>NZ_JAUSSM010000038.1 GCF_030812315.1 Arthrobacter oryzae | reverse complement strand
GCGTTCGACACGATCATTCCCGGTATCGACGGCGGCCGGTACGACTTCACCGCCACCACGATGTCCGCCACCGAAGAGCGGCTGAAGGTCCTGGACATGATCAACTACCTCAAGGGCGGCTCGGCCGTAGCGGTCGCGAAGGACAACCCGCTCAAGCTGACCAACGAGAGCCTGTGCGGCAAAAACATCGGCGTGACCAAGGGCTCCACACAGCAGCTCAAGCACCTGCCGAACGTCTCGAAATGGACCTGCGAGGAAAAGGGACAGCCGGCCATCAACGCCATCACCCTGCCCAACGTCCAGGAAGCCCTGACGCAACTGGACTCCAAGCGGATCGACGGCGTCTTCTACGACGCCAGCGCCCTGGCCTGGGCCAACGACCAGCAGCCCAACCACTTCAGCATCCTCGAGCCCCGGATGGATACCCGCACCAACACCAGCGTCGCCATGGGCCTGAAAAAGGGATCACCGCTGACACCGGCCCTGCAGAAAGCCATCCAGTCCGTCCTGGAAACCCCGGAATACAAGGAATCCCTGGAGTACTGGGGCCTGGGCGAATCAGCCATCACCGAAGCCGCGCTCCGCTGATGGGTGAGCCGATGCTGCAAACAATTCCCCAAGGACGTGGAACCACAATGACCGGGACGGACCCAGCGCTCAAGCCACGGCTCCGACGGCGCAGCACCTTCGAATATGTCGCCTGGGTGGTATGCAGCCTGATCGGCGCCGGGATCCTGCTCTCGGTCTCCACGAACCCGAACTTCAGGTGGGCCGTGGTCGCCCAGTACTTCACGCACGACACCATCCTGCGCGGGCTGATGCTCACACTCTTCCTGACCTTCGCCAGCATGGCCATGGGAACACTCCTCGGACTCGGCCTGGCAGTCATGCGGGCCTCAAGCATCAAACCCATCGCGGCCACCGCCGGGATCTACATCACCTTGTTCCGTGGCACCCCGGTCCTGGTGCAGCTGATCTTCTGGTTCAACATCTCCGCCCTCTACCCGAACCTGAGCATCGGGATCCCGTT
>NZ_JAUSSM010000037.1 GCF_030812315.1 Arthrobacter oryzae | reverse complement strand
GTGGTCCCTGAACGACTTGAGGTCGTCGAGGGTGAGTTTTTTCATTTGGTGGGTGGCGTTGCGGCCTTCGAAGTGCGGTCCGAGTCCGTAGCCCTTGACCGTTTTGGCCAGGATCACGGTGGGTTTGCCCTTGAATTCGGTGGCTGCCTTGTACGCGGCGTAGACCTTGCGGTAGTCGTGGCCGCCGCGCTTGAGGTTCCAGATCTGGTCATCGGTGAGGTCCGCGACCATTTCCTTGGTCTGCGGGGTCTTCCCGAAGAAGTGTTCGCGGACGAACCCGCCGGACTCGGCCTTGTAGGTCTGGTAGTCCCCGTCGGGGGTTTCGTTCATGATCTTCACCAGCGACCCGTCGGTGTCCTTGGTGAGCAGGTCATCCCATTCCCGGCCCCAGACGACCTTGATGACGTTCCAGCCCGCGCCGCGGAAGAACGCTTCGAGTTCCTGCATGATCTTGCCGTTGCCGCGCACCGGCCCGTCCAGGCGCTGGAGGTTGCAGTTGATCACGAAGTTCAGGTTGTCCAGGTTCTCGTTCGCGGCGAGCTGGAGCAGGCCGCGGGACTCGGGCTCGTCCATTTCCCCGTCGCCCAGGAACGCCCAGACCTGCTGGTCGGAGGTGTCCTTCAGGCCGCGGTTGTGCAGGTACCGGTTGGACTGGGCCTGATAGATCGCGTTCATCGGCCCGATGCCCATGGACACGGTGGGGAACTCCCAGAAGTCCGGCATCAGCCGCGGGTGCGGGTAGGAGGACAGGGCATGGCCGGCCTTGGACTTTTCCTGCCGGAACCCGTCCAGGTCCTGCTCGGTCAGCCGTCCTTCCATGAACGCCCGGGCGTACATGCCGGGGGAGGCGTGGCCCTGGAAGAAGACCTGGTCCCCGCCGCCGGGGTGGTCCTTGCCGCGGAAGAAGTGGTTGAAGCCGACCTCGTACAGGGTCGCGGCCCCGGCGTAGGTGGAGATGTGCCCGCCCACGCCGATGTTCGGCCGCTGGGACCGGTGCACCATCACCGCGGCGTTCCAGCGCATGTACGCCCGGTACCGGCGCTCGTATTCCTC
>NZ_JAUSSM010000036.1 GCF_030812315.1 Arthrobacter oryzae | reverse complement strand
GCCAGGGACATCAACCCAAAATGACTCTTCTATGGGTTCTGTCAAGTCATGATGGTTTGGAGTTGCCGGAAGATGGAGCGGCAGACGTAGCGTTTGAGGTTGCGGCGGATTTCGCGGTTTGATTTTCCTTTTGCCCGGCTGCGGGTCACGTAGTCCTTGGTGGGGGTGTCGAAGCTCATGCGGGTGCGGACGATGACGTCGAAGGCGCGGTTGAGCTGACGGTCGCCTGATCGGTTGAGCCGGTGCCGGGTGGTGTTGCCGGAGGAAGCGGGGCGTGGTGCGACGCCGCCGAGTGCGGCGAAGGCTGCCTCTGAGCGGATGCGGCCGTGGTGGGAGTAGGCGCAGATGATGATGGCTGCTGTCACGGGCCCGACGCCGGGAACGGATTGGAGCCCTGGCGCCAGTTCTTCGGTGAGCTGCGCCAGTGCTTTGTGGTTTTCGGTGAGCCGGCCGGTTAGGTCTTTGACGGCCAGGGCCAGGCGTTTGGCTTCGGCGCGGGCGATTCGGATCAGGGGGTCGGTGCTGTTTGAGGTCCGCCAGGCTGCGATGGCGGTGATCTGTGCGTCTCGCAGGGATGCCCGGGCGTCGATTCCGAGATCCGTGCCGCGGAGGAGGGCGGTGAGGGCGTTGCGGTTCGCGGTGCGTTGGTGATCGAGCAGGGACCGTGAGGCAAGCAGTATTCTGATCGCGGCTCTGGTTCCTGCAGCGCGTGGCTCCATCACCTGATCGCGGGGTCGCCCGAGGACCGAGCGGGCCGCGGCTTCGGCGTCGATCGGGTCCGATTTGCCGGTGAGGGCCCGCGATGAGCGGGTGGGCGGCCGGACCTCGCCAACCTCGATGTGTGCGGCAAGCAAGACCTGGGTGAGCCGGGCGCCGTAGGAGGACGTGCCCTCGACAGCCGCGAAGACCGTCTCCCCGCCTGTGCGCCGCCGGATCCAGGTGATCGCACGATCCATTCCCGCGGAGGTGGCCGGGAAGACAGCGGTGTCGACCACTGCACCGGTTGAGGCATGAACAGCGGTGAAAGTGTGGGTGCGGGCGTGGGTGTCGACTCCGACGACGAACTCAAATTCTTCGGCAATGATCGCCATGCTGCGTTCTCCTTTTATATTGACCGGACAGATTGGCAGGAGCCTGCCTGGGTCGCTTCGGAGACGCATCTGTAACGGGTCACACTAAAGGGTGGACAGTCTTCTGATCAGGTCATCCGTGGCGGGCAGACCGGTGCCCGGGGAACGGCGCGGACGAGTCATTTTCAAGACACCGCACGCGCGGGTCGGATATACCCTGAGTCACACGCCATTCTCCGGGGTCCAGCCTGCCAGCCGGCCTCCGGCCGGCACATGACCATTACAGATCTACCCGCTGGTCACGGA
>NZ_JAUSSM010000035.1 GCF_030812315.1 Arthrobacter oryzae | reverse complement strand
TCCCTGTGTGTCAGGCTGTTGTGTGACAGGTTCCCTGTTGCTGGAGCCGGTGCTCAGAGCGGGGAAAGGTCCATCATGGATTTCGTTATGCCTGTTCGTGTTTCGAACCGGAAGCACTTCACTACCGACCAGAAGCACGCGATTCTGGACGAGTACGACAAATGCCTCGAGTGGGGCGCTAAAGCTGCATTCATCAGGGCGGCGGGCATCACCGAGGGCACCATGAACCATTGGTGCCGCCAGCGGGAGTCCGGGGAGCTGAGGTCCAGATCCGACAACCTAGAGGAGGACCAGCGATTGAACGCGGGCGATAAGCAGTTGCTCAAGCGGGTCTTGAAGGAAAACGAAATCCTCAAAGCCAAGCTTGCGCGGTCCGAGGCTGCCGTGGACATTCTGGGAAAAGCTTCCGCGCTCTTGGACGCGATGGCCAAGAGCGCGGCGGCGACGGATCCAAAAGTGGAGGAGCCGGAGCCGGGCCGGCCGGAGTGGCTGACGCCCAAACCTGGAAAGACATCGCCCTGACCTTTGCCGGGAAACTGATCACAGCCGGCTGGTCCGCGGTGAAGGCCTGTGCCCTGGTGGGCGTTCACCGCACGGCCTGGTACCGGCGGCTGAACCCGGCCACGCCGCCGGGAATCCTGGTGCCCCATCCCGACCGGGCCTACCCGAACCGGATCACCGGCGCCGAAGCCGACGCCTTCATGGAGCTGCTGAACTCCAGGGAATACGCCAACCTCTCCGTCACCCAGGCATACTACCGGATGCTCGACGCGGGGCACTGTTTCTTCTCCATCGCAGCCGCCCACCGCATCGTGGCCCGGAACGGGCAGAACGGCGACCGCCGCGAACAGCGCACGGGAACCGGCCCCAAACGAGCCAAACCCATCATCCACGCAACCGCCCCGAACCAGCTCTGGAGCTGGGACATCACCATGCTCCACGGCCCGGGCAAACACACCTACCGGCTCTACGCGATCCTGGACGTGTTCTCCCGCAGAGTCGTCGGGCACCGCGTCGAACACACCGAAACGGCCGCCCTCGCCGCCGCACTGATCAAGGGCGCGGTCACCAAGAACCGGCGGCGCCCTGCCGTGCTCCACGCCGACAACGGCGCACCCATGCGGGCCGGCAGCACCCTCCAGCTTGCCCAGTCCCTGGGCATCACACTGTCCTACTCCCGCCCGCGGGTCTCCGACGACAACCCCTACTCAGAATCCCTGTTCAAGACGGTGAAATACGACCTGGACTTTCCCCGCCGATTCCAGGACCTCCAGCACGCCCGCGAGTACATGGCGGCATTCTTCGCTGACTACAACGCCAACCACCGCCACAGCGGCCTGAACTACTACACGCCCGACACCGTCCACGAAGGACGAGTGGACCAGGCGCGCCGACGCCGCCAAGCAACCCTCAACGCCTGCCACGCCCGGCATCCTCACCGCTACCGAAACAAACCCACCGCACCAGCCGCCCCGGCCCACGCCGGCATCAACTACAAAACCAACCAGCTGTCACAAACAGCTTGATTCATTCCGA
>NZ_JAUSSM010000034.1 GCF_030812315.1 Arthrobacter oryzae | reverse complement strand
CTCTCCGGCACCGCCACAAACGCACCCGTGGTAATCCGCTTCGACGACCTAATCGTGGCGGCCACAAAGTGACACCAGGAAATCAACGCCCTAGCTACTGGAAATCCTGACAGGTGGTCTCTGATGTTGCTCTCACGTCATCGTCGTTCAACTATTGTCTTAGTCCTGGCCTTGGTGATTTTCCTCCTGGGGACAGCACTGGTCGGGGCGGGGGGTGCGCGGGCTGACTCCACGCCGGCGGATCCGGCAAACCCGGCCACCCCGGCCACCGTCACGGCGGATGCCCTCCCGACGGTTCAGATCGACGGTGTGGTCTGGCAGCAGGTAATAGTGGGCAACACGGTCTATGCGGTGGGCAACTTCTCGTCCGCCCGCCCGGCGGGTGCCGCACCCGGGACGCAGACGGTGCCCCGGAGCAATATGCTCGCCTACAACCTGGCCACCGGCGTCCTTGACACCACCTTCGCGCCGGTGCTGAACGCGCAGGCGCTCACCGTCGCCGTCTCCCCTGACGGTTCGCGGGTCTACGTCGGCGGGTCCTTCACCACGGTTAACGGGGCAACGGCCTATCGGGTCGCCGCCCTGTACCCCGCAGGCTCGCCCAATGCCGGGCAGATGATTCCGGGCTTCCAGCCTTACGTGGATTCCAGGGTGAACGCGATCGTCGCGACCGACACAGCGGTGTACCTCGGGGGCTGGTTCAACGCCGTCGGAACCCAGGCCCGCACCAAACTGGGAGCAGTGAGTGCCTCAACCGGGGCTCCGCTTGCGTGGGCGCCGGTAACTGCCAACGGCAACGTCACGGCAATGGTGCTCACTCCCGACAAGAACAAAATCGTCGTTGGCGGGAATTTCACCACCCTCAACGGCTCCTCCAACCCCGGTTACGGGCTCGGGGCAGTAGATCTGGCGGCAGGTGCCTCCCTGCCGTGGGCCGCCAACTCGGTGGTCCGCAACGCAGGCCCGGAAGCCGGCATCACCAGCCTCACCGCGGATGGAGAGAACGTCTACGGCACGGGCTACACTTTCGGCGGCGGTGGCAGGCTTGAGGGAACCTTTTCGGCGCGCGGCACCGACGGCACCCTGAACTGGATCGAGGACTGTCACGGAGATACCTATGGTGTGGCACCCGTCGGGGATGTTATCTACACGGTCAGCCACGCGCACTTCTGCGGCAACATCGGGGCCTTCCCGCAACCGGATCCTTGGGCTTTCCACCCGGGGATGGCTTTCAGCAAGAACGCGACAGGGATTATTACACGAGACCCACTCGGCTACTTCAATTTCGCTGGCAATCCGCGCCCGTCGCTCCTGACCTGGTTCCCGGACCTTGCCGTAGGCAGCTTCACCGGGCAAAGCCAGGCCGCCTGGGCAGTTGCGGGCAATTCAAACTTCGTCGTGATGGGCGGGGAGTTCCCCTCCGTGAACGGCACCGCGCAGCAGGGACTGGTGCGATTCGCGGTCAAGCCTCTCGCTCCGAACAGCCAGGGTCCCATGGTTGCCGGCGGCGCGTTCAACCCCAGGATCCAGTCCCCGGCATCCGGGACTGCCCTGATCACGTGGAAGGCAAACTGGGACCGCGACAATGAACACCTGACCTACAAGGTGATCCGCAACGGCGACATCAACCGCCCCGTCTTCTCCGTGACCAGGCCCTCCACCTTCTGGAACCGCCCCAGCATGTCCTTCGTGGACACCAACCTGACACCCGGGGCCACCTACGGGTACCGGATCTTCGCCACGGATCCCACCGGCCGGGAGGTACGGTCCGAGACCGTCAACGTCACCGTGGCATCCACAGGCACGCTCAGCCCGTACGCGAGCCGTGTGCTCAAGGACGAGGCAACGGATTACTGGCGGCTGGGCGAACCCAGCGGTGCAGCACGGGACTGGTCCGGGGTTTTCGATGCCACCGTCGGTTCGGGCGTGACCCGGGGACAGGCCGGAGCAATCGCCGGTGACAACGACTCTGCCGCCGCCTTCAACGGGTCAACCACCGGCATAGCTTCCACCGCAACGGCCTTCCCCGCCCCGGACACCTTCACGGTGGAGGCCTGGGTGAAGACGACGTCCTTGGCAGGCGGGAAAATTATCGGCTTCGGCAACCGCACCACCGGAAACTCCACGAACTACGACCGTCATGTCTATATGGACAATTTGGGCCGCCTGTTTTTCGGAGTCAGGCAAAGTGCGTTCACCACGGTAAACACCACAACCCGCTACAACGACGGCCAGTGGCACCACATCGTGGCCTCCCTCGGCGCTGGAGGGATGGAACTCTATGTTGACGGGGTCCGCGAGGCCCAGCGTACGGACGTGACCATCGGACAGGCGAACAACGGTTACTGGCGGATCGGCGGGGACAACCTGGCATCCTGGCCATCCAGGCCACTCAGCGGATACCTGAATGGAACGCTGGACGAGGTAGCGGTCTACCCCACCGTGCTCTCCGCAGAGACCGTGGCAGCCCATCATGCGCTGGGGACCACGGGAACCGCGCCGAACGTGGCGCCCACGGCCTCCTTCACCTCCACCGCGTCGGCCCTGACCGTTTCGGTGGACGGCTCCGCCTCCACGGACCCCGACGGCACCCTCACCGGACACGCCTGGGACTTCGGCGACGGCAGCACCGCCACCGGGGCCACCGCCCAACACACCTACGCCACAGCAGGGACCTACACCGTCAAACTCACCGTCACCGACAACACCGGAGCCACCGGCACCACCACCAACACCGTCACCGTCGCACCGGCGAACGTGGCCCC
>NZ_JAUSSM010000033.1 GCF_030812315.1 Arthrobacter oryzae | reverse complement strand
GCAGGCCCTCTGCGGCTCCGTCCTCCGGATCGAGGACAGCGGGGTTGGTGTTTTCTCCCGCGGGGACACCAATGACTGTTTTGGTGTTTCGCGTACTTTCGGGCTTTTCGTTGGGGGGAGCCTCTGCCAAAGCGTTGTCGGCAGGCAACTCCTCGGGGGTTAAGGGTTTTAAGTCATTGCTTATAGCCATGAGCGGGTCCTTTGCTCGGTGGATCATGGGCTTGCGGTTAAACATGGCCCGCGGGAGTCAGACCGGGCGGAAGGTTGGGGGCCTCGTCCGATTCGATGATCATGATGTTGCCGTCGACGATTTGCACTTCGTGCGTCCGGATCGGCAGTTTGGCCGGGGGTGGAGCAGTATCGAGCCGTTGCGCCTCCCCGGGAGCGAGTTCACTGAGCGGGCAGGGCTTGCGCATGGAGCACCTCTTTTGTGGTCAGGGGATTAAGTTCGCGGGATTAAGTTCGCGCCAAGGGGGTAAGGACGGGATCGTTCCGCATGACTCAACGGCAATCGCACTAAGCAACAGATTGCGTCTGATGATGACGGATGTCAAGGGTTTTCGCTGATTTGCCGGGGGCCCTTGACACGCAACATGGGATACGTCACGCTGTTGCATATCGCGATGGTTGTTGCGTAAGAAGCGGTTGATGAAATCGGGACGCTTGCTGTCTTTAACCTGCGGACCATCTCGGACGCACAAGGGCTGGCCTTAGAACTGGTTGCCGCCCGGACACGGGCGCCACGGTGGCGAAGCTCCACAGCTCGACAGGCACCGAACTTATCTCAGGCGCCGCGATCGAAGGGTTCGACACGAGCGACCGAGAGGTCACCGGCCTCCTGTTGGCTGACGGACGCCGGCTTCCCGCAGACGTCGTAGGGGTAGGAATTGGCGCCGCGCCGAATATTGAATGGCTCGAAGGCTCCGGGGTCAATCTTTGCGACGGCCTACCAGGCGATTCCATGGGCCGCACCAATGTCCCGGGCATCGTCGCTGTCGGAGATTGTGCAGCATGGTTTGAAGGCGGACTCTGCCGACACCGACGGGTTGAGCAATGGACCGGCGCACTGGAGCGCGCTGCCCTCGCTGTCCAGGCGAAATTGAAGCTGGCGACCCGCAGGACCCCAACTTCCTTGCCATCTACTGTCAGGGCGGGACCGCCGTGGCAGTACTTGGCATGAACCAACCGCGGCTGTTCACCAGGTGGCGTCGCAGCATCGGCAACCTATGACTTCGAAGGCACGTTGATTGCCGCTCCAAACCTGACCAAGATGCCGGACACCGACCGTGACGAACACGGCCTGACGAAGGCCCACATCCGCGAGTACCTTGGCTACGCATTGGCTCGCTATTACGCCATCACCATCAAGCCCACGGTGTTCGTTAACCTCGTTCCGGACCACGTCATCATCCACCGCATGTTCCCCATGGCCGCCGACCACTCGATCGTCGAGTGTGAGTGGTTGTACCTGCCCAGCGTCGTGGAGAGCGGCAAGGACGGCAGCGCCTCGGTGGAGCTGTTCCACCGCGTCAACCAATAAGACTTTGACGCCTGCGAACACTGCCAGCCCGCCATGGGATCAAAGATCTACGCGAAGGGCGGAGTACTGGTTCCGAGTGAGCACCACATCAGCGCTTTCCAAGACTGGATTCAGGAAGTTGTAGGGGACGTCATTCCGACTAGATAATCGTGCGCCCATTTGCCCTCCGATAAGCCCGACCTCTGCGGTCGGGCCTATCGGCGTCTGTAGCCCATTTTCGTGCTAATGGACAGTCCAGCCGCGCGGAGCCCTTCGATGAGTCCGGGGTCCTCTTCCGGAGTGAACCGGAACGCAGGACCCGAGATACTCACGGCGGCGATTACATTCCCAAGATGGTTACAAATGGGAACTGCGACCGCTGACAGGCCGATTTCGAACTCCTCGTGGACGACCGCGTAGCCTTGCCGGGAAATTTCGAGCAGCTGCTTCTCCAGTTGCGCACGATTTGTCACGGTACGCGGAGTGCGGGCTGGCAGGCCGACGGTCTTGAAAATTGTGTCCCTTTCGTCGGCAGGAAGGGCAGCAAGCAGAACCTTCCCGCTCGACGTGGCATGAAGGGGCGTCAGGCTGCCGACCCAGTCGTATGTTGCAAGCGTGGAGGGGCCCATGGCCTGGTCCACGTTGACGGCGTAATTCGATCGCAGGACAGCCAAGTTCACAGTTTCCTTGTAGCGCGCAGCGAGGCTCTCTAAAACGTCTCTAGCCTCGCGTACCACGCTCAATCGGCCTGGGATGGACGATGCCAATCGCAGGATCCCGAAGCCCAGCTGGTACTTGCCGCGTTCGCTGTTCTGGCGGACCAGTTCCCGACCCACAAGGGACCCCACCAGGCGGGATACTGTGGATTTGTGGACGCCCATCTCCTCAGCGATCTCACTGACGCCGGCATCACCCTCACGGGCAAGGATATCCAGGATCTGGAGGGCACGGTCCACCGATTGGACGCCTCCGCCCTGTGCGTCTACGCCCTTATCCGGGTCGTTGAGTGCGGCCATGTCGCCTCGCGTCCTTGTCCATGCGGAGTACCCAGGCCTGAAAGTCCCAGCCGAACTGCCACCTCGTCATGTTTCATCCTAGACCGGCTCGGGCGCTGGCTCGTCACCGCCGCCTCGGCCTTCAAGCGGCCGAGCAAATCCAAGGTAAAAAATCCGGTAGCTACGGACTAGCCGACTTTGTTGGCTGCTTCAGCGTCTGATGCGGTCTGGCCTGCGCCGAGGTTGGCGCGCAGTTTGGCGCCGAGTTCGGCGTCAACGTTGGTCCAGTACTG
>NZ_JAUSSM010000032.1 GCF_030812315.1 Arthrobacter oryzae | reverse complement strand
GCGTAATCCGCCGCGGTGACTACTGCGTTCGCGGCGAAGTCTTCCGAGGGAGCGAACTTCCGGTTCTCGTGGGAGAGGTTCTCGAAGGCATCGCCCTGCCGGATCGTTCCGGCTGATGCCGCGGTGGATGCGTTGGCCATGGTGACTGTTTTCTTTCTCTAAAAGATGCTCATGGGTGGAAAAGTGGGTTCTTTGCGGCCACCGTGCACCCGCTTGCACGGCAGCCCCTGCCGGACCTGCACGTCCGGGCTTGGATGACGGACGTCCGCGGATCTGCCAAAGGCACCGACATCATGAAACAGGGTCGGGCATTAGATGGCGAGGCTCTCCGATTCCCGGACCTTGTCGATATACCGGGCGTAGGCGGGTACCGTCAGGAAGGCCTGGAAGGCAGGGTCGAGTGCGACTTCTTCGAAGATGTCGCGGGCGTCGGCGAAGCGGTCGTCTTCGAAGCGTTCGAGTTTCGTGAATTCCTGGTCAAGCATGTCCTCCACCCACTCGCGGGTGATGATTTCGCCGTGGTCCGTGATGGCGTGGGAGTAGATCCATTGCCAGATCTGCGAGCGGGAGATCTCCGCGGTGGCGGCGTCCTCCATCAGGTTGTGGATGGCCACCGCACCGTTGCCGCGCAGCCAGGACTCGATGTAACGGATCCCGACCTCGATGTTGTTCCTGATGCCCTGTTCGGTGATGGTGCCGGTGGTGGCGGCGATGTCCAGCAGCGCCCGGTCATCCGGCGTGACGTCCTCGCGGAGGCGGTCCAGCTGGTTCGGCCGGTCGCCAAGGACGCCGTCGAACACCTCGCGGCACACCGGAACCAGGTCCGGGTGCGCAACCCAGGAACCGTCAAAGCCGTCGCCGGCCTCACGGGTCTTGTCCGCACGGACCTTCTCGAAGGCGATGGCGTTGGCTGCCTCGTCCTTGCGGTTCGGGACAGCTGCAGCCATGCCGCCGATGGCCATGGCGCCGCGCTTGTGGCAGGCACGGACCAGCTGCTCGGTGTAGGCGCGCATGAACGGGGCCGTCATGGTCACCTGCACGCGGTCAGGGAGGACGAAGCGGGGGCCGCGGGTGCGGAAGTTCTTGATCATGGAGAAGATGTAGTCCCAGCGGCCGGCGTTCAGGCCCGCCGCGTGGTCGCGGAGTTCATACAGGATCTCTTCCATCTCAAAGGAGGCCGTGATGGTCTCGATCAGCACCGTGGCGCGGATGGTGCCCTGCGGGATGCCCAGCAGGTCCTGGGCCAGGATGAAGATGTCGTTCCACAGGCGTGCTTCGAGGTGGTTTTCGATCTTCGGCAGGTAGAAGTACGGGCCCTTGCCCTGGGCCAGCAGGCGGCGGGCGTTGTGGAAGAAGTACAGGCCGAAGTCCACGATGCCGCCGGCGACCGGTGTCGCGTTGATGAGCATGTGCTTTTCCGGCAGGTGCCAGCCGCGGGGGCGGACCACGATGGTGGGCAGTTCGCCGGCCGGGCGGAGCTTGTAGTCCTTGCCCTCGGGGGAGGTGAAGTCGATCCGGCGTTCCAGCGCGTCCGTGAGGTTGAGCTGGCCCTGGATGACGTTCCGCCACGACGGCGTGAAGGAGTCTTCCATGTCGGCAAGCCACACCTTGGCGCCCGAGTTCAGCGCATTGATGGTCATCTTCTTGTCCACCGGGCCAGTGATCTCCACGCGGCGGTCCTCCAGACCCGGGGCCGGGGGTGCGACGCGCCAGTTCGGATCATTGCGGATGAACTCAGTTTCCGGGACGAAGCCCGGGTCTTGGCCGTGCCCGATTTGGATCCTTCGGTCACGGCGGATCTGCATCAGCTCCTGGAGACGCTGCGCTGTTGCCGCATGCAGCCGCGCCACAAACTCCAGCGCATCAGGGGTCAGGATCTTGTTCTGCCGCTCGATCGGCCGGGCGGTCAAGGTGATCCCGTTGATCGAAAAGTTGTCAGTGAAACTGTTCATCGGAAGATTCTCCTCATGGAGTGGCGCGGTGCAGGGGCGGGTCCTCGGGGAGGACCCGCCCTGCTGTTCGTCCGCCGGGGTGTTAGTGGAACTGGCCCTCTTCGGTCGATCCGACCAATGCGAGGGTGGATGCGTTCGGGTTGAGCGCAGTGGCGATGTCGTCGAAGTAGCCGGTGCCGACTTCGCGCTGGTGCTTGGTCGCGGTGTAGCCGCGGGACTCGGAGGCGAATTCCTTCTCCTGGAGCTCAACGTAGGCGCTCATGCCTTCACGGGCGTAACCGTGGGCGAGATCGAACATCGAGTAGTTCAGGGCGTGGAAGCCGGCCAGGGTGATGAACTGGAACGTGAAGCCCATAGCGCCGAGTTCACGCTGGAACTTGGCGATGGTGGCGTCGTCCAGGTGCTTGCGCCAGTTGAACGACGGCGAGCAGTTGTAGGAGAGCATCTGGTCCGGGAACTCGGCCTTGACGGCCTCGGCGAACTTGCGGGCCAGTTCGAGGTCCGGGGTGCCCGTTTCCATCCAGATGAGGTCGGAGTACGGGGCGTAGGCCTTGGCGCGGGCGATGCAGGGTTCGATGCCGTTGCGGACCTTGTAGAACCCCTCCGCCGTGCGCTCTCCTGTGACGAATTCCTGGTCGCGGGGATCGACGTCGGAGGTGATCAGGGTTGCTGCCTCGGCGTCGGTGCGGGCGATGACCACCGACGGGGTGCCGGCGACGTCGGCGGCCAGGCGGGCCGCGTTCAGGGTGCGGACGTGCTGCTGGGTGGGGATCAGCACCTTGCCGCCGAGGTGGCCGCACTTCTTCTCCGAAGCGAGCTGGTCCTCCCAGTGAACGCCCGAGGCGCCGGCCTGGATCATGAATTTCATGAGTTCGTAGGCGTTGAGCGGTCCGCCGAAGCCGGCTTCTGCGTCGGCCACGATCGGCACCATCCAGTCCTCAACGGTCTGGATGCCCTCGGAGAATTCGATCTGGTCGGCGCGGAGAAGGGCGTTGTTGATGCGGCGGACCACGGTCGGAACCGAGTTGGCCGGGTACAGCGACTGGTCCGGGTACGTGTGGCCTGAGTTGTTGGCGTCGGCGGCAACCTGCCAGCCGGACAGGTAGATGGCGCGGAGGCCGGCCTTGACCTGCTGCACGGCCTGGTTGCCGGTGAGGGCGCCCAGGGCGTTGGTGTAGCCGCCGGTCTTGTGCTCTTCGGTCAGCTGCTTCCACAGCTTCTCGGACCCGCGGCGGGCCAGCGTGTGCTCTTCGGAGACGCGGCCGCGGAGGCGGACGACATCCGTTGCCTTGTAGTCACGGGTCACACCTTCCCAGCGGGGGTTGGCGGCCCACTCCATCTCCAGTGCGGCGGCCTGCTCTTCGGGCGTCTGCTGGGTGGGCTCAAATGCTGCAGTCATCGTTGTCTCCTTCGTTGCGCCGCGAACCACGTCTTCCTGCCTCGTGGCAGTTCTGGTCAGCGGTCCGGTGCGGTGGTGCACGGCTTTGCAGCCGCAGGGCGTTCTGAGTTCGGTCAGGCGCCGCGCCCGCTGAGACGCGTCCGCTCACGACCAAACACTGGTTCTTTGCCCAGTTCGTTTTTCGCTGGACAATCAGCGCCCGCGGCGGCGGTACCAGAAAACGCCTGGTTCGACACCGCCGTCGCCCGCTGCTGTTATCGGGACTGATCAAGACTTGAGGAGGACTCAGTACTTGATGACGACGCGGCCGTCGATCTTGGCGTGCTTCATCTCGTCAAGAACGGCGTTGACCTCGGACAGCTCCCGGGTGGACACGGTGG
>NZ_JAUSSM010000031.1 GCF_030812315.1 Arthrobacter oryzae | reverse complement strand
CCACCGTGTCCACCCGGGAGCTGTCCGAGGTCAACGCCGTTCTTGACGAGATGAAGCACGCCAAGATCGACGGCCGCGTCGTCATCAAGTACTGATGATGGAGGCGAGGCTAGACGCGGCAGTGACGCTGCCCGGGGAGGACATCTCCCGCGTGGCGCTAACGGCGGAGGCCGTGGGACTGCTCAGGAAGCTGTGGGGCCAGCACGGGCCCCTCATGTTCCACCAGTCCGGTGGCTGCTGCGACGGATCCTCGCCCATGTGTTATCCGGCGGGGGAGTTCATCACCGCGGAGGCGGACGTCCTCCTGGGGCTGTTCGACATCGCCGACGGCGTGCAGCCTCAGCCCCTCGAGTTCTGGATGTCCAGGGAGCAGTTCAGCTACTGGAGCCACACGCATCTGACCGTGGACGTGGTCCAGGGCCGGGGGAGCGGGTTCTCTGTTGAGTCGCCGGAAGGCAAGCGGTTCCTGATCCGGTCAACGCTGATGGACTGGCCGGCCTGAGCAGCCCCGTCCACTGGCGTTGTCCCAATAGCGCGTCCCAGCAGCGCGAACGAACACTTGAGGCCCTTCGTGAGGAGGGCCTCAAGTGTTCGTTCGCGCTAAATGCGGCCCCGCTCTGAGCCTCAGGCCGGGCTTGCATCGTCTCACTATCTGGGATAAATGTGACCGTCCACTGGATGGACACTACTCTTGATAAGTCTGTTTCCAACAAGCTATCGAGATTGTGGACTTTCCTATGAACCTTTTCCGGACGAAATCCATTGAGCAGTCGATTGCCGACGCCGATGAACCCGGACGCAAACTGAAGCGTTCCCTGAGCACGTGGGACCTGATGATCATGGGTGTCGCCGTTGCTGTCGGCGCCGGTATCTTCTCCGTCGGAGCCAAGGCGGCCGCGAACTTCTCCGGCCCCGCCGTGACGGTCTCCTTCGCCATCGCGGCAGTCACCTGCGCGCTGGCCATCATGTGCTACGCCGAATTTGCCACAGCCATCCCGGTGGCCGGCTCCGCCTACGTCTTCACGTACGCCACGATGGGCGAGTTGCTGGCCTGGATCATCGGCTGGAACCTCATCCTTGAGCTGTTCACCGCGGCCGCCGTGATCGCCAAGTACTGGGGCATCTACCTCAGCAAGGTCTTCGCGCTCATGGGCGCGGACATTCCCCCGGCCATCTCCCTCGGCGGAATCGACCTGTACTGGGGCGCCTTCCTGATCGTGGCCGTATTCACCGTGCTGCTGGTGCTGGGAACAAAGCTCTCCGCCCGCGTGGGCAACATCTTCACCCTGATCAAGATCGCCGTGGTCCTCTTCGTCATCGTGGTGGGCTTCACCTACGTGAAGTTCGAGAACTACGCACCGTTCGTTCCCGCCTCCGAGCCCACGGCCGCCTCAGGCGCTGCCGACGTGCTCAAGCAGTCCTTCTTCGGATTCCTCACCGGAGCCGTTCCCGCGCAGTACGGCACGCTGGGCATCTTTGCCGGAGCGGCGCTGGTCTTCTTCGCGTTCATCGGATTCGACGTCGTTGCCACCTCGGCCGAAGAGGTCAAAAACCCGCAGAAAACGCTGCCGCGCGGCATCTTCGGCGGCCTCGCCATCGTCACGGTCCTCTACATTCTGGTGTCGCTGGCCCTGACCGGCATGGTGTCCTACACGCAGCTGGCGGAGGCCGAGAACCCCACCCTCACCACGGCCTTCGAAGCCGTGGGGAACACCGACGCCGCCAAGGTCATCGCTTTCGGCTCCCTGGTGGGCCTCACCACGGTGATCATGGTGCTGCTCATGGGACTGTCCCGCGTGGTCCTGGCCATGAGCCGCGACGGCCTGCTGCCGCGCTCGCTGTCCAAGACCAGCACCATCCGTGCGACGCCGGTCCGCCTCCAGATCATCTGCGGCGCCGCGGTTGCCGTTGTGGCCGGGCTGACCAACGTGGACCTGCTGGAGGAAATGATCAACATCGGCACGCTCTCCGCCTTTGTGATGGTGAGCCTGGGCATCCTGGTCCTGCGGAAGAAACGCCCGGACCTGAAGCCGGCCTTCCGTGTGCCGTTCGGCAAGGTGCTCCCGGTCGTATCCGCACTCCTGTGCCTTTACCTGATGACGAACCTCGCGGTGGAGACCTGGATCTTCTTTGCCATCTGGCTGGTCATCGGCGTGGCCATCTACTTCTCCTACGGCCAGCGGCACTCCCGGCTCAACGAGAAGTTCGCCGAAGCCAAGGCCGCCGTCAATGGCGCCCCGCAAGCGGCGCAGGCAGTACAGGACAAGGGCACCCCGGACGATGAGGACGAGGCCGCGCTCACCCGCAGCTGACCCCTGTTCCGTCCGGCCCGCCCCGCGCCCGGAATCCGCTCTGGCCATGACTCCATAAGATGGAGCCATGGCCAGAGCAGTTAAACCGGAGCGCAAGGCGGAGCTGTTGTCCGCCATTCAGGACTACCTGATGGACAAGACCCTGGCCGAGCTCACGTTCCGGAGCCTGGCGGACGGCCTGGGCATCAGCTCCTACGTGCTGGTCTACCACTTCGGCAACCGTGAACAACTGGTCAATGAGATCATCCGGTCCATCGAATCCCGGCTGGACAGCATGCGCAGCACGGACGTGCGCGACATCGACCAGGACGCCTGGCGGTCCTACCTGATGGAATCCTGGCGGTGGACCATGGCCGAGCGGAACCGCCACCTGGCCCGGCTTGAGTTTGAGGCCACGGCGCAGGACATCGTGGCGGCCTCGCCCCGCGGAACAGCCCAGGACCACTTCCGCATGCTTCACGAAAAGGCCCGGGACTGGCTGGTGGTGCAGGGCATCCGGCCGGAGTTCGCGGACACCGACGCCCGACTCTTCACGTCCACGTTCTACGGCCTCCAGTTCGATTTTGTGGTGATGAACCAGCCCGAGGAAGCGACGAAGGCCTTCGAACTGATGGTGTCCGTCTTCTTTTCGAACCTCGAGCACCGCCTGGCCACGGACGGCCAGCACGTCTGACGCCGTCAACGCACCGCGACCCCCGCGGCCTGCCGCCTTTGGACGCCGCTACCGTTACGGACAGCATTGCTACGGCGACGCGTGGCGGCCCATCCACTCGACGAGCGGCCGCAGCTGTTCCCAGAGCCGGCCAACTTCCTCCGCTGCGGCCGGCGTGGACAACCAGCCGGGTTCGCCGAGCTCCCTGCCGGCGGACAGCGACTTGTATTTGAGGAGCTCCGCCCTGGGATGCTCACGAGGGAACCCCCGCGGAACGGTCTTGAGCCGTTCCCCCTCAACCGTGAATCCCGATTCGGTGAGCCGATGGACGATGCGCTCCAGGGACTCCCCTGTCCCGGTGGCATCCACCGAGTTCCGGAAGCGGGCAAGCTGGGCGGGCGAACTCGAATGGCAGCCGGCGCCCACCAGGAGCCCGTCGGCGCTCAGCTGCACGTAGTAGCCAACGCCTTCCTGGAAGGACGCGACCGCGCCCTGGGCCGTCTTGTAGGGGGACTTGTCCTGGGAGAAGCGGATATCCCGGTTGGGCCGGAAGATCTTCGCGGGGCCGAACCTGGGCTCCAGCTCGGCCAGCAGGGCAGTCAGCGGTTCCCGGACGAGCGACTCGTACCGGGCCTTGTGTTCCAGCCACCAGTCCCGGTTGTTGTTCTGCTCAAGGTCGGCATAGAAGCCGGAGGCACCGGCCGGGAAGCCGTCGAATGTGTTCATGTAGGGAGCCTAGGTCCGACCCGCCACGCAGGCCAGAGGCTGCGCCCCGTATGTGGAAAGCGCAAATGTGGAAAGCGCAAATGTGGAAAGCGCAATGTGGAAAAGCGCAAATGTGGAAAGCGCAGCCGCCTGAAGGAAAACGCGCAGAACGCAGAACACCCCGCCGCGGATGGTCCGCGGGCGGGGTGTCCGTATCAAAGGCAGTCAGGCACCGTTTGGTGCCGCATCAGCCGTCGAAGAATCAGAGCTTGTTGGCTGCTTCAGCGTCTGATGCGGTCTGGCCTGCGCCGAGGTTGGCGCGCAGTTTGGCGCCGAGTTCGGCGTCAACGTTGGTCCAGTACTGGATGGCGCGTTCCTTGATGCCCGGGCTCTTCACGCCGCCCACGGCACCGGTGATGGTGTCCAGCAGGCGGGCCTTGGCGCCGTCGTCGAACACTTCGCGGTACAGCGTGCCGGCCTGGCCGAAGTCGCCGTCCTCGGCGTGCAGGGAGTGCGCGGAGAGCGTCAGCTCGCCGTCGTTCTCCCAGCCGCCGGCCGGGTCCTGCGGCTCAACGGCAGCGGGGCCGCCGACCGAGTTGGGGGCGTAGACCGGAACGGACGGGGCGTTGAAGTGGTAACGCCCGGCGCCGTCCTGGCTGTAGTTGTTGACCTGGTT
>NZ_JAUSSM010000030.1 GCF_030812315.1 Arthrobacter oryzae | reverse complement strand
TAGGTCGAGAGCCCCAACCAGGCAACTGGTCGGGGCTCTCCCACTTTAACCACCCAAACACACCCCACAGCGACCCAATCCCACAACCTGCACCCTTCCCGGGCGGACGCTCTCGCACTTCCTGCAGCCAAAACGCGCACCCTCCCGCACATCCTGCAGCCAAAAGGCGCACCCTCTCTCACTTCCTGTACGCTCCGGGAGACCCTCTCTCAGCGTCGGCTCTAGACTTACACTCCATGAGCCCCATAACCTCCGGACGCCCGGCAAAGCCGGCAACAATCCTCGACGTAGCGGCCGCCGCAGGGGTTTCACGCCAAACAGTCACCCGCGCAATGAACGGCATGCCGGGTATCAAGGAATCCACCCGCGAACGCGTGCAGGAGCTGGCACGTGAACTTGGTTACACCCCAAGCCGTTTCGCCAAAGGCTTAGTCCAGGGATCGAGGACATCCGTGGGGCTTGCCATCCCCGATCTCACAAACCCCTACTTCCCGGCCTTTGCCTCGAGCGTGGTGGAACTGGCCACCCGGCGGGGCTGGCAGATAGTGGTGGATGACTACGGTCACGGCGGCCGGAGCGGACTGGATGCCGTGGACCACCTGGCTCCCCATGTTGACGCCGTCATTGGATACTTGGGCGGGTATGCTGACCAGGCCCAGGCCGCGTTGGGCCGGCGCCCGCTAATTGTCCTGGACGAGATTCCAGGAGGTGCGGCAGGGAGCATCAATTTCGACTACAACCAGGCAGCGAAGCTCGCCGTGGACCACCTGAGGCACACAAACCGGGTCCGCATCGCCTATCTGGACGCATGCGAGTCCCGTCACCCGGGACTGACACCGGAAAACCAAGATCCCATGGTCCCCTCACGCGTGGGTGGCAGCGGGCTGTGCACGGTCCGCGGCAAGGCGGTCGCGGATCGACTGGATCAGATCAGGACCCCGTGGTCACTGATCACGGCGGAGGAGACGGCGGGCGCAGCAAGGGTGGCCGCGGGGGCTTTGTTCCAAGACCGGCCAGAGACCGACGGGGTCCTGGTCTTCAACGACCTGATGGCCGCAGGCGTCCTCAAGGCAGCAGCCGACGCGGGGCTCCGCGTGCCGGAGGACTGTGCGGTGGTCGGCATGGACGGCATCCCCCTGGGGGAACTTCTGACACCGGAACTCAGCACTTTGGCGCTGGACTTGCGGGAGGTGGGGCGGGCCGCCGTCGAACTCCTTGATGGGCTCTTGGCAGGTGCAATTGCGCCAGGTTCAGACGCTGCCCGGCTGACTCTGGAACATCGACTGGTCCTCCGTGAGTCGGCCTGAACCGGGGCCATCTTCGGTGTCCGCGGCCGAGGCGAGCGGCAATCATGCCCGTCGCTTGGCAGCCAATACCCTGTTCAAGAATGGTGTGCTGGCGTAGGATCATCTACGAACGTGAACGTTCACGAAGCTAACCAGGTGCCGACTTCCATAACGCCGTGCCCGGCACCGGAACACCCCCCACCCAAGGAAATGCCATGCCAGCTGAGCTCACGACCACCAGCCACGACGCTTCCGCCGCAGCGGAATCCGACCTTGACCTTGCCGCTGAACAAGTCGCCGGGCTCGCATCCATGGCGCCACCACAGGGCACCCTGGCCGCCCGAGCCCATCTGCAGAGCACCGCACCTCGGCTGTCCCTGAACGGCGACTGGAAGTTCAGGCTGCACCCCGGTATCCGGCAGGCACCCCAGGACGGCTGGCAGGAAGGCGGGGACCGACCCGGTTTCGGCGATCTCCCGGTGCCGTCCAGCTGGCCCATGCACGGACACGGGACGCCCTGGTACACGAATGTTCAGTTCCCCTTCCCTGTGGAACCGCCGCACGTCCCGGACGCCAACCCCGTCGGTGACCTGTTCTTCGAGTTTGCCGCGGGGCCGGAGTATTTTCCGGCGGCGCTGCTCCGCTTTGACGGCATCGAGTCTGCCGGAACGGTCTGGCTGAACGGCATCCTGCTGGGCACCACGCGCGGCAGCCGGCTCGCGCACGAGTTCGATGTCACGGGTGTGCTGGTTCCGGGCGCGAATGTCCTCGCCGTGCAGGTCGCCCAGTTCTCCGCGGCCAGCTATGTGGAGGACCAGGACATGTGGTGGCTACCCGGCATCTTCCGGGACGTCACGCTGCAGGCCCGTCCGGTAGAGGGAATTGACGACGTCTTTGTCCACGCGGACTTCGACCACAGCACCGGCGAAGGTATCCTGCGCCTCGAGGTGAGCCGGGCAGGTGAGCCGGTTGCCGCCGTCGTGCGTGTCCCGGAGCTGGGGCTGGAACTGCCTGCAGGCGTAGAGCACCGTCTCCCGGGGATTGCGCCGTGGTCCGCAGAGCTGCCGCGGCTTTACGACGCCACTGTCAGCACCACGGGGGAGACCGTCTCTGCGCAGCTCGGCTTCCGCACCATCAGCATCGAGGATGCCGAGTTCAAGGTGAACGGGCAGCGGATCCTGCTCCGCGGCGTCAATCGCCACGAACACCATCCCAAGCTGGGCCGCGTGGTGCCACGGGAGGTCATGGAGCGCGAGCTGCGGCTTATGAAGCAGCACAACATCAATGCCATCCGTACGTCGCACTACCCGCCGCATCCGGACTTCCTGGCGCTGGCGGACCAGCTTGGCTTCTACGTTGTCCTTGAATGCGACCTGGAAACGCACGGGTTCGAAGAAGGCGGCTGGCGGCAGAATCCGAGCGCCGATCCGCAGTGGCAGCCCGCCCTTGTCGACCGGATGTCCAGGACTGTGGAACGCGACAAGAACCACGCCTCGGTCATCATGTGGTCGCTGGGCAACGAGGCCGGCACCGGTGAGAACCTGGCCGCGATGTCCCGCTGGACCAAGCTCCGCGACCCCTCCAGGCCCATCCACTACGAGGGCGACTGGACCTCGGCCTACGTGGACGTCTACTCGCGGATGTACGCCAGCCAGGCGGAGACCGGACTGATCGGCCAGGGAGTGGAGCCTCCGCTTGACGACGCCGGCCTGGACGCGCGGCGGCGGGCCATGCCGTTTGTGTTGTGCGAATACGTCCACGCGATGGGCAATGGACCGGGCGGCATGTCCGAATACCAGGAGCTTTTCGAGCGCTACCCGAGGCTGATGGGAGGCTTCGTGTGGGAGTGGCTGGAACACGGCATTGCCCGCACGGGGCCTGACGGAAAGGAGCACTTCGTCTATGGAGGAGACTTTGGCGAAGAAGTCCACGACGGCAACTTCGTCACGGACGGGCTTGTGGATGCAAACCGCGTTCCCCGCCCGGGCCTGCTGGATTTCAAGAAGGTCGTAGAGCCGCTGTCCATTGTGGTGGCAGCGGACTGGTCGGGGTTCTCGCTCACCAACCGCTTCGATTTCGCTGACACCTCGGCACTGGAGTTCCGCTACGTTGTGGAGGCCGACGGCGTGACGGTCGACGGCGGTTCGGTTGAGGTTGCGCCGGTGGCACCGCACGAATCCGCCCATGTCCGGCTGCCCGCAGGCCTGCTGGAAAGAACTGCCCTGTCGCCGGCAGTGCTGACGGTCAGTGCAGTGCTCAAGCAAGACACCGCCTGGGCCGAGGCAGGCCACGAACTCGCCTGGGGACAGGAATCAGCCAATGTTCCGGCGGCTCCGAAGTTGGAGGCAACTGCCGGGGTGAAAGTGGAAGGTGATCTACTTCGCCTAGGGCCGGCTGTCTTCGAACGCTCCACCGGATCGCTCATCCGGCTCGGCGGCACTCCGGTTGAGGGGCTGCGGCTCCTGTTATGGCGTGCACCCACGGACAATGACCTTGGGGCGGAATGGGGGAGCCCGGATCCCCGTCCAGTGGCCACCCAGTGGCTGGAAGCCGGACTCAACCGGCTGCACACGCGACTCCTCGGCGTTTCGTCCCGTCCTACGGCTGGCGGCGGGGAGGAACTTGTTGTGCGGACCCGCGTTGCCCCGGCCGGCAAGCAGTTTGGGGTAATCGCCGAATACGCCTGGTCCAGCGACGGGTCCGGTGTCAGCCTCCGAACCAAGGTCACGCCCGACGGCGAGTGGACCAACGCCGGCTGGCCGGTGCCGTGGGCGCGGGTCGGGATTGAGCTCGTGATGGGGTCACCCACGCAGTCCGTGGAATGGTTCGGTCAGGGACCGCATCACAGTTACCCGGATACAGGCCAGGGCACCAAGCGCGGCTGGTACCAGCTGCCGTTGCAGGACATGGACGTGGAATACGTCCGGCCCCAGGAGTCGGGCGCCCGTTCAGGCGTATACCGGGCGGCGTTGGAGTTCGACGGCGGCCGGCTCACCGTCAGCGGGCAACCGTTTGCACTCACCGTGCGCCCGTACAGCCTGGAGGTACTTGACGCTGCGACCCATCGGCCAGCCCTGGTTCCGGACGGCCGCAGCTATGTCTATCTCGATCACGTGGTGCATGGAGTCGGCACTGCGGCGTGCGGACCGGGAGTTCTGGAGGGCTATCGGCTGGAGCCGCGGGAGGCCGACTTCTCGTTCGTATTTGGTGTGACTCAGTCCACATAGGGCTAGTCGGCGCTGAAGTACGACCTACGGCGGCGGGAAGGGCCGGAAATCCGCGGAATGCCGCAGATTTCCGGCCTCGGGACCCCGCCTGCGGGTGGATTTGTGCGGGGTCCTCCAGGCGTGTAAAGTAATTCGAGTCGCCGCCGCTGATGCGGAAAGATAGCGACCGACCCCCTTCTGAACGGCCTGAAAAACGGCGTCTTTGCTGGCGTGCGGAAACCGGGTGGGGGCCCTTGTGGTGGAGCTTGGAACTGCGGAAACGCGGGTTTGCAAAGCTT
>NZ_JAUSSM010000029.1 GCF_030812315.1 Arthrobacter oryzae | reverse complement strand
TTGGACTCTAGACAAGCCCCACTCCACCCGGAGGTCTTCTTCATGTCACCAAACCACGCCGAGCGTCACTAACGTACGTGGTCAATACAGCTAGCGAGCCTGAACCTGGCGTATCTGCACCTTCACCCCGTAGGCGACGAACTGCTCCGCTCCCTCAGGGATATATGGCCGACGGCGGTGCTCGTGGTCCGCTATGGACGTAACCGTGGGCAGATAGCCGACGACGTCGCGGCCGGCCTTGCGGACGTTGCCCCACTGGGCCGTTTTGCGCTGGCCAATCCCGACATCGTTGAGCGCCTGCGTTCAAACGCCCCCTGAACGAGGTCGTTCCCAGCACTCTCTACGGCGGCGGGGCAGCCGGATACACCGACCACCCGGCCCTTGCCCACGCCTAATCCCGCACCATCCGGCGCGGATGGAAATCAGCACAAGAAAGTTCGTGAAATGCATTCACTCAATGGAGCAGTCGTCCTCGTCACCGGCGCAAACGGCGGCATCGGAACCCACTTCGTCCACGGCGCCCTCGCACGCGGCGCCAGCAAGGTTTACGCCACCGCCCGCACCCCGCGCACCTGGGAGGACGAGCGCATCGTCCCACTCGCCCTCGAGATCACAGACCCGGACTCAATACGGGCTGCCGTCGGGCTGCGGGCGATGTGACAGTGCTAATCAACAACGCTGGAGCGTCCGTTGCAACCCCAGGCATCCCTACCCACACCGACGCGGAAATCCGGACCAATGTCGAGACGAACTTCCTCGGCCCACTATTCCTCGCCCGCGCCTTCGCACCGATCCTGTCAGCGAAGGCCAAATCCGCAATCATCGACATCCACTCCGCACTGAGCTGGTACGCCGCCGGTGGCATTTACAGTGCCACCAAGGCAGCCCTCCGGTCGGCCACCAACTCGCTACGCCTGGAGCTCGCCCCGAAGGAGTGCACGTGGTTGGCGCCCATGTCGGCTACGTCGACACGGCGATGGCTGCGCATGCCACCGACCCCAAGATGGACCCGGCCGATCTGGTCACCACGGTATTGGATGCCGTCGAAGCCGGCCAGTACGAGGTTCTCGCCGACGAGACGTCCGTGCAGCTCAAGGCCAGACTCAGTGCCCCCATCGAGGCGCTCTACCCCCAACTTGCGCTCAGCAAGTCCTAGAAACAGCAGCCGCGCCGTGGTGATGAACCCAACACGTCACCACGGCGATTCCATTTCGCTTGACAATTAATTGAGTGCAGTCATAATTGATTATAGTCACTTTACACAGCGTCGCCCCCACCCCCAGGGGAAGTTACCGTCGCCACCGGCGCCAACTACAAGAACGTCCACCCAGAAGGAGCATCGCGGCATGCGGGCATTCGTTATCAACAAGTACAAGGAACCGCTGCGCGAAGCCGAGGTTGCTGAACCGGCCGTTGGCGAACGGGACGTGCTCGTGCAGGTTCACGCGGCCGGCTTGAACCAGCTGGACGAGAAGATCCGCCTGGGTGAGTTCAAACAGATCCTTCCCTACAAGCTCCAGTTAGTCCTCGGCAACGACGTAGCCGGCACAGTGCTGCGCGTGGGAGAAAGAGTGAAGGGGTTCAAGCCCGGCGATGAGGTCTACGCCCGTCCCAAGGAGGACCGCATCGGCACATTTGCCGAACGCATTGCCGTCGCGGAGGAAGACCTTGCGCTCAAGCCCGTATCGGCCAGCATGGAGGAGGCCGGCTCGCTGCCACTGGTAGCGCTTACCGCATGGCAGGCCCTCGTCGAGCAGGGCAATGTGCAACCAGGGCAGAAGGTTCTCATTCATGCCGGTGCAGGCGGGGTCGGTTCTATCGCCATCCAGCTCGCCAAGCATCTCGGCGCGACCGTTGCAACCACCGTCAGCAGCTCCAACGCCGGGTTCGTGAGGGACCTCGGCGCTGACATCGTCATCGACTACCGCACCCAGGTCTTCGAACAGCGTCTGAGCGGATACGATCTGGTGCTGGACAGCCTCGGAGGGCAAATCCTGCAGAAATCACTGCGCATCCTCAAGCCCGGTGGGAAGGCGATTGGGATCGCCGGCCCGCCCGATCCGGTATTCGCCCGCAAAGCAGGCCTCAACCCCGTGCTGCGCCTGGCGATCACCGGGCTCAGCAGCAAGATTCGGAGGCAAGCCAGGAAGCTCGGCGTCAGCTATGAGTTTCTCTTCATGCGTGCCAGCGGCGACCAACTACGTCAGATCAGCGCCCTAGTGGACGCCGGCGTACTGCGCCCCATCGTCGGGAGGGTCTTCACCTTCGGCCAGGCTCCAGAGGCGCTGCAAGCCCTGGCCGCAGGGGGCTTCCGGGGCAAAGCAGTGCTCACCGTCACCAGCTGACCCGCCGATAGCCACAATTCACGCAGAGAATCCAGGAGAACAACCGTCATGGACAACACCGACGCAGCCAAGGAACCAGTCGTCACCTCGTATGCGAAGGCACCTGCCAGCACTGTCACCGCCGGAAGTGTCAGATACGCCTATCGCGAGCTTGGGCCGAAGGGCGGCATCCCCGTAGTGTTCTTCGTGCACCTGGCAGCCACCCTTGATAACTGGGACCCCCGTATCATCGACCCCATTGCCAAGAACCGCCACGTCATTACCTTCGACCAGCCCGGTGTCGGCGCTTCCACTGGACAAGTTCCCAACAGTATCGAAGCAATGGCCGACGACGCCTACACCTTCATCAAGGCCCTCGGATTCGACAAGATAGATGTGTTCTCCTTCTCACTGGGCGGCATGGTCGCCCAGGACCTGACCATCAAACATCCCCATCTTGTCCGCAAGCTCGTGCTGACCGGAACCGGTCCGCGGGGAGGCAAAGACATCGACAAGGTCGTCGGCACCACCTACTGGGACATCCTCCGGGCAACCCTGACCCGGTCCGACCCCAAGGAATTCCTGTTCTTCAACCGCGACACCACCGGCAAACCCGCTGCGAAAGCCTTCATCAAACGCCTTCAGGAGCGAACCGAGAACCGTGACAAGCCAATCAGCCCCCGCGCATTTCAGACGCAGCTGAAGGCAATCCAGAAGTTCGGCCGCTCGGCCCCGTCGAACCTGTCCACTCTCACCCAACCCACCTTCATCGCCAATGGCGACAACGACCGCATGGTGCCCTCCGCGCTCTCCGAAGAACTGCATCACCGCATCAAGGGATCCGAACTGATCATCTACCCCGACTCCGGCCACGGTGGCATCTTCCAGTACCACACCCGGTTCGCACCCGCCGTTGTCGAATTCCTCGCCCCCTGACCACCACGCTCGCGAAAAGAAGGCATCAATGGGCATCACACCTTCAACTACCGGACCGCACCTGGAAAAGCATTTCACGTCCTCAGTCCTGCTTTGGGTGCGCAAAGAGCAGTCCCGCCAAACCGGCATGGACTACTGGAAAGGCCCGCATTCCGGCATCATCGCCGCCACACCAGGGCTGGAGGAGTACCGGCAGATCCACCTCGCCGAACACAACCCGGCCTCTGGCCCGCAACCACTGGGGTGGAGACCACCATCCCTGCCGACCGGAAGATCGACGGCATAGCGGAAGTCACCTTCCAATCCACGCTTTCGCCGCTCAAGGGGCGCAAGCAGACCGCCTTGGCCCATAAGGACGAGGTCAACGTATTCCGCCGCACCCTTCTCTACGCCGGTCCGCCGAAGACTTCACACTGGTATGACGTCGCCTCCCCGGCAGAGACTGTCGGCGCTCGCGCGATCATTTACCTCCGCCGCCGCCCCGGTGTCCGCCCACCCGAATTCCGGCGGCTCGTGAAGAAGGGACTTGTTCCTGCCCTGGCCGCCACTGGGATGCTGAAGGAATTGCGCACTCAGTCATTCATGCCATGGATTGAGAAGATGTGGGACACCCCCAACATCGCCCACGACAACCCGGCGGACCAAAGCTTCCACACATCAATCACCCTGGGATTTGCCGACTCGGCAGGCCCGTGACGCCTTCTTTAGCAGCACAACTGTCCACAACCACTCCGATCAGCTGAAGCCCGCGGCCTCCGCAATCCATGCCTATGAGGTTGACGCAGCAATGACGTATGTCAAGCGTGGCCGGATCCTCCCCCACTACAAAGAGTAGGGGCGCCGACCGGAGGGCCCGGTCTCCGCAGCTTCGATATACTCATTATTGAGTCCAGTCAGTTTACGTCCAGAGGAACCCACATGCCTGTCACATCCCGGCCGCTCGGACGGCGCGAGCGGAACAAGCAGGAGAAGCTGGACCGCATCACAGCCGCAGCCACTGAGCTGTTCGCCGAGTACGGGGTCGAGGACGTCACCACCCAGCAGATCGCCGACAAAGCCGACATCGGCACCGGAACCCTTTTCCTCTACGCCAAAACCAAGGGAGAACTCCTCCTCCTCGTTCAGAACGCCCACTACGCCGAAGCTCTCGAGCGGGGCCGGGCGGATGCTGAAACCATCCAGGATGCCCTGGGTGCGGTGATGGCCGTCGTGCGGCCGATCGTGGAGTGCAACCGAACCCAAATCGACAACGGACGCTTCTACCTGCGGGAAATGGTCTTCGGCGACCATACGGAGCCACACCACAGCGCAGCTCTATCCATCGTTGGGCAAACCGAGGAGGCCATTGCCGCCATACTGGACCGGGAAGAACTGGCCGGCGCGGGTGACGCCGCGACGACGGCGCGCATTGTCTCCGCGATCATGTTTGTCAGCATGGCCGCAAGTGTGAACGCCGGATTGGACATTGAGGCACTGGTGCAGGACATCAGGACACAAATCAGCCTGCTGATACCCCGCTGACACCGCCGCAAACTCGATCTGGACGCAGCCACTCGTTACATTTGCGGTCGACGAGACAAACCTCTGGCCTCCGCTCGGCCAACCTCAAGGCATTCATCACCGAACTCGAGGAACACCTGAGCCCTGCAGATGAGGCTGAGGCAGCAGTCGCGTAGCGGAAACCGGGATTGCTGTTCGTCATGTCTAGAGCACCGGCGCGACCCATGAACGGGAACCCCTTGGTCATGTCGTCCACACAATTCGCAGCCATGAATGAGTGATGGCCAACACCGGCCATCAGAACAAGCCACAAAGAGGACCGACAACCCAGGAAGCCAGCAGGCGGAGGACCCACCAGCGAGGACCCTAACCCCGCCACCCCACCAACTTCACAGGCAACCGCGGCCACAGGCACAAACCGCGGCCACAGTCAGAGAGACCCGCGCAGGGGTCAATGTCCACACATCATCTACCAGGGAAGTACGACCGAGTGCCCCGAATCATTTCTGGATCGGACCCTCTCGTTGCGTTGCTATTAAGGAGTCCGACCTTCAGCCACCTTGGCTGTCAGGAGTTCACAGGTCGTTGTCGGGGTTAGGGTCGCTTCCCACCCGCTAACAGTTAAACCCACTGACGCTATCTCCGGCGAGGACCCCCACTGCTCAGGGCGAGGCACGGTCCATTCGTAGGTGACTCGTTCCAAGATTCCCTGAATTTCGAATTCTCCCCCGAAACCCACGATGCGTATTTTCCGTCCGACGTCCGACGCAGCCAGGTCAGTAATGTTCAATGTGCGCCGCCCCCTCTCAATCCCTGCAATAGTGAGGCAAACATACACGCCGACGATGACGGTGCCGGCGAGGCCCGCTTGGAGACAGGGCGCGTCTCGGACGACGCGCTCGTCACAGACGTCGAGACAGCAAAGGGCAGTCGGTTCAGCACAGGGTTCTGCCAGATCGAGCGCGGCGAAGCCCAGACACTCTCGCGCCATGAGCTCGACGAATATGGCCGAGGCCTTCTGTACCGTGCTACCGGTCGGCAGCCCGGGCTTCTCGGCCCGCTCGGTCCCTCGGCTGCACGGCGTGATGATCCCCTCGAGGCTCCCGATGAGCTATCGGCTAGCCCGCTGACACATCGATCAGCACCTTGCCGACGATGCTCTCTTCCACCGCCGCGTGGGCCGCAGCCGTGTCCGCCAGGTCAATGCGATGCAGCGGCAGGCCTGCGGCCTCTCCCACCGGAAGGGCGCCGTCGGCGATGGCCGCATTGATGTCCTCGGCGGCGGCGTGCACCGCCGCCATGCCAACGGTGTAGAGCAGCACGAACTGGTAGCGGACATTGAGGCTGAAATGCCTGCGCACGTCCAGGCTCATCTGATCGCCGCCGTTGTTGGCGTAGACCGCGATGGAGCCGCGGTTGCGGATCACTGCCAGGTCGAGTTCCGCGTCGTGTTCAGGTCCGACAAGTGACCAGCTGATGCGATAGGCGATCCCGCCCGGGGGGCGACTCCTTCTCTGAACCCACCTGGGTGTCTCATCCCCTCAGTGTCTCGAGACGCTGGGGATACGAGACGTTTACTGACTCTGTAAACGCGACGAGGGCACTGTCTTTATCTGTGCCTTTCATCGATTGGTGGCGGCGTTTTGTGATATGACGCTAGTTTGCCGATACGAGGATCCTCGCCGTGCGGCCTCTTTCAATGGGGCTTCCGGCTTTTACTCGATCAATCATTGGCGGTAGTGACCACGCTGGGGTGTTGGGATGGAGAGGCGCAGCCTATATGCAGGAGTAGTCGTAATCGAGTCCGGCCGACACATACTGGGTCACTGTTACCGGGCTGTCGGGCGTCAACCCAGGAAGAGAACAATTCGACTTCGCTCCCCGCAGGGTCCTGGCACCTGCAAGCCAGCTTGGCAGTGCAGTGAGGGAGCTGCTGGATGGCACGGTCCCGGCGATGATTCCCCACTGATAACCCGTCGAGTAGATCCCGACGCCGGCGTCCTTACCTTCGGCGTTCTTACGTCCGGCAGTGATGCTCGTGAAGTAGTCGACCATCCCTTCAAGGGTCGCCCGGTTCAGGGCTGTGTCGGTCTGCCAGCTATTTTCCGTCTCCACATCCAGCCACCAGAAATAATTGCCGGGGTTGGTCACGCCTCGGATAGTAGCGTCGTCATAAGCCTTCGCGTAGCCGTACATGTATGAGCAGGCGTGGTCGACTTCATGCCGGCATGTCCCATAGGGATTGGCAACCTCCATGTCGGAGTCGTCGGGGTAGATGTTGGACGATGGCCACCAAGAGCCCTCATGTCCTGGGTTGGCAGTGTTGACGTATAACGCGACCTTGGGCTGCACAGTTACCCCGGTAGAGGTAGCGGCCCAAGTGAGTTGCTCAGCGAGGCAAGGGTTGGTGTTGTTAGCCAGTCCGCCGGTTACGCCCACGATCGCGAATGCTTGCCCGGTGGGAAGGGTCTTACCGCACTGGGGCCAGGAAACGTCGTTGCCCACCGGGTCCTTATCTCGGGATGGCGGAGCCGCTGCCACCGGAGCCATTCCTGTGACCAGTAGCCCAAGAAGTGTCAGGAACGTGCATGCCATCTTCATCGCGTAACGAGCCATGCGCTCAATGCTACGTCTTCTTCCGACATGACACGCGGGCCTATTTCCCGGGCTGTAACGCCGTTGCGTATAGCTTCCGAAGAGGCCGCTTACCTCACAGGTGCTTTCCTACCCGTCGATGGCGGATGAAACAGCGCAGTAATCACCGGACGCGGGCCAGGTGCTCAGCTGCCTTCAACGCGGGGCACACCGGGTTGCCTTGGACATCTATCGCGGTTCGGTGCTGCCGCGCTCGGAGGCCCCAGGCGTCGTTAACCTGCGGGAGCGCGTCTCCACTCTCCTGCGGGAAGCTCTCCTCACGGACGGCAGCGCAGAGGCCCTGCTCCAATATGCGGACCTTCCTGAAGCGAGCGGTGACATGGCCGTCCGCATGGCGGCACTGAAACTATTGCCCCCGCGCTCCCCCAAAAGGGCGGCCGTGGTTGCTGATCTGGAGCGTCTGGAATCCGAACTCGGAACCCGCCAGCATCCGTGAGCTGACTCACAGGACTGCAACCCTGTTGCAACCCTCCGGACCCTAAGCTGAATCCAACGGACACCGTCCCGCTCTCAACAAGAGTGAACGATGCCGTGTTTCACTGCATCCGAGGATGGTCCAGGCGAGATTCCACGACAAGACGCGGGCACGTTGAGAGGGCCATCCACGCCCTAACACATCCGTTCGCCTCGCCCCCTACCCGGCCGCTGAGGTGGCGCGGCCGTCCTTGTCCTCTGAGAGGACGCCTACTCCGTCCAGGACGCCGAAGCACCAACCTCGGCAGGCCCGGGGGATCTCGGGCCTGGCCGCCGCACCACTTCCTGCCCAGGCAGTCCATTGCTGCCGGCACCCATAACGAAGGAAATCGACAATGACGACGATGCAAGCAGCAGTAGTAACCGAGTTCGGCAAGGATCTTCAGATCCAGACCCTCCCCGTTCCTGCCCCGGGCCGGGGCGAGGCGCTGGTCAAGGTCATCACCACCGGCGTCTGCCACACAGACCTCCACGCGGCGGAGGGTGACTGGCCCGTC
>NZ_JAUSSM010000028.1 GCF_030812315.1 Arthrobacter oryzae | reverse complement strand
CGCACGGCTCCCGTTCCGGGTGTTCACCCTGGACGGACCAGGCTCCGGATCGCGGCTAGTAGTCGACGTAGCGCACTTCTGGTGACCTCGGTTCAGTGTTAAACCGGCGTTGAGGTAAGCACAGAAAACCCATGAGCGGCGCCCCGCTCCGGAGACTTTCCGGGCAGGGCGCCACTCTGTGCGCCCGCTACCAGGCAACCAGCCGGCGGCGACTACCCGAGGACTACCAGTGCGGGCGGGTCCCGGCGGATGGTCTCGTCGCGGCAAAAAGATCCGGGGACAGACGTACCACGATCGATTCTGGAGAGAAGCTTTTCTCCGTCTGGGCGGAGTTCCCCTGTGGGTGCCGGTTGCCAGTCCGCGTACACAAAGTGCCGCATGCTCCCTGTCATTGGGGACACGCCGCTCTGCCAGCGCAGAGCTGCGACGCTGGCCCCGTTCAATGAGGCGAGACCGTGTCCCAACGGCGTTCGCCAAGACCCTGGCCCGGAAATCACCGCGATCGGTTCCGGCCGGTATCATCCTTGCCCTGCCCGCCTGCTGAATGCACCCAACCAGCTCCACCACCGGACAATACCGTTTCCCCTGCTGCTGCGCATGAGATCGGCTTCGCAGGCATTGGCGCAGCACCAGGAGTTGCCGATGTCGAGGCGTGGCCGGTCGTGAATAACCTGCAGCACGGCCTCGGTCGGGCTACTGGCTTCAGCGCGGTGTTCCCGAGTCTGGTCCGGAGGGACGGCGTTCTCCAACCACAACCTCCAAAACGTACCGGTAGGTGCTAGCACGGAAGCGGAAGCCGAGGATGCAGGAATAACCTCGATTTCAGAAGATTATCCGGCGAACAAGGAAACGATCATGGGCGAGGCACGGGTTCATGTAGACGGCTTCAGGATGGATTTCGGTGGCAGCACAGTCATCCGCGACTTGTCCTTCGATGTGCAGGCCGGGGAGACCTTCGGTTTCCTGGGCAGCAACGGATCCGGAAAGACCACCACGATCCGTGCCCTGCTAGGGATCTATCAGCCGACGGCCGGTGTCCTGCACATCAACGGCAAGTCCTTCACGCCCGAGGACGGCGGTCGGCTCGGCTACCTGCCGGAGGAGCGCGGCCTGTACAAGAAGGAAAACGTCATCGAGCTCATGACATACTTCGGCCGGCTCAAAGGGCTGGACCGGCACGCCGCCAGGCGCTGGTCCCTTACCTACCTCGAGCGCGTGGCTTTGGCCGACAAGGCCAACACGCAACTGGGCAAACTCTCCGGCGGCCAGCAGCAGAAGATCCAGCTCGGTGTGACCATCATGAACGAACCCGAGCTGCTGATCCTGGACGAACCCACCAAGGGCTTTGACCCGGTCAACCGCCGGCTGCTGATGGACATCATCTCCGAGCAGAAAGTCAACGGCGCGACCGTCGTCATGGTCACCCATCAGATGGAGGAAGTCGAACGGCTCTGCGACCGGGTCCTCCTGCTCAGGAACGGCACCGCGGAAGCCTACGGGACCATCAATGACGTCCAGAACCAGTTCGGCGGGCGGGTTATCCGGCTCAAACACGGCGGCCCCGTCCCACCGTCACGCCGATACGAGGCGACAGTCAGCGAGGCCAACTACTCCGAACTGTCCATCACCGACACCACCGACGAAGCCGACATCCTCAAAGACCTGATCGCCGCCGGCGTCACGGTCCGCAGCTTCACCACCACCAAAGTCTCCCTGGAGGACATCTTTATCCGCGTCTATGGCGGGCAAAACAAGCCAACCAGCCGCGACCACGAGATGGCAGAAGTGTAACCGGACATGGCAGAGCACAACCTTGGCGCAGTGGCCGGTTTCGAGTTCATTCGCATCATCACCAGGAAATGGTTCTGGGCCGGCACCCTGGCAGTCCCCCTGATCATGGCCGTCGTGCTCGGGCTGATGGGTGTCAGCAACACCACGACGCCCACCGCCCCGGAAGCGCAACTGAGCGCCGGGTTCTCGATCGCCTACACCGATCAGTCCGGTCTCATCACCGCCGCAGAGGCAGCAACGTTCGGAGCCAGCAAGGCAACCTCCCGGGAGCACGGCATCCGGGCCGTGCAGTCCGGGTCAGTGGACGCGTTTTTCGAGTTCCCCGCCGACCCCGCCAAGTCAACGGTGAACGTCCACGCCGCCGACCGGGGCATCTTTGAGAACAACAAGTACTCCGCCGCCGCCCAGGCGATGCTCTCCCAGGCAGTCACCGCAAAGATCGGCTCCGCCGAACTCCTCGACCTGACAGGGAACGCGGCTGCGATCGACGTCAAGACCTACCGAGGGACGGTGGAGTCCGGCGGGATCAACGCGGCGATCCCTCCCCTGCTGTTCCTGATGATCTTTTACATGCTGATCTTCCTGCTCGCCGGGCAGATGCTCAACTCCGCCTTGGAGGAGAAGGAGAACCGGGTCACCGAGATGATCCTGACTACCGTGAAGCCGGCCACACTGATCAGCGGCAAGGTCCTTGCGCTCTTTGCGATCGGGCTCCTCCAGATGGTTATCTTCGCCACCCCCATCATCATTGGGTACGTGTTCTTCCGGGAGAAGATCAATATCCCGGCCTTCGACTTCTCAGCACTGATCTTTGAGCCGGTCCCGATGATTACGGGATTGCTGATCCTGATCGGCGGCTTCGCGCTGTTCACCACCACCCTCGTCGCGATAGGTGCCGCCGTGCCTACTGCCAAGGAGGCCGGGAACCTGATGGGCGTGATAATCGTGCTGGTCTTCGTGCCCTTGTACGCCGCATCGTTGATCATCTCGGACCCTCAGGACATGATGGTGCAGATCTTCACGTACTTCCCGTTCTCCGCCCCCGTCACTGCCCTGCTGCGAAACGGCCTGGGATCCCTCAGCACCGGCGAGGCCGCCATCGTCATCACGATCCTCTACATCGGCGCGACACTCATGTTCCGTCTGGCGGTGCGGCTCTTCCAACATGGCTCCATTGCCTACACCTCCAGAGTCAACATCAGGAGCGCACTCGGCCAGCCCGCAAAGAGTGCCCCTGCACCTGCCAAATGAACCGGAACCCGGCTAATACCGGCGACCAGGGTGCGGCTGCAAAGGCGTCGGGCACTGACACCAAAGGTCCGCAGCCCGATGAACTGCAGCACTTCATCGGTGATGGCGGCACCCTCGTTGTGCACATGCTCTGCCCCGACCAAGTTCCACTCCTTACGACGAGTGTCACTCCGGAGTGACACAAGTCCCGGGCCCCTTCGTGATCAATTTGGCGTATGCCCAACCAGGGCCTGTTACTTCTTCACGGTCGTTGGGGGTGGGCTACAGAGTCGCCGCCGAACCCAAGGAAATGGATCCATCCTCCTCAGCCACGGCCGCCAAAAAAGGCCCCGAAGGGGGTTCATAAAAGAACATTTGTGCACCAAGGGCCCCTGACCGGCGGAACACTGTGCCCGAGGTGGGACTCGAACTGCATTCCCACACCGGAAAGTCCCGGAAACATGCGCAAACGGAGCCAGCCCGGCGGATCGGTTCCTTGCCATCTGGCACACGTTCAGGGATGAGCGTAGATTCAGCTCAATTTAAGGTGGCGTTTTCACAAGGAGCCTGGGATGGCTGGATGGAATACAGACAACGCGGCCGGGCCCACCGGGCAGGGAGCCGTGACTTTGGTGGCGGGATCGTCCTTCTGCATATCGCTACAGAACGGCGACATTCTTCCCCATCATCCTCACGGAGTTTTTTATCAGGACACCAGGATCCTGTCACGATGGTCCCTCACCGTGAACGGACAACCGCTGGAGCCATTGGGGGCATGGACCCCCTCACCGTACCAAGGCACCTACGTCGGGAGGGCAGCTCGTGCCGACGGCCGGAGCGATAGTCCGCTGACCGTGGTAAGGAAGCGCGAGCTGGGTGCCGGCATTGCGGAGGAGATCATGATTCACAACTATGGCCTTCAGCCCTCCTCCTGTGAGGTCGGACTGACCGTGGAAGCGGACTTCGCAGACCTTTTTGAAGTCAAGGACGGTCGATTCCACCGTCTCTGGGATCAGACCAGGCGCGCTAAGGCCGGGTCGGTGACGATCGAAGCGGCCTGGCAGGAGACACGGAAAGGGATCGTCGTGCGCGTACACGATGCCGAGGTCACAGCCGAAGGTCTCGTCCTGCGTGTGATCGTCCCAGCGCACGGAAAGCTGGTCATACGGGCGACCGTGCTGCCGCTTTCAGCCGAAACCGAAGTCGACGCCGGCATACCGACCGTCTCCCTCACAGCCGCCATGATCTCCGCCCAGGCGCGGCGCCAGAAGGCCTGGGATGAGCGTGTTCCGCTTACCCGCGTGGGCAATCCGGTCGTCGAAAGAAGCCTTCTGCGCAGCCATGACGACATCGGGGCGCTGCGCATCATGGACCCGCAGCATCCGGACCGCATGGTCATCGCCGCCGGAGCACCGTGGTTCATGGCATTGTTTGGCCGGGACTCGTTACTGTCCTCCTTCATGGTCCTTCCCGTCGATGCAACACTGGCCTTGGGCACGCTGCAGACCCTGGCTGACCGGCAAGGCATGAAGGTAGACCTGCTGACCGAAGAGCAGCCGGGCCGGATACTGCATGAGGTACGGCTCGACGTCGGAACCGGCCTGGCACTTGGCGGCAGATCAGCCTACTACGGCACCATCGACGCCACTCCCCTGTTCGTCACCCTGCTCGGGGAAGCAAGCCGCTGGGGACTTCCCGTCGACGACATCGCAGCGCTTGTGCCTCATGCAGACCGTGCCCTGGACTGGATCCGAGAGTACGGGGACCGTGACGGCGACGGATTCGTCGAGTACGAGCGCCTCAACGACCAGGGCCTCATCAACCAGGGCTGGAAGGACTCCTGGGATGGAATCAACTTTGCAGACGGCCGCATGGCCGAGGCCCCTATCGCCCTGTGCGAGGTGCAAGGCTACGTCTACAGTGCGTACATCGCCCGGGCCTGGATGGCCTACGACGCCGGCAACCAAGCTCTCGCCGCCGACTTCCGGGAACGGGCGGAACGGCTGAAAAAACAGTTCAACGATCACTTCTGGTTGCCTGACCGCGGGTATTATGCCATCGCCCTCGACAAAGATAAGCGACCCGTCGACGCCTGCGCATCCAACATGGGCCACTGCCTGTGGTCCGGAATCGTGGACGAGGACAAGGCACCACAGGTTGCAGCCAGACTCATGTCCCCGGAAATGTTCAGCGGCTGGGGCGTGCGCACCCTGGCAACAGACATGGGCGCTTACAACCCGGTCAGCTATCACAACGGATCGGTCTGGCCCCATGACAACGCACTCATAGTCGCCGGCCTGATGCGCTACGGATTCGTCAAGGAAGCGCAGCAACTTTCCTCAGCACTAATGGAGGCCGCCCAGTTCGCAGATAACCGGCTTCCCGAGTTGTTCTGCGGGTTCAGCCGCTCCGAATACCCCGAACCCCTGCCCTATCCAACGGCGTGCTCGCCCCAGGCATGGGCATCGGCGACGCCGGTGATGCTGATCCGAAGCCTCCTGCGCTATGAGGCACACGTCTCTTTGGGCGCGCTGTGGCTGGACCCCGTATTGCCGGAAACATGGGGAAACCTGCACAGCACCAACCTGCCGGTCGGTGGGGCCCGGGTTACCCTCGATGTGTCCGGATCCCACGTGACAGTGGAAGGGTTGCCTCAGGGGCTGGTGTTCCGGAGGGGAACGCGGCCCTCGCTGGACGATTTCGAGGAACTTAACAGGTTGCGGTGGAATTGATGACATGGCAAATGCCAGCAACCGCCTGAGGACCTGACATCGGTGCCACCGCACTCGCACGGCCGTAGCGTTCTCGACGACTACGATGACCTTGTTGTAGCTTTCCGGGAACACGCACGTCACCTGTCCGAGGAGTCGACCGTGTTCGATCAGCGGAAGAGGTACTTGGACGGCGCCGGGGCCTCGATGCCCAGGGAAAAGGGTAGCCGAGGCATAACCCCCGCAGACTGCCGAGGGGTTTTGTCCCGACATGGTGCTCGGAATTTGTGGATGCACGCTCCATGAAATAGGACCAGATCATCGCAGGCACAGCGCCGCCCCGCGCGTCAGCGCCGCAACCACTAACGGCGCCGCTGTCGAAGCACGCCGATGGGTCCCAGACTATTGGAAATGCCGGGTTGCACGCGGTGACCGTCCTGGGCGACGATCCTCGGGTGCCTGACCACGAGATTCATCGGGCATTGACCAGCACGCACAGACCGGCCGGTCGGGCCCTGCATAGCCCCTCGGATTCCGTCGCTAGTCCAGGGGAAGTGAGATGGAGACGATTGTGCCTTTGCCGGGCATGGAATCAATAGAGAGGGTGCCGCCGGCTTCGTACACGGCCACAGTCATCAGGCACGCGCCGTGGCCATGTTCCCTGCCGCCAAGGAGTTGGCTCTGGGAGCCCACGCCGTTGTCAGTGATGGTCAGCCGGACACCATGGTGAACGGCTGTCAGCCGGAGCGTCAGCTCGGTTGCCCGAGAATATTTGAACGCGCAGTTGAGTGTTTCCTGTGCGGCCTGATACAGCAGCGCGGCGCAGGCCACGGGTATCTCGACGCCATGGTGCGGGGTCTCCCAATGCACGCTGACCCCGCCCTGGCGCAGGGGAACGGTCAGTTTGTCGATGCAGCCAGCGAGCCCCAAGGCGTGGAAATCACTGGCTTGGTCATCCGTGATGGCGCCGACGGCGGTGCCTTCGTCCAGAACTGCTGCTTGACCCACTGATTTCCCCGCTTCCTTGCAACCCTATTGACTGTCCGCGCACCTGATCTGGCAGGATCCGGGCGCCTGGATCAAGACTGGCTTCTCAGCCTCAAGGACTCCGACAGCTATCCGCAGTTCTCGTGCAAGTTTCCGGCAGAATTTGCGTTGGCAACACGGATTGTGGGGGCGCCTCATATATCGGAGAAGATCATGCTTCGACGTAAAAAACATCGAAGACGGGGCCTGTATAAGCGCTGCGGGCGCTGCGGCAAGGACGATGATCGCGGCGACGGCGGGACCGCGGCTGCTAAGTAAGACCGGCGAGCTGGTTGCCGTGTCGGTAAACTTTCCGACGAAACGGGCCGCCGCCGCAGGGATTTCGCTCGTGCGCGAAATCGCCGGTACCGGCCTGATACGCGATATGAGCACCAGCACAAGAGACGAACTCTCCCACGGCATCCGACCATCCCAGATATCACCAATCCACAACAGCGCCCAACGGCTTCGCATGCAGGCCGGGCTCACCACCCACCGGGGGCCGGTACAACCACATCCCGCCCGCTCCAGCCACTGAATCACTTCAACCCCTGGGACGATCCGCTGAAACGGCCGGCGCACCGCCCGGCCGTCCGTGGTCGATCCTGACAAACTCAAACACCCCGCCGTGCTCCGGGCCAACGGTCCGGGAGATAACCACCAAGACCGGCCTGCAACGCACGACGTTGTACCGGCACCTGCCGTCGCGCTCTAGCGACCCGGAAAGTGCACACAGCTAGAAGCCGAGATCAAGAACCCCCCGCACGGGTCTGCACATCGACGCTGTGGCGCACTGGACTCCCAAATCGAAGCAATCGCTACGCGGGCCTAGTCAACTTCCTCGGGAGCATCACTAACTGTTTGCACTGTCCGCGTGCGGCACCCACGTGGCTACGGCCTCAGTCGGACCCGAATCTGGCATCGCATGCCTAAAGGTCAAGACGTACCTTCCGCCAGGAAGATCCATCGGGAACTCTGGTGTTTCTCGAAGGTCGGACTGTCCGTCCTTGTCCCCACCTGCGTAGGTAACGTTCAGCTTCATATCCGCAACCGTAGAACACCAATAGACCTTTTGAAAGACCCCGATACCCGGTGCCCGCCGGTCGCTGAAGGAGAAGGACCATGGAACCGCTCACCATCAATACCCCTCACATGGTGAACAATCAGCCAACCCCGGACCACGTCATGACAGCCAGGAAGTAAACCGCACACAAATGGGCAAAAATGTTCCTTACTACGCACCCGAGCAGGTCAAGTCGCCCAGTCCACGAACGACCATGAAGAAGTAACCAGCCCAGAGTCGCCGAACCCAAAGAATGGAGCCACCCGGCCCAGCAACGGCCGCGTAGGGGCCGATAAAAGAAGATTTGTGCACAGTCAGAGGCCCCAATGGGCCCCTGACCTGCGGAAACACTGTGCCCCAGGGTGGGACTCGAACTGCATTCCAGGCCCTGCAAACCCTGGACTCCCCCGGAAGCATACGGAATCCGGCCCGATCCGACCCACATACGACGCGATCCGAAGCCCAAAGTGTGGACATTGTCCACACGCCGATTTCGCCGCTTCAAAGTTTAGACCAACGACCGCACCCCGCAATGAAGGGATGCGGTTCTTTTGCCCTGACAGATACCGAATGATATTGCCGTCGTTTCGTTCGATGGAACATCTGAATCGGAAGTCAGCTGGCCCCAGCTGACCACAGTGCGTCAGCCCATCGATCGGAGAGAGGGTTCTTGCGGCAGCCCTGTCACCGGAAGAGCCGGGCGGCGGGATCGAGCTCCTCATCACCGAACTCATAGTTCGCAAGTCTTGTGGCTGCTGACCTTGGAGTCCAGGTAGCTTGCCCGCAGTTACTTCGCGGCCCCGCAGAGCCCCAGCCCGAAGCCAGGTCCGCCGCCGCGGGTCGCCGATGACGGACTTCGCCCTCGGTAGGCAGCGTCCACGGGGGCCCTAAGCGGGCTTTGGACTCACGACATCCAAGGCGGACAGACAGAGCCTTCTGACCGTTCGTTTTTGTCCAGTTATGAGTGTAATCACTACCGGGTAGACGCAGCAGCAAGTCTTAGCGTCCACGGCGCCGGTCAACCGCTGGACGGCGGTGATGCTCTGAAACATCGAACGCAAAAGGACTAACCCATGACCCTTTCCTCACTGTGGCAACCACTGACTCTTGGCCGCCTTGACCTATCCCATCGGCTGGCGCTGGCACCAATGACCCGAAGCCGCTCCAACCCGGATGATATGCCGGGCGACTTGGCGGCCGAGTACTACGGGCAGCGCTCCTCATTGGGATTGATCATTACCAAGGGCACGCAGCCGTCGGCAGACGGACAGGGCTATGCAAACACGCCGGGGGATCTACACCCCCGAGCATGTCGAGGGCTGGCGAAGCGTCACCGGAGCAGTTCACGCCCGGGGTGGGGCGGTGTTCATCCAGCTCATGCATGTGGGCCGCATGTCCCACCCGGACAACACTCCGTACCACCGTCAACCCGTGGCACCTTCGGCGATTTCCGCAGACCAGGATATTTTCACGCCGACCGGCCCCCAGAAGACGCCGACACCGCGAGAGCTGAGCAGGGAGGATATCCAGACCACCGTGGCTGACTTCCGCCTGGCGGCAGCTTCGGCCATTGCGGCCGGCGCCGACGGAGTTGAAATTCAGGGCGCGAACGGTTATCTCCTTCACCAGTTCCTCTCCCCCAACGCGAACCACCGCACCGACGCATACGGCGGATCTACAGAAAACCGGTCGATGTTCGTGATGGAGCTCGCCCGGGCCCTGGCCGATGATATCGGGGCGGACAGGGCGGGCATCCGCGTCTCCCCCGCCATACCATTAGGTGGAATCAACGAGGGCGACACCGGGAGTGTGCGCGCTCAGTACCGGCACCTGGTAGGCGAGCTAGCTGTATTGACCTGGGAGGTTGGTGACGCGGCTGGCTGGTGTCTGACCTTTGAGTGAGGTGTGGGCTCGGTGGTGATTGTAGCTGTGCAGC
>NZ_JAUSSM010000027.1 GCF_030812315.1 Arthrobacter oryzae | reverse complement strand
AAGGGCGTCCAGGAGATCCACCAGGCCCAGTAGAAGATGGTCCAGCTGGTCATCCAGCTCCGCAGGGCCTCATCGCCGACCGCTTCGGTCCGGGAAGACATTTCGGCCAGGTCGCGGGCGTAGTCGCCGACCGCGGAGGGGATCAGGTTGAGGATGAACAGGGTGGGGCCGGCAATGAAGACGATCAGTGCGAGGACGACGGCCAGGACCATGTTGATGTTGGAGAGCCACTGGATGCCGCGGCTGATGCCGGAGACGGCCGAAGCGACGAAGCATAAGGTCAGGACCGCGACGATCGCCACGAGCACGGGGGTGCCGATTTCGCCGAACCAGCCGTTGGAGGTCATGCCGCTGCCGATCTGCAGGGCGCCCAGGCCCAACGATGCAGCGGTACCAAACAAGGTGGCGAATATGGCCAGGATGTTGATGAACTTCCCGATTGGCCCTTCGACCCTCCTGACGCCGAAGAGCGACGTGAAGGCGACAGAGATCAGTTGCCTGCGGCCCAGGCGGTAGGAGCCGTAGGCCATGGCGATGCCTACCACCGCGTACATGGCCCACGGGTGCAGTGTCCAGTGGAAGATGGAGGTGGCCATGGCAGTCTGGATGGCTTCGGGAGTCCGTCCGTCCACGGTTCCGGGCGGGGGAGAGATGTAGTGGTAGAGCGGTTCGGCCACGCCATAGAACATCAGCCCGATGCCCATGCCGGCGGCAAACATCATGGACACCCAGGAGACGGTACGGAATTCGGGTTTTTCGCCATCCTTGCCCAGCGGGATGTTGCCGAACTTGCCCAGGGCCAGCCACAGGACAAAGACCACGAAGAGCGAGGCCAGGAGCATGAACAGCCATCCGGTGTACTCCATGACCCAGTTCAGGGCAACCGTAGAGGACGAGGCGAGGCTATCCCGGCCGACAAAGCCCCAGACCACAAAGGCGACGGCGATGACGCCAGTGATCCCGAACGTGACCTTGTCGAGAATGAGCCTATGGTTCCGGCGTGCCGAAACGGCCTGCTCGGTCCTGGCAGTTCGAAGCTCTTCGAGGATCTGGTCGTACTCTTCAGAATCCGGCAGGCCCTCTGCGGCTCCGTCCTCCGGATCGAGGACAGCGGGGTTGGTGTTTTCTCCCGCGGGGACACCAATGACTGTTTTGGTGTTTCGCGTAATTTCGGGCTTTTCGTTGGGGGGAGCCTCTGCCAAAGCGTTGTCAGCAGGCAACTCCTCGGGGGTTAAGGGTTTTAAGTCATTGCTTATAGCCATGAGCGAATCCTTTGCTCGGTGGATCATGGGCTTGCGGTTAAAACATGGGCTTGAGGGGTGAGCCCGGGGGGAAGGTTGGGGACCTCCTCCGATTCAAGGACCATGATGTTGCCGTCGACGATTTGCACTTCGTGCGTCCGGATCGGCAGTTTGGCCGGGGGTGCATCCGGGGCTCCGGTGCGGAGGTTGAACCTGGAGGCCTGAAGCGGTCACTGACCCAACAGTTCTCTACATAGCAATCGGCCAGCGAGGCATCCTGGTGGGCACACGTGTCATCGATGGCGAAGATCTCACCGGCTTAAGCGTGGAAGACGGCGATTGGCGGAGCAGTATCGAGCCGTAGCGCCTCCCCGGCAGCGAGTTCACTGACCGGGCAGACCTTGTGCATGGGGCACCTCTTTGGGGTCAGGGATCAAGTTTGCTTAGGTGATGGCCGGAAGCCTCCGATCGTTCCGCAGGGATCAACACGTTTCCTCGGACTAGTTTAGGTAGCCGTTCGGGTCCAGGACATACTTCGTGGCGGCTCCGGCATCGAATTCCGCGTACCCCCGCGGGGCATCCTGGAGCGAAATGGCCGTGGCGTTGACCGCCTTGGCGATCTGGATCCTGTCATGCAGGATCGCCATCATCAGCTGCCGGTTGTACTTCATCACCGGGCACTGGCCCGTCGCGAAGGAGAGGGACTTCGCCCAGCCGGTGCCCAGGGACAGGGACAGGCTGCCCTTCTGGGCCGCCTCGTCCGCGGCACCCGGATCCCCGGTGACATAAAGGCCGGGAATGCCCAGGGAGCCGCCGGCGGCGGTAAGGTCCATCAACGAATTGAGCACGGCGGCCGGCGCCTCCTGGGCCCCGGCACCGTGTCCGTGTCCGCGGGCCTCGAAACCGACCGCGTCGATACCGGCATCGACCTCCCGGACGCCGAGAAGCTGCTCGATCTGGTCAGCCGGGTCGCCGTTGGCCACATTGACGGTTTCGCAGCCAAAGGATCGGGCCTGGGCCAGGCGATCCTCATTGAGATCCCCCACGATGACCACCGCGGCCCCCAGCAGTTGCGCGCTGGCCGCCGCGGCAAGCCCCACGGGACCGGCCCCGGCAACATAGACGGTGGACCCGACGCCGACACCTGCAGTGACGGCCCCGTGGAAACCGGTCGGGAGGATATCCGAGAGCATGGTCAGGTCCATGATCTTCTCCAGGGCCTGGTCCCGATCAGGGAACCGCAACAGGTTCCAGTCCGCATACGGGACCAGGACGAACTCCGCCTGCCCCCCGACCCATCCGCCCATGTCAACATAGCCGTAGGCGGACCCGGGACGGTCCGGGTTCACGTTCAGGCAGATTCCGGTCTTGCCCTCTTTGCAGTTCCGGCAGCGCCCACAGGAGATGTTGAAGGGGACCGAGACAATGTCCCCGACCTTGATGAACTCGACGTCAGGCCCGGTCTCGATGACTTCCCCGGTGATCTCGTGCCCCAGGACGAGACCGGCCGGGGCGGTCGTGCGGCCACGAACCATGTGCTGGTCCGAGCCGCAGATGTTGGTGCTCACGGTGCGCAGAATGACCCCATGCGGGACCTTCCGGCCGACATTGACGGGATTGACGCCGGGGCCGGCCTGCAGTTCAAAGGTGGGAAACGGGGTATCGATGATTTCCACGATCCCCGGTGCCTTGTATGCAACGGCTTTGTTACCTGACATTGAATGGCTCCTATGGGTTGGCGATCGAACGCTCACAGTGATGTTGGTCGCATCAGACTGTCTGTGAGGTAGTTTGATACGTGCAGCGCATATCGCTACAGGCAATGAAAGCGTTCAGGCTGACTGCGGCGATGGACGGGGGTTTGGTGGCCGGGCATCTGATCGCACATGCCTCAAGCCGGTGGTGCATCTAATGTCCCGGGAAGGAACGATGTGGTCGGGCGAGCCCACGGATCATAGGGGCAAGCGAAACGCCACGCGTGGCCTTCTCGCACTTGTATCCCTGCCGTGAAAACAATCCCTGATGCTGTCCGGCCTAGAGCAGCTGGAAGCGACTAGGCATCGATCACCATGTCGGTCCGTGCGGTGGAGCAGCAGGGCAGGAACTTGCCTGCGTCGATTTCCCGTGCCCGGATCCCGCCCTGGTGGTTCATCTCGACCTCCCCGGAAAGCTTGACGACCTTGCAGGAGCCGCACATGCCTTCCTTGCAGTTCGCGCCGATCCTGACGCCCGCACGCTGGGCCGCCCCGAGGATGTGTTCGGTGGGGTCGATGCGCACATTGATGCCGGTGCGCATGAAGGACAGGGTGAGGCTTCCTGTTCCGACCGTGTCGAAGGTCGAGGCATCGGGGGACCCGGCCTCCGGCCGCGCGTCCGGACTGTCGTCGGGGGCTTCGGGACCGGGCGCGTCCGGGTCGACGGTTTCCAGTGGCAGCCCCGTGGCCTTCAGGGTTCCATCGGCGTCGTAGCCGGGCTCGTAGAGCCCGAACGCGGTGGGCTGGCTTTCATAGTAGTCCTCGGCGGAATCGGCGATTTCCTCGGCGATTTCCTCCGCAATGTCCACTGCAAACGCGAGCTCCGCCTGGTATTCAAGGATCGTCTGACGATCTCCCGTGAAGAATTCCATGTTGATGGAGGTGTCGTCGACGCCGACCTTCCCCAGCAGCTCGGTGGCGGTGTTCAGGTAACCTTCGGGGCCGCAGGCATAGACCTGGCGGCCGTTGGCATCGGGGGCAACCTCGTCGAGCATGGCCGCCGTCAGCCTTCCGCTGAGCCATTCCCACCTTTCGGGTTTACTGCGGTCGCCCAGGGCGTAGAAGACCTTGACTCTCGAGTCCACGGAGGCGATGTAGGCCAGCTCCTGGTGGAAGGCAAATTCTCCGGCCTCTGCTCCGTGGTAGAGCACCACGACATCGGCCGTTCCGGGCAGGGAGTGGATGGTCCGCAACATCGACATGATGGGGGTGATGCCTGCGCCGGCGGCCAGCAAGAGGTACCGTGCCCGCCGGTCGGCATCGGGCAGGTGGAATGCCCCGACCGGTCCGAGCATCTCGAGGACGGTGCCAGGTTTGACGTTCTGGTGCACCCACGGTGAGACGAGTCCAGTGGGGTCGCATTTGACTGTGATGTCGAAGGTCCACGGCTGCGTGGGCGAACTGGACAGCGAGTAGCTGCGGTCCACCGGATCCTGGTCCTCGCCGTTCACGGGAAAGGCGACGTTCACGTACTGGCCCGCACGGAACGCCAGGGGCGCACCGTCGCAGCGGCGGAACACGAAAGTCATCATTCCGCCCACCTCGGGAATGGTTTCGACGCATTCTGCCATGAACTCCTGCGGATGCCAGGGGCCCAATGCGTGGGCGGCGCGGGCGGGTCCCTCGGTGCTGCCCATTACCCTGTTCCACGGCATCTCAAGACCGCGAATGCGCTGTGGTTCCTGAATTGCCTTCTCAGTGAGGAGTTCCATCATGCCAAGTGCTCCTGCACGCGCTGCACGTACCAGTTGATGAACGCCTCGACCTGGTACTCGCTCTTCATGTAAGGGCCGGGCTCGTAGGCGGGGCTGCCCGCGCCCGTCTGGCACAGCTCCACGAACGCCTTGTCCTGCAGATTGGTCTGCTTCCAGGTGTAGGTGAGTTTGTCCAGATCGTAGTCGACGCCTTCCTCGGCGTCGTCAGCTACCAGCCAGGTGGTGCGTACCAGGGACTGGTGTTCGTTGATGGGGAAGACGCCGAACGTGATGACGTGATCCCCCAGGAAGTGGAACCAACTGTTGGGCTGCAGGTGCATCGAGCAGCGGCCAAGGCGGAAGTCCCGCAAGTCGCCGAGCAGCTTCTTGGAGAGCCTGTGCCCATCGGGCGAGAACGATTCGCCGTCGCCGTCGAGCGATTCCCTGGAGATGCGGATTCCCGCTATGCGCGTGTCAAGCTCTTCGACGACCTCATAGGGAAGGCCATAGCGGCGGCAACGTTCCTCGAGCGAGGACTGTGCTTCCTTGTTGCGGTCCCATACTTCCTCAAGGTGGGCCGGGATCAGGCCCTCCGTCAGGCCCCAGGTGGGAAAGAGGGAGCAGGCGAGCTCCGGGTGGCCGTCACAGTGGTAGCACTCACGGTTGTTCTCCATGACGAGCTTCCAGTTGCCCTCCTCGACGATGTTCTGCTGGTAGGCGATTTTCGTCTTCGACAGATCGTGGGGCGCGAGGTAAGGCTCGAAGATCTTAGCGGTTTCGTCAAAATCCGCCGGCGGTTCGTCCGCAATGCAGACGAAGATGAGTCCGGCGACCACGCGGCTGTGTGCGCGCTTGAGGCCGAAGCAGCCCTTGTCGAACTTCGTTTCCCCAGGTGCCGAGGCGTGGATCAGATTGCCCTCTGGGGAGTATGTCCAAGAGTGGTAGCCGCAGACGAGGTTTCCAGTTGACCCCGCGGGCTCGGTCAGGACGCGGGCGCCGCGGTGCCGGCATACGTTGTGCAGGACGTTCACGCCGCCGTCGTCGTTACGCAGCACGATCAGGGAGTAGGGACCGTAGTCGACGGTGACGTAGTCGCCAGGCTCCGGCAGTTCGGCGATGCTGGCGGCAAAGATCCAGTGCTGGCCAAAAATGGCTTCCATGTCGATTTTGAAAATCGTGGGATCGGTGTAGAAGGGGGCATCGAGGGAATATCCCTTGCGCCGGAACTCGAACAACTCGCTGATTTCCGCCAGCTGCGCTGCAGGCAAGGATGAAGCGAGTTTTCCGCGTGAGTTGAGGGGCAAGACTGGAGCAGACATGTGTTTCCTCCCGGGAGGCGTGGGTAAGTGTGTGTTTCGTCGGGACCACGGCTGCGTGGGGTGCGAGCGGCGTTGTCGAAAACCTTGTACTCATGAGATTAGGGATGATTGAACCGCAACAAAAGCGGAACATTTGGAAGATAACCGTGCACAATAGGTGCATGATCGATGCGAGACTCATCACACTTCGGGTGTTTGCCCGGTGCGGCACCATTGGCGCAACCGCGGAGCTCACGGGCTATTCCCCTTCCGCCGTCTCCGCGCAACTGCGGGAGCTCCAGCGCGTGCTTGGAATGCAGCTGCTGACGAAGGACGGCCGGGGCGTGCGGCTGACTGCCACGGGCCGCTTTCTCGTGGCCGGCTCGGACACCCTCATTACCGAATGGGAGCGCCTGCGCGCAGCAGCCATGGAGGCTGGCGACCAAGTGCCGTCCCGTTTTGGCCTCGGCGGATTCTCCACGGCGGCCGCCCAGCTGCTCGCACCGCTGGCCGCCACCCTGCGCTCGACACGCCCCCTTCTGGAGGTGCAGGTACTCGAGGCCAACCCGGCCCGCTGCTTCGACTTGTTGGTTGCCGAGCGAATCGACCTTGCGGTCATTGTTGCCATGCAGTCCGACACCTATGTTGAGGACGATCCGCGCTTCGAACAGACCGTTCTGCTCGACGATCCCCTGGACGTGATCATTCCCGCCGACCATCCGTTGGCATCGCGGGAAACGGTGACCCTCGAAGAACTGGCGTCGGAACCCTGGATCACCGAGGCCGCCGGGTCCACCTACCATTCCCTATTCACCGCTGCGTTCACGGCAGTCGGGGTGACACCGCGGATTGCCCATGAGGCCGTTGAATGGGAAACCCAGATCGCCTTCGTTGGTGCGGGGCTGGGCGTGGGCCTGCTGCCGCGGCTGGCACCCCTGCGTAGTGCCGAAAACGTGGTTCGACTGCGCATTACTGGCAAAGGGAAGCCCACGCGCCGCATTGTCGCTGCGGTTCGCAGGGGCAGCATCGCATCGCCCCTGATCCAGGAGTCGCTCGGCATCCTGCAGGTCAGCGCCAATCGGATCCTCGCCGCCCGACCCGAAGACGATCTCTGAAATCGCATGGCCGCGCTTCGTTGCCGACGGGCGAGTGGGTCCAGAAGGTGGCGACACGTCCGAGCTGCCGGCCTTCTGCGCCGCACTAGGCGGGCCCGCGGCCCCAGGATGAGCCAGAGTGTGCACACAACCGGCCCACAAAAGGGCCGTTTGCGGGCTGTAACCACTCCCGGTGTCTTGATGAGGGCCTCTCCCGCTAGAGGCGACACGGTCGTTGCAACTCCCAAAATCAATTTGTGTTGCAACGACCGCTAAAACCCGCCAGATGGAGGGCGGGGCGTTGGTGTATGGCCTATGCGGGTACGCGGTCAGGGACCGTGATTGCGATGGCTTGGGCGGCCCGGGGCGCAATCCCGGCCGCACGTTGATGATCGGTCGTGAGGACAGAAGTGCGTTTTATGCTTAGACGGTGACGATGCGGTGGCCCGCTAGGGCCCCGCGGTCGCGTTGCGGTCACGGTGCTGCATCTGCGGCCGGCCCGGAGCCATCGGTCAGTCCAGGTCGAAGCGGTCGAGCTCCATGACCTTGACCCAGGCCGCTACGAAGTCGTTGACGAATTTCTCCTTGGCGTCCTCGCTGGCGTAGACCTCGGCCAATGCCCGGAGCTGGGAGTTGGAGCCGAAGACCAGGTCCACCGGCGTGGCGGTCCACTTCAGCTCACCGGTGGTGACGTCTCTGATTTCGTAGACGTTCTCCTCCCCCTCCGATGCCTTCCACCGGGTGCCCGGGGAGAGCAGGTTGACGAAGAAGTCGTTCGTCAGGACCTGTGGCCTGTCGGTAAGGACGCCGTGGGCAGAGCCGCCGACGTTGGTGTCGAGTGCACGCATGCCACCGACGAGCGCTGTCATCTCCGGCGCGGAGAGGTCCAGCAGGTACGCCTTGTCGAGCAGGAGGGTCTCCGGCTGGAGCTTCCCCCCGGGGCGTACGTAGTTGCGGAACCCGTCTGCCCGCGGCTGCAGGTATTGGAATGACTCGATGTCGGTCTGGTCCGGGGATGCGTCGGTGCGCCCGGGCCGGAATGGCACGGTGACCTCGAAACCGGCGTCCGTCGCGGCCTTCTCCACTGCTGCGCAGCCGCCGAGGACGATCAGGTCTGCAAGCGAGACCTTCATGCCGTCGGCCTGGGCGGAGTTGAACTGCTGCTGTACCGTCTCGATCGTTTGCAGCGCCGTGGCCAGCGGCTCGGGCTCGTTGACCTCCCAGCCACGCTGGGGTTCCAGTCGGATCCGTGCCCCATTGGCTCCGCCGCGCCTGTCGGTCTTGCGGAATGTGGCCGCCGCGGCCCATGCCGTGCTGGCCAGCTGCGAGACGGACAGGCCCGAGTCCAGGAGCTGGGCTTTGAGCGAGGCAATGGCCTGCTCGTCGATCAGCTTGTGGTCGACCGCCGGAACGGGATCCTGCCAAAGCTGCGGCGCAGGGACCCACGGTCCGAGCATGTGGGGTCCGACCGGACCCATGTCGCGGTGCAGCAGCTTGTACCAGGCCTTGGCGAACGCCAGCGCGAACTCCTCCGGATTCTCGAGGAAGCGCCGCGAGATCTTCTCATAAGCGGGATCCATGCGCAGCGACAGATCCGTGGTGAGCATCGTGGGCCGGTGCTTCTTCTCCGGGTCGTGCGCATCCGGAATGATCTGCGGGGCATCCTTGGCCACCCATTGGTGAGCGCCGGCGGGACTCTTGACAAGCTCCCACTCATGCTCGAACAGGATCTCGAAGAAACGGTTGCTCCACTCGGTCGGCCGGTCCGTCCAGGTGACCTCAAGTCCGGACGTGATGGTGTCAGCCCCTTTGCCGGTCCCATAGGTGCTGAGCCAGCCCAGACCCTGCGTCTCAAGGTCGCCGGCCTCAGGCTCTGGGCCGACGTGCGCGTCGGCGTCACCGGCGCCGTGGGTCTTGCCGAAGGTGTGTCCGCCGGCAATCAGTGCGACGGTCTCCTCGTCGTTCATCGCCATGCGCTTGAAGGTCTCGCGGATGAACGCCGCCGCCGCGAGCGGGTCCGGGTTGCCCATCGGCCCCTCGGGGTTGACGTAGATCAGCCCCATCTCGGTGGAGCCGACCTCCTGCGCCATCCGGCCTTCACCGATGTAGCGTTCGTCGCCGAGCCACGTGTCCTCTGGCCCCCAGAAAATCTCCTCGGGCTCCCACACATCCTCGCGGCCGAATGCAAAGCCGAACGTCTTGAAGCCCATCGACTCAAGGGCCACGTTGCCCGCGAGGACGAGCAGGTCAGCCCAAGAGAGCCTTTGACCGTACTTCTGCTTTACTGGCCACAGGAGCCTTCGGGCCTTGTCCAGGTTGGCGTTGTCCGGCCAGCTGTTCAGCGGCGCGAACCGCTGGCTGCCGTCCCCCGCACCACCGCGGCCATCATGGACCCGGTAGGTGCCGGCTGCATGCCAGCTCATCCGGATCATCAGGCCGCCGTAGTGGCCGAAGTCCGCAGGCCACCAGTCCTGGGAGGTGGTCAGCACCTGGATGATGTCCTGCTTGAGCGCCTCGACGTCTAGCTTCTGGAACTCGTCACGGTAGCTGAACGAGGGCCCGAGCGGGTTGCCCGCCGGGTTGTGGGTGTGGAGAACGCTGAGGTCCAGCTGGTTCGGCCACCAGTCGGCGACGGTCCGCGGCCGGTGCGCCTTGGGCTGCGGCGAATCGATCGCCGGGTTCTCACTCTCACTGCCGTGCGAGGTGACGCTGCCGTGGGCCACCGGGCATCCGCCCTCAACCTTGCTGTCGAGGCCCTGGGCGCTTCCGGGGGTGGGGACCGGGGGGTTTTCCTGTGGATCGGTCATGTGCTTCCTTCCATATGGCCGAGGCCGTGGTCGGACTCGGGCAGCCGGTGCAACCCTCCCATTTGACCATGAACGGGTGTGCGGGGAGAGCCCCCGTCGCCAAGGGCACATCCCCTGACTACCGCGCTGATCGTGGCGATTGCGGAGGCCATGGAGGAACGGGCCGAGCGCCATTGCGGCCGCCTGGCCCTGTTTGCCCTGGCTGAGATGGCCAATGTGGTCCGTTGGGCGTCTCTGCCGGACCAGGAGAGAGTTCGCGGTGTTTGACTTCTATTGCGAGACGCCGAGCAAGCCTTACAGACTCTCTACCCCGCAGTAGTAGAGAAGCAGAGACGGTAGGCAGCACCCATCCAAGGGCGACGCCCTGTCATTCCCCTGTGTGATGGCGTCTATTGTGGCTGTCGCACAAGGTGGAGGCGACGCCGGCAGTGCTGGCGACTACGGCCATGGCACCAAGGATTCCTATTCAGGGCGTGGCCGGTGCAGTCGCGGTCAGCGGGGGCCGAGGTCGCTGTCAATGTACGAGCCGGGGCGGTTTTCGTCGTGGTGGCAGGTGCAGCCCCCG
>NZ_JAUSSM010000026.1 GCF_030812315.1 Arthrobacter oryzae | reverse complement strand
GCTGCACAGCTACAATCACCACCGAGCCCACACCTCACTCAAAGGTCAGACACCAGCCAGCCGCGTCACCAACCTCCCAGGTCAATACAGCTAGCCCGCCCCTGCGGGGAAGCGCGAACGGACACTTAAGCCCCGGGGCTTAAGTGTCCGTTCGCGCTTTTGAGGGCTTAAGTGTCCGTTCGCGCAGAGTACGACGGCGGCGCCCCAGGCGGGCTGACCCCCAACAACGGCAGCATCACCTCATCCACCACCTCCACCATATAATCGTCCTCGATGGGTGCGGCCGAGAAGATGAATCTCTGCCGCAACAAGGCGGGGCCTGCCTCGATTTTGCAAGCCGTGGCCAGGGCGGGGTCGCATTCGCCCCGGGCCACGGCTTGCTCAATGATGACGTGCATGACCTTGACGACGTTGCCCCGCGTGTAGTCGTGGATTTCCGCGGCCACCGCCGGATTCTGAAGCGCCTCGCCCAGCAGCCCGCGCATGGCCTGCCCCACCACTCCTTGCAGTTGCTGCGCCACCTGCCGCAGGACCGCCAGGGCATCTCCGCGCAGGCTTCCCGTGTCCGGGGCGGACGCGGGGCTGGGCATCGCATCGTAGGCTGCCTCTAATACCAATGCCGCACGTCCGGGCCACCGCCTGTAAAGCGAGGCCTTACTGGCCCGGGCACGCTCGGCGACGCTGTCCATGGTCAAGGCGGAATACCCGGATTCGGCAATCTCCGCCCGGACCGCTTCGAAGATGGCGCTGTTCAGGGCAGCTCCGCGGCGGCGCGGCAGCTTGCGGTGGTCCTGGTGCTCCGGCATCTCAGGCCCCGTCCGCCGGCGGCGCCGACAGGACCACTCCGGCGGTTCCGTCCACTAGCACGCGCTGCCCGTCGGCCAGGGTGCTGGTACCCGAACCAGTGCCCATGACAGCCGGAATGCCGTACTCCCGCGCCACGATCGCCGCATGCGAGCCGAGCCCTCCGGTGTCCACCACGACGGCGGCGGCCCGCTGGAACAAGGGTGTCCAGGACGGGTTTGTATACGGGCAGACCAGGATCTCGCCACTCCGCAGCTGCCCGAACCCGGCCGGTCCGCGGATCACCCGCACGGGCCCGCTCGCCTGGCCGCGGCTGGCTGGCGTTCCGGTGACAAGGGCCCCTTTCACCCGGCGATGACGGCCGAAGAGCAAAGCCGGGTCCAGCAACGGGATCCCCTCCAACTCACGCCGCTTCGCCGCCCGCGCCAGCACCAGTGGACGGAAACGCTCCCGGACGGAAGCTGGCAGCGCACCGCCGTCGTCCGTGTCCGTAATGGACGCCAGCTCCTCGAAGCGCAGGTAGTAGACGTCGTGGGCCTCGTCGACCACGCCGGCAAGCACCAGGCGGCGGCCGAGCTCCCGGTACGCGCGGCGCATCGGCGGAATGACCTTTGTGGCGTAGAAGTGGCTGTCCTCGCGGAACGCCATGCCGCTCCGTGCAGACTCGACGGCGGCCAGCACGCTCCGGCGCAGCGGCTCGAACCGGAGCAAAGGGTGCCTCCTCAACTCGTCCAGCGCCATACCGGTCTGGTCGGCAGTCTGGAGCCGCTCTCCGAACATGGCTTTCACCAGCCCCAGCACCACTTCCGGCGCATCGGACCAGGTGGGCGCGCTGCTCAGGACAACGCTGATGGTTTCACGGTGGCCGTATTCGAGCAGGAATCCTTTGAAAGCCTCGTGGAAGGCAACGTGTTCGGGCTGCTTTTCCACCAACTCCAGCAGCCGGCCCGGGTCCGATTCAGCAAAGGCGCGCGCCAGCCCGGGATCATCGGCGGCAATCTCTGCAAGCAGTTCAAGAGCCCGGTTCGCCTGGCTGGTCCGGGTTTCCGCCCCGGCGATCAGCGCAGCCGCCAGTTTAGCCTTGCCCAGCAGCAAGAGCATCAGGCGCATTTTCAGCAATGGCACGAATACTCCCGGCAGGTAGGAGACGCGCAGATCCGTGATGCCCCGCATCGTTGCGAAGGATTCTTCCACGAGTGCAACGACGGCACGCCACCGTAACGGGCCGGGATCCTTCCGGTTCAGCTGTTCCACGTTCTCAAGGAACGCGGAAAACCGTGGATCCTGTGTCCACGTGGCCGGGTTGAACCTTCTGGCGCGGCACACCAATGACACAGGCGCGGCCAGCGTCCGGATGGTCGGGTGCGGAATGGGCGGCACGAGCCGCACCACCACGCCGTCCTCTTCCGGGAGCAGCTGCCCGACCGTTGGGAAGACCACCCCCACGCTTCCGGCCATTCGATGCAGCATGGCCAGGATTCCCCGGCTCATCCAGCCGGACACATCCAGCGGATAGGGCCGTTCCTGGAACATCTCCATGAAAAACGGCCCCAGCCGACGTTGGAAGGGATTGAGCGTCTGCGGCTGGGGTGGCAGCGCCGTCATGGGCCGCGACTGCAGCACATACAGGACTCCCCCGGACACCGCCCATTCAATGTCCTGCGGCCGCCCGAAGTGTTGCTGTGCACCCAGTCCCAGACGGGCCAGTTCCGTTAGTTGATCCGCGGCCAGCTCCGGCCCGGTACCCGGTACTCCGGGGTTTTCCTGTGTGCCGCCGCCCTCGGCCGCACTGATCACCACTTCCCGGCCACCGGGCGCAAAGCTGACTACCTTGCCCGCGGGGTCCAAGACATAGTGCTCCGGCGTCACCCGTCCTGTAACCACGGACTCCCCCAGCCCGGGGCTCGCGTCCACCACGATTTCACCACGCTCGCCCGTGACGGGATTTGCCGTGAACATGACGCCAGCCGTATCGGCTGGCACCATTCTCTGCACGACGACGGCGATGGCCAGCCCGCGCGGATCGATCCCCTGCCGCTGGCGGTAGGCAACTGCCCGGTCCGTCCACAGCGACGCCCAGCAGTCGGCGACCGCCTGGACCACGGCATCCTCGCCGAGTACGTTCAAGTACGTGTCCTGTTGGCCGGCAAACGCGGCCCCTGGCAAGTCCTCCGCCGTGGCACTGGAACGAACTGCCACGGCTCCGCCACCCAGCTCCGCATAGGCTGCGCCGATCTCTTGCCTTAAGTGTCCGGGTACTTCCGTTCCGGCGAACAGGGCTCGGATGGCGGCGCCGCGGCTTTCACCCTCGGCCGTGCCAACGTCCGGGCCGTCGCCGGAGTCAACGCGCAGCAGGCGTTCCAGCTCCGCACCCACCCTTGTCTCCGCCAGGAAGGACAGGTACGTGCCGGTGGTGATGATGAAGCCCGGCGGCACCGGAAATCCCTGGCGCACCAGCTCGCCCAGGGCAGCTCCCTTTCCACCGGCGGCGGCGATGTCTCCTGCACCGAAATCGGAAAGCGGGGCGGTGGTCTTCTCAGTCATCGGGGGCTCCTCGTGGTTTGCGGTCGGCAGGGTCTGCGGCGGCGGAGTGCGCGGCGTCTGCGGCGTCGGAGTGCGCCGTGGTCCGCAACTCCCGCTCGGGCAGGAAGAGCGTCAGGACGAATGCCGCGGCCAGCACCATGGCGGCATAGCCGAAAACCGGCGGAAGTGCATGGCCGAACGCCTCGGCCACTGCACTGCGGTCCGCAGCAGGCAGACGCTCAAGGGTCTTGGGCGTCAATGATTTGATGCTCTCCCCCAGTGCTCCTGCCAGCGGCGCGGGGACGGCGGCGGCGAATCGCACAGTGATCAGGGAACCCAGTACTGCCACACCGACAGAGGCGCCCACCTGGCGAAGAAAGGTCACGGTGGACGTGGCGGCGCCCAGGTCGCGCCGCTCCACGGAGTTCTGCACCACCAGCACCATCACTTGCATGACCAGCCCGATGCCCAGCCCGAGCAAAAGCATCGACCCCAGCACCAACCACGGGCTGCTCCTCGAATCCATGGTGCTGAACAGCCAGGTTCCGGGAACGGCCAACAACGTCCCGGCCACCGGGTACAGCTTGTAGCGTCCGGTGCGCGTGATCAGCGCGCCGGATGCCGCCGTCGTGAGCAAAAGTCCGGCCATCAGGACGATCAGCATTCCGCCGGAAGCGGTGGCCGACATGCCCATGCCCACCTGCAGGAACGCCGGAAGGTAGCTCAGCGTGGCGAACATGGCGAAGCCGATCAGGAAGCTGACTGCCGTGGGGATCGCGAATGCGGCGTCGCGGAACAGCGACAACGGGATGATCGGATCCGCCGTGCGGCGTGCGGCAAACAACCAACCGGCCAAAGCCGCAACAGCCACCGCCGCCAGGACAGGCGCCACCCAGCCCGGCCCCGGATAGCTGCCGCCGCTGCAGAGCAAGATCACCGAGACGATTGCCAGGCACAGCAAAGCAGCGCCGCCGTAGTCCACCCGTCGCCCGCGCGGAGTGTCCGGCAGCCGGAGCGTGAGGGTCACCACGGCAAGGGCGGCCAGGCCCAACGGCACGTAGAAATAGAAGATCCAGCGCCAGGAGAAGTGGTCCACCACCGCCCCGCCGGCAAGTGGACCGGCTACCGCGGCCACAATAAAGGCGGAGCCGATGATGCCTAGAAACCTGCCGCGGTCGCGCGGACTGACAAGTTCGCCGATGATCGCCTGTGCCCCGATCATGAGCCCTCCACCGCCGACGCCTTGAATCGCCCGGTAGGCGATGAGTTCCGGCACGGTCTGCGCCAAGGAGCACAACGCCGCGCCAATAATGAAGAAGATCAGGGAGCCTTGAAGGACGCGCTTGCGCCCAAAAGCATCGCCCAGCTTGCCGGTCAGGGGCATAGCGGCCGTGGCGGCCACAAGGTAGCCGGTAATGATGGCGGACATCTGGTCCAGACCACCCAGGTCTCCGGCAACGGTGGGCAGTGCAGAGGCCATGACCGTCTGGTCCAGGGCTCCCAGGAACATAACTAGCAGGATGCCAGGCAATGCCGCCCTGATGGCAGCCGGGATCCCTTTGGTGTGCTGCTGGGCGGCGTTGTCCATAGCCCGGTCCCTAAATTTAGAGAACAACTAGTTCTCTAAAAGCTACGCCTGCGGCATGCGCGGCACAATGGCCGGGTAACCGGCCGGGAAATGACGACGGCGGCTCCGCACCTTCCAGGGGGAAGGTGCGGAGCCGCCGTCGTACTTGGTACTGGAATGTCAGCCCAGGCGGGCCTTCAGGCCGTCCAGCTCGGACTGCAGCGCCTCGGGCAGCGAGCCGCCGAAGTTGGCGAACCACTCCTCGATGGAGGCGAGCTCGGTGGCCCACTCGGCCGGGTCGACGCGGACTGCTTCTTCAACCTGGGCGGGGGTCATGTCCAGGCCCTTGAGGTCGATTGCATCGCCGGTCGGAACGAACCCGATGGGCGTCTCCACGGCGTCAGCCTTGCCCTCGAGGCGTTCGATGGCCCACTTCAGGACACGGGCGTTGTCACCGAACCCGGGCCAGGCGAAGCCGCCCTCGGAATTGCGGCGGAACCAGTTGACCAGGAAGATCTTGGGCAGGCGCTCCGGGTTGGCCTTGGCGGACAGGTTGACCCAGTGGTTCAGGTAGTCGCCTGCGTCGTAGCCGATGAAGGGCAACATGGCCATCGGATCCCGGCGGACAACACCAACGGCGCCGGCTGCAGCGGCAGTGGTCTCGGACGACAGGGTGGAGCCCATGAAGATGCCGTTGGACCAGCTGCGCGCCTCGGTGACCAGCGGAATGGTGGTCTTGCGGCGGCCGCCGAACAGGATCGCGGAAAGCTCCACGCCGTCCGGGTTGTTGTACTCCTCGGCCAGCATGTCGATCTGGTCGATCGGCGTGCAGAAGCGGGAGTTCGGGTGGGCAGCGGGCTTGTCCGAGTCCGAAGTCCAGGAGTTGCCCTGCCAGTCGGTGAGGTGCGCAGGCACTTCCTCGGTCATGCCCTCCCACCACACACCGCCGTCGTCGGTCAGCGCGACGTTGGTGAAGATGCTGTTGCCCTTGGCGATGGCGCGCATCGCGTTGGGGTTGGTGCCCCAGCCGGTGCCGGGAGCCACGCCGAAGAGGCCGGCCTCAGGGTTGACGGCGCGGAGCTCGCCTTCCTTGCCGAAGCGCATCCAGGTGATGTCGTCACCCAGGGTCTCCACCTTCCAGCCCTCGATGGTGGGATCGAGCAGCGCAAGGTTGGTCTTGCCGCAGGCGGACGGGAACGCAGCCGAGACGTAGTACGTCTTCTGCTCCGGGGACGTCAGCTTCAGGATGAGCATGTGCTCAGCCAGCCAGCCTTCGTCGCGGGCCATCACGGAGGCGATGCGGAGGGCGTAGCACTTCTTGCCCAGCAGCGCGTTTCCGCCGTAGCCGGAGCCGTAGGACCAGATGGAGCGCTCCTCGGGGAAGTGCACGATCCACTTGTCCGGGTTGCACGGCCACGGCACATCCGCCTGGCCGGCTTCGAGCGGCGCACCCAGGGAGTGCAGGGCCGGCACGAAGAACGCGTTGGTCTCGGTGATGCGGTTGAGGACGTCAGTGCCGATGCGGGCCATGATGCGCATCGAAGCAACAACGTAGGCACTGTCGGTGATCTCGACGCCGAACTTGGGATCTTCGGCATCCAGGTGGCCCATGACGAACGGGATCACGTACATGGTGCGGCCGCGCATGGAGCCGGCGAACAGTCCGCGCAGCTTCTGCTTCATCTCGGCCGGGGCCATCCAGTTGTTGGTGAACCCGGCATCATGCTCCTTCTCGGAGCAGATGAAGGTCTGCTCTTCGACGCGGGCAACGTCCGCGGGATCAGAGAATGCAGCGAAAGAGTTGGGGAAGAGCTCCTGGTTCAGGCGCGTCAGCGTTCCTGCTGCGACGAGTTCGTCGGTGAGGCGCGTGTTTTCCTCTTCGGTACCGTCCACCCAGTGGATGCGGTCCGGCTGAGTAAGTTCTGCAACCTCTTCGACCCATGCCAGCAGGCCAGCATGTGTAGTGGGTGCTTTCTCAAGCAGCGGCAGTCGTGCGAGATCGCCCATTGCGGTTCCCTTCCTCGGGTTCAGTGGTGTGTCCTAAATGCTAGGGCTCTAGACCACTGGAATTTCCGGGCCAGAGATAGGATGTCCTCGGCGTCAAAAAGCAAAAACCGCGGAAAATCAAGGAACAAGACCCGAGAAATCACCTATTTTTGTGAGTAAGGTCACATAGACCGGTCTAGTCGCGTAGATTACACACGTTTCGATTTGGAACTCCGCAGCAACTCGCGTAAAGTAATTCGAGGTTCGGGGGTGAACGAAAAACTCCCGGAGCCGAGAATGCGCCCATAGCTCAGCTGGATAGAGCGTCTGTCTACGGAACAGAAGGTCAGGGGTTCGAATCCCTTTGGGCGCACAGATAGAAAGATCCGCACCGGTTCGCCGGTGCGGATCTTTTTTTGTTTCCGTATGTTTCGGCCGGCCGCGCGGGCGCGCCCGGCCTACTTCCCCATTGCCTCGGAGATGCGGTGGCGAATGCCGTCGAAGTGACGGTTGAGCCGTTCAGCAGCCAGGACCTTGTCCCCGTCCGCTACTGCCTCGTAGATCCCGCGGTGCATCGCCGCCGCCTCCCTCGGATCGTCGGCGCCGGCACCGACCTCAAGGTGGATTTGCCGGTACACCTTCCAGAAGACGGCGAGCAGGTTGATCAGCAGCTCGTTGTCGAGCGGCTCAAACAACCGCCGGTGGAACTCGGCGCCCGCTTCCACGAACGCCTCCCCCGCGGCAGCCAGCTCCTCCATCCGGACCACGGACTCCTCAACAGCTGCCAGCTGCCGGGCGGTCATGGCGTCCATGGCGCTGCCGATCAGGCCCGATTCGAGGGCCTGCCTGACGTCCACCAGTTCCATGGCCTCGTCGCCCTTGTGGCGCAGCGACAGCCTGCCACGGAAGGTCAATCCGTCCGCCAGCGCATCGAAGTTGCTGGGCGCCACAAACATGCCGAATCCGTGGCGGATTTCCACCACGCCAAGCGCCTGCAGCACTTTGAGCGATTCACGGAGCGTATTCCGTCCCACGCCCAGCGCCATAGCGAGCTCGTTTTCGGTGGGCAGGGGGTCCCCTGCCTCGAGTTCACGCTCCAGGATGAGGTCCATGATCTCCGCCTGAAGCGCGCGGAGACGCGCCTGTGCGCTGAACCGCGCCGGTGACGCGACACCTGATGTAGTCATGGTTCCCCTAACCGAAAGTCCTGAACCACCGTACGCAGTGGGTCACAGCAAACAATATTGGATGTCCCACCTACTGTTAAGCTCCCGTGCCTATTCCGGTCCCGATTCAGTTGCCCGTTCCCTTAGCTTCGTTCCGCCACAGCTCATGGATGCCGGGCGTAGTCTGTTGCCATGACGGCCACAATTGAACGCGAATTCGATGTCATCGTGATCGGCGCCGGCGCCGTAGGGGAAAATGTCGCGGACCGCGTGGTCCAAGGCGGCCTGACCGCGGTCCTCGTGGAGGCTGCGCTTGTGGGCGGCGAATGCTCCTATTGGGCCTGCATGCCCTCCAAGGCCCTGCTGCGCCCTGGCACCGCCCTCCATGGTGCACAAACGGTCCCCGGTGCCGGGGAAGCAGTCACGCGGACCCTGGACGCAGCCGCCGTCCTCAAGCGCCGGGACTACTTCACGTCCAACTGGCAGGACGACGGCCAGGTCAAATGGGTTGAGGACACCGGGATCGAACTGATCCGCGGCCGTGGCCGCATCACCGGCCCGCGGGCGGTCGAGGTGACAGGACTGGACGGCAAGAGCTACCTCCTCTCGGCGAGGCACGCCGTCGTGCTGTCCACCGGATCGGCCCCCACGGCCCCGCCGATAGCGGGCCTGGCGGAGCTGGACTACTGGACCACCCGCGAGGCCACCTCCGCGCAGACCGTTCCGGGCAGCCTGATCGTCCTCGGCGGCGGGGTGGCCGGCACCGAGCTGGCGCAGGCATTCGCCCGGCTTGGTTCGGCCGTGACGCTCGTGGCGCGCGGCGAACTGCTCAGCATGTACCCGCAGGACGCCGCAAAACTGGTGCTGGCCGGGCTCCGGGCGGACGGCGTGGATGTCCGCCTCAGTACGGGCACTAAGCGGGTCAGCAAGAACGACGACGGCTCCGTCACAGTTGATCTGGCCGACGGCCTCAGCGTCAGGGCTGAGAAGCTGCTGGTGGCCACCGGCCGCCATGCCGCCCTGGACGGTTTGGGCCTGGAAGCCGTGGGTCTTGGCGCCGCCGAGGGCAAAGTGCCGCCGCTGCGCACGGATACCACCGGGCTGGTAGAGGGCATGGACGCCGGCAACAGCGGTGCCGGCGAGAGCAACGACCAGTGGCTCTACGCGGTGGGAGACGCCGCCGGCAAAGTCATGCTGACGCACCAGGGCAAATATTCGGCACGCGCCACCGGCGACGCCATTGCCGCGCGGGCCAAAGGTGAGCTGACGGGAACGCCGGCGCCGTGGAGCCGCTTCGCGCAGACCGCCAACGACCACGCCATCCCCAACGTGGTGTTCACGGATCCCGAGCTCGCCAGTGTGGGCAGGTCAGTCGAGCAGGCGGAGAAGGACGGCTACAACGTCTCCTCGGTGGACCTTCCCATCAATGTGTCCGGCTCCTCGCTGCATTCCGAGCACTACGAGGGCTGGGCGCAGCTGGTGGTGGACGAGGACCGGAAAGTTCTGCTGGGGGCAACGTTCGCAGGCCCTGACGTGTCCGAGCTCCTCCATGCAGCCACCATCGCCGTGGTGGGCCAAGTGCCCTTGGACCGGCTGTGGCACGCGGTGCCGTCCTATCCCACCATCAGTGAGGTGTGGCTGCGGCTGCTCGAGGAGTACGGCCTCTGACACTGACTGCTGCCCTCCCGCCTACAACGGCGCGAACGGACACTTGAGGCCCGGGTCCGCGAGGATTTTGGGCATCAACTGTCCGTTCGCGCTGACTGCTTGGTCACATCCGGCATATTCTATTTGAACTGACTGGTCAGTTTAGTTAGCCTTGAAGCAGAAACCCCCTGCGAAAGGCTCCAATGCTCTCGGTTCGACAGCTACACGTGAAAGGCCGCCGGGACGACCTCCTCCCGCCGACTTCACTCCAGGCACGGCGCGGCGAGCTGGTCCTGGTTGCCGGCACCCGCCAGGACCAGAGAACCGCGCTGGCGCTCACCCTGAGCGGACGCATGAGACCGACGTCCGGCGAGCTCCTCTGGGACGGCGCGGCGAAGACCAAGCACGTTCGCGTGGCCAGCTCCCTGGTGGACGCCCCGGGGGTCAATGAACCCGAACAGCACCTGAGCGTGCGTGATCTCGTCACGGAAGACCTTGCGCTGATCCCGCGGCGCTACCGTGGTGCCCTGCTCAGCAAACCGTGGCTCAAGGTCAACCGTTTCGAGGACATCGCCGGCCTGTGGACGGAGCAACTGGCCCCGGCCAGGCGCATCGAGCTGCTCACTGCCCTCTCGCTCGCCAACCCTGACACCGACCTTCTGGTGGTGGACTCCCCCGACCGCCACAGTGCTGACCCGGCGGACTGGCTGCCGCGGCTTCAGGAGCTGGCGTACGACGGCGGCCGTCCCCTCGCCGTCGTCGCCACCGTCGCTGCCCTCCCGGACAACTGGACCGGACCCGCGGCGCTGATCGGAAATGCTGACCGCCGGACCGCTCCCGCTCCCGCCGAAGCGGCGACCCCGGAATCCCCGGCGGCCGCAAGTGCGGAAGCACCAACCCCCGAAACAGAGGACGCAAAGTGACTGTGCTGCGGCTGGCCCGCTCCGAACTCAAGCGCATGACCGGCGGGCTGCTGCCCAAGCTGACCATCATTGCCCTGACCATGGTGCCGCTGCTTTACGGGGCGGTGTACCTGTATGCCAACTGGGATCCATACAGCAACCTGGACCAGATCGATGCCGCACTGGTGGTGGAAGACACCGGCGCCACGTCCGGCGACGGAACGCAGCTGCTGGCCGGCCAGGACGTAGCGGACAGCCTCATCGACGGGCACGTGTTCAACTGGCAGGCCGTGGACTCCGCCGAACAGGCCGACCAAGGGGTCAGCAGCGGCAAGTACGCCTTCGCCCTCAAGATTCCCAAGGACTTCTCCGCGAACCTCGTCTCCCCCGGCAGCTTCGACGCCGCCAGCCAGGCCATGCTCAACGTGACCACCAACGACGCCAACAACTACCTCCTCAGCACCATCGTGGACAAGCTGACCACGGCCGTCCACTCGAGCGTGGCCAAGGAAGTAGGCGAGGAAACCGCCAACCAGCTGCTCACCGGCTTCGGCACCATCCACACGCAGATGGTCAAAGCAGCTGACGGCGCCGGCGAGCTTTCCGCCGGCGTGGGCAAGCTCCACGACGGCACCGTGACCCTGCACGACGGCACGGGCCAGCTCAGCAGCGGGGCAGGCGAGCTCTACAGCGGCCAGCTCAAGCTGCGCGACGGCGCCAACCAGCTGAACGCCGGCGCGGCGCAGCTCAGCGACGGACTCGGCCAGCTCGAGGGCAGAACGGCCTCCCTGCCGGCCGATTCGCAAAAGCTTGCCGACGGCGCCGCCCAGGTCGCCGCCGGAAACGCCACGCTGAACGTGAAGGTGCAGGACGTCGTCGGGCAATTGAACGCGGCGGACCAAGGCCTGCGGAACCGGGTTGTGGAGTCAAACACCAGGCTGATGGCGGCCGGGATCATCACCCAGGCTCAGGCGGACAGCATCCTGGCGGACTTTGATGCTACTGCTGCCTCCGGGCCTGTGGCGGAAGCCAAGGCGAAGATCCAGTCCGACGCCACGCAGCTCCAACAGCTCTCCGACGGGTCGGCTGCGGTGAGCGCCGGTGCCGCCAAGCTGGCCGCAGCCACGCCTGCCCTGACGGGTGCCATCGCCCAAGCGTCGGCAGGCGCCGACCAGCTCCACACCGGATCATCCGCCCTGGCGGCCGGCCAGCAGAGTGCCGTTGACGGCGCCGCGAAGCTCGCCGAGGGTGCCCGGACGCTCGACGGCGGCGCGGCGCAGCTTGAGGACGGCGCCGCCACGGCTGCCAGCGGAGCAGGCACCCTGGCCTCGGAGCTGGCCAAGGGCGCCGGTCAGGTTCCCAATCCCGACGATGCCCAGAAGGACAGCCTCGCCAAGGTCATGGCTGATCCCGTGGCCGTCAGCAACGTCTCCCAGGCGAAGGCAGGGTCCTATGGGGCCGGCCTCGCACCGTTCTTCCTTACCCTGGCTCTGTGGATCGGCATCTTCATGCTCATCCAGGCCATGCGGCCCGTCACGCAGCGGGCGCTGGCGTCCAACGCGCCGTCGTGGAAGATCGCTGTGGGTGGCTGGCTTCCCTTCCTGGCTGTCTCCGTTGTCCAGGCCAGCCTGCTCACCCTTGTGGTGGACCTGGCGCTGGGCCTCAACCCTGTTCACCCGGTGCTGATGTGGCTTTTCATGCTTGCGGCGGCCATGGCGTTCAGCGCCATCATCCAGGGCGTTGTGGCGTTGCTCGGTTCACCCGGAAAGCTGGTGGTCCTGATCCTGCTGGTGCTTCAGCTGGTGTCCTCGGGAGGCACCTTCCCCTGGCAAACCACGCCCCAGCCGCTGCACGTGGTGCATGAGGTGCTCCCGATGGGCTACGTGGTCACCGGAATGCGGCACCTGATCTACGGTGCGGACCTGTCCATGATCCTGCCCACCGTGGCGGGGCTGCTTGGCTACACTGTGCTTGGGGCCGGGCTGTCAACGCTGGCCGTCCACAAGCACAAGTTCTGGACCCTGAAATCCCTGAAACCGGAGATCGCCGTATGAGCATGCAGGAAGCCGGCGAAAAGAAACTCCGCCCCGCCCGCACCAATGCAACCAAGCAGAAGCTGTTCGAAGCCTCCATGGAACTAATCGGCGAACGGGGTGCGGCCGGCGTAACCGTGGACGAGATCGCCGCCGCAGCCGGCGTTTCCAAGGGAACCGTCTATTACAACTTCGGCAGCAAGTCCGACCTGATCGCCCAGCTACTGCGCCATGGCGTGGACATCCTCCTGGCCAGGCTGCTGAGCGTGAAGGACTCTTCCGGTGACCCGCTGGCCGCCATGGACGCGATGATCGGCCAGGCGATGGACTTCATGGCCGAGTACCCGTCCTTCGCCAGGCTCTGGGTCAGCGAGAATTGGCGGACCCCGAGCGAGTGGCAGGACACCTTTGCCGAGCTCCGCAGCCGCCTGCTGGAAGTGATCGGAGCCGCCATCGAGGGCGTGGCCGGACAGTACGACGTTGACGAATCCATCTCCCGGGGCAGCCTGGAGACCGCCATCTTCGGGGCGTGCTTTGTGGTGGGCCTGGACCGCCAGACGTATAATCCCGAGCGCACCCGCGAGCAGAGCGTCGCGGCCATCATGGCAATCATGCGTGGCTACGTCAGGAAGTAGCGCGCATCGGGGAAGATTAGTCACATGCGCCACATGGGTAACAGCGGAAAACTAGCTATCGTTGCGGCCTTCGCCGCCGCGGGCCTTCTGGTGCTCACCGCGACCACGCTCGAAGAGGCAGCGCTGTACGCATTCCTCGGAGCTGTAGCCGTGGGATACCTTGCCTCCGTCATCCAGGTGGTGGCCCGGGGACGCAATCTGGCACTGCTGGCGGGAGGCGTGGGTACCAGCCTGTTCATCGGGTTCGCCATTGCGTTCCTGCGCATGTGGGGGCTCGCCTTCACCGGGGAGCCGGATTCGCTGGGGACAGCCGTGACCACCCAGGACTCTGACATCTACTTCTACCTCGCTGCGGCTTCCGGGGCGGGTACGCTGCTGGTTCTGTTCACCGGTGCGGTGTGGCCGGCCGGTAAGCGGTTCCGGTCTGCCCGCAGTCAGCCTGCCCGCAACCAGTACGGCCGGCGCGCACCTGCCGGTGCCGCCAGGCGACCGGCGGTCCGGTCTGGCTCACGCGCGGCTGCAGGCACCGGCTACGGACGTGTTCCGGCATCAAGGTCGGGAGCCACCCGGGCGCCTGCGGCCAAGCGGCCTGCGTCGGCGTCGTCACCCGCCCCGGTGGTCCGCGCGTCCCGGCCGGCGCCCAAATCCGCAGCGCCCAAATCCGCAGCGCCCAAATCCGTGCCTAAGCCGGCGGCCAAACCATCGCCCAAGTCGCCCGCAAAAGCCACATCACGGCGCTGAGCATGCCATCTGCGCTGGCCCGGTGTCGCCCCGTGCCGGCCCGGCTTGAGTACGGCAATGGCCACTCCGCCCAGCAGCAGGAGCCCGCCAGCCATCTCCGCAAGGGAGGGGACCTCGCCCAGGACCAGCCACGCCGTTGTCATTCCCACCACAGGGACAAGCAGTGTAAAGGGCACCACTGCTGACGACGGGTAAAGGCCGAGGAGCCAGTTCCAGATTCCGTAGCCCACCATTGACCCGAGGACCGCGGTGTAAATGGCGCTCAGGATGGTGACCAGCTGCAGGCCGGCGAGGGTGCCTCCCACAGCGGCCGGCCCGTCGATCAACAGTGACAACCCGATCAGCGGCAGCGGCACCACGGCGCCCGACCACACAACGAGGCCCAGTCCGGAGGAGGCCTTGGCCTGCCGGGCGACGATGTTGCCGGCCGCCCAGGACAGCGCGGCCGCCAGGACGATGATCAGGGGAAGGACCGGCGCCACCATGCTGCGGCCGACTGCCACGACGGCAAGTCCCGCCACACCGAGCACGACCCCTGCGAACTGTCGTCCGCTGGGACGTTCCCCCAAAATTCCGGCAGCCAGCAGCACTGTCAGCAGCACCTGGGCCTGCAGGACCAGCGAGGCCAGCCCGGCGGGCATGCCCAGCGCCATGGCCAGGTAGAGGAGACCGAACTGTCCGGCACTCATGAACAGGCCGACGCCAAGGATGGCCCGCCAGCTGACGTCGGGACGTCGGATGAAGAAGATCCACGGAAAGACCACCAGCACGAAGCGCATGGCCACAAATAGCAGCGGCGGCACTTCCGTGCCGTTGGCGTGCAGGCCAAGGTCGATCGCAACGAAGTTCACGCCCCACAGGACGGCCACGAGGACCGCAAGGGCGGAATGGCGAAGGTTCACTCTCCGGGCTGCCGCTTCAGTATTTCGGCGTCACAGGACGCCGGTCAAAGGTTCCGCGGGCGTTCTCCGGTGGACCCGCCAGCTTCGCCGTCAGGCTGGTCGCCGCCCGGGACAGCTCCGGGCCGCCGCGGTGTGCCGGATCCCGCGGCATCCCGTTCAGTCGTGGTGGGTTCGTTCGTGGCGGGCACGCCCGTGCGGGGCTCGGCTGTGCGGGGTTCGCCTGTGCGGGGTTCGCCTGTGCGGGGCTCGGTGGCGGGCACGCCCGTGCGGGGCACGGCTGTGCGGGGTTCGGTGGCGGGCACGCCCGTGCGGGGCTCGCCTGTGCGGGGTTCAGCAGTGGCTGGTCCATCAGCCCCCGGAACAGTGTCCCCGCGTCCGCGGGTGCCCGCTTCTGCACGTGTCTGCGGCTGGGCGGGGGCCTCACCGTGCCGGTCGGTGTCGTGCGTGTTGGCGGCTTGCCGGTCGGCGGTGACTACGTCCGGATCCAGTTCATCAGCTTCGCGGAGCTGTTCCTGCGATGCGGCCCGCACGCGTTCCGCTTCCTGCTGCTTTTCACGGGCATCCCGGCGCAGGCGTTCGGCCTCCACCTCGGCCTGCTTGGCGTCGGCCTCAGCACGCGCGGCCTTGGCCTCGCGTTCCCGCGCTCCGAGCTCATCGGCCGTCGCTTTTTCGCGCATTTCGGCCGCCCGGTTCCTGTCCGCCTCCACCTTGCGCCTGCGGTTGAAGAACAGTAACGCCGCAATGATCGCAACCACCACCACAACGCCGATGATGATGCCCACAAGCTGTCCTGAGTCCATGATGATCTCCTTCTAACCTGGGCTGCCGATGAATATCTCCAGTAAACATCACAAACCCACTGCTGACCATGAACCGCGGCGGCTATTTGCGGGGGCTTACTTGTGCGCCCGGGGCACCTTGAAGTGCGTCAGCCTGGCGTCCTGGCCGTCCAGCTCAGCCCAGGTCTTTTCAGTTTCCAGCACGGTCAAACCGCTGGTGGGAAACCGGGTGGCAGCGTCCATGTAGGCATCATGGTTGGAGTCGCGCGAAGCGAGGTGCATGGCAAGATCCTGCACGCCGGGCATGTGGGAGATCACCATCAGTGTGGTCACGGTGTCCGGCACATGATTAATGACCGTGAGCATCCGTAGTGCCGACGCGCCGTAGAGGCCGTCTTCAAGTTTCGGCGTCGGGGCCTTGTCCCCCAGTTCCGCGCAAACCCAAGTGCACGTCTGCCGCGTTCGCAGCGCACTGGAGCACAGGATGAAATCGGGAACGACTCCGTGCTTGCGCAGCCACTTGCCCGCAAGCGGCGCCTCCCTGTGTCCGCGCTCTTCCAGCGGCCGCTCATGGTCGGGCACTCCTCCGGGCCAATCGGCCTTGGAGTGCCGCATGAGGACCAGCCGCCTGATGTGATGCTCGCTCATGCACCAATCCTAGTGCGGCGGCCTTGACCCTCAGGTCACGGCCGCCCCGCACAGGGTTAGTCGTCCAGGACGAAGGTCACTTCGAGCACGACGTGCCAGGCGACGACGGCGCCGTCCGCGATTTCGACTTTCTGTTCCTTAACCCACGCACCCGTGACGCCCCGCAGTGTCTTGTTGGCCCGTTCGATGCCCTCTTTGATGGCAGCATCAAACGAGGTCTTCGAGTTCGCGCTCAGGGTTGTAATGCGTGCAACTGACATGGCTCCTCCTGATAATCGGATGGACGATCAGAGCCTACGCCGCAGCCCACCACGCCAACAGGGCCATAGGACCGCAACTACCATGCACCAACGCCCCACAAGCCGCGGAGGCAAATACACCGAGAGCCCCCACGCGAAGAGCCGGCCAGCTGGGTGCGGGCGTCGCAGCGTGCGACCAAGACGCCGCGCAAGTGCGACATTTTGCGTAGTGCCGCATCGCCGACTGAGGAACGAAGGAGGTGTCTAAGGCACGGCAAAATGCCGCTTGTAGCGCGGCCTCAGAAGGCCCGCGAAAGCGAAAGCGCCCGTCCCCAACGAGGGGAACGGACGCTTTGCGCGGGGTTAAGGCTAGATGGAGTATTCCGGAGCGGCCCAGACAACGACCTCCGGGTGCTCGTAGAACCGGTAGCCCTGGCCGCGGACCGTGCGCACTGTATTAGCGAGGCGGCCCAGCTTGGAGCGGAGGCGGCGGATGTGGACGTCGATGGTGCGCTCATTGGGAACCTCTTCGGCGTTGCGCCACAGGCCCTCGAGCAGCTCGTCGCGGCCCACGGTGCGGGTGCCGTTTTCGACGAGGTAGTTGAGGAGTTCGAACTCCTTGAAGGTGAGGTTCAGAGATTCGCCGTCGAGGTGGACTTCGCGCCGGGCCAGGTCGATGAGGACGCCGGACGGCCGGGGATCCTGCGGCTGGGGCAGCCGGGCGGCTTCCGTCCGCTGGCGGGAGTTGACGGTGGGGTCACCAAAGGTGGACCGTACGACGTCGAGCGCGGAACCCGGGGCGCTGGCGGGGGCAACCGCCACCGCAGCATAGCTCTCCGCACCGGACACGAGGGACTGCGCGTAGGCGCGGATTTCCTGGGCAAGCTTTGCAATGGAGGTACCGGCTGCTGCAGCGGTTTCCTCATCAATGCCCATGTAGAGGACAAATCCACGGGCAACGTTTTCGTTTGCGACGGGGCGGATGGAGCTGCCGTTGGCCGGTGCAATCACGGGGGTGGGCGCCGTCTGCGGGGCGGACTCGGCAGCGGGAACAGCACGAAGCTGGCCGTACGAGTTCGGGTTGTAGCCCTGCGGCGCATAGCCGGGGGCCGGGAAGCTGTTGCCGGGGGCCGCCGGGGCGAACGCCGGACGGGCACCGAATCCCTGGCGGAGGCCGGAAGGCTGGCCGCCCTTGTTGGCGTTTCGGACGGAGATGTGGACGTATCCAGATGCAACTGACATGGAATGCTTACCTCAATGTGAATGGCCGTCATCGCGGCTCGAATGCTGGCTTTCCCCGCAATGAGATCTGGGGAGGGGCGCCCTACGCTGGGCTTTGGGCGAATGCCTAAAAACTTCTCGGGGGTGGGAAAGTTAGGCGTGCATTCGACAACAGCGCATGTCTTCGCCAGCAGGTGGGCTGGTCCAGGATTCTGCGGCTGCAGGTGCTGTTGAGTTCTTGTTCACAATTGAAGTGTGCAACGTAACAATGACAACTTGCAAGTAACAATGGGCGAGATCGTCCGCATCGTGAGACAGAATCCCGCATTGTGGCCTAAATCACGATTCTGAAATGCCAATAAAATAACAGGTGTTTTACAGAACGATCGATCAGATTTTGCCAGATGCCGAATATTATTCTCCATATCGACGGTATTCGTGACAAAAATTCAGCCAGTATGGAATTGCTGAAATACGAGGTCCGCTTATTGCGGATGTCCAGCCCCCGCCCGGGCTTCACGAAAAAAGTTGCCGATGGACCCCTCGTGGAAACGCTCCGGCTCGATTGGACTGCCCGGTGAGGGTAGGGGCAATGAGCTGAACGGACTCCGCCGGGAATCCGCTGGATTCCTTCGCAGCAACGATTCTTACCATGGCTGCGGAGACTGTGTCGGCGATTGTCAGTTGGCTGGGTGATGTCCCGCCGGCCTGTTGGCGCCTTTGTTGCTGATTGCTCACTGCGACGTCTGAAGCGTTCAGCTCGCTAGGCTGGGATTCACAGCTGGCCCACAGGATCCCCATAGCGCCGGCTAAACCGCAGATCGGACAGTTGTCGCATGGCCACTTCGCACTCCATGACTAACAACCTTCCCCAGCTCACCCACCCGGACGGCTCCCCCATCCGCGCCCTGGTTGTTGACGACGAACCCAGCCTCTCCGAACTCATGAGCATGGGCCTGCGGATGGCAGGCTGGTCCGTCGCCGTCGCCGGCGACGGCCCCGAAGCCGTGAAACTCGCCAAGGAGTTCCGCCCGGATGTCCTGGTGCTGGACGTGATGCTCCCGGGATTCGACGGCGTTGAGCTGCTCACCAGGATCCGCGCCTTCGCGCCGGAGGTTCCCGCGCTGTTCCTGACGGCGAAAGACGCCGTCCAGGACCGCATCCTGGGTCTGGCCGCCGGCGGCGATGATTACGTCACCAAGCCGTTCAGCATGGAAGAAGTGCTCCTTCGCCTGCACCGGCTGGTCCAGCGCTCCGGAGTTGCCGCCATGGACACCGCAGAGCTGGTGGTGGGCGACCTCGTCCTCAACATCGACACCCGCGAGGTGACCCGGGCCGGTGAGGAACTGCAGCTGACGGCCACTCAGTTCGAACTCCTGCGCTACCTCATGGAGAACCCCAAACGGGTGGTCAGCAAGGCACAGATCCTGGACCGCGTCTGGAACTACGACTTCGGCGGCCAGGCCAATATCGTGGAGCTCTACATTTCCTACCTGCGCAAGAAGGTGGATGCGACGCACCCGCCCATGATCCACACGGTCCGCGGCGCGGGCTATGTCATCAAACCGGCGGATTGAGCGGTGCCCACGCTTTCCGGTGTAGGCCGCAAGGAAGGCCGGCACTGGCTCGACCCCTCAACCTGGCACCTGCGCACCCGGCTGGTCCTTGTGGCCATGGCCTTGCTGGTGGCCATCTGCGGGGCGATTGGGCTGTTCAGCTACGCGTCCATGGATTCGTTCCTGACCAAGCAGCTCGACGACCGCCTGAGCCAGGCCTCTCGGATTTCCAACAACGCCGGCCGGCCTCCGAGCGGCAACCCGTCCGGCAGGCAGGATCCGCTGGACGGCCCGGGCCAAGGCGTCGGCACACTCTTTGCCCGAATCAACGGTGAGAACGTCAACTCCGGCTTCCTCGCCAAGGACGCCACCAGGGCATCGCTGTCCCCCGAGGACGACCAGGTCCTGTTGGCCCTCCGACGCGACGGAACGCCGGTTGACCGGACCCTGTCCACCGGTTCCTACCGTCTGGTGGCAGTGGAGGCGCCGTATGGGGACGTGATCGTTACCGGACTCCCCCTCGATGAAAAGCAGAACACCCTCAGCTCACTGGTGTGGACAATGGTGATCGTGTCGATGGGAGGACTGGCCCTGATCGGCCTTGCCGGAACGGTGCTGATCCGCCGCACCATGAAACCCCTCGAACAGCTGTCCGAAGTGGCAACGCAGGTTTCGCAACTGCCGCTCGACGCCGGCGAGGTTGCCCTCGCGGTGCGCGTGCCGCCGTCGAACGCGCACCCGGGAACTGAAGTGGGCAGCGTAGGCCACGCCCTCAACCTCATGCTGGACAATGTCTCCAGGGCGCTGGAGGCCAGGCAGCAGAGTGAGACCAAAGTACGCCAGTTCGTGGCCGACGCCTCGCACGAGCTGCGCACGCCGCTCACCGCCATCCGCGGCTACACGGAACTCATGCGGATGACCGAGGACTTCACGCCGGACGGCAAGAAATCCCTGGCCAGGGTGCAAAGCCAGTCCGAACGGATGACCACCCTGGTGGAGGATCTGCTGCTGCTGGCCAGGCTGGATGAAGGCCAGCCCCTCAAAATCAGCGATGTGGACCTGACACAGCTGGTGGTGGAAACCGTCAGCGACGAGAAGGTCATGGCACCGGACCGCGTCTGGCAGCTCGAATTGCCGGACGAACCCGTGGTGGTCCGCGGGGACGCCACGCAGCTGCACCAGGTGCTGGCCAACCTGCTCTCCAACGCCCGCAAGCATACGGACCCCGGAACCACCGTTGTCACCGGTGTGATGCGCTCCGCTGACGGCAGCGCCGTGGTGACCGTGACGGACAACGGGGCCGGGATCCCGCCCGAATTTGTGGACCGGGTCTTTGCCCGCTTTGCCCGGGCAGACGCCGCCCGGACGAGCCCGGCAGGTTCCGCATCGGGTTGGGGCGCAGCGGGAGCGGCCGCCGCCGAGGGCACCAGCGGGCTGGGCCTTTCGATTGTGCAGTCGATCGTTGAAGCGCACGGCGGAACCGTCGAAGTCACCTCCCGTCCGGGACGCACGGAGTTCGCGCTGCACCTCCCCTGCGAGCCGCCGGCAGCCTAGCCCTCAGCGCACGGGAATCACGGCCGGCCGTCGCCCATTTGGGCCGGCCGGTCTTTTTCGTAATCGAATGGATTCTCTGGCCTCGCGGGCGCAAGCCAACGCGCCGTCGTCGTGATCCTCGTTACCGAAATGTGACTTACGGTTCGATCTCCTGTACGGTTTTTAGAGTGCGGCCACCGTTCCGGCCGCATATCCGGATGGACGCCAAACTCTGCCGCTACCCGGATTTCCTCATGATTAGGCAGAGGCGGGGGACCCAGGTCTCCGGGCATTCTGCATCGCCGCCCTCGGGGTGAAGCCGACACGTGAAGTTCCGTGCGGCCGGATGACCTCATCCGAACCCGACAGCTAACTCCGCCGGCATCGAGAGGCAACCATGACTAAATCCACGCCAGAAGTACGTCCAGAGCGCCCTTCAACTAATACAACGGCGCCCGCAGAACGCTCCCGCCACCGCGCCGAATCAGCAAAGGCGGTATCCCCGCTGTCGCGGTTTGCAGCCAGTCTGCAGGGCTCAGGCCGCCGCGCCGCAGTAGTAGCCACGGCCTGCGCCGTGCTGATCGGTGTCGGCGCCGCGGGCCAGGCATCCGAGCCCACCGCACCGGCAACCTCGGCTACAGGCGCCGAAAGCGCCGCAGCCACCGCCGACACCGAGTCGAAGCTCGCGTTCGAAAAGATCCTGGTTTCGGCCATGCCTGCTCCGGCTTCTGTCAGCGTGTCTGCGCAGTCGTCCGAGGAGCAGCCCGCCGAGGAGAAGGCACCGGAAGCACCGGCACCCGCCGCCGCCCCTGCTCCTGCGGCCGCTCCGGAACCGGCTCCGGCTCCCGCTCCGCCGGTTGCCGTGGACGACCCCGCGGCCGCGCAGGCCTATGCAGCCTCGCAGCTCGGTAACTACGGCTGGGCCGCCGACCAGATGCAGTGCCTGGTCACGCTGTGGACGAAGGAATCCGACTGGAAGACCACCGCCACGAATCCAAGCAGCGGCGCGTACGGCGTAGTCCAGTCCCTGCCAGCCGAAAAAATGGCAAGTGCCGGGGCTGACTACCGGACCAACTTCCGCACGCAGATCAACTGGGGCCTGAACTACGTCAAGGAACGGTACGGCTCCCCCTGTGACGCCCTGAACTTCCACTACGCCAACAACTGGTACTAAGCCGGCCCATCTCCGCCGGAATTGGTCCGCATCCGCCGAAGGCCCCGAATCCACGTGATTCGGGGCCTTCGGCCGTGTTGCGGGCGTATCGCTCTCCTTGGTTCCGGGTGTCGTTGAGCTCCCTTTCCGGAATCACAAGGTTTTCACAAGGTTGCGGGGTGACTCTTGGTCGCCGCCGCTTTCAATCGTCTTCCAAGCGGCAGCCGGCCCCAGGGCCGTCATCAAGATCTAGGGAGAACAACAATGAAAAAATGGTTAGTTCCAACGGCCGTCCTGGCCTCTATCTTCGCGGCCGCCGCTCCGGCCGCCGCCGCCCCTTCGGGCCCGCCGATCTCGCTAGAGGGCGTCGAAATTGAACGGCAGTGCGGCGATCTCGACGCCGGCGGCTTCATTGTGAAAGGGGTTCTGTCCGGCGGCTTCAAGGACATTACGCTTCCGAACGGGACACTGCTTTCCCCTTCCCCCGCGCTCAAAGTGACTCTGACAGCGAACGGAAAAACAGTTAAGTACGTCATCACGGGCGTCACGCGCGTCACAACTGTTGGCGATCTGACACACGTTGTTGCGACCGGCAGGAACCTCATCACCAGGCCAGATGAGGACCCTGGGGATCCAGTCGTGGGTGGCCTTTACGTCACCTCAGGGAATGTCAGCTTCACCAACGACCAGGACGGAGAGCTGATTCCGTTCTCTGGACCGGGCAGGGTCGTCGACGTCTGCGAAGTCCTAGCCCCCTAACGAACCAAACCGCGGCGGCGGTGGGGGCCCCCCCCCCCGGGGGGGGCAGGGCCGCCCCGGGGGAACCAGTCGCGGGGGGGACGGTTACAAACAAACAGGACCAAACTGTGGCAAAAAAAAAAAATAAAAACCCACCCAAAATAAAAAAAAAAAAAAACAAAAAAA
>NZ_JAUSSM010000025.1 GCF_030812315.1 Arthrobacter oryzae | reverse complement strand
CAAAGAAGCCCGCACCCAGGCCTTCCTCGAACAGGTCCTCTAACCATGAACGGAAAACTCGCCATCATCGGCCTGGGCAGCATCGGATCCATGGCTGTTCTATAAGAAGTTTCAGAGGGATTGAGGCGCCACAAATAGCGTCGAGTGGTCTACAGCCCTACAGTTGATTAGCCCTGTACGATGAAGGCATGGTTGAGCAGATCAAGATAGTCCATTCATCTACGGTGCAACAGGTCGCAGATGGTCTCACAGCCATGATCCTGAGCGGAGGACTCAAGCCAGGCGAACGCGTCAGGGAGAGTCTCATTGCCGACAACCTGGGACTTTCCAGGAACACTGTTCGGGAAGCCGTTCGCATTGTTCAGGCCGGCGGCCTCATTCGCCATCGAGCAAATCAGGGCGCTATCGTTTGGGATCCCACTGACGCCGAAATCATGGACGCTTACAACGCGCGCTACCATTTGGAGACCATAGCCGCACGGAGCATCTCCGAAAGCACCTCAATGGACGAAGTTCATGCAGCCATGGAGGAGTTCCGGACAGTTTTGAAGAGTGGAGATCCATTCAAGATTGTCGAGAAGGATCTTGCGGTTCACAGCGCGATAGTCGGACTCCTCGGAAGTCAGAAGATGAGGACCTTCTATCAGCAATTGGTGACCGAACTGAGGTACTTCATGTTTGTGCTTTCCATCGAACATCACGAGTACGAGGACCCAGATACACTCGAAACTGAGCACCAAAACATCGTTGACGCGCTTGATTCGCGTGACCCCGTCCTGGCGGAGAAGGTTATCTCAGACACGATCATCCAATATCGGGAATCGATCCGGGAGATTATCGCGCAGAGGCATCAAGCAGGCTAGGCGAGCTGCAGGCCATCCAAAAATCGGCATCCGGCCTCCCAAGCCGCCGGTCCTCATCCCGCTACCGGGGAAGGGTGTCGATGGTGGGCCAGGACGGCTGCGGTGAACTCCGACATAGAGGGGTCCCCCCGACGTCGGAGGTGCCGTGACCAGCACGTAAGGCCGATGCGCAGCCAACGCGTCCACCAACTCGTGGGTCACGGTTACGCAGGGCTACTGCCGGACGGTATCCTCAACCACCTCGTCCCAGAACGGCACGGTATGGATGATGCCGTTGCTCCTGTCGCGGATGTCAGCCTGCCCTGGCGGGAAGCATCAAGTGCTGCGACAAAGTGGGCCCGATCCCGTCGCCGGCGATCACAGCGATATGCAGTGGGCGGTTATGGCGTGGGTGCTCATGCTGTCCGCTCCGGCCGGCCGCCCAGGACCTGCCAGCGGGCCTTTGACTCGCCAAGGTTGATGATGGTGTTCTTGGGTTCGATCATCTCGCGGACCGCGTGCCGGACGCCTTCGCGTCCCACCCCGGATTTGTTGAAGCCGCCAAACGGCATCGAGTCGATTCGGACGTCGCTGGTCTCATTGATCATCACAGCGCCGACATGCAGTTTCTCCGCTACAGCCATGGCCAAATCAATGGACTGGGTGAAGACCCCGGCCTGGAGGTCGAATTCGGTGTTGTTCGCTGCAAACACCGCGTCCCGGACCTCGATGAACGGCAGGATGCTGACCACCGGCCCGAACACCTCATCCCGGATCACCCGGCACTCAGAGGGCACATCGGTCAGGACGGTCGGCTCGTAGTACGCGTTCCGGCGGGTCCCGCCGGCGTGGACGGTGGCGCCGGCCGCTTTGGCTTCTTCCACCCATTCCTCAACCCGCCAGGCCTCCGCCTCGGAAATCAGCGGGCCGACGTCGGTACCCCGGTCAAGCTTGGGCCCGGTCCGCAGCGCCCTGGTGCCAGCGGTGACGTGCTCCAGTACCTCCTCGAACAGGGAAGTGTGGGCGTAGACGCGCTGCACGGACAGGCAGTTCTGGCCTGCAACACCGAACGCTGCGGCCACGATGGCCTTCGCCGTGGCTTCCGCGTCCGCGTCCGCGAAGACAATCGTGGCGTTGTTCCCGCCGGGCTCGGAGATGATCTTCTTGGCACCTGCCGCGGCGGCGATGCGTTCCGCCGTTTGCGGGCCGCCGGTGAAGGAGATCAGATCCACCCGGGGGTCCGTGACCAGCGCTTCGGAAACGCCGGGGCCGGACACGATCGCGGCGATCCGTCCCGATGGGACGCCCGCTTCGAGCAGCAGCTGGACAAGGGCCAGCCCGGTCAGCGGCGTGCGCGTGGAAGGCTTGAGCACGACGCCGTTGCCTCCGATGAGGGCAGGGCCCAGTTTGTGAGCCACGAGGTTCAGGGGGTCGTTGAAGGGAGTGATTGCCGCGACGATGCCCACCGGTTTCCGGCTGTACCAGCCAATCTTGCCGGCACCGGCCATACTGTCCTCAGAACCCAGGGTCTCCCCCGCGAGCTCTTCGGAGGCCGCGGCGGAGAGCCGCAGGGTTTCGGCGCAGCGCCGCACCTCACGTTCGGCTTCGATGATGGTCTTGCTGCTTTCGGACGCGATGATCCTCGTAAAGCGCACGGACTGCTCGCCCAGCAGGCGGGCAGCCATTTCAAGGGCCTCCCTGCGTGAGCGCAACGGCCAGTCCTCGCGCTGCAGGTGGCGGTGGATGTGCGCGATCGCCCGCTGGACATCCACCGCCGTCGAACTGCGGGCCTAGCTGAGGCGGTCGATGATTTTTGCGGCTCCACCAATGAAGGGCAGGAACCAAGGCGGGCCGAAGTGGCCCGGCACGGGCGGATTCTTCAGGCCTTCCCACACGTTCGCTGACTTGTCGCCGGCCATATAGTGCGCCATCCGCTTGCCCATGTGAGCTGCCATCTGCACACCGTGTCCGCTGTAAGCCAGGGAGTAGTAGAGTCCGTCGTGGATACCGGCGTGGACCATCTGGTCCATCGAAAGGTCCACCAGGCCGCCCCAGATGTAGTCCACCTTGGCGTTGGAGAGGTACGGGAAGAGCTCGAGCATGGCCTTGCGCAGGATTTCGGCGCTCTTGACGTCCGAGTCCGGGCTGGACAGGGCAAAGCGGGCCCGGCCGCCGAAGAGCAGACGGTTGTCCGGGGTGATCCGGAAGTAGTAGGTCAGCATCTTGCTGTCCGACGCCATGCGCCTGTTCGGCAGGATCCGGTTGACCACGTCTTCGGGCAGCGGCTCGGTGCAGATGATGAAGCTGCCCACCGGAATCACCCGGCGCTGGAGCCACGGGGTGACGTTGCCGGTGTAGCCGCTGGTGGCCACCAGGACCTGCTTGGCGCGGGTGATGCCCCGGGGGGTGTGCACGTCATGCAACGTGCCGGAAACCTTCTTCAGCTCCGTGACACCGGCTTCCTCGCAGATATCAGCCCCGGCGGCAACAGCCGCCCCGCCCAACCCATGCACAAACTTGCCCACATGCAGCCCTGCTCCCAGTGGGTCAAGCATGGCCCCCTGGTAGAAGTCCGTGCCGATTTCACTGTGGATCTCGGACTTCGGGATAACGGTGACATGGTGGTCGGCCAGGGCGGCCATCTTCTCCTGCGACCTCAGGAAGCCCTCGTAGTGGGACTTGTGGAAAGCCAGCGAGAGCTTTCCGTCCCGCTTGTAGTCACACTCGATGCCATTGTCATGCACCAGCTTCTCGATGCTGTCGATGGCGTCGTTGTATTCACGGAACAACTCCACGGCACGCGCGGCGCCGTAGCGCTTCACCGCCGTGCTGAAACCGATGGCCAACCCGGTCGTCGCCATTCCCCCGTTACGGCCCGACGCGCCCCACCCAACGGTGTGGCGTTCGAAAACGGCAACGCTGGCGCCCTGCTGGGCAAATTCCAGGGCCGCGGAGAGTCCGGTGAAGCCGGCGCCGATGATTGCCACATCGACGTTCTCGGGAACCGGAGTGCGCCGGTAGTCCCCGGATGGTTCGGCAGTGTCCAGCCAATAGGGGTTAAGTTTCACGGGTTGACCTTCCGCTTCGACGTCGGTTTAGAGACCGAGGTGCTTGTTGACCTCGTCCAGGGACTTAACGGTGTTGTAGTCGTAGCCCCCGGTGATGGGGTCATAGCCACGGTCCAGCACCCAGAGGTTGCGGAAGCCCATGTCGTGCATCGGATGCATGTCGTAGCGTGTGTGAGAGGCGATGTGCAGGAAGTCCCCCGGCTTGGCCTTCAGGGTATCGAGCATGTACTCGAACGCCTGGTAACGCGGCTTGTAGGCCTGGGCCTGCTCAGCAGTCAACACAGCGTGGAAGTCAGCGCCGAGCTTGGGAATGCTGATCTCGAGGAAGCTGTCGTCGGCGTTGGACAGAGCCACCAGCTTGTAGTTGTCGCCCATGAGTTTCAGCGGGGCCGGCACGTCATCGTGGGCACCAAAGCTGCGTACAGCGTCAGCGAACTCTGCGCCCGCACCAGGGGTCGGCCCGATGCCAAAGAACTTGCATACCCGGTCAAAGGAATTCTGAAGGATCTCCTCGTAGGGCTTGTAGTCGCCAAGGACCTCGTCGAACCGGTACCCGCGGAACACCTTCTTGAACGCAGGCCACTGCTCTTCAGGCAGACGGCCCGCGAGCAGCCGGCGGGTAGTGGAATCAGTATCCCAGTTGATCAGTGTGCCGTAGATATCAAAAGAGATGTACTTCGGCCGGTTGGATTCTGCCATGATTCGTCCGTTCCTTGAGATTTTGAGAGACCGCATACCGGCCTTCTGCTTACGGGTGACTGAGCTCCACGGGCTTCCTTTTTGGTTCGGAAGACCCGGCAACAGCCCAATGCGTCGACTCTAGGACGATATTGAGCAAACTGTCAACAGTTGAACAGTTGATAAATCTCCTTGCGGAATTCGCCGACATCATGGCATACTCTTTCACGTAGAACTGTTGAACAGCTGAACAGGTGAACATCGCCCTCATAGCGTACAACCGCCGTGAATCACGTCGAAGCTGGTTTCAACGGCGACAACCTAAACGCCTAATTATTGAATTCCCCAACTTAGCGGCAGGAGCCTAGACATGAATGTCAGTACCGACTCCGAATTTATCGACGCCGTGGCGTCGGAGAGTGGACTCCTGGCAAAGCAGTCTCAGCTCGCTGACTCGACTGTCTTGGAGCTTCTTGAACAGTCCTATGGCCTGAAGGGGACGCTTGTCCGGATTCCCACGGAGAAGGACGAGACTTTCCGGCTCCGGGACGGCGAAGAAACCTATCTGGTGAAGGTGTCACCACCGGATGAGGATCCGGTGATCGTCCAGCTTCAGACGGCATGCATGGAGCATTTGGAGGCGACTGCCCCTGAACTTCCGGTCCAGCGTCTTGTCAGGAGCCTTGACGGAGAGCCACAAGTCGTCCTGCCGGCGCCTGTTGGACCCTTTGACCGGGTGCTTCGGGTGATGCGCTTCATGCCTGGAGACTTGCTGGCCAATCATGAGGCGTCAGCTGGCCAGCTTCAGTTGGTAGGTTCGAGCCTTGCGCGTGTGGGCCTTGCTCTGCAGGACTTCGATCATCCTCGTGCCGACCGGTTGCTCCTATGGGACCTGAAGCACTTTCACCGGATGCGGCCCCTGCTTGAATATGTCGATGAGCACAAACGCTCCCTGGCCGAGGACATTTTTGACCGGTTCGACGAGAAGGTGGTTCCGCTTCTGGGTTCCCTAACCTCTCAAGTCGTGCACGGGGATTTCAGTCCATTCAACGTCCTTGTCGACCCGGACAGGCCGGCCTACGTGGCCGGGATCATCGACTTCGGAGACGTCGTGCGGACTCCAGTGATCTTCGACCTCAGCGTCACCATGGCCAACCTGCTGGGAGCAGACCCGTGCAGCCCTTGGGAGCACGCACTGCACGTCATGGATGGATATTTGAGCATCCGTCCGCTTCCCGTTCAGGAGTTGGAGGCCCTGATCATCTCAGCCCAGGCCCGACTGCTCCTGCGGGCCCTAATTACGCAGTGGCGGGCAAGCCAATTACCTCAAAGGCGCGATTATCTGCTCTCCCACTCCGAACCGGACTGGGACCGGCTCGCCTCCACAGCCGCCGCCCCGGCACCACAGACTGCCTTTCGCGCCGTAAACCACGTCACACCCTGAACCAGACGCACTAGCCATCAAGGAGACATCATGAGCACCACTCCCCAAACCATCCGCAAGCCGTCCCGGGCCATGATCAACGGCTTTGATCCCAACCGCCTTAGCGAGCTCCCGGACCAGATGCAGAAGAGCATCCAACGCCGGGACCAGAGCCTCGGACCCGGATACCGGCTCTTCTACGACACCCCGCTTGAAATCGTTCGCGGCAAGGGCGTCACGTTGTTTGACCGCGACGGAAATGACTACCTCGACGTTTACAACAACGTCCCCTCTGTCGGCCACGCCCACCCGCGGGTCATCGCGGCTGTCCACGAGCAGATGCAGACGCTGAACACCAACACCCGCTACGTCCAGGAATCCATCCTCGACTACTCGGAGCAGCTCCTCTCCACGTTCCCCGCCGAGCTTGGCCACGTCATGTTCACCTGCACCGGGTCCGAAGCCAACGACCTCGCGATGCGCGTGGCAAAATACGCCACCGGAAACCAGGGCATCATCGTCACCTCCGGCGCCTACCACGGCCTGACAACCGAAGTAGCGTCCTTCTCGCCGTCCCTGGGCGCGGGTGTGCCCCTGGGAGCGAACGTGCGGGTCATCGACGCCCCGGACGCCCTGCGGTACTCATCGGATCGAGCATCCCTGGAGGATCACCTGCGGAACCAGGTGCGGGCCGCCATCGCCGACCTGCACCGCCACGGCATCGGAGTGGCGGCCTTCATCGCCGACAGCATCTTCTCCTCCGACGGTGTCTTCGCTGGCCCAACAGGCTTCCTGCGCCCGATCATCGAAGAGGTTCACGCTGCCGGCGGCCTGTACATCGCAGATGAAGTCCAGCCCGGCTTCGGCCGCACGGGCGAGGAATGGTGGGGTTTCCAGCGCCACGGAATCGTCCCGGACATGGTCACCATCGGCAAACCCATGGGCAACGGCATCCCCGTCGCGGCAGCCATCTTCAAGCCCGAACTGCTGGTGGAGTTCGGCAAGAACATCCGCTACTTCAACACCTTCGGCGGGAATTCCGTAGCCATCGCCGCTGCCCAGGCCGTCCTGGACGTGATCCGCGACGAATCACTCATAGAAAACGCCCGCAAGGTCGGCGAAAAGATCATCACCGGGCTCAAGGACCTCAGCCAGGGCCTGGACCAGGTCGCAGAAGTCCGCGGAAGCGGCTTCTTCATCGGTGTCGACCTCGTCACTGACCGGTCCACACTCGCACCTAATGGGGAGGCGGCCGCCGGCATCGTGAACACCCTCCGGGAGGACCGGATTCTCATCTCGGCCTGCGGCGCCCAGGGCAACGTCCTCAAACTCCGCCCCCCAATGCCTTTCTCCAGTGATGACGCCGACCGTCTGCTCGAGGGAATGGGCCGCGCCTTCAGGGCACTGCGCTAAGAATCTGGCTTCGAGGGCTCGGCCTAAATTCCGACGACGACTGCCCAGCAGGGGTGCCTTCCAGTTGGAAGGCACCCCTGCTGGATCAGCACTAGGAGAATCTTGAACGACAGTATTTCCACTACGGGCAGCAACCGCGTGAAGCGCGGCATGGCAGAGATGCTCAAGGGCGGCGTCATCATGGACGTCGTCAACGTCGAACAGGCCCGCATCGCCGAAGACGCCGGTGCCGTGGCCGTCATGGCGCTGGAACGTGTTCCGGCCGATATCCGGGCCCAGGGCGGCGTGTCGCGCATGTCCGATCCGGACATGATCGACAAGATCATCGAAGCCGTGTCCGTACCGGTCATGGCCAAGGCCCGGATCGGCCACTTCGTCGAAGCCCAGGTCCTGCAGTCCCTCGGCGTGGACTACATCGACGAGTCCGAGGTCCTGACCCCGGCCGACTACACCAACCACATCGACAAGTGGAACTTCACCGTTCCGTTCGTGTGCGGTGCCACCAACCTCGGTGAGGCCCTGCGCCGCATCAACGAGGGCGCGGCCATGATCCGGTCCAAGGGCGAGGCCGGCACCGGCGATGTCTCCAACGCCACCACCCACATGCGCCAGATCCGCGCCGAGATCCTCAAGCTCGCAGCCCTGCCCGAGGACGAGCTGTACGTCGCGGCCAAGGAACTGCAGGCACCGTACGACCTGGTCAAGGAAATCGCGACCACGGGCAAGCTCCCCGTCGTGCTGTTCACCGCCGGCGGCATCGCCACTCCGGCTGACGCCGCGATGATGATGCAGCTCGGTGCTGACGGCGTGTTCGTCGGCTCGGGCATCTTCAAGTCCGGCAACCCGGCACAGCGCGCCGCCGCCGTCGTGAAGGCCACCACCTTCTTCGATGACCCCGACGTGATCGCCAAGGCCTCCCGCGGCCTGGGCGAAGCCATGGTCGGCATCAACGTCGACGAAATCCCGCAGCCACACCGCCTCGCCGAGCGCGGCTGGTAATTCGCGCCTGTGGGGGCGCCGGAGGGCGCGATCCTCTGCGTGCTATTCCCCGCGTCCTGTTGGCAGCTGAGCGGCTGCTTGGGACGCGGGGCCCCTTTTACGCACGCTGCCGGATCACACCGTCCGTCGCCTAGCGCTCCTGATTGAACGACGGCGGCCGGCCACCTTGCGAGGTGACCGGCCGGCGAGGCCCGTTGACCCAACTTGTGGAAGTTCGGGGTGAGGGTTAGCGGCGCAGGGTGTCGGAGCTGATGCGGCCGTTCTCCAGCGTGATAACCCGTTCGGCGCGTTCGATGTCGCCAGGGTCATGACTCGACTCGAGAACCGTTACTCCGCGCCGCAGCTCTTCTTCAATCACTGTCCGGATCAGCCGGTGGGCCGCCTTGTCCAGTCCGGCGGTGGGCTCATCCAGGATCAAGACGTCCGATTCCTGTGCCATGCCCTGCGCTATGAGCGTCCGCTGCTGCTGACCGCCGGAGAGTTCCCTAAGCTGCCGAGCCGCGAGGTCGCCGATCCCCATCCTCTGCATCGCTGCGGAGACCACCTGCCGGTCCACTGACCTGAGCGGCAACAGACCGCGCCGGTGCGGCCACCTGCCCATCTCCACGGCCTGGCGGACCGTGCAGGGCATGGTTTCCGGTGTCGATGTGTGCTGGAGGACAAAAGCAGGGCGTCGGCTGGAAGTAAGGGACACGCTTCCATGCAGCGGTTGCAGCACTCCCGCGGCTAGGGCGAGCAGCGTCGACTTCCCTGAACCATTTTTCCCCGTCAAAACAGTATGCGTTCCGGACGCAAAGGCTACCGAAATATCCGCCAACACCGGCCTGTCGGGATAGTCGTACCCAACACTGTTGAAGATCACGGCTGACATTCCACATCCTTTATTGCGAACTATTCTCATTCTCTATAGTACGATGAACCGCGATGGAATGGTTACTAGATCCCCTGAACGCTTCGTTTGTCCAGCGCGCTGTGCTCGGCGGCGGGCTTGTCGCTGTCTTCTGCGCTGTCGTCGGAACCTGGGTGGTGGTGCGCGGAATGGCCTTCCTTGGCGACGCAATGTCCCACGGTCTGCTGCCTGGCATCGCCATCGCGTCGCTGCTGGGCGGGAACCTCATCATCGGGGCGGCAATCAGTGCGGCGGCGACTGCGGCCGGAGTTTCAGCCATCACCAGGAACCGGCGGGTTTCTCAGGACACCGCGATCGGGCTTCTGTTCGTCGTCATGCTCTCACTCGGCGTGATCATCGTTTCGGCCTCAGGCTCGTTTGCAGTGGACCTCACTGGCACGCTCTTCGGTGATGTCCTCGCCGTCGGGACAGACGACATCCTGATGCTGTCCGGCGTCGGAATTGTGGTCCTCACAGCCGCCGCCCTCTTCCACCGCGCCTTCATGGCGGCAGCGTTCAACCAGCAGAAGGCGGCGACGCTTGGCTTCCGGCCCCGGCTGACCCACTTTGTCCTGCTGTGCCTAATCACCCTTACCGTCGCGGCCTCGTTCCAGGTAGTGGGAACCCTCCTGGTTTTCGGACTGCTTATTGCCCCGCCCGCTGCTGCCCTGGTCTGGGCGAAGTCAATCCGGACGGTCATGGTCCTCGGCGCCCTGATAGGCGTGGCCAGCGTCATCACCGGGCTCTGGGTCTCGTGGCATGCGTCCACCGCCGCCGGTGCCACCATCGCCCTCGTTGCTGCCCTCTCCTACTTCGTCTCCGCCCTGGCGCGCTCCCTGGTCCGCGGCGCCACGGTCACGCCGGCCCCCGCCGCCGTGAATCCTGAACCAACCTACACGCCCGTCCCCGAGCTAGAAATGGAACCGATTTCCAGTGCAGCGCACCATCCCTAAACTCCCTCTCCTCCTGCTTGGCTTCCCGTTGCTGCTTTCCGCCTGCGCGGCATCCGGCACCGGCAACCAGACCGCCCCGGGCGCGGACGCTACACCGCATGGCTACGTCGCCGGCGCACAGGAGAATCCCGAGCCGCAGAACGGTCTGCTCACTTTCGACCGGGAGACCGGGGCATCGCAGCTGCTCTCCCTCCTGACGGACGAGACGACCGACGCCGGCACGTTCGGACCCGTCGACGCTGTCCAGCAGGATGGCCGCTACGCCCTGGTCACCACACAGGATGGCGTCAAGGTGTTCGATACCGGTGCATGGACAGTGGACCATGGTGACCACGTGCACTACTACAGCTCAACGCCTGGTCCGGTCGGCGACATCACTATTCCGGACGCGGGCGTCGTCGCCGGGGACGGCAGTTCCATAGCGGTGTTCTCCGAATCCGGCGGTTACGCATCCATCTACAAGCACCAAGACCTGGACGCACGCAAGGTCGTCGAATCCGCGCGAATCACCAGCACGCCGCATCAGGGCATGGTAATCCCCTACGAAGGTCACTTCATCGCCAGCACGGCCGGCGACGGCACCGCTCCCGGAGCGGTGGAGGTCCGCGACGCCGGGGACCACACGGTGCTCAGTGAACAGCCGTGCGCCGGTCCCTCCTCCCATGCCGCCACCCGGGTGGGTGTGGTGCTGGCCTGCACGGACGGGGCCCTGCTCATTACCGAGGATGGCGGCCAGTTCGCCGCCGAGAAGATCCCCTATCCGGCTGACGCCGCCGGAATTCCCCCCGCAACACGACTCGAGCACCGCAAGGGCTCCAACGAACTCTCCGCACCGGCGGGCGACGGCGGCGTCTGGCACCTGAACGTGTCCAAACGTTCCTGGAAGTACCTGAAGACCCCCGTTCCGGTAGCCGCCGCCTCTGCCGTCGGCGACAGCAAGCGGGTGCTGGCCCTCGGCGTCGACGGCTCCCTGATGACCCTGAATCCGTCCTCCGGCGAAGTGACCGCACAAGCGCCCATGATCGCTCCCGTTTCGGCGCAGGCGAGCACCCTGCCGCAGCTCCGCATCGACGCCGGGCGTGCCTACCTCAGCGATCCTGCCGGTTCAACTGTCCGCGAAATCGACTACGCGGACGGTCTCCGGGTTGCCCGGACCTTCGACGTACCGGCCGCCGACATCGTGCTGGAGACCGGGCAGTGAAGCGCGGCTCAACAGCAAAGGTGGCCGTGGCCCTCCTGACTCTCGGACTCGCGCTGAGCGGGTGTTCGGCAGTGGCCGCCGAGCGGCCCACCGTCGTCGTCACCACCAACATTCTCGGCGACATCACCCGGAACCTGGTGGGCGGGGAGGCCGACGTCGTGGTGCTGATGGAATCCAATGCCGATCCGCACTCCTTCGGTATCTCAGCCAAGCAGGCTGCGGTCATCGAGAACGCGGATCTTGTTATCCACAATGGAGCCGGCCTGGAAGAGGGCATCCTCAACCATGTGGAGGCTGCCGCGGCAGAAGGGGTCCCCACCCTGGCGGCGATGGACGCCGTCGAGCCCTTGAAGTTCAGCCACGACGGCGACGACGCCGCCGACCCGCACTTCTGGACCGACCCCTCCCGCGTGGAGCTCGCCGCCGACGCGATCGCAGAAAGCGTTGTGGAACACGTGGACGGAGTGGACAGCACGGTGGTGCGCTCCCAGGCGGCCAGCTACAAGGCGGAGCTGGACAAACTTGTTGCCTCCATGGAGGAAAATTTCGCCGCCATCGACGCCGGCAGGCGCAAGCTCATCACCAACCACCATGTCTTCGGGTACCTGGCGCAGCGGTTCGGCTTCGAGCTCATCGGCGCGGTCATTCCCAGTGGAACCACCCTGGCCTCGCCCAGTTCGGCGGACCTGAACGACCTCACCGGCAAGATCCGGACCGCGGGCGTGGTGGCGATCTTCGCGGACTCCTCCCAGCCGGAGCGCCTGGCCCAGGTGCTCGCCGCCGAGGCCGGGCAGGACATCGCCGTGGTCCCGCTGTTCACCGAATCCCTGGGGACAGAAGGGTCCGGTGCGCACACCTACCTGGAAATGATGCGCTCCAACACCGAGCGCATCACCCGCGCATTGTCCTGAGCCATCACTCATCATCCCTCAACAGAAGGAAGCACCCATGAATCACCGCACCATTCCCGCCCGCCTGCTCACGGCCCTGGCCGTCACTGGCCTGATGCTCACGGGCTGCGGCGCTAACGCCACTCCCGCCGGCAGCGGCACCGCCGGCGCGGAAGCGGCCAACGCCTCCACCGCTACCGAAGCGATGACCCGCATCGTCACTACCTACGACGGCGGCATCAAGGTCCTCGATGCCGCCTCCTTCGAGGTCCTCGGGGACTTCCCAATGGAAGGCTTCAACCGGGTGAACGCAGCCGGCGATGGGCGCCACGTCGTCATTGCTACTGCCGAAGGCTTCAAGGTGCTGGACACCGGCGTATGGAGCGAGGGCGACAAGCATTACGCGCAGGACCCCGCCATGACCAATATCTTCTTCCCCGCGAGCAAGCCAGGACACGTCGTCCGCCACCACGGCAAGACCATCCTCTTCAGCGACGGGACCGGCGAGGTCACCGTCTTCGAATCGGACGATCTGGCAGACGGGCAGCCCAAGACGGAGACCCACAAGGCCGCGGAAGCCCACCACGGGGTGGCCGTTGAACTCGCCAACGGCGAACTTGTGCTCACCCTGGGGAATGACAAGGAACGCCCCGGCATCATTGTTTTCGACAAGGACGGCAGAGAGATTACCCGCAATGAGGACTGCCCCGGTGTGCACGGCGAAGCCGCCGCAGCCGACGAAGCCGTGGTCATCGGCTGCCAGACCGGCGTCCTGATCTACTCCAACGGCGGGATCACCAAGCTGGAGAGCCCCACCGAGTACGGCCGCATCGGAAACCAGGCCGGTTCCGAGGAATCCCCGGTGACCCTGGGCGACTACAAGCAGGAGAAGGACGCCGAACTCGAGCGCCCGGAGCAAATTTCCCTGATCAATACCAAAACCAAGCAGCTGACCCTGGTGGACCTGGGGACCAGCTACAGCTTCCGCTCACTGGCCCGCGGCCCGCACGGGGAAGCGCTGGTGCTTGGCACTGACGGGGCCCTGCACGTGATCGATCCGGAAACCGCGTCCGTGACCAAGAGCATCCCGGTTGTTGCGCCGTGGGAAGAGCCGCTGCAGTGGCAGGAAGCCCGGCCCACCATTTTCGTCAACAACCACACCGCCTACATCACGGACCCGTCCACCAAGACCATCCACGCCGTGGATTTCGAAGCCGGAAAGGTCATCAGCACCGGCACCCTGGACATCACCCCCAACGAACTCACCGGCGTCAGCGGATAGACGCTGGCCCGTCCCCGACTCTGCGGACCTGATACGCAAGGGAGCTGCGGCTGCACCAGCCGCCGCTCCCTTGCGTTTTTTGGCCTGTATCCAGAATTACCTTAAGTTTCGCCACCGTTCGCGCAAACTGTATAGCTGTTATACAGTTTTAGGGTGACGATCAATGAAGCCGTGACAGTCGCCGACGCTGTTCGTACCCGGCTTGAACGAAGCCTCCTGGCCGGCGACTACTCAGCAGGGGCACAAATAAAGGACAGCCACGTAGCCGAGACGTTGGGCGTGGCGAGGCCCACTGCCCGCGTTGCGGTACAGGGTCTCATCGCGGCCGGCTTCCTGGAGCGTGAAACCGGGCGAAGCGCAAGGGTGCGCCGCTTCTCCGTCCAGGACGTCGCAGACATCTTTCGCGTGCGTAGACTCATCGAATTCGAGGCGGTCCGTTCGGTCTGTCAGGGCGCAGATACGGAGCCGATCAGGGATTCCCTGGCGAGGTTTTCAGAGGTCAGGGATGATCAGGATTGGGAAACTGCGGCACAAGCTGACATGGGCTTCCATACGGCAGTCGTGGCAGCTGCGGACTCGCCACGGCTGAGCAGGCTCTTCCAGACGATTTCCACAGAGATCCGCCTCCTGATGGCGCTCCTTCGCCCCCGCTACCTCCAGGTGTCCACGCTGCACGATGAACATACCGTGCTTCTGAATGCCCTGGTCGCCGGCGTCCCGGACGAAGCCTTGAAGCTGTGGGAGGCCCACTTGAACGACGCCGAGGCGTTCCTGAGCACCAGAATCCGGGAAGAAACCTCCCAGGAGCACTAGGTCGGCGCAGCCAACGGATCCCGAGGATCGGCGGCGGTCCCGCCGGCGGTCCCCCGTCAATGGCTTCCCGATTTTCATCAAGACCATTCCATGAAAAACCCAGTGGAAAGCACACCATGCATTCAAAGTTCACCGCCCCGGAACATGCACCGATCCTGGAAAGGCTTCAGGCCGCGGGTGTGCCCGTGGAAGCCTCGGGTCACCGGCTGGCCGCATACTCCTACGATGCGTCCAATTACCGGATCCCGCCTGTTGGTGTGGTGTTTCCGTGCAGCGTCGACGACGTCGTTGCCGTCATGGCGTTGTGCCGCGAAACCGACACAGCCCTGATAAGCCGGGGCGGGGGGACGTCCATGGCTGGAAACGCCATCGGCCCCGGAATCGTGCTGGACTTCTCCCGGCACATGAACCGGATCATCACCATCGATGAGGCGGCAGGAACGGCAGACGTCGAAGCCGGCGTTGTGCTTGCCCAGCTCACCCGTGAGACCGAACGCGCAACTGACGGAAGCCTCACTTTCGCCCCCGATCCGTCCTCAAAAAACCGTGCCACCATCGGTGGCGCCATCGGCAATGACGCCTGCGGCAATCACTCGGTCCGTTATGGACGGACTTCCGATCACGTCCACGAGATCGACGTAGTCACCTCCGATGGCGCCCTCCTTACCGCATCAGACAAGGGCGTCCGGGCCACCCATCCGTCCGACGCTTACTCCGTTTCCCGCGCGTTCCAGCTGGGCGAGGACTTCAAAAAGCTGGCCCAGGGCAACCTGGCTGCTTTTCGTCGTGAACTTGGCCGCATCCAGCGCCAGGTTTCCGGCTACCACCTTGCCAATCTGCTGCCGGAAAACGGCTTCAACGTTGCCAGGGCACTGGTCGGCACCGAAGGAACCTGCGCCGTCGTCGTCCGCGCCCGGATGAAACTTGTCCCCAAGCCATCCAGTGCACTGCTGGTCTGCCTCGGCTACGCCGACGTCGTCGATGCCGCCAAGGACATCGAGACCATCCTTGACTTCTCACCGGCAGCGGTCGAAGGCATCGATGAGGCCATCGTAGATACCATGCGGCTGCGCCGCGGGGACGACTCCGTCCTGGGGCTTCCCCGGGGTAAGGCGTTCCTGTACGTGGACCTCGACGGCGACGACCCGGACGAAGTGGCCCGCCAGGCCGCCTTGCTGCTCGAACGGCTCGCTGCGAACGGCCGACTGGTCGATGGATGCGCCGTTCCGGACTCCACTGAACGCGCTACGTTGTGGCGGGTACGGGAAGACGGCGCAGGCCTGTCGTCAAGGCCCGCCAGTGGCGGGGAATCCCTGCCCGGCTGGGAGGACTCCGCCGTCGCCCCGCAGAACCTTGCAGCCTACCTGGCCGACTTCCGAACGCTCCTGGATGAATATGAGCTGACCGGGATCATGTACGGACACTTTGGAGCGGGATGCATGCACATCCGCATCACCTACGACCTTCGCACGGAAGAAGGCCGCAGCGTGTTCCGCAAGTTCACGCAGGCCGCCGCCGAACTTGTTGTCCGCCACGGAGGTTCCCTTTCCGGAGAACACGGCGACGGACGTGCCCGCTCAGCACTGCTTTCCCAGATGTATTCCGCCGGCATGCTCGCCGCGTTCGAGGAATACCGCAGGCTTTGGGATGAGGCAGGGATCCTGAATCCGGGTTCCATCACCGATCCGGATCCGTTTGACGCCAGCCTGGCACTCGAGGGGGTGCCCGAGCGTGAGTGGAGAACGCACTTCGAGCTCCGGCCCGTCGAGGCCGCCGCGGCCGGAGCCGACCCCTGGGTCCATGCCGTCCAGGCCTGCATCGGCGTCGGTAGGTGCCGTTCAGACTCCGGTGGGGTGATGTGCCCGAGCTTCCGCGCCACAGGGGACGAGAAGGACTCAACGCGTGGACGGTCCAGGGTGCTCCAGGACATGGTCCGGGGTGCCCGGACCGTCGACGAAGGCTGGAAGTCCGAAGATGTCCGCGAGGCATTGGACCTGTGCCTGGCCTGCAAGGCCTGCTCCAACGACTGTCCCGCAGGCGTGGACATGGCCAGCTACAAGTCGGAGTTCTTCTCGCACTACTACGAGGGAAGACTGCGGCCCATGTCGCATTTCTCCCTTGGCTGGTTGCCACGATGGCTCAAACTCACCACGCTGATCAGCCCGTTGGTGAACCTGGTGCTGGCCAGCCCGCTCGGGAACGTCGTGGCCGCTGCCGGTGGCCTCACCACCAAGAGAAAGATGCCGAAGTTCGCTTCCCGGAAGATGCTTCGCGACGCCCTCGCCCCGTACAGCGCCACTGCCAGGACAGCCGACACCGTGTTGTTTGTTGACTCGTTCACCAAAGGCTTCAGACCTGAAGTGGCCGGCGCAGCAGCCCGGGTCATGGAAAGCACCGGACGCACCGTTGGTTGCGAATCCGACGCCTGCTGCGGCCTGACTTGGATCTCCACGGGTCAACTCGACACTGCAAAGAAGCTCATGAGTAAGGCCGTAGCGAAGCTTGATGACGGCACCGATGCACCGATCGTCGTTATCGAACCTAGCTGCGCCGCCGCCTTAAAGAAGGACGCGCCGGAACTGCTCGGCACCGAGGCCGCCGAACGCGTGTCCCACCGGATCCGCAGCTTCGCCGAAGCCGTGAAGGAATGGGTCGATGCAGGTTGGGCGCCACCGGCCGTACCCCAGGACGTGACTGTGCAGACCCACTGCCACGAGTACTCGACCTTCGGCGCCACAGTCCAGCGCAAGGCACTGGCCGCCTTGGGCGTCGCCAATGTCACCGAGGCAACCGGCTGCTGCGGAGTCGCCGGGAACTTCGGCTTCGAGGCCAACCACTACGACATTTCCATGAAGGTGGCGGAACAGGCGCTGGCTCCGGCCCTCGCCCGAACCGCCCAGGACACCCCGGTCCTGGCCGACGGCTTCAGCTGTGCGATGCAGGTCAAGCAACTGGAACCGGAGCGCAAGAGCCTTCACCTTGCCGAACTCCTTGATCCGCGGAACACTGTCCCCTAGAACACTCAAGGACTCTGGACTCCCGCACATCACCGACACAGGCAGTATCAAGGACAAGAAGAGCGCATGCTGGATGTTCACCGCCTCACGCTGCTGAGGGAAGTCAAACTGCACGGCAGCATGAGCGCCGCAGCGCGGGAACTCGCGTACAGCCATTCCGCCATCTCGCAGCAGCTGGGAGTCCTGGAGAAGGAAACCGGTGTGATCCTGCTGGAGAAAGTCGGCCGGAACGTCAAACTTACACCGGCCGGCGAGGAGCTGGTGCGGAACACGGAAGCGATCCTAGCCGCCATTGAGCGTGCGGAGTCTGATTTGGCCACCTCACACCAGCGGGCCCAAGGCGTGGTTACTGTCGCTGCGTTCGCAACCATCAGTCGCAGCGTCATGCCTACCGCTATGGCTGAATTGGCCCGAAACTTTCCGGGCCTGGACGTGCGTCTGCGTCGCGAGGAACCCGAAACTGCTGTTATGCAGCTCATGTCACGACAGGTTGATGCCGTGGTTACGGACGCTTTTCCCGGCACGCAGGGGGCTCCCGACGGCGGTATCCACACCACCGTTATCGGTCAGGACCCCGTTCGTTTGTACCTGCCCCATGGCGTGACCTTTGAGGACTTCGCTCAGCTCCGCAACGCGCGCTGGGTGGTGGAACCCCTCAGCGCGGCGTCCACCCAGTGGGCCCTGCGCGTATGCCGGGAGCGAGGAATCGAGCCCGTTATCGCACACGTCTCATCGGACCTGCTGTTTCACCTCAGGATGGTCGAACACGGGCTGGCGGCAGCATTTCTGCCGGACATGGTGGTGCGCGAGGCGGGAAGTGACGTGGTGCCGAGTTCCTGGCTGCCCTCGGATCAGCAGCGAAGCATCCACTATCTGGTTAGGGCAGGCTCCGAACACAGCGTGGCGCTCGTGGCCGTGCGGGACGCCATTGTCCGAGCATTTCGGCAAAACTCGAACCTGTAATCGGTCCTTACACATAAGTGTCGAAAACATTCGCTTTTATTCACTTAATGGCGTGGCTACATTTGAGACTATGCCGGAATTCCCTGCCATCGTGCGGCAGTTCCTTGGCAGCTCATCATCGACCTTGGTGTTGGGATCCTCAGGAACTGAACCTGTTCATCACCGCCATTGAGCAAGCCATTACCGAAAGAGAGAACCGATGACCCTTACAACGAACGTCGCTTCGCCGCTGATTACGGCGGACGCTGACAGTCTCCGGCACGCGGACGCCGTCATCCAATCCATCAAGCTGCCAAGCGACGGCATCGCGGTCCAGGACCCTGCCACGGCCGAGACCATCGCCCACGTGCCCGACGCTGATGTTGAGGCTGCACTGAAAGCTGTTGGCAAGGCGGACGCGGCAGGAGCTGACTGGTCAAACAGCACCCTTCGTCAGCGCGCGGACGTGCTGCATGCCTGGTATAACAAGCTCGTCGCCCACACCGAAGATCTCGCCCACCTGATCTCGCGCGAAATGGGCAAGCCCCTGGCCGAAGCCCGCGGCGAGGTCAAGTACGGCACCGACTTCGTTCGCTGGTACGCCGAAGAGGCAGTGCGCCCCGCAGGGAACTTCCGGGACACCCCGGACGGCGCTGCGAGCCTGCTGACCCGCCGCTCCCCCGTGGGTCTGGCGGTACTGATCACGCCCTGGAACTTCCCGCTGGCCATGGCCACCCGGAAAATCGCCCCGGCGTTGGCGGCGGGATGCCCCGTCGTCATCAAGCCTGCGACCCTTACTCCCCTGACGACGTACTTTGCCGTCCAGCTCGCCATTGAGGCCGGGGTGCCCGAAGAACTGATCCAGGTGATCACCACCTCGAAGTCAGGGGCCTTCAGCGAAGCCGTCCTGCTTGACCCGAGGGTTCGGAAGGTTTCGTTCACCGGGTCAACGCCGGTGGGCCGGCAGCTCCTTAAACTTGCCTCCCGGAATGTGCTCCGCAGCTCGATGGAGCTCGGCGGTAACGCGCCGCTCATCGTCTTCGACGACGCTGATCTTCAGCGGGCCGTGGAAGGAACGTTTGCGGCGAAGCTGCGCAACGGCGGACAGTCCTGCATTGGGGCCAACCGCATTTACGTCCAGGACGGGATAGCGGATGACTTCGTCGCCGCGCTGACCGAACGCTTCGCCCAGGTCGCTGTCGGAAGCGGCCTCGGAAAGCAGACCGGACTGGGTGCACTAATCGATGACCGTGCAGTAGCCCAGATGCAGGCCTACACCGACAACGCCGTGAGGCTGGGCGCTAGCCTGCTGACCGGCGGCCACGGATACGACTCGCCAGGCAACTTCTTCGCCCCGACCGTCCTCGACCACGTCACCGAAGATTCCGACGTTGCCCAGTCCGAGATTTTCGGTCCCATCGCCGCGATCCAGCGGTTCAGCTCAGAAGACGAAGCGGTCACCCGGGCCAACGCAACAGAATTCGGCCTCGCCGGCTACGTCTTCACCGAAAACCTTGACCGCGCCCTCAACGTCGCGGACCGCCTCGAAACCGGAATCGTGGGCATCAACCAAGGCATACCGTCCAACGCCGGCGCCCCGTTCGGAGGCATCAAGCAGTCAGGCCTCGGACGCGAAGGAAGCGCAGAAGGCCTCGAAGAATACGAGAACATCCGCTTCTACAACGTGGCGCGGCGCGCCACTGCATAGCGGTCAACCGTCCTTGAGACCGGCGCCAGCAATTTGGCGCCGGTCTCAACTGTGCGTCGTGACGGCGGATGGAATTGAAAGTCCGACGCCGGCGCCCACCGAACCGGCCACGTCACCAAAGGTGCCGCAGCAGGGGACGTCCGGCGCCGCCGTCGTGAGCGTCCAGATGGGGCGTGAGAAAGGCAAAGTAAATGCGACAAAGTGGTCGCCCTGGGATGACTGGCGCCATATTTCCTGGCGAAGCCCCGTCCCCGCGCGGGCCTGAGATGGTGTTCCACGACCCCTTCTCCCATGACCTTCCCCCAAAGCATGGCGACATCCCTTTTCACAGTTCACCAAAACCACAGCGCGTTGAGGGGAAACGTACAAGCAGCAGACAACCTGCCACCCGGGCCGCCGCGATAGAAGCAGTTGTTCGGGATCTCAAACGTCTGGCTCTCAGCAAAGGAATCTCGACGCTAGAATCCGTGCCCGGATCCCATAACGCGTCCCATCGCCAGGCATAGGGAGGTGGGGTTACGCGGTTTGACGTTTCCTCTGCTGACGGACGTTGGTTACACCGCTGGGGACGAACCGGCGAATGAATACTGCCGCTGTCGCCCCTAAAAGGGACAGGAGGAGCCAGGGAGCGAACGCAGTGATTGCTGGCGTGTAGGCGAGTTCATGGAGGGGTGCCAGGGCGGCGTTGCCAAGACGACGGCCAGCCCTCCTGCGCTGGCGAGCAACCCGAAATATGCGCCGGCTGGACGGCCGGCGGCGAACTCCATCACCAGCCCCATGGCCGTCGGCATCACGCACATGTTCCCGAGGGCGAGACCGGTGATCAGCAACAGGGCCGGCAACATGGGGCGGCCGCCGGGCGGAGGAAATACCGCCAACGTCGCGAGGGAAGCGAAGCCGAGGGACTGCAGGGCGAAGCCGAGGGGAAGCGCAGTTTTCGGTCCGGCTTTGCGCATCAGCCGGGCAACTGGCCACTGAAGGGACAAGCTTTTTACCCGAACGGCTCACCCTGGAACACCCGGCACTGGAATCACAATGAGCACCATGGCTGGGCACGGATTGCTAAGCCGGCGAAAGACGGGAATTTTATGCGTCATGGGGGGCACTGGGACTGGTTCCATACATGGGCGGGGATGCGGTGGTGAGGGATTTACCCCGGCATCCGGGGCAGCCGCCAAACTGTGGGGGCGTTTTCAGGCGGTGGCACGGGCAGTGCGTCGCCGGGGTGTTTCAGGACATCAAGTCCACGATGACGCGGCTGAACACCCGCACACGGCGGATTCCTGCCAGCTTGTGCGCGTCCGAAGCCGTCGGGATCCTGGGGTTTCGATATCCCAAAATTCGTTGACAAGCTACCCCATACCGGAGTATCGTCGACAATCGACAGCACGTCACAGCGTCGTCGACAATCGACGAAGCGTCATCTAGTTGGAGGATCACATGGCATTCGAATTCGAAACCAAGCCGAAGTTCGTTACGTTCGACATGAACGGAACGCTGATCAAGTTCGCTATCAGCGACGCGCTGCGTGAGGTCCTGGGCGACCGTCTTCCGGCCGAGCTCGCCGAGGAGTACCTGGCGGCCTGCAAGGCATACCGCATCGACGAATGCATGGGTGAATACAAGCCGTTCCGCGAGATCGTCGCCAACTCAATGGAACGAGCCTCGCGCAAACTCGGCATTGAGTACCGTGAAGCCGATGCTCAGGCAGTCTACGAGATTGTTCCGACCTGGGGCCCGTACCCGGGTGTCACCGATGCACTGAACCGCCTGGCTGAGGAAGTCCCGCTGGTCATCATCACGAACAGCGACACCGCTGATGCTGCGCGCCTCGCAGCGAACCTCAAGGCCCCCTTCGAGCTCATCATCAGCGCAGAGGAGATGGGCACCTACAAGCCGCGGCTCGGTGCGTTCGAGTACATGTTCGAGAAGCTCGGCGTGACACCGGATGAGATCGTGCACGTCTCCGCGAGCCCGATGTACGACCTGCGCTCCGCGGCCATCCTCGGCATCAAGAACAAGGTGTACGTGGACCGCGGCTTCGAGCAGGACGAGCACTGGCTCGGCTACGAGCGGATCACCGACATCGCCGACCTCCCAGTCCTCTTCGGCCTGCCTCGTCCCGCTGGCTCCTAACAGAGGCCCGAGTACAGATGAGTCTGCCACTAGCTCAAACCGTAAAGGGCGACTCGGCTTTGGATCGGCTCGAGGCGCTCGGCCTGGAGCTACCGGTCCTCGCGGATAACCCGTACTACGTGGACCACCGGGCTGTGGATTCCAGCATCCATATCTCGGGCCAGCTGCCTTACAAGGACGGCGTGCTGCTGGGCCAGGGCGTTGTTGGCCGGGATGTCGAGCTGGAGACAGCGCGGGAGCTCGCTCGCCATTGCGCGCTGAACTGCCTCGCTGCCGCTGTGCAGGCGGTGGGCGATCTGGACCGGGTCCGGATCGTGCAGATGCTGGTCTTCGTGGCCAGTGGGCCGGACTTCGGTCTGCAGTCACGGGTCGCGAACGCGGCCAGTGAATTGCTCATCGAGGTGTTGGGTGAGAACGGGCGGCACGCCCGGACCGCGATCGGTGTGGCCGGGCTGCCGCTGAACACTCCGGTAGAGATCCAGATGATCTGCACGGCCGTTTAGCCACGGGCACGACGGCGGTGGTGTGCGGGACCCGCTGATGCGGGTCCCGCACATTCAGCATTCGAGGAAAGCCAGCACCGCTGCCCCTCGATCATCCATACAAAAGAATCATGAGGAGTACAGCGTGAACCGCATTCAACGAGCACTGGAGGGTCTCCTCGAGCGAATCGACACCCCCGCACCGATCGTGCTGGCCGACGTAATGCAGGACAACATCGACCGCATGCAGGCCTTCGCCGCCCGGCACAACCTGGACGTTCGGCCACATGTCAAGACGCACAAGTGCGTCGAAATCGGCCGGCGCCAGGTCAAGGCCGGGGCAATCGGAATCACTGCAGGCAACGTCGGGGAGGCCGAGGTCTTCGCCGCGGCCGGGTTCGACGACATCTTCCTCGCCTACCCGATCTGGCCCTCGGGAACGAAAGGGATGCGCATCCGCAAACTGACCGAAAGCACCCGGCTCCGGGTCGGCGTCGATAACGTCGCGGCGATCAACGCCCTCGCCGACGCGATGGGCTCAGAGCCTGACCGCCTGCAGGTCGTCATTGAGGTCGACTGCGGTGCCCGTCGTTCCGGGGCTCCTGCCGAGGCTGCGGGTAACCTCGCCCTCGCCGCGCGCAAGCGCGGCCTGGTCCCGGTGGGCGTCTTCACCTATCCGGGTCACGGTAGCGCAGGTCCGGACGCACGCAAGCGTGCCGCGGATGACCAGGATGCCGCGCTCACCACCGCGGTGCGCAGCCTCAACGCAGCCGGGATCACTCCAGAGGTAGTCAGCGCCGGCTCCACACCCACCGTAGAGTTCGCCACCAGCAGCGTCATCACCGAGATCAGACCCGGCGAGTACGTGTTCAACGACCTGAACAACACCAGGCTCGGCGCCTGCACGGAGGATCAGATCGCCCTGTTCGTCGCCGGCACAGTGGTCAGCGACTGGGTTCCAGACCAGGTCATCCTCGATATCGGCACTAAAGCCCTCGGCCGTGAAGGCAGCCCCCAGATCGGCTACGGCAGCATTGCCGGCACCACCGCCGTCCTGTCCAAGCTCAACGAATACCACGGATTCCTCCCCCTGCCCTCCGGAGACTTCCGCCCGGCCGTCGGGACAGTGCTCCCGGTGGTCCCCAACCACGTCTGCCCGGTGGTGGTCAACTTCGAGGAATACATCGTCACCGACAGCACGGGCACGACGCTGGAACGATGGCCGGTGGATGCCCGCGGATTCCTCAACTGACCGACCCGAACTGATCGCCCCGGACGGGACTTCCGTCCTCCAGCCCACAATCCACGCAACCTACCTCACGATGGAGTGACTGACATGAGACTTGATAAGACCACGGCCCTGGTCACCGGCGCCAACAGCGGAATCGGGGAGGCCATATGTTCCCACTTCCGCAGCGAAGGTGCCCGTCTGCTGCTCACCGGCCGCAGGGAGCAACGCGAAAGCGCCCAGCCCGAGGACCTGTACGTCCCCGGGGACCTCAACGACGAGGCGTTCGTCGAAAGCCTCGCCCGCCAGGCCGCCGAATCCTTCGGCACCGTCGACGTCGTCGTCCTCAACCACGGCCTGCAGGTCAGCGGCCCGCTGACGGAAATGGCCTATGAGGATGCGAAAAACGTGCTCCACAGCAACCTGCTCAGCGCCTTCCTGGTGATGAAGCACTTCGCTCCGCTGATGCCGGCAGCGGGTGGCTCGTTCGTCCTCGTCAGTTCCCGGCTGGGCATGGTCGGCAAGCCCGAGGAAGTCCTGTATTCGGCGGCTAAAGGTGGCCTCATCATGCTGGCCAAGGGCGCTGCGATCGAATGGGCCCCGCGCAATATTCGCGTCAACGTCGTCGCACCAGGGCTGACCGCCACCCCGGTCATTGAAGCATCGTTCCAGCGCAGGGCAGACCCCGAGGCCTACCGCGCCCAGCGCGAGGGGCAAATTCCGCTCCAGCGCCTGGCCACTCCCGACGAGATCGCCGACGCCATTCTTTTCATGGCGTCCTCGGAATCGTCCTACATCACCGGAGCGGTCCTCCCCGTCGACGGCGGATACACCGCGGCCTGAACACCAAACCGGTTCCCACAACGAAGGACAACTCATGACAGCCCTTGCGGCAACACCCCGAAACGGAGAACTTGGCTTCTGGATGGCCGGGCTCGCGGACAACAGGCCAACCTACCCCCGCTTCACCGGTCAGGACTCTGTAGACCTGGCAATTATCGGCGGCGGCTACACAGGCCTGTGGGCCGCGTACTTCGCCAAGAAACTCGACCCATCACTCTCGGTCGCGGTATTTGAGGCAGAACAGATAGGCTACGGCGCCTCCGGACGCAACGGCGGCTGGCTCTCAGCAATGCCCCCGGGAAACCGGGCCACCTTCGCCCGCGCCTCCGGCAGAGGGCTGGACGCGAGCCGGGCCTTGCAGCAGGAGTTTGTTGCCGGCGTCGATTCCGTCCTGAATATTCTCCAGGCCGAGGGCATCAATGCGGATCAGCACAAGGGCGGCGCGCTCGTCGCTGCCCACACCAAGGCGGGGCATGGCCGGCTCGTGACGAGGCGTGACACCGACTGGAAGTACGGGCTGACCGAAGACGATGTCCATTTGCTTGACCGGGATGAGTTCCAGAGCAAAATCAACATCTCCACCGTCCACGGCGGGCTCTTCTACAAGCATTGCGCGCGGTTCCACCCCGCGAAGCTTGTCTACGGCCTCGCCGACACCCTGACCTCCATGGGGGTGAAAATCTACGAGGGCAGCCGTGTGGACATTGTCGACGGCAAGATCCTCACTCTGGCCAACGGACGCGTATCCGCGGCCAAGACGTTCATCTGCACGGAGGGCTATTCGGGACAGCTGCTTGGCAAAAGGACCCTGATACCGATCAATTCCTCCATGATCGTGACCAAACCGCTGTCAGAAGAGGCATGGCAGCAGATCGGATGGAACGGGCTCCAGTGCCTCAGCGACTCCGCACACACTTTCATCTATTCGCAGCGAACATCGGACGGCCGTATCACCATGGGGGGCCGTGGAGTCCCCTACCGCTACGGCTCCGGCACAGGAGGCACCGGTTCAACTGCTCAGTCCACCGTTGACCTGATCTCTACAAAGCTTCGCTCCTTCTTCCCCGGTATCCATTTCGAAGTAGACCACGCCTGGTCCGGAGTCCTCGGCGTCACCCGCGACTGGAACGGCGGTGTGCACTGGGATCCAGCGTCCGGGATCGGATCTTCTACCGGCTATGCGGGACACGGTGTCACGGCAGCCTACGTCGGTGGCCGAACCCTCGTGGAACTGGCCTTCGGACAGGAAACCGAACGGACGACGCTTCCCTGGGTCGGCTACCGCGCACGCAAATGGGAACCTGAACCCATCCGATGGCTCGGTGTCCACGGCATGTACCGGCTCTTCGGACTTGCCGACCAGTGGGAAGAACGCAGGGACTCCACCAAAACCTCCCTCCTGGCCAAATTCGGCAGCAGACTCGCCGGACTGCACGAATAATCCACCACCTAGAACTTTCACCTGAACCCTTGAAGGGAAGCATCATGAAGACGATGAATAAGATCCAGACGGCGGCTGCGGGGCTTGTTGTCCTGTTGGCTTTGAGTGGCTGTGGCGGCGCGGCTACGGGCACGTCGGGGGCGGACATTCC
>NZ_JAUSSM010000024.1 GCF_030812315.1 Arthrobacter oryzae | reverse complement strand
ACAGGCATAACGAAATCCATGATGGACCTTTCCCCGCTCTGAGCACCGGCTCCAGCAACAGGGAACCTGTCACACAACAGCCTGACACACAGGGAATTTGCGGCGACCTCGCACGCTTCCGGCGACTTCGCAGTTTCCGGGCCCTTGCCGCCTCACGCCCTGCCCACCATCATCAGGAGTGGGAGGCGAAACGTGGAGACCATCAACAGCAAGCTGCTCAACTGGGCCTCGATCCTGGATGACAAGACGCGCGAGCAGGCCCTGAGAACATCACAGCTGTCCTTCATTTATCCGCATCTGGCGCTGATGCCGGACGCCCACCTGGGCATAGGCGCCACCGTGGGCTCCGTGATTCCCACCCTGCACGCGGTCATTCCGGCGGCCGTCGGAGTGGACATCGGCTGCGGCATGATCGCCGTCCGCACTCAATACTCGCTGGAGGACCTGCCGAAGGACCGCAAGAGGCTGCGCGAGGCCATCGAACGGGTCATCCCACTCTCGGCGGGCCACAACAACAGGAACATCACGACCTCAGCCGAGCCGCGGATCGCCGAACTGCGAAAGCTGGCAGCCGCGGCCGGCTTCAACCCCGTCCAGTACGTGGATAAGTGGGACCTCCAGCTGGGCTCGCTGGGCTCGGGCAACCACTTCATCGAGGTGAGCGCGGACGAGACAAACGCCGTGTGGCTATTCCTGCATTCCGGCTCGCGCGGCGTCGGCAACAAGATCGCCCAGCATCACATCGGCGTGGCCCGGCACATGGCGGCAAAGAAGCAGATCCGCCTGCCCGATCCCGACCTTGCGCACTTGGAGGAAGGCACGCCCCAGTTCGACCGGTACATCGCGGAGCTGCGCTGGGCCCAGCACTTCGCACTCCTGAACCGGGAGGAAATGATGGACCGTGTCAGCACCCAGTTCGGCAAGTGGGCGGGCTCGCCGGTACGGGAACGGGAGCGAATCAACTGCCACCACAACTTCACCCAGCAGGAGACGCATTACGGCAAATCCGTGTGGGTGTCCCGGAAGGGGGCGATCAAAGCCGAGCACGGCGATCCCGGACTCATTCCGGGTTCCATGGGGACGGCGTCGTACGTGGTGGAGGGGCTGGGCAACGCGGCGTCACTCAATTCCTCGCCTCACGGCGCGGGCCGTGAGTACTCGCGGACAGCGGCCCGCAAGGCGTTCTCCCTGCCCGAGCTGAAAAGGGCCATGGACGGGATCGAATTCCGCGCTACCGAGGCTTTCATTGACGAGATACCAGCCGCGTACAAGCCTATTGACGTCGTGATGCGCGACGCGCAGGACCTGGTGAGGATCCGTCACACCCTTCGGCAGTTCATCAACGTCAAGGGAGATTGAGCATGGCCAGTAGCTGAAACCGGCTGCCTTGGATACTCTGCTGGGTACATGAGCTGCTGATGATCGGGGGAACGGTTGGAAGATCATGAGGCAATTGTGGCCCGCTCCCTGGAGCACTACGCGGAGCTGTTGCCCCGGCTGAATGCGGCGTCGGACGCAATCGGGCACGCCATCCGCGCACGGCTCAGGGACGACGGCCTCAACCACCACACCGTGCAGGCCAGGGTCAAGGACCCCGGCTCCGTCAAGGCAAAACTGGACCGGCTCACTGCGGACGGCAATTTCAAATATGAACGGGGCCTCGAACAGCTCGATGACCTCATCGGCGTCCGCGTCATCATGTTCCTGGAACCCGACATCGCCGACGTCGCGACGGCGCTGAAGGGGCAATTCAGCTGCCGCGAGGACGATGACAAAACGAGCTCCCAGCGGCGGAACGGCCAGATCGGCTACGCCGGCAGGCACCTCATCCTCGAGGTCCCCGCCGAGAACGTTCCCGTGGGCTGCCACTCTTTCATCGGGGACCGGTTCGAGGTCCAGATCCGGACCGTGCTGCAGCACGCGTGGGCTGCCTTCGAACACGACATCCGCTACAAGGGCGGCAGCGAGGCCAACGCCGAAGTGGACCGCGCATTCACCATGGCGTCAACGCTCATCGAACTCGCCGACGCCCAGTTCTCGGCGATCAACGACATCGTCAAACGCCGCAAGGCCGAAAGCACTGCCGACTTCGCCGAGAACCCCGCCGCTACCGAGCTCACGGGGGACATCCTCCAGGACATGCTCGCGCGGCTGCTCTCGGAACACCCCCGAAGCCAGGCCCGGCAATACGGCTGGCTGGGTGACCTGCTTGCCGCCAACGGGGTACGGACAGTGGCCGACGCCGAGGAGCTCTTCGGCGCCGCTGACTGGTCCGCCGTGGCGAAGAAGATGGACTACAAGTTCCCGGCCGGCCACGTCCGGATTGCCGATGACTTCCTGCTGAAGAAGTGGGGCGCGGACTACATTTCCCGCACCAAATCCCTGGGGGACGACCCCAAACGGGAGTCGAAGCTGACCTACCGGCTGGAACGCATGCGGGACTGAGCCGCCCTGCGGGCGGGTGGCGCGGGCGGGCACCGCCGTCGGACCGGTGCCGTCAGGCGCCGGGACGCCGGTACTTGATCTGCTCGGCCTTCCGCAGGGCCTCCAGTGTTTCGTCGACGGACAGGAGCACTGTCGTGTCGAACGAGCTCAGCGCGCCGCCTCCGCTGATCGCCAAGGCAACTGCGGCCATGGACACATTGTCGGGTGCCTCCCAGAGGTTGTAGCCATCGTGGGAACCGAACGCGTACCAGAAGCCGTGGAGCTTGCCGCCGACCGATTCGATATAGGTCTGGGCGGCCTTCCTGCGGTCCTCAGGGTTGCTGATCAGTTTCGCCCACGTCTCCGGTGTGTAACTGAACTTCGACAGGTAGAGCGGCATCGTCTGGTCCTTTCGTTTCTTGCACCGCTGGTGCCAGTGGTGCCGATGCAGCAAGAGTGGCAGTCTCCGGCCAGACCGGCAATGGCCCGGGCCTGTTCCGGCGGGAATGGCCTTGCCCTGTGTTGCGCGAATATGACGCTGCATGAACGCGCGTGACCCCCGGTTTCCAAGTCATTGAACCTCGTTTATGACACTCCCTATGGTGAAACAATGACAAGTCCCCAGCCCGGAATGACCCGCATCGTGGCAGGAGAGAGCAACAAACCGAAGCGCAAGCGCGCTGTCGAGGTTCTGGTTGCCCTCGGCCTTGTGCTGCTCATTGCCGCCGGTGCCGTGGTGGCGTCAACACTTTCCCGTAATACCGAAGCCCAGGCCGCCGCCCCCGCGCCCGCGGAGGAGCTGAAGCTCGGTTACTTTGGCAACGTCACCCATGCCCCTGCCCTGGTGGGGGTCAAGGAGGGCTTCATCGCCAAGAGCCTGGGGGAGACGAAGCTGAGCACGCAGGTGTTCAACGCCGGCCCGGCCGCGATCGAGGCGCTGAATGCCGGGGCGATCGACGCCACGTACATCGGTCCGAACCCGGCTATCAACTCGTTCGTCAAGAGCCAGGGCGAGTCGGTCAGCATCGTCGCCGGCGCCGCGGCCGGCGGGGCGCAGCTGGTGGTCAAGCCGGAGATCGGCTCCGCGGCGGATCTGAAGGGCAAGACCCTGTCCACGCCGCAGCTGGGCGGGACCCAGGATGTGGCGCTGCGGGCGTGGCTGGCCGGGCAGGGCTACAAGACCACCACGGACGGCGGCGGCGACGTGGCGATTAACCCGACTGAGAACGCGCAGACTTTGAAGCTGTTCCAGGACGGCAAGCTCGACGGCGCGTGGCTGCCTGAGCCGTGGGCGTCCCGCCTTGTTTTGCAGGCCGGGGCGAAGGTGCTGGTGGATGAGAAGGACCTGTGGGACGGTTCGCTGACCGGCAAGCCGGGCGAGTTCCCCACCACCATCCTGATTGTGAACAAGAAGTTCGCCGCCGAACACCCGGACACCGTCAAGGCCCTCCTGAAGGGCCACGCCCAGTCGGTGGCCTGGCTCAACGACACCCCGGCTGCGGAAAAGACGAGTGTGCTGAACGCGGCGCTGAAGGAATACGGGAGCGCCGAGCTCCCGCAGGACGTGATTGAGCGGTCCCTGAAGAACATCGTCTTCACGGTGGATCCGCTCGCCGGAACCTACAACAAACTTCTCCAGGACGGTGTGGACGCCGGCACCACCAAGCAGGCGGACATCAACGGCATCTTCGACCTCACCGCCCTGAACAGCGTCACCGCCGAAACCGGCGGAGGCAGCGTCAGCGCGGCCGGCCTCGGCGAGGACTGAGCAAGCGCACCACCAAAGCACAACCTCCAGCCCCATCAACGTAAGGACAGGACCATGCCAGTCGTACTGGAAAACCTGGGCAAACGCTTCGGCGACGGCGCCCCGGTGCTGGACGACGTCAACGCCAGCATCGCGCAAGGCGAGTTCGTCGCCCTCCTCGGCGCCTCCGGCTGCGGCAAGTCAACCTTGCTGAACATCATGGCGGGACTGGAGCTCCCGACGTCGGGCGCCCTTGAGGTCCCCAGCGACGGCGCAGCGTTCATGTTCCAGGACGCCGCCCTCTTCCCCTGGCTGACGGCCCGGGAAAACATCGAACTCGCGCTGAAGCTGCGCGGCGTGGGCAAAGCCGAACGGCGCACCAAGGCCAACGAACTCCTGGACCTGGTGCACCTGGGCGGTGCCGGCGACAAGCGCCCGCACGAGCTCTCCGGCGGCATGCGCCAGCGCGTCTCCCTGGCCCGCTCCCTGGCCCAGGACCGGCAGCTGCTGCTCATGGACGAGCCGTTTGCCGCCCTCGACGCCATCACCCGCGACCTCCTCCACGACGAACTGGAACGGATCTGGAAGGAAACCGGCCGCACCATCGTTTTTGTGACGCACAACGTCCGCGAGGCTGTCCGGCTGGGCCAGCGCGTGCTGCTGCTGTCCTCACGCCCGGGCCGCGTGGTCCAGGAATGGAACGTCACCGAGGAACACCGAACCGACGCCGGACTTGCCGGACAGCTGACCGGGGTCATCACCGCCCGGCTGCGAGAGGAGATCCGCCGCCATGCCAAATAACCCAACGCCCCTGGCCGAAGCACCCGTTACCGGCGAAGCATCCGGTGCCGGGCCCGAGACCCGCAAGGTGCACGCTGCCCTGACCCGGTCCTCCACCGGCAACGAGGACCTGCGCGAACTCGAATCCGGCCTTGATTCACTGCAGTCCGACGCCGCCCGCGCCGCGCGCATCGACTGGAGCCGCATCCTGCTCCCGGTGGCGGCGCTCGTGGTCCTGGTGGTCGTATGGCAGTTCTACGTTTCGCTGGGCCTCAAGCGCCGGGACCTGGTTCCCGGACCGCTGGACGTGCTGGGACAGTTCGGCACGCTGTGGGCCGAAGGGTCCCTGCAGGAAGCCGTCTGGACCTCGCTGCAGCGCGGGCTCGTGGGCTTCCTGATCAGCGTGGCCATCGCGACGCCGATTGGACTCCTGCTGGCACAGGTGGCCCCGCTGCGCCGCGCCTTTGGCCCGCTCATCTCCGGACTGCAGGTACTGCCCTCCGTGGCCTGGGTGCCGGCAGCCATCATCTGGTTCGGCCTCACGGACGCCACGGTGTACTTCGTGGTGTTCATGGGCGCCATCCCATCCATCATCAACGGCCTCATCTCCGGCGTGGACCAGATCCCGCCGCAGTACCGCAGCGTCGGCACGGTCCTGGGCGCGAACCGGCTGCAGATGGCCATCCAAATCGTCCTGCCCGCGGCCCTTCCCGGTTACCTGAGCGGACTGAAGCAGGGATGGGCCTTCTCCTGGCGATCCCTCATGGCCGCCGAAATCATCGCGGTGGGCGGCACCATCGGCTTCGGCCTCGGCTCCATGCTGAATCAGGGCCGCGACCTCGCCGACATGACGATCGTGATGTCGGCCATCCTGCTGATCCTCGCCGTGGGCATCCTGATCGAACTGCTCGTGTTCGCGCCGATTGAAAAGCGGCTCCTGCGCCGCCGCGGCCTCCTCGCAGGCAGCACCCGCTAACCCGCCGGCCTCCTGAGCAGCCACAACCACACCAAACAGCAGAGCCCGACGGAGAGTCCCGCCGTCGGGCTCTGCTGTCTGTTCCTGCCGGTGGTTCCCCGCGGCCAAAATGGGGCACTTCGACACGGACACGCCGGGTGTTGACCCCCTGCGGGGACGGATCGGCTTCAATGTGCCCCACGACAGCCGCGACGGCCCACGACAGCCGCGACGGCCCACGACGGCGGCGACGGCCCACGACGGCGACCGCGTCCCACGCCGGACGGGGCGGGGGAGTCTGGCAGACTGGCGCCATGACCGTCAGCTTTGTGTGCCGCACCGAATCCGGCCTGTCCCGGGAACAGCTGTTCGACCTCGCGCGCAGCATCGACGCGCACGTCGACTCGCAGGCCGACGCGGGGGAGCGCGCCGTGGCGGGTGTGACGTCCGGCCTGATCGGCGTCGGGCAGGAAGTGACGTGGCGGGCAAGGCACTTCGGCGTGCCCGTGCGCATGACCAGCCGCATCACGTCGCTGGCGTTTCCGGAGCGCTTCGTGGACGAGCAGGTCCGCGGGCCGTTCAAAGCCTTCCGGCACGTCCACGAGTTCGAAGCGAGAGGCAACGGAAGCCTCATGACGGACCGCGTGGAATTCATGGCGCCGTTCGGGCCGCTGGGGCGGATCGTGGAGAGGCTCGTGCTGCGCCGGTACCTGGAACGGCTGATTGCCGAGCGCGGGCTGTACCTCGCCGGCCTTGTTCCACCGCCGACGGGCTAGAGCCGCATCCGCCGAGGCCTCAGCCGGCGCCTCAGCAATGTGACGCAGCGTTACCTTACGTGAACTGGTGTTTCCGCGCCGTTGTTCCGGTATATGACGCGGCCCTATCGTCGATTCATGGCAATTCAGGATATCTACCCCACGGCACTGCGCCTGCTGGGCCGCCCCGTACTGGTCGTGGGCGGCGGGCCGGTTGCCACGCGCCGCGCCAAAGGGCTGCTCGACGCCGGTGCCCGGGTCACCGTGGTTGCCCCCGTCGCCTCCGCGGGACTTGAGGAACTGGCCGACGCCGGCCTCCTCACCTGGGAGCAGCGCCCCTACCGCACTTCCGACGTCGACGGCGCCTGGTTCGTCCAGACGGCAACCGGCGATCCCGCCGTGGACTCCCGCGTTTCGGCCGACGCCGAGGCGCAGCGCGTCTGGTGCGTCAACGCCTCCGACCACGAAGCCTCCGCAGCCTGGACCCCGGCCGTCGCCGTCGTGGACGACGTGCAGATCGCCGTGAACGCCGGGGGAGACCCGCGCCGCGCCATGGCCCTGCGCGACGCCGTGGCCACCGCGCTGGAAACCGGCGACCTGCCGCTGCGCCGCCGCCGTATTTCGAAGGACGGCGCCACCACCACCGGTTCCGTGGCCCTCGTAGGCGGCGGCCCCGGCGACACCGGGCTCATCACCGTCCGCGGCCGCCGGCTCCTGGGCCAGGCCGACGTCGTGGTGGCAGACCGCCTGGGCCCCCGCGAACTCCTGAATGAACTCGCACCCGACGTCCGCGTCATCGAAGTGGGCAAGACTCCCGGCCACCATCCCGTGCCGCAGGCCGAGATCAACAGGATCCTCGTCGACGAAGCCTTGGCCGGCCGCCGGGTGGTCCGGCTCAAGGGCGGGGACCCGTACGTCCTGGGCCGCGGCGGCGAGGAAGCCGAGTTCTGCCGCCAGCACGGCGTCGAGGTTGAAGTGGTCTCCGGCGTGACTTCAGCGATTTCCGTTCCCGCGGCGGCCGGCATCCCCGTGACGCACCGCGGCCTGGCCAAGGGCTTCAGCGTGGTCACCGGCCACGAGGAACTCTCCGAGGTCCCGGCCCGGGCCGACCACACCATCGTGCTGCTGATGGGAGTGGGCCAGCTGCGCGAATCCGCCGCCGCACTCGCAGGTGCCGGTTTGCCTCAGGACACTCCAGTTGGCATCGTTGAGAATGGCTATCTGCCCAACCAGCGCGTGACCATAGGCACTCTCGGTTCCATCGCTGACCAGGCCGAGGCCTCCGGCGTCGCGAATCCCGCGGTGATCGTGATCGGTGACGTTGTCCGCGTCAGCCCGTTCGCGCCGTCGCACTTCAAGACCGCCGACTACAGCACCACCACCCCGAACCGCCCCCGCACTTCGAATACCCGCGTCCTCACCCCGTAGCCAAGTAGCCCCTTCCCAACTAGCTCGCAGATAACGCTCTCAAAAGACGATTTCACGACGTTAAATGCCAGTCAGTTGGGCCGTGACAGAAAAAGGAACACAGCCGTGTCAACTAGCACCACCGTAGGTTCTGCCGCCCGTCCGCTCCGGGTCGCCGTCGTGGGTTCCGGCCCCGCCGGCGTGTACGCCGCCGACATCCTCACCAAGAGTGAAGCCGTCAAGAGCGGCGAGCTGACCGTGAGCATCGACCTGTTTGACCGCTACCCGGCGCCCTACGGCCTGATCCGCTACGGCGTTGCCCCGGACCACCCGCGCATCAAGGGCATCGTCAACGCCCTGCACAAGGTCCTGGACCGCGGAGACATCAGGTTCTTCGGCAACGTGGACTACGGCACGGACCTCTCCATCGAGGACCTCCGTACGCACTACGACGCCGTCATCTTCGCCACCGGCGCCATCAAGGACGCGGACCTGAACATCCCGGGCATCGAACTCGACGGCTCCTACGGCGGCGCCGACTTCGTGTCCTGGTACGACGGCCACCCCGACGTCTCCCGCGAATGGCCGCTGGACGCCAAGGAAATCGCCGTCATCGGCAACGGCAACGTGGCCCTGGACGTGGCGCGCATGCTGTCCAAGCACGCCGACGACCTCCTGGTCTCCGAAATCCCGGACAACGTTTACGCCGGCCTGAAGAACTCCCCGGTCACGGACGTGCACGTCTTCGGCCGCCGCGGCCCGGCCCAGGTCAAGTTCACCCCGCTGGAGCTGCGCGAGCTGGCCCACTCCAAGGACGTGGACATCATCCTGTACCCGGAGGACTTCGAGTTCGACGAGGAATCCGACCGCCAGGTCCAGAGCAACAACCAGACCAAGACCATGGTCGGCACGCTCACCAACTGGATCGCCGAGCAGCCGGAGGACGTCTCCGAGCTCAAGGCGTCCCGCCGCCTGCACCTGCACTTCCTGCACAGCCCGGTTGAAATTTACGACGACGCCGAGACCCCCGGCCGCGTTGCCGGCATGAAGTTTGAGCGCACCGAGCTGGACGGCACGGGCAACGCCCGCGGCACCGGCGAGTTCGTGGACTACCCGGTCCAGGCCGTGTACCGCGCCATCGGCTACTTCGGCTCCGCCCTCCCGGAGGTCGAGTTCGACCACAAGAAGGGTGTTGTACCGAACGACGGCGGCCGCGTGCTGGACGCTGCGGGCACCCACGTTCCGGGTATCTACGCCACCGGCTGGATCAAGCGCGGTCCGGTGGGCCTCATCGGCCACACCAAGGGCGACGCCCTCGAAACCGTGACTTACCTGCTCGAAGACCGCGCAAACCTGCCGCTGGCCGCTGTTCCCGAGGCGGACGCCGTCGTCGAACTGCTCGACGCCCGCGGCGTGAAGTTCACGAGCTGGGAAGGCTGGCTGGCACTGGACGCGCACGAGCGCAGCCTCGGCGAGAAGGCCACCGAGACCGGTTCGCACGGCGTTGAGGTTGCCCGCGAGCGGGTCAAGGTTGTGCCGCGCGAGGACATGGTGTCCATCTCCCGCGACGGAGTAGCCGCACAGGTCTAGTTTCTTCACTGCTCACGCGGGGTCGCCCTGCGCCCGGTCCGTCAGGACTGAGCGCCGGGCGGCCCCGCGTTCGTGGTGGGGTGCGAGGGCCTAGTTGCCGGCACCGCCCGAGGCCATCAGCTCCAGCCGGTTCAGTGTTTCGGTATTCCGGACCGCGATGAGCGGGTCCCGGATGACCTTGGGAATCAGCAGTCCCGGGCCCTTGACGGCGTCCTCGGCGATGGACACCTTGCACCCGGTTTCCACCGGCTCCAGCGTGATCACCACGTTTGCTTCTCCCAACGGCCAGCCCCGGGCAATCAGCTCGATGGATTTCCCCGGGTCCGACGCCGTGACCGTGGTCTTGTCGTTGATCAGCAGCGGCCACGCACCCACCGAGTGATGCAGCACAGCGTCGGCAGCGGGCCACAGGGCGTCCACGTCCCTGATCCTGGACGCACCGACAACCCACCCGGAGTAGAGCCAGCCGTCGGCGATCACGTTCCAGACGTCGGCCGGCGGAGTGAGGAAGATCTTGGAAACCGTCGCCATCTCAGTGCTCGCTTTCTTCGTGGGGTGGTGCGGATGCGGAGGTTTTGAAGCCCGCAGGGGGCCGCTGCCCTCAGTTCTGGACTGCGCGACTCTGGACTGCGCAACGGCATAGGAACGCTCCCGTAGTCGCCGCGTCCAGGCGTAGGTGCCCGCGCCGGGAAGCACGTTGCGTACGGGGTCGAATCGGGACTCCGTGTCCCTGGCGCCGGGTTCTGCCTCCAGAGTCACCGTGCCGAACCGACGCCACGGTCCGCCGGGACGGGCGAAGCTGAGGGCCAGCACCCACGTGCCGCTTGCGAGCGAGCGTTCCAGCTGACGTTCCGTGGTGGCGGAACGGGCGCCCTCAGGGATCTGCACGGTCTCCAGCGCCAGCAGGACAGGCCCGCGCGCACCGCGGTAGGGCATCAGTGTGGTGAACGCAGCCCCGTTGAGGTTCCGATGCGGGATCAGGATAAACCGGCCCGGAACGGACAGCCCCGTGGTGGCGAACAGGAGGTCGGCGGGACGGCGGCCGTCGGGGAGCCGCAATGCAAGCCCGAGGATGTCCGGGAAGGGGGCAGGGATTCCCACCGAACGCGAAAACCGGGCCGTCACGAGGTGCTGGCCCGGGTTGTCGATCCAGGCAATGCCACTCTGTTCGGAGGAGACGTGGTCCGTTTCCCCTCCGGGTGCGTATCCGGTCTGAGCTACGCCCTTGAGCGAAACCCCGCGGGGGTGGATGGGCCGCTCCGGCCGAAGTGCCTTCAGGGCCCTGAAGACCAGCCCAAAACCGGCACCTGCCAAGCTGCTTAGATGGAACGTCATGCCCCTCCCTTCCAGTATCGCGATCGGCCCGTATACCTCAAGTGGCCGGTTCTGCCAGCCTACATCCGGCCGAACTTGGCCCTTATCAGGGCGAACACCCCGTAGCTGATGAGGCCCGCTGCGATCGCCATCAGAAGGTACGGTCCCACCGGATGGTCCAGTAGCGCCTTCAGGCTGCCGTCCAGCCCGGTGGATTCGCCGGGCTGGTTCCGGGCGGCGGCCACAACAAACAGGAGTCCCACCAAGGTCAGGGCAACACCCTTCGCCGCATGGCCGGCGACGCCCAGCCCGCTGATGACCCGGCCGCGCCGCGTCCCTTCGAAGCGGTGCAGCTCTTCCTTGAACTGTTTCCGGACGCCTTTGACGATGAAATAGATTCCGACGCCGATGACCGTCAGTCCCAGCGCGATCAGCGCCGGAACTCCTAACGGACTCCGGACCAGGGCGGTGCTGAAGTCCTTGGTGGAATCCCCGGAGTCGCCGCGCAGGCCAACGGCAAACCCTGCGAAGCTGAGCCCCACACTGCCGTAGGCCACCGCCAGGAAGCCGGAGGAGATGAGCTTGCCGAGCCGCTCGCCCGCAGGGAGGTGGCGTGCCCGGAGCGTGGCTTCGCTGAGCTGCCACAGGGATAATCCGGCGCAGCCGACCAGGCAGGCCCACATGACGGCGGGCCCCCACGGGTTGGCCGCGAGCTGTTCGATGGCACCGGTGGGCTCGGCCTGCCCGGGCTGGCCCAGCGCCAGGGCGATGGCGATGGCACCGATCACAATGTGGAGCAGTGCCATCACGGCAAAACCGGAGCGCGCGACGACGTCCAGCGCCTTGGTGTTCGACGCCGCCTCGGCCGCATCGGCGGCTTCGCCGAGGGCCGTATCTTCGTCCGTCATCGGGTTTGGGATCCTCCTGCAGGCTTTTGTCAGCCGTTCATGGGGCCTTCGGCGTGGATGTTCTCAGCGCCCGGGCCGACGAGTTTGACGGTGCAGCGGACGATGAGCTGGTCCGGTGTGGTGGTGAGGTCCGCCAGGGTTTCGTGCGGATTGATCACCGTGTACGTTTCGGTGCCGGGTTCGACCTCGAATCCCCGTGACTCGGCATCCTTCGTGGCGTTGGCCAGGGCGTCGCTGCGCAGTTCGTCCAGATACGCCTCATCTTCGGACCGTGTGACGTCACCAAATGCCCAACCGAAAAGCGTTCCCGTTCCATTCATATCGCTGATTTTACGCATCCTTCAGACTACCAAGATGTTGATAAGTGTGCTTACTATGGCGGGACATTCAGCACTACGTTAGGAAAGTTCACCATGGCAGGGAATCTTGTTGCACGGTCCATCCACGACCTAACCGCGGGGGCATGGTTCGGGGGCTCCCTCATGGGCGCCATCGGCCTCAACGGCGCTGCGGCCGCAGCGAAGGATCCGGTGGAGCGCACCAGGCTCTCCAGCCTGGGGTGGAAGAGGTGGGCGCCGGTCCAGGCCGGTGCCTTTGCCGCGCATCTCTTGTCCGGCCTGGCCGTTACTTGGGAGAACAAGGGCCGGACGGCGACCCAGGAAGGCGTGGCCGGCCTCAATGTCTACAAAACGGCGGTTACGCTGGCCGGCGCTGCAGTAACCCTGTACGCGGGAATTTTGGGCAGCAAGGTGGAGAAGCTCGCGGGTGAGGGTGCCGAAGGAGCAACCGAGCCCAGGCCCGGTGCATCCGATGAACTCAAAGCAGCCCAGAAGCAATTGAAAATCCTGCAGTGGGCCATCCCGGTGTTTGCGGGGTGGGTCATCGTCCTCGGTTCAAGGCACGGTGAAATGCAGCGGCCGAAAAACGTGATCCAGGGCCTGCTGCACCGTTCAAGCTAGCTATCCAGTCTGGCCGGCGCGAATCAGCCCGGCAGGACAGAAGCGGCCCGGACCCCTTGCGGGTCCGGGCCGCTTCCATCTGGTGTTCCTGCCGGACAGGGCCACCCTGGTTGGTCCGTGCAGCCAAGCCTGGTGGGCTACCCCTGCGCCCTGTCCGCCGGAGCAAGCTCCTGGTCCACGGATTCTTTTGTTTCCAGGTCCTGGCCGGCCGGCGTCTCGGTTCCCGTGTCCTTGGGATCTGTCGTCCAGACCTGGATGATCGCCCAGGCCACGGCGGCCAGGGGAACGGAGAGCACGGCGCCGATGATGCCGGCGAGGATGGTTCCGGCGGTCAGGGCCAGCAGGATGACCAGGGCGTGCAGCTGGAGGGACTTGCCCATCACCACGGGCTGCAGCAGGTTGCCTTCGAGTTGGTTGACGGCGATCACCACGATGATCACGATCAGGGCAACCACCGGTCCGCTGGCCACCAGGGCCACGAGCGCGGCCAGGATGCCGGCCACGGTGGCGCCCACTATCGGGACGAAGGCGCCGATGAAGACGATGATGGCCAGCGGTATGGCCAGCGGAACCTGCAGGATCAGCAGCGCCGAACCGATGGCTACGGTGTCCACTAGGGCAACAATGGCCGTGCCGCGCACGTAGTCACCCAGGACCTGGATGGTCCGCGCGCCAGACCGGCGCAGTTTCGCCTCCCGTGCACCGGTGAACGGCCGCAGGAAGAAGTTCCAAAGCGCCGTGCCGTCCTTGAGGAAGAAGAACAGGATCACCACCATGAGGCTGGCGCCGGCCAGGAACTCCGTGATGACGGACAATCCGGTGAGCGCCCCGGAGCGGACCTGACTGCTCGCGGCGAATTCCACGATGGCGGCCCGGGCCTGTTCAATCTGCTCCCGGTCCACGGGGATGGGGCCGTTGAGGAGGAAGGACTGCAGCTCATCCAGCCCCGAGGACGCCTGGGTTGCCAGCTCGCTCCACTGGCTGCGGATGGAGACCACAATGACGGTGGTGACGCCGGCGAGTACCGCGAGCAGTGCCACGAAGGCCAGACCCGTGGCCGCTGCGCCGGGCAGGCCGCGCCGCTTCAGCAAGTTGACGAACGGTACGATCGCCGCCGCCAGGATCAGGGCAATCAGCACCGGGATGACCAGGAGCCGGATCTGCAGCAGGGCGAAAACCGAGACCACCACAACGGTGAGGATCAGCAGGATCTGGGCGGAGCGGACGCCCACCCGGCCCAGGCCGTCCGCCCAGGGATCCGGACGCTTGCCTTCCACGGTGACTTCGACTGATCTGGCCAAGGGGGTACTCCAATTCGTCAGCGTGCAGAGATAAGGGCAAGTCGGATGCGGCAAAGCCGGATGAAGAGCTCCCCTAAAGAGACAAGCCTACTGATTTAGTACGGTGCCCGCTGAAGGCGGCCCGACCGGTTACTCCCGGAGCCACTCCGCGCAGGAGTTCAGGTTCCGGTTGACGCTGTCCACGGCGGCGCTTTCATCGTGCGCCTCGATGGCCTCAACTAGCTTGCCGTGCCCTTCGTCGGGGAGCCCGTTGAAGCCACTGCGGCGCTGCTGCCGGAGCAGGTCGGCATGGAACACTGCGCCGAAGCTGACGTACAGCTCGTGCAGCAGCGGGTTCCCGGTCGCCATCGCCACCAGCACGTGGAAGTCCCAGTCAGCCTGCGCCCAGGCGGCGTAGTCCTCGGAGGTCCAGGCGTCGCGGCGGTCATCCAGCAGGGCCTTCATGGCGGTGATGTGCTCCGGCTTTGCGTTGCGGGCGGCCAGCCGGGCCGCCTGGGTGTCCAGGCCCACCCGGACTTCAAGGATGTGCTCCTGGGTGTGGTCCTGGTACATGCGCTGCGCCGCGCCGGAGATCTCGCTCGTCGCGCGGACGTAGGTGCCGTCGCCGCGGCGGACCTCCAGCATTCCGCCATGGGCCAGCGCCTTGATCGCCTCGCGCAGGGTGCCCCGGGAAACGCCCAGCGTGGACATCAGCTCGGGCTCGGCGGGAATTTTCTGCTGCAGCGGCCATTCGCCGGAATGGATCATCCGGCGGAGCTTGTCTGTGATTTCGTCGGCCAGTACAGGACGGTTCGAAGCGGTGAGGGTCATGGACGTGTCCTTGTCAGCAGGTGCGCCACCACAATCTGGGCCAGGGCGATGGCGAGCAGCAGGATCAGCGGTACCGTCCAGCCGCCCGTGGCGCTGTGCAGCAGGCCCATGCCGAACGGACCCGCCGTGGCGAGGAGGTAACCCACTGACTGCGCCAGCGTTGACATGGCGGTGGTTTCCGCCGTCGTGCGTCCGCTGCGGCTGATCATCACCATCACCAGCGGGAAGATGCCCAGGCCGAATCCCAGCAGCACGGCCGGGACGGCAGCCAGCGAGGCGGGCAGCAGCATGAGCGAGGCCACGCCGAAGACCATGGTGACACTGACCAGGTAGAAAGCCGGCCGCAGCATCCTCGGCCGCGATCCGATGGCGATCAGCACCATGCCGGCCGGAACGGAGACCAGCTGCATCAGCCCGAACATCAGGCCGCTGTCCGTTGCGGTCAGCCCCATGGTGGTCAGCATGTACGGGAACCAGCTCAGCACGGCGTAGGCGAGCAGTGCCTGGAGGGTGAATATGGCCGTGAGCAGCGCGCCCTTGCGGGTCCGCAGGAGCGGCCAGGGGGAAATGTGGCTGCCGCGGCCGGGCGTGGCGTTCCGGTGTGCATGAAGTGCGACCGGCAGGAAACCCAGGAAGGCAGCCACCGAGAGCAGGCCGATGGAGCCCAGCCCCGCCGACGCCGAACCCAGGCCTTGGGCAACAGGAACGACCATCACGGCCGTGACCGTGGCGCCGGTGGTCATGGTGACGGTGTAGAGGGCTGTCATCACAGAGGTGCGGTCCGCATAGTGCTCGCGGATGAAGGACGGCATGGCCACGTTGCAGACGGCCAGTCCCGACATCCCCACCACGGTGCCGGCCAGCAGCATGCCGGTGGAGGGGATGCCGCGCACCAGGAGGCCGGCGGCGAGCATTCCCAAGGCCAGCAGGATGGCATTCTCCACGCCCACCCGGCGCGTCAGCCAGGACGTGGCCGCCCCGGCGACCGCGAAACACAGCGTGGGAATGGAAGGGATGACGGCGGCGATGAACGGCCCGTAGCCCAAAACCTCCTGGAGGTCGTGCAGGAGGGCGGAAGCCCCGGTGATACCGGCGCGGAGGTTGAGGCCGATGAGGACAACGGCAATGATTCCGAGGACGACGACGGCGCGCGGCCGGCTCACCCCGACCCGTGCGGTGGGTGGGGTGTCAGTTCCGGGTAGTGCCGTCGTCGTGCTTGCCATACTTAAACATTAGACGTTAGACGTTTGATGTTTGTAAAGATGTGGTAAACATCTCCGGAAGCTTCAAACGGCGGGCGCTACCCCTGCTGCCGCTGGCTCAGCCGCTGCACCGCCAGGGCCAGCCAGAGCTGCACGCGGTCCTGGGTCTGGGCGGGGTCGTAGCCGGTCAGCTCGGTGATCTGCGCGAGCCGGTACCGGACGGTGTTGCGGTGCAGCGTCAGGGCTTCGGCGACGGCGGCCACCGAGCCGTTGTTGTTCAGGTAGCTCTCCAGCGTTGTCATCAGCTCCGCGCCATGCAGGGCGTCGAAGTTCCTGAGCGGGTTGAGGGACTCATTGGCCATGTCCGCGAGCGGCACGTCCTCGCTGGCCAGGAGCAGCGACGTCAGGCTGAGCCGCTCGGGCTCGTTGACGGGCAGGCCGTGGCTCGCCGCGTCCCGGGCCTCGAAGTAGCTCCACCGCAGCCCGTTGGGTTTGGTGTACGCGCCGCCGATGCCGATCGTGGCGTGGATCCCCGCCTCGGCCAGGTGGTCGCTGAGGCTTTTGGCCAGCACGCTGGCGCCGCTGCCGTCGTCCTGGACCACGATGATCAGGTCCTTGCCGACGACGGCGGTCACCCCGTGTTCCAGGGGCCGCGGCACCGAGGAACTCACCAGCTGCTTGGGGTGCGCCGCGGATTCGGCGAGGAGCACGACGTTTTTCCGGGTGCTGTTGACACCGATGCCGGCCAGGCGCCGGGACGCCTCGCTCGCCTCCAGGGTCCCGTGGATCACGTCCTCCAGAACCTGGCCGGACAGTGCCCGCTGCGCCTGCCGCTGCTTGACCATGTTGTTGAGCTCGACGCTGATCAGGTTCTGCGCGTACCCCACGATGCCGGAATCCTCGAAAGGCTGACGGATCCAGAGGGTGCACGCGTCGCGCCTGCCGGTGGGGATGGGGTAGGACGCCCAGGTATCCGCCGTGGGCGCCGGGTTGCCCGGCACGCTGTTGTAGAGCTGCGCCGTGAACTGGGTCAGGACAATGTCCGTGCGGAGCATCGAGCCGAGGTTCTTGAGCAGCTCGGACAGGCCGCCGCCGGTCAGCAGGGCACGGGCCAGGATCTGGTGGCCCGCGATGAGCCTTTCCAGCTTGGAGTAGTGGTCCGCGGACTGGGCGTCCGCCACCAGCTTGGTGATCGCAATGAACGGCGTCTCGTATGGAACCTCCACCACGGGAAGGCCCCAGCGGTTGGCCTCGGCAATCAGTGCCGGCGGAACGGCGTCGTGCGTCAGTCCGATCCCGAATCCGATACCCACCGCGCCTGCCCGCTGGACCTGCCGCACAAAGCGGCGCTGCTCCGGGGCGGACTTCAGCCGCATGCCGGTGGTGAGCACCAGCTCGCCGCCGTTGAGGAAGCGCTGGGGGTCCTCCTGCTCGGTGACGGCAACCCACTGGATGTCCTGGTGCCACGTGGTCTCCGCCAGGCCGGACTTGGTGAGCTTGAGCGACTGGACGCCCAGCAGGGCGGCGAGGGAGATTGCCATGAATTCAGGATAGCCGCGCGCTGGTCAACCGCACTAAAGGGTTCCGGGGATGGTGTGCAGGTGGCTATTCCCTGCATACGGGCCCTGGCATAGGCTCGTGAGCAGTCGCAACACTGAACCGGTTGCAGAACCGGTTACAGAAACCAGCATGAAAGAGGTTGTACACCGTGGTCCAAACCTTGCAGAACTTCATTAACGGCGAGTTCGTCACGCCCGCCGGCACCGGACTGCTGGACATCGTGAATCCCACAAACGGGGATGTGGTGGCGAAGTCGCCCATTTCCGTTCAGGCCGACGTCGACGCCGCCATGACGGCTGCCAACGAGGCGTTCAAGACCTGGAAGCACGTCACCCCGGGCCAGCGCCAGCTCATGCTCCTCAAGCTTGCCGACGCCGTCGAGGCCAACAGCGATGAACTCGTTGAGGCCCAGCACCGCAATACCGGCCAGGTCCGCAGCCTGATCGCCTCCGAGGAAGTTGCCGCCGGCGCCGACCAGCTCCGCTTCTTCGCCGGTGCCGCCCGCATCCTCGAGGGCAAGTCCGCCGGCGAGTACTTCGAGGGCCACACCTCCTACGTGCGCCGCGAACCCATCGGCGTCGTGGCACAGGTTGCCCCCTGGAACTACCCGTTCCTCATGGCCATCTGGAAGATCGGCCCCGCGCTCGCAGCAGGCAACACCGTGGTCCTCAAGCCCTCGGACACCACCCCGGAATCCACCCTGGTGCTGGCCAAGCTGGCCAAGGACATCTTCCCGGCCGGCGTCCTCAACGTTGTCCTGGGAACGGGCAAAACGGGCGCCATGATGGTGGACCACAAGGTTCCCGGCCTCGTCTCCATCACCGGTTCCGTCCGTGCGGGCATCGCTGTGGCCTCCGGCGCCGCGAAGGGCCTCAAGCGCGCCCACCTCGAGCTCGGCGGCAAGGCTCCGGCCATCGTGTTCAAGGACGCGGACATCAAGAAGAGCGCGGCGGCCATCGCGGAGTTCGCCTTCTTCAATGCAGGCCAGGACTGCACGGCGATCACCCGAGTGCTGGTTGAGGACTCGGTCCACGACGACGTCGTGGCAGCCATGGTGGAACACACCAAGACCCTGCACACCGGTTCGCAGAACGACGAAGACAACTACTTCGGTCCGCTCAACAACGTCAACCACTTCAACGCTGTGAACTCCGTGGTGGAGCACCTGCCGGAGAACTGCAAGATCGTTACCGGCGGCCACCGTGCCGGCGAAAAGGGCTTCTTCTTCGAACCGACCATCATTACCGGCGCCAGGCAGACCGACGACGTCGTCCAGAAGGAAACCTTCGGGCCGGTCATCACCGTCCAGAAGTTCAACACCGAGGCCGAGGCCGTGGAGCTGGCCAACGACGTCGAGTACGCCCTTGCGTCCAGCGTCTGGACCACCGACCACGGCACGGCCATGCGCGTCAGCCGCGACCTGGACTTCGGCGCGGTGTGGATCAACACCCACATCCTGCTGACCGCCGAAATGCCGCACGGCGGCTTCAAGCAGTCCGGCTACGGCAAGGACCTCTCCATGTACGGCGTCGAGGACTACACGCGCATCAAGCACGTGATGTCTGCACTTGACGCCTGACCCCCCACGCCTCATCCCCAGCTGTCCAGAAAGGCTTCTCCATGACCACCACCGCCCATGACATCACCTACCGTCTCGAGCAGAAGCGCCGCGTCCAGGCGGACTTCCCGGGCCCGAAGTCCGTTGCGCTGACCGAACGCCGCAGGGCTGTTGTGGCAGCCGGCGTCGCCTCCAGTGTCCCCGTCTTTGTTGCGGACGCCGACGGCGGCATCATCCACGACGTCGACGGCAACTCCTTCATCGACCTCGGCTCCGGCATCGCCGTGACCAGCGTCGGTGCGTCCGATCCCGCCGTCGTGGGCGCCGTGAAGGAAGCCGTGGAGCACTTCACCCACACCTGCTTCATGGTCACCCCCTACGAGGGCTACGTGGCTGTCGCCGAGCAGCTGAACCGCCTCACCCCGGGCGACCACGAAAAGCGCACGGTGCTGTTCAACTCCGGCGCCGAAGCCGTGGAAAACGCAGTCAAGGTGGCCCGCCTGGCCACCGGCCGTGACGCCGTCGTCGCCTTTGACCACGCTTACCACGGCCGCACCAACCTGACCATGGCGCTGACCGCCAAGGCCATGCCGTACAAGACCAACTTCGGCCCGTTCGCGCCCGAGGTCTACCGCATGCCCATGAGCTACCCGTTCCGCGAGGAAAACCCCTCGATCACGGGTGCCGAGGCAGCCAAGCGCGCCATCACCATGATCGAAAAGCAGATCGGCGGCGAATCCGTCGCGGCGATCATCATTGAGCCGATCCAGGGCGAGGGCGGCTTCATCGTCCCGGCCGACGGCTTCCTGCCGGCTCTCGCCGCCTGGGCCAAGGAAAAGGGCATCGTCTTTATCGCCGACGAGGTCCAGTCCGGCTTCTGCCGCACCGGCGAATGGTTCGCCGTCAACCATGAAGGTGTTGTCCCGGACATCATCACCATGGCCAAGGGCATCGCCGGCGGCATGCCGCTGTCCGCGATCACCGGCCGCGCCGACTTGCTCGACGCCGTCCACCCGGGCGGGCTGGGCGGCACCTACGGCGGCAACCCGGTTGCCTGTGCCGCGGCCCTCGCCTCCATCGGCTCCATGGAGCAGTACGACCTCAACGCCCGCGCCAAGCACATCGAGGAACTGGCCACCGGCCGGCTCCGCGAGCTGGCTGCAGAGGTTTCCGTGATCGGCGACATCCGCGGACGCGGCGCCATGCTGGCGATCGAACTGGTGCAGGCCGGATCCAAGGAACCGAACCCGGAACTGACCAAGGCCGTTGCCGCGGCCTGCCTCAAGGAAGGCGTCATCATCCTCACCTGCGGTACCTACGGCAACGTCATCCGCCTGCTGCCGCCGCTGGTCATCAGCGACGAACTGCTGCTGGACGGCCTCGAGGTGCTGGCCACCGCCATCAAGGCGCACGCCTAACCACGACGCCTGACCAAGACCCGGGACCCACACCAGGGCCCCACCCACTGGGACTCCGCCCGGATGCCTGACCCAGGCATCCGGGAGCCAACCGAAGAGCCGCGGACCGACCGTCCGCGGCTCTTCTGTTTAAGCGGCCGGGGTGGCTAGAGTCAGCACTACCAATGCAGGAATGCAGACCGGCCGACGTCGCCCGGGAACCCCGAGCGCGGCCGGATTCTGCCCCAGACCCAAAAGGGGTTCACCCATGCGATACGTAGTTGGCTACACACCAAACGAACGCGGCGCCGACGCCGTTGCCCTGGGGTCCGCGCTGGCCCGGGCGCAGGGCGCCCAGCTCGACCTCGTGTATGTGGTGAAAAAGGGCGTCCCGCATGCGGCGCAGGATGCCGACGGCGGCCATGCCGGTGCCGGCGAGCAGGCGGTGCTGGACGCGCAGCGTGAAGGGCTGGCACTGGTGCCCGAGGACGTGAGCGTCGAGTTCCATGTGCGCCACGCCGAGTCGTTCGCGGCGGGCCTGATCGACGCCGCCGTCGAATACCAGGCAGGACTGATCATTGTGGGTGCGGCGAGCAGCGGGCTGTTTAAGCGACACACGGTGGGCAGTGTGGCCAACGCGCTCCTGCACGCCTCCCCGGTTCCGGTGGCGCTGGCTCCCCGCGGTTACCGCCGCACGGAGGCTGTCACCCGGCTGACGCTCGCTGTCGGCCAGAGGGTGGGCGCGGAGGCAGCAATCGGTGTCGCCATCGCGGCCGCGCAACGCCGGGGTGCACCGCTGCGCATGGTCTCCCTGGTGGAGCTCGACGCGGAAGGCGACAGCGGCGAAGTGGTCAACGCGGCGCACATCCACGCCAACACGGTGCTCACCGAGGCCTCGCACCGGCTCCCGGAGGGCCACAACGTGAGCGTGGAAGTGGCGCACGGACGCACCATCGAGGAGTGCATCGACGACCTCGAGTGGGACGACGGCGAGATCCTGATCGTGGGTTCGTCCCGCCTGGCGGAGAAGAACAAGCTGTTCATCGGCAGCACGGCCAACAAGGTGCTGCGTGCCCTGCCGGTGCCGATGGTGGTCATCCCGCGCGAATACGAGCGCCTCGACAGCCCCTAAGCGCGAACGGACACTTGCGGCCCATCCTAAGGCTTAGCCCACGGCGCGAACGGGCAGATAAGGACCCCAAAAAGCGAAAAACAGGTCCTTATCTGCCCGTTCGCGCTTGGGTTGCGGGCCTTAACTGTCCGCTCGGGCTTCCCGCAGCGCGCGCTTCCGGGCCACGGAACTCCTGCGCGCTGCTGCCAGCATGTCCACGGTCAGCACCAGCAGCGCCAGCCAGACCACGCCGAAGCCGATCCAGCGGTCCAGGGTCATGGTTTCCTTGAACACCATCAGGGCCACGACGAACTGGAGCACCGGGGCGAAGTACTGCAGCAGGCCGATGGTGGTCATGGGCAGGCGGCGGGCCGAGGCACCGAAGAACAGCAGCGGCACCGCCGTGATCACGCCCGAGGAAACCAGCAGCCAGAAGTGCGCGGAACCCTGGGTGCCGAGGGTGGCGGCGCCGCTGACGCCGAGGAAGATCATCGTCGCGGCAGCCAGGGGGGCGAGCACCACCGTCTCCACGGTCAGGCTGGTGACGGCGTCGGCCTTCGGACCGATGCGCTTCTTCACGAAGCCGTAGAGCCCGAAACTGACCGCCAGCGTCAGCGCGATCCAGGGCAGCTTGCCGTAGGAAATCGTCAGCACCACGACGGCAACAAAACCGATCCCGACGGCGGCCCACTGGAGCGGACGCAGCGTTTCCTTCAGCACGAACACGCCCAGCAGCACGGAGACGAGCGGGTTGATGAAGTAGCCCAGGGACGCCTCCACGGCCTGGCCGGTGGTGACGCCGTATGTGTAGGTCAGCCAGTTCACCGCGATCAGGGCCGCCGCGATGGACAGGGTGCCCAGGACGGTCCGGTTCCGGAACGCCGCCCCGAGCACACGCCAGGAGCGGGTGACCGTGATCAGCAGCGTGCAGAAGAGCAGGGACCACACCACCCGGTTGGCCACGATTTCCACCGCACCGGCGGGCTGCAGGGCGAAGAAGTACAGGGGCAGCAGCCCCCAGAGTCCGTAGGCGCCAATCCCGAAGAGGACACCCGCCGTCGTGTCCTTGTCTACGGCCTTAAGCGCGACGCCGGGCCGGGGCGGCTGTCCGCCGGAAGCTGCGGGGGACGCGGCAGCCGAGACAGGGCTACCCGGGGCGGTCAGGGCTGGGGCAGTGGTTCCGTCGGGTGTAGGCACACGATCAATAACACCACCGCCGCGGGCGGTATTCCGCCAACAGGCCAGCGATTCCCCCAGCAATAGCCTGGAGCGATTTTCGGGAGCCATGCTGCAAGGCCTTGCGGTGCTCAGTACGCTTACTAATATGAAAATGCATCCCGGGCCGGCCCGGCCATGAGGCTCCGCCACAGCAACGCCTCAGGAAGGGGCTACCGGCGTCTTGCCGCGGGTACCGGCTTCACGTACCGGGACCTGGATGGTTCCACGCTGCCGCCGGGACCGGTCCGGGAGCGGCTGGAGAGCATCGGCATTCCGCCGGCCTGGACCGACGTATGGATCGCACCCTACGACAACGGGCACATCCAGGCCACAGGACTGGACGCCATGGGCCGCCGGCAGTACATCTACCACCCGGCCTGGCGGGAAAAGAAGGACCGGCTGAAGTTCGACCGTGCCCTCCAGCTCGCCGAATCCCTGCCGACCGCACGCAGGCTGGTCACCATGGACCTGCGCAGCGACGGACTCGCCCGGGAACGCGTCCTGGCGGCTGCCTTCAGGATGCTGGACAGCGGCTCGCTGCGGGTTGGATCCGAGCGGTACACCAACGAGAACGGCAGCCACGGCCTCGCAACCCTGCTGTGTGCCCACGTGAAAGTAAAGCAGGAATGCCTCTGTCTGAGTTTTCCCGCCAAGAGCGGCAAAACCTGGGAATCCGAGATCGACGACGCCGACCTCGCCGCCCTGGTCCGGGTGCTCAAGCGGCGGGGCGGCAACGCCCGGCTCCTCGCATACAAGAACGGGCGCAGCTGGCATCCGGTGGGCAGCCCGGAGATCAACGAATACGTGAAGGAACGCACCGGGGCGGACTTCACCGCCAAGGACTTCCGCACTCTCCGGGGCACGGTGGCCGCCGCCGTCAGCCTCGCCCGGATCGGACCGCAGAAGACTGTGGCTGAGAAAAAGAGGGCCATCAGCCTGGCCATGCAGGACGCGGCGGCGGTGCTGGGAAACACGCCGTCGATCGCCCGGAAAAGCTATGTGGACCCGCGCCTCCTGGACCATTTTTCCGCGGGGGAGACCATCGATCCCCGGCGGACGGACTCGGCCGAATCGGAATTACGCGCGCTGTTGTACCGGGAGGGCGACGTCGTCTCCATCAGCGGCTCCGCAGGGAAAGGGGGTTGACCAATTAGAATGGGGACCTGTGCGCTACGTGACGTGGCGCAGTTTCCCGTTTCAGAAGGGCTCCCGGTGTCCAACTCGGCCGAAAGCACCCCCAAACGTCCCCTCCGCGTCGCAATCGTCGGCGCCGGACCGGCCGGCGTGTACGCCGCGGACATCCTGACCAAGTCCAACGAGGTCAAGGGCGGCGACTTCGAAGTCAGCATTGACCTTTTCGAGGCCTACCCGGCTCCCTACGGCCTGATCCGCTACGGCGTTGCCCCGGACCACCCGCGCATCAAGGGCATCGTGAACGCCCTGCACAAGGTGCTGGACCGCGGAGACATCCGCTTCCTCGGCAATGTGACCTACGGCCGCGACCTGAAACTCCACGATTTCCGGGCCTTCTACGACGCCGTGATCTTCTCCACCGGTGCCATCAAGGATGCGGACCTGAACGTTCCGGGCGTCGAACTTGAAGGATCCTTCGGCGGCGCCGACTTCGTGTCCTGGTACGACGGCCACCCGGATGTGCCCCGCGACTGGCCGCTGGACGCCAAGGAAATCGCCGTCATCGGAAACGGCAACGTGGCCCTGGACGTAGCCCGCATGCTGGTGAAGCACGCGGACGAGCTGCTCTCCACGGAAATTCCGGACAACGTCTACCGAGGACTGAAGAACTCCCCCGTCACGGACGTCCATGTGTTCGGCCGCCGGGGCCCGGCCCAGGTGAAGTTCACCCCGCTGGAACTGCGCGAACTGAGCCACGCCAACGACGTGGACATTGTGCTCTACCCCGAGGACTTCGAATTCGACGAGGCCTCCGATGACGCCATCCGCAGCAACAACCAGATCAAGACCATGGTCAACACCATGACCAACTGGCTCGTCGAGGAGCATGCCGAAGCCGAGGTGCCATCCTCCCGGCGGCTGCACCTGCACTTCCTGCACAGCCCGGTGGAGATCTACGACGGCGCCGGCAACACGGCGGGCACCGGAAAGGTTGCGGGCATCAAGTTTGAGCGGATGCAGCTTGACGGCACCGGGCACGTCAAGGGTACGGGGGAGTTCATCGACTACCCCGTCCAGGCCGTCTACCGCGCGATCGGCTATCACGGGTCACCGCTGGATGAACTGGAATACAACGCCAAGGCGGGCGTGATCCCCAACGAGGGCGGCCGGGTCCTCGATGCAGAGGGGAACCCCGTGCCCGGGATCTACGCCACGGGCTGGATCAAGCGCGGTCCGGTGGGGCTCATCGGGCACACGAAGGGCGACGCCCTGGAGACCATCGGTTGCCTGCTGGAGGACCGGCTGACGCTGCCGCCTGCGCAGAACCCTGACCCGCACGCCATCATTGCCCTGCTCGAGGAGCGCGGCGTCGAGTACACCACCTGGGAGGGCTGGAACAGGCTCGACGCGCACGAAGCAGCCCTCGGGAAGGCATGGACCGAAGCTGAGGCGGAGACCGGCGTCGTCCGCGAACGGATCAAGGTTGTGCCGCGCGAGGAAATGATCCGGATCTCCCGCAGCTCCGAGGGCTAACCCTAGGGCGGGCTTGCTGGAAGGCAATAGACTGAGCAGACCAATCCAGCACGGCATGCCGTCACGCCTGGCACGCCGTTGTGCCGGCAAGGGAGTTCGATGAGGAAAACGAATCAGCCAGCAGTTCCGGGCCCGGACGCAGCGGCACTGCTCCAGCGGCATGCCCTGGCGGGCCACGAGCTGCTCGGAGCGACCGCCTTCGGCCCTGCCAGCGGACTGGACTCCGCGGGCAGCGCCGGCCACACGAGCAGCGTACTACTGCCCGGATTGCGGAGCCTGGTGGAGGAATCCTGGCAGCGTTCAGTCCAGTTCCAGGCCAACCCGGACAACCCCGAAGCGCCGCTGGCCCTGGACGGGGAAGAGCTGGAGGAGTACCGCCGGCAGCATCCCCTGGCCACCATCATGCCCGTCATCCACAAACTCCTGGTCCTGCCCAGCCACGACAGCGGCCTGCTGGTCGCCGTGGGCGATGAGGTGGGCCGCCTCCTCTGGGTGGAGGGCGACGCCGTGACGCAGCGGCGCGCCGAAGGCATGATGTTCGTGGCGGGCGCCGACTGGTCCGAGTCCAGCGTTGGCACCAGCGCCCCGGGAACCGCACTGGCCCTGGGCCGCAGTATCCAGATTTCCGGTGCCGAACACTACAAGCGCTCAGTCCATCCGTGGAGCTGTACCGCCGTTCCGTTCCACGACCCCGACTCCGGCGCACTGCTGGGCGTTGTGGACATCACTGGCACCGAATCAGCAGTGGCGCCGCACACGCTGTCCCTCGTGGAAGCAACCGTGGCGGCCGCCCAGGCGCAATTGCGCGTGGAGCGGCTCCAGCTGGCGGCCGCCCGCCAGGCGGCGCCCGCACGACGGCGGACGGCGTCCTCCGCCGCCCGCCGGGCTGACGGCCCCGGTTCCGCTGCGGAAGGGAGCCTGTACCGCAACAGCCTCCAGCTCCTGGGCCGGGACCAGGCACTGCTCAGCATCGAAGGCCGCACCGTGGCACTCTCCGCCCGGCACAGCGAAATCCTGGCACTGCTCAGCATCCACCCCGAAGGGCTCAGCGCCGAGGAACTCTGCACCCTGCTGTACCCGGGCGACGGCTCCTCCATGACCCTCCGCCCGGAGATGGTACGCCTGCGCAAGGTCCTGCAGCAGCTGAGCCCGGAAGCGGTCCCTGAGTCGCGCCCTTACCGTGTCCTCATGGACCTGATGCCGGACTCCAGCCAGGTCCTCAACTGCCTGCAGCGCGGGGCCCACCGCATCGCCCTGGAGATCTACCGCGGCGCGGTGCTGCCGCGCTCGGAAGCGCCGGGCATCATCGATCTCCGGGACCGCGTGTCCACGCTGCTCCGCGAAGCCGTGCTCACCGACGGAAGCGCCGATGCGCTGCTCAAGTATGCGGAACTGCCGGAAGCAAAGGACGACGTCGACGTCCGCACTGCGGCGTTGAAGCTGCTGCCGCCGCGCTCGCCCAAGCGGGCCGCCGTCGTCGCCGATCTTGAACGGCTGGAAACCGAGCTCAGCGCCTGATGTCCGGAAACGTGAGCCGGATCACTTCGATTGCAACCTGACTGCAACCTCCCCGCTCCTACGCTGAATGCAACGGCGGCCGCCAGCACAGGCCGCTAATCATCTTGCACAGCAAAGGAGCTAGCAATGACTGTCTACGCACAGCCCGGCACCGAAGGTTCGAAGGTCACGTTCAAGGACCGCTACGAGAACTGGATCGGCGGCGAATGGGTTGCCCCCGTCAAGGGCCAGTACTTCGAGAACATCACCCCGGTCACCGGCAAGGCATTCTGCGAGGTGGCCCGCGGCACCGCCGAGGACATCGAACTGGCACTGGACGCCGCGCACAAGATCGCGCCCTCCTGGGGCAAGACCTCCGTCGCCGAGCGCGCCGCCATCCTCAACAAGATCGCCGACCGCATCGACGAAAACCTCGAGATGCTCGCCGTCGCCGAGTCGTGGGACAACGGCAAACCGATCCGCGAAACACTCAATGCAGACATCCCGCTCGCGGCGGACCACTTCCGCTACTTCGCCTCTGCCGTCCGCGCCCAGGAAGGCCGCCTTTCACAGCTCGACGACGACACCACGGCCTACCACTACCACGAGCCGCTCGGCGTCGTGGGCCAGATCATCCCGTGGAACTTCCCCATTCTGATGGCCGTCTGGAAGCTCGCCCCGGCCCTGGCCGCCGGCAATGCCGTGGTCCTCAAGCCCGCCGAGCAGACGCCGTCGTCCATCCTGGTCCTGATTGAACTCATCGGTGACCTGCTGCCGGCCGGCGTGCTCAACATCGTCAACGGCTTTGGCGTTGAGGCCGGCAAGCCGCTCGCCTCCAGCCCGCGGATCCGGAAGATCGCCTTCACCGGAGAGACCTCCACCGGGCGCCTGATCAGCCAGTACGCCAGCCAGAACCTGATCCCGGTCACGCTGGAGCTCGGCGGCAAGAGCCCCAACATCTTCTTCAACGATGTTGCCGAGTCCAACGACGCGTTCTACGACAAGGCGCAGGAGGGCTTCACGCTCTTTGCGTTCAACCAGGGCGAGGTCTGCACGTGCCCGTCCCGCGCCCTCGTCCAGGAGGATATCTACGATTCGTTCATGGCGGACGCCGTGGCCCGCGTGGAGAAGATCATCCAGGGCAACCCGCTGGACACCGACACCCAGCTCGGCGCACAGGCCTCCAACGACCAGCTGGAAAAGATCCTTTCCTACATCGACATCGGCAAGCAGGAGGGTGCCAAGGTGCTCACCGGCGGCGCCCGCGCCGAACTGCCCGGGGACCTGGCGGGCGGCTACTACGTCCAGCCCACCATCTTCGAAGGCCACAACAAGATGCGGATCTTCCAGGAGGAGATCTTCGGCCCGGTGGTTTCGGTGACGCGGTTCAGCGACTACAACGACGCCATGGGCATCGCCAACGACACCCTCTACGGCCTCGGCGCCGGCGTCTGGTCCCGCAACGGCAACGTCGCCTACCGTGCCGGCCGCGAGATCCAGGCAGGCCGTGTGTGGGTCAACAACTACCACGCCTACCCGGCCGGCGCTGCGTTCGGCGGGTACAAGTCCTCCGGCATCGGACGTGAAAACCACTCCATGATGCTGGACCACTACCAGCAGACCAAGAACCTCCTGGTCAGCTACAACGAGAACAAGCTCGGCTTCTTCTAAGCCGCTCTCTCAGCCCGGGCGGGGACGGATTAGCACTGATCCGTCCCCGCCCGCACCACCCTGGCCACTCCTCAGGAAGGCAGCACCACCTCCACCGCACCAAAGCTCCAACGACGCAAGGATTTCGCCAATGACGACGACAATGCAAGCAGCAGTAGTAACCGAGTTCGGCAAGGATCTTCAGATCCAGACCCTCCCCATTCCTGCCCCGGGCCGGGGCGAGGCGCTGGTCAAGGTCATCACCACCGGCGTCTGCCACACAGACCTCCACGCGGCGGAGGGTGACTGGCCCGTC
>NZ_JAUSSM010000023.1 GCF_030812315.1 Arthrobacter oryzae | reverse complement strand
CGCACGGCTCCCGTTCCGGGTGTTCACCCTGGACGGACCAGGCTCCGGATCGCGGCTAGTAGTCGACGTAGCGCACTTCTGGTGACCTCGGTTCACTGTTAAACCGGCGTTGAGGTAAGCACAGAAAACCCATGAGCGGCGCCCCCGCTCCGGAGACTTTCCGGGCAGGGCGCCACTCTGTGCGCCCGCTACCAGGCAACCAGCCGGCGGCGGCTACCCGAGGACTACCAGTGCGGGCGGGTCCCGGCGGATGGTTTCGCCGCGGCAGAATCCCGGGCGCAGGCGTGCCATGGCGTGCCGGAGCGTACGGCCCTCGCTCCCGGCAGTATTCCACGATGTGTCCCTGGTCGTTTTGGTCAGGGGCTGCCGGTCAGGCAAACGCCGGTCGTGGATCAAGGCTAAGAGAGGCTAAGAGTGGCTATGAGTGTCAGGTAAGGGATGGCGTCTGCCCTTGGAGCGGATACAGGCATGTCTGCTTTTTCCGCGCACAGGGCATCGCATACTTTGCCTGCTATGGTTCGTCTAGGGTCGGCTTCCGGATTTTGGGGCTAAGCAAAATATCCGATGGATGGATGTGGAGCATCTGCAAGCTCCGGCATGGTTCGCCTTGCGTATTGTCCGGTCTTGATTAGCTATCATCATGGTCCAATACGCTGTTGCGCCGGGGCCTTTTTCCTCCAAGGCGGCCGCGGCTGTTCACGGCTGACACGGCGGTGACCGTTGCAGATGCGCCACAGTCCCAGACGTGCAGGGTCCAGCCGATGAAACAGGTACCGATGCTTCCTCATACGCCGTCCGTCCATGAGGCCCGCATCAGCAGCGACCTGAACGGAACGATCACTGCCTGGAACGCCGGTGCGACCGAGATGTTCGGGTTCAGCGCTACCGAAGCAATAGGGCGGAACTACGACCTGCTGACCACCACGAACGGAACCATCCTCCATCGGGAGGCCCTGGAACATCTCCGGGCTGGGAGACCTTCCACCGTTGTCCGGGCCAGCTGGCGGCGCCATGACGGCCGTGTCGCCGAGGTCACCCTGATGCATTCACCCCTGTTCGACGACGACGGAACACTGATCGGCACCTCTACCATCGCACGGGATGTCACGGCAGTCGCGCAGCTGCAGGACGAGGCAGGCAAGGAACGCGAACGGCTCATCGAAGCCCAGGAGATGGCCCATGTGGGAAGCGCCGAATATGAATTCTCCTCGGGACGGTGGTGGCATTCGGAAGAATTTGGCCGTCTTCTGGACCTCACCACCGGCGAGAAAGTCTCCGGCGCCATGCTTCTGGAAAAAATCCATCCCCAGGACCGGGACGGGGCCCGGACGGACTGGCTCTCCCTGCACCGCGCCGGTTCCCGGCATCTAGACCGCGAGCTGCGCCTCATCCAACCAACCGGTGACGTGCGGTGGATTCACGCCAGCGTCAGGGTCACCGACGTCGGCATCCGGACCAGGGTGCTCATCACTGCCCTGGACATCACCGCCCGTAAGCTCGCCGAAGCGGTTCTGACCCATCAGGCATCCCATGACGCCCTGACCGGGCTACCCAACAGAATCCTCATCAACACCATCCTTCACGACCTCCTAGGCCGCAAAGCATCCAAGGTTGCGGTGTTCTTCCTCGACGTAGACCGGTTCAAAACTGTCAACGACGCTATCGGCCACGCTGCCGGAGACGCCATCCTCGCTCAACTCGCGGCCAGGCTCCGTCACGCCATCCGGCCTGGCGACACCGTTGGCCGGTTCGGCGGCGACGAATTCGTGGTGATCTGCAAGAATCTGGACGTCACGGAAGCTCAGGAGGTTGCCGAACGGCTCCGCGGCACAGTCAAAGAGGCCTTCACCCTGGGCGGCCGCCGGATTTTCATGAATATCAGCATCGGCATCGCCCCTGCCGGCCCGGGAGACACCGCTGAGACCATGCTCGACGCAGCCGACACGGCCATGTACCAAGCCAAAAATGCCGGCGGCGACCGCAGTTCGGTCCGCGACTCCCGCACGCAGGCCGCCGCTACCGCACGGCTCAACCTCGAATCCGATCTCCGCCTCGCCCTGGACCGGAACGAGCTCAGACTCCACTATCAACCTGTGATCGACCTCAAGACCGGGATACCGGTGGGTTTCGAAGCCCTCCTGCGCTGGGAACACCCCACCCAAGGCCTGCTCCAACCCGCAAGCTTCATCAGCCTCGCCGAAGACAGCGGCCTGATCGTTCCAATTGGCAGCTGGGTCCTCAACCAGGCCCTCCAACAGACCCAACAGTGGCGTGATAGCCTGCCGGGCGCCAAGGACCTCACGATCTCCGTCAACGTCTCGGTCCGCCAACTCCAGGACCTGCGCTTCGTCGACACCGTCCGGGACGCTCTCAGCACTACCGGCATCAACCCGGCCGCCGTTACCCTGGAAATCACCGAATCCGTCCTCATGGACCAAAGCGAACTGCCCACCGCCATCATCCAAGGCCTGCACGCCTGCGGCGTCGGCCTGGCCATCGACGATTTCGGTACCGGATACTCATCCCTGAGCCACCTCCGCTGGCTAACCGCTCACAGCCTGAAAATCGACAAGTCCTTCGTATCAGAACTCGGCTACAAAGATCCCAGCAGCGCCTCCATCATCGAACTCATCCTCGGCATGGCCCGCGTCCTGAACCTCAGCGTCATCGCCGAAGGCGTCGAAACACCGGCGCAACTGAACGAACTACGCAGGCTCGGTGTCCGCCACGCCCAGGGCTACCTCTGGTGCGCGCCTCTCCCCGCCCGTGAGGTACCAAAGCAGCTACAAACACACGCACCGTAACCCCCACTGCACAACGCCCAAGCCCGCAACCTGTCCCGCCCAGACTGCCCCAACCGTCCACAGGCAATGATCGTTGGTTGGACGATATCAGCGGAAGACAAGGCCGGGTCAGCATCCGGTGCCCAGGAGTGGCGGTACAGACCACGCGTCAGCGTTAATCGGCCATATTCACCGCGTTGCAACAGGTCGGACGCACGTCATACGCGGCCGACCGTGGGCTGGTCGACGGCAGCGCCCATAGCTTCGGCAGTGCGGATCCGTACGATGTTCGAAGCCTCCACGTCCACGAGTTTGCGGGTCCCTGTTCTGCCGCAGAGGATCCAGACCATCGCCGTTGACGGCAAAGTCGCCATTATGCGCCCGCAGTGGATGAGTCGCCCGTCATGCCAGGCCTCGACCTCGTCCCCGGGTGAAAGCTCCTCACACGAGCAAGCTGGAGCTGGTCCGTTCTACGTCATCTTCGGCTCCTTGACTACGGCGGTAGGGGGCTCATCCCCCGAAACCACTGTGGCACTGCAACGTTCCGCGGACATTCCAGCCACGTTTCAGCGGCGATATTTCCATGTGTCCGGGACCGTACGCCCGATGGTCCCGGCGAAGCGGATTTCAGACGTGGCGCTCCCGGGAGCGGCGAACTGCGGCCTTCGGTTGCAGTGTCGTGGAGTCCTGAAGCCGATTCGGTTTCCTGACGCCCGGGTAGGTGTCGCCAGGCCCGGCCGAATGCTCAGGCGGCTGTGAGCCTGTCGTAAATGCCCGATGGGGATGTGATCAACGCTTTGATGGTGTTCCAGTCTTTCCATGGAATCTACCGGCAAACAAATTAGCCCCTATTCGGCCCGAACCGCCGCCTGCGGCTCGGTTTCCAAATACTGGTTCATGAACAGGACCAGGGCCAATGGCAGATCAGCCTTCGGTCCTGATTCTGTTTGTTCCTGTTGCTGAAGCTCAGGTTGCTCCGGTTACGTGGGCATGAATCGGGAGCGATCCCTGACAGGGATTCCTAATATGCTGCTGTTTAGCGCTCCATCCCATCGGCCTGAATGCGGCCGCGCGTGCTGACGGGGATGCCGTTCTAAGCACCCGGGCGCGGGACTGTAGGGCCTGAGGGTCGTGGATAGTTTCTGTGCGATTCGTGAGGAACGTTGGGCCCGAGTGGGTAGTGTTTGGGTCGTGTGGCTGAGAAGCGGTTTCCGGCCTTAAATTCCGGTGTTCCCAGGCGGCCTTGGTTTGCTGGCCGGGCGATGAGCCGGATCGAGACGGGGCGGCGGTCCCGGCCGGAACTCATCCGATGGGACCGCCGCCGCAGGTTTCTTGCAGTTACTCGTGGAGGCTTTCCGGGATCCTGGCGGGCAGCGCCGTGCGGGTGGCCGCTGACCGGCGGCGGGGCAAGGCCTTAATGTAGGGGAGCACCACGACGACCGTGGCGGCGACGAATACCAGCTGCATCAGCGTCCGCGGCAGGAGCGCCGTGGCCGGTTCGCCGTTGAGTATGAGTCCGGCGAGTGCGGCGTGGACGTTCGCCGGGAACATGGCCACCAGCAGCAGGGTCAGTCCGCCTGCCGCCCACGGCGCCGTCCGGCGGTGGAGCAGGCCGGCGGCTGCAATCAGTTCTAGCACGCCCGTCAGGGTAACCAGCAGCTCAGGATAGGGCAGGGCCGGCGGCACCATTGCGATGAGGTCCTCGCGCATGCCGTTGAAGTGCGCCGTCCCGGTAAGCGTGAACATGGCCGCGAGGCCACCGCGCAGGCTGGTGTGCCAGGACCGAAGCGGCCTGATGCCGGCGGCACCGGCGGCACGCAGCAGGAGGGTGACGGCCAGGAGGGTGATGAGTGGGGCCATGATGCGTCCTTTCAGGTGCATCGGGTGAATCTTGACACTGACTAGATTACTCTCCCGCCTGAACTTGTCAATGGCTAGATTGGGGTTAGGCTGGAGGCATGAGCACGCACGCGTCTTACCATCATGGGAATCTTCCGCGCACGATCATCAGCGCGGCACTCGACGTCATCGCCGAGTCCGGTCCGTCGGCCTTGAGTCTGCGGGATCTGGCCAGGCGGGCGGGTGTGTCCCATGCCGCCCCGGCGCACCACTTTGGGGACAGGGCCGGCCTGCTGACCGCCGTGGCGGTGCAGGGTTTCGGGTTCCTGGCGGACGCGCTGGCCGAGGCGCAGCGGCAATCCGGCGACTTTCTGGAGGTGGGGGTGGCCTATGTCGGCTTCGCCGTCGGGCACCCCGCCCACTTCGCCGTGATGTTCCGGCCGGAGTTGTACCGGGCCGATGACCCCGAGCTGATCGCGGCCAAGGCGCGGGCGGGCGAGTCCCTCTACCGGGGAGCTGCCCCATTCGGGGCTTCGGAATCCGGGCCGGATTCGCAGGAGGCGGCGCTGGCGGCCTGGTCCCTGGTCCACGGATTCGCCACGCTTTGGCTCAGCGGCAACCTGCCTGCGGGACTCCCCGCCGACCCGCGGCAGGCCGCCCGGGGTGTGGCCTCGGTCCTGTTTTCTGGCCGGGGGTAGCCGCCGAACAAGGCTGCCGTCCAGCGCAGCGACGAACGAAGTGATGAGCGGCCTGGCGGCAATAGGACGGGCGGCTGCAGGACGGCGACCACTGAAACGACCGACAATGGGTGCTTCTCCTCCGTGTTTCCGGGGATTATTCAAACGCCGATAACGGACCTTTTGTCACAACGCGACAGCGCTCCTGGTGCCGCACTGAGCAGGGACTCCCTCTCCCCGGATTCGACGCCAGCTTCTTCCGTGCCAGCCTAACGGCCCAGGCCGGTCGTGCCAGTTCCTCCGTTTCAGCCCATGGAGGTGGGGGAGTGGGCGGCATGACGCCAGCGTGTGCTGCTGGTCCGCGGAGAAACTACGGTGTTAGCTGCGCGGCGCTGGATTGTCTTCAGAGGGCGAGTTCTGCTCGTTCGACGACGGACCTGTCGTTGGCGTCGAAACGTGCTGTCGCCACGGGCACGGCCATCTCACGTCACGTATTTCGACGAGGCGTCGGTGAAGCCGAGTTTCTGCATGCCTACCGAAGACTATGAGGCAGCTGGTTCGTCGCCGGGGGACCGGGGCGGTAGGTGTCGGTACAGGGTCGTGCGCTTCAGACCGGTCACGGCGGTTATTTCCCGGAAGGAAGAACCCTTAGTCCGGAGCAGGGCAAGGGCTCCGTCTAAATCGACCGTCTCTGACTAGTCATTCCGACTTGCCGGAATAGGTGCCGAAAAATTGTGACTTTCGGCGCTATTTGGCGGCGTTTTGTGATCGCTAAATGGCGCGCAGAACCAGGGGAGGGCTTAGCCTAAACTCACCGTTTCGTATCCGTGGGGATCTGAGGCACCTAGGTTATGAGACAAGCCAGACCGGACAGACGCAGGGGCGGTCTGCCTAAGGGAATCGCTATCTGGAACCATCCCCACCCATCTGCCTTCAACTTGTGGGATGGAGCGAGGTGGCCCAGCCATTCCAGTACATTGCGGTTTGGCTCTCCTGGCGAACCACGCGGTCGGGCGCGTCGCCCTTAGCGGGCCAGAAGCTGAGGTGATAGGTGTCGATTGGCTCCTCCGTTTCAACGATTGTGTCGACTGCGCGGGCAGAGTCCATTCCCTTTGCCGCGTACCGGACGCGGTAGGTACCAGGAGATAGGTCTATTGGATATGAAACCTGGCCTGCCCACTCCTCTAGGAAGGGACGGTTGACCATTGTGGATGAGACTTCGACGACGTCCTCCCATGCCCGGTCCAGTGGCGGTTCTGCATTGGAGAACTCGACGCTGAAATTCACGTGGCCGGTGTGCAGACCCGTGATTAGAAATAGGAGGTTGGGGCTGGATGCACCGCACAGGCCGTTGGACTGACCTCGAAAAGATGCCTGCAAATCGGAATCGAAGACGGTCCCGGACACGACATAGGCCTGGCCGTAGTGCACCCACAATCGACCACTGAAGAGGGTCTTCACGGCACTACTCTAGACTGCTGGCGGAATCTTATCTCGGCGCCCAAGATGTCTCAGCCAGGGATCCGCAATGTGCACTGCAGTGCCCGTTGGGCCAGCGGCTTACCGCGGTGCTGCTCCATGACCACGGCAGGGTATCCCGGCAGACTATCCCGCTATGGAAACATCACCTCGTAAAAGTACTCCGAGTGGCTCACCGGTGATCCCGGATCAGCGGGTCGATGATTGTCCACATCACGCTGGGATCGACCTCAGGATGGGTGGTTGCCCAAGCACGAAGTGCGTCGATGTACTTTGTGAGCGGTCCGCCGGGATCAGGTACACGGCCTGTTTCATCCTGCAATGCACGGATGGTGGTCCACAACTCCGGACCTCGCACAGGGCCGACCGCAACTAGGAATCGCTCCTTCCCTGACAGCGCGGCTTCCCGCGCTGGCGCGCCGGATCGTAGCGATACTCATACCAAGCTTCGTAAGAGGCCTTAAACGCCGCACTGAGTTCTTCGTCCACCATCCTTCATAGTTACATGAGCCCCCGGGGCCATTACGAAAAGAATGTTCTTCGTGTGGCGCCGTCGGATCTGCCCGGGTTACAGCTCCGGTGAAGGTCCCCACCAGAAGACTCTAGGCCGTCTCGAAACCCTAGACATACGAGACGTCTCACCGACTGACTTGAACGAATGAAGCAACTTCACACCTATATGTCCCGTTCCCCGGTCTGCTGGTCCACGCCTAGGCGGGGCCCCAGGTTACGGGCGGCGGCGTCGAGAAGTTCTTCTTTTACACACGCGCTGAAGTTCTTGTTGCAGAGATCTGCTTGGTTGCCATCCGGTAGCTAAGTTCACCGGATAGTTCCTGGAGAGTGTGACCCAGGCCTGGCCCGCGACCTCCCGGGCTGCCGGACACGGTTCCACTGGACAACGCGCTGGCAGAGGCTCACCCTTGGAGTAACCGCACGGACTGCGCATCGCGCTGACCTCGGGCGGTCGCGTGCCGCCGGTGTCGGGCACCCATGAGATGTCGACTCCGTCGGGTTCGCTTGAACATGGCTCCGTGACGACTGGAGGACCGACGACATGACGAACAGCAACGCTTACGATCATCACAGGCGACCATCGCGGACTTCGAGGAACGGTGCGCGCCGACGGTGGGCGCTCTGCTTGATCCCGGCACTGACCGCCGCACTCGTTGTACCGGGAGTGTCGAGCGCCGGCGCCTCGAACTCTCGGAACGCGGCGCCGGCGAACACGGAGGTCCTCATCGAGTGGAGCGCCATCGCCCAAGACCACGTCATCCCACTGCGTCCCACGGCTCACGGCCAGCTCCGCGGCATGGCGATGGTTCAAGGCGCGGTGTACGACGCAGTGAACGCCATCGACGGCGGGTACCAGCCGTATCTGCTCGACGGCGACTCGGTCGGCGTCGGGCCGGAGGCATCGTTCGATGCGGCGATCTCGACCGCCGCACACCACGTGCTCGTCACTCTGGTCCCGTCGGACCAAGTAGCTGGCCTCGACGCTGCGTACGAAGCAACGCTCGCGGCCGTCACCGACGGCCCGAACAAGGACGAGGGCGTCGCCGCCGGTGAGGCCGCCGCGGCGGCGATGATCCTCGCGCGCACCGATGACGGGTTCATGGCCCCGTTCGAGTTCAACATCGGACCCGATCCCGGCGATTGGCGGCCCGTCGCCCCCGCTGCGCTCGATCCGGACGCCTGGGTGGCCAATCTCCAACCGTTCATCATCGAGAGTCCCGACCAATTCCGCTCGGAGGGTCCCAACCCGCTGAGGAGTGCCGAGTACACAGCGGACTTCAACGAGGTCAAGGAGATCGGTGCGCTCGTGAGTACCACTCGAACCGACGACCAGACCACTGCGGCCATCTTCTGGCAAGCCCCGCCGGTGGCGCTCTGGAACGGCGTGTTCCGCAGCCTCGCCGTGGAGCACGGACTCGACCTGGCCGACGCGGCTCGGCTCTTCGCGATGACCAACCTCGCCGCCGCTGATGGCGCGGTCGCTTGCTGGAACGACAAGTACTACTGGAACTTCTGGCGTCCGATGGCGGCGATCCGAGAAGCCGACACCGACGACAATCCGGAGACGGAAGCCGATCCGACATGGAAACCGCTCTTCGATCCATCGACAGCGACCGTCCCGCCGCTCGGCACACCGCCGTTCCCGGATCACCCGGCCGGCCACGGCTGCGTCAGCGGCGCCACTCTCTATGCGGCGCATGAGTTCTTCGGCACGGACGAGGTCGCCTTCGACGTGAACTCCGGTCGCTTCCCGGGCGAGCCACGGCACTTCGACGGATTCTCAGCGGCGATACAGGAGATCGTTGATGCTCGCGTCTGGGGCGGCATCCACTTCCGCACCGCCGTCGTACAGGGCGCCGAGATCGGCAATGAGGTGGCGTTGTGGCTCAGCGGTCACTACTTCCAGCCGGCGCCATGTCAGTCGCAGGGTCCTGCGACTGACCCGATCATTTCCCCAACCGATTTGGTTCATTTGCGGTCAGGATCGGTTGGGTAAATCTGAATCAGACGTCGGTGGCGACCGCTTTGACGTGGGCCATGCGCTCGTCGAGCCCATCGGCGACGCGCTCGTCGCTGCCACCGTGAGCCCCGCCGCGCGTGACGATGCCCCCAGTGCCGTCTGCGACTTCGATGAGGACCAGTCCTCCGTTGACAGTGGGGAATTGAATCAGGCGGGTCATGGCTTTTCCCTAATCTTCAGGGGTTCTAGGGTCTTCCTGGTCGGAAGACATCAGCATCGACCAACTACTTTTCCAAGCCCACCTTGTCCGGGCCGAAACTGGGCATTAGGCACCTGGTGCCGAAATGTGAGTCCACCGTGAACCCGTAGAGGAGGCTACCCTGACCGGCCAGTTGACCGGGATATCTTCCCGCGTTGCTCCTCAATGACCTTAGAGGCTATGGAGTCGTGAGCCGAGACCTTACGGTGGCATGGATCCGCATTATGACGTGATGGCGTGATCGTCCCCAATATTTCCCAGAACGCCGTGGCGCTCGGGAGCTCGATCCGGTTATCGTCGGGTGTGGGGTGACCACGTCCATCCCGGGCTATGGGCGACGGGTCGCGAGACGCGCGCCGTATAACCACCGGCTCCCCGCAGTACAGTTCGCTTGTTTGCACCAGCCTTTCAACATCCGACGTGACGGCGTTTTAGCTGATGCTGATGGCAAGGGTGGACCGACCCTGGACTCCGCGCCGGCCGGCCGAATAGGACTGTCCCAGTTCTGAATCTACCTGCGTTGTAGAAAAGGGTTGTTCCCAGAGCTGGCCCGTGCCGTTAGGGTGATCACGGGCGGTGCCGCTGAAGGACCGCCCGGTTGGGTGATCAGGTGCCAGCAACGGAGCTGATCCTAGCGATTCGATTCTCGGGAGGAAGCATGACCAGTCCAGAGCAGGATCCAAGCCAGCAGGAAGGCCCCGCGGACGGTGGCGCGGCTGGCGTCCCCGGCATGCATGACGGGGGAGCTGATGGGGGTGCCGACGGGGGAGCTGACGGCGGTGCCGACAGCGGTGCCGACGGAGGAGCTGACAGCGGTGCCGACGGGGGAGCTGACAGCGGTGCTGACGGGGGAGCTGACAGCGGTGCCGATGGAGGAGCTGACGGAGGAACCGAAGGTGGAGCCGCAGAACGGGGCATCTAAATTTTGAGCACCACCCGCACGGACTTTCAGGACCCCGACGCCTTGGAAAGCGGCGGGGTCCTGGAGACACGCCTGATTAAGATTGGCCGGGAGAGGTTCGCCGACGACGTCTGGGGGCGCACGGCGCTGCTCACGCGTGGCGCAAGCGACTTCTCCGACCTGTTCTCTGCCGAGGCCGTCGACGAACTGATCTCGCGCCGTGGACTGCGCACACCTTTTCTCCGCGTTGCCAAGGGCGGCTCTACATTTCCGGACTCATCATTCACCTCTCCCGCCGGCGTCGGCGCCACCATCTCTGACCAGCTCGACGACACAGCGCTTTGGCGCAAATTCGCGGACGGTGCCACGCTCGTGCTGCAGGCACTGCACCGCACATGGGAGCCTGTCACGGACTTCAGCAGCAGGCTAAGTACCGAGCTCGGACATCCGGTGCAGGCCAATGCCTACATCACGCCGCCTCAGAACCGTGGGTTCGACGATCACTACGACGTGCACGACGTCTTCGTCCTGCAGATCGAGGGGACAAAGCGCTGGATCATCCATGAGCCGGTTCACACGGACCCGTTGCGTGATCAACCCTGGACCGATCGCCGCTCCACCGTGGCCGAGGCCGCGAAAGGCGAGGCCTACATCAACACGGTGCTCGAGCCAGGGGATGTCCTTTACCTGCCGCGTGGCTGGTTGCATGCCGCCCAGGCGCAGGGCGAGGTCTCCATCCACCTCACGCTTGGAATCCACAGTTGGACCCGCTACGCATTGGCCGAACAGCTCGCCCAGGCCGCACTCGCAGCGCTGTGCGACGATCCCGAGATGCGCCATACATTGCCATTGGGCGTCGACGGACCAAACGGGGAGATCGACGTCGTCCGTGAGCGCCTCGCCGCTGCTGTCGTTGAGGCTGAAACCAGCTCTTTGTTCCACCGCACCCGGCGAGGACAGGGCCGCCCGGCACCGCTGGGACCGCTGGCCCAGCTCGCGGCTGTCGACGGCCTAAGCCCCGAGTCTGTGGTCCGGCTTCGCGATGCACTGGAAGCACGGCTAGAGGGATTGCGCCTTACCACGCGCGTGGGTTGGCTCGACTTCCCAGCGACCGATCTGCCTTCTATAACGCGCCTGCTCGACGGGGAGATTCACACCGCGAGTGATCTCGGCGTCGAACTCGTTGAAAGACTGTTGCGCGCGGGGGTCCTCGTTCCCGTTGAACAGTAATCTAGACAGTGACTTCGCCACAGTGGCGGCCACGGAGCGCTTCTTCTGCTCTGAAGGCGCCCGGTTGCGCGGCGACCCGATTGCAGGCACAGCGTCGCACGGCGTCGTCTGGGTCCTCATCGAGTACCGGGGCGGGTGGCCTCTCAATGGCTTCGAAGGGCTTGGTCTCGAGCCTGAGACCAAAGAACTCGTGCTCTCCGCCGCGAAGGCGGCGCGGGCGCGGGTGCTACTGGTTAGACGGCCCGGCCCCCGCCGCCGTGAGGGTCAGAGCCATTGGGCAGTACTGCACCATGAGGATACGGGCGCCTATCGTCAGCAATGGGGAAGGTGGGGCAAGGACGAGGATCTGGCGGAGATCGCCAGAGCCCTCAGCCTCCCCGGAACGCTCGGCTATCCGCCCGTCATCCTGGTATGCACTCACAGTCGACATGACCAATGCTGTGCCGTGTGGGGACGGCCCGTGGGACGTGCGCTGAGTGAGCGGTGGCCGGAGCTGGTGTGGGAATGTTCGCATGTAGGCGGTGACAGGTTCGCAGCCAACGTCGTGGTTGCACCCGACGGCGTCTATTACGGGAATCTGGACGTGGAGTCGTCCGTCGCCACCATCAAAGAGCACCTCGCCGACCGTATCAACGCGGAATATTTGCGCGGATACACGGATCTCTTCCCAGCACAGCAGACCGCTGTCGCGGCCACGCTCAGACGTTTCGGCCCGGCCGGCCGGAATGACTACAGGGTGGTCGAGACCTCCCGCGACGGCGATCACTGGCGGATGCGCCTCACCGGCCGCCCGCCTCACCCGGCGCGTGTCGACGTCGAACTGCAGGCCCGGCGCGCTACGCCATGCCAACTGACCTGCCGCGGGCCGGCGATGAGCTCCGCCCTGGTCTACGAGCTCATTTCGATTCGCGGAGTCTAAAGGACGGGTTTACCGAAGGCAGTACCTTTGTCGGTGAGCCGACGAAGGTTCCAATCGACCCGGCGACCCAGGCCTCGAGCACCGCAGATTCGTTGAATCCGCCGACACGGTGCGCCGCCAGCACACCATCGGCATCCGCTTCGGTCAGGCAGGAATCGGAACACTCTCCGCCAGCCGCTACTCCACTTGGCACAAGGCTGCGACGTCGTCTTCGGCTGCGCGGCACTGCGGACTCGCAGCGGCTGGCAGCGCTGACCGAAAGCGCGTTCGGCACCACAGAGAACTGCCGCGCCTCCTAAACGGAGGCACGGCAGTCGATTGGAGTCGCTCAAAATCTGTCAGAAAGGCGGTGTGGACAATGTCCACAAATTGGGCTTTGGATCGGGTCGTATGTGGGTCGACCTGGGAACGGTGCAGCTGACAATGGATGAATCAAAGGAACTTTCTGCGCAGCATGACCTCTACAACGGCGATAGCTCGAAACCGAGCTCCACAGTTCTCCGAACCCCCCACCCGCTCATATGACTAACAAACAGCATCGTGGCGTGGCTGGCCGGACAGGCAAAGCGAACCTCGACTTGCGGTGGCCCTTGCAACTCTCGCCGTTCGCGTCCGTCGACGAGCCAACTCATGCGAATGAACACTGGATTCTTGCCCTGAACGGTGTACCCAAGGCAAAGATCTCAGCTGATGTCGCCAGCGTTCTCAAGACCCTCGACGGTGAAAGAAGCGCGGAGGAGGTAGCCCAACTCCTTGGCAGCCCCTGGACGGCTCCGGTCGTTCGAGGCATCGCGGAACAACTGGCGCCCACAGGCGCTTTTCGACGTCACCGGCCCTTCCTCGGACGGCCGTCGCATCCAATTCAGGGCGCCCCTGACCGTGCAAGTCACACTCTTTAATCCAACGGCGTTCCTTAGGCTTTTCCGACCGGCCGTAGCATCTGTAGCGGGAACAAAAGGTGCCGTCCTGGCGCCGCACATTGGTGCTGCTCGCCGGCGCGACTGCAGTAGCCGGAACACTTGCCCTCTATCCCGTGAAGTCGGTCGTCGTGGCAGGTTACACATACAGCGCAGGGGAATTGAGGATCGTTACACCCATCGAATCCTCCAGCCAGGTCAATCCGGGTGATCATGTAGCGCTCACGTCACAAGGCATGTTTTTTCATGAACTCGTGGCCCGAGCCACTATCGGAACCAGCCCTCCGTCGGAGTCGACAGCGCCCCTGCAGTCCATCGTGGCCGTAACTTACCCGGGCACGGATGTCTCTTTTCGCGCTTATCCCGGAGACCTTGAACACGCGGGCCCCATCGCAACCTCAGGACGAGCCGAAATATCGACACAGAACGCGACCAGCCTAGGGCAATGGCTATGGAATTCAACTGCGAATTCACCGCTGTGGCCCGGGCGGCCCCTGCAATCCAGCACCGATCCCACGAAAGGGAATGAATGACTGTCCACGCCAGTTTTGACCGATTCAGCAAGAAACGAGGCGACATCTTCGCCGTCGAAGACCTGACCTTCGATGTCCCAGCGGGAAGCATCGTCGGGCTGATTGGACCCAACGGGGCCGGCAAGAGTACCGCTCTCGCCGGCCTAACAGGCCTGCTGGAACCATCAACAGGGCGTGCCACGGTATTCGGAAGCAACTACCGGTCCCTGACCAGACCAGCTACTAAAGTAGGAGTCCATCTGGACGGGATGGACTTCGAGCCAGGCCTCACCGGACGTCGTCACCTGAAAATATGTCAGCTCGCCGCAGGGACCAGACCCGACAGTATCGATCGGGTCCTGGAACAGGTCGATCTGGTCGACAACGCCGAAAAGAAGATCCGCGACTACTCACTCGGGATGAAACAGCGCCTGGGAATCGCATCAGCTGTCATCGGCAGCCCTTCCCTCCTGATCCTTGATGAACCCGCGAACGGCTTGGACCCCGACGGAATCCAGTGGCTACGAACCTTCCTGCGAGAGTTCGCCGAATCCGGAGGGAGCGAGCTGGTCTCTAGCCACCAGCTCTCAGAACTGCAACAGATAGCCGATGAGGTGGTGATCATGAAGCAGCGAATGCTATTCCATGGATCCCTTGAGGAAGCAATGGCCTTTGGCAGCGGAAGCCTCGAAGACGCGTACTTCAGAATTCTTGAGGGGGCCCGATGACGGACAAAGTGCACACCCCATTCAACGGCGGTTTAACGTCGGAGTTGCTGAGGTATTTCAGCGGATACTCGGCTCTGGGCGTCGTAGCCTTCTCTGCCCTCGTGCCGTGGTTCGTTGCAAATTTCCTCGGCTGGCCCGGCAATTCGGCCCGGCTGTCAACGATCGAAAATGTGCAGACGTTCTGGGCCTTGGCCGCAACGATCGCCGTGGTTGCCACTTTTGCCGGGAGCTACACCGTGACGCGGGAGTACTACTACCGGACGCTTCGTCGTAACGTGGTCATTTCGGGTGTGCATCAGGTAGTCAGCGGCAAGTATTTTGCAGCCCTGGTTGTCGAGCTGATTACAGCAGGCACAGGAATAGCATTGTGGGTCGGCATTCTGGCGATAACGGCATCACCTGAGCTACGCGCGCAGTTGATCGGCAGCGTTTCTTGGGCACCTTTGCTGGGAATCTTCCTCACCTCATCCATCGGTTCATTGTGGGGTTGCTCGGTGGGCTGGACTATCAAGCACTACTATGCAACAACAATATTCACGATGCTGATTCCGCTTGCCTTGGAACTTCCGCTGATCGCAAACTTTCCTGAATTTGGCCGCTGGCTTCCCTCCGGCGCCTTGGCAGGAATCGCGTCACTCCAATTGATGGCCTCCTGGATCCACTGCCCTCATTTGCGGTCTCGCTCGCATAGCTTGCTGCAGCGGGGGCTCTCGTCTTGTGGACTCTGGCGAAAGACGGAGTTCTAAATTGGTCGCAATCACGTCGGCGTTTCTGGCCGACGTGCAAAGGCCCTGGCTGTGGAGGGGAGCGGCCGCAGGGGGCTGCTCGTCACTGGCCTGATTGCCGCGTTGATCGTCTCCACTTCCGTGGGGAGTAGCCAGTCAGGCCAAGGCGCGGCACCGGAAACCGGCCGAGTCCTACTGGAAACCGCCTTGTCGCTCATGTTCATGGTTGCTGCGGTAATCGGGTCGTTTTCATTTACCTCAGTCATCTTGTGAGCCTGTTTATTGTTCCGCTAAGCCTGGTCCGACCAGAGGCACTTGCAGATCGTCTTGGCGATTTCGGGAGGGTCCTGTTTCCAATTCTGGCAAGGGATTGGGCAAACCACGGAGCTGCGGCTGACCTGAAATTCAATTCCCTGGCTGGTACAGTCGTTTGGCTTGCATGCGCGCTCGGAGCGGCGTACTGGCTGTTTTCAAAGCGTGATCTGTCATGACCGTTCACCCTAGTCTTAGGAGTCCATTTTGAAACGTAACTCGGCAACGATCTGGCTTTTGCTCGCCCTAATTCTTGGCTCCTATTCCATCTATATCTTCAGTTCAACACGTGGCGAATCAACCTGGGGCATAGTGTCCGGGATTGTTCTCGTGGTAGCCGCCCTGGTGGCGTTGTTGAAGTTTCTGCACGGAATCCAGACATCGCGAATCGATCGTAGCGCGGAGTAATACCGGCACCTGGAATTAGTGCTTCACTCCCTGTTCTATTGAGGTTTTCTTGCAGGTGACGGCGCTGGACACTCGTTATTTTGGGGCCCAAGACCCGACCTGTGGTACCAGCGGCGATACCTGTCGAAGTCAGCCCAAGCGGCTGCAGGCGCGAAGCCATGGTAGTCCCGAGCACTCAGGTGGTAGACGGACGGCCACGGGCTGCGAACCTGTATCTGCACAGGATCGGGCGAGAGCAGTAGGACGGCCCCTTCCCAGATCTCATCGGGGAGAGCTTCCATCCAGAATCGGTTCCAGGGCAGCGTCACCCATGTGCCAATGTAGCTTGCGCTAAACACGGCAACTCTCGCGACTCCATACCGGAGCTTTGGACGGGACCGATAATCGAAGTCGAGGTAACCATGGATATGAAACCTGAAGTCGGCGAACCCGATGCGGGACCCTGGCAAGCCGAGTCACTGGAAGGCTTGGTACGGCGGCTACTGCCGGCGGCAGGACAACGTCCGAACCGCCCTTGGATTGTGGCAGTGGATGGAAGGAGCGGGGCAGGCAAGACCACGCTGGTCGAGCGCCTCCTGGCTCGAGTGCCGGACTCAGCTGTCGTTCATACGGACGATGTAGCGTGGCATCTCTCGTTTTTTGACTGGGCCAATGAGCTCCGTGACGGCGTCCTCGAACCCCTGCTCCAAGGCGAGGCAGTCCATTACCGTCCGCCGGGTTGGGTGGCCCGAAAACGTTCAGGTGCCATAGCTCTACCCGCCGGGCGTTCCGTGGTGTGGGTGGAAGGGAGCGGATCATCACGCCAAGCTCTCTCCGACCTCATCGACGCTTCAATCTGGGTGCAGTGCGACAACCTTGAAGCCCGGCGTCGTCTCCTGGCACGTGATGGCCAGGAAGAACGAGACCTGCACAGGGAGTGGGAAGAACAGGAAATTCCCTTCCTGCTTGAAGACCGGCCATGGGAGCGCGCTACAGTGATCGTGGCCGGAAGGCCGGCCCTGGAGCACGATCCGAATACCCAGGTAGTAACCGCTCAGCCGGGACCAGCATGCGCGGAGGTCACCTAACGCACTGCCAACTCCGCCCTCCACTGAAGCGGCAAAGAGCCCGTGCACTGGTCATGGCTGTGGCGTGACCTGTCAGGCGGACTTCCGTTCGTGCCCCATCCCGCTGTGCTCATTACGTGCCGGGCTCTAAGCGTCCAAGACGAGGCACATCCGTCGGGAAACCGGATGTCATGGGTGCCTCCACGGATGTTGGCCTTGTGAAGTTCGTCCGGAGCGAATGAAAAGTCCCACTCACGCAGTTCCCCCGAGTCACTCGCCAGCTCGGCGATTTCCCATTCCAATGAATCGATACCAGGTAGACAAAGTGGATCGGGATCCTTCATGCAGTTCTCTGTTTCAGGCCACACGACTTTGCGGCCCAGACCGTCGGTTTCCGAGGGCGTTCCTGCCAACGGGATCGTTTCCGGATGGAGCTTTCGGAATGTCGATTTTCACAGGACCGGCGGCCCGAAACGCCGTTTTTAGAGGTCGTGTGGACAAATTTCAGTGCCCGCTAGCTCAGGCCTTCCCTGTCCGTATGAGGGGTCGTCGTCGCTGCCGGCCCAGACGACACCGCCTCCGGGGCAGGGCGTCACATCGAACGCCCGGCCATCAAGGTGCGCCCGCAGGTGGCGCCCGTCATCCTCGACCACTTCCCAGCCTGCCGCTGGCAGCGCTGCCCGATAGTGCTGCAGCACATCGACGTCTTTTGAGAGCACAAACCAGCGGGTACAGCCGGCGACGCCACTCATGCCGCCGCCACCCTTAAAGTGGCCGATGTGACTGATGGAATCGAACGCCTGCTGGGACTCACGATCGGCGGTGGCCATGGGCTCGTCGGTGCCCTCGGTCACGCATTGCGGAGCGGAAACAAATTGTTTCTCCATCTTCTGACCCAGCGCCGCAGAGGTGACCGCGAACATCCCGATCACGATGAGGACCGGGATTGCCACGGCCGTCAGCCGCATCCATCGTCTTGTCGAGAGCATGAACCGACCAGCGCAACCACCACGACCAGACCGAGCGCCAATCCGGAGGGACCGGCCGTCAACCCCCACGTGAACCCCTCGAACGCCGTATCGGTGACACCGCCGTACATTGCCATGAAACCGTAATGGACCAGCACAGCCAGCAGAGCCAGTCCTGCCCCAATGACGAGCAGCACCGCGGCGGAGACGGCTCGGCCGGTCATGGGCATGGCTCATGGTAGGTTCCGCCTGACCAAATGTCCACGGGTGCCGATCGCAGAAGCCCTCATGACTGTGACAGGTTTGGAAGGCCCGGTAGGACGGCTATTTCTGGCCCCACTTCATGATCTGGTGCAACAACGAAGGCCCGTCTAATGGGGGACAGACGGGCCTTCGCAACTAAACGCTATAACGCTCTTGTTTAGCTATCGACTGGACGAGGGCCGAAGCCTGAAGGTGCGGAATTTGGCCGCAATTGAGGGCGCCACCAGATTATGGCGGAAAGTCAGCTTGTCGCCGGTTGGCTGCCGCTTTTGGGCTGGCTATCGAAAGGCCATGGTGTCGATGGGTGCTGGTGCAATCTGATGCATTCCCTTCTCCAGCTGGCAACATCCGTACGCCGACACGGAACCGACCTTCGTTGTGTCCTGTCGCAATCCAAGGCCATCTTCCTCCTCAAGAGTGGTCGATCGCTCAGTTTGGGGCGTGGTTTGTCGCGTGCCGGGATGGTCTTCCGATCACTAATTTCGACGGGACGATACTATTGCTAAGTAGGCTTATGATTAAAGCTGAGGGCAGACGACTCCGGAACTTCGGACCATCAGGTGGGGCGGTGGTTGCTTCGATTTCACGGTGTCGACTGCTTGATTTGGTGTCTACAGTGCCGCAGCGCACCGGGAGGAGCGGTCATGGTGGCGGAATCGCCGAGCACCGTTAGGAATGAAGTGGTTGGCGGACGTTATCGGCTCGGTGAGGTGATAGGCCGCGGCGGTATGTCGTCCGTTTACTGTGCGCGGGATGAGAATCTAGGCCGGGACGTGGCCCTGAAGCTGTTCGCACCACAGGCACCCGACGCGGACGAGCTCAAACGCCAGGAAGCTGAAATCAAACTTCTGGCGACACTGAACCATCCCGGCCTCGTGACGCTTTTCGATGCCGGCATCGATACCCGCATTCCCGAAGAACCCCGCCCTTTCCTGACCATGGAACTGGTTGAGGGACAGGATCTGCGGGCCCGGATCAGGCACAGCTCGGTCCCGTTGGACGAAGTGGCCGTGATCGGAGCCGGAATCGCGGACGCATTGGCATATGTCCACAGCCTCGGCATCATCCACCGCGACGTCAAACCTGCCAATGTCCTGCTGGTGCAGGTACGCCCGGGGGAGCCGGTAAGGGCCAAGCTCACAGACTTCGGGATTGCGAGAATCGCTGACGGAACACGCCTGACAGTCACTGGAGCCATGGTGGGTACCGCGGCGTACCTGAGCCCGGAACAAGCCATGGGCTCCGCGCTGACCCCGGCCACCGACGTCTATTCACTGGGGCTGGTTCTGCTCGAATGCATCAAACAGACCGTGGAGTACCCCGGCAGTGCGGTCGAATCCGCTGTGGCCAGAATGTACCGCGTGCCCGAAATTCCGGAGGACCTTCCTGCCGAGTGGGCGGACCTGATCCGGTCCATGACGGCCATCGACCCGCTGGAACGCCCGGCATCTGCGGATGTGGAGACAGCACTGCGACAAGCCCTTGTCTCGCCGGCATCCACCCCGGGCGAACTCGCACCGGAGGCTACGCGAGGGCTCCCGGCCATGCCCTTCAGGCCACCTTCCATCTCAGCCGAATCCCCGGCGCAGGATCTGTCCGCCGCAAGGCCGGCCAACGAAGAACCCGGCGACCAGGAATCCGGGAACAACACCGGACAGTCACGGCTGACAAGCACTGACGGTCAGCCCGGCAAGCCCCCGGAAGCGCGCAGGGCACCGCCGCGTGAATCCCGCGTCCGACGCCGCAGCAGGCGGCTCGGGCTTTTGGTCGTCCTGATCCTTCTTGCCCTGGCGGGCTGGGCTGCGGCACTAATGGCGGGTCAGTCCCCGCAGCTGACCTCCGACGTCGTGCCTTACCCCACGGTCACCGGCACACTGGGTGGGCACCTTCAGGAGCTTCAGAAGAGTGTGGAACCATGACACTTTTACGCTCCACGGGCAGGCTCTCCCGGGCCCGGGGATTGTTCCAGGTAGCCACCGCGCTGGCGCTGGCGGTGTCGCTGGCCAGCTGTGGTCCGGTCGAGACCGGCCTGCAGCGCGATGCTGCCCGCCAGCTCCAGGAACGGGTTCTGCGCGTGAGCCAGGCCGCCGCCGCCAACGATCACCCCACGGCGCTCCAGGCGCTGGACAGTCTGGACGCGGAGTTGGCGTTAGTCTCCAGCGATGGCCGCGTTTCCGATGAGCGACGGCAGAGGATCCTGACCATCATTACCGCTGTCCGGGCCGATCTGGCAGCTGCCATTGAAGCCGCCGAGACCGCAGCAGCCGCGAAAACGGCCGCGGAAGCAGCAGCCGCCGAGGCGGAGAAGGCCAAAGCAGACGCGGAAGCGGAAGGGAAAGCTGCCCAGGAGAACGCTGCGCCCGTAGTGCCGGCTCCTTTACCGGAGCAGGTTCCCGCGCCGGAGCAGGGACAAGGCAACGAGGAAAAGGGCAGCGGGGAAAAGGGCAACGAAGGTAAAGGTAAAGGCAAGAACGGCTGACCGAGCAAGCCGGGTGCAGCCTTGCCCAGCCTGGACGGAGCTGGAGGCAAGGACCTGGCGCTGACCGCCGGGAATGCGGCCGGAAGTCAGCTTGAGACGGGTTGGCTGTTTTCCAGGGGTTGGTGATCGTTCCGGCGGCCGCTACCTGAAAATCCCACTGGCCGCCACTTGTCTCAACAAGTTGTGTTGTATCAAAGTGGCTCCTGCCCACCACGCCGCATCTCACCGCGGAATGACCCCGGCAACCCCATAGCCTTTCCAAGACGGGTAGCGGGTACTCGTGCTCTCGGACGGCTTGGGACGTAGATTTGTTTGACACTTGGGACAGAGATCCTGGAGGGGATCGCTGCCTGTCAGATCGTTCGGTCATTTCATGGAGCGAACGCAGAATAGGGAGGTGCGACGATGCACCTAAAAGAGGCCACCGAGCTAATTGGCGAGTGGCCGGTTGCGGAGCTTGCGCAGGGACGCACTTCGGTTACCGCAGACCCCCTGGATGGAATCAAGGTGCAGGCCAAGGAAATCATTGACGACGTTTTGGCTCCCGGGAGCAGGTGCGAGGAGAAGATACGACAAGGACTCCGGCGGCTGGTCGCCGCATGCCCCGGGCGGCCCGACCTTGCCCTGCTTGAGCATGTCCTGGCCGTCCGGGGAATCAATACAGTGAACCCGTAACGGCAGCTCACCTGCCGGAAGTGGCTTCGTCGAACAAGGAAACACACGGACTTCAGCGCGCCTGAGCCCGGGCCAGAGGTTTCTGCTGGGAGCTGGAGGATGGCGTAAATGTTGACACCGTACGTCCACCAGGCGACCCTGTTGATGAGCTCAGAGGCTGACCTCGACGCCCCGGGAGCCGCAATCGGGGCGGTGGAAGGCGCGGTGTCATCCGGGTAGGCGATGCTGATGGCAGGATGGTCGTGGGCTTAGTCGGTCGGGGGTCAGATGAATTTACGCGGTAATTGAAATGGTGGATGCATCCACTCTTGCCTTGAACCTGACCTTCATCGGCACGTTGGGCATCGCCTTCCTTATATTCGTCGGCCAGCTTGTTTCCTTCGCAGTCCTTTTGTGCCTCGCCACAGCGGTCCAGCTGCTGGCTGCTGCTTTCCAGGCCCTGAGGCCTTCCGTCAGGAGAAATTCCGCGAAGGTCTTGCGTCCATAGACAGCAATGGGTTTGGGATACCGTCGCTTAGCCGTGGTTCCGGCCAAGGTGACGCCGGTGACCGGAGTTGCCGCTGATCCGGGTACTGGCGCGCCTACTGCTGAGAGCAGTCTCCAAGGAAACGAGCCCGGAACAAATGTAGAGCGCAACCGCGGCAGCTGGCATGAGTGTGCGGTACCTGTTTTCCTCCCGGTGCGGTCCAGGCCCCGCGTGTTTGCCGGGGCGCTGCAACCGCGAACGGTCTGAGGCGTGCCGCCAATATCCCGTGGCCAGTTCTAGCTGTTTCCGGTCGGGAGGTCAGGACTTGCGGTGTCTGTGGCACCGTACTTTCGTTCCATATATTCCCGGACCTGGTCGCGGGAAATGAGCCATGTGGAGTCTTGCTTGCGGGAAGCGGGGATTTCGCCTTTCCGCAGCCAACGGTACATCGTCGTTCTGTCCTTGCCCGTGATCTCCGCCAGTTCCCTCACGGTCAGAAAGTCGGGCAGGTCCGCGAAAACCTTGTCCAGCTGACTCATTTGCCCTCCGTTTCCGTTGCCCAGCCAAGGATCATCAGACTGAGTGAATGTGCCGTGCTGTTCCGGACCGCTGGTGAATAGCAGAGCTGCGGCCGTTCTGGACAATAGTAATCAGCAGGCTTAGGATTTCGGAACCCGGGGGCCAGGACTTCTGGGGGTCGGTGCCGTTGGACAACGGCGAGACATTGCGCATCCGGAGGGACCAATTGGAAGCCATCGAAGAGACAGTGGTAGTTGCCATTCCTGTCGGGCGGGCCTACACGGGATGGACAGAATTCCAGTCGTTGCCCGTATATCTCTCGAGCCCCGAGTTCTCGCGTCAGGCTCCGGGCAGCCACTCCAGGACCGAGGAAGTGTGGAAGCATGTCGACTGTGATACCGGCGTCGGGCCGGGCCAGCGCATCGCCTGGCTGAGCCTCGGCGGGAACTCCCACACCGGACTTGTGGTCTTCTCGCCGTTGGATGCCGGCAACACCAGAGTCCTGGTGCGATTCACCTGGCCGCCCACGGCACCCGCACCCGGCATCACCGGTGCGCATATCCTGGCAGACCTCGTTCGATACAAAGACTTCATGGAATCTCTGCCGGCACCCGGCTAAACGACGCCGTTTCTCAGCCGACGGCGCCATCTTCGGCCGCATGAACTCCAAGCTGAGCGTCCTGGCCTAACCAGAATGCTAAAACGAGAAGCATCTGGAACCTCCCGAGAAAGAAAGAGCATGATCATAAAGCATCACTCCCCAGCGGTTCCGGAAGTCGACGGCGAGGACCCTGGCGCCATACAGGTTGACCTGTCGGCTGCCATGGAGATTGTCAGTTGCATGGCGACGCAGCGAGGCCACGGCACATTGGTCACCCAGCACGACTACTGGTCGTTCACCGTCGCCGTCAGTCCTGACGTGCCCCACGGACAGACATGGGAGAGGCGGCAATGGCGCTAGTAGAGGTTCAGACGAGCCTTTAGCGAAACTGAGCCGGGCCCCACCTGTTTTTGATAATCATCGCAAAGATCTGGCTGGGTGAAATTGCAGATAACAGAGGAGTCAGGTTGCGTCTTAAGCAAGAGGTCAAAGTTCTGGACACAGCTGTCCTCAGTTCATTGGGCTACAGCGTCGTTCAACTCTCCGGACGATGACGGTTGCCCCACTCGGTCGGTACCGTACTCTTGCATTTCCATGTCGGCCATTTCGGTTCTGGTCCAGCCGGGGCATACGGTGTTCGCACGCACCCCGGCAGAGGGCCGTAGTCCACGGCCACTGACTGCACAAGCATGGTGAGTCCGGCTTTGGTGGCGTTGTAGCCGGGGATGCCGCCGCTCGCCCTGAGCGCAGCAGCCGAAGCGACTCCTACGATGGCTCCCCGGGCAGCGACAAGTTGAGGTATCGCTGCCCGGAGGATACGGAACGGTCCGGTTAGGTTGGTGCGGACCGTGGCTTTCCAGTCCTCATCCCTGAGTTCGCCTACCATCCCGGCGCGGACAATCCCTGCGTTTAGCACCCGCCCATCGAGGGACCCGAATCCTTCCACAGTGGTCTTAACAAGCTGGTGAACTTCATCTGTGGAGGCAGCATCAGCGACGTAAGGGGCCCGGTGGATTCAGCGACCTGTTGAAGAGGCTCGAGGCGCCGGCCACAGATCACGACGTTCCACCCCTAGCCACTAACCAATCGGTGCAGGCGGCCGTTCCCCCTCGAGCACGGCGAGTGCGTTGTCCGCGGCGAGCATCGCCATGGCGGTGCGGGTCTCCACTGTGGCGGAGCCGAGGTGCGGCACGAGCACCACGTTCTCGAGCTCGAGCAATCCGGGGTGCACGCTGGGCTCGTTCTCAAAAACGTCGAGCCCGGCGCCCGCGATCTGCCCCTCGCGAAGGGCAGAAGCGAGGGCCGCTTCGTCGACGATCGGCCCCCGCGCGGTATTAATGAGGTATGCCGTGTCCTTCATCGCCGCGAGTTGTTCGGCGCCGATCAGATGATGCGTGGCAGGCCCGTAGGGGCAGTGCAAGGAGACGATGTCGGAGACGGCCAGCAACTCATCGAGCTCGACCCGACGGGCGCCCAGCTCGTCGGCGAGCACGGGGTCGATCTCACGGCGTGATTGGTACACGATTTCCATCCCGAAGGCCTTGGCCCGGCGTGCGGTCGCCTGGCCGATCCCGCCCATACCGACGACGCCGAGGGTCTTGCCTTGCAGGCTGCTGCCGAGCAGGAAGAACATGCCCCACTTCCAGTCCTGGCCGGAACGGATGAGCCGTTCCCCCTCGCCGAGCCGGCGGGTCGCCGAGAGGATGAGACCGAGCGCAATGTCGGCCGTGGCCTCCGTGAGCACGCCGGGTGTGTTAGTGGCGACGATGCCCCGTTCGGTGCAGGCTGGAACGTCGATGTTGTCATAGCCGACAGCGACGTTCGCCACGACCTTGAGCTGCGGGCCGGCGGCGTCGAGCAGCTCAGAGTCTATGCGTTCGGTGAGCAGGCTCACCACGGCATCGGCCCCGGCTACCCGGCGCAGGAGCTCCTCCCGGCCAATCGACTCCGGACCCGCCCAGGCATCGACTTCGTGCTTCGTGCGCAGCTTCTCAAGCGCGGCGTCGGGTACACGCCCCGTGACGACGACCCGGCTCATGCCGTCTCAATCCACTTGCGCAGGCGGCCGAGACCGTCTCGGATATCAGCGACGTCGATGCCTGAGTAGGCGAGCCGGATGTACTGCCGCTCTTCGCCGGGTTGGCGCCGGCCGAAGTGCTCACGTGTACAGAAGGAGACACCGGTTTCATGCAGTGCTGCCGAGGCGAAATCGCCGACTGCCGTGTAACCCAGCCGTTCCATGACTTCGGTGACGTCGGGGAACAGGTAGAACGTCGACTGCGGCACGGCGACGTGCATGCCGGAGATGTCGTTCACAAGTTCGCACGCGGCATCCCGGCGCCCGCGCAGGATGTCGAGCATCTGCTGTACGGGTTCCTGGGTGCCACGGAGCGCTTCGATGCCGGCCCATTGCACATAGTGCGTCGTGCACGACTCATCGTTGGTGTTGAGGGTGCTAAGAATTTTGGCGATCTCGATAGGCGCGACGGCGCAGCCCAGGCGGGAGCCGGTCATGGCGAACTTCTTGCTGAAGGTGTAGAGGATGACGGTGCGCTCCGCCATGCCGGGAAGCGACGCGATCGAGCTTGAGACGCCCTCATAGCGCGTCTCGAAGTACGCCTCATCGGAGAGTACCCAGAGGTCGTGCTCCTGCGCGAGTTGTGCGATGGCCTCGCGCTCGGCCGCTGTCGACTCGGCCGAGATGGGGTTCTGCAGGTCGTTGTAAATGATTGCGACAGTATTCGGGGTGATTGATGCCCGCACCTGGTCGAGGTCGATCGCGAAGCCCTGGCTCGTGGGCAGGTACCGGTAAGGCACAGCCGTGCCATCGAGGTACTCGATCTGTGATTCGTAGATCGGGAAGCCGGGGTTTGGGTAGAGCACTTCCTGGCCGGGGTTCATGACCGCCTGCAGGAACTTGGTGATAACGGGCTTGCCGCCCGTCATCACGACGACGTTGTCGGGGGAGAACTTGATACCTCGGCGGGCTCCGAGGTCGTCGGCGAGGGCCTCGCGCAACTGCGGGATGCCGGGGCCGGGGCAATAGCCCGTATAGCCGTCGGCGATGGCTCGGTTCATAGCTTCGACGATATGCGGGGCCGTCGGGATGTTGATGTCGCCGAGATGGAAGGGGTACACGAGGTTCCCCTTCGCTTTCCAGGCGGCCGCCGCTTGGGCGACGCTGAAGGCGGTTTCCGTGCCCAGACGTTCGAGCCGGTGCGCGAGATGCTTCATGCTGTTCCACTCCTCATCGAGTTGACGATCGATCCTCCAGCGGATCCTATCTATTATAGAACTTATATATCAGATCTTGAAATAAGATATACGGGGAATTTAGACGAATAACGGTACGAGGCAGTCGAGCTGCCATCTGCGTGGCTTTGCAGAGAAGAATTCAAATTTCCGAGGCACCGAGGCGGCCCTGACCGCGGCTCTCAAAACTCTCGGACCACTACGTCGCACCGGCGGCTTGCCGTTGTGTCTTAAGACCCTGCGCAGGCACGGCGTCACCAGCAGGAATACGCGAAGGAAGCATAAGTCGCTCCGAATATGGCGATAGCCCCGAGAACTCCGACCACCCATCCTTCGATGGCCTTCTTTAGCTTCCGTCCCGGGTAGCGGTAGCCGGTTGCGGCAAGCTCGTTGTCGCTACAGTCGTTGGGCTGGAGCCAGTCGCTTGGGATAACCGGCTCGTACGGATCGCTAGGCATGGACTAAGCGCCCTAGCGGGATGTCAGCCAGTTCGCGATCGGCAGGTTCGGTTCCGATGGCGTCGGTGTTCTTATGTGACCGCTCCAATGTCCGGACCACCTGGCCGAAGACTTCGTCGGGGTCGAGCCGGCGGAGTTCTTCGGCGAGGCAGTCGCGGAGGCTGCGGCGTGGCAGCGAGATGCGCTGGGCGGGTTGCCCGGGCTGGGTGAGTTCGGCCACGGACAGTCCGGGCCGGAAGAGCTGGACGTCGCCGCTGGCACGGCTCAGCCGGACGCGGCGGATGCCGGTGCCGGCGGGGTCGGCCACGATGGTGACGGGTGCGTCCAGGGATAGTGTCAGCCACGCTGCGAGGAGCAGGGTGCTGGGGGAGTCCGAGGCGCCTTCGACGGCGACTGCCGTGACGGGGGAGGAGTCGACCTGGTCCAGGACCGCGGCCAGCTGGATCCGCCAGTTGGTGAGGCGGGTCCAGGCGAGGTCGGTGTCGCCGGCTTTGTAGGTGTTGCGGATGTTGTCCAGTGCCCGCTGCGGGTCCTCCTCGTTGGCGGAGTCGGTGATCCGGCGGTGGGCGATCCGGCCGATGGAGGTCTCGCAGGCGCTCTTCGGTGCCCCGTGCGGCCACCAGGCCACGATCGGCGCATCGGGGAGCAGCAGCGCGGCGACCAGGGATTCGCTTTCCTCAGCCAGTTCTCCGTAGCCGCGGAGCACAATGACCTCGGAGGCGCCGGCGTCGCCGCCCACGCGGATCTGGGCGTCGAGCCGGGTCGGTGCCTTGGCGCCGGCGTCGGCGAGGACGATGATCCGGCAGGGGTGTTCCCGGCTGGCGTCGTTGGCCGCTTCAATGGCCTCCTCTTCCAGCCCGGACTTGGTGACCACCACGAGCGTCAGGACCCGGCCCAGGGCAATCACGCCGCCCTGCTCGCGCAGGGACATGATCTTCTTGGAGATGGCCGAGGTGGTGGTGTCGGGAAGATCTACGATCATGGCCTTCTCCAGGTTCGTCCGTCGCGGGCAAGCAGCTCGTCGGCCGAGGCAGGGCCCCAGCTTCCGGGCGCGTAGGGCTCGGGCTGTTCGCCGAGGCCGGCCCAGTATTCTTCAAAGGGATCCAGGATCTTCCAGGACAGTTCCACTTCGGCGTGCCGGGGGAACAGCGGCGGTTCGCCCAGCAGCACGTCCAGGATGAGCCGTTCGTAGGCTTCCGGGCTGGACTCGGTGAACGAGTGTCCGTAGCCGAAGTCCATGGTCACGTCGCGGACTTCCATCTGTGTGCCGGGGACCTTGGAGCCGAACCGGATCGTGGCGCCCTCATCGGGCTGGACCCGGATGACCACGGCGTTCTGGCCGAAGTCGTCGTCGGCGTGATCGCGGAACAGCAGGTTGGGGGCGCGCTTGAACACCACGGCGATTTCCGTCACCCGGCGGCCCAGGTGCTTGCCGGCCCGCAGGTAGAACGGCACACCGGACCAGCGCCGGGTGTGGATGTCCACCCGGATGGCCGCGTAGGTTTCCGTGGTGGAGTCAGCCGGAATGCCCTCTTCCTCCAGGTATCCCTGCACTTCCTCGCCGCCCTGCCAGCCGCCGGCAAACTGGCCCCGGGCCGAATGGGTGGACAGGTCCTCCGGGAGCTTGACCGCAGCCAGGACTTTTTCCTTCTCCGCACGCAGGTCGTCCGCGTTGAAGGAAATGGGCTCCTCCATGGCCGTCAGGGCCAGGAGCTGGAGCAGGTGGTTCTGGATGACGTCGCGGGCCGCGCCCACACCGTCGTAGTAGCCTGCGCGGCCGCCGGTGCCGATGTCCTCGGCCATGGTGATCTGGACATGGTCCACGTAGTTGGCGTTCCAGAGCGGTTCGAACAGCTGGTTGGCAAAGCGCAGGGCCAGGATGTTCTGGACCGTTTCCTTGCCCAGGTAGTGGTCGATCCGGAACACGGCATCCGGCGGGAAAACGGACTCCACAATGTCGTTCAGCTGCCGGGCCGACTCCAGGTCATGACCGAACGGCTTCTCGATCACCACCCGGCGCCACTTCTCACCCTCGGCCTGCGCCAGCCCGTGCTTGGACAGCTGCCGGCAGACCTGCTCAAACGCCTTCGGCGGGATCGACAGGTAGAACGCATGGTTACCGCGCGTTCCGCGCTGCTCGTCCAGTTCATCGATCGTGTCGCCGAGCCGCTCAAAGGCGTCGTCGTCGTCGAACTCCCCCCGGACAAAGCGGATGCCCTCCGACAGCTGGTTCCACACCGCCTCGTCAAACGGCGTACGGGCGTACGCCTGCACCGAGGACTTCACCTCGGCGGCGAAGTCCTCGTTGTCCCACTGCCGCCGGCCAAAGCCCACCAGGGCAAAGCTCGGCGGCAGCAGGCCACGATTGGCCAGGTCATACACGGCCGGCATCAACTTCTTGCGGGCAAGATCCCCGGTCACCCCAAAAAGCACCAACGACGACGGACCCGCAATCCGATTCAGACGACGGTCACGCGGATCCCGCAGCGGATTTCTTGTTCGGAGTGACCGGACGAGGGTATCTGGCATTGGCTGCTTTCTTGGGCGGACAAAATATCGGGCTGAGGGGTGCCCTACCAGAGCGGCGGCCGGCACCTTCCGGTGCCGGCCGCAACGTCTTGGGTGGGAATCAGGCGATGGCGGCCTTGAGTTCCTTGGCTGCCAGTGCGGGGTCGGCTGCACCGTAGATGGCGCCGCCGGCTACGGCTACCTCAGCCCCCGCCCGCTGGACGGCTTCGATGGTGGAGAGGTTGACGCCGCCGGCAACCGAGAAGGGGACGCGTGCTTCGGCGCCGGCGCTGAGCAGTCCGTTCAGGTCGAAGCCAGGCTTCGCTTGCTCGTCCAGCCCTGCGTGGAACTCTACGAACTTGGCGCCGAGCGCCCGTGCCTCTTTGGCGCGGGTGACCTTGTCCGGCACACCAATGAGGTCAACGACGATGCCCTTGTTGTGTGCACGGGCCGCCTTCACGGCACCGGCGATGGTCGAATCGTCGGAGCTTCCCAGCACGGAGACAAGGTCGGCGCCGGCCTTGAAGGCGATGTCGGCTTCGAGTTCTCCGGCGTCCATGGTCTTCATGTCGGCGAAGACGATCTTGTCAGGGTGGGCCTGCTTGACGGCGGTGACAGCGGTGAGTCCGGCAGCCTTGATCAGCGGGGTACCGAGTTCGATGATGTCGACGTACTCGGCGACCTTGCCGGCCAGCTCGAGTGCGTCTTCGGTGGTCAGGAGGTCCATTGCTACCTGAAGCTTCATGATGTTTCTCTTTCTGTTGTTATGGGTAGTGGTGAGGCGGGTGGGAACTTATTCCAGGTTTGCGTGCCGAAGCCAGAGCTCTTCAGCCGGTGCGTCGGTGTGGTTCCACAGGGTCTGGAAGATGGATTCGGTCAGGACGAAGAGGACCTGCTCGAAGAGGCTCCCGGAGTATTGGCGGCTGACGCCGGAGCCGTGGTCTGTTTTTTGTGCCGCAGGCACCACCACCAGCGAATCCGCCAAGTCTGCGAGGCGGGAGTCGGGGTTGGTGGTCACCGCGGCCACCCGGGCACCGGCTGCCGCAGCCGTTTCGGCCGCCTTGACCACGCCCGAAGTGGAGCCGGATCCCGAAGCGACCAGAAGCAGATCGCCGGCGCGGATGGCAGGAGTCGTGGTGTCACCCGCGACGTGGACGTTGAGGCCGAGATGCATCAGCCGCATGGCGGCCATGCGGAGGACGAGGCCGCTGCGGCCGGCACCGGCGAGGAAAACCCTGTCGGCGGAACGGATGGATTCCGTCATTGCTTCCAGACGGTCTCCATCCACCTGGGCTGCTGTGCGACTGATCTCGCCGGCTATGAGGGCCAAGTTCTGGAGAATTGCCCCGGCGCTAAGTCGGTCCGATGAACCGAGTGCTGTTGGAACCATAGTTGTTTCCTTCGCTCTGTTGGAGGCGTCCATCCATCTGGGATGTATCCGTCATCAATTCTGCCGCTGCTTTGGTATGGGTGTAACGCCCGCTAATGGTGGTTATGGCTATACTTTTCGGTAGTCCCTTTCCTGCTCCTACCGAAAGTGCCCATGACCAGATCGCCAGTGGACAGGCTCTCGCCCCTCATACCGCACCGTAGTCCGAGCGTCCCGGGCTTGCCCTGGCCGCTGCTGCGGTCCATTGCGGCGGTGGCGAACGCGCCGCTGACTTCCATAGCGGAAGAGCTGCGGGAGGCGCTGGCTCCTTATCTCGCCAGCACCGCCCTGGTGATTTTCACCGAGGACTGCACCGGGAGGCCGCAGAAAAAGGCCGGGTTGGAGAGCATCATTTCAGGTGTGTCGATCGACGAGTTGGACAGCCTTTGTGCTGCCCTCAAGGGGGAAGAACCCTGGCGCGGGGATGCCGTGATTGCGGCACAGGAACGCCCGGTGCTCGCGATGAATTACCTCTCAAGCAGGGCCTTGCTGGTGGTCACGGACCCTGTTGTGCACGACGCTGAAGGGGGCGGCGTGGACGCTGAAGGCGACATCGTCAAGTACCTCTGGCACCTTGCCGCGCGCAGAATCCACGAAAAGGTTGCGGATGCTCCGCCCGCATACTTGCTGGAATCCAGGGCGGCGTCTGCCGAACGCCTACGGGTGACGTCCGAGTTGGTGGACCAGCACGCGACGACGCTTGAGATCGTGGCCGGGGCGTTGCGGTCAACGGAGCTCAACGACTCCGCATCACGTGCAGCAGCCACTGATCTGGTGGCCAAAGCCCTTGTGCGGCTGCGCACTCTGAGCGACAGGACCACGGACCTGGTCGAAGAGCCGGTAGCCAGGGCGTTCGAGCGCCTCCGCGAAGACCTTCTTCCGCTGACGCGTTTCAGCGGGGTGGAAGTGCAGTTCGTCGAGCCTCCCCTGAACGGACGGGCGCTTCCGGGGGAAGTCGCCCACGCAGCCCGGGCCATTGTGCGGGGCTTGCTGCTGGCCATGCTGGACCAGCCTGAGGTTCGCAGAGTCCGGGCACAGTGGGACTGCGACGGCGAAAATTTGCTGATCAATGTCCGCGACGACGGAGGCGGCGCCCTGTCCGCCGACGCATCAAGTCTGGGCAGGCTGGACCGCAGGGTCCAGGCCCTGGATGGAAGAATGCAGGTGGATGTCATGCCCGGCTGGGGGGCCGATGTGTCCGTGACACTTCCGTTGGACGCCCCGCAGACTGCTCCTGGCGACGTAAGTGCATGGAACCTGGGCAGCCGTGAGCTGGAAGTGCTGCAGCATCTTGCGTCGGGTCAGCGGAACAGGTCAATCGCGGGCGCCCTCAACATCAGTGAGAATACGGTGAAGTTCCACGTGGGAAACATCTTCCGGAAGATGGGCGTCAGCTCTCGTACGGAAGCAATTGCACTGGCAACCAGCTACGGGCTGCGCTGAGGCGGAGAGGCAAGTTTGCGCTCGTCCCCGGTGTGGCCCTTGCAGGTTTTGATGCACTAACCGCCAGCGAAGGGCGGCAGGACATCCACCACATCTCCCGCACTAAGCGCCGCACCGCGGTCCCGCAGTGCGACCTCGTTCCGTAGGAACGTGCTCCGGGTGATGACTTCGGCCAGCGAAAGAGCGGTGCCAGCCGCTCCCGCTATCCCACGGTCTACGGTCAGCGTGACTGCGATGAGTCCGTCCAGGGTGGTGCCGTCGGGAACATCGAGGTGTTCCTCTTCGACGCCGGCCGCTGCACAGGCGGCGGCGAAATAGCGAACGAGCATTGGTCTTATCCTCATGATCTTTCCCTCAGCCGTGACGCGGGTACGCCGGCAGTCCGAACAAAAAGGTTCACTGACAGATGCAATGATCCCTACGGTTCCCAGAACAGTTCCGGACGCTTCGCCGGTGGCCACGTGCCGTCGTCGTACTTCAAACCGTTCGGCTGGTGCTCCGTCCCGCTGGCGGCGATCCCGCTCCAGGACAAAGTCTGCGGACAGCAGGGCGTGTATCTCAGGGGCCGTGATCATCCCGTGCTCAGTCCAGCCGCGTTCCGCGTCCAGCGGCATTTGTTCGATGAAGCGCAGCTCAAAGTCTCGCTGCAAGGCCCACTCCAACAGCTCCGGGGCTTCCTGGTCGTTGACACCGCGCATCAGCACTGCGTTGATCTTGACCGGTCCAAGGCCCGCGGCGCGGGCTGCCTCGACGCCGGCGAGCACTTTGCCGAGGAAGGGGCGCCGGGTCAGTTGGGTAAAAACCTCCTCATGCAGGGAGTCCAGGGAAACATTGACCCGGGTAAGCCCGGCCTCCTCGAGCGCCTCCGCCTTCTTATCGAGCCCGACGCCGTTGGTGGTCATGGAGATGGGGAGCTTGGGGTGACGCGCCCGAAGTGTGGCGATGACCTCGACGAGGTCCGGTCTGACCAAAGGCTCTCCTCCAGTGATTCGGAGTTCCCTCACACCCAGGCGCTCGACGCCGATGCCCACGATTCTCTCGATCTCACCTGCTGTCATGACGGCTTCCTTCGGTAGCCAAGGCATGCCATCTGCCGGCATGCAATAGGTGCAGCGAAGGTTGCATTTGTCTGTGACGGACAGCCGCATGTCGGTTGCGTGGCGGCCAAAACGGTCCAGCAACGTCGAAGGCAGTCCGGCCGGGCGTGATACAGGTGCGGGCCGTTGATTGTTGTTCCTGGCCAGGCGCAGTACTGGGATGCCCAGTTGAACGGTCATGGGTTTTCTGGCTGATGCGGCGTGGCCGGTGCAGTCGCGGTCAGCGGGGGCCGAGGTCGCTGTCAATGTACGAGCCGGGGCGGTTTTCGTCGTGGTGGCAGGTGCAGCCCCCGTCCAGCTGCAGCCGAACGGTCACTGGACTTGAGGACTGCAACTGGATATCAACAGTTTCCTTCCCTTTGCTGCTAATCCGGAGGGTCTGTTCTTGGTCGTGGTGCGGGGGCATGTGGATATCCTTTGCTGTGTGTTGGAGGTGGGTGTGCCCGGGTGGCACGGGCTAGGAAGCCGCGTGCCACCCGGGCGGTTGCGACTGACGGTGAGTCTATTTACTGTTCCGGTCCGATTGCCGGGTCTCGACGGTGGGGATGCTGCCCGTATGGGTGCCGCCCTGGTGGGAGTCCGGGTCCGGGCATGAATCAGCGCAGTCATGCTTCGTGACGAGGTCGAACTGAACGCCGCCGTGTTGTTCCACGCCGGTTCGTATGGCCCGTTCGACGACGGATGTGGCCAGGCGCCGTCGCAGGGACAGGGGATCGCGGCGCAGGTCCTTGGCGAGGGCAAAGCAGAGCAGGAGCATGACGACGACGAACGGTAGCGCTGCGACGATGGTGATGCGTTGCAGGCCGGCCAAGGCTTCCGAGGGTTCGTCGCCGCCGGCCAGCAGCATGACCGCCGCCACGGCGCCGGTGAG
>NZ_JAUSSM010000022.1 GCF_030812315.1 Arthrobacter oryzae | reverse complement strand
TATACCCTGAGTCACACGCCATTCTCCGGGGTCCAGCCTGCCAGCCGGCCTCCGGCCGGCACATGACCATTACAGATCTACCCGCTGGTCACGGATCTTGCCGCCAACGGTGTTCCCGTGGCGGTGGCCTGCAGGGTGTTGGGCTTCTCCAAGCAGGCCTTCTATGCATGGAAGGCCAGCCCGGTGACGGAACGGGACTGGGTCGATGCGCACCTGGTCAACGCCGCCCGGGACATCCACGCCGACGACCGGGCCTTCGGGTACCGGTTCATCGCCGATGAGCTCCCGGGGATGGGCATCGTGGCGGGTGAGAACAGGGTCCAGCGCTTGTGCAGGGACCACGGCATCTGGTCGGTGTTCTCGAAGAAGCGGGGCCTGAACCGGAAGCCGGGGCCACCGGTTCACGATGACCTGGTGGAGCGGGACTTCACCGCAGCCGCGCCGAATGAGCTGTGGCTGACGGACATCACCGAACACCCCACCGCAGAGGGCAAGCTCTACCTCTGCGCGGTAAAGGACGTCTATTCCGGAAGGATCGTCGGCTACTCGATGGACTCGCGGATGAAGTCCTCGCTTGCTGTCGCCGCTCTGGAGAATGCGGTGCGTTCACGCCGCCCGGCAGCGACGGTGGTGCATTCAGACCGCGGGTCCCAGTTCCGGTCCCGCCGGTTCGTCGAATCACTCCGTCACCACGGGCTCACTGGATCGATGGGCAGGGTCGGTGCGTGCGCGGACAACGCCGCGATGGAATCGTTCTTCTCGCTGCTGCAGAAGAACGTCCTGGACCGTCAGCGGTGGCTCACCAGACAGGACCTCCGACTGGCCATCACAACCTGGATCGAAAGAACCAACCACCGCCGGCGACGGCAAAGACGGCTGGGAAAACTCACGCCCATCGAATATGAAACAATCAACCGGACCGCGCTCACAGCGGCCTAAGACCCCGGGTCAACAAAAGCCGGGGCAGTCCCTGTCGCGACCGGCTGATTCCGCCAAATCTGTACGTATCGGACTCCCGGGTGTCATCCTAAGCCCATGGAATCAGAAGTCGCTGCACTGATCAGTCTGAACCTCCTCATCGGCGAAAAAGAGTCGAATGGAGAAGGTGCATATCTTAGAGATGAAGTTCTTGCCCCTTCTTTCGCCATGAGGCGGGCAAAGGAAGGGAAGGTTGTAGACAAAGACACGTTCTTAGAAGGCGTTAAGCAGAGTCCCCAACGATCTACGCGGGTGGTTTCAGTTGCGTTCTTCGGGGAAAACCGGGCTACCGTGAGCTGCGTCGTGACTTTTGAGGGTAGGTACTACGATAATTTCAGGTTATTCGTCCGCGAATCTTCCGGATTACCGTGGAAACTCTTGGCCTGGGCAAATGAGGAGCTCACAAGTGACTGGCCCGGAGCTTAACAGTGCCGATCGTGAAGTTCAGTGTTGTGGGTTAGGACGCTGTACGCCATTGCTGGACCGGAAGGGCCGTCGGGGTAGCCCACGATTTGATTTCTCCTGGTGATCGGTCCACGTCATGTTCTCGAAGTCAGTAACGCTACGGTAACGCCCCTCCTGGACTCTCGGAGTGTTCATCGATCTGCTAGCTGGAAAGAACCCAGTCCTTGGAAAGGCTTAACTAGGCAGGAAAATTATCTGCTTGATGAGCCCCGGCAGGTCATAACCTTAGTTAGGAGACATGATGAGAATTCGTACTCCTGATGTGGAACCCGTTATAATTCATCACTCATATGATGACTTTTTCTGGGCAGTGGCGAGATGGCTTCGGCCTAATTAGATGCAGGTATTGCTGACAGTGTCAAAACTGGGTCGGCTGATAGCGGCGGAAGGATTTACGGGACGCTCAAGCGAATGGGCCCTGCCTAATCTGACATTTCGGACATAGTCAACCCACGCCTGTCGCTACCACTACGGCATGCTAGGTACGATCAGTGTCCAGGCCCCGCCGCCTTAATGTGGGCGGGCAGCGGCGGCCCACCGTTTCAAGGTGCCTCCTAAATCCCATCCCAGTAAACCACGCCGTCAGTGAGACATTCAGGTTCTGTAAAGACGGATAATCTCGCACTGCAATTGAGCAGCCGCGAAAGGTGGAAATTGTCCTGCCCGTCTCTGCGACGTGGCGAAGGACGATCTAGAGGTAGACCGCTAGTGATTGGGCGCCGATAGCAATGATTGTTCCTGAAATGGGTTTGGTAGAAGTCGCGTTGATTGCGCCAGTTCGCGCCTATCGTGATGCATTGGCAGCGGCGATGAGCGAGGGAAACGAATTCAAGGTCGTATGTCTCGCCTCATCAGCTCCAGAAGCGCTTGCTCGAATGAGCCAGGTACCACCGCCAGTGGCCCTTCTTGACTTCGGAATTGACGACCTCATGCAGCTTCTGAGCTCGTTACGCCGTGTTTCACCCGCTACTCAACTCATCGGGATGGGAGTCTGTGAAACTGCCGCTCACTCTGCCGCCGTCGTGGCTGCGGCTGAGGCGGGGCTTGTAGGGTTCGTCGACGCCGACCAACCAGTGAGCGACATCGCCACGGCCGTTCGGCTCGCTATTCATGGCCAGTCCTCATGCAGTCCCCGAATCGCCGCGCTGCTCCTCCAAGCGCTCCGCCGGCTCCCCGCTCCTCCTCCTATGCCTTTGATCCCGTCTGACCCTAGCGGTGCAACGCTGACATCCCGCGAGAGGGTCGTCGCCGAACTCATAGCGACCGGTTTGTCCAACCGGCAAATCGCAACTCATCTCATCCTCGGTGAGTCGACCGTGAAGTCACACGTCCACTCCATCCTGGGGAAACTCGGTCTTAGCAGCCGCGACCAGGTGCTACCCGCGAGGTGCTTTCCGCTTGCTGTGCCTTCTCGGTTGATGGCATCAGCCCAGGGTGGAGACAGGGTGGAGGCCGAGCATCCACCCACGGATTAGGCTTAGTTCATCCTTGTCTGTCGATGCCTCCGGAGGACCGTTCCTGTCATCTTGGACATATGGGTGAACAGGACACCGGCGCGTTCTTGGGTCCGAACGGTGCAGTCGAGAGAGCGGTTGACCTCGAACCGTTAGCTAAGTGGTGCGGCGATCTTCTCAGCAATGCTTTGGAGGGCGATACTGTCTTGGGCGCCACAGTTCCCCCGCTGCCCAAGCATCTCGAGGCTCCCTTACGGCACCACGGTTTTGATGATTTTGATCTGACGGTCATTGCGTTGGCCCTCGCACCAGAGCTGGACCCGGTGCTTGCGGCAGCTACATCGGCACTCACCGGTGAGCCGGGTCCCCGGGGACCGACGGTCTCCATGGTGGCAGATCTGGTGGGTGCTGCCGGATCCGAGCGCACATCCATAGCGGTCAAGTTAAGCGGAGGCGGACCGCTGAGTCGGGTAGGCCTGATAAATATCGTCCCAGCAAGCGATAGGCCAGTGGTCGGTGATTCGACGGACGGGCCCTCAATGCAACGGACGTTTGTTGCCAGCACGGCCCTCCTTCGCTGGACTTTCGGGGTAACGCGTCTGGAACCGGCCCTCTACCCGGACGTGCGCGATGACCTTATCTCACCCTCCTATCCTCCTGATCCAGATGCCGCCGATGCCCTCAGTAGTCGCCTGAGCCTTGACACCCCCACCTCGACCTCTTTGCTTACCCAGCGGATCTCCGATGGGCTCGCGATTGCGCTCTATTCTGCGGCCTGCACGCGTCGTCCAGTCCTCGCGGTGGACGCTCGAACCCTCCTTACGCCTGCCTCGGCCGTGAGGGTCGCGGCAGAGGCTCTGCTACGCGAGGCGGTCGTGGTGGTCACTGGAGATGTGGCCTCAGTACCCCCACATCATTGGGAACCCATAACCACAACGGTGGTGGTCGGTGCCCACCCCCATGCGGGCGCAGGCGATGACCGCGACGCTCACCTGCTAATAGTGCGACCTACTGCAGGAGCATCGACCGGATCACACCTCGTCAACGTTCTGCGCAGCCGGGGAATACACGTCGCACCGGCGGAAGCCGAACGCATGGCTCGGTGGGAACACCTACCAACGGAGGAGGTTGGCAATCTTGCCACCATGCTGATAGCCCGCGCTCGTGGGCGGTACAACGGGCAGAGCACCGGAGTAACTGCAGAAGACGTAACGGAGGCGGCTGTCGGTATCGTCGACCGCGACTTAGCGCGGTTGGCCAGCCGACTGGACACATCCAGAGACTGGTCACATCTCGTGGTGCCACCTGCCCTTAGGGCAGACCTCTCGGACCTCGTAGAACAGGCGAACGGCAGAGCCTTTGTGCTCACCAAGATGGGCTTCGGGGAGCAACCCGGACAACCCCGAGGGGTCACGGCTGTCTTCGCCGGCCCCAGCGGAACGGGGAAAACCATGGCAGCTAGGCTTGTGGCTGGTGAACTAGGCCTGCCCCTGTACCGCGTGGATCTTGCTCGAACCGTATCAAAATACATCGGCGAGACAGAGCGTAATCTAGATGCAGTCTTCGCGGCCGCCGAGCAGTCCGATGCTGTACTCCTCTTCGATGAGGCGGAGGCCCTCTTCGGCAAACGCAGCGAGGTGCAAGACGCTCACGACCGTTACGCAAACCTCGAAATCGCCTTCTTGCTGCAACGTATGGAAAGCTACCAGGGGGTCGCTATTTTGGCGACGAACCTTCTAGGCCACCTCGACGACGCGTTCGCACGCCGCCTTTCATTCTGTATCCATTTCCCATTTCCGGACGCTGCACAGCGTTCACTCATCTGGCGCTCCATATGGCCGCCGCCCGTCACGCTCGAGGACGGCATCGACTTCGACGGCCTCGCGGCGCAGCACCCGCTTTCAGGCGGGCACATTCGAAATATCGCTGTTGCGGCAGTGCACCTCGCCAGGGTGAAGGGGACCGTAGTAGACCGCGCGTGCCTCGACCGCGCCATCAGCCGCGAATATTCAAAGCTCGGTCTCGTGCTCAACCTCTTTGAGGGCGCTGCACCATGACCTCCGCGCACGCGCTGACGACAACGAGCACTCGTCCGACCTCTAGCATCAAACAGGTGCAGCCCGACCTGCACCCACCACAGGCAGTCTCCTTTCGTGACGCTCTTGCCCGTTCCAGCTCTGAAAGCAGGACCGACACAAAGCGGCTGAATGTTCCGTCGGCCCGGTCCGGCGACGGCCCCAAGGCCAAAACCTCGGGGCATGTGCTTGCGAACATGATCCACGAGTACGAGTCGGACGACAGCATGAACTGGCGCGAAGTGCTCTGGAAAAAGTCAGGAAGACCAGGGCATGCTCCGGCACCTGAACAGGTCGCCGGCCAGGCAATCGACATTGGGACCCGCGGCAAGCTGGAAACCGCCTTCGGCGCCGATTTCACCGACGTACGCCTTCACACCAACGCAGCGGCCGGGGTGACCGCCCAGGGTCTCCGCGCAGCGGCGTTCACGCGCGGAAACCACATAACCTTCGCTCCGGGCCGGTATGCGCCGAACAGTGACGCAGGTAAATATCTCCTGGCACACGAGCTGGCCCACGTACTTCAACAACGCCAACGCGGACCGAAAGCCAGCGCGGCCGTCCTGGAGTACCAAGCCGGGCAGGCCGCTCAGGAAGTCGTTGCAGGACGTGCTGCACGGACGCCCTTGTCAGCTGCTCCCGACACAGCGCAGCACAGCCCCGAGGACCAGGAGCCAGACACAGTATCTGCGAGCAAGCCAGCACTGAAGTATAAGGTCCCGGTCGAGCGCCTACCGTTCATCCGAAATATCCCCTTCAAGAATCGTTATGCCGACATCACTGTCAAGGTGGCTGTCAGCCCGGCCGGAGCAGGGAAGGATCCGAACGTCCCAACGCAGCTCATACCGAAGATGCAAATCGAGGTCGCAGACAAGTTGACGCTGAAATTGACCAGCGACGTGCTCAAGTTTCAACCATGGGAGTGGCAGGACCGACTTTGGGGCCTCGGGTTCAGGTCAAAACTCGAGAATAGTTGGTTTGAAGGAGAAGTGGCGTCCAACGGAATCGCATCGCTGGGTGTCGTCAACGTCACTTTTAAGGCATGGTCAACTGACCTGACTCGATTCAGCGGCAGCGATGTCGCGCTTGAGGTTAAGGGGCAGGTTTCCCCTGAGCACTTATTGAGGGGCAAGGAACGCGCCCTCCTCCAGCAGTTCCGAAAGAACCTTATTGAGACGCAGAAGGTTGCCAAGCGTATTGAGAATACTGGCGACAGGCTTATCAAGGCTGATTCCGCCCTCAAACGTGCTGAAAAGGAGCTTGCCGAAACCCGGGCGCAGGTCAAACGTCTTGGTCAGCGCTATAAGGGCCGACGTCCGCGAGGCATTGAGAAGGCGATGTTGCGTGAGCTGAAGACGCAGGTGTTGCGGCTAGAGCGCAGTGCAGCTCAGCGTTCCCAATATGTTAAAGCGTTGAGGACCAGCATAAAGAAGGATGGGCGCCTGTTGCGTCGTTTGACGGCGCGCGGGGGCAAGATTGCAGCTGGGTCCACAAAGCGAGTATTCCGACTACTGACAAACGCCATGGCCAAGAAAGCCGCCCAGCAGATGGCGCGGGTTATCCCTATACTGTTCGCCCTGGGCCTGGCTTACGACGTGATCGTGCTGCTGCGAAATCTCGCTCTGGGCCGGTTGAGCTGGGGGTTGGGTGGCGAGGGCGACCCATGGGGAAACGAGGTGGGTAAATCGACGGCGAGGCCAGAAGGCCGACCGACTGCTGTCGATGCCGGTTCGGAGGGGTCTACCGAGAACAGTACCGAAGCGCCGCAGGGGGCGGAGGCCGCGGGGTTGGTTGCGGCGGGCGTGCCCAGCAGCAGACAAGAGGCTGGCCGCGTTCCGAAAACCTCGGCTGCGAGCGAAGTCACGACGGACGGTGGCACGGAACGTAGCGTCACGGCAAAAGAAACTGTAGACGGCGGAGTGGTGAGCTCTCCGGCCGACGATGACGTCGAAATCTCGGCCAGTGACGGTGGTCTCGGGCCAGAGACCTCCAGAAACGGTCCGGCAGCCGGCGAGACGACGAACGCCAGCGAGTCACCCCCATCGCCGGAAGTCACCAGCGGAACACCCGACGCCGGCCCGGCCGCAAGTAAGCCACCGACGACCGACGCTATCGGGAATGGCCACAAGGGCGGCAACCGCAAAACGGACCACGATGGTGGTAGGAAACCCGGTTCTAAGAACCAGACGGGTACCCGCAAAACCCACAAGTCACGCAAAAAAACGGATCGAAAGACAAGTTCACCCAAGCACGACTGGACGGAAGTGTCAGGCTACAACGGAGAGAAGCCTGATCAAGAGTTCATGCTGAGCGGGAAATTCAAATATACCGGCGAGCGTCACACTTTCCCCGTGATTGTTGTCCAGGCGCCCGAGGAAGCGGTCAAGGAGTCCAAAGTGGGCGACCAGGGACCGATATATAAGCGCATGGTCGTCAAGAACAAGACCAAGTGGAAGTACACCGTCGACAACATTGACTACGACATGTACGAGGGCGCACTAATCACACTGTTCCTTGACCTTCGGAAAATGAAATCGGTGCAGTAGTAATGTTCGATAGCCTCTTCCCCCCGACTCTCGGCCCACTCCGCCACCTAGGCTCGCAGTCGCGAATCCTCGGTTTCGCCACCGTGGTTAGGCCAGCGCCGCACCTCACGCGGTACAGCGCCATTCTGGAGACGACGCCATGATCGACTCCCTGGACCTCGTGCTGCGGCAGACCATCGTGGCGGCCGTGCCATCCCTCGCCGCTCGCATCGGCTTCCAGCCGCCTAATGATGATTGGCGGCAACGCGTCGGCGCGGGCACGGGAGTCTGGCTCAACTGCGCCCTCGTCGACCTGCGGGAAGACCGCCACCACCGTTCCAATGAGATCCGTGTCGAACGGGATCCGCTACGGCGATGGCACGCCCCGTTCCTCATGACCTGCCACTATTTGCTCAGCGCTTGGAACAGCGCCAAGGAGTCCGAAGCCGTAGCGGCCGCCTCCCTGGAGCACGCCCTGCTCGGCCAGGTCGTGGTGGCGCTCCTCGAACGCGGCCAGCTCACACCGGCGGAGGTGCTCTTACCTAGTGAGCTGGCATCCCTGCCGGCCGACTGGCGCGAGGACTCCTTCGATACCGACATCCTTCCTCCGGAGGGTTTCACCAAAATCGCAGAGTTCTGGGGAACCATGGGCAGGACCTCCCCGTGGCGCCCCGTGGCGTGGATAGCCGTTACAGTGCCGGTATCACCGTCCCCGATGCTGATCGAAGGCATCGTGACGAGCCTTGTTACGAGCATCGGAGGAGGCGTTCCGGTGCCGGATGCGAACGGCGCCGAGACCCTTGTCACCATAGGGGGCCACGTGCTGGATGGCACCGGCGCTAATGCGGGCTCCCCGGTGCCCATCGCCGAAGCGGTCGTTACGCTCAGCACCCTGGCGGGGGCCCTGATGGGCCGGGCCATCACGAGCGACTCCGGCCGCTTTGTGCTCGACGGCATAGTGCCTGGTGATTATCTGCTCGCGACCCGGGCCGCCGGGTTCCCGCCGTCCGCGCCCAAGCCTCTGACGATACCCTCGCCGGTCCCGCCACCCCTCGAACTCACATTCACCTGACTCCAGCCCCGCTAGAGACGCACGAAAGGAACAACACCATGGCGATCCAAGTCTTGCACCCCGGTGTGTATATCGATGAGACGGAACCTGCTGCTCCAATCGAGGGGGTTTCGACGAGCCGGGCCGCCTTTATCGGCATCGCCGAGCGTGGGCCGAGCGGAGTTCCGACGCTTATTACGAGCATTGATGCTTTCACGGAGAAGTTTGGCGGGCCGCTCCTGGCATCTATTCCCTACTATCTGCCGCTGGCCGTCGAAGGGTTTTTTCGTAACGGCGGAACGACTGCGTACATTATGCGGGTGAGTACGGCGGTCGCTGCGCAGGTGACGCTGACCGCGCGCACAGGCGGCGCGACACTTGCGACCATCACCTCCATTGCGGACGGCGCCGCCGGCCAGGGGGGAAAGGTCGCCGTGACGGAATCAAGCGTGCTTGGAGCGGCACTCAGCGCTGCAGGCGCTGGCACCACGCTGAAAACCCATAAAGCAGAAACAACCATCACCGCCGTCGACGCTACTCGCCGGAGGCTCACCGTTGCGTCCTCCGACAAGTTCCAGGTGGGCGACTTGGTGATCCTCTCCCAGGGAGCCACAAAATCTCCCCGGCTGACGATCGCGAGCACGGCGGCCCAGTCCATCGAACTCACCGCAGCCGCTCCCGCAGCCCCGCCTGCCGGCGAATGGGCGGAAATTACCACGGCGGACCTGGCCACTGGTGATCGAAGGATCCGGGTAGACGTGCCCGGAACACTTAGTCTGCGTGCACTCACGCCTGTCGGCTCTGTGATCACCGTTTCCGACGGCGGGAATACGCATTGGGGCATCGCCGCTGACGTTGGCGCCGACAGTATCACTCTGACTACGCCGATAACCGGGACGTTCGCAGTGGGGTCGACAACGATTGCCACCGCCGAATTCGATCTGGCGATCACCGACCCGGCGGGGGTGCTCCGTACGTACACCGGGCTGTCGACGACCCCGACCCACCCGTCCTGGTGGGGCACCGCGGTGGACGACCCCTACGCTCGCGTGTCGGTCGACCTCAATATCGTCCCCGCGGGTGATCCTCGCCCCGTCGCCGGCCAGCAAGATATCACGGGCGCCACCAACGACGACCCCGTCCAGGCCTGGGAGAATGTCAGGTTGGAAATCACCACGCACCTGAAAGCGCTCGAGCCAATCGATGAAGTAAGCCTCGTGGCTGCGCCTGGCCTTACCGACGTCAACGCTCAGCAAGCCATAGTCGAGCACTGCGAGAAGATGTTCGACCGGTTCGCAATCCTGGACGCGCCAAAGGCTTACGATATCCCGAAAGTGCTCACCCACCGCGACAGTGTCACAGGCACCCTCGATAAGGGTTTCGCGGCGCTTTACTATCCGTGGATCACGGCCAGAGATCCGTCTCGCCAGCAGGTTGTTCCTCAGCCTCCGTCGGGCCACGTTGCTGGTATTTTCGCGAAGACAGACCAGACCCGTGGGGTCCACAAGGCCCCTGCCAACGTTGGTATTGCTGGCGCCGTCGGCCTGGAATGGCGTATGTCCGACATCGACCAGGGCCTCATCAACCTGAAGGGTGTAAACGCCCTTCGTATCCTGCCCGGCCGCGGGCAGCCCGTTGTCTTCGGAGCGCGAACGACGGCGAATAATCGAAACTGGCAGTACATCAACATCCGCCGGCTGTTCCTTTTCATAGAGGAGTCGATCCAGGAGAGCCTTACCGGGAGCCTGTTCGAACCGAATGATCTGTTCCTCTGGCAAAAACTCAAGCGAACTCTCAACGAGTTCTTGACTCGAGTGTGGCGGGACGGCGCGTTGTTCGGGGCTGATGCTAAGGACGCCTTCTTCGTACGGATCGATGAGGCCCTCAATCCGCCCTCGACGCGTAAGCTCGGCCGGCTCTACATCGAAATCGGGATCCAGCCGGTTTACCCGGCAGAGTTCATTATCGTCCGGATCGGTATCTGGGACGGCGGAGCCGAGGTCGCCGAATCCTGACCTAGGACCGCCCACCATCAATGAATCATCGCAAATAGGAGCCCATGATGACCACCGGCAACGTGCAAGACCCGTACGTCAACTTCAACTTTCTCGTAGAGATTGACAACATCGCCCGTGCTGCCTTCCACGAGGTGTCCGGCCTCGACTCCACGATCGACGTTGTCGAACACCGTGAGGGCGGGGCAAACACCACTCCGCACAAACTCGCGGGCCAAACCAAGCATGCCAACCTCGTGCTCCGCTGGGGAATGACGATCGATGATCAGCTCTACCAGTGGCACAAGACCGTTGTCGATGGCACCATCGACCGTCGCAACGGTTCCGTAGTGCTTCTGGACCGCCGCGGTACCGAAGTAGCCCGCTGGAATTTCGTCCGCGCGTGGCCGAGTAAGTACACGGGCCCGTCGCTCTCGGCAGAAGCCAGCGATGTTGCCCTCGAAAGCGTCGAGATCGTTCACGAGGGACTGGAACGGGTGAGCTGACATGGTCCAGGTCGAATACGAATTCATCCTTCCCGTAGGTCTGCTGGGCGAGGACGGATCCCTGCACCGGGAGGGAACAATGCGGCTCGCCACTGCAGCCGACGAGATCCTGCCCCTGCAGGATCCACGCGTGCAACGCAACAACGCATACCTCACAGTTCTCCTGCTCAGCCGTGTAATCACGCGACTGGAGGGAATCGAACCCATCACCCCCCGCACCATAGAGTCACTGTTTGCGGCCGATCTCGCGCACCTGCAGGAGATGTACAACCGGATCAATGACGTCGACGGATCCAGCGATGAGGCGCGCCTATTTTGCCCCTCATGCGGCGAGGAGGTTCACCCGAACCGCGACCGCCTGGGGGAACCCGAGCCTATCCGGTCAGCCAGCTAAGGACCGAGATGGCATACCTGGCCTACCACCTGCACTGGCCGCTCGCCGAGTTGCTCGCTCTGCCCCACCGTGAGCGACGGGCATGGGTCAGCGAGGTTTCGACCATAAACACGACACTCAACAGCGCCCAAGGAAGTTGAGATGTCCACACCGCAGCCGTTCGCAGACCGTTTGATCGGCCAGGTCCTTCCGACGGAGCGGACCAACCTCTTCGCAACCTCCATTCGCGCCCGTTCCGCCCCTGCGCGCGAACCGCGCCGATCTACACGGCCGTCCCGGATGGAGGCTGTGTTGCTACGACCGCTGCCACCGCTGGTCCGTCACCACTGGCATCGCACCGAGACGCAGGCGCAATCCGTCGGGCTCAGCCTGGCCCTGAGCTTCCCGATGACCCTACATGTGCGTCCCACGGGGAACGAATGGCGCCCGATCGACGTCGGACGCTCCGCCCGAAGTGGCCGCGAACGAGCGACGCCCCGCCCCGCGCCGCCGGTTCTGTCCCTTGTCCAGCAAGTGGTTCATTTTCGCGCAGCCCCACCCCTCCCCCATGGCGCCCCGCCGCAGAGTACAGCGGCGCGGCGCGGCGCGCAGCCCGACGCGGAGACCGGCGGTAGCGCTCCGTCCCTCGTTCCCATGGTGCAGCGGCGTCCGCAGAGTGCGGCGCCGGATCCTGCCCCCGGCTCGGCAAGTCCGTCTATGCCGTCTCAGGCTGCAGGTTCAAATGCCTTACGGGCTTATTGGGGCGACAGCTCCCCCACCGCGGAACATTACAGCTCCGGGGCCCTCACATCCCGTGACCTTCCCGTGGTCGTCGACCACGTCGTGCGCGAGATCGACCGGCGGTTCATCGCCGCCCGAGAACGCAGGGGGTGGGTGGGATGACCGGGCTGGAAAAGGCAACCCTTACCAATACCGTCACCGGTGCACGCATCAGCGTGCAATTCAATCCGGAGGAGTACACGCTCAACCGCGAATCGAACTTCGCCCAGCTTGCCGTGCCTGGACTCTCGGCCCCCGTCGTGCAGTTTTTGCACGGCAACGCCCAAACGCTTGACATGGAACTGCTCGTGGACACGACCGAGGCCAGCCCAGTGGGCGGACCGGGCAGCGACGTCCGGAGGCTCGTGCAGCAGGTGACCTCTCTCATGGACATCGACGCCACCCTGCACGCCCCTCCACCGGTCATTTTCAGCTGGGGCCAGTTGACATTCACCTGCGTGATCACGAAAACCGCGCAGCGATACGTGATGTTCCGATCTGACGGAACGCCGATAAGAGCCCGGCTAACGATCACCCTCAGCGAGTACCGCAACATCGAGCTGGAGGCAAGGGAGATCAAGCGACAGACCGTTGACTTCACCAAAGTGCACACCATTGGCGAGGGAGACACCCTGCCTCTGATCGCACACGCGGAATACGCCGACGCTACAGCCTGGCGACCAATAGCCCTTCGCAATGGCATCACCGATCCGCGAAGGCTCGTCGTTGGCGAAACGCTGTCTCTGCCCCGGCTGCCCTACACCGACCCCACGACCGGGGTCGTGCACAACGCCGGGCAGGCAAGGGATGCATCGTGAGCATCGCGCCGAACTATGCTCCCGAGATAAGGATGCAGATTGCTGGGCGCCCTGCACCGGCGGCCCTACGCGGTTCAATCACGTCAGTGAGCGCCACGTGTGGCTTCGGCGACGCCGACCGTCTCGAGGTCATACTCGCAAATGAGGGCCTGCGCTGGCTCGATGACGATGTGATGCGACTGGACACCCCCATCGAACTGTGGCTTGGCTACTCACCCGAAGAGCCCGAGCGAATCTTCGCCGGCGAGGTCGTCGGCAGCCAGGCGGCTTTCCCGAGTTCCGGCATCCCGACCCTGACCGTCATCGCCCAGGATCGTCGGACGCGGCTCGCAGCGGCATCCCCATCGCGGTGGTTCGGGGTGAAGATCCCGCAAATCGGTATCATGCCGCTGCCCGACGTTGCTGTAGCGCCGCTTCTCGCGGTCGAGCACGGTCTGCTGCCGACCATTGACCCCCTTGGGTCACTGCTGTCCGCGGCGCTCAGCGCAGTGGAAGCCGTCGATGACCCGACCATGGGCCAGCGGATCGTGCGTGAACAAGCCGGCGAAACGTCTCTGGACCTGCTCAAGAGGATCGCGGCCGAAAACGCCTGGGAGATCGTCATTGACCACAAAGCGAGCCCGGGGGGTCTCGTGTTGTCGCTCATGTCGCCCGGAGCGCATCTCGCCCCGGACGTGACCTTGCGCTATGGGCACTCGCTGCTGGACTTCACGCCGCGGGTAAGCACGGTCGGGCAGATCGCACGGGTCACGGCTCGCGTCTGGATACCCTCGTTACGCGTCGAGCTCACCATCAGCGTCGGCTATGACTGGGACCGGCAAGCCCTCGACGTGCAGATAGCCCCGGGATTCGGGCGCCCAGTCGATGACGAAAAGGCGAAGGAAGTCATGTTCCTCGACGAGGCACTCTCCCCCGCCAACGCAGCCCGCGTCGTACTCGGCAAGTTGCTGCCGCTACTCAACCGCCGAATCACGGCAACCGGATCCTGTGTGGGCAACGCCGCGATCCGAGCGGGGCACGTGCTGCGCATTGAAGGCGTCGGGGAGACCTACGGCGGGTTGTGGAGGGTGACTTCAGCCGTGCAGACCGTCGACTCGACCGGTTGGCACACCACCTTTGACGTACGCAAAGAGATCTGGTTCGGGTCCATCCCCCCCACCTCTCAAGGAGCCGTGCGTGTCCAGGGCGGTCTGCTCTCGCCCCCGGTACTTCCCGACCCGATCAGAATGCAGACCAGGTCCCAGCCCGGAAGGTAACGACAAGGAGACAGCAATGGGATTCTTCGACCTTATGAATGACGGCGCCACCGAGCCGACCGACAGCAAGCACCTCGGCATCATACGGGCACAGGTGACCTCGAACCTGGATCTCACCGGTCAAGGCAGGGTGCAGCTGAAGTTCCCGACCATCCCCGACATCGAGCCGTGGGCGCCCGTATGCGCCCCCTTCGCTGGTGACGGCTACGGCCTCTGGTGCATCCCCCAGGTCGGCGACGTTGTGATCGTCGCCTTCGAGAACGGTGACCTTACCTGGCCGGTCGTGGTTGGTAGCATCTGGGACCTGAACAACCGGCCGCCTACAGATTTGCCGACAGATGCCATCACCAAGCGCGTGCTGAAGACTCCCGCCGGCCACGAAATGGTGTTCGAGGACCTCGAGCAATCAATCACGATGACCCACGTCGCCGGGCACAAGCTCACGATCAGCATCAACGGCATCACGATCGAACTCGCCGGCGGCGTCGGCTCACTCAAGCTCGAGCTGCCGGGCGCAGCCTCACTCACCGGTGCCGTCTCCTCAAGTCTGTCCGCGAAGAAGACTTCCGTGAAGGGTGACGTCACGCTCGACCTGTCCGGTGCCACTGCGAGCCTCAGCGCCGACGCGACCTGCCAGGTCAAGGGAGGGCTGGTGACTATCAACTGATGGACGGTCCACTGCACGAGCATCCAGACAGACAGCCAGTGAAGGGAGCGGGAGAATGCCCCCCGCAGCGAGAATCACCGATGTGACCGGTCATCCGGGAAGCGTTACCGGCCCCGGCGTCAGCACAGTACTCATCGTCGGATTGCCCGCCGCCGTACTGGGGGACATGCACGCCTGCGCGTTCCCCCCGCCACCCAGCCACCCCCCAACACCGTTCACAGCCGGCAGCGCCACCGTGTTGATCGGCGGCCGGCCATGCCTTCGCCTCGGCGACATGGCCGGATGTGGAGCTCCCATTGTGGTGGGCGCCATGACCGTGATCGTAGGTGGCTGACATGGGCACGCAACCCCTCGGCGCCACCGCGGACGCGCTCATCCTCGGACGGGGGTGGTCGTCCCCGATCACGCTGGACGCCGCAGATGAAATTCGAAGTGAAGCCGGCGCCGAAAAGGTCCGCCAGTCCATCCGCCTCATCCTGGGCACCCGGCGGGGGGAACGGGTGATGCGGCCCGATTTCGGGGCGGGTCTGGAGGACTTCCTCTTCGAACCCGTCAGCACCACCACCAACGCGCTCATCAGGCACCGCGTCGAAACCGCCCTGCTGCAGTGGGAGCCCCGAATCGATATCACGGAGGTGACGGTGGTCACGACCGAGCCTCGCTCAGGCCGCCTCAATCTCAAGATCGGCTACACCATCCGAGCAACGAACACGTTCTACAATCTCGTCTACCCGTTCTTCCTCCATGAGGGAGGCCGAGAGTGAACACCGACAATCGACAAGCCCCGCCGAAGGCCTATCCAACACCCGTTCCTCCGGGCTCTGACCTGCTGCTCCAACGCAACCGCGCTGCCATCCTCGCGTCGATTTTGGCCGATCGCACCGGTTGGGCGCCGGACTGGCAACCGGCCCCCGGAGGGGTCGGCCATGGGCTCGCCGACATCTTCGCCGGTCACCTTGAACTCCTGCAACAGCGTCTCTCCCAGGTCCCGGACCATCGCGCGGCCGTGATGCTCGACCAGCTCGGCGTCTCCCAGCTACCCGCTCAAGGCGCCCGCACCCATGTGCTGCTCACTGGTATCCCCGGGACCCCCGGAGCCCGGGTCCCGGCTGGCACTCGCATCGGCGCCTCCGTGCCGGGACGCGACACTCCCGTGGTCTTCGAAACCCGGGACACTGTGGCCATCACATCGGCCACCATCGTCGAAGCACACAGCGTGCTACCCGCCGAGGACGCGGAACACGATCACTCCGCCGACCTCCTGGCGCACCGCCCGGTGAACATATTCGCCGACGCACTCCCCGTCGAACGCCACCTATACGTCGGCCATGACACCGTGCTCGCTTTCGACGGACGCGCTGTGGTCGAACTGGAGATCGGGCTAGCCGTCGCCGCGCCCGCTCCCCTGGCGCTTGACTGGGCATGGTGGGACGGTCACGATTGGCGCGAGTTCACGGCCCTCGCTGCTTCACCCCAGGATGCCGGTGCAGACGACTCCATCGACGGCACGTCCGGGCTCACCCGGTCCGGCACTATTCGGCTGGTCGCGCCGTGCGCAACCTCCGCACCGCTCGACATCGATGGACGCACAAGCTGCTGGATCCGTGGCCGGCTGGCCGCCCCGCTACACCTCCACCCGGGAAGCCCGCCTCCGACGATATCCCGCGTGCGCCTTCGCGTGGTGAACGAACACCGCCGCTTGATGCTGCGCCGTACGACGGAAGTCGGCGCCGGAGCCTCACTTCGGATTTGGTGGCCAGAGGTCCCCAAGACAGCGAAAATTCAGCGCTACCTCCTGCCTGACCAGAACACGGCAACGAGCAAGACAGAAACCGCACAGAACGACAACACCCTGATCGCACTGCCGGGAACCCTGACCGGCCACAGCATCCAAATCGGCGTCAGCCACGACCCCTCACGGGACCCGATCGACAGCGGCATGCCTCCTGCCAACGATCCACGCCAGGTGGCTTTCAAGAGCCCGGAAGAACTTACCGATCCGCAAATCGCAGATCCCGGCACGGTGTTCGACGTGACGGTCGCGGCGGGGCTGGTGCTGGATAAAGCGATCGCGGACCAGCGCGAGGCCGACCTGTCAAAGACCTTCGCCCCGCTGGGACCGGCGCCGGTACGAGGAACCGCATTCCTCTTCGCGAACGAAACGGCGACGAAGCGTCCCGGTTCGCGCGTGACACTTGTGCTCGAGCGCCCTGTCACCGCAGCCGAGGAGGCCGACGGTCTCAGCGGCAAGCAGGAGGGCAGCGTCCAGGCCGCCCAGGAACTCATCGCCTCGCTCATAAAGAAGCTCGAGGACGGACCCGGAAGCGCCCTGGAAACCCTTGCGAGTGCGAAAAACGCGCTCGACCCGCCCCTGCCGACGCTCCTGTCCACCGATCCAACCGTCTGGTACGCGGGGGTGCGCTCCACCATTCAAACCGCGCTGACGGCACTTAAAGCTGCCGCCGGTCCCAATCATGCAATCTGGGGCCAAGTAGGGACCGCGCGTCAAAAGCTGGACGAAGCGATCGCAGCCGCGGACGCCAAACCATCAGCTCTAGGTGCCAGAACGGCTCTGGAGCTCACTCCGAAGGAGATCGCGCGGGTGCTTCTCGGAATTGCTTCCGCGGCAGGGCAACTCGCCGACGGCGGATCAGCCATCAGCCTTCAGCGGACCGCACTCGAGACAGCCATCACCAACGGCTCGGACGCCGATGTTACCGCAGCGGTACTGGCGCTCAACGGGCCGCTTGGGGCGCTGCTCGGGGCCGCATCACCATTCCTGCCAGCCGGAGCGAGGGCCTCGATCTTCGCGATGGACCCCGTCGACTTCGAAAATCAAGTGAAGGCACGCATCAACGGGGCAAAGTCCGGGATCGGGAGCGCCATCACCGCCGTGCAATCCGTTAGGGACACCCTCAAGAACCTCAATCCCACTGACTTGGTTAAGGGTGTGCTCGGTACGTCTACAACGCAGCTCACGGCCCCGGTCGTGGCGTGGGAGTACCACGACGGCTCACGCTGGAGGGCTCTTGGGGTCAAGGGCGACGCGCAAGTCCTCGCCTTACAGGCCTCCGGGTCCCTTCGGTTCACCGTGCCAAGCGACATGGCAGAGGTAGACATCGATGGTGACGTTCGCCGCTGGATGCGGGCGCGACTGGCGGCTGGTTCATTCTCGCACTTGCGACTTGTGAGCTGGACGGACAAATCCGGAGTACTCAACTTCCTGCCGGTCGTCGAACCACGGGCACCCATGCTCGACAGCATCCAGGTGTTTTATCAACACCGTTCGGACGCCCTTGATCCCGGCGGCGTCATCATTGACGACAACCACGACTGGCGGGATCTCACCAGGGCGGTGACATGGCCAGGACCGGGTGCCTCCCCCTTCCTTCCGATGCTCGAGACCGCTCCCACCCTTTACCTTGGATTCGACGGGGACCTGCCAGCCGACCGCATCAGCATCTGGATGCAACGGGCCGCCGGGTCGATGCAGGAGCCCTCCTACCGTCCAATCTGGGAAGGCTTCGATGGGAACGTCTGGGTGCGGCTGGCCACCGACGACGGCACCGACGGCCTTCGTCGCACCGGAATCGTCGGGCTGATTTGGCCCGGCACGACAGGGACGCCCGGTGTCACCGTTTCCGAAGCGCGCGGAACCCGCATTGCGCTCGAGGGTCCCGGCGCGGCCCTGCGTTTCGCCCCCGGCGAGCAGCTTCTGCTCACGGATCTGCAGGGTCAGGAACCGATAGTGGTTTCCTCTGTTGCCGGAGAAACTGTTACATGCCGTTTCCCGGTGTCGCGAGCTTACACAGGGGGTCAACTGCGGCCGTCCCCTCCTGCACGCTTCGGCGTTCCGCGAACATGGGTGCGTGCGGTCTTCGACCGCACGCGGCCGGCCCCCCTAGTCACCCTGACCGGCCTCGCCGCACACGCCGTCGAAATCGAACAAGCAGAGACCATACACGATGAACTCATCGGCTCCGGCGATGGTTCACCCAGTCAAATGCTCATGTCACGTCGCTCCCCCGTAGCCGCAGACCCCGACCTGGAAGTGCGGGAGCTTGACGGTGACCGGGCAGACCTGGACCACGATGCGCTTGAGCGTACCCTGCAGGCCGACGGTGTTGATCCGCAGCGGGTCCGTCTCGTTTACGACCAGGGCACCGGACGGGTCAGCGAGGTCTGGGTGCCGTGGACGCCGGTCCCGTCTTTGGGTTCCGCCGGTCCTACCGACCGGGTCTACGTAGTAGACCATGCACAGGGCCGATTCATTTTCGGAGGACTCGGCCACGGACGGGCACTGCCGGAGGGGCGGGACAACACCCGTCTGCGCACCTACCGAACCTGCGATGGAGCCATGGGCAACGTGCAGGCCCATGTGATCACCCAGCTTCTTAGCGCCGTAGCCGTCGGCGGCGTCACAAATCCGGAGGGCGCCTCCGGCGGCGCCGACATCGAACCTCTCCCTGCGGCACTGATACGCGGACCGGCGCTGCTGCGTCACCGCCGCCTGGCACTTACCCAACAGGACGTCGAGGCTGTCGCCGTTGAGTGCAGTCCTGCTGTTGTGCGGGCCCGGGCGGTGGGTGCCAAGGACCGGTTTGGCCGCCCTTCGGCAGGCGAAGTACGGGTCGTTATTGTTCCCCGGGATGGAGCAGCACGCCCTCAGCCAGGAGCGGCGTTGCTCGCCCTGGTGCGCGCGGCCATCGTCAATGCCTCCCCCGCGGTTGCCGCACGGCACGTAACCGTCGAAGGGCCTCAATACGTACCTGTCGGTATCGCAGCAACTGTGCTGCCCGTTGCAGCAAACGATGCCGGTCCGGTACGGGAACGCGCGCAATCCACACTGGAGTCATTTATGCATCCCCTTAACGGAGGCTTTGAGGGCCGCGGCTGGGAATTCGGCAGGAGCGCCTACATTTCAGACATTGCAAGGGTCATTGAATCGGTACCCGGCGTCGACACCGTAGAGAATCTCGTTCTTACCCGCGACGATGTGCCGGCCGGAGACGCCGCCCTCATACGCGCCGACCAGGTCCTCTGCGCAGGCCGCATCGTCATCCGTCTGGGCGGAGGTGCCTGATGCCGCTCTTCCCGCCGAGACTCGACACGCTGCGCTGGGACGATCTCGTACGCCAAGGGCGTGCACAGTTGCCACTCGTCGCGCCCGACTGGACAGACCAGAACGCGAGCGACCCCGGAATAGCAATCCTCGAGCTGCTGTCCTGGCTCACCGAGGCCGAGAGCTACCGCACGAGCGCCATAACCGACAGGGAGCGCCGCCTGCTGCTCGCGCTTGTAGGCTACTCCCCACGACCGGCGGAACCTGCAACCTGCCTGGTTCGCCTCTCGGTAACTGCTGGGGGCGTCCTGCCCTTCACGGTGCCACGCGGACTCGAGATTATCGGCGTGCGCGAGGGTGAAAACCTCCCTCTCACGCTGCTCGACGATGTCGCCGTGAGCGGAGCTACGGTCGGGGCGGTCGCTAGCGCCACCGCATCCGCCGACGCCGAGGGCTACCGCACCGGGTGCGCCGACCTCACCTCAGCACTCGCCGCAGGGCAGGCCGTCGAACCTTTCGGCCCCGATCCTGCGCCCGGCGACTGCCTGCTGGTCGGCCTGGCGCCAGCGTCAGCCGCCCTGCCGGCCGGCCTCCTCGATCTCTGGCTCGTGAGCGCACCGGGACTCGATGTCCCGGAGATCCCTGCTTCGACGGCACTCCACCACTCAGCCCGCTCCGTTTGGGAATTCTGGGACGGAACGGCATGGATTACTGTCGCAGCTGCCAGCGTCAGCGATGACGCGGCGGTGAGGGGCAGTGGCCGGGTGCGGATAATGATCCCCGCCCTGGTGCCCGCAGCGCCCCTCGGGGACCAGGGCAACGGTGCTCTGGCGGGCCCTTCCCTCTGCTGGCTGCGCTGCAGGTTGACCGAAGGCATGTACGACGCAGCACCACGACTGCGCGCGGTGCACGTGGATGTCGGCATCGCAGTCGCCGCCCAACCCTATTCGAGCACACTCCCGGTGCCGGCCGCTGCGACCGTCCTCGGCACCCCTACTCCTGGTTCCCCGCTGGACGAGGCGGCACTCTCCGTCGTCGTTTCACCTGAGGGAACACTCACACTGCTGCGAATGGACCCACCGACAGGAGTGCCCTCCGCCCCCGTCGTCGCCGTTTCCGGTTGGATCCCTCCCGCTGGCTCCGCTCCCGGCCGTCTGTCAGCTGACATCGTCGTTCTCGGGCCAGCAAGAGGGATTCCCGACGAAACGTTCACCCTCCCGCATCGAGCCTGTCAGCCGCTCCCCGAGCTGTGGGCGGTGGCCCCCGACGGATCATCTCAACCAATAAGGATCCTGCCTGACCTTGGCGCCGCGGCGCCGGGAGATCTCGCAGCGCAGCTGGACCATGACGCGGCAACCATACGTCTTGGGAACGGGCGTACCGGGCGCACACTTGCCCCTGGATGGACGGTGCTCGCCATTGGCCGCTACGCAGTCGCCGCAGGCCTCGGGAACATCCGCCCTCCCTTGCCCCTCACAGTACGGAATGACGACCGAACGCGGCGACTCCTCGATGCAAACGCCACCAAAATACGGGTGGAACTCATCGATGGACTGCACGCGGGATCGCAGGCCGAAGCCACAGTCGAAGTCGCCGCCCGCGCCCAACGGGCGCTATGGGTGCACGACCGGCTGACACAGGCGCTTCACCGCGCCGGTGCCACAAACCTCGACGAGCTCCCGCTCTCCGTTGTGCGACGACTGGACGTGCCGGAAAGAGGTGTTACCGGCCCAGACCTGGAGCGCCTTGCCCTCGCCACACCCGGTACCGTGCTCTGGCGCGCCCGCGCCCTGACTGATGTGGACCCGCGCCTGCCCGGCCTTCGAGCGGACGGATGCGTCACTATAGTGGTCGTGCCCCACCTGCCTATGGCCCGGCCGCAGCCCACCAGAGGCCTCCTGGCTGCGGTGCGGGCCTGGCTGACGGCGAAGCGAACCCTAGGCACGCGCCTCTTCGTCGTCGGACCCGATTACGTGAGGGTCGGGGTAGATGCCCGGCTGGTGTTGTTCCCGGGAGCAGACGGGCCACAGGTGGCCGAGGCAGCGTCCGTGGCGGTGCGGGCATTTCTGCACCCTGTGACCGGAGGATCGGCCGGCCGTGGCTGGCCGTTCGGCCGCACGGTGCGGCGCACCGAAGTGCTGCAACTGCTTGACTCCGTCGCGGGAGTCGACCACGCCGAGGGTCTGGTTTTGAGGCGGGAACCATCAGCCGGGAGCTGTGACGACGTGGCGATCTGCCCCACGCAACTAGTAATCGCCGGGGCAGTGAATCTATCGACGGAACCAGGGAGGAGAAAGCCGTGACCGACCCAATGCGGTTGACGCATGTTCATGGTGAGTGGCTGCTCGCCCGCGATCTGCGCGACGCGCCAATGCTGCCCGCGCGTCGCCTCGCCCAGCACCAGATCGCTGCGCATCACACGTGGGGCTGCTCGGCGGGCCTTGACTTACGGTATGCGCGCGGCAGGCTCACTGTGACGCCCGGCTGCGGCATTGACCGTTGCGGCCGTATCGCCGTGCTCGACCACGTATTTACAACCACACTCGCGAAGGGCACCGACACTGCTGTTGTTCTCGTGCTTTGCGGCGACGGCCCGCGCGCGACAGTTCGGTTGCGTGATGCGGCCAGGGTGCACGACCTCGACATTCGTTTGGGCAAAGTGGACTCCACCGGCGCCGTTGTCGTCGGCGATGGAGACCGCGACTGGCTCCGCCGACCTGGCCCGGCCCGCCAGGTGGCCGGCACGGTCGCCCGGGGTGCACCCGCAACTGGCAACTCTTCACTCTGGAAAGTGCACGTCACGCTTACCGCCCATCGGTTCCCCTCCCCACCCGCTGTGATCGCCTTCGTAGCTGGACCGCCGGAAAGGAGTTCGACGACGGGAACGACTGTAGACGTCACAGTGCTGAAATCTTCGGGCTTTGACCTGGTGGTCCGGCACAGCGTACCCGTCAGAGCCGCCCCACCTCGCACCGTTGTGCTCACTGCCCCACACGCGCTGTCGTGGATCGCATTACTGCCGGCCGAGCGGCCGTCCCTCCCCAACCCATAGGAGTGGTAATGACTACTTCCGCTGCCCCACTGCCCGGCACCAACCGCCCCGTGTTCCTACCCGGCCAGGTACTGGATGCGAATGACCTTCGGATGCAGCACGACGTCGACGACGGTCTGCGCCGCCTCCATCACCGCATGCTGCACGGATGGGGAATTTGCCAAGGCCTCGCCGTGTCAGGAGCCAGGGGCGGGATCTCAGTCGCCCTTTCCCCTGGGTACGCGCTGGATTCCTCGGGCCGGGAACTCGTCGTGACTGAGTCGACGAATGTCCCCGTTCCGCCGGTCGCCGCAGGGCCGGACGGCAAACCGGTCGTCTTCGCCCTCGTGATCCGTTGGACCGAAGAGGCCGAGGCTTTCGTGAGCACCCCTGGCGGCTCGTGCAATACCCAGGGCGCCGTGCGTCGTTCCGATGCCCCGACTGTGGCGTGGCTGGAAACACAAGCTGCGCGGGAAGGGTACGACGTCATACTCGGCGAGGTAAGCGTGCAAGGATGCAAGCTCGTCACGGTTCCCGATCCGACCCTGCGTCGATTGCTTAATCCGCCGCCCACGCCTTATTCATCGGCAGGAAGCACCGCTCCTGGCCGGACTGGCTGGCAGGTGCGGTCAGCGTCCAGCGGCCAGCCGTGGGCTGTGTGGACCGAGGTGGACACGGCAGAGGCCGGTTTTGGGGACGTGCCGGTCTACCTGGCACGGGTGGCGGGAACACGCCTTGTCGAGGCTGCCGCCTCGCCTACCTTTCGAGCGGCGATCCTCGACGGGATGCCTTACGTCGAACGGGCGGAGGCTGGCCGCTTCCGCCTCGTGGTGCCGCTCCCGCCAGGCACCTCTCTTGCCAACGGTCAAAACATCGATGTGAACCCGGCCGCTCTCGTTCAGGATGCAAACCTGCCCGCCCGACTGACCTCCCAACAGCGGTGGTACATCGAATGGATCGGAGTACAGCAATGACCGCACAACGTTGGCTCAGCCACGGCGACTGGGCAACAGCGCAGCTCCTCGGGGTCATCATCGACGGCAGTGACCTTCTGCTCGCGCCCGGGGCTTTGGGCGGGACAAGCACGGCACGCCTCCGAAAAGGCGTCGCCCTGCTCAATCCCGGACGACCAGACCCCGCGCAAATCAACAGCTCCACAGCAGACCGGTGGCGCCAGGCGTCCGTACGGCTCGCGGAGCCGCTGCCGGACAAGTCCTGGTTCCGCCTATGGACCCTGGTGGCAACAACCGCCGCGAGACCCCCGCTCCCTGGCCTTGGCAACTCCGACGACGACCGCTCCCCTGTGCCCACCCCCGGCGATCGGTGGCGCGCCGCCGCCGTCGATGCGCTCAACGTGCGCGTGCTGTGCGCCGCGACCGGCACCTTGTGGGTAGCACTCGAACTCGGCGGCGATGGCAGCACCACTCCCCGGATCGCAGATCTACACGTTGACACGGCGGACGGCGGCCCTGTCACACAGCTGCCTACCGTGTACCGCGAGTCCGTCACCGGGCACTCTGTCACTGCCGATCCCGTTGACATCGGGGACGGAGTCCTCGGCCGCTATCTCGGCCTGTTGGGCACACAGCTGCGGCAAGCGAGCTCGCTGCTCGATGAGCTTCCAATACTGCTCAACCCGGCAGTTGCCCCCGACCGCGACGACGCAGCCTGGTTGCGGCGTCTTGCGGCCTGGGTGGCCTTGGAAACGGACACGCTTCCTACGGCTATGGCAGACCGGCGTGAGACCATATCAACCGCAGCCGAACGGCACGGCCGGCGTGGTACGCGCCAGGGTCTACTCGACGCCATTCGGCGGGAGACCGGCCTCACGGTCGACGTTGTGGAGCCCCTCGAGCTTGCGACAGTGTGGAGACTGAATGGCGATCCCTCAACCGGGGCACTGGGGGTCACGACCGGGCTCCTCGCCGCCGACCCCGGCCCACCGGTTCTTGATCGCACGGCACTCCTGGACCAGTCGATGCTCATTAACGAGGAAGACGCAGGTCTGCCCGTGCACGCCCACCTCGCCCACCGCATTTGCGTGCATGTCGCGGACGGCACCCCTGAGCAGGTAGAGAAGGTCGATGCTGTCGTCCAGCGTGAGCGCCCGGCACACGTGCTGGCGCGTACGTGCTCGGTATCCCATGAAACCTCGATACCGACCGAAGTTGGAGTCGACGCGCTTCCACCCATCGGCACGCCCGGCCTCAGCAACGACCAAGCATTCGACGCCGCGATCGAGGGCCCCGGACTTCGACTGGGCACTGGCCGCCTCCCCGAACCACCCACTTCCCACAACGGCTCCGGCACCACCCCGGCATCGAAAGGACGCTCGTGATGACCCACCCAACTACCAACCGGACAGGCATCACCCACCTCCCATCGGCAGGGCACCAAGGAGACTATGTGGAGTGCGGATGCAAAGGTGACGGGAGCTGCGACCCGCCCCACCCGTTGGAACGCAACCGGTTCTATCCACGCAAGCTCATGGAAGTGCGGCACTGGCAGGCCGAGCAGCGCTACCACCGCGGCGGGCGAGAGCTGCTATCGCGCCTGGGCCTTGGCACGGGAGTGCTTTGCGGCCTCGAGTTGGAGACGACAGACTCGGGAACCTGCCTCATCCGGCCAGGAGTCGGAATAGACGGCCGGGGCCGACTGGTGATCGTACCGCAGAACCTGGAAGTTGATCCGAGCCAGCTCACCGACTGCCGGGGTATGCCAACGGACGATGTCGCCAGCCAGGGAACAGTCACTGTCGCCCTCTGCTACCGGGAGTGCGGAACGGACCTCGTACCTTTGCCAACCGCCGGATGCAATGACGGTCCGACCTGCGTTCCTTCCATGGTGCGCGAGGCATATGCCGTATCCGTAACCCTGGGAACATCACCGCGCGTCGGATTGCCCGAGGGGCTCTGCAAAGCCCTGATCACCGGCCACATGCCGGAGGAGGCCAATCCCGACACCCGGCGCCCTCCCATCCCCACTGAGCCCGACCGGCGCGAACTCCTCGACCTCCTCCACCGGCGGTCATGCCACTGCGCTGACCTTTGCATTCCCCTCGCCACCGTCGAGTTCAACGGCAACGACCGAACCGTGCAGACAACAGTCCGCACCGTTATCCGCTCCAACACCGAGCTCCTCGATCTCATCCTGTGCCTCGCAGACCGGGTAAATCATTGCTGCTCGACACACCCAGCAGATCAACCGCCGCGCATCGCCGCCCTATGGCCGTGGCCAGACGAACACGGCGAAGGACTAAACCAGCTGAAGCAAACACGTGAGCTGGAAGTCGGCTTCGACCGCAACATGGCAGAACAGGGACTGGAAGACCCGAGCGACTGGTTCGGGGTGTGGATGCTGGACAAAGGCGGCGCACGCAGACTGGCTGTCGAACGCTCCACCAGCAGCCTCACTCACATCAGTGCACCGGTCGGCGGTGACGCTGCAGTGTTCGCAACCCGGTTCGAGGCGGAGGCCGTCAGCGAATCCACTGTCTTTGTTGTCATGGCGCGGTCACGGATCGGTGGGCCCATCCGTGCGGCGGGGACGGACCAGCTCGCCCTCGACGCGGATTTCGCCGCGACAGGGCTCACTGAGGAACAGCGCGAATGGCTTTGGACGTTACCCGCTGGCGGCAACCAAGACACCTCGCAAGGCGGATTCACCGATGACGTCCAAGCGGGCCCACGCTCGTCGTTACCCACCGGAAACGGACTGGCCGGAGGCGAATTACACATCGTTTACAGTCGGCCAGTGGCGCTGCCGCCCCGCCTCCTCGAGGTCTGGCCCCGCGGGGGTCAACTGCTAAGCGAAGAGTCCCCAGACCGCATCGAAGACTGGAAGAGCTTTATTGACCGCCCGCGTATTGAGATTGTCGTATCCCGTGCACTCACCGGAACCGCCATCGCCTCGCCCTCGGAATGGCTGCGGGTCTGGCACGCAAAAGCGGACAACCTCAGCCTTTTCAAGCTGGAGGAAATTGGGCTAGAAAAGGGAGAAGAACAACCGCGCGGAGACGGCACCATCCGCTACATCTTCCGTTTCCGGGACGGGGTCAAGTGGTTCGGCAGGGATGAGATCCTCACGCAACTGCGATCAACCGGACCGGAACGTCCAGAGTCACCACTCGGGCGCGAAGATCCGAAGGTGCTGCTCGATGCTGATTTCCGCGGCACTGAGCTGACCTCCCAGGGGCTCCGGCGCATCTGGGCCGGCGCGCCCTTCCCTGAGGGGCTTCGAGCCCTCCCGGCAAAACCCACCGAAGGCAGAACCCTCTACGACGGCCTCCCCGGAGAGCTCGTGGACTGGGGCTTCACGGCCATACGCCCACGGCAATGACAGCGTTCTACAAGAAAGGTGGCGACGATGAGTCCCTCTAACGAAACTGTCGAGTTAGGGCTCGGCCAATCCGGTCTGGACGACGCCTGCGCCGGGTGCGGCCAGCGGGACGGACACAACGGCTGCCGTGCCGGCCAGTGCCACACCTGCGGCTCCGGTATCTCCGAACGGCCCCGCTGGTTCGCCGGACAACTCGTCGGGCCAGCGGACCTGGAAAGCATGCAGCAGTGGGTGATGGGCCGGGCTCGACGCCACAACCGTATGCTCCACGGCTGGGGAGTCTCCTGCGGACTTACCGTAGCGCCGACAACCTCCCCGTCGACGAAAGATAACGTTCCGTGGTCACTGACAGTGAGCCCCGGCTACGGCCTCACAGCATGCGGTGACGAGATCTCAGTGCAGTGCGCGGTGAAGATCGACGTTCGCATGCCGCACCCATCGGCCGATGATGTCTGCGCCCCACCACTGGACCCATGGTGCGCTCCGGTACGCCAACGGCGCGACCCCGAGCGGACCTACTTTCTGGCGATTCGCTACTCCGAGGGGCTTGAAAGACCTGTGCGCGCTGGGGCTTGCGGCTGTGGATGCGACGATGACGCATGCGAATACAGCCGCGTCAGCGAGAGCTTCAGTCTTGCCATCCTCGATGAGCTGCCCGAGTGCCATGACGTCACAGCCTTCCGGGAGCGGGACCTGCCAGTCGGCACCGTCAATAGCGCCCTAGACCGCCATGAGGCTCAAGCATGTTCCGAACGCATGGCGCGCATCGGTTCCCGCCCATGCCCGAGCTGCTGCTCACCCTGGCTTGTCCTCGCCGATATTCAAATTGACGCAAACGGAGGTGTCACCGTCGACGCGTTGACCCACCGCCGGTTCCTCGCGTCATTGGCGGCGGTCGGGTTCACGTGCACATCTATCAGAGACGGCAACAAGCCCCGACTGCTGTCGGACGTTGAGCGGGAAGCCCTCAAAAGGGCTTTCGCGGATGCAGAATCCGCCTGGGCCGATCAACCCGAAGTCTCTGGAATTCTTTCTGCTCCCGCCACGGCCTTGCGGAAGGCCAAGACGAACAGCGCGCTGAGGGAGTTTCTACGCAACCGAAGCGTGCACGATCTGGCCCGTTTCGATATCGACGCCCTGGAAGCAGAAGCGAAGGAGGCCGGAGTTGACACCACGTTGGTACGTCAGGTTCATGAAGCGGCCCGTCTGGTCACCAGGATCACTCACCCATGAAGCCGCTAACCCTGCGGCTTTTTTGCGCAGGATACGTATCACCGCGCGGCCTAACACGTTCCAGAGTGGGGCCCGCATGCCTCTTCACATCACACCTTTGCAGTGACTGCTGCCGTGTCGGCCACCAGTGGAATACACCCAGATGAATGGAAAATATGATGTGTGCTCGTGTACGTAGAATTTTTGCTGTTTTCGGCGGAAACCAGATGAAGAGTGAGACAGACCCTCAGTACCAGGAAAGGCTAGGGCTTGCCGAACGCTTTGGGTTTGCCATCGCGGACAGGGACGCCATATTGCTGACCGGAGGCACTGGACCTGCACTTTCCCCGGTCAAGAACCGCGCCATACGGGGAGCCTTGAATAAATCTGATGCGAGCCTGTGGATAGGTGTGGATCGTATCGACGAGACAGTAGAACCCATGGTGCAGATGCCCGAGGCTGGTCATGCAGGCTTAGGTGGCTTCGTCATTAGAAGCACTCTGGATCATCAGCGAAATGTGCTTGAAGCGTATCTCGCAGATGCCGCCATTTGCCTTATGGGTGGAAACGGAACAGTTTCAGAAATGACATTCTCGCTCTCCCTGGGACGACCCATCGCTTTAGTAGGAGACAAATGGCCTGACACTTATGATCTGAAGACCGCGCATGGGCTGGAGAAGGCGATACAGGAAACACACACCCGCCTTCAAAAATCATATGGCAAGCACAAACTGGACCCCAGCCTCTACGATAAAACCGCTCTTCACGCTCGCCTCACTGAACGGCTTACTGCACCCGAATCCGTAAAATACTTTGGATCGGATTCGTCCGTGAAGGAGGTACTCGATTGGGCTGAAGCTGCATCCATCACACCCAATTTGCCCGGCTGTTTCCCCGATGTTCCCCAGCACGGCGCAGTGAGGGACAAGTATGAAGAGTGGATCAACCTTCATGCGACGGATGACTAAAAGGTACTGTTGTCCTCCCCTTCCGATCCCTCATGTAAGCTTTCCTGCGCCGCCAAAGGCCGCCATCACCCAACGGCATGCTAAGAGAGCCTCTCCAGAATGCCGGCCACCGGGGCTTCGCGATTAGCGTTCCAGAGTCGCTGTCGCGCCGTGGTTGGAGAAAGTTGTCCTCGCGTCGCGTTGGTCGCTGGCACTTGGAACGCTTCCGGGCGGATCATTGATGTGTCTGTCACGGTCGACGCCGGTCTATCCTTGGTGCTGCAGCAGAACCTGCCGGCTAGCGTGGCGCGGAGGGCTTCCACGGGAACCGTGGATTGTTGCTTTGAGGCACGAGTGTTAGATTCCTGAATTTTCCCTGTCCTCCCCGCGGCAGACACCATCTAGCCAGGTCAAGGTGTCAGGAGGAACAGTCGTGGATATCGTGCATGAACGGCAGCGGGGTTGGATATTTCCAAGCGCGACGCCAAGCTGTGTCTCCGGCTGCCGGGGTCACGGGCCGGCACCTACACCTCCACGGTGACCACCTTGTGTGCCACCACCGGGCAGATCCTTCAGTTGCGGGATGTCCTGGAACACGAGCACGTCACGACAGTGGTGATGGAAGCGACCAGTGATTACTGGAAGCCGTTCTACTATCTCCTCGAAGAAACTCTGCCGGTGATGCTGGTCAATGCCAAGGCCGCCCGGAACATCCCTGGCCGTAAAACCGACGTTTCCGACGCGGCTTGGCTCGCCCAGTTGGGCGCGCACGGTCTGCTCCGGGCCTCCTTTGTCCCGCCCGAGCCGGTCCGTGAACTTCGCGACCTGACCCGGGCACGGTCCATTGCCACCCGGGACAGAACCCGGGAGATCCAGCGCCTGGAGAAGTTTTTGGAAGGCTCCGGGATCAAGCTCTCCTCCGTGGTTTCTGACCTGAGTGGTGTGTCCTCTCGGGCCATGCTTGAAGCCCTTATCAACGGCGAACGTGACCCGGAAGTCCTCGCAGGCATGGCCAAAGGAACCCTGCGCTCGAAAATCCCCACACTCGTCGACGCACTCACCGGCAGGTTCAAAGCCCATCACGCCTTTATGGCGCGGCTGCATTTGGACCAGATCGATGCCCAGACACGTATTATCGACGCGCTTACCGGCCGGATTGAGGAGGCGATGACACCCTTTCGTGCCGCCAGGGAATTCCTGGCCACCATCCCCGGAGTCTCCCTCAAAATCGCCGATGTAATCATCGCCGAAACCGGTGCCGACATGTCCCGCTTCGAAACACCCGGCCGGCTCGCATCCTGGACCGGTGTCTGTCCCGGCTCCAACGAATCAGCCGGCCGAATCAAATCCGCGCACATCCTGCCCGGCAACAAATACCTCAAAGCCGCCTTAGGCACCGCGGCACTGGCCGCTTCCCGAAGCAAGGACACGTACCTGGCCGCAAAATACCGGCGCATCGCTGCCCGCCGCGGATCAATGAAAGCCATCGTCGCGCTCGAACACTCCATCCTCACCGCCGCCTGGCACCTCCTCGCCGAGGGCGAATGCTACGCCGACCCCGGCGCCGAGCACTTCACCCGACTGGACCCGATCAAAGCCAAAAACAACGCCATAAAAAAACTCAACAGCCTAGGCTTCGATGTCACCACCACCCCGGCCACGGCAGCCTAGCGACCTTTACTTTCGTATTAGGTTCCTACCAGCGGCCCTCGATTCAAGGAACCACAGCAGAAGCAAGAAGTAGGCGCGCGACCTTAAACTCCTGCTAGCAGACACGTTGGTAATCTTGAACCGGGATGGCAAAGGGGCGTCTGACAGGCGAAGCGGAGCGTACTTCAACTTGGCATTCGTTGGGTAGGTGGAGCACGTCCCGGTCGCCAATGTCGACAAGCAGCACCAGTGAGTGCGGTTGGTGCAGGGCATGGATGAGAGCTCGGTGAGCCGCGGATCGATTAAGTTGAGGGACTGCTCGTGCCGCTCCAGAGCGTAGGTCGCAACATCAGGATCGGATGTACGCACGATGGCCTGGTAGCGGAACTCATTGATCGTGCGGTTCGGTTTTGACAGGTTGATGCACCCTGTGCCCAAATCCTGACTATAGTCGTCGTTGCCGATCACATCCGAGAAGTCCGGCACACGACTCGGGGAGTCTCCAGCGCCGCATGGGCAAGCTTCGCTGCCTTTACCGCCGCAAGGCTTGTCGGGCAGCACCGGGTTGTTGATCGCCAGCCATAAGAAGTCTGGGGAGATAGTCACCCAACCGGAGTCGGCCACAATTGGGATGTCTGCCGTCTCCTCGGGGGCCAGCGAGCAAACTGCCTGCGCTGACTTATACGTACCCAACGGATACGGCATGGTGAAGTTACCGCCTGCATCGGTAGTCGATGCACCCACTAGCCGCCATTCATCCTCGGCCTCGGCTTTAGCATTGACCAGGACGGTCACTTTGGCCGACGGGCACGCAGTACCGATCACGAGCACACGCCCACGTAGTCGCAGATTGGCATCCGGCACTGGTTGGGGCAGCGGTTCCAACGTTCCGGCGTGTTGCCGTGATACCTTGATCAGCAGTTCGGTGAGCGCCTTGTCGTTCGCTTCGTAGGTCTGGGAAAACAGGCTGATACCCGATAAGCCACGCACACTTACTCGCACCGGACCCGCCACCGAGGTCTGGAATACCGGATCCGAGCCGGTGAGGTCGAAGACGACCCTGCGAGCTTCCACGGTGACTGACTCGTCGAAGCTCCGAGTGCGTTCCACGGCTGCCCCGGCGGCGTCACTCCATTGGGCACTGACTTTTAATTTGGCGAAGTCCATCGCTGCCACAGGCTCTTCACCAGTAATTTCCACGGTGCCGGCCACAGTTAGCCGGGCCGGCTCTGGCAGCCTCACGGGAATGTCCACCAGGGTGTCCCATGAATCCTCCACCCAAGCCAAGGCGTCTTGGCCGTCGTCGCCCCACCGCTCCATTCTTGTGTCATCCGGGGCAACAAAACGCGGGATACCCGCATCGAGCATCGTGCATAGGCATAGCACCATTAGGAACACCGATCGCTGCTTTGGTTTCAGGTCGGCCAGCTTGGCGACTACTGATTCAGCATTCGCGAAGAACAAGCCGTATTGCTGAATCTCCCGCAAATCGTCTGGCTCGCCCAATTCGGGATGGCCAAATCCCACTGCTGGCAACACCAACGCCGACACGTCGACACTGCCCAGCAGCTGACGCCCGCCGGACCAGAAGATTAGGGATACCTTCGTAGTCAGCCAGTCGAGCATCCCGCCGTCGATTGCACCGGCGAAGTATGTCCACGTGTTTGCGGGTGCCGCCCCCCAGAATATGGAGTCCGCGACGGTAGCGCTGTAGGTCTTTCCGGAGATGACCACCGGAACAACCACCGGATCGCCGAGGCCGCGGACAAAGTCGTCATTGATCAGCCAGGGAGAAAACGAGGCTTCAGCACGGACGCCGGCTCCTACGGCGTTGGGGACAGTGAGGGAGTGACGCAGGACGGACATAGGAATCTCCTCGGACATTAGCTGATGTGAGTTCGCGCGTCTGCAAGTGGTCGACGCCGCTGGCCCAGGTTGGTCATCATTAGAACCCGTCCCTCCCCTGCGTTATTGGTGCGTTACGTGCGTGATGTCCCACCTGGCTTTGGCTGCTAGCCACCTGCTCCGTTGCTGAGCATTTTGACGACGTCGTGAAGGCACGGATAACCGCGCGAGTTTTGTTTGCAACCGACCATTTGCCGTTCAAGACCTTTTTCAAGCTCAATTTGGCTGTACTGGGAAAGCGTCCAGCCAAGCGGTGGTGAGATGCCTGGGACTGTGTTTGGAGCGGCGACCGCGACGCGTCCAGGGACGATTGCATCTATCTGTTCCACTGCTTCCTTACATAAAGTCGCTGACGCTTCTGCGGCCGATCCCGATGCAGCCTTGGTAGAGGTCGGACAGGCATTGAGATTCATTCCGATCCGCTGAAGCCACGCTCCCGCCCCGGTCTGTAGGTCGGCTGCCTCTAGCCCTGCCATCGGAACTATGAATTCGGACGTGAGGTTCTTCACCGGGGCGGTTACATCACTGCCTGGTGAATTACGAATAAACAGGACAACTGGCACAATGATTGATCGCTTGCCAGCGGAGCCTGACGCAGTCAATAAGTTCTGACTGCTCGCTGCGGCTAGGACTTCGTTGTTGTGCGCCAGAATCATCTCTGACAGGAGCGGCAACGTGTCTGCAATTGTGCCGAGACCGGAACCTTCCGAATAGCCCCCGTCGATAAGCTGGATGTCATCGTCGTTTCCACCATTGCAGTCCGAAAGATTCGGACTTGGGACACGACCTGCAGGCGTTACGTAGGGAAAACGGGCCGAAAGCATGGCCGCGGTAGCCCAAGTCATTTCAGCAGCGCAGGATCCGGGATACGCGTCAAAGAAGTCGAGCGATACGGGGATCTGATCGCGAGAACTGCAGTTCGGCAGTTGGAATTCTGATTTATCCGCATTCGTCTCCTGTGTTAAAGATTGAATCTCTTCGGCGACGGGGGGACGCAGGTGCTGTTGGCTGACGATGACGCGACATCCCAGGCCGGCTGCAGTTGAATTCAGCACAAGAAAGCCGGCGGGTCCCTTCACCTCGACGGTGAAAGAATTTTTCAGACTCTCGGCACGAGCTTGCCAAACTGACTCCATGAGAGCCGCGCGGTCCCTCCATGCCCAGGTAGGTTGGACTTGCTCCGCCCACGATGGAATCTTTAGGCCGGTAGCGGATGCGATGATATCGCTGCCGAGCATGCCCGCCACGGCTGCCGACAACGGTTCAGGTTCGGCAAGGTCGCGAACAGCCTTTTGAGCATCTGACAACTGGCCAATGGTTTGTAACTGGCCCTGCTTCTTCGCATACACATGCGTCAGGGCCAAGCCCAGAGAGCCACCGCTGATACCGCTCGATAGGAACGTAGCCGAGGGACCGCATGGCCCTGTGGCGCCAATGGATTCGATAACATCAACCGTCCATTTAGCTGCTCGGATCCCGCCTCCCTCGGCGGCATTTAGAAGCATGGGCCGCACCATAAGTCCTTGCCCGTTCTCGATAGGACGGTCACAGGCGGCACTACTCTCTAGCCAACCACCGAATCGGGCTGTGAGCTCAGGCCGAACGCCTGGCACGGAATTACTGCTCTCAATAGACGGTACTGTTTGAATCGCGTGCAACCGTGGGTCGCCGCCGTTCATTGTCGGGAGCACCAGCATGAGTAAGAGCACAGTAAGGACCGGCGTCCTATTAAAGTGCAATAGCCTGAAAATCTCCAAGGGCTTCCAGTACTGGGCATATACCAAAACGGAACCGACAATAATCGTCCAAGCAGCCAGAAGTAGAATAAACGTTGCCGCAGGTCCCAACCCCCCAGAAAGTGACATAGGGAACAAGGCCAAGACCACCAAGAAGAGCCCAGGGATCGTGGCCCATCTCGCTGTCTTAAGCACACCAACGTTGTCGACCACAATTTGCGGATTCAAAAGGCGAACGAAGTACGCCAGACGCGGTCTTGACTCATCGACTACTGTTGGCACCTTACTGATAAGCCGAATGCCGACAGGGAAGGCCAGTATGGCCATCAGATAGCCCAAGACCAGCATCACCAACATACTCACGTTTTCCTGAGTCGAGGACAGCCCGAGGCTACTGTCCGTAGGGAAAGTCGCCACGGCAAGTGGCCCCACAAAGGATCGAATGAGCCCGAGTCCGGAAATGGCCAGCACGGAAATAGCAAAGAAGTCGCCAAGGGCCCACGTGACATGAACTTGGTGAACTCTTTCCCGATCTTTCCTTGCGAGCCCCGATGGCACAGCATTCCCTGTGGAATCGACTGTAGTCGAGTCCCCTGGTGTGCCCGTAAACACCTTGAGCTTTCGGCGGCCAGAGAGGAGTTCGGCACCGGACAGCGGCGAGGCGGCAGCGGGTCCTTGTCCTTCCTCGCGGTAGTGAGTCCAGCGAAGGATCATGGAGGAAATAACGAGAATTAAGGGAATGCCGATGAACCACATAAGGGATGGCCAATGTACTAGTTCAGGGTCCGCCAAGCTGAGTACTATCGCAAGCAACACTGCGATGGCGGGCGCAATCAGCCACAGCGCCATTCGAGCGCCTGAGTCGCTCAACGACTCCTGGTGAATGTACTTTTTGTAGGAACGCTCAGTTCGTTTTCTCCCAACGACGAATAGTGCAATGGCAAAAATCAAGGACGCCAAAAAGGCGAAGATGAAGTGGTACCAACGACTCCAGACCCACGTCCGCTGCACATCCGGAAGCTGGTCCCAGACTTCCGGCAGTGGAACTAGCGCAGCTAACGCCAGAACACCGACACTGGCTGCTGACACCCTGTGAGTCTTAATGGCCGTCCACATTGCGCGGGCTCGCTTCGATAGGCCAGCATCGCGGCCTAAGAACGTGGTGAGAGCAAGCGCAATAAAGGCAAGTATCTTCGAGTCGGAAATGAATTGTGTTCCATCGACAATCGGCCCCTCGTTGCGGGACAATCTGAAGCCATTCAGGCCGATCACGACCGATTCCGCCACTTCCATGCCTACGACGATCCATAGGAATATATGTCCCCATTTGACCCTCACGGGTGAAGTACCAAGACTGCCCGGTGAGAGTAGCGTCCAGAAGACGCGTGCGTAGCACAGGACGAACATGACATCTAATGCCAAATGTAAGGAAATGCAGAAAAGCAATCGCATTTCATCTTGGTGGTCCAAAGTCGACCATATGGTCCACGCGTCCGTCGGATGCAGGCTGAATCCGAAAACATCGCTCAACGAGCGAGTGTTGCCGTCCAGATTCACTATATTGCCGATCAAACGGTCAACTTCAGCCATACTTATCAGCGAGCCTATAGACGCCACTACTAGCGCCGTCGTTGTTCTTGAACGGGGAGGCCCGTAAATAAGCTCGACAGCCGCCAAGGGCGCTGGGTTAACTGTCACAGGGACTCCCATTCGTGGAGGGCATGGCTATGCGCACGCCATCCATGCGGCAACGGTGAAGGTTAGGAGGTGGTAAGCTCCTGTCCTCTGACAGGCCCGAGGCTGGGGGCGAGAGCCACGGATTGCCTGGTGCGGGCTGCGATTTGTTGCTTGCTTAGGGCGTATACACATGGGCTTCGTCACTGCGCTCACAATTCCGACCTCCGTTGGATCACGCCATAGGCTCTCCGTACAAGGTTGCAGACATTACATGGACTTCCGTTACTGGGGCGTTACAGGGGAGTCAGTAACAATGCATGTCAAGGTGATCTATGTTGGCGCCGATATTTTGATGGCAGAACCAGTCGCACGCTTCAAGATGCGGGTGTTGAAGTAGTTCGTTGGCCCATCGGCCGCCTCGCGGAAACTGCGGGCGGCTATTAATGGGCCCAACAGCTGCTGCTCAACGCCTACACCCACAGCAGCACCGACCACGCAGCCCCCATCCTCACCGCAATCGCCTACATCAACTGGTGGGAAGGCCGAGGCAGCAAAGCCCACCAGTTCCTACAGCTCGCCGTCGAGGCCGACCCCGCCGACCGGTTGGCCAGGCTCAGTGATCTCATGATTGGCTCCGGAATGGTCGCCGGCTGGAACATGGACAAAGACCGGGCCTTCCGGCCCCGGGGCCTCGAAGCGTCATAGGCTCGCTGTCGCAGGGGTACTGCGGTGGGACGACGGCGGGCCGGTCCGCAGCCGCGACCCACCCGTCCGGGACTGAATTCCACTCCTGCGTATGCTCCGCCGAGGGATAGGTCAGCAACGCAGCCCTGAAACCAGCCGATGCAGCATATTGGACCGGACCTTGGCCAACAGAGCACCGCTTCCGGTCGACAACTGGTCCATCGATCAGCAGCCCAGCTTTGCGAATTGCGTGGCGCCCCAGTGCATCCCGTGGTAATCATGTCGTTGGTGGGGCGGAAGTGCATAAAGACATGTCAGGAAAATCAGCCAAACGGGGAGCTCTTCCATGAGCCAGGGAGTCTGTGACAGATGGTGTGGACACTGTCCACACACCTTTGGCTGGACAAATAGATGCCGCGGCGTTCACTGAGGCGCCCAACAGGCGCGAACAACGACGAAATATCTCGAAGGGAACTCGTCCTAGTCGTGCCGTCAGCACAATCCCAGCCCATGAATAGGTGAACGACCAATTGCCACCACAGCGATTCGAGAGGAGGCCCGGATTACCCCACACCGGGCAGGCGGAGCGCCCACTAGCCAGGACCCTGAACCCGCCACCCATAATCGAATGAGTCACCGCGGCACCAGGCACAGTCCGCGGCCAGTGTCAGAGAGACCCGCCGAGGTTCAATGTCCACACATTAACGCAAAGACTCCCCTGACGTGGGAAAACACGTGCCCGAGGTGGGGCTCGAACCGCATTCCAGCCCCTGCAAACCAATCCGGCCCAGTCCGGCCGATGTACGACCCAGTCCGAAGCCGAAAGTGTGGACAGTAATGATGGAATTGGTTGTGTCGCGGCGTGGCTCTAAGTGTGGCTGACGCCCCCGATCAGGGGGTTTGTCTTGACATTGATCTGTCCGCCGCGACACGACCGCAGTAAACGCCGCGGCCAGGTGGACATGACCTTATAGGAGCCTGTTCCGAAGAGTCCCATTACTGTCTTGTCTGCCCACCCGGCCGTCGTGCCCTTTTCTCATCGCATGCAAAGGTCAGGGCAGTTTCATCATGACAACCGAACATCTGAAAGTCATCGCCGGGATCGACACCCACGCCGATACCCACCACGTCGCCCTCATCACCGACACCGGCCAGCACGTGACCGACAGGGTATTCCCTGCCGCGGGCTCCGGCTACCAGGGCATCATCGAGTTCATCGCAGAGTTCGGTCCGGTCCTCGCCGCGGGCGTGGAAGGGACCGGCAGCTACGGTGCCGAACTCTCACGCGTGCTCGTCCGTGAGGGCATCCACGTCGTCGAGGTGATGCGCCCGAACCGGCAGGCTCGCCGGCTGCAGGGAAAATCCGATCCGCTCGATGCCTATCAGGCCGCCGAATCGGTGCTGGCCGGCCGCGCCGGCGCCACCCCGAAATCCCGGGACGGGGCGGTGGAATCGTTGCGGGTGTTACGCGCGGAGCGCGCCACCGCCATGCGGGCCCGGGTCGCCGTGATGACCCAGGTCAGGGCGATCCTGGTGACCGCACCGGAGACCATCCGCGCCAGATACCGGGCCATGACCAGTCCCGCTTTGATGGCCGCGCTGGAGAAGACCCGGCCCGCCGGACCGGCCTCCGAGCCGCTGACCAGCACCGCGACCGTGCTGAAACGGCTCGCCGTCCGCTACCGGCACCTGCACCACGAACTGGCGCTGATCGATGCCGAACTCGACGCCATCCTCGCCCTCCACGCACCGATGCTGCGCGATCTACAGGGCGTGGGCACCGACGTCGCCAGCCAGCTCCTCGTGACCGTGGGAGACAACCCCGAGCGCGTGAGCTCCGAAGCGAAGTTCGCCGCACTGGTCGGCGTCGCCCCGATCCCCGCATCATCGGGAAAGACCTCCCGTCACCGACTCAGCCGCGGCGGCGACCGGCAGGCCAACAAAGCCATCCACCGCGTGGTCCTCGTAAGAATGCGCTACGACACCAGGACCAGAGCCTACGTGGCCAGACGACACCAGGAAGGCAAAAGCACCAAGGAAATCATGCGCTGGCTCAAGCGCTACGTCGCCCGGGAAATCTACGACCAACTCCTCCACCCACGCCCCGCACCCGACGCCGGAACCCTCCGGACGATACGCACAACCAAGCAACTGACCCTTCAACAAGCCGCAGACGCCCTCCACGTCTGGCCCACCGCACTGTCCCGCCTCGAACGCGGACTCACCCACGACACCGACTTCCACCAACGCTACGAAACCTGGCTCAACTGCCAATCCCCGGCAACCGTGCACATGCCGGATCCCGGGTTGGCCCGCGTGTTGCCTGCCTGACCATGGCCGCGCAAGCCCCGGGGTCAAGGGCGGCCACAGGCCGTCGCGCAGCGATCGCAGGAGCGACCCTTGAGGCCGGAGCGGCGGCCACGGTAACCTGCGCGGCGCGTGGCTCAACGAACCGTTGACAACAATAGGAGCATCAGTGTCCACACTTCCTTTTTGCCCTTTTCCTTCACTCTGCCGGCGACTGGACACTCGGGTAATGGGACTGCCCCCGGTTTTATTGACTCCTTGACCTAGCGAGCCTGTGCTCGTGGAAGGATGTTGACCATGCCCACGCCGTATGGGGCGGAGTTCCGCCAGGATGTTATTGATGTGGCTCTTAAGGGCGAGGCGCCACTGGCGCAGATCGCGAAAGACTTCGGGCTCTCGGTCACGACACTCAAGCGCTGGCTCGCCATCGCCGAACGTAAGGAATCCGGGGCCGGCTCGGCGGTGTCGGAGTCGGCCGAGATACGGGAGCTGAAGAAGCGGAACCGGTTGCTGGAGCAGGAGAATGAGATTCTGCGCCGGGCGGCTGCCTATCTTGCCAGGGACATCAACCCAAAATGACTCTTCTATGGGTTCTGTCAAGTCATGATGGTTTGGAGTTGCCGGAAGATGGAGCGGCAGACGTAGCGTTT
>NZ_JAUSSM010000021.1 GCF_030812315.1 Arthrobacter oryzae | reverse complement strand
ACTCAATCCATTCGGCGGTCTCTTCCGGATCACGATCAGGCAGCTGGTTAGTCAACCCGCTGAGGATATGGGAGGTATCTTCTCCTGCAGCCACGGCAGCCTCTTTTCATCTTTGAATGTCTGGGCTTCAAGTTTTCATATTGTGAGAAAACATTCTTGCCATTCGAGATTATGCAGAAGAGTGCGCACGGTCAAGGTGATGACGCCAGGCTGGTCCCGCAAAGCCGTGAGGCGGACCTCGCGGACCGATTGTGACCACCGGCACCCCTTTAAGCTTCTTGACCTGAAGGTGATCCAGGTCATAAAGTTATTCCACTCTTCAAAACCTAATTTCCGCTTTGTGGAATTAGACTCCGGAAGCCCTGGCTTCCGACCTCCACCCATCCCTTAGAACTGGAGATCCAGATGCAGACGACCCCATCAGTCGGCGTCGAAACGGCTCCCTCCCCGACAGAGTTGTCGGGCCAGCCGGTCCATCCCGCAACGGGCGTTGAAGCCCTGTGTGAAACAGCAAGCGCCGCTGCCGGGCGCACCATCAGCCCCAGCCTCTACAACATCGACCTTGCCCCGACGAAGCGGGAAGGCCGACGCTGGACCAGCTACAGCATCTTCACCCTGTGGGCCAATGACGTCCACAGCCTCGGAAACTATGCCTTCGCCATCGGTCTGTTCGCACTTGGGCTGGGCGGCTGGCAGATCCTCCTGGCCCTGGGCGTCGGCGCCATCCTGCTGTTCGCCCTCCTGAGCTTCTCAGGGTTCATGGGCGTCAAGACCGGCGTGCCGTTCCCCGTCATGAGCCGGATCAGCTTCGGCATCAGGGGAGCCCAGATCGCCAGCCTTCTCCGCGGCGCTGTAGCCGTGGCCTGGTTCGGCATCCAGACCTACCTGGCATCCGTGGTTCTCCGCGTCATGCTCGTGGCCATGGTCCCGGCGCTCCACGAACTGGACACCAACTCCATCCTCGGCCTCTCGACGCTCGGCTGGGCCGCCTTTGTGTTCCTCTGGATCGTCCAGCTGGTCATCGTCAGCTTCGGCATGGAAATGATCCGCAAGTACGAGGCCTTTGCCGGCCCCATCATCCTGGTGACCATGGCAGCCATTGCCGTCTGGATCTTCGTGGAAGCCGGCGGCTCCATCGCCTGGGCTTCGGATAACGCCCTCGAAGGCGCGGACATGTGGCGCACCATCTTCGCCGGCGGCGCCCTCTGGGTGGCCATCTACGGAACCTTCGTCCTGAACTTCTGCGACTTCACCCGGTCCGCCGTGTCCAAGAAGGCAGTGGTACGGGGCAACTTCTGGGGCATCCCCATCAACATGCTCCTCTTCGGCGCCATCGTGGTGGTCATGGCAGGCGGCCAGTTCAAGATCAACGGCACGGTCATCCAGAGCCCGTCCGACATTGTCCAGACCATTCCGAACACGCTGTTCCTGGTCCTGGCCTGCCTCGCGCTCCTCATCCTGACCATCGCCGTGAACCTGATGGCCAACTTCGTGGCTCCGGTCTACGCCCTGACGAATCTCTTCCCGAAGCACCTGAACTTCCGCAAGGCGGCCTGGGTCAGCGGCACCATCGGGCTCATCATCCTGCCGTGGAACCTGTACAACAATCCGCTCGTGATCGTGTACTTCCTGGGTGGACTCGGGGCACTGCTCGGCCCGCTGTTCGGCGTCGTTATGGCCGACTACTGGCTTCTGCGACGCGGCCGGGTCAACGTCCTCGAGCTGTACTCGGAAGACCCCTCCGGAGCCTATTACTACAAGAAGGGCTTCAACCCCCGGGCCATCATCGCCCTGGTCCCGGCCGCCGCCGTCGCGCTCCTGATCGCGTTTGTTCCCGCGCTGGAGGCTGCAGCCCCGTTCGCCTGGTTCTTCGCGGCCGGCATCGCCGCGGTGGTGTACTACTTCATCGCGGACCGCTCACAGCGGCTGGAAGACGTCGACGGCGAATCCATCGCCGTCGCGAGCACCCACTGACAACCCGCCCCAAAACGGAAGACCCCACCATGCGCATACTTGTCGCCAACGTGAACACCACGCAGTCCATGACCGATTCCATCGCCGCCCAGGCGCGGTCCGCCGCCGCCCCGGGCACTGAGATCATCGGGATCACGCCGCGGTTCGGAGCGGACTCCTGCGAGGGCAACTTCGAAAGCTACCTCGCAGCGATCGCCGTCATGGACGCCGTGGTCAACTACCCGGAACCGTTCGACGCCGTCATCCAGGCCGGTTACGGCGAGCACGGCCGGGAAGGGCTGCAGGAGCTCCTGGACGTTCCTGTCGTCGACATCACCGAGGCCGCCGCCTCCACGGCCATGTTCCTGGGCCACAAATACTCCGTGGTCACCACCTTGGACCGGGCGGTTCCGCTCATCGAGGACCGGCTGAAGCTGGCCGGACTCGATGCCCGGTGCGCCTCGGTGCGGGCCAGCGGCATGGCCGTCCTGGAGCTGGAAGAGGAACCGGAGAGGGCCGTCGAAGCGATCATCGAACAGGCACTGGTTGCCGTCCGCGAGGATAAGGCCGAGGTCATTGTCCTGGGCTGTGGCGGCATGGCCGGACTGGACGAGGAGATCCGCCAGCGTGCCGGTGTCCCTGTCGTGGACGGAGTGGCGGCGGCCGTGACCATCGCGGAATCCCTCGTGCGGCTGGGGTTGTCGACGTCCAAAGTCCGGACCTACGCCACCCCGCGGCCCAAGACAGTCATAGGCTGGCCCATAACGGCAGCGGAAGTGCCCGCTGCACGGTAGCCTGGGCCTCGGCAGCCCGGCCCTCAACGCAAGGAGCGACGAATGACTGCAACCCACAGGCCCGTACCACCCCACCGGCCGGGGCCGGTCGCCGTCGTGACTGGTGCAGGTTCCGGGATTGGCAGGGCGGTGGCGCGGCTCATGCTCGCCGAGGGGTACCGCGTAGTGTTGGCTGGCCGCCGCGAGGCTCCGCTGCTGGAGTCCGCGGCCGGCCACCGCCAGGCACTGACGGTGCCCTGCGACGTGACAGTGCCCGACGACGTCGAGCGCCCTTTCGCCGCGGCCCTCGGGAAGTGGGGGAGGGTTGACGTCCTGTTTAACAACGCCGGAGTCTTCGGACCGGCCGCATCGGTGGATGAAATCACCGTGGCCGACTGGGACGCGGTGGTGGCCGTGAACCTCACCGGCTCCATGCTCTGCGCCGCCGCGGCCGTACGGGTCATGAAGGCCCAGGAGCCGCGGGGCGGCCGAATCATCAACAACGGGTCCATATCAGCGCATTCACCGCGGCCCCGCACAGTGGCCTACACGGTTACCAAGCACGCCATGACAGGCCTGACCAAGAGCATCGAGCTGGATGGCCGGGAATTTGGCATTACGTGCGGCCAGATCGACATCGGCAATACAGCCACGGACATCATGGGCACCATCGGCGTGGACTCCGGCGCCCTGCAGGCTGACGGCAGCCGCAGGGTGGAGCCCACGTTCCCGGTGCAGGACGCCGCACGGGCCGTGCTCCTGATGGCCGGCATGCCGCCGTCAGCCAGCGTGGGCTCGGTGGTGATCACGGCCGCCGGAATGCCGTTCATCGGCCGGGGCTAGCCCATTGGAGTTTTTGTCCACATAACGCGACTTTAGACGGCCTCAAGTCCCCGTAGCTGGACAAAAACTCACGAGCCGGGAAGCTGTCCTGTGGATAACCTTCGGCTGCCGTCCACGGAGTGTCTCAATGGACCATGAGCAGATTGTCACGGCTTCCCGGGGAAATCAGCGGCCGGCCCTTCACCGTTCCCGAAGCGGCCGTGGCCGGCGTGCCAGTAGGCCGGCTGCGGGGCTCCGACCTGTACCGGCCCAGCCGCGGGATCCGGGTGCCGGCGTCGTGTCGCCCGGACCTCGCCGCGCTCGCACGGTCGCACACAGAGCTCGATGCCGGTACCTTTGCGACCCTCATCAGCGCCGCCGAAATCCTGCGGATTCCGCTGCCTCCGTGGGCGAAGTTCCAGCCCGACGACGGCGGCCCGGTGACCGCCGTCGTCGAACCTGTTCCGTGGGGGAAGAAAACGGGCCCGCATTTCCGCGAACCCGGCCGCTTCCTTCATCTCGCCCGCCAGGGCGGCGGAACGCTGCCGCGGCGGAAGGGTGTCGCGGGGCACCGCCTAAAGATTCGCGACGGCGACCTCATCGAAATCGAGGGACTGCGATTGACGTCGGTCGCGCGGACGTGGGTGGATCTTGGATCGGTGCTGCACATCGACGACTTGGTTGTGGCCGGCGATGCCATCGTCAGCGAACATGCCAGGTCGTTCGGGCCGCCGAAGCGGGCCATGGTGCCGCTGGGACAGCTGCGGACGTTCGTGGACCACGCCCACGGGATCCATGGCGTGCGGAAAGCGAGGATCGCGCTTGAGCTGCTCCGGGTCGGCGTCGATTCGCCGCCCGAAAGCAAACTCCGCCTGCTGTTGGACGACGCAGGCCTCCCCGCTTTCACCCCTAACTTCCGGGTCGACGATGTGACGCGACGGCCCGTGTGGACTGACCTGGGGTGCGAGGAGTTCCGGACGTGCATCGAGTACGACGGCGCGCATCACCTGAGCCCTGAGCAACAGGCCCTGGACGCTTATCGTGACCAGCGAGTAGCCGAAGCGGGGTGGAGGCAGGTCCGGATCAACAGAATAGACATGGAGCACGGCCCCGGGTGGGTGGCGTCACGGGTCAAACACGCCCTCCGCAAACAAGGCTGGCAGCGTTGAGCGTTTCTGGTCACATACCGCGTCCAAGAGCATCCAACCCCCATTACGTGGACAAAAACCCCGGATTCCCGCGGCGGAAGTCCCTTACCGAGTTCCACATCGTGAAAACTCTATTTCCCCTTGCGGAATAATGTGAGCGGGGTTACTTTGGAAACAGACCCCGATCTCCGGGGCTGTTCCCGATTGATAGGTACAGATCAATGAAGATCCCAGATTCCGCGGCGCTGAAGGCGAGTTCGGCGCCGTCGAAGAAGAAGCCCCTGTATAGGTCGCTCTTCTTCCAAATTCTGATCGCCGTCGTGGCAGGTGTTCTTATCGGACATTTCTGGCCGGACCTCGGCTCGCAGCTGAGGCCTCTCGGCGATGGATTTATCCAGCTCATCAAGATGATCATCGCGCCGCTGATTTTCCTGGTGATCGTCACCGGCATTTCGGCCGTAGGCGACGTCAAGGCGGTCGGAAGGGTCGGAGTCAAAGCCCTTCTCTACTTCACCGCGGCCACGCTATTCGCGCTGGTCTTCGGCCTGATCGTAGGCAACATCGTCCAGCCCGGTGCCGGGCTGAACATTGATCCGGCCACTCTGTCCCAAGAGGCCCTGGACGCCAAGACCGGCCATGCCGTGCCCAAGGACGCTGCAGCCTTCATCCTGGATGTCATCCCCACCAGCGTCATCGGCGCCTTTGCGAACAACAGCCTCCTGCAGGTCCTGTTCTTCTCGGTGTTCTTCGGAGCGGCCATCGTGGTCATCGGACGCGAGCGCTGCATGCCGGTCATCAGCCTCATGGAGACCGTCCTGGAGCTCATCTTCAAGATCATGTCCTGGATCATGAAGGTGGCACCGATCGGTGCGTTCGGCGCCATGGCCTTCATCATCGGCCAGTACGGACTCGACACACTCAGCACGTATGCGTTGCTCATAGCCGCCTGCTACGGCGCGGCCATCGTCTTTATCGGCTTGCTGTTCCTCGTGGCCTGGGGCTTTGCCCGCGTCCCGCTCTGGCACTTCCTGAAGTACACCCGCGAGGAGTTCCTGCTGGCGCTCGGCACCGCCTCCACCGAGGCTGTGATGCCGCGTATCATGACCAAGCTGACCAACGCCGGCTGCTCCCGCGCCACCACCGGCCTGGTGGTTCCCACCGGCTATTCGTTCAACCTCGACGGCGCCGCGATCTACCTGTCGATCTCCCTGCTCTTCCTGGCGCAGGCCTTCGGCCACAATCTTGACCTCGGTCAGCAGTTGGCTGCGCTCGGCGTCCTGCTCCTGACCTCCAAAGGCATGGCCGGTGTGCCCGGCTCCTCGTTCCTGGCGCTGTCCGCCACCGCGGCCGCCCTCGGAATCTTCCCCGTAGCCGGTGTGGCCCTGCTCCTTGGGGCTGACCGCCTCATGGATTCCATGCGGGTTGTGGTCAACCTGCTGGGCAACTGCGTGGCCACGTTCGTGGTCTCCAAGTGGGAGGGCCAGTTCGACCGCAGCGTCATGGTCCGTGCCTTCCGCGGCGAAATCACCAACCACGACTCCGCCATCATGCTCGGCGTCGAGGATGACTTCGAGGACCAGGAGCTTGAACGGATCAGCGGTGGCCAGGAGCCGTCCCCCAAGTTCCGCGGCGGACCCAACCCCGAAGACATCCCCGGGTTCCAAATGAGCCGGCCCGCCGGCGCCCACGCAGGGCCGCCGGAGCGCAGCTCGGCCGCCATCAACCACGAATAGCGGCAGCACACCTAAACAGAACCCATACAACGCAGCCCCGCCCCGGAACCCACCGGGGCGGGGCTGCGCGTTGAGGAGCTTCAAACCGGGGGGCGCCTAGGATCTCCTCATGGCGGCTAACGGGGGACTTGCACTATTCAGGCTTTTCTTCGCGGCGCTCTGCCTCGCCGCGCTCGTGGGACAGTTCACGTACAACGTCCAGAACATCGCCAGTTACCGGCCGCTGAACTACTTCAGCTTCTTCACCGTTGAGTCGAACATCATCGCCACCGCAACCTTCGGCCTCGCGGGCTGGTACGCCTGGAAGGGCCGAACCACCCAGTGGCTGGAGTTGTTGCGCGGCGCGGCCACTATGCTGTCCACCAGGCTCCAGCACACCGTCCCGCACCCGGCCGCCGAGCTTCCGGCCAACGTTCGCTAAGGCTCCACCCGCCGGGTTTTTGTCCACATAATGCGCGTTCGGAGGCAATTAAGTCGCTTGATCTGGACAAAAACTCCGGCTGTCGGGGGGCCTAGGATGCCGGCCAGGGGTTTACAGCGGGAGCAGTTCCGACAGGTCCGCCCGCAGCCCTGATGCTGCCACCTTCCCGGACGCCACGGCGTCTGACCAGCCCAACCGGCCCGTGACCATCGCCAGCCAGGTGGCGGCGTCACACTCTATGACGTTCGGGGGAGTCCCGCGCGTATGGCGCGGGCCCTCCACGCACTGCGTGACGCCGAACGGCGGAACGCGTACTTCCACCGAGTTGCCCGGCGCCCTCGCGGTGACCTCCTCCAGCGTGTAGCGCACCGCCGTAGCGGTCACCGCACGCGGGACGCCAGACACCGGAACGCCCGACGCCGGGACGGCCGACGCCGGGACGGCCGACGCCGGGACGGCGGCTTCCATCCAGGCGGCCAATGCGGCGCGGCCCTCTTCGATGCCGATGCGGCGGCGTGAAACAGCCATGTCAGTCCAACAGCGCCGAGACAGCGTGGCCCAGCCGGATCTTGCCCACGGGCCGCCCCCCGCCGAGTACGGGCTCCACCACCTTTTCCAGGACGCTGGAGACGCCCGGGATGTCCACAGCGCCGGAGGCGGCCAGCAGGGTAAGGCCCACCAGGGTGGTGGCGCGCAGGTTTCCGTCCAGGACCTTGATCGCCACGGAAACGCCCGTGGCCGTGGCCATGGCCAGCACACCTTCGGCACCGATCTTGGCGATGATCTCCAGTTCGTCCATCACGATGGTGTTGGGCTCGCCCCTGCCCTGGACGGCCCACGGGTAGTCGAGCATGGACGTGGCGATGGTGGCAGCACGTGCGTTGGAGTTCTTGTCGCCGGGAGCCTTGGCCAGCCGGGAGTAGGCCCGTGCCAGCCCCGTCAGGGAAATGGCCGCCACCGGAGCGCCGCAGCCGTCGATGCCCAGATGCGCAATCCGCTCGCCGGAGTACTCCTCGATCACCGAACGGACCCGCTGCTGCAGCGGATGGTTGGGCTCAAGGTAGCTGTGGGTATCCCAGCCGTTCTCCGTGCAGGCCCACAGGAAGGCGGCGTGCTTTCCCGAGCAGTTGAACGCGAGCTTGGACTTGCCCTGCTCGGACCGGATGAGCCAGTGGCGGGCGTTCTCGTCCTGCGGCCAGGCGGTGGGGCACTGCAGCTGCTCTTCCTTGACGCCCGCGGCCTTGAGCATCCCCTCCACCACATCCATGTGGTCCAGTGACCCGGTGTGGCTGGCGCAGGCCAGGGCAACCTGGGCGCCCCGCAGTGGGACGCCCGCCTGCATGGCCGCGAGGGCCTGCAGCGGCTTCAGCGCAGAGCGGGCGTAGATGGGGGTGGTGATGTCGCCGAGCTGCGTGACCACTGTTCCGTCGGCGGCAAGAACCACGGCTGAGCCGATGTGCCGGGATTCGACGAAACCGCTTCGTTCCACGACTGCCAGTTCGACGGCGGACTCCACTGTGAATGTGGCATGCGGATTTTCTGGCATGGCTAAAGTCTATGGTGCAGGTGCTGGAAACCCGGGAAATCCGGGGCCATTCCCGGGCTATTGCACCGTCACCATGACTGACTGCCAGCCGGAAGCGCCGTCGGGCACAGGATCGGCGCGCTTGTCCGTCTGCACCTCGCCGGTGCCGTCGGTGGCCCGTGCCTTGATGTAGTGCGGCCCGGGCGTGGCCTCCCATTCGAAGGACCACTGACGCCACGTCACCACGGAGGCTTCCGTGGACAATACCGCTGCAGTCCAGGGACCGTTGTCGATCTGCACTTCCACCTTGGTGATTCCGCGAGTCTGCGCCCAGGCGGTGCCACCGACAGCCACCTTGCCGGCCGGGACCTGCGCGAAGGACCTGGGCACCTCCACGCGGGCCATGGTCTTGATGGGGCCGCGCTCGGACCAGCCGCGGTCCGTCCAGTACGCCTTGCTGTCCGCAAAGCGGGTGACTTCCAGGTCAACCACCCACTTCGTGGCGGAGACAAAGCCGTACAGGCCCGGGACCACCATGCGCACGGGATACCCGTGCTCAAGCGGCAGGGGCTCGCCGTTCATGCCGATCGCCAGCATGGCGTCCCGGTCGTCCTGCAGCACTTCGAGCGGAGTCGAGGCGCTGAATCCGTCCTCGGACGTGGACAGCACCATGTCGGCGCCGTCCTTGGGGCGCGCCATCTTGAGGACCTCGCGGATGGGGAGGCCCAGCCATTTGGCGTTGCCGGCGAGGTTTCCACCGACGGGATTCGACACACAGGTGAGGGTCACGTGCGACTCGATCAGCTCGGCGTCGAGCAGGTCCTGGAAGGTCAGTGTGATTTCCTGTTCCACCAGGCCGTGGACGCGGAGCTCCCATTCCTGGGCGTTGATCTCCGGCACGCTCAGGGCGGTGTCGATCCGGTAGAACTCATTGTTCGGAGTGACCCACGGTGTGACTCCCGGAGCTGCCGACTGCACGCCGGCCGGGACGGCAGCGGCGGCCTTGGCCGGTGACGGGAGCTGCAGGGATCCACGCGCCTGGGCCACGTTGCTCCGTGCCGCGCTGAGCAGCCGGCCTCCGGTGGCCGCGGTGGCCGCCGCCGCAGCAGTAATCCCGGTCGCGGCGAAGAAGGCGCGGCGCGTTGTGGCAGGACGTTCGGTGTCCTTGGCTGCCACATCCGCGGCGGCAGCCGGCCATGGGCGCATCCGCCACAGCCGGGTCATCAGCAGGCGCAGTACCACCAGCCCGGCCACGGTGCCGATCAGCGAGGGGATGGCATCCAGCGGCTTCACGCTGGCCCGGGTGACCACGCTGGCAACAATCACTGCGCCCATCAGCAGGACGCCGGCCACGCCCAGCGCCCATTTCCGGTAGGCCACCACGCCCAGCACGCAGGCCAGCAGGAGGATGGTCAGCCCCATCCCCGCGAACAGTGCTGCCTTGTCATTGGTGCCGAACGTGGCGATGGCAAAGTCCTTGAGCCACGGCGGCGTGAAGTCGATAAAAGTGGAGCCGAGGGCGATGAGCGGCGTTGCCCGCGCCGTGAAGAAGGCGCCGATCAGTTCCGCAACGGAAAGGACGACGGCGGCCGCGGCCACGCCTGCCAGCGCGGCCAGCGCAGTGGGGCCCTTGAGCCAGTTCGTGAGCTTCTTCATGACGAGGGTTCGTAGCTGCCGGGCTGAAGGATTGATCGGGACAGGTCACGGCTTAGGACCGGACCGGGTGCACAAAGTACCCTTGGAGACTGTGAAGGTACTAGTCATTGGCCCTGGTGGCCGCGAACACGCCATTGTCCGTTCCCTGCTTGCAGACCCCAACGTTTCGGAAGTCCACTCGGCTCCGGGCAACGCGGGCATCGGCAAACTGGTCCCCACGCATGCCATCGACGCCAACGACCCGGACGCCGTTGCCGCCCTGGCCACCAGGCTCACGGTGGACCTCGTAGTGGTTGGTCCCGAAGCACCCTTGGCGGCTGGTGTGTCCGACGCCGTCCGTGCAGCCGGGATCCCGGTGTTCGGGCCCAGCAAGGCGGCCGCCCAGCTCGAGGCCTCCAAGGCCTTCGCCAAGCAGGTCATGGCCGAGGCCGGAGTGCCCACCGCCATGGCGCGCGTCGCCAGCAACGCCGAGGAAGCCGCCGATGCGCTGGATACCTTCGGCGCCCCCTACGTGGTGAAGGACGACGGCCTGGCCGCGGGCAAGGGCGTCGTAGTCACCAACAACCGGGACGAAGCCCTCGCGCACGCCCAGACCTGCTTTGACGTGGGCGGCTCCGTGGTGATCGAGGAATTCCTGGACGGCCCCGAGGTCTCCGTGTTCGTCCTGTGCGACGGCCGCAACACCGTGGCGCTCTCCCCGGCGCAGGACTTCAAGCGCATCTTCGACAACGACGAAGGCCCCAACACCGGCGGCATGGGTGCCTACACCCCGCTGGAATGGGCTCCGGAAGGCCTGGTCCAGGAGGTCATTGACCGCGTGGCACAGCCCACGGTCAATGAGATGGCGCACCGCGGCACCCCGTTCGTCGGCGTACTGTTCGTGGGCCTTGCCCTGACCAGGCGCGGCACCCGCGTCATCGAGTTCAACGTCCGCTTCGGCGATCCCGAAACCCAGGCCGTCCTGGCCCGGCTCAAGACCCCGCTCGGTTCGCTGCTGCTGGCAGCCGCCAAGGGCGAACTGGACAAGGCGGAAGAGCTGCGCTGGTCCAAGGACACCGCAGTCGCCGTCGTCGTCGCCTCCGAGAACTACCCGGACACCCCGCGGACGGGGGACCGCATCCGCGGGCTCAAGAAGGTTGATGAGCTGGAAGGCGTGCACGTGATCCACGCCGGCACCAAGCTGGACGAGGAAGGCAAGGTAGTCTCCGCCGGCGGCCGCGTGCTCGCCGTGGTGGCGCTGGGAACCGACCTCGTGGAGGCCCGGGAACGCGCCTACGACGGCGTGGAGCTGGTGCAGCTTGAAGGCGGCCAGTTCCGCACCGATATCGGGCGCAAGGCGGCGCGCGGCGAAATCAAGGTAACGGCCCCGGCCAACGGATCTGTCAACGGATCCATCACCGGATCGCTGCCCGTGACGAAGACAAAGGCGTAGCATGACTGAGAATTCCCCGCAGGACGCGGTCCCCAAGGCGGGCCTGGACACCGAAACGCTGGACCTGCCGGGCTGGCGCCACGTCTACTCCGGGAAAGTCCGGGACCTGTACGTCCCCGCGGACGATTCCCTCACAGAGCAGTTCGGCCAGGACTGCGTCCTGGTGGTGGCCAGCGACCGCATCAGCGCCTACGACCACGTGCTTTCGAGCGAGATCCCGGACAAGGGCCGCATCCTCACCCAGCTCAGCCTGTGGTGGTTCGGCCAACTGGACGTGGAGCACCACGTACTGGCATCGACCGTGCAGGATGGCGTCCCCGCAGCAGTCGAGGGCCGCGCCATGATCTGCAAGAAGCTGGATATGTTCCCGGTGGAATGCATCGCCCGCGGGTACCTCACCGGCTCCGGGCTCCTGGAATACCAGCAGTCCCGCACCGTGTGCAGCATTCCCCTGCCGGAGGGCCTGGTGGACGGCTCGCCCCTCGACGAGGCTATCTTCACGCCGTCCGCCAAGGCGGAGGTGGGGGAGCACGACGAAAACATCACCTACGACGCGGTGGTGGGGCTTGTGGGCGAGGACGTTGCCGCGCGACTGCGTGAGCTGACGCTGAAGATCTACACCAGGGCCGAGGAAATCGCCCGTGAACGCGGCATCATCCTCGCGGACACCAAGGTGGAGTTCGGCTTCGACGTGGCCACCGGCGTCATCACCCTGGGTGATGAGGTCCTCACCCCGGACTCATCGCGGTTCTGGGATGCGGCCACTTACGAGCCCGGCAAGTCCCAGCCGTCCTACGACAAGCAGTACGTCCGCGACTGGCTGACGTCCCCCGAGTCCGGCTGGGACCGGGCCTCGGACGTGCCCCCGCCCGCATTGCCGGAGGACGTGGTGAACCGAACGCGCGGTCGCTACGTTGAGGCGTACGAAAAGCTCACCGGGCTCACGTTCGCCTGACAGGTTCGCCCAAGCGAGTTGCTTAGCTGGCCTCTGCCGCGGCTTCGGCCGCGGCAGCGCGCCGCTGGGCCAGTTTGATCTCCAGTACGGCGTCCATGGCCTGCTGCACCCGGTCGGAGGCACCGGCGGCACTGAATTCCTTCTGGGCTTCCTCGAGGAGCACCAGCGCCTCGTCTGATTCCCCGGCGGCCTTGAGTGACTTCCCCAGCAGGAGCGACACTTCACCGGCAGTGTGGCGGGCCAGGGCCTTGCGCTCGGCATGGATCTCGCGCAGCTTCTCCACCGCGGCAGGGATGTCGCCGGTGAGGTACAGCCAGCGGGCGCGGATGAACGCCACCTCGAGCTGATCCGTTTTGTTTCCGCCCACGATGGACAGGGCCAGTTCGGCACGTTCGATCGCGGAGAGGGTTTCCGGTTCCACGATGCCGGACGATAGCCGCACTGCAGCGGAGGCTTTGTTGAAGCGGGCCCAGAGCTCGATGTCGTTGGCCGGCGAGAGCAGTTTGGCGGCCCGCTCGTGGTACTTAATGCCCTCGGGATAGTCATGCCGCATAAAGGCGACGTTGCCGATCACCCAGGCCACTTCGCCTGCGAGCTGCGAAATGGATTGGTCGTCCATCTGGTCGTTCATGGCCTGGCAGTACGTCCAGGCTTCGTCCAGCCGGCCGCTTTCGGCCAGGGCGCCGATCAGCGCCCGCAGGGCACCGATGATCAGCGTTGATCCCTTCGGCAGCTGCGAGCACAGTTCCACGGCCTTTTGGGCATGTTCGACGGCGGTGGCCAGCTGGCCCTGCCCGTGGCACACCGCGGCGAGCATCTGCCGGGCCCGCACCCCCAGGCCGGCGGACTCGGTGGCCATGGGGTGCTCGAGGAGGTGCAGCATGATGTTCTGGCATTCCTGCAGCTGGCCCTGCTTCATGAGGCATTCCGCCTGCATGTAGGTCATGTTCCACCAGGCGCTGGTGTTCTTGCCTTCAAGGGCTATCTGGGCGGCAGTGGCTGCGTGGGCCGCCGCGAGCGGGTAGTCCCGGAGGTCCCAGGCCTGGCGTGCGTAGAGGCCGGCCAGTACGTACTCGGCGTCGCTGACCGAGATGGGCTGGCTCCACGCTTCCAATGCCTTGGGGGCGAGCTCGAGCCGGCGGGCTAACTCTTCTATAACATCGGCGGTTGGTTCACGCCGACCTGTTTCCAAGAGGGAGATGTAGCTGGGAGAATAGAGGTCCTTTCCCAGTTCTGCTTGCGTCAACCCACGTTCGAGTCGTTCGGCGCGGAGCTTCTCCCCGAATCCGTTCCCCACGGGTTTCCTCCTTATTCCGGACAGTCTTTATACCAAATGCTTGACAGTCTCTGTGGAAAACATTTTACAATGTATGTCAACAAGGGCAGTGCTGACTTTGTAACGAATCCGACTCGTATTGAGGAAACCTAATGTTGAAGAAGATCGCAGCCGCCGCCGCTTTGGCAGGCGCACTGGCGTTTTCAGCGGCGGCCCCCGCAGTGTTGTCTGCAGGGCCTGTCGGTAACTGGGCGGATCAGCTGGGAAGCACTACTACGGCCATCGGCAACTGGCCCGATCCCATGCAGGCGATCGGCAACTGGCCGGATCCCATGTCGTTCCAGGCTTCCATCGGCAACTGGCCGGACCCGATGTAGGCAGCTGTCGTACCTCCCGCAAGGGAACGCAGGCTCCGGGACATGCGCGAACCATGTCCCGGAGCTATTTTTTTTACCTCAACGACGCAGGGGGACGTCATGAAGCGCTGGGAATCGAATGACTTGAAGCATGCCTACGCCATGTGGACCCTTGCGGGGACCTCCTTGATCGTGGCTGCTGTGGCCGGGTCCGCGATCTTCGCTGTGCTCAGTGGAACGGCCGACGCCGGAACCCTGGTGTGGGGGATTATTGGCATCGCGTTGCTGCTGGAAGCGCTGGTGCTCTTTGGCTACGGACTCCGGCTACGGCACCGGTACGTGAACCAGGTCCAGACCTACGAGACGCGAGGGGACTACCGCGAGGATAAGGGGTCCAACCGGTCCGGGGTTCCCCTGCTCGGCGACGGCCAGATCAACCAGAGAACCACTTTCGACAGCCTCTGACGCCTGCCCGGTGGGGCGGCAAGGACAAAGCAAAGAGGGCCTTCCAAATGGAAGACCCTCTTTGCTTTTGGTCGGGATGACAGGATTTGAACCTGCGACCTCTTCGTCCCGAACGAAGCGCGCTACCAAGCTGCGCTACATCCCGATCCGCTGCAAAAGCAACTTTACAAGAATAGCGGATGGTTGCCCCGGATGTGAAATCGGCGCGCAATCGGCTGGCGGCTACCGCGTTCACTACACAAGCGAGTCCTTCCACGCCCCGTGCAGCTGAGCGAACCGCCCGCCCCCGCCGATCAGTTCCTCCGGGCTGCCGTCCTCCACGACCCGTCCGTCATGGACCACCAGGACACGGTCCGCTGTCTCCACCGTGGACAGCCGGTGGGCGATGATCAAGGCCGTACGCCCGGCGTCGTGGCCCGCCACTCCCGCCAGGAGGCTGGCGAGGCCATGCTGGACCAGGCGCTCCGAGGGGATGTCCAGGGAGGACGTGGCCTCGTCGAGGATGAGCACTGCCGGTCGGGCCAGGAAGGCCCGGGCAAAGCTGATGAGCTGGCGCTGGCCGGCCGAGACACGGCCGCCGCGCTTGTTCACGTCGGTGTCGAAGCCTTCCGGCAGTTCCATGATGAATTCATGGGCGCCCACCGCCCGCGCCGCTTCCTCTATCTCCTCGCGGGACGCTTCCGGACGGCCGAGGGCAATGTTGTCCGCCACCGACCCGCTGAACAGGAAGGCCTCCTGGGTGACCATCACCACGTTCCGCCGCAGGTCCGGCGTGGTGAGGCTCCGAAGGTCCACGCCGTCCAGTGTCACCGCCCCCTCGGACACGTCGTAGAACCGGGCGATGAGTTTGGCCAGGGTGGACTTGCCGGCGCCGGTCTGACCCACCAGTGCCACGATCTGCCCGGCCGGAATGTGCAGGTCAAGCGTCGGAATGATGACCGGTCCGTCGCCGTAGCGGAACTCCACCCCGTTGAAGTCGACGGTGCCGCGGGCGTCGCGGAGCGCTACGGGGTTTTTCGGAGGCCTGACGGTGGGAACCTCCTCCAGGAGGCCGGAGACCTTCTCCAGGGCCGCCTGGGCGCTCTGGAAGGAGTTGTAGAACATGGCCATCTGGTCCACGGGCTGGAAGAAACGCTTGGTGGACAGGATCAGGGCCAGCAGCACGCCGACGGCCAGTTCCCCTCCCAGGACCCGGAAACCGCCGAAGAGCAGCACTGCAGCGACGCAGACGTTGCCGATCAGGACCAGCCCCGGCTGGAAGACGCCGTTGAGGTTGATCGACCGGACGGTGACCTTGCGGTAGTCCTCGGACAGTTCGCCGTAGCGGGCTGCGTTTTCGCGCTCCTTGCGGAAGGCCTTGACGGCCCGGATGCCGGTCATGGTTTCCACGAAGTGCACGATCAGCCGTGCGGACACCACTCGGGATTCGCGGAAAGCGATCTGGGAGTGCTTCTGGTACCAGCGGGCCAGGAAGTACATGGGAACACCCGCGGCCAGCACAATGAAGCCGCTGCGCCAGTCCAGGGCGAAGACCGTGATGGCGGTGAAAACCATGAAGAGCATCCCCGAGGCCAGTGAACTGACGCCGGAGTCCAGGAGTTCGCGCAGGGCCTCGAGGTCCGAAGTCTGCCGCGCAATGATGCGGCCGGACGTGTACTTCTCATGGAATTCGAGGCTGAGCCGCTGCGTTTGCCGGAAGACGCGGACGCGCAGGTCAAGCAGCATCGCCTGGCTCAGTTTCGCAGTCGACGTCACGTACAGGGCGGTGAGGCCGGCGGTTGCAGCCGCCGCGGCCAGGTACGCGACGCCCGTGAGCACCAGCGGGACGTTGTCCCCGGCCCGGAGAGCCGGCAGGGCGTGGTCGATGCCGAAGGCGATCAGTGCCGGTCCTGCCACCCGAGCGGCCTGCGAGAGCACCACCATGGCGATGGTGAGCCAGAACCTCAGCCGGACGGGACGGATGAGGGACCCGAGCAAAGCGAGCGACCGCCGTCGGACGGCCTTGCTTTCGCTTTTGGTCAGGTGGGCGTTGTCCTCGTTGGCGGTGCCGAACGTTGCGGTGCTCATCGGGAAATCTCCTCGGACTCATCACTTAATTCCGAGAGGTCCGACAGTTCGGAATCCAGGTCCCGGGGCTCCGTCTCGAGGCTGGCGATCACGTAGCGGTAATGCCCGTTGTGCGCCAGCAGTTCCGCATGGGTCCCGACGGCGGCGATCCGGCCTTCCTCGAGCAGCGCCACGCGGTCGGCCAGCGCCACGGTGGACGGCCGGTGCGCGACGATCAGCGTGGTGGTGTCGGCCAGGACCTCGCGCAGCCGGGCTTCCACGAGTTCCTCGGTGTTGACGTCCAGGGCGGACAGCGGGTCATCCAACACCAGCACCTTGGGCTTCGCAGCGATGGCGCGGGCCAGGGCGATGCGTTGCCGCTGACCGCCCGAGAGGCTGAGGCCTTCCTCGCCGATCAGCGTGTCCAGCCCGTCCGGAAGGGAGTAGGCGAAGTGTGCCTGCGCAACATCGAGGGCTTCTTCCAGCGTTTCCTGGCTCCGATCCTTGGCGCCGAGCAGGACGTTGTCGCGGACGGAACTGGAAAACAGCGTGGTGTCTTCGAAGGCCACGCCCACTACCGTGCGCAGTTCGTCCATGGAGAACTCGCGCAGGTCAACGCCGTCGATGGTGATGGAGCCTGCGGTGACGTCGTAAAGGCGGGGGACCAGCTGGAGCAGCGCGCTCTTGCCGCTGCCCGTGATGCCCACCAGGGCCATGGTTTCGCCGGGACGGATGTCCAGGCTGACTTCCTTGAGGATGGGCTTGTCCGGGGTGTCCTCGAAAGCGAACGTGGCCGAGTTGAAGCTGAGCGCGCCGGCAAGCTGCGCGGGTTCCCGGGGCTGCTCCGGGCTGGTGATGGTGTTGGCCGCGTCCATCACCTCAAAGTGCCGGTCGATGGCCGACTTGGCGGTCAGAGCCATGGCCAGCAGCATGCCGCTGAATTCCACGGGCGCGGCAACCACGGCTGCGGTGGCGAAGAACGCCACGAGGGCACCGATGCTGAGCTGGCCGTCCGCAGCCAGCATGATGCCCGCCACCAGCCCGGCGCCGAGCGCGAGTTCAGGGAGAAGGGTTACCACCATGCTGAAGATGGCCTGGTGTTTGGCTTTGGCGATCTCGGTCTGGCGAAGTTCCTCGGCCTGTTCGTTGAAGTTCTCCAGGGCCTCGCGGCTGCGGCCGAACGCCTTGAGTACGCGGATGCCGTGGACCGATTCCTCCACGGTGGTGGCGAGGTCGCCGGCCTGGTCTTGGCTCCGGCGGGCCACCTTGCTGAAGCGCGTCCGGAACCGGAAACCGTAGATCATGATCGGCACGGCAGCGGCCAGGAAGATCAAAGCCAGTTGCCAGCTCATGGAAAACATCACGACGACGCCGATCACCACCGTCAGGGTGGTCACCACCAGCATGATGGCGCCGAACGCCATCCAGCGCCGCAGGAAGTTCAGGTCCGTCATCGCCCGGGAGAGCAGCTGTCCGGAACCCCAGCGGTCGTGGAAGGACACCGTCAGGTCCTGGAGATGGCCGTAAAGCGAAACCCGCATCCGCGTTTCCACGGTGGTTGCCGGGTTGATGACGAACTGGCGGCGCAGGGCCACCAGCCCCGCTTCGGCAATGCCCAGGCCCAGGATGACCAGCGAGGCGATCCAGACTGCCTCCGTCGCGCCGCCCGGCTGGAGCGAGTCGTTGATGAGGACCCGCAGCACCTGCGGGATGGCCAATGCCACGATGCTGGCCAGGAGTGCGCACAGGAGCCCCATAAAAAGCCGGGGGATGATCGGCTTTACGTGGGGATAGAGTCGGCTGATTGACGTGAAGAATGGAGTCTGCTTGGCCATGCCCGCTTCTTAAAGCTCAACTGCGAATGTAGTTTCCTTTAGCAACTACCTTATGCCATGCCGTGACACGGTTCACAGGATTCCGGGCGGGGCGGGGATCTTGCCCAGTCATTGCGTTTCGCAATACCCCGGACCGGTGACTGACCGCGCCAAGCCCGGGTTGTTGGACTTATGAAGCCTTTCCACCACCGTGCCGGTGGCGTGTCGGCGCGGCTCGATTACCGGTGGCGAGTCAGCGTGCGGTCAGCGTCAGCAGTACGGCCTCAGGCCGGCAGGCGATGCGGACGGGGGCGAAGCGCGAGGTGCCGATCCCGCCGGACACGTTCACCGGCGTCGTGCTCCCGTTGCTTTCCCAGTCGTTGAGGCCCTTGGCACGCCACGTGGGGAGGTCGCAGTTGGCCACCAGGGCGCCGAACCCGGGCACGCAGATCTGGCCCCCGTGGGTGTGGCCCGCCAGCAGCAGGTCCGCGCCGTCCTCGGTGAAGTGGTCCAGGACGCGCTGGTAGGGGGCGTGGACAACCGCAACCCGAAGGTGGGGCGTGGTGTCCTGGCCCCTGGTCCCGCGGGGCCAGCCGGCGTAGCGTTCCAGCCCCAGGTGGGGATCGTCCACGCCGGAGAAATCGAAGCGCAGGCCGTTTAGCACCACGGACTGGTTGCGGTTGGTCAGGTCCACCCAGCCGGACATCCCGAAGTAGGAGCGCAGCCGCGGCCAGTCGAGTTCCACCGGCTTCTTCTGGGCCTTTGAGGGCCCAAGTAAATAGGACGCCGGGTTCTTGAGGGTGGGCGCGAAATAGTCATTGGATCCCGGCACGAAGACGCCCGGAAACTCCAGCAGCGGTCCCAGTGCCTTTAGGAGCGGATCAATCCCCTTGGCGTGGCTGAGATTGTCGCCGGTGTTGACCACCAGGTCCGGTTCCAGTGCCGCCAGCGAGGACAGCCACTGTGCCTTCCGGTCCTGCCCCGGCACAAAGTGGATGTCACTCAGGTGCAGGACACGGAACGGATCGAAACCGGCGGGAAGGATGGGCAGGGTCTCCTCGCGGAGGACGAACTGGTTCTTTTCCCACAGCCCGTATCCCGCAGTAGCCAGTCCTGCGGCTGCGCCGGCAGCAGCGGTGACGGCAAAGCCGCGCCCGATGCCTCGGGCACGGCTTGCCAGCGACGGTGCGTCCCCCATCGGTGCGCTACCCGTTGCCGTTGCCGTTACCGTTGCCCTTGCTGGGCTGCGGCGCGGGGGACGAGGGTGCCGGAGCGGGCGCAGAGTTCTGCGTCGACGGCGTGGTCTGGCGGGTGGGCGCTCCGCTGATCATGTTGGACGGCGGCGCAGTGAAGGGGTTGGTGCCGTACGCCGGAGCCACCTGCGTCATGAAGTTCGAGAACATCGGTCCCGCGATCATGTAGCCGTCGATGCCCTTGTAGAACTTGCCGTTGATGGTCACGTTCTGCCCGGAGCGCTGCTGCGATCCGAGGGCGTCGCCGAACCATGCAGCGGTTGCCAAACCGGTGGTGTGGCCCACCACCCAGGTGGAACCGTTGTTGTTCGAGGTACCGGTCTTGGCGGCGATGGGGAAGTTGGTCTTGGTGGAAATCCGCGGCTGGATCAGGGAGCCGGATCCACGGTTAAGGACTTCCTGCAGGGCGTAGTTCACGCCGCGGGCCACCTCGGGCTTGAGGGCGTCACGGCAGTTCGTGGTCTGGGCAGGCAACTGGGCTCCCGTCTGATCCGTCACCGAGGTGACGGCGATTGGGGCGCAGTACTTGCCGTCGTTGGCGAAGGTGGCGAAGGCGCTGGCCATCGACAGCGGTGACGTCTGCCTGGAACCAAGGAGGTTACCAATAGTCGTCATGGTGATGGGCGGCGTCGGATTGACGATCTTTCCCGCGTCATCCCGCTGGGGAAGGCCTTCGTGGAGGCCTACCGCGTCAACGACCTTCTGGATGCCGCACAGGTCCACCCTGGCGGCGGTGGCGAAGGTCATGGTGTTGATCGAGTTCGCCAGCCCGTCCAGGACGGTCATCGAACGGTAGTAGCCTTCCTCGGCGTTCTGCAGGTCCGTGGATTCGCCGTTGGTGCTGTCATACCAGCCGACGGTCGGAGTCTCGCAGGTGTTTCTCCACGGGAAGCTCTGCGGGTAACGGCGAACGGCGCCATTGAGGATGGTGTTCATCGAATTGCCCTCGTTGAGCCATTCGGCAAATGTGAAGGGCTTCATGGTGGAACCGGGCTGGGCACCACCGAGGCCGTTGAGGTCGTTGCCGTTCGGATCGTACTGGTCAACGCTGAAGTTGAGTTGGCTATCGAACTTGCCATCGCCGGCGAACCACACCGTGTTCTGGGCCATATTCGTGATCTTGCCGGTATTCGGCTGGACCGAGACGACGGCCGCCCCCCACTTGTCCGGGTTGGCGCCTGCCGACGCGTCCACCTGGGCCTGAGCCGCGTTCTGGGCCTTGGGGTCAAGGGTGGTGGTGATGGTCAGGCCGCCGCGGAAGATCTTGCGTTCCCTCTCGGTGGCATCGGCACCGTAGGCGGGATCGTTCAGCAGCAGGTGCAGGACGTAGTCACAGAAGTACGGGGCCGTGGAGGCATAAGCGCAACCCTGGCGGGCGGGGGTGACCTTTGTTTCCACTGGAGTGGCCACTGCCGCCTCATAGTCGGCCTGGTTGATCTTGCCCTGGGTGTACATGGCGTTCAGCACCTGGTCGCGGCGGTTCTTCGCGTTGTCCGGGTTGTTGATGGGGTCATAGAACGACGGGCTGTTCACCACACCGGCCAGCAGTGCGGCCTGGGGGAGCGTGAGGTCCTTGGCTGCCGTGCTGAAGAAGAACTTGGACGCGGCTTCGATGCCGTAGGCGTCCCGGTTGAAGAACACGATGTTGAGGTAGCCCTCTAGGATCTGCTCCTTGGTGAACTTCTTCTCCAGGGCGATGGCCAGCTTCATCTCGCGGAGCTTGTCGCCCACGCCCTTGTTGACGCCGTTGAGCTTGATGTCCTCGGTGTTGCCTTCTGCTTCGAGCGAGGCGTTGATGACGTTGTTCACGTACTGCTGCGTGATGGTGGACGCGCCCTGCTTGTTGCCGCGGGCGGTGCTCACCAGCGCACGCATGATGCCCGTGGTGTCCACGCCGCCGTGCTCATAGAAGCGGCTGTCCTCGATGGCGATCACTGCGTCCTTGATGTATGGCGACATCTGGTCCAGTGAAACGCGGGTGCGGTTTTCGGCGTAGAGGTTGGCGATCAGGCTGCCGTCAGCGGCAAGGATTTTGGTGGACTGGCTGGGCGGGTCCACCTGCAGCTCTGCCGGGAGCGTGTCGAAGAACTCGATGGAACCGCTGGCTGTGCTGCCGGAAACAGCAGCCGCAGGGACCAGCAGGCCTGCCACCAGGACACCACAAATCGCGCTCACGCCAAGGAAAGCAAAGATCTTTCCGAGGGTGGTGGCCGTGTCGAATAAAGGGTTCTTACCAGTCGCCATGTTTTCCACTTTACCGGCAAGGACTAGTCTTTAGCTCATGACCAAATGGGAGTACGCCACGATTCCGCTCATTATTCACGCCACGAAGCAGATCCTGGACCAGTGGGGAGAGGACGGCTGGGAGCTTGTCCAGGTCGTCACCGGTCCTGACGGCAACGGCCTCGTTGCCTACCTCAAGAGGGAGAAGCAGTAGTTATGACAAGCCCCGCAGGCACGGCGCCGGAATCCCCGGCCCACGCCGAAAACCCGGTCTCCGGCGCGGAAAACGGAGCACCGGCTTCCGCCGTCGAACAGCGGCTCGCCGAGCTGGGACTGGCTCTTCCGGAGGTAGCGGCCCCGGTGGCTGCCTACGTTCCGGCCGTCATCTCCGGCAACCATGTTTACACCTCCGGACAGCTGCCCTTTATTAACGGCAAACTCGAAGCTACGGGCAAGGTGTCGACCGGCACGGAAGGCTTCGCCGACGAACCCACTGTGTCGCCCGAAGACGCGAAACGCTTTGCCGCAGTTTGCGCCGTGAACGCGCTTGCGGCCGTCAAGAGCGTGATCGGGGACCTCGACCGCATCACCCGGATCGTCAAGGTGGTTGGCTTTGTCGCGTCCGATCCGTCCTTCACGGGTCAGCCAGGAGTCATCAACGGCGCCTCGGAACTCCTGGGCAAGGTCCTCGGTGACGCCGGCCAGCACGCCCGCTCCGCCGTCGGCGTGTCGGTTCTGCCGCTGGACTCCCCGGTGGAAGTCGAACTGATAGCCGAATTTAGCTAAGGCCGGTCACTTCCCTTGCCCCAGTTAGCCCGTCGCCTGTTTGTGCTGCCTCCCGATCTCGAGGGGGCAGCACGAAGCTGGCTCGAACACGGCGAGCGGACACCACGTGCCGCCAGTCTCGCCTCCTCCGTCGTCCTTCTGCGCGATGCGCCCACAGGACTGGAAACCTGGCTGGGTTACCGTCCGGGTACTTCCCCGCTCGGTGTGCTCGCCTTTCCCGGCGGCTCGCTCGATGCGTCCGACGACGACGCCGTCAGCTGGCTTGGCCCCACCGCGCAGCACTGGGCGGAACAGATGGGAACGGACGACGTCGGGCTGGCGCGCCGGCACGTGGTGGGCGCCATCCGTGAACTCTTCGAGGAAACAGGCGTCCTGCTGGCCGGCCCGGACCTCTCCACCACCGTGGAAGCCACCTCCACCCCCGAATGGATGCGTGCCCGCGAGGCTGTAGCCAACCAGGAGAAATCCTTCACGGACGTCCTGGCCAAGCGCGGCCTGTCCATCCGCACGGACCTGCTCAAGCCGCTGGTCAACTGGCTCAGCCCGGACTTCACCCACCGCCGCTTCAACACCCGCTACTTCGCTGCCACCGTGCCCGTGAACCAGCAGCCCACCCTGCTGGAGAGCAAAGGCGTGTGGGGCCGCTGGGTCTGCGCCAGCAAGGTCATCGCCGAACGCGACACCACTGCCCTGGGCGACGAAGTGGGCCAGGAAAACACCACCGGCCTGAAGCTCGGCCAACTGCTGGTGCCCGGCTCCGAGATCATGCTCGAGAAAATGGCAGCCGCCAACGGCTGCATCGCCTACCTGAGCTACAAGCGCAAGGCCCACGTGTACCAGCCGAAGCTGGTCGAGGAAGATGGCCGGCTCATGCTTGAAGTCGAGGCCGCCAAAACGGTCGCCGGCGAGCCCCAGCGGGAGCGCTAGGCTTCTTTCGCGAAGAACCGCCACCCGGCTTTCTCGGACGCTCCAGCAATTCTTGACGCTTTTTCTGCGACGCTCTCGCAGTTTCTACGGCTTTTTCTGCGACGCTGCTGCAGTTCTTGTCGTGTCTTTGAGCCGTGAACGTCGCGGGAACACGAAAGAGGCCCACGGCGCGACATCCGGAAGCGTGCGTCCAAGCGAGGTACGGGCGAGCGCGCGGGGATGTCGGGCTGTGGGCCTCGACGTTAGTGGCTAGCGGGAGCGCTGGCGGAGGCGCTGCATGTCCAGGATCACGACGGCGCGGGCTTCGAGGCGGAGCCAGCCGCGCTGCACGAACTCGGCCAGGGCCTTGTTCACGGTTTCGCGGGATGCGCCCACCAGCTGGGCCAGTTCTTCCTGGGTGAGCTCGTGGGCCACCAGGACGCCGTCGGTTGCCGGGCGGCCGAAGCGGTCGGCCAGGTCCAGCAGTGCCTTGGCCACGCGGCCCGGAACGTCGGAGAATACGAGGTCCGAAAGGGAATCGTTGGTGCGGCGCAGGCGGCGGGCCAGGGCCTGCAGGAGCTGCGCCGAGACCTCCGGGCGCGTACGCAGCAGGCCGTTGAGGCTCTCGTTCTTCAGGCCGGCGAGGCGGGTCTCCGAGACGGCGGTTGCCGTGGCGGTACGCGGGCTCGGGTCAAACAGTGCCATTTCGCCGAAAAGCTCCCCCGGACCGAGGATGGCCAGCAGGGACTCCCGCCCGTCGGGGGACGTGCGGCCCAGCTTCACCTTGCCGGAGACGATGAAGTAGAGCTGATCACCCTGGTCGCCTTCACGGAAAACCGATGCTCCGCGTGACAGGTCCACCTCTGTGAGTTCGTCTGTGAGCAGACGGAATGCTTCGTCGTCGAGCGTGGCGAATAGGGGTGCGCGGCGCAATACCTCGATGTCCATGAAATCTCCTGAGTAAAATGTGTCGGCTGGGGCGCTTCAGCCATTGTTTCAGAATTTTGAAGCTTCTGTGACGTACTTGGCACGCGAAACGCCTGAAACGGGGCCTGGAAGCCCCTCGAGGGGCGGAATCGGCATGCGGGACGCGGTTTTGCGGAGCACCCGCAGGGCATTTACTGGGCGTCTTGCGGGTTGCGCCCGGGTCCGCCGGCCATCGGCAAACTGTCAGGGTTCGCCACTAGAATTGGGGTTTACCTGTTTTGTGAGGAGCCCGTGTGTTCGGCTTGACCATCCTGGACCTGGCCTTGATCCTGACGCTGCTGTCCTACCTGATCTATGGCCTTCGCAATGGCTTCCTGGTGACGCTTGGCGGCATCGCCGGGTTTGTTGTCGGCGCCCTGGCCGCGTTCGTGTCCGTGCCCATCGTCAGCAACCTCGTGGAGGACAGCGGCTGGAGGCTCACCGCGATCGTGGCCACCGCCGTCGTGCTGATCGTCCTGGGGCATGCGCTGGGGACCATGATCGGCCGCAAAATCCGCAGTGCCGTGCGGATCCAGCCACTGCGGGCCATGGACCGTGTGGTCGGCGGCGGCGTCAACGTGGTGGTGGCCGCACTGGTTATGTCCATGCTGTCCTTCAGCATCAGCGCGCTGGGCGTGCCGTTTGTGTCCCAGCAACTGGCGGAGTCCAAGGTCATCCGCTTTATCGACGGCCTCACTCCCGTGCCGGTGAAGACTGCCGTGGCGCAGCTGCGCTCCACGGTGATCGGTGACGGCATTCCCACGCTCATCGAGGGACTCGGGCAGGGCCAGAAGGTGGCCATTCCCAACGCGAGCACCGACACACCGGCCCTGAACCGGGCGGCGGAGTCGGTCCTGAAAATTGCGGGCACTGCGTACGAGTGCGGCCAGAACCAGACCGGGAGCGGCTTCGTGGTGTCGCCGGGGCGCGTTGTGACCAACGCCCATGTGGTGGCGGGCGTGTCGCAGCCGGTGGTGGAGGTTCCCGGCGGCGGAGCCATGCCCGGCCGGGTGGTCTACTTCGACAGCCAGCACGACCTCGCCGTCCTTGCCGTAGACGGACTGCCGTCGTCCCCGCTCCAGCTGGGTGCCGACCTGCCGGCGGGCAGTCCGGCCGCTTTCGCCGGCTATCCGCACGGCGGGCCGTTCCAATCCAAACCGGCAACGGTGCAGGACATCGCCGCTGTCCTGGTGCCGGACATCTACGGCAGCAATGCGGCACCCGAAGACGTCTACCGGCTCGCCGGCGATGTCCAGCCGGGCAACTCGGGCGGGCCGCTCCTGACCACCGAAGGCCAGGTCGCCGGCGTGATCTTCGCCAAGGCCACCTCGGATGCCGACATGGGCTTCGCCATCACCATGGACGATCTTGGACCGGTCGCCGCGCAGGCACCGGCCCTGAGCAGTGCAGTGTCGTCCGGGCAGTGCATCCAGAAGTAGCGGTGTTGCCATCCGCGGCGGCACGCACGCCTGCGGCTGCCGCCGGCACGCAACCGGCCTAGAGCCACTCCAGGCTTTGGCCGTGCGGACCGGCGATGCCCACCGGAACTCCGTCCTGCAGCAGGAGGAAACGGCCCCGCAACCGGGCATCATCCATTTCCGGCACCACCACCGAACCGTCCGCCTGGGCGATCACCGTGTGGCCCTCGTTGGACAGCCAATGGCAGCCGCGCTCTGCCGCAAGCCTGCCGATTGTGGCTCGGAAGGCTTGCCGCCCGGAGGCGTCTAGGTAGGCCATCACGGCGCTGTGGAACACCACCAGGGCAGCGTCGGAAGGTGCGTGGGCGGCCAAGGCTACGAGCTGTTCGTTCAGGTCACCCGCCACGAGGAGCGGCGGATCCTGCTGCGCCACGGCGATGGCCCGCCGCAGACGGTCACGGCGGAAGTCCTGCTCGGGCCAGACGAGGGCCTCCAGCCAGGCGACGTCGTCGGGATTGTTGATGTCGAGGGGGTTCAGGTCAATCCCGGCCCGCCACACCACCTCGGGGAGGTCCATGGGGAGCGGCACGGCACCTTCCACCGTGCACCGAAGTACAGGCGGTCCGTCCGCCGCTGGGCGGGCATCCGGGTCCGGAGCCAGCCGCGTGACGAACGTGCCGTCGTCGTACTCGTAGGCGTATTTGTCGGGAAACAGCGCCAGGCCGGCCGACGCCCCCACCTCGATCAGGGCAAGGGGACGGCCTTCCGCCGCGGCGATGCCGGCGAGGGACGGCAGCAGCGTGGCGCAGCGGCCGGCTTCGTTGGTCTGGGTGGCGCGGGAAAGCACAGTCCGGGAGACCTCATCCCAGCGGGCCAGCAGGAACTCACGGAATTCGCGGTACGGGCTGATTCCGGCGCCGAGGAAGCGCGCGGCGGCCAGGATCAGCAGCGGCTGGCGCTTGTTATGCGGCCACTGCTCGATGCGGCCTATCACTTCAGGGTCGTCGGCGATTCCCAGCGACCATTCGGCGTAGCAGGGGGAGGAACCCGGCGCATCGACAGTCCCGAAGTGCCGGTACCAGTCCGCCGTGCCCGCCTGCCCTGCGCTGGCGGATGGCATCTCAGGCCTTGCCGGCATTCAGCTCTGCGAGGTATTCGACGGCGAACCGGTAGCCCATGACGCCGGCGCCGGCGATCACGGCCTTGCTAATGTCCGAGAGATAGGAGTGGTGCCGGAATTCCTCGCGGGCGTGCACGTTGGTGATGTGGACCTCCACCGCCGGCACCTGCACTGCGGAGATGGCATCGCGGATAGCCACTGACGTGTGCGTATACGCTCCGGCGTTTAGGACGATGCCGATGGCCTTGCCCCGCGCTGCGTGGATCGCATCAACCAGTGCACCCTCGTGGTTGGACTGGAAGCATTCAACCTCCACGCCGTGGGCCGCACCGGCGTCCTTGGCGAGCTGTTCCACATCAGCCAGGGTTGCCGTGCCGTACTTCTCCGGCTCCCGCGTACCGAGCAGGTTGAGGTTGGGCCCGTTGAGGACCAGGATCTTGCCGCGGCCGGCGTCGGTGGCGGGGGAGGCTTCAGTCATGTGTGCCAATCTATCGCCTTGCGTGCCGCGCGCGCTCTTCTTTACGGCTGCCTGCCGGCCATCCTGGCGATGCGGCGCAGAGCCACCGCACAGACCGGGAGGTAGGCGGGCGCCCACCACGGGACGGTGAACGTGACCCGGCAGCCGTCGCCCTCCGGAACCACAGAGTGTCCGGTGGCGCGGAGCCCGGCCACGGACCAGGACCAGGAGCGGCCCTCCTGGAAATCGGTGCCCCTGAACGTCAGGCTGATGCCGAGCACTGCGCGGACCCGCCCTGTGCTTCCGGCCATGAGGCAGGGTGCTCCCAGTTCGGGAACCGGAGAAACCCGGCAACGGGGGATAATCCTGCGCCTCTGGCCACTGGTTGTGGCGGTGCCTAGACTTGAAGGACCATCGTGCGGAGCTCCCGTACCGGTCAGCTCGCGCGGAAAGCCCGATCTGGAAAGAGCGTCATCATGCGCTGCAAAAATGTGGAATCAGGAAAAGCAATTCGCCGTGCCGCCGTGGGGCTTGTGGCCCTCGCAGCACTGCTCGTCCCGGGGCCGGTGGCTTCTGCCGGCTCGTCAGCCGACCGCCGGACGTCCGTGATCGAGCTTCCGGGGGCGACGTCGGCTGAAGGCATTGCGGCCGGGGAAGGAACAACGTTCTTCGCCGGCGACCTCTTCAAGGGGGACATCTTCCGCGGAGACATCCGCAAGGGGACCGCCAAGCTTTTCATTGATGCCCCCGATGGCCGGCAGGCCGTCGGCCTGAAGGTGGACGTGCGCCACGATCTGCTCTTCGTGGCCGGGGGCTTCACGGGACAGGCCTATGTTTACGACACCGACACCCGTGAGACCGTGGCGACGTATCAGTTGACCGAGGTGTCGGAACAGCGGCAGGCCGTAATCAACGACGTCACAGTCACCCGCGACGGCGCCTGGTTCACAAACTCCGTGCGCGGTGAGCTGTACTTCGTTCCGGTGGACGGCGACGGCGAGCCTGGCGACCCGGGCGACGTTAAGACGCTGGCGCTGACCGGCCCGGCCGCAGCCACCCCGGCCGCCTTCAACCTCAATGGCATCGCCGCCGTCCGCGGCGGCCGGACGCTCATTGTTGCCCACACCGGCAATCAGGCCCTGTACACGGTGGACCCGGAGACCGGGTCCAGCGCCGAGATCACCGGAACCAGCCTGCCCTTCGTGGACGGGATCGTGGTGAAGGGGAATACCCTCTGGGCGGTGCAGAACGAACTCAACCAAGTCAGCCGCGTCCGGTTGGACTCCCGGCTGGATTCCTTCGACGTCAAGGACGTCATCACCAGCCCCGAGTTCCAGGTCCCGGCGACGGGAGCCCTCTTCGGCGATACGCTCGCCGTGGTCAATGCGAAATTCGGCGTTGCCGGGGCCAGCAAATACGAAGTGGTCCTGGTGGACGCCCGATAATTGGGTTTGAGGAAGCTGGTTGAGATTGAGGACAAAAGAGTCTGCCGGCGGGTGGTTACCCGGCCGGCAGACTCTTTGTGATGCGGCGGCCTACGAACGGTTTTTCTACGCGCCCGTGAAGCGCAGGAGCACCGCGTGCTCCGGGTTGAGGATGGGCATCGGGAGGCCCACCTCACCCAGGAACCGACCGCTGGCTTCTGCCCCTGCCGCTAGCCACGCCGGCGGCTGAACCTGGGTGAAGTTGTGTGCATAGTCGGCGTCGCCTGGCGCCGGGAAGATGGCCTCCACCCGGTAGCTCTGCTCCGGTTCGAGCCCCGGCACGGTGATGCGTCCCGGCTGCTCTGCAAAGGCCGTTTTGGTGCTGACCAGTGCGAACAGCGCGGCCGTTTCACCCTGCGCGGCGGGACGCTGCGAGACCACACCGTGAAACATCAGGGAATCGTCGGCCACGTCCGCGCGGACCATCCGGCCGGAGTGGATGAGGCCGCGGTGCTCCTTGTAGATGCCGATGAAGCGCTTGAGCTCTTCCCGCTCGGCGCCGTGGACCTGGCGGACGTCCCATTCCAGGCCGAAGTGCCCGAAGAGGGCCGTGATCGCGCGGAACGACACATCGTGCGTGCGGGCCGTGGTGTGGGACGTGGTGGGGCCGATGTGCCCGCCCACCAGCTCCGGCGGCACCACCAGCCCGGTCCAGCGCTGGATGGTCTGGCGTTCCAGGGCATCGTTGCAGTCCGAGCCCCAGATCCGGTCCGTCCGCTCCAGGATGCCCAAGTCCACGCGTGCCCCGCCGGAGGAGCAGCTTTCGATCTCGATGCCCGGGTGGGCCTTCTTGAGCTCATCGAACAGCCGGTAGGCGGCCAGGGTCTGTTCGTGGACGGAGGAGCGCCCGGCGTGGCCGTGCTCGGTCAGGTCCCGGTTCTGGTCCCACTTCAGGTAGCTGACGTTGTTCTCGCGGAGCAGGGCGTCGATGCGGTCGAAGATGTACTGCCAGGCCGAGGGGTTGACCAGATCGATGATGTGCTGGTGGCGCCACGGCAGCGGCAGGCGGCCGCCGTCCTTGTGCGACAGCGCGGCGGGGCCTACGATCCACTCCGGATGGGCGCGCGCGATGTCGGAGTCCAGGTTGATCATCTCCGGCTCGACCCAGAGGCCGAACTCCATGCCACGGGACGTGACGGCCTCGATCAGCGGTGTCAGGCCGTCGGGCCACAGGCCTTCGTCGACGTACCAGTCGCCCAGTCCGGCCTGGTCGTGCCGGCGGCCGCGGAACCAGCCGTCGTCGAGGACGAAGCGTTCCACGCCCAGGTCAGCGGCGGAGTCAGCCAGTTCGATGAGCGTGCCGAGATCGTGGTTGAAGTAGACAGCTTCCCAGACGTTCAGCACCACAGGGCGCGCCTTGCCGGCTCCCGCTTTGCCTGTTCCTGACTTGGCTGAAGCCGCCGGCAGCACGTGGTGCGGACGGTTCCGGAACCAGCTGTAGAAGGCTTCGCTGATGCCGTCCAGGCCGCGGTCCGAGTATGCGGCAAACAGGGCGGGCGTGGTATAGCTGCCGTTCGGCTGGAGAACGACCTCGGCGGGGCCCAACAGCTCTGAGCCGCCGATCACCGTACGTCCGTCCGCGATGCTGTCCGCGAACTGCTCGTGGTTGCCGCTCCAGGCAAGGTGGGTGGCCCAGACTTTGCCGTGGCGGTTGCCGAAGCCCGCCGTGCCGGCGGCCAGCAGGAGGGAGGAGTCGTGGCCGGTGCGTCCGTGCCGGCCGGTCCGCACCCAGGTGCCCTGCTGGATGGCGCGGCGCTGTGGGTGGCGTTCACGGCACCAGCGGCCGGTCAGGTCGAGGAGTTCGACGGCGTCACGAGCCACCGGCAGCACGGTGGCCAGTTCGTCGAGCTGAAATGGCGATGTGCCGGTGTTGGTGACGGTGTGGCGCATTTCCAGCAGCCCGCCGTCGTGCAGTTGCAGCGTGGATTCAACAGTGATGCCCGCATCCGGATCGGACTGGACGATCACGGCAGAATTCCCGACGGCGGTACTTGCGCCAGCGTTGACCGCGGCGACGCGTAGGCGGACGGAGAAGTCGTAGCCGGGGACGCCGTCGGCGATGCGGTGTCCGCGGAGGGCCGGGCGTCCGCGCCAGCTGGAGGATGCCTGCGGCAGCAGTCCGGCAGGGACAGTGGCATCGATGGCAGAGTGGGGGATCGGTTCGCCGAGGATGGCCAGATCGGGCAGTGAAGAGCCCAGATCGGCGCCCCAGTGAATGACCTCGGCCTCCCCGCTGTCGAAGCTGATCACCAGGCTGGTGCCGGCGGAGCGGAGGTGCAGGGGCTTCATAGGGGTTCTCTTTCGTTGTGGCGGTAAGCGTACTGCGACGCGGCCCGTGGGTTTCGTATGTGTGTGGGGGTGGGGTGCCCGGACGCCGCCGCCCGCGAGGAGAAGCGGCGGCATCCGGAGCTGTGACTGCGACCACTTACGCAGCCACTACAGGTGCGGTCTACTTGAAGAGATCGTTCACCTGGTTGTTGGCTTCGGTCAAGGAGCTGGCAGGCTTCTTGCCGGATACCACGGCGTCCATTGCAGGTTCCATGATGCCCTTGACCTTGGCAGTATTGTCAGTGATGGGGTAGAGGAAAGTGGTTTCGTTCTTGATGTGCTCGGTGAACGCAGTCACGTCAACACCCTTGGCCTTGAACGCCTCCGCAGCCTTGTCGGACGATGCCTTGAGTGCGGGGAAGACTACAGCCTTGGACGCAACCACATCCTGGCAGGGTGCCGAGGCGAGGTACTCGACCCACTTGATGGCCGCATCCTTCTTCTTGGTCCCGGCCCAGATCGAATCGGCCAGGCCGTTGAACATCGACGCCCGCTTGCCTTCCGGACCCGTCGGGGTCGGGGCGATGCCTACCTCGATGCCCTTGTACCCTGTGTACTGGCCGACCATCCATGAGCCGTGGGCGTTGATGGCCGACTTGCCCGCTGCGAAGGTGTCGGCCATGGCAGCACCGACAGTGGTTTCCAGCTTGGGCATGTAGCCCTTGGCAGCCAGTCCGGCGAACCAGTCCATGCTTTCCTGGAACTTGGAGTCGTCGTAGTTGTAGTGCGTGCCCCACGGATTCTTATCCGTGTGGGACCAGCCGGTGGTGTTGGTGAGGTAGCTCCACTCGGTCTGGCCGGACGAGTCGCCGCCGCCGTTGAGGCCCAGTCCGTAGACGTCGACGTTGTTCTTGTCGAAGCCGGCCTCATCCCCGCGTTTGCCGTTCTTGTCAACGGTCAGGTGGGCGATGACCTTCTCGTATGTGCCGCCGTCCTGCGCGTTCCAGGTGAGGTTTTTCATCTGTTCGTCGGTGACACCGGCGCTTGTGAGCATGGCCTTGTTGTAGAACAGCCCGATGGTGTCCCAATCCTTCGGCAGGCCGTAGCGCTTGCCGTCCTGGCCCACCCAGAGGTCCGCAAGGCCGTCGTTGTAGGCGGCCAGGTCGACATTGTCCTTTTCGACGGCGTCGTCAATGGGAAGCAGCTGCTTGTTCTCGGCAAGCTCGCCGTAGCGTCCGAGGTGGTTGGTGAAGACGTCGGGGGCGGTGCCGCCGACGAACCCGTTCGTGAGTGTGCTCCAGTAGTCGTCCCACCCGCGCTGGGTGATCTTGACCTTGATGTCCGGGTTGGCCTTGGTGAAGTCATCGGCGCACTGCTGGTACGCGGGAAGCTGGTTGGCGTCCCAGAGCCAATAGCTGAGCTCGCCCTTGGCTGATTCTGCAGAGGATCCTGAGCCGCCACAGGCGGAGAGGGAGAGCGCGATGGCTGCCGCGACGGCGACGGTGCCGAGGGATTTCTTCATGATTTTCTTTCCGTTGGGGATGGGAGGGGAAGAGGAGAGGGGTGGAGGCGGGGCGCCTATTTGATGCCGGAGAAACCGATGGAGTTGACGATCTTCTTGCCGAAGGCGGCGAAGAGGATCAGGACGGGCAGTGCGGAAACCAGGGTTGCGGCCATGAGGCCGGACCAGTCGGGTGCGCCCTGCGGGGACTGCGACTTGAAGACGCCGAGCCCCACCTGCAGGACCCGTACGTCGTCCTGCGAACCGACCAGCAGTGGCCAGAAGTATTCGTTCCACTGGCCGATGAAGGTCAGCAGCGCAAGCGTGGCCAGGGGTGCCGCGGCGTTGGGGAGGACAATCTGGAAGAAGATGCGCAGGTGCTTGGCGCCGTCGAGCATGGCCGCCTCTTCGACCTCGCGGGACATGTTCAGGAAGAACTGCCGGAGGAAGAAGATTGCGAACGGGGTCATGAAGATGTACGGCAGGACCATTCCGAGCATCGTGTTGAGCAGGTCCAGGTTCTTGATCAACAGGAAGTTGGGCAGGGCCGTGAAGATCGGCGGGACCAGCATGGTGCCCAGGAACAGGCTGAACACCACGTTCCGGCCCTTCCAGCGCAGCCGGGCAAAGGCGTAGGCAGCCATCGCACTGAAGAACACGGCCCCGGCAGTGGTGATGGAGGAGAAGATGATGGAGTTCCGCAGGTAGAGCCAGAAGTCGATGGCGGCACCGGAACCGCCTTCTGCGACGGCGTCGGCCGGGCTCTGCAGCCCGAACACCCGCATAAAGGCGCCAAAGGTGAATTCCGCCGGAAGCAGACTGGCCGAGTTGGAAGCCAGCGCCGAGTTGGTGGACAGCGCCGTGCGCAGCACCCACAGGAACGGGACGACGGAGACCGCGATGGCCAGGGCAATGAGGGCCCAGGCACCCGCGCGGCGGGCGTTGAAAGGACGACGGCGGCGGGTTTGAGCCGGCAACGGTGCGCGGCTGGTGGTGGTGGTCATGCGGGGCTCCTAGTCCAGGTCCGACTCGTTGCCCTTGAGGAACTTCATCTGGATGAAGGCCACGAGGGCGAGGATGAGGAAGAGAATGACGGCGATTGCAGATCCGTAGCCGAAGTCCGACTCGGTGAAGGCGCGCTGGTAGATGTAGTACTGGATGACGCGGGTGGCGTTGACCGGGCCGCCCTGTGTCGTTACGGAAACGGTGTCGAAGACCTGGAAGGAGCCGATCACCGTTACGACGAGGACGAGGACCAGCACCGGCCGCAGCAGCGGAATAGTGATCTTGCGGAAGGTCTGGAACGGTGAAGCGCCGTCGAGTTTGGCTACTTCATAGATGTGGCCCGGGATGGCCTGCATGCCGGCGAAGATGAGCAGGGCGGTGTAGCCCATGTGGCGCCAGGTGTTGATCACGGCCTGGGTGGGGATGGCCCACTCCTCGCTTCCAAAGAACGCGACACGGGGGAGGCCGGCCCATTCGATGAACTGGTTGACGACGCCGATCTGATAATCGAGCATCCAGAACCAGAGCAGTGCCGCGATGACGTTTGACATCATCCAGGGCAGCAGCAAGGCGCCGCGGATGAGGGTGGACTTCGCGACCTTGTGCATCAGGAGGGCCAGGCCCAGGGCAAGGGCGGTCTGGAGGACGATGTTGAGGAAGACGTACTGGCCTGTGACGGCCAGGGAATTCCAGAAGAGCGGATCCTTGGCGATCGCCGAGTAATTGTCCATCCCCACCCATTCCGGGTCTCCGAGGATGTTGTACTCCGTGAAGCTCAGGTACACGCCGCGGATGGTTGGGACAACGTAGAAAAAGATGAACCCGATCATGGCCGGGGCAATGAAGAGGAGTGCGATCTTGATGTCGCCGAACCGGCGTAGGCCGCCGCGTGGCTTTTGAGCTCCCGCCCGGAGCGGGGCAGTACTCGCGTGCTTGGTAAGGGTGGTCATCTTCGACCCTTTCCTGACTGTGATGTGGGTAACAACTGGATAGAAATCTACACGAGTAGATTGAGGGAGGCAAGCTATTTCCCTTGAAAACATTGAAAGTTACTTCTGGACTCTCTCAATCTGTTGACTCGAGTAGATTGCAGTGCAAGACTTTCGGCAAGCCCACACGGGGCTCTTCATGCCCGGACCTGCGGGCAGTCAGGAAAGGTAAACAATGACGTTTTCTATCGGAGTCGTCGGCGTCGGACAGTTCGGCGGCCACTTTGCCCACCTCTTCAAACTCCACCCGGGCGTGAGCGAGGTCTTTGTCGTGGACGAACGGCCGGAGCGCGCCGCCGCGGCGCTGGAGCACTGGGGGCTCGACGGCACCAAGGCGAGCTTCGAGGAACTGCTGGCGTCCGACGTCGACGCCGTCGCCATTTTCACGCAGCGCTGGACCCACGGTCCCCTCGTGGAGCAGGCGCTGCGCGCCGGAAAGCACGTCTACTCCGCTGTTCCCATGGCAGTCTCGGAAGAAGAGATCGAACGCATCATCAAGGCCGTGAAGGAAACCGGCCTCGTTTACGCCATGGGGGAGACCAGCTACTACAACCCCGCCACGGTCTACGCCCGCAACCAGCACGCCGCCGGCAAATTCGGAAGGATCTTCTACAGCGAAGGCGACTACGTCCATGACATGGACCTCGGCTTCTACGACGCCTACCAGTACAGCGGCGGAGAGGAATGGAAGGCGACGGCCAGCTACCCGCCGATGCTGTACCCCACACACGCAATCGGCGGCGTCCTGGGTGTCCTGCCCTCGCACGCAGTCAGCGTCAGCTGCATCGGCGTCAAGGATGACCGGCGGGACGGCGTCTTCGACAAGGACGTGAGCATGTTCGACAACGACTTCTCCAACGCCACCGCGCTCTTTGAGCTGAACGACGGCGGTGCGATGCGCACCAACGAGATGCGCCGGGTGGGCTACCCCTCCCACATCCGCGAATCCCGGTTCCGCTTTTTCGGCACCGAGGCCAGCTTCGAGCAGCTCGCAAAGGTGACGGTGTGGCAGGACAAGGAAAACGTCCACGACATCTCGGACCAGGTGGAAACCCGGCCCAGCATCCCGCTGGATGATCCCTCGCTGTCCGGCGTTGCCCCCGAACTGCGTGATGCCTTTATCTCCGGGCTTGCCCCGGTGCACGACCGTGGACGCCTGCCGGACGAATTCCTCGGCGCTCCGACCGGCCACGAAGGCAGCCACCAGTTCCTGGTGGACGACTTCGTGACGGCGGTCAACGATGGAACGCTGCCGCCCGTCAATGCCTGGGTAGCCGCGCGGTTCACGCTTCCCGGAATCGTGGCCCATGCCTCGGCCCGGCAGAACGGCGAACGCCTGCCCATCCGCGATTTTGGCGACGCTCCGCAGGGTGCATAGCTAGCATGTACTCCATGACCACTTCCGCAACGCACACTCCCCGAGGCCCGGTAACACGCAAGGATGTTGCCCGCTACGCAGGCGTGAGCACGGCCGTGGTCAGTTACGTTGTCAACGGCGGGCCCAAGCGGGTTGCGCCGGCCACCGAGGCGAAGGTCCAGGACGCGATCCGCGTCCTGGGCTACCGCCCCAACGCGGCGGCACGCGCGCTGAAACTGGGATCCAGCGAGACCATCGGCCTGATCATCCCGGACAACAGCAACCCGTTCTTTTCGCTGCTGGCGCACGCCGTGGAGGACGCCGCCGGCGAACTCGGTTATGCCTTGTTCCTGACCAACTCCGACGGCGATCTTGCCAAGGAACGCCGGCACATCCGCAACCTGGCCGCCCGTCAGGTGGACGGCGTCGTGCTTGCGAGCGTCCTCTCCGAACCGGACCTTGCGGATCTTGAATCGGCGGAGATTTCATCGGTCCTGCTCAGCCACAGCGAGAAGCCTGCCGGCGTCACGAGCGTCGGCGTGGACCTCGCCGGGGGCGCCCGCACTGCCGTGGAACACCTGATCGGGCATGGGCATACCAATATCGGACTCGCCATGGGTACCACCACGGCCAACGAGGCCGATGATCGCGAACAGGGCTGGCTGCAGGCGCTCAAGGCCGCGGGCCTCCCGGAGGGCCCGATCGCGCGCAGCGCCTTCACCCGGGACGGGGGCTACGCGGCAGGTAAGCGCCTCTTGGCGTCGGGCCACCGCCCCACCGCTATTTTCGCGAGCTCGGACATGCAGGCGGTGGGCATCCTCCGGGCCCTCCATGAAGCCGGACTCTCCGTTCCCGAGGACATTGCCCTGGCCGCCTTCGATGGTTCGGTGGAGGCCGAATATTCGTGGCCCCCGCTGACCACCGTGGAACAGCCGGTGCGCGACATGGCGGACGCCGCGGTGCGGGCGCTGGTCGGAGCGGACCGCGGCGAACCGCCCCGTCACCACGTCTTCCCCACACGGCTGCTGGTCAGGCAGTCCTGCGGCTGCCCGTAGCAGCAGGACGGCAAACGGCCCGGCGCCGGGGTTAGCCCGCGCTGACGATCCGCAGCCGGCTGACGCTTTCCTCCAGGAGGCGCCGCGCGTCCGCGCTGAGGCCGGCGTCGCTGATGACCTCGTCGGCCTCCTCGAACTCAGCGATGGTGCTCATCCCCTGCGTCCCCCATTTGGTGTGGTCGGCCACTACCACCACCCTGCGTGAGGCCGCCACGAACGCCCGGTCGGTCTCGGCCTCAAGCAGGTTGGGAGTGGTGAAGCCGGCATCGGGGTCCATGCCGTGCACGCCCAGGAACAGCAGGTCCAGGTGCAACTGCTTGAGGGCCGCCGTTGCGATGGGCCCCACCAGCGCGTCCGACGGCGTGCGCTCGCCGCCGATCAGGATCACCGTGGAGCCGTAACGTCCCGCACCGGAGGACGAGCCGTGGTGGAAGAGGTCGGCAATGCGGATGGAGTTGGTCACCACCGTGATGCGCGGGCCGTTGACCAGTTCCTTTGCCAGCGCCCACGTGGTGGTTCCCGCACCCAGTCCCACGGCCATCCCCTCATGGACCAGGGAGGCCGCTTCCAGCGCAATGGCCCTTTTCTCCGCTGTTAGCTGCGTGGACTTCTGCTCGAAGCCGGGCTCATGGGTGCTGGCATCCCCGGGGAGCTTGGCACCGCCATGGATCCGCTCCACCCGGCCGCCTTCCTCGAGCAGCTCGATGTCCCGCCGGACGGTCATCAGCGACACGCCCAGCTGCTGGGCGAGGTCCGAGACACGGACCACCCTTTCGCGCTGGACGGCGTCCACAATTGCCTGATGGCGTGCTGCGGGAAGCATGGAATTCCTTTCGGGCTGCGGCTCGGGGGAGGCTGTCCCCGTCAGAGTCCATCATGGTCTACCCCTTGCTGGAACCAAGAGTCAGCCCTGCAACAAACTGCCGTTGCAGGAGCAGGTAGATCACCAGCGTGGGGATCACGGTAATGACGGCGCCGGCCGCCAGGAGGTTGTAGTTGTTCAGGAACTGGCCCTGGAGGTTGTTGATTGCGGTGGTGATGGGGAGCCGGTTGCCGCTCTGGATGAAGATCAGCGGCCAGAAGTAGTCGTTGTAGATGAAGATGACCTGCAGGGTGCCGAGGGCGGCAAACGCGGGCCGGCACAGCGGCATGATGATCTCCCGGTACTGTCGCCAGATGCCGGCGCCGTCCACCAGCGCGGCTTCGGTCAGATCTGCGGAGAGCGCCTTCATGTAGTTGGACAGGACGAAGGTGCAGAAACCCATCTGGAAGGCCGTGTTGACGGCGATCACCACGATGTACGTATTCAGCATGTTGCCGGAATCGCTGAAGGAATACGGCACCTCGAAGTGCTTTGCCATTTCGAACAGCGGGGCGGCAAGGACCTGCGGCGGCAGCAGGTTGCCGGCCGTGAACATGATGAGCAGGGTGATGTTGAACTTCCAGCTCACGCGGCTCACGGCGAACGCCATCAGGGACGCCAGGAACAGGGTCAGCAGCACTGCCGGGACCGTAATGATCACGGAGTTCCAGAAGTAGGTGGCAAATCCGCCCTGCGTCCAGGCCTGGGCGAAGTTGTTGAAGTTGAAGTCGCCGGCCAGGCTGAAATAGCCGTGCTCGTTGGTCGACGCCACCGGTCGCAGGGCGGTGAAGAGCGACCAGCCCAGTGGGACCAGCCACATGACGGCCATGACGGCGAGGAAGATGTGGGTGCCGTAGTGGCGCTTTGGCCGGCTGCCGGAGCGAAGCCCGGCAGCCGAATCGGTTCTGCCTGCGCGACTGCCGCCCCGGGCGGTGGTGGTGGTGCTCATGCTTTGCCCTCCTTGCCGAAGGTGCGGCTTAGGTAGAAAACGATGGGGACGAGGGAAATGACCAGCAGCACCACGGCCAGTGCCGAGCCGACGCCGATCACCTGGCCTTCGCCCACCAGGTTCTGGATCACCAGCGCGCTGAGCATCTCCAGGCCGTTGGTGCCGCGGTTGATGACGTAGACAACGTCAAAGGCGCGCAGGGATTCGATGATGGTGATGACCACAATCACGATGTTGATGGGGCGCATGGCGGGAAAGACGACGCGGAAGAAGGTCTGGAAGCCGTTGGCGCCATCGATGGCCGCGGCCTCCTTGAGGCTGGGGTCCACACCTTTGAGCCCTGCCAGGTACAGGAGCATGACGTAGCCGGCGTGCCGCCACGTGGCAGCGATCATGGCGGCCCAGATATTGACGGACGAGTCCCCGAACCAGTCCACGGCCTGTGGCGTCCCGGCAGTGCCGAGGAGGAAGTTCAGCAGCCCGTTGTCGCGCTGGTAGAAGAGCTGCCAGATGATGCCGATGAGGGCAAGCGAGAGCATGACGGGTGCAAAGAAGATGCTCTGGTAGATCTTGCTGCCGCGGATGTTCTGGTCCAGCAGCACGGCCAGGAGCAGACCCAGCGGGGTGGCCACGAGGGCCAGGAACAGGAGCCACAGCAGGTTGTGCTGCACGGCGGGCCAGAACGGCGGGTAGTCCTGGGTGACGTACTGGTAGTTGTCCAGGCCTGCCGGGCGGATGCCGCCAAGGTCCAGGCCGTTCCACCGGGTGAAACTGAGGCCCACCGACATCAGTGTCGGCAGCCACACCAGCGTTAGCTCGATCAGGGTGGGAATGCCCACCATCAGCGACAGGACAAGCTTGTCGCGTCCGGACAGGCGGCGGACCCGCCCGCCTTTGGTACGCCTGACGGGAGCGCCTTCGGGCTCCCTTGCTTCGGGCGGAACCAGTTCTCTTGCGGTGCTGCTCATAACGTTTTCCCTCGCTTGGTCCGGATGCAGGGAAGGAACGACGACGGCGGCAGGCGGTGCCGCCGCCGTCGTTCCTTCCTGCCGGGCCGGCTGTGATACGGGGCCGACCAGGCTGGAACGACTGGGCTGGAACTACTGCGCGGCGTAGAGCGTCTTGGCCTGGGTTTCGAGGTTCTTGACGTCCATCCTGCCGTCCTTGATGAAACTTTGCAGTGCCGGGATCATCACGTTGTTGGCCATGGCCGGCAGGGCGTCGCGGTCGAAGAACTGGCTGATGTACTTGGCGTCCGCGATGGTGTCCGCGCATGTTTTGTTCAGGGGGCTGAACTTGGACGTGTCCGTCCCCTTGGCAGTGGCAATATTCGACGCGTCCACCGCGGCGTACGCGTCCTGCGCTTCGGCGGTTCCGAGGAACGACATGAAGTCGCGGGCAGCCGTGTTCTCGCCGCCCTTCTTGGACAGCAGGAGGCCATCGATCGGGGCCTCGACGGCGTCCCGGCCTTCCATGGCGATCTCCGGGAAGGCGAAGAATCCGATGTCGGCCAGGACGGCGGGATCCGTGAACTGCTGGGTCACGAAGGAGCCCAGCAGGTACATTCCGGTCTTCTTGGCCTCCAGCGCCTTGGCGGCATCCTGCCACGTCTGGCCGAGGGCTGCCGGGTCCTGGAAGGGGAGAAGTTCGGCCCACGTGTCAAAAACGGCGCTGACCTTTTGCTGGTCCCAGGACTCCTTGTGCGCGCACAGGTCCACGTGGAACTGGTAGCCGTTGAGCCGCATGTTGATGTAGTCGAAGGTGCCCATGGCCGGCCAGCCGTCCTTGTCGGCAAAGCCGATGGGAATGATGCCGTCGGCCTTCATCCTTGTGGCCAGGGCCTTGAGTGCGTCGAAGGTTTCGGGAACTTCGTAGCCTCTCTCCGCCCAGAGGCTCTTCCGGTAGAAGAATCCCCACGGGTAGTTGTAGTTGGGTACGAAGTACAGCTTCCCGTCGGGGCCGGTGGAGGCTTTCTTCAGCGCCTCGGAGTAATTGCCCCCGATACTCTCCCAGACGTCGTCGATGGGAGCCAGGAGTCCTTTCTCCGCGTAGTACTGCATGCGGTAGCCGGCGAACCAGGTGAAGGTGTCGTCCGGGGAGCCCTGCAGGTAGGAGTTGATCTTGTTCTGGAAGTCGTTGTGCGGCACCACGTTGGTGGTGACTTTCTTGCCTGTCTTGGCGGTGAATGCATCGGTGACAGCCTGGTACGCCCGCTTGGGGACATCGTCCGAGGACCCCGAACCAAACGTCAGGCCGGGGGAGTCGGAGCCGGTGGCCGACGGCCCGCTGCCCCCGGTGCAGGCCGCGAGGAACGGGATGCCGGCCAGGCCTGCCGCACCGACTCCGACGGTCTTGAGGATGGTCCGCCTGCTCGGATACGGGACTGCCGACGCGTCAAACTGTGCTGCCATGTTCTCTCCCTTGAAAAAAGCCGCTTGTGAGACACCTCACATTCCCGACTATAACCTCTCAAAAGAGAACAGGAAAGAACGGGAAACAACATTTCTGCCAAGGTCAGTGTTTGAATCGTCACAAAAAAATACGGCCCCGTTTTCCCGTCGTGAAACGGGAAATCGGGGCCGCTGGATGCGCGCGCGGACCGGTGGCCGTGGAGCCGCGTTCCGGGAGCGCCTGTTACTTTTTGAGCGACTGTGCGATCTGGGCCATGACGGTGTTGTCTGCCAGTGTGGTGGCGTCGCCTACTTCGCGGCCTTCTGCCACGTCCTTCAGCAG
>NZ_JAUSSM010000020.1 GCF_030812315.1 Arthrobacter oryzae | reverse complement strand
CACTATTGAGTTCTCAAACAACAGACACACCCGGCACCACCACAACCAACAACTCGGTCGCGGATCGCTCCGGAGCAACTTTCCAAACTTACCCGGTTTCAAGACTCAAAGCAAATCAACGTTTCCGCGATCCGCCGGTCATCAAGACCATCCCCACCCTTGCACAGCACGCCAAGTGGCGAACCATTTTTCAGGCTGTTTAGAAGGGGTTTGGCCGCCTTCGGTAACCAGCATCTCGCCGGCCCCCTCTCGGCGACTTAGAAAACAATACACCTACTTTGGCCCTGCCGCAAACCCTCCCCGGTATAGGTGCCAAACCCCCGCCAATCCGGGCCCAGATGGGGCATGCGAGGCACTTCCACGGCGCCGTCGTCGTTCTTGGTCTCTGTGGGCTCCGTCACCGCACGGGACCCGCCGGCGCAACCCGGTACGGCGGCGTCGCACTACACCCTGTTCGGCAGCGTCAGCCGGGCCTAAACGCAAGAAGGGCCGGCAACCGTGAGGTTGCCGGCCCTTCTTAGACCACTGGAATCAGCAGTGCTGGCTTAGCAGCAGTGTTGAATTACCAGGAAGACTTGGTGATGCCCGGGAGCTCACCGCGGTGAGCCATGTCGCGGAAGCGAACACGGGAGATACCGAACTTCTGGAAGGTACCGCGGGGACGGCCATCGATGATGTCGCGGTTACGCAGACGTACCGGGGAGGCGTTGCGGGGCAGCTTCTGCAGGCCGAGGCGTGCAGCTTCGCGTGCTTCGTCGGTTGAGTTGGGGTCAACCAGGGCCTTCTTCAGTTCGAGGCGCTTTGCAGCATAGCGCTCGACGATGACTTTACGCTGTTCGTTCTTAGCGATCATTGACTTCTTAGCCATAGTGCTTAGCGCTCCTCTCGGAATTCGACGTGCTTGCGGATGCGGGGGTCGTACTTCTTCAGAACCATGCGGTCCGGGTCGTTACGACGGTTCTTGCGCGTGACGTAGGTGTAACCCGTGCCAGCGGTCGACTTGAGCTTGATGATCGGACGTACGTCCTTGTCCTTAGCCATTAGAGCTTCACTCCTCGTGCCAGGATGGCGGCTACGACTACGTCGATGCCACGCACGTCGATGGTCTTGATGCCACGTGCAGAGACCTGCAGGGTGACATTACGGCGCAGGGACGGAACCCAGTAGCGCTTCTTCTGGATGTTCGGGTCGAACCGGCGCTTGTTGCGGCGGTGCGAGTGCGAAATGCTGTGTCCAAAGCCCGGCTCGGCTCCGGTCACCTGGCAGTGTGCTGCCATGACGACTCTCCTCATGAAAATAAATGAAACGGTCCGCAGCGTTCCGCGTACCGTGCGACAGGCGGCGTCCGCATCCAGCGTTCACATGTCCGGTGTTCCGCAGGGGTGGACATCCGGCAAAAGCCGGCTGTTTTCCGCACTGCGGCGAAGATGATTGGCCACGAATACCGGGCAGAGGAATCCACTGCGAAGTACCGGGATGCTGGGCGAATACAGGAGTGCACGCAACTTGAGCCCCTAACTACCGGCCTTGAGGACTGCCATCATTGAGGACAGATCCCGCCAACCGGAGCAATTGCACACGCTCCGCGCCACCTAGCGCCTACCAAGTCTACGAGCTTGACTAATTAAAGGCCAATCGGGTAACCATCAATGCCGCCCGGGGGTGTATAAGCCCGCCGGCCTCACACGCCGGGCAGGCCAGCTTAGAGGCGGGTGAGCGCCGGGTACCGCGGCAGCAGGCCGTCGCCCGAAGACTTGCCTGTGACCCGGCGGACCACCCACGGTCCCGCAAACTCCCGCACCCAGCGCGCGTTCGCGCGGATGGCATCGGCCCGGCTCATCTCGGGAACAGGTGTCATGGGCGGCACATCGATGGAGTGATCGTGCTCCAAGACCGTCAGCACCCTCTTGGCCATGTTCGCGTTACCGGCAGCAGACATGTGCATCCGGTCCTTGGCCCACATTCCCCAGTCGTAGTATTCGCTGAAGCGCCAGTAGTCCACCAGCAGGGCGCCGTGATCGCCCGCGATGCCGCGCACCAGTTCGTTGTAGATGGCGGTCCGGCCGCGCATGGTGCCAAAGACCTTGGAGCCGCGGGCGTCGAAGCCCGTGAACATCACCACAGTGGCGCCGGTGGCACTCAGCTTGCGGATGCCGGCGTCGTACTCCGCCAAGAGGTCGTCGATGTCGATCTTGGGGCGGAGGATATCGTTGGCCCCCGCATAAATGGTCACCAGAGTGGGTTTAAGTTCGACGGCGGCGTCCACCTGCTCGGCCATGATCTGCCGGAGCTTCCTGCCGCGGATGGCGAGGTTGGCGTAGCCACACGACGGGTCCGCGGCGCAGAGCTGCTCAGCTACCCGGTCTGCCCAGCCCCGAACGCCGTTCGGGCGGGCAGGATCGTCGTCGCCGACGCCTTCCGTGAACGAATCTCCCAAGGCTACATAGCGGGCGGCAAAATCCATATCGATAGTCTGCCACCTGTTGCCGGGAGCAACAAAGCGGTGGCTAGCTGCGGATCCGGACCGCCGATTCCCGCAGGTACTGTTCCACGCGTGTGTAGGCGTCACGGGTCAGGGCCTTCCACAGGGCGATGGCCAGCCTGGGGTCAGTGGATTCAAGGTCGGAGATTGCCTCGGCGCTGAGCACCATCACTTCCACGGGGCCGTCCGCCCTGACCGTGGTTTCCTGCCTGTTGCCGCTACCCAGGGCCAGCTCGCCGAATGTCATGCCGGCGCTGAGGGTGTTGAGCTTCACCCGGTCCGACGTGGGTCCGGGCGACGTGCTGCTCACCTTGCCCGAGGTTATGAAGTAGACCCCGCCGAACCGCAGTCCGATGCGGCGGATGACGTCGCCGTCGTCGTACTTCTTCGCCGTCATGAGGCTTTGCAGTGCCAGCGCGTCCGCCTCATCGAGCGGCGCCAGCGCCGGCGAGTCCGTGACCGGCACGTGGTCCCGGAGCAGCAGCCGGTCACCGTACTTCGCCAGCAGCCGGTTTTCACAGAATTCGACGGCGGCGCTTCGGGACGAGAAGGAGGGCACAGCCCCGCCAAGGGACTCCGCCACCGCCCCGTCCGCCTCGATCAGCACCAAATCGCGGCCGGCGTCGGACAGCCCTTCCCGGGATTTTTCCAGCAGGCGCAGCGCCACATCGCTGACCTGATCGGTCCGGCGGAAATCCAGGACCACGAGCTCGACGTCGTCGTCCAGGCCGCTGAGCTCGCGCACCATGGATTCGGACCCGGCAAAGAGGAGGTCGCCGTTGAGTTCGATCACCCGCGCCCGGTTCCCGTGGGCGCGGAGAACATCGGACGCTTCAGCATTGCGCCGGATGCCCGACGGTGTTTCAGTGACGTCGTAGGCGGCAAGTATGGCCGAACGGCCGGTGCGCGCAGCCCTCACAAAGTGCAACTCCATGTCCCGGGAAAGCCGCTGGGCAGTGGCCAGGCCCCTGACGCTGCCGCCGTGTTCATCGAGCGGCGGCGAGTAGACTGCCAGCCCCACCTGACCCGGAAGGACCGCGATGATCCCGCCGGCAACACCACTCTTTCCGGCCATGCCCACACTGCTGATCCAGGCCCCGGCGTCGTCGTACATGCCGGAGGTCATCATCACCGACAACACGCGCTCCACCGGGCCGATCTCCAGCACCTGCCGGTGCGTCAGCGGGTTCTTTCCGCCGTTCGCGAGGGTGGCGGCCATGATGGCGAGGTCGAAGCTGTTGACCATGACCGAGCACTGGCGAAAGTAGTCCTCCAGGACGGGCGTCGGGTCGTCTTCGATGATATTGAAGGAGCGCAGCAGGTGGGCCAGAGCCGTGTTGCGGTGGCCGTGCTTCAGCTCGGACTCGAAGACCTTCTCGTTGACCGAAAGCTGCCGGCCCGCGAATGCCGAGTAGGTGCTGAGGATCCGTTTGAAGCTCGACTGGCCACCGGATCCCCTGATCAGGGACGTGGCGGTGAGTGCTCCCGCGTTGATCATAGCGTTCGCGGGGCGGCCGGTCCCTTCTGCCAATGAGATCTCGTTGAAGGAGTCACCGGAGGGTTCCACATCCACCTTGGCGTCCACAGCGTCGCTGCCGAGGTCTTCAAGGGCCAGCCCGTATGTGAATGGCTTCGAGATGGACTGGATGGTGAATTCCGTGCGGGTATCGCCGACTTCGTAAACCTGTCCGTCCACTGTGGCCAGCGCAATGCCGAAGTTGTCCGGGTCCACGTTGGCCATCGCCGGAATGGTGCTGTAGGGCTTGCCGTCCTTAAGCTGGGCGATCTCGGCGTGGACCTGGCGCAAGTAGCTCTGGATGGGCGATTCCATGGAAGCAACACTACGGGCGTTGCAGGTCAGGACTCGCGCAAAATCCAGTGATCGGCATCCAGGCGGCCGACGATCTTCTCGCCAATGCGGGCCAGGTCAGCGACGTCGCGCTCGGACAGAGCGTCGAGGAACAGGGAACGGACGGCTTCCACATGGCCCGGCGCGAGCTCCACGATGGTGGCCATTCCGTCGTCGGTCAGGTGGGCAGTGGTGACACGAGCGTCCCGCGGATGAGGCTGGCGCTCCACCCAGCCACGGTTCTGCAGCTTGGTGACCACGTGCGACAGCCGCGACAGCGAGGCGCTGGTACGGGCGGCGAGCTCGCTCATCGGCAGGAAGCGGCCTTCCGCTTCGGAGAGCATGGCGAGCACGTTGTAGTCGAAGAGCGAAAGCTTGCCCGCCGCGTGCAGCTTCGTGTCCAGCGCCGCCGGCAGCAAGGTATTGATACTGAGCTGGGCAAGCCAGGCACGGCGTTCGTCGGCGTTGAGCCAGCGCGGTTCAGTCATGGATACATCCTAGATTGGCGGAACCGGTAGGCTGACCGCATGTACGTAGTCTCCCTGACCTATAAGGTTCCCGAAGAGATCGTCGATTTCCATCTGAAGGCGCACGTCGAGTGGCTGCAGGACGCTTTCGACCAGGGCATCTTCATCGTCGCCGGCCGGAAAATTCCCCGCACCGGAGCGCTGCTGCTGTCGAATGCGGACCGCGCCAGCCTGGACGCGTCGCTGGTGAAGGACCCCTTCTACACGAACGGGGTGGCGGAGTTCGACGTCGAGGAATTCCACGCCGGCAGGGTGGCGCCGGGCTTCGAGAACCTTCTCGACAGCTAGTCCTTCTTTGGTGCCGCCGTCTCACGCGGCGGCTTTGCCGTCAGTTTCTTCAGCCCGCCCTTCCGGGGGACCTTCACCGGTTCCGGCCAGCGCGGGCTGAGTCGGTCACCGAGGGTGACGCCGCGAAGCTTGCGGCCAAAGAGCGGCAGCACCCAGTCGTGCACCCAGCGCCGTTGCCGCTGCTCCCACTCCCGCAGGCTCAGCCTTTCCGGCGGTTCCCACTCCAGGGGACTGATCTTGTGCGGCACGCCCAGATGGTCCAGGACCTGCGCGGCCAGGTACTTGTGGCCTGCCTTGGACATGTGCAGGCGGTCCGAATCCCACATCCGCCGGTCATGGAACGCATCGAAGCACCAGTAGTCCACGAGCACGGCGTTGTACTTGGCCGCAATTTCCCGGACCCGGCGGTTGTAGGCGGTATTGCGTTTCTTCAGGGGCTCCAGGACAGCGGACACCTTGACGTCGAAGCCTGTGAAAAGCACCACGGTGGCACCCGTTGCGGCGAGCCGGGACACGAGGGTCTCGTAGTCGGCCATGAGCGCATCAACATCCGTACCGAAGTCGAGGATGTCGTTGCCGCCGGCGTACAGGGTCACCAGCGTGGGCTCCATCGCCAGCGCCGGTTCCAGCTGCTCGTCGATGATGTGGCGAAGCCTCTTGCTGCGGATGGCAAGGTTCGCGTACTCCCACCCCGGTTCGGCCTTGGCCAGCTTTTCTGCGACCCGGTCCGCCCAGCCGCGCACGCCATTGGGCAGCCGCTTGCTGCGGTCCCCCACTCCCTCGGTGAACGAATCCCCCAAGGCAACAAAGACCCGCCGCCCTCCCCGGTCCGGAAGCAAAGGAAATGAACCCACCCCGGCACCCTAACCAACCCAAAAAGCCGTCAGGGAAAGGGAGGGTTAACCCAAGGTGAGAAACGGCGCTGCCGGCGGCGCTGCTTTGCAAGGAGCGCATCGCCGACCAGAGCGCAGTGAGGCCGCCCGCGGCCGAGGGAAGCGGCGGGAGGTGTCTAAGCGACGGCAAAGGAGCGCCGACGGCGAACCGAACCCGCCAGGGCTAAAGCTCGGCTTTCCCCTGACGCCAGTAGCCCATGAACGCGACCTGCTTGCGGTCGATGCCGACGTCGCGCACCAGGTAGCGGCGCAGGTCCTTGATGACTCCTGCTTCGCCTGCTATCCAGGCGTAGAACGGCATGGCACCTGCGGGCATTCCGGGGTTCTTCGTGGCGGCGATGGCCGCGGTCTCCATCCTCGCGGGCGTTTCCCAGAGGATGTCCTGGTCCACGTCCACATCTTCCGGTTCCGGGCCGGCCCCGCCAGCGACTGACTTGATGCCGACCCAGCCCGGCTCGGGAACAGCGGCGCGGACGGCTTCCTGCAGGAGTTCGCCGTGCGGGCGTGAGCGTCCGATAGACGCGCCGCGCGCCAGCCAGGTGATCTCGACGTCGGCGTCCGACTTCAGGTCCAAAAAATCGCCGGCCTCAGGGACCTCAAGGAACGCGTGCCCGCTCATGTACGCCGGGAGGCTTTCCAGGATCGCGCTGATGGCGGGAACCGCGGTTTCGTCGCCTGCGAGCAGCACGCGCTGGGCCAGGCCCGGCCGCCATTCGATGCCGGAGTAGATCTCGGCTGTGACACAGTGCGCGGCCCGGTTGTTGGGTCCGATGATGGTGAGCGTGTCCCCGGGCTTGGCGTTCAGTGCCCAGTTTGCCGCGGGACCGCCGTGGCCCTCGGAGTCGAAGTGCATCACGAAGTCCACGTCGATCTCGGGGTAGACGGCGTCGAGCCGTTCCCGCCTCACGGTGTAGGTGCGCATCGAACCGCGGGTCGCGGGGTCCATGGCGAGCCACTCCCGGTACCAGCCGGCCTGGTCCATCTGGAACACCGGAAGCGGCAGCTGGGAACCGTCCCCGGCAAGGGACGGGATCATCAGCTTGATGCGGAGGTCCAGGGTTCCACCATGGACGCCGAAGTCGCGCAGGGAGTACCCGCCGAAGGTGACGCGGCGGAAGTTGGGACTGAGTTCCTGCACAGCGGTGATCGTCACGTCGAAGGCCAGCGTCATGGGTTCGGTAGCCGCCTGGTCCCTGACGGCGGAATTCGCACCCGCCGAATTCCCCCGGGCCGAATTCGCACGCCGCGCCCGTGCCTGGCTGATGTCTACTGCGTTGCCGTCGGTTGCATTGCTGTTAACTGCCCTCATAGGACCAACTCCAGGGTTGTGGTTTCGGCTTTTGGGAAATCAGTGTGGTGCCGGCCGAGCGGAATGATCAGCGGTGTGCCGGAAATGGGGTCGGGGAGCACCCGCGAGTCCAGGCCGAACACGTCCCGGACCAGGTCCTCGGTGACCACGTCAGTCGAGGCGCCCTCGGCCACGATCCTGCCGCCCTTCATGGCGATCACGTGGTCCGCGTATCGAGCCGCGAGATTCAGGTCGTGGAGGACGATGGCAACGGTGGTGCCGCGCTGGCGGTTGAGGTCCGTGATCAGGTCCAGCACTTCGACCTGGTGGGCAAGGTCCAGGTAGGTGGTGGGTTCGTCCAGGAGCAGCACCTCGGTCTCCTGGGCCAGTGCCATCGCGATCCAGACCCGCTGGCGCTGGCCGCCGGACAGTTCGTCGACGTTGCGGCCGGCGAGCTCCAGCGTTTCGGTGGCCTCGAGCGCACGCTGCACGGCGGCGTCGTCGTCGGTTGACCAGCTGCGGAAGAAGCCCTGGTGCGGGTAGCGCCCGCGTCCCACCAGGTCGCGGACCGTAATGCCGTCCGGGGCGGTGGGATGCTGGGGCAGGAGGCCCAGGGTCCGGGCAACGTCGCGGGCGGAGCGGGCGTGGATGTCCCTGCCGTCCAGTGTCACCGTGCCGGCCGCCGGTTTCAGCAGCCGGGACAGCCCGCGGAGCAGGGTGGACTTGCCGCAGGCGTTGGCGCCCACGATCATGGTCACTTTGCCTTCCGGGATTTCCGCCTGCAGCCCTTCAACCACGGTGCGCTGGGCATATTTGAGGGTCAGGTCCGTGGCGCGCAGAACAGCCATGTCAGGCATCCTTTCGGTTGGAAGTGACCAGCAGCCACAGCAGGAACGGGGCGCCCAGGGCGCCGGTGATCACGCCTACCGGCAGGACGGTGCCGTGCAGCAGCATGGGAGCGATGTTCGCCGCGAAGTAGTCCGCGGCCAGCACGATCAGCGCGCCGACGAAGGCCGACGCCGGGAGGCTGGCTTTTGCGGTGAAGCGGCGGGCGATTGGTCCGGCCAGGAAGGCGACGAACGCGACCGGGCCGGCTGCCGCCGTCGCCACTGCCGCGAGTGCCACGGCGACGATCACCACGGCGAGCCGGGTAAAGCCGACCCTGATGCCGAGCCCGGCAGCGGCATCATCGCCGAGCTCCAGGATGCGCAGGGGGCCGGACAGCGCCGCCACGGCAGGGACCAGGACCAGCAGGGCAAGGCTGAGGACGCCGGCGCGGTCCCAGCTGGCGGAGTTAAGGGAGCCGTTCAGCCACACCAGGGCGTCGGCGGCCGTGCGGATGTCCGCCCGGGTCATGAGGAAGCTGACCACGGCGTGGAGTGCGGCGGCGATGCCCACACCCGCCAGGATCAGCCGGCTGCCGGCCGCATTGCCGCTGTTCCCGCCGCCCGACCCCAAAGATCCGCCGCGCGAGATGGCGTAGATGAGCGCGGCGACACCCAACGCACCGGCGAGGGCAGCACCGGAGACCACGGCCCCGGACGCGCCAAAAACAACGATTGCCGTGACGGCGGCGGCGCTGGCCCCGTAGCTGATGCCGATGACGTCCGGGCTGGCCAGCGGGTTGCGCAGCATGGTTTGGAAGAGGCCGCCGGCGAGGCCGAACGCGGCACCGATCATGGTGCCGATCACCGCGCGGGGGAGCTTGTTTTCCATCACGATGAAGCTGGCACCGGGGATCTTCTGGCCGCCGGTGAGGTGGGCGAACAGGATCTTGAAGAAGTCAGGGATCGTGACGGTGTAACTGCCCAGGAGCACGCTGACGGCGAAGAGGACCACGACGGCGAACGCAAGGACGGCGGTCCGGGTCAGGACGGTCCGGCTCAGTATGCTCGCGCGAACTGGCAGGTAATGCCGTGTTTTCGCGGTTTTGAGGGCGTTATCTGCCCGTTCGCGCCCCGCGCCGGGCGCGTTTTCGCCCAGTTCGCGCCCCACGGAGGCGAGGTCTGACTTGCTCACAGCCCGGCCCCCTTGCCGCGGCGGACCAGCCACACGAAGACGGGTGCTCCGACCAAGGCAGTCATGATTCCCGCCGGAACTTCGCCGGGCAGGAGGATCACGCGGCCCAGGATGTCGGCGGACAGCAGGAGCACCGGTGCCAGGACGAGGGAGAAAGGCAGGATCCAGCGGTAGTCGGGCCCGGTCAGGAATCGGACGGCGTGTGGAATGACGAGACCCACGAAGCCGATGGGTCCGGCGAGGGCAGTGGCAGCTCCGCACAGCAGGACGATCCCCAGGGCGGTGACGCCGCGGACCAGTCCCACGCGCTGTCCCAGGCCGCGGGCGATGTCGTCACCCAGGGCCAGGCTGTTGAGGATCCGGCCGGTGGCCAGCACAATGCCTGCGCCAAGAATTAGGAACGGCACACCGGGCAGCACCACTGACCAGTCGCGCCCGGCGATTCCGCCCACCTGCCAGAACCGGAACCGGTCCAAGGTGTCCTGGCTCGAGACGAGAATGACGTTCATGAGCGAGTAGAGTCCCGCGCTCAGGGCAGCGCCCGCGAGGGCGAGCTTCACCGGCGTCGCGCCCTCCCGGCCCAACGAAGCGACCAGATAGACGACGACGGCGGCGGCCGCGGCGCCGATGAAGGCGAACCAGATGTAGCCGGTCAGGGAAGAGATCCCAAAAACGTAGATGCCGGTGACTACGGCCAGCGCGGCTCCGGCATTGACCCCCATGATGCCGGGGTCGGCCAGCGGGTTGCGGGCCACGCCCTGCATGGCGGCGCCGGCCAGGCCGAGGGCGCCTCCGGCGAGCAGGCCCAGGACGGTGCGCGGGATGCGGGCATGCACCACGGCGTGATTGCCGTTGGCGGGATCAAACTGCGCCAGCGCCTGCCACACGGTTTCGAGGGGAAGTCCGCGGGCACCGACAGCCAGCGACGCTGCGGAAACAACAACAAGTACGACGACGGCGGCCAGCAGCCAGGCAGCGCGAACGGGCAGCTGCGGCCCTTGCTCAGGCGTTTGGAGGGCCTCAAGTGCCCGTTCGCGCGTGGTGCCGGGCGCCGAAGGTGCGTTGAGCGCACTGCCGGCGGGCGCCGTCGTCGTACTTTTCGTCATGGAACTGCTGTTACTTCACTGCGCCGTTGACTTTGTCCGCTGCGCTAGCAAGCTGCGGCAGGAACGTGTCCAGCGACCACGGCAGGCTCAGGGGCGAAGAGGCCGAGATGGACAGCGTAAGCGTGTTATCCGAGTCAGCAACCAGGGCGCCGCTCTTGATGGCCGGGATCTGGCCCAGCAGCGGGTCGGCCTTGATGGAATCAGTCGTGGCGGCATCCGGAACCCAGGTGACAAAGATGTCCGATTCGAGTTCGTTCGCCTTCTCGGCGGACCACGGGATGAAGAACTCCTTGGAGCCCTTCGAGTTGTCTTCAACGACGGGGGCCAGCTTCAGGCCGATCTCGCTCAGGAAGCGGGGGCGGTTGTCATTAGCGGTGTAGACGTTGACGCCGTCGCTCTTGGCCGGTTCCAGGTTGCCGTAGATGAAGCTCTTGTCGGCCAGCTGCGGGTACTTGGAGACCTTGTCCTTGATGGTGGCTTCGGTGTCGGAGACCAGCTTGGTGGCCTCCGCTTCCTTGCCCAGGGCCTTGCCGATGATGTTCGTGGAATCCTGCCAGGAGGTGCCGTAGGCGATCTCGGGGTGGGCAACCACGGGCGCGATTTCGCTGAGCTTCTTGTAGTCCTCTTCGGTCAGGCCGGAGTAGGCGCCCAGGATGACGTCCGGGTTGAGCTTGGCGATCTCGGTGAAGTTGATTCCGTCAGCTTCGGAGAACTGGACGGGAGCCTTCGCGGTGCCGAAGCCGGCGCCGAGCTCTTCCAGCTTGGCGTCCTTCCACGGTGTGGAGCCCTTGTCGTTGCCGCCCCACTCGTTCTTCGGGACGCCCACGGGAACAACGCCCAGGGCCAGGGCAACATCGTCGTTAACCCAGGACACCGTGACCACGCGCTGGGGCTGGGACTCGATGGTGGTTTCGCCAAAAACATGCTTGATGGTGACGGGGAAAGCAGCCGAGGCGGCTGCGGAAGAAGCCGGAGCGGAGGTGGCGGGGCCAGTAGAGCAGCCGGTCAGTGAAAGGGCGACGGCGGCCAGGGCGGCCGTCGCGGTGCCTGCGGTCTTGAGCAGGGCGCGGCGTGGGAGAAGGGTAGCCACGGGACTCCTTAAGTAAGTGATGCGAACCCGAGTAAGGCTAGCCTATCCTTCTGTGTATTAAGCAAGCTTTGCGTAACGTAATTGTCTCAATCCTCGCGTAGCCGTGCGTGAGCGGGCAAAAGTGGCGCGTCACACGGTGAATTGTCTTGATGCAGCAGGGTGAACGGTGGTTCACTTTTAGGAGAGTAAACGCGCGTTCACCCCTTGTGGCCGCCTCCACGCCCAGAAGGTCCCGCCCCATGTCCCAACCCCGCAGCAGACCCCTGTCCCCCGGCGCCATCACGGCGGTCCTCGCCCTGAGCGGAACCGTCGTGGCACTGATGCAGACCCTTGTAGTGCCGCTCCTTCCGGACTTCCCCGGGATCCTGGGCGTAACAGCCGATGACGCCTCCTGGCTTGTGACGGCGACCCTGCTCTCCAGCGCCGTGGCCACTCCGATCGTGTCCCGCAGTGCCGACATGTACGGGAAGCGGAAAATGATGGTGATCTGCCTGGCGATCATGGTCGCGGGCTCTGTCGTGGCGGCGGTAGGCGGCAGCTTCCTCTGGCTCATCGTCGGCCGGGCCCTGCAGGGATTCTCGTCGGCCCTGATCCCCGTGGGCATCAGCATCATGCGCGACGAACTGCCCAAGGAAAAGATGGGCTCCGCCGTCGCCCTGATGAGCGCCACACTGGGCATCGGCAGTGCCATGGGCCTCCCGCTTGCCGGGCTGCTCTACGAAAGCCTCGGCTGGGAGTCCATCTTCTGGGTCTCCGCGGCCGCCGGCTCCCTGCTGCTCGCCGCCGTCGTCCTGGTGGTCCCCGAATCCAAAGTGCGCACCCCCGGCCGGTTCGACTACCTCGGCGCTGTGGTGCTCTCCGCGGCACTGGCGGCACTACTCCTGGCCATTTCCAAAGGTGGCTCGTGGGGCTGGGGTTCCGAGCCGGTGCTGCTGCTGTTCCTCGCCGCCGCAGTCCTCCTGGCCGCCTGGGTGCCGTACGAGCTGAAGGTCAGCCAGCCGATGGTGGACCTCCGCACGTCCGGGCGGCGTCCTGTCCTCCTGACCAACCTGGCGTCCCTGTTGGTCGGCTTTGCCATGTTCGCCAACATGCTCCTTACCACCCAGCAGCTTCAGCTGCCCGCCTCCACCGGCTACGGATTCCAGTTGAGCGTCATCACTGCGGGCCTCTGCATGGTCCCATCCGGCCTCGCCATGGTGGTTTTCGCTCCCGTTTCCGGCGGCATCATCCGGCGGTTCGGCGGCAAGCCGGCGCTGATCGCAGGTGCGGCAGTCATGGTGGTGGGCTACGTGGGCCGCGTCTTCTTCTGGGATTCCATTGCCTCGGTGATTGTCGGCTCCACAGTGGTCAGCATCGGCACGGCAATCGCTTACGCGGCAATGCCCACGCTGATCATGGGCGCCGTGCCCATCACCGAAACAGCCTCGGCCAACGGCCTCAACAGCCTGGTGCGGTCCATCGGAACCTCGACGTCGAGTGCTGCCGTCGCCGCGGTCCTCACGTCCGTGACCATCACCGTGGGATCCGCCCGGCTGCCGTCCTTCGAGGCGTTCAAGGACGTCTTCTGGATGGCCGCCCTGGCGTCCGCAGCGTCCATGGTGGCCGCGGTGTTCATCCCGCGGGCCGCGGCCGCCGCGAAGGCCGTGGTTCCGGCGCCGGCCGCCACCGAACTGGTGGTTCAGGGCCGCGTCCTGACATCCGACCGCCGCCCCGTCACTCCCGCCGTCGTCACCGTCCTGCATACCAGCGGCAATCCGGTGGACTGGAGCCGGGTGGACAGCGACGGCAACTATTCGGTGGCGCTGCCCGGAGCGGGGAAATACCTGATGGTGGCCAACGCCGCCGGTTGGGCGCCGATGGCGGAGGTCTTCGATTTCGACGGACGCACGCTTCAGCAGAATTTCCACCTGGACCACCGATTGGAATTGGCCGGAACTGCCACCGTGGGAGGCGCAGTCCTTCCGGACGCCGTGGTCACCCTGTTGCAGGCCTCCGGCGAACATGTGGGCACCATAACTACAGACTCACGGGGCCGGTATTCGCTGCCGCTGCCCCTGGCAGGCCGTTACATCGTGACCTTGCTGCATCCGGCGACCCACCAGGCCATGGCTCGGAAACTCGCAGTGGACAACCGCTCGGTGACGGCAGACCTGGCGATGCAAGCTCCGGCCGGACAGCTGGTGGACGCATGAGCGCGGGCTGTCCCCCGGGCTCTCCGGGCCATGCGGCAGGTGCCGGAGGCGGCGGCCGGGACGGCGTATCCAGCCGCGAAGCGATCCTGGATTCTGCCGGGAGGCTGTTCGGGGAGCGCGGCTACCGCGGCGTGACGGTCCGCGACATCGCCTCCGACGCCGGCGTTTCCGCGGCCCTGGTGATGAAGTTGTACAGCTCCAAGGAGAAGCTGTTCGCCCAGGCTAAACCGGACGAATCACTTCTGTCCGACCTCGACGTACCAGTCGCAGAACTGGGCAGCGCCCTCGTCTTCCGCGTGCTGATGCGCCGGGAACGCGGACTGAAGGAACCGTGGGCCATGCTCCCCTTCATCATCCAGGACTCACCCACGCCCGACGACGCCCGCTCGGAAACACGCGAACGGTACCTTTCCGGCATTGCCGGCCTCCTGAAAGACACGACGCCCGAGCGGCTTTACGCTTCCACCGTGGTGGCTCTGATGACCGGGTTTGGCGAAGCCGTGCGGACGCTTGGCATGTTCGAAGGCTGGAATTTCGACGAACTGGTGGCCCACTACGGCGCGATCGTCCAGTCGCAGATCGACGCCTGCCAGGCCAATTGCCGCTGACATCCCGAACGCTCTCTCACATCCTGCGCCCATTTCCCCAACGGTCTCTCACATCCTGCGCCCATTTCCCCAACGCTCTCTCACATCCTGCGCCCATTTCCCCAACGGTCTCTCACATCCTGCATGCGGCCGCTTTGCCGAGATGTCTCGGGTTTGGGAGGATGGCGAGGCGGGCCACTGGCGCCCGCCCAACAGGCGGTTCGGATCGGATCGGCCGGGAACGAGGGGATGAGCATGCTGAAGACCGTTGAGGTCATCGCAGCCGCGGGAAGCGGGGCGGCCGCAGTGGCCTGCTTTGCGTCCGCAGCGACGTCAGCCTTCCCGCCCCGGATCTGCCTCTAGCCGACCCGGAAAGCAACGCCCACGGATGGGATTTCTTTGGTGTGCGCGGAATCTGCTGACAGGGACCGTCATTTCCCCCGTGGGGACCACACGACTTCGAAAGCTCACCACCATGCAAAAAATCACTGCCCAGCAGATCCGTTCATCCTTCGTAAATGCCAGCCGTTCCGAGGCTGCCAAGCTGACTTTGCCCCGGGACTTTGACACGCTGAACTGGGACAGCCTGGACTTCCTCGGGTGGCGGGACCACAAGATGCCGCTACGCGGGTATCTCGTTCTGCCTCGGCCAGGCGGCCTCACAGGGATCATGCTTCGTGCGCCGGAAGGCGGAGCAAAGAAGAGCCGTTCCGTGCTCTGCGAGCTCTGCCGAGACGTATTTTCTAAAGCCGACGTACTGATGTGGGTTGCCAAGCGCGCCGGACAGTCCGGCCGGGACGGCAACACCGTAGGGACGCTCATCTGCGCCGATTTCCTCTGTTGCTGCAACGTCCGCGTGGAGCCACCGGCCAACGAGATCAACCCGGACCCCGCCGCCGTCGTACTTCGCCAGATCGACGGACTGACAGCCCGGACCCGCCTGTTCCTGGACCGGGTGCAGGGACGCTAGCGTCTCAGCTACCTCCGCCTCACCCGCCGATGCTCTCTCACCTCAAGTGAGAGAGCATCGGCGGAAACCCTGCGAAAAGTGAGAGAGGGTCGGCCGTTTCGCTGCAGGAAGTGAGAGAGCGTCCTGATGAGGGGGCCGGGTTTATGTGCCGGTGATGCGCGTGGACGCTAGCGCAGGACGATGTCGACGGGGTTTGCCTCGGACCTCCACTGCCCCTCGGCACCGGCCCGCGGCCCGATCACAGGAGCCGTGAGCACGCCGGAGCGGTTGGTGCGCTTGTCCCGAAGGATCTCCGTGACGGAGCCGAGGTGCCGGGACAGGTCAATCACGTTCTCCGGGGCGGCCAGAAGCAGCTGGAAGCCGAATTCGTGCAGCGCCTTGATACCTGCGCCGGCAAATTCCTCCGACGCAAGGACGAACGCCTCGTCCATCATCACGGTGCCGTACGTGGTGAAGCCCTGCTCGGCGATGCCCAGTTGGTAGCTGAGGGCCGCGGCCATGATGAACGCTGTGAAACGCTGACGCTCGCCGCCGGACATGGAGCCCGTGTCCGCGTGCATGAACACCTCGGTCCGCTTGCCTCTCTTCTTGCCTGCGCCCTTTCCGGCTGACGCCGGGTCCACCACTTCGCGGTGCTCCTTGCACTGGATGAACAGGTGTCCGCGAACGTCCAGGACCTCTGCACGCCAGCGCCGGTCCTCCGGTGTCTGCGAACCCAAACGCTTCACGAGCGTTTCCAGCGACTTGTAGCGGTTGGTGAGCTCGGCGTCGTCGTCGGTTTCCGATGCAGCCGCACCCGCAGCGCGCGAGGGCCGAGTGTGCCGTGTCCTCAGCGCGTTCTGGATCGCGTCCTTGAACTGCTTCGCTGTAGGCGGCAGGGTCTGCTTGATGTCGAGCTCCAGGAAGCTACCCTCATGGAAATTGACCTCGGACAGGATGCCGTTCAGCGGCAGGATGCGGCTGGTGATGGACCGGCGTTCCTCGTCCAGCAGGTGCAGCAGCGTGCTGAAGGATTCGTGCGTGCGCTGGTTGAAGAACTGCCGGAATTCGGCCTCCTGCGCGGGCAGGCCGTCACTGACAATGGCGTGGTAGCGGGCCTCGAACTCCCCCGCGGCGCCGATGGACGTGCCGTGGTCCGCGGAAATCGCCGTGCCCCATTCACGCACGAAGCCCTCGAAAATGCGGGTGAGACGCTCCGAAGTGGCCTGGCCGCGGGACTCGGCGGTGTGCAGCTCTGCAAGGATCCTGGTCCGCACCTGGTTGGCCAGGTTGTCCAGCTCATGCATTTCACTGACGTCGCCAACGCCGGCGAAATACGGTTCCAGTTCGGTGACGGTGGAGTCCGACGGCGGCGCCTGGCCCAGGCGCGTGCGCGCGGCTTCCAGCAGCGAGTCCCCGGCGGTGAGCTGCCTGTCCAGCGCCTTGTATTCGCTCTGGAGAACAGCCGCGGCTTCCGTGCTGGCTTGGTGCTTCTGCCGGGCCACTTCGATGTTGGCCCGCAGCGGCTCCAAGTCAGCCTGGGCGGCGAGGGCATCCTTGAGGCGTTTCTCGATCTTTTCGAGTTCGTCCTCCGCCACCGCCGCGGAAACCTGCTCCCAGGGCCGGTGGTCCTCAGCGATCCGGCGCAGCGCCTCCAGCTGCCGGGTCATTCCCTGGTGCGACTCTTCGCGGCTTCGCGCGAGCTCCGCCGCCTTCGCGAGTTCCTGCTGCAGATCCGCCACCTGCGTGGCCACGAGTTCCAGTTTCGAGGCGTTGTCGAAGCCGAGGACGTAGTCCTGCCTGCTGGTGAAGCGGTCGTCCTTCTCCACAGTGTGGCGGTTCCGCTTGACCACGCCGCCCAAGCTCAGGCCCTTGTCCAGCCTGGCAAGTTCGTCCGGGTCCTCGACGCAGGGGTAGGCGAAGTCGACGGCGATCCGTTCACGCATCCACTGCCCGGCGTCGGCCGCCGGCCCCGTGGTGAGGATGTCCAGCTTGGTCAGCAGCTCGCCGTCGGCCACGTCCTCCACGGCCAGCGCACCGCCCGCCAGGGGCTTGGACACGTCAACGGCGCGGAGTGCACCGCGAACGGAGTTGTTGTTGAGGTAGCGGGTCACGGCGGCGAAGTGTTCGCCGGGAACCAGCAGGGTGGTGGCGAGGTTCCGCAACGCGCGCTCGGCGGCCGGCCGCCACTGTTCTTCCCCTTCGGTGAGGTCGATGAGCTCACCGCCGAACGGCATCTGCTCTTCGGGCACGCCGGTGGCGGCGGCGATCGCGGTCCGGTTTTCAATGCTCGACGGCGGCAGCAGGGACTTGCGCGTCTTCAGCGAGACGAGTTCCTGCTGGGCCGCCGCAAGTTCCCGTTTCTTGGTGGCATGACCGTCGAACGCCTCGAAGCGCAGCTCCTTGAGGGTCTCCGAATCGTCCTGCAGCTCGGCCGAGCGGTCAGCCGCGTGCGTGTGGGCCTGCTCCCACCCCTCGGACGTCCACTCGAGCTCCAGCCCTGCGTCGGCCAAGGCCTGGCGCGCGGCTTCCTCGACTTGCTGGCGCAGCTTGAGCCCCACCCGGGCGTTTTCCAGCGACTGCTCGATTGCCGAGATCGCGTTGCCGCCCTGGTTGTTGTAGTCCGCTTCAAGCTGCCGCAGGTCCTTGGCCCGGTCGTCACGGACTGCACGCTCCGCTGCCAGCTCCTTGGCCTTTGCCTGGGCCAGTTCCTTGTAGCGGACCAGCGTCTTCTCATGGACTGTGACCGCGAGCTGCTGCTTATAGGCATCAAACTCCTCGCCGGCCAGCTCCCGCAGTCGGTTCGCATCCAGCAGGGACTGCGCATATTCCTTGTTCAGGCCGGGAACCGGTGCCAGCTGGTCGCGCTGCTGCCGGACATCCTCCAGCCGCTGCCGGATGGACATCAGGTTGCTGAATTCCTCCACGACGTCGTCCGCCGCAGCCAGTGTGGCGGGCGCATCGAGGACCTGGTCCCGGAAGAACGTGTTGACGCTGCCGCCCAGCCCCTTGCCGGCCTGGATCACGCGGAGCAGCGGCAATGCCTGGTCCGAGTTGATGCCCAGCAGGCGGCGGAAGCGCTCGGCGAACGCCTTGTGCACATCGAAGACCTGCGCGTCCGGGAAGATCGTATCCAGCGCGGCCTTGGTGAAGCGCTTCTCGGCAATGCCCTCGATCGCGGCAAGGTCCAGCGGCTTGTTGTCGATCACGTAGTACCGTCCGACGCTCGACTCCGTGCCGTTCTTCGGCAGGTCAAACAGCGCCGACACCGTCACCTTCGTGCCCGCTGCGTTGTCGAACGTCAGGGCGACGGCGGACCACGTGGCGCCGGGGCGCTGGAAAGCACTGGCCGAGCCCTCGCCCACAGCCTTATCGCCCACCTTGCCCCGCATGTACGTGAACGTGGTCCTCTTGTCCTCCACAGCACCGGAGCGCTGCGCTGCGGCCTCGTTGGAACGGGGCCGCGCATCGAACACGCGCAGCATGGCATCGAACAGCGTGGACTTGCCGACGCCCGAGTTGCCCGTCAGGAGCGTGCCATTCCGGTCCACGTGCATCGTGTGCGCCCCATGGAACGTGCCCCAGTTGACCACCTGGACCAACGCAAGCCTCATCTGGCCCGGGTTGGTGAGCTCGCCCATCGGCAGCATGGTTGCGATGCTCATCTGGTGTTCCCTTCAGCGCTCAGGAGCGACGACGCCGATGCCGCCCAGGGAGTGGCATCGGGCCTGTCGGAGCCGGCAGCATCGTCCGCAGGACGATTGCTGCCCGGCGGAGGGGCGGGGGCGGCATCGGCGTCGTCGTCCTCAGCCACGGGTTCGCCGTCGAGCTCTATCAGTGCTTCCGTACCTGTCGGGTCTGCGGTGGCTGCTACCAGCGCCTCGATCTGGGCCGGGATGTCGCCGATGTTTTCGAAGGGGAGGGCAAGCGGGAGGGCGTTGGAGATGGTGTAGACGTCGTCGAGGCCGGTGGTGATGAGGAGCTGGCGGGCCAGGAGCTTGGTGATGGCGCGGTTAACGACGTCGGAGTCCCGCAGCGCGTCCTGCTGGCCGGACGGCTGGTAGTGGGCCACCAGCTCGGCGATTTCCTCTTTCGTGATCGTCGGATCCGTCTGGGCCGTGACGTGGCGGTCCAGCAGCAGCCGCAGGCGCAGCAGCACGATGGTCTCCACCCGGCTAAGCGCACGCTGCTGGCGCAGGATGCTGGAGCGGGTGCTGCCGCCGATGGCGTCCGGATCCACCGGGCGAAGCACGGCCACCTTCCGTTCATGGTCGAGCTGTAGCGTCAGGAAAAGCTCGGATAGGCGGCTGCGGAGGATGAGCTGGTTGTCCAGCAGCGTTGTCCACAGTTTCTCGTCCCGGCCGCCATCGATGTACGGCCCCTTGAGCAGCTTCACCAATGCCTGGCGGACCTTCATCGGCAGCACGCCCGTGTCCCCCGGGAACAGTGCGGCGCCGTCCACGAAGGTGTCACGCGGCGTGACAACGAACGGGTCGGCGTGCATGTGTTCGGGCGCTGCGGGGGCTTCCGGGGTCTCGACGGGCTCGACCGCCTGGGTCACCGTCGTCGTCATCTCTTCAGTCATCGTCAGTCCTTCATGAGGGTGACCACCGGCAGGAATGCCTTGCGGGTGGTTCCGTCTATCTGTTCGAAGTCGATGTGGTCCCAACCGGCGCGGTCGAAGCCGGCGCCGCCGTGCAGTGCGTGGGACAGCAGCGCGCGGATGGAGTTGATGTGGCGTTCCTCCGGCGGAAGCTGCTCCCATGCCTCCGGCAGGGTGGCGGCTCCGGCGAGCGCGGCGCGGATGGCCGCCGGCTTGGCCTTCCCCGTGCGCGGCGATCGCACGCGGTCGGAATCGCTGAAGGCGATGGGATCGGCGAGTTTTGGCGGCGCCGCGAACTCGTCGGGGTCGAAGAGCTTGACCATGGACAAGGACTCGAAGCCGGCGTTGAACAGCACCGGACCCGGCACCAGACCCGGGCGTTCCCGCTCGTAGGGCAGGGAGCGGATGGCCTGTTCAGCCTCGCGGAGCACCTTGCGGAGCCGCACGGACTGGCGGAAATCGTCACTCTGGACGTAGGTGTTGAGGCTTTCGCTGAGCTTGCCGTAGATCCGCTGGATCTGGCTGTGCTGGGTGCGGAGTTCGGCCACCAGGTTCTTCAGCGTTTCGCGGTCCTCGTGGCTGAGGTCGTCGGCGAACTGCCGGCTGAGCACCTCGCCGATCGCGGAACGGAACCGCAGCTGCTGCTGCGGGTCTTCCAGGAACGCCGTGAACGAGCGGAATGTCCTGCCCTCGGGGCTCTGCCGGAGCCGTTTGTCCGCCTCCAGCACCTGGGCCATGGTGGCGCCCTTGCTGAGGGATTCCTCGATGATCTGGTTGCGCAGCCCGCCCACCAGTTCTTCGATCCGGTCGCGCATCTTCTTGTAGTCCGCCGGCAGGCTGGCCGCCAGGTCCAGGATGTTTCCGGCGGCCTCCACGGCCTCGTCGTCGTCCAGGAGCCCGTCGAAGTCGCCGGAACTGATGTCCTCGATGAGCTGTTGCCGTTCCTCGATCTCGTCCTCGAGCGATTCCAGCCGGGCGGTCTGGTCCGGATTGGTCTCATTGGCGAGCTTTTCGACGTCGCCCAGCAGCGTTCCAAGCCGGGATCCGTTCAGGGTGGAACGTTCGCTGGAGAGGCTGTCCAGGAAGGCGAGGACGCGGGCCGCCGGCTCGGTGACTTCGTAGACGATCTGGCCTGACTGGTTGCGGCGGGTCAGGAAGTTCTTGCGGGTCCATTCGTCGCCGAAGGACTTTCCATTGGCCGCACCACCCAGCCCCGGCTCCTGCCGGCGGAGCTGCTCCAGGAAAGCGTCGACGTCGGCATGGAATTCTTCCAGCGGAAGCTGCGGACGGGTGCGGGTGAACGATGCCTGCAGGACGGCGATAACCCAAGGTGCGGACCGGGTGAGCGCCCAGGCCGGTCCCTTGGTAAGGAGTTCGAGGTCCCGGAGCCGGGCACTGATTGCGTCCGCGGAGGACGGGGCGGATCGGGACACACACTCTCCTTCAGCTGCCTCAGAACTCGTCGGGCAGCGGAAAACCCGAAAACTGCCAACTACAAGGTTAACGCAGTGGCCCGCGCCGCCGGTCCGGATGCACGCCCCGTCCGCCCCCGCACCCGTCGGGGGGCACCCTGCCGTCATCATGACGGCATCCGCCGGCCGAATTGCTGTTACGCGTGTTACTGATGTGGTTTCAGTGACCCCGCCGTGACCTACGGACCGGTAGCATTTCGATCCCGTATCAACACCCGCGCCACGGCCTGTCGCGTCTGGCTGACGGCACCGCAGGCACCCTACGCTCGTGCTACTTGATCCAACCAGGCAATGACGCAAGGGGGAACCATGCAGTTCGATCTCAGCGCAGTAGAGACAGGCACTTTCGTGTTCATCGGAACGCTCGTGTTTGGCCTGCTGATCGTGGGTTTCATGATGTCGGCCGCTTTCGTGGCCATGGTGATGGTGGGGGTGGGCCGGTTCGCCTGGTTTGTCGCCGCCGGCACACTGCTGTGGCTGGTCCACGGCATCAACCATCTATGGGACCGCCTGGTGCACCACGCCTCCGCCGTGGAACTCCCCGGCGACTTTCAGGGGCAGCCTGCCCCTAGCACGGGAACTTACCCGCGGGTAGCATTGAGGGACAGCTGAAGGGTCCCCACCCGAGGCGGACCCAGGGCTCAAGCCGGCCACCCCGGTTAGAGGAGATGCCCCGTGAGCTCTGCCACCGACAGTCCAGCCGCTGACGTTCCTGTCGCCCCCGAAAAAATCGGGCCAGGCGCCACCGAGGCCGATGCCCGGGCCATCACGGAGGCCGCGCGGGAGACCGCCTGGGAGAGGCCCAGCTTCGCCAAGGGTTTGTACCTGGGCAATTTCGACCTCTCACTGATCCACCCCTGGCCCGAAGCCAAAACCGAGGATGTGGAACGCGGCGACGAGTTCATGGCCCGGCTCACCGCCTACTGCCGGACCATGTCCGGCCGCCTGATCGAGCGGGACGCGAAAATCCCGGACGAGTATCTCGCCGGCCTGGCGGACCTGGGCGTCTTCGGCATGAAGATCCCCAGGGAGTACGGCGGCCTTGGCCTTTCCCTCGTCTACTACGGCCGCGCACTGGCCATGCTGGGTTCAGTGCATCCCAGCCTCGGGGCGCTGCTGTCCGCGCACCAGTCCATCGGCGTCCCCGAGCCCGTAAAGGTCTTCGGCACGCCGGAACAGAAGCAGGAGTACCTCCCCCGGTGCGCCGCCGGCGCCATCACGGCGTTCCTGCTGACGGAGCCCGACGTCGGCAGTGACCCCGCCCGGATGGGCAGCACCGCGGTTCCCACGCACGACGGCGACGCCTACATTCTGGACGGCGTGAAACTGTGGACCACCAACGGCGTGATCGCCGAGCTTGTAGTGGTGATGGCGCTGGTTCCGGAGCACACCGATTCCGACGGAACTGTCCACAAGGGCGGCATCAGCGCGTTCGTAGTGGAAATGGACTCCCTTGGCATCACGGTGGAAAACCGCAACGCCTTTATGGGGCTGCGCGGCATTGAGAACGGCGTGACCCGCTTCCACCAGGTGCGGGTTCCCGCCGCCAACCGGCTCGGCCGCGAAGGCCAGGGCCTGAAGATCGCCCTCACCACCCTCAACACGGGACGGCTCTCCATCCCGGCCATCTGCGTGGCATCCGGCCGGTGGAGCCTGAAGATCGCCCGCGAATGGTCCAACGCACGCACTCAGTGGGGCCGGCCCGTGGGCAAGCACGAGGCCGTGGGCAAGAAAATCGCTTTCATCGCTGCAAGCGCCTTCGCCCTGGACGCCGTGTTCGAGCTGTCCGCCGAACTGGCCGACGCGGGCCAAAAGGACGTCCGGATCGAAGCCGCCCTGGCCAAACTCTGGTCCACGGAGATCAGCTGCCGGATCGCGGACGAACTCGTGCAGATCCGGGGCGGGCGCGGTTTCGAGACGGCAGATTCGCTGGAAGCACGCGGAGAGCGGGCCGTGCCGGCCGAGCAGCAGCTCCGGGACCTCCGGATCAACCGGATCTTCGAGGGCTCCTCGGAAATCATGAAGCTCCTGATTGCCCGCGAGGCCGTGGATGCCCACCTGGCCGCCGCCGGGGACCTTGCGTCCGCGGATGCCAGCCTGTCGGACAAGGCGAGGGCCGCCGTCGGGGCTTCAGGTTTCTACGCCAGGTGGCTGCCCAAGCTTGTGGCGGGCGCCGGGATGGACCCGCGGTCCTACTCGGAGTTCGGCAGGCTCGCCAAGCAGCTGCGGTTCGTGGAACGGTCCTCGCGGCGGCTGGCCCGGCAGACGTTCTACGGGATGGGCCGCTGGCAGGCCAAACTCGAGCACAAGCAGGCATTCCTGGGGCGGATCGTGGACATCGGCGCCGAGCTGTTCGCCATGGCGGCTTGCTGCTCACGCGCCGAAGGGATGCTCCACACGAACCCCGAGCGGGCCGCCACCGCCTACGAACTGGCCGAGGCATACTGCGAACACGCGCGGGTCCGCGTTGACGAGTACTTCGACCAGCTGTGGCGGAACACGGACGACGCCGATCGCGGGCTCACGGAAAAGGTCCTCGCCGGGGACTACATGTGGCTGGAGGCAGGAGTGCTGGACCAGTCCGAAGGCACCGGACCATGGATCGCCGATGCGGCTCCCCGGGCCACCGTCAAGGAGAACCTGCACCGTAAATACCGCTGATTTTCGGGGATTTTCGCCCCTTCGCCGATGCTAAGCATCCTTGCTACCGCCGTTGCGCCGTGGTTAGGTGGAGAAGAGACCATCATGCAGGTCTCCGCATAGCGGTGGCCGGCCCAACCGATGGGTCCGGTTCAATCGATGAAAGCGAGAACGCCTGATGAGCAGCACAGTAGGGCCCGAAGACAGACAGTCGCGCCGCGCCGCCCGTGGCGGGGACGCCAACCGCGTGGACGGCGCCAGCCCCGGAAACGTCACCGGCAACGTTGAAAGCAGGAACGTCGAGGACAGGCTGGAGGGCAGGCGCAGCCACACCGACGCCCCGCGGGCCAGCCGGAATTACGACGCCGGAACGGACCACGACGACGACACCCGCGCATATGCGGTGACGCCCACGGCCGAGCCCGCTACGCTTGCGGACCCGAATGCCGCGACCCGCGAGACAGTAGTGGCCCGCGAGAAGGAACAGTTCGGCGGGATCAAGATCGGCTCCGCCTTCTTTGGCTGGCTTGCGGCGACGGGAACAGCCGTGTTGCTGACCGCGCTTGTCGCAGCGGCGGGAACAGCCGTTGGGCTTGCCACCAGCACTGACGTCAATGAGGCCGTCAACCAGGCCTCCTCCGACCAGGCGGTGGGCCTCACCGGCGTCATCGTGCTGCTGGTCATCCTCTTCGTCGCGTACTACTGCGGCGGTTACGTGGCCGGCCGAATGGCCCGCTTCAGCGGCGCCAAGCAGGGATTCATGGTGTGGGTCTGGGCCGTGATCTTCGCTGTCCTTATTGCTCTGCTGGCCATGATCGCCGGAGAACGCTTCAACATCCTGGCCAGCCTGAACAGCTTCCCGCGCATTCCCGTCAACGAAGGACAGCTGACCACCACAGGAATCATCGCCGCTGTCGTGGTGGCCGTGGTTGCCCTGATCGGTGCAGTGGTGGGCGGCATGGCCGGCATGCGCTTCCACCGCAAGGTGGACCGTGCCGGATTCACCCCGGTGGAAGCTGACGCGGAACGCTAAAGCCGGAGGGCCAGCGCGGAGACATTAAGAGACAGCCTCGTCGAAGTAGTACCAGCGCCGGTCCACGCGCAGGAACCGGCTGGTTTCGTGGTGGACTCCCCGCTCGCCGTCGTGCCGGAAATGGGCTTTGAACTCCACGGTCCCTTCCGAGTCCAACGGACCGCCGCGGCTCGTGGAGACAATGTCCAGGCGGCGCCACTCCGTGGCCGGGTCCAGCTCGAGCTCCCCGGGCCGGGTGTCCGGGTGCCAGGTGCGGAGCAGATAGGCGGCATCCCGCAGCACAAAGGCGCTGTACCGGGAACGCATCAGCTGTTCCGCTGTCGGAGCAGCGGAGCCGCCGCGGTGGAACCTGCCGCAGCAGTCCGCATACTGCTCACCGGACAGGCACGGACAGTTCCCGCTGAACGCCGGCGGACTGCTGTCCTGGACGCCTCCGATGCCTTCCTGTTGTGGTTCTTCAGGCTCGGTCTGCTGCGGCACGGAGCGTCCTTTCGGGGCTGTTGGAGGGCGTCAACTTGGCTGCTTTCGACTATAAGCGCAGGTCGGCCTGAAACGGCTGTGTCATATCGGATAACAGCTTCGACACAACCGTGCGGCGGACCTGTAATGCGGGCATGTTGCCCGAAAAAGTCCGTATTGTTAAGGGGTGCCTATCGCCAGGTGATCGCCGCCGGCGCGCAGGTGCTGCAGGCCGTTAGGAGAGGTAAATGGAAGATCCCACCACCATTGCCCTGAACCTGACCTTTTTTGGCACACTCGGTGTGGCGTTCGTCATGTTCGTCGGGCTGTTCCTGTGTTTCGTGGCCACCCTGATCATCGCCGGCCTGGGCCGGCTGGTCGGTGTCGCGGTCATGGCCCCGTTCCGCCGCCGTCCCGGCAAGCCATCCGAAGCACCGGCCCGGGCGCCACGCGCGCCGCGCCGAACGTTCAACCTGAAGACCGCCTGGACAGCCCCTTCCCTCAAAACCAAGCTGGAAGAGGCGGCACGGAAACGCGCCGCGCGCAGGGAAGCTCCGGCCCTTGCCCAGGACTGGGCGGCAGCCGTGGCCCGGGCCGATGCGCGGGCCGCAGCCAGGGCCAGGGCCGCAGCGGCGCCCGAGGTGAAAGTCACCGTTCGCGATCTCCCCAGTCCGGACGCCCCGGTGGAGGACGTCAGCGCGGTGGCTCCACTGGTGGAGTCGGCCACGGACCAGCACGCCGCCGTCCGGGCAATACCGCGTTCCTTCGAGAAGCCGCCCGCACCGGGACGGATGGCGATGCTGGACACCGGGTCCCTGGTCTCGTTGGCCGGCCACCCTGCCGCCCTGCGGGGCACCCTGCCGACGGAGCAGCGCCGCGCCGGCTGATTGGCCGCCATAACACGGTTCACAAATCGTCATTGGGACTCCTGCGTTACCCCGGACTACGGAAAGCTAAGAAGTGCTTCGCCAACGGCCTGCGCACGGCTGATTTTGTGTAGCCTCATGACGATCCACAGCAATCAGCGTGGGAGTCAAACGTGAGGAAAACCGGGATGAGCCTCAACCAGCTACGAGTGTTCGGGCGCAGCGGGACGCTGATCAGCCCACTCACCTTGGGCACCATGAATTTCGGCGAAGGCGCGCCCACCGGCGCGGACGAAAGCATCCGCATCATCCACGCGGCATTGGACGCCGGCATCACCGCAGTGGATACGGCGGACGTCTACTCGCAGGGACAGAGCGAACAGGTGGTGGGCCGCGCCCTGAAGGGCCGCCGCGACGACGTGTTCATCGCCACCAAATTCCACGGCCAGATGAGCGCCAACCCCGCGCACTCGGGCAACTCGAGGCGGTGGATCATGCAGGCAGTGGAGGGCAGCCTCCGCCGGCTGCAGACGGACCGGATCGACCTCTATCAGGCACACCGTCCGGACTACAACACCGACGTCCTCGAGACCATCACCGCCCTGAACGACCTCATCCGCCAGGGCAAGATCCTCTACTACGGAACGTCCGTGTTCACCCCGGCGCAGCTGGTGGAGGCCCAGTGGCTAGCCACCACGAACCACCTCATCCCGCCCGTGGCGAACCAGGTTCCCTATTCGATGCTGGTCCGCGGCACTGAACGCGACGTCCTGCCGATCACCCAGCAGTACGGCCTGGGCGTGCTGGCCTACGGTCCGCTGGCCGGCGGCTGGTTGTCCGGAAGCTTTGTCCTGGACGCCGGGAAACCTCCCACGCGGGTGCACTCCCTGCCTGGGCGGTACGACATCTCCGGCCCGGCGAGCGAACGCAAGCTGCTCGCCGCGGATTCCCTGGCCCGGCTGGCTGACAAGCTGGAACTGCCCCTCGTGGACCTGTCGGTCGGTTTCGCGCTGAACCACCCCGCCGTCAGCAGTGTGATTGTTGGCCCCCGGAGCGAGGAACACCTGCAGGCCTACCTGAGGGCCGCGGACACGGTGCTGGACGAAACCGTGCTGGACGCCATCGACGACCTAGTGCCGCCCGGCACCAACTTTGTGGAGCGGGACGCCGGCGCCGTGGTCCCCTCCCTCGAATACGCCGAACTGCGTCGGCGGTAACCGAGAAGGCAGCCCAAGGCAGCCGCCGGAAAGCCCTTACCCTGAGCAACCAAGTGGACTACGGTGAAAACCATGGAATTCAGATACCTCGGCAACAGCGGCTTCAAGATCTCCGAAATCACCTTCGGCAACTGGCTCACGCACGGATCCCAAGTGGAGAACGATGTAGCAACCCAGTGCGTGCGGGCGGCGCTGGACGCAGGAATCAGCACGTTCGACACCGCCGACGTCTACGCCAACACGGCGGCCGAGACGGTGCTGGGCGAAGCGCTGAAGGACGAGCGCCGCCAGTCCCTGGAGATCTTCACCAAGGTGTTCGGCCCCACCGGGCCCAAAGGCCACAACGATGTGGGGCTGTCCCGCAAGCACATCATGGAGTCCATCGACGGTTCCCTGACGCGTCTCCAGACCGACTACGTGGACCTGTACCAGGCGCACCGCTATGACTATGAGACGCCGTTGGAAGAAACCATGCAGGCCTTCGCGGACATCGTCCGGCAAGGCAAAGCGCTGTACATCGGTGTCAGCGAATGGACAGCCGACCAGATCCGGGACGGCCACGCCCTGGCCAGGGACCTGGGATTCCAACTGATCTCCAACCAGCCGCAGTACTCCATGCTCTGGCGCGTCATTGAAGCCGAAGTGATCCCCACGTCCGAAGAACTGGGCCTGTCCCAGATCGTGTGGTCCCCCATCGCCCAGGGCGTGCTGAGCGGCAAGTACCGGCCGGGAAAGCCGGCGCCGGAGGGAAGCCGGGCCACGGACTCCAAGGGCGGCGCCAGGATGATCGAACGCTGGATGTCCGATGAAGTGCTCAGCGGCGTCCAGAAGCTCAAACCGATCGCTGCGGAAGCCGGGCTCACCATGGCCCAACTGAGCATCGCCTGGGTGCTGCAGAACAAGAACGTCGCCTCGGCCATCATGGGTGCGTCCCGGCCCGAGCAGATTGCCGGCAACGTGGCGGCGGCCGGCGTGAAGCTTGACGAGGCCATCATGGACAGGATCGACGACGTCATCGGATCCCTGGCTGAACGCGACCCGGCGCAGACCAAGTCGCCCGCGTCCCGCGAGGCCTAGCCATGGCGGACACGGGAACCCCCGCGGTCACAGGGACGGACACAGGGAAAGGCTCCGACGGGTCCCTGCCCGATCTGGCCGTCACCGGCTCCACCGGGCAGCTCGGCGGACTCGTCGCCAGCATCCTCGCCGACGCCGGGCACCCGCAGCGGCTGCTGGTGCGGGACGCCGCACGGGCACCTGACCTTCAGGGCGCCGTTCCGGTGGTCTCGGCGTACGCGGACCCGGTGCTGGCGAAGTCCTCGCTCGAGGGCGTAAGAACCCTGTTCATGGTGTCAGCCTCGGAAGCCGAAGACCGGCTGCAGACGCATTTCGCGTTCGTGGACGCCGCAGCGGCCGCCGGGGTGCGGCACCTCGTCTATACGTCCTTTTTCGGAGCGTCCGCTGACTGCACGTTCACGCTGGGCAGGGATCACTACGCCACCGAAGAACGGATCAGGGCCTCCGGGCTGGACTACACGTTCCTGCGGGACAACTTCTACCTTGACTTCCTGCCGCTGCTCGCCGGAGATGACGGCGTCATCCGCGGTCCGGCAGGCGATGGTGTGATGGCGGCTGTGTCCCGCGGGGATATTGCCCGGTGCGCCGCCGCCGTGCTGCGTGATCCGGCGGTGCACACGGGCCGGACCTACCACCTGACCGGCCCCGAGGACATTTCCCTGGAGCGGGCCGCGCAGCTGCTCACGGAAGGTACCGGCCGGAACATCAGCTACCACAATGAAACCGTGAAGGAAGCGTACGCGTCCCGGGCCTCGTACGGCGCGCCCGCCTGGCAAGTGGACGCCTGGGTCAGCACCTACACCGCCATTGCCAACGGTGAACTGGCGGGCCCGACGTCGGACGTTCACGGCCTCACGGGCAGGGAACCTCAAGGGCTGGATGACTTCCTCAAGGAGGCGCACCACCCCTAGCCTCGAAGCGCCCGGGACTGGCCTTGACGCACCTGCGGAGGCGGGCGTAGACCTGTGAACAAGGGCAACCCCCGTCGCAGCATCCGTAAGCAGCCCAGCATCGTTCCACACCAGAATCCGGCCCTACCCAGAATCGCAGTGCCATGACGAACCAGATTTCCCGGCGCCGCCAAACCGCAAAACCCACGGCGCATACCGGAGAACCCACGAACGGCCCGCTCACCGCAGAGGAACTGCAGCTTGCGGTCAGGAACCATTCGATGCCGCTGGAGGCCTTGCGGGAGGACGTTACCCCGCCGGGTCTGCACTACGTCCTGACGCATTTCGACATCCCGTTTATTGACGCCGACGCCTGGCACTTGCGGATCGGCGGTGCCGTCCAACGCGCCGTCGAAATCAACCTCCGGGCGCTCCGCCGGGACCCCGCCATCAGCATTCCCATCACCCTTGAATGTGCCGGCAACGGCCGGTCGCTCCTCCGGCCCCGTCCGCTGAGCCAGCCGTGGCGGCTTGAAGGCGTGGGCACTGCGGTGTGGACGGGTGTCCCGCTGGCATACCTCCTGGCCCAGGCCGGTGTTGATGAAGACGCCATCGAAGTGGTCTTCACGGGCGCCGACGCCGGCATCCAGGGCGGCGTCCGGCAAAAGTACGGACGCAGCCTGCCGATCAAGGAGGCGATGCGCCCCGACGTCGTGCTCGCGTACGAGATGAACGGCCGCGACCTGCCGCCGCAGCATGGCTTCCCGCTGCGGCTGGTGGTCCCCGGCTGGTACGGCATGGCCAGCGTGAAATGGCTGGAATCCATCCAGGTGGTGACCCACCCGTTTGACGGCTTCCAGCAGTCGGTGGCTTACCGCTACCAGAAGGACGCGGACGACGCCGGTGCACCGGTCACGCGCATCAAGGTCCGTTCGCTGATGGTTCCGCCCGGAATCCCGGACTTCTTCACCCGCAACAGGGTCCTTTCCGCCGGCCCGGTGATGCTCAAGGGCAGGGCCTGGTCCGGCGAAGGTTCCGTGGCCCGCGTCGAGGTGGGGATCGACGGGAAGTGGATGCCGGCGCATCTTGGGCATCCGGCTGGTCCGTTTGCGTGGTGCGAATGGACTTTCCCCTGGGTGGCGGACCGGGGCGAGCATGAGCTTGCCTGCCGGGCCACCGACTCCACAGGATCAATGCAGCCGCTGGAGCAGGTCTGGAACTATCAGGGCATGGGCAACAACGCGGTGCAACGCGTGAAGGTCAACGTCGAATAGCTGCGGCGTCCCCGGATGGCCGCGCCCGGCCTTCCATGGTCAGGACGGCGTGCTGGTGCGCGTCCGTTTCAAGGCCTTCGGACGCTTGCTTCCCCATCTGGTCACCGGATTGGAGGGCGGCGTTGCCCCTCCGGTACAGCGGCGTTTCGCTAGTGGATGTGGCTTCCGCCGTTGATGTCGATGGTGGTTCCGGTGAGGTAGGCCGATTCCTCGGAGGACAGGAACGTGATGACGGCGGCGATTTCCTCGGTGGTGGCGTTGCGGCCCAGGGGGATGCCGGCGTTGATGGCTGCTTCCTGCTCCTCGGTGCTGCCCACGCGGATGTTGGTGTCCACGGCACCCGGGGTGATGGCGTTGACGGTCACTCCCGTGGCGCCGATTTCGCGGGCCAGCGCCTTGGTGAAACCGAGGATGGCGGCCTTCGCGGCGGAGTAGGGGACCTTGCCGAACACGCCGCCGCCGCGCTGCGCGGACACGGAGGACATGTTGACGATCCGGCCCCAGCCGTTGGCGATCATGTCCGGCAGGAAGGCCTTGGTGACCAGGTAGGTGCCGGTGGAGTTCACGGCCATGACCTTGTTCCAGAGATCCAGGGTGGTCTCGAGGAACGGCACAGGCGAGGTGATGCCGGCGATGTTGGCCAGGGCACCCACGGCCGGGAGCGTGCCCGCGGTGATTTCGGCCTTCACTGCGCGGTATGCCGCGTTCACGGAATCCTCGTTGGCGACGTCGATATCGGAGCCGAAGGCCGGGACGTTGAATTCGTTGCCGATTTCGGCGGCGACCTTCGCGGACTTCTCGCCGTCGAGGTCCAGGATCACCACTCCCCAGCCCTGGCTGGCGTAGCGGCGTGCGGTGGTGATGCCGATGCCGCGGTCCGAGGTGGCCCCGGTGAGGACGGCGGTGCGCTGGATGGTGGTCATGATGCTCCTTGGTTGTGCTTGGTTGTGTCCATGGATGGAATCGAGTGCTCCACAAGCGCCGTTTTGAGGGTCCAAAACGGCCGTTACGGAGCAATCGATGGTCAGAGAAGGTCGGTGACGAAGCTGGCCGCCTTGGCGGCGGCTGCCGGACGTTCGTCGTGGGTGACGTCCCGGGTTTCCAGTTCCAGTGAGAAGTGGCCGGAGTAGCCATGGGCTGCGAGCGAGCGCAGCCCGGCGGCGAAGTCCGCGTGGCCGTTTCCGATGCTGAGGTTGATGTTGCCGGGCATGGCGTCGCGGAGGTGGACATGGGCGATGCGTCCCTCGTGGCGTTTTACGTATTCCAACGGATCCTCGCCGGCGGCGACGATGTGGCTGAAGTCCATGACAATTCCGACGCCGGTTCCCGCCAGCCGCTGTGCCAGCAGTTCCGCGCGTTCCAGGTTCCAGCAGAACCGCAGGAAATGCAGGGACTCGGTCCAGAGTTCGACGCCGAATTCCGCGGCCCGCTGCCCCGCGTGGATGAGCTGGGCTGCGATGGTGTCCAGATCCTCGTCAAGGCTCCGGACCGGGTCGTGGCCCAGCGCGCCGCACGGAAGGACCAGCGCCTTGGCACCGGTGTTAGCCGTGAGGGTGAGCAGCGCCTCCAGGTGCCGTTCGCGGGCGACCTGCCGGCCGGCGTCAAGCACTGCGTTGAGGTCCCCGATGTCACCGTTGACCGAGCGGACCCGCAGCCCGGAGGCGGCAACCTCCGCCGTGACGGCCGTGACTGCCTCCGCATCCAGGTCGTAGGGGACGTGGTCGCAGACGCCCGGGAGGGCGCCCAGGTCGATTTCTTCGAAGCCAAGGCCGCTGATGGTCCGCAGGGCAGTGCTCAGGTCCTGGTGGCGGAAGCTGATGGACGAGCAGCCGAGGCGGGAGTTGAACATCGTCGTTGATCCTCTGAACGGGCGGGGTGATGTGAATCACTGTAGTGTGTTTCACTGTCAACAGTCAACCTCCAACATTGACTGTTGACAGAGTGAAATGACGCAGGTCACACTTGTCGTATCATGTGTTAACAGTCGACAGTGCTGGAGCGCCAATGCTTCGGTCGCTAATCGAAAGGGATCCACCAATGAGCAACGAAGCTCTGAAAATGCGGGGCCACGTCCACGGCACCAAGGACGCAAAGCGCGTCGCCATCGGTTCCGGTGTTGGCGCCGTCATTGAGACGTATGACTTCATCGGGTTCGGCACCGCCGCGGCCCTGTACTTCGGTACGGCGTTCTTCCCGACCGGCGACCCGGTCACGGGAACGCTGGCAGCCTTCGCCACTCTCGGTGTGGGCTTCGCCGCCCGCCCGATCGGCGGCATCATTGGCGGGCACCTCGGCGACAAGGTGGGCCGCAAGCCCGTCCTGGTGGCCTCGCTGATCCTCATGGGCGTGGCCACGTTCCTCATCGGCCTGCTGCCCACCTACGAGCAGGTTGGCCTGCTGGCCCCTGCCCTCTTGGTGTTCGTCCGGGTCGTCCAGGGCCTGGCCTTCGGCGCTGAGTGGGGCGGCGCCATCCTGATGAGCTACGAGCACGCGCCCTGGAAGTCCAAGGGCAAGTACACCGGCATCGTGCAGGCCGGCTTCCCTGTTGGCCTGCTCCTGGCGAACCTCGTCTTCCTCGTCAGCGTGAACCTCGGCGGCGAACTTGCCTGGCGCGTGCCGTTCCTGGCCAGCATCGTGCTGGTCGCCGTCGGCCTGATCATCCGCGCCAAAGTCCCCGAGTCCCCGGTCTTCGACGAGGTCAAGGAAAGCGGCGCCATCGTCAAGTCGCCCATCGTCGAGGTCATCAAGACCGACTGGCGCAACATCGTCAAGGGCATCGGCCTGCGCATCGCCGAGACCGCCGGCTACGCCGTATCCATCACCTACATGATTTCCTACCTCCACACCGAGCAGCTCGCTGACAAGACCCAGACCCTCGTGGCCCTTTGCATCGCCTCGGCCATCGGCATCTTCGCCACCCAGGCCTGGGCCCGGCTCACCGACAGGATCGGCCGCCGGCCCCTGTACGTCTGGTCCTGCGCCTTCGCCCTGCTCTTCGGCATCCCCATGTTCCTGCTGGTGAACACCGGCATGTTCATCGCCATCATTGCAACCGTCGCCATCTCCTACGCCGTCTGCCAGAACTCCCTGGCCGGCGCCCAGGGCGCCTGGTTCCCGGAACTCTTCCAGGCCAAGACCCGCTCCTCCGGCGCCTCACTGGCCTACCAGATCTCCGCCATGGTCTCCGGATTCACCCCCTTCATCACCACGCTCCTCTTCGTGGCCCTCGGCTGGATGGGCCCCGCGCTCCTCTTCAGCTTCTACGCAGCCATCGGCCTCTGGGCCGCCATCGCCACCCGGGAAACCTGGGGCAAGCGCGAACGGCAGCTGGCAGACGAGGCCACCAAAAGCACGCCCCAGTCAGTGACCGTCTGATGACCTCCACGAAAGAAGCCCAAATGACCGTCACACAGGAAACCATGGCTATCACCACAACAGGCCGCGTCGACGACGTTTCAGCCGCGGCGTACCGGATCCGGCACCATGCCCTGAATATGGGCGAGGTCCAGGGCCAGGGCTACGTCGGCCAGGCGCTCGGCGCGGCGGATATGCTGGCTGCCGTCTATGCGGACCAGCTCCGGTTCCAGGCCGCCGACCCCGAATGGGAAGGGCGGGACAGGTTCCTGCTCTCCACCGGGCACTACGCGATCGGACACTACGCGGCATTGGCCGAGGCCGGGATCGTCCCCGTGGAGGAGCTCGAGACCTATGGTTCGGACGATTCCCGGCTGCCTATGTCCGGGATGTCCACCTACACCCCCGGCATGGAAATCTCCGGCGGCTCCCTGGGCCACGGCCTCACTATCGCCGTCGGAATGGCGCTGGGCCTCCGCTACCAGGGTTCCGAGGCGAGGGTCTACAACTTCCTCTCTGACGGCGAACTGGACGAGGGCTCAACCTGGGAGGCCGCCATGGGCGCACACCACCACCAGCTGGGCAACCTGACCGCCATGGTGGACATCAACGCGCTGCAGGCGGACGGCAAGACGGACACCGTGCTCCGCACCGAGCCCGTGACGGAAAAATGGGAGTCCTTCGGCTGGTACACCCAGCGGGTGGACGGCAACAACATGGCCGACCTCCTGCTCGCCTTCGACAACGCCGCCGCCCAGGCCGCCACCGTCGGACGTCCTTCCGTGATCCTGTGCGACACGAAAGTAGGCCGCGGAGTACCGCTGCTGGAAGAACGCGAGAAGGCACATTTCATGCGCATCGAAGAACACGAATGGCAGCTCTGCCGCGAACAACTGACCGCAGGATACGAAGGGAAGGCCAAGCGATGAGCGCCGCCACCGCCTTGAAAAGCACCGCCCCCAAGCTGAAGACCTCGGCCATGATCGCGTCCTTCGCTGATCCGGGCCAAAAAACCGCTTCCGCACCCTTCGGACACGCCCTGGTGAAGGCAGCGCAGGAAAACGACAATATCGTCGGCCTCACCGCGGACCTCGGCAAATACACCGACATGCACATCTTCGCCCAGGCGTTCCCGGAACGGTTCTTCCAGATGGGCATGGCCGAACAGCTGCTCTTCGGTGCCGCCGCCGGATTCGCCGAGACCGGCCTGGTGCCCTTCGCATCCACCTACTCGGTGTTCGCTGCGCGGCGGGCCTACGACTTCCTCTGCCTGGACAGCGCGGAGCCGAACCTCAACGTGAACATCGTGGGCGGACTGCCCGGCCTGACCACGGGGTACGGTCCGAGCCACCAGGCCACCGAGGACATGGCGATCTTCCGCGGCATGCCCAACCTGACCATCGTGGATCCCTGCGACTCGATCGACATCGAACAGGCAGTCCCCCAGCTCGCGGCCAGTGAAGGCCCCACCTACCTGCGGCTGCTGCGCGGCAACGTCCCTACCGTCCTGGACGAATACGGCTACACCTTCGAACTTGGCAAGGCGAAGGTCTTGCGCGGCGGGAACGACGTCGTCTTCATCTCCAGCGGGCTGATGACCATGCGGGCGCTGCAGGCCGCCAAGGCCTTGGCGGAGCACAACGTGGATGTCGCCGTCGTCCACACGCCCACCATCAAGCCCTTCGACGCGGCTACCGTCCTGGCTGAGATCAACACCGACCGCCTGGCGGTGACGCTGGAAAACCACAGCGTGATCGGCGGCCTGTTCGAAACCGTAGCCTCCGCAGTGGTCGCTGCAGGCCTCGGCAAGAGGGTGGTTCCCGTGGCACTGCCGGATCAGTTCCTCGACGCCGGCGCACTGCCCACACTGCATGAACGCTACGGCCTCTCCGTCCAGAAGATCGTGGCGAAAGTACTCGCGGAACTCGGCTAAGCCGGGCCGCACGGCCGGAGCGCGGAGCGGGCACACGCCGGTTCCGCGCTTCTGGCGTAACATCGACAGTTAACACGCTGACTGTAAACAGTCGACCACTGACAGTGAGGAAGTACCACGATGGCCGGAGCAACAGCACACCTCCTCGGACTGCAAAAGAAGAGCCTTCGCGAGCAGGCCCTTTCCGCACTGCGCACGGCCATCACCAGCGGCGAACTGGAACCCGGCCGGCACCTGGTGGAGACTGAACTGTCGGACATGCTCCAGATCAGCCGGGGGACGCTCCGCGAAGCGCTGCGGCAGCTTGAGCAGGAAGGCCTGCTGTCAGCGGGGCCACGGGGCCGCCTTTCTGTACGGCACCTGGACGCCAAGGAAATCCGCGACATCTACTCGGTGCGTGCGGCGTTGGAATCCTTGGCCGCCCGGACCCTGTGCGAACTTCCGGAACGCCAGCAGGTCATCGGCTCGCTGCGCGCGGCCATCGACGCCATGCATGCCGCCGCCAAGGGCAGCCTTGAGGAGCGGATCGAATCCGACCTCGAGTTCCACCGCACCATGTGCCGGCTCACCGGGAACGAGACCCTGCTCCACTCGTGGGAGTCGCTGGAGGGCTCCATCCGGATGTCCATCATGTTCGCCGGGCTGGAAAAGGGCGTTTCGAACATGAGTGTGGACCGGCACCACGACATCGTGGCGGCCATTGAAACCGGGGACGCTGCCCTGGCCCGCAAGACCATCCGCGAACACATGGACACCGCAGCGGACAACCTGGTGGCCTAGCCTGCTGCCGGGGATCCTGCCTCAGTAGTCCACGATGGCGCCGCAGGAAATGTTCACGGTGGCGTCGGTGATCGCGCCGGCCCGGTCCGACGCGACGAACACGGCCACGTTGCCAACGTCGGCGAGTGTGGCAGTCCGGTTCAGGTGCGCCGTCCGGGTGATTTCGTCCACGATCTCCTCACGCCCATCGGCCTGCCAGGGAATGGTTTCCACGATCCCTCCCGTCACGAGGGTGACCACCCGGATGCCGTTCTTGCCGAGTTCCAGCGCCCACTGCCGGCGCTGCCCTTCCATGGCATCCAGGGCGATCTTGAACCCGCCAAGCCCGGCCAGGGTCTGGGGGCCGGAACCGCCGAACATCAGGACGACGCCGGAACGCTGCCTGATCATGTGCCGCGCCGCGGCGCGGGTGGTGAGGAAGTGGGTCCGGGTTGCGGCGCTGACGGGCTGGCTGAAGTCCTCGGCGGAGATTTCCATCAGGGGCTGCTGGACATCCCCGTAGGAGATCAGGTTGAAGGAGATGTCGATGCGTTTGGTCTTTTTGGCGGCCTGGTCCACAAAGCCGTTCACCTGGGTTTCGTCCAGGGCGTCGACGACGGCGGTTTCCGCGCTGCCGCCCGCCGCACGGATGTCCCGGGCTACTTTCAGCAGCCGTGATTCCGTGCGGCCAGCGAGGAAAACATCGGCGCCTTCCTCTGCAAAAGCCCGGGCCACTGCACCGCCGATCGGTCCCCCGGCACCGTAGACCAGGGCTGTGCGGCCCCTCAGCAGGCCATGAGGCCCTGTTCCATTTGGCCCCGTACCCTTTTCCAGCAGCATTGCGGGCCTCCTGCCCCGGAGTGGTGAATCCCTCCACTATGTTCTCGCGGGCGTCAGGTGGCAAGGGTTCCGCTTCGGCTGAAGGCTCAATCGGCATCGCGCCGCGGCGGGTCACTCCCTAATCTGGTCCCGCCCGTCCTGTACCTCAAAATCCCCCACGGCCAGGTCGCCGGCACCAAACGCCGCGGGCTCCAGGACCAGGGAGACGGCGCCGGACGCAGTGGCCTTGCTCCGGGCCAGGGTGAAGGCGGACGGCGCGGCGCCTGTTTCAAAGAGCCGCTTGCCCTTGCCGAGCACTACAGGGAAGACGATGAGCCTGTATTCGTCCACCAAGCCTGCATCGTGCAGGGCACTGGCAAGGTGGTGGCTGCCGTGCACCTGCAGTTCGCGGCCCGGGCCGGACTTGAGGTCGTCGACGGCTTCCAGGAAGTTGCCGGACAGGATGGTGGTGTTGTTCCACGTGGCTTCGCTGAGGGTGTTGGAGACTACGTACTTGGGCAAGCTGTTCAGCGCGGCTGCCACGCCGTTCTCCGGGTCGGTGACCTTTTCCCAGTAGGGGTGGAACAACTGGTACGTGGTCCGGCCGAGGAGGATGGCGTCGGCTTCGGAGAACCAGCGGTCAACGATCCGGCCAAAGTCGTCGTCAACGTGCGGAACCAGCCAGCCGCCAAATTCGAATCCGCCGCTGGTGTCTTCGTCCCTGCCGCCCGGGCCCTGCATGACGCCGTCGAGGGTCAGGAACGTGTGGACCGTGAGTTTCATGGCTCACCTTTCGGGGCTGGCGTTTCAGGGCGGGCGGGGACCGGCGGCGGGTAGCCTCCCGGCGGAACGTCGGCGGGGTCCGTCGGACCCATGTCCAGGCGGAACGGCGGGTATTCGTCCCGCATCAGGGCCACATAGGCGGTGACGCGGTATACCCAGCGGTTGAGGCCCAGCAACAGGTCGAACAGGCTTCGGAGGTACCTGCCGGTGAAGAGCAGGGTAACCCCGGCGATCAAAGTCAGGAGCCCGATCAGCGAAAACGTCCCGCCCGAGGCGTAACGGGCCCCGGAGCCGGACCAGTCGTCGTCGGACGCCACCCAGGTGCGCGTCGTACCGGCAAGCACCCCCACGATCAGCAGGTGCGGGATGGCCAGCAGCCACGACTTGACCAGGACCAGGCCGCGCGAGAGGTGTTCCGGGTAGGCGACGTCGAAGTCGGCGGGATAGTCCGTCCGGGCCAGCGTGAACGGCGGATATCGGTCTGTTCCGATAGCTGTGAAGGCGTAGAACGAGACCCGCCAGCTCCAGCGCAGCACACCCACGTTGAAATTGAACAGCGAGCGCGGGTAGCTGGCCGTGAACAGGATGGCGAACCACGCCACGATCGTGGTGACGATAAGCGCGAACCAGAGGAAAAACAGGACGATCAGGTGCGGGATGGCCAGGAACCACTTGATCAGCCACATGCCGCGGGACAGGCCCGGATCGAGGTATCCGTTCAGCCGCACCGGATAGAGTGCGGAGTCCCAGGGCACGGGCTCTGTGGCCAGGGGAGCGCTGGCCCCGCCCGGCGGAACGCCCCCGGGCGGCGTGGCCGCGTATGGCACGCCAGCCGGTCCCGCTACCGGGCCGGCAGGTGCGGCTACGCCAGCCGACGGTCCGGCTGCCGGTCGATGCGGGGGCGGGCCGTGCTTGCCGAGACCGGCGGCGCCGGCCACAATCAGCGGAACGCCCACAGCCAGCAGCGCGATGCCGCTGATCAGGAGCCCGATGAACACCGGCAACAGCAGATCGGACCGGACGCCTGCCTGCAGATCCACGGAAACCGGAGTCCCGCCGTCGGCGTTCATAACCACCACGGCCCAGCGGCCGGTGCGCAGGTCCCACTCAATCTGCTGGGTTCCCGTTCCCTGTGCGGAGGTGGACCAGAACGGCTGAGTTCCCGGAGCGGCAGGTACGGCGTCACCGGGAACTTCACGGTACTGGGCCCGGAACGGGGAGAAATCCACTTCGGTGAGCTCGGAATGCCGGACGTTGGCAAGATAGCGGGCCACGTCCTCCTGCGGTCCGATGCCGATGAAGATCTGCTGTCCGGACGCCGCCGTTCCGCGGAGGAGCACCCGGCCCGCGCTGTCCACCGGAAGGACGTCCGGCAGTTCCTCGTCCACCAGGACGTTCAGGCCGGGCGAGGTGATGGCCCTTGTGCCCACGTCGTAGCGCTCGGTGGGGGTCGTGAAGAATCCATTGTCGCGCTGCTGGAAGTTGACCCATCCGACTCCGGCGGCGGCCGTCAGCAGTCCCAACCCCAGCAGGGCAGCGAGGGTGCCGAGCACCAGCATGACTATCCGACCTGGTTTCATGGCCGCAGTCCTTTCTTGCCTCTGGCCTTCCCCCCGGCGGCTACCGACCTGCTCTCTTGAGCAGGTCCCCGGCCGATGCGGCCGCTTTTTCGAGTTCGCCGCTACGGAGCGGGCCCTCGCTGCCTTTCACGGAGAAGGCCATGGGCTTGGAGACGATCTCCGCGCCGCCGGCCTTCAGCGTCTCGGTCATCTTCTTCGCCGCGTCACCGTGGATGAAGAGCCGGACACGGCCTCATCTACCTGCTTCGTGTTGCCGTACGCGGAGTCGTAGACCACCAGGGCTTTCATACGTGCTCTTTGACCCGGTGGATGAAGGCCGGATCCACGATTCTGACGCGGCATGGCACTTCCGAACTGTCCACCCCTGACGACAGCCGGGACAGGCGGGCGCACTCGTGGAGTTGCTCGAGGACCGGTTCGGTGACCCTTGCCCGGGACAGGTCAATGGTGAGTTCCTTGCCGTGCAGCAGCGATGTGGTCCGGCGCGCCACCACGTACAACGCGCGGAGGCTGGCCCCGGTCACAACGCCACGGACTTCGATGCTGGCAGCCTCCAGGTCCGCTTCAATGCGGACCACGATCTTCAACCGATGCTCAGAATGCTCATAATGCGTGGTGGATGCGGCTCCATGACGGGAGACGGCGGAGGAACGGGTACCCAAGACGGTACGGGTCTGATGATTCATGAGGCCGTGGTCTCCTGCTATGTCCGGGAGGCGCACAGCGCCAGCCCTTCCCCAATGATTTAGCGAGACCTGTTGCTTTGCGGCGAAGCATCTCCCACCCCCAAGGTGCGTGCGTGTGTAACGCATACGTGAAATGCCCCAAATCAAGAATGACCGGCCCCGGTTGAACGGGTAAGGGACGAAAGTCCCGTATGCGGCAACGCCGTCGGGACGGCTTAGTAGCCTGTACGTATGCCAAACGCCGCCCCCGAACTCGTCCTTGCCTCCGTCCGGCAGCCCGGAGAAGCGAAATCCCAGGACATCCACATTTCCAACGGGCTTGTCACCCGGATAACGGCGGCCGAAGACCGCCCGGCCCGCGCCCGCATCGTTGACCTCGACGGCCGGTACGTGATTCCGGGTTTGTGGGATGAGCATGTGCACGTGACCCAGTGGGCCATGGCAGCCAACCGGATCGACCTGTCGAACGCTACCTCGGCGAGGGAGGCCGTCGGCATCATCCGGTCCCGGGTTGCCGGCCGTGAGGACGGCACCTTCGACGGCGGCAGTCGCGGCGAGGGCGGCGGCGTTCCGACGCTGGTGGGCGTGGGTTTCCGCGACGCCGTCTGGGCGGACGATCCCAGCCTGGCGATGCTCGACGCCGTGACGCAGGACCTGCCCGCGGCGCTTATCAGCCACGACCTCCACTGTGTCTGGGTGAACAGTGCCGCCGCAAGACGCTACGGAGTGGACGTGGACGCCAGCGGCCTGCTGCGCGAGGACCCGGCGTTTGCCCTGACCCGCGAGCTCGGCCGCTTGCCGGACTCCGTTGTGGACGCCTGGGTCCGGGAAGCCGCGCAGAAAGCCGCCGCTCGGGGCGTGGTGGGCATAGTGGACTTCGAGATGACCTGGAACCGCGATGTGTGGCTCAGGCGAGTCACCGGCGGCTTCGGTTCGCTGCGGGTGGACGCCGGCGTCTACCCGCAGCACCTGGACCGGGCGCGGCTTGAGGGTATGCGGACAGGTCTGGACATTCCGGGCGGGAAGGGCCTGCTCCGGGTGGGACCGCTCAAGGTGCTGATTGACGGCTCCCTCAACACCCGGACCGCCTATTGCGTGGACCCGTATCCGCATGGTGGACGCGGGCTGCTGACAGTCAGCGAAACGGAACTGCTGGCGTTGCTGGTCCGGGCCCGCGAGTCTGGTTTCCTTCCGGCGGTCCATGCCATCGGCGACGCCGCGAACCAAGTGGCGCTGAACGCGTTCGAGGCTGCCGGCATCCGGGGACGGATCGAACACGCCCAGTTTGTCCGGCAGGAGGACTTCCCCCGTTTCGGCCGGCTGGGCATAACTGCGAGCGTCCAGCCGGCACATGCCCTTGATGACAGGGACGCTGCCGACGCCAACTGGGGTGAGCGCACCGACCGGGCGTTTCCATTGCGGTCGCTGCTGGCTGCAGGGGCCACGCTGGCACTCGGCTCTGACGCGCCGGTGGCTCCCCTGGATCCGTGGACCGCGATGTCGGCCGCAACCACCAGGTCTGCCCAGGACGGCCGCGGACCATGGCACCCGGAACAGGCGATCACCCGGGCGGAAGCCTTGTTTGCGTCGTCCCGGGGACAGGTCCGGATCCGCGTGGGGGACCCGGCGGACATCGCGGTGCTGGATGCCGATCCGCTCGGCGTTCCCGACAGGACGTTCGCGTCGATGCCGGTGGCGGCGACGCTCGTTGCGGGCCGGTTCACGTACGACGGCGGCGCGTTGCCTAAGCAGGGCGGCTGACCAGCGCGAACGGACACTTGAGGCCCCCACGCCGCCCTGCGCTACCCCTTAACCCGGGCCTGAACCAAATTGGCGAACGGCAAGCGGCCGAATTCCTCACGGAAGCCTGCGTGATACTTGGCCTCTTCCTGGTTCAGCCCACCGGCGGGAAGCTCCTTCCAGGCGATGAGCAGGGATTTGGCGTTCGCGAGCTGCCAGATGAGCCGCCCGTCCCAGTGGCCGGGCGGCTTTCCCTTGCCGAAATCGATGAATTCCTGGACCTGCCTGCGCAGACCGCGGTTGCCCTTGCTGCCGGGCCCGGCCTTCCCGACGTAGAGGACGTCGGCGCCGTCAACCCATTCAGCTGCGAGCGCCGCTTGAGTGAGGGATGGATCCTTCTTCTTGAACACGCCGGCCGTGCTCTTGGCCAGGAACTGCACCTGGAAATTTTCGGGTGTGAGGACGGCGAAGATCCCCGGCGCCTGCGGAATCCGGTTGATTTCCAGTTCCTCGAAGGCCCTGAAGCCGGCGAAACCGTCCTCACGAAACGCCTGTCGGTTGACCTGCATGGTTGGGTCCTTGGCTCGTGAACACGTAAACGGCGGCGGCCGCCACTGAAACTCTAGCCGGACCGCGTCGTCAAAGTTATAGTAAGCATACTGATTACTTGGCGAAGACTTCGTCGTTATCAGGCCCGCACCATTCGTTCCAGTCAAAGGAGACACCATGAGCACGAAGGTCGACAAACGGATTCTGGTCAACGTCCCGGCAAGCACGGCATACAACCAGTGGACCCAGTTCGAGGAATTTCCGCACTTCATGGGTGGCGTGAAGAGCGTGACGCAACTTAGCGACGACCGGCTTGAATGGGTCGCTGAGATCGCAGGCGTCCGCCGGAAGTGGGAGGCGAAAATCCTGGAGCAGGTCCCGGACCGTAAGGTCGCCTGGGCAGCGACCGAAGGCGCGACGAATGCAGGAACCGTCACCTTCGAAGACGTCGGAGGGGGCCAGACTTCTGTGCAGCTTTCGCTCGAATACGAACCTGAAGGCATCGTGGAGACCCTGGGCGACAAGCTGAACGTCGTCGACCGTCAGGTGGAAGCGGACCTGAAGAAGTTCAAGGAATTCATCGAGGACGAAGGCTACGCGAGCGGCGCCTGGCGGGGGACGGTCAACGAAGGCGCCTCACCAGGGACTCCTGGCGTCGACGCTGCGGCGGCTTCCCGCGGCGATTCCGGCAAGGCCGGTGTCTCGGGAAAGGTCGCGGCGGGAGTTGGAGTCGCGGCGGCCGCGGTAGTGGGAGCAGCCGCGAGCATGCGGGACAAGGACAACAACCCCACCCCCACCACCAATGTGCCCGTCTCCAAGTCGCCGGTTCCAGCCGTTCCGGCCACCAACGCGTCCGGCTTCATCGGGGCCGCGGAAGGGCCCGGCACAACAACAGACACCGGCTCCGCCTTGAGCGACGAGCGGATTGCCAAGCCCTTCGACCAGACGAACGGACTGGTCGATTTCGAAGGCGATTCCGACGAGACCGCGGCAAGCGACACAAGAAGCGAGGCTGAGCGACGCGACGAAGAAAAGCGCGACGGCGGCCTCCCGCCTGCGGCAGGAAGCCTCGGCCAGCACTAGGGACAGCTACACCCTTCCCGGAACGGCCCGCCCGCGCAGTAGTCGTATGCGGGCCGTTCCCCTGAACCGGCGGATCCGCCGGATCCTCGGGTTGAGTAGCCGCCTTATTGTCAGTGGTCGCGGGGAGACTTATGGCATGGACGGCGGACAGAGGCCTGAAGTGGGTTCGAGAGCAGCAGCGGGTGCGACGGTCAAGGAAATGATCCGCGCCCTCGCTGACACACTGCCGGCCGTGGACAGCGCAGGGATGATTGATCAGCTGCGCGACCTCGAGGCGTGTAAGTCCGCCGCGGCCGCGCTGCAGGCCCGGATCACCGTTTCCTTTGACCTGAAACAGCGCAGCGATCAGGCACGCGCCGGTGTGCCAGCCGACGAACTGGGCACTGGCGTCGCGGCACAGATCGCCCTCGCCCGGCGGGAATCACCGGCCAGGGGCAGCCGGCTCCTTGGTCTCGCGAAGGCGCTCGTCACCGAGATGCCGCACACCCTCGCCGGGCTGGAAACGGGTCAGCTCAATGAGTGGCGCGCCACGCTTTTAGTACGTGAGACCGCTTGCCTGTCCGGAACGGACCGCAGCGCCGTCGACGAGGAATTGATGTCCGACGGCGGGAGGTTCAGCGGAGCGGGCGATCGTGCCGTTATCTCCGCGGCACGGACCGCCGCCTACCGGCGCGATCCTCGGTCTGTTGCGGACCGCGCCAGCCACGCCGCCGCCGAACGCCACGTGAGTCTTCGGCCCGCGCCCGACACCATGTGCTACCTGACGGCGTTGCTCCCAGTAGCCGAGGGCGTGGCGGTCCATGCGGCCCTCACAAAGCATGCCGACGCCTTCCGCTCCGACGGAGACCCGCGCTCCCGCGGCCAGCTCATGGCCGACGCGCTCGTTGAACGCACCACGGGGACTGCGGGTGGAATCAGCGGCATCGAGATCCAGCTCGTCATGACCGACCGCACGCTGTTCCAGGCAGACAGCGAACCTGCGCGGCTGCCCGGTTACGGCATCGTCCCTGCCGGATGGGCCCGGGGGATTACTGTCCAAAATCAGGACCGGCCCATGAACGTTTGGCTCCGGCGGCTCTACACCGCTCCGGGCACCGGAGATCTGGTCGCAATGGAATCGAAGAGAAGGCTCTTCCCGCCCGGATTGCGCCGCTTTGTCCAAATCCGGGACCACACGTGCCGTACGCCGTATTGCGACGCCCCGATCAGGCACCTGGACCATGTCCTCCCCTGGCACAGCGGCGGAACGACGACGCAGAGCAACGGCGCAGGACTCTGTGAAGCCTGCAACCACACCAAGGAATCGCCCGGGTGGAGCGCCCACCCCCGGCCCGGACCCCGGCAGACTATCCAACTGACAACGCCCACCGGGCACAGCTACCAGTCCACGGCCCCGCCGTTGCCGGGGCATCTGCCTCCCGATGCAGCGGCCTCCCGCCATCGGCGCGAACTCCGGCACCTGGCCAAGGCGCTCAAACGCGGCAGGCTCAGGGCTGTGGCCGCGGCGTGAGCCGCGGCCACTTACGGCACGGCCTACGAACGGCACGGCCTGCTTACGGCGTTGCCCGGCGCAGGGTCAGGTACGAGCCCACGGCGAGGACAGCGCAGAACACGGCCGTCCAGCCGCTAACGCTGAAGGGCGTCTGGACCGCGAACCAGGCTCCCACTTGCGGCCACCATCCCTGCCACGTAGTCAGTGCCAACAGGCCGATAAGCAGGAGCGCAATGGCGGCCCAGGCGACCAGCATTCCTGTGGTCCGCCACCGCTTGTAGACAGTGGCAAACCAGAAGCCGATCATGAACAGGCCCACCATGACGAGGAAGTAGAAGAGGATCTGGACTATCGCCGGGCTTCCCGCCACCCAGCCAAGCGCGTACAGCCGCCCCTTCAGGCCCTAGCCGCCGGTCGCTACCTCCACCAGCCCCAGCAAGTAATACAACACGCTGACAACCAGGGCCACGACGGCGAAGAGGCCGGTGGTTCCGATAAAGAACGTACGGCGGCTGACGCTCATGGCTTGTGAGAAGGGGAAGGTCATGGTGAGGGACTGGATGCCCAGCGCCAGGAAGTACCAGACGACAGCCTGGGAGGCACCCGAGTAGAGCGGTTCGCCGTCGTGGTTCGGGACGATGAGCCAGATCGCATAGGTGAGTGCGAAGGACCCCGCCAGGATCACCGCGGATAGCTCGAGCCCCAGATCCGCGGCCAAGTCGCGGTCTTCACTGCCGAGCCGGGCCTCAATGGTGACCGAGGCGAGTGACCCAAGCCCTTCCCGGTGCAGGACCCTCCGGCCCGCTGTGAAGCGGTGACCTTTGTCGTCTCGCCCGTGACGGTGACGGCCGAGCCCCGGATGCTCTCGGCGTCGTCGTCGAGAACGATGCGTCCCTTGTCGATCAGGATGACGTGTTCAAGCAGGTTGGCCACTTCATCGATCAGGTGCGACGAGAGAATGATGGTGCGCGGATGCCGGGAGTAGTCCTCCACCAGGCGGTCATAGAAGATCTGCCGCGCCTCGGCGTCGAGCCCCAGGTAGGGTTCGTCGAAGAACGTCAGTTCGGAGCGCGAAGCGAGCCGATAATGACGCCGACTGCGGACAGTTGGCCGCGTGAAAGCTTCTTGATCCGGCGCTTGAGCGGGAGGGTGAACTCTTCCGCCAGCCGGTCGGCGAAGTGCTGGTCCCAGTTGTCAAAGAACAGCGCGGCTGATTGAAGGCCTGCGCGGGGGTGAAGTCCTCCGGGTATTTCTGCGATTCCCTGATGAAACAGATCCGGGACAGGATGCGGTCGTTCTCATAGGGGTGTTTCCCAAAGACCTTAACGTCACCGGAAGTTTCGGGATCCTGGGCCGTAAGAACGGACATCAGTGTTGTCTTGCCGGCGTCGTTCCTTCCCAGCAGGCCGTAGATCTTCCCGCCGTCGATGCGAAGGGTAACCCCGTCCACCGCATTGATGTCTTTGTATCTCTTGGTGACACCGGTCAGGTCAATGACTGGCGGCTGTTCTCCGTTCACCGTCCCGCGCTCCTTTCAGTTAGTACGGGCTCCGCGCTGCTGCGGCTAATCATTTCTGTCAGGACTTCGGCGCTGATGCCGAGTTTGGCCGCCTCACGGGTCAGCGGCTGGATGTAGTCCTGGTAAAACTCTTCCCTCCGGCGCTCCAGCAACCGGGTCCGTGCTCCGGTGGCAACAAACATGCCAATCCCCCTTTTCTTGTAGAGGATCCCCTCATCTACAAGCTTGTTGATCCCCTTGGCGGCCGTCGCCGGGTTGATCCGGTAGAAGGCGGCGAGCTCGTTGGTGGACGGCGCCTGCGCCTCCTCCAAAAGCGTTCCGGCCACGATGTCACCCTCGATGAGCTCGGCAATCTGGATGAAAATCGGACGAGAATCGTCAAGCACTGCCGATCCTCCCTCCCTGCGACCCGGAGCCGGGCTTGGTGTACTGGTTCATTACTCATGTAGCTACCACTTAGGGCTCAGCGCAAGAGTTGAAACCCGCCGAACATCAACCCCGGCCAAAAGCGTAGAGTGGAACCAGACGCCTGATTCTGGACGCCGTGTGCTGAGGGAGAAATCGTGACGATTGACTGGGACGAAAAAAAGGCCCTGCTGCAGGAACCGAACATCGCTGCTGTAACCCAGCTTTGCGACGAACTCATGGAAAAGAAGCCGGGCTCAGTAGTCCCGTACATCGACCCCGTCCATGATGAGGACGAGTGCAGGATCGTCAGTCTCCATGTCAGCCCCGGAAAGGGCACCGAATCGGGCTTCGTTTCGCACTTCAACGACGACGAAGCAGCCCGGCGGGCCACCTCAATCTACGAAATCGTGGAACTCGACCCCCGCTACGTGATGCCGTGGAACGCCTACCCCTGGGTGCGCGATCCCGATCTGCCGTCCGCCCTCAACGTGCAGGAAAAGACGGACGGCCTCAGGCCCTTCCGCCAGTTCCTGAAGATCAACAAGCGCGTTTCCGCCATCATCGCCCACGGCACGGATGCCCAGACCTTCCTGACGCTCTTCGAAAAGACGTACCACCAGTCCCTGAAGAACTCCGGGATCAAGGTCTATAAGGCCAGCGCCCTCGGCGGCCGGGCCTTTGCGGTTTCCGCGAACAAACAGGAAGAGCTGCTCAGCAAGAGCGTCGAGATCTACAAGGACGCGATGCAGCGGGCCGGGATCCAGCACCTCTAATTGCTGCTTTGCTTCTTTGGCAAGCGCCCGACGCCGGGACTCACCTTTGCGGCACGGACTGCCCTACGCCTCCAGCAGCCGGCGGCGGTGCTTGAGTTCCTTGAGCCACGACCTGGTGACGATCGCCGAAAACGGTGAGGCGCCGTCGTCGTCCGCTCCTGCGAAGGCCGTGCCCGTTTCCAGGTCTGCCACCAGCGGACCGGACGCCTTCAGTCCCAGCTCCAGCACCTGCACCGCAGCGCGTTCCGTCAGCCCCAGGCCCGTGGCCCAGCCGAGGAAATGCTTCCGCGAGATCCCCGTCCGCTTGCCGTCCAGCGTCAGGGCCAGCGTTTTGTCGCCGTAAACCACCGTGGAGGGGATGTCGTACACCGGCGCGATGGACCACTCACCCGACGGCTGCTGAACCATGGACACGTTCTTGGCATGAAGGTCGCCGTTCCCGCTCAGCCATGCGAAGGCAGCCTGGATGGCCAGGTTCCGCAGGGCCGGCAGCGGCGCCGCGCAGTACTCGGCCAGGGCGCGGCACACCTGCCCATAGCCCACGTTGTATTTGTCCGCCGGGTAGAGCCCCAGCACCTGCGCACCATCCTCCACAGCTAGCCGCTGCACCGCGCCGTGCGCGCCGCCCGGCAGCGGAATCCGGTCAAACCGCTCCACCAGCAGCCCCGGCCGGCCACCGACGTCCCGGATCAACCGCACACGGCTGAGCGGAATCCTCAGCCTTGCCGCATAGCGGAACATCACCAGCTCGTTTTCCACCACGTGCGGGAATTCGGGCGCATTGAGCTTGAGGATGTAGCGCCGGCCGGCACTGGCCACGGGCATGGAGATCATCCCGGCAGACAGCTTGTCCTGCACGCCGGCCAGGGCAACGGGGTCGATCAGCCCGGAATCGCCCAGGAGCGCGTCGAAATCGACCGGCGCCTTCGGGTTCAGTTCCACCGCGTGCTCGTCCGGGTCCAGGGGTTCGCCGTGGCCCACGATCTGCACATCGCCCACCGGGTTGGCGCCGGCAACGATCAGGAGCGAGAGTTCGTCATCCACGCTGGTTTTCACCGAGCGCCGCAGCGCATTCAGCCGCCTGCCCTCCGGCAGGAGCCCGGTGAAATACGGCGGTGCGGCACCCGCCGCTGACAGCACCGGCTTGGCGGTGAGGGGCAAGGAACTGGCGACGGCGGGACCTCCCGCCGCCAGGTAGGCCGGGAGGTAGCTGAACTTCGTGCCGCCCTCATGCCGATCGAGCCGCGCGGCCAGTACGCCGGCCTTATAGACGTCGGCGACGCGGTGTCTCATGGCCTGTTCCCCGGCAGGGACTGGTTGGTGGCCCGGTGTCCGTCGATGGCCCAGGCCGCGGCACGTGTCCGCGTGGTCAGCTGAAGCTCAAGCCCGAGCGTCTCCAGCAGCGGCAGGAGCGAGTCGAGCTGCACGCTGCGCTTCCCCTGCTCAACAAACCGGACGAAGCGTTCGGAGACTCCGGCGAGCTGCGCCAGGTCATGCTGGGTGAGCCGCAGGGCAGCCCGGCGGGCGCGGACCGCGGCCGCAAGCCCGTCAGTAAACGCATCCGCCATGCTGGACCTCCCGATAGGCACGAACGTACCGTTTCCTTTGCCGCTTTCCATTCTAGGGAGGATACGCCTGGTTGAACAGGGAGTTTCGGAACGAACGTACCGACCCTGCTCATCGCGACCGACGCGCAATTGACAGCCTGTGTGACCCGTGCCATATTTGAAACGTGAACCTGTCAGACAGCCGGACAGCAGGACAGCCTCTAACCCGCCTTAGCGCGGCAGAGGCCGTCTTCAACGTCCTCCGCGCGGACATCGAATCCGGCAAGCTGGAGATCGGCGCCAAACTGAGCTCCGAGGCCACCCTTTCCCAGCAGTACGGGGTGAGCCGTTCTGTGGTCCGGGAAGCGTTGCGCTCCTGCAACGCCCTCGGCCTGACCATGACCAAGACCGGCCGCGGCACATTCGTGGTGGCCAACCGCGTGGCCAAGGACCTGGTGCTCGGCCAGTATTCCGCCCTGGACCTCACTGAGGCCCGGCCGCACATCGAAGTCCCGGCCGCCGGCCTGGCCGCCGAACGGCGCACGCCAGAGGAACTTGAAGGGCTGCGGGAGATCGTCGCCGCAATGGCCGCCGAGGACGACCCCGAATCCTGGGTGGCCCTCGACTCCAGCTTCCACGCAGCCATCGCCCGAGCCAGCCACAACAAGGTGTTCGAAAACGTGGTCTCCGACATCCGCGACGCCCTGGCGCACCAGTCCGAAACGCTCAACATGGTGGCGGACCGCCAGCACGCCTCCGACCAGGAACACCAGCGGATCCTGGCAGCCATCGAAACCGGCAACGCCGCCGAGGCCAGCTCCGCCATGCGGGAACACCTGCAGGCCGTGGGCGCGGCCCTCGACTCCATCCTCAACCAGTAGTCCCAGCCACCGACGCACACCCGACACACAGCACCGAAACCCAAGGACCCCATGCTCTCCCCTGCCCTGCCCGTTCCTGCCCAGACTCCGGTTCAGACCCCGGACCTCCCGGCACTGCCGCTGCACACCGCTTTGGCGGTGCAGACCCGAGACGGGCTTGTGGAAAGCGTCCACTACGGCTCAGTGATCGCCACCGCCCCGGACGAATCGGCTGACGGCGGGCTCCGCACACTGTTCTCCGCGGGGGACCCGCTGACCCCTTTCTACCCGCGGTCGTCCCTCAAACCACTGCAGGCCGTGGCCATGGTCGGCGCCGGCCTCGACCTTCCCGCCGATCTCCTCGCCCTCACGGCGGCCAGCCACTCCGGAGCCGCGGTGCACCGCGACGGCGCCCTCCGCATCCTCGAAATGCACGGCCTCACGACGGACGCCCTGGAAAACAGCACTGACCTCCCGTACGGTTCCGATGAACGGGAGGAATGGCTTCGCAACGGCGGAACCGCCACCCAGCTGACCCAGAACTGCTCGGGCAAGCACGCCGCCATGGCCGCAACCTGCGTCATCAACGGCTGGCCGGTCCGCGGCTACCTTGATCCCGGACACCCCCTGCAGCGGCTCGTAGCAAACACGGTCCGGGAACTCACGGGGGAAGAACCCGAGCGCACCAGCACCGACGGCTGCGGCACTCCCCTGTTCGCCCTCACCCTCCGCGGAATGGCCCGCGCGTTCGGCCGGATCACCTCCGCAGTGGTGACCGACCCCGAAAGCCCGGACGCCGCCGTCGGCCGCGCGATGATGCAGCACCCCGAAATGGTGGCGGGCGCTGGCCGCGATGTCACCGAACTGATGCGCCTCGCCCCGGGGCTCCTGGCCAAGGACGGCTTCGAGGGCGTGCAGCTCGTGGGACTGCCGGACGGACGCGCTGTGGCAGTGAAGATATCCGACGGCGGGGACCGCGCCCGCATGCCGGTCACCGTCCGCGCGCTGGAAGCGCTCGACGTCGACACCGCACCGCTCGCCGGCATCGCCACCGGCGCTGTCCTCGGCGGCGGACGGTCCGTGGGTCTGTTGCAGGCCGCCGATTTCCTGTCCACGCCCGTCAACGAAGCCCTGTGAGGACCCCATGACCACCATTGCCGATACCGCCCCGGACACCCGTTCCGAACACGACCTCCTGGGCGACCGGGACGTGCCCGCCGCCGCGTACTGGGGCGTGCACACCCTGAGGGCCGTGGAGAACTTCCCCATCACCGGCCAGCCGCTGTCCTCGAACATGTACCTGGTCCGGGGACTGGCCGCGGTGAAACTCGCCGCCGCCCGC
>NZ_JAUSSM010000019.1 GCF_030812315.1 Arthrobacter oryzae | reverse complement strand
TGGACTCTAGACAAGCCCCACTCCACCCGGAGGTCTTCTTCATGTCACCAAACCACGCCGAGCGTCACTAACGTACGTGGTCAATACAGCTAGCTCGCCAGCCAGATGTCCGGGCCGAAGACTTCGTAGTGGATCTTCGTGGCGGGGATTCCCGCATTGATGGCTTCGTTGCGGATGTGCTTCATGAACGGCAGCGGCCCGCACAGGTACAGTGACGCGTCGGCCGGAAGGTCCACTTCCCGCAGCGACATGAAGCCGGCGTTGGAACCGGACTGCGGTTCCTCCAGCCAGAGCTGGAGGTCTGCCCCCTCGAGGCGTTCGACGTCGTCCGTCATCTGGGAGCGCAGCGCCCAGGACTCCAGGTCGCTTTCCGCGTGAAGGACCAGGACCTGGCGGTCCGAACCGGCGTCCGCCAGGGAGCGCAGGATGGACGCGGTCGGCGTGCAGCCGATGCCGGCGGAGGCCAGGACCACGGGGCCCTCGCCTTCCTTGAGCGTGATCTCGCCGTAGGGGTTGGAGATCTCGAGGATGTCGCCTACCTGGACGGTGTCGTGCAGGACGGGGGAGACTTCGCCGCCGTCGTCCTTCTTGGTGGTGAAGCTGCGGCTCGTGCCGGCATCGCCGGAGAGCGAATACTGGCGGACCTGGCGCAGCCCGTCCGGGAGGGTGACCTTGACGCTGACGTACTGGCCGGGCAGGGCGGGCGTGATGGGGGTGCCGTCGGCCGGTTCCAGGGTGAAGGTTATCGAGCCGGTGCCGGCGGGGGTCTTGGCGGCGACCTTCCAAGGGCTCCACATCGTGCCATTGGCCTGTGCGGCGTAGAGGCCCTTTTCGAGCTTGATCAGGGCGTCGGCCATCAGCCAGTAGACCTCGGTCCAGGCTTCGGCGATTTCCGGGGTGATGACCTCGGCCAGGTCTTCGGCGATGGCGGCGAAGAGGTGCTCGTAGACCACCTGGTACTGGGGTTCGGTGATGCCGAGGGAGGCATGGCGGTGGGCGATGCGGGCGAGCACGGTCTCCGGCAGGGTGCCGGGGTTGTTCACCAGGTGGGTCGCGAAAGCGGCGATGCTTCCGGCCAGGGCCTGCTGCTGGTTGCCGTTGCGCTGGTTCGAACGGCTGAAAAGTCCGTCCAGCAGTTCGGGGTGCGCCGCAAAGAGCCGGGCGTAGAACTTGGGGGTGATTTCGCCGATCCGGGAACCGACCAGCGGCAGAGTGGCCTCGATGACGGGGCGGGATTTGTCCGAGAGCATGCGTACTCCTGAGTTAAGGGCCCGGGGCGTACATCCGGACCGCGTTCAATACCTGTATTTGAAATACAAGTATTTATACCTAAGTTCTACACGTCGTAGAAGACATATCAAAATCGGGGGGGCGGTTCCGGAAATGGCGGGGGGCAGGAGACCGGGAGTCAGAGCCCCGGGCGTAGCCCGATCGCTTGGAACACCGGCGCCATCTGGCGGGATCCGGGGAGGGTGGACACCACGATGTCGTCGAGTTCGCGGTAAAAGGCTTCACGTGCGCGGGAGAGGGCACCGCGAAGCCGGCATTCGTTGATGAGCGGGCAGTCGCCATTCAGTGAATGGCAGTCGGCCGGATCCACGCGGGTGTTCAGGAGCCGCAGCAACTGGCCCACGGTGGCCCTGCGTCCGGCGGCGTTGAGCCTGGAGCCGCCGTTCCGGCCCCGTTCGACGTCGATCACGCCAAGTTCACGGAGTTTGGCCATGGCCTTGCTGACGTGGTTGTAGGGGGTGCCCACGGCGTCGGCGATGCTCTGGGTGGTCAGCAGGTTGCCGTCCGGTGCAGCTGCCAGCACCATCATGGCCCGCAGGCTCACGTCCGCGAAGGCATTGATCTTCATGTCATCAACCTAGTGGAGGTCTAGTCCACCCAGATGGCGGGCTCGTTGGAATCAGCTGAAAGCTGCCCGAACTCCCATTCGCGTGACTCGGTGTTGGGTTCGTAGGGCAGGACGGCGGCGAACACGGAACCGTCGCGGTGCTCGGCCGCCACGTGGATGGCATCCGTGTCCTCTTCCAGCAGGGTGATGTCGCAGACCACGGCAGCGGCGCGGAATTCGTCCCGGTTCTGCCGAAGCAGTTCGGTGAGGTCGCTGATCATCGTATCGGCATCGAATTCACCCTCCGAACCGTCCTCAGCGTCCGCAGGGGTGACGGCGACGAGGCGCACCTCGCCGTCGTTCTCCACTACCAGGGCGAAAGGCAGGAACCCGCCATTGCGCCCGAGCTGCTCCTGGGCCGCACCGACACCGGTGCCCAGCAGGTTTTCCAGGTCGATGGCCGTGGCCTCGGGCACGGAATCCCGCCATGGTGTTCCGGGAAGTTCAGTCATGCGGGCGGGCCTAGCCGTTGACCAGGGCCAGCACGCGGTCGCGGATGCGTTCCATCGTGGGCCTGTCCGTGGCCTCGGCGTTAAGGCGAAGGAACGGTTCGGTGTTGGACGGGCGCAGGTTGAACCACCAGCTGCCGTCGCGGGCAGTGAAGGTGCTTCCATCCAGCAAGTCGACATCGACGTCCTCGCCGGCAAAATCGGCGCGTACGCGCTCTACGGCGCCTGCCTTGTCGTCAATTTCAGAGTTGATTTCCCCGGAGGAGACATAGGGTTCGTACTCGTGGCCGAGCTCGGACAGCGGGCGGTCCTGCTCGCCGAGGGCGGCAAGGACGTGCATGGCGGCCAGCATGCCCGTGTCTGCATTCCAGAAGTCGCGGAAGTAGAAGTGCGCGGAGTGCTCCCCGCCGAAGACGGCGCCTTCCTCGGCCATGACGGCCTTGATGAACGAGTGCCCGACCCGTGTGCGGACCGCGCGGCCGCCGTCGTGTGCCACGAGTTCCGGGACGGCCTTGGAGGTCAGCAGGTTGTGGATGATGGTGGGGGTTTCCTCGCCCTGCGCCTTGGCTCTGGCGATCTCGCGGCGGGCCACCATTCCGGTGATGGCTGACGGCGAGACGGGGTTGCCCTTCTCGTCGATGACGAAGCAGCGGTCAGCGTCTCCGTCAAAGGCAAGCCCGATGTCCGCGCCGTGCTCGACGACGGCAGCCTGCAGGTCCAGCAGGTTTTCCGGTTCGAGCGGGTTGGCCGGGTGGTTCGGGAAGGAACCGTCCAGCTCGAAGTAAAGGGGAATGATGTCGAAAGGCAGCTTAGGCAGGAGGGCGTCGCCGAGCACAGCCGGGGTTGTCAGGCCAGCCATGCCGTTGCCGGCGTCCACAACCACCTTAAGGGGTCGGGAACCCTTGAGGTCCACAAGCGTGCGCAGGTATTCGGCGTAGTCCTTCAGGACATCGTGGACTCCGATGAGTCCGCGCGTGGCGGCGGCCGGGATGGATCCGGCGTGGAGGTAGTCCTCCGCGCGTGCCTGAATTTCCTTCAGGCCCGATTCCGAGGAGATGGGCTGGGCTCCGGCCTTGGACATCTTGATGCCGTTGTACGCGGCGGGATTGTGGCTGGCGGTGAAGGTGGCACCGGCCGCGTTGAGCGCACCGCAGGCGTAGTAAAGCTCGTCCGTGGAGATGAGGTCCAGCAGCTGGACGTTTGCCCCGCGGGTGGCGGCACCGTTGGCGAAGGCTTTGCTGAACTCGGGGGAGGAGGGGCGCATGTCGCCGCCCACCAGGACAGTCTGGCCCTCGAGCTTCAGGACATCCACGAACGCGGCGCCTACGGCTTCGACGATTTCGGCGGTAATCGATTCGCCCACAATGCCACGCACGTCGTAGGCCTTGAACGATGCCGAAAGGTCAAAAGTCTTTGTCTGGTCGCTAGTCACGCATTCCATCTTACGGTGAAGCACAGCGCGGCTGTGGAGGAGTAGTTGAGTTACGCGGGCGCGCCGTGCATGCCCGGGTTTGAAATCTGCTGTCCACATGGCCGGAGCCTGAACTTCCCGGCTGTCAGGGGGGCTGGGATACTGAACCAATGGCCAATAACCAGAATGCTGCTGTCCTTTCCGCTTCCGCCGACCTTCCCGCGGGTGAAACGGGCACCCGGGACCAGGCCCTGGAAGTGCTGAGAAGCTTGGTGGGACATCCCGAAGCCCGCTTTCATGACGGCCAGTACGAGGCCATTGAGGCACTGGTCGACGGCGGACGCCGCGCCCTCGTGGTGCAGCGCACCGGCTGGGGAAAATCGGCCGTCTACTTTGTGGCGTCGCTGCTGCTCAGGCGCCGCGGAGCCGGCCCCACACTGATCGTCTCGCCGCTGCTGGCACTGATGCGGGACCAGGTGGCGGCAGCGGCCAGGGCAGGCGTCCGCGCGGTCGCCATCAACTCCGCCAACCAGCTGGAGTGGGCTGCTGTCCGCGGGCAGCTGGCTGCGGACGAGGTGGATGTGCTGCTTGTTTCGCCGGAGCGGCTCACCAATCCTTCGTTCCGGGAGAACCAGCTTCCGGAACTGATCCGCCGCACAGGGCTCCTGGTGATTGACGAGGCACACTGCATCTCGGACTGGGGCCATGACTTCCGCCCTGACTACCGTCGCATCGCCGACCTCATCAAACAACTTCCGGAGACCGTGCCCGTGCTGGCCACCACCGCAACCGCCAACTCCCGCGTGGTTCACGACATCGAGGAACAGCTGGGCGACGGCGTGCTCACCATCCGCGGCGCCCTGGGCCGTGAATCGCTCCGGCTCGGGGTGCTGAGCCTGCCGGACTCCCGCGACCGCCTGGGCTGGCTGCTGACGCACCTGGCAGACCTGCCGGGCAGCGGCATCATCTACACCCTCACAGTCTCCGCCGCCGAGGACACCGCGCGCCTGCTCGCCGAGGCCGGTCATGAGGTGCTCGCCTACACCGGGCGCACGGACCCCGCGGACCGTGAACGGGCGGAGCAGCTCCTCAAGGACAACGAGGTCAAGGCGCTGGTGGCCACCTCGGCCCTGGGCATGGGCTTCGACAAACCCGACCTGGGCTTCGTGGTGCACCTGGGCGCTCCGTCCTCCCCGGTGGCCTACTACCAGCAGGTGGGCCGTGCGGGACGTGGCGCGGCGAACGCCGATGTCCTGCTGCTGCCCGGCTCGGAGGACCGCGACATCTGGCAGTACTTCGCCACGGCATCCATGCCGTCGGAGGAAAAGGCCGCGGCGGTCCTGACCGCGCTGGCCGAAGCCGGTGCCGCTGTTTCCACTGTGGCCCTCGAAGCCCGCGTGGACCTGCGGCGCACTCCGCTGGAACTGCTGCTCAAGGTCCTGTCCGTGGACGGTGCAGTGGAGCGTGTGGGCGGCGGCTGGCGTTCCACCGGCCAGCCCTGGACCTACGACGCCGAACGGTACACCCGCATTGCCGAGGCCCGGGTGGATGAGCAGGATTCCATGGTGATCTACCAGGACACTGCCGGCTGCCGGATGGAGTACATCACCTCGGTCCTGGACGATGAAACCGCCCATGCCTGTGGCCGCTGCGACAACTGCGCCGGACGCTGGTTCCCGGCGGACGTCGCGTCAGCTGCAACGGAAGCGGCGGGGCAGACGCTCAGCCGTGCCGGGGTCGCATTGGAGCCCCGCCTGCAGTGGCCCAGCGGCATGGACAGGCTCGGCGTGACCGTCAAGGGCAAGATCAAGCCGGATGAAAGCCTGGCAGAGGGCCGGGTGCTTGCCCGCCTGACTGACCTCGGCTGGGGCGGTGCGCTGCGGGAAATTTTCGCGTCCGGCGCTGCGGACCGCGAAGTCGACCCCGCCATGCTCCAGGCCTGCGTCCAGGTCCTCCGCGAGTGGGGCGCCGGAAACGGGCGCAACCCCGGCTGGAGCGGAGCAGGACGTCCCGCAGCCATCGTCAGCGTCCCCTCGCGGAGCAAGCCCGGCCTGGTTGGCTCCCTGGCGAGGGGCATCTCCGAGATTGGCCGCATACCGTACCTGGGCGAGCTGCAGCTGGAGCACGGCGGACCCACCGGCGGGCGCGGGGGCAACAGCGCCTACCGGCTGGCGGGCGTGTGGGAACGGTTCGCTGTGGGGCCCGGGCTGGAGACTGCCATGGCCGGCATCCAGGGGCAAAGCATCATGCTGGTGGATGACCTCACGGACAGCCGCTGGACGGTAACAGTTGCCGGCCGGGCCTTGCGCCGTGCCGGGGCCGGGGCCGTGCTTCCGCTGGTGCTGGGACAGGCAGGCTAAGGCTCCGCCGGCCGGGCCCCGTAAGCGGCGGACTTATTCTGGCACCATGCCTGGCACGCCTATAGGATCGGCGAATGAGTCCAGGCCGGGAGCCATGAGCGAACCACAGAGCAACGCCGCTTCGGCTGTCCGCCCGGAGTGGCAGCCCCGGCTGGCCCTGCTGGTTGCTGCGACCTTCTTTATGGAGTTCCTGGACGGCACGGTACTGACCACAGCCATCCCCAGCATCGCGGCGGATTTCGCCGTGGCGCCGGCGGACGTCAACATCACCATGACGGCCTACCTCATGACGGTGGCCATGGGCATTCCGGTCAGCGGATGGCTGGCCGAACGCGTGGGCGCCCGTCGTGTTTTCTGCGCCGCCATCGCCGTGTTCACCATTGCTTCGCTGCTGTGCGCGCTGAGCCAGGACCTCTCCATGCTCACCGTCAGCCGGGTCCTGCAGGGCGCAGGCGGCGCCATGATGGTGCCGGTCGGGACGCTTGTGGTGCTGCGCCGGACACCCAAGGAAGACCTGCTCCGCGCCACGGCGTATCTGGTGTGGCCCGGGCTGCTGGCGCCGGTCCTGGCGCCGCTGGTCGGCGGGGCGCTGACCACGTTCCTCTCGTGGCACTGGATCTTCCTGATCAACATTCCGTTGGGACTGGCCGCGTTCATAGCCGCCCTGCGCCTGGTTCCGCAGGGAGCGGGCGACCAGTCCCGGCGCCTGGACTGGGTGGGGCTGCTCCTGACCACGCTGGGCGTGGGCGCCCTGGTGGTGGGGCTCGAACTCGCCACCGCCCACGCCTCGGAACCCTTCGGGGCGATCAGCGTGGCGGCAGGCTTCGTGTCAATTGCGGGGGCGGTCCTGTGGTTGCGGCGCACCAGCAACCCGCTGTTCCAGCTGAACGTCTTTGCCACCCGGACATTCCGGGCAACGTCCACCGGTGGGTTCGTCTACCGCCTTACCATCAGCGCTGTCCCGTTCCTGCTGCCGCTCATGTTCCAGGACGGTTTTGGGTGGGATCCCCTGCATGCGGGCATCATGGTGGCCGCCGTCTTCGTGGGCAATATCGGCATCAAACCGGCAACTACGCCGCTCATCCGCAGGTTCGGCTTCAAGCCCGTCCTCGTCTTCGCATCGCTCGCGTCGGCCGCAACCTTTGCCCTCTGCGCCCTGCTGGATGCAGGAACGCCGGAACCGCTGATCTTCGCCTTGCTGGTCTGCAGCGGCGCGTTCCGCTCCATCGGCTTCTCGGCGTACGCTTCCATTCAGTACGCCGACATCGTCCCCGGTCAGCTGCCTTCCGCCAACGCGATTTCGGCCACCCTGGTCCAGCTTGCGGCCGGTGCCGGGATCGCCGTCGGCGCACTGTTCCTGCGGCTCTTCGCCGCCCCCGGCGCCTTCGGGGCAGATCCTGTGGCGCCCTACCGGGGCGCATTCCTGGCCATCACGGTGCTGATGCTGCTCAGTACCGCTGACAGCCTGGCGCTGCCCCGGCAAGCTGGCGCCGAAGTCAGCAGGGGACGTTCCGGGGCGCCCAAGACCGCGAACCCCTAAGCCCGAAACCCTGATCGGCGGACCGCTAGGACTCCAGCACCGCCTGGGCGGCGTTGTGGCCGCCAAGGGCGCTCACTGCGCCGCCGCGCCGTGCTCCGGAGCCGCACAGCAGGATCCGGGGATCGTCGGTGGCCACGCCCCAGCGCCGGGCGGGGGTGTCCAGCGGCGCGTCGTCCTCGGCGAACGGCCAGTCGAGCCCGCCGTGGAAGATGTTGCCTCGGGGCATGCCCACCGCACGCTGAATATCCAGCGTGGTTTTGGTTTCGATGCACGGGGTTCCGTCGGCGCCGGTCAGCAGCAGCTCCTCGATCGGCTCCGCCAGCACCGAATTGAGGGATTTCACGACGGCGGCCTGCAGCGCCGTGCGCATCTGTTCGTTGTTCTCCGCCGTGATGAGCCTGTCCGGAACGTGCAGCCCGAAGACAGTCATGGTGTGGGCGCCGGAGGCCTGCAGCTCCGGCGAGAGGATGGTGGGATCGGTCAGCGAATGGCAGTAGATCTCGCACGGCAGCGGATCCGGGACTCTGCCCTGCTCCGCTGCCAGGTAGGCACCGTCCAGCTGGGCCCAGGTTTCATTGATGTGGAACGTGCCGCCGAAGGCCGCTTCCGGGCTGACGCCGCTGTCCAGCAGCCGCGGCAGCCGCTTGAGCAGCAGGTTCACCTTGACCTGTGAACCCTCGCGCCGGTGGTTCGGGTTCGCGGGCTCCCCGGTGCTGCTGCCCCGCAGCCTGTCCAGGACTGCGGGCGCGACGTTGGACAGGACCCAGTCCGCGGAGACTGAGTGCTCCTGGACTCCATGACGGTAGTCCACCGAGCCGCCGGACCGGACGGCCGTGACCTCGGCCGACGTCAGGATGGTGGCGCCGGCTTCGCGGGCGGCGCGCTCGAGCTCGTCCGAGACAGCCCCCATGCCGCCGATGGGAACATCCCAGTCACCGGTGCCGCCGCCCAGGAGGTGGTAGAGGAAGCAGATGTTCTGCTGGAGGTCCGCGCTGTCCGCCCTGGCGAAGGTCCCGATCAGCGCATCCGTCAGGACCACGCCGCGCACCAGGTCGCTTCGCAGCCTGCCGGCAATGGCTTCGCCAATCGGCTTCTCGATCAGCGATTCCCACACGTCCCCGGCTCCGGCCGCTGCGGCCAGCCGCTTCGCCTCCGAACGCGTGAGCAAAGGGGAGGTCATGGTGGGCCACAGCGCACCGGTGAGCTTCCGGCATTCCGCGTAGAAGTGTTCAAAGGCCGCGGCCTCGGTGGCCGGCGCCCCCACTGCAGCGAAGGATGCAGCCGTGGCCCCGGGGTCACCGTTGTCGACCAGGAGTCCGCGGCCGGGACTGCCCGGGTCCGGCGCATAAGAGGAGTAGCGGCGCCGTGCCAGCCCGATCTGCAGGCCGAGGTCGTCAATGATTTCCTGCGGCAGCAGGCTCACCAGGTAGGAGTACCGCGAAAGCCGGGCGTCGACGCCGTCGAACGCCTGGGCGGAAACGGCCGCGCCGCCGGCGTGGTCCAGTTTCTCCAGCAGCAGGACGTCCCGCCCGGCCCTGGCCAGATAGGCGGCGGCCGCCAGCCCGTTGTGCCCGCCACCGACAATAACCACGTCATGATTGCTGCTGCCCGCCATCCGGCTATCCTGCCATCCCGGGCGCCTTCCCGGCGGAAGCAAACGCGGAAGGTCCGGAGCGCGCAAGATCCGGGGAACGCAAAAGGCCCCGGTCCAAGGACCGGGGCCAAACGCGGAGACGGGGGGATTTGAACCCCCGGTGGAGTTGTGCCCCACACTTCATTAGCAGTGAAGCCCATTCGGCCGCTCTGGCACGTCTCCAATTGCTATTCCTAGCCCACCAAGGATACGCAGAACGGGGCATTCAGTGCAAAACGGCACGAAACGCGCGCGCCACGGCCGCCCGCCAGCCGCCGTGGCGCTACCCCGCGGAGCTACGCCTCGGAGTGTCCCGCCAGGGAACGCCACAGGAAATGCTGGCTCCGGCTCTGCAGGGCGGCCGCCTGCCGGTTGTCCGAGGCGCCGGCGTGTCCGCCCTCCAGCGCCTCGTGGAACCAGACATTGGGGATGCCCATGGCCTGCATCCGGGCCGCCATCTTGCGGGCCTGCACCGGACCCACGCGATCGTCGGAGGTTGCGGTCCAGATGAAGGTCTCCGGATAGTCCACGCCGTCGCGAAGGAGGTGGTAGGGCGAGAACGTCCGGATGAACTCCCACTCCTGGGGCACATCCGGATCCCCGTATTCAGCGATCCACGAGTAGCCGGCAGACAGCTTGGTGTAGCGGCGCATGTCCAGCAGCGGCACCCCGCAGGACACGGCGCCGAACAGCTCCGGGTACTGCGTCAGCATGTTGCCGACCAGCAGGCCGCCGTTGGAGCCGCCCACGCACCCGAGCCGCTCCCTGGACGTGACCCCGCGCGAGATCAGGTCCCGGGCCACGGACGCGAAGTCCTCGAACGCCCGGTGGCGCTTCTCCTGCAGCGCGGCGCGGTGCCACGACGGCCCGTACTCGCCGCCGCCACGGATGTTCGCCACCACGTACACGCCGCCGCGGGTTTGCGACGGGGCGCCTTCTCCCGTCCCTTCGGCTCCGCCCGGTGATTCCGTCCGCCGTTCCAGCCAGGCCCGGCCGATTGCGCCGCTGTAGGCAGGCGTCCGGGAGACTTCGAATCCGCCGTACCCGGACAGCTGCGTGGGGTTCTGTCCGTCGAGCACCAGGTCCTTGGAAGCCACCTGGAAGTACGGGACCCGGGTGCCGTCGTCGGACACAGCGAAGTGCTGCTGGACCTCGTAGGCGGCATCATCAAAGTAGGACGGCGAGGTGCGGATGACGGCGTGTTCGCTCACAATGTCGCCTTCGCCGGTACGGCGCAGCGTCCCCCGGGTCAGCGTGCTGGGCGTGGTGAAGCCGGTGGCCACGAGCCAGAAGTCATCCCCTGCACCTGGAGCTTCGCCTTCCGGAACGGTCACATCGCCGCCGGTGCCGTCGTCGTCGTCCGAGTCACCGGCGTCGTCCTCGTCGTCAACGGCGAAAGCGTTGACGTCATGCAGCGGCGGGCAGGCGTCCAGCAGTGTGGACGCCCAGGCCGAATCGGTTCCGGGCCGTTCCGGGTCCAGGACACGGATTTCCGACGAGACGTCCCGCAGGAGGTTGAGCAGAAGGAAGTTCCGGGTCCAGCTCCAGGACTGCAGCGACGTGTGCGCATCCGGAGTGAACAGGACCTGGAGTTCGCGGCTGCCCGCAAGGTAGTCCTCGAAGTCCGCGGCGAGCAGCGAGCCGGCGGGGTACATGGTTCCGTTGACGTCCCAGTCTCCCTGCGGGCGGAACAGCAGCCACTTGCGGTGCACGCTCAGGTTCACGTCGGTCGGGGCGTCGATAACAACCCATGCGCCGTCCCGCAGCACGGACGTGTTCCTGTTGAAGAAGCTGATCCAGTCCATGGCGAAGGTTCGTTCGTACCCCGGCGTGGAGTCATGGGCAACCAGCGCCATCATGTGGTCCTCGGGGATTTCAAAGACCTGTTCGGCGGACGCGAGCGACCCGCCGCGGGGTAGCTTGACGGCGGTGCGCGCGTAGGACGATGACGTCTTGGGCATACCGTCGGCGGTGCTGGCCACCAGCAGCGTGTCCCTGTCCAGCCAGGAGGCGTTGCCCTTGGCCGTCGGGAGGTCGAACCCGCCTGACGCCGGGTCCACGAAAGTGCGGGTTTCGACGTCGAACTCGCGGTAGCGGTTGGCGTCGCCGCCGTCGGGGGAGAGAGCCAGCAACGCCAGCCGGTGCGGTTCGCCGGCTGCTGCCGGGCGGAGGAAATTGGCGCCGTGGAAGACCCACTCCTCGCCTTCGGCAGCGGCTAGGGCATCGACGTCCAGCAGCACATCCCATTCGGGCGCCCCGCTCCGGTAGCTCTCCCAGGACGTCCGGCGCCACAGCCCCTTCGGGTTCTGCCCGTCACGCCAGAAGTTGTAGTACCAGTCGCCGTGCTTGCCCACCATGGCGATCTTGTCCGTGGAGTCCAGCACCTCCAGGATGCGGCTTTCGAGCCTGGCGTAGTCGGCATCCTCGAGCAGGTCCTCGGTGCGGGCGTTCTGTTCACGTACCCAGGCCAGCGGTTCCTCGCCGTAGACCTCCTCAAGCCAGATATTCTCGTCGGTCGGTTCGGGCGCTTTTCCGTTCGGGGAAGGGGCGCCCGACGCGGGCTGGTGATCAGCTGCTGTGGTGGTCATGGCCCCTACGAAACAACATCGGCGCGCAGCTAGCAAGTCACATGCGGATACTCTGGAGGGCGTGGGCACATCGCAAAGCATCCGGACGGCACTAATAGGGGCCGGACCCCGCGGCACCAGTGTCCTGGAACGCCTCCTCGCCAACTGGCGGCTCAGGAACCCCTCAGTTTCCGGACCCGGCGGCGCTGCGGGCCTCCACATCGATGTGGTGGATCCCTACCCGGCGGGGCCGGGCCACGTGTGGCAGCCCGGCCAGTCGAGGCTGTACCTGATGAACACGCAGGCGTTCTATCCCACAGTCATTCCCGAGGACCCTGAACTCGCGGCGCCCGTGGCGGGCGCCACCTTCGACAAGTGGCGGGCCGCGCAGCAGGACCACCCGCTGGCCTCGCTCACCGAGGACGAACGCGCCGAACTGTCCGGCCTCGGATCAGAGGACTTTCCGAGCCGCGCCCTCTACGGGCGGTACCTGAGCTCCACGCTCGACGATCTGCTGGCACACCTTCCGGACGGAGTGACCGTCCGGTTCCACCGCACCATTGCCACAGCTGTCCGGCCGGCAGGCAACGGAAGGTTCGACGTCGAACTCGAGGACGGCGGGCCGCTCACCGTCGGTTCCGTGGTACTGGCCCTGGGGCACCTCGAGTCCAGGCTTAACGCCGAACAGCGCGAGCTCCAGTCAGGTGCCGGCCAGCTGGGGCTCCTGTACCTGCCGCCGGCGGCACCCGCCGACGTCGACTGGTCTGTGGTGCCCGCAGGCCAGCCCGTGCTGGTGCGCGGCATGGGGCTGAACTTCTTCGATGTCATGGGCCAGCTCACCGAAGGGCGCGGCGGGAAGTTCGTGGCAGCGGAAGCCGGCCGGGGACCGGCCGCGGGTCCCAGGCCGGTCCGGACCGAACTGGAGTACATCCCGTCCGGCGACGAACCGCGGGTTATTGCCGCGTCCCGGCGCGGGACACCCTACCGGGCCAAGGCGAACCTCGCGGGGTACTACCCGGCTGGCGTGACGCTCCGGTACTGCACCGAGGGCGCCGTGGCGCGGTTCGCGGCAGCAGGAATCACCCCCGGCTTCGATCACGACATCTGGCCGCTCCTGCAGCGCGACGCCCTCTGGGCCTACTACTCCACCCTGGTCCGCACCCGGCCGGACGCCGTTACCGACCCCGGAGAGTTCCTGGCCCTGCTCCAGGAGGCAATGCGGCCCCACGCCCACAGCGTTTCCCACTGGGAAGCCGAAGCCGACGTCCTGATCGCCAAGCATGTGGCGCCGGACCAGCGCCTGAACCTCCCGGGCCTCGCAGCCCCCTTGGCCGGACGGTCTTTCGCGTCGCGGGGGGACGTGGATTCCGCCGTCGTGGAATACCTGCTCGATGACGCCCGCCGCTCGGCCCTGGGCGAGGACGACCCGGTAAAGATGGCCATCGGCGCGCTGCACCACGGCAGGGCGGTGCTGAAAACGGCAGTCGCCGACGGCGGCATCACCGATGAGTCCTGGGTCGCCGGCCTCCGCGGCTGGTTTGAATCGTTCGTCGAAGGCCTGGCCAGCGGGCCGCCGGCCATCCGGGCGGAGCAGCTCGCAGCCCTGGCCCGGGCGGGAGTGGTGAGTTTTGTGGGTCCGGACCCGAAATTCGCACTCGACCGCAATACCGGCACTTTCTCGGCGGCATCTCCGTGGGTCCGTGACGGGGCCGTCCATGCCCGCACCATGATCGAGGCATTGGCTCCCGCGAACAGGGTTGCCGTGAACGTGTCCCCGGTGCTGGAGCAGCTCCTGGCCCACGGCCTGGTGCGGCCACGCCTGATGATGACGGTGGAGGGGACTCCGGTGGAGACCTCGGGCCTCGATGTCATTCCGCACCCCTACCGGCCGGTGGGCGCGAACGGATCCGTCACCGAGGGGCTGTTTGTGCTGGGCCTGCAGCTCTCGGCCGCGCAGTGGGGCACGGCCATTGCCGCCGAGTCGCGTCCGCAGAGCGGGCCGGTGTACCGCAGCGGCCAGCGGACACTCCGCGACGCCGACGAGATCGCCCGCCACATCCTCGACCGCTGACCCCTGCCCCAAACGAAAACATGCCCCGCCCCCGGACCAACACCGCAGGACGCTCTCTCACTTCCTGCGCCCTTCTTGGCGACGCTCTCTCACTTTCGGTGCCTTTGGGCGAACGCTCTATCACTCGCCCCAAACGAAAACATGCCCCGCCCCCGGACCGGGGACTCCGAGGGGAATCCGTGGCCGGGGGGGCGGGGCATGTTCCTTGGCTGGCTTGGAAACTAGCCCTTCAGGCACTTCTGGTACTGGAGCCAGGCCAGGCCGTACCTGATCCAGCCCGGGAAGTCGTACCACTTGGTGGGCGGCACAGGCGCTGTGCAGACCGGCGGAACCGGGCCGCTGGGAACAACCTGGACAGCAGCCTTGACCGCGGTCCCTGACTCAGCCGCCGTGAGCACCAGGATCCCGGTGCCCGAAGCAGCGCCGGAAGGAACCTTCACGTCCACTGATGCCGCGCCTGCCGACACCGGGACGGTGCCGAGCTGTGTCACGGTGCCCGCGGTGTCCGTGAAGGCCGCCGAGAGCGACGTGTTGACCGGGCTGCCCAGGGAGGTGAGATCCAGCTTGGACACCGCCAGCGTGATGGAATCCCCGGCCTTGACCTCCGCTGCCGTGGTGTTCACAACAGCCACGGTGCGGCGGGCAAAGTCCGGCGAGACCGGATTGCGGTCCTGCAGGTACTTGATCCAGGCATCGCGGTCCACGAGGCCGGAGTCGTCGGTGCCGGCGCCTTCCTTGAAAATCCGGAAGTTGTCGCCGCCGGTAGCCAGGAAGCTGAAGGTGCCAACGCGGTAGGACTTGGCCGGATCGATAAGGGCACCGTTGACCCAAATGGACGTGATGCGGTCACCTGCGGCGCGGGCGGCGTCGTACGTGTAGTTGACGTTCTTGGACAATCCCAGCTGCTGGTAGGCGCGGCTGGGGACCGTGCCGTCCGGGTTGGTCTGCCACTGCTGCTCCAGGAGTGTCTTGAACTGTGCCCCCGTCAGGGACGTGGTCCAGAGGTTGTTCACGAACGGAAGCACGGCATTCGCTTCCGCGTACGTGATGGTCCCATCCGGCGCGAAGTACAGCTCGTTGCGCAGGCCGCCGGGGTTCACGACGCCGATTTCCGCGCCGCCGAGGTCCGGAGCCTTGAGGGCGTCCACGAGGGAGTCCGCCACGAGGTTGCCCAGGGTGGATTCGTTCGCGCGGTCGTCACGGGACGCCGGGCTGGTTGCCGTGGCGGGCGTGAAGGCGGTGGTGATATCGGCGGTGACCTTGCCGACCGGCTGGTTGCCGATCACAGCGGCGTCCGCCAGGGCCTTGTCGACGATCGTCTTCACTGCCGCCACGCGCGGGTACTTCGCCACGAGGTCAGCGGCCGTTTCCGTCTCTGTGGGCACGGTCCGCTTGACGTTGCCGGCCTTGTATCCGGTCACCTGCATCGTCGTCGTATCAACAGTCAGCTGGATCTGGCCGATGAACTCGCCGTAACTGCCGGTCTGCACGATGGGGCGGGTCCTGCCCGTCGCCTGACCGTTGGCATCCAGGACCGGGGCATCCCAGGAGTACTGCTTGTGCGTGTGGCCGGTGAAGATCGCGTCCACCTCGGGCGAGGTTTCGTTGACCAGCTTGGCGAAGGGGCCGCCGGCCGCCACTTCCTGCTCGAAAGTGGAGCCATCGGGGGTACCGGACCCGGCGCCGTCATGGTTTTCCACGATGATGACGTCGGCGAGTTTCTCGCCGGTGATCTTCGCCGCTACGCGGTTAATGGCCTCGACCGGATCCCCGAACTCAAGCTCGGTGATGCCCGCCGGGGTAACCAGCGACGGTACTTCCTGCGTGACGGTGCCGATCACGGCCACCTTCACTCCGTTCATCTCCAGCACCGTGTATTCCGGCAGGGCGGGTTCCGTGGTGCCCTTCTTGTAGACGTTGGCGCCGAGGTACGGGAACCTGGCGTTCGTTCCGCCTGCGACGACGCGGTCGCGAAGATCCGTCCAGCCGCCGTCGAACTCGTGGTTGCCTACCGCGGACGCCCTCAGCTCGAGGGTGTTCAGCACATCGAGGGTGGGCTGGTCCTTGGCCACCGCCGAGGCGAACAGCGAGGCCCCGATGTTGTCTCCCGCGGACAGGAACGCCGTGGCGCCGGCCGCGGCAGCCTCGCGGAGTTTTTCGATGGTTGCCGCGAACAGGACGGTGTTGGAGTCGATGCGTCCGTGGAAATCGTTGATGCCCAGGAAGTTCAGGTCAACGCTCGCCGGGGTGACCGGTGCGGCCGGCAGGTCCAGGCCCACCACCACGGGGTCGTGGTCGCTTGCCCTGTACTGGTCCGGCGCATAGTAGTTGGTCACATTGTTGTTATACCGGCTGTACTCCAGCGCCACGGACTCTACGGAGTTAATGTTCCAGATGTCGGCACCGGTGACCACGGCGTTCGCACCCGGCGACGCAAGGATGTGGTCCAGGGAACCCACGAGGCCACCAAAGAGGTACGAGTGCTTGGCGGTCCCGTCGGCGTTCCTGGCCTTCTCGTCCTGGTTGGCGTAACCGGCAGCCGTAAGGACGTTAATGGGGTCCTCCTTCGCGTAGGCGTTGAAGTCGCCCATCAGGAAGACCTTGTCGGTGCCCTTCGAAGACTGCAGTTCGTTCGAAAATGCGAGGAGGGATTTGGCCTGCTCGGTGCGGGCAAGGTTCGAGGCGCCCTGGCCCTTGTCGGTGTCCTCCGGAGTGGCAGCGGAGCCTTTCGATTTGAAGTGGTTGGCAATGGCGATGAACTTCTTGTCGTCGGGGGCGTCAACCGGTTTGAACACCTGCGCCAGCGGCTTGCGGGCACTCGCGAAAGCAGCTGTGTCATTGTGGATGACGGATTCGCCCACCGGTTCTGCAACGGCTTTCTTGTAGATGAACGCGGTGCGGATCATGTCCTCGTCAGCCAGCGGGGGAGCGTTGGCAGGGGTGCGGACGTAATCCCAGATGCCGGGAGTGGCAATGTTCAGGGCGTCCACCAGTTTGGCAAGGGCGTCGTCGCGGTCCTTGCCGAAGTGCGCCGAGTTCTCGACCTCCATGAGGGAGACAACGTCGGCGCCGGACTTGCCGATGGCCGCCACGATCTTGTCCTGCTGCCGCTTGAGGTTTTCGGCGTTTGCGGCACCGCGGGCGTCACAGCCGCCCTGGACCGTGATCGGGTTGCCGTCGCGGTCCCTGTAGAACGTGCAGCCGGTGAGCAGGTCGCCGGTGGTGGGGAAGTAGTTCAGCACGTTGAAGGAGGCAATCTTCAGGTTGCCTCCGACGGCGGCCGGGGCCCCGGCGCGGGTTGCGCCGAAAGTTGCCGGCTGGACGATGCCAGCGTTTTCAGGCGTCAGGTGGGTCAGCGGCTGGAACTTCCAGGCGTTGTTGGCGTAGCTGAGCACCACGTCGGTCTGGAACGTCACCGGCGAACCCACCCGGACGGGTTCCGCAGTGGTCAGGTACGGCAGCACCTGCGCCTTGGTCGTGGCGTCCTTGAGGAAGTTGGTGGTGGCGCCGTCGTCGAGCCTGATGCCGCGGGCGGCGTTCGCCGCCACGGTGGACGTGTAGTCAGCCGAACCGTACGGGGCGACGGCGGTGGGCTGTTCCAGCGGAGTGGTTCCGCCTGCCAGGCCGATTTCGCCGTACTGGTTCAGGGAGTAGTTGTCGGTGACGGTCACCGGGCCCTGCGGAGTCAGCAGCATGCCTTCAAGCGATTCGCGGAAGGCTTCGTCAGCCGGGAGGGTGAAGCCGGTGGACTTCACTTCCGGCGCAGCCTCGGACAGCTTTGCCAGGCCGGATGCGTCCGCCACGCTCACCTGCGTCATCCCGAAGAATTCACTGACCGTGCCGGTGATTTCGACGTAATCGCCGATCGTGACGGATCCGACGGCCGCGGGGGAGTAGATGAAAACAGCGTCCGACGCCGTGTGGCTGGCCGGCGTCAGATCGCCGCCCGTTCCCGGCGTCTGGACATAGAAGCCGGCGAAGCCGCCGGTGGGGAACGCCGCGGTCACCTTGCCCCTGGTGGTGACGGTGGCGCCGACGAACGGGCTGGCTGCACCGGAACCCTGGATTTCAGCGATGCTCCTGGCAGACGGGGCGGGAGGCGGATCCACAGGATCAGGGTCGACGGGATCCGGATCCACGGTGCCGCCGGCAGCAGCCGGGGTGATGGTGGCACTGAGCGCGAAGTCGACGGCGTTGTTGTTGCCGTCCGCTCCGTTGGAGCGGTTCAGGCTCTTGACGTCGGTGTTGCCTGCGGGGGCGGCTGCGGCCTCCGTCTCGAAAGTGTTGGATGGGCCGTAGCCCAGCAGGTCCGCAACGTTAGCCGGTTCGATCACCGAACCGGTGGCCAGCGGGCTGACGGCGGTGGCCTGCCTGGCGAGGATCAGCGTTCCCGCAGTCCCGGACGGGTTCAAACCGGTGGCAACGGCGTCGGGCGTCGGCAGCTCGGCCGCCGTGGAGGCGGCGCTGTTCGTGCCGCCCTGGACCAGGTAGTGCCCCTTCCCGGGGATGCTGCCGCTGAGGGCCGCGACACCGGTGGGCGCCGACGTGCCCGGGGCTGCGCGGTACTGGAGGGACCATCCGTCCAGTGATACGGGCGCATCAGAGGTGTTGTACAGCTCCACGAACTTGTGCTTGTAGGCTGCTCCGGCGCTGCCGCCGCTGAGGTAGGCCTCGTTGATGACAACGGGCGAGGTGCCTGCAGCGGCGGGTGAGACCTCCGCTGCAAACGCCGGGACGGCCGTCAACGGAGCGGCGATGAGCCCCGCTGACAACGCCGAGCCCAGCGCAATTTTCCAAGGTGTGCGTTTCATCCGCTCTAACTCTCATTAGGGTGCCCCGGGTAAGGGGCTCAGTGGAATGTGTCCGGCTTTGTGGCGACGGACAAATGGGGCCGGACTTTACTCCTGGTCAAGTAGTTTCCGGCACAGCAAAACAGGGTTGAATGAACTTGCGATTGATTTGGCGTGCATTCTGCGAGACGTCCCCCAGCGAAACGTTCACCGCCGGCCCCGGGGCGGCATCGGCCCGGTCCCGGAAACGGTGTCTTTTTGGTTTGGTGCGCATGCCGGCCCGCCCCATGTGCCGACATGAAAAAAAGAATACCGGCCAGTAGCTCGGATGGGAGCCGCTGGCCGGTATTTCTTAGAATCAGTTTTCCTACGTGGACCTCCTCGGCGGCTTAGGCGCCGGCGGCGTCTTCGGCCGTGGCCTGTCCGCCGCCTCCCTGCCCGGTATCTGCCACGATCTTGAACATGGCGCCGGTGGGGTCGGCAAGAGTGGCCAGCCGGCCGAACGGGGTGTCCTCGGGTGCCCCGATGACCTTTCCGCCGAGGCTGAGAGCTTTGTCGACGGATGCGTCGGCGTCCTCTACGGCGAAATAGACCTGCCAGTTGGACGGAACGTCGGCCGGCATGTAGCCGGAAGCGTCCATGATGCCGGCCTTCGCGGCGTCCCCGGCGCCCAACGTGGTGTAGCGGAATTCGGGGGTGTCGCTCATGACGTCGGTGTCCCAACCGAAGACGTCCTGATAGAACTTCACGGCGGTGGCGTAGTCCTTGGTGTGAAGTTCGTGCCAGGCTGCAGTCCCGGGCTCGGCCACGAGCTGGAATCCGGTCATTTCACGTGGCTGCCAGATACCGATGGCGGCGCCTGTAGCGTCTCCGAACATGGCCATGTACCCCTGCTCCGGGACGTCCATGGGCTCGATGTAGACCTGGCCGCCATGCTGCTTGACCGCCTCGGCTGTGGCGGCGGCGTCGTCGGAGCGCAGGTAGGTGGTCCAGACGTCCGGCATCCCGGCCATGGTTTCATCCTTCTGCATGAGTCCGGCCACGGACTTGCCGTTTTTCCAGGCTGTAATGTAGCCGCCGTATTTCTCCTCGTCGCCCGTCTGGAAGTCCCATCCGAACAGTTCCCCATAGAACTGCTTGGCGTTGGCGGCGTCCGAAGTCATGAGGTCGATCCAGCACGGTGCGCCGGGCGTGATGTCAGGGCTGGGCATAGTGGCTCCTGTCGGTGTCCGCGGCAGCACGCCCGCGGTGAGTGGATGGTCTGTGAAGACAAACCAGACACTATTCCGGAGCACTGACACTTTCAATGGTCCCGGTCCAAACTTTCCCTTAACGGAAAATACCCCGGGTCCTGATAATCCAGGACCCGGGGCATCGTTCGCGGAAGGTAAGAGATTCGAACTCTTGGTACGGGGTTACCGCACACTGGTTTTCAAGACCAGCTCCTTCGGCCGCTCGGACAACCTTCCTTACCGAGTAGTGTTTCATAGGCAGTTGGCTGCGACAAAAACCGTCCGGAGTGTTTGCGGGCAGGCGCAGCCGCTGCGCACTATTTTTTGTGGCAGGAAGCAGCTAGGAATCGGGAGTTCACCATGAAGGCCGTCTACGTTAGCAAGGCCGGCGGGCCCGAGGTGCTCGAAGTACGCGAGGTCCCGGCGCCGGTTCCGGGCCCCGGCGAGGTACTGATCGACGTCGTCGCCGCGGGCCTCAACCGCGCCGACGTCCAGCAGCGCAGGGGTTTCTACCCGCCGCCGCCCGGCGCCTCGGAGATCCTCGGCCTGGAGGTTTCCGGCAGGATAGCCGGCTTCGGTCCGGACGTGTCCAAACCGTTTTCCGTGGGGGAGAAGGTTGTGGCCCTGCTGGCAGGCGGTGGCTACGCCCAGCAGGTGGCGGTCCCCGCCGAGCAGGTGCTGAGGATTCCCGACGGCGTGGATCTGGTCACCGCCGCTTCCCTGCCCGAAGTGGCGGCCACCGTTTACTCGAACCTGATTATGACCGCGCAGCTCCACCCGGGAGAGACCGTGCTGATCCACGGCGCCACCGGGGGCATCGGCACCATGGCCATCCAGCTGGCCAAGGCCTTCGGCGCCAAGGTTGCAACTACCGCCGGCACGGCCGAGAAGGTGGGCACCGCCAAGGCCTTCCTGGGCGCAGATATTGCCATCAACTACACCGAGGAGGATTTTCCCGAATCCCTGCGGGCACAAAACGGCGGCAAAGGTGCGGACGTCATCCTGGATGTCGTCGGTGCCAAGTACCTCCAACAAAACGTGGACGCGCTGGCGGACTACGGCAGGCTCATCGTGATCGGACTCCAGGGCGGCACGAAGGCGGAACTGGACCTCGGGAAACTCCTCAGCAAGCGGGCAGCGATCATCGGCACCGCACTGCGCCCGCGACCGGTGGCCGAGAAGGGCGTGATCATGAATGCAGTGCGGGAATCCGTGTGGCCGCTCCTGACCGACGGGCGCATCCGGCCGCTGGTTGCCAAGTCCTTTCCCCTGGACCAGGTGAGCGCAGCCCACGAGTACTTCGACTCCGGCGATCACGTGGGGAAGGTCCTCCTGGTCATGTGACCGTCCCCGCCGCGAATGAATACCCAGTATTGCCTTGAGGGTGGAATCACGCTACTGTAATTCCATACGCGGTATGCACGCGTCTTGGGGGCGCGTGTATGCCGTCGTCTTTGCGACATCAGGGGGCAGCATGTCCATTCGTCACAGTCTCCTCGCCCTGCTTCAGGACAAATCCCGTTACGGATACCAGTTGAGGGTCGAGTTCGAGGACCGCACCGGCTCTGCCTGGCCACTGAACATCGGGCAGGTTTACACCACCCTGGACCGGCTGGAGCGGGATGGACTGGTCAGGAACGAAGGCGGTGACGGCGAAGGCCATGTGGTCTACAGCATCACGGACGCAGGCCGGAGCGAAGTCATTGGATGGTTCCAGGCTCCGGTAAGTCGCGGCAACCCGCCCCGGAACGAACTCGCCATCAAACTTGCCCTCGCCGTGACGATCCCCGGCGTGGATGTCGCCGCCGTCATCCAGGCACAGAGAGTCGCCTCAGTGAAAGCGCTGCAGGACTACACCAAGTCCCGTCGCGATGCTTCCGCCAGTCAGCGCAGGGCGGATACCGCGTGGCTGCTGGTGCTTGATTCGCTGATTTTCCAGACCGAAGCCGAGGTCCGGTGGCTGGACCTCTGCGAAGCACGGATGGCCCAGCTTAACAGCCCGGCCCCGTAGCCGTGGACGGCGTCCCGGGTCGGGCCGTCCGCCAAATCCCTGCCGCTCAGCGCTGCGCTCCGACCGTTCGGCGAGGCGCGCGGCGCCGCCGCCCCCAAACCAATATCCGGGCCCACTACGCCTTGCTAAGGTGCCATGGGGAAGATCACTCTTAAGCTGGGATTCTCAAGGAGGAGACATGGGCAAAATGCCGGATGGCAAAGCACGGACAGCATTGGCGGACGACGTGCTGGTGCCGGATCCAAATCTGCCACCAACAGCGGTGGATGAGGCGGTGCAGGAAGCCGAAGAGCGCAAATGGACACCGCGGAAAATCGCGATCTGGGCAGCCATCGCACTGCTTGGCGGCGTCGCCTGGTTCATGCTGGCCATTGTCAGAGGGGAAACGGTCAACGCGATCTGGTTCGTGTTCGCCTCCGTCTGCACGTACCTGATCGGCTACCGCTTCTACTCCAAGGTGATCGAACGCTACATCACCAGGCCGAATGACCGCCGCGCCACCCCCGCTGAGTACAAGGCGGACGGCAAAGACTATGTCCGCACTGACCGCAACGTCCTGTTCGGCCACCACTTCGCCGCCATCGCAGGAGCCGGCCCGCTGGTGGGCCCGGTCATTGCGGCCCAGATGGGCTACCTGCCCGGCACCATCTGGATCATCATCGGCGTCGTCCTGGCCGGGGCGGTGCAGGACTACCTTGTCCTTTTCTTCTCCATGCGCCGCGGCGGCCGCTCACTGGGCCAGATGGCCCGCGAGGAACTCGGCGTCATCGGCGGCACCGCCGCCTTGATCGCCACCCTGCTCATCATGGTGATCATCGTGGCTATCCTCGCCCTCGTCGTCGTGAACGCGCTGGGCGAAAGCCCCTGGGGTGTGTTCTCCGTGGGCATGACCATTCCCATCGCGCTCTTCATGGGCGTGTACCTGCGCTTCCTCCGGCCCGGCAAGGTCCTCGAAGTTTCGCTCATTGGCTTTGTCCTGCTCATGGCGGCCATCATCGGCGGCGGGATCGTCGCGGAGACCGAATGGGGTGCGGCGTTCTTCCACCTGGACAAGGTCACCATCGCCTGGGGCCTCATCGTCTACGGCTTCATCGCCGCCATCCTCCCGGTCTGGCTCCTCCTGGCACCCCGGGACTACCTCTCCACGTTCATGAAGATCGGCGTGATCGTCATGCTGGCGCTGGCCATCATCGTGGTCCGCCCCGAAATCACCGTGCCGGCCTTCAGCGAGTTTGCCAGCAGGGAAAACGGTCCGGTCTTCCCCGGGGCGCTCTTCCCGTTCCTGTTCGTCACGATTGCCTGCGGCGCGCTATCCGGCTTCCACGCCCTGATCTCCTCCGGCACTACCCCGAAGCTGATCGAAAAGGAACGCCAGACCCGCCTGATCGGCTACGGCGGCATGCTGATGGAATCCTTCGTGGCCATCATGGCCCTCGTGGCGGCCATCTCCATCGACCGCGGGCTGTACTTCGCCATGAACTCGCCTGCAGCCCTGACCGGCGGGACGGTCGAAACCGCCGCCACCTGGGTGAACAGCCTTGGGCTTGCCGGGGTGAACCTCACCCCGGATCTCCTGGCCGAGACCGCCAGGAACGTCGGCGAGGAAAGCATAGTGTCCCGCACCGGCGGTGCCCCCACACTGGCTGTGGGGCTCGCCCACATCATGCAGCAGTTCATCGGCGGCACGGCCATGATGGCGTTCTGGTACCACTTCGCCATCATGTTCGAGGCGCTCTTCATCCTGACCGCCGTGGACGCCGGCACCCGCGTGGCCCGCTTTATGCTGCAGGACTCCATCGGCAACTTCATCCCCAAGTTCAAGGAACACTCGTGGCGGCCGGGAGCCTGGCTCTGCACGGCTGTCATGGTGGGTGCGTGGGGTGCGGTGCTGCTGATGGGCGTTACCGACCCGCTGGGCGGCATCAACACGCTCTTCCCGCTGTTCGGCATCGCCAACCAGCTGCTCGCCGCCATCGCCCTGTCCGTCTGCATGGCCATCGCGGCCAAGCGGGCCTCATTCAAGTACCTCTGGATTGTGGCACTGCCGTTGGCGTTCGCGGCCGTTGTGACCATCACTGCGAGCTTCCAGAAGATCTTCTCGCCCGTCCCGGCCGTTGGCTACTTCGCCAACAATGCGGCCTTCTCCAAGGCCCTGGCGGACGGCAAGACGGAATTCGGAACCGCCAAGACCGTAGCCGCCATGGAAGCCGTGGTCCGCAACACCATGATCCAGGGCTGGCTGTCGGTGATCTTCGTGGTGCTGAGCATCATCGTCATCATCACGGCGATGATCGCCACGGTGAAGGCCTTCCGCAACGAGTCCGCAGGCATTGGTCACGATGACCACGAGGACCCGGCCGTGCCGTCCCGGGGCTACGCTCCGGCGGGGCTCATTCCCACAGCGGCAGAGCGGGAACTCGTGGCCCAGTGGAACAAACTTCCAGCAGAGCTGCGGCTCGAAAAGCCCGCGCACCACTGATGCGGACCCGGTCATGAGCGCAATTCTGGACGGGTTCCGCGGCTTCGCCCGCTACTTCGGCAGTGTGATGGGTGCGGACGCCTATGCCAAGTACCTGGAGCATCACACCGCTTCCGGTCATCAGGACGCGCCCATGAGCGAGCGCGAGTTCTGGCGGGACCACACGGACCGGCAGGACAGCAATCCCCAGGGCCGCTGTTGCTGAGCAGACTGTTGCTGAGCAGCCACGGCTGCTGAAGGCAAATTTGCCGTTCGAGGGCGCCGCCGGATCCATGGGGTCCGACGGCGCCCTCTGCCGTTCCTGCGCAGCGCCAGTCCCGTCCGGGTCAACTGCGTTCATTGACTGGCGTCTGTGCTCACGGCTCGTGAGAGTATGAAGCCATGAGCGATCCGAACGACACTCAGCCTGCGGTTGACGCCCCTGTAGAGGGCACCACTCTCGACGACGCGGCTCCTTCCGCCCCCATATCGAACCCTGAAACGGGGACGCGGCCCAAGGGGAGCAGCGTCCAGGACCTGGTGGACGAGCCCGCCAAAGTGATGCGGATCGGCACCATGATCAAGCAGTTGCTGGATGAAGTGAAGTCGGCACCACTGGACGACGCTGCGCGCGGGCGACTGGCAGCAATCCACGAACGCTCCATCAAGGAACTCCAAGACGGGCTGGCCCCGGAACTCGTCGAAGAGCTGGAACGGATCAGCCTGCCTTTTCCCGAACAGGCCACGCCGTCCGACGCGGAACTCCGCATTGCCCAGGCCCAGCTGGTCGGCTGGTTGGAAGGGCTGTTCCACGGCATCCAGACCGCCATTGCCGCTCAGCATGCCGCCCGCGAACACGCCATGGCGCAGAGGCAGCTGCGCCAGCTGCCGCCCGGGACGGTGATCGCCCCCGGCGTTGTGATCGGCGAGGACGGCACGCCGGAGCGCGCCCGGGCGGCGCACCCCGGCGCGGAGAAGGCCGGCACAACGGATGATCCGGACCACGGTCCAGGCCAGTACCTTTAGGGTTCCCGTGGCATTCTTCGCAGCTGCCCGCCAGGGGCGGAAGGACGACGCCGAGCTCGGCAAGGGCCTGTGGCGGCGCGCCCATGACCGTTTCCACCGCGGGCTTGACCGGTTCCACCAGGTCCTGGAGGGCGTGGAAGATGACCAGCTCTATGCCGAGCTTGTGGAGATCGCCAACGACCTCGCCGGGCTCTCCGTCCGGGTCCGGGAGGTTTGTGTCGAAGCGCAGCGGCGCTCACCCAGCGACGGACTGGACATCCCGGGAGCACTGGCAGGCGTCCACCGGTCGTTGTCCAAGGCCGGCAACTCCCTCGCCACCACGGCGGAAGCGGCTGCGATGCTGCGCCTTGCAGTCGGGCCCATACCCGTCGGGGCTGCCTCGGTGCGGCGTCGTGCGGAATCGGTCTTTGAACAGATCGCCGACGCCGAACGCCGCCTTGCTGAACAGCCGCAGGAATCGTAGCGGGCAGGGGGAGCAGTTGCCCGCCAGCCAGCCGACCAGGCCGCTATTCCCGGTTAAGCGCCTAGCTTAGCCAGCCGGTTTCGCTGGCCGGGCGGGGCCGTCCTTGGCACAATGAACGAATGACTCTTTCTCCTGAACTGACTTTCAATGACGGCAACACCATTCCCCAGCTCGGCTACGGGGTGTGGCAGGTTGAGGACGACGTTGCGGAAAAGGTAGTGGTCCAGGCCTTCGAGGCCGGATTCCGCCATATCGACACCGCCAAGATCTACGGCAACGAAGCGGGCGTGGGCCGAGCCATTGAACGCTCCGGGCTGACGCCGGAAGACATCTTCATCACCACCAAGCTGTGGAACGCGGACCAGGGGTACGAGTCAACCCTGGCCGCCTTCGAGGCATCCATGGAGCGGCTGGGCCTCGAAACCCTGGACCTGTACCTGATCCACTGGCAGCAGCCGCAGCAGGACAAGTACGTGGACACCTGGAAGGCGCTGATCGAGCTGCAGAAGCGCGGCCGGGTCAAGTCCATCGGTGTCTCCAACTTCACCACCGAGGGACTGCAGCGGATCATCGACGAGACGGGCGTTGTCCCGGCCATCAACCAGGTGGAGCTGCACCCGTTCTTCAACCAGGCGGAATTGCGCGAATTCAACGCGTCCAAGGGCATCCTCACCCAGGCGTGGTCACCGCTGGGCCAGGGCGGCGAGCTCCTGGAGCACGCGGCCATCGCGGAAATCGCGGCCAAGCACAGTGCCACGCCGGCACAGGTGGTCATTGCCTGGCACCTTGCCATCGGCAACGTCGTGATTCCGAAGTCCGTCACGGAGTCCCGGATCCGCGAAAATTACGCGGCCCTGGATGTCACCTTGGACGGCACGGACATCGAGGCCATCAACGGACTGGACCGGACTGCTGAGGGCGCCGGCCGCATCGGCCCGGACCCGGCCGTCTCCGATTTCGCCTAGGCGGTCACAGGGCCCGGCGGCGTAGCGCCAAGGCCGGTTTGGCAGGAGGCCCCGCACTCATGAAGTGCGGGGCCTCCCGCGTGTCCTCAGGCTGCCAGGCGGCCCTGCTGAGCGGGCACGGCGTCGATCACGGCCCAACCCTGCTCGTCGGAAACATTGCGGCTGGCGAAACGCTCCGCCTCGGCCTGGGTGCTGAACACTTCCGACCGGATCAGGCCGCAGTCGGCATCAAAGTAGGTGACGTGGAATTCCCGGTGGCCAGCGGCGTCACCGCCGTGGCTAGCCCGGGTTGAGGACTTGCTGTTGCTGAAGTTCGTATCCATGAATCCAGTGTGCAACCGGCCTCTGACAGTAAAGGCCACTCAGTCCGGCGTGTTGCGAAGCCGGAGCACCCTTTCCCTCGCGAGCACTTCCGCCCGTTGGCCTTTTTCCGCGGCGCGGGCAGCCAGTTGCTTTTGGGCAGCCGTGGCCTCCCGCCGTTTCCTGGCCTGCTCGAACTGGGAATCAACAACCTTGAGCCGTTCGCGGAGGCTGCGCGCTTCGTCCCCGAGCCGGGTCATGTCCGCTTCGGCTTCCTCGAATTCGGCCGTGCGGAGCCGTGCTTCCTCCGCTGCTGAGCGCGCGGCTTCTTCCGCTTCGGCCAGCCGCGCCGCGGCACGCTCCACGGCTGACGGTGTTGGGGCCGGCCGCTCCGTCCTGACGGCTTTGAGCCGCGGTTTCTCAGCGGAAGCTGCGGCGGGCGCATCGGCCGCCGGGGTGCCAGCCTTAGTGGCGCGCCCCTTGGACTTCCCGGGCGCCTCCACGGCCTTCCCCGACTCTGACACCTTCCCCGACTCGGACGCCTGCCCCGACTCAGACGCCGGGACTGCCTCCGGTGCCGGAACAGCCGGGAGGGTCAGCACGGAAGGGACTGCAACAGCGTCGTGGAGGTCCACACTGTCCACGCCGTCGGCCGAAAGTACCCGGAGCAGCCTGCCGCTCCGAACGGCAGTGGCCGCACCTTCGTCAACAGTGGCGGCCCGCAGCGTTTGTTCCACTTCGGTGGCCACCGCGCCGCTGAGCTTGCGGCCATGCTCTTCCGCCACCGTGCGGGCTGCGTCCATGACCCTGTTCAGCAACTGCCGCCGCTCCTGTGCGAGCGAGCGGAGGGCGCCGGCGTCGAGGTCCCCCTGGGCGCTGCGCATCAACGCACCGAGCTCTTCAAGCTCCCTGAGGGGGCCGGGACGGTGCACCGCGAGCATGTTGACGGCCCAGGCCGCCGCGGACGGCTTGGGCAGGGCACGGACATCGTCGGCCGGGGCGCGGCCGCTATCCGCCGCGGCAGCCTTGGCGGCTGCTGTCCGTGCGGTCACGAACTCCTCCAGCGGCAGCCTGTAGAGCGCGGCGGCGATGTCCGCCAGTTGTTGCTCATCCATGCGAGCATCATATGGGCCGCGGCCGCTTCTGCGCCTCCGAGTGAGCTCCGCCGCCTGCGGCGGCGCCCTGCAGCAGCCACTGGATAAGATCGCAGGGTGACGAACTCACCGAGCGATGAACTCTACGTCGTCCGCCCTTGGTGGAGGCGACGGTCGCTGCCCTGGGCCGCGTTGGTGGGTGCCTCCATCATCCTGACAGGCATTTCTTTGGAGCGGACATTGCTGTTCGTCTACGAGCCTGTGCCGGAGTTTGTGGAGCGTTTGCGAGTCGGCAGGTTGTTCATGCTCGCCGGGTCGGCTGCATCCATTGCAGCGGCCGTCTGGTCCCAGATTCGGCAGTATCCGCTCTGGGTAACGATCTGCGTTGCCGCGCCGGTGGCCCTAACAGGGATGGCCACGATGGTCACAACGCCGCCATCGCTGATACCGCAGATCTTTGGTTTGTTCGCCTTGCCGGCGGCTCTGGCGGGGCTCATCGGAGGCGTGTCTTTCCATAACAACCGGAAGTGGTCCGGTGACGGGCAATAAGTTCCGTGGTCCGCCATCCTTCAGGGGCTGCAGCGCTCCCAGCGTCAGGCCGGCGCGGGGGTGGTGAACGCTGCCCGCTTCAAACCAGTAAAAAACCCCGCATCGTCGAAAATTTCGCGACAACACGGGGTTCTTCCCGAGCTTCCTATCAGAATCGAACTGATGACCTTTTCATTACGAGTGAAACGCTCTACCGACTGAGCTAAGGAAGCACCGCACGACAAGACCCGGAAGAACCGGGCGGATCATGCAAGAGACAACTGTAATAGAGTCCCCTGCCCGGGTCAAAATGAGCGGTTCATGCATCCGCAGGATCGCCGGTCCGGCCGGGCTGGCGGTGTTCCGGAAGTGCCGGGGCGGACGTTGTCTGGATGTTCATCCTGCGGTCGAAGCGGGTTCAGCAGGGGGTTCCGCCGGGCTCCCACTGTGGAAGGATCAACCGCCGGCCGCGTCGACGGCCGCTTGTCAGCGAAGGGGCTTGGCCATGACTCCGGACACAGCAGACGTATCCGCAACAGCAACCGCAGCCACACTGCAGGGGACGCTGCCGGGCGCCGCCCATGACGTCCGGCTCGCCGTACTGGCGATGGTGGGAACAACGGTGTTCGACGGCGGACTCATGGAGCGCGCCATGGGCCGCACCCTGGCAGACCAGGGCGTAGGGGAAGGCTCGGCGGAGTTCGAACGCATGCTCCGGTACGCCAGGGACACGGCAGGGATGTCGAAACTCGCTGTCTTCAGCCATCTGTTTAAGGACCGGGCCCGGGCCGCAGCAGCGAACACCTTCTTCGAACGCAGCTGCGATGAGCTGATAGCAGACGGCGTCATCCGGGCAGTGCCCGGCGCCGAGGATGCGATTGGCTGGCTGCGTGAGGCCGGCATCATGGTCTGCCTTGCCACGGGCTTCGGACGCCACACGCAGAACATGGTGCTGGAGAGCCTTGGCTGGATGGGTTTGGCGGACCTTAGCCTGTGTCCCGCCGATGCAGGGCGGGGCCGGCCCTACCCTGACATGATCCTGACGGCCGTCCTCGCACTGGACCTGGACGACGTCCGTGAGGTCGCCGTGGTGGGGGACAGCTGCGCGGACATCCAATCGGGACTGCGGGCCGGAGCCACCACGGTTGCCGGAGTCCTCACCGGCGCGCACGGGGAGCCAGCGCTCCGCGCGGCCGGTGCCACCGCCGTCGTGCATTCCATCCGCGACCTGCCGGTGCTGCTGGAGCCCCGGTCCGCGTAGCCCGTTGCGTCAGGCCTGCGCCGGCGGACCTAGCACTCCGTGTTGTCCGCGGGTGCCTCCCCGGTCAGGAGATAGCCATCCACGGCGTCGGTGACGCAGCTGTTCGAGCGGCCGTAGGCCGTGTGGCCCTCGCCTGTCCAGGTCACCAGGGAAGCGTTGCCCAGCTGCTTCCGCAGGGCGCCTGCCCACTCGACGGGAGTCGCCGGGTCACCGGTGGTTCCGACGACCACGATGGGCGCGGAGCCGGGGTACTCCACGGGCGCGGGCGTGCGGATGCTCTTGTACGGCCAGTCCTGGCAGTTGGTGCCGCCGTAGGCGAAGAAGTAGCCCAGGGTGGGGGATTCCTGCCGCAACTTCTGCTCGTCCGCCCGCATGGCTGCCGCGTCAGTCACCATGGGGTAGTCCAGGCAGTTGATGGCGTTGAACGCGAAGGCACTGTTGGACGTGTACTTGCCGCCGGCATCCCGGTCAGCGCCGAGGTCGGCCAGCCGCAGCATTGGTGAGGGGTCGCCCTTGAGTGCCGAGTCCAGGGCCTGGGTCAGCACGGGCCAGTTGTCGTCGTTGTACAGCGGCAGGATGAGTCCGCTGACGAAGGCCGAGCCGGTAACCAGCCTTCCGTCCTGTGCGCGCTGCGGATTGGCGTCCACGGCCGCCACCACGTCGCGGATCTGCTGAACGCCGCTGTCCACGGTTCCGCTGAGGGGGCAGCCGTTGTCGCCGAGGCACTTCTCCACGTAGGCGCGGATGGCTTTTTCAAACGCACGGGCCTGGCCGCTGGTGAGTTCCTCGTTGCTGAGGGACGGGTCCAGCGCACCGTCGAGCACCATGCGGCCCACATTGTCCGGGAAGAGTGAGGCGTAAGTGGACCCCAGGAACGTGCCGTAGGAATACCCTAGGTAGTTCAGCTTGGTGTCGTTGACGACCGCCCGCAGGATGTCCAAGTCCTTGGCGGCACTGACGGTGTCCACATGGGCAAGCAGCGGACCGGTTTTTTCGGCGCATTTTGCGGCTGTTGCCTTGTTGTCCGCAATAGAGGCGGCCAGGCCGGCGTCGGAACTGAGATCGTAGCTCTTGGCCCGGGACGCGTCCCGTTCCTGGTCAGTGAGGCATGTTACGGGCGAGGACCGCTTCACTCCGCGAGGGTCGAACCCCACCAGGTCATAGCTGGACCGGACTTCACTGGAAATATTCGTGGCGCCCGCGTCCTTGACGAAGTCATAGCCCGAGCCGCCCGGACCGCCGGGGTTGACCAGCAGGCTGCCGGTTTTGTTTCCGGTTGCCGGCATTTTGAGCGCCGCGATCTCGATGCTGTCGCCGTCCGGCTTGCTGTAGTCCAGCGGCACCTTGATCTTGGCGCACTGAAGCTTGTCCTCGCAGGCAGTCCAGGAAACCTCCTGCGAGTAGAAGCTCCGGAGCTCCTCGGGAGCCGCCTCGGCGATCGACGGATCAGCCTTGCCGGTGCTGGCGCCGTTTGATCCGCCGTTGGACGTGCCGAACAGCGTGCAGCCGGTCAGCGCGAGCAGCACGGCCAGGGAGCCAGCAGCTGCCTTGACCGCGGTCGCTCCGGACTGTGACCGTAGGGGCAGACGTCGGGCAGGCTTCATGCAGGGCTCCTTGAGGGACTTGGCGTGGGCTCGGGCGGGGAACGGACGGCGGCGGGACGGGGCTGGACGGATCGGCACTAGATCAGGCTCGCGGCCATGGATTCGATGGCCAGCAGCGGTGCAACGTTGGTGGTGGTAATTCTCTCGCGTGCCTTGTTGATCGCATCCATCCGGGCGAGCGTTGCCTCCGGACCGGAACGGCCGGCAAACTCCGTCAGCTCGTTCCTGAGTTCAACGTTCACCAGTTCCACGGCGTTCCCCATCTGGATGATCAGCACGTCGCGGTAGAACGAGAGCAGGTCCGTGAGCGTCCGGTCAAGGGAATCGGTGATGGAGCGTTTGGCCCGCCGCTTCTGGTCATCCTCGAGCTGTTTGACCTGGCTTCGCATGGCGGGCGGCAGCGTACCGCTTTCGGGGGCGCCCAGCGTGGCCAGGAGCGCCGCTTTCTCCTCGGCGTCGCGCACTTCATTGGAGCTGTTGGCTTCCTCCGTGGCGATCTTCACAAGCTTTTCGGCCATCAGGACCGCCGCGGTGATGCCCCGCATTCCCAGCGGGAACCGCACGGTTTCCAAACGGCGTTCGCGGGCATCAGCATCCCGGGCGAGCCGGCGCGCAATACCGACGTGGCTCTGCGCTGCGCGGGCCGCACGTTCGGCAAGGGCGGGATCCACGCCGTCGCGCCTCACCAGCAGTGCCGCCACATCGGCGGCAGGCGGGAGCCGCAGCGCCACCGCGCGGCAGCGGGACCGGATGGTGACCAGGACGTCCGCCGGGGAAGGAGCGCACAGCATCCACACGGTCCGGGGCGTGGGCTCCTCGATGGCCTTGAGAAGCACATTCGTGGTGCGTTCGGCCATCCGGTCGGCATCTTCCACCACGATGATCCGCCACCGTCCGGATGACGGCCGGTTTCCCGCGGTGGAGACCAGATCCCTTGCTTCATCGATGGTGATGGTGACTTTTTCGGTGCGGACGAACGCCACGTCCGAGTGCGTTTCCCCCAGGATGGTCAGGCAGGCCGCGCATTCGCCGCAGCCGCGCCTGGTGACGTCCTCCTGGTCGCAGTTGAGGGCAGCGGCAAACGCCTTGGCAGCGTTGGACCGGCCGGATCCGGGCGGGCCGGTGAAGAGCCAGGCGTGGGTCAGGTTTTCGCCCTGGGCGGCCTGGCGCAGTTGGGCGACGACGGCGGGCTGGCCCTGCAGGTCATCCCAGACGGTCACGGGGCGACACCGTTCCGGGAAACTTGCCAGGGAATTTGCCGCGACAGCAGCAGCTCATCCACACGCGCCAGGATAAGGCTGGCCAGCTCGTCGACGGGCAGGTGGGCGGGTAGCACCAGGTAGTGGTCCGGCCGGCCGGCTGCGAGGTCCAGGAAGGCGGAACGGATCTTGGCATGGAATTCGTCGGCTTCGGATTCCATCCGGTCTTCCGCGGCGTCGCCTGCCGTGCGGCGAAGCCGGCCCACGGCGGGGTCGACGTCAAGCAGCACTGTGAGATCCGGTTGGAGGCCGGACGTGGCCCACTCGTTCAGATCATGCACGGCACCGGTTCCGAGCTCGCGCCCGGCCCCTTGGTAGGCTACCGAGGAATCGATGTAGCGGTCCGTCAGCACCACGTCGCCGCGTTCCAGGGCGGGCAGGATGACCTGGTCCGCGTGGGCCGCGCGCGACGCGGCAAAGATCAGGGCTTCGGTGCGGGCATCGATGTGGCCATGGCCGTGGTCCAGGACCAGGGACCGCAGTTTTTCGCCGATCGGGGTGCCGCCCGGCTCCCGGGTGCGCAGCACCTTAACACCGCGCGACTCAAGGGCCCCGGCCAGTGCTGCGGCCTGCGTGGACTTGCCTGCGCCGTCGCCGCCTTCGAAGGCGATGAACAGTCCGGGGTTCTGGTTAGTCACAAGACCAGCCTACCGACAATCACTGACAGCTTAGGTGTCAGTCGTAACGGCTTTCATGCGCTGCAGGCCTCCCACGTACTCTTTGACCATGAGTCTTTCCGAACAGCAAGCCGCCGAGCTGTCGGCTGAAACGGTGGTTGTGGCCGCCGGCCGTCCGCCCCGAAAACGCGATGAGCCAGTCAACCAGCCCATCGTCCTCTCGTCCACCTACTTCGGGACCGGGCCCCTCGCCGACGGCGACCGCGGCTACGGCCGCTACTCCAATCCCACTTGGGATCCGTTCGAAGAAGCCCTGGGCCAGCTTGAAGGTGCGACCCTCCCCGGCCTGCTGTATGCCTCCGGGCTGGCTGCCGTAAGTTCGGCGCTGTCCCTCATCCCGGCCGGGGGAGTCCTGGTGATGCCCTCGCACAGCTACGCCGGTTCCCTGGTGATGGCCACCGAACTCGCTGAGAAGGGGCTGTTCGAGCTCCGCACTGTGGATATCGCGGACACGGACGCCGTGAAGGCGCTGCTGGCTCCGGCCGACGGCAAGGCCGCCAGCATGCTGTGGCTGGAGAGCCCCACCAACCCGATGCTCGGGATCGCGGACATCCGCGCCCTGACCGCTGCCGCCCACGCGGCCGGCGCCATCGTCGTTACTGACAACACTTTTTCCACCCCCTTGGTCCAGCAGCCGCTGAGCCTGGGGTCCGACGTCGTCCTGCACTCGGTCACCAAGTACCTGGCCGGGCATTCCGACGTTGTCCTGGGCGCCCTCGTGACGTGCGACGCCGCCCTCCGCGCAACGCTGCTGCACCACCGCATCATCCACGGCGGCATCGCGGGTCCGTTCGAAGCCTGGCTTGCCCTGCGCGGCCTTCGTACGCTCGCCCTGCGCATCGAACGCTCCCAGGCCTCGGCAGCAGTCCTCGCCGAGCGGCTGAGCGCGCATCCGCGCATCGAGGGCATCCGGTTCCCGGGCCTCGCCTCGGATCCCGGCCATGACCGCGCCAAGTCACAGATGAAGAGCTTCGGTTCCATCCTGTGCGTGCAGATTGCCCCCGCCGGCGGGTTCAACGGCGCCGACGCAGCGGACAAGCTGGTCCGCGCACTGCAGCTGTGGCTCCCCGCCACCTCGCTGGGCGGTGTCGAGTCCCTGATCGAACGACGACGGCGGCACGCGGCCGAGCCGGTCAGCGTGCCGGACAACCTGGTCCGCCTGAGCGTGGGGATTGAAAACGTAGACGACCTTTGGGCCGATTTGGAGCAGGCACTGGACGCTCTGGACGGATAGGCTGGGGTCGTGGACGGAAAACAGTTGATTGGCTTTGTCGAGACCGGGGTCTATTTCGTACTGGCGCTCGTGGCGTTCTGTCTTGAAGCGTGGGCGTTCTTTGACTGCCTCCGCCACAAGGCGAACGCTTTCGAAGCCGTGTCCAAGCGGACCAAGACGTTCTGGCTGGCACTGACCGGCGGCGCCTTGGCCATCGGTGCGCTGTCACTCTTTGGCGGCGGCAGCGGTTTCGGCACGCTCGGCCTGTTCGGGCTGGCGGCAGTGACCGCAGCGTCCGTCTACCTCGCCGACGTGCGACCCGCCGTGAAGGATGCCGGTCGGGGCGGCAGCCGCAACATGGGTCCCTACGGCCCCTGGTAGCCGGCCGCCTTTCCGCGGAAGCCCTTCTTCGCAGCCTTCCCTAACCTTCTTAGCAGCCTTCCCTAGGGTGAGGGAGCGACGGCGTCCCAGCCCACCGTCAACTCGCCCAGCCGCCATCGGGAGGGGCCGTCGTGAACGGGCCAGCCGCCGTCGAGCATTGACCGGCACATGGCCGTCCACCGTTGCCTGTTCCCGAACGCCGCCAGCGGCGCCGCATTCAGCCAGGCCTTGTCCAGTGCCTGCAGGAAACCATGGATTTTCTCGCCGGGAACGTTCCGGTGGATGAGTGCCTTCGGTAGCCGTTCGGCAATTTCCGAGGGCAGCACGAAGCCGCCGAACCGCATCGAAATGCTGAGGCTGAGCGGCCCGCCGACGTCAAGGGCCACCCACGTCACGCGCCGCCCGATCTCGTCGCAGGTGCCGTCAATGAACAGCCCGTCCGGGCTGAGCCGGCTTCGGACCAGGCTCCAGATCGCCTCAACATCGGCTTCCTCGTACTGCCGCAGGACGTTGAACGCCCGGACAATCACCGGCTGGCCCGGCACAGGAATCTCGAAGCCGCCCACATGGAAGCTCAGCCCGGCCCGTTCCAGGGCCTTGGCGGCGCGGACCCGCGCGGGCTCGATCTCTATTCCGGCCACCCGGACATCCGCGCGCACTGCGGACAAACGGTCAAACAGCTCGACGGCGGTCGCAGGGGAGGCGCCGTATCCGAGGTCGATGACCAGCGGATCGGTTGCCCGGCGCAGCCGCCAGGCCTGCGGTCCCGCGAGCCAGCGGTCCAGCCGCCGCATCCGGTTGGGGTTGGTGGTGCCGCGCGTGACGTTGCCGATCGGTTTGCCGCTTTTGCCTGCGCCGCCGGCTCCGCCTTGGGAATGGTTCCCGGCCCGGACGGGGGCTACGCGTTCAGCTTTCTGCACCACCGGACAAGCTTAACGGTCCGCCTGCGCCGCACGCCTGCCACGGCGTCCTTCAACTGCCCCTCAGCGCCCACGATGTAACGCTCGGCACTGCTACCGCCTGCTCGGCTAGGATAAAAACCATGACTTACAAGCTGATTCTGCTGCGCCACGGCCACAGCGAATGGAACGCCAAGAACCTGTTCACCGGCTGGGTGGACGTTGACCTCAATGACCAAGGCCGCGAGGAAGCAGCACGCGGCGGCGAGCTCCTGGTTGAGAACGATGTTCTCCCGGATGTCCTCTACACCTCGCTCCTGAAGCGGGCCATCAACACGGCCAACATCTCCCTGGACAAGGCCGACCGCGGCTGGATCCCCGTCAAGCGCGACTGGCGCCTGAACGAACGCCACTACGGCGCCCTGCAGGGCAAGGACAAGGCACAGACGCTCGCCGAGTACGGCGAAGAGCAGTTCATGGAGTGGCGCCGTTCCTACGACACCCCGCCGCCGCCCCTGGACGACAACAGCGAATTCTCCCAGGCGCACGATCCCCGTTACGCGGACCTGGGCGACGCCCTCCCGCGCACCGAATGCCTGAAGGACGTCCTTGTCCGCCTGATGCCCTACTGGGAATCGGACATCAAGGAAGACCTCAAGGCCGGCAAGACCGTCCTGGTCACCGCCCACGGCAACTCACTGCGTGCGCTCGTCAAGCACCTTGACGGCATCAGCGACGAAGCCATCGCGAGCCTGAACATCCCCACCGGCATCCCGCTGGTGTACGACCTCGACGAGGACTTCCAGCCCGTCAAGCCGGGCGGCACGTACCTCGACCCGGAGGCTGCTGCGGAAGCCATCCTTGCGGTGGCCAACCAGGGCAAAAAGTAAAGTTACGCGTTAAACGACTGCGGGCCGGCCACCCTAGGTGACCGGCCCGCCGTCGTTGTCCCCCTCAACTTCGAGTTTTTGTCCAGATAATGCCGCCAAAGTGCCCGCCAAAGGCCATTATCTGGACAAAAACTCCAGGGAAATCAGCTGATTTCGGTGCTGTTCGGGTGCCAGGCGCCGGTGACCAGGTACGTGACCTTCTGGGCAACGGAGACGCCATGGTCAGCGAACCGCTCGAAGTAGCGGCTGGCAAGGGCAACGTCCACGGTGGTGGCCGGGGACTCGCTCCAGTCGCTGCGGGCGATTGCCTTGAAGACGCTCAGGTGCAGGTCGTTGACCGTGGCATTTGCTTTGAGGATGTCGCGGGCGACTTCCAGGTCACGCGTTTCCAGCAGTTCGGTGAGCTTGTTCGCGATCAGAAGGTCCTGTTCGGCGAAGCTCTTGAAGGTGTCCGCGAGCTGCGGCGGAATCACCGTGGCGGGGAAGCGGAGCCGCGCCAGCTGGGCGATGTGCCGGGCGAGGTCGCCCATCCGCTCCAGCGAGGCACTCATCCGCAGCGAACCCACGATCATCCGAAGGTCGCTGGCCACGGGCCCCTGGAGGGCGAGGATATCGATGGCACGCTCGTCCAGGCTGTTCTGCAGGAAGTCGATCCTTGCGTCAGCGGCGATGACGTCCTGGGCGAGGTCGACGTCCGCGCCTTCGAAAGCGGTCGTGGCCTTGTCAATGGCCTCGCTGACCAGCTTTGAAATCTCGACGAGCTGCTCGCCCACCTGTGTGAGCTCCTCCTGAAAAACCTTACGCACTACGCGTCCTTTCCTTGGAAATCCTTTCCCCACCGTGGTGGCGGGCAGATTTCGTGTCACCGCTCAGCAGTCCAACTGATAACTCTGTCAGCGGCCGGTGAACTGTTACGCACCTATAGGTGAACGTTAGTTGAACCCATCGGGTTATCGCATCACATTCGTCGTTGGCGCCCGGGGCAGAGCATAAGCTGGAGCCGTGGATCCAATGCTCATCGGTGTCATCGCAGGCCTGGTCGGTCTGTCTTTCGGCATCTTTGGCGTGCTCGCCTTCAGGGTGAGCGAACAGCAGCGCAAGCTGGTGGACGTTGAATTCGACGAACCTGCGCTGCCTCCCGGGGCTGCCGAGGTGCTCGCCGTCGTCGGCCGTGCCTTTGTGGTGGTCGACGCGATCGACGGCGTGGTGAGGGCGAGCCCGGCCGCTTATGCCTTCGGCCTGGTCCGCGGGCACACCGTGGTCCACGCACAGCTCCTGGACATGACGGCCAGGGTGCGGCGGGACGGCGTCATCCTCGAGAAGCAGTTTGAACTGCCCCGCGGCCCGCTGGGCCAGGGGACCATCATCGTCCAGGTCCGCGCAGCCATGCTCGGTGAGGAATACATCCTCCTGCTCGCTGACGACCGGACCGAGATCACCCGCACTGAGGAGATCCGCAACGACTTTGTTGCCAACGTTTCGCATGAACTCAAGACGCCGGTAGGCGCCATTTCCCTGCTGGCCGAGGCCCTGGAATCGTCGGCTGACGACGAAGTGGCCGTCCGCCGTTTTGCCAAGCGCATGGAGAAGGAGTCGGCGCGGCTCGCAGCACTGGTGCAGGACATCATCGAGCTCTCCCGGCTGCAGGGCGCCAACGTGGCCCAGCAGGGACATCCCGTGGACGTCAATTCAGTGATCACCGAGGCCGTGGACCGTTCGCAACTGCCAGCTGAAAGCAAGAACATCTCCATCGTGGTCGGCGGACGCGTGGACGCCATGGTCTACGGTGACCAGGACCTGCTGGTCACGGCGCTGCGAAACCTGATCGACAACGCCATCCGCTACTCGCCCGAGAACACCCGGGTGGGGATCGGCGTGCGCGCCAAGGAAGGCCTGATCTCCATCTCTGTCACTGACCAGGGGGACGGCCTGAGCCCGGAGGACCAGGAACGTGTCTTCGAACGCTTCTACCGTGTGGATGCAGCGAGGTCGCGGCAGACGGGCGGCACGGGCCTGGGTCTGAGCATCGTCAAACACGTCATCTCCAACCACGGCGGGGAAGTGACGCTGTGGTCGCAGCCCGGCCAGGGCTCCACCTTCACCATCCGACTTCCAGAGATGGAGGGGCAGGACGACGGCGACGCCCCCGCGGCGCCCGCAGCGGCCGCCCGTAGCACCTCACCACACAGTCACGACGCCACCGGCGTCCATGAGCAAGGAGCCAGCGCTTGAGCAGGATTCTCATAGTCGAGGATGAAGAGTCGTTCAGCGACCCACTGTCCTACCTCCTGGGCAAGGAAGGATTCGAGGTGGAAGTCGTGGACAACGGCTTGGACGCCATCACGGAGTTCGACCGCAACGGCGCTGACCTGGTGCTGCTGGACCTCCAGTTGCCCGGCCAGTCCGGCACCGAGGTGTGCCGGCAGCTGCGCCAGCGCTCCATGGTGCCCGTCATCATGCTGACCGCCAAAGACGCCGAAATTGACAAGGTCGTAGGGCTGGAACTCGGGGCCGATGACTACGTCACCAAACCATATTCCTCCCGCGAGCTTGTTGCCCGCGTCAGGGCTGTCCTTCGGCGGCAGGGGGAGCCGGAGGAGCTGATCACCAACACGGTCCAGGCGGGGCCCGTGAGGATGGATGTTGAACGCCACGTGGTGAGCGTCGACGGTGAACAGGTGTCGCTGCCGCTGAAGGAATTCGAGCTGCTGGAAATGCTGCTGCGCAATTCCGGCAGGGTGCTTACCCGCGGCCAGCTCATCGACCGGGTCTGGGGATCAGACTACGTCGGGGACACCAAGACGCTGGACGTCCATGTTAAGAGGCTGCGCAGCAAGATCGAGCCGGACCCGTCGGCCCCGCGGTACCTTGTGACCGTCCGGGGCCTGGGTTACAAATTCGAGCCCTAGGCAACGGCCGGTTAGGAAGAAAGCCGGATTCACAAATGGAGGGCTCCCGCCCGGCGGGAGCCCTCCTTTTGCGTATCTGATCTGCGTACCTGAGTCTGCGTGGCCGGGTTAGTGGCTTTCGCTGCTCGTGGGAGTCGGGGTGGCCGTCTCCGAGACGGTGGGCTCGCTGCCTTCCGGCAGGTACTCCTTGTATTCGGGCAGCGTCGCGTCCAGGACGGGCACCCTGACCTTGGCGTTCTGGTTGGTGCCGTCTTCGGAAATGCTGACCTCGGACAGCGAGCCCGGGATGGCCCCGGTGCTGCTGAGGATCGCCGGATCCGTGGAGTTGTTAAGCAGGGTGTAGGAATTCGGCTTCACAGACACCTGCGTCTGCGAGCCCCCTGCCCCGTTGATAGTCAGCTTGACGTCGCTGGAAGACGAGTTGTAAATCGCACCGATCACGCGGCCCGGCTTGTCCTCGCCGGTGGAGACGATCATGAAGTTGCGGATCTGGAGCGGGCCAAGATCTTCCCTGGTGCCGTCCGATGCCGAGTACTGCTCTGTGGTCTGCTGGGCGTTGATGTAGCCGCAGCCGGTTACGGACAGCAGGCCGATGGCAACTGCTGCCGTTGCCATTGCCAGCTTGCCGCGCTGGCCCCGGTTCATCGCAGTGAAACGCACGTCACGCACTCCTTGAGAGTCTTGAAACATTATTCAGCCATAGCCTATCCTCAAACCGTCTCAAACAAGGATTCGGGCAGTACACATTGGTGTCCGGAAACAAGCCCCAACCCAACGGCTCCGCACACCTCCGCCGGGCCCGGAAGACCATCCGGGGTCCCTTGGCATGACCCCCTTCATGCACTAATATCCGCATTCGTCAAGGGGTTGGCGGGGGTGGATTACCCCCATTTTCCCTGTATTTACGCGGTTCCCGGCCCGGATCCGTGCCAGTCGTATGCCTGAATCGTGATAAACTGGTCTGCGGGAAAGGGGAAAGTCCACATGGTTTTTGAGGTCGGCGAGACAGTAGTTTACCCTCACCACGGTGCAGCAAAAATTGAAGAAATCAAGATGCGCACCATTAAGGGCGAAGAGAAGATGTATCTCAAGCTCAAGGTGGCTCAGGGTGATCTGACCATTGAAGTTCCAGCAGAGAACGTTGACCTTGTTGGTGTTCGCGACGTAGTGGGCAAAGAAGGTTTGGAGCATGTGTTTGACGTGCTCCGGGCCGAGTTCACTGAAGAGCCTACCAACTGGTCGCGTCGTTACAAGGCAAATCTGGAGAAGCTTGCTTCCGGGGACGTCATCAAGGTGGCAGAGGTCGTTCGTGACCTGTGGCGCCGTGATCACGACCGCGGCCTTTCCGCAGGTGAGAAGCGTATGCTGGCCAAGGCCCGCCAGATTCTGATTTCAGAACTGGCACTGGCTGAAAAGACGGACGAAGAGAAGGCTGCAAGCGTTCTCGACGAGGTCTTGGCTTCCTAAGAATTGAACCCCGGTGGCTCACCAGCCGCCGGGGTTTCTTTTTGCCCGGATTTTGACGAATCCCGGGATTTTGCCGGGCACCGGAAGCGGGCGGGCACGTAGTGTTGTGCCCATGAGTGCAACAGAATTTTCGGCCGGTTCCGGGCCGGACACCGGGGACCACCGCCCCCGCCCAGTTGTCGCCGTTGTCCTGGTCGCGGCCGGGTCAGGCCAGCGGCTTGGATACGGCATGCCCAAAGCGAGGGTCCCCCTCGGCGGGGAACCCATCCTGATGCACGCCCTGCGCGGGATAGTTGCGTCCGGCGTCGCCCAGCAGGTCTGCGTAGCCCTGCCGGCAGGCGACGGTGCACTCCGGCAGATGTGCGATGACTTCAAGGACGAGCTTGTCGACGGCGGGCCCCTGCTGACGCTGGTGGACGGAGGCGCAACGCGCGCTGACTCCGTGCGTTCAGCCTTGGCGGTCCTGGAAGATGGCACGCAGGCCGTGCTCGTCCACGACGCCGCGCGGGCGCTGACGCCGGAATCCGTCTTCCACCGAGTGGTCGACTCGCTTGCGGCTGGCGCCTTGGCCGTCATCCCGGTCATGCCGGTGGTGGATACCGTCAAGACGGTTGAAGCAACGACCGACGAGGACGCCCTGATTGCGCCGGAGGTGGTCGTCGGTACGGCTCCGAGGGAGAAGCTCCGCGCCGTGCAGACTCCGCAGGGGTTTGACCTTGACACGTTGATGAAGGCCCATCGCGAAGTGGCGGGCCTCGACGAAGCTCAGTCCGCCGCCATTACCGATGACGCGATGCTCGTGGAACGGCTCGGTGTTCCGGTCCACGCCGTCCGCGGGGCCAGCCAGTCACTCAAGATCACCACACCCCTGGACCTGATCATTGCCGAGGGCCTGCTCGAAGGTCCCTTGGGCGTACGTTGGGTGGAAGGCTGATCATGGCAGTTCCCATCATTCCCAGAACCGGAATCGGCATCGACGTCCACGCTTTTGCCACCGCGGACAATCCGCGGGCGCTGTGGCTGGGCGGCCTTCTGTGGGACGGCGAGCAGGGCCTGGCCGGCCACTCCGACGGCGACCCCGTGGCCCATGCCGCGGCGGACGCCCTCTTTTCGGCCTCCGGGATCGGCGATCTCGGCACCCACTTCGGCACCGACCGCCCGGAATTCGCCGGTGCCTCCGGTGTGACGCTCCTCGCCGAGGCTGCGCGCATAGTGAGGGCGGAAGGTTTCGAGATCGGGAATATCGCGGTTCAGTTCGTGGCCAACAGGCCAAAATTCGGTCCACGCCGGCAGGAGTCCCAAGCCGTCCTCAGCGCGGCGGCCGGAGCCCCGGTCAGCGTCAGCGCCACCACCAGCGACGGCCTCGGCTTCACCGGACGCGGGGAGGGCATTTCCGCCCTCGCCACAGCGCTGGTCTACCGGGCGGGCTGAGGCCGGGCACGCCTTTCGCCTAGGCTTAAGGGAGTCAGACCTCTGCCGAACACTCCAGGAGACCCCTCGTGAAGAAGCCGCTTGCCGCCGTCGTACTCATTGCAGGAATGTTGCTGAGCGGTTGCGGAACGCCAAAAATGAGTGTCGAGGAAAGCTGCAAGTTCCTCAATGGGGACACCTTCGTGCCCACTGGAAACGAGCAGCAGCAGGCTGACCAGATCGCCAAGCACTACCAGGAAGTGGCGGACAAGGTTGCCCCCGAGGTTGCCGAGCCCATCCAGAAAATGGCGGACATCATGAAGAAGGTCGCCAGTACCTCGCTGGGCACCAAAAGCGCCGAGCAGACCCAACAGCTGAGCGAGCAGAACAACAAGATCGGCGAAGTCTGCAAATAGGGGGCCCGGCGCCGGGCCCGGCCATGGCGATCAGCTAATCTGGAGCGGTGACCTTGCGCTTTTACGACACAGCATCCGCCGAAGTCCGCGACTTCGTCCCTCTGACACCGGGCAAAGTGAGCCTGTACTACTGCGGCGCGACGGTGCAGGGACTGCCGCATGTCGGACACATTCGGTCAGCCATTGCTTTTGACCAGCTCACCCGCTGGCTCGAATACCGGAAATTCCGCGTGACCGTGGTCCGGAACGTCACGGACATCGACGACAAAATCCTCGCCAAGTCAGCCGCCTCCTTTGAGCCGGACTTCGAGGAAGGCCCGGACGACATCCGGGAAGAGGAATGGTGGGCGCTGGCCTACCGCTACGAGCAGGCATTCCTCAATGCTTATGACACCCTGGGCGTTTCCCGTCCCACGTACGAGCCGCGCGCCACCGGCCATATCCCGGAGATGCACTCGCTGATCCAGCGCCTGATCGATCGCGGCCATGCCTACCCCGCCCTCGACGATTCCGGCGACGTCTATTTCGACGTCCGCTCGTGGAACCGTTACGGGTCCCTGACCCGCCAGAAGATCGATGAAATGCAGGGCGCTGCCGACGCCGATCCGCGCGGGAAGAAGGACCCGAGGGACTTTGCGCTGTGGAAGGGTCACAAGGAAGGGGAGCCGACGACGGCCAGCTGGGTTTCGCCCTGGGGCACCGGCCGGCCGGGCTGGCATCTGGAGTGCTCGGCCATGGTGACCAAATACCTCGGTACCGAGTTCGACATCCATGGCGGGGGACTGGACCTCCGGTTCCCGCACCACGAAAACGAGATGGCTCAGTCCCAGGCGGCAGGCCACGCGTTCGCCAACTTCTGGATGCACAACGGCATGGTGACGTACCAGGGCGAAAAGATGTCCAAGTCCATCGGCAACACCGTCAGCCCCACCGAAATGCTTGAGATCGCTTCGCCGCGCGTGGTGCGCTACTACCTTGGCCAGGCACAGTACCGCTCCATCCTGGACTACCAGCCCACGTCGCTGCAGGAAGCCTCCGCCGCGATGGAGCGGATTGACGGCTTCGTTGCCCGGGCCGTGCGGGCATTGTCAGACGGCGGTTCCCTCCTGTTCGGCAGCCATGGCGAGGTGCCGGACGCCTTTGCTGCGGCCATGGACGACGACTTGAATGTTCCGCAGGCGCTGGCCGTCCTTCACGACACCGTGCGGGCAGGCAATACCGCGCTCACCGCGGGCGACAACGCTGCAGCCAGGGCAGCGCTGCACTCCGTCACCGACATGCTTCGCGTCCTGGGCCTGAACGACGTCGCGGCCCCCGCACGGGACGACCAGGCAGACGCAGCCCTGGGCGTCCTCGTGGAGGCCCAGCTTGGTGCCCGGGCGGAGGCGCGGGCCACCAAGGACTGGGCCGCATCGGATGCCATCCGGGACACGCTTGCCGCTGCTGGCGTCGTCGTCGAGGACGGTCCGGACGGCGCCAGCTGGACCCTCAAGCGCGGCTGAGTTGTGGCAGTCCGAAGGCCCGGCAGGGCGCTGGACCGGCGATTTAACCTGAGTAAGTAGACTGGAGGTCAGACTTACTCAACAAAGCAAGGGTGAAACTCATGGCCAACAACGGTCGCCGGTCGGTCAAAGCGAAGAAGGGCCCCACCATCGGAACGGGTGGCCACGGCCGCAAGGCCCTCGAAGGCAAGGGGCCTACTCCCAAGGCGGAGGACCGCCCGTACCACAAGGCCCATAAGAACAAGCAGCTCGCCGAACGGTCTGCTGCCAAGCGTCCGGGCGCGGCTCGCGGCACGGGTGCCCGCTCAGGTCCGAAGGGCCGGGCCACGGAGGAAGTCGTCACTGGACGCAACTCCGTCGTTGAAGCGCTGCGCGCCGGCATCCCGGCCAAGGCCCTCCACGTCGCCATCCGCATTGAAATGGATGACCGCGTCAAGGAGTCCCTCAAGCTGGCGGCCGAACGCGGCATTCCGTTGATGGAAACGGGCAAGCCCGAGCTGGACCGGATGACGGACGACGCCATCCACCAGGGGCTCGTGCTGCAGATTCCGCCCTACGAGTATCAGGACGCGTACGAGCTGGCCGAAGAAACCTTGGCGAGCTGGAAGCGGGGCCACGTGGCCAACGCGCCGCTGTTCGTCGCCTTGGACGGCATCACCGACCCCCGCAACCTGGGCGCGATCATCCGCTCTGTGTCGGCCTTCAGCGGCCACGGCGTTATCGTGCCGGAGCGGCGCTCCGTCGGCGTCACGGCTTCGGCCTGGAAGACCAGTGCCGGAGCAGCAGTCCGCGTTCCGGTGGCACGCGCCGCCAACCTGAACAACACCCTGAAGGCGTTCAAGAACATGGGCATCTACGTGCTCGGCCTGGACGGCGACGGCGACGTTTCGCTGCCGGACCTCAGCCTCGCCAAGGAACCCGTGTGCATCGTGGTCGGCTCCGAAGGCAAGGGCCTGAGCCGGTTGGTCCGCGAGAACTGCGACCAGATCGTCTCCATCCCGATCGACTCCGCGATGGAATCGCTCAACGCCTCCATGGCCGTCGGCATCTCCCTGTACGAAGTCTCCAGGCAGCGCGCCGCGAAGTAGGCCCCAGGCACGCTCTCTCACTTCCTGCCGCTTAATCTGTGACGCTCTCTCAGTTCCTGCGGGTCAAACAGCAACGCTCTCTCACAGTGTGAGCGAGCGTTGCTGTTTTTGTGGCGAAATCTGAGAGAGCGTCTATTAGCGGAAGTCGTGGCGGTTGGCCAGGACCGGGAGTTTCGTTCGGGCTTCCTTGACGACGGCGGGGTCCAGGTCAGCGAACAGCAGTCCGGTGCCGCCGTCGAGCTCTTCGATGACCTCACCAAGTGGAGAAACGACGGCGGAGTGCCCCACGCCGGTGGGTGCCGATCCCTTGGCTTCGATGCCCTGGGTTACCGGATCGCCCTGGCCGCAGGCCAGAACGTACGTGGTGGTGTCCACGGCACGGGCACGGGCCAGCAGCCGCCACTGGTCCACTTTTCCCGGTCCTGATCCCCAGGAGGCACAAACGATGTTTACTTCGGCGCCAAGGTCGGCGTTGGCCGTGAACAGCGCAGGAAAGCGGACGTCGTAGCACGTGGCCAGGCCAAAGCTGATGCCGCCGAGCTCGAAGGTGACCGGTCCTGTCCCGGCTTCCACGGTGTCTGATTCGGCGAAGCCAAAAGCGTCGAACAGGTGGATCTTGTCGTAGCTCGCCTCCACACCCGGTCCGGTGACAAGCAGCGTATTGCGCACCTTCGTGACAGCATTACTGTCCTCCCTGCCGGCTTGCCCGGAGCCGGCAGGACCGGACTGGCCCGGCGTAAACATGCCCGCCACGATCGCGATGTCCAGCTCCGCTGCGATTTCCCGCACGCGGGTAGCCCAGGGTCCGTCGAGCGGCTCGGCAATATCGAGAAGCGAATTTCCGAACGCGCGCATGGTCGCTTCAGGGAAGACAACCAATTCCGCGCCGCCTTTTTTCGCTTGGCGGGCGAGATTTTCCACCAGATCCAGATTCCCGGAAATCTCCCGGCCCGTAACTACTTGAGCAAGTGCAACTCGCACAATTACCTCCAACTTGGCGTGTTCTTCCAGTATGCAACGCTGAACAACGCCAGCCCATTTCCCGACACATTGCGGAAGATACCGGGCATTTGTGTGGCACAGCTAATATTTAAGCAATGGTCATGCCACTCCTAGACACAGCCTCCACCGTGGACGCCTCCCGGCCGTTTCCACTGGGTATCAGCGTTCCGCGCACGGGCTCTCCGGCAACGGACGATCCTCAGAGTGCCTGCGCCAATGTCGCGGTCTACGCACCCGGCGTGGCCACGCTTGAAATCGCCTACTGTGCGCCCGGCGGAACGTGGCAGCTGAAAACCCTGCCGAACGTCACCAATGACGTCCACCACGGTATCGTGGACGGCTTCCCCGCGGGGTCGAGGTACGGGTTCCGATCCTCTTCCGAAGATGACGCCCTTCCGGTATCAGTGCCCACCGTGGCTTTTGATTCCGACGGAGATCAGCCACTGCTGCTGGACCCTTACGGCCGGGCCGTGGATGAGCGCGAAGGGTTCCTTTCCAACGTGCGGATGTCCGGCAGCTTCGACTGGCGCGACGACCGCAATCCGCACATTCCGTGGCGGAACACGATCATCTACGAGGCACACGTCCGCGGCCAGAGCATGCTGCACCCGGACATCCCCGAGAATCTCCGGGGCACCTACGCAGGCATGGCGCACCCGGCCATGATTGAGCACCTCACGGGCCTGGGCATCACCTCGGTCCAGCTCCTGCCCGTCCATTTCCATCTTGATGAGCCGCATCTCCAAAACCTGGGCATGACCAACTATTGGGGCTACAACACGGCGGCGTTCTTTGCCCCGCACCCGGCGTATGCCACCCGGGCCGCGCAGGAGGCCGGACCGCAGGCGGTACAGGACGAGTTCAAAGGCATGGTCAAGCTGTTGCACGCAGCGGGCCTGGAAGTCATCCTCGATGTGGTTTACAACCACACAGCCGAAGGCGGACCCGACGGGCAGACGCTCAGCTTCCGCGGGCTGGGCGAGATGCAGTATTACCGAAACGACGGCAACGGCCGGTACGTGGACACCACCGGGTGCGGCAACAGCCTCAACTTCGGCCACCCCCGCGTGGTCCAGTTGGTCCTCGACTCGCTAAGGTACTGGGTGGACGAGTTCCACATCGACGGCTTCCGGTTCGACCTGGCGGTTACCCTCTGCCGGAACGCCGCGAACGACTTCGATCCGCACCACCCGTTCCTCGTGGCCATAGCCGCGGATCCGGTGCTGTCCTCCGTCAAGCTGATTGCCGAGCCATGGGACGTGGGCTACGGCGGCTGGCAGACCGGACGCTTCCCGCCCGGGTGGGTTGACTGGAACGACCACTATCGTGACGCGTTGCGCTCCTTCTGGGTCGCCGACCGTGCCGCCATCGACGCCGGCGGCCAGGGTGGTTCCGTGGCCCGCCTCGCAGACTCCATTTCCGGCTCCGCGGGCCTTTTCGCGGAATCGGGACGTTCCCGGATGGCGTCGCTCAACTTCTTCACGGCGCACGACGGGTTCACACTGGCCGATCTTGTGTCCTACGACCGCAAGCACAACGAGGCCAACGGTGAGCAGAACCGCGACGGCCACGGAGACAACCGCAGTTACAACCACGGCTTTGAAGGCCGGACCGAAGACGAGGAGATCCTGGCAAGCCGGGCTCAGACCAGCCGCAACCTGATGGCCACGCTGATGGTGTCCATGGGGATCCCCATGATCACCGCGGGCGATGAGATCGGACGCACGCAGCAGGGCAACAACAATGCCTACTGCCAGGACAACCAGATCACGTGGCTGGACTGGACCAGCACGCCGGAATCCCACGCCATGCTTCGCAGCACGAAGCGGGTCATCCGGCTCCGCAAGGAGTTCCTGGCGAGCCAGCCGCACGATTATCCCTCCCGGGACAAGCAGGCCTATCTGCACTGGTTCGACGAGCACGGAAACCCCATGTCCATGGACCGCTGGAATGATCCGCAGCACCGGGTTGTCCAGCTCCTGCTGGGTTCCGACGACGGCCAGGTGGACGGACTCGTGGTGGTGAACGGCAGCGCCAACGACATCAAGATCACCCTGCCCGACATCAGCAACGACGAAGGCACGGGAAGGCGGCTCTTTGAACTCCGGCTGACCACGTCTGAACTCCACGAAAGCCGCCAAGGCGTGCGGGTCGCCGCCGGCGAGCGCGACGTCGTCCAGTCCAACACCATCAGCATCTACCGCACCTAGGACTCGGCAGATGGGGAATCCATGAGGGGGATCGCGAGGCTCCTGACCTTGGCCGCGGTCCTGATATTGGTCGTGGGCCTGGGCATGGTGCTGTCCACCACGCAGGAGAACCCGGCCGGACCGGCCGTTTCGGCGAGCCCGACGGCGGGCGGCACGTCCGCTATCGGGACCGGCTCCGCCAGTCCCGGCTCCGCAAAAACTGCCACGGTTCCGGCTGTCCCCGAGGTGGCGAACACTTCAGGCCTGGAGGCGGTTGCTGCCTCAAGCCTTCCACCGGAGGCACGGGAGACCTTGGCCCTCATCGCCCGCGGCGGGCCCTACCCGTATTCGCGTGACGGCGCCGTCTTCAGCAACTTCGAGCGCCTGCTGCCGAGGAAACCCGGCGGCTACTACAAGGAATTCACCGTCAGGACCCCCGGGGAATCGGACCGTGGCGCCCGCCGGATAGTAGCGGGAGAGACCGGCGAAAAGTACTACACGCCGGACCACTACGAATCGTTTCTGTTTATCGTCGAAAGCAAGTAAGGGCACGAATGAAGATCTACTCCGCTGACACCTGGACCATCGATGAGCTGCGCGAGCAGGCGTCCGACGCCGGCCGCCGGGTCCTGGTGATCCCCGCCGCCGACACAAAAAAGGCGGTGCTCCACACGTTCGGGGAAGTACTGGATTTCCCTGAACACTACGGCGTGAACCTCGATGCCCTCAATGACTCGCTGCACGACTTCGCGGATACGGTCACGGACGACGGCAAGGAACCCCTCACATTCATCTGGCAGGTCCCGGCGGTGTTCCGCTCGGACCGCTCGTTCGGGATCATCTGCGAGATCCTCCAGGACGCGGAGAGCTACGCCGGCAAGAGCCTGTCCGTGATCACAGTCTGCCTCTAACCGGACGCTCCCGCAGTTCTCGCCGTTAAGCCGGCAACGCTCCCTCAGTGAGGGAGCGTTGCCGGCTGGTGCCCTGAAGCAAAGCCAGGACGCTTAGGCGTTGACGATGAGCCCCAGCTCAGCCCGCGAAGCGAGAGCCGAGTGCTTGGGCAGCACCCGCACGGTGTAGCCGAAGGACCCGGACCGGTCGATCAGCAGCGAGCCGCTGAACAGGAAACGTCCCTTGCCGAGGTCTTCCTTGGGCACCAGGTCCGCCACCGTCACATCGGCCAGTTCGTCGCTTTCCTCTGCGCGGCCGAATGCAACTTCCACGGCGACATCGTCCGGGTCGAGATCGTGCAGGGCGATGTAGGCGTTCACCTGGAGGGTGTCGCCGATCTGCGGGTCCTCGGAGACGCCAACCGAATCGACGTGTTCCACCTGGATCTGGGGCCACGAAGCGCGGATCCGCGACGTCCACGCTGCGAGTGCAATGGCCTGGGAGAAGGAATCCGCGACCGCCCGGCGCCCCGCAATCGCGGCGGGACGGTAGAGGATGTTCACGTAGTCCTGGAGCATCCGCTCAGCGGAGACGGCCGGGCCAAGGTGCGCCATGGTGTGCTTGATCATGGACACCCAGTGGGTGGGGACCTTCTGCGTTCCGGATTCCGAAGGCCCTGCGGCTCCGGCAGCGTCGGAAACGGTGAGCCCGTAGAAGCGGGGCGCCACCTGTGTTTCCAGCAGTTCGTAGAGGGCAGCGGCTTCGATGTCGTCGCGTTCCTCGGGCGAGGCGTTGTTGTTGGCGGTGGGGATCGCCCAGCCGTTTTCGCCGTCGTACATTTCATCCCACCAGCCGTCCAGCACCGACAGGTTCAATGAACCGTTGATGGCCGCCTTCATGCCGGACGTGCCGCAGGCCTCCAGCGGGCGCAACGGATTGTTCAGCCACACGTCGCAGCCGGGGAAGAGCGTGCGCGCCATGGCGATGTCGTAGTTGGGCAGGAACGCGATCCGGTGGCGCACTTCGGGATCGTCGGTGAACCGGACCAGGTCCTGGATCATCTTCTTGCCGGCATCATCCGCCGGGTGCGATTTGCCCGCGATGACCAGCTGGATGGGGTGGGTCTCGTGCAGCAGCAGGGCCTTGAGCCGGGCGGGCTCGCGGAGCATCAGGGTAAGCCGCTTGTACGTCGGTACCCGTCGGGCAAAACCGATGGTGAGGACATCCGGGTCCAGCACCGAATCAGTCCAGCCGAGCTCGGCATCGGCAGCTCCGCGTTTCTTCCACGCTGCGCGAAGGCGCTTGCGGACGTCCTCCACGAGCGAGACGCGCATCTCGCGACGGAGTGCCCAGACGTCCTCGTCACTGACGTTGTAGGCGAGGTCCCAGCGGCCCATGGCTTCCGCCTCGGCACCGAACTGGTCACGGGCCAGCTTGGAGACACGGCTGTCCACCCACGTTGGGACGTGCACGCCGTTGGTCACCGAGGTGATGGGAACTTCCGAGTGGTCGAAGCCCGGCCACAGGGCCGAGAACATTCCGCGGGACACCACACCGTGGAGCTTGGCCACGCCGTTGGCGCGCTGTGCCAGCCGCAGCCCCATGACGGCCATGTTGAAGACCGAGGGATTGCCGTCCGCGAAGTTTTCCCGGCCCAGGTCCAGGATTTTGGACACCGGCACGTCCGGAGCCAGACCGCCCTCGAAGAAGTGCTGGATCTGCGAGACCTCGAAACGGTCGATGCCGGCCGGTACCGGAGTGTGCGTCGTGAACACGGTGGAGGCACGCCCCGCCGCCAGTGCTTCTTCCCAGCTCAGCGGACGCTCGGCAGACATGAGCTCCTGGATGCGTTCGATGCCTAGGAAACCGGCGTGGCCCTCGTTGGTGTGGAAGACCTCCGGCGCTGCGCATCCGGTGAGGCGCTGGTAGACGCGCAGCGCCTTCACACCGCCCATCCCCAGCAGGAGTTCCTGCTGCAGCCGGTGGTCGCCACCGCCGCCGTACAGGCGGTCTGTGATGCCGCGGGCGGCGTCGTCGTTGCCCGGAACGTTCGAGTCGAGCAGCAGCAGGGGGACACGCCCGACGTCGGCACGCCAGATGTGCGCCAGCAGCCGGCGCCCGTGGGGGAGCGGCAGCGAGATCTGGATGGGCTTGCCGTTGCCGTCGGGGGAGTCCTCGCGGAGGAGTGTCAGCGGGAGCCCGTCCGGGTCAAGGACCGGGTACGTTTCCTGCTGCCAGGCATCCCGGGAGAGGGACTGTTTGAAATAGCCGGCCTGATAAAGCAGGCCGACGCCGATGAGCGGCACGCCGAGGTCCGATGCGGCTTTTAGGTGGTCGCCTGCCAGAATTCCCAGGCCGCCGGAATACTGTGGCAAAACTTCGGTGATTCCGAATTCCGGTGAGAAGTAGGCGATGCAGGACGGAGCGTCGTCGCCCAGGCCCTGGTACCAGCGCGGCTGGTCGAGGTACCGGTCCAGATCTTCGGCGGCGGCCTGGACGCGGCGGACAACGTCCTGGTCCGCTGCGAGGCGCTGTAGCTCTTCCCTGCTCACGAGGCCTAGGAAGCTGACCGGATCGTGGGCGCTTTCGTCCCAAATGGCGGGGTTGAGTCCCTCGAAAAGCTCGCGGGTTGGCCGGTGCCACGACCACCGCAGGTTAGTGGCCAACCGGGCCAGCGGCCGGATGGATTCCGGTAGGACGGTTCGGACGGTAAATCTGCGGATAGCCTTCACCTGCGTCACACTAACCGACAACATGGGCCGCAGGAACAGGTTTTGGTTTCTTTTAGGTAAATGACGGATTGCTCCAAGAAAAACGCAAGTCCCCTTAGCAAAATGGGGGATTTCTAGATAACGTCGAGTTCGTGACGACTAATACGCGAACCAGTGCCGGATCCAGCAAAAAGCCTAAGGCCCTGATCACGGAAGGCCTGCGTTTTGGCCGATTCCCGATCACTGCCGTGCAGCCAGTGGTGGACGGAGGTATGGTTCCCGCCAAGGCGCTGCCCGGTGAAGGGCTTGTAGTCGGCGCCACAGCATTCCGCGAAGGACACGACCAGCTCGGAGTCAGCGCGGTGCTGTTTGATCCCAAGGGCAAGGAACGCCAGCGCGTCCGGCTGGCGCCGCCACGCGGCGACCGCGGAAAAGGCACCGACCGGTGGGAAGGCATCATCACTCCCACCGGCACCGGCAACTGGTCGTTCGCCATTGAAGCGTGGCATGACCGGTACGGGACCTGGCACCACAACGCCGAGGTCAAGGTCGAAGCAGGCATCGACGTCGAACTGATGCTGGCCGAGGGCGCTGCGCTGCTCTCCGAAGCCTCCGAAGATTCGGCCCGCCCTTCCTCCGACCGGCGGACGCTCCGGACCGCCGTCGTGGTCCTGTCTGATACGTCGCTGTCCCCGGAGGAGCGGCTCGCTGCCGGGTTCGGCCCTGAGGTGACTGACGTCGTCGAGCGCCAGCCCATCCGTGAACACGTCACCGTCTCGGAGCGTTTCCCCCTGCTCGTGGAACGCGATCTGGCCGGCCGCGGTGCCTGGTATGAATTCTTTCCCCGTTCCGAAGGGGCCGTTCGCAACCACACAACGGGCGAATGGCAGTCGGGAACGTTCCGGACCGCCGCCCAGCGGCTCGACGCCGTCGCGGGTATGGGCTTTGACGTCATCTACATGCCGCCGATCCACCCGATTGGTATCCAGCACCGCAAGGGCCCGAACAACACCCTGATCGCCGGCCCCCACGATCCAGGTTCACCGTGGGCCATCGGAGCCAAGGAAGGCGGACACGACGCCATCCACCCGGACCTGGGCACCTTCGAGGACTTCGACGCCTTCGTGGCCCGTGCCCGGGAACTCGGCCTCGAGGTGGCACTTGACCTGGCCCTGCAGGCGGCGCCGGACCACCCCTGGGTGGAGTCGCACCCGGAATGGTTCACCACCCGGGTGGACGGCAGCATCGCCTATGCCGAAAACCCGCCGAAGAAGTACCAGGACATCTTCCCGCTGAACTTCGACAACGATCCCGAGGGGCTGTCCAAGGAGATCTTCCGGATCGTGCTCCTCTGGGTGAGCCACGGCGTGAAGATCTTCCGCGTGGACAACCCGCACACCAAGCCGGTCTGGTTCTGGGAGTGGCTCATCGCCAAGGTCAACAAGAAGCACCCCGAGGTGGTCTTCCTGGCGGAGGCCTTTACCCGCCCTGCCATGATGCACGCGCTGGGGCGGGCGGGCTTCCAGCAGTCCTACACGTACTTCACCTGGCGGAACACCAAGACCGAACTTGAGGAGTACTTCACCGAGGTCAGCCATAAGTCACCGGCATACTTCCGCCCGAACTTCTTCGTGAACACCCCGGACATCCTCACTGAGTACCTGCAGTTCGGCGGGCCGGCCGCGTTCAAGATCCGTGCCGCGCTCGCAGCGACGGCGAGCCCGTTGTGGGGCGTCTACGCAGGGTACGAGCTCTACGAGCATGTGGCCCGGCCCGGCGCCGAGGAGTACATCGACAACGAGAAGTTCGAGTACAAGGCGAGGGACTGGGACGCGGCGGCGGAATCGGGCCGTACCCTTGCCCCGTACCTGACCAGGCTCAACGAAATCCGCCATGCGCACCCCGCGCTGGGGGACCTGCAGAACCTGACGCTGCACCACAGCACGGACGATGCCACCATCGTGTACTCGAAGCACAAGACGCTTCCGGACGGGACCAAGGACACGCTGATCATCGTGGTGAACGTCGATCCGCACAGCACCCGGGAGAGCACCGTTTCCCTGGATCTCGCGGCACTTGAACTCGACTCCGAGGACCTCACGCACAACGGCGGCTTCCAGGTGGATGATTTGCTTACCGGCGAAAGCTGGGAGTGGGGCGAATACAACTACGTGCGCCTGGACGCGCATCTGGAACCTGCCCACATCCTGCATATCCGGAGGTCGCATTCGTGAGTTTTAGTCCGCAGAACCCGAGCCATCACTTCACACCCAAAGGCACATTCGAACTCAACGCCCCCGGCCTCCAGCACGATCCCCTGTGGTACCGCAAGGCGGTGTTCTACGAAGTCCTGGTCCGCGGCTTTGCCGACGGTAACGGTGACGGCTCCGGTGACTTCCACGGCCTCATCGACAAGCTGGACTACCTGCAGTGGCTGGGCGTCGACTGCCTGTGGCTGCCGCCCTTCTTCCAGTCCCCGCTCCGTGACGGCGGCTACGACATCTCGGACTACAACTCCGTGCTCGACGAGTTCGGCACCATCAGCGACTTCAAGCGCCTGGTGGCCGAGGCCCATGCCCGTGGCGTCCGGGTGATCATCGACCTGCCGCTGAACCACACCTCGGACCAGCACCCCTGGTTCCAAGAGTCCCGCAAGGACCCGGACGGACCGTTCGGTGACTTCTACGTGTGGAGCGACACGGACGAGAAGTACCAGGATGCCCGCATCATCTTCGTGGACACCGAGGAATCCAACTGGACGTTCGACCCCATCCGGCGGCAGTTCTTCTGGCACCGGTTCTTCAGCCACCAGCCCGACCTGAACTTCGAGAATCCGAAGGTCATCGACGCCCTGTTCGACGTCGTGCGCTTCTGGCTGGACCAGGGCATCGACGGGTTCCGGGCCGACGCCATCCCTTACCTGTTCGAGGAGGAGGGCACCAACTGCGAGAACCTGCCCGCCACCCACGACTTCCTGCGCAAGCTGCGGAAAATGGTGGACGAGAACTACCCGGGCAGGGTCATCATCGCCGAGGCCAACCAGCCACCGGTTGAAGTGGTGGAGTACTTCGGGACCGAAGAGGAACCCGAATGCCACATGGCTTTCCACTTCCCCATCATGCCGCGGCTCTACTACGCGCTGCGGGACCAGAAGGCGGCGCCCATCATCGAGACGATGAAGGACACGCCGGATATTCCCGAGGGTGCGCAATGGGGTACGTTCCTGCGGAACCACGACGAGCTCACGCTGGAGATGGTCACGTCCGACGAACGCGCGGCCATGCTCGGCTGGTACGCTCCCGACCCCCGCATGCGGGCCAACATCGGCATCCGCCGCAGACTCGCACCGCTGCTGGACAACTCCCGGGCCGAGATAGAGCTCATCAACGCCCTGCTGCTTTCGCTGCCCGGCAGCCCCTTCCTGTACTACGGGGATGAAATCGGCATGGGCGACAACATCTGGCTTGAGGACCGCGATGCCGTCCGCACGCCGATGCAGTGGAACCCGGACCGCAACGCAGGTTTCTCCCATGCCGATCCGGGCAAGCTCTACCTGCCGGTCATCCAGTCGCTCGTTTACAACTACGGCATGGCCAACGTGGAAGCGGAGGCCGCGCATTCCGGATCATTGCTGCGGTGGACCCGGCAGATCCTCAGCGTCCGGAAAAACCACCCCGCTTTCGGGCTGGGGGGCTTCAAGCACGTCGAAGCGGACCACGACGTCGTCCTTGCCTACCTGCGGGAGATCCCGGTTGACAACGCTGCTGGGGAGGACGCCGAGTCCATCCTGTGTGCGTTCAATCTCTCCCAGCACCCGGTGGCCACCACGCTGCGGGTTCCGCAGTTTGCCGGCCGCGGCCTGCGGGACGTTTTCGGCGGCCAGCCGTTCCCGGCAATCGGCGACGACGGCCTGCTCACGCTGACGCTCGGCAGCCACGATTTCTTCTGGCTGCGCATCCGCTCGGCTGCCTCCAACCCGGCCTCGCCGTTCACCCAGGCCCTCCCGGTCCTGTCCATCGAAGGCTGACATGACCCAATCCACACTCAACCCATCCCTCGCCGAACTGCTCAGGGCCTGGCTTCCGCGCCAGCGCTGGTTCCCCGTCAAGACGGGAGAATTCACCTTGTCACCTGTCGGCGGCGTGCGCCTGGATGACAGCAGCGGCGAGGTGGGCCTTGAGGTGTTCCTGGCGGCAGTCACCTACCCCACGGCCGACGGCGGCAGCCGCACCGACGTTGTGCAGGTCCCACTGAGCTATCGGGTCGAACCCCTGCCCGGCAAGGAAGCTGCGCTGGTTGGTGAGGGAGGGGACCCCTCGCGGGGACGGCGCTGGATCTACGATGGCGTCCATGACCCCGTGTTTGTCTCGGCATGGCTGGAGCTGATGCGCAGCGGGGGCACCTCGCCGGCAGGAAACGCGGTGGGCCACCTGGTGCCCTCCGACTATCCGCTGCCTACGGCCACCGGTACGGTGAAGGTCCTCTCGAGTGAGCAGTCAAACAGTTCAGTGATAGTGGACGACGGCGGCTCTGCGGCCATTGTGAAATTCTTCCGCGTGCTGTCCGAAGGACGGAACCCCGAGGTGGAAATCGGCGCAGCCTTGACGCAGGCCAGGACATCGGAAGTGCCGGCGACCCTCGGCTGGGTCACGGGGGAGTGGGAAGCCCCTCTGAACGGCACCGAGGACAGTCCACGCACCGCTCAAGGTGAACTTGCCGTCGCCCATGAGTTCCTGGCCGGCGGCCGGGACGCGTGGCGGCTGGCCGTTGCCGCCGCCAGCTCCGGCACGGACTTCACATCCGAGGCCCATGCGCTCGGCGTTGCAACTGCAACAGTGCACCGGCGGCTGGCCGAGGCCCTGGGCCTGGCCGCGGAATCCGCCCCGGGTAAGGACATCGCCCCCGGAGTAGCCCAGCGCGTGCGGCAGTCCTGGGCGGAAGCGGCACCCGCCGTCGGGCAGTACGACGACGCCCTGGCGGGTCTGCTCAACCAGCTTGAAGGAAGCAACGCCGGTGCGCTGCAGCGGATCCATGGCGACCTCCACCTGGGGCAGATCCTGCAAGTGCCCGGGCGCCCGGGGGAGCCGGAACGCTGGGCCATCCTGGACTTTGAAGGCGAACCCCTGCGGCCCATCGCGGAACGCAACTTTCCTGACGTGCCGCTGCGCGACGTCGTCGGCATGCTGCGTTCCTTCGACTACGCCGCCGGTGCCGCCGAACGCGAGCAGGCCGGGTTCCATGTACCCGCATCCTGGGCTGACGACTGCGCCGACGCGTTCCTGGCGGGGTACGGCGAAATTACGCCCGGGACCATTGACCGCCGCTCGCCCTTGTTTGTGGCATTGTGGCTGGACAAGGCTTTGTATGAAGTTGTCTATGAGTTGCGGAACAGGCCCGGATGGCTGGACATTCCGGTAAATGCCTCACGACGTCTCCTCAGCAGTACAGGCTCCGGCGCTTCAGCCGCAGCCGCAGCGGAAGGTAACAAAATGACAGGCTCAGCACGTACAGACCGGCCCGGTGTGCCGCTTCAGGTGGACGCGGAGACGCTCTCACGAGTGGCGTCGGGCGAATACCACGCCCCGCACTCCATCCTGGGAGCGCACCTTGACGACCACGGCCACGTCAGCATCCGCACCGTCAAGCACCTGGCCTCGGCTGTGTCGGTAGTGACCGCGGCAGGCACCGCGCCCATGACTCACGAGGCCAACGGCGTCTGGGCAGTGGTGCTGGAACCCATCCAGCCGGGCCACGTCCCCGACTACCGGCTGGAAGTCACCTACGAGGGCCTGCCCCCGCAGGCAATGGACGATCCCTACCACTACCTCCCGACAATCGGGGAAGTGGACCTCCACCTGATCGGGGAAGGCCGCCACGAGAAGCTTTGGGAAGTGCTTGGCGCGCACGTCCAGCACTACAAATCCTCCCTGGGGGATGTCGACGGTGTCTCGTTCGCTGTGTGGGCGCCGAATGCACAGGCTGTCCGGGTCAAGGGTGACTTCAACGCCTGGGACGGCAGGGAGAACTCGATGCGCTCGCTGGGCTCTTCCGGCGTCTGGGAACTCTTCATCCCGGGTGTTTTAGCAGGGGCGTGCTACAAGTTCGAAATCAAGACAAAAGCCGGCCATTGGGTGGAAAAAGCCGATCCCCTGGCGTTCGGGACTGAGGTTCCGCCGCTCACGGCCTCCCGGGTCGTTGAGTCGGCCTATGCCTTCAAGGACGATGAATGGATGGCTGCCCGCGCCGAGCGGGACCCGCACAACTCGCCCATGAGCGTTTACGAGGTTCACCTGGGATCGTGGCGTCTCGGACTGGGCTACCGTGAACTCGCCAAGGAGCTGGTGGAGTACGTCAAGTGGCTTGGCTTCACCCACGTGGAGTTCATGCCGGTGGCAGAGCACCCCTTCGGCGGGTCCTGGGGCTACCAGGTAACCTCCTACTTCGCGCCCACGTCCCGGTTCGGCCACCCGGACGAGTTCAGGTTCCTCGTGGACGCGCTGCACCAGGAGGGCATCGGCGTCCTGCTTGACTGGGTGCCGGCGCACTTCCCCAAGGATGCCTGGGCCCTGGCCCAGTTCGACGGTGAGGCACTGTACGAGCACGCTGACCCGAACCTTGGTGAGCACCCGGACTGGGGCACGCTGATCTTCGACTTCGGCCGCACGGAAGTCCGCAACTTCCTGGTGTCCAACGCGCTCTACTGGCTGGACGAGTTCCACATCGACGGCCTTCGTGTGGATGCCGTGGCGTCGATGCTCTACCTCGACTACTCGCGTGAGGAAGGCCAGTGGCAGCCCAACAGGTACGGTGGCCGCGAGAACCTTGAAGCGATCTCCTTCCTGCAGGAAGCCAACGCCACGGTGTACAAGACCCACCCGGGCGCGGTGATGATCGCGGAGGAATCCACTGCCTTCCCCGGAGTGACCGCCCCGACCAGCGTCGGAGGCCTGGGCTTCGGCCTCAAATGGAACATGGGCTGGATGCACGACTCACTCAAGTACGCGTCGGAAGACCCGGTAAACCGCAAGTGGCACCACGGAACCGTCACCTTCTCGATGGTCTACGCGTTCACTGAGAACTTCCTCCTGCCCATCAGCCACGACGAAGTTGTGCACGGCAAGGGCTCCATGCTCCGGAAGATGCCCGGTGACCGCTGGCAGCAGCTGGCAAACCTCCGCGCCTTCCTGGCTTACCAGTGGGCCCACCCCGGCAAGCAGCTGATATTCATGGGAACTGAATTCGGCCAGGAAGCTGAATGGTCCGAACAGCATGGCCTGGACTGGTACCTGGCGGAAATTCCGGCGCACCGGGGTGTCCAGCTGCTCACCAAGGAACTGAACGAGCTCTACGCGTCGACTCCCGCGATGTACGAACGGGACAATGAACCGGGCGGCTTCCAGTGGATCAACGGTGGAGACGCTGATCACAATGTCCTGTCGTTCATCCGGTGGGATACCGATGGCAACCCGCTGGTGTGTGCAATCAACTTCTCCGGCGGCCCGCACCACGGCTACACCCTTGGTGTTCCGGTAACAGGCGCGTGGCAGGAAGTCCTCAACACCGACGACTCCGTATACGGCGGTTCAGGCGTCCTGAACAAGGGCGCCCTCACGGCTACGGACGAAGGGCAGAACGGCCAGCCGGCAACGCTGAGCGTTACGTTGCCTCCACTGGGCGCGGCCTTCTTCAAGCCGGCCAGCGCATCTGCTGGCGCATAACGGGCTAGCGCGCAAAGCCGCCAAAAGCCCGGGATACTAGTGATCCCGGGCTTTTGGCGCCCCTGGCAGAGGTCGCTTTGTATCCTCGCCGAAGTGGTGGTAGAGTTTATTTCCGCGCTGCTCCCCGGAGTTGGCCAGCAAAGACTCCACAGATTGCCGCAGGCAAAGTGAGTCGGGATGGCCGATTTGACTCGGGTGAAGCAAGCGGGTAAGTTTGGAAAGTTGCTCCGGAGCGATCCGCGACCGAGTTGTTGGTTGTGGTGGTGCCGGGTGTGTCTGTTGTTTGAGAACTCAATA
>NZ_JAUSSM010000018.1 GCF_030812315.1 Arthrobacter oryzae | reverse complement strand
CAGTTTTCGAGCCTAAAGAAGCACTTCTGACACCGTTCCTGCACGCTGCCGTTATCCGTCATAACGACGCCGGAACGCGGCTCGCGGAGTCCTGTCCCGGACAGCAGAAAGGCGCCGCGCATCGCACCGATGGCGCCGTAGAGCTCGTTCGTACTGCACAGCCGAAAACTCGTTTCGTCTTCAGGGTGTCGATGAGCGAGGCGGTACCAGCCGTTCAGACGAAGGTGTTTGCCCTTTCGGTCAGTTCCTCCCCTGCCCCGAGGAGGCTGCTGCGGTGGCTGACCGCGTCGGCCGTGGCTTTATCGTGGGTGACCAGTACCAGTGCTCAGCCAAAGCGGCCAACCTGTTCCATCAGGCAGCACGTGGTTTCTTCCTGGGTAATGAGGTCAAGGCGCGGGGTGGGTTCGCCGGCGAAAACCAGGGCGGGTTCACGGAGGATCGAGCGGATGATGGCGAGCCGCTCGACGACGCCGCCATTGCGTTCGAGCAACTCGGCGCGCTACGGACGCTCGCTGCCACGCGCCGCAACCTGATCGCCGACCCAAGCCGGCCGCCGCCGGTCGTTTCTAAGTTGCCGTTGACAGCGGGGCGAGTCAGCGAGAACTCAGAACCGCAGGTCACCGAGTAGTCGAGCCGATGCGTTAAACCGTCGCTACCCGGTCGAAATCAGCACCGCTCAGATGCCCGCACAGCCCAAAGCAGGCATCGCAGCCCTGCTTCAGGCGGGCTGGGGGTTGTCGTCCTTCTCTCGTTCAGCTCGCATTAGCGCCTGCCGCTGGATTTCGATCGGCAACTTCAATTGCAGTTTCGCTGGGGATGTTTCGAAGCATCCAGATGGTGAGCCACGAGATAGCTGCGGCCAGGCCGATCAGCCCGAGCTGAAGGACAGTTTCAGGGAACACCGTGCGCAAGGCGATGGGGATGGTGCTGGCGGTGTAGAGGAGAACGGCGCCTTTCGGCGCGGTTGAGGTTCGCCATAGAGTGAGCATGAAGATCGCCGTGCCGACCAGGAAGAGTAGTGAGACTGCGGTTAGGGCTACTGCAAGCGGGCCATGTCGCAGCACTGCAACGATGTCTCGGTCAAGGTAGGGGAATACAAGGTTGAGGACAAACTCAACTCCGACGAGGCCTGCCAAGGCGGTGACGGACATGGCAGCCCCGGAAATTCCCAAGACGCCGACCTTCCGGGAAATCACGAGGTAGATCCCGATGACCAGACCAATGGCGGCAAGTTGAGCGACCGGTGCCGCCAGCTGGGTGAAGGGTGTTGTGGGAATAATCCCGGAACGCTTGGCCGCGTTCAGCACAAGGATGGTCGCCGAGAGGAATCCGGCAACTGCAAAGACTTTGATAAGCGCAGCTGGAAGCAGCACCTGGATATTCGAGGACATCTGAGGCTCTTGTCTGTTGGGTAATCCACGAACAACGAGTCCCGGAAGAATCGTTGTGCCCCAAGGATGTCGGGACGCTTCGAAGCTACCGACGGGCCTGGTGACGGGCCATCACCACATGTGATGACTCACATGGTGAATCTTCCCTTACTGCTGCCCTTCCAGATGCCCATCTCTGATTCAGAGGACACCGACTCTAACGGTGAAGTTAGTGGCTTCGCGGGAGAAGCGAGCACACCCCGCACTGTCCTGCCTGGGCGCTGATGTCAACCCTACGAGGCCAGGCAGTGCGGGCGGTGCGGCCCCTCCGGCCAAGCACCCCGACCTGATCTGCTGCACGTGGAGATAGCCAACCTTAGGCTCACTCTCCAGCAATCCCGTCCAGAATCCTGTGGAGTCCCCAGGTGTACTGCCGGGTGGAGACGTAGGTGGCCATGACCGCTGTCGCTCCGGCGGAGAGGGGGTAGCCGGCGGCCGGTATTGCCGAGAACCCCTTCAGACGGGCGGCAATTCTTTCGTCCTCCGAAGATGCCCCGGGCTTGTCACCCAACTCCGCCGTTTCAAGGGCTATCGAGCCAAAGACGTAGACGATCAGCAGGTAGGACGCCCTCGCGGCCTCACCGGCGTCGAGCCCGGAATCACGAAGCGTTTCCATGAGGTGTTCGTTCAGGGCAAGAGCCCGCGGGCCGTCCATGGGTCCGCCGATCATCAGGTTCACCGCCCCCGGATGGGCAGTGAGCCGCCCCCTGAGTTCCAACGCCAGGGATTCAATGCGCTGGCGCCACGGAACGTTGCGGTCCGAGAACACCGCCAGGTCAACCTGGCCCAGCAGGTGCTCAACAATGGCTTTGACGACTGCCGCCTTATCGGGAAAATACGTATAGACGGCGTTCGGGGCGACGCCAACCCGGCCCGCGATCCCCCGTACGGAGGCCGCAGTAACACCGCCTTCATCGAGGAGGTCAAGGGCGGCTTCCATGATGGCGCTCTCGGTCAGGGTCCTGCGTGGCCCCGGTTTCGAACTGCGTGCCTGCGCCGTCATCAAATTCCTCTCTTGACTTTCATCTGTACAGCGTACACTATTTGTACATCGTACAGTTTGTACACCGTACAGAAATAGGCAGGAACACCATGACCACCACCCCAACCTCGGGAATCCGCATTGCCACCGGCGGGCTTTTCGCCCTCAGTGCCCTGGCGTTCGCGGCAGCAGCTACAGCGCTGTCAGTGATGTTTGACTGGCCGGACGTGCTGCGGGAGCCGGCCGAGGTGGTGCTGCCTGCCTTTACCGCCGGCGGCCCTGCGCTCGTGTGGGCCTGGTTCGCGGCGGCCTGGACCTACGGGCTCCTCGCCATCCCGATCCTGCTTCTGCCGGCCGCACTCGGTCTTCGGGGGAATCCCGTTGTAAAGGTTGCCACTTATGCCGGAGCTGCCTCTGTGCTCCTATCACTCATCGGGTTCCTGCGCTGGGTGTTCGTCGTCCCGGCGCTGGCAAGCACCTACGCGACAGGGGACGGGCAGACTCGGGCTGCGGTGGCCGCTGCCTGGACAGCACAGCACCAGTTCGGCGGGGCGCTGCTGGGCGAGCACCTGGGCCAGCTTCTGGTGATCGGATGGTCCGCCGCTGTCAGCATCGTGATCCTGCGCAGCGGAGTTCTTCCCCGATGGATCGGCGCCCTCGGCCTCTTGGCCAGCAGCGTCTATCTTCTCAACCAAGGCGACATCCTTGCCACCGCCATCCCGGGATTCCCCGTCTGGGACCTCGCCGGCCTTCTCGGCAGCACCGGTTGGGGCCTTTGGATCGCCCTGCTCGGCATCAGCATCCTGATCAGGCGATCAGGGGCTGCAAGTCCCGCTCCCACCTCGCACGTCCATTCTGCCCATCACGGCATTGCCTAAGGAACTGACACTATGACCCACACTCAGACTTCGCGGGCAATCCCTATCCGGGCCTGGTTGCTGTGGACCTCCGGCTTCCTGGCACTGCCGGTGGGAGGATACGCCGGCACCATTGTCAGTGGCCGCATCGACGACCGGCTCTCCGCGGTCATCGGCGGGGCCATCGCCGGCCTCATCATCGGCGCCGGACAGGCCCTGACCAGCAGCCACAGGGTCCGGCCAGCCATCTGGGTCCCGACGACCGTCCTGGGCATGAGTGCCGGGCTGGCCCTGGGCGCCGCGGCCGTAGGCTACCGCACCGGCCTTCCTGACCTTGCCCTGATGGGAGCACTGAACGGGCTTGTCCTGGGTGTCGCCCAGGCGCTTGCCCTGCCCCAGCAGTTGGGCCGTCGCCGCTGGATCTGGGCAGCGGCAATGCCTGCCCTGTGGAGCCTCGGCTGGACGGTCACCACCCTGGCCAAAATCGCTGTCGATCAGCAGTTCATCATTTTCGGCGCCAGCGGAGCAGTCCTCGTCACCGCCGCTACCGGCCTCATCCTGAACCGGCTGCTGCCGGTCGCGCCGTCCAACCAGCCCACCATTACCCCGACCACGGCAAAGGTTCCCTCATGACTACCGACCTGCACGTCATCTTCGGCACCGGCGCCATCGGGCGGGCCACCTTGGACTCCCTCCGCCGCCGGGGCCGCACCGTCCGCATGGTCAACCGCTCTGGCAAAGCGCAGGTACCCAAGGACGTCGAAGTTGTCGCCGGAGACGCCGCCGACCCGGTCTTCGCCGTCCGTGCAGCCGAGGGTGCCGCCGTGGTGTATCAGACGATGAACCCGCCCTACCACCAGTGGAGCGCGCGTTTCCCCGCATTGCAGGCCGGAGTGCTGGCGGCCGCGGAAACAGCAGGCGCCCGGCTGGTCAGCATGGAAAACGTCTACATGTACGGGCGCCCGGCAGGACGTCCACTGACCGAGGACCGACCCAACAACGCACACACGATCAAGGGCCGGCTCCGCGCCGAAATGGCAGAAGAACTCCTGGGCGCCCACCGTGCCGGCCGGGTAGAAGTTGCCATCGGCCGCGCCTCGGATTACTTCGGACCCCGCGGCGGAGCACAATCAAACCTCGGCGACCGGGTCTTCCCCGCAGCCCGGGCCGGGAAAACCAGCATCGTCCTGGGCCACCGGCACCAACCTCACACCTATACCTACATTCCGGACATCGGTGAAGGCCTTGCCGTCCTGGGTGAACACCCGGACGCGCCCGGGGAAATCTGGCACCTGCCCAACGACCCTCAAACCCGCAGCACCCAGGAACTCGTCGACACCATCTACCGTCAGGCCGGCCAGCACCGAACCAGGATCCGCACCGTCCCGCCACTTCTCCTGCGCGCCCTGGCCATCACCAGCCCCGTGGTGCGGGAACTCCTCGAAATGCAGTACCAGTTCGAAGAGCCCTTCATTGTCGACAGCAGCAAAATCACCACAAGGCTGGGCGTCGCAGCCACGCCCCTGGACCAAGCCATCGCAGAAACACTGAACAGTTACACCACCACCAGCCGGCCCCATCCGGAACGAGCACGATCTTGAAGCAGCATCAAAGCCGCCCAATGGAAGGCAGGACAGTGGTCATCACCGGCGCCACCGGAGGCATCGGCAGAGCTACGCCCATGGCCTGGCCCTGCTGGGAGCACACGTCGGCATCATTGGCCGCGACCCCCAACGCACGTACAAAGCCGCCCGAGCGGTCCGTATGGCAGGCGGCGGAAAAGTAGACGCCTTCGTAACCGACCTGTCTTCCCAGGCCCAGATACGGCGGCTCGCCGGCGAACTGCTCAGCGCCCTCCCCCGCATCGATGTCCTGATCAACAATGCCGGCGGGTACTGGAACACCCGCCACACAACAGCAGACGGAATCGAACACACCTTCGCCCTGAACCATCTTTCGCCGTTCCTGCTCACCAATCTGCTCCTGGAGCGGCTGCAACTGGGCGGTTCCGCGCGGGTAATCACGGTATCCTCCAACGCACAGGCCCTGGGGCGCATCAACTTCAATGACCTTCAGGGCGAGCACTCCTATTCCGGCGGCACTGCGTACAACCAGTCCAAACTCGCGAACCTCCTGTTCACCTACGAACTGGCCAGAAGACTGCAAGGCACCTCAGTAACAGCCAATGTCCTGCACCCGGGCATAGTCAGCACGGGGTTCGGAGCGGAGGACCCAGGACGTGCCCGGCGGCTGCCCGTCCCGCTACTGCGCCCGTTCATGCTGACAGCAGACCAAGGCGCCAAAACCACAACCCATCTGGCCTCCGCTCCGGACCTCACCGACGTCAACGGGCGCTTCTTCGCCCGACGCAGGCCCCGCCGATCCTCCAACCCCAGCTACGACCAGGCAACGGCGTCCCAGCTATGGAAAGTCAGCGGCGAAATGACGGGCCTGACGCCGGCCGGTTAGCCCCCTAAGACAGCAGTCTTCTCCTGGCTTTAGCCGATCACGTCTGCTGATCGGTGACACCTTCCCTCGCCGCTGGGGTAGCGCGTGGTCTCTTGCCATCGCTTTGGCGGATCTATCGGGACTGGAGAGCATCCAGTGCCACTGCCATCGCCGCCGCAACCCGGCCGTCGAGTCGAGCGCCTGGGAGGGTGATGAGGTAGCGGTCGCGCAGGGACCGTCCCCGTTCCGATGTCATGAGCACTTCTCCGTTCGAGTCGATAAAGTCGAAGTGGAAGCGGAAGGGCGACGGGATCGCGTCTCCCAGAGGCGTCGCTTCCCATATGCGCCGGCCGATGGCGACGCCGAGGCTGCGCTCACTTCCAGTGACTTTGAGTCCGGACGCTTCGAGGTGCCAGGTCGATCGGAGCAGGGACTTGCCAAAGTCTTTCCGGAAGCTGCCGATCGGTTGTCCATTGGCGTCCAGCACGTCGTACGTCGCGCCGAGGTCGAGGCGTTGCCGAGCCTTGAAGGAGAAAAGCGGTATGGTCCTTGACTCGTCCTGGTAGAAGGTCACCTGCTCCTTGAAAGCTGCACGCTTCTGCTGAGCGACGGCGAGCAGGTGCCCCGGTTGCCCGTCTCCGGTCACGGAACGTATTTCGTACCGGTTCACCATCAGGGTGAGCTTCTGTGTCACGGTGAAACGGTCGATGCCCCGGGCAAATTCTGCGCTCATGTACGTCCTCGTGGTTAAGGCAGTCCCAAACAGTGTGAGGCCCGCCTGTTGCTATGTTCTCTGCCTTGACTAGCTCCTGGTCGTGAGAGCTAAGTATAGGTTCACGGCACTTTGAGGGCTGTCTGGACGGAAAGGCCTATTCGACTGACGGCCGGCGCGTGGATGCAACAGCTACTCGGACAACGACGTTGCCTCTTTTCCGGCCTGTGCTGACGTGCCGGTGTGCCTGGGCGATGTCGGTGAGGTCGAAGGAGCGGTCGATGACGGGGCGGAGTTGGCCGGACTCTGCCAGCTGTGCGATGTGGGCGAGATCAGCGGCGATGAACGGGACGTTGCCGGCGGTGATGTGCGTGCCGGTCCGGCGTGAGCGCAGACCTGCGGCCAGAACCCCGATGAGGTCGGCAATGACAGACAGCAGCGCTCCCCCGGGCTTGATGAGCGGCTGCAATTGCCGGAACGGTACGTTGCCGACACAGTCCACGATGACGTCGTAAGCTGCCGTCTCCTGGGTGAAGTCTTCCTTGGTGTAGTCCACTACCGTCTCGGCGCCAAGGGACCGAACCAGGTCAGCGTTGGTGCCGCTGCACACTGCGGTGACGTGGGCACCTGCAGTGTTGGCGAGCTGCACGGCTGCGGTCCCGACGGCGCCCGAGGCCCCGTTGACGAGCACCGACGTCCCGGGACCCATGCCGGTCCTGCCGAGGAACGCCTGGGCGGTGATCCCGCCGAAGACCAGCGACGCGGCTTCCTCGAAAGTCAGGTTCGGCGGCTTTGTTGTGATGGCCCCGTCCTGCGGGACGGTGACGTATTCGGCGTGGCCGCCAAATGTCCCACCCAGCATCGCGATCACCTCGTCACCGGGCTTGAAGCGGGCGACGTCGGGACCGACTGATTCGACGACGCCGGCGATGTCCATGCCCAGGACCGGGATGCGCGGGGTGATAAATCCGAGGGTGATCGAGCTGAGAAGCTTCAGCCCTTTTGGAACGTGTTTGGTCCGGGCCCGGTAGTCAGCGGCGCTGACAGTGGCTGCCTGGACCTTGACCAGCAGCTCGCCGCGCCGAGGGGCGGGTTTGGGCTGTTCCTCGAGCCGGACCACCTCCGGGCCGCCGAAGCGGCGGTATACGGCGGCTTTCATCGCCCGGTCCCGCCGCGCGTGCCGGTACCTGTTGCGGTGAGCCTGGCGACGGCGTCGGGGTTGAATCCCCTGAGGACCAGCCAGATGCCCATCCCGAACTCCCAGATGGCCAGGAACAGGGCACCGAATCCGGCCAGCGGCGATACCGGACCCCACAGGCCAAAGAGCATGCCGACTGCCCCGGCGATGAGCAGCGGCGCCCCGATTAATCCGAAGACCGGCAACGCCCGGGGCAGCAGACGGGATTTGTACATGAGTGAGCCGAGCAGCAGTGCGTTGAACGCAGGTATCAGGCTTTGTCCGAGCAGTGTGGTCCGGGCATGCTGGGCGAGCAGTGCCTGACCGGTGATGAGCGCTTCCTCTCCGGCGCGGGCCTGGCGGAGGGTAACGATTGACTTGAGCACCGCGACCCCGGCGAAGATAGCCCCTGCCTCCAGGATCCGCGCCCCGACGAACCCGAGCGCGACCCCTTCGTTCTGTCGCTTGACCACCGGATACAGCGCGACACCGGTTCCGATGCAGGCCAGGGCAACGATGACCTCCAACAGCCCGCCGACGACGACCAGGGTGTCGGGGCCGGGACCGGTGATGAATCCAGCGTCTGTCTGTACACGGTCACAAAGGAAGAGGGTAGGGATGGACACGAACGTGAGGAGGTAAAACGTGCCGGCGGCCAGCGAGGTCTTCCGGTGGGACACCAGAGGCACCTTCGTGGTTTCGGGTTCAGTGGTAATCATGATGATTTGTCTCCTGTTAGGAGGGGTGTCAGCGGACGTCGGGCAGCCAGCGGTCACCGCTTCTGATCACGTACTGCCGGACCAAGTACGGCCAGGGAAGGATGAGCACGACGATCACGACAAGGGAGCAGTTGATGGCGACAGTGGCGGTGGCGTCGTTGAGCTCGCCGGCGATCCATAGGGGCAGCGCCACAGTGCTGAGCCAGATCACTTTCCATGTCATTTCGAACAGCAGGATCGGGATCAGCTTTACGGGGTAGCGGACACCGAGGAAGAACAGCAGGGACTGAGCGACGAGCATGCACACCACAACCCCGTCCATCAGCGGCCAGGAAGCGTCGTGCCCGGTCAGCAGGGGCCACCGAGTGATCGCCAGGCCGAGCGCCATCAGCAGGTAGCCGCCACGCAACAGGTATAGACGCTGCAGGGACAGCTCCTCCGCGGGGCCCGTCACGGTCTTCGGGTTGGGTGTGGACGTCGCCGGTAATGACATTGCAGGCTCCTTGCTCACTTGCCGGGAAAACTGAGGGATGTTCATTCCTTGAGGGTGCGCCGCTGTGCGGCGGCAGCAAAGTTTTGTTGCCAAAACGGGTACACGGCGGTTTGTTCAGTGATCACCGACCGAGCCGGCTGGAGGGCCGATCATTTGTACGGAGATGAGGACCATGCCGAGGTCGCGGACCTTGTTGAGGACGCTGTGCAGTGCGGCCTGGTCCGTCACCGGGCCGCGGAGAGCTGTCGTACCGTCACTTGCGCGGGTGAGTTCGAAGTGCTCGAACCATTCCACCCAGTAATCATCGAGGTGCCCTTCCACCCGGAGCTCGTAGTGGCCGGGTTCGTCCCCGTGGGGCATGGGGCCGGTCACGGTACCGGAACCTTCGCTGTGTCACTACCGGCGTGCTTCCACGGCCTTCGTCGGCGGATGGCCCATTCGGCGGCGGCAAGATTGATAATCCAGCCGGCCCCGTTGAGAAGCGCACCGGTGAGCGCCGTTTTCCCAAAGATCGCCTCACCGAACCCCAAAGTGAATACCTGGGTGCCCGCGCCCAGCCCCAAGGCGTAGGCCCGGATCATCCACTGCCGGTGCCGCGTGATGTCCTGGCGGCGGACAGCGGCGAAGCCAATAACGATGCATAGTGCCATTCCCAGCCCGGCAAGCCAACGGAACACGTACAGCAGTTCCCCTGACCCGGCCGGAAAGGAAACGAACTGGTTCAGCCAAAGACCCGACAGGGCCACCAGCATCCCCACCACGACCAGGACCCGCCCGGCCATCCGGTGCCAGGCTGGCTTGCGGCGCCGGAAGCTCGGCGAGAACTGGAAGGCACCGGGAATCACAAAGATGGTGGCGGTGATGATGTGGACGGCCACCGGCAAAGATAGAGGGTGGCTTCCGGTATCGGTGGACCCGTCCGCGGTGCCCAGGGAAAGCGCGATGCGCCTTAGAGTGTCCGCCAGTACCGGAACGAGGCCCAGGGCGATCAGGCCGGTGATGAGGAGCCCGGCACCTGGTGTTTGACGCCGTCCTTTCCTCTGGCTTCGCGCAGGGGATGGTCCAGCCCCTGCACTGTCCTTGCCGTCCATCACACATCCCGTTTCTGATCGTCACTTAGCGACAGCCCGGCCACGACCCGCGACGACGGTCCCTGCAGCCAGGGAAACCGTTTGGCGGGCACTGACCCACAGTGAGTAACCCAGCCACGCCACAGCGATACCTACGGGAAGGGCGGCGAAGCGTCCCACCGCGTGGGGAAACAGCGGAAGCAGGGCGGTAGAGACTGATCCCACGGCCAGCAGGATGCCCGCCCAGCGGGCGAGGATCCGGGCCCGAAAGATGGCGATGCCGAAGGTCAGTCCGCCGAGGAAGTAGACCGCGAAGGCGAACGTGCTGATCCCCTCCAGAGGACCCAGGCTCCCGTCAGCTGCGGCACCGCCGAAGATGCCGAGGATGTCCGTTGCAATGTGCGGAGCCTGCTCGGCCAGCGGCGGCAGCACGAAGGCCTCCACGAACGAGTTCGCTATGACGGTCAAATAGAACAGGCCGAGCAGAAGGAAGCCGGACAGCCCCAGCAGCCCCGTCTCCTTCACCTGCTTGAGATACATCCCGGTGATTCCGGCGAGGCCGAGGACACCCATCAACACGGTCAGGTAATGCACGATGGCCCAAGTGCTGCCGGTGACGTTCGCGACTTCCTCCGCCGGGTGGACGAACTGTATCGATACATACAGCAGTCCGGCGGCTATGGCGGCAACGCCGGCCGCTCCGCTGAGTTTGGACGGGGTGATGGTCATTTCCGCGCTCCCATTTCTGGTGAGTCCGGGGCGGGTGCCGGGGACGATTCTAAAGCTACGCATGCCCGTGGCGACAGGGCATCACCACATGTGGTGACCGGAGTGGTGATTCAGAGGGGCTGCTTGGTCAGAGGAGCCCGTGTTCGCGGGCGCGGCGAACGGCCTCCGCCCGGTTGTTCACCTGGAGCTTTTCGAAGATGTGCCGGGTATGGGTCCTGAGTGTGTTGAGTGAGACGAACAACTGCCGGGCAACCTCCGGCCCGCTCAGGGAAGAGTCGAGCAGCCGGAGCACCTGGAGTTCCCGATCGCTGAGCTGGACGTTAAGGGCGTCCCTGCCGGGAGACGTGGCAGCGGGCGTTTCCCCGGTGTTGCCTGCGTGGAGCAGTTGGCTGACGTAGCTGGGACAGATTCGCTCTGCGGTGGCCTTGTGCAGCAAAGCGATCATGGGTGCGCCTTCATCCAGGAACAGCCGTACGTGGCCTTCGGCTGCGGTGCGTTTGAGTGCCTGTTCCAGGGCCTCGAGCGCCAAACCCGCTCGGCCCTGGACCTGGTACGCCCTTGCCTTGAGTACGAGGATCTCGGTGACGCTGCCACCTCGGCCGTCGGTTTGGGCGACCTGAAGCAACCGGTCGAGCAGATAGAGGACGTCGCCGAGGGAGCCGTTGGGCGGGTCTGCTTCGTGTTGAGCGATAAGCAGGCGGGCGAGGGTGAGGTGCTCGAATTCCCGCAGATAGCTCAGCTCATCACCGGCAGTGAGGTTCCGTGCCCGGGCCCAGGCCCAGGCTTCCCGCAGGGCCCCTTGCCCGATCCAGATCCGCGCCTTCATCGCCGGGATCGGCCGGACATCGGGAAAGAACCCCCGCAGATAACGCCGCTCGGCCTCCTCCAGCAGCCCGATGGCACGGTCAGGATCTCCGGACAGGTACTCAAGGCGTGCCATCACGACGAAGCGGCGGTACCGGTTCTCCGGCAGCGACGCCGCCTCGCCGAGCGCAATGCCCATTTCCAGGTGTTGTTTCGCGGCAGCCAGCGCCCCGGTCTCACAGTGCAGGGCGCTGATTCCCACATGGAGGTCGGCAGTTGGCGGGCCAGTGGATATGCCTGCAGAGTCTGCGGCCGTAATGGCTTGTTCCAGAAGACGGCGCGCCTCGGTCAGGCTGCCCCTGGCCATCCACAGGTCCGCCAGAACCATGGTGCTGGCGAGTTCGTCGGCGATATTTCCTGCAGCATGCAAGTTCGGGGCCACGTCGGCGAAGGTGGGCACTGCCATGTCGAGATCACCGCGGGCCCACGCGGCCAGCCCGAGGAACCCTGCCGCCGCGGCCCGCGACAGATGATCACCCGGCCCGCACAGTTCCAGCGCGCGCCGGGCATGGGCGGCGGTCCCTGCCGCATCCCCCACTGCCTGAGCCAGCGCTGCCCGGTAGACGGCAATGGTCACCGGCAGGGCGCGGAACTCTTCGCTGTCGGCTCTCAGTCCTCCGGGGGGATTACGCGTCCTTTCCCCATCCAGGGAAGCCTCCGCGAGTCCGCGTTCAGCATCCTGGAGACGTTGTTCGACGGCGTCCAGGTCACCGGAGGTGAGCATCAGCCAGGCATAAAAGACGCTCAGCACCGGGTTGCCGCGCACGACGTGGTTGGGAAGGGCGCCCAACCAGCCGCGCAGGGTCGCATCGTGCCGGCTTCGCCGGATGGCCGGCACTACCGCCTCCAGCAGCGCCCCTGCCCGTTCGAAGTCCCCGGCCGCCAGCGCATGCTTCAGTGCGTCCTCCAGCAGATGATGGTGCTGGTACCACTCGCTGGCGCGCCGGTGCAGCGGCTGCTGGAGATCAGGTTCCTCGTGCGACGCACGTGCCCGGAGCACGTCGGCAAAGAGGTGGTGGTAGCGATACCACTGTCTCCGGTCGTCCAGGGGGACGACAAACAGATTTGCCCTCTCCAAACCATCAAGCACAGCACTGCTTCCGCCCTGGCCCGTGACCGCGTCACACAGCGGACCCGAGAGTCGGTCAAGGACGGCGGTACGCATCAGGAAGCTCCGCACGTGCTCGGGCTGGCGCTGCAGTACCTCCTCGACCAGGTAATCCAGGATGAAGCGGTTGCTGCCGGTGAAAGCGCCGATGAAGCCTGTCACGTCCGCGTGCCCGCGCAGGGACAGCGCGGCGAGCTGCAGGCCTGCCGCCCACCCCTCCGTCCGGGCTTCGAGGGCAAAAATGTGCTCGGCGGAAAGGCTCAGCCCCATGCAATCATTCAGGAAGGCCTGAGCCTCCTTGGCCGAAAAGCGCAGGTCGGCAGCGCGCAGTTCAGTCATCTGATCCCGCACCCTTAAACGGGACAAAGGAAGCGGCGGGTCAGAGCGGCTTGCGATGGCCAGGTGCAGTTGGGGCGGGGAATGGTCGAGCAGGAACGCTACAGCGTCATGAACAGGGCGCGCTTCGATCGCATGGTAGTCGTCGAGGACAGCGATGAAGGACGTTCCAACCTGGGCGAGGTCGTTGATGAGGGCAACCAGAACCGGTTCCGCCGCGGCGGCCTGGGTAGCGTCGAGCAGCGCTTGGGCACGGGACCCAATGTCCGCGTCCACGCCATGCATCCCGGCAATGAGATGGGTTAAGAAACGGGCAGGGTCGTTGTCGCCCGCATCCAGGGACAACCAGGCAACCCGCACCTCGGGCTCCGCTGCCCGGACGCGATGTACCGACTGGCTCAGCAACGTCGTCTTGCCAAAGCCGGCCGGGGCGCAAACCAGCGTGAGCTTCCGACCTGCACGTGATTCCGAGAGCAGAGGATCGACAAGCCTGGGGCGGGCGACGGCGTGGCGCCGCGGGGCCGGAACATGGAACTTCGTGGCAAGCATGCTCATCGCCATTGTGTGAACTATACGGCGGCCGGCTGGTGCTGTGTAGGGCCAACTCCCCCTGCCCTTAGTCCGCGCCCTCCAAGTCGCGTTCCCGTTCCAAGGCGTCGAGCACCAGGTCCAGGCCGAAGCTGAATTCGTCGGCGTAGTTGTACCCGGGTCGCAGCACATGTTTTCCCATGAGCTCATAAAGGTAGGGGTATTCGCTGGCGGGCAGTTGGGCGAGCATGGCGCTGGCCATGACGGCAGCCTGTTCCTCGGTGTCGAAGGGCAGTGCCTTTTCCTGCTTGGCGTAACCGTAAACGTAGCTGTCCAGCGCAGAGAAGGCGTGCGCCGTCATGGCCAGGGAAAAGCCCCCGTTCCTGAAGGTACCGAGCACCCTGTCGTGATGCCTCAAAGTCCCGGGACCAGGGCTGGTTCCGGAGTCCATCAGACCGTTGGCCCACGGATGGCGCAGCAGGACGTCCCGCACCGAAACCGACCTTTTCCGCAAGGCCGTCTTCCAGTCATCGTCATGGGACGGCAGCTCGATCTCGCTGTACAGGGCATCGATCATCCCGTTGAGCAGGTCCTCCTTGTTAGAGACATGGTTGTACAGCGACATCGCTTCCACCCCCAGCCCCACCCCCAGCCGCCGCATGGAGAGCTTCTCGATGCCCTCCTCATCCGCCAGTCTGATCGCTGTCTGCAACACCCGCTTCCGGTTTAACCGGGCCCGGCCTTCAGGTCGCTGGACACTCTTCGCCGGCATCTTCCACCCTTCCACCGTGAGTCCATTGATAAACTTACACCGTAAGCGTATGTTACTTCCATCATAAGCTTACACCGTAAGGAAGAATGATGAGCAACCTGGCCACAACCCCCACCGCTGCACCGGTCTCGCACCAAAGGTCCAGTCTGGACTTCCGCACCTGGTCCCCCGCCACCGCCAGCCTCGTCTCCGGCCTCGGCCTGCTGGCCATGGTGGTCCTGATGACGGCCGGCTACTTCGGCGGCGTCGTACCCCTCATCACCCCAGGCGACGCCGCCAAAACGTCCGCGGACATCTCACAGTCCGGCATGGTGTACCAGGCCGGTGTTCTCGCCATCTTCCTGGTCACGCTCATCGACGTCCTGGCTGCAGTTGCCTGGTTCGCGCTCTTCAAGAACGTGAACCGGAAACTGTCAGCCGTTGCCGCATGGATGCGTATCACCTTCGCAGCGCTCTTCACAGTCGCAACCGGCCACCTGGCCTACGCCTACACCCTTCTCGATCAACCCGAACTGGCACTGCACGCCATCGAATCATTCCGAACGATCTGGCTCGTCAGCCTCGGCCTTTTCGGCCTGTACCTCATCCTGATCGGTTACCTGGAATTCCGCTCGACCTTCGTACCCAAAGTCTTCGGTGTACTTCTCGTCATCTCCGGCACCGGATACATCATCGACGCCATCGGCGTCGCGTTCGTCAACGGATTCACCCCGATGTACGGACTGTTCGCCATCATCGGAGAAACGGCCGGGATCTTCTGGCTCCTTATCAAAGGCCGGAAGCTCACCATCCGCTAAACCCCCAACACCGCGAAAAAAGCCTCACGGCCGGCCTTCTCAGACGGGCCGGCCGTGCTGGTCGTGACGCTGCTTGTTCGCCTTCGCGCGGACGTGCATCCTCTCGCCCTGGCCGCCAAAGACACTAAGTACTTCTGCCTGCTGATCCCCCGTGCTGCCGAACCAATGGGGAACGTGGGTATCGAACTCGGCCACCTCTCCCGGCCCCAGGACCAGGTCATGGTCACCGAGCACAAGGCGCATCCGCCCCGAAAGGACATAAAGCCACTCGTAGCCTTCGTGAGTCTTCAGGACGGGCTCGATCTTGGACGTCGGAATGATCTTCCAGGCCTGCATGCCTCCCGGCTGGCGGGTCAGCGGAATGACCGTACGCCCGTTGGCGTTTCGGGGCTTAAGGCGGATACGGGGATCACCGACTTCCGGTGCGCCGACCAGCTCATCCAAGGGCACGCGATAAGCCTGGGCCAACGGCAGGAGCAGCTCCAGGCTCGGGCGCCGCTGGCCGGACTCCAGCCGCGACAACGTGCTCTTCGAAATACCAGTGGCTGCTGCGAGACTCGTCAACGTCACGCCGCGCTGCATGCGAAGACGCTTGAGCCGCACGCCCACCTGGTCCAGAGCAGCGGCAATAACAGTTGGTTGGTCATTCACAGGCTTATCAAACCCCCGTTTCCCGGAAACAGCAACGATTGTTGTCGAGACTGGAATTCCGGATGAACCTGAAGCCATGAATGAATACGACGTAGTGATAGTAGGCGGTGGAGCCGCCGGCTTATCGGCGGCCCTGGTGCTGACCAGAGCCCGCCGCAAAGTCCTGGTGGTCGATTCCGGTGCACCACGGAATGCCCCTGCCGAGCACATGCATGGCTTCCTTTCCCGCGACGGCCTGCCACCGGGAGAACTCCTGTCCCTGGGACGGGACGAGGTGGAAGGCTACGGTGGCGAAATCGTTGGAGGTGTTGTCACTGAACTGGTCCCGGCCGGCCGCTCGGGCTTTCGGGTGCTGCTGTCAGACGGCCGGCGCATTTCCACCCGGCGGCTCCTCGTTGCCACAGGGCTTCGTGATGAACTGCCCTCTATCCCGGGCCTTGCCGACCGGTGGGCGCGGGATGTCCTCCACTGCCCCTACTGCCATGGCTATGAAGTCCGTGACCAGCAGCTGGGCGTACTGGGCGGTTCCCCAGAAACCGTCCGTTACGCACAAATCGTCCGTCAATGGGCAAAGGACGTCGTACTGTTCGTACCAACAGGGTTCCTGACACCCCTTCAGCGCTCAGAACTGGTCGCCCGTGCCATCGGAGTCGTCGAAGGCGACATCACCCGGATCCTGACCGAAGACGACCACCTGCTAGGCATCGAGACGGACGACGGCACGACCATCCCGCGCAATGTCCTGTTCGTTCCACCGCGGTTCGTTGCCAACAATGACCTACTCATCGGCCTCGGCTGCGAAATAGACGAAACCGGGTGGGCCGTCAAAGACGGCACGGGCCAAACCACCGTGCCGGGGGTATGGATAGCAGGCAACGTGGCCAACCCCCGGGCACAAGTCATAACCGTTGCCGGCGAAGGATCCGCCGCCGCCATCGCATCAACGCCGACCTGGTCGACCAGGACGTCAGGCACGCCGTCAAGGCCTTCAACATGGGCTTCTAAACCCACGTTTTTCCCCCGCCCAGCAACTCCCCAACTCAATCAAAAGCTACTAAGGAGCTCCCGTGCCCAGCACCTCGACAACCACCCGCTCTGCACCGCCAACAAAACACCAGCTGGCGCTGATGATCTGGCTCGCTGTCTTCCCCACTCTGACAGCCATAAACATCGTGTTCGGAGACTGGCTCGCCACCCTGCACCCAGTCCTGCGGACCTTTGTCCTGGCTACTATTGCGGTTCCCATCGTTATCTACGGCATCATGCCCCAACTTCACCGGCTCTGGGGGCGACTGGCGAACCGCACTGCCACCTAGCCTCGACCAAGATGCCCAAGAAACCTTACGTAAGGCCGGTTATCGACCTTTGCTGCCCGGCTTCATTGGGCGAGCGAAACGCGCATCCGATCAGAAGAATCAGCCGCAAGTAGCGTCGGTTGGCGGCGATCTTTTCCAGCGGAGTGACCGCTCTGATTGGTTTATCACTGCAAACGTGCCCCGGGACAGTGGAAGGCCGGCGCGAACTCCTGGTTGGGCAGGTAGCGGCGCCGTGCGATCGTGACCGCGCAACGGCCATCGGGAGGAGTCGTCTGCCCCGCTTCGGAATTCATCAGTTTCCTGGGGCAGTACGAAAGGCCATTATTGAATTGTCAGAGCAGCGGCTCGGTGGATCGGAGAAAGGCCATGCTACAGGCCCTAATGTGCAAGCTGAACATTCGGCACGAATGGCATATTGAACACGCCGAAGACGGGAGTTTATACAAACGCTGTCTGCGGTGCGGGAAGGATGACGATCAACGCGGCATCACGGTGACCGACAACGGAGCCAGCACTGCCGGCTGGAGTACCTCGGTGCTCCTCATGGACTTCACGGGCGAAGCGACCGGAGCCCGTCTTTCCGCCGCAGGAGCCACCAACACCCCGACGGCGGCCACCGCAACCGGCACCGTCTCAGTGCCCGCGTCCCCGGCAACGGATCCGACCGCGCCCAAGATCATTCAGACTGCCACATGTGTAACCGGCAACAACGCGGCGACCTGGGATGCCGGCCTCAGCCCGCAGGTGCCAACCGAGGGCGTGGTGGATGCCTCCACTGCAACGGTCACGTACTCCGTCTCCTAACGAACCCGGCAACGGGCTACGGTGTGTGCCGAGGGCCAAACGAGTCGTTTGCTGCCGCCTTCCGGAGAAAAACCCACCCTCCAAGGTCATGCTTGCCGAATCCCGCCAGAACCCTGCATCAGAGGTGTGGATACGCTTCGGAATCCTTGATGCTGACTAGGCACTCTTAACCCAAGCGCACGCCGGATCAAGCTTGATCCAATTCGCGAAGAAGGCAACAAGGGGCTGCCAGGAAGCGGGAAGAATCGTGAATCAAACACCAACGCTGGACGAAGTCAGCGTCAACGTCATCACCGATGACCGCCCCGTTGACTTCCACGCCCTGGGACTTGCCGGTTGTATCGATAGGCTGACCACTCCCCTGCGTAGGTCAGGAACCTCGGTCCGGTGGGAAACACCGCACCACGGCATCGAAATACCGGCAGCCTGCGCAGCCCTGCTCTATCACGCCGCGCAGGAATCGCTCAGCAACGCGTACAAATACGCCCATGCCACCCGACTTACCATCCGGCTGGCAGCCGTCTACCACGGCATCCGGCTGGACATCATGGACGACGGGGCCGGATTCGATACCCAGTCCCTTAGTGGGAGACGACACGGGTTCGGTGTGCGCCTCATGAGCATCGCTGTGCACGAGGCCGGGGGCACGATCGCCATTGACTCCGGCCCCGGCCACGGCACACGGGTGACCATCACCCTTCCGCTGGATTAGTGACCAACGCAGCCGCAGATTACTCCCTGGACCTTTGTGTACGCAGCGTTTGCGACATGGATAATCGTCACGAGCAAACTGGCGACTGCCCCATCCTGACGCAGCGGACCAGGCCCGGAAGGCGCGTTACACAGGTCTACGCCACCGATTTTTCAAGCATCCCCTTCCGCTGATGCAACTCGACAACGGAGTCTGGGCTCTACGTCGGAAGATAGCCTGCACAACAAAAAGTGCGCGCACCTACGGAAGCACGCGGTTGAGTGGCCGCAGCCTGGGCTACTGGCCGCACGAAAGCCTCATTCACGAACTCGCCCAACAGTTGGCAGAGTTCGGCATGCCTATCAGTGCAGCCTGGATCCTAAGGCCTTCATCAATCGCCGAATACCAGCCCCAAACAGCCTCCTACGGACCAGAAGTCCCGCTGCAGTCCCTCACTGGCACTTCCCAGGCCGAGCCCCGCGGGCATTCACCGACGACGTCCGACGCCGGCAATCCCCAACGTCCGCGACGGCGCCTTCGTTTCCGGTCATCCACGCTCGTCTACACAAAGCCGTTGATGCAGGCATCTGACGACGCACCTGAGGAATCGTGGAGGACCAGGGCCAAGAGCAGGCTCAGGTAATCATGTCGATAGCCGCGGAAGAAGTTCCGGATCCCACACACCTGCACTCTGTCGACGGAATCGTACGCCAGCCGCACATAGTCCCAAAGACGTTCCCGCTGAACCCGGAACGTCCTACGAAACCGACGGTCTGGGCCGCAAAGTCAGGTCGCGTGCAACAGAGAACCGCATGAAGTCACGAGGATAGGGACCAAAGTGAAGGTCCAAAGGCCGCCCGTGCACAAAAGTGTGCACAATGTGCATGCCCCCCTTGGCCGGACAAACACGCGATGAGCGCACACTGCCTGGTGCGTAGAAGGCAGCTATCCGCGGAAGATCCTCGAAGAAGATTTGGCTTGGTCATGTCGTCACCACAACTTCTGGCCATGAATGAGTGACGGCCGACAACGGGCACCGCAAACAGCAAAAGGACGACACATCACCCTAGATTCCAGCAAGAGGAAGGCCCACAGGCCAGGATCCTGACCCCGCCACCCACACAACCGAATAGGCGCCCGCAGCGCCAGGCACAAACCGCGGACTGCGTCAGAGGGGCCGATGAGGGTCAACGCCCACACATTAAAGCAAAAACCCCTCTGACGAGGGGTCATGCTGTGCCCAAGGTGGGACTCGAACTGCATTCCCGCCCCTGCGAACACTGGGAAGTGGCGGAAACATGCCGAATCCGGCCTGGTCCGACCCTCCGGCAGACCCGCCGGCTGCAAGGAAAATCCGACCCGCTCGATGCCTACCAGGCCGCCGAATCCGTGCCGTCCGGCCGGGCCAGCGTCACCCCGAAATCCCGGGACGGGGCGGTGGAATCGTTGCGGGTGCTGCGCGCGGAGCGTGCCACGGCGATGCGTGCCCGGGTCGCCGTGATGGCCCAGGTGAAGTCGGTCATGGTGCCCGCGCCGGAGGCCATCCGCGCCAGGTACCGGGCCATGACGAGCCCGGCTTTGATGGCCGCGCCGGAGAAGACACGGCCCGCGGGAGCCCCCTCCGAGCCGCTGACCAGCACCGCGATCGTGCTGAAACGGCTCGCCGTCCGCTACAGGCACCTGCACCAGGAGCTGGCACTGATCGATGCCGAACTCGACACCATCCTCACGCTCCACGCACCGATGCTCCGCGATCTACAGGGCGTGGGCACCGACGTCGCCAGCCAGCTCCTCGTGACGGTGGGCGACAACCCCGAACGCGTGACCACGGAGGCGAAGTTCGCGGCCCTGGTCGGCGTCGCCCCGATCCCCGCATCATCGGGAAAGACCTCCCGGCACCGGCTCAGCCGCGGAGGCAACCGGCAGGCCAACAAAGCCATTCACCGCGTGGTCCTCGTACGGATGCGCAACGACGGCAGGACCAGGGCCTATGTGGCAACGCGACGTCAGGAGGGCAAGAGCACCAGGGAAATCATGCGCTGCCTCAAACGCTACGTCGCCCGGGAAGCCTGCGACCAGCTCCTCCTCCCGCGCCCGGCACCCGACGCCGGCACCCTCCGGACGGCACGCACAGCCAAGCAGCTGACCCTTCAACAAGCCGCCGACGCCCTGCACGACTGGCCCACCGCACTGTCCCGCCTCGAACGCGGACTCGCCCACGACAACAACTTCCACAAACGCTACGAAACCTGGCTCAACTGCCAACCCCCGGGAACCGTGCAGATGCCGGATCCCGGGTTGGCCAGCGTGCTGCCTGCCTGACCATGGCCGCGCAGCGATCGCTGTAGCGACCCTTGAGGCTAGAGTGGCGGCCACGGTAACCTGCGCGGCTCGTGGCTCAACGACCGTTGACAACAATAGGAGCATCAATGTCCACACTCTTAATTCGACCCCCTCATGCACCTTGGACCGACACCACTCCGGACTAGTCACGTTAGTAATAACGTGGCGTTTCTGATGCGTGCAGCAGCGACCAGCGCGCACATTTGCAGCTCGCTGGAAGTATTGCCACGGGTGTAACGCAGTTGCCTCCCCAGCCCATTCTGGCTCGAAAAGCCGGTATACACTCCCGTCGAGACAGTTTCATGATGAGGCGCGTTTCCGGGACGCAGGGCTGGCGTGCATGCCCTCCCGACCTGTCAATTTCAGAAGCCATCTGTACCAAGTGTCAGAAGTCGTCTGCAGCGCCTGGGAGTCTTTTAGCGTGCGCCTCGTTCAATATCGGCCAGTTCGGATTCAAGTTGCTGTGTCAGGTTCCGCAGACGGCGGATGTGTTCTTGGGCTACGCGTCCGGGTTGCGACGTCACCTGCGCATCGACGTCGAAGACGGTGTTGGGGCCGTGCCAGACGTTGAACCACTCAAGGCCGTGGCCGAGGGCGTCGCGGGTTACGCCTTGCAGCAGGAGTAGGGGTTCGCGAATGTTGGAGTTGAGTATTTGTGCCAGGTCCTGGTCTGCTGCCACGGCCTGGACCTGTCTGGGTCCGCCTGCCGGATGGTAGCCGTGCTCCCGCATGAGGCCGAGCAGTGAGGCGTTTTCCAGCAGTTCCTTGGTGAAGTGCGGGAAGAGGTCGCGGGGCACCCAGGTCCTCATGAAGGCTACTGGGACCTCTTCCAAGTAGCGGATCCGTTCAATCTTCCACGTGTTAGTCGTGTTCAGCGCCTCTACCGCCGGCTCGGGCGGTACTGCATGTTCGACGGCGATGACATGGGTACGCAGGCGCTGGCCGTGCGCGGCGGCCTGTTCGTCCAGCCCGCCGGCTCGCTGGATGTGCCGGCGGAGAACCGGTGCGGCGGCCACGACGCTGCCACGGCCACGCTGACGACGGATCAGCCCGAGATCGGAGAGTCCGGACAACGCTTGGCGTACCACGCTGCGGGAGACACCGAACTGTTTCTGAAGTTCCTCTTCGGTGGGAAGGGGAGAGCCGGGGAGCAGAGGCCGTTCCAGTATCTGTCGGTGCAGGATGTCCCGGATCTGCGCATGAAGGGGCGGTCCCTCCTGCCGATTCAGGCTGTTAGCCCGCTCAAGGGGCTCTGCCTTGGCTGGTTGCACACTCACACTGACTCCTTTGCCGCTCGAGGACATCATAGCCTGCGGTTGCTGCATCTTCCGCTTGACGGGTGATCCAAACCACAGGTAATGTACGTACTAATTGTACGGACTTGATCCGGCGACTGGAACATACAATGACGTAGAAAGGTCGAGTAATGACGCAGCTGCATTTGAGGACTGGACGCTCACGCCTACCGATGTTTGCCTTCCTCCAAAGGGTCCCTGCAGGCATGATGCTGATCCCGCTCATGCTGGGAGTGCTCATGAACACCTTCGCTCCCGAAGCCCTGAAAATCGGCGGCTTCACCACGGCGCTGTTCAAGGAGGGCGCCCTAACGCTGATCGCCGTGCTGATCCTCGCCACCGGCGCGCAGATCACCGGAAGCCACAGCGGCAAGGCCGCCGCCTCCACCACCACCGTTGTCCTGGTCTGCAAGACCCTGATCCCCGCCACAATCGCGGTGATCCTGGGCCTGGTGGTCGGCATCGAAGGCATCGCAGGGGTATCGGTCCTGGCGATGCTGGCAATCTTCGGCAACAGCAACGGCGCCCTTTGGCTGGCGTTCGCCGGCCAATACGGCGACGAGCGGGACACAGGCGCCTACGTCGCCAGCGCCTTTGATGACGGACCATTCCTGGCACTGATCTTCCTGGGCGCATCCGGGCTGGGCGACATCCCCGTACTGGCCTTCGCTGCGGCACTGATCCCGTTCATCATCGGCCTCATCATCGGCGCAGTGGACCGGGAGTGGACGAAGGCCCTGGACCACGTGCCGAACATCGTGATCCCGTTCATGTCCTTCGCTGTTGGCACCGGCATCAACCTGAAGACAGTGCTCACCGGCGGTTTCGCCGGGATCTTCCTCGGCCTGATCGTCGTCGTGTTCACCGGAGGCCTGACCTATCTCGGGTACCGGTTCATCCTCAAGCGCGGCTCCAAGAGCGGTATCGGGTTCGCCGCCGGGACCACGGCCGGCAATGCCGTCGCCGTCCCCGCGGTAGTCGCCGTCGCCGACCCGCGGTTTGAACCCTTTGTCGCCTCCGCCTCAGCCCAAGCCGCCACAGCCGTCCTCGTGACAGCGCTACTCGCCCCGATCGTCGCCTCCTGGGCCCTGAAGCGGGCCGGAGGCCTGCAGCCGGCCGATCCGGTCCCCGCCGCAGTCTGAGCCATTCCTTGTACATCCCTTTTATGGACGGAGAATCCATGCGCGATCCGCGCTCGGTGCGTTGCACCTACTACCTTGAGTCCGAGATTGACCCCGAGAAGGCCGCAGCCATCATGGCGGGCGAGCAGTCCAGCGGCACGTTCCTGCCGGTACCCGGTGAGTCAGCCCGTATCCGGGAGCGGCACGCCGCGCGCATCTCGGACGTTCAGGAGCTCGGCTTTTGCCGGCCCTCCCTGCCGTCCCGGGCAACCCCGGAAAAGGTCCGGGCGGCCCTTGTCACGGTCGATTTCCCCATGGAGAACGTCGGGACGGACCTGGCCACCCTGCAGACCGCCATCGCCGGCAACCTCTTCGAACTGGGCGACCTTTACGCCTGCCGGCTGCAGGACATAGCACTGCCCGAGGACTTCGTCTCCGCCCACCCCGGCCCGGCATTCGGGATCGAGGGGACGCGAAAGCTCATCAGCGACGTTCAGGGCGTCATGGTCGGCACCATCGTCAAGCCCAACGTCGGACTCTCCGAAGAGGAATTCCGGCTCGTAGTCCGCGACCTGGCGATGGCTTCCATCGACCTGATCAAAGACGACGAACTGATGACCGACCCCGCGTACCTGCCATTGGAACGCAGGGTCGCGGTCGCTACCGAGGAAATCCGCGCCGCCGAGCAGGTCACCGGCCACTCCACCATGTACGCCTTCAACATCACCGGCGACCTTGCCGGACTGCGCAAGCGCCACGACCTGGTCGTTGGAGCCGGCGGCCGGTGCGTGATGCTGAACATCCCGGTGATGGGCCTGCCCGCCCTGGCCCTGCTGCGCAGCTTCACCGAGGTACCGATCCACGGCCACCGGGCCGGCCTGGCGGCCTCGATGCGGTCCAAAGCCCTGGGCATGGACTACCGGGTCTGGCAGCAGATGGCACGCCTCGCCGGCGCCGACCACCTGCACGCCAGCGGACTCGGCAGCAAGTTCTACGAACTCGACGAAGAGGTCGCCGCGAACATCCGCAGCCTCCTCGAACCCCTCGGACAGACCATCGCCCCGCTGCCCGTCCTGTCCTCCGGGCAGAACGTCACCACCCCCGGACCCACCTTCGAAGCCGTCGGCTCCACAGACCTGATGATGCTCGCCGGCGGCGGCGTCGCCGCCCACCCGGACGGCCCCGGCGCCGGGGTGCGAAGCCTGCGCCAGGCCTGGGAAGCGGCCGTGGACGGCGTACCCCTCCAGTCGGCAGCGGAAAAGCAGTCCCAAACCGGGGACAATGCACTCCTGCACGCAGTTCAAACCTTCAGAAAAGGTGCCTGACATGCCCGCTTTCGGTTTCGTCGCAGACGACCTCACCGGAGCCGCCGACGTCCTTGCCCAGTCCCACCGCTACGGCCTGGAAGCTGTCCTCGTCATCGGCGACGCACCGCTGCCCACGGACACTGACGTCGTCGGAATCGCCGGACCCTCCAGGTCCCTGGCCGGGGAAGCGTTCGACAACCTGGTACGCAGGGATCTCGCCGGCATCGCACCACTGAACCTGGAGGTGCTGCTCTACAAAGTCTGCTCCACCTTCGACAGCTCCACCACCGTCGGCAGCATCGGCCGCGGCATCCAGTTGCTGCACGAGCAGTATCCCCTCCACGGCCCAATCCCCGTGGTCCCGGCCCAGCCAGGGTTCGGGCGCTACACCGCCTTCAGCAACCACTACGCGACCTACGCCGGCAAGACCTACCGGTTGGACCGCCACCCCGTCATGTCCCGGCACCCGTCCACCCCCATGGCCGAAGCCGACCTGCGCCAGGTCCTCGCCGAACAACTCGGCAGCGCCCAGGAACCGGACGCGATCCACCTGCCCGCCTATGACAACGGCACCTTCAAAGACGCCTGGGCGGACCGGCGGCGGGACCTCGGCGCGCAGGCCTTCGTCGTCGATGCCGTGGACGAACACCACATGGACGCCGTCGCCGAAGCACTGACACGCGAAGAGCACGGCCACGGGCCCTCCATCGTCGTAGGATCCGGCGGCATCATGGCAGCACTGGCACGGTCCGTCTCCGAACACGCCCCGCGCACCCCCGGACCGCAGCGGCCGTCGGGACCCGTACTGGCCGTCAGTGCCTCAGCGTCCAGCACCACAGCAGAGCAGATCAATGACGCCCTCACCAACGGTTGGGAGGACGTCCCCGTTCCTGCCGAGCTGCTGCAACGCCACGACCCGGCGGCCGTGGCAGCCCTCGATGAGCGGGTCTCGGTTGCGCTCCGGTCGGGCCGCAACGTCGTCGTTCACACCACCCGAGGCGCAGCGGATCCACGCTACGGAGCAGGCACACCACTGGACGCCGGCTATGTCGGTGCACTGATCGGCGGCATCGCCGCCAGGATGGCCCGCGCCGGCCTCACCCGCGACATCGCAGTGTGCGGGGGCGATACCTCCAGCCATGCACTCATTGCCATGGGTGTCCGCCAGCTCCGGGTCTCGGATCAGTTCGTCACGGCAGGGCCGATCCTGCAGGCCGACGGCGCCTCCGCCGTCGCCGGCTGCCGGCTCGTCCTCAAGGGCGGCCAGGTGGGTCCCACCGACATCCTGCGCCGCTTCGCCGGCCAAACCGCTGACTAATACCCACAAGCAGTTGCTCCACCCATCACCAGAACCAACGAAAGGCGGCCCCCATGCGGGCAGTAGTCAAAAACGCGGCCGAGCGAGGCGTTAAGTACGTCACCGACGCCGGAGACCCCAAAGCCACAGAAGGGTCAGTCGTCATCCAGGTAGGGGCCGCGTCCCTCTGCGGCACCGATCGGGAACTCTACGAATGGACCCCCTCCGCCCAGGCCTTCAACCTCAACCTCCCCGTCATCCTGGGCCACGAAGGCGCAGGCACCGTCGTCGAAGTCGGCGCCGGCGTTACCGGGCTCAGCGTGGGCGACCAGGTCGCCCTCGAAAGCCACCTGACCTGCGGACAATGCTTCCCCTGCCGCACAGGCGACGCCCACACCTGCGAACGCACCGGAATCCTCGGAATGCACATCGACGGTGTCTTCGCCGAATACGCAGCGGTCCCCCAGGACATCTGCGTCAAACTCCCCACCGGCCTGTCCCTGGAATCCGGCGCCCTGCTCGAAGCCGCCGGCGTCGCAGTCCACGCCATCCAGCGGGCCGACTACTCCGTCGCAGGACGGGCCGTGCTCGTCAGCGGGGCAGGACCGGTCGGCCTCGTAGTCGTGAATCTGGCACTGCTCATGGGAGCCTCCCACGTCATCGCCGTCGACCCCAATCCCTACCGCCGCGCCCAGGCCGAAAAACTTGGCGCGACCGCGCTCCACCCCAACGACGACATCGTCGAACGCTGCCGCGAACTCACCGGCCGCCGCGGCGGCTTCGACGTCGCCTTTGAATGCTCCGGAGCCCCCGGCACCCTTGCAACCCTCTTCGAAGCCGTCCGCCGCGAAGCCACCGTCATCACTGTCGGGCACCCCAGCCGCCCGGCGGAAGTCGATATCGCAGCCCACATCAATAAGAAGGGCATCACCCTGCGCGGAATCTTCGGCCGCCGGCTCTGGGAAACCTGGGAACAAAGCCTGCTGCTGCTGGACTCCGGAAAGCTGGAACTCGACTGGCTCATCACCCACCGCATGAAACTCAGCCAGATCGACGAAGCCGTAGAACTCCTCACAGGGGACGCCTGCAAGGTCCTGCTGATCCCGGACCTCGGCTGACCGATACCAAATCGCACCTGCTCTACGGGGCCGGGCAAGGTGATCAAGCGGGGGTGTGCACACCCCCGCTTTCTCTTCACATACGGACGCCACCTGTAACGGCCGACGCTGGTGTCCCTCCGGCCAAGGCGCAATACGCCGCTCAAGCAATCCCAGGGAAAGGTTTCGAACCAAATCACGGCACTGTGGACAACGTCAGCGAGGACGCAACATCTTCTGGGTTTGGATTAACGGCCCAAGTCGAATCTTGATTTTTCATGGTGACCGTACAGTGACTTACGGATTTCTCTTTTACACCGCAGGGAAGATGCTGCCGGCGAAAGATAGGCCGCTGCCCAGCGTCGCAATCTGGGGCGGTGTCATGCCACATATCGACATTTGGATTCGCCCTCAGGCACCACCCGAACACCCCGTATCAGGTCAGTGAGCACGAACCCCGACTGCGCTCGGCGGGCACCCCACTTGGACCATGCGTGCGCCGTAGCCTGCGGCGGCGATGGCTGCACCGGTGGTACTGATGCCGGCGAAATCCGATGAAGACCTCAAGCCCGGTACAGGACATCCTCCATGCGGGGGGTCGAGTTCAACCGGGGATTCTTCCCGTTTTGCTGCGCAGGCCATGAGCTGGTCAATGCGTGCCGAGTCCGTCTGGGCGGCTTTGAGCGCGTCGGCGTGCTTGAAGGGTTCCGCCAGTGCTTTATCTGCCTGTTCGACGCGCGACCCGGTACGGTTCACACCGACATCGAGCGGATGGTTAGGCTGGGTGGATGGCGACAGTTCTTCTCGTGCGGCACGGCCGCACCACAGCCAATGCCACTGGACTGCTGGCGGGTCGGGTGGCCGGAGTCAGTTTGGACCAGGTCGGGCGCGACCAGGCGGCTCTGACCGGAGACCGGCTCGCGGCCGTGCCAGTAGTCGGGGTGGTGTCGAGCCCTCTTGAGCGTTGTCAGGAGACCGCCCAGCTCATCCTCGATCGCCAGGCTGGCTCGCTGTACGCGCCGGTCGATCTCGATCTCACCGAGTGCGATTACGGCCAGTGGCAGGGCCGCATGCTCAGTGATCTCGCGACCGAGGATTTGTGGCCGGTTGTGCAGTCGCAACCGTCGGCCGTCGTCTTTCCCGGCGGTGAATCCATGGCCGCGATGCAGGCTCGGTCGGTGGCAGCGATTCGACGCCACGATGCAGCCTTCGAAGCCGAGTACGGGCCAGGGGCCGCGTGGGTGGCGGTGAGTCACGGTGACATCATCAAGTCAATCATTGCCGACGCGCTCGGCATGCACCTTGACCTATTCCAGCGCATTAACGTGGGCCCCGCCTCCGTATCGATCGTGCGCTACGGCGCTAGTCGGCCGAGCGTTTACGCGACCAACACCGACGCGGGTGATCTGTCGTGGCTGTCGAACGGCATCCATTCCGGCGATGCGCCGGTGGGCGGCGGTGCAGGGCAAAAGGCGCCATGAACCTCATGTGCCTAGAATACTGACATGCCTACACGTGTTCACGAGTTTGCCTGGCCTGATCGGGTCGTCGTTGGCACCATTGGACTTCCGGGGGCGCGCACTTTCTACCTGCAGGTGCGGGCAGGGACGCAGATCGTGAGTATTGCCCTGGAGAAGCAGCAGTCGGCTCTGCTCGCGGAGAAGATCGACGAAATTCTCGACCAGCTCATTACCGTCGAGGGCAACCCCTTCAGCGTTCCCACGAGTACTCCCATTGAACTTGTCGACAATGATCAGCTCGAGGCCGTTCAGGAGCAGTTTCGCGCCGGAGCCATGAGCTTAGGTTGGGACCCAACCACGGCCCAGGTCGTAGTAGAGGCCTACCCCATCACCGATGTCGCTGTTGATGACGACGAATCGCTTGATGAGGACGGCGCTGACGAGCCCGAAATGCTGCTGGTGCGAATGCCAGTCGGCACCGCCCGCGCATTCGCCATGCGCACCCGTGAGATCGTGGGCGCCGGGCGTCCGACGTGCTCGCTCTGCGGTTACCCCATAGACGCCGACGGGCACACCTGCACCCTTCCCGAGGTCTGATGCCAGCACCAGACCTAGTGACCGCCGAGCTGACGCTCACCGGCCGCTTCACTACGGCTTCAAACGCTACATTTCTGGGCAGCATCGACGACGTGGTGGTCGTCTATAAGCCGATAACAGGCGAAAGTCCGCTGTGGGATTTTCCGCACGGCACCCTGGCTCAGCGGGAGGTGGCCGCCTACCTGGTCTCGCAGGTCCTCGGCTGGGACGTCGTGCCGCAGACTTGGCTGCGCGATGGTCCGCTGGGCGAAGGAATGGTGCAGCTCTGGCAGGAGCAGGACCCCGCCCAAAGCGCCGTGAACCTGATCGCGGCGGACCACGTGCCGGAGACGGGCTGGAAACACGTTCTCGAGGGACGAGATGAGAACGGACGGATGCTCGCCCTCGTTCACGAAGACTCGCCAGCGCTCAGACGCATGGCGGTGTTCGACATGGTCGTCAACAACGCCGACCGCAAAGGCGACCACATTCTGGCCATGACGGACGGACACCGGCACGGTGTGGACCATGGGCTCACCTTTCACCGTGACCACAAGCTGCGCACGGTGTTGTGGGGATGGCTGGGAGACGCTCTGACCGCCGAGGAACACGACGGCATCGATCGTGTCAGCGAAGGACTGCACGGTGGGCTGGGTCGAGACCTGGCGGACTTGCTCAGCGCCGAAGAAATCGCATCGCTCGCCGCGCGCTGCGCCCGGTTGCGCTTGGCAGGGCGGTTTCCGGCTCCGAGCGGTGAGATGTCGGCGGTGCCCTGGCCGCTGTTCTAAGGGAATTACGGCTACGGGTTTCGCAGGCTGTGTCACGTTGATGGTATGGACCTAACGGTAGCGACGGAGCTCATCATTCCCGAGCCCGGAGAATTGTTGGCGTAGCTGGACAGCTCGAAATGGACAGCCGCACTGTACACAGGACGCTTCACGTGACCTCATGATCCACTTACCCCACCACGAATTGGATTGGTTCACTGACGACTCCCCGAGCCGAACCCCGGCATGCCCGAGGTCAGTTGCGGACATCGTAGTGGCTGGAGATTGCCACCCGGTTGAACGCGTTGATTGTGATTGCCACCCATTCCACTGCGGCTATCTGGTCGTCGTTGAGTGCTGCCACTTCGTCTTGCGGCAGGGTCAGCCGGTCGGAGATCATGGTGGTGCTCTCTGCGATGGCAAGGGCATGTCGCTCTTCTGGGGTGAAGTACTGGGTGTCCCGCCAAGCGGGCAGGACCGCGAGTCGATCCTGGGTTTCGCCGTGGGAGATGGCGTCGCGGATGTGCATTCTGAGGCAAAACGCGCAGCCGTTGATTTGGGAGCAGCGAATCTTGACGAGCTCGATGAGGAGGGGTTCCAGGCCTGCTACACCGGCCGCGGTAGAGGACTCGTCGTTAAGGAGCAGCAAGGTCTTGTATGCCGCTGGTACGGCAAGGTTCAAGCGAATGTGATGGCCCATGGCGGTCTGCTTTCAGAAAGTATTGTCTTGTATCGAAAATGGTTCGGAGTGGAAGCGGGGTGCCCTTCAACCTTCTGTGAAGGACACCCCGGCTTGATCCGGCTACTGCTAATTCAGCCAGTCTTCGAAGCGGGTGTTGAAAATGGTCGCTTCACTGCCGGGAAGCAGTTCGCGATCCTGGAGCAATGCGTTGAAATAGCGTGCGTTGGGGTCGGTGACAACCTCGCGCGGATCCCCATGGAAACTGAGGCCCTTGCGAATGAGCTCGTCGAGACCGAACTGCTCGGGACCGGCGACCTCAATGGTGGCATTTTGTGGACTTCCGACGGCGGCACGGGCAACAGCGGTGGCCACATCCTCCGCGGCCATGGGCTGGATCAGAGCCGGTGACAGACGAACAGTGTTTCCGTCGGTCGCGGCCTGTGCGATGCTCTTGACGAACTCGAAAAACTGCGTCGCATGAACGATCGAAAACGGGACGCCTGATTCCTTGATGAGCTTCTCCTGGGCGATTTTCGCCCGGAAGTAACCGCTCTCTGCCAGGCGCTCCGTGCCGACGACTGACAGGGCCACGTGGTGCCCGACGCCGGCTTCCTTCTCCGCGGCCAACTGGTTGCGGGTGGAGGTAGTAAAGAAGTCCATCACAGCAGCATCTTCAAACGAGGGCGAGTTCGACACGTCGACTACAGTGTCGGCTCCCTGCAGCACGTCCGCGAGGCCCTCACCGGTGAGGGTGTTCACACCCGAGTCAGGGGAAGCGGCCACTGCTTCATGGCCGTGTTCGCCGAGCTTGTTGACCAGTTTGGACCCGATGAGTCCGGTGCCTCCGATAACTACGATCTTCATGATCTTCCCTTCGATAAGTGGCGTAAAGGAATGCGATTTACATTCCATCCACCAGCTATGACCGGGTACCAACACAATCTGTGACAGCCTGAGCAAGATTGCCTCATCCGCCTCCGGGTCCGGGTTCAACGCGGTGAATTCCAGCCCGCAGTCGTGCTGAGGCCGAGCTAGCCGATGTCCTGGCTATGGCGTCAAGTTCAGCCACTCCTTGAGGGTGATGTCCCCGATGCGGGTTTCACCGACAGGAACGATGCTCGTCTCTTCGATCGGTATACCGAAGTAGCCGACTTCGGTGTCAATGACCACTGGGCGGGAATCATTGCGGGCCGCGAGAACCCGGGACACGAATTCATTAAGTCCTGCGCGCTCAGGGCCCGCCATCTCAAGGACGCCGTCAATCGCAGGCGAGACCGCCGTCTCCGCCACAATGCGAGCAACGTCCGCAGCAGCCAACGGCTGCATCAGGTGACTTGTCACATAAACCGACCCGTCGCGTGTTCCGGCGTCAGCGATCATCGGGATGAACTCGAAGAACTGAGTGGCGCGCAGAATGGTGTACGGCACCCCGCCTTCTCTAACAGCCTTCTCCTGCGCAGTCTTTCCGGCAAAGTAGCCGACTGCCCCGATACGGTCGGTTCCAACGACGGACAGAGCCACATGATGTCGCACGCCTGCCTTTTTCTCGGCGGCGAGAAGATTGTGGGATGAAGTGGAGAAGAAGGGAACGACTACCTTCTCATCGAAATCGGCGGTGTTCGTCAGGTCGACAACTACGTCCGCCCCCGCCATCGCCTCATCCAATCCCTGGCCGGTCACCGAATCCACCCCGGTGGAAGGGGACGCCGCTTTCGCCTCATGGCCCTGACTGCTTAGGATTTCCACAACCTGCTTGCCGATCAGGCCAGTGCCGCCGATAACAACGATCTTCATTATGATTTTCCCTTCGATAATGGCTTAGCGGAATGTAGTGACATTCCGTCCACCAGCTATGACCGGGTACCAAATCAATCTGTGACAGCCTTTGGAAGATTGCATGCTAGTTTCAGCGCCAAATTTCGTAACTCCGGGGAGCTTGTCTGGGCCAACTTTCGGAACAGCCGAAAAGTGCCACACGGCAGAGTCCGTGATCCGATCAGCTTGCTTCCCGCTTCTGTCCGGGCTGCAATACCGTCACCACGACGACCAGCGCACACACAACCGCGATTCCGCCCACCACTCCGACAACCCCGATCGCACTGACGCTAGCCGGCATCACCAGCACCGTCCCCACCGCTGGCAATATCACCGACGAACGAATGACTGGCCGGGTCGTGAGCGACGCGTGAATCGCCCACAACAACCCCATGAAAACCGCGGTCGGAATCGCGACACAGTATCCAGTGATAAACGCCTGCGCCAAGGGCTGCCGTTCCGTCGGCGCGAGCGTGATGGTAACCTCGAGGCCTGCTCCGAGGGCGGCTAACGCCGCAAAGATAGCGTAGTGCCAATATCCCCATTGGTATGATTTGTCACGATTTTTGGACAATGTCTCACCCGCCGGCTGGAGGAAGTACAGCCACCACAGGGCGAACAACAGCGCGAGGCTGGCCGCCGAGACAGCAATCAGATATGCGCTCACGCCGCCGGATCTTAATGCAGCGGCCACGCCATTCGATGCGGCCAGCACGCTTTCGCCGAGCAGAATGATTGCGAACAGGCCATAGCGCTCGGCAATATGATGCGGATGCCAGCTGCTGCGACCTGTCCGTTCCGCCCACAACGGAACGGTAAGCTCCAAAATAGCGAGCATCACGAACGCGACGAGCTGCAGCTGCCCCGGCAACAACCCCGCCTGCTGCAACACCAACCGCAGGACCCACCCCAGTTGAAGGACCGCGAACCCGACCGCGTATCGTAACGCCGTCCGGCGGCTGGCCGGATCCTCAATCGCAGCCCGTAGCCATTGGGCAATCAAACCGACGCGCATCACAATAAAACCAAGGGTGACCGCCAGATAGTCACTGTCGTTGAATGCCGCGGGCACACCTGCACCCAGCAGCAGCACGCCTCCCATCTGCAGCATCGTCATCAGCCGGTAAAACGCATCGTCCGTGTCGAACGCGGACGCAAACCAGGTGAAGTTCATCCACGCCCACCAGATCGCGAAGAACACCTGCAGAAACGGCAGGATCGAGTCTGCTAAATGATCTTCAGCGATCCCGTGCGCCAATTGCGCTGTAAGGCTGGCGACAGCGACCACGAAAGTGAGATCGAACAGCAGCTCCAGCTGGCTTGCACGGCGGTGCGGTTCATCCGCCGCACGGGCTCTCATACGCACCCGCGGACCACGCTGGGCCGGGCTAATCTCAGACAATAGCGGTGCCACATGATCGGTTCAGGAAGCCCACAGGTCAGCCGCCAACCCTCGTCACGCCGGCGAGCTTGTCCGGATTCATCGTCCACAACAGCCGATCAATACCATCCCCAGACGCCGTGAGAGTCACCACCGCAAACACCACCCCATCCCGTGCCAGCCGTGCCGAGGGCTGGCCGTTAGCCATGAAGGGCTCGGTATCGACACCATCCCAGAAGCGCGCCGCGAACGCCCGATAGTACTTCGCGACCCGTTCCCGTCCTACAACAGGGAACTTGGAAGCCCGAACCTTACCGCCGCCGTCGGAGTAACTGACGACGTCCGCGGCGAACAATGCCTCCAGCGCGGCCAGGTTCCCGGTTCGCGCCGCGGCCAGGAATGCTTCCAGCAGACGCCGTTGCTCGCTGACGCTCACCGCTGCGCGTTTCTCCTCAGCAAGGCGCTTGCGCGCCCGGCTTACCAACTGGCGGGCATTCGCTTCTGTCTGTTGGATGATCTCCGCGATCTGCTCGTACGGGTAGTCGAATGCTTGCCGCAGAACATACGCGGCCCGTTCGGTCGGCGACAACTTTTCCAGCATCAGCAACACGGCAAACTCGAGCGCTTCACCATTGACGGCGCCCAGTTCAGGGTCGGCGCTTGTGTCCACGGGCTCCGGCAGCCACGGACCGACATACGTCTCACGACGGACGCGTGCCGACTGCCCGACATTGATGGCAAGACGGGTGGCGGTGGTCGCCAGGAACGCCGGCGCATTCCGAACCGTGCTGCGATCGCATGTCTGCCATCGAATCCACACTTCCTGCACGATGTCCTCCGCCTCGCTGACACTTCCGAGCATGCGGTAGGCGATCCCGAACAACCGAGGACGGACCTCCGCGAATATCGTCGACGCAGTCTCTAATCCGGCGGCTGACCCGGCATCGGCACTCATGCGCCCAATATTACTGCTCCAAAGATGGATCCTTGCCCTGGAAGTCTGGGCCGAGTACGCCATACGACGCCGGGCAATCTGGCGGTAAGAGTGGTATGCCAATTCTTAATTATTTCCCTTGCTCTGCAGGTTGTTTCTTGGTTGACGTCCGGCCCGGCCGCGCCGTCACCGGGGCGGAACGTAAGAGGGTCTTCGACTGAGGGAATCGACAAACCATTGATTCGTGACGCGGAGGTCCGATCGGGACGCACCGCACCCTCATTCACTCGACGAGTTTGTCCGCGGTTGTGACCGGTTGACGCATAAGGGTCGCGATCTCGTGCGATACAGGCGCGATGCCTTCGTGCTCGATACCACGAGCAGGAGACCAGACGAGGTTCACCTGCAAGCTTGGATCAAGATCCGGATAGTCGCTGCGGTTATGACAGCCGCGAGTTTCACGGCGTTCACGGGCAGCTTCAAGCGTCGCACGCGCCGCAAGAGCGGCCGCCTTCAGATCGAAGGCGTGTGCAAGATTCTGATATCCGGCGATGTCGGGATGCACCCCCACCTCGGTGATGCGGGCTTCAATCCCGTCGAGTTCGGCGAGGCCCTGCGTAAGACCCTCTTCGTTCCGCACGACACCCGCATGCTGGGTCATGGTGTCACGGATGGCACGCTGCAATACGCGGACGTTCTCGCGGCCGTTGGCGTTGAGCAGGTCATCTATCTCTTTTCGAGCCTCATCCACCGCTTCCGCTGAGCGTACGTGCGCGGTGAGGGATTCCGAGTACTCGGCGGCGGCGTTGCCGACGATCCTTCCGAAGACCAGCAGTTCGATCAGCGAGTTGCCTCCCAAACGGTTAGCGCCGTGCAGACCGCTGGATGCCTCCCCGATTGCGTAGAGACCCTCGACATCAGTGCTGTGATCGTCGGGACGGACCCAGACGCCGCCCATGGAGTAATGTGCGGTCGGCGCGATTTCTATCGGCGTGGTCGTGATATCGAGCATTTGCAGTTCGAGCATGGTCTGGTATACACGCGGCAGACGACGCATAATGATCTCCCGCGGCAGGTGCGAAACATCCAGCCACACTCCGCCGTTGGGTGTGCCGCGACCCTCTTGAATCTCGGTGTAACAGGCCAGCGCGACCCGATCACGGGTCGAGAGCTCCATGCGCTCGGCATCGTATTTCGCCATGAACCGTTCACCGAGGGCGTTGGTGAGAATACCGCCCTCGCCGCGTGCCGCTTCCGAGATGAGCGTGCCGGCGGCGTTCTCTGGCTCAAGAATGCCGGACGGATGGAACTGGACCAGCTCCGGATCGCGGATGCGGCCGCCCGCGAGCACTGCCAGGCGGAATGAATCACCCGTGTTCTCGTCACGCCGACTGGATGTGCGCCGCCAGATGCGGGTGTGTCCGCCGGCGGCGAGCACCACGGCGTCTGCATGGATCAGATAGCGCGTCCCGTCCGAGAGCCGGAAGCCGTAGGCACCGAAGACCCGACCGTCGGTGACGAGAATGCGCGTGATGTAAACATCGTCCAATATCGGAATGTCGAGCTGGGCGGCGCGATTAACAAGCGTGCGCTGAATTTCAAGCCCCGTGTAGTCGCCGCTGAAAGCGGTCCTGCGGAACGTATGAGCACCGAAGAAGCGCTGGCTGATCCGGCCGTCTTCCTCGCGGGCGAACGGCATGCCGTAGCGTTCCAGGTCGCTGATACCCTGCGCGGCCCCTTTGGTGACGATCTCGACGATTTCGGGGTTCGCGAGATGGTAGCTTTCGAGGATTGTGTCGGCGGCGTGCTGCTGCCAACTGTCGTCGGAATCCATGGTGCCGAGCGCGGCGTTGATACCGCCCGCTGCGAGCGAGGTATGGGCGTCGCTTCGGGGCCTTTTGCCGACGGCGAGCACATCGACGCCCCGCTCCGCCAGCTCTATAGCAGCCCGGAGGCCGGCGCCTCCGGTGCCAATGACGAGCACGGACGTCGACACGTGCAGTTCCTGAGACTTCATCACTACATTCCATTCACTCGAGATACCTAAATTGAAGATTCCTTGAGGCGCGCCGGTATGTCATCTTGGATTCCACCGGCGCTGCTTGTCCTCCGGTCCCTCACCAACTAAGACCGGGTCGCCCTCAAACTTGTGACAGGACGAAAGGACATCTCGTACTGAGAAGTTGATGCCGATGCAGCAAGTAGAGTCTCCAGCAGGCGATGGGCATGTCAACTGCCACCGACGGGATCTGCGGCCGACATATGGCTCGACATCGGCCGTGAAGTAGGACGAGTTCAAACAGATGAGAGAACCCGTCCATACGCGTTTTGCCGTGCTTTCGCAGGTCAGGCGTTGCTTCGGCTAGCGGCGATGCACTCGCACGTCGTCTGCGAGAGCAAGGACTCGAGGTGGAAACAAGCCGTGACGCGGTCAATTTGGTTCGTAGTGGATACCTCAAAGCCGTCGAGCTCGTCCGGGAATCCGGGTAACTGCACCCCGAGTTCTTGCCACCGCCGTCAGTCCCCCAGTCCTGCAAAAAAATGTCAGCGCTGTCATCCGCAATGAACGTCCTCATAATCGGCTCTTCGTTGAGGAAGCTTCGTGCTGACTCATTCAGGCATCGGGCCGCTCTGGTGGTTAGGACATTGATTCGATGAAATTCGGCCATCACCCTCTATCCGGGCTTCGTGCCAGAATGGTGCAAGACCGTTTGACAGAATCGGCGGTGATACAAACAATCATTCGCGATGCGTGTCGGGCATAGAAGTTGCGCTGGCGGATTTCTTGGAGGAACCGATGGATAAGCCTCGAATGTTCTTGGGCTCGTCAGGGAAACAGGAGAAATTGCTTCAGGCACTCACTCGCGGTCTGAGTGACGTCGCGCGTGTCGAACCCTGGATGACATCCTTCAATCCGGGAACGTCGACACTGGAACGCCTCCTGGAGCTCACCCAAGAGGTCGATTTCGCGGCGTTTGTCTTTGCACAGGACGACTGGACGACGGTGAGCCTGCCAGCGTCTTCCGAGCCTCAGTCGGGTCAGGCGTCTCCGCGGGATAACGTTGTGTTCGAGGCCGGCCTTTTCGGCGGCGTGCTCGGTATGCGCCGAACCTTTATTCTCCATGCAAGCGGGGCGAAGCTTCCGAGCGATCTCCTCGGCCTCACCTGCATCCGCTACGCCGGCGCGATGACAGCGTCCGAAATGAGAACCATCAACCAGAAAATCCGCAAGGCGATCGAGAACGAGGGCCGCCTTACGCGCATCGAGGGCGCGTGGTGGCACTTCTCCTTGACGGAGCGCACCGCAAAGGAGCCTGATGCCGTTAGCCTCCTGAAGATTTCGCGTGATCGCAACGGCGCGCTGGAACTGACGGGCCGCGCGTGGCGAGAGGATGGAAGTCTGTCAGCAAGATACTGGAGCGAGGCGGTGAAGGAGAGGGAAGGGTCCACAGGCGTCTTCTTCTATTGGAAGGGCGAGCGGCCGTTGGATCCCAACGCGCCGCAGCTGGAGGGAGTAGGCGAAATTCGGCTGGAAGCCGGTGACCGCGCATCCGGGTATTTCACGACTCGCGCTGATACAGATCCGCATGTGAATGCGCGGACAGCTGGTGTCTGGTGGCGCGCCGACCCGGACGACATGGGCATTATGAACGGTCGAGACGATCAAAGGCGCGCGGCGCTCATTGCCGAGCGGCTGAAGCAATGGAAGTCCGTCAGGAGCGCTTGATCGGCCCTGAAAAGCGCCGGACGGTAAATGGCGGCGCCTGGGTGAAGCACGCTTGCCGTTGCCAAGGGTGACGCCACGGTTATGGCCCGTTATGGAATTGTGCTGCAACTGATCGGCTGCGAATATGATCAGGGTCTGCTGACGATCAAATCCCAATAACCTGACCGTCATCTTCCTCGCGAGGTACGGCCACACTTCATGGCCCGCTTGAGGAAGCCCGTGCTCTCTTTCACAGGGCGATCCGGCTCAACGCTGGCAATACATCCGAGGCTATGGCCGGCTCAGCCAGATGAAACTGCCAAGTCAATCAGTGTGGATGAACAATCGGCTCAATCAGTGTGGATGAACAATCGGCGAAATCGTTGCAAACGTCCGTCGCTCCACAAGCCAGCAGAGCGCTTTCCGGGAAATAATTGCACTCATAGACAGCCGAGAAGGCGTCCGGGATGCACAATGATCATGCCGGGTTCTCCCACTCTCGTGTATTGGGGGGAGTCATTGACTCCGCCGCCACATGGGCATCGTCAGGGGCGACGTGGCGTGGGAAATCTGCCCGGTTTGCGGGCTTCTGCCGGACTCAAGCGTCGGACGGGGCCGGTCTCAAGCTTCCGGGGCGAAACGGAGTCGCTTTACCCACCCATTCAGGGAGGGGTCGGCGGCGGCTCCGTTTTTCGTTGCCGGCCCGACACACGCAGCGCATATGCACCTGATTGGGGCAGCCAGTGCCACCATCGATATGTGAGCAGCCCAACGGGTGGATGCAGCGATCAATGACATCATGGACTTGTCCTGGCGCGCAGGCCACGAACTCCTTGGGGCAAGAGGCCTTCTCGGCGGAGGTCTGGACGTCGAAGAGTAAGAGTACACCGGGATGTAATCCTGGGTGGAAGGCCCGACCAGGTACGCAGTGGTGCACAACGAGAGCTTCAGCCGACGAAGAGAATGGCAACTGACAGGGAGTTCGCTTCCAGACCTGGCGAGGTCCTGCGATAGCCGCGACTCTGGCAGCTCTGGGCCCATCGCGGCGACATGTCCAGGGTGGGCCCGGTGGCTGGCATCCTAATGACCTTGCCCGCGATCGGCTGGGCCGCCTGGTTCTTCGCTCCGGTGGCCGAGGCGTTCTGAACCGGGCTACCCGTCCGCAGTCCCGACTTATCGGCCCGCTCAGTTCCTCGGCTGCACTGCGTGATGATCCCGATGTGTTATCGGCTAGCCTGCTGACACATCGATCAGGACCTTGCCGACGATGCTCTCTTCCACCGCCGCGTGGGCCGCAGCCGTGTCCGCCAGGTCAAAGCGATGCAGCGGCAGGCCTGCGGCCTCTCCGACCGGAAGGGCGCCGTCGGCGATGGCCGCATTGATGTCCTCGGCGGCGGCGTGCACCGCCGCCATGCCAACGGTGTAGAGCAGCACGAACTGGTAGCGGACATTGAGGCTGAAATGCCTGCGCACGTCCAGGCTCATCTGATCGCCGCCGTTGTTGGCGTAGACCGCGATGGAGCCGCGGTTGCGGATCACTGCCAGGTCGAGTTCCGCGTTCTGCGCGGGTGCTACCTCCACGATCTGGTCGACGCCCTCGGGAGCGATCCGGCGGATCTCCGCGGCAGCATCGGTTTCCCGGTAATTGATGACGTGATCGGCGCCGGCGGCCGTGACCAGCGCAGCCTTCGCCGGTCCGCTCACGGTCGTGATCACAACGGCGCCGGCCCACTTGGCGAGCTGGATCGCCGCATGGCCCACGGCGCCGGCCCCTCCCGCGACGAGAACCACTTTGCCATCCAAGGTTCCCGGGTGCAGCCGCCGCGGGCCGTCCTCGGCGATGGTCAGGGCCCGATGGGCGGTGACCGCGGGAACACCCAGGCTTGCGCCGACGTCGAACCCGGCGTTCTCCGGCAGCGGAAAGACCCGCTCGGCAGGCAGGACGGCGAACTCCTGCGCTGTCCCGCCGTCGGCGCGCTGGTAGGCGGCCAAGGCCAGCCAGACCCTGTCACCGACGTGGCGATGCTCGACGCCGGGTCCGACGGCATCCACCACTCCGGCGCCGTCCTGGTTCGGCACGACCTCCGCGAAGGGCAAGGGCTCACCCGGTTTGGCGCCGCGGCGCGACTTCCAGTCGGTGGGGTTCACCGCGGACACCATGACCCGTACGCGCACCTCCCCGCGCCCCGGGTCGCGGCTGTCGCGGTCGACGAGCTCGAGAACAGACGGATCGCCGGTGGCACGGTACACGATTGCTTTCATACTCAGAGCTAACGCCGGCCCCGACCGAAAATTCCCGCCGTGTGTCGGACCAGATGCGGGTAACGGTCCCTCCTGGCCGTAAAACCCAGCATAACCGGCGCCGATTCCAGAGGATTTGGGATGCTGATCTGCAGAAGTTTCGCGCTCTGGTCAACACATTTCCAGGGAACGTCATGTCCACGTCCGACGCGGCCCTGTTGACCGGACTTGTGGACAAGAGGATCTCTTCGGTGCCAACCTGCTTCTAGAAGGGCTCGGCCGCGGCGCCGGGCTCCTGGCTATCCCAGCAGTCCGGCACTCCTCCATCCGGCAGCTCCGGGCTGCCCGCTGCTGGTCAAGCCGATTGCTGGGGTGTCCGCGGCCCGGGTCGGTTGCTTCACCCTCTCGACACCTGCCGTTGTCTGTCTTGCCATCCCGGGCGCCTAAGTTTGATCGGGCCCGGCCACCGGGCACCACTATCACGCACCTGGAGCAGACATGAAGATGAAGCGCGTCCTGGCCTTCGCAGCAGTCGCCGCGGCCACCCTGACAGCCGGAACCTCCGCTGTGGCCACCAACGGGCAAACCCCTAAGGGCCTCACGGCAGAAGCAGAGGCCTTCACTAAGGTGGACCGCAACACCCAGTGGGACCAGGTCCAGAAGCTCAAGCTAGACTTCCCGACCTTCCACCCGCAGGGCATGTCGCTGGTCGGCGACAAAATCTTCCTCAGCAGCGTCGAGATCCTCGAACCGACCGTGCGCTACCCCTCGCCCGTCGGCGGCTACGACCGCACTACCGGCAAGGGCCGCGGCCACGTCTTCGTCATCGACCGGCAGGGAAAGCTGCTGAAAGACGTCGTCCTGGGTGAGGACACGATCTACCACCCGGGCGGTACGGACTTCGACGGCGAGAAGGTCTGGGTTCCCGTGGCCGAGTACCGGCCCAACAGCAGCTCGATCGTCTACACAATCGATCCAGACACCTACGAGGTCACGGAGCAGTTCCGTCAGGCTGACCACGTTGGCGGTGTTGTCGCCGACCGCAAGACCAACCGAATCAGCGGCGTCAGCTGGGGTTCCCGCAAGCTGTTCACCTGGAATAACCAAGGCAGGCTCCTGGGGACGCAGTCCAACCCCAGCCACTTAATCGACTATCAGGACTGCGAGTACGCCGGAGCCGGGCATCAGCTCTGCTCGGGTGTTACCGGCCTCAAGACTGCTGACGGTAAGCCGTTCGAGCTCGGCGGCGTCGCCCTGACCGACCTCACAGATGGAACGATCGTCCACGAGGTCCCGTTCCAGAAATTCTCCACCGCCGGGCACTCGATGACCCGCAACCCGGTTGCCCTGGAATCTGACGGCGGCGTGCTGCGCCTGTTCGCTGCCCCCGATGACGGCGAAGAAGTCGCTGGAACCGAACTCTTCGTCTTCGAAGCCCGCCCCTGAGCCAGTAAACAATCCGTGGCCCGCGTGAGGGGACCGGGCTCTTGGTCCCGGTCCGTAGGAAGGCAGCCTGAGGGGCAGCGCTTTTGACACCTAGTCCTGCCCCTCAGGGGCTTCCTCATGAGCAACGGCAGTGGAATGCGCTAACCTGACAGACGCCGCGATACGGGAAGGCTGAAGTAGCCTTTCCGGTCGTCGGCGCCCAGGATGTCGTGATGGAACGCGATGGCATCCACTGGCCGAGTGTCCACGAACAGGATTGCGACCTCACGGGGATGGACTACGGTGTATCTGGTCGGGCATTCGACCCAGGAATGGATCCCGGAATACTCCTCGACGAACTATCCGTCGCCGAGCAGACCCTGCTTGGCACTACGGGCCGGCGCAACAACCTGGCCCAGGTCGTTCGCCCAATCAATCGGATGACACCCGAACATTTCAGCGGCTATGTCATGTAGCCATCCCACCCGAGCGAAATGAATGGGTATGAAGAAAACGATCGCTCAGCCGTGCACCACTCCCCCGGAACCTGCCCGGTCATGTCGTCCCGGCCGGACGCTCCCATGAAGCATTAAGACAGCGGAAAGCCCCGACGCACGGGAGGAACCGGCCACAAGAAAGGCTAGCGACAAACACGGCGTGACCGACACCCGTCAAAAGCGATCTTCTCGGACAAGCGTGAACCCCGTCCACCACGTCAGAGGCCCAAAGGGCCCCTGACATGGGAAAACGTGCCCGAGGTGGGACTCGAACCGGGTTCCATGCCTTGCAAATCCGCCACTCCCCCGAAAACATCCGCGATCGGCCCAATCCGACGCCGGTACGGCCCGGTCCGACGGCAATAGTGTGCACATTGTGCACACCCTCTTTCTTGTCCATTTAGGCGCCGATTGCGCTCCAATATGAAGGGCAGGTCTCCGAACCGGACCGGCCCCGGATTAGCACCGCACCACGGGGCGGCCCTCCTGCTGGAAATCGACGGAGATCATGGTGGCGGCCCTCCTCTCCGAACGTTTCATGCAGAAACGAACAGCGACCTGCATAACCAACCGACAGCCCGGCCGGAAATGAGCACGGCGCCCCGCCTGATCCTGCACAGCTGCGCTCCTTCGACGCGGGCATATCCGGACGCCCGCCTTGAATCACTGCTCGGCCCTTTGGTGTTCTCTCCGGCTCTGCAGGGCCTCACCTGGGCCATGGTGTCACGTTTCGTCAGGTCCGATGCCGGGCTACGTCGGATGGTCGGCGCACTATCCAAGGCGCCGGTAGATGAGTGGTGGGACACCTGGTCCGTGGAGGACAAGGGCAGGGCACGAGAGCTGTTCCGGACGATGCGGTCGGGCAGCGGGTTCGTCAACGATCTGCAACAGGCCCGACCCGGTCGTGCGGCATACCGCCGGATGGCCCAAACCCGAACCACCTGCCCGACGTTAGTGACCGCCTCACGCCAGGATGCCGGCGTCACTTTCGCCCACGCACAGGACTACGTAGACACCATCCCGGGGGCCGTGCTCGTCGAACTGTCCGCGCCCAGCCACCTGTTCTGGCTCGGACCGGCCCGCGAAGAAGCCCAGGCAGCCGTCATCGACTTCATGGCATTCCGTGCCTGACCAACTCCTTTCCCTGACCAACCCCTTTCCCACACGACAGCCCACTAGGCAGTCAGGTCCCGCCGTCGAATGGAATAGACGGCCAGGCCTGCCAGCGCTACCGCAATGGCAGCCAGTGCCAGCGCCCCGCCGGGGTCGAAAGGTTCCACGGGCATGGCCGAGGAGTGCCGGAACGGACTCACGTCCTGCAGCCACACCGGCAGCCCGAACAGCTCCCCAAATTCGCCCAGCACAAGCCCGCCAGCCAGCATTCCCCACCCCAGTAAGATACTGAGGCGCGGCGCGGCGGCGAAGACCACGGCCGCTGCGGCGAGAAACACGAGGGCGGCCGGGATGTGCGCCAACGCTGCCGGCACCAGGGACACGGCAGGTCCGGTTGACGTGCCCGAGAGTCCCAAGCCGATGGCGGCCGCAACCCCAGCCGTTCCGGAGACGCCAACGGCTGAGCCAGCGGCAATGAACAGGTTCGCGCCGATCCACCGCGCCCGGGATAGCGGCGCTGCGAGAAGGGCCTCGGCCCTGCCCTCAGCCTCTTCTGCACGCATCCGCAGCACCGCCTGAATGCCTGCAGCCGCCGCGAACACCCCGGCCACACCGAGCAAGGCCGTGACGAACACGTCAATGAGTCCGGCCTGCCCGCCCGGCACGAGCCGGGAAATGAGTTCCTTCAACGGCGCCACACTGGAGACCGTCTCGGAAACCAGAGGGCCGAGGGCGCCCGCCACCGCACCCAGGGCCGCGGCCCCGACGCACCATCCGGCCAGGGTGGAGCGCTGCAGGCGCCATGCCAACCCGACGAACGACGTGCCGCCGACTCCGGCCCGCTCCCTGCCGTCGCGCTGGGGCAGAAGGATGGCGCCCACATCCCGCCGTCGCCGGATCAGCACAGCAGCGACGGCCACGCCCAGAGCAGCTGCCAGAAGGACCAGCAGCGCGAACAGGTCCGGACTGGTGAACGGCCGTAACCGCTGCCCCCAGCCGATCGGTGACAGCAGCGACGGCCATGCACTGCTCACATGCAGCAGGTCCGACGCCAGAGTCCCCAGCGCGTCTCCGACACCCCGGAGCAGATATGCAGCCCCGACCAGGCCGGCAGCAGCACCGTTCGCGCTCCTTCCCGAGGGCATGACCTGGGCGACGGCCGCGGCCAAGCCGACAAAGAACACGCCAACAGCACCGACAGCGGCACCGGCCCCCACTGCGCCGGGAACCGGCAGCCCGGCCGCAACGAAACCGGCGGCGAGAAACATGGCCAGGATCAGGTTCGCGGCCGCGCCCAGCAGAAGCGTCGCGGTCAGGGACGCTGCCCGCGGGAGCGGGACCGAGCCGAGGAATTCGGCCCGTCCGAGCTCTTCGTCGGTGCGGGTGTGCCGCACCACCAGGAATGTGCTCATCAGTCCCGCCAGTACGGCCGTGAACGCGAAACCCTGAAAGAACACGACCGCCCCAACGCCGGTGCCGTCGGGCAGGCCACGGAGGAAGAGAAAGGCCGGGTTCGTGGCTGCCAGGGTCAGGATCGCTGCCTGCGAGGGCTCATCACCAAATTGCGTGACGACCGCGCTGGAGGTCGCAAAGCCGAGCAGCGTGATGCCCAGGATCCAGACCGGCAGCGTCACCCGGTCCCGGCGCGCCTGGAACAGTGCCAGCTGCAACAAGCCTGGCATCACTTCACCCCGCTGTGTTGCGGTCACTGTAGTGGCGCAGGAACAAGGACTCCAGGGATGGCGGCGCGACGGTGAGCCCGCTGATTCCTGGCTCGGCGATGCCGGCCAGGACGGCACCGAGGTCGGCGGCATCGGCGTCGAACTCGGCAGCGCCGCCGTCGATGCTGATCCCGTGCATCCCGGGCAGCGCCGCCAGGCGTGCCGGCTCGGCCAGTCCGGTGACCCGGAAATGCGTGCGTTTCAGGTGCCGGAGTTCGCCCAGGGTCCCGGTCTCGACCGCGGTTCCGGAACGGATGATGGTGATCCGGTCACAGAGCTGTTCGACCTCGCTGAGAATGTGGCTGGAGAGCAGGACGGTCGCCCCGCCCCTGCTGACACGTTCGATGTGGCGGCGGAACACGGCGTCCATCACAGGGTCCAGGCCGGCGCTGGGCTCATCGAGCAGATACAGTCTTGCTGGTCGGGCGAACGCGGCGATCAGGGCGACTTTCTGCCGGTTGCCTTTCGAGTAAGTGCGGGCCTTCTTCCGGGGGTCGAACTCAAACTCGTCGATGAGCTCCTGGCGCAGATTCCCGTCGGCGCCGCCGCGCAGGCCGGTGAGCAGATCGATGACTTCGCCCCCGGAAAGGTTCGGCCACAGACTCACATCGCCCGGGACGTAGGCGATGTCCCGATGCGCCCTGACGGGGTCGTCCCAGGGATTCACGCCGAAGACCCGGGCCGTACCGGCGGTGGGGCGGATCAGCCCCAGAAGAACCCTCAAGGTGGTGGATTTGCCCGCGCCGTTAGGACCCAGAAAACCGTGGATTTCACCGGCAGCGACGCTCAGGTTCAGGCCATCCAGTGCCCGTGTCCTGCCGAAATGCTTAACAAGACCCAGGGTCTCGATAACAGGTTGTGTTGCCGTATTCATGAGCCGTCCGCTCCTCAGGTCATCACGCGAACACCCGAGGCGGTCGCCGAGGGCGTTCCGCAGGCATTGCCCACGGGCCGACCAGTCTTCCCGGCTCTCCGATCCACAGCATACAAGCACCCGAACGGTGCCGGAAGACCAGCACATTCTCTTTCGGTTCGGTGTGTGCGCAACACGCGGGACCAGACCTCTCATGGGCGTATCAACTCCGAAGCGGCGGCGTTAAGGATTCGTTAAGACTGACCCCCAGCCGGTGGTGGGCCGGATTTCCGGTGTTAGGCTCCGGGATGTTCTCGGCAGTCCGGCCGGTTCACGGAACAGCACGCGCAGTGCGGGCCGACGAGCGGAAAGGACCATCTGATGCCGGCACCTGACAAGGTAGCACCAAGGCGCGGCCTCGCCGGTGCATTCCGTTCCCGGACGGCCTTGCTGCTGGCATTCTCGTTCGCCGTGATGGCGGACCCGGTGTCATCGGTCGCGCACACCATTGAACCAGCTCTCCGGACCCTGAACGGGGATCTGTCAGCTACAGTCGGTGAGGCCTTCGGGGACCGCTGGTCCTTCATCCCGATCGGCACGCTGGTGGTCGATTTCGTCCTCACGATCGCCATCAGCGTCTCGCCCAGGGCGTCAGCGGCCATCGCATACTTTCCCACCTTGGCGCCATGGCGGCTGCTCCTCGCGCTGGCGCTCGTCATCCTCGTCGGGGCCGTGACTTGGTTCGGGCATCTGGGGCGGTTGGTCTTCGCCGCGATGACCATGGGATTCATCGTGGTCTCCGCCCTCATCCTGCTCTACGGCCTGGGGGCCACCCCGCAGCCGGTGGGGACGATCACCGACACGCCCGGACAAGCCCCGGTCATCGCCGTGGTGCTCGCTTTCCCCGTGGCCATGGCCCTGGCCACGGGTGTGGAAGCCCCGTCGTCGGCGATCGCCCAGCTGGGCCAGCTCGATGATGCCGGCCGGAGCCGCTTCGGCAGGGTCAGGCTGACCCTGACCCTGGCCATCGTCGGAACGATCACCCTGGGCCTAACCTTGGAAGCCGCGCACCTGCAGGTCGATATCCCGCCCGGGGACAGCACCCAGATCGCTGAACTGGCCCTGCTGGCAGCTCCCGGTCCGGTCTTTGCCGCCTTCCAACTCGTGACGGCCCTGCTGCTTCTCTCCGCGGCCAGCTCCTCGTATCAGGCGGGCCCCGGTCTGCTCAAAGCCTTTGCCGCCACACCAACAAACAGGGCGATACCGTCGGCATCGTTCCTCCCGCGCTGGAACGCACAAACACCCACCGCACCCCCTACTGGGGGGTTGTGCTGTTCACCGCTCTGGCCTGCGCTGTCACCGCCGCAGCCGGCGGTAACGACCAGGAACTCGTACTCTTTTACGCCGTGTCAGTCTTCCTGAGCTTCCTGGCCGGTCTGCTTTCCATGGCCGATTTCTCCCACCGTGACCGTCGCCGCGGCTACCTCATCATGAACATTGCAGGCGCCGCGGTGGTGGCGTTCACCCTGGCCGCCAACCTCTCCCGGGGCCTGCCGATCGTCAGCTTTGCCGCGGCCCTGATCATCGCAGCCGTCCTGTACGGGCCTGGGTCAGGGCCGGGCAGCCACGGGGTATCCGCAACGTCGCGGCAGAGGCCGAGGAGATGTCGGAGTGAGGGCCGGAAGAGAAGAGGGTCTGAAAATCCGCAATGCCGCCGCCTTGAAAGGCGGCCCGCAAAGGCAGCCCCGGGGCAGAGTCCAAGGCGACAGTATCGGGCGCGCGCTGCTGCATCCCGTCCGTTCGGTGCCCCTCGCGTTCCTCGCCGTGATCCTCCTGGGCTCCGGACTCCTGATGCTGCCCGCCGCGCGGACGGCAGCAGAGGCAGACCCTGTACTTCCTGCACTGTTCACAGCCGTCTCGGCTGTCTGCGTGACAGGCCTGATCACCGTCGACACCCCAACGTTCTGGACACCATTTGGACACGCCGTGATTCTTGGGCTGATTCAAGTCGGCGGGTTCGGCATCATGACATTGGCGACGTTATTGGCGCTGCTCGTGCGCAAAAGCATCGGGCTCCGGGGCCACTTGGTCGCGCAGTCCGAAACGCACACCCTGAACTTCGGAGATGTCCGTTCCGTCCTTTTCCGGGTCGCCCGTATCATGGTTTTTTCGAAGCCGTCACGGCCGGGGAACCCGAGCCCTCCGGCGATCACCGCCAGGCAGACCGGGATGATTATCCACGGGTCGTCCGCGAAACTGATCAGGCTGTCGCTGTAGAGCGCAAAGCCGGCGTTGTTGAACGCCGAAACAGCGTGAAAGGTCCCGTGCCAGAGGGCTGTGCCCGGATTATCGTCGTAGGCAAACCAGAAGCGGACCGTGAGAACAGTTCAACAGCATCGATTACGCCGCCGCGTCCCCTGAGACCCTGATGATCACCAATATCCTGATGTTCATCGGCGGTGGCAGCGCCGGCACGGCCGGCGCCATCAAGATCACCACGTTTCTGGTCCTAGGGTTTGCGATCTGGAACGAGATCCGTGGCCGCGACCAGGTCACCATCGCCCATCGCTCCATCAGCTCCTCCGCCCAGCGACAGGCTCTCTCTGTCGCACTCCTGGGAGTCGCCGCCGTGGTCAGCGGCACACTGCTGCTCCTGATGTTCACGGACTACGGCCTCGAGAAAGTCCTCTTCGAATCAATTTCCGCGTTCGCTACCGTGGGTGTCAGCACCGGAATCACCTACGACCTGCCCGCCAACGCCCAATGGGTACTTATGGCTCTCATGTTCACGGGCCGCATCGGCACTATCACCGTGGCCTCATCCCTCGCCCTGTCCTCCCGCCCACGGCTTTACCAACTCCCGGAAGAACGACCCATCATCGGCTAGCCCAGTGCCCACGACGGCGGCAGACGCACCCTAAGGTCCTCGCGGGAGTCCAGACACAAGAGGGCCTCTATGTACTTGCACCGACGGGTGGGGTGCGCCGGTAGCGGATGCCGATTGCGATGAGCCAGCCGTAGGCGGCGAGGAGCGATATTTGCTCAAGGATCCCGGCCGGTGCCGGCCGCAAGATCCCGAGTGAGTCCAGGCGGTAAGCGATCCCGGCCACAACAGAGAAACCAATGATGAGGGTGCCGGTGACGGTCGAGAAGGTCGCCAGCCCCCGGGCATCAGGACGGAGCCGTCTTGCGAGGATGAATGGCGCTGCGGAGAGGCCGCCGAAGACGAGGGTTCCGGCGCCCTGGTGGATTCGCTCGGCAAGCGTTGCGACGGGCAGCTCCCCCGGCGGGTAACCCAGCGCAGGATCTGTGGGCACGAGGCCGCCGATGATGAAGCCGACTGCGGCCATGGCGATCACGATCGGCCCCCAGGTCGCCCCACGACCTGGTCGCAGCACGCGGCGAAGTCCGAGGGCGAAACCTCCGAGGAGAACGCCGCCGAGAACGAACGCGACTGTGAACACCCACGCCCCGTCGCCGGTCCCAAGTTGGCTCACACCATTGCGCCACACGCTGAACCCCCCGCGGGTGGCTCCGACAACTCCGATAACGACGGACAACATCACTCCTGCGATGATGCCGCCCGCGAGCAGCCACCGAATGAGAGCACTATGGGTGGGCACGGCGGTCCGCCTTTCGTCGAGGATCCATCCCGGTTTACGGAATGGCTAACCTGAGCGCACATTCTGCCCCCTGCAACGTCCCTCTGCCTATGGCACCGCGATGCGCTCCAGCGCGGTCACCGCTGCGGATACTCCGTCCTCGGCACGTACACGGTGGCCCAGCTCCTGGGCCGCACGTGCCATTTCCAGATCCGTGGCCGCGGTGGTGATGGCGGAAGCCAGGCCGGCGGCCGTGAGGTGCCGTTGGGGCTGTGGTGCGGGAGCGACACCGCGGTGCTGTGCCAGTCGAGCCCAGAACGGCTGGTCGGCGACGAAAGGGCACACCACCTGCGGGCGTCCGGAAGCGAAGGCGGTGCCGGTTGTGCCTGCGCCCCCGTGGTGCACCACGGCAGCCATCCGTGGGAACAACTGTTGGTAGTCAACATCCTCCACAGCAAGAACGTCATCACCTGACATGCTGCTAGCCAGTCCGCCCCAGCCCGCCCCGATCACCAGGCGTTTCTCTGCCCGGCGTGCCGCTTCCAGTACCAGGGCCGTGCTGCGCTCGGGATCACTGCCGGACATTGAACCGAATCCCACGAACACCGGCGCATCCCCGGCACGAAGGAAGTCCTCCACGCGCGGCGGCAGCGCCTCGTCCGAGGGCGGGAGAAACCAGTAGCCCGTCGTGTGCACTGAGTCCGGCCAGTCCGCTGGCGGGGGCAGCACCGAAGAACTGAACGCGTGCAGCACCGGAGCCCGGCCGTCGTCCGGCCGGCGCAGCGGGTCGTGCCGGCCGCGGCGGTGCGGAAGACCGAGGGTGTCTTCGCGCCACCGGTCAACCACCCGGCCGAATATCGCCGCCGGAGCCTTCATCCCCACGAAGGTGGCGCGAATTGCCCAAGCGGGCAGCCACGTCGGCATGCCCACGCCCGGCCACGGAAACTCCCTGGTCGGCACATACATCGGTAGCGGCAAAGCAAGCACTGCCGGGACACCCAGCTTCTCCGCCACGTGCTGCCCGGCGATAATCTGGCCGTTGTGCACCACGACATCCGCACCGGCACCCGCGCCGTGGGATGCGACGGCCCAGCAGTCGGCCAGCAGTTGAGTAAACATGGCCGGCATGGTCCGTACCTGCCGTAGCCGCGCACGCGCACCACTCTCGATCACCGCACCCGCATTTGCCGGGTCGTCCATCAACCGCATCGGACCGTCGTCCACTCCAGCGAACGGCACCCCATGGCCAGCGACGAACCCGGCGAAGCGTTCCGGCGCGGCAAGCACCACTTCGTGGCCCGCACCTAGTAATCCCCGTGCCAGCGCCACGAACGGCTGGACATCACCGCGCGTCCCCAGCGTCATAATCAATACCTTCATCTGTAGGTCTCCCCTGTCAGGTGAGCCGGAGATGGAGAGAAACGCACTCCGCGTCTATAAGGGCAAGGGTCCCCCGTTGGTCGGGCGTTCTGGCTGCCGCCCGGTCGCGCCTCCCTGGGAGAGACCGCCAAGGAACCAACTGGCGGCTCCAACCATTAGCAGGAACCCGGCGACTCCAATGACCGCAAGCTGGGTGACGATTCCGGCGATGACCAAGGCGAAGCCGGCAAAGACGGACAGCACAGCGTAGACAGTGCGGGCGGATGCCCAGTTCCGGGACATTCCGTCCTGCAGCTGCCGGTCCAGATCCGGGTCTGTTGCCGCCAGTTCCTGTTCGAGCTTTTCAAGGCGCTTTCGCTCTTCATCGGACAGTGCCATGGCGGCGGCCTCCTGCTCTCCTGGTTCCAACAGTGAGCCGGAGGACTGCAATATGCCGGCGCGTACCGACAGGACCGCCCCAACGAAGCACCCCGACCGTCCGGTCAGTTCCGGCCGACGAGCGGATGAGCCCCGACAAGATGCTCAAAGGCTCGGATTTGCAGGCACCGTCGGGGCCCAGGAATCCGTTGACTTCACCGGCGGCGACCGTCAGGTAAGGGCTGCACGGCGCACGTGTTTTGGCGAGGTCTTTGACCAGACCGAATGTTTCAACGACGGGTTTTTTTGCTGGATTCATGAGCCGGCCGCTCCTCGGGTCATCACGCGAACACCCGAGGCGGTCGCCGAGGGCGTTCCGCAGGCATTGCCCACGGGCCGACCAGGCTTCCCGGCTCTCCGATCAACAGCATACAAGCACCCGACCGGCCAAGGAAGACCAGCCCACCCTTATCGTCCAGGGCTTGGGATACCTGCCAAGGAACCGGCACCTTCGCGGTACGGCCAGCAGCCATGCCGCACCCGAAACGGGCAGATTCGGCACCGCTCCGACCAGAACCAGGGCCCGAACGCACACCAGTCGGTCACCGCCGGGGCAGGGGGAACTCCCCCGGCACGGGGTCTTGGGGTCTCTGCTTTTACGCCAGGGAGAGGAACAGCTTTTCCAGTTCCTTTTTGTCCATGGTGGTGTCTTCGCGGGCGATGCATTGCTCCAGACCGCTGGCGATAATTGCGAACCCTGCTCTGTCCAGAGCCTTCGAAACGGCGGCCAACTGCATCACGATCTCCTTGCAGTCCTTGCCCTCCTCCAGCATGCGGGTCACGGCGGCAAGCTGGCCTTGGGCGCGCTTGAGACGGTTGACCACGGGGGTCAATTCGGTCGAATCGAGTTTCATGAAGTCTCCAGAGGGCGTGAGTGGTTTGCCATTAAACATATACCCCCGGGGGTGTTTTGCATACCCCCTGGGGTATCTGCAATACTCGGTGGCCTATCCACCAGCAATCCCCCTTTCGAGAGGCTGACCATGATTTCCGCTTCCCCCGTCACCGCCATTGCCGCTCTAGCGCCGGAAACCCTGAGCAACTGGATCGCCGTGCATCAGGACCTCGTCGTGATCGATGTGCGCTCCGCCGCAGAGTTCGAATCCATGCACATCCGCGGCTCCTACAAGGTCCCGCTGCCGCTGCTCGTCGAGCACACGGACGAACTGGCCGCCCGGCTGGGCAGCCGCGTCGTCCTCGTCTGCCAGTCCGGAGCCCGCGCCGAGCAAGCACGCCAGCGCCTTGCCGGCTCCGGTATCGATGGCGCCTACGTCCTGACCGGCGGAGTGCCCGGATTCGCGGCCGCAGACGGAGGCGTCGTCAAGGGCAAGGACCGCTGGAACCTGGAGCGCCAGGTCCGCCTTGCCGCAGGATCCCTCGTGGTCCTGGGTCTGGCCGGCGGTAAGTTCATCTCGCCGAAAATCCGGATGCTTGCCGGCGTCATCGGCGCGGGCCTGACCTTCTCGGCCGCCACCAACACCTGTGCCATGGGCCAGGCCCTCTCGGCCATGCCGTGGAACAAGGCCGCCAGGGAACCCACGCGCGAAAGCGCCATCCTGCAGCTTCCTGCGCCGGCACCTGAAGAGGACGCCGCGGCATGATTCCGGCCCTTTCACTGGGGCTCGTCGTCGGGATCGTCCTGGGTGTAGTGGGCGGCGGCGGGTCGATCATCGCCGTGCCGGCCCTTGTCTACGGGGTGGGTATGAGCCCGACCCAGGCCATCCCCACCTCCCTACTGGTGGTGGCGGTGTCCTCGTTGGCCGCCCTGCTGACCCGGGTCCGGGAGGGTTTGAACTGGCCAGTAATCGCACTGGTCGGGGCTGCCGGCATACCGGCGGCCTGGGGCGGTGCAGCCGTAGGCCGGCTACTGGACCCGAACGTCCTGATGCTGGTCTTCGCCGTGATCATGGTGGCCGCGGGAATCAGGATGCTCAGGAAGCCGCGCGGATCCGAAGGGTCCTGCAGCACTGGGCTCGGCCAGGCCTTCCGGTCCTGCGCCCCGAAGGCCGTTGGCGTAGGGCTGCTCGTCGGCTTCCTTACCGGACTGCTCGGGGTGGGCGGAGGCTTCCTCATCACCCCCGCACTGACCATCTTCCTGGGCCTGCGCATGAAACAGGCCATCGGAACCTCGTTGGCGATCATCGTGATCAACTCCGCCGCAGGGTTCAGCGCCCACGCCGCCGGCTACACCATCGACTGGGTCACCACCCTGGCATTCGCGGTCCCGGGCATCCTGGGATCCCTCGTCGCCGCCCGGCTGGCCCGCCGCCTGCACGACAAGCACATCCGTATCTCATTCGCGGTACTCATCTTCGCCGTCGCGGCATGGGTCACCGCCGGCACTGTCACCGCCTGACCCAACCAACAGGAGAAACCAATGGGACTGATCGATTCCCTCAAGAAGGCCTCCACCAGGCTCTGTAAGACGATATCCATGGCCCAGGCCCAGGAACTCCTGGGTCGGGTGCCACGCTCATCGACGTCAGGTCGGCGCAGGAACGGCGGACCGGCCGGGCGCCGCAGGCCAAGCTCGTCCCCCTGGGCCGGGTGCAGGCCAGCACGGCGGGCATCCAGAAGACCCGGCCCGTGATAGCCGTCTGCGCTTCCGGAGTACGGTCCGCCTCCGCCGCCCGGCTCCTCGCTGCCAAGGGATACGTCGCCTACTCGGTGCGCGGCGGCATGGCCCACCTGGCGCCAGGCCGGCGAACCTCTCCGCTAACAACCACCACACCAGCCGAAAACCACTTCGAAGGAGAATCACATGGCTGAAATCACCATCGCCGAAGCCGAACAGCGCCGCTCTGCCGCCCGAATCCTTGATGTCCGCGAGGACTTCGAAGTCGAGGAAGGCAAGATCCCCGGCGCCCTCCACATCCCCATGGGCCAGCTGCAGGCACGCCTGTCCGAACTTGGCCCTACAGTCCCCGTCGTTGTGGTCTGCCGTAGCGCAACCGTTCAGCCCGCGTCGCCGACGCCCTCAACGGTGCCGGCTATGCGGCGGACACCATGGCCGGCGGCATGATCGACTGGGCTCGCGCTGGCCTCCCCACCGCCCGAGTCCCTGCAGGCCCGCCACCAACCCCTTTAGAGATCGCCCGAAAGGACACGAAAGACGATGGCAACCATCGACGTCACAGAACAGAGCTTCACCGAGACCCTGGAGAGCAGCGAGATCGTCTTCGTTGACTTCTGGGCGGCCTGGTGCGGCCCGTGCCGCATGTTCGCCCCCACTTACGGAGCCGCGGCCGAACGGCACCCGGACATCACCTTCGCCAAGGTCGACACCGAAGCGGAACAAGCTCTCGCCGCAGCAGCGAACATCACCTCCATCCCCACCCTGATGGCCTTCAAGGGCAAAACGCTGGTCTTCTCCCAGCCCGGAGCCTTCAACGCCATAGGCCTGGAACAAGTCATCCAGGCCGTTAGGAACCCGGATCTGGATAAACGCGGGGCTGATGTAGCCCAACAGCCGGCCTAGCGCACGCACGGATTTCCCGGCGCATACCCCTCTTGCAGGATACCCCCGGGGGTATTATGCTTAGATCAATCCCCAAGACACCCACTCCACGAAGGAGAGCACCAGATGCTTATCGAGCGCATTTACGATGAAGACCTCGCCCAGGCCAGCTACCTGATCGGCTGCCAGGCCAACGGCACGGCCGTTGTTGTTGATGGCCGCCGCGACATCGCGGTGTATCAGGAACTGGCTGAGAAGAACCGCATGAAGATCGTGGCCGCCACCGAAACCCATATTCACGCCGACTACCTCTCCGGCACCCGTGAACTGGCCGCCGCCACCGGTGCGAAGATCTATGTCTCCGGTGAAGGCGGGCCGGACTGGCAGTACGAATTCGACGGCGAACGCCTCTACGACGGTGACAAGATCACCATCGGCAACATCAGCATCCAGGCCCTCCACACCCCGGGCCACACCCCGGAGCACCTGTCCTTCCTGGTCACCGACGGAGCGTTTTCCGACCAGCCCGGCTACCTGCTCTCGGGCGACTTCGTTTTCTCCGGTGACCTGGGCCGTCCGGACCTGTTGGACGAGGCAGCCGGGGGCGTCGACACCCGGTTCGAAGGCGCCAAGCAGCTCTTCGCCAGCCTGCGGGACAAGTTCCTGACCCTGCCGGACTACGTCCAGGTCCACCCTGCCCACGGAGCCGGCAGTGCCTGCGGCAAGGCACTCGGGGCCATCCCGTCCTCCACGGTTGGCTATGAGCGGCTATACGCCTGGTGGGGTCCCTATCTCGCCGCGAACGACGAGCAGGGCTTCATCGCCGAACTCCTCGACGGCCAGCCCGACGCGCACGCCTACTTCAGCCGGATGAAGCGGGAAAACCGTGAAGGACCTGCCGTCATGGGTACGCGGACACCATTGCCCGAGCTCGCACAAGGAATCGTAGCAGCGGGCCTGGAGGCGGACACCCTGACCTTCATCGACACCCGCCCCAACAACGAGGTCCACGAAGGCACCGTGGTGCGTTCTTTGAACGTACCGGCCGGAAAGTCCGTGGCCAGCTACGGCGCCTGGGTAGTGAACCCGGAAACGGACAAGAACCCGATGGTGCTCCTGGCACCGGACCACGACACCGCACAGGACATGTGGGACCACCTGGTCCGCGTCGGCGTCGATAACGTCGCCGGCTACGTCACCAGCATCGAAGGCCTCACCACCTTCACGCCGAAGCTCATCCAGCCCGAGGAACTCTCCGGCTTTGACGCCGCCATGGTGCTGGATGTCCGCAACCGCACCGAGCACACCGCCGGGAACATCCCGGGCTCCTACCAGCTCAGCGGCGGCCGCCTCATGTGGCACCTCGATGAACTTCCCGCCGAGGGCACCATCGTGACCTACTGCCAGTCCGGGGTCCGGAACTCCGTCGCCGCCAGCGCCCTGCGCCGCGCCGGGTACGACATCGTCGAACTCGATGGCAGCTATGCAGGCTGGACAGCTTGGCAGCAGACCCGCGAATCCGTGTCCACCAACTAAACGGTAACCGCCCTGAAAAAAAGCTTTGGCGGCGGCAGGGAACGCCTGCCGCCGCCAAGGCTTTGTCGCAGCCCCGGTTAATACAGTGCTACTCCGCTGCGGGCGGTGAAGACAGGGGCCTTGGTCCCGGCGGTATCGGCCGACACATGCCCCAGCGGGCCCTTCTGCCTTGGTGCTGCCTCAGGTCGCTGAGGCGGCAGTTCCACTGAGCTGGTCCGATATGGCGTCGGTCCAACTGTCAACAGCATCCCAGTCCCTCAGGTCCCCGACCCGGCCACCAGCGAGCCTGAAGATCATTCGGAGCGGTGCGGGCATCTGGGCGGCCATGTAGACGCCTGAGAAGAGGTTGTGGTTTCGAAGCACATCCCCACGCTGAAGGCCCATACGGGTACTTTGGCAAGTTCGGGCGCGTGCCGTGCCACGAACAGACGTGCCGGGGGCAACCACGCCTGGTTATGTACGGCACACTACCGACAACAGCTGCCTCATACGCGGAGATATCCCCCACCTCCTCCACGGAACGGCAATCGACCGTCCCGACGGCAGCGGACATACACGATGCTATGTGTTCGGCGATCTGACGGGTGGACCCTCGGGCGCTTGCAAACGCAACAAGAACAGTCACGATGGAGCCGCCTTTCTTCACTTAATAGGCCCTTATGGAGGAGTGTTGGTAGCGGGCGTGGCGTGGATCCCGATACCGCCGGGGCTTCGCCAAACCGATTCCCGGCGTTCTTCACCGCACTTCGATGACGCCCATCATGCCGAGGTCTTCGTGGTCAAGGATGTGGCAGTGGTAGACGGAGCGTCCGCGGAAGTCATTGAACGCCACTCTGACTTTCACGCGCCCGTTCGCGGGTACGTTCACCACGTCCTGCCAGACAGCCGACGCCTTGCCTTGGTCGTCTCCCTCGATGATCTGCATCGGCCAGACGTGGAGATGAAACGGGTGGTCCATGGGACTGGTGTTGGTCAGTGTCCATTCCTCCACGCTCCCGGCCGCCACGGTTGTGTCCGTTCTTCCCTTGATGAACTCCCTCCCGTTAATGGTGAAACGCATCATTCCGGCGCCTCCCCCCATGCCCATCCCGGCGGACAGAACGATCGATCGATGGGCGGTGACCGCGGATGTCCGTAGGTCTCCGAGCCCCTGATAGTCGGGCACGGAAGTCTGGGAAGCGACCGGTTCGCCTGAAACGCGGAGAGTGGCCAGAGGTGTGCCATCCGGCTGGCCCGCAGCGGACCGCGCCCCGAATCCCGGGCCCATCATCCGCGGCATGCTGCCCCGGTCCTGGTAGAACGCACGCAGGGTGGAGTCGCCGGTTGCCGTAGTCACGAGGAGGTCCGCGCGGTTTCCGGGCGTGAGCAGCAGGTCATCGACCGTCTCCGGCTTCGCGTAACGGCCGGAGTCCATGCCGAGGAGCTGCAGTTGCTGTCCGTCGAGCCTGAGCCGAAGGTAGCGGGCCACGCACGCGTTGATGATGCGCCACCTTTCCCGTTCTCCCGGGCGGGCCGGAAATTGCGGGTTGCTCTGGCCATTAACCAGGATCAGCTGACCCTCCCGGCCCATCATCCGCTCCAGTGCCGGGACCGCCAGGATGTTCCCCAGGCCGTCCAAAGTGGTGTCCGAAACGACAAGTACCCGCTCCGCGCTCGTCTCGATGGGCTCGGGGTCCTCGACGATGATCCCTCCAAAGAGGCCAGCGAAGATCTGATCGGCGACCATGCCGTGGTGGTGAGGGTGGTACCAGTACACACCCGGGGGATGGTCCGCTGGAAGTTTGTATTCGTAGTCGAAGGTCCCGCCGGGTTCCACTGAAATGAAGATATTGTCCCCGTTCCCCTCGGGGGAAACGTGAAGGCCGTGCACGTGCAGGTTGGTGGGCCGGGCCAGCTTGTTGACGAGCTTGATCTTGAGGACGTCGCCGGGCCGTATGCGAAGTGTCGGGCCAGGGATGCTGCCGTTATAGCCCATAGCCATGGCCTGCCGGTCGCCCAGCAGTATCCGTCCGGGTGCAGCTTCGAGCCGGACCTGCAACTGCCCGTCAACGCTCCGATTCTCCTCCGGCTGGACCAGATTGGCCCCGGTAACCGGACCTGAAGGGGATGTAAGCGTCCAGATCAGGCCGGCGCCGCCAGCCGCCGTCGCCGCGACGCCCATGCCGCCCAGCAGCAAGGCCTGGCGGCGGCTGATCGGCTGCACTACTGCCCCTCACCGAGAACCTTGAGTTGTTCGCGGTACTGGTCTGCAGTCAGTTCTCCTGCAGCGAAGCGTTCATCGAGGATCTGCCGTGCCCTGCTTCTTCCCATGGGCGTTCCGCGATGCACCTGGGAGCCCGGAGGGGCGTAGCCGCCGTGGACACCAGCGCCAAATATCCGGACCGCAAGCAGTACAAGAATCGCGATCCCTATGAGCAGCAGGATGCCCCAGAGCCACACCCAAACCATGCCTTGTCCGTAATCCCACATCATGACGGGCGCCTTTCACCTCCGACATCCAGTACACCGATTCTCGCGGTGGCCTTGGCTGAGGGGTAGAGTCCGAGGTCCCTGCACTGGGTTCATGATGCGGTAGAGATCCTGGCCGGCATGTCGCCGCCCAGTCCTTCCGGCCGGCGGGCCGCTTCCTGAACTGTGATGACACCGACGATCCAGGCCGCAAAGTCATGTCGCCTGCAACAGAGACCTGCATGAAGTGGTAGCGGCAGAACCAGCAGGAAGGGACCAAAATAGGGTCGAAAAGCGGCCCGTGCACACCGGTGTGCACAATGTGCACACCCCCCTTTGGCCGGACAAAAACTGTTATGTCTCCGGACATGGGTGACAGTTCTGCATCAGTACATCGGTGACGCTTCCGAGGTTCTTGGTGGTGACACTTCTGCCATTCTGATGGGTGGATGAGTGGAGTTGAGCCTGTTGATCCTCGTGTCCGTTTAGCGATCTCGCAGTGGCCGGATGATCCACCGCGTGGTGCCGTGACATCGTTCTGTACCGAGCATGGCATCTCCTGTAAGACGTTTTACGTGTTGTTGGGCCGGGCCCGGGCCGAGGGCCCGGCTGCGGCGTTGGAACCGCGGTCCCGCCGGCCGCGCACGAGCCCGTCCAAGATCAGTGACGAGGCCAAGGAGCAGGCACTCCGGGTGCGGGCGGCGTTGGAGCGCTCGGGCCTGGACCACGGACCGATCAGCGTGTTCGAGAAGATGAAGTCCATGTGCCTGGAACCGGTGCCCTCGGTTGCGTCGCTGGCCAGGATCTTTCGTCAGAGCGGTGTCGCGAGGCTGGAGCCGCGGAAGAAGCCCCGGGCCGCGTATCGCCGGTTCGTTTACCCTGCCCCGAACTGTCTGTGGCAGTTGGATGCGACCGAGTACGTCCTCACCGGTGGCCGTAAATGCGTGATCTTCCGGGCCTGTCAAGTTATTTGTGTAAGTGAGGTGCTGCCTCATCGGTTCAGGTAGGGGCCGATTCGGTCGGGATAGTTCAGAACGAGGACGCCGAGGGCTTCACTCCATCCCTGCGTGAACGTGCCTTCGATTAGTTTGTCGACGGTTTTGGAGCGCTTTTGCGTGTCTTGCGGTCGCCTCCCACGTCGCCGCCGGGGAAACATCCGAGGCTGCGATCGCGGTGGTGAAGAAGGGCATCACCGCGCACGGGGTGCCGCAGAAACTGCTCACGGACAACGGGGCCGCGTTGAACCCTTCACGGCGGGCCATCAGGGCCAGCTCCTCACGTACGTAACGTCCTTGGGGATCGAGGCGGTCACTGGGAAACCGTACAAACAGACCACGCAGGGCAAGAACGAACGCTTCCATCAGACCCTGTTCCGGTTCCTGGACAAACAACCCCTCGCCGGGACCCTTGAACAGCTTCAGGAGCAGGTCGACGCGTTCGATGAGCTCTATAACACGAACGCCCGCACCAGGGTTTGCCCGGGCGGATCACCCCGCAACAAGCATGGGACGCCACACCGCCCGCCGCGCCACCACACCCGAAACCCGTCCCGGCCCCCACGCAGGACGGCACCCGCGGCATCGGCCAGGCCACCCGCATCGCCTACCCCAACGGAAGAGTCACGATCAACAGCGTGGTCTACATGATCGGCAGACCCTACGCCCGGCAGTGCATCCACGCGCTCTGGGACACCGAGACAATCCAGTTCTTCGATGACCAGGGCACCCACATCACGTCCTACCCCCGTCCGCCGGCCGGGACCAAAACAGTCGGAAACGGCAAGCCCCCAGAACGCACCGTGAAACAACCCCCAACCGTCACCAATGTCCTGATACACGAAATGTCACCGATCTCCTGATACAGAACTGTCACCCATGTCCGGAGACATAACACGACCGAGTCCGAAGCCGAAGGTGTGCATATTGTGCACACCTTCTCTTCTTGCCTTGCAAAGGCAGCCCGAGCTCGCCAGAAATGTCAGCCGCAGACAGCACGAACTACGCTAACCAACTCGACGCCGGCCCGCCAGCCACGATTAGGGACTCGGCCAGGACAGGACCTTCGAGCACGGACCAAGATCCAGGCCGTCCCCACCTCCCTTTCATCTGCCTCAGAGGACAGGAACGTGCTGACGGCGGCGACTTCCTCAGTGTTGGCGCTGCGGCCCAGTGGATGCTGGCACTGATGACAGCCTGCTGCTCCTCGGTGCTGCCCACGCGGATGTCGGTGTCCAGGGCGCCGGGGTGATGGCAGTGACGGTCACGCCGGTCCAGCCGACCTCGCGGGCCATCGCGTTGGTTCAGCCGAGGATCGGCGGAACGGCGGCGTTCAGTCCCCCTGACTGGCTACACCTGGACGATTGACTCGATCGGCCGGGGGGAAGTTATCGGATCGGCATGGCGGTGGAGAACTTTCCATGTCCCGTCTTCCAGTTGGAATATTGTTGTCACCCGAAGTGATACCGAGGACGCCTTGTCGGATCCGCCGACCTTCATCTGCGTTCGCTCAATTTCCACAATGTAGGCCAAGTCTGTCCCGGCATGCCCGGAAATTCGCTCGAAACGGTTGGGCTCGCCTTCCCTGAGTTGGGATACCGCCCGCTCCATCGTCTTCTCGACCTCACTCCACCCCCGGACCGGTGGGCCTATCGGATTGGCCAAAGTTACGTCATCCCGCCTTGAAAACAGCTTCTTCATGGACGCGGGATCCCCCCTGACCACCGCATCGAGCGCCCGGTGGTACTGCTCCACGAACAGATCAAGTTCGGACCCTGACATTGATTCCTCCAGCCTCCGCTTTCGAGCCGGCGCCGTGTGCTGCTGCCTGCCCGTATCCGGCCATGGTGGCACCGTTAGCCAGGGATGTCTACCGGGCATTTCCCACGTTCACGCCTTGCCCATCCAGGAGCGGAGAGGGTGCTTAGCGTCAGTCCATGGACAGAGGGTTGGCCACCGATGTTCTTGGAGTCCGACCGCCTTTTCATCCCGTCTTCCTCACGCGCTAGCGTGCGAGGCGCGTGCCCTCACCAGCACCGGCCGTTAGCGGGTCTTATGACGAGCTGGCGCTCAGATGGGGTGGTCGGGCGCCCATACCGGTGGCTTCCGGCATCGTTGAACTCTTCCACGTATGTGCTGACCCGGCCACGTCTGCGTCGATCCCAAGATCAGCAACGTTTGCCCCCAAGATCGCATATCGGAGGGCCCGCTGACAGACCTGAACGGCGCCCAAGTCACCGGCCCGGTCTGGCGCGCCGCGCCCGGACGGCCGTGGCGGGGATGGCAGGTGAACCCGTGGCCCGGCTGGCGAGCCCCTGGGTTGTGCGAGGTCTCCCTGATCGAAGCATCCCGGGACATTCGTGCCAAGGACGTCATGGGCACGGCTGCCGCCATGGCCGAGGACGGCTTCTCCGCTTAGTGCAGGCCTGTTCCGCCACGGGCTTGGACTTCGTGGACGGTCCTCGGGTGTGCAGAAATCGCGAAATCCTCGTATGTCCCGCTAAACCCGTTGCCCCGCACGCCGGACTCCCCGACCGTTCTCCTGGTCACGCTTCGACACCCCGGCTTAACGGTGTACCTGGGTGGGGACCGCTGTTCTGCTATCCGGAACAGGACTCCGCGAGCCGCGTTCCGGCGTCGTTATGACGGATAACGGCAGCGTGCAGGAACGGTGTCAGAAGTGCTTCTTTAGGCTCGAAAACTG
>NZ_JAUSSM010000017.1 GCF_030812315.1 Arthrobacter oryzae | reverse complement strand
GTTGCAGATTTTGGAGAGTTTCACGGCGACGCGTTTGAGGACGCCGGAGAGGTGCACGAACGCGCCGACGTCCTGGGTGGCTTCGATGAGGTCCACGGCGGTGACCAGGGGCAGGCCGGTGATCTCGGCCAGGTGCCGGCAGGCGGTTTCGGCGTAGCCGGGGGGTGCGTTCAGGCCGGTGCCGATGGCGGTGGCGCCGAGGTTGATTTCGTGGATCAGCAGGTCCGCTTCGGCGAGCCGGAGCCGGTCCTCGCCGATGGTGACGGCGTAGGTGCCGAATTCCTGGCCCAGGGTCATGGGGACGGCGTCCTGGAGCTGGGTGCGGCCCATTTTGACGACGGTGCGGAACTCGGCGGCTTTGGCCGCGAACGCGTCTTCGAGTTCGGCCAGGGCGGCGAGGAGTTCACGGGCGGCGAAGATCGTGCCGAGTTTGACGGCGGTGGGGTAGACGTCGTTGGTGGACTGGGAGAGGTTGACGTGGTCGTTGGGGTGCAGGCGGGCGTAGTCGCCTTTGGGGTGGCCGAGGATTTCCAGGGCGCGGTTAGCGATGACCTCGTTCGCGTTCATGTTCGAGGAGGTCCCGGCGCCGCCCTGGATGACGTCCACGACGAACTGCTCGGCGAGGTGCCCGGCGAGGATGTCGGTGCAGGCCGCTTCGATGGCGTCGGCGCGTTCGGGGTCCAGGAGGCCGAGTTCGCGGTTGGTGCGGGCGGCGGCGAGTTTCACCGCGGCCAGTCCCCGGACCAGGTACATGTTCGAGGACAGCGGCTGGCCGGTGATGGGGAAGTTCTCCACGGCCCGGAGGGTGTGCACACCCCAGTACGCGGCGGCGGGCACGTCCCGGTCCCCGAGGAGGTCGTGTTCGGAGCGGGTGTCCGGGGCGGTATCGGCAATGGTGGTCATGGGGTCCTCACAGGGCTTCGTTGACGGGCGTGGACGGAACGTTTGGACAATAGGTTTTGGGCGTAAGCATCCGGGGCAGGCCTGGATGCGGGGCCGCCAGAACGGCGGGAGGGCATGGCGGTTCCACGGCAGGGAGCCCGCGGGCTTACTGCGGTTGGGGCAGGTCAGGGCAAAAGTCGAGTCCGGGCTGAGGAGTTAGCGCGTATGGCCAGCCCTGGTGTTCCCGGTTCCGGGGATGATGGTGCCCAGGGCGCATTCAACCCCGTGCAGATGCATTCTCATGGCCTGGGAGGCATCCTCGGCGGATCCGCTCTCGATGGCAGCGAAAATGCGTGCGTGCTCCTCGCCCGACTCCTTGCGCCGGTCAGCCACAAGGTTGAGCGTGTTCGACTGGTTGGCCATGGCGTCGCAGATATCCGACAGGAATGATTCGAACACGCCGTTGCCGCTGCACCGGGCGATGGTCACGTGGAACTCGGTGTTCAAAAGTACCCACTGCTGGATATCGTCCTCCTCGGACATCTCCCGGAGGATTTCCCGCAGAGCTTCCAGGTCTTCGCTGCTGCGGCGTTGGGCAGCGAGGCCTGCGGCAGGCACCTCCACGTGGGGGCGGGCCTCCACGAGGGCGCTGGCCGAATACTTGCCGAGCTTGAGGTCCTGGGCCACCTTGTCAGCGATGACGAAGGTGCCCTTGCCCGTGTAGGTGGCGGTCAGTCCCAACGCGGTGCAGGAACGCAGCGCCTCCCGGACCATCGTGCGGCTGACGCCGTACTGCTTGGCCAGGGATGCCTCCGAGTCGAGGCGGGTGCCGACCGGGATCTTGCCGCCTTCGATAGCGCTGCGGAGGGACGCGAAGACCGCTTCAGCCGCGCCAACGCGTACCACTCGATCTTGTGCAGCTGTCCAGCTGTCCAACAGGTCCATACAAAGACTATGGCACCTGTCACACGGCCTGTCAAAGGTTTTCCGTAATGTCCCGCTCCGCAGCGGCCCAGGGCGGCGTTCACGCCGGACCGGCCGGACCGATTTGCGCCCGCAGGAGCCGCTCGCGATGCCACCTTTGCTGCTCCTTGATCGAAAAATGCAGGTCCTGGACCCACCCCGGCTCGTCCCCGCGGCCTCCGGCGTCCAGTACGCCCTCCAGGCCAAGGGCCAGCCGCGCGGAGGCTGCCAAGGAATGCAGTGGAAGGGCCTGCTCTTCTTCTTCGGTGAACACGCGGATTCGGCGGTAACCGGAGAGGAAGGCATCCAGCAGGGCAGGTCGCGCCTCTGAGTCGGGGGTGACGCCCGTCAGGTCGCGAACGGCCAGTGCGACGTCGCCGGCCAGCCAGCCCTCGTGAGCTTCGTCCGTATCGAAAAAGACCGGTCCGTCAGGTCCGAAGCGAAGGTTATCGAGCTCGAAGTCCCCATGGCACATGCCCCGGGAGTGCCTGGCCGGGTCCTGTTTTCCGATCGCGGCCGTCACTTCTCCGATGGCATGCATTAAGGGGTCCTCGCTGCGGGCTGCTCCAGGCGCAGCTGCTTCCGCCTGCCCGGCCGCTACCTGCCGTGCCTGCGGGATGGGCAGCCCCGTGTATCCCTCCTGATGCAGGCGGCCCAGTGACTCGCCCCATGCAGCAGCCCGCTCCGCTGTCAGCTCCTCGACGGCGACCTCGTCTCCCACGGCGGCCGGGACCACCATCCCGACCATGGGCCCGTGCGCGGTGGGCACGGTCTCGGTCAGCTGCCCCTCAAGGCTAAGTATCGGCTTCACAACACTCAGCCCGCGCTCAGCCCACTCGGCCATCAGCCGGGCGGACGGGACGAGCCTCCTGCCCTGCGCGGAGCGTTCCGGGGCGAACCGCAGGAAGAGCGGGCCTGCCGCCAGGTGTGATGTGGGAACGATGAAGACGTGCGTCGAGCTCGAGCGCAGCCAAAGAGCCGAGCCCTGAGGTAGACCCCAGGCTTCGGCTACAGCGTCGGCCAATGGACTCTGCCACTCGGAATTCACCGTGTCGCTGATTCGCCAGATCTCGGAAATCGGAAGCATGCCACAGTTTTTCACGTGCGGCGGATGCCTGTCGGTAGGCGCAATGTCGCTACCAATACACGATCAGGTCTTGCATTGTGGGTTTAATCCCATAATATGGGAGAAAGCGCTGTGTTGCTCATCACTCTCTCGACCCTGTTCCAAGCCTTCAAAGTCGAAGGCCCAACGATCGGATCCCCCTTATGTCAGACATCGCTGTCTTGATCAACACGGCCGTGGCGGTCCTCGCCGCGGTGGTGCTGATAGTTCGCTTCAAGGTCAACCCTGTAATCGCCCTCGTTATCGGTTCCATCTATCTCGGCCTGGCCGCCGGCTTCGGCGTGGAAAAGACCGTCAAGACAATCACCTCCGGATTTGGCGAGATCATGGTGGACGTGGGCCTGCTCATCGCCTTCGGCGTCCTGATGGGCTCCATCCTGAATCAGACCGGCGCCATCCGGCGCCTCGTGGAGCACTTGCTGAACACGTTCGGCCCGAAGCGCCTGCCCTACACCATGGGACTCGCCATCGGGACGCTGCTCCAATCCATCTTCCTGGACGTGCTGCTTGTCATCTCAGCCCCCTTGGCCCGCAAGCTGGCGCCGAGAATCGGCAGACTCGGCACCGCACGGATGGCGACGGCGATGGCCATTGCCCTTGAATGCGGCATTGTCTTCACGGTTCCCGGAGTTGCCTCGCTTGCCCTGGCAGGGCTGCTGAACGTGCCCCTCGGAAAGATGCTGCTGTTCGGCCTGCTCCTGGTCGTTCCGACCATCATCATCTCCATTGCGATCATGACGTTCCTCTTCCGGCGCGGCTTCTGGAACGAAGCCAAGGACGAAGACCACACCTTCGTCGAGGAGGAAGACCGGGAGGGTGAGGAGGAAGCGTACGACGGCGGCGCAACGCCGGCTTCCTCTGCGGGCCCCCGGCCGGCGGGTGGCAAGGCGGCCGCCAACGGGACCGGCCTGGCGGCAGGTAACGGAACCGTGGCCGTAGCCGAACGTGAGACCAAGCAATTTCCCCTGCTTCTGCTCTTCGCCCCGCTCCTTACCTCCCTGCTGCTCATCGGCGCCGGTGCCATCCTGCAGATCCTCAAGATTGAGGCCGAATGGATGCAGCTCCTGGGTGAGCCGGTCATCGCGCTCCTCATCGGACTGATCGGCACCTGCCTCGTGGCCCGTTCAGCAGTCGGCCAGAAACGGGTGGAACAGGCCATCACGGTGGGCTTCAAGGAAAGCGGACAGATCCTGATTCTTACAGGCGTCGGCGGATCCCTCGCGGCAACCGTCGCGGCAGCAGGCCTCGGCGACATTCTGGGCGGCTTCTTCTCGGCAAGCACCGTAGCCCCGCTGCTCGTTGTCTGGGCCATTGCCGCTGTGCTGCACATCGCCGTCGGCTCCGTCACCCTGTCCGCCATCACGGCAGCCGGACTGCTGGCACCGATCGCCCCGGCCATCGGCCTGGACCCCGTCCTCCTCGCCCTGGCAGCCGGAGCCGGGTCCCTGTTCATGGTCCATGTCACCAGCAACACTTTCTGGCTCCTGCAGTCCCTGCTGGGCCAGAGTGTACGAGGAGCGCTGAAATCGGTGACCGTCGGGGTCTCGGTGGCCTCCGTCGTCGCAATCCTGCTGATCCTGCCCATGAGCCTGCTGTTCTGACCGAACGCCGCCCCACAAGAAGTACGCTACGAAAAAAGGAAACCCGATGACACAGACACGCATCGCGCCGCTTGAGGGCGTCCGCGTCCTCGAACTTGGAAACTACATCGCCGCGCCCACGGCAGGGAGGATGCTTGCCGACTTCGGCGCAGAGGTCATCAAGGTGGAGCGGCCGGGAACCGGCGATGAGCTGCGCAACTGGCGCCTGCACAAGGGCGATACGTCCATGCTGTACCGCACCATTAACCGGAACAAGAAGTCTGTGGTCCTGGATCTTCGCACCGAAGCCGGGAAGCAGGCAGTACTCAAGCTTGCCGCGAAATCGGACATCCTGCTGGAAAACTTCCGGCCGGGGACATTGGAAAAATGGGGGCTTGGCCCCGACGTGCTCAACGAAGCCAACCCGGAACTGATCATCACCCGGATCTCCGCCTTCGGGCAGACCGGCCCGCTGTCCGCGCGCCCCGGCTTCGCCGCCGTGGCCGAAGCGTACGGCGGGTTCCGCAACCTCGTGGGTGACCCCGACCGCCCACCCGTCCGTGTCGGGGTATCGATCGGTGACTCAATTGCCGGGCTGTATGCCGCGTTCGGTTCCATGATGAGCCTCTACCAGAGGGACGCACGACGGCGGGACGCCGGTGGTGCGGTGCCGCTCACCGAGCGGATCATCGACGTCGCGCTGAACGAGGCCATGTTCTCCATGATGGAATCCCTCATTCCCGACTACCAGGCCTATGGCGTCGACCGGCAGCGCGTGGGAGGCCGGATGGATGGAATCGCCCCGTCAAACGCCTACTTCTGCAAGGACGGTGCGAGCATCGTGGTGGCAGGCAACGGGGATTCCATTTTCCAGAGGTACATGGAGACCATCGGGCGCCCGGACCTGGCCGCCGACCCGGCCCTGCAAAGCAACGCCGGCCGCTGGGCCCGCCGCGAAGAGCTTGACCAGGCAATCGGTGCTTGGACGGGAGAGCTGGACTCTGCACAGGCGCTCGAGGCCCTCGACGCCGCCGGCGTCCCCGCCGGACCCATCTACACGGCGGCGGACATCAGCAGCGACAGCCAGTACGCCGCCCGCAACATGATCCAAAAATTCGATGTCTCCACCGGGGAGGAAACCCTGGCCGGCGTGGGTTTCCCCGGCATTGTTCCGGTGATTGGTGAGCAGTCGCTCCCCATCCGGAACCTCGGCCCGGACCTGGGCGAGAACACAACAGAAATCCTCGTCGGGCTTCTAGGGATGGACAACGCAGAAATCAGTGCGGCATCGGGCCGCGAGGAGGCACTTCAGCCATGACACAACCTTCAAGCCGCAGCGACTTCGCTCCTGCCGCCGCATTGGGCAATGCCATTCTGCGGGACGTCACCCTGCGTGACGGACTCCAGCTCACCGGCAAGCTCCTTTCCACGGACCAGAAACTCGAGACGGTCCGGGAGCTGCTGCGCCTGGGCGTGCCGGCCATCGAGTTGGGCTCCATGGCCCGGGCGGACCTCGTCCCCACCATGGCCAACACGCTGGAAGTGGTCCAGGCCCTCACTCCTGAGGAACTGGACAAGTGCTGGATCTGGGTGGCCACCCCCGGCCACGTGGCCAAGGCGGCCGCCGCCGGGGCACGGAACTTCCAATACTGCCTCTCGGCATCGGACTCGCACAACAAGGCGAATATCGGCCGCACCACAGACGAAAGCCTGGCCGCACTGCCGCAGGCGGTGGAGTACGCCCGTGCCGTCAACGGCCAGATCCAGCTTTGCATCGCGACATCGTTCACGTGCCCCTTCGAAGGTTACGTGCCCGAGGAACGCGTGCTGTCCATCGCCAATGACCCGCGCGCCGAGGGCACCACGGACATCGTCCTGTGCGACACCCTGGGCCAGGCCATCCCCGCCCAGGTCTCCGGCTTGATTGCCCGGGTCCGGGAAGAGTCCCCCGCACGGAGGATCGTCTATCACGGCCACGACACCTGGGGCCTCGGCGTGGCCAACACCCTCGCCGCCATCCAGGCCGGCGCCGCCATGGTGGACGGAGCTTTGGGCGGACTGGGCGGCTGCCCCTTTGCCCCGGGGGCGAGCGGCAACACGTCGAGCGAAGATATACTTTTCGCCACGCGTCCCGGCTGGCTGACAACAGAAAGGTTCGCGGACCTCGTAGTCCTGTCGGAGAAGCTGCTCGCGGAACTGGGCGAACCCAACCGTTCGAAGGCGGCCCAGGGCGCCCGTTCCAAGGCGGCGGCCTTCGACTGGGTCATCCGGCCGGACAGCGCGGCTGAGCCCTCCGGTACGGGAGGCAACTGAACATGGGGAACCATTTCCTGGTGACCACTGCTATCCCTGATCCCGGGCTTCAACTGCTGGGCGACGCCGGACAGGTCACCGTGCTGCCCGAGCCTCCCGACTACGGGACGCTGGCCGCCCTGTGCGCTTCAGGCGATTTCGACGTCGTCCTCACACAGCTGCGGGACCTGATCGACGCGCCGCTCCTGGCCGGTGCCCGCCTGCGGGGCGTGTCCAACTATGCCGTCGGGTACAACAACATCGACGTGGACGCCGCCACCCGCCACGGAATCATCGTGGGCAACACCCCCGGAGTCCTGACGGACGCCACGGCGGACATCGCCATGCTGCTGATCCTCGGCACCGCCCGGCGTGTGGTGGAAGCAGACCGGTTTGTGCGCGCCGGCAAATTCCACGGCTGGGAACCCGAGCTCCTCCTGGGCCGCGACGTGTCCGGTGCCGTGCTGGGCCTTGCCGGGTTCGGCAGGATCGCCCGCGCTACGGCAAGGCGTGCCCTGGGCTTCGGCATGGAGGTGATCTTCTCACCGCGGCCGCCGGGCGACCGTCACGTCAGCGACGAGGAACTCGGCGAGTTCGCGGGCAAAGTCCGTCAGGTGCCATGGGCGGAACTCGTGGAGCGGAGCGACTTCCTGTCCGTGCACGTTCCGCTGAACGACCAGACCCGGCACCTGGTGGACGCGGACGTGCTGCGCCGCATGAAGCCTGACGCCATCCTGATCAACACCGCCCGCGGGCCGATAGTGCACGAGGCAGCACTCGTGGATGCGCTGCGGGGCGGCGTCATCGCCGGCGCCGGGCTGGACGTCTTCGAGGACGAACCCAGGCTGGCGCCCGGCCTGGCCGGGCTGCCCAATACGGTTCTGTTGCCGCACCTGGGCAGCGCCACGGTGCCCGTCCGGAGCGAAATGGCCCGGCTGAGCGCGCTGAATGCAGTGGCCATTGCCGAAGGGCGTGTGCCGCCACACGCAGTCAACCCCCCGACCATGTCCCTGTAGGGCGTTTGCCGGTTCCGTTATGAACGGTCCGGGTAGCGTGGCGGTTTCCTGGCGGTGCTACACCTCGCCAGGGAACCGGCCGCCGATCAAGCGGGTCATATGCTCGGCTGTTGCCAGAAGCGGTTCCACCCAGGCCTCGCAGGTTTCCAGCGGCATTCGCAGGGTAGGTCCGCTGATGGTCAGCGCCCCGACCAAACCGGCCGCCGAGTCGAAAACGGGTGCAGAAAGACCCGAGGCGCCGTCTTCCCGCTCGCCAACGGTGATGGCAAACCCGTCTCTCCGGGTCGTTTTCACTGCGGTTACCAGATCCTCGGAACTGGTAATCGTGGATTCGGTGATCGATTCCAAAGGATCGCGAAGAACGGCGTCCATGAGGTCCTCATCCCAGGCCAGGAGCACCCGGCCGGCGGAACCGGCGTGGAGCGGGAGGAGCTTGCCCAGATGCATTTCGCGGCGAAGCGCGTGCCGGGTCTCTGCGATTGCCACGCACACGCGGTAGTGCTGCTCTGCCTTGAAGAAGCACGTGGTCTCGCCTGTGGTGTCCCGAAGTGCCTTGAGCGCGGGGCTGAGCACATCCAGGACTTCCATTCCGCGGGTGGCCGGTGCTGCCCAAAATGCCATCCGCATCCCGATGCGGTAGGCGTCTTCCTCCCGGTCCAGGAAGCCCTGGGACGTCAGGTTGGTGACCAGGCGCTGGACCGTGGAGTTGGGCATTCCGGTGGCTTCGCGGATGTCGGACAGCGAGAGCACCGGCCGGGACAGCGAGAAGGCGTCCAGGATGGATGAGATTTTTGCGAGGACCAGCAAAGTGTTGCTGTTGGACTTCGCTGAGGACTCGGGAAGCGACATAGGACTCACGCTAGACGGTGGCTGCACCCCGGTCCAATCACCGTCCAATCGCTGTCCAATCCCGACCCAGGAAAGCGGACGACGGCGGGAGGTCCCGCCGTCGTCCGCTCCTGTACCTGCGTGGTGCGCCAGAAAGTCCGGACTAGAAAGTCCGGACTAGAAAGTCCGCGCGTTCGCGAGCACCGGCAATTTTCCGCGGACGTCGGTGATGGCCGCCGGATCGATGTCGACCACGGCCAGCTCGGGCTCGGCACCCAACGTGACCAGCGGGGAGCCCAGCGGGGACACCACGGCGCTGTGGCCGATCCCGGTGGGCGCGGCGCCGGCGGACGGCAGGCCGATGCTGGCGGGATCGCCTTGCCCGCAGGCCACCACGAATGTGGTGCTGTCCACGGCGCGGGCGCGGACCAGCAGGTCCCATTGCTCTGCCTTTCCTTCGCCGGCGCCCCAGGATGCACAGACGATGTTGACCTGGGCGCCGGCACGGGCGTTGGCCGTGAAAAGCGCGGGGAAGCGCACGTCGTAGCAGGTCGCGAGGCCGATCACCGTGCCGTTGAGTTCAAAGGTCACCGGCGAGGTGCCGGCGTCCACGGAATCGGACTCGGCGAAACCGAACGCATCAAAGAGGTGGATCTTGTCGTAGGAGGTGTCGATGCCAGGGCCGGTGACCAGCAGGGTGTTCCGCACGCGGCCGCCGTCGCCGGGGGTGAACATGCCCGCGACGACGGCGATGTCCAGCTCTTGGGCGATGCCGCGGACAGCGGATGCCCACGGCCCGTCCAGCGGCTCGGCGACATCCGCCAGGCTATTGCCGAAGGCGCGCATCGCCGCCTCCGGGAACACCACCAGCTCGGCTCCGGCGGCTTTGGCCCGCGTGGCGTATTCTCGAATCAGCTCCAGGTTTGCGGCTGGATCGGCTCCGGTGATGATTTGGGCCACTGCTAAACGCATGAAATTGCTCCAGACTGTTGTATACATAATGTATGCGAAAAAGTTCGGGGACGGCGGCGTCCGGCCGCGAGAAGGCGTACGCGTACCTGCGGGAAAACATCCTGATAGACCCGGAGGTGCAGGGGAAGTTCCTCAACGAGCAGGAGCTGGCCGCCGAGATCGGCGTCTCGCGCACCCCGGTCCGGGAGGCGCTCCTGCTGCTTGTCTCCGACGGCCTGGTGGAACTGATCCCGCAGCGCGGAGCCTATGTTCCACCCGTGACAGGCCGTGAAATGTCGGAGCTGATGGAGCTGCGGGGTGTGCTGGAAAGCCATGCAGCCCGCCTGGTGATTGAACACAGCCGGGTGCCGGCGCAGACCATGCAGGACACCCTGGACCAGCAGGCACAGCTTCCCGAGCAGATGAATGCGGAGGCTGCTCAGGAGTTCATCCGGCTGGACACCCTCTTCCACCAGCAGCTGATTGACGCTGCCGGCAACGAGCTCATCTCCCGCACCTACAGCAAGCTCCACGTCCGGCAGATTCTGGTGGGCGTCTCCGCCCTGTTTCGCACAGGCGGCCGGCGTGGGCAGGTGTGCGCCGAACACCAGGACATCCTCGATGCCCTGATGTCCGGCGACGCCGTTAAGGCGCAGGAAGCCATTGACCATCACCTGGCTGTAACCCGGGACATCCTGCTCCGCACCTAAGCGCCTGTCACTTGGAATCGATGGAGCCGGACGGCTGGGCTGCCACGCCGGCTCCTTCCAGCAGCAGGCGGTAGTCCGCGTCCTCCACGGTGTCGTTGTCCCGGCCGAGGGCCAGTCCCACTAAGGTGACGGCCGCGGCTACGGCAACGTAGATGGCCACCGGGATCCAGGTGCCGAACTGGGACAGGAGAAGCGTGAACATCAGCGGGGCGATGGCGCCGCCGATCACGCCGGCGAACGTGTAGGCCAGCGAGCTGCCGGTGGAGCGGAGCCGGGGGGAGAACTGTTCCACGATGAAGGCGGCCTGGGGGCCGTACATGAAGGAGTGGGCCATGAGGCCCAGGACGATGCCAATGACGAGCATCGGCTCGTTGTTTCCGCCCAGGATGCCGAAGAAGATGAACGTCCACACCGCTCCCACCACAGCGCCGACCCCGTAAACCAGGCGGCGGTTGAAGCGGTCGGATACGGCGCCGGCCAGCGGGATCATGAAGAGCTGGAATGCGGAGCCCACCAGGACGGCGGTGAGCACCTGGTTGCGTTCGTAGCCAAGGACCTGGATGCCGTACGTGAGGGTAAAGACCGTGAACAGCGCATACAGCACATCCGGGCCCACGCGGCACAGGATTGCGGCGATCAGCGGGCGGAGTTCCCTGCGGAAGACCTCGTAGATGGGGGCGTGGGGCTGCTCGCCGTGGGCCTGGATGGCCTTGAAGACGGGGGTGTCTTCCAGCCTCAGCCTGATCCAGAGGCCGAATGCAACCAGAAGGGCGGAGACGAGGAAGGCGATGCGCCAGCCGAAGGAGAGGAACTGTTCCTCGGTCAGGGCCAGCGTGAGGACCGCCAGGGCGCCGTTTGCCATCAGGTTGCCCGCGGGCGGGCCCACCTGGGCCGCGGACGCCCAGAAGCCGCGCCGGTGGGGATCGCCGTATTCGCTGGAGAGCAGGACGGCCCCGCCCCATTCGCCGCCCACGCCCACGCCCTGGGCGAAGCGCAGCAGGACCAGGATGATGGGGGCGGCGATGCCGATGGTCGCGTAACCCGGCAGCACACCGATCAGCACGGTGGCCACACCGATGATCATCAGGGTTGCTACAAGGACCTTCTTGCGGCCGATCCGGTCGCCGAGCCGGCCGAAGATGATGCCGCCGACCGGCCGGGACACGTAGCCCACCGCATAGGTGGAGAAGGCCAGGATGGTGCCCGTCAGGGGATCGGACGTCGGGAAGAAGACGACGGGAAATACGACGGCGGCCGCCGCCGAGTAGACGGCGAAGTCGTACCACTCGAGCGCGGTGCCAGTGAGGCTGGCTGCGAAGGCCTTGTACAGGCCTTTGGGGTGAATCGGCTTATGCGGACCCGGCGTTGCGCCGGACGCCGGGGCTGGGACGTTTGCCATGGTGTTGTCCTCCACGAGATTTATATAGTGACGCCTGTCACGCTGGCGTTAAATGTATACATTACGCATACTGGATGTACATTGGCGACCGTTTCCGTTTTCTGGTTTGTAAAAACTTCTCCAGCAGCACACGCAAAGGATGGACCACCATGACGACTCTGACCTTCGAACTTCCCGACGGCAGCACTAAGGACGTACAGGTAAAGCACCTCCTGAACGCAGGCTACGCAGGGCGGGAGCAGGACGAAGTTCAGGCCCACATCGCCGAACTGGCCGAACTCGGCGTTCCGGGCCCCACCACCACTCCGGCCCTATACCCAGTGTCCCCCTACCTTGCTCAGCAGGTATCGGAAGTCCGCGTGCAGCATGGGCGGACCTCCGGGGAAGCCGAGTGGGCGCTGGTGATCACCGAAGACGGTGTGCTGCTCACGGTCGCCTGCGACCACACGGACCGCGAGCTTGAGGTCCACGGGGTGGCCTGGAGCAAGAACGCGAGCCCTGATGTTCTGGGCCGCAAGGCCTGGCGCCTCGACGACGTGCGCGACCATCTGGACCAGATCACGCTGAAAGGCTGGGTGGGGGAGGGCGAAACGCCGGACACGCTGATCCAGGACAGCTCGCTGGCGGCCCTGCTGACGCCGGACTACTGGCTGGACGTCCTCACGGAACGTGGCCTGAACGCGCCGGGAACCGTCCTCATTTCCGGCACCGTGGCTATGACACACGGCGTGAACCAGTTCGCCCGCAGTTGGAAGGTGGAAATGGCGGACCCGGTTACCGGCGCCTCGGTGGACGCGCAGTATGTGGTGGAGCAGATGGCCGAACCGATCGGCTAGTTCGCCTCAGCAGGCAAACACAAAACGGACGACGGCGGGTTCTTCCCGCCGTCGAACGCTGCCGGCCGCGAGGGTGGATTTGCCGGCGGCCGCGCGGGGTCAGTCCCCGCCGCCACCGCCGCCGTCCCCACCGCCGCCGCCGTCCCCACCGCCGTCACTTGAGTTGTCGCCGTCGCCGTAGTAACCGCCGGCGCCCGAGCCGTCTGAGCCGCCGGAGCGTTTGCGTGGCGTCATGACCCCGAACAGCAGCACGCCGGCCGCCTGGGGATCGCCGCCGGCGGCGGCAAAGGCGCCTCGCCGCTTTTTGCCGGCTCGCCAGATGGTGAAAATGAATACGGCATAAGAAAGGGCGACTCCGGAGAACGTGGCCGCCCGGGCCGCGGAGTCCTCAAGCCTCAGAGCGGCGATCACGGCAGCGCCGAAAAGCAGCCCCACCGGAAAAGCAGTGAGAAGCCGCAGGATCAGCCGCCACACGAGCTTTGCCTTCGGAACGGGAAGGGGCTTCAGATACCCGGTTCCGGAACCCCGGCGACCACGCCGGTGAGCCGGCTTGGCCGGTGGTGAAGTGTTCTTGATGGCGCTGCCCCCTCAGGCTCTCGTGAAGGGCAATAGTATCCCGCCGGACGGGGAGGACCGGCTTACAGCTGCGACATAAGGGCGGGGAACGTCAATACGGCTTCGCACCTCTGGCCGACATCCGCGTTCTGTGCTGGACTGTCTGGTGGGCTGAGCCTGAGACAGGCGCCGCCCACCGTTTGGCCCGCCGGCCCGGCCGGCCCAAAGGAAGGGATCTGCCTCATGGCAACGTTCAAGATCGGCTACTTCGTTGGAAGCCTGGCCCGCGGCTCCATCAACCGCACCCTCGCCAACGCCTTGATCAATCTGGCTCCCGAGGACCTCGAGTTCACCGAGATCCCCATCAAGGACCTCCCGCTGTACAGCTATGACTACGACGCCGATTTCCCGCCGGCCGGCCGGGCGCTGAAGGAAGCCATCGAGGGCTCGGACGGCATCCTGTTCGTGTCGCCGGAATACAACCGATCCATCCCCGGAGCGCTCAAGAACGCCATCGACTGGGGCTCACGCCCCTGGGGCACCAACTCCTTCGCACGCAAGCCCACCGGCATCATCGGCGCCTCGCCGGGCAGCATCGGCACAGCCGTGATGCAGTCCTCGATGCGGGCCGTCCTCAGCTTCCTCGACGCGCCCCAGCTCAATGCCCCCGAGGCCTACGTGAAATTCAACCCTGCCGTATTCGCCGACGACGGAACCGTCACCGACGAGGGCACCGCGGACTTCCTGCGCCACTACATGGAGGAATACGGCGCGTTTGTGGAACGGGTGCTGGCCGCCAACGCTCCGGGCCACATCGGCGACCTCAAACCGGACGCCGCCAAGCTCTCCCGCTAAGTCTTAGGCAGTCTGCTCGAGGATGAACGTCACGGTGGCTTCCGGCTGGTCCCAATGTGGGAAGTGGCCGCAGCTCTCGAACCAGTGAAGAGTGGCGTCCGGGTACAGTTCCGCGGCAACCGCCGCCTGACTGGCCGGGGTGACTTTGTCCTGCCTGCCCCAACCGATGGCCAGCCGGCCCTTGAGCGAGCCGCGCGGGGCGCCAGGCTGCTTTGGCCCGTGCGCCAACGACTTGCGCGCATCGTCCACGCTCGGTGACGTCTTAAAGCCGCGAAGTTCGGTCATCACCTGCTCCGGATCCAGCTTCCAGGGCCTGACGGAGAACTGCGACAGCAGCGCAGTCCGTCCCGCGGCGTGCCTGGTGAGGAACGGCAATACCGGCTGGAGGCGCCGGACCAGCGCAATGGACGCCGTGATGCTCGCATTGAAGACGGCCAATTGGCGGTCATTCCAGAACCCGCCGGGGTCGAGCGCCACCACAGTACCGGCATGCCCGCGGCGGGCAAGTTCAATCACGATCCGGGCGCCCATGGAACTGCCCACCACGTCGGCATTCTCGAGGCCCGTGTCGCGAAGGAAGTGCTGCAGTGCGTCGGTCAGTGTTCCGATCGTGACCTCGCCGGCCAACGGGGCGCTCGCCCCGAAACCGGGGAGATCGACCGCGATTACCTCGCGCTCAGCGCTCAATGCAGGCACCACCGGATCCCAGTTGCGGATGCTGGACCCCAGTCCGTGGACCAGTACCAGCGGCTTTCCGGTTCCGGTCCGTTCCATGTTTAACGCGGCCACTGCTCACCTTTTCGTTGTCCGCTGCGCGGCCGGCAGGCTGCCCAAGGCAGGGATGCGTGTTGACCCAGTTTAGGCAGACGAAAGCGGACGACGGCGGGACGTCCCGCCGTCGTCCGCTGTGCCTTGCTATTTCACGACATGGTGCTGCGCGCTGACGCTCGCCGCGACGTCGTAGTCAGCCCCGTGCATGTCCTCGCACAGTGCAACGCACGCGCCGATGCGGGTCCTGAACTCTGGATCCTGCTTCCAGGCGTCCCGGGACGATTCGTCAGCCCACTCCGAATACGACATGTAGCGTCCGGGGACACCCTTGTCATGCAGGAGTTTGGCCACCACCATCGACGGGTAGTTCTCCCGCGACCACTGAAGAAATTCCGTCCACTTTTGCACGAATTGTTCGTCGTTCCCTTGCCCTACATGCCAGACCCCGGAGGCGTAATGCTCTGCCATCGGTCTCACACCCTTTCCTGACTGCCCCAATAGAACAATTTTAGGTCCGGCGGGTTCGTTAAGAACCTGGTGCTGAGTGCCTCCAATGCCGTGCGGGAGACGTATTAAATCGTCCGGGGCCTCTGAATACTGGAAGGCAAGTTATTCAGAATTCGGCCCAGGGACGGTGGGAACATGCCGAGTGAGGGAGCTGGTGGCGCGTTCGGGCGCCGCGTGGAACGTGCCGCCGAACTGCGCGCTGTGCGTGCCACCGGCATGACGGCCCAGGAGGAAGCTGAGCTCACTGCTGCCGAGGAAATGGAACGGGAAAAGCGCCGGAAGGTGGATGACGCCAGGCGGGCCGAATACCTGATCCGGGACGCCATGGCGCAGGGGAAGTTCGACAACCTGAAGTACGCCGGAAAACCCATCCCCGGGCTGGGGGAGGGCTACGATCCGGACTGGTGGGTCAAGGGACTGATCCAGCGTGAAAACATCACGGGCATAGGGCCGAAAGCCATCCTCCTGCGCACCGAGGACGCCGAATTGGATGGCAGGCTCGACGCCCAGTATTCCGAGAAGCAGGTCCGTGACATCCTGCAGGACTTCAACAGGCGCGTTATCGATGCCCGACGACAGCTCCAAGGCGGACCTCCCGTCATTACCAAGACCCGTGACGTAGAGGCAGAAGTGGACCGCTGGCGTGAACGCCGGGCGGCCGCCGCCGCGGCCGCCACGCCGCCACCGGAACCTGAAACGAAGCGCTCCTGGTGGCGGCGGAACCGGCAGGGCCCGACGTGAACTTGCATGTGGGCCGCACCGCGCCCAAGCGTCAGGCCCGGGCGTCAGATGGTGCGGGGAGCCCGGGCCAGGTTCTCGGTGAGCTCGGCCGCATTCTGGCGCACGACGTACGCCGGGCGGTCGCGTTCCACACGCCAGCTTTCGGACAGCGGGCCGATGTTGACCGTGTCGAAGCCGACCTCGTCGTAGAACCTGGTCACCAGTTCAGCCGCTTCGGGATAGTCGCTGGCCGTGGCAAGGGCGCGGCGGTTTGCCGTGCCGGCGGGCGCTCCGTCAGTGCCGATTTCCTTGGCCATGATGTGGTTGAAGCCCTTAGCCACCTTGGACGTGGGAAGGTGCTTCTGCAGCAAGCCGGACGTTGTGGCCTGGCCGCTGTCGAGCTCCGGGAAACGACCGTCCCGCTCCCAGTGGTAGTTGTTCGTGTCAATCACGATCTTGCCCTCCAGCGGCTGCACGGGAAGGTCTCCGATGCTCCGGAGCGGCACGGTCACGACGGCGAAATCGCCCGCTGCGGCCGCTTCCGCCGGAGTAGCGGCCCGGGTCCGGGGTCCCAGTTCCGCCACCAGGCCCGTTAGCGTTTCCGGCCCCCGCGAGTTGCTGATGACCACGTCATAGCCGCGCTGCACCGCCTTGCGGGCTATCTGGCTTCCAATGTGTCCTGCACCGATGATTCCGATTGTTGTCATGTCCGGGCCAACACCACCCCCGCGGAGGATATTTCAGGCGTGTAATAAATCGTTATGCCCGGCCACAGTTCGGCGCCAATCCCGCCAACAGCGGTCCCGAAAATCAGGTGCAGCGCCACAATGAAGAGACCAGCGTTTTGGCTTAGGAGGATGGCATGCGCACGCCAGTGTTTTCCCGTTCTATGTCCCCTGCCGCCCTTCTTCTTGCCTGTCTGCTTCCTGCCTGTCTGCTGGTTGGCTGCGGCCAGGAGGCCGGGCCGCCGGGGCCGTCGTCGGAAACCGCTAGCGATCTGCCGGCCTCAGTGACGCCAACCTCACCGCCGGGCTCAACGCAAACCTCGGCCGAAACGAAAGGGCCGGAGGCTAGCGGCGGTTCCATTCCGTCCGCGGCCTGGACCACCTACACCACGGCGGACGGCCAGCTGGTCTTCGATCTTCCGGCCACATGGAGCGTGGAGGACCCGGCGGGCGAGTTGCCTGAGGGCGGTGGCGCCTTCGCCGAGATCACCAACCCTGCCGGGAAACCGCTGGCCACACTCCGGACCAATATGGCAATAGGTTCCAGCTGCACGGACCGGTACCCGTACTCCGTGCTGGATTCGCAGGACCTGACGGCGCTGACCCTGAAGGGGGCCACGCCCCGGTATTTGTTTGAGACGCGTGGGACCCCGACGGTTCCCGGGCCTGCAGATACCCCGGCTGCGGCCTACGGCATCGCGTCAGGCCCGCCTCCATCCGGGGACTCGGCGTGCCCCATCCTCCACTTCTTCACCTGGCCCCCGAGCTCCGCCATGTTCGGCGCGTTCTACAATCCGGAGAACAATGAGACCCCGGGGGACGACTCCCTGCCGTACCTGGAGAAAGCCAAGATCTACATGGAGACCGCCGAGTACCGCGACATCAAGCGGATGATCACGTCACTGCGGCCGGCCAGCTAGCCGCAAGCGGCCTACAGCCAGTCCTCCTCAAAGTCCGGATGGTCGGCATAGGGCAAGGCCAGTGCCTTCAATGAACGCGTAGTCCATTCGATGGCCTCCGGAATCCAGCGGGATTCCTCCTCGAACGGGTCGCTGACCATGGTGGCCAGCGCCGTCTGCCGGGCCGATTCGACAATGCGGATGACCCTCTTCTTCGCTTCGCACTCCAGCAGCAGGCGGTGTTCGTACCATCTGCCTGACTCGGAGACCGAACGGTCACTTAGGATCTTGCGGGCCGCGGCCTCGTCCTCCCTGATGCGCTCAGTCAGGAATTCGACAATATCCACAACCATTCAGGCGCCGGCGGCCGCCCCGTCAGATATGTCGGCGACGGTGATATCGGCGCCTTCGGCCGGGTCCTGCGAGTGCACCCTGATATCCCTCGGATCAGCGTTCTCGTCGCCCTCGGCGGGAGCTTCACTGTGGACACGCTCCGACGCCTGTGGGTTTTCGCTCATGTCCGCTCCTTTTGCTGTGGTACTGCCGTGAATGGTGGACGCCCCACTACTGATCATCTAGCGCCCGAAGCTGTAGGGCTGTCAAGAACCGGTCTGCCAAGAACTGTTCGGCCCGCGCCGTGCTTCCCCTGTGGAGGACAATAGGTCCCATCGGATGATGTCGGCCCACGCGAAGGAGCACCACGGTGTCAGACACGAACGGACCACGGCGCGCGGCGCAGCAGATGCAGGAGGCGGCCCGCTACCTGGCCCGTGCCTCGAGGAATCTGGACGCGCCCTCGGACAGCCACGAAATCCTCCGCAGCCTATTGGAAACGCAGGGCTCCATCGCCCAGACAATCCGGGAACTGGCCGAATGGCACCGCGCGGCGGCGGCAGGCACGCATTACTCCCGCCCCCATAACGAAAGTGCGCGCGGTGTTATGACCGCGGTGTCCGAGCTGGACCTGGCGGCGCAGGAGGCCGACGCCCTCCAAGAGACACTCAGCAGGGCGCACGGCGGCAGCAGCGTGGTGGACTGGCTGGAATCGCCCGAAGCTGAGACGTCCGAGCGGGCGGCGCCCGAGACGCCCCGCAGTGACTCACCGCCCGACCGGTAAGCAGTCACGCCGATAAGCAGCATGAAAACGAAGAGGACGACGGCGGGAAGTCCCGCCGCCGTCCTTGCGCATTCAGTTGTTGGCGGCTGCTATGCGTGCGAGTAGGTGAGGCAGTCCGCGTTGTCGGCGCCGGGTCCCACGTGGACTTCGGGAGCCTTGCACATCAGATGGTCATTGTGGATGCATTCGGAACGCTGGCAGGCTCCGACGTCGGCCAGGACCTTGGGCAGGCCGCCGTGGGTGCCGGTATCGATGAAGGTGGCGCAGGATGCATGGTCTGTGGTCCCGCCCACCGTGATGGCGGCGGCGTTGCAATTCGAATGGTCGTTGAAGGAACAGTTGGAAACGCTGCAGTCTGCAACATGCGTTGTCATGGGAAGATCCTCCGTGGTTCGGCTGCCCCGTGCGGGCTGCTCCCTGTGTCCACGGTAGGCCTGTTATGCCCGATCAAAAAGACCCAATCGTGTGACCTAATTATTCAGCTGTCGGTTAGGGCATTACGGCCTATGTCCTCCCAGTGCTCGGCTTCCTAGAATGTAGGTAGGGCCGACGGCACGACTCCCGGCACGTCCGGGGGGCCTTCCCAAACCGCCGCCGGCCCCTCAACTCAGGGCCGCAACGTCGGCCCTGAGCTGCGTACCCGGTGCCCGCGCTGAAGCGCTAGGCGAAGCTGTCTTCCTTCTCGCGCAGTGTCTCAACGCTCTGCCGCGCGGCGCCTTGCTCTGCCGGGCCTTCCGGAGCAGTTGCCGGAGCGGGCGCGTGGTGGAAGGGATTGAACCGGCTGCGGGCCAGTTCGCCGAAGGCATAGGCTGTCTCGGCGTGCTCGGACAGGTCCACGCCAGCGGTTTCGGCTTCCTCGCTGACGCGGAAGCCGATGGTCCTGTGGATGGTGCGGCCGATGACCAACGTGCCCAGGCCGGACAGGGCGATGGTGACCAGGACTGCGACCGTCTGGGCCACGAGCTGCTGTGTGCCGCCGCCGTACAGGAGGCCGCCGCCCACGCCGTCCACCGGCAGGGCGATGAAGCCAAGTGAGAGCGTGCCGATGACGCCGGCGCCGAAGTGGACACCCACCACGTCCAGCGAGTCGTCGAAGCCGAACCTGTATTTCTGGTCCACGAAGACCGCGCAGGCCGCACCGGCCACGAGGCCCAGGCACAGGGCTGCGAGCGGGCTGATGTTGGCGCAGGACGGGGTGATTGCCACGAGACCTGCGACCACACCGGATGCTGCCCCCAGGGAGGTGGGGTGCCCGTGGCGGATCTTCTCGGTGATGAGCCAGCTCAGCATGGCCGCAGCCGGGGTGACCAAGGTGTTGACCCAGATGAGGCCGGCCTGCTCTGCTGTTGTGGCAGCACCGCCGTTGAAGCCGAACCAGCCGAACCAGAGGATGGCTGCGCCGATCATGATGAAGGGAACGTTGTGCGGCCGGTGGTTGGGGTCCTTGGCGAATCCCTGGCGCTTTCCCACGATCAGTGCGAGGACGAAAGCGGCGGTTCCGGAGCTGACCTCGACGACGGCGCCGCCGGCAAAGTCGATCACCTGGCCAAAGACTGCGGTGAGGGCGCCGCCAGCGCTCATGAGGCCACCGCCCCAGATCATGTAGGCCAGCGGGCAGTAGACCACGGTGACCCAGATGGGGACGAAGAGCGCCCAGGCGCTGAACTTGGCGCGGTCCGCGATGGCGCCGCTGATGAGGGCCACTGTGATGATGGCGAAGGTGGCGCTGAATCCCGCTTTGATGAGGTCCGGCGAGCCCATCAGGTTCTGCAGGCCGAAGTTGGCGAAGGGGTTGCCGAAGAGACCGAGGAAGCCCTCACCCGTGGTCATGGAGTAGCCCCACAGGACCCACACGACGCCAACGATGCCGGCCGAGATGAAGCTCATCATGATCATGTTCAGCGCAGCCTTGGCGCGGGTCATTCCGCCGTAGAAAAGGCCGAGGCCCGGGGTCATGAACAGCACCATTGCCGACGACAACATCAGCCAGACGTTTTCCGCAGTGATTTGCACCTGCGTGTCCCTTCTCATCAGTCTTCCGTACGGGACCTCGTGTGAATCCGGGCCACGCCCCCGGTCAATAGTTCACGTTGCGTGTTTCCGGCAATGGGGCGCTAAGTTGCGGGAAAGTTACAGGAACGGGGCCTGCGTGAAGATCACGTGACCTCCTTGTTTCGGGCATGTTAACAACTGCCCTGGGAGGGGGTGATGGGGGCGGTTGACGGTCCACGTTTCGGCAAGATGACCGGAGGCTCACCGTGGCCGGAGTGGCGTTGGCCTCCAAGCAGCCGCTTAAAACAAGAACGACGGCGGGATGTCCCGCCGTCGTTTCGTCCTGTTTGACTGGGGTGGCTCAGCCAGGGACCGCCAGGTTAGCCGGCCAGGCCCGCCACGCCGAAGATGGCCGCAGCGATAGCGAAGCCCATGACGCCGATGAGCGTTTCCATCACGGTCCAGGTCTTCAGCGTGGTCTTGACGTCCATGCCGAAGAAACGGCCCACCAGCCAGAAGCCGGAGTCGTTGACGTGGGAGACCACTACGGAACCGGCGGCCACTGCGATGACCAGGGCGGCCACCTGCATGCCGTTCATGCCCGCGAGGGCCACGGCGGGAGCGATCAGCCCGGCCGTGGTGGTCAGCGCCACCGTTGCGGAACCCTGGGCGATGCGCAGGATGGCCGAGATCAGGAAGCCGGCAAGCAGCAGGGGAATGCCGACGTCGCCCAGCACGTCGGCCAGGGCGGAGCCGATCCCGGAGGTGCGGAGCACGCCGCCGAACATACCGCCCGCACCGGTGATGAGGATGACGGAGCAGACGGGGCCGAGGGAGGATTCGAGCAGCTTCTCCAGCGTGGCGCCGCGGGAGCCGCGAAGCCTGCCCAGGACGAACATGGCCACGAGCACGGCGATCAGCAGGGCCACCGGCGTTTCACCGAGGGTGCGCAGGATCTGGAACCAGGCTTCGTCCTTGGCCGAGGCGGGAAGGACGCCGGCGGAAGCTAGCGTGCTCAGGCCTGTGTTGAGGAAGATGAGAACCAGCGGAAGGAGCAGCACGCCCACGATGGTGCGGAAACGCGGCGGGTTCTCTTCGGCGGCGCGATCAGCGTGGCCCAGCAGTTCCGGGACAGGAAGCACCAGCTTTTTGCCGGTCCAGAGGCCGAACAGGTACGCGGTGATGTACCAGGTGGGGATCGCGGTGATGAGGCCGGCGATCATCACCAGGCCCACATTGGCCTCGAAGAACGTTGCCGCGGAGACCGGGCCGGGATGCGGGGGCAGGAAGATGTGCATCACCGAGAACGCGCCTGCAGCGGGCAGGCCGTAGCGCAGCACGCCACCGCCGAGACGATGGGCCACCGCGAAGACCACGGGCAGCATGACCACCAGGCCAGCGTCGAAGAAAATGGGGAAGCCGAAGATCAGCGAGGCCAGGCCAAGGGCAAAGGGTGCCCGCTTTTCTCCAAACAGGTTGATGAGATAGTCCGCCAGGGCTTTGGCGCCGCCACTGGTTTCTACGATGCGGCCGAGCATGGCGCCCAGGCCGACCAGGAGCGCCACCGTGCCCAGCGTGCTGCCGAATCCGCTGACCAGCACCGGAACTACCTTGTCCGCCGGGATCCCGGTGGCGAAGGCGGTTGCCAGGCTGATGAGGATCAGGGCGAGCAGTGCGTGCATGCGCAGCTTGATGATGAGGAACAGCAGCACCAAAATGGCGGCGCCGGCAATCAGCAGCAGGGGGCCCGCGCCGAGGGTTTGAGTCCATCCTTCGATGGTCATGGTTCTCCTTTGAAACAGATGTGTTGGAGCGGTGGAGCTTGGGGGATCAGGGAGTGCAGGGGGCGTGGCCTGCGGGCAGGTGAAGATGGGCCTCGATGGCCTGGACCAGGTCCTCAGGCGTGCGGGTGATGTCCAGCCGCACGCTTCCGGCGGCGAGTTCCTCCGGCGTCAGTGGTTCCAGCGTGGCCAGCTGGCTGGGCAGGAGCGTCACCGGCATGAAGTGGCCCTCGCGTCCGCGCATGCGCTCGCCGAGCAGGGCGGGATCGCCATCGAGGTGGATGAACACCACCGTGCCCTCTGCCTCGGAAAGCAATTGGCGGTAGCTGTGCTTGAGGGCGGAACAGGTCAACACGGTGCTCTTGCCTTCGGCGGCCTGGGCGGTCATCCAGTCGCGGATGGACTGCAGCCAGGGCCAACGGTCCTCGTCCTGGAGCGGGGTGCCGGCGTTCATCTTGGCGATGTTGGACTCGGGATGGAACTGATCCGCCTCGGCCATGTCCCACCCGAGATCCTTGGAGAGGGCCCCGGCGATGGTGGACTTGCCGGCTCCGGCTACACCCATGACTACCAAGTGCATGGCAGGAAACTTCATTGTTCTACCTCCGTAGAAGACGTCGTTGGCTTCGGATGAAGCTCAGGCCAGCAAAAGGCGCTGGTTAGAAAAATAAGATAGCACCATTAAATCGTATTAGTAGCATCTTTATGTAACATAGGTCATACCTTTGTCATTTCGTGGCCTAAACTGGAAGCCAGGCGCGAAGGCGCAGAGGGAGGCTTCAAGAATGTCGACGGCGACAGAGAACCCCGCGGGGACAACTGACGGTGAGCCGGGGGCTCAGGCCTTGCACCTGCGGGTACTGGATGCCCTTGGAGAGGCGATTGTTTCCGGTGAGCTGGCCCCGGGCCGGCGGCTGACCCTGGACGATCTGCAGCAGCGCTACAACATTTCCCGCACCCTGGCCCGGGACACCATGCGGGTCCTGGAGTCGATGAACCTGGTGTACTCCCGCCGGCGGGTGGGCATCGTGGTGCAGGACCCCGAACTCTGGAACGTGTTCGATCCCAAGCTGGTGCGGTGGCGGCTCGCGTCCAGCCGCCGGGCCGAGCAGTACAGCAGCCTCACGGAGCTCCGGATCGCCGTCGAACCCATCGCCGCGGCGGGTGCCGCCCGCCGTGCGGGCGCGGCGGAGCGCCGCCAGCTCACGGCGTTGGCTGCCGAACTGCGGCGGCTTGGCGAAGCCGGCGAGCTCGAAGCGTTCCTCAAAGCGGACATCGCCTTTCACAGCCTGCTCCTGCACAGCAGCGGGAACGAAATGTTCAAGGCCTTGGACGGCATGGTGGCCGAAGTCCTGTCCAGCCGGACCCAACAGGGATTGATGCCCTTCAAGCCGCGTCCTGAAGCACTGGAGGCGCACGAAGCCGTGGCGGCGGCGGTTGCTGCGGGCGATGCCGGTACCGCAGAGACGGCCATGCACCACATCCTTGATGAGGTCCGGACTGCGATGGGGCTGCCCTAGCTCATAAGAAGGTGCACTGCGCCCGACGGCGAGGCGCCCAGTGCGGGGATGCGGCTACCGGGAGGGTGTCGGCGTCGGGCCTTGCGGGGTGCTCATGGACGGAGGGGGCGGCGGGAAGGCGTCGGCCGGGTACAGCCCGGCCACTGCCATCATGTAGTTGGCCCACTGCGGCCCGGCGAGCATGTAGCCGTCGATGTTCTTGTAGAAGGTGCCGTTGATGGTGACGTTCTGGCCGGCACGTTTCTGGCCCTCCAGGGTGTCGCCAAAGAAGGACACCGTGGCCAGGCCCGAAGTGTAACCCGCCACCCAGGTGGCGCCGTTGTTGTTGGACGTTCCCGTCTTGGCCGCTACCGGAACCCGGCTCTGGACCTTGGGGTTGATGTAGACCCCGGACCCCATTTTCAGTACGTCCTGCAGCACCGCGTTGACGCCGCGGGCCACCTCGGGCTTGACGGCGGCGCGGCACTGCGTGGCCTCGGCCGGCAAATGCCGCCCCGTAAGGTCACTGACGTCCGCGACCGCGATCGGGCTGCAGTACCGGCCGTCATTGGCGAACGTGGCAAAGGCGTTCGCCAAGTGCAGGGGAGCCACCCCGATGGCACCCAGCAGGTTGCCGAGCTGATGCATGTTCACCTGGGCGCCGTCCAGCCCGCTGTGGATCCCCACCGCATCCACCATCTTCTGGATCCCGCAGAAGTCCAGCTGCGCTGCGGCGGCGAAGGTTGCCGTATTGATGGAGTTGTACAGGCCGTAGTTGACGGGCATGGGCCGGTAGTAGCCCGGGTCGTTGTTCTGGAGATCGTCCGCCGCACCCAGCCCGGCGTTCTTCTCGGCCGTGCTGTAGGCGCCGAGCACCTTGCCGCAGCCGGACCGCCACGGAAAGTTCAGCGGATAGGTCCGCCGGGACGCATCGATCATCGCATTCAGCGGTTTGCCCTGGTTCAGCCATTCCGCGAAGGTGAACGGCTTCATGGTGGATCCCGGCTGGAATCCGCCGGCCCCGTTGAGGTCATTGCCGTTGGCGTCCCTGGAATCGACGTTGAAGTTCAGCTGGGTGTCAAATTTCCCTTCCGCCGGCAGGAACACGGTGTTCTGTGCCATGGCCAGGATCCGGCCGGACCCGGGCTGGATAGTAACCAGGGCGGCGCCCCATTTGTCCGGATTCGCTCCGGCGGTGGCATCCACCTGGGACTGGGCAGCGGCCTGAAGCCTGCTGTCCAGCGTGGTGATGATAGTCAGGCCGCCACGGTACAGCAGCCTCTCCCGGTCCTTGAGTTCCGCGCCGTAGGCCGGGTTGTTGAGGATCAGATGGGACACGTAGTCGCAGAAGTACGGTGCTATGACGGCGGCCGCGCAGCCCTGCCTGCCCGGAGTGATCTTCAGGTCCACCCCGGTGGCGACGGCGGCATCATGCTCGGCCTGGGTGATTTTCCCCAGTTCCAGCATGCTGCCGAGCACCTGGTTGCGGCGTTGCAGCGAGTTCTCCGGGTTGGCGGCGGGATCGTAAAAGCTGGGGCTGTTGACCAGGCCTGCCAGCAGCGCGGCCTGGGGCAGGGTGAGTTCCTTGGCGGAGGTGCTGAAAAAGTGCCGGGCTGCAGCCTCGATGCCGTAGGCGTCCCGGTTGAAGAACACGATATTCAGGTACCCCTCAAGAATCTGGTCCTTGGTGAACTTCTTTTCCAGCTCAATGGCGAGTTTCATCTCCCGCAGCTTGTCGCCCACCGTCTTCTGGCCGCTGAGGATGACCTGCTCGCCTTGTTCCGCAGAAAGATGCGACTCATTGATGACGTTGGTGACGTACTGCTGGGTGAGCGTGGACGCACCCTGACGGTCGCCCTGGGTGAAGTTGTACGTCAGCGCCCGGAGGATGCCCTGCGGGTCAATGCCGGCGTGCTCGTAGAAGCGGCTGTCCTCAATGGCGATGATCGCGTCCTTGATGAACGGCGACATCTGGTCGAGGGTGACCCGCACGCGGTTCTCCGCGTAGAACGTGGCGATGGTCTGGCCGTCGGCGGTCACCATCTTGGTGGACTGCGACGGGACATCGACCGTCAGGTCCCCGGGCAGGCCGTTGAAGTACGTGATCGAGTTGTTGACTGTCACCGCGCCGGCCGCCACGGTGGGACCGACCAGGCCGGCGGCCAGGACGCCGCAGAGCGCGCTCACGGCAATAAATCCGACGAGCCTTCCCAAGGCTGCGGTTAGACGGGGACCCCATCGCTTCTTCGGCGCCATTTTTTGTCCAGCTATCGAGCGTGCCAGTGCGTCAAGAATACGCCCGACGGTACCCGCCAGCCAGAGCCCGACGGCGATCCCCGGCCGGCGGGCGGCCTTTCAGCCTGCGTACGGGTCGGCGATGCCGATGTATTGGGTGGTGGTGTATTCGGCGATGCCCTCGGAGCCGCCTTCGCGGCCCAGGCCGGACTGTTTGACGCCTCCGAAGGGTGCGGCGGCGTTGGAGATGACGCCGGCGTTGAAGCCCACCATGCCGAATTCGATCTGTTCGGCCACGCGGAGGAGCCGGTTGAAGTCCCGGCTGTACACGTAGGAGGCGAGGCCGTATTCGCTGGCGTTGGCGAGGCGGATCGCGTCCTCCTCGGTGGCGAAGGTGGTGACCGGGGCGACGGGTCCGAAGATTTCCTGGCGCAGGATCTCCGCATCGTACGGGACGTTGGCGAGCACGGTGGGCCGGTAGAAGTAGCCGGGTCCGTCAACGGGTGAGCCTCCGGTTACGGCGGTGGCGCCGGCGCCGACGGCGGCCGCCACCAGGGCGTGCACGTCATCCCGGGCGCCGGCGTCGATCAGGGGTCCCACCTTGGTGGCGGGTTCGGTGCCGCGGCCGGTGGTGAGGGCTCCCATGGCGGCGGCGAACTTGGCCGTGAACTCGGCGGCGACGGTTTCCTGGACCAGGAACCGGTTGGCGGCAGTGCAGGCCTCGCCCATGTTCCGCATCTTGGCGGCCATGGCCCCGTCGACCGCCTTGTCCAGGTCCGCGTCCTCGAACACGATAAACGGTGCGTTCCCGCCGAGCTCCATGGAGGTGCGCAGGACGTTCCGGGCGGCGTCGGCCATGAGGCGCTTGCCCACCGGGGTGGAGCCGGTGAAGGAAACCTTGCGCAGCCTTGGGTCCGCGAGCAGCGGGCCGGAGATCCCGGACGCCGACGAAGAAGAGACGACGTTCAGGACTCCGGCGGGCAGGCCGGCGTCGAGCATGGTCTGGGCGAACAGCTGCGCGGTCAGCGGGGTGAGTTTGGCCGGTTTGAGGACCATGGTGCAGCCGGCGGCGACGGCCGGGGCGACCTTGCGGGTGGCCATGGCGAGCGGGAAGTTCCACGGGGTGATCAGCAGGCACGGACCCACGGGCTTCTTCTGCACCAGGATCTTGTTCTTGCCCTCGGGGGTGGTGAGGTAGCGGCCGTAATCGCGGACGGTTTCCTCGGAGAACCAGCGCAGGAACTCGGCACCGTAGGTCACTTCACCGCGGGCTTCGGCCAGGGGCTTGCCCATTTCCAGGGTCATCAGCAAGGCAAAGTCCTCGGCCCGTTCGGTGACCAGGTCAAAGGCGCGGCGAAGGATTTCGGCCCGTTCCCGGGGCGCGGTCCGTGCCCAGGACGCCTGTACCTTGTCGGCTGCATCGAGTGCCGCCACGGCGTCCTCGCTGGTGGCGGAGGCGAGGGTGGCGAGTACCTCCCCGTTGGCGGGATCGTGCACGTCAAACGTGCGCCGTCGGACGCCTCCCGCCATTGCCCGCCAATCAGCAGGCCGGTGGGGACGGAAGCGAGAAGCGCGGCCTCACGGGCGGAGGTCACGGCAGGCGAAAGCGCTGATGAAGCTGTCATCAAGAAGGTCCTTAGAAAGGTTGTCAGTAGCTGGCGAGTGCTTTGCCGGGCTCAGCCACGGGGGTGTGCGGAATGTATTCGGCCGCGAGGGCTTCTGAGCCGCGGGCCAGGATGGCCACGTCGGCGCCCACCAGCACAAACGAGGCACCGGCTGTCAGGTAGCTGCGGGCTGTGTCCTTGTTGAAGGCGTTCACGCCCGCGGGCTTCCCGGCCGTTGTGGCGGCGGCGAGGCACTGTTCGACGGCGGCGCGCACCTTCGGGTGTTCCTGCTGTCCCAGCAGGCCCATGGACGCCGCGAGGTCGGAGGGGCCCAGGAAAATGGCGTCCACGCCGTCGACCGCCAGGATCTTGTCCACAGCGGCGACAGCCGCTTCGGATTCGATCTGGACGGTGAGGCTGACCGTCTCGCCGGCGCGGGCGAGGTAATCCGGTATGCGGTTCCAACGCGACGCCCGGGCGAGGGCCGAACCAACGCCCCGGACGCCCTGCGGCGGGTACCGGGTAGCCGCCACCGCGGCTTCCGCGTCCGCCACTGAATTCACCATGGGGATGAGCAGATTCTGGACCCCGAGGTCCAGGTACTGCTTGATGAGCACGGTGTCGTTGACCGGCGGGCGGACCAGCACCTGGACGGGATAGCCGCGGACGGCCTGCAGCTGGGCGAGGACGGATTCAAGCCCGTTGGGGCTGTGTTCGGCGTCGATCAGCAGCCAGTCCAGGCCGGCCCCGGCGCACAGCTCGGCCACCAGCGGGCTACCGGAGCACACCCACATCCCCGCCAGGGGGCGGCCGGCAGCGCCGGTTTGGTTGCGCAGGGCGTCGCGGAACGTGGCGTCGGGTTCTACTCGAAGCGGCATGTGACAACTCCCAGGGGTCCGTAGTCGGCGTGGACCGTGTCGCCTTTGTACACCCACAGCGGGCGCGTGAACGAGCCGGCCAGAATGATGTCTCCGGCCTTCATGCCGTCCCCGTGCGCGGCGATCTTATTGGCCAGCCAGTGCACCCCGTTCGCCGGATGGTCCAGCACACCGGCAGCGACGCCGGTCTCCTCCACGGTCTGGTTCTTGTAGAGGATGGCAGAGACCCAGCGGAGGTCGACGGCGTCCGGCTTCACCGGGCGGCCGCCCACCACCATGGCGCCCATCGCGGCGTTGTCCGCGATGGTGTCCACGATGGTCCGGCCCTCCATTTCGATCCGGGAGTCCAGGATCTCGAGGGCCGGAACCACGTAGTCGGTAGCGTTCAGGACGTCGAAAATCGTGCAGCCCGGACCTTTGAGCGCATCCTTCAGGACAAACGCGAGCTCCACCTCCACCCGGGGGTGGGTGTACTTGTCCCACTGCACCGAGCAGCCGGTTTCGAGCACCATGTCATCGAAAATCGCACCGTAGTCCGGTTCCGTGATGCCCGTGGCGGCCTGCATGGCCCTGGACGTGAGGCCGATCTTGCGCCCCACCAACGTCCGGCCGGCTTCCTCGTTCCGGCGCCGCCACAACTGCTGCACGGCGTAGGAGTCCTCCACCGTCATGTCGGGGTAGCGGGCAGTCAGGCGCGGCACCGGCTTGCGGTTCCGGCCCGCTTCGAGCAGTTCGTCGGCAATGGCTTCGATCGTCTTCGAGTCCATCATGGCTTAGACCTGGGCCCCGAGCTTGAAGCCCTCGGTAGAAGCATCCGTTCCTTCCTTGCGGGTGTACGAGAAGCCGTCGGCGCCGACGGTGACGGCCATTTCGCTCTTTTCCTCACGGACGATGACGGGCTGCGGGTTGCCGTCCAGGTCCAGGACCAGGGAAGCCTCGGTGTACCAGGACGGGACCACGGGGTTGCCCCACCAGTCGCGGCGCTGGTTGTCGTGCACGTCCCAGGTCACGATGGGGTTGTCCGGGTCACCGGTGTAGTAGTCCTGGGTGTAGATCTCCACGCGGTGGCCGTCCGGGTCCAGGATGTAGAGGTAGAAGGCGTTGGACACGCCGTGCCGGCCGGGACCGCGCTCGATCCGGTCCGAGATTCGCAAAGCGCCCATCTTGTCGCAGATCTGGATGATGTTGTGCTTCTCGTGGGTGGAGAACGCGATGTGGTGCAGGCGCGGGCCGTTGCCGCCGGTCAGGGCAGTGTCGTGCACGGTCTGCTTGCGGTGCATCCACGCGGCGTACGTGACACCGTCGGAGTCCTTGATGTCCTCGGAGACGCGGAAGCCGAGGTCCTCGAGGTACTTGCGGCCGCGGGGAACGTCCGGGGTGACCTGGTTGAAGTGGTCCAGGCGGACCAGCTCGCCGGCCGAGTAGAGGTCGTAGCGCTGGGTGAGGCGTTCCACGTGCTCCACGTCGTAGAAGAACTCGTAGGGGAAGCCCAGCGGGTCCTCGACGCGGACGGAGTCGCCGACGCCCTTGGTGAAGCCGTCCTTGCGGCGTTCAGTGCGGCAGCCCAGTTCCTTGTAGTAGGCCTCCGCGGCGTCCACTTCCGCGGGGGACTTCACCCGGTAGGCGAAGGCCGCGGCGGCGGCCACCGGGCCCTTGCGCAGGACCAGGTTGTGGTGGATGAACTCCTCGAAGGAGCGCAGGTAGATCGCGTTCTCGTCCTCCTCGGTGACGTGCAGGCCGAGGAGGTCCACATAGAACGCGCGGGACTTGGCGAGGTCCGTGACCACCAGTTCCAGGTACGCGCAGCGGACGATGTCCGGGGCCGGGACGGAGGGGGTGGGTACAAAGTTAGTCATCATGTTCTCTCTTCGTTGAAAGGGGGTTCGGGCTGGCGCTGGCTGGAAGCCTAGGCGCCGAATTTAGGGGTATGTACAGGGCCGAGGGTGATGTGCACGGCCTGCTGGTCGGTGTAGAAATCGATGGAGCGGTAGCCGCCCTCGTGGCCCAGGCCGGACGCCTTGACGCCGCCGAACGGGGTGCGGAGGTCGCGGACGTTGTGGCTGTTGAGCCACACCATGCCGGCCTCGACGTTCTGCGAGAAGTTGTGCGCCCGGGTGAGGTTCTGGGTCCAGATGTAGGCCGCCAGGCCGTACTTGGTGTTGTTGGCCAGGGCGAGGGCTTCGTCGTCGTTCTCGAACGGGGTGATGGCGACGACGGGGCCGAAGATCTCCTCCTGGAAGATCCGCGCGTCCGGGGCGACGTCGGCGAACACGGTGGGGGCGATGTAGTTGCCCTCCGGCAGGTGCTCCGGCCGCCCGCCGCCGGCCAGCAGCCGGCCTTCGGACTTGCCGATCTCCACATAGGAGGCCACCTTTTCGTAGTGCTCCGGGTGGACCAAGGCACCGACCTGGGTCTTGGGGTCGTGCGGGTCGCCGACGACGATTTTCTTCGCGCGGGCGGCGTACTTCTCGCAGAATTCGTCGTAGATGGCGCGTTCCACCAGGATGCGGGAGCCTGCCGTGCAGCGTTCGCCGTTCAGGGAGAACACCCCGAACAGCGCTGAGTCGATCGCGGCGTCGAGGTCGGCGTCGGCGAACACCACGCAGGGGGACTTGCCGCCGAGCTCCATGGACAGGCCCTTGAGGTTGGCGGCGGCGTTGCGGAAGATCGTCTGCCCGGTGGTGGTCTCGCCGGTGAATGAGATCAGCGGCACGTCCGGGTGCTTGACGAGCGCGTCGCCAGCTTCCTCACCGAGGCCGTTGACCAGGTTGAACACGCCGTCCGGAAGGCCGGCGTCCTTGAAGATCTGCGCCCACAGCGAGGCGGAGAGCGGGGTGAACTCGGCCGGCTTGAGGACCACGGTGTTGCCGGTGGCCAGTGCCGGGGCGAGCTTCCAGGACTCCAGCATGAAGGGTGTGTTCCAGGGCGTGATGAGGCCGGCGACGCCGATCGGCTTGCGGTTCACGTAGTTGATCTGCGCGCCGGGGACCTTCATGGCGTCGTCGAACTGGGCCACGATCAGGTCCGCGAAGAAGCGGAAGTTCTCCGCCGCCCGCAGGGCCTGGCCCTTGGCCTGGGTGATCGGCAGGCCGGTGTCGAAGGTTTCGAGTTCAGCGAGCCGGGCCTCCTGGGCTTCGACGGCGTCGGCAATTTTGTTGAGGACGCTGGCACGTTCCCGCGGCTTCATTTTCGGCCAAGGGCCGTTGGTGAAGGCTTCGCGGGCGGCGGCGACGGCGAGGTCGATGTCCTCTTTCTGGCCGGCCGCGGCGGTGGCGTAGTTGGTGTTGGAGACCGGGTCCAGGACGTCGAAGGTCTTGCCGCCCACGGAATCAACGAATTCGCCGTTGATGTAGTGCTGGATATGGGTGGGAAGGTCCTGCGGGACGTAATGGGTTTTGGTGTCTTCGGCAGTGAACGTCATTGTTTTCTTCCTTTACTGCTGTGGGGTCTGCGGGGCCGTGTGGTCTGTTGCGGCCGCCTGTACCGCTGCCGGAGTGTGGGCAAGGTAGGCGTCCAAAGTGGCGGAGCGGTGGAGTCGGGCTGCCTTTTCGATGTCGTCGGCGCCGGCTCCGGTTTCAATCAGCCGGAGCAGCGCTTCGTGTTCATCCACCGAGTCATGGGCGCGGCCCGGCACAAAACGGAAGGTGGAGGACCGCAGTGACGCGAGCCGGTTCCAGCCCCGGTGGACGAGGTCCAGGATGTGCGGGTTGGGGCAGTGCTCGAACAGGACGCTGTGGAAGTCCTGGTTCAGCCGGGTGAAGCGGACGGGGTCGAAGTGCTGCAGGCATTCGCGCATTTCCTCGTTCACGGCACGCGCCCGGGCAACATCGGCTTCGCCGATCAGGGGTGCGGACAGTGCCGTGGCGGCGCCTTCGACAATGCTGAGGGTCTGCATCGTGTAGAGGTACTCGGTGGGGTCGATCCCGGACACGGTGGCGCCGACGTTCCGTTCGAACTTGACCAGTCCTTCGGCTTCGAGCCGGCGGATGGCTTCGCGGACCGGAACCACGCTGACGCCCAGGTCCTCGGCGATCTTGGCGAGCACCAGCCGGTAACCGGGCGTGTAGGTGCCGTCCACGATCCGGGCTTTGACGGCGGCGTAGGCCTGCTCGGATTTGCTGCCGGTGGCGCCGGTTCCGATCCGGGTGGCAGCCCCTGTGCTTGTGCCTGTGGCGGTGGCAGTTTCAGTCATTGGTGCCTGCTTCCCATTCCAAATACTTGAGGCGCCATTCGGTGTTCAGCGGGTAGAGGCCGTCCACGCTGTGGCCCTGCTGCACCATCTCGGCGATGAAGGCTTCCTCGCGCTCCTGGGCGATGGAATCGTCCGCGAGCTCTTCGGCCAGGGCCGGCGGGATGACCAGGATGCCGTCGGAGTCGGCCACGATGATGTCGCCCGGCTGGACGGTGGTGCCGCCGCAGGCGATGGTGACATCCGTGTCCCACGGGATGTGCCGGCGCCCGAGCACCGCGGGGTGCGGGTTGGAATAGTACGTGGGCATGTCCATGGCGGCCACGGCGGCGAAGTCGCGCACGCCGCCGTCGGTGATGATGGCTGCGGCGCCGCGGACCTGGGCACGCAGGGCCAGGATGTCGCCGATAGTGCCGGTGCCCTTTTCGCCGCGGGCCTCCATGACCAGGATCTCGCCCTCGTTGACGGAGTCGATGGCCTTCTTCTGGGCGTTGAAGCCCCCGCCGTGGGTCTTGAAGAGGTCCTCGCGGTTTGGGACGTAGCGCAGGGTCCGGGCCAGGCCCACGATCCGTTTCTCCGGACGGGTGGAGCTGAGCCCGTCAATGCTGACGTTGTTCAGGCCGCGCTTGCGCAGCTGGGAGGACAGGGTTGCCGTGCAGACGCTTTCCAGTTTGGCCTTCAGTTCCGCGGTCAGGACAGGTCCGACGGCGGCGGCCGGCGCCTCTGCTGACTGCGCCGCGAGACCGGCGGCTTCCCGCGAACCGTACGCCTCCTCCCGCTGCACATCATCGGTCTTGGGCAAGGCACCGAAGTCCGCGAACGGCGTCGTACCTTCCGTCACCCGAGTGACCAGGCGGCCGGTGGAGAAGCCGGACGCGGCGCCGCCCGCCGTCGTCGTACTGGTGCTGAATTCGGCGGTGCTAACTTCAACCTCGACGACGTCTCCCGGCTGGGCGACGGAGGCGCCGGCGGGGGTGCCGGTCAGGATGATGTCGCCCTCTTCGAGGGTGAGGAGCTGGGACAGGTCGGCGACGAGCCGGGCGAACGGGAACAGCAGGTCCTCGGTGGTGTCGTCCTGGACCAGTTCGCCGTTGTGCCAGGTGCGGATCCGGAGCCTTGCGGGGTCAACGGCGTCCGCGGCGATCAGACCCGGGCCCACGGGGGTGAAGCCGTCGCCGCCCTTGGACCGGAGGTTGGAGCCCTTGTCCGCGTAGCGGAGGTCGTAGACGCCGAGGTCATTGCTGGCGGTAACCCACTCGACGTGGCTCCAGGCGTCCTCGATGCCGACGCGGCGGGCCGGTTTGCCGATGATCAGGGCGATCTCGCCTTCATAGCCGAGGAGTTCGCAGCCGGCCGGGCGTTCCACGGTGGACGGAGCGTCCGCCGGGCCAAGGGCCAGGGACGAAGAAGGCTTCAGGAAGTACGAGGGTTGCTCCGGGGTACGGCCGCGCTGGGCCGCCCGGCTGGGGTAGTTGATGTGCACCGCGATGACCTTGCGGGCCGCGGCCAGGATGTGGTCGGTGACCTGTTCCAAGAGTTACTCCTCATCGAGTACGAAATCGTATACGATAACTATTACCTAGGAGCTTCCGGACGTCAACCCCTGATTTTTCGGGAGTTTTGAGAGGTGCTTGTAACGCAGGTCATACCTGCGTACAGTTCTGAATCAGCAGCCATATTTCTATTATCGAACGTTCAGTTCTGATATCGAACACCAGACGGCCCTAGACCGCCACACAACGAAGTGAGGAATCCCGTGCATTTCCATCATCACGGCTACGTATCCGGTGACCCGCGAGTTCAGCCCGTCGCCGGCGTCGGCGTCAACCGGCCCGCCCAGCTTCCCGACGAAGTGGACGTGCTCATTGTGGGCACCGGCCCTGCAGGTATGCTCACCGCTGCCCAGCTGTCCCAGTTCCCGGGCATCACCACCCGCATCGTGGAGCGCCGTGACGGCAGGCTTGCCATCGGCCAGGCGGACGGCATCCAGGCCCGCAGCGTCGAAACCTTCCAGGCCTTCGGCTTCGCCGAGCGGATCATCGCCGAGGCCTACCGGATCACCGAAATGGCATTCTGGAAGCCCGACCCCCTGAACCCTGCGAACATTGTCCGCGCCGCGCGCACGCTCGACGACGCGCACGGGATCAGCGAATTCCCGCACCTGATCGTCAACCAGGCCCGCGTGCTGGACTATTTCGCCGAGGTTATGGCCAACGCCTCTACGCGCATGTCGCCGGACTATGGCTATGAGTTCCGCAGTCTCGAAGTCGGCGAGGGGGAGTACCCGGTTACCGTTACGCTCGTCCACACCAGCGGCCCCGATGAAGGCCTGGAACGTATTGTCCGGGCCAAGTACGTGGTGGGCGCCGATGGTGCGCGCAGCAAGGTCCGGGAATCGATTGGCTGCACCCTGGCCGGGGACCAGGCCAACCACGCCTGGGGCGTTATGGACGTGCTCGCCAATACCGATTTCCCGGACATCCGCCTCAAGTGCGCCATCCAGTCCAACGACGGCGGCAGCATCCTGCTGATCCCGCGTGAAGGCGGGCACCTCTTCCGCATGTACGTGGACCTCGGCGAAGTGCCCGCGGACGATCACGGTGCGGTCCGCAAAACCACCATCGAGCAGATCATCGCCAAGGCCAACGCGATCGTCCACCCCTACACCGTGGACGTGCGCAATGTGGCCTGGCACAGCGTTTATGAGGTGGGCCACCGCCTTACGGACAGGTTTGACGACGTGCGCCCGGAAGAGATGGGCACCCGCACGCCGCGAGTATTCATCACCGGCGACGCCTGCCACACGCACAGCGCCAAGGCAGGCCAGGGCATGAACGTGTCCATGCAGGACGGCTTCAATATCGGCTGGAAACTCGGCCACGTCCTCGAAGGCCGCAGCCCGGAGAGCCTCCTGTCCACCTACTCGGCCGAACGCCAGGTCATCGCAAAGAACCTCATCGACTTTGACAAGGAGTGGTCCACGCTGATGGCGAAGAAGCCCGAGGAGTTCGCCTCCCCCTCGGAGCTCGAGGACTTCTACGTCAGCACCGCCGAATTCCCAGCCGGCTTCATGACCCAGTACACCCCGTCCATGCTCGTCGGCAGCCCGGCCCACCAGGAGCTTGCCACCGGCTTCACCATCGGCAAGCGGTTCAAGTCCGCGCCGGTCGTGCGGGTCTGCGACACGAACCCGCTGCACCTCGGCCACCAGGCCAAGGCTGACGGTCGATGGCGCATCTACGTTTTCGCGGACGCGGTAACCCCCGTCATGGGAAAGGAGGGTGCCGCGTCACCGGCCGCCGACCTCGCCGGATGGCTTGCCAACGCGCCGGACTCGCCGCTCGCCGCAACACCGGAAGGTGCCGACGCCGATGCCTGGTTTGACGTCAAGGTCATCTATCAGCAGGACCACACCAGCATTGACATCAACGCAGTGCCGGCCGTGTTTAAGCCGGAGGTGGGACCGTTCAAACTCACCTACCTGGAAAATGTCTACGGCACCGATCCGGCGGCGGACATTTTTGACCTGCGCGGCATCGACCGCGGCGGCGCCGTCGTCGTGGTGCGCCCGGACCAGTACGTGGCGAACGTCCTGCCCTTGACGGCGACGGCGGAGCTCGCCGCGTTCTTCGCACCGATCCTGCAGGGGCGTCAGACGGCTGTCAGCCGGTGACTGCCTGAGCTGTCCGGTACTCCGCGGCTGCATAGACACCCAGGATCCGCACCTCGGCGGTGAAGAAGTCCAGTTCCTCGAGGGCGAGCTTCAGCGGCAGGTCCTCGGGGTGGCCCTCGACGTCGGCCATGAACATGGTGGCGGCAAACTCGTCGCCCACCATGTAGCTCTCCAGCCGGGTCATATTCACGCCGTTGGTGGCGAACCCGCCCAGCGCCTTGTAGAGCGCGGACGGGACGTTCCGGACGCGGAACACGAAACTGGTCACTGCCGGCCCGGGCAACTCATCCCGGGTCGGCAGTTCCTTTTCCCGTGCCAGGACCACAAAGCGCGTGGTGTTGGACGGGTCGTCCTCGACCCGTGAGGCCAGCACTTCGAGGCCGTAGATCCGGGCTGCGAGCGGGGGAGCGAGGGAGAGTTTGGCGGGATCGTTCCATTCCCGCACTTCGCGGGCCGACCCGGCAGTGTCCCCGGCGATGACGGGGCGCAACCCTGCTTCCCGGATCAGGCGCCGGCACTGGCCCAAGGCATGGATGTGGCTGTGGACCTCGGTGGCCCCTTCGATGGTGCTGCCGGGGATGCCCAGCAGGTCGAAGTGGATGGGCAGGAAGAACTCGCCCACGATCTGAAGATGCGACTGCGGGAGCAGGATGTGGATGTCCGCCACCCTGCCGGCGATCGAGTTCTCGATCGGAATCATGGCCAGCTCAGCCTCGCCGCTGGACACGAGTTCAAACACGTCCTCGAAGCTGGCGCACGGGACGCTTACCAGCTCGGGGAACATCTGCTGGCACGCGATATTGGAGTTGGCGCCGGGCTCACCCTGGTACGCAATTTTCTGGGTCACGATCCGTATGGTTTCACGACACGCGCCCGCCCGCCCAAGTGACTCGCATTTAACGTCGCCATTCGGGGGTTTCGCGACGTTAAATGCGAGTCAGTTGGGATGAGGCGCGGACAATCCCGGCTCAGCCAAGCGCGAGCCGCATCGACACCTGGTACCGGTCCGAACGGTACGTCGAGATGGAGTATTCGATGGGCGTTCCCGGATCGTCCTGTCCGGTAAATGACCGGCGCCGGAAGAGCAGCACGGGGGCGCCCGGTTCGATGTCCAGCAAGGCTGCGGTTTCCTCCGGTGCGGCAGCGGCCTCCACGGTCTGTTCCACGTGCTGCACCGGATGCCCGGATGCTGCGAGGACCCGGTAGAGGGACCCCGTCAGGTCCTCCGAAAGCAGGTCCGGCAGGAGCCGGGGCGGCAGCCAGGATTCGTCCACGCTGACGGGCGCCCCGTTGGCCAGGCGCAGCCTGCGGACCTGGTACGCCTCCTCGCCGCCGGCAAGTCCCAGGTGCTCGGCAGCGGCGGCGGGCGGCTCCGCGATGGACGCGGTGATGACCCGGGTGCTGGGTTCGAAGCCGGCCTGCCGCATGTCCTCGTTGAAGGAGGCCAGGTGCAGGGTGGAGCGCACCAGCCCGTGCGAGACGAAGGTCCCCTTGCCTTTGATCCGCACCAGTGCCCCGTCCTGGACGAGGTCCGAGATGGCCCGGCGCACCGTGATCCGCGAGACCCCGAACTGCTCCTCCAGCTGGCGTTCGCCCAGCAGCGCGTCCCCGGGCCGCAACGTGGAGGCGACCAGGTCCTGGAGCTGCCGGCGCACCCAGACGTGCTTTAGTTCCCCTGCCGTATCCATAGGTCTATTGTCCGGGCAGGTTGAACAGGTGCCCGCCGGCTTCGACGCGTGCTCCGCTTTCCGGCGGCTTGATGGCGTCCGGTGCGCTGTCCAGGATCACCACGGGGCTGCACATGCTGAGGTTTTTCGAACGGACAAACGTGACGTCAACGCTGATCATGGGATCGCCGGCGCGGACCTGGTCGCCTTTCTGTGCCAGCACGCTGAACCCCTCGCCCTTCAGGCCGACCGTATCGATTCCCACATGGACCAGCACTGCGGGCCCGGAGGCGTGCTGGACGATGTATGCGTGCGGCATGACCTTGATGACCTTGCCGTCCAGTGGAGCGACGGCGGTGAGCACGCCGGCGTCGTCATCGGGGATAACGGCGGCGCCGCCGCCGACCAGCCCTTTGGCGAACACCGGGTCCGGCACTTCGCCCAGCGGGATGAGCCGGCCAGGCAGAGGGGAGGCCACGCTGATGGCCACGGCCGGTGCTGCGGGGTTTACGTCAGGCGTGCGTACGTCAGGAGCGCTTACGTCGGGAGTGCTCACATGAGGTCCTGGATGTCTTCGGCGAGGCTCTCGGCTTCAGGGCCCACAACCACCTGGACCACCGTGCCGGCCACCATGACGCCGTGGGCGCCTGCGGCCTTGAGGGCGGCCTCGTCAATCTTGCCGGCGTCCACCACTTCGGTGCGAAGGCGGGTGATGCACCCCTCGATCTCTTCGACGTTAGCGGCGCCGCCCAGGGCGGCGAGGATGATTTCTGCTTTGGACATGTCCACTCCTGTTGATGGTTCACGCATGGGTTTGCCGGCTCTGGAGGCCTTTTTTCCTGCCCGAGGTTGACAACTGAGGCCGACGCACTTCACAGTGATGATTGTCACTGGTTATAACCAGTTAGCAAAACAATACTGAATCCCGCATCCCCGCACAAGCACCCCCTTCGAAACGAGGAACAACATGTCCACGGAAAACCCGTCCGCTTCCGCCGGGGCCGGCCCGCTGGCCGCACCGTCCCCGGGAAAGACCAAGGGCAGCGGCAAAGCGCTGCAGAACATGCAGCGCTTCGGGCGCAGCCTCATGCTCCCCATCGCCGCCCTTCCCGCGGCGGCGCTCCTCCTGCGGCTCGGCCAGGACGACCTGCTGGGCAGGTTCGAAGGCCTGACCACCGTTGCCCAGGTGATCGGCGCGGCCGGCGGTGCCCTGTTTGAAAACCTCCCGCTGCTCTTCGCCGTCGGTATTTCCTTTGGCTTTGCCAAGAAGGGGGACGGGTCCACGGCGCTGGCCGCCGTCGTCGGCTTCCTGGTCCTGATCAACGTCTTCAAGGTCATGGCACCACTGGTGCTGGGCGCCGCCCCGGAAGGCGGCGAGGATCCCGTCATCAACTACGGCGTGCTCGCTGGCATCGTGATGGGCCTGACCACCGCGTGGCTGTGGCAGAAATTCCACCGGACCACCCTGCCGGACTGGCTCGGATTCTTCGCCGGCCGCCGGCTGGTGCCCATCCTGACTTCCTTCGCCGCGATAGTCATTGGCGTGGTCATGGCCCTCATCTACCCCTTCTTCAACACCGGTCTGACGGCCGTGGGCAATGCCGTCGCGGATAACACCGTTGTGGGCAGCGGAATCTACGGCACCCTCAACCGGCTGCTCATTCCGCTGGGCCTGCACCACATCCTGAACTCCATCGTCTGGTTCATCATCGGCGACTACAACGGCGCCCACGGCGACCTGAACCGGTTCTTCGCCGGCGACCCCTCAGCGGGTGTGTTCATGACGGGATTCTTCCCCATCATGATGTTCGCCCTGCCCGCGGCCGCCCTTGCCATCTGGCATGAAGCCAAGCCTTCCCAGAAGAAGATCGTCGGCGGCGTCATGCTCTCCACCGGCCTCACCGCCTTCCTCACGGGAATCACCGAACCGCTGGAATTCTCGTTCATGTTCGTGGCCTGGCCGCTGTACGTCGTCCACGCCGTCCTGACAGGCACGTCCATGATGCTGGTCAACTTCCTGGGCATCCACCACGGCTTCGGCTTTTCCGCAGGTGCCATTGACTACGTCCTCAACTTTGGCATCGCCCAAAATCCGCTGTGGCTGATTCCCATCGGGCTGGGCTACGCAGCGGTGTACTACGTGGTGTTCCGCTTCGTGATCCGGCGCTGGAACCTGCGGACCATGGGACGCGAAGACGAGACTGACGAGAACGGTTCGATGGCCAAAGCCGATGCGAGCTAATCCCGGCGTGAATGGGCCTGCCCAGCCCTTGGGAAACAGCGACGGCGGCGGGTTGGGGCTGCGGGGGCGCCTCGTCACCGGCCGGACCGGCGACGGCGTAATCGACGACGGAACCGTAGTGATCGCCGGGAGCAGCATCCTTTGGTGCGGCCCGACGGCGGAGCTGCCCGCCGGCGTCGACGTCGAAACAACACAAGTGCCGCTCATTCTGCCCGGGCTGGTGGACGTGCACTGCCACGGCGCAGTGGGGCACACCTTCTCCGCGGACGCGGAGGGAGCCCGCCGGGCTGCGGGTTACCACGCAGTGCAGGGCACGACGTCGGTCCTCGCCTCGCTCGTTTCGGCGCCGTCGGATGTGCTGCTGGAGCAGATCGCGGTGCTGCGGGAGCTGGTGCAGGACGGCACACTGGCCGGCCTGCACCTGGAAGGACCGTTCATCACCGAGAGCATGTGCGGGGCGCAGGACCCGGCGGCCATCATCGACGGCGACCCGGAACTCCTGAAGCAGTGGTTCGAGGCGGGACAGGGCACGGTCCGGTCCATCACGCTGGCACCGGAAACCGCCTACTTTGCGGAGCTGGTTGCCCTGTGCCGGGACTACCGCGTGGTCCCGTCGCTCGGCCACACCGACGCCACGGCGGCCGTGACGCGGGAAGCCCTGACGGGAGGGGCCGGCGGTACGGCAGGGACGAGTGCCGGCGGGGCTCCGTGGTCGGCCACGCACCTGTTCAACAGGATGCCGGCGCTGGGCCATCGGACGCCGGGACCAATCCCTGTCCTGCTGCAGGCCGCCCGGCAGTCACCGGACCGGATGGTCCTGGAACTGATTGCCGACGGTGTGCACCTAGACCCGGAGATCGTCCGCATGGTCTTCAGCCTGGTGGGGCCGGACTCGATTGCCCTGATCACGGATGCCATGGCCGCGGCAGGGATGTCCGACGGCCAGTACACGCTGGGCAGTTTGGACGTGCTGGTCCAGGACCGCGTGGCCCGGCTTGTCCCCGCAGGGCAGGATGCCCAGCCCGGGGCGATCGCCGGGGCAACGAGCCTGCTGCTGGAAAACGTCCGCCGCTGCGTCGACTGGGGCATACCACTGGCTGACGCCGTCACCGCAGCTTCGGCCGCCCCGGCCAGGCTCATGGGCCTGGACAAGCCGGATTCCGACAAAGTCGGGGTGCTGGCTGCGGGGTACCGCGCGGACGTGCTCGTCACTACTGAAGAACTTGAACTGTTGCAGGCCTACCGGGCAGGCACACCACTAACGCAGGAAAGGAATGCGCGTGCAGATTATTCTGTGTGAGTCCGCCGAACAGGTAGGGGGCAGAGCCGCCGACATCATCGACGCCCGGGTGCGGCAGGGCCCGGCCGTCCTGGGGCTGGCCACGGGAGGTTCGCCGAAATCGACGTACCAGGAACTCATCCGGCGGCACCGCGAAGAGCACCTCAGCTTCAGCCAGGTCACGGCCTTCACCCTGGACGAATATGCCGGGCTGCCGCCGGAGCACGAGCAGAGCTACTACTCCACTATCCGGCGGGAATTTGCCGACCACGTGGACCTGCCGCTGGGGCAGCTCATGACCCCTCACGGGGACGCCGCGGACCTCGTGGCCGAGGCCGACCGCTACGACGAGGCCATCACGGCCGCCGGCGGCGTGGACATCCAGATCCTCGGCATCGGTGCCAACGGCCATATCGGCTTCAATGAACCCACCTCATCCCTGGTCTCGCGCACCAGGGTGAAGACCCTGGCCGGGGCCACCCGGGCGGACAACGCCCGTTTCTTCCCGGAGGACGACGTTCCGCGGCTATGCCTGACTCAGGGACTGGGGACCATCCGCGAAGCCAAACTGGCGGTGCTCGTGGCGATGGGGGAGAACAAAGCTGACGCTGTCCAGGCCATGGTGGAAGGACCGGTCAGCGCACACTGCCCTGCCTCGGTGCTGCAGATGCACCGCCGGGCCGTGGTCATCCTGGACCCCGCCGCCGCATCCGGCCTGAGCCTGCTGGACTATTACCGGGACGCCCAGGAATTCAACGACCGGCTGGGCCAAACGCCCACCCGGCCCTGGCTGCGGCAGCCGCTGGTCCAGCAGGGCTGAGCCGGCAGGACACCAACGAATCCGAGGCTTGTCCGCGATTCCGTACCTACAAGGTGCGGTGCAGCGGACAAGCCTCGGATTTTGTGCGTCATGGCCGGGGCGCCGTCGGCCAGATCCGCGCGGGGTTCCGCCTAGCCGTTGATGACCTGCGGAACTCCCACGGCCTTAAGGCCTTCGACGCCGAATTCCAGGCCGTAGCCGGACTGCTTGGCGCCGCCGAACGGGACGCGGGGGTCCACGGCGCCGTGCTTGTTGATCCAGACGGTGCCGGCTTCGATCCGGGCGGCGACCTTGCGGGCTGCGGCGAGGTCGGGGGACCAGACGGAGGCGCCGAGTCCGACGTCGAGCGCGTTCGCCATGGCGACCGCCTCGTCGATGGTGCTGTAGCGGATGATCGGCAGGGCGGGGCCGAACTGTTCCTCGGCCACCAGCGGGTTGCCGTTGTCAATGTCGGCCACGAGGGTGGCGGGGTAGAAGTGGCCGGGCTGATCCAAATCCGGGTTGCCGCCGATCAGGATCCGGGCGCCGGATTCCCTGGCTGCGTCCACGAGCCCGGCCACGATGTCGTACTGCGCCCTGTTCTGCAGCGGGCCCAGGACGTTGTTCTCGTCGAGTCCGACGCCCATGGGCATCGAGCCAGCGACGGCGGTGAGTTCGGTGCAGACGGCGTCGTAGATGTCGTCGTGGACGTAGAGGCGCTTGAGCGCAGCGCAAGTCTGGCCGGTGTTGATGAAGGCGCCCCAGAAGAGGCCCTCGGCGATCGCCTTCGGGTCGGCGTCGGGCAGGACGATGCCGGCGTCGTTCCCGCCCAGTTCCAAGGTCAGCCGTTTGATGGTGTCCGCGGAGGACTTGATGATGGACCGGCCGGCAGCGGTGGACCCGGTGAACATGACCTTGCCGATCCCGGGGTGTTCGGCCAGGCGGGCACCGACCTCGCGGTCCCCGGAGACGACGGTCAGGAGGCCCTCGGGGAGTTCCTCGTTGAGGACCTTGGCGAGGGCCAGGACGGACAGCGGGGTCATCTTGGAGGGTTTGACCACCACGGCGTTGCCCATCCGGAGGGCGGGGGCGATCTGCCAGATGGTGATCATCATGGGCCAGTTCCAGGGGCCGATGGCGCCGACGACGCCGATGGGCTTGTAGTGCAGTTCGGCGTAGGTTTCACCGTCGTCCACCACGACTTCCGGCTCCAGGGGCGTGGTGGCGGCGGCGCGGAGCCAGGCGGCGCAAGCGCCGACTTCGAAGCGGGCGTTGGGGCCGTTGAGCGGTTTGCCCTGCTCGCGGGAGAGCAGCCGGGCGAGTTCCTCGGCGGAGCGTTCGACGGCGTCGGCCGCCTTGAGGAGTGCAGCGGACCGGGCGTCGTGGCCCAGGGCAGCCCACGCCGGCTGCGCGGCCGCCGCGGCGGCAATGGCCTCTTCCAGGTCCGCAACGGTGTGCACGGGTGCTTCGCCGACGGCGGTCCCGGTGGCGGGGTCAAAGATGGTCCGGGTATCGCCGGTGTCCGGGGTGATCGAGGCCAGCAGGGCGTCGTAAGTTTCCATGGGGTACTCCACTTCGAGTAGGTCAGGGACCGCAGGCCGGTGTGGCCCAACAGCACTGCTTCAAGCGTGCTCCGGCGGGCGTCCCGGGTCTTGTCTTTCCGTGAAGAGCTGTTGTGCGGGAGCGAACGGAACCGGAGCCTGCGGGGGTGACTGCGCTCAGGAACAACAACTGATCGCTGTACGACAAAGCGCATCCGGAGGCCGCTGCCATGCTGGATTTCACGCACTTCTCCCCAGCACATTTCCCAGCACTCATGACCGTTAAGAAGGACCCAATGAGTATTTCGAATCCCGAATCCCGGACCGCAGAACCCGGTTCCCGCCAGGAACACTCCACTGCACTGCGCGCAGGCAGCATCGGAGTCCTGGGCATCCTGTTCTTTGTCCTGTCCGCGCAGGCGCCGCTGACCGGAATCGTCGGAGCAGCACCCCTGGCGGCCGCGCTCGGCAACGGTGCCGGCGCCCCGGGCGCATACCTCGTCGTAGGCATCATCATCGTGATCTTCGCCGTCGGCTTTGTGGCGATGAGCCGGAAGGTGCAGACCAACGGCGCCTTTTACGCCTACGTCACGGCAGCGTTCGGACGGAAGGTCGGCGCCGGGGCGGCGTGGCTTGCCCTGCTCGCCTACAGCACGGTGCAGGCGGCAATGTACGGCCTGTACGGTGCCGCGTTCTCCGGCCTGCTGGCATCCGCCGGACTGACGGTTCCGTGGTGGCTGCTCGCGCTGGTCACCATGGCCGGTGTCCAAATCCTGGGTTCCATGAACATCGAGCTCGGCGCCCGCGTCCTTGCGGTCCTGGTGGGCCTCGAAGTGGCCATTCTCCTGATGTTCGGTTTCTCGGTCCTGCTCAAGGGCGGTGGCCCCGAAGGGCTGGACTTCGCCGCCTCGTTCGCACCGGAAGCCATCGCCAGCGGAGCCCCCGGCGTTGCCATCATGTTCGCGGTGGCCTCCATGTTCGGTTTCGAATCGACGGCGATCTACTCCGCCGAGGCCAAGGACCCGCACCGGACCGTTGCGCGGGCCACCTATCTCTCCGTGGGCATCATCGCCGTCTTCTTCTCCTTCATCACCTGGATGCTGGTCAGCTTCTACGGTCCGTCCCACGTCGTCGATGCCGCAGGGGCAGCCCTCGAATCCGGCGACGCGACCTCGTTCGTCATCGGCCCGATCGTTGAGATGTTCGGACCATGGGCAGGGGTCACCGCCGGCGTCCTCCTCGTGACGTCCCTGCTGGCCGGCATCATTGCGTTCCACAACGGCATCAACCGCTACCTTCACTCACTGGCGCTGCGTGGCTCCCTGCCCGCCGTCGTCGCCCGGACCAACAAGCACCGCGCCCCGGCCGCCGCGGCCTGGATCCAGACGGCGGTCGCCGTCCTGCTCGTGGCGCCGTTTGCGGTGCTGGGACTGGACCCGGTGCTGACGCTCTTCTCCTGGTTCAGCGGCCTTGCCGTCGCGGCACTGCTGGTCCTGTACATGCTGTCCTCCCTCGCCGTCGTCGGCTATTTCCGCAGGGAACGGGTGACGGGGCAGCAGTGGCAGACCTTCATCGCCCCGGTGCTGGCCGCCGTGCTGCTGGCGTGGGTTCTCTTCCTGGTGGTCAGCAACTTCACGTCCCTCATCGGCGGAAGCGCCGAAACGGCCGTGGGGCTGCTGGTGGCCGTCCCCGTGATTTTCCTGGCCGGTGTGCTGGTGGAGATGCGGGTGGAGAAGCGGGCCCGGATCCTAGACCCTGAGTTCGCCGGGTAACGGGCTTTCGACGGCGCCGCCTGAGGCGGCGGCGACCGTGGCGGCGCGGGCGGTCTGGTGCCGCCCGCGCCAGGCGAGGCTGCCGGCGACCAGCAACAGTGCCAGCAGGGCTACCGCGGCTGCCGCGGCGATCTCCGGTTCGCCGGGCCACCGGCCGGTCAATCCCAGAAACGCCGGCACCGTGGCCGAGGCCTGGCTGGTGAGGACAAGGGACCAGCCGACCAGCGGCGCCAGGCGCGCGAAGCCCAAGGCCAGCTGAAAGAAGAACAGCATCCACAGGTACGTCCAGCAGAGCCAAAGGACGGCCAGGAGCGGATCCTCCCCGGACCAGGCCACAGCGAGCAGGACTCCGCACGCGCCCACCAGTCCGCAGAACCAGCCGAGTCCCCTGGAACCGAGTGCCAGCAGGTAATCCAGCCCCACATAGACATAGGTCAGGCCAAACAGGAACATCCCCGAGGCCCCGAGGAGCAGCTGCGGGCCGCCGCCAACGCCCGGAGAACTGACACTCAGATACGTGACACCAAGGGCCAGCTGGATGCTGCCGATAACCAGGCTGAACACGGCCGCATCCTTGCGGGGGAGGAGGTCCAGCGCCGCGAGGCCGTTGAGCAGGAGCGCAGCTCCGGAGAGAAGCAGGCAAATGTAGGCCATCAGGAGTCCCTCGCCGGAGCCGGAACCGAGGCCGTAACTTTCGTTTCATGGAAATTAAATGTCACAATACGGAGGTTAGCGGAAGGCCGATTGGCCATGCGTGACCCGCGCAGTCACAATTGGGTAAGTTGAAGTTTCAATAAAAGGGTGCCGGTGCGGTGTATTGCCGGAGACTTTGCGCGCCCGGTTCGACGTAAGGAATCATCATGGACGCACGGCTGGAAGCTATCCGGAACACGGTGCTGGCGCGGAATCCGGGAGAGGCCGAGTTCCACCAGGCTGTGACCGAGGTGTTCGAAAGCCTCGGCCCTGTCCACGACCGGCACCCCGAATTCCTTGAAGGTGCCGTGCTGGAGCGGCTGTGCGAGCCCGAACGGCAAATCATCTTCCGGGTGCCCTGGACGGACGATTCCGGCCGGGTGCAGATCAACCGCGGCTTCCGGGTGGAGTTCAACTCAGCCCTGGGCCCCTACAAGGGCGGCTTGCGGTTCCACCCGTCCGTGTACCTGGGCATCGTGAAATTCCTCGGCTTCGAGCAGATCTTCAAGAACGCCCTCACCGGCATGCCTATCGGCGGCGGCAAGGGCGGCTCCGACTTCGATCCCCGCGGCCGCAGCGACGCCGAGGTGATGCGTTTCTGCCAGTCGTTCATGACCGAGCTCTACCGCCACATCGGCGAATACACTGACGTGCCGGCGGGCGACATCGGGGTGGGTGGCCGCGAAATCGGCTACCTCTTTGGCCAGTACAAGCGCATCACCAACCGTTACGAATCCGGCGTCCTGACAGGCAAGGGCATCTCCTGGGGCGGCTCGCTGGTGCGACCCGAAGCCACCGGCTTCGGCACGGTGATCTTCACCGAGGAGATGCTGAAGACCAGGGGCTCATCCTTCGACGGGCAGCGCGTGGTGGTCTCCGGTTCCGGCAATGTGGCCATCAACGCCATTGCGAAAGCCCAGGCGCTCGGCGCCACCGTAGTGGCCTGCTCCGATTCCTCCGGCTACATCGTGGACGAGGCGGGAATCGACGTCGGCCTGCTTCGCCGGATCAAGGAAGTGGAACGCGGACGCCTCAAGGACTATGGGGTCCGCCGCCCCGGCGTCTCCTATGTCGACGGCGGCTCGGTGTGGGACGTCGACGCCGCAGTGGCGCTGCCGTGCGCCACGCAGAACGAGCTCGACGGCGATGCTGCCGCCCGGCTGGTCCGCAACGGCCTGCTCGCTGTCGGTGAAGGTGCGAACATGCCGTCCACCCGGGAAGCCGTGGCGGTGTTCCAGGATGCCGGTGTGCTGTTCGCCCCGGGCAAGGCCGCGAACGCCGGCGGGGTGGCCACATCAGCCCTCGAGATGCAGCAGAACGCGAGCCGGGACTCCTGGTCATTCGAGCACACGGAACAGCGGCTCACGGACATCATGGTGGGCATCCACGACCTCTGCGCCCAGACCGCCGACGAATACGGCGAGCCCGGCAACTACGTGCTGGGCGCCAACATCGGCGGCTTCGTCAAGGTTGCCGACGCCATGCTCGCCCAGGGCCTGATCTAGGCGCCGCGCCCAGGCGCCCTGATCCCGGACCTGAACTTAGGCGCCGCGCCGCCAGTCGCTGGGGGATTCGCCGAAAGCGTCCCGGAAAGAGCGGCTGAAATGCGCCGCGTCCAAAAATCCCCAGCGGGCGGCGACGGCACCGACGGACGTGCCGGTGTGCAGCGGGTCCCGCAGGTCCCGCCGGATGCGTTCGAGCCGCTGGGTCCGGATCCAGCTGGCCACGGTGGCGCCGGACTCATGGAAGACGTTGTGCAGGTGCCGCGTGGAGATGAAGTGGGCAGCCGCAATGCTGGCGGGTGAGAGCTGCGGATCGGCCAGGTTGGCCTCGATGTATTCGCGGACCGATGTTGCAAGTAGCACCTGGGGCTTCATGCTGTCCGGCGCCATGTCCAGTTCCGCGTGCAGCATTGTTGAGACAAGATCAAGGGCGTTGGCGGCCAGCCGGGATCCGCTGGGGCCGCTGAGTAGCTCGGGATTGGCCGCAAGCTGTGAAATGAACGGGCCAACGATGCCGGTCAGGCCACTGCCGCCTGCCAGGCAGACCGCGGAAAGCTGGCCCACATAGTCCGGCGGCAGGGTCAGTGCGTCGTGCGGAAACATCACCACCATCATCCGGGCCTGCTCTTCGAAGGCGAGCGTGTACGGCCTGTTGGTGTCGTAGATGGCGAGATCGCCGGGGCGCAGCACGGCCTCGCGGTGGTCCTGGATGAGGAGCCCGGTGCCCTCCAGCTGAAGATTGAGCTTGAAATAGCGCTGGTCCGATTGCGCAAGCAGGGCCGGTGTGCGGTGGACGCTGTGGGACGTGGCCGAGACCTCCACGATGCACATCCGGTCAAGCACCCTGGACCGCATCCGGCCACGGAAAGTGTCCGGGTGGTCGGTCTCCGCCGCCAGCGGCACAAAGGACTCCGCCACGAGGTGCCTCCAGTGGTCAAATGAGGTGGCCACGTTGGAGGTGAGGTCCTGGCCCGCGGGGGGGCGGTAATTGCAGACATGGATGTTCCTGACGCCGGACGGCCATCTGTACGTAGTCCCCCAGGATGTGTCCTGGGACACAGTCATTTCAGGTTAGCGCCGAACTTTCGCGGTGTCATCTTTTTTCCACAGATGTCGAAAAAAGATCAGCTACCGGTTGCGAGCAGCGTCAGGAACGCGTCCAGCTGATCGCCCAGGCCTGGATCTGCCTGGCCCTCGGGGGCGAGGGCTGCGGCAATCTGCGCGCCGAGCAGCATGTTCAGCAGGTGGCCGGCGACGGCGGAGTCGTCCACCTCGGCGCGGACGGTCCCGTGCTCCCTTGCCTCGGTCAGGTACCCGAGGATGGAGGCGTGCCACTGTTCCATGGACTCGCGGTGGATGGCAGCCTTCCCCGGATCGTTGATGGCCTTCTGCCAGAACGGAACGACTATCCGCGCTTCATTGACGCGCTCGGAGTCCAGCGGCAGCACCTCGACGCAAAACGCCTTCAGTGCCGGAATCCCGGCCTTGCCCGCAGTCACTTCCCTGATGCGCTCGTTGGTCCGGTTGAAGACGTGCCCGAAGGCAAACGTCAGCAGCGTGTCCTTGGTGGGGAAGTACGGCTTCAGGGCGCCGTTGGCGAAGCCGGCCTCGAGTGCGATCTCCCGCATCGTGGCGCCCTCGATACCCAGCCTGGCGATGATCCGCCAGGTCGCATCCACCAGTTCCAGTCGACGCTCGTCATGGTCAACAATCTTTGGCACGCTGGCGCTCCCCCCGGAACTTTTTGTGTCGAACCCTTGTGATCCATCTTACGGACGGTTTATTCTCTACAACTATAGAAAATAAAAATCCGACCTGCCAAGGTCCCGGACAAAAGGCCGTCATGACACCCTCCATAACTGACACGCTTACGCCGTACCGCCTTGCAACGGGCGCTGAAATCACCGACGTCCAGGGCGTTCTTCGCGCCGCAGGATTGCTTGGCCCGGACAAGCGGATCGCCTACCTCGGCCTGCTGGACCCGGCCCGGGACGCCGCAGCGGATGGCGAAGACCGGCGCTTCCGGGTGTTCATCCACGACGTGTCCGGCGGTCGCCCCCTGGACGTGACTGTCTCCGCCACGAGCGGCGCGGTGACTTCCGCCGTCGAACTCGACACCGCCGCCACCGGCGAGCTGCCCGTCCTGGAAGAGGAATTTGAAGTCGTCGAGACACTGCTGGCGTGCGACGAACGCTGGCTCAAGGCCCTCGCGGACCGCGGGCTGGACGTCGGCAAGGTCCGCGTTGCGCCGCTGTCCGCCGGTGTCTTCGAATACCCCGAGGAGAAGGGCCGCCGCATCCTCCGCGGACTGGCCTTCGTGCAGGAGTTTCCCGAGGACAGCGCCTGGGCGCACCCGGTGGACGGCCTCGTGGCGTACGTCGACGTCGTCAGCAAGGAAGTCACGCAGGTCCTGGACCTGGGGGCCGTCCCGGTCCCCGCGGAGCACGGCAACTACACTGATCCGGAGCTCACCGGCCCGCTGCGCACCACCCAGAAGCCCATCAGCATCACCCAGCCCGAAGGACCCAGCTTCACGGTGACGGGCGGCAACCGCGTTGAGTGGGAAAAGTGGAGCGTGGACGTCGGCTTCGACGTGCGTGAGGGCGTGGTGCTGCACAATCTCGCCTTCCAGGACGGCGAGCGGAAGCGCCCCATCATCAACCGCGCTTCCATTGCGGAAATGGTGGTTCCCTACGGCGACCCGTCTCCGGTCCGGTCCTGGCAAAACTACTTCGACACCGGCGAGTACCTGGTGGGCCAGTACGCCAACTCGCTCGAACTGGGCTGCGACTGCCTCGGCGAGATCACCTACCTCAGCCCGGTGATCAGCGACGCCTTCGGCAATCCGCGTGAAATCCGCAACGGCATCTGCATGCACGAAGAGGACTGGGGCATCCTGGCCAAGCACAGCGACCTCTGGTCCGGCGTCAACTACACCCGCCGCAACCGCCGCCTCGTAATCTCCTTCTTCACCACCATCGGCAACTACGACTACGGCTTCTACTGGTACCTCTACCTCGACGGCACCATCGAGTTCGAAGCCAAAGCCACCGGTGTCGTGTTCACCAGCGCCTTCCCCGAAGGCGGTTCAGACAATATTTCCCAGCTCGCCCCCGGGCTGGGGGCGCCGTTCCACCAGCACCTGTTCAGCGCGCGGCTGGACATGGCCATCGACGGCTTCACCAACCGGGTTGAGGAGGAGGACGTGGTCCGGCAGCCCATGGGAGAAGGGAACGAACGCGGCAACGCGTTCTCACGGAAGCGGACTGTCCTGGCCCGCGAGTCCGAAGCCGCCCGGGAAGCCGACGCGCGGAGCGGCCGGACCTGGATCATTTCCAACCCGGAATCGCGCAACAGGCTGGGCGAACCCGTGGGCTACAAGCTGCATGCGCAGGGCCAGCCCACGCTCCTTGCCGATCCGGAGTCCTCCATCGCCCGCCGGGCGGCGTTCGCAACCAAGGACCTGTGGGTCACCCGGTTTGCGGAGGACGAGCGTTACCCCACCGGGGATTTCGTGAACCAGCACTCCGGCGGTGCCGGCCTGCCGGCGTACATCGCCCAGGACCGGGAGATTGACGGCCAGGACATCGTGGTGTGGCACACCTTCGGGCTGACCCACTTCCCGCGGATCGAGGACTGGCCCATCATGCCGGTGGACACCGTCGGCTTCAAGCTGCGCCCGGAAGGCTTCTTCGACCGCAGCCCCGTGCTGGATGTACCGGCGGGTTCGCAGCCGGCCGCCGGCGGACACTGCCACGGATAGGCCGGCGACATGACAGCCCTGCGGGGATGGGACGCTGCCCGCCCCATCCCCGGGCCGCCCCTCCGGCCAAAACCTGTCCTCCGGCCGCGGCCCGTCTTCCATCCGCGCATGGTTGCCGCGGCGACTGCTGCCTCCTGCCTGGTGCATCTCTGGCTCGTCGCGGGCAACCACCACGGGTCCTGGCTGAACCTGCTGATGCTCGCGATGGTGGGAGTCTGCCTGCCGTGTGCCGTGCATATCTGGCGCGACGGCCGGGTTGGTTCCCTGCGGCAGGTGATGGCAGGCGGGCTGGGGATGACGGTGCTGCACGCCGTCCTGCTGCTGGGATCGGCCGGTTCCGGGAGCGGGGCATCCGGCCACAGCCACGGGGCGGCCGCGCTTCCGGCGGCAGTTGCCGGATCCGCGGCCAATTCTGCCGCCGGCGGGCTGCTGGCCGTCATTGCCCTGGAAATTACGACGGCGCTGCTCGCCGCCACGCTGCTGGCCCGGCTCAGGCGGCGGTGACTTAGGGGACTGGGTTGCCCAGTTCGCGCAGCGGCGTCTTGTGGGTTTCGCGGGCCCACAGTGCACCGGCGACTGCCAGCAGTGACGACGCCGCGACGATCCACGCCGCCGGGCCCCAGTTGGCCTTGGCGGCACCCACAAGGGCGGTTCCCAGCAACGGTGTGAAACCGGCGCACAGGATGCCGACCTGCAGCCCGATGGCCATGCCCGAATAGCGGACCTTCACGTTGAACAGCTCGGAGAACCACGCAGGGTAGATCGCGTTGGACATGGCGTAGGTGCCGGCGGTGATCAGGGTGCTGGCCAGGAAGATCATGGGAATGTTGCCGGTGGAGATGACCGAGAAGTACACGAAGATCATGGCACCGGATCCGAGGACTCCGGCGATAAAGACAGGACGCCGGCCGAACTTATCCGACAGTGCAGCCATGAGGGGCTGGGTGGCGATGGCGATGACGTTGCCGAGGATGCTGACCCAGAGCATGGTGGAGGCAGGGACGCCGACTGAGACGGCGTAGGCCAGGCCGAAGGACTGCATAAAGGTGTTGGTGACGGTTTCGAAGGACATCAGGGCCACCTGGAAGAACTGGGCAGGGTGCGTCTTGAACATTTTGGCGAAGGGCAGCTTCACGAGTTCACCGTGATCGTGCTTCTCCTCGAAGACCTCTGGTTCCTCGAGTGAACGGCGGACCATGTACGCCACGAAGAGCACGATGACGGAGAGCCAGAACGGAATGCGCCAGCCCCATGCGAGCCGATCGGCCTCGTTCATGGCGGCCACCGGCAGGAAGGCCAGGGAGGCCAGCACGATGCCGAAGGAAATGCCGCTCATGGCAAAGCTGGCAAAGAAGCCGCGCCGGCCGGCGGGGGCTTCCTCCGTGGTCAGGGCCGAGGCTCCCGCGGTTTCTGCGCCCGCCGAGAGGCCCTGCATGAGGCGGAGCAGCACCAGCAGGGCAGGCGCCCAGTAACCGGCGGTGTTGAAGTCCGGCAGGACACCGATCAGGAACGTGGCAGCACCCATGAGAACGAGGGTGAGGACCAGGGTTGCCTTGCGGCCGATCTTGTCGCCGAGGTGGCCAAAGAAGACTGCGCCAAAGGGGCGGGCTACATAGGCCACGCCGAAGGTGGCGAAGGAAGCGAGCAGCGCCACGGTGGCGTCACCCGACGGGAAGAAGATCTTCGAAAAGATCAGCGATGCTGCCGTGGCGTAGATGAAGAAGTCGTAGTACTCAAGGGCGCCGCCGAGGAATGCGGCCAGCGCGGCCTTCTTGGCCCGCTTGAGCCGGCGCTGCGCCTCTGCGGTCTCGGCCGTGGTTGCAAGGTTGGTCATTCTGATGGTCCTTCCACACTGAAAGACAGTTGCTCCGGTGCATTGATGCGATGAAATTTGTGCGCATTACGAACAGCTGTGCGATATGCGACTAAGGAACAGCGTACCCCAGCGTGAGGTGTCTCACAATGCCTCCCGGCTGAAGGGCGGCACCCTGAAAGACCGAACGCGGGCGGGGAACTGACCCACGCCGCTTCCGGTCTTTCAGGGTGCCGCCGATTCCGTCGCGGTTATCCGGATATGATCGGAATAAGCCTGCGGCCGAGCGCCTGCGGGAGCCGGAAGTGAGCTTCAGGGAGGGCAAGCGATTCCATGGCGGAGCAACCCGCGTACTTCGTGAAGTCGGTGGAGAAGACCTTTGACGTGCTGCGCGCCTTCGCCCCGGACGAACCGCGCCTGACCGTCTCCCGGGTCGCCGCAAAGTCGGACATGACCAGGGCCTCCGCACGGAGGTTCCTGCTGACGCTGACGGACCTGGGCTACCTTCGCGCCGACGGCACCTATTTCGAACTGACGCCCAGGTCGCTGGACATCGGACAGTCCTTCCTGGCAAACCTGGCGCTCCCCAGGATCGCGGAGCCGCACCTCAAGTCGCTTGCCGCTGACCTCAACGAGACAACGTCGCTGTGCATCCTCGACGGCACGGACATTGTCTACGTCGCGTGCGTCCCGTCACCACGTCTCCTGAGCGTCTCCATCAGCGTGGGCACCAGGTTCCCCGCCTGGGCAACGTCCATGGGGCGGGTGCTGCTGGGTGCACTGTCCGACGCCGAGCTGAAAACCTACTTCAATTCCGTCCAATTGCAGCGGTTCACTGAGCGCTCAATCGGAAGCCTCGAGCAGCTGCAGACCGAAGTGGAACAGGCCCGGGCAAAGGGATGGTCCATGGTTTCGCAGGAGCTGGAGGAAGGCCTTCGAGGCGTCGCTGTCCCGGTCCGGCGCGGAAACGACGTTGTCGCCGCGGTCAACGTTTCCCTGCAGACCCACAGGGCGCCCGCGGAAGCCATCGAAAAAACGGTGGTGCCGCTCCTGCAGGACGCCGCGCGGCAGATCGGCCATGACTACGGCGGCCGCTCCACCGAACCACGCAACACCGCTACCCGGGGATGAAATGATCACACGCACTGACGTCGATGAAGCTGCTGCCAGGATTGCCGGGCTGGTGCGCCGCACACCCGTCATCGAAGCGGACCAGGGAAGCTTTCCAGGGAACGTCTGGCTGAAGTGCGAGTTCATGCAGCACACCGGAACCTTCAAGGCCAGGGGTGCGTTCAACCGCGTGCTTGCCTGCCGCGAGCGGGGGGAGCTGAAGGAGGACGTGGGCATCGTGGTGGCCTCCGGCGGCAACGCCGGCCTCGCCAACGCTTACGCCGCGGCCCGGGCCGGGGTGCCGGCCGCCGTCTTTGTCCCCGAGACCGCCCCCGCCATGAAGGTGAAGAAGCTCCAGGAATCCGGGGCCTCCGTCATCCAGCGCGGCGCCGAATATGCCGTCGCCTACGACGCCGCCATCGCCTATGCCGCCGAAACCGGAGCCGTGTACTGCCACGCCTACGACCAGCCGGAAATCGCCGCAGGTGCCGGCACCGTCGGTTCGGAACTGCTGGAACAGCTGGAAGGCGTGGACACCGTGCTGGTGGCCGTGGGCGGCGGGGGACTGATGGCCGGGATCGCGGCCGCCGTCGAAGGCCTGGCCCATGTGGTGGGCGTGGAGCCCGCCGCGGCTCCCACGCTCCACGCCGCGCTGAAGGCGGGAGAACCGGTGGATGTTGCTGTTGCCGGGGTTGCCGCGGACTCACTCGGGGCGCGGCGGATCGGACAGATCGGCTTTGAGGTCGCGGTCAGGACCGGCGTGAAGAGCGTGCTGGTGTCCGACGACGAGATTGTCGCCGCGCGCTCGCTGTTGTGGGCCGACTACCGGATGGTCGTGGAGCACGGCGCGGCGGCCGCTTTTGCCGCCCTGACCTCGGGGGCCTATGTCCCGGCAGACGGAGAACGCGTTGCCGTGATCCTGTGCGGGGCCAACACTGACCCGTCCACCGTCTGACCTCCCAACTCCAACCTGGGCGGTCAGATCGCTGCGCGGCCCCCGGGCCGGGCCGAGATCCGCTTCGGTTCCTTGCGTTGCCTCCGGGCGTAAATGCGGGACCGCTGGCTGGACAGGGCGAGGATGAGCAAAATGTCCAGTGTCAGGCCGGGGAGGTTGGTCTGCAGGGTGATGCCGGGACCTCCGTTCGCCACGTCAATGACCTGCAGGCCGATCGCGGCGGTGCTCACGGCCATGGTGAGCGTGCGCGCCCAGTTGCGTCCCAGGAAAACGAGCCAGGCCAGTAGCAGTTCGGCGAGCGCAAAGAGCACCACCACCGCCAGGCCGGCATAGAGCACCAGCTGCGCCTGGTCGGCGGTCAGCCGGGCGCCGGAACCGTTGCCGGAGCCGCCACCGGGCTGCAGGAGCGGTTCCAGGTGTTCGGCGGGGAAGAGCACGATGGACATGGCCAGGGCGGCCGCCGCCAGTGCGCGGCCGGCGACGAGGGCCGCGCCGATGATGGTGGGTGCGGGGCGCCTGTTCCGGCTGTCGCTAGGGAGCCGCGGAACGGCCACGCCGGGCGCCGGTGTTCCGCGCAGGTCAACGATGGGCAGGTCGCCGTCCGTGGCAATTTCATCACCGCCGCCGTTGCGGGTGTGGTAGCCGGTGGAGAAGTCCCGGACCACCCGGACGGATGCCGACGGGTCGGCGTCGGAAATGGACTTGACGATATGGTCCCGCTCGTCGTCCGTGTGTTCGTCTATTTTGTGGGTGATCTGGAGCGTGAACAGCGAGAAGCCGACGCTGCGGTCGTAGGTGCCGGCGGCCAGCCAGTCCACGGCGACCCCGCCGGGGAGCAGCCAGCCGGGCGGGCAGTGCCAGAAGCGGACATGGTGGCGCTTGCCGGGGCTTCCGTCCACTTCCTGCTGGTACGCGAAGTCCTGCTGGCGGCCGAACAGGAAGAGGGGGCTGACCGGGGCCTCGAGGTAGCTGCGACGCAGGACGGTGGACGTGATGATCCGCCAGCTGCTTGCCAGGGTCACGTCATCGGCAACGGTCCAGCCCGCCAGCCGCATGACCCGGTGGAGCTGTCCTTCGGAACCGAGCAGGGCAACGTTGACGGGATCCCCGAGCAGGCCGTCGCTGGTGCGGGCGCGTCCGATGAAGTAATCGGGCACATAGACGCGGGTCAGGATTGAGTGGAGCCGGGGCAGGACGAGGTAGGCGAGCATCGCCCAGAAGATGAACGTGAACCAGATCTGGCCCCAGCCCCACTGGAAGCTGAGCTCAACGAGAAGATAGGTCAACCAGACGGCGGCGACACCACCGACCAGGAAGAAGATCCTGTCCCATACGGTATCCAGTGCGGTGCGCGCTACGCCCGCGACAGGGACCTTCACCGCAGGCCTGGTCATGAGCAAAATGATACTGGAGCCGGTAGTTGGTTCCGTGGGCGCAGCGGCCCGGGCTGAGATGCATTGTGATCCCCCCAGAGAATCGTGTGGTTAGTCCAGCGGAAGCGTGACAGTGACGCAGGTGCCCTTGCCGGGGGCTGTGTCGACGGTTGCGGTGCCGCCGGCTTCGTGGACCGCGATCGACATCAGGAACAGTCCGAAGCCCTGCGGCCGGTTGCCGGCGTGGTCGTTGCTGTCGAAACCGGCGCCGTTGTCGGCCACTGTCAGCCGGATGCCGTGATGCACTGCCGCGAGCCGGACGGTCAGTTCAGTGGCGCCGGCGTATTTGAAGGCGTTGCTCAGGGCCTCCTGGGCAACGTGATAGAGCAGCACGGCACTGCCGGCCGGTATCTCAACACCGTGGTGCGGTGTCTCCCACCGGACAGTGGTGCCTTGTTCCCGGAGCGGAGCGGCGAGACGGTCTATGCAGCCGGCGAGCCCGAGGGCGTGGAAATCCACCGGACTCTGATCGGTGATGACGCCGTGGATGGCGGTGACCTCGTTATCAGCTGGAGCCTTTTTCATGGCTAGTCCTGCTTCCTTGCAGCCTGTGATGCTTTCTTCTCACGGGTGCTGGGTTCCCGCCTGGATGTTATGACTCAAGGGTGGAATGAAAGAATCAGGGACGCCGCGGGGTTGGCGCAATTTTGGCTCAAGTTCCCTTTCGCTCAGGTTGCATGGGCACTGGCCCGAAGGATGAATCTGCTGGCTTTGAGGTTGAGCTCAGGCGGAAATGGCGCCGTTGGCACTGGTGCGCCGCGGCGCGTGGATAGGGTGACAGGCATGGAACCACTTCTGAAATTCATGCGGCATTGGGGCGCCCCTGTGGCGGCCGTTCTTTTCTTCGCACTGTGGTGCGTGGGCGAAGCAGGAAGGATGGGTCCGTGGCCCGGACTCAACGTGTGGTCGGGAACGGTGCCGCTCGTGCTGATGACGGTTGCCATCGCCGTCTCGGTGTGGCAGCCCATCGTTTCACTCGCCCTGACGGCCGTCCTGCTGATTGGCCAGTTCTTCTACGTCATCCCGGCGATGTACGCGAACCACTGGGCCATCTACATCGGATCGTTCATCGCGCTGGCGTTCATCCTGTGGACCGCGGCCAAGCGGACGGCAGTAGTGGCCGTTTCGGCCAACGCGGTCTTTATCGTGGCCATGACCTTCCTGATGATCTCCTGGCGGTACAGCCACGGGGTGGGCTGGTTCTATCCCTTGTACGGCGGTGACCGAATGGCCCTGCAGGTCCACGGCTGGCAGCTCTTCTCCGTCCTGACGCTCATCGCGGCGGGCTGCGCCGCCGTCGGCCTCGCGCTGAAGCTCTACCAGGAACGCGGCAGCCTGTTCCACGCCCGGAACATTGCGCAGGCGGGCCTGAAGGAAGCGGAAATCGACCTCATCGTGGAGCAGGAACGGACGCGCATTGCCCGGGACCTCCATGATGTCCTGGCCCACTCCCTGGCAGTCATCGCGGCGCAGGCTGACGGCACGCGCTACCTGAGTTCGGACCAGCCCAGGGCCGTGCTCAACGCCCTCGAGAATATCGCCGGCTCCGCCCGACGTGCCCTCGTGGACGCGCAGCGCGTCATCGAAGGAGTGCGCGACGACGGAATGGTTGCGCCGCAGCCGCGGCTCAGTGATGTGGGCCCACTGGTGGACAGGATGCGGCAAGGCAGCCTGGCGATCCGCCGCAGCGAATCGGGCACGCCGGTTGAGCTGACCGCCGGCCAGGAGCTTGCCGTGTTCCGCATCGTCCAGGAGTGCCTCACCAACGCACTGAAGCACGGCGGCCGCGGCACCGCTGTCCGGCTTCATTTTGACTGGAGCGGCCCCGGGCTGGCGCTGCATGCGGCGTCAGCGTTGGCGGACGCCGGGGCGCCAGGTGAAGCCGGCGGCCCCGAGCGGGTGGGTAGGGGTATACCCGGTATGCGGGAGCGGGCGCACTTGGCCGGGGGCTGGTTAACGGCCGGGCCGGACGGCGAGCAGTTCCGGGTGACAGCCTTCGTCCCGTACGGGCTGCACGCCGAGGCCGGCGGAACAGCGGCAGGCGGAACAGAGGCAGGCGCAGCAGGCGCGGTGGAGAACGTGGAACCGTCGGCGGAGCCACTGGAAGCAGCGCCACTGGAAGCAGCGGCACTGGAAGCAGCGCCACTCGAAGCGGCGGAACCCGAAGGCGCCCGGCCGGAAGCGGCCGTCCGTGGCTGATGCCGCAGGGCGCATCTCGGTGGCGCTGGTAGACGACCAACCGCTCTTCCGTGCAGGGATCCGGATGCTCATCGAGAGCCAGTCAGACATGGAGCTTTCGTGGGAGGCGGGCGACGGCGAACAGGCAGTGGCGCTCGCCTCGGAACGGAACCCTGACGTGATGCTGATGGACCTCCGGATGCCGGTGCTCGACGGGGTCACCGCCACGGAGCGCATCCTGCAGCAGGCGGACCCCGAGGGCGGGAGCAAACCAAAGATCATCGCCCTGACCACCTTCAACCGCGACCAGGCGGTGGTGGAGGCCGTCCAGGCCGGGGCCAGCGGATACCTGCTCAAGAGCGCGGAACCTGAATTCCTCCTGGCGGCCATCCGCACGGTCCATTCCGGCTACTCCGTGATTGCGCCCGGCTCCGTCCATGAGCTGTTCCGGCATGCCGCCCGCACGTTGCCCTCCGCGGGGCCGGACCTCTCCGTCCTCGAGGTGCTGTCAGCGCGTGAACGCGACGTCTTCCTCCTGGCGGCCAAGGGGCTGGCCAACGCCGAAATGGCCGACAGCCTGTTCGTCTCCGAGGCCACCATCAAGACGCATCTGCGCAGCGTGCTGGACAAGCTGGGGCTCCGCACCAGGCTTCAGCTTGTTGCCTTTGCCTACGAAAGGCGGCTGCTGGGGTAGCACTCCCGCTATGGCCCGCCGCCGGTCGAAGTGGGATTCTTAAGCTTGGCGGAGGGAAGCACCGTGACTCCCAAGCAACTGGTACTTGTAATGACTGCCACCGGGGGCGTCCTGGCCCTGGTGCTGATCTCGATTGACTGGCGGCCGGTGGCCCTGCAGGATCCCGCCCGGACGCTGGGAGTCCTCAACGCCCAGGGTGTCATCCGCTGGGGCGAGAATCCGGACCGGGCGCCCTTCTCCGTCTTCGAGCTCTCCCTGTTCATCGCAGTGGGGCTGGCCTTTGTCCTGGCGGGAGTGACGGCGTGGCAGACCCGGCCTAACCGGAATCCTGGCCTGCTCCTGGTGGTCGCCGGGCTGCTGTGGCTGGCGGCCGGCGTGCGGCGGTCCAGTGATCCGGTCCTGTTTACGGTGGGCGTGGGGCTGACGCTGATGTACCAGCCGCCGCTGCTGCAGCTGGCCCTGAGCTTCCCGTCGGGAGTGCTGCGCTCGCGGGCGGAACGCGGTGCAGTGGTCTTCTTCTTTGCTGCCTGGGCAGTCATCGCAGCCGCGAGCTGGGCGTTTTTTGATCCGCGGCTGCACATCGCCGCCGGGCAGTCCACGTCCCAAAACCTGCTGCTCCTGTGGGACAGCCCGCAGCTCACCAACGTCATCGGGGACATGGCCAGGATCGTCCAGGTGGGCGTCGGCCTGGCCATTGTGGCCGTCCTGGTATCCCGCTGGCGGTCCGGTTCGTCCGCGTACCGGGCCGCGTTCCTGCCACTGTGGCTGGCCGTGATCATCAAAACGGCCTCCACCGTCTGGGTGTCCCTTGCCGTGGTCCAGCTGACCGGCTCACTCTCCAACGAGGCCCTGCTCTGGCAGTACCCGGCGACCGCCATCGTCCCCCTCGCCGTCCTGCTCGGCCTGTGGCGTTACCGGTTCGCCCGCGGCGCCCTGAGTGAGCTGATGGTGGAGATCGGCATGGCGCCGGTCAGCGACCGGCTCATCCGCGCCCTGCGCAGATCGGTCCGCGACCCCACCCTCAGCCTGTGGCGGTGGTCGCCGGCGTTGTCGGGATTCGTGGACGACGACGGCGTGCCCCGCGCCGTCCCGGAGGACGGTTCCGGGCGGGCGGCCATGGTGCTGGAACGCAACGGAACGCCCGTCGGGGCCCTGGTCTTCGACGAAGCCCTGAGGGACCAGCCGCAGCTGCTGGCCGCCGTGCGGAGCGCCACGTCGCTGGCCCTGGACAACCAGAACATGGAGCAGCAGCTGCGGGACCAGCTGGTCGAAGTCCGCCGCTCCCGGGAGCGGATCGTCACTGCCGGGGACGCCCGGCGTCGGGAGCTGGAACGGGACCTCCACGACGGTGCGCAGCAGCGTTTGGTCGCCGTGTCCATGGAGCTGGCAAGGGCGCGGCGTGCCGCGAGCCCTGCGGAGATGAAGGAGCTGGTGGACCACGCCAGTGACGAGCTTGGCGTTGCCCTCGCTGAACTCCGCGAACTGGCCAGGGGCGTTTATCCGCCGTCTCTGCGGGAAAGGGGCCTGGCCGGCTCGCTCACGGCACTCGCGGAGCGCTCCGCACTGCCCATCCAGCTGGAAATCGACCTGCCGCACAGGCCTCCGCCGCAGGTGGAACTCGCGGCCTACTTCATCTGCGCCGAGGCCGTGACCAATGCGGCCAAACACGCCCGTGCCTCTACCCTGCTCATGGGCGTCAAAGGCACGAACGCCGAACTCGCCCTGCACGTCACGGACAACGGGATTGGCGGAGCCAGCGCCGGCGCCGACGGCGGACTGGTGGGGCTGGCCGACCGGGCCGCGGCGCTGGGCGGCTCCCTTACCGTCACCAGCCCGGAAGGCCGCGGCACCACCGTGGCCGCAACGCTGCCCTTCTCGGCAGATCCAACGGAGGACATGCCATGACACTTCGCGTAGCCATCGCGGACGACTCGGCGCTGCTGCGACGCGGACTCGCCGCCCTGCTCAGTTCCGAGGGGCTGGAGGTGGTCTGCGAGGCCGCGGATGCCCGGGAACTGCTGGAGTGCGTTGCGGCCGCGCGGCCGGATGTCGCCGTCGTCGACATCCGCATGCCGCCCACCTTCACCACTGAAGGCATCCAGGCCGCCACGGCCATCCGGCGCGACCAGCCTGAAACGGGGGTCCTGCTGCTGTCCCAATACGTCGAAACGGAAAACGCCATGTCGCTCTTCGGGAACGGAGCGAAAGGGCTGGGTTACCTCCTCAAGGAGCGTGTGTCCGACATCGACGACTTCATTGACGCCCTGCACCGCGTGGCGGCCGGCGGCACCGCCGTCGATCCTGAACTCGTGGCCCGTATGGTGGCCCGGCCGCACAACGGCCGGCAGCGGGAGGACGAGCTCAGCAGCCGGGAGCGGGACGTCCTGGAGCTGATGGCCGAAGGGCGCACCAACCAGGCAATCGGCAAGACCCTGTTCCTGGGGGAGCGGACGGTGGAAGCCCACATCCGGAGCATCTTCCTAAAGCTCGGGCTGCGGCCGGAACCCGAGGACCACCGCCGGGTCCTTGCCGTGCTCACCTATCTGCGGCAGCAATAGCGAACCGGCGGCAGACCCCTTTCGGGGCTGCCGCCGGTTCGCTATTACTGGCTAGCCGGATGCCGGCTAAGTTGGACAACTGCCTAGTTGGACGGAGCTAGTTGGACATCGAGGTGGTGCCGCTGCCTGTCCAGCCGGTGAACGGTGACCAGACGCCGGCTGCCCCCTCCTGGTGGCGGACCTTGTGGTAAACCTCCTCGTTGCCGATCTCGGTGTTGGTCAGTGTGCGGACATTGTGGATGGTGTGCCAGCCGTTGGTGGGGCCGAGGTAGCGGCTGAACGCCGAGTTGCCAAGGTGGTCATCGCCGTTGGGCCAGTCGTCGCTCTCCCAGCGCTGCTGCTCGATGTAGACGGAACGGTTGGCTCCGCAGTAGACATTGATCCGGTAATCCACCAGCTTGGTGCCTGACGAGTTGAAGCCCGCAAAGATGGGCTTCAGGGGCACCACGGTGCAGGCATAGTTGGTGGCGGCGGCCTGGGCCGGTGCGGCCAGGGCCACGCCACCCGCCGCAAGCCCCAGCGTCATAGCTGAGACGAGCGCGATCTTCGCACGGGAAGGACGGGACTTCTTTGTTCCGGCGGTCATGGACATGGGTTTTTGCTCCTATTGGGGTGGGTGGTTTCCGGTTCCGGAATGCTCTCCTGATCCGGTGTCTCCATGGTGCGCGCGGGGTCCTGCCCGTGACTTCCGTGCTAGCACTGTTTGCGGCGGTCCGGTTTGTAGCGGCGTGGTTTGCAGCGGCACGGCTTCGAGCATCCGTCAGGCATAATCAGCTTGCTTATTATTTCCGGGCTTCATAGTGTTGAATGCGTAAGGCATCAACTCTCGGCGGGGATACGCGGCCGGCGTAACGGCTCTACACGCACCCCGCTCCGGTATGAGGAGGACACATGTCAGCGCACAATATTGCAGGCAAGAAGGTTGCGTTCCTGCTGACCAACGGCGTGGAGCAGGTGGAGCTGACCAGCCCCTGGAACGCCGTCAAGGAAGCTGGCGGTGAGCCCACCCTGGTGGCGCCCAAGGCCGGCAAACTGCAGGGCTACGACGGCACCGAAAAGGGCGAGAAGTTCGACGTCGACATCACTGCGGCTGAGGCCGACGCCTCCGATTTCCACGCGCTGGTCATCCCCGGCGGAGTGGTCAATGCCGACCACCTGCGCGTGGACAAGGACGCCCAGGCGTTCGCCCGCAGCTTTTTCGAACAGCACAAGCCGGTGGCGTCCATCTGCCATGGGCCCTGGATCCTCATCGATGCCGGTGTGGTCCGCGGCCGCAAGCTGACCTCGTACCACACGCTCCAGACCGACCTGAAGAATGCGGGCGCGGACTGGCGTGACGAGGAAGTGGTGGTGGACCAGGGCTTCGTGACCAGCAGGCACCCCGGCGATCTCAAGGCCTTCAACGACAAACTGCTCGAAGAGATCGAAGAAGGCGAGCACGCCGGCCAGACGGCCTAGCCGGCAGCACAAAAGCCGGGCGCACAAAACAGCAGTGCACAAAAGGAGAGGGGCCCGGCGGGGGGGAATGGCCGCCGGCGGGCCCCCCCCGGGGGGTGTGGGCCCGCGGGGGGGGGGTTTTGGCTGGGGGGGGGGGGCGGGGGGTGGGCGCCCGCGGGGGCG
>NZ_JAUSSM010000016.1 GCF_030812315.1 Arthrobacter oryzae | reverse complement strand
GCCGCCCCCCCCCCCCCCCCGCAGCCCCCCCCCCAACCACCCCCGCCCCCAAAACCCCCCCCCCCCCCCCGGGGGGGGCCCCCGCCGGGCCCCCCCCCCCCCCCCCCGCCCCTCTCCTGTGCTTGAGGACCTGCGGGTCCTGTTTAGTCGCTGGAGCTGGGTTCCGTGGTGAGGCCCCGGTCGTCTCCGGTTTCACGGTCCTGCTCCTCGGCTGGCCCCGGGGGGTTGGTGCCGTCATCCTCCGGAGAACCGTTCCCGGCGGGGCGGGCATCAACGGGGCCGGGTCCGGCGTGGCGGCCGGAGGCCTGGTCCGCCGGCTTGTCCTTCGGCAGGGGGCTCGATCCGTCCTCGACTCCGTCGCTCACAATGTCTTCGGGCTCGTTATGTTCCGTGCTCATGGACTGCTCCTGATCTTGCGGTGTCGGATCTGTCCGGCCTGCTCTAAGCGCCGGCCCGTACTAGGCGGACTTACCGTTCCAAGCTACAGCCGGGGCGTAGGTGCGTACAGGCAGGTGGCCGCGGCGTGTCCCTACGCCATCGAGGCCCATTGGCGCAGTTCCCGGGTTTCGCCGTAGGGCACGTCGCGGCTCACGGCCACCGTGTAGGTGGAGAACCCGGTCTGCGTGACCAGCACGCCGTGGCGGCGTTCCTGCATGGCGTGCCGGAGGGCAATGTCGACGGCACTGTTGAGGTCGTTTTCGATGGTTGCGGGATCGTGGGCAATGATCTCGAGGAGGATGTCGGAGTGGTGCTTGATCATGGCGTGCTCTCTTTCGCGGTGAAGGGGCAGGAGTATCTGAGGGTGGTTTTGGTGAGGGCTGTTTCCGGTAGGGAAAATTGGGTAGGGCAAAGAAATGCCGGCTAAGGCTGAAGGTGGTTCGAAGGTGCCCGGCATTCTGTGATGGGGCGTGGCCGGCGCGTTGCGTCCGGCGGAGGGATCGGGAACGTTTGCCGTTCCTGCGGATCCATCCTTAGTGTGGCGGACCGCCGGGCCGTAAGGCAATCATTTGGATGGAACTTCTTGTGTGCTCTGCGTCACAGTGCCTCGTTCCGCGTGCCATTGACCGCCTAGGGTGCCGAGCGTAGGCTGACGCTCACCTTCCGGGGCCGTCGCTCGGCGGGGGCCCAGGTCTCCTTCTAGAGCTCACCCGGCCGCCGGGTGCCGAGCCAGTTTGCGGCGGCCTATTCTTGGCGGATCGCCTGGAGGCACAATTCCATGTCTGAAATCACCATCAACGGCATCACCATTGATCCGATCAAACAGAACCGTGCCCTGCGTGATGCCGGGCTGGTTGCCGAGGACGCCTCGGAGTCGGACCATATCCTCATCCAGACCGCCGAACCGCTGACAGCGGAACAGCGCGCGGAACTTGCGGGCATCGACGTCGAGATGCAGGAATACGTCTCGGACAATACCTACCTCGCCGCGTTCCCGCCGGAAGACCTGAACCGGGTGCGTGCGCTGCCGTTCGTGAGCTGGGCTGACGTCTACTCCCGCGTGTTCAAGATTCCCCCGCCCCTGCTGTCCCGCAACGCGGACACCGGCAACGTCCGGTCGCTGGCGGACCACGAACCGCATCCGGACCGCCGGCTGCAACGCGTGGATCTGCTCCTGCACCCTGGCATCGAGGCGGGCGCGGATTTGGTCGCACGCGTAGCCGCGGCAGCCCGGGTGGAGCCGGACGCGGTGGCGGTGACACCGGGCAAGCTGCGCATCACCACTTCGGTGGGCCAGCTGCCCGAGCTGGCGAAAATCGATGAGATCCGCGAGATCCACCCGGTGCGCGACCGCCAGCTGTTCAACAACGTGGCCCGGGAAATCCTGAATGCCCAGGTCCAGCTCAACGGGACAACGTACCGCGGCGACGGCGAAGTGGTGGCGGTGGCGGACACCGGCTTCGATACCGGCGACGCCGCCAATCCGCATCCGGCGTTCACCGGACGGGTCCAGGCGCTCTACGCCCTGGGACGGACGGCGCCGGCGAAGGCTGACGATCCGCACGGCCACGGCACCCACGTCGCAGGCTCCGTGCTGGGCAGTGGAAACTCGGCCACCATGGGCGGAGACATCGAGGGAACGGCGCCCGAGGCACAGCTGATCCTGCAGAGCGTTCTCGACGCCAACGGCGGCCTGGGCGGCATCCCCGTTAACCTCAATGACCTCTTCCAAACGACGTATGACGACGGCGCCCGCGTGCACACGAACTCCTGGGGCGTCCCCGGACTCAACCTTCCGTACGACGCCAGCTCGCGTGAGATCGACGAATTCATCTGGAACCACCCGGACCAGGTGATCTGCTTCGCGGCCGGGAACGACGGCATGGACGGCAACAGCGACGGCACGGTGGACTCGAACTCCATCGGCTCCCAGTCCGCCGCCAAGAACTGCATCACCGTGGGCGCCAGTGAAAGCCTCCGCAAGGAGTTCGCGCCGTCCTACGGCACCTACTGGCCGGGAGACTTTCCCGCGAATCCCGTGAAACGGGACAAACAGGCGAACAACCCGGATGGCATGGTCGCCTTCTCCAGCCGCGGGCCCACCAAGGAGGGCCGCATCAAGCCCGACGTCGTAGCGCCGGGAACAAGCATCCTGTCCGCGCTCTCACGGAACGCCCCGATGGGCAACACCTTCGGCACGTCCACGGACCCGCTGTTCTTTTTCGATTCCGGCACCTCCATGGCAACCCCGCTGGTTGCCGGCTGCGCCGCCGTGCTGCGGGAGACCCTGGTGAAAAATGGCCTTGCCGCGCCAACCGCTGCACTGGTCAAAGCCCTCCTGATCAACGGCGCGGACGTGCTGCCCGGCCAATACAACCCCAGCGAAGCCGGGGAATCGCCGAACGGAAACTCCGGCTGGGGCAGGGTGAACCTCGCCCGGTCCGTGGTCCTCCCCGGGCAGCCCGGCAACTCGGGCCTGGGCGAAGGGGGCCCGCTGGAACAGGGACAGGAGGACTCCATCACCATCGACATCCCCGAGGAGGTCCCCAAGGCCGCTGCCAAAGCAAAGCGGCACCGTGGCCCGGCCGGCGACCCGGAACCCGCCGCGGCCGGGGCCACGCTCAAGATCACCCTAGTGTGGTCCGACCCGCCTGGCCCGCAGCTCCAGAACGACCTCGACCTCATAGCGCTCGCCGCCGACGGCAGCGAACGCCACGGAAATTCCGGCACAACCGCCGGCTTCGACCACCGGAACAACGTGGAACAGGTCCTGTGGACCGCCATGCCGCCGGGCCCGGCCAAAATCGTGGTCAGGGCCTTCCGGATCACCCAGTTCCCGCAGCCCTACGCCTACGTCTGGCGGCTGTCCTAACATTGATGTAAAGCCTGAACCGAGGCACCCCATGAGCGTTGAACCCGCTGCACCGGCTCCCGCCGGAAGCATCCGTTCCCGTATCGCGGCGCACCCCGTCGCCGCGTTCCTGGTCCTAGCCATCCCGCTGGCATGGCTCGCGCAGTTCCTTGCCATCCTGTTGCTGCAGGACGTCACCCCGGACTCCTGGTGGAACTGGTCGTCCTGCTCGGAGTCGCGGTCCTCGTCACGGCGGCAGCGGAAGGCCGCGCCGGGGTTGGCCAGCGGCGGCTGATGGACCGGAAGGGCGTCCTCGCAGGCTCACTGCTGACCGCCATTCCCTTTGCCCTGATCCATTTGCCCCAGGCCTTTGCCGAGCGCGGGTTCGCGGCCACGCCTTGGGCGGACGTTGCGCTCTCGTGGGGAGTCCTCTTCGGCTTCGCCCTCGTGGCACGCTACCTGTTGGGCATGGCGTATGTCGCAACGGGCGGAAGCATCCTCATCCTGGGACTCCTGCACGGGTCGATGAATGCGTCCCAAAGCATGGACACAGTGGACTGGTGGCAGTTCATCCCGGCGGTGGTGGTGCTGACGGCGGCGGTCGCGGCATTCACCGCAGTCCGGTCCCGGACCACCGGCCAGGGCAGCAGCGGACATGCCCTGCGCCGGCGGCGAATCCGGCCGGTCTGGCCAGCAACCCTTAGCTGAGGCTTCCGCTGGCCAGGCTGCCGTCTGCTGGGCTTCCGCCCACTGGCAGGTGCGGATAATCTGGAGGAGCCAGGATGCTGCCAGAACAGCACCCCAGTTCCTGGCCAAGAGAGGCACCACATGTCAGAGAAGCTGCATCTCACCCCGGAAGACGAGTTTCCGGAGGATCTCTCCACGGTCGGGGACAAGGACCTCCAAGTCCTCGACAGCCAGGTCCAGCGCCAACTCGATTACGAGTATGTGGCCGAGGGCGAACCGAATCCCGAAACGGAATTCAGGCACTACGACCTCGATGAGGAATTCAGCGAGCGGGACAAACGGGACTAACTGCCCACCGGTATTTCCAGTGTGGTCGTTTCGGCGGACCATCCACTCCATGTTCCCAGCTCGGCGCAAAGCCCCTGCATCCGTGTAGCGATCCGTTGCGAGCTTTTCCCGGCCAGCCGCGCCTGGAAACCGGCGATGACGGTCGGATGGAGCCGCAGCCGGACGGGAACGCCTCCGGAGGTCTCCACGCAAAAGATGAAGGACTGGTCGTTGCGCTCCTCGGTGTCCACGGCATAGTCGTCGATGAAGTCTCCGGCGCTGTGGATGATGGGCCGGCCGCGGTGGATCTCCACTCCGCGGAAGATGTGCGCCGAGTGCCCGAACACAACGTCGGCTCCGGCGTCGACCAGCGCCTTGCCCAGGTGGCGGTGCCCCGGCGGCACGTCGGCACCCCAGTTGCCGCCCCAGTGCGCCGAAACCACCATCAGGTCCACGCGGGCCTTGGTGCGGCGTACCAGCGCCAGCAGGTCCCGGGCCCGTGGATCGTCACGGGCATTCCCGTCCGCCGGGACGTAATAGACCCCGGGCCGACGCGGCCCGGCCTCCCAGTCCGGCTGGTTGTCCGTGAAGGCAATGAATCCGACGGCGGTTCGACCCGCCCGCCTGACCGCGGGCCGGCGCGCTGTGTCCTGGTCCGGCCCTGCCCCGGCGTGTAGGATCCCGTTGCTGTCCAGCGCGGGCAGGGTCTCCCGGAAGGCATCGGTCCCGTAGTCCAGCACGTGGTTGTTGGCGAGGGAGACGGCGTCGATGCCGGCCGCCGTCAGGACGGCTACGTTCCGGGCGTCCGAACGGAAATGGAACACCTTTCCCGGTTGCGGGGTGCCGCCGTCGGCCAGTACGCACTCGAGGTTGGCGAACCTGAGGTCCGCCTGCGCCAGGACGGGAAGCGTGTCGCCCCAGGGGAACGCAGGCGTTGCCGACTTGAGCCGCTGGTTCACCAGCCGGCCCAGCATCACATCGCCCAGCAACACCAAGCGCATGTTGCGCCTCCGGTCCTCCGAAGTTCGCCTACGGCCGCGCAGGGCCGGCGACGGCGTGCCGTGACCCCGCTTTGAGGGCGGTCCTGATGCGGACCTTTGAGGTGTAGGAGATCGAGCCGTACTGGAACAGGCGCACGGCCACACGGAGCATCACTGCGGCCCCGACGTAGAGGATGACGATCACCAACGCGGCCTCAAAGTTGCCCAGTGAGCCGAAAGCGTTCCGCAGCAAAGCCGTGACCGGCGCGGAGAACGGAAAGTAGGTGAACACCTGCACGATCGTCGAATGCGGCTCGGAGACCACCAGGCTGACTGAATAGAAGGGAATGAAAATCAAGGCGATCATCACGCCCATGAAATTACCTGCCTCCTTCGCTGTGGGCATCACGGCGCCGATGGCCACCAGGGTGGTGGTGAACAGGGCGAAGCCGCCCACGAGGATCAGGAAGCCGACGCTCATGCGCGCGGGGTCGAAGAGCAGCTGGGACGCCTCGAACTCGGGGATGCTCAGGGCGTCACGGTAGAAGAGCGCGCCGATCAGGACGGGGGAAGCGAAAACGGCCACCTGCACAATGCCCACCATGAACAGCGCCAGCACCTTGCCGGTGATGAGGGTGGTGGGTTTCAGCGTGGTCAGGATCATTTCGGTGACCCGGTTCTCCTTTTCCTCCAGCGTGGAATTCAGCATCTGTCCGGCGAGGAGCACCACGAGTCCGTAGAAGGCCACCAGGAAGGCAAGCGGCGGAATCACGGAGTTCATGCCCCCGGCCACGTCGGCGCCCTGGTACGTGACGGTTTCCACCTGCACAGTCCCGCCCGCCAGGCTGGAGAGCTGCGGCGAGCCGATCCTCAAGGCAACGGCGTGGGCGAGCATGGCCTGGGCGACGGCGGCGTACTTGCCGTTCTCGAACACACCCTTGTCCGTCCCGTAAACCCGCACTGCCGTCTTCTCGGGATGTGCCGGAAACTCAAAGAAGGCATCGACGGCGCCGGACTGGACGTCCCGGATCCCGGCGTCGGACGACGCCGCGGCAATGGCACCGAACGCGGCGGCATCGGCAGGGGTGATCAGGCCGGAGGCATCCACGTAGGAGATGCTGAACTGGGCGTTCTTCTGGGCCTCGGCGGCTGTGCTGGTGCTCGTGTTGCTAAGGAAGATCATCCCGAACACGATGGCCATGATGACGGGCACGGACAGTGTTCCGATCCAGAACCGCGCCTTGGTGACCGTGCGGACGAACTCGAACCTGATCACCGTGCCCAGATTGTGCTGCGCCACGTCTAAGCCCCCGCCCTTAGGCCCACGCCGGCGGCGACTGGCGACGGCGGTGTGTTCTGCTCGCCGTAGACGCGGATGAAGATGTCCTCCAGCGAGATCTTGGTGGTGGTGAAACTGCGGATCACCACGCCGGCGTCCATGAGTTCCCGTAGGATGGACGCTTCATCGGTGTCATCAGAGATGGACAGCTCGGCATAGTTGGTTTCCTTCAGCGTTACCTCATAGTGGGGTGAAGCCGGAATGGATCCTGAGTGCCGGAGGCGGACAACCCTTCCGCCGTACTTGTTCTGGACTTCATCGATGGTGCCGTAGGCCTCGGACGTGCCGTCCTTCAGAAGGATAATGCGGTCACAGAGCCGCTCCACCTCCTCCATCTGGTGGGTCACCATGACCACTGTGGCGCCGTCGTTCTTCTGCTCCGCGATGATATCCATCAGCAGCCGGCGGTTCACCGGGTCGAAACCCTTGGTTGGTTCGTCCAGGATGAGGAGCTCGGGACGGTTCATGATGGTTACGCCGAGCTGGACCTTCTGCTGCTCGCCGCTGGAGAGCTTGTCCACCTGGGTGGAGGCCTTGCCGGCCAAGTCCACGCGGTCCAGGTACGCCAGCGACCACTGCCGCGCGGCGTGCCGGTCCAGTCCCTTGAGCCGGCCGAAGTAGGTCATGACATCAATGACCTTTTCCTTCTTGTACAGCCCTCGTTCCTCGGGAAGGTAGCCCAGCCGGCCGCCGTCCTCCGGTTTGAAGGGGCGCCCGTTAACGTGCAGGATCCCTGCCGTGGGCTCGTAGAGACCCAGCAGTGCGCGGATGGTGGTGGTCTTTCCTGAGCCGTTGCTGCCCAGGAATCCGAAGGTCTCGCCTTTCCGGACGTCGAAGGATAGGTTGCGGACCACGGTGGTGTCCGCGAAGTCCATCCGGAAGCCGCTGATGTGGACCACTGCCTCGTCCATGGCCGTCGCCGCCTGTGCCGATCAATTGCCTGCCCGTGTCTGTTTCCCCCCGGGGCGGGCTGCCATGTGACCAGACTGGCCGCCGATGCTCCAAGGCGGAAGGGGCGAAGGTCCCGGCCGGCGGGCATAAAAAATGGCCGGGCCGCGGAAGTCTCCGCGGCCCGGCCATCCGGTAACGACTACTTGTCGTTGATGGTGTCCTTGACGTCCTCGGCGGCGTGCTTCGCGTCGGCCGTGCCCTGATCAATCTTGCCCTCGGTCTCGAGCTTGCCGTTGCCAGTCAGTTTGCCGAAAGCTTCCTTGGCCTCGCCGATTGCTTTCTCGGTCGCGTTCTTGATCTTGTCGCCCAAACCCATGTTTGTTTCCTCAATCAGTTGATCAGTCGCAGGAAGGCGGATGCCGACCGTTGCCCCTCCACCCTAGGTGCAACCGGCTTCGCTATTTTCCATGCGACTTTTCGGGTCCGCATCGGGCGTACGGGAACGGTAGCATCATGACCATGCCCGGAGTTCTCGACATTGCTGGCCCCATCCTCGAAGTGCTGACGTGGATTTGCCTGCCTGCCGGTCTCATACTGCTGGTGGCCGTCGGGACGATGCGGCGGTTCGAGGATCAGTGGACCCAGTCGGAGGGCGTGGTCTACTCCGACGAGACAGGAGTGGGTTTCCGCTGGTTCGACCACCACTACCAGGTCCATAATGCACCGATGTCGCCGCATGACATCCGGCACATGGCCCCGGGGGACGCCGTCACCATTCATTACGCGGTGAAGACGCCCACCCGCTGGCAGACCAGTGCGCCGGAGGTTCGAGGGGAGGCGGCCGGAGTCCTTGGCTGGATCCTGACCGGCATCGGGGCGGCGGCCATGGTTGCCGGCTTCCTGTTGCCGATGTTCTAGGATCCGGACGCCCAGGACGCGAACGGCCTAGGACGCGGACTTCCTAACGCGCGGACAGGGCGGTCCGGGCGGAAGGCCAGGACTTGAGGACCTCCAGCGCGCCGGGATCGCGCTCTTCCAGGATGGCCTGCCGGTAGGACTCCTCCAGCAGGGCATCGACGGAAACCCTGGTTCCGGTGGAGGCGCTGAGCACGGCGGCCTCCACCATCACCAGGCTCATGATGTTGCGGTGGACCTGTCCCATCGGGGTGCTCCCGGTGCGGAGCGCTGCCACGAAGTCCCGCAGTGAGCCGGCGATTTCCTGACCGGGATCCTGGCCGCCGGCTGTCCCGGTGGCTCCAGTTGATTCCGCCGTTTCCACTGTCGGATCGTTGTCGCCGTCCCACAGCACGGTGCCGTGTTCGCCGCTGATCCGCCATGAAGCGTTCCAGGACGTCTCCTGTCCGGGGCTGCACCAGCTGCCGGTGAAAACGAATCTTTCGCCGCCCGTCATTTCGAAAATGGCGCTGGCCCCGGCATCCCCGCGGTACCAGCTCCACGACGGGTTGTACTCCTCGCAGAAGACCGAGACCGGGTCGGCGTCGAGCAGGAACCGGGCCATGTCGAACTGGTGGATGGCCATGTCCAGCAGGAGAGGGTGGTCCATGGCGTCGCGGAAGCCGCCGAAGTGCGGGGCCTTGAAGAATTCGGCCGAAACGATCCCGACGCTGCCCAGCGAGGCGGCCAGGCGCTTCGCCTCGAAAAGCTGCCGGTTGTAGCGGCGGGACTGGCTGACCATAAACAGCTGGCCGGACAGTTCCGCGGCGGCGGCAAGGGACAGGCCCTGCACCACGGTGGAGGCCACGGGCTTTTCGCCGAGGACCGGCAGGCCGGCGGACAGCGCCTCCGTGGTCACCGGGTGGTGCGCCGCAGGGACGGTGACGTTGATGACGGCCCGGGCTCCGACGTCGGCCGCCAGCGCTGCGGTGACGGTCCCGACCGGAAGGTCCGGGCGCCCGATGGCGGCGGCTGCCGCGCGGGCGGCATCAAGGTCAAGGTCCACGATGCCGGCCAGTTCCACCTCCGGTGACTGTTCGACCGTGTTCAGCCAGGCGCGGCCCATGCCGCCGGCACCGACGACGACGACGCGCAGCGGAGTTCCGTCGTCGGGAATGGTGGCGAAGGGGGTGCTCACGCGGTGGCCCCCTGGTAGCTCTTGCCGTTGAAGAAATCGTTCGTTTCGTAGCGCAGCAGTTCGGGATAGGCACGCTCGGGGCGGTCGGTGACGGCCCACTCGACGGCGTTCGCGATGACCCGGCGGACGTCCTTGTGGTGGTACACGGGGTAGTCCTGGTCGCCCGGGCTGAAGAAGAAGATCTTGCCGTGGCCACGGCGGAATGTGCAGCCGGAGCGGAAGACTTCGCCGCCGCTGAAGGAACTGATGAACACGAGTTCCTCGGGGGTGGGGATGTCGAAGAATTCGCCGTACATTTCCTGCTGGTCGATCACGATGGGGTGCGGCACGCCCTTGGCGATCGGGTGGGTGGGGTCCACGGTCCAGACAAGTTCGCGGTCCTGCTCGGAACGCCAGCGCAGGGTGCAGGACGTGCCCATGAGCTTGGTGAAGATCTTGGACCAGTGTCCGGAGTGCAGCACGATCAGGCCCATGCCGGCCAGAACATGGCCGTGCACCCGCTCCACGATTTCGTCGTCCACGTCGCCGTGGGACATGTGCCCCCACCAGGTCAGGACGTCGGTATTGGCCAGGACTTCCTCGGTGAGGCCGTGCTCGGGCTCGTCCAGCGTGGCGGTGCGGACGCTGACCTTGCTGCCGAGATTTTCTTCGATGCCTGCCTTGACGGCGCCGTGCATGCCGTCGGGATAGAGGCGGGCCACGAGTTCGTCGCGCTTTTCGTGCCGGTTCTCGCTCCAGACGGTGACGCGGACAGTGCCGTTTTGCGGGGTTGCTTGCGGTGTCATGGTTGCTCCTAGAAAGAAGTGGGTGGTTGGAAAGTTGAGGGATTAGCTACTTAACCGCGCCGCCGGTCGTGCCCGCGGCGATGTACTTCTGGGCAGCCACCAGCAGGACGATGGCCGGAATGGAGGCGAGCACCGCAGTCGCCATGACCGAACTCCAGTCGTTCACGTACGCGCCGATGTACTGGAAAATGCCCAGGGTCACGGGCCGGACGGCCTCGGTGGTGGTGAGCGTCAGGGCGAACAGGAAGTCGCTCCAGGCGAACAGGAACGTGAACAGCCCGGCGGTGATGAGCGAGTTCCGGCTCAGCGGCAGAACGATGGACCAGAACGCCCGGATGTGCCCGGCGCCGTCCACCCTGGCCGCCTCGATCACCGAGGCAGGCATGCCGTTCATGAACGCCCGGATGATCAGGATCGCGAACGGGATGCCGTGCGCCGAGTCGGCCAGGATCAGCCCTGGGATGGAGTTGAGCAGGCCGAGGTCGTTGTAGGCGGTGTAGAGGGCGTTGGCCACCACGATGCCGGGAATCATCTGGCTGATCAGGATCGCGAACAGCACGATGCCGGCGCCGCGGACCTTGAAGTAGGCCAAGGCATACGCTGCCGGAGCGGCGATGGCCAGGCTCAGCGCCACGCTGCCGAGCGAAATGACCAGGCTGGTGCCCAGGTTGCCGCCCTGTTCACTGATGGCGGTGGCGTAGCCGGTGAAGTCCGGTTTCAGCGGCAGCCAGGACGTTTCCAGCGTGGTGCCGTTGGGCTGCAGCGAGGCGTTGACCATCCAGTAGACCGGGAACAGCATGATGGCCAGGAAGAAGATGGCCAGCGCTGTGGAACCCCAGTTCTGGCGGTCCGGGGCGGGCCCGGAACCGCGACCGGTCCCCTTGCGTCCGCCGCGGCCGGTGCGGGTGAGGCCCGTGCGGGAGGTGATTGTCGTCGTCGTCATGGTTTCCTCACTCGTCCACGGCTCGCCGGCTGGCGCGGAGGTACAGGACCGCGAACACCAGCGAAATGATCACCAGGATGTTGCCCAGCGCGGCGCCCTCGCCGAACTTGAATTCCTGGAAGGAGAGCGCATAGGACTGCGTCGCGATGGTCTGGGTAGAGTTGGCGGGGCCGCCGTTGGTCAGGCCCAGGATGATGTCCAGGACCTTGAGCGTGTACACAACGCCGAGCACCAGGACCACGCTCACCACCGGCCGGAGCATGGGCCAGGTGATGTGCCGGAATGCCTTCCATCCCGTGGCGCCGTCCAGGGAGCCGGCTTCATACAGCTCGTCGGGGATTTCCTGCAGGCCGCCGTAGAGGATGGTCAGGTTGAACGGGATGCCGATCCAGATGTTGACCCCGACGACGGCGATGAGCGCCAGCGACGTGCTGGTCAGCCACGGCACCCCGGTGTCCACGATGTTCAGGTCGCCCAGGAACCGGTTCAGCGCGCCGCTGTCCTTGTCCAGGATCCAGCGCCACACAGCGCTGGAGACAATCAGCGGCAGCAGCCAGGGGAGAAGGAGCAAACTCCGGAGGATCCCGTTGAGCGGGAACTTCCGCTGGAAGAAGATGGCCAGCGCAAGCCCGATCACGAACTGGCCCAGAATGGACCCAACCGTGAACAGCGCGGTGTTGAGCAGGGACGTGGAGAACAACGACGACGACAGGACCGTCACGTAGTTGGCAAGCCCCACCCACGGGGCTTCGCCGGTGAAGAACGTGGCCGTGGTGTAGTCCTGGAAGCTCATGACGACGTTCTTGACCACGGGGTAGCCGAAGAACAATGCCATGTAGACGACGGCGGGGACAAGGAACAGCCACTGGAAGAGGCGCTCCCGCCGCTGGCGGCTGCGGCGCCGCGGCGCGGGAACGGTGTCCAGTGTCCCGCCGCCGGCCTTCCCCCCGCCCGGCATTCCTTTGGCCGCGTTTTCGTGGGGTGGCGGCGCCTGCGAGAGATCAGTGGTCAGTGACATGGCCCGGTGCCTACTGTCCCTGCGCTTGCTTCAGGGCTTCGGACGGGGACGCCTTGCCCGTGAGCGCGGTCTGGATGGCGGTGTAGATCTTGGTTGCCTGCGCGGGCCATTCCTCGCCGAGCTGTCCGGTGCGGGCGCGTGCCGTCTTCACGAGTTCGGTGAAGGTGGCGAGTTTGGGGTTTTCCTCGGCGAACTTGGCAGCCAGGGTGGTCTTGGAGGGGATGGTGTTCCGGACCTTGGCCATGGCCAGCTGGTTTTCGTCGCTGTTCAGGCAGGAGACCACCTCTGCGGCCTTGGCCTGGCGGGCTTTGTTCCCGGTCTGCGGAACGGTCCAGACTTCTCCTCCGAGCGGGGCAACAGCTGTCTGGCTGGCTTCCCGGACCGGGATCTTCACCACGCCGTACTGCAGCGAGGCCTGCTTGTCGAGGGAGGGGATCTGCCACGGACCGTTGACCATCATGGCGGCTTTGCCCGCCAGGAACTGGTCCTTGACGTCGGCCTGCGTCCAGTTCAGGGCCGATGAGGACACCGAACCGTCCTTCACCAGGTCGGTCCAGAGCTTCAGGGCCTGTGCCGTTTCCTCGGTGTCGATGTTCTTTTCGTCGCCGCCATTGGACCACATGACCGGCAGGAACTGCCAGGTGCCTTCATAGGTGGGGTTGGCGTTGAAGGCCAGCCCGTACTGGTCCCCGGACGTCAGCTTCGCGGCCGCCGCTTCCAGTTCGTCCCACGTGGCGGGCGGGGTGACGCCGGCCTTCGCCAGGATGTCCTTGTTGTAGAACAGGGCGATGGTGTTGACGGTGGGGGCCAGCCCGTACACCTTGTCCTTGTAGGTGCCCGCGCTGAGGACGCCGGGGGCGAAGTCCGCGGTACTGATGTCGAAATCAGCCAAGGGAGCCAACGCGCCGGTGGCCGCAATCTGCTGCAGGTCCGGGTTGTCCAGCATCAGGACGTCGGGCAGGGTCTTGGAGGAGGACTGCTGGAGGACCTTGGAGATCAGCGATTTGCCGGGCACTGTCTCCCGTTTGATGGTGACGCCCGCCTTGGTGCCGCAGGCGTTGAGGGCGTCGCCAATGAAGCCCTTGTCCGGTTCGTTGTTGTAGTAATCCATGACGGCGATCTCCGAAACTGACTCCGTGGAAGATGAGGCGGTGGTGCCGCACCCGGAGAGCAGGACCGGCAGTCCCACGAGGGCGGTGACGGCCACGGCAAGGGGCCGGTTTTTCCTGATTGCTGACTTCATTGTCTGTTCCTTGTGTTGTAGGTTTGCGAATAGTTCGAATCATCGATGCGTATCGACGATGATCAAAAAAGAAAAGATGATCAAAAAAGAAAACTGGTCAAGAGCGGGCAGGGCGGGTGGCTAGGCGCCGCGGGGTGGGCGGAGCGTGCTGGATCGGTGCGTGATCACCGTGGGAACCAACTCCAGGGATTCGTGTGGTCCCTGGGAGTCGGCTTCGAGGAGCTGGCAGATGATCTTCACTGCGCGGCGGGAAACTTCCGCCGGCCGCAGGTCGATGGTGGTAAGCGGGATGGGCTGGAGGTCGGCAAGCGTCGGGGAGGCGCTGCCGATGACGGACACGTCCACTCCCGGAGTGAGGCCGCGGCTGGACAGGACCCGGCGCAGAAGGTCCTGGACCGTGCCGTCCGGTGCGATGAAGGCCGGGCTTCCCGTGGTTTTGGCCAGGGCCTTGTCCACGGAATCGGCAATGACGTCCCGGTCAGTGCCTCCCGGCAGGTGCAGCACTGTCACTCCGAGTTCACCTGCGGCCTTATCGGTCCCGCGCATGAAACGGTCCACGTAGTTCACATGGCGGTCCACTACCTCGGGCTGCCAATCGATCACGGAAACCACGGAGTGCCCGGCTGCTGCCAGGTCCCGCACGCACTGATCGCCGGCCATTTCGAAGTCCGCATCGATGCAGACCAGGCCTGTTGGATCCCGGGGTATTCCGATGAGCACCACCGGTACGTTCAGGCTGCGGACCACGGGAAGGCGTTCGTCGTTGCCCTCCACCTGCATGAGGATGAGCCCGTCGCAGATCTGTTGGCCCACCACCCGCCGGAGCCCCGGGGCGCCCTCGTCCTCCGTGACCAGCAGAATGTCGTGATCGTGCTGGCGGGCGGTGTTGGCGATCACGGAAACAAACTCCATGATCGACGCCATATGAAGCTCGGGGATAAACGGAATGACCAGGCCGATGACGCGGGTCTTGCGGCTGGCCAGCGCCCGGGCGCCGGCATTGGGCTGGTAGGTCAGCTGCTCAATTGCCGCTTCGACCTTTTTTCGGGTCTTCTCCGAGATGGGCCGCTTGCCGCTCAGGACGTAGGAGACGGTGCTTTGGGCAACGCCGGCCGCTTCCGCGACGTCTTTGCTGGTTGGCACGCTTCCCACCTCCTGTGCGTCGGGCCTTCTGGCGCAGGCCCTCTGGTTGGGGCTTGGCTAACTCGTTGTCGATACGCATCGTCGATGCGCATCGAGAAAAAGTATGGCATGCATCACACTCGGGCGCAACGTTGTTTTTGGCGAGATGGGGCCGGCAACCAAGGAAGCCGCGTCCGATTACAGCTCGAAATGCGTCCTCGCCGGCCCGTGACCCAGGGAATCGACGATGGCAGTGGCCACACCGTGAAGCTTGACGTTCCTGGCGCTTGAGGCGGCCTTGAGCAGCTCGAATGCCTCCTCCTGGCTGCACCGGTTCTGGGCCATGATGATGCCGATGGCAACGTCGATGGCGGTGCGGGATTCCAGCGTTGCCTTCAGGTTTGCCGCGGTCTCGCTGAAGTGGGCGAACCGCACGGCCAGCCGGAGGGCCATTGACGTCTGGCTGACAAAGTCCTCGGCAAGCTCCATAACCTTGCCCTCGAACCGGCCAGGCCGGTGCGAATAGAGGTTTAGCGCCGCCCGGGTGTTACCGTCGAGCCGGAACGGTACGGCGAGGATGGACCGGACCCCGTGGCCCAGGACAGTGTCCGAGTACTTGGGCCAGCGGTCATGGTCTTCAAGGTCCCTGATGTGGACAGTTTCCTGGTCGCGGGAGGCGGTCATGCACGGGCCGTCACCGAAGGCGTACTGGATTTCATCCATGGCGTGCGCTTCCGCGCTGCTGCTGGCCACCGTCGCTGCTTTCTTGTGCCGGAGCAGCGTGACCCCGCACAGGACGGCATCCCCCGGTTCGGAAAGGCTGCGCGCGGATACGCGTGCGAGCTCGTGAAGGAATTCGCCTACATCTGAGCTGTTCAACACCATTTCGTGCAGGTGCTGGCTGATTGACGTTCCGGTGTCTGCGGTCGACTCGCTGGCCACGATGTTCTTGCTGCCATTTCGTTCAGGTCAAAACGAGCCGGCGGCGCGGCAATCCACCCCGAAAGTTTGAATCGCGGGGAAGCACGCAGAGAAGCCGGATCGTAGAACTATCCAACGGCTCTCTGCTAAACCGTACCGGGAAAGTATATACATCCCTTGCCGGAGTCCGGACGCGCGACAAAAGGGCGCCGACGGCCTGGTGAGCGGTGGCAGCCATGCCTTCCGTGCCCGCCGAATCCGGGCCGAAAGGCCCTCGCTACCGGCCCCCGCCTGCCGGATAGTGGGAGAAGGGCGGCCGCCGAAGTCCTTGCCCGCACACCTGCCTACCGATGGATTGCCCGGACGCGGACAGCGGCCAATGTCACACTGCGAACGGCTGGCGATGAGCATTTTCGAGGACAGGATTGAAGCGGGACGACGTCTGGGACAGCGCCTCGAATACCTTCGCGGCCAGAACATCGTGATCCTCGGGCTGCCCCGGGGCGGCGTTCCGGTGGCTTTCGAGGTCGCCGCGGCGCTGGATGCACCACTGGACGTTATCGTGGTGCGGAAATTGGGTGTGCCGTTCCAGCCTGAGCTGGCCATGGGAGCCATCGGTGAAGGCGGCGCACAAGTGCTGGACAAGCACATCATCTCCCACGTCCGGGTAGCGGAAGGCGAAATCGTCGCGGTTGAGGAGCGGGAGCGCGCCGTGCTTGAGTCGCGGGTGGAACGCTTCCGGAAGGGACGGACCCGCATTGACCTGAGGGGCCGCACCGCCGTGATTGTCGACGACGGAATCGCCACCGGTTCCACGGCGCGCGTGGCGTGCCTGATTGCCCGGCAGCTGGGCGCCGCCAAGGTGGTGCTCGCAGTTCCGGTGGCACCGGCAGACACGCTCTCGGACCTCAGGGAGGCGGACGAAATCGTGTGCCTGGCCACGCCCCGGCACTTCACCGCCGTCGGCTACCACTACCGCGACTTTTCTCCCACGGGCGACGACGAAGTGGTGCTGCTGCTCGACGCTGCAGCCAGGCGGCTGCACAGCGCCCAGTCCGCCGCGAACGGGAATGGCGTCGATGAGGACGTGGAGATCGACGTGGGGACGGTGCAGCTCCAGGGGCATCTCTACCTGCCGGTGACGGCGGCGGCCGTGGTGGTTTTCGCGCATGGAAGCGGCAGCAGCAGGCACAGCCCCCGCAACCGATTTGTGGCCTCGTTCCTGCAACGGGCGGGCCTTGGGACACTGCTCCTGGACCTGCTTACGCCCGCCGAGGAACTCCACCGTGCCAATGTATTCGACATCGAATTGCTTGCCCGCCGGCTCACAGGGGCAACAAAGTGGCTCGCCGACCGGCCGGAAACCGCCCGCAGCCGTGTGGGGTACTTCGGTGCAAGCACAGGCGCCGGTGCCGCGCTGTGGGCGGCGGCGGAACCCGGGGTGCGGATTGAGGCCGTGGTTTCGCGGGGAGGCCGTCCGGACCTCGCTGGCAAGATGCTCACCAATGTCCACGCCCCCACGCTCCTGATCGTGGGCGGCGCCGACCGCGAGGTGCTGGAACTCAACCATTGGGCCCAGTCCCTCATGCGCTGTCCCAACCAGCTGTCGGTGGTGCCGGGAGCCACGCACCTGTTCGAGGAACCCGGAACACTGTCCGAGGCCGCGGCGCTGGCCAGGGACTGGTTCCTCCGCTACCTGGTGCCGGGCGGAAGCGGAGAAAGCGGAAGCGAAGGGATGGGGGGCGGCGCGGAGTCCGCCGTCTAGCGCCCCGACGGCGGCAGCCTTCCCTGCAACACTTCGCCGTATAGCGAGACATGGTCGGCCACCATGCGTCCGATGCTGAAGCGCAGCTCTGCAGCCTGACGGCATGCGCGCCGGTCCAGTGCGGACGCCAGGACCAGGGCTTCGGCCAGTTCCCGGACGGTGCCGCGGAGGTAGCCGGTGACGCCGTCGTCGACGATTTCAGGGGCCGCACCGGAACCCGTACCCACCACGGGAGTGCCGGTTGCCAGCGCTTCGATCATCACCAGGCCGAAGGGTTCCGGCCACTGGATCGGGTTGAGGAAGACGGCAGCGCCGCCCATCAGCTGGTATTTTTCCACTGCGGTCAGTTCACCAAGGAATTCGACGTCCGGCCCCAGAAGCGGGGCAACCTGGCTGTCGAAGTAGTCAGTTTCCTCCTGGCCTTCGACGCGGGCGGACATCAGCAGCCTGAATCCCGCCTCCCGCGCCACCAGAATGGCTTCCCTCGGGCCCTTGTCCGGACTCATCCGCCCGAGGAACGCGGCGTATCCGCCACGTCCGTCACCCACCGGAACGGCGTCCAGGTCGATGCCGTGGTGGATCACCCTGGCGATGCGGATGCCTCCGGCATCGGCAGCCTGTCGGTGCGAGATCGCCACCATGGACACATCAGGCCCCATGAGCCGGTACAGATCGCCAAGGCGCGAGCTGAACGGCCCGTGGTTGGTGGTGACCACGGGCAGGGCGGCGGGACGGTAGCGGAAAAAGGGGCCTGCCACTGTGTGGTCGTGCACCAGGTCCACGTCCGTCAAAGCGGCGTAGGCCCGGGCCACATGGTAGAGCTCGGCGGCGGACCAGGTGCCGGACATGCCGCTCGGCTTTGGCATGTCCGGTACGAGAGGAACCGGGCAGGTGCTTCCTGCCGGGGCTGCCAGCAGCACCTCGTGACCGACCGCAGCCAGTCCGCGGGCCAAACCGTCAACCACCACTTCGGTGCCGCCATAACGGGGCGGAGGCACTGGCAACCATGGCGGGGCGATCAGTCCGATGCGCACAACGGATCACCTCCTCACATCCAGGGGAGCCAAGATATTCCGCTGTTTTAGGTTCCCACCCGTGCTTGCGGGTTCCCAGTGCCTTTAGTCCCGCTTGGTTTCCCTTGAGCGGCTGTGTCCGGCTTGGTACTGTGTTGTCATCAGTCTGGGGTTGATTTATTGGAACTCGGTGAAGCAGTCCGCCGTGTGAGTCTCATTGCCGTGGGGAGACACGTGAGCCCGGACTTTCCCGTTTTCGACCCGTACAAATCCGCCTGCGTTCGATGGCGCCATGTGGCGTGAACCCATCCGAAGACGAACCGAGGACCTGCTCCGCGACTTCGTAGCCCGGGCCGACGAGCTCGTGCGAGCCCAAGACCAGATGCAGGGCCTGTTGGCCGCCGTTGTTTCGCTCACCGAGGACCTCAGCCTGGAAGCCGTCCTGGACAGAGTGGTCCAGTCCGCCTGCGAACTGGTGGGAGCGCGCTACGGCGCGCTTGGCGTGCTCGACGATGACCATCAACTGGGACATTTCATCACGGTGGGAATCGACGACGACGGCATCCGGCTGATCGGCGAGCTTCCCACCGGACGCGGCGTACTCGGGCACCTGATCAACGAGCCCGAAGCCCTGCGGCTGGACGACCTGGGGGCCCACGGGATGGCCAGCGGCTTCCCGCCGAACCATCCGGACATGAAGACCTTCCTCGGAGTGCCGGTCCGTGTCCGGGGCGCGGTGTTCGGGAACCTTTACCTGACAGAGAAGCTCGACGGCGGGCCGTTCACCGCGGAGGACCAGGAGCTGGCCTCGGCGCTGGCGTCGGCCGCGGGGGTCGCCATCGAGAATGCGCGGCTGTATGAAGACGCCCGGCGGCGGCAGCAGTGGCTTGAAGCGGGGCTTGAGGTCAGCGACCAGCTGAGTTCGGCGTTGTTTCCCGGCGAAACGGACAACCTGGATCTTGTGGCTGAGCGGGCATTGACCGTTTCGGACTCAATCCTGGCCGTGGTTGCCTATCCCGATGCCGACGGTACCCAGCGGTGCCGGACGATGGTGGGCGTCCAGTCCCTCCCCGCCGGTCAGGAACTGCCGGCGTCGAAGATCGTCGCCGAGGTCATGGACAGCGGAATGTCGGCGCTGGTCCGGGATCCCAGCGACGTGTTCGGATCCGGAACTGACGGGAAACTGGGTCCGCTGCTGGTGGCGGCCCTGGGGCGCAAGAGCAGTGAATGTGGCCTCCTGATCCTCGCGCGGCCCGCCGGAGCGGCGCTGTACCTCCAATCCGACATCCAGTCGAGCGCCGTATTCGGTTCCCGGGTGGGGCTGGCCCTGGGGCTGGTCCGGGCAAGGGAGCGCAGGGAAGAGCAGCTGCTGTCCACTGACCGCGACAGGATCGCCCGGGACCTGCACGACCTTGTGATCCAGCGGCTGTTCGGGGCGGGCTTGAGCATGCAGAGCCTGCGGCGGTACATCCCGGACCCCGTGGCCCAGGACCGCATCTCGGTGGTTACTGCGGAGCTGGACAGCACCATCCACGAGCTCAGGGACACCATCTACTCGATGCGGACCGGTCATGGGCAGAAGGAGCCGCTTACCGGGCTCATCATGCGGACCATCCACGAGGGGATCCGGAACTCCGAATTCTCACCCAAGGTTCAGCTGACCGGACCGGTGGACGAAGCTGTGCCCGACGCCGTCGTCGAGCAGCTCCTGCCGGTGCTGTCGGAGGGGCTGAGCAACGCCGTCCGGCACTCCGGTGCTGATGAAATCGACATCTCCCTGACGGCCAGGACAGACGGTGTGGAGCTCAGGATTGCGGACAACGGCTGCGGGTTCGAAAACCCCCTGCGCGTCAGCGGAATCGCCAACATGAAGCACCGGGCCGTGGCCCTGGGCGGTGAATGCTCGATCAAGAGCAGCCCGGGGCGCGGCACCCGCCTGACTTGGAGCGCCCCCTCCAAGTGACCGGGAATGCGCCGTGACCCGGGAAGGCGCCGGCGTGCTGACCCAAGGGGCGTGCTGCCCCGGGCAAGAGCCTAGCTGCGCAATTCGAAGCCCAGCTTCACCAGGATTCCGGCCACGTGCATCTTCACCGCGGCCCGGGCAAAGCGGGTTTCCTCGCTGATCTCGCGGTTGGTCAGGCCCTGGCCCATCAGGGCGAGGACCGTCAGCTCGTGCGAGCTCAGGCCGCTATTACTGCGCTCCGCCTGGGCCTGGTACAGGCCCTCCATGACTCTGCGTTTGGCCCCTGGCGCCAGCAAGGATTCCCCGGTGGCTACCCTGCGGATTCCCTCGATAAGGGCGGTTCCGGGCAGTTGCCGCAGCACATAGCCGGCCGCCCCGGCCAACACCGCACCGCCCAGGGCATGGTCGTCGTCGTAACTGCTGAGCAGCAGGCACCGGAGTGGCGCGTTGTCGGAGAGGATTTCCCGGCACACCTCGATGCCGGTACCCTCCGGCAGATGGGCTCCGATCACCACCAGATCGGGGTTCAGTGCCGGGATCCGTAGGCTTGCCTCGGCGGCCGAGCCACTCTCGCCGACCACCACGAAATGCGCCTCTTCCAGGAGCTCCCGGAGCCCCAGCCGGACGAGGGCATGGCTGTCGAGGATATACACCCGCGTTCCCCCAACAACGTTGTCCCCGTGTGCTGGGTCGGTGGCCACTGTGAGCATCACCCAGTCCTTGTTTCATGGGATCGGTAACGGCCCTGCCCGTGTGCGGGTTGCCGGCGGCTGTGGAAGGCGTAATACAACAGGTAGAGGCCAGCCACCAGCGGGACGAGGGCAGTGATGTAGTCCATGGCGCCGAAGGTCACCGTGGACTGGATGGCTAAGGACAGACCAAGGACGGCAAGCACCGCGGCCGGGATCAAGGGCCATTTCATCCGCTCCGGCGTGGCGGCCAGCGTGGCGAACGTCGCGGCGAGACCCAGGAACAGCACTGCCGCCACCGGTGTTCCGTCCAGCCCGGGCGGCAGGGCAACCACCAGGGCCAGCGTGAGCATCACGCCGCAGGGAATCAGCGCCCACCAGTTGTCCTGCTCCCGGAAGTAAACAGCCGCAAAGCCGGCGGCGATAAACAGGAAGAACAACCAGCCCGGCCAGTCGCCCGCTGATCCGGGCCACAGCTCGGTGGCAATGATGACCGCGGCCAGCCCCAGCAGGATAAAGCCCGGGATGGCGGTCCACCAATTGGCGCGGCTCCTGGAAAATACCGCCAGGAAGGCGGCGCCGGCCGTGCCAAAAATAAACGGCCACACCAGCGCTCCGGAATCGAGCACACCCAGCGACTCCAGCAACAGCAGGACGCCGGCCAGCAGCAGGACTCCTCCTGCGATGATGCTCGCCGTTGCGGCTTTCATGACGATGCTCCCGGGACGTGGCGCGCGGTGCTCACCGCGCTCATGAATTCAGGTTAGGGCTTGGACACCAAGCGGGATTAGGGCACAAAGTCACTGAACAAGGGAGGTCCAAAGCCACCGTCTTTCGTCCATGTCTTTTGGCTCTATTGACATAGCGGCAGAGTGGACGATCCTTAATATCAATCCAGTTCGGAGGTAACAATGCCGCTTTCTGAACATGAAAGGGACGTCCTCAGGCAGATCGAAGAGTCGCTTCTCGAGGATGATCCGAGATTCGCCGCGCGTATGGAAGGCCGGCCGCGTTTATTGATGCGCAGGATGGTCCTTGGTGCGGTTTGCGTGATCTGCGGCTTCCTCTTGGTGATCGCAGGTGCCGCCCTGCAGCTGCTGTATCTAGGCGTCTCCGGTTTCGCAGTGATGGTGGCCGGTGGTTACTACGCCTCCCTGGGCATGGGGTCGAGCAGGCTTCCGTTCGGACGCCCGAGCCTCGGCCTGCCAGGCCAGTCGCAGCACATCTAAGGGCCCACTTCGCCTGCTTCGGCCAGCTGAGGTCGCTGGCAGGCAGGGCCGCTCCTTCCTAGGACTCAGAGGACCAGCCAAAAGGGCTGCGCGCGTGCCGCAGCGCCCCTAGGGTGGGATGACGACAGCGGTGCCAGAGACCAAAGAGGCTCCGCTGCCGCCAACAACCCAGAGGAGTTCCTGATGAGAGTTGCTGTTACCGGAGGAAGCGGAAAGCTGGGCAGAAGCGTGGTCCGCAGGCTCGTTGCAGACGGCCACGACGTCCTGAACCTGGACCGATCGGGCACCAGGGGCCGCGGCTTCACCGAAGTGGACCTGCGCAACTACGGCCAGGTGCTGGACGTCATCCTTGGCCTCGATGACCGCCACCAGGGCTTCGACGCCGTAGTGCACCTGGGTGCCATTCCGGCACCCGGGCTTGCGCCGGACGCGGCCACCTTCGAGAACAACATGCTGGCCACTTACAACGTCTTCCAGGCCGCGCGTCGCGCCGGGATCAAGAAGATTGTCTACGCCTCCAGCGAGACGGTCCTGGGGTTGCCGTTCGACGTCGAGCCGCCCTACATCCCGGTGGATGAGGACTACCCGGCCCGGCCGGAGAGCACATATTCGCTCGTCAAACACCTGGAGGAGCAGATGGCCATCCAACTGACCCGCTGGGACCCGGAACTGAGCATTGTGGGACTGCGGTTCTCCAATGTCATGGACCCTGAGGACTACGAGGACTTTCCGTCCTTCGACTCTGACGCCACGCTGCGGAAGTGGAACCTGTGGGGCTACATCGACGGCCGCGACGGTGCCCAGGCCGTGGCGCGGGCGCTGGAGAACGGCCAGCCAGGGTTCGAGGCATTCATCATTGCCAACGAGGACACGGTCATGAGTCGGTCCAGCGCCAGCCTTGCCGCGGAAGTTTTTCCCGGCGTCAAGGTGACCAGGGAGCTTGGCGAACACGAGACCATGCTGTCCATCGACAAGGCCAAACGGCTCCTGGGCTACGCCCCCGAGCACAGCTGGCGCAGTTACCACCCGAACCGCACCACCCCCACCGAGGACTGAGGAGCACTATGGAATACCGCACACTAGGGAACAGCGGCGCCGTCGTATCCAACTACGCGCTGGGCACCATGACGTTCGGCGCTGAAGCCACTGAGGACACGTCCTTCGCCATCCTTGATGACTACTTTGCAGCTGGCGGCAACTTCATCGACACCGCGGACGTCTACAGCCAGGGTGTCTCGGAACAGATTATCGGCCGCTGGCTGGCCGCCCGTGCCGAGGTCCGGGACCGTGCCGTCCTGGCTACCAAGGGCCGATTCCCCATGGGCCAGGCCCCGAACGACGTCGGAACCTCCCGGCGGCACCTGACGCGTGCCCTGGACGATTCGCTGCGCCGCCTCGGCGTCGAACAGATTGACCTGTACCAGATGCACGCCTGGGATCCCATCACGCCGCTGGAGGAGACGCTGCGGTTCCTGCACGACTCGGTCAGCAGCGGCAAGATTGCCTACTACGGCTTCTCCAATTTCCTGGGCTGGCAGCTGACCAAGGCGGTGCACGTCGCCAAGGCCCACGGCTGGAGCGCACCGGTTACCCTGCAGCCGCAATACAGCCTGCTGGTCCGCGACATTGAATCGGAGATTGTTCCCGCCGCCCTGGACGCCGGCATCGGCCTGCTGCCGTGGTCGCCGCTTGGCGGCGGCTGGCTCTCCGGCAAGTACAAGCGCGACGAGGCGCCGGCAGGCGCCACCCGGCTCGGCGAGAATCCCAAACGCGGCATGGAAGCCTGGCAGGCCCGCAACGACAATCCGCGGACCTGGGAGGTCATCGGAACCGTGGAGAAGATCGCGGCAGACCACGGCGTGAGTGCCTCGCAGGTTGCGCTGGCCTGGCTGGCGGACCGCCCTGCTGTCACGTCCGTGATCCTCGGAGCCCGCACCACGGAGCAGCTGGCGGATAACCTTGCCGCGGCGGACCTGCAGCTGTCGGAGGACGAAACCAGGCGGCTGACCGACATCAGCCAGCCGCACGTGGGCGTGTACCCGTATGGTCCGATGGCACAGGAACAGCGCAGCCGGAAGATCGAGGGCGGCCGCTAAGCAGCACCGGGACCACTGCGGCGGAACCACTGAAACAGGGAGGCGGACGGCGGCACGTGACTGCCGCCGTCGGCCTCCCGTTCGCTGTCATTGCGCGTCCGGGCAAGATCGGCCGCGGCGGGGGATAGGATCTGCTTACTATTCGCTGGGGGAGGACGGTCACGTGGCTGGGTCGCAACGACGGAATGTGGCCATTTTCCTTGATATGGAAAATCTCTTTGGCGGGTACAGGAACGATGTCACCTCCGTGCCGCTGGCCAAGATCGTGCGTGATATCAAGGAGGCAGCCGGGAATAGCGGGCTGGGCGGTGACACGGCCATAGCGCGTGCCTACGCCAACTGGGCGCACCCCGAGATGACCGGATACCGGAGCCAGCTTCTGGCCAACAACATCGAACCCGTCCAGGTCTTTTCCTTCGGGAACAGCGCCAAGAACGCCGCCGACATCGAACTGGTGGTTGATGCCCTGGCAGTCGCCACGGACATGCCCTGGATAGAACTCTTCGTGATCGTCAGCGGCGACGGCGACTTCGTTCCGCTCATCCGCCGCCTGCACGCGCTCGGAAAGCGTTCGCTGGTGGCCACCACCTCGCAACCTAAAGCTGGCGTCGTCAATAAAGTGCTGCAATCCGTGGCGGACCACTTCCATGTCATCGACATCCCCGCGCCTCCGGCCGCACCCGTAGCAGCGGTTGTGATGAAGCCGACGACGACGGCGTCGGTGAAGGCACCGATCAAGGCGCCGGTCAAGGCGCCGACCAAGAAGAATCCAGCCGCCGACCAGCACACGCAACTCGAACTTTTCAAAGCAAGCGTCCACGCCTTCCTCAAGGACGATCCCACCCTTTGGGTGAACGGCCTGGTGAACGCGCCTCGCCTCGGCCAGATGCTGAGGGACCGCTGGCCCGATGTCACTTACCGGACCTTCGGTTACAAGACCCTGACGGCGTTTGCCGAAGAAGGCTGCGGGCTCAAGGTGACCAACACTCCGTCCGCGAGGCCGACAGCCGGCGCCAAGGCCTGAAGAACCACAAACGGGAGGCCGACGGCGGCACGTGACTGCCGCCGTCGGCCTCCCGTTTCGGATCAATGCCGTTGGTCCTGCTTTTGATCCTGCCTAGCGGCCGATCCGGCGAATCTCGTAGCCGTCGCTCTCCGCCACCAGCTGGCGGCCGTGGTTGCCGTTGAACTTCAGCCACATCACGGCTGAGTCAGCCGTGGCGTCTTCCACCTCGCCGGTGCGGACTAACCGGCCCTCGTGGCGCAGTTCCACCCAGCTGCCAATCAGCATCCGCCAGTTTTCCGGTGCTTCGTCGATCTGCTCAATTGGCGGGGACATGCGGGCTGTCCTTTCCGGCTGGGTAGGGCTTCGTCCGTGGACGGACTCAGGGGTTGCGGACGGCGCTCTTCTGCTGGGTACCGGCGGGCACGGCCACCGGACGGTCCTGGGCCGGTTCTTTGGTTTCCGCACCGGCAGGGGGTGTCGTCTTGAGCTTGAACCGCTTTCCGATGGCGGATCCGCCGCCGCTGCTGCGGTTCTTGTTGAAGATGTCGAAGCCCACGGCAAGGAGGAGCACCAGGCCCTTGATGAGCTGCTGGTAGTCGGTGCCGAGGCCGAGGATCGACATGCCGTTGTTGAGCACGCCCATGATCAGGCCGCCCACCATGGCCCCGGCCACGGTGCCGATGCCGCCCTGTACCGCGGCGCCGCCGATAAAGGCGGCGGCGATGGAATCCAGCTCGAAGCCAGTGCCGCCGGCCGGCTGGGCCGAGTTCAGGCGGGCAGTGAAGACGAGGCCGGCCAGTGCGGCCAGGACACCCATGTTCACGAACAGCCGGAAGGTCACTGCCTTGGTCTTGATGCCGGAAAGTTCGGCTGCATGCAGGTTGCCGCCGATCGCGTACGTGTGGCGGCCGAAGATGCTGTTGTTCATGAGCGCCGAATAGACAATGACCAGGACGGCCAGCACGATCAGCACGATCGGCGTTCCCCGGTAGCTGGCGAGCAGGAACGTGATGCTGAGCATCAGCAGCGCGATGAACCCGGTCTTGATGGCGAACCAGGCCATGGGTTCGTTTTCGAGGTTGAACTTCCGGCGGACCCGGCGTTCCTTGATGGCCTGGAACAGGATGGCCGCCGTGCCTCCGACGCCCAGGATGACAGTCAGCCATTCCAGGACGGAGGTGCCGCCGGAAATGTCGGGCAGGAAGCCGCCGCCGAGGGCGCGCAGTTCGGCCGGGAACGGCGTGATCTGCTGGTTCTTCAGGGTGATCAGGGTCAATCCGCGGAAGATGAGCATGCCCGCGAGGGTCACGATGAACGCGGGGATGCCCACGTAGGCAATCCAGTAGCCCTGCCAGGCACCCACCAGGGCACCGACCAGCAGGCAGGCCGGTATGGCGATCCACCAGGCCCAGCCCCAGTGGACGATCATCACACCAGACACGGCGCCGATGAAGCCGGCGATGGACCCCACGGAGAGGTCGATGTGGCCGGCGATGATGACCATGACCATGCCAATGGCCAGGATCAGGATGTAGCTGTTCTGGACCACCAGGTTGGTGACGTTCTGCGGCTGCAGCAGGATGCCGTCAGTGAGGACCTGGAAAAGCAGGACGATCAGGATCAGGGCGACGAAGATGCCAACCTGGCGGAGGCGGCTTGTCAGGAAGCCAAGTGATTCTCGTAGGGCGGACATGTTCGCTATTCCTTCTCTTGGGTCATGAAGTGCATGAGGGATTCCTGGGTGGCCTCGGCGATGGGAACCTCGCCGGTGACGTGACCGGCGGACAGGGTATAGATCCTGTCGCAGATGCCCAGGAGCTCCGGGAGCTCGGAGGAGATCACGATCACGGCCTTCCCCTCCGCAGCGAGCTGGGCGATGATCGTGTAGATCTCGAACTTGGCCCCGACATCGATGCCGCGGGTTGGTTCATCGAGGATAAGCACGTCAGGGTCCGAGAACATCCATTTGCTCAGCACGACTTTCTGCTGGTTCCCGCCGGAAAGCTTTCCGGTGATGGCTGCCACGGAGGGGGCCTTGATGTTCATGCTCTTCCGATAGCGGTTGGCGACGGTGGTTTCTTCGTTCTTGTCCACCCAGCCGCGCTTGGCGAGCTTGTGCAGGGCTGCCATCGAGATGTTGCGCTTGATGTCTTCGATCAGGTTCAGGCCGTAGTGCTTCCGGTCCTCGGTGGCATACGCGATGCCGTGCTGGATGGCATCGGAGACGGTAGCGGTGCTGATTTCCTTGCCGTACTTGTACACCTTGCCGGAAACAGCCCGTCCGTACGTGCGTCCGAAGACGCTCATGGCCAGTTCGGTCCGGCCTGCGCCCATGAGTCCGGCAAGCCCGACGACTTCGCCCTTCCGCACGTTCAGGCTGGCATTGTGGACCACCGTGCGGCTGTGATCCTGGGGATGCTGCACGGTCCAGTCTTCAATGCGGAGGACCTCCTCGCCAATGCTGGGGGTGCGGTCCGGATACAGGCTTTCGAGGTCGCGGCCCACCATGCCGCGGATTATGCGTTCCTGGGTGATCTGCCCTTGGTCCAGCCGCAGGGTCTCAATCGATTTGCCATCGCGGATGATGGTCACGGCATCGGCAACCTTGCGGATTTCATTGAGCTTGTGGCTTATGATGATGCTCGTGACGCCCTGGCCCTTCAGGTGCAGGATGAGGTCCAGGAGATGGTCGGAGTCCTCGTCGTTGAGTGCCGCAGTCGGCTCATCCAGAATGAGCAGCTTAACTTCCTTCGAGAGCGCCTTGGCGATTTCGACCAGCTGCTGCTTACCGACGCTGATGTGCTGGATCGGGGTCACGGGGTTTTCACTCAGCCCGACGCGCGCCAGCAGTTTGGCGGCTTCGAGGTTCGTCTTGCGCCAGTCCACCCAGCCGTTCCTGGCCAGTTCGTTGCCGAGGTAGATGTTTTCGGCAATGGACAGGTAGGGGCTCAGCGCCAGTTCCTGGTGGATGATCACGATGCCGCGCTTTTCGCTGTCACTGATGGTGGAAAAGTCGCACGGTTCGTTCTCGAAGAGGATGTCGCCCTCAAAGGTGTTGTGTGCGTACACACCGGAGAGGACTTTCATGAGGGTGGATTTTCCTGCGCCGTTTTCACCGCAGATGGCATGCACCTCGCCGCGGTTCACGTCCAGGGTGACGTCCTGGAGGGCTTTCACCCCGGGAAAGGTTTTGGTGATTCCCCGCATTTGAAGAATAGGTACGTTCATGGTGATTTCCCGATGACTTGTCAGAGCCGGACTCCTGCGGATGCAGCGTCCCCCGGTGGGGTGCGGCCGGGACCAGGCCCGGCCGCACCCGGCACGGCAGCTACTTGATGTCTGCCTCCGTGTAGTAGCCGGAATCAACCAGCTCCTGCTTGTAGTTGTCCTTGGTGATGATGACTGACTCGAGCAGGAAGGCCGGGACCACCTTGACCTTGTTGTTGTAGGTCTCGGTGTCGTTGGTCTCGGGCTGCTGGCCCTTCAGGACGGCGTCAACCATTTTCACGGCCTGCTCACCGAGCTTGCGCGTGTCCTTGAAGATGGTGGAGTACTGCTCGCCGGCGATGATGGACTTCACCGAGCCCTTCTCTGCATCCTGGCCGGTCACGATCGGAAGGTTGCCCTTGGCGTAGCCGCCGGTGCTGGTCAGTGCGGAGATGATGCCGATGGACAGGCCGTCATAGGGGGAGAGGACACCGTCAAGCTTGGTACCGGAGCTGTAGGCCGCGGTCAGGATGTCCTCCATGCGCTTCTGGGCCACGGGGGCCTGCCAGCGCAGGATGGCTGCCTGCTCGAACTTTGTCTGGCCGCTGGGGACCTTCAGGGTTCCGGCATCCAGGAACGGCTGGAGCGTGTCCATGGCGCCGGTCCAGAAGAAGTTGGCGTTGTTGTCATCCGGGCTGCCGGCGAAAAGCTCCACATTGAACGGGCCCTTGCCTTCGACCTTCTTGCCGCTGGCGTCAAGTAGGCCCAGGCCGGTCAGCAGTGACGTGGCCTGCTGGACGCCCACGGTGTAGTTGTCGAACGTGGTGTAGTAGTCCACGTTTTCAGTGCCGTTGATCAGGCGGTCGTAGGCGATCACCTTCACGTTCTGCTCTTTCGCCTTGGCGAGGACGTCGGTCAGCGTGGTGCCGTCAATGGCCGCAATGATGAGCGCTTTGGCGCCCTTCGTGAGCATGTTTTCGATCTGCGAGACCTGCGTGGGGATGTCGTCATTGGCGAACTGCAGGTCAGCCTTGTAGCCCAGTTTCGTGACCGAATCGGAGACGTTCTTGCCGTCCGCGATCCAGCGTTCGGAGGTCTGGGTGGGCATTGAAATGCCCACGAGCGAGCCCGCTGCATCGGCGCTGCCGGTAGGACTGGCCGCTCCGCCCCGGCTTCCGCACCCCGTGGCCCCCACTGTGACTGCGAGGACGACGGCGATTGCGCCCAGGAGTTTCTTGATTCTCACGTTTATCTCCTTCCGCGGACAACGCAGTCCGCGAATTTGTACTGAGCCGGGAGGCATCTGCGCTTCCCGGCCGGGGGCCGGCCGGTGGGAGCCGGTCGATTGGTGCCGGACCCGGAGATCCGTCACCACAAGTATTTCGTTTCCGGGGCCGGCCGCATCGGCCGGTTCCGGGAGTTTGAGTCCACAAAGACGATAGATATGTTAGCGCTAACAACGAAATGAGCATAACGGGCGCGGTCTTGTGAGTCAAATCACATTTATGCCGACGGCCGTTGCCGCGGGCCGCTACCGTCCCCGTCTCCGGCCCACCTGACGTCCGAGGCTGCCGGCGTTAAGTTTCGACGACGAACTCGGTATGCGCGTAGCGGACGCCGTTGATCTGAAGTTCCAGGCCATGATTGCCAGCGTGGTGCACGCGCGTGGTCATCTGCCGGAAGGCGTGGCTCTTGGATACTGTCCTGGTTTCGCCGGGATGCAGGGTCAGGGCCGCCAGTTTGAAGACCTTTTCCGACTGCGACCCGTTCGCCTTCATGTAGTGCACGATGTAGTCCACCGCGAGCCTGGCCGGGTCGGAACCCGTGTTTGAGATCTCGAATTCGAAGGCGAGGTCAGCCGGCAGCGCCACGACGCTCCGGTCCAGCCTCGGCGCTGTTACTGTGAGCGACGCCGGAGCGAACCCCTGCAGGGCCAGGGCGCCCGGGTGGGCTTTCTTGACCAGGGTGCGCAGTCCATGCCGGATCACCCAGGGCGTATTGGCGTCCGGTTCCGCGGCCCAGGCCGCAGCCGCGGCCAGCACCGCCTCGGGGGAGTGGCGTGCCAGGTCGTTGAGGTGGTTTGCCACCGAGCGCCGGACATACTCGTGCGGGTCCCGGTACAGGGCGTCGAGGATCGGAATCGTTGCCTCTGGCCGCTCCACCAGGCCGGGAATCCGGACAGCCCACGGAAGGTAGGGGCGGGTGCCTTCGCTGGCGAGGCGGCGGACGTGCTCGTCGGCGTGGGCCGTCCACGTCAGCACGACGGCGAGGGAACGGTCCAGGTCTGCGGCGAGAAGCCGCCGGATCGCGAATTCGCCGGTCAGCCGCGGAGTCAGTTCGGCGAGAAGCCGCAGGCAGTCTTCGAAATCGCCGGGGTCCGTTGAAGCCAGGGCCAGCGTCACGGCCGTTTCGGTGACGGGCCAGAGGGTCCAGCCCGTGAAGTCGGCGTCCTGGAGGGCGCGGCGGAAGATGCGCGCCGCGGTCGGGTACTCTGCCTGCGGGCCGGCTGCCTCGGCGATGTCCGCCAAAAGTCCCCGGCTCACGTGGTCCGTGCGTCCGCGGAGGCTGAGGTGGTCCAGCGCGCCGCCGGCAGCCGTCGCGTTCGCCCAGGACGTGCCGGGTGACGCCTCGGCCAGCACCCGGACCAGCAAACCGACGGCGGCCCGGTCAATCAGTTCGTTCATGGCACCCATCCAGTCAGGCTACCGCCGGATCCATGCTCTCCGGACATCCGGCAGGTAGCGGCCGGCCGTCGGCGGTCCGCCGCGAGCCAAAACGGCGGAACCGGGATAATCTCAGCGGAGAACATCGTTGAGGAATGCTGAAGCGGGGCGTGAAATGGCTGAAGATCGATCACGGAAATCGCCGCACTGGTGGCAGGTCTTCCACGACAAGTTCGTGGTTGAAGAGCGGTACATGAACGCGGCGTCCCGGAAGAACCTGTACCGGATCGCCCTGCTCCTGATGGTCCTGGGTGCCGGTTTGTTCGCGCTGACTCTCGCGGATGTCCTTGGAAGGGACGGGCTGACCGGCCTCGACGAACCCGCCCGCGCCTGGCTGCTCGGTCAGCGCTCGGAACCGCTCACCGCCGTCATGATCTTCCTTGCGATCGTTTTCGGACCCGTGGCGCTGCCTATCATCATCCTGGTGGTCACCGTGGCCTGGGGCCTCGCCGCCAAGCACGCCTGGCGCCCCCTGCTGCTGGCCGGAGCCATGCTTACGGGCGTGGCGCTGGCCCAGATCATCGGGCGGGCGGTGGACCGCCAGCGTCCGCCCCTGGACCTTATGCTGTTTGGTCCCGACGTCACGTTCTCCTTCCCCTCCGGGCATGTGCTCGGTGCCTGCGATTTCCTCCTGATCACAGCGTTCCTCATATTCTCGCGGCGCCAAAGCACGTGGCCGGCTGTGGCTGGCTTCGCCGCCGCCGCCGTCGGGATTGTCCTGGCCTCGGTGAGCCGGCTCTACCTGGGGTATCACTGGGTCAGCGACGCCCTGGCCTCACTGTTCATCTCCTTCGTTGTGCTGGGAGCCGTCATCGCCGTGGATACCTGGCGCACGGCCCGCGTCCCGGGCGAGCAGATCACCGGCGAACTGTCCAAGGCCGATACGGTGGAAGGCTAGCGAAGAATGGCCAGCGAAGAGGACGTCCGGCGCATCTGCCTCGCCCTGCCGGATGTCACCGAGCGTCCCAGCTGGAACCAGCCTGCGTGGTTTGCCCGGACGCTCATGGCCAGGATCTGGGAGGACGGCGTCCTGACCGTCAAGACCGCGGAGCGGGAAGCGCTCGCCGGGACGGACCCCGCCACGTACTTCTGGACCCCTCACCACGAGCGCTCATCGCAGCTGGTCCTGGTCCGGCTTGACCGGATCGATGTGCAGGAACTGGCGGAACTTCTCGAGGAGTCCTACCTGCTTGCCGGCGGCCGGAAGTAAGCAGGGCCCAGGCCCCTCATGCTCCTGGTGACCCTGATGCTCCTGGTGACCCTGTTGCTCCTGGTGACCCCGGGCCCTGCGGGCGTGTGCGGGCCCTTTTCAGCTCGGCCCGGAGCCTTGCGTTGGCCGCCTCAAGTTCCAGCACTTTCGCTATGCCGGCAAGGTTGAGCCCTTCGTCCAATAGCTCGCCGATGCGTTTCAGCACGGCGAGGTCCGAGTCGCTGTACTGCCGTGTCCCGCCGGACGTGCGGTCCGGCGTGAGCAGGCCCTTCCGTTCGTAGAGCCTGATGTTCTGTTGGCCTGTGCCCACCAGGTGGGCCACCACGGAGATGGCATACACGCCGGTCTCCGCACCACGCGCTGCCATGGTCCTCCTCGGTTTTTCGTTCGTTGCCCTTGCCACAGTCTCTCACTGGTGCTATAAAAAATCTATACCCGTCACCATAGATTAGGGCGGGCTAGCAAAGAGAGAATAGTGCAACAACCACATTGTCGAAGGAGTGGGAAATGATGTTGATGCGTACGGACCCGTTCCGTGAACTGGACAGGCTTACCCAGCAGGTCTTTGGAACCGCTGCCCGGCCCGCGGCCATGCCGATGGACGCCTGGCAGGAAGACGGGGAGTTCGTGGTCTCGTTCGATCTGCCAGGAGTCGACGTCGACTCTGTGGACCTCAATATTGAGCGGAACGTGCTGACTGTGCGGGCTGAACGGCGCGATCAGACTCAGCCCAATGTGGAGCTGGTCTTTTCGGAGCGCCCCCGCGGCGTCTTCAGCCGCCAGCTGATCCTCGGCGACACCCTGGACACGGACAACGTCAAGGCCAGCTACAACGCCGGCGTCCTGACCCTCCGCATCCCGATCGCCGAGCAGGCCAAACCGCGCAAGATTGAAATCGAATCCAAGCAGGAAGGCATGCACGAAATCAGCAGCTAGTCGGGAATGAAGGCCGGGGAGGTTGCCGTTAGGACGGCACCCTCCCCGCCACGGACCACGGCCATGAGCAACCAACCGCGTGACTATTACGAAGTGCTGAAGGTGGACAGGACGGCCACACGGCAGGAAATCGCGCGCGCATACCGGGCCTTGATGAGGATCCACCACCCGGACGTCGACGACGGCGGCAGCGGGACTGCTGGTCCCGGCAACGGAGGCCTGCTGGAGATCATGGAGGCATTTGCTGTACTGGGGGATCCGGGGGTCCGTGCCGAATACGACAAAAGGCTGTCCGCGCCGACCACCGGCCTCGGCGCGCCGCAGGAGGTGCCGGTCCGCCGAGTCCGTGCGCAGCAGCCACCGCTGCTGCGGGTTACACCCGTCCTCTGGGAACGCGGCCCGCGGGCAGGCGCCGGATAGCGGGCATCCAATAGCAGAGAAGGAGCAGTCCATGAGCGCCTGGCGCCGTTATGATTCCCACCTGATTCCGGCGTTCCATGAACGCTTTGAGCAAAGGTGGGGTGCGGGTACAGCCCCGTTCCTGGACCCCGAGGCCCATGAGGAGCCGCTCCCACGGGCGCAGTGGATCCATCCGGAGACGGCGCGGCACTCGCGGTTGTCCCGATCTGGACGCCGGACGATCCTCAGCACCGGTCCTTTGGGGTCTTCTATCTGCCGCCGACGGGTGACATCTGGGTGCTGCGGCCAGGATTTACCGGTTACCTTGAACCGGCGGCCAATGACACGGAGCACCTGATCACCCTCCGCAACGATGCCTTCAAAAAAGCCCTGCTGCACGCCAAGGAATTCCTCTTCGGGTCGGACACGACGGTGCACTAATATCAATCCACCACCGGTAACTACATAAGGGGTCAAGCCGATGAACTTTTCCGCCAAAGAAATGGCCGCCATGATCCCCCCGTCCTTCACTTTGGGGGTCGCAACCGCCGCCTTCCAAATCGAGGGTGCCTTGGACGAAGACGGCCGGGGACCATCCGGCTGGGACATTTTCGCGAAGAAGCCGGGAGCGATCGTGGAGGACCACAGCCCCGCAGTGGCCTGCGATCACTACCACCGCATGCCCGAAGACGTTGCGTTGATGAAGGAACTGGGAATCGACTCCTACCGGTTCTCACTGTCCTGGTCCCGTATCCAGCCGGGCGGCAAGGGCCCGGTCAACAGGGCGGGGCTCGATTTCTACGACAGACTGCTGGACCAATTGCTCGCCAGCGGTATTTCGCCGATGGTGACCCTCTACCACTGGGACACGCCGCTTCCCTTGGACGAGGCCGGAGGCTGGATGATACGAGATACGGCCTACCGGCTGGGGGAGTTCGCCGCGATCGCGGCTGCGGCATATGGAGACAGGGTGGCCCGCTGGGTGACGGTCAATGAACCGGCCACCCTGACCACCAACGGCTACGCATTAGGCCTTCATGCGCCGGGCGAATCGCAGCTCCTGCAGGCCCTGCCCACCGTCCATCACCAGCTGCTTGGCCACGGCCTGGCAATGCAGGCGCTGCGAGCAGCAAAAGTCCCCGGCGAGATCGGCATGACAAATGTGTACTCGCCCATGATTCCCGCCTCGGGCAATCCACTGGACAAGCTGAGCTCGGGGCTGATGGACGTCTTCCAGAACAGGCTGTTCGCCGACCCTGTCCTGCTCGGAAAGTACCCGGACGTCATCCGGGCTGCCACGTTCTTCACGCCGTTCAGCCCCTCCGACGAAGACATGGAACTGATTTCGCAGCCAATGGACTTCTACGGACTGAATTACTACATGCCAACCCGTGTCGCCGCCGGCCCCGGCGAGGGAGCTGTACCCGCGGGCATGGCAGAGGCTATGGGGGACGATCTCAGCGGCACCGCACCGGGTGCACCTTTCCACATCACAGCCTTCCCTGATTCGGAAACAACCGCTTACGGCTGGCCGATCCGGCCTGATTACATGCAAGTGGCACTCGCGGAAATGGCGGAACGCTACCCCGGCCTTCCGCCCGTCTTCATCACGGAAGGCGGAGCGAGCTTTGAGGATGTTGTGATTCGGGACAAGGCCGGGGGCCGGACCATCATTCCGGACGAACGCCGGCTGCGTTATCTTGCCGAACACATTTCCAGCGCCCTGATGGCAACGTCTCCCGGCGGTCCTGCGGAATCGGTGGACTTGCGCGGTTATTACGTGTGGTCCCTGCTGGACAACTTCGAATGGTCAGCCGGCTACAAACAGCCGTTCGGCCTCCTGCATGTGGACTTCGACACGCTGGACAGGACGCCAAAGGCATCGTACTACTGGCTGCAGGAGCTGCAGGCCGAGCGGCTGCAGGCCGCCGCGGTGGCCACCGCCGAGACGGAAGAAGCCGGTGGCGGTTCCGCCCCCGCCCAACCGACTAAACCGCCCGCGGCTGAAGGGGAACCCGAGCCGGTGGCCTGACCCACCCGCGCCTCAGGTGCGCGCTGGGGGTGCCGGGGAAGAGTGTGTCTTCGGTCAGACCAGTTTCAGGTCGGCCAGGCCCTTGGTGATCCCTGCGCCGTCGGGGGAGTAGATCCACGGGACGGCAGAGGCGCTGTGGTCCCCGGTTTCAGAATGGCCACCAGCCAGCACTGATTCGCCAACGGATAGCTGGCGGATGGCAATGGCGGCAACGCGGTCGCCGTGGTCCCTGGCAAACCGTGAGTAGATCTGTTCGTCGTGCTGGCCGTTGTCGCCGATCAGCAGCCACCGCACATCCGGGAATTCCTTGGCCAGCCGGTCCAGGTTGCCGTTCTTGTGCTCCTGGCCGCTGCGGAACCAGCGGTCCTGGGTCAGGCCCCAGTCCGTCAGGAGCAGGGGGCCGGCCGGGTACATGTTGCGGCTCAGGAACCGCGCCAGCGTTGGTGCCGCGTTCCATGGTCCGGTGGAAAGGTAGATCACAGGGGCGTCGGGGTGTTCCACCACCAGCCTGTCCATCAGCACCGGCATGCCGGGGGTGGCCATCCGCGCCCGCTCGCTAAGCACAAAGGTGTTCCACAGGGCCAGGAAGGGCCGGGGGAGCGCCGTGACCATCACAGTGTCGTCGATGTCGGACACGATCCCGAACTTGGTGTCCGGGCCAATGACCAGGATGCTGGCCTTCACGGCCTCGGTCCCTTCGGCGCGCAGCGTTGCGGTGTGCCAGCCCGGGGATAGCTGAACGTTCACCACTGTGTCCACCAGCCCGCCACGGTCCGCCTTCACGCGGGTGGTCACACCCTCGATTTCGATGTCCACATCCGTAAACTGCAGGGGCACACTGGTGAACGCCCTCCAGCCGCGGACATTCTGGTTGCCGTTCTTCGCCGCGTGCTCGGCGCGGCTGCCCGGTTTCAGCTTGCTGGTCAGCACTACGCGGCCAAGGACCCGCACCCAAGACGTGGAGCCGTACCCCTGGTAGGCAACGGTCTGCGGGGCAAAATTCCAGCGCCGGGCCAGCTGGATGCGGACACCGTTGACCGTATCCGAGACCTTGTGCGCCACCCGGAGCGCGTGGGTTCCGGGCAACGATGATTCCTGCGACGCCAATTCCATGCCTCCACTCTGCCACAAGGGGGGCCTCCGGCGACCGCTGGCGGCGACAAAGGCTCTTCACCGTAACAACCGGCCGGCGGCGCAGCGGGAGCTGACGACCAAGGGACCGGCGCAGGTGAGTCAGCCTTCCCCGAGCAGCCACCGCAATGTGTCGGCGTTCCGCACGGCGTTGCCGCCGCCGTCGTTATTGAAATAGACGTATACGTCCTTGCCGGAGCCCTGCCACTCCCGGACGCGGTCTGCCCACCACCGAAGGTCATCCTCCGAATACGAGCCCCCGTAGAGGTACTGGTGGTCCGGGCCATGCAGGCGGACGTACACGAACGGCGCCGTAGCCCGCAGGATGCACGGAAGGTTTGCACCGCTCATGATGCAATAGGCAGCCTCGTGCCGCTCAAGCAGGGCATACACGTCGGGATGGTCCCAACTGGGGTGCCGGAACTCCACCGCAACCCGGACCCACCACGGCAAGGCCGCCAGGAAGTAGCCAAGGCGGGCATCGTCCCGGGCAAAATCAGGCGGGAGCTGGACCAGCAGCACCGCCCGTTTGTCGCCCAGCTCATGCCAGCACCTGATGATCCGCTCCACCCAGACTTCGGGGCTGTACAGCTTCTTCCCATGAGTCAGGCCGCGCGGGGCCTTGACCGACATGGCAAATCCCGCAGGGAGGCGGCGGCGCCAGCTCGCGAAGGTGGTATCCCGTGGCCAGCGGTAGAAACTCGCGTTCAGCTCCACGGTACTGAAGCGCGCCACATAATGCGCCAGCCGGTCGCGCGCCGGCAGTCCCGGCGGGTAGAGCACGTTCTCCCAGTGGTCGTAGCTCCAGCCGGACGTGCCGATGTGGATCCCCAAGTTGCCCCTCGCCGTCAGTCTGCCGCGCGTACGGATATGGTCGGACACGAGCCTCCGACATTCCCTTGCAGCATGCCATGGATAGTAGTCTGCCGGGGCGGCGTGTGGCACTGTATGTCCCATGGCACGCATAGAGGACTACGCGGTGGTGGGTGACCTCCACACGGCGGCACTCATCAGCACGGAGGGTTCCATCGACTGGCTGTGCCTCCCGCGGTTCGACTCGCCGGCCTGCTTCAACGCGCTGCTCGACACGCCGAAGTCGGGCCGGTGGCTGCTGGCGCCTGCGGGCGGCGGAGACTGCACCCGCCGCCATTACCGCAAGGGGACCCTCATTCTGGAGACCGAATGGGAAACGCCCTCCGGCACCGTGAAAGTCATCGACTTCATGCCCCCGCGTGACCGTGTGGCGGACATTGTGCGGATCGTGGTGGGCGTGCACGGTTCCGTCCGGATGCGCGGCGAACTGGCGCTGAGGTTCGATTACGGCCACATCGTGCCGTGGGTCCGGCACGATGACCATGGCATCCATGCCATCGCCGGTCCGGATGCCGCCTACCTCGTCACAGAAGCTCCGCTGCGTGGCGAACGCATGCGGACAGTCAGCGACTTCACCGTCCGCGCGGGCGAGAGGGTGCCTTTTGTGCTGGCTTGGACACCGAGCCACCTGTACCGCCCGCCGTACATCGACCCAGAGGCCGTCCTGGCGGCCACGGAGACGTTCTGGCTGGATTGGTCCGCGAAATGCACCATCACCGGCCCCTACCGTGAGGCCATCCAGCGTTCGCTGATCACGCTCAAGGCACTGACCTACGATCCAACGGGCGGGATTGTGGCCGCTGTGACCACGTCCCTGCCGGAACAGCTGGGCGGCTCCCGGAACTGGGACTACAGGTACTGCTGGCTCCGGGACGCAACGCTTACGCTGCAGGCGTTGCTTGCCGCCGGCTACACCGAAGAGGCAGCCTCCTGGCGCGACTGGCTGCTGCGGGCAGTAGCCGGCGACCCCGCGGACCTGCAGATCATGTACGGGATCCACGGGGAGCGGAGGCTGCCGGAGATGGAGCTCCCGTGGCTGCAGGGCTACGAAAAGTCCGCCCCGGTGCGGATCGGCAACGGCGCCGCCGGCCAGCTTCAGCTGGACGTCTGGGGCGAGGTCCTGGATTGCCTGTCCCTGACAAGGTACTCCCTGCTGAAGCACAGCGACGAGGCGTGGGACGTCCAGGTTGCGCTCATGGAACACCTTGAGGGTGCCTGGCAGCGGCCCGACAACGGCCTATGGGAGATGCGCGGCCCCCGCCGCCACTTCACGCACTCAAAGGTGATGGCATGGGTTGCGGCCGACCGGATGGTCAAGGGGGTGCGGGATTTCGGGCTGGTTGGTCCGGCTGACCGCTGGGAGGAACTGCGGGACACCATCCACGCCAATGTCATGGCCAACGGCTTCGACACAGAGCGGAACACGTTCGTGCAGTCCTACGGGCGGCCGGAGCTGGACGCCAGCCTTCTGCTCATACCCCGCGTCGGCTTCCTGCCGGCGGACGACCCCAGGGTGGTGGGCACCATTGAGGCCGTGCAGCGCGAACTTACGCACGACGGTTTCCTGCTGCGCTACCGGACGGAGGAAGCCGACGACGGCCTTCCCGGGAACGAAGGCGTCTTCCTCGCCTGTTCTTTCTGGCTGGTGGAAGCGCTCATCGGGGTGGGCCGGCGCCACGAGGCCAAGGAGCTATTCGAACGGCTCCTGGCGCTGCGCAACGACGTAGGTCTCCTGAGCGAGGAATGGGGAGTCGACAGCGGCCGACAGCTGGGGAACACCCCGCAGGCCTTCAGCCACTTCGCGCTGATCATGAGTGCATTGGAACTGCACGAGGACAGCGTGCAGCGCAGCGATACGCCGGTGCACGGGAGCTAGCGGGCGGCGGCTCGGCTTGCCGTCCGCCCGCCCGGCAGCTCGGCTTGCCGCGTGGCGGCCCGGCAGCTCGGCTTGCCGCGCGGTCACATTTGGTTCAGCTGGGGACCCGGGGCCGCTGCGTGGTTCCATGGTCACGAACCTATTCGGAGCAGGCACGAAGGAGTGTTGACCGGTGAAATTTGCGCGTCTCGGAGATCCAGGCAGGGAACAGCCTGCCGTTCAGCCCGGCGGGCCGGACTCGGACGGGAAGTGGTATTCCCTCGCCGGTCTGGCCGCCGACATCGACGGAACGTTCCTGGAACGCGGCGGCGTCGATCAGGTCCGCGATGCGCTCGCGGCCGGGGAACTGGCCGAGATTTCCGACGCAGGCGCCCTTCGCACGGGCACTCCGCTGGCCCGCCCAGGTGCCGTGGTGGGCATCGGCCTGAATTACGCCGGCCATGCGGCCGAGTCGGGAGTCGCCGTGCCGGAGGTGCCGGTGGTGTTCCTTAAGCCAAGCAACACGGTGGCAGGGCCGTTCGACGACGCCCCCATCCCGCCGCGGTCCCGAAAGTACGACTGGGAAGTCGAGCTGGCCGTGGTGATCGGGCGGCGCACCTCCTACCTGACGTCGGTCGACGAGGCCGCTGACCGCATCGCCGGCTATGTGCTGGCCAACGACCTTTCAGAGCGGGACTACCAGCTGCCCGGCGCGGCAGGACAGTGGGTCAAAGGAAAGTCGCTCCCTGCGTCCACGCCCCTTGGGCCGTGGTTCGTCCCGGCCGCAGACCTGGACCCCGCCGACCTTCGGCTGCGGACCTGGGTCAACGGCGAGCTGCGCCAGGACTCGTCCACGGCGGACCTCATTTTCGACGTTCCCGCCATCGTGCACCACCTGAGCCAGTTCATGGTCCTGGAGGCCGGCGACGTCATCCTGACCGGGACCCCGGAGGGCGTGGCCCTCTCCGGGCGCTTTCCCTACCTCCAAGACGGCGATGTACTGGAGGTGGAAATCGAAGGACTGGGCCGTCAGCGCCAGGTTCTTTGCCAAACCGCAGCACTCTAGTCCGGAACCGGCGGGCCTTCGCCAAGGGTCCAGGCTTGTGGCAAGGGGAGACACTGGGGCTGGACGTCTCCGACGGCCGGACCCCGCCGGCAATGTTCTTTCGGTAGTCAACGGCTAGATGGCCGTCGCCTGGATATCCTCGGGCCTTCCTTATCCAGCAGAGGTAAGTATACTTACTAATACCTCAGGTTGGGGTAAAGACGGAGGAGTTGCAATGGCTGGATATTTCGAGCTGGTTGATGCCCCCGACGGCGGCTACCGCGTCAAGCTTATCGACGGTACCGGAGCCTTGATGGCCATCTCGGTGACCTTTCCCACCAAGCGCGCCGCAGCAGCAGGCGTGGCCAAAGCCAGGGAGATTGCGGGGACCGGCCTGATCCGGGACCTTAGCGAGAGCCAGGACTCCGAGCCGCTCAAGCAGCCGCCCGTGCGGCAACACATCAAGGCTCCGAAGAACATAGGCGTTCTGGGGTCCGGGCGGCCAACGGGAAGCACAGGTCAAAAGCGAGCCCGTACGCATCACTGAGCCCTAAGGTGGCCATGCCCAACATCGGATCCGGCGCGCGGCGGACACGCGGCGTTCTCTTCGACGTCGACGGGACCCTGGTGGATTCGAGCTATATACATACTCTGGCGTGGTGGCAGGCCTTCAGGCAGGCAGGCCTGGATGTTCCGATGGCGTCCATCCACCGCTCGGTGGGTATGGGAGGGGACAAGCTTGTTGACCGGCTTCTCCCGGCTGGCCGTGACAAGGCCCTCGACGAGTCCATCATGGCCGCCCACGGTGCGGTATTCGCCACCTTCTGGCCCGCGCTGCGCCCGTTCGACGGAGCGCGGGACCTCCTGGCCCAGTGCTATGAAAGCGGCTTCGCCGTCGCGCTCGCATCTTCGGCCCGAGCGCAGGACCTGGAGGTGCTGCGCTCGACGCTCCGCGCCGATTCCTTCATCCATGCCGCCACGAGCGCCAATGATGCCAAGGAAAGCAAGCCGGACCCGGACATCCTGGAGGCGGCCCTGGAGGCCGTTGGCCTGCAGGCCGGGGATGCGGTTTATGTCGGGGATGCCGTGTGGGACGTGTACGCTGCCGGCAAGCTCGGCATGCCCACGATAGGCCTCACCTGCGGCGGCACCAGCGCGGGCGAACTGATGGAGGCTGGTGCGGTGGAAATCTATGAAAATCCGCGGGACCTGCTGGCGAACCTGCGAGACAGCGCCGTAGGCAGGCTCGCCGCAAGGTCCTAGGCGTCGGCGATGTCGCCCTTGTTCCAGGACACCGCAACGCTGACGGAGCCGTCGTCGTCGCGTTCAACCTCGGTGATCACATCGGCGGGCCCCGCCCCCATTTCCATGAGCTTGGCCCGGTAGGACGTGACCAGGTCTTCAAGGCTCGATTCGGTCCACTCGCCGGGACGCATCCGTGTGGAAATTTCCACCGGTTCTGGCTGGTACAGCGTCATTGTCGTTGCCTTTCCTCGATGCTCGGGATGATCCAACGCTATGATCCGACGCGTCCGCAGGCAAGGGATTTGCTCAGTTTGCTTAGTTTTTGTGTTTCGTAAAACAATAAGCTTACTGATCTTTTCTTCGCCGTTGATCGGCGTTACGGTCGAAGTGGCCTGTTGGAAGGTCGGCGCACATTGACAGAAAGGCGCACCATGAAGGCACTTACCTGGCAAGGCAAACGCTCCGTCAGCGTCGAGAACGTTCCGGACCCGATAATCCAGGAGCCCACGCACGCAATCATCCGCATCACCTCCACGGCAATCTGCGGATCGGATCTGCACCTCTATGAGGTCCTCGGTCCCTATATGCACAAAGGTGATGTCATCGGGCACGAACCCATGGGCATCGTGGAGGAAGTGGGAAGCTCAGTCACGAACCTTTCCAAAGGGGACCGCGTGGTGATCCCGTTCAACATCGCCTGCGGAACCTGTTTCATGTGCCAACGCGGCCTGCAGTCACAATGCGAGATAACCCAGGTGAAGGACAAGGGCTCCGGCGCTGCCCTTTTCGGATATTCGGAGCTGTACGGGTCGGTTCCGGGAGGCCAGGCCGAATACCTGCGCGTACCCCACGCGGACTACGGGCCCATCAAGGTAGGCACGGAACTTCCGGATGAACGCTACCTGTTCCTCTCTGACATCCTGCCCACCGCCTGGCAGGCAGTGAAATACGCGGATACCGAGGCGGGCGGCACGCTGGCCGTGTTTGGCCTCGGCCCGGTGGGGCAGTTCGCCACACGCATCGGAAAGCACTTCGGTCTGCGGGTCATCGGAGTGGATCCCGTCCCCGAGCGGCGCGCGATGGCAGCCCGGCATGGCATCGAAACACTGGACTATGCCAAGGGCATTGCCGATGAACTCCGTGAGGCGACCGGTGGGCGGGGCCCCGATTCGGTGATTGACGCCGTCGGCATGGAGGCGCACGGATCCCCGATCGCTGGCTTTGCGCACCAGGCGCTGGGACTCCTGCCGGACAAATTGGCGCAAAAGGCCATGGAAACGGCGGGTGTGGACCGCCTCGCTGCCCTGCACACGTCCATCGACGCCGTCCGCCGGGGAGGCACGGTTTCCCTGAGCGGCGTATATGGGGGACAGGCCAGCCCGATGCCGCTGCTGTCGATGTTCGACAAGCAGATCCAGCTTCGGATGGGCCAGTGCAACGTCCGGAACTGGACCGACCAGCTGCTGCCCCTCGTGGAAGACGATGCTGATCCCTTGGGCACCATGGACCTTGTAACGCACCGGGTGGGACTGGACGAGGCCCCGGCCATGTACGAGAAATTCCAGAAGAAGGAGGACGGCTGCATCAAGGTCGTGCTGCAGCCTTAGTCCCCGGCTTTGGTTCCCGGATTAGCTGCCGGGAAACTTCTTCCAGGCCTTCCTGAATTTGGCCTCGGACCGGTCCGCAAGGGCTTCTTCCTGTGCGTGCAGCCGTCCGTACGTGAAGCCGTTCTCGCCGCTGCGGAAGGCCCGGGCGCCAAGATCGGCGAGGAGCTTCCTTGCCACCACGCTGTCCTGGTGAAGGCCAAGGATCTGCTGCAGTTTGTGCGCACGTTTGGCCATTCTGGCGGCCTTCCTGCCCGCCACCGGCTCGGCGGCCTCGGCAGCGTACCGGAGCCGCTTGGCAGCCTTGCGCACTTCGTGAAGGCCGGCGTCGCGGGCCGGGCCGCCCGGCGCAGGGCTGGCTTCGCCGCTGCCGCCATCCGGCCGTGCCTCCAACTCCCGTACCCTGCGCCGGACCCTTTTGGTGTCCCTGGACACCAGCTTCCGCGTGGTCTTGCGCGCGTCCCCTGCAGCTTTCTCTGTCAGCGGCGGAGCCTGCATCAGCGCTTCAAGGCGGGAGATGAGGCTGGCGTAACGGTCGCCGTCGAGGGCCTCCAGGACGGCGCGCCGGCCCGCAGCGGAGGTGGCATCGAGTTCGTTGCCGATCCGCTGGGCCGCCGGTCCGAAGACCAGCGCGTCCGGCTCCTTGGCCAGGAGCTCCCGGAGCCGGTCGTGGATCACTTCCGGATCCCTGGCAGAACCGAGCACCTCGGAGAGCCACCGCAGTTCAGCCCTCACCTCAGAAACGGCGCCGTCGTTGAAGAGCTTCTGCCCTGTTGCCAGCACCGACCGCAGCCGGCGGGCGCACATCCGCATCTGATGGACAGAGTCCGGCTCTTCCCGTCGCACCAAGGGCTCCTGATGCCTGAGCTCGGCAAGCTGCTGGGCCAAGTAGTTTGTCAGGACCTCGCCGGCTGTGGTGGGCATGCTTCACTCTACGTCCGCTGGGGTGCCGCCAGAAGAGTCCTTCGGCGCTATGGTTGGTCCATGGACTCATTGGGGGATGATGACCGGCGGCCCGCCCGTACCACCCGCATCGCCAGGATTGCGGTGCCGATCGGCGCCCTGGCGCTGCTGATTGCGGGTTCCCTCCTCGCCATCACAGGAACCGGCCAGGAATCATTCGGCTGGTTTGCCTACGCGCCGCTGTCCTCACAGGCCTTCCTGCCTGACGGAATCTTCTTCCTCAGCGCCCGGACCAAGGCAGGCCTGGTGCTGGCCGGAGTCGGGTTGCTGGCGCTCACCTTCTGGGCCGGTCACCGCGTGGGGCGGCGGCGTTCCTAACAGCTGTTGTTGAGGGCTTCCTCCACTACGCCCAGCAACTCGTCCACAATGCCGTTGCCGGTGACGCTGTGAGGCTCCGGCGGATACGTGAGGGAGACTGTTGCCTGCCGGGTCCCATCCGCGCTGGACATGGAAACGGTGCCGTACCCGGCAGTGTCACCGGCATGGCCGTAGTAGTAGTTGTTGGTGCAGGTATCGTTCCAGCGCCGGATGCCCAAACCGTATCGGGCGTAGAGTGGGCTCTGCATTTCCGTCACCATGGCCGCCGGGAGCAGGCGGCCCTGCAGTAGCGCGGCGTAGAAGGTGTCCACGTCGTCGACGCTGGATACGAGACCGCTGGCGGCGGCACCTGAGTGAAGGGCAGGGTAGCTGACGTCCAGGCGCTCGCCGAAGATGGTGACGTATCCATGCACCAGCGAGGGCGGGGACGGGCCACGGTCGGTCATCCTGGTGGCAGTGAGGCCGAGCGGTTCGACAATGTCAGACCGAATTACATCACCGATGGGCCTCCCGCGCAGCCGTTCCACAACCATGCCCAGTGCGACGTAGTTCGTGTTCGAGTACTCAAAACCCTGTCCCAGTCGTCGTTCCCACCGCTGGGTCGCCGCCAGGGCGAGGAGGTCCCGGTGGCTCCAGCTGGTCGCAAGCACGTCACGCAGGCTCCCCTGCTGAAGGAGCGGGATGCCGTAATCCGGCATCCCGGACTCGTGTTGGAGCAGCCGCCGGATCGTGACCGGCCCGGGCGGGTGCATGATGCTGTCAAACTCCGGCAAATGCTTGCTGACGGGGTCGTCGAGTCCCAGCCTTCCCTCTGCGGCCAGCTTGAGTACGGACACCGCCACGAAGCTCTTGGTCACGCTGGCGACGTGCAGGGAATCCGTAATCTCAACCGGCTCCTGGCTCTCCAGGCTCCTGACACCGGAAGCCCGGGACCATTCCTCGCCACGCACTTTGGCCTGCATGAGGACCGCGGGGGCGCCGTCGTCGAGCATCCTGTTGCTGAATTCTTCCAGCGCTTCCGCCAGCCGGGCGGTGGAAGGGAGCTGCTCAGGGGGATTCGGGGCCGCAGTGCAGCCGCCGAGTGCGCCTGCGAGCCCGGCGGCCGTTGCTGCGGCGACGAGCCGGAACAGCAGGGTGCGAATCCAAGCCACGGAACTCATGTTCCTCAGCCCGTCCGGAGGCGTCAATAGCTGTCGGATGCGGTGTCGGCTAAGTTCCCACTAACCCAACTGACTCGCAGTTAACGTCGCGAAACCGCGGTTTGGCGACGTTAACTGCGAGTCAGTTGGGGGAAAGAGCCCGGGCTAGGTCAGCCGGATCTGGCGGTTCATGTCCTTGTACAGCAAGTAACGGAACTGGCCCGGGCCGCCGGCATAGCAGGCCTGCGGGCAGAAGGCGCGCAGCCACATGAAGTCGCCGGCCTCCACCTCAACCCAGTCGTTGTTAAGGAGGTACATGGCCTTGCCCTCGAGGACGTACAGGCCGTGTTCCATGACGTGGGTCTCCGGGAACGGGATGACCCCGCCCGGCTGGAACGTCACAATGTTCACCTGCATGTCGTGGGCCAGATCGCTGGAATCCGTGAAGCGGGTGGTCTTCCAGGCGCCGTCGGTATCCGGCATCGCTGTGGGTTCCACCTCGGCATCACTGGTGACGAAGGACTTTGCCTCGTAGCCCTCAAGCCGCTCGTAGGCCTTGCGGATCCATTGGATGGAGACAATGTCATCCGAGACGTTCTCCAGACCCCAGGTAGCACCGGCGGCCAGGTAGGCGTAGCCGCCCTCCTCAAGCTGGTGCAGTTCGCCGTCGAGGGTCAGGTTGACCTTGCCCTTGGTGACGAAGACGACGCCTTCGACGCCGGGCTCAAACTCGGCCTTGGGAGCGCCGCCGCCCGGGCCGATCTCCACGATCAGCTGCGAAAACGTGGTGGCAAACCCGGAGATCGGGCGGGCCAGGATCCAGGACCGGGTGTTGGAGAAACCCGGGAGGGTGCTGGTTACGATGTCGGTCATGACGCCCTTGGGGATGACCGTGTAGGCCTCCGTGACGATGGCCCGTTCCGTGGTGAGGTGGGTCTGCGGCGGCAGGCCGCCCTGGGGGTAGTAGTACTTGCCCATCATTGGATCCTTACTTCGAAATGGTGTGGGCCAGCCTCGGGTGGGCCAGGCCGGTGAGTTGGGGGATTCCGACGCCGGCAAGCGCCTGGACGTCTTCGGCGCCCACGGCGCCGCACTGGACGCCGCGCAGCACGAACGCGGCCAGCGCGCGGGCGGTGGCGGGCTCGTCCATGACCCCGCCTTCAGTGCGGTCCGCATAGTTGCGCAGCCGCGCCGCCGCGGCGGGCAGCCCCTGGCGGTAGAACGCGTAGGTCGCCGCGAAACGGCTGGGCAGCTGGGCCGGGTGCAGGTCCCAGCCCTGGTAGTAGCCGCGTTCCAGGGAACGCCGCACCAGCCGGCCGTGCAGTCGCCACGCGTTTTCCACGTTGTCGCCCACCGGGATGATGTTGGTGGAGCCGTCCGACAGCCGGATGCCCGTTCCGGCCACCGCCAGCTGCATTACTTCCTTGGCGTAGTCCGCTACAGGGTGTTCCATGGACTGGTATTCGGCGGAGATCTGCAGGGAGGCGGAGTAGTCGTAGGTGCCGTAGTGCAGGCCGCTGATCCTGCCCGGGACGGCATGCGGAAGCTGCGCCACCGGTGACGTGCCGTCCGGACCGAGGATGAGCTGCGGCGTCTCCACCTGCACCTCGAACCGCAGCCGGCCCGCAGGAAGCGAGTGCGCTTCCTCCAGCCGGGAGACGGCGAAGTCCATGGCCTTGACCTGCGCCACGGTGGTGACCTTGGGCAGGGTGAGGATCAGGCCCTGCGGCAACTCGCCCGCGGAGGCCAGGCCGGAGACGAACAGGTCCAGCGTCCGCAGTCCGCGGGCACGCGTGGCCGCTTCGAAGCATTTGAAGCGGATGCCGATGAACGGGGGCGCTGTGCCGGCTGCAACTGCCTCGGCCACGGCGGACGCCGCCTCAACAGCGGCGGCGTCCTCGGCGTCGTCGCCCCTGTCCCCGAACCCGTCTTCGAAGTCAAGGCGCAGGTCCTCGATCGGTTCGCCTTCCAGCTTCGCCTGGACCCGTGACGCCACTGCCTCGGCGAGGTCGGCGTCCTGGCCCAGCAGGTGGCCCAGGTGGCCCAGGCCGCCGTGGGCGTCGGCGGTCGCCAGCGCCTGTGCCCCCCACTCAGAGGCGAACGACGGCGTGAAACGGTCCGCCGGTACATACACGGTATGTAAGGGCTGGCGGGTGCCGTCGTCGCCCGGATAATTGCGCTCCAGCAGCTGGTCGGTAGGGGCCAGCTGCGCGTCGATCTGCGCAAGATCGTTGGGGCTGAGGGAACCTGGGGGTACTGCCATGCCTCAGCCCACCAGTTCGTAGGCCGGAGTGGTGAGGAAGTCCGTGTAGTCCTCGGAAAGGCAGATATCCGCGATCAGCTCGCTGGCCGCGAGGTAATACTTCGCGAAGGTTTCTTCCCCCACTTCGCCGCGGAGCCTTTCGGTTTCCTCGGCAAGGATGGTGGTGACCAGTTCACGGGTGACAGTGTTGCCCGTATCGGCCAGGACCACGCCGTTGCGGATCTGCTGCCAGACCTGCGATCGGGAGATCTCGGCCGTGGCTGCATCCTCCATCAGGTTGTGGATGGCCACCGCGCCATTGCCCGAAATCCATACGGCCGTATATGCGACGGCGACATAGAGGTTCAGGCGCAGCCCGGCCTCCGTGACCGTGCCGTCAGCCGAGGCGATGTCCAGCAGCTGGTCCGCTGTGACGCTGACCTCCGGGCGCTGCTTGTCCAGCTGGTTGGGGCGCTCCCCGAGGACGGAATCGAACACTTCCTGGCACACGGGCACCAGGTCCGGGTGGGCAACCCAGGAGCCGTCAAAGCCGTCGTTGGCCTCGCGCGTCTTGTCTGCACGGACCTTCTCGAACGCCTGGGCGGTGACCTCGGGTTCGCGGCGGTTGGGGATAACGGCAGCCATGCCGCCCATGGCAAAGGCGCCGCGGTGGTGGCACGTCTTGACCAGCAGTTCGGTGTAGGCACGCATGAAGGGTGCCGTCATGGCCACTGTGGCGCGGTCCGGCAGCACAAAGTCCGCTCCGGCGTCGCGGAAGTACTTGATGATGCTGAACAGGTAGTCCCAGCGGCCGGCGTTGAGTCCGGCGGCGTGGTCGCGGAGCTCGTACAGGATCTCGTCCATCTCGAACGCCGCGGGGATGGTCTCGATCAGCACGGTGGCCTTGATGGTGCCCTGCGGGATGCCCAGGAACTCCTGTGCGAAGACGAAGACTTCGTTCCAGAGCCTCGCCTCAAGGTGGCTTTCCATCTTGGGCAGGTAGTAGTACGGGCCGTGGCCGTTGAGGACCAGCTGCTTGGCGGTGTGGAAGAAGTGCAGGCCGAAGTCCACCAGCGCACCCACGGTGTGTTCGCCGTCGAGCAGGAGGTGGCGTTCGTCCATGTGCCAGCCGCGGGGCCGGGCCACGACGACGGCGAGCGGCGCATCGGTGCGGAGCCGGTATTCCTTGCCCTCGGGGGAGGTGTAGCTCAGGGATCCGGTGGCGGCATCGCGCAGGTTCAGGATCGCGTCGATGACGTTGGCCCAGGTGGGGGTGCTGGCGTCCTCGAGGTCGGCCAGCCACACCTTGGCACCGGAGTTGAGGGCGTTAATGGCCATCTTGGCCGGCGAGGCGGGGCCGGTCATTTCGACGCGGCGGTCCTGCAGCGCGGCAGGCGCCGGCGCAACCTTCCAGTCGCCCTCGCGGACATCCTTGGTTTCCGGCAGGAAATCAAGCTTTCCGGTCCGGGCTACCTGCTCGCGCTTGGCCACGCGGGCTTTGAGGAGTTCGGCGCGGGTGCCCGCAAACCGCTTGTGGAGTTCCTCCACAAAGGCCAGTGCCTTCGGGGTGAGGATTTCCTCTGCTCGTGCAATCGGCTGCGGGTCTGTGACTGAGAGAGCCATTGTCCGGGTCCTTTCTAGGCTGCGAATCAGGCGTTGGCGGGTTCTAGGGTTGCGTGCTGGGCGGCAGGCTGCGCGGCTGCTTTGGCAGTGTTTGCTGCTTTGGCTGCGTTCGCTGCGTTCGCTGCGTTTGCTGCATTTGCCACGGCGGTTGCGACGTCGGCGGCAACGTGGGGGTCGAAGACGCTGGGGATGATGTAGCTGGCGTTGAGTTCATCGTCCGCCACGCGGTTGGCGATCGCCTCCGCTGCGGCAACCAGCATGTCCGGCGTGATGTCCGAGGCGCCGGCGTCCAGCAGCCCGCGGAAGAACCCCGGGAATGCCAGTACGTTGTTGATCTGGTTGGGGAAGTCGCTGCGCCCCGTAGCCACCACTGCCGCATGCTTCGACGCTACCACCGGGTCGATTTCCGGTGTGGGGTTGGCCATGGCGAATACGATCGCCTTCTCAGCCATCGCGGCGACCTGTTCCTCGCCGATCACGTGCGGGGCGCTGACGCCGATGAAGACATCCGCCCCGACGAGTGCCTCATGCAGTGTTCCGGAGAACCCTTCGCCGTTGGTGTTGGCCGCGATCCAGCTGCGGTGTTCGTCGCTGTATTCCTCGCCGGAGTGGATGGCACCGGAACGGCCGGCGGCGATGATGTGCTGTGCACCCTGGGCCTTGAGGAGCTGGATGATGGCCGAGCCGGCGGCACCGACGCCCGAAACCACGATCTTGACCTCGTCCAGTTTCTTGCCGACGACGCGCAGGGCGTTGACCAGGGCGGCCAGGGTGACGATTGCGGTGCCGTGCTGGTCGTCATGGAAGACCGGGATATCCAGTTCCTCGCGGAGCCGGTTTTCGATCTCGAAGCAGCGCGGTGCGGCGATGTCCTCGAGGTTGATGCCGCCGTAGACGGGGGCCATGGCCTTGGCGATCATGATGATTTCCTCGGTGTCCTGGGTGTCCAGGCAGACAGGCCAGGCGTCAACGTTGGCGAACTGCTTGAAAAGGGCGGCCTTGCCTTCCATGACGGGCAGGGCCGCGGCCGGGCCGATGTTGCCCAGGCCAAGGACGGCTGAACCGTCGGTAAGGACGGCGATCGTGTTGCGCTTGACCGTTAGGTTGCGGGCCGCTGAGGGGTCCTCCGCGATGGCCAGGCAGACGCGGGCGACGCCGGGGGTGTAGGCGCGGGAAAGGTCGTCGCGGTTGCGGAGGGCGACCTTCGGGACGACCTCAAGCTTGCCGCCGAGGTGCATCAGGAAGGTGCGGTCGGAGACGTGCTGGACCGTGACGCCGTCGAGCGCGTTCAGGGCGTCCTTGACGCGGGCGGCGTGCTCGTCGTCGGTGGTGTTGCAGGTGACGTCCACAACCAGGGTCTCGTGGTGGGACTCGGTGACGTCCAGGGCGGTGATGGCTGCGCCGGCGGCTCCGACGGCTGCGGCCAGCTCGCTCGTGGCGGTGAAGCTGGACGGTGCTTCCACGCGCAGGGTGATCGAATTTCCGGGGCTCGGGTTCGCCATTGGATGTTCCTCCTGGTCGGGCCCCGATGCGGTGCGCACCAGGGCTTACTGCTCAATCAAATGTTTTCGTATTATGGATATTATTATCTACTTTGTGGAAACACAAGCCCCTTGGGTGCATCGACGATGGCCGGAGCGTGCTGTATCTTGGGTCTTCTAAGCAATTTTTTTCACGATGTGGATAAGAGTTGTCGGAACCAATACCGCAGGAGACCACGGTTATGGCTGAAAAAGCCCCGGGAGGCGTGCAGTCCGTTGAGCGCGTCTTCGAACTTTTGGAACTGATCACTGACGCCGGCGGAGACGTCACGCTCAGCGAGCTTTCTTCCTCCACCGATCTGCCGCTCCCAACCATCCACCGCCTGCTGCGAACGCTGGTCACTTTGGGCTACATCCGCCAGCTGCCGAACCGGCGTTATGCCCTCGGCCCGCGGCTCATCCGGCTCGGAGAAGGCGCCAACAAGCAGCTCGGAGCACTGGCCAGGCCGCAGCTCAAATCCCTCGTGGACCGGCTGGGGGAGACCTCCAACATGGCCGTGCTGGACTCGGACATGGTCATCTACGTGGCCCAGGTGCCGTCTCTGCACTCCATGCGCATGTTCACTGAAGTGGGCCGCCGGGCGCATACCCACGCCACCGGCGTCGGCAAGGCGATCCTGGCCCAGCTGGACGACGAGACCGTCCGCGGAATCATCCAGCGCAGCGGCATGCCCACACCCACTCCCAAGAGCATCGGGGACATCGACTCCCTGCTCCTGGACCTGAAGCTGATCCGTGAACGGGGCTACTCCATTGACGAGGAGGAGCAGGAGATCGGCGTGCGGTGCTTCGCCATGGCGGTCCCGAATGCGCCGACCCCCACGGCCATCTCCGTGTCCGGCCCGGTCTCCCGCGTGGACCAGTCCTTCGCGGAACGCGCCGTCCCGCTGCTGCGCGAAGCAGCCCAGGCGATCTCGGACGAGTTCAACCAAAGCTGACCCGCCGCCGTCGTCCTCTTGTAGCGCGAACGGACAGTTGAGGCCCATCCTGCACGCACGAACGGACAGTTGAGGCCCCTGGAAACAGGGCCTCAACTGTCCGTTCGCGCTTGTGGTGGCGTTTGAGTTGTGGCGGTGTCCGGCGTGCCGGGGGAGCCTTAGTGGTCAGACTTCGACGTCGACTCCACCGGGACTTCCTTGCCGTCGCAGTCGATCAGCTTGCCGTCCTCGAAACGGTCGCCGTCGGCCAGGCACTTGAGGTCCTCTTCGCGGACCACGCGCCCCGTGCCGGCCACGAACACTGACTGGTTCTCCGAGTTGCCGGCCTTGAGGTGGTTGAAGAGCAGGTTCAGCAGGATGGCCATGACAGCGGCCGAGCTGATGCCGGAGTGGAAGATGGTGCCGAACCAGGACGGGAACTGATCGTAGAACGAGGGGGCGGCAATCGGGATCATGCCGAAACCGATGGACGCCGCCACGATGATCAGGTTCATGTTGTTCTTGTACTCGACTTTGGCAAGTGTCCGGATGCCGCTGGCGGCAACCGTTCCAAAGAGTACGACGCCGGCGCCGCCCAGGACGGGAGTCGGCACCGCTGCGACCACGCGGCCAAGAACCGGGAGGAGGCCAAGGATCACCAGGATCAGGCCGCCGGCGCTCACCACGAAGCGGCTCTTGACGCCCGTGATCGCAACGAGGCCCACGTTCTGGGCGAAGGCGCTCTGGGTGAAGGAGTTGAACAGCGGCGAGATGGCGCTGGAGAGCATGTCCGCCCGCAGGCCGTCACCGATGCGCTTGGAATCAACTTTGGTTCCCACGATCTCGCCGACCGCAATGATGTCCGCGGAGGTCTCGGTGAGCGTCACGAGGATGACGATCAGCATGGAGATGATCGCGGCGATCTCGAACGTGGGCGGACCGAATGCGAACGGGGTGGGGAACGCGACGATTTCGCCCTGGCCCACCTTGGAGAAGTCAGCCATGCCGAAGACGAAGGCAATCACTGTGCCGAGGACCATGGCCAGCAGGATGGAAAGCCTGGAGATTGCGGCGCTGCCCACCTTGCTGAGCAACAGGACGATTGCCATGGTTGCCGCAGCAAGGCCGATGTTGGCCACGCTGCCGTAGTTCGGCGCCTTGCTGTTGCCGCCCATGGCCCAGTTGGCTGCGACGGGCATCAGCGTCAGGCCGATGGTGGTGATTACGGTGCCCGTGACCACCGGCGGGAAGAAGCGGATGATCTTGGAAAACAGCGGGGTGATGAGCAAGCCGATCAGCGAGGCCACAATCACGGAGCCGAAGACGGCTTGGATCCCTCCGCCACCGTGGACGATCGCCACCATGGTGGACACTCCGGCAAACGAGACGCCTTGGACCAGGGGCAGCTGGGATCCGAAGAACCGGATGCCGATCGTCTGAAGGATCGTGGCCAGGCCGCCAACGAAGAGGCAGGCGGCGATCAGCAGCCCAATGTCCTGCGAAGACATCCCGGCCGCTGCGCCGATGATCAGCGGCGGGGCGATGATGCCGCCGTACATGGTGAGGACGTGCTGGAAGCCGTAGGCGAAGGTGCTTCCGAGGGAAAGCCGCTGGTCCTCCGGGCGGTCGGACTGCTTGCGGCCGGTGCCGGCTAATGCAGCGGCCGATTTCTTCTTAATGTTCATGGCAGACTTTCTTGGTGTTCATGGCAGACGTCTTTGTCTGGCTAACGGTGTCTGGCTAACAGGTTTGAATCGGTGAAGCTGGTGCGGAGTTTTTGTCCAGATACAGGGGTTTAGGCGTCCGGAAGTCGCCGTAAGTGGACAAAAACTCCAAGACGTGGGGTGGGGCCCGGTGGTTGAGCCTGGGCTCAACCACCGGAAGATGGTTAGCAGAAGCCGGCGATCCCGTTCCAGGCGATATCTGCCGGAGCGGCGTCTTCGCGCTGAACTGTGGCCTCGATCAGGCCGTACGGACGGTCTGCGGCGAAGAAGACCTCGTTGGGGTTGTCGAGGCCGAACGGTGAAAGGTCCACCAGGAAGTGGTGCTTGTTTGGCATCGAGAACTTGATCTCGTCAATCTCGCTGTGCGCTTCCAGGACCTTGGCGCCCATGTCGAACAGGGTCTGCTGCAGGGCGTGTGAGTACTTTTCCGTGAAGCCTTCCAGCAGGAGGCTCTTGACGTCTTCATAGCTTTTGTTGAAATCGAGGGCGCTGAAGTCCGTGTTGGCGTTGAACCGCCAGCGTGCGGAAACGTCCGTGGCCAGGATGCGGTCCGTGGTCTCCGGCAGGGTGGTGTACTTGTCCTTCGGGTATCCCACGAATCCGGACTGGGTGGACTTGAGCACCGTGAGGTCCTTGAGGCCCGAGATGAGGTGCGTTGCCGCGCCGTCGCGGACCAGCACGGCGGTGCGGACTTCCTGGCCGTTGCGCACGAAGGAGTGGTTGTGCTCTGCCCCGTGAGCCTGGATCCGGTCCCAGCTGTAGGACTCGGCTTCCCAGCGGCCGCCGGTGACCCAGTCGAAGCTGGACGTGAAGTGCTCGCCCAGCCGCAGGAGGAACGCCTCCGGCGAGCCGACGCCGCCGCGGGCAAACGCGTAGATGGTGTTCTTCTGCGTATCCGTGGCAACGACGTGGCTGTTGTCGCCTTCGAGGTGGGCTGCGGCGAAGTCCCCGCGGAGCTGCGAGGTGACGTTCAGGTCTTCGATCTCGTGGCGGTCGGTGTCCCGGGTGATCTTGACGACCCGGACTTCGGCCTTGCCGTACTGGTTCTGGCCGAGGATGATTTTGCTGCTCATGGTCTGTTCCCAACTTCCGTGATGTGGAACCTAGGTTCCATCATTGAAATTAAGCGCGTGTTTCCCACGCGTTTCTGATGGAGCCGACCCAACAAAAAAGAGCCGGCATCCAATGACGCCAGCTCATTACGACCCTGCCTGCTGCTCCCAGGTTACGTGACCTACGCCACGAGTTGACTTAAAGCGTAGCGGAGCTTTGCCGTGGTGTACATCACTAATCGAAAAATCCGATTGTGACCGGGGGCGCCCCGGACCATTGACGAATGGTGAGGATGCACTTTAGGCTATTTCACATAGCAAAAGTTATTTTCCATCTTACGGAATTCTAAGGGACCACCACCTCGGAGGAGGATCAGATGTACCAGCAGGACACAACGCCGGTTGCACCGGCACAGACGGCGGCACCCTCAGTCCAGGAGTTCTACCTCCCCCTCGGAGGCGGAACGGATCCGGACTTCTACCTGCCCGCAGATCGGGAGCACGTCCCCGGCCGGTTCTCGCGCTGGGTCCACGGACTGCCGGGCTTCGGCGGCCAGCGTTCGTAACAAGGCTGACGACACGCATCTTCGCTGATGACGCGCAAAAGGAGTGGCGACACCGGAATTCGGGTGTCGCCATTCCTTTTGCGTTGCGCCAGGCACTTTGCGCGTCGCCAGGCACTTTGCGCGCCGCCGGCTCAGGACCCCGGGCGCCCCGGCCACTCCTTGCCGTCCCAGGGGTCGTAGTCGGCGATGAGCTCCTCCTGCGGCGGACGCTCCGCTTCGGGGACGTGCTGCAGGTTCACCCGCACCCGGTACCAGAGCGAACTCGAACCGCGCATTCCGTCGACGAGCACATCGGCCGGGTGCAGGGCCGGGACGACTCCGGGATGCAGGGTCTTCCACTCGTCGAGTGCCGCGAGCGCCTCGGGCTTGGTCTTGGTGCGGGCCACCTCGATGAGCGGCATCATCGACTGCCGACGGCCGGAACCGTCACCGCTGCGCGGCGGCTTCTCGGCGGGGCCGAGCTCGGCCGCCAGCGCGAGCAGCCCGTCGAGCATGCCGACGGCCTCGTCGATGCCGGCGTGAGGGTCGCCCACGTCGGCGAAGCGCCCGGGCACCGTGCGCACCGTGAACTGTTCCGGCCGGGCGGAGCGGACCTCGTCCCAGGCGAGCGGCGTCGAGACCCGGGCATCGGGCAGGGGCCGGATCGAGTACGCCGATGCCACCGTGCGGTCCTTGGCATTCTGGTTGAAGTCGACGAACACACTCTCGCCGCGCTCCTCCTTCCACCACCGCGCGGTGGCGAGGCCCGGAGCGCGATTTTCGACTTCACGGGCAAGCGTCTCCGCGGCGAGCCGCACGTCGCGGTACGACCACTGCGGCGCGATGCGCACCAGGATGTGGAGCCCGCGCGATCCGCTGGTCTTCGGCCACCCCACCAGTCCGACGTCGTCGAGCACCTCCCGCGCGACATAGGCGACGTCGACAATCTGGGACCAGCCGACCCCCGGCATGGGATCGAGGTCGACCCGGAGCTCGTCGGGATGATCGAGGTCCTCGGCGCGAACGGGATGGGGGTTGAGGTCGAGGCAGCCAAGATTCACGACCCACGCCAGGCCCGCAGCATCCCGGATGACGGCCTCCTCTGCCGACGTCCCCGACGCATACTTCAGTACTGCCGTGTCGATGAAGTCGGGGTGGTTCTCGGGCACGCGCTTCTGAAAGAACGCCTCGGCGTCGATCCCTTTGGGAAAGCGCTTGAGCACCATCGGGCGGCCCCCGGCGCCGCGCAGCGCACCATCGGCGACGGCGAGGTAGTAGCGCACCAGGTCCAGCTTCGTCAGCCCGGGCTCAGGGAACACCACCTTGTCCGGACTCGAGATGCGAACCTCGGCGCCGTCAATGTTGAGGATCTCGGCCGGACTCTTCGACGGGTTCATTCCGACACGCTAGCAACGATTGGATGCCGCGGGATAGGCCCCGTTTCGACGGTTCCCTGCAGGGACACGGCGCGGAACGTCGTGTGCGCAGGGAACCGTCGAAACGGCGGAGTGGCTAGCCGTTCAGCAGCTTCCGGGCCGCGGCCGAGTGCTTGGCGATGAGCCCGGCAACATCAAGACCCGGAATCTGCCCGTCCACCACGCGCCACTGCCCGCCCACCATCACGCGGTCGGCCCGGTCCGCCGCGCAGAGCAGGAGCGCGGCGAGGGGGTCGTGGCTGCCGGAAAACCGGAGGTCATCGAGTTTGAACAACGCCAGGTCCGCCTGCATCCCCGGAGCCAGCTGCCCAAGATCAGTGCGGCCCAGCACCGCCGCCGACCCGCGCGTCGCCCAGCCCAGCGCCCGTTCCACTGGAACCTGCGCCCCGTAGCGCAGCCGCTGCAGGTACAGCGCCTGCCGCGCCTCGAGGATCATGTTGGAGGCATCGTTCGACGCCGACCCGTCCACTCCCAGCCCTACGGGGACTCCCGCGTCCTCCAGTTCCAGCACCCGGGCAATGCCCGAAGCCAGCCGCATGTTCGAAGTCGGGCAGTGCGCGACGGCGGTGCCGGCGGCCCCCAGCGCGGCGATTTCGGCATCGCTGAAGTGGATGCCGTGGCCCAGCCAGGTCCGGCTGCCCAGCCATCCCACGCTCTCCAGGTACTCCACGGTGCGCAGGCCGAACATCTCCCGGCAGAAGTCCTCCTCGTCCAGGGTTTCGGCCAGGTGCGTGTGCAGGCGGACGTCATGCCGTTCCGCCAGGACTGCGCTCTCGGCCATGATCTCCTTCGTCACGGAAAAAGGCGAGCACGGCGCCAGGGCAATCTGGATGACGGCGCCATCACCGCGCTCGTGGTACTCGCGGATGAGCCGTTCGCTGTCCGCCAGGATCACGTCCGGCGGCTGGACGGTGGACTGCGGCGGCAGCCCGCCGTCGTCCTCCCCGAGTGTCATGGAACCGCGGGTGAGGGTTGCCCGCATGCCCAGCTCGCGCACCGCCCGGACCTCAACGTCAATGGCGTCTTCCATGCCGTCGGGGAAGAGGTAGTGGTGGTCCGCGGCCGTGGTGCAGCCGGAGAGCAGCAGTTCCGCGAGCGCGACGGTGGTGGCCAGTTCCAGGTCCCGCGGCTTGAGCCGTGCCCAGACGGGATACAGGTTCTGCAGCCACGGGAACAGCGGCGCGTTCGCCACCGGACCCCAGGCCCGGGTAAGCGTTTGGTAGAAGTGGTGGTGCGTGTTGATCAGGCCCGGCAGCAGGACATGGCTGCCGGCGTCGAACGTTGCCTGGCAGGGCACGGACGGCAGCTGGCCGGCGGCCAGAACCTCCGTGATCACTCCGCCGCTGACCACGAGACCGCCGGAGGCGTCCAGGGCGTTGGCCGTGAAGGCCGCGAGCGGATTCCGGATCCAGAGCCGGGATTCCGTGGGATGCGGGGGGTGCGTGGACATGTGGGCGCTCCTGTCTGAGTGTGCGGATGAAATGCCAGCTCAGTGAAGGCCTGTCTGCTGATCCAGGCTCCCGGGGCAGGCTAAGGCGAGCGCCGGTTGGGCATCAGCGTAGGACGGCGGGAAGCGCCGCGTCAACGCCCCGGAGTGAGCCAACGCGTTGTGACAACTTGGACATTCAAATTTCACATCACGAAATTAACTTTCCAAAACCTATGGCGCAGCTCACGTTCGGGTGCTAATCTCGATTTTGCCAAAGGCGGGCCCCCGGACTCCGGGGAAGCTATCTACCAGGCGCAACTTAACCTTCAAAAGCACATGCTGAAGCCTGGTAACCGTCGCATCTGGCCCTTTCGTTCCACCTCGGCGTACCGGCTTCCAAGCAAAGGGAGTCGCATCATGAGTACCACCGTCACGGCCCAGGAATTCCTGGCCAAATCCATCGAGTTGGCCACGGCCAACGTCCTGAACAGCGGCGGTCCGTTTGGCGCCGTCATTGTCACGGCAGACGGACAAGCGTTCGACGGCGTCAACCGCGTCACCGCCACCAACGACCCCACAGCCCACGCCGAAGTCACGGCCATCCGCCGGGCGTGCAGCGAACTTGGCACGTTCGACCTCACCGGGGCCACCCTCTACACCAGTTGCGAGCCGTGCCCCATGTGCCTTGCCTCGGCGCTGTGGGCCCGGGTGGAGCGCGTGGTGTTCGCGGCGGACCGGCATGACGCCGCGTCTGTCGGCTTCGACGACGCCGTGTTCTACGAGTACTTCGAGAATGACCAGCGCGACGCGCTGATGCCGGTGGCCAAGCTGGAGCTCGAGGACCCCCAGTCGCCTCCGGTTCTCCAGCCGTTCAACACCTGGAACACGCTCGACTCCAGGATTGACTACTAGGGCCGGTGGCTGACATGACAATCCTGGACACCACCTCCGAAGAGCGGCAGCAGCCTGCCGCGCCGAAGCGCCCGCAGCCGTCGAACGCTTTCCTGGACCGTTTCTTCGAGATCACCAAGCGCGGTTCCACCCTGGCCCGCGAGGTGCGCGGCGGCCTGGTCACGTTCTTCACCATGGCCTACATCGTCATCCTGAACCCGCTGATCCTTGGCGGCTTCAGCGCGGACAATGCCCCCACCGACGTTGCCGGGGGCTGGCTGTCCGCAGCGCAGGTCGGCGCCGTTACCGGCCTCACCGCCGGCGTGATGACCATCCTGTTCGGACTGGTCGCCAACCTGCCGTTCGGACTCGCCGCCGGCCTGGGCATCAACTCCTTCCTGGCAGTGGCCGTGATCCAGGAAGTCACCTGGGCCGAGGCCATGGGCCTGGTGGTCATCAACGGCATCCTGATCGTCCTCTTCGGCGTCACGGGTGCCCGGACGGCCATTTTCCGGGCAGTGCCCAAGGAGCTGAAGGCCGCCATCACGGTGGGCATCGGCCTGTTCATTGCCTTCATCGGTTTCGTGGACTCGGGCTTTGTCCGCGCCACGACCGCCGGTCCTCCGGTCCAGCTGGGTGACAACGGCTCCATCACCTCGGTTCCCACCCTGGTGTTCATCGTGGGGCTGCTGGTCATGGGCATCCTCGTGGCCCGCAAGGTCCAGGGCGGCCTGCTGATCGGCATCGTGGCCACCACCGTGCTGGCCGCGGTCGTCGAAGCAGTCATGAAGATCGGCCCCGGCAGCGAAAGCAACCCCGGCGGCTGGCACCTGAACACCCCTGTGCTCTCCGGCCAGCTCGTGTCCGCCCCTGACCTTTCCCTGGTGGGGCAGTTCGACCTGTTCGGCGCCTTCGGCAGGATTGGTGCGCTGGCTGCCGTGATGCTGGTGTTCACGCTGGTGTTCACCAACTTCTTCGACGCCATGGGCACCATGACCGGCCTGGCCAAGAGTGCCGGCGTGGCGCACAAGGACGGCACCTTCCCGCGGCTGAAGTCGGCATTCATCGTCGAAGGCCTGGGAGCCGTCGCGGGCGGTGCCACCTCCGGTTCATCCAACACGGTGTACATCGATTCCGCCGCGGGCATCGGGGAAGGCGCCCGCACCGGACTGGCCTCCGTGGTCACGGGCGTGCTGTTCCTGGGCTCGATGTTCCTGACCCCGCTCACGTCAGTGGTGCCGCTGGAAGTGGCCGCCGCGGCCCTGGTGGTGGTTGGTGCCATGATGATGGCCCAGATCCGCGAGATCAAGTTCAGCAAATTCTCTGTGGCGCTGCCGGCGTTCCTGACCATCGTCACCATGCCGCTGAGCTACTCCATCGCCAACGGCATCGGCGTGGGCTTCATCTCCTGGGCGGTCATCAGTGCCTGCTCCGGCAAGATCCGCAAGGTTCACCCGCTGATGTGGGTGGTTACGGCCGGCTTCCTGGTGTACTTCGCCCGCGGTCCCATCAACGCCCTGCTGGGCGCATAGGGACCCCCGCGTAGGGACCACACAGACCGGACCGGGGCTGGCAGATGGGGCCGGCCCCGGTCCACCAAACTGCTGATCCACCAAACTGCAACCCAACTGACGCAGGCGCCGCTACCGCCGGTGCTTCCCCCGGCGCAGGATAGGAAAGAGAATATGGACACCATCGCCGCACAGGAAAAGGGAGTGCAGCAATGTTGGATCTGATGCCTTCACTGAAGGAATGGCAGCCCGCCGCTACCGGCCAGCGCTGCGCCGTGGCCACCGTGGTGGGCGCCGGCGGATCCGTGCCGAGGCCGCTGGGCACGTCCATGCTCGTGTCCGAGGCGGGAGAAGTCCTGGGCAGCCTGTCCGGCGGCTGCGTGGAGGGCGCCGTCGTGGAGGCGGCGCTGGCCGCAATGCACGACGGCGGCACCCGCCGCGAGTTTTTCGGCTACAGCACCGAGGATGCGTTCGCCGTCGGGCTCACCTGCGGCGGGGAGCTGGAGATCCACATCGAGCCGCTTGGCTCGGCCCCGGGGGGCCTCCGGCTGGAGAGCCTGCGGGCGCTCGCCGGGCACGGCCCCGCCAGTGCCCTGGCGCTGATCAGGAGGATGGACGCCCACGGGGGCGGCGCCGTCGTGATCCCTGATCCGGCGTCCTTCCTGGTGGCGTCTTCCGCCGAACTCGCGGCCCTGCTGGGACTTGCCTCTGTTGGAACTCCGGAAGCCAGGCGGCTGCGGCTGGCCGCGGCCGCCCAGCTGGAACCGCTGCTGCGCGGCGGCCGGACCGGGCTGGTCCGGCTCGCCCCGCCGCGGGGCTGCCTCCACGAGGCAAACCCGGGGGCCGCGGCACAAACCGCCGAAATCGGCCCGGAGCCCATCACCCTGCTGGTGGAGAGCCGGCTTACGCCAGCCCGCCTGCTGATCTTCGGCGCCAACGACTTCGGCGCCGCCCTGCTGCCCGCGGCCCAGCTGCTGGGCTACCACGTGACGCTGTGCGACGCCCGGCCCGCCTTCGCCGGGCAGTCCCGGTTCGCGGGCGCGGACCAGGTGGTCACTGCCTGGCCGCACCGCTATCTGGCGGAGGAAAACGCGGCAGGGCGGATCGATGCCCGGACCGTAGCCTGCATCCTGACCCACGATCCCAAGTTCGACATCCCGCTGCTGGAAACGGCGCTGAGCCTGGACCTGGCGTACGTGGGCGCCATGGGATCACGACGCAGCCACCGGCAGCGCGTCGATTCGCTGCTGGCCGCAGGGGTCCCTGCCGAGGCACTGTCCCGGCTGCATTCGCCCATCGGCCTGGATCTCGGTGCCGTGACCCCGGCCGAAGTCGCTGTGTCCATCACCGCCGAGCTGGTGGCCAGCCGCAGCGCTGGGGCATCCGTGCAGGCATCATCACTGAAGGACGGCACCGGCCCAATTCACACCGGCCCAATTCACGCCGGCCCCACTCACCACGTGAACACCACGCAACACCAGGAGACCCCATGGACATGAACACCATCGAGGCCGTGGTCCGCACTGAGGACCCGGCCGAATGGCGCGACGGGGATGCCTGGCTCGCCGGCGGAACGGTCCTCTTCTCTTACGGGAGCCTCGCGTTCGGCAAGGAACCGCTGCGCCGCCTGCTGGATCTCGGCGCCGCCGGCTGGCCCGCGGTCACCGTGACGGACAGCGGCATCGAGCTCGCCGCAACCTGCACCGTAGCGGAGCTGTATGCCCTGCCGTCCTCCGACGTTTTGGGGGAACGGGCAGCCGCCTGGCCCGCACTGGACCTCGTCCGCCCCTGCGGCGACTCCTTCGTGGCCTCGTTCAAGGTGTGGAACATGTCCACCGTGGGCGGCAACCTCTGTACGTCGCTGCCCGCCGGTCCCATGATTTCGCTGTGCGCCGCGCTCGACGGTGAGGCCACCGTGCTCAGCCCGGGCGGGGCACGCCGCACCGTGCCCGTTGCCGACTTCGTCACGGGGGACGGCAAGAACTGCCTGGCGCCCGGCGAACTCCTGCGCAGCATCCACCTGCCGGCATTGGCCCTTTCCTCCCGGGTGGCGTTCCGGCGGCTTTCGCTCAGCAACCTGGGCCGGTCCGGAGTGCTGCTGATTGGAAGGCTCGACGCCGGCGGCACCCTCGTCCTCACCGTCACCGCCGCCACCAAACGCCCCGTCCAGCTGCGCTTTCCGGCTCCGACGGGGGAGGCGCCGTCCGGCGCGTCGACGTCTGCGGCCGCCCTCGTCGAAGCGCTGGACGCCGCCATTCCGGCGGAGCTGTACCACGACGACATCCACGGCCTGCCGGTCTGGCGCAAAGACATGACGTACCGCCTCGCGGAGGAGATCCGGGCTGAGCTGGAGGCCCCGGCCGGGGTTCCGCCCGCCCGCGTCTCCGGGGATTTCTGGCCCCCGCAACAGCAGGCTTCGTCTCAGCAGGAAGGGGCCTGAGCATGGCCAACGACACCACCCGCACCATCGAAATCAACGGCGTCCCGGCCGCAGCTGAACCACGTCCCGGCCAGTGCCTGCGCACCTTCCTCCGGGAACAGGGCAACTTCGGCGTCAAAAAGGGCTGCGACGGCGGCGACTGCGGAGCCTGCACGGTCCACGTCGACGGCACCCCCGTGCACAGCTGCATCTACCCGGCTGTGCGGGCCGAAGGGCACGCCGTCACCACCGTCGAGGGCCTGGCGCGCGCCTGCGGATCGTCCGGACAGGCTGACGCGAACGGCACCGGCGCGGACGGCACAAGCACGGCAGGAACGCCCGGCGCCCTCCACCCTGTGCAGCAGCAGTTCCTGGACCGCCAGGGATTCCAGTGCGGATTCTGCACCGCCGGCATGGTGATGACGGCCGCCACGTTCGACGAGGAGCAGAAGGAAAACCTGCCCCGCAACCTCAAGGGCAATCTCTGCAGGTGCACCGGGTACCGGGCCATCGAGGATGCCATCTGCGGCCACGAAGGACACCCGGACCCCAAAGGCCCGGGTTCGGGGATCGCCGGTGAGGGCCAGCCGGAACCCAAGCCGGGCCAGCTCGGCGACGACGTGCCCGCCCCCGCCAGCCTCGCCGTGGTCACCGGAAAAGCCCGTTACACCCTTGATGTGCCCGCGGAGGAACTGCCGGGGCTGCTGCACCTGAAGCTCCTGCGTTCACCGCACGCCCACGCCCGGGTGCTCGCTATCGACTCAACCGCGGCGCTTGAAATCCCCGGCGTGGTGGCCGTCTTCACCCACGAGGACGCCCCCGCACAGCTTTTCTCGACCGCCCAGCACGAGCTCTACACCGACGATCCGGACGATACCCGCGTCCTGGATGACGTCGTCCGGTTCATCGGACAGAAGGTCGCCGCCGTCGTCGCCGATTCCGTGGCCGCGGCGGAAGCCGGCGTGCGTGCCCTCAAGGTCGACTACCAGGTGCTGGACGCCGTCTTCACGCCCGAGGAAGCGATCCGGCCGGGTGCACCGGCCGTCCACGGCGGGAAGGACGCGGCCACCGCGCGAATCAGCCGGCCCGAACAGAACGTCGTGGCGGAGCTGCACTCGGAACTCGGCAGTGTGGCCGCCGGTTTCACCGAAGCCGATTTCATTCACGAACAGACCTACCGGACCCAGCGCGTGCAGCACACGGCATTGGAAACACACGCCTCCATCGCCTCGGTGGACGCGGACGGCCGGCTCCAGGTCCGCACCTCCAGCCAGGTGCCGTTCCTGGTCCGGCGCACCCTGTCCCGGGTCTTTGACATGCCGGAGGAACAGATCCGCGTGGTGGCAGGCCGGGTGGGCGGCGGCTTCGGCGGGAAACAGGAGGTCCTCACCGAGGACATTGTTGCCCTGGCGGCAATGAAGCTGAAGCGGCCAGTGCAGCTCGAATTCACCCGGACGGAGCAGTTCACGGCCTCCACCACCCGGCACCCGTTCACCATCCATCTCAAGGCCGGCGCCAGTAGGGACGGCCGGCTCACGGCGCTGCAGCTGGACGTGCTCACCAACACCGGCGCCTACGGCAACCATGCCCCGGGCGTGATGTTCCACGGCTGCGGCGAATCGCTGGGAGTGTACAAGTGCGCCAACAAGAAGGTGGATGCGCACGCCGTCTACACCAACACGGTTCCGTCCGGCGCATTCCGTGGCTACGGCCTGAGCCAGATGATCTTCGCCATCGAGTCCGGCATCGACGAGCTCGCCACCGGGATCGGGATGGATCCGCTGGAGTTCCGCCGCCGCAACATGGTCCTCGAGGGTGACGACATGCTCTCCACGCATTCCGAACCGGAGGAGGACGTGCACTATGGAAGCTACGGGCTGGATCAGTGCACCCGGCTGGTTCAGGATGCCCTGGCGCGCGGGCTCGAACGGTACCGGGCCGCCGGGCTGGATGACCTGGGTCCGGACTGGGTCGCGGGGGAGGGGACGGCGCTGTCCATGATCGACACCGTCCCGCCGCGCGGCCACTTTGCCCACTCCAAGATCCGGCTCCTTCCGGACGGCACGTACGCGGCCGACGTCGGGACCGCCGAATTCGGCAACGGCACCACCACGGTCCATGCGCAGCTCGCGGCCACCGCCCTGTCCACGACGGCGGGGCGTGTCGCCGTGCGGCAGTCGGACACGGACCTGGTCCAGCACGATACCGGCGCTTTCGGGTCGGCCGGGACCGTGGTGGCAGGCAAGGCCACGCTGGCCGCGGCCGAAGAGCTCGCGGTCCGGATCCGCGCGTTCGCCGCCGGCATCCGGCAGATCCAGTCCTCCGGCTGCGTGCTGGAGGAGGACGCGGTGATCTGCGAGGGAACCCGGGTGCCGCTGACGGAAATCTTCGACGCGGCGGAAGCGGCCGGCATCGAGCTTGCCACCGAAGGGCACTGGGGCGGGACGCCGCGATCGGTGGCGTTCAATGTCCAGGGCTTCCGGGTGGCGGTCAACACCGGAACCGGGGAGCTGAAGATCCTGCAGAGCGTCCAGGCCGCCGACGCCGGCGTGGTGGTGAACCCGCGGCAGTGCCGCGGCCAGATCGAAGGCGGGATCGCCCAGGCCCTCGGCGCCGCGCTGTACGAGGAAGTGAAGGTGGACGACGGCGGGAAGGTCACCACGGACATCCTGCGGCAGTACCACATCCCCACCTTCGCGGACGTGCCCCGCAGCGAGGTGTACTTCGCCGAAACCAGCGACAAGCTGGGTCCTCTGGGAGCGAAGTCGATGAGCGAGAGCCCGTTCAATCCGGTTGCTCCGGCGCTGGCGAATGCCATCCGGAACGCCACGGGCGTGAGGTTCGCCGAGCTGCCCATCGCCAGGGACAAGATCTACCTTGGACTGAAGGAAGCGGGCCTGGCCTCGCGTTTGGAGAGCGCTAACGGCTTATAGTCGGATGATGGAAAAGCGCTTATTGGGCAAGACCGGACGGAACGTCTCCATTGTTGGCCTGGGGACCTGGCAGCTTGGCGCGGACTGGGGCGACGTGGACACCGCGCAGGCACGGGACATCCTGGCCGCGTCCGTGGAATCGGGTGTCACGTTCTTCGACACCGCGGACGTCTACGGCGATGGCCGCAGCGAGCAGGCCATCGGCGCGTTCCTGGCGGACAACCCCGGCCTGGACATCACGGTGGCCACCAAGATGGGCCGCCGGATGGAGCAGCAGCCGGAGAACTACAACCTTGCCAACTTCCGCGAGTGGACGGACCGTTCCCGGCGCAACCTGGGCACGGAGCAGCTGGACCTGGTCCAGCTGCACTGCCCGCCCACCGCCGTGTACAGCAGCGCCGAAGTCTATGACGCACTGGACACCCTCGTCGCCGACGGAGCCATCCGGAACTACGGCGTCAGCGTGGAGCGGACCGACGAAGCCCTCGAAGCCATCCGGCACGAGGGCACAGCCACCGTGCAGATCATCCTCAACGCCTTCCGGCTCAAGCCCCTTGACTTGGTGCTGCCCGCGGCCGAGGCCGCCGGAGTGGGCATCATCGCCCGGGTTCCGCTCGCCTCGGGGCTGCTGTCCGGCAAATACACGGAGGACACGTCCTTCGCGGAGGACGACCACCGGAACTTCAACCGCGACGGCTCCTCGTTCGATGTCGGGGAGACCTTCTCCGGCGTGGACTTCGGGCAGGGCCTCAAAGCGGTGGTCGAGTTCGAGGAACTCGTGCCCGACGGCGTCAGCACCGCCCAGGCGGCCATCGCTTGGATCGCGGCGCAGGACGGCGTCAGCACGGTGATCCCGGGCGCGCGAAACGTGGACCAGGCGCGCTCCAACGCCGCCGCGGCGGATGTCACCGGGATTGACACAACGTTCGACGTCGGCGTCCGCGAAATCTACGACCGCTACTTCCGCGAATCGATCCACCCGCGCTGGTAGGCGGCCCGCCGCCCGCCGGCGCTGATTGGTCGGTTGATTGATCTGGACTGATTCAGTCTGCCGGGTACCAGACCCGCACCCCGTCCACGCGTGCGAAGGATGTCAGGGTGTGGGGTTTGGCGGACTTTTCCGTCATGATGTCCAGGACCTCGACGTTCCGCACCACGAGCGCATCACCGATCAGTGAGCGGTGGCAGCGCCACGGGACGGCTTCCGCGCACATGATGGCCGCGTTGTTGGTCCGCCCCCGTTCCAGCAGCTGGCCGATGGCCGTTGAGAATTCTTCAGTCTGCATGTAGTCCGCGTAGCCCCGGAAAGATGCGTTTTGCCAGGCCTCGTTGGCGCTGTCCTTTCGGGCGTGCCGCAGGCCTCCGAGGGATTGCATCCGCCGGTAGGTGATCCCGCTGGCACGCAGGCTCGCCGCCAGGGCGTCCTCATTGAACTGGGGATTGTGCCGCGACTTCGGGACGGTGCGCACATCGATCAGCTTCCTGACGCCGTGGGCCTTCAGGATGCCGATGAATTCCTCGATGGGATGCGTGGAGTGCCCGACCGTGAAGATGGTCATGTCCGCCATGCCCCAATGCTAAGGCTGCGGTCAGGTGCCAAGGCGGCAGTGAACCGGCCCGGATATCCTGATTCCCCTACCGGGCTGCCAACGGAAGTGGGCATCGAATGACTTCATCCTCCATCGACGGCTTTGTTGACCGGCTCGCGGCCGTGGCAACAGGACCCGGGTGCACCAACTTCTTCGATCACGCCCTTCCGGCTAACGCGCAGCGCAGGCGGAATCTGGGAATCTACCTGCAGGAAATGCTGGACCGCCGTCCGAAGGTGCTGCTGGTGGGGGAGGCTCCCGGCTTCAGGGGCATGCGGATCACCGGCGTTCCCTTCACCAACCGCACCATGTTCGACGGGCCCGCGAACAGCTTCGGGCTGTTCGGGCCAGGAAAGGGCTACGTGCTGCCTCCCGAAGCGGCGGGCATTGCGTCCGAGCCGACCGCAACAGTGATGTGGCAGGTGCTGGCCGAGCTGGAATTCCTGCCTGTGCTGTGGAGCGCCTGCCCCTGGCATACGCATGTGCCGGGACGGCCGCTGTCCAACCGCACGCCAACTGCCGCTGAAGCAGCCCTTGGTACGCCGTTCTGGCAGGCGCTGACGGAGCTGTTTCCCATCGAAACCGTGGTGGCCGTGGGCAATGTGGCCCATCTCAGCCTGCAGCGAGGTGGCCTGGACGTGCCGAAAATCAGGCATCCCGCCCACGGCGGCCGCTCCGGGTTCAAGCGGGGACTGGAGGAGCTGCTCTCAGCGGGCGTCCGGCAGTAGGCCGGTCACCCGGTTTGGGGGCCGTTGGTTGTGGCCTACCCGAGTAGCCGCAGCTGGTCCGGCGTGTCCAGGTCCTCGCCGCCGGACTGGTCACTGCAGTCCACCAGGTCGATGAGTTCCGGGTGGGCCTGCAGAAACAACCGGGCTCCGGCGTCGCCCGTTGCTGATTCCGCCGCTTCGGCGCGCAGGGCTACGTCCAGCAGCAGCGGATGGCCGCGCCGGAGGGTGCCGTCCGGCCCGCGGTACGCGGCGGCGGTCACCCGGCCGGGCCGGTGCGCAGCCAGCACGCGGGCCACCGTTTCCTTGGTCAGGCCGGGCTGGTCCACGAGGGCGATCAGCACATGGTCGTCAGCTGCCGCCGCAGCAATTCCCAGCCGGAACGAACTGCCCATTCCGGAATGCCAGTCAGGGTTTTCGATGACGGTGTATGGCGTCAGGTCGGTGGCGTCCCGGACCTTCGCCATGTCGGCCCCGAGGACGATTACCACCTCGCGGCAGCCGCCGTCGAACAGCACGCCGGCCAGCACTTCGACCAGGGTCCGGCCGCGGAACGGCAGCAGGGCCTTGGCCCCCCGCCCCAGCCGGGTGCCCGCCCCCGCGGCGAGCAGCACCGCCGTCGTGCGCCGTTCAGTCGAGTCAGCCATCGCCCCAGCCTATCCACCCAGATGACGGCAGACGGCGGCGCCCCGAAGGGACACCGCCGTCAGCTGTCGAATGAATAGGCCCGTCAGGCGTCGCCGCCCGCTCCGCCGGTAGTCCCGGCGTTGACGTCCAGGAGCTTGTAGCGGTCCATGGCGTACGACGGCGCGCCCGCCTCGACGTCGCCCCTCGCCGCGAGCAGCTGCAGCGTCTTCACCACGATGGAGTGGGTGTCGTTCTTGAAGAAGCGGCGTGCCGCGGCCCGGGTGTCGGAGAAGCCGAAGCCGTCCGCGCCGAGCGAGGCGTACTGGTGCGGGAGGAACTGGCGGATCTGGTCCGGGACGGCCTTCATGTAGTCCGAGACCGCCACGACGGGCCCTTGCGCATCGGCCAGCTGCTGGGCCACAAACGGGATCCGGGCCGGTTCGCCGGGATTCAGGAATGCTTCCTCCTCGGCGGCGAGGCCGTCGCGGCGCAGTTCGTTCCAGGACGTGACGGACCAGACGTCCGCGGAGACGCCCCAGTCCTCGGCCAGGATCCGCTGGGCCTCCAGCGCCCACGGCACCGAGACGCCGGAGGCCAGGATCTGGCTCCTGGGACCTTCAGCGCCCGACGCCGACACCCGATAGATGCCTTTCAGCACACCGTTGACATCGAGGTTCTCGGGTTCGTTTGGCTGGGTGATGGGTTCGTTGTAGACGGTGATGTAGTACATCAGGTTCCGGTCCCCGTTGTTTCCTTCGGAATCTGGTCCATACATGCGCTCGATGCCGTCGCGCATGATGTGGCCCATTTCGTAGCCGTAGGCGGGGTCGTAGGTGACCACTGCCGGGTTGGTGGCGGCGAGGAT
>NZ_JAUSSM010000015.1 GCF_030812315.1 Arthrobacter oryzae | reverse complement strand
TCGATCAGGTAATGGTCGGTCAGGATGATGGCGCCGTCAGCGCCGACAGCCTTCGAGTGAGCGTCGGAAGTGACGGGAGCACCGGACTGCGTGGTTGAAAAGGCAGTCATTATTGTCCTATTTCTCTATTTCTTGCGAGGGAGGTTCAGAAGGAAGTTGTTCGCCTGCGCCGACCCATTCCACGGTGCCGTCTGCGAAGAATTGCTCCTTCCAGATCGGCACACGGGCCTTGATGCGGTCCACAAGCTGTGAGCACACCTCAAACGCCTGGCCACGGTGGGCTGCTGACACGGCACAGACCAGTGCAGGATCCCCCACCTCCAGCATCCCGACGCGGTGGGCGGCCCAGATGCGGACCGGCGTGGCGGCCTTCCCGGCATGTTCCGCGACCAATTCCGCCACGACTTCGGCCAAGATGTGATGTGCCGTGGGGTGGGCCGAGTAGCTTAATCTGCTGACGGCCATGCCGCCGTCGTGGTTCCGGACCACTCCGCTGAAGCTGACCACGGCCCCGGCTTCGTCGCCCTGGACGGCGGCTGTGGCCCGGTCCACCGAGATGGGGTCATCGCTGAGCTCGGCGAGGACAACGTCAAAGCCTGGCATAGGTTTCCTCGCGGCCCATCTTCTGCGGACGGCCCAGCCTTTCGCGACCGGCGTAGACGTTCAGGCTGTGTCCCCGGCTGAATCCAACCAGCGTCACTCCGGTTTCGACGGCGAGGTCGGCGGCCAGGCTTGACGGCGCGCTCACAGCAGACAGGACGGGAATGCCGGCCATGGCGGCCTTCTGGACAAGTTCGAAGGACGCGCGCCCGGACACCTGGAGGACTGTGCCACTCAGAGGCAACAGGTTTTGGCGCAGCGCCCATCCCACCACTTTGTCCACAGCGTTATGGCGTCCGACATCCTCCCGGAGACAAAGCAACTCGGGGCTGGCGCCATCTACCTTGAACAGGCCGGCCGCATGGACGCCGCCCGTCTTGTCGAAGACCGCCTGGGCCTCGCGAAGCCGCTCCGGCAGTTCGGCGAGGACATCCACGGGAATCTGCAGCGTGTCTTGGGCAGGATCGAAGGGAAGGGTCTTGCGGACCGAGTCGATCGAGTCTGTCCCGCAGATGCCGCAGGAGCTTGAGGTGTAGACATGCCGCATGGTGTCAGGCATGGGTACATCCGGCCTCAGCTGGGCCTCGACCACGTTATATGTCTGTTCTCCCCCGGCATCGCCGGCGCAGAATCGCAGCGATACCAGCTCGGAGTGGGAACTGATGATGCCTTCTGAGACCAGGAACCCGGCCACCAGGTCAAAATCGTCCCCCGGGGTCCTCATGGTGACAGCGAAGGAGCGGCCGCCAATGCGGATTTCCAAGGGCTCCTCAGCGGCGAGTACGTCTTCCTTGAACCGCACCGGGTATTCGCTGCCGGAACCGTCCAAGTGGAAGCGGTGGATCTTGCGGCGCTGCGTCATGCGGGCCATGCGGTGCTCCGTGCTCGGTTGGTGGTGGAAAGGATTGTTTCGTTGGCCTGCGTCCAGGGGAGTGGGAGCACAGGAACCGGCTCGCCGGACTGGACTCCGGTAGGGGGAACGGCCATGACGCCGTGGGCCCAAGCCAGTCCACGCATCATGCCGGGCCCCGTATGTGAGGTCGGGAAGGCAAGCCCCTCGATGAACGTGCAGGGAACCAGACGCGTACGGCCGGGGCACGGATCAACGTCAGCCGCGGAGGTCACCTGTCCAGCGGTGCTCAGGGGCCTGCCTCCGAGTGCCTCCAGCAGCGGTGCACCCATAGTGATGAGAGCCATCATTGCTGCCAGGGGGTTACCGGGCAGCCCGACGACGAAGCGGCCGTCCGGGAGCCGGGCCAGGACTGCCGGGTGGCCCGGCCGCATGGCGATGCCGTCCAGCAACAGCTGTCCGCCGAGGGCAGCGATGGCGGCGCGAAAATGATCTGTCCCGGAACAGCCGGTTCCGCCAGTGGTTATGGTCAGGTCCGGCATCCGCCCGGGGAACGCGTCAGAACCGCCAAGTGCCGCGAGCCATTCGGGGTAGGAATCTCCGATCCGCAGGGAGCCGCCAGGCGTGCCCCCCAGAAGGGAAATGACCGTCCCCAGCTGCGGACCAAAAGTGTCCCTGACATGTCCTGGTTCCGGAACGCCTGACGTGACCACTTCGGAACCGGTCAATACGATGCCGACCACCGGCTTGGCCTGCACCTGCAGGTTGTCGTGGCCGGCCACGGCGGCGAGGGCAATGTGGCCCGGGTTCAGTATTGTGCCGGCGGGGATCAGCACCTCACCGGCAGCAGCTTCCTCGCCCGCGGGACGAATGTGTTGGCCCGGGCCTGGCTCGCCTTCCTTTGCGTTGTCAGTGAGCCGCAGGAGAAGGCTGCCGTCGGCATCGTGGTGGACCTGGCCACTTTCCTTGCGGAGTATCGACTGGGTGCCAACAGGTACCAGTCCGCCGGTGGCTATGACGCTGGCACTCCCGGGGCGCAAAAAGGGTTCGTGGCCGGCAAGGATCCATGGACCGCCGCCGTTGATGGCCCAGCCGTCCATGGCAGAAGAGTCGTAATGGGGGAGTTCTTGCAGGGCGGCGACGTTGCGGGTAAGCGTGTGGCCTGCTGCCAATGCGAGGGGAACCTCCACCGGCGCGAGCGGGACCGCGCTATCGAAAGCCAGTTGCCTGGCTTCGGGCCAGGTGGGGGAGGCATGTCCGGAAGGAATCCATGCAGAGCGCAACTCCGAACTGCTGCCGCTGGTGGCGGTATCTTGGGCCAGCAATGGTGCCCCTTTCCTGAAAGTAGTGCTTGAAACGTGCGGGGCCGGGGACCCTAAGGATTGCACCACGTGGTGCCTGCCTCGCAGTCCCCGGCCCCGTCAGCCGGGTGCTATGCCTTGACGTATCCGTTCGGGTTCAGTACGAACTTTGTGGCCGGGCCGGCGTCGAATTCGGCGTAGCCGCGCGGTGCATCCTCAAGCGGGATCGCTGTGGCGTTCACTGCTTTGGCGATCTGGACCTTGTCATGCAGGATGGCCATCATCAGCTGCCGGTTGTACGACTTGACGGGGCACTGGCCGGTGGTGAAGGACAGGGACTTTGCCCACCCTGTGCCCAACGACAGCGACAGGGAGCCGCGCTTGGCGGCCTCGTCAATTCCACCGGGGTCGCCGGTGACGTACAGGCCGGGAATGCCAAGGGCCCCACCTGCTGCGGTGATGTCCATGAGGGAATTCAGTACGGTTGCCGGGGCTTCGTGGGATGCGTCCTTGCCGTGCCCGCGGGCTTCGAACCCCACGGCGTCGACGCCGCAATCCACCTCGGGAACTCCAAGGATCTGCTCGATCTGGTCCTTCGGATCTCCGTTGGAGACATTCACCGTTTCGCAGCCGAAGGAGCGTGCCTGGGCCAGGCGGTCCTCGTTCATGTCACCAACAATCACGACGGCGGCACCAAGCAGCTGTGCGCCGACGGCGGCTGCGAGGCCGACCGGGCCTGCGCCGGCAATATAAACGGTGGACCCGACGCCGACTCCGGCGGTGACGGCGCCGTGGAACCCGGTGGGGAAGATGTCGGAGAGCATGGTGAGGTCCATGATCTTTTCCAGGGCCTGGTCGCGGTCCGGGAACCTGAGCAGGTTCCAGTCGGCGTAGGGGACCAGCACGTATTCTGCCTGGCCACCCACCCAGCCGCCCATGTCCACATAACCGTAGGCGCTGCCCGGCCGGTCCGGGTTGACGTTCAGGCAGATGCCGGTTTTGCGCTCCTTGCAGTTCCGGCAACGGCCACAGGAGATGTTGAACGGTACGGAGACGATGTCTCCGACTTTGATGAACTCCACGTCCGGACCGACTTCCACCACTTCACCGGTGATTTCATGGCCGAGGACGAGGTCCTTGGGAGCGGTGGTGCGACCCCGCACCATATGCTGGTCGGAGCCGCAGATGTTGGTGGTCACCGTGCGCAGGATCGCACCGTGGGGTACTTTCCGGCCCACATTGGCCGGATTGACGCCAGGCCCATCCTTGAGTTCGAACGTTGGGTAGTCGGTATTGATAATTTCGACGACACCGGGTTCCTTGTAGGCGACGGCTCTGTTTCCTGACATGGACATTCCTTTGGCTACGGGGGGTGCTGGGGCTTGGTGTGCCAGGCCTGCCATGTCGGATTGCCTTGCACTGGTCCGGCAAGTGCCTGCGCTGCCCCGTTGCCCGAAAGCGGTGCTTCGATGAGGATACCTCCCCAGGTTTCAGGTCACCGAAGCACCATTTACGGGAACGGGACAGCTCATCCTTCGCGAGGACGAAGGCTGTCAGTGGGATGCCGTGCCCGGTGGCACAGCATTCCGGTCCTGCCTAGCGCTGGGCGGCCGCGCCTGCGGAAGCTACGGTGTGGTCGTTCTCCACGGTGCTGCCGCTGACGCCGATTGCACCAATGACAGTGCCGTCCTCATCGTGCAGCGGGAGTCCGCCCGGGAACGTGATGAGTCCGCCGTTGGAGACTTCGATGTTGAACAGCGGGCCCCCTGGCTGGGACAGTTCGCCGATGGATCCGGTAGCCATGTCGAAGTAGCGTGCAGTGCGGGCCTTCTTGATGGAAATGTCGATGCTGCCGAGCCAGGCGCCGTCCATGCGGGTGAAGGCCTTGAGGTTGCCTCCGACGTCCACGACGGCGATGTTCATGGCGGTGCCGGTTTTGCGGGCCGACTCCCGGGCGGCGCCGAGGACGGCATCGGCCTGCGCTTGGGTGATATCAGACATTGTTTCTCCCTTGAAGGTGTCTGTGGTGAGTGGGGTTGAGCTGTGGCGGCTGGTGCCCTGAAGGGCTTACGCAGACTGCCTCGCGCTGAACGGGCCCTGTCATTTTTGTTGGCCGACGTCGTCCGGCATGCAAAAGGCTGATATTTTTCTTCGTCAGTAAAGATATATCAGTTACATCGTATGGCAGCCGCCAGGGCATGTCCAGAGATTTCTTAGCGGCCGTGGATGAGGCTCAGTGCCTCGGCCCGGGCGGCCGGCAGGCGCAGTTCACCGCGGACTGCAGACGTGATGGTCTTTGCCCCGGGTTTGCGGATGCCCCGCATTGACATGCACAGGTGCTCGCACTCGATCACTACAATGGCGCCCAGTGGCCGCAGCGATGTGACCAACGCGTCCACCACCTGGGTGGTGAGCCTCTCCTGGACCTGCGGCCTTCGCGCAAAGACGTCCACCAGCCTGGCAAGCTTGCTGAGGCCGGTCACGAGTCCCTCAGCGGACGGGATGTAGCCCACATGCGCCACGCCATGGAACGGCACCAGGTGATGTTCGCAGGTGGAATAGAACGGGATGTCCTTAACGATGACCATTTCACCGTGGCCGAGGTCGAAGGTCTTGTCCAGGACTGCCAGGGGATCCTCATGGAGCCCGCCGAACATTTCCGCGGCGGCGCGGGCTACACGGGCCGGGGTGTCCGCCAGTCCCGGCCGTTCGGGGTCCTCCCCGATGGCCAGGAGGTATTCGCGGACAGCCCGTTCCACCCTTGGCCCGTCCACACCCTGGATGACGGTCGCTTCCGTCGTCAGGACGGCGCTCACGCTTCGGCCCGCTCAAGCCGCACGATAACGGACTTGGAGGTCGGCGTGCCGCTGGTGTCGGCTACGGAGTCAAGTGGCACGAGGACGTTGGTTTCCGGGTAGTAAGCCGCCGCGCAACCCTTGGGCGTCGAGTATGAAACGATGCGGAAGTTTTCCGCCCGTCGTTCGGTCCCCTGGAATTCGGAGATGAGATGGACCATGTCGCCGTCCGTGAACCCCAGCTCAGTAATGTCGTCGGCGTTGATCAGGACTACGCGGCGCCCGCCGTGGATGCCGCGGTAGCGATCATCCTTGCCGTAGATGGTGGTGTTGTACTGGTCATGGGAGCGCAGGGTTTGGAGGACGAGCCGTCCCGCGGGGACCCTGATGAATTCCAGTTCGTTGCCTGTGAAGTGGGCCTTGCCCGAAGCGGTATCGAACTTCCTGGCGTCCCGGGGCGGGTGGGGAAGGACGAACCCTCCAGGGTTCTGGATCCGCTCCTCGAAGTTCTCGAAGCCGCTGAGGACCGCCTCGATGTGTTTCCGGATGATGGAGTAGTCGTCCTTCATGGCGAGCCAGTCGGCTTTGGGCGTATTTGGCAGCGGGAGGTTCTCGCTGCCAGTGAAGATCTTGCGGGCGATGTTGCATACAATGGCCACCTCGGAGTGCAGGTGCTCACTTGCGGGCTTCAGGCGTCCGCGGGAGGCGTGGACCGCACTCATGGAGTCTTCCACGGTCACCCTCTGGTCGCCGGTGCGCTGGGTGTCCTTCTCGGTGCGTCCCAGCGTCGGAAGAATCAACGCACGTCGACCCGTCGATACGTGGGAATGGTTCAGTTTCGTGGAGATTTGTACCGTCAGGCGGGTGTTGGCCAGGGCCTGTTCCGTGACCTCGGAATCCGGGGCTGCCCGCACGAAGTTTCCGCCCATGCCGATGAATACGCGGACCTTGCCGTCCCGCATGGCACGGATGGCGGCCACGGTGTCGAAGCCATGCGCCCGGGGGGAGTGGAACTGGAACTCGTGGTCAAGCCGGTCGTGGAAGCTCTCCGGCATCTTCTCGAAAATGCCCATGGTCCGGTCGCCCTGGACGTTGGAGTGGCCGCGGACGGGGCAGACGCCGGCTCCGGGCTTGCCGATGTTGCCTTGGAGAAGCAGGACGTTGACCACGTCGCGGAGGGTGGGAACCGAGTGCTTGTGCTGGGTCAGGCCCATGGCCCAGCAGACGATGGTGGCGCTCGACACCAGGAGGCGCTCGCCTGTGGACTTGATCTGTTCCAGTGTCAGTCCGGTGGCTTCGACGATGTCGTCCCATTCCGCCTTTTCGAGGTACCGCAGGTATTCGTCGATGCCAACGGTGTGGTCCTTGATGAACTCATGGTCCAGCACGGTGGGGAGGCCGGGCGTTTTGCGCCCTTGGGCTTCGGCTTCGAGAAGGTATTTGCCAAGCCCCTGGAAGAGGGCCTGATCGCCGCCGGCGCGGATTTGGAGGAAGTCGTCGGTCAGTTGTGTTCCCACCACCATGCCGGAAATGTTCTGCGGATTTTCGAACCGCAGGAGCCCGGCTTCGGGAAGCGGATTCACGGAGATGATGACGGCGCCGTTCTTCTTCGCCTTCTCCAGCGCGCTGAGCATGCGCGGGTGGTTGGTGCCGGGATTTTGACCCGCCACGAAGATCAGCGACGCCGTCTCCAGGTCCGTGAGGCTGACGGAGCCTTTGCCGATGCCGATCGTTTCGACCAGGGCCGAGCCGGACGATTCGTGGCACATGTTGGAGCAGTCGGGCAAGTTGTTCGTCCCGATGCCGCGAACGAGGAGCTGGTAGGCGAAGGCCGCCTCGTTCGATGTCCGCCCGGACGTGTAGAACACTGACTGGTCGGGGTGCTCCATATCCCTGATCTCCTGGGCGATCAGCTCATAAGCGTCGTCCCATTCGATGGGCTTGTAGTGGGTTGCGCCTTCGTCGAGGAGCATCGGATGCGTCAGCCGGCCCTGCTGCCCCAGCCAGTAGTCGTCACGCGTCTTCAGATCCGCAATGGAGTGTTGCGCGAAGAATTCAGGCGTGACGCGGCGGAGCGTGGCTTCTTCGGCCACTGCCTTGGCGCCGTTCTCGCAGAATTCCGCAGCATTGCGCTTTTCGTGTTCAGGCCAGGCGCAGCCCATGCAGTCAAAGCCGTCAACCTGGTTGACAGCCATGAGTGTCTGGATGCTGCGCAGCGGGCCCATCTGCTCAAGGGAAATTTTCAGCGCGTTCGCTACAGCCGGAAGGCCTACGGCAGTAGTTTTGGGCTTCGTTAGGGTCAGTTTTGACTCGTCGATATTCTGCTTGGGGGCTTTTGAAGCCATGTGATCTTCCCTTCAGATCTTGGCAGGAAACAGTGGAATGGAGGTGCTGCCTGGGGCCAGCGTGGTGGTTGGCTGCAGTGTCCGCAGATCATCCATGAGGCCAGGCACGCGGCCGAGGTCGTTGAAGGTGTAGACATGGAACCCGGCAAAGAGGGGATCGCCCGCCATCTCCTGGTGGACCTCGCGGATCAGGCGTCCGCTGTCGTAGCTCAGGAAGTCGTCCCGTCGCCAGAGGGCTCCCGCCATCCCCGTCCCGCGGGCGAGCTTGAGGGAGCGGCCGACCCCGAGGCGTGCTCCCAGGGCGACCAGTTTCCTGATGGACACCGGGCTGGGGACTCCAACCCACACGGGTAGCTCTATGCCGCCTTTGCGGATTGTTCGGACGTACCGGCTGATCGCCTCGGCGGAAAAGCACATCTGGGTGACCATGGAGGACGCCAGTGGCGCTTTGATCTCGAGGCTGCTGCTGAGTTGTTCCTGGCTGAGCTGCGGGTGGCCTTCCGGGTAACCGGCGATGCCTATGGAGAAGTCGGTTGAGTACGCATTGACCGCTTTAAGGAGTTGTCCGCTCCAGGCGTAGGGACCTGCGGGCTTGCGCCGGTCACCGGCAACGAGAAACAGTTCCGAGACACCGGCCTCCTGCAGTTGCAGCAGCAGCGAATGGAGTTCTGCCTCACCCGTGATGCTGCGGGCTGCGAGATGGGGAACGGTGTGGTAACCCAAGCTCGCCAGGTTTACGGACGCCTCCACGGTCCGTCCAGGCCCGTGGTGCGGGAGGCACGTCACGCTGACGGATCCCGTGGTGTCAAAGGCTGCTGGGAGTTGTGTGAGCAGATCGGCAGACGGAACCACTTCCAGCCGTATCCTTGCAACAGCCTCTGTGCTCATTGCTCTCCGTTCGTGGCACCACCGCAACACTGCCTGCCGGAGCGCAGTCTCCAACAGGCATGCACCGGAGGGTGACATTTTTTTGATGGGATATTGATATATCAGTTCTAGGAATACTATGTACAGGAGGCCTTCGCGTCAAGGCTCAGCCGTGCATCGGGAGGAGACTTGGAAATGGCAAGCGGTGGAGAACTACCGTCGGGTGTTGGGGGGTCCTTCGTGCCAACGAGGCAGGAGGACGAGTCCTTCGCCGACTTCGCCTACAGGGTGCTCTGCGATGAACTGATCGTTTTGGACATCAAGCCTGGCGAACCATTGAATGACGAAGTGATTTCCAGGCGGCTCGGAGTGGGGAGGACACCCATCCGGGAGGCCATGAAGCGCCTTGAGAGCGACCATCTGGTGGTGGCGTATCCCCGCCGGGGAACATTCGCCGCAGGGGTGGATATCACGGATCTGGCTGAAATCTCCGAAATCCGGCAGCTATTGGAGCCGGCGGCCGCAGCACGGGCTGCCCGGATGGCATCGCCGCAGCTCCGGCAAGAGATCAAGGAATTTGCCAGGGAAGTCGGGGAGCTCCTGCCGGTAATGCATTCCCAGCGGGACCTGATGCGCCTGGACATGCGGGTACACCGGATGATCTACCGGGCCACAGGGAGCCGGCATCTTGAAGATGTCCTGATCCGGTACGACAACCTGGCGACGCGGATCTGGAGCCTTGTGCTGGAAAAACTTCCTCCGGTATCCGAGCATATTGCCCAGCACATTGAGCTGCTCGAGTGCATCGCGGAAGGGGATTCCGAAGCTGCTGCGCGGCTGACCACCAAGCATGTGACGGACTTTGAGAACCTCATCAGGGCCGTCCTGTAGCCCATTGGCAGGACACGGCCTTCGCGCCCGTGGAGATCGCATGGATCTGCACGGGCGCGGAGACAACAACTCGGCCTAGGCGAAGCAGGGGCGCCTGCCGTGGGTCACACGGCTGTTCCCCGGACCAAGGCAAGCGACTGTTCCCGCGCGGCCTCGGTGGTGTGCAGGAGAAGCAGGGACGTGGTGACTGAGCCGACGCCACCCGGAACGGGTGTCAGCGCCCCGGCGATGCCCCGGACGCTGGCTTCGTCCACATCCCCCACGAGGGACCCGTTGGAAAGGACGTTGGTGCCGACGTCGATGACAACAGCCCCGGAGGAAATATGGCCGCCGTTCAGCAGGCCGGTACGCCCGGCGGCGACCACCACGACGTCGGCCGTCTTGGTGTATTTCTCCAGCGCCCCTGACCTGGAGTGGCAGACGGTGACGGTGGCGTCGCGTTCCAGCAGCAGCAGGGACAGCGGTTTTCCGACGACGGTTGAGCGTCCAATCACGACGACGTTCCGGCCCGCCACAGGGATGTCGAAGTGGTCCAGGATCTCGGTGACGGCCCGTGCAGTGGCAGGGGCGAACGAGGGCTGGCCCACAGCCAGCCGACCAAGGCTCAGAGGGTTCGCGCCGTCGATGTCCTTCTCGGGGGCGATATGCCCAACCAGCGCATCGGCGTCAACGCCGGGAGGCAATGGCGTCTGCAGGATGATGCCGTTGACGGACGGCTCGTCGCTGAGGTCCTTCAGGACTGAGGCCAGCATCTGTCCTGTCGCGTCGTGGCCCAGGTCCACGATCCGACAATTGATGCCTGCGCTTTCTGCAGCCCGTTCGATGGACCGCACATACCAGAGCGTGGAGCCGTCGTCGGTAGCCACAACCACTGCAAGGGTGGGGCGCAGGCCGTCAGTTTCGAGGTTCCGGGCTTCGTCGTGGGCCTTCTTCTGAATGAGCTTTGCCAGGTTTCGTCCAGAGAGGAGTGTGGTGCTCAACCGAGAATCCTTTCGCGAACGCGCTTCACGAGCGAGTCGGCTGCCAGGACGACCTTTTCCTCAAGGCCGTCCGTCTGCTCAGCCAGCCGGGAACGTGCCTCGGTGTCCTTGATGGCCACCACATTGATGTCGATGTTTACCCGTGCAGTGGTGGCGGCCGCCCGGGCTGCGTCGACGGCGGCGGCGACGTCACTGATCACGTTGACATTGGCCACCTCGAACAGTTCCGTGGCAAGATCCACGATGGCGCCGGCAAGGAGGATCAGTTGTGCCGGTGTTTCCGCAGCCTGGACGAGCGCGTCCTGGATTGATGCTGTCCGTTCGGCCTTGAGGTAGTCAGTACCGGCGGGGAGCTTGTAGGCATCAATGACGCCTTGGAACGCGTGTTGGTCGGCGTCCGCGAGGCGCAGGGCCTGGGCCACCAGTCCGTCGGCGCTGCTGATGATCTTGGTGACGAGTTCGGCGTGCTGTTGGTATTTCGTGCCGGTGGTGTACCTGGCCACCATGGCGACAAGTGCCGCTCCCTGGGCGGCGTGGAGTGCCGCGGCTGCGCCGCCGCCTGGGGTGGGTTCGCGCGAGGCAAGCCTGGCGAGGTAGTCGTTTATTGTTTCTGAACTGATCATGTGTCTTCCTGGGCTGAAGCTCTACTCGACTGGCCTGGGGCATGGGACGGGTCACGGAAAAGCAGCGGCCCGGACTCTGGTTGCGAGGAAATGAGTCCGGGCCGCGTGCCTTTGAATGGCCCGGCGGCTGTTAGCCGCGGAGCCGGGTCATCGTGGGGTCGTACAGTGGATCGGCCGTGACCGTGGCCTGGATGCGCCGGCCAAAGTACTCGATTTCAACCGCGTCACCCAAGGAGACGGCGGCGGGCAGGTACGCGTAGGCAATTGGCTTGGCCACGGTATAACCATAAGCGGCGCTCGTGACGTAGCCGACTGCCTGGTCCTTGTAGAAGACAGGTTCCTTGCCCAGCACGATGCTGCGGCCGTCGTCGACCGTCAGGCAGCGAAGGCGGCGGGCGGAGTTTTCCTCGGTCCGGCCTTCCAGTGCTGCCTTGCCGACGAAGTTTTCCTTGGTCATCTTCACGGCGAAACCGAGTCCCGCTTCCAGCGGGTCGTGCTCGGTGGTCATGTCGGTGCCCCAGGAGCGGTAGCCCTTTTCCAGGCGCAGCGAGCTGAACGCGGCGCGGCCGGCAGCGATCACGCCGAACGGCTGCCCTGCCTTCCAGAGTGCGTCCCACAGGCGCTGGCCGTTGTCCGCGCTGGTGTACAGTTCCCAGCCCAGCTCGCCGACATAGGACAGCCGCATTGCGGTGACGGTGACTCCGCCGATGACTACCTTCTTAGCCCGGAAGTAGCGCAGGCCGTCGTTGGAGAAGTCGTCGCTGCTGACGGTGCTGATCAGGTCCCGGGCGAGGGGTCCCCACAAGCCGATGCAGCAGGTCCCGCCGGTGGTGTCGCGCACCTGGACCCAGTCGCTGGCGGTTCCGTTTTCCGTCTGGTGGCGTGCGGCCCGCTCAAAGTAGGCGGTGTCAATGTTTCCATTGGCTCCGAGCTGGAAGGTGTCTTCGCTCAGGCGGGCCACGGTGATGTCGCTTCGGATCCCGCCGGCGTGGTCCAGCAGGAGGGTGTAGGTGACGGCCCCCGGCTTCTTGGTCATGTCGGCGGTGGTCAGCTCCTGCAGCAGCTTCAGGGCTCCGGGGCCGGAGACCTCAAGGCGCTTGAGCGGGGTCATGTCGTACATAGCCACCGCAGTGCGGGTCTTCCAGGCTTCGGCGGCGGCGATAGGCGAGCTGAACATCCCGGACCAGGCATCACGTGCCGGCGGCTGCCATTCATCCGGCATCTCCTTCAGCAGTTCCGCGTTGGCTTCGAACCAGTAGGGGCGTTCCCATCCGCCGCCCTCCAGGAAGAATCCTCCCAAGGCCTTGTGGCGGGCGTAAAAGGGGCTGACTCGGAGGTTGCGGGGGGAGAGCTTGGACTGGAGCGGGTGCAGGACATCGTAGATTTCAACGAAATTCTGCTGTGACGTTTCGCTGACGTATTCCGGGGTCAGCTGGACCTCTTCAAAGCGGTGAATATCGCAGTCACCCAGATCGATCTCCGACCTGCCGGTGGTCAGCAGTTCGGCAACGGCGCGGGCGATACCGGCTGAGTGGGTCACCCAGACGGCTTCGGCGACGAAGAAGCCGTCCAACTCCTTGGACTCGCCCACCAGGGATCCGCCGTCGGGGGTGAAGGAGAAGATGCCGTTGAAGCCATCCTCGATGTCGCTTTCCCGCAGCGCAGGCAGCATGCGCTTGGTGGCTTCCCATGCCGGGAGGAAGTCTTCCAGGGTGAAATCGAGCCGGGAGGGCATGTTGTGTTCGCTGATCGCGGCCGGCTCATACGTGGCCAGGTCCGCAAGGTCCACGGGCATGGGGCGGTGGGCGTAGGAGCCGATGCCGTAGCGTTCGCCGTGCTCGCGGTAGTAAAGGTCCTGGTCCTGGTGTCGCAGGATGGGCAAGGAGGCGCCGTTGGGCAGGTCGTTCTTGCCCTTCAATGCCGGCACCGGTGTGGTCTTGACGTACTGGTGGGCCAAGGGCAGCAGGGGGACGGACATGCCGATCATTTCGCCGATCTTGGCCCCCCAGAAGCCTGCGCAGGAAACCACGATGTCCGCGGGGACAACACCTTCGGACGTCTGGACGCCCGTGACGCGCCGGCCGGACTGTTCAATACCCGTGACCGTGGTGTTGCCCCGGTACTTGACGCCCGCGGCTTCCGTACGCTTGATCAGCAGCTGAACGGCGCGAGCGGCGTTGGCCAGGCCGTCGCTGGGGACATGGAGCCCTCCCAGGATGTCTTCCTCGTTCAGGAGCGGATAGAGCTCCATGCACTCTTCACGCGAAAGGATCTTGCCGTTAATTCCATACGATGCGGCGTATCCGAGCTTCCGCTTCAGGTCCGCGAGACGGGTCTCGGTGGTGGCGACCTCGAGGCCGCCGACCTGGTTGAAGCAGCTGACGCCGTCCTCGGTTAAGGACAGGAGCTTCTCCACTGTGTACTTGGCGAAGAGCGCCATGGACTTTGAGGCGTTGGTCTGGAAGACGAGACCGGGGGCATGGGACGTGGAGCCCCCGGGCATGTTCAGCGGTCCCTGGTCCAGGACGGTGATGTTGTTCCAACCCCGGGTGACCAGTTCGTCGGCCAGGTTCGTGCCGACGATTCCAGCTCCGATAATGACAATGCGTGGCGTCGATGCCATGTGGTTTCTCCTGCTGATTTTCGTATGTTGTCTTTGCTGGTTCGGTGGTCGTGCTTAGCGGAACACGACTGTGCTGGTTTGGTCCAGCAGCACACGGTGTTCGCAGTGCCAGCGGACGGCGCGGGACAGTGCCAGCGCCTCGGCGTCCTGTCCGACCGTTGAAAGGGCGGTCGGTCCGTAGCTGTGGTCGACCCTGATGACTTCCTGTTCGATGATTGGCCCCTCATCGAGTTCCGCGGTTACGTAGTGGGCCGTGGCGCCCACTAGCTTGACTCCACGGTCGTAGGCCTGGTGGTAAGGGCGTGCACCCTTGAACCCAGGGAGGAATGAGTGGTGGATGTTGATGGCCCGGCCTTCCAAAGAGCGGCAGAGGTCGTCGGAGAGTACCTGCATGTACCGGGCGAGCACAACGAGGTCGATATTGTGCTCGTCGACGAGGTCCAGCAGGCGCTGTTCGGCGTCTGCCTTCGTCTCGGGGGTCACGGGGAGGTAGATGAAGGGCAGGCCGGCGGCGTCGGCCATGGCCCGGTGGGTTTCATGATTGGACACCACGAGGACGATATCGCCGCCGAGGCTGCCGCCGCGCCAGCGGAAGATCAGGTCATTCAGGCAGTGTCCGAACTTGGATACCATGACCAGAATGCGCTGCTTGGTCTGGTCATGGAAGCTGAACTTCATGTCGAAGCGGTCCGCAATGGAGCTGAACTCCTCCTGGAGCCGCTCCGGAGTGTACTCGGGGGAACCCGAGAATGCGGTGCGCAGGTGCAGCGTCTCGCGGAGCCCGTCGTCGAACTGCTGGTGCTCGTCGATGTTGAAGCCACGTTCGAAGAGAAAAGTGGTGACCGCCTGGACAATACCGGCACGTTCGACGCACGACAGTGTGAGTACGAACTTCTGGGCCTGGTCCTTGACTCGGGGGTCGTTCTGAGTCAGCGTGCTGGTTGATGAGTCTGTTGCCACTAGGGTCATGTCTCCTCCTTTGGGTATTTTCCCGTTAGATATATTCTCGGATCACATACTGATATATTAGGGTTGGGAATCAGCGTATACTGGTCAGCGGGCGAGGTCAATAGCCTGTTTGGCTTGAATGGAAAGGGGTCGGGGTTATGGCAGTTGAAGCGTTGGCGGTTATGGAAGATGCAGTCAAGAAGTCGTTGGCGGATGTGGCGTACGAGCGTATCCGCGACCGGCTGTTGATGCTTGACATCAAACCAGGCGATCTCCTTAACGACGACCACCTCGCCAAGGACCTCGGCATGGGGCGGACTCCGGTGCGGGAAGCTTTGAAGCGGCTTGAGCTTGACCGCCTGGTGGTTTCGTATCCGCGCAGGGGCACCTTTGCCACCCGTGTGGAGGTGACCGACCTTGCTTTTATCTCAGAAATCCGCACCCAACTCGAACCCCTTGCTGCCTCCCGGGCTGCGCGCGTGGCCACGGAATCGATGAGGGAGCAATTGCGGGCTGTTATGCGCGCTGTCGAGTCTTTCGATACCAGTGAGGCGTCCGTCGTCGAAACCCTTCGGCTGGATGCCCGTGTCCACCAAGGCATTTACGCGGCCGCCGCCAATCCCCACCTCGAAGATGTCCTGATTCGCTACGACAATCTCGCGACACGAATCTGGTGCATGGTCCTGGATCGCCTTCCCGACCTGTCCCGTCACGTGCATGAGCATGTGGACCTGCTCCGTGCGGTTATCGACGGAGATGAGGCCAGGGCCGCGGAGCTCGCACGGATCCACGTCAGTGGCTTTGAGCACGCTGTGCGCGAAGCTCTTTTCGCCGCCTAGCCCAGATCTTCACGCCTGAAGCGCAGCCCGAAAGGGCTGCGCTTCAGGCGTTCAAGGCCTTTCGTCTGCTGCGCGGCCACTCTTGGCTCTGCTGGCGAAACCCTCAGAAATCTGTTGACACCCTCCGGGGCGGATACCATACTTGAATCACGAAACTAATATATCAACAGGATATTAGATAGCAGAGGAGAAAAGATGGTCGACGTTCTGACCCGTACGCTCGCAGAGACCGATCCTGCGATCCACGCAGCCGTTCAGCAGGAGCTCCTGCGCCAGCAGGACACGCTGGAGATGATCGCCTCCGAAAACTTTGCGCCGAGTGCCGTCATGGAGGCGCAGGGATCGGTCCTGACCAACAAGTACGCCGAAGGCTACCCGGGCAAGCGTTATTACGGCGGCTGCGAACACGTTGATGTGGTCGAGCAGCTGGCCATCGACCGTCTCAAGTCATTGTTCGGCTCCGAATTCGCCAATGTGCAGCCCCACTCAGGCGCCCAGGCCAACGCAGCGGCGATGTTCGCCCTGATCCAGCCCGGCGACACCATCCTGGGGTTGAACCTCGCACACGGTGGCCACTTGACGCACGGGATGCGAATCAACTTCTCCGGCAAGCTCTACAAAGTGGTCCCGTACGGAGTCGGCGAAGACACCATGCTGATTGACATGGCTGAAGTCGAGCGCCTGGCGGTTGAGAACAAGCCGAAGCTGATCGTCGCCGGCTGGTCCGCCTACTCCCGGCAGCTGGACTTCGCCGAATTCCGCCGTATCGCGGACCTGGTGGGCGCCTACCTGATGGTGGACATGGCCCATTTCGCCGGCCTGGTGGCCGCAGGGCTTCACCCCAACCCCGTGCCTCACGCCCACATCGTCACGAGCACCACGCACAAGACCCTTGGCGGCCCGCGCGGTGGTGTGATCCTGACCAACGACGCCGACATCGCCAAGAAGGTCAACTCCGCGGTGTTCCCCGGACAGCAGGGTGGCCCTCTGGAGCACGTCATTGCCGCGAAGGCTGTGGCATTCAAGCTCGCTGCTGAGCCGGCTTTCCGCGACCGCCAGGAACGCACCCTGGAAGGCGCCCGCATCATCGCAGAACGCATGCTGTCTGCCGACGTTGCAGAGTCCGGCGTGACCGTCGTCAGCGGTGGCACCGACGTGCACCTGGTCCTGGTGGACCTGCGCAATTCGGAACTGGACGGCCAGCAGGGCGAAGACCGCCTGCACCGGATCGGCATCACGGTCAACCGGAACGCCGTGCCGTTCGACCCGCGTCCACCGATGGTCTCTTCCGGTCTTCGCATCGGCACGCCGGCACTGGCCACGCGTGGGTTCGGGAAGGCAGAGTTCACCGAGGTTGCTGACATTATCGCCGCAGCACTCAAGCGCGAGTTCAGCGACGAGACCGTGGCGGAACTGCGGCAGCGGGTTGAAATCCTGGCCGGAAAGTTCCCGCTCTACCCCAACCTCTCCATTGACGCGAACGAGGTGGCGTGATGGCCGATCTGCTTCCGGAGCACCCGGATTTTCTCTGGCGCAATCCGGAGCCTAAGTCCTCCTATGACGCGGTGATTGTGGGCGGGGGCGGGCATGGCCTGGCCACGGCGTATTTCCTGGCGAAGAACCATGGGATGACTAACATCGCCGTCCTGGAAAAGGGCTGGCTGGCCGGCGGCAACATGGCCCGGAACACCACTATCATCCGGTCCAACTATCTTTGGGACGAGAGCGCGGCTATCTATGAGCATGCCCTGAAGCTCTGGGAAGTCCTGCCGGAGGAGCTGGAGTACGACTTCCTGTTCAGCCAGCGCGGTGTGATGAACCTGGCCCACACGCTCGGTGATGTCCGTGAAAGCATCCGGCGTGTGGGAGCGAACAAGCTCAATGGCGTGGACGCTGAGTGGTTGGAGCCGGACCAGGTCAAGGAACTGTGCCCGATCCTGAACATCAGCGACAATATCCGCTACCCCGTTATGGGCGCCACGTATCAGCCGCGGGCGGGTATCGCCAAGCATGACCATGTGGCGTGGGCCTTCGCCCGCAAGTGCGATGAGCTGGGTGTGGACATCATCCAGAACTGCGAGGTCACCGGCTTCGTCAAGGACGGCAACCGTGTGGTGGGTGTCAAGACCAACCGGGGCACGATCAATACCGAGAAGGTGGGCCTGTGCGCTGCCGGGCACAGCTCGGTCCTGGCCGAAATGGCCGGCTTCCGGCTCCCCATCCAGTCCCACCCGCTGCAGGCGCTGGTTTCTGAACTGCACGAACCGGTCCACCCCACGGTGGTGATGTCCAACCACGTGCACGTCTACGTTTCCCAGGCGCACAAGGGCGAGCTGGTCATGGGTGCCGGCGTGGACTCCTATAACGGTTACGGCCAGCGCGGTTCGTTCCACGTGATCGAGCATCAGATGGCCGCGGCCGTCGAACTGTTCCCGATTTTTGCCCGTGCGCATGTGCTCCGGACCTGGGGCGGGATCGTGGACACGACCCTGGATGCCTCCCCGATCGTGGGCACCACGCCGGTGGAGAACATGTTCGTGAACTGCGGCTGGGGGACCGGCGGCTTCAAGGGCACGCCGGCTGCCGGGCTGACGTTCGCGCACACCATCGCCACCGGAGCACCGCACGAGCTGAACAGGCCGTTTGCGCTGGAACGCTTCGAAACCGGGGCCCTGATCGATGAACACGGCGCAGCCGCCGTCGCCCACTAGCCAGCGGTCCATTAGAAAGAAGACGCACATGCTGCTTATCTCATGCCCGAACTGCGGCTCCCGCGACGAGACCGAGTTCCACTACGGCGGCCAGGCCCACGTACCCTACCCGGAGAACCCGAGCGGGCTGAACGACCGCGAATGGGCCGAGTTCCTGTTCTACCGGGACAACACCAAGGGCATCTTCGCCGAGCGCTGGCTGCACAGCACCGGCTGCCGCCAGTGGTTCAACATGCTCCGTGACACGGTCAGCTATGACATCCAGTCGATCTACCCGATGGGCGCGCCCCGGCCGGACAAGGCCGCCGCGGCACCTGAGTCCGGCACTGCCAGCACCGCCGCTGACAGCACCACTACCGGGTCCGCGGCGCCCAGCATCGCGGCAACCAGCATCACCTCCACCAGCACCGCCCCAAGCACGGCCCCGAGCACCACCCAGTCCGGCACCACTGCCCCGGAAGGAGCAACCAAGTGACTTCCCAGAACGCCCGCCTCGCCGCCGGCGGACGCATCGACCGCAGCATTTCCTGGCGTTTTACCGTGGACGGCGAGGAATTCACCGGACACCCGGGCGACACGATCGCTTCGGCGCTGCTCGCCAACGGGCGGGTCGCTGCCGGCAACTCGCTGTACGAGGACCGGCCCCGCGGGATTATGGCCGCCGGTGTGGAGGAACCCAACGCGCTGGTGAAGATCTTCCCGCGCTTCCCGGGCCACGTGGCGGAGTCCATGCTCCCTGCCACCACCGTCACCCTGGTGGACGGCCTGAAGGCGGAACTGCTGAACGGCCTGGGCCGGCTGGATCCGGAGGAAGACCGGGCCGAGTACGACAAGAAGTACGTCCACACGGACGTCCTGGTGATCGGCGGCGGACCCGCCGGCCTGGCCGCGGCCCGCGAAGCCGTCCGCACCGGCGCCCGGGTGATGCTGCTGGACGACCAGCCCGAACTCGGCGGCACGCTGCTGTCCGGTTCCACGGCCCCCGGCCTGGCCGAGAGCATCGAGGGCAAGCCGGCCCTGGAATGGGTGGCGGACGTCGAAGCCGAGCTCGTCTCGGCGGCCGAATGCACCGTCCTGAACCGCACCACGGCTTTCGGCGCCTATGACGCCAACTACGTCATCGCGGTCCAGAACCGCACCGACCATCTGTCCAGCCCGGCCGCTCCCGGGGTGTCCCGGCAGCGGATTTGGCATATCCGTGCCCATCAGGTGGTGCTGGCTCCGGGCGCCCACGAACGCCCGCTGGTCTTCGAGAACAACGACCGCCCCGGCATCATGCTCGCCTCGGCCGTCCGCAGCTACCTCAACCGCTACGCCGTCGCCGCGGGGCAGCGGGTGGTCATCAGCACCACCAACGACAGCGCCTACGCCCTGGCCGCGGACCTGCGGGCCGCCGGGGTCAAGGTCGCCGCCGTCGTCGACGCCCGCCCCAAGCTGACCGAGGTGGCTGCTGCCGCCGTTGAAGCCGGCACCCGGGTGCTGATCGGCAGCGCCGTGGCCAACACCGCCGCAGCACCGGAGTCCGGCGCGGCCGGAACAAACACAGGCCGGCTGAATTCCGTGACCGTCCGCAGCATCAACGACGACGGCGAACTGACCTCCGGCATCGAAGAGATCGCCTGCGACCTGCTGGCAGTCTCCGGCGGCTGGAGCCCGCTGGTGCACCTGCACTCGCAGCGGCAGGGCAAGCTGCGCTGGGACGATGACCTGGCGGCGTTCGTGCCGAGCACCGTGGTCCCGAACCAGCAGATTGTCGGCTCCGGCCGCGGCAGCTTCGACCTCGTTGACTGCCTCGCCGAGGGCATCTCGGCCGGGGCCACGGCCGCGATCGCGGCGGGCTTCAGCCCGGAAAATTCAGATGGGGTTATCGTTCCTCTGGTCCTTGACGGGCCGAAAGCGTCCGGCCCCACCCGGCAGCTGTGGCTGGTCCCGGGACAGACCGGCACACCGGATGACTGGCACCACCACTTCGTCGACTTCCAGCGGGACCAGTCCGTGGCCGATGTCCTGCGCTCCACCGGGGCCGGCATGCGGTCTGTGGAGCACATCAAGCGCTACACCTCCATCAGCACCGCGAACGACCAGGGCAAGACTTCCGGCGTCAACGCGATCGGCGTCATCGCCGCGGCCCTGCGTCAGGCCGGCGAAGCGTCCCGGGGCATCGGCGACATCGGCACCACGACCTACCGGGCGCCGTTCACCCCCGTGGCGTTCGCGGCCCTGGCCGGACGCCAGCGCGGCGAGCTGTTCGACCCCGCCCGGGTCACCTCGATCCACCCCTGGCACGTGGCACAGGGTGCCCTGTTCGAGGACGTGGGGCAGTGGAAGCGGCCCTGGTACTACCCGCAGGACGGGGAGGACATGGACACCGCCGTGCTGCGCGAGTGCGGAGCCGTCCGGGAGTCCGTGGGTTTCATGGACGCCACCACGCTTGGCAAGATCGAAATCCGGGGCAAGGACGCCGGTGAGTTCCTCAACCGGATCTACACCAACGCGTTCAAGAAGCTCGCCCCGGGTTCGGCCCGTTACGGCGTGATGTGCATGGCGGACGGCATGATCTTCGATGACGGCGTGACCCTGCGCCTGGACGAGGACCGGTTCTTCATGACCACCACCACCGGCGGCGCCGCGAAGGTCCTGGACTGGCTGGAGGAATGGCTGCAGACCGAATGGCCGGAACTGGACGTGCACTGCACCTCGGTGACCGAACAGTGGTCCACCATCGCCGTCGTCGGGCCCAAATCCCGTGCGGTGATCGCCAAGGTGGCACCCGAACTCGCCGCCGGCGGCGGGCTGGAAGCGGAAGCCTTCCCGTTCATGACTTTCCGCGAAACCACCCTCGCCTCCGGCGTCCGCGCCCGGGTCTGCCGGATCTCCTTCTCCGGCGAACTGGCCTACGAGATCAACGTGCCGTCCTGGTACGGGCTGAACACCTGGGAAGCCGTGGCCGCGGCCGGGGCCGAATTCAACATCACCCCGTACGGCACCGAAACCATGCACGTGCTCCGGGCCGAAAAGGGCTACCCGATCGTCGGGCAGGACACCGACGGCACCGTCACCCCGCAGGACGCCGGGATGGAATGGGTGGTCTCCAAGGCCAAGGACTTCATCGGCAAGCGCTCCTACGCACGGGCCGACGCCCGGCGCGAGGACCGCAAGCACCTGGTCAGCGTCCTTCCCGTGGACGGAACGCTGCGGCTGCCCGAAGGCACCCAGCTCGTGGAAAAGGGCATCACCACCAACCCCGCCTACGGGCCCGTCCCGATGCAGGGCTTCGTGACCTCCAGCTACCACAGCGCCGCGCTCGGCAGGTCGTTCGCCCTGGCGCTGATCAAGAACGGCCGCAACCGCATCGGCGAGACCCTCGTGGCCGCCGCCGGCGACCAGCTGGTCGACGTCATCGTCGCCGAAACCGTACTTTTTGACCCCGAAGGGACCCGCAAAGATGGCTAACACCACAGCACTCACAGGCATCAATGGACTCCGGGACATCCGCCGCAGCCCGGCCTCGCACCTGGCCGAAGCGCTGGAGACCGGCTCCGTCCCGGGAAAGGTCGTCCTGAAGGAAGGCCCCTTCCAGACCATGGCCGGCGTCCGCGTCGACCCCAGCTCCGAGGAAGGGGCCCGGATCGCCTCCGTCACCAGCGGACTGCCGGTCCGCTGCGGGGAGGTGGCCGGCAGGGAGGGTGTCAGCGTCCTCTGGCTGGGACCGTCCGAGTTCCTCGTCGTGGCACCGGAGGAAGCCCATGACTCCCTGGGCGGAGACCTGATCGGCTCCCTCACTTCCGCCCTGGGCGACGCTCCGGGCCAGGTGGTGGACCTCTCCGCCAACCGCACCACGTACGAACTCTCCGGCCCGCGGGCCCGGGCGGTGCTGGAGAAGGGCTGCGCCCTGGACCTCCATCCCCGTAAGTTCAAGCCCGGGACTGCCCTGACCACCGAGGTCGGCAACATCCCGGTCACTCTGTGGAAGACCGGGGAGGAAAGCTTCCGGCTGTTCCCCCGGGCCTCGTTCGCGGACTTCCTGGGCCGCTGGCTCCTGGATGCCATGAGGGAATACGCCTCCCCTGAGGTCCCTTAATGGCACTTAGCGCCCTGGACCTGTTTTCCGTTGGCATCGGGCCGTCCTCGTCACACACGGTCGGCCCGATGCGGGCAGCAAAACTGTTCGCCGACGGGCTCAAAAGCGAAGGACACCTGAGCACCACCGTCCGGGTCCAGGCCGAACTGTTCGGATCACTCGGTGCCACCGGCCGGGGCCACGGCTCCGACAAGGCCGTGGTGCTGGGCCTGCAGGGCCTGGACCCGGAAACCGTGGACACCTCCACCGCTGATGACCAGGTGGCCGCGGCCGCCCTCGACGCCGAACTCCGGATCGGCGGGCACCACCGGGTGGACTTCAACTGGGACGAGGACGTGGTGCTGCACCGCCGCAAATCGCTGCCCGCGCACCCGAACGGCATGACCTTCCGGGCGTTGGACCACACCGGCGCGGTCCTCAGCGAACGGAGCTTCTATTCAATTGGGGGCGGCTTCGTTGTTGACGGCGACGCCGACGCCGGCGACCAGGTGGTGGCCGACGCCACCGTCCTGCCCTACCCCTTCACCACCGCCGACGAACTCCTGGCCATCTGCAGCCGCGAAGGCATGTCCATCTCCGATGTGATGCTCGCCAACGAACTGACCTGGCGCAGCGAAGCTGAACTCCGCCAAAAGCTGCTGGCACTCTGGGCCGTGATGCGCGAATGCGTGGACAACGGCTGCGCCGCGGAAGGAATCCTCCCCGGCGGGCTGAACGTCAGGCGACGGGCGCCGTCGCTCTTCCAGACCCTGACGGCGGACACCGGCGTGACCGACCCGCTCCGGGCCATGGAATGGGTCAACCTGTTCGCCCTCGCCGTCAACGAGGAAAACGCCGCCGGCGGCCGCATCGTCACCGCCCCCACCAACGGCGCGGCCGGCATCGTGCCGGCGGTGCTGCACTACTACATCAAGTTCGTCCCTGGAGCCAACGACGACGGCGTGGTCCGCTTCCTGCTGGCCGCTGCCGCCGTCGGAATCCTGTTCAAGATCAACGCCTCCATCTCCGGCGCCGAAGTGGGCTGCCAGGGCGAGGTGGGGTCCGCCTGCTCCATGGCCGCCGCCGGCCTCTGCGAGGTCATGGGCGGGACGCCCGAACAGGTGGAGAACGCCGCCGAAGTGGGGATCGAACACAACCTTGGGCTGACCTGCGACCCCGTGGGCGGCCTGGTGCAGATCCCCTGCATCGAACGGAACGCGATCGCCAGCGTCAAAGCCATCAACGCCGCGCGGCTGGCGCTGCACGGCGACGGCAGCCACAAAGTGTCGCTGGATAAAGCCATCAAAACCATGCGTGAGACAGGAGCGGACATGAAAACCAAATACAAGGAGACCTCCCGCGGGGGCCTCGCCGTGAATGTGATCGAGTGCTGAGCCGGTGAAGTACCTGCGGCCCCGGGTGTCCATGGATGCCCGGGGCTTTTTACCGCAAACATAACTGCCTGGCTTCACAGGCGTCCGGCCCCCTTTGGAGCGTGAAATGACCAGAAAACCACTCCCCTTTGAACACATCGCCGTCATGGGCAGCAGCCGCGTCAAGCGCGGCATGGCAGAGATGCTCAAAGGCGGCGTCATCATGGACGTCGTCAACGTCGAACAGGCCCGCATCGCCGAAGACGCCGGTGCCGTGGCCGTCATGGCGCTGGAACGCGTTCCGGCCGATATCCGGGCCCAGGGCGGCGTGTCGCGCATGTCCGATCCGGACATGATCGAGGCGATCATCGAAGCCGTGTCCGTGCCGGTCATGGCCAAGGCCCGGATCGGCCACTTCGTCGAGGCGCAGGTCCTGCAGTCCCTCGGCGTGGACTACATCGACGAGTCCGAGGTCCTGACCCCGGCCGACTACACCAACCACATCGACAAGTGGAACTTCACCGTTCCGTTCGTGTGCGGTGCCACCAACCTCGGTGAGGCGCTGCGCCGCATCAACGAGGGCGCAGCCATGATCCGGTCCAAGGGCGAGGCCGGCACCGGCGACGTCTCCAACGCCACCACCCACATGCGCCAGATCCGCGCCGAGATCCTCAAGCTCGCAGCCCTGCCCGAGGACGAGCTGTACGTCGCGGCCAAGGAACTGCAGGCCCCGTACGACCTGGTCAAGGAAGTTGCCTCCACCGGCAAGCTCCCCGTCGTGCTGTTCACCGCCGGCGGCATCGCCACTCCGGCAGATGCTGCGATGATGATGCAGCTTGGCGCTGACGGCGTGTTCGTCGGCTCGGGCATCTTCAAGTCCGGCAACCCGGCCCAGCGCGCCGCCGCCGTCGTGAAGGCCACCACCTTCTTCGATGACCCCGACGTGATCGCCAAGGCCTCCCGCGGCCTGGGCGAAGCCATGGTCGGCATCAACGTCGACGAAATCCCGCAGCCACACCGCCTCGCCGAACGCGGCTGGTAGGAGGCACGACTAGGTTGGGCAATCAGTTAAGAAAGGCTGGCAGCGGACGTGGATTGCGCACGGACTGGGCAAAGCTCACAGGCCACACAGTTGAGGTCTGGCTTTGGGACGAATACATTCTGACGGGCGTTGTGGACCAGGCCTCAGCAGACGACGCGGTGCTCTGGATTGCTGCAGCCGGAAACGACAGGCGACGGCTCTTCGATAAGCCGACGGGATACCGGATCCTGGCCTAGCACCTAAGGGTAGGTCCCTTCCTCGCATCGACAGACGATGACCTGAAAACCGACGTGCCTCTAAGGGCCGGACAGCTCACCCACTACACCTGCAGATCCACCGAGGAGCTCCCGCACAAGAGGCGTCAATTATGTTATTCATTTGCCATGAAGTCCTACGAAAAGATGAAGAAGCAAGAGGCTGCCGCGGCGCTGCAGGAGTTTCTCGATGAGCGGCCGCACGCGCTGGAGCATCTGACCCGATATCTAGCTGAAAGCTCTGAGGGTACTGTCAACCTCGACGGGACAGTAGAAAGCCTTACCCCCCTCTGGCGCTGGGTGAAATCCGTGCTCACGGAACGGACGGCGGAAACTCCTGGACCGGAGACCTCCACCAACCCCACATGGCTTCGGTATGGTATCGGCACAGAACCGATCCTGTCGCCTGACTCAATTGCGGTCATCGATGGGGTCATTTCCTACCTGTGCCGGGTCGTGGAGCAAGGAGCCCCCAAAGCCCGGTGGAGGGTCGGATACAACCGAATCAAGTCCTACATGTGGCAGAACCACCCCGTGCTGGCGAATGATAACGAGGAGGTACCTCTTCCTGACCTCGTCCCAGGACTTGCCAGAGGACAGGCCAGCGGGGGGCTCACATCGGAGGACGACAAGCTCACTCGCACGGCCGCGGCGGTCATCCGGCGGTTGAATGGTACAGACGAGGACACAGTCGCTGAAGATGAACCGCTTATCGAGGTCGAGGACCTGGGCGAAGACGAGCTTCGCGGACGGGAGCTTGAGGTCTCTTTGCGTGAGGACATCGCGCACGAGTACTCCCGGGAGGTGGACGGGCTGCTCAAAACCCTAGTAAAGGAAGAAGGAATTACGGGCGCCTTCCGTGAAGACCGCGAAGTTCTCCTCGTCAACACACCCAGCTGGAATACTGACCAACTCCAACAATGGATCACGCGTTATATCGAAGATAATTTCCGCAGGTCAAAGCGGCGGTGATGCCACAAGAATTGTCCTGATGACATTTGAAGCCAACAGTTACAGAGGAGCAAGCCGGCAGGAGGCAAGTGAGCGGGCGCGGGTAGATGCTGAGGTTCCCAAGGCTGGGCACCTACCCATGTGACGGGGGAGGCCGTCGACTCGGTCGAAAAGTACTACACGGATGCCACCGGCAGCGTCGTGAGGGTCGACACGTACGCTGGCATCCGTGTTGCCTGGTCACCTGAGTTAAACAAACCGGTGCCGAACGTCACGTACAACGTGGTGGCGAAGGTGGACGGTGGAGCGGGCCGACAGCACAGCTTCGGTGCTGAGTACCTCATCAGTTGTCTTAGGCCAGGTCCTGGTCGTCGAAGGTCTCGCGTGCCTGTTCGATGTTAGGCATGTGCTTTGCAGCCCATTCCAGGAGCACGTCGATGGGGTGGCGAAGTGTCTTGCCCAATGGTGTGATGCGGTACTCGATCGCCACGGGGCGCGAGCTTAGCAGCTTGCGTTCGATGATGCCGTTGCGTTCGAGGCGTCGCAGCGTCGCCGTCAGGGACTTCTGCGACACCGCGGGGATTGTGCGCCGCAGTTGGCTGAACCGGCACGGCTGCTCGCAGAGTTCGTTGAGCACGCTCAGTGACCACTTGTCGAGAACTTGATCGAGCAGTTCCCGGTGTGGGGCGCTGATCTCCAGCGGGTCAGTATGGCTAGTGGTATCCGGCATGAAACCTGGTCTCATTGAAGTGTCCGACATCTACCTGGTATCAAAGATATACCAAGTTCGTCTCTCTTTCCTAAGGAGTTTCATGTCTGTTCAGCGTTTCAGCCCTGAAGGCCTGATGCAGCCCACCCCGTACCACCATGTGGCCGTCGGCACCGGTACGCGTCATGTTCACGTTGCCGGGCAGATCTCGCGCCTTGCCGATGCTACGCCCGTCGCGCCCGGCGATCTGGCCGGTCAGGTTGCCCAGGCTCTCCGTAATACGGCGACCGGTCTAGCCGGCGCTGGCGCGACCTTCGACGACGTGGTGCGTTTGACCTTCTACGTCACCGCCTGGGCTCCGGAGAAGATCACCGCTTTCATGGAAGGTATCGAAATTGTCGCCGCAGAGATCGGACTGCCCACGCCGATGCCGCCGACATCGCTGATCGGCGTCGAGTATCTTTTCGAGCCCGACGTGCTTGTCGAGATCGAAGCAACCGCTGTTCTGGATTAGCAACAGGAGGTGCCCCGATAGGCCAAAGCCTTGCAGGGCACCTCACAGGCAGGCTGACGAGCCTGACACTCGTGCGGGCCTCTCACAGCAATCAGAGTTTCCGTGCAGGCCTCTGCGTACTTCGCACCGTTAATCACGTCACAGTCGGCTCAGGACGAGCGGCGGGACGAGACCCATCGGGGTTCTCATCCCGCCGCTCGTGCCTTGTCGGCATCGCCTCACATGATTCGGTTGCTGCTTTGATGTACGGACCAATACCGCAGGAATGTTTCCGCAGGTTGAAGCCTGTTGCGGCGAACGCTCGCGCGGATGGCCCCGGCACGTGGTTGTCCTCCGCCGGGACTGGCAAGTACGGTACCTAATGATGGCGAGTGCTGTTCACCACCGCGTGTGTCGTCCCATCCACCAGGTAGGCGACGGCAGCGCCACCGGCGTAGGCCAACAAATCCACGGTTCCGAACGTTGTTCCAAGGACCAGCCGAAGGGGTGGCCAAAATTCTCCGAGTTCGGCAGGAAGACCAGTGAGCTGGAACAGCTCGATCAGCACACAGACCGTAAAGGCTGCGGCTGCAATCAGTACCTTGGACCTCGACGGAATCAGGATCGCCACGAGAACATAGACTAGGACCGCGTACAGGCCATCACCGGCAGGGCCGGTCCACGCCGCATTGCTGAGCGTGCGAATGCTCAGCCCGAGCACAACGCTCATGAGACCGGCGATGCACAGCAAGGCCCGCCTGATTCCTGAACGTCCTGGTTCGACGGAACAGCTCACAGCCCAACCACCGCCGTTGTTCTAAGACAGATCATTGCCCCGAGCCCCCACCGTCGAAGCTGCCCATCACCCTCCCCAACGCGGACCCGCGAGAATCTTCGCACTCAGCCTAGCTCAGTGCTTTGTTGCGATACACGAGTCGGCCGATGTTGGGGGAGCCCGCCCGATCGGCGGGGCAGTTCGGCTTCTTCGGTTCTGGCTTTCGCCGGCCCTAGACCTGGCTGACATTGTGACGGTTCTGGGCCAGCGGGAGATAAGGTTTCCGTTCCCTGGTAGAGCCGTGGCTTGATACCACCAGCGCGCGCTGAAACCAGTGACTCCGAACGCTGAAGTCCCTCACAAACGTCTCTCAGGGGACTCGAGGCTGAATTAAGCTCGTGCACCGCCTGTCCGGGCTGCTTCTCTCCTTCGACCCAGCAGCCGGCTGTCTACTGAGCGCCGCCCTAGGGATCTATGGTCGCTTCTTCGTAAAGGGCTCGTTCGTTGGCCTGCAGGCTCGACCGCCACCTGCATCGAAGCGGCTGTGCGGCGCCGGCGCGCTGTACTGCCGACAACGCTGCTTAGCTACAGCACCGGTTCTCTGTCTGCCGCTCGAGAAACGTCCTTACGCGTCAAAGTGCGTCCGGACTCTCGGGTCCTCCGATAGCGAAGCGACTAATGACGCGGCGATGTCCCGGAGTTTGACGTTTCGCGTACTGGAAGCGATTGTGAGGATCTTTATGGCGGTCTCCTGACTGCAGCGGTTCTGCGCCATGATGGCGCCGGTCGCCACGTCGATGGCAGTCCGGGATTCCATGGCAGCAATGAGGTGGGCTTTCGCCTCGGCCAGCTGGCTGATCCGCACGGCCAGGCGAAGTGCCTTAGAGGCATGATACGAATACGTTTCGACCATGCTGATGTCCTCACCGGTGAAGCCATGGGACCGGGTGGAGTATAGGTTCAGGCCGGCTTCAGCTTCGCCCGCAAGGAGCAGCGGCACGGACAGGCTGGATCCTATCCCCGCCTCCAAGGCGGCCGCAGTGTAGGCGGGCCAGCGGTCGTCGGAAGCCAGATCAGGTATATGCACGACGACCTGCCGGCGGATCGCTGACAGGCAGGGCCCATCGCCACTACTGTATTGGGTTTCATCCAGCCGGCTGGCCCTTACTTCGCTGCTGGCCACCGTCACTGGCTTCTTTCGCTGAATCAGCGTGATGCTGCAGAGGGCAGTGGCCGGGTCGGCCAAGGTGACGGCGGAGAACTCGGCTAGTTCGTCCAGCATCTCCTTCACACCCTGGGTTTGCAGCACTAGATCCTGCAAGTGGTCGACGACCAGATCTGGGGAGAGCGGATGTGTGTCGTCGGCCATGACTGGGCTCATTCCTCATTTGGCCCCGACAACGACCCTTGACGGGGGCACCGGAGGACTGCCAAGCAGCGCGTGTGGCTGTCCCCCGAGTATGCTCCGCTTCTGCTGCGAGAACCAGCAGGTCCCGCTGGCTGACAACCGCCCAGGCTATTGTCGAAGGCCCTCCCATTCCATATGGGGCAGCGCGGTTTGTCCGCCACCGTCCTGCCAGGGCAGATCTTCAGGTCAGAACTACGTCGCCCCGCGGCTCCGGGACGAGAAGCCGTCCACCGTGTGCGACCTCGAAGCGGTCACCGCGGCGATGCATGTTCGCTCCGAGACCTGCCCAGGGACGTGGCGGCGCCGAGGCAATCGCGGTTCATCCTCCTGCCGGGCCAACCCAACCGCTGAAGTCGCCTCCTCCTCTGCCGCGTTGATCGTCATCCTTCCCGCACCGCAGACAGCGCTTGTATAAACTCCCGTCTTCGGCGTGTTCAATATGCCATTCGTGCCGAATGTTCAGCTTGCACATTAGGGCCTGTAGCATGGCCTTTCTCCGATCCACCGAGCCGCTGCTCTGACAATTCAATAATGGCCTTTAGTACTGCCCCAGGAAACTGATGAATTCCGAAGCGGGGCAGACGACTCCTCCCGATGGCCGTTGCGCGGTCCCTTTCGCGCGGCGCCACTACCCACGGAATCAGGAGTTCGCGCCGGCCTTCCATGGTCCCGGGGTACGTTTGCAGTGATAAACCAATCAGAGCGGAGACTCCGCTGGAAAAGATCGCCGCCAAACGACGCTACTTGAGGCTGATTCTTCTGATTTAGATGCGCGTTTCGTTCGCCCAATGAAGCCGGGCAGCAAAGACCGATAACCTATCCTTCGTCAAGCTGAGGGTGAGGAGGGTAGAGGTCGACTTGCCTGCGGGGGATGGAGCACCTGTTCTCTGGACAATCAGAGAGGCATGGCTATTTCCGGCAAGCTGATCCTGACATAGGCTGAAAGCACCACAGCTGGAGATGCGGAGTAGGGCCCGATGAGTACAAGGATGATCCTTACCGGCAGCGGCCCTGGCCGACCGTCTGGCAGTCGTGTCATTCCTGCCCGCAGCATAAGCAGAGCGGCCGGGACGCAAAAATGAGCATTTCCGTCCGCCAATCGAAGGAGAATCTCGTGTTGCTTTGGATAGCCATCATTATCGCAGTTCTCTGGCTTCTCGGCCTGCTCGGCAACATCGGCGGCGGGCTAATTCACCTGCTTTTGGTTATTGCCGTGGTCGTTCTCATCTTCCACTTCATCCGCGGCAGGTCCCGCGCCTAAATTCGAAACCCTGTTCTGCTGCGGCGGACGCCGATAACGGAGATTCCATCAAGCACGCGACGATCAGGAGCTAGGAAGACGTTCTTGCGGGGCCGATTGATTCGCGGAGGATGAGCTCCATTGGAGTGAGCGTCAGCCCGGTAACGTTGGGTTGCTCGCCGCGGATCCTGGAAACCAGTTCATTCATGCTTCTGGCGCCCAGTGCTTCGAGGTCCATGTGCACCGTGGAAATGGACGGGATGAAGTACTTCGATTCGGCCATGTCGTCCCAGCCGAACACGCTGACGTGGCCGGGCACGGTGATGCCGTGCTCATGCAGGGCACGGATCACGCCCATGGCCATGGTGTCGTTGGCCGCCACCACCGCCGTGACAGCCGGGATGGCAGCTATTTCCTTCCCGGCAGCGTAGCCGGAGGCCGAGGACCAGTCCCCGGCTGCGACGCCCAAGGAGGTCAGGCCGAGCTGGGCAATGGTTTCCTCGTAGACGGCCAGACGGTTGCGGGCGGATGGCCAGGCGGCCGGTCCGGCCACATGGAAGAAATTCCGGTGGCCGAGTGACGCCAGGTGTTCCACGATTTTGGCCTCAGCGGTGCCGTCTGCCAAGCTGCCCCGGGCGCGCATCCGGTTGTCGTACTCACCGGCCACCACCATGGGAACGTTTGGCGCTTCGTCCGGGGATGAACCGAGCTTGGAGGGCCGGGGAACGAAGGACAGGATGCCTGCAATGTCGTCGCCCGAGAGCAGCCCCTGCAGCCGGCGGGCACGGGTCTCCGCAGTTCCTTCCATGGCCACGACGTCAATACGGAAGCCGCCGGCGTGCGCGGTCTCGGCTGCACCGTTAAGCATCCGGAGGGGGAAGTACAGGGAGGCCTCCGGCACCACGACAACGATGCGGTACAGCTCGCGGGAACGCAGGGACCTGGCGGCGAGGTTGGGCGTGTAATTGAGCTCCGACAACGCTTTTTCAACACGTTCCACCGTGGCCGGCTTGAGCTTGGCCTTGTCCTTGAGGTAGCGGGACACGGTCTGGTGCGACACTCCGGCCAGGTCCGCCACGTCATAGATCGTGGGTGCCTTTGACCGGCCCGGTCCTACTACTGATTGCACCATGGTGGCGTCCCCTTCAGATTTTCTTCCTGCGGTTGTCGCGGGAGGGATCCGGCTCCAGCTTAATCCCTCCCGCTTTGCCGCGGCCCGTACGCGCACGTCGCTAAGCGTCTTGGGGGTCAGGCCTGCGTGCCGGAGTCCCATTTCTGCAGCATCCCGCACATGCCGAAGATCTGTTGCGGGCTCGCCGGTGCCGTCCGGGAAACGGCTGCCTCCTTGAAGTGGCTGAAGCGGCCCTCTGCCAGGTCGGCCAGCCATTGTTCTGTCCGGGCGGCCTCGGGGGCGATTCGTTTGTTCCAGAGATCCTGCCATTCCGGGACCCGGGACCGGACGAGCCGGACGGCGTCGCGCTGGAACTGATCGACGGCGTCGAAGTCACCGGCCAGCGCGGCGTCCTTCAGCCGCTGGTAGCCGGCCAGCGCCGCGTCCCGGCGGGTGCGTGCAGCATGAGCCAGAGCTTCCGACGCCGGGCCCGGACCGCCGTCGAGCGCTGCGGTCCGGGCGTACCGCTCCGGGTCGGCGATAATGTCCGCCTCGAACGTGAGCACGGCGTCGCCCGCCTCGGGCAGCCCGCCGTTCTGCATGATCGCGAGGACGTCGAGGTCCCCGGTATTCACGATCCGGTGGATCGTTCCGGGGCTGAACCAGAGGAGGTCGTTGGGGGCCAGGTCGTGGGACTCGTAGCGTGATGAGGTGACCGTTTCCACGCGTCCGGTTCCCGCCAGCACCAGGTAGGCCTCGGTGGAGGCTGTGTGCATGTGCGGGGAGCCCCCGCACACGCCGTCGGATGCCTCCCAGTCGTAGACGCCGAGCTTGGTGAGTGCCACCGCGCCGGGGAACGGTGCCTTCTGCCGGCTCGCCGTCATGCGTGCGACGCCACTTTTTGGTGCTGCAGGGAAGCGGCGGCGGCGGCACCTGCCAGGGCGTCGAGCCGCTCGGCGTCGGAGTCGCCGTCGGCGATCACCACGGCGTACCGGTTCTTCATCGTCGCGCCGTCGGCGAAGGTGACTTCCGCGCTGAAGAACGGGGCGGGGCCGAAGCAGGCGAAGGGCTCGGACCGGGCAAACCACTCCGGCGGGTGCTGGGCGTTGGCGGTGTCGTCGGCGATCAGCACGGTGGAGAAGCGGCAGCTGTCATCGTGCTGGCCCACGAACGCGAGCCACGGTCCGCGTGTGCCGCGCAGCTCTTCGCCGGTGGCCCCGCCCGGCCCGGCGATCCGGCCGCCGGCGAATTCCCGGGGTCCGCGCCAGAAGAGTCCGCCGTAGCCGGCGTTCTCGCGGCCCTCGGTGGTGGGGGAGCCGATCTGGATGTCGTGGCCGGAGACGTTGGTCATTTCAGTTTCGAAGACAAGCGTCCAGGAGCTGCCGGGGGCGCCGGGGCTGATCTGGATGCTGCGCGTCTCATCCACCACGTGTTTGCCGTTCTGCGTCCACCAGCTCAACGCGTGCGTGAAACGGAAGGCGCCGTCGTCGACTCCGGCGTCGAGGATGCGTTCGTGGCGCATGCTTCCGTTGTTGGGGAGCCATTTGTAGTCTTCGCCGCGGCGGTAGCTGGGGCCGCCCCAAAAGTTATCCTCACCGAAGTGGGGGAGGGACCAGGCGATGCCCTTGTGCCATACATGGTCCCAGGGCCGGTAGACGCTGACGGTTTCCCCTGCGGTGGTCCGCAGCGGATGAAAAAACGGCCGCGGCGATTCGCGCTGTTCGTCGGTGGCGTCGTAGGTGTAGGTGGCGATGTCCACGTCCCCGAGCGCGACGGTCAGGGACTGGCTGTCATCGCGCCAGGTGAGTGCTGCTGATGTCTTCATGCGTTGAGTGCTTCCTCTTGTTTCCAGGGTTCCAGGTGGCCATCCATGCGGGTGAAGAACGGGCTGGCTTCGTCGATCTGGCCTCGGGCCACAGTGGTTCCGCTGACACTGGACGCGTAGATTGCGGCGGCCAGTTCCATGGTGGCGTAGGCGTCGGTGATGGAGACCGGAGCCGCCTCGCCGCCCTGCAGGCTACGGATGATCGCGGCGTACTGGGCCGCGTGTCCGCTGGGCTTGTCCTCACCCTGGGCCCAGAGACCGACGACGGCGTCCTGGCCGGGTGCCGCTACGCTCCTGAGTGGTGCGATGCTTGGGGTCGAGGCAGTAAGCGCAGCGCCTTCACCAAAACCCACGCCGCCAAGCACCGCAAGTTCACCAACCCCCCACGCCGACAGCTACATACCGGCACCGCCACTTCCCATCGAGGAAACTTCCCCAAAGGTCAAGGCCGACTTCGACGCCCATCTAGCGAGGGTGAAAGAGGAAATCCGAATCAACGGCGGCCAGATAGTCGGCGAAAAAAAGGCGACGTACGAACCCGCGCCAGAAAAGGACACCGGAAAGAAGGGTGGGGAGCTATCCACCATGAGCTTTCCAAGCGGATGCGGCCTATACCTCATCGTCTATTTCAACTATCACTCTGGCACCTATAGCGACGTCGTCGGATCCTCAATGACATCCTGCACTTACAGTGTCTACTACATAGGAATGGACTCCGTCCTCAACAAATATGACACCTTCTGGCTTTGGTGGGATGACGTGGACTGGGACTCCAATGGCGCGTATTGGGTCAGTAGCCTCACAACGACCACCAACTTCCTGTGTACCACAGGCAACTACAGCGGCTTTTCCGGATCGACGTCCGGCCAGCTGTACAGTGGCGGCACGCGGTATACGGCAGCCGTCTACGATGGCGACTACTATTGGAACTGCGGAAACTAGCATCTGTGGTGGCGAAATCGCTTTGGGATCTCGCCACCACAGTCGAAGATGGGCTACCCCAGCAGGCCAAACTGGCCAAAGAGCCAGGTCGACCGAGGCGTAGGCTGTCGATATGAACGACTCAGATGATTCAGTCGAGCCCCTGCAGTCTCTGCCGCCAGGGATGGCCTGGAGATACGCTGAATATATGCCTGCGGATCCGGATGCTGTTTTCTCTCCAGTGACCAATGTTGGCGGATACGACGACCTGCTCGAATATTTCCAGGCAAGGGGGCTTAATTTGCCTAGATCTGAAGATGGACTCGCTGCCATCGATGAACTCATAAACGCCACCAGCGACAAAGAATCGCTAGCCGACCTTGCCCGACCCATAGGCATGTTCTATGGAGATGTCATCACTCACACCATTCCCGGCGCGCATTGGGAGGTGATTCGGGAAGAATACCCTCGGGTTCGAATCACGACGAAATCTGCCGTTGACGTCGTCCGAGTTGCATTGGGCCGCCTTTCGGCTGCGGAACCCACTCTCCTCCAAAACTATTTCCACGTTCGGGAAGCAGTGGAGAAAAGTGGGTAGCCCTTCACGCTAACCGTACGAAGCCAAGCTTGCCGAAACGGTCGTAAGTCTTACAGGGCAGCTGGGTGGCACCTATCGAGCATGGGTTCACCGCCATCTTGAAAACTTTCAAACAGTAGGCGGGGGTGACGAGAGCCTAGTTTGAGACGGAGGACACCACCTGGTGGGCCCAGCGCGGTACGCACGATTACTGAAGTAAGCTGCTGCCAGCAGCGTGTTGCGTGTGGGCAGGACAGCTGCTTGCCGCGGCCCAGACGATAGTCTCTTCTGGCATCCGATTGTCCTCAATTTCGTGGGGGCGCCAGCCGGAGGACGTGACCTATCCGCAAGTGGTCTCCGATTAGACTGCAATCCCAACGCCAAACGGGCTCAGATTAGATTGACATTCTCAGCCGAGGCGTAGCCCATGTCGAATTGTCCGAAGCCCTTCTGGTACAGGTACAGCGTGAAGAACATCGTTGAATCAGAGGGGCCGCCGGTGCCTCCGGAGACAATGAATGCCTGCGTGAAGGACTGAAAGGCGCCTACGATCTGCAGCACGAGGTTGAAGAAGATGATGGGGCTGAGTAGGGGCAGCGTGATCCGGAAGAACTGCGCTGCCTTGGAGGCGCCGTCGACCTGTGCCGCCTCGTAGTACATGTGCGGGATCTGCCGGAGGCCGGCCAGGAAGATGATCATGGGGCTGCCGAACGTCCAGACGTGCAGCAGGATGATGCTGCTCAGTGCCGTACTTGGGTCTGAGATCCAGCCTGGGCCCTCGATCCCGACGAGGGCGAGGAACTGGTTCACCAGGCCCGTGGTGCCGAAGATCTGCTTCCACAGGATAGCGACGGCAACGGATCCGCCCAGCAGGGACGGCAAGTAGAAAACGGACCGGTAGAACGGAAGGCCGCGGATGCCGCGGTCCAGCACGATTGCGATGAGCAGCGCTACGGCAAGCTGCAAGGGGACGCCGACAAGAACGTATATGAAGGTGACCTGCAGTGAGTTCTGCAGGCGAGAGTCCTCCAGCATCCGGGTGAAGTTTTCGAAGCCTACGAGATTCGGTGCCTGAAGAAGGTTGTAGTCGGTGAAGGACAGGTACAGCGATATCAGCATCGGGCCGAGGGTGATGGCCACGAGGCCCACGAGCCACGGTGAAAGGAAGACCATGGCCGCTTTGGTGTCCCGCGCTTCACTGCTGAGGCCTTTGCCTTTGAGTTTCCCGAGCTCAGACAGGGCGCTCACAAGCCGGCCCGTTTCTCGTGGCACTGATTCCGGGCCCCAGCCCGGTGGGCGCATGCCAGTAGAAGTAGATTCATGGGTTCCTAACTCGGAAAGGCCCAGCCACGCCAGCGTGGGCAGGATCCATTCCGGAACGCAGGGAGAGAGCGGGAAGTGTGAATGGCAGGCCCCGTTGTTGCTGCGATGGAGCTCGGGTTCCGTATGCCAAATAGTGATCGGTAACACAAGTATGGTTATCGATCACTTTTCTGTCAAGAACCGCGCCAGCATTGGGGGAAAGCGGATTCCTAAATCGGAATTTTTGTTGACAGGTTCCCGCGGCTGTGTTTTGTTGGACAGCCCTTGCCGCTGTTACGTCGCCCACTAGGCTGCCTGACGCGAACCACCCCTCGGCAGCCGCCTGGGCCCCTACCTCACGTCAATGCCGGGCTCTGCGTCGAGGGCTAGAGACTACGAGGGTTGCTGATCTGGAGGACTAGCCTGGGACTGCATGCGGTCGTGTTTCCCGCTGCAGCGGATGTAGGGCCAGCGGACATGGACGCCAGCGAAGCCTCGGCTGATCGTGGCTGGCGCAACGGAGTCTGCGTCTCCACGGCAATCTGGTCCCGCGTTACCTTGGGATTCCCACCGTTACGGTGCCCAGGGGAACGATGCGTGATAAGGGGATGCCCGTCGGGTTGACCTTCGCAGGACGAGCCTATGACGACTCACTCCTCCTCTGTCTAGTGATGAGTCCGTGGCCAAGTCGTGTTGAGTTTTGCCGGGAATGGAACCGGGGACGCCGATGTGAGCGTTGTGGGGTAGAGGTGGCAAGCCCACAACCCGGCACCGCGAGGCCCGCGTGCTCCGAGGCAGAGCAGGCCCGCGGTTCTGCTCTGGGCAAGCCAGTTCCCGTGATTGGGTTATTGCATGACAGAAACGCATGCGCCGATGTTGGAGATGCTGTGGGAAGCCAGCGACCCCAGCGATGCACTCGAAACCCGGTTCGGCTTCCGCGACGGCGCTGAGGCCTATCGCTGGGTTGTAACCATGTTGGACAAGCACTGGGGCGTTCGGGTTGATTCGTGCGACCGGATCGTTATCAGTGACTCCAACGCGTTGGCCTGGGTCGGTACGTCGTCCGGGCGGATGCTCATGAAGTGGTCGGTTGTGCCAGCACGTTTCCCGCGTCTGGCGGCCTTAGCGCGGCTCACGGCCTGGCTTGAGGGGGAGGGTTTGCCGGTCTCGGCGCCAGTTGCCACTTTGGACGGCCGCGTTCAGGTCGAGGCCGATGGTGCTTCGCTCGGCCTACAGCGTGAGATTGACGGCGACATCCTGGACACCAACCAGTCCCGCCAGGTTCGAGCGGCTGGCGCAGTCCTAGCTCAGTTGCACGACGCACTGGCCATGTACCCCGCGGCTGATCAGGTCCCCGGGCTGGCCGCCCCGTCTACTAATTTGGCGGACCAGATCAACGGCTGGCTCGACTCTTGCCCCAAACATGCACCCGCCGCGGCCTGTGACACCCTGCGGCGTCTGGTCGCCGATGCGCATCCCAATTCATTGCCAACGCAGCTCGTCCACGGCGACTACAGATCCGCGAATGTCTTGTGTGCCGTGCCCGGCATCGCTGCTGTCATCGATTTCGAAGAAGCCCGATTCGATCATCGGATCGTAGAGCTGGCGCGATCAGCTGTCATGCTCGGCACGCGGTTTCGGGACTGGGGTCCGGTGTCGCCTGAGGTTCGCGCGACATTCCTGGACGGGTACCAATCCAAACGACGACTGACTTCCCAAACGACGACTGACTTCGGCGGAGGCTAGCTGGTGGGACGCCCTCGTGCTTTGGTGCTCTTTGCTGCTGATCCCCTCCGGCCAGGACCCGACCGCGTGGGGCCAAGCAGCGCTGAGCCAGCTGAGGGAACTCGGGGCGGGCGCGAGGGCTTGAGGCCGAGATATGGCCCTTCCGAGCCGTCCTGAAGGTCCTTGCTGACGGCGGACCCTGCGCTGGCGCGGCTCCGCAAACTGTACACGGCCAGCTTCCCGACACGACCCGAGGAACACGCACCCGACACAGACGCACCCGGCGCCCTAAGGACCCAGCGGACCCGGCCCCGGACACTCACGCGGCAGCGGCCCGCTGGCCTGTCCTCGTGCAATACCTGGAACGAGGCCAGCCAGTGTCTCCGCCACAGGCACCCTGCGTCCAGGTGTTCGGGAGTCCGTGCGTATCGTCTCCTGCGGCATTTCGAAAAAGTGCTGGCGGACTAATGCTGCCTGGTCTCTTTACGGCTGCTGTCGAATCCTCCGCCGGAGGGATGTGCCCAGTATTGATGCACATGCAAGTGCAAGCAGTGAACCGATTGAAAAGAACAGCCATGTGCCGACATGTTGACGTTTCTGGATTCTTCGACGATGGCACCGTATTCAGGGTGGCGGGGGTCGTAGGTTACCTGCACGCTGTCACCGATCTTCCATTCGCATGGGTAGACGTACAGCTCAGACCTTGCCTCATGCCGGGTGCCATCGACGGTGAACTCTGCGGTCGATTTGCAATGGTCAAGCCATCCGCTGCCAGTCCGTCGAATCTTATTCAGGTCGATGTCAACGACCTGTCCCGTTGTCACCACCTTGTTGAAGCCGGGCGCGAGGTGTTCCGCTACCGATGGAGTTGTCAGCGACAACAGAACAAGACCTAGGAACAGGAAGAATCCGGCCACGACCCTCAGTCCGGTCTTGGCCTTGGCCTTGGCAAGATGTTCTCGAGGTTGAATTTGAGCCGTCCACCCGGTCCCACTCCAGTACTGCATTGAGTCTGGATAGTACGGCGACGGATACCAGCCGGGAGGATGCATTTGTGTTTCCTTAGTGCTGTGAATTGGAAGATCGCCTTCGCTGCGTTCGTGTGCCCGTGATCCCGCGTTGTCACGGCTGAAAATACCCGGCCGCTGCTTCGTGCGGGGGCCGGGAGCGTTCAGGCGTGGACCATGGAAGACTGTGTCGCTGGGTGACCGACTACGTGTCCAGTCATTCCCTTCCAGATGGGCGCATTAGGAAGTACTGCCTGAACGGCGGCCTCCGCCTTGGTCACACGCTCCGCATCAGTCAGCGTGATGACCGGAGCTGCCGATGTCGACAGCGTCGAAGCGGACGGCGTCGAAGTCTCCCCGGCTTTCGGGGGACACGGTCACCGCGCAGCCACCGGGAAGCAGCCCAACAAAGGCGAACAGGCGGGCGCTGTGTACCGCGAAGTAATCATGATCTCACTCTACTGACGCGGTCGCCGTCGGCCGGCCTCGGTCCAATCGTGGCAGCAAAGTGGCCAGCTCTTGACCTCCACCTGTAGTCAAGCAGGTCCTCGGCCGTCTGTGGCGCAAAAGGGGTGTGCATCATTGTCCACGCCGTGTCCACGTGTTGCATGGATCTTTGTTGCCCCTGCCCGTACGCCACGTGTTCTGTGTGACATAACTTCCCCTGGTTTTTGCGTTCCTTTTGCTGCGTGGCATGGTCGGGCCGCGCATCCGAAGCCTCGGGCCATACTCCCGCCATGGAATGCGTGGACTGCGCCAGGGCATCAACTGCAGGCGGTGTTCAGGTCCGGTCTCCAGCCGTCGCCGTTCTTGCTGTGGCCACTCAGGCGTGTCCATGACCGCGGTCGTGGATATGGACATGACTACGTGAGGACGCTGGTCGATCGTGGCAGTCCGGCGCGGTGGCTTCCTTGATGTCATAGCCTCGCGAGCCGCCACCGGTCCTGCCCTCCACGTCAGCCTGGGATCAGTGCCGGGAAATCGACCGCGGACGCGTCGATTTGTTCTCCGAAATCTCCGGGGCATCGGCTACGCGCTGATTCCAGACCGACAGTCGCTTGCGGGGCGCGAGTTAATCGCGCCTATGGACCCAAGCGCCAGCCCGCGCCCTGAGCCCTCCTGCCGCCGAGAACTGCCGCGAAGATGCGTTACAGGGGCTGTTTCACATTGGAACAGTGTGTGCTGGGCCGCGCCCCTACTGTGGATGCAGATGCCGTGGCGGCCATCACATTGGTCGCGCCACGGCATTGTATGCAAGGTACCTTGCCCCGCTGACCTCCCAGTCTGTTTCAAAGGAGAAACCCATGACTAGAAGCACATCGTCGCCGCCCGTGATGACCCCTCGTCGAGCCGCGACCGCAGGACTCCTCGGCAGCGCGCTCGAGTACTACGACTTTTTCGTGTACGGAGCCGCGTCGGCCCTCGTCTTCAACGTGCTCTTCTTGGCCTTGTCGGCCAAAGCCACCCGCTCCAGATACTGAAGGGACCAGCTCTTGGCGGCGTTTCGGTCAAAGCCTTTGAGCCGGCCGAAGTGGGTCATGAGCTCGATGACGTTTTCCTTCTTGTACAGGCCGCGCTCCTCCGGCAGGTACCCGAGCCGGCCTCCGTCCTCGGGGCTGAAGGATTTGCCGTTGATGTGCAGGACACCGGCCGTCGGCTTATAGATGCCCAGCAGGGCACGGATCGTGGTCGTCTTTCCGGATCCGTTGCTGCCCAGGAAACCGAACGTCTCGCCGGCCTGCACATCGAAGGACAAATTGCGGATGACTGTGCTGCCTCCGAAATCCATTCTGAAGCCCTCTACATGAACCAATGCCGCGCCCATGATCGTTCCCTTGCTTGCCGGATAATCTTCCGAAATCGAGCCTATTCCTGCATCTTCGGACACCGCTTCCGTGCTCGCACTCACCGAAGCGTTGTGGACGTTATTAGTTGTGGACGTTATTAACGGAGAAATGCCGTCCCTCCAGTCCAGCTCAGGATGCACCGGGCTGAAGCCGGTAGCCCGCTAGAAGTCGTGACGGCAACCGGCTACATCCTGAGCAAGGACGATAACCCTCGACCTTAACCAGCGCCGCGGAGGACCTTCGAGCTCCGCCTGCCCGCGGCCGGCCAACTCACGGGGCCCCGCGGACTACACCCAGGCCCCCAGGCTCACCACAACTTTTGACCCCACAGACTGACGACCGTTCCGTGATTTTCGGGCTGAGGAACAGCCGAAGGCGGCCGATCTCCTGTGTCTGCGGTGATCCTGTGTACCTCACTGCGGCCGGCAGGGGCCACCAAGAAATGACTCGCTGGGTTCACGCCATTCTTAGTCGGACTCGGGTCCACGGCCGTGCCGCGTGTGCACGCGTCCGGTTAGTCATACGCCAACCTGACGTCAGGAGGCATGTCAGATTGGGGTGGTGATCGCACTTAATTGACACCTGACGCGAGAGGTCTTCGTCCGTGACGGCGATACTCTCGTGGTGCACAGCATGGACCGGCTCGCCCGGAATCTTCACGACCTCCCGGCCTTGGTCCAGAGGCTCACCAAGAAAGGTGCCCGGATCGAGTTCCTCAAGGAGAACCTGACCTTCACAGCGAGGACTCACCCTTGGCAAACCTGATGCTCTCCGTCATGGGCGCCTTCGCCGAATTTGAACGGGCCCTAATCGGTGAACGCCAGCGCGAAGGAATCACCCTGGCCAAGGCACGCGGCGCATGCCGGCGACGCAGGAAAGCACTATCGCCCGACAGGGCCAGGGAGCTTCTGGAGCGACCCGCCGTCGGCGAACAGAAGACAGGCCTGGCCCGTGAATTCGGCATCAGCCGGGAAACTCTCGACCAGTACCTGAAGGCAGACGGCTGAGGGGCGGCAGGGCCGGTGAAGACGACTTCGGAAGACGAGGCGCAGGAGGCCGCCTCTAGGCCAGGGTTCGGCCGAGGCAGCGTGAAGATCCTCCCGCAAGCTCCGTGCGTCCTCGCGCCAGAAGGCGGTCGACCGGGGTCGGTCGTTAGGACTCATCCGAGCGGGCCGGCCCCGCCCGGCTCATCACTGGTCCCGGCGGTGTCGTCTTGGTCGGAAGGCTGCACCGACGAGGACCAGGACCCCTGCGGCACTGGCCCAGGCGAAGTTGTCACCGCCCACCGAGTACCAGGTGCTGGTGCCCTCCGTCGGCACCGATGCCACCAGGGTTTGCGCCTCGGCTACGAAGTAGTCGGGTTTGTGGCCCAGAAGACGACCCTGCGAGTCCGTGGCCAGGGAGATGCCCTGGCGGGTGGGGCGGACCACGGCCGCGCCGTTCTCGACGGCACGGAACGGCGCCTGTTGCGCGTGCCAGGCGGCGACGCTGTCCCAGTCGCTGGAGGGCAGCAGGAGGATGTCGACCCGTGCGGCTCCCGCCTGACGGACCAGATCGGGGAAGAAGTCGTCCTGACAGATGATCGTGGCCAGGCGCCCGTAGGGCGTGTCGACGGTCGGGATGATGCCCGGGCCGGGGTCGTGTCCGTCGCCGGGTGTCGGCTTGGACTTCTGGTAGTCCCACACGACTGCACCGCTCGGGTCGAGCAGGACGGCGTGGTTCTCGTTCACCGGGCTGCCGTCGGCGGAGCCACCCGCGGCCAACTGCACGATCATCGAGACCTGCAGGTAGACACCGTGCTCGCGGGCCAGGTCCGCAGCCCGGGCGACGACGTTCGTCTGGTCCTCCTCCAGCGTCCGTGCTGCAGCCTCCGACCACGTGACGATCCTCGCGCCGCCGATGGCCTCAAGCTCCGACCGGTCGAACAGCTCATCGAGCACCGGTGTGAAGTGCTCGTCCCGCACCGTGGCCCGTTCGGCCGGACTTGCCGCGCTGAGGTCTGGCGCGCTGTAGGCCAGCTCGGACAGGTGCCGGTCGGGCGCCAGGGCGGCGACGCGTACGGTTTCCGCGCCCGGCGCGCTGAAGGCCAGCCGGGCCCCACCGAAGAGCAGCGCGGCAACGGTGACGGCCGCGAACAGCCCGATCGGCAAAATCACGCCAGAGCCTGACCGTCCTCTCTCCCACACCTCGTTGGCCACCGGCGCGAACCAGCTGACCAGGAAGGTCAGTCCCCAGATGCCGGTGACGGACACCAGCTGCAGGAGCGGCAGCCCGGCATACTGCGAGTATGCCGTGCTGCCGGCGGTCCCGAAAGGGCTGCTGATCGTGCCTAGGAACTCAACGGTTGTCACCGCCGCAGGGAACACCAACGTGCGGGGGACGCCAGCCAGGCGGGGCGCCAGGATGCGGTCGACGGCGAACGGCAGCGCGCCGCCCAGCCCGAGGGTGGCGACGAAGAGGTAGTATCCGAGTCCGTCGACGACCGGGAAGAAGCCACCCCGCAGCGCGACGAACAGGGCACCCGACATCGCCAGCACCAGGACCGGACACCCCACCAGCAGCCGTTGGCTGCGGGTGAAGCGCAGCAGGAAGACGGGCGCCAGCCAGGCCGTCAACGGGATGAGCGTCTGGAGGGTGGCGAAGGGCAGCAGTGCGGTGCCGACGACAAGCCAGATCCACGACCATCGTCCGCGGTGGAGGGATCCGGGTGAGCTCTGCTTGCGGTGGTTCCCGCCAACGCGTGGCGGGACGCTCCCAGCAACGAGCCTCTTCATGGTGACTCCTCGCGATGGTGTTCTCGGGAACGCGTGCGCCGAGTTCTTTGGCACAGACAAGTCCGTCAAGGTCGGCGGCACGTCGACGGCTTCGACTACGACGCGACCATGCTGCCCGTAGGTGGCGGCACACACATGATGCCACTGCGGGCGGTATTGCGGTAGGTCCTGAGGAAGGGACTTGGCGACGAGGTGACTGTGCATCTAACGCGCCGGGTCGCGTGAACATGTCGGGCTGCGGCAGCCCCACGACCGCCAGTTTCTCAGGCAGGAGTGCACCTATGTTCGGCCGGGCGAAGCGCCGTGTAGCGTCCCGTAAGAGGGGGATACCCCGGCCAATGGAAGCGCTGGCTCGGCGCTTCCCAAATAAGCCTCCTTCGCGAGATCCTGATGCCACGCTCGACGGCGGCCGTTCGGCCGTCTGGTTTACCTCTGGCTGCCTTTGCCTCGCCGCTCCCACGGTCCTCATCTGTCGGAAGGCCGGCTTTCGCCCGATCAGGGTTGCATTCCCATGGACCGCTCATTCTGGGCCACTTTGTGCGAGCGACTCTTGACAGTCCGGTCGCTACCCTCATTGAAGGTGAGTCGGACGACTCACCTTCAATCTAATGAACGCAGCACCTGCCCTAGGAGGAAGCAATGTCGAAAGTATTCATTCATGCGACCGTGACCCTGGATGGATTCATGGCCGACACGGACGGAGGGGTCGACTGGATGAACGGATTCCCGTCGGCCCCCGGCGATGAAGACGTCGTCGGACGTGTTATCCAAGAACTCGGCGCCGTAGTTGGAGGCGCCAACAAGACGCAGACCATAGAAGACGGAGAGGTTCCCTACGGGGCCGAGGTCAAGGTGCCGGTGTACCTGATGACCCACAGCGCTCATGAGCCGATCGAGAAGGACGACGTCACGTACACCTTTGTTGTCGATGACATCACAGAGGCCGTTGAAGCCGCCAAAAAGGCGGCAGGGGACAAGTGGGTCAGCCTCCTCGGAGGCAGCATCTCGAGACAGTGCCTCGAACTCGGACTCGTCGATGAAATCCAGCTGCACGTCGTGCCGGTCCTTCTCGGGGAAGGGATCTCGCTCTTCGCCGGGCTGAGAGAGCGCGTCAAGCTGGAACGTGTCGAAACATTGGCATTTGCCAGCGAGACCCACCTCCGGTACCGCGTTCTTGCATAGATGACGCCTGACGGCACCGCGTCAATAGGAGTTCACTTTCCGTCGTCGCGCCAAGTTGCAGCGGGGGCCAATCGTCGACGTCGCGGAGGAGCTGCCGATCGTGAGTCGAGAGCACAACCGCCGCTTGCGTTGCCTCGAGCGCGTCGGTGAGTTCGTCGACGAGCGCGAGTGAGCTTCTGGACCCGTTTCTACGCCGCCGAATTGCCTCGCGAGACTGGAACAATGCCACCCTGATGTACGTTGCAACTCCATAGGGCAACAACACCGGAAAAGAGAACCAGGCCCATGGCAACCGATTACGACGAAGTACGTTCCGAGGTCAAGGAATCGCAGAACAAGTCGCTCGAGGAGCTGCAATCCGCGAACGCCCCGGATGCCAGCAGCGTCGTCCGTGAGCTCGATGGAGCGGATGCGATGGATGATGCCGTCGTCCCCGGCGGAGAGTTTGTCGCCGAGGAACTGGTCGTCCAGATCATCCCCCAGGCAGCAGACGAATTCACCTGCTACTCCTGTTTCCTGGTTCGACACCGCTCGCAAATCGCCCGCGAACAGAACGGCCACGCTTACTGCGTCGAATGCGAGGGCTAGCGGATTCTTCGTAGCGGGCCATCCGCTTGCAGAATTCCAGAGTCCGGCAACGGCAGCCGCGATTGATGACATGCGGAACGGGCCCGGGCCACGCCGGGGTCGCGTTGCTTGCGCCTACATGGTCCACCGGGAACCGGCCGGGGGTGTTGAAACGCCGATATCCTGCCCAAAGGCTCAGGGCGTCAGGTAGGAGTTAGCTGGCAGCCATTTCGTGGGCGAAATCCAGGGACTCCACAGCAGCCGGGCGAAGCCGCGACAGCATCTTGGCGCTGGCCGCCTCCACGAATCCATGGAACAGTGCTTTCTCTTCCGCGAGCTGTTCCGGGTGCCACTGCACCCCCACGCAGAAGCGTGCGCCGGGATGCTCAATTGCTTCGACTACCTTGTCTTGACTCCACGCGGTGGCGATGAGCCCTTCGCCAAGGCGGTCCACGGCCTGGTGGTGTGAAACTGGAACGGCATCCAGTGCGGCAGCCCCCAGGAGCCGGCCAAGCAGGGAATCGGGCCGAATGTCGACACGGATGCCATTGAACTGGTAGCCGCCCAGCTGGTAATGCCCGGTTCCCAGGACGTCGGGCAGGTGCTGGTGCAGGGTGCCGCCGAGCGTGACGTTGAGCAGCTGTTCACCCCTGCAGATGCCGAGAAGAGGAACATCCTGGCGGATCGCTTCGAGGATCAGGGCGGCTTCCCACTCGTCGCGTTCCGGGCGGGGAGAGTCCGTTTCCGGATGCGGCTCCTGGCCGTATCGGGTCGGATCCACGTCCCATCCACCGGGAATGACCAGCCCGTCCAGCCTGCTGACCAGGTGCTCGATCATGTCCCCGGCCGTGGGCTGCGGCGGTAGAAGGATCGGAACTGCGCCGGCGTCAAGGATAGGCGTGAGATATTTTTCGGGGAGGAATGCGGCGCGCACGTTGCCGCAGCCGTCGGTGCCGGCCTGCTCAAGATATGTGGTCAGGCCAATGATCGGCTTGATTGCGGTGTCTGCGGCGTTCATGCACATGTCCTTCCGGGAAAACTCCTACTGCAAGGCTACGAACGGCATGTGTACTCCGTGTTACAGGGCCGTCACTATTGCGTATCCATGCCAGGCCGCCACCAGTTCATTGCCGCGGCAGGGACTGACGGCATCCTGTTCCCACGCAAACCGACGCTGGCTGTGTCAAATCAGATCGGTCTACAGGGACCCGCAGCACCCTTTGAAATCGCAGGCGGGTCATGCGATTTTCCGATTTCAGTCGATGAAAAGGGTCTGAAGGGAGGGTGAACGGCCAGTGACAGAATTTGAGTCCCGTGCTTGTGCTGCAACATCAGGATCCACGGCACCGGGGCGACACCGCCTTTCCGGGTCATCAGTCCTCCCCATCGTTCGGCCTATCGGCGTGGCGCTATTGTCGTCATCTGTCGTTGTGCTCCCTCAAAAGCCGGGGGACAAGGACGCCCGGTTCGAGCCGACGCGGCACACCCGAACGGTAGGAGATTGCTTGCTGCGAGATGGATGGCGGAGGGCGGACAGGCGGGTTTCGCGCCACGCGGCCGCGGCGTACGCTGGGAATCCGGCAGCCGGGCGCAGAGACCACGGCGACCCTCGATACGGCCGCTCTACCCCTCCCGGAGCAGCTCCTCAGGGTCCGTTCGTCCCTGAACGCAAGGATCCACAACGAAAGGGCAGGGCAGATGAAGACGCTGGTAGTGGTGATCATCGCCGTCGCCGTAGTTCTCCTCATAGTTGGCTTGGCCGCCAAGACTCTCGGCTTCCTAATAGGGGTTGCCCCGCTCCTGCTGATGGTGATCGTCGTGCTACTGCTGGTCAATCGCTCCGGTGGAAGCCGCATCCCGCGCTAGCAGTGGGCGGTCCGGAGCACACAACACGGATCCCCTTTTGCCCGGGGTGGCCGGAGGGGCAGAACGTCCCTGACAGCGGGGAAGCGAGGCTCAGGATCGCCTTCGGCACCAATCCCCGAAGACAGTCGGACAGGTTCGGGGCCTCGGTCGCTCTGTTCTTCCGTAGACCTGCGACGTAGCCTGAAGTCACTACACGGAGAAGGCCGAAACTGAAGGGGAACACCATGACGATTCCGCCGCAACGTGAACCAGCGCCATTCCCGCCAGATACTGATCCTGTTCCGGGATCGCCGGATCCGACGTCGCCTCCGGCGCCGGCACCGCCACCGGTTCCAGAGCCAGCCCCTGATTCTCCGGACCCGACGTCCCCCGTGCAGCCGGACCCGACGTCCCCCGTACCTGAGCCAGGACCACCAACAGAGGATCCCACCCACAGATCCTGAGGGACGCGGCCGGGAGCCCGGAGTCTCTACCTGACGCGCCAGTCGTCCTGCTGGCGCTGTGTGTCCCCGCCCACTTCCAATTTATCGCGCATAAGGGGGCTTGCAGCAAGGCCCCCGTCATGCCTCAAACTGGCTCGGACGTGCCTGGACGAGGTGCACCGCAAATAGTTGGAGAGGCGGGGCTGAGATGGTTGATGTGATCGTTGCCGGAGGCGGTCCGACCGGCATGATGCTGGCCGCTGAGCTGAAGCTGGCAAGGGTGGAACCGGCGATTGTGGAGCGCCGCTCGACGCCGGAGCTGGTGGGCTCGCGTGCGGGCGGGTTCCACTCGCGGACGATCGAAATCCTCGATCAGCGCGGGATTGCCGACCGGTTCCTCGCCGAGGGCCAGCGCGTCCAGGCGGCGTTCTTCGGGAAAACGACGTTGGACGTGAGCGATTTTCCCACGCGGCACCCCTACACGCTCGGCCTGTGGCAGAACCATATTGAGCGGATCCTGGCCAGCTGGATCGAGGAGCTGGGTGTGCCGGTCCATCGGGGGCTCGAGGTGGCCGGCTTCGGCCAGGACGGCAGCGGGGTCGACGTGCATCTCGCTGACGGCGGCTCGATGCGCGCGCTGTACCTGGTCGGCGCCGACGGTGGGCGAAGTGCTGTCCGCAAGGCAGCAGGCATCGAGTTCCCCGGCTGGGATGCGACCAGGAGCAGCCTGATCGCCGAAGTGGAGGTGACCGAGGAGACGCCGGCAGGCATGCGCATCGACGAGGTGGGGGTTCACGGCCTACACCTGATGGAGGATGGGCGGACCATGCGGGTGGTGGTCACCGAGAAGCAACTTGGACCGGCAACGGAGCCCACTTTGGCTGACCTCGGCAAAGCGCTGACCGAGATCTACGACACGGACTTCGGGGTCCATACTCCGACATGGATCTCGCGGTTCACCGACGCCACGCGGCAGGCCGCGGCCTACCGCAGCGGCCGCGTGCTGCTGGCCGGGGACGCCGCGCACATCCATGCTCCTTCGGGCGGGCAGGGGATCGGGCTCGGCATCCAGGACGCCGTGAACCTCGGCTGGAAGCTCGCCCAGGTGGTCAAGGGCACAGCCCCGGACAGCCTGCTGGACACCTTTCACGCCGAGCGGCACCCGGCCGGGGCCCGCGCGTTGCAGCACACGATGGCACAGTCGATTATGCAGCGGGCTGACCCCCGCATCGGCGCGTTGGCAGACACCGTGATGGGCCTGCTGACCACCGATGAGGCCCGGAGGCGGCTGGGAGGACTCATTTCCGGCCTGGACATCCGCTACAACCTCGGTGAGGGGCACCCGCTGCTGGGGCGCCGCATGCCGGACCTCGACGTCATCACCGCCAACGGGCCGTCGCGCGTCTTCGCCCTCCTGCACACCGCCCGTGCGGTGCTGCTCAACCTCGGCGCGCCGGGAAGCATCGACCCGGGGCCGTGGGCGGATCGGGTGCAGTTGGTGGACGCCACGTACGACGGCGGGTGGGAGCTTCCGGTAATCGGTGCAGTCAGCGCTCCTGCCGCCGTGTTGATCCGGCCCGACGGGCATGTGGCGTGGACGGGAGACGGGATTCAGGCGGGGCTGAAGGACGCGCTGGCCAGCTGGTTCGGGCCTGCGCGGCATTAGGTAGCCTGTCGTCACTTCAGCGTCGAGGCGATGGCTGAGTTCTACGAAGCCTGGGCAACGGAGGACCGCACCGGCTGCCACCACGAAGTCGCGAAAAGGCGTAAGCATCCCGAGGCAGGAGACTGGTCACATTCAGACGCTCACTCACGTCGGGGCAACTGGCGTTAAGACAGACGTCGGAATTCCCCCGACCGGAGCTGGACATGGATCGGCAGCACCATCTGTATGGGAGTATTGCCGACCGGCGCCTCGAGCAGCTCGTTGATCGAGGTCTGCCCTTCCAGTTCGCCGGTCTGTTTCCTATCCATGGATCGACAATATGTGCGCCCAGTTGCGGTGAGTACTAAGACACGCATATCAGGACGCAGCCGGTTCAACCCGTCTCGAGGGCGAGAGCGTGAATCTCCGGAGTTCTCGCAACCGACCGTTTCCCAGAGCGGTCGGGCAGGTCTCAGCCCGCCGTCCGGGACTCGTCGCCCGCGATCCCTTCCACGCACTGGCCGGCACACTGTGTGAAGTGTCAGGATTGAAGACACGGCACACGCGTATGCCAGAGGAGGCTCATGGATGACTGACGGGACGACAACCGCACCCGAAACCGGATATGCGTCGGTGAACGGGCTCCAGATGTACTACGAGTTGCACGGCGACGGCGACGGCGGCACTCCGTTGCTGCTCCTGCACGGCGGGCTATTCGACATCGAACTGCAGTTCGGCGCGCTGATCCCGAGCCTGTCGGCCGGGCGCCGGGTGATCGCTACGGACTTCCAAGGGCACGGCCGCACCAACGACACCGATCGGCCGCTGGCCACTGCCGACCTTGCATCCGATGTCATCGGGCTTCTTGAACACCTCGGTATCGAGAACGTCGACGTGTTCGGTTTCAGTGTCGGCGGTGCGGTCGCGCTGGAGCTCGCAATCCAACACCCGGAACTCGTGCGCAAGCTCATCGTGTCGTCAGTGTCTTTCCGGCCGGAGGGTGATCGTGGCGGCAACGCCGAAGCGGTCGCGGAGATGACGGTGGACATGATCGCGGGAACCCCGATGGAGGAACGCTACCTCGCCGTGTCGCCGCATCCCGATCGCGGGCATCTGCAGGGCCTGCTCGACAAGCTCTCCCGCTACGGCGCGGGCGAAACCGGATGGAGCGACGACGAGATCCGCGGAATCGCCGCCCCAACGCTCTTCACGGTCGGCGACTGCGACATGGTCAAGCTCGACCACGCGGTGAAGTTCCTCCAACTGCGCGGGGGAGACGTGAACGGGGACTTCGAGGGCGTGCCCGCGTCGCAGCTCGCGGTGTTCCCTGGCACGACGCATTTCTTCGGGCTCGCGCGGACCGACCTCGTTCGGGACGTCGTGATCACGTTTCTCGATGCACCCGCGCCCATCGGTTGGGCCGATCGGTGAGGCGTACGCATAGTAACGATGGAAGTGTCACCCCAGCACGCCCGATCGTCTGACGCCAGGCGCCATGGTCCAGGTCCTCGGCGTCGCGCTCGCTGCTAGCTGCTAGCTTGAATGACATGGGTCGGTAAAGTTCTAGGCAACTTCACTCTTGACGTCGTCGTGTGTACTTGCCTGACGGCTGACACCAGCACACCAGCGGCCATCGAGATGTATTGCCACACTGGCCCGCCGTGGGGACCTTCAGCGGAATCCGCGCAGAGACGCGTCCAAGGCGCTCATGAGGTGAGCGACGCGACTCTTGCCTGGTGGCGAGAGCGGGTACCGAGTAAGAACATCAATCAAGACTGGCGTGGCGCGACGCCGAGCCTGCTCGATGAACTTGTCTCCGACGTCGGGATCGTCGGCTGCGTTCAACTCAGCTATACGCGCTGCACTTGCGGGCCCGCGCAGGATGTGACCCACTTGGGTAGCCTTCGCGATCGGGTGCAGGTACGCGGCAGCTGCGGCGTCTCCCGCGGTGCGCGCAGCGAGACACGCCGATTCGGTGCCAGCTTCTTTCGCGGCTCGGTGCGCGTCCAAGGCGGTGACGCGCTGCAGCTTGGATCGAGGTGCGCCGTTGACAAACTCCCAAGCAGCATCGATGGCTGCGCGGGGCCGAGGATCACCGGGAAGAGCCTCCTCGAACACCGGAAGTACTTCCTGTGCGCTCTCCGTCACGTAGCGTGCCACGACTCGCAGCTCTTCCATCGTCAACTCGAAATCGCCGGCTCCGATCGTCATGATCCGATTCTTTCATCAACGCCGAGTGCCCATGAGTCGTGAGTCGAAGGCACTCTGGACTTATGAGGCGTTCCAGCACGCGTGGAATTCTGGGTGATGAGCAAGACTTTCGCGCCCCTGGTTCTGCTGTCACGACTCTGACCCGGTTGAACCTGGGCCAGCCAGGGTTTCGAGAATCAGGGCGAGCTGCGCGCGCTGCTGACTCGTCAGCCGTGCAGTACTAGTCTGTGCCGGGCGATGGCGTCAGACTTCTCCTCACGCAATGCACCACACCAGACTCCGTCACACCGTCTCTCAAGCGCGAACGTGAATACACTGCCGAGGACGCCGCCACGTCGGCGGCAGTTATGGACCAAGCCTTGTTGCCTAACCGCGCGAGGCGGACGACGGTGGGCCCGCCTCCCGCATTGCTACAGTGAGCCCATGAGCATGGCTAGTGGGGAACAGAACCCGCCGGAGGCCGAGGCCGGGCCCCCGCCGGACGGCTCAGTCGGCGTCGGTCCGGCTGCTGTTGCGCCCGCTAATGGGACGGTCCGGAATCCTGTTTCCCGGGGCTCTATAGCGCCGACTGTCCCGCTGCCTCAGCGCCTGCCTGCCTGGCTCGTCCGGAATCCGCTGCATGCAGGCTGGGCGTGGACGGGTTTCTGGGCGTTGCTGATCATTGTTGACGAGTTCGTGGACCTGGCCGGCTGGACCTGGTACGTGTTCGTGGGGATGGCTGCCCTGCCCACACTGGCCTGCACTGTGGCTGTGCTCCATGCGACCCCGCGCCGGTTCCTCAAGCCTCAGAAGGAATCGGTGCTCGCGCACTTCTTTGTCCGGTTCCTCGCGTTGACGGCTGCGTTTATGGTGTGGGGCCTCTCCGTGGTGGCCAGCGCCTCGATTTCCACAACGGTACAGGCACTGGCCGGGAACTCGGAGCGTGCCGTGACGTCGTTGGGGTTCAACCTGCTCCTGGCGGCGGTCCCTCTGGTTGTCTCGGTGTTGTGGATGGCCCTTATTGTGCGCTGTGCGTGGTTCCTGCGCCGTCTCCGCGGCTGGCGCCAGAATCCGCAAGATTCGCGGCTGCCCAAGAGATTCCTGCGGCATTCGCCCCAACTCCGGCGCGTTGTGGTGGGTCTCGCCCACCCTGGCCTGCTTCTGGTGGCCGGGCTTGGCACGTCGGTTCTGGCACTCTTCCTCGGCGCCATGGAAGTCACGCTCAACCTGATTGCCTGAGGACCGGCAGCTTCCGGCAGGAAAGAGGCCTCAACCCTGGGTGCGGGGCTGCGCGGCGGCGTGGATTTGCCGGAGCGTACCGGCCGTCACCTGTGGCCTGGTGACGGAGGCATTGCCCGGCTGTTCTTGGACTACCTGGACGTCGGCGTCGCCTTCAAGGAGGTGGGCGGCGAACGAGTGCCGCACGACCCGGACTGTGTAGGGTCGGCAGTGAACATTGGGGCGCTGTTGCTGAAGCCGCGGTCGCTGGAAGCTGTGGACGGTCCGACGTTGAACCCAAAGCCAACGGTCGGGCGCCAAGTGCCAAGGACAGCGACCCTGACGGCCTACCAACATTCGGCGAACGAAGGGTGTCCACAGTGTGCACACCCTAGGTGCGGGACTGGTTCATACATCGGCCGGACCGAGCCGGGTTGGGGATGTTTCCGCGGTAGTCCAGTGTTGCAGGGGAGGAATGCCGGTCAGGTCCCACGTCGGGCACGTGTATTCCCTGTTCAGGGGCTTGTGGGCCTCTGAGCGTGCAGATCTGGCTGGACTGGGTGGCCTTGAACGGGAGTGTGAGACCGTCCTGGGGATCGCCGTCGTACGGGGAAACGGAACCGGGAGCGGTCCAAAGTTTCGAGAGGAAATAAGCGACGGGGGAGCGCCGAACGAAACTTTGGATCGTGAGCGGCGCAGAGCGCCGTGCCTGCGTGGAGGACCTGCCCAGCGATGATGGGGATCAGAATGGCAAACAGCGAAGTAGGAGTGGTGCGTCTCATTAGTGAGGTGACTGGCTTCGTGGTCGTCCTTTCTCTTGGCGCTTCGACACCTATCTTCATCGACGAGCGAATTTGACGGTCGGTGTTCGGGAAGCAAGTGCAGCGTGGCCTCCGGCTTGGTGGACACTTCTTGTCGGGACCGGCAAACTGAAAGGCCAGGTACTCACAGGATTTTCGCCGGGAGAGGACCCCGATGGAGCACCTCAGCCGATTCAGAGATGAATTCCTTAAGGCGCTCAGGAACTTGCTGCCCATCGTGATCGTCGTTGTCGTGTTCCAGGTGCTGGTGTTCCGGTCCATGCCCGATGACCCCTTGGAGCTGGTGGCGGGGCTCCTGATCGTGGCGGTGGGCATTGCGCTGTTCCTGTACGGCTTGGACCTGAGTATCTTTCCGGTCGGCAAGAACCTGGCTAATCAGTTCGTCCGGCGCGGCGCCCTGGGACTGTTACTGCCCTTTGGATTTGCCATTGGCTTCGCCGCCTCGATCGCGGAGCCGGCCGTGATCGCGGTGGCGGAGCAGGCGCAACTGGTCAGCGAAGGCCGGATCAACGGGCTGGTGCTGCGCTTTATCATCGCTGTGTCCGTAGGACTGGTCCTGATCCTGGGCATCCTGCGTGTCCTGCGTGGCTGGGCCGTCTACAAGCTGCTGATCGGCGGCTACGTCGTGGTGCTGGGACTCAGTTACGTGGCCCCGCCGGAGATCATAGGCCTTGCTTATGACTCGGGCGGGGTCACCACGAACATTGTGAGCGTTCCCTTGATCGCGGCGATAGGCCTGGGTTTGGCCAATTCGATTCGGGGGCGCAGCCTGCTGGCTGACGGTTTTGGCCTGGTGGCGCTCTGCGTGATGGTGCCCATGATCGGGGTCCAGCTCTATGGAGTCTGGGTTTACACTTTCGGCGGCGCCGGCGAGGCGGCGCCGTCACCCGCAGACACGGGAGAGGACCCGGCCGATTGGGTGCTCGGCATGATCCTTGGCCTTACAGAGATGGTCCGGGAGGTCCTGCCGATTGCGGCCGTCGTCCTCTTCTTCCAGTGGGTCGCACTCCGGCGCAAGCTGCCCCACCCGTTGCGGGTTGTTGTCGGTTTCGTCATGGTCTTGGTGGGGCTCTATGCCTTCGTTGTGGGCCTGAGGCTCGGGCTGTTCCCGCTCGGTACCCTCATGGCGGAGCAGTTGATCGAGCAGGGTGCACCGGCCCTGATCCTGCTCTTCGCGTTGCTCATCGGTTTTGCCGTGACCATGGCTGAACCTGCCCTGGTGGCGATTGGTGAGCAGGCCCAGGAGGCATCTCCGGGCAAAATCAGCGCGTTCGCAGTCCGGGTCATTGTCGCCGTTGGCGTCGCCCTCGGGATTGGCTTTGGCGTCTTCCGCATTATCGTGGGAGGCCCGTTTCATTACTTCATCATGGCCGCATACGCTGTGGCGATCGTGTTGGTGTACTTCGCGCCGAAGTACATCATTGCGCTGGCTTTCGACCTCGGGGGCGTGACGACGTCGGAGGTCACCGTTCCGCTGGTGACCGCCCTCGGCATCGGCCTGGCCGCCGCGGTAGAGGGAAGGAATGTGCTGATCGACGGGTTTGGCCTGATCGCTTATGCTTCGATCTTCCCTGTCATATCCGTCATGGTGTATGCCATGGTGATGGAGAGATTTCCACGGCTGAGGAAGGAACAGGAATGAAGTTCACCGCCGTCATCGTGATCGCGCCTGATGACCTTGAAGACAGGGTCATTGAACATGCACAGCGCGTCGGGGCCACGGGCGTCACGATTCTGCCGGGCAAGGGCATCGGTGGTGAGGCCAGGAAGACGTTCTTCGGCCTGACGTTCGAGGGGACCCAGTCCGTGTTGTTGATGGTTGTGGGTAGCCACCTGACGGCGCCGATCCTGAAGGAACTGCACCAGGTCCTGGTCATGGGCACGGAGAGCCGGGGTCTGGCCTTCGCGATCCCGATCGAGCACCTGACTGGGATCGACATGCGGCAGGTAGTGCGATTCGAGGAACACATGCGCCGTGAGGGCGCCTAAAGCCGGACCGAAGCACTCTAGGAGGAGGAAACAGGGATGCTCACTGTCAAAGATGTCATGGTCCCCCAGGTCGTCACGATCTCGCCCTACAGCACCTTGCGTGAGGCGCTATCCATGATGAAGGAGCGCCAGGTGAAGAGCCTCGTGGTGGACCGGCAGCACGCTCATGACGCATACGGGCTGCTGAGTTACCGGGAACTCCTGGACACGGTCGTCGCGCAGGAGGGCGACGTGGATCTCCTGAATGTCTATGACGCCGCCACGATTCCTGCGATCACCGTGAACGAGGATCTATCGGTGCGCCAGGCTGCAGCCTTGATGAGCCGCTATCACCTCAGCCGACTTGTGGTGGTGGAAGGCAACGAGCTCGTGGGCCTGTTGGCAATGAATGACATCCTGGCCCGGCGCATGGAGGAGCTGACGTGATTGGGGATCCGGTGATATGAGGCGCTGTCCTAATGTTGGGTGCCGGCAGTACCCGCCCGGCAGTACCCGACCGGGAGGACTTCATCCGTCCGGCTGGTGCCCCTCCGTTGAGGGCTCTGCCTGGTCGGCTCCGCTGATCAGGATGTCCGCCCGGGACATGGTGAGTACCTGCTTTGTCACGCTTCCCAGGAAAAGACGTTCCAGCAGGTCAGCCTCTCCGTGGCGTCCGATGACGATCAGATCGCAGTGACGGGTCTATTCCTGCTCCAGAATCTGGTGCAGCGCAGTGCCGTGACAGGGGAGCAGCCGCGCGGTGTGTGGGGCCAGACCAGCCGCGCGGTGTGTGGGGCCAGACCAGCCGCGTCAGAGAGTTCGTGCAGGTGCTCAAAGACCTTCTTCCGTGCTGCTGCAAGGAACGGGGCGAGGGTTTCTTCGATGTCCCTGGCCGCCCTGATTTTCCCTTCGAAGGGCACGCCGTAGGCGTGCATCAGGATGATATTGGCCCCGGGGGCTACGGCGCACGCCGTCGTCAGGGCAGGCAGGGAATGGGCTGAGAAGTCCACCGGTACCAATACGTTGCGGTACTTTGCGTGCGGGGTGCGCTTTACCACTAGGACCGGGAGGGCGCTTCTTTCGGCCAGCCGTGTGGCGGTTGACCCCAAAACGGGGTGCGTCATGGTGCTGGATCCGTGTGCGCCCACTACGATCAGGTCGGCGGACAGGGCAAGGGCGCTCTTCTCAATCTGCGGAAAGGCCGGGCCGACGCCCACCCGGACATCGGCGGGGAGCCTGTAGAGGTCCTCCAGGCTCTGGCCCAGCAGCGCGATCTCTGCGCGCCTTTCATCCATAGCTCGCTGCTCCAATCCGTTCGGGATCCCCGGAACGAGCCGGCGCAGCCGGTCCAGACCGGAGAGGTTTCCGGCGTGGAACAGCACCAGCGCCGCGTTTGTTTCTTTGCCGATCATCGCCGCGCGGTCCGCGGCGTGCCGTGCAGCGGCAGAAAAATCGGTCCCCACCAATACCTTCTGTATCCGGTTCATGGCTGGCCTCCGATTGGTTTCGGATTCGAGGTGTCGTCTGGGTCCTCTATCCTCGCGGGCGGTTCGTCGGGATGAGGGCCGGCCCTTGTGGGCAGGCGGTGGGTTTTGGCCTGCCTGTAATGCCGGTTCCTGGGCAGGAGGATTCCAGCCCCGAGCAGGGAGGCGATGAGGGACGCGGCCAAAACGCCCGCCGTCGCCTGATCGCCGTAGATGCTGCCGTGGCCGAAGCTGAGCTCTGTCACCAGAAGGGAGACCGTGAAACCAATCCCGCCCAGCAGCGAAACACCGAAAATGTCGAACCACTTGATGGAGCAGTCCAGCCCTGCCCGGGTCGCTTTCGTGAGGAACCAAACCGTCCCGAGAATTCCCACCGGCTTACCCGCGACCAACGCTATGATGATCCCGACGGTCACCGGGCTTGAGAACAAGGATCCGGGCCCGTCCCGGTCTCCGACCTGAACGCCGGCGGAAAAGAAGGCAAACACCGGCACGGCGATACCGGCGGAAACCGGGCGCAGACGGTGCTCAAGGATCTCCGCCAATCCCCACCCCGGCGGCGGTCCGCCGTTGATTCCGGAGCTGACGACCGGAACAGCGAATCCCAGCAAAACCCCCGCGATTGTCGCGTGAATTCCTGAATCGTGTATCAACAACCAGGTGGCGACCCCCAAAGGAAGCAGAATGAGCCAGGCCGCCGTTCTCGTGCTGAACAACCGCCGGTACCGGTGTGCGAGAAAGCTGTAGGTACCCAAAGCGAGCAGCACCAGCAAAAGCGGCTCTGCGCGGATGTTCTGCGAGTAGAAGGAGGCGATGATGGCAATAGCGATGAGGTCATCAACGACGGCCAGGGTCAGGAGGAAAATTCGCAGGGCCCCCGGCAGATGTGAGCCGATGAGGGCGAGAACGGCGACAGCGAAGGCAATGTCGGTTGCCGTCGGGATTGCCCATCCCCTCAACGTTTCCGGACTCGACAAATTGACCAGGGCATAGATCGCGGCGGGCACCGCGACGCCACCGGCGGCTGCGGCAACGGGCACGATCGACTTGCTGGGCTCGCGCAGATCCCCGGCAAGGAACTCCCGCTTGAGTTCCAGACCGACGAGGAAAAAGAAGATGGCCAGCAGACCGTCCGATGCCCACTGGCCCAGAGTCAGGTCCAGATGCCAGGGCGCATGACCGACCCGGATATCCCTGAGCTGAAAGTAGCTGTCTGACAGCGGCGAATTCGCCCACAGCAGGGCAACGATAGCGGCCGACACGAGCAGGGCGCCGCCGACCGTCTCCTTGCGCAGGATGGAACCGATGCGCAGAGACTCCGAATAGCTGCCCCGTCCGAACAGAAAGGAACGGGGGCGAGGGGCCTGTGAGTTCCGGTCCATTCGGTGGAATCCCTTGACTAGTCCCGACAACAACACTGCCGACCAGACTTCCCGGCTCACCTGCTTCCAGTGTACGGGCGAGCTATCCCACCCGCCGCTGTGGAGGACTATTCAAAACCTGCCGATTGGCGTGCAGCTGTCTTAGCTGATCTTCCGGTTGCAACCTGAACGCAGCTGACAGAGATCGGGGGCCGCTGCCCAAAGACCTTGAGCTTCCATTCTCCCGTTCAGTTGTGCGTCGTCCCGCTGTCGAGATCCGCCAAGAACGGGCGAACCTCGGCAAGGAACTCGTCGTGGCGTTCTAACTGAGCCCAGTGGCCGCAGTCAGGCACCAGCACGAGGCGGGCACGCGGCATGAGCTCAGCGGCACGCCGTGAGCCCTCGGGGTTGACGATCGGATCGTCCGCCCCGTGAAAGAAGAGTGCGGGGACGCTGATCCTCTGGACGCGGCCGGTCAGATCGTTGAGCATCCGGTCGCGGCCCAGCGTGGCCTGGTTGTACCGCGAGTATCCAAGGACGCTGCGGGGGTCCCGGGCCAGCCTCGCGAACTCGTCTACCACCTCGGCGGGCAGTCGCGCGGGATCCTTCACGATATTGCGCAATGCAGCTCGGGCGAACCGGTTCGCGAGGCGTCCCGCCGGCAGCAGGACCGGTCCGGGAGTTGCGCGGCAAGCCAGGCCGCACGGTGCCTGCCGGCAGACCCGAGCGCGGGGGCGAGCCCTCCGGGTGCGATCAGGACGAGGCCCGCAACCCGCTCGGGGTGGGTCAGCGCGAGATTGAGTGCCACGTCCCCGCCCATGGACACACCACACACCGCAGCCGGGCCAATACCGAGTGTGGTCATCGCCTCGGCCAGCACGTCCGCCATCGGCCCGGGGCCGCCCACCGGTACGACGTCCATGCTGGCACCGAAGCCCGGCAAGTCCACCGCCCACACCTCGCGATCGGATGCCAACGGGCCGACCAGGCGATACCAGGAGATGGACGAACCATCGGTCCCGCCGCCATGAACGAGTACGACAGGATGGCTGCCCGGGTCGGGAACACCGGCGCGGAGAACGCCGAGGCTCCCGGCAGCAGTGGGGACCCGGCACCGCTCGGCGCCCGGCGGCGTCAGCGGCCGCTGAGTGGCTCGGTGCTTCATCACCCCGTCTTACCATGGGAGACTGTGCCGTTGATGACCAACTGCATGAACAGGCTGTGCATAATCGCCAGGACCGGTTGGATGGTTTCGGTGCCAGAGCTACACGGGGAGCGATGGACTGGTACGGCGATCCGGGGCAGGGACAACGTGCACATCTGTCCGGATCCTCAGCGGGTTCAGTCCAGCCTGTCAGGAGGGAGGCCGGCAAGTTGCTGGTTCAGATCCCGCAGGCAGTACTTCCGTGCCGCGCGGAAAAAATCCCCGTGTTTCCGGGGTCAGTGGTGTATTCCGACACGTCGCCCGGGCCCATGCCGACGGGAAAACTGCCGGAAATCCTAGACTGCACGTTTGTGCATAACGCTTGAACGCATTCCCACCATGTTCGAAGAATGAAAGGGAAGGCGCCCCGGGGCGCGAAGGACAAGCTGCAAGGGAGCAACTTTGAGCAAGCATGAATCCACCGGTGACCACGGGCCGGCCTCTTCCTCTTCCCGCGCTACGGTTGGAAGTCTGCGTGAACGACCTCGGGCAAAGGTGCTGATCATCGGCGGGGGCATCAACGGGGTCGGCACTTTCCGGGACCTGGCGCTGCAGGGCGTGGATGTTGCCCTGGTGGAACGCGGGGACTACTGCCAGGGTGCCAGCGGTGCCTCGTCCCATATGATCCACGGCGGGATCCGCTACCTTGAAAACGGCGAATTCCGCCTCGTCAAGGAATCGGTCACCGAACGCAACCGGCTCCTGAGACTCGCCCCGCACTATGTGAAGCCGCTGAAAACCACGATTCCGATCTTCAGCACCTTCTCCGGCGTCCTGGCCGCCCCACTAAGGTTCCTGATGCACAAACAGCACGGCACGCCCAGGGAGCGTGGGGCCTTCCTGATCAAGATCGGATTGAGCCTCTATGACTCGTTCTCCCGGGACGGCGGTACCGTGCCGCGGCATGAGTTCAAGGGGCGCGCCAAGGCTCTGGCGGAGCTTCCCCATCTCAATCCGGGCCTGAAATACACGGCCACGTACTTCGATGCGTCCGTGCACAACCCTGAGCGGCTCACCCTGGATGTCCTCCAGGATGGCCAGAAGGCGGCCGGCTCCGGCAATGGCACAGCTCGCGCCGCCAATTACGTCAGCGTCACCGGCATCGGCGACGAAGGGGTCCAGCTCCGTGACGAACTAACGGGGGAGACATTCTCCTTTACGGCCGATGTGATCGTGAACACGACCGGGGCCTGGGTCGACCTCACCAATGAGGCGCTGGGCTCGCCCTCCCTGTTTATGGGCGGGACCAAGGGCTCCCATATCGTGCTGGATCACCCCGCACTGTTCGACGCCTGCCAGGGCAGCGAAATCTTCTTTGAACATACGGACGGCAGGATCGTCCTGATTTACCCCATGGGAGACCGAGTCCTGGTCGGCACCACGGACATCCGCGCCTCCATGGACGAGGACGCCGTCTGCACCGACGAGGAGATCACATACTTCTTCGACCTGATCAAACACGTCTTTCCTGACATCACGATCACCCGGGAGAGCATCGTGTACAGCTTCGCCGGCGTCCGCCCGCTCCCGCGTGATGATGCCGAGCACCCCGGTTTCGTCTCCCGCGATTACCGCATTGAACGCGGGGACCGCCAAATCGCGGGCGCCGGCGTTCCGGTCCTGAGTCTTGTCGGCGGCAAGTGGACGACCTTCCGGGCCCTGTCCGAGCACATGACCAACGATGTCCTGGCGATCCTTGGTCACAGGCGCAAGGTTTCCACTGCCAAGCTTCCCATCGGAGGCGGAGCTGAGTTCCCGGCCACCGAGCCCGATGTGCAGGCCTGGATCGCACGGTACGTGTCCGATGATCTGGACGCCGCCCGCGTCGAAGGACTGCTGACCCGCTATGGCACCCGTGCAACCGAGGTCATCACGTACCTCACCGCCGGCGAGGACCGCAGGCTCAGCTCGACCCCCGAGCTGAGCCTGCGCGAGATCGAGTTCATGGCAGGGCACGAGCAGATCGGACATCTGATCGACGTCCTCATCCGGCGCACATCCCTGGCCTTCCGCGGCCTGGTCACCGCCGAGCTCCTCATCGAGCTGGCCCAGGCCCTGGCGGGACCCCTGGGCTGGGATGGGGTCCGGATGGCCCAGGAAATCAAGCATGCACAAGAAGTACTGCAGCGTTTCCACCGGGTCCCGGTACCAAGCCAGGTCTCCTGACCCGCGGCAAGGCTGGAGGTCGCCCTGCGGGTGGTCAGTATCGGTGTTTCGCCCCGGAGGGCCCACCGGCTACCCCATCAACCCGGCCCGTTACGTCGGGCCACGCCTCGCACACGCACTGCTTCCGATCAGGAGCAAAGGCAAAAGCGTTTGGTCCTACGCGTGGATTCCCGTCGTCGGTCCCCTGGCCGGCGGAGGGCTGGCCGGCATCGTTGCCGCCGCTGCCCCCGTAGTATTCACCGCCGCAACGTAACCGCGGTGCACCCAGAACACCGTCATTCCTAAGACAAGGACGTCATGATGAAGCAGTATGTGATCGCAATCGATCAAGGCACGACCAGCAGCCGTGCCATCATTTTTGACCACACCGGCAATATTGTCTCCAGTGGCCAGAAAGAACACGAGCAAATTTTTCCCCAGCCCGGGTGGGTCGAACACGACCCCGTCGAAATCTGGGACAACATCCGCGAGGTCATCGGTTCAGCGCTGTCCAAGGCAAACCTGACTAGCCACGACATCGCCAGCGTGGGCATCACCAACCAGCGTGAAACTGCCGTCGTGTGGGATAAGAAACGGGACGTCCCGTGTATAACGCCATCGTGTGGCAGGATACACGCACCCAGGACATCGTCGACGAGCTGGCAAGGTACGGCGGCGTGGACCGCTTCAAGAAGCAGGTCGGCCTGCCGTTGGCCACTTACTTCTCCGGCACCAAGATCAAATGGATACTGGACAACGTTCAGGGTGCGCGGGCAAAGGCCGAGGCCGGGGACCTGCTCTTCGGCACCACGGACTCCTGGGCGATCTGGAACCTGACTGGCGGCAGCACCGACGGCGGCATTCACATCACCGACGTCACCAACGCGTCCCGGACCCTGCTCATGGACCTCGAAACACTGCAATGGGACAATGGCATCCTGGAAGAGTTTGAAATACCCAGATCCATGATGCCCGAAATCAGGTCCTCTTCGGAGGTCTACGGCACCGTTCACCACTCCCAGCTGCTGCGCGGAGTTCCCATTGCCGGCATCCTCGGGGACCAGCAGGCAGCCACGTTTGGCCAGGCCGCGTTCGGCGAGGGTGAGGCTAAGAACACCTACGGCACCGGCTGCTTCCTGATCTTCAACACCGGCGAGGACATCGTTCATTCCAGCAACGGCCTGTTGACCACGCTCGGCTACAAGCTCGGCGATGCGAAGCCGCACTACGCGCTGGAGGGATCCATTGCCGTGACCGGATCGCTGATCCAGTGGCTGCGGGACAACCTGGGACTGATCAATTCCGCCCCGGAGGTTGAGGCCCTGGCGGCGTCGGTGCCGGACAACGGCGGCGTCTACTTCGTACCGGCATTCTCCGGCCTCTTCGCACCCTATTGGCATCCGGAGGCCCGGGGGGCCCTGCTCGGATTGACCCGTTTTGTGACCAAAGCCCACATTGCCCGGGCGGCGCTGGAAGCCACCGCGTTCCAGACCCGCGAGGTGCTGGAGGCCGTCAATGCCGACAGCGGGGTATCCCTGACCGAGCTGAAGGTCGACGGCGGCATGGTCGCCAACGAGGCCCTTATGCAGTTCCAGGCCGACATCCTCGGCGTGACCGTGGTACGGCCCAGGATCGTTGAGACCACGGCGCTCGGTGCCGCCTATGCGGCTGGCTTGGCCATCGGCTTCTGGAAAGACCTCGGAGAGCTCACCGCCAACTGGGGCGAGGGCAAGCGCTGGACACCGAAAATGGACGACGCCGAGCGCTTCCGCCAGCTCCGGCTCTGGAAGAAGGCCGTCACGAAATCCATGGACTGGGTAGACGAGGATGTGAAATAGGATCCATCGCAGGCTCCCCAAACGGATCCGTCGCACACTGACGGCCGCGCATCCCCTACCGTTCAAGAATGAGGTCACGTTGTCTGACGCTTCCAGATCAACCCGCTATTCAACCCTATCCCCGGCGCTGGCCGTCGGCGACGACGAACCCGACCGGAACCTGGCGCTGGAACTCGTCCGCGTCACCGAAGCCGCCGCAATCGCCGGCGGCCACTGGGTCGGGTTCGGCGACAAGAACAAGGCCGACGGCGCCGCCGTCGACGCCATGCGTTCCCTACTGTCCACCGTCCATTTCAACGGCGTCGTCGTCATCGGTGAAGGCGAAAAAGACGAAGCCCCCATGCTGTACAACGGAGAGCACGTCGGTGACGGCACCGGCCCCGAGTGCGACGTCGCCGTGGACCCCATCGACGGAACCCGCCTGGCCGCCCTCGGCATCAACAACGCCCTCGCCGTCCTCGCCGTGGCCGAACGCGGCACCATGTTCGACCCCTCCGCCGTCTTCTACATGCAGAAGCTGGTCACCGGACCGGAAGCAGCGGACGTCGTGGACCTGCGCCTGCCCGTCAAGCAGAACCTGCACCTCATCGCCAAGGCCAAGGGCGTCAAAATCAACCAGCTCAACGTCATGATCCTGGACCGGGACCGGCACCGCGGGCTGGTGGAGGAAATCCGCGAAACCGGGGCCCGCACCAAATTCATCATGGACGGCGACGTCGCCGGCGCCATCGCTGCAGCCCGCTCCGGCACAGGGGTCGACGCCCTCATGGGAATCGGCGGAACACCGGAAGGCATCGTGACAGCCTGCGCCATCAAGACGCTCGGCGGCGTGATCCAGGGCCGGCTGTGGCCCACGAGTGACGACGAGAAGCAGAAGGCCCTCGACGCCGGCCATGACCTGGACCGGGTCCTCTCCACCAACGACCTCGTCACTGGCGACAACTGCTACTTCGCGGCCACCGGCATCACCGACGGCGACCTCCTGCGCGGTGTCCGCTACGCCAAGGACAAGGTGCTGACCCAGTCGATCGTGATGCGGTCCAAGTCCGGCACCGTCCGCTTCGTCGACGGCGAACACCAGGCCCACAAGTGGGAATCCTATTCCCGCCAGAGCTAAAGGCAGGCAACGTCGCTGCCGCCGAATGACAGTTTGAAAGTGGGTGACCTCCACCCATCCACGATCAGGCTGCCCAACCTCTCATCGGACAGCACCGGCGGCTCCATGACTATATCCAGGCGGGTGATGAGGCCGGCTATCTCGCCGAAATCGAATGGCACCTCAAGAACTCCGTGGTGGCACTGGAAGCCGCGCGTAAACAGCCCGACTCCTGGTCCGGCGCCCGATAGCGGACCCCTAAACTCCAAATCCGGAGTGCGGCCGGCAGGTCTATCGTTCAGAGGGCCTTGAGCGTCTCCGCGAGCCGAGAAATGCCGAGCTCTGTCCGCTCAGGGGTTTGCGAGGCAAAGCACAGCCGCATCGCGTTGCCGAACTGTCCAGTCACAGAAAACGCGTGACCAGGGATAAACGCCACACCATTCCGGACGCCCAAGTCAAAGAGCTTTGAGGTGTCGACGTGTTCGCCGAATGTGAGCCACAGGAAGAATCCGCCCTTGGGATTCGTCCATGTCGCCTGTCCGCTGAAGTGGCGCTCCAGCGACGTCTGCATCGCCCGCATCCTTGTGTGATATTCGCTGCGGAGCCGCTCCAGGTGTGGCACGAGGTCACCGCGGCGAAGGAACTCGGCCGACAGGAGCTGATTGGGAACATTTGTGCAGGTATCCATCGTCTGTTTCGCATCAATGAGTTTCGCCACGACGATAGGATCGGCGTCCACCCAGCCGACACGCAGCCCGGGGGCGAGGATCTTGGAAAAGGTGCGGACGGAGAAGACGAGCGGATCCCCGCCGCCCAGCTCGCGGAATCCCGGGATGTGATCGCCGTCGAAACGTAACATGCCATAGGGGTCGTCGTCGATGATGATACTCCGCCATTCTCTGGCCAGGGCAAGCAGAAGTAGCCGGCGTTTCAGTGACATCGCCGTCCCGGTAGGGTTCTGAAAGTTCGGAATGACGTAGATGGCTTTGGGCAGGCGCCCGGCTTTTTGAACCAGTTCCGGCAATGCCTCCACGATCAGACCGTCGTTGTCGATGGGCGCCTCCAGGATGTCCGCACCGTAAGCCAGGAGCGTGGCGCTTCCGTTGGTGTAGGTCGGTGCCTCGACGATCACAAGGTCTCCCGGGTCAATAAAGAGCTTGCCCGCAAGGTCCAACCCCTGCATTCCTCCAGTCGTGATGAGCAGCCGTTCGGCCGATGTACGCTCGGGAGTCGATTCCAGGTATGCAAGGAGTTCATCGCGGAGCGCGGTTTCGCCCTCGGTGGCTCCATAGCCAAAAGCTGCAGCCCCGGCATCGGCGAGAAGGGAACTGTAGATCTCGCGGAAAGCCTCGGAGGGAACTGCTTCAGCAGCGGGACTCCCCATGGCGAAGCTGACGATATCGTGCGTCTGCCGCTGCAGCAGGGACGTGCTCGAATCGATGATCGAACCGACCAGTCCCTTGGTGCGGGTTGCCCACGGGAGACCGGCGGGGTTCACGGCTTTCCTCGGCGCTGAGCCAAGAGCTGTAGTTCCCGGGCAACCGCTTGGATCGCATCGGCCCGCGCGGCCAGCCTGCTCTTCCCTAGGCGTTTTGGTCCGAAGCCATTGGATGTGGACGATCGATGAGAAGACTCGAGGGGGCGGTAGGACCGCACTGCCTGCCCCTCGGGCAGCGAACGCGAGAGAGGGTCGTGGAAGACCACCGCCGCCGCTGTCGGTGAGGGGGCGCCGGCCAGCGACGGGTGGCGGCTGCCCCCGGTCGGAGCAACGGGATTACCGGGTGTTGGTTCGGTCATTGGATCGCGCCCAGTTGAATATTGACGGCCAGGAGGACGGCGCCCAAGGCAAGGATTCCCGCGGAGATCTGCAATGGGAAGTTGCCTTTGAACTTCCTCCGGCGGCATTCACGTGTTGTTGACGGCAGTTGCAAGACGGCGCTCGAGCTGGTTAGGAGCCCTGCTGTGATGAGCAGGATCAGACTTAGCATTGCGCCGCTCCCGGGCCCAATGTTCCACAGGGGGTTTCGGACAGACGTATTCCCATAGTCTTCCTAGTAGGCGTAGACATTGCCGGAAATCAGCAGGTCGTAGTCATCCTCGACATGGAACAGGCGACGGTCTCCAATCTGGTCTATCACCCAAATCGTCCGACCATCCTCAGTCCGCTCATCGATGGAACCCTTGTAGCATTCGACGCCCTGCCGACAAAGAATTATGACGTCGCCGCGCTGAAGGGACGTCCACATGGATACACGACGGCTCTGTCGCATTTTGTGCCTTTCTGTGGATTGCCTCGGTGGCCCGGGGCCTCTGCCCTCGCCATCATTGGCTCCGGAAGGACGATACGTCGTCCGGGGCAGCCACCGCTGGAAACACTTCCACGCCAAGTCTATCGTCGATTGTTGACAATTGCTAGCGATGTGATCCGGGTCTTCCAAGTCATCCGTCACTGCTCATGGTTGAGACCGGCGCCCATAGGTTCTCGGTGAAGACATAGCCGGCGAGGCCAAATTCTGTCGCGTTGGCCCGGTTGATTGCCTCGGCTTCTGAGCTGAACCGCTGAAGCTGAACCGCTGAAGCTGAATCGCCGCGATGGGGCCGAAAATCTCGGACTGGGCAACGTCGGAATCTTCGGTGACGCGGTCAAGGACGGTCGGGGCGAAGAAGTTGCCTGCCGAGTCGTATCCGTGGCCGCAGTCTGCTTTCCGAGGCCGTTTCCGACGGCAACCTGGGCAAGGCGTTCGGTGAGCGCCGACACGAAATCATCGGCTATAACGGCGGTGATGAACAGGGTCCGTTCCTGGTCGCTGATGATGAACGGCGGGCTGACCTGGATAGTGTTGCCGCGGAGGGAACGGGCGATGTATCCCAGCTCGATCAGATCGTCGCAGAGCTGTTAGGCCTTCAGATGGTCGGCGCCCCTGCCGCCCGGAACGCTATTTGCCGCCCAAACTCATGGGTTACCCGTTGAGGCGCGACCCTCGCGATATAGACATTCCACGGTCCCCGGCCCGCTAGGGACACTGAGATGAGTAGCCGTAACGCCCGTCACCATATCCATCTCGCTCATGGGAGAGCATGCCCGATCCGCAGGGCAAGGCGAGGGCATGAAACCGGACAGGCCGGCGACGAGCAATGGCAGGTAGAGCCACACCCGTTCAGTCCCTAATGCTCACCCGGCGCACACTTACGTTTGGTCTAGACTTTCGGCGCTGAGCGCATTTTGGAACTGACCGGCCATCTCCTGACGGAAGCCATCGATGTCACCTTCCAAAGCAAGTTCAGCCAGTCTCTCGTGCTCAACGGCGATTTCATGGAGGTCGCTGTACGTAGGATGGTCGACCGCGAAGTAGAGCCGCAACTTGTTCTCCCAACCGTTCCAAAGAGCTTGCAAAGCGGCGTTTCCCGAGAATTCATAGAAGAGCCTGTGGAAGCGAAGGTGGGCGTCGATGCTGGCAGGAATATCGTTGGTGTCCGTGGCCCGGTAAAGTTCCTCGATGGTTTGCTTCAACCGAAGCCGCTCAGGACCGCGCAACGTTGCGGCCGAGAGCTCAGCAGCGTAAGGCTCGACGAGCATTCGGATTGATGCGATCTCGGCGACGTCGCGAGCACTCACCTCCACGACAAACGATCCCTTGAAGGGGATCTTCACGACCAGCCCCTCCTCCTCAAGCTTGGTCAGCGCCTCACGTAGCGGGGACCGACTAATCCCGAGATCCGCAGCAATGTGCGTCTCGCGCAGCTGTTCCCCCGGAGGCACAGTTCCGTCCAGGATGGCCGTACGCAGCACGCGGTACACGCCGTCCGGCGTCGTGGTCCGCTGTTCTTGCCACTTGAACTTGCTATCCATCGTGCCCCCTCTTGTCGATTGTCGATTATACCGCGGCGGCAGGCGTCCGTGCTGACGGACTCCGACAAAGCGCTCGACGCCTCGTCTGATGAACGTGTGGGGTTTTACTGATGGCCTTCACCCAACCTGCCCGCCCTCCCGGGATGCTGGAGCTGCAGGCAGGAGAAGTTTTGAGGCGCGGATTTGTTTGTCCTGCTGCGTTGCGGTGAGGTCTTCGACGGCTTTTTGCATGTGCCGCCTGATGGCCTCGAGGAGACCTTTCCTGTCGCCCGCCTCCAACAGAGCCAGGATGTTTTGGTGTTCCTGAACCAGAACGTCAATCCTTGGGTATGAGACTTCCAGGTCGAGGATACACATCCTTGATTCAGCCGCGAGTGTCTTGTAGATCCTGGTGAAACGGGAATTACCCATGCCGGCAACGAGGGCTGAGTGGAACTGCAAGTCCAGCCTTGCGATGGTCTGCCAGTCTGAACTTGCCACTTGCTTCGCCATTTCGCCCACAATTTTCGTGAGCACTTCGCAGGTGTCTTTGATCTGCTGCGGGCTGCCGTCCAACAGCCTGCTGGCGGCGGTGGATTCGACGGACTCACGAACCTCGTAGATCTCCCTGAGGTCATGCGTTTTTACTTCCAAGACGAACACCCCGTAGTTGCGCCGACTGATGAGGATTCCTTCCTGGCACAACCGCTGCAGTGCTTCCCGCAGAGGCCCCCTGGACATGTTGAGCTGTCGCGCCAGGAGGGATTCGTTAATCTGTTGCCCTGGCCGGATGGCCCCTTGGATGATTTCTTCCCGCAACTGATCGGCGATCATCTGCGCCGTGGATCTTCCCTCCAGTGCAAAGAGTCCTTCTGGTGCCGCCATTGACATCCCACTCTTCTCCCGCTTCGCCATGCTACATATTTTCTAGATAGCTAGCGCGGTGTATTTGTACTCGAGGAATTCTTCGATGCCGATCTTGCCGCCTTCGCGTCCCAGCCCGGACTGCTTGACGCCGCCGAACGGTGCCGCAGGATTGGAAACAAGGCCGGTATTCAGTCCGACCATGCCGACTTCCAGCTCGGCGGAAAAGCGGAGGGCTTTCTCCATGCTTTCGGTGAAGACGTATCCGACCAGGCCCCACTCGGTGTCATTGGCGAGGCGCAGGACTTCGTCTTCGCTGTCGAAGGGCGTGATGGCTGCTACCGGTCCGAAGATCTCGGTGCTCATCAGGTCGGCATTCAGGGGCACGTCCGTCAGGACGGTGGGGGTGTAGAAGTAGCCCGGTCCCTCGGGGCGGCTTCCGCCGGTCAGGAGCCGTGCACCTTTGGACACCGCGTCGGCCACGAGGCTTTCGACCTTGTCCAGGCCCTTCTGTTCGATCAGGGGGCCGACTTCGGTTCCTTCCAGGGCGCCGTTGCCTACCCGCAGTTCGGAGATCTTCTTGGCGAACTTCTCGCTGAATTCCCCGACGACGGAGCGGTGCACGAAGAAGCGGTTGGCCGCGGTGCAGGCTTCGCCCATGTTGCGCATTTTGGCCTTCATGGCCCCGTCGACTGCCTTTTCGATGTCGGCGTCGGCCAGGACGATGAAGGGGGCGTTTCCGCCCAGTTCCATCGAGGAGCGCATGACGTTGTCGGCCGCCTGGCGCAGCAGGGTCTTGCCCACCCCGGTGGAGCCGGTGAAGCTGATCTTCCGGGCAATGCCGCTGCTCATCCAAGGATCGACCACGCTGGAAGCTCGGGAGGTAGTGACGACGTTCAGGACGCCGTCAGGAAGGCCTGCCTCCCGGAAGATCTGCACCAGGGCGAGGGACGTCAGCGGCGTTAAAGCCGCCGGCTTGAAGACCATGGTGCAGCCTGCGGCAACAGCGGGGGCGATCTTGCGGGCGCCCATGGCCAGCGGGAAGTTCCACGGGGTGACCAGCACACACGGACCGATCGGTTCCTTGCTGATCATAATCCGGGTATTGCCATCACCGGAGCTGGTGTTGTCTCCACCAATGCGGACGGCTTCTTCGGAGAACCAGCGGAGCATTTCGGCGCCGTAGGCCACCTCACCCTTCGCTTCGGCCAGGGGCTTGCCCATTTCGGCGGTCATGATCGCGGCGAGCCGGTCGGTGTTGGCAATGACCAGGTCAAAGGCACGCCGCAGGATATCGGCCCGTTCGCGGGGTGTGGACTTGCCCCACGCTGCTTGGGCACGGCCTGCTGCCTGAATCGCCAGGGTCGCGTCCTCCGATCCGCCGTCGGCGACGTGGGCGATGATTTCCTTCGTGGCCGGATTTTCGACCGGGAACGTGGCGCCGCTGGCGGCCTGCTGCCAGGCACCGTCGATGAACAAGTCAGAATGAAGAGTAGTGGGATCAAATGAGAGGCTCATGTCACGCTTTCAGTGTCGTAAGGAAGGGATTCTCCGGGGGTGGGATTGGTTTAGCTCGTCTTAAACCGTTCAGGGCGTACGAAGTCCAGGCCCTCGATGGTCTGTTTGCCCAGGGCTTCGTGTGCGGCGATCTGGCCGTAGCCGGTCGCGTTTTTGAAGCCGCCGCCGGAGAAACCGGTGGCAACATAGATTCCGCTGCCTTCGTTGAACCGTCCAAGGAGGGGGTTACCGTCCTTGGTATAAAGGTCCGGGAAAGTGTCCGAGCGGACGACGTTGGGAATGAGGCCGGGGAGGAACTCGGTGAGGGTTTCGGTGGTCTCGGTAATTTCCGCGGGAGTCAGTTCCCTGGGCACGGCGTCGGGGTTGGGTGTTGGTCTGCCGCGGCCGTCAAGCGTTGCCTTAACCGTCACGCCGTCGACGGCGGGCGCCCCATACATGGAGCGGTCCCCGTGCACCCGGCTGAAGACGGGGAACTTCTCGGGTGAGAACTCCGATGCATCCCGGGCGACGAACCAGGTCAGGATGAGCCGCTTGGTTTGGGTTGCTGCCTTCAGGTAGTCGGGCATCAGCCGCTGGGACCAGCCGCCGGAGGCGACGATGACGTTCTCGAAGGTCCAGGACTTCTCACCGGAGGTGATGAGGACGCCGTCTGCGGTTTCGGTGATGCTGTCGATCGGGGTGTTGCTGTGGACTGTTGCGCCGTTGGCCTGGGCGGCGGCAAC
>NZ_JAUSSM010000014.1 GCF_030812315.1 Arthrobacter oryzae | reverse complement strand
AACCCACCGCACCAGCCGCCCCGGCCCACGCCGGCATCAACTACAAAACCAACCAGCTGTCACAAACAGCTTGATTCATTCCGAGGTTCCGGCGAATTCGCGGGCTTCCGGCGAACTCGGGGAACGGGTCGGCGACTCAGCGCATTCGAGGGTGGCTGGCCAAGGCACGGAGCACACGGGTCTTGAATTCCTGTTCCCGGAACAGGTCCTTCCACTCGACCCGCACGAAGAGCCATCCGTCCTCGGTCAAGGCTTTTTCGCGGAGGCGTTCCTGGAAGAGCACCTCGTCAGTGGGCTGGAAATCGAAGTACTTAGCCTTGCCATCAAATTCGAGCGCGACCTGCTCCTCCTTCCAGGCGAAGTCCAGTCGATGCCTCCCGACCCTGCTCGTGACCTCAACCTGCGGCACGGGCGGCCTGATCTTCAGGCGCAGGATCAGTTCCCGCGTCAGCGTTTCGCCGGGGGATTCGGATCGGGGGTCGGCTGTGGCAAGTGCTCGACGGAAGGTCCGGATACCACGCCGCCCGCCCAAGGAATCTGCCATCTCCTGCAGCAATGACCGGTCCGCACCGAGGCGCAGCGCATGGTCCATCACTATGAGAGCTTGCCGGTAGGTCAGCATCATGGCACAGTCCGCGGCGGTCCTTTCCAACGAGGTGGTTCGCAGGCCGCCCGGTACAGTCACCTCGCGGTCGGAGAAGGTGCGCGTATGGCACTGCACATCCTTGCCGTGGCGTTCACTCGACGGGCGCACGCCCTGCAGAATATGGACGACGTCATCCACGTTCCAGAGATAGAGGCTGTGCAGGCGTGCGGCGGACGTGTGGCTGTAGACGAAGGCGCCGGTCGACGTCGTGCGTGTTCCGTGCGCATGCGCGTAAATCAACCGCCGGCTCCGGACGCGAGCCGATTGGGCATTCCACACACTGGCGCGGAGATAGCAGCCGTAGCGCAGTCGGACAAGGGAACCCGAATCCAGCAGGGCCCTGATGGACCGTGAGCCGAATCCGAGGTCCATGAGCTGGTCCGCCAGAGGTTGCCAGCCGTCGGGAGTGCAGGGGTGTTGTTGTGCGGCATGGGACCAGCTTCGGCTGCCCCGAGACTTCCCGGGAGGCCCCGCCGTCGTTACGTGGAAAACTCGAAGTCGCCGGAAACCTGCGTGGACGCCGTAAACTTCCGGCGAACCCGCACGTTTCCGGCGACTTCGGCGACGGTGGGGAGCGGAACCGGGAGCGGAGCCGGGGCGGGCCTTGGCCTAGGGGTAGTAGCGGCCCAGGGTCTCGGCCTTGAACTCGAAGAAGTTGCCGGCTTCGATGGCCAGCCGGGCGTCGTCCACCATCTTCACCACAAAGCGCTCGTTGTGGATGGAGATCAGCGTGGCCGAGACCATCTCTTTGGCCTTGAACAGGTGGTGGATGTAGGCCCGCGAGTAGTTCAGGCAGGCGTAGCAGTCGCAGCCTTCCTGCAGCGGGCCGAAGTCTCGCTTGTACTTGGCGCCGGACAGGTTGAACCGTCCGTCCGGTGTGTAGAACGCAGAGTTGCGGGCCACCCGGGTGGGGGAGACGCAGTCGAAGGTGTCCGCGCCGTTTTCGATTGCGGTGAAGATGTCGTCCGGTTCGGAGATGCCCAGCAGGTGCCGCGGCTTGTTCTCCGGCAGCTCCTCGTTGCACCAGCGAACGATGGTGCCCAGGTTCTCCTTCTCGAGCGCCCCGCCGATGCCGAAGCCGTCGAAGTTCATGCCGCCCAGGTCCCGGCAGGCCTTGCGGCGGAGGTCCTCGTACTGCGCGCCCTGGATCACGCCGAACAGCGCCTGGTACGGCTTGCCCACCCGCTCGGAGGTCAGCCTGAAGTGCTCGGTGATGCAGCGTTCGGCCCAGCGGCGGGTGCGTTCCAGCGACTCCTCCTGGTAGCCGCGGGAGTTCTGCAGTGTGGTCAGCTCATCGAAGGCGAACATAATGTCCGCGCCGATCTGGTGCTGGACGTTCATGGAGATTTCGGGGCTGAAACGGTGCCGGTCGCCGTTGAGGTGGCTCTTGAACCACACCCCTTCCTCATCCACGTGCGCCAGCCGCTCCTTGCCCGGCGCCACGGCATCATCGGGGAGGGCGGTATCCGCCACCGGCACAGTCTTCATGTCGATGACCTTCTTGAAGCCGGAGCCCAGGCTCATCACCTGGAAGCCGCCCGAGTCCGTGAAGGTGGGCCCGGACCAGTTCATGAAGGCGCCCAGCCCGCCCGCTTCGTCCAGGATGTCCGCCCCCGGCTGGAGGTACAAGTGGTAGGCGTTGGCCAGCACCGCCTGCGCGCCCAGTTCGGCGATGGACTCGGGCAACACTGATTTCACTGTGGCCTTGGTGCCGACGGCAATGAAGGCCGGGGTCTGGATCTCGCCGTGCGGGGTGCTGATGGTGCCGGTGCGGCCCAGGAACTCCCCGCCGTTGCCGGCCACCTGGTCCGGCGTCGGCGAGCATGTCTCACTCAGGCGCTTGCCCACGGCAAAGGAAAACTCGGACTGCAGGGCTGCGGCCCCCGGCTCGAGTGAGAGCGAAGGTTCAGTATTGGCTGGCACGGTTCAAGTGTGCCAGCTTCCGGTGGCGAAACTTAGCCGGCCGTTAGTGCACGGGGTCCGATGTGGGGTAGTTCTCAGCCCGCCAACTGTCCCAGCTGCTACGGATTTCCTCCAGCCGGTGGGCCCCCAGATCGTAGGTGGACACGATCACCATGGACCCGCCGTCGGGCCTGACCTCAGCGATGGGCGGCTGGTCGGCAACGATCAGCAGGCCGTCGCCGTGTTCGGCGTAGCTGTGCACGGTAAGCCCCACCTGGTGGTTGGTGCGGTACCAGACCTTGCCCGAGATCTTCTCGCCGGTGGCGAGTGCCAGCGAGTACGGTTCGCCGGGCGCGGGGACGTCCCGGAGGCCCAGCTTGTCGATCGCGGAGCCGTCGCCGCCCGGAACCGAAAAGAAGGCCGTGCGGCGCTTGCCGTGCGGGTGGTGTTCCAGGGCGAAGCGGAGCTGCTGGAGGAAAGTCAGCCAGCTTTGGGTGATGTCCTCGTCCCAGGCGGCCCACTCGGAATTGTGGTCCAGGGCTGCCCGCGTCACACTGACCTGGGTGCCGGTGGAAACGGGCTTCAGGGCGAACTCATCCCCGCCGTCCACGGTGAGGCTGGTGTGGTCGGGGCCTTCAACTACGGTGTCCTTGAAATAGATTTCGTTGATTTCGGCCGCCAGGTCGTCGGCCTCCCAGCCGTGCCACTGGGCAACCTTGGCCGGTTCACGCAGCATTGTCCAAACCTGCTGCGCATCGGAATTAATCACAACGCTCAGTTTGTTCGTCATGGGGTGAATCTACAACGCCCGGCGCCCCCGGGGTAGGGCCAAACGGGTGGGGCCTCGCCTCAGGCCCGGACGGACTCCAGTTCGTTGGCGATCCGGCGCTCCAGCTCCTTCAACCCGATGGTTTCCGAGCCGCCGTGCGCCCGCAGGAACATCAGTGCCTCAAGCCGCAGTAGCCGCCACTCTCGTTCGGCGTCCGGGTTCGAATTGTCGATCGCCCGGAAGATTTCCTTGTCGTACAGGTTGGGTTCGTTCAGGGAGCGCTGCCGGATCTTGGCGTTGATGCGGGCCTTGAACGGGTCCGTTTCCATCGCATCGGGGGCGCGGAGGAGCTTTTCGTACACCTCGGCACGGTCCTCTTTTCCCGTCTGCCGGCAAATGTAGCTCGACAGGGCCAGCGCCGCCTCGACGGACGTCCACCGGCCCGGGTTGCCGTCGAAGGGCAGCACGTTGAGCAGGTCCGCGACGGCCAGGGCGCCCTCCGCATCCTTGAGGGTGACAAACAGTTCATGGGCCAGGTCGCTGAGGTCCTTGAGGCAGCTTCCGGATTTGGTGTTGATGCCCTTGGCCAGCCGGTCGCTCAGCAGCATCACGCCCAGAGCGTCCGGGTGCACTGCCGCGGCGGCCGCGACCACCGACTCCGGTGTTCCCGAGGGTTCCGGGATCAGCGCCAGTTCATCCTCGCCCGGACCGGCGGCCGCGGCCGCCGGCGTTGTGGCCGGGCGGGGAGGCACGACGACGGCGGGAGCCGCCGGGGCTGGCTCCGCCCCGGCGGAGTCTGCCCGGGCGGCGGGAGGCTCAACGGCCTGAACCGGGGTGGCGGCGTCGGACTCCCCGGAACCGGTGTCCGCGGCGGAACGGGAGTCTCCGGTGTTGTCACCGGAAGTGGCAGCGCCGGGCAAAGCCACCAGAACCGTGGAACCGGCCGCGATGCGGAGGATCCCGCCGCCGGTGAGGGTTGCGAGGACCACGGCCGCTGTTCCGAAATCGTCGTTCTCCACGAGCACGCTCTGGATTTCGGCGGACCGTTCGCCGTCGGGAAGGAGCAGGAGGTGGCCGGTCTGCAGAGAGCCAGCCTGGAGCTCACTGTAGTGCTGGGCGGCTGGGGGGTGGGTCATCGGGAGTCCTTAAGTTCTCTTGCGGTCCGCCCTACAGTCTACTAAGGGGCCCGCCCGAAGTCGGGGACGCCCGGGTTCCTTCGAGCGTCCCCGCAGGACTCCTGGCCCACCGCCAGTTAAAGGTGATGCCGTCTGCCTAGCTGCCCACGCCGGCGAACGCGAGTGCCTGCCGGACGAGGGCGCCGCGGCCACCGCTGAATTCCAGCTGGACGTCCGGGCTCAGGACCTCCTCGGGAGTCATCCAGGTGAGCTCGAGGGCATCCTGGCGGGGTTCGCATTCGCCCGTGACCGGGATGATGTAAGCCAGCGAAACAGCATGCTGGCGGTCGTCGGTGAATCCGGTGTGGGACGGCGCCGGGAAGTATTCAGCCACCGTGAACGGCACCGGGCTGATGGGCAGCTGCGGGAACGCCAACGGGCCCAGGTCCTTCTCCATGTGGCGGAGCAGGGCCGCGCGGATGGTCTCGCGGTAGAGGACGCGGCCGGACACGAGGGAGCGGACCATGGTGCCGTCCTCGTCGGCCTGCAGCAGCGTACCCACTTCGTTCACGAACCCCAGGGGATCAAGGCGGACGGGTACGGCTTCCACATAAACCATGGGAAGCCGGCCCCGGGCTTCAAAGAGGTCCTCATCGGACAGCCAGCCGGGATTCGGGTCAGGAGTGCGCACGTTCATGGTTAAGTTCTACCGCATCCCTGCCCGAACCCCGCGCCGGACCTTCACACCGGGAGGACGGATTCGAGTGGTTCCCCTGCCGCGATCCTGGCCAGGAGGGCAGGTTCGGCGGCATCGGAGGCCAGTGCCTGGTCCAGAACGCCCGCAAGGACCGACGGGGAAAGCACGATGACGCCGTTGTCGTCACCCAGCACCCAGTCGCCGGGATGGACCTCGACGCCGCCGCACATCACGGGGACGTTGACGGCGGACGTTTCGTGGTGAATCCGCTTGGTGGTGAGGCACGAGGTTCCGCGGGAGAACACCGGAAGGCCGGTGGCCCGGAGCTCCAGGATGTCCGTGGCGACGCCGTCGACCACAACTCCCGCGGCGCCCTGTGCCGTGGCCGCGGCTGCCGTGACCGCGCCGACGGGGGCATGCCGGTGGTCACCGGACATGTCCACCACCAGCACCGCGCCCGGGTGCAGCGCCAGCAGGGCACGGTTCATGGCGAAGGCGTCGTTCCCGGCGATCCGGACCGTTACCGCCGGGCCGGCCACCTTGACGCCGTCGAGCAGGGACTGAATGGCCGGGTCCAGGAAACCGTCCTCCAGGAAGTGGCCGATGGTGGGGTAGCTGACGCCATCGAGCCTCTCCGCCAGCCTGTCAGCGAACCCTGCAGCCGCGTCTTGGACACCGGTGGCGCTCACGGAGCCACCTCAGCCGCGGCCCCGGACGGAATCACGGACGGAACCACAGCCACGCACTCGATTTCCAGCGACACGCCCCACAGGCTGACGCAGACGGACGTGCGGGCAGGCTTGGCGGCGCCGAAGAACTCCACGTACACGCGGTTGTACTCCTCGAGCTGGCCGGGGTCGGTGAGGTACGTGTTCACTTTGACCACGTGTTCAAGACCCGACCCGGCAGCTTTCAGCACCGACTCCAGGTTCCGGATGGTCTGGCGCACCTGGTCGGCAAACGATTCCGGCTGATCTCCCAGGCCGCTGACCGCAGGGATCTGGCCGGCGGTGAACACAAACCCGTTCGCCACCACCGCTTGGGAAAAGGGCCCGACGGCGGCCGCTCCGCCGGGGATTTCGGCTATCCGGCGCACGGTGCCGGCATCGGACGGAACCACCGTGACGCCGTCAGCCGTTGAAGTCAGGGGTGCGGCAGTCACTTGGCGGTCACCGCCTGGCCGGCCTCAGCGGGTGCCGTGTCCATGGCGTCAATGTTGCCGTGCCGGGTTTCGGTCAGGATGAACAGCGCACCGAGGGATACCAGGGCGGCGGCCATGATGTACCAGGCGATGGAGGAGCTCTGGTGCGTCACGCCGAGCAGCCACGTGGTGATGAACGGTGTTGCGGCGCTGCCGAGGAGGCCGGACAGCATGTAGGCCACTGAAAGGCCCGAGTAGCGGACCTTGGAGCCGAACAGCTCCGCGAGGAACGTGGCGATGGGCCCGTAGTTGGCGGCGAAGGCCGTCATCATGGCGAGGTAGGCGACGAACAGCAGCGGCACGGACTTGGTGTCCATGAGCCAGAACATCGGGAAGGCCAGGGCTGCCTCGGCGACTACGCCGGCGTAGATGATCGGCTTGCGGCCGTACTTGTCGGAGAGCTGGCCGAAGAAGGGGATCAGGACAAAGCACAGGGCACAGGCGGCCAGCACAACCCAGAGCATGAGGGCCTCGGAGTGGCCCAGTTCCTTCTTGCCGTAGGAGACGCCGGAGGCCACGAGCAGGGTGAACGTGCTGCCCGTGGACAGCGTGGCGACGCCGCCGAGGATGACCTGCTTCCAGTACTTGGCCATCAGGGCTGCGAAGGGCAGCTTGGCTTTGGCGCCGGCGTCCTTGACAGCCTGGAAGGACGGGGTCTCTTCGATGTGGAGCCGGATGTAGATGCCCACTGCCACAAGCAGCGCGGAGGCCAGGAACGGAATTCGCCAGCCCCAGCTGAGGAGGGCTTCGGTGCTGACGCTCGAGGCCACAATCAGGAAGGCCACGTTGGCGATGAGGGTTCCGGCGGGCACGCCCACCTGGACCAGGGAACCGTAGAAGCCGCGCCGGTCCGCCGGGGCGTGTTCCACGGTCATCAGGACAGCACCGCCCCATTCGCCGCCGAGGGCCAGGCCCTGGATGACGCGGAGGAAGAGCAGCAGCAGGGGCGCCATGATGCCGATGCTGTTGTAGTCCGGCAGCAGGCCGATGGCGAAGGTGGCGGCGCCCATGGTCAGCAGCGAGATGAGGAGCATGGATTTGCGGCCCAGCCGGTCGCCGAAGTGGCCGAAGATGATTGCGCCCACCATGCGGGCAATGTAGGCCGAAGCGAAGGTGCCGAAGGCGAGCATGGTGCCCACGATGGGGTCGAAGCTCGGGAAGAAGATCTTGTTGAAAACGAGAGCGGACGCTGTTCCGAAAACGAAGAGGTCGTACCACTCCACGGTGGTGCCGATAACGCTGGCGAGGGCAATCTTGCGCATTTTGGCGAGGTCGAGCCGGGCTGTTGCGGCGGTGGTTGTTTCTACCATTTGAGCCATCAGTATCTCCAGATGGGGGTGCGGGGACGAGCGTCCGATGCAAGGTAGGTACAACTCTTGTGTGTAGTGGATCACACCTCAATGGCAGAAATACCATCAAAAAAGCACTAGGAATGTGGAAACACACAACAGCGCCGCCGGGCAGCAGCCGGCGGCGGCATACGGCGGCCGCTTAGGTCCAGGCACAGGCCCATGCCATGGCCAGACTCAGGCCATGGCCAGGCTCAGGCCCAGGCCACCACCAGCCGGGCCGCCTTTGACGGCACGGTGAGATCGATGCCGGTCAGTTCCTGGAAGCGGTTGAGCCGGTTCAGGATGGTGTTCCGGTGGCAGAAGAGCTGCTCGGCCGTGGCGGTGATGTTCCCGGTGGACAGGAAATGCCGGACGGTCTCCATGAGCCGTTCGCGTTCCCCGCCGCGGCATTCCTCCAGCGCCTCCTCCACCTGGGCGGTAAGGTCCAGGCCGGCGTCCTGCAGGTTCTGGTTCGCCAGCCGGGCCCAGGCGGCATCCGCCGACAGCGGACCTGCGTCGTTTGGTCGGAGCAGGGCTGCAAGGCTCTCCGCCGTGCGGGCCGCGGCGGGAAGGGCGCGCAGCCCGTGCACTTCCGGAACGAAGCCGCAGGGAATGTCCGCCAGCGCGGGCGGCAGCGGCTGGTCCGGGGCGGCGGCTGCCCGAGGCGCCGTCCGCGGCGCCGGGAGGGGCCAGAACAGGTAGGTGGTTCCTCCTGATTCGTGCAGGAAGAGCCTGTGCCGGAGCTGCAGTCCCGAGCCGAACTGCGCCGACGCAGCACGGAGCCGGGTCCCCGCTTCGCCGCTGGCGGCCACGAGTCCGCACCAGGAATCGGGGCTGATGCCCAGGGCCGAGCCCACCTGTGAGGACGTTTCGGCGGACAGGGTGCTCTGGTTGAACAGCCTGGCGATGAATTCGCGCTGGATGCTGGACTCCTCCTGGGCCATCCGGACGCGCTCAGTGAGGTAGCTCATGTGCGTCCGGGTGGCGAATCCGTCCACCACGCGCCACACCTGGTCCACCCGGGAAGCCAGCAGTCCGGCGTCGTCCGGGGCCGCGATCTCCAGCAGTTCCGCCCACAGGATGCTGAAGTCCAGCCGCACCGCAGAGGTCAGGGATTCGGGCGGAATCCCGGCACGGGCCCGCTTGGAGCCAAGGTCCGATGCGAAGGCGAGCAGCCCGTCCCGGCCATTGTCCGCCTGGCCGCCGCGAAGACCGTGGATGAGCCGGCGGAAGGTCTCCCGCGCGGTGTCCCGGATTTCCGGCACGGTGACCTGGCTCTCGCCGTATTCCGGGATTTGCCGGACCTGGGCCGTGAAGGTCTGGGCCAGCTTGTCCAGCCTGTCTTCGAGCTGGTCCACCAGCTCGACCCAGCGGACGGCACCCCCGGGGGATTCAAAATTGTGCATTTTCACATTCTATGGGCTTGTTTACGTGGTGCAATGCTAGTTTTTTTGGCAAAACCTACTGGCAAAATGGAATGAAGCACACAGGTGAGCCCAATCACAGGCCCGCACCAGATTCTGGCAACGGGGCCCGGGCGACGCCAGTCACTTTTCCGTCCAGTCACATTTCCTTGGAGTAATCATGGCAAGCAGCGCAAGCAACGCCACCACCACAGTGGGTCCGCAGACGCCACGCGTTATCGACGAACGGGTCACCAAGAAGGTTGCCCTGGCGGCCCTCGTGGGCACGGCGCTGGAGTGGTACGACTTCTTCCTGTTCACTACCGCCGCGGCGCTGGTCTTCAACGCGCAGTACTTCGTTTCAGCTGATCCGTTCGTCGCCGCCATGAGCTCCTTCGCCACCCTGGCTGTGGGCTTCGTGGCCCGTCCCATCGGCGGGTTCATCTTCGGCGCCTTGGGCGACAAGGTGGGACGCAAGAAGATCCTCATGGTCACCATTGTGGGAATCGGCGTCGTGACCGGCCTGATCGGGCTCCTGCCGAACTACATGACCATCGGGGTAGCGGCCCCCATCATCCTGGTGGCACTGCGGATCCTGCAGGGCCTGGCAGTGGGCGGCGAGTGGAGCGGCGCGGTGATCATCGCCGTCGAGAACGCCCCGGTGGCCAAGCGTGCACGCTACGCGGCGCTGCCGCAGATCGGTTCCCCGATCGGCACCATCCTGTCCTCCGGCGGCTTCTTCGGGATGCTCTACCTGGTGGGCCAGACCAACTTCGACGCCTGGGGCTGGCGCATCCCGTTCGTGGCGGCCATCCCGCTGCTGGCCATCTCCATGTGGATCCGCAGCAAGCTCAGCGAATCGCCCGAGTTCGAGGCGCTGATGGAGTCCGGCGAGACCGAACACGCACCCATCCGTGGTGTCCTGACGAAGAGCTGGCGCCAGATCCTGGTGGGCGGATGCTCTGCACTGCTGGGCATCGGCGGCTTCTACCTCATCACCAGCTTTGTGGTTTTTTACGGCACCAAAGTGCTCAAGATGCCGTACGAAACCCTGCTGTTCGGTTCGCTCCTCGCAGCCGTATTCGAGATCTTCGTCCTCATCTGGGCCGGACGGATGGGCGAGAAGTACGGCGCCAGCAAGGTGATCCTCTGGGGTGGCGTGGCCTCCGCGCTCGTGGCTGTCCCGGTCTTCCTGGCCATCGACACCGCAAACCCTGCGCTGGTCATCATCGCCATGATCGTCGGCGTGTGCACCCTGTCAGTCCCGTACGCAGTGTCCGGAACGGCCCTCACCGCGCTGTTCGCCACCAAGGTCCGGTACACCGGCGTGGCCATCACCTCCAACGGCGCCGGAGTCATCTCGGGCTTCGTGCCCCTGATCGCCACGGCCCTGGTGGCGGCGAACGGCAACTCGTTCTGGCCCGGCGCCATCATCCTGCTGGTGGTGTCCGTCATGACGGCCCTGTCCGGTATTTTCCTGCCCGCACTCAGCATCGAAGAAGAGGGAATGAAGCATTGAGCACCGCAACCACCGCCGGGCACCTCATTGTTGCCCAGCTTGAACGGGCCGGCATCCAGCGGGTCTACGGAGTCCCGGGCGAAAGCTTCCTGGACGTGCTGGACGGCCTCCACGGCTCTTCCATTGAAACCGTGGTGACCCGGCACGAAGGCGGCGCCGGCTTCATGGCCCTCGCCGAAGGCCGCCTCACCGAACGCCCCGGCGTCGCCATGGTGACCCGCGGCCCCGGTGCGGCCAATGCCTTCATCGCCATCCACACCGCGCACCAGGACGCCACCCCGATGATCCTCTTCGTGGGGCTCATCCCGGTGGCGGACCGCGGCCGCGAATCCTTCCAGGAATTCGACATCAACGCCTGGTTCGGCAGCACGGCCAAGAAAGTGGTGACGCTCGACGACGCCGCGTCCGCCGCCCGCGTCGTGGACGACGCGATCTTCACGGCCCTCAGCGGCCGCCCGGGTCCCGTGGTCATCGGCCTTCCTGAGGACGTCCTGGTCCACGCCATCGACTCAGGCACGGTGGAGCCCCGGTCCGTTGCACGGACCGGACCGGCAGCCCCGGACCTGGCCGCCCTGGAGCAGCACCTGGCAGCAGCACGCAAGCCGCTGATCGTGGTGGGCGGCGAAGGCTGGGATCAGGAAAGCTCCGAGGCGCTGGCCGACTGGGCCTCCCGCCACGGAGTGCCCGTCCTGGCCGACTTCCGCGCCTACGACGCCGTTCCCCACAACAGCGACGCCTACGCCGGCTACCTCGGCTACGCCCGCAGCGACGACAACGCCCGCCGCCTCGACGAGGCCGACCTCCTGGTCTTCGTGGGCTGCGTCCGGTCCGACGTTCTCTCGGACGGCTACAAACGCGGCCTGGATGCAGTCACCGTCGTGGTCAACCTGGATGCCGACCTGCTGGGCCACTTCGGCCGGCTGGACCAGCATATTCCTGCCCACGTGGCATCGTTCTCCCGGGCGCTCGCCGCCACGGCTTCCGCCGTGCAGCCGGCCGCCGGCTGGCTGGCGGAGGCCCGTGCCGACTACGAAAAGTTCTCCACCGCACAGCCGGACGGAGGCACGGGGGTGGACCTCGCCGTCGTGATGGAAATCCTCAAGCAGGAAATGGACGACGACGCCGTCATCACTTACGGGGCCGGGAACCATACGCTGTGGCCGGCCCGCTACTTGAAGCACAACTCGGCAAACTCCCTGGCGGCGCCGCGCAACGGCGCGATGGGCATGGGGATCCCGGCGGCCGTGGCTGCCTCGCTGGCCTATCCTGGCCGGCAGGTCATCTCTGTTGCCGGCGACGGCTGCTTCCTGATGAACGGCCAGGAACTGGCCACGGCCATGGGGCACGGCGGCAGGTTCATTGTCCTGGTGGTGGACAACGGCATCTTCGCCACCATCCGCGAACACCAGGAAGGCCACTACCCGGGCCGCCCGTCCGGCACACACATGACCAACCCGGACTTCGCCGCCCTGGCCCGTTCCTACGGCGGCTACGGGGAACGCGTGGACAAGGCCGAGGACTTCGCTGCCGCCTTCCGCCGCGCTGTCGACTCCGGGCTCCCCGCCGTCCTGCACCTGCCGCAGGACTCCGCCACCCGTTCACCCAAGACCGCCAGCAACTGACCGGAGCATTCCATGATCACGCTGAACAACACCATCAACGGCCAGGCCGTTGACGCCCCGGCCACGCTGCCGTTCTTCGACCCCGCCACCGGCGTACAGCTGGGCACAGCCCCGGACAGCGATGCCGCCACGGTTGACCGCGCCTTCCAGGCCGCCCACACCGCCTTCAAGAGCTACAAGCGGACCACCCCGGCCGAGCGCCAGGCCATGATGCTCAAGCTCGCGGACCTCATCGAGGCCAACGCGGACCGGCTGCTCGGGGCGGAAGTGGCCTGCACCGGCAAGCCGAAGGCGGTCACCCGCGAGATCGAGATCCTCCGGGGCGCAGACCAGCTGCGCTTCTTTGCCGGTGCCTGCCGGGTGGTTTCCGGCACGGCGCAGACCGAGTACGTCAGCGGGTTCTCCTCGACCGTCCGACGGGAGCCGCTCGGGGTGGTTGCCCAGATCACCCCGTGGAACTACCCGTTCATGATGGCCATTTGGAAGATCGGTCCGGCCCTGGCCGCCGGGAACACCCTGGTCCTCAAGCCGGCCGACACCACCCCCTGGTCCACCGTGATCCTGGGCGAGCTGGCCCAGGAGGCCTACCCTGCCGGCGTCGTCAACATCATCTGCGGCGGACGCGGCACCGGTGCGGCCATGGTGGACCACGAGATTCCCGAAATGGTCTCCATCACCGGCTCCACCCGGGCCGGCGCCCAGGTCATGTCCGCGGCTTCGAAGACGCTCAAGGACGTCCACCTGGAACTTGGCGGCAAGGCGCCGGCCATCGTTTTTGCCGACGTCGACATTGAACTGACTGCCAAGGAGATCGCGCTGGGTGCCTTCTTCAACGCCGGGCAGGACTGCACCGCCGTGACCCGCGTCCTCGTCGAGGAGTCCATCCACGCCGAATTCGGCGCAGCGCTCGCCGCTGCCGCCTCGGCCCTGACCGTGGGCGGCGACGCAGCCGACCTCGGGCCGCTGAACAGCGCCGCCCAGCTGGACCGGGTGGAGGGCTTTATGTCCCGGCTGCCGGCGAACGCCAAGGTCCTCGCCGGCGGCAAGCGGACGGGCGCCGGCTTCCACTTCGAACCCACCGTGATCGACGGCGTTTTCCAGAGCGACGAGGTGGTGTGCGACGAGATCTTCGGTCCCGTGGTCACAGTGCAGCCCTTCCGCTCCGAGGAAGAAGCCCTGGAGCTGGCCAACGGCACCAAGTACGCGCTCGCCTCCAGCGTCTGGTCCAACAACCACGGCCTGGTGACCAGGGTGTCCAACGAACTGGACTTCGGCGCCGTCTGGATCAACTGCCACCAGGTGATCCCGGCCGAGGCCCCGCACGGAGGGTTCAAGCACTCCGGAACAGGCAAGGACCTGTCCGTCTTCGGGCTCGAGGACTACACCCGCATCAAGTCCGTCACCACCTCCCACCGCTAACCCAGGAACCCCATGAAACTCGATCTGCTGCTGCGCAACGCGGACATCATCACCATGGATGACCGCCGCCCGCACGCCACGTCGCTGGGAATCTGGCAGGGCCGCATCGTCGGCCTCGATGACGAGCTGGACGGACTGGACTCGGCCGAGGTCCTGGACCTTGACGGTGCCACGGTGACGCCCGGGTTCATCGACGCCCACTGCCACACCACCTGGTTCGGGCTTGGCCTGGGCGAAGTGGACGTCTCCGGCGCCCGCGGCCTGGACCAGTTGTACGCGCTGTTGGCGGCGGACATGGCGGTCGGCAAGCAGGCCGGCTGGCTTATGGCTACCGGCTTCAGCCAGACGCAGCACGGCGGCGGGTTCCCTGACATTGCGGTGCTTGACCGGATCACCGGTGACCGGCCGCTGTTCATCCGGCACAACAGCGGCCACATGGCTGTGGTCAATACCGCCGCGCTGCGGCTGGCAGGCGCCGAATCGGCGTCGTTCCCCGATCCCGACGGCGGTGTGGTGGTCCGTGATGCCGGCGGCCTTCCCACCGGGCTGCTCCAGGAGACGGCGCAGCAGCTGATCCAGGACCTGATCCTGCCGTACTCCCTCGAGGCCATCGAAAACGCGCTGGACCGGGCCACCCGGCACTACGCGTCGGAAGGTATCACCAGTTTCACCGAGGCCGGGATCGGCGGCGGCTGGATCGGCCACAGCCCCGTTGAACTGGCCGCCTACCAGCGCGCCGTGGCCAACGGCAGGCTGCATGCCCGGGCCCAGCTCATGCCCGTCCTGGACGTGCTCCGCCCGCTGGACGGACATGGTGATCCGGCCGCGGCTGGCCTGGACCTGGGCATGGCCAGTGGCTTCGGGAATGAGTATCTGTCCCTCGGCCCGGCCAAGGTGTTCCTGGACGGCTCGCTGCTGGGCGAAACCGCGGCCGTCAGTGAGGAGTATTGCAGCCACGGCCACACGGACAACACCGGCAACACAGGATATTTCCAAGGCGATCCCGACGCGCTGCGGAACCGGATCGAGGCCGCCTACGCTGCGGGCTGGTCCATCGCCGCGCACGCCATCGGCGACCGCGCCGTTGATCTGGCGATCGGCATCATCGCTGACTGCGCCGGCAAATACGGGCCGCGTGCCCTGCCCAACCGGATCGAGCACGCATCGGTCACCAGGCCTGACCAGGTGCAGCGGCTCGCTGATGCCGGAATCGCCGTCACTCCGCAGGCGAGCTTCTTCGCCGAAGGCGGGGACGGCATGACTGCCTCGCTGGGACCGGATCGGCATGGCTGGGCCTACCGCGCGGCGTCGTTCCTGGCTGCCGGCGTGACCCTCGCCGGCAGCTCCGACCGCCCCGTGGCGGACGGCAACGTGCTCCGCGGAATGCAGGCCTTCGTGGACCGGCGCACCTCATCCGGCAGCGTATTCGGAAACCCGGACGAGCGGCTGAGCCCCCGCCAGGCCCTGGCAGCCTATACCGCCGGGGCGGCGGCAGCCACCGGCACCGCCCACGCAAAAGGCACACTGACGCCCGGAAAGCTGGCGGACTTCACCGTCCTGTCCGGCTCACCGCTGACCGCCCCGGACATTACCGCCCTCCGGGTCCTGGCAACGGCCGTCGGCGGAACATTCACCTACGGGGAGTCCTCCTTCCGGAGCCCTGTCCGCGCCGGGCAGGCAGCCGGCCGCCCGTCTTTTGGCACCAGATTCTTCAGCTCAGCCACCAACCGTTCATAGGGGAGCACCGTGACCACAACAACAACCCTCAGCGCCCGAGACACCGCCTTCGTCCGGGATTTCTACACGATGAGCGAATTCGGAGCCACCGCGAACGGCGGCGTCGACCGGCAGGCCGCCTCCATCCCGGACGGCCAGCAGCGCCAGTGGCTCAAGGGCCTGCTGGAGGCCAAAGGCTTCACAGTGAAGTTCGACCGCGCCGGCAACCAGTGGGGACTCTTCGAAGCCGTGCCGGGCGCAGCCTACGTGGTGGTGGGCTCGCACATGGACTCGCAGCCCACGGCCGGCCGGTACGACGGCGCCTACGGGGTGCTGGCGGCAGCCCACGCGGCCTTCCGCCTGGTGGAGCAGTGGAACGCCGCGGGGACGGACGGCCAGCCCCGGTTCAACATCGCCGTGGTCAACTGGTTCAACGAGGAAGGCTCGCGCTTCAAACCCTCCATGATGGGTTCCTCGGTTTATACCGGAAAGCTGGAGCTGGAGACGGCCCTGGCCACCACCGATGCCGCCGGCGTCTCCGTCCGTGACGCCCTCGACGCCATCGGCTGCCGGGGGGACTACGAGGGGCCGGACGCCGCCTTCTGCGCCGAAATCCACATCGAGCAGGGCCGGAGCATGGAGCGGGAAGGCGTCACCATCGGCCTGGTCCACTCCAACTGGGCGGCCAACAAGTACGAATTCGTGGTCAACGGCGAACAGGCCCACACCGGCTCCACCGTGATCGCCGACCGCAAGGACGCCCTGCTGGGCGCCTCCATGATGGTGGTGGCCGCCCGCGAGCTGGCCGACCGCTTCCCGGGCGTGCTGCACACGTCAGTGGGGCAGCTGACCGTCTACCCCAACTCGCCGGTGGTGGTGCCGTCCCGCGTGAACCTGCTGCTGGACCTGCGCAGTGCCGACGAGGCTGTCCTGGCTGAAGCCGATGCCCTGCTGCACCAGCGGATCACCGAGATCGAGCGGACGGCCAACGTCACCGTGGAACGCAACCACTCCCACTCCTGGCCCGTCACGCCCTACCAGCGCGAAGGCGTGGAACTGGCCGCGAAGGTGGCAGCCGACCTTGGCCTGGCAAACAAGCCGGTGATGACCCTGGCCGGACACGACTCCACCAACATGAAGGACATCGTACCCACTGTGATGCTGTTCGTTCCCAGCGTGGACGGCATCTCGCACAACGAACACGAATACACCACTGACGAGGACATCGTGGCCGGACTCACCATGCTCACCGAGGTGGTCGGCCGGCTCTGCGACGGCGCCCTGGCGGACTGAACCTGGAGGGGCGGGGCGCCGCGACGCCCCGTCCGTCAGTGCCTTGCTGAAACCCAGAGCGCCGGAGCGTCCGCGCCCACTAAGTCGGGGTTGGCCACGTGAAGGGTCCGCCCGAACGCCTCCTCTGTCATGCTGGCCTGGTGGCCGGCGGCGGCCAGCCGGTCCTGCAGGGCGGACAGGTCGCCCGTGTACTCAAAACCCAGGCCGGCGCGGGCGTTGCCGTTTCCGGGGCGCACCATCAGCACACCGCCGTTCTTTGCCGTGAAATCTGCGGTTTCATCGTCGTCGGGGACCGGCCGGAGCCGGGCGCCTATGCTGCGCAGTGTCTGGGCGGCGGCCGCGGCGTCCGGGGAAAACCAGACCTCGACGACGACAAGCGCCGGGTCGGCCGCCGTACTCTGGGCGCTGTGCGCAGCCTTGTCCGCGAAGAAACTGAAACCGTCCCCGCCCGTGATCCGGCAGGTGTCGCCGTGGTCCGCCTTGGTCAGCTCGGCCGGCGACGTCCCGTCGTCCGCCCCGGCCTCGTTGGTTCGCCGGGCGAATTCGGCGAGGTCGCCCACTTCGACGCCAAACGCCGTGGTGCCGTCCCCTGCGGAGCCGGCCTCGGCGGCGTGCAGCGCCAGCCGGCCGGCTCCGGCGTCGTACTCCTTCCAGGAACCGTCATCGACGGTCCGGACCATTCCCAGGTCGGTGAGCAGCCGGTCCCACTGGTCCAGGCGCGAGGTGAAATGGATGGGGCGGACACGCAGCATTGGATCTCCCGGGGTGAGGCTGGCCAAGAATTGTTGGTGACATGGCCATGATGCCACGCCTTGAATAAGGAGTCCCGTGGAGCAGAATGGTGCCATGGCCATCGAACTCGAGGAACTGCTGCTGAAGGACGCCGCCGAATGGCGCACGTGGCTGGAACAGCACCACGCCATCAGTCCGGGCGTGTGGCTGGTGCTGCACAAAAAGGGCGGCAACACCACGGAACTGGACTACGAGGCGGCCGTGCAGGAGGCCTTGTGCTTTGGTTGGATCGACGGGCAGGCCAAGAAGCGCGACGACGAGAGCTCTTTCCAGCGGATGACCCGCCGGGGGCCGAAGAGCGCCTGGTCGGTCAAGAATGTGGGGCGCGTCGAGGCGCTCGAAGCGGCCGGCAGGATGACGGCGGCGGGCCGCGCCGCCATCGAATCTGCCAAGGCGGACGGCCGCTGGGAAGCCGCCTACCACGGTCCCGCAACCGCCGAAGTGCCTGCCGATCTGGCGGCCGCCATTGCTGCCGAGCCGCGTGCGCAGGCCATGTTCGACGTGCTGACCTCCACCAACCGCTTCGCGCTGATCTACCGGACCAATTCGGTCAAGCAGGCCGCCACCCGCGAACGCAAGATCCTGGGGTTCGTGGAAATGCTGGCACGCGGCGAAACCCCGTACCCGCAGAAGAAGCGCCCCGCGGACTAACAGGCCTCAGGCCTGTCCGTTGCCGTCCATCGGGAAGGCCACGGCCTCGCCCACCACGCGCAGGCAGAGCTCCATGCCGGGCCGCGCGATGGAGGCGTTCCAGTGACGGATGGTGATCACCTCGCCGCCGCCCGGGAAACGGTGGTCCGGAGCGGCCCCGGCTGCCAGTTCCGGCGGCACTGCCAGTTTGAGGCGCACGGTGGTTTCAGGGCCGAAGTAGTCGGTGTCCACCACCACGCCGCGGATGGGGCCGTCCTCGGCGATGCGGATCTGCTCGGGGCGCAGCATGACCTGCACGCGGCCCTGGGCCGGCGGCCTGCGCACCGGAATGCCGCCCAGCGAACACGTCGCCAGCGAGCCCTCCATCCAGGCGTCGAGGATGACGGCGTCGCCCAGGAATTCCGCAGTGGCCCGGTCCGCCGGGCGGGTGTAGACCACAAAGGGGTTGCCGATCTGGGCCAGCCTGCCGCCGCGCATCACGGCCACCTGGTCCGCGAAGGAGAGTGCCTCGGCCTGGTCGTGCGTGACCAGGATGGTGGTCACGCCGGCCTCGTTGAGGACCTTGGCCACCGCGCGGCGGGTTGCAACGCGCAGGCCTGCATCAAGGGCAGAGAACGGCTCGTCGAGCAGCATCAACTCCGGTTCGCGGGCCAGGGCACGGGCCAGGGCCACCCGCTGCTGCTGTCCGCCGGAGAGCTGGTGCGGCCGGCGCTTGGCCATGGACGGATCGAGCGACACCATTTCCAGGAGTTCGCTGACGCGGGCCGCGACCTCGCGGCGTCCGCCGGAGAGGCGGCTGGCACTGAGGCCGAAGGATACGTTCTGACCCACGGTGAGGTGAGGGAACAGGGCGCCGTCCTGGGCAACGTAGCCAACATGGCGTTTATGGGCCGGTACCCAGAAACCGTCGCCGGCCACTGTGGCTCCGCTGAGCGAGATGCTGCCGGCGCCGGGATGCTCGAAGCCGGCGATCAGGCGCAGCAGGGTGGTTTTGCCCGAGCCGGAGGGTCCTACGATCGCAGTTGTCCCGCCCTTCGCCACAGACAACGTGACACCCCTGAGGACCTCCTGCGGTCCGAAGTTCTTGGTGACGGCGTCGATCTCCAGGTGGCTGTTGGTGCTGGGCGCAACGGACGGGGCGATCCGCGGTACCGGAAGCCGTGAAGGGGCATCGCTGGAGGTCTGGGAATCGGTCACTGTCCGGCCACTTTCTTGGACTGCTGGAAGAGAAGGTAGGTCATCGGGGCGGAGATCAGGATCATCAGCAGCGCATACGGAGCCGCCCCGGCGTAGTCGATCTCGCTGCTCTTGCTCCAGAACTCGGTTGCCAAGGTGCGCGTGCCGTTGGGGGAGAGCAGCAGCGTGGCCGTGAGTTCATTGACGATGGCCAGGAACACGAGCGCGGCTCCGCCTGCGGCCGCCGGTGCCGTGAGCCGCAGCGTCACCCGGATGAAGGACACCAGCGGCGGTTTTCCCAGTGCCTGAGCCGCTTCGTCCAGTTCCTTGGGCGCCTGGGCCAGCCCGGCCCGGATGTTCACCAACGCACGCGGCAGGAAAAGGAGCACATAGGCCGCGATGAGCAGCACGGTTGTCTGGTAGAACTCCGGGGCAACCCGGATACTCACTGTCACAAAGGCGAGGCCCACAACGATGCCCGGCATGGAGCTGGTGACGTAGTTGGACAGTTCCAGCGCCTTGCTGAACCAGCTGGGGTGCCGCACGGCCAGGTAGGCCATGGGGAAAGCCACCACGGTGGTGGCCAGGGCTCCGGCCAGGCCGTAGCCCAGGGTCTGCAGCAGCGCGGGGAGGAATTCGTCGGTGGCCCAGATGCCAGGTCCGCCCGCGAATATCCAGCGGAGTACAAATGTCAGCGGCAGTCCGAAAGCCAGGGCGGTGAGGCCCGCGATGAAGAGCTGGGCCGGGACCTGGTAGGCATGGAGGGGAAGGCGCAGGGCCCTGGCCTGGGCGCCCGACCCAATCCGGGCATAGCGGGCGGTGCCGCGGCTTCGGACCTCCGCCACGAGCAGGATCAGGCAGAAGAACACCAGCACGCTGGCCAGCATGTTGCCGGCCGCGCCGTTGAACGTGGACTGGTACTGCACCATGATCGCGGTGGTGAACGTGTCGAAGCGGATCATCGCGAAGGCGCCGTATTCGGCCAGCAGGTGCAGCGCCACCAGGAGGGCGCCGCCGGTCATGGCGATGCGGAGCTGCGGGAGCACCACACGGAAGAAGGTGCGCCACGCCCCCAGGCCCAGGGAGGCGGCGGACTGCTCGATTGCGGGATCAAGTCGTCCAAGTGTGGCCGCGGCCGGAATGTAAACCAGCGGGAAATAGGACAGCGTGGCGATCAGGACGCCGGACCAGAGCCCACCCAGGGACGGTATGGCGGAGACCCAGGCGTAGCTGTTCACGAACGCCGGTATGGCCAGCGGTGCGGCCAGCAGGACGGCCCACCACTTGTGCCCGCGGAGCGTGGTCCGTTCCACCAGCCACGCTCCGCCCACGCCCAGGACGACGCAGAGCGGCACGCTGAGCACCATCAGGAGCAGCGTGTTGAGGAGGAGCTCCCCGACACGCTCGCGGAAGATCAGCCTGACGGCGGTTTCCCACCCCGTGGCGGCCGTCATTACGACGACGTACCCCAGCGGAACCAGGGAAAGCAGGGCAATCAGGACGGCGATGATGGACACTGCCGAAACGCCGAAAGGCGGGCGGGGGCGCTTGCCCCTACCCGCCGTCGTCGTGCTTCCGGAAGTTTCCGGTGCCGCTAGGTCAGTTGCCACTGTGTTTCCATTTGGCACCGAGTTACAGGAGTCCTGCCTTGGTCATCAGTTCGGTGACCTTCTCGGAGTTGAGCTTGGCCGGGTCAACCGTCGGTGCCTGCAGTTCCGTCAGCGGAACGAGCTTCTCGTTGGCCGGAACGTCGGACGCAATGGCGTACTCGAAGGAAGTGCCCTTCTGCAGGACTTCCTGGCCCTTCTTGCCGGTGATGAACTTCAGGAAGGCCTGGGCAGCCCCGGCGTTCTTGGAGGAGTTCAGCACGCCGCCGCCGGAGACGGACACGAACGCGCCCGGGTCCTGGTTTTTGAAGTAGTACGGCGTGACGTTCTTGGAGTTCTCGCCGGTCTTGGCCTGGTCGCCGTAGTAGTAATAGTGGTAGATCAGGGCGGCGTCCACTTCGCCGGCGTTGACGGCCTTCATGGCCGTGCTGTTGCCCTTGTAGGCCGTGAAGTTCTCCTTCATGCCCTTGAGCCATTCCTCGGCAGCGGCTTCGCCCTTGAGCTCAAGCAGCGCGGAGACGATGGCCTGGAAGTCGGCGCCGGACGGTGAGGCCGCCCACTTGCCCTTCCACTCCGGCTTGGCCAGGTCCAGCATGGACTTGGGCAGCTGGTCTTCGCTCAGCTTGGCCTTGTCGTAGACCAGGACCGTGGAGCGGGCGGCAATCCCGGTCCACTTGCCGGTGGAGGGACGGAACTCGGCGGGCACCTGGTCAATGGTGGCCTTGTCCACGTCCGCGAACAGTCCGGCGTTCTCGACCTGCGCCATTGCGGGTGAGTTTTCCGTGAGGAACACGTCGGCGGGGGAGGCCGCGCCTTCCTGGATGATCTGGTTGGACATCTCGGTGTCCGAGCCCTGGCGCAGGGTGACCTTGACGCCGGTCTCTGCGGTGAAAGCGTCAATCCATTCCTTGGTGAGGCTTTCGTGCTGGGCGTTGTAGACCGTGATCTCGCCGGACGGCTTGGCGTCGGCGGTGGCTGAAGCGGAGCCGGTCGCAGCGGGTGCGGAGCTTCCGGAGCCGCAGGCGGCCAGGCCGAGGGCTGCGGTGGCGGCGAGTGCGATACCTGCCAGCGCGTTGGTGCGGATCTTCATTGGGGGCTTCTTTCTGAGGGAAAACCTGATGGACCGTGGTCCGCAGCGAGGGGGATTTGGGGGATGCCCGCTGCCAAAACTGTAGGTTAGCCAAACCTAAGTAACCAAGACTCGGGGCCATTAAGTGACGAGGATCACATCGATTACGGAACTTTTACGTTACTTAATTCGAGTGAGGTTCCCCGTGTGCTGGATCCCCAACCGTGGCGGCGGCCTCCAGCACCATCCAGGCCTGCAGTTGCGTGGAAAGTTCGACGGCGGCACCCGCCGGATACGCCTGGCCCGCCGGCGACTCGGGGAACACCGAAAACACCCACTGCGCGCCATGGCGCGCCAGCGGTTCGGCCCGATCCACGGCGCGGCGGCCCTCCCAGAGCGCCTGCGCCGTTTCGATGACCAGGGCTGCCGCAGTGGCACGCGTGTGCCGGGAAAGCCGTCCGTCCACTGCAGCCAGCGCAAGGTACCGGGCCAGGATCCCGGTGAAGAGCCCGCCGTCGCCCGTTCCGTCGCCGCGGAGCACCGCGGCCGTCCGGCCGGATGCCAGGGTGGCAGAGCGCGTCAGATGGCGGGCCACGGCGTCCACTAGTCCGGCTGCCCGCTCAAGGTTCGGCTGGCCGCCGAGTTCCAGCAGTGCACCAAGGACCGGGCCCTGGTTGTACGTGTAAATGGCGGCTTCCAGCACCACCTCTCCGTTGCTGCCGATCCGCAGCCCGTCCTGGTACATGCCGTGGGCGGGGTCGAACAGCTTGGCACCCAGCCAGTCCACCAGCGCCTGGGCTTTGGCCGTGTTTCCGGTCCGGGCATAGTAGAGCGCCACCGGTGCCGTGGCCGGCGTGTTCTTGAAGTCCCGCTTCGTGCTCCAGAACGTGCCGCCGCCCAGGTCATCCGTGGAGGCCGAATCGAACTGCAGCGTCAGGCTCTTCCGGATCCTTGCGTGCCGGCGACTGCCCGGCTTGCGCGTCGCTTCGGCGAGCTTCTCCAGGCGGAGCGTGGACAGTGCGAGCCAGGCCATGTCGTCGTAGTAGTTGTTGACGACGGTCAGGAAATTGCGCAGCCGGATGCCGGTGACCAGCCGCGAGGCCAGTTGCCCGGCGCTGGGGTGGCTCCCGCCGTCGAACCTGGCTCCCCGTGCGAGTTCGCGGCGGCCGGCGTCCACCAGGCAATCCACGTAGTGGGCCTGCCACCAGTAGTGCCACGGGCGGACCAGGTTCTTCAGCCGGCCGGACGGCCGTTCGATGGCCGCGATATGCGTTCCCGGAAGGAAGAACAGCCGCTGCCCGAACATCCGGGTCACGGACCGGGCGGCCTCGTCGGCGCGGGCGGACCAGTCTGCGGGTGCGGCGACGTCTGGGGAGGTCATGGTGCCAGCCTAGCCGGGTGCCCTGCCGGGAGGGCCGGCTGCTGTCCGAGCGTGCGGTTTGTTCCCATTCCAGTTAACATGCATTAACTAGCGTTACGCCGGAGTTCGGTTCCACATCAAGGAGGATGGATGGACATCAAGGGTACTGTCGCGTTGATTACGGGCGGGGCCTCCGGGCTGGGCGCCGCAACGGCCGGGCGCCTGTTCGACGCCGGGGCCTCGGTGGTGCTGGTGGACCTGCCGTCGTCCCGGGGCGACGCGTATGCTGCCGAGCTGAACGCGCAGCCCGCCGGGGGCGGCGGATCCGCCGCGTCCAACACCGCGTCCACCGAAGCCACCGGATCCGGGAACAAGGCCGTGTTCGTCCCCGCGGACGTGACCAGCGAGGAGCAGGTGCAGGCCGCCGTCAACGCCGCGGTTGCCCTGGGGCCGCTGCGCATTGTGGTGAACTGCGCGGGCATCGCCACGCCGGGCAAGGTCCTGGGCCGCGAGGGCGTACTGCCGCTGGGCACCTTCAACCGCGTCATCCAGATCAACCTCGTGGGCACCTTCAACGTGATCCGGCTCGCCGCTGAGGCCATGGCCGCCACCGAACCTGCAGTGACCGAACTCGGGGGACCGGAGCGCGGCGTCATCATCAACACCGCCTCCGTCGCCGCGTTCGACGGCCAGATCGGCCAGCCCGCCTACGCCGCATCCAAGGGTGCCGTGGCGGCCATGACCCTGCCGATCGCCCGCGAACTGGCCCGTTCCCTGATCCGCGTGGTCACCATCGCGCCGGGCATCTTCGAAACGCCCATGATGGCCGGGTTGCCGCAGGAGGCCCAGGACTCTTTGGGGAATCAGGTCCCGCACCCCTCCCGGCTGGGCCGGCCTGCCGAATACGCCAGCCTGGCCGCGCACATAGTGGACAACGCCATGCTCAACGGCGAGACCATCCGGCTTGACGGCGCCATCCGGATGGGGCCGAAATGATGCCGTACCCGGCCCCCGCCCCGGCCCCTGGGCCGCACGCCCCGGCCCCCGGGCAGCACGCGGCTGCCAGCGAGGTGGATTCACTGCCCACGGCGGATTTTTTCGGATTCGAGTCGCTGCTCAGCGAACGGGAACAGCGGAAGCTTGAGGAGCTTCGGGAATTCCTGTCCGCCGAAATCGCGCCGTTCGCCACCGAGTGGTGGAACAACGCCGAGTTTCCCGCCCACATCCTGCCCAAGCTGGCCGCCCTCGAACTCAGCGCCCCCGCCCAGCGGGGTTACAGCCACCTGTTCGCCGGCCTGGTCATTGCCGAGATGACACGGGTGGACACCTCCATCGCCACCTTCTTCCTGGTGCACCACGACCTCTTCGTGGAGTCGCTGTACGGGTTCGGCTCCGAGGAGCAGAAGGCGCGCCTGCTCGACGACGCCGCAAGCCTCCGCACCACCGGCGCCTTCGCCCTGACCGAACCGGAACACGGTTCCGACGTGGCCGGCGGGATGGAAACGCGGGCACGCCGGGTTTCGCGTTCATCCGGAGCTGCCGACGACGGCGGTGACTACTGGGTCCTCAACGGAGCCAAACGCTGGATCGGCAACGGGACGTTCTGCGACTACATGCTCGTTTGGGCGCGGGACGAAGCTGACGGCGCCATCCGGGGGTTCATCGTGGACGCGGCCCTCCCCGGCGTCAGCCGGAGCCGCATCGAACACAAGATTGCCCTGCGCACGGTGCAGAATGCGGACATCGTTTTCCGGGATGTGCGGGTGGCCGAGGCTGACCGTTTCGCCGGCATCGGGAGCTTCGAGGACACCAACGAACTGCTTCGCGGATCCCGGATCATGGTGGCGTGGCAGGCGGTGGGGCAGCAGCTGGCGGCGTTCGACGTCGCCCGGCAGCACGCCGTCGAACGTCAGCAGTTCGGGCGTCCGCTGGCCAAATTCCAGCTCATCCAGCAGCAGCTGGTCACCATGCTCGGCAACGCTGTGGCGAGCATGGGGATGATGGTCCGGATCGCCCAGCTGCAGCAGGACGGAACGGCGGATATGGCGCAGGTGGCGCTGGCGAAGTCGTACACGAGTGCCCGGATGCGCGAAACCGTGGCGATGGGACGGTCCATCCTGGGCGGCAACGGGATCGTGACGGATTACCGGATGGCCAAGATCTTCGCCGATGCCGAGGCCATCTACACCTATGAAGGCTCGTTCGAGATCAACACCCTTATCGTCGGCCGCGCCGTCACCGGGGTATCCGCGATCGTCTAAGGCGCCGGCGCGAACCTTCCGCTGCGCTGGCTTCCAGCGCGAACCACCAGCGCGAACGGACACTTGAGGCCCCTCAGGGGTGGGCCTCAAGTGTCCGTTCGCGCTTAGTGTGGGCTCAGTCGGCGATCATCGGGTCCTTCTCGCCGGCCTCGATCCGGTAGTCCAGGCTGTTGTTCCTCACGGGCATGGGGCAGGTCCCGTAGGGCGTGAAGGCGCTCGGGTAGTTGATGGCGCGGTTGAAGTCCAGGACCACGGTCGCGTTTCCTGATGGGTCGACGCGGGGACGGGCCGTCGACACCTTCCGCCACTCGTCCGTGGAATCACCGTTGGTTTCGTCGTGGAACGTGACCGTGAGGGCCCCGAGCTTCTCCTCCTCCGCCTGCAGATGGAACTCGTGGTCCTTGCCGGGCAGCCGGAACACCAGTTCGCCCACGGAGCGGTGCACGCCGTCCACCAGCGGGTTCGCGGTTCCGATGGGAACGTCCACCGGCTCCGGATAGGGGCGGAAGCTCGCCTCAACCACCAGGTCGGGGCGGTATTCGAAGGTGGGCACGCCGTCGAACTCCGTGAATACCGGCGACTGCGAATCCCGGGTGCGGATGGCGTACTTGTCCGCCCGCATGGCCAGTTCCACCACCACCTGCTTCCCGTCGTCGCCGCCGAACCGGACCCACATCAGCGACTCCTCGTTCGCCAGCGCAGCCGAGATGGTGCCGTCCACCGCTTCGCCGGTGTCCACCAGCGTCAGCCCGTCCGCCGCCCCGGCGGTGAGGAACGCCGTCGTGCCGTCTGTTGACCAGAGCCCCGGGACGAGGTCGACGCCGGCAGGCTGGCTTTCCAGCCACTGGAACGACGTGAGTGTCAGCCAGCCGTAATCGCCGGCCAGCGCCTTGTTGCGGTTGGTGCGGAAGCGGTACCAGCGGTCCAGCTGGGCGTCAGGGGCAGTGTTCATGGGTCCTCCAGGGCGATGGCTTACGGCCCACCGTACAACCGCATGCCGTCCCGCAACATTCCGCTCAGTTCCGCACCGTGCCTGCTGACTCCGGGGTCCATTGCCGCCCGTCAGCCCAGCTGGTAGCGTCAAACACGTTCCAGGCGAACGCGCGAGACAGAGTTGTCTACCCAGCGGACTACGGAAGTGATCGCCATGAAAATAGCTGTCTTCGGCACCGGAGTTGCTGGCCGAACGGTTGCGGCGGCCCTGGTGAAGCTGGGGCACGAAGTGGTGATCGGGACCCGGGACCCCAAGGCTACGCTTGCCCGGCAGGAACCTGACGCCATGGGAACCCCGCCGTTTGCACAGTGGCGTGCCCAGCACGTCGACGTGGCGCTCGCTGCCTATGCCGAGGCCGCCGCGGCAGCCGAGCTGGTGGTCAACCTGACCAACGGCCTGGGCTCCCTCGACGCGCTGGCGGCGGCGGGCACTCGGAACCTGTCAGGCAAGATCCTGATGGACGTCGCCAATCCGCTCGATCCGTCGCAGGGCTTCCCGCCGTCGCTGAATCCGGTCAACACGGACAGCCTCGGCGAGCAGATCCAGCGTGCCTTCCCGGAAGCCAAGGTGGTGAAGACGCTCAACACGATGAATGCGGGGCTGATGGTCAATCCCGGCCGTGTGGCCGGGGGAGAGCACTCAGTGTTCGTCTCGGGCAATGACGCCGACGCCAAAAACGCCGTGACATCCCTGCTGCGGAGCCTCGGCCACCAGGACATCATTGACCTCGGCGACATCGCCACAGCCCGGACCGGAAATGATGCTGCCGGTCTGGATTCGGCTGTGGGGTGTCCTGGGAACGCCCGACTTCAATTTCAAGATCGTCCGCTGAGACGGCGGCAGGGGCATGGATGCATTGCTCACCGTGTTGGCCTGTCTCGCGCTCATAGCCGGGTTCACGCTGGCAGGCATGTCCGTCCTGAAGCGCGGCGGGAACCCCAAGGGTGCCACGGGGACGCTGGGGAGCGCGCTGGGCATGATCGACCCCGCAACCGGCGCCCCCACCCGTGAGGAGGCGGCGGCCCGGGAAGAACTGAAGCAGCGGCGGCACGAGTCCACCCAGTCCGGCAAGGGCCCCGACCACAACGAGGCGCACACCGGAAAGATCACCATCCGTGCGGCCGGCCGCACGCCCGTTGTGCCCGGAATTCCGGCTGCCGGGCGCACTAAAACAGGGGCCGCAGCGGACGTCAAGCGCACGGACACTATCTGAGACGGATTCCCACGCCGGAACTGGGCCGGGTAATATCCCATAGGAACAAGTAACCCGGCTCACAGTATCCAGCGCAGTGTACGAGCCAAGTCCGAACCCTCGAAAGATAGTTTCCATGGCTGACACTGCAGTAAATCCAGGCACACATCTAGCGGGCGCAGACCTCGCCAGCACCGACCTTGCGTCCGAACTCCGGGCGGATGTCCGGCGCGTCTCCACCCTGCTGGGCGAATCGCTGGTCCGCCAGCACGGCCCCGAACTCCTTGACCTCGTGGAGCAGGTCCGCCTGCTGACCAAGGAATCCAAGGAAGCTGCCCGCGGCGGCGCGGATGCCACCGGCCCCTGGAGCTCACACGACGTGGTGGCCCAGGTCCGCGAACTCCTCGGCTCCCTGCCGATTGACCAGGCCACCGATCTGGTCCGCGCGTTTGCGTTCTACTTCCACCTGGCCAACGCCGCTGAGCAGGTCCACCGGGTCCGCGGGCTGCGGACCCGGCAGGAAAAGGACGGCTGGCTGGCCAAGGCCGTGGAGGAGATTTCCGGCCAGGCCGGGCCGGCCGTGCTTCAGCAAGTGGTCAACGAACTGGATGTCCGCCCCATTTTTACGGCGCACCCCACGGAGGCCTCGCGCCGCTCGGTGCTGGACAAGATCCGCCGGCTTTCTGATGTGCTGGCGGTCTCCACCGAGGAAGGAACCTCGGCCCGCCGCCGCCAGGACCGTCAGCTCGCGGAGGTGATCGACCAGATGTGGCAGACCGATGAGCTTCGCCAGGTCCGCCCCACCCCGGTCGATGAGGCCCGCAACGCCATTTACTACCTCAACAGCATCCTTACCGATGCCATGCCCGAAATGCTGTCGGACCTGTCCGAGCTGCTGGGCGAACACGGCGTCTCGCTGCCGTCGCAGAAGGCCCCCATCCGGTTCGGTTCCTGGATCGGCGGTGACCGCGACGGCAACCCGAACGTCACCGCAGGCGTCACCCGCGAGATCCTGCAGATCCAGAACCAGCATGCCGTCCGCATCAGCATCGTGATGATCGACGAGCTCATCTCCATCCTTTCCAACTCCACGGCGCTGGCCGGGGCGGACCAGGAACTGCTGGACTCGATCGACGCGGACCTTAAGAACCTGCCGGGCCTGGACCGCCGGGTGCTGGAACTCAACGCCCAGGAGCCCTACCGGCTCAAGCTCACGTGCATCAAGGCCAAACTCCTCAACACGGCCAAGCGCGTGGGAGCGGGTTCGTCCCACGAGCCGGGCCGCGACTACACGTCCACGGCCGGGCTCCTCGCCGAGCTTGGCCTGCTGGAGACGTCCCTGCGCAACCACCATGCCGGGCTTGCAGCCGACGGGGCGCTGGCCCGCGTGCGCCGTGCCATCGCCTCCTTCGGCCTGCACCTCGCCACCCTGGACATCCGCGAACACGCCGACCACCACCACGACGCCGTCGGCCAGCTGATGGACCGCCTCGGCGGCCCGGGCGTGCAGTATTCCGAACTCAGCCGCGCCGAGCGCCTTGAGGTGCTGGGTGCTGAGCTGGGCTCCCGCCGTCCGCTGTCCGGCCACCCGATCAAGCTCGACGGCGTCGCTGACGGCACGTACGACGTCTTCCGTGAGATCCGCCGCGCCCTGAAGACCTACGGCCCGGATGTCATCGAGACGTACATCATCTCGATGACCCGCGGTGCCGACGACGTCCTGGCCGCCGCAGTACTGGCCCGCGAGGCTGGCCTCATCAGCCTCTTCGGCGAAGCGCCGTATGCCAAGATCGGCTTCGCACCGCTACTGGAAACGGTGGAGGAGCTGCGGGCGTCCGCCGAGATCGTCGACCAGCTGCTGTCCGATCCGTCCTACCGGGAGCTGGTCCGGCTGCGCGGCGACGTCCAGGAAATCATGCTCGGTTACTCGGACTCCAACAAGGAATCCGGCGTGATGACCAGCCAGTGGGAAATCCACAAGACTCAGCGGAAGCTGCGGGACATCGCGGCCAAGCACGGCGTCCGGGTGCGGCTCTTCCACGGCCGCGGCGGTTCCGTGGGCCGCGGCGGCGGACCCACCTACGATGCCATCATGGCCCAGCCCAACGGTGTCCTCGAAGGCGAAATCAAGTTCACCGAGCAGGGTGAAGTCATCTCGGACAAGTATTCGCTGCCGGAGCTGGCACGCGAAAACCTCGAGCTTTCGCTGGCGGCCGTGATGCAGGGTTCGGCCCTCCACCGCGCCCCGCGCACATCCGAGGACGAGCGCGAGCGCTACGGCCATGTCATGGAGACCATCTCCGACGCCGCCTTCGCCCGGTACCGCTCGCTGATCGATGATCCGGACCTGCCGGCGTACTTCCTGGCATCCACCCCGGTGGAACAGCTTGGATCCCTCAACATTGGCTCGCGTCCGTCCAAGCGCCCGGACTCCGGGGCAGGGCTCGGCGGCCTGCGCGCCATCCCGTGGGTCTTCGGCTGGACCCAGTCGCGGCAGATCGTGCCAGGCTGGTTCGGCGTTGGCTCGGGCCTGAAAGCCGCGCGGGAAGCCGGCAACACGGCACAGCTCGTGGAAATGATGGACCGCTGGCACTTCTTCCGATCCGTGGTGTCCAACGTGGAAATGACGCTGGCCAAGACGGACATGGACATCGCCGGTTACTACGTCTCCACGCTTGTTCCCGAGGAACTGCACCACCTGTTCCGGGCCATTCGGGAGGAATACGATCTCACCGTCGCAGAGATCCAGAACCTGACCGGCGAGCACGTGCTCCTCGATGCGCAGCCGACGCTGAAGCGGTCCCTGGAGATCCGCGACCAGTACCTCGACCCCATCAGCTACCTGCAGGTGGAACTCATGCGCCGCATCCGCGCCGAGGGCGAAGGCGTTTCCAACTCGGAGATCAGCGAGCGCCTCCAGCGGGCCATGCTTATCACCGTCAACGGCGTAGCCGCAGGCCTCCGCAACACGGGATAGCCCGCAAGCCGGGGTGGCCCCCTGGCCGGATAACGCCGCCGGGCCACCTCCAACCACCGACGCTCTCTCACTTCCTGTCGGTATTTCCCAAACGCTCTCTCACCTGTGAGAGAGCGTTTGCGGGCAAAGTCATATGGTCGTTGCAACGCTCTGATTGATGGAGCGTTTCATGGCGGTCTTTCCCTCCGAATACCCGCACAGAGTTCGTTGACACGGTGTGTGGCGGGATGTCGATTGTCGCTGCGTCCCGGCGTGTCGGCGCCACGCACCGGGCCGGGAGGAACTGGTGGGCCCAGTCTGGCGACATGATGAGGGGCAGGATGACGGGAAGGGTATCCGCTGCCTGCGCCCGCATCACTCTGGCGCCTTCCTGTCCGGCCTGAAGCTTTGCGGCCAGCCACACGCCGAGACACCCCGCAACCACCAGGACCCCACCGGCCACGACGGATACCGTTTTCGCGTTCCGGACCACCCGCATAGACGCCGTCCCTTCCGCCTCGGGCAGCACCCCTCAAACTGCTTAGCTGCATCCTAGACCTCTGATGCTCGTGGGAGTTACCACCAACAAGGCTTCCGGCGCCAAGTGAGAGAGCGTTTGGGGTGGGCCGCCCTGTCTGTCGCCGTCGCCCTGGGGATCTGTTCCATTGAACTGACATCGAGGAGCGCTGGGCCGCCCCGGTTCGCGACACGGACACTTCCCCGGGAGGCTAACGCGAACTGGCAGCTCATGCCCCGTGGAAGCGGATTTGAGGTTGTTACCTGCCGGTTCGCGCTGACGCTAGGGTTGTTTTTATGCCTTCGTTCCAGACCAGACTCAAGATCACCGGGCTGAAGCCTGGAAACGCTCCCGAGGCCGTGATGGCTGCCGCCGTCGAGGCGCTTGGAACACGGCACCACGTGGAATCGAACCAGCTCCAGATCGCAGGCGGCGTGCCGGAACTGAACCTCCGTTTCCTCGTGGAGGCAACGGAGTTCACCGGTGAGAACAACCAGGCGCGGGAATCGGCAGCAATGATGCGCGACGCCGTCGAACGCGTTGCGGTGACAGGTACACTTCTGGTGCTCCGCCGCAGCCGCGGCCGCTGGGCTCCCGTCTAGCGCGAACGTGCCGCGTCAGGTCGGTGCGGTATCGGGCCGGATGTCATCGGTTGGCTCGTCCACGAGCGAACGGCTGCCGCGGCGGCGGGTGACAATCATGCCCACCACGCCGCCGATCACCAGCCCGACAGCAACGCCGATCAGCGAACTGGCCCAGAACGGCAGCTTGGTCGCGGAACCCGTGAAGTAGCCGAGTCCGACGAGCCAGGTGGCCCAAAGAACGGCGCCCAGCGCTGCGCAGAAACTGAATGACCGGGTGGTGACATCGGCGATGCCCGCCGCGGCAGACGTCGCGAGCCGGCCTCCCGGAATGAACCGGACACCGATGATGGCGCCGTAGGTGGTGGAACGGCCCGCCTTGGCAATGGCCGTGTGGATTCCGCTGTGGAATTTGCGGCCCCACCGCCACCGGTCCAGGACATGGCTGAGGCGGCGCTTGAACAACTGGAACACCACAACGTCGCCGATCCAGGAGGCGAGGGCGGAAAGCAGGCCCACCAGCAGGAAGTTGGCGCGGCCTTCCGCGGAGAGTGCGCCGCCCGTGATCACCACCATTTCGGAGGGGATGGGCGGGAAAATGGCATCGCCCAGGACGATGGGGATGATCCAGAAATAGATCGCGGCCCCCCAGGTGTCAGCGTTGCCCAGGTCCATGGGCACAAGGTACCTCATTTTCACGCCGAGGGACGGCTTGCCCCTACTAGGCCGGGGCTTCGCTGAGCTGAAGCCTGCTGCGGTATTCCACCGGCTGCTTGGTGATGGGGTCCACAAAACGGATCCCGCGTGCCAGGAGTTGGAGAGGCCGGGTGTAATCGTCCGGCGCCTTGTCCAGCAGATCGGGATAGAAGGCATCGTTCACGATCCCCAGACCAAGCGAGGCCATGTGAACCCTGAGCTGGTGGGTCTTCCCCGAGTGCGGCTCAAGCCGGTACAGACCCCGGCGCGTCGGTTCACTTGCGTGAGTGCCGGCGTCGAACGTCTTCAGCAGTTCAATGCGGGTTTCCGCATTGGGTTCGCCGTCGATGACCTCGGCGAGGAGGTAGCTGCGGGACTTGGTCATGCGGTTCCGCACCACCACGGGGAAGTCGACGGCGGGATATCCCGCTGCTGGTTCCGCGGCGGACACGCACTCGTACTCCTTCTGGACCTGGCGCTTCTCGAAGAGCACCTGATAGTTGCCGCGTGTCTCCGGGTTGGTGGAGAGCAGGAGCAAGCCGGCCGTCATGCGGTCCAGACGGTGCATGGGGATCAGGTCCGGGAGGTTCAGCTGGTTCCGGAGCCGCACCAGGGCCGATTCCTGGATGTAGGTGCCGCCCGGGGTGGTGGGCAGGAAGTGGGGTTTGTCCACCACGAGGATGTGATCGTCCTGGTGCAGGATGCTGAGCTCGACGGGCAGCCGCGTCTCCGGAGGGAGCGTGCGGTAGTACCAGATGAAGGTGTGGTCCTCGAGCCTGGTGCGCCGGTCGAGGGGAACGCCGCCCTCGCCCACGATCTCGCCGGCGTCGAAACGGTCCTCGATGCCCTGCGGGTCGATGTGGCCCCAGCGATGCATCATGTAGTCCATGGCGGTGTCCCAGGGCCCCTCATTGGGGAGGCGCAGGCGGGTCGCGTTCACGCCGTCGCGTACGGGGAGGGGGGATTGCATCACCGGTCCATTCTACTTTGCGGCCTGCTCCTGCCGTTTCGGTGGTGCGAACGGCCCGACGCCCAGTTCGCCGGAACCGTGCCAGTTCGCCGGAACCTTCCGGCGATCCGGTACCATTCCCGCGAACTCACCACCGACGGTAAAAAAGTTCTTGACAAATAAAATTGTCGGTGGCGATACTTGAGCCATGTTGGACATCGAAGTGATTGAGGACCCGGCGGCGGCCGAAGCCTCGCTGGACCCGATCCGGACCCGCATCCTCCAGGAGCTTGCGGAGCCCGGCTCGGCCACGCAGCTCGCCGCGAAGGTGGGGCTGCCGCGGCAGAAGGTGAACTACCACCTCAAAGCTCTGGAGCGGCACGGCCTGGTGGAGCTTGTTGAGGAGCGCCGGAAGGGCAACGTCACGGAGCGCGTCCTGCAGGCCACCGCGGCGTCCTACCTCATTTCGCCCGTGGCGCTGGCCTCCGTGGCGCCCGATCCGCACCGTTTTGCAGACCGGTTCTCCGCCTTCTGGCTGCTGGCGCTCGCCGGGCGCATGGTCCAGGAAGTGGGGAAGCTCATCGCCGGCGCGGCCGCCGCGCGGCAGAAACTCGCAACGTTCGCGATCGACGGCGAAATCACCTTCCGCACGGCCGCTGACCGTGCCGCCTTTGCCGAGGAGCTCGGCGTTGCGGTCACCCGGCTGGTGGACAAGTATCACGACGACGACGGCGGGGCGGGCGGGCGGAAGCACCGCCTGGTCGTCGCGCTTCATCCGGCACTCAAGCAACCCAAAACCACCCCGACCGGGGAAAAGGAACAGGAGCAGGACAATGACTGACAACCGTGAATTTGAGATTGTTTACGACACCGAGCTGCCCGGCACTCCGGAGCGTGTCTGGGAGGCCGTTACCAAGGGCACGCCCGGCTGGATGTTCCCGACCGACCAATGGCCGGACGTGAAGACCGTTGAGGAGTACCCTCAGCACCTGGTGTCGCGCATGGACGGGCCGGATGGCTGGTTCAACCAGCTGGAGCACGTGTTGGAACCGCTCGACGGCGGCCGCGCCAAGCTCGATTACGTGCACAGCGGCATCTTCGCGGACAACTGGGACCAGCAGTACGACGGCGCGAGCAAGCACACGGAGTTCTACCTCCACACGCTGGGCCAGTACCTGAAGTACTTCGACGGCCAGCCCGTGGTGTTCACGGACGTCCAGGGCCCCGAAGCCTCGCAGACACCGGAAGGCTTTGTGCGGCTGAAGAAGGCCCTCGGCGTGGAGGCTGCGTCGCAGGGGGACACGTTCGACGTGGAGGTCGACGGCGTCGGGCGGCTCAAGGGGCAGGTGGACTTCTCCAACGAGAACTTCCTGGGCCTGCGGACCGCGGACACCATGTACCGGTTCTTTGGCCGCAACGTTTTCGGTGCACCGGTGGGCATGACCGTCCACGATTTCAGCGGCAGCGGAGATTCGGAGTCCACGGCCAAGGCCTGGGGCGACTACCTCGGGAAGGTCTACGCGTAGCGCCCTTCGGGCTTCCAGGGGCCGGCCTCGGACCTGCCCTGCTCAGCGACGCGCAGATTGCCTGTCGACGCGCAAAATGCCTGGCGCTACAGGAATACCGTGCGCGCCAGGCACTTTGCGCGTCATAAGACGGGTGCCGCGTCGCCGGAGCCCGGCTGCCGCCCCGCGTCGGGGGACCGTCGGGGGACCCTCCGGGTCAGGCGATGGCGACGGCGGGCGTGTGCCGGAGGCTGCGCCGCAGCTGGGGTGCGGCGTCGAGCTTTTCCCTGGCAGAGCGAAGGGCCAGCACCGCGGTCTCCAGCTGCGAAGGCGGAAGCGTGAAGGGAACGCGGAGGTAGTGTTCGAAGGCTCCGCCCACGCCGAACCTAGGGCCTGCCGCCAGCCTGACCCCGACGTCGGGGCCGATGACCGTCAGCGCGGTGCTGATCGGCGCAGGGAGCCGGCACCACACGCTCAGCCCGCCGTCGGGCCGCTCAGGTTGCCAGTCGGGGAGGATTCCGGTGAGCAGCTCAAGCAGCGCGGCCCGGTTCTCGCGGAGGGCCGCCAGCCGGGCCGGAAGCGGTTCGGCGAACGACCGGACCAGATGTGCGGCAGCCAGCTGTTCCACCACGGGTCCGCCCAGGTCCATGGTGGTCCGGGCGGCGGCGAAGCGCTGGATCAGGGACCTGCCCGCACGGATCCAGCCGGTGCGCAGCCCGGCCCAGTGTGACTTGCTCAGGGATCCAATGGTGACCACGGCCGGGCTGAAGGCCGCCACCGGGGCCGTCTCGACGCCGTCGAGGTTCAGTTCGCGCAGTGTCTCGTCCACCACCAGCACCGTTCCAGCTGCGGCAGCTGCCTGGACAAGCCCGCGGCGCTGGGGATCGGACATCATCCGGCCGGTGGGGTTGTGGAAATCCGGCACCACGTAGGCCATCTTGGGGCGCTGCTGCATCATGGCGGCTTCCATGCCGTCCACGTCCCAGCCGTGCCCGTGGGGGAGGGCAACCGGCACCGGCCGGCAGCCGCTGGCGCGGATGGCATCCAGGGCGTGCGGGTAGGTGGGGTGGTCCACGAGCACTTTGTCCTGCCGGCCGGCCAGGGTGCGGAGCACGATGTTCAGGGCATGCTGCGCGCCCGACGTCACCAGGATCTGGTCGGCCGTGGTGGGAACCCCGGCGTCGGAATACCGCGCAGCGATTGCCTCACGGAGCGGGGCAATGCCAATGGCGTCGTAGCCAAATCCGGGAAGCAACGCCGGGAGCTCCGTCAGTGCGGCGGCGAAGGCGCGGTGCACCACTTCGCCGCTGGCCGGCAGGGACGCGTAGGCGAGGTCGAGGAGGCCGGGTGGTGGCGCCAGTCCCGGCGCGCCGGCCAGGGCGGTCGGGCTGATCAGGTCGGTGGCGCCGCCGGGGCCGTTGACCCCCGGCGGCATGCGCCGCGGAATGCAGGTCCGGCCACGGCTGCCCTGGCGACTGCTGAGGAACCCCTGCTCGCGCAGGCTTGAGTAGGCGGCGGTCACCGTGGTCCGGCTGACCCCCAGGGTTTCGGCCAGTGCCCGCTCGCTGGGCAGCGCCATGTCCAGCGGGACACGGCCGTCCAGGACCAGGAGGCGTACGACGTCGGCCAGCTCGCGGTAGGCGGGGGCCGCGCCGCGGTTCCACCCGCCGAGGAGCCGTGCCAGTGCAGTGGGGTTAAGGGAGCCGGACATGTAGCCAGTATCTCAAACTGGATATGGATTACAAGGCCAGTTTTGACGGAGGATGGATTTCATGATGACCCGCAGACTCCTTCAACTGTTCACCGGCCTGGCCATGTACGGCATTTCGCTGGCCATGTTCATCCGTGCCGGACTCGGCCTTGACCCGTGGGACGTTTTCCACCAGGGCGTTGCCGGGAAGACCGGACTGTCCATCGGAGCGGTGGTTGTCATTGTCAGCTTCCTCGTCCTGCTCCTGTGGATTCCGCTGCGGCAGTGGCCAGGATTCGGCACCTTGTGCAACGCCATTCTGGTGGGTGTATTCGCGGATGTCGGGCTGGCCCTGATCCCGGAGTTCTCGCACCTGGGCGGCCAGATCGGCATGCTGGCGGGGGCCGTGCTGCTGAACGGGATCGCGTCGGCCTGCTACATCGGAGCCCGGTTCGGCCCCGGTGCCCGCGACGGACTGATGACCGGGCTGGCCCGGCGAACCGGCTGGTCGGTCCGGACGTCGCGGACCGGAATCGAGATCGTGGTCCTGGGCACGGGCTGGCTGCTGGGCGGATCCGTGGGCGTTGGCACGGTGGTTTATGCCCTGGCGATCGGCCCGCTGGTGCAGTTGCTGCTGCCGCGGTTCACCGTGCCGGAAACCCGAAAGGTCGCTGCCGGTAAGGGTGGCGACCAGGCCGGCGGACCCGGAGTAGGGGAGCCGTCCGAGGCCGCGGTGTCGGCTGCCTGAGTGAGGCCCCGGCGCCCGCCTGAAGGCAGGGCGCCGGTTCCCGTCCGAATTAGGCGTTCGTTCCCGGCGGGGGCTGGCATTTCGGGCAGAAGTAGATGTCCCGCTCCTCCGTGCCCGTCTCCCTGGCGAGGACCCCGCGGCGGATGGGCGTGCCGCACTTCAGGCACGGCTGGTGCTCACGGCGGTATACCCAGTATCCAGGCCTACCGGCTTGCCGGCCCACGGGCGTTCCCCGGGCGTTGAGCACGGTGGTCCGCCTGCCCGGCCCCAGGTTGGCCTCCAACAACTGCTTGGCATCGGCCATGATGGCGGGAAGGTCCGTCACCTCGGAGACAGGTGCAGCGGGATGGATGCCGGAAAGGAAGCACGCCTCGCAGCGGTAGATATTGCCGATGCCGGCCAGGTTGCGCTGGTCCAACAGGGCCACGCCAATGGGAACCTCGGGCGCGGCAAGCAGCCGGCGTTCCGCCTCCGCCATGTCCCAGTCCGGCCCCAGGAGGTCCGGCCCGAGGTGGCCCACGACGGAGTCTTCGTCAGCAGTGCGGACCACTTCCAGGGTGCCCAGGGAAAACCCGACGGCGTCCGCGGTGGCGGTGCGCAGCACGCACCGTGCCGTGAACCCCGGTTTCCTCCAGCGGCCGCCCGGCGGGTACACCTGCCAGGTGCCCTCCATCTTCAGGTGGGAGTGGATGGTCAGCTGTTCCTCCGCCGGGCCCTGAAGCCGCATCAGGAGATGTTTGCCGCGCGGAACCACTTCGTTTACGGTCCAGCCGTCCAGCTTGAGCGTGGCAAATCTGGGCACCCGGAAGTCGGATGCTGTGAGCTGCTGTCCGGCCAGGGCCGCGTGAAGTTGCGCCGCCGCCCGCCAGACGGAATCCCCTTCAGGCACGGATCCTCAATCCCTTCGGAGTGGAATATGCGCCGGCGTGGGTCAGGGCGGCGGCTGCAGGCGTATCCAGGATGCCGTGGCCGTTGACTTTCTCCATAATGAGCTTGTCCACTGCGCCGCGCTTTACGACTCCCACCAAAGCCGCGGCGGCGGCGGCGAGGATTTCCGGCTCCTCGTCAAAGGCGAGCAGCGTCTTGCCGCCGCGCTCCACGTAGAGGACCAGGGAGCCGTCGACCATCACCACAAGGGCTCCCGCCTTCCGTCCCGGGCGGTGGCCGCTGCCCGCCTCGACGTTGAGCGCAGGCCAGGCGAGCGCCGCGCCGTACGGGTTGGCGGGGTCCGTCGCCGCGAGAGCCAGGGCCCGCGGTTCCGGTTTCGCCAGCTGGGTGTCCTCCGTGTAGGACCGCAGCCGGTCCACCGTGGCTGGCACGGCAAACTGGGCGGCGCCAAGGTGCTCGATGAAATAGCCCCGGCGGCAGCGTCCTGCTTCCTCCAGCCGGGCGAGGACCTTGTACATCAGCCCGAACCCGCCCAGGATGTTCTCCGCCATGACCGATCCGCGGGTGACGACGCCGTACCTGTCCAGCAGCAGCTCCGCCGTGGCGCGGGCGTGGATGGTCGGGTCCAGTTCCGGCGGCGGCAGGGCGGACCACCGGCCGGCGGCCAGCGGCGGGGTGGGAGCGGCGCCCGTGACCGAGCCGTAGCGCCCTCCGGTCAGCCCGGGAGATCCCAGCAGGCCTGTGCCGTGGGCGCGTCCCAGCCGGCTCATCCTGGGTGCGCGCGCCCGCGGCGCCCGGGCAACCTGCCGGTGGGCTGTGTGGCCGCCGGCGATCATGGCCCTGACGGGGGCAAACGTATCGCCGGTGATACGGCCCGCCCACGCCAGGTCCCAGAGGGCTGTAACAACGTCCTGGTCACTCAGCACGGCGTCCATGCCGCCGGCGATGTCCGTCAGTTGGCGGAAGAAGTAGCCGCCGCCATTGTTCTGCAGGTGGTCCAGAAGGCGCTGCTGGGCGTCCCCGGGCTCGTAGTCAGCCGCGGGGTTCAGCGTGAGTTCGGCCGAGTCCGCTAGGTGCAGGCTCACCCAGCCGTCGTTGCCGGGAAGCGCGCCGGCGCCGGACCAGAGAACCTCGCCTGCAGCCATCAGCTCGTCCAGCATGGCAGGCTGATAGTCGGCCACCCGGCTGGCGAGGACGAGTGGTTCCCATGCAGAGGCGGGAACCGGCACCCCGGAGAGCTGGTCGACGGCCGTGATGATGCCGTCCAGCCCGCGCAGGACTGACTGGCCCCGGCCGCGGCCCGGGATCCGGACGTTTTGCCACGCCGGAAGGAACCGGCCGTACGCGGCCGTATCCACCGGCTCCACTTCGGCACGCAGAGCCGCCAGGGATCGGCGGCGCAATTTGCGCAGCACCTCGGCGTCGCACCATTCGCTGGTGCTGGCCAGGGTCACGACAGCGGCTGCAGGCTGTGGATGGGCTTCGGCGGCCCCTGATTCAGGGGTTTCTCCGGCGGCCGCCTGTTCGGCCGCCTGTTCGGCCGGCGCGGAATGCGGCCGGAACTCGCCTTCCACCACACGGCCATCCGCGGCGAGCCGCTTGAGCGCGGTGCCGACGACGGCGACGCCAAGTCCCAGCCGTGCAGCGGCTTCCGCTGCCGTGAAGGGGCCGTGGGTGCGGGCGTAGCGGGAGACGAGGTCGCCGAGCGGATCGGCCACAGGTTCGATGAACGCCAGCGGCACCCCCATGGGCAGCGGCGCTCCGATGGCGTCCCGCAGTCGGGCGGCATCCTCCACGGCGGCGAAGCGCTCGGCACCGCCGATGTTCACCCGGAGGGCGCGGTTGGCCCGCTGCAGGGCGGTGAGGTGGGTGACGGCGTCGGCGAGCGGGGAAGGCTCAATCACGGCGTCGGGAGCGACCCCAGGAGCGTGCTCCTCGGGAGCCTGTTCCAGGGCCAGGCTTTCGGCAGGCTCAACCGCCTGGGCGGCGGGTTCCAGCCGTGCGGCCACTTCTTCAGGGGCCAGCGGACCGAGCAGGCGCAGCAGGTCCGCGACGCCCTCCATACCGCGTACCCGGCGGTCCGGGGCCAGCCGCTGCAGCTCCCGTTCGGTGGCCTCGATGACCTTGGCGTCGAGCAGTTCGCGCAGCTCCACCCGGCCCAGGAGCTCATTCAGCAGGGTTGAATCGAGGGCCAGCGCTGCGGCACGGCGCTCCGCGAGGGGGGAGTCGCCCTCGTAGAGGAACTGCGCAACGTAGCCGAACAGCAGGGACTTCGCGAACGGGGAGGGTTGCTGCGTGGTGGTCTCCAGGATCCGCAGTTCGCGCCGCTCAATGGATGCTGCGATGTCCTTCAATGCCGGGAGGTCGTAGACGTCCTGCAGGCATTCGCGGACGGTTTCCAGCACGATGGGGAACGTCGGATACTTCCGGGCAACATCCAGCAGCTGCGCGGACCGTTGGCGCTGCTGCCACAGGGGCTGCCGCTTGCCAGGGTTCTGCCGGGGCAGCAGGAGCGCACGGGCGGCGCACTCACGGAAGCGCGAGGCGAAGAGGGCGCTGCCGCCCACTTCGGCTGTGACGATCTGTTCCAGTTCCTCGGGTTCGAAGAGGAACAGCTCGGCTCCCGGCGGTTCGTCCTCCATCATGGGCACGCGCAGCACAATGCCGTCGTCCGCTGCCATCGCGGAACCGTCCATTCCGTAGCGCTGCTGCAGGCGCTGGCCCACGGCGAGGGCCCAGGGCGCGTGCACGGGCATGCCGAAGGGGCTGTGCAGGACCACCCGCCAATCGCCCAGTTCGTCATGGAACCGCTCCACCACCAAAGTCGTGTCGCTGGGGACCACTTCGGTGGCCAGCTTCTGTTCGGCCAGGTACTGGATGAGGTTGTTCGCGGCAAAATCATCAAGCCCGCTGGCCTTGCACCGCTCCGTGGCAGGGCCGACGTCCGACGCGGACAGCTCACGCACAAAGGCGCCCAGCGCGCGGCCCAGGTCCACCGGCCGGCCGAGCGAATCACCCTTCCAGAAGGGGAGCTTGCCCGGCTGGCCGAAGGCGGGGGACACCAGGACGCGGTCGTGCGTGATGTCCTCGATCTTCCAGCTGGTGGCGCCGAGGGCGAAGATGTCGCCCACCCGGGACTCGTAGACCATTTCCTCGTCGAGTTCGCCCACGCGCCGCCCGCCTTTGGCGGCGGAGGACCCGGGACTGGCCGCCTTGCCCTCAGCGGAAGGCGAAGCCGAGCCTTCCACCTCGGTGCCGATGATGTAGACGCCGAAGAGCCCGCGGTCCGGAATGGTGCCGCCGGAGGTCACTGCCAGCCGCTGCGCTCCGGGGCGGCCCTCGATGGTGCCGGCATTCCGGTCCCAGATGATCCGGGGCCGGAGCTCGGCGAATTCGTCGGACGGGTAGCGGCCGGCCAACAGGTCCAGGGTGGCCTCGAAGGCGGACCGGGGGAGGGACGCGAACGGGGCGGAGCGCCGGACCGTGGAGAACCATTCCTCCACGTCGATGGATCCCAGGGCCGTGGCGGCCACCGTCTGCTGCGCCAGGATGTCCAGCGGGTTGGCGGGAACACTGAGCCGCTCGATCTTGCCGCCGAGCATCCGTTCCACGGTGATGGCGGTATGCACGAGGTCGGCACGGTGCTTGGGGAACAAGACGCCCTGGGACACTTCGCCCACCTGGTGGCCGGCGCGGCCCACCCGCTGCAGGCCGCTGGCCACGGACGGCGGCGACTCCACCTGGACCACCAGGTCCACCGCGCCCATGTCAATACCAAGCTCCAGGGAGGACGTGGCGACAACGCAGCGCAGCCGGCCCGACTTCAGGTCGTCCTCGATCAGTGCCCGCTGGTCCTTCGAAACGGAACCGTGGTGCGCCCTCGCCAGCACGGGATCGGCACCTGAGGTACTGCCAGCCTGCGCCATCATGTGGGCCGGGGTCGCCGTCGACGCCGGCGTCACGGCGCCCGCAGATGGCACCGCTGACGGCACGTCAGCCTGCATTGCAGAAGGCGCGGATTCGAAGTCCGGCGCCCCAGCGCCGAACTCGCCCCAGCCGCCGCCGGCCCCCACCAGCTCGCGTTCGGCATGGATCTCATTGAGCCGGGCCGTCAGGCGTTCGGCAAGGCGGCGCGAATTCGCGAACACAATGGTGGACTGGTTGGCCAGCACCAGGTCTACGATCTTTTCCTCCACATGCGGCCAGATGGACGCCTGCGGCTGCAGTCCTGAGGCCGGGCCGGAGTCGAAGGCACCGGCGGCCCCCTGCAGATCGGACATGTCCTCCACAGGAACCGACACCGTCAGGTCCCAGTTCTTCTTCGACGGCGGCGCCACGATTTCCACCGGGGCGGAACCGGCCAGGAACTGGGCCACGAGTTCGCGGGGCTCCACCGTGGCCGAGAGGCCGATCCGTTGCGCCGGTTTGGGCAGCAGCGCATCAAGCCGTTCCAGCGACACCGCCAGGTGCGCGCCGCGCTTGGTGCCTGCGACGGCATGGACCTCGTCCACGATGATGGTGTCCACCTCGGCCAGGGTTTCCCGGGCCCGGGAGGTGAGCATCAGGAAGAGGGACTCCGGAGTGGTGATGAGGATGTCCGGCGGGTGGCTTAGCAGCGCGCGGCGGTCCGCCGTCGTCGTATCCCCCGATCGGACGCCGACGGTGATCAGCGGCGCGGGAAGGCCCAGCCGTTTTGCTGTCTGCGTGATGCCGATCAGCGGCGCGCGGAGGTTGCGTTCGACGTCGACGCCGAGCGCCTTAAGCGGCGAGATGTAGAGGACGCGGGTCATCCGCTTGGGTGCCTTCGGTTTCCTGCCTTTGGCAGACGGGTCCAGGCCGGGCAGCGCTTCAGGCTCGGCGGGAGCGGCCGCCTGGAGGCGGTCGAGCGCCCAGAGGAAGGCAGCGAGGGTTTTGCCGGAGCCCGTGGGGGCGACCACCAGCGCGTGGGAACCGGACGAGATGGCGTTCCAGGCACCGTTCTGCGCGGGAGTGGGCGCGGAAAAAGCGCCAAGGAACCACTCCCTGGTGGACTGGCTGAACCTGTCCATGGCCCGCCCGGAAGAACTCCCGCCGGCCGGCGTTCCTGATGGTGTGACGCCCGGTTGTTTTTCGCCTGACGGCCCGCCGGCGACATCCTTCCCCTGCATTCCTCCATCATGCCCTACGGCACTGACACTAAAGACGGCGCTCCCGGCGGATGCCGGCTCGGGCCCTGCCGGGTCAGTCAACCTGCCGCAGATCGCGGGTGGCCGGGCCTTCCAGCACCGTCCCGTCGCTGCTGAAGCGGGAGCCGTGGAGCGGGCAGTCCCAGGATTTCTCGCTGTCGTTCCAGCGCACAATCCCGCCCAGGTGGGTGCAGACGGCGGACAGTTCGCACCGCGTGCCGTTGACGGTCGACACGGCCACGGGCTTCCGGCCGCGGCGGGTCACCAGGCCTGCCCCTTCCGGCGGCTGCTCCCGGGACTCGTCCAGGCGCTTGAGTCCCACCTGCCCCCAATCCCTGGCCAGAGTAGCGGCAACCGCGGCATTGAGGGTTGCAGCCGATGCGGCTCCGGCAGGGGACGTGACCCGGTGGTGGATGACGCTGGCCCAGGGGAGCCGGGTGCCGAGGATGTCGGCGGTGATGTCCAGGGCGGCGGCCACGGAGTTGGTCATGCCCCACTTGTTGTAACCCGTGGCGAAATAGACCCGGCCCAGCCCGCGCGGCAGCTTGCCGAAAAAGGGCATCAGGTTGGTGGCCTGGTAGTCCTGGGCGGACCAGGAATGGGTGAGGCTTGCGCCCGGGAATTTCGCTGTTGTCCAGTCAATCAGCGTGTCGAGGTAGGCCTGCGTTGACCTGGCGCGGCCCACCGGATGCCCGTTGCCTCCCACCAGGAGGACCCGCCGGCCGTCGGCGGGATAATCGCGCAGGGACCGGACCGGCTGCTCGGCGGACAGGAACATGCCGTCCGGGACGGCAGTTGTTCCCGGTAGTTCGAACGCCGCGGCGTAGGACCGCAGCGGCTTGAGCTTGGCGAAATACAGCCCCCGGTTGAGGACCGGGGTCCCCGTGGCCAGCACCACGTCCCGGGCACGCAGGGGCCCGTGATCGGTTTGGACCTCCAGTTCGCCGCCCCTGAGTGCACCAAGTCCCCGGAACCCAATGAGCCGCACGCCGGAAACGATTTGACCGCCGTGCGAGCGGACGTCATCCACCAACGCGTCAATGACTTCCATGGGATGAATCTGGGCCTGCTGGCCAAGGCGGAGCGCGCCGTTGACGGGAAAGGGGAGCCCGGGTTCACGGAGGTACTCCACGGCAAGTCCGGCGGCCCGGGCCGCCGCCAACTCCTTGCGGAGGATGGCGGCGCCGCCTTCGGAAGTGGCATAGGTGTAGGCATCCCGGCGCTGGAAGGCCACGCCCCGGTTCTCGAGGTACCGCAGCAGCCAGGCCTGCCCCTCACGGTTCATCTCGACGTAGGCATCCACCACTTTTTGCGAGTACTGGTTCCTGAGCGCTGATAGTACGGTGCCCTGCAGCAGGGAGACCTTCGCGGTGGTGTTGCCGGTGGTCACGGCGCCCGGGCTCCTGGCTTCGACCACCAGCACTTTCTTGCCTGACCGGGCGAGGAGCAGGGCCGCCACCAGCCCGGTCAGCCCGGCCCCCGCCACGACGGTATCGAACGTGCTTCGTGGATGGAATTGGTCGCTGCGGAACGTGTTGGTGCGGTCCAACCACAACGAGGTCATCGGCCGGCCTGCCTTTCCTCAGTCCCGTGACATCATCGTCGGGACTCCGAAAGAGTTCATAAGTCGACTTATCATGTCATGGGCTGTGTGGCCGGGGAACAGGACCTGGCGGGCTGCCTCAAATTCTTACATGGCGTGGAACGCCCCGATGGTCAGCAGTTCGATCTCGTCGTTGGCGCAGGCGTTCCGGGGGACGGCCAGGAACAGCGAGGCGGTGTCCTCGGGCGGATAGATCCGGTAGCCCGCAGCCTGCGTTGCGGTGCAGTCCGGGTAATTACCCGCCTGCGTGTAGCGCATCTCCGCGGCTCCGGCCTGGCCGGGGGCCAATAGAACGTCCGCAACAGGCGAAGACCCGTCCTGCCGGGCCGGCGCCCCGATGGGAGCCCCCGTGGCGTCCGCGGTGAGGGAGACGCCCGGGAAGCCCCTCAGGAGGCAGGATTCTGCGCCGGCGTTGGTAAGGATGAGCTTGGAGTAGACGCTGCCGGCAGCGCCCCCGCCGCTGGAATCCTCTGTCGCAGTCAGGTTCGCGGCCTTGCACAGCGCGGGCCCCGCGGGTGCGGGGGCGGACGACGGCGGCGTGCTGCCGGGCGCCTGGCTTGTGGCAGGTGGAGAGGACGGGGACGGGATGCTGGAAGTGGTGGCCGGTCCCGAAGTCCCTTGGGACTGAGGCTGGCTGGGCCCGCATGCGGTGAGCAGGAGGGCGGCGGCCGCGACCGCCGTCGTGATGACAAGACCGTTTTTAATTGGCTGAGACCTCATGGCTCAACCATTATGCCCGCGGTTGCCCGAGTCAACGATGCCACGACCGCTGCCGCGGATTGATGCCCGGATTGTGATTTCCGGGCACCAATCCCGCGTGCTAATTCCGGCTACTACTTCCTGGGTTCGGAAGCGCCGGGTTCGGAAGCCGCCGCCGAAATGTGGGCTTCTGCGGCCTTTGCGTTCCTGCTGCGCATCAGGGCCACCCCGCCGAGGGCGAGCCCACCGAAGCCCGCCACGAGGCCTGCCCAGCTGCGCGCCTGCGTGCCGTCGTCCGCGCCGGCGTCCGAAACCGATGAGGTGTGGGCCGCGGCCGCCGGCCCTTCTACGGCCGGTCCGTGGCTGTCCGCGGCCGCCGCCGTGACGGTCAGTGAGGGCGCCGGTGCTTTGAGGGAGTGCGGGTCCTGGCCGTCCTTGGCGATCTCGGCCCAGTCAGTCTGCCCCTGCTCACAGTTCTGCAGGGTGGGGAAATGGAGGGTCTTGCCCGCGGCATCGGGGAGCTTGACGGAGAGCACCAGGGCGTCCCGGAGGTCGGGATCCAGCGGAGCCTTAGCGGTGTAGACGATCTGGCTGGTCCGCTTGGTGATGGTTGCGCCATCCGCCAGCTTCTTCGGCTCCGGCAGCTGCTCGACAACCTTTTCCACTGTCCAGTTCGGGTTGACCGTGGGCTGGGCGTCGTTGAGTTCCTCGGGCAGCGTGATGGTCACCCTGGTGGTGCCTGAGTCGTCGCAGCCGTGCGGAATGCCGAAGGTGAGCAGGGCGTAGGAGTTGGCGTCGGTCTTGTCCGGGGTGACGCCGACGTGCGCGGATGCAGCCGTGACTCCGGCCAGCATGAGTGCTGCGGTGCCGCAGGCCACGGCCGTTGCGGAGAGGGTACGGCGGAAGGACTTGGGTGATGACATTTTCAAAGGAGGGCCTTTCAAGGGTGCACGAGGCGCCAGTGGCGGTGCACAAAACTATGAGCGGCGTCCGGTGCCGGATGCGGGGCACAGAGTCCCCGGGGACCGCCCGGGAACGGCGGTTCGGCAGCAGGCCGGAGCCAGGAAAAAGGTGTCAGGAAAGTACGACGGCGGCAGGCGGGCCCCGCCTGCAGTCAGGCCTGAGATTGCGCCAGGGGAGCGGAGCGGAAGCTGCCAGCCAGCCGGCGGCGGCCGGCGCCGCGACGGCGTCGGGCATTGCAGCTTCGGGAAGTTGAACGAGCGGGCGCAGCCACGCCGCGAGGGACCACAGTGCGGCCTCGCCTTTGGCGAGCAGGAGGGCGCAGGCGAGGGTGGCCAGGGCATGCCCGCCGAGCATGAGCGGGGCAGCCCAGGAGGAGTCGACCTGGTGTAGGTGGACGGCGCCGGCGGTATCCAGCGGGAAACCGGCCAGTGACGCCGATGTGCCGTGGTGCCCCGGTACGTCGGCCCGTGTCGTCCCGGCCGGGGCGCTAAAGGCGCTGAAAGCCTCGTGCAGAACCAGCTGGCCGGCTCCCAGGAGCGCAGCCATCGCGGGGAAATTCAGTCTGAGCCGGGTGGCCGCGGTGGCCGCCATGCCGGTGAGCGCCAGGACGGCCAGCATGATGCCCGGAACCGGCAGTTCGCCGCCGCCAACCACGTGGGCGGCCGCGCCGAGAGTCACTATCATTGCGGCGAGCATGGCCGCGCGGAGGGAATGGAAAGGAGTCCGGGCGTGGTGAGTGCGCACGGAGTCCTCCCTCAGGCTTGTTCGTTGCCGGCTGCGATCCGCGCACCCCGTGGCACCGGCATTGGTGCAGGAGGAAGCTGGCGGATCCCAGTAATTCTAACCGGGAACACAGTGCCGTTACGGCTAGTCCGTTTCCGGCCCCGAGCAGTAGTGGCAGTCGTCGTCGCAGGGAGCGTCGTCCGTTGCCGCGTTCACATGCTGCTCCCGGCGAGCTGGAAGCCGTCTTCGACGTGGAAGAGCCGCCTGCGGCCAAGGCTCGTTTTGATCCACACGACGTCACCGGCTGCGGTGCGGTCGTCCACTTGCCCGGTGAATTCGATGCGCCCGTTCCGGCTCAGCTGCACGCTGTCGCCAACCTGTACGTCGTCCCAGCCCGGTGCGCTGCCAACCCAATTCGTCTGTGAAGTCACAATGTTCCTCGATGCCCGTTCCTAGAAGCCTGCTTGGTGCCCCGGCGGCGACTGGCGTCAGCGCCGACGAGATCCATCTAAGCCGCTGGCCGGGACGGCTTTCAATGGATGAAGTGATGATGGTGCCGGAGAGTATTGTGCAGCCGTCCAGCGAGGTCTATGCGGCATCCGTGCCCCGCCCTAGACTTCTGGCATAAGCTGCCATCCACCTTTAGGAGAGACCATGGACTACTCAGGGACCGGCAACGAGAAAGCGGTAGCTGCGGGCGAGCTCAACCGGACACACATCGGACACACCGTCAGCTTCCAGCCGGATGAGTTCACGCTGGTGTTCGGCCGGATCGGTGCCATTGCGCGCAAGGAAGGCGGGGTGACCATCGCACTGGACGGTGTTGACGGCGCCGGAGGACTTCCGTCGCACTACAGCCTGCCGCCGACGCAGGACGTCTACGTCCAGCCGGACATGCTCACCAACACCGAATCCACCATCAAGGATCTCTTCGGCAAGGTCCAGGACAACCTGCGCGGCCACAAGCCGGACCAGCGCCCGGACCAGCGCCCGGACGCTCCTTAACCCCGCGGTTCCGTAACACGGACGCTCCTTAACCCCGCGGGTTGCCCCGCACAGATCAACAGCCGGACCCCGGATTCCCTTCGGCAGGGAATCCGGGGTCCGGCCTTTGGTTTGCTCCGGCGGGAGCGGTCAGGCGATGGCCTGATCGGCGATTTCCAGGACTTCGTCGAGGATTGCCAGGCCGGCCTCGGTGTCCTCCACGCTGGTGTTGCAGGGCGGGACCACATGGATCCGGTTGAAGTTGGCGAACGGCAGCAGGCCCTTGGATTTGCAGGCCGCGACGAGCTGGTTCATCACGGGGCTGGAACCGCCGTACGGCGCCAGCGGCTCCCGCGTGGCCCGGTCCCTGACGAGCTCGATGGCCCAGAACACCCCGGTGCCGCGGACCTCGCCCACGGAGGGGTGCCGTTCGGCGAACCCGGCCAGCGCGGGGCCGATGACTGTTTCGCCCAGGAAAGCGGCGTGTTCCACGATGCCTTCGCGCTCCATGGTGTTAATCGTGGCGACGGCGGCTGCTGTGGCCAGCGGGTGTCCGGAGTAGGTGAGGCCGCCGGGGTAGACGCGCTTCCCGAAGGTCTCGGCGATTTCGGGGCTGATGGCCACACCGCCGAGCGGGACATAGCCGGAGTTGACGCCCTTCGCGAAGGTCAGCAGGTCCGGAACCACGTCGAAATGCTCGACGGCGAACCACTTGCCGGTGCGTCCGAAGCCGGCCATGACCTCGTCCGCAATCAAGACGATGCCGTGCCTGGTGCACAGTTCCCGGACTCCCTGCAGGTAGCCGGGCGGCGGCATGTAGATGCCGGCGGTCCCGGGAACGGATTCCAGGATCAGTGCCGCGATGGTGGCGGGGCCCTCGAGGCTGATCAGCTGTTCGAGGTGTTCCAGGGCGCGCTGGCTTTCCTCCTCTTCCGTGGTGGAGTGGAATGCCGTGCGGTAGAGGTAGGGCGGGAAGAAGTGGATGGTGCCGGTGCTGCCGGTGTCGCTAGGCCAGCGGCGTGGGTCGCCCGTGAGGTTGACCGCGAGCTGGGTGCCGCCGTGGTACGAGCGGTAGGCGGAGAGGACCTTATGGCGGCCGGTGTGGAGCCGGGCCATGCGGACGGCGTGTTCGTTGGCGTCGGCGCCGCCGTTGGTGAAGAAGATCCGGTCCAGTTCCCCGGGTGTGCGTTCGGCGATCAGCCGCGCGGCCTCCGACCGGGCGTCGTTGACGTAGCTCGGGGCGATGGTGCAAAGCTTCGCTGCCTGCGCGGCGATGGCGGCAACGACGGCGGGGTGCTGGTGGCCGATGTTGGTGTTGACCAGCTGGGAGGAGAAGTCGAGGTACTTCTTGCCGTCACCGTCCCACACGTGGGAGCCCTCGGCTGCGGTGATGACCATCGGATCCAGCAGGTCCTGGGCGGACCAGGAGTGGAAGACGTGCTTGCGGTCCAGCTCGTAGGCGCGGCGGGCCGCCTCCGCGTCCCCGGACAGGGGCAGGATGCCGCTTTCAATCGTGGAAGTCATGACTGTTCCTTTCGAAGGAGCGCCGGTCAGGCGTTCTGCGGGAAGCCGAGGTTGATGCCGCCGTGGCTGGGATCGAGCCAGCGGGAGGTGACGGCCTTGCCGCGGGTGAAGAAGCCGACGCCCTCGGTGCCGTGGGCGTGGGTGTCGCCGAACAGTGAGTTCTTCCAGCCGCCGAAGGAGTAGTAGGCCATCGGAACCGGGACGGGGACGTTGATGCCCACCATGCCTACCTCCACTTCGTTCTCGAAGCGGCGTGCCGCACCGCCGTCGTTCGTGAAGATCGCGGTGCCGTTGCCGTACGGGTTGTTGTTGATCAGCTCGAGGGCCTGGTCGTAGGTGTCCACGCGGACCACGGACAGGACCGGGCCGAAGATCTCGTCCTGGTAGATGGACATCTCGGTGGTGACGTTGTCGAAGAGGGTGGGGCCGACGAAGAATCCCTCGCCTTCGGCGTCGGGGGAGATGGCGCGGCCGTCGACGACGATCGTGGCGCCTGCCGCTTCGCCGGCGTCCACGTAGCCGGCCACCTTGTCCCGGTGCGCCGCTGTGACGAGAGGGCCCATGTCGCAGCCGCGCAGGCCGTCGCCGGTGCGCAGGGAATTGGCGCGCTGGGCAATCTTGGCCACGAGTTCGTCGGCGATGTCGCCCACCGCCAGCAGGGCCGAGATGGCCATGCAGCGCTCGCCGGCGGAACCGAAACCGGCGTTGACCGCAGCGTCCGCCGCGAGGTCCAGATCGGCGTCGGGCAGCACGATCATGTGGTTCTTGGCGCCGCCGAGGGCCTGGACCCGCTTACCGTGGGCCGTGGCGGTCTGGTAGACGTACTTGGCGATCGGGGTGGAGCCAACGAAGGAAACGGCCTTGACGTCAGGGTGGGTGAGGAGGGCGTCCACGGCCACCTTGTCGCCGTGCAGGACGTTGAAGACGCCGTCCGGCAGCCCGGCTTCCTTCCACAGCTCGGCCATCCAGTTAACGGCCGTCGGGTCCTTTTCGCTCGGCTTGATGATGACGGTGTTGCCGGCGGCGATGGCGAGCGGGAAGAACCACATGGGAACCATGGCCGGGAAGTTGAACGGGCTGATGATGGCAACCGGGCCGAGGGCCTGGCGGATGGAGTGGACGTCCACCTTCGTGGAGGCGTTTTCGGTGTAGCTGCCCTTGAGCAGGTGCGGAATGCCGCAGGCGAACTCGACCACTTCCTGGCCGCGGGTCACCTCGCCCAGGGCATCGTCGAGGACCTTGCCGTGCTCGGAGGTGATGATGGCGGCGAGCTCGTCCTTGCGGGAGTTCAGCAGCTCGCGGAAAGCGAAGAGGACCTGCGTGCGGCGGGCGAGGGAGGTGTCGCGCCAGGCCGGGAAGGCAGCCTTGGCGGTGGCGATGGCGGCGTTGCTGTCCTCGGTGCTGGCCAGTGCCACCTGGGCGGTGACTTTTCCGGTGGCGGGGTTGGTGACGGGCGCAGTGCGCTCGCCGACCGGAACGTAGCTGCCGTTGATCCAATGCTCGACGATGTTCAAGGAATCTCCTCAGGTGGTTTGTGGTCGCTTCATGCGTTGCCTCCAGTCTGTCGCCGGGGGACTGCCGCCATAAGGGGCGATGTGTAAAGGAAAATGCGACTGCCGTTACACTATGTAAATGCTGCCAACCCTCCGCACTATCCTGGGACTCCCTGTGCTTCGCGCTGCCTCGCCGCAGATTCTCGGCGGCGAGGCGGGCGGCGCGGCCGGACTCGATGCGCCGGTGCGCTGGGTCCACGTCAGCGAGTTGCTGGACATTTCCAGCCTTCTCTCCGGCGGCGAGCTGGTGCTTACCACCGGACTGGAGCTGGAGAAGGAGCCGCAAGCCACGGCGTCGTTCATCCGGTCCCTGGAGGAGTCCTCGGCCGCCGGGCTGATCGTGGAACTGGTGGGTGAACGGGGCCGCAGCCTGGCGGCGCTGCAGGCGGCGGCGAAGTCATGCACGCTGCCGGTGATCGTGGTGCAGCGGCGGGTGCGGTTCGTCGAGGTCACCGAGGTGGTGCACCGGATGATCGTGGCGGAGCAGCTCGAACGGGTGGAGCGCGCCCGCGACGTCCACGAGGCCTTCACGGTCCTCAGCCTGGAAAGCGCCGGCACGGAGCGCGTGGTGGAGCAGGCCGCCGGGATGATCGGCGCGCCGGTGGTGCTCGAGGACCTGTCCCACCTGGTCCTCGCCTACTCGACGCATGGCCTTGCCACCACTGAGCTCCTGCATGACTGGGAGCGCCGCTCAAGGACCACGCCGTCGTCGCAGAGAACGCTGCGCACCGGACCGGAGAACTGGCTGCAGGTTCCGGTAGGTGTCCGCGAGCAGCTATGGGGGCGGCTGGTCCTTCCGATAACCCCGGACGACGAGGAAACAGCGGCAATGGTGCTTGAGCGCGCGGCGCAGACCCTCGCCATCAACCGCCTCGCCGAGCGGGACCGGCGTGAACTCAGCCAGCAGGCCCAGGCCGGGCTGCTCAACGCACTGCGCCACCCGCGGGGCCTCAGCGAAGCGGAAGCACTGGCGCGCGCCGGCGCCCTGGGGCTGAAGCGCTCGCCGCTCTATGTGCCGATCGTGTACCGCACCGGTGCCTCCGCGCAGGCAGCGGCAACGTCCGATGGCGCGCAGTCCCGCGATCCGCTCGCCGGCCAGCAGGAGGAACGTGCCCTCCTGGAACTGTTGGCCAAGGTGGTCAAGTCCACTGCCGGCAGTGCGCTGACCGCCAGTATCCAGTCCGGGTCGGTGGGCATGATCCTCGCCCTCCCGGCGAAGCAGCTCGAGGAGGCCACGCTGCAGCGGCTGGCGGACGCGCTCGCGGTTCAAGCCGGCGACGGCGGTACGCAGGCGGACGACGGCGCAACCCGCCTGAGGGGGGCAGCGGCACCAAACTGGACCATCGGCGTCGGACGCCCCAGGGGATCCCTGCTGGAGGCGGCGGCCGGTATTGATGAGGCTGCGCACGTGGCCGAGACAGCGGCGACGCTGAGGGGGACCGGAAAGCCGTTCTACCGGGCCACCGACGTCCGGCTGCGGGGGCTGCTGGCCCTCCTGCGCAACGATCCCCGCGTCCAGCAGTTTGTGGAATCGGAACTGGAAAGCCTGCTGCAGGCCGAGGCCCGGGGGAGCGGCGGGCACCTGGAGCTGCTCGGCCAATACCTCGAATCCGGCGGAAACAAGGCTGCGCTGGCACGCAGCGGCTACTTGAGCAGGCCCACGCTCTACGCCCGGCTGGCCCGGCTGGAGGAGCTCCTGGCCGTGGACCTTGACGACGCCGAATCCCGCACCTCGCTGCACGTCGCCCTCCTGCTGCACCGGCTCCGGGCGTTGTGAACCCGACCCCACTCCCTGATGGAGTTTTTGTCCACATAACGCGACTTAGGACCCCTTTTGGACGCGTTATGTGGACAAAAACTCCACTGACCGCGGCGCTTGCCGCAGATTGCGAACATTGACCGATGGCTAAGCCCTTTACCCTGACCCAGCTGCGGTATTTTGCGGTGGTGGCGGAGCTCGAGAACATGACGGCGGCCGCGGACCGGCTGCTCGTCACCCAGTCCACCCTGTCCACTGCCATGGCCCAGCTTGAAGCCAGCCTGTCCACGCAGCTGTTCGTGCGGCTCAGGACCCGCGGCCTGCGCCTCACGCCGTCGGGCAGGCAGCTTGCCCAGGACATCAAGGTACTGCTGGAGCACGCTGATTCGCTCTACGAATCCGCCCGCGGCCTGGCCGCCAGCCTGGTGGGTGAGCTCAAAGTGGGCGTGTTTGCCCCGCTGGCGCCCTTCAGGCTTCCGGCGATCCTGCAGACGTTCGAGGTGCAGCACCCGGGCGTTGAGGTTTCCTTCCTGGAGGCCGATCTGGCCAGCCTCCAAACCGCCCTGCTCGAAGGGCAGTGCGACGTTGCCCTGACATACGGACTCGGCCTGGGGCGCGGCTTCACGTACCAGGTGCTGGAACGGGTCCCGCCGCACGTGCTGGTCCATGCCGAGCATCCGGCCGCTGCACGCCCCGAGAAGACCATTTCACTCAAGGAGCTCGACGGCGAACCCGCCGTGGTGCTGGACCTGCCGCACAGCCGGGAGTACTTCGAGCAGCTCTACGTCATTGCAGGGGTGGTGCCCAACGTCCGGCACCGATTCGCCGGCTACGAGACGGTCCGGTCATTTGTGGCGAAGGGCCACGGATACGCCTTGCTGAACCAGCGGCTCCACAGCGACATGACCTACTCCGGCGGCAAGGTCGTGGCGCTGACCCTGACGGATAATCTCCCGCCGATCGAGGTGATGCTGGTCCGCCCCGAGGGCGTGCAGCCGACGCGGCGGGCCCTGGCTTTTGAGGAGACATGCCTCCGCCTCTACGGGGCGTCGCGCTGACCGGCAGGGCCGGACCTGACCTCAGTGCTTGGATATTGGCATTGACAAAATCGATCACTTCCTCAAAAACAATCAATTGGACAGATGTGAACGGGATCACACACAGTTGATGCAACCGGGTGGATACGGGGATCCTCCAGCGGTGAAAACCCCGCAAACACGGCTTCGGCCGAAACCCCACAGCGAGCTGACCATGTTGATCAAAGGAGATTCAATGGTTCCGAACCACACACAATGTGTCCGAAGCATGTCCGGACCGGTGTATCGCGGCAACAGCGCGGTAGCGTCCGTAAAAAACTCTTCAAATGCCCGTAACGCGGCGTCGGGTACCGGAAACACGGCGAACCTAGCGTGGCTCTCATGACCATCAACGACATCAAGAACCAGCCGCAGCCCGCCGCAGGGCGTGCCGGCACCGCATCCTCCAAGAACCCCGCCGACCCCGGCACGGGGACCCTCGAAAAGCCCGGAACCGGACAGCCAGGCACCACCAAGATGCAGAAGCGCGTCCTGCTGGGTGGAAGCATCGGCCAGTTCATCGAGTTCTACGACTTCACCCTCTACGGCCTCACTGCGGTGATCTTCTCACAGCTGTTCTTCCCCGGCAGCAACCCCGTCGCTGCCTTGCTGGCCACCTTCGCCACGTTCGGCGTCGCCTTCGTGGTCCGGCCCATCGGCGGCCTGTTCTTCGGCGCGCTCGGCGACAGGATCGGCCGGCGCCGCGTCCTGACCATCACCCTGGTTGCCATCGGCGGCGCGACCGCACTGATGGGGATCCTGCCCACTTACGGCCAGATCGGTGCATGGGCCCCAGCGCTCCTGGTGCTCTGCCGCCTCATTCAGGGCTTCTCGGCCGGCGGTGAATCCGTGGGTGCGCCGTCGTTTGTCTTCGAGCACGCACCGGTCAACAAGCGCGGATTCTGGCTCAACATCACCATCGCCGCCACCGCCCTGCCCTCCGTGGTTGCCGGGACCATGATCCTCATCCTCAGCCAGTCGATGCCCAACGAAGCCTTCATGGCCTGGGGCTGGCGCCTGCCGTTCCTGCTCGCACTGCCGCTGGCACTCTTCGGGGTCTGGATCCGCAGCCGTACGGTGGAAAGCGACGCGTTCAACGAAGCCAAGGCGGCACGGACCAAGGAGTTCAGCCCCGTCCGCGAGGCCTTCCGCGAGAACAGCCTCCGCATGGTGCAGGTCATCTTCGTGATGGGCCTGACGGCCATGGGCTTCTATTTCCTCTCGGCCTACTTCGTCTCCTACGTGCAGACCACCGGGCACCTCAGCCGTGAACAGTCGCTCATGGTGAACGCCGCGGCACTGGCCCTCTACGCCATCCTCCTTCCGATCGGCGGCCGCCTCGGGGACCGCTTCGGCCGCAAGCCGATGCTCATCGCCGGCTCCCTCGCCCTTGCCGTGCTGTCCGTGCCGAGCTTCATGCTGGTCACCAGCGGCAGCCTGCCCCTGGCGCTGCTGGGACAGTCCCTGTTCGTGGTGGCGCTCTGCATCTACGGCGGCGGCTGCTACACCTTCTTTGTCGAGATCTTCACCACCCGCACCCGCTTCACTTCAGCGGCCATCAGCTACAACGGCGCCTACGCCCTCTTCGGCGGCACCGCACCGTTCATCGGCACCGCCCTGGTAGGCGGAACCGGTGTGCCGCACGCGCCTGGCTTCTACATGGCGGCCGCTGCCGTCGTCGTCCTCCTCCTGGTGCTGTTCACCAAGGTGCCCGAGACCCGCGGCCGCATGGGCTAAGCCCGCCGCCTGCCCTCTTCACAGCAATACACAAAAGGACTTCCCATGAATTCAGTAGCTTTCCTTTCCGACTTCCACCACGTGGCCACGATTGGGGCCACCCAACACAACGGCGTTGACCGCCAGGCGGCCACGGCCGAGGACGCGCAGACGCGCGACTGGTTCGCTGCGTGGGTGCACGACGCCGGGTGGGAACTTCGGGTGGACGGCATCGGCAACATGTTCGGGCTGCTGGAGTGGACTCCGGGTGCACCGTATGTGCTGATCGGATCGCACCTGGACAGCCAGCCGCTGGGCGGCCGCTTCGACGGCGCCTACGGCGTGATCGCCGCACTGCACGCGGCACGCCGGCTGGGTGCAGAGGTTGCGGAGGGCGGAGCAGCGCCCCGTTTCAACCTTGCGGTGGTGAACTGGTTCAACGAGGAGGGCGGGCGGTTCGCGCCGAGCATCATGGGAAGTTCGGTCTTCGCCGGCCTGCTGGAGCGGGAGCGGATGCTCGACGTCCGGGACCTGCAGGGGGTCACCGTCCGCGAAGCCCTGGACGGCATCGGATACCTGGGCGCCGCCGAGGGCCCGGACGTGGCGGGCTACGCGGAGATCCACATCGAGCAGGGCCGGATCCTGGAGCGGGAAGGCATCACCATTGGCCTGGTGGACAGCAGCTGGTACACGCAGAAGCTGGACATCGAGGTGCTGGGTGAGCAGTCCCACACGGGCGCCACCGCCATGGCGGACAGGCATGATGCCCTGGTGGCGGCGTCGAAGATCATCCTGATGGTGCATGACGTAACCGGTGACTTCGAGGACGAGGCTCTGGTGTCCTCCGTGGGCCAGCTGACCCTGGAACCGAACTCCCCGATCGTGGTGGCACGCAGGGTGCACCTTGTGGCGGACCTGCGCTCCGGTGATCCGGAGATCGTCAAGGCCGCCCGGGCCACCCTGCTGGAGCAGATCGACGTGCTGGCCCGCGAGCACGACATCAAGGTCAACGTGAAGGACTTCGACATCCGGCCCATCCGCCGCTTCCCCGAGGCCGGACTGGAACTGGCCGACAAGGTCGCGGCCAACCTGGGACTCTCCGCCCGGCGGATCCAGACGATGGCCGGGCACGATTCCGTTGCGATGAACACCGTGGCCCCGTCCGTCATGCTGTTCATCCCCAGCGTGGACGGCGTCTCGCACTGCGAACGCGAATTCACCACCGACGCCGACATGGTGGCGGGTGTGGACATGCTCACCGGAGTGGCGCGCGAGCTCGTCTGCGGGGCCCTGGCGTGACGGAGCTGCACTACCTCGACGCCGCCACGGCGCTGCGGCTCTTCCGCACCCGGGAGCTCTCCCCGGTGGAGCTGATGGAAGCCGTGATTGCGCGGACGGAGGCCGTCAACGGGGGAGTCAACGCCCTGACGGAAACACTCTTCGACGAAGCATTGCCTGCGGCCCGGCAGGCCGCCGCCAGATACGCCCGCGGCCGTGATGTCACTCCGCTGCTTGGGCTGCCGGTGGCCGCCAAGGAAAAGCACGGGCTCAAGGGCCGGACCCTCTCGCAGGGACTCGTGGCCAGGAAGGATGAGCTGGCAGCGGAGGACCATCCGGTCATCGGCCGGATCCGGCGTGCGGGCGGCATCATCCACGCCCGCACCACCACACCCGAATACAGCTGCGCGACGGTCACCCACAGTCCGCTGTGGGGAGTCACCCGGAACCCGTGGAACCTGCAGTTCTCGCCCGGGGGATCCTCGGGCGGTTCCGGGGCTGCGCTCGCCGCCGGGCTGGCTCCGCTTGCGACGGCCTCGGACATCGCCGGCTCCACGCGGCTGCCGGCGTCGTTCACGGGAACGGTGGGGTACAAGGCGCCGTACGGGAGGATCCCCGGCCTGGCGCCGCTCTCCGCCGACCACTACCGCGGCGACGGGCCGATGGCCCGGACCGTCGCGGACACCGCCCTGCTGGCCAACGTCATGGCGGGCCGGCACGCGGGGGACCACACCTCGCTCGCGGACTCGCCCGGGCTTGCGGTGTCCGGACCGGACACGCACGACGGCGGGGCTTCCGCCGCAGCGGCCTCCGTCGCGGGGATGAGGATCGCCTTGTGCATCAGGCTGGGGAACTACCCGGTAGCGCCCGACGTCGAGGCCAACACCCGCGCGGTCGCTGCGGCTTTGCGGGACGCCGGGGCCATTGTTGAGGAGATCGAACTCGCGTGGACCACGGAGTCCATCAGCCGCACGATGTTCACGCACTTCGGCTACCTGTTGGGCCCGGCCATGGAGGACGAGACCGAGGGCTCAGCCGAACTCCTGGCCCCCTACACGCGCCGCTTCATGGCGGACGCCCGCCGGGCCGCCGATGAAAACCGCTTCGTGGACGGTATCCGCGCGGAGGCCCGCCTGCAGGCTGAGCTGGCTGCCGCCATGGCCGGTTTCGACGCCCTGCTCTGCCCCGCGTCCGCCGTAGCGGCACTGGATGCGGAGGGCATGTACCTTGACGGGATCGATGCCGGCGGCCAACAGCTGGAGCATTACTGGCAGGGTCACATGACGGCGCCTTTCAACATCGCCAACCGGTGCCCGGTGCTGGCGGTTCCCAGCGGCATGGCGGACTGCGGCATCCCCACCGGGGTGCAGATCGTGGGGCATCCGTACGACGACGCCACAGTGTTCACAGTGGGTGCGGCCGTGGAGGTTTTGCGGCCCTGGGCGGCGAGGCGGCCGGAGATCCTGGCGACGGCCTAAGGGGCTGAATCGGGCACAGCCGAGGGGAACGCCGCCCGGAGTGCTGCGAGCAGCTGGTCGAAGACCTCGTCCTCGTTGCCCATGCCGTCGACGCTCAGGAGGATTCCGCGTTGCGAGTACTCCGAAGCCACCGGCTCAGTCTCACGGTAGTAGAGCTCCAGGCGGTGCCGGATGACGTCTTCGGTATCGTCGCTGCGTCCGGTCAGGGTGGCGCGGTGGAGCACCCGGCGGACCAGTTCGGTATCGTCGGCCGTCAGCTGGAGTGCAACGTCCAGCGACTGCCCGTTGGCGGCAAGGATGGTGTCGAGTTCGGCCAGCTGCGCTGTATTGCGGGGGTACCCGTCCAGGAGGAACCCGTCCCGGACGTCGTCCTCGTTCAGGCGGTCACGCACCATGCGGTTCGTGAGGCTGTCGGGGACGAAGTCGCCCGCGTCCAGGTGCGCCATGACGTCACGGCCCAGCGGCGTCAGGTTCTTCACGTGCTCGCGGAAGACGTCCCCGGTGGATACGCCGTTGATGCCGAGGCGCCGGGAAAGGCGTTCGGCCTGGGTGCCCTTGCCGCACCCCGGAGGGCCCATGATCAGCATTCGCATCGTCGAGACCACTCCCTGGCGCCGTTGAAAGGTGTCCCTACATGGTGTCCGCCGGGAGGCGGCAGCACAAGGGACCGGGGCGCAGCGCCTCTCCCGTGTCCCAATTGTGAGCAAAATTCTTCGGCGATCCTCCGCGAGGGCCGGGTTTGCATGGGTAGCTTCGGTACACCACTAGATGGAAGGTGTACCGAAATGACGATCAATGACTACTTTTCAGGCGTAGCCATCATGCTTGGATCCCTGATAGCCGCTGCGGGTCTTTCTGCCGGGATCATCCGCGCCAGGTCCCATCTCCACTAGAAGTCCACCCTGTCAGCCTCTACGCTGGTTATTCGAACATGGGTGAGAGGAACCTTCGCTCGTACCGTCGGATGCAGTTTGTTTCCGTCGCGAATCGGTAGGCCTCCATGCACTCGGGATCCACAGCCACCGCCGACCGGTACTTTTCGTAGTCGGCGAGTGACGGGAAGGTGAACAGGGCGAAGGCCTCGTCGCTGTCACCTTCGCTCGGAAGGAAATAGCCGTGATGCTCTCCGCCCAGCCTGTTGACCAGACGGATCCACCGCCGTCCATATTCTTCAAAGTCAGCTAGCTTGCTTGCATCGATCTCATATCGAAGGTGCACTGTGATCACGGATGGTCCTCTTTCGTTAGGGGGCGTGCAGACGGCTCGACGGGCAGACCTAGACGGCCAGGGCCGTCGTGAAGATAAAGGACTGGGATGCCAGCAGGATCTCCGGGGACTTCCCAGTAGATTCTGGCATCAGTCCTGGGCTCTGGAGAGGTGTGGTGGCGGCCATCGACCATCGTTCAGGCACGCCACCGGGACCGTACTGCTCCTCGTACTGGCTACGTTGAAGCTGCTCGGGTCATACAGGGTGCCGTCAGGCCTGCGGAACTGCTTGTCCTGGTTGAACATCGGAACGGATCCTATCGGGACGTGTCAGGTCGGTCGGGACTTTTCTGCCCCAGCTCCAGGAGATCAATGTCGATGCTGCCGGTGCCGGGTTTTGGGGAGCCGCGGCGTTTGCGGAGCTGGGTCGCCCGGTACTCATCGCGGGCCAGGATGAACGCATAGGGAGTGAAGAACCCCGAGAGCCCAATCGGCCACAACGCACCCCACTCGGGTGCCTCACCTTCCCACAGGGGGCGCTGGAACAGCCAACACATGGTGATGAATGCGATCCCCGAAATGACCATGAGTATTCCCATGCCCCACCAGGTGCTGACCTGGGCCTGGCCGCGGCCGGGCGTGAAGCCGATCTCATCACCTGGGTAGCTGTGCAGCTCGCCGGTGCTGGTCCTGCGGAGAACACGCTTCTCGCCGGCTGCTACAGCCCTCTTGTGTTCGGCGTACACGGCATCGTTGCGCCGCTCACGCTCACGGTCATAAACCATGGTGGGTCCTCTTGGGTTCGAAATATCCCGGCTCTCCGGGAAAGGGGCGGGTGCTATGAGGGAAGTTCTCCCGGGTGATCTCCAATGTTCCGGGGTGCTCCTCGAACCATCTGCGTGCCTGATCGTCGGTGACCTCGTACAAGGGCTTTGGCAGCCCCTTGGCCTTCCGGAGCTTCCGGGCACGCCACTCATCGCGGAGCGCCTTGACACTGACGAACCAGCCGCCAGTGAACAGGACCGTGCATATGAGGGAACCAATGATAAATATCAAGCCCAGGCCCATGTCTCCCAGATCCGGGATGGACATGAACAGCGCGATGATTCCGAAGAGTATCCCGAGCGGGGCCAGGAAAGCGGGGATCGTCATGATCACGACGACGACGCTAAGCCCGGTGAAGCTCGTGGCCGGGTTGTGGATGCCGCGGGGGTTGTGGCCTCCCAGGCCCCATTCTTCTGTGGTGTACGCGTGGATGATGACCTTATTGGTCCACCCCTCAAATCCGTGCCCGTACCAGTACTTGGGCAAGCCTGGAGGCTGTTTGGGTTCAGTGCCGGCCATAAGTCTGTTTCGTCCGTTCTAACGAGGGGCCATGCCCGGCCCGGGATCTATTGGTGGATTGCGGCACAGCCTAAACCTCGGTGCATGCACCCTTGGGCACGGACGGGTGGCCGAACAAGACGAAGTTCGTCCCGTCGTTCTCCATGACCGCGACGTAGCTTGGCCCGAAGAGAGCAACGGCGGACTCGCAGATGGCGATCGCTGTTTTGGCCGCCTGGCTGCCGTTGTCGCCGCGCGGGTCAACGACACGTGTGTCGACGCGGATCCTGCCCGGCTCCGTTTCCGTCGCGGACTTGATCTGACCGACCCAAGGCGCGTTGGCGTTGGCCGTCTTGAAGTCCGCTGTCTTGTCTGCGTCGCCAGGCGCGGTCGGGACGGACTCGGGGGCCGAAGCCGTCTGGCTGGCCAACGTCGGGGCCGGCGAAGCCGTGGTGGGTGCTGTCTGCGCGGTGGATGAGGAGCATCCCGGGATCAGCAGGGCGGCCATTGCCGTGGCGAGGGCGGGAATAGTTTTGTTCAACGTCGTCCAATGTCCGAAGGCGCGCGAAGGCGGCGCGCCCCCAGCACAATGCGATCACCGGGCCGGTGAATCACCGGCTCTGCCGTACACATATCTCTCACCCTAACGAACATCCCGGACTGGTCTCCGGACCGCAAAAGGATTCTCTGCGGCCGAAGCCCGTGCGCGAACTTCTTCCTTTCGACGGCAGAAGCCTGAGTGTAGGCGACCACCACAGTCTCAGAGGGGGCGGGAGGGCCCGAATTGGGCTGGGCGTAGGGTGGAAGTTAGACGAAAGGAACATTTCATGAAGAAAATCCTCATGGTACTGACCAGCGTTTCCGAGATCGGCGATACCGGAGAGAAGACCGGCTACAACGTGGCCGAAGCTGCACATCCCTGGAAGGTCTTCAAGGATTCCGGGCATTTCGTCGACTTTGCGTCCATCCAGGGCGGCCAGCCCCCGCGCGACGAGGTGGACTCGGAAGATCCCATCCAGGTCGCCTTCACGGAGGACGAGACCACGCGCGCCGGCCTCTACAACACGGCCCGCGTCGACGTCGTTGATCCCGAACAGTACGACGCCGTCTACCTCGTAGGAGGCCACGGCACCATGTGGGACTTCCCGGACAGCGAAGGCTTGCAGAATCTGGTGGCCAGCGTCTACAACGCCGGTGGCGTGGTGGGCGCTGTCTGCCACGGGCCGGCCGGACTGCTGAACGTAGAGTTGGCCAACGGCTTCCGGCTGGTCGAAGGCAGGAAGGTCGCTGCCTTCACCAACGACGAGGAGGTTGCCGCAGGGAAGGACAAGGTCATCCCGTTCTTTTTGGCAGACCGGCTTGAGGAACAGGGCGCCACCCACGTCTCCGCTGGTGTCTTTGAAGAAAAGGTCGTGGTCGACGAGCGGCTGGTGACCGGCCAGAACCCGGCGTCAGCGGCCAGCGTGGCCAAGGAGATGGAGAAGCTCCTGGCAGAGGTCATCCACCAGGAAAAAGCCGAGGAACAGCACGAGGCGCAGGCGCTGCGCGCCGAGAAGGACGCCGAGAAGAACGCCAAGAAGGCTGCCGCAGAGGCCGAGCACTAACGCCCGCAGTGCACTGAAACTGGCGAGGTGCCGATTTCCAGGCAAAGCAAAGGCCCCGGGTTTCCAACAAAGAAACCCGGGGCCTTGCTACTTGGCGGTGACGGTGGGATTTGAACCCACGTTGGCTTTGACACCAAACAACATTTCGAGTGTTGCACCTTCGGCCGCTCGGACACGTCACCAACCTGAATAGGTTACCGGAGCATACCTCGCTTCCCCAAAACGACGGCGCGCCGAGGGCGGGATGTCTTCCCCGCGCACCCGCCGGGGACTAGATTCGTAAGCAAGATGATCAATGCCCAGCACCACTCCCAAGCCAAAGCCTATTGGACGGTAGGCCACGAAAAAGGCGAACTCCGGAGCGAGGGCCTCCCCGCGCCGGGCCCCGGCGAAGCGCTGGTCCGTGCCCTCTATTCCGGCATCAGCAAAGGCACAGAAACGGTGGTCCACTGCGGCAAGGTTCCGCCACGGGTTGCCGAACAAATGCGGGCACCCCTCCAGGAGGGCTCCTTCCCCTCACCGGTCAAGTTCGGCTACCTCTCCGTGGGAACCGTGGAGGCAGGCCCGGAGGAATGGGTGGGCCGCACAGTGTTCTGCCTGCACCCCCACCAGGACCGCTACGTAGTCCCGGTCGAGTCCCTGACCGTGGTCCCGGAGAACGTCCCGGCCCGGCGGGCAGTGCTCACGGGAACAGTGGAAACCGCCGTCAACGCACTGTGGGAGGCCGGGCCCCGGCTGGGGGACCGCGTGGCCGTCGTCGGAGCCGGCCTGGTGGGCGGCATGGTTGCCACCCTCCTGCGCACCTTTCCGCTGCAGCGGCTCCAGCTGATCGACGTCGACCCGGCGAAGCGCGCCTTCGCTGAAACCCTCGGCGTCGAATTCGCCCACCCCGACGACGCCCTGGCCGACTGCGACATCGTGATCCACTGCTCGGCCTCCCAGGAGGGCCTCGAACGGAGCCTGCAGTTGGTGGGCGACGAAGGGGACGTCATCGAGATGTCCTGGTACGCCGACAGGCGGGTAACCATCCCGCTGGGCGAGGACTTCCACGCCCGCCGGCTCTCCATCCGCGCCAGCCAGGTGGGGGTCGTGGCGCGCTCCCGCCGCCACCGCCGGACCAGCGCTGATCGCCTGGCACTCGCCGTGTCCCTGCTCAGCGATCCGGTCTATGACGCGTTCATCACGGGCTCGTCCCCGTTTACTGAACTACCCGCCGTCGTCCATGAACTGGCCGACGGCCGCCTGGATGCACTCTGCCACGTCATTGAATACCCCACCGAAGACAAGAGGTAGCCCTTGTTCAGACTGACCGTCCGCCGCCACTTCATGATTGCCCACAGCCTGCCCCGCGAAGCCTTCGGGCCCGCCCAGGGCCTTCACGGGGCCACGTTCGTGGCGGAGGTGACCTTCCGCCGTCGGGCCCTGAACGACGACGCCATCGTCCTGGACATCGGTGCCGCCGGCGGGCTCATCGAGGAGGTGCTGGCCGGCCTGAACTACAAAAACCTGGACGAGCACCCGGACTTCGCCGGGAAGCTGAGCACCACCGAGGCGCTGGCGCAGTACATCGCCGAGTCCGTCGCCACGAGGGTCCGCGATGGCGAGGACGGGCGGGAACTGGCCGGACTGGACGTCACCCTGCGCGAGACCCCCGACGCCTGGGCGTCGTTCGCACTCGACTTCGACGCCGAGTAAAGAAATGACCGGGTCCCGCGCGGACGGGCTGGCGGTCCGGCTGATCGTGCCGGGCAACGTGCTGCACCACTCAGGCGGCAACGCCTACAACGCCGCGCTGGTCCGCGGGCTTACCGCCCTCGGGGCGGACGTGGAAGTTTGGCCCGTAGACGGCCACTGGCCAGTGGGCAGCGAGGAAGAACGACGGCGGCTGGCCGCGTTGCTGCTCGCTGCCGGCGCCGAGGAGGCGGCCGGGAGTCCGGTGACCATCGTGGACGGCCTGGTTGGACTGGGCGCGCCGCTGGAGATGGAGGCCGCTGCCGCCGCGGGACGGCCCGCGTGGATCCTGCTGCACATGCCGCTGGCAGACCACCCGGACCTGGAGGAACGCGCGCTGGCTGCCGCCGCAGGCGTGATCTGCACCAGTTCGACGACGGCTGCGGCAATCCGAGACAAACACTGCCCGGCGCCGATCCACGTGGCGCTGCCCGGCACCGATGCCGCTCCTCCTGCTGCCGGTTCGAACCCGCCGCACCTCGTGTCAGTGGCCGCGCTGCTGCCGAATAAGGACCAGCTCCTGCTGCTGGAGGCGTTCGCCGGACTCACGGACCTGCCCTGGACCGCGGCGCTGGTGGGCTCCGATTCCGCAGACACCGTATATGCCCAGACTGTCCGGAACGCGGTAACCCGGCTCGGGCTGACCGATCGGGTGACTGTCCGCGGCGAGCTCGCCGGCGACGCCCTGGAAGAGGCGTGGCACCGTGCCGATCTCAGCCTGCTGATCTCGCGGGCTGAAGCCTACGGGATGGTGGTCACCGAGTCCCTCGCCCGAGGAATTCCTGTGGTGGTGCGTGCCGGCACCGGCGCCGTCGAGGCACTGGCGGCCGGGTCACCGGGCACTGCGGACCAGGACGGGGCAGCAGCTCCCGACGGCGGCGGGGAACCTGCGCTGCCGGGCGCCGCCGTCGTACTCGGCGCGGATCCGTCCCCGCTGGCACTGGTCCTCCGCGGCTGGCTGACGGATCCGGAACTTCGCTCGCGGTGGCGCGACGCGGCGCTGGCTGCGCGGAACCGGCTCCCTGGCTGGGAGGCCACGGCCAGGACGGTGCTGGACAGCATTGAAGCGGACAGGGCGGGACCGGGCGTGCCGCGCAAACGGACTGCGCCAGGTCATTCCGTTGCTCTACCGGCTGATGGACAATGACCCCTATGACAACCGAGCCCCTCACCGCTGAGACTCCGCCGGCTGACCCCGCGGCCGTGAGCGTGCCGCCCGCACACACGCTCACGGCGGAACGCCTGCGCGCGTGGGCCTGGCACAGACAGGGCCTCGACGGCAGCCTCACCGGTCATACCGCAGCCGAGGTCCTGGCCAGGGCAGGCTGGGCACGTTCCCTGGGTGGCGCCAACCCCTACCTCACGCTGTTCGCCCGTGCCGGAATCCGGCGCGCACAGGTTGATGCCGACGTCCTGGCCCTGCGGATCTACGAACTCCCCAGCGCACGCGGCTGCACTTACGTCCTGGGCGCGGAGGACTTCGCGTGGGCGTTGAAGCTGGGCAAGGACTCCGCCGAAGTCTTCAAGGTGCTTGGCAGGCTGGGGGTGGACCGCGGCGAACTCACGCTGCTCGAGGAGCAGGTGCTGCACGCCCTGGCCGAGGCCGGCCACCCGCTGGATCCGAAGCAGCTCAAGGACGAACTGGGCGGTTCCGTCCGGAGCCTGGGTGAGGAAGGCAAGAGGCAGGGCGTATCCACCACCCTCCCCACGGCCCTTGGCCTGCTGCAGCGCGACGGCCGGATCCGCCGTGTCCCCGCCAACGGACGTCTCGACCAGCAGCGCTACGCCTACACGCCGTGGGACTTGCCGCCGAGCCCGTTGGACGTCGACGCCGCCCGCTGTGAGCTGATCCGCAAGTACTTGGGTTGGACCGGCGGCGCCACGCTCAAGCAATCCCAGTGGTTCTCCGGATTCACAGTCGCCCAGAGCAAGGCGGCCTTGGCCGCCGTCGGTGCCGTTGAGGTGCCCACCGTCCACCGTGCCGCCAAAGGCGAAGCGCTGTGGATGCTGCCCGACGACGTCGAGCGGCTTGCCGTTTTTGACGTGCCGGCGGAGGAACAGATCCAGCTCCTCGCGGGGACGGACTCGCTCGTTATACAGCGGCGGAACGCCGCGGACCTGTTCGCGGGTGACGACGGGGATGCGACGCTGCTCGGCGCAACACTGGCGGAGCAGGCCGACCTGCCGGACCACCCGATCCTGGACCGCGGCCGGATCATCGGACTGTGGCAATACGATCCCGTGGGGCAGCGGATCGCGCACTGGTTGTTCGACGGATCTTCGCCGCGCATCGAGCAGCGGATCGCCGAGGTGGAAGCGTGGATCCGGGACGACTTGGGCGACTTCCGTTCCTTCAGCCTTGACTCGCCGGCATCCAGGCAGGAGCGCATTGACGCCCTGGACGCGGCGAATGCCGGCTAGCTGAGCTGCCGGTGCCCGGCGAAGAAATCCCGGAGCAGCGCGGCACACTCCTGCTCCCGGACGCCGGCGTAGACCTCAACCCAGTGGTTGAGCCGGCGCTCGCGGAGGATGTCGAACACCGAGCCGGCGGCCCCGGCCTTCTCGTCCCACGCCCCGAACACCACACGGGGGATCCTCGCCAGCACAACGGCGCCGGCGCACATGGCACACGGTTCCAGGGTCACCACGAGGGTGCAGTCCGCGAGCCGCCAGCCGTCGCCCTGCCCGCCATTGGTTTTTGGCCCCAGCGCCTGCAGCCGGGCGGCCGCCTCGCGGATCGCCACCATCTCGGCGTGCGCGGTGGGATCACCGTGCGCCTCCCGTTCGTTCCTCCCTGTACCCAGGACTTCGCCGTCCGGGCCGATGACGACGGCGCCGATCGGCACGTCGTCGGTGGCCAGCGCCGCCCGTGCTTCGGCGAGGGCAAGGCCCATCCATTCGGCATGGCGGGGCTCCGGGGAAGTCATGGCTCAATGATAGTTTCGAAGGTACGGCAGGCGCAGACGACGGATGAGCCCGGGGAGACGACGTGAAGATCTTGACTGACCGCATTACCGACCGGTGGGGACGGTGGGTTGTTCCCTACGCTGCCCTCTGGATCACCATGCTGGTTGGCGGCGCAATCGTCGTGACCCTGGCGTTCATGGGGGCCGAAGTCTACGACGACGTGGTGGACGAAGCGGGCCTCGCCAATCTGGACAAGCCCGCGCTGGCCCTGTCCGAGGACCTCCGGAACCCCTGGCTCAATTCCGCCGTCACTGCCTTCACCAACATTGGCGGCGGGGTCGGCATGCCGATCGTCGGCAGCGTCCTGACGGCTTGGCTGACGTGGGCAGGGCGCACCTGGCGGCCCCTCATCCTGGTGGGCGGCGCGGCGGCTGTCTCCATCTCCGCGACCACCTTCGGCAAGAAGCTGTTCGGCCGCACCCGCCCGGACCATGCGGACGCTGTTCCGCCCTACGAAGATTCGCCGTCTTTCCCCAGCGGCCACACGCTCAACACCACCGTCGTGATCGGTTTGATCGTTTACCTGGCGTGCCTCCAACTGGAACGGACGGCTATTCGCGTGTCCATGATCACGGTGGGTTCACTCTTTATCATCGCCATGGGCCTGAGCCGGGTCTTCCTGGGCCATCATTGGCTCACCGACGTCATTGCCGGATGGCTCCTTGGCCTCGCCTGGGTGGGAATCGTGATCCTGGCCCACAGGCTCTTCCATGTCATACGGCACCGCGAGCACGCAGGACCGGCCCCGACGTTCGACCACCCGTTGCTCCGGGACGAGCCGGGCGAACACAGTGGCGCCCACGGCGGCGAACCCGTTCCCGGCGGCGCGGAACGCCGCCGGGAACCCGGCGGATCGCGGGGCGGGGACGCCAGCGCCGGGTGATAGTTTTGACCCATGCGCACACTCGTCGTGGACCACCCGCTGGTCGCCCACAAGCTCACCGTTCTGCGGGACAAAAACACCCCCTCCCCGGTCTTCCGGCAACTCACCGAGGAACTGGTCACGCTCCTCGCCTATGAGGCCACCCGGGACGTCCGCACCCAGCCGGTCACCATCGAAACTCCGGTCAGCACCACCGTCGGCACCGCGTTCACCAAGCCCACGCCGCTGGTGGTTCCCATCCTCCGCGCCGGTCTGGGCATGCTCGAGGGAATGACCAAACTCGTGCCAACAGCCGAGGTCGGGTTCCTGGGGATGGCCCGTGACGAGGAAACGCTGGACATCATCACCTATGCCGAGCGCCTCCCCGAGAACCTGACGGACCGGCAAATCTTCGTGCTGGATCCCATGCTGGCCACCGGCGGCACGCTGCGCGAAGCCATCAAGTTCCTCTTCAAGCGCGGCGCTTCGGACGTGACGTGCATCTGCCTGCTGGCCGCGCCTGAGGGGCTGGCCAAGCTGGAGGAAGAACTCGCGGACGCCAACGTGACCATCGTCCTGGCGTCCATTGACGAGAAGCTCAACGAGAAGTCCTATATCGTGCCCGGACTCGGCGACGCCGGAGACCGCCTGTACGGCATCGCCGGCTAGCAGGGGCCCGGTTAAGCCAGTGCGAAGCGGTTGCCCTCTTCCGGATTCCGGCGGCCGCGGCTAGCCTGTGGCCCATGGACTGGAAACTTGAACTGGTGTTTGTCCCTGTGTCCGATGTGGACCGTGCCAAGGATTTTTACGTCAACAAGGTGGGCTTCAACGCTGACTTCGACGAGCGGCCCATGGATGGCATCCGCTTCGTCCAGCTGACCCCGCCGGGCTCGGCATGTTCGATTGCCATCGGCGAGGGCCTCAGCGATGCTAGTCCCGGCACGGCCCCGAGCCTGCAGGTCGTGGTCAGCGACATCCAGGCTGCTCATGACCATCTGAAAGGAAACGGGGTGGACGTTAGCGACATCGACGTCCAGGACTGGGGCCACTTTGTCTATTTTGCCGATCCCGACGGTAACAAATGGGCGATCCAGTATCTTCCTCAACGCCCGAACGGCTAAGTCACAAAATCTCTGGCCCCCGTTACGTGAGGCAGGATGGAAGCATGAGCTTTCCTGCCGATGCCGCAACCCCTGTCTCCGCCATACCGTCCGGAACAACCCTGACCGCACGGGCCGTGCTGTTCGACATGGACGGCACCCTGGTTGATTCGACGGCCGTCGTGGAGCAGGTGTGGGGAGAACTTGCCGCCCGCTACGGTCTGGACATCGCCGAGATCCTCCGGACCTCGCACGGCGTCCAGGCCGGGGACACGGTGCGCCGGTTTGCGCCGGCCGGCACCGACGTCGTTTCGCTCACCGCGGAGCTCGGTGCCATGGAGCGCGTCCGGACCGAGGGCATTGTCTCCTTGCCTGGCGCTGCTGAACTCTTGCGCAGCCTGCCGGCGGACGCCGTCGCCCTGGTGACCTCCGCCGACCGGATCCTGGCCGATATCCGTATGGGCGCGGCGGGTCTGGCCATGCCTGCCACCGCCGTCACAGCCGACCTTGTCGCCCGAGGCAAGCCCCATCCGGAAGGCTACCTCCGGGCCGCCGAACTGCTTGGGGTGGACCCGGCTGACGCACTGGTCTTTGAGGACGCGCCCGCCGGAATTGCGGCCGGACTTGCCGCCGGGATCAGGACCGTTGCTATCGGGCCCAACACTGGAAAACTGCCGGACGGCGTTCTGCACATAAACGACTACTCCGAGGTCTCCGTGACCACTGCAGTGGACAGCGCCGGTGTGAGAACGATTTCCTTCCGGTTCTGACGTCCAAAATTCGCCTCCTGTCGGCTAGTGTCAGTGAAGACGGCTGACGCTATCTGGGGGGATAGGATGACCGAGGTTTCCATTGACGGCGCTAGAGGCACCGTTGTCCTACGCAATGGCGTTCTTCATGTGCAATGGATTCCAGGTCTGGCCATATCCGAAGATGCCGCGACAGCTGTCATGGCGGCCGTCACACAGTTGAGCAGCGGGCGCCCCTATCCGATGCTGGTGGACATGGCGGCCGCGTCTTCCATGAGCCGCGGTGCGCGGCGCGTCTTCGCCCGCCCCAGCACGGTGGCGAGGGTGGCGCTCCTCGGATCGTCTCCGGTGGACCGGGCAATGGCCAATTTCTTTCTCAGCATCAACTCTCCGGCTGCACCGACGCGGTATTTCACCTGCCCGGACGAAGCCATGACATGGCTCAAGGACTCATAGTTGAGCTGGACCCTACCTGGGCTGAGTCCCGGTCCAAGGCTGAGCGAAGCTCGGGAACCGGTATGCGGCCGGTCGCCAGGTCGCGGCTAAGGCGGCCCAAACCGCGCAGGTCGGCGAGGGCAGTCCGGACAATATCGACGCCGGCGTCGGCCTCGTTTACCCAGTCCACCGGCACTTCGTGCACCCGGAGCCCGCATTTTTCGGCCAGGACCAGCAGCTCCGTGTCGAAGAACCAGGCATTGTCCGTGGTGTGGGGGAGGATCTGCCGGGCGATATCCGCGCGGATTGCCTTGAAGCCGCACTGCGCATCGCTGAAGTGAGCACCCAGCAGGGTATGCAGCAGAAGGTTGTAGCCACGCGAGATGAATGCCGGCCGGTGTCCCCTGACCACACGGGAGCTGCGCGATAGCCGGGTTCCGATCGCCAGGTCGGAATGCCCGGAGAGGAGAGGCGCTACCAAGGGGGCAAGCGCGGCAAGGTCGGTGGAAAGGTTCACATCCATGTAGGCCAGGACGGGCGACGACGACGCGAGCCACACCGTGCGAAGCGCGTTTCCCCTTCCCTTGTCAGGGAGCCGGACCACGGTGACCTCGCGGAGTTCCCGGGCCACACGCTCGGCGATCCGGAGCGTGCCGTCGGTGCTGGCGTTGTCCGCCACCGTAATCCGGAAGGTGTGCGGGAAGGTGCAGTGCAGGTAGGCGTGCAGCCGCCGGAGGGACTGCTCCAGACCCTGTTCCTCGTTGTAGACCGGGATGGTCACGTCCAGGACAGGCGCCGCGGCTCCAGTCCGTGCGCCGACGGCGGCCCGCAGCTGCATGTGCGGCAGGTTCCCCGGGGCCTGGTCTGTGAGCGTCATGGTTCAACTATGGTGCCGGTGCATATGAAGGATTTAGGCCACAGCTGTGCACCTGCTGTGGAACTCGTCGACACGCGGAACGGAGACGAAGCGGCGGCCGTGGGGGGCCCCCCCGGGGGGGGGGGCCCCCCCCCCCCCCCCCCGGGGGGGGGGGGGGGGGGGGCGCCCCCCCGGGCCCCCCGGGGGCGGCAAACGACCCAAGGAACAGCCACCCACAAGAAACAAAGA
>NZ_JAUSSM010000013.1 GCF_030812315.1 Arthrobacter oryzae | reverse complement strand
CTGCCTATTGCGGTGATGAATGTGCCGCCGCCGTTGGTGAGTTTGTCCAGTGAGATCTTCACCTGCAGGTCCGCGTCGCTGGTGGAGACGGAACCGAGCGTGGCGGTGGAGCTGCCGGCAGCGTTTGAGGTAGTGACCCTGGCTTGGCCGCCGGCGACGGAGAGGGTGGTGCCGGAGGAACCCCAGGTGCTCCAGTTCCCGCCGACCTCGGAGAGGCCAAAACCGCTGGCCACTGTGCGCTCGAACTTATCCTGGGCGAAAATCTGCACAGCGTTCACCGAGACCGATTTGGTGGTGGTACCGGTGGCGCCGGTGTTGTCCGTGACGGTGAGTTTGACGGTGTAGGTCCCTGCCGTGGCGTAGGTGTGCTGGGCGGTGGCCCCGGTGGCGGTGCCGCCGTCGCCGAATTCCCAGGCGTGCCCGGTGAGGGTGCCATCGGGGTCCGTGGAGGCGGAGCCGTCCACCGAAACGGTCAGGGCCGACGCAGTGGAGGTGAAGGACGCCGTCGGCGCCACGTTCGGTGCAGGTGCCACCGCGACCGATTTGGTGGTGGTGCCGGTGGCGCCGGTGTTGTCGGTGACGGTGAGTTTGACGGTGTAGGTCCCGGCTGTTGCGTAGGTGTGTTGGGCGGTGGCTCCGGTTCCGGTGCCGCCGTCGCCGAATTCCCAGGCGTGCCCGGTGAGGGTGCCGTCGGGGTCCGTGGAGGCGGAGCCGTCCACCGAAACGGTCAGGGCCGAGACGGTGGAGGTGGTGAAGGACGCCGTCGGCGCGACGTTCGCAGGTGCGACGGTGACTGTCTTGGTGGTGGTGCCGGTGGCTCCGGTGTTGTCGGTGACGGTGAGTGTGACGGTGTAGGTCCCGGCTGTGGCGTAGGTGTGTTGGGCGGTGGCTCCGGTGGCGGTGCCCCCGTCGCCGAAGTCCCAGGCGTGCCCGGTGAGGGTGCCGTCGGGGTCCGTGGAGGCGGAGCCGTCCACCGACACGGTCAGGGCCGACGCGGAGGTGGTGAAGGACGCCGTCGGCGCCACGTTCGGGGCAGGTGCGACGGTGACGGACTGGGTGGTGACACCGGTGGCTCCGGTGTTGTCAGTGACGGTCAGTTTGACGGTGAAGGTCCCGGCTGTGGCGTAGGTGTGTTGGGCGGTGGCCCCGGTGGCGGTGCCGCCGTCGCCGAATTCCCAAGCGTGTCCGGTGAGGGTGCCGTCGGGGTCCGTGGAGGCGGAGCCGTCCACCGAGACGGTCAGGGCCGACGCGGTGGAGGTGAAGGACGCCGTCGGCGCCACGTTCGGTGCGGTTCCCGTGGTTCCCAGCGCATAGTGGGCGGCCACGGTGTCTGCGGAGAGCACGGTGGGGTAGACGGCTACCTCGTCCAGCGTTCCGTTGAGGTATCCGCTGAGTGGCCTGGATGGCCAGGATGCCAGGTTATCGCCGCCGATCCGCCAGTAACCGTTGTTCGCCTGGCCCCTGGTCACGTCCGTACGCTGTGCCTGGCGGCTCCCGTCAACGTAGAGTTCCATGCCTCCAGCGCCGAGCGAGGCCACAACGTGGTGCCACTGGCCGTCGTTGTAGCGTGTTGTGGTGTTTACCGTCGAGAACGCACTTTGCCGGACTCCGAAAAACAGGCGGCCCAGATTGTCCATATAGACATGGCGGTCGTTGCTTGAGGATGAGGAGTTACCGGTGGTTCGGTTGCCGAAGCCGATGATTTTCCCGCCGGCCAGGGATGTCGTTTTCACCCAGGCTTCCAGTGTGAAGGTGTCCGGGGCGGGGAAGGCCGTTGCGGTGGCAGCTATGCCGGTGGTTGACCCGTTGAACGCGGCGGCGGAGTCGTTGTCGCCGGCGATGGCTCCGGTCTGTCCCCGGGTCACGCCCGAACTGACGGTGGCATCGAAGACGCCGGTCCAGTCCCGTGCTGCGCCGCTGGGTTCGCCCAGCCGCCAGTAGTCTGTTGCTTCGTCTTTCAGCACGCGGTCCGCGTAGGGGCTGAGGGTGCCTGTGGATGCCACGGTGATGTTGACTGTCTCGGACCGTACCTCCCGGCCGGTGGGATCCGTGGCGAAGATCCGGTACCCGTAGGTGGCCCCGGGTGTCAGGTTGGTGTCCACGAAGGACATGCTGGGGCGGTTCCAGAAGGTGGAGGCCCTGGTCGCGGTGAAGACGGGGCGGTTGATGTCGCCGTTGCGGATCACCTTGTAGGTCAGGTGTTCATTGTCGCGGTCCCAGTTTGCCTTCCACGTGATCAGGGCAGTCCCGGATGCCGGGGACTGGATCCGGGGGTTGAAGGCGCCGCCGGCAACCATGGGACCCTGGCTGTTGGGGGCGAGGGGTTTGACGGCGAATCGCACCAGTCCCTGCTGCGCGGTGCCGTTCACGGAGGGGAACTCCCCGCCCATCACGACGTAGTTTGAATTGCCCGCGATTGACCAGGCGGCCTGGCTTTGCCCGGTGAAGCTGCCCACGGCCAGGTCCGGGAACCAGGTCAGGAGCGATGGCCTCGGACGGCCCGCGAAGTTGAAATAATCGTATGGTTCCCGGGTAATAATCCCCGTCGCGCTCTTACTGAAAGCCAGACCCGGGTGGTACGCCCAAGGTTCCGGTTGCGGGAAGGCCCCGATGTTGCCGCAGTAGTGCGCGTGGCTGGCTGTATAGATAACATCCCCGACGGGTGCCACACCATAGGTATCTCCGTGGCAGTCCTCGATCCAGTTCAGGGTGCCGTCGGTGCCGCGCGCTGAAAAGGTTCCCTCAAGGTTGCCGTCAAGGCGACCGTAGGTGTAGCCCGTGCCGTAGACGTTCTCTCCATCAGCGGTGAGGCTGGTGATGCTGGCGCTTGGACCTCCGTTGCGGACCACCGAGTTGGCGGCCCACGGCAGGGAGGCACCTGCCGCCAGATCTACTGCCCCGAGCCCGTAACCGGGGTTTGAGGAGCCGTTGAGGGTGGTGAAATTCCCGCCAACGACGATTTTGTTCTTGTCGGGAGTGAGCACCATTGCCGTGACGTTGCCGTTGGCAGTTACCGGCGCCCAGGCAAGGGGAGCGCCGGTAGAGGCACTCACGGCTCCCAGTTTGGTGCGGGCCTGGTTTCCGACTGCGTTGAACCAGCCCCCAAGATACACCGCGGTGTCGGTCGCGACGATCGCGTTCACCCGGGAATCGACGTAAGGCTGGAAGCCCGGAATCATCTGCCCTGCATTGGGCGATCCCGCAGGATACAGGGCGGCAACCCGATAGGCCGTTGCCCCGTTGACGGTAGTGAAGGACCCGCCGACGTAGACCCGCGAACCGTCAGGAGAGACGGCGACGGTGAGAGCCTGCGCGTTCAGCACCGGTGCGAAGGTGGTGTCAAGGACGCCGGTGGCCAGGTTGTAGGCAAGCATGTTGCTTCGCGCCACCGTTTGCGTCCCCGGGGCGGCACCCGCCGGGCGGGCCGACGAGAAGTTGCCCACCGCATAGACCGTGTTGCCCACTATTACCTGCTGCCAGACCACACCGTCGATCTGAACCGTCGGGAGGGCATCGGCCGTGACAGTGGCCGGGGTGGCGGGGTCTGCCGGATCCGCCGGCGTGGAGTCAGCCCGCGCACCCCCCGCCCCGACCAGTGCCGACCCCAGGAGAAAAATCACCAAGGCCAGGACTAAGGCAATAGTTGAACGACGATGACGTGAGAGCAACATCAGAGACCACCTGTCAGGATTTCCACTGGAAGCGCCGCAATAATGTGCCAGGCGACGGCCTCCGCAAACGGGTACCGGGTCCCAATGTAAAGCGCCCGTCGAGGGACAATCGCGTGTGTCAGCTACGCGCTTTTGAAATTGCATTTACTCGGTCATGAGTGTCCCTACTTGGGCTACGGCAGCGATTATGGTGCGGTAGGATACGTTGCATCGCGGGGGGATTATGTACCGGAATCCGCGTGAATTACCCCGCCGAATTCCGGCCCGACCCTTTTAGATTCCGAGGTCTTTATGGTCCGTGACGCCGTATTTGTTGCCCTTGTGGCGCACCCGAGCGCCGACCTCTACGGCTCGGACCGCGTGCTGCTGGAAAGCGTAGAAGGCCTCGTGGCACACGGGGTTAAAGTGGTGGTCACCATCCCGTCCTCGGGACCACTTGTCCCGGAACTGATATCCCGCGGTGCCTCGGTTTTGCTCTGTCCCTCGCCGGTTCTTCGCAAGAGCATGCTGTCCCTGCCCGGCCTGGTCCAGGCTGTGCCCAGCGCCATCAAGGGCGCGATAGCGTCTCTTCGGTTGCTTTCCACCGTCAGGCCGGACGTCGTCTACGTCAACACTGTCACCATCCCGTTGTGGAATTTCGTGGCACTCATTAAACGCATTCCCCTTCTGGTGCACGTGCATGAGGCGGAGGGGTCGGCCAGCCCGTTGGTCCGACGGCTTCTGGCGTTTCCCCTGCTCGCGGCCAGCAGCATTGTTGCGAACAGCCAGTTCAGTTCGCGTGTCCTTCAAAGCTCATTCGCAGGCCTTGGGGCCAGGACGACAGTGGTCTACAACGGCGTTCCCGGGCCCGAAGTCTTTGGGGCACCCCGCGAGAGACTCGACGGTCCCTTCAGGATCCTCTTCCTGGGCCGCCTGTCGGCGCGAAAGGGAGTCGACGTCGTCGTCGACGCCCTTGCCTTACTCCGCAAGCGCGGCATTACAGCGCATCTCGACATTGTGGGCGCCGTCTTCCCCGGATACGAATGGTACGAAACTGAGCTCAGGGAACTTATCCAGTCCCACGGGCTTGAGTCCTTTGTGAGTTTCCACGGGTTCCAGGCTTCCGTGTGGCCATTCCTCGACGCCGCCGACGCTGTGGTTATCCCGTCCCGGCTTGACGAGCCGTTCGGGAACACCGCCGTGGAAGCACTGTTGGCAGCACGACCCGTTGTTGTGAGCGACACGTCTGGCCTGCGGGAAGCCGCTGGCGGTTATTCCTCCGCCCAGTTCGTAGTACCCGGAAGTCCGGAGAGTACGGCCGATGCTTTGGAGGCCATAGTGGCGGACTGGGACAAGTTCCGGGAAGCGTCCATCACTGACGCGCCGCTGGCAGCGACGCGCCACAGCATCACCAAGTACCAGGCTGAGATGGCGGAGCGGGTTCAGAGGGTTGCGGAGAGGGCCTGAGTTGCGGGGTCGGCCAAGCTCATCAATCCCGCGATTCTGTGCGCCATGTGAGACGTTGTGAACTTGGCCTCGAGGACCTCCCGACCGCGCTGGCCCATCTGATCTGCCCGGGGGGCATCGTGCAGCAGCTCAAGGATCCGTTCGCTCATGTCCTCAGGGTCTTCCGGGCGGCTGAACAGGCCGGTCTGCCCCTCGGTTAGGTAGTCTTCCATGCCCACCGTGCGTGTCATGACCACAGGCCGGGCTGTGGCCATTGCCTCAAGCATGACCGTCATTCCGGACGCGTGCAGGTTCGGCTTCGTAGCGACAGCGACCACACTCGAACGGGCATACAGCCCGCGGAGTTCGCTATGGGGCACTGCGGAGATCTTGGTGACGCCGGCCGGCGCCGGGAGGTCGGAACGGGTCTGAACCAGGAGCTCTGCGTCAGGACGCCTGGCATGAACAAGGCGCAGAGCCGCAAAAAGGGTTTCCGGGTCCCTGTGCCGATCGCTTCCGATACTCAAGACCATGGGCTTGTCCGGATAGCTGTGGGGGGCGAAAAACGTTGAGTCGACGCCGAAAGGCACGAACGTCACCGGCGGCCCGTCAGCTCCGAGCAGGTCCTGAAGCGCAGCCACCTGCGGGCGGTTCAGCACCCACAGTCCGTCCATCTGGCGCAGTGTCCTCACCAGTCCGTCGTAGGACGACTGGCCGGATGCCATCATGTCCGTCAGCCAGATCACTCCCGTGAACATCTCGCGGTGCGGTTTGAGCATGAGCATGCGCCGTGCTGCGTTCTCATCCCACGTGATTCCAATGTGGCGCCCTTCGCTGCCCGCCGCCAAACGTGCCCGCAGGGATGCGGGCACGATCCTGGCCACAACCCTGGGTACTTTGCCCGGTTGCGCCACGCTGGCTGCGTTGACGCTGGCGTTCCAACCGGAAAGCTCGTGAAGTCCATACGGCCAGCGGCTGGGCACTTCGCCTGCTGCGCTCCGACGGATCCATGATTCAAGATCCTGCTCGGCCTGGTAGATCACTTCGATCCGCGGTAGCCCCTGTGGTTGTTTCATGCGTTGCTCCCCTCCGTGAGGTCCTCGGTGGCCTGTTCATTTCGTCGTCTGGCCAGATCCCGCCGGACGTACCAGAAGTAGGGAATTACCTGACAGAGAAGAACTGCGATGGCAGAGCCAAGGACGGGCCCGCCGGCTCCTACGACGCCTATCAGGCTCCAGGAAAGCCCGAGATTTACGGGAACCATTACCAGGAGCGGTTTGACCTGGAATACCAGCCCTTTTCGATCAGTCATATACATGCCGAGCGGGTACTTGGCGGCCTCCACGGCAACAAAGGCAACGAAGCCCGCCACGAGCCAGATGTCCAAATGGATTTTCCCCTTGGCCACCAGCACTTCCAGCCAAGGAGACGCGAAGGCCATACCGAGGCCCAAGACGAGTCCGCCGGAGAGAAACCACAGTGATGGCACTATCGGCGAGGAAACCCGGCCCTGCGACCGCGCCTTCGCATACCACGGCCACATGGCGAGGCCTGCCGCCGCGATGGTCTGGAGAATGAGGCCGAATAATTGGGCGGCCAGATTGTACCGAGCCAGTTCATCGCCGTGGGTCAATTGGCTGAGGAGCAGCCGGTCGGTCTGGAGCGTTATGGGCATAACGAGCGATGAGACCAGGACCGGCCACGTCAGGCTGATAATCGGCACTCCAGGATATCGCCTGAAGCGCGCGATCCGTCCCACCGCAAGGCGTAGTTGAGGGCTGAGTGCTTTGGCGGCCACGGCCAGGCAGATCACGGAGACAAGAGCGTTCCCGACGAAGGAGAAGATCGCAAGAAAGCTCCCCACCGGAGCTGAAAGTGCCACGACCGTCAGGATTGACACCAGCATGAAGGGGGCAACGACAGCCTGGGCAGCGACCTGGGATGTAGTGCGTCCCAGCCCCACCACGATGCGCTGCCCGACAGTCAGCGGGAGTACGCAGCCGAATATTGCCATACAGATCAGGGCAGCGACGCCTCCGCCGTCGGGTATCAGACCCTGTCCGAGAATGGCGGGCCACAGTCCCAAAAGGTGGATGATCACCGCCAGTGAAATGATGATGAGACCCGATACAGACAGGATCCGGAAAGCGGTAACGATGGTGCGGAGGACGAAATCGTCGGTCTTGGGCGACTTGGTGTCGGCCAGGGAATTAATGACCACGGCCGCGATGCCGAGGTCAGCGAAAGGCAGGAGCATCGGCAGCGTTGCCAACAGGCCATACTGGGCGTATGCCTCCACCCCGTAGTGCTCGATGATCAACCGGCTGGTGAGAATGGCAAGCAGGCCAGACAGGCCCATCACGATAATCTTGACCACGGCCGGCCCGCCCACGGCGGCGAAGAGTCCTCCCCGCAATGTCAGACGCCCTGCCATGCTGCCTTTCCCCTCAATTTGATGTAAGCAGCGCCAAGGTTTCCCCGGGCTTCGGCCCCGGGCTTAGACAGCAAGACCAGACCGAGGGTGAGGAGCAGGGTGGGCGCGGAACTGTACAGGGGGCTGAACAGAAGGTTCCAGAGAGTCAAAATGACCAGGAAAAGTTCAAGTCCGGAACCGGTGCGGTGGGCAACCAGCGTTGCGATCACGCGGAGCAGGAGCACCAGAATCGCCAGCCCGGCAATCAGGCCCGGTATTCCGAACGGTGCCCACAAATCCCCCAACACCGAATGTAACTCGATCCTCTCGCCGAACATGTACTTCTCGACGTACCCGTTGTTTGGCTCGTAATTGATGGCAACCATTCCGGCCTTGGCTGTCAGGACGTCCGCCGGGCTGGCCAGGACTCCGGTCCCGAACCCGTATGGACGGTCCTGGAGCAGCGCAAGCGCCGCAGTCAGTTCCGGTCTCCCGCCCACCAGCAGGGAGCCCGACGTCTGGATCTGCTCGACTGAGCGGGCCTGGGCTCCGGCGCCAAGGTATCCGTCCACTACGAGTGTGGCTCCCGCGTTGTAGGTGATAACGGCGATGGCCCCAAACGCCAACAACGTCTTGTACACACCATTTCGCCGGCTGGCGGGCAGGTACTGCCAGACGAGGAGGATCGCGGTTAGCGCGATGATGGCAAAGAATGACCGCGAATCGTTTAGTGCCGAGACTGTGCCGAGGATCAGCAGCGCAAGGATCTCCATGAAGCGGTTTTTCATGAAGCGCACAAGTGAGAGAACGATAATTGTCACGGGGACGGAATACGCATATTTCCAGGGGTTTGCACTGAACCGAAGTTCCCCGGCGAAGATCGTGGCGAGAAGCCCGAGACTGAAGAGCAGACCCAAAATGTGAATTGGCATGAATTGCCTCGCCCACAGGATGACACCCACACCGGCCATGATTCCCAGCACCATAAGGGAATCACTGACAAGATTCTTGGTGCTTATGTCGTGGTCTATCGAGGCGAAGGCGGTCAGCCACGCGCCGGAGAGAATGGCTAATATTCCGGCTACCGTCAGCGGCGTGGCCCAGCGGAATTTCCCGAGGGCGGGGAGCCAAAGCGGGATAAGCGCGAAAGCCAAAAGGTAACCGGGTGTCATTCCCTGGCCGATATTGATCCTGAGCCCAAGCAACATGACGGTGGCCGCTGCTGCTGTCATTGCCAGGGTGTCTGCGATGTTCCGGGGCGGGGGATCCAAGTGAGCAGATCCGGCGGTCTTCTGAATAACGGGGCGGTCGTGCCGGGGCGGGAGGAGGTCAGGCCCCGCCAAGCCCCTCCATTCGCTCATCGCTCTGACGGCTCGGTGACACGCTCGCCGGGGGCGGCAGGCGTGCGTTCGTCGTTAGACTCCCTCCGCCGGGCGTGGGCGCCGGCGCTGGCGCTTTTCTTGCCCCCTCCTCGAAAGACCGGGGGCCGGAGTGTTTTCTGACGCGGCTCCGAAGACCCTTCATAGACGTACTCCGTGTCCTTGTTCTTCTGGGTCACCCTGTTGAGGACGACGCCGATCGCCCGCGCTTTGACGGCCTCCAGCGCACGGAGGGAACCGGAAAGCTGCTGCCGCCGCGTGCCCTTGTAGCGGACCACCACCAGCGCGCCGTCAGTAATGCGGGACAGTGCCAAGGCATCCGTGACAGGCAGCAGAGGCGGCGAGTCCACGATGACCAGGTCGAAGGACCTTGAAAGCTTGACGAGCAGGTCCGCCATGGCGTTGCTGTTGACGATCTGGCTGGGGTTCGGTGGGAGCGTTCCTGCGGTTAGGACACTGATGTGGCTCCATGATTGCACTGCGTCGTCAAGGGAGACCTGGCCGGAGAGTACCGAGGTGAGGCCCACAGCCCCCTCAATGCCGCAGTATTTGGCCACCGACGGACGGCGAAGGTCGGCATCAACCAGCAATACGCGGGGCGCCAGTTCACCGGCCGCCAAGGCGAGGTTTATCGCCGTCGTCGTTTTTCCCTCTCCCGGCATGGACGACGTGACCACGATGGAACATATTTTTGTATCCGGATCGAGGAATTCGATGTTGGTCGCGAGCCGTCTATAGGTTTCGGCGGTGGGACCGGTGAGCGTTCCGACAGGGCGCTCGTCCTGGCCGCGCTTTCCGGGCCGACGGCTGATCAAGCCCAGCAAAGGAGTTTCACCAACACGCTGCAGGTCTTTCTCGCTCCGGATTCGAGTATCCAACACCTCACGGAGGAGGACGAAGCCGTAGCCCAGGGCGAGGCCGATGCCCAGTCCCGTCACAACCATCAGCGGTGTGTTCGGTGCCGACCGTACGCGGGGAACGGGGGCCCGGGCCACGTTTTGCAGAGTCACAACGGGCGCGTTATTGGCGCTCTTCGGAGATATGCGTTGAACGGCGGTGGCCAATTCGTCGGAAACAGCATTTGCTATCTTGGCGGACGCCTCGGGCGAATTGTCAGTCACCGTGATTTCGATGATGAAGGTGTTCAACGGAGTTTGCGCGCTTATCGACCTGGCAAGGACGGGGGGCGTCACGTCCAGGTCGAGCCGCTCGATCACGGGCTCCAGCACCACCGGCATACTGGCCAGCTCGGCGTATGACTGCACGATGTTCTGCGTAAAGGTGGAGCCTTGGACGAGTTCGGCGGAGGTGTCTCCACGCTGCGCAGAAACAAACACACTGCTGGTCGCTTGGAAGCTCTCCGGTGTAAAACGCGCAAGGCTGAAGCCGGCTATTGCCCCGATAATGCTGAGGACTAAAATCGTGGCCCATTGTCTACGCAAAGTCGCCAGAAATTCAGTGGGCGTCATGTCGAAATATCCCCCCGTTGTGGTGGATCAAAGCATACTATCCAGAGGAAGCCCGTTGACAAGGAGCGAACGCCGGATCCGTGAATAAAATCCTGATGGTTTGCACAGCGAACATTTGTCGCTCTCCATACGCCGCGGCGGTCCTGGGCGCCCGGCTTTCGCGGTTGCCGGGCCAGCCTGGATTTCAGGTAACCAGCGCGGGGACAAAGGCAATTAGGGATGCCGGTCTTTGCAGCGAAGCGGCAAGCCTCCTATCCGGTGAGCGTGTGACGGGGGAGTCTCCCGCGCACGCTTCGTCATTGGTCGACGATTCCGCCATCGATTCCGCCGACCTCGTTCTGGTCATGGAGCTCGCCCACCGATCAGCGGTGGCCTTGATCTCCCCGTCGGCCCGCCAAAGGACGTTCACCCTCCGGGAAGCTGCACGGCTTGCCCAGCATGTGCAGCTGGGGCCGCGACCGGACTCCTCTGACCATGACGCACCCGGTGACGTCCGGTTCCGAGAGTTCGTGGAGGAACTCAACTCGCTTCGGGGAGATGCCCGGCTAACAGCGCCGGCGGCCGGTCCATGGTGGAAGAGGACCAGCTCTCGAGGGATCGATCCCCTCGATATCCCGGACGGCCATAACTCCACAAACCGCCAGCACAAAGCTGTTTTAGCGCAGGTCGGAGAAGCCACTGAGAACATAGCGGCGGACCTAACGCGGCTCTTCGCCTGAGGGCAAAACAACTGCGCGGCGTTTCAGGGCGCGCCTTAGCCTCAGTTCATTACGCGCGATCTGGAGTCCATCCCAAGTCCCGCGGAAGGCGGCCGATAGCGGTTGGACGGGCCGCAGGAACTGTTTCTTCCCGCCCTGCAGGAGCACATCGCGCGCCGCCTGCACTGACCTCCGCATCCAGCGTCGAAGATCCGGTTCGTCGAGACAGGCGGAAGCAAACACGAGGCGGTTTCGCAAATTGTAGTAGTAGTAGGTGGCCGACTTGCCCCGGCCCACTTTGGCCCGGGACTCCAGCTCGTGGGTTCCGCCCTCATCGTGGACGGCCTTTGCGCCCTCCAGGACGACGACGTCGCCCCCGAGCAGGCGGGTCCGGTACGAGAGGTCCACGTCTTCCCAATACAGAAAGTAGGCGTCGGAGAACCCACCCAACTTGCGCCACAATTCCTTGGTCACCATAAGGCAGGCGCCGCTGAGCCACGGTTCGATCCGATTATCAGCAGCGTCCACCCTCCTATTCCTCGAGCGCATATTTCCCGACTCAAGGTACAAATCGCTTCCTGCAAACCACACTGAACCGTCCGGGCGAACGACCACGGGGGAGACCAGCGACATTGGTTCCGCGGCCACCTTTTTCCTCAGCAAATCAAAACTGGCTGCGTCCAGGGTGGCGTCGGGGTTGAGAAGCAAAAAGCTGGTCGCTCCCAAGGCCACGGCACGTTCCACACCGAGGTTCATGCCCTCGCCGAAGCCGAGATTCGAGGAGGCAAGCACAGCTTCCCAGCCGTGGCGGTCAGCCTGAACAGATACTGCCTCCCTTTCCGCCATTGACGAGAAATTGTCCACCACGACAATGAGCGCGTCCGGAGAATGCCTTGCCACGGGAAGGAGGTTGAGTTCCAGAAGGTGGTGCGAACCGAAGTTCACCACCACCACGGCTACGCGCGAAGCTTCGGCTCTGGTCATGGAAGGCACAATACCCAGCAGGAGTGCCCGTGGAAACGAGTAGCCCTACCTGACTGGGACTTTAGCCCTTACGGAAGCAACAGTTGATGCATTAGTTTTGGGGTACTTCGGAGGGCCAATAATGTTAGTCAGGGGGTAGCGGGTGAGGGACGAACTTACGGTCTTGCAGTCCTTTCCCAACCCCCGTCCCACAACTAATCCATATCTCGTCATGCTGCGGCAAAGTTTGCACAGCCTCCCAGATGTCGAGGTGAAGACCTTCTCCTGGCGAACCGCGCTGCTCGGCAAATACGACGTGTTCCATGTCCATTGGCCGGAAATCCTTGTGAATGGACACAGCCCGCTGAAAAAGATCGTCCGGCAGGCACTGACCCTCGGACTTATTCTGAGGCTTCGTATTTTCCGGACCCCGCTGGTGCGCACCGTCCATAATGTCGAAGTGCCCCAGGATATTTCCAGGCGGGAGAGGCTCCTTCTCCGGCTTCTGGATAAGGCGACAACGCTGCGGATCCGGCTAAACAGCACGACGCCGATTCCAGCCGGTGAACCCTTCCGTACCATTCCCCATGGCCATTACCGGGATTGGTTCGCGCCGTTTACGCCTCAGAATCAGGTTTCGGGGCAGATCGGCTACATCGGCCTGATCCGGCGGTATAAGGGCGTTGAGGAACTGGTGCGCGCCTTCCGAGGCACCCGCCACGTGGCTGACGATATTTCACTGCGCTTGGCCGGCAACCCCACCAGTGAGGCGTTGGCGGACTCTATCCGTTCCGCGGCCCAAGGTGACAACCGGATCCACCTGGACTTGAGGTTCATTTCCGACGAGGACCTCGTGGGGGTTATTACATCATCCGAGCTCGTTGTACTTCCGTACCGGCTCATGCACAATTCCGCGGGCGTCCTGACTTCCTTATCCTTGGGCAGGCCGGTGCTGGTGCCCGATAACGAGGTCAACCGAAGATTGTCCGACGAAGTAGGACCGGGATGGGTTTTCCTTTTTGAGGGGCCGCTGACGAGTGAGCACCTCATCCGGACATTGGCGGGCCTTCGGGCTGCTGGACCGCGACCGGAGCCCAACCTCAAAGGACGGGAATGGGGATCGGCTGGCGTGGACCACCTGGGGGCCTACCGGCAAGCTATGGAACGGTCAAGGCCCCGACGTCCTGGACCGCCTGCATAGGAAGGACCAAGCAACACGTGAAGCCGTTGAGTGTAGTCGTGGCTGTTCTGACGTACATGCGTCCAAACGAGCTTTCCCTTGGGCTGCCCCTGATGATCAGGCATGTTTCCGCATTGAATGATTCACCGGAGGAAACGGTCTCCGCCAGGATCCTGGTAATCGACAACGATCCCGCGGCAAGCGCGGAGCCAGTTGTGAGCCGGCTGGACCACCCTCTCGTGTCCTACGTACTAGAGCCCGAACCGGGTATTTCAGCGGGCCGTAACCGTGCCTTGGATGAAGCCGGCGCCGCCGATCTCCTCATTTTCATCGACGATGATGAGCGGCCACAGGAACAATGGCTGGTGCCGCTGATCCGCACGTGGCGTGATACCCAGGCGACTGCCGTGATGGGCCGGGTGATCTCGGAGTTCCAAGGTGAGCTGGAACCATGGGTTTCTGCGGGGTCTTTCTTCACCCGTCGAACAATGCAAACGGGAACGCCCATTCAGGTGGCGGCCGCGGGCAATCTCCTGCTGGACATGAAGCAGCTGCTGGAGCTCAGGGTTCGTTTCCACCACCGGTTCGGACTTACCGGAGGTGAGGACACCCATTTCAGCAAAGCCCTGGTGAAGCGCGGCGGGCGGATCGTCTGGTGCGAGGAATCCAGGACCACAGACTTCGTGCCTGCCGATCGGATGACGCGCAAGTGGGTGCTGGCCCGCTCGTGGAGCCACGGTAATTCCTCGACTCTGGTTGATATGCACCTGGCGACGGGGACAGTCGGCAGGGCGGTGGTCCGCGCCCGAGCCGGCTTCCGTGGTCTTGTGCGGGTAGTGGCGGGAACCGCGCGCTACACGTACGGCCTTCTCCGAAGATCGTTACGTCATCAGGCGAGGGGACTCCGGACCGCCTTCCGCGGAGCGGGAATGGTGGCAGGAGCCGCCGGCTTCGCCTATCAGGAATACTCACGTGATGACTGACCGGAGGCCATGGTGTCTGTAGCGCGGCGGGCCTTGGGCCGGGTCCTGAAACCCGTGATTCGACGCCACTCGAGCTTCGTCGGGTCGGTGGTTGCCGTCAAAACCAGCGAGCCACACGTCGTCCTGACCTACGATGACGGCCCGGAGCCGGGCGGAACCGATCAGATACTGGCTGCACTTGCTGATCGTCGCGCAACGGCGACCTTTTTTGTGCTCCTTACGCGGGCCAGAGCTCACCCTGGCCTTCTGAACGAGGTGATGTCGGAAGGTCATGAAGTCGCACTCCATGGCCAGGACCACCGCTGCCTCACCCAGTTCAGTTCTGAGGAAGTGAGGCGGCGAACCCAAAGCGGCAAGAATGAGCTGGAGGACCTAACGGGGCGGAGTGTTGGCTGGATGCGTCCGCCCTACGGCCGGCAGACGTTTGCGTCCTGGCGTGCAGTCATGGCGACCGGACTGCACCCCGTCATGTGGGGCCCGACTACGTGGGATTCCAGACACATTTCGCAGGCGGAGCGGGTGCAAAAAGCGCTTGACGGGACCGTCCGGGGTTCAATACTTCTCGCCCACGACGGCTACGCAGGTCCCGCCGACGGGGTGGACGACGGTCCGGTGCCGAAAGTGGACCGGGGAGACCTCACACGCCGCGTACTGGACGGCTTTTCGGAACTGGGCCTTCAGGGGCAGTCACTCTCCGCAAGCCTCCGGTCCGGCACGCCCGTCCGGGCGGCGTGGTTCAAGCGTTAGCCTGCGTTTTTCGGGACCTCCGAACGGCTCGGCCTAGGCCTGCCGGGATTGGGCCTGCTCGGCCCGCTGGGACATCGTAAGGTGTGCGATGTGCTGTTCCAGATGCTGCCGCAGGTTCACCTCGGCCTCCCGCTCAGGGCGGGGCAGCCCGCGGACCAGTTCCTCGGCGGTCCGCAGCACCGAACGCCCGCGCTGCGTCAGCCGCACGCTCCTGATCCTGCCGTCGCCGGAGGCACGCTCCTTGGTTACGAGGCCCAGAACCTTCAGCCGGTCCAGGATCTTGCCAAGGCTTTGCGCGGTGATTCCGAGCTCGTCGGCAAGGTGGTTCTGGGTGGCCGGTCCCAACTCCTCCACGCAATCCAAAGCGTCGAAGGAGGACTTGGTGAGACCCAGGCCAACCAGGCACCGGTTGATCCGGCGCTCATCCAGCCGGGCCGCCGTCGACAATAAGCGGTGCGTTGACCATCCTGCCGGTCTGTTCTGATGGGCCGAGACCATGTTAAATTCGCCTGCCTTCCAAGAGACCGCGGCTGAGCATGAACCAGCTCCACCGGCTCCCCAATGGTAAGCATGATTACTAATAAATAGTAAGCACCCTTGCCATTGACGTGTCCGGAGTTGTCGCCGCGTTGCCCGGGCGGCCCTGTGTCGGCGTGTTGCGGCTGATAGACCCTGCAGTGCTCAATGCATACGCACGTATGAATGCGAGCAGGACGTGCAAGGGGGCAAAAAAGATAGGTAGCGCATACTCAGGCATCCGAAGTGGCCCCGGCCTACCGTTCAACCAACACACAAGCGGTGTGGGGAGCGGAATATAACGCTGACGTGCCCGCCCAGCACGCCACTAGCGACGCCGTTGAAGGCAATTCCCGAGGGGGCAGCACCGGATGGAGAAGCGTGCCGTGAGTGCAACGAAGAGACCAGCAACCCCCCGTATCGCCACGTTTTGGCATCTCGTCACCGTGTCGATTACGAGCGCCGCCCTTGTCTTAGCGGGCTCCGTGGCGATAAGTCCCTTGATATCCGGTGGAACTGACGCTGCCGAAGCCGCCGTTATCCCTGCCGTCCCGGGGGAACTGCGCGTCACAGCGGCGGGCGACTATTCCAGCTCACCCGAAGCCGCCGGTGTTATCTCACGGGTCGGGCAGCTCAAGCCGGACCTGCACCTGGCCTTGGGGGACCTCTCCTACGGTGCCACCGGAGCGGAGCAGTCCTGGTGCGATTTCGTCACGTCCCGCACCGGTGCGGGCTTCCCGTTCCAACTCGTATCGGGCAACCATGAAAGCAATGGTCTGAACGGAAACATCAACGATTTTGCCGCCTGCCTGCCCAACCAACTCCCGGGGGCGGTGGGCTCCTACGCCCGGCAGTACTACGTTGATGTCCCGCAAGAGAATCCCCTGACACGTTTTGTGTTCATCTCTCCGGGAATTCCTTTTGCGGACGGAACCTGGGACTACTCCGTCGGAAGCCCGCGCTATAACTGGACGGCAGCAGCAATCGACGGAGCCCGGTCCGCGTCCATTCCCTGGGTGGTGGTGGGCATGCACACGCCGTGCATCTCAATCGGTGTATACGGCTGCGTCGCAGGGACCGACATTACCAACCTGCTGCTCAGCAAGAAGGTCGACCTTGTCCTCAACGGCCATGAACATCACTATCAGCGCAGCAAGCAGCTTTCCGTAGCGGCGGGTTGCACTGGGCTTCAGCCGGGCACCTACAACGCGTCCTGCGTGCGTGACGGGGACAACGCCTTGACCAAGGGAGCGGGCACCGTCTACACAACGGTGGGGACAGGTGGCACCGGCCTGCGCGACGTCAATACCGCCGATCCGGAAACACCGTACTTCGCGGCCTACAACAGCCTCAATATCAACCCAAGTCACGGCCTGCTGGATATGAAGTTCACCGCCACCACCATGGACGCCGGATTCGTCGCCACCAACGGCACATTCACCGATGCCTTCAGCGTCGTTTCGGCCGGGGGCAATGCGCCACCAACGGCGTCCTTCACCTCGTCCTGTCCCAACCTCACGTGTGCATTCAATTCGTCGGCGTCCACGGATCCCGACGGCACCATAACCAGCTATGCCTGGAACTTCGGCGACGGGACCAGCGGCACCGGCCCTTCGCCGTCGCACGCCTACGCCGCCCCCGGCAACTACAACGTCACCCTGACTGTCACTGACAACGGCGGCGCCACAAACGCGACAACCCAGACAGTCACAACAACAGCCGGCACCGCGCCGTTTGCCCAGGACGCGTTCACGAGGACGGTCACAAATGGGCTCGGCACAGCGGACACGGGCGGCCCCTGGACCGTGTCGGGTAGCGCGAGCAATTATTCCGTGGCCAGCGGTACAGGACGCCTGCGGATCGCCACGGCAGGTTCCGGGAATTACGCCCATCTGGGTTCTGTCAGTTCCTCGGCGACCGACATCTACCTTGAGCTTGCCACCGACAAGCCCGCCTCCGGTTCCGGCCTGTATCTCTCGGTTGTCGGACGAAGGATTGCGGCATCCGGAGAGTACCGCGCCAAGGCCCACTTGACATCCACGGGTGCTGTGAACCTGTCGTTGGTCAGGACAACGGCCAGCGGCGCCGAAACCACCATCCAGAGCGGCATCACGATCGCTGGCCTGAACTATGTCGTTGGCGATCGCTTGGCAATGCGCCTCCAGGTCACTGGCACGGGGACCACCACCATCCGCGCCAAAGTCTGGGAAGTCGGGACGGCTGAGCCGGCGACCTGGCAGCGTTCGGTGACGGACACGACGGCGGCTCTCCAGGCGGCGGGCAACGTGGGGTTGATGACGTATCTCTCAAGCACTGCTAACAATGCCCCGATCACTGTGCTTGTGGACAACGTGAGGGCGGCGGCGCCGTAGGCGGTCGGGCTGAGCGGGGCCGCAGGGAACAACAAGGTACCATAAGCATGCTTAGTAATGTACCCTGCGGCTTTCCCCGGCTTCCAACTACAACCGGAGGCTTCCAACCACTACCTGGGGCTTCCAGCCACCACCTGAAAGGAAGAGATGCTGCTTCTCTTCGGAATTAAGACGGCAATAAAGCAACTGCCCGGCAGGCTTTCGACATGCCGGCACTGTGGGTCCACTGTTGAGCATTACCTCGAGGAGCGGGCTTCCAAGTTCACGGTGTTCTTCATCCCGCTCATCACGCTGTCGCGGAAGTACCGGATCACCTGTTCCGACTGCGGGCAGCAGTCTTCCCTGTCGCGTGGGGGACTGCGGGCGCTATCCCGGTAGGGGCATAAATGCGAGCATTGCGAATAAAAACCGGCTTGCCGACCAGCGCAAGGCTGGCCAGCAGGCCGGTTTCGACCGTTAGAGCTGGCTCAAGTCCGGAGATGGCTTGCGCGGTCCGGTGGCTGACTGTTGGCTCGGAAGCTCGATCTGGAAGCCGCAGGCGCACCGCCGGACGCGGGTCCGGAGGTATGCCCTCAGGGATGCCCCGGGGATTTGCCGTTCCGTGGAAGCGGTATCAAAAATGCCCTCCACCTCGGAATCCGGCGCTTTCATGGCTTCTCCGCAATGGATGTACTCGCCCGTTATGTTGTCGACCAGGACGTCTTCACCGAGCGCCAACGGACGGGGCTCGAAACTGATTGACATGTCGTTAGACCAGTACCGGATACGTGGACAGGATGTAGTCCGCGGCGGCGGGCCCGGTCATGCGGAGGCCGCTGTCTGAAGGCCGGATACGGTGACCCTTCATTGCGGACCAAAAGTCGGTTCCTGGTGCCGGGGTGGACTGGTTGATTAGGCACCAGCTGGTGTACAGCCCGTACAGCTGGTCTTTCCTCAGCGAGGCGTCGCCGTCCTGGTCCGGTGCGGTGGCTTCACGCAGGAAGCGGTCAAAATGTGAAACGGCCATGATTGGTCCTTTTTATGCTGTGCATCATGTGCCGCCATGTGGCTACAGCAGCTACGCTCCGGAGCCATGCACAAGGCCCGAAGCGGGTCACGCCCTGATCTAAGCGGCAGTGATGTGACATATCCATGTATCTTCGCGGAACATATCTACACCGTAGACTCTAGGCGTAGACTACGGGTAAAGCAATAGTGAACAGCCGGATGCGCCCGCATTCCCGGTCATTCCGAAGTAAGGATCACCACGATGACACCCCCGCAGGACACGGTTCCCAGAAGGCGGCTAAGTCGCGAGGCGGTCCTCCAGACGGCGCTCGAGTTGGTAGATGCCGAAGGCCTTGACGCCCTCACAATGCGAAGGCTGGGCCAGGCCCTGGACCGTGACCCCATGGGCCTGTACCGCTATGCGGCCAACCGCGCGGATCTGCTGGACGGGGTCACCGAACTGGTTTTCAATGAGCTGGCCATCTTCCCCGAGGACCCCGATTGGCAGGCCCAGCTGCGCAGGATCGCCCACGACCTGCGGCTCATTGCCCTCCGCCATCCCAACGTTGTGCCGCTGCTGGTGACGCGTCCGCTGTCCACCCCGCTGGGGCTGCGGCCGCTGGGGACGCTACGCCCGCTCGAGCAGATTCTGGGCCTGCTCATTGAGGCAGGCTTTGCGCCGAACGACGCGCTCCACGTGTACCGCGCGTACTACGGCTTCCTGTATGGCCACATCCTGAATGAACTTCAGGAGTTCGTTGTGGACCCGGACGAAAACGTGGCGCTGCTCCGGCTGGGCCTTCACAGGCTCCCGGCTCGCGATTTCACCCACCTCCGCGAGCTGGCGCCCGTGCTCGCGGACTACGATGGCGCGGCGGAGCTGGATCAGGGAATCGACATCCTTCTGTCCGGACTCGCCGAGCGGTTGAACCCACGGGCAGGCACGCCGGGAGTTTAGCCGCAAGGGACTATCGCCGCAGCGTTGGGTTGCCCTTGTGGATCAGGAGGGATCGAAGTGCGTCCGGATGTCTCCGCCCGCCAGGTTGCTGAGCATCTCTTCGGCCACCACGCGGAGCTTCTGGTTGCGGTTGCTGGACACCTTGGTGAGGATGGCCATCGCCTCGGCTTGGGAGCACCGGTTCTGGCCCATGATCACCCCGCAGGCCAGGTCGATGGACGTCCTGCTTTCCATGGCGGCGGTCAGATCCTCTGCCAGCGACTGCGCGGTGCCCAGCCGGACCGCCAGCCGCACGGCACCTTCGGCGATATCGGCAAACTCCGAAGCCTCCTGGATGATGTCCGGTGTGAAAATCCCCGTGGACGTTGCGAAGAAGTTCAGCGCGGCGGCCGCATTCTCGCCGATTTCCAGCGGTACGCCCAGGGTGCTCCGGCACCCCTCGGCCGCCAATGCTTCCCGATAGGCCGGCCAGCGGGGATCCGTGTCGACGTTGCCCAGCAGCACGGGAGCCTTGACGCGGAGCGCTTCGATGCAAGGGCCTTCCCCGATGCTTTGCTCAATCTCGTCCAGGTGGACCGCCCGGGGGCTGCTCCCGGCCACCGTGAACGTCCGCTTCCGGCGCTTCAGGGTGACGCCGCATTCGATCTTGCTCGACGACTCACGGCTCAGCGCCTCGGCCGCCATGATGGACAGCCGCTCCAGGAATTCGGCAACATTCTGGGTGCCGATAATGTGATCCTGGAGTTCCAGGACGCGTTCGTGCTCGGGCGAGTTGGTCATGCCCCAATCTAAAGCGCCCACCGGTGCGGAGCAACTGTGCGCCGCGTCTCTTCCTCCCCGGGCATGGCGGACTTTCGTCCCGCAGCACCTAGAATTGCTGATTGACCCACGCCCTAAAGAGCAGCTGCACGCTTTGCCGAACGTCCTGGGGGGACAAACATGCCCGAATCGGCCGATAAAAACGCACGAGCCTCTGCAAAAAATGCAGGGCAGTCCCAGACGCGCCGCCGCCGCGACCTCCGTCGCCCGGCCGGTGCATCTCCGGATGCCCGGACAGGAACCATGCCCGCCGCTGCAACTCCGAACAACAGCCGCACCGCTCCCACCCGACGGACTTCCTGGGCTGAAGCGGCCGCCGTCGCCGACGCGCAGGCGGAAGTGGAGGCCGGTCCGGAGGCTCCTGCCGAAGTGCCGTCCCCGGTGTCGGCGTCCGCACCCGCCCTCCCCACCTCACAGCCGGCCACCTCCCGCCGGGCCGTCCCCGCAGAACCCAGCACGCCGCCGTCGGCCGCTGCTCCTCAAGAGACGGCTCCTGCCGCTGTTCCCGCGCAGCGCGGAACCTCGCGCCAGGCCGCGAAACTGGCGGCAGCGGACGCGCCCGTGTCCGACTTCATCACCTCACCGGGTTCCTTTGTCCGCCAGCAGAAGCCGCGCCCCCGCGGCGGCTTCCGCGGCGCCCTCTTCGCCATGACCGGCGGGGCGATCAACCTGGGCCCCGGCCCGCGCCAGCGTGAAGAGGACGAACTGGGCCGGCGGATCTCCCGCCAGCTGCAGGGCAGCTACAACACCGCCGTGCTGAGCCTCAAGGGCGGCATCGGCAAGACCTCCACCACCGTGGGCGTGGGCCTGACCCTCGCCGAGTTCCGCGGCGACGCCCCGTGCGCCATCGACGCCAACCCGGACTCCGGCGACCTCGTGGAGCGCGCCCTGGGCGAAGGCATTTACCAGCAGGCCAGCCCCCGCACCATCACGGACCTGCTCAAGAACATCGAATCGGTCGATTCCCTCACGGCGCTGGCCCGCTACATGCATCACGCCGGGCGGCTGCACCTGATCGCGGGGGAGCAGGACCCGGAAGTCTCGGACTCGCTCACGGCCGAGGAATACCTCCGCATCCGCAAGCTCATTTCCGGCTACTACTCCGTGGCCCTGACCGACTGCGGCACCGGCGTCACGCACAACGCCATGAGCGGCATCCTGCAGTCCGCCGACAACCTGGTGATCGCCGCCGGGTACGCGGTGAGCGGCGCCAAGCGTGCCCGCAGCACCCTGCAGTGGCTCGCTCACCACGGCTACGAGGACCTGGCCCGCAACGCCATCGTGGTGATCACGGACAAGGACGAGGTCTCCTCCCGCGTGGACAAGGACGCCATCGAGGAACACCTCTCGGGCATCTGCCGGCAGCTGATCGCCGTCCCGCACGACCGCGGAGTGGCCGACGGAGACCTGGTCACCCTCGACGTGCTGCGCCCGGAAACCCGCCGCGCCTACAAGGAGATCGCGGCCGCGATTGTGGACGGGTACGTCTAAGCCTTCTCCTTTCGCTTCACCTGCCCAACTAGGTCGCAGTTAATGTCGTTATGAGCGCTCATAACGACATCTGCTGCTACCTAGTTGGGGAAGAGGCGTCCGTCTCCAGCCACTCCTGGAACGTCTGGCGTCCGACGGCGGCACCCGGCTTGGGGATGAGGTCGCCGCTGCGCATGGCTTTGCCCATGGAACCGGGGATGAACAGTTTCGCGATCTGCTTCCGCATGCGGAATTTCTGCAGGTAGGCGCGGACGAGGTCGTCCAGTTCTTCCGCGCGTGGCCCGCCGAGGTCTGCCATGGGGCCACTCGGCCCTGCCTCTGCGGCATCCACCAGCGCCTCCGCCACCTCCCGCGCCGCCACCGGCTGGGTCCGCATCTGCGGAACAAGCACCAGCGGGCCCAGTGAAGCGATGCCGACGGTCATCGGCACAAACTCGTGGAACTGGGTTGACCTCAGGAGCGTCCAGGGCACACCGCCGTGCCGGACCGCATCCTCCTGCACCAACTTTCCCGCGTATAGCCCCGACGTCGCCGTGTCGATGCCCACAATCGAGAGGGCAAGATGGTGGCGCACTCCGGCCTTCTTCTCGGCAGCCAGCAGATTCTGGGTGCTGTTCGTGAAAAAGTCCACGGCCTTCTTGGTCGACCTAGTCTGAATGCCGGAAACGTCGATGACCGTCTCCACACCCCGGAGTGCCTCGTCGAGGCCGCGGCCGGTGACCAGGTCCACGCCGTCTGCACGGCTCACGCTCACCACCTGATGCCCTCGGTCCCTGGCGATGCTGACCACCTGGTGACCGACAGTTCCGGTTCCCCCGGCAACGGCGATCTTCATAGCGTGCTTCCTTTCCTGGCAGGCAGCCAATCCCGGCACGATAAGGGAGCGCCGACTTTCTTACACGCGTGAACCTGCCGCAGCGTTGAAGCCGGCCTGGACACTACCATCCAGTTCCGCGCCGGCAATAACCTGCCACCGGTCCCGCTCCGGATCGTGCTCCACCACCGCGGACGCCCCCATCCGTCCTGCCTCGTCCAGGGCAAGCAGCAGGGCGTCCTCCAGGTTCCGGGCATACTCGAGCCGTTCGGTCAGCGAGCCCCGGAGCTCGCCGTCGTCGATCAGTACGTGGGCCTTGCCGTCCAGGATGACCTTCAGCGCGTAGCCCTGGTCCTCATGAAGGGACCCGCGGGTGGAAGCGATCTCGGTGACCATGCTGCCGCGGACCAGGCTGTTGTTGACCGTGCGTATCCACACTTCGCCCATGGGACGATCCTCCTTTTGGTGACGGGCACACGTGTAAGTACCCCACAAGGCAAACGGTAGTCCTCTCGAGGCCTTTTGTGACCCCCGCATGTGCGTCGGATTCCCCGCGGGGCCGACGTCGGAACCCGGGCCACAGGATGATCCCCAACGGACTGTGGCTGCTGGCCGTGGCGATGGTCGTCGTCGGGATGGCCGCGAGCGTCTTCAGCCTGGCCCGGCAGAAATACCTGACCGAGGCGGTGCCGGTGGCGTTCCGCGCCCGGGCTCTGTCCACGTTGGGGGGCGTGAGCAGGCCGCGGCGCGATGGCAGCATTCCTCTACCGGTTCGGCGGTAGTCCGGACTCCACCCAAGCACCGGGTTTCACTGACGTTGCCGTGAACAACCAGTTCGCCAAGGAGATTGGCTGGCTCGCGTCCCAGGAAATCAGCACCGGCTGGGACGAGGGGAACGGCGCCAAGAGCTACCGCCCTCTCCTCCCGGTAAACCGCGATGCGATGGCAGCCTTCATGTACCGATTCAACCTTAAGCACTCAGCCGCTTAACCTGCGCTTGAAGTCGGAGGCCCCGGACGTCATTGTGACAGTCCGGGGCCTCCAGTGTTTTGTAGCCGTTACACCGCGCTGAACTTGGAAGCGAAGCGGTACATGAACGCGGCCATGGCGTCGCGGTTCACTTCCTGCAGGGGGCGGAACGTCCTGGTGCCGCCCGCTTCGGCCCAGCCCGTGGAGATGTCCTGGGCCGCGAGCCAGGTGATCTCGTGATAGTAGATGTTGTCCTTGGTGACGTCCGCGAACGGGGACACTGCCGGGGGATTGAACGCGGGCTTGCCCGCCAGCCGGTACATGAACGCGGCCATGGCGTCGCGGTTGACCGGCTGGCTCGGGCGGAACGTCTTGATGCCGTTACCTTCATCCCAGCCGGTGGAGATGTAACGGGCAGACAGCCAAACGATCTCTTTGTAGAACATGTCACCCGGCGCAAGATCTGCGAACGGCGAGACGGGCGGCGGCGAGAAATCGGGCTTCCCCGCGAGCCGGTGCATGAAGGCCGCCATGGCATCACGGTTCACTGGCGCCAGCGGGCGGTAGGTCTTGGTGCCGTTGCCGTCAATCCAGCCGGTGCTGATGCCCTGGCCGGCCATCCAGTTGATCTCCGTCTCGAACTGAGTGCCCGGCGGAACGTCCGCGAACACCAGCGGTGACGCCGGCGCGGTGAGCTGGATGGTTTCGTGCAGCCCTGACACGGTCTGGCCAGCCGCCACCGTCAGCAGGGGCGAATCGTCGGCCGACTCAGTTTGGCCGTACCACTGCGGGTCAAGGCCCGCCGCCTCAAAGAGGAGTTTATACGTCCCGGGCGTGACATAGCCGATGTCAAACTTTCCGTCGGCACCTACCCGGGCGCTGGGAGTCCGGGTGGATCCGTGCTGCGGATAAGCGGTGACGTGGACGCCCGCTGGCGAGATGCCCTCGGGCACCGTGACCGTACCGGTGATGGCGCCGGCCGCTGTGAGCACCTGGTCCACATTGTTGATGCCGCCGAGGTGCGGGACGTCCAGGACCTTTGCTGCTGCCTCGGTGGATCCGCCGTGGTAAGCGCTGACAATGCCGCCGCCGGCGCGGTCCTGCGAGGAGAAGTACAGCTGGTACCGGCCCGGCGGGAGCCCCGAAAATGCGTAACTGCCGCCGGCCCGCGCATATACGGTGGCGGAATGCAGGTAGCTCGCATTGCCGGTCTCACTGGCGACGATCCTGACCTTCGAGGCGTCCACCCCGGAAGGCACCGTGAGCTTGCCGCTGATGAAAGCGCCGGCGTCGAGCGTTGCCGAAATACCGCTGAGGCTCTGGCCGGCGGCAACCGTGATGGGTGTGGCCTGGCTGAACGTGGCACCGCCCTTGAACCACTGCGGGGCCGGGCGTGGAGTGTCCGCGCTGGGCCAGGACTGGTAATCGAAACGCACCTTGTACGTTCCGGCGCCGAGCTCATCGAAGCGGTACGAACCGTCCGCCGAAACCCCGACCTGCCGCGAGTAGTTCGTGCCCAAAATTGCCACGTACGCATTCTTGATATCCGTCCCTTGAGGGACGGACACTGTGCCGCTGATGGTGGCGCCGCCAGCGGCTGTGGCCGGCACCGACGTCATAAACAGCAGTGACAGAATCACCGCAAGGATTACTGGACCCAAAGTTTTGGGCCGCTCCAGCATCTTCAATTGTTCCCCCAGATTATGAATGCAAACGGCACCCGGAAAAGTGCGAGTGAGCGAAGTCTATTCGGGCCGGATTACCAAGTCGAACAATGGCTATTTTCGCCGGCCTTTGGGCGGTTTTGCTTGCGGCGGTGCGCCGGTGGCTTTCCGGGCAAGTCCGACGGCGGTGGCGGACATTTCGTCCGACAGTTTCACGACGTCGTACAGCCCGCCGAGCGCACGGTCCACGCTGAACGCCGTGACCCTCGAACCGCCGTCGGCCGCTTGGACGAAGAACAGCAGGGACGGGCGGCGCTTCATGTGCGGGGCGGCATCGCGATGCCACCACTCGGCAGCCTGCCACTCCTTGCCCAGTTCGACCCAGAGGCTGGCGTCCATCACCTCGGTCCGCACACCGGTCTGTGTGAAAAGCTCCTGCAGCGCTGCGAAGGCCTCCTCCGGCGGGAGCGGCGACTCCCATTCCTCCTGGTTGGAGAACCGGCCCGGGGCGTCCTGGCGCATGATGTCCGCAGGCATCGGCACCGGTTTGATGAGCCCTGCACCGTGCGTGAACAGGACCCAGAGGATAGGGATGCCGGCGTAGAGGACGAAGTTCGGAATCAGCTCCAGGTACGGCCGGTCGTCGAGCAAGACCATCAGCAGGAACCACACGGCCACCAGGGCGGCACCCGCCCAGAACTTGCGGCGGGTGGTGTTGAAGTACAGGAGCGCCTGCTGGCGTTTGGTGAGCGTCTTCCGGTCACGGGCAGGTCCTTGCTGTCCGTCTGCTTTTGACCCGCCTGCTTCTGTTCCGTCCCCCATGGTGGCAGTCTGCCACGGTGCCCGATGCCCGGGCCAGTGAACGGCAGAAGCCGGCCACGGGGTTCCCATGACCGGCTTCTATTTCTTGTCTAGTCGGTCATTTTGCGCCGTGCTTGCTGTCGAAGCGGTACATAAAGGCGGCCATGGCGTCGCGGTTGACTGGCGTCAGCGGCCGGTAGCTTGCCTGGCCGTTTCCTTCGCCCCAGCCGGTGGAGATGCCCTGGTCGGCCAGCCAGGTGATTTCCTTGTAGAACTGGTTGCTGGTATCCACATCCATGAACGGCGAGGTGGCCGGGGGCGTGAATGCGGGCTCGCCGGCTAGCCGGTACATAAATGCGGCCATGGCGTCGCGGTTCACAGGCGTTACGGGACGGTATGTGCGTATGCCGTTTGCTTCCCAGCCGGTTGAGATTTCTTGGTCCGCCAGCCAGGTGATTTCCGCGTAGAACTGGGTGCTTGGGGCCATGTCCGCGAAGGGGGAGACGGCCGGAGCCGTGAAAGCGGGCTTGCCTGCGAGGCGGTACATGAAGGCTGCCATGGCATCACGGTTGACCGGAGTCAGGGGACGGTACGTCGCAGTGCCGTTGCCGTCCTCCCAGCCTGTACTGATGCCCCGGCTAGCCAGCCAGTTGATCTCGGCGGCGAACTTGGTACCGGCGGGCACATCGGCGAAGGCTGGGGCAAGGGGTACCGCGGTCACAGTGTTGCGGTCCGACATCGGCACGTAGAGGTTGCCACCGGAGGGGCTAACCGACATCCCGCCGCCGCGGCCGCTGAGGTTGGCAATGATCTTTGACGGGCCGCTGAGGGCCGTGCTTTGCTCCATGACAGTGGTGAACGTGTCGCGCTGCTCAAGTCGAAAACCCGAGTACTTGGTGTAGAGGCGTTTTCCGGTCGGATCCAAAGCCAGGCTTCCGTCCATCGGTGGACCGGACAGAGCTGTAGTGGATGAAACTTGGTTGGTGGCCGTATTGATAACAGTGACACTGTTCCAGCTCGGCTCGCCCACATACATGCGTCCCAGGTTGGCATCAATGACCATGGTTCCCGGCGTGCCCTTGGTGGGGATCGTTGCGACGACGGTCTTGCTGGCCGTGTCCAACGCCAGCACCGCACCGGCGTTGCCATTCTGGGTGGTCACGTAGAGCCGGGACCCGTCCGCGTTCAGCAGCAATTCCATCGGGTTCTGCGGCAGGGGAACGGTTGAGATAACGCTATTTGTCTGGGTGTCAACGACTTTGAGTTCGAATATCTTGCCGACATACAGGTACCGGCCATCGCGGCTGGTTTCCAGGTGACCGGGAAACGATCCTACGTCGATGGTAGTGGTCAGGGTGTTGGTGGAGGCATCGATGACGGCGACAGTGCCGCCACCGTTCGCGGTCGAGCCAGCTGCGTAGACGCGCGCGGCGTCACGGCTCACGGCAACTGAACCGGGGGAACTGCCAGTAGCTACCGTTGCCTGCACTGAGTTCGTCGCTGTGTCTATGACAGAGACGGTGCCTGAACCCTGGTTCGCCACATAGGCGCGGGTACCTGCGCGGTTGAACTTCAACGATCCCGGGCTTTGACCAACCGGGATGGCGACTGGCCCGCTCTCGACATTTGCGGGCCCGGTGGCTTGTGCCGAAGCAGCTGGCCCAGCGACCGCCGCTCCTGCGGCTAGAACCGAGGCGAGCACGGCACCGAGGGCCGCTCTCCCCCAGGTATTTTTCGTCCTGCCGCGAATCCGCTGTTTGGTTCCCGGTAATCCTTGAATCGCATCCATTGTTTCGACTGAAACCATGTGAAAATCTCCATTCCCATTGCGCACGAATGGGGCACGCCTAAAGCAGGCGATCTGTTTTCCCCCAAAAACAGACACCCACCTCTGGAAACCAAGGGCGTTTATTTGTGTCTTGAGCTGAAGGTAGCAGGCGTCATTCAATTCACCCAAAACTTGTCCCGGTTGAGTTATGATCCGTCCATAAGCCGTTGCGGCTTTCTTTGGGGGGTCTCTTTTTGCGTACAAGAATGTTTTTCGCTGTGCCTGCAGCGATTGTCTTGTCAGTGATGGGCATCATCGCGATCGGGGGAGACGTGCCGCCCGCACGTGCCGCTGAAGCTTGCTTCGTGGCACCAAATGGGTCTGCCGTTTGCTCCGACGACGGCACCGGCGGGGGCAACGGACTCTGCAATGTTCAGACGTCGGTTGCACCCTATGTGGAACTTGACGCACCGAGCGTCGGAGGCCGCTTCAACGTTGGCCGAACACTCGGAACGAACGCCTGTTCCCTCACCCCCGAAGCAACGGTCCACGTCCAGTGGAAGCGCGACGGGGCCGCTATACCCGGGGCCACGACGCGTTCGTATACGCTAACCGATGCTGACCAGGGCAAGGCGCTCGCAGTCACCGTGACTGGATCCAAACCCGGTTACGTCACCACGGCCAAAACCAGCGCCCCAACGGTTCCTATCGGATCAGTGCAGTCTTACGTCGATCCGCCCATTCCAGTCGTAGTACTCGACGATTCCAACCACGGAAACATGGCAGTAGGGCACATACTGGCCGCCAAGAGCACCTTCCTGACCTCCGGGGTATGGCAGTCTTGGGAAAACTCCGCCCTGAGCTTTTCGTATCAGTGGGCTCGCGACGGGGTACATATAGATGGCGCCACGGGGCGGCTGTATACGCTCACGACAGCAGACCTCGGCCACCGGATGACGGTAACCATGACAGGCTGGCGACCAGAGTGGGCCACAGTCTCAAAGACAAGCGCGCCGTCGGACATCATTGCAGCAGGGCCTCCGCCGGCGGCCCCTGCTCCAGTGGATGTCACGGCACCGCTAGTTACGGCGTCGGCCGCCGGAGGGGACTATGTCCAAGGCCAGAGCGTGAGGCTGACTGCAGACGAAACCGCCGCCGTCTTTTACAGCACTGACGGAAGCACCCCGACGACATCCAGCCCCAGATACAGCAAGCCCATCGCCCTGGCTGGGAACACTACACTTCGCTACATCGGCCGGGACCTCGCCGGCAACACCTCGCGTCCAGAGCAGCAGGTGTACGTTGTACCAGTGATACCCGTTCGGGACAGCACAGCACCCGGGGTTGAAGCCACACCGGCAACTGGTGCCTACACCGTGGGGCAGTCGGTTGCCCTGATCCCTGACGAGATTGCCGCCATCTACTTCACCACTGATGGCACCGTTCCCACCCAAAATTCCACGCCGTATACGGCACCAATCCGACTTACCACGAACACGACCATCCGCTATGTGGCGGTCGACGTCACGGGCAACGCATCCCGCCAAATCACGCAGACGTACACGGTCAGCCCGGTCTCGTTCATCGACGTCGGCAAGGGCAATCAGTTCTCCAACGAGATCACGTGGTTGGCCGAACACGGCGTGTCCACAGGATGGGAGGAAAGCAACGGGACCCGGTCCTATCGCCCCTACCAAGCCGTGAACCGCGACGCCATGGCCGCCTTCATGTACAGGCTCGCTGGAAGCCCTCTGTACACGCCGCCCGCCGTCTCCCCATTTGGCGATGTCACGCCGAACACCCAGTTCTACAAGGAAATCACCTGGCTCTCGGAGCGCAACATTTCCACCGGCTGGAAGGAGGCGAACGGCAGTAAGACTTACCGCCCCCTGCAACCAGTCAATCGGGATGCCATGGCGGCATTCATGTACCGCTTCGCCGGCGACAAGGCGTTCCCGCCACCTCCTCCGGCCCCGGGGCCGCACCCTCCCGGCTACTCACCCCATGGAACTTTCGCTGATGTTCCCGTTGACAGCCAGTTCTTCAAAGAGATCGAATGGCTCGCGAACAACGGAATCAGCACGGGATGGACCGTGGACAATTACCTTGTTTCCCCACCGACGTCGTCCCGGGTCTACCGTTCCCTCGAGCCGGTCAACCGTGATGCGATGGCGGCGTTTATGCATCGGTACAACAGCAAATTCGGCGGTCTCTAACTCCGGTCGATTTTGGCCATCTGCCTCACAACTGAAATGCAGAAGCCGGCCACGGGGGTTCCCGTGACCGGCTTCTGTTGCGCGCAGACCTAAGGTTAGCCGCTGTAGGCCATGGCCAGGCGGTACATGAATGCGGCCATGGCGTCCCGGTTGACCGAGTTCAGCGGACGGTAGCTCGCCTTGCCATTTCCTTCGTCCCAGCCGGTGGAGATCTCCATGGAGGCCAGCCAGGTGATCTCCTTGTAGAACTGGTTGCTGGTGGACACATCCACGAACGGCGACGTGGCCGGGGGAGTGAACGCAGGCTTGCCAGACAGCCGGTAAAGGAAAGCGGCCATGGCATCACGGTTCACCGGTGTCAGCGAGCGGTACGTGAACTGGCCGTTGCCTTCGTCCCAGCCGCCCGAGATGCCGTACGCTGCCAGCCAGTTGATCTCCTTGTAGAACTGCGTTCCGGGAGGAATGTCCGCGAACCAGGAGTATTGCGGCGCGTTGAACGGGGGTTCGCCCACAAACCGGTACATGAACGCTGCCATGGCATCACGGTTGACCGGTGTGACGGGCCGGTAGGTGGTTGTGCCGTTCCCTTCTTTCCACCCGTTGCTGATGCCCTGGCTGGCCAGCCAGTGGATCTCGTCCGCGAACTGCGTAGTGGACAGCACATCCGCGAACGGCACGCCGACTTCGGATCCACCGTTCAGGAAGGCCTGGGCCGTGGCGTAGGTTCCGGCCGGCGGCACTGCGAAGTCGAAGAAGTTGACCGTGCCCAGAAGGTATTCCGGGGAGGCGATCCGGGCGATGCCGATGCCGATGGTGGTGAAGTTGGGATCGCTCAGGATTGCGTTGTGGCCAGGCGATGCGATCCACTGGTCGACCAGCCCGGCTCCCGAGGAGTCCGGACGGCCCGCGATGATTTCGGCTGCCCAGTTCCAGCGGTCTGCCACGCGCGGGTCAGTATGGTAATTCGGGTTGTGCTCGAAAGTGCCGCTGCTGGCCATGTAGTCGGACCAGTCCTCTGCCATTTCCGACACCGTGGCATTGAACGTCACGGGCTGCAGGCTTTTCGAGGCGCGGAAGGCGTTGATGGCGTTGAAGACGTCGACGATCTGTTGGCTGTTCGCCCTGTCGATGGTCCCGCCGGCGACTGCCGCGCCTTCGGTGACAGGACCGCCGTCGGCCGTCAGCGGCGGAGCTGCCGGAAAGTTCGGCAGGCCCTCGGTTCCTGCGGCCGGTTGCTCGGCCGAGGCGGGCGCCGGCGCGATCGCCGGTGTCCCCACCTGCTCAACCTGGGCGGTGTCGGACGTTTCGGTGCCGGCGGCTCCGGGAGCGGCAGAAGCTGCTGTGCCGCCCACAAAGAAGGTGGCCGAAAGCAGCACGGTGCAGGTTAGGGCAGCCGCTGCCTTGCGTGCAGTCCATGGATTCTGCAGCGAACGCAGGCGCGCAGTGAATTGGTGCAATTGATTTCCCCTTAATGTTGGTGAGCATTCTCAGTAAGACCTGGCGATGACGCTTGTTGGTGTGCGGGCTTACGGCCGCCCGAATTTCGTGTTCCAGCGGTACATGAAAGCGGCCATGGCGTCGCGGTTGACGGCGGAGAGGGGGCGGAAGGTAATCCTGCCGTTTCCTTCGTCCCAGCCGGTGGAAATGCCCTGCGCGGCAAGCCAGGTGATTTCCTTGTAGAACTGATTGCTCGTATCCACGTCCACGAAAGGCGAGGCGAGCGGGGGAGTGAAGTCCGGCTCGCCGGCGAGCCGGTACAAAAAGGCAGCCATGGCATCCCGGTTGACGGGCGTTACCGGGCGGTACGTCCGCACGCCGTTGGCTTCCCAGCCTGCGGAAATGCGCTTATCCGCGAGCCAGGTGATTTCCTTGTAGAACTTGGTGCCCCCGGCCATGTCCGCAAACGGAGAGGTGGCAGGGGCATTGAAGGGCGGCTCGCCCAGCAGGCGATACATGAAGGCCGCCATGGCGTCGCGGTTGACCGGAGTAAGGGGCCGGTAGGTAGCATCGCCGTTGCCATCAACCCAGCCGGTGCTGATGCCGCGGCCGGCTAGCCAGTTGATCTCGGCGGCGAACTGGGTTCCCGCGGGGATGTCGGTAAAGCTGCCGGCCGGCTCCGTGGGTGTGACCGGGCCCGGGTCAGCGGGCTGGTCCGGTTTGGCAAAGTAGTACTGCCAGGATGTAGTGCCGCTCAGCTTGTAGCCACTGAGGGCTTCGGCCCGGATGTAGACGGTTGTGTCCCATTCGCTGCTGAAGGTTGATGAACCCCAGATCGAATCATTAACCCAATATTGGACACCTTCCATATAGGGAACGGTGAATTGGCCGGTTTCGCCGTTGAACGTCGGGGCGACGGGGACGATTTCCTTGGGCGGCGGGAGAAACACATGGTCCCAATACGCCGGCCCAAAAACGCGGTATCCCGACTTGGCCACATAGGTAACAACCATGCGACCTTCAGCCGCGTTGTGCGTTCCCGGCAGCGCAGAAACCCCGTTCAGGAGGTAATCCACGCCCTCCATTTCGGGAATAGTAACTGTGTTGAGCGTGTCGTCAAATACCGGGTCCTGTACGTCGACCGTGATTATCTGTGGCGTGTCGATGGAGGGCTTGCCGTCAAAGAAGTCCTGGGCGGTGGTGTACATCCCCACTGGCGGATTCCAAAAGGTAAAGAAATTCACCGTGCCGTATAAGCGGAGGCCACTCGGAGAGCCGTCCCTGATCGTAGAGATCCCCACGCCGATGGTGGTGAGGCCCGGATCGCTCATGATTGCGTTATGCCCCGGCGAGTAGATCCACTGGTCCACTAGGCCCTGACCCGAGAAATCTGACCGGGCCGCAATGATTTCGGCCGCTCCGTTCAGGCGTCCCGCAACCCGGGGGTCGGAGTAAAAATCTGGATTGTGGTAAAACTCGCCCGATGCTGCCAGGTGGTCAGACCAGTCTTCAGCCATTTCCGAAACAGTGGCATTGAAATTCACACGGTTCAGTCCAATTGAAGCCCTGAAGTCATTAATGCCGTTGAAGACGTCGACGATCTGCTCCTGGTTGCTTCTGTCGATCGTTTCTCCGCCGACCAGATCGGCGGCCTGCGCGGCAGGAGTGCCCACGAGCAACGTTGCCGACACCAGGGCAAGGCACGTCAAGGCGCCCACTGCCATTTTTGCGCATCTGGAAATACTTTGGCGCGCAAGGCGCAGGGCGCCGCTAAAGATATGCAATTGTTTCCCCCAAATAGACGTGAGCCGGGGGAAATAATGCAGCGACGAAACGTCCGGTAGCCCCCAGGATTCGCTGGCCCCGGAAGCGCAGCGACATCCAAAGAATGCCATAGTAATTGCGGTCCGACAATCAATACTCATGCCGCCGCGGAAACCGCGATGGTCCGGACCTGAAACACCCGTCCTGGCGGGATCATAGGATGAAGGGGATGACCTCCGCGCAAGCCACCAAAGCCTTCAGCCTTCGCAGCATTGCCGTTCCCGCATTCGGACCGGCGCTGCTGTTCTGCATCGGCGAAGGGGCGGTGCTCCCGGTGGTGGCACTCTCCGCCCGCGACCTCGGCGCGTCCGTCGCCGTGGCTGCCCTGATCGTCACGCTCATCGGCCTGGGCTCCTGGTTCTTCAACCTGCCAGCCTCCCTGATCACACTCAAATTCGGCGAACGCTGGTCCATCGTCGGGGCCGCCGCGGCCGGCGCGCTGGCGCTGACGGCGGCAGGGCTGTCCTCGGTGATTCCCAACGGACTGTGGCTGCTCGCCGTGGCGATGATCGTCGTCGGAATGGCCGCAAGCGTCTTCAGCCTGGCCCGGCAGAAATACCTGACCGAGGCGGTGCCGGTGGCCTTCCGCGCCCGGGCTCTGTCCACGTTGGGCGGCGTCAGCAGGGTCGGCATCTTCATCGGACCGTTCGTGGGCGCCGGCGTGATGCAGTTTGCCGGCATCAGCGGCGCGTACTGGGTGGGTGTCGCCGCCATGGCAGCCGCGGCCGTCCTGTCCATCACCATCCCCGACCTGCCTGCTGTTGCCGGTTCGGGCGGCGCGCACCACGGACCCGAGCCCACCATGCGCGGCATCGCCAGGTCCCACGCCGGCGTATTCCTCACCGTCGGCGCCGGCATCCTGCTGCTCAGCGCACTGCGCGCCTCCCGCCAGGTGGTCATCCCGCTGTGGGCGGACAACCTGGGCATGGACGCCACGCACGCCTCCCTGATCTACGGCCTGTCCGGGGCCATCGACATGCTGGTGTTCTACCCTGCGGGCAAGCTCATGGACCGCAAGGGCCGCCAATGGGTGGCCATCCCGTCCACGGTGATCATGGGCACCGCCCTGATGCTCATCCCGCTGACGGGCACCTTTGTGGGCCTGCTGCTCGCGGCGCTGCTGATCGGGTTCGGCAACGGCATCAGCTCCGGCCTGATCATGACCCTCGGGGCCGACTTCTCCCCGGACCGCGGCCGCGGCCAGTTCCTGGGACTCTGGCGCTTTATTGCCGACGCCGGCGCCACCGGCGGCCCCGTGCTGCTCTCCGGCGTCACCGCGGCAGTCTCACTGGGGGCGGGCGTGTGGGCCACCGGCGTGCTGGGGTTCGCCGCCGCCGTCGTCTTCGCCATCACGATTCCGCGGCTCAAGCACCGGCGGAACTACTAGCTGCAGAGTACGGCGTGCCGGGCTGGCGGCACCGCTGCTCACCCGCCAGACTGCCGGTATGACGATTATCGAAAGTTTGGCGCCGTTCACCGGAAGCTGGCAGGGCCATAACCGGATGCGGCTCATGCCCACCGACGAGTACGAGGAGTCGGTGTCAGCCGCGACCGTCAACGTGACTGCCGGCGCGTTCGTGACCATCGAATACACATGGCAACACGAGGACAAGCCGCAGAACGGCCTGCTGCTCCTGGGCTCCGGACCGGCGTCCGGCGGGGAAGAGGCGGCATTCGACGGGGACGACTCGGGAGACACGACGGCGGCGTCCGACTTAGGGGACGCGGCGGAGCCGGAAGCAGCCGCCGGGACTCAAGGGGCGACGGCGGTCTGGGTGGATTCGTACCACTCCGGTCCGGAATGGCTGACCCTCGACGGGTACATCGACGACGACGGCGTGATCCGGCTGACAGGCTGGTACCCCGCGCCGCCGGGACCGGACTGGGGCTGGCAGATCCACATCCACCCCGGCGACGGCAACGGCGGACGGATCACTATGCTCAACATGGTGCCCGGCCACGATCCGTACCAGGTGGTCGAGGCAACGTACCGCCGGCAGGCCTAGCGCTACCTGGTTGGGGAGGAAGGCGCCTAACCATGCCCTATCTCTGGTGACGCTCTCTCACTTCCTGCCCCTTTTTCTCAAATGCTCTCTCACTTGCACGTTTTTCTGCGACGCTGTCGCCCTATTCCGGCTTGGCGGCCGGCCGGCGGTGAGAGAGCGTTTGGTATTCGGCGGCAGGAAGTGAGAGAGCGTCGCCGAAAAACCGGCAGGAAGTGAGAGAGCGTTGCGGGGCGGGCGTGTGGGGTTAGGCGTCGCGGTGCCGGGGCTTCGCGGCCGCGCCGTACTGTGCCAGGGGAGACAGCAGGGCGCTGCGGAGCTGGGCTGAAAGCTTGGTGGGAACATCAACTTCCGCGGAGATGGCCTGCAGCGTGCGGCTCATATAGTTCCTGGCGGCAGCAGCCAGCGTAATGTCCAGGATTTCCCGGTCAGTGAAGCCGTGGTCCCGCAGCTCGAGCGTGTCCGCGTCGGTCATGGTCACCGCGTCGGTGCTGAGCCGCTCGGCGTACTCCATCATGGCCACCTCCGCCGGGGTCAGTCCCGCGTTGTGGTAGTCACGGGCGATCTGCACCAGCTCGTCCTCGGCGATGGCCCGCAGTGCCTTCAGCCCGTGGGCCAGACGGCAGTGTGCCGAACCGAGTGCCTGCGCGGCGGCCAGCGTGATCAGCTCGTAGCGCCGCACGTCCATGTTCTGCGTGATGGCGCTGATGAGCCCCTCGAACGCCACATACGCCTCCGGGTTCACGGCCAGGTCCTTCGTGTGCTTGGCGACGTAACCGTGGGACCGGAGGTCGTCGTCGTAAATCTTCGCCTTCAGGCCGAACGCCTGGCTTTCGGGAGTGGTGGCGAGTATGGACATGGGGGATCCTTCTTCCGGCTGGGGCCACCCGCGCTGCACGGCGGTGGAGTGCCCTGGCAGCGCCGATGCGGACAAGTGCGATATTCCTCCGCGGCCACCGGCGAGTCAACACACAGCCCGGCGTGTTCGGGAGACAGCTGTACTTGTGCGTAGCGGTCGGGCCACCATGCAGGAGTGGGCCATGAAGAACAGGTAGTGACTACTCGGGCGGTACATAGGCCTGCTGGGCAAGGATGGTCCCTAACCGTTGTCGGTGTGGAATTGGGGGTTTGCCCGCATGCTCGAACTGGACATTGCCTCGAAACCGCAACACCCGCCGTGGGGTCCGCGGCTCAGGGCGCCGTCCCGCAAGCTGGACGTCAGCATCCTGGGCCCGCTGACGATTCGACGGGGAACTGAGACGCTTGGCGCTCATGAACTGGGCGGACCCAAACCGCGCCAGATCCTGGAAATCCTCCTGCTCCACCTCGGCGCCCCCGTGTCCAAGGGCCGGCTGATCGATCTGCTGTGGGAGGGACAGGCCCCTGCCGTGGCGTTGCCGACCCTGGAAAGCCACGTCAGCGTGTTGCGCCGGCACCTCCAACCCGGCACTGGTAAGGCCGGCCCGCTGAAGACCGTGACGGGCGGCTACCTGATGGACCGCGCGCTGGTGAATCTTGACCTGGACCGGTTCGACGTCCTGTTCCGGCTGGCCGCGCAGACGGAACCGCGTCGTGCGCTCAGCTTCCTGACCGAGGCCCTCGCCCTGGCCCCTGCGCCGTTGCTGGGCGGAGAACTCCTTCCCGCATGGGCGGAGGAGGAACGGGCAATGCATGCATCACGCGTCGTGGAAGCCAAGGTCTTGGCTGCTCAGGCTGCATGCTCGCTGGGGGACTCCGAGACAGCCATCGCGTGGGCAACCGCCGCGCTAGAGGACGACGTCCTGGCCGAGCGCGCCTGGACGGTGTTGGTCCTGGGGCTGGAACGGGCTGGGCAGCTGACCGCGGCATTGCGGGCCTTCGACCGCTGCCGGCACGTGATGGACAAGGAAATGGGGTGTGCACCGGGGCCGCTCCTGCGAGCTGCCCACGCACGCCTCCTGAAGTGCACCGCCGCAGCCGACGTGGGAGCGCCTGCGAAGGTACCGGAGATGAAGGTGCTGGAGATTGCGGGGACTACACCCGCCGGACGGCCAGAGTCGGCGGCCGGCGGAAGGCCGGAGTCCGCGGCTGCCGAGCGGCTGGTCCTGACCGTTGGGCACGACGCCCAGTTCGTCGAGCTGCTCGCCGATGCCTTGGACCGCGAACCGGATCTGCGCAGCATCGGCGCAGCAATGACCGTTGAGTCCGGCGTCGCAATGAGGCGCGCCTTGAAGCCCGACGCCGTGATCATGACTTACCGGCTGCCTGACGGAACCGGGCTGGACGCGGCCCGGCAGATGCTCCTGGAATCCCCGGAGACGAGGATCGTGATGCTCACCGCCGAATGCACGCCTGCGGCCCTCTGCGAGGCATCGGCACTCGGAGTGTGCGCCTTCCTTCCCCGGGACGGGCCGCTGGCGCTCATGCTGGACACGCTCCGCAACGTGAAGACGGGAAACATGCTGGTACATCCGTCCATCGTCGCCAGGTTGGGGCAGGGCAGCGCGTAGGGTTTCGGCTGCGCCTCGCCCAACTTGACCGCCTACCTACCCAGCCCCCGCCAGCCGGATCGCCTCGGCAAACGCGGGCAGGCTGCGCTCCACCATCTCCTCGTTGGCGGTGAGCGAGATCCGGAAGAACCCCGGCGTCTCAAACAGGACACCCGGCAGCACAAAGACGTCGCGGATGGCCAGCGATTCAGTGAACGCTTCGTCGTCGGGCACCGGCGAGTTCACAAAGAGATAGAACGAGCCCTCGGGCCGGTGGAGCCGGTACCCCATCCCCGTCAGCTCCTCGTACAGCCGGTCCCGCTTCCGCTGCAGCTGCCCCACGTCGATGGAAAACGTCTCCAGCGCGGGCAGCGCATACTGCATCAGCGCGTTGGGGTAGATCCAGCCCATGGCAACCTGCAGGGCACTCAGGATTTCACGCAGGGCGTCCCGATCCGGCATGGTGGGCGGCAGGGCCAGGTAGCCTATGCGTTGCCCTGGTGCCAGGTGCGTCTTCCCGTAGGAGTAGGCCAGCAGGGTGTTCGGATAGTACTCGGCCGGGCTATGGAAGCGGACGCCGTCATACACAATCCGGTTGTACGCCTCATCGGACAGGAGATAGATCCGGCGTCCGTTCCGCTCCGAAGCCAGTTCCAGCATCGCCGCCAATTTCACCAGCAGCGCGGGCGGGTAGATCCGGCCGGTGGGGTTGTTGGGGCTGTTGACAATCACCACCCTGGTCCGGGGCGTGATGGCGGAGGCGATGGCCATGAGGTCTAGGTCAAACGTCTCCGTGTCGATCAGCACTTTGACCGGAACAAGGCCTGCTTCGGTGATGATCGGCTCATACAGGAACCACGGCGGCAGGCTGTAGATCACCTCGTCGCCAGGGTCGGCCACGGCCTTCAATGCCATAGCGATAGCGGTGAAGCCTCCCGTGGTGAGGTGGATGTCCGCCGGCTCGAACGGCATCTCCAACAGGCGCTGCAGCGACGCGGCCGCGGCCTGCTGAGCCTCCACGCCGTTGGATTTGTAGGCAAACCAGAGTTCGTTCCTGGGTTCCAGCTGGTTCCGCAGCGCCGCGACATATGCCTCTTGCGGCATTTGATGCGGATTGCCGAGGGTGAAGTCGCAGATTCCCGGTTCATGCTGGCGTTGAGCATGCATGCGCAGGAAGGCCTGGAGCCTCAACAACGAAGGAATAGAAGCAACAGCCCTGGCCCGGGCGGGGAAATCCACCCGCGTGGAAAGGTTGGATTCGTAGAGATTGGCCATCAGAGCAGCCCCCTGTTTTGAGCAGCATGGAAGTCAGCTCGCTGCTGAGCCAGTGGAGGCTGTTGTGCGATTTATTCTGGCCTTCGCGGGCGGCAATGTAAATGGGAGATGCCTTCGCGGCCCGGCCCCCCTTCACACGGCCTTGCCGCGCCATGCCTGCCCCATCCCCGCCGGGCCGGCCAGACCCAGGAGTATCGTTTGCTTCAGAGTCTAGGAGGCGAAGATGCAGCCCACCAAGCGCACCCCGCCCGTTTCAGGTTCTTCGGTGAAGGTTGTGGACACCACAGCTGCGATCACCGACCCCGCCTGGTTCACAAAGGCGTACGACGCCGGGATCCGGCTGTACGTGATGCACTCCACCGCCTGGGGTACTTGTGATCCCTGGTACCGGACCCAGGCCCAGCTCAAGATGGCGCTCGATGCCGGCCTGAAAATCGCCGTTTACACGCGGGACGCCTCCTGCTGGCAGGGAGGCATCAACGCGGCCGGACCGTACGCCTCGCAGCTGCAGTTCTTCGCCCTCGACGTTGAGCCGGGCAGCTCTCCGGTGACCCGGGAAATGGTGGACGGCGTCCGCAGCATGGGCGTGCGGCCCGTGATCTACAGCGGCAGCGGCATGTGGCCGGGACTCATGAGCAACAGCACCGCCTTCTCCGACGTCCCGCTCTGGGATACGAATACCAGCAACCTCAACTACTCCACCTGGACGGCCGACTACCTCGCGCCCGCCCCGGTCCAGTACGGCGGCTGGAACACATCCGCCACCATGCGGATCGGCATCCAGCAGAAGTTCGAGCACAGCCTCAACGGCGTGCCGGTGGACTTGAACTCCTTCAACGCCTCGTTCCTGAAGTAGGCGCCAGTCGGGCCGTCAGCGGGTGCCGGCCGCCCGCCGTCGTGCGGCAAAAGCGAACAGGGCGGTGGTTGCCACCGTCGCGAGGTATCCGGCCACCACGATCAGCGAGATGCCGCCCCAGAAATAGCTGTTGGCACTGCCGCCCTGGCCGGGAATGTACCGGGTGAGCAAATACGCGGCGGCCGCCGCGAACACCAGGCAGATCAGGGACGGCAGCCGGATCCACCAGCGTGAGGACGCCCAGTGTCCGCCGAAGCCGTCCCACACGTTCCATGAGTTGCCCGTGCGGATGATCATCCACCCGGCCGGGATGGCGAACGCGCCCACCAGCAGGAAGGCCGCCACGACGTCGGCCGGGCGGTGCCACTGGTTCACCACCGTGGAAATCCCGGACACGATGGCGAAGCTGCCGCCCACAAAGCCCGCGAACGGCCGCCAGCGCGGCGACGCCATAAGGAACACGGCGGCCGCAGCGGACGCTGCCAGCGTGGTGTGCCCGGACGGCAGTGAATTCAGCTCGAGCGTTTCCACTCCGCGGAACGGCCGGGCCGGCAGCAGTTCCTTCAATACCTGGGTGGCGATGTTCGCGCCGATGCACGCGGCCACGGCAATGCCTGCGGCCCGCCAGCGTTTCCGGATCACCGTGACAAAGAGGACGACGACGGCGGCCATCACCAGCGAGATGGTGGGCAGCCAGTCCAGGAACCTGGTGGCGGCCTTCCCGGCGGGTCCGTGGATGGCCACGGCCTCCACGAGCGCGGATTCGTCGATGTACTGTCCCGTGGTGGTCTGCACGAAGAAGTAGTACGTGGCGGTCAGCCCGGCTACACAGGCCAGTGTTGCGAGGAGGCACAGCGCAGCCAGGCGCTTTGCGCCACGCACCTGCCCGGCGGGCCGCCGTCGTCGGGAATCTTTAAGGTGAGAGCTCATCACCTTCAGCGTCCCACAAAATGCTGGGAGCCGTCTGAGGAGTGACCGCGCAGGGCCCTGCGCTGCGGCCTGCGGTGCCGACGCTGCGGGGCCAGGGACCCCGTATCGCCGGCAACCACTGGCTGCGATGGCGCGCCAAAACAGGTAGCAAATACTCGTGCTGGGCGTCGGCGATTTTCCTACGCTAGGCATACCGGCCGCCAGCCGATCAGCACTAAGCCGACGACCGCAGCGGATGCCAATGCCCGGAACGACGGTGACACGCAGGGCATTGGCATCCGCAAAACCACCGCATTTGCGTGCCCTATGTGCGTGCCCCAATTGGCGGCCCTAATCCGCGTGCCGCGGGTGTCCGATTACCCGTTGACACCCCCATGACGGCGGCGCTAGCTTGAACGTATTGCGGGCCTGAACACAGCGGCCGCAAGATCACCGCATCACAACTGGTCTCGTCGCCTAGCTGGCATTTGATGTTTACCAACATTGGCAGGTCAGGCCCGTATGCGACCCCTCCTGCCATCTTCAGGAGTGCTGCCATGAACCGAAAAATGAGGTATCTGTGTCTGCCCGCCACCCTTGCGCTGGCATTGCTTACGGGAATTTCCGCTCCGGCATCCGCCGGGTCTGACGGCGGCGGAGGGGCCGCAGGGCCGTGGCCCCCGCAGGACACCGACGGAAAGTACGTCTCCGTGCCTGACGCGTACTACGACCCCTACGAGTTCCAGGCCTGCGACACCACCATCAAGGTGGAGGCCGGCGACGAGCGCGAGGTGAAGTACAAGGGCGAGAAGAAGGACAACGGGACCCTGGTGATCAAGTTCCGCGGCGACGCCACCGTTGACCTGACCCGCGTCTCCGACGGTGCGACCATCGACGAGCTGGACGTATCCGGTCCGTTCACCCAGAGGCTCGCAGCAGACGGCCTGAGCGCCCACCTCTCGGCACGGGGTCCCAGCCTGGTGTTTGCCGTGGGAGCCGCTGACGAGAAGGCTTTTGAGGACGCAGGACTGCCGAAGGCTTTCTACTTCGAACGCGGACGGCTGGCTGGGAACGTTGTCTATGCCTCCGTTGACCAGATGGAGATCGTCTCCGGTGAGATCACGCACAACAGCATCCGGCACGCGAAGGACCTCTGCAAGCTGCTGGACCGCGCCAAGGATGACGACCACAAGCACCGGTAACTCCGTGTTTGGTTAGGGGTGCTTGCACCCTTCCAACCGGCGGCCATCACGCCCTTTTCGCGGCGCGTGATGGCCGCTTTCCTGAGTACATCTGCGCCGCCAAAACGAGTAGCGGGTACTCATGCGGCGGCGGCCCGGGATCCCTAGGATTTTATCAACGGTCCGGTTTTACACGGACCGCCCCGCAGCAGATCCGGCGGGTAACCGCAGGGAATGTGTACGCCCGGGGCTCCTTGAGCTGGGCCGGCGGCGACGAGTCTCATAAACGTGAAGCTCGCCCCCAGTCGCCGTCGGCCCTACCAAGGGACTCCTGGGCATTTCCCTTTCTGCAGCGGGGTTTTTTGTGCGGGCCCGTTGTCAGGGGTGGCCGGTAGAGTGAAAACCATGCCCGCCGACGCACCCAGCCACCCCCTTCCTTCCCTGGACCGGCTTTTGGCGTCCGCCCATGTGGTGAGCCTGCCCATGCGCGTGACGTTCCGCGGCATCACCCAGCGCGAGGCCCTGCTGTTGGAAGGGCCGCTGGGGTGGGGCGAGTTCTGCCCCTTCCCCGAATACGGCGACGCCGAAGCCTCCCGCTGGCTCGCCTCCGCCGTCGAGGCCGGCTGGCAGGGATTTCCCACGCCGCTGCGGTCCGTGATTCCGGTGAACGCCACCGTGCCGGCCGTCTCCGCGGACCGTGTGCCCGAGGTGCTGGCCCGCTTCGGCCGCGTGGACGCCGTCAAGATCAAGGTGGCGGAACGCGGCCAGACGCTCGACGACGACGCCGCCCGGGTCGCCGCCGTCCGCAGCGCCCTGCCGGACGCAGCCATCAGGGTGGATGCGAACGGAGGGTGGGACGTGCCCACGGCCGTTGCGGCACTGACCCGGCTGTCCGCCGTCGGGCTTGAATACGCCGAGCAGCCAGTGCCGTCGATTGAGGGACTCGCCGAGGTGCGCCGGCAGCTGCGGGCAGCCGGCATCCCCGTGCTGATCGCCGCGGACGAAAGCGTGCGCAAGGAGGAGGATCCCCTGCGTGTGGCTCGGGCGGGCGCGGCGGACCTCATTGTGGTCAAGGTGGCGCCGCTCGGGGGAGTGCGGCGCGCGTTGGACATCGTGGCGCAGGCCGGGCTGCCTGCCGTCGTGAGCTCTGCGCTGGACACCTCGGTGGGGATCCGCGCCGGGCTGGCCTTGGCGGCTTCCTTGCCGGAGCTGCCGTACGCGTGCGGGCTGGGAACGGTGTCCCTGCTCGCGGCCGACGTCACGCGGGATTCCCTCGTGGCCGACGACGGCGCCATCCGCCTCCGCGACGTCACGGCCGACGCCGGCCTGCTCGAGGAGTTCGCCGCCCCCGCCGACCGCCGGGACTGGTGGCTGGACCGCCTCCGCCGCGTGCACGCGTCGCTGGCCGCCCGCTAACCCAACAACCGAACGCTCTCTCACTTCCTGTGGGTTTTCCCGGGACGCTCTCTCACCTTTCGTAGGTCACTGCCGGTTCACCGGGTCTTCATCTGGTTGTCGGCTCCCGGTTGGAACCGACTGACAGGGTGGGCGGGACCTCATCGGATTCCTTGGAAGGCCCCCCATGTCTGAAACGACCGGACGCAAGTTTGCCCTGCTCCCCATGCTCGGCCACACCAAAGGCAAGCGCAGCCCCGTCACCTGCGCGCTGAAGTGCGACAACGCCTGCTCGGGCGAAGTCTGCAACACCAGCTCGAACAGCTACTTCCGCGACATCGCCTCGGCCACCATGTCCCGCCGCGCCGCCCTCGGCTTCGGCGCCGCCGGCGCCCTCGCCGTCGTGCTGGGCAGTGCCGCAACGTCCGCCGGAACGGCAGTGGCCGACGGCGGCACCGGCCTCGCCGCCGCAGCAAAGGACGGCTTCGGCAAGTCCAAGCTGCAGTTCACCGCGATCGCTCCGGTGGATGCCGCCGTCGACGCCGTCACAGTCCCTGAAGGTTTCACCTGGCAGCCGATCATCCGCTGGGGTGACCCGATGTTCAACGGAACCCCTGAGTTCGACCTCAACAACCAGACGGCCGCCGCGCAGGAAAAGCAGTTCGGCTACAACTGCGACTACACGGACATCCTGGAAATCCCCGGCACCAAGGGCCGCCGCGCCGTGCTGTTCGCGAACCACGAATACACCAACGACGCCATCATGTTCCCGTCCACCATGCCGGCAGCCGACGTGCGCGCTGTGGGGGCAGCCGCGCACGGCCTGTCCGTGGTGGAGCTTGAGCGCAAGAACAAGAACCAGCCCTGGACCTACGTTAAGGGCGCGGAACTGAACCGCCGCTACCTGAACAGCACGGTCTACGAGCTCACCGGCCCCGCGGCGGGCTCCCCCCTGGTCAAGACTAAGGACGATAGCGCCGGCCGTTGGATCAAGGGCACCCTCGGCAACTGCGCCGGCGGCACCACGCCGTGGGGCACCATCCTCTCCGGCGAGGAGAACTTCCAAGGCTACTTCGCGGCGCCCGGCACCACCGCCGAGGACAAGCGCTACGGCCTGACGTCGTCGGCCACGGCGCGCAAGTGGGAACTGGACGAGAAGCGCTGGGACACCCGCAACGCCGGTTACGCGAATGAGGCCAACCGCTTCGGCTGGATCGTGGAAGTGGACCCGTTCGACCCCACGTCCACGCCGAAGAAGCACTCCTCGCTGGGCCGTTTTAAGCACGAAGGCGCCAACGTGATCGTGGCCGAGTCCGGTCACGTGGTGGCCTACTCCGGCGACGATGAGCGCTTCGACTACCTCTACAAGTTTGTCTCCAAGGACAAGTACCGTGAGGGCGACCGCAAGCACAACATGACGCTGCTGTCCGCCGGCAACCTGTACGTGGCCAAATTCACCGGCAACTCGCCGGCGGCTGAGATCACCGGCACCGGCGCGGTACCGGCCGACGGCGCCTTCGACGGCACCGGCGAGTGGCTGCCACTGGTGGTAAACGGGGTCTCGGCCGTGGACGGCATGTCCGTCGAAGAGGTCCTGGTCTACACCCGGCTGGCCGCGGACAAGGTGGGCCCCACCAAGATGGACCGCGCCGAGGACGTCGAGCCAAGCCTGCACACCGGCAAGGTCTACGTCGCCTGCACCAACAACTCGGACCGCGGCAAGGCCGGCAAGGAAGGCGCCAACGAGGTTAACCCGCGCAATCAGAACCGTGACGGGCACATTGTGGAGATCACCGAGACCGGGGACCAGACGTCCACCCAGTTCACCTGGAACCTGCTGATGGTCTGCGGCGATCCTGCCCAGGGCGACGTCACCTACTTCTCCGGCTTCCCGGTTAACAAGGTCTCGCCGATCTCCTGCCCGGACAACCTCGCATTCGACTCCGTGGGCAACCTCTGGATCTCCACCGACGGCGCCCCCTCCGGCATCGGCAAGGCTGACGGCCTGTTCAAGGTCACCCTGGACGGCGCCGAGCGCGGCAAGGTGGAACAGTTCCTGGCCGTGCCGCGCGACGCCGAAACCTGCGGACCGATCATCCACGACGACGAGCGCACCGTGTTCGTGGCCGTGCAGCACCCGGGGGAGGAAGGCACGTTCGACGCGCCCAACTCGTACTTCCCGGACTACGTTCCGGCAGGCACGACGCCGGCGCGTGGCCAGGCCCGCGCCCCGCGCCCGTCGGTGGTCCAGGTCTTCCGCGGCTAAAGGCCCGACGCTCTCCCACTTTTCGTGGGCTTCTTGGTGACGCTCTCTCACTTTTCTGGCCGCGCGGCCGGGAGGTGAGAGAGCGTCGCCTTTTTGGCGGCAGGTAGTGAGAGAGCGTCCCGGATTTAACCGCGGGAAGTGAGAGAGCGTCGGAAGGGGCCCGGCCTGATAATTTGAGCATGTGAATAATCCGGCTGAGATGGTTGTCCCCAGAGTCCAGGCAGCTATTGCCCAAGCGTTCGGCGAGGAGTTCCGGGACACGGACCCGGTGGTCCGGCCGTCGCAGTTCGCGGACATCCAGGTCAACGCCGCCATGGCGCTGGCCAAAAAGGTCGGCCTGCCGCCCCGGGACGCTGCGACACGCATTGTTGAGGCACTGGAGCTCGACGGCATGTGCACCGGCGTCGAAATTTCCGGCCCCGGATTCATCAACCTAACCTTCGACGGCACCTGGATTGAGGAGCTACTCAACGCCCAGGCGTCCCGGCCGCAGGGCGGGCCGGCGGCGCACGCCCAGCGCGTCGTCGTCGACTATTCCTCCCCAAACGTTGCGAAGGAAATGCACGTGGGGCACCTCCGCACCACCGTGGTGGGGGACAGCCTGGTCCGCGTCCTCGAAGCGCTGGGCCACACGGTGATCCGGCAGAACCACATCGGCGACTGGGGCACGCCGTTCGGCATGCTGATTGAGCACTGGCTGGAGATCGGGGAGGATTCGCCCGAGGCGGCGCTGCTGGTGGAGGACCCCAGTGCGTTCTATCAGGCAGCGCGGGCAAAGTTCGACGCGTCCGATTCCGGCCCGGACAGCTTCGCGACGCGTGCCCGGCTCCGTGTGGTGTCACTCCAGTCGGCCCACGAGGAGACACTAGAGGTCTGGCAGCGGCTGGTGGACCACTCGAAGGTGTACTTCAACGCCATCTACTCCACGCTGGGAGTCAGCCTCCAGGACGACCACATCGCGGGTGAAAGCTCGTATGACGCCCATTTAGCACAGCTGTGCCAGGAACTGGAGGAGCGTGGCCTGGCCCGCGTCAGCGAGGGGGCGCTGTGCACCTTCCCGGCCGGGTTTACGGGCAGGGACGGCGAGCCGCTGCCGCTCATTATCCGCAAGTCCGACGGCGGGTACGGGTACGCAACGACGGACCTCGCCACCATCCGGTACCGGGTCCAGGAACTCCACGCCGACCGCATCCTCTACGTGGTGGGCGCGCCGCAGAACGTCCACCTGCGGATGGTCATGGAGACGGCGCGCGAGGCCGGCTGGCTGCCTAACGCGGTCGAGGCCACCCACGTGCAGATCGGCAACGTACTGGGCGAAGACGGCAAGATCCTGAAATCCCGTTCCGGCACCCCGGTGAAGCTCATGGCCCTGCTGGACGAAGCGGTGGACCGTGCCCGCGCCGTGGTGGACTCGAGCCGCCCGGATCTCTCGGAGGAGGTGCGTGCCGTGACCGCCCGGCAGGTGGGCATCGGAGCCGTGAAGTACGCCGACCTCTCCGTGGGTCACGATACCGAGTATGTATTCGACTTCGACCGCATGCTGGCACTCAGCGGCAATACCGGCCCCTACGTGCAGTACGCCGCCGCGCGGATCCGCTCCATCGTGCGAAAGGCCGGCGAGGCTGTGGCCGCGGGCGGGGCGGTGTCTGCCGGTGGGGCGGCTGGCGAGCCGACGGCGGGCGCGGGCGGGGCGGTGTCTGCCGGTGGGGCGGTGTCTGTCGGCGGGGCGGCCGGCGAGCCGACGGCGGCCGCGACGATCGCCGTCGTCGAACCCGCCGAGCGTGCCCTGGCCCTGCACCTGCTCGAATATGGGGCGACCCTCCGAAAGGTGGGGGAACTGCTCGAGCCGCACCGGCTGTGTGCGTACCTGTTCGAGCTCTCCCAGCTGTTCACGTCCTTCTACGACCAGTGCCCTGTGCTAAAGGCCGAAGAGTCCGTCTGTGAGTCGCGGCTTGCCCTGTGCGCACTGGTCCTCCACAGGCTCTCCGAGGGGCTCGACCTGCTGGGCATCGAAACCCCGGAGAGCATGTAGCCCTCAGGAACGCTCTCTCACTTACTGCCGGTTTTTCCCAAACGCTCTCTCACTTACTGCCGGAGCCCTCAGCCGATCTGCTCCGCAAGCATAACGATGATCCTTCCGGGCGGCGGACGTAGCAGAGTCGGTAACTGTCCTCGTAGCGCCCCCTCGCCAAGGAGCTCCTGCGGCGGCTTTCACCCCGGCGACGGCGGCGCCTGCGGATCGCCTCACGGGACTATGGGGGCATGGAAGTTCGCGTGCACCTCCGGGAGCGCCAACGGAGCGGTCCTTGGGTTGAACCGGCTCTAGAGCGGGTGCACCATCTTGTAGTTGGTCATCTTTACGCCCAGTGTGATGGGGCGCTGCTCGGCGACCACGACGAACCCGTGCTGCTCGAAGAATGGCCGTGCCGTGATGCTCGCGTTGGTGGACAGCTCGGATGCGCCGGCCCCCGCTGCGATGCTCTGGAGATGCGCCAGGAGGGCACCGGCCATACCGCGTCGACCGAACTTGGGAGCGACAAACATCATGTCGATGTAGCCATCGTCTCTGACGTCGGAGAAGCCGGCGACTTCGCCCCCGAGGGTTGCCACGTAGGTATTGAGCGCCTTCCTTGCGGAGTCCCATTGGTTGACATCGCGCACAGCCGGGCGCGCCCATGCGGCGATCTGAGCCGCTGAGTAGTGCAGCGAAGCCGTCTCCGTCACCGCCGCGAGGAACACGTTCAGGGTCGCTTCGGCATCGGTTTCGGCGTAGGGACGGATCTCCATCCCTTGATTCCATCACGCCAGGCCAACCGTCTCACCTGGGCCTCACCTGGGCCTCACCTGGGGAAGTGAGAGAGCGTCCGGGGTTGGGCGGCAGGATGTGAGAGAGCGTCCGGGATTGAGCAGCAGGAAGTGAGAGAGCGTCCGGGGTTGGGCGGCAGGATGTGAGAGAGCGTCGCATTGAAGGAGTCAGGTTGTGACGCTTGACACGTGTTAGGTCCGTCATCTACAGTTCCTAACACGTGTTAGGAAGGAAATTGACATGACCGGAGCCACAAACGGGCACCTGCGGGAAATCACCCGCCGTACCGCCCTCGGTGCCCTCGGCGCGGGAATTATCGGAGCTACCGTGGCATCGTGGCCGCGTCTCTCCGGGACGGACATTCCGGGCCGCGGGGACAACAGCCTCAGCATCGCCATCATGGGCACCGCCGCGGACGCCGCCGCCCGCCAGCGCGCCATTGACGCTTTCACCCGACTCCACCCGGAGATCAGGGTCAAGGTCCAGGCCATCCAGGCCGTGGACTGGAAAGACTTCTTCACCAAGATCCTCACCATGGTGGCTGCAGGCACGCCGCCGGACGTGGTCTACGTGGCCACCGAAGGCGCCCAGCTGTTCGCGGAGAAGCTCGCCCATCCGCTCGACGAGTATGTGCGCCGCGACGCCGCGGACATGGCCGAGTTCTTCGACGACGTCCACCCCAGCCTGGTGGAGGCCTTTATGTACAAGGGCAGCCTGTACCAGCTCCCGATGGACTGGAACGCGGCCAACATGTACTACAACACCACCGCGTTCGCGCAGGCAGGGCTGGAGCGCCCGGCGGACGACTGGACCCACCTGGACTTCCGCAACAGCCTCGCCGCCATGCGCAAGGCCCGCACCTCGGACTTCACCCCGTACTACTGGACCAACCGGCTCTTCGGCGGTGTGGTGCCGTGGCTCTACGCGAACGACACCAGCTTCCTGAAGGAGACCAGGTCCGCCGGCGGGGAGTGGCTCTGGGACGGCTTCTACGCCAACGATCCCTCCCGCAGCCTCCGTTCGGGCGGGTATCAGTGGCTGGAGCCCAACGCCAATGACGACCGCGTATTCGAGTCCTTCGACTACCTGCGCGGGCTGGTCAAGGACGGGCTCGGTGTCCGTCCGGAGGAAGGCGGCGGCAGCTCGCTCGTCGGCCTGTTCGCGTCCAACCGCATTGGGACGACGCCTGCCGGCGGCTACTGGGTGCAGGGGCTGCACGAGGCCGGGATGGGCGAAAGCGATTTCGACGTCCAGTTCTTCCCGCGCTGGAAGACCCAGCGCCACCAGTTCGGCACCGCCGGCTACGCAATCATGAAGACCGCCAAGGACAAGGACGCCGCCTGGGAGTGGATCAAGTTCAGCTCCAGCCGCGAGGCGATGGAACTGATCTTCCCCAACCCGGCCACGACGCCGGCGCGGCGCTCCATGGTCAACGAGCAGCTCTATTCCGGCAAGGGGCCCGCCAATTGGAAGGTCTTCTACGACACCCTGGACCGGTTCCCCGCCACCGGCCCCATCCCGGCGCCGCCGCAGCAGGCCGCCGTCGAAACGGCCCTGATGAAGAACGTATCGCTGGCTGTCAGCGGCGACGAGCGCCAGCTCAAGCAGGCCCTCGCTTCCATGCAGCGCGACCTTGAACTGGCCCTGAGGAGGCAGTCATGAGCACCATCACCCGCCGCATGGCAGGGGAGTCCGGCAAGAGGCAGTCCGGCAAAGGGGTAGCCGGCGAACCGACGACGCCTGACCCCAACGCCCCGCCCCAGCACCAACCCACCGCCAAGTCACGGCAGAGCCAGCGCTGGCTAGCCTGGATCTTCCTGGCCCCCACCATCCTCGGCATGGGGCTGTTCACCCTGATCCCGATTGTGGCCTCCATGGTCCTCGCCTTCTTCCGCTGGGACATCATCTCGGCGCCCACCTTCGTGGGCTTCGACAATTTTTCCGAAGTGGTCCAGGACCCCACAGTCCGGGTGTCCTTCCTGAACACCATCCTGTTCGTGGTGGTGGCCGTGGCCCTCCAGCTGGGGCTCGCCCTGGCGCTGGCCATCATGGTGCAGGAGAAGATGCCGGCGTGGCTGCGGGTCTTCTTCCGCTCGGCCTTCTTCTTCCCGCTGATACTGTCCGCGGCCTCCGTTTCCATCTTCATGCGGTACCTCTTCAACGAACAGTTCGGCGTGGTCAACTGGTTCCTGTCCCTCGTGGGCATCCCCGCGGTGCCGTGGCTGACCACGCCGGGCGGGTCCGCCGCCGTCGTGATCCTTGTGTACGTGTGGCAGAACTTCGGGTTCTCCTTCCTGCTGTTCATCGGCGGCCTGGCATCCATTCCCGTTGAGACATACGAAGCGGCATCGATCGACGGCGCCACCGGCTGGCGCAAGCACCTGTACGTGACGCTGCCCCTGCTGAGCCCCACCACCCTGGTGGCGTCGGTGATGGCGATCATCAACGCCCTGCAGGTGTTCGACCAGCCCTACGTGCTGACCCGCGGCGGCCCGGGTGACTCCACCCGCACCGCCGTCATGGTCATCTTCGAATCGGCCTTCCAGCGCCTCGAGTTCGGTCAGGCGTCCGCCGTCGGCGTGCTTCTCACCCTGATCATCATGGCCATCACGGCCGCGCAGTTCCGGCTCAGCAAACGATTCGTCTTCTACCAGTAAGGCCAGCCATGACAACCACAACAGACCACGGCCTGGCTGGGCATTCACCCCGGCTTTCCGAAGGCCTCCCGGAAACGTCCCCCAACCGGCGCAGGTTCAGCTGGAACTTCGCCATCCGCATCGTCCTGCTGCTGATCGCGGCCGCCCTGACGCTGGGCCCGGTGCTGTGGACCCTGTCCACGTCGCTGCGGTCGCCGTCGGAATCCTTCAAGCTGCCGCCGTCGTTCTTCCCGTGGAACCCGGACTTCACGTCCTACGGTGAAGTATTCCAGCAGCTGAATATCTTCTTGCTCGTCCTCAACAGCGCCTTGGTGACCGGGCTGATCGCGGTGGGCCAGATGGTGTCCGCGGCGATGGCAGGCTACGCCTTCGCGCACCTGAAGTTCCGCGGCCGCGGCGCACTCTTCTCGATCGTGCTGGCAACCATGATGGTGCCGATGCAGGTCACGATCGTGCCCGTCTTTATGCTGATCCGCGGCATGGGCCTCTCCGACACGCTGCTGGCGCTGATCCTGCCGGCCATTCCGACGGCGTTCGGCACCTTCCTGATGCGCCAGTACTTCATGGGGCTCCCCGCCGAGCTGGCCGAGGCCGCCTCGATCGACGGCGCCTCGCCCTGGCGGACGTTCCGTTCCGTATATGCTCCGCTGGCGATGCCCGGCATGGCGATCGTGGGAATCCTCGCATTCAACTTCCACTGGAACGAGTTCTTCCGCCCGCTCATCCTGACCATCTCCGAGCAAAACTTCACGCTCCCGCTGGGACTTGTCTCGCTCCAGGGCAACCTGGGGACCGGAAGCATTTCCGTGGTGCTCGCAGGCGTGGTCCTGTCCATGATTCCGGCGCTGGTGGTCTTTATGTTCGGCCAGCGCGTACTCCAGGACGGCCTCACGGCCGGCACCGGAAAATAACCTCTTCACCGAAAGGCCCTGCCATGCCCTCCCCGGACCTCGCCGCCATGCGCTTCGACGACGTCGCCGCCGCCCACACCGACCCCGCCTTCCCGCACTTCCACCCGCGTCCCGCGCAGGGCTGGATCAACGATCCCAACGGCATCAGCCACATCAACGGCCGGTACCACGTGTTCTTCCAGTACAACCCGGACTCCGCCCGGCACCACCGGATCGCGTGGGGCCATGTGAGCTCGGCCGACCTGGTGCGCTGGGAGGAACACCCGGTGGCGCTGCGCCCGCAGTACGGCGGACCGGATGAGTACGGCTGCTGGACCGGCGTGGTGACGGACGACGGCGGTGTTCCCACCGCGGCGTACTCGGGCGTCCGTGGCGACGGGGGCCACTCACAGGTGGTCATCGCCCGCGGCTCGGAAGACCTGGCCCATTGGGAGCAGACCGGCCACGTGGCCGCCTCGATGCCGGCTGACGGGCAGGTCACTGCGGTGCGCGACCCGTTCATCTTCCGGTTCAACGGCAAGCGGTACGCCATGCAGGGCGCCGGCCTCGCCGACGGGCACGCAGCGCTGCTGCTGTACACGGTGGAGGACATGTCCGACTGGAAGTACCAGGGCATCTGGCTGACCTCGGAGAACCCGGTGGCCGCCGAGTTCACGCCGGCCGAGATCTGGGAATGCCCGCAGCTGGTGCGGGTGCCTGATTCCTCCGGGGACTCTTCGGACTCACGCGAGTCCGGCGACTCCTCAGGCGATACCGGAACCTGGCTCATGATGTTCTCGCTCTGGCTCTCGGGTGACGCGCACGAACACGCCAACGGCGTGGGCCACCTGGTCGGTTCGCTGACGGAGGACCCGGAGTCCGGGTTGCCGGTCTTCTCGCCCCGCGGCGGCGGGAAGTCGGACCTCGGGCGCGACTTCTATGCGCCCCAGATCGTGGCATTGGAGGACCGGGCCTTGCTGTGGGGCTGGGCCAATGAGGGACCCGGCCGCGACGGACGCCGCGGCCGCAGCCAGGACGAAATTGACGTCGCCGGCTGGGCCGGTGTCCTGACTTTCCCGCGTGAACTCTCGGTGGTCGACGGCGCCCTTGCCGTCAGCCCGGCCCCCGAAATCGACGCCTACCGTGGAGCGCAGACGGCCAGCCAGGCGGGTGGAACCGTTGTGCTGCCTCCGTTTGCCGAAGCCTTGGTTACTGCGAGCGGAGCTGGCTCTGCTGGTGATGCCCGTGATGCCGGTGATGCCGGTGCTGGCGGCGGGGACACCGCCGTCGAGGTCCTGCTCGTGGGGAACGGCAGCCGCCAGACGGTCTTCAGCGGATCCATCGCACCGGGGGAGGAGTTGCGGATATTCGTGGACGCCTCATTGGTGGAGGTCTACCGGTCGGGTTCAGTCGCCACAACCCTGCGTGCTTACCCGGCAGCGGGGGAGGAATGGCAGCTGCACCTTCCGTCCGGGGCCACGGCTGACGTATGGGAACTGGAGCAGCCCGCAGCCCACGGCTGACTCTTCGTGTGCGGCCCAGGGTGCGCCTGCCTGTTTGGCGGGCGCACCCGGGGTCTTGGACCCGGCCCGCTGTTACAGTTCGGCTGCGTGTTACAGACGGGGCGGGTGTTACCGGACGGGTGTTTCGACCGGCCGGGTGTTACCGACCGGCCGGTACGGGGCCGGTGGAATCCCGGACCACGAGGCGGCAGGGAACCATCGTCTCGGCGCTAGCAGCCGGACTGGCGCTGGCCGCGGGGTCAGCGCCGGCACCCGAGCCGCCGTCGTCGTCGTTCTTCCCGTTTGGAGTGGTCGCCACCTCGGCGAGCAGCGCGGTCATGGCCGCGGCACCCATCTCCCGGAGCGGAAGGGCCATGGTGGTGAGCGCGGGGACCATGGCCTTGGCGACGCGGAATTCGTCGTCGTAGCCCATCACGGAAACATCCTGCGGGACGTTCAGCCCCAGCCGGTAGCAGGCCAGCACGACGCCTATGGCCAGACGGTCGTTGGCGCACAGGATCGCGGTGGGGCGGGTGGACGGTTCCATGCCGTCGAGGAGCTTCATGGCGCCGTGGAAGCCGGTGTCAATGTCCCAGCCCACCTGGATGACCCGGTCCTCGTTCACCGGCAGGCCCGCGGCCTTGAAGGCATCGCGGTAGCCTTCGATCCGGCGGGGCGCGGCGGGAGTCAGGGAATCACCGGCGAGGAAGGCGATGTCCCGGTGGCCGAGGGCCATCACGTGTTCAGCGGCTTCCCGCCCGCCCCGGACCTCGTCCGGGATGACGGCCGGAAGGCCTGCATCGGGGCGGTCATCGAAGCAGTTGGCCAGGATCGACGGGACCCGGGCCATGTTCGGCGGCACGTTCAGGGGACGCAGCCCCACCGTCACGTACATGAGCCCGTCCACCTGCCGGTCCAGCAGGGTTTCCACGGCACCTTCGTCCCGGGACTCGTCGTGCTCCGTATCCATCACCACGGTGACAAAGCCGTGCGACCGCGCCACGGCATCCGCGCCGGCGATGATGTTGCCGTCGAACGGGCTGGTGACCACCTCGTCCGACACGATCCCGATGATCCGCGACTGCTGGTTGCGCAGGCTCAGGGCAATTTTGTTGGGCGAATAATTGAGCGCTGCTGCTGCTTCCCGGATGCGCTGCTGGCTTTCTGCGGCCACGTTGCCGTCGCCCCGCCCGTTGAGCACGAGCGACACAGCGCTGCGCGAGACACCCGCCAGCTTGGCGACGTCCAGCGCGGTGGCCTTGCGGTTCATGGGCTGATCCTCCGGATGGGAAAACACTGCTTTGCTGCAGTTTACCTAACTCGTGTGAGCCGCGCCCTCCCCGCCACGCTCTCTCACTTGTTGGGGGTCTTTCTTGAGACGCTCTCTCACTATCTGTCGGCTTTCTTGCGTCCCTCTCTCACTGCGTTGAAGGAAGTGCGAGAGGGTTGGGGATTGGGCGGCAGGAAGTGAGAGAGCGTTGGGGTTTGGGGTGCAGGAAGTGAGAGAGCGTTGGGGTTGATGGGAGACTGGATTGGTGACTTCCGAGAACCCGCTGGACCCGCTCAATGCCTATGCCGCTGCCGACGACGCCCCTCTTTCCGAAGGTGACGCCACCGGCGCCCCGGCCGAAGCAGCACAGGACCCCGAAGCAGCACCGGACACCCGCGGCGATGCGGATACTGTCACGCGCACCGAGGCAGCGCAGGGCGCCCTGACCGCTATCCAGGCTTCCAGGGTTGCCGTGTCCGCCCTGCTCGACGGCGGCGTCCGGTACGTGGTGGTTTCGCCGGGATCGCGGTCCGCACCCATGGCCTATGCGCTTGCCGAAGCCGACGCCGCCGGCCGCTTGGAACTCCTGGTCCGGATCGATGAACGCTCCGCCGGGTTCACTGCCCTTGGCCTTGCCCTGTCCACGGGAGCGCCGGTCGCCGTGCTCACCACGTCCGGCACCGCCGTCGGAAACCTCATGCCCGCCGTGATGGAGGCCAACCACGCCGCCGTGCCGCTGGTGGTGCTGTCCGCCGACCGGCCCGATGAGCTTCGCGGCACCGGCGCCAACCAGACCACCGTCCAGCTTGACCTCTTCGGCGAGCACGTGCGGTTCGCCGCCGACGTCCCCGCGGGCACCGACCCGGAACGCGCGGTGGAGACCGCCCTCAGCGCTGCCACCGGCGTGTTCGAAGACGTCGCGCCCGGGCCCGTGCAGCTGAACCTGGCCTTCCGTGATCCGCTGGTCCCGGCCGCCGGCGACCACCTGCCGGAAGCAGCGGGCCGCAGGACGTGGCGGATCGGACGCGGCCCGGAGCCCATGGCCCTTGCGCCCGCGCCGGCCACCTTGGAAGAACGGCGCACCGTGGTGCTGGCAGGGCACGACGCCGGTCCGGTCGCCGAAGCCTTCGCCCGCGCCCACGGCCTGCCGCTGCTCGCCGAACCATCCTCCAACTCACGCTTCGGCCCGAATGCCGTGGGCCCGTACCGTCTCCTGCTTGAGCACTTCGGCCCGGATGCCGCCCAGCCGATCGAGCGCGTGGTCCTCTTCGGCCGGCCCACCCTGTCCCGCCCCGTCTCCGCACTCCTGGCCCGCGCCGACGTCCCCGCGGCCCTGTACCAGCCGGTTCCCGTGGCCTGGTACGAACCGGGCCGCCGGACCGAACTCCCGCTGGACAACCTCGCGGATCTCGCCGACTTCTCCGGCCGCGGCTCCTCGGCCTGGCTGGATACCTGGCTGTTGGCCGGTGCCGCCGCCCAGCACGCGCTCGACCAGGTCCTGTCCGGGGAAACAGCGGCAACCGGGCCCTCCGTCGGCGCGCTGGTGTGGAAGCACGCGCGCGGCCAGCTGATGCTGGGGTCCTCCAACGGCATCCGGGACGTGGACCTCGCCGGCCAGCCCCTGCCCGAACCGCATGCCACGGTCTTCGCCAACCGCGGCCTCGCCGGGATCGACGGCACCATCTCCACTGCCACGGGCATCGCGTGGGGCGGCCGGCAGGAAACCACCCTCCTGGCAGGCGACGTCACCTTCCTGCACGACGCCGGCGGCCTGCTCCTGGGCTTCGCGGAGAATGACCCCCTCCTGCGGATCGTGGTGCTGAACGACGCCGGCGGGGCCATCTTCAACCTCCTGGAGCACGGAGCCGTGCAGGAAGCCGGAACGTACGGGAACGCCGTCGAACGCCTCTTCGGCACCCCGCACACAGTGGACATCGCGGCGCTCGCCGCAGCGTACGGCGTCGGACATTGTGCGGTAAGTACGACGGCGGAACTCGCCGAGGCGCTCGCCGCACCGCGGTCGGGGCGGAGCATTATTGAGGTCCGCACCGACCGGCATGGCCTCCGGGAGCTGCACGGCCGCATCAAGGCCGCAGTGGCGGAAGCAGTCCGGGGCTTGCTGGCGGGTTAGCGGGGGCGCGACTCGGGCTCGAGCTTGGCCATGACGCGTTCGGAGAGCTCAACTAACATCCGCCGTTCAGCTGGAGTTATCAGCTCAAGAAAGTTCTCCCGGACCCATTCGATGTGCCCCGGCGATGCCGCGCGCAGTGCGGCCCGCCCGGCTTCCGTGAGGTGGACCACTATGCCGCGGGCGTCGTCTTCCGCCTGTTCGCGGGTGACAAGGCCGCGCTGCTCCATCCGTCGCAGCTGGTGCGCCAGTCGACTGCGGTCCCAGCCCGCGCTGTGTCCGAGGTCCCGGGGGCGCATGCCGGCTGCCCCGGCTTCGGCCAGGGGGGCAAGCATCTGGTAATCGGCGCCTGAGACGCCGCTCCCCGCCAACTGCCGCTCCATGCCCGCTGCCAGTTGGCGGCTAAAGAGGATGTAGGCGAACCAGACTTCCTCCTCGTCCTTGCTCAACCAGCGGGGCTTGGGCATTTGGTGTTCCTTTCACGGACGGCTGGTAAAAGTTGTTGACATGTCAGCATAGCAGGAGCAAAGTTGTTGATACATCAGCAATTGCCCGAGAGGGGATTCGGGCCAAAGCCAAGAGGAAAACCGCCATGACCACCCAGCCAGCCACAAAAACCCCCAGCATGCCCACCGCAGGCACCTACCGCATCGACGGTGTCCGTTCCAGGGTCACTTACACAAGCCGGCATATGTTCGGCCTGGGCAAGGTGCGAGCCGAATTTAGCATCGCGTCCGGGCGACTGGATATTGCGGAATCGCTCTCTGAGTGCCGGGCCATGGCGACCATCGATGCCGCCAGTTTCAAATCCGACAATGCGAAGCGCGACCGCGACGTCAAGGGTCCGGGACTGCTGGATGTGGCCGACTTTCCGCGCATCGAGTTCACTTCCACTGCCGTCAGGGAGGACAAACGCGGGATGGTGCTCGTCGGGACAGTGTCCATGCATGGGGTTGTCGCTCCCGTGCAATTGCCCGTCTCGTCCTGGGAAGCCCAAAATCCTGACCGCATCCAAGTGCTGGCCCGGGCGGGCCACCTGGACCGCTATTCGTTCGGTATCACGGGGGCCAAAGGATGGGTGGGCCGCTACTTCGACCTGGACTTTGAGGTGGTGGTCGTGCGCGCCGCGGGGAACTGAGGCGCCGGCGGCCTGAGTCCTGACGCGCAAATGCCCTGGAGCTGCGGGAATCCTGCAGCGCCAGGGCATTTGCCCGCCGGGAGCGTGTCTTACTCGGAGATGTCGATGTGGGTCGGGTCCAGGACGCGCTTCAGGAATTCCTTGGTGCGGGACTGCTTGGGGGCGCTGATGACCTGCTCGGCCACGCCTTCCTCCACCACCACGCCGCCGTCCATGAAGACCACGCGGTCGGCCACTTCGCGGGCGAAGCCCATCTCGTGGGTCACCACCAGCATGGTCATGCCCTCCTTGGCCAGGTTCCGCATGACAGACAGCACGTCGCCCACGGTTTCCGGGTCAAGGGCCGAGGTGGGCTCATCGAACAGCATGAGCTGGGGGTCCATGCTGAGCGCACGGGCAATGGCCACGCGCTGCTGCTGGCCGCCGGAGAGCTGGTCCGGGAAGCGGTCTGCCAGGTGGCCCAGGCCCACGCGTTCGAGGTTGGCGCGCGCCACCGTGTCGGCCTCGCCCTGGGAGCGCTTGAGCACCTTGGTCTGGGCGATGGTGCAGTTTTGCTGGGCGTTCAGGTGCGGGAACAGGTTGAACTGCTGGAACACCATGCCCACCTTGCGGCGCATCTTGTCGATGTCCACATCGGGGTCGGTCGCCTCGAAACCGCCCACGTGGATGGTTCCCTCGTTGGGCTGCTCGAGCAGGTTCACGCAGCGCAGCAGGGTGGACTTGCCGGAGCCGGACGGGCCGATCAGGCAGACAACCTCGCCAGGGGCCACGTCCAGGCTGATGCCCTTGAGGACTTCGTTGGAGCCGTAGGACTTGCGGAGGTCCTTGAGGGAAACCCCGGCGGCGTGCACGGCAGTGCCGCGTGCGTTGTTTTCGACGTCGTTCATGACTGTCCTGCCTATCGCTTCGTCCGCGCGGAGCGGCTTTCGAACTTCCGGGCCAAAAGGCTCAGCGGGATGGTGATCACCAGGTAGAAGGCACCCGCCACGAGGAGCGGGGTGAGCCCGGCTCCCAGGCTGGAAATGCCGTCGCGGCCGAACTTGGTTAGTTCGTACTGCGAGGCGGTCAGGCCCAGCACGTAGATCAGCGAGGAGTCCTTGGTCAGCAGGATGACCTCGTTGGTCAGCGGCGGCAGCACGATCCGGAAAGCCTGCGGGATCACGATGGACACCATGGCCCGCCACTGGGGCATGCCCAGCGACCGGGCGGCCTCCAGCTGTCCCTTGGGCACGGCCTGAAGGCCGGCGCGGAGCGTTTCTGCGATGTAGGCCGCAGCCACCATGCCCAGCGAGATCATCACCACAATGGTCACGTTCCACTGCACGCCAAACGCGAGCGGAACGCCGTAGCCGAACGCGATGAACACGAGCAGCGCTGGGATGCCGCGGAAGAATTCGATGTAGCCGGTGGCGATCCAGCGGTAGAGCGGGAAGCTGGAGAGCTTCATAAGGGCCAGCAGCAGACCGCCGGATAGGCCCACAATGAAGCCCAGGGCCGTGTAGATCAGGGTGTTCTTGAGGCCGATCAGGAAAATGTCCGGGAACATTGGGCCGATTTTGGCGAAATTGAAGACGCTGTTGCCGATGGTCTTCCAGTCCGTGGCCAGAATCAGCGCGGCCACAGCCACAACGAAGATTCCGGCCTGGACGTACAGGCTGACTTTGGCTCGTTGACGTGCGGTCATTGCCATGGTGTTCTCACATTCGTTTGCGCAGTTGAGGCCCCGTACAGGCTGTTTGTACAGCGGACTGCCATACAGCGGTACAGGGCCCCAACTTGGTAGGTCACAGGGCTGCCTGGGTTTCCCTGCCTAGAGGGCCCGGGCCGGAGTGTGTGCTACTTGGCGACCTCGCCGAACCAGGTGGTCTCGAACTTCTCGAGGGTTCCGTCGTCGGTCAGGCGCTTGAGCGTTCCGTTGACCTTTTCGGCCATGGCGGTGTTGCCCTTCTTGATGGAGATGCCCAGCTGCTCACCGGTGGCAAACTTCTCGACTGCCTTGAACTTGGGGTCGTCCTTGATGGCGTAGCCCAGGACGGACTGGTTGCCCAGGGCGGCGTCGATGGTGCCGGCCTGCAGGGCCTGGACCAGGAGGCCGGTGTCCTCGAACTGCTGGGCGTCGAGTCCCTTCTCGGTGGCGTAGTCGGCGCCCGTGGTGGCCTGCTGCACGCCGACCTTCTTGCCCTTGGCGTCGTCCAGGGACTTGATGCCGGAGCCCTCGCTGGCAACGAGAGCCAGGTCATCGTCCAGGTACGGGGTGGAGAAGTCCATGACGGCCTTGCGGGTGTCCGTGATGGAAATGGAGGAGATGGAGATGTCGCAGCCCGTAAGCGCAGTGCCGGTCTCGATGGCCTCGAAGGAGCTGTCCACAACGCTGAGCTCGGCGTTCATGTCCTTGGCAACCTCGGCTGCGATGTCCATGTCGAAGCCGACGATCTTGCCGTCCTTCTGGAATTCGAACGGCTCGTAGGGGACGTCGGAGCAAACGGTCAGCTTGCCGGCGTTGATGAGCTGGACCCCGCCCTCGGGGGTCGCTGCAGGGGTGGAGCTACCGCCGCAGGCCGTGAGGGAAAGGGCGCCGACGGCGAGGAAAGCGGCTGCCTTGGCGGCCAGCTTTGCCGTGGCGGAGGACATGGGCTGCATAGTTTCTTACCTTTTGTTGCAGGGGTATGCGTGACTAAAACGGTTTATAGTGTAGCGCCGAATAAGAGATGTGCATCACAGAAAACTTAGTTTCACTATTGGATAACCAAACTACCGCTGATTTCAAGCCTAGGCGAGGGGCTGGTGTCTGCGTCTCCGGACACTCCGCCCAACTGGGTCGCAGTTAACGCTCTGAAAACGCGGTTTCGCGACGTTAACTGCCAGTCAGTTGGGTGGGGGCGGCGAACTTTAGTTGCTGATGCCCAGCGACTCGAGCATCGGACGGAACTTGGCCCAGGTTTCCGCGAGTTCCGCCTCGGGGTGGGAGCCCTCCACGATGCCGCAACCTGCATAGAGGCGGACCGTGTCCGGCGCCTCGACGACGGCACCGCGGAGCGCGATTCCCCACTCGCCGTTCCCGGCCGCGTCCAGCCAGCCCACCGGGCCAGCGTACGGTCCGCGGTCCATGTGCTCGAGCTTGCGGATCAGCGCCCCGGCCACCGTGGTGGGGGTTCCGCAGACCGCGGCCGTGGGATGCAGCGCGTTGATCAGCGCGAGGCACGTGGGCACGTGGCCCTCCACCTCGGTCAGCTCAGCCTTCACGTCCGACGCCAGGTGCCACACGTTGGGCAGCTCCAAAATGAACGGCTCGCTGTGCGCGTTCATGGCCTCGGAAAACGGCGCCAGCTGGGTCGTGAGCGACTGGATGGCGATCTCGTGCTCATGCCGCTGCTTCTCGGACCCGGCCAGCACGCGTTCGGCGAATTCCAACGGCGAGCCGTCCATCCCCTCGGCGTCGCGCCGGTCCAGGGTTCCGGCCAGGACCCGCGCCTGGGCCGTGCGGCCCTCCACCTGGATCAGCATCTCCGGGGTCGAACCCACCAGCCCGTCCACGCCGTAGGTCCAGCATTCGCGGTACCGGACGGCCAGCTGGCGGAGGATCTCCGCGGCATTCACGCCTTCCGGAATCGTGGCCACAATGTCCCGGGCCAGCACCAGCTTTTCGAGCTTGCCGGTGCGGATTTCGGCGACCCCGGCGGCCACTGCCGCCATCCAGTCATGCTCGCTGAGGGAGCCGGTTTCGAGTTTAGGTACGACGTCGGCAGCCGGTTCGGCGGTCAAGCCGGCGCCGGGCCGGGCAGCCAGGGGAAGTCCGACGTCGGCACTTGGGGCTGCGGGCGCGCCGCCCCTAACGTCCAGCGGGTCAACGTCCAGCGGGTCAACGTCCAGCGGGTCCGCGTCCAGCCAGCGCTGCAGGGCGGCGAGGGCGCCCGCTTCGGTGAGTTCGCCGTCGTCGAACGTTAACTGGGTGAGCCAGGCCCGGCCGTCCCTGACCCCCACAACGATTTCAGGAACAATCAGCCGGGAGCGGTGCGTGGACACCTTGGAGAAGGCGAAGGAGCCGAAGGCCACCGGGCCGGTGCCGGGGCACTCCACGGAGTCGGTGATGTCCGCTTCGATGACCAGGTGCCGCCACCAGATGTCGGCCTCGAGGAAACGCTCGGGGCCGGTGGCAGTGAAGCGGGCGATCTCGCCAAAGCCCACCAGTCCGGCTTCGCGGCGGGTCCAGCAGAGGACATCGTCCCGGACCAGAAATGACGGCAGCCCCCCGGAGAATGATCTTCCATCCAGAGGGACTGTCAGTGTCTTAATAATGCCGGCGCGGAACGTACTCGTCATGATGAGATAACAGTACTCCGGAGTGCCGCCAGCACCTTCTTGGGCCCCGCCGCCGCGCTGGACCGGGCCGTGGTTCGTGGGTCCGCCCAACATTTGAGACAATGTCATGGTGAACCGAGCATCCTTGGATAAGCGTCCGGACGAAGTAGCCACGATGTTTGACGACGTCGCCCCCAAATACGACGTCGTGAATGATGTCCTGTCCATGGGACAGACGCGCCGCTGGCGCCGGGTAGTCGTCGAAGCCATGGATGTGAAGCCGGGCCAGCGCGTGCTCGACCTCGCCGCCGGAACAGGCACGTCCAGTGAGCCCTACGCGGATGCCGGGATCAACGTCATTGCCTGCGACTTCTCCCTCGGAATGCTCAAGGTTGGAAAACGCCGCCGTCCCGACATCGACTTCATCGCCGGCGACGCCACCCGTCTTCCGTTCGCGGACAACACCTTTGATGCCACCACCATTTCGTTCGGCCTGCGCAACGTCAACGAGCCCAAGAAGGCCCTGGCCGAGATGCTGCGCGTCACCAAGCCCGGCGGCAAGCTGGTGATCGCCGAGTTCTCCCAGCCCGTGGTCCCGCTGTGGCGCACCATGTACACCGAATACCTGATGCGCGCGCTGCCGGCCATCGCCGTGAAGGTCTCGTCCAACCCGGACGCCTACGTTTACCTCGCCGAGTCCATCCGCGCCTGGCCTGACCAGGACCACCTGGCCGGCTGGCTGCAGGAATCCGGCTGGGAGAAGGTCACCTACCGCAACCTCAGCGGCGGCATCGTCGCCGTCCACCGCGCGCACAAGCCCCTGTCCGGCAGCGCCGCCGCCATCGCCAACCACACCGGCCCCGTGGCGAAGCTCCGCCGCAACATCACCCGGCCGGCGAGCTAGCCGTACCTGCCGTGAACGTACTGATCGTCGGCGCAGGACCAGCAGGGTCCACTGCCGCCTACTACCTCGCCAAGGCCGGCATCGGCGTCACGGTGCTGGAAAAAACCACGTTCCCGCGTGAAAAGGTCTGCGGCGACGGCCTCACGCCGCGCGCCGTCCGCGAGATCCAGAAGCTCGGCCTGCCCCACCCCGAGGAAGGCGGCTGGCGGCGCAACAAAGGCCTTCGCCTGATCGCCGGCGGCCGCACCATTGAACTGCCCTGGCCGGAAGTTTCCGATTTCCCCACGTACGGCCTGATCCGCACCCGGCTCGGCTTCGACGAAGAACTGGCCCGGCACGCCGAGTCCGCCGGCGCCCGCGTCCTGGAAGGGCACAGCGTCACCGAAGCCCTGCGCTCACCGGACGGCCGCGTCATCGGGGTGCGCGCCGCGCTGCTTGACGAGTCGGGACGCAAGACGGGGGAGACGCGCGACTTCCTTGCCGACGTCGTCCTCGCAGCGGACGGCAACTCGTCCCGGACCGCGGTGTCCCTCGGCATCCAGAAGCGCGACGACCGCCCCCTCGGCGTGGCCGTGCGCACCTACTTCACCAGCCCCCGGCACGACGACGACTGGATGGAAGGCTGGCTGGAGCTCCCCGGCCGCGACGGCGAACTGCTCCCCGGCTACGGCTGGGTGTTCGGCGTGGGCGACGGCACCTCCAACGTGGGTCTTGGCATCCTGAACTCGTCCAAGGAATTCGGCCGGCTCGACTACAAGCAGGTCCTGCGCGAGTGGACCGCCGGCATGCCCGCCGAGTGGGGCTTCACGCCCGAAAACCAGGTGGGCGAGATCCGCGGCGCCGCGCTGCCCATGGGCTTCAACCGCACGCCGCACTACTACCCGGGCCTGCTGCTGCTGGGCGACGCCGGCGGGATGGTGTCCCCGTTCAACGGCGAGGGCATCTCCTACGCCATGGAATCCGCCCGCTTTGCGGCCGAATACATCATCGACGCCAACACCTGGCAGAGCCGCTACGCCAAGTGGACGCACGACGACGCCGACCTCCACTTCAAGGGGTACGCCGACTACGTGCGCGGCCAGTGGGGGAGCCACTTCACCCTGGGCCGTGCCTTCGCCTCGGTGATCGGCAAGCCGTCGGTGATGAAGCTCGCCTTGCGGACCGGCATGCCGCTGCCGGCGCTCATGAAGTTCGTAGTCCGGCTGATGGCCAACGTCACGGATGAATCAGCCAAGGGATTCGAGGACAGGGTGATCAGACTCCTGGAGGCGCTGGTGCCTGCCACGTCCAACACCTCCCTGTCCCCGTCCAGCTACACATCCGCGGTTTCCGCACCAAAAAGTTAGGGTTAACCCGTGACGAACTCTGCCAAGCACAGCTGGACCCATGCCGGACACGGCCTGCCGGACTCCAGGGAGCCCGAGCCCAACACCACCGCGATCGCCACAGGTCTCCAGCTGCCGGCTGGGTTCGCCGCCATCGCGGCAGACCCGGAGCTCGGCCCCGCCATCACCACCAACCTTGCCCGCGTGGAAAAGAAGCTCCGCGAGGCCATTGCCAACTCCGATCCGCTGGCTGATGCGACGTCGCGCCACCTGGTGGAAGCCGGCGGGAAGCGCATCCGGCCGCTGCTGGCCCTGCTCTGCGCCCACCTCGGCGACGCCTCGCGGCCGGCCGTGGTGCAGGCTGCCGTTGTTGTTGAGCTCACCCACCTGGCCACGCTGTACCACGACGACGTGATGGACTCGGCCCCGTTCCGCCGCGGCGCCCCCACCGCCCACGAGGTCTGGGGCAACTCCGTGGCCGTCCTCACCGGCGACCTGATCTTCGCCCGGGCCTCCATCCTGGTGTCCGAACTCGGCTCGCGTGCGCTGGGCATCCAGGCCCGCACCTTCGAACGGCTGTGCCTGGGCCAGCTGCACGAAACCGTGGGACCCCGGCCCGACGAGGACCCTGTGGAGCACTACCTGTCCGTCATCGCGGACAAGACCGGATCCCTGGTGGCTGCCTCCGGCCAGCTCGGCGCCATTTTCTCCGGTGCCGACGAAGCCTACGAACCGATGCTGGTGGAGTACGGTGAGAAGATCGGTGTGGCCTTCCAGCTGGCCGACGACGTCATCGATGTCACCGGCATCAAGGTCAAGTCCGGCAAATCCCCGGGCACGGATTTGCGCGAAGGGGTGCCCACCCTGCCCGTGCTGCTGCTCCGCAACGCTGCCGCCGAAGGTGACGCGTCCGCCGTCGAACTCCTGAAACTGATCGACGGCGACCTCTCCTCGGACGATGCACTCGCTGCCGCCGTGGCCGGCCTGCGAGACCACCGCGTCACCGCGGAATCGTGGGTTGTGGCCCGGGCCTGGGCCGATGAGGCCATCGCCGCACTGGCGCCGCTGCCCGAAGGCGTGGTCAAGGATTCACTCACCAGCTTCGCGCTGGCCGTGGTGGACCGCGCCAGCTAGGGGCGGTTGGCCCGTACTTAAACGGAATGGCCCCGGTCCTTTGCAGTGTTACGAGTCATACGCTGCATCGAACCGGGGCCATTTCTCCGTTCGCATCAGATCCACCGGAGGCATTTAGTGGATCCGTGAATTAGTCTATGACAGCTTTGTCACGAACGCGAATCGGGTGTTAATCGGCGTGTCACACGCCCTGGCTGGCGCCTTTGCTGCCGCGCTCCGCCGTCGTGACCTGCTATTGCTGATGAACGTTGATGACACGCCCGGGTCACGGCGCGTCGCGGGGCCCGTGGGTCGAAACAGGGTCGGCACGGCGCTTGCGGGTTGTCCACATATGGTGGCCGTGCCATTTTGCGGCCTGGATCTCGAATCCACCATGGCTCAATGGATCTCAACACATATTTACGGCATCGAGGCGGCGCTGCGAAGCGAAGTCAGCTGCTGGCCGCCGGATTCCAGCGACCGGAGCTTGAGGCTGCGCTGGCAAGCGGTCTGCTGTTCCGGCCGTTGAGGGGTGTCTACGCGATTTCAAGCGCGGACTACGGCGTCATGGCGGCTTTTCGTTCGAACGGCCAGCTCACGTGCATCTCCGCCGCCCCGTTCTACAACCTCTGGACTCTGTACGCGGCCAGGGCCGTGCACCTGAGCTGCGGGAACGGCATTCCGAAGCCCGGAGTGGTGGACCATTCACCCTGCGTCCACCCACGGCACCCGTCCCTACCTATGGCAGGCTTGGCCGACGTGCTCATTCACGCCTTGCGCTGCTTGCCGGAGCTGGAATCGCTGGTCATGGTGCAGTCCGCAGTATGTCGGGGGCTGATAACGGTCGAGTTCCTCAGGAGGAAGCTGCCGGGGAAACGGAACGGCAGGGCCCGCGCCGTGCTGGACCTACTGATTCCCAGGGCGGACTCGTTGCTGGAAGTACTGGCACACACGTATTTTGTCCGTGCAGGGCTCAGCGTACGCATGCATGTGGAACTGCCCGGGGTGGGCGAAGTCGACTTCCTTGTGGGCGACTGCCTGGTGGTGGAGCTGGACGGATCCACCCACTTTGAACCGCGGCAGATCAAGAAAGACCATCGCCGCAGCAGAGCCACCATGCTCGGAGGTCGGTTGACGCTCCGCTACTACTATGACGACGTGGTGCATCGTCCCCAAGCCATGGTGGAGGAGATCCGCGCCATACTGCGGCTGCATGCAGACGGCACGTTCGCCCCGGCTTGGTGAGCCCAGCACAACGGCGCGTTCCGCCGTCGTGACCCGATTTACCGCTGCCTGTGGCCAGACACGCCGGCCGCATGGCGCGTCGCCGGGTTTCGGGCTTGAAACAGGGTCACGACGGCAGAGTTAAGCCGCAGCGGGAGGAATCTAGGCAGCGGGGACCCCTAGTCCTCTTCGTCGTTGAACGCCCACTCGAACATGTCGAACACGAACTCGGAGAACGTGCCCTCTTCGCTCTTCCACTGGCCGCGGGCGTTGTTGCGGCGGTACACAATGGGGTCCGGAACGCCGAGGTCGCCCACGCGGAAACCCCAGGTGAACTGTTCTTCCTCGTCCTCGAGGAACATGAGGAAGCCTTCGTCATCAACTTCGAGTTCCTCGGGGTCCCAGAAGTAGTGGTAGGCCTCCATGAGGTCCTCGCAGCCGCCCACTGCCTGGTAAAACTCCTTCAGGACCAGCGGGATCTGGAACTGGTGGTCGGCAAGTGCGACTTTGAGTTCGTCTTCGGACAGTCCGTCCTCTTCCTGCCATTCGTCTTCGAGATACTTCGGAACAAGCGCGCGGAACTTCTCGAGGAACATGTCAGTCATGGTTCATATCCTAGCTAATCCCGGCCACCGTTTTCCGCCGTCCCCAGCCCGAGCCGGTGCCACCCCCGGACGGCCAGCGGAACGTACCAGGATCGGCGCCACGCAGTGACCCGGAAAGCGAATACGACGGCGGCAACGGCCCCGGCGGTGAACGCGTTGAACGACCCCGAAACCCAGAGGATCGTGGTCAGAGCCGCCCCTGTGAACGCGGGCAGCGCGTAGAGGTCCTTCGGGTCGAAGAGCTGCGGCACCTCGTTGGCTGTGATGTCGCGCAGGAGGCCGCCGCCCACCGCCGTCGTGACCCCCAGCAGCACGGCCGAAACGGGGTTCATTCCGAAACTCAGCGCCTTCAGTGTTCCGGTGATGCAGAACAGCGCCAGGCCGCCGGCGTCGAACAGGATGAGCAGCGACGTGAAGCGCTGGAGGCTGGAAAACAGGAAGTACACCAGCACGGTGGCGAGCAGCGGGGGAGCGAGGTAGGCGGGGTTGGTGAACGCCGCGGGCGGTCCGCTGTTGAGGATGATGTCGCGGATCACGCCGCCGCCTAGCGAAACGAGGGAGGCGAGGAGCAGTGAGCCAATGAGGTCGAACTGTTTCCGCGCCGCCAGGAGGGACCCGGACACTGCGAAGAAGAAGACGCCGGCCAGATCCAGCCATACCAGAACGGCGTTGAATGAGAGGGTCATGGGGCGTCCCGGTGAATTCCAAGGGGCGGATAGGGCGGCTCCAACGTTACGCTAGCCCCTATGAATAGCCCCATCATGATCGCCTGTGCCCACGGAACGTCCAGCCCGCTGGGCGCTGCCGAGGTCAACGGACTCCGTGCCGGGATCAGCGAACTGCGCCCCGGCCTGGACGTCCGCGAGGCTTATGTTGACGTCCAGGACCCGGACCTGGTGGATGTCATGGCAGGGTTGCCGAAAGGGGAGCCGGCCGTCATCGTGCCGCTGCTGCTCAGCGTGGGTTTCCACACCAAGGTGGACATCGCCAAGGCGGCGCGGGGCCGGGAAGGCAGCTCGGCGTCGGATCCCCTCGGGCCTGATCCCAGGCTGGCGGAGATCCTCGACCAGCGGCTGCGCGAGGCCGGAGCCACCGAGCACGACGCCGTGGTGCTCGCGGCTGCGGGATCCACCAACCCCAAAGCCTCGGTCAGCGTCGAAGAGCTCGCCGAACACCTGAGGGCGCTTCGGGGCAACAGGATCGTCCCCGCCTACGGTGCGGCCGCCAAGCCGTCCGTGCCCGACGCCGTCGCCTCACTGCGTGCTGAATACCCCGGCGGGGAGGGGCAGGGACGCGTGATCATTGCCTCGTACCTGCTGGCCCACGGGTTCTTTCATGACCAGCTGGCCAAGGCAAAAGCGGACGTGGTGACGGAACCGCTGCTGCCCTCCCGGCTGATGGCCGAGGTTGCCCTGGACCGCTACGACGCCGCCGTCGCGGCCGCGGCAGACGCCGCAGCAGCGACCTCCTGACAGCCCCGGGCTCACCGCCGAGGAGCCCCGCGGCTGGGCCCCGGACCATGCACAGCACCCACCCTTCTTCAAGGCTTCCCGGCGATTCATGACGAAATATTTCCCTAGGTGACCTCGCGTTTCTGACCCTTTGTGACGGCTTTCGGGTCGGACCTACAGTCGATGCATGACTGATACAGCTCTAGCCGGAGCGTCCGCGGACTCCGCTGCCGCCAAGCGACCTGCACGCGCCAACCGTCCGGCAGCGAAGCCGCACGGCCAGTGGAAGGTGGACGGCACCACCCCGCTCAATGCCAACGAAACCTGGAAGCAGGAAGACGACGGCCTCAACGTCCGCGAGCGTATCGAGTCCATCTATTCCAAGGACGGGTTCGACTCCATCCCGGGCCAGGACCTGCACGGACGCTTCCGCTGGTGGGGCCTCTACACGCAGCGCAAGCCCGGGATCGACGGCGGCAAGACCGCCACGCTTGAGCCGCACGAGCTCGAGGACAAGTACTTCATGCTCCGCGTCCGGATCGACGGCGGTGCGCTCACCACCGAGCAGCTGCGCGTGATCGGCAACATCTCGGTGGACTTCGCCCGGGATTCCGCGGACCTCACCGACCGCCAGAACATCCAGCTGCACTGGATCCGCGTGGAGGACATCCCCGAGATCTGGACCCGGCTGGAGGGCGTGGGCCTGTCCACCACCGAAGCCTGCGGCGACGTTCCCCGCGTCATCTTGGGCTCGCCCGTGGCCGGCATCGCCAAGGACGAGATCATCGACCCGACCCCGCTCATCGCCGAGCTGGGGGAGCGCTTCATCGGCAACCCGCTGCTGTCCAACCTGCCGCGCAAGTACAAGACCGCCATCACCGGCCACCCCAGCCAGGACGTGGTGCACGAGATCAACGACTTCGCCCTGGTCGGCGTCAAGCACCCCGAACTCGGCATCGGCTACGACCTCTGGGCCGGCGGCGCACTGTCCACCAACCCCATGCTGGGCAAGCGCCTCGGCGCCTTCGTTACGCCCGAGCAGGCAGCCGACGTGTGGCTCGGCGTCACCAGCATCTTCCGCGACTACGGTTACCGCCGCATGCGCACCAAGGCGCGCCTGAAGTTCCTGATGGCCGACTGGGGACCCGAGAAGTTCCGCCAGATCCTCGAGGACGAATACCTCGGCTACAAGCTGGCCGACGGCCCCGCCGCACCCAAGCCGACCACCCCGGGCGACCACGTGGGCGTGCACGAACAGAAGGACGGCAAGTTCTTCATCGGCGCCACCCCGCTGGCCGGCCGGCTCTCCGGCACGCAGCTGGTGAAGCTCGCGGACACCCTCGAGGCCCGCGGCTCGCACCGCCTGCGCACCACCCCGCACCAGAAGCTGGTTGTGCTGGACGTCCCCAAGGACGAGGTTGAACCGCTGGTCGCCGAGCTGGACGCCCTGGGCCTCTCCGCCCGTCCGTCCGTGTTCCGCCGCGGCACCATCGCCTGCACCGGCATCGAATACTGCAAGCTGGCCATCGTGGAAACCAAGATGACCGCCGCGACCGCCGTGGCCGAGCTGGAACGCCGCCTCGCGGACCTCGCGGAGAGCGGCCAGCTGCCCCACGCCCTGTCACTGCACATCAACGGCTGCCCCAACTCCTGCGCCCGCATCCAGACCGCGGACATCGGACTCAAGGGCATGATGCTGCCAACGCCCGACGGCGACCCCAGCCCCGGCTTCCAGGTCCACCTGGGCGGCGGGCTGGCTTCCAACAGCCGCGAAGAAGCCGGCCTCGGACGCACCGTCCGCGGCCTCAAGGTCTACGTTGACGACCTGCCGGACTACGTCGAGCGCGTCGTCCGGAAGTTCGTGGCCGACCACGCCGAAGGCCAGACCTTCGCCGAGTGGGCCCACGCAGCAGACGAGGAGGACCTGCAATGAGCAAGCACGCACTTGGAATTGACCCCGTACTCCGCACCCACGACGAGCTCAAGGCCCTGGCCGAGGCCGGCGCTGCCGAGCTCGGCTGGGACGCCCCGGCCCGGGACGTCATCGCCTGGGTGGCCCGGAACTTCGACCTGCCCGCCGTGGCCGTGGCCTGCTCCATGGCCGACGCCGTCCTGCCGGCGCTGGTTGCCGACCAGCTTCCCGGCGTCGACGTCCTGTTCCTGGAGACCGGCTACCACTTCCCGGAAACCTACGCCACGCGCGACGAAGTGGCCGCAAACCTCCGCGTCAACGTGGTGGACGTCCTCCCGGAGAACACCGTGGAGCAGCAGGACCGCCTGCTCGGCAAGGACCTCTTTGCCCGTGACGCCGCCCAGTGCTGTGCCCTCCGCAAGGTGGCTCCGCTGCGCCGCACCCTCGCCGGCTATGAACTCTGGTTCACCGGCGTGCGCCGCGACGAAGCCCCCACCCGCACCAACACCCCGCTGATCACCTGGGACGAAGTCAACGGCCTGGTCAAGGTCAACCCGGTGGCGGCCTGGAGCTTCGACCAGCTGGTGCAGTACTCCGACGACAACCTCCTTCCCGTCAACCCGCTGCTTTCACAGGGCTACCCGTCCATTGGCTGCCAGCCTTGCACCCGCAAGGTAGCGCCCGGCGATGACCCCCGCGCCGGCCGCTGGGCAGGAACCGACAAGACAGAATGCGGACTACACGTATGAGCACTTTCCTAACTGAGGAGCCCACCCAGGTGACTGAAGCTGCCGTTTCCACGCGCCTCTCCAGCCTGGACACCCTCGAATCAGAGGCCATCCACATCATCCGCGAGGTCGTCGCCGAGTTCGAGAAGCCCGCGCTGCTGTTCTCCGGCGGCAAGGATTCCGTGGTGATGCTGCACCTGGCCACCAAGGCGTTCTGGCCGGGCAAGGTTCCCTTCCCCGTGCTGCACGTGGACACCGGGCACAACTTCCCCGAGGTCATCGACTTCCGCGACCGCACCGTTGAGCGACTGGGCCTGAAGCTGGTTGTCGGCTCCGTCCAGGAGTTCATCGACCGCGGCGAACTGGCCGAGCGTGCCGACGGCACCCGCAACCCGCTGCAGACCGTCCCGCTGCTGGACGCGATCCAGTCCAACAAGTTCGACGCCGTCTTCGGCGGCGGCCGCCGTGACGAGGACAAGGCCCGCGCCAAGGAGCGCATCCTGAGCCTCCGCGACGAGTTCGGCCAGTGGGACCCGCGCAACCAGCGCCCCGAGCTGTGGAACCTGTACAACGGCCGCCACACCGTGGGCCAGCACGTCCGCGCATTCCCCATCAGCAACTGGACCGAGCTGGACGTGTGGCGCTACATTGAGCGCGAAAACATCGAGCTGCCCGGCCTGTACTACGCCCACGACCGCGAGGTCTTTGCCCGCGACGGCATGTGGCGCGCAGTGGGCGAGGTTTCCCAGCCCCGCCCCGATGAGGAAGTCATCACCAAGACCGTCCGCTACCGGACCGTCGGCGACATGTCCTGCACCGGCGCTGTTGAGTCGGCTGCCGCTACCGTGCGCGACGTCGTGATTGAAGTTGCCGCCTCCACCATCACCGAACGTGGCGCCACCCGTGCCGATGACCGCATCTCCGAGGCCGCCATGGAAGACCGCAAGAAGGATGGCTATTTCTAATGAGCACCGAAATCGATACAGCCCGCGCGGCTGCCCTTCTTGACGAGGCCCCGCTCGCGCACGCCTCCCTGTTCCGCTTCGCAACCGCCGGATCGGTCGACGACGGCAAGTCCACCCTGGTGGGCCGCCTGCTGCACGACTCCAAGGCGATCCTTGCCGACCAGCTGGACGCCGTTGCCCGCACGTCCGCGGACCGCGGATTTGGGGGACCGGGCGCAGCCGGTGTACAAGCGATCGACCTGGCACTGCTGACCGACGGCCTGCGTGCCGAGCGCGAGCAGGGCATCACCATCGACGTCGCCTACCGGTATTTCGCCACGGACCGCCGCAGCTTCATCCTCGCCGACTGCCCCGGGCACGTGCAGTACACCAAGAACACCGTGACCGGCGCGTCCACCGCGGACGCCGTCGTCGTACTCATTGACGCCCGCAAGGGTGTCCTGGAGCAGACCCGCCGGCACCTGTCCGTGCTGCAGCTGCTGCGCGTGGCGCACGTGATCGTGGCCGTGAACAAGATCGACCTGGTGGACTTCAGCGAGAGTGTATTCCGCGGGATCGAAGCCGACGTTCAGAAGGTGGGCCGCGAGCTCGGCCTCGGTTCCGATGGGATCACCGACCTGCTGGTGGTTCCGGTTTCCGCGCTCGACGGCGACAACGTGGTGGAGCGCTCGGAGCGCACCCCCTGGTACACCGGCCCGGCCCTCCTTGAGGTGCTCGAGACCCTGCCCGCCGCGGACGAACTGGAAAGCCACCTGGAGAGCTTCCGCTTCCCGGTGCAGCTGGTGGTCCGGCCGCAGGGCGCGCTGGCTCCCGACGCGGTTGCCGGCGGACTCGACGTCGAGAAGTACCGTGACTACCGCGCTTACGCCGGGCAGATCACGGAAGGATCGGTCAAGGTGGGGGACAAAGTCAGCGTGCTGACCCCGGGCCAGGCCCCGCGCACCACCACCGTCACGGGCATCGACTTCGCGGGCGCTGAGCTCACCGAAGCCGTGGCTCCGCAGTCCGTGGCCCTGCGCCTCGCTGACGAGTTCGACGTCGCCCGCGGTGACACGATCGCCGCTGCAGGCACCGTCCGCGAAGCCTCCGCCGACCTCTACGCCGCGTTGTGCTGGCTGTCGCCGAAGCCGCTCCGTGAAGGCGCCAAGGTGCTGGTTAAGCACGGCACCCGCACCGTGCAGGCGCTGGTCCGCAGCGTCAGCGGCAAGCTGGACCTCGCCACCTTCAAGCTTGAGGGCGCATCCAGCCTGGAGCTCAACGACATCGGCCACGCGCAGCTCCGGCTCGCCGCCCCGCTGCCGCTGGAGAACTACCTGCACCACCGCCGCACCGGAGCCTTCCTGGTGATCGATCCGCTGGACGGCAACACCCTTGCCGCCGGCCTGGTCAACGACCACCCGGGAGACCACGAGGACGAGCGCTACTCGATCTGATTGCACTGAGGTCGCCGGAAACGTGCGAGGTCGCCGGAACCTCGGAATGAATCAAGCTGTTTGTGACAGCTGGTTGGTTTTGTAGTTGATGCCGGCGTGGGCCGGGGCGGCTGGTGCGGTGGGTTTGTTTCGGTAG
>NZ_JAUSSM010000012.1 GCF_030812315.1 Arthrobacter oryzae | reverse complement strand
AAGCCCTGGGCCCGGACATCAAGCACAAGCGCACACGCCCCTACCGTCCGCAAACCAACGGCAAGGTCGAACGGTTCAACCGCACCATGCTCGAGGAATGGGCCTATATCCGCCCCTACAGCTCAGAGGCCGAGCGCGTCGCCGCTTTCCCCGCCTGGCTGCACAGCTACAATCACCACCGAGCCCACACCTCACTCAAAGGTCAGACACCAGCCAGCCGCGTCACCAACCTCCCAGGTCAATACAGCTAGCGCGCCGCCCGGCAATGCAGCTGCCGGGCGGCAGCAGCGGCGCGCGGCTACTTCTTGAGGAACGCCAGGAGTGCCTCGTTGATTTCCTGCGCGTGGGTCCAGAGCATTCCGTGCGGGGCGCCTTCGATTTCCATGTAGTCAGCGGCGGGCAGCGCTTCCTTGAAGCGGCGGCCGGTGGCGTCGATGGGCAGGATGTTGTCCGCCGTTCCGTGCACGATCAGCGCGGGCACGTCGATCTTCGGGATGTCTGAGCGGAAGTCCGTCAGCCACGTGGGCTGGGCAACCACGGAGGCGTGCGCGGAGGCCTTGCTCGCCGTGGCCCAGCTGGCCCGCAGCGCCTCGTCACTGAGGCGGCTGCCAAGCGTGTCGTCGGTGTTGTAGAAGTTCTTGAAGAACTCGGTGAAGAACGCGTAGCGGTCATCCTTCACGGCGGCGAGCAGGCCGTCGAAGACTTCCTGGGGGACGCCGTCGGGGTTGTCCCCTGTCTTGAGCAGGAAGGGTTCCAGGGACCCCAGGAACACGGCCTTGGCCACGCGGGCCGATCCGTAGGTGCTGAGGTAGCGGGCCACTTCGCCGGTGCCCATCGAGAAGCCCACCAGCACGGCATCTGCCAGGTCGAGGTCGGTGAGCAGGGAATCGAGGTCCGCGGCAAAGGTGTCGTAGTCGTAGCCCTCGGTGGGCTGGCTGGATTTTCCGAAACCGCGGCGGTCGTAGGTGATCACGCGGTAGCCGGCCTCCAACAATGCAGCTGTCTGCCGTTCCCAGGACGCGCCGTCGAGCGGATAACCATGGATGAGGACCACCGGCTGTCCCTGTCCGTGGTCCTCGTAGTACAGCTCAACGGTGGTGCTGTTTTCTTTTCCGACAGAGACAAAGGCCATGAGGGCGTTCCTTCCGGGGCAGTGAAGACTGGCAGTGCACAGGCGTGACCATTCACTCTGTTCCGGCAGGCTTCGGCTGTCAAGGCAGAGGCGCCAGGCCCGCCTGCCTGGTCAGTTTGAGGCTAATCCGCTCATTCCGTGGGGCGGGGACGCCACACCACCACGGCTTGGGAGCGGGCCCGGGGCCGCTGGCCGCGCGCCAGGCTGACCACATCGCCAGCAGTCCCGGCGGCGAAAATGCGCGAGTCCAGCGGCGTGCGACGGCGGCCGAGTTCCTCGGTCAGTTCAATCACCCGCCGCTGCAGGGCAGCCACTTGGTTTTCCAGCTGCAGGATCCTTTTGATTCCCTCCAGCGACACCCCTTCGTGGGAGAGCCGCTGCACCTCGCGCAGCATGTTGACGTCACGCTGGGAGTACCGCCTGGATTTTCCGGGCGCACGGCTGGGCGAGACGATGCCCAGGCGGTCATACTGCCGGAGCGTCTGCGGGTGCATGTCAGCCAGCTCAGCCGCCACCGAGATGACGAAGATCGGCTGATCGAAGTCAATGTCCATGCCGGCCCTCTCCCTAATCCGCTGTCCTGTCCCCCGTGTTCCTAGAGGCGTGGTGTTCCTAGAGGCGTGCCTTGGCTGCCAGTCCGGCGCGGACGTCCTCGCCGGCAGTGGCTGCGGCGAAGGTCTTGACGGCTTCCTCCGCTTCCTTGGTCAGCTTCTGCGGAACCACGACGTCGATAGTCACCAGCAGGTCACCGGTGGCCTTGGAGTGCTTGACCCCGCGGCCCTTGACGCGCAGCGTGCGGCCGGACGGCGTTCCCGCGGGAACGCGGACCTTGACCGTCTCGCCGTCGATCGTCGGCACCTCGATGTCAGCGCCCAAGGCCGCCTCCGGGAAGGTGACCGGAACATGGATGCGGAGGTTGTCGCCGTCGCGGGTGTAGAAGTCGTGGCCCTTGACGTTTACGGTGACCATCAGGTCGCCGTTGCCGGCGGGGCCGTACTGGCCCTTGCCGCGGACGCGGACCTTCTGTCCGTCCTTGATTCCCGCCGGAACACGGACATCAATGACGTCTCCGTCCGGTTCGCGCAGACCGATGGTGGTGCCGCGGATGGAACCCGCGAAGGAAATAGTGGTGGTTGCCGTGCGGTCGGCGCCCTTCTGCGGCGCGCGCTGGTAGCCTGCGGGGCCGCCTGCGCCGCCGAAACCTCCACCGAACAGGTCCGCGAACTCCGGCGGGATGCCGCCCGAAGTGCTGTAGCCGCCGGAGTGACGGCCGCCGCCGCCGGTGAAGAGGCCGCCGAAGAGATCTTCAAAGCCGGCACCGCCAGGCGCCCCGCCTCCGCCGCCGGGAGCAAACCGCGCGCCGCCGCCCATGGCACGGATCGCGTCATACTGCTGCCGCTCATCGGGATCCGAAAGCACCGAATAGGCCTCGGAGATGTCCTTGAACTTCTTCTCCGAAGCCACATCACCCGCGTTAGTGTCCGGGTGGTGCTGGCGAGCAAGCTTCCGGTAAGCCTTCTTGATATCGGCGTCGGAAGCGTCCTTGGCGATTCCAAGGATCTTATAGAAATCCTTGTCGGCCCAGTCCTGGCTAGCCAATGGCGTTTCCTTTCAAGTTCTTACAAAATGCGCTGCGCAGGTGATGGGCCCCCGCCCCCGGGGCCCACCACCTGCTTCGCGCTATGTTTGGGCTACTTATGCAGGGACTGCAACAATAACCTGAGCCGCCCGGAGGACCCGCTCGCCGGACTTGTAACCGGAGCGCAGGACCTGGCTGACGGTGTCGATTTCGACGTCCTCGCCGGGCTGCTGGATGAGTGCCTCGTGGATGGTGGGGTCGAACTCCACTCCGGTCTCATCGATGCGCACCAGGCCGTAGGTCTTCAGCGCGTTTTCCAGCTTGGCGGCGATCGCGGCGAACGGGCCGTCGGTCAGGTCGCCGTGCTGGCGGGCGGCGTCGACGTCGTCCAGCACCGGAAGCAGCGAGTTCAGGACGCCGATAACGGCCATCTCCCCTGCCACGGCGCGGTCGCGTTCGACGCGCTTGCGGTAGTTGACGTACTCGGCCTGCAGGCGGCGGAGGTCGTTCTTGAGTTCCTCCGCCTCCGCTGCGCCGACTCCCTGCGCCACCGATTCCTCGGCAGGAACCTCAACGCTGTTGAGGATGTCCTCGGCCTGGGAAAGCGCGTCGCCCTCGGTTTCGGCCGCTTTGCCGGCTTTGTCGGTGTGGCCGTCACGCTCGGGGTGGCGGGCCGCCCCGGTCTCCGGGTCAACCTTGCGGTTGTCCCGGATGATCGGCTTCTGCGGCTCGTTCTCCCCGTTGTCGCGGCTGTCGCGGTGATGCTGCTGGTCCTTGGAAGGGGTGTGCTCTTCCTCGTTACCGTGATGCGGCATGGTTACTTCTTCTCTTCTTCGTCAACGATCTCGGCGTCGACGATGTCTTCATCCGAAGAACCCGTCTTGTCGCCGCCGGCGGCAGCACCCTCAGCACCTGCTGCACCCGTGGCACCGTCCGGCGAACCGGCCTGTGCGTAGATGGCTTCGCCGAGCTTGGTCTGGGAAGCCTGCAGCTTCTCGAACGCCGTCTTGACGGCGGCGTCGTCGGTGCCTTCGAGGGCCTTCTTAAGGGCGTCGACGTCGGCCTGGACCTCGGTCTTGACCTCTTCAGGCAGCTTGTCGGCGTTGTCGATGATGAGCTTGTCCACGGAGTAGGCAAGCTGCTCGGCGGTGTTGCGGGTGTCGGTTGCCTCGCGGCGGGCCTTGTCCTCGGCTGCGTGCTCCTCGGCGTCCTTGACCATGCGGTCAATGTCTTCCTTGGAGAGCGCAGTGCCGCCGGTGATGGTCATGGACTGTTCCTTGCCGGTGCCCTTGTCCTTGGCGGAGACGTGCACGATGCCGTTGGCGTCGATGTCGAAGGTGACCTCGACCTGCGGGACGCCGCGCGGAGCCGGAGCGATGCCGGTCAGCTCGAACGTGCCCAGCGGCTTGTTGTCGCGGGTGAACTCGCGCTCGCCCTGGAAGACCTGGATGGCCACGGACGGCTGGTTGTCGTCAGCCGTGGTGAAGGTCTCGGACCGCTTGGTGGGGATGGCCGTGTTGCGCTCGATCAGGTGCGTCATGACACCGCCCTTGGTTTCAATACCGAGGGACAGCGGGGTGACGTCGATCAGCAGCACGTCCTTGCGCTCGCCCTTCAGGACACCTGCCTGCAGTGCGGCGCCGACGGCGACGACCTCGTCCGGGTTGACGCCCTTGTTGGGCTCCTTGCCGCCGGCGAGTTCCTTGACCAGTTCGTAGACGGCAGGCATACGGGTGGAACCGCCCACCAGGACGATGTGGTCGATCTCGGAGAGCTTGATACCGGCTTCCTTGATGACGTCGTGGAACGGCTTCTTGGTGCGCTCGAGCAGGTCCTTGGTGAGGTCCTGGAACTTGGCGCGGGTCAGCTGCTCGTCCAGGTGGACCGGGCCGTCGGGGGTGACGGAAAGGTACTGGAGCGAGACGTTGGTGCTGGTGGAGGAAGAGAGTTCCTTCTTGGCCTGCTCAGCGGCTTCACGGAGGCGCTGCAGGGCGATCTTGTCCTTGGAGAGATCGATGCCCTTGACCTTGAGCTGGTTCAGCAGGTAGTTGACGACGCGCTGGTCCCAGTCGTCGCCGCCGAGGCGGTTGTCACCGGCGGTGGAGCGCACCTGGATGGTGGAGAAGTCGTCTTCGTCCTTGCCGACTTCCAGCAGGGAGACGTCGAAGGTTCCGCCGCCGAGGTCGAAGACCAGGATGAGTTCGTCTTCCTTGCCCTTGTCCAGGCCGTAGGCGAGCGCAGCAGCGGTGGGCTCGTTGACGATGCGCAGGACGTTCAGGCCCGCGATCTCGCCGGCTTCCTTGGTGGCCTGGCGCTCGGCGTCGTTGAAGTAGGCCGGAACGGTGATCACGGCGTCGGTGACCTTCTCGCCGAGGTAGGACTCGGCGTCGTTCTTCAGCTTCATGAGGACACGGGCGGAGATTTCCTGCGCGGTGTACTTCTTGTCGTCGATCGCTACGGACCAGTCAGTGCCCATGTGGCGCTTGACGGAGGCGATAGTGCGGTCGATGTTGTTGACGGCCTGGCGCTTCGCGATCTCGCCGACCAGGACTTCGCCGGACTTGGAGAACGCAACGACGGACGGCGTGGTGCGGCCACCCTCGGCGTTGGCAATAACGGTGGGCTCGCCACCTTCGAGAACGGAGACGACGGAGTTGGTGGTTCCGAGGTCGATACCTACTGCACGTGACATGTGTTGCTTCCTTCTTTCCTTGGAAACGATCCCGGGCCCGGTGTCCGGGCTGGTCGAAATTCAGGCACGCCCACTGATTGAGCGATCTACACTCAACTTTACCGATGGCCGGATTTAAGTCAATCCAAAGTTGAGTCAACCACGCTCAAGTTTGCGAATGAGTGGCACCAGCAGTTGGTATGGGCCGTTCCAAAAAGCCGCCAATCCGCCGTTTTCTCCCGGACATGGCGATGCCCCGGGGCCGGTTTCGCTGTGCGTGAACCCGGCGCCGAGGCAGGTCAGTGCGACGAAAGCCTTCAGGCAGGCATTTCAGACAGGTGCCTTCAGGCCGGCCGTTTGAGGCCGGCTTCCTCAGGCAGGGTCGCGCGGCTGATCCTCATCTTCTTCCTCAGCCTCGTCTTCCAGGGGCACTTCATCCTCGACGAGCCGGTGCTCCGCGGGCACCTCTTCTGCGCCGGCGGCGCCGGCAGTGCCCGCGCTACCGTAGTCGCCGTCCGGGTACTCGGCTTCCTCAACGGTCGCCAGGTTCTCCCCCGCGGTGCCGGCCTTGCCGTAGTCGCCAGCCTCGTACTCTCCTTCGACGGTGCGTGCCGGTTCCTCAACGGCTCCGGCCGCCCCGAAATCACCCTCGGGATACTCGCCTTCGCCGGCGGCCGTCGTTCCGTCCTCGCGCGCAATGCCCGCCTCGCCGTAGTCGCCGTCGACATACTGGCCGCTGTCGCCTTCAACTGCCGGCGCGGGCTCTGTGCTGGGCTGCTTTTGTGCTTCAAATTCACTGTTCTCTGACACTGACGGATCCCTCCTGGAAGCATCGGACGCCCGGACGGGCGCATGGGCAGTCTATCCATCCGCCCGGCCGTCCAACAGTGCCGAACGGGCCCCGTTCCCGGGGCCGGTCACGGTGTCAGCGGGTCACCTCAGTTGCGCTCGACCTCCAGTTCGATGGCCGCCCATGAAAGGGCCGGCAGGCTCGCGCGGACTTCGCCGCCGGCAGCCTTGACCCCTTCCAGAGGGATGAGGCCGACGGCCCCGGGGTTCTCCAGCGTGTTGGTGATGAAACGGTCGGCGCCGTCAGGAATCCGAAGCACTTCGGCCCGGATCACCTGCCGGGCATCGAAGCCGCGAAGGACCACCTCGATGTCCGCCGCTTCTTCCAGCCCGCGGTTGGCGAGGAACAGCGCGATGCGCCCCGTTTCCTCATTCCACGTGGCGCTGACGTCCACGAGGTCGGCGTCGCCGAACTTCGCGTTGCTGTACTTGTCCGAATCGACCGCCAGCCGGAGGATCTGGCCGTGTGCCAGCTCGGCCATGCGCGCGAACGGATGGAAGATGGTCTGCTTCCACGCCGGCCCGTTTTCCTCGCTGAGGATGGGGGCGATCACGTTGACCAGCTGCGCCTGGTTGGCGATCTTGACGCGGTCACCGTGCCGGAGCAGGGAGTTGAGGAACGTACCGACGACGACGGCGTCCGTCACGTTGTACTGGTCCTCGATGACGCGGGGGTGCTCGCGCCAGCCGTGCTTGCCCACTTCCGCGGGGCTGTCGGCGTCTCCGGGGCGGGTGTACCAGACGTTCCATTCGTCGAAGGAGAGGTTGATGTGCTTCTTGTGCTTGCCCTTGGCGCGGACGGCGTCCGCCGTGGCGATCACGGATTCGATGAAGTAGTCCATGTCGACGGCGCTGGCCAGGAAGCTGCCGGCGTCGCCGTCCTGTTCCTGGTAGTAGGCGTGCAGCGAGACATAGTCCACCTGCTCGTAGGTGTGGGTCAGAACGGTCTGCTCCCACGCGCCGAAGGTGGGCATGCCCGAGTTCGAGCTGCCGCAGGCCACGAGCTCAATGTCCGGATCCACGAAGCGCATGGCCTTCGCCGCTTCCTGCGCCAGCCGGCCGTACTCCTCGGCAGTCTTGTGTCCGATCTGCCACGGCCCGTCCATCTCGTTGCCCAGGCACCACAGCTTGATGTTGAAGGGGTCCTCATGGCCGTTCTTCCTGCGCAGGTCGGACAGCCGGGTGCCGGACGGAATGTTGGCGTACTCCACCAGCTCGCGGGCGGCATCCACGCCGCGGGTGCCGAGGTTGACGGCTTCCATGACCTCCACCCCGGCTTCGCGGGACCAGTCCACGAATTCGTGCAGGCCGAAGGCGTTGGTTTCCAGCGTGTGCCAGGCGCCGTCCAGCCGGCGCGGCCGGTCCGCGACCGGTCCGATGCCGTCCTCCCAGTTGTAGCCGGAGACGAAGTTTCCGCCGGGGTACCTGACGACGGTGGCGCCGAGTTCCTTGACGAGGTCCATGACGTCGCGGCGGAAACCGCGGTCATCCGCCCGTGGGTGGCCCGGCTCGTAGATGCCGGTGTAGACGCAACGGCCCATGTGCTCAACAAAGGATCCGAAGATCCGGCGGGGAACTTCACCTACGGTGAAGTCGCGGTCAATGGTAATTCGTGCGCGGGACATTTTTGCTCCTGTCCTGGTGTTTGGCTTGTTGTGGATGGCCCAAGGTGTTCGGGCCTGGGGATGGCCTAGGTGCCGGCGAGGCCGGTGGTGGCCACACCCCTGATGATCTGCCGCTGGAAGAACAGGAACACCACGATCAGGGGCAGCGCGGCCAGCAGGGCCGAGGCCATGTTCTGGGCGTACTGGATGCCGTAGGCGCTCTTGATGGTCTGCAGGCCCACGGGCAGGGTGAGCAGGGAACTCTCGTTGGTGGCAATGAAGGGCCACAGGAAGTTGTTCCACGCCCCGATGAACACGAAGATGGCCACGGCGGCCAGGATGGGCCGGGACAGCGGGAGCACAATCGTGGTGAAGATCCGCAGCCGGCCCGCACCGTCCATCAGGGCAGCTTCCTCGAGTTCGCGCGGAATCTGGTCGAAGAACTTCTTGAGCACGAACACCATCGGCGAGTGGATCACCTGCGGCAGGATCAGCGCCCAGTACGTGTCGATCAGGTTCAGCGACTGCATCTGCTGGAACAGCGGGATGATGAGGACCGGAGGCGGAATGATGATGGAGGCCACGATCACGCCCATCAGCATCCTCTTGCCGCGGAAATCGATCCGCGAAATGGCGTAGGCCACGGACGCGGAAATCACCAGCGTAATGGCCGTGATCGCCGCGGACGTGAACAGCGAGTTGAGGGTCCAGGTGGGGATGTTGCCGCTCTGCAGGACTTTGGCGAAGGCATCGAGGGTGAAGCCCGACGCCGGTATCCAGCTGATGGGGGTGGACGCGGCATCCGTTTCGCTCTTCAGTGCGGTAGCCGTTGCCCAGGCGAAGGGCACCAGCCACGCCACAGCGAGGACGGACACAACGACGGTGGCCAGGATGCGCGAAAGCGGCGTCTTCGGTCGGCGGTTTGGCACGGTTTCAGTGGAGCCCTTGGGCCGAAGTGCAGGCTTGGAAAGTGTGGTGGTGGCCATGGCTAGGCGCTCCTTTTCCGTGCGGTGAAGACCTGGGCCAGTGCGATGAGCAGGATCAAGCCGAAGAAGATGTAGGAAATGGCTGCGGAGTAGCCCAGCCGGTAGCCCGTGAATCCGGCCTCGAAGATGTACTGCACGATGGAGCGGGTCGCTCCGCCCGGTCCGCCTTCGGTCATCTGGTAGATCTGGTCAAAGACCTTCAGGGACGCGAGGATCTGCAGGATAACGATCATCACCGTGGTGGGGCCCAGCTGGGGAAGACTGATGGAGAAGAACTGCCGCCAGCCGCCCGCGCCGTCGAGCGATGCCGCTTCATAGTGCTGCTGCGGGATGTTCTGCAGCGCGGCCAGGTACAGCAGGAAGTTGAAGCCCACGGTCCACCACACCGTCGCAATCACGACGGCCCACATCGCCACGGACGGGTCATTCAGCCAGGCCACCGGCGGAATGCCCAGGTTGGCGAGCAAATCGTTGAACAGCCCAAGCTCCGGGTTGTACATCCAGGCAAAGAAGAGCGAGACCACGGTGGAGGCGAGCAGGAACGGGGAGAAGAAGGAGAGCCGCCACAGCCACTGCGCGGGAAGGCCCATGTTGACCAGTGCTGCCAGGGCCAGGGCGATGACTACCAGCGGCACGGTGCTGATCAGTGTGAAATAGAGGGTGTTCCCCAGCGACCGCCACATGTCCTGGTCGGCGAACGCCTCGGTGTAGTTAGCCAGTCCGATGAACCCGCTGTTGGCGCCGGTGAGCGATTTTCCGGTGAGGCTCATGACGGCCCCGGAAATCATGGGCCAGACCAGGAACGTCAGGAAGAAGACCAGGAACGGGGCGGAGAAGGCCCAGCCATGGATGTTGTCGCGCCTGGAGCGGGACGATTTCGCCGCGGGCGCTGGGATGTCGTCGCGCCGGCTGCGTGTTGATTTCCCGGCGGGCGCTGTTGTGGGGGCGGTGCTCATGAGGACTCCTTTGTCACGAACGGGGCGGTACTCAATCGGGATTCGGCGGCCATGCTGGGTTCGATGCTCACACCGGGTTAGGCATGGCGAGGACCGCGTTGATGCGCTTCATGAAGGCGTCCCAACCGTCGGTGGCCTTGTCCCGTCCGAGGAACACGTTCTGGACGTTCTCGGCGAAATAGCTCTGGAAGTCGGATCCGGAGCCTGTGAACCAGGCCTCGGGATCGTAGTTGATGATGTCCGCTGCGTTCGCATAATCCGCCTGCGGATCCAGCGCCGCGTACTCCTTGGACTTCACCACCGGCTGGTAGGCCGGAATGTGGCCGGCCTCCGCCCAGCTCAGGGATCCCTTGAGCATGGACGCGACGAACTGGTACACGCCGCGGCGCTTGGATTCGTCGAGCTTGGCCTGGTGCGGCAGCACGAACGAGTGCGAGTCGGCGAAGGCCCCAGGCGTTCCGAACAGGGTGGGGATGGTGCTTGCTCCGAGCGGAACACCCGCCGTCTTCATGGTGGGCAGCTCCCAAACGCCGGTGAAAAGCAGCCCCGACCCCTGGCTGGCGAATTCGGCGATGGCCGTGCCGCCGTCGCCGCTTTTTGTGGAAATCGTGTTGTCCAGCAGCGACTTGATGAACTCCAGGCAGTCGATGGCCACATCGCGGTCCACCTGGGCGGGTTTGCCGGGATCCAGGACGAATTCCGCGCCATGCTGGCGGTAGAGGGTGTAGAACAGGCGCCACATCTGCGCGCCGTCGCCCAGGTATCCGTAGGAAAGCCCGTGCTTGCCGGTGACGCGCTGCAGTTCCCGGCTCACTTCAAGGAATTGCGACGGCGAGGATATCCCGGCCAGCCGCCCGTCGTTCCCCAGCACGCCGGCTTTGCCCGCCAGCTCGGTGTTGTAAAGCATTACGAACGGGTGCGAGTCCAGCGCCAGCGAAAACACCTGGCCGTTGAACTGGCTCTTCTCCCAGATTCTCGGGCCGAAGTCCTCCGGCCGCACGCCGAACTCCGCCAGCAGGTCCAGGTCCCAGGCATCCAGCAGTCCGCCGGGAGCATAGCCGGGCACCCTGGCCGCGTGCATGATGGCCACCTCGGGCGGCCGCCCGCCCGCAGAGGCCATGGCCAGTTTGGTGTAGTACGGGGCACCCCACGCGAGAACGGTGGGCTTGACCCTGTAGTCAGTGTGGTCCGCGTTGGCTTTGTCGATCATGGCCATCATCTTGATGCCGTCACCGCCGGAGAGGAGGTGCCAGAAGCGGATGTCGTCCGTGGCGGCCTGGGCTGCGCCACCGGAGCCGGCAAGCCCCCCGGCGAGGGCAAGCCCGCCGAGCAGGGCACCTCCGCTCAGCAGCAATTGCCTGCGGTTCAGATGGGTACTGCCGGAATCCTGATGCTTCACCGTCACTCCTTTGGACGTAGCCAGACAAAACTTGTAGCCGCCTTCGGATGACCGGAAGCCGGTCTGCGCGACCGTGGGCTGCACCACACTTTACATCGTTGTATATGGGCAGACAAGGCTTTTTTGTTAGCGTTCACAATTGCTACGCAAACACCCGTCACGCCAGACCCACCGGCCCCTAATTCAGCCCGGCCAGTCCGCCCAGGACACTCAGATGATGCTCGAACAGCGCGTCCGGGGCCGAGAAGGTATCCGCCCCATACTGGCCGAATACCTCGAAGCTGACGGCTCCGAAGAGCGACGTCCATACCAGCGCGCCGCGGGCCAGCAGGTCATCCGGCACGGCCAGGCCCAGCTCCTCCCGGATGGCTTGCAGGTCCGAGGCGAGGGGGCGGGGCACCTCAAGTGCAGGAGCGGCCGCCGCGGGCACCCCTCCCGCGGACCCCGCAGCCGCAGGCGCCGGTGCGGCGCCGAGCGCACCTGCCCGCCAGGCGGCGTCGAAGATGGTCATCAGGCTGTAGATCACTCGGGTCCCCGGTCCGGTGGTACGGTCCGCAGGGGCCCGGTATCCGGGCACCGGACTGCCGAAGAGCAGGGCATAGCGGGCAGGCTCGCGGATGGCCCAGCCGCGGACGGCGCGCCCCAGCGCCCGGAAGCGCCCCGCGAAGTCCGCTTCCGCCACGCGGCCGACGGCGGCATCCACTTCGTCGCCCAGTTCGCCGTAGGCGTCGATCAGCAAGAGGGTCAGCAACTCGTCGCGGTTTTCAACGTAGCGGTACACCGCAGACGAGACCACCCCCAGGTCCCGGGCCACGGCCCGGAGCGACAGTGCCGCGGCGCCGTGGACGGCCAAGTGCTCCCGGCCAAGCCGGACAATATCGGCAACGGTCTGCGCCCTGGCACGCTCGCGGGGCGTGCGGAGTGCTGCGGGAGTGCTCGCCGCAGCGGTGTTTGGAACTGACATGACACCAGCATTCCACGTGTCGGAGCACCGTCAACAATTGAGAGCAGTGCTCTTGACATCCTTGCCGGCGGCGAGCATCCTTGTTTCGAGAGCACTGCTCTCCATTACTTCTGCCCCGCCAGCCGCTGGCTGGCCGTACAGGAGCAGACGGAACGTCCAGAGGAAAGAGAATCAGATGCCCGAAGTGTACGTGGTCACCGGCGCCGGACCCGTTGGTTGGACCGTCGCGGAACAACTTGCCGGCCAAGGCAAGCGGGTGCGGATCCTCACCCGCTCCGGCAGCGGTCCCGAGCACCCCCTTATCGACAGGATGTCCATGGATGTCTCTGACCCCGTACCGCTCGGCGAGGCGTTCCGCGGATCAGCGGCTGTCTTCCATTGCATCCACGGCTCCGCCTACACGGCAGAAGCGTGGATGCAGGAACTCCCGCGGGCCGAGGAAGCCGTGCTGGCGGCGGCGGGCGAAGCGGGCGCCGTCGTCGTATTTCCTGAAAGCCTGTACTCCTACAGCCAGCCGGACGCCGTCATGGTGGAAGGCAGCCCCCGGGAGTCGGTTGGCGGCAAGCGCGGTGTGCGCACTGAGCTGCTGAAGGCACGTGCGGCCTCGCCCACCAACACCGTGAGCGTCGTGGCGGGCGACTTCTTCGGTCCGCGGGTGCGGACCTCACACGCCGGCGAACGCATCGTGCCGGCAGTGCTGGCCGGAAAGCGGACCCTGGTGATCGGCAGCGCAGACCGGCCCCACGCTTTTACCTACGTGCCGGACCTTGCTGCAGCCATGATCCGGGCTGCGGAGACGCCGACACTCTGGAACCGGGTGTGGCACGCACCCACCGGCCCGGCCCTCACGCAGCTCCAGCTCGCCGCCGCCTTCGCGGAAGCCGGCGGTGCGGCTGCCCCCAGAATGGGCGCAGCACCCGGCTGGCTCCTCCGGGCCATGGGCCTGTTCTCGGCCGGCACCCGGGAAGTGGCGGAAATGCTCTACCAGTTCGAGCGGCCGTTCGTGATGGACTCGGGAGCCAGCGAGGCTGCCCTGGGACTGCGTCCGACGCCGCTGCCGGATGCCGCTGCAGCCACGGTGGCCTGGTGGCGGGCGCAGAAGAATTGATGTTCCGGCCCGCCGGCCCGGCCTAGCGGCGGACGGCGCCCTCCGGTTCGGGTTCCGGGCTTCCGGCGGCGTCCCGCGGTACCGCCAGATCCGGCTCCGGCTTACCGGGCTTGCCGGGCCACCAGATCCGCCGGCCCAGATCGTAGGACAGCGCCGGGACCAGCAGCGAGCGCACCAGCACGGTGTCCAGCAGAACCCCGAACGCGACGATGAAGGCGAGTTGCACCAGGAACATGATGGGGATGACGCCCAGCGCAGCGAAGGTTGCGGCGAGGACTACCCCGGCGGAGGTTATGACGCCGCCCGTCACACCAAGGCCCCGTAGGATCCCGGGCCTGGTGCCGTGCTTGAGGGACTCCTCGCGGACGCGGCTCATCAGGAAGATGTTGTAGTCCACGCCCAGCGCCACAAGGAACACAAAGCCGAAGAGGGGCACCGTGGCGTCGGCTCCCGGGAACCCGAAGATGTGGTTGAACACGAGGGCGGACACGCCCATCGCCGCGGCGTAGGAGAGCACTACGGAGGCCACGAGCAGGACCGGGGCCAGCACGGAGCGCAGCAGCAGCATCAGGATGACGAGGATGACGGCGAGGACCACGGGGATGATGGTCACCAGGTCCCGCCGGGCCGTGGTGTTGGTGTCCAGCGCCGTGGCCGTCACGCCGCCCACCAGGGCGCCGTCGTCGACCGCTTTGACGTTCTCGCGCAGCTTCACCACAACGGTTTCAGCGTCATTGGAGTCTGCCGCATAGTTCAGGGTCGCATTGATCAGTACTTTGCCGTCCCGGACTCCCGGCGCCGTGGGTGCGCCGGGCGCGGCCGCTGCACCGCTGGTGATGGGTACGCTGCCATCCGCCAGCAGGTAGGCGTCGCCGACGCCGTCCGTCGCCTTGGTTTCCACCAGCACGTCCTGCGCCTTCGCCTCGTCGGCGACGATCACCACGGGGCTGCCGGAGCCGGCGTCAAAATGGCGCGCCAGGGCGTCCTGGCCGTCCACCGCATTGGAAGCTGTCAGGATGACATCCGTCTGCGGCACACCGTTGGCTTTGAGCTGCAGGATGCCGGCGGAAGCCACCAGGAGAAGCAGCACGGAGGCGACCCAGACGGTCCGCGGCCGGCGGGAGACCAGCGAACCGGTGGCACGCCACAGGCCCTTCTGGCCTTCGAGTCCGGTAACCAGCTGCGGTTCACGCTCGGTTTCGGGCAGCAGCTTGGGCCGGAAGGGCCAGAAGGCGGCACGGCCCAGCAATGCCATCAGGGCCGGAAGCAGCGTGAGTGCAGCGAACAGCGAACACAGGATGCCGGCGGCCGCCACCGGACCCAGCGCCCTGTTGGAGTTGAGGTCGGAGAACAGCAGGCACAGCAGGGCGATGATCACCGTGGCGCCGGAGGCGAGGATGGGTTCGAAGGATGCCTTCCAGGCCGTGAGGACGGCTTCGGTGCGGTTGGTGGTGCGGGTCAGCGCTTCACGGAACCTGGCCACATACAGCAGGGCGTAATCCGTGGCCGCACCGATCACCAAAATGGACAGAATGCCCTGGCTTTGGCCGCTGAGCTGGATCCAGCCCAGCTTCGCCATGCCGAATACCAGCAGGATGGCGGCACAGAGCGCGAACACCGAGGTGAAGAGCACCGCGATGGGCAGCAGCAACGACCGGTAGACGATCAGCAGGATGATGAACACGGCTGCGAGGGCCACCAGCAGCAGGATTCCGTCTATGCCGGCAAAGGCACTCACCAGGTCCGCCGACAGTCCTGCGGGGCCGGTAACAAACGTCTGCATCCCCTCCGGAGCCGCAGCCTGCACCTCGTCGCGCAGCTCCTGCACGATCCCTTTGACCTCGCCCGAGGTGGCAATGGGCACCACAAACTGGACCGCCATGCCGTCCTCCGACGGGATGGGGCCGATGACTGCGCTTCCTGCCTGCAGTTCCTCAAGCGTGCCCTTGAGGACGGCGGCCTCGCCCAGCTGCGCAGGAGTGAAGGCGGAATCGCTTTCGACGATAACGACGGCGGGGATCTCGTCCGAGTCCCTGAACTTTTCCCGCCAGTCCCGGGCTTCCGTGGCTTCCGCGCCGGAGGGCAGGAATGAGGCCTGGTCGTTGGACGACACTTCTTCCAGCCGGCCGAAGGTGGGTCCGCCTACGCCGGCGATGGCCAGCCAAGTGACCACGAGCAGTACGGGGACCAGCCAGCGGAGCCAGAACGGGACGCGCGTGCCGGGATGTTTCTGTTTCATGTTTCCTTCTGTTTTGTTTGGCGCGGCGGATTGGAATCAACTCCACAATAGACTATCTCCATCATAGAGATAAGCGGAGTGCGCGAATCGTTCCGGCCTCACTTTGAATGAGAGAATTTTCGCTAGGCCGGAGCATTTGCGAAGCCACAGCAGAAGGAGGGTCGCGCCGCCGTGTCAGAAGAGTCATCCGAACGGCCCGAACCGGCTGCACCCCAGGGCCTAGTCCGGCTGCTGCAGGAATTCACCCTCGAGGCCAACCGATATGTGGACTCGGCCGGCGCACGCAATGACATGCACCGCACCGACCTCAATGCCCTCGCCGTGATCATGCGGCACACTGCCAAGGACCAGATCGTCACCCCCGGCGTGCTCCGGAAGGAACTGAACCTCAGTTCCCCCGCCACCACTGCGCTGATCGACCGGCTGCACGGCTCCGGACATGTGGTGCGGGAACGCCAGGGAACCGACCGGAGGCAAGTCCAGCTCCGCATGACGCCGAAGGCCTACCGCGACGGCGGCGCCATGTTCCTGCCTCTGGCCCGCCACATGGGCGCCGCCATGGCGGAATTCACCGAGGCGGAACTGGAGGTTGCTGCCCGGTTCATGGGGTCCATGATCGGTGCGACTATCCGTGCAGCGCAGGAAGCGGCCGCGCAGGAATCGGCAGGAAACGCGCCCCCGTCCACACCGCGGCCGCGGCCAGCAGCGCCGGAACCGCCAGCGCCCAACCGCTGAACAGCAGGATCAGCACCATCACCGCCGCCGCGACGATAACGCCGTACCACGCCGGCGTTCCCGGCCGGAGCAGGCGGGTGCCCGCAGCGAGACCGAAGGCCGTCACCGCCGTGAAGCATGCCGACGCCGCGCCGATCTGGAACTGCATGCTGGCCAGCCCGGCCACTGCAGCCCCGAATGACAGGAATGCCATCGCGGCCAGCACGGCCAAGCTCACGGAGGGCACCTCGCCCGGCCCGCCGCCGCGCGCCATCGCAAGCGGCAGCACGCCGTCGGCCGCCAGGCTGGCACCGAGCCGGCTGGCACCGGCGATGAATGTGTTAAGCGGGCCGAACGTCAGCACAGCCGCAGCGACCGCGGTCAGCGGGGCTGCCAGCGGCCCCAGCCCCTTTTCGAGCAGGTCGGCGACCGGCACCGGGCTTCCCGGCAGAGCCGGCCCCAGCACGGCCACCGAGGCCGCCACGACGCCGATGTACACCACCCCGACGACGACCAGCGTCAGCCACGTGGCGCGCTTGAGGTCGCGACCGGGATCGCGGAACTCGGCCGCCAGATGCGTCACGGCTTCCCATCCCGCGAAGCAGAAGAACAACAGGCTCGCCACTCCGCCCACGGCCCAGTAGCCGTGCGGCGCGAACGGTTCGAAGTTCTCAGCTTTGGCAAACGGAGCGGCCACAGCAACGGCGAGCGCCAGCAGTGCCACCAGCAGGACCATCAGCACCAACTGGAGGCGGCTGGACAGTTTGATACCGACGGCGTTGCTCGCGAATCCTGCCGCCAGCAGCAAAGCCGCGGCCACCAGTGCGGTGCCGTGTCCGCCGCCCAGTGCGTTGGCGATGTAGTTGCCGCCGATCACCGCGGTGGCGGGCGCGCCGAACGGGATGGCGAAGTAGAACAGGTAGCCGGCCACCACCGAGGCGCGGCGCCCGAAAGCCCTCGTGACAAAGTGGGCGATCCCGCCGGCGTCGGGCTCCTGCCGGCTCATCTCAGCGAAACTGAAGGCGACGGGCGTGCAGAACACCAGCAGCGCGGCCCACGCGAGCAGCGAGGCAGGGCCCGCTTCCCGGGCGGCGATGGCCGGGAGCACCAGGATGCCCGATCCAAGGATGGCCCCCACGTAGATGCCTGTAGCCCGGAACAGCCCGAGCCCTGTTGGACTGCTGGATTTGTTGTTTCCCACTCCTCCAATCATCCGCAGACCTGCGGGCCGCAGAAGCGGGGAAACTGACGGCGAAGCACAATAAACTGCCTGTTTTCGCCCGCCAATCTGCCGCGCATTTTCCCCGGCGGCGCTGTAGCGTTTCCTTATGAGTGCGCAGCAGCCTGAAGATGTGTACACGCACGGACACCACGAGTCAGTGGTCCGTGCCCATGCCTCGCGGACCGCTGAGAATTCGGCCGCGTTCGTGATCCCGTACCTCACGTCCGGGACGTCCGTGCTGGACGTCGGCTGCGGGCCGGGCAGCATCACCTGCGACTTCGCCGCGTTGGTGGCGCCAGGCCGTGTAACCGGGCTGGACCGTTCCCCGGACGTGATCGCCCACGCCACGGCGCTTGCCGCCGAACGCGGGGTGGAGAACGTTGAGTTCCTGGCCGGCAACATCTATGACCTCGACTTCGAGGACGAAACGTTCGACGTCGTCCACGCGCACCAGGTGCTCCAGCACCTGACCGATCCCGTGGAGGCCCTGCGCGAGATGCGCCGGGTGGCCAAGCCGGGCGGCATTGTGGCAGTGCGGGACGCCGATTTCCACGGCATGAGCTGGTACCCCGCCATCCCTGAACTGGACGAGTGGATGGAGCTTTACCAGCGCATAGCCCGGCGCAACGGCGCGGAGCCCGACGCCGGACGCCGGCTGGTCTCTTGGGCGCAGGCCGCAGGGTTCACCGACGTGTCGCCCACCAGCAGCAACTGGCTGTATGCCACAGGCCAGCAGCGCCGCTGGCAGGCCCGGGTGTGGGGCGAGCGTGTGCTTCACTCGGCCTTCGCGGACCAGGCCCTGGAATACGGCTTCGCCAACGCGGCGGACCTGGCCCGGATCTCGGCGGGATGGCACCGCTGGGGCTCCACGGACGACGGCTGGTTCCTGATCCCCAACGGCGAAGTCATCGCGCGGGCCTAGTACTTCCTGCAGCCCATTCCCCGGGACACCGTTCTGTCCCTAGGATGCGAAGGAAACCACCAGCGAGGAGAACCCCCAATGCGCACATTGACCGCAGGCCTTTTCTATTCCGTGGACGGCGTGGTTGAGTCCCCCAACCTCTGGCAGTTCGACAGTTTCGACGAGGAACTCGGCGCCGGGATGAATCAGATGATGGCCCGGGTGGAAACCGGGCTCCTCGGACGGATCGGCTACGAGCAGTGGGCCAGTTACTGGCCCAGCGCGGCCGACGACGCCGATTTCGGAGAGTTCATCAACAAGCTGCCAAAGTTCGTGGCATCGAGGACACTTTCGGGTGAGCTCGGATGGCAGAACTCCCGCCTCATGGATGCACCGCTTGAGGAGTTCGTGGCCGGCCTCAAGGACGGCGACGGCGGCGAGATTGCCGTGTTCGCCAGCATCTCGCTTACCCGGCAGCTCCTCTTCGCGGGCCTGCTCGACTCGCTGATGCTGATGGTCCACCCGGTGATTGCAGGGAGCGGCCGGCGGCTGTTCGAAGACAGCGACCCCGTGACGCGGCTGGAGCTGCAGGATTCGCAGCGAACCAGCAAGGGGAACATGATCCTCAGCTACGGTGCCCGCTCCGCATAGGGAGGAAACACGGCGACCTTGCGGCAGCGCTCCCGCCCCTAAACTGGATGGGTGCAACCCTCCCTTTGGCTGGCCCTGGCCGGCGCCGGCGTCCTGATCAGCTTCACTCCCGGGGCCGGTGCCATCAACACCATGAGCAACTCGCTGAATTCGGGATTCCGACGATCCATCTGGGGAATCCTGGGCCAGCAGGCCGCACTCGTGGTGCACGTGCTGATCGTGGCACTGGGCGTGGGCGTCCTGGTAGCCAGCTCCCCGGTGGCCTTCAACGTGATCCGGTACGCCGGGGCTGCCTATCTGGTCTATCTGGGCATCCGGCAGTTCCTGCACAAGCCCGACCTGGACCAGGAGAAAGCCGCCGAACTCCGCAACGAACCCGGCCCCTCCATGTTCCGTCGCGGCCTGTGGGTCAATCTGCTGAACCCCAAAGCCATCATCTTTTTCCTGGCTTTCATGCCCCAGTTCATCAGGCCGGAACAGCCGCTGCTGCCGCAGTATTTGGTCCTGACGGCCACCGTGGTGGTCATCGACATCCTGGTCATGTGGTTCTTCTTCGCCGCCGCGGCCAAGTCATTCCAGCGCTTCACACACAACGCGCGGGGCCAGCAGATCCTGAACCGGACGTTCGGCGTGCTGTTCGTGGCCGTGGGCATCATGCTTGCGCTGATCCACTAGCGGCAGGCCCACGAGAACCGGGGGCCGCAAGTGTCCGTTCGCGCTCAATAGACCAGACTGCCCGAACCCGGCCCATGCCAGGTCCCGGGTCCGGGCAGTTTTGTTCAGGGCCGCAAGTGTCCGTTCGAGCTATTGGAGCTGTCCGTTCGCGGGGGTGAGGTTCCTCAGGTCCGCTTTCCGGATCTTGCCGCTTGCGGTCCGGGGCATCTCGTCCACGAACACCACCGACTTGGGGATCTTGTAGCGGGCCAGGCGGCCGTCCAGGTGAGCCCGCAGCTGCTCTTCGCTCAGCTGGGCGCCCTCCCTCAGGAGCACCACGGCCCGCGGCACTTCGCCCCATTTTTCGTCAGGTACACCGATCACGGCCACACTGCCGACGGCGTCGAGCTCGGTGATGGCCTGCTCCACTTCGGCAGGATAGATGTTCTCGCCGCCGGAGATGATCATGTCCTTGAGCCGGTCCGAGATGAACACGAAGCCGCCGTCATCCTTGTAGCCCATGTCGCCGGATTTGAACCAGCCGTCCTCGGTGTAGGAGTCGGCCGTCGAGTCGGCACGGTTCCAGTATTCGTGGATGACGTTGGGGCCCTTGATCTGGATCTCACCCACCGTGCCCGGCGCTGCAGATCCTGCAGCAGGATCAGCGAGGTCGGCTATCCGGACCTCCGTGAAAAAGTGCGGCAGGCCGGACGATCCTGCCTTGTCCCGGGACCGTGCCGCCGGCAGTGTTGTCGCGCCCGGCGCCGTCTCGGTCATCCCGTAGCCGTTGGAGAACCGCAGCCCGCGCTTCTCGTAGGCGTCCAGCACGCGCAGGGGCACGGCGGACCCGCCGCAGGTCAGCTTGTTCAGGGAGCTGAGATCCGTGGCCTCCCAGGCGGGATGTTCGCAGAGCATCTGGTAGGTGGTGGGCACACCGCTGATGGTGGTGGCCCGGTGCCGTTCGATGAGCTGCAGGGTCCGGAGGGGATCGAATTTGGGTTCCAGGACCACGGTGCCGCCCTTCAGCAACGTGGGCAGGACGCCCATGTCGAGGGATGCGACATGGAACATCGGGGAGATCATCAGGGCAACGTCCGTGGAGGCGAAGTCGAAATCGACAATGACGTTGATGCAGTTCCAGGTGATGTTTCCGTGGGTCAGCAGGGCGCCTTTGGGATGCCCTGTGGTTCCCGAGGTGTAGAGGATCATGGCGCCGTCGTCCAGGCCCACCGGCTCGTCCGGGGCCACGTCCGAGCCGGACGCCACGGCGTCCTCATAGTCCTCGGCCGCCGGCAATTCCGCCTCGGCAGGAGACGCGCCGCCGTGGGCGTTGGCACCGCCGTCGTAAGCGCCTGTTGTGTGGTGGTCCTCGACGACGATCCGCCGGCCTACCGCGGTCCCCGCACCGCCGCGGACCGCGAGGTCCGACAGGCTGTCGGCGTGCACCAACAGGACTGCGCCGCAGTCCAGGAGCTGGAACTGGATTTCGGGCGGAGCCAGGCGCGTGTTGAGGGGGACGAAGATGGCCCCCGCCAGGCCGCAGGCGAACAGTGTCTCCAGGAAGGACGGATCGTTCTCCCCCAGGTACGCCACCCGGTCCCCGCGGACCACACCCCGGTCCCGGAAGGCGTTGGCGAGCCGGCTGGAACGTTCGGCCAGCTGCTCGTAGCTGACCTCACGGTCTCCGGCGATGATTGCGGCTTTGGTGCCCGACTTCGGGCGGCGCCGTTGCAGCCACGAGCCGATGCCAAAATTTTCCACGGCAAATCCTTTCTACTGTGAGGTTAGCCCGTTGGACGGGACCCGATGAAGGGTCAGGCCTGGACGGTCTCGAGATCGTTGTTCTTGGGTTCCCTGGTCAGCAGGATGAAGACGATCGAGACCACCGACATGATGGCCAGGTACCAGACCACGGAACCGGTGTTCTGGCCGGAATCCTTGAAGATCTGTGCCACGATGCCGGGCGTGAAGCCTGCACCGAGCAGCGTCGCCAGCTGGTAGCCCAGCGAGGCGCCCGTGTAGCGGGACGTGGTGCCGAACTGTTCGGAGACGAAGGCCGCCAGCGGGCCGAACAGCATCGAGTGGATCATCAGGCCCACCGCGAACGCCACGAAGATCAGCATGATGTTGTTGGAGGAAAGCAGCTGGAACATCGGCACGAGGTACGCGATGAACACTACGAGTCCGCCCACCATCACCGGACGCCGGCCCAGCTTGTCCGAGAGCCTGCCGCCCAGGACCACAAAGACGATGGAGACCAGGGAGGCCGCGGCGTAGGCGTAAAGCACGCCCTGGCGGTCGGCGCCCTTCGAGACGGCGAAGGTCACCGCGAACGTTGCGAGCACCACCTGCAGGGCGAACCCCGCGGCTCCGGCCAGCATGGTGAAGATCAGCGTCTTGGGGCGGCGGAGAACCTGGAGAAGGGGAATCTCGCGCCGGGCCGGTGCGGTTCCGCCTGTCCCCGTTGCCACTGCGGCCTGCGCCCCTTCGGCCTGCTCACGCTTCTCCTGTTCCCGTTTCTCCTGCTCCAGGGCCGCCTTGAAGATGGGGCTCTCGGAGACCTTCAGGCGGACAAACATGCCCACGCCCAGCAGCACGAAGGAGAGCAGGAACGGCACGCGCCAGCCCCAGGCGAGGAACTGGTCATTCGGCAGGGAAGAGAACGCCCCCATGATGAATGTGCCAAGCACGGCGCCCGTCGGGGCGCCGGCGTTCACGAACGACGCCGCAAAGCCCCGCCGTCCGGACTCCGAGTGTTCCAGCGCCATCAGGGCGGCGCCGCCCCACTCGCCGCCGACGGCGATGCCCTGGAAGACGCGGAGGATCACCAGCATCACGGCGCCCCACGGGCCAGCCACGGAGGCGTCCGGGACGAGGCCGATCAGGGTGGAGGCCACACCCATGACCAGCATGGAAACAATGAGCATTCCCTTGCGGCCCAGCTTGTCACCGAAGTGGCCGAAGATGATGCCGCCGAGCGGGCGTGCCACGTAGCCGGCGGCGAAGGTGCCGTAGGCGGCCACCACGCCCACCCAGTCGTCCATTCCGGAGAAGAAGACCTTGGGGAAGACCACCGCGGCAGCCGTGGCGTAGAGGAGAAAGTCGTAGTACTCGATGGTGCTGCCCAGATAGCTGGAGGCGATGACCGTGCGCGCTTCCTTGCGGCGTTCGGCCGTACCCATGGCTTGGAGCTGAGTGAGTCCGGACATGGCTGTTCCTTAGGACAGAGGGACAAAAGGGGGTGGTTACGTGTAGAAGCAGTGGACCTGTAAAAGCGGTGGACCTTTTGAAGCGGGTTACTTGTAGAAGCGGGCCAGGAATTCGGCCACGACGGCGGGGCGCTCCTGGCCTTCGATCTCGATGGTGTTGGACACCTTGATCTGGGCGCCGCCCTTGACCTCGGTGACTTCGGCGATGGTGGCCTGCATGCGGATCCGCGAGCCCACCTTCACCGGCGAGGTGAAACGGACCTTGTCCAGCCCGTAGTTCACTTTGGTGGTGACGCCGTCGACGTCGAACAGCTCGCCCCAGAAGGGGATGATGAGCGAGAGCGTGAGGAAGCCGTGGGCGATCGGGGCGCCGAACGGGCCGTCCTTGGCGCGTTCCGGGTCAACGTGGATCCACTGGTCATCGCCGGTTGCGTCGGCGAATTTGTTGATCTGCTCCTGGGTGATTTCGCGGTATTCGGTCACGCCGAGGTCGGTTCCGGCGAGCGTGAGCAGTTTGTCGAAGTCGACGACGAGATTGGGCATCTTTGCCTCCTGGGTGGGTTTTTGGAGTTGCGGAAGTACGACGGCGGTGCGGTGCTGCCGGCGTCGGGTTTCAGTTGTTGTCCGGGTTCAGTCAGGGCGGTTCAGTCAGGGCGGTTCAGTTAGGGCGGTTCGGTTGCGCGGTTCAGGTCGGGTGGCTCAGCGGGTGAAGGCGCTTTCGCCGGTGAGGGCCCGGCCCACAATGAGCGCGTTGATTTCGTGGGTGCCTTCGTAGGAGTAGACGGCCTCGGCGTCGGCGTGGAACCGCGCGACGTCCGATTCGAGCGTGATGCCGTTGCCGCCCGCCACTTCCCGTGCAAGGGCCACGGTTTCGCGCATCAGCAGGGACGTCTGCATCTTGGCCAGGGCCGAGTCCTGGTCGCGGTAGAAGCCCCGGGACTGCTGTTCCGTCAGCCGGACCACCAGGGACAGTGAGGCCGTGACGTTGCCGAGCATCCGGGCGAGTTTCTCCTGGACCAGCTGGAAGGATCCCAGCGGGCGGCCGAACTGCCGTCGTTCCGTCACGTAGCGGAGGGCTGCTTCGAAGGCCCCGGCCTGGACGCCCGTGGCAATCCAGGCAACGTCCGAACGCATGGCACGGAGCATTGCGGCCACATCCCTGAAGGAGTTCACATTGTGCAGCCGCATGGACTCGGGAACGCGTACGCCGTCGAGGGTGATGTGCGCGTTCTGCATCATCCGCAGTGCTGTCTTGCCGTGGATCTTCTCCAGCGTCACGCCGTCCGCATCCCGGTCCGCCAGGAAGGCCTTGACCTGCCCGTCGGCCACGTCGCGGGCGAACACCGCGAGCACGTCGGCCGTGGCGGCTCCCCCGATCCAGCGCTTGGCGCCGTCCAGGACCCAGGAGTCCCCCTCCCGGCGGGCGGTGGTGGAGAGCCCGCCGGCGATGTCCGAACCGGAGTCGGGTTCGGTGAGTGAGAAGACACCCTTGAGCGAGAAGTCGGTGACCTTCGGCATCCACTCAGCCTGCTGCTCCGCCGAAGCGCCAACGCGGATGGCCGTACGGAACAGCCCGGCCTGGGCGGTGTACCAGGTGGCCAGCGACGCATCCGTGCGGGCCAGTTCGAAAATCCGGAAGCCTTGGTAGATGCCCCGGGCCAGACTGCCATCCGCACCCGCGGCACCGGTCAGCTCGCCGGGTTCCATCAGGTCCAGGTCGATCAGCGGCTGGGCGAGCTGCTGCGGAAACTCGCCGCGCTCCCAGTACTCGGCCAGCAGCGGCTGCGCTTCCCGGTCCAGGAAGCTTCGCAGCCGTCCCAGTACGCGGCGCTCTTCCTCTGTGAGGAGGGACTCGGCGTCGTAATAGTCGCAGAGGCCGTAGAGCCGGGTCTTTTCGGCAGTAGGGGTCTGCTCAGCTGTGGCGGCACTCATCTCAGCCGTCCAGTCCGAGCAGGCGCACGGCGTTGTGCTTGAGGATTTTCGGCCGGACCTCGTCCTTGAGGGGAAGGTCCGCGAACGCGGCAAGCCATTTCTGCGGCGTGATGAGCGGGAAGTCGGTGCCGAACATCACCTTGTCCTGCAGCACGGAGTTGGACATCCGCACCAGCGACTCCGGGAAGTACTTGGGCGACCAGCCGGAGAGGTCGATGAACACGTTGGCTTTGTGCGTGGCGATGGAGTTGGCCTCGTCCTGCCAGGGAACCGACGGGTGGGCCATGATGATCTGCAAACCGGGGAAATCCGCGGCAACGGCGTCCAGCAGGAGCGGGTTGGAGTAGGCCAGCTTGATGCCGTACCCGCCGGGAAGCCCGGCACCCATGCCGTTCTGCCCGGTGTGGAAGATGGCCGGCAGGCCCAGTTCCTGAAGGGCCTCCCACAGCGGATAGAACTGCTCATCGGAGGGGTCGAAACCCTGCAGGCTCGGATGGAACTTGAAGCCGCGGGCGCCCAGGTCGATGGCCTGGCGCTTGGCGCCCTGGATGGCTTCGGCACCGGTGCGCGGATCAACGCTGCCGAACGGGATCAGCACGTCGTTGTTCCGGGCCGCGCCGGCGATCAGGTCCGCGATGCTGTTTGGCTCGTGCTTGAGCTGGGTGCGGGCGTCCACGGTGAACACGACGGCGGCCATGTTCAGTTCGCGGTATACCTCGGCAATGCGGTCCAGCGACGGCGTGCGGTCCTCGGACTTGAAGTACTTGGCCGAGGCCTCGGTCAGGGCGGACGGCAGTGATTCATGGCCGTGGCCGTCCACTTCGAGGTGGACGTGCATGTCGATCGCGTCGAGCTTCGAGGCGTCGATGCCGAGCTCGTAGCGCGTGGCAGCCACGGCTAGCCAACCTTCGCAGGCGCTGTTGTGGCAGGCTGCTCTTCCGGCTGCAGTTCCTCGGGCAACGGCAGGAATTCCTCGCCCACGGACTGCAGCTTGCCGCCGAAGAGCGGACCGAACTTCTCGACGAGATCCTCGTAGCGCCAGCCGCCCTCGCGGTATTCGGTGGCTGCGGCCTCGGGGTGGGTCCAGAGCTGCAGCCGGTCGCCGCCGGCGCCGATGGCCTGGCCGGTGATGCCGGCCGCCTCATCAGAGGCGAGGAACGCGACCAGTCCGGAGACGTCGTCGGCCGTTCCGAAACCGAGCCCGTGGCGGAAGAAAGCCGGCATGGCCTCGCCGCGCTCGTCGGCCTCCACTGCTTTTTGGAAATAGGGGACGGTCTTGGTCATGGCCGTTGCGGCCACCGGGATGACGGCATTGGCGGTCACGCCGGCCTTTTTCATTTCCAGCGCCCAGGTGCGGACCATGCCCACGATGCCGGCTTTGGCTGCGGCGTAGTTGCTCTGGCCGAAGTTGCCGCGCTGGCCAGTGGGCGAGCCGATGGTGATGATCCGGCCGGCGATGCCGTTCTCCTTGAAGTAGGCGAACGCTTCCCGGACGCACGTGAAGGTGCCGCGGAGGTGGACGTTGATGACGGCGTCGAAGTCCTCGTCGGTCATTTTCAGCAGGGACTTGTCCCGCAGGATGCCGGCGTTGGTGACCAGGACGTCCAGGCGGCCGTACTCCGCGACGGCTGCCTGCACCAGCTGCTTGGCAACCTCCGTGCTACCGACGGGAGCGACGACGGCGGCGGCCTTCCCGCCGTCGGCCTCGATGGTGCGGACCGCTTCCGCAGCCACGTCGGCGTCGACGTCATTGATGACGACGGCGGCACCCTGCCGGGCCAGCTCCCGGGCATAGGCCAGGCCCAAGCCACGCCCGCTTCCGGTGACGATTGCTACTTTGCCTGACAGGCTCATGGCTGCTCCTTTGCTAGCTGACCTTGTACATCCCGGCCGTTGGCGTGGGATGCTGTTCTGTATCCATGAAAATATGGATAGTTGAAAATGTCAACGATTTGTTTTGAGGATTATTGGAGTTGGCCATGACGATCGAGACACAGGGCAGCCAGCGGACCGAGCCGGTCCATAAGCTTGTCGCCGCGTCCATCAGCCAGGATTTGGGGTTCCTGCTGGCCAAACTGCACGCCGCGGGGTCCGTGCTGAACAACAGGGCGCTGGCCGAGTTCGATCTCAAGGAACGTTCCTACTCGATCCTGATCCTGGCGAACAGCGGGCTGGAGCCGACGCAGCGTGAAATGGCGGACTTCCTGAGCCTGGACCCCAGTCAGATCGTTGCCCTGGTGGATGAGCTGGAGAAGCGGGGGCTCGTGGTGAGGGCGCCTGGAAAGCAGGACCGCCGCGCGAAGACAGTGACGGCCACCGCCAAAGGAGGGAAGGTGCTGGAGCAGGCGAGCGAAGCCGCGCAACGCGCTGAAGCGGAAGTGCTTGACGGCCTGCCGGCCGAGGAATCGGCCCAGCTCAAAACCCTGCTGCGTAAGGCCCTGTGGGGCGCCGGCCTGCCCGGATGAAGGCGCTGCCCCGGTGACCCGTTGCGCCCGGACGTGTCCGCTAGCGTCCCGAACCGTCCGGGTGCGGACGCCTGTGGCATTCAGCGCCGTTCCGGCGCGTTAGTTCGGCCATGACGACGGGCCCCACCACACCGGCATGGTTCGGACCGGGCACGCCGGAGTGATTCTTCAGGAGGTCAGCCAGGGCTTCGAGCTCATCGGTGGGAACGCACGACAACGAGGCATAGGACCTGAAGATGCGCCGCTCTTCGATGCCCGCGAGGCGGCCTCGGCCGGAATTCACGTGGCCCTCGAGCGGGGTCTCGCAGCCGCGGCAATTACCCGCACGGCGAAAGCGGCAGGAACCATCAAAAATCCCGCGGATGAAGCGGTGGCGAAGACTGTTGGGCCCATGGGATGTCCTCAGCGAAGTATCCGGAGGCTGCCTGCATAACCCGAAACCAGAATACCGCAGACGCGTCCTGTGACGCATGGCATTCCATGGCGTGCAGTAGCTCCACCGGGAGTCCCGCCCTGGACAAAAGCGCGCCAGTCGGAAGGGCCGACGGCGACTGGGGACAGCCCGGGTCTCAGCGGGCTTTTTCGCCGCCGGCCCCATAACAATTTTAGGAGATTCCACCCCGCCGCGGGCGAGTGGACGCTACCCGTTTTCTCCGGTTCGCTTAGGCGGACTTGGTTCCGGCCGCGCGCCCCTCGGCGCGGGCTGAACGGCGGTTCCGGAGCCAGCGGCGGAGGAGGTCAACCATGGCCAGCAGGCCTGCCAGCGGCGAGAGAACGGCCGCGGCATAAACGAAGAGCAGCCATGTGAGCGTAGCGATGGGCGGCTGGTTGGTACTCAGGAGTGACAGGCCGCCGAAGAGGGCCACCGTCCAAAAAAGCACAACGCCGAAGAGCACCGCCGCAGCAGGGAAATACTCGTTCGTCACTACTGTCATAACAGTGTTCAATGCTCTGCCTCCTGACTGGTTTGGCGCCGGAATTCGCCGTGTCAATCTCAGTATGGGGGCAGCGAAACCCGGAACCCGGCAGGACGCAGAAAGCGTGACGAAAATAACCCCGGTTCGACCTTTCCGGGCCGGTTACCGCCCCGTGAAGACTGCTGGATGCTCAGCCATGACCAGAACCGCAGAGTGGTGGCATGATGGGCGCATGAGCCGAGTCACCTGTGATCTGACCATATCCCTCGACGGATTCGTCGCCGGCCCGAACCAAAGCCTGGAGGAGCCACTGGGCGAGGGCGGAGAGCTCCTGCACAGGTGGCAGTTTGAAGAGCCCGAAGCCAACGCAGCCGCGCGCGAAGGCATCCTCGCGGCCGGCGCCTACATCATGGGACGGAACATGTTCGCAGGACCAGGGCCAGGGGTCTGGGATGAGGAATGGCGGGGCTGGTGGGGTGAAGAACCGCCCTATCACGCGCCCGTGTTCGTTCTCACGAATCATCCACGCCAGCCTCTGGAGATGCAGGGCGGCACCACCTTCAACTTTGTGACCGATGGGATCGACTCGGCGCTGGCCCAGGCGCGGAAGGCTGCTGGCAGCAAGGACGTGGCCATTGCCGGAGGAGCAAAAACCGTCCAGCAGTACCTTTCGGCGGGGCTCATCGACGAGCTGCGGCTCCACATCTCGCCCATGATTCTGGGAGCGGGTGAACGGCTGCTGGACGGCGTCGCGAACGTCAAGCTTGAGCCCACCGAAGTAAGCGGTACCAGCCTCGTCACCCATGTGCGCTATCGGGCAGTCCGCTGAAAAGCTGACGCTCAAGGCTCCCGTTCTGTTGGGCGGTTGCAACTTAGGATGGAATTGTGCCGATCCTCCCGGAAGAGCGTGACCCTCGGCTGATCACCATCCGCCGCGGGGGCACCCTGACGGACGAACACCACCGGCTTCTGGCTGGCTGGGCCATCCTGTGCGCCGAGCACGTGCTGCATCTGTACGAGGATCATCAACCAGGAGACAGCCGGCCCCGGGACGCTATCAATGTCGGTCGAGCCTGGATCCGCGGTGAGGTGCGTATGGGAGACGCACACCGGGCGGCTTTCCAGGCGAACGCCGCGGCACGCGGGATGCCCGATCCGGCGAAGTTCGCTGCACTGTCAGCAGGCCAGGCGGTTGCAGTCGCTCACGTCGCCGCCCATGATCTGGGCGCTGCTGCGTACGGCATCAGGGCGGCCGGCGCATGTGTCCCAGCCGGCGAGGCAGCGCAGGCCAGGACCAAGGAACGGGAGTGGCAGCGCATGCACCTGCCTGCCGGTGTCCGTGAACTCGTTCTCGACGATCAGGAACGCCGGAGCCCCATCTGCTGGCACGCCTTCGACGACTGATCTGAAGCCTGCCACTCATCAGCCGGTGGCCGTGAGCTGCGCGACCAGGAGCGAGAGGCCTAGTCCGAGCCACGCCAGGAGGGGACCCGCACCATCCGGATTACTCGCACGCCGTCCTCCACGTTCACGGTCCCGTCCGCCGCGAACCCGTGCTTGCGATAGAACGCCTGCGCCCGGGGATTCGGATCCGCCACCCAGAGCGCTGCCGAATCGTGCGGGCCGATGACGGCGTCCAGGAGGGCGGCCCCGGTACCGGTCCCATGCTCAGCCGCAACGACGTACAGCACGTAGAGCTGCGTGCCCCACTGCGATGCGGAGCTCTGCGAGGGCCCTGCCATCGCGATCCCGATGATTTCGCCATCACGCTCGGCCACGGCGACGCGGTTCGCGCGGTAGCGCTCATCGCTGAGCATGGCAGTCCAGAACCGTTCCCGGGCAGCGGGCAACGCCGGGTCGTCGAGGACGTCGTCAGCCATCACCCCGCGGTACGTCTCACGCCACGACCGCACATTCACGCGCGCCATCTCGGCAGCGTCCTCGACGCGCGCGTGTCGAACCCTCACCGGCGTACTCATAGGCGAACCCGCGGGCCCCTCAGACGCCGTCGCTCGAGTAGTGGAGCAGAACCACGCCGTTGCCGAACGTCCGGGCCCCCTTGAGCCTGAGGTCCATCCGGACATCAGGGGCCTCGAACAGCGGCCGGCCTTGGCCCAGGACCACGGGATGGACGAGAATCCGGAATTCGTCGATCAGGCCGTGCCGCATGAAGGTGGCGGCCAAATTGGCGCCGCTGAGGGCGATGTCGCCGCCGGGCTGCGCCTTCAGTTCCGCGATTTGTGCAGGCACGACGTCGTGAATCACCGCGGTATCCCGGCCTGCCCAGGTGAGGGTCCTTGAAAAGACGAACTTGGGCATCTCGCGCCAGATCCCGGCGAACTCAACGGCTTCCGCCGAGATGTCCGGATCCTGGTCGGCAGTGGGCCAGTAAGCGGTCATCAGTTCATGGGTGACGCGCCCGAACATGAAGGCGCCCATCGTCCGGAACTGCTCGTTCAAGTGACGGAGGAGTTCGTCATCCACCCGGTGCCAGCTGATGTCCCGGTCACGCGTCTCGAAGAATCCGTCCAAGGAGACCGACATCATGAGGACGATTTTGCGCATTCGAGTACCTCCAGCTGCGGCGAAAAGCCGCTGTGGCCGCCGTCGTATCTTCCAGTGAAGCACTCCCTCAAGTACAGCGGATCATGCATCAGATGCAACATGGCAGAGAATCTGCAATGTCGGGGCCAGGGTCTACACTGAAGTTATCGAACATATATTCGAATAAAGGTGTGTTGTGGGCATAGTTATCGGTCCCCGCGTGATAGATGCGGGCACTTCCCTGTTGTCGGTACTGATCTCCCCGGTACGGGTCGCGGCGGGCTACCCTTCGCCGGCGCAGGACTATTTTGACGGCAGGATCGACCTCAACGAACACCTCATCAAGGACATCACCAGCACCTATGTCGTGCGGGTGTCCGGGGACTCGATGGAGGGGGCAGGGATCAGCGATGGCGACGAACTGATCGTCAACCGCGCACTGGACCCGAAAGACGGATCGGTGGTCATCGCCGTCCTGGACGGCGAGCTGACCATCAAGCGGCTGAGGATCACACCATCCGGAGTAGTGCTCCAGGCGGACAACCCCCGGTACCCGGACATCCGCGTTCCGGCGTTGTCGGATCTTGTCATCTGGGGAGTGGCCACGAGGTGCCTGCACCATGTCTGATGCGCGCGCACCGGACACGGGCCGGCGAATTGCCCTGGTGGACGTCAACTGTTTCTACGCGTCGGCGGAGCGTGCTTTCGATCCGTCGCTGGAAGGCCGCCCCCTGGTTGTCCTGTCCAACAACGACGGCTGCGCGGTCACCAGGTCCCCCGAGGCCAAGGCCCTCGGCATCCCCGTCGGCGAGCCGTGGTTCAAGATCGCGCCCCGCGCCAAGGAATGGGGGCTGGTGGCCAGGTCCAGCAACTATGAGCTCTACGGCGACATCAGCTCGCGTGTCATGGAGCTTCTGGGCCGGTACTCGGCCTGGCTGGAGGTCTACAGCATCGACGAAGCCTTCCTGGGAGTCAAAGGCACCCCGGACGAGCTCCTGCTGCTCGGCCAAACCATCAAGGGGGCCGTCCGCCGCAACATCGGGGTGCCGGTCTGCGTGGGGATCGCCACTACCAAGACCCTCGCGAAGCTGGCCAACAAATGGGCGAAGAACAACCCCGGTCTTAACGGTGTGTGCCACTGGGACGCCATGCCCGCCCAGGCCCGCGAAGCGCTGATGGGCCGGCTCTCCGTCATCGAACTCTGGGGCGTGGCCGGCCGGCTCACCAAGCGCCTGAACGGCCTGGGCATCCATTCCATCCTCGACCTTGCCAACGCTGACCCCGTGCGGATCAGGGACCGCTTCTCCGTGGTGCTGATGCGCACGGTCATGGAACTACGGGGCACTCCCTGCATCCCCATGGAGGAAGAGCGCGTTGGACGTGACCAGCTCATCGTCAGCCGCTCGTTCTCCACGCCCATCACCACCGCGGCGGACCTGCGCCAGGTTATGAGCGTTTATGCGCAGCAGGCCAGCGCCCGCCTGGCCAAACACGGTTTGCAGGCCACGGTCCTTACTGCCTTCGCCGGCACGTCGCACTACAACCCCTTGGATCCGTCGTACCCCTCGGTCTGCGTCACGCTGCCCATGCCCACCGCGGATCCCGTGCTGCTGACCCGGGCATCGCACGCCCTGCTGCCCCGGATCCAGGAAGGGATCAAATACGTGCGTGCGGGCATCATGGTCACCGACCTGCGCCCAACCGGACGGCAATCGCCGCTGCCGGTATTTGCGAAGCCGCACGAGGAACGCGGCATCGGAACACTGCTGGAGGACATCAGCCGCCGCTACGGTCGCGGCTCCGTGGGGCTGGGACATGCCGGCATCCGGGGCGGACCGGACTGGTCCATGCAGCGCACCATGCTATCGCCCCGGTACACCACCAACTGGGACGAGCTCCCACTCGTCAGGGCAGCCTGAAGCGGAGGGGCTGCCCGGCAATCTCCCGCCTATACCGCCAGCGGGGAACCGAACATTTCGGCCGCCCGCCGCAGCAGGTGCTCCGGGACGTCCGCTTCGCCGCCGCGCCCGGTCCGGCCAAGGAACACAGCCGTTCCGCGGGCCGCGTCGGACAGATCGAGCCCCGCCTCATGGATGAGTTGGGCGGCGCGGATGTTCGGAGGCAGGTTCATCATGTGGCCTTCGGCGTTGAGGTAAACGTGCCAGTCGCCGCGGCTTACGGACTCCAGATGTCCCCCAACCAGCTCCTGCAAGACATCCGGAGTAGCGTCGAGGGCCACGGTTCGCAGGGCTTCGTTCAACCGGACCGGAATGACAAGTGCCGTACAAGTGGTGCTCATTTTTTGTCCTCAGTACTGATAACTGAGAGGCCGCTCAATCTGTTCCCGCAAACCGTACGTTTGACGGAATCCGTAATGTTGCTTTACAAGCCCGGCAAGGAGCCTGGCGTCAGGGTTCCAGCGTCTGGGCCAGCCCGGCCAGGACGGGTTCGCGGCCAAGCTCGATGTGCGAGTACGCGAGCGAATACGCCAGATCCGCCTTGCCGGCAAGGATGGCATTGCACAGTTCCATGTGTTCGTCCCGCTGGACTTCGTTGCTGCGGTTGTGCGCGAGGCCAAAGATCCAGCGCATCCGTCCAAACAGCGGTTTTACCGATTCGATAAGGAGGCGGCTGCCGGAAAGCCGGACGATTTCGGCATGGAACCCGGCGCTGAGCCGCACAACGTCGTCCGTCCGCCCGTTGTCGATCGCGTCGCGGGTTTCGTCCAGCAGCTCCTGAAGCAGGCGGCCGGATTCGCCCCCGGACACCCGCATGGCTGCCATCCGCGCAGCAAAAGTCTCCAGGCAGAGCCTGACGTCGAACAGCTCGTTGACGTCAGTGAGGGTCAGCCGGCGCACCACGGCGCCGCGGCGCGGGAACGTCTCCACAAAGCCGTCCTGCTCCAGTCGCTGGATGGCCTCCCGGACCGGAATCCGTGAAACGTCATAGAGCTCGGAGAGCTCGCGTTCGCGCAGCCGCATGCCCTGCTCATATTTTCCGGCCACAATGCCTTCGAGGACCAGCTGGTAGACATGCTCAGCACGGGCTTCGTCGTCGCGGCCGTTCAGGGTCTCGGGCACAGGCTTGGCCACGTTCGCATTCCCCTCCATACAGTCGCCTCAGGAGCCGGAGGCACGGCCCGGCTCAGTGTTCCACCCGAGCATACACGGGCGGAAACAGCTCCGCCGCGGTCCTGCGGGACGCATCCCGCAGCGTGTAAGCAACCTTCATTTTGTCGAAGTTCCTGCCCCCTGCGGCGCCAGTATCCGAGGTCGATGCCGGCAATCTCACCGTCCGCCATCAGGGTCCTCCCGGCAACCACGGACAGCACGGCCTGACGGGCCGTTCCGTTCAGCAGGAGTGTTCGCAGCGGGTCATCCCTGACGCCGTCGCGGAAATCAGCGAGCGAAAAGGCGTGACGGCTGGCCGCAGATTGATCGAGACAAGGACGAGGGCAACCAGCACCCAGACGGCGACGGACCCGTCGTTGGTTTTGTTAGCGCTCTTCGGCGGACGTGCTGCATCCACTGATTACCTCCTCGGAATCATTTTGATATACCAAGTAAGAGTCCGACGCGAATGCGCGAAGCAAAACTCCCCGCCATTTGGTGGACAACGCCTAGCGCCCCGTCTTGATGGAATACCATCAGCTCGAGGCGGGGTTCCAGCCGGAAGCTCTCCCCAGCATCGGATATGACTCGATCCGAAACATTGTTTACGCCCGACTAAAAGCAGAGGGGGCGTGACTAGCCAAGAGGGTGCACCATCCCCCATGCTTGCTCCATGTCCTCAATGTCGAGCCCATACCGGATCATCGCGGTCTGCACCGGAAATATCTGCCGGTCCCCGATGGCCGAGCTGATGCTGGCCGAGGCCTTCGCAGCAGCGGGGCTCGCCGGCGCCGTCGCCGTGGATTCCGCCGGCACAACCGCCTATGAGGCCGGCCGCCCCATCGACCCCCGGGCTGCCCGCAAGCTGGCCGCCCACCAACTCGCCTCCAACAGGCATATTGCGCGGGAGTGGAGGCCGGAGTGGTTCCGTGACCGGCACCTGATTCTCGCCCTCGACGTGGACCATTACGGCTGGCTCCGGGCCACCGCCCCTGACGGCGAAGCGCTGGCGCGGATCCGGATGCTGCGCAGCTTCGATCCGGCAGTGGCCGGCCGGGACCTCCTTGACCAGGGCATCGAGGATCCCTGGTACGGCGGCCATGCGGACTTTGACATCACCTGGGACCTCATCAAGGCGGCTGTTCCCGGCATCGTGGAACATGTCCGCCGGGAAGTGCTGCAACAAAACCAGTCCGGGCAGCAGGTACGCTCTATTTCATGACCCCTGCACCCGTGATCATTGCCGTCGACGGCCGATCCGGCGCAGGAAAAACCACCCTCGCAATCGAACTTGCCGCCCGGCTGCGGGAGCACCACAAGGTATCGCTGTTCCATCTGGAGGACGTTTACCCCGGCTGGAACGGGCTGGCGGCAGGCATCGAGCGGTACGTCACCACCGTGCTGGCTCCGCTGAGCCGCGGGGAGGCAGCCGAATGGGTCAGCTGGGACTGGGAGATGCACTACGACGGCCCCACGCGCACAACACTGCCGGCGGAGATCGTGATCGTCGAGGGTGTGGGCGCCGCGGCAGATTCCGCTCGCCCGATGCTGGACGCCGTCATCTGGGCGGAGTCGTCCGACGACGACCGCCGCACCCGTGCCCTGGCACGTGACGGCAGCACTTACGAACCGTTCTGGGACCAGTGGGCAGAGCAGGAGGAGGTGTGGCTTGCAGCGGACGCGGTGCACGAAAACGCCGACATCCGCGTGCTCAACAGGGCCGATGGCACTGCCCCGGACGACCTCCTCCAGGCACTCCAGTACCTTCCAGCGCTCGCACCTGTGCTGCTGCCCGAGCTCTCCGCGCGCCGGGGTCTCCAGCTTCATGCCGAGCGGCTGGACTGCATCCCTGATGCTGCCCGGCTCTTCGACTCCCTCTACGGCCGGTCGCCGAACGCCGTGTGGCTGGATTCCTCACTCCGGACCGAGGGTACGGCCGCCGAGCGCAGCCGCTTCAGCATATTGGCGGACGACGGCGGCAGCTTCGGCCAGGACGTCCGGCACCGTTCGGGCGTGACCCGGCTGACCACCGGTACCGCCACCGTTGAGACGGCCGGTCCGTTCTTCCGCTGGCTCGACGGCGTGTGGGGCCGCCGAGCCCTCCGCGCGCCCGAAGGGTTCGACTGCGAATTCACGCTGGGCTGGCTGGGCTATCTCGGCTACGAACTCAAGCGTGAAACCGGCGGCAGCGACATCCCCTCCGGCACCCCCGACGCCGCCATGATCTTCGCCGGCCGCGCCGTAGTCCTGGACCACCTCGAAGGCAGTGCCTGGCTCCTCGCTTTGGAAGCACCGGACGCCCCGGAATGGCTGGCAGTCGCCCGCTCGGCAGTTGCGGCGGCAGCGGCGCCTGCCGAACCGGCGGCAAGCACCGGAGGTGCGGCAAGCACCGCCGTCGCAGGCACCGCCGTCGGAATCGGTAACGGTGCCGCCCCCGCCTTCACTGGCCGGGACACCGAAAGCGCTTACAAAGCCAAGATCGCCGACGCCCAGCATGAGATCGCCGAGGGGAACACGTACGAAGTCTGCCTCACCACGGCCGTCAGCGCCGAAGTTGCGGGCAGACCGGACGGGCTGGACCCCTGGCGGGTGTACCTGGCCCTGCGGCGGAAGAATCCGGCTCCGTTTGCCAGCTACCTGCGGTTCGGCGAGCTGACCGTGGCCAGCACGTCACCGGAGCGGTTCCTAAAGATAGCGGCCGACGGCGCCATGCGCGCCGAGCCGATCAAGGGCACCCGCCCGCGGGCTTCAGAACCTGGCCGCGACGAGCAGCTGCGGCGGGATCTGGAGTCCTCCCCCAAGGACCGGGCCGAGAACATCATGATCGTGGACCTGCTCCGCAACGACCTGAGCCACTTCGCCGTGGCCGGATCCGTGACGGTCAGCAGGCTCTGCGCCATTGAAAGCTATGCCACGGTCCACCAGATGGTCAGCACCATCGACGCGAAGCTGAAACCCGGGCTGCCGCGTGCTGAAGCCGTTGCAGCGTGCTTTCCCGCCGGGTCCATGACGGGGGCTCCGAAGATCAGCACCATGGCCATCCTGGACCGGCTGGAGGGGGCGCCGCGCGGGGTCTATTCGGGGGCCATCGGCTACTTTTCGCTGAGCGGGGCCATGGACACGGCGGTGGCCATCCGGACCCTGGTGATCCGCGCAGACGGTGCGGGAAGGGCTGAACTGAGCCTCGGCGTCGGCGGCGCCATTACGGCGGATTCCTCGCCCCAGGAGGAGTACGACGAAATCCGGACCAAGGCCTTCGGGGTTCTCTCCGCGCTCGGCACAGGCTTCCCGGAAAGCTGATTTCTTTCTACTGCAGGGTGGCCGTGAGCCGGGCGACGTTGTCCACGTACTTGACCGCCATGGGCCGCTGCATCCAGTCCTCGAGCGTCAGCTCGTGGGAGATGTCCCGGTAGGTGTCCTCCACGGCACGCATCTTGGCCACGATGTCCGCGCCCAGGAGCATCACCGAAACCTCGAGGTTGAGCGAGAAGGACCTCATGTCCATGTTGCTGGATCCGAGGACGGCCACTTCGTCGTCGATGGTGAAATGCTTCGCGTGCAGCACGAACGGCGCCTTGTACAGGTAGATCCGTACGCCTGCTTCCAGCAGTGCCTCGTAGTAGGACTGCTGCGCGTGGTGGACAAGGAACTGGTCCCCCTTTTCCGAGACGAAAAGTTCGACGTCGACGCCGCGCTGTGCCGCGGTCGTCACCGCATAGAGCAGCGAATCGTCCGGGACGAAGTACGGGCTGCAGATGGAGATCTTGTGCTGGGCGGAGTAGATGAGCGTGTTGAACAGGCGCAGGTTGTTTTCGGTGATGAAGCCGGGGCCGCTGGGCACGGCCTGGGCCGTCACCCGGCCAGGCGCCGTTCCGGGCCGGTGCTCGAGCTGGTCTTCCAGCGACTCGTCCGTCTCGCTGAGCCAGTCGGTTGCGAAGACGACGTTGAGCGTGGTGACGATGGGCCCGCGCAGGCACGCCATGAGCTCCACCCATTCGCGCCCCACCTTGCGGTGGCGGGGGTTGTTGTAGGAGGGCTCGATCAGGTTCTGCGAGCCCGTGAAGGCGATTTCGCCGTCGATCACCATGATCTTGCGGTGGTTGCGCAGGTCCGGGCGGCGCCACTGGCCGTGCACCGGGCGCAGCGGCAGCATGGGACGCCACTGGATTTTGCTCGCCTTGAGGCGCCGGATCAGTTTCCGGTAGCCCTTGATCCGGAGGGTGCCGAGGTGGTCGAACAGGACCCGGACCTGCACTCCCCGCTCAGCGGCTTCCTCCAGCGCACCGAAGAGATCATCGGTGATGTGGTCCGTGCTCATGATGTAGAACTCTGCGTTGACGAAAGTCTTCGCCTCGCGGACGGCGGCGGCCATGGCTTTGATGGAGTCCGGGTACCCGGGCAGCAGCTCCACGCTGTTTCCGTCCACCATGGGCAGGGAGCCCAGGGTCTTGTTCAGTTCCGCCGCGGAGGCCACCCACTCCGGGCCGCTGTAGCGGCTTTCGACGGCGGCCAGCTGCGACGTGCCGGCCCGGACGCGCTTGTTCACGGCATCCTGCTGTGCCCGGCGCTTGCGTGAGAGCTTGAAGTTTCCGAACAGCAGGAACAGGATCAGGCCCAGCGCAGGCACGAAGAAGATCCCCAGCAGCCACGCCATGGCGGTGGTGGGGCGCCGGTTGCCGGGGATAATACCCAGCGCCAGCACCCTGATGACCAGGTCAACAATGCTCAGCGCCAGCACGAGCCAGTACGGCGCGGTGCCCGCCAGCGGAAACGGCCACAACACAGGCTAGACCCCCACGGTTCCTCACCCGCAGGACCGGTTCCGGAACGGGCGTTCAGCCCAGCCTATCCCGCACGGGCGCGGAACATCGTTGGGCTCTGTGGCCGCCGGCCGCCAGGGCCTGTGTCCCGGGCCGACGCTAAGCTGGATGCATGACTCCTGCTGCCCCGGCCACCGTGCTGGTTTTCCTTGACCCCCGGTTCGACGACGGCCGGATCGCCGATGCTTCGCAGCCGCAGCTGATGGCCACCGACCAGGGCGCCACGCGCGGCGACGGCGTCTTTGAATCCATGCTTGCCGTAGGCGGAAACCCGCGGAAACTCGACGCCCACCTGAAGCGCCTGGAAGGTTCCGCCGTGGCGCTGGACCTGCAGATTCCCGCCGGTGACGCCTGGCGCCGGGCCATTGGGACGGCGGTCCATGAGTACCGTTCGCAGCACCCCGCCGACACTCCGGAAGAGGACGAGGTGGTGGTGAAGCTGATCTGCACCCGCGGCGCCGAAGGCTCGTCTTCGCCCACGTGCTGGGTTCAGGCATCGCCCGTTCCGGCGGCAGGAAGGCGCCAGCGGGAGACCGGAATCGACGTCATCCTGCTGGACCGCGGCTACGACAGTGAAGTGGGCGAACGGGCCCCGTGGCTGCTCCTCGGCGCCAAGACGCTCTCCTACGCCGTGAACATGGCCGCCTTGCGGCACGCCCACAAGCAGGGCGCGGACGACGTCATCTTCACATCGTCCGACGGCCGGGTCTTGGAAGGCCCCACCTCCACGGTCCTGCTCGCGCACCTTGACACGTCCGACGACGGCGCCGGCGGCACCCGCACGGTGCGCCGCCTCATCACCCCGCAGCTGGACAGCGGCATCCTCCCGGGCACCTCGCAGGGCGCACTCTTCGCCGCCGCCAAGGCATCAGGCTGGGAACTCGGCTACGGCCCGCTGGAACCCCGGGACCTTTTCGATGCCGACGCCGTGTGGCTGATTTCGAGCATCCGTCTGCTGGCTCCCGTGAACCACATCGACGGCAAGGAAATCGGTACACCCGCGCTGCGCAAGCAACTGACCGCTGAGCTCAACGAACTCTTCGCCACGGTCGGGTAGGGCGCAACCCCCGACGCTCTCTCACTTCCCGTCGGGTCAACCCCCGACGCTCTCTCACTTCCCGTCGGGTCAACCCCCGACGCTCTCTCACTTTTGGTCCGCTGCCTCGCGGGCTGCCGCGTCGATGCGGGCGCGGTGTGCGGCCCACTCTTCCGGGCTGCGCGTCGTCAGGTTGGGATCACCGGGCCGCTGGCCCGCCGATCCGTCGATAAGTTCGCGGAGGATGTCGGCGTGGCCCAGGTGCTGGGCGGTTTCGACGCACATGTGGACCAGGATCTGATGCAGGGTCACGTGCCGCCGCTCCTCCGGCCACCACGGCACAGCCCCCGGCGCGTCCAAGGGCAGCGCCTCAATCGTGGCGTCGCTGTGCTCAGCGGAGAACCGGTGGAGTTCCACGACCTGTTCCCGGGTCTCCTTCAGAGTGGCCCACATGTCGGCATCAGGCTCTGCATCATCATCCAGCCACGGCAGTTCCCTAGGGGCGGGCCGGCCGAAAACCTCGCCGAAGTACCCGAGCTCCACGCTGGCCACATGCTTGACCAGGCCCAGCAGGTTGGTGCCGGTGGGCGTCAGCGGCCTCCGGGCGTCGTACTCATCGAGCCCTTCGAGCTTCCCCAGGAGGTCGGCGCGCCGGGTACGAAGGTAACGGTGCAGAATTGCCTTGTCATCCATAACGGGCACTATACAGACGCTCACTCACGTCCTGGGCGAATAATCCTGATTGAATGACGTGATGATACGAAGGGCACACCGCGGGGACCTCGCCTGGATGCAAGCCATCGAAGTCAGCGCTGGGAATGCCTTCCACCGCATCGGAATGGACGCCGTCGCCGACGACCCGCCACTGAGTCCCGAAGCACTGGCAGCATACGTGGATGTGGGGCTGGCATGGGTGGCTACGGATGGTCTCGACTGCCCGTCGGCCTACATCCTGGTGCGTGAGGTGGACGGCTGGGCACACATCGAGCAGGTCTCGGTCCACGCGCGTCATGCCCGCCAACGCCTCGGCCAGGCACTCATCGAGGAAGCAGGCCGCTGGGCGTCCGATGCGGGGCTCCAAGGACTCACCTTGACCACTTATGCGGATGTGCCTTGGAACGGGCCGTACTACTCGCGCTTGGGTTTTGAGCCGGTTCCTGAGGACAGCTGGTCACCCGGGCTGCGTGAGATCGTGGCCGAAGAAGCTGCCCACGGTTTGGACGCCTGGCCCCGCATTGTCATGAAACGGCCGCTCTCCCCCGCCGCGTGATCGGCGGAAGTGAGAGAGCGTCGCGTTTTGGGCAGCAGGAACAGAGAGAGCGTCCGGTTTTCGACGACGGGAAGTGAGAGAGCGTCCGGGTAAGGGTTAGGTGGCAGGGCTGGCGGATCCGGAAACGGATGCCTCCTGCTCGGCCGGGGTCCGCCAGGCGGCCCAGTCGAGCGGCTGGACCGAGGGGCGGCCCAGCAGATAGCCCTGCCCGGTGGTCATCCCGAGTTCCATGATCGCGGTGAGCTCGTCCTGGGTCTCGATTCCTTCCGCCACCAGGTCCGCACCGATCTGCCGGGCGAACTCAACCATGGCCGCGCCCAGGGTCTTCTGGCCCGCTCCTTGGTCGATCCCCGCGATGAGGTTGCGGTCGAGTTTGATGATGTCCGGGCTGAGGTGCGTGACCTGGCTCATCGAGCCGAAACCCGCGCCGGCGCCGTCAACAGCTACACGGAGCCCACGCATCCGCAGCGGTGCCAGCGCTGCCACAACGGGACCGTATTGGTCCTCGGCAAGGCGCTCGGTCAGCTCGATGACGATCCGGTCAACGGCCAGCTGGGACTGCTCAACGAACGCCCGGAGCCTGGGGTCGAGGCAGGTGGCCGGTGACAGGTTCAGCGCCACATAGACGTTCTCCGGCAACTGTTCCGCCGCAACAAGCGCCGCCTGCAGGGCAGCGAATTCGAGGTCCGGACCGAGGCCAACGGATGCGGCCTCATTGAACCAGTGATCGGCACTGGCGCCGTCGTCGCTGACAAAACGGGTCAGCGCCTCGACGCCGATGACGTTCCGGCTGGACAGCTCGTGGATGGGCTGGAACGCGGTGAGGAGCATCCTGTCGCCGAGGATTGCCTCAATGCGGCGCCTGCTCCTGCGGGTGAACAGCACGGTGGTGCCGTAGTCCTCATCGGGCGTCGGCAGGTCGGGGCTGGGCAGGTTAGCCTCGGGAAGTCCGGACGCGTCCGACTGCTCCCCGGTGATGCTCCTGGTGGCGATCAAGTGCTCCAGCAGGGCCCGCTCGGGATTCCCCGGATGTGATTCCATCTGGCTGCGCAACTGTTCGCGCGCCCACTCGCTTTGCGGTGTGGCGTCGTCCAGTACGGACTCGATGATGTCCCACGCCTGTCCACGGATCGTCGGATCACTCACGTCCGAGAGCGGGATCGGCTGCGGTCCCCTGAACGCAGTCGTTTCTCCATCGGTCAATGCTGGAAAAGAAGTCTCATCCATTGACATTGGCTATTCCTTTATAAGTGCTGGTCCCGGCTGAGCCCGGGACCCGTCCATGACCACACCGCATACTTATTCAAGGATGCGGGAACCGCGAACGTTTCAAAAGAGTACAACGAGACGGGTCCGCCTGTCTCTAGCTGTATCCGACTCGTAATACAAGCATGCGCGCTATTCCTCTGCGAACTCCGCGGCCAGATGGATGTTGTTATCGGCCAGCCACACGGGGTTGAAGGCCTTGCTCAGGTAGTTGCCGCCGGCGTCGGGGGCGATAGCCACCACCACCGAGCCGTGCGGTGCGGCGAGCGCAACCCTGAGGGCGGCCGCAACGGCAAGCCCGGACGAGGGGCCGAGGGACAGTCCCTCCTCGTTTAGCAGCCGGTGCTCCATGGTGTACACCTCATTGTTGGGAACGCGCAGGAAGCGGTCCACGATGCTGCGGTCGAAGATCTTGGGCCACTCTGCTTCCGGCCAGGAATTTCCCACACCGTCCACCAGGATTTCGCCGGGGTGCCCGCCGCTGTACACGGAGCCAACGGGATCGGCGGCGATCACCTCAACATGGCCTCCCGTTTTCTCCTTCAGGTAGCGGCCGTTTCCGCTGATGGTTCCGCCGGTGCCGATTCCTGCCACGAAATGCGTTATTTTGCCGGACGTCTGCCGCCAGATCTCCGGTGCCGTCCCTTCGTAGTGGGCCAGGGGGTTGGCGGGGTTGTCGAACTGCTGCGGCCGCCAGGCCCCGGGAAGGTCCGCCGTGATCCGGGCCGCGACCGCCCGCGCATTCTCGGGTGACTCTGACGGTGCGGTCCAGTCTGTCACCACCACTTTGGCGCCATAGCGGTACAGCGCCGCGAGCTTTTCGGATGAGATGGTGTCCCCCGTGACCACGACGACGGGATGCCCGGTCAGCGCGCCGATCAGTGCCAGCCCGATCCCGGTGTTCCCCGACGTGCTCTCCACGATGGTTGCCCCCGGCCGGAGCTCGCCGCTGCGCTCAGCGGCGCGGACCATGCTCAGGGCCGTCCGGTCCTTGATGGAGCCGCCCGGATTGTCGGATTCGAGTTTGACGTAGACGGTGCTGCCCAGGCCCCTGCTGAGGATGTTCAGCGGCACCAGCGGCGTGTTTCCCACCTGCGCCAGGACGGCGGCGGCGTCCGCCGCTACATCACCTTCCTGAACCGCGTGCCTGCCTGTCATTGTGCCCATGGCTACCTTTCCGTCGCGCCGTCGTGGGCGCCGTTCAGTTCGACGCGGGCTTCCTCCACCAGCGCGGCTGCCGGCAGGTGCCTGGCCAGCACGCCGGAAAGTCGCTCGACGACGGCGCCTGTCCCCTTTCCGAGCGGCCGCACCGCCCGCGCTTCCGCCCAGCCCAGCAGATACGCGGCCGTGAGCGCCTCGATGGCGAGAAGCTTTTCGGCCGCGTCCACGGAGCGCTCCAAGAGTTGGAGGGCCAGCGGCGCAAGCGTTGAGTGGTCTTCGACATCCGCGGACAGCGTGGGCGCGCCAAGGGTCGCCGGCGCCGCGAGGAACTTGAGCTCGGACAGCAGGCCGGCTGCCGAATACCAGAGCAGTCCGGGCAGCTCTTCCGTTTCCAGCGGGGCTCCGTTCCTGGCGGCGTCGAGGTGCCGCTGACGGATTCGCCGCTGCGGCGGGTAGAGCTTGGCGATCCGCCGTTCGCTGCTGATTCCCAGATGGGCCAGCCCGAGGCGGAGGCCTTCGAACGCCAGCGCAAGCTGCATGGGCTGGAAGTTCCCGCCGGAGACCATCCGCCCCGAGTCGAGATCGGTGAGCGGGTTGTCGCCGCGGCCGTTGAGTTCCACCTCCAGGGCGTCCTCCAATGCGGTCACCTGCCACCGGAAAGCCCCGTGGGTCTGGGGTGCGGCGCGGAACGACAGCGCGTCCTGCACTGACACTTCCCGCGTTGGGTCCTCCAGCCATCCGCCCTGGAGCAGCCGCCGGACGTTGCCTGCCGTTACTGCCTGCCCGGCCACGGCTTTGGCCGCCTGCACCGCCGGCGAAAACGGGCTGAGGTTGCCTCCGCCGTCGTGCCTTGCCGTCGCCTCAAGCGACAGCGCGAGCGCGGTGTCCGCGAGATCGGCGAGCCGCAGGATCCGGTGCAGCACCAGTGCGCCGACGCCAATCGAATAGGAATTGGAGCTGACCAGTGCCAGGGCTTCGCCGGGCGCCAGTTCCAGCGGCTCCAGGCCGGCGTCTGCGAGGGCCTGTCCGCCGGGCACCAGCTGCCCGTCCGCTGCCACCGCCTGGCCTTCCCCGACGGCGACGGCCGCCACGGCGGCGAGATGGGTCAGATCGGCCGAGCCCACGGATCCTTCGCGCGGGATGGCGGGGACCACTCCCCGGTTCAGCATTTCAGCATAGAAGCGGGCCGTTTCCGGCCGGACCCCGGACCCGCCGCGGCTGAAGCCCACGAGCCGTGCCAGCATGACGGCCCGGACCTCGTCCCGGTCCAGGGGCTCGCCCACTCCGCTGTTGTGGTAGCGCACCACCTGCACCTGGTAGGCCAGGATCGACTTCTCCTCGACAGCGGTGTCACGTCCGGAGCCCAGCAAAGTGTTGAGGCCATAGACGCGGTGGCCCGAATCGATGGCCTGCTGCACCACCTCCCGCGAGAGCCCGATCAGTTCCAGGGCATCCGTGCTCAGGATGAACTTCACGGCCGGATCTGCCGCTGCTTCCGCGACGTCCTTGGCGCGCAGGTGTGCCGTGCCGATCAGGAAGTTGCCGCTGCCGTTGCCCATGGGACTAGAAGTCCAGCAGGTTCCGGCGGAAGCCGCCGTCGCCATAGCTTGTACGGAGCAGCCCGCGGCGCCGCAGCACCGGCGCCAGGCGGTCCAGCACCCCGTGAACCGTGGCCGGGTCCACGAATCCGGAGAACAGGAAGCCGTCCCCGCCCACCTCCGCCCCGGTCTCCTCGAGGTAGTCCGCAATGTCCTCGGCAGTGCCGATGATGCTGTCCCCGGCGCCGCCGCTGCGTGCCTGCAGGAGCTGGCGCAGCGTGGACCCGGGCGGACCGGCCTTGGCGAAATGGTCCAGGGTGCCCTGGTTGCTGTTGGTGGTGAGTTCGGGGAGCGGGGCGTCGAGGTCGAACTGCTTGAAGTCGATCACCGAAAGGTACGAGATGGAGTTGAGCTGGCTGTCGATGTCGCGCTGGGTGAGCTGCCGGCGCTGCTCCCGGAGTTCATCAGCCTCAGCGCGCGAGCCCACCACGGTGGGCTTGAAGACGTACAGCACCTTGACGTCGTCGGCGTTCCGCCCGGCCGCGGTTGCCTCGGCGCGGATCGAATCGCGGTAGGCCTTCATGCCGTCCACACCTCTCGCCAGGGCAATGGCGACGTCCGCGTTGCCGCCAGCGAACGCCTTGCCCCGCGGAGACGCACCGGCCTGGACCAGCACCGGCTCCTCGGGCAGCGGCGCCGTGTTCAGCGGCCCGCGGACCTTGAAGAAGTCGCCGTCGTGGTTGATGGGGTGGACCTTCGTGTGGTCCGCAAAGATGCCCGCCGCCGCGTCCTCCACGATGGCGTCCGGCTCCCAGCTGCGCCAGAGCTTGCGCACCACGTCCACGAATTCCTCCGCCTTCTCGTAGCGGAGGTCGTGCTCGATCTGCTGGTCCAGGCCGTAGTTCTGGGCCGCAAGGTCGCTGCCGGAGGTCACCACGTTCCAGCCCAGCTGCCCGCTGGAGAAGTGCTGCAGGGTCGCCAGCAGCCGCGCAGCCGTGAACGGCGGATAAAAGGACGCGCTCACCGTGGGAACGATGCCGAGGTGTTCCGTGGCGGAGAGCAGGTACGGAACCAGGGCCAGCGGATCGTGCTTGGGCGCGAAGGACGCCTGCGCCAGCGACACCTGGGCACTTCCGCCGTACGTGTCGGGCACGGTGAGGGAGTCCTCGATGATGAACAGGTCCAGCCCCGCCCGCTCGAATTCCCGCACGGCGTGCTGGTAGAGCGCCGGCTTTTTCCAGTCGTAACCGATGCCGTAGCCGGGAGTGCCCCAGCCCTGGACGCCAAATCCGTGACCCACAAACCAACCGAAGTGCAGCATGGGACTGACTGTATTCCCGTTGGATCCGTTCACGGCTGCCTGATTTCATCCGGCGTTACAGCGGTTCATCTCCCGTCATTATCCTCCCGGCACCGGCATTTGTAACTGCAACACTGAGTTACGTACGGCCCCCAAGCGGCCCACAAATGGCTCCCAGCTAACTGCGCATTGCGCGTGGTCCCGTTACGGAAGATGACGACGGCGGCGGTGCGGGCCGGCGTCGTAAGTGTTACGTTTTTGGGGAGTAATGAGAACCGGCGCCAAGCCCTGACTGGCCGGTCGGCAACCCTCCCTTTCGCGGCGGGGTGCCTCAGGTGAATACTCGGCATATCGACCCATTCGAGCTGCAAGCGTGAGAGAAGGAGATCCGTCGTGTCTGACGCACCCGCCCCACTGGCCCCGGCCGCCGAGCCGGCCATCGCCAGCCAGGACCTGCCCCAGGAAAAGCTGGCCTACCGGCTCATCACCGGCCCCGATGACCGAACCTTCTGCGAGCGCATCTCCGCGGCACTGTCCGAAGGGTACGTCCTGCACGGGAGCCCGGCGGCCACGTTCAACGGCAACAGCGTGATCGTGGCGCAGGCCGTGATCCTGCCCGCGGCAGTCGCCACCGCAGACGCCGCCGTGGCAACCGCGGTGGACGAGCTGGACTTCGACGTCGACTTCCCCGGCGAGGCCTTCGAGGGGCACGCGTGAGCTACGCCGGAGACCTGAGCCCGCAGGATGCCTGGGCCAAGCTGGAACAGGGCGCGGTCCTGGTGGATGTCCGCACCGAGGGTGAGTGGGCGCATATCGGCATCCCCGACACCAAGGCCACGGAGAACGATCCCCTCTTCATCCAGTGGACTTTCCCGGGCGGAATCCCCAACCCGGAATTCATCGACCAGCTGAAGCAGCAGGCCCCGGAGGACACCGGCATCGAACTGGTGTTCCTTTGCCGTTCCGGCGTCCGCTCGGTCGCCGCCGCAATCGCGGCCACGCAGGCCGGCTTCACCGCGTACAACGTCCTTGAAGGCTTCGAGGGCGAACCGGACCGTTGGGGCGAGCGCACCGTCAACGGCTGGAAGAACCGCGGCCTGCCCACCAACCTCGGAAAGAACTAAGTGACCTTCAATCCCGACGCCGCCGGCTGGAGCCCCGACACGCAGGCTGTCCGCGGCGGCCTTGACCGTACCAATTTCCAGGAGACCGCCGAGCCGATCTTCCTGAACTCCGGCTTCGTGTACGAATCCGCGGCAGCCGCCGAACGCGCCTTCACGGGCGAGGACGAACGGTTCGTGTACTCCCGCTACGGCAATCCGTCGGTGGCCACCTTCCAGGAGCGCCTCCGGCTGCTCGAGGGCACCGAGGCGTGCTTTGCGACGGCGTCCGGCATGTCCGCCGTGTTCACGGCACTGGGTGCGCTGCTCGCGGCCGGCGACCGGGTGGTGGCTGCACGCTCGCTGTTCGGCTCGTGTTTCGTCATCCTGAATGAGATCCTGCCGCGCTGGGGCGTTGAAACGGTGTTCGTGGACGGGCCGGACCTGGAGCAGTGGCGCACCGCCTTGGCGGAGCCGACGACGGCCGTATTCTTCGAGTCGCCGTCGAACCCCATGCAGGAGATTGTGGACATTGCCGCGGTCAGCGAACTGGCGCACGCGGCGGGAGCCACGGTGGTGGTCGACAACGTGTTTGCCACTCCCCTGCTCCAGCGCTGCGGCGACCTGGGCGCCGACGTGGTCGTATACTCCGGCACCAAACACATTGACGGCCAGGGCCGGGTCCTCGGCGGCGCCATCCTGGGCACCAAGGAGTTCATCGACGGCCCGGTCAAGCAGCTCATGCGCCACACCGGACCGGCGCTTTCCGCCTTCAACGCCTGGGTCCTGACCAAGGGCCTGGAAACCATGGCGCTGCGTGTCAACCACTCCTCGGCCTCCGCGCTTCGCCTGGCCGAATGGCTTGAGGAGCAGCCCGCCGTCAGCTGGGTGAAGTACCCGCTGCTGAAGTCCCACCCCCAGTACGAGCTGGCCGCAAAGCAGATGAAAGCCGGCGGGACCGTGCTCACGCTGGAGCTTTCGCCGTCGGGGGGCCGCACCGCTAAAGAGGCCGCGTTTGCACTGCTGGACTCACTGCGGGTCATCGACATCTCCAACAACCTTGGCGATGCGAAGTCACTTATCACCCACCCCGCCACAACCACGCACCGCGCCATGGGCCCGGAAGGCCGTGCGGCCATCGGGCTGAGCGACGGTGTGGTGCGGCTTTCGGTAGGACTCGAGGATGTTGACGACCTCATCCGGGACCTGGAACAGGCGCTCAAGCAGATCTAGCGCGCCCCGGCGGGCGCTGGCCTCGAATTTCCCGCTGCCGGAGCCGAACCTGCTGGGCATAGGCGCCGGCCTCCTGCTGCAGCGCGTGCTTCCGTTGCCCCTGGGCGGCGGGCGGCGCTTTGCCTGGCAACGGGGCATTGGCCTCGCGGCCATGGTAGCGGGGTGCACCCTGATCGGCTGGGCTTGGGCGGCCGCCCGCGGCACACGCCTGGCGGAGCCCGGCGTCCTGATCACCTCCGGCCCCTATGCATTGTGCCGCAACCCGATGTACGTCGGCTGGTCGCTCCTGCACCTGGGGATTGGCGTGGTGCAGGGTGACGCGTGGACTACGGCCGCCCTCCCGTTTTCGGCCGCGTCCGTCCACCGGCAGGTACTCCGGGAGGAGTCGCAGCTGGAGAACAAATTCGGCGACGAGTTCAGGCACTACAGGCACGCAGTGCCGCGGTACGTTCCTCCGGCACTCAGCCGTGGGCAAGGATGGTGTCAATCAGCTGGGCCAGCTCGGGTGCATCGTTCGGGGTGACTTCCGGTCCTGCCTTCACGGCAGTCGCGGCCAGGTTTCCCTTGATGCCTGTCATGGTCAGCGCTGTCTGCTTTTCGCCGGTGGATAGGCTCTGCTTAGCCAGCGCGGCGAAGGACTGGTCACCCTTCGTTTTGGCGTCCACCGGCTGGACCTCGGTAGTGATCTTCTGTCCGGCCAGTTCTACGGTGAAATTGCTGCACGCGGCTGAGGCATTCCGCGAAGCCTCCAGATGGTCCGTCAGCTCCTTGGCGTCTTTGAGGGCGATGACGGTGACCACGATCGCCGTCTTCTCAGCGGCCGACACTGTGGTTCCGGCCGCATAGGTGCTGTCCTCGGGGATCTGGGAGTTGCTGTCGGCAAAGACATTGCACTCCGGCGGCGTGAAGACCGCACTTTTCAGCACCTCTTTGGCCTTGATGATGCCCTGGTCGATCTGCGCCGCGGGAACCACGGTCAGCGGGCGCCCCTGGGCATCCTTCAGGGTGGCGAGGAGGGCGCTCAGGTCGGCATCGGTGTACGTCTTTGCCGGGCTTGGCGTGGGGCTGGGGGAAGGTGGCGAGGAGGTTGCGGTTCCGGTTCCGCTATTTGTTCCGCACCCGGCGAGGGCCAGGAACGCCGTCAGGAGGATGGCTGCTGGTGTAATGCGCCTTTGCATGGACTGATCCCCGTTCAATGAACCGGTCCGCCCCGGGGTTTTCGGGGGCGCGTTCCGGAACCGGACCCGCCGGGCACAGTGATGGGGCGTCAGGCGGATACGGCGTGCTGCTGCGCGCGAAAGTGGTGAAGGGGATCGGGTCTGGCGACGGCCGATTAGGGTCGTCCGCCGGTGCCACGATCCCCCTCGAGCACCGCTGACTGACGCGATAGCGCCTAAACTACTGCACCGAGTCCCCGCGCAAACAGAGTGTTCACTACCTGTTTCCATCGGCCCGCCGGCATCCGCCCCGGCCCTGACGGCCGTCCTGACGGAGGGCCCTGACGGCTGTCCTGACGGCGGCCCTGACGGCCGGCCTGACGCCGGCCCGGACGGCAGTGCAAGGATGATGGCATGTCCTTCTTTGACGACATTCCCGAACCGCCGCAGCGACCCCGCCCGCCCAGGCACGTGCCGCCGGTTTGGGCCGGACCGCCGTCGGACGAGCTTCCTGCGGTCATTGCAGTGGGGCAGTTCCTTCACCGGTCTGAAGGGATGGTCATGGCCGCGAAAAGCGTCGAGGTCTTTTCCACCGGGTGCCTGTTCGAAGTGGTGTGGGCAGTCCGCCGGTCCGGCGAGAAGGACAGCGAATGGAGCCTTATTGCCGATCAGTGCTTCAACCGCGGCGGCTACAGGCTGGATGCGGAGGGCGGACGCGGGGGCGCCCTCCGTTTCGGCGTCGCCCTGCCTGACGGGCGGAAGACCACCGCTTCCCACCTGCACCCGGGCATGTTTGATGGGTCAGGGACCGTGGCGGGGCCGGTCCTGATGATGGCGGGCGGCGGCGGGGGCTCGGCCAACGACGATGAGCTCTTCGCCTCCAGCAGGTTCTGGCTGTGGCCGCTCCCCCTCGGCGGCGACACCCGGGTGGTGGCGCAATGGGACGACCTCGGTATGGCCGAGGTGTCCGTTCTGATCAGCGGAGAGCAACTCACCGCGGCGGCTCCAAAGGTGCAAAAGTACTGGGCTGGGAGGTGATTTCCGTGCTAAGGCGCCTGATCCTGCTGGCTGCCGCCATCCTGGCGGTATCCGGTTGCGGGTTGGTACCGACTGCGGACCCGGCGGCCGGGTCCTCGCCTTCGTCGCCGCTTGCGACATATGTGACGTACGGGAGCGGAAGCGATACTGCCCTGCTCAAAGGGACACTGGTCCTCAACGCTGGGTGCCTCTATGTGGAAGCGCCGGACGGTGTCAACTGGGTTCCCGCATTTCCGGTGGACGAAGTCGAGTGGGGGGACGGCAAGCTCAACTACCAGGGATCCACCTACGTTTCGGGGGATGAGATCGCTCTGGGGGGCGGCACGGGCAATTCACTGCAGGGCGTGTCCATGCCGGAATCCTGCCGTGCTACGGATGTCTGGCAGGTCGGACAGACGGACTGAATCGCCGCAGCCAGGTATCGGGCTCCCAGTGGATTTGTAGAGCAGAAGTCCAGGGTTACCAAGGAGGGCGCCAACCGGCGCCCTCCTTGCCCGTCCCCTCGGCTACGCCCAGAACGCGTCGCCCTTGGCGGTGTCCTGGAAGAACTCCCGCACCTCGGCGATCTTGCCGTCACGGACCCGGAACGCGAGTGCTCCGTCCTGGTCCAGGGCCCTGCCGCCGTTCTCCGCATGATTGTGCTGCACCGCGACGGTGTTTGTTTCCCCCGCGATGATCTCCTCAACGGTCACCTTCAGGTTCCCTCCGGAACGCGTTCCCAGTTCACCGAAGTAGGCCAGGATCGCATCGCGGCCCTCCTTCGTTCCCGAGAGCACACCGTCTCCGGAGGCGTGCCAGATTGCATCCTCAGCGAACAATTCGCCGAGGGTTCCCATGTCACCCGCGCTGAAGGCCTCGTATCCGCGCCGGACCAGTTCAGCATTCTCCTTGGTTCCCATTTCGGGCACCTTTCCGTCATCGTCGCCGGGTAATTCTCGGACGGGTTAAGGCTATTCCCGGCCAATTTGCTTGTCGATGGATCCCGGTTACAGCAGGGCCTAGGTATCGAGCTCCCAGTGGATGCGGATGGCGTCGGCTACGGGCGCGGCGGCGACATCCACTGTGAAGGCCACCGGCGCGGTTCCTGTCTCTTCGATAACGGTGTCGTGGTAGACACGGCCGCAGGCGGGGCAGAGCGTGTAGAGGTCCTCGTCCGACGGCCATGCGGCCAGACCGGCAGGCACGGGCGTGGCCCCGCCGAGGTGGACAGGCATGCCTTCGGAGTTGGCCTGGATCAGCCCCTCATCGCCCACCGTGTTTCCGCAGACGCAGGTGATGGTGGTGACATCATGGCCGGTGACTTGGGCGAATTCGGTTTCCATGGCGCGCTCCGGGGGTTGTAGGAACTGATCAGGACTGCCGAACGCGCAACAGCACCGGCGCCGGCTCGCGCGCGTTGATGTCTTCGGCCCGGCGCATGGTGACTTCCACCGCGTGCGCCACGACGGCGGCCAGCCCGGCGGCGGCATCAGGGGCGCCGACGAGTCCCTCCTGCATGGCACGGCGCTGCTGTTCCGAACCGGTCCCGCGGTCCAGGATCCTGCGAACGCCTTCCCGGGCCAATTCCAGTTCGCCCTGTTCCACCAGAACCGGTGCCACGAAGTCCACCAGCGCCTCAACCACTTCCTCAGCCGGAGCCGGGCGGAACGTGCCGAAATCGAGCAGCTCCCCGCGAAGCCCGCAGTTGCTTGCCTGCCACGCCGCCATTCGCAGGAGCACGGTGGGGACAGGGGCGGGGTCCACCCCGGCCTGCCATTCCCTGCTTGCCGACTCCACCAGGCCGCGCACCAGGACAGCGATCAGCGCAGCGTCCTCGGCCTCAAGGCAGACGTCTGCCACACGAACCTCCACGGTGGGGTGGTTGCGGGACAGCCGCGCGTCGAAATAGATCATCCCCTCGTCCAGCAGCACACCGCTGTCAAGCAGCCGGGTGACCACGCGACGGTACATGGAGTGCGTGCCGAAGATCTGGGACGGCCCCGACGTCGGCCAGCGGTTCCAGGCCTGCGTGCGGTAACTCTCGAAGCCGGTCTCCACACCGTTCCAGTACGGCGAGTTCGCGCTGAGTGCCGTCAGCACCGCCAGTTTGTCCCTGATCCGGTCGAGGACGGCCACGCCCTCCTCGGGCGATTCGATGAAGGTGTGGACGTGGAACCCGCAGGTCAGCTGTTCATAGACCGTGAGCCCAAACCGCTCCTGCATGGTGGCGTAGCGGGGGTTCGGAGTGGTGTGCGTCGTGGAGGCAATCGGCGATGTTGCCAGCGCGGCCACGCGGGCACTGTGTTTCCTGGCGGCGCGGTCAGCCAGGCCCCGGCCCTGGCGGATCTGATGGAGCAATTCCGCATAGTCGAGGCACGGCCGTGTCTGCGTCTCGATCTGCTCAAGTTTCAGCTCGGCCGTCAGCCCGGTGGCGTCGTCGTCGTTCGTTGGGTCATGCGTTGGGTCATGCGTTGAGTCATGCGTTGAGTCATGGGGATCCGGAATCCGCGGCTTGTCCGGGGCGTCGTCGGCCGCGAGCTTCCGCCCTGTCAGGAGGGCGTCCGCCAGCGCCAGCGGCTCCCCGGTCACGGGGTCCACGATCAGCAGCTCTTCCTCAACCCCGAAAGTTCGCATGCATACATTGTGCGCCCGTGACGCCGCGTTAGACAGGCTCCGTAACGGAAGCTAATGAACCGGGCACTCCCGCGAACGCGCCGTGCAGCACGTCCGCGAGCGTGACGCGATCAGTCCTGGAAGTACTCGATCTTCGCGCCGATGGTGTTAAGCCGCTCGGCCAGGTCCTCGTAGCCACGCTCGATCACGTAGATGTTACGCAGCTCGGATACTCCGCGGGCTGCCAGCATGGCCAGCAGGATGCAAGCGGCCGGCCGCAGTGCCGGCGGGCAGCCCACCTCTGCGGCGCGCCACCGCGTGGGGCCGTTCACATAGATCCGGTGCGGATCCAGCAGCTGGACGCGGGCTCCGAGCTTGTTCAGCTCAGTCAGGTAGATCGCACGGTTCTCGTAGACCCAGTCGTGGATCATCGTCTGGCCCTCGGCGTTGCCGGCAATGACGGCAAAGAACGGCAGGTTGTCGATGTTCAGGCCGGGGAACGGCATGGGGTGGATCTTGTCCGCGGGGGCATGCAGCGCAGAGGGCTTCGTGGTGACGTCCACCAGCCGGGTGCGTCCGTTGCGGGCAAAGTATTCCCCGGAAATCTCCAGTGCCTGGCCCATCTGTTCCAGCGTGGCGAGTTCGATCTCCATGAACTCGATGGGGACCCGACGGATGGTCACCTCGGAATTGGTCACGATACCGGCCGTGATGAGGCTCATCGCTTCGATGGGGTCCTCGGACGGGAAGTATTCGATGTCGACGTCGATGGACGGCAACCCGGTGATCTTCAGGGTGGTGGTTCCCACCCCGTCGATCACGACACCCAGCCGCTGCAGGTAGAAGCAGAGGTCCTGGACCATGTAATTGGGGCTGGCGTTGCGGATGATCGTCGTGCCGCGGCGGTGCGCCGCCGCCATGATGGCGTTTTCGGTGACTGTGTCACCGCGTTCGCTCAGCACGAAGGTGCGGTTGTCGCCGTCGGCCGGCGGTGCCTGCACTGAATAGAAGCCGGACTTGGCTTCCACGGACAGGCCGAACTGGCGAAGGGCCTGCATGTGCGGCTCAACGGTCCTGGTGCCCAGGTCGCAGCCGCCTGCGTACGGAAGCCGGTACTCTGCCGACTCGTCCAGGAGCGGCCCCAGCAGCATGATCACGCTGCGGGTGCGGCGGGCAGCTTCGACATCCATGGAGTCCAGGTCCAGGACGGCCGGGCGGCGGATCTGCAGATCGTTGGCGTTGAGCCACGTGCATTCGACGCCGATGCTCGTCAGGACCTCGACGATCCGGTTCACTTCCTCGATCCGGGCAAGCCGGCGCAGGGTGGTGGTGCCGCGGTTGATGAGGCTGGCACAGAGAAGGGCGACGCCGGCGTTCTTGCTGGTGTTGACGTCCACGGTCCCGGACAGGGTGTGGCCGCCCTCCACCCGGAGGTGCGTCATCTGCGGCCGGCCCACTTTGACGATGCTGCGGCCCACAATTGCTTCGAGCCGCTGGATCATCTTCAGGCTGAGGTTCTGCTTGCCCTGTTCCATCCGGGCAATGGCGCTCTGGCTGGTTCCCAGTTCCGCCGCCAGCTGCCCCTGGGTCCAGCCTTTTTCTCCGCGGGCATCGCGGAGCAGCAGGCCTACGTGTTCAGCTGTCTCTTGAGTCATACGAAAAAAATATCACGCATGAGCTATTAGGCCACGCGAAACGCCGTAAACTGCGTTTGAACTCACGGAATATCCACTTCGTGCGATATGCGAGGGGGTTGCGCGGACCACGGGTCCGATGGGCTCCGGATAGTTGTCCCCATTGCCCGCCAGGCCGCCGTGCAGCAGGATGAAGGGAGAACATTTCTAGGGGGAAGGATGGGCTTGTACGGCGCGGACGTCGAGCATCTGATATTACTGTCGAAGTCCCTGAAAGCAGGGGCTGCGCGGCTCGCCAGCAAGGCAAACGAACTGGACTCGGTGATCGCACAGGGCAATTACTGGGAGGGGCACGACGCCAGGGAGTTCGCTGCAGACTGGCAGAGTCGACTCCGGCCCTTGATCGAGAGAGCCTCGCAGGGCCTCGAGGAGGCCTCCAAGCGCGCGGCGCTCAATGCCGACGAGCAGAGTTCCGCATCTGCGACAGCTTCGGTGCATTCGGCATTCTCCGGGGCCGGCAGCATGGGGGCACCCGCCTCCACCCTGACACAGCCGTCCGGGCCCACCCCTGAGGAAATCCTTGAGAAGTATCAGGTCAGCGACGCGGAGACCACCGAGTGGCCCTCGGACTGGGACCCTCTGCGGCTTGCGGTGGACCAAGTTGATGTCACGGAGAAAGAGGCCGAAATGCTAAATGGCCTCGGCCCGTTTGAAATAAAGGCCTTCAAGGACATCCACGACGACGCCTTCAATGCAGCCGATGAACGATTCCCCAGCCCCGATCGGAACGATGACCAGAACGACGCCTTCCGGCATGCCTACTGGAACGCCCTGATGGTAAAGGAATACGGTGCGGAGTGGGCGGAAGACTACGCCACCGCACACGAACAGCTCCCCGGCAACCCCGCACCCCGCGAGGCCATGGACCTGTACAACTACGAGGTGGGCAGGAACATAGCCGTGGCAAACCCGGACGCCAGCACCGAAGAGCTTGCTGGCCTGATCGAGCAGGCCGTCCGGAGCGGTGAAACCGTGGTGGTCGGACAGGACATGCTGCCGCGTCCATCGAACGAAATTCCCATGGACCAAACGGGCGACGCGAACAACGCTGAGCCCGCTCCAGGCCATGACCCGGAGTTCAACGACGAATCCCGGACGACGTCGTGATGAACCGGTCTGCGCAGCGGTCCAAACCCCGAACCTTTTTCCTGGTTCTGCTCTCGCTTGTCCTGACGTGCGCCCTTGGCGCCTGCTCCCCTGGAGGAACCACGATGCCTGAAGGAAACGAAAATCTGAACAGCCGGGTGCTGGAAGCGGCGACCGCGGGCACAGAGCTGAGGTTGGCCGATGCCACCGACTTTGACTGGGACGAGGCCGGCTTCGTCACCGAGGGGACACCCGCGAAAGACATTGAGGCAGCGTTCGGCGAGGCGGTCACGAGGGAGAACCGCTACACGGGTTCCCCGGCGTTGTTCATCTTCCTCAAGGACGGCAAGGTCGCCAAGGCCATTCGTATTATTCCGGATGCCTTCTTCGGTGAGGATGCAAAGAAGAAGTATGGGCGCGACGTCGTGCTTACGCCGTTGGATGGCCAGACGGGATTCCTCAATTGGCGCGAATAGCGCACGTGGGAAAAGCAGCCTTCTTTAATCCGCCTATTGCTGCTCGAGGAACACCATGTTCCAGGTCCCCGCGCCGACTGCCGCGGAGACGGCCGCGGCGGCAATGAGGAGCCCGCCGAGGACCACCCAGATGTCCAGCGCGCTGTACGTCGATTCGCGCGCCCAGGTGCGCTGCGCTCCGCCAAAGCCGCGCGCCTCCATCGTGACCGCGAGCCGTGAAGCACGCCGGATGGCCTGCACCAGGAGGCCGAAGCTCTGCCCGAGCGTTGCCCGAAGGCGCTGCGCGGGAGTCCCGTGCGAGCCCACGCCGCGGGCACGCCGGGCCATGCCGATCGTCTGCCATTCCTCGGCCATCAGCCCTACGAGCCGCATTGCAGCCAGGGTGCCGAGGACAAACCGGTGCGGCAGCTTCGCCTTCTGGGCCAGTGCATCCGCCAGGTCCGTGGGGTCCGTGCAGCTCATCAGCAGCACCGCAGGAAGGGCGATCGCCAGTCCCCGCAGCAGGAATCCCAGCCCCAGCTCCAGCGAGCCTTCACTGATGGACCAGATGCCGACGTCGACCAGGATCTTTCCGGTGTCCGGCGCCAGGATCGAGGTGCTCCAGCCGCCCAGTGCCGCCGCCACGATCAGCGGCCACCCTCGCTGCCACAACAGCGCGACGGTGAGACCGGCCAATGGGAACAGCAGCAGCTCGAAGGCCAGCGCCACGGAGGCGGACACCCAGTCGATGGACAGCGCCAGCACCACGGTCATGAGCATCACGACGCCGAACTTGGCCAGCGGATTGGCCCTGGTGAGCAGGGCATGGTTGGCGTGCAGGGTCAACGCTTCCCTCATGGCGCGGCCACCTCGGGATTGCGCGGGCCGGGCTCCCGCGCAGCGAGATTGAGTTCGGGCGCGCCAAGTTTCAGCTCGGTGCCGCCCAGGACGTCGCTGAACTCCTGGTCGTGGGTCACGGACACCACGGCGGTGCCGGCGTCGAGGAGTTCCGAGAGGAAGGACGCCAGCTCCGCCCACGTGTTGGCGTCCTGGCCGAACGTGGGTTCATCCAGGATCAGCACCCTGGGGTGTGCGGCCAGGACAGTGGCCACGGACAGCCTGCGCTTCTCGCCGCCCGAGAGGGTGTAGGGATTGGCATCAACCAGTTTGGTCAGCCGGAGGCGCTCCAGCAGTTCGTCCACGCGTTCCTCGCCATGACCGAGGTGCCGCGGGCCGAACATCAGCTCGTCCAGCACCCGGCCGGTGACGAACTGGTGCTCCGGTTCCTGGAACACGGTTCCGATCCGGGAGATCAACTGCTCCGCCTTCCATTTGTACGGGTCGATTCCGGCGCCGTCGCTAAGGTCAACCGTTGCAGACACCTTGCCTGCCACCGGCTGGAGCAGTCCGGCAATCGTCAGGGCAAACGTGGACTTTCCGGAACCGTTGGGTCCCGTGATGGTCAGCGCCCGTCCGGCCCGGACCTGCGCAGTGATGCCGGACTGAACCGGGACCGGGGGAACGGCCTTGAAGCGCCGGCGGCGGGGCCTTTCACGGGAGACGGCCAGCGCCTCAGCTGCCAGCAGGAGGTTCCCGGAGCCGGGCACGCCCGAGCCGGACACGCCGGAGCCGGTCACGCCCGCGGGGGCCGCGGCACCGGAGCGCGTCCGGGTGGCGGGCACATACCCGGGCACCCAGACACCGGCCGCCACGAGCATGTCCCGCGCCTGCGCCAGGACCTGGTCCGGGGCCCCGTCCAGGAGCACCGCGGAGTCCGTGGCCGATCCCGGCTGCAGCACCACGATCCGGTCCACAAGGTCCTTCCAAACGCCCACACGGTGCTCCACCACCACCAGCGTTGCCCCGGTCTTGTCCAGGCACCGGCCCACGGCGTCGCGGACCTCCAGGACGCCGGCAGGGTCGAGGTTGGCGGTGGGTTCGTCCAGGAGGAGCAGCCCCGGGCGCATGGCGAGGATGCCGGCGAGCGCCAGGCGCTGCTTCTGCCCGCCAGATAGGGCCGACGTCGGGTGGTCCAGCGGCAGGTGAGCCAGCCCGACGTCGTCGAGCGCCTCCCCCACCCGCTTCCAGATATCCACGCGGGGCACGGACAGGTTTTCGGCGCCGAAGGCGACGTCGTCCCCCAGCCGGGAGAGGACCACCTGTGTCTCGGGGTCCTGCTGCATCAGGCCGGCACGCCCGCGCTGGGCCCGCGGCGGGGCGCCGTCGATCAGCAGGGCACCGGCCTCGTCGGAGTCCTCGGCGTCCGCGGTGTCTCCATGATGGGCGCCGGCATCGCTGTCACCGAGCACTCCGGCAAGGGCATGCAGGAGCGTGGATTTGCCTGCACCGGAGGGGCCAAGGAGCAGTACGCGTTCGCCGGGCTGAATGTCCAGGTCGAGGCCATGGACGGCCGGCTGGGTCCGGCCGGCGTGCCGCCAGCCCCAGCCCCGTGCCGTGACCGCTGCGGGGCGGACGGTGTCGGAAGACGTCATGAGCGGTGTGCAGTCATCAGGAGAAGACGGGCTCCGTGGCTGCCTTGCGGGAAGCGAAGGAGCTCAGCACGCCGGTCCTGGCCAGGCCGCGGGTGGCGATCCAGGACAGCGCCCCGGCAATGATGGCGCCCGAGATGGCGGTGAAGATGATGTAGGCCAGCTTGTCACCGGCGGCGTAGGCGATGTTCCAGCCCCACGGCGCGAACGAATCGTTGAGTCCGCAGAAGAGGCCCGCCGCGGCACCGGCCAGCAGCGACACGGGCAGGTTGAACTTCTTGTAGACAAACACGGCGAAGATGATTTCCGCGCCGAGGCCCTGCACGAAGCCGGAGAACAGCACCGACGCGCCGTACTGCGAGCCCATGATCAGCTCACCGGTGGCAGCCACCGTTTCGCAGAAGAGGGCAGCGCCCGGTTTGCGGATGATCAGCATGCCCAGGACCGCGGGAATCATCCAGCCACCGGCGATGAGGCCGGTCAGCGGCGGGTAGACCGCGTTGATGGGGGGCGAAACTGCGGCGGCACCCTGGGACCAGGCCCAGAAGATAACGCCGCCGGCAACGGCGATCAACGCGGCAACAACAATGTCCACCACACGCCAGCTCTTCTTGCCGTGGTGCAACGTCTGCTTTGCAGAAATATCAGTCATGTCTTCCTCCTGAGGTACAGGAGGGGAGAGTGTTTCCCGGCCGGACCGCGGCTTCCGCCGCCTGCTGCCGGACACTCTGAGAACTCGACTCCCTTGCGCCGGTACTAACCGGATCAGGTTCGAGGGTCTGCGGCTGTCCGCACTCTCAGCGCCCGCCTCCGGTTCCCTGGACTGCTCCAGTGATGCCCGACGGCGACGCTCCCCTGTCGTATCAAATCGCCCTTGTGGGCGTTGATCAGTTTACACCCGAGGGCCCGCGAAATCCCGGGGAAGTTGTCACAATCGGGTGGCTCGACGCCTTGTTCCCCGAGCAGGGCAGCCCGCCCTCCGCGCACCGATGGGGCTAGGCTAGGGGAAGCCCTGTTTCCGTCCGCTGAGGAGTACGTCTCATGAGTTTTTTTATCAAGCTGCTTGGAACCGGAGTGAGCCTGCTGGCCGGATTCGCCGGCACCAAGGCTGTTGACGTCGTCTGGGAAAAGGTGACCGGCAGGAAGCCCCCCAAGGGCGACAAGGATGACATTCCCACGACCCTGCGCAGCGCCCTGACCTTTGCCCTGGTTTCGGCGTCGGTCAGCGCAATCATCCAGGTTCTGGCCAACCGCGGCACCCAGCGTGCCATCACCCGCTTCGCCAAGAGCCAGGACATCGTCTAGCAACTTGCCCCTAGGAGTTTTTGTCCAGATACGGGCCGTTAATTGGCCTCCAGGCCGCGGTATCTGGACAAAAACTCCTGCAATGGTGCGCTAGACCGGACCGCCCAGACTTAGGCTGGGCCGCTTGTTTCGTCGTCGTCCGCGTCGCGCTTGTCGGCGGCTTTCTGCACCACGGCCTCCAGCTCGTCCGTGGTGAGCAGTTCCTTGTGCAGGTGCTTGGTGCGGTAACCGGCCCTGCCCACCATGTGCGCGGACACCGGCACGGTGAGCAGCTGGAAGATCCACGCCACGAGAAGCACAGGCCACACCCACCATGTCCCCAGCTGCAGGCCCACCGAGGCCAGCAGCAGGAAGAGTCCCAGTACTTGGGGCTTGGTGGCGGCGTGCATCCTGCTCATCAGGTCGGGGAAGCGCAGCAGGCCAACGGCCGCGCCGAGGGACATCAGGGCACCCACCACCATAAAAACGGCCGAGACCGTGTCTATGACTGTGTCCACGCCGGATACTTCAGGATTCATGGGGCTGCTCCCGCCGGTCTGCCACGAAGCGGGCCACGGTCACGGACCCAATGAACCCGATGATGGACAGCGCCACAAGCAGCATCAGGTTGTTTAGGTGCCGGTTGACGGCCATGTCTATGCAGAGCGTGGCCCCGATGATGGCCAGCAGCACGTCGGAGGCAAGGACCCGGTCCAGCAGGGACGGGCCGATGGCGATGCGGATGATGGCCCCGGCAGCGGCGAGGGACAGGATCACGGCCGTCACTATCAGCACGATCTCCATCATGCGCCCTCCTCCTGTTTCAGTGCGGCCAGTTCGTCTTTGGTACCCATGACCCTGATCAGCCCGGCCTCGGTGTCCCGGACTTCCTTGCGCAGGTTCATCACATCCTCTCCGTTCCGGACGTTCAATCCGTGGATGTAGAGCGTGGAGGTGGAGCGGTCCACCTCCACCACCAGCGAGCCCGGAATCAGCGAGATGACGTGGCCGGTGGCGGTAACCATCAGGTCCGAATGGCTGCGGAGCTGGACAGCCACCACGGCGTTGGTCACCTTGGGCCCGCGGGCCACCGCCAGGTACAGCACCTGGAAACTGGCGGCCACCACCTTGCCCAGGAACACAATCGCGAACGCGACGGCACGCACAATGCTGAAGCGGCCGCCCAGTTCCACCGGGGGCAGGTAGAACAGCCTGGCCACCACCACGGCGATGAGCGCTCCGAAAAGGAGGTTGCCGGGGCTGAAGTCCTGCCAGAGCGCACCCCAGACAAACACCAGCCAGACCAGGAGCGGCAGTTCCTGCCGGAGGGAAATCCGCCGTCGGCTCATCTCTGGGCCTCCTGCTGTGCCGGTTCAGGCTGGGCCTCCTGCTGGGCCGGTTCAGGCTGGGCGGGCTCAGGCTGGGCGATCGGTGGCACCGGCGCATTCTCGCCCAGCACCGCCTGGATGTAGGAGGACCTGTCCAGCATGTCGACGGCGGACTGGTCCGCCACCCTGAACAGCGGCCCGGCGAAGACGGTGAGCGCCACGCCGAAGATCACCAGCCCCAGGGTGGAGCCCACCATGGTGCGCGGCAGGAGCGTGACGTTGCGCTTGCCCGCGCGGTGGCCCGTGTCGGAGTCCTCAGGGGCAGCCAGCAGCACGGGGTCCGGGTTCTCCGCATCCTCGGGCTTACGCCAGAACGCGCGGTTCCATACCCGGGCGATGGCCAGGAGCGTCAGCAGGCTGGTCAGGACGCCGCCAATCACCAGGGCGTAGGCCAGTGGCGTGCCGAGTTCCACGCCGGCCTGGAGCAGCCCAAGCTTTCCAAGGAAACCCGAGAACGGCGGGATCCCGGCCAGGTTCATGGCGGGAATGAAGAACAGCAGGGCAAGGACCGGGGACAGCTTGGCAAGCCCGGCCACACGGTCGATCGACGAGCTGCCGCCGCGGCGTTCGATCAGGCCCGTAACGAGGAAGAGGCTGGTCTGGATGGTGATGTGGTGGGCCACGTAGAACACGGCCGCACCAAGCCCGGCCACGGAGGACATGGCCAGGCCGAACACCATGTAGCCGATATGGCTCACCAGGGTGAAGGACAGCAGACGCTTGATGTCGCTCTGCGCGAGCGCACCCAGGATTCCCACCACCATGGTCAGCAGCGCCGCCACCATCAGCGGGGTGTTCAGTGAGTCCCCGGGGAAGAGGAGCGTCTCGGTGCGCACCATCGCGTAGACGCCCACCTTGGTCAGCAGGCCGGCGAACACAGCAGTGACGGGGGCCGGCGCCGTGGGGTATGAGTCAGGCAGCCAGAAGGACAGCGGGAAGACGGCCGCCTTGATGCCGAACGCCACGAGCAGCATCACGTGCAGCAGCATCCGTGTTCCCGAATCCAGGTCCGCGAGTTTGATGGCCAGGTCAGCCATGTTGATGGTGCCGGTGGCCCCATAGATCATGGCGATGGCGATCAGGAACAGGACCGACGACACTACGGAGACAACAACATAGGTCACGCCTGCGCGGATGCGGGGGCCGGTTCCACCGAGGGTCATCAGCACGTAGCTTGCCGTCAGCAGGATCTCGAACCCCACGTAGAGGTTAAAAAGGTCCCCCGACAGGAACGCGTTGGAAACCCCGGCCACCAGGATCAGGTAGGTGGGGTGGAAGATCGACAGCGGGGCGTCCTGGTCGCCGTCGGCCATGCCCTGGCCGGTGGCGTACACCAGCACCGCGAGGCTGACAGTGGAGGAGACCACCAGCATCAGGGACGAGAACTGGTCCACCACCATCACGATGCCCCACGGCGGCAGCCAGCCGCCGATGTTGACGGCCTCGGTTCCCCCGTCCCACACGGAAGCCAGCAGCACGCATTCCAGCAACAGTGTCAGCGCGAGCAGCGTGATGCTGACGACCCGCTGGGCCCGCGAGTGCCGGATCAGCACGAAGGTCAGGGCGGCGCCGAGGATGGGAAGTACGACGGCGAGCGGGGCAAAGCTTGCGATGTTCACTTCACGCCTCCTTCCGGGCCGGGGGTAACGTTTTGGGAGCCGGGCTTTTCTTCCGCCGCGGCGTCCTTGGCCTGGATCCTGTGGTCGCCGGCCTTGACGGTGGCGGCGCCGGCTTCGGGGCCGTCCGCCTGGTCGCTCTCGGGGCTGTCACCGGAAACGCTGTCGCCGGTGGTTCTGTCGCCGGAAACGCCCGAATCGGAAATTCCCTTGCCGTCGGATCCGATCATGGTCAACGGAAACTCGGACGTCTCGACGGGGATCTCGGAATCGTCCTCGGCATCGAAGCTGGGGGTTTCCGCAACGCGGATGTCCTCTACGTCGTCCTGGATCTCATCACGGCGGGCCAGCACCCATGAACGGTAGATGATGCCCAGCATGAACGCGGTAACCGCGAAGGAGATCACGATCGAGGTCAGGATCAGCGCCTGCGGGAGGGGGTCGTTGTAGTCCCGGGGGTCCGTGTCCTTGCTGAACATGGGGGCCAGACCGGCGTAGCCGCCGGTGGCCAGGATCAGCAGGTTGGTGGCGTTGGCCAGCAGCATCAGGCCCAGGAGGACACGGGTGAGGCTGCGTTCCATGATCAGGTAGATGCCGCAGGCATAGAGCGCTCCCATGACCGTCAGCAGTGTCAGGTTGACGCTCATGCTTTCCCCCTCCCGGTGGTTTCCGCCGGAACGCCGTCCGGTTCCTGCCCTTCGGTCTCACCGGCCGGGTGCTCTTCAAAGTGTTCGTCGATTTCGGCGCCCAGGCTGCGCAGCACGTCCAGCACCAGGCCCACCACCACGATGTACACGCCGATGTCGAAAATGGTGGACGTGACGAACTTGATGTCACCGAACACCGGCAGCCACAGTTCGATGATGGCGCTCTGGAAGACCTGGCCGCCGAGGAGCAGCGGCACCACCCCTGATGCCGCCGCCGTGGCCAGCCCGATGCCCAGCAGAGTTCCCGCGCCCACCGGGGTGGCTTCCCGCAGTTCGAAGCGGCCGCCGGCGAGGTACCGGATGGTCAGGGCGAGTCCTGCCATCAGCCCGCCCGCGAAGCCGCCGCCGGGAAGGTTGTGGCCGGCGAGGAGGAGGTAGATGGAGAAAACGATCATCGAGTGAAACACCAGCCGGGTGACCACTTCAAAAATGATGGAGCGCCGTTCCGGAGCCAGCGTGCGGCCTGCAACGAGCCAGGCGTCCCTGCTGGAGGCCGCAAACTTGCGGGTCAGCGCCAGTGCGGCGCTGTCACGGGAACTCTGGCCGGCGACGGACCGCCGGCCCACAGTGCCTTCGGCCACGGAGGCGGAGGCCCTGATGCCGTCGCCGCGCCCCTTCACGAAGATGAGGCTGGCCACGCCCGTGGCGGCCAACGCGAGCACGGAGATCTCACCGAAGGTGTCCCATGCCCGGATGTCCACGAGGGTGACGTTGACGATGTTCAGTCCCCCGCCGCCTTCGTAGGCGAGTCGCGGGAACTCGAGGGAGACAGGCGTCGCAATCCGCGCGCCCATGGCGTAGATGGCCACGAAGATCATGGTGACGCCGAAAGCCACGCCGATGATCACACGGATCACACGGTACTTGCCGCCGGTGCGGTCCCGGAGTTCGGCAGGCAGGCTGCGCATGGCCAGCACGAACGCGACGAGGATGATGGTTTCCACCAGCATCTGGGTCAGGGCAAGATCCGGTGCGCCCTGCAGGGCGAACATGAGGGCGATGCCGTAGCCGGTCACAGACACCATCAGCACCGCAAGGAACCGCTTGTTCGCCCGCACGGCGGCCAGCGCCCCGATCACGATGCCGGCGCCCGCCACGAGCTGCAGCGGCGAATTGGGGTCGATGAAGTACAGGCCGTCCGGCAGGGGCTTCCCTGCAATGATCAGGGCGGTAAGGGGAAGCGTGAAGGCCACCGTGAGGATCACCGCGAGGTAGAAGAACAGCGAACCACGCTGCGTGCGTCCGGTGACCCAGACGGCGACGTCGTCCAGTGCGCCGATGGTCACCTGGTAGGCGCGGTCACCGTCCACCCAGGCCGGCACCAGGCTCTGCACCCGGGCAACGAGGTTGCGTCCGTAGAACATGGCCACGCCGAGCACGAAGGTGATGGCCGTCAGGCCCAGCGCGGGGGTGAGCCCGTGCCACAGCGTAAGGTGCCCTGCGGCGCTTGCCGGGTCGCCGCCGTCGTGCACGAATTCAGCGGCGTACGGCTGAATCCATTCGTCCACCGGCGCCGGCCAGAGGCCATAAACGATCGTGAGCAGGCTCAGCAGTGCCGGGGCAGCCAGGAAGGACGGCTTGATGGCTTTGAACGGTGTGGGCTCGATGCCCGGCTTCGCCGCGAAGGCGCCCCACATGAACCGTGCGCTGTAGGCGAAGGTGAGGATGGAACCCAGGACCAACCCGACGAGCACCACCATCCCCCAGGGGTTGGCCTGACCGGCGGCGTCAGGTGAGGTGCCGTAGTGCACGAAGGCCTCGAACACCGATTCCTTGGCCACAAAGCCAGCCAGCGGCGGGATTCCGGCCATCGAGGCGGCACCGATGGCCGCGACGACAGCCAGCGCGCGGGACGATTTGTAGACGCCGGACAGCTTGCGGAGGTCACGGGTTCCGGATTGGTGGTCGATGATGCCCACCACCAGGAACAGGGTGGCTTTGAAGAGCCCGTGGGCCAGGAGCAGGGCAAGCCCGGCCAGCGCAGCGTCCGGTTTGCCGAGCCCCACCACCATGGTGAGGAAGCCCAGCTGGCTGACTGTGCCGTAGGCGAGGATGAGCTTGATGTCGGTCTGCCGGAGCGCCCGGTACCCGCCCACCAGCATGGTGCCCAGGCCCAGGACCAGTACCATCGGCAGCCAGTAGGTAGTCTCCGCGAACCCGGGCGCCAGCCGCGCCACGAGGTAGACGCCGGCCTTCACCATCGCCGCGGCATGAAGGTACGCGCTCACCGGGGTGGGCGCTGCCATCGCGCCGGGGAGCCAGAAATGGAACGGGATCAGTGCCGATTTCGTCACGGCACCGATGAGGATCAGTACGACGGCGGCGGCCACGGCGCCCGCTGCCGGACCGGAAGCCAACTCCGGAGCCTGCTCCAGGATGGCTGAAATGCGGTAGGTTCCGGCGCTGAACCCCAGGACGATCAGGCCCACCAGCATGGCCAGGCCGCCCGCCGTGGTGACCATCAGGGCCTGCAGGGCAGAGCGCCGGGCCGAGAGCCTGGTGCGGGCGTAGCCGATCAGCAGATACGACAGGATGGTGGTGAGTTCCCAGAAAATGAACATCAGGAGCAGGTCATCGGCCGTGACCAGGCCGAACATTGCCCCGGCAAAGGCCAGGAGCTGGGCGCCGAAGCCGCCCAGGTTGCTGTCCTTGTTCTTGAAGTAGCGCGCGCAGTAGACCAGAACCAGCGCACCCACCCCGAGCACCAGCAGGGACATGATCCAGGCGAGGGCGTCCATCCGGAACGCGAGTTCGATCTGGAGTTCGGGGATCCACGGAAGGGTCTCGGTGACCGCGCCCCCAGCCGAACCCTGGTAAACGGCGTCGCGCTGCAGAAGCAGCCAGGCGAATGATCCTGCGGGGACCGCGGCCAGCGCGTAGAACGAATTCCTGCGGAATTTCCGGAACAGGAACGGCGCCACAGCGGCCACCGCGAAATGCACGGCAAGGACTGTGATCACTGGTATCTCCGCAACGTCAGGAATTCGATTGTCAAAAGTTGGAGCAGGCGGTCATAGGTCGGGTTCGGTGCACACAGTTTATCAAGCGGACGCAAACACTTTTGCCACGCAGGCCCCTGCTGCCTCCCGGTTTCCCCGTGACTCCGGGGAGTTTCCACCTTCCGGTAACTCATCGTTGCGCTTAGGGCGGATAGCATCAGCGTATGAACCCCGTCACCGCCTCCGCGGCCACGCAGCCGCCGTCCGAGCTGGAGTCCGGAACGCTGCCCGCAAGCAAGGGCCGGGTGCTCGCCTGGGCTGCCTGGGACTGGGGCTCGGCGGCGTTCAACGCCGTGATGACCACGTTCGTCTTTACTGTCTACCTGACGTCCAACGCTTTCGGCGGCGAAGACCAGGCATCTGCGGTGCTGGGCGCTGCGTTGGCGATTGCCGGCGCCGCCATTGCAGTCCTTGCACCTGTGACGGGCCAGCGTTCGGACACCGGCGGCCGCCGGAAGCTGTGGCTGGGGGTCAACACGGCTGCCGTCGCAGTCCTGACCGGCCTGTGCTTTTTTGTCTTCCCGCGGCCGGAGTTCCTGCTGCTCGGCGTCACGCTCATCGCCCTGGGCAACGTTTTCTTCGAGTTCGCCGGGGTGAACTACAACGCCATGCTGGCGCAGATCTCCACCCCGAAGAACATCGGCAAGGTCAGCGGCTTCGGTTGGGGCATGGGCTACCTTGGCGGCATCGTCGCCCTGCTGATGGTGCTGCAGCTCTTCGTCCAGCCCAGCTTCGCATGGTTCGGTTCCTCCACCCAGGACAGCCTCAACATCCGGCTTGTGGCGGTGTTCTCCGCCCTCTGGTTTTTCATCTTTGCCTTGCCGGTCCTGTTCGCCGTCCCGGAACTGCCTAAACCGAAGCAGGCCGCCAAGCTGGGATTCCTGGCCTCCTACGGCTTGCTGGTCCGCCGGATCACGGCGATCTACCGGACCAGCCCGCACACCATCTTCTTCCTCCTCGCCAGCGCCATCTTCCGCGACGGACTGGCCGCCGTCTTTACGTTTGGCGGGATCATCGCCGCGGGAACGTTCGGGTTCGAACTGAAGGAAGTAATCTTCTTCGCCATCTTCGGCAACGTCGTGGCGGCTGTGGGAGCCATGATCGGCGGCTACCTGGACGACCGGACCGGTCCCAAGGCCGTCATCATCGGTTCACTCGTCGGGCTGCTGGTCGCCGGCACGGTCATCCTGGTCCTGGGCAACGGCAGCTACGTCTTCCTTGGCCAGGCCTGGGCGGGCACCACTACGTTCTGGGTATTCGGGCTGTTCCTGTGCCTCTTCGTCGGACCTGCCCAGTCCTCATCCCGCGCCTACCTTGCCCGGCTGGCGCCGCATGGCGAATCCGGGGAGCTCTTTGGCCTGTATGCCACCACCGGCCGGGCCGTCAGCTTCCTGGCACCAACGCTCTTCACGCTGTGCATCGCCGTGGCCTCCCCGCTGGTTGAACCGGGGGAAGCGCAGCGCTGGGGCATCCTCGGCATCATGGTGGTGCTGCTGGCCGGGTTGCTGGTGCTGCTCCCGGTCAAGCCGCCCGGCAAGGTGCAGATCGCCGTGGTTCCCGACGCCTGAGCAGACGGCCGGGAATTCGGCGGTTTCGGAGCCCCAACTGCCTCCGCGCGGACTAGGCTGGTGCCATGAACGTGGATGAGACAGACCTTCCTGGCCTCGGCAGGCGCAAGGATTTCATGACCACCTCGGGGCGCCGGATCGGCGTGGTGGAATACCGTGAGGGTCAAACCGAACTGATCGTTTCCACCTGGGACGATCCCGATACGTGCCAGGCGTCCATCCCCCTGACCGCCGACGAAGCCGCCACACTGGGCAACCTCCTGGGCGGGCAACGCCTGGCCATGCAGCTGTCGGAAGAACACCGGGAGATCCCCGGGATCGTCACCCGCCAGTTCTCCATTGCCGCGGACTCGCCGTTCCACAACCAGCCCATGGGCAAGGCCTGTATCCGCACACGCAGCGGTGTCTCCATCGTTGCCATCATGCGGGAGGGAGAGGTGGTCCCGTCTCCGGGGCCTGACGTCGTCCTTCACCCCGGCGATCTGCTCGTGGCGGTGGGAACGCAAGAAGGCCTCGATACGGCGGCCGATATCCTGCGCAACGGCTGAACGGCATGGATCCGCTCGCGCTAACCCTCATCGAACTGGGGGCCGTTGTGTTCTGCCTTGGCCTGCTGGCCAGGCTGGCCGGGCGGATCGGGATGTCCCCCATTCCCCTGTATTTGGTGGGCGGGCTGTTTTTCGGGGCCGGCGGCCTGGTCAAGCTGGAAGGGATGCACGAGTTCGCTCACCTTTCCAGCGAGATCGGAGTGATCCTTCTGCTCCTTATGCTCGGGTTGGAATATACAGCGACGGAGCTGGTCACCGGGCTGCGAAGGTCATGGCAGGCCGGTGTCCTGGACTTCGTGCTGAACTTCCTGCCGGGGGCAGGGCTTGCCGTGCTGCTGGGCTGGGGAGTGGTGGGAGCGATGGTGATGGGCGGCGTCACGTACATCTCCTCGTCCGGCATTGCCGCAAAGGTGATAACGGACCTGGGCCGGATCGGTAACCGTGAAACCCCGGTGGTGCTCTCCATCCTGGTCTTCGAGGACCTGGCCATGGCCATCTACCTTCCGGTCCTGACCGCCACCCTGGCCGGCGTCAGTTTCCTGGTGGGCCTTCAGACAGTGGGGATTTCACTAGCCGTGGTCACGGTGGTGCTGGTGGTGGCCCTCCGGCACGGGCACCGCGTGTCCAAGGCGGTGCACAGTGAAAACTCCGAGGTGTTCCTGCTGAACCTGCTGGGCGCGGCGTTGCTGGTGGCCGGCCTTGCCGCCGCCATGCAGGTCTCGGCCGCAGTGGGGGCGTTCATGCTGGGCATCGCCATTTCCGGTGCCACCGCGCACAGCGCCACCCGGATCCTCGAGCCGCTGCGGGACTTGTTCGCAGCAATCTTCTTCGTGGTCTTCGGCCTCAACACCGACCCCACATCCATCCCGCCGGTTCTTGGCTGGGCACTGATCCTGGCTGTCGTCACGGCCGGCACCAAGATGGTCACGGGCATCTGGGCGGCACAGCGCGCAGGGATCGCCGTGCCCGGCCGCTTCCGCGCAGGCGCCGCACTCATAGCCCGCGGCGAATTCTCCATCGTCATCGCCGGCCTGGCGGTGGCCTCCGGTGTGGTGCCGCACGACCTGGCGGCGTTGGCCACGGCCTACGTGCTGATCATGGCCATCATGGGTCCGCTGGCGGCGCGTTACGTGGAGCCGGTCGTCAAGATGCTGCGCGGCCCGGCGAAACCCCAGCCCGCCCCCGCCGCCTGAACAGCGACGCTCGCTCAGATTTCGGTGCCTAAACAGCGACGCTCGCTCAGATTTCGGTGCCTAAACAGCGACGCTCGCTCAGATTTCGGTGCCTAAACAGCGACGCTCTCTCACATCCTGCCGCCTGAACAGCGACGCTCTCTCAGATTTCGGTGCGGTGGAAGTTCAGGTGGCTGCGGCTGGCGGTGGGACCGCGCTGGCCCTGGTAACGGTTGCCGTACTCACCGGACCCGTAGGGGAACTCGGCCGCCGAGCTCAGCCTAAAGAAGCACAGCTGGCCGATCTTCATACCCGGCCACAGCTTGATGGGCAGGGTGGCCATGTTGGACAGCTCCAGGGTGACGTGCCCGGAGAACCCCGGGTCGATGAACCCCGCAGTGGAGTGCGTCAGCAGCCCCAGCCGGCCCAGTGAAGATTTTCCCTCGAGGCGTGCCGCGATATCGTCCGGCAGGGTGACGGTCTCGTAGGTGGACCCGAGCACGAACTCGCCGGGGTGGAGGATGAACGGCTCCCCGGAATCCACTTCCACCAGGCGCGTCAGCTCAGGCTGGTCCTCAGCGGGATCGATGTGCGCGTATTTGTGGTTATCGAAAAGCCGGAAAAACCTGTCGATCCGGACGTCCACGGACGACGGCTGGACCATCACCGGATCATACGGATCCAGGACAATCCGTTGGGAATCAATTTCGGCACGAATATCGCGGTCAGAGATCAGCACACTCAAAAATACCGCACCATTGCCCACCCCGCCGTCCGGGGTTACTGTTACTGCTGTTAAGGAACGTCATTTCCGATAGAGGATGAGGCTGATGTTGCGGCTGTGACGGCGCTTCTCCCAGAGATTAGGGGACGACGCCGACGGATCTGGGGTTGACTTGAGGAAAATTTCGGCACGGGCAATGGCGGCCATGATCTGCGCGCTGGCTCTCATCCCGCCTGCAGCCGGCCAGCTGGGGGGATTTTCCTCAAGCCCCGAACCCGCGGCATCTTCTGCGGCGGGGCAGCAGACGCAGAGCGTCGCTCTCGGCCCGCCGTCGGCCACGTACGACGGCGGCACGGAGGTCGCTGCTGCGGCACCGGGCCTCGCCCCCGCCGTGGACCCGGACATCAAGGCGGGTGGCTCCGCCGCGCTTGCCGATACCTCGGGCACGGCGTCTGCGGTCGCCCCTGCAGGGAGCATGTCCACGGCACCCCAAACTTCATCGGAGACAGGGACGGCTTCCCGGCCAGCCCAGGACTCCCCGCCCGAGCCGGCGTCCATTCCACCGCTATCCGCCACCGATGCGGACCTCGCAGCCCTTGCCCAGGCTCCGTCGCAAAACCCGCCGGCGCCCGCCGCTACCACCGAGGCGCTCCGGACAGAATCCCTCGCCACGGAAGCTCTGGTCAGGGACGACGCGTCATCGCAGATCAAAACCGTCTTCAACGCCATCAACACCTACCGAGCTTCGTTCGGCCTCCCCGCCGTGAAGTATCACGCCACGGTGGCAGGGATGGCCCAGGAATGGTCCGACAGCATCGCGTCGCGGGAAGTGATCGAACACCGCTCCAATTTCTGGACGGACTCCCGCGCCCTCAATCCCACCAACGGTGCAGGGGAAGTCATCGCGGTGCGCTGGGACCGCGAAGCCGCACAGCTGGTGGAATGGTGGAAGAGCTCGCCGGCCCACAACGCGATCCTCAAGGATCCGCGGTTCAATGTGATCGGCGTCGGCATCACCTTCACGGACGGAAACTGGCAGACCACTCCCAACCGGTACACCATGTGGGGCGTGGTGAACTTCTTCGGATACGGCTCGCTCCCCGCCGGAACCATCACCAGCCCGGGCGTCAGCAGCAGTGAACCGCCGCCGCCGCCTCCCACCGTCTGCGATCCGCTGGTTCGGCACATGCCGCCGACGGCGGACCTTTCCGCGGCGGCCATCAAGGGTCCAGGCGACCTGGTGTCAGTCAACTCGTCAGGTCAGCTCCTCAACCGTCAGTCGCTGGGGAACCGGCAATTCGGGGCCCAGCAGGTTATCGGGACCGGGTTTGCCTCGGCCAAGGAAGTCTTCATCACGGACTGGGAGCGGGACGGTGTCTTCGACGTCCTGGCCCAATGGACTGACGGACGGGTCACTGTGCATGCAGGAGCGGCTACCGGCGGCTTCCTCCCCGCCGTGACACTGGGCCAGTCCGGGTGGGCCGGAATGACCCTGGCGCTCGGAGGCTGGTGCGCCAACAACCGGCTCCCCCAGCTGGTGGCGCTGGACGGCTCCGGAAACCTCTGGCTGTACCCGAACCGGGGGAACGGCGACCTTGTTACCCGGACGCTGATGGCGTCGGGCGTGTCAGCCAACCGGCTTGCCATGGTCGATTACGACGGCGACGGTTTCCAGGATCTGCTGGCGCGGCAGACGGACGGAAACGTCCGCCTCTACCGGGGCTCAGGCGCACCGGCACCACGCGCCGAAACCCGGTCCGTCGTGGCCAGCGGATGGGCGGACATCACGGCAATCCGTCCGCTGAAGGACGTCACGGGCCTGAACTCGACGGGGCTGGCACTCCGGCGCGCCGGCGACGTCGTGCAGTTCTGGGACCTCAGCACCGGGGCGCTGTCCTCGCCGTCGTCCGTCCCGGGTGCGTGGGCCGGGCAGCACCTGGCGCAGTAAGCGCCCTGCGGCTAAGTATCCTGCGGCTAAGTGCCCGGAGGCTAGTGCTCCGCCGCGCGGGCTTCCAGGACTGTCTTGAGGCGTTCCAGTTGGGCGACTTCCGCCTTCATGGTCCGCTGGATCATGAAGTCCATCAGCCCAGCCAACCCCTTGGGCCGGAATTCCAGCGCGAACCGGACCCGGGTGCTGGTTCCCTCGGTGCTCAAGTAGTAGCCGCCATGCGGGCGGGCGGGACCGGCCACCACCTGGAACTGGATCTCGGCGCCCGGCCGCAGCTGGGTAATCTGGAAGTCCGCTGCAATCGGGCGCCCCGCCGGGCCCGTTAAGGTCTGCTGGTAAACGGCGCCGTTGGCGCCCACAGCGCCGGACCGCAGTTCAATGCTACGGATTCCCTCCCGCCACGAAGGAAGATTCAGCCCGTCTTGCAGGAATCGGTACACGGTCATGGCATCGCGTTCAACGACGACCTCGTACTCTGCAAATGCCACGGGGATCCCTTGTTTGTCGGACAGCTTTCTGACGTAGCCCGTTCCCCTGATACTGCAGCTAACCCAATCAGGATATTCAGGAGTGGGCCGTCCGGAGCCGCCTGAGCCGTGCCTTAACCGAACAGTTATGGAAGGCGGTGACCCGGCCCGCCCGCACCCGCGGAACGGGGAGGCCGCCAACGTTTCCGGTGTCCCTGTTCGGGGACGGCGCGCGGCTGGGGTAAAGTAAATCCGGTTGACGCAACCGGGACTATTGACCACTTTGTTGGCCAGTCCCCATGCGGCTGTAGCTCAATGGTAGAGCGCTAGCTTCCCAAGCTTGATACGCGGGTTCGATTCCCGTCAGCCGCTCCAATTTTCCCGCAAACTTCGTGGTGCCCGGTGCCGGCACGGCCCATCACCACCCGCCCCAATCGCCTGCTGCGCACCGGGACTTGCCCCTCGGGCATTAGGCGGCTACCTGTATCGTCAGAAGTCAGGAACCCCTTCGGTTCCGCTACAGGAGCAATCATGGCTGACAAGTCCCCGCGTCAAGCAGCATCCAAAAAGTCCGGCAAATCCATCAAGGAAAAACGTGCCGACAAGAGGGCCACGGAAGCGCCCGCCAGCTCCCTCGACAAGGTGACCGCCGCCAAGGCAGCGAGCCCCAAAAAGAAGTGACCGGTTCCGTGAACCACCTCACCCTCGGAGTCCTCGCCAGCACGCGAAAACCTGACGAACGGCGGCTCCCGCTCCACCCCCTTCATCTGGACCGCATAGCACCGGAGCTCAGGCGGCAAATCATCCTTGAGCAGGGCTACGGTGAACGGTTCGGCGTCTCGGACGAGCACCTGGCCTCCCTCGTGGGACGGATTGCCACCCGCGACCAGGTCATTGCCGACGCGGACGTCGTCCTGCTGCCCAAACCCCAGCCCGACGACCTTGCCGAGCTCCGCGACGGGCAGGTCCTCTGGGGCTGGCCGCACTGCGTCCAGGACCGCGCCATCACGCAGCTGGCCATCGACAAGAAGCTCACGCTGATCGCGTTCGAGGCCATGAACCACTGGGCCAGCGACGGCGGCTTCGGCCTACATGTGTTCCACAAGAACAACGAACTGGCCGGCTACTGCTCCGTCCTGCACGCCCTTGCCCTGACAGGGTCCACCGGCGATTACGGCCGGCGGCTCACTGCCGTCGTCATCGGTTTCGGCGCCACCGCCCGCGGTGCCGTCACGGCGCTGAATGCCCATGGCATCCACGACGTCCAGGTGCTGACCAACCGGGGTGTGGCCGCCGTCGGCTCGCCCATCCACTCGGTGCGGATCGCCCAGTTCGACCATGACGACAAGGCGCCGTTCCTCAGCCAGGTCATCACCGAACGCGGGAAGGTGCCGCTGGCACCGTTCCTCGCCGCGAGCGACATCGTCGTCAACTGCACCCTGCAGGATCCCAACGCCCCGCTGACATACCTGCGTGAAGAGGACCTTGGGGCGTTCCGTCCCGGCAGCCTGATCGTGGACGTGTCCTGCGACGAGGGAATGGGCTTCAGCTGGGCGAAGACAACCACCTTCGCCGAGCCCATGCTCACCGTAGGCGACCATATCGACTACTACGCGGTGGACCACAGTCCGTCCTACCTGTGGAACTCCTCCAGCTGGGAGATCAGCGAGGCGCTGCTTCCGTTCCTGGAGACCGTCATTTCAGGCCCCGAGGCATGGACCGGAAACGAGACGATCGCCCGCGCCATTGAAATCCGCGGCGGCGAGATCCTCAACAAGGACGTGCTGCAGTTCCAGCAGCGGCAGGCGGAGTACCCGCACGCCCCTCTGGACGCGTAGCTGCCGGTTGGTGCGCCGGTCCTGAGGGCCGGCGCGCCGCTTCCTTCGCCGTTCGGCTGACTATCCGGAGCAAGTGGCGCCGCCCCTTGAGGTCCACTTTGAGGGTCAGCTCGCCGCGGCGGGCCAGTACGACGGCGACAGTCATCGCTGCCAGGACCGGCACCCCGCCGGAGACCAGGATGGCGGTGTGCGGATCCAGGTGCTCGGCAATCCAGCCGAGCATCGGACCGCCGATGGCCTGGCCGCCGATCAGCACCATGATGTAGAGGCTCATGACGCGTCCGCGGATCGCCATGTTGGAGCTGATCTGGACCAGCTGGTTCGAGGCAGTCAGGAACATCAGGCACCAGAACCCGGCCAGCACCATGGCCGCGCCGAACCACACCATGGACGGCGCCAGTGCCGCCAGGCAAAGCATCAGCCCGTACATTCCGGCGCCCAGGACCACCGAGCGCAGCCGCAGGTGGCGGCGGCGGGTGGAGGCAATGGCCCCGGCGAGTGCGCCAAGCGCAACGAGGGCGTTCAGCAACCCGTAGCCTCCGGCGCCGACGTCGTACACGCGATCAGCGAAGGCGGCCAGCAGCACCGGCAGGCTCATGGCGAACACAGCGATGAACCCGGCCATCAGCCACGGCCAGTAGATGGTCGGCTTGCTGAGCGCGTACTTCAGCCCCTCCCGGAGCATGCCCTTGCGCTTTGGAGCCGGCGCACTGATGAACAGCTGGTCCTTGCGCAGGAGCAACAGCATGGCCACTGTTGAGCAGCAGGCCACGGCGTTTGCGGCGAAGGCCCAGCCGGCACCCACTGCGGTGAGCAGGAGTCCGGCGAGTGCGGGGCCGATGAGCCCGCCCAGCTGGAACGTAGTGGAGTTCACGCTGATGGCATTGCGCAGGTAGGTGGGGCCGACGAGTTCGTTGACGAACACCTGCCGGGCCGGCTGGTCCAGGACGGTGACAAGCCCCAGCACCAGGGCGATGGTGTAGACGTGCCACACTTCGATGCGCTGGCTCAGCGCCAGGATGGCGAGGGCGGCCGCAAGGACCGCTGCGGCGGCCTGGCAGAGGATGAGGATCTTCCGTTTCGGGAACCTGTCCGCCATCATCCCACCCCACGGCCCCAGCACCAGGGATGGCATGAACTGCAGGGCCACAGTGATTCCGACGGCGGTGACCGAGCCCGAAAGCTGCAGCACCAGCCAGTCCTGCGCGATCCGTTGCATCCAGAGCGCGATCACCGCAATGAAGTGCCCGATGGCGAAAATGCGGAAGTTGGGGACCCGCAGGGAAATGAAGGTGTGGCGCCACGGGAGCCGTTCAGTGACGACGGCGATCGGCTGGGTGGCGGTGGCAGGCTGCGGCAGCGCTGGCTGCGCAGTCCTTGAGGTCTGTGGTTGCGGGGGCGGGGAATCGGCAGAGGCGGCAGAGTCGATGACGGGCTGGCTGATGGTTGCCGTGGAAGGCGGAGGGGGTGCCACAGTGAATCCTCAAAGGGTGCGAGTGAGCGGGATACGTCCACGCTATGGTGGCCCAATGTGATTATGGAAGCGTATTGTTCCTATAACTAACATTGCGAACCGCAATACCACCCTGGCGCGGAGCCGTCTCACCGGCCGCCCTCACCGACAGTCCGGAACCTGCCCCGCCGCCCCGCCACTCCAGGAGTGCCATGTTTGAACCCGCCCAGCTCCGGTCTTTCTTGGCCGTTGCCGAAACCCTGAGCTTCACCAAGGCGGCGGAACGGCTCGGGTTGGCCCAGCCCACCGTCAGCCAGCACGTGCGCAAGCTGGAGGCGGCGGCGAAGCGGGTGCTGGTTGCCCGTGACACCCGGGACGTGCGGCTGACGGACAACGGTGATGCCATGGCAGGTTTTGCCCGGACCATCCTGGCGGCCCACGATGCGGCCTCCCGCTATTTCTCCGGGTCCGCCATGCGGGGCCGGCTGCGCTTAGGCACGGCGGACGACCTCGCAATCACCGGCCTCCCCCGCATCCTCCGGGAATTCCGTCAGATTTACCCCCAGATCAACCTGGAACTCACAGTGGGCCAGAGCGACCAGCTTTATAAGAAACTGAATGCCGGCCAGCTGGACCTGGTTTTTGTGAAATGGGTTGCCGGAGCGAAGGACGGCACGGTGGTGCAGCACGATGCGTTTGCGTGGGTGGGCCTGGAGCAGACGGCACTGGAACCCGGGGATCCGGTTCCGCTGATCGCCTACCCCTCGCCCAGCCTCAGCAGGAAGCTTGCCATCGACGCCCTCGAATCCCGGGGCCGGACCTGGCGCATCACCTGCACCACCCGGCAGATCAGCGGCGTCCTGGCCGCTGTCCGGGCGGGAATCGGCGTGGCCGTTATGCCGTCCTCGCTGGTACCGGAGGACCTCAAGATCATCACCCGCCGCTTCGACCTGCCGCCGGTGGGCGACGTTGATTTCACCCTGATCCGCAATCCGCTGGCCAACGCCGAGGTGATCGAGGCGCTCACCCAGGCGATTGTGGGGCGCACACTGAAGCGCTCCGCCTAGGAGTTAATACCGCCCGGGTGAGTGCACAAAACGCACATAACTAGGTAAGTACTTTCCCAGGCGCAAGTGTTTAATGCACGTAAGTGATTGAAGATATTACGTGCGTAATTTATGCTTGAATTCTGTTAAAGGTTATGCAGAAGCCAATGACAACGATTCGATGACGAACCGTGTCCGCCGCCGCTGCCTGTGGGGGCGCCTGACGGACAAAGTTCGGGATAGGCACGAGATGACGCCAACCACGAACCACCCGCATCTTTCAGTCTCAAATTCCGTCCACTCACTAAAAACGGTACGCCCGCTGTCCGTAGGGACGCACCGCAACACGCCAGCACATCATGAATCAAGCGCACACGCTGACCTAGTCACTCAGCGCGAACCGCACGCCGCCGCAACCCTGGTGGATACCGAGTTTGTGGGCAGCCCCTACTGCGAGCGGTGCGGCACTGATGAGTTCATTTACTTGGAGACCTTCGTCCCGGCAAAGTACCGGCACGACGGAACGCTCCGGAAGCCGGGCGAGGTCACGTACTTCTGCACCGGCTGCGAAGATTTCTCGGCACACTCGGTCCCAGCCTCGTGGGTGCCGCCCGGCTGGTATTTGGGCTAGCCGCAATTCCCTGACGTTCACCAAGACAGATAGTTCACCTCGACAGAAAACACATCGACAGAAACGAATCGCCGCCGGCAGGCACCCGAAGGTGCCCGCCGGCGGCGATTGTTTTTTGCCTCGACCTCGCCCCGGGCTAATGGGCGAGGCTGCCGAACGCCCGCTTAGATCAGGCTGTCCGAGAGGTGGTTCGGCGTCCCGAAGCGGTGGGCGGTGATGCTGACGGCCTGTTCGTGGAGGAACGGCAGCAGTTCCACGCGGCCGGCCTCGGTGACCGGGTGGGCGTAGATGGCCAGGTCCGGGCGTCCGCCGGTGGCTTCGGCCAGCGCCGTCGCGTCGCCGCCAAGGAGCCGGATCCGTCCGCCGGAAAGCTTCCCGGCTTCGGCGAGCCGAGCCGCGGTGGCCAGCCAGGCGGCGTCGTCCTCCACAGTGACGGTGATGTCCTGCGCGGTGAGCGCTGCCTGCAGCGGTGCGGGGAGTTCGACGGCGGTGGACACCGTCAGTGCCGAACCGGCCAGGACGCCGGCGGCTACTGCCCTCACCAGGTCAGCGACGGGTTCGCCGGCGGAGAGTCGGACCGTCACCGGGAGGGAACGGTAGCGGAAGATGTTCCGCTCGGCGCTCAGTCCGGAGACATCTTTGGCGGTGCCGAACTCTTCGGCCCAGGCGAGGGCGTCGGAGGCCAGCGCACGCTGCAGGGCCTCGAAGGCGGAAGCATCCAGTGCGCCCTTGGCTGCACCCACCAGGCGGCGAACGCCGGGGTTCGTTACAGCTGCCTTGGAGCTTCCATCGGCGCTGCCCGCCGTGCTGGCTTTGCTGGCCCAGTCGCCGAGGCCGGCAAGGTAGTTGGGCCCGCCGGCCTTCGTTCCGGCCCCGACCGCGGACTTCTTCCAGCCGCCGAAAGGCTGGCGCTGCACGATGGCGCCGGTGATACCGCGGTTGACGTAGAGGTTGCCTGCCTGGATGGTGTCCAGCCAGAGCCCCACTTCTTCCGTGCTCAGCGAGTGCAAGCCGGCGGTCAGGCCGTACTCCACCTGGTTCTGGATGGCGATGGCGTCCTCCAGGGTGTCAGCCGTCATGACGCCGAGCACCGGACCGAAGAACTCGGTGAGGTGGAAGTAGGATCCGCGGCGCACGCCATAGCGGACGCCCGGGCTCCAGAGCCGGCCGGTCTCGTCCAGCTGCCGCGGCTCAACGGCCCAGTTTTCGCCTTGGCCAAGGGTGGTGAGGGCGTTCAGGAGTTTGCCGTTGGCGGGCTCGATGATCGGACCCATCTGGCTGGTGGGGTCCTCCGGGTAGCCCACCTTGAGGGAGGTGACGGCGTCGATGAGCTGGTTGTGGAACCGCTTGGAAGTGGCCACGGAGCCCACCAGGATCACCAGTGAGGCGGCGGAGCACTTCTGCCCGGCGTGGCCGAACGCGGAATAGGCAACGTCCTTGGCGGCGAGGTCAAGGTCTGCGCTGGGCGTGACGATGATGGCGTTCTTGCCGCTGGTTTCGGCCAGGAGCGGCAGGTCCTTGCGGAAGGAGCGGAACAGTTCGGCGGTCTCGTAGCCGCCGGTCAGGATCACGCGGTCCACAGCCGGGTGCGAGATCAGCTGCTGCCCGAGCTCACGCTCACCCAGCTGGACCATGGTCAGCACGTCGCGCGGCACGCCGGCTTCCCAGAGTGCCTCGATCATCACGGCACCGCTGCGGCGGGCCTGCTTCGCGGGCTTGATCACGACGGCGGAGCCGGCCGCGAGTGCCGCCAGGGTGGAGCCGGCCGGGATGGCCACCGGGAAGTTCCACGGCGGGGTCACCACGGTGAGCTTCGCAGGCACGAACGTGGCGCCGTCGACGTCGTCAAGCCTGCGCGCGGACTCGGCGTAGTAGTGGGCGAAGTCAACGGCTTCGCTGACCTCCGGATCACCCTGGTCGATGGTCTTGCCGGTCTCGCTGGCCATAACCTCAAGCAGGTCAGCGCGGCGGGCCTCCAGGATGTCGCCGGCACGGTGCAGGACGGCGGCGCGCTCGGCACCGCTGAGGGCGCCCCAGGCCTTGCCCTTTTCCACTGCCGTGGCGATCACCGTGTTCAGCGTCTCTGCGTCCGTGATGGTTGCGGCTTCCACGGAGTCGTTGCCCAGAGTGGAGAACGGAACGCGGTCCAGGATGGCGCGGCCCCAGTCGCGGTTGGCCGGCAGGGAGGGATCCGTGTCCGGGGTGTTCTCGAAGGAGTCGCGCGGCATCGGCTCGGCAGGGAGACTGCGGTTCTGCTGGCGGTTGGCCGGGGGGACCTCGTCGTCGAGTTCTGCCAGCGAGGCGAGGAAGCGCTGCTTCTCGCGCTCGAAGAGCGTTTCGTTTTCGCTGAGCTCGAAGACGGCGGACATGAAGTTGTCCTGGCTGGCGCCCTCTTCGAGGCGGCGGATCAGGTAGGCGATGGCGACGTCGAACTCGGCGGGGTGCACCACGGGGGTGTAGAGCAGGAGCGAACCGACGTCCTTCTTGACGGCTTCGGCCTGTCCCTGCGCCATGCCGAGCAGCATCTCGAATTCGATGCCGGATTCCACGCCGCGCTGCTTGGCGAGCAGCCAGGCGAAGGCGATGTCGAAGAGGTTGTGGCCGGCCACGCCGATCCGGATGTTCTTGATCCGGTCCGGGTGCAGCGAGTAGTTGATGACGCGCTTGTAGTTGGTGTCCGAGTCCTGCTTGGTGCCCCAGGTGGCCAGCGGCCAGTCGTGGAGTGAGGATTCCACCTGTTCCATGGGCAGGTTGGCGCCCTTGACCACGCGGACCTTGATGGCGGCGCCGCCGTTGGCGCGGCGCTCGGCCGCCCAGTCCTGGAGGCGGATCATGGCGGCAAGGGCGTCCGGGAGGTAGGCCTGGAGCACGATGCCGGCCTCAAGGTCCTTGAACTCAGGCTTGTCCAGGATCCTGGTGAAGACCGCGATGGTCATGTCCAGGTCCTTGTATTCCTCCATGTCCAGGTTGATGAACTTGGCCTTTTGCCCGGCGCCTGCAAAGGAGGCGGCGCGGGTAAACAGCGGAGTGAGGCTCTCCACGACGTGCTCCACGGCCTCGTCAAAGGCCCACGCAGAGTGCGGGGCGACGGTGGAGGACACCTTGATGGAAACGTAGTCCACGTCCGGGCGGGCCAGCAGGGTGTGGGTGCCCTCGAGCCGGCGGGAGGCCTCGTGTTTGCCGAGTACGGCTTCGCCGAGGAGGTTGACGTTGAGCTTGATGCCGTCCTTGCGGATCTTCGCGATGGCCGGGCCCAGCTTGGCCTCGGTCGCGTCCACAATGAGGTGGCCCACCATTTCGCGGAGCACCTTGCGGGCGATCGGGATGACCACCTGCGGCAGGACAGGTGCCATGGTGCCGCCGAGGCGGACGGCGCTGCGCATGTACCACGGCAGGAACGCGGGGACCTTCGGGGCCAGGGCAGCAAGGTTGCGGGCGGCCACGTGGAGGTCTTCGGGGCGGACCACGCCGTCCACGAAACCGACCGTGAAGTCGAGCCCGTTGGGGTCTTTCAGGACGCCGGCGAGCTGTTCAGCGGAGGAGTCCACGGGGACCTTGGCGGCCTCCGTCAACCAGTGACGCACCAGCCCGATTGTTTCCCCGGCGAGGGCCTGGGCAACGAGCACGTGGGAAGTGGGTTCGGCGGCTGGTGCGGCGGCCCTTTTTCCGGTGAGGACACTGGGCTCCGTTGAAATGTTGGTCATATCTAACACTCGTTCTTTCCGTAGGTGAGGTCCTTCTTTCCATCAGTATGAACCTCCGTTCAGTTAAGATAAAGCGATGTTTTCTGAGCAATACAGGTTAGAAAACCCAATGCTTCAAAAGGCCGTATGAAGGTTCGGAATTCACCCAGCCCGCTCTCTCACTTCCTGCACTTTCCCGGGCGACCCTCTCTCACTTTTCGTCGCCTCCCGGGCGACCCTCTCTCACTTTTCGTCGCCTCCCGGGCGACCCTCTCCCACTTTTCGTCGCCTCCCGGGCGACCCTCTCTCACTTTTCGTCGCCTCCCGGGCGACCCTCTCTCACTTTTCGTCGCCTCCCGGGCGACCCTCTCTCACTTCGGGGACACAACAACGAACCCCCTTCCACCGAGGTGAGAGAGGGTTCGTTGATATGGCACCGGATCTGAGAGAGCGTCCGGTTTTTTGTTGCAGGAAGTGAGAGAGGGCTGGATGGCTACCCGACGGGGCGGTGCATCTCCACGGCCTCTGCGTGGCGGGGACTGTCCGGGTTCATCAGAGAGTGCTTTCGGCCGTAGCCAAAGTAGATGATCAGGCCAATGACAAGCCAGACCCCGAAGCGGGCCCAGGTCTCCCAGTGCAGCTGGAACATCAGGAAGGCAGAGGCCAGGACGCCGAAAGCCGGGATGAAGGGCATCAGCGGAAGGCGGAAGGTGCGGGGCGCATCGGGCTTCTTGTAGCGGAACACGATCACCGAGAAGCAGACGACGACGAACGCGGCCAGGATTCCGATGTTGGTCAGGTCGGCAACCGCCTTGATCGGGAACACGCCGGCCAGCAAGGCGGAGGCAATGCCCGCGATCCAGGTCACACGCTGAGGAGTTCCATGCTTGTCCGTTCCAGCGAACCAGCCGGGCAGGAGTCCGTCACGGCTCATGGAGAACCAGACGCGGGTGACGCCGAGGAGGAAGGTCAGCATCACGGTAAGGATGGACAGCACCGCGAACACAGAGATGATGGTGGCGATAATGGGCAGGCCGACACCGGTGAACGCGGACGCGAAGCCGGCCTTCGGGTCGATGTCCTGGTAGTTCTGCATGCCGGTGAGGACCAGGGTGGCCGCCACATAAAGCAGCATCGCGATGATGAGGGACAGGATGATGGCCTTGGGCATGTGCTTCTTGCCGTCCGTCGCTTCCTCGGCGGCGGTGCTCATCGCGTCATAGCCGAACACCGCGAAGAACACTGTGGCGGCGCCGGCGAAGACCGGGCCGATCCCGCTGGGCATGAACGGGTTGTAGTTATCTGCGTTGATGTAGAAGATGCCCAGCCCGATGATGAAAAGGATCAGGACCACCTTGATGGCCACGGCGACGAGTTCGAAGCGTCCGAATGTCTTGGTGCCGCGGGAGAGGATCCAGGTCACAATGAGGCAGACCACGATAGCCGGAATGTTGACGATGCCGCCCGTGCCTTCGTCGGGGGTCGAGGTCATCCAGACGGGCATGTGGATGCCGAGACCGGAGAGGAAAGCGTCGAAGTAACCGGAAATGCCGATGGCCACCACCGCTACGATGGCGATGTATTCGAGCAGAAGGTCCCAGCCGATGAACCAGCCGATCACTTCGCCGAGGGCAACATAGCCGTATGTGTATGCCGAGCCGGCGCGTGGAATCATGCCGGCAAATTCCGCATAAGACAGCGCGGCGGCAGCCGAAGCCAGTCCGGCAATCAGGAAGGAGAACAGCACCGCGGGCCCCACACCCGGCGTGTCCGCACTGCCTGCCGCCACCAGCCCGGCGAGGGAGAATATCCCGACGCCGATAATGCCGCCGACTCCGATGGCTGTTAGTTGCCAGAGTCCGAGCGACTTGAATAGTCCGCTGTGTTTATTTTCTTCTTCAATGTCGTCGAGTGGCTTGCGCCGCATGATCGACTGGGTCATATCTTTAGTGCTCATCAGGAACTCCTGCTTGGGGTGCGGCCCCATCGCGGTGCCTTGGTGCGGGTCTGTGACGGGGGTAACTCACCCGATCAGTATGCAAGGCCAATTGCATTAGATAAAGTGAATTCTCCTAATTAATATTGATTAGATTTAGCGAAGGAACGGCCATGCTCGACGTCCGGCGGTTGAGGCTGCTTCGTGAACTTAAGATCCGGGGAACCCTGGCGGAGGTGGCGGACGCCCTCCAGTACAGCCCTTCATCCGTCTCCCAGCAGTTGGCGCTGCTGGAAAAGGAAGCCGGGGTCCAGCTGCTGCGCAAGACGGGGCGCCGGGTCCAGCTGACCCCGCAGGCCGAAGTCCTGGTTGCCCACACCGCCCATCTGCTCGAAACGCTGGAGCAGGCCGAGGCGGACCTGGCAGCATCGCTGACCACCGTTTCAGGCACGGTCCGGATCGCCGTCTTCCAGTCCGCGGCACTGGCACTGATGCCGGGCACGCTCACGCGGATGGCAGCCAGCTACCCCGAGGTCAGGATCGAAATGGTCCAGCGGGAGCCGGAAACAGCGCTGCACGAAACCTGGGCCCGGGGCTTTGACCTGGTAATCGCGGAGCAGTACCCCGGCCACGCCGCTCCCCGGTACGCCGAGCTGGACCGTATCCGGCTGACCAGCGATGCCATCCGACTGGCTATTCCCGGACGGGACAAGGGTTTGGCGCCCATCAGCTCGCTCGAAGACACGGCGGACCTGGCGTGGGTCATGGAGCCGAGGGGCGCGGCATCCCGGCACTGGGCCGAACAGGCCTGCCGAAGCGCAGGCTTTGAGCCCGACGTCCGGTACGAAACGGCGGACCTGCAGGCGCAGATCCGGCTGATCGAGTCCGGCAACGCTGTAGGCCTGATGCCGGACCTGGTATGGACCGGCAGGGGAACATCGGCGGAGCTGCTGCTCCTGCCGGGCAACCCGCACCGGACCGTCTTCACCTCTGTGCGGCGGTCCAGCGTCAAGCGGCCCGCCATCCTGGCCGCCCGGGAAGTACTGGCCTTGACCGCCGACTCGATTGCACCGGCGGGGCCGGTGCCGCCGGAGGCCAAATCCGCCTGATCCTCGGGCATCATCCGAAGTTGCCAGGGATCGGCCGGGGAGTTCCCTACGTCACAGCGCGGAATTGCACCGGGCGTTAGACTGATCACGTTATGAATCGCACAATGTTTAAGTCCAAAATTCACCGGGCCACTGTCACGCATGCCGATCTGCACTACGTAGGGTCGGTCACCGTTGACCTGGACCTGCTGGATGCCGCGGACATTCTCCCGGGAGAGCTCGTGGCGATCGTCGACGTCACCAACGGCGCACGCCTTGAGACCTACACCATTGCCGGCGAGCGCGGTTCCGGTGTCATCGGCATCAACGGGGCGGCGGCGCACCTGATGCATGAAAATGACATCGTCATCCTGATCACCTATGCCGAGATGACCACGGAGGAGGCCCGGGCCTACACTCCGAAGGTTGTCCATGTGGACAAGGACAACAAGATTGTCCAGATCGGCAACGACCCCGCCGAAGGCCACACCCGCGGCCTCATGCGGCCGCCGTTCGCACTGAACAACTCCGCACTGAACTAGGCCGGCTGCCAGCCCCGGCACTCACCAGGGGCTCCGAAACCGTCAACGCATCCGGCCGGAAGCCCGCCTGTCCGGATACCGAGATCCTGCCCACACTCCGGCTTCAGGCTGATTAAATCTGATTAGGCTGGGATGGTGAACGCTAACCCCCACCCGCCTGCCCGGACAGAATCAATGTCAGGGACACCTTCAGGGACATTTGGGTGCTAGGCGTTCTGGCGGGCTTCTTCGTAGTCTGGGCCATCATCCTTGTCGGCATGTTCGTGGGCCGCAGGAACATCCTCGGAGAGAACGCCCGTTCCGTGCTCAGCGCGCTGACCTTTTTCGTGGCCAGCCCGGCACTCCTGTTCGAGACCCTCAGCAAGGCCAAGCTCCACGACGTCGTTGCCGCTCCCCTGCTGGTCACCGCCGTTGGTGCGATGGTCACCGCCACACTCTTCTTCGTGATCGTCCGGTTCCTGCTGAAACGCACCGTGCCCGAATCGCTGATGTCGTCCATGAGTGCGTCACTGGCGAACTCCGCCAACCTGGGCATCCCCATCGCCGTGTACGTCCTCGGCGACGCCAGCTACGTGGCTCCGCTGCTGATCTTCCAGCTGGCCTTCTTCACGCCGCTCTTCCTGATGGCGCTGGATGCCACCACCAGCGCACACCGGACCACTCCCGGCCGCTTCGTACTCATGATCCTGAAGAACCCGATGATCGTGGGTTCGGCACTGGGCCTGGTGGTGGCGGGGACGGGATGGCAGGTACCGGAACTGGTCATGCAGCCCATTCACCTGATCGGCGGGGCAGCCATCCCAGCCATGCTGATCGCGTTCGGCATGAGCCTCAACGGCGCCCGGCCACTGCAGGGAGCCGCGGGCCGCCGCCTCGACACCCTCCTGGCCAGCGCCTTCAAGCTCGTAATCCACCCGGCCATCGCCTACGTATTCGCCCGCATGCTCGGTATGGAAGGGCATGCCCTGTTCGCCGTTGTGGTGACGTCCGCCTTACCCACCGCCCAGAACGTTTTCGTCGCGGCCAGCCGCTACAGGACGGGCCTCACCGTGGCCAAGGACACCGTGCTGATCACCACGGTCGTGGCAGTCCCGGCCATGATCGGCGTGGCCCTGCTGCTCACCTAGTTCTTCTGGTGCTGGTCCAGGAGCCGGGCGCAGCGGATGAAGCCGAGGTGGGAGTACGCCTGCGGGTGGTTGCCCAGATGGGTTTCAGTGCCGGGATCGTACTCCTCGGGCAACAGGCCCGTGGGACCGAACAGGTTCACGAGCTGGTCGAACAGGTCCCACGCCTCCTCGATCCGGCCCACCGCCACATAGGCCTCAATCAGCCAGGTGGTGCAGATGTGGAAGCCGCCCTCCAGGCCCGGCAGGCCGTCGTCGTACCTGTACCGGAAAACGGTGGGTCCCACGCGAAGCTCCCGTTCCACGGCGGTGACAGTGTCCAGGAACCGCTGGTCGGTCACGTCCAGCAGGCCGGACAGGCCGATGTGCAGCACCGCTGCGTCCAGGTCCGGGCTGTCGTAGGCAACGGTGTAGGACGCCGCGCCGTCGTCCCAGCCCTCGCGGAGGACTTCCTCGCGGATAATTGCTGCGGTGGGCGCCCAGGCCGGATCCGGTTCCCTGCCGTGCCGGGCCGCGGTGCGCAGCGCCCGGTCCAGCGTCACCCAGCACATGACCTTGGTGTACACGTGGTGCCGCGGTGCGCGGCGCGCTTCCCAGATCCCGTGGTCGGCCTCATGCCAGCGGGCCAGCACCGCGGAGGCCATCTGCCCCATGAGCTCCCAGTGCGTATCCTCCAGCGCGCCTTCGCGTTCGCTCACTGCGGCGATGAGTTCGGCGATGGGCCCGAACACGTCCAGCTGCACCTGATGGTCCGCGGCGTTGCCGATCCGTACGGGCCGGGATCCCGCGTAGCCGGGCAGGCTCTCGATGATGGCCTCCGTGGACAGCGGCGCTCCCGTGACTGAGTACAGCGGGTGCAGCCATTCCGGCCCGGGCGCGTTGTCCAGGATCCGCCCCAGCCAGCGGAGGAACCCGTACGCTTCCGTCGTGGAGCCCAGGTCCACCAGCGCGTTGACGGTCATGGAACCGTCCCGCAGCCAGCAGTAGCGGTAGTCCCAGTTCCGGGTGCCGCCGATTCCTTCCGGCAGCGACGTGGTGGGCGCGGCCAGCACGGCACCGGTGGGCTCATGCACCAGCGAGCGCAGCACCAGCGCCGACCGGCGCACCAGCGACGGCTTGACGCCCGGCAGCGCCAGGTCCTGGACCCACCGCCGGGAGTGATGGGCGACGGCGGCACGGCGCTCAGTCTCGCCGCTCACCTCCACCTGGCCCGGATCGGTGTCACCGCAGCGCAGGTTGAGCACCACGGGCCCGTTCCGCAGGTTAACGTCCGCTGTGGCAGTGGCATGGCGGCCGTCCGAGGTGATGGAAAAGCTGACGCCGGGAGCCAGCAGGATGATGGGATCGGAGGTGCCCACCACGTGCAGATCCTCGCCCCGCGCCTCCATGCTGAACGGTGCATTGGCGTAGTCGGGCCGGGGCGCGAAGACGATCCTTGCCGCGCCGCTCCCCGACAGTACCCGGACCAGGCTGGTGATCCCGTCCGGGGCCGGTTCGAGGTAGTCGGTCACCGTGACGTCGGCCCAGCGGGTTTCCACGATCATGGTGCTGTCCACGTAGCGCTGGCCAAGCACCTGGGACGCCTTCACCGGTTCCACCGAGAAGTGGCCAGCCGCATCGCCGCCCAGGATATGGGCGAACAGGGACCCGGAGTCCGGCAGCGGGTGGCTCATCCAGCAGACCTTGGCTTCCGGGGTGATCAGGGCCGTGGACGAGCCGTTGCCGATCATGGAGTGGCGCTCCAGGCCGACGGCGTCCTCCCCGAAGAGCCATGCCCGCCGCAGTTCGAACAGGATGGCCAGGACCCGGGCAAACGATTCGGGATCGCGCAGACGGTGGGCCGCGGCCGTTAGCCCCTCCCCCACCTTGATGCCCATGTCCGGGCCGCGGAGCGTGGCCATGGCCAGTTCGTCGCTGGAGGCGTCGCCGGCATAGAGGGCGGCACTCACCCCCAGGCGGGCACGGAGATGTTCGAGGGCGTCCGCCTTGGACGGTTCCACCACGGAGAGGTCCAGCACGGAACCGTCAACAATGTAGAACAGGCCGTGGGCTCGGGCCACTTCCTCGGCCTTCTCCAGCACCTTCGCAACGATCGCGGGCGACGCCGGCCGCGTGTGCACGGAAACCGCCACCGGCTTCCGCTCGATGCTGATCCCCTTATAGGCGCCGATGGTTTCAACGAGGGCCTGGCTTGCCTGCTGCAGGACGGATTCGGTGGCCAGCGAGAGTCCGTGGGCAAAGCCCATATCGAACTCCGCGCCGTGGGAACCCACCAGGTGCACTTCCGCCGGGAGCCGGGACACTGCCGCCAGGTCCCGCAGCGACCTCCCGGAGATGACGGCGGCGTGGGTATTGGGCAGGGCCGCCAGGGCACGGAGGGCGATCGCGGCGCTGCCCAGCGGCAGGGTCTCGGTGGAGATGCCTTCCGCGTCACAGAGCGTGCCGCCATAGTTGCAGGCCACCAGCAGCCCGGGAGTGCGGGCCAGGATCTTGAGTTCAGCCAGGAGGTGCGGCGTGAGGCCGTCGTCGGCGGCGTCCGACTGCACAAATGCGCGGAGCAAGCCGAGCGGCAGGGACCGCGTCAGGAGGGCGGAATCGGCCACGGTCTGGTTAAGCGGAGTAGGCACAGGCGACGTCCTTCGGATAATCCCCAATGATGCGTGAGAAAGTCCGGCGAGGGACATACCCCCAGTTTCCTGTGCCGTCGTTACACCAGAATATCCCTGTCATTGCGGGAATGTAACGTGTGCGTGCCCTCTGTTTAAGGCGGACGACGGCGGGCAGGCGGACGACGGCGGGCAGGCAGCTACCGCTGCGCCCGTTTCAGTACCACCACGGTGGCGTCGTCGGATACGTCCCGGCCCGAGGCGAGCTCAAGGACGGCGTCGCAGGCAGTTTGCGCGCTGGCGCTGGCAGAGACCGTGCCGGCCACAACGGCCGTCAGGACCTCGATGTCGGGGTAGACGTCCAGCAGGCCGTCGCTGACCACGGCCAGCGAGTCGCCGGGTTCCAGCAAAACCTGGTGCGCGTCCCACTCCTGTCCGGGCCAGGCCCCGACGGGAGGTCCGCCGGTGAGCAGCCGCGAAGAACTGCCGTCCGCCTTGACGTGAAGTCCCAGTCCGTGGCCTGCGTCAACATAGTTCAGGATTCCGGTGGAGGCGGCCAGCCGGGCGTGGAAGAGGGTGACGAAGGACGCGGACTGTTCCAGGTCGGCTTCCAGGATCCGGCCCGCCGATTTGAAGGCCTCGCCCAGCGGCGACCTGTGGGCAACTGAACGCATAACGGCACGGACGGTTGCTGCGATCAGCGCTGCCCCCATGCCTTTGCCCATGGCGTCCGCCAGCGTCAGCTGCAGGCCGCCGTCGTTCGGGTACCAGTCGAAGAAGTCGCCGCCGACGTTGCGGGACGGCCGGAAGGATCCGGCGATGTCGAACCCGTCGAAGGACAGCCCCTCCGCTGGCAGCAGGCTGCGCTGGACCTCGACGGCGCGGCGCAGTTCGTCCTGGACCGCGGCCTCGTGGACGGCGCTGGCGCGCGGCCTGCGGAACAGCGCGGTGATCCGGGACCCGAGTTCGCGGGGGCTGAAGGGCTTGGTGAGGTAGTCATCCGCGCCGGTGTCGAGCCCGGTCAGCCGGTCCAGTTCCTCGCCGCGGGCGGTGAGCATCAGGATGTAGGCGTCGGAAAAGCCGCGCAGTTCGCGGCAGACTTCAACGCCGTCGATGTCGGGCAGGTTCAGGTCAAGGGTGACCAGTTCAGCGCCCTCGCGCTGCATCAGCTCAATGCCGACCCGCCCGGATGAGACGGAGGAAACCTGGAAGCCCTGCTTGGTCAGGATGTGCACCAGCAGGCCGCGGATGTCTTCATCGTCCTCAATGACGAGGGCACGGCGTAGGTCCGGCTCATCAGTCATGCACTCATTAGACTCCGTGCGGGCCGTTATTGTCACATCGGTATCATCCGGACCGTTCTGCCAGACCGGTCGATTCCGCCCCGCCGTCGGCTGGCGGTACGCGACGGCTGAAGCGCGCGGCGGCAGGCGCCTAGACCCGGGCCATCCCGGCTGCAGCGGCGAGCAGTTCGACGGACCGGAGGCGGGCCTCTGTTCCGTTGCTCTGGTGGGCCACGATCAGTTCATCCGCGTCAGCATGGGCTGTGAACTCGTCGAGGTAGTCCATCACCACATCCGGAGTGCCGATGGCCGAGTACTTCATCATCTGGGCTACATGCTGGCCCTGCGGCGAGTCGAGGATCATGTCCGCCTCATCATCGGTGAACACCCTGCCGTTGCCGAAGAACAGGGACACCCGGGCGCGCTTGGTGGCCTGGAACATCTCCTGCGCCTCGGCGGCGGAATCAGCCGCAATCACATTCACACCGGCGATCACATGCGGAGCGTCGAGCTGGGCCGAGGGCTTGAATTCGCGGCGATAGCTGGCCACGGCATCCTGCAGGGCGTTGGGCGCGAAGTGCGAGGCGAACGCGTACGGCAGCCCGAGCTGCGCTGCCAGCCGGGCCCCGAAAAGCGAGGACCCCAGGATGTACAGCGGCACGTTGGTGCCCTTGCCCGGCGTCGCCTCCACACCCTGGATGCGGGTGGGGCCGGTCAGGTAGCCCTGCAGTTCCAGGACATCCTGCGGGAAGGAGTCTGCCGACATCGGGTCGCGGCGGAGGGCACGCATCGTGTTCTGGTCGCTGCCCGGCGCACGGCCCAGGCCGAGGTCGATGCGGCCCGGATGCAGGGTCTCCAGCGTGCCGAACTGTTCGGCGATGGTCAGCGGCGAGTGATTGGGCAGCATCACGCCGCCTGCGCCCAGCCTGATACTGCTGGTGTTGGCCGCGATGTGGGCGATCAGCACGCTCGTGGCCGAGGAAGCGATGGAGGACATGTTGTGGTGCTCCGCGTACCAGACCCGGCGGTAGCCCAGCTCCTCCGCCCGCTGCGCCATGGCCACACTGCCGGCGAAGCTCTCGGCCGCTGTTTGACCCTTAGCGATGGTGGCCAGGTCAAGGATGGAAAGCGGAACAGTCACGGAGGAGCCGGCCTTTCGTAGCGGAGCGGTGGCGGTCCGTTCCGGTAGCGGAACAGGCACACTGGCGACAACGACGGCGGCGGCCGGGTTATTTCTGGATGTCGCCGTGGTGCCGGACACGCCGAAGCAGGGCCGCCATTTCCGGCAACCCCGCTCCTTTTTAGCTCGCTTGTGCTACTTCATCACCGCGCTAGGCCACGCAGCCCCCGAGGGCGATCTGCCCGTCGATGGCGGCGATCTGGCCCTGAACCGCCGAAAGCTGTGCCTGCAGGTTGACGACAACGGCCTTTTGGGCCTCGATGGCAGTCTTGTTTGTTTTCTTCTGAGCAGTCAGGGTGTCCAACTGTCCCTTGGCAATGGTGAACTGTTGATCCAGCGTGTTCAGCTGTGCCTGGAGCGCCTTGAGCTGAGCCTCCGTGGCGCTGATTTCGCCGTTGAGCTTGTTCAGCTGGTCCAGCAGCGGAGCCACCTGGGTCTGCAGACGCAGAACGTCAGCTTCCTTGCCGGCGATCTGCGTGTTGAGGACCGCTAGCTGGGCGACCAGGGTGTCCAGTTCCCCGTTCAAGGTCGCAATCTCACCCTGTTTGGTGGAAACTGCTGTGTTGGCGCCGTCCACCGCGGATTGCAGCGCTGGCAGCTCGTTTTGCAGCCCGCTGACCTCTGCCTTTTTGGCCTCGACTGCAGCATTTGCGGCGGTCAGGGCGTCATTTGCTTCGGCCAGCTTGGTCTGGAGCCCGCTGAGAACGTTCTTCTGTTCCGCGACGGCGGCCTGGGCCTCGGCCACTCCCTGAGTCAGTCCCGGGAGGGCAGCCTCAAGGTCCACCACTACCTGTTGCTGCGTGGACACGTTGGCCGCGGCCGTGGCTGCGGCACCTTGAAGCGCGGGCAGCTGCCCCTGCAAAACGCTGAGCTCCCCCTGCTTGGCACTGACCGCGGCATTGGCATCGGTGACCGCGGCCTGGAGCGCCGGAACCTGGCCGTTGAGCGTTGCGATCTCGCCTTCCTTGGTAGCAACCGCAGCGTTTGCGGTTGTCAGGGTGGCCTGCAGCGGCGCGGCCTGCTGCTGCAGGGCGCTGCTTTCCTGCTGCTTGGTCAGGAGCTGGGCGTTAAGGGTATTAACCGAGGTCTGAAGAGTGGTCAGATCACCTTGGTACCCGGAAATCTGGGCATTCTTTGTGGTGATCAGGCCGTTCACCGTCGTCAGCTCGGCCTGGTACGCAAGAATCTGGGCCTCACGTGCCTCGCGCTCCTCCTTCTTTCCGCCATTGATCGCCCCCAAACGTAGGATCTCGCCAGCAAGAAACGACTTGCGCGCTTGTAGGGCCACGAGATCCGCGTTCGCCTGCGTGAGCTGCTCCTGTTTTGCCGTAATCAAGATGTTCTTGGCCGCAATCTGCCCCTGCAACGACACGATTTCCGCATTGACTGCAGCGATGTTGTTCGTTTTGGCGGCCAGCGCCGAGGCAGCTGCGGCCGCATTCGCCTTCAGCGTGGTCAGCTCACCCTGCGCCGTGATGATCGCAGCGCCCTTGGCAGCCAGGGCATCCGCGGCCTGGCTGGCGGCTGTTTGCAGGGCCGCGAGTTCGCCCTGCGCCGTGCCGATCTCAGCGTTCTTGGCGGTTACAGCATCTGCCGCCGATTGGGCTGTGGACTGCCGGGTAGCGAGGGTGGCCTTTGCCTCAGCGACTTTCGCCTGCTGGGCCTCCAATTGCGCCTGGGCGGTCTCCCCGGCACCTTCAAGCCGCGTCAGGTCGGTCTCCGCATCAGCAACTGCCTGGGCAGCTGTGGCTGCAGCCGCCGTCGCTTGTTCTGCGGCACCCGTCAGGCTGGTTAGTTCGCCCTGTGCCGTCACGATTTCAGAGTTCTTGCCGGCGAGGGCCTCAGCGGCCGCATTTGCAGCGGCCTGGAGTGCCGGGAGTTCGCCCTCTGCCGCGCTGATCTCGCTCCTCTTCGCGGCTTCCTGGGCTTCGAGGCCTGCCCTCTGTTTGTCCAGCAGGGCAGCAGCGGCCTGGGCAACGCCGAGCTCTTCCTGCAGCGGCGTGAGTTGCGCTTCGGTGGTGGCCCTCTCCGCTTCGAGTCCGGCCAGCGCCTTCTCGGCATCGGCAACCGACTGGACAACATTGGCCTGGGCAACCTTAAGCCCAGCCAGTTCGGTGGCCGCCGAGTCCATGTCCGAGGTCAGCTGCTGCTGCTCCGCGCTGAGCACGGCAATCGCCTTCTCTGCCGCGGCGATCTCCGTCGTCAGGCCGCCCGCCTTCGCCTGCAGCGCCGCACGCTCGGCCTGCAGAGACGCGATTAGCACCGCGTTCTTGCGGGCCCCGGCCTTGAGCAGGTTCTCCTGCACGGTGCCGCGGTGGGCAAACTGATTCACCACTCCGTTGCAGATGCTGGCGGTGTCGTTGGCCGCCTGGGCGGCCGGGACCAGCACCAGCATGCTGGTCAGGACACCGGGGAGGACGACGGCGGCAGCCAGCCGGCGGGCGAAGACGGACGAGGTGGGCGCTTGTTGCATGGGGACCCCCGGGACGCGAGATGGGATTTGCGGCCATCATTGGCCGCAAATGTAGTCCCGATGCTAGGGTCGCCCGCCGGGAAAAACACCAGTGGATTCCACTCGACTTTGGCTGTCTCTATACCTGATTCGTCTCCGCAGTACTCAGTTTTTCACTGAAGCTGACTCATGGTGATTCGGTGCACTTCTGTCACACAGCTCTCGGGGCTGCAGCCAAGCTGCTGTTATTTGCAGGCGAAGTTGTAGTCGAGGCCGCTTGAGACGTATTGCGTCAGCGCCACGCGGCTGCCCGGTGTGAGCCCCGGCAGCGCGCAGTTCGACTTTGCGCCGTTCAACGTGCGGGCACCGGCGAGCCAGCTGGGAAGCCCGGCAAGGCTGCTGCTGGAAGGCACGGTGCCCGCGATCTGGCCCCACTGGTAGCCCGTGGAATAGATCCCAACGTCGGCGCCGATGCTTTCGAAGTAGTCGGTCATGCCTTCCAGGTCAGCCCGGTTGGCTTCCTTGTCCGGCTGCCAGCTGTTTTCCGTCTCCACGTCCAGCCACCAGAAGTGGTCCTCGGGGTTGTCCACGCCACGCAGCACGGCGTCGTCGTACGCTTTGGCGTAGCCGTACATATAGGCGCAGGCCTTGTCGTTCTTGCCTTCGCACTTCCCGTACGGGTTGTCCACTACGGTGCCCGAGTAAAAGTTGGACGAGGGCCACCAGGAACCGGCCAGCCCGGGATTGGCGGTGTTCACGTAGAGGGCCACCCGCGGCTGGGAGGTGGCCTGAGGATACTTGATGGTCAGTTCAGCCCAGTCCAGCTGCGCCTGAAGGCAGGGATTCGTGGTGTTCGCGAGGCCGTTGTTGACGCCGACAATGGCAAAGGCGAGACCGGAGGGGAGCGTCTTGCCGCACTGCGGCCAGGAAACGTCGATGCCCACGGGATCGGAAGGCCGCGGCGGCCCCGCCGTCGCCGGCGCTCCCCCGAGCACCATCAGGGCAAACGTAGTCGCAACGGACAGAACCATCTTCAACATTGACGCGGCCATACCAAAGTTTACCCCCGGCGCCTTTCGTCAGCCGGGCATTTGCCGCGGGCACCAACCATGTTTAGTGACGCCGGCGGACGTACGGTTAACGCCGATTACCTCGTGTATCGCCCGGTTTCCAGGTGCTTTGACCGGGTTTCCCCCCTGCCGGATAGTTGCTCGCACAAGCATCAAATCCGAGACTCCAAGGGGAAACCATGTCCCGTTTTTCATTCAAGCCCGGCGTCACCGCGGCGCTGGCCGCCACCACTTTGCTTGGCCTGGCGGCGTGCTCCGACCCCGGGGCGTCGGCTGCAGCGGGCTCCGCGCCGGCGTCGTCCGCCACGGGCGTCAAGCAGTTCAACCTCTCGCCGGAACAGGACCGCGTGACGGTAGCCGTGGACCCGGCATCAGCGGCGCTGGTGCCGGAATCCATCAAGAAGGACGGCAAGCTGACAGTGGCCGTCAGCCCGTTCGCCGCCCCATTGGCCGTCTACGCCACGGACAACAAAACTCCCGTGGGCAACGAAGTCGATATCGCCGTCGCCCTGGCCCAGACGCTGGGCCTCGAAGCGGACATCATTCCCACCGCCTGGGCCGACTGGCCCCTCGGTGTGGAGTCCGGCAAGTACGAGGCCGTGCTGTCCAATGTCACGGTGACCGAGGAACGGAAGCTCAAGTTCGATTTCGCCAGCTACCGGGACGACAAGCTGGGCTTCTATGCCAAGGCCGACAGCTCCCTCGCCAAGGTGGAATCGGCACCGGACGTTGCCGGCAAGCGCGTGATTGTTGGGTCCGGGACCAACCAGGAATCCATCCTGCTGCGGTGGGATGAGGAGAACAGGAAGAACGGCCTGGCGCCGGTCGAGTTCCAGTATTACGACGACGACTCCGCCTCCTCACTCGCGTTGCAGTCCGGACGCGCCGACCTCACGTTCGGACCGAATGCCACGGCGGCGTTCAAGGCGGCCTCCGATGCGAAGACCAAGCTCGTGGGGCTGGTGGACGGAGGCTGGCCGCTGAAGGCGAGCATCGCCGCCACCACCAGGAAGGGCAACGGCTTCGCGGCCGCAGCCCAGGCAGGGCTCAACCACCTGATCGAAGACGGCAGCTACGCCAAGATCCTTGACCGCTGGGGCCTCACTGCGGAGGCCGTCCAGAAGTCCGAACTGAACCCCGCGGGCCTGCCCAAGAAGTAGGCCAGGCCGCGGTGGGTCCGTCGGACGCCACCGTGGAAAACGCCGGGACTGCGGCGTACGCTCATGGCATGACCCCACAAGAGCTCGCCAACCTGGCGCACCTGCGCCGGGCACGTGACCTGATTGACAGGGACTACGCCCACGCCCTGGACGTTCCCACCATGGCCCGCAAAGCCCTGATGTCACCAGCGCATTTTTCGCGGCAGTTCCGTGCCGCGTACGGCGAGACTCCGTACAGCTACCTGATGACCCGCCGGATCGAGCGGGCCATGGCACTGCTCCGCAGTGGCATGGGCGTGACCGATGCCTGCATGGCCGTGGGCTGTACGTCGCTCGGATCCTTCAGCTCACGCTTCACCGAAATCGTGGGAGAAACCCCCAGCGCGTACCGGTCCCGCGGGCACAGTGCGGTGCAGGCGATGCCCGCCTGCGTAGCGAAGATCAGGACGCGGCCCACCCGGCACAGCGGCGGGACCGAGGAAAGTGCCCAAGCCAGCAGGATTGAAGAAGCGGCACTCACGGCAGCCGAATAGCGTAATTGCATGAACATTTCACTCCAGTACTGCAACATCACAGTCAACGACACCGAAAAAGCCCTCACCTTCTACCGGGACGCCCTGGGCCTCGAGGTGCGCAACGACGTCGCCTCCGGAGGGTTCCACTGGGTGACGCTAGGGAGCGCCGCCCAGCCGGACCTCGAGATCGTGCTCTCCGAACCGCATGCCGGCCGTTCGCAGGAGGACGGAGACATGATGCAGGAGCTCCTCACCAAGGGCGTCCTGCCGATGCTCGTTTTCCGCACCGACGATCTGGACGCCATGTTCGAGAAAGTCCGGGCGTCCGGCGCCGAGGTAATGCAGGAGCCCATCGACCAGCCTTGGGGGCCGCGCGACTGCGCCTTCCGGGACCCCTCCGGCAACATGGTCCGGATTTCCCAGGCGCCGAAAGCGTAACTCTCCCTATCCACACGAATCCCCCGCCGGATGGTCCGGCGGGGAATTCTGGTTTGATGGGCTGGGCGCAGGCATGCTCCGGCGGGCTGGCCCAAGCAAGGCCCGGTGGGCGAGCGCGGTTCCTCTAGAGATACTGTTGCCAGACAGTCAGCTGCAGTTTCACGGTATCCGCGGCTGATTCCCTGTCAACATCTCCCACTTCCGTGCCGGACACCTCGTCACCCACCGGCTTTAGACCCTCGCTTCCGACTTTGCGGACGAGGGGGCGGCATCCGCGTCAGCGGACTCCGCTTCGGGACGCACCGGAGTGGCGATGCCCAGGTTTTCGCGCAGCGTACTGCCGGCGTACTCCGTGGGGTAGACCCCACGTTCCTGCAGCGCCGGCACCAGGTGGTTGACGATGTCGTCCAGGCCGGTGGGGATGAGCCACGGCGAGATGTTGAAGCCGTCCACGGCGCCGGTGCGGGCGTACTCCACCAGCCGGTCGGCCACTTCTGAATAGGACCCATTGAAGGTGGCGTCCACGCGGCTGGTCTTGGCGGAGACGAACTGGCGAATAGACAACCCCTTCTCCTTGGCTTCGGCCCGCCACTGGTCCGCGAGCTGCCGCGCCTTGGCGCCGTGGAAGCCGCTCCCCCGGGTCTCTGAGGTTTCCTCCACGGCCGGATCGATCTCCGGAAGGGGGCCGTCGGGATCGTATTCGCCAAGTTCCCGGCCCCAGAACTGTTCGAGGTAGGCGATGGCCTGCTGCGGTCCGATCTGGAGGCTTCGGACCCAGGCCTTCTTCTCCTGGGCCTCCTGCGGCGTGGCTGCCAGGATGAACTCGCTGGCCGGCATGATCTTGACGTCGTCGGCGTTCCGTCCTGCCTTCAGGGTCCGGTCCACGATGTCGCTTCGGAACGTCAGGGCGTCGTCGAACTTCGGGTGCGCCGAGAAGATGACGTCTGCCTGCCGGGCGGCGAAGTCGCGCCCTTCGGGAGAATCGCCGGCTTGGAACAGCACCGGCCGGTACTGGGCGCTGCGCGGCAGGCGCGGCGTGACGTCCACGGTGTAGTGCTGCCCCTCATTGACCACCCGCCGCCACTGCCCGGATACGGGATCATGGGCATCCCAGATCCGCTTGGCCGTCTCCACGAACGCCTCGGCGTGGGTGTAACGGTCGGCGTGGTCAAGGTAGCCGCCGCGTCTGAAGTTTGCGCCGGTCCAGGCGTTGTCCGTGGTTACGATGTTCCACGCAGCGCGGCCGCCGGAGAGCAGGTCCAGCGAGGACAACCTGTGCGCCAGGTCTGCGGGATCGTTGTACGTGGTGTTCTGGGTCGCGACGAGTCCGATGTTCGACGTCACCGATGCCAGGGCGGCGAGCATGGTCTGGGCGTCCGGGCGCCCGGCAACGTCCAGTTCGTGCGGGCGGCCGAGGTGCTCGCGGAGCCGGAGCCCTTCGCCCAGGAAGAAGGCGGCGAACAGGCCCCGCTCCGCCGTCTGGGCAATGCGGCGGAATGATTCGAAGTCCGTCTGGGATCCGGATTCGGCGGCCTTCCAGATGGTCCCCGAGTTGACGCCTTGGAAGAAGATGCCGAACTGGAGCTTGCCGCTCGGCTGGTATTTAGCACGGGCGTGCTGTGTCATGGTTTCTCCTCAGTTTCCGACGGCGGTTGCGGCGTAGCGGCTGGCTGGCCGTTCGAGGCCCAGCAGGTCCCTCAAGGTGCCGTCCCGGGAGACCGGGGCCAGGACTCCGCGGCGGCGAAGTTCCGGCAGCACCAGACGGGACAGTTCCTCCAGGTCGACAGCTAGCCCGGCGGGGTGCAGGCGGACTCCGTCAGCCACTTCCAGCAGCTCGGCGAGCAGCTCGGCCAGTGCAGCCGGGGATCCGGCGAAGCGCGCCCGGACAGTGCCGGACAGAGCGGCGTCAGGCTCCAGTCCGGCAAGCCGCTGGGCGGCGCTTTGCCCGCGGGCATCCAGGACGACGTCGAGCTCCACCACGACGGCGGGCGCCCGGCCGCCCAGCCGGTCCCTTACCTCGCGGACCTCGTCCGCGAGCAGTTATTTCCACACCCAGCTCTGGCCCCTGATCGCCAAGGATGCCGGCTACGGGTATTACCGCGAACTCTTCACGGGGTACCCGGAACGCGTGAGCATCAGCTGGGACGAGTTTTCGGACCGCTTCGCCGCACTGGACTGGTACAGCCCGGACCGCGAGCGGCTGGTGCTCGAGTCGGTTCCGGACGCTGAATTCCACCTGGACTTCGAGCAGCTGGACCGGCCCCTTACAGGGTTGGATCCTGCCGGGCGGGACTTTAGCGGACCCGACGACGTGCAGCGGGCCGTGGCCGGCTACATCGAGGACGACCTCCGGCTGCGGACCAGCCCGGACCACTCGGAGACGCTGGCCCTGTTCACCGCGCTGCTCAAGGTCTACATGGACCTGGGCCGGCTGGTGCCGGCCGAACGGCTGAACGCGCAGTCGCAGCAGGCGGTCCATGGCTGGTGGCACGGCTTCTTCAGCTTCGTTGACTCCGGCCCTCCGCCGCAGCGGTTACGGCAACTGCTGGCACTCCACCGTGCAGGCCACCTGCAGTTCCTCGGGCCAGGGCTGGAGATCACCGCCGATGAGGCGTCCGGGAAGTTCGTGGCCAGCTCCGCCCACGGCGCCAGACGGGTGTCGGCGACGGCCCTGATTGAGGCCCGGCTGCCGGCGCCCGCCGTGGCAGGCTCCGGGAATCCGCTGCTGCGATATCTGCACAGCTCCGGGCTGGGCAGCGAGCAGACTCTTCTCACTGCCGACGGCCTCCATGCCACGGGTCGGCTGCTGGTGTCCGGGGCCAACGAACTCGTCAGCCCGCTCGGCGAACCCAACCGCACCCTGTTCGCCGTCGGTCCCAACACCTCCGGCTGGGGCGCCGGCGCCTTTGCCCGCCCCGGAACGAATGCCGCTCCCTTCCGGGAAAACGACGCCCTGGCGCGGCGGATCCTGGGCTTGCTGGCACAGGAGCTGCGGGGTGACTCTGAACATGGCGAACATGAACGCGGTGACGTTGAAGCGGTGGCTGTCCCGGCCGCCTCGGGAAAGGCTCAATCATGGAACAACTAACCGTCCCGCCGGCCCGTGTGCAGGAGTCGGCGCTGACTGTGCTCAACCTGCCCATGCATGATGCGCGGGTCCGGCCGCTGTTGGACGAGCTCGCGCGGGAGTACGACGCCCGGTACGGGAACCTGTTTGGACGGGGAGCGGCCGCCGAGGAGCTCAACCGCTACCCTGCGGCTGAATTCGCCGCGCCCGGCGGTGCATTGCTTATCGTCCAGGAGAACGGCGAATCCGTAGCGGGCGGGGCCTTCCGCCGGCACGGGCCGAAGACAGCGGAGTTCAAACGGATCTGGACCCATTCGGCACACCGCCGCCGCGGGCTGGCCCGGTTCGTGCTGGCCGAGCTTGAAAGCCTGGCAGCCCACCGCGGCTACAGCCGGGTGTATTTGACCACCGGCCCGCGGCAGCCCGAAGCGAAACACCTCTACCTGAACTCAGGGTACGAGCCGCTGTTCGACCTGGCCGCAGATCCCGAGACCATCAAATTCCTGGCTTTCACGAAAGATCTGGAGCCGCGCGGCTAAGCTATCGGCATGGCCATCAAATCCACTGCAGATAAAGTCGCCACCATCCAAAAGGGGTACACCCTCGAAGGCGCCACCATCGAACTGGGAGCCGCAATCGTCGACGGCGAACTCCACAAGGATGCCCCCGTCCGGCTGCCCCTGGCCATGATGAACAGGCACGGGCTGGTGGCCGGCGCAACAGGCACGGGCAAGACCGTCACGCTCCACATGATGGCCGAGCAGCTCTCCACCGCCGGGGTTCCGGTGTTCCTGGCCGACATCAAGGGGGACCTCTCCGGGCTGGCCACCGCCGCCACGGGCACCGAGAAACTGAAAGCGCGCACGGACGGCATCGGCCAGGCCTGGGCGGGCAAGACTTTTCCGGTGGAATTCCTGGCCCTCGGCGGGGACGGCAACGGCATCCCCGTCCGTGCCACCATCACCTCCTTCGGCCCCATTCTGTTGTCACGCGTCATGGAACTCAACGACACCCAGGAATCCAGCCTGCAGCTCGTCTTCCACTTCGCGGACAAGAATAATCTGGAACTGGTCGACCTCAAGGACCTCCGGGCCGTCATCCAGTTCCTCACCTCGGACGAGGGCAAGGACGAGCTGGAGGAACTGGGCGGCCTCTCCAAGGCGACGGCCGGCGTCATCCTCCGCGAACTGGTGACACTCGAGGCCCAGGGCATGGAGGCTTTCTTCGGCGAGCCCGAATTCGATACCGCCGAACTGCTGCGCACGGCTCCTGACGGCCGCGGCGTCATCACCTGCCTGGAACTGCCCACGCTGCAGACCAAGCCCATGGTGTTCTCAACCTTCCTGATGTGGCTGCTCGCGGATCTCTTCGAAGACCTGCCCGAAGCCGGTGACTTGGACAAACCGAAGCTGGTGTTCTTCCTCGACGAGGCGCACCTGCTGTTCAACGACGCCTCCAAGGCGTTCCTGGAGGCCATCACCACCACTGTCCGGCTCATCCGGTCCAAGGGCGTCGGCATTTTCTTCGTCACCCAGACGCCGAAGGATGTTCCTGCGGATGTCCTTGGGCAGCTGGCCAACCGCATCCAGCACGCGCTGAGGGCATTCACCCCGGAGGACGCCAAGGCCCTGAAAGCCACCGTGTCCACGTTCCCGGTGAGCGACTACGACCTCGAAGAAACGCTCACGTCAGCCGGCATCGGTGAAGCCGTTATTACGGTGATGAACGAGAAGGGCGCCCCGACGCCGGTCGCCCTGACGCGGCTGCGGGCACCGGAGTCGGTGATGGGTCCCAGCAGTGACGAGTTGGTCAAGAGCACAGTGGCCGGTTCCGCCCTGCTCGCCAAATACGGCACGGCGGTGGACAACATTTCAGCTTACGAAAAGATCTCGGGGAAGAGCGCGGCGCCCACCGGCGCGGCAGCCCCCGGCCAGCCGCCCACACCGTCCACGGGCGTGTTTGTGCCCAACAGCCCATTACCCGGCGGCCCCGTGCCAGGATCCATGGACCAGGCTGCGGTTGACGCTGACGCCCGCCGCATCGAGGAAGAAATCCTGGGACGGCCCAGCAGTAGGCCGGCTCCGGCACCGGAACGGTCGCGGAGTGCGGAGCGCACGGCGCCGCCGGCCCGGCAGGAATCAGGCGGAGGAATGGTGGGCGACCTTGCCGGAGCCCTGGGCGGCGCGCTCGGCGGTGGCCTCAAAAGCATGGCCCGCTCGCTCGGAACACAACTGGGCCGGGAGCTGTTGCGGGGCGTTTTCGGCACCTCCTCCCGGCGCCGCCGCTAAGGCCGGCCTGCCGCCGTCGGACTGCCTGACACCAGCGGGACGGTGTCATAAGGGACTGCCTCCACACCTGCTTTCAGGCGCCTTACGGGTAACGTAAGGTGCGTGCAGATGAGTCAAGCGTTGGTGAGGATCGCGGCCGGGTGGCTGCTGGGCCTTATGCTTGCCATCGCCGGAGCCGTGGTGGCGGTCAACCTGGTGAACGCCTCGGTGTCGGGTCCCGAGCAGCCCGTGCGCGAATACCTGGACGCTTTGCAGAAGGGCGAGGGCGAAAAAGCGCTGGGTCTCCTGCGCGCTTCCGTGCCGCAAAGCGACGCCTCCATGCTCGACGGAACAGCGCTGCAGACGGCCGCTTCCCGGGTGACGAACGTGAACTTCGGCGAGACCCAGGAGCGCCCCGGAAACCAAGTCATGGTACCGATGGAATACACCATCGACGGCAGCAGGTTGAGCACCGAGTTCCTGCTGGAGCGGACCGGGACCGAATGGCTCTTCTTCAATAAGTGGGCGTTCGTGCCGGCCACACTGCCCGTCCTGGAAGTCACCGTGGTGAACTCCAGCCAGGCAACACTCAACGGCGTACCGGTAAACATGCCCAACGGCCGCAATTCCTTCGCGGTCTTTTATCCCGGCGAGTACGAGGCCAGCCTGAACGGCGAATACTTCGCAGCCGCGGCCAGCCGTGCCACGGTGTCCGGCCGTGACATTCCCACCGCCCCGCTGAGCCTCCTGACGGAAGCCACCCAAGGGTTGAAGGACGCCGTGGGTGCCAAGGTCAAGGAATTCCTGGACACCTGTGCCGCGGAGGCCGTGAAGGAGCAGAAGCTCCAGCCCGACTGCCCGTTCTACCACGCCACGTTCAACCGCGTAACGCCGGGAACCATCGACTGGAGCATCAGCGAGTACCCGAAGGTGTCCATTGAGCCCTTCGGCGGCCGCTGGGTGGTGGCCCCGCTTGACGGGAAGGCACGGTTGAAGGCGCAGCAAACCGACCTGTTCAGCGGTGTCGTGGCGGACCTGAATGTGGAGCACGACTTCAGCTTCACCACCCGGCTGGACGTTGACGGTGACACCATCAGGGTCACCCCGCTCCTCAGCTACTAAGCTGCCGGCGGCCCCTTAGCTAGTGGGGCTCGGCGGCGCTGACGCCGTCACGCGGCGCAGTGTTTTACTCTTGCGAGCGGCACCTGGGCCCGAAATTCCGCCGAAGCCGATTCCTGGGCCGCTCATAAGCGTGGATCCAGTGACGACGCGATGCTGTCAGGGCTGCCTGCCACGACGCCCGGCAAGCACCGCCAGAACCTCGGTCAGCATCTGTTGGGGACGGTGCACTACGTCCGCATAGTAATAACGGAGCACTGTGTAGCCTTGCACCACATACCGGTTGTTCCGATGCTGGTCCTTCTTCACCTGCCGCCAGTCACCGTGGTGGCGCCCGTCCAGCTCGACCACCAGCCAGCCATCCAGCAGCGGGTCCACATACCCGACGCCATCGACGTAGACCTGCGTCTCAACCGTGATCCCTGCTTGCCGAAAGCACTTCCTGGCCAGGGTTTCCAACATGGACTCCAGCACCCAGAGTCCATGAAAAGGGGCGGCACTCACACAGGTAAAGAGCTGGCGCCGCAGGATCAGTGCCAAGTGGGCAGGATTCGCGGACGGGAGTGCATAGATTCCACGAGCAGGCTGGGTGGCGATGCCGGCCCTCGAGGCCCTGCGCAAGGCAGCGTCGTCCACTCCGAGTCGGGTGAGAACGGGCCGTCTCGCCGCTCCCCCGCACGCGGCCAACGCATCCGACACATCCATGCCGTCATCCTGCACACCGCGGGGGTCGCACGAGTACCCGGGGTCGCTGCTATGTGGAAATCCTCTCTGCCCACATCCGTCGTCACCCCGTGCAAACTCTTGCTGGCGGACCGTCACCTGCACCTTGGATTCTCGGCGTCTACTGGTCTCAATAGCGCCAAAAGGCTGCAGCCCGTGACGCCTGGTCGCGGGCTGCAGCCTTTAGTGGTGTGTTGGCAGAGCCTCAGTCCATCCCGCGGAGGTCCAGGACCAGCTCAGTGTCGCCGTCGGCCTGCAGGACCACCGGGATGCCCCAGTCCTGCTGGTACAGGTGGCAGGCTGCGTGATCGGGGATCTCGCCGTCGGCCGTCTCGGGGCCGTCACAGGCCGCCGCGCGCGCCGTAATGTGAAGCACGCCCTCCGGCACGTCGGCGGAGAGCTCCAGCGTCCGCTGCAGGCCCACTGACGTTCCGCCGCCGGCCACCAGCAACTCGTGCGGGGTGGAGGAGATCTTCAGCTGCGTGGGGTCGCCCCAGCGGTCGTCGAGCTTCTGCCCCGTGGGCGCTGTGAAGCGGACCGTGAGCTCCAGCGTTCCGGGCGCTACAGGGCTCTTGGGCCGGTGTGTCTGCACGGCGCCCTCGTCCACCTGCTGCGCTTCCTTGGGGATGGGCACGTAGATCAGCTGGTGCTTGTTTGCTTCCACCACCACCAGCAGCGGCTCGGAGCCGGCAGTGTGCGTGTGGTCCACAATCACGTCAGACGGCTCGGAGAGCCCCCGGGCCAGCGTGGACATGGTTCCGGTGGCGGGGTCGTAGCGGCGGACGGCGCCGTTGTAGGTGTCAGCGATGGCCACGGAGCCGTCCGGCAGCACGGTCACGCCGAGCGGGTGCTGCAGCCGCGCCTCCGCGGCCGGTCCGTCGCGGAAGCCGAAGTCGAACAGACCCTTGCCGACGGCGGTCTCCACGGTGACCGTACCGGCGTCGTCGATCACCAGTTTGCGCAGCGCGGATGTCTCGGAGTCAGCCACCCAGATGTTGCCGTCGGCGTCCTCGGCCAGGCCGGACGACTGGGCGAACCAGGCTTCGTGGGCAGGGCCATCCTGGAGGCCTTCCAGCCCGTTTCCGGCCAGGATGGACACGACGCCGGACAGCGGGTCGAAGCTGAAGATCTGGTGGACACCGGCCATGGCAACCACCACGGCGTTGAGCTTGGCGGACCACACCACGTCCCACGGCGAGCTCAGCGCCACGTCCAGGGGATGGTCGGTGAGTCGTCCGGTGAAGCCGGCGGCATCCTCATCCACCCGCGCCGGCCCGGTCTCCAGCAGGCGCTGCACGCCGCTGCCGACGAGTGTGGTGACGGTTCCGTCCGCGAGGGACAGCCCGCGCAGGCGGTGGTTGACGGAGTCGGCAATCACGACGTCGTAGCCGGTCTTCGCTGCCACGTCTTCCGGCAGGAGGACAAGGCCCTGCGGTTCGTTGAACTGTGCGGCGGGCCTGATGGAATCGACGTCGGCGCCCGGGCCGTCAGCGTGGCCCTTGGTCCCGGAGCCGTAGGTGCCCAGCACGGTGTGGAAGTCGGTGTCCAGCTCCACCAGGCGGTGATGACCGGTGTCCGTGACCAGCCAGGAGCCGGAAGCTTTCGCGCCCGGCTTCCCGCTGACTGGCTTCCCGGCAGCAGTGCCCCGGCCGGCCGGGAGGAAGAGGGCCTTGCCCGGGAAACGCAACGTGCCCGACGTCGGCTCCGGCGCCACGTACGGGCCGTTGCCGCGGTGGAGGGTCCCCTTCGCCTCGTGCACGGCGATGAGTTCGGGGATGAGCACGGACAGGCCGTCAGCGTGGCCTTCGCCGGAGAGGTGGGCCACGATGTAGCCCTCGGGGTCGATGACCACCAGCGTGGGCCAGGCGCGTGCCGTGTAGGCCTTCCAGGTTTCCAGCTCGGGATCATCCAGCACCGGGTGGTGGATCTCGTAGCGCTCCACGGCGGCGGCGAGGGCGACGGGATCAGCCTCGTGTTCGAACTTCGGGGAGTGCACGCCCACGGTCACCAGGACGTCGGAATATTTCTCTTCGAGCGGGCGCAGCTCATCGAGCACGTGCAGGCAGTTGATGCAGCAGAAGGTCCAGAAATCCAGGAGCACGATCTTGCCGCGCAGGGCTTCGAGGTCCAGGGACTTCCCGCCGGTGTTGAGCCAGTTACGGCCCACCAGTTCGGAGGCGCGGACCCGGTGGTGGGTGCGTACGGTTTCGCTCATCAGCGTCCTTCCAGCTTTGAGTTGCGGTCAGCCAGCTTGGCGTCGCGTTCAGCCAATTTGGCAAACATATCGTTGTAAGCAGTGAGATCGGCGTCGTTATTCCTGTCCGCGGCCCGATCGGTGCGGCGGGTCTCGCGTTCATCGGACCTGGACCACATCACGGCGACACCGATGGCCACCAGCAAGGTGGGTACTTCGCCGATGCCCCAGGCCACTGCGCCGCCCATCTGCTGGTCGAGCAGCGCGGAGGGTCCCCAGGGCCGGCCGAGGTTGCCGAAATAGTCCGCGGCCAGCAGCCCGGTGCCGCCCATGATTGCCACTCCGAAGAAGGCGTGGAAGCCCATGGTGGCCAGCAGGAGCAGCAGGCGCATGGGGTAGGGCGCGCGGCGGGGCAGCGGGTCCGTGCCGATCATGCTCAGCACGAAGATGTAGCCGGTCAGTGCAAAGTGCAGGTTCATAAGCTCGTGGCCCACATGGTCCCGCATGGCATAGCCAAACGCGTCCGAGTAATAGAACAGCACAATGGAACCGGCGAAGTTGGCCGCGGCGAAGAGCGGATGCGTGACCAGTTGGGAGAACTTGGAATGCACAAACAACAGCAGCCATTCGCGGAGGCCCCGCGAGCCGTCTGCCCGGGCCGCCAGCGCCCGCAGCGCCAGAGTCACGGGGGCGCCAAGCACCAAGAAGATCGGAGCCACCATGGTGAGCGCCATGTGGTCCACCATGTGCGCGGAAAACAGCACCCGGCCGTAAACCGCTGGGGGGCCGGACGTGATGTAGGTGAGGACCAGCAGGCCGATCACCCAATTGACGGAGCGGAACCAGGACCATTTGTCGCCCCGGCGCAGGACCTTGGCCACCCCCAGGAAGTATGAAACCAGGCCAAAAACAGCGACGGCGATCCACAACCAGTCCAGGCGCCATTCCGTGAGCCAGCGTTCCGGGGTCAGTTCCGGCGGCAGTTCGTAGCCCGAGAGGATGAACGCCGGAGACGCGTCCGGGGCGAACGTGGTGGGCTGCGGCGGTGCCGACCGTCCCAGCGCAACGGCGATGCCGGAGGTGGCACCCATGATCAGCAATTCCGCTATGACCAACTGCCAGAGCACGCGCCTGGAGGATAGCGCGGACCCCTTGCGGTGGAGTTGAGGGATGACCCACTGGCGGTGCATGAGGCCGATGCCGCCCAGCATGAGCGTGGCCACGGCCTTGGCAAGCACCATCTGGCCGTAGGCGGATCCGAACAGATCGTGCCAACTGGTGATCCGGATGCTCGCGTTGATGACACCGGACGCAAACACCAGGATGAAGGCGAATCCGGCCAGGGAGGAGAACCGGCGGAGCGTGGGTTCGGTGATGTCCGCCTTGGTGGCTGCCTTGACGCCGGCGGCGCCGGTCAGGATGCCTGACAGGACGGCCAGCATGATGATGCCGCCTACCCAGGCGGACACGCCCACCAGGTGCAGGGCCAGGGAGTTGATGGCGCCTTCATGGTCGCTGGAGCTCGAGGAGTGGCCGATCAGCGCGATGGGCACCATCCCCACCAGCGACAGGACAAGCGTGATGGCAAGCCCGGCCAGGGAGCGCACACCAAAAAGCGCGGTGGTAACCACGGCAGCCACGATGGTGACGGCGAGCCAGGCGCGGCCGGTCTCGATGTCCGTCATGAAGTAGACGAGAGCACGCGTGAACTCGGCATCACCGGAGAGGGACTGGCCTGCCACGTCCGAGTACGTCAGCACCAGCACCGCAATCGCGGACAGCGTCCAGGCCGCGCCAGCAGCAGCCGCCACAGCCAGTGCGCGGGAGAATGCCGGGTGCTCGGGGGCGCTGGTGTCCTTGGACCTGGAACCGCTGGCGTTGCGCGGCAGGATGCCTACGGCGAAGATCAAGCCGCCGATCACTGTGGCCAGGGATACGTTGTGGACGGCTTTGCTGATGGGGAGCCCCCAGCGGATCAGGGACCCGGGATCGGACACTTCCCGTGCGGCGGCTGCTCCGGAGAACAGCAAGGCGGCTGCGAGGCCGAGGAAGAGCGCTGCAACACCGGCGAACTGCCAAGGCCCGGAAATGCCCGCAGCACCGCCAGCTGCCCCAGTCTTTCCCGGAGTGGGGGACGGCTGCGGAAGTGTGGGGCGGGATTTTGCTGCTGAGGGCACCTATCCATTGTCCGCTACGGGTGCCTGCGCCGCGAATCGGGGCGGGTGGCCAAACGCCAAGAGGGCTGTTAACGCAAAGGGAGCGGCAACCCTGAGGTTGCCGCTCCCTTTCAAGCGTTGGACGCCGGATGCTACTTCTTGGAGACAGCAGCCTTCAGCTTGGAGCCAGCGGTCAGCTTGACGCTGTGGCCAGCGGCGATCTGGATGGTCTCGCCGGTCTGCGGGTTGCGGCCGGTACGGGCTGCACGGTCGGTGCGCTCAACTGCGAGCCAGCCCGGGATGGTGATCTTCTCGCCCGCGGCGACAGAGGTCTCGAAGACCTCGAACAGTGCATCCAGCACGGAGTTGACGGCTGCCTGGCTCGTGCCGGCCTTGCCTGCTACCTCTGCAACAAGTTCACTACGGTTCTTAGCCATTTATGTCCTCCTGGACGGTCATGATTTCTGGAGCCTGAACGCGGCATGCGCACAAGCCACTGTTCGAAAACTTACCAGCTTGCCGCGGTCAGGTCCGCAAATTCCGCGTGTTTCCGCCATTTTTTGAGGTAAATCACCGGTTTTGAGGCCTTTTGGGCCCTTATTTCGCCATCAGCGGACGTCCCCCAGCTCACGCGTCAACGCTCGCGAACCTCCCCAACGTCCGCTGCCCCCTCCCGCTGTCCGCCACAGCAACGCTCTCTCACTTCCGGGGTGAAATTCACCGACGCTCTCTCACTTCCTGGGTGAAATTCACCGATGCTCTCTCACTTCCTGGGTGAAATTCGTGGATGCTCTCTCAGTTTGTGCTGAATTACGACGGCGGTGTGGGGCTTGGGTGCCGCTGGCCGGTCTTTTGCGGGAAGTGAGAGAGGGTCTGCCCGG
>NZ_JAUSSM010000011.1 GCF_030812315.1 Arthrobacter oryzae | reverse complement strand
GCCCGCGGGTGTGGGGGCCCGCCCGCGCCCCGCGGCCGTGGTGGGGGGGGGGGGGGGGGGGGCGGGGGGGGGGGGGGGGGGGGCCCCCCCCCCCCCCCCCGCCCCTTCTGCACAGATCCAGCCTAGATTTCTGCCCCTTCAAGCAGTTCAGTGACGAGTGCCGCGATCGGCGAGCGCTCGGACCGGGTGAGGGTGATGTGCCCGAAGAGCGGGTGCCCCTTGAGGGTTTCGACCACGGCGGCAACGCCGTCGTGCCGGCCCACCCGCAGGTTGTCGCGCTGGGCGACGTCGTGGGTCAGGACGATCTTCGAGTTCTGGCCGATCCGGCTCATCACCGTCAGGAGCACGTTCTTCTCGAGCGACTGCGCCTCATCAACGATCACGAACGCATCATGGAGCGAGCGGCCGCGGATGTGCGTCAGCGGCATGACTTCCAGCATTCCGCGGTCCATTACTTCCTCGACAACTTCCTGGCTGACCAGGGCTCCGAGGGTGTCAAAGACTGCCTGCGCCCATGGGTTCATTTTCTCTGCTTCGGAGCCGGGCAAATAGCCGAGTTCCTGCCCGCCCACCGCGTACAGCGGCCGGAAGACGATCACCTTTCGGTGTTCGCGGCGTTCCAGGACTGCCTCAAGGCCGGCACAAAGCGCCAGGGCGGACTTTCCGGTGCCCGCACGGCCGCCGATCGACACAATGCCAACGGACGGGTCCATGAGCATGTCGATGGCCAGCCGCTGCTCCGCGGAACGGCCGTGCAACCCGAAGACGTCGCGGTCCCCCTTGACCAGCCGGACCTGTTTGTCCGCGCCCACCCGGCCCAGGGCGGAACCCCGGTTCGAGAGAAGCACCAGGCCGGTGTTGACGGGCATCTCTGCCGCCGCCGGAATGAAGACGGGCTCATGGCCGTAGAGGGTGGAAACCTCCTCCTCGCTTGCTTCGACCTCGGCCACCCCGGTCCAGCCGGAATCCTTCACCAGTTCGTTGCGGTACTCGTCGGCGAGCAGTCCCATGGCCGAGGCCTTGACGCGCATTGGCAGGTCCTTGGAGACCACCGTGACGTTGCGGCCCTCGTTGGCGAGGTTCTTCGCGACGGCGAGGATCCGGCTGTCGTTGTCCCCGCCGCGGAAGCCCGCGGGCAGCACCTCGGCGGAAATGTGGTTCATCTCCACCACGAGGGTGCCGCCGTCGTCGCCCAGCGGAATGGGACGGTCCAGTCCGCCGTGCTGGACACGGAGATCGTCCAGGAGCCTCAGAGCCTTGCGGGCGAAGTATCCCAGCTCGGGGTCGTGCCGTTTGCCCTCAAGCTCCGTGATGACCACGATCGGGACAATGACTTCGTGTTCCGCGAAACGCAGCAGCGCGCGCGGGTCCGAGAGCAAAACCGAGGTGTCGATGACAAAGGTCCACACAGTGTCGTCCGTCCCGGCACTTTCGCCGGATACAGCAAGACCGGCCGCAGCGTGATGATTCGCTGCACCGGTCTGTGAGGTGGCTCGCTTGGCGCGAGAGGTAGCTTTCTCTCCCTGGTCGGAAATGACGTCGGGCAGTTGTTCAGAAATAGCCACATCGACTCCAGCCCCGGGGCGCACGCCCGGATATGTTATAGGTGAGGCGGATCGGCCGCGAGGCCGGTTCCGGCCTCCCATACATCCGGTGCGAAAATCCGCTCCATGTACTGGCCTCCCCGATTAGCCGGCATTTTGCCTGCTAATGGAATCAACGTAATTCCCCGCGGCTTTGTTTCCCAAACCATTCTCCGGCGATTCTTGTTGCGGTCTCGTGAACTCCACGTGAACCGGCAGTGTCAGGAGCCGAAGCGCCGCTGCCTGCCCGCGTAGTCGCGCAGGGCCCGCAGGAAATCCACTTTGCGGAAGGCAGGCCAGAGCGCCTCGCAGAAGTAGAACTCGCTGTAGGCGCTTTGCCACATCAGGAAGCCGGACAGCCGTTGCTCCCCGGACGTTCGGATCACGAGGTCCGGATCCGGTTGCCCCCGGGTGTACAGGAACCGCGAGATGTCATCAACGGTGAGTTCGTCCGCGAGCTTGCCGATGTCCTTGCCCCGGGCAACGGCGTCGTGAAGGAGTTCCCGGACGGCGTCCACGATTTCACGGCGTCCGCCGTAGCCCACGGCAACGTTGACGTGGATTTTCTCATGTGCCGGGGTCCGTGCCGTGAGCTTGTTGAGCCTTTCGGCCAGGTAGTCGGGAAGCAGTTCCGGTGCTCCCATGGCGTGGACGGAGATGTCCTCATCCTCATCCAGCCGGTCAAGGGTGTTGGCGATGATGCCCATCAGCAGGTCCAGCTCTTCGCCGGAACGGCTCATATTGTCGGTGGAGAGCATGTAGAGCGTGACCACCTTGACGCCCAGCTCCTGGCACCAGCCGAGGAACTCGTGGATCTTGTCGGCCCCCGCCTGGTGTCCTTGGCTGGTGGGCGCGTTGAACTGCTTGGCCCAGCGGCGGTTGCCGTCCACCATCACGCCGATGTGTCTGGGGATTCGGTCCTTGTCCAGCGAGCGCAGGAGCTTGCGTTCATAGAAGCCATAGAGGATCCCGGGCCACTCCATCCGGAGACTCACCTGACTTCCTTGATGTACGACGGCAGTGCATTCCTAGGCTACCCGCCCGCAACCGGCACACGGTGCACGGCGTCGCGTCATTCGGCCCGCCCAAGGGTTACTCGGAAGTAACTTACTGGTACGTAGTTTATTCTTGAGCAATGGAAAGCAATACGCCCCACCCGGGGTCGGGAGCAGGGCGCGGCCGGAATTCAAGCCCGATGGATGATGCGGCGGTCCGCATCGCGGAACTCTTGATGATCAAGCCGAAATGGCGTGGCTGGATCCACACCGTCACCGCACCGTTGGCTTTGGCTGCAGGGCTTGTCCTGATCCTGCTGGCCCCCACTGCCGACCTGAAAATCGCCTCTGCCGTCTACGCTGTGACCGGGGTGTTGCTGTTTGGGATCAGCGCCGTGTACCACCGGGGGAACTGGTCGCCCGGCGTCAGGATCGTTCTCAAGCGCCTCGACCACACCAACATCATGCTGGTGATCGCGGGGAGCTACACGCCGCTGGCGTGGGCCCTGCTGGAACGTCCCAAGGCCGTGGTGCTGCTGTGGGTCATCTGGTCCGGAGCCATCCTGGGCGTTCTGTTCCGGCTGCTGTGGACACACGCCCCCCGCTGGCTCTACGTGCCGATCTACATCGCCCTGGGCTGCGGCGCCCTGTTCTACCTGCCGGACTTCTTCGCGGCCAGCATTGCCGCAGCCGTCCTGATCTGCGTGGGCGGCGCCCTCTACATAGCCGGGGCCGTTTTTTACGCGCTCAAGAAGCCAAACTTCAGCTATGAGCACTTTGGCTTCCACGAACTCTTCCACGCGTTCACCGTGTTCGCCTTTGCCGCACACTTCATCGCCATCGCCATCGCGGTCCTCAGCCGCCCCGCCTGAGGCAGTACGTCATCCGGCCATCGCAGCCAGGCGCTCCAGCAGTTCCGCCTCGGTTCCCACCGGGCGTTCGCACACCATCCCGCGGCAGAGGAACACCTGCGGCGAGCCGTCGGGCGCCGCCGTCCTGCCCTCCAGCAGCGGCACGGCGGACGGGACAGGACCAGCGGGCAACGCCCCGGCATCGGGCGTCACCGCAACCACCAGCCCGGGGCTAGCGGACAGCAGGACGGCACGGTGGAGTGCCGCCCGGGCCGGACCGGCAGGTCCGACGACGGCGGCCTCCACAGGGCCCGCAAGCGCGGCCTGCGCCGTAGCCAGGAGCCAGCCAGCCGCCCGGGGCGCGCGCGTTGCCAGCGGCGGGAGCAGCGTAAGAATGTTGCCCGCCATGATCCGGTGGTCGGTGGAACCGGAGAGAGCCGAGTAGCTCAGCAGGGCGCCGGCAAATGCGGCCGCGCCGCTGGGTGTGGCGTTGTCGAAGGGTTCAAGGCCGGCCCGGCGCCCCTGCGCGTTGAACACCTGCGAGGACTCCCCGGCAGTGTCCACCAGTGTTCCGTCCGCCGCGAACCGCAGGCAGGCGGCCGCCAGGATGGATTCGGCCAGCCGGTACCACCGTTCAGCACCTGTGACGCCGTACAGGGTCAGGAGCCCGTCAACGCAGAAGGCGTAGTCTTCGAGCAGGCCGCCGATCCCCCTCGCCTGGCCGGCATGCGACACCCGCACCAGGGTGCCGGGTTCCACGCCCTGGTCCCTGGCGTCCGGACCCCGCCAGTGGACCCGCTCAAGGTAAGCGGCAGCCCGCTCGGCTGCAGCCACGAGGCCGGGACGGTCCAGGACGGCCCCTGCTTCGGCAAGCGCCGCGACGGCCAGCCCGTTCCAGCCGGCTACCACTTTGTCGTCCCTGGCGGGCTGCGGACGCGCGCTACGCGCGGCCAGGAGGCGCGGCCGGATCCGGTCCCACAGGACACTCCCGGCATCGTCGAGCCGGCGTCCCGGATGCAGCGGCGAAGCCGACGCCGTCACGGTACCCTCGGCCCGGACATTCATCAGCCGCGCCGCAGCGTCGCCGTCTTCAGGTCCCAGGACTTCCTGCAGTTCCGCCGGAGTCCAGAGATAGCTGGCCCCCTCGTGGTGCTTGCCTTCCACCACAGTGTCGGCGTCCAGCGATGAGGCGAAAGCCTCCACATGCCCTGCACCGTCGACGCCAAGCGCCGCGATCATCCAGTCCGCGGTGCGCGTGGCAACGTCCGCGGCTTCCCCGGCGGGGTACACGGCGTCGCCTCCGAGCCGGACCCAGTGGACGTAGGCACGCAGCAGTTGGGCGTTGTCGTAGAGCATTTTTTCAAAGTGCGGCACGGACCAGTCACGCGTGACGGAGTAGCGGGCAAAGCCTCCGTCCAGCTGGTCGAAAAGCGCGGACCGGGACATCGCGGCGAGCGTCCGGCCCGCCATGTCCCTGGCCGCATCCGCGGTATCCGATGCCACAGCAGCGTGCCGGACCAGGAATTCCAGCACGGGCGACGGCGGGAACTTCGGCGCGGTGCCGAATCCGCCGTCGTGCGGGTCTTCGGAGCGGGCCAGGACTTGGACTGCCTCGGCGAGCAGGTCCGCATCCACGGGATCCGGCGTACCCGTCAACTGGACAGCGGCCGCAAGTTGGGATTCGGCCATCCCCCGTGCCAGCGACTCGGCGTTTTGTTCGACGCCCTCGCGCCGTTCAAGCCAGGCATCGCGGACCGCCTCAAGCACCTGCCGGAACGAGGGCCGGCCGGGCATGGGCCGGGGCGGGAAGTAGGTTCCGGCATGGAAGGCGCGTCCGTCCGGCGTCAGGAAGACGGACATCGGCCAGCCGCCTTCGCCGCTGATGGCCTGGGTTGCGGCCATGTAGACGGCGTCCACGTCCGGACGCTCTTCCCTGTCCACCTTGATGGCCACGAAGTTGGCATTGAGGAAGTCCGCTGTTTCCTGGTCCTCGAACGATTCATGCGCCATCACGTGGCACCAGTGGCATGCGGCGTAGCCGATGGACAGGAAGACGGGGACGTCGCGCGCCGCGGCGAAGCCGAAGGCTTCATCGCCGAACGGCCGCCAGTGGACCGGGTTGCCGGCGTGCTGCCTCAAGTAGGCGGAAGGTTCCCCGCCAAGGGCATTGGATGCCCCGGGCGGCGCCGTGCCGGCCCGCCTCTGGCCGGCTCCGCCGCTAGCTGCGTCCGCGGCCTTCATCACCGTCTGGTTCCGTCCGGGACTCGGCGCCGCCCTGCGTGCCGGAAGCCTGGGTGCCGGCAGGCTGTGTGTCCGAAGCCTGCGTGCCGGCAGGATGCGTTGCGGCGTCGCCGGTTCCGGGCACCTCAAGCATGTCCTGTTCTGCGGCGGCCATTGCTGCAGCCATGCGCTCTTCCTCCACCTGTGCGCGGTAGCGGACGCGGCGGATGCGCCGCACCATATCCACGATCAGCAGCGTGGTGGCCAGGACAAAGAAGGCCGTCATGATGAAACCCCACGTGCCCGGAGTCACCTGGTCTTCCGAGAGGCCCGGGCGCAGGGACGGCGTGGGGCTCGGTGCCGGGGCCGTCGCGAGGGCGATGAGCAAGTGATGCACGGTTAAACCTTCTGTGGAGCGTATTGAGGGCCCTGACTTCTACGGGACATAGAAATGGGCTTGGCTCTATCTTAGCCCTGCGAAGAGATCCTTTTCCGGCAGTTCCACGGGAACCCGGGACTGGATCAGGGTGTAGTCCTCCCAGGGCCACGCACGGCGCTGCATGTCCGGGGACACGGCGAAGAAGAATCCCAGCGGATCCACCTGGGTCCGGTGGGCGCGGAGCGCATCATCCCGGGCTTCGAAATAGTCCCCGCAGTCAATCTGCGTGGTGGTGGGGTGCGTCGGGGCCGGCGCTGTGTGGCCTTCGGCGTCAGCCTCAAGCCACGCTGCCAGACGTTCGGCGTAGGGCGACTGCAGGCCCGCCTCTTCCAGGGCGAAATGGAGTGCGCGGAACCGTTCGGGGCTGAAGGCACGGTCGTAGTAGAGCTTGCTCGGCGCCCAGGGCTCGCCTATTCCCTGGTACCGCGCCGGATCGCCGGCGGCTTCGAAGGCCTCGACCGCCACGCGGTGGGCCATGATGTGGTCCGGGTGTGGATAGCCGCCGTTTTCGTCGTAGCTCAGGATCACCTGCGGCTTGAAATCGCGCACCAGCCTGACCAGCGGAGCGGCGGCCCGTTCCAGCGGCTGGAGGGCGAACGAGCCCGGCGGGAGCGGCGGAAGCGGGTCGCCCTCGGGCAGGCCGGAATCCACAAATCCGAGCCAGCGCTGGCGGATGCCCAGCACCCGGGCGGCATTGTCCATTTCGAGGCGCCGGGCCCCGGCCATGTCGCGCCTGGGGTGCGGCTCGTTCTCCACGGCGGGGTTCTGGATATCGCCCCGCGATCCGTCCGTGCAGGTGGCCACCATCACGTCGACACCAGCCGCGGCGTACATCGCCATGGTGGCTGCGCCCTTGCTCGATTCGTCATCAGGGTGAGCGTGAACGGCCAGCAGGCGGAGCGGCTTTGTCTGGCTTGCGGACGCTGTCATCTGAAACGGCTCACTTTCTTCGGATTTCAAGGTTGCAGGCCAACGGCTGCGGAGACGGAATTATCCCCTTCGGATCCACACTAAACTGGAATGGTGACTTCCGAGGATCAGCCGGCCGATTCCGCGCCGGCAACTACCACCCTAGCCAATCGATACGGGGGCCAAAAGCGTGCCCTTTCCCGGAAGGCGAAGCGAAACATCGGAATAGCTGCGCTTGCTGCCGGAATAGGTTTCATGGCGTGGATCTCCACTTCTCTGAACACCGAAACCGTGACGTTCAAGGACATCGGCTACAGCACCACGGACGCCACCCAGGCGGAGATCGACTTCCAGGTCACCAAGGATCCCGCTACGAGTGTCAAATGTGCCGTCAAGGCATTGGACTCCAAGTTCGCCGTGGTCGGCTGGAAAGTCGTTGATATCGGGCCGAACCCGGCTGACGCCACCGCCGACGGCGGACGCACCACAGCCCACCGCGCGGTGGTGCGGACGGAGTCCCTCTCGGTTTCCGGAGTGGTGGACAGCTGCTGGATTCCGGACGCGGACAAGTAGCCCGCCGCCTTTCCCGGCCCGCTTCCGGCCGCCGCCTGTGACCCACGCCGCAGGCCTTCTTTGGTTTGTCCACTGCATTGACTACAATGGATCAATACCTTTACCCCGCTGAGCTGGTTACTGAGTCCCACAAGTGGCCACCGTGGCGGGGTCTTTGCTTGTTTGATCTCAAACTTGTTTGACCACGAAAAAGGAGAAGTCCGTGTCTACCACCAACAGCGCAACTGCAGCTTGGCTTACCCAGGAAGCTTTTGACCGCCTGAAGGCAGAGCTGGACCACCTCTCCGGCGCCGGCCGGGCGGAAATCGTCCAGAAAATCGAAGCTGCACGCCAGGAAGGCGACCTCAAGGAAAACGGCGGATACCACGCCGCCAAGGAGGAGCAGGGCAAGATCGAGGCCCGTATCCGCCAGCTTACGGTTCTGCTCCGTGACGCCCACGTGGGCGAGTCCCCGGCCGACGACGGAATTGTCGAGCCCGGAATGATCGTCGTTGCAAGGATCGCCGGCGACGAGGAGACGTTCCTGCTCGGCTCCCGCGAGATCGCGGGCGACTCGGACCTTGACGTCTTCAGTGAAAAGTCCCCTTTGGGTGCGGCCATCGTGGGCCACAAAGAGGGCGACAAGCTCAGCTACACTGCACCGAACGGCAAGGACATCACGGTGGAGATCATCTCCGCCAAGCCGTACGCAGGCTAGGGGCTCCAGCTCCGGAACCGTGGCAATAGCCTAAACCGAACGACGCCGGCCCTCCCCTTCGCGGGGACGGCCGGCGTCGTTCGTTAAGACTTTCTTTCCGTAGCCTGGCGTTCCTGCGGAACGCGCCGGGGCTTCAGCAGCATGGCCGCGGCGACGCCGCCGAGAGCACCGCCCAGGTGAGCCTGCCAGGAGACAAAGCCCGCCACGCCGGGGAGGATGCCGAAAAGGATTCCGCCATAGGTGAGGAACAGCACCACTGACAGCGCTATCTGCCACCAGTTGCGGTTGAAGAACCCGCGGACCAGCAGGAACGCGAAAAGGCCAAAGACCAGGCCTGACGCGCCAACCGTGATCCCCCAGCCGCCGATCAGCCACACCAGCGTTCCTGAGCCGAACCAGCTGAAGGCCACCGCCGTGAGGAAGACCCTGAGCCCGGACATAAAAACGAGGAAGCCGAAAATGATGAGCGGCAGCGCGTTGGAGGCCACGTGGCCGAGGTTGGCGTGGAACAGCGGGAACGTGAGGATGTCCAGCAGGCCGTCGGCGCTGCGCGGCCGCAGGCCAAAGGTCCTGTTCAGGGAATGGAACGTGGCCGCGTTGACCAGCTCGATCGCGAACAGGAGCACGACGAACAGGCCCAGCACCAGCAGCCCGCCCTGAGCGCGTGCGGCAGGGGTATGCCTCGTTTGCGGTTGTCCCCCCGAAGCGTCAAGCACCATGGCCCCTAGTGAACCACAATCGGCTGGAACCCCTCGGCGCGGAGTGCGCCCAGAACCTGCTCACAGTGCTCATGGCCCTTCGTCTCCAGGTTGACGGTGATGGATACGTCTCCCATGCTGATGGAACCGCCCACCCTGGTGTGGTCCAGGCCTGTGACGTTGGCGTCGTTCTCAGCGATGATCCGGGCGATGGTGGCCAGCGAACCGGGACGGTCATCCAGCATCATGCGGACCGTCATGTAACGGCCTGCCGCCGAAAGACCCCGCTGGATCACTTTGAGCATAAGCATGGGGTCGATGTTGCCGCCGGAGAGGATCACGGCCGTGGTGCCGGGATTCTCGATCTTGCCGTCCATCAGGGCCGCGACGCCCACGGCGCCGGCCGGTTCCACCACCATCTTGGCGCGTTCGAGCAGGAAGATCAGCGCACGGGCGAGGGAATCCTCGCTGACCGTCACCACATCGTCCACGAGTTCGCGGATGATGCTGAACGGCAGCTGGCCCGGGCGTCCCACTGCAATGCCGTCGGCCATGGTGGAGACCCTCTTCAACGGCACCAGGGCGTCCGCGGCGAGCGACGGCGGGTAGGCCGCAGCGTTTTCGGCCTGGACGCCGATGATCCGGATGTCCCGGCCCAGCTCCCTGGCCCTTGCCTTCACCGCGACCGCCACGCCGGCCAGCAGCCCGCCGCCGCCGACACCCATCAGGATGGTGTCCACGTTGGGGATCTGCTCCAGGATTTCCAGCCCTACCGTGCCCTGGCCGGCAACAACGTCCACGTTGTCGAACGGGTGGACAAAGACGGCACCGGTCTCATCGGCATAGCGCTGGGCTTCCGCGAGTGCCTCGTCCACGTTGTGCCCGTGAAGGATCACCTCGGCACCGTGGCTGCGGGTGGCCGCCAGCTTGGGCAGGGCCACACCCAGCGGCATGTAGATGCGGGCCTTGATACCCAGGCTCTTCGCCGCCACGGCGACGCCCTGGGCATGGTTTCCGGCCGATGCCGCCACCACGCCGCGCTTTTTCTCCTCGGCCGCAAGCTTGGCCATGCGGACGTAGGCGCCACGGACCTTAAACGAGCCCGCCCGTTGGAGGTTTTCGCACTTGAAGAAGACGTCGCCACCCACCATGCTGCCCAGCGCACGGGAGGATTCCACCGGAGTCCGCGTAATAATCCCCTCAAGCAGCTTCTGCGCCTCCAGGACATTGTCCAGCGTGACGGGCAGGCTATTGAGGGTTTTCACGAACTAGTCTCCTTTGGGGAATTCGGCTTGGGCGTCCGGGCCGGCATGTCCGGCGGGAGTACCCGTTGACTGTGCGGCTCCATTGCCGCGTCCCGGATTCGCACCGGGAAGGTAGACATCCTTGAAGGTGTTGTCTTGGCTGGATTCGGAGTCCCCGGTTACACCCGGGCCCGCCGCCGCCAGCACTCCTTCATGTTCCCACGTTCTGGCAGCAATATATCGAATCGCCGAGTTTGCTACGGCCAGGATGGGCACCGAAAAGAGTGCGCCCGGGATGCCGGCGAGGTAGGAACCGGCCGCCACGGACAGAATGACCGCCACCGGGTGCAGGGCCACTGCCTTGCCCATAACGAGCGGCTGCAGGATGTGGCTCTCCAACTGCTGGACCAGCAGCACGATCCCCAGCATGATCAGCGCGTTGACCCAGCCGTTGGCCACGAGGGCGAGGAGCACAGCCACAGCTCCGGTGACGAGGGCGCCCACGATGGGGATAAAGGAGCCCATAAAGACCAGCACACCCAGCGGGAGCGCCAGCGGAACTCCGATGATGGCGGCACCGGCGCCGATTCCCACGGCGTCCACAAAAGCCACGAACATCTGGATGCGGGCGTAGCTGACCATCGACGTCCAGCCCTTGCGGCCTGCACCGAACGTGGCGGCGCGGGCTTTCCTTGGTAGCAGCCGGACCAGGAAGCCCCATATCCGGTCACCTTCAAGGAGGAAGAAAATCAGGATGAACAACGCCAGGATCAGTCCCGCGGCAAAGTGACCCGCGGTGCTTCCGAACGACAGGGCGCCGCTGAGGATGCTGCTGCTGTTGTTCTGCAGCGCGGCGGTGGCTTCCTGCAGATACCGGTCGATTTGGGCGGCTGTCAGGTGAAGCGGACCTTCCGCGAGCCAGCCCTGGATCTGCTGGATCCCTGTCAGCGCTTCGCTCCACAGTTCACTGAATCCCCGGACAAGCTGCCGCCCCACGAGCGCCAGGGAGCCGCCGATGAGGCCGAGGAAGCCCAGCACCGTGATGGCGACGGCGCCGCCGTTCGGGACCCGCCGGCCCCTGAGCCAGCGTGTGATGGGGCTCAGCAAGCCAGCCAACAGGGCTGCCACCATCACCGGGATGATAAGGAAGCTGATTTTACTCAGCAGCCAGATCAGCGCGGCGCTGACCAGGAGAATGAGCCCCAGCCGCCAAGCCCACGAGGCAGCGATCCGCACACCGTAGGGAATGTCCTGGTCCAGTTCGCGGTCGGTCAGCACCCGCAACGGAGGCGCGGGTGCGGCCGCTGCGGCGTCGGGCAACCCTACTGTTTTAGCAGCGGGTTGAGCATCGCGGCTATGGTTTGATGCGGCGTCCTCAGCTGGCGTCATAGCCTTATACTTCCCCAGCTGAGCCCCGATGGGAAACCGCCACGGCCACCATCCACCCCGGCACGGGACTTCAGGCAAGGGGGCCTGGAAGCGCCGGACTAGAGGGACGCGCTGATGCCCCAGGTCATGGTGAAGGACTCCCCCGCCGCCAGCCAGCGCAGGCCGTCGCCGCTGTTGAACGCATTCGCCGGACCGGTCATGGGTTCGATTGCCACAGCCTTTGGCCTGCCGGGGAACTTGTCCGTGACGAAGACGTGGACGTAACCGCACGTTTCGTCCTGCCAAAGGCCCACGCTGCGGCCGTCGGACGCCTGCAGCGTTTGGCGCGCCACGCCGCCGTCGAGCGTCAGGTCAGTGTAGGCGACGTCGATATCCAGGTCCGCAACCGTCCGGCCGGCGCGAAGGTCCACATCCCCGCTGACGGGTTCCACGCTGCGGGGTATGAGGCGTTCGTCGGCAACGAGCCGGCTGCCGGCGCCCACCGTAAGGACCAAATCCTCGGCCGGTACATCGCCGATCCTAAGGTAGGGGTGGGACCCGAGGACGAAGGGGGCGGACGCCTGGGAATCGTTGACCAGCGTCTGGCGGACCACCAGGCCCAGGTCCTCGGCCAACTCATACTGCACACGGTGCCGGACCAGGAAAGGGTACCCGTGTTGGGGGAAGATGGGGGCTTCCAGCGTCACTGAAAACTCGGACTCGTCCACGAGCCCGTACGAGGCGTTGCGCAGAAGGCCATGGCTGGCGTTGTTCCGGGACACCTCGGTGATGTCCAGCTGCTGCTTCTTGCCGTCCAGGTACCAGACGCCGCCTTCCACCCGATTGGCCCACGGCGCCAGCGTAATGCCGGTGGCTCCCGGCGGGATGTCCGCGTCCCCGTACGTTTCCGTCAGCTGGACGTCGCCGCGCGTGTAGAGCCGCAGGCCGGCGGCCAGCTCCGTCACCACTGCCAGGGCATCACCGCGGCGGAGCTCATACTGCCGGCCGGACGCAAAGCGGCGGGGCGCGCCGGCTGCCGCGCCGGTTTCGGCATTGCTTGAGCCGGCTGCGGTTTTGCCTGCGGCGGCGTCGCTGTGGCGGGAATGAGGGCTGCTCGAAGTCATGGGCACCACCGTACCTGCTCACGCCTGCCGCCTCATCCTCCGGAACCATCCAAAGCGACTATGTTAACTTTTGTTCGAAACTATTTCTTTTTGATCGCTTTATGGGAGAATTGGAAATGCCAGCCGTTCCGCCCGGGAGGGCAGGGCTCCGATGGCAGCCGCTCGCAAAGGACAAGACGTATGACACACATCACCAGCACCAACCTCGCCGACGGCCGGGAGCTGCTCTATTTCGATGACGCCACGCCCGGAAAGAGCACCCGCACGCCCGAGGAGACCCCCGACCGCCGGGAGCTGCCTGCCAGGAGCGAGCCGGGTGAAGTCCGGTTTGATGCCCTCACCGGCGAGTGGGTGGCCGTGGCGGCGCACCGCCAGAGCCGCACGCACCTGCCCCCGGCCGACCAGTGCCCCATCTGCCCGACGACGCCGGCCAACCCGTCGGAGATCCCGGCGCCGGACTACGACGTCGTCGTCTTCGAGAACCGCTTTCCCTCGCTGGGACCGGCGCTTGGGCCGGTTCCTGGCAACGCCGGCTGGGGAACCTCCGGCACGGCCTTCGGCCGTTGCGAAGTGGTGTCCTTCACCCCGGAGCACACCGGCTCCTTCAGCGGGCTGAGTGAAACGCGGGCACGCACCGTCGTGGAGGCCTGGGCGCACCGCACCGGGGCCCTCAACGCGCTGCCGGGCATCCAGCAGGTGTTCCCGTTCGAGAACCGCGGCGCAGACATCGGCGTGACCCTCCACCACCCGCACGGCCAGATCTACGCCTACCCCTACGTCACGCCGCGCGCCGCAGTGATGGGAGCAGCCGCGCGGAAATTTTACGACGACGGCGACGGCCGGCAGACGCTGACCGGTTCCCTCCTGCGCTCGGAACGCGAGGACGGAAGCCGCATGGTCCTTGAAGGCGAGAACTTCAGCGCCTACGTCCCGTTCGCGGCCCGCTGGCCGCTGGAAGTGCACCTGGTTCCGCACCGCCAGGTGCCGGACCTCGCCGCGCTCAGCGGAGAAGAGAAAGACGAACTGGCGCACGTGTACCTGGATCTGCTCAAGCGGCTCGATGCCCTCTACCCGACGCCCACTCCCTACATCTCGGCCTGGCACCAGGCTCCGCTCGATGAGCTCCTGCGCCCGGCAGGCTACCTCCACCTGCAGCTCACCTCCCCCCGCCGGGCGGAGGATAAGCTCAAATACCTGGCCGGCTCCGAGGCGGCCATGGGTGCTTTCATTAACGACACCACCCCCGAACTGGTCGCGGAGCGGCTACGCACCGTTACCGTTCCCGCTTCAGTACTCAATCCAATCCCGGAAGGCGCACACGCATGACCGCCCCACTCAGCAATGGCGACCTGAGCAGCAGCGACCTCGCAGCACGGTTCCAGGACGCCTTCGGTTCTGCCCCGGACGGTGTCTGGCAGGCGCCTGGCCGCGTAAACCTGATCGGCGAGCACACCGACTACAACGACGGTTTCGTCCTCCCGTTCGCCATCGACAGGACAGCCCGGGTTGCGGTCCGGGCCCGTCCCGATTCAACGCTCCGGCTGTTGTCAACGTACGGCGACCAGGGCATGACGACGGCGGACACTGCGGCGCTGGACGGCCCCCGGGCCAAGGGCTGGACCAAGTACCCGCTCGGCGTCATCTGGGCGCTGCAGGAACGCGGCATTGAGGTGCCGGGCCTGGATCTGCTGCTGGATTCCGACGTGCCCCTCGGTGCCGGGCTCTCTTCGTCCCATGCCATTGAGTGCGCCGTCATCTCCGCCCTCAACGACCTGACGGGCGCCGGGTTGAAGGACGAAGAGATGGTGCTGGCCACCCAGCTGGCCGAGAACGACTTCGTGGGAGCGCCCACGGGCATCATGGACCAGTCCGCGTCGCTGCGCGGCGCCAAGGACCATGCCGTCTTCCTCGACTGCAGGGACCAGAGTGTCCGCCTCGTCCCGTTCGAGACCGAACCGGCCGGGCTGGTCCTGCTGGTCATCGACACGAAAGTCTCCCATTCACACGCCGACGGCGGCTATGCCTCGCGCCGCGCATCCTGCGAGCTCGGTGCCGAAGTGCTGGGCGTCAAGGCGCTCCGCGACGTTGGCGTCGAGGACCTTGACGAAGCCGGCGGCCTCCTGGACGAAGTCACGTTCCGCAGGGTCCGCCACGTCGTCACCGAGAACGACCGTGTCCTGCAGACCGTGGAACTGCTCGGCACTGCCGGGCCGGGCGCCATCGGGCCCCTGCTCGATGCCAGCCACCGTTCCATGCGGGACGACTTCGAGATTTCGTGTCCCGAACTGGACCTTGCCGTGGACACCTCCCGCTCCAGCGGAGCGATCGGCGCGCGCATGACGGGCGGCGGATTCGGCGGCGCGGCAATCGCCCTCACCCCGGTGTCCGCGGAGCAGCAGGTGCGCACCGCCGTCGAACTGGCCTTCTCCCGCGCAGGGTACCGGAAGCCGGACATCTTCACCGTTACCCCGGCGGCCGGGGCGATGCGGCTCGTGTAGCTCGGGCGTAGGCTGGGCGCATGTCAGAAGCCGTCATTGTTTCCGCCGCCAGAAGCCCGATCGGACGCGCCTTCAAGGGGTCCCTGAAGGACGAGCGGCCGGATGACCTTGCCGCGGCAATGGTCACGGCCGCCCTGGACAAGATCCCGTCCTTCGACCCCCATGGCGGGGACGGCAGGGGCCTGGACGACCTCTACCTTGGCTGTGCCGAACCGAGCGGCGAAGCGGGCTCCAACATGGCCAGGGTGGTCACCATCCTCGCGGGCCTGGACGGCGTCCCGGCCGCCACGATCAACCGGTTCTGCGCCTCCAGCCTGCAGACCATCCGTATGGCCTTCCACGCCATCAAGGCGGGCGAAGGGGATGCGTTCGTGGCTGCCGGCGTCGAGGCCGTGTCCCGGTATCCGAACTGGGCCGGGGCCGGCGAAACCGACGCTGGCACCCACAATCCGCTTTTCGACCCGGCCCGGCGGCGTACCCAGGCGCGGGCAGCATCCAACACGCCGTGGACCGATCCGCGGCTGGGCGGCCGCATGCCGGACATCTACATCGCAATGGGACAGACCGCGGAGAACGTGGCCACCACCTACGGGATCAGCAGGGCCGAGCAGGATGCGTGGGCGGTCCTGAGCCAGAACCGGGCGGAGTCCGCCATCGCCTCGGGATTCTTTGCCCGCGAAATCACCCCGTACACACGCCGTGACGGCACCATCGTGGAGCAGGACGACTCCCCTCGGACCGGAGTCACCCTTGAGGCAGTTGCCGCCCTCCAGCCCGTCTTCCGCAGCGGGGGGACGGTGACCGCCGGCAACGCGTGTCCGCTGAATGACGGGGCCGCCGCCGTCGTGGTGATGAGCGATGACCGTGCCCGTGAACTGGGGCTGGAGCCGCTGGCACGGATTGTGTCCACAGGCGTCAGCGCCCTCTCCCCCGAACTCATGGGCATGGGCCCCGTCGAAGCCACCCGAGTGGCGCTGGAGCGGGCCAGGCTGGGAATCGGGGACATCGACCTCGTGGAACTCAACGAGGCGTTCGCAGTGCAGGTGGTGGCCAGCGCCCGTGAACTCGGCATCGATCATGCCAGGCTCAACGTCCACGGCGGGGCCATAGCCCTCGGGCATCCGTTCGGCATGACCGGAGCCCGCATGACCACCACGCTGCTGAACGGACTCCGGGAGCGCGATGCAACTCTCGGGCTCGCCACGCTCTGTGTTGGCGGCGGCCAGGGAATGGCGGTAATTTTCGAGCGGCTTAGCTGACCCGAAAGAGAATCGGGGCCAACGAGGGAACGCGCCGCCAAAGGGAAAGGCCCCGCCGTTTGGCGGGGCCTTTCCAGCTACAGCACGACGGCGTTCGCCGGCTTGGGTTCTATTCGTCGCCGCGGAGGATCGCCAGCAGGCGGATGATCTCCACATACAGCCACACGAGGGTCACCGTGAGGCCGAAAGCAGCGGTCCAGGAGAACCGCTCCGGTGCACCGTTGCGGACACCTTCGTCGATGCTGGTGAAGTCCATGACCAGGGAGAACGCGGCGAGGCCGATGGCCAGGATGCCGATGACGACGCCAATAATTCCACTGCGCAGGCCGAACGGTTCAGTCGTCAGGCCCGTCATCATCATGACCAGGTTCACCACGGAGAACAGGGCGTAACCGACCATGGCGATCAGGAAGAACTTCATGGCCTTGGGCGTGGCGCGAACCTTGCCGCTCTTGAACAGGAGCAGCGTCACGGCGAAGACGGACAGGGTGCCGATCACTGCCTGCAGCCCGACGCCCGGGTACATGGTGTCTAGGACGCGGGTGAGCCCGCCGAGGAAGAGGCCTTCCAGCCCGGCGTACGCCAGGATCAGCGCGGGTGAGGGCTGCTTTTTGAACGTGTTGACGAGAGCCAGGACGAAGCCGCCCAGGGCGCCAACGATCATCAGCAACGAGGCCAGCGGCATGCTCACGAAGAGCGTGACAGCCGCGCCGGCCATCAGCACGCCGAGGCACGCAGCCGTCTTGATGATGACGTCGTCAAAGGTCATCCGCCCGGTTTCGGCCGGGCCGGCTGCCGGCTGGTTGTACATCTGCTGCAGCTGATCATGGGTCATGTTTTGCTGCTGGGCCATCCAGGCGCCCCGCGCGTCCATGACCTGCCCGGGCGCGCGTCCCGGGGCCTGGCCGTAGGGGTTCTGGCCGTACTGAGCCTGCGGAACAGGCGGTGCCTGGGTGGCTCCACGGAAATTCTTTCCGTTGAAGATCGGGTTTCCGCCAAGTGCCATTGCGGGTGTCCTCCAAATAAAGGGGGTAGGTGGTGATCCTTATAGTTCAAGGTACCAATTTCCACGTGCGGGCGGCAGGGATAGTTCCCCCGGAGGGCCACCCGAAACCCAACCGTGACATGGGCCACCGCCGCGAAGGGACGTTTCGCTGGCCCCGCGTCACCGCCAGCAGGCGCGCGACTGTTTAGGGACACGCAGACTCAACAAAAGTTTTCTTTAGCTGAACTGAATTAATTCTCAGGCAGTGCTTCACGGTTGTTATCCGATCGCTATCTTAGGCGTGCCTACACGGGGCTTCTTTGGTGTCTGCTAGCTGTAACATAAGCCCAAGCAGGGTGACCAACATCACAAGATATCCGGTTTGTCTACCGCATATTTGGCGCCACGATCGGTCCCCTGCTCCGTTCGCAGTGGTTGTAAAGGCGCAACCCAGACCACCCCCATGTGGAGGTTTTCATTTTGAGAAGCACACCGAGAGGCCTGTCGCACAGACGGCGCGGCGGATTGCTGAAGGCAGTGGGGGCTATTTTTGCCGCCGTAGTCGCAATTCTGCTCGTCGTTGCCCCGGCATCGCAGGCCACCACCCCCTCGCCGACACCATCCCCGTCGAACCAGCAGTTCCAGAACAGCATCAGCGGCTTCCTGCGGGACGATGCCCGCGCACCTATCGCTGACGTTACGATCACCGCCAAAAGCGGCGATTTCACCGGGACCGCAACATCAGGCGCCAACGGTTCCTGGACCATCGGAGTCCCGGTCCAGGGCACCTATGAAGTGGAGCTGGACGAATCCACCCTCCCCGAAGGCATCAGGCTCGCCGACGGCCAGGAAAACCCACGTACCGTCACCTTCAGCCAGACTTCCAATCTCTCCGTGATCTTCGCCTTCGGCGAAGGCATCGTCGTCCAGCAACAGGACTTCGGCCAGAACCTGCTCAACAGGCTCGTGGCCGGACTCAGCTTCGGCCTTCTGCTGGCGCTGGCCGCCGTGGGGCTCTCGCTGATCTTCGGAACCACGGGGCTCACCAACTTTGCCCATGGTGAAATGGTCACCTTCGGCGCAGTCCTGGTCTTCGCCTTCAATGCCATGAACCTTCCGTTCTGGCTGGCGATCGTCCTCGCCCTGCTGGGCGGTGGCCTGTTCGGTTACGTCCAGGACGCAGGCCTGTGGAAACCTCTGCGCCGCCGCGGGACCGGCCTGGTGCCGATGATGATCGTCAGCATCGGGCTCGCACTGGCAGTCCGTTACGTCATTCAGTTCTACTTCGGCGGATCCACCCAACAGCTGCCGTACGCACAAAGCACTGAGATCCAGATCGGGCCCGTCTCCATCTCGCCCAACAATCTGTGGTCGCTCATCATCAGTGCCGTCGTGATCACCCTGATCGGCATCGTCCTGCTGAAGACCCGGCTGGGCAAGGCGACCCGCGCGGTCGCCGACAATCCTGCCCTCGCGGCAGCCTCCGGCATCGACGTCGACAACGTGATCCGGATTGTCTGGGTCGCCGGCGGCATGCTGGCATCCCTCGGCGGCATCCTCTGGGCCTACTACCGGCCGGGAGTGACGTTCGACATGGGTTCACAGATCCTGCTGCTCATCTTTGCGGGTGTGACCCTTGGCGGGCTTGGGACCGTATTCGGCGCACTGATCGGATCCGTCATCGTCGGCATCTTCGTGGAGCTGACCACCGTGTTCGGCCTCGCCGCCGACCTCAAATACGTGGGAGCACTGTTCATCATGATTGTTGTCCTCTTGTTCCGGCCGCAGGGCATCCTGGGCCGTCGCGAGCGCGTGGGTTAGGAGACAGCCATGGACTTCGGATTTATTTTTTCCAGCGCTGCCGGTGAACTGTTCAGCCCGACGACGGCGGCGTACGCGCTTGCCGCCCTCGGCCTCGCCGTTCACTTCGGCTACTCCGGCCTGCTGAACTTCGGTCAGGCCGGCTTCATGGCGGTGGGCGCCTACGGCTTCGCCATCTCCACGCTGAGCTTCGGGGTGCCGTTCTTTATCGGCCTGCTCATCGCCGTCGTCTGCTCGTCGATCTTCGCCCTGCTGCTGGGTATTCCAACCCTGCGCCTGCGCGCTGATTATCTGGCCATCGTCACCATCGCCGCCGCGGAAATCGTCCGCTATATCGTCACCACCAACCAGCTGACCTCCGTGACGGGTTCCGCCAACGGCCTGGCCGCCTTCGAAGGAGGGTTCTATGCCATGAACCCGTTCCCCGAAGGCTCTTATCTCGGCATGAACAACAGGGACTTCTTCATCCGCGTAGTCGGCTGGGGCCTTGTCATCGTCTGCTGCACGCTTGTGTGGCTCCTGATGCGCAGCCCGTGGGGACGTGTCCTCAAGGGCATCCGCGAGGATGAGAACGCCGTCCGTTCGCTCGGTAAGAACGTGTACGCCTACAAGATGCAGGCGCTGGTCATCGGCGGCGTCCTCGGCGCCCTGGCCGGGATGGTCTTCACCCTTCCCCGCGGTGCGGTCCAGCCCGCAAACTACGGGACGGAGCTGACCTTCTTCCTGTACACGGTCCTGCTTCTGGGCGGACTCGGTACCGTCCTGGGCCCGGTAGTGGGCGCCATGATTTTCTGGGTCGTGCTGTCCCTTACCCAAGGCATCCTGTACGGCCTGATTGAATCCGGCGCCGTGACCTGGCTGAACACCGTCCAGGCCGGTCAGCTGCGCTACATTCTGGTCGGTGTCGCCCTAATGCTGCTGATGATCTTCAGGCCGCAGGGTGTCTTTGGCAATAAGAAGGAGCTGGCATTCGCATGAGCGAACAATTAAATGTGCCCACAGAAGGCAATACCGAAAAAATCGACTACATGACGGACTCCCGGCCGATCGCCGCCGGAGAAGCGACTCCCGGTTGCAAGAAGCGGGACCCCATCGTCGTAGCCGAAAACGTGACCCGCAGCTTCGGCGGCATCAACGCCGTCGACGTCGAGTACCTCGAGATCCCCCGGCACAAAATCACCGCCCTGATCGGACCCAACGGTGCAGGCAAGACCACCCTGTTCAACCTCCTCACCGGCTTTGATATGCCGAACTCGGGCAAGTGGCAGTTCGAAGGCAACAGCCTCGCCGGCGTCTCCCCCTACAAGGTGGCCCGGATGGGCATGGTGCGCACGTTCCAGCTGACCAAGGTCATGGGCAAGCTCACCGTGATGGAAAACATGCGGTTGGGTGGTTCGGAACAGCCCGGTGAGCGGCTCTCCAAGGCCCTGTTCAAGGGCCTCTGGGGCGGCCGGGAAAAGGAGATCACCGCCCAGGCGAACGTCCTGCTGGAGAAGTTCAAGCTGGACGTGAAGAAGGACGACTACGCAGCATCGCTATCCGGAGGCCAGCGCAAGCTCCTCGAAATGGCGCGTTCGCTGATGGTCAGGCCCAAGCTGGTCATGCTGGATGAGCCCATGGCAGGCGTCAACCCGGCACTGACCCAGTCCCTCCTGGACCACATCAAGAACCTCAAGGCGGAAGGCATGACGGTGCTTTTCGTGGAGCACGACATGAACATGGTGCGCCACATTGCCGACTGGGTGGTGGTCATGGCCGAAGGCAAGATCGTTGCCGAGGGCCCGCCGGTCGACGTCATGAAGAACCCTGCGGTGATCGACGCGTACCTGGGCGCCCACCACGATGTGGACCTGGGCGACGCTGAAGGCATCAAGGAGCTGGCAGCAGAACTGGTGGCCGACGAGGAGTCAATCGTCGGCACCGAAGACGCCGGCATCATTGCCATCGACGTCGTCGCCGGAGAGCCGGACGAAACCGAACCCAGGAAGAAGGAGACCGAATGAGCGCCACCAGCGCGGCAGCGGCCGCCACACCAACCGCCGCGGAAGAAGCGGTCGTCAAGGTCACCAACCTGGTGGCGGGCTACATCCCCGGCGTCAACATCCTGAACGGCTGCAGCATCGAAGCCCGTAAAGGCGAACTGATCGGCATCATCGGCCCCAACGGCGCGGGCAAGTCCACGCTGTTGAAGGCGATGTTCGGCCTGGTGAAGGTGCATTCGGGGTCCGTTGTCGTCCGGGGCCAGGACATCACCGGCCTCAAGGCCAACAAACTGGTGTCCAAGGGTGTGGGCTTCGTCCCGCAGAACAACAACGTGTTCGCCACCCTGACCATCGAGGAGAACATGCAGATGGGCATGTTCCAGAGGCCCAAGGATTTCGCCGAACGGTTCGACTTCGTCTCCAGCCTGTTCCCTGAGCTCGCCAAGCGTCGCGCCCAGCGTGCCGGCTCGCTGTCCGGCGGTGAACGCCAGATGGTGGCCATGGGGCGTGCCCTGATGATGGAGCCCGCCGTCCTGCTGCTCGATGAGCCGTCTGCCGGCCTCTCCCCCGTCAAACAGGATGAAACGTTCCTGCGGGTCCACGAGATCAACCGGGCCGGGGTCTCGGTGATCATGGTGGAGCAGAACGCCCGCCGCTGCTTGCAGATCTGCGACCGGGCCTACGTGCTGGACCAGGGCAAAGACGCGTACACAGGCACCGGCCGGGAGCTCATGAAGGACCCCAAGGTCATCCAGCTGTACCTCGGCACCCTGGCGGACGAAGTCTAGGCGCTGTTCTCTAAGCCCTGTCCTGGGGCTGTGGAAGGGCCGTCACCGGTTGGTGGCGGCCCTTCTGGTTGTCTGGGCCATGTGCCGGCTCCGGGTGCCTCCGCAGGCGGTGATAGATGGTGGGGAAGACCGTAGCCGAGGCACAACCAGCGGCTCAGGCAACAGAAAGCCCCCGTCCGGCTGGACGGGGGCTTTCGTGCTGTCTAGGTTAAGGCGGCTTTACAGCTTGCCGAATTCTTCCTTGGACGGCTTGTAGGTGTTGTCATCCTGGTACTCGTAGATGCCGATGTAGGCTTCCGTCGGGTCACCGGCGTCTGAGAAGGTCACCGGACCGGACTGGCCGTCGTAGTCGATGTCCTTGTCGTTGCGGAGCAGCGTGACGCAGGATGCGTAGTCGTTGCACTTCTCGCCGACCTCAGAGACCGCCTTGAGCTGCTTGGCGATATCGGTGCCCTTCGTGCTCTTGGCGGCCTCGGCTGCCAGTGCAATCAGGTTGACGGCGTCGTAGGACTCGCCAGCGTAGCTGTAGTCCTTCAGGGCCGGGTCAATGGCGAGCAGCTTCTTCTTGAAGTCGTCCTTGGCGAACGTGCCCGGGATGGTGCCCTGGGCTCCCTTCAGCGTGCCCGCCTGGAAGTCCTTGCTGTAGTCCGACGTGTTGCCGTCCACCATGAACATCTGGGTTGCCTTGACGCCCTTGCCGGTCATCAGGGGAACGATGCTCTTGGCCTGGTCGAAGGTGATCAGGGCAATCGCGTCAGGCTTGGCGGCGATGACCTTGTCAACCTGGCTGCTGAACTGCGAGTCGCCTTCGTTGAAGAGCTCCTCGGCGACAACCTTGCCGCCGGCAGCTTCAAAGGCTTCCTTGACGTTCTTCGCCAGACCGGTGCCATAGGCATCGTTCAGGACGATCATGCCCACGGTCTGTGCACCACAGGTCGCCATGTAGTTGCCGAGGACCTTGCCCTGCAGCACATCCGAAGGCGCCGTGCGCCAGTAGAGGCCCTTGTCATCCCAGGTGGTGAAGTCCGGGGACGTGTTCGCCGGCGAGAACTGGATAACGCCGGCACCCGTGATCTGGTTGATGACGGTCTTGGAAACGCCCGATGAAGCAGCACCGACGATTGCGCTGACGCCGCTTCCTAGCAGCGCCGTGGTGGACTGGGTGGCGATGTCCGTCTTGGTGTCGCCGGAGTCGCGGTGGATCACCTCGACGGGCTTGCCCAGTACGCCACCTGCGTCATTGACTTCCTTGATGCCAAGGTTGACACCGGCAATTTCGGGCGGGCCGAGGAACGCCAGCGACCCCGTTGTCGGCAGGAGCGAACCAATCTTGAGCGGTGTTTCGGTTGTGGTGGTCGAGGCGGGAACCGAGCCGCCGGCGCCTGGTGCAGTAGTGCTGCCTGCAGTGGCGCTGGGTGCCGGGCAGGCGATGCCGGAGGCTGCCGGGGTGGTGGCGCCTGTCTGGCTCGGGGTGGACGAGCCGCCACAAGCCGTAGCCAGAAGGGCGACGCCGATGCTAAGCGCTGTGAGCTTAGCGACTCGGGGCGCCGCCTGGGGGAGTGAAATCATTGAGAGTCTCCTCGATCGAAAGGTGCGAACGGCCTTTGATGCGAATTACCAGGTGTTCCTGATTTAACTTCAAGCTAGTGCAATTTTCCCGCGAACATAAGTGACTATGGTCACATCCTTATAACAGTCGTTGCATATGGGAAACCACAGCGCGGAGGCGGGGAGACGCGGAAGGTTCCAGCCGAAACCGGGCGCACGGAAGGACGGCGCGTCGAAAAAGGAAAGTACCCCAGGTGGGACTCGAACCCACAACACGCGGATTTTAAGTCCGCTGCCTCTGCCAATTGGGCTACTGGGGCGCCCGGTCTATGATATCCCGTCAGAGCCGTTCGAAGGGTCCGGCATACCGGAACCTCCCGTGGACACCTCCTGGCCACACGGCGAGCGGGAGCAACTGGAAATGGTCGCCCCATCCGACCTCCGGCGGTTCGATGCCCAACGAGACCGACGGCACGAACCCGAAGCGGGAGTAGTACTCCGGACTGCCCAGCAAGGCAATCCCCCTCTCCCCCGCAGCATTGGCACGCGATACGGTCTCCTGCATGAGTGCACTGCCGATGCCGTGGTGCTGCAGCCGGGGAACCACTCCGATGGGGCCAAGCCCCAGCAGCTCGAGGTCACCCACCCAGCCCCGGGTGCTGATGACATGGCCCACCACCTCACCCTCCTGTTCGGCAACGATACTGAACTCGGACAGGTACTCGTCGCAGTCGAAGAGCTCCTTCAGCAGCCCGACTTCAACGGGTTCGCCGTCAACCGGAAGCCCGGTTGCGGGCGATACCGAGAAGGCCGCCGCCGTCAGCTCCAGGATTGCGGGCCTGTCCTCCGGACGCTCGCTGCGCAGGACGAGTTCGGGCGCAGGCTGGTCCGAGCTCTCGGCCGCAAGTTCGTGGAGTGTTTCCAGGGCGCGGTCTGCGTCGGCCACCGGAACCAGGAGGTGATCGTGGTGGAATCCGGCGAGGACGTTGCAGCTGATGCGGGCGTCCGTGAGCGCCGCGCTGACTGCGGCCGTGAGCCCAATGGCCTCCAGGGATGAATGCACCTCCAGCGTGATCCATGCGGCAACAAAGTCGTAGGGAAGCCCGAGTTTGTCCGCCTCGGCACGCGGCAGCACCACCGTGAGTCCTTCCGCTTCGCGGACGGCGGCTTCGATGCCGGCAACAAGCGGCCTGCCATATGGCCAGAGTGCATAGACGTACTCGCCCTCCCGCAGGATGGGGCGGATGGATGCCAAGAGGGTCCGAATGTCCTTTTCACCAGTCATTGGGCCATTAAACAGCAACAGCGGCCGTTCCCCGGGGGAACGGCCGCTGTTGACGGCATCTGCCTGCTACTTGTTGTCAGCCGACACGGTCTGCTTCTGCTGGCTGGTGCTTCCGGCGCCCGACTCTGCCGGCTTTTCAGCGGCCGGTGCGGCCGGAGCTGCTGCCGGCTTGGGTGCCGGAGCGGCTGCGGCGACGAACGCGCCGCGCGGGTTGTCCAGGTCCATCAGCTGGGTGGTGTCGCGGCCCATGATGAAGGCGAGGATCCAGCCGAAGATGACGCGGATCTTACGCTCAACCGTGGGCATGGCCAGGCCGTGGTAGCCACGGTGCGCCAGCCAGGCCAGGGGGCCCTTGAGTCCGATGCGACCCAGGAGGTTGATGTTGGCAACACCCTTCCATTCGCCGAAGCCGGCAACGGCACCCAGGTTCTTGTGCTTGTAATCCTTGAGTTCCTTGTCCCAGCGGGAGGCCCACAGGTTCTTCGCGAGGCGTTTGGCCTGGCGAAGGGCGTGCTGCGCGTTCGGTACGCAGGTACCGTCCGGCAGGCCGCTGCCCGTGAGGTCCGGCACGGCCGCGACGTCGCCGGCGGCCCAGGCGTTCTCAATGATGCCTTCGTCACCCGCGACACGCAGGTCCGGAAGGACGCGGACGCGTCCGCGCGGCTCGAGCGGGAAGTCGGTGGAGCGGACCATCGGGTTGGCCTGCACGCCGGCAGTCCAGACGAGGGTGTCCGCTTCGAATTCCTGGGCCGGGGTCTTGTCCGGAAGGTTGATGAGCTTCAGGGAGCCCTCGGCGTTGTCCAGCGAGGTGTTCAGCAGCACCTCGATGCCGCGGCTGCGCAGGTGCTCCACAACCCACTCGGCCTGCTTGGCCGTGACCTCGGGCATGATGCGGCCCATGGCCTCAACCAGGACGAAGCGGACTTCCTCCTGCTTGATGCGGGGGTTGTTCTTGACCGCCGCGCGGGCCAGGTCTTCCATCTCAGTGATGCACTCGATGCCGGCGAAGCCGCCGCCAACCACCACGAAGGTGAGTGCGCGGGCGCGTGCTGCGGGATCGGTGATGGTGGAACCGGCTTCGATCCGCTCGAGGACCTTGTTGCGCAGGGCAACGGCTTCCTCGATGGTCTTGAGGCCGATGCCCTTGTCCGCCAGGCCCTTGATCGGGAACGTGCGGGTAATGGCTCCTGCGGCCATCACGACGTCGAAGTACGGCACCTCAAAGTTCGGGCCGCCATCGGCCGGGGCAACCACGGCTGTCCGGTTCGCGTGGTCGATCGAGGTGACGCGGCCCTGGATGAGTTCCGTCTGCTTCAGGTGCTGGCGGTGGGAGACGACTGCGTGGCGCGCCTCAATGTTTCCGCCGGCTACTTCCGGCAGGAAGGGCTGGTAAGTCATGTAGGGCAGCGGATCAACGACGGTGACGATGCCACCGGCATTCGCGATCTTGTTCTGCAGTTTGAGGGCTACGTACAGGCCGACGTACCCGCCGCCGACGACGAGTACCCTGGGACGGTCCTGGAGCTGTGGGGTTGTTGCCATGATTTAAGAATACAGTAGTTTGTGAAAATCTTCACTAACTAATAACCGTCCCGTTACGTTCCGCCGGAGTCCACCGCGTCAAGCACTCCGGTTTCCGGCTCGTCGCGAACACCACGGGGATTCCGGGACGCCCTTCGAAGCTGGAACGCGGCACCCGCCACGATGGCCGCGAACAGCAGGCCGAAGCCGATTACCACCATCGCGGGCACAGCGCTGTCCAGCCGTGACGGGGCCTCTGCCACAGGTATCGTGGCGGCGGGCAGGGTGGGCGGCGCACTCGTGGGGCTGTCGCCGGGCGCCGCGGCGGGAGTGCTCGCGGCTGCCTCGCCGCGCCGGTGGATCCTGATCCAGTCACCGACGGTGCCCAGCGGATTCACCTTCGTTTCAGGCACGTCATCCTTCAGCGCGGCTTCGGCGTTGAGTACGCCAAAACCATAAATGGGGTCCTTGCCCGGCGCACCCGCGTCCTTGGCAGTGGTAACAATCCTGTTGATGACCTGGCTGGCTGTCATCTCCGGCCACTTGGAGCGGATCAGCGCCGCCACGCCGGATACGATCGGGGTGGCTCCGGACGTGCCCGCCCACTCTGCGTAGCCGTCTCCGGGCATGCCGCCGATCAGGTTTTCCGCCGGCGCAGCCACGCCGATGCTGATGCCCTGGGAGGACGAGTCGACGCTCGCGGCGCCCTTCCGGTCCAGCCCGGCCACTGTCAGGACGCCCGGGATGGTTGCCGGTGCCCCCACCTGGACGTTGCCGCCCACACGGTTGCCGGCAGCGGCAACGATGACCACGTCCTTTTGCTCGGCATAGAGGAACGCGGCGTCCCAGCTCTGCGGCCACTCCGGCGAGGTGCTGCCCAGGGAAATGTTGATCACGCGTGCACCGTTGTCCACGGCCCAGCGGACCGCGGCGGGAATCTGTTCCTGATCACTCTTTCCTCCGGGATTCGGAGATCCAAGCCAAGTGGAAACCGAGAGGATCTGGGCTTCGGGGGCGACGCCCACTATGCCGTCCGGGCCGGGCGCCGGTTTGGCTCCCGGGGCGGGACTGGCAGTGGACTTCGGCGGCTGGTGGCCGCGTCCGGCCAGCATCGTTGCCACCAGCGTGCCGTGTTCAGGCTTTGACCCGATGCTCTTCTGCCCGTCGGCGCTCCCGGCCCCGGAGGCGTCGCTCCCCCCGACAACCACGCCTTTCAGGTCCGGGTGCTTGGCATCCACGCCGCTGTCGATGACTGCCACTTTGACGTTGGCGCCCTTGGAAACTTCCCACGCCTTGGTGATGCCGGACTCGGCCAGCCAGTACTGCTTGTCCCGCCATGAATCGGCCCGGGCCTCCGGCGCCGCAATCAGCGACGTCGCCAGGCTGCCTACGGCAAGGGCCATCGCAGTCACGGCGGAGGCCGTCCGGCCCCAGCGGGTTGTTGCTCTGGTCATTCGGGTCCAATCGGCTCTGCATCTCGTGGCGCAGCACGTGGCGGGCTGCTGTCTCATGGCACCTGCCGGATACGGAATCCGGCTGATGCTTCTTCTTTAGCTGACGCCAAGTCGCTAACTGATACTCAGGGCAATTCCGTCGAGAATATCGTGTTCACTGGCCACCGCCGAAGTGATCCTGCCGTCCGTTACCTCGGCCAGGCGCTCCAGGACCCGGCGCCAGACCAGTCCCCCGGCGCCGATGACGTCAACCCGGCCAGGATGCATGTAGGGCAGTCCGGCGCGGTCGGCCTTGGACATCTCCAGGAGATCCGTGCAGGCTTCGCCAAACGTTCCGAGGGGAAGTTCCGTACCGTGGATGGCAGCAGGCGAGTATTCCGGCAACCGGAGCGCATGGGCCGTAATGGTGGTGACGGACCCCGCCACGCCGACCACGGCGACGGTGCGGTCCAGCGGAACGGCCAGTCCTGCCTCGCTGATGGCGGCGTCGACGTCGGCCTCCGCCGCAGCGATCTGCTCCGGCGACGGCGGGTCGTTGCGAAGATGGCGTTCCGTCATCCGGACACAGCCGACGTCCACGGATTTGGCGGCGATGACGCCGCTGGCGTCGCCAAGGACAAACTCGGTGCTTCCGCCGCCAAGGTCCACCACGAGCACCGGGTCGGTGCCCCGGGACGGCAGGACGCTGCTGGCGCCGGCAAAGGAAAGGGCCGCCTCTTCATCGCCCGTTATGACTTCAGGTTCCACGCCAAGGATCTCTCGGATGCCGTCCACGAACACCTGCCGGTTGCGGGCGTCGCGGGTTGCGGAGGTGGCAACGAAGCGGACCTTCCCGGCCCCGTGCTCACGGATGAGCCCGGCGTAATCGGACGTTGCCGCAAAGGTCCTGTCGAGGGCCTCCTGCGCGAGTTCACCGGTTGCGTCCACGCCCTGGCCAAGCCTGACCACGCGCATTTCACGCACGACGTCGGTGAGCCGGGAGCTGCTTCCGTTTCCGTCGACATCGGCGATCAGGAGCCGGATGGAATTGGTTCCGCAGTCGATGGCAGCAACTCGGGTCACTGGGCGGCCTCCGTGGAGTCTTCGGTGTTCTCTTCAGCGTGGTGGCTATCAGCGTGGTTGCTATCAGCGTGCCGCTGGGTCTTGCGTACCGGTGCCGGACGGCCCACGATGTCAGGGAGCCCCTGCGGCCCGTGGCGGCTGAGGTCCCGTGAGGGCGCCTCTCCCCCGGTGTCCCAGGCGCCGTCGCAATAGCATCGGTCCGCTGTCCACCATTCACTGATGCCGGCAATGGCTTCATCGCCCAGCGGGTTGACCCCGAGGCCGGCAGCGAGGGAATGCCCCACCAGGACGTGGAGGCACTTCACGCGGGTGGGCATCCCGCCGGCGGAGATCCCGTCAATCTCAGGGACGGGGCCAATGCCTGACCGCTCGCCAATCTCCGCCCGGGATACGAGATACGCATCGTGCGCCGCGCGGTAGTCCGCGGCGAGTTCGGCGTCTTCGGCGAGGCGCTCGTTCATCCGGTTCATCAGGCCGGCGGCTTCGAGGCGGGACACAGCCGAGGTGATGACCGGGTGGGTCAGGTAGAACGTGGTGGGGAACGGCGTTCCGTTGCTGAGCCGGGGTGACGTCGCCGCGACCAGGGGGTTTCCGCAAACGCAGCGCGCCGGGATCTCAACGACGTCCCGTACGGGACGCCCCAACTGGCGACTCAGGACGTCCAGGTCCCGGGCAGACGGGTGGCTGGAAGCCGGCACGGTTGTGCCTTCTGCCACGGGTTTCCCGTCCAGGGCATTTTCGCCCACTGCATGCTGGTCCACTGGCGCGGCCGCCTTCCTGCCCTTGGGGGCTGCCCCGTGGGACAGCCGGCGGAGGGCACCGCCTCTAGTCTGTTGCCGAACGCCTGATGGACTCCCAAAGCGAGTCCACCCATGGCAGGTTGGCCGGGTCCTCTGCTGATCCTGTTCCGGCCTGGCCACTGGCGGTCCCGGCCGGCAGATCGCTGCCAAACACCCAGTAGCCGGTTTCTCCCGGCATAACCATGTTAATGCGGTCGCGGGCCTGCTGTTTCACGTAGTTCGGATCCTGCCACCGGGAGACCTGGAGTTTCAGGTTGTCCCGTTCGGCTTGCCGCGCAGCGATATCCGCCTCCAACGCGGCGATCTCGGCCCGTTTGTCGATAAAGATCTTGACCGTGGGGGCAAGCATGATGGTGATGGCAATCATGACCACGGCCAGGGCCAGCATCCGGCCGGAAAATGCTTTGGCGGGGACGGGATCCTGGTTTTCCCCGGCATTTTTCCCGGACGCCCGCGTGGACGGGCCCTGCCCCTGGCTGCCGGGCGGACGGCCGGCGGCCTGCTTGCCGGCCGCAACCCCTGCTTTGACCGAGGCCCCCAGGCGGCTTGCAGTGGTGGCTTTACCGGGCGCAGCAGGCGGTTTTGCCTCGGCGGCGGGCAGATGCCGAGTCGCGCCGAAATCCGCGCGGATGACTTCAGCGCCGTCGTCGGCGTCCTTGGACTGACGCACCGCGGGCGTAGCCCGGGGAACCTTTGGACGGCGGGTGGCCATGACACTCCTGTAATGAATGGTCCGTGCTGTGCTCAACCCTGGCCGTGAGCCGGTCCTTGGCACAAAACAGAACCGGTGGCCATGGTCTTTCAACCATAGCCACCGGTCAGCTGTTTTTTTGGATGCTAGCCCTTGAAACGCGGGAATGCGCTGCGTCCGGCGTAGCGTGCGGCGTCGTCGAGTTCCTCTTCGATGCGCAGCAGCTGGTTGTACTTGGCAACGCGCTCGGAGCGCGCCGGGGCACCGGTCTTGATCTGGCCCGCGTTGGTGGCAACGGAGATGTCAGCAATGGTGGTGTCCTCGGTTTCGCCGGAGCGGTGCGAGGTGATGGTGGTGAAGCCTGCACGCTGGGCCAGCGACACGGCGTCCAGCGTCTCCGTCAGGGAGCCGATCTGGTTGACCTTGACGAGCAGCGAGTTGGCGGTCTTGGTGTCGATGCCGCGCTGCAGGATGGCCGGGTTGGTGACGAAGAGGTCATCGCCCACCAGCTGGACCTTGTCGCCGATGGAGTCGGTGAGGGTCTTCCAGCCTTCCCAGTCGTTTTCATCCAGCGGGTCCTCGATGGAAACCAGCGGGTAGTCGGCCACGAGCTCTGCGTAGTAGGCGCTCATCTCGGTGGCGGAAAGTGCCTTGCCTTCGAACTGGTAGGCACCGTCCTTGAAGAACTCGGAAGAGGCAACGTCCAGTGCCAGGGCGATGTCCTTGCCCGGAGTGTAGCCGGCGTTCTTGATGGCTTCCTGGATCAGGTCCAGGGCTGCACGGTTGGACGGCAGGTTCGGGGCGAAGCCGCCTTCGTCCCCGAGGCCGGTGGAGAGGCCCTTGGCCTGCAGGACGGACTTGAGGTTGTGGTAGACCTCAACGCCCCAGCGCAGGCCCTCGGAGAAGGTCTCGGCACCGATCGGGACAATCATGAATTCCTGGATGTCCACGTCGGAGTCAGCGTGCGAGCCACCGTTGAGGATGTTCATCAGCGGAACAGGGAGGACGTGTGCGTTGGGGCCGCCGAGGTACTTGTACAGCGGCAGGTCAGCGGACGCTGCAGCGGCGTTGGCCACGGCCAGGGAAACGCCCAGGATGGCGTTGGCGCCGAGCTTGCCCTTGTTGGCAGTGCCGTCCAGGTCGATCATGGCCTGGTCGATGCTGCGCTGGTCGGTGGCGTCGAAGCCGGTCAGGGCCGGAGCAATCTGGTCGATGACAGCGTCAACGGCCTTCTGGACACCCTTGCCGAGGTAGCGTCCCTTGTCTCCGTCGCGGAGTTCGACGGCCTCGTGTTCGCCGGTGGAAGCACCGGAGGGAACTGCTGCACGGCCGATCTGGCCGTCGGACAGCAGAACTTCAACTTCTACGGTCGGGTTGCCACGGGAATCGAGGATCTCGCGGGCGTGGATGGCATCGATAAGCGCCATGAATATGCTCCTTATGGTGAAGCGATTTACTGGGAAACTAGCGGAAAAACTCGACGTCCTCGTCAGGGACTAGCGTAGTCGAGAGTGGTACACGTTACGGAAACCTATCCAGCACCCGGACGTCATGATCCCGTCCGGGGCGTGACCGGGTGAACAGCTCGGTGGCCGTCCTGGTAACGCCGGACGGCCCCGCGGAGGGCGCGTTCGGCGTCGAAATCCCTGGTTCGGGCCGCGGCGGCGAGCCCGAAGAGCAGCTCGCCGAGCTCTTCCTCTGAGGCCAGGGCGCCGACCAAATCGTCCGCTGCAGGGACGGGCGCGGCACTCTCGATACCGGCCCGCTCGGCGCGGTCCTGTGACTTCTGGGCCCGGGCCAGGGCCGGAAGCGCCTGCGGAATTCCCTCGAAGGGATCACCGCGTTCCGGCTTTTCGGCCCGCTTGATGGAGTCCCACTTGCGGACGATCTCCTCCACGCTGGCCGGGAAGCTGTCCTGCAGCGAGCCGTCCGGCCGGAACACGTGCGGATTCCGGCGGACCAGCTTCTCCTCAAGCCCTTGGACAACGTCGTCGAAGCCGAAGCTTTCACGTTCCTCCGCCAGGCGGGCATGCAGCACCACCTGGAGCAGGACATCGCCCAGTTCGCCCCGGAGCTCTGCCTCGCTGGCGCCGGTTTCGATTGTTTCGGCCACTTCAAAGGCCTCCTCAAGGAGGTACTCCACGAGGGACTCATGCGTCAGTGCCCGCATCCAGGGGCAGTGCTCCCGCAGGGCCGCTATCCTGGCCAGCAACACCCCCACATCGGAGGCGACCGGGCCCGAAACGTCGTTAGGCAAGATTGGCGTAGGCGTCGTTGATGTACTCAACGAGGGCTTCCTTTTCCTCCAGCGGCAGGAACGCGGCCTCGGCAGCGTTGAGCGTCAGTTCAAGGAGGTCGTCGAGATCGTAGTCGAAGGTCTCCACGAGCAGTTCGAACTCGTCGGTGAGGGTCACGCCGCTCATCAGCCGGTTGTCCGTGTTGATGGTGACGTTGAAGCCAATCTGGTAAAGCATGTCCAGCGGGTGGCTTTCAATGCCCTCCCCGAAGCCGGCGATGGCACCGGTCTGCAGGTTGGAGGACGGGCAGATCTCCAAGGCGATGCCACGGTCGCGGACCCAACTGGCAAGCTCGCCAAGGGTCACCATGCCGATGCTGTCATCGGCGTTGTCTCCCTCTTCCGAGTCCTCGTCGTCGAATTCGACGGTGATGTCCTCGGCGATGCGTACCCCGTGGCCCAGGCGCAGGGCACGGCCGTCAACAAGGGCGGACTGGATGCTTTCCAGGCCCGCGGCTTCGCCGGCGTGGACTGTGGCGGGGAAATTGTGCTGGGCAAGGTAGGTGAAAGCATCGCGGAAGCGGGCGGGCAGGAAGCCGTCCTCGGCTCCGGCAATGTCGAAGCCCACGGCTCCGTTGTTGCGGTGACGGACTGCCAGTTCGGCAATCTCCTGGCCGCGGTCCGCGTGGCGCATCGCCGTGATAAGCTGCCCCACCTGGATCTCCCGGCCGGTTTCGGCGACGGCGTCCACACCGGCGTCAAGACCCGCCTGGATGGCTTCGACCACCTCATCCAGCGTCAGCCCGTTCTGCAGGTGCTGCTCCGGTGCCCAGCGCACTTCGCCGTACACCACGCCGTCGTCGGCAAGGTCTTCGACGAATTCCTTGGCCACCCGGAAGAGACCCTCTTTGGTCTGCATCACCGCGATGGTGTGATCGAAGGTCTCGAGGTAGCGGACCAGCGAGCCGGAGTCGGCGGATTCACGGAACCACTCCCCCAGCGCCACCGGATCGGTAGAGGGCAGGGTGTGGCCAACCGCTTCCGCCAGATCGATGATGGTGGCCGGGCGCAGGCCGCCGTCCAAGTGGTCGTGCAGGGATACCTTGGGGAGGCTCTTGAGGTCGAAGTCGAGGGCAGGGGCAGCGTCAAGAATAGGCTCAGTCACGGTTCCCACCTTAGGGTCGGCGGCCGCGTAATGCCAGCCGTCAGGCTTCCCTTGCCTCGGCATCTACGGCCGGGGCGGCTAGGACCGTGCTGTGGCCGTGGACAGCCTCCGCGGCGGTGCCGGCTCCGCCGTCCAGCCACTCGTCCACGACTTCGGCGTCATGCCGTCCGAGCCGCTTGTGCCACCAGCGCAGCAGGTGGTCAATGATTATGCCGAGAATGACGGCGAACACCACGGCAATGCCGGCGCCGAGCAGCGGATTGTCATGGAGCAAGGGGAAGGAACTGGCCAGCAGGCCTATCCCGATCGAGTAGCCCACCCAGGTGACGCAGGCAAAGGCATCCAGGATGAAGAACCTACGGTGCGGGAAAGCGGTGGTGCCGGCAACATAGTTAACTGCCACGCGGCCCCAAGGGATGTACCGGGCCGTGAAGATCAGGACGGCGCCGCGCTTCTCCAGCTCATAGTGGGCCCACGCGAAGACTTTCTGGACCTTGGGCTTGCGCATCCAGCGCCACCGTTCCAGCCCGATCTTTCGACCCAGCATGTACGCCATGTTGTCGCCGGCAATGGCGCCAACCAGCGCGGTGGCACCGAGGATCCAGAGGTTGGGTTCGCCGCTCTGCCGGGAGAACGCAGCGAGGGCGACGATAAGGGTTTCGCTGGGGACCACCATCGCGAATCCGTCAACAAAAAAGAACACCAGCAGGATGGGATAGATCCACCATTGGCCTGCGGCATGGAGCACTGCCTCATTGATAAATTCCACGCGGGCCCTGCTCCTATGAAGTGATGGAAATCCTATTTAGTGTCGCATGTCAGAAGCATGATTCGCTACGCTCGGGGAAGAGAAAAACAATTCATTGGAGCCTCCTTCCGGGCGGGCGCGTGCCCATGCCTGTGCTCTTTCACGGGCCCTTTCTAGGGACCTGATGCGGGCTCCTCCGCCGGTTCCTCGGGCAGCCGGCCGCGGAAGCGGCCAATCAGGATGTCCACAATGATGCCGAGCAGGATGGCGCAGACAATGGCAATGGTGGCACCCAGCAGATGGTTGTCCTCGAACCACTGCCCGAAAAACAGCCCGATCGCTACGGAATACGAGGACCACAGCGCGGCGGACAACACGGTTAGCCCCACGAACCGCAAGTGCGGAAATTGCGTGGCTCCGGCCGTGAGGTTCACTGCCACGCGGCCAATCGGAACAAAGCGGGCCACGAGCACAAGGGACGCCGGCCGCTTCCTGAGTTCGTTGCCGGCCCAGTGAAAGGCTGTCTGCATCCGCGGCCCACGCATCCACCGCCACCGCCGCGTGCCTACCCTGCGTCCGATGAGGTAGGCGATGTTGTCGCCGCCGAATGCACCGAGTGCGGCCACGAGCATCAGCAGCCAGGGGTTGGGGACATCGGCGGTTGCTGCCACGGCTGCCAGGCCCACTACCACCGACTCACTGGGGATCGGCGGGAAGAACCCGTCGATCACGCAGCAGGCCAGCACCACAAGGAGGACCCAGGGCTGTCCTGCCGCCGCAAGAATAAAGTCGTTGATAGCCTGCACAGTTTCCTAACGGCCGGGGCCACCCGTTTTCTCCCCGGCCGTTTCCGAAGGCGGCCGGGGCGCCGCCACAGGGACCCCGGCCGGGGAGAATCACGTGGTCAGGCGATGCGGTCGATGATGAGTTTCTGCGCGGGCCGGGAGCCTTCCGGCGCAATCACAACGGCACCTTCGAGGACTTCCTTGGCACGTCCGAACTTCTCCGGGGTGTCCGTCAGCAGTGTCATCAGCGGCTCGCCGGCACGGACCACGGCACCGGGCTTGGCGTGCAGCCTGACGCCGGCCCCTGCCTGGACCCGGTCCTCCTTGCGGGCCCGGCCGGCACCCAGCCGCCAGGCCGCCACGCCCACGGACAGTGCGTCAAGCTCCACGAGGACCCCGTCGGCCGGCGCGTAGATAACCTCGGATTCCTTGGCAACGGGCAAGGCGGCCCGGGGGTCGCCTCCCTGCGCCTCGATCATGCGGTTCCAGACGTCCATGGCCCGGCCGTCCTTGAGTGCGGCGCGCGGGTCGGCGTCGTGCACGCCTGCGCAAGCCAGCATTTCCTCAGCCAGGCGGACGGTCAGTTCGACGACGTCCTCCGGACCGCCGCCGGCCAGGACCTCCACGGACTCCTCCACCTCGATGGCGTTTCCGGCCGTGAGCCCCAGTGGCGTGTTCATGTTGGTCAGCAGCGCAACCGTGTTGACCCCGGCGTCCTTGCCCAGTGCGACCATAGTCTCGGCCAGTTCCCTGGCGCGGGCCTCATCCTTCATAAAGGCGCCGCTTCCGACCTTGACATCCAAGACCAGCGAGCCGGTGCCTTCGGCGATTTTCTTGCTCATGATGGAGGACGCGATGAGCGGGATCGCCTCCACGGTTCCGGTGACGTCCCTCAGGGCGTAAAGCTTCTTGTCCGCTGGAGCCAGACCGGCACCCGCGGCGCAGATCACTGCCCCGACGTCCTGCAGCTGGGCCATCATCTCGTCGTTGCTCAGTGCTGCGCGCCATCCCGGGATCGATTCCAGCTTGTCCAGCGTGCCGCCCGTGTGCCCGAGGCCGCGCCCGGAGAGCTGCGGAACGGCTACGCCAAAAACAGCGACCAACGGCGCCAACGGGAGGGTGATCTTGTCCCCCACACCCCCCGTGGAGTGCTTGTCCGACGTCGCTTTCACGCCGCCGTCGGGACGCCGCAGGCCGGAAAAGTCCATCCGCTCGCCGGAGGCGATCATCGCTGCGGTCCAGCGCGAGATCTCCGCGCGGTCCATGCCGTTGAGCAGGATGGCCATGTTCAGGGCGGCCATCTGCTCGTCGGCAATCGCGCCGCGGGTGTAGGCGTCGATGGTCCAGTCGATCTGTGCCGGGGTCAGGACGCCCCTGTCCCGTTTGATGCGGATGATGTCGACGGCGTCGAACGCCTCGGTGTTGCTTGGGGTTTGTGTCACCGGGGTTCCTCCAGGTGTTGGGGACCAAAGGCATCGGGTAGCACCTGGTCCATGGTTTTGATTCCCTGCGTTGTCATCAGCTCCATGTCAGGAGCACGGAATTCGTACAGCAGCTGGCGGCAGCGCCCGCACGGCATCAGGATGTTGCCGCCGGCGTCCACACAGTAGAAGGCGCGCAGGAGCCCGCCGCCGGTCATGTGCAGATTGCCCACCAAGGCGCATTCGGCGCACAGCGTCAGGCCGTAACTGGCGTTTTCGACGTTGCACCCGCTGACAATCCTGCCGTTCGCGGTGAGGGCCGCTGCCCCCACCGCGAACTTCGAATACGGTGCATACGCGTTCTTCATGGCTGAAACGGCGGCGGCTTCCAGGGCTGCCCAGTCCACGCCCGTGCCTTCCCCCCTACTGCCTTCCGCGTCGTTGCCTTCCCCGCCGGTGGCCGGGCGTGGCGAAACCTCGTCCACGGCCGTCAACCCTTGATGTACGGTATGCCGCTGGCCGCCGGCGGCCTGGAGCGGCCGACCAGTCCGGCGACGGCGAGCACTGTCACCAGGTAGGGCAGCATGGCCATGAACTGGCTCGGAACCGGGGTGCCGATGATGGTTACGATGCTCTGCAGGTTGTCAGCGAAGCCGAACAGCAGCGCCGCGAAGAACGCACCGATCGGGTTCCAGCGGCCGAAGATCAGCGCGGCCAGGGCAATGAAGCCTCGTCCGCCCGAGATCTCCTTGGTGAAGCTGTCGATGGCTACGAGGGTGAAGAACGAGCCGCCGATGCCAGCGACGGCGCCGCCGAGGGTGACGTTCCAGAAACGCGTGGCATTGACCTTGATGCCCATGGTGTCGGCCGCCTGCGGGTGTTCGCCTACCGCCCGCACGCGGAGGCCCCATTTGGTCTTGAAGAGGCCGATCCACACCACGATGACCGCAATGTACATCAGGTACCCCACCACGGACTGCTTGAACAGGATGGGGCCGATCACCGGGATGCTGGAGAGCACGGGGATGTCGATAATGGGCAGCCGCCCCGGGGAGTTGAACTGTGCCTTGTCGGCCTGCATCACGGTGCTGAACAGGAAGCCGGTCAGGCCCGAGACCAGGACGTTGAGCACCACGCCCACGATGATCTGGTTGACCAGGTACTTGATGCTGAAGACCGCCAGCACCATCGAGACGACGGCGCCGGCAACTGCCGCTGCCAGCAGCCCGATGAAGGGGCTCTTGGTCAGGGTGGCCACCATTGCGGCGGTGAACGCACCGCCGAGCAGCTGGCCCTCGATGGCGATGTTTACCACGCCGACGCGTTCGCACAGCACACCCGAGAGGGAGCCGAAAACGAGGGGAACCGCAAGCGTCACGGAACCGGCGATGAGCCCGGCCAGCGAAATGCTGGGGGTGCGGGCGCCGCCCACCACCCAGATCAGGAAGGCTGCCACGAATAGGACGATGAAGACGATGGGGAGCCAGCCGGGAGAGGGTTCGTTCCGGGTCTTGAGGTACACCGCGTAGGCGGCGAGGCCCAGCATCAGGACTGACAGCACGATGCCGCCGAGGAAGGCCGGCACCTGGATGGCCGGAAGCTGGAAGAAATCACCGCTCGAGGAGATCCCGAACCTGGCTGTCTGGTTGGGTCCCATCACGCCAAAGAAGATGAACGCCACGACGCCGAGGACAGAAAGCAGGACCGGCACCTTCCAGGTCACGGGCTTCGCTGAAACTGCGGGGGCCTTTTCGTTGGCCGACTGCGGTGTTCCCGGCTGCGGCGTGCCCGGAACGGGCGACGTTGCTGTTGTGCTCATGCTGCACCTCCGGTGGTTGCTGCCGTCTTGGTCTTGCCGGCTGTGGCGGCCTTCTTCTTGCGGGGATTGAGCCCGAAGAGGGCACGCACCAGCGGCGGGGCCGCGATGAACAGAACGATCAGCGACTGGACCACCAGCACGATGTCGATCGGGGTTCCGGTCTGGATCTGCATCTGCACTGCCCCGGCGCGGAAGGCTCCGAACAGCAGGCCGGCCGCGAAGGTGCCCCACGGCGTCGAGCGTCCCAGGAGTGCAACGGTGATGGCGTCGAAGCCGTACGTGGCGGCCACGCCGTCGGTCAGGACCTTTTCGGTTCCCGCCACCTGCGCCACACCGGACATGCCCGCCAGTGCACCGGCGATCGCCATGACCAGGACGGTGGCGCGGGGAACGTTGATGCCGGCGGTCAGTGCCGCCTTCGGGTTGGCCCCGACAGCCCGGAACTCGAATCCGACAGTGGACCGGTTAAGCAGCCACCAGACGAAGACGGTGGCCGCGATGGCCAGGACAAAGCCCAGGTGCAGCCTGTACTGGGTCCCGAAAATCTGCGGGTACACAGCGGAGGGATCCAGGATCGGAGAGATGGGGTTGGACTCCCCCGGCCGTTGGAACGCCGGGGTGTTGAGCAGGTAGCGCAGGAAGTACAGGGCGATGTAGTTGAACATGATGGTCAGGATGACCTCGTGGGCTCCTGTGCGTGCCTTCAGCAGGCCGACCAGCCCGCCCCAGATGGCACCGCCCACGATGCCGGCGACAAGGACCAGCAGCAGGTGCAGGCCCACGGGCAGGTGCAGCGCGAAACCGACCCAGGCGGCGAGGATGCCGGCCATGATGATCTGGCCCTGGGCACCGATGTTGAACAGGCCGGCACGGAACGCGAGTGCCACGCCCAAGCCTGCCGTGATGAGCGGTGTCGCGATGGTGAGGGTCTCCATCAGCGGAGCAAACTGCACCGCAACGCTGGAGCCGCGGGGGTTGAACACGGAGCCCTGGAACAGCGCGACGTACGAACGGGTCGCAGCAGTCCAGACCGCCGAGAAGAAGTCCGAGGGCCGGGCAAAGAGGTAGCTTGCCGTGGCTCCCACCTGCTTGTCCGTGCTGGCGATGAGGAGTCCGCCAAGGATCAGGGCAAGCAGCACTGCCAGGATCGACACCATGCCGCTGCCCGTGAAGATCCGCCGGACCAGGGTGTCCGGCCCGCCCGGGACGGTGCCGCTCTGGGCCGAGACAGGAACGGCCGAGGGCTGCATGGCGCCGCCGGCTGTGTCCAGCGAGGTGGCGGCTGCTGCGTCATCGGCCGTGGCCTGGGGTTCCTGCGTGTCGCGGTCCTGGGGTTCGAGGTCCCCCGTGTCGCGGTTTCCCTCCGCGCTTTCGTCTGCCATGTGTTGGGGCTTGTCCTGTTCAGTCATGGTCGCCTCCTTCGGCACCGGAGGTGGAAGCCTGTGCGGGCTTCGGCGCGCCAGCGGTGTCTGCGTGGGCAGTGCCCGTGTGGGGGGTGTCTGCCTGGGCGGCGCTTTCCGGCGGAAGCCCGGCCATCATCAGGCCCAGGACGTCGCGTCCGGTGCCGGCTGGGACGATGCCCACCAGCTTCCCCTTGTAGAGCACGGCGATGCGGTCGGCGAGTTCGATCACTTCGTCGAGTTCGGTGGAGACGATCATCACCGGCGTGCCTTGGTCGCGTTCGGCCACGATGCGTTTGTGCAGGAACTCAATGGACCCCACGTCCACGCCACGGGTGGGCTGGGAGGCGATAAAGAGGCGCAGCGGCCGGGACAACTCCCGGGCCATGACCACTTTCTGCTGGTTTCCGCCGGAGAGCGTGCCCGCGGCCAGTGACCCGGACGGGGTGCGGACGTCGAACTCGCCTATCCGGGACTTGGCGTTCTCCAGGATCTTGGCGGGGCTCATACTGATGCCTTTGGCGAATGGCGGCTGGTCGTAGAGGTCCAGCACGAGGTTCTCCGCAATGGAGAAGGTGCCGATGAGCCCGTCGACCGTCCGGTCTTCAGGAACAAAGCCGACGCCGGCCCTGAGCACTTCCTTGACGCTGTGGCCCAGGAGTTCCTGACCGTCAAGCAGGATCGATCCGTCGCAGCGTTCCTGCAGGCCCAGAATGGCCTCGGTGAGTTCCGTCTGGCCGTTTCCCTGCACGCCTGCCACGGCGAGGATCTCGCCGCGGGCGATGTCGAAGCTGATGCCGTCCACAACATGCTGGCCTGTCGGGGCGATTACGGTGAGGTCCTTGACCTGGAACGTCGTTTCCTGCGGCCTGGCCGGTGCCTTATCCAGGGTCAGGCTGACCGCTCGGCCCACCATCATGGAGGCAAGCTCCGTTGTGGACGCACCGGGATCCGCACTGCCCACCACCTTGCCGCGCCGAATGACGGTGATCGTGTCGGACACGGCCTTCACTTCGCGGAGCTTGTGGGAGATGAAGACGATCGACGTGCCGTTGCTTTTCAGCTGGCGCATGATGTCCAGGAGTTCGTCGGTGTCCTGCGGTGTCAGCACTGCCGTGGGCTCGTCGAGGATGAGCACCTTCGCATCGCGGACCAGGGCCTTGATGATTTCCACGCGCTGCTGGACGCCTACCGGAAGGTCCTCAATCAGGGCGTCGGGGTCGACGTCGAAACCGTACTTGTCTGAGATCTCCTTGATCTTCCGGCGGGTGTCATCAAGGTTGAGGAAGCCGCCTGCCTTGGTGGTTTCGGCGCCGAGCGCCACGTTCTCCGCGACAGTAAATACCGGGACCAGCATGAAGTGCTGGTGCACCATGCCGATGCCCGCAGCCATCGCGTCGCCCGGGCCGCGGAAGGTGACGGCTTTGCCGTCCACCAGGATTTCGCCCTCACTGGGCTCGTACAGACCATAAAGGACATTCATCAGCGTGGACTTGCCTGCGCCGTTTTCACCAAGCAGGCAATGAATTTGCCCCGGTTCAACAACCACATCGATGTGATCGTTGGCAACTAGGGAGCCGAAGCGTTTGGTGATCCCTCTGAGTTCAAGTTTCAAAACTCTGACCAATCTCGAAGCGTCCGGGATATGCGCCCGGACGGGATATGTGGCTGCAGCACCAGCCTAGTGCCTGCAACCTCTGGCGGACGGGCAGGGCCCGTCGAAAAGCTGACCCAACGAAAAGCGCCACCGCCCGGAAGTCAATGACCAACCGGGTGGTGGCGCTTTGCGGAGGAATTTAGGCCTTCGGGCTGTCGACCTTCAGCTTGCCGTCAACGATGTCCTTCTTGATCTGCTCCAGCTCGGTCTTCAGTTCCGCGGGGACCTGGGAATCGAGATCGTGGAACGGGGCCAGCTGGACACCCTCATTCGCGAGCGTGCCGACGTAGGGCTCATTGCTGAATTTGCCCTCCTTGTCCTCCTTGACGACAGTCTCCACGGCAGAGCCCATCTGCTTCATGACAGACGTAAGCATGATGTCCTTGTATTCCGGGGCGGTAAGGAAGCCGTCGGAGTCGACCCAGATGAGCTTGACGTCCTTGCCTGCGGCCTTGGCTTCCTTCAGCGCCGCGCCGGCACCCTTGCCCACCGGTCCGGCAACGGGCATGACAATGTCCGCCCCCTGGTCCAGGAAGTTCTGGGTGAGCTGCTTACCCTTGTCCTGCTTTTCGAAGTCGTCGGTGAAGCTGCCGTCCTGCTTGGCCTTGTCCCAGCCGAGGAGCTTGACGTCCTTGCCCTTCTTCTCGTTGTAGTACTTCACGCCGTCCGCGTAGCCGTCCATGAAGTTGGTGACGGCGGGGATCTTGATGCCGCCGAAGGTCGCCACCGTGCCGGTCTTCGAGGTGGCCGCGGCCAGATAACCGGCCATGAACGCAGCCTGCGCCGTGTCGTAGATGATGGGCTTGACGTTGGCAATCGGCTTTTCGTAGCCGACGTCGATGATGGCGAAGTGGCTGTTCGGGTTGGCTTCGGCCTGTGCCTTGGTGGCGTCGCCGAGGAGGTAGCCCACAGTCACAGTGAGGTCGCAGCCCGCGGACACCATGGCGCGCAGATTCGGATCGTAGTCGTTGTTGGTCTTGGACTCGACCTGGCGGACCTGGATGCCAAGATCCTTCTCAGCCTTCTTGAGTCCCTCGTAGGACGACTGGTTGAACGACTGGTCGTCGAATCCACCCGAGTCGGACACGATGCAGCCCGTGTAGTCGCTGGCGGTGGCAGTTGCGGTGCTGCCGGCTTCCGGGGGGGCCCCGCAGCTTGTCAGCAGGAGAGCGGCCGCACCCGCGGTGGCGACACCGGCCATTGAACCGCGCTTGAGGGTTGCACGCAGTGAGTTCTTCAATTTTCCTCCAGGAACAAAGAGATAGGCGCTACGACGGGAGTTCAATGAGTGTCCGTTTCGAATGCTCCACACTGAAATTCTGTTTTCACTGATGGGTTCGCAGCACTGCGCCGAGGCGCACTGATGACAGCTACTGTAGTGGCCTGGAACACGTCCTGATAGCACGCCGGCGCCCGGGCGGGAAGATTGTTGAGAACTTGTTACCTATCGGTAGCCGCCACCGCAAGTCGTGTCCAAATTCCTAGACCCGGACCAGCATCTTCCCGGTGTTGGCGCCTTCGAGGAGGTCCATGAAGGCCTGCGGGGCGTTCTCCAGTCCGTCCACGACGGTCTCGTCGTAGCGGACCGTGCCGTCAGCCACCCAGGCGGATACGGTTTCGACGAACTCGCCCATATGCTGCCAGTAGCCGCCGACCAGGAAGCCCTTGAGGGTCAGCTGCTTGCCGATGGCCTGCATGAGGTTGCGGGGAGCAGCAGTGGGTTCGGTCGAGTTGTACTGCGCAATGGCGCCGCACATGGCCACACGGCCGCCGACAGTGAGCGCGGAGAGCGCAGCTTCAAGGTGTTCACCGCCAACGTTGTCGAAGTACACATCGATCCCGCGTTCACCCGCCGCTGCGGCGAGCTGATCGGCCACCGGGCCGTCGTTGTAGTTGAATGCCTCATCGAAGCCCAGCTCCAGCAGTCGTGCCACCTTGTCCGGGGATCCTGCGCTGCCGATGACCCGGGAGGCGCCCATCGCCTTGGCGATCTGGCCGACGAGGGAACCCACGGCACCCGCGGCTCCGGAAACGAAGACCACCTCTCCGGGCTTGAACTCCGCTACTTTCAGCAGGCCGGCGTAGGCCGTCAGGCCGGTCATGCCCAGCGCTCCCAGGAACGCCGAATCGGGTGCCAGATCGGTACGCGCCGGGGAGGTGGCGGCGGCATCAAGCACGGCATATTCACGCCAGCCAAGGGAATGCACGACGACGTCCCCCACCTTGCGTTGATCCGACCGGGACGCGATCACCTCGCCGACGGCGCCGCCGTCGAGCGCTGCATCCAGCGCAAACGGCGCGGAGTAGGACTTGACGTCGTTCATGCGGCCGCGCATGTAAGGGTCAACGGAGATGAAGCGGTTGCGGACCAGCACCTGGCCGTCCTGCAGTTGCGGGAGTTCCGACTCGGCGAGGCGGAAGTTTTCCGGCACCGGGCGGCCGTGCGGACGGGATGCCAGCTGGATCTCGCGGGTGGTCAGGGGAAGGGTTGCGGTTGCGGTGTTGGCGCTCATGCTGCCACCTCCAGGATCTTGATGTCGACGTTGATGTTGCCGCGCGTGGCATTGGAGTAGGGGCAGATCCGGTGCGCCTTGGCCACGAGAGCCTCCGCTGTGGCCAGGTCCAGTGCCGGAAGGGCGATTTCGAGCTCGGCTGCAAGGCCGTAGCCCACGCCGTCTTCGAGGGCGCCGAAGTGGATCTTGGCTGCGACGGCGGAATCCGTGAGGTCCGCCTTTTCCTTGCGGCCCACCAGGCGGAGGGCGGAGTGGAAGCATGCCGCGTAACCGGCCGCGAACAGCTGTTCCGGATTGGTTCCCTGGCCGTTGCCGCCGAGTTCCACGGGGCTGGCCAATGCGACGTCGAGCTTGCCGTCCTTGGTGCGGGCGTTGCCGTCCCGGCCCTCGCCTGAGGCAAGGGCTTCTGCGGTGTAGAGAGTCTTCACGTGGTTCCGTTCTGTAGTGGATGGAAAGCCTGTTGGAGGGGAAGTCTGCCTAGCGGGAGGAATGCAGGGCGGCAGTGAGCCTGCCCAAGGTCTCCCGGAGCTGGTCGAGCTCTACCGCGGACAGGCCGGCGGCGTCCGCGAGCTGCTGGGGAATTGCGCTGGACTTGGCGCTGAGGGCCGTGCCGGCGTCCGTGAGGAAAACCTCAACGCGGCGTTCATCCTCAGCCGAACGCCTCCGCTCCACCAGCCCCAGCGATTCGAGCCGCTTCAGCAGCGGCGAGAGGGTGCCTGAGTCCAAGGCGAGCTCCTCCCCCAGTTCGCGGACGCTGCGGGGCTGGTCCTCCCAGAGCACCAGCATGACGAGGTACTGGGGATAGGTCAGTCCCAGTTCGTCCAGCATGGGCCGGTACACGGCGGTGGCTGCCTTCGATGCGGAGTACAGCGCAAAGCACACCTGGCGATTGAGCCTGGGGGCGTCGAGGCGGGGGGTGTTGAGGCGGGGTGCACCGGTCATAGAAAAACGATAACGCACAATTGAATTGTGCACAACTTATCTACCCGATAAAGAGCGCGAACGGACACTTGAGGCCCTGCACAAAGCGCGAACGGACACTTGCGGCCCTTGTTCAGGGGCTCAACTGTCCGTTCGCGCCGTGCGGGTGGGGCTCAAATGTCCGTTCGCGCTCTAAGGGGTGGGCTAGAGGTCCCGGATCGTGCGGAGGGCCGCTGCGGTCAGGACCTGGATGCCGTAGCCCAGGGCCCTCTCGTCCAGGATGTAGTCGCCGCGGTGGAGGTCGTATTCCTCGCCGCCGGGGGTCTTGGTGCCCAGCCGCATCATCGCGCCGGGAAGCTCAGCCAGGAACCACGCGAAATCCTCGCCGCCCATGGACTGCGGGGTGAGGACCACAGCCCCTTCCGCGATTTCGGCGCGTGCGGCTGCCTCGATCAGGGCCGTTTCGTGTTCGGAGTTCACTACCGGGGGGACCCCGCGGGTGTGCTCGAGCCGGACGTCCACCCCGTAAGGCGCGGCCACCTGATGGACGACTTCGTCCAGGAGCTTGCCGGCACTGTGCCAGGCATCGCGGTCCAGGCACCGCATGGTTCCTGCCATGTAGCCGGTACCGGGAATGGCGTTGGGCGCCGAGCCGGCGGAAATGTGCCCCCAGACCACGGAGACGCCGCTGCGCACGTCCACGCGGCGGGACAGCACTGCAGGCACGTTCACGGCAATCTGCGCCAGCGCGAACACAAGGTCCTCGGTCAGGTGCGGGCGCGAGGTGTGCCCGCCGCGTCCGGAAAGCTCGATCCTGATCGTGTCCGAAGCCGAGGTGATGGCGCCGATCCGGGTGCCGATCTTGCCGACGTCGATGCGCGGATCGCAGTGCAGGGCCAGGATGCGCGGCACCCCCTCGAGCACGCCCTGTTCAATGCAGGCGTGCGCTCCGCCGGGCATGGTTTCCTCGGCGGGCTGGAAAATGATGCGCACACTGCCGCCGAGCGGCGACTCCTGGTGCATGCGGTGCAGCACCAGGGCGATGCCAAGCATGGTGGTGGTGTGGACGTCGTGGCCGCAGGCATGGGTGACGCCGTGGTTTTTCGACGCAAACGGCAGACCGGTTTCCTCGATGATCGGGAGGGCGTCGATGTCGCCGCGCAGCGCCGTGGCGATGGGGCCTTCGCCGACGTCAACGGTGAGGCCGGTACCTTCGAGCCTGCGCGGCTTCAGGCCGGCAGCCTCCAGCCGCTCCGCGAGCTTGTTGGTGGTGCGGAACTCCTTGAAGGACAGCTCCGGATGCGCGTGGAGGTCACGGCGGAAATCGATGAGTTCCGGCAGGAGCGGCTCCAGCCACGGCCCCACAAGGGCGGTGGGCTCGGCTTCAGTAGTGTAATTGCGCACGGATCAACTCTAGCGAGGGTGCCGCGAATACCCGCATCAGGGTCTGCGGGTTACGGATCCGGGAGTCAGCTTCCGGCGCAGGATACAGATCAGCCCAAGCTGCCCGGCACGCCGGAAAGCTTGGGCTGAGTCCGATATTAGAGGACGTCGGTGTCGCCGCTGGCCTTGAGCGCATCAACGGCGGCTTTGACCCGCTGGGAGTGCGCCATGGTGGTGACCAGCAAAGCATCGGGGGTGTCAACAATGACCACGTCCTTGATGCCGATCAGCGCGATGACGCGCTTGGTGTCCGTGACCACAACGCCGCTGGCGTTTTCCGTGAATACCCGGGCGCCTTCGCCGAGGACGGTGACATCGTCCACTTCCTTGGCGCTGTTGAGCCGGCCCACGGAGGCAAAGTCGCCGACGTCGTCCCAGCGGAAGGCGCCAGGCACGACGGCGACGTCCCCGGCGGCCGCGGCAGGTTCTGCCACCGCGTAGTCGATGGCGATCTTCGGCAGGGTGGGCCAGACGCGGGCGGTGACCTCGTCACGCTCCGGAGTGTCCCAGGCCTGCGCGATCTCCGTGAGCCCCTTGAAGAGTTCCGGCTGGTTTGCTTCGAGGTGCTTGAGCATCAGTGAGACGGGGGCAACGAACATGCCCGCATTCCATACGTACTCGCCGCTGTCCACGTACTGCTGGGCAACGTCCTCGCTGGGCTTCTCAACGAATTCCACCACGGCCTGCGCGCTCGGCGCCTTCGCGATGGAAAGGTTCTCGCCGGACCGGATGTAGCCGAAGCCGGTGGACGGGTGCGTGGGCTTGATGCCGATGGTCACGATCTTGCCGGCTGCAGCCGTGTGGATGGCCTCCCGCACGGCATCCTGGAAGAGATCGTCGGGACTGATCACCTGGTCCGCGGCGAAGGAACCCATGATGATCTCCGGATCCCGCTGGTACAGGATGGCCGCCGCTAGGCCGATGGCCGCGCCGGAGTCCTTGGGCTCGCTTTCGAGAACCAGGTCGGAATCCTGGATCTCGGGAAGCTGGCTGCACACCGCGTTCCGGTGGGCGTTACCGGTAACAACCAGTACGCCCTTTCCGGCAAGCGGCTCAAGCCGGTCGTAGGTCGCCCGCAGCAGCGTGCTGCCGGAACCGGTGAGATCGTGAAGGAACTTGGGGGCTGCTGCACGCGACAGGGGCCAGAGGCGGGTCCCCACTCCGCCTGCAGGGATTACCGCAATAAAACGGTCCAGCGGTGAATCCCGGCTTGTCGCTATGTCTGTAGTCATCAAGGCCTACTTTAGCCGACCACCGCTCGGTGACGGGCAGATGCCGCCCCTGAATGCCCCCAGGGGAGCCACAATGTGGCGTTCGTCTCAATTATGGACAAAAACCGCGCAGGCAGGCGACACCAAGGAGTTCCTAAATTGAATAAGCTGTGGGCGAAGCCTAGATTTAGGCTTGAGCTTACGAGTGCTCTCGCAGCAGGCGTTCCCCCCGCGTGGATCCCATGCCAGCGCCGCTGTGTTGCAGGGAGGTTTATTCAGTGCCGACAAAACCAGCTGGCACCTTGTACCGCGGCCGTGAAGGCATGTGGTCCTGGGTTGGACACCGCATTACAGGTGTAGTGATTTTCTTCTTCTTGTTGGTCCATGTGCTGGACACCTCATTGGTGCGCGTGTCCCCAGAGGCATACACCGCCGTGATCGGCGCCTACAAGAACCCCCTTATGGCCCTGGGTGAAACGGGCCTTGTCGCAGCGATCGTTTTCCACGCCTTCAACGGCCTGCGGATCATCGCCGTCGACTTCTGGAAGAAGGGCGCTAAGTACCAGCGCCAGATGCTGTGGACGGTCCTGATCCTCTGGGTCATCGTCATGGTCGGCTTCTCCATCCGCCACCTTTCCCTCGCCTTCGGAGGTCACTAAGCCATGACTGCAACCCAGATTCAGAGTCCGCGCAGTGGAAAACCGGGCGCCGGACTGATCGCCCCCAAGTACCGCCGGACCGGCGGCTCGAGGGGCAACTTCGAGATGGCGGCCTGGCTGTTCATGCGGCTGTCGGGCGTTGTCCTGGTGGTCCTGATCTTCGGCCACCTCTTCGTGAACCTCCTGGTAGGTGAAGGCATCCACGCCATTGACTTCGGCTTCGTGGCCGGCAAGTGGGCAGATCCGTTCTGGCAATTCTGGGACCTGGCCATGCTCTGGCTCGCCATGCTGCACGGCACCAACGGCGTCCGCACCATCATCAACGACTACGCCGAGAAGGACTCCACGCGCCTCTGGCTGAAGACCGTCCTCTACGCCGCCACCACCGTCATCATCATCCTGGGCACCCTGGTGATCTTCACCTTCAACCCGTGCCCTCTGGACGCCAACGGCGTACCGCTGCCGGGCGGCTTCTGCCCGGCCCCTTAGCGGCACCTTTCCCCGTCCGGGGATCAGCTGCACCCGCACACTGTGCGGGCAACGGTTTTACGGAGCAGGCTCCGCCCGCCCGTCGTTTTATTGCGAATTTTGAGAGAAAGAGCGTCTGGTATGCAGGTCCATAAGTACGACGTCGTCATCGTCGGTGCCGGTGGCGCTGGCATGCGCGCCGCGATCGAATCCGGTCAGCGCGCGCGCACAGCAGTACTGACCAAGCTCTACCCCACCCGCTCGCACACCGGTGCTGCGCAGGGTGGCATGTGTGCGGCACTGGCCAATGTCGAGGAAGACAACTGGGAGTGGCACACCTTCGACACCATTAAGGGTGGCGACTACCTGGTGGACCAGGACGCAGCCGAGGTCATGGCGAAGGAAGCCATCGACGCCGTGCTCGATCTGGAAAAGATGGGTCTGCCGTTCAACCGCACGCCGGAAGGACGGATTGACCAGCGCCGCTTCGGCGGCCACACCCGTGACCACGGCAAGGCCCCGGTCCGCCGTGCCTGCTACGCCGCCGACCGCACGGGTCACATGATCCTGCAGACGCTGTACCAAAACTGCGTCAAGCACAACGTTGAGTTCTACAACGAGTACTACGTCCTGGACCTGCTGACGGTCGAGGAAGACGCCGTTCGCGAAGACGGCACGCCGTACAAGCAGAAGCGCGTTGCCGGCGTCGTGTCCTACGACCTCGCTTCCGGTGAACTGCACGTGTTCCAGGCAAAGTCCGTGGTGTTCGCCTCCGGCGGCGCGGGCAAGGTCTTCAAGACCACGTCCAACGCACACACCCTGACAGGTGACGGCATGGGCATCGCGTTCCGCCGCGGCATCCCGCTGGAGGACATGGAGTTCTTCCAGTTCCACCCGACCGGCCTTGCCGGGCTGGGCATCCTGCTTTCGGAAGCTGCACGTGGCGAAGGCGCCATCCTGCGTAACTCCGAAGGTGAGCGCTTCATGGAGCGCTACGCCCCCACCATCAAGGACCTCGCACCCCGTGACATCGTGGCCCGCTCCATGGCCAACGAGGTCCGCGAAGGCCGCGGCTGTGGCCCGAACAAGGACTACGTCCTCCTGGACCTGACCCACCTCGAACCGGCGCACATCGACGCGAAGCTGCCGGACATCACCGAGTTTGCCCGCACCTACCTCGGTGTCGAGCCGTACACGGAGCCGGTTCCGGTGTTCCCGACGGCGCACTACGCCATGGGCGGCATCCCCACCAACATCACCACCGAAGTGCTGCAGGACAACGACACCGTGGTGCCGGGCCTCTACGCAGCCGGTGAAGTGGCCTGTGTTTCGGTGCACGGCTCCAACCGCCTGGGCACCAACTCGCTGCTGGACATCAACGTGTTCGGAAAGCGCGCCGGGATCGCCGCGGCCGAGTACGCCAAGACGGCTGACTTCGTGGAGCTCCCGGAGGACCCCGAGGCGTACACCATCGAGCTGCTGGATATCGCCCGCAACGGCAACGGCGACGAGAAGGTGGCCGTGATCCGCAAGGAACTCCAGGACACCATGGACGCCAACATGCAGGTGTTCCGCACGGCCGACACGCTGAACCAGGTCCTTCGGGACATCGAGTCGTTTGAGGCCCGCTACAAAAACATCAGCGTCCAGGACAAGGGCAAGCGTTTCAACCTTGACCTGCTCGAAGCCGTCGAACTGGGCTTCCTGCTGGAACTGGCCAAGGTCATGACGGTTGCCGCCCTGCACCGTGAGGAATCCCGCGGCGGTCACTTCCGCGAGGACTTCCCGGACCGCGACGACGAAAAATTCATGAAGCACTCCATGGCGTACAAGGACGACCACGCCCCGGCTGACGGCACGGCGGGAACCGCCAAAACAACTGCCGGCATCCGCCTGGCCACCAAACCGGTTGTCTTTACCCGCTACGAGCCGATGGTGAGGAAGTACTAATGTCCGCCGAACTTGCTGAGCCAGCCTCCAAGATCGAACTGCCCGCACACATCGGTGGCGGCGGCGAGATCCCCACATTCGACGTCACCCTGCGCGTGCGCCGTTACAACCCCGAGGTTTCCGAGGACGCCACCTGGGACGACTTCAAGGTGACCATGTACGGCACCGACCGCGTGCTGGATGCCCTGCACAAGGTCAAGTGGGAAATTGACGGCAGCGTCTCCTTCCGCCGTTCCTGCGCCCACGGCGTCTGCGGTTCCGATGCCATGCGCATCAACGGCCGCAACCGCCTCGCGTGCAAGACCCTCCTGAAGGACCTGGACACGTCCAAGCCCATCACGGTCGAACCCATCAAGGGCCTGCCGGTGGAGAAGGACCTGATCGTGGACATGGAGCCGTTCTTCCAGTCCTTCCGTGAAGTCATGCCGTTCCTCATCAACAAGGGCCACGAGCCCACCAAGGAACGCCTGCAGTCCGCCGAGGACCGTGAGCGCTTCGACGACACCACCAAGTGCATCCTCTGCGCCGCGTGCACGTCCTCCTGCCCGGTCTTCTGGACCGACGGACAGTACTTCGGCCCGGCAGCAATAGTGAACGCCCACCGCTTCATCTTCGATTCCCGTGATGACGCCGGCGACATGCGCCTGGAAATCCTGAACGACAAGGAAGGCGTGTGGCGCTGCCGCACCACTTTCAACTGCTCGGAAGCCTGCCCCCGCGGCATCCAGGTCACGCAGGCCATTGCCGAGGTCAAGCAGGCAATCCTCTCCCGCAAGATCTAGCACCCGTTTACTACGGACTTACCAGCCGACGGCGCCGCTCACCTATCAGGTGTGGGGCGCCGTCGTTGTTTGACAGCACATGCCCGGCACCAAGCGAAAGGGGACGCAATGTCCCGCTCCGAAAAAGTCTCGTTCGAAGGTTCCACCGGAGAACTGCTCTCCGGCATCCTGGACCGTCCCGACGGGCCGGTGAAAGGCTGGGGAGTGTTCTCGCACGGATTCACCTTGGGCAAGGACCACCCGTCCGCGTCACGGATGTGCAAGGCGCTTGCGGACAACGGGGTGGGCATGCTCCGCTTCGACAACCTGGGCCTGGGAGAGTCAGCCGGGCTGTGGTCTGAGGGCTCGTTCAGCCACAAGGTGGCGGACACTGTCCGGGCGGCGGAGTTCATGCGCGCCGGGGGCCGGTCCGTGTCGCTGCTCGTGGGGCACTCGTTCGGCGGCGCCGCCGTCCTGGCGGCGGCGCGGGAGATCCCCGAACTCGACGCCGTTGCCACCGTGGGTGCCCCTTTTTCGCCCAAGCATGTGGCCCACGTGTTTGACGCGGCCCTGGACCGGATCCTGAGCGAGGGCAGCGCCGAGGTGGACCTTGGCGGCAAGCGCGTGGAGATCCGCCGGCACTTCGTTGAGGACCTCGAAAACGCCGACCTGACCGACTGCATCAAACGCCTGCACAAGCCTCTGATGGTGCTGCACTCCCCCACCGACAACACGGTGGGGATCGAGAATGCGAGCACCATTTTCCAGACGGCCCGGCACCCGCGCAGCTTCGTCTCGCTGGAAGGCAGCGACCACCTGCTCACCGGGAAAGGCCAGGCCGCCCGCGCGGCGCTGATTATTTCCGCGTGGGCCGATCAGTACCTCGACGCCGGACGGTAGCTGCCTGGCGCTCCCGCTCCACGGGCGTCTTTCCCGGCTGCACCTGACGTGAACCCCAGCCGGCCGACTTCGGCGCTGGGGCATTCTTGAGGTCTTCTTCGCGGACAGCGGACCATGCAGCCGAGACCAGGTAGACCTGGCTGACCAGGTTGAACCAGATGAGCAGCCCGATGATGATGGCAAAGGGCGCCAGGATGGGGTTGCGGCCGGCGTTGGCAAGGAGCTCCGTGCTGAAGATCTGCAGCACGGTGGTGCCTGCCGCGGAGAGGATGGTCCCCTCCAGCAGCGCCCGGCGGGTCAGCTTCAGCCCCGCCGCAAGACGGAACATGATCACGGCCGTGACCCAGCCCAAGGCCAGCGGGACACCGATCTTGATGGAGGTGGTCAGCGGCCAGGCCATGACCGGGTCGAGCTGCAGCTGCTCAGTGACCCAACCGGCTGCAGTGCCGAATATCAGCGACGCACCCGCGCTCAGCACGAGCGCCACGCCGAGCAGCAGGAGGATGCCGGCGTCGCGCAGTTTTTGGACCACCGGGTTCAACTTCCGCGGACCCAGCCGCATGACTCCCCGCAGGCCTTCCCGGACGCCGGCAATCCAGCCCAAGGAGGTCACAATGGTGACCACGGCCGCGATCACGGCGGTCCAGCCAAGGCCGGCCGGATTCAGCAGTTCCTGCGGGTCCACCAGGCCGTCGCCGCCGTCGACTTTCACAAGCCCCGGCGCGCTAACCGCGACGCTGCTGACGATCCGGTCCAGCAGAGCAGGCTGACTGCTAAGCAGCAGGCCAGCGACGGAAAACCCGGTTGCCAGCAGACCGGTGATGGAAAAGAACATGTTGAAGCCGATACCGGCGGCCATGAGCGGACCGTGCTGCAGGTTGTAGTGCTGGAACGCCCGCATAGGACGAAAGGCGTTCAGCCGGGCAAGCATCCACTGGAACATGGCCGGAAGCCCGGCGGCTGCCCCGCTGCCAGACCTGCGGGCCTTGCTCCACTCGACCTTCTTCCGGCTCACTTCCAGCTGCAGCCGGGCGCGCTCCGTGGGAAGCGGAGGCTCAGCGCCGTTCTGCGCCGGACCTGCCTCGGGCGTGGTCAGTTTCGATGCCAAAGTCGAGCTCTTCCCGTAGCTGCCAAATGCCGTTGATGTCATGCTCGTACAGCCCCATGCTAACCACGGGGAACGTGGCCCGGTAATGCTTGAGCACCGTTTCGGCCTCATCCAGGCTCTCCGGCGCCACGTCATGGGCAATCGTCACATGCGGGTGGTACGCAAACGGCAGTTCCCGTTCCAACGGCCCGGTCTGCAGCTGTTCGTGCAGGTTGACGCAGTCACCGAAGCCGTCCTCGACGTTCAGGAAGACCACCGGGGAAACCGGCCGGAACGAGCCCGTCCCGGCGATGGTGACCGTGAACGGCTCCTGCCTGCGCGCCACCTCGCGCACATGGCTCCGGGTGGCTTCCCAGTCCTTCGTGGGTGTGGTGGTGACCAGCGTGATGTGCGCGGGGATCACACCGGCCATGGGGTCGCCGAAGGAAGCCCGCCAGCGCTGCAGTTCCTCGGCGATGTCCGGCGGGAAACCGAGGATGACGCCGACACTCATGCCGTCGGTCCGGGCCTGGCGGTCACCCGGCGCAGTGCCACGGACCACGGCAGCGTCATCATCGGCGTCAACGAATTGTCCCTCTTCGCGGTACGCAGGGGAGTTTTCGTTTGCAGTGACCTTGCTGACGGATGACATGGGGCTAGCGGACTCCTGCGAGGCTGAGGGACGGCAGGAAGCCCATGCGCTCATAGACCTGGCCGAGGGTCACGGAGGCGATTTCCCGGGCACGTTCGGCACCCTGGGCCAGGAGCCTGTCCAGCTCCGCCGGGTCAGCCATCAGTTCGTTCGTGCGGTCCCGGAGGGGCGTGATGAAGTCCACCATGACGTCGGCGAGGTCCTTCTTGAGGTGGCCGTACATCTTGCCCTGGTATTCCGCCTCGAGCTCGGCCACGGACTTCCCGGTGAGCGTCGAGTAGATGGTAAGCAGGTTGGAAACCCCCGGCTTGGCTTCGGCGTCGAACCGGATCTCCGTTCCGGTGTCAGTCACTGCGGACTTGATGCGTTTGGCGGCGAGCTTGGGGTCCTCCAGGAGCTGGATGGAACCGTGGGGCGACCCGCCGGTCTTCGACATCTTGGCAGTCGGGCTCTGGAGGTCGTAGATCTTGGCGGTGGCCTTGAGGATAGTGGCCTCAGGAACCGTGAAGGTGTGGCCAAAGCGGGTATTGAAGCGCTGGGCCAGGTTCCGGGTCAGCTCCAGGTGCTGCCGCTGGTCCTCGCCGACCGGAACAAGGTCGGTCTGGTACAGGAGGATGTCCGCGGCCATCAGGGTGGGGTAGGCGAACAGGCCGAGGGTTGCGGCGTCCGTACCCGACTTCTGCGTCTTGTCCTTGAACTGCGTCATGCGGGATGCTTCGCCGAAGCCCGTGATGCAGTTCAGTGCCCAGGCCAGCTGGGCGTGCTCGGGCACATGGGACTGCACAAAGAAGATGCTCTTGTCAGGGTCGATGCCCGCGGCAATGTACTGCGCGGCAACCACCCGGGTGCGTTTGGCCAGCTCGGCGGGTTCGAAATCCACTGTGATTGCGTGGAGGTCGGGGATGAAGAACACGGCGTCGTATTCGGCCTGCATGTCGACCCAGTTGCGGACCGCGCCAATGTAGTTGCCCAGGTGCAGCGAGTCCGCTGTGGGCTTGGCACCGGAGAGGATGCGTTTCTTGGTCACGGGGGAAGTCGAGCTAGTCATTGTGAGAAAAACCTTCGGGGCTCAGAGCTGGTAGTCCACTACCAGCGGTGCGTGGTCGGAGAAGCGGGTGTCCCATGACGGTGCCCGGTCCACTACTGCCGAGATTGCCGCGGCAGCCAGTGCGGGGGTAGCCATGTGGTAGTCGATGCGCCAGCCTGTGTCATTGTCAAAGGCTTTTCCGCGCTGGGACCACCAGGTGTAGGGGCCGTCGACGTTTCCCGCCAGGCCCCTGTGAACATCCCTCCATCCGATTTCTTCGCCGAAGAAGCGGTCAAAGTAGGCACGCTCCTCCGGAAGGAAGCCGGCACGCTTGACGTTGCCCTTCCAGTTCCTGATGTCCAGTTCCGTGTGGCCCACGTTCAGGTCGCCCACTACGAGGGCATGGTCGCTGTGCTTTGCGAGCTCGGGGAGGCGGTTGACCATGAGGTCGAGGAAACGGAACTTGTCGTCCTGTTTGGGCGTTCCTGCTTCGCCGGAGTGGACGTAGGCGCTCACCACTGTCAGTGTGGCGGCTTCACCGGCGGCGTCCCTCACCCGGAAGTCCGCCTCGACCCAGCGGCCTGCGGTGGCAAAGTAGTCGTCGCCGATGTGTGAACGGGTGGCCAGCGGATCGGTACGGGAGGCAATAGCCACGCCCGCACGGCCCTTGGCTTCGGCTTCCTCATGGAGGATGAACCAGCCCTCGCCCAGGAGCTGCCGGACGATCGCGTCGGGCGCCCTGACCTCCTGGAGGCAGAGGATGTCAACCTCGCGGGGTTCAAGCCACTCCGCCATGCCGTTCTTGTAGGCAGCACGGAGGCCGTTGACGTTGACTGATGCGATGCGAAGGTGGTCCTTCTTCAATGCCGAGCTCACCCGCTCCACTCTAGTCGATGATGGTTCCGCTGACGGGCTCGTCAGCACCGCCGGAGGACTTGATCATGTCCCTGGCGTTGGTGGCCGTGATTTCGATGGTTTCCAGCGCGCGGCGGATGGTGTCCTGGTCCGCTGCGTCGCCCTTGGCCCGCTCCTGGTCGACGACGCGCACCTGGACCTGGACGATCTTGAAGGAGTGGTCCAGCTTAAGGTCCCGGACTTCGTCCGCCTCACTGCGTGACTGCACCAGGCGCGTGCCGCCGTGATCGGCACTGCCCGACGACGGCGCGCGGCCGGTCGCCGCGTTGAAGGCGTTCTGCGCCTCGTTAATCTTGGCGGTCGCCTTCTTGGCCGCCTTCTGGATGCTGAAGACGACGAACGCGGCCAGCGCGAGCCAGAATCCGGCGATGATGGCCACAACCCAGCCCACGACGTCGTTCTGGTTGGCGGCGAAGATGACGGCAACGACGAAGGCGATGACGAACACCATCATTCCCGGGCCGCTGATCCGGAGCATGGAGAACCCGCCCTTGGCCGGGTTGGACGCAGAGTTAGGGTTACCCAGAGTTCGCATGCCTCCATTGTCTCAAACGCGCGAAGGTGGAAATGGCCGCTTCCACCCCGGGCGAACGCTACTTCAGGAACAGCTTGCGCAGGCGCCCGGCGGTGAGCATGACCCCCAGCACGATCATCACGAGGTAGTACCCCACATGGATGGCGGTGGCGGGGCTGAAAATCCCTACGCTGATCTGCCGGAGCAGCTCCACCCCATGCCACAGGGGCATGGCCTGGATGAGCCACTGGATGTACTGCGGGTACACGCTGAGCGGGTAGAACGTGGCGCTGAAGAGGAACATCGGGAGCATCACGAAGTTGATCCAGTCCATCTGCTGGAAGGTCTTCATGAAGCTGGTGATCCCCATCCCGAAGCTGGCGAAACCAAAGGCGATCAGCACGGACGCCGGAATCATGAGGATGGCCCAGGGCGTGGTGATCAGCCCCATGACTCCCATGACGGCGGTGAACCCGGTGGCGTACAGCAGGCCCCGCAGCAGCGCCAGGAAGATCTCCCCCATGGCCACGTCCAACGGCCCCAGGGACGTGTAGAGCATGCCCTGGTACAGCTTGGCGAAGTTCATCTTGAAGAAGACGTTCCAGGTGGAGTCGTACACGGCGCCGTTCATCGCGGACACGGCCAGCAGCGCCGGCGCAATGTACGCGGCGTAGCTGATTTCCTGGCCGCCGGGACCCTGCACGGCGCCCACGATGGCGCCCAGTCCCACGCCCATGGAGATGAGGTAGAGCACGGGCTCGAAGAAGCCGGAAAGCATCACCATCCAGTTGCTGCTCTTGGTGGCCATGAGCCCGCGGGCGATGACTGCCTTGACGTTCCGTGAGTACATGGGCCCGAAGCGGCGGTTCCGCGCCGCTTCGGTGACGCTGTGGCCTCCCGGGTTGTGACTCCCTGGGTTGTGGCTTTCCGCCAGAGTGCTCATTGGCCCAGCCTCCTGACGAATTGGCGCTTGGTGAGCATCCAGCCGGCAACGGCGAGACCAACCAGGAACACGACGTGGGCGATGGTCAGCAGGGGCGCTTCCTCATAGCCGTAGCTGAAGACCCGGCCCAGCTCCGTGCCGTGCCAGATCGGCGAAATCCAGCCGATCCACCGCACCACAAGCGGCAGCGAATCGAGCGGGAAGAACGTTCCCGAGAACAGGAACAAGGGAGTCACGATGAACCTCATCACCATGGCGAACTGGCCCTTGTCCTCCTTGATGGACGCGGCGTAGGCCATCAGCGGCAGGCCGAAGGAGAGCCCGGCCAGTGTGGCCACCAGGACAGACACCCAGCCCCAGCCGCTCGGCGACGCGCCGAAGAGCGCCACCACCACGAAGTAGATGGCGGACTGCAGCAGGAACCGCAGGGACACCGCCATGATGTGGCCGGAGGCGATCTGTTCCGGGGTGAGCGGTGAAGCATGCGGCCCGTAGTACACGCGCCGCCATTTGAACCCGTCCATGACCGGGAACGTGAATTCGTTGGCTGCCGTCATGACGGCAGCGGAGATGAGCAGTGCAGGGGCGATGAACGCGAGGTAGCTGACGCCGCCGAACGCGGCCCCGCTGTTCGTGTCCACCAGGGTGGCCAGGCCCACCCCCATGGCGAACAGGTACGCCACCGGCTGGCCCACGCCGTACATCACGATGGTCCAGCCGTAGCCCTTCATAACGCGGAGGACCTGCTCGGCATAGTAGAACGAGCCCCAGCGGCGGGCACGGGCCGCGGACACGGCCGGCGAGTGGGCACGAAGCAGGGCGGGCGCGGCGGGACCGCGGCCGCCGGCACCCTGAACGGAAGGCGCGGACTGCTCAGTCAACGAGGCTCCTGCCGGTGAGGCGGAGGAAGACGTCCTCCAGGGATGACCGGCGGACGAGTGAGGTGAGCGGGCGCAGTCCGCGGGCGGAGACCTGCTCCAGGGCGGCTTCGCCGTCGTGGGCGTAGATCAGCACCCGGTCCGGGAGTGTCTCCAGCCGCTCGCCGATGCCCTCGAGCTCGGCACCGATCGTGGCGTTGCGTTCCGAGCCGAAGCGCAGCTCCAGGACTTCGCGGGTGGAGTATTCACGGATCAGGCTGGCCGGCGAGCCCTCGGCCATGATCCGGCCCTTGTCCACGACGATCAAACGGTCACACAGCTGTTCGGCCTCGTCCATGTAGTGCGTGGTCAGGATGAGCGTGACGCCCTGTTCCTTGAGCCGGAACAGCCTGTCCCAGAGAATGTGCCGGGCCTGCGGGTCCAGGCCCGTGGTGGGCTCGTCCAGGAGCAGGATCCGGGGTTCGTTGATGAGTGAGCGCGCAATGGTGAGCCGCCGCTTCATGCCGCCGGACAGTGCGTCCACCTTGGACTTGGCCTTGTCCGTCAGCTGGGCGAATTCCAGCAGCTCATCGGCTTTGGGACGCAGGTAGCTCATGGGGAGCCCGAAGTACCGGCCATAGACCAGCAGGTTGTCGCGGACCTTGAGCTCTTCATCGAGGTTGTCCTGCTGCGGCACAACGCCCAGGTGGGCGCGGACTTCCGGGCCGTGGCTTTCGGGGTCCAGCCCCATGATGGACAGGCTTCCCGAGGTGCGCTGCGAGACACCGCCGATCATCTTCATGGTGGTGGACTTGCCAGCCCCGTTGGGGCCAAGCAGGCCGAAGGCCTCGCCGGCCGGAACGTTAAAGGAAATGCCGTCGACGGCGGTGACGTCGCCATAGGTTTTGGTGAGGTTTTCGGCGCTGATGACGTACTGCATCTGGTCGCCCTGGGTGTGGGTGCGGGATTGTTTGCTTGACAGTTCTTCGTTGGACACAAGTTCAGGCACCCACACAACGTTAGTACTCACGTTCGAACAAAGAAAGAGTTGAATCTCAAAAAATCCATTCGATTTTGTTGGACCTGCCCGGCTCCGGCGCCCTGCCGCGGAGGGCGCCGGAGGAGGACCTACTTTTCCTCGGCGCGGAGGACCTCCAGACGCTGGCGGTACTCCGTTTCGTCAATTTCCCCGCGGGCATATCGTTCGCGGAGCACCCCTTCGCCGCCCTGCCGGGCCGCCCAGCGGTGGTTGGTCCGCCACGTCCGGCGGGCGACGAAAGTGATCAGGCCGATGACCAGGATCCAGAACAGCGGAAACAGCAGGAACCAGGGCGAGAAGCCGCCGTCGTACCACGGGGCGTGGGCGGCCACGCCAGCCGGAACGTGCCCGGCGGCCGCCTGCACGGCCGCGGTGCCCATGACGGTGCCAATTGCTGTCAACATGTCAGCTCCAAACTCTCAACGAGCCGCATCTCGGCTCTGCTTCAAGTCTGGTTTCGGCACTCCCCGCGGTCGTCCCGCGACGGGAGGCACTTGCGGCTGGGGCCGTACTCCCCCGGGAGGCAGCAGAGCCGCGTCAACTGCTCCAGCCGGGCCGGACCAGGCCCGATTCATAGGCCAGCACCACCAGTTGCGCGCGGTCCCGGACCTGCAGCTTCGCCATGATCCGCGAGACATGGGTTTTGGCGGTCAGCGGTGTAATGAAGAGCCTGACGGCGATCTCCGCGTTGTTCAGCCCCTCCCCCACCAGCTGGAGCACCTCGCGTTCCCGGTCGGTGATCCGGTCCAGCACGGCGTCGGCCGGCTTGCCGGCCGCGCGGGGCTGCAGGGCCAGCTGGGCCATGATCCTGCGGGTCACTGAGGGCGACAGGAGGGCGTCGCCGTCGTGCACCACACGCACTGCGCGGAGCAGTTCCTCCGGTTCGGTGTCCTTGACGAGGAATCCGGCAGCGCCCGCCCGCACGGCCTCGGCAATGTACTCGTCCAGCTCGAAGGTGGTGAGGATGATGACCCGCGTTCCGGGAAGGGCGGGATCGGCCAGGATCCGGCGGGTCGCGTCCAGTCCGTCGCCCTGCGGCATGCGGATGTCCATAAGTACGACGTCGGGCCTTTCCCGTGCCGCCAGCCGCACGGCGTCGTCACCGGTTCCGCATTCGGCCACGACTTCCATGTCCGGTTCGGCGTCCAGGAGCGCACGGAATCCGGCGCGGATGAGCGTCTGGTCATCGGCGATCAGGATGCGGATCATCGCTGCCCCTCCCTCTGGCCGCCCGTAATCGGGGTGTCGCCAAGCGGCAGGACCGCCTGGACCCGCCAGCCCGGATGCAGCGGCACGAACCGTACCGTGCCGCCCAGCGCCGCCGCGCGTTCCCGCATCCCGGTCAGGCCGTTGCCCTCCGGCACCCCGGCCGCGCCGCGGCCGTCGTCGTCGACCGTGACGGTGAGCTGCCCGGCGTCGGGCCCGTCTTCCGGTACGTCAAGCACGACGGCGGCCCTGCCGGCACGGGCGTGCCGCACCACGTTGGTGAGCGCCTCCTGCACGATCCGGTAGGCCGCTTCCTCCACGACTCCGGCGACTGGCCTGGCCGTTCCATGCTCCGGGAGCACCTGCAGCTTCACGTCCAGTCCGGCACGGCGCGCGTTCTCCGCGAGTTCGGGGAGCTTGCGCAGCCCCGGCCCCGAAGCCGGACGGAGCGGTGCATCATCCCGGAGCACGCCCAATAGCTGGCGGACCTCGTCCAGGGATTCCTTGCTCGCCGTTTTGATGGCTTCCAGGGCAGGGCGGAACTGATCGGGATCGCGGTCCCCCAGATGGAGTGCCACTGAGGCGCGGACGTGGATCATGGACAACGAGTGCGCCACAACGTCATGGATGTCCCTGGCCAGGGCAAGGCGGTATTCGTCGCGGGCGGCCTGTTCCCTTGTCTCCTGCTGGCGGCGCCTTTCGGCCACGCGTTCATGGCGCAGCCGGGCGCCCTCCCCCAGCAGCACCAGGATCACCAGCCACGATGTGCCAGCCACGGCCCGGATCAAGGCACCTTCGTCGCCGCTGACCGCAAAGTGCGCCACCAGTGCGCCGGCGCCGGCGCCAGCCACAGTCCAAGCCTGCCACCGCCTGCCGGCGGCGGCCGAGAAGACGATGGCCAGCGCCAGGGAGAGCAGCACGGGGCCCCAGGGATAACCGGAGACCAGGTACACGAGTGTTGCCGCGGCAACCGCCGGGAGCATGACGGCCGGGGCCCGCCGCCGGAGGGACAACGCCGCCGGACCGGCGAGCAGCAGCACGAAGGCCAGGGCGTCCAGCGGCCGCAGGTCCGGCTGGCGCGCGGCGGCGAAGAACGTGCCCATCACCTGGACCACAGCCACTGTGATCACCACTACGGCAGTGGTTGGACCTTGGAATCGGCGCGGCATACTGCGAGCCTAGCCGCGCCGGCCGCGCGGCGTCGTCGGCTTAACGCAGTAGGGCGCCTACTCCCACGGGAGTAGGCGCCCCTGCTGCATTTCAGTTGGCTATGCGATGCCCGAAGTGCTGTCCGCAGCCAATTTGCGTTCCGCGGCTTCGACCACGTTGGTCATAAGCAGAGCCACGGTCATGGGACCGACACCGCCCGGATTCGGTGAAATCCAGCCCGCTACCTCGGCAGCGGCGGGATCGATGTCGCCATGAACCCTGCTCTTGCCCGTCTCAGGGTCGGTTTCACGGGTGACACCGACGTCAAGCACGGCCGCGCCCGGCTTCACGTCCGCCGCCTTGACGATGTGCTTGGCACCCGCCGCGCCCACAATGACGTCCGCCTGCCGCAGCAGCTCCGAGAGGTTCTTGGTGCCGGTGTGCGTCAGTGTGACCGTGGCGTTCACGGCCCGCCGGGTGAGCAGCAGGCCGATCGAGCGGCCGATCGTGACGCCGCGGCCGACCACCACGACGTGCTTGCCGGCGAGGCTGAAGCCGTTGCGCTCCAGGAGCTCGATGACGCCGCGGGGCGTGCACGGCAGCGGCGACGTGATCTCACCGTTAACGTTAAGCACCAGCCGGCCAAGGTTGGTCGGGTGCAGGCCGTCGGCATCCTTGGCGGGGTCGATCCGCTCGAGGATGGCGTCGGTGTCCAAATGCTTGGGCAGCGGCAGCTGCACGATGTACCCGTGGCAGGCGGGGTCAGCGTTGAGGTCGTCAATGAGGGCCTCAACCTGGGCCTGGGTGGCATCCGCCGGAAGCTCACGCTGGATCGAGTTCATCCCGATCTCCACAGACTGCTTGTGCTTCATGGACACGTACAGCTGCGAGGCAGGGTCCGCGCCCACGAGCACAGTGGCAATGCCAGGAGTGATGCCGTGGGCCTTCAGCGCCGCGACACGCTCAGTCAGCTCGGACTTGATGGCGGCGGCGGCTGCCTTGCCGTCAAGGATCTTCGCGGTCTGCGCCATGGACGGGTTCACCACTGCTCGTGCTGCGGGTAGAGCGGGAAGTCGGCGGCGAGCTTGTCCACGCGGGCCTGCAGGGCTTCAATATCGACGCTGCCGGCCGTGCCTTTTACCAGGGCGGTGGCGATGATCTCGGCAACCTCGGTGAATTCCTCGGCGCCGAAGCCGCGGGTGGCCAGGGCCGGGGTACCGATGCGCAGGCCGGAGGTGACCATCGGCGGGCGGGGGTCGAACGGAACGGCGTTGCGGTTCACGGTGATGCCCACGGAGTGCAGGAGGTCCTCGGCCTGCTGGCCGTCCAGCTGGGAATTGCGCAGGTCCACCAGGACCAGGTGTACGTCCGTGCCGCCGGTGAGCACGGAGACGCCGGCTTCTGCAACGTCGGCCTGGTTCAGGCGGTCGGCGATGATCTTGGCGCCTTCGAGGACGCGCTCCTGGCGCTCCTTGAATTCCTCGGTGCCTGCGATCTTGAAGGCAACGGCCTTGGCGGCGATGACGTGCATGAGCGGTCCGCCCTGCTGGCCCGGGAACACGTTGGAGTTGAGCTTCTTGGCCCACTCCTGCTTGGCCAGGATCACACCGGAGCGGGGGCCGGCGAGGGTCTTGTGCACGGTGGAGGTGACGACGTCGGAGTGCGGCACCGGGCTCGGGTGCAGGCCTGCAGCCACGAGGCCGGCGAAGTGGGCCATGTCGGTCCAGAGCAGCGCACCGACTTCGTCGGCGATGGAGCGGAAGGCGGCGAAGTCCAGGTGGCGCGGGTAGGCGGACCAGCCGGCGATGATCACCTGGGGCTTTTCGGCGATGGCCTGCTCGCGGAGCTTGTCCATGTCGACGCGGAAGTTGTCCTGCTCCACCTGGTAGGCAGCCACGTTGTAGAGCTTGCCGGAGAAGTTGAGCTTCATCCCGTGCGTCAGGTGCCCGCCGTGGGCCAGGGAGAGGCCGAGGATCTTGTCGCCAGGGGTGATCATGGCAGACAGGGCTGCCGCGTTCGCCTGCGCACCGGAGTGCGGCTGGACGTTGGCGTACTCGGCGCCGAACAGGTCCTTGACGCGGTCGATCGCCAGCTGCTCGGCGATGTCCACGTATTCGCAGCCGCCGTAGTAGCGGCGGCCCGGGTAGCCCTCGGCGTACTTGTTGGTCAGGACGGAGCCCTGGGCTTCCATGACGGCGCGCGGGGCGAAGTTTTCGGAGGCGATCATTTCCAGGGTGCCGCGCTGGCGGCCAAGCTCCTGGTCCAGTACTGCGGCGATCTCGGGATCGAGCTCAGCCAGCGGCAGGTTACTGACGGTGGAGGAAGTGCTGACGGAAGTCGGTGAAGTAGTCACGAAAAGCTCCTGGCTAGGGATGGGCACTGCTAAGGTCAGGCTACCGGCTGGAACGTTGCGCTGCCCCTTGGTTACGGACAAGCCCGCAGGTCACGGGCAGCACGGCGTCACGGGTCGGCAGCGCCTAAGCTGCCTACCGGCAAAACATGACCCTCGGCCCAGGCGTACGATCCGTGGTCTTCGTAGGTGCCGCTCCCTGATGGTTAGCCATCCAACGCCAGTTGCGACCGGTTAAGACTATCAAAGCCTTTCCGAATCCCGTCGAATTCCCGTCCAGCTCCCGTCGAAAACAGAGCCTCCACCGCGGGTAGGCTGTTCTTCGTGACTGAAGACCAGCTGACCTCCGCCTACGTACTGACCCTCTCCTGCCCGGACCGTCCCGGGATCGTGCATGCCGTTGCAGGAGCACTGCTCGTGGCCGGCTGCAATATTACGGATTCGCAGCAGTACGGCAGCCAGTCCACCGGCACGTTCTTCATGCGGGTGGAGGCGACCACTGCCGGTTCGCAGGCTGACGTGTACGCGGCGCTGGAACCGGTGGCGGCTGCGTTCGGCATGCAGTGGAGCCTGAACCCCGAGGGACGCAAGGTCCGCACGCTGCTCATGGCGAGCAAGTCCGCCCACTGCCTCAACGATCTGCTGTTCCTGCAGCGCTCCGGCACGCTGCCCATCGAGATCCCCGCCATTGTGTCCAACCACCAGGACCTGGCCGGGCTGGCGGAGTTTTACGGCATTCCGTTCCACTACATTCCCGTCACCGCAGACACCAAGGTCCAGGCCGAGGACGAGCTGCGCAAGATCATTGCGGAAGAAGGCGTCGAGCTGACTGTCCTGGCCCGCTATATGCAGATCCTGTCCAATGACCTGTGCACGGAGCTCACCGGCAAGGCCATTAACATCCACCACTCCTTCCTGCCGTCCTTCAAGGGCGCGAAGCCCTACCACCAGGCCCACGCCCGCGGCGTGAAGCTGATCGGCGCCACGGCGCACTACGTCACGGCCGCCCTGGACGAGGGCCCCATCATCGAGCAGGAAGTCATCCGGGTGGACCACCGCCGCACCGCCGAACAGTTCGTGCAGATGGGCCGCGATGTGGAGGGCCGCACCCTGGCGCAGGCTGTCCAGTGGCACGCCGAGCACAGGGTCCTGCTGGACGGCAACCGCACAGTGGTCTTCAACTAGCGATGTAACGCCGGCCATGGACCACACCGCTGACGAACACTTCGCCCGGGAACACAGCGGCGAGGACCGGCTGGCCACGTTCTACAACCGGAGGGCGGTCCTCCATCCGGAGCATCAGCTGACTCCTCAGCGTGTGGAGCAGCGGGAACTGTTCATCGCCCGGCTGAAGGCCGAAGGCCGGCACGGCGTGCTGGAAATCGGCTCGGGCCCGGGGCTCGACGGGCTGAAGTTCGTCCAGGCCGGGATCCACTACACCGGCGTTGACCTGTCCGAAGAGCATGTGCGGATAGCAACCTCCAAGGGACTGAACGTCTCGGTTGCCAGCGCCCGGAACCTGCCCTTCGCCGACGGCGCCTTCCCGGCAATATGGAGCATGAGCACCCTGCTGCATATCCCCAACCGGGACATCGACGACGTCGTCCGCGAGCTCGTGCGCGTGGCCGCGCCAGAGGCGCCGATCGCCGTCGGACTCTGGTCCGGGGACGACGAAGAGGTGCTCAACCCCGAAGACGAGATAGAGCCGCCGCGCTTTTTTAGCCGCCGGAGCGATATGGCCCTGCGGCGGATTTTCGGCCGGCACGGCGACATCGAGGAATTTGTCACCTGGCCGGAGGGCGCGGGCGCCGAATCAGGCCCCGGCGCGGGGCACTGGACGCAGCATTACCAGTTCCTGGTCCTCCGCACTCCGAGGTCCCGTCCCAAAGAGGTCCCCTCCCAACTGACTCGCACTTAACGTCGCGAAATCGGTGAATGACGACGTTAAGTGCGAGTCAGTTGGGGAAGCCGGGAGGTCCTAGGTACCCCGACGGGCCCTGCCCATGTAGCCGCCCAGGAATCCCCCCGCGATCAACAGGAGTGCACCGACCCGTGCCAGCCGGATGCCGAGCCTGTGCCTGCCCCGGCGCCGAGCGGTCCAGGATCCGAGGAAGATCAGCACGGCCACGCCGTTCAGCCCGGCATGGACGATGCCAACCCGCTTCGTTGCCCGGCCGGCCAAAGCCCACTCGGCCCATCCGGTGAGCGCGGTAGGCGCCGCGGCCAGGACGCCAAGGCCCACCAGCCGGGTGGCTGCCCGCTGGGTCCCGGGATCCGCGAACAGGTCGAGGTACATGGCCATGAACCAGGCTCCGAAGGGCACATCGGTCAGGACGCCGTGCAGGGGTATTCCGGTTGCATCGCCGTGCAGGAAGCTGCGCATCCGCGGGTTTTCGACCAGGCGGCCGGCCCGCGGCTCAGCCACCGAGACGGCCGGGTCAAGGGCCTCGAGCTGCTCAATCCGCCGCATCAACCGGCGGAACCGGCCGGGCCCGCCCCCTCCGTCCTTCCGCAGGTGAAGTCCTTGCAGCTGAAGCCCGTGAGGGCCAAAACCCCGTAGTTTCATGGGCCCAATGCTAGTGAGTCACGTCAGCGGCGTCACTAGGCACAAAGTCCGCTTGCGGAGCCTGCTTCCAAAGGCTAACGGGAACAGTGTCCTAGGCTGGGCTCATGGCTCCTTTATATCCTTTTGCCGGCACCAGCCCGGACGTCCACCCGTCAGTCTTCGTTGCCCCCAGCGCGTCCGTGATCGGCAACGCCACCCTGGCCGAGGACTCCAGCGCGTTCTACGGCGTCTCCGTCCGTGCCGACACCGCGGCTATCACCGTGGGTGCCGGCAGCAACCTGCAGGACAACGTGGTGCTGCACGCCGACCCCGGATTCCCCTGCACCGTGGGTGCCCGGGTGAGCGTTGGGCACAGCGCCGTCGTGCACGGCTGCACTGTGGAGGACGACTGCCTCATCGGCATGAGCGCCACCATCCTCAACGGCGCAGTGATCGGCGCCGGCTCGCTCGTGGCGGCCGGCGCCGTCGTCCTCGAAGGAACTGTCATTCCGCCGCGTTCACTGGTGGCCGGTGTCCCGGCGAAAGTCCGGCGCGAGCTCACCGACGAAGAGTACGACGGCGTGCAGCGCAACGCCGCGCGCTACCGCGAACTCGCCCAGGCGCACCGGGAACTGCACGCCGGCTAGCAGCGCTCAATCGAGGCTGATCGGCCCCAGCGCGTCGAGCAGCTCGCCCGGACCCGGATTGGCGGCAGCGGAGTGACCGCCGAGGTGGTTCACCACGCCCCACACCGCGTTGAGGCCCGTGGTCACGGCGCCTTCAGCCCAGCCGGCGGTGAAGGAAACGTCGTCGCCGGCCAGGAAGATCCCGCGCTGGCCCTCCGGCAGCTTGTCCTGCTTGAAATGTGTGAACAGCCGCTGCTGGTAGCGGTAGTGCCCGGGCAGGTTCGCCTTGAAGGCGCCCATGAAGTTGGGGTCCGCCTCCCACGAGACCGTGATGGGCTGGCCAATGATGTGGCTGGCAATGTCCACGCCCGGGTAGATCTGCTCGAGCGAGTGCAGCATAAGCTCCACCCGCTGGTCGGCGTCGAGCGCCAACCACTTCAGGGCGTCGTCGTTCCAGGTGTAGGAGAGCAGGATGACGGCAGGCTTGTCCGGCCCGTCATCCAGCAGGTAGGTGGCGCGGTTCAACCGGTCCGTCAGGGTCATGGACAGGACGTCGCGTCCGGTGGCCGGGTCGGTATCCTTCCAGAACGGGCGGTCCACCATCACGAAGGTCTTGGAGGACTGCATGTAGTGCGACCGTTCGATCGCCGTCCACAGCTCCGCCGGGAACAGGGCCTCCTCGGTGTGGATCCGGGTGGACAGCAGCCAGGACTGGCACGTGGTGACCACCGCAGGATAGGACGCCTCCCGGCCCCAGCGTTCGCGGAGGCGCAGGTCTCCGTTGGCGTCCCGGCCGATCCGGTCGACGGCGCCGCGCGGGGAACCTGAGTGCAGCGACGCCAGTGACGTCCCTTCCGGCCAGTGGGCCATGCCCGACGGCGCGTGCTGCCACAGTGCCTCGGGGAGCCGCTGCGCTCCCCCGGCAATCAGGCGGTGCTGGTCGTCGGCGTCGGTATAAACGACGCGCAGGATTTCGAGGATGGAGTTGGGGAAGTCCGTGTCCCAGCCGCCCGTCCCGAAGCCCACCTGACCGAACGCCTCGCGGTGCGCGAAGCCCGCCTCCCTGAAGGACTCGCTGGCGGCGATGAAGCCGTAGAACGTCTGTTCGTCCATGAGGGGCAGGAGTTCGTTCCAGATCTCCTTGATCCTGGCAGTGTCCCGCGCCCGGATGGCGTCCTGCATCTCGCTGAACCTGGCACCGTCGTTCACGGCCGCCTTCCAGGCATCCGCCACTTCGCGGAAGAACGGCGGCAGGTCCGCCGGGGTGCTGGCGTAGTGCTTCTGCCCGGCCAGTTCAATCACGGTGCTGGAGGTGGAGGGCGCCAGCGGGTTGGGGAATTCCTGGGTCTGCAAGCCCAGCAGGTCCACGTAGTGGTAGAACGCCTTGCCGGACACCGGGAACCGCATGCCGCCGAGGTCCGCCACCACGCCCGGTGCCGACGGGAAGCTGGCGGTGCGCAGCCGGCCGCCGATCCGGTCCGCCTCGTAGATGACCGGGCGAAGGCCCAGCTTCATCAGTTCGTAAGCCGTAACCAGGCCGGAGAGTCCCGCCCCGACCACGGCCACTTCGGTCCCGTACAGCTCGGGCGGGACGGAGCCGAGGCCGTCCGGGTGCGCGAGGTAGTGGTCGTAACTGAACGGGAAGTCCGGGTTCAGCATGGTGATGGGGGCGTCGGCTGCCGGGCGCTGTGTCGAGGCGGCTTCGGGGCCGGGTGCGGCCGCGGGATTGTTTGCCGGCAGTTCGGTGGCGATGGTCATGAAAGGTCTGCCTTCGTCGGTTCGGTGGTGGACGGTGTTGAAGTTTCCCGCCCGCTGAGTTCACGGTATTCCCCGTGGCTGAGCGCCGCCACCCTGGAGTGGCGCCGGCCGTAGCCGAAGTAGGCCGCGAGTCCCACCAGCATCCAGATGCCGAAGACCACCCAGGTGTCGGCGCCGAGGTTGGCCATGAGGAACGCACACATAAGAGCGCCGAGGATCGGGGTCAGCGGGAACAGCGGCACCCTGAAGGTGCGCTTGAGCTCGGGCCGGTTGCGCCGCAGGTAGATGACGGCAACGTTGACCAGGGCAAAGGCGAACAGGGTGCCGATGCTGGTGGCGTCCGCCAGGGCCCCGAGCGGCACGAGCCCGGCGGTGACGGCGACGGCGACGCCGACGATCAGTGTGCCGGCAACGGGTGTGCCGGTGCGGGAAGAGACGCGGCCGAAGATCCTGGGGATCAGGCCGTCGCGGGACATGGAGAGCAGGATGCGGGTCTGGCCGTAGAGGACGGTAAGGACGATGCTGGCAATGGCCAGTACGGCGCCGACGGCGAAGACCAAGGCGACCCACGGTTGCCCGGTGGTCTCTTCAAGGATCTTGACGAGGGCGGCTTCGGTGCCGTCGAACCAGCCCCACGGGCGGGCGCCGATTGCGGCGACTGCCACGAGGACGTAGATCGTGGTGACGATCAGCATCGACAGCATGATGGCGCGCGGCAGGTCCCGCTTGGGGTTGCGGGCTTCCTCACCGGCGGTGGAGGCGGCGTCGAAACCGATGTAGGAAAAGAACACCGTGGAGGCGGCGGCCGAGACACCGGCTGCACCCATGGGCAGGAGCGGCTCGAAGTTGCCTGCGTTGAAGGCGGTGAAGGCCACGGCGCAGAAGAAGAGGAGGATGCCGACCTTGACCACAACGATCGCAGTGTTGATCCAGGCGCTTTCCCGGGCGCCGCGGACCAGCAGGATCGTGGCCAGGACCACGATGACCATGGCCGGGATGTTCATGATGCCGCCGTCACCGGGCGGCTGTGAGATGGAGTCCGGCAGGACTTGCCCGAAGACCGCAAGGGTCTCGTTCACGTACTGGCCTGCCCCCACGGCCACGGCGGCGACCGATACGGCGTACTCCAGGACGAGGCACCAGCCGCAGATCCAGGCCATGCCCTCGCCCATGGTGGCGTAGGTGTAGGAGTAGCTGGAGCCCGCCACGGGGACGAGTCCGGCCATTTCGGCGTAGGAGACGGCGGAGAGCAGGGCGGCCAGGCCGGCGATGGCGAACGAAATCCAGATGGCCGGACCTGCGAGGGGCACGGATTCGCCCAGGATGACCAGGATGCCTGTCCCCAGGGTGGCGCCGACGCTGATCATGGTCAGCTGCAGGACTCCGAAGCTGCGGACCAGCTTGGTGCCGCCGTGGCCGTTTTCGGCCTCGCTGACCATCTGGCCGATCGGCTTGCGGCGCAGCAATTGCGCGGCCAGGCCCGGACGGCGGGCAGCTTCCGGCTGCCGGCCGGTGAGTGTAGGCACAGTCATCATTGACGTCCGTTCGTGAGTAGTAGTCGGTTTCCCCCGCTCCAGCTTAGTTTTGTGAGCCACCTCTCACGGTTGTGCAAAATGACCTATAGTGTTCTGGCATGAGACTTAATGCACACATCGAAAGCCCGCAGAACGCGGCGCTCACCGGGCAGGTCAGCGTTGACCTCTCGGCCATTTCGGACAACGTCCGCACGCTCCGGGAGCGCTCAGCGGCACCGCATTTCATGGCCGTGGTGAAGGGCAACGCCTACGGCCACGGGCTTGTTGAGGTCGCCAGGACAGCGCTGGATGCCGGCGCGGACTGGCTGGGAACCGCACAGCTTCACGAGGCGATCGCCCTTCGCCGGGCGGGCATCACCGCACCGGTCCTGTCGTGGCTTTACCTCGCGGCCGCTTCCAGCGAGACGATCCGCGAGGCACTGGAGTACGACGTCGATGTGTCGCTGGGCAGCGTTGCCCAGCTCGACGTCGTGGCCGGCATCGCGCGCCGGCTGGGGCGTCCCGCCGTCGTCCATCTTGAGCTGGATACGGGCCTGAGCCGCGGCGGGGCGCGGGCGGAGGACTGGACCGAACTCGTGGCCGCAGCCCGCTCTGCGGAGCGTGACGGCACGCTCTCGGTAAGGGGCGTTTGGACGCACCTGGCGTGGGCCGATGTTCCCGCGCACCCCGCCAACCTGGCAGCAGTGGACGCCTTCGAAGAAGCCGTCCGCCAGGCCAGGGCAGCCGGGCTGGAACCGGCCCTCCGGCATGTCTCGAGCTCCGCCAACATCCTTGACCGGCCTGAATTCGCCTTCGACATGGTGCGGGCCGGCCTGGCATTCTACGGGCTGGCCCCGGCCGACCACCTGGCTCCGGCCGACTTCGGCCTCCGCCCTGCGCTGACCGTCACAGCCCCCGTCGTGCTGGTGAAGAAGGTGCCCGCGGGAACCGGGGTGAGCTACGAGCACCAGGCCATCACGCACGAGCCGCGGTACCTGGGGCTGATCCCTCTGGGCTATGCGGACGGCATACCCAAGGGCATTTCGGGCCGCAGCCTGATCCTTCTTGGCGGCCGCCGGGTCCCGGTGATCGGCAAGGTCTGCATGGACCAGTTCATGGTGGACCTGGGCCCGGATTCCAATGGCGTGGCCGTTGGTGACACAGCTGTGCTATTTGGCGATCCGCAGACCGGGGCGGCGAGCGCCGATGACTGGGGCGCGGCGATCGGCAGCCATGGCGATGAGATCATCAACCGGATCGCCCCGCGCCTGCCGCGTGCGTACGAGTGCCCCGACTACCAGGAGGCCGGTGATCCCGTTGGCTCCTGAGGCAGCGGCCGAGCGACTCGGTTTCGTCACGCTGGAGCAGTTCCTGCGGAAGTTGCCGCCGGAGCTGAAGATACTCCACGACGGCGGCAACGGCGCCGGGCTGCTCCGCTGGGTGGAACCGAGCGAACTGGAGGACCCGACGCCGTACCTGCTAGACGGCGAGTTCATCCTCACCGCCGGGCTGCCGTTCCTCGGCGACGGCGGCACGGGCGCGAAGGTGGACTCCTACGTCAAGCGGCTGGTCGGCGCCGGCGTGGGCGCGTTGGGGTTCGGGCTGGAACCGTACTTCGATGCCGTGCCTAATGCTGTGATTGACGCGTGCCGGCATCACAACCTGACGCTGGTGGAAGTGCCCAGGACTGTTCCGTTTGCCGCGATCGGGCTGGAATTCTCCCAGCTGCTGGAGTCGGACAACGCCCGGGTTTTCAGGCAACTGGCGGACACCAACCGGCAGCTGATGCGTGCAGTCCTGTCGGCCAGGCCGGAACACGAGCTCCTTGCGGCGCTGGTGCAGCGGGTTCCGGTCTGGGCACTGCTCGTAGGTGCTGACGGCCGGGTCCGCGCCCGCGCCGCCGCGGGCGCGGGCGCGGGCGCGGTCGGAAGCAGCGGAACAGGACGCACCGGCGCATCACGGAACCCGCCCGCCGCCGTCGAACTTTCCGCCCTGCAGCCGATCCTCAAACGGCTGCTGGCCGGCAGCGGCCCCCGGGTGGAGATGGATTCCCTCGACGAGCCCGGTTCCGCGCTGGTGTTCGGCCACCCGCTCCGCAGCACACGGGACGCCAACCTCGGCGCGCTGATCCTGGGGTCCGGCAGTCCCCTTACGCCGGCGCAGAACAGCGTGGTGTCCTCCGTCGTCGGACTCCTGGAACTGCTGGTGCGGCAGCGGACCAGCGGTTCACTCGCGCCGAGCCAGCTGGCGACGGCGCTGCTGCTGCATCCTGACAGCGTTGCGTCCGGCGGGACGAGGCATGTCAACGGGCTCAAGGACCTCCTGGCGCAAAGCATTTCGTCCACACGCTCGGCACCGCTGCGGGTAGTCCAGGGAGTCAAGGCGGACGCTGACTGGCCGGCTGGCGATAGCCCCGTCCGGGAGCTGCTGCAGTGGCGCCGGATGTTCGACACCAAACTGGTGGAGGTCACTGACTACGGCTTCGCTGCCATCACACGCCTCAAGGTGGACGACGCGCTGCTCGCCGAGACGGAGAAGCTGGGCTGGCGGCTGGTGATCGGGGATGCCACGGAGTTCCAGGGGCTGGCGTCCGCCTACCAGCGGGTCACTTCGCTGCGCGCGCGGGTGCAGAGCACCGGGACGAGCGCGCGGGTGGACGAGGTGACGTGGTCCGTCGCCGGGCTGCTCGGCCGCGAGGCCGGGACCATGCTGGCGGCCCGGCTCCTGGAGCCGGTGCTCAGCCAGGAAGATCCCGAGCGGCGGTCCGCCCAGCTGGCGGTGCTCCGGACATGGCTGGGCGAGAACGGGAGCTGGGACGCCACGGCCAAAGCCCTGGGCCTCCACCGCAACAGTGTCCGCCGGCAGATCAACGCCCTGGCCGAGCTGCTGGACACCGACCTCAATCAGGCCCAGGTGCGCGCGGAGCTCTGGTTCGCCCTTCAGTACGTGGACGAATCTCCGGCTGGGGCTGTGTCCCCTGCCGCCCCTGACCCGCGTCCCTCCGCAGAGCCGCGCCCCGCCCCTGACCCGCGCGCTTCCCAGTCCCCGTAGAGGTCCGGCCGGCGCTCCCGGAGGTACGGCACTTCCTCCCGGGCTTCGCGGGCCGCCGCTGCGGAGACCTCGGCGAACAGCAGTTCCGGCGCCGTCCCGGCCCCGGCCAGCAGCGAGCCGTCGGGACCGGCGATGACGCTGCCGCCCAGGAATTCGCAGCCGTCCTCGGTGCCCGAATGATTGGCGTAGGCCACGGTCAGCTGGCTCTCCAGGGCCCGTGCGCGCAGCAGGACCTGCGGAACGGAATCGAACCCCTGCGACAAAGCCGTGGGAACCAGGAGCAGCTCGGCGCCACGGACTGCGGCAGCACGCACGGCCTCCGGGAATTCGACGTCGTAGCAGATCACCATGGACGTCCTGATCCCATGGAAGTCCACGACGGCGGGAGGCTCGGCTGCAGGGCTGAACGCCTTGCGTTCCTCCGCACCGAACAGGTGCACCTTGGCATAGGTCAGCAGCTCTGCACCTTCGTGGTCCACCAGGGTTGAGGTGATCTGCCACCGGCCATCTGCGGTCACGGCCGGCAGGCTGTACACCAGGGCGATGCCGTTCCGCCGGGCGATGTCAGACAGAGTCCGGCGGATGGACGGCAGCCCGGCGGGGTCCAGTTCCGCCTTGATCCTAAGTGGCGCATAACCCACGGGGAACAGTTCCGGGGTGAGCAGCACCTGGGCCCCGGCTGCTGCGGCCCTCCGGGCGGCATCGTCCACTGCGCCGCAGTTGGCTTCCACATCGAGCACGGCGGAGTTCGCCTGCATCAGCGCCAGCAGCACCATTACCACCTCTAGAAGTCTCCGGGATGCCCGCGTGAACCCGCGGACTCTCTGTATTTACCAGCGTAGCCACCAGTGCCGGTGGCGCCCCAGGTGCATTTCCACCCGGAATCCCCAACCTGGGTGCGTAACGTCCGCAGGCGCAGATCCGGCATCGTGATTACCCCTTGCGTTAACTTCTTGACTACAACGGTGCAGATGGTGCACGCTTCTTTGCATGCCCTCAACACCGCGCTCAACGAGGAGCCGAACCAAGAATCCTGGTTCACAGTCCGCATTGAGGCACCTGAACCAGCAACGGATCATCGAGTGCCTTCTGAACGGTCCGTCAACCCAGGCTGAACTCGCACGGCAGACCGGCCTGTCCACGGCCACGGTCTCCAACATCGTCAAGATCATGCAGGACGCCGGACTGGCGTCCACCGAACCCATCACCAGCTCCGGCCGGCGCGCACTGAACGTCCGGCTCAACAGCAACGGCGCCGTCGCCGTGGGAATCGACTTCGGCCGCCGCCACCTCCGGGTGGTGCTGGCCACGCTGAGCTACCACATCATCGCCGAAGAGTCGGTGCTGCTGCCCCTCGGCCACCACTCCGACGAAGGCATCCGCGCCGCCGTCGACCTGCTGGCCAAGCTGCTGGACGAAAGCGGCGTGGAACGCAGCGCCGTCGTGGGTGCCGGCGTCGGAATTCCGGGTCCCATCGACCGCCGCACGGGCACCGTCGCGCAAGGTGCGATCCTCCCCGAGTGGGTGGGAATCAACATCCTCCAGCACCTCGAGGACACGCTGAATTTCCCCGTCTTTGTTGACAACGACGCCAATCTGGGCGCGCTCTCCGAAGTCACCTGGGGACCCCACAGTGGCATCAGTAACCTGATGTTCATGAAGATCGGCTCGGGCATCGGCGCGGGCCTGATCCTGAACGGCGCCCCGTACTACGGCAACGTGGGCATCACCGGCGAAATCGGCCACGCCACCATCCATGAGCACGGCCTCATCTGCCGCTGCGGAAACAGGGGATGCCTTGAAACCATTGCCTCCACAACCACCATGATCGAGCTCCTGGGCCGCGGCGAGGAGAAGCCGCTCAGCGCCGAGGACATCGTCCGCAAGGCGCTGGAGCGGGACTCCGCCACCCTGCGGGTAGTGGACGACGCAGGCCTGGCCGTGGGCCGGGCCCTGGGCAACGTAGCCAACCTCATCAACCCTGAAGTCATTGTGGTGGGCGGTCCGCTGGCCGGGCTGGGAGACCTGCTCCTGGACCCCATCCGACGGGGGCTGGTCCGCCATGCGGTGCCCGTGATCGGTGAGACCACCAAGCTGACCATGTCCTCGCTGGGTGACCGGGCGGAGGCGCTCGGGGCGGCCGCACTCGTCTTCCAGCATGCGGGAATTCGCCGCTCCTGACCTTTTCGTTATCTGGCTGTTGCGTTAAAGACTTGACGACAAGGGCTGTGATCCAGTTTACTTTTTCATCAGACGGCCCTGCGGTTTGCGGGGCGGACAACGAAGTCATGCATTGGAGGCGTAAGGGCATATGACGTCCCAGACCACGCAAAGTGATCCGATCCTTCTCGAGATGCGGTCCATCACCAAGGAATTCCCCGGCGTTAAAGCTTTGTCCGAGGTAAGCCTGCGGGTGAAGGCCGGCGAGATCCACGCAATCTGTGGTGAGAACGGCGCCGGCAAGTCCACCCTCATGAAAGTCCTGTCCGGCGTATATCCGTACGGCAGCTACGACGGCGACATCGTCTACCAAAACGAGGTCCAGCAGTTCAAGGACATCCGTGCCAGCGAGCATGCCGGCATCGTGATCATCCACCAGGAGCTCGCGCTTATCCCCGAGCTGTCCATCATGGAGAACATCTTCCTGGGCAACGAACCCACCAAGCGAGGCGTGATCGACTGGGCCGAGGCCCGGACGCGTTCCACTGAGCTGCTGGCCAGGGTCGGACTTCGCGAAGATCCCGACACCGCCATCAAGGAAATCGGCGTCGGCAAGCAGCAGCTCGTAGAAATCGCCAAGGCATTGAGCAAGTCGGTGAAGCTGCTGATTCTGGACGAGCCCACAGCAGCCCTCAACGAATCCGATTCCCAGCACCTGCTGGACCTCATGCTCGGGCTCAAGGGCCGCGGGATCACGTCCATCATCATTTCCCACAAGCTCAACGAGATCGAACAGATCGCCGACTCCATCACCATCATCCGGGACGGCAAGTCCATCGAGACCCTCGATGTGAAGGCCGACGGCGTCGACGAGGACCGCATCATCAAAGGCATGGTGGGCCGGACCCTGGAATCACGGTTCCCGGACCACGAACCAAAGATCGGCGAGGTTTTCTTCGAGGTCAAGGACTGGAACGTGGGCCACCCGCAGATCCAGGACCGGATGGTCTGCAAGAACTCCAACTTCTTCGTCCGCCGCGGCGAGATCGTCGGTTTCGCCGGGCTGATGGGCGCCGGCCGCACCGAGCTGGCACGCTCCGTGTTCGGCCGCTCGTACGGGCGGTTCATCTCGGGCCAGATCTACAAGGACGGCAAGGAGATCACGCTCCGCACCGTCCGCCAGGCGATCGACAGCGGACTGGGCTACGTCACGGAGGACCGCAAGTCCCTGGGACTGAACCTGCTGGACGACATCAAGACCACCACGGTTGCGGCCAACCTCAAGAAGATCAGCAAGCACAACGTGGTGGACCCCAACAAGGAGTTCACCGTTGCGGAGCAGTACCGGAAATCGCTGCGGACCAAGACGCCCTCGGTGGAAGAAGGCGTAGCCAAGCTCTCGGGCGGCAACCAGCAGAAAGTGGTGCTCGCGAAATGGATGTTCACCGACCCGGACCTGCTGATTCTTGACGAACCCACCCGCGGCATCGACGTCGGCGCCAAGTACGAGATCTACGGCATCATCCAGCAGCTGGCCAACCAGGGCAAGGGAGTGATCGTGATTTCCTCCGAGCTGCCCGAGCTGCTGGGCCTCTCCGACCGCATCTACACCATCTTCGAAGGCGCCATCACAGGTGTCCTGGACAAGGACGATGCCAGCCAGGAAAGCCTGATGAAGCTCATGACATCCGCCCGCAAGACCGCGGCCTGACCCTGTGGATACCTCCAGAACCTTCCAGACACAAGGACCGAAACAATGAACGCGCTCAAGAAGCTCTTTGGCGGCAACACCCGCCAATTCGGCATGATCTTCGCCCTGGTTGCACTGATCGTCTTTTTCCAGATTTTCACTGAGGGCCGCACGCTTACCCCGGGCAACGTCATCAACCTCTTCAACGGCAACTCCTACATCCTGATCCTGGCCATCGGCATGGTCCTGGTGATCATTGCCGGCCACATCGACCTGTCCGTCGGCTCCGTCGCGGCCTTCGTCGGCGTCACCGTGGCCCTGGCGATCCGTGACTGGGGCATCCCCTGGTACGTGGGTGTCCTGCTGGGCCTGGCCCTTGGGGCGCTGATCGGGGCCTGGCAAGGGTTCTGGACTGCCTACGTGGGCATCCCTGCCTTCATCGTGACCCTAGCCGGCATGCTGCTCTTCCGCGGGTTCAACCAGTTCGTCGGCAAGTCCAACACCATCCCGGTCCCCAATGACTTCCAGTACCTCGGATCCGGCTACCTCCCCGAGGTGGGACCCAGCACCGGGTACAACAACCTCACCCTGCTCCTGGGCCTGCTGGCCGTGGCCTTCGTGATCTTCAGCGAAGTCCGTTCCCGTCGCCGGGCCATCGCGCTGGGTGCCGAAGTCCCCGAAGCCTGGGTGATGATCCTCAAGCTGGTCCTGATCTGCGGCGCCATCCTGTACGCCACGTACCTGTTCGCCACCGGCCGCCCGGGCACGTCGTTCCCCATCCCGGGCCTGATCCTGGCCGTCCTGGTCATCATCTACGGCTTCATCTCCTCCAAGACCATCGTCGGCCGCCACATCTACGCTGTCGGCGGCAACCGGCACGCCGCCGAGCTCTCAGGCGTCCAGTCCAAGAAGGTCAACTTCCTGGTGATGATGAACATGTCGATCCTGGCCGGCCTGGCCGGCATGATCTTCGTTGGCCGCTCCACCGCCTCCGGCCCGTTCGACGGCGTCGGCTGGGAACTGGACGCCATCGCGGCTGTGTTCATCGGCGGCGCCGCCGTGACCGGTGGCGTGGGCACCGTGATCGGCTCGATCGTTGGTGGCCTGGTCATGGCTGTACTGAACAACGGCCTGCAGCTCCTGGGCGTTGGGGCCGACCTCACGCAGATCATCAAGGGCCTGGTCCTGCTGATCGCCGTTGCCTTCGACGTCTACAACAAGACGCAGGGCAAGAAGTCGATCATCGGCATGATGATGAAGAACTTCGGGGGCAAGAGCTCGGAACTGCAGCCGGACGAGACCACAGCCACGAAGGACGTCATCCGCAAGGAAGCCTGAGCGCTTCCCCACGATTCTCCGCACACCATCTATAGAAAGTGAACCAAGCAATGCAAATGATTGGTAAAGCAGGAAAGGCAGCAGCAATCGCTGCTATTGCGGCACTGGCGCTGACAGCCTGCGGCCGCTCCGAAACCGGCACCACGGGTGGTGGCACGGGCGGCGAGGCATTCCCCCAGAACTCCTCGATCGGCGTCGCGCTCCCCCAGAAGACCAGTGAAAACTGGGTGCTGGCCGAGAAGCTGTTCAACGACGGCCTGAACGGAGCCGGCTTCAAGGCCGACGTGCAGTTCGCCAACGGCGGCGTCTCCGAGCAGCAGAACCAGATCAGCGCCATGGTCACCAAGGGTGCAAAGGTCATCATCGTGGGTGCCATCGACGGCGCCCAGCTGGGTACCCAGCTCAAGCAGGCCAAGGACTCCGGCGCCACCATCATCGCCTACGACCGCCTGCTCCTTAACACCGAGAACGTGGATTACTACGTGGCCTACGACAACTTCAAGGTGGGTGAACTCCAGGGCCAGGCGCTGCTGGACGGCATGAAGGCCAAGAAGCCTTCCGGCCCGTACAACATCGAACTGTTCGCCGGTTCTCCGGATGACGCCAACGCGAAGGTCTTCTTCGACGGCGCCATGAGCATCCTCCAGCCGAAGATCGACGACGGGACGCTGAAGGTAGTGTCCGGCCAGACTTCGTTCGGGCAGGCCGTTACCCAGGGCTGGAAGGCGGAGAACGCCCAGCGTCGGGCCGACACCCTGCTGACCGGCAGCTACGGCACCGCTTCCCTGGACGGCGTCCTGTCCCCGAACGACACCCTGGCGCGTGCAGTCCTGACGTCCGTCAAGGCTGCTGGCAAGCCGCTTCCGGTCATCACCGGCCAGGACTCCGAGGTTGAGTCCGTCAAGTCGATCATGGCCGGCGAGCAGTACTCCACCATCAACAAGGACACCCGCAAGCTCGTTGAGCACGCGATCACCATGGTCAAGGACATCCAGGCCGGCAAGACGCCTGAGATCAACGATGACAAGTCCTACAACAACACGGTCAAGACCGTTCCGGCCTACCTGCTCGAGCCGGTCATCGTGACCAAGGAGAACGTCAAGACGGCCTACGTCGACGATCCGGTCCTCGGCCCGATCACCAAGTAGTCGATCACTGCATAGGCCGCGTTTCGGCGCCTGCAAGCCAAGGGCCCCGGCCCACCCGACAGGGTGGGACCGGGGCCCTTCGCATTCTCCCCGGACCGCACCGCCGGACCTTCACAGCGCAAACATAGCTTCGGCCCGTCCTCCGCACAGCCGCGCCCGCCACTGTGGGATCAGCAAGCCGGTCATCCCGTCCGGCACGAGATCCTAGGAGTACCGTGAGCGTCCTCGCCCGAAGTGTAGGCAATGCCTTCAGAAACAAGGTCCGAACCGGGGCCGTGGTGGCGGTGTTGGCCGTGGCGATCAGCCTGGCCCTGTCCATGCTGGTAGCCAACCAGGCGGTGGCCGCCAAAGTCACCGAACTGAACGCATCGGTGGGTACCGTACTGACCGTCAACCCGGCCGGCGGCCAGGGCTTCGAGGGCGGCGGCGAGCCGCTCACGGCAGAGCAGGCCGCAACCGCTGCCGCAGTACCCAACGTAAGCTCCGTCGTCGGCACCAAGGCGCTGCGTCTGCGCAATGCCACCGAAGCCGCCGCACAGTCCGCCGCCGGAACCCAAGGAGCCGGAACCCAGGCAGCCGGTCCCGGTGGCGGCCAGGGCGGACCGGGCGGGCAGACCACCACCACGCTGACCACCAGCCTCACCGCCGCCGTCGACGCCGGAACGCTCGGCGGCCGCAACCAGGCCGCTGAAGGAACCACCGGCAGCACCGCTGCCACCCAGCCCGTCCGCAGCCTCCCGATCACGGCGACGGGCATCGGCGCTGAGGTGGACAGCACCGGCAAGGCCCTCGAGATCACGGAAGGCACCGGCCTGGGCGACTACACCGCAGAATCCACCAACGCGCTCCTGGGCACCACCCTCGCCGAAAAGAACGGGCTGAAGGTGGGCTCCACATTCACCATCAACGACAAGACCTACACCGTGGCCGGCCTGTTCGACGCTGGCACCACGTTCGGCAACAACGCCCTGTACATCACGCTTTCCTCCGCCCAGACGCTGGCCGAACTGCCCGGTGAGCTGTCCACCATGATCGTCACCGTCGACACCCTGGAAAACGTCGATTCCACCAAGACCGCCCTGCAGTCCGCGCTCGGCACCGACAAGGCTGACGTCACTCAGGGCCAGAACCTCGAGACGGCCGTCAGCTCGCTGGACAGCGTCAAGAACATCTCGTTCATCGCGTTCGTTGCGGCGCTGGGCACGGCCGGCCTGATCATTCTCCTGATCATGGTGATGCTGGTCCGCGAGCGCCGCCGTGAAATCGGAGTGCTCAAGGCGATCGGCGCCCCCAACCGCACCATCGGATTCCAGTTCGTCCTTGAGGCGCTGGTCCTGGTGGCGCTCGGCAGCGTGGTGGGTGCCGCCGTCGCTTCCTTCGCCAGCGGTGGCATCGCCTCCGCGCTGATCAGCTCCAACAGCAGTACGACGGCGGCGACCACCGGGCGCGGCATGCCCGGCGGGGCGGCCGGTTTCCCCGGCGGCGCTGGTCTTCCCTCTGGGGGGCCGTTCGGCGGAGCGTCCCAGCTGCTGACCACCGTCACCGCGAGCGCCTCGCCCGGTGTGATCGCCGCCGGCATCGCAGCAGTGTTCGGCGTCGCCATCATCGGAGCACTTGTCCCCGCACTTCTTACCGCCCGCATCCGCCCCATCGAAGTCCTCCGAGGAGAGTAGCCATGATCGAAGTCAAGAACCTCGTCCGCACCTTCAAGTCCGGCGACCGCACCATCAAACCCGTCAACGACGTCAGCTTCGAACTCGAACAGGGCACGCTCGCCTCCATCGTGGGCAAGAGCGGCAGCGGCAAGAGCACCCTGCTGTCCCTGCTGGGAGCGCTGGACAAGCCCACCAGCGGAGACGTCGTCGTCAACGGCGTCAGCCTGGCCAGCATGCCGGACGGCAAGCTGACCGAATACCGGCGCCGCGACATCGGCTTCGTGTTCCAGCAGTTCAACCTGATCCCCAACCTGTCGGCGGTGGACAACGTGATGCTGCCGATGGAGTTCGCCGGGATCCGGAAGGCCGCGCGGCTTGCACGGGCCAAGGAACTGCTGGAGCAAGTGCAGCTGGATCCGGAGAAGCACGTGCGCCGCATCAACCGCCTGTCCGGCGGGGAGCAGCAGCGTGTGGCGATTGCCCGGGCACTGGCCAACGAGCCCAAGCTCATCCTCGCTGACGAGCCCACGGGCAACCTGGATGAGCAGACCGGCGAGCACATCATCGAGCTCCTCAGTTCGCTGAGCCACGACCACAACACCACCATCCTGGTGGTTACGCACGACCGCTCGCTCGCCAACAAGACGGACCGCCGGTTCCGGCTGCAGCAGGGGCGCCTTGTCGAAGAGCCGGCTCGTGCCAGTGTCGGAGCGGCCGCCTCTTCGTAAGCGGCGGCTGAGGGAGGGTCGAAGGAACCCTCTCTCAGCTCCTGCTGCCTTTGAACCGACGCTCTCTCACTTCTTGCATGAAATATTCGGACGCTCTCTCAGTACCTGCGCGTATTTCCTGAACGCTCTCCCAGCTGAGTGAGAGGATGGCACAATGAGTGCCCCCATCGCGCAGCCGTGGCTGTTCAGCCAGTCCGACCAGGATCCCCGTTCCGCCACAGGACGCACGCTGCGGTGGGGAGTAGTAGCAACAGGCGGCATTGCCCAGTTAGTGGTGCAGGACCTCGCCCATCTCGCCGATGCGGAACTCTACGCGGTCAGCTCCAGGACCCAGGCTACGGCTGATGCGTTCGCGGCCAAGTACGGTTTTGCCAAATCGTACGGTGACGACTCCATCGGCACAGGCTACCAGCGGCTGTTGGCGGACAGCTCCGTGGACGTTGTCTATGTGGCCACTCCACACGCCCAGCACTACGAAGTTGCACTGGCGGCACTCAAAGCAGGCAAGCACGTGCTGTGCGAAAAGGCCCTGACCATCAACGCGCGGGAAGCTGCCGAGCTCGTGGCCCTTGCCCGTTCCAGGAAGCTCTTCCTGATGGAAGCCATGTGGAGCCGGTTCCTGCCCAGCATGCAGCGTGCGTTCGATATCGCCGCGTCCGGGGAACTCGGAGCTGTCCAGTGGGTCACCGCGGATCTCGGCTTCCCGGCGGTCTACTCCCCCACCGCACGTATCTGGGCCCTTAAGGACGGCGGCGGCGCACTGCTTGACCTGACCGTTTACCCGCTGTTGTGGGCGCTGGGAACGTTGGGCCTGCCCCAGTCCGTTAGTGCCACCGGCACCGTGAACGACGACGGCGTGGATGCCCAGAACGCGTTGACACTCGGATACCACCATGGAGCCCAGGCCCAGCTGACGTCGTCGCTCACTGCCTACGGTCCGCGAACTGCCACCGTCGCTGGAAACCTGGGGTATTTGCAGTCCATCGGCTCAATCAATAACCCCAGGGAGCTGCTTGTAAGAATCGGCATGGATGACCCGAGGGTCGAACGCTTCGACGTGGTGGGCCGTGGCTACAGCTACGAGCTCCGCGAGGTCACCCGATGCGTCCAGCAGGGACTCACGGAGAGCCCGGTCATGCCGCTTGAGGATTCGCTGAATGTCATGAGGCTGTTCGACGGCGTGCGCGCCCAGCTCGGCGTGAGCTACCCGAATGATGCACACTGACCGGATTGATCTCCGCCGGAAAATACTCAATTCGCCGGACTATAAGCCGGAAAGGTCTGGACTCCTGCTCTTGGTCGTGCCTAGGCTGTAGGCAATCGTCGATTTTTCGAGGAGCATCGGGGTGTGTTGCGGATGGAATCAGCACGTTTTCCATGGCGCACGCTCCGTCCGCTGCTTCTTGCAGGCGCGGCAGCAACGGCATGGCTGACGCTTTCAGCACCTGCCGCCAACGCCGATTCGACATCAGATCCAGGTTCACTCTTGGGCGGCATCAGCTCGTCCCTTTCATCGGTGGCCGGCACTGCCGCTACCCCCGTCAACGACACCCTGGCCTCCGTGGTGCACGCTGTCCGTCCCGAGGCGGTGCAGGCACCTAGCGTCGCCGCACCTGCTGTTGCGGCACCTCCGACCCGGCCAGTGGTCCCCGAACCAGCGGGTCTGCTTCAGCCTCTCACCGGGGCGGCAACCGGCACCGTGGACTACCTCATCGAAGCTGTTCCGGTGGTGAACCAAATTGTGCCCAGCGGCACCGTCGGCACGGTCACAGCACCGGCGGTCGCGGCCGCCGACACAATTGCGACTGAAGCCGCCCACACCGTTTTGCCCGCCGCGAGCGAGGCCCTGCCCGTTCTAGAGCCCGTTCTTGAACCGGTAGGCGAGCTGCTTCCGGGCACGCATACGCTCTCACCTCCCATTCCGGGCAGTGAAGCCCTGGCCCCCAGCCTTGCGGCTGTTACGGATTCTTCCGCTTTCGACGGCGGTACCGGAGCCGGGCCGGCCCCGGGAGCGCGGTTTGGCGCTGACCTCCTTAGTTCCGGGCCGTCGGTAACGTCCGAGCACGCGGTGTCGTTGCCGGTCGCCAACCTTGGCTCGGCGCGGTCTTCCACCTCGCCTGCTGGGAACTTCGAATCCCCCGGTAACGCTGGCGGCGCTCCGGTCCCTCATGAGCCTCCGGCTGTTCCCGGCTCCGGTTCGGGGACCAGCCAGTCGTCAGGCGCCGGCCCCGGCGGCTCCGCCTGGCTATCAACTTTCCACCTGAACGTTCCCCTGACTGGTGTATTCCCCGTCAGCGGCCCCCTGCAAAGTTCCCCCGCACCGGTGTCTTTCGACCCCGGTTCATCTCCTGACTAGTTGGGCCCTTCTGCGCCTGTGCGCGGAAAACGGCCATTCGGGCTGCCTTGGGCGCCCAACAACAACTTTCAGGAGAAATCACAATGCACGCAAATATCAGCAGAGGGCTGCTCAGCACCCTCTTTGCCGGAGGGCTATTAGCCCTCGGCACAACCGCTGCCAGCGCAGCGGATACAACGAGCGGGACGGATGGTCTCACATCCGGCACTACCGCCACGGTCTCAGCGGCTGTTGCCGCAAACTCGTCGTTGGGCCTACTGGGTGACTCAACGCCGGAAAACACCACCGCCGATCTTGGCGCAGTTGTCGACATCAATCTCGGCAACGGCAGCGCGGGTACGGCAGGATCGGATACGACCGCTGCCGATGTCGCTGCCGTCGTGGACGTCAACCTCGGCAATGGCAGCGTGGGTACGGCAGGAGCGGATACGACCACCGCCGACGTAGCCGCCGTCGTGGACGTCAACCTCGCCAACGGCAGCGTGGGTACGGCAGGATCGGATACGACCACTGCCGACGTCGCTGCCGTCGTAGACGTCAACCTCGGCAACGGTGGTGGCGGAACGACAGGACCTGACACAACCACCGCCGACGTAGCCGCCGTCGTAGACCTGGGACTCGGAACCAACAACGGCACCGGCGGAACGACAGGAACCGACAACACCACCGCCGACGTCGCCGCAGTCGTAGACCTCGGACTCGGAACCAACAACGGCACCGCCGGAACCGACAACACCACCGCCGACGTAGCCGCCGTCGTAGACCTCGGACTCGGAACCAACAACGGCACCGCCGGAACCGACAACACCACCGCCGACGTAGCCGCCGTCGTAGACCTCGGACTCGGCATCAACAACGGCACCGCCGGAACCGACAACACCACGGCTGACCTCGGCGCAATCGTCGACCTCAACCTCGGCAACGGTGGAACGACAGGAACCGACAACACCACTACCGCTGACCTCGCCGCCGTCGTAGACCTCGGAGTCGGCACCAACAACGGCACCGCCGGAACCGACAACACCACCGCTGACGTCGCCGCCGTCGTAGACGTCAACCTCGGCAACGGGAGCGGCGCCACGGGTACCGACAACACCACTGCCGACGTCGCAGCAGTCGTAGACCTCGGACTCGGCACCGGCACCAACAACGGCACTGAGACCGCTGTAGATCTGGGTGTCGACCTCGGTTTTGGCGGATCAACCGATACGGGCACCGACACCTCGGGCGACCTTGGCATTGACCTGGGGATCGACCTCGGTGTTGACCTGGGGATCGGCGGACCGGCGACCGGCGGTCCTTCAACCGGGGGAACCGTCCCCGGCGGCACGGTCCCTGGTGTGACCGTCCCGGGTACAACCAACCCGGGTGCTCCCGCTACGGGCGTCGAGCCGGGCGGCATCGTCCCAGGCATCAACAACCCCGGCGGCGCGGCTACCGGAACCGGCATGCATGCCACGGCTGCAACGCCGACCGGTACGAACGCCAACACCTCAGCAGCGGCTATCGCCAACACCTCCGCAGCGGCTCTCGCCAACACCTCGGCCGGGGCTGATGCAAAGATGCTCGCCAACACGGGGGCCAACGTTGAACTGTTGACGGCGGCCCTGCTTCTCCTCGCGGCAGGCATGACCATCATGCTGGTGCTGTACCGGCGGAAGAAGGCCTAGTCCGGCAACGGACAGGATGGCGGTCCCTATTCGCGTCCTGTCCGTCCAGGCTTTAGGAATATCCACAGGAACGGCCCGGGAAGCCCCTCAAGGCCTCCCGGGCCAGGCCGCTGCCCGCGGTGATTCCGGTACACAGGCATCCCTTCAATTGGACTACCAAGCACCCTTATGAAAACTCATGCCCCTCCCCGTATCATTCTTGGAGTGCGCTCCGACGGAACGCTGAAAAGGATGGGGACATCGTGGAGAGTTCGCCCAGTGATACGGCGGAGGTCCTAGGCGGCCGCTATCGTCTCGGCGAGGTCATCGGACGCGGCGGCATGGCGTCGGTCTACACGGCCAGGGACGAGAACCTCGGCCGGGATGTTGCACTGAAGCTATTTGCCCCGCAATCCACCGACGCCGACGAGCTCAAGCGCCAAGAGGCGGAGATCGAACTCCTCGCCACGCTGAACCACCCGAGCCTTGTGACGCTGTTCGATGCGGGCATCGATTCCCGTGTGCCTGAAGAGCCGCGCCCGTTCCTCACCATGGAGCTCGTTGAGGGACAGGACCTGCGGACCCGGATCCGGCACAGCCCCGTGCCTCTGGATGAACTGGCGGTGATCGGAGCCGGCGTGGCCGATGCCCTGGCCTATATCCATAACCTGGGCATCATCCATCGTGACATCAAGCCGGCCAATATCCTGCTGGTACAGGTAAGGCCGGGCGAACCCCTGCGTCCCAAACTGACGGATTTCGGGATCGCCAGGATCATCGACGGCACGCGGCTGACCGCAACCGGGACCATGGTGGGGACTGCCGCCTACCTGAGCCCGGAACAGGCGCGCGGCACCGACCTTGGTCCCGCCAGCGACATCTATTCCCTTGGCCTCGTATTGCTCGAATGCATTAAGGGCGCGGTGGAGTATCCCGGAGGTGCCATTGAGTCCGCCGTGGCGCGCCTGCACCGTTCCCCGGAAATCCCCGGCAATGTTCCCGCCGAGTGGTCCCGGCTCATCACCTCGATGACAGCACTGAACCCTCTGGATCGTCCGACGGCCGCTGATCTTGAGGCCGCCCTTCGGCAGGCTTTGGTCTCTCCGGACTCCGCGCCCGGCACCACGGCTGAGGAGCCCACCCGGGTACTTCCCGCACCCCCGTCGCGTCCGCCCCTTGCTGTCCCCGAAAACATCAGGACTAGGGATTGGGAGACAGGCCCGCGCACAACGGCTCCGGTGAATTCCACGGGGCCTAGCCCGGCACGCACCAGCATGGGCCTGCGCATTCGCTCGTTGGGCACACGGGGCAGGCTGGCGGCCACGCTGGCAGTGTTGGCCGCGTTGGCAGTCGCCGCTGTGGTCTTCCTGTCCGTCCAGACACCCGAAGCACCGTCTCCTGTTCGATACCCGACGGTCACCGGCACCTTGGGAGAGCACCTCGACCAACTACAGAAAAGCGTGGAACCGTGAGTTCACCGTCGACGCCCCGCACCGACCGGTCATCAGTCAGCCGCTGGCGAACTGTTCTGGCGGCGGGTCTGATTTCCGTCACCCTGGCCGGCTGCAGCGCCGCAGCCCCCGACCTCCAAAACGATGCCGCCCAACAACTGCAGGCCAAGGTGCTGAATGTTTCCGAGGCCGCTGCCGGCAATGATCCTGTCGCAGCCCTGAAGTCCTTGGACGAGCTTGTCGCGCAGCTTGACGCCTCGGCGGCCGACGGGGGCGTTTCCTTCAAGCGCCACCAGAGCATCACGAAGGCAATCGAAGCAGTCCGCGCCGACTTGGTAGCGGCGCAGGCTCAAGCCGAAGCTGCAGCGGCGGCAGAAGCGGCCGCCGCAGAAACCGCTGCAGCAGAAGCGGCGGCCGCAGCTGCCGCGGCCTCCCAAGCTGCTGAGCCGCCGTCACAGGTCCAGATTCCTGCGCCCGCCCAGGGAGGCTCCGGGCCGGGCAAGGGCGAAAAAGGCAAAGACAAGGACGACTGAGCCGGCGCAGCTTGACCACAACGGACCAGAGGAACGTTCATCAGCAAACTTACTATTTGGCCTGAATATCGCTAGGTTGGTTAAACGGGCCCACGAAGCCCGCAACGAGATCAGAACCGCGGGCCAGCGGCCCGCCAGCTGAAGGAGTGATGTACGCATGGCAACTGTCCAGGAATCCATTAATGTGAACGTCCCGCTGAGCCAGGCCTACAACCAGTGGACCCAGTTCGAGGACTTTCCGCACTTCATGAGCGGTGTGGACTCGGTCCGGCAACTCGACGACACCACCGTTCACTTCAAAACCAGCATCGCAGGCGTCAAGCGGGAATATGACGCCCGGATCACCGTTCAACAGCCTGACCAGCGCATCACGTGGGAAAGCCTGGACGAGCCGCGCAATGCGGGGACCGTATGGTTCGAAGCACTCAACCCGACCGAAACCAGGGTGAGCGTTGAACTCGCGTGGGAGCCGGATTCCGCGGTGGAGAAGGTCGGAGCCGCCGTCGGGCTTGATTCGCACCAGGTGGCCTCGGACCTCAAGCGTTTCAAGAAGTTCATTGAGGAACGCGAAGTGGAGACCGGCGCCTGGCGCGAACGCGTCAGCGACAGCGAGGTCAGCGGCGGCACGGCCGCCGGTAGCGGCGTTCCGCTTGCAGCCACCACCGCGGTTCCCCTCGAGGAGGAAGTCGGCTACGACGCGGAGCCCACGGAGCGGCCCGTGAATACGGACCCAGACATGGCAACCGAACCGCCGTTCGGCAAGCACGTTCAGCGCTGACGAAAAACGTCCTGCCTCCCGAGATGGGAGGCAGGGCGTTTTCGCGCTTTCCGGGTCTGGCTACTTGGCCAGGCCCGACAGCACTTCAGTGAACTTCGCGGACGGACGCATCACCGAGGCAACCTTGGCTACATCCGGGTGGTAGTAACCGCCGATGTCCACCGGGGAGCCCTGGACTGCGAGGAGCTCGGCCACGATGGTGTCCTCGTTGGAGCTCAGCGCTGCGGAGACAGCGGCGAAATCGGCGGCCAGCTCGGCGTCGTCGGTCTGCTTGGCCAGTTCCTGGGCCCAGTACTTGGTCAGGTAGAAGTGGCTTCCGCGGTTGTCCAGCTCCCCCACCTTGCGGCGCGGGGACTTGTTCTCGAGCAGGAACGTGCCGGTGGCGCGGTCCAGGGTGTCGGCGAGGACCTGGGCACGCTTGTTTCCCGTGGTGGTGGCAAGGTGCTCGAAGCTGACTGCGAGGGCCAGGAACTCACCCAGGCTGTCCCAGCGCAGGTGGTTTTCGTTCAGCAGCTGCTGGACGTGCTTCGGGGCGGACCCGCCTGCACCGGTTTCGAAGAGGCCGCCGCCGTTGATCAGCGGGACCACAGAGAGCATCTTGGCGCTGGTGCCCAGTTCCAGGATGGGGAACAGGTCCGTGAGGTAGTCGCGGAGGACGTTGCCGGTCACCGAGATGGTGTCCTCGCCCTTGCGGATGCGCTCCAGTGTGAAGGCGGTGGCCTTCACCGGGGACATGATTTCGATCTGGAGGCCCTCGGTGTCGTGTTCCTTGAGGTATTCCTTGACCTTGGTGATCAGGTTGGCGTCGTGTGAGCGCTCCTCGTCCAGCCAGAACACGGCCGGAGTTTCGGAGGCACGGGCGCGGGTGACGGCCAGCTTGACCCAGTCACGGATCGGCACGTCCTTTGCCTGGCAGGCGCGCCAGATGTCGCCCGGTGCCACCTGGTGTTCGATCAGCACGGCACCCTTGCTGTCCACGAGCTGGACGGTGCCGGCGGACTGGATTTCGAAGGTCTTGTCGTGGCTGCCGTATTCCTCTGCGGCCTGTGCCATGAGGCCCACGTTCGGGACGGTGCCCATGGTGGTCGGGTCGAAGGCGCCGTTGGCGCGGCAGTCGTCGATGACAACCTGGTAGATGCCGGCGTAGCTGCTGTCCGGGAGGACCGCGAGCGTGTCAGCTTCGTTGCCGTCCGCGCCCCACATGTGGCCGGAGGACCGGATCATGGCGGGCATCGAAGCGTCAACGATGACGTCGCTGGGAACGTGCAGGTTGGTGATGCCCTTGTCAGAGTCCACCATCGCCAGTGCGGGGCCTTCTTCCAGGCCCTTCTTGATGGCAGCCTGTACGCCTTCGCGGACATCTTCGGGGAGCTCTTCGAGGCCGCCCAGGATGGATGCCAGGCCGTTGTTGGGGCTCAGGCCGGCGGCGGCGAGCTGCTCGCCGTAGGTGTCGAACAGTTCGGCGAAGTAGGCCTTGACCACGTGGCCGAAGATGATGGGGTCGGAGACCTTCATCATGGTGGCCTTGAGGTGGGCGGAGAAGAGCACACCCTCTTCCTTGGCACGGGCAACCTGGGCGGCCAGGAATTCATCCAGTGCAGCGGCGCGCATCACGGTGCCGTCAACCACTTCGCCGGCCAGGACGGGGAATCCGCGCTTCAGGACCTTGACGGTGCCGTCTTCCTTGACGAGCTGGATCTTGAGGGTGTCGTCAGCTTCGATGACCACGGACTTCTCGTTGGAGCGGAAGTCCTCGGCGCCCATGGTGGCCACGTTGGTCTTCGACTCCGGGCTCCATGCACCCATGGAGTGCGGGTTCTGGCGGGCGTAGTTCTTCACGGACAGCGGCGCGCGGCGGTCCGAGTTGCCTTCGCGCAGGACCGGGTTGACGGCCGAGCCCTTGATCTTGTCGTAGCGGGAGCGGATGTCCGTCTCGGTGTCGGAAGAGGGGTTGTCCGGGTAGTCCGGGAGGTCGTAGCCCTGGGCCTGGAGCTCGGCGATGGCCGCCTTCAGCTGCGGAATGGACGCGCTGATGTTGGGGAGCTTGATGATGTTGGCTTCCGGCTTCTTCGCCAGGTCGCCCAGTTCGGCCAGGGCATCGCTGATCCGCTGCTCTTCGGTGAGGTAGTCACCGAACACGGAGATGATGCGGCCAGAGAGGGAGATGTCGCGGGTCTCCACTTCCACACCGGCAGTCGACGCGTAGGCCTCGACAATCGGCAAGAACGAGTAGGTGGCCAGCATGGGCGCTTCGTCAGTGTGGGTATAGATAATCTTGGCCATTGCTTGGGCGTCTCCTGAAGGTATACATACATCTGGAACTCTGGCGTTATTTCAACATGCTTAACTTACCCGAGTAGGGCGGGTCGACGCCCATCGGGGCCGATGGGGACGCGTAGCATGACCCCGCCTACTGCCGACAGAGGACCCGGTAGCCCCGTCTGTAAATCTGCAATACAAGAGTCGTGTATTGCTTTACAAACTTGTCATGGCTGGGTAGGTTCATCTCCACCACTAACGGCGGCCACCATCTGAGGCCGCCGCATCACGACTGGTTAGGACAACCATGACGAAATCGAAGACTCTGGCCACCAGCCTTTTGAGCCTCTCGGCCGCGGCACTGCTTGCGGTCTGCGCAGCCGGCGGGGCCATGGCCTCACCCGCATCAGCCCAGGACGGCGGGCAGGTTGCCAGCCAGCCGGTGGACAGCACGAATGTCGCCAGCTACTGGACAGCCGACCGCATGCGCACAGCGGTTCCCGGCGATGTGCTGGCCAGCAAGGCCCTCCAGCGCGGCAACGCTTCGTCCGCCGCAGCAGTGGAAAAGGGTTCCAGCACCAAGATCGCGGGCAAGGCCGGCAAGGGCAAGACGCCGCTGCACACCGACGAGAATCCGGTGTCCCACATTGGCAAAGTCTTCTTCACCATGGGCGGCGGCAACTACGTCTGCTCGGGCAACTCTGTGGTTTCCAACAACAAGAACACCGTGTCCACGGCCGGCCACTGCCTCAATGAGGGACCGGGCGCGTTTGCCACCAACTTCATCTTCGTCCCCGCGTACCTCGACGGCGCCGCACCGTACGGCAAGTGGGCCGCCAAGGGCCTGTACACGCCCACCCAGTGGAGCTCTGCCGGCGACATGCAGTACGACACCGGATTCGCGGTGGTTTCCCAGCTCAACGGCCAGAATCTGGCCGACGTCGTGGGCGCATCGGGCGTCCAGTTCAACGCTGCCCGCGGCCTGGCCTACAAGTCCTACGGTTACCCCGCCGCCGCCCCGTTCGACGGCGCATCCCTGGTGAGCTGCACCGGGCCTGCAAGCAATGATCCGTACAGCCCGCAGTACCAGACCCAGGGCATCCCGTGCGACATGACCGGCGGTTCCTCGGGCGGTCCGTGGTTCATCGGCACCGGCTCCAGCGGCTACCAGAACTCGGTCAACAGCTACGGCTACGGCAGCCGGTCCGAGGTCATGTACGGTCCGTACTGGGGCTCCGTCATCCAGCAGGCGTACTCAAGTGCATCATCCGCGAACTGACAACCCGGAGCCTGCCGATGAGTGCGTGAGCCACAGCAGCATCAGCCGGGCCCCGGAGGAGATCATCGCCTACTGGACGCCGGAACGGATGGCCGAAGCGAAACCCCGGGAGGTCCGGTTGCCGGAATCGAACCCCGACACCGGGGCTGAACAGAGTAACTGAATTAACGACGACGGCGACCGTCCCCTTTTCGGGTTCGGTCGCCGTCGTACGTGGGTGGCAGCTGGGCCCACGCCGCCCGGGTTCCCTAGCCGAGCGCAGCGAGGTTAGGGAGGCGGTGGGGACTAGTGGAAGAAGTGGCGCGCACCCGTGAAGTACATGGTGATGCCCGCGGCGTTGGCCGCGGCGATGACCTCGTCATCCCGGACGGAACCGCCGGGCTGGACCACGGCGCGGACGCCGGCGTCGATCAGGATCTGCAGCCCGTCGGCGAACGGGAAGAACGCATCGGAGGCAGCGACGGCGCCGCGGGCACGCTGCGGGGCGGTGCTGGCGCCTGTTGCTGTCGTCCCGACGTTAGTGGCACCGCCGGCACCCTCCACATCCGAGCTCACCGTCACGCCCAGCGTGTTGGCGCGCTCGACGGCCAGCTTGCAGGAGTCGAGCCGGTTGACCTGGCCCATGCCGATGCCGACGGCGGCACCGTCGGAAGCCAGCAGGATGGCGTTGGACTTGGCGGCGCGGCAGGCCGTCCAGGCGAACGCCAGGTCGGCCAGCGTGGCGGCGTCAGCGGCTTCGCCGGCGGCGAGGGTCCAGTTGGCGGGGTTGTCGCCGTCGGCGTCCACCTTGTCGGAGATCTGGACGAGCACGCCGCCCGAGACCTGGCGGATTTCAGCAGGGTAGCGGCCATAGCCCTCCGGCAGGGACAGGAGGCGGATGTTCTTCTTCTTGGAGAGGATCTCCACGGCTTCCGGCTCGAAACCGGGTGCGATGACCACTTCGGTGAAGATTCCGGCCACGGTGCTGGCCATGCCGGCGGTGACCGTGCGGTTGGCCGCGATGACGCCGCCGAACGCGGAGACAGGGTCGCAGGCGTGCGCCTTGGCGTGGGCATCGGCGATGGGGTCGGCAGCATCCGCGGATCCGACGGCCACGCCGCAGGGGTTGGCGTGCTTGATGATGGCCACGGCGGGCTCGGCGAAGTCGAAGGCTGCGCGGAGGGCGGCGTCAGCGTCAACGAAGTTGTTGTAGCTCATCGCCTTGCCGTGGATCTGGTCGGCCTGGGCGATGCCCGCGGGAGCGGCCTTGTCGACGTACAGTGCGGCCTGCTGGTGCGGGTTTTCGCCGTAGCGGAGGACCTCGGAGCGTTCCAGCGCGAGGCCGGCGTAGGCGGGCCAGTCGATGACGCCGTCGCCGTCCTCATCGAGGAACTGGCTGGCGGTCCAGGTGGCCACGGCGTTGTCGTAGGTGGCGGTGTGCGCGAAGGCCTTGGCAGCCAGGCGCTGGCGGGTCTTCAGGTCGAAGCCGCCCTCGGCGGCGGCGCGGACAACGTTGCCGTAGAACGTGGGGTCCACCACGATGGTGACGGCGGCGTGGTTCTTCGCTGCGGAGCGCACCATGGCGGGGCCTCCGATGTCGATCTGCTCGACGACGTCGTCCTGCGCTGCACCGGACTTCACGGTCTCGACGAACGGGTACAGGTTCACGACGACGAGGTCGAATGCCTCGATCTCCATGCCGGCCAGCGTTTCCATGTGGGCCGGGACGCGGCGGTCGGCCAGGATGCCGCCGTGGACGCGCGGGTGGAGCGTCTTGACACGGCCGTCCAGCATCTCAGGGGAGCCTGTGACTTCCTCGACTTCCTGCACCGGGATGCCTGCGGCGGCGATCTTCTTGGCGGTGGAGCCGGTGGAAACGATCTTGACGCCTGCTTCGTGCAGGCCCTTGGCGAGCTCCTCCAGACCGGTCTTGTCGTAGACCGAGATCAGGGCTCGGCGGATGGGAACACGGTCTAGCTGCGTAAAGCTCACAAAGGTCTCCGTCTTTTGACACGGTGGGTGCCGCGGTTGGGTGGGGATGTGGCCAGTTTATCGCGTCCCGCGGGATGCCCTTCCTGCGCGCCCGAGTGTGAAGGCTGCGCAGGGTGCGCAGGCCTGCGCACGGACCCCGCCGTGCAACGTAGAGTTTTCACAGGAGGCCGAGATGAATACTTACACCACTGTGCCCAGCGGCGAACAAGTGGTCCAGGAACTGCCGTGGCGATGGAAAGTCCAGGGGCGGATCTTCCTGATCGGCGGCCTGGGCTTCATGTTCGATGCGTGGGACGTGACGCTGAACGGGATCCTCATTCCGCTGCTGTCCACGCACTGGGCGCTGTCCCCCGGCGAAGTTGCGTGGGTAGGGACGTCCAACCTGATCGGCATGGCGCTCGGAGCCTTTGTGTGGGGCACCATCGCGGACACGATCGGGCGCAAAAAGGCCTTCACGGCCACGCTGCTGATCTTCTCCCTGTTCACGGTCCTGGGTGCCTTCTCCCCCGACTTCGTCTGGTTCTGCGTGTTCCGCTTCATGGCCGGATTCGGGCTGGGCGGGTGCATCCCGGTGGACTATGCCCTGGTGGGTGAGTTCACGCCACGGAAACAGCGCGGCAAGGTCCTCACGGCGATGGACGGCTGGTGGCCCGTGGGTGCGGCCCTCGCCGGCTTCGTTTCGGCGGGCCTGGTGGCCGTATTTGGCGACTGGCGGCTGACCATGCTGGTGATGGTGCTGCCGGCGCTGCTGGTGTTCTGGGTGCGGCGCAGCGTGCCGGAGTCGCCGCTGTTCCTCATCCGCAAGGGCCGCCGCGACGAGGCGGCCAAAGTCATTGACGACCTGGTCAAGGCCACGGGTGCCGAGCCCCGCGCCTACAGCCTCCCGGACGCTCAGGACGCGCCGCGCCTCTCCGCCGGCAGCGCCTGGTTCCAGCTGGTCCGCGTCTGGCGGTTCAACTGGAAGATCACGGCGGCCGCCTGGTCCCTGTTCTTCAGTATCCTGCTGGTCTACTACCTGTCCCTGACGTGGATGCCGAGGATCCTGATCGGCGCCGGCTTCCAGGACTACAAGGCCTTCCTCACCACCGCATCCATGGCCGCCGTCGGCCTCCTCGGCGTGGTGGTGGCAGCAGTGCTGGTCGAGCGCGTGGGCCGCAAGTGGATCCTGGCGATCACCGGACCGCTGTCCGCGGTGACCCTGGTGATTGTGGCGTTCGTAGTGGACATCCCGTCCGCCGCCGTGTTCTGGCTGCTGGTGTTCGGGTTCATCGTGCAGGTCGCCATCCCCGTGCTGTACACCTATGTCTCCGAGCTGTATCCCACGGACCTGCGCGGCACGGGCTTCGGCTGGGCGTCGACGTTCTCCCGGCTCGGGGCAGGCTTCGGTCCGTTGATCTTCGCCTCGGTCCTGTGGCCGCAGCTGGGCCTGGCGACGTCCTTCGCGCTGGCCGGCGGACTGGTCCTGCTGTCGGTGCTGTGGATGGCGTTCTTCTCCCCCGAGACCAAGCAGCAGACGCTGACGTAGGCGGGCTTCGCTTTCCTCTCCCCTTCCCAACTGACTCGCAGTTAACGTCGTCATTCGCGCTTTTCACGACATTAACTGCCAGTCACTTGGGCACCCAGCCGCGGCTGAGGAGTGCTGCGCGGACCTTCGCTACGGCGGACCTCGCTCCGTTCTCCATGTGGCGTTTGGATATCCGGACGAGGGTCCATCCTGCCCAGGCGAAGTCCTCCTCGCGGGCGATGTCCCGGACGATCTGCGCTGCATCGGAATGGCCCTCGCCTTCGTACTCCACTGCCACCTTGTGTTCCGGATAGCTCAGATCAGGTTGACGCACGACGCCGGCATGCAGCTCTGTGGGCATGTTCAGTTCCGGCTCGGGCAGACCGGCACTTTCCAGCGCCAGCCGCAGCCGGGTCTCCGGTGCAGAATCGGCTCCCACCCGTGCCTGTTCCAAGGCAAGCCGGGCCTTTCGAATGCCGGGGGTTCCTTTATGCCGGTCCAGCATGTCCGCCAGCTCTTCCAGCGTGGCATGTGGCTCCGTCCGCCCCTCGAATTCGGGCCGCGGAATCCTCACGAGGTGGTCCGCAACCACGGTCAGTTCGTCAATGCCCATCTTCCGTGAGCAATCCAGCCACGTCCGCGCACGGCTGGTAATCAGCACTCCATCCAGGCTGACAACTTCGTCCGGGAAGAACTGTCCGACATGCCCCACTACGCCTCTCCGTCGCGGAATGGCCATGGCATCGGGCCGCGAGATATGTATCCGACCATCGTCCTGACCAGGGAGAAACCCCGGAAAGTCCCACAGCGTGAAGGCCGTGGCATGGGACGCGGCCGAAAAGGGTGTGACGATCGTGTAGGGCCGGACTACGCCGAGGCGCTCCAAGGGCACAGCATCACTCGGGATGCGAACGCCGCGGCTTGGGACGCGCAGCATTCGATACCTTAATCGCCCTGGGCTCACGCCGGCGTCGGCTGCTTCGTAGACAGTGAAGGGCATTTCGCCCAGCCCGAACGGCAGTGGGCTCGGATCTCGCATTCCTCATGATTGCAATTCCGGAGCACCGACTCAGAAGTTATCCACAGGTTAGCCCCGCTTCACCCAACTGACTGGCAGTTAACGTCGTCAAAACCGCGTTTCACGACGTTAATTGCGAGTCAGTTGGGCTGGAAGGGAAGGCGAAGCTCACGCGGCGGCGAGTTGCGCCAGGGTCGAGACCAGGAGCCTGCGCTCCACCACCTTGATGCGTTCGTGCAGGGTGTCCTCGGTGTCGTCGTCGCGGATGGCCACAGCTTCCTGGGCGATGATGGGGCCGGTGTCCACGCCGGCGTCGGCCCAGTGCACCGTGCAGCCGGTGACTTTGACGCCGTAGGCCATGGCATCGCGGACGCCGTGCGCTCCGGGGAAAGCGGGCAGCAGGGCGGGGTGGGTGTTGAGGTATTTGCCCTCGAACGCGTCGATGAAGTCCGGGCTGACGATCCGCATGAAGCCGGAGGACACCACCACGTCGGGCTCATACGCGGCCACGGCTTCCGTCAGCGCCGCGTTCCAGTCCGCACGATCGGCGTAGGCCTTGAAGTCCACCACGAACGTCGGGATTCCGGCGGCCGCCGAACGTTCCACACCATAGGTCCCCGGCCGGTCCGCACCGACGGCGGCGATCTCCACGTCCAGCTCGCCCGCCTTGACGGCGTCGATGACAGCCTGGAGGTTGGAGCCGGTACCGGATACGAGGACAACGATGCGCATGGCTCTAGCTTATGGGGCCGCTCGCGTAGGCTGGAAAACATGAACCCCCCGAAGGACCCCGCAAGTCCCCAGCAGACCCGGCAACCCCTCAGCGATGCTGCGAAGGCGTCACTGTCGAAGACTCACAACCTGTTCCGCATTTTCATTGTTGCCGTCCTGGGCTCCTTCTTCGTCTACCAGGTGGACGTCGCGTACCTGTGGCTGGCGGCCATCCTCACGGCCGCGAGCATCGTGCTCGGAATCGTGGTCCTGGTCCGCGCCATCAGGCTGAAGGAATCCAAGCTGGTGCTTTTCGGGACCATTTCGGGGCTGGTGGTTTCGGCGGTGATGGTGCTGCTGGTCCTGTTCACCGCCGCGTTCTTCAACCCGGTCCAGGAATTCCAGCAGTGCTCCCGCAATGCGCTCACCCAGCAGGCCACGAGCCAGTGCCAGACGCAGCTTGAGAAGTCACTCCCCACCCAGCTCCGCTGAGCAGCCGGCTGATCGGCCGGCTGATCGGCCGGCTGATCGGCCGGCTGGTCATCCGAAGGTAGCGCCCGACGGCGGGGCCCTCAGGGCTGCGACGGTTCCAGGTCCGCTTCGCGCAGCTTCTGCTGGCGTTCCAGCCAGGGTCCCGCCGCGTAGCCGATGACGACGCCGATGCCCACCTCTGCGGCCACCCACAGCGAGGTGCTCAGCGGGTCCGGGCCGATGTCCGTGAGGCGGCCGAGTCCGGCCGATCCGCGGGCCACCCAGGCCAGGCCGCCGGCCAGCAGTCCCGCTGACGCGCCGATGATCGCGCCAAGGACCAGGGTTGAGGCCGATGCCGTGAACCAGCGGGCCCGGACCTTGATGGACAGCCATTCGTCGAAGTGGTTTTCGCCTTCGCGCAGGAACCACCAGCCGGCCAGGGCACCGGCGAGGACCGGCACCACGAGCGCCACGAAGCCGTAATCCAGCGGTCCGGAGGGCAGCGCGGCGAACACGGGGATGGATGGCAGCGGGCCGACAGCGGTTCCGAGCGGCCCCGCCTGCGAACCGACGCCCAGGGCGAAGCCGGAGCCGGACGTCCAGGCGAGCGCAAAGATGGCCAGGTTGGGGATGAAGCCGAGTTGCGCGATGGTGAGCACGGCACCGCCCATGGCGCCGGCGTCGAGCCCTTCATAGACCGCGATCACCAGGTCCCAGTGGATAAACAGGTCCACGGCGAGAAGCGCCGCGGACATGCTGAACGCTGCCATCAGCGCCACGAACCCGGCCTTGATCGAGGAACCCAGGTAGGACCCTGCCCAGCGGGAATGCTGGCTGGTCCGGGCAATCCAGTCCACGGCGTCGACGCCGATCAGCCGGCTCCAGGATCCGGCTTCACGCCGGGCGCCCACCACCATGCCCAGGCCGAACGGAATCAGGGGCACCAGCCCGGCGAACCACAGGAAGATGGCGACGTCGTCCGTGCGGCACACAAACCCCGTGGCCATGCCGAACCCGCCGTAAACCAGCCACGAACCCAGCAGCGCCTGCCAGAGCTGGTCCGTGTAGGAGGCGCGGGCCAGGCGCCGGCCGGCCCGCCACGCCAGCAGGAACGGTATGAGGGTGAGTCCCAGCGGGATGAGGGACAGCGTGCCCGATTCGGACTGCGCCGCAGCTTCCCCTGCCACTGTGGTCAGGCCCAGCGGCACGCCATGGATCAGGAGCCAGGCCTGGCCGCCGAGCCGTGCCAGTGCATCGAAGTTGTTGTTCTGGAATCCGGCCGTTGCCCACACTGCCACGATGGGTGCCAGCACCACCAGCGCGGAGATGACCGCCGCCTGCGCTGACTCAAGCGCTCCCTGCAGCCACAAGGGCATGGGAATGCCACGGTCTCCGGTCTGATCAGCGCGCAGTTTCATCGTGTTCCATGGTGTCACGGGAGGCGCCCGGGGCCCGTCCGCGACAGGCTCAAACCGCGGAGTTACCAGAGCTGTTACCAGAGCTCGTAGTTGTCCTTGCTGATCATGAAGCCGTGCCCGGTCCGCAGATGCGCGCAGGTCATGGCGGCCGTCGCCCGTTCGCACACCATGTTTCCCAGCCGCACCGTCTGGCCGTCCTGGATCCACGGCCCCGGGAACGCCGGCCCGGCCACTTCCTCGGCCTCCATGGGGGACGTTCCGTTGCCGCACAGTCCGTACTGGGCGCCGCCGTCGAGCGTCACCACCGCATAGCCGCCGTAGTACTCGCTGTGTCCGGTGCACTGGCCCTTGATATCGCCGGGGCGGGGCGCGACGTCACTGAGCAGGTGGCAGGCCGCGCCGTCCGCGTCGATGGAGCACTGCATGTCCTTGCTGGCCGACTGCACCACCACGGGCAGCGGCGCGGCCCACGGCTGTGCGTTCACCTTGGGCAGGAGCTGCTCGGCCCGGTTGAGCGGACGGGAATTGGCCTTGGAGGTGGCCGGCGGCGGCACCGCCGCCTGGGAAGCAGCGTCCGACGGCGGGTCCCCCACCCCGGCCTCGTCTTCGGCCGTCTCGTCGCTCATTCGCAGCGCCCCCAGGGCGGGGGCCTTGCCGGCGGGGACGGCCACGCTGCAGCCGGCGGCGGACAGCAGCACGGCGGCGGCCACGAGGGTTCGGAGAATCACGGTTACAGGGCGCATGGTCCTGCAAGTTCAGCAGAATGGGGCGGTTCTGTCGCTGGGCAGAAGTCCCCATGCCCCGAGCGCTTTTTTCATTACTCAGCCGTAAAATTGGAATGTCCGCAATCAGTGGTTGGAGGCAGAAAAATGACTACCGCATCCCCACATGCACATGGCGTTCACTTTGGGCGTACGGATGTCCAGAACGTTGGCATGGGTGTAGGTATTGTCCTGATGTTGGTGGGTGTCCTGGCGTTCATCCCGGGCATTACCCAGCAGTACAGCGAACTCAGGTTCTTTGGGCCCGATTCGCACGCCATGTTCCTTAGCCTGTTCCAGGTATCCATGCTGCTGAACATCGTGCAGCTGGTCATCGGTGCAACGGGCTGGGCGATGTCCCGCAGTGGAATGGGTGCCCGGAACTTCCTCATGGGCTTTGGTGCGCTGTACATCGTCCTCAGCATCTTCGGGCTCAGTGTCGGAGTGGATTCGGCGGCCAATTTCCTGTCGCTGAACACTATGGATAACTGGACCCACATGGTGCTGGGCGTGCTGATGATTGGCGCCGGCTGGATCCTCTCGAGGCATCTGGCCGAGGACCGCAGGTAACCCGGATCGCGTAAGCCGGGACATAAGGAGCCGCTAATGAGGAACGATTCATAGCAATCTGAAATGTTTTAACCACCGGTTGGTGCAGTTGCCCTGCGTAGTTGCAGGCGGCTGCACCAGCTTTTTGCGTTAAGGGAGCCCCATTGCGCTGAAGGGGCCGACGGCGGACCGTGAGCAGACCAGCTACCCGAGGGCGAACGGTCGCTCTACATCTACCCGTCCGAATGCGTGGACTGCGGCGCGTGCGATCCGGTGTGCCCGGTGGAGGCCATCTACTACGCGGACGATGTTCCGGATGAGTGGGCGGACTATATCCGGGCAAACGTGGAGTTCTTCGAGGAGCTGGGGTCCCCGCAGGGTGCCTCGTCCCTCGGTAACCTGGGTCGCGACCATCCGGTGATCGCAGCCCATCCGGTGGCCGAACCCGCCCACTAGAAGCGCGAACGGACACTTGAGCCCCACCGAAAAGACTGCCGCTTCCTCAGACCCCAACTGAGGGAGCGGCTTTTTCGCGCTTCAAGGCCGTTGCCGCAGGCAAATATCGCCCAGACTCTGGACTCTTGGGCGGGCGCCAATCAGACTGTCTACAACAGCTGGCCCGGCAGGCCGGAATTACCCGCATTCAAGCCGGCAGGGAATATGCAGCTGCATCAATTGGGGCTTTACCGCGATGCCTGTTCCATAACCCCGAAAGGACCTGGTCATGCCGGACTTGTCAGCATTCTTCCCGCTAATTGCCGCCCTCATTGGGGCGATTCTCGTCATTGTTTTTATTTGGGTGGCAATAAAACTGATGTGGAAAGTGGCTGAACCCAACGAGGCCCTCATCATCTCCGGACTGACGCGCGGAACCCTGGAAACCCGGGCCGGAATGGACTTCAAGATCGTCACGGGCAAGGGTGCGTTGGTATTCCCCGGACTTCAGACCGTCCGCACTTTGTCGCTCACGCTGAATGAAACTGAGCTCAAAGTTTCGTGTGTTACCTCGCAGGGCATCCAAGTGACTGTGGAAGGTATCGTGATTTACAAAATCGGTGATGCGCCGCCCTTCATTGCAAATGCTGCCAGGCGATTCCTCGGCCAGCAGCCCAAAATGCAAAGCCAGGTCTACAACGTGTTCGAGGGCCACCTGCGGTCAATCATCGGCAGCATGACGATGGAGGAAATCATCCGCGAACGGGACAAGCTTGCCTCGCTGGTCCGCAGCGCCAGCGGCGTGGAGATGGAGAAGCTTGGCCTGGTGGTGGATTCGCTCCAGATCAAGGACCTGCAGGATCCCACAGGGTACATCCAGAACATAGCCAAGCCGCACATTGCCCAGGTGAAGATGGAAGCCCGCATCGCCGAGGCCACCAGGAACCGCGAGGCCGCGGAGAAGGAAGCGGAGGCGGCGGCGCTCATCGCAGACGCCCAAAGCGTTTCGGCCATCCGGCAGTCGGTGGCGCAGGCCAACGCCGAACGGGCCAAGGCCAATGCCGCCCAGGCCGGCCCCTTGGCGGACGCAACGGCGCGCCAGCAGGTGGTGGTCCAGGAAACCGAAGTGGCCAAGCTTGAGGCGGACCGTGAAGAGCAGAAGCTTCAGACCACCATCCGCAAGCCCGCCGACGCCAAGGCCTACGCCAAACGCACGGATGCCGAAGGCCAGAAGGCAGCCGACATCAGCGCCGCCGAGGCACTTGCCCGCCGCACCGAACTCGAAGCCCAGGTGAACGCCCGGCGGACGGAACTCCAGGCCCAGGCCAATGCCACCGCAGCGGCGGCCGCGGCCGGCGCCACCAAGGTCACCGGCGAGGCTGAGGCCGCAGCCACCCGAGCGCGCGGTGAGGCTGCCGCGTCGGCCATCAAGGCGAAGGCGCTGGCCGAGGCGGATGGCATCAAGGCCCGCGCCGAGGCACTCGGGACCAATCAGGACGCCGTCATTTCGCAGCAGCTTGCCGAGAACATGCCGGCCATCATCGCCGCGGCAGCTGAGCCGTTCTCGCACGTGGGCCAGATGACGGTGCTGAACGGCGGCGAAGGCGTCAACCGGATGCTCGGCGGGATCCTCGCCCAGGTGGGCGACTACCTGCCTGCCCTTTCTTCCGCGCTCAAAAACTCACGGAAAGCCTCCGCTCAAGGCGACGGCAGGCACCCGGCGAAAGCCCCCGATGCGTAAAAACGTTGACCGCAGCCTCACCGGGAAGATCGGGCGGGTGACCGGGCGCATCGGCCCGGGCACCATCGGCGAAGTCATGCTGCCTTATCTCGGCGGCATCATGGCCTTCCATGCACACCCGTTCGACAAGGTCAGTGAGTTTCCGGTGGGCGACGAAGTGCTGGTCATCTACTATGATCCGCCGCAGACGGTCTACGTGGACGAGCTTCCGGAGGTGTTAAGGCACGACGGCGGGCGGTGAGTCAGGCTTCGCGTCAGCTTCACTTCACGCCAGCGAAAGGACGAAGGAGAGGACAAAGCCGGCGGCTGTGCTGAGCGCCACGGCCGGACCGCCGTGTTCGAACGCCTCGGGCATCAGCGTGTCGGCGAGCGAGGCGATCACGGCACCGGCGGCGAACGCCAAGGGCAGCGAGATGGTTCGCGGGTCGCTGCCGGACAACGGCCCGGCACCGACCACGACGGCGATCACCAGCAGGGCGGCGCAAACCGACCAGAGACCCATGATGGAGCCCGCGGACCTGCCCTGGCTGCGCATCGACGAGGCTCCCACCAGCGCTTCGGGCAGGTTCGAGACGAAGATGGCCGCGAGCAAGGCAAGCCCCCCGGTGCCTTCACCCAGGGAGACGCCAAGGGCTATGTTCTCGGGAACACCGTCAAGGGTGACGGCGGCGAGCAGTGCCATGCCGGCAGCGCCTCGGGTGGAGACCTTGCCGGCCGGGCGGTCGGAAGCGGCAGCGTCCGTGTCCAGTTTGGCACTGCCCCTGAACTCATCTGCCGGCGTTGCCTGGGAACCGGGCTGTGCCCAGCGGTCGAGGATTGCGCTCAGCGCGGTGAACACTATGGCGCCCACCATGAGACCAATCGCGGCCCGGACGATCCCGCCCCGCTCGTAAGCGTCCTCAAAAAGCTCGAAAGTCAACGCTGTTATCAGGGCGCCCGCGGCGAAGGACAGGAGGATGGCAAGAAGGCGCTTGGGGAGCTCGAACCGTGCACCGATGAATGCACCCAACACCAGCGCGCTGGATGCCACAACACCGAACAGCAGCGATGTCGACATCCCGTCAGTATAGGAGCCGTGCTGTCCGTGCAACAGGGCCGTGACGTTGCGGCTTTACCCGTGTCAACCGAGGTCAGAACCGCCACACGGAGTAGGGAACGCTGGGCAGGTTTCCGGCCATCCACGGGCGGTCGGACTGCTCACGCGGAAGCTGCCCGCGGCCGTCGCGAATGACCACCACCACCGTTCCGATGACCCCTACGAGGGCAACAACGGCGAGGAAAAGAAGGACGACGACGATTGGCCCGGACATTTCTGTAACACCTCTATTTACAATTTTACGTCCGTCTGATCCGGCTGCCGATGGACCAGAGCCCAGCACAGCGGCACGGCGCCCGACAACAATCCTGGGCCCGTAAGCGCGGAGGTCTGGACGGCGGACAGCACCGGGCGTATCCTGATCTTCCATTGCCACTGGGGGGTGATCTGGATGGGCGGCACTTTGCGTGATTGTTGCCTGGTTGCCCTGCGCCCATTTCTGTTCGCCGTCCTGCTGACCGTTGCCTGGTTAGCGTGGGCCGCTGGCTCCGCGAACGCCGCATCCGAAGACCCGAACCCGCTGGCCGCGATCGAGCAGGGAACAGTCTCACTGCTCCAAGAGACCGGCAGCACGCTTGCACCGGCAATCAAGGATGTTCCAGCCCCGGTCGCCGCTGTGCCGTTTCCGGTCTCCGGCACAGCGACGGCCGTGGTTGACGTCGTGGACCCGGTACTCGGCGAGGCTAGTGACGCGGTGGCCGCTGAAGTGAACAAGGCCGCTCCGCCGCCCAGCGACACCGACAAGGTGCCTGCCGACACAGTCACCGACACAGTGAGCGACACGGCCGACACAGTCGTCTCAGGGGTGGATTCGCTGGCACCGTCGTTGCCGGGCGTTCAGCCGACGCTGCCGGTTCCCACGGTGCCAATTCCTACTGTTCCGGGACCACAGGTTCCGCTGCCGGAGACACCGGTGCACATACCGGAAGTGACTGTCCCCGGGCGTTCGCCCGTGACAACCGTGCCGCGGCCGGGCTTTGACGCGGTGACGGAGGCACCTGCCGGCATCGACCTTGAGACAACCGCCCGGTCCGTTTCGCATACGGCCAGGCACACCGGCGCCGCCCAGCAGCCGGCACGGCGCGCGGTTTCGCCGCTGGAGTTCCTGGCCAATACGCAGGCGCTACGTGCGATGGCGGCAACCATCGGCTACGCGGTTTCTGCAGCGCCGGCGCCGGCCAACGCGCCGGAACCCGAACGGGTATTCCGCTTCGCCGTGCTGCAGAACCAGTCCGGTTCCGCAGCGGCAGGTACCGGCAGTGCCGGTGCCGAGGCTTCGTCCGATGTCGCGGAGTTCTGGAGCAATCGGCACGATGACCTCTGCGGCCTCATGCCCGACGCGGCCCTGATTCTTGCCGCCAGCCCGTCATTTGATCCGGGGTCTTCCCCCGACTGAGAAGGTCATCTCTGCCTCTTTTAGGCAGAGCATGGCCACCGACGCCGTCGGCGTACGGAATTAAAAACTCAGTCAGGAGAAAAGTCATGTCCACCTACAGCCAGCTCTTCAGTGCAACCCCGATCGTCCGTTCCGCACCTGCCAAAGCATCCATCGGCAACTGGCCCGACCCCATGAACGCACGCATCGGTTGGTGGCCCAACACCATGAAAGCATCCATCGGCAACTGGCCCGACCCGATGAACCCCGGCCCCATGAACGCACGCATCGGCTGGTGGCCCAACACCATGAAGGCATCCATCGGCAACTGGCCCGACCCGATGAACCGGGCCGGCTCGGCGGCCGGCCGCTGACCCGGGACCGGTCCGGATGCTCTCCCGCGCCCGTCTGGGGGTGGTACGGGGCAGCATCCGGGCCTTGGGGGTCAGGTTCCAGGGGATGCCTCAGCGGCCGAAGCCAGTTGGTCTTCAAGATGGAAGACCTCGGTCAGCTGGAGGAAGCCTTCGTCCGGGGCGCCGCTGAGCTCCTCGAAGAACGGGGCCATCTCCGCCTGCCAGCGGGAGTTGACCTCCAAGGCTGCCATCCCCGCCCGGGCTGCCTCGAGGTCTTCCGTCTCGAAGTAGCCGATCAGCAGGCCGTCGGCACGAAGGAAGAGCGAATAATTGTGCCAGCCTGTGTCCTTCAGCGCCCGGAGCATCTCCGGCCAGACCTCGGCGTGACGGCGCGCGTATTCGTCGATGAGCCCTGCCTTGACCTGGAGCTGGAAGCAGACACGCTGCAGGCGGGGAGCCCCGGCTGTCATCGGAGCGCCACGTGCCGGTGTTCGATGCCCAGCAGGGACGCCGCGGCCTTGATGTCGGCGGCACGGTGTCCCACGCACAGAGCCCAGTGGTGCCCGATGCCCGTCTGGCTCCACTCGTCCACCCAGAGTCCGGGGTCGCCGCCGAAGTCCACACGGGACGTCGTGTTGCCGATGGCCAGGTGCGGGCCGGGGACCACCTCACCTTCAGAGGTGACGAAGACGTAGCTGCCGTCGCGGTCCTGGCCGAGGCCGAACGTGGTGACGGGTCCGTGCCGGACGTCGAACTCGACCGAGACGCCCCAGCCGCGCTTGCCGTGGTAGACACCTAGGCCCCGCAGCAGCGGGTCCTTCGCGGACACGGCCAGATGTGCCGGGCCGTCGTGCCCCATTTCCACTACATTGTCGACGAAGTTGAGGGCCTGAATTTCAGTAAAGGAGCCGCCGGCCCCGATGGCCTGCGCCGCGAGCATGGCGATGGAGGTCCGCAGCTCATACTCGCCCGCCATCGGGATGCCCCGGGCGGTGAGGATGGAGGAGCCAAGGATCATGCCTGCTCCCAGCCGCTCGTGCTGTTCCCCCGCGAGCCCCCGGTGATAATAGGCAACCGAGTCAAGGTCGAAGTCCTCCACGAGGCGGTCGAGGCCCACCGAGACCTTGGCGCCCCAGGCGAAGTCGTCGTCGTTCACGGAGTCATCCAGCACGAACAGTTCGCGGGCCAGCGCGAGCCGCCCGGCCACTTCCGAATCGGTCACCGCGTTCACCCGTTCGCGCAGGTCGTCGAATTCCAGCACCTCCACGTGGGATCCGAAGGTGGTGGACACGGTGGTCAGATCGGTGGCTACATCCAGCATGCCGGGATAGAGGTGGCCCATGAGCCCGTGCCGGGCGTTCCGAAGCCGGCCGCGGACGCCTGCCGCGTGGACCCATTGGTTGATCCGCTCCCAGGCGGCTTCCTGCTTGAGGTGCCCGGAGACGGAGCGGAAGTCGATCCCTGCCCGGCGGAACACGTTCGCCACCTCAGGCACCGGACACTGCCCGCAGTAGGCAAGCCATTTCCCGGTGTCGAAGTTCGCGTGGTCCATCGCTTCTGTGGGCTGAAGATCGATCACCAGCACGGGCGTCCGGGAACGCTGGGCGATGGGCAGCACCATGGAGGAGGTCAGGTAGGTGGTGAGGAAGATGACGATCAGGTCGCAGTCCGCGATGCGCAGCTTTTCGCTCGCCGCTGCAGCTTCCTGGGCGTCGGAAATGAAACCGGCGTCAATGACATCCGCGTCGAGATCCTGGAAACGGCCGGTGACATACCGTGCTGATTCCTGCAGCTGGGGCAGGAGCTCCGGGAACTGGGGCCAGTAAGCGCCCAGCCCTCCGGACACCAGACCGATGCGGGTGGGGCGGCGCCGGTGCGGCTGCAGGAGCTGGGCGGCGGAGACTTTCTGGTTCATCGCAAGGGGCCTTTCGGAACGGAAAAGGAACCGCGGGAACTGCCGGGCGGGCTGTCAAGGCCCGCCCGGCAGGATCCCGCTCGAGGTCCCGCTGACTGGACGCCGTACCGCTAGAAGTCGTACTTGTCGATGTTCTCGGTGTTGAAGACCGTCGGTGGTCCCACAATCACCAGGCCGCCCTCTTCAACCGTGCGGTCGCCAAGTTCCCCGGCAGTGAACTTGTCGCCCGGCGCTCCCGTGATCTTGCCGTCAGTGAGCGCTTTTCCGGCAAAGGCAGCAATGTAGCCAAGCTGGGCCGGATCCCACAGCGCGAACTCCTTGACGGTTCCGTCCTTGACGAACGGGCGCATTTCATTGGGCAGGCCCAGCCCGGTCAGCGCCACCTTGCCCTTGTAGGCGGACGTGGAGAGGTACCGGGCGGTGGCCGCAATGCCCACCGTGGTGGGCGAAATGATGCCCTTCAGGTTCGGGTGGGCCTGCATCAGGCCCTGGGCTTCCTGGAACGACTTGGTGTCATCGTCATCGCCGTAGACCTTGGCAACGAGTTTGATGTCCTTGTAATCCGGATTGGACTTCAGTTCCTCCTCCATGAACTTGATCCACTCGTTCTGGTTCGTGGCGTTTGCCGTGGCGGACAGGATGGCGATTTCGCCGCTGCCCCCGATCTGCTCGGAGATCAGTTTTGTCTGGATGAGGGCCACATCCTTGGCGACCACCTGGCTGATGAAGACGTCGCGGCAGTCGGGGTTGGCGTCGGAGTCGAAGGCCACGATTTTGGCGCCCGCGGAGCGCGCTTCGCCCAGGGCCGTGCAGACGGCGTCGGGATCGTTCGCGGCAATCACAATGACGTTCGTACCGGCCTGTGTCTCGGCGTTGATGAAGGAAACCTGGCTGGAGGCGGATGCCTCCAGCGGGCCGACCACCTGGGAGGAGGCGAACCCTGCTTCCGTGGCACCCTTTTTGCCGCCGCCCAGGACGACGTCGGTGTAGGGGTTGTTCAGCTGCTTGGGGATGAAGGTGATTTTCTGGTCCCCTCCCGCTGCGGGGCTGGTTCCCCCGCCGGTTCCCCCGCCACCGCCGCCGCAGGCGGTCAGGGCCAGCGCGGCTGCGGCTGTGAGGGCGACAAGACTCGCCAGACGGGGGGCCTGGCCTGTTTTCTTTCGGTTCAACATCATTGTTCTTCCTTTGTTCCTCGTGCGGGTTTGGCTGCTGGTGGGGTTAGCAGGTGAGGTTAGGCAGCAGGTCAGGTCGTGGTGCGGCTGAAGTTTCGGCGGACCCGCCTGGTGTGCCGCCATTCCCTGATGGCGGCTCCGACACTGGGTGCCACCACTGAGAAGATGAGCAGCAGCCCGGTCACGGTGATCAGGACGACGTCGGACACCCGTCCCAGCCGAAGGGCATAGTTGAGCGTGCCGATGAGCAGGACGCCGGCGATAACGCCCGGGATGGATCCCTTGCCGCCGAAGATCGACACACCGCCGAGCAGCACCGCGGCGATGACGGCAAGTTCCAGACCGGAGGCATTGTCGCTGCGGGCGCTGGTGTAGCGCAGCGTCCAATAGATGCCAGCCAGGGCGGCAACGGCCCCTGATCCCACATAGAGCCAGAATTTGCTGCGTGCCACGTTGATTCCCACGAAGGTGGCGGCTTCCTTGCTGTACCCCATCGCAAACAGGCCCCGCCCAAAGGGCGTGAAATGCAGCAGGATGCCGAAGAACAGCATCACAAGAACGACGCCGATCATCACCGTGGGGATGCCGGTGCCGCCGAGCTTGGAGGTGAAGAAGGCGGTCAGGTCCTTCGGGAAGTTGGCCACCGCGTTGTCTCCGATCACCACGAGGGCCAGCCCGCGGAAGAGTGCCAGGGTGCCGATGGTGACCGCGAGCGACGGCAGGCCGAGGACGGCGATGAGGAAGCCGTTGAACATCCCGGCCGCCACTCCTGCCAGCAGGCTGATGGCGAGTACCAGCCAGATGTCCATCCCGCCTGCCCAGAGCACGCCCATCAGGGCGCTGGTGAGGCCGGCTGTGCTCGCCACGGAGAGGTCTATCTCCCCCGTGATGATGATCAGCGTCATTGGCATTGCGATCAGCAGGACCGGGATAACGTCCAGGAGGAGGAATCCCGTGGTGACCGGCGAGGCAAAACGCGGGATGGCGATGGCCGCATAGATCAGGAACGCGATCAGGGCATAGATGGTGATCGCGTCGCGGCTGGCCAGGATGCGCGCCGCGCCCGTCCGGCCTTTGGGCTCGGACGCGAGCGGTTTGCTGCTGTCCGCAATGGGCCCCGGGGCCGCCGCCGGAGCGTCACTCCGGGGGGTGGTGGTCTCAGACATTCCGGGCCTCGCTTATCCGTAGTTTCTTGGCTGTTCGAAGGCTGGCCACACGGTCGATGATGATGGCCACGAGGATCAGGATGCCCACGATGGCCTGCTGCCAGAACTTGTCCACCCGCAGTGCTGTGAGGGAGCTGGTGATTGTGGTGAGGAGCAGGGCGCCGAGGGCTGCGCCGGCCACTGAGCCGCTGCCGCCAAAGATGGCCACGCCGCCAACTACGGCTGCTGCGACGACGTCGAGCTCCATTCCTGCGCCGGTGGTGGCGCCAACGGAGTTGAAGCGGCTTGCGTAGAGCACACCCGCGAGGCCGGCAAGGGCCCCGTTCGCCAGGAAAGCCAGGAACACCCGCTTGGACACCTTGATGCCAAACACCTTTGCCGCTTCGGGATCTGAACCGATGGCGTAGAGGTCCCGGCCGGGGCGGGTGCCGGACATGTAGACGGCCACTGCGATGACCACGGCGATGGCCAGCAGCGTGATGATGGGAAAGCCCAACACAGTGTCCACGGACAGCGCCCCAAAGGCGTCCGGCCGGTCCCCGGCGAAGTACTGTTTGCCGCCCGCCCACGCGTTGTTCAGCCCCCGGAAGACGTAGAGCGTGCCCAGGGTGATCACCAGGGCGGGCACTTTGGCCACGGTGACCAGCAGGCCATTGAAGGTTCCGAGGAGGGCGCCAAAGGCCATCCCGATTGCCAGGACCGCAATGATCGGCAGATCCGGCATCGCGGCGAAGAGGGACCCGGTTCCGAAGGCGACCAGTCCCAGCATGGAGCCGACGGAAAGATCGATGTTCCGCGTGATGATGAGCAGCGTCTGCCCGGCGGCCAGGATCATGATGATCGTGGCGTTCAGGAGCAGGTCCTTCACGCCCTGGGGTGAGAGGAACAGCGGGTTGTTCAGGTAGGTGATCAGCACCAGCAGGGCCAGGGCGATCAGGACGGGCAGTTCGCGCAACCGCAGCAACGAGGCCAGGGCGCCGCGGCTGCGGCCGGCGCCCGCCGTCGTCGTACCTGTTTTCCTGTTGTCCAGCGCCGAGCTCATTCGGTGACTCCTGTGGAAGATGTGGCCGCGTGCATGACGGATTCGGGGTTTGCCTCGGCGCGGCTCAGGTGGGCGGTGATCCGGCCCTCCCGCATCACCAGGACACGGTCTGCCATGCCGAGGACCTCGGGAAGTTCGGACGAGATCATCAGGATCGCGATTCCGCGGCCGGCAAGGTCCGAGATCAGGCGGTGAACCTCGCTTTTGGTGCCGACGTCAATGCCGCGGGTGGGTTCGTCAATGATCAGCAGCCTGGGGTCGGTGGCCAGCCATTTGGCCAGCACCACCTTTTGCTGGTTGCCGCCGGAGAGTGTGGAGACGGCGTGTTCCTGCGAGCCCGCCTTGACCTGCAGGCGCCGGCTCCATTCCTGGGCGGCGCGGCGCTCTTTGGCGCCGTTGATGAGTCCCGCTGTCACGAATTTGTTGCGGAGGGTGAGCGTGACGTTCCGGGCAACGGACAGGTTCATGACCAGGCCCTGCTTGCGGCGGTCCTCCGGGACGAATCCCAGGCCGGCGGCGATGGCGGCCTGCGGGTCCCGGGGTTTCAGGGGCTTGCCCTCCACCGTGATGTGGCCCGAGTCGTAGGAGTCGATGCCGAATACGGCGCGGGCCACTTCGGTGCGGCCGGCCCCTACCAGCCCGGCCAGGGCCACAATCTCCCCGGCGCGGACCTCGAAACTGATGTCCCGGAAGACGCCGGCGGAACTGATCCCGTCCACGTTCAGGACTGTCTTCCCGATCTCCGCCTCGGTCTTCGGGAACAGCGTGCCGATGTCACGGCCCACCATTTCACGGACAATCCGCTCCACGGTGACGTCGGCCGTCCGGTGGGTGGCGATGTAGCGTCCGTCCCGCATGACCGTGATCCGGTCGCACAGATCGAAAACCTCGTCGAACCGGTGCGAGATGAACAGGATGCCGGTCCCCTTGTCGCGGAGGGCGCGGGCAACCGCGAAGAGCCGGTCCACCTCCACGCCGCTGAGTGCGGCGGTGGGCTCGTCCATGACCAGCACTTTGGCCTCCATGGAGATGGCTTTTGCGATCTCGATGATCTGCTGATCGGCGATGGACAGTCCCTCCGCCACACGGGAGGGATCGATTGGCACCCCGAGCCGCTGGAACAGTTCGCTGGCCTGGCGCCGCATTTGCGCGCGGCTGATCAGCCCGGAACGTCCTTTGGGCTGGCGTCCGATGAAGATGTTTTCCGCCACCGTCAGGTCCGGGAACAGTGTGGGTTCCTGGTAAATGACGGAAATGCCGGCGGCCTTGCTCTCCGCCACGTTGCGGAAGTGGACGGGCTCGCCGCTGAGCCTGAAGTCTCCGGAGTCGGGGTTGTGAAGGCCGGCGAGGATCTTCACGAGGGTGGATTTCCCGGCGCCGTTCTCGCCGACGAGTGCATGGATCTCCCCTGGCCGGATTTCGACGGTGCCGTCAGCAAGCGCGACCACCGGGCCGAAGGTTTTGGCCGCGTGGGTGAGTGAGAGGACCGCCTGTTCCTGCTTTTTCCCGGATTCTGCCGGTTCGACGTTGGAGATCTGCTGCATAAAATAAACCGCACCTTTGGGGTTTGCTGAGCTAAGAAATGAATCGTTTCATTGACCTGTGATTTGAATCATAGGCTCCTCATGTGGCGTCGTCAATAGAGGCCTTCGGGGCTTTGGCGGATTGTGATTGATTCGTTTCAATAGCCGGGCTGCAGGAACATCCGCCGCGACGGTTTCGTCGCGGACGGCGCCCCGGCGGCGAGCGCCGCCGCCGTCGTCGTCGTGCTTCAACGCGGCCCCGCTGTTAACCCAACCTTCTACTCCGCGTCATTCCCGCTCCCCCGTTAGGCAACGCGGCCCCCGCACCGTGGAGGGGTGAGGATCGCAATTGTTGCCGAATCATTCCTGCCACTGATGAACGGGGTTACGCACTCCATCCTTCGGGTGCTAGAGCATCTGCAGGAACGGGGCGATGACGTCATGGTGATCGCCCCGTCGACGCAGGACACAGAGGTCCTGGATGTGGTGCACGGCGCGTTCGTGCACAGGCTTCCGTCGGTGCCGCTGGCCGGGTACACGAACGTGCGGGTGGCGTTGGGCGGTGTGAACCGGGTCAAGAGAATCCTTGCCGATTACGCGCCGGACGTTGTCCACCTCGCGTCCCCGTTCGTGCTCGGCTGGCGGGCGGTGCAGGCGGCACACCAGCTGGGGATCCCTACTGTGGCCATCTACCAGACCGAGGTTCCCAGTTATGCGGCGCGCTACGGGGTGCCGTTCATGGAGAACTGGGCCTGGAACCGGGTGGAGAACATCCACCTGCTGGCTTCCCGGACGCTGGTGCCGTCCACTTTCGCGCTGAACCAGTTGCGCGGCCGTGGTGTACTGCGGGTGGACATGTGGCGGCGCGGTGTGGATACCGCGCGCTTTGCGCCGGGAAAGCGCGACGACGGGTGGCGGGCCTCCGTGGCCCCTGGCGGCGAGCGGATCATCGGCTACGTGGGCCGGCTTGCCGTTGAAAAGCAGGTGGAGGACCTGGCCGTGCTGGCCGACGTACCGGGCACCAGGCTGGTGATCGTCGGCGACGGCCCCCAGCGGGAGGCGCTGCAGGAAGCACTGCCGAACGCCGTGTTTGCGGGTTTCCTGGGCGGCGAGGAGCTGGCTAGGGCCGTGGCGTCCTTCGACCTGTTCGTGCATCCCGGCGAGTTCGAAACCTTCTGCCAGACCATCCAGGAGGCCATGGCATCGGGCGTGCCGGTGGTGGCCACAGGGCGCGGCGGCCCGCTGGACCTGGTGGAGAATTCCCGGACGGGCTGGCTGTACAAACCCGGCGACCTGGCCGGGCTGCGTGCACACGTCATGGACCTGATGGGCGACGACGCCAAGCGCCGTGCGTTCGCAGCGGCAGCGCACGCCTCGGTCCAGGGGCGGACGTGGCCGGCGTTGAGTGCGGAGCTGGTGCGCCACTACCGGGCGGTGATGGCCGGTGAACCGGTGGTGGAGCCCGTGCACAGTGAAAGCCGCCGCGTTCCGGTGGTTGCGCCGCTGGCTACGCCTGTTCAAACCAAACGAGGAGTGTCCCTGTGAGAATTTCCGTGATCGGCTGCGGCTACCTCGGTGCCGTGCACGCAGCAACCCTGGCGTCGATGGGCCACACAGTGGTGGGCATCGACGTCGACGCGGCCAAGGTGGACCAGCTGGCCCGCGGCTTCGCCCCGTTCTTCGAGCCGGGACTGGACGAGCTCCTGCAGGACGGCCGGGCCAGCGGCCGGCTCACCTTCTCCACGGCTTTCGCTGACGCGGCCGGCGCGCAGGTACACTTCCTCTGCGTGGGCACACCGCAGTCCAAAACGTCCGACGGCGCCGACCTCAGCTACCTGGTGTCCGCCACCGAAAGCCTTCTTCCGCATCTGGCCCGGCGCTCCGCCGTCGTGGGTAAGTCAACGGTCCCGGTGGGGACGGTCGAGATGCTGGCCGGCCTGCTGTCCGGACGCCCGGACGTGCTGCTGGGCTGGAACCCGGAGTTCCTGCGGCAGGGCACCGCGGTGAAGGATTCGCTGGTGCCGGACCGCCTGGTTTACGGCGTACCGGGCGGGAAGGCTGCAGCGTTAGACGGCACAAGCGGGGCCGGCCGCGGCGTGACGGCGGCGATGGATGCCGTCTACGAGCCGCTGCTGCGCGCCGGGATTCCGCGGCTGGTGTGCAACTTCGCCACAGCGGAGCTGATCAAGTCGGCGTCGAACGCGTATCTGGCCACGAAAGTCAGCTTCATCAACGCGATGGCCGAGCTGTGCGATGCCTCCGGCGCGGACGTCACCGAACTGGGTGAGGCGATGGGCATGGACCCGCGGATCGGCGGCCGGTATCTGCATGCCGGGCTGGGGTTCGGCGGCGGCTGCCTGCCCAAGGACATCCGCAGTTTCCGGGCTCAGGCTGCAGCCCTCGGAGTGGGTTCGGTGGACGAGTGGATGGGCGTGGTGGATGCCATCAACCTGGGCCAGCGGCAGCGGACCGTGGAGATCGCCGCCGAGCTGTGCGGCGGCTACCTGGCCGGCCGGACGGTGACGGTGCTGGGGGCTGCGTTCAAGCCGGCAACCGACGACATCCGCGACTCCCCCGCCCTGGACGTCGCCCTGCAACTGGCCGCTGCCGGCGCCCATGTGACGGTGACTGATCCGAAGGCGATCAACAACGCGTGGATGCGGTACCCGCAGCTGCGGTTCGAGAAATGCACGGACCGCGCCCTCGAGGGCGCCGAGCTGGTGTTACTGCTGACTGAATGGGACGAATACCGTTCGCTGTCTCCGGCGGTTGCGGGCGCGCTGGTACGACGCCGGACGGTGCTGGACGCGCGCAATGTGCTGGACGCTGCAGCTTGGCGGGCGGCGGGCTGGACCGTGAGGGGGCTCGGGACGGGGGCCAACGCGGTGATGGATGTTCCCTCGGCCAGCAGGGCGTAACTGTCCGGATCGTTCGCGGCGGGGCGCGGGCCATGCCGTTCACTATCGAGGCGGCAACACACTCAGCGGTAAGATTCACGGGAGCCGGGCGATCACCCTCTCCCGAGGCGGTGATCCCGCGGCACCCTGATGTTTTGCCGGACGGCGGGAGGGTCAATGGTGATCACGGTTGTTGTTATCGACATGCAGAATGCCTACTTTGAGGATCCTGCCCTGGGCCGGCGCAAGGATGAACTCGTCGAGGCCTGCAACGCACTCATGGATGCGGCCCGCCGCAGCGGCGCAAAAGTCCTGCTGGTGAAGACGGAACACGAACGCGACAAATCGACCTGGACGCTCAACATGCTTGAGGACGACCAAGGCTTCATTTTTCGGGGCTCGGAGCAGGCGGACTTCGTCCCAGGTCTCGTGACGGCCGGCTTGCCCCAACTGGTCAAGACCCGGGACAGTGCCTTTCTGGGAACCGACCTCCTGTGGCGACTGCGGAACTGGGAGTCGGACACGATTGTGCTCGCCGGGGTGTCCACGCACAACTGTGTCGCCCAGACCGGCGCCGATGCGTTCGGGCACAACATCCGCGTCATTTATGCCACGGATGCCACTGGCTCGGAGGATCGCGAATCCGCAGAGGCGCTGCTGTCAATACTGTCCAAGGAGTACCGCCAAGAAGCACTCAGCCTTCCGCAGATTGAGGCCCTACTCGACGGGCCCCAGCGTTGAGACTTCAGTTTTCCATATGACAAGCGGTTCTGGTCTTCGCCCTCTATGATGTGCGGAGGGGAGGACATTCTATGAAGAAATTGCGGTCTCACGTGGTCTTTAGGGTCCTGTGATGGTGGTGCACGAAAGCCAGGAACCAAGGACCTTCTCGGGCACTGATTATCAGGCCATCATCGATTCACTTCCGGACGCCCTGCTGGTGCTTGCCCAGAACGGCACCATCATCCTTATCAACGCCGCGGCCGAGTGTCTTTTCGGTTACTCCCGCCAGGAACTTGTCGGTGGGGACCACCGGGTCATTCTTGCCGAGGGATACCGCATGGGCTTCCAGCGCCTGTTCAAGCTTCTCCGAACGGAACAGGCATCCGCATACAGCTCGCCGTTCGAGGCGTACGGTCTCAGGAAAGACGGCACGGAATTCAAGGGCGAGATCGCATGCGCTCTCCTGGAAACGGCCGCGGGCCTGTGCATGTCTGTGTCGGTCCGGGCCATGCAGCATCGTGAGGAACCCGACGACGGGCTGCGCGAAGCAATGTCCCTGCTCAGCGCCACGCTCGAGTCCACCGCTGACGGCATCCTGGTGGTCGGTACAGATGGCCAGATCGCCGGTGTCAACGAACAGTTCGTGTCCATGTGGGGCATTCCGCGCGAGTTGCTGGCCACACACGACGACGAAGCCGTGATCGGCTATGTGCTCGGGCTCCTGGAGGATCCTCAAGGCTTTCTGGATAAGGTCCACGAGCTCTACTCCCACCCGCTGGCGGAGAGCAACGACATTCTGAAATTCATCGACGGCCGGACCTTCGAACGGTACTCGCGCCCGCAGAAGGTGGCGGATAAGGTGGTGGGTCGCGTGTGGAGCTTCCGCGACGTTACGCCGCGCCTCGCGGCGCAGGACCAGGCAAAGCGGGCCATGGCCGATCTCGCAGAGCAGGCAGCGCAGCTCAAGGCGCTGGCGTTCCAGGACCCGTTGACCGGGCTCGCCAACCGCAAGCTCTTCAACGACCAGCTCGCCGAAGCGCTCCGCGGCGACCGGGCCATCTCCGTGGACGTCCTGCTGCTGGACCTGGACGACTTCAAGGAGGTCAACGACATCCTCGGTCACCATGCCGGCGACGAAATGCTGACGGAGGTGGCACGCAGGCTCCGTTCGTGTGTCCGTCCCGATGACACTGTTGCCCGCCTGGGTGGAGACGAATTCGTGGTGCTGCTGACAGCTTCACCGGAACCGGATGCCGTCGCGGAGCGCATCGTCGCGTCACTAAATGTGCCGATGTGGATTGACGGCACCATGCTGCGGCCCAGCCTCAGCCTGGGCCTGGCTTCGCTGGGCAGCGAGACGGTGGCGGTCTCCGAGCTGCTCCGCCAGGCCGACGTCGCCATGTACGCTGCCAAAGCCGCCGGCAAGAACAGGTACATGCGGTTCGAGCCGGACATGATGACGGCGCTCGTGCAGCGCACGGACATGGAGGCCGGGCTGCGGATGGCTGTCGACAGCGGCCAGATTTTTGTCCACTACCAGCCGGTCATCTCACCACGGCACGGTGATGTAGTCCAGTTCGAGGCGCTGGCCCGTTGGAAACGGGACGGGGAGATGGTGTCGCCCGGACAGTTCATCCCGACGGCGGAGCGCAGCGGGCTGATCTCGGCCATTGGCCTGCAGGTTTTACGGCACAGTTTCACCGAGCTGCAACCGTGGCTTGCTGCCGACGCCACACGCTCCGTAGCCGTCAACGTTTCGGGTGTGCAGCTGAAGGAGTGCAAGTTTGCCGACGACGTTCTGCAGCTGGCAGCCACCTGCGGTGCGGATCCGAGGCAGCTGGTCCTGGAAGTGACGGAGAGCGTCTTCTTCGATCCGGATGTGCATGTGATCCGGCAGTTGGACCTGCTCCGTGACGCCGGAGTACGCGTGGCGCTGGACGATTTCGGCACCGGATACTCCTCGCTTGGGCGGCTGCAGGATCTTCCCGTGGACGCAGTGAAGATAGACCGCTCCTTCGTCTCCATGGTCCGCACCGGTGCCGAGAAGCTGCCCATCCTGAACTCCATGATCAACATGGCCCACAGCCTGGGCCTGACGGTTACTGCGGAAGGCATCGAAACCTCAGCCCAGGCGACTTACCTGACCAATCTGGACTGCGACTCCCTACAGGGGTATCTGTTCTCCCACCCTGAGCCTGAGTCCGGCCTGGAGCTCACGCTGCTGCGCTCAGCCGACGCCATCGACGAGATGCGGGGCGTCCGGCTGGAAGGCTGACCACGCCGACGGGCGACGGGATACGGGGTCGGCGAGGCTACGGGGTCGGCGAGGCGACGGTCCCGGCGCGGTGCGCGGCACTACTCGTCGAGCCCCTCGACCACATCGATTCCGGTCAGGTCGTAACAGGCCTGACGCAGTGCCGCGAGATGCCCCATCGTCTCCGCCGATGCCGGCTGATTGCTGGGATACAGGATCTGGCCCCAGAGGATCCGCGTCGCGATGCCTGATTGGACCCGGATTTCGGGAGGGGCTGCTGCGGTTGCCTCCTCCAAGGCCGCCATGGACTCCTTGGCCGGAACGCTGCCCTCGTTGAGGACCTTGAAGCCTTGTTTCCATGCACTGCAGACCTCGTCAACACTCATAGCGGGAACAGAAGGCACAGACTCCTGATCGCCCGGCGCCGGCCTTTGGACGATGATGTTGGGTGGATCCGAAGACGCTTCGGTGGGCTGCTCAAGACCCTGCGCCGGTTCGGAAGAAGGAGCGGAGACCGGTTCGGATGCAGCGGTGGACGACGCCGCCGCCGCCACCGGCAGTGAGCACCCAACCAGCCCCAATGCGGTAGCGATAGCCAGCGCAGCGATGAACTTCTTCATGGTTCCCCCTCATAGCGAATGACATCACGCTATGGGGGGCCAGGGGCAAGCGGAACGGAGGCTGGGCGCTATGTGGATATCCCGGCTCGGGAAGCGCACGCTCTGCCCGTAGGCCTAGAGGTCGGACCACAGCGGGGTTAATGTCGCTGGTCGATCTTGTCCGTGCTGACGAGTGCTTCACTTCGATCCCACAGCTGCCGCGCTAGCTGGGCGTCGTAGGCCTGCTTGTTGGCTTTGGCCATCGCCCGCTTGGCATAGTACGCACCGGAGACCCAGTCCTGCCCGGGCGTGGTGGTGGCGAGCCAGACGAGAGTATCGGCCCCCTGCTCCGGGGTGAGCATGAACCGTTTGATGAATGTCTTGTAGGCGAACCGGAACCAGCTGGTCGATTCCGCCGCGAAGTTGGTGGCCACGCCGCCGGGGTGGAAGGCGGCCGTGGAGAGGCCGGCAGCGTTGTACCGGTGGTGCAGTTCAGTGGTGAACAGGATGTTTTCGAGCTTGGCAGTGCCGTATGCCTTGTTGGTGGAATACTTGGCTGCGGCGTCAAGATCATCGATATCCACGTACCCGAACGCGTTTGCCGCGCTCGACGTGTTGATCACGGTCGCATTGCTGGCCGTCAGGACGTCCATCAGCTCGTTGGTCAACAGGAACGGTCCCAGGTGGTTCACCTGGAAAGTCTTCTCGTGGCCGTCCACGGTCAGCTCTCGCCTGCCCATGATCCCGCCGGCATTGTTCGCCAGGACGTCGATTCGCGGGTACTTCTCCCTCAGCTGCGCGGCGAGCGTGCGCACCTGGGACAGATCAGCGAAGTCGCTGACGAAATAATCAGCGCCGATCTCTTCCGCCACCGCCTGGGTCTTTTCCGCGGAACGGCCGACGACGACGACCCGCTCCCCTGCCTTCGCCAGCGTCCGTGCACCGGAGGCTCCAATGCCGTCGCTCGCTCCGGTTATGACGATGGTCCGTGCAGCCATGAAGTGTCTCCCAGTCAATGGTGGAGCATGCCGATGCCCGGCGTACCGAAGCCCGATCAGTACAACGAGGGTGGCGCCGCTGGTGTTCCGAGCATGCTCTCTCACTTCCTGGGTGAAAAATCCGCGACGCTCTCTCACTTCCGGGGTGAAATTCACCGACGCTCTCTCACTTCCTGGGTGAAATTCGTGGATGCTCTCTCACTTCCTGGGTGAAATTCACCGATGCTCTCTCAGTTTGTGCTGAATTACGACGGCGGTGTGGGGCTTGGGTGCCGCTGGCCGGTCTTTTGCGGGAAGTGAGAGAGGGTCTGCCCGGAGCGTGCAGGAAGTGCGAGAGCGTCTCGGTTTTCACTGCATGAAGTGCAGAGCGTCCGCCCGGGAACGTGCAGGAAGTGCGGGAGGGTGCGCGTTTGGCTGCAGGATGTGCGAGAGCGTCCGCCCTGGAACGTGCAGGTTGTGGGATTGGGTCGCTGTGGGGTGTGTTTGGGTGGTTAAAGTGGGAGAGCCCCGACCAGTTGCCTGGTTGGGGCTCTCGACCTAATGGTTGTCCGGCGGTGACCTACTCTCCCACACCCTCCCGGGTGCAGTACCATCGGCGCTGTGGGTCTTAGCTTCCGGGTTCGGAATGGGACCGGGCGTTTCCCCCACGCTATGACCGCCGTAACCCTTTGACCCGGACCCCCGTGTGTGCGGGGGTTGGGAAATCTGTGGTTACAACATTAGTGGTGTTGTTATTTAGTTGTGGTTTTGTTCCCTGCAACAAGCCGTGTAACGGGTTTGTTGTTTGGGAACCACATAGTGGACGCAAGCAGTCTTGTTTCTTTGTACCGCCCCCTGGGTGCGAACCCCTTTTGAATGGGTTTGCGGGGGTGGTGTGTGGTGTAAGTTATCGGCCTATTAGTACCGGTCAGCTTCACGAGTCGTTAGTCCTCGCTTCCACATCCGGCCTATCAACCCAGTGGTCTGGCTGGGGGCCTCTCACACACAAGGTGTATGGAAATCTCATCTCGAAGCGAGCTTCCCGCTTAGATGCTTTCAGCGGTTATCCCATCCGAACGTAGCTAATCAGCGGTGCACTTGGCAGTACAACTGACACACCAGAGGTTCGTCCGTCCCGGTCCTCTCGTACTAAGGACAGCCCTTCTCAAATTTCCTGCGCGCGCAGCGGATAGGGACCGAACTGTCTCACGACGTTCTAAACCCAGCTCGCGTACCGCTTTAATGGGCGAACAGCCCAACCCTTGGGACCTACTCCAGCCCCAGGATGCGACGAGCCGACATCGAGGTGCCAAACCATGCCGTCGATATGGACTCTTGGGCAAGATCAGCCTGTTATCCCCGAGGTACCTTTTATCCGTTGAGCGACGGCCATTCCACAATGTACCGCCGGATCACTAGTCCCGACTTTCGTCCCTGCTCGAGATGTCTCTCTCACAGTCAAGCTCCCTTGTGCACTTACACTCGACACCTGATTGCCAACCAGGCTGAGGGAACCTTTGGGCGCCTCCGTTACTTTTTAGGAGGCAACCGCCCCAGTTAAACTACCCATCAGGCACTGTCCCTGACCCGGATTACGGGCCGAAGTTAGATGTCCAAAGTGACCAGAGTGGTATTTCAACGATGACTCCACCCGAACTGGCGTCCGGGCTTCAACGTCTCCCACCTATCCTACACAAGCCACTCCGAACACCAATACCAAACTATAGTAAAGGTCTCGGGGTCTTTCCGTCCTGCTGCGCGTAACGAGCATCTTTACTCGTACTGCAATTTCGCCGAGTTTATGGTTGAGACAGCGGGGAAGTCGTTACTCCATTCGTGCAGGTCGGAACTTACCCGACAAGGAATTTCGCTACCTTAGGATGGTTATAGTTACCACCGCCGTTTACTGGGGCTTAAATTCTCAGCTTCGCCTTGCGGCTAACCGGTCCTCTTAACCTTCCAGCACCGGGCAGGAGTCAGTCCGTATACATCGTCTTGCGACTTCGCACGGACCTGTGTTTTTAGTAAACAGTCGCTTCCCCCTGGTCTCTGCGGCCCCGATCCCCTCCGGACAGCATGTGTCCATCAAGGTTGGGGCCCCCCTTCTCCCGAAGTTACGGGGGCATTTTGCCGAGTTCCTTAACCATAATTCTCTCGATCGCCTTAGTATTCTCTACCTGATCACCTGTGTCGGTTTGGGGTACGGGCGGCTAAAACCTCGCGTCGATGCTTTTCTAGGCAGCATAGGATCACCGAATCCCCCCTACGGGGGTCCCGTCAGGTCTCAGGCATCATGAACGGCGGATTTGCCTACCGTTCGCCCTACATCCTTGGACCGGGACAACCATCGCCCGGCTCGGCTACCTTCCTGCGTCACACCTGTTAATACGCTTACCTCCCAGGATCAGGTCCCGCGCTCCACCAAAACCCTTCACCCACAAGGGGTGTCGGGCAGGTCTCGGGCGGTTAGTATCCCCTGTTCAGCATGGGCGGTTTTTCGCCGGTACGGGAATATCAACCCGTTGTCCATCGACTACGCCTGTCGGCCTCGCCTTAGGTCCCGACTTACCCAGGGCAGATTAGCTTGACCCTGGAACCCTTGATCATTCGGCGGACGGGTTTCTCACCCGTCTTTCGCTACTCATGCCTGCATTCTCACTCGTGTAGGCTCCACCGCTGGTTTACACCGCGACTTCACTGCCCACACGACGCTCCCCTACCCATCCACACTCCTGAACCAACCCCACAAGGAGGCGGCTTGGATAAAATGTGAATGCCACAACTTCGGCGGTGTACTTGAGCCCCGCTACATTGTCGGCGCGGAATCACTTGACCAGTGAGCTATTACGCACTCTTTTAAGGATGGCTGCTTCTAAGCCAACCTCCTGGTTGTCTTCGCAACTCCACATCCTTTCCCACTTAGCACACGCTTAGGGGCCTTAGTTGGTGGTCTGGGCTGTTTCCCTCTCGACTATGAAGCTTATCCCCCACAGTCTCACTGCTGCGCTCTCACTTACCGGCATTCGGAGTTTGGCTGACGTCAGTAACCTTGTAGGGCCCATTAGCCATCCAGTAGCTCTACCTCCGGTAAGAAACACGCAACGCTGCACCTAAATGCATTTCGGGGAGAACCAGCTATCACGAAGTTTGATTGGCCTTTCACCCCTACCCACAGCTCATCCCCTCCATTTTCAACTGAAGTGGGTTCGGTCCTCCACGACGTCTTACCGTCGCTTCAACCTGGCCATGGGTAGATCACTTCGCTTCGGGTCTAGATCACGCCACTGCAACGCCCTATTCAGACTCGCTTTCGCTACGGCTGCCCCACACGGGTTAACCTCGCGACGTAACACTAACTCGCAGGCTCATTCTTCAAAAGGCACGCCGTCACAGTAACTTGCGATAAATCGCGACTGCTCCGACGGATTGTAAGCACACGGTTTCAGGTACTGTTTCACTCCCCTCCCGGGGTACTTTTCACCTTTCCCTCACGGTACTGGTCCGCTATCGGTCATTAGGGAGTATTTAGGCTTATCAGGTGGTCCTGACAGATTCGCACGGGATTTCTCGGGCCCCGTGCTACTTGGGATACTTCCCAGGCGGTACACAACATTTCAGTTACGGGGCTCACACCCTCTCTGGCCGGCCTTTCAAGACCGTTCACCTATGCCTGTACTACTCACCTCACCAGTCCGGCAGAACTGGAACGGGAAGTCCCGCAACCCCGACCATGCAACGCCCGCCGGCTATCACACATGGAACGGTTTAGCCTGATCCGCGTTCGCTCGCCACTACTAACGGAATCACTATTGTTTTCTCTTCCTGCGGGTACTGAGATGTTTCACTTCCCCGCGTTCCCTCCACGCACCCTATGTGTTCAGATGCGGGTCACCAGGCAGCTCGCGCCCCTGGCGGGGTTTCCCCATTCGGACACCCTGGGATCACAGTCCGGTTATCGACTCCCCCAGGCTTATCGCAGATTCCTACGTCCTTCTTCGGCTCCTAATGCCAAGGCATCCACCGTGTGCTCTTAAAAACTTGACCACAAAAGATCAAAAAACTAATTTTCGAGAGAACCACAGAAACCA
>NZ_JAUSSM010000010.1 GCF_030812315.1 Arthrobacter oryzae | reverse complement strand
ATCTCCGGCCACCGGCTCTCCACCGCGGAAATCGAATCCGCCCTGGTGTCCCACCCGGCCGTGGCCGAGGCCGCCGTCGTGGGCGCCGCCGACGAGACCACCGGACAGGCCGTCGTTGCCTTCGTGATCCTCCGCGAAGACGCCGTGGACTCCGGGGACCAGATCGTCCAGGAACTCCGGAACCACGTCGGCAAGGAGATCGGACCCATCGCCAAGCCCAAGACCATTCTGGTGGTACCCGAACTGCCCAAGACCCGGTCGGGCAAGATCATGCGACGCCTGCTGAAGGACGTGGCAGAAGGCCGCGAAGTAGGCGACGCCACCACACTGGCAGACAACACCGTCATGGCCCAGATCGCACAGTCGCTCAAAAAAAATAGCCCCCTCAAAAACGCGTAGCTGAAGCCAGCCGCCCGGGCACGGACGGACTCCGGCGGGATCGGCATGCCAATCATTGCCCTGATTGCCATCGCCGTCCTGAGCATCAGGCGGCGGTCGTGGACCCCCGCCATATTGAACGCTACCGCCGGCATCGGAGCCATGCTGATGATCACGGCAGGTAAGAAGCTCATCGGGCGCTCACGGCTCCCCTCAGCGACGCCGTGCCCGTATGCCAGATCCTGGTCTTCATCTGAAAAACGATGGGGCTGGCCCCTGACCATATCGTCGGCTGCTGCCAACGCGAACCGAGGAACGCGTGGGGAACGGTCGCGACCTACGGTTAAGCGAGACATCGGAAAGGAGGTGAGACCAAAATGGCAGACCATTATGCCTCCGGGACCTGGCAGGTGAAGCAGGGCTGTGATCAGGAATTCATAGACCGGTGGACGGATTTCCTTCAGTGGTCCCGGGCGAACTACCCGTCGATCGTGGTGGCGAACCTCATTCGTGACCGACGTGTCCCCGGTCATTATGTTTCGTTCGCGGAGTGGACCGAAGAGGCGTCCCGAGACGCGTGGAAGCAGAACCCGGAGTTCACGACCCACTTCGATGCCTGCTTTGCGCTGTGCGAGCACATGAGCGGTGCTGATTTTGACTGCGTAGCGACCGTGTGATGCATCGGCTTTATTACTCGGTGCCCTGCCGCTCTGGGTCCTCGCTCACTCACCCCGCGGGTACCCCTGTTGCGGCCGGCTTGGGTCGGTGGCCAGGTTGCCTTTGCCCGGCGCGGCGGCGAGCGTCCCTAGCGCGCCGAGTTGTTCGAACACAATGGCCGCGTCGTCCAGCAGGCGCCGGTCAGGCGGGCCGCCCGCGCCGGCCAATGCGGCCTGCAGCCTGCAGCGGGCGGACCAGAACGGCTGGTGGGCCCTTTCGTAGAGGCTCGCCGCGGATAGGAATCGTTCGCGTGCCCCGCCCGCGTCCGCGTCGGTCAGCGCCAGCGAACCGCGGGCGGACTCGGCCATGGCAGTCCACGCCGAACTTTGGGCCTAACTTTGAAAAGTATGCGCAACCCGCTCGGCCGCCTGGGCGAATACGGTTGCGTCAGCCCGGTCGCCGAGCGCAGCGAACGCTCCGGCCGCCATCGGATACAGCAGGGCGGTGCAGGTCGGACATTCGCCGTAGCGCGCCGCCGTCGCGCGCCGTCACAGGGTACACTGCGTTCGACAGGAGCTGGCTGGTTAAGGGTCATGTCAGTGTCCGCTCTCATGCGCGATCAAACCGGTTGCGGGACGATCCGCATATACGGCTTAGGCTCCTTCCAATCGCCAAAGATCTCGTGGGCCTCGCTGTTCGGGACGGAGCCGGCGATGATGACGTCCTCGCCTTGCTTCCAGTTGACCGGCGTCGCCACCCGGTGCTTCGCAGTGAGCTGAAGTGAGTCGACGACGCGAAGCACTTCGTCGAAGTTGCGTCCGGTCGTCATGGGGTAGACGAGGATCAGCTTGATCTTCTTGTCCGGCCCAATTACGAACACGCTGCGGACGGTCTGGTTGTCCGCGGGCGTGCGGCTCTTGGCGTCCCCGGACGTGGCTGCCGGGAGCATGCCATAAAGCTTCGCCACGGTGTAGTCGTCGTCGCCGATCACGGGGTAACTGGGGCGGGCCCCCTGCGTCTCCTCGATATCGGCGGCCCACCGCTCGTGATCAGCTGTCGAGTCCACCGACAAGCCGATGATCTTGACTCCGCGTCGGTCGAACTCCGGCTTGATCGTGGCCATGTAGCCGAGCTCGGTCGTGCAGACCGGGGTGAAGTCCTTCGGGTGCGAGAACAGCACTCCCCATGAGTCTCCGAGCCAGTCATGGAAACGGATTTCGCCGGTGGTCGTCTCGGCGGAGAAATCGGGTGCGATCTCACCGAGTTGCAGTCCCATCATGTCCTCCTGGGCGTTGTGATGTGATGACGGAGCCAACTGGCTCGTCGTCACTTCTGACGGTATGGCGACCCTGTTCCCCGACCGTTCCCCCAGTTACCATAAGGGCGTGGAGAAGTGCGCCGTCGTCATGCTGGGCGCGTTCCGTGTCGTGATTGACGGCCGGACGGTTCCGGGCGAAGCGTGGAAACGGACCAAAGCGGCCGGACTCGTCAAAATCCTCGCCCTCGCGGAAGGGCACCGGCTGCATAGGGATGTCGTCGCCGATCTGCTCTGGCCCGATCTCAGCGCCCAAGCTGCCGCTTCGAACCTACGCAAGGCAATGCATTTCGCGCGCGCCGCCCTCGGCTCGTCAGACGCCATCCAGGCGCGCGGCGACCTGCTGGTGCTGCTGCCCGACGCCGAGGTCTCCATCGACGCGGAGCGGTTCGAAGCGGACGGGCGCGTCGCACTCGCCTCATCGGCAGGGCTGGCTGAGACGATCGCCCTGTATCGAGGCGACCTGCTTCCTGATGATCGATTCGCAGTGTGGGCCGAGGACCCCCGCGATCGGCTGCGCACGCTGTACCTGCGTCTGCTCAAGGCCGCGGCTCGGTGGGACGAGGTGGTCAAGGCCGAGCCAACGGACGAGGACGCCCACCGCGCGATCATGGTTCGCGCGCTCGAGGCGGGCGATCGCCAGGGCGCGATCCGCCAGTTCGAGCGACTCCGTCGGCGGTTGCGTGCCGACTTGGGCGTCGGCCCAGGGGCGGCGACGGTCGCGGTCTACGAGGAGGCCATCGCCGAGGACAGCCGACGCGCGGAGAATCGCACGCGGGTCACGTTGGCGCGAGCACTCATCGCCCTCAACAGCGGCGACCTCATCGAAGCCACGTCATACGCCCGGCGAGCACGCGAGCTGGCCATGGAAGCAAACCTGGGCCGAGAGATCGGCGAGGCCAGCGCGGTGTTAGCGATCGCGGCGAACATGCAGGATCGCTGGCCCGAGGTGTTCGAGGCCGAGTTCGTGGAGTTCACACGGCACGACTCCGCGCGCTCCGGCTACATTCTTGACGCACAGTTGTGCCTCGCCGAATTCTGCCTGTGCGGGCCGGACGGGCACCGGAACATTGCGCGGCAAGTAACGCGTCTGCGCACTATCGCCGAACGAGCAGGCTCGGTGCGTGGCCAGGCCATCGCCGACCTGTTGCTGGGGGAGGCGGCACTGTTCTCCGGTGAACTCGGCGACGCGCGCAGTCTGCTCCAGTCCGCGCTCGAGCTGCACCGGCGGGCCGGGGCACCGGCCGGCGAGATCGTGACACTGCAACGACTGGCTGAGGTTGACCTCGCCCAGGATCGGCCCGAGGAGGCCGCTCGGGCAGCCAGCCGCGCACTGGCTGCCGCCGCGTCCACGTGGCTGGAGCCGCACCTCGTTGTACGCCTATACGGGGTGCTCGCTGAGGCAGCCAGATCACCGGCGCAAGCGGTCCGCATCATCGAGCGAGCCGACGCCGCTCTGGCCGGTAGGAACGTCTGTCCGCCGTGCTCGATGGGCTATCAAGTCGCCGCAGCGAGGAATTACGCACTGGCAGGGAAGCTGGACGCCGCCCGCCGCCGGCTCGCCAACGCCGAGCAGCTCGCTGGCATGTGGCCCGGCGGACCATGGCACGCCGCCCTCTGGGAAGCACGAGCCGTCCTGCGCCGCGCAGAGGGTCACGAGGATCAAGCCACCGCCCTGTTTCGGGAGGCGGCAGCTAGTTTCGCCGAGCTCGGCAGGCGCCAAGACGAGCAACGCTGCCTAACCCGAGCAGCACAAAGATCGCCAATGACGATCGGAAAGTCTCTTGCCGGCTAGTTCCTGAGCACCCCGGCCCCTGACCAGCATTATTTTCACGTTAGCCGGGGAGAGCATCGCCAGCGCGGAAGCCCTCGAGGAACAGTTCTCAAAGTCGCTGGCGCTTAGGGTGACCCAGCTCCGGGATGCCGGGACAACTTGTCCCCGGCAACCCGTGTAGCCAGGAAGCCGCCTTCAGTACTGAGGCGGACCTCCATCACCCGGAACCTGAAGCTGAAGCTGCGCGACGTTGCCGCCCGGATTGTTGCTTCCTTATCCGACCACGAGGCCTTGTCCACGCACTTCAACGAGTAAGCGTTGAACGGATTTCGGCGCTCCCGGTGCTTCATCAGCCTTTCATCGTCGGGCTGTCCTCGGCATCGTGCGAGGGGCGACCACGCACCGGAGAGTTTTCTCCGGATGCGCGGCCGCCCGCACCACTGTCTCGAACATACGTCCTGGGTTCGGTCACATTCCCTTTGGGGAAGTTCATGTTCGTGTTCACAGGGGGTGGCGTATGGTCGCCCACAGTTGCCGAGCTCGACTTTGCGTTTATCGAAGTACTCTTCGAATTCGGCCCATTCGGTGGTGGTCGGGGTCCTGTATGCCCGGGCCGCCCGGCGGCCGGCGAGGTGGGTCTGGAGTGGCGGATGACGTCTTCCTGGAAGACGGTGACGTAGCCGTAGGTGGTCTGCACGTCCAAGTGTCCAAGGAGGGCGGCGCCGATGTGGATCGGCAGGCCGTTGTTGACGACGTCGGTGGCTAACAGGCGGCGGAAGTCGTGCGGGGTAAACCATCCGGCCAGCTCGGGGTGCTCTACTCAGGGCATCGCTGAGTTTGGCGGGTTCTGCGCGCAGCGTTCCGGCATTGATGACTTCGGTGCGTTGCCCGATCGTGCGCTGGAAAAGAAACGGCTGCGGCTCACTCGTGATGCGTTCGTACGGGTCAAAGCGGGTCGCCAGAGGCACGCTCCGCCGGTTCCGGGTGAGGCGGCGGATGATGGTCGCGACCACATGAACAGCTCGGCGGTCATCGGGATCACGCGCTCACGGTCGGTCTTGGATGGGACGACCACCAACACGGCCACAATGTCCCCGTTAGGCCGGGCATACTGGCGGATGCTCAATTGGGATAGCTCCAGAAGTTCCTCGCAACGCAGCCCGGTGCGCCCCAAGGTCTCAACGGTTGCCCATTGCCAGAACGCGGCCTCCTCGGTGAAGGTGACGTTGAGCTTCCGTCCGGTCGACTCGTCGAGCACGCCGATTTGGCATGCCCGTGCCGCTCGGCGTGCCAGGCGTCACCGACGGTGAACAGCTTCGATAGGTCTTCGCGCCGACCCGTCAGCACCTGGTCGGGTTCGGGCATCGGTCGCTGCGTTCAGGAGCTCATGCCATGCGCTGAACCGGTCACCAGAGAAGTCAGCACCCACACGATGTCCACTGAACCTATCGTGGTACTGGAGTAGGTCCACCGGTTCGCCCCGCCCGTCAAGGTCGTCTACGAGTCCGGCCCGACCGGGTTCGTCCTGGCCCGTTACCTGGGCGCCGCAAGCATCAGCTGCGTTGTCGCGGCGTCCTCCAAGCTGCTCCGCGCACCCTGGGACCGGATCAAAAGTGATCGGCGTGATGCCCGGGTCTTGGCTGAGATGCTAGCGGCAGCTCCATTACCGAGGTGCGGATCCCGGGCCCGGAAGAGGAAGCGCTGCGGGATCACCCTCGGGCGGCCTCCGAGCGCGCGGTCAAACCAAGAGTTCACGGAACGGAGAGAATCATGCTCAGGGCCATGCTTTTCCTGCTCAGGGCAAACCCGTACAGTCCAGGGCGGGGTCTGCAGGAATGCCCGGACCGTTCCTGCACTCGCTTGGCTGAACCGTGCCGCGGGCTACCGTTCCTACTTCTGGCAGGTGGTGTCCAGCGTCCGCTGTGCGAATTCCACCAGCCCGTAGTCGGATGGAGGTACATCAGCGCCAAGCGGTTCCGCGGCGTGCGCAACGAAGACGGCTAGCTGCCTCGCGCCGTCGGCGCTGATCATGGCAATGGACGCATAACCCGGCGCGCCTCCGAGGTGTCCATAGTAGTAATTACTCCTGCAGCTGTCCCACCATTTGGCCAGCCCGAGCCCATACTGCGAAGCATTGGGGCTTTGCATCTCTTTGACCAGTTCCGGTCTCACCAGCTTGCCGTCCATCAAGGCCACATAAAACTCGCTGACGTCCTGCACATTGGAAATCATGCCACCGGAAGCCGACCCGCTCTGGACACCTGCGTGGGCGGCGTCCACGCGTTCGCCGTCGATCAGGACGTACCCGTGGACCATATTCTCCGGGACATCGCCGGTCCCCGTCAGCAGTGTCCCGCTGAGGCCGAGGGGATCGGAGATGTCCGCCCGCATGACATCCCCCGGGCTGCGGCCTGTTACCCGCTCGATGAGGAGGCCGAGCACCACATAATTGGAGCTTGAGTACTTGAAGGTGCCGATATCGTCGGTGTTCCACCGCAGGGTGCCGGCCAGCTCAACGCGTCGCTCGGCGGTCAGCGGTGTGGTCAAAACCTGCTTCAGGGGGCCCGCCTTGATGAGCGCCTCCTCGAAGCTGGGCATCCCGGAGGTGTGCTCTAGCAACATCCGTACGGTGACGGTTTCCGGCGGGTGCAAGACTGATTCGACCTCCGGCAGGTAATCACTCATCAGGCCATCCAGTTTGATCTTGCCCTGTCCAACCAGCTTCATGACCGAGGTTGCCACCATGGACTTGGTAAGGCTGGCCACGTGGAAGGAGTCACCGGGCTCTGCAGGCACCCTGGCCTCAAGTTCCCGGACTCCCGCCGCTTTGGACCAGACCTCCCCGTTTAGCCTCGCCTGGACGAGGACTGCTGAGGCTCCGGCTGCCATCCTGTCGTTGCTGAACTTCTCCAGGTCCGTCCGCAACTCGTGCATGGAGGAGGACGGGGACGGCGCAGGATTAGGTCCAGCGGAGCAGCCCGTGACAGTCACGAGTAAGGCGGCGACGCAAACCGCAACAGTGCGGGGAACGATACATAACCCGCTCTCCAGCATCTCGACAAACCTCTCAAGCACCCTGCGTGTGCACAAGGCCCTGGCCCGCCTCGTAACTCAGATGCTCCTCAGGCGGTTGGCCCGCGTCAAGGGCCTCGCGCCGACTCATCAAAGATGTCAGCCAAGGTCAGCCCGGCTGCCTCAAAATCTTTCCGAAAAGGGGCGTTCTAGACCGGGAAACCTCTTGCCAGGCAGGCCCGCCGGTGCTATCAAATCTATGTCAGCGGATATAGATCCGGTCCTTGTTGACAAGGAGGTATGTCATGTTGATGCTCGATCCGTTCCGCCAGCTGGACCGTCTCGCCGAGCAGGTCCTGGGCACCGCGGCCCGTCCGGCGGCGATGCCCATGGATGCCTGGCGGGAAGGCGATGAATACGTCGTCGCGCTCGACCTGCCCGGGGTGGAGGTCGATTCCATTGACCTGGGCGTGGAAAGGAACGTCCTGACCGTCCGCGCCGAACGGAAGGCACCTGTGGGCGAAGGCACCGAACTGGTCGCATCCGAGAGACCCCGCGGTGTCTTCAGCCGGCAGCTGATCCTCGGGGACGCCATGGAGACGGAGAACGTAAAGGCCAGCTACGACGCCGGCGTTCTGACACTCCGGATCCCGATCACCGCCCAGGCCGCTCCGCGCAAGATTGAAATCGAGACCAAGGGCGACCAGCATCAGATCGGCGCCTAACAGACCGGGACGGGATGCCGTTACACGCTAACGCTGCCTACTGGGCGGTTGATATCACAGGAAACGCCACCGCGCCTTGATAGCGCACATGCAGCCGCAGCGCACGGACCATCCCTCCGGGCGGGCCCCGGCCGCTCAAGCGGCCGGGCCGTAACGCCCTGGCCCGCGCCTGGCAGCTCGCCATGCCCGGGCTCACGCCGACAGGGACCGGACCGCGATGCTATCTGCAGCGGCCCGGGTGCGGGGACCGGGACCCGTTCGTCCGGGCCGCATTGACGGGGCGCCGCCCGCTCGGCGCCGGGTTCGCGCGGGGTTAGTGCGCCGCCGTTGCCGGGCCGAAGAGGAAGTCTTTGGCATGGGCCACGGCCTTCTTGAAGGCATCGTTGCGGAGGGTGACCAGGTGTTCCGAGTCGCCGTCCGCGGGTTCCAGATAGCCGGTGAAGCCCGGTCGCAGTACCCAGATGTCACCTGCCGGCGGGAGGTAGAACACGCCGAAGGAGCGGTGCTGCTGGTCATCCTCGGTCCAGACGGGGACCACGGCCAGTGCGGCACCGGTGACGGGGTTGATCCACTGTGCCCGCGGCAAGGGTTGTTCGTACGCTTCAGGATCCAGGAAAGGTGCTGTTCCCTTGCCCCAGCGTTCCTCGAACCGTTCATAGAAGACGGGGAACAGGTGGGAGTCGTAACGGCGCCAGTCGCTCATTTCTTCGGCCTTCCTTTGTCAGTGTTGGGCACGGCCCACGGCCCGCTTTCCCACCGGACCGGGGATATCCGGAACAGGGGCCCGCTGCTGCGGCGTACGACGCGGACGGGCACATCCTGGGGTGCGCTCCGTCGTGGGGGTGGCTGAGCCGGCGGAGGTTCGGCCGAGCGTAGCGCAGGACCCTGGTGTCGGCTGACTGCCTGGTCGTAGGCTGTACGCGTCACAGGGTTCCGGAGGACGGCAAACGCCTGCATGATGCGCAGGAGTTCGCTGCGGTCGGTGGCGTCGGAGTCGATGTCGGGATGATGGGTGCGCATGAATTTCCTGTAGGCGGTCGAAATCTCCCGCTGCGTTGCCGTCGGCGGCACTCCCAGGGTCCGGTAGTGGTCCGGAAGATTGTTCCTCATCCCGATCCCCCTCCATCCATGCCCTACAGGGCAGGGCGGTTCCGGCACGTGCCCGGAACCGCCCCGCTTCTGTACGGCATGGTGAATGGCGGTTAGCTTGCGATCTCCTGGCGTTGGTCCTGCTTGCTCACGATGGAGATCTTGCGCGGCTTGGCCTGCTCGGCCACCGGGATCCGCAGCGTCAGGACACCGGCGTCATAGCTTGCCGTGACCTTCTCCGTGTCCAGCGTGTCACCAAGAATCAACTGACGGCTGAAGACGCCGCGCGGCCGCTCCGATGCTATGAGTTCGACGTCAGGACCTGTCTGGTCTTTGCGCTCCGCCCGGACGGTGAGCACGTTCCGTTCCACGTTCAGATCCACCGAATCCACGGTAACTCCGGGCAGGTCGAAGGCAATGACGAATTCGCCGTTCTCCTGCCAGGCGTCCATCGGCATGGCAGCCGGTCGGGCCGTGGTTCCAAAGACCTGCTGGGTGAGCCGGTCCAGCTCACGAAACGGGTCCGTACGCATCAACATCATTTCCCACTCCTTCAGCATGGGTAGTATCACCAATGTATGGTTGCCCGCGTCGTTTATCTATGGTTGCGGGTATAGATTTTTTATAGCACCAGTGCCAGACTGGTGCAAGGTGATTTACCAAAATTCCGGAGCAGGAACCGGGAGGAATACATAAGGAACCATGGCAGAACGGACAGAGGAACAGCCGGACCGTGACAAGGGCGTCTACGCCATTTCCGTGGTGGCCGCACTCGTGGGGACCGGACAGCAGAACATCAGGCTCTACGAACGCAAAGGCCTGCTCACGCCCGGGCGCACATCCGGGGGAACACGGCAGTACAGTGAGTCGGACCTCGCCACCCTGCGCCGGATCGGGGAGCTGCTCGACGAGGGCCTGAACCTCGCCGGCGTGGCCAAAGTGCTCGAACTCGAAGTCGAGAATGACAGGCTCTACCGCGAACTGAAACGCACCCGCCAGCCAGGTTCCACGAACCCCTGAGACGCTTCGGGCCCTCCCAAAGCCCCGGGGAGTACCCGCCTGAAATGAACGCTGACAGCCATGGGGCTCAGGGGAACATCGGCGGGCAACCACGTTCCGGACGGGCAGTGACCCAAGCAGCATGCCACCAAGCGTACGTCCGTCGTTCCCTGACTGAACGGTGACGCCGGGGCTGATCGTCCCGCGCGCTGTCGCCACGCGGCGGGCGATCAGCCTGCCTACTATTTATTCGCTTCTTCAGTGCCCGCGTGAACCCCTCCATGGACGGAACCGGGGCAACCCAAAGGCAAGCAGCGGATGGATTGTGGGAGGAAATGAGCGAAAGCGCCGACAAGAGGCATCCGCTGCGCAGCCGTCCGAAGGACGGTTGAGCCGGTGGAGCGGGCCACGTACGATCCGCAGGACAGCAGCAAAAGACAGAAAAACGCTTCTATGGCCGGAGCGCAGCGAGGCGCCTTTCGTTCTGGGGACGAGTCGTCGGGTCTGTACGGACCGGTCAGGCGGTGGTCGCGCGGCTTGCCGGCGGGAGCCTTGCACCTCCCGGGCTGGCACCATACGTTACGTTTGGGGCAGTGGAGAAGGCTCTCCGCTGCCTGCGGGCCACTGAAGGCCGGGGTGACAGAGGATATGGGGAAACAGATATGGCAACTGGAACAGTGAAATGGTTCAACTCTGAAAAAGGCTTCGGATTCATCGCCAATGATGACGGCTCGGCCGATGTGTTCGCCCATTATTCGGCGATCGCCAGCAGCGGCTACCGTTCCCTGGAAGAGAACCAGAAAGTCCAGTTTGATCTGGCCCAAGGCCCGAAGGGACCGCAGGCGGAGAACATTCGCCCGTTCTAAGACATAACCGGTGGGGCGCGGTCCGCCAGGCCGCCGCAGGGATGACGGCTCGCGTCCACCGCTTTCCGGATCAGATAGGAACCTGGCACCGCATGTTGCCTGCGTCACAGTTCGCGTTGACCTCTGATGAGGGCCGCAGCGTCGCGGCTATTCACGGAGCGGAGAAGCCTCGTGACAGACAAGCTCAGGATGCTGCTCCGGGTGGACCTGGACTGCGCGCGGGCCCGGGTCGCGGCACAGGGCCACGTCACGGCGCAGAGCGTCCGCGCCCTGTACGCGGTGATGAAACGCGCCAACTAACCCGCGGGACTGGTCCTAGAAGTCGACATGACCCGCGCCGAGGTCGACCCGGATGCCCTGGGACAACTCCGCGGCTGCTCACGGTCACACCACCTGCCGACGGATGTGGATCCGCTCCAGGCCGACTGCAGGTTCAGCGTTCTCGCGCCGGACGACGTCGAACCGCTGCGGGTAGCGCTCTCTCCGGCATCGCGGCTCCGGCGACCCACCCGTCAAGCGCCGATAGCCGGGTCGGGCCGATCGTGAAGATCCCGCCGAGCACGCCCGGGCTCGCTTGGCGGAGTGCCGAGCAGAAGCGAGGTTAGTGCACAGGAGTAACGCAGCCCCTGCCCACAAATCGTCTGCACTACCACCGAAATTACGGGAAGGTCAGTGCAGTCAGCTGAGAATGGCACCCGGCCCGTGACGTCAGATTGAAGCCGTCCGCAAAGAACGACCGTCCTCGAAATTTGCGTCGACGCTCTTTCCTCCTGGAACCACCACGGCCCAGATCAGGGAAGCGGAGTACGAAGAAGCCAGATGATGGCCTCGTCGCGGGATGTGAAAAACCGGGTGGGAACCGGGAGTGTCCGCCGTGCCATAGCGAAGTTGGCAATGACACGATTGACCGGGTTTGAGCCAAGCAGGGCAATTCGCGAAGCGGCGCACCGGATGCTGAAAACGGACCTGGCCTGACGGGTCACCGCTTGGGTGTTCGTTATGTCGATCAACATCGGGTACTCGGCACCGTCGGCAATCTCATTGACCTTTGCCATCGCCGCGTGTACATCATCGGCCCCCAGAATAGTCCCTGGCTTCCAAACAAGCTGGAGAACTCCCTCGGCATCGAGTTCCAGCGTGCCCTTGCTGCCATCAACAGTGATTGGTTTCATCTTTTTCCCCCAGAGTCTTGTGGAGCTAAGAATAACTCCTGCTTGGAGGTACGCAGCGAAACGACGAGTCAAACGCGGCGCTTCATCTGTGACTCGCAGCTATAAATGGCGGTTTTTTCGTAGCGCTATTTGTCTCCCGCAACGGCGTCCTTTGAAGAGGTGTCGGCAGCGCTAGTGGCTGGCCCGACAAAGTGGGCGTCTCAGTTCCTAGGAATTGGAACGCCGGCGGCTGGTTCTTCGAAGAGTTGCGGTCGTGAAGAATCGCGGCATGGATGAGGACGAGCGGCAGATGAGGCAACAGTTGATGACCCTCGAGGCTCTGGTGCAGGCGATGGATCGGCGGGACGAGGTCTTCCAGGTGATTGAGGATTCAGAGGACATGGACGAAGCAATCCGTCGGGTGAGTCAGCTGTTGGGTGTGGGAGAGCTGGGCAGCCGGGCAGTCCTCGACCTGCAGGCCAGAAGATTCACCCGAGACCAGCGTCGGGCCCTCGCTTCCTATGCAGAAGAACTTAGATCAAAGCTGCCCGATGGGCGCTGAACTGGTCGCGTTCGATCCGCTTACGGTTGATCGCCCTGGCCGGGCGCCAAACGTAATTAACAGCCAACGCAGTGAAGTGTTCTTGAAAACGAAGGATTCCGAGAATGGATTGATTCGAGAATCTTTGGGCTTGCAACGGGCTGCCGCCAAGCGCCGTCATTCTGCGGGGACCGCCATTGTGATGAAACGGTCCGACCTCAGGCGGTGCTTCTCATAAATTGGTCTCGAAACCGTACAGTCGGCCTAGGATCCCGAATCGAGTTTTGAGAAGAGAAACCCAATATGCCTGCACACCGTATCTGTCAATTTCAGAAGTCGTCTGCACCGAATGTCAGAAGTCCTCTGCACTCGACCTCGGGGAAAGGCGTTCCCATCCCACGCGTCGGACCGAAAACGACGCGGCGTGGGCAGCCCCAAGCTGAGGTGGAGGATGCGGCCCTTGTTGTTAATCAACCGGAAAGCCTCCAGAGCCCGTCTGCGCGCACGGACCTGACTCTTGCTTCCAGCCGGTCAGCGACACAGGGATCCACCCGTTCCGAGACCGCGTCGGTGCTCTTGGCCAAAGCTCCGGCTCTCCTCGTGCAGGCGACTTGGGACGTTATGAATCCAGTCGCAGGGGCGCTTCAGGCTGTGTCCCGTCTTTCCAGGGCTTCCCAGGTGGCCCATTTCTGCGGTGCTGCTGAGGGCCTGCCCAGTACGTATCCTTGACCTGAGTACATGCCCAGTCTGGTCACGGCTGACAGCTCAGCCTCGCTTTCTATGCCTTCGGCGACGAGCTGTGCCTGGATCTGTTGAGCGAATTCGACCATGGCCGCGCCGAGGGCGCGTTGGCCGGGGTCTTGGTCGATGCCGGCGATGAGGCTCCGGTCCAGTTTGATGATGTCAGGGTGCAGGTGCAGGATATGGCGCATGGAGGCGAAACCTGCTCCGGCGTCGTCGACGGCTATCCTCAGACCTTGTCCGCGGAGCGGGGCCAGGGCTGCTACAAGCGGGGCATAAGCTGCCACGGCCAGGTTTTCGGTCAGTTCCAGCACCAGCCGGTTCGGAGCGATACCCGATCTGGCGAGAAACCCGGGCAGGCGCGGATCCAGGCATGTTTCCGGTGAGAGATTAAGGGCCACGTACAGGTGGGGTGGCAGCCCGGTCGCGGCCGTCAGTGCTGATTCGAGGGCGGCGAATTCCAGGTCAGCTGCCAGGCCTACAGTTGCGGCCTCGGAAAACCAATGCTCCGGGCTGCCGCCGTCGTCGTCGATGAATCGTGCCAAGGCCTCGACTCCGATGACCGCGCCGGTGGCGAGTTCGTGAATGGGCTGGAAGGCCGTGAGGAACTTTTTTTCGTGCAGCACCTGCTCGATCCGTTCCCTGGTGCGCTCGACAGCCAGCACCCGGGCGGTTTGGGGGCGAAGTGGTCTGCACGCGCCTTCGAATCCTGCGCTAGTACCGTGGAGGGCTGGGCGGACGTGTCCGGATACCTCCATCCACACAGGGCTCCCGTCCCGCCGCCGGCACCTGACCACGACCCCGGCCCAGCTGGAACCATCAGGTGCCAGGGCAGCGGCGACGGATTGGCGGGCCTTGGCCAGGTCGCCCAGATCAATAACAATGCTGGCCGGTTGCCCTTCGAGTTCAGACGGGGCGTACCCCAGCAGATCCAGCGAGGCGCTGCTGGAGAAAGTGAACGTTCCGGCCTCATCCGTGGCCCACCACCATTCCCGGCGGAAGGTCAGCACCGCCTCCATACGATCCGAGAGCCCATCGGCTTTGGATCTCTCCCCGCGCCGTGCCCTTCTGTCACGCCAGGCGGTATAAAGGGCCAAAAGGATCAGGCATCCCGCGGCGGAGCCCAGAAGGCCCCGCAGCGCGGGAGAATCCAGCGAAACGAGATGTCCTGATTCCAACAAGGCCAGAATCGCCACAGTGAACGCGACCTGGACGCACAAAACGCTCGTGAGCAAGTGGCTGCCGACCAAGGACAGTAACCTCTTACGACGCGACTCCGGCAATGTGTACCCCCCCCACGCACAGACTAGACCCCAAAGAACAAATAGCAGGGACGAGGGACCCCCCATCCCCGAGTAGCTGCTCGGGGATGCTCGGCCAGTGCCATGAGAACATGGGGACGTTGTGACCGGCCCCGTCGAGGTCGTCCATATCGGTTGGTTCCGTGACAAGTTCCTAAGGAGGCACGTAACCGTGTGCGTACTGACCCTGCCACGCTTCGGGATGTGGTGCTGGACCGCAATGCGGTCGAGCGTGCCCTCTCCAACGGCTGCCCGCCATTGGATCATGTCCGGTTTCTGGCGCTGCTCAATCGGGAAACCGACGCTCTTCAGGAAGGCTTCCGGCTTCTGGCTGATACCCCTGACCGGATGGAACCGCTGCTGGTACTTGCCCAGGTCTTCCAACGTCAGTACCGCTGGTCGTCGGAATAGAGCCACGGCAGGGTCCCCCGCCGCTCCAGCTGGTCGTCCACGACCATTCCTCCCGGCTGCTGACCGGTCAGGAGGAACAAGCAACGTAGGTCCCGCAGATACGTGATGACAAAGCCCGGCAGCAGCGTGTGGGGCCGCCTAGAAACTGAGAAAGTGGGGAGGGCCTAACGTCGCGCGCGTTGCGCCCCGGTGCAAGAATGTCCGCATGCTCATATTCCCGGAGATGGAGCGGCTGTTGCTGCGGCAGTTTGATTCCCATGACGGAGACCTGCTCGTGGAGTTGGACGGTGTCCGCGTGTGATGCCGTACATCACGGGCGGCGCCCCGACGTCCCGGGACGAGGTTGAAGGCGAGTATCTTCCCGCGTTCCTCGGCTACTACAAGCAGTTCCCCGGCTACGGATTCTGGGCCGCAATTAAGAAGACAACCAATGACTTCCTGGGCTGGTTCCACTACCCACCCGCCCCCGGTGATCCACTCGATCAGCCAGAACTGGGCTCCGGTTGCGCTGCGCGGCTTGGGGAACGGGGTACGCCACCGAGGGTTCCCGTGCGCTGATCGCCAAGGGCTTTGCCGAATTCGACGTGCAACGGGTCGTTGCTTCCACCATGGCAGTCAATACAGGGTGGATTCTAACAATCGTCGCAACACCTGATCATTTGCAGGAGTCGCAGTGGCCATCGATCGGAAGACACAGTTGAAGCCTGGACCTCCGGGCAAGACGAGTGAGCGCGCCCGCTATATTCACCTCATGAATCAGGGTTTCATTAATGCAGAGTCGTGCCGCATGCTGGACATCGGGCGGAAGACGGGCTCGAAGTGGAGAAATGGATACCGGCACACGGACCCGAAAACGGGGCGCGTTTACACCTACCCTGCAATCACTGCTGTCAGGGGACAGCCGGCGGTCATTTCCGCCCGGTACCTGTCCGAGGACGAGCGGATCACCATTGCTGACCGGCACCGCACCGGGGAGAGCCTGCGCTCGATAGCCGCCGGGCTGGGCAGGGCACCGTCCACCGTGAGCCGTGAGCCGTGAGCTGCGCCGGAACCGGAATCCGTCAGGACAATACCGCCCGCACTACGCACAGAAGAAAGCCCGGACCCGCCGTCAGCGCCCGCGCGTGGGAAAGATCGCGCGCCTTCCTGAACTGAAGACCTACGTCCAGGCAATGCTGGACCGCTGGTGGAGCCCCGGTTTGATCTGCCGCCAGCTGAAGAAGGCCTTCCCAACCCGCAAAGACCTGCACATCGTCCACGAAACGATCTACCAGGCCTTCTACATCAGGGGCCGCCGCGGGCTCTCCAGAGAGCTCGTCAAATGCCTTCGCACCGGCAGGGACCGTCGCAAACCCAACAGATCAATTGCCAGAATATCCTCCAGGTTCGCCGGCGAGGTGTTGATGATCAGCGACCGGCCCCAAGAGGCCAGCGACCGTTCCGTTCCCGGGGCGTGGGAAGGAGACCTGATCATGGGCACCCAGAACCGTTCCGCGATCGCCACATTGGTCGAGAGGAGCACCCGCTACCTGCTCCTGGTGCACATGCCCGGAATCAACCCTGCCGAGGACCTGCGCGACGGACTCATCAGGGCGTTCAATCCGTTGCCGCCTGCGTTGCGATCATCGCTGACCTGGGACCAGGGAAGCGAGATGGCCACGCACGCCGGATTCACCGCAGCAGCCACCGGCGTCCCGATCTATTTCTGTGATCCCCACTCGCCCTGGCCACGCGGCACGAACGAGAACACGAATGGGTTGCTGCGCCAGTACTTTCCGAAGTACTCGGACCTGTCCATTTATAGTCCCCAGCACTTGGCAGATGTCGCCATGGGCCTCAACAACCGACCGCGGAGAATCCTCAACGACGACACTCCCTCAGAGCGCTTTGCTAGGCTCCTAACCACACACACCTAACCGCCGAGTGTTGCGACGATCGTTAGAATCCACCCCGTCACACCGGTCCTGAACCAAACTGCCATATTCACAGGTCCTCGAGCTAGAAGAAGTTCCGAACGAATCTGCTGTCCTGCCTCGCCGGCCTTCAACGTATTCGAGGCCCGGCTGGCGAGTTTGTCGAGATCGTCGAGGACCGGGGACCGCTTTTCCGGGCTCAAGGAGCCGTACGACCTGCCACCCCAGCTTCCTCTGCATTGGGCCGCCTTTGAGAGCACTCCCCCAGGCCGGCGCCGCGACGCCGACCCGGAAGTCATGCCTCTCACACGTCCCGAGACGGCGTCGGCAATTTGTCCCACAGACTGTGGGACAGGGGCAGCTCGAGGGGAAGCCCAGTGAGCTATCTCAGACATGACAGTGGCCAAACGCGGCCCGGCCGAGTAGACGCGGACCTCCTTGTGGTAAGGACGCTCGATGTTCAGCGGCGCCAGGTCATCTTCCCGCAGCCGCACGACCACGTGTGCGGCCGCCAGCAGGTGGAGGTCTTGTATTCGTCCGCGAGGATCTTAAACGGAATAGGGCCGGCTGGTCGGCCGGCCCCTTACCGCACGTCGGACATCTACTGAGATGAACGTTCTAACTGTGAGTTCGTTGCCCTAAGGAGCTCCTCGAGCAGCAAGCCTATAGAGAACACTGTCTGTTCGTCGTTCGGCCTGCCAAGGAGCTGAACAGACATCGGCATCCCGACAGCGTTCTTTCCCATGGGCAGCGCCAGAGCCGGAACCCCAAGTACACTCCAGGGACTAGTGAAATTCAACAGGGCCTCCTTGGCAGTGGACCACCCGGCATCGAAGCCGGACCGCTGCCCAATGAGGGGTGCAGTGATCGGGCTTGTCGGGCAGATCAGCACGTCGCAATCCCCGAAGTATTCGGCGACGCGAGCCTGCCAGTCGCTCCTCCTGGTGAGCGCAGAGTGATACTCCCGCTCCTGTACCCGCTGGGCACCTTGCAGCCTCATCCGCACCTCATTCTGAAACAGCTCCGGGTTTTCCAGAAGTCGCTGGCGGTGGGTTACGACAGCTTCGGCGCACTGAATATGGTCATAAACCGATATCGACTCCTCCAGCCACCCGAGAGTCACGTCGGCGACGACAACTCCGGCGTTACACAAGGTATGTACGGCGTTCTTCATTGAATCCGCGACGTCACCACTGACCTTCGAGTAAAATTCGTCGGCTATGAGACCAACTCTTACTGTCCCGGGAACCGCCATGACCGGGTCCGAGGCGCCCTGCGAAATCGCCGCCCAGACTCGGGACACACCATCGACATCGGAAGCGAGGACACCCACCGTGTCGAGGGTCGGCGCGAGCGGTAGAACACCGATAGCGTCCAGTGTCCCGGACGTCGGGCGCAGACCAACAGTCCCGCACAGCGCCGCAGGGATCCGGACGGAACCACCCGTATCCGTTCCTAAAGCGAACGGAACGTGTCCGGCCGCCACGGCGGCGCCAGAACCGCTGCTGGAGCCGCCAGACATCCTTGTCGGGTCATGCGGATTGCATGTCGGACCCGTAGCCGCAATGTCTCCGGTGGGTCCAAACGCGAATTCGTGGGTGGCGGTCTTGCCCAGGATCACCGCGCCAGCGGCTCGGAGCAATTTGACGACGGCGGCGTCCTGAGTGGCGACGTGGTGTGGAAAGTTTGATCCCGCGGTAGTGGGCATGCCGGCCACATCAATGAGGTCTTTGATGCCGCAGGGTACCCCCGACAGGGCGCCTGCTTTGATGCCCAGTGAGCGTTCGTGATCGATTCCTTGTGCATCGCTCTCCGCTTCGGCGTTCATCGTAAGCCAGGCATTCAGACGGTTATTCGTTGCGGCGACAGCGTTGGCCGCCTGGAGTGTGGCAACGGAAGCCGTCGTTGATCCGGAACGTATATCGTCAGCTAGTTGTCCTACTGAGGTCATCACGCCGTCACCTTGCTACGTCGAAACCGACCAGGCTGCACGAATGCCATGGCTACAACGCCGATGCAGGTTGCTACGGCGGTTGCGATAAACATGGAGTCGAATCCGTGTGCCGCGACCAGGAACCCGGTTAGCGTCGGGGCTACGACTGTCGCAATGTTGGCAAAGAAGTGAGTCATTCCTGCGAAGCTGGCGGACTTGGCGGGCACAGTGTCAATCAGGACTGTCCAATAGACAGCGTTAGGGAGCGAGTTGAGGGCATTCCCGACTGCCATGACGACCAGCACGGCTGCCGGGTTGTCCAGGGTGGGAATGAAGCAGAAGCAGATCGTGGTCAGGGCCAGCGACAACATGGCAAATCCGCTTCTGGCGATCCACAGACTTCCAGTCTTCTGACGAAGCCAGTCGGAGATTTTTCCGCCGAGTACAACAGTGAAGCAGGCTCCGATCCAGGGCACCATGCCCAAGTACCACAAAGACCCCAGCTTGAAGCCGAACTCGGATTCCAAGTACCTGGGCGTCCAGCTGAGAATCATGAAGTTCACATACATGAAGGAGAAGTAGCCGAGGGCATTGAAGATCAGCGTCCTGCTGAGGAAGAACTCGTACCATTTGGCATTAGCGCCACCGTCGAAGCCGTCCGCATTCCCCCCGGTCACATCAGCTGTGCGGATCTGCGCAAGCTCCTGGGAATTGACCCGCGGGTTTTCTTCTGGCTTGTTGGTGAACAGAAGCTGCCACCACAAAAGCCAGACCAGACCAAGGACGCCCAGGACGACGAACATCCAGCGCCAGCCCCCGGTCAGTGTGATCAGGCCTACGGCGACGGGGGCCGATAGCAGTGCCCCGAGGGGTGTTCCCAGCAGGCCAAAGGCGGACATGAATCCGCGTTCTTTGACTGTGGACCAGTTTGCGACGGTCCGGTTAATGGTGGCGTACGTCGGCCCCTCAGCGAACCCGAATCCTATTCGGAATATCGCGAAGCCGACAAGGGCGGAGCCGAACAACTGCAGGCCGATATCGCCCGCGATGACCACTCCAACGACGAGCACCGACCATGCCGCGCATGCGGCCGTCATCGTCCATTTCGGGCCCTTCCTGTCAGCCAGGAATCCCCCGGCCAGGGCCCCGAACATATATCCGTAGCCGAAGAAGCCGAGGACCTGTCCCCAGGCGGCAGGGTCCAGGCTGTACTCACCAATAATCCCGCTGGCAGCGTAAGCAATTGCGCCGCGGTCAACATAGTTCACGACGGTTATGACGACGATGCCCAGGAGCACGAGATAACGGAATCTCGTCGCTCCGGTGACTGTTTTGACCTGTTCCGTCAGGCCTGTTTTGTTAGACATGCCACAACAGTAAGGGTGACCCCCATCACTGGTCAACACTTTTCGTAATCGATTACGCTGAGTACACGTAATCGATTACACCCCCCATGTCTAGGACGTCCGTTCCATCCAGGGGTGGATGCGTCTTCCGGGCGCTGTCTTTCGTGCTTCAGTCGAGCCCGCGGGGAAGGCGCGACCATCGTGGTGCCAACGGGCACACTCATGCCCCCGCGGTGCTTGCAGAAGTCAACTTGCTAATGCTGGCCCGGTGAGTTGAACGCCGACATGGCTCTGCAAAACAGTGGCCCGGGCTGTTGCTCCAGATCGCCGCGCTGCCCCAGCGGAACTAAAGCGCTGGCGACAACGCCGAACAAATTCGGCACTACAAGCGAGGGATACGGTCGACTGTAGCGCCGGGCCCTGAGGGCATCGATGATGCATTTCTCGATGCCAACCCGCTCCGACTGTTGGTCTCCGGCTTGGACCCTAGCCCGCTGTCGGTGGAGCTGCGAACAATGAGAGAAGGGTTCATTTGCGCAGAGCTCACACGCTTCCCCGCGATCTTATTCAGCAGAGTTAGAGCTGCCAGTCTGCCAATCTCATTCATCGGGCTACGTATCGTGGTCAAGCTAGGAACGGTGATCCCAGAAACGGAGACATCGTTGAACCCCACGACTTTTATGTCTCTTCCTACGGAGAACCCGCGCCTGGAACATTCGCCCATGAACCCGATCGCCGCCATGTCGTTGACGAGGAAGACACCCTCGGGAAAAGGAGGCGACAACAGCAGTCGTGCGGCTGCTTCCTCGCCGGCCTCCGCATAGATTGAACCGTTGATCACAGAGTTGTTGCTGAGTGAGCGGCCGGCCGCACCAACCGTGTCCATGAATCCTCGGGCCCGGTCTTGCAGGTTCGTGGCGTAGTCCATGCCCGCGTATACCGCCAAGGGGCCCGTGGTGATTTCCAGCAGGTGCTCGGCGGCCAACTGCCCGCCAACGTAATCATTGCAAGTAACAGATGTGTAGCCACTCGCGCGTCGGTTATAGAGAACATTGGGCATCCCTGACCTGCGAACGTCGGCCAACGCCGCTCCCCCCACCAGTGCGTCACCTATGAGAAGGCCATCCACCTGGCGGCGGATCAGAAGTTCAATTTTCTCTTTTTGCTGCACAGGATCGTCATTGGTGGTCACGGCAAGCGTCTGATAGCCGCTTTCAGCCAATACGCTTTCGATGCCTTCATACATCAGGGCAAGTACTTCGTCGCGCATTCGAGGAATCGTCACACCGATGACGTTGCTACGTTTGGTGCGCAAGCTGGCGGCAAGGGTATTAGGCCGGTAGTTCAACTCCTTGGCCGTCACCCAGACCCGCTTCGCCAGGGCTGTCTTCGCCTGGACTTCCGGCCGGGCCAGAACCCGGGAAACAGTCGCCGCAGTCGTCCCGACCTGCTCCGCAATAAGACTGAGCGTTACCGGCTGGTTGTCCTTCCGGCCCCTGCGGCCAACGCGTTCTATCACTTCTTCATCCTATTCTGCCTGCACTCTTCCAGGTCACACCTTCAGCCGGGCCGCCGGCGTCATCGTGTTGGTGCCGACGTAGTTGCCGACTGCGGTGCAGGTCGCGCCGGGGGCGGTGGCGCGGATGGCGTGGCGGATGCCGGCAGTGCTGCTGGAGGCCTCGCCACGATGTCGAACCCGTTCCGGGGTGGCGGACTTCTTGGATCGATGATGGGCGTCGGCCCGGATCAAATTCAACTCACGCATAGGGGGTCGGTTCCATGGGGATTCTTGTTGAGGAGCCGCCGCGGATCACGCACCGCGTCCATACATCATCCTTCAAGGCGCAGAAACGTTCTGAGGCGCCACGCAGAACGCGAGCTACACCCTCCGCCGGTGAATAATCCAAGGCGGCTAGAAAAGCTACTCTCCCATCTGCCGAGATTGCCGATAGCGGAGATTACGTCAAGCTGGACAGTGGCTATTGCATCTGATGTACGTCAGTGAAGGGCTTGCCCTCATGCCAATGTCCTAGCCAACGCTTCAGCCGCATGTTTGCGTCCGATTGTTTCATAACCAACAACAACGATCGCGGGTGAAAAGGTAATGATAATGAGGCATAAACCAATTGAAGACCCGAATGCTGCCAGGGCTACGGCTGTGGCAATCAGCAGAATCGTTGCCACTATGAGTGCGATGTGAAATATGTCAAATTCCTGCATCATGAACGTATAGAGGGCAAAGAGGACTATCTCGAAAATCAGGACTGGAACAGCGATCGCGGTGACGGCACCTAGAGTGCCTATGTGCGAGCTGCCCTGAATCGTATAGGCAACGATGTGCAAGCCGGCGCCCGTTGCGGCAATCGCAGCGTAAGTAACAATGTGGCTGTATGCCCAGACCACCGCCCTCCTGCGGTGGTGGGCGAGGACTTGGGCCGAGGGAGTGATGAAGTAATTCCACCAGAGGCCAAAGGTTAGTCCCACCCCCGCGAGGATGGTGACGACTGCTTCCGTACTCCATCCCTCTGCCTCCACCAGAGCTGAAACGGAAGCAACCGTTCCGAAAACTCCCTCTCCCAGCGCGATGATGGTGAGCAAGCCGTAGCGCTCCGCGAGATGGTGAGCGTGCCAAGGGGTACCGCCGTGCCTCTTTTCGACCAAAACAGGGCCGGCGAGTTCGAGCAGGATAAGGACCGGAAACATTGCCAGTACCGTTGCCGGCGGTGGGTCGCTTAGTGCCAAGGTTACCCATCCCAGCTGCGCGACAAAGATAAAAGACGCGTGCGCCACTGCCGCCCTGCGGTGTTTAGGAGCCTGGGAAATCGCTCGAAGCCATTGGGCAACCATTGCCACGCGCATGATGACATAGCCCGCCACCATTATCCGGTTGTCTAAACTGCCGCCCGCTTCGAGGGACAACAGCGAGTGGAACATAGGCGGCAACCCCAGGGCTAGGATGACAACCCCTATCATCTGGAGCATGGTCATGATTCGGTAGAGCCAGTCATTGGTGTCGAATGCTGAAGCAAACCAGGAAAAGTTCGTCCAAGCCCAGCAAATGGCAAACATTGCGAAACCGAAACCGCCGATTCCCTCCCATATGTGTGCCTCTGCAAGCATATGGGCGAGCTGATCCGCAGCCATTCCGAAAGCAACCACGAAGGTCAGATCGTAAAGCAGCTCCAGCGGTGTGGCGGAACGATGAGTCTCGTTCGGATCGCGCCCGCTCATGCCCGTCAAGCCCCGGCCCAAACCTATCTGGGACATTCGGTCTCCCATCCGTTCGTAAATACTCGCATCGCGCAGCATGCGGCGTCAGCTCGCCAGCTTAACTACTGGCTGGCTGTGCGTAGAGGCTCTTTCCGCCGCATACGTACAGGACTTGTCCGGTCACGGAATGATTCGCCGGGTCCGCGAAAAACCGTGCCGCCCATGCTACATCGTCAGCTGCGCCGAGGGATCCCATGGGTTGGGCCTGGAGCAGCCGGTCCATGACCTCTTGGGGCTCCCGTCGCAGCAGGGGCGTGTCGATCAGGCCGGGGGCCAGGCAGTTCACTGTGATTCCGTATTTGGCGAGTTCGATCGCCAGGGACCTGGTGGCTGACACGACTCCCCCTTTGGACGATGAGTAGGCGAGCTGTGCGAACCATCCCAGCCAGGCGCGGGACGAAACGTTGATGATGCGTCCTGTCCTGCGGGGGATCATGCTCGTGGCTGCTGCCTGGGAGCAGAGGAAGACGCCCGTCTGGTTGATAGCAATGGTGCGCTGCCATTCTTCGTCGGTGATTCGGCGCACCCCGCGGTCGATGCTGATTCCGGCGTTGTTTATCAGAATGTCCACGGGGCCCGGTTCCGCTTCGGCTTGTTCGAAGAGAGCGGTGACAGCTCCCCTGTCGGTGACGTCCACGCCCAGGCCGACCGCTGTCCCGCCGCTGCCCGTAATTCGCTGGGCCGCCTCTCCTGCACGGTCGGCGGCGATGTCGGCGATGACAACTTTGGCTCCGTTGGCCGCGAAGTCTTCGGCGACTGCGAGACCGATGCCGCTGGCGGCCCCGGTGATCACGGCGACCTTTCCGTTGAGTCTCATGAGAAGTGTCCTTTGCTGGTGAGGTTCTGTCTTTTCGCCACGGGGTGTCAGACGGAGAGGCTTGAGAGCAGGCTCGCACCGCCGCAGCAGTACAGCACTTGCCCTGTGATGTAGCCGCTCCGGGCATCGAGGAAGAATTCGCTGGTGCTTGCGATGTCCTGCGGTGTGACGGGGGCCGGGGTGAGGGGCTCCGGTTCGCGCAGGTGTGTTCCCGCAGGTCGTCCGGCGTCCCTAAGGACGCTGCCCTGGGGAGGCAGGGCTGCCACGACATTCACCGTGACACCGTTTGGGCCCAGTTGCAGCGCAAGACTGCGGGAGACGGCGGTGAGTGCAGCGGCGGCAGCGGCAATGTGTGGACGGTCCGGCCACCCGAGCCCGTCGCGGCTACTGATGGCAATGATCCGTGCCCCGCCGTCGGCGCGGGGCCGGAGCTGAGGGCGCAGTTGCTCGACCACTTTGAGCAGGCTGCCCACTACGTCTCCCGCGTTGATGCCGTCGCCGCCGTCCAGGAGCCCCGGTTCGTAGATCAGTCCGTCGATGGCTTCGTGCTCTGCCAGGAGGGCGTTGATTTCCGCCGGGTCGGGATCTTCATTGATGGTCTTCACGGTCCAGCCAGCGTCGCCAAGACAGGCGGCGATTGCCGTGGCCGTTGCGCTTCCCGGGGAGGCGAGGACAGCCACTCTGGAGTGTGGCAATTGTGAGTCTGTCATTGATTGCCGGTCCTTGTTCAGGTGGTGGTCAGAATGTGTATTGAGCAGGCGCCGTTATCGACGCCGAAGATCCCGCCGCCGGTTACATGGGTGAGGGCTACCTCTGCTCCCGGCACCTGCAGGTCCCCGGCCTCACCGGTGAGTTGCCAATAGGATTCGCAGATCTGGGTCACGCCGGTGGCTCCTACGGGATGTCCACGGGAGAGCAGGCCGCCGCTGGGGCTGATGGCTACCCTCCCATCCCTGTCGAACTCTCCTCGTGCCGTGGCTTTGTATGCCTCGCCCCGTTCGGTGATGCCGAGCGCCTCGGTATGCAGGAATTCGGCCACGCTGAACGCGTCATGGAGCTCCACGAGGTCCAGATCAGCGGGTTTAAGGTCGGCCATCTCGTAAGCGGCTTTGGCTGCGCGGGCGGTGATGTCAGGCCAAGTCATGTCCCGGTAGGAGGTGTGGAAGTCCCCTGAGCGCACCACGCTCGCCCGCATGCGGATGCTCGGTGTTGTGAGCTGTTTGGCAAATTCCTCCGAGCACAAAAGCACTGCCGCGGCCCCGTCGCTGTTGGGGCAGCAGTGCAAGAGCCGCAAGGGATCGGCCACGGGGCGTGACTGTTCTACGTCTTCGGGGCTGATCGCCTGCTGGAAGTGGGCGCGTGGGTTTCGTGCTCCATTGCCGCGGTTTTTTACCGATACCCGGGTCAGGTCCTGAGCTGTCGCCCCGAAATCATGCAGGTAGCGCTGGGCGCGCATGGCGTAAGCCGCTGTCATCACCATGCCCTGGGAGATTTCAATGTCGTTGGTCGTCAGGGGAAGAGTTCCACCTCCAAACCCGGAGAGAGGTTCTCGGTTCCGAAGGCGATCACGCAGTCGGCGAATCCGCCTGCGATGGCCTGCCATCCGAGGTGGACCGCGGAGGCACCGCTGGCGCAGGCATTTTCCACGGTGTAGACAGGAGGGCCGGACACGCCTACCCGCTGGAGGACACGCTGGGCAAGAAGTGAACCGGCGTACGTCGACCCGCCGTATCCGGCATCGACCTGTTCGGGGCTGATTCCGGTGGTTGCGAGGAGCTCCTGAACGGCCCGGTAGCCCAGTTCTGCGGCGTTGACGCCCAAGTGCTTGCCGAAGGAGTGAACCGCGGCGCCTGCCACGTACACCGGACTCATCGTGGTTCGCATCGCGAGAGTTTTGAGGCTCTTGATGGCCAAGGGACCGTTGGCGGCGATACGGTCTGCGATCTCCAGTGCATGAGCCAGCAGTCACAGAATCCCAATGTCTGTGTGAATTCGTTGGCGCAGATCGAGAGCAGGCGCTGACAACACGTCTCGGAGCTGGATGCGGTCCGTGGGGCTGTCATTGGGCCCCATGGACAGCCGCGCCCTCGGTCCTAAGGGGGCCTTTGAGCAGACGCTGGGGCGGGGTGCGCCCTAGCTGTACCTAGCGCGTTGCTGCAGAAGAGAAGCCCAGGGCTCCCCCGGACGAGTTCGTATGGTCTAGCGGCCAACTTGCGAGGACCAGACAGTAGCCCCGAGTTCCCGTGAAATTGTCCACGCAGCATCCCGGAGTTCGCGGACGATAGTCTCGCTTGCCGGCCATTCGTCCGCGGGGATTACTACCGACAGCACTGCGATGACGTTACCGCTGTCACCGTAGACGGGGGCCGCAATAGAAGCCTCGCCGATCACAGCTTCCTCGTACTCCAACCCGAGCGCGTTTTTCCGCACTTCCCCAAGCTGTGAGCGGAGGACTGCAGGGTCGGTGACTGTCTCTGCGGTAAATTCGGCCAGCGGCTTGCTAAGCACGTCATGCTCGAGTTCAGGGTTGTAGGCGAGCAGCACTTTCCCGAGGGCAGAAGCGTGGGCGGGCAGGTTGAGTCCTGTTTCCGGCATTTGCTCGGTGCCGTCGGGGCGGCGGTCGTGGTGAATGATCAAAACTTCGTCGAGAAGGTTCACACCCAACCGGGTCGCGTAGCCGGTCTTCCGCGACAACTCATGCATCCACCGCATTGCGCGGGAGCGGACATCCAGCGTGTCGAGGTAGACGCTGGAGAGTTTCAGCAGGGCCGGACCAAGGGCGTAACGGTTTCCCGAGCTTTCCTGGGCGACCAGCCCGTGCGCCTGAAGGGACTTCACGAGTCCATGGACAGTGGAGGGCGGAAGCTCCAGCGCGGCGGCCAGTTCGGAGATTCCAAGGCGTCTGGCGCCTTGGAGAAGTCCGAGTATCTTCGCCGCGCGGTCAATTGACTGGATCACAGCTCCACTCTCCCATCATCGGTTGGCTTCTCCGTTCGACATGTCAATTTAGCCCCTTGACAGCCAGGGAACCTAAACGGGATGATTCGATAATAACGAACTAGAGTCGACAATGTCGAATTTGACCCTTCGTCTAATTTCATCACCGTTCAAAGGAGAACTTTCGTCATGGACGAAAACCGCATGTGGCAGCGCCTCGCTGCAGAGTTCCTGGGGACCGCGTTCCTGGTATTTGTTGGAGTAGGGTCCGTCCCCGCCCTCGCTATCGCGCGCGGCGACCAGCCGTTTACCGGTTCGGAGTTGGGCTTCATCTCCCTGTCGTTTGGTGCAGTTGTCATTGGCACCGTCTACGTCTTTGGCTACATTTCCGGAAACCACATCAACCCCGCAGTGACCGTGGCGCTGGCCGCCACAGGGAAGTTCCCGTGGCGCGACGTGCCGGGATACCTCGGAGCCCAAGTACTGGTGCTGTTGCTGGTTCCGTCGCGATCATTGCACTGCTCGGCCAGAAGGCCAGTGAGCTGGGCCTCGGAGTGGCGGCCTATGGTGACATCCCCGTCTGGCAGGCATTCACCGCTGAGTTCGTCGGTACTTTCATTCTGGTCTTCACGGTGTTCGGAGTGATCCACCGCAAGGCCGCGCCGGGCTTCGCAGGCATCGTCATCGGCTTCATTGTGTTCGCGGCAATCATCCCGGTCGCACCGGTCACCGGAGCATCGATCAACCCCGCCAGGACGACCGGGCCGATGCTCGTACAGTCCCTGATGGGCGGAACCGTTCACTGGGAACAGTGGCCCGTGTACGTTATTGCCGAACTCGCCGCGGGCGTCGCCGCGGGACTGTTGTTCGGACTCATCTCACGCACCCAAGCTGACCGCACCTCCCTCACCGAAGCGCTGACCGAGCAGGAGTCCCGGGCATGAACAAGCTGATCAACTCACCGCAGACGCTGCTGGCGGACGCATTGCGCGGTGTCGCCGCCGGCCACCGTGAATTGTCAGTGGACTTCGAGAACCGCATCGTCTTCAGCACCGCACCGCGGGAAGGCCGCGTCGCGCTGGTCTCCGGAGGCGGCTCGGGTCACGAACCGCTGCACAGCGGTTTCGTCGGCGCCGGCATGCTGGATGCCGCGTGCGCCGGTGAAATCTTCACCTCCCCGACTCCGGACCAGATTCTGGCCGCCGCTACCCGGGTGGACACCGGCTCCGGTGTGCTCTTCGTGGTCAAAAACTACACCGGCGACCTGCTCAACTTTGAAATGGCGGCCGAACTCACCCAGGAACAGGGAATCGAGGTCGCCACAGTCATCGTCGCCGACGACGTTGCAGTGGAGGACTCCACCTGGACAGCGGGCCGACGCGGTGTCGGTACCACGCTGATCGTGGAAAAGGTTGCCGGCGCCGCTGCGGAGCGCGGCTGGTCCCTTGAGAAGGTACACGGGCTCGCCGAACGGACCGCCCATGCCGGACGTTCCATGGGGGCAGCGCTCACCAGCTGCACTGTTCCTGCCGTAGGCAGGTCCAGCTTCGACCTCCCCGAGGGCGACATGGAACTCGGCGTCGGTATCCACGGCGAGCCAGGACGCAAGCGCGTGCCGGTGATGTCGGCTGCGGAACTCTCGCACGCGTTGGTCGAGTCGATCACCGCCGACTATGACTTCGGCGGTAAACCGGTCATCGCTTTGCTGACCGGTCTCGGGGGAAGCCCGCTGATCGAGCTCTACGCAATGTTCGCCGAGGTCTCCGACCGGCTCAACGAGCGCAATATTAACGTAGTGCGATCGTTGGTCGGAAATTACGTCACCAGTCTCGACATGGCCGGCTGCTCCCTGACTCTGGTCGCGGCAGACGACGAAATTCTCGATCTATGGGACGCACCAGTGAACACCCCCGCGCTCCGCTGGAAGGATTGACATGTCAGAGACACTCACGATGGACGCGATCCAGCAGTGGCTGCACCGCTTCGCGTCGGAGATCACCACACAGGCGGACTGGTTGACCGAGCTGGATTCGGCGATTGGGGATGCCGACCACGGGACCAACATGGTCCGCGGCACAGGCGCAGTGGTCGCCAAGCTCAATGCCCGGGCGACAGGCACCTTACAGGAGTTGCTCAAGGCCGTCGGAATGACCCTGGTTTCCAGTGTGGGCGGCGCCAGCGGATCACTGTACGGCACGTTCTTCCTTGAAATGGGCCGAAACAGCCCTTCGGGCGTGCAACTGAACGCATCCGAACTGGAGAAGGCATTGCGTGCCGGTGTGGACGGGGTTGTGGCCCGCGGTCACGCGGCAGTTGGCGACAAGACGATGATTGATGCCCTCGAACCTGCCATCACGACACTGTCCCATTCCCTGGCCGATGGCCGGCAACTGCATGATTCGATAACGGCCGCCGCAGCAGCGGCGACGACCGGCCGGGACTCCACCGAACCGCTCGTCGCACGCAAAGGCCGAGCGTCCTATCTTGGTGAGCGCAGCGCCGGACACATTGATCCGGGAGCCGCCTCCTCTGCGATCCTCGTGGCTGCCCTGGCTGCCAGCGTCGGCGAAGGAACCGCAGGATGATCGGCATCGTCCTCGTCTCGCACAGTGAAGCGCTGGCAAATGCGGCGATGGACCTGGCACTGCAAATGGTTCACGGCGCCCGGCCACCCATCCGTATCGCCGCCGGCGCTGCCGGCGGATTCGGTACCGATGCGACAGCAATCGCGTCCGCAATCGATGACCTCGCCACAGCGGACGGCGTGCTCGTGATCACCGACCTGGGATCAGCGATCCTCAGCTCGTCCCTGGCCTTGGAGATCCGCAGCAGCACCCACCAGGTCGTGATCAGTGACGGCCCCTTCGTCGAAGCAACGACGGCTGCCGTGGTCGGCGCCGCCGCCGGCGGTTCGCTGGCCGACATTGCCGCTGACGCGAGCAACGCCCTCAGCGCCAAGAAGACACAGGACGAAACCGGTCAGGTTTCTTCATCCGTCGAAGACACCGGCCCGGGAAGCCCCGTCGTCAGCGCAGAGGAACGCCTGATCAATCCGATGGGCCTCCACACCCGCCCGGCATCGCTCCTCGTGCAGATGGCCGGAGAATTCAGCGCCGACATCGAGCTGACAAACACCTCCTCCGGACGGGGACCGGTGAACGCATCCAGTGTGATCGGCCTGCTGTCCCTGGGCGCAAACAAGAACGACCGGATCCGGATTGATGCCAGCGGATCCGATGCCCCTCAGGCCGTGAACGCAGTGAAGGAACTCGTCCTCGAAGGATTCGGCGAGCTTTCCTAGCCTCCTTCCCGACCGCTTTTCATCCCCCTCTTTCCAACTCCCCTATCAGCAGAAACCGGAGTACTTCCAATGCCCACAGCCGTGCGTCGACACATCATCAACAACCCCCACCGCGTCATCGACGAAGCCCTCGACGGATTCGCCCTGACGTATCCGGAGCTGGTGACGTTCAACAACGAACACAACCTGATTTCCCGCAAGATCCTCACCCCCGGCAAGGTCGGGCTTGTCTCAGGCGGGGGCTCGGGCCACGAGCCACTGCACGCCGGATTCGTCGGAAGCGGCATGCTCGACGTCGCCGTCTGCGGCGCCGTGTTCGCCAGCCCCACCGCGGACCAGGTGCACGCAGGCACGAAACTCGCCAACACCGGTGCAGGTGTCGTACAGATCGTAAAGAACTACACCGGCGATGTCCTCAACTTCCAGATCGCCGCTTCACTGGCCGATGACGACGGGGTCCCTGTAGAGCAGGTCCTGGTTGACGACGACCTCGCATCAGACAACGGCAGCGACGGTCCCGGACGCCGCGGCACTGCCGCCGTAGTCACCGTCGAAAAGGTATGCGGCGCCCTCGCCGAGCGGGGTGCCGACGTCTCCACGATCGTCACACGCGGCCGCGGCGTCGTCGCCCGTTCACGCAGCCTGGCGATCGCCCTGGACGCAGGCGCACATCCCGGCGAGTCCACTTCTGCGTTTGAGCTCGAACCGCATGAGGTCGAATTCGGGGTGGGCATCCACGGCGAACGTGGCACCGGCCGCATCGCCTATGCACCCGCCGATGACCTGGTCGAACAGCTCGTCACCCCTTTGGTGAACAGTCTGCAGGTCAAGCGCGGCCAGTCGGTGATTGCCATCGTGAACGGCCTCGGCGGCGCCTACCCGCTCGAGCTGTCCATTGCTGCCCGCCACGTACACAACCTGCTCAACGGTCGCGGCATCAGCGTCGCGCGTTCCCTGGCCGGCACGTACGTGTCTTCCCTGAACATGCACGGCCTCTCCGTCACCCTGACCGTGGCCGACGACGAACTGGTCAGCCTGTGGGACGAAACAGTCCGCACAGCGGCCCTCACTTGGTAACAAACACAACGAATAAAGGAAACACCATGACCAACCTCATCGACGGCACCGCTGCCCTGACGTGGATCACCTCGTTCAGCGAACGATTCGACTCGAACCAGGCCTACCTGACAGAGCTGGACCGGCTCGCCGGTGATGGCGACTTCGGCACCAACATCTCCTCCGCCCTGGAACGCACCCGGGCAGGCTTGCCGGGCGTCACGGAAGTGACCTTCACCACCGTGTTCCAGGCCGCAAGCCGTGGTTTCATGGCCACCGGAGGCACCAGCGGTCCGCTGTTTGGGATGTGGTTCCGTGACATCGCCAAGAGCACGAAGAACGACACAGCATCCGTCGCTGACGTCGCCAAAGGCATTGCTGCAGGCATGGCCACCATCCAGACACTTGGCGGCGCCAAAGTCGGTGACAACACGATGATCGACGCGCTGGAACCGGCATCTGTTGCCCTCACCGCGGCCGCCGGGCGCGGCAACACCCTGGGCGAAGCGCTCCTGGAAGCAGCCCTGGCGGCCCGGGCCGGCGCCGAGTCCACAGCCGGTCTCATTGCCGCCCGCGGCAGGGCTACCTACGTCGGGGAACTCGCGCGGGGTGTGCTCGATCCCGGCGCTGTAACCATCGCGCTGTTCTTCGAGGCCGGCGCTGACACTGTCGGGGCAGCCCGGGCCTGGCAGCCGTTGGGCGCCACCGTCTAGTGGGGTTGACGGCGATCACGCAGCCCACGGGCGGTTCTGACACGGACCGGCAGCGGCACATCCAGACCGGCGGCAGCATGGCGCTGGACCGCAGCATCGCACTGGAGCTTGTCCACACTACGGAAGCGGCCGCGATCAGCGGCGCAACGGTGGATCGGCTGCGACGATAAGAATGCCGCCGACGCAGCAGCGGTTGATGCACTGCGTGCCTACCTTTCCACCATCGATATCGCCGGAAGAATTGCCATCGGCGAAGGAGAGAAAGACGCTGCACCGATGCTGTACAACGGCGAACTGGTCGGCACGGGGCGGGGGCCCTGCGTCGACATCGGTGTGGATCCAATAGACGGAACCAGTCTCACTGCAGCGGGCCGGCCCAATGCACTGTGCGTGATCGCCGTCTCCGACCGCGACACCATGCTCGACGCCTCCGCGACGTTCTACATGGACAAGATCGTCACGGACGCCGAAGAGTGTCAGTTTGAGGCGAAGGCCCGTCATGCCGCCCCGTTCCCCCACGTTCATGGAACACCAGAAGCAACTTCGCAACGACATTCTGATCCCCATCATCGCTGGGCGGGTCCTCCACGCAACCAGGCCGCGACGCGCCGCTCACGATCCAAGTTTCGTTCGGCGCTCCTCCGTCGCTTATTTCCTCGCGAAACTTTGAACCGCTCCCGGTACCCCAAGTTGCACTCCGGACCCTCAAACCCAGCGGTGACTCCGTTATCAGAACGACGCACAAATCTGACAGACACATCCGGTGCCGGCCCGACAAAGGAAGGCCTCACAGCGGACGCCGTCAAAGACCGCGTGAAGACAACTCACAGGGCGGAGCAGGCGAGGCCCCTCGAGCAGGCCAGGACGCTCTGGGAAGGCACGCCGCAACGCGAGCAGATCCGGCCACGTCATGAACGCCCATAGGGAAAACGGCTGCAGAGTAGCGAAGACTTTTACAGCTAGGAATCGGTCATGTAGCCCACCACGCGAGCGACAATGAAGAAGTAAGAAAGACTCGAGCCGTCGAGTTTGTAGCGGAGGGAGCAGCCGGCCACAGCAACGGCCACCAACAAAAAAGGGCCCCGAAGGGGCCCTCATGTGAACAGTTTGTGCACACTCAGAGGCCCACAAGCCCCTGAACAGGGAAAAGTGCCCGAGGTGGGACTCGAACCGAGTCCCAGGCCTTGCAAACACTGGGAAGTCCCGGAAACATCGCCATTCCGACCCAATCCTCCCCCAGTACGACCGAGTCCGAAGGCCAGTTTGTGGACATTGTCCACACCACCAAAGTCGCCTCCCCGCGAATACAGAAACGCCAACCGCGCTCCCCTTTAGGGAACGCGGTTTTTCTTTGCGCTGGGACCCAGGACGGGGTTCGCCCCGATCTGCATTGCGGAGGACACCGCAGCGTGAGATTGCCATTCAGTCTGATTCGGAGGACTCTTCTCTAGAATAGGCGTCCGGGTACACATTGCTCCGCTGGCTTGCGGACGACGTTTCGCAAAGCGTCCACCGATACGGCTTCCAGTGACGGCACGAAGTACCGACCGGCCTGGCCGGAGCCTGGGGTTACTCCCGGGACGACGACAACATGCATGCCCGCCGCCTGGGCGCTGGTTGCTCCACTCACTGAGACTTCAACCGCAACACAGTGGGCGGGTTCGACTGCTAAAAGCTCAGCAGCCGCCAGATGCTGCGTTGAAGATACTACGAGTGTCGCAACGGGACTGTGTGCCATAGTAACTGGAGCGCACGGAATGCCTGCCGGGGCCAGTTCGGCCAGGATCCGTTCGGCCCCGGGAGCCACGGGATGCCGTTTTCGAGCCTTGCTACCACTCGATGGCGGAGGCAGTCGATTATCTCACACACGTGTAGCTCCAGCCCGCGACCCTGTAGAAGGCATGCGGACACCGCCATGGCGCGACCGACTGTATAGCGGGCGTCATCGTGGGTCCAGATCACGCCGTGCTTTAGAGCGAGGTCAAGCCGTGCGCCATCCAAGACGGCTCGGTGTCGACCAGAGTGCCCTCCATATCCCAGAGAACGGCTTCACTAGTCGCGGTTTCGTGACTCCATAGCTAGTGTCTGTCCTAGCTGTTTGCAGCCGTGTGGTCCCTATTCATGTCATGAATAATGGGACTACTGCCATTCAGTCGCCCTATTGTCACACTCCCGGTTCGGCCCCGGCGTCAGTGTGCCCTAGTGAAGTTGTTCAGTGCATAGTCGAGGACGACTGAAAAGTCGTCCGCCTCTACGGCATCGACGTAACAGGCACTGGGCAGCGGGTCACACCTGAACGTGCCGGGGCGGCACAGGTATGGCGTCCAAATGGTCGCGACCGGCTGGCCATAGTTGTCCACGGCCACCCACTCCTCCGGCCCTGTCCTGCAGGCTTGTCCAAGATGCGCAGTTGCCACGCTGGTGAATGGGTCCGTGCGATGGTTGAATGCGGTCATTTCTGTGACTCCGTTCGGGGTCGGGCTGAGACCTGCCGTCTAGCCGAGGGTCTCGTGCGTGCGGGGTAGCGGTCGGGTCCGGTCGCGTGAACATGATTCGGACGTTCCAGGTCTTCGGGCAGGCCTCATACCGCAGTGTTATCGCCATGGATTGAAGCAAGAAGTTCGCGGACTGCGGCGGCCCCTTCGTCAGAGGAGAAGTCTGAACTCAAACCGACGACGCTGACACCGGCATCCAGATAGTGACGTGCTGTTGCCGATTTCATTCCGCCAGTGGCGACAAAACGGACGTCGGGGAAAGGACCCTTCATAGCCTTCACCCAATCGGGACCCAGTACCGATGCCGGGAACGCTTTGAGCCATGTGAGGCCGAGCGCTTTCGCCCGCATGATCTCACTGGCCGTGGCCACTCCCGGCAAGTGGGGCATGCTGCGTCGGATGCTTTCCTTGATGATGCCTTCGTCAAGGCCGGGAGAGACTGTGAATGATGCGTTGGCGGAATGTGCGGCGTCCAGTTGGTCGGCGCTGATGATAGTGCCTGCGCCCACGGTCACGCCGCGTTCGGCTGCGGCGCTGGCCACAGCAGCGAGGGTGGGGACGGCTTCTGGTGTTTCGATGGTGACTTCGACATGTTCGACGCCGGCATCCCACGCCCGCGTGGCGTACCGAACTGCTTCGGCGGGCGTTAGACCGCGGAGCACAGCGATGACGGGAAGGCGGAAAAAAGCGTCGTCAAACCAGTGGTTGGGCAAGGTGAGTGCCATTTTGGTCACTTTCAGTGGTACTGCGAGGTGTGTTCTCGTCTGCAGTGGGGGCGCCGACCGGACCGGCATAGTTCTGGGTTGATTCGTAGCCCCTGGGTTTGTTTCCGTGGCCGGGGCGGAAGTCGGCGCGGGTCCCCAACGTCCAGGCTGCGAAGGAGTGGCCCAGGGCCAGCCGATCTTCGGGATTGTCGCCACGGAGCAAGCCAGCAAGATAACCCGCGGCAAAGGCGTCGCCAGCTCCGACGGGTTCGACGACTTCGATGAGATTGGCGGGGACGCGGAAGACGCGTTCTTCCCGGTTGTAGTCCCTGACGAATTCGACAGCCTCTGAGGCGGAGTCTTTGATAACGACATGCCGCGGTCCCGGTAGGAGCTCCGATACCTCTTCTGCGCTAGTGCAGCCCCATAGTGTTTCTGCTTCGTCGAGGCCGACAAGGACAACGGTGGCTAGACGGGCCAGTTCAAGCAGGCTTGGGCCCGCGACGTCGACATTCCACAGAGCGGGACGGTAGTTGACGTCGAAGGAGACCTTGTAGCCCGCCGAACCTGCCCCTTTCAGGAGGCACTCGGTCAGTGCTGAACAGCCATCCGAGAGCGCGGCATTGATGCCGGTGGTGTGGATCCATCCAGTTTGTTCGAGTGGCCACGCGTCGGAATCGGCCGGCGCCATGCGGGAGGCCGCAGACCCGGCCCGGTAGTAGAGCGTCCTGGCGCCATGGCCCAGATCCGGCTCCTTGAAATACACCCCGGTGGGGCATATACCGTCACGGGTGACGAAGCTGACGTCCACTCCGCGGGCGGCCAGACCTCCCAGGATGCGTTGGCCAAACGGGTCCTCGCCGACGCGGCTGGCCCAGCCGGTCCGGTAGCCGAATTCGGCCAGATGCGCCGCGACGTTGGATTCCGCTCCCCCGAAGCCCAGCAGGCAGTCATCCGCCTCGCTGAGTGACTCGGACCTGGCGGGGGTGACAACAGCCATGGTTTCACCGACGCAGAGCACGTCCAGGAAGGTCACTTCACGGCCCCTGCGGTGAGGCCGCTGACGAAGAACCTGCCCAGGACAAGGTAGAGCAGGACGGTTGGCGCGGCGACGAGCACTGCGCCGGCCATCAGCTCAGAGTAGTCAACGGTGGTGGTTCCGATGAGGTTGTTCAGCGTCACTGTGGCCGGCCACGCTGCCGGGGAGGCCAGGATGAAGCCGAACAGGAAGTCGTTCCAGATGTTGGTGCACTGGAAGATTCCCGCGACGACGAAGCCCGGCACGGAGAGCGGGAGCATCACCCGGACGTAGGTCTTCCAAATCCCGGCGCCGTCGATGGACGCAGCTTCGATGATGGCGCTGGGGATGCCCTCGTAGTAGTTGCGGAAGATCAGGGTGGTGATCGGGATGCCGTAGATGATGTGGACCAGGATCAGGCCGATGATGCTTCCTTGGAGATGCAGCATGTTCAGGAACTGGAAGACGGGGATGATCACGGCCTGGAATGGGATAAACATGCCCACGAGCAGAACGGTGAAGAGGGCGTTGGATCCCCGGAACGGGAACTTGGACAGGACGTAGCCGTTGATCGAGCCCAGAAGGCAGGAGATCAGTGCAGCAGGGACGGTGATCTGCAGTGAGTTCGCCAGCGATCCATGAAGCTTCGTCCAGGCGCCTTTGAAGGCATCCAGGCTCGGCGCATCAGGGAAGGCGAGGAAGAAGTTCGGCGCCCCGGTGCTACCTGAAAGTGCCGTGGTGATGATGACGTACACCGGCACGAGCATGCCGAGCGTCGCGAGAGTACAGACAGCCAGGACAATCCAGCCGCCCGGGGTCTTGGGGATGCTCCAGGACCGCGGCTTGGGCGCCAGCTTGCCGGGGCGCCGGCGTGGCGCCTGGGCTGTTCGGGACGGTGTCGGTTCGAGGGTTTCGACGGCCATTTCTATGCCTTTCGCTCTTTCCGGTATCCGCGTACGAGGTAGGGGACGATCACCACGAGTGTCAGCAGAAGCAGGATGATCGCCATTGCCGAGGCTTTGTCGTAACGGCTGGTGAGGTAGTTGTAGATGTAAATGCCGGGGACGTCGGTGACGAATCCGGGGCCGGAGCCTGACATGGCGACGACGAGGTCGAAGATTTTCAGGGCCACGTGGAGCAGGAGTACAAAACAGGTGATGGTGGAGGGCCACAGCTGGGGAAGCACGATGTAGCGGAGGCGCTGCCACACGTTTGCTCCATCGACGTTGGCGGCTTCGAGGTGTTCTTCCGGGATGGAGGCCAGCCCGGCAAGGTACATGGCCATGGCGAAGCCGACGAGCTGCCATGCGGCCGCGAAGATAATGGGCAGCAGCGCCACCGGAATGCCGAACTGGACTTTGAGGAAGTCCGTTCCGGAGGGGTCGTTCAGGGCTCCGAGGATCGTGGTGTCGGTGGTCCATCCCGGAGGATTCTCGATTCCCATGCTCCGCAGGATCTCGTTGACTCCGGTGGAAGGAGCGAAGATCCAGCGCCAGGCAACACCGGTGACGATGAAGGACAGCGCGTACGGCAGGAGGAAGACTGTCCGGAACAGGCCCTTGCCGACCGAGACGTGGTGGATGAACAAGGCGGCGATCAGTCCGCCGAGGATGGCCAGGACCAGGAAGATGATGGTGAAAATCACCACATTGCGGATATCAGCCTGGAACCGCTGTTCCTGGACGATTTCGGCGTAGGTGCCTCCGAACGGCTGGCGCAGTGCCAGGTTCGGGCTGGTTCCGATCTTCCAGTTCGACAGGGAGATGTAGACCGTGATGCCGATGAAGACGTAGACGAAGAGGAAGCTGACGAGCAGGCTGGGTGCGAAGATCCAGGCGGCCCGGCGGGATGTCTTGACGTTGTGGGGAACTTGTTTCTTCGGCCGGGGGCCGGCCGGTGCCGGTGGCAGAGCTGTTGAGGTTGTCATGAGTGAACTGTTCCTGTCCGGGGGTGCGGCTGCAGTGACCTGCAGCCACACCCTTTCCGACTTGGTTGGCTGACCGGCTGTTACAGCTGGGTCTTCTGGGCCTGCGTCATGCTGGCGATGAAGGCATCGATGTTGCTGCTGCCGTTGAAGGTGGAAACTGCGTCGGCGTACGTCTGGGCGAATTCGGCTCCGGCTGCCTGGGCGTGGGCCAGGGAGGACACGACTGCCCCCGAGGCGAGGCTCTTGGCAGCTTCCTGCTGGTATGCGGACAGCCCTGAAATGTCGGCTGAGGTCACCGCCGGGATTGACCCCTTCTTGGCGGCGAATTCCGTCTGGATCTTCGGGTCCATCAAGGTCTTCACCCACGTCCGGGCGGCTTCGGCATGCGGAATATTGTTGGCCGGGATGGAGAAGCCGTCTCCGACGTAGTCGAAGATGTCCTCCTTGCCGGGGAAACTCACCCAGGCGAAGTCCTGGCCGGGCTTCTTTCCGGCATTGAGCAGCTCACCGTACGCCCAGTCCCCCATAAGGTTGACGGCGCAGTCGCCGTCAGCCATCTTCTTGGCGGCTTCATCCCAGGTGATGGCCGAGTGATCCTTGTTGGCAAGGGACAGGATGGCCTTGTAGTCCGCCAGGGCCTGCTTCACCTCGGGGGCGTCGAAGGAATACTCGTTGGTGAACAGCTTCGTCCAGTTGTCCGCACCCGCCCGGGACATGATGAGGGACTCCAGCAGCTGGGCCGAGGCGAAGATGTCCTTGTCTCCGAGGCAGACCGGCGTGGTTCCGCTGGCCTGGACCTGCTTGAGGCTGCTGATCAGTCCGTCGACGCCGGCAGCGGGGTCGATCTTGACGTTGGCCTTGGAGAGCACGGACGGGTTGGTCCACAAGACGTTGCCGCGGTGGACGCCGATCGGAACGGTGTAGTACTTGCCGTCGACCTGCTGGGCTTCGGCCACGTCCTTGGGCATCTGGGACGCCCAGTTGCCCTCGGTCCACAAATCCGTCAGATCGGCGACCTGCCCGCCGTCGACGTAGCTCTTCAGCTGCCCGGCGGGATGTACCTGCCAGGCATCCGGCGGACTGCCGGCCTGGAGCCTTGCGGCCAAGGCCTGCCGTGCGTTGGCACCGCCGCCGCCGGAGACCGCCGCGTTGTCCACGGACAACCCGGGTGAGGACTTCTTCACGCCGTCGATCAACACGTTGAGCGCATCCGCCTCCGAACCGGAGGTCCACCAGGACGTGATTTCGAGTTTGTCCGAGCCTCCCCCGGTGGAACTTCCGGCGGGGGCGTTTGCGGAACATCCGGTTACTGCAATGAGGCTTGCTGCTGCTGTTACGGCCAGCGAAATCCTGAGCTTGTTAGGTGCACGCATGACTACTCTCCTTTGGGTTGTCAGACGCCGGATAAGGCCCGGCTGGAGCCTGCGTTGTGGTTCAGATTACATAGTTAAGTAGATCGATGCAATAGATATCGCAAGTACACCAACGCGAACCCCGCGGATTCACTGGAATCCGAACCCAGGAAGTGACAAGGCCCTATATGCTGGCGTTCTGGTCTGGTGGATTTCTATTAGATCGGTCTACCAATACCGGCCAAAACGTGGTAGAAATATTAGACCGAGCCTGAAGGAGGTGGACAAGCAATGAAAAAAGTGACTCTGAATGACGTCAGTAGGGCAGCTGGAGTATCGCGATCTACTGCGTCGCTGGTGCTGCGGGGAAACCCGCGGATTCCGGAGGCAACGTCAGACCGCGTGCGGCTGGCCATGGCCGAACTCGGCTATGTCTACAACCGGCAGGCCGCGAACATGCGCCGAAGCGAATCCATGACCCTGGGACTGATCGTGACGGACATCCGCAACCCCTATTTTGCGGGCCTGACCATGACCATCGAGGAGGCCGCGCACGACGCCGGATACACCCTCTTCGTCGGGTACAGCAGGGACGATGTGGAGCGGCAGTACCTGCAGCTGGAGACCATGGTCCAACAGCAGGTCGACGGCATTTTCCTGCTTCCGGCCACGGGGTCCGAGCTGGCCCCGGTCTGCGGCATCATTGACCGGTCCTCCGTCCCGGTTGTGCAGCTGGCCCGCTACTTCTCGGAGGAACTGGACTATGTGGGCCCCGACAACGTCGCTGCCGGCCAGCAACTGGCACAGCACGTGTCCTCCCTGGGGGCGTCAACGGCGGTGCTGGTTGGCGGCCCGGAACATTCTTCGGCACGTACCGAACGGATCAAGGGGCTGGAAACCGGGTTTACGGGGAGCGGCGTGGCGTTCGATGCCTCCCTGTCGGCCGCGACAACGAACAACGCTGCCGGCGGGTCCGAAGGCGTGGCCCGCGTCCTTGACCAGGGGATCTGGCCTGACTGCATCGTCGCCTACAGTGACGCGGTCGCCCTTGGAATCTACGCCGAACTGCGTCGGCGAAACCTTGACCCGGGCCGCGACGTCTCGGTGGCCAGCTTCGACGACATCGCCATGGCCGAACTGCTGCTGCCGCCGCTGACCTCGGTCTCCACCTACCCCGAACTGATCGGACGCAGGGCAGCCGATCTGCTGCTGAACCGTATCCGCGACCCGGCCCTGCAACCACAGCGCTCCCTCATTGAACCGGCCCTGAAAGTCAGAGCCTCCACCGCCCAATGGCGACCCCGAACGTAGGAGAACAGAATGCCAGCACTGAAATGGGGCCTGATCGGCGCCAGCGACATCGCTGCCACCCGGGTCATCGGCGCAATCCGGGCCAGCGGCGGTGACACCGTTGGCGTCTTCAGCGGGTCGGCAGACCGGGCCAGGGACTTCGCCGCGGTCCACGGGCTGCCCAACTTCACCACAGAACTGGACGGTCTGCTGGGCTGGGACATCGACGCCGTCTACATCTCCTCCACTAACGAAAAGCACTTCGAGCAGGCAACCAGCGCGCTCAACGCCGGAAAGCATGTCCTGTGCGAGAAGCCACTCGCCCTTGAGGCCGGCCAGGCCGAGGCCATGGTGGAACTGGCAGAGGAGAGGGGCCTGGTGCTCGCCGCCAACCACCACCTTCCCGGCAGCCCCCTGCACGCCACAGTGCGCGATCTCGTCGCCGCCGGAGCCATCGGCACAGTCCTCTCGGCCAAGATCGCCCACGCGGTGCTCCTGCCGGAACGGCTCCGCGGCTGGCGGCTCGGGCACGGCACCCCCGGGAGCGGAGTGATCCTGGACATCACCTGCCACGACGCTTCGGTGCTGAACCCGTTGCTGGGTACGCCGGTGGCAGTCAGCGCCCTGGCCGTCCAACAGGCCGACTGGAACACCGGAGGACAGGAAGATGCCGCCATGACCGTCATCCGCTACGAGCGGGACGGCCTGCCACCGGTTCTGGCCCAGACCCATGACTCGTTCACCGTCGGATACGCCGGGACGTCCCTTGAAGTCCACGGAACTGAGGGCACCATCCGGGTTACCGACGCCATGACGCAGGACACCGCGGGCCAGGTCATCCTGACCACCGGGTCAGGCAGCCAAGCGGTCGACGTCGACTGTTCTGAGGACCTGTACGTCATCGGCCTGCGCTCCTTCACCGCAGCAGTGGAAGGCACGGGCCGGCCTGCGGCGACCGGCCGCGACGGCCTGATGGCCCTCAAGGTCGCCCTCGCCGCCCAGGAATCCGCAAACTCCGGACGCACCGTCCACATCAACTAACAGCCAGAAAGAACGCCATGCAGAAGGTACAGATCCTCTCCGCCCGCGAAGCAGCGGACCTCATCAACGACGACGACGTGATCACCGTCAGCTCCTCCAGCGCCCTCGGCTGCCCGGACAGCGTCCTGGCCGGAATCGGCCAGCGGTTCGAGGAAACCTCCCGCCCGGTCAACCTGACTTCCGTGCACCCAATCGCTGCCGGCGACATGTACGGCGTCAAGGGCATCGACCACATCGCCCGGCCGGGGCTGCTCCGCAAGGTCATCGCCGGGTCCTACCCCTCCGGGCCCTCCAGCGCGGAGCCGCCGCTGATCTGGCAGATGATCGAGCGTGACGAAGTGGAGGCGTACAACTTCCCGTCAGGTGTCATCTACCAGATGCACCGCACCGCGGCGGCGAAGCAGCCGGGCGTCTTCACCCAGGTGGGCCTGGACACCTTTATCGACCCGCGCCTCCAGGGCGGACGGATGAACGGCAGCACACCCGCAGGCCATGTGGAGACCGCCACACTGGCCGGGAAGGAATGGCTGTTCTTCCCGTCCGTCATCCCCAACGTCGCGATCATCCGCGCCACCACCGCCGATGAATACGGCAACCTGACCTTCGAGGACGAAGGATCCCCGCTCGGCGCCCTGGACCTGGCCTACGCCGCGCACAACAACGGCGGCGTCGTCATCGCCCAGGTCAAACGCCTGGCTGAAGCCGGCAGCCTCCACCCGCAGCATGTGAAGGTTCCCGGCATCCTCGTCGACGCCATTGTGATCGCCGAAGACCAGCTCCAGACCACACTGACCCCCAACGATCCGGCGATCTCAGGCCAGCTGCGCAGGCCGCTGAGCTCGCTCCCCCACATCGGCTTCTCCCTGGAGAAAATCACCGCCCGCCGCGCCGCCCAGGAGCTCAAAGCAGGCGAGATCGTGAACCTCGGCTTCGGCGTCTCCGCCCTCGTCCCCCACGTGCTGGTCGAAGAAAACCAGGGACGGGAAGTCAGCTGGGTCATCGAACAGGGCGCCGTCGGCGGCGTCCCGCTGCTGGACTTCGCGTTCGGCTGCGCCCAGAACCCCGACGCGATCATGCCCAGCATCGACCAGTTCACCCTCCTACAGGGCGGCGGCTTCCACCGTTCGCTGCTTTCCTTCCTGGAAATCGACCGGCACGGCAACGTCAACGTCCATCACCTGCCCAAAAAGCGCCACGTCACAGCAGGCGTCGGCGGATTCGCCGACATCACCTCGTCGGCCCCGGAGATCATCTTTATGGGCGCCTTCACCGCCGGACGCCGGGACATCGCCGCCGACGGGAACGGCCTGGACATCCGGGCCGACGGGCCCTTCACGAAGCTCGTCAACGACGTCTCGGCCGTCACGTTCTCCGGACCGAGAGCACTCGCCAACGGCCAGAAGGTCAAGTACATCACCGAACGCGCGGTGATGGAACTGACCGCCGCCGGCCTCGTCGTCACTGAAATTGCCCCCGGCGTCGACCTGCAAAAGGACGTCCTGGACCGCTGTGAATTCCCGCTTATCGTCTCGGAGGACCTGCGCCCCATGGACCTCGCCCTGTTCGCCGACGCCCCCGTCGGCCTCCACCTTCCGACGCTGCCGCTGCACGAGCGGATCGAACAGCGCACCGCCTCGCTGGCCGCGCACTGACGCGCGTCCGAAACGCCTGAAAGGACCCTCACATGAGCAGCCTCCGCATCCTCACGCCCTACGAATCCGAACTCGCCGATGCCCTGTTCGAGGCGATGTTCCCCACCGACGGTGATAGCCCGGACGTCCGCGACGCGGGAGTCACCGAATATCTGGACCTCACCCTGGAGGGCTACGGACGCAAGGACCTCCCCCGCTACCAGTGGCTGTTCGGCGCCCTGGACCGCTACGCGGACAACAAATACGGCAGGAACTTCGCGGCCCTCACCCTTGACGAACGCACGGACATGCTGGTCCTGCTCGAACAGGGGGAACTGACCGAACAACTGCCTGCGGCGGAACAGCAGAATCTCTTCGGGCTCGTTGTCTCCCACCTGCAGGAAGGTCTTTTCGCGGACCCTGCCCACGGCGGAAACAAGGACGCCGTCGGCTGGAAATTCCTCAAGCACCCCGGCGTCTGGCTGGAAAACTCAGCCGAAGAAAACCTCAGCGCCGAACACGTGACCAAGGGCGGGGTCATCAAGACCCTTGCCGACGCGATGCAGGAAATCCCCCGTGACGCCGACGGCCACCGGCTCAAGCAGCTCGGCTACGAAAACGCCGTCAACCCTCAGATGACCGATGAAGTGGACGTCCTGCTCGTCGGGGTGGGCGCCATGGGCGGACTCAGCGCCCAGGTCTTCGCCGAGGCCGGCCTGAGCGTCGTCGGCCTCGAAGCGGGCCCCTTCCGCCCCCTCGACGAGTTCCTCCCCGACGAACTCGAGCACGCCTACTACACCCGCGGCGGGCTGGGCCCGAAATTCCAGCAAGAAACCCCGCGCTGGCGCGAAACCGCGGACGAGGAGGACAGCCGCGAGGCAACGTTCTCGCTGGGCCGCATGGTCAACGGCGTCGGCGGATCCGCTGGGCACTACGGTTCCTGGCTGCGCCGCTTCCAACCGTGGCAGTTCGCCCCCAAGAGCCACTACGACGGGCTGTACGGACCGGACTCGCTGCCCGAGGACTGCACCCTGGCAGACTGGCCTGTCAGCTATGAGGAACTGGAGCCGTTCTACACCAAGCTCGAGCACCTGATCGGCATTGCCGGGGACGAGTCCAACCCGTTCGTCAAGCGCGGCAAACCGCTCCCGCTGCCGCCGACCCGCCCGTTCATCCTCGGCAACAAATTCACTGAGACGACGCGGGCTGCCGGACTGCACCCGCACCCCGTGCCCGTGGGATTCACGACCGAATCCTACGGCGGGCGTCCCGCCACCGGCTACAGCGCCTGGAACAACGGCCTCGGCTCCTTCCGGGGAGACCGCTGGCACCCGGGCCTGGGACCCGTGCCGGCCGCCATCGAAACGGGGAACTTTGAGCTGCGCACGCACTCCCGCGTCACCCGGATCATCATGGATGACTCCGGTGCCGCCCGCGGCGTGGAATGGGTTGATCCCCTGGGCCGCGTCCGCCGCCAGTTCGCCCGTGCCGTCATCCTGTCGGCCTACACCTACGAGAACCTGCGCCTGATGTACCTCTCGGCCGACTCCCGGCACGAAAACGGGCTCGGTAACAACACCGGCCAGCTGGGCATGCACTACATGACCAAGATGTTCGGCCACGTAGACGCCCTGTTCCCCGGCACTGAGTTCAACCGCCACACCGGCCCGGCCGCGCAGGGCGTCATCCTGGACGACTACCTCTCACCCGGGTTCCGCTCCCTGGACCACGGCTTCATCGGCGGCGCCACCCTCGGCGCCGAACAGCAGGCCCTGCCGCTGCAGATCGCCCGCGAAACCCTGCCCGGGGACGTCCGCCGCTGGGGTGCCGGCTACCGTGACCACCTGAAGCTCTGGTCCCAGCAGGGTGTCATCCGGATCCAGCCCGACGCACTGCCCTACGCCTCTCACCGGCTGGAAATCGACCCGAGGCACCGCGACTCCTCCGGGCTTGGCATGCCGCTGGTCCGCGTGACCTACCGGCTCCGCGACAACGAGCGGCGGCTGGCGTCCTGGATGGCGGACAAGGCAACAGGCCTGCTGAAGGACATGGGCGCCACCAAGACCTGGCAAGGCCCGTACTTCACCGGCGTCGGCTCCAGCCACGACCTCGGCGGCGCACGCTTCGGCCACAACCCGAAGGCAACGGTGCTGGACGAGCACCTCGCCGTTCACGACACCCGCAACCTGTACATGTACTCCGGTGCCGCTTTTCCCAGCTGCCCCGGCATCAACCCCACCCTGACCATCTGGGCAATCGTCATGCGCGCGGCCGAACATCTCGCCGGCGAGCTCGGCGGACACCGAAAGGACCAGCCATGAGCACCCAAACCACGCCCGTGACAGAACAGCTCATCAGTGCAGCCGCCGGACAGGTCACCGTCGGCTACTCCGCTGACGGCCACACGGCAACCATCCTGATCGACAGGTCATCGAAGCTGAACGCCCTGACCCTTGGACTCCTCGACGACCTTGCCGCTGCCGCCCGGGAGGTCGCCGCATCGTCGGCCCGGCTGGTCGTCGTCCGCACCGGGGGCGAGAAGGTCTTTTGCGTCGGTGCGGACATCAACCACTTCGCCGGCCTCGGTGCGGCAGGGATGTGGCGGGACTGGATCGCCACCGGGCACCGCGCCTTCGATGCCCTCGCCGGACTGCGGCAGCCCAGCATCGCCGTTATCGACGGCCTCGCCTTCGGTGGCGGGCTGGAGCTTGCCCTGGCCTGCGACTTCCGCGTCATCACCGCCGACGCGCGGGTGGCACTGCCCGAAACGGGCCTGGGCACGGTTCCGGGGTGGGGCGGCACCGAACGGGCCACTGAACTCGTCGGCAGGGCGCGGGCCAAGGAACTCGTCCTGACCCGCCGTCAGCTCTCCGGCGAGGAAGCCCTCGCCTGGGGCCTGGCCACCGCCGTCGCACCCAAAGACGGGCTGGAAGGCGCGGTGGCGCGGCTCAGCGCCGACCTGCTGGCGGGGGCGCCGCTGGCGGTGCAGCTGGCCAAGCAACTGATCGACGCGGCCGCCGACGGTGCCCCGTCCCGGGTGCTCGAAGCCCTGGCCGGCGGCCTCGCCGCCGCCACAGACGACCTTGCCGAGGGCGTCGCCTCCTTCCGGGAAAAGCGCCCGGCGCACTTCACGGACAACTGAAGCAGCCCGGCACACAGAACTCTTTCTAAGGACACCAGACATGGAAACCAAGAGCTACACGCTCGACGACGTCGAGCCCACCTACCGCCCGATGATCATCGACGGCGAAGACGCCCAGGCACAAAGCGGCCGGACCTTCACCCGGCTGAGCCCGGCCCATGAAGTCGAGGTCACCTCCTTCCCGCACGGCGGGCAGGAGGACGTTGACCGTGCGGTCACCGCCGCCCGCACAGCCCTGGACCGCGGCTGGCGCCAGTCCAGCGGATCCGAGAGGTCCAAGCTGCTCCTGAAGGTCGCCGACCTCGTCCGCCGCGACGCCGAAGCTCTGGCGCTGGCCGAAACCCTGGAAACCGGCAAACCGATCACACAGTCCCGCAATGAAGTCGCCGGCACTGCCGAGCTGTGGGAATACGCGGCCAGCCTGGCCCGCAACACCCAGGGCGACGCCCACAACGCCCTCGGACGGGACACCCTCGCCATGGTGGTCCACGAACCCATTGGCGTGGTCGGCATGATCACGCCGTGGAACTTCCCGCTGCTGATCATCAGCCAGAAACTGCCGTTCGCCCTGGCCGCGGGCAACACTGCCGTGATCAAACCCAGTGAAAGCACCTCGGCCACCACCGTCATGCTGGGCCAGCTCATCCGCGAAGCGGGCTTCCCGGCCGGCGTCGTCAACATTGTCACCGGCGACCGCGTCGTCGGCGCGGCCATCGCGGAGCACCCCGGCATCGACATGATCAGCTTCACCGGCTCCACCGGCGTGGGCAAAGGCATCGCCTCCGCGGCGGGCCGGGACCTGAAGAAGGTGGAACTCGAACTCGGCGGGAAGAACCCGCAGATCATCACGCCCAACGCTGACTTCACCGCCGCGGTCGACGCCGGCGTCTTCGGCGGCTACTTCAACGTCGGCCAGTGCTGCAATTCCGGCAGCCGCCTCATCGTGCACCGCTCCATGGCCGACGAATTCGCCGCCGCCGTCGTCGAGCGCGCCAAGCACATGCGCGTGGGCGACCCGCTCAAGTCCGACACCCTCGTCGGTTCCCTTGTCAACGACGCCCAGCTCGCCGTCGTCGAACGCTACGTGGCCGAAGGCCGCGACGCCGGGGCCCACCTCCTCACCGGCGGCGACCGCCTCGACACCGGACTCAACGGCCGCTTCTTCCAGCCCACCGTCTTCACGGACGTGACCGCCCGGATGTCCATCGCCACCGAAGAGATCTTCGGGCCCGTCCTGTCCGTCCTGCCCTACGACACTATGGAGGAGGCCATCGGGATCGCAAACTCCACCTCGTTCGGCCTGTCCGCGGGAATCTGGAGCAACGACATCAACGAAGCCCTGACCGCCGCCCGCGACCTGCGCGCCGGGACCGTCTGGGTCAACCGCTGGATGGACGGATACCCCGAAGTGCCGTTCGGCGGCTACGGCCACAGCGGCATCGGCCGCGAACTGGGGCGCCAGGCCCTCGCAGAGTTCAGCGAACTGAAAACCATCCAGCTCCAGGTCGGCATCCGCGAAAACCGCTGGGTCGACGCCCCCGACGCCCCCCGCCGCTAAAACCCGAAACCCCCTGAAAGAAGCGAATATGACAACCACCACCACCGCAGCCCCCGCGAACGCCACCGCGGCAGTGCTCCCGGCCATGCTCCCCCTCACCCTCCCTGCCGGGTATGAAGTGCCGGCGGCGTTCCGGGACGCAGCCGCCAAGGCCTGGAAAACCGCCTCAACTAAACTCGGCGGACTGATCACCAGGCACCCGGACCGGTTCCCCCTGTACACCGAAGAAGGCAAATGGGTGGTCGACGGCGAGGCGTGGACCAACTGGTGCGAAGGCTTCCTCGGCGGCCAGCTGTGGATGCTCTCCCGCCGGGCCGACGACGCCGACCGCGCCCGCTTCCGCAGTGCCGCCGAGCATTACTCGGAGCTCATCGAAGAACGGAAGAGCGACGACACTGTCCATGACCTGGGCTTCCTGTTCTGGTCCACCTACCGGCGCTGGTTCGAAGCAACTGGCGACACCAGCAAGCGCGACGTCGTCGTCGAGGCCGGACGCACCACGGCCAGCCGCTACCGGGAAGCCGGCCGGTACATGCCCAGCTTCCGCCGTCCCGACAGCCTGTTCATCGACATCATGATGAACATCCACATGGCCCTCTACGCCGCGCAGGAGACCGGCGACCAGGACATGGCCCGCAAAGCCGTGGACCACTGCCTGACCACCCGCCGGTTCCTCATCCGCGGCGACGGCTCCGCCTCCCACGAAGGCATGTTCGACCTGGAAACCGGCGCCTTCCTGAAGCAGACCACGCAGCAGGGATTCTCCGACGAAGGATCCTGGGCCCGCGGACAGGCCTGGGCCCTCTACGGCTTCGGCACCGTCTACCGCTTCACCGGCGAACGGCGCTTCCTCGAAACAGCCATCGCCGCCGCCGACTTCTACATCGAAAAAACCGGCGACCGCCTCGTCCCGCCCAACGACTGGGACGAACCCAACCCCACCCGGCCTTACGAGACGTCCGCAGCTGCCGCCGCAGCCGGAGGCTTCTGGCAGCTCGCCGGCCTCGTCCAAGACCGCACCAAGGCCAAAATCTACGCCGACTACGCGGTGAGCATCCTGCACCGCCTCACCGAGGACGACTTCCTGGCCGGCCCGGACGAGGACTGGGAAGGCGTGCTCAAGCACGGCAGCTACCATGAAGGCAAGGACCTGGGCGTCGACGAATCCATGATGTGGGGCGACTACTGGTTCCTGGACACCATCGACCAGATCCAGCAGTTCGACGACGCCCGGAGGGGCCGGTGACCACCGTGTCGCGGAAAACCATCGACGAGGCACCCCGTCCGGAAGCGCCGGCAGAACCGGCGCTCCCGGACGAGGTGATCCGGACTGACATCGCCATCATAGGATCAGGCATGGGCGGCGGCACCATGGCGTACGCCCTCAAGGACTCCGGCGCCGAAGTCCTGATCATCGAACGCGGCCACCGGCTGCCTGCGGAGCCGCAGAACTCCGACCTCGACGAGGTGTACCTCAATGGCCGGTACAAGAATGCCGACACCTGGTACAACGGCCGAACCGGCGAAGCCTTCAAGCCCGGCGTCTACTACTGGGTGGGAGGCTGCACCAAGGTCTACGGTGCCTGCCTGCCGCGCTTCCGCGCCAGCGACTTCAAGGAAACGAAGCACCAGGACGGGACATCCCCGGCATGGCCGTTTAGCTACGAGGACCTCGAGCCCTACTACGCGAAGGCCGAGAAGCTGTTCCGGGTCCGTGGCCAGATCGGCGAAGACCCTACGGAACCCGCCCACTCCGAGGCCTACCCCTTCCCGGCCCTGGACCACGAACCGGTCATCCAGGACCTCGCCGCCTCCTTCCGCCGGCAAGGCCTGCACCCGTTCCGGATGGCCAACGGCCTGGACGCCGACACCCCTCAGAAGCGTGCCCTCTGCGCCACCAGCGACGGCGCCCCGAACCAAGCCGGGCTGAAGTCCGATGCCGAAAAGATCGCCATCGACCCGGCCCTCGCGGCTGGGGTGGATCTCATGACGGGCGCCAAGGTCATCCGCCTCATCGCGGGACCGGACGGGCGGACCATCGTCGCCGCCCTGGCTGAACGGGACGACCGCCTCATCCGCATCGAAGCTGAGAAGTTCATCCTCGCCGCCGGGGCCGTGAACTCGGCAGCGCTTCTGCTGGGCTCGGCCACGCCGGAGTTTCCTCGGGGCCTGGCGAACTCCTCCGGGCTCGTGGGCCGGAACTACATGGTGCACAACAGCACCTTTTTCATCGGCATCAACCCGTTCAGGGTCAACCGGACCCTGTGGCAAAAGACGCTCGGCCTCAACGACTGGTATGAAGCCGGACCCACCAACAAATACCCGCTGGGAAACCTGCAGATGCTCGGAAAGCTGCGCGCCAGCATGCTCAAGATGGCCAGGCCCTGGGCGCCAACCTGGTTGCTGAAGGCCTTGTCTGACCGCAGCATCGACATCTACCTGACCACCGAGGACCTGCCGCGACAGAGCAACCGCATCAGCTTGGTCAACGGAAACATCCACGTCTGGTGGGAGCCGAACAACCTCGAGCCCCACAACGAACTGGTCCGCCGGATCGGCAAGGCCGTCCGGAAGGCCGGGTATCCGGTCATCTTCAGCGAGCGCATGGGCATCGAAACCAACTCCCACCAATGCGGAACAGCTGTGGCAGGACATGATCCCGCCATCAGCGTTCTCCGGCCGGACTGCCGTACCCATGATCTGGACAACCTCTGGATCGTGGACAGTTCCTTCTTTCCCTCATCCGCTGCCCTCAATCCGGCCCTGACCATCGCGGCCAACGCCCTCCGGGTCGCGGACACCATCCTCGCCACCCGCGACCCGGGCGTCCAGCGGCTCTCCGCGGGAAAGGATTGATAAAGTCGAGACGCGGGGAGCGCTTCTCCGCCTATCAACTCACCGGCAGGATTACAGCATGGCCCCGCGCATCACCCTTGAAGACGTGAGCAAGGCTGCCGGCGTCTCCCGTTCCACGGCTTCCCTCGTCGTTCGCGGCAGCTCCCGCATCCCGGAGTCCACGGCGGCGAAGGTACGCGAAGCGATGAACGAGCTGGGCTACGTGTACAACCGGCAGGCCGCCAACCTGCGGCAGAGCCGGTCCATGACCATAGGGCTCATCGTCACTGAGATCATCAACCCCTACTTCGCCGAACTGGCGATGGCTGTCGACGAGATCACCCATGACTCCGGCTACACCATCTTCATCGGCTACAGCCGCGACCATGCTGATCGCCAGCACGAAATTATCTCCTCCATGATCGAACGCCAGGTCGACGGGATCCTCCTGCTTCCGGCGCCGGACACAGACCCCGAGAAACTCGCGAAGCAGGTCAATGCCGCCGGTGTCCCGGTGGTGCTGCTCGCACGCCGGTTCGCCGGCTTCGATTACGTTGGGAGTGAGAACGTCAAGGGCGCAACCATGCTCGGCGGTCACCTCTGGGCGTTGGGTTGCCGGAGCGTGGCGTTCCTCGGCGGCCTGGCGGCGTCATCCCTGGCCGAACGGGAGGAAGGCCTACGGACGTCGCTTGAACCCAATGGCTGCGAAGTGTGGAGCATGGACGAGTTCCGCAGTCCCATAACCCCGGAAGGCGGCGCCGCCGCTGTCGGCCGGCTCTTCGACCAGGGAAAACTGCCCGACGCGATCATTGCCTATAACGACGCCGTCGCCCAGGGCGTCTACGACGAGATGCGCCGCCGCGGACTGGAACCGGGCCGTGACCTCGCAGTGGCATCCTTCGATGACACCCGCATCGCCGCAAGCCAGGTTCCTCCCATGACATCCGTGGCCGGATTCCCCCAGGAGATCGGGGCAAAAGGCACCGAGATGCTGATGACCCGCCTCTCCGACGGGAACGCGGACATGCCAACGCAACTGACCCTCATTCAGCCCCAGCTCAAGATCCGGTCCTCCACGGCCACCTGGCGGCCCCGGACGTAACCACACCGTGCGGTAAGTCCCTCTGGGAACCGCCCGGGACAGCCAACAGACAGGAAATGATTTTATGGACCCCGAACCCGCTGCTCCTTCGGCCGCATCAGAGGCAGAATTCGACCCGGACTCCCCGGACAAGCAGTCCGAATCGGCGCTACGGTGGCTGATCGAACGCATCGAAGGCGAGGTCCGCACTTTGCAGCTGGGCAGTTTCAACCAGTCCGACGCCCTCGCCCTTGGCCTGTTGCTGGTGGAGATGGCCACCGGCCGGAAGCTCCCGGTCGCCATCGACATCCGCCGGAACGAGCACGTTTTCTTCCACGTCTCCCTGCCCGGCGCCACACCGGACAACGAAATCTGGGTGGAGAAAAAGAGCAGGACGGCGGAGCGGTATGCCGAGCCGTCGCTTCTGGTCGGTCTCAAGGGCCGCGTCGGCGGAGGAAGCATTGAAGACAACGGCTGGTTCGACCAGACTCGCTATGCACCTCATGGCGGGGCATTCCCTGTGTATGTGAAAGGCACCGGGCACGTGGCAACCGTAACGGTGTCCGGCTTGCCGCAGAAGGATGATCACGACTTCGTCGTCGAGGCACTGACCGCGTTCCGCGACCGCATCAAGGACTAAGCAGGAACCCGAGCCCGACCGGGCGACCGAGCCGGCCCGTACATGTACAGTTTCTGAACTCTGCCCTAGCGGGAGTGCCCTGGGGGTCCTTGGCTCACAACAATGCTCGCTGACAATCAACGCGGACAGGACCGAAGGGACAGCGTGGCGCGACGCCCGGCGCCGTGAAGCATCTAAGGCGGCTTGTGTGCCACCATCGTGTCTCGCAACCATCAGCTTGCGGGACAAACTCCGTTTTCCTATATCCCCCGCTGATCCACCGGCCCTTTCCGGTCATCCACGCCAGCCCGCTCATGGCCGTTGAAGATCACTCAGAGATGCATGTACATGGGCCGCGGCCGAGTTTGAACATTTATGACGGATCAACCAAGCCAGGACAGCCCGGAAGAAAGTCCAGATCCCACACACCTGCACCCTGACGACGGATCGGACGCCATCCACAGACCCCCCGGAGACGTTTCCCGCTGCACCCGGAACGTCCTACGACACCGACGGTCTGGTGCCGCAAAGTCATGTCGCGTGCAACAGAGAACCGCATGAAATGGTGTCGGCAGAACCAGGAGGATAGGGACCAAAGTGAAGGTCCAAAAGCCGCCCGTGCACAAAAGTGTGCACAATGTGCACACCCCCTTTGGCCGGACAAACACGCGATGAGCGCACACTGCCTGGTGCGTAGAAGGCAGCTATCCGCGGAAGATCCTCGAAGAAGATTTGGCTTGGTCATGTCGTCACCACAACTCGGCACCATGAATTGGTGAAGGACCAACACCAGCCAGCACAGGAGCCAGAACGGAGACCCGAAGGACCGCACATCAGCAGGCGGAAGGCCCACCGGCCAAGACCCTCACCCCGCCACCCACACAACCGAACAGGCCACCGCGGCGCCAGGCACAAACCGCGGACAGCGTCAGAGGGACCCAACTGGGGACAATGTCCACACATTAAAGCAAAAACCCTCTGACGAGGGGTCTGAGCTGCTGCGGGGAATTCGGACAGCGGAATTAGTGGATTCTTCTACGCTGCCAGAGCTGGCTGTTGATAACCATAGTGGACTTCGTTAGGTCGACGGTAACCGAGCGCGGAGTGACGGCGCCCGCTGTTGTAAAACCCCTCGATGTAGCGGATGACGTCGCTCCGGGCCTGTGATTTAGTCGTGTAAACAGTCCGATAAACGCGCTCGTTTTTCAGGGCTGAGAAGAACGATTCGGCCATGCTGTTGTCCCAGCACATGCCCGTGCGCCCCAACCGCGCGGTCATGTCCTTATGCGGCGATGATGTCGCGTCTCCCAATTTAGCAGTCGGGTCATCGCGGGGGTGCGGGCGGCCATTCCTTCGAAGCCGTCAGGCAAAACCGTCCGGCACAGCAGCCACAGCCATACCCGCCACCCCTGGGTAGCCACGACACTACAACTGCCCCGGGAACCACCCGTCTTCAGGCGCTGCCTGTTACCTGGTCAATTGTCACGGGCGCCGTAGCCACGTTCCTGCGACCGTAAATCGTGACTTCGCATCAAAAGATAGTGCTGATTACCCTTGTGGTCTCGTTCCGCTAGGTGTCTTGTTGGAGGGCCGGGAATAGCGAGAGCAGAAATCCCGACGAGCAACTGTTGGGACTGACTGGGGGGTCCTTTTCCCCGCTGATTAGCGGAGGCCAAGTCTTACCACTTTTGCCACAGGAGACACAGATGTATAAGCGATTTTTTGCAATCATCGCCGCACTGGCGATGCTCATGTTCGGCGTCACCACATCGGCGCTGGCCGCCACCACCATCACTCCCGCTGCCGCCCCGACGGGCACGCATCTTCAGTCGGGAACGATCGGCTGTAGCGTCAACACAGCAACCCAGGTCGTCAGCTGCACCACGTTCGAATTGGCGGGCGTCGGAAACACCAACGCCACAGCAACCTTGATCACGACCTACACGGCCACGGTCCAATGCCGCAACCGCGGTGGCCAGATCGTCGAGGTCAAGTCTCAGGTCAAGGCCGCCGAGGCGACCACCGGAGACATCGCGCCCAAGAACGGCAGGCTCAGGGTCCCAGCGCTGAGCTCGTCGACCGTCCCGACGGCGGCACAGTTCGAGGCCCAAGCGACCTGCCCCAACGGCAACTGGACCAAGGAACTGCTCGGAGGAACCATCACGCTCAGCAGCTTCACCTACACGCTGCACTTCGCCGGCTTCACCGGCGACTACATCACGATCACCGGGCCATGACCATCGCAGCCCAGTAGTTTCGCGCAAGTCGGAGAGCCGGGGCCAGGCCCCGGTTCTCTGACGTCGACGGCGCGATCTCGTTGAGGGTGTAGTCGAACGCACAACCGGGTCCCGCGGCTGCCTTAGCGTCAGCCTCGGTGGTGATGCGGAACGGGCGTGGTTGACAGGCCACCAGGCCCTGATAGCGCATGATCTGCCGCACCAGCTCGCGAGAGCATTCGGTCTGTTCCGCTGCGAGATCAGCGTGAATGCGCCGGTACCCGTAGGTGCCCTCCGACTCGGCCTACACCGTACGAGGTGGCCACGTCCTTGATCGGCTTGGACGTGTTGATCACCTCGCGGCACAGCTCGTCTTTGAATTCCTAGGTAAATCGTCTGCGTGATTCGGTCATGCTGATCTCTACTTTCGGTAGACCCTCATTTAAAGAGGGCCCACTGTCCGAGATCTCCACAGCAGCTCAGATCGAGATGCCTCGGGAACGCAGGACACCGCCGTCAGACTGGGTGTCAGAACGTCGATCAGACAGCCCAGGGATGCGAACTCTTGGGCCAGCGGATACCAAGCCGAGACGTCGCCCGGGTCGAGCAGGTAATACCTGAAGGTGTAGTTGCCGGCATCGTGGGCAATGCCTGTTGCTACAAGGGGCCCCTCTGCAGATCGGACTACGGTGACGCGGTCACCCAGATTAAGGTCGTACACGTAGGCTGGCACGCCGAGAACAGTAAACGTGCCATCGCTTTTCACTCCGCCCTTTCAGTCCTTCCCAGTACCTGACACCGTCAGGTTCCTCTGGCAGTGCGAACCATACTGTTTCAGTCGCTGCCGCAGCTTCCGGCCAAGGTTCCAGCTGTCCGTCCCGCCAATGAGTGACCAGGCTCGGGTGGAGCCGATATTCGTCCATGCGCCGAGCCTAGCGGCTGGCAAAAGGCCGAAAGCTTGCAACACGGCCGTCAGCAGTGGATGTGGCCCGGACCGTCCCATTAGAGGGGTCCTTGAATGGACGTATTCCAACCGATATCCGGCCGTAGTGAAGTTGGATACGGGCAGGGTTTCGCTTCAATTGGTTACGTCGGCTCGAGGTCGGGTTCGTTTCGAAAGCTAGTGACCATTTCTTCGAACGTGGAAACGTGCTTTTGGATTCTTGCCGCGTCCAGTTCGGAGTTGAGCCACGGCTTACGCTTCCCAACCAGGAGAACATCTAACAGCTTGCCGTCGACTTCGAAGGGCGTCGTTAGCGGAAGAAGGGCGTTCAAGGCATCTGATTCCAGAGTTTCAGGCAATCGTGCTCGGAGCCAAGCGATCTGCTCTGTCGTGAACAGGTTGAATGGGATCAATAACTTCTCAAGGTTGGTCAGCGGACCAAGAGGCTGGATACGACCATCGTCGATGCGTTTGGGAAGTAAGCTCAGGCTCAGCAATCCCGTCAGCGAGGCCAGGGGTTCCAGCGTCTCGAAAGTGGTCTTGCTCCAAACCGCGTCACCGAGGATGAGCTCCTTCAGTGCGTGCCCGCTCAAGAGGTCATCCAGCCGGTGGAGCCGGGTGAAATCCTCCACGCGCAACGCAGTCAGATGCGGCGTACACGAAAGGTTCCACAATCGCGTTGACCGCTGATTCCAATAGAACGAGACCATCCGGAGTCCTGACAGGTCCTCAAACGGTGTAAGGTCCTCAAGCTTGGGGCACTTCCAGAGCTCAATCGCTGTGAACTGCCTTCCGTAGCTGGAGACCAGTCGCTCAACGCCGGCTGGTCAAGCCCGCTGATACGAAGGGCGGTCGCATCAGGGCGGACCTCGATTTTCGAGAATTGGCCGAAATCGAACCTCCCGCCGCCGATCTCCGTCTGGACAAGGTCGAGCAACCACGGGGGCTGGGCATCGCTCGCACGCCGGAGCTCCATTAGGTCCTTGGGGTCTGATTCCAGGCTTGCTCCGTCCTGCTTAAAAGCCTTTGTCAGCGCCGGTCGAAAAGTGAGCCGTTTCGTGGGCCGTCACTATGGCTCAGTTTTCGACCGTCACCGACAGCCTTCAACATGGTTTCCGCAAACCTATCAACCGGGGCTTACAGACGGGCGTTGCCGGTTTGACCGCCCGCAGAGCTGTTAGGCATGGTTGGCAGCTCCCTGGGAGCAATGTCGTTTGGTCGACAGGTTACCGAACCGGTGCCAATGATCTTAACCAGCGTTCCACCAAGGTTCGGTCACTCTGACGTCATGCGTATTCCGCAAGCCTCCCTGATGAGGCGCAAAAGTATGCGGTCTTCATCAAACCATGCCGTATCACCGGATCCGCCAATCGGAATGCCCTCCGAGTAATCGGTCTCCCAAGAAGCGATTCGCTCACCCGACTCCGGCGAAATTGGCAGTGACAGCGGATCCGTAAGTTGTCTCGAAACCCCTTGGGTTTCGAGACATACCTGTGCATTTGTGAATAGGAGTACCGAGCGAACGGAAGCTCTGTGCATAAGAGTACCGGCCAGCTAGTGACCACAAGCCCTCTGCACAAACCCTAAAATTCAGGGGAAGCTTGTGCAGCCAGCTTCTGAAAACGACATCAGAAGTCGCCTGCACTGAATGTCAGAAGTCGTCTGCACTGCGATTGTGTGTCCGTGAGCGGAACCCATGGAGGAACCTTGAACGGGCGTTTAGCACCGAGTCCTCAGGCCATCCTTGCGAGACTCCGTGCGGCACTCGAACGTGTGACCCGCAGGGGTAAATGGCGGTGTTTTCGCAACGCTATTTGTCCCCCGGCAGCCCGCGGTGAGGTGTGGGCTGAAGGATGGGTGTCACCAGTTTTCGTGGCTGTCCTTGGTCGAGGCCGCCTTGAAGGAATTACCGACAAGTGGTCCCTCGGGGATTCCCGCGCCCGTTGTCAGGGCACACCCCCACGGTGAGAAGGTACTCATCAAGAATCTTCCGGGCGCCGCCATATTTCGCGGCTTCTGGGTCGGATTCGGTTCGCCAGACTGCGAAGATCTGGGGTTGCTGGAAGATTCCGCCCGACACGAATGCTGCCACTCCTTGTTCAAAGGGCACCAGGAGCGCTGGGTGGCAGTCCCATTTCTCGATGCAGAGTGGCGCGCTACGATCCTCAATTCCTGTGCACGGCGAGAGTTCCGACCTTGCGCAGTACTGTTCGGCCCAGGTTGCGATCGACTCTTTCGACGGGTCTTTCGACTGTGGAACTGGCGCGAGTCCATATTTGTCGGCATCCACGGTGACGAGTGCTAACCCTTCCGGTCCGCCTGTCGGATACGAAAGAGTAGTGTCCGGGATGGAGGTTGCAGATGTCGATCCGTCGGAGGATGGCGGGGGCGAGGTGCATCCCGCCAGAAGCAAGATGGCCGCAAGGGGAATCGCGGCACGCGGCGCGCTGGCCATGGATTCACGTTAGCTCTCGGCATATATTCTGCACAAGAGTCGCTGCAACGGGCCAGGGTCGTAGTATCGAGCACAGGAAGCCCGCCGCTCCCCAATCGGCGGGCTTCCCGTGTCGAGGGGCCTGAATTAGCTGGGACCCGGGGAAGAACACGCATCCACGAGGCGGCATCCACGAAACGGTCGTTTTCAGGCGCACCCAGGAGCGTTGCATCGGCAGCACCTGTCTTACGCTCGTAGCAATCCCCTACAGGTGGACACAGGCAGTTCGTCTCGGGTCAGCGCTGCCCAATTGGGCAGACTAATCCGTGGAATGGTCCGTCTGGAGAAGCCAGTACATGGCCTCATGGCGGGAGGTGAAAAACCGAGTGGGACACGGGAGTGTCCGCCGTGCCATAGCGAAGTTCGCAATGACACGACTTACCGGGCTTGAGCCAAGCAGGGCGATTCGTGAAGCGGCGCACTTGACGCTGAAAACAGACTTTGCCTGGCGGGTCACTGCTTGGGTGTTCGCCATGTCGATCAACATCGGGTACTCGGCACCGTCGGCAAGCTCATTGACCTTTGCCATAGCCGCATGTACATCAGCGGCCTCCAGAACAGTCCCCGCCTTCCACACAAGGTGGAGAACTCCCTCATCGAGTTCCACGGTGCCCTTGCCGCCATCAACGGTGATTGGTTTCATTTTTGCTCCCCCAGCATCTTGTGTAGCTAAGAATAACCGCCTGCTTCGAGGTGCGCAGCGAAAAGACGAGTCAAAGGCGACGCTTCATCCCAGATAATGACTGTTGGTGCAGAGGACTATCGAGCAAAATGCATTTCCGTGCAGGGCACTTCTGACATTTCAATGTCCATACTCGTCTGCACTACCCCGCAATTCCGCGGGCGCCTGTGCAGGAGTCATCCGCACTAAGTTCTTGGGCGGCGGTCTTGTTGCCTCACCGGCGGCCCGGCTCCGCGCCTGTTTCCATGCGGCATTGGCATCGTCAGCTGTCCCTGCGAAACAATGCGAAGCTTATCGGTCTCCTTTGGGAACAGGAGTACCGAACAGAAGCGGCCTGACTGCAGAGGAGTGCCGATCAGCCAGTGTTCACAAGTCGCCTGCGCCACCCGAAACTACGGGATAGTCAGTGGAGTCAGCTTCTGAATGACACGAACATGGCCGCGCGGCTGGCTGCAGAGAATCCTGATTACGCCGACGTCGTGGTCCCGGAACGTGACGAGCTGAGCATCTCGGGCGTTGTAACCCGCTGTCTCCCATCGCTTAGACTTCATGGCAGCAGGAACCGTGATCAAGGGTCTGCTCCCTAACACGAAATACACCGTGGATATCTACTGGGCCCACGGAGCCTGTAGAGCGGCGCGGAGAGGACGCTCACGTCCCTCAGTTGTCAGTCGCTTAGGTAAGTGAGGAGCCTCGACAAGTCCCTTTCGCGGGCAGAGGAACGTTAGCTAGTCGTCCTGCTCCGGCTGGTAATCCTGACGCTGGCTGGATTGAGTAGCCGGCCTTCCATCGGAATTCTTACCTCCGGCCGCCCTGCGCTTGGCCCACGCAGTCGACGTTTTGGCTACGTTTATCGGGTTGAGCTTCTCAGCCCTCTCCAGTTTCGCAGTGTCTCCTTTGGCCATGTATCGCATAACCAGCCAGACTTCGGTGAGAACGACGACCGCCAGTACCGGGATGCTAATGATGCCCGGCCAGCCATTCACAATCTGCAGAGCGACACCGAACGGCACATACAGCAGGATGATGATGCCCAGCCATTTGAACATTTTCAGGTCGTTGGTCGAAAATCCCTCGAACCGCCACGGCTCACGGCGTTTAGGCTCAGGAGGACGAAGCTCTGGTGGCAGTGGAAGATCCGGGACCTGCTCGGGGCTCCACAGCCTGGGCGGGCGGTTCTCCCGCTTGGCCTCCTGCTTTTCCATCTCGAACGCGGCCATCTTGTGCTTCTGATTGCGGTCGTTGTACTGCTTGAGGCGCGTCCGCTTCCATTCAACATCGCTCATACGAGCCTGGTGTTCGCGGTTCTGCTGCGCTTCCCGCGCGCGCGTGTCGGCAGCACGTTCGCCGCCTGTGGAGCTGAACCAGCCCATAATTTCCCCCAATATTTAATGAGTCGCCTCGCGTTGACCCATGAGTATTCGTCAGGCTAACCATACGCCGAGGCAAAAGCGATGAATGGCGCACCGATCAGGAAGGCCATTCTTTGTGCATCCGTAACTGAAACACCTCGAATATGTTGGGGTATCCATTAGACCTTGAATCCATCATTCGTGATTCACGGTGTTCTGGGCCAACGACGGGAGGCCAAGTAGAACGCAAAAACGACAGCCCTTTCATGGAGCGGGCGCTTGGGTGAGCGGCGAGCACTCCGAGGTCCCAGAAAGCCATCAACAATCCTGCAGTAGCCGGTGAACCCGCGTGGGCCCCCGACGGCACCTCGTTGACAGTCGAAAACTGGGCGATGCTAGCGCACGTTTCCGCGTCGTTGCGAAAGGGCCCCGTCCCTAGTCGGAGCTACTTTCGGCAGGTGACTGTCTGTCCTTGGTTGAGGGCCTTATGCCCGTCAACATATTGCGCGACCTTCATGGTCATGCTGTCGGGGCCGAACGTCAGTTCCGTCCTGGCATCTGTGTCAGAGCTTTTCGCGGGATCATCGCCGAGGCCAAGGAACGCTTCCGTCGTCCCTGGAACCTGAATGCGCTCAGGCATCTTGACATATGACTGTCCAAGGAGAAGCGCGCCGTCCTTGTACTCCCACTCGTCCGTCCTGGACACGGACGCTTTCTTGCCGGGGCCGTCGTAAGAGGTCATGACGCCGCTGGACTCGAACTCCACGTCAGGGCTGATTGCTTTGACCAGGTTAGAATCAGCGCCGAAAAACTGGACGTCGCTATCCCACTCACCGCTGGAATCACCTTTGCAGTGCCATCTGCCGACGAGGAAGTCCGCGAGCAGGACTTCATTGGCCGCCGGACAGGAGGAGTCCGTCGAGGTCCTCCAGGGACTCGGGCATCCGGGGAAGCCAACCGTCAGCGACCCAAGCATCACGTGGTGAGACCCCAATTTCGCTGTGGGGCCGGTCGTTGTACGCGGCGACGAAGCTCCCGATGGCGCGATCCAGTCCCGGGAGATCGAGCGCGGGCGTGGTTTCCTGTTCCCGGGCCCAAGGTGTCCGGGAAGGGTGGAGAGAACTTCGGTGTTTATGGTCCCGAAGAACCGTTCGATCTTTCCTCTGCCCTGGGGACGGCCAATGGTCGAATGGATGATGCGGACGTGCAGCTCGATGGCTGTGCGTTCGAGGTAGTGGCTGGTGAAGTCGGAGCCGTGATCCACGTGCAGGATGTCGGGCAGCCCGCACATTGCCCAGCTGGGGTCGCTCTTGCGCCAGATCGCCTGGCGGAGCGCCAGGGCTGTGTTCAGTGCTGATGGTGCGCCGGTGAAGATGGTGTAGCCACAGAGCGCCCGGGAGTAATCGTCCATCACTGTCGTCAGCCATGGTCGGTCAGGTTTCCCGGTGGCGCCGCTAATGAGGATGTCCAGTTGGGTGTGGTCCGCCTGCCATATCTGGTTGGGCCGGTCGGCGCGGCGGCGAAGGACAAGTTCATGCCGGTCCCGATAGGATGCGGGACCTTCGAGAGCCAGGGTCACCAGGGCAGGGTCTAGTGCCTGGACGATCTCGCGGACAACGGAGTAGCTCGGCGCCAACGCGCCTCTTCTGCCCGCTTCGGCCGCGGCGAGTCTGTGCAGTGTTGCCATGCTCGGGCGGGGCTTCGTCAGTGCAAGTCCCTCGATAAACGTAACCATTCCTGGGTCTATGCGCCGCGTGCCGGCATCGGCGCGCGGATGCGGGTCGAGAGCACTCGCACCACCAGCCCGTTAGAGCCGAAGCCAACGTTGAAGAGTGCGGGTGCTGATCCCCGTTTCACGGGCGAGGGCGGCAAGGGGAATCTGGTCCTCGACGTGAAGTCGAAGGACGCTCCAGCGCTCTTTGCCGGTCAGGAACACCTACATGGCGATGCCCTCGCGCGCGGCGAGGGCTTGCTGGTGGCGGTAAAGAGTCGCACGGCTCCAGCCCACGAGGCGGGCCGCGTCCTCCGCTGTGCGTCCCTTCGCCCGGGCGTCCTGCGCGATGGCTAGCTTGTCCGTAATGACAAGCGGATCCGTTAGCGGTCGGCCAAAGCGTGTTCCGTTCTGTCTGGCAGCGGCGATGCCGGCATTCACACGCTCGACAATCAACTCGCGCTCATACTCAGCCAACGTGGCGAGCATGTTCAGCATCAGCCGACCCGTCGAAGTCGCCGGGTCGATGCCGTCTGAGATGGATCGGACCTGAACGCCGCGTTCTCTCAGCAGGTTCACGGTGTTCAGCACATCGATCATGACCGGCCCAGCCGATCGACCCGCCACACAACGGCAGTGTCGCCCTCCTCTGCGTACTCGAGGAGCCTCTTCATACCAGGTCGCTCGATCGCCGTCTTACTTCCGGAGGTCACGTGGGCGAAAACGGCCCGCTTCTGCACGCCGGCGGAAACCAGTGCGTCGAGCTGCAGCTGGGCATCCTGGCTCAAAGTACTAACTCGGCGTATACCCCAAATGCCTCATTAGGCCATTCTGACTCAAAAAGTCCCTCACCGGCCCTCATTGAGACAAATCATGGTGAGACGCGTTTCCGAGACATAAGCAAGCCCGGATTTTTCAGCAGGCCGCTAACCCCTCTCAGGTCCAGAACATTGTCTTGAAAAGCTTATGTTTTCCGAGACGCCGGGACTGTCTGAATAACGGTGTGTGGGGTCCGGCCTGATCCGAAAGGAGACGGCCGTGTCAGAGTCCACGACCGCGATGACAGGGGTGATGATCGATCCTGTGACGGGAGAGATCATCGATCAGAAGGAGCTTGCGGAGCGGTTGCTCGCGCAGGCCAAGGAGCAGGGCGTGAGCCTGGTAGGCCCGGGCGGGCTGCTGAACCAGCTCACGAGGAACGTGCTGGAAACCGCGCTTGAAGCGGAACTGACCGAGCACCTCGGGCACGAGCACGGCCAGACGCCGATCGCAGCGAACATGCGCAACGGCACCAGGCCGAAAACCGTGCTGACCGAGATCGGCCCGGTCGAGATTGAGGTGCCCCGGGATCGGGACGGCTCGTTCGAGCCGGTGATCGTGCCCAAACGGAAACGGCGTCTGGACGGGATCGACCAGATCGTCCTATCGCTGTCCGCCCGGGGGCTGACCACCGGGGAAATCGCCGCGCACTTCGAGGAGGTCTACGGGGCCAAGGTCTCCAAAGACACCATCAGCCGCATCACGGAGAAGGTCGCCGGGGAACTGGCCGAATGGTCGGCCCGACCTTTGGACCCGATCTATCCGGTGCTCTTCGTTGACGCGATCGTGGTCAAAGTCCGTGACGGGCAGGTGCGCAACACCCCGTTCTACGTCGTCATGGGCGTCACCGTGAACGGTGAGCGGGAGATCCTGGGCATCTGGGCCGGCGACGGCGGCGAGGGTGCCCGGTTCTGGCTGCAGGTATTCTCCGAGCTGACGAACCGGGGCGTTGAAGACGTGTTGATCGCCGTCTGCGACGGGCTCAAGGGCCTGCCGGAGGCCATCACGACCACGTGGGAGCGAACAGTGGTGCAACAGTGCATCGTGCACCTGATCCGCAACAGCTTCCGCTACGCCGGACGCCAGCACCGCGACGGCATCGTCAAGGCCCTCAAGCCGGTCTACACGGCCCCGTCCGAGCAAGCGGCGAAGGACCGGTTCGCCGAGTTCACGGCCGAATGGGGTCAGCGATATCCGGCAATCGTGCGGCTCTGGGAGTCCTCCTGGGCGGAATTCGTGCCGTTCCTGGAGTACGACGTGGAGATCCGGCGGGTGATCTGCACAACGAACGCGATCGAGTCGATCAACGCCCGCTACCGGAGGGCTGTGAGGGCCCGCGGGCACTTTCCGAACGAGGCCGCCGCCCTGAAATGTCTGTATCTGGTCACCAGGTCTCTTGATCCGACCGGCGGCGGTCGGGCACGCTGGGTGATGAGGTGGAAGCCTGCGCTGAACGCGTTCGCGATTACCTTCGCCGGTCGGTTCGAAAGAACCACTCACTAATGAAAACCGGCCGGACCCACACACCGTTTATCGGACAGTCCCGAGACGCCGCCCGCAGGGGCACCATGTGGGTGGGCCTCAGCGTGCGAGGCCAGTAACAGGCCGGGGAGTCAGGGCCTGACGTAGGCCCAGCCCTGCCATTGGCGCTCCGCCAGGTGCGCCACTGCTGCTGGAACAGTGTTGATGCCAGCTGTAAGTTCTTTTGTGTCCAGTCCTGTCGACCGAAGGCTGTTTGCACAGGCAAGAATCTTCACGTTCAAGTGCTGTCTGTGGGTGATGGCGTCGCCGACCGGCGAGTCTGCAGCGAGCAGGCGTACGCCAGGGCCTTGGACCACGACTTCGATGGCTGTTCCTGGCGTGACCGCGGCACGTGCGTTGGCTGAGTTGCGCAGGATTCCTGCCAACGTGTTGGGCTCAAGTGGACCTGCTGCATGGATGAGCAAGCCGGGGCCGTTTGGTGCTTGTGGCATTTCAGGGGTGCGTTCGTTCTCAGGCGCTACTTTTTCCGTTAGTTGCCTACTGCGGCAAGGGCCCTGCGCAGACGGGCGCCGGCGTCGTCTGCGACCTCTTTAACAGCCGGTGAAGCGCTGAGTTGGACCATGGTTTGCGGGTCGATGGCCTCGATGATGGTCGTTCCTGCGTCTTTGCCTTGACGTACAACGACGTTGCAGGGCAGGAGCGCACCGATTTCGGGTTCTGCAGCGAGGGCACGGCTCGCAAGGCCCGGGTTGCAGGCACCAAGAATTACGTAGTCGCCGACGGCGTCAGCGGCTTCAGCGCCAAGCTTGGCCTCGAAGGTGGACCGGACGTTGATCTCGGTAAGGATTCCGAACCCTTGGGCCGAAAGGGCGTCGCGGGCGCGGTCAACTGCATCGGCCCACGGAAGAGTTACGGTCGTGCTGAGTGTGTACGTCATGGTTCTCCTGGGGTAGGGCGAAGGTCGGTCTGGTCAGGCGAGGGAGAGGAAGAGCTTTTCCAGCTCTTTCTTGTCCATCGTTGCGTCCTTCTGGACGATGCACTGCTCAAGGCCCGTGGCAATGATGGCGAACCCGGCCCGGTCGAGCGCTTTGGACACGGCTGCGAGCTGGGTAACGACGTCCTTGCAGTCCCGGCCTTCTTCGAGCATGCGGGTGACAGCGGCGAGCTGGCCCTGGGCGCGCTTGAGCCGGTTGATCACAGGCGTGAGTTCTGAGGGATTGAGTTCCAAGGGTTTCTCCAAATGTCCGGGGGGCTTGTCCAATCTTATACCCCCTAGGGTGTTTTGACTACCCCCCGGGGTATCAGTAATACTGGGTGGGGTATTCACCCTTCCCCCAATCGAGAGGCCAGCAATGACTTCCCCCTCCACGGCTCCCGCCGTCACCGCACTTGCTCCCGAGACCCTGTGCACCTGGATTGACCAGCACGAGGACCTCGTGGTGATCGATGTGCGCTCCGCCGCCGAGTTCGAATCCATGCACATCCGCGGTTCCTACAACGTGCCCCTGCCGCTGCTGTCCGAGCACACTGAGGAGCTCGCCGCCCGCCTGGGTTCCCGCGTGGTCCTGGTCTGCCAGTCCGGCGCCCGCGCCGAGCAGGCCCGCCAGCGCCTTGCCAAGGCCGGCATCGACTCCGCCTACGTCCTGACCGGCGGGGCACCGGGCTTCGCTGCCGCCGGTGGGGACGTCGTCAAGGGCAAGGACCGCTGGGACCTTGAGCGCCAGGTCCGTCTCGCCGCAGGTTCCCTGGTGGTCCTGGGCCTGGCCGGCGGCAAGTTCGTCTCCCCGAAGATCCGCGTGCTCGCCGGCGCCATCGGCACCGGCCTGACCTTCTCGGCCGCCACCAACACCTGCGCCATGGGCCAGGCCATCTCGGCAATGCCGTGGAACAAGGCTGCCAAGGAACCCACCCGCGAAAGCGCCATCCTGACCCTCCCCGCCGCTGGTGTCCGGGAGGAGGCCAAAGCCTCATGACCATCACCCTGCTCCTGGTCCTTGCCCTCTCGGTAGTCATCGGACTCTCACTCGGTGTCCTGGGCGGCGGCGGATCGATCCTGACCGTCCCGATCCTGGTGTACGTGGCCGGTTTCGAGGCCAAGGAAGCCATCGCGGCATCGCTCTTTGTCGTCGGCGTCACCTCGGCGGTGAGCGTGTTCAGCCATGCCCGCGGGGGAAGGGTGATGTGGCGGACGGGCCTGATCTTCGGCGCGGCCGGCATGGCCGGCGCGTTCGTCGGCGGCCTGCTGGGCGGGCACATCCCGGGCCAGATCCTGCTCATCGCCTTCGCGGTCATGATGGTGGCCACCTCCGTGGCCATGCTCCGCGGCCGGAAGAAGAAGTCCGACGACGGCGCCGCACCCGTCAAGCATGAACTTCCCCTTGGCAGGGTGCTGCTGGACGGCGCCGTCGTCGGGCTCATTACCGGCCTGGTCGGAGCGGGCGGCGGGTTCCTTGTGGTGCCTGCCCTGGCATTGCTGGGCGGCCTGCCGATGTCCGTTGCCGTGGGCACTTCCCTGGTGGTCATCGCCATGAAGTCCTTCGCAGGACTTGCCGGTTACCTCACCACCGTCCAGCTCGACTGGGGCCTCACCCTCGGCGTGACGGCCGCCGCCATCGTCGGCACCCTCGCCGGGTCCAAACTCGCCGGCCGCATCCCGGAAGCTGCGCTGCGCAAGGCATTCGGCTGGTTCGTTCTGGCCATGGGAACCTTCGTCCTCATCCAGCAGGCCCCGGCCGATCTGCGGTGGCTCATCACCGCCGGCGTTGCAGCGTTGACAGCCGCCACGGCAAGTATTTGCTGGTTCTTCATCAGCTCCTGCCCCCTGCGCAACCGCAGCGGCCGCCGCAGCAACATTCCCTCACCCGCCTGAACCTGGCACCCATCAAGGAGAACACCATGGGCCTCATCAGCTCCCTGAAGAAAGCCTTCAGCAAGCCCTACAAGACAGTCTCAGTCGTTGAGGCAAAGGACCTCCTGTCCTCAGGAGCCGCACTGATCGATGTCCGCTCCGTCCAGGAATGGCGCTCCGGCCGGGCGCCCCAGGCCAAACACCTCCCGTTGGACCGGCTGCAAGCCGGCACCGCCGGAATCAACAAGAACCGGGCAGTGATAGCCATGTGCGCCTCCGGCGTACGCTCCGCGTCAGCGGCCCGGCTCCTCGCATCCCAGGGGTACGAGGCGTACTCCCTGCGCGGCGGCATCGGCGCCTGGCGCCAGGCCGGCGAACCCGTCCGCTGACAACAGCCCACAACATTTCGAAGGAGAACCCAATGGCTGAAATCACCATCACCGAAGCCGGGCAGCGGCGCTCCACCGCCTGCATCCTCGATGTCCGCGAGGACTTCGAAGTCGCCGAAGGCATGATCCCCGGCGCCCTGCACATCCCCATGGGCCAGCTGCAGGCGCGTCTTTCCGAACTGGACCCCGCCGTGCCCGTCATTGCGGTCTGCCGCAGCGGCAACCGCAGTGCCGCCGTGGCCGAAGCGCTCAACGGTGCGGGATATAAGGCCGACACAATGGCCGGCGGCATGACCGCCTGGACCCGCGCCGGCCTCCCCACCACCTGACCCCGCAGTCCCGCAGAAACTAACCAAGGCAATGCCTGAAAGGACATGAAAGACGATGGCAACCATCGACATCACCGAACAGAGTTTGGCCCAGACCCTGGAGAACAACGACATCGTCTTCGTTGACTTCTGGGCGGCCTGGTGCGGCCCGTGCCGCATGTTCGCCCCTACCTACGGAGCCGCGGCCGAACGGCACCCGGACATCACCTTCGCCAAGGTCGACACGGAAGCAGAACAGGCCCTCGCCGCCGCAGCGGGCATTACCTCCATCCCCACCCTGATGGCCTTCAAGGACAAGACACTGGTCTTCTCCCAGCCCGGAGCCCTCAACGCCACCGGACTCGAGGAAGTCATCCAGGCCGTGAAGGACGTGGACATGGACAAGCTCCGCACCGAGGCCGCACAGCAACAGCCCTAACACCCGGAGCAAGAAAACACTGGCAAATCCAGCATTCGGGAATACCCCCAGGGGTATCCTTGTTGGAATCAGAGAGAACGACGAAATTTCCCTCCACCCCTTACGAAGGAGATCACCCAAGATGCTTATCGAGCGCATTTACGATGAAGACCTCGCCCAGGCCAGCTACCTGATCGGCTGCCAGGCCAACGGCACGGCCGTTGTTGTTGACGGCCGCCGCGACATCGCGGTGTACCAGGAACTGGCTGAGAAGAACCGCATGAAGATCGTGGCCGTCACCGAAACCCATATTCACGCCGATTATCTTTCCGGCACCCGCGAACTGGCCGCCGCCACCGGCGCGAAGATCTACGTCTCGGGCGAGGGTGGGCCGGACTGGCAGTACGAATTCGACGGCGAACGCCTCTACGACGGTGACAAGATCACGATCGGCAACATCAGCATCCAGGCCCTCCACACTCCGGGCCACACCCCCGAGCACCTGTCCTTCCTGGTCACCGACGGTGCCTTTTCCGACCAGCCCGGCTACCTGCTTTCCGGTGACTTCGTTTTCTCGGGCGACCTGGGCCGTCCGGACCTGCTGGACGAGGCGGCCGGCGGCGTCGACACCCGCTTCGAAGGTGCCAAGCAGCTATTCGCCAGCCTGCGGGACAAGTTCCTGACCCTGCCGGACTATGTCCAGGTCCACCCGGCGCACGGAGCCGGCAGTGCCTGCGGAAAGGCACTCGGGGCCATCCCGTCCTCAACGGTTGGCTATGAGCGGCTCTACTCCTGGTGGGGTCCCTACCTCGCCGCGAACGACGAGCAGGGCTTCATTGACGAACTCCTCGACGGCCAGCCCGATGCGCACGCGTACTTCGGACGGATGAAGCGGGAGAACCGTGAAGGACCTGCCGTCATGGGTGAGCGGACACCATTGCCCGAGCTCGCCACGGGCATTGTTGCTGCGGGCCTGGCTGAGGACACTCTGACCTTCATCGACACCCGTTCCAACAGTGAGGTCCACGAAGGCACCGTGACCCGTTCCCTGAACGTGCCGGCCGGAAAGTCAGTGGCCAGCTACGGCGCCTGGGTAGTGAACCCCGAAACGGACAAGAACCCGCTGGTGCTGCTGGCACCGGACCAGGAAGCCGCACAGGACATGTGGGACCACCTGGTCCGGGTCGGCATCGACAACGTTGCCGGCTACGTCACCAGCATCGAAGGACTCCCCATGTCCACTCCGAAACTGATCCAGCCTGAGGAGCTGCAGGACTTTGACGCCGCCATGGTCGTGGACGTTCGCAACCGCAGCGAACACATCGCCGGGAACATCCCCGGGTCCTACCAGCTCAGCGGCGGCCGGATCATGTGGCACCTGGACAAGCTCCCCACCGAAGGAACCATCGTCACCTACTGCCAGTCCGGGGTACGGAACTCCGTCGCGGCCAGCGCCCTGCGCCGTGCCGGGTACGACGTCGTCGAACTCGACGGCAGCTACGCCGCCTGGGACGCCTTCCAGCAGACACGGCACAACGCCGACGCATCAGCCTAGAACCCTCACCAACCCCAACGCTGCCCGGGCAGGACCCCCCTCCTGCCCGGGCTTCCAGCCCGGGCGCGCACCCCACGCGCCCGGGCACCTTCATTTACCCGCACACGGAATGGACCGCCACGAATGCCCGGCAGCACACCCCCGCGCCCTACCCCGGGATCACACCGGACGCCGTACTGGGCCTTCGGCAAAACCTGGCGCAGTTCATGCTGCTGGTGGCCATCAACGCCCTCGTCGGCGGGACCCTCGGACAGGAACGCACCGTCCTGCCCCTCCTCGCTTCCCAGACATTCCACCTGGACCTCTACACCAGTGCGCTGACGTACATCCTCGCCTTCGGCCTGTCCAAAGCCGCGACGAACTACTTTGCAGGAACACTCTCTGACCGGTACGGCCGCAAACCCGTCCTCGTCACCGGCTGGCTGGTCGCAATACCCGTACCGCTCATGCTCATCCTCGGCCCGTCCTGGGAATGGATCGTGGCCGCGAACGTGTTCCTCGGTATCAGCCAAGGCCTGACCTGGTCCACCGCGGTGATCATGAAGATGGACCTGACCGGCCCCAAACAGCGCGGCCTCGCCATGGGCCTGAACGAAGCGGCAGGCTACCTCGGCGTCGCCGTCACCGCCCTGGCCACCGGATACATCGCCTCCACCTACGGGCTCCGGCCCGGCCCCTTCCTCCTCGGAGCCGCCTACATCGCCCTAGGATTGGGCCTGTCAGTCCTGACCGTGCGCGAAACCCGCCACCATGCCAGGAGCGAGGCCTCCCAGCACGTCAGTACACACAGCAGCGCCCACGCCGGACTCACCACAGGCCAGATCTTCACCCTCACCAGCTTCAAAGACCGTTCCCTCTCCGCAGCCAGCCAAGCCGGCCTGGTTAACAACCTTAACGACGGCCTCGCCTGGGGCCTCTTCCCGGTCCTGTTCGTCAGTTCCGGGCTCAACCTGAACCAAGTGGGAATCCTGGCCGCCGTCTACCCCGCGGTCTGGGGCGCCGGGCAACTCTTCACCGGAGCCGCCTCAGACCGGTGGGGCCGCAAATGGCTCATCGTGGCCGGCATGATCGTCCAAGCCGCGGGACTCGCGTTAGTCGCCGCATCCCACAGCTTCGGGCCCTGGCTCATCGCCGCAGTTCTCCTGGGACTTGGAACAGCCATGGTCTACCCCGCCCTCCTAGCCGCAATCGGAGACGTCGCACACCCCACCTGGCGGGCCCGCTCCGTCGGCATCTACCGCCTGTGGCGCGACGGCGGATTCGCCGTAGGCGCGCTCCTGTCGGGCCTTCTCGCAGACATGCATGGGATTCCCGCTGCCATCGCCACTGTCGCGGCACTCACCGCCGCCTCTGGCTTAGTGGTTGCCGTCCGAATGCGCGGCAACGACCACATAACGGGGTAGAAACTATCGCTCAGCCTGACCCACGGCCCGAACGATTCCGCACAAAACGGACTCCTATCAGCGACACATATCGACAACAAAACGCCGCCAAGTACCGTCAAAACCCACAGGAGCGAGTGCAGACGACTTCTGAAAACGACACCTCTCGCGGGAGTCCGGGTTCGTCAGGGTAGAGGCGTGAGACGTCTCGTATCTCAAGAGTTACGAGACGATCAGGACTGTGCGCCTATGGCACCTTCACCGTGCATTTCATCGTGCGGGGTAAACGATCGTATCCAGGCCACGCGCGCCCGGCGCCGTGGGTGACCAGCGGGCTGGCGGTCCAGGCGTCAGCAGAGCTGCGCGAGCAGACGACGCTCGACACGTTCCATGACCCCCAGGAAGGTAGACTCGTCGCCGTAGGCGCGGGTAATGATGAGTCCACCCTGGATCATGGCAACGGCGTCCAATGCGTTCTCGTGAGCATCCCCGGGAGTTAGCCCGCCGCGCTGCAGCAGCGCGGCCAACGCGTCGACCCAGTCCACGAAGTAGGCCTTGACCTCACCGGCGAACGTCTCCTTCTCCTCCCCGAGTGTCATTGCGGCGAATAGGCAGACATTCTCGCGGGAGACGAAATAGTCCGCGACCGCCCTCGTCATAGCCGAGACCGCCTCAGCGGCGTCAGTTGCGGAACGAAGCGGTGCGAAAACCGCATCCTCGAACCAGTCGCTCACCTGATCCAGCACAGCCCTGGCCATGTCTGTCTTCCCGTCCGGGAAGAAGTGGTACAAGCTGCCGCGACCGATGCCAGCCTCCTGCTGGATGACGGACAGGGAGCTGCTCTCAAACCCTCGCCGGCGGAAGACACCGGCGAGGGCGCGAACGGCGTCCGAGCGTTCGAGGAGGGTGCGTGGCATTACAGTCCGAGTTCGCTCAGACCGGGGTGATCCGCGGGGCGGGGCCCGGAGGTGTCCCAGAAGAACTTGCGGTCGGACTCGTTGATGGCGAGGTCGTTGATGCTCGCGTGGCGATGTGTCATGAGTCCATCCTTGTCGAAGTGCCAGTTCTCGTTGCCGTAGGCGCGGAACCACTGGCCCGCGGCGTCATGATACTCGTACGCGAAGCGGACGGCAATGACGTCGTCGGTGTAGGCCCACAATTCCTTGATGAGCCGGTAGTCGAGCTCGCGCTCCCACTTGTCGGCGAGGAACTCGACGATGGCGGCGCGACCCTGCACAAACGTCGAGCGATTGCGCCACCAACTGTTCTCGCTGTAGGCGAGGGAAATGCGCTCGGGATCACGAGTGTTCCAGCCATCCTCGGCTGCACGGACCTTCTCGATGGCGGTTTCTTCGGTGTACGGAGGGAGGGGGGGACGAGACATGATGGGCTCCTTCGAGATATGCAGTTGTACCATTCGGTACAAGCTGTACTAAACAGTACAACTCCTGAGCAGTCGACGTCAACCCGTAGAAAACGTTGGTCGTAGGTAAGGCGCCTAGTCTCTACGGCGCCAAGCGTGTTCCGTTTTGCCTGGCGGCGGCGATGCCGGCGTTGACTCTCTCGACGATCAGCTCGCGCTCATCCTCGGCGAGGGTGGCGAGCATGTTCAGCATCAGCCGGCCCGTCGAGGTCGCAGGGTCGATGCCGTCAGAAATCGATCGGATGTGGATGCCGCGGTCGCGCAGCATGGTCACGGTGTTCAGCACGTCAATCAGTGACCGGCCCAACCTATCAACCCGCCACACAACGACAGTGTCGCCCTCCATGGCGTACTCGAGAAGCCTTTTCATTCCGGGCCGTTCGATCGCCGTCTTGCTTCCCGATGTCACATCGGCAAAGACGTCGCGTTTCTGCACCCCGGCGGCGATCAGCGCGTCCAGCTGCAGCTGGGCGTCCTGGCTGGAAGTGCTGACGCGCGTGTAACCCAGTTGCCTCACCATGCCATTTTGACTCGAAATGTCCTCGAAGTGCCTCCGTCGAGACGGTTTGTGGTGAGTCGCATTTTCGAGACGCAGGGAGCCCTGCTCTCCCGCATAGTGGACCGGCTCCCCCGGGCTCAGGAGCGGTGTCTCAAAAAGTGTTGTTTATCAAGACGTGGCGGGGGCGATTCTCGTAGACAGGTGAGCGGGTGTCGGCCCGAGCTGATCAGTGCGAGGCCGCCAAGGGTTTCGAGGCGGAGAGGTTTTTAGACACCGAGTTAGAACGTTGGTCAGCTTCGTTCGGTGCTTTCGATGACTGAAGTTGTTGGGCGCGGCTCGGGTGTTTGGTTCTGGGTTGCTTGGTTGTGAGTTGCGGCCCAGTGGGCGAGGAGTTGGAGGCTGTCGTGGGAGGTGGAGCCCGGTTCGGCGGTGTAGGCGATGACGGAGAGGCCTTTGTCGGTGGCAATGTCAAGTCTTTCGAAGGTCAGGTCCAGGTCTCCGACGACGGGGTGGTGCACTTGTTTTGATGCGGAATGGTGAAGCCGTACGTCGTGGGCGGCCCAGAGCGTGCGGAAGTCGTCGCTGCGGGTGGCGAGTTCTCCGATGAGGTCGCTGAGGTCCCGGTCGTAAGGTGCCCGCCCGGCTGCACTGCGTAGGAGTGCTACCGTCTGCCGGGCCGTGTCATCCCAGGTCCGATAGAAATCCCTGGAGCAGGGGTCGAGGAAGATGAACCGCCCGAAGTTCGCCGGTCTCTGGGGTTGGATGTACATCTCCGAGTAGAACGCCCGCCCGAGCTGGTTCGAGGCGACGAGGTCCAGCCGTTCGTTTTGCACGATGGTGGGCAGAGCGGTCATCGCGTCGATCATCCTTTGCACGCCCGGGCGTACGTGCTGTGCCCGGGGAGCACTGCGACGACGCTGCGGCTTCGCGCCCTCGTTGGCGGCGCGCACCAAGTCGTAGAGGTGGGCCCGCTCGGCATCATCAAGCTTCAACGCCTGGCTAATTCCTTCCAAAACCGATTCCGAGACGCCCTTGGCGTTACCCCGCTCAAGCCGGATGTAGTACTCGGTGCTCATCCCCGCCAGCAGGGCAACCTCTTCACGTCGCAGGCCATCGACACGGCGTTGACGGTACCCGAAGACGGGCAGGCCAGCTTGTTCGGGCGTGATCCTGGCCCGCCGGGTCATCAGGAATTCACGGATCTCGTTGGCGCTGTCCATCCTTTGACGCTACGCCCAAAAACCGGTGTTAGGGGGTCACTGGCATTAACCCGATCAGCGGGGACTCCCTTGCCTGTTTCCAGCGGGATTGACTGAAGACAGTCACCTACACGAAAAGGAACCACCATGACTGCTCAGGAAGTTTGGTTCATCACCGGCGCCGCCCGCGGAATGGGCATCGACATCGCCCGTGCCGCCCTCAACGCCGGCCATGCTGTGGTCGGCACCGCCCGCGACGCAGGCCGCGTCACCGAGGCTCTCGGCGAGCACGAGAACCTGCTCGCCGTGTCCCTGGACATCACTGACGAAACCGCTGCCAGGACTGCCGTCGAAGCGGCCCTGGAACGCTTCGGCCGAATCGACAGGCTCGTCAACAACGCCGGGAACTTCTACGCCGGTTTCTTCGAAGTCATCAGCCCGGCCCAGTTCCGCCAGCAGATGCAAACAAACTTCTTCGGACCCGTGAACGTCACCCGGGCCGTACTGCCGGTCATGCGCGCCCAGCGCAGCGGCCACGTCATCACCTTCAGCTCCACAGCAGGGCTCACAGGCCAGGAATTCGTCGCCGCCTACTGCGCTTCAAAGTTCGCAACCGAGGGCTGGATGGAATCCCTCCGGTACGACCTGGAGCCTTACGGCATCAACACCACCATCGTGAACCCCGGTTTCTTCCGCACCGAACTGCTCGTCGAAGGTGCCTCGACAATGTGGCCCGAGCTTTCGTTTGATGACTACGACCAGCGCACCCAAGGCACCATCGAGGCCTGGAAGGGCATGAACGGCAAGCAAGGCGGCGACCCGGCCAAACTCGCCGCCGCCCTCATCACCATCACCGCCCAGGACCAGCCGCCGCTGCGCTTCCTCGCCGGGGCCGACGCCGTCCAAACTGCAGAGGACAAAGCACACCTGCTCCTCGAGCAGGCCAACGCTTACCGCGAACTGTCCTCATCCCTCGCCCACGACGACCAATAAGCGACGTCCGTTCCGGTGACAACTGCGCCCGCGCTGCAACAGGGTCACCGGAACGTCGCTTAGAACCGAAGGCCCACGCGCTGGACCCCACAACAGCTGACCCTGGCGCATGCTTCCAGGACCGAACTGGTCTGGCACCATGCCCGGGCGGCGAGGACAACTCGCGACCGAACACGCGCGCCTCCTCAGAGCAAACTTCCGTGTGAACCAGCTCCGGGCCCAATTGGCCTCCCAACGAAAAGGACATTTGCCATGACTTCCAGACTCACCGGAACCGTCGCGATCATTACCGGTGCCAGCAGCGGCATCGGCCACGCCACTGCCCTTGAGCTCTCCGGCCAGGGCGCTTCTGTCGCTCTTGTCGCCCGCCGCCAGGACCGCCTCGATAAGCTCGTCGCCGAGATAGAGAAAGCAGGCGGAACAGCGCTGGCCGTACCAGCCGACATCTCCGACCGCGCCCAGGCAGAAGCCGCCGTCACCAAAACCATCGAGGCATTCGGCCGGCTGGACATCCTGGTCAACAACGCCGGGCTGATGATCCTCGGGCCTTTCGCCGAAGCCGGCATCGATGACCTCGAACGAATGATCGCCATCAACCAGCAAGGGCTGCTCTATATAACGAAGGCGGCCCTGCCCTACCTGCAGAAAGCAGCCGGCGAGGACCCCCGCCAGGTGGCCGACATCGTCAACATCTCCTCCATCGCAGGGCGCACCGCCTACCCCATCATGGGCGTCTACAACATGACCAAATTCGGGGTCAACGGGTTCAGCGAAGCCCTCCGCCAGGAACTGGCCCAGTCCCACGTCCGCGTCGGTGTCCTCGAACCCGGCAAGGTCGCCACCGAGCTCGACTCCCACAACACCGACCAAGTACGCGCCGACATCGAGGCCAACTTCGGCGGATTCCAGGTCCTGGAGCCACAGGACATCGCCGACGGCGTCGCCTACATGGTCACCCGCCCCTGGCACACCGCCATCAGCGAGCTCTGGATCATGCCCACCGAACAAGGCTGAACCGAAACCACATCAACGCTCCGCCGAAAGGAAACATCAACAATGACAATCAATCGCCGTAGCCTACTGGGCGCAGGCCTTGGAATAGCCGCAGCATCCTTGCTGCCCCTTCCCGCCCACGCACAGACGGGCACAAGAAGTTCCGGAACGGGCACCCTGCCGTTGCGCACGGATCGCCGCATGCTCGGCTCACTGGAAGTCTCCGCCCTGGGAATGGGCTGCCAGAACTTCGCCGGAATGTATGGCCCACCGACGGACTTTGAGGAGGCAATCCGGATCATCCGTGCCGCCTATGACCGGGGCGTCACGTTCTTCGATGTCGCCGAAGTCTACGGGCCGTTCCTGGGCGAGGAAATCGTCGGCAAGGCCCTGAAACCGGTGCGCAATGAGGTAGTCATCGCCACCAAGTTCGGCTTCGACATCACGAAGAAGGGCGAAGTCCAGGGACTCAACAGCCGCCCGGAGAACATCAAGCGGGTCACCGAAGAACAGCTCCGCCGACTGAAAACCGACTACATCGATCTTCAGTACCAGCACCGGGTCGATCCCACGGTACCCATCGAAGACGTCGCCCGAGCGGTGCAGGATCTAATCCGCGAGGGCAAAATCCGCCACTTCGGCCTGTCCGCCGCGGGCGGCGCGACAATCCGCCGTGCCCATAAAGTACAGCCGGTCACCGCAGTGCAGAACGAATACTCCGTCTGGACACGCGACCCGGAACTCGAAGCTCTCCCGGCCTGCGAAGAACTGGGCATCGGTTTCGTACCCTGGAGCCCACTCGGGATGGGTTACCTGACCGGCACCGTCACCCCGATGATGGTCCATGGCACCGCAGACCTCAGGGCTGGCCTGCCCCGCTTCACCCCCGAGGCCCGCCGGGCAAACTGGCCCGTCGTCGAACTGCTGCAACAGGTCGGCGCCCGCCATCAAGCAGCTCCTGGCCAAATCGCGCTTGCCTGGCTGCTCGCCCGCAAGCCGTGGATCGTGCCCATCCCAGGGCCGACCACCCAGGACCACATGGAGCAGAACATGGACGCGCTTCAAGTCCAGCTGACCGCTGCCGACATCCAAGAAATTGAAAACAGTTTCGCTCAAATCCAAGTGCAGGGCGCGCGACTGAGCGAGCCAATGCTGGCAATCATCGACACCGGAGCAAAGCTGGGGACGAGCTCAATCGGCGGGCACGGCAACTCACCCCTGCCGTGACATCCGAGGGCGAGCCGTGAAAGCCCAAGGGTGATTGAAGCTTCAGTAGGGGCTGGGTAAAGCCCAAACTCTGAGCCAGTCCCCATTAGCCCTTATCGCGGTCTGGCTTCCAGATTGACGTTGGAGCTACCTGCAAGTCAGCGGGTAGCTCCAACTAATCCGGTTCAGACCCTCCCCAAGCTTGAACCCGTACAGCACTCTCGTAAGCCGGCGATGAAAGGGCGCGCTCTCCTCGATATTCTGGCCCGAGTGAAGGCTGATACCGGGAGTAATCGCCTGCCCGATTTCGCGACCTGTGAAGGTCCCCCCAACTGGAGCACTACGACCGTCTCACAACCCTTGGGATACGAGACGTCTCACTGGCTCGGTCCGGTAGTGTCCTGGTTTCTGTGAAATCTCGCGACGTCCTCCGCGTCCGGCGATTCCCATAACTATGTCTCGAAACCTTCTGCTTGAATCGACGTACTGATCATTAGTTATGAGACACATTGGAGGAAGGCTTGTCGAAGCTTATTGGCTATGCCCGGGTTTCGACGCGGCAGCAGTCCACGGACCGGCAGCGGGCGGATCTACTGGCCGCCTGCGTTCGACGCGATGACCTCAACGTTGACCAGGGTGTCCCGGAGCACGCGCGTCGCGAACCCAGTTCGATCGAGCACTCGATGCGCTCAGCGACAGTGGGTGACGGGGGCTTGCACGAACGTGTTGTGTGCCCTAAATCTGACGCCTCGTCCCAGAAAACACTCCCAGGTGCGCGCCGCGTGCTTGCTGTGGTGTTGTCGTAGTCCGCAATTTCGGCGCTCACGCGGCAAGGGATTCGGGTTGAGTCCTCGAGGAACGTCTAAGCTGCGATATTCAGGGGTCACCCCGCGAGCCTAGTGCCCGTTGGCAGAGACATGATACCTGCTGCAACATGCAGCATTCCGAAAAGTCAAGCTTTGTCAACACCAAAAAGAGAAAAAGGCATTGACCTGCGAAAACACTGTGCCCGAGGTGGGACTCGAACCGCATTCCCGGCCTTGGGAACACTGGGAAATCCCGCGCAAACGTGCGGAATGCGGCCCGATCCGACCGATGTACGGCCCAGTCCGACGGCAAAAGTGTGGACATTGTCCACACCCCAAATTCGCCCGTCCGAGCACTCCAAACGCCAGCCGCCCCCCGCTGAGGAACGCGGTTCTTCTGTGTGCCGGAACTCCGCGTGGGTAGGCCCGGCCCCTGGTTTGACTGACGCCTCCCGCTGCTCTTCAGCAGACAATCACATGACTAGGCAAGAACGGCTATGCGGGCATCCTGCTTCGCACCAGGACCGGTGTCGGCTGTAGCGGCGGGGCGCGGAATGCCGGTACGTGATCCCAGGATCACCAAGCACCTGCCGACAGGATTCCTATGGTTATCGCTTCACGAGGTGCGAGGCAATCATCGCTGCGCTGTCCTCCAACGAGATGTCGCCGGCGGCCACTCCCACGACGAGATCGAACGCCCCGTCGGTGCTGAAGTCATGCCTGCAGCCGTTGATCCAGAGCATCAACACCATCAGCGTCCATGCAGTCCGCTTGTTCCCGTCGATCAGCGGATGGAACCGCGCCACCGACTCCATCAGAGCCGCAGCCTTCGTAGCTAACTGCGGATAGGCTTCCACACCCATGACTGTCGTTGCCGGACGGGCCAAGGCCGAGGCCAGGAGGCCGATATCGCGAATATGGAACCCGTACCGGTCAACGACCTGCAACGCGTCTTCAATCTCAAGGTACGCGGTCACGCATCCTCAAGGCGCGTCAAAAGCTCAGCATCATGGCTCATCACGAAATCCAGACCCTCGCCGATCTCGCGACTTCGCCGGTGTCGCTGCAACACCAGCTCCGCGCCCTGGAGCAGCAACGCCGACTTCGAAGTGTGTTCCTCGGCCGCGAGCTGGTCCAAACGACGATCCAAATCCTCGGGGACACGCAAATTCATAGCCATGAAACACATGGTACCAAACCAGTACCAGGCATCCATACGGCCCGGCGGAGGAGCCAATGGGTTGCCCTGGTTGACGGAGAGGACGAAAGGTCCATTATCGGCGTTTCAAAATGGTCGGGGAGCGGCCTCAAAAGGGGCTGATCCATCGCCCCGTGGCGTTTCCTCCCCGATTCCATAAGTCAGGACCGTTCCGCCAGGACCGGTTCACGGCGGCGACGTCCAGGAACTCCTCGTATCCGGGCAATCCTCCGGAGTTTTCCAGCGGGCCCGCCTGGCGCCGTCAATCAACTGGGCGGCGGGCTGTCTCCGTCAGCGGGCCGGTTGGAAACCAGCTCCAGCCGGTGAAGTCAGCTGTCGTTGAAGTCGTATTCATAAAGCGCCTTGCCTATACCAAGCGTGAGCAGATGATCCAGTTCCCGGGCTTGTCCGCCGTTCTTCACTCCTGCCGGGAAATCCACTTGCACGACTTCCGGAAGTTCGCCGTCGACCGGCCTCAGGGGCGCGAAGGGATCCTCCAAGGCAAACCTGTGCAGGTGTATGTCCTCGCAGCCACAAACTACCTGCAGGACCTGCCGAAACTGATTCAAAGTCATGGTGTTTCGCACCTCGAGCCCGCGCCAAATTTCAGGGAAGGTGCCGCAGCCAATGCGCTAACGAATCAAGAAACCGATGCAGAGCCCGACCGCATCGGAGCACACATCGGGACCTGCAAGATTCGAGCAAAAGGAATCCTTGACAGACCCTTTGTGTAGCCCTATGTTTATTGCAACCGATCTCAGCAACCGATCTCACTGCTCTAGCGAATGCAACCGATCTCAAAGGAGAGACTCGATGATCAAGTCGCTCACTTCTGGACTTTCGGTAGCCCCGCGTTCAGCAGGCGTCGTTTTGAATACGGCATGCTCCCGCATTAGCAATCCAGTCCACAGGAGAAACTCATGATCAAAAAGCGATGGGGCCTGGCACTCGTCTCAGCCGTCGTAGCCAGCCTTGCCCTCAGTGGCTGCTCCCCCTCAACATCGGACCCCGAGGGGCCGGTGACGCTCAGTTATTGGGACTTCCTTGATCCCAGCCAGGACAATCCGCGATCAAAGGCGTTGAAGGAAAACATCGCCAACTTCGAGGCGGCAAACCCTGACATCAAGATCAACCTCTCGGTGGTTTCGCTGGGCGACATGTTGAATAGGCTGCCGCAGTCAGCAGCGGCCGGGCAGGCGCCGGATGTGTTTAAGATGTTCACCCCTCTCGTCCCCCAGATGGCCTCTGCCGGCGTTTACTCGCCGTTGCCTGATGCTGCGTCAGGGGTCACCGACTGGCTCCGTCCTACCGACACTTTTGCGGGTCCTGACGGCAAGCAGGTCGCGGTGCCCTATGAATACCGCACCTGTGCGCTGTACTACAACGAAAAAATTCTGTCTCAAATCGGTGCGACCGCTCCAACTACTTACGAGGAAGTCGTTGACGTTGCGCAGAAAGCTGCGGCAGCTGGATTCACCGGGTTCGGAACCGGGTTCTCGGACACTGACAACTCAGCCATCATCAGCACTTTCTTCAATTGCTTCATGTCGCAAGTTGATCAGGACATATGGACTGAGGACGGACAGGCGGATTTCGCCACCGAAAAGGCCGAGGAGTTTGGCAACTTCCTCGCCGAGCTCCGGGATGCGAAGGCACTGGGTAGCAATGTCGTTTCCGACACGTACGGCACCGTAGCGGACGGCATGGCCAGCGGCACTGTCGCAATGTCGGTCTTGGGCACCGAACGAATCGTCTCGTTCGCCTCGCAGAATCCGGACGTCAAGTGGACCTCCTTGCCAAAGGCATCTACTGGGGACACCACCGGCACCACCATTGGGTGGACTCTGGGAATAGGCTCAGGAAGCAAGAATACAGAGGCGGCCTGGAAGTTCATCGAGTACATGACCGGTCCCGAAGCCGGCGCGAAGATGGCCACCGGCGGTGAGGTGCCCACGCGTGCGGCCACGTATGAGCAGCCATTCTTCTCCACGCCCGAAGCGAAGACGGTGAACGACATCGCCGCCTACGTCAAGAGCAACAGCGAACCCCGCACATACGCCGATAACTGGACCTCGCTGGCCACCGGGCTCTCCCAGGCCGGGCAGCGACTAACCCTCAACAATCTGTCGGGCAGCGAATTTATCCGTTCCGCCCAGGATGCGGCCAACAAGAAATAGTCCCCAACGTCCGGGGGAGCCTGAACATCAGGTTCCCTTCGGAAGGGAGAGATAATGTCAACAAACAGTCGCACCCGCACTTCATCTCAGACGGCGACTCCGCCGACAGGAGTCCAGGCTTTCCGCCGGGCTCGTAAAGACCGCATGGTCTGGTTGTACGTCGTCCCCGTCACTGCCGTGTTTCTCTTTGTCTTCGTTGGACCGCTCATCTACACGGCCTGGACAGCGCTCCACGAGACTTCGTATTACCAGATTGGCAAATTTTCTGGTCTGAACTCTTTTGCGGAGCTGTTCGCGGACTCGGAGCTGCCCGCCCGCATCTGGACAACGCTTGTATTTTCGATCGGGGCGCTGGTCATCGCCTTGCCCGCGGGACTCTTGTCTGCGATTGTGCTGAACAACCTGCATCGGTTCAAGCGCTCCATCCGGAGCCTCTTTTTGTTGCCGTGGCTTTTGTCCCAGGCCACAGCAGGAACAATCTGGCTTTGGTTTCTCAACCCCAATTACGGGCCGGCCTCAGCTATCACCCAGGCCCTTGGGTTCGGGCCTACTGATGTCTTCTCGTCTCCAAACAGTGCGCTCGTTGCCGTGACTCTGATGACGGCGTGGTGGTCCTACCCGCAGGCCATGCTTCTCTTTCTCGGCGCCCTTCAGACCATTCCAGTGGAATTGTATGAAAGCCTCAAAGTGGACGGCGGTGGCATTCGGCACGCATTTCTCAATGTCACATTGCCTCACCTGCGCAACACGATCGTCTCCGTGGTGATCGTTCTACTCATGCTCTATGTACAGATGGTCACCATCATCCTGGTGACCACACGAGGCGGTCCCATCGGATCGACCGAGACGCTGTCAATGCGGGTATACAACCAGATGTTCGACAAGTTCGATCTTTCCGGGGCATCAGCGACGGCCATCCTCCTTTTTGCCGTAAACATTGTCCTCACCCTTGTCGCGATTCGCTTCCGACGGAAGGAAAGCCTGTGAGCACCACCACCTCGCGTCGCCAAGGCCGGCTCGGCTCAGTCCTTCGGGCGGTTCCGGCCTGGGCATACGTCATCCTCTCAGCCGCAGTCGTTCTACCGCCTGTCGCATGGATCTTCTCCACCTCGCTGAAAACCGCCTCGGATACCCTTGAGTTCCCGCCACGGTGGATCCCGGACCCGCTTTCATTCGAGGGCTATCTTGGCCTGCTGACCTCAACGAACAGCCGGTTCTTCATAAACTCCCTGATTTACGCTGTGGGCTCTATCGTCCTCGCGTTGTCGATTTCCATTCCTGCGGCATATGTTGCCACCAGGTACCGAAGCCGGCGCATGGAAACTCTGATGACAGGGATCCTGGTGCTTTCGATGGTTCCCGCGATCGTGGTCTTCATCGCCCTGTACTCCATGTTCGTCAGAACGGCCTTGATCAACACCTACCCGCTGCTGATTGTTGTCTACACGGCCATTATTTGTGGACAGACCATCCTGTTTCTGCGCAACTTCATCGAGAACATTCCTGTTGAGATTGAGGAAGCGGCCGCCATCGATGGCTGCTCGCGGGTGCAGATCCTGTGGCGCATCATTCTGCCGCTCATCCGCCCCGGTATCGCTGCTGTAGCAATTTTCATCTTCGTATTCGTTTGGAACGACTTCCTTGTAGGAACCGTACTGGCCACCACGGAAGATATGAAGACCGTCCAGAACGGCATCGTGCGTTATATAACCACTGGCTTCGGTAGCTTCTGGGGACTCTTCGCTGCATTCATCGTCGTTGCCTTCATCCCCGTTCTCTCAATCTTCCTGGCGTTCCAGCGCTGGTTTGTTGCCGGGATGACGTCCGGCGGTGTCAAGGGATAACCGAAGCAAGAGTTCTACCCCGAGCCCAACTAGAAAGCACGCCACATGACCGCTTCCAAGCGGTCATGTGGCGTGCCTGTTTAGACCAGCTCACCGCATCTGCAATCTCTAAACCCTGACAGGCCACTCAGCCCGCGTCACTTGTCATCTCTTCCGGACGCGGAAAGCTCAAGAGCGGTCGCCTGGCTGCCAGCCGGGTGGCTGAATTAGCTCCACACGGTTTCCGTCTGGATCGAGCAGGTAGATCAGCAGGCCTCCTGAAACCGGGCCCGACGTGGGTGCGACCGGTTCGGACAAAGCCCTGTAGCCGAGCGCTGTCATTCTGGCGTAAACCTTGCGCAGGTCAATATTGGTGAAGGCAAGATGTGCAGTCCCCGGCTGCGCCTCTGATGGATTTACGGCCGGTGGCGGATCCTCAACCTGGACCAGCTCCAGGTTGAAGGTCCCGTCACCCGTTGAGAGCATTAGGGCTTTAACCTTGACGTTGGGACGGCCGTAAAGTTCGCCGACGTAGGGGCCCGACGTCCACGCTTGTACGCGGGTAAGGCCAAGCCCTTCCACGTAGAACCGCGCGCTGCGCTCCATGTCCGTAACGTGCAGGGCAGTGTGATGATGTCGAATTGCAGTTTTCATTTCTCCCGCCTAAACATTCCCGAAGGCTTGAACTGGACCAAAAGAACGGACATAAGGTCTTCTCCTCGTAGTTTTGGACCTAACTCCGCCGGGGTTGCTCAGACACAGCCTTGAGGGGTCCGTACTGGTTTGTCTGGCATATGGGCATGCGTGGTCCCACTCTCCAAAAAGGTGTGGCACGGGGCCTCTACGATTGCGAGGCACGGCACAGGGGGTTCACGTTCCTATTCCCAGGTGTGCTCCGCCGGCCACATCCAGAGACACTCCGGTGATGTAGCGGTTGTCGGGATCTGTCAGGAAAAGGATGGCGCGGGCGACTTCGTCGGGTTCGGCAAACCGGCGCATCGGGAGTTGCGCTGCCCTCTTCGCGCGGTTGGCAACCGCATCCGGGCCTGAATCTTTGGCAAACTGTGCCCACATAGGTGTGTTCACTGGACCCGGGGCGATGGCATTGACGGAGATGCCTTGAGGTCCAAGCAATTCTGCGAATGACCACATGATGTGTAGGACTGCGAGTTTGCTCGCGTTGTAGGGCAGGTAGTTGAGGCGTGCTTCCTTGGCCGCAACGGAGGATAAGACCACGATTGAGCCGGCCGTGCCGGACCCGAGCATTGATTTTGCAGTCTCTCGTACCATCGAGAACGTTGCAGAGGCATTGATCCTCAGAATGGAATCGAATTCTTCTGTGGTTGTCTCCATGATGTCGGGGGTTGTACCGAGCACTCCTGCTGCATGGACGAGGACATCGATGCGGCCATACCGGGCCGCGATGTCCTGCACAGTCGTTGCGCACTGTTGTTCCGAGGTGATGTCCAGGGGGTAGAACGCGTCCAAGGTTTGGTCGGCTTTAGCGGAACGATCAGCGCCGATGACGGTGGCGCCGGCAGCTGTGAATGCGCTGACGGCAGCATCGCCTATTCCTCCGCTTGATCCGGTTACCAGAACCACCTGGTCTTTGAGGCTCATCGGTTCTCTCCGCTCTGGCCGCCGTGCGGTTCTCCTGCGGTCGAAACGTGGGTTGCGGGTTTCATGTTTAATTCCTTCGTTAAGGTTGTTCAATGGACGGTGGACTGTTGTTCAGGTTTTGGTGATGCTACGGGGCGACCGTGGTTTCAGCGCTGGATGTTGCCGCTGCCAGGACTGCATCGGCGATTTGCGTGGCGCGGAGTGCCTGGGCGAACGTGACTGGAGGGGTTTCACCGGCGCAGAACTTCAGCGCCGTGTCTGCTTGCCGCAGGAAGAGGTCGGAGGGCTCGAAGGTCTTTTCGTAATGGCCGCCGTGCCGCTCCCACACGTGAAGGGAGTCGTTGGTCCAGAGCATCCGGCCTTCACTGGCCAGGACATCGATGGTGAGGCTCCAGTCGCCCTGATTGAGACCTTGAGGTTCCGGCCAGGGAGACCAGTAGCTCTGCAAGGTGAATACGACGCCCTCAGGAAACTCGAGGGTGGACACGACGTGCTCCGGTACCGGCGACCCATACAGGCTGCTGCTGGCGCCGGTGGCAAGTACTTTCGGGTCGCCTTCAAACCATGATGAGACTAATTCGATGGCGTGAATGCCATTCACGACAGCGACGCCGCCCTCCTTGGGATCAGCGCGCCATGAATTGACGTTCTGTTTATGGGCGACCGAACGGACAGAAACGGCGATCACGTTCTTGTCCCTGATCCATTGAGTGACCTGTGCGGCGGCGGGATGCTGGTGGAGCGTATACCCGACCATGAGTCTCTCGTTCACCCCGGAAGCGGCAGCCAGGACGGCAGCACCTTCGGCATCTGCGGCCACCGGCTTTTCAGTCAGCAGCCGGAATCCCCGGTTCAGCAGATCTGCGCATATGACCGGTTGCACCGTGGTGGGTAATGCTACGACCACAAGGTCCAAATGTTCGGGGTGGAGTTCCGCCGTAGTGGGCATCAACTGTGCCCCGAGCTCCTGCGCGAGGGCGACCCCACGCCCGTCCTTCTCCACAAGGACGGTGACCTTGGCACCTGCCGCGGCAAATGCCCGTGCGTGCCTTGATCCGGCCCAGCCGCCCGCTCCTACGACAGCGACGCGAGCATGTCCCGCCGCGGTCATCATGTAGCGCCGCCAAAGGTCCGGCAAGGAAGGAACCAGCTGATCATCACATCTCTCCTTCGAGATCGGTTGCAATAAAGGTCGGTTGCAGGAAGGGTCTGTCAGGGGTCTATTCGGTTCGTGTATTCGGGGCCCGGCGTTCTCCGCTTTCGGCGAAAAATATTTCGGCCTTGTGATCTGCTGCAGTCGGGCTCTGCAGCAGTTTCTTCAGTGCCTGGCCGTACCACGTGGAAGGCATCCTCGAGAAAGCGTGGCTTGTTGACCATCATGGCTCCTGCCCACAGCACCAGGAGCCAGGCTCCGAGCATGCCGAACGAGGGCAGCCAGCCGTCCCCCGGATGATGCAACAGACCAAAAAGGAACGGGCCAACGCTTGCCAGGGCGTAGCCGACTCCTTGGGCGAACCCGGAGAGGATCCCTGAGCCGGATTGCGTTCGTGTTCGCTTATTGATCAACGTGAACGCGAAGGAGTACACGCCCTGGCCAAGTCCGGCAATGGCGACCCAAACCACTGCAGAGGCTGGTGGAGCAAAGATTATGCCCCCGTAGCCGATGGCGAAGGCGACGACAAAGACGATTGCGACGGGTAGCGGACGAGGCGTTCTGACCACTACCAGAGGCACAACCAAGGCGACTGGCAGGGCGAGGATTGAATAGAGCGCCAGCATGGATCCAGCGGTTTCCTGACTCATTCCTCTGTCGATAAGAACAGCGGGAAGCCAAGTGAGCGCAGCGAAAGTATTGCTTGAGCACCCTGCGAAGACCAGTGCTACACCCCAGCCAATCGATGATCTCCAGGGTTTGATCGCACTCGTAGGGGCAGACGGCCCATCGCTGGCTGGTGATGTCCTGGATCGAGTCACAGCCCGCTTGCCCGTGAGAACAATCAGCCACGGTATCGCAGCGACCGCGCTGAAGGCCGCCCAGATGCCGATGGAGAACCGCCAGCCATAGAGATGTGCCAGGGGTATGGCAGCTTGGGCGGCCACAGCCGTGCTGACGCCCAGGAGAGTTACGTGGAGCGCTGCGAGCATCCCGATTTTGTCGGGAAAGTACTTCACCAGCAACGGCGGAATCACGACATTGACCAGCCCGATCCCGAGCATGGCGACCCAGGTGAACACCAAAAACGCCGGGATGTTCCATCCCAGTGCGCGGCCGACCTGACCAAGTGTTGTCAGCAGGATCGAAACCAGTAGCAGGTGTTCCAGTCGGATTCGCCGGAGGAGCGGCAGAGCCAGAAAGCCCATCACTGCGAAGCCCGCGGTCGGAAGCATCCCAAGGATCCCTGTCGTCACCGCGTCGAGGGGAAGATCCCCGCTGATCGGACCAAGGAGTGGGGACACCGCCGAAACCGCTTCTCTGGCGCTGAACGCGACCAGCAGGATGCCGGCAAGCGCGGTGAGCCGGCCGCGTAATGGTTGTCTCCCCGCTCCCCCGGTTTGTGGTCTGCCCTGACGGAGGCGAAGTAGAGCTATGTCTGCACCTCCCTATTTTCAGCAGGTTTGTTCGTGCCACGGTTCCACAGTGCTCAAGGGCTGCGAGTGCCGTGGAGAAGGGCGGGCCCGGGGTGGTTGTTAGCTTCCGTTTACTGCGTGGCTGGCCCATTCCCGGCCGGCTTGCTCTTCTGTGGGCAAACCGGAGGCAGCGAGAATCCGGTCGAGCAAGCGTTGGGTGTGGACAGCTTCCCGGCCTGAAGTCAGTGGCTGCGCCCTGTCGGCAACCCGGTCCAGGAAATGATGAACGGCGGCCGCAAAGCCCAGAGTTTCTGTCGCAGTAGCCCAGCCATAGGCCTCGGCGCTAAGTTCCCGCGATGTGGTGACACCCTTGACCGTGGTCGAAACTGTCTCCGGTGCCCTGACTTCGACGGTCTTGCCGTCGCCATAGGCGTCCAGTTTTTCGTTCCATGCACCTGCCGTGCGGGCTGCCATGAGCACGCCCGTGTTCCCGGTACTAAAGCGGATGGTTGCTGCAACACCGTCTTCTTCCCAAGGGTCGTCACCGGCGGCGTGGGCGGCGACGTCCACCGGTTCGCCACCGCAGTACCAGCGGAGGAGATCGACCATGTGAATGGCGTTCTCGAATGTCGCACGGTATTCCGATCCAGGGCGGTTTTTCTGGGCGACGCAGAAAGTGGCGCCTTTGTCGCCAAAGACTTCCCGGCCGGCCGTATAGACGGGTGCATAGCGGCGGTTGAAGTCCACCATCAGGATCCGGCCCCGCTCGTCGGCGAGATCTGCCAGACGTTCTGCTTCATCACTTGCCGGAGCCAACGGCTTCTCACAGAACACGTCAACATCACGGCTCAAGCACAGTTGAACGGCGTGGGCGTGCTCCGATCGTGGCGTGAGCACGAAGACTGCATCCAGTTCCTGCGAATCCAGCATGTCCTCCACCGTTTTGTAGGCGGCGTTGAACCCCCAGCGCCGGACCAGGCTGCTTGGATCCTCACGCCGGGACACCAAGGCTGCCAGCTCAACGTCATCGCGTTGGACGAGGGTGGGCAATTGGGCGATGGTGGCGATGTTGCCTGCGCCGACAACTCCGACGCGGAGACGGGTGGTGTTCATTAGGCGTTCCTCACTTCAGCCAGGTCAGAGAGCATTGAGCGCAGGACGGCGGCGGATTCCCGGAATCCGTCCTCGGGCGCAGGCAGGTCTTGCGGGTGCCAACGGTACTCAAGCTCGATGCTGAGCACATCGTCGTAGCCGTGCTTCAGCAACCCGGCGAGGATTTGAGGCCATGGAACGACGCCGCCTCCGACGACGCGGGACCGGACCGCCCGCTCGGAAGCATTGACCCGGGCCGTTTCCGTGGCGCGGAAGGCCGCGTTGGGATCCGTGAAGACGAGGTCCTTCACGTGGACGTGACCGATCAGGTCACCTTGAACAGCAAGGGCCTGTTCGTACTTTTCATCGTGTGTGAATGTCAGGTTCGCCTGGTCGTAAAGAACGCGGACGGCCGGATGGGCAATTTCCCGGACCAGGGCAGCGGTGTCCGCCGCGGTCTGGGTCATCGTGCCGAAGTGGTTTTCCACGCAAAGGCGAACCCCGGCCTGGTCTGCTTCGGGCGCGAGGGCCTCCAATGCTTCACGCAGTTTTGCCCAATGCGCCGCATGGTCCTCATCGCCGGGGTGCCACGAACCAGCATAGACACGGACCCGATCAGCGCCCAGCAGGTGTGCGGTTTCTATGGCGCCGCGGAATTCATCGACTGCTGTGCGCCATTCCGCGTCGTCCAGTGAGTTGATGGCGGTCGTGTAAGGCGTCAGACCTACGATGGGAATCCCTGCGGTTTCGGCCGCTCTCATTGCCTCCATCGCGGCACGCCGGTCACCTAATGGCAATCCTGATTTGTAGTCATTCTGGTAGATGACTTCGGCGGCATCGAGCCCTGCGGCTCGGAATAGATCAAGTGCTTGGGGAACCGTGTGGTCCGGGGTGCCTAGTGTGTGACCGGCTAGCCGCATTGTTTATGTCCTTTCTGAAGTGTTTGGAGGTGCTGCCCAGTCCGTGGGACCGACCAGCCGGGGCGGGGCTGCGACGCGGGATCGATCCACGATTTCCATCAGCAATCCCCAAGGGGTGACGAAGTATGTCCAGCGATTGCCGGCTACTCGGGGGCTGTCGCCAGCGACTTCTTTGCGCTCACCAAGCACGCTTACTCCAGGTGTTGCCTGCAGTACTACGATCGCTTCGTCGACGTCGTCCACGACGAAGCACAGGTGGTGGCCGCCGGCGTCGCAGTGCCGCGGCGGGGTATCACGCCGCTCAGCGCTGCTCCATTCGAAAAGCTCGATGTTGAGGTTTGGTGGCAGGCGCAACATTGCGAGCGTGAGCTTGGCATCTGCCGGGACTTCGAAGTTTGTGGGCATGAATTCTTCGTCGGGCCCGCGTTCTGAGCGGTACAGCTCCTCAGCTCCGAGGACTTCAACGAAGAAGCGGATGCCTTCCTCAAGGTTTGGCACTGTCAGGCCGACGTGGTCTGTGTGCTGGAGCCCTGGCAGACGCCGGAGCGTTGACTCCTGTCCCCTGGTCATTTGCGTGGTCCAGAGGTGGAGCCGCGGACCAGAAGCTGAGGTTCGAGGACAATGTGGTCCACGGAGCCGTCAATGTTCTGCTTCTCAGCCAGTTCGATGGCGATGTGTCCCATGTCGGCGATCGGCTGGCGAACCGTGGTCAGAGGAGGGTTAAACCGGGCGCCGAGAGCGAGACCATCGAAGCCGATGACCGACACGTCCTCCGGTACCCGTACGCCACGTTGGCCGAGTGCCGAGATGACCGCAAAGGCCACCATGTCATTGGCCGCGATGATTGCCGTTGGAGGATTGTCCATCTCGAGGTAATGTTCTGCCCCGCGCGTGCCCGCATCCAGATCCGACCCGCTGTCCAGCACGACAGGTGCACTGCCGCTCTCGGCGGACAGCTCCAAATACGCGTCCATCCGGTCCTGGGCGGTGTGCGTTCCGGCGATGCCGGATACGTAGCCGATCGAGGTGTGCCCCAGAGAGTGCAGGTGCTCCAGGGCGATCATGATTCCGCGGCGGCTGTCGACGGTGACCGTTGGGACGGCATCGTCCCCTTCAACCCGGTCGATCACCACGACCTTGTGGCCGAAGTCGAAGCGTTTCATGGCCTCGGTATCGACCTTTGTAGACGGCGCGACGATGCCGAAGGGGGCATACATGGCCTGCATTGCGGTGAAGTATCCGTCGGTTTTGGCCGGGTCCCCGTTGGTGACGCAGAGCAGTAGCTGGTATCCGCGCTCATCCGCCGCCTGCGTCATCGTCTTGGCAAGTTCTGCAAAGAACGGGTTCGTGATGTCAGGCACGATCAACGGGATGAACGTGCTGGTCTTTGTCCGAAGAGCCTGGGCGAGTGGACTCATCGTGTAGCCGAGCCCCTCGGCCACCCTGAGGATGTGTTCGCGTGTTTCCCTTTTCACCGCTTCCGGCCGGGAGAATGCCCGGGAGACGGTGGACCGGTGGACGCCGGCAGCTTTCGCGACGACGTCGATACTCAGATCAGGCATGTTCTCTTCCTCCGTGCTGGTCGTCATAGGCCCGCCAAATCGGGCGCATGACATTTTCGAGCTGGGCCAGCGTCGGCAGGCCACGGAATCCATCATCCAGCGTCCGGGCGACGCTCCGCACGAACGGATCGTAAAGAGGGTCGCTATCCACATTGATCTTGTCGACCTCCGTGGTGCCATCCAATGCCGTGAACGTAGCTGTACCGTCCGAATCAACGGAGGCGAATCCTGCCTCACCGACCGAGGTGAAGCTGCAGTAGCGCTTGAGCGGCGAGCCAGGGAATGCGTAGCCAACTTCCACGATGGCTTCGCGGCCGTCCGGTGTCGTGATGATGAGGCTGGCATGATCCTCAACAGCCTGGCTGTGAAGAACCGATGAGAGCCGGGAGCCCACATGTGCTGCAGTCTCGCCACTGCCCCTGAGGAACAGATCGACAAAATGCGGACCCAGATTGGCCAGGCAACCCCCGCCTGCCTTGAGCGGGTCGAGCATCCAGGGATTGGCATTGTCGAGATACCGGGATGGTGGACCAGCAATAAATGAGGTTCGCTGGTAAGCGGGCCGTCCTGCCTTGGCAAGCCATTGATCTGTTGGTCCGCCGCGCTGGACCAGGGGGACAGTGGCAGGCACGCCAGCTGCCTCGGCGGCCTGACGCACGGCAGAAAGCTCGTCAAGGGAAGTGCCCAACGGCTTTTCCACGACGAACGGAATGCCGCGCGCGATCAGGGCGAGACACTTTTCAGCCATCCCCTCATGGGGGCCGAAGACATATGCGAGTCCGACGTCGGGGAGATCAACCAGCTTCTGCCAGTCGGCTTCAACCGGCGACCGCCAGCCTTTGGCCAGTTCCTGCACCTGCACGCGAGATACATCGTCGTCACTGACTCCGATGACCTCGTGCTCTTCGGCAATGGCCTGCGCACAGAGCGGAACATGCCAATGGGAAGCGCCCAGAATGATTGTGCGTACGTGCGTCAACCGCAATACCCCCTTGGATGAGATCGGTTGCTGAGATCGGTTGCAATAACACTATGGATGGTGGGAGAGTTTGTCAACGGAACCAAACACGAACAAGGGTCGGGCCACTCAGAAAGATAGAGATACCCGCCCAGAGAAAGGCCAGCATGTATAAGAAACTTCGCACCCTGCAAACCATCGACGAGTCCGGGGCCGTCCTCATCGTGCGACTGGAGAACGCGGAGCTTGCCGAGCGCGTCGCGGAAGCTGCCATCGAAGGAGGGTTCCGGGCGCTCGAGATCACTCTTTCAATTCCTGGCGCCGTAGACGTCATCCGTCGGCTCGCCGCCAAGCATGGGTCCGCCGGCGTAGCGGTCGGTGCCGGAACAGTACTCGACGAGCATTCAGCGTACGAATGCATCCGCGCCGGGGCTCAGTTCCTGGTCAGTCCGCAGCTGAACCCCGCGATGATCCGCACGGCGAACCGCTACCAGATACCAACCATCAGCGGGGCCTACACACCGACCGAGCTGGTTGAATCCGCCGAGGCAGGCGCCGACATCCTCAAGCTCTTCCCCACCGAAGCCGGCGGCGTCGCCTACGCCAAATCCGTGCTGGCTCCGCTGGCGCATCTGCCGATCATGCCCGCCGGCGGCGTAACCCTGGACAACGTAGGCGAGTGGTTCGCGGCGGGCGTGGCAGGCGTCGGCGTGGGCAGCTACGTGACGAAAGCATGGCAACCCGATGGCGACTTCTCCCGCGTCACCGAGGCCGCCAAGGAGTTCCTGTCAGCTGTAGCAGAGGCCCGCCAATGAACGCCCCCAAAGTCTTCATTGTTATCGGTCCTGCCGGCTCAGGGAAAACAACGATTGCCCAGCAAACAGCACAAGAGCACGGGGCTGCGTACCTGGATAAGGACCGGGTCAGTGGCCGCTTCGTCGAATTCGCACTAACCGCCACCGGCCATGATCCCACCGACCGCGAGTCCAACGACTACTATCGCCGCAATTTGCTGCCCCTCGAGTACGAGACTCTCATGGATGTGGCCGGGATAAACCTGCGTCTCGGCCGATCAGTGGTCCTTGATGCTCCCTTTGGAGCCTATTTCGGGGAACCAGACTATCTGAGTCGTGTGGCAGAAGAATTCCAATGGCCGTCACCCGCGATCACCGTGATACGGGTCAGGGTGCCCCAAGACGTTCTACGTACGCGGCTCACCCTGCGCGGACTGGAACGAGACCAGTGGAAACTTGCCCACTGGGATGAATACTGGTCGGCGTACGGCAGCTTGGAGTGCGCTTGGGCCGGAGTGCATTTCCAGGACTTCAACAATCAGGCGCCCCTTCCGGTCGATTGACGTGAACCGCGTCGGGCGAATAGGCACTGGGTCGGAGGCCTATCTTCGAAATCTGCGCCGCGAGCACACGAGACGTTGACAAGGATCACATCTCATCCGTATCGTTGCTCGCAACCGATCTCAGCAACCGATCTCATTTATGAAATATGGGGAGCTTGGATCAGCTTCTGTCCCGCTACAAGCTGCTCTGGCTGTTGGTCTTGGCGGTCGATTGTCCGTCGAGCCGAGTTACAGCCGGGCGAGACCCGCACACCCCTTTCAGGTGTCCGGGAAATCGTCCAATATCCCTCCGCAACAAACGTGAAAATATGGAGAGTTCAATGAAGACCTCGCAAGACGCCCTCCGCAGCCCGGACCCTTCCGATCAGCTCAAGGCGCCCGGCCGCAGCCGCCACAACATCGTTGCAGGCACGATCGGCCACTTCGTGGAGTGGTACGACTGGTACATCTACGGGCTCCTGGCAGCGGTGTTCTCATCACAGATATTTCCAAGCGATTCCCCGTTCGCCTCCTTGATCGCGGCACTGCTCGCCTACGCAGTCGGGTTTGTTGTACGCCCGCTCAGCGGCATCATCATCTCTCCACTGGCCGACCGTTTCGGCCGAAGGCTCATCCTGACACTGTCCGTCTCCGGGATGGCGCTAGGATCGCTCATCATCGGCCTCACGCCGTCGTTTGCGACCATCGGCTACGCTGCGCCCGTTCTCTTTCTGGTTGCACGCATCATCCAGGGCATCTCGGCCGGTAGCGAGGGACAGAGCGCCATCGCGTTCATGGTTGAGCACGCTCCAGCGAACCGGAGGGGCCTGTTCGGTTCCTTCACCAACATGGCGAGCGGCCTTGCGACCCTCGTAGCGACCGGGGCCGCGGCACTGGTGACCTCATCCTTTTCACCCGCCGACCTCGCCGCCTGGGGCTGGCGCATCCCATTCGTTGTGGGAGGCATCCTCGGCATCGTCGGCCTTATCTTGAGGGCCCGGGCAGAGGAGACCCCTGAGTTTGAGGCAGAGTCCCTCGTCGATCACAAGTCCGCCGCGGCCCGCCTGATGGAACTCCTTCGCGAACACCCGAAGGCGCTGCTGCAGGCAGCAGCGCTCTCTGCCCCGGCCGTGGCCTACTACACCTGGGCCACCTTCCTTCCCACCTACGCCAAGCTGACCACCGGCCGGGACCTGTCCTCCACCCTGGCCGGGAGCGTTATCGGACTGGCCTTGCTCGTGATCATCGTGCCGGTCTGCGGCGCGCTTTCTGATCGACTCGGCCGACGCAAAATCTTCCCCATCATCGGCGCCATCGGCATGATCGTTCTCTTCTACCCCATGCTCCTGCTGCTGAACCAGCCGGGCTTCGGTGTTTACGTTCTGGTATCGGCGTCCGGGTGGGTGGTTCTCGGTGTCTGGCAGTCGGTATATCCGACCATCCAGGCCGAGCTGTTCCCAGCTTCGGTACGGGTATCGGGCATCGGCTTCGCACACCAAATCGTGATTGCAGTCTTCGGTGGCACCGCGCCGCTGATCGCCGCTGCTTTCGTCGGCGCCGGACAGCCAATGCTCGTCGCGGTCTACATGATCGCCATTGTCGCCCTCAGCCTCATCGTCTACTTCACCCTCCCGGAGACCGGCAGCCGCGCCGCCCGAGCCACCGTAGCTCCCGCCGACCCCGAGGTACTCGAAGGCGAACGCCTGCTCCTGAGCACTCCGCAGGCCGCAGACGAAGTGACGCGTTCCCGGTAGGCCCACTTGTCCACAGGAAGCGGTGGCGGCTCGACCGGGCAAGACGGGGGTGCCTCAGCCCCGGGTCCCGTTGAGCCGCCGAGCCCTCCAGCGCAATTCCCTCCGCTGGATCGAAATTCACAATTTTCTCCGTAGACGCAGAACCGCGAGGATGTTCTAAATGAACCAAATGATTATTAACACCTTTTCCTATCTATGGTCATCTACTGCTATTGATGCGATAGCGGAACTGGTCGAGAATGGCTATCAGACCTTCGAAGTTCCGGTCAGCTCTCCGCATTGTTGGCCGGATGAAATATCCAACTCGGAGCGTTCAGCAAGCTATGCGAGGCTCGATGAATACGGCGCAAAAATCAGGTCGCTGAACGCGGGCGGCTATGACATCAACCTGGCCAGCCCCGGCGCCAACATGCGCCGCAAAAGTACCGAGCACATCAAGTCGGTAATCGACCTGGCCGAAGCCTGGGGCGTCCCCGAAGTTGTGATATCCCCCGGCACAAGGCGCCCAATGATCTCACCTTCACTCGAGAAGACCTACGGGTGGATGTACGAGAGTCTGGAGAATCTCATTCCGCTGGCCAAGCAGGCCGGCACACGACTACTTTTCGAAAACACTCCCTATTGCTTCACCCCCACCATTGAGGACCTGGCAGGCGTCGTAAGCACGGTCAACGACGACTCAGTCAAGATCGTATACGACGTCGCCAATGCTGCTTACATTGGAGAGGATCCCGTCGACAGCTTGCTCTCCTATCACGAATCAATTGGACTAGTGCATATTTCCGATACGGGCACGGAAACCTGGGGGCATGACCCGATCGGCACTGGAGTGATCGACTGGAATGGATTAGGCAATGCCGTCAAAGCAACCTGTGGAGTCAATAACGTTGTTCTTGAGATCATTCGCGAAGAGAACCCGGTGCAAGAGTTCAAGAAGGCGATGCAGGATCTCAAAAATCGAGGCTGGGAACTAGGAAATTAACTCCAGTATTGGAGACTGCAACGCGTCAAGCGGTTGCTCTTAAAATATAATCAAACCGGAATAGATTTGCGAATTGAACTGCACATCGACCTGCGTTTTGCAGCCTATGATTTCCATCGTCTTTCGGTATTCAAATGATTCCCATGTGAATTTCTTTTAAAAGGAGAGTGTGCGATGAGAGCGTTGGTAAGTGGCGGAAGTAGCGGCATAGGCGCGGCTACATGCCTCAGAATCGCAGAGGCCGCTCTGGCTCGGGGCGTTCAGCCGATGATTGCGGTGTGTGGACACGAAACGAACAGTAGCCAAGAGCAAGTTGTTCGTTCCATCCAGTCCATGGGAGGTACCGCCATCGCATTGGCAGGCGACCTCGCCGATCCCGAGGTGCCAAGCAAACTGGTAGAAGCTGCGATAGCTGAATTCGGTGGCCTGGACGCGTTGGTGGCGAATGCCGGAGTCGCCAGCCCCGCTGCCATCTGTGACCTATCTGTTGAGGACTGGGACAGCATGTTCTCCGTTAACCTCCGCGGCCCGTGGCTTCTTGCCAAAGCAAGCTACCCGCATTTGAGGCAGAGCCGCGGTTCCGCTTGTTTTACCTCGTCAATGTCTGGCCAGCTCCCACATGCCGGATCTGGTGCTTACAGCCCCAGCAAGGCTGCGTTGACGATGCTGGCCCAGACACTCGCATTGGAATGGGCACCTGAAGGAATTCGTGTAAATGTGGTATCCCCGGGTATGACTCATACACGGATGACTGAAAAAATGTATGAAGATCCCCAAATCAAGAAGGCAAGGGAAGATATTATCCCGTTGGCACGGATCGGAGAACCCACGGACATTGCGAACGTTATCGAGTTTCTTGTAAGCCCTCTGGCGGGCTATGTCACCGGGCAAGACATCTGTGTTGATGGTGGATTCTCTAAGTCTATTCTTAGCCATATTCCTGGTCGACCTAGCTCTAAATCTTGAGGCTCGAACCGTACCGTTACCGCGGAAATTGACGTAGCCGTCGCCCGGTAGAGCACCGCCACCGCAAAGCTCACCACCGGCGACGCCAGACCCCGGCAATTGCCTTCGCCTGCCGTGGCGGGCAGAGGACCCTTGCGTTGGGGTGGCGGTCCCACCCGGCCGTCCCTTCGTCGCGCCGGCTCGACGGCGCCGATACCGTTCGGAGTTGTCGAACCATCGACGAAACTCTAAAAGCGCATCGATTGCGGTCACCGAGTGGTGGTAAGGCATTGTCCCCAGAAGCCGGAGGCCGGCCAATGGTGTTGGACAGCGGATCTGATCTCGAGGCCGGCGAACGGGCTGCAAAGCACCGCCTCGAACTTAAAGTGCCGCCCCCGGGCAATTATCGCGGAGCAAGATCGTGTGCCACGACCCCGGCAACGCGACAGACAGAGTTCGCGGCCAAGACACCGACGGCAGATGGGCCAGGGCACCGTCTTTGAGGTCGGCATTGATCTGTTCGATGATGGCGTACTGGCTGTGGGTCTACTCGCCGCTGCGGTGTCCAGGACCTCGGCCGGCACGGTAATGAAGAACACGTGGTGCCGGCGGGCGTCGAACAGAGTCTCCAGGGGGCATGACCTTTGTCGGCCAGCACTGGCACAGGTGGATTTGTGGGGAAACCTAGAGTCAGAGGCTTCGCGGGAAGCGGCAGGCTGCCAAGGACGCATCGACGGTCACCCTGATCCTCATTCCCAGACATCTACACGAGGAGGCACCTTGTACATGGCAAAAAGCGTTCTGGATGGCACGGAATGAACCGCCACAGAATTCGCGGGACTCCTACCAGAAAAGCGGAAAGTAGCCCGGCAGGAATTGACATGCCTGTCCTGTGACGGCCCCGCGGTATTTCGAGCAGGACAAAAGCGTCGGCCGTCATTCGCTGCCCGTCACCGACACGACTGCCAGCTGGTTTCGCCAACATGGAGCGCTTTCGAATACCTGGCAGGACCAAGACGCCACAATGGGGCTGCAGGCGCGCACACCGCCGGCGGGTGACCCTCACATTCACGAATTTCAATGGTTGCATGTTTCAGCAAACAGCCTCTCCGTTGCGTAAATCGGCTGTGCCTCGGGGTTAGACCACACCCCAACCTGACGTCAGGCAGGTAGCCGAAAGGCTGTCAGAATAGGGTCCGATTCGGCACTTCTGACAATGGCTCCAGAAACTCTCAGATCCCAACCCGACAGAAGTGTCTCGTAAGACTCGGCGAGGACACCAAGATCGAGCCCCGGTTGCGAGACATATCAACTAGACGTTTCATCAGACGGTAGTGATGGGGCCGCCCATGTCTCGGTTCGACGTCTTTCAACCCTCAGCTTGCCGGACAAACTCCGTATGCCCGAGACCCGCCGCGTGATGCGCCGGCCGTTTCCGGTCATCCTCGCCTGCCAGCAAGCCCATGGCCGTTGAAGAGCAGGCTCAGGTAGTCACCCGATAGCCGCGCGTCTAGACACGGACCGGCCATGACGGATCAACCAAACCAGGACCGCCCCGGAAGAAGAGTCCGGATCCCACACACCTTCACACTGTCGACGGCTCGCACGCCAGCCACAGATAGCGGTTCCCGCTGAACCCGGAACGTCCAACGACACCGACGATCTATACCGGAAAGTCATGTCGCCTGAAACAGGGAACTTCATGAAGTAGTGAAGGCAGAACCAGACGGAAGGGATCAAATGCGGGTCGAAAAGCCGCCGTGCACAAGGATGTGCACAATGTGCACACCGCTTTTGGCCGGACAAACACGCGATGAGCGCACTCTACCTGGCCCGCAGAAAGCAGCTCTCCGAGGAAGATCCTCGAAGAGGATTCGCATTGGTCATGTCGTCACCACAACTCTTGGCCATGAATGAGTCACAGCCAACAACTGACCACCGGAACAGCAAGAAAGGACGACCATATCCTTTGATTCCAGCAGGCGGAGGGGCCACCAGCCAGGCCCTGACCACGCCACCCACACAACCGAATAGGTGCCCGCGGCGCCAGGCACAGACCGCGGACAGCGTCAGAGGAACCCGCGGAAGGTCAATGTCCACACATTAAAGCAAAAACCCCTCTGACGAGGGGTCATGCGTGCCCGAGGTGGGAGTCGAACTATATTCCGACCCCTGCGAATCCGCCACTCCCCCGAAAACCTCCGCAATCTGGCCCAGTCCGCCACCAGTACGACCCGATCTGAAGCCCCAAGTGTGCACAATGTGCACACGCTCTTTTCCCCACTCCAATGCCCGATCCAACCGGCTCGCGCGGCGCATAGGCACCGGAGTTCACTGACTCGGTTGATCCAGAACCAGTCCCGCGTCTCGCCCTCCCCTTACCGACGAGTCGGCTACGACGACGGCATCTCAGAATGACAAACACGCAAAAGCAAAACCAGGATGTGCCGGCTGAGGCCAGAACGACGAAACGTCATTATCGACTCTTCTATGGTTGTCAATGTAGCAATGGCTGGGGACTGTTGGCATTGAGTGTGCGGTAGATCCGTCGGGCGAGGTAGCGCTTCACGCACCGACGAATTTCTTTCTTGGTTCGCCCTTCTGCTTGCCGTTTCGCTACGTACTCGATGGTCGCTGGATCGAACGCCATCCTCGTAAGAGCAACCATGTGAAGGGCTTTGTTCAGGGTCCTGTCGCCGCCGCGGTTGAGCCTATGACGGACGGTATTTCCAGATGAAGCGGGAATGGGGTTGACCCCGGCCAGGGAGGCGAAAGCCGCCTCGGAACGTACCCGGCCCTGATGAGACCAAGCGGTAAGACAAATTGCTGCCGTGACTGGTCCGAAGCCGGCTTCCTGCAGCAGCGGCGCCGCTTCGCTTACCTCAACCAGTCCGGTGATCCGGGAGCCGTTTGCTTTGATCTCAGCGTCAAGGTCGCCGATGCGCTTGGCCAGTCTGACCGCTTCAGAGCGGGCCACCGATACAGCAAGAGCTTCCTCACGGACCCGCCACCGGGACACCTCCAGTATCTGACTTCCGCTCAACGACTTGCGCGCATCAAAACCCAAATCATTGATCCGGAGCAGCGCAGTCAACGCGTTCACGGTCCTGGTCCGGTCGGTTGTCATCGAATGACGCGCAGTGACGAGGACCCGCAACGCTGCGCGGACCCCTTCGTTCAACCGTGGCCGGCGCAACTTATCCTCTTCCAGGGAAAGGACGGCAGAAGCGATCCGGTGCGCGTCCAACGGATCCGACTTACCAACCCCACGACGCGGCAGGGCATCCATGCGCGTGGCTTCAGCAACCTGGTAGCCGGCAGCTGCGGCAGCACCGGCCAACACGGCACCGTAAGAAGCCGCGCCCTCAATCACCCATAGAGTGGCCAGGTCGGCCTCGGTGCGACGCGCCACCCAAGCAATGGCGCGGTTGATCCCGGCGCCCGTCGCTGGGAAATCCCGGTTTTCGATCCGTTCGCCGCTTGGCGCGGCAATGATGGCGAAAACGTGCTTCCGGGCGTGGGTGTCGACACCCACGACAAACGGGTGGGAATACGCAACGATAGTCATAGCGGTTCTGGCACCTTCCTCATTTCGCGGACATGGTCAGGCCGTTACGGGCCGGTACCAGTCCGGGTAGAGGTCACTTCGGAACAGCACTGTGACGAGCCACGCCCCCGCGGGGGCGGACAATCTTCTGATCAAGTCACCGATGTGGGCCGGGCAGGTGCCGGCCGCCCACCCAACGGACGGACAAGTCGATAACAGGACACCCAGACGGGGCCAAGCGTTTAATGAGTCACGACCGCGGGGTGGAACGGCCTGCACCTACTCTGCCAGCCAATCCCAGACCAGCCACCCCAATCCTCACAGGCGTTAAAAGCGCGGGAGTGGAAGTAGCTGCGAGAACTCCCGGTCCATGAACTAATTCGTTGTTTTCGCGGGTCAGAGCGGCTTCACGGTAAAGACCGCTTCGGGCGTCAGAACGTCAGAACCAGAATTTGCTCTGACCTGGATCCGCCAAAAGCACGTCACCGCGTTCCCCCGAAACCTCGCGGTCGAACCAAAGATCACCCACGAAACCTTCGACGAACTTCCCGCCTCAGGCACCCGCGAATACGTCCGCGGACCCTCGTGGAAACCGTGGCCTCCATGATCGGCACCCTCAACGAGGCACTCCACGAAACCGTCCACACCGCAGGCGGTCCCGAGGAAGCAGCCAAGGCCATGCTGTTCGGCCACGTCCAGATTGCGCTCACCAACGCGCTGCGCGGTTCCAACCCGTTCTCCGAGGCCTGCGAAATCGCCATCCAGTACGGCAAGGACACCATCATCAAGGACGACTGGAGGAAGATCTTCGACCACTCCGAACTCGACGGCGTCATCGCCAAAATGCTCAAGCTGGACGCCGTCAAGCGCTAAGTCCCTTAGGAGGTGCGGTGCGGTGCGCTGCGGTGGCCACTACTCCGCCGCACCTCCAGGCCGTTTCTGCCATTGTTCCAATCCAGGCCAAATTGCCATTGCGTTGTGGTGAATGAATCTGTAGCGTTGCGTATAACGTTGCACGAGTGCAGCGTTTCACTTTGAAGTCCGGCGCCCTGTCGTCCGGCGCGGTGGGGAAACCCCGCCGTCCGGTTGGGCCCTCCAGTTTCCCCCAACCGGCTAAACGACTGGTGGATTGAGGACTTCCTTGAGTACACACGAGACAAAACCCTGGCTGAATAGCGCACTGGCTCCCCGGGACCGCGCAGGGCTGCTTCTTCAGGAACTTAACCTCGACGAAAAAATGGCGCAGGTTTCCTGTTACTTCCCTTCGGACATCACCAACACTGAGGACTTTGCGGAGCGTTTTCCCTTCGGTATTGGTGAAGTGTCGTGCCTTGAAGTCCGCTCAGCGCTTTCGCTGGATGAGGTGACTGCCTTTCAACGCCGAATACAAAACGATGCGATGGAGCATTCTGGGCACGGTATTCCGGCGATTTTCCATATGGAGGGCCTGTGCGGTGCTTACCTGCCCGGTGCAACGAGCTTTCCCTCCGGGCTGGGGCGGGCGGCTGGATGGAATGTTGATGCGGAACGCAGGGTCGGGGAGATCGTAGGCAAACAGGAACGCGCCGTGGGCATCACCCACACTTTGGCGCCCGTCCTGGACATCTCGCGCGATCCACGAATGGGACGGCAAGGCGAAACGTACGGTGAAGATCCGGCTCTCGCTTCTGCGCTGGGAGTCGCGTTCACGCAGGGACTCCAAGGGCGAGATTCCGCGGGTCGGCAAACAGAGGCCGTGGCCAAGCACTTTGTCGGTTCACACCACACGGAAGGCGGCATCCACGGCGCGCATTGCAACGTGCCGGACCGCACCCTCATGGAGATCTACGCCAAGCCCTTCCAGGCTGTTATTTCAGGGGCGGGATTGCGGGGTGTGATGCCGTCCTACAACTCGGTAGGCGGGGAACCCGTCACAGCGTCCGTCCGGCTCCTGAAAACGGTGTTGCGGGAGCACATGGGTTTCGACGGTTTGGTCGTCTCTGACTACGGCGCGGTGGGCAATCTGCATTCTGTTCAGCGTGTCGCACCGTCCCCGGCAGATGCCGGCCTGGCCGCGTTGCGCGCAGGCCTGGACGTTGAGCTCCACGTGCCCCAAGGTTTCGGCCCGGAACTGAGGGCTTGGTTTGCCGAGGGACGTGCCGACATTGCGCTGCTGGACCGGGCCGTACAGCAGGTGCTCCAGGCAAAGTTCCGCATGGGACTTTTCGAGAATCCGTTTGCACCCGACCCGGCGGAAAGGGACACCTCCTTCAAGCTGCCTGCTGACACGGCAGTCGCGAATCAATCAGCGCGTGAGTCGCTGGTCCTGCTCACTAACGACGGCGTCCTTCCTCTGCGGCCCGGGATCAGGAAACTGGCTGTCATCGGCTGCCACGCCACTACCGCAAGGTTCTTCTTTGGCGGTTACACACACTATTCGATGGCGGAAGGAAGGTTGGCGGTCAACGCTTCAATGGCGGGACTGACCACCAGCAGCGACGCCCAGAGGACTATTACCGATACGGTTCCGGGCACAACGATTGAAGCTTCTGACAGCGCAGCATTCGAGGACTTGCTGCAGCAGCAAAAGCCAGGAATCCGCAGCCTCCTCGAAGAGCTCGTTGACCGGATGCCCGAGACAGAGGTGGAGTGGGCCTACGGGTACCCCATCGCGGGCCCTGACGAATCCGGGCACGAGGAAGCCCTCGCCGTGGCTGCAGAAGCCGACGTCATACTTCTGACTCTCGGCGGCAAACACGGCACGGCATCCATCGCTTCGATGGGTGAAGGAATTGACGCTACGAATATCAACCTTCCGGCATGCCAGGAAAAGCTCATGATCAAGCTGACGGAGCTGGGCAAACCGATGATCGGGATTCACGTGGATGGGCGCCCGGTGTCCAGTGACGCAGCGGACAAGTACCTGTCTGCGCTTTTGGAAGCTTGGAGCCCCGCAGAAGGTGGCGCGGAGGCCATAGTTGACGTCCTTGTGGGCGAATACTCTCCCTCGGGCCGACTTCCAGTCAGTATTGCCCGAAACGCCGGACAGGTCCCGGTCTACTACAACCATCCCCATGGCTCCTGCTGGCACCAGGGAGGAAGCATAGGATTTCCCGACTACGTCGACTCGCCCCACACTCCGCGGTATGTCTTTGGACACGGTTTGTCTTACACGACCTTCGACTACACAGAACTCTCGGTGTCGAAAGAGCCGGTCATGGCCGATAGCGGGTTCGATGCCTCCTTTGCCATCACCAACACGGGTGACCGAGCCGGGACTGAAGTGGTGCAACTCTACCTGAGTGACAGATTCGCTTCCGTCTCCCGCCCGGTTCTGGAACTCGCCGGCTTCCGCAGGGTCACTCTGGAACCGGGACAAAAAACCCGGGTGGACTTTCGCGTTGAGACGTCTCAGCTGGCCTTCCTCGACGCTGAGATGCAATGGAAAGTCGAAGCGGGTCATGTGGACATCCTGATCGGCGCTTCGTCCGCTGACATCCGGCTGAAAAACTCGGTTCACATAGCTTCGGATGCGCTCATCGACGGTAAAAGCCGGTCCTTCTACGCCGGCTAACTCAGGCCCGCATGCACCGTTACCCACCCCTCACAGACAAGGCGTGACTCTCATGAACCACAGCATCCGCCCGGGCGAAATCATGCTCGACGCCCAAGGCAACCGCATACATATCCATGGAGGCTCCATCCTCACAATGGACGGGCAGTACTACTGGTACGGCGAGGATAAATCCCAGTCCACGCCAGCCACCGGACGATGGCACAGCGGCGTCAGGGCGTACCGTTCCTCCGACCTACTGACCTGGCAGGACCTGGGAACCATCATTCCAGCAGAGCCGGATGTTCCTGATTCACCACTGCATCCGGAAGCCATGATGGACCGGCCCCACATCGTACGTCACCCCACGACGGGAAACTTCGTTTGCTGGATGAAAGTGATGCATGCAGACGGCAAGCAGCGCTCCTGGGTCTACCAGGCTGAGCGCTTCGAGGGACCCTACAAACTCGCGCGACCAGGATTTGAACCGTTAGGGATGAGTGCCGGCGACTTTGACTTGGTCGTAGATCCTGAAACCGGTCGAGGCTATTACTTCTTTGAACGCGTTCACTCGGAACTCATTTGCGCGGACCTGACTGAGGATCTTACGGACGTGACGGGGACTTTCAGCTCCCATTTCCCACACCCGCATCCTCCTTTCGTCCGCGAAGCGCCTGCCTATTTCCGCCATGAGGGCCGTCATTACCTCATCACCTCAGGTACCAGCTGGTACTTCCCCAATCGCTCCGAAATCGCAGTGGCCGACGATTACCACGGACCTTGGACAGTTCTGGGGGACCCACACAGAAAAGATGCCACTGGCACGTCCTTCCACTCCCAAATATCTTCGGTCCTCACCCTCGACAATGGACGTCACATCGCACTTGCCGACAGATGGCTCCCCGACATGCCTGACGACATGATCCGGCGCTCGTGGGAGGCAACAGAAGCCCAATTTACCGGCGGAACACCCGACCCGGAGATTAACGCGTTCGTTCAGGCTGGAGCTCCCGACACCTCATCGGCCCGTCACGTGTGGCTCGAGGTCCGGTTCGAAGACCGCCGACCCGTCATCGACTGGCAGGACGCGTGGAATCCCCAAAGCAACACACCTTAGGATCACCTCGCCGGCCGCCGATCGCAGCCTACCGCCCCTATCTTGTCAACCGGTTGACCGATTTAGGTGGGGGCGGTAGTCTCCTCTGAAACGTTCCATAGCGTGCGTTTCCCCACTCACTCGGCGCAGACAAAGACCGTCCGCGCGCGCCTGGGGCCCCCAATGAAGGAGGACCATGAGCATCAATTGCACTCTTGCTCGTCACGGCGGCATCGGTATTCTGGCAGCGTCGTTGCTGCTGGGAACCGGCCTCGGAAGCGCACCCCCGGGAATGGCAGCCGCACCCGAGTGCGTTGCCGTTGCTGGCGCCATGCAGATCACTGCCGACTGCATCGACCCGCAATTCACCAAACCCGTCCTCGACAGCGAAACGGACGAAACAGCTCCGATCGCCCACCATAGGATTCGCGCGCATTTCGAGGGCACCAACATCGAATTCAACGTCTACTTCCACGCCAAACAGGACCTCGGCACGTGGGAGGGGCGCTTCTTCCAGTACACCTACCCCACGGCCTTTACCCCCGAGGAGGACACCTCCCAAGCCGATGACCGTGCCGTAGGCTTCGCGCTTTCCAGTGGAGGTTATGCAGTTCAGGCGGGCAACAAGTCTTTGGCGCTGGGGTATCGGCACACAGCGGCGGCTGCGAAGTTCGCCGAAACACTGGCCGCAAAGTACTACGGAAGCAACCGGAAGATTTCGGGTTATCTCTACGGCCCGAGTGGCGGCTCCTACCAGACGATCGGCGCCACCGAGAACAGCACCGGCGTCTGGCAGGGGTTTGTTCCGATGGTCCAAGGCGTCCCCCAACCCACCAGTTACAACTTCGTGGGCCGATCAGCCGCTGAACTGATTCTCGGCAACAGAGCCGACCAGATCAGCAACGCACTTCTCCCAGGCGGCAGTGGAAACCCCTACACCGGCCTCGATCCGGCCGAGCAGGCCATGCTGAGAGAAGTCCACGCACTCGGAATCCCCTGGAAGGGCTGGGAGTTCCCTGACTACCTCCTCGGCCGCTCCGAACAGTACGCAAACGGACTCGACTCCAGCATTCCCCTGTGGTTCGACCCCACATACGCCGATGACTTCTGGAACACCCCGGGGTATCTGGGCACTGAGAACTCCCCGCTGGGCGTCCGGGTCCGGGCTGAACTGGCACAGATGGGCGACACGGTCGATAACCGCTGGAACATCGCAAACCGCTTCTACTACCGCTACCAAACCCCTCCCGCCAGCGAAGGCTGGGTCGGACTGCAGCAATTCCTCAAGGCGGACGGCACCGCTTTGTATCCGCAGCGCCCCGTGAAGGATCCAGGCTTCTCCGGCTTTGTTTCAGGGAACACAGCTTTTGATGGCTCCATCAACGGAAAGGTCATAGTGGTCGACAACCTCTACGACACGGACGCCTTGCCCCAGCATGCGGACTGGTACCGGCAGCGCGTCCAGGCCAGCCTGGGCCAAGCCGCAACGGACAACTACAGGATCTACTACAACGACCACGCAGACCACCAGAACGCACCCGTTACAGGGGAACGAGCCAAGCATCTGGTCAACTGGTACGGAATGGCGGAACAAGCCCTGCGGGACGTCGCCGCCTGGGCCGAAAACGGGGTGAAGCCGCCGGCATCCACCAACTACCAGATCTCGGATGCCCAAGTTGTGGTGCCTGACAACGCAGCGGCCCGACGGGGCATTCAGCCTACGGTTGACCTGACAGTCCAGGGTAAGGAATCCACCTCGGTCAAGGTTGGCCAGACGATTAATCTGAGGGCGAAGGCGCAAGTACCGCCTGGAGCCGGCGCTGTAGTAAAGGCCGAATGGGATCTGGACGGCGACGGCGTTTACACCGACGCACCGCTCGTCCGGGTCGGGAACGTCGTCATGCTGCAGACCAACGCGGCGTTCGATAAGCCCGGCACGTACCTGGTGGCTCTTCGTGTTTCGTCTGAGCGCACCGGAGACCCGACGGCCACCTTCGCCCTGGCCCAGAACCTCGACCGCGTCCAGATCGTCGTCACCCCGGGCGGTTAGGGCCCATGGCTGACCCACAGCAAATGCCGCGACATGACCGGGGTCCAGCTCATGGCTGGACTCCGGTCATTGTCGTGCCCTGACTGAATGCCTGAAAAAACTGAAGGTCCCCGCCAGAGATTGGCGAGGACCGACCCGGAAATTCTGCAGGGAACGAATCAGAGGGCCGTCAGGCCTCCATCCACAGTAAAGATGCCCCCGGTCGCATACGATGAATCATCGCTCGCAAGGTAGACCATGATGCCTTCGACGTCGGCAGCCCGGCCAGCCCTTCCGAGCATGGTTGCGTTCACCAACCCGGCCCGGCTCTCCGGGTCATCAGCGATCGTCTGGACAAGCGGCGTTTCGGTGTATCCGGGGACCACGATGTTGACCCGGATCCCGGAGGCTGCATAGTCCGCAGCGACCACGCGGGCCAACCCATGGACTCCAGCCTTGGAGCTTGTATACGCCGAGAAAGTCTGTCCGCAGGCCACGACTGCCGTGGGACTACCAGTGACGATGATCGATCCTCCCCGGCTCCCCATCGCGCGCACAGCGTGCTTAAGTGTCAAGAAGGCGCCGCGTTGGTTAATGGACACTGTACGTTCCCAAACGTCAAGGTCCAGGTCGCCCACCTTCGCGTCCTGTCCGAACAGTTGAACTCCAGCATTGGCGACAACGATATCCAACGCCTGGGCCTTGGTTGCCAGGCTGAACGCGTCCTGGACACTGGCTTCGTTGGAGACATCCATGTGTACTGGCATTGCACGGTCGGTGCCCGTCTCCGCGGCTGCCTTTGAGGCCGCCTCAACGTTGATGTCCGCGAAAAAAACCTGCGCACCTTCAGCTGCGAATCGTTGGGCCACCGCAAGCCCTATACCGGAACCCGCTCCTGTGACAAGGGCGCTCTTGCCGGAGAGTCGGTTGCTGGTCATGTTGTCCTTCTTTCTGTTGCCAAGTGCTGGAGGGTAGCTGTCCATGGTTCAAGGACCAATTCCTTGGTGGTGCCGTCGGGGAGTTGCACGCTCTCGGACATTCCTTCGGCGGTCAGGTTGGCCGCGTAAAGGTCAATGCCGCTCTCTGCCTGTACGGGGTATAGGACCAAACCGTGTCGACTCCCCCGTGTTTCAAGGATGTTGAGGCCGCGTTGGGTGGCGAGGGACTTCAGAAGTTTCCCAGCGGGAGTCAAACCCGTCGACGAACTGATGCCGCCTGGTCCCACCGATGCGAAATAGCTGATGCTCTCAACGCCGGGAATGCTGAGGGCCGCGATACTGCCCAACATCCAGGCCGCTGCAAATGGGTCTGCTTGGAGGGGATCGCTGGAAGCTTCCCCGCCGGTTCCATCCCGGCCTGCGGATGTGGATACTGCGTTGAACCGCGGTTTGAGCGTGACCGGCCCAATGTGCAGTGGACGGCCCCCCGAGATCCGCAGTGCGTTACGTGCTGTGAGGCTCTGCATCGGCAGGCTCTCCACCAGATGGGGCACCTCGGTGGCGTGCATCTGTGGTGTCATGCTGTACGTCAACGCTTCGGCATCACAGGGCACCGTCCGGGCGTTGCGGTTGAGCTCGGTGAAATGCGAGCGGGCACCGGCGATGAGCGAGGACGCCACACCTGCCTCGGCAGCCGCGAACTTCAATGCCTCCCACAAGTCCGGTTCCGTGACATGGCGGGTGGCATGGAAAACTCCGAGCCGCACGATGTTCCGGGTGGGAACCAATTGAAGCAACCCACGTATTTGATCCGGTGTTTCGGCGCTCAGCCTCACATCCAAGGGCACGTTGAGGGCCTTGGCCTGTTCTGCGGCCTGCTTGGCCAGTTCGGCTGCTTTTGGCGTCCCTGCGACCAGTTCGACCAGCACGGACTCCACTGCCGGCAATAACCCGGATACCGTCTGCAGATCAGGGGTGGAGACTATAGGCAATGACAAAGCAGGCACGACCGAAGTAACAGTTGAGGTGATGACCAGGTCTGCGCCAGGGTTGATCTCAGGTGCGGGTATCTGAGCAGCTGATGCCGTCACCTTCACACTCTGGCGGATCCGGCTTCCGGCCGGAACCTCCATGGGGAAGGGCAGGGACAGTGGCCGGCTGTATGTCTTAAACGACGCGTCAGTCCAGTTGCGCTGGTCTTCGGTTTCGAAAACATCGCCGCTGAGTTCCAGCCCAAAATCAACCCCGTCACGCTGCCATTGCATGGTTGCGACATTCCGGAAAGGCTGGTGTGGGCTGATGTCTACCGGGAATCTCGACGGCGTGTGGCCGCCTGAGGTTTCCCCGATGAGAACGTCTCGTCCGGCCTCATCCGTTCTGTGAAGCACCACGAGTCCGATGCGGTTGCTGTGGAAATCGGCGGGCGATTCACCTTCGAACACCACTTCGAGGGAATCTACGGAAAAAACAATGCTCAATGTGGCGTTGTACCGGCAGCCGAACCCTTCGAATTCGACCTCAAGGAGCAAACAAAAGCCCTCCGCGGAGGCGGAACGTTGGACGGCCCGAACGGCCGGGACCAGCGTCTGCCAGTCCCGGTCCCGGACCACCGCACGGATTCCCCGCACCACGGGAACGCCTGCGTAGTTGATGACGGCGATTTCGTCGTTGCGCAGTTCGGCCCGCCATGCTCCTGCCTCGATCACGTCAGATGCTGCGAAGAGCCGTTCACGGTTGCTTGCCATTACGGTGCCTTGTTTACACGGACGCGCACAGCCATGAAGGGACGGGCGGGCAACTCAACGCGAGGCCGGCCGGAGTAAGTTCCAGGCAACGTGTCAGTGGTCATGGCCCACGTGTCAATAATGTCAATGACCGCGTCGCGTCCCTCAGGGACACTCAGGGTCACATACCGGCACTGGCTGTAGCCGTAGTAATGGAGTTCGTACTCTCCTGCGACGCCGCCGGCAGGAGTGGGAACGCCGGCGAGAGACAGTGGCTCGAGACGCCGTGTCGGGGACTCGGCGACAAGCTTGTCGAGGAATGCGATCCTGTCTGCGCTCTGGCCGACCAGTTCCCCGCCCTTGGCCCACCACAGTACATCGTCGGGGTGATAGTAGGTTTCGCCGTGGGTATAGTAGCCTCCGCGCAGATTCGTTTCCCAAACTCGCCGGACAACTTCCTGGGCAGAAAGGTTTCCCCATTCGTGTTCAAGGTCACCCTCGTATCCGATTTCATCCATGACGACCGGCTTGCCCCACTTTTCGCGCAGGTCCTCAACCAGCTCAGCAGACTTGTAGTAATCGACTTTCTGGAGACTGCAATGGGTCGCCCACTGCGCGGAGAAGTCGTAGACCCGGGTGCCGTTGTGGATGGACAAAAGGTGGTTGGCGTGATCTTCTTCCGTGACGATTTTGGCGAAGCGCTCCCAGTCCCGGGACGTTTTTGCGGTGAGGAAGTCATACTCGTTGGCCAACGACCACCACACGTTGGGAATGGCTGCCAGGCGGCGCACAACGTAGCGAAGGTACCGGTCATCCGCTGCTGCTCCCAAATCCTGGAAACCCCAACGATCGTAGGGGTGGAACAAAATGACGTCCGCTTCGATGCCCAGCGCGCCCAGATCGCGGATGCGGTCTTCGAGGTGCTGGAAGAATCTCGGGTTAAAGCGGCTGGTATCCCAGGTTTCGTCATCCTGTTCGAAGGGGTAGAGTCCAGGGTCGTTGTCATTGAAGATATACCCCTTGGGAAAGACGCACATCCGGACTTTGGTGAAAGGGCTGGTCGACAGCGTCTCCAGGGTCTTTTTTTCCAGTTCAGGACTCTGATGGGTCCACGCATAAAGAGTGGTCCCCACGGGCCGGTACACCTCGCCGTCGGCGTAAGAGAAGTGGAACGTCTCTGCTACGCGTACCGCACCGCGGGCAGGACCAGGTTCAACACGGACAGTGCCGGCGTGCCCGTTGAGGGACCGTGCGGTTGACTCTGTCCTGAACTGCCACTGCCCTGGCCTTTCCGGAAGGAAACGAACCAGATACCGTCCGTTTCCGTCGTAGAAACCCCCTACACGGATTTCCTCGCCGTCCAGTGAGAAGTACGCATGGAGTTCGACGTCGGTGAACGGGTTGCCGTGTGAAGGTCCTTCGAAGGCAATTTCCACAGTCTCGTTGACTCGTCCGGCTGCCGGAACGCTGATCCGTGCCGACGCGAGGGCAACGTCTGGCACTTCGTAGCCGGGGTCGGGAGCTATGGGCGGAACTTCCACACGGTCGGGCACCTCTATGGTGGAAAGCTTGAGCCACAGCTTCTCTTGCGCGGCTTCCTTCACGCGGAATACTGTCGCCAAAGCCCCAATGGGCAGATCGCCGGCACTCCCAAAGTTTTCGGGGTGGCTGGTGAATTCCGGCAGTGCTTCAGACAACGCTGCCCTGCCGGCCTCGTAGTCAAGAATCAATCGGGCTTTCGTGTGTTCACCCATAAACGCCATGGTTTACTACTTTCTCTTTTCGTGGCCCGTTATTTCGGCGCCGTTCATTGTAAATTTCCCAAACACCCGCGGCTGCAAGGGCTACCAGCATGCAGATGGCAGCCCAGAACGGCAGGGCGTCAAGTGAGATCCGGTCAAGCACTACACCGCCCATGAAAGCTCCTCCGCCGATCCCGATGTTGATGGCCGTTGTTTGCAATGCGGCGGCTGCATTGCGCATCCGGGGGGATGCCGAGATCATCATGCGTGTTTGCAGCATGATGGGCACACCACCGAAAACTGCACCCAGCAAAGCCGACAACAGCCACACGGCCGGCTCGGAGCCCGCCACAACTGGCAGGGATCCAAGAAGCCCCGCAAGGACAGCGATGGAAACGAGGAAGAGCCGGATGGGGAACTTGTTGTACAGAACTCCGGTCAGGGCCACTCCCACGGCACTGGCCACACCACCTATGAAGAGCATGATGGGAACAGCCGCAGGCGCCACGTGGGCTACATCCAGCAACCACACCACGTTGAACGTTCCAAAACTGTTTTGGGCGCCCACCACAAGGATGAAGAGCAGGCACACGATCAGGATCGCCGGAAGCGTCGCATCCCGGCGCGCGGCAGGAGGCCCTTTTGAGGAGTGTTTTATGCTGCGTGGGACGGCGATGGGTGGCAGCTTCCAGGCCATCAGCAATCCAGTCAGCACAACCAGCGCTGCCAGGACCCCGAAGGAGACGCGCCATCCGAAGGCCTGTCCAACAGCGTTTCCCAGAGGTATTCCCACAACTCCTGCGACTGATCCGCCGGCAGCCGTGAGCGCGGTTGCTTTGGCAAGCTGAGTGGGACGAACAAGATGGGCCGGGTATGCGGCCACCACGGACCAGAACGCCCCATGTGCGAGGGCTCCCACAACCCGTGCAGCCAGCAGGAACTCAAACGACGGCGACAAGACCGTGGCGATGTTGCCCATACCAATCAGGGCGAAAGCAATGAGTATCAACGCCTTCCGCGGGACCCGGCGGGTAAGGATGGCGACGGGGGCTGCCGTAAGGATGACGGTGAGTGCAAAGATCGTTATGAGGTGTCCGGCGTCTCCTGCTGACCGGTCGAAGTCTGCAGCGATCTGCGGGATCAGCCCGCCGGGCAGAAACTCCGTGGCCATGGAAATGAAAATTGCCCCGGAGAGTGCAAGAAGTCCATAGAGAGGGAAGCCCTCGTCGGACAGAGCAACGGTTCGCTGCCCTGAACGGTCCGGTTTCACGGAAGAAGTCATCCTGTTTCCTCACAAGATTGATTGTTTCTGCCGCGAAAACTGCGGATCAGTGGCCCTTATGGACCGTAGGTCAGTTGGTTGTGCTCGTAGCCCGGCGGACCCGGATCGCCATGTATTCGCGGCCGGGCAAATGGACAATGACCCGGCCTTCAACCGGTTCCGGCAGCGTCGTTATTGTCATGTTCCACGTATCGATCACGTCCACATGCCAGGAATCTCCGGGCGGAACCAGGACCGAGCGGAAACGTGGCCTCCCGATCCCGAGGTATATGACCCGATGGTCCTGGTCGCCTCCGGTGCGGGAGTCCCAGTCTCCGGGGAGTGGATCCCATCGAGCGCTGGGAGCCTCAGCCACCAGCCGCCGGAGGAACCCGATTCGTTCGGGTGATTCACCCTTGAGACTGCCCCCCTTGGCCCACCAAATGACGTCATCGGCGTCCAGGTACGTCTCCCCGTGAGTGACGTATCCGCCCCGGACTGCGCCTTCCCAGCAGCGACGGACCAACTCCTGAGGGCTGAGGTTCCCCCAACCTTCGGCAACATCACCTTCATAGCCAACCTCGTCGACGAGCACGGGTTTCCCCCAGCGCTCGCGCCAGGTGTCGGTGTTCTCGGCGGACAAGTAGTTGTCAGTGCGCTGAACGCTGCAGTGGGTTACCCAAGGCCGTGAATAGTCGTAAAAGGAAGCTCCGTTGTGGATGGAGAGGAGGTGGCCCACGTGGTCTTCCTGTCCCACGATGGAGGCGAACCGTTCCCAGTCCTGCTCGTTCTTGGTATTCATAAAGTCGTACTCATTGGCCAAGGACCACCAGACATTGCGGGCGGCGCCGAGCCTGCGGACGATGTACCGCAGGTAGAGGTCATCTGCCCAGGCCGGCATGGCGGAGAAGCCCCACCGGTCATAGGGGTGGAACAGGATCAGGTCTGCTTCGATCCCCAGCGCCCTCAATCCTTCAATCCGCTGTTCGAGGTTGCGGAAAAAGGCGGGGTTGAACCTGCTGAAGTCCCAGCTGCCATCTGGGTGCCGCTCGAAGGCAAAGCTCTCGGGCTCGTTTGTGTTGTAGGAGTAAGACTTGGGAAATACGCCCATGCGGATTTTGGTGAAGGGGCTTTCGGCCAAGGTCCGCAGTGTCTTTTCCTGCAGTTCGGTGCTTTGGTTGGTCCAGGCGTAGGCGGTAGTCCCGAACGGCAGGTAGGGCGTGCCGTCGGCATAAGCGAAGTGGAAGGTCCCGCGGATGCCTACGGGACCATGGTTGCCCCCCGCGGGCGCCGTAGCCTCAACGGACCCCACGGCTCCGTTGAGTTCATCGGAATTGGATTTCACCACGAATTGCCACGTGCCGGCATGCGGTGGCATGAATCGGATTCGGTATGTGCCTTCGCCGTCGTAGAAGCCGCCTACGCGCACGGCATCGCTGCCGGAACGGAAGGTCGCTTCGAGTTCAATCTCGGTGAACGGGTTCCCGGTTGATGGTCCTGCCAGCGCAACTTCGGCCACACCCCACTGTTCGGAAGGGATCGCTGGGACCTGGGCAGAAGCCCGCTCGTGGCCGCCGGCTTCCCTGTCTCCCCAGATGGCAGGCATCGGGGCACGGTCAGCGGAGACTACAGCGGGGGACGATTCGACATCAGCCATATCCTGCCAAAGTGCATTAAGGTCCGGGGACTGCTCACCGACGCCGCGCGCCCAATGCGATACTTCGTCCAAGGTAGCCAAGGGTGCAAGGGACCAGTCATTCCAGGTGGCGAACCCGGGAATGTGCAGCTCCAGAACCCGGGAAGCGGCAGGGTCTGCCAGGATGTCCCTGAGTAGAGCATTCTTCGTGAAAGGCATGGAAATCTTCCTAGATTTGAGGGGTGTAATTGACTGACAGGATGGACCCGCTGGTTTCGGCGCCTTCGAGGGCCAACATGCGCCCTGTAAATCCGGACGCGACCTCCGTGGACAGATGCCGCCCATCCAAGCGGCCCAACTGGACGGTACCCGTCTCTTGAACGACAGAGAGCAAAACGTCATCCGGCCCGCCATGGCCCAGGGGGACCGTTGGAGAGTTAGCGGGGACGCTTTCAATGTGCGCGGTGGTGGTTGCGTCAGCAGGGCACGATCCCAGGTCAAACGTCAGCCCGCCGATACGGGCCCACGCCTGAACGACATCGGATCGAACGGTGACCCCGTAGGAGTACCTGTCATCCATTCGCAGTAGGAAGCTGCCCTGTCCCTCGATGGTCGCTGTGGCTGTCCACCTCAGATCCGTCACACGGGTGCACAACATTCCCGGCGAACCATCCGGCATGGGTAGCAACGTCATGCCACCATTTGGGTTGCGCTGGATGACGTTCTCCGGCTCCCCCGCCGGTACCACCCACCGCGGGTTCAGGTGCGGGGCGGAAAAATCGTCCGAAAATGCGGTGTCTGCTGTCGGGACGTGAAAGCGCCCCTCGTCGAAGACCGGCCACCCGTCCACCCAGTCGATGCCCGCAAGAAAGGTTTCACGGCCCAGAACATGGAATCCCGGCGTGGACCCCTTGGGACGTACACCAAGGTACACCGCAGCCCATCCGCCGTCAGGTGTCTGGACGAGGTCAGCATGCCCGACGTTCTGGACGGGGTGGATCGAACTGCGGTGGGTGAACACCGGGTTGCTGGGACAGGGTTCAAAAGGGCCCGATGGATGCATGCTGCGGGCAGCGGTCACGCAGTGGCCGCGTTCGGTGCCGCCCTCTGCCAGCAGGAGATACCAGAAATCGTCGATGTGGTAAAGATGGGGCGCTTCAACCGCATCCATTCCGCTGCCTTGCCAGATCGGGTATGGCACATCACGAAGCATTCCTGTACCCGTATCAAGGCGGGCTTGCAGAATCCCGATTTCACCTTCGGTGAAGTTCATGGCCTTCCAGCTCAGGTAACAGTCGCCGTTGTCATCCCAGCACAAATCAGGGTCGATGCCGATGGCACCCCCGATGAACACCGGCTCGCTCCAGGGGCCGGCGGCGTCGGTCGCGTGCACCAACACCTGCCCGGCGCCAAAGTCACTGACGTTGGTGGTAACGAACCAGAAGATTCCGTCGTGCTCGCGAAGGGTGGAACCATAGATGCCGGTCGATGGAAGCGGGTTGCCCAGTCTGAATTGGCTTCGGCGGTCCAGGATATGCCCCGTCTGAGTCCAGTTCACCAGGTCCGTGCTGTGGAAGATGGGCGCACCCGGGAAGTACTCGAAACTGGAGGTCGACAGGTAGTAGTCCTGCCCTGCCCTGCAGATGGTGGGGTCAGGGTAAAAACCGGGAAGGATCGGCTGGATGGCAGAGTTCGCCATCTGCTGCCCTTCTGCGGTCACGTGCGTTGAGATCGCTGTCATGCCTGGGAGCCTTTCAGGATTTGGGCTACTTTTTCCCGCAGAGGAACGCTTCGGTTGATCCACGGTTCGGGAACCAAGGCGTATCCCAGATTGCCGACGGGCTCGTCCAGGTACCTGGCGAGTTTGTCAGCGGTCTGGGCTTCACCCTCGGGGGCAATGCCGGTTTCGACGGCAGCGTCGACCACGGCCGACCAAGTGAGGGGTTGACGATCCAACAGTTCGCGGATGGTGAGGGCGTTGCCCTCCCCGGTGTCCGGAATGGGATCGGCAACGGTCCATGTGTGGGTTCCATGCGAAACCACTTCGGGTTCCTTGGTACCGGGGACATGAACGGCAGCGGTGGTCCCGACCGGTACGGTAACGTCGAGGGTCAAGTTTCCCCCTACGCGCCGCCACCGAACCGAGGCTTCACCATACGGGGTGAGGTGCCTTGCAGATGCCTGGGTGAGGGCCGCCGTCGGGCGTGGTTGGACCGTGATCATCCGGTACCCAGGCGCCGCAGGTGCCAGGCCGGCGACGGTCCGGTGCAGCCAGTCCGCCACGGCACCCAGGGCGTAATGGTTGAATGAGGTCATACCGCCAGGGTTGACGCTGCCATCCGGTCGCAGGCTGTCCCATCGTTCCCAGACAGTGGTGGCGCCCATCGTGACGGGGTAGAGCCAGGAGGGGCACCCGGTTTGGAGGAGCAGACGGTAGGCGACGTCCACTTCACCGGCGGCGGTCAGGGCATCACAAACAAGCGGCGTGCCAACGAAACCGGTACTGATCCGGAAACCGCTGACGCGAACCAGGTCGGCGAGGCGTCGCCCCGCCTCCTGGCGCTGGTCTTCGCTGGGCAGCAGAGCCCACTCGAGTGCCATTGCATACGCTGTTTGGGTGTCGGAAAGGATCCGGCCGGAGGGGGTCACGAAGGAGCGGGCAAACGCGGCTCGCACCTCTTCGGCGAGCTTGTGATAGGTAGCCGCGTCCTCATCGTGACCGAGTACGGCGGCGGTATAGGCCAGAACCTCGGCCGAACGCGCCAGATGCGCGGTCGCGACGACGTCGGGGTCCGTTTTGGCCCTGGCAGCGTCTTCCGGAGGGGCGCTGGGGTCGAGCCAGTCCCCGTATTGGAAACCACCTGTCCACAACCTGTCGTCACCGGCCAGTGCGGCCACCTTGGCGACATATTTGCACGCGCTTGGATACTGCTGTTCCAGAATCTGGCGGTTGCCGGTCCTTTGGTACAACGTCCACGGGATGAGTACAACTGCATCTCCCCAGGCAGCTGTGGGGGTGTTGGTGAAATCCGAGTGGATGACGTCCGGGACCACGTGAGGTACCGACCCGTCGGGGAGCTGCTCGGCGGCCAGGTCGCGGAGCCAGGAACCAAGGAACCCGCCAATGTCATAAAGAAACGAGGCTGTGGGAGCAAAGATCTGGATGTCGCCGGTCCATCCGAGCCTTTCGTCACGCTGGGGGCAGTCCGTTGGCACATCGACAAAGTTCCCGCGGATGCTCCAGTTAACGTTCTCGTGGAACCGATTCAGCAGCTCGTCCGAGGATGAGAACCAGCCGGTACGTTTTAGGTCCGAACCGATGACGACGGCTTCAATGTCTTCGGCCTTCAGGTCCGGGACGCCGGTGACTTCGGCATAGCGGAAGCCGTGCAGCGTCAAGGAGGGTTCCAGGGTTTCGTCCGGGGCCCCGGCCACTACAAAGGTGTCGGTGGCTTTCGCCGACCGCAACGGCTCGGTGCAGAGCTCATTGTGTTCAAGAACTTCGGCGTGCTGGATGACCACTTCACTGCCCCGCGGCAGGCCGTGAGTCCGAATCCGGACCCATCCCACGAGGTTCTGCCCAAAGTCGACCAGCGTCTTCCCGGAAGGAGAAGTGAAGACGGACACCGCCGGGAGCACATCGGTTGGACGGATAGCCGGGCCTTCGGGGGCAACAAGGAGAGAATGATTTGCGGGAATGACTTCGACCGCGCTGGAGGGAGCGGTGCTGACCCCGGCCTGGTCGCGCAGGTCGGTGCTCTGGCCGTCGTAAAGGTCGTCGGCAACGATGTGGCTGTTGCGGGCGGTCCAGGAATCGTCGGACAGGAGAACGTGGAAGGCGCCGTCCGCCGTGGTGACTTCAAGTTGTGCCAATACGGCGAGGCGGTCTCCGTAGATGGCGCTCTTGTTTTCGAAACCCAGTCGTCCGCGGTACCAGCCGTTGCCCAGCAGCATGTCCAGGTGGTTCGTGCCCTGGCGCAGCAGCGACATGACGTCATACGTTTGGTAGCGAAGACGGTTCTCGTACGAGGTCCATCCCGGCGCCAGCACCGTGTCGTCGATGCGCTGGCCGTTCACGGTCGGGACGTAGATGCCGTGGGCCGTGGCGTACAGACGCGCTTTGGTGATGTCTGGGGGCAGGTCCAGAACGCCGGAGAGGACGGGGGCCGGCATGCCGGCTGCGCCAATTTCGACGGGACTGACAAAATTAGCCTCCCAGTCTGATGCGTTCAGAAGACCGGCTTCGACCGTTGAGGCTTCGCTCCAGTCACTCCAATCCCCACCATCGGTGACACGTACCCGCACGGCGGCGGACTCCCTGGACTTCAGCTCCGGCGCGGGCCACGGGACCAGCACCTGTTCGTTGCTTTCGACACGGTAGACCTCAATTGCTTCACCGCGGGTCACCTCGACTTCGTAGGCAGTCTGTTCGTACTCGGCATCGGCGACAGGCACAAACCATGAGAGTCGCGGTGTTCCGGTACCCAGCCCGATAACGGGTGAAGTTTCGGTGCGTTGGTCAAAGCGAAGGCCTTGGGGAGCGGCAGCGTGTGCCATGAGTGTCTCCAGACGGTGTTGAATCGGGCGCCGGCCCCTGTTAGGAAGGGGGCAGCTGGTTAAGCGAGAGGGTCAGAGCTGGGCCGGGGCGCCTCGGAGAGTTTCCGTGGCCTTCTCGGCGGCCAGGAACTGCAGGCGGGCGGCTCGGCGTTCGCGTTGCTTTTTCGGGTCTGCCACTGGCGCTGCCATTTGAAGGCGGCGGGTGTAGTCGTGGCGTGGTGCACGGGCTACCTGATCAGCTTCCCCGATTTCAACGACCGAGCCTTGATACAGCACGGCGATGCGGTCGCTGATGGAGTTCACAACGCCCAGGTCGTGGCTGATGAACAAGTACGCGACCCCGGTTTGTTCCTGCAGTTCCTTGAACAGGGTGAGAACACGGGCCTGAGTGGTAACGTCCAGTGCGCTGGTGGGCTCGTCGCAGATGATGACGGACGGATCCAGAGCCAGTGCCCGTGCGATGGCGATACGCTGGCGCTGTCCACCGGAGAACTCTTTCGGGTAGCGGCTACCCGAGTCGTTGGGCAACCCAACAGAGTCGAGCAGCTCCCTCACGCGGTGGCGGCCTCCGGAGGCACCAGCGGCGGCCATGGGCTCCACGAGGATGTCCTCGACCGTCATTGACGGATTCAAGGATGAGTAGGGGTCTTGGAAGACCACCTGGATTCCTCGGGCCACCTTCCGCCGCTGGGAGCGGGAGATGTTGCTGATGGTGTCTCCACGGAACTTGATGGAACCTTCCGTGACGGGTGCGAGTCCGAGGATGGCCCTGCCGATGGTTGTCTTGCCTGACCCGGATTCACCTACCAGGCTCAGGGTTTCGCCGGCCTTCAGTTCCAGGCTGACATTATCGATGACCTTCTTGGAAAGCCCATGGCGCCCGGTATAGGTCACGACGAGGTTTTCGACCTGAAGTATGGGAGTAGTCATCTTTACGCCTCCATCAGTTCTACGCTGCGCGAGGATTCCAGCAGCGCTTTCGTGTAATCCTGCTCGGGGTTGCTGAACAGGGATTCGACGTCGTTTCGTTCCACAATCCGGCCGTTCTTCATGACGCTGACGGTGTCGCAAAGATCTGCGACGACGCCCAGGTTGTGGGTGACAAGGATCATTGCCAGGCCACGTTCGGTACTGAGTTCGCGCAGGAGTTCAAGTACCTCGGCCTGCACTGTGACGTCCAGGGCGGTGGTTGGTTCATCGGCGACGATCAGATCGGGGTCTCCGGCGACGGCACCGCAGATCAGGACTCGCTGGGCCATACCTCCGGATATTTCGTGCGGGTAGAGGCGCATGACGTTTTCGGGGTTGCGGATGCCCACCCGTGTTAGCAGTGCGATCAGCTGTTCTTTGGCTCCTTTGTCGCTGATCTTTTTGACGGCCCGGAGACCGTAGACGAGCTGGGCGCCGATGGTGAATGAGGGGTCCAGGTTGGACATGGGCTCCTGGGGGATGTATCCGATGCGCTGGCCGCGCGCGTTCTTGAGTGCTTTGTCATCCGCCAACAGGTCTTCGCCGTCCAGGTAGATGCTGCCGCCGAGGATGAGGGCTTCCTTGGGGAGAATGCCCAGCGTTGAGAAGGCCATCTGGGATTTTCCGGATCCGGATTCCCCGACGAGTCCGTGGATTTCGCCGCGGCGGACGTCCAGATCGACGCCGTGCACCACCGTGCGGACACGGTCGGGGCCGTCCGGATAGCCGACCTTCAGGCCGCGGATGGACAGGAGTGCTTCGTTGGATCCTGAGGGAGCGGACGTTGTCCGCACATTCTGGGCATCAGTGAGCAATGCTCGTCGGCGTGACCTTTTCAATGTTTTGTTGTGAGCCGAGGATTGCAGGACGTCGCGGAGCACGTTCCCCAGAAGGATGAGGGCGAGAATGGTGAGGCTGATCAGGAGCGCCGGCCAGAGTACTCCGAACCGGTTGTTGTAAATGTTGCTGTTCGCGTTCTGCAGGATGCCGCCCCATGACGGCTGTTCCGGATCGCCGAGGCCAAGAAACTCGACTCCGGCCTGGATGGCGATACCTGACGCTGCGACGAAGGAGCTCTGAATAACGACGGGGGCCCTTACGGCCCAGAGCACGTGCCGGCCAATGATGCGTTGGTCCGAAAGACCGACAACTTTTGCTGCATCGATGTACAGCTCCGTCCGGACACCCAGAACGACCGAGCGGACCAGACGGTAATACGTCGGGGCGACCAGGACACCGAAGACTGCCATGGCGACCATGACGTTGGGCCCTGTGAGCGCGAAGAGAGCGATCAGCAGGACGATGCTTGGCAGGGACATGATGAGGTCGGTGACGAAGCCGGCAACGGCTTCGAATCTGCCTCTGTAGAAGCCTGAAAGGAGGCCGGTGGTTACGCCGAGCAGGACCGCGATTACCAGCACCAGCAATGATCCAAGGAGGGTGCCGTTGGTACCCCACATGAGCTGTGCGAGGATGTCGCGACCGGCGCGGTCGGCACCGAAGAGATGCCCTTCGGAGAATGGCTGGGCGTTCACGGAGTTGAGGTCCGCCTCATTGGGCTGGAAGGGTGCCAGCCAGGGGCTGAGGACCCCAAACAGGATCACCAGCAGCAGGAATACGATGCACATCATGCCCTGCGCGTTTGTCAACAGTCGCCGCAGTACGGAACGGCCGGCCGCGGGGACCTCGGCTTCAGTCTCAATCAGGCTGGCTTCGGCGCTCATCGGGTCCTCGCTTTCGGGTTCAACGCAGAATTGGCGAGATCGCCAAGGAAGTTCACGCACAACACGATGATGATTGTCACCACGACGGTTCCCATCACCATGGGTACGTCGCCTTGCTGGGCGGATTGGTTGGCCATTTGCCCCATCCCGGGAAGCGCCATGACCTGTTCGACGAAAATTGCACCGCCGAGCAGTCCCAAGGTCTGGAGGCTGAGGACCGTCAGGCCCGGTCCGCCGGCGTTCCGGAGCACATGCCTGAAAATCACGTGCGACTCCTTAAGCCCGCGGGCCCGCAGGGTCCGGACAAAGTCCTTGGAGAGCGCGTCCAGGACAGCTCCGCGGAACTGGCTGGCCGCGCTGGCCACTGAGCCGATAAGCAACGCTATAACTGGCAGGGTGACCGAGAGGATCCATCCGCTGAAGCTCCGGTCAGGGGAAACGTAACCTGTGGCCGGGAACACCCGAATAGATATGGCGAATGTGAAAACCAAGGCAATGGCGATGATGAACGGCGGGACGGCGGCGCCCAGAACGGAAATGAACTGGAGGGCCTTGTCCAGCCAGCCGCCGTAGACTGCCGCTGCCACGCCTAGGAGGACACTAAGAATCAAGGTAAAGATCAAGGTGGTGATGACCAAGGTCAAGGTCACCGGCACCCTCGTCGAAAGAGCCGACGTCACGGTTTGTCCCGTGAAGAAGGATTCGCCGAGGTTGCCGGTGACCGCGTTGACCAGCCAGTCGCCGAATTGCACAAGCAACGGACGATCGAGGCCCAGGTCAACCACTTTGCGTTGAACATCAGACTCTGTGGCCTGGTAGCCCAGGATGGCCCTGGCGATTCCCGTTCCATTGCCAAACATGAGACAGAACGTTGCGAAGCTGACAAGGAGGAGTATGGCCGCGGAGCGGAGAAGGCTTTTGAGTAGAGATAACATCATTGTGGTCGCTGGGTCTCGTGTGGTCGGTTACTTGAAGTCGCGCAGGAGCGGGTGCAGACCGGAGAAGTCGCTGGATTCCTGGACGTCAACCTTGGGGTTGGATGCGTAGAAGCGGTCCATGTAGGCCATCGGAACGAACCAGGCCTGCTCGGTGACGTACTTGTTCAAGTCCTGCTGAGCCTGTTTGCGTTCGGTATCGGATCCGGTTAGGACCGTGTTCCACAATTCCTCTACCTTGGCGTCCGGCTGGTGGGAGACGTTCCAAATGCCGTCCTTGAGGACGTAGTCACTGATGTCCTGCAGGGATTCGCCGTAGTTGCCCAGCTGCCACAGCGGCACGGGGAACTTTCCGCTGAGAAGCTCGGAAATGGCGTTCGGTCCCGATAGGGCAACCTGCTCGACCTTGATATTGATCTGCGCTAACTGTTGGGTGATGTACGGCATCAGAGTTTCGTGATTCTGGCCGGTCATGGTCGGAATCTGCAGGGTGAATCCGTCAGAGTATCCGGCCTTTTCCATCAGCTTCTTGGCTTCGTCTACGTTGAAGGGGTACGGGTCCTTCATGTCCGGGATGTAGGCATCGCTGCCTTCACGGAAGATCTGGTAAGCCGGTGACGCGTGCCCCTGGTACAGCTTCTCGGACATTGCATTACGGTCAAAGACCATGTTCATGGCTTTACGGACATCGAGGTTGCCCAGAGCCGGGACCTTCTCGCCCAGGTGGTCTGTGATCAGCAGGCGTGTGGTGCTACTGCCCTTGAGTGTCTGGATGTTCTGGCCTGCACCTTTTGCTTCTTCCAAGGTTGCCGAGGAAACGATCGTGCCGTCGATCTGCTCTGTCTTCAGGGCGTTGACCGCTGCTGTCTCGTCTTCCAAAACCTTCAGGACAAGCTTCTTATATGGGAAGCGGCCGCTGTCCCAGAAGGAGTCGTTCTTAGTGAACGTGTAGACGGAGCCCCGGGTGGTGTTTGCGACATCCAGAATGTAAGGCCCGGAACCCACCGGTGCGTCAAACTTCTTACCCTGGATGGACGCCGGGGACGCAATGCTGGAGTCGCACATACGAAGCGCAATCAGGGGGTTTGGGGCTGGCCAGGAAATGGCCACCGTCTGAGTGTCAGGGGTCGTGACGGTAATACCGGCCCACCGGCTGGCGGCTCCCCCGGCAGTCGCATAGTACTCAGCGTTCGTCTTCACCGCAGCGGCGTCAACGGGGGTGCCGTCAGAGAATTTGATGCCATCGCGGATGTGAAGGGTCGCCGTCTTCTGATCAGCGCTGAATTCCCATTTGTCCGCCAGTGATGCTTCCGGCTTGCCGTTCTTGTCGCATCGCAGCAGGGAATCCCACACCGCGTTGGCACTCCACCCCTGGTAGCTGGGCTGGATAGCAGGGTCCCAGCCCTGAATGTCGGCCGTCATGCCGAGAGTCAAAAGGTCTTTGCTGGTTGAACTGCCGCTTGTGTTGGCCGCCTGGCCACCGCTTGTGCATCCCGTCAAGGCTAGAAGCCCGACTGCCAAGGGGGCCGCAAGGGCGACTAGAGCACGTCGTCGTGTGCGCCGCATGAATAACTCCTTTGTTGTTGAGGGCAGGAACGCTGCCAGAAACGGCCGCCAAAATCTTCCAGTCGATGACTTAGAACACAGTGCGTGCAACGTTGTCCGTAAGAACACTAAGCCAGAGTTTCAACACCGTCAAGAGAGTTTTGTTGCTCATCTCACAGTCAGGTCCCCTTAGCCCCTTGATATAAGGATTTTCGACGGGTTTATTGATTTGTAAAATGTTGTTCCTACCGGAGGTCTCGCTGCTAGTGGTGCAACGTTGTCCAGCGCGATACACTGAGCTAGCCTAGAACTCACACAGAAGGGGTCGTCGGTGACACCCACACGAACCACAGCTACGGACAAACCACGGCGGGCAACTCTCCAGGACGTTGCCAGCGAAGCGGGCGTGTCGTTCTCTGCGGTGTCAAAGGTGATCCGGGGTGCCTCCGGAGTAAGCCCGCAAATGCGGGAGCGTGTCACAGCCGCCATCGAAAAACTGGGGTACCGCCCGCACGCCGGCGCCAGGGCTATGCGCGGAAAGTCGTACACGATCGGGGTCATGATCGTGGAAATGAGTTCGCCGTTCCAGCCCGAAGTGGTTCAGGGAATCACCGACGCTCTCGAAGGTACCCCTTACCAAGAGGTACTCATTGCGGGTGGGCTATCCCCCGCACGACAGAAGCGAAGCATAGAAGCATTAATGGACCGGCAGGTCGACGGCCTTATTCTTGTCGCCCCGTGGATGGAAGCGGAGTGGCTGGAGGAGCTGGGCGCCAAGATCCCAACGGTAGTTGTGGCACGGCATGGTACAGCCATCAACTTTGACACTGTGGTAGACGACGAGTACCAGGGCGCCCGACTGATGGTTGACCATCTGGTCTCGCTCGGCCACGAACGAATCGTCCATACAAGCATGCCCTCTGGTGGGCTTGAGCCATTCGTTTTGTCCCATACAGCCCGTCGGTATGGCTACGAGCAAGCCATGACCCGCCACGGACTTGTGCCGGAGATCGTTGAAACCACCTACTCCGAAATCGGCGGCTATGACGCGGCCGTTCAGGCGCTATCTGGAAACGACCGGCCCACGGCAATTTTTGCGGGAGCGGACATCGCCGCTCTTGGTGTCCTCCGTGCCGCAGAAGAACACGGCCTCCAGGTTCCCGAAGACCTTACGGTCGCTGGCTACGACAACATTTACGTGTCGGCCATCGGCCGGATCTCACTGACCACAGTGGACCAGTCAGGCCAGCTCACGGGAGCCAACAGCACCCGGTTACTGCTCGAACGTATTGAAGGCAGGACTCAACCGGCGCACTACGTGATTGCACCCCAGCTGGTGCCCCGCCACACCAGCGCCGCGCCCGTGCACGTCGGACAGCCCGGGTCGGTTTCAGTCCAGCACTAGGCGGCGCCTGGATTCGTCTTCCAAAGGATGAGACTGAGTCGTCAATCGGGGCTCTGCACCACGCGTCTGGGTCCACAGAACCAGCAGCAACTGGTTGCCACTGAAGGAGGAGTCGCAATGGCTGTCGAAGAAACTTCGTCACCAGCCGTGGACTCGCTAGTCAGTCCGAAGCAACGGCAGCCAACCCTATATGACGTGGCTACATTGGCAGGCGTGTCACACCAGACTGTCTCTCGGTATCTAAGGGGCGGCAGCTCATTGAGGCCAACCACGGTGGAGCGAGTCTCAAAAGCATTGGCCGAGCTCCATTACACGCCAAACCTCGCCGCCCGTGCGCTTCGATCACAAGAGCCCGACAAAATCCTCGTCGTTGTTCCGGACGACTCCATTCATGTCCCGGCTAAGATGCTCACCGGCGCTAAGACGGTAGCTTTGGCCAATGGGTATCGCGTGGAAACCGTTACGTTGGATCGAAATTCTGAGGTCGTTGTATCCCAGCTTCGTCGGGTGCTGTCCGCCAGCGACGTCGCCGGCATCCTTTCCTTTGCACCGCTGCTGAGGCCCGTCTCGAGCCAGTCGGCTACCCAACCGCCGCTGGTGGTGGCCGGTGATTATGACGACATTCTGCGCGCACCAGGCACTCTTGCCGATGGTTCACCGACCGCCAGGGTGGTGCGCCACCTGGTATCTCTAGGTCATGGTCACTTCTTCCACGTAGCTGGCCCATCGGCTTGGCCCGCGGCCCGTAGTCGCGCTGCGGTCTACAGGGAAACCATCATGGAAATGGGCGTGACTTCGCATGGCATCGGATATGGGGACTGGTCCATAGCTTCCGGTCACGCCGCTGGCCTACGAATCGCAGCCCTTGACCATGTCACAGCCGTGATAGCCGCAAACGATCACATGGCAATAGGTGTGATGAGGGCCCTGCACGAAAACGGCCTCAAAGTTCCGAACGACATCAGCGTCATTGGGTGGGACGACTTGGAAGAATCTTCCTTTCTCGTCCCATCACTTTCAACGGTTCGTATGGATCACGAGGCCTTGGGTGGCAGGAGCATGATGGATCTTATGAGGCGAGTCCGCAATACGCCTCGCACGGCACTGCCCACCCTTATTCGTTCCGAGATTCTGTTGCGTGAATCCGTTGGACCCGCACGGGAAAGAGCACCACAGGTGGCGTAGCCTCCTCATAGGCACGCTTTGACCGGGTGGCGATTGAGCTGCTCAAGCGGCGAGTACGCGTTTCCATACCGACTTCTAAGATAGACCTCCCCCGAGTCACCGTGGAGCAATAGCACGATGTCTATGCCAGCGGATGGCAGAGCCCCGACCGATTCCGCTCGGGATCGCTACTCATTTATGCAATCGCCGGAGCCCGGGCATCAATCCGGGCTCCAGCGGTAGCCCTGGTTCGAAAATATGAATCGCTAATTCAGTGTGTAGCGAGGGTAGTCCGTGTATCCCTCGGCCACGGATGCGTAGAAAAGTTCAGGTCGGGGCTCGTTTTCCGTGTGCCCTGCCTGCCACCGTTCCACCAAGTCTGGATTGGCGATGAGCGCCCGTCCTACAACTATGGCGTCAGCATGTCCGTCCTCGATCTGACGCAACGCTTGCTCCTTTGAGGTCTGCCCACCTTCGAAGCCGCTGTTGATCAGGAACTTTCCAGCAAACCGTTGACGGAGCTCTGCAGCCAGGTCCCCGGTCGGCTTACCGTGCAGCATGGAGAGATAGGCCAGCCCCAGAGGGCGCAGGTTGTCTACCAATGCACCATAAGTTGCCAAGACATCCTGGGGGTCCGTCTCAGAGACGTCACCGACGCTGTTGTTCTCCGGCGAGATCCGCAGCCCAACCCTGCCAGGGCCAATGGCCTCAGCTACGGCCGTGACCACGTCGACGACGAATCGAATCCTCTTTTCTGGAGAGCCGCCGTACTCATCAACCCGCTGGTTGGCGGCAGGGGAAAGGAACTGATGGAGCAGGTACCCGTTTGCACCATGAATTTCCACCCCGTCGGCTCCCGCCTGGATTGCCCGACGGGCCGCAGACACAAAGTCCTCTACCACTCGACGAGCGTCGTCTGATGTCATTGCTTCGGGTACGGGAAATGGCAGCCGTCCCCGTTCGGTGAACACTGTTCCAGAAATTCCGACAGCGCTGGGAGCTAAGATCCGGCGCCCCCCGTTGACTTCAGGGTGCCCGGCACGGCCCGCGTGCATGATCTGCATGAAGATGCGCCCTCCGCTCGCGTGGACGGCATCAAACACCCGCCCCCAACCGACGCCTTGCTCCTCGGTTGCGATGCCAGGCGCTCCAACCCATCCCTGAGATTCAAGGCTTGGGTACGTACCTTCGGTAACAATCAGTCCGACACTGGATCGCTGTCGGTAATACTCGACCATCAGGTCACCCGGCACCCCCCTCGCTCCGGCCCTGACGCGGGTGAGTGGTGCCATGACGATTCGGTTGGCTAAGGCCAGCCCTCCAAGGGATAGCGGGGAAAAGAGCGTTGGAGGGGACGTGGGATTTGAAGTGGACATGGGCATGGCATTCTTCCTTAAACAATGAGTGGCTGGGATGAACATTCATCCCAGCCCCCAATGTAATCCTATGTACGCATTTAAGCGAACATGCGGGGTGATGATAGCGTTGCAGCATGGCCAGTCGCGTTTCCTCGCCCCTCGTTCATCCTGAGATACGCGACTTCGATCTATTCAAGATCATGAGGGCGCTCACCGACGAGACGCGACTAACGATCGTGGTAACCCTGGCCGCTTCGCCCGGGTTGGCCTGCAGCGGTTTCAAGCAAGACGTCACTCCGTCGGTTCTGACCCGGCATTTTCGCATTTTGCGTGAGGCGGGCGTTATCCGGCAACACGACGTTGGTACCCGGCGAATCAACACACTGCGGAAAGAAGAACTGGACCAGCGCTTCCCCGGACTGTTCGATCTCGTGCTGACCGAGAGCGCCAAACACGTGCTCCCCTACAACGCCGCCGACACCGCCTGACTCCATGCGGAAAAATTTCCGCGCTGGACGCCAAGAATGTGGTGAACCTCGACACCACCAGAAGCACTGGTGGACGCCGGGGCGATGCTTTCCCCTCCTGAAGCTATACGTGATTTGAGTGAGTCCCAGGCATTAGTCCCGCATTTCTCAGCAGGTTCTTCGTCATCCGGTGCTCGCACGATAGGAGACCGACCGGACGCGGGCCATAGTTGCGCCGGATCCGATCGCGAGCATCCGACCGGTGAAGCCGGTTGCCACCTCTGTGGAGAGGTATCGGCCGTCGATCCGCGCGAGCTCGTGCCGCCCCTCCCTGTCATCCACGGACAAGAGGATGTCATCGGGTCCCCCGTGACCGTAAGAATTCGGATGGGGGAACGGGGGCACGCTCTCGATCCGCAGGACGAGCTCGTGCTGCGTCACCAGCCGCAAACCCAACTGCTGACGCAGGTCTCCTATCTGCGCCTCGGCCTGCACGGTGCCGTCCTCAAGAGACAACCCGTACCAGTGGCGGTCGTCGAGCCGGACCGAGAAGCGACCGCTTCCCTCTACGACCATCTCCGCCGTCCAGTCATGGTCGCGCACCCGCGCGCACAACAATCCGATTCCCCCGTCGCGAACCGGGGGCAGCACGAGCCCAGGTGTACCCTCATGTTCCGCGATTGTTTCGGGCTCGGCATAGGGCACTACCCAACGGTGATGGAGCTCGGGAGTGGAGAAGTCGTCGACGAAGTCGGCGTAAGGAACCGGCACGTCGTAACGGTGCTCATCGAACCGCGGCCAACCGTCTTCCCAGGTGACCCCGGCGAGGAAGGTCTCACGGCCGAGCACATGGAAGCCAGGGGTAAAGCCGCGGGGCCGGGCTCCCAGGTACACGGCGGCCCACTCCCCCTCCGATGTCTGCACGAGATCTGCGTGACCCGTATTCTGCACCGGAAGTCCTAGACTTCGGTGCGTAAAGATCGGGTTCCAGGGGCAGGGCTCGAACGGTCCCCACGGATGCGGCGCTCGGGCCGCCGTGACAACGTGTCCGCGTTCGGTACCCCCCTCTGCCAGCAGCAGGTACCAGAACTCACCTATGTGGTACAGATGAGGCCCTTCAGCCCCATGGAGCCCACTGCCTTGCCAGATGGGGTAAGAGGGCCCTATGAGCCTTCCCGTGGTGACATCGAGACGGGCCTGCAGGAGGCCGTGTTCGGCGGCAGGGTCGAGCGTCCGCCAGGACAGGAAACACGTATCGCCGTCCCAGCAGAGATCCGGATCGATGCCGCGCGCTTCGGAGATGAACACGGGATCGCTCCACGGCCCTGCAGGATCCGACGCCGAGACGAGTAGCTGCCCGGATTCGAAATCGCTCACGTTCGTTGTGACCAGCCAAAAGCGGTCGTCGTGGTGCCGCAGCGTGGGAGCGTAGATACCCGATGAGGGCCAAGCAAAACCATTCCGGAACTGAGTGCGCCGACTGAGCGCGTGACCCACCTGCGACCAGCTGACGAGGTCCTTGCTGTGCCAAATCGGGACCCCCGGGAAGTACTCGAAGCTGGAGTTCGCAAGGTAGAAGTCGTCACCGACGCGGCAGACAGTGGGGTCGGGGTAGAAACCCGAGAGGATCGGCTGTTCGGCCCCGGACACGACGGGTCGGCTGCCTAGCGGTTGCTCTATTCCGGCGCGGAGCGCGTCAGTCATGGGCTACTGCAATTCCGGTCTCGGAAGCCCTCAAGACCTTCTTCTGATGGGGCACGGAGCCGCTCAGAGGTTTGTACGCAGCTTCCACATCGATATGCTGCGAGCGACTGTTAGATGGAAACCATGGACGTCCCGGTGAAGGCAGCTGAGTGCGGCCTGACGTGTTTGCTACGCCAACGGTCGAACGTAGGGAGGCCTTGCTGCCTTGGAAGGCTGCCGCGGGAAAGTCTTCGACTTCGTTGCTGGCTTCCAGCGCGGCAGGCGTAGGCATGAGCACGTCCTGGAAAGGAGCGGAGGTCACGTTAGGGTTGCCGCCCAGATTGGGGAAGATGTTGTTTGGTGGCTTGGCGGTACAACCCTCGTGGAAAGAGTTCACTCCATGGTCCTTTCGGCTAAGCCTTCGGCGAGTTCCGCGATGAGATCTCATCGAGATTGATAATTGGTCGTACAGAGGCGGAGAGCGTGGACGTACGTCATGCGCCATAGCTCGGATAGCAGGCGACATCTGCCCGAGCTGATTGTTTAATAACGTCGCCGGACAACGTTGCACATAATCATAGCTGAACCAACAGCGCCGCCCGAATTTCGCAGCCGGGGCCCTGTCGACCAACTGCACAGGTCGACTCGGGATTTTCCTCCTTATCGGCAGCGCGCCATCAGCTCAGCGCACATGCTCACAGGTGCCAGCGAAGCAGCCCTTGTTGGACACCAAGTAGGTGCCATCAGGCTTGCGGGTTCCTCTGCTAAGCGCTCCGCACGCGTGGTCGAGTTGGCCGAAGCCGGCCCGTTTGAAGGCCTTCTGTCGCCGCCCCCGGTCTCAGGAAGCCGGCAGCAGATCGCCTCTCGGGACCGTCGTCGTTGGCGCTGAATGCCGAGAGGCTGGCAGACGTGCTCAGCTCCATCGGCCACCCGCTCGCAACGATCGGCCCCTGGCGGCGCACCAAACTCGGTCCATTACCGTCCGAGTGGCTGGCTCTTAGGCCCACGTCTATCTCAAAGACACCCCCGAATACGTTCCCAGGGAACTCGATTTAGTCGACACGGTCGGGTTGAACCTCACTAGTCTCGCCCGACAGCATCATCTCCTTTCTGACAGACCAATATGACGATGCCCATGTGACGGCTGCGAAAGCACAGACACTTGGGGCACGATGACCGCGGCAAAGGCAAAGGCAAAGGCAAAGTCATCGCGAGATCTTGCTCCGGGAGCTTGCAGCAGATATCGTTTCGTAAAACGTTGCACACGGCTGTCGCCGACAACTAGTAGCTGCCTTCATCATCGGCGTAGCCGGCCGCGATGCCGGCCCTATCCACGACTTCGTTTGCCCGCAGACCTACCAAGACGCGACGGCCAAGGGTGACGGACGGCAAAATTCGGAGGTTTATGAATGAGAAGAACGAGATTAAATCGTCGGCGTCTCGCGTCCAGATCGTATCCCCGAGCTCGTATCGAATGATGCGGCAGAAATTCCTGATGCCATTTGGTCCGATGTTGAGAACGTACTTGAAATTCAAAGCTGACCACCCAAATACGAATCACACGGCCAAGTAATTCTTCGGGCGCTGCGGCCTCCTCAGAGCATGTCTCAATGCCCGTCTCCTTAACGAAAGAAAGATCGCATGTCTGAACGACCCCGCAAAGTGCTCTTCGGAACAGCCTATTACCACGAATACCAACCCTCACCCCGCCTCCAGGAAGACCTCGACCTCATGGCGGCAGCAAACATGAGCGTCATCCGCGTAGGTGAGTCCACTTGGTCCAAATGGGAGCCAGAGGATGGCTGTTTCGACCTTGAGTGGATGACACCAGTTCTGGACGGCGCGCATGAACGGTGTATTTCGGTGATCTTGGGTACGCCGACTTATGCGATTCCGATGTGGCTGGCACGCCGCTACCCGGAAATCGCGGCTGAAACCAGTACCGGCCGGCCACTCGGATGGGGAGCCCGCCAGGAAATGGACTACACCCACCCGGCCTTCAAGTTCCACGCAGAACGCGTCATTCGCAAAATTGTCGAACGGTTTTCGAAACACCCGGCCGTGATTGGCTACCAGGTTGATAACGAACCGGGCTTACGCTCCTTCCACAACCGCGGGGTCTTCCAGCGGTTCACAGATGAACTCCGGCATGAGTACGGAACGGTGGAAAACCTCAACAAGGAATGGGGCCTGGTCTACTGGTCCCACCAACTCTCTACCTGGGCAGATCTCTGGACCCCCGACAACAATGCACAGCCACAGTACGACCTCGCCTGGCGTCGATTCCAAGCCCGTCTCACTACCGAATTCCTTCAATGGCAGAGTGCCATCGTCCGCGAATATTCCACGCCGGAACAGTTCGTCACCACCTGCATCTCGTACGACCTACCTTCCCAGCACGATCAGGACGTGACACGCGATTTCGATATCACGGCCGGCAACCCCTATTACGCCATGCAGGACGCTTTCGCCATCCCGTCGTCGAATAACACATCCCAAGGTTGGGCCGCCGGCGGCGCCTGGACTCTTTTTCGGAGCGGCGACAGGATGTACTCATCCAAACAAGCTCCTTTCCTGGTCACTGAAACTAACGCCGGCGCTATCGGGGGTTCAGAAATGCAATACCCTGCGTTCGACGGACAGTGGCGGCAGGCGGCTTACGCACTCATTTCCCGCGGCGCCGAAATGATCGAATACTGGCACTGGGCAAGCAACCACTGCGGCACAGAAACGTACTGGATCGGCGTCCTCCCACACGACCAGAAGCCCGGACGCGTCTACCGCGAACTGGCGCAACTGGGCGCGGAGCTTAAGGCCGCCGACAAAGCGTTGGTCGGCCTCACCCCGGACGCAAGCATCGGCATGATCTACTCCAATGACTCCAAGTGGGGACTGGCCGGCCAGCCCTGTTTCGCGAACGAAGCCTCACTTGGAGGAGACGAACGCTCCTACGAGAAAATCTTCGAGGCCTTCTACCAAGGAGCCTTCCATGCAGGAGCTCCTGTCCGCATCATTCACGACCGGCAGATCGCGGGAGGTGAAGGCCAGGCTCTCGACCCTGCCCAAGTGGCTAAGGAATTGCCCGTCCTGATCGCTGCCGGCCTGTTTATTGCCGATGACGAATTGCTGGACTGGCTACGAGCCTATGCTGACGCCGGCGGACACCTCGTGCTCGGCATGCGCACCGGATACGCCGACCACGAGTCCCGAGCCCGGCTCGAAACAAAACCCTCCCGACTCGCCACACAGGCAGGGGTCAGCTATCAGGAATTCTCGCAACTCGATATCCCGCTCGCACTGGAACCCGCCGTGGGTTTGCAGCTCTCCACGGAAAGCCGCGCAACGCGCTGGGTCGATTATCTCGAGGAGCACGAGGCCACAGTCCTCGCTAGCTACCGGCACCCCCAGTTTGGTCGCTACCCCGCCATCGTCACCAAGGCAACCGGGTCCGGCCGAATAACCACCATCGGCACCCTGCCAAATACCGAACTTGGCGCCGACATCATCCGCTGGCTTACCTCGGAACAAACTGCAGTTTGGGAAGACCTACCAGAGGCAGTCACCGTTCACTCGGCAACGAACGCCGACCAGAGACGTGTGCACTTCGTACACAACTGGAGCTGGGAACCAGCGACAATTGCCTCATCGGCGCCCGTGGACGACGTCCTCGACCGGAAATTGACCAACTTGACCAAAATCGAGCTTGCCGCCTGGGACGTTCGAATACTCATAGAACCCCACGGTTAATGCCAGGCGGACGCCACTGCGACCTACCGTGGTCGAAACACGGGGAACACCCTGCCAGACGGAAGAAGTTCCATGGAGCCGGGCAATTGCACTGTGTTGGCCAGTGCATTCCGCCGAGCATCACCTCTGATTCAACCACTGTGAAGCATCCCCAATGAGTATCTTTCCGCCGCAGGTCGCCATGTCGCCGTATGGTGGGCGATCCTTGGCGCCGCTGGCTGGCCCAGCGGAACGAGACAGTCGCTCTCTAGGGCTCCACCATTGAGTATGCTCCGGCGAAGGGCTCGCGGTCTGGATTTTCCTTCGCTCGGAGTGCGGAGTGGCCCTTTCGCTTCGCATTTGGTGGTGCACTCCTGTCACTTTGAACACGTCCGCAACGCACTTATCACCTACCCAGATGGGAGACGCAGCGAGAGGATGTCGAAACAGCCGGAAATTCGCCTATGAGAGATAGCGCAAACCGAAGCTCGGCAATTGTGCAACGTCCTGTTCAATCGTCGGGAGAGTATCTGGACGATCAGTTCCGCTGCCGAGTGGCTTCCGTACCAAGCCGTGGATAATCCGGGGTGACCCCAACTGTGGCCTGCTCTCAGGTCCCTGCCGTCCTATCAATTACGACAGAAGGCCCACTATCGGCGTTCCAAAATTCCCCGGAAACCCGTGGCAGAAGCGTCCATGCCAGCCGTTTCGGCGGCCTATCCTTTGGGAGCCTGCTTTAGCCTTTAGCTATGGGTTTGGAAGATGCGGTCGCTGAGGTCTTTGCGGGCATCAGAACCGCCCGCGGAGCGGTCAAGCGCATCGATCAGTTGCCGCCCCAGGTGCCCCTTCCGCCCAGTTGCGACGTCTCCTCGAGTTCTTCCGCCGTCACTCCGGCCAGCACCGCATTGATTTCAGCCATGACGCACCTTCCCCAGTTGTGCAGGCGCATGTGCTCGCGCCCTGTCAGCCCGACCCCGTTGTTAGCACCTGAGCGAGCCAGAGGGCGGACAGTCCCATATGGCGTCACTCCACCACGGCAATCGCGAAGCCACCACACGCGTGCTTCCTCTTGGTCTCGCCGCCGAGCTCATGCTGTTCGATCAGCGCGCAAAGTCAGGTCGCCTGCAACAGAGACGTACATGAAGTGGTGTCGGCAGAACCAGAGGGAAGGGACCAAAATGCAGGTTGAAAGCCGCCCGTGCACAAAGGTGTGCACAATGTGCACACCGTCTTTGACCGGACAAACACGCTATGAGCGAACATACGTGGCTCGCCGAAGGCAGCTATTCGAGGAACGTCTTTGAAGAAGATTCATCTTGGTCATGTCGTCACCACAACTCGTGACCATGAACGGGTGAAGGCCAACAACTGGCCAACGGAAACAGCTAGAAACTACACATAGCCTTAGATCTCAGCAGCCGGAGGGCCCACAGGCCAGGGCCCTGACCCCGCCACCCTCACAACCAAATAGGCCACCGCGGCGCCAGGCGCAGACCGCGGACAGCGTCAGAGGACCATCCGACGAACAATGTCCACACGTTAAAGCAAAAACCCCTCCGACGAGGGGATCTGCCGTGCCCGAGGTGGGACTCGAACCGGGTTCCAGCCCTTACAAACCCGCCGCTCCCCCGGAAACATAAGGAATCCGGCCCGATCCGGCCTGTGTACGGCCCAGACCGAGGCGCTGAGTGTGCACATTGTGCACACCCCAATTTCGACTTTTTCAAACACCAAACATGAAACCGAGCTCACTCGCCGCGTCTTACACAACCAAGTGCAGTTCTCCCACGCAAATTCGCGCGTACGTCGTCCTGCAAGGACAGCTGGCATTCTTCTTCGAAAATGCACAGCCAACTTCTTTTCGTCGGGTTTGGACCGTCATGGGCGAAGGCCTTCAACAAAAGTCCATCGCACGCCCATGGTTTCGGCAGGGAAGGTAACCAGCGTCTCGCCTTCCCGTACAAAGCCGATCCTCTGCTGCGTAAAGTGCCGTGCCACACGTTCGAGGTCGACTACCTGGTAGGTCATGCCAACGTAGCTATCCGTATCCGTCGCCTCGCCGGTAAAGACATCCGTGATCGTTCCCGAATTCGGCCGGGCGAATTCGAGCACTGATCCGGCAAACTCGATGAAGACACTCTCGGCGCCCCACTGGGCATCTACGCCGCGGCGGACCACCTGCCCGGGCAGGATCTGGGTGTAGAGCCGCTCGGCCCGCTCAAGGTCGAGGGTGAGGATTGTGTGGTGCAGGTTCCGAACCACACCGAGAGGGTCGTCAGCGGCTGGGGCCGGCAGGGTCCAGCACGGGTTAAGCCGCGGGTCACCTTGCCTTGAATAGAACTCGCGGTGCTGCTCCCCCATCTCAAGAAATTCGTAGGTCAGGCCGGTGTCTTCCGGAAGGGTCCATAGGATGTAGCAATCATCGGCCAGGTTGGAGACCGGCAGGTGACCGTCCTCGACAAGGGACCCATTCTGATCCCGCACGCCAATTCCTCGTGAGGTGAGGTATCTCGCCAGGGCGCGCGCATCCTCCGTGTACCACGCAATGTCCGACAGTCCGTGGCCTTCCGGGTACGGGGCCGCCTTGCCTTCCGGCAGCGCGAGCAACTTTGGCGAAAGCACGTCAACTACGACACCACCGATGTGGATGAAGATCGAGTAGTCCTTGGGATAGTCCCCTTTTAGCTTTGAGAAGTCGTATTTCTCCTCCCATCGGACCCCGCGACGACCGAAGACCCTTTGGAACCACTCGGTCGCTTGCCGTAGGTCGTCGACCACCAGCGTGGGGTGAAACATCATTGGGACAGCGGTACTCATCAGGGCCGTGGCATTCATTTCGCAACTTTCTGGGGCTGGTCGAGTTTAGCGAGTTGCCTGCCGTTAGGCGGGGCCCGCATAGGTTTCTGAAACCTTCTCTGAGCAATCCCGAACCCACAACGCCCCTTCCCACTCAGCGAGAAGCCGCAACTGTGGAATGCAAGTATCCCTCTTCGGCTTAGTCGGCGTCAGTGGCCCTCCGGATTTGTTGCTTAAGCAGGTTCAAGCGCGGGTCCGTCACCAAGTTCTCGACATTCATGGCCCGGGAAACAGCGCGTGCCGTGGTGTGCAGCGCGTGGAGGTATGTGAGTTCATCAGCGCTGTCGCGTTTGATCGTGATGGACAGCGCGGCAATTGCCCCGCCGTCCGCCGCCAAGATGGGGACGGCGATTCCAGAGACGTCGGTGTGTATCCAGCCCGGGGCCAATGCATAGCCAACCCGGCGGGCCTCAGCGATGATCTTCCTGAGGTCATCCCTGCCCATGACGGTTTGTTTGTTGAACTCTGTGAGCCTGCCCCAGGTGAGTAGTTCGTCCCGAACTGCGGGCAGTGAGTACGCCGCAAGGACGATGCCCGGTGCGCACTGCAGCGCAGGTAGGCGTGATCCAGCCGTCGCAGTGTTGGCGGAAGTGGCGTCCTTGGATGAGAGCCGCTCGAGGTAGAGCACGTCATGTCGGTCCAGAACCGAGAGCTGGGTATGCTGTTTGACCACTGCGTGAAGATCCTCCATGTACGGCAGCGCAATATCGCGCAGTGACATGGCGCTGGACGCCCGGGTTGCGAGTTCCCAAAGACGCAAGCCGATGCGCACCCGGCGGTCTGGTTCACGTTCCAGAACCCTGGCGGCAACGAGGTCACCCACAATCCGGTGAGCAGTGGCCAGCGGAAGCTTGGCCCTCCTGGCGATCTCTGATGCCGTCAAGGCATTCTCGCCGGCGCCAAACACTTCGAGGATGCGTATGACCCGTTCGATCATCGTCTCGTTCTGCGCTGGCATTCGGCCTCCGACCGCTTCTGTCCCGCCCCGCTCCGCAGACTGCCCGGACGAGCGATCCATTTGCCTGCACAGCAGATACTATCGCCCACCAAGGCCTCGGCGGGCAGAAACTTGTCCTTCTCGTTCAGTGAGAAACGATCTCGACCATGACCTTGTTCACAGACATTCTCTAGGTAGCGCCCAATGAGGCTCGAACAATGCGGGGACAGTGCGATAACGAGCCTGCCGCGTCCATCCCTTAGACCACCAAGCACGTGATGTCCTTTGACGTCGGCAATCGAGGAGTTTCCAGTAATGATCAAGACCGGAGCAACCGCTCAGACCAGAAAGGCCGCCCTCTCAGCGTTCCTGGGCGGGGCACTCGAGTACTACGACTTTGTCCTCTTCGCGTCGGCGGCCGCGTTTATCTTCCCGGTGGTCTTCTTCCCAGGGTCGGAAGCTGCGACGTTGATGTCTTTCGCCACGTTCGGAGTCGCTTATCTGGCCCGGCCGCTGGGTGCCGTAGTGATCGGCCACTTTGGTGACAAGTTCGGGCGCAAGAATGCGTTGCTGGCAACGTTGCTGATCATGGGGCTGGCCACGTTCGTTATCGGGCTCCTTCCCAGCTTCGACCAGATCGGACCTCTGGCGCCGATGCTTTTGGTCGCCATGCGGCTCTTGCAGGGCTTTTCTGCCGGTGGCGAAGTCGCAGGTGCCAGCTCGCTGACCATTGAACACGCTCCAGACCGGAGCCGGGCTTTCTGGGGCAGCTGGACGGTCGAAGGCGTGGGCGCCGGAATGCTTCTCGCTACTCTCGTCCTAATCCCAATCGCAGCGATGCCTGACGAAATCCTCTTCACCTGGGGTTGGCGCCTGCCGTTCCTGGCCAGCATCGTCGTCCTCTTCATCGCGTTCTTTGTCCGCCGCACGCTCGAGGAACCCGCGGTGTTCGAGCAAGTCAAACAGAAGGGCGAGACGGCGAAGATCCCGCTCTTCGAGGCAGCCCGGAGCAGTTGGAAAGGTATCAGTCGGGTCGCCATAGCGACGCTCTACTTCGTCCCCGATTCCATCATGAACGTTTTCGGCGTCGCGTTCGCCATCTCGATGGGGATCGACCGGACCACAGTACTGTGGTCCGCCGTCGTGACTCAGATCGTCGCCCTGCTGGTCCGCCCCCTGGCGGGCTTATTGGCCGACAGGATCGGACGCCGACCCGTGTTCGTGGTGGGCGCACTCGGCACGGGGGTCATGACATTCGGGTTCTTCTCGGCAGTATCGGCAGGCAATATTCCCCTGATGTTCGTCACCAACGCGCTTATGGTTGGCTTGTTCCTGGCATTCTGCGGAGCCATCTACCCGGCTTTCTACGCAGAAATGTTTACCGCGCGGGTCCGTTACACCTCCATGGCGGTCGGACTCCAGATCGGTTCAGTCGTATCCGGGTTCGCACCGTCAATTGCTACCCTACTGACCCGCGGAGACCCCACCAATTGGATGCCCGTCGCTTGCATGGTCGCGGGCGCTCTCGTCATCGCCGCCATCGCCGCTCTCACCGCCCGCGAAACGTACCGCACTCCCTTGGAAGAACTCGGGCTGCCAAGAACTGATCGCCAACTCGTGAACGGGGCCACCGCCAGCGCGGATGTCCCGGCTGCCCTGATGGCGCCGGCCGAACCGAGGAACTGACGGGGTGAACACCCATGCGCATACGAGGGTGCACCACTGATTCAAGAGACACCTAGAAGGAGAGTGGAGAATGACGATTCCTGAATACACCTATGACCTGGTCGTTATCGGCTCCGGTATCGCCGGGCAGTCAACCGCAACGTCCGCGGCAGAGGCGGGCCTGTCGGTAGTGCTGCTGGAAAAGACCGGGCAGCTGGGCGGCTCCTCGGCCATGAGCGGCGGCTGGTTCGCGTTCACGGGCACCGAGGAACAGGCCGCGGAGGGCATCGACGACTCCGCTGAGTTATTCCTCCAGGACCTGCTCGAGGTTGGAGAACACCGCAACGACCGGTCGCTCCTGGACGCCTACCTGGCCCATCAGAAGGACACCTATCGCTGGCTCAAGGCCCACGGGGTGGTGTTCCGGGAAGTTGAGATCAGCTCGGGCCAGTCCGCCCGGCGCAGCCACAACTCGTCGATCAAGGAAGTCCTGGCCACGTTGCACCGGGACTATACCGCCCTGGGCGGGCAGAGCCGGCTCAGCCATAGCGCGCACAAGCTGGTCCGAAACACCGACGGCCGGGTAACCGCTGTCATGGCTGATACCCCCGAAGGAAGGCAGTTGTTCACCGGGCGTGCGGGAGTCGTACTCGCCACCGGCGGGTTCAGCCGGGGTACGGACCTGCTGAAGATCTTCGCCCCCGAGCAGCTCGCCGCCATCCCGTACGGCGGCAAAGGCAACACGGGTGACGGGCTGAGGATGGCGTGGAAGCTCGGTGCCGGCATGGCGGACATGTCCTTCGTCTCCGGCACATACGGCTCCCATCCCGAGACAGGTGAGGAGTTCCACGAACTCCTCACCGCCTACTACATGGGCGCGATCGTCGTGAACAAGCACGGTCGTCGATTTATGGACGAATCACAGGACTACAAGACCCTGGGACGGCAGGTGCTGGGCCAGCCCGAGGGGCTCGGCTTCGAGATTTTCGACGCCAAGGTCCGCGCCAAATCCCACCGGGGTATTCCTTTGAAGGACATCGACACGCTGGAGGACATTGGCCATGTTCACAAGGCCGACACCCTCGAAGAACTCGCCGAGGTGGCCGGTATCGACCCAGCCGCCCTCGCTGAGACCGTGGCCCGGTACAACGAAGCCGTCATCGGCCGGCAGGAGGATGAGCTAGGCCGAACCAGCCTGTGCAATGGAGTCGGTGCGCTGCAGCCAATCGACCAGGCACCTTTCTACGCTTACCCGGCCAAGTCCCTGATGACCACGACCTACTGCGGGATCACCATCAACACCAGCGGTGAGGTGGTGGACGTCGATAGCGAAGTCATCGAGGGTCTGTACGCAGTCGGCGAGGTCACCGGCGGTTTCCACGGCGCCGCGTATATGACCGGCACGTCACTCGGCAAGGGCGCCGTATTCGGCCGTATCGTCGCACGGCAGGCCGCCACGCAGTTCGCCCTTAGGGCCTGACACTCCACCGCATACGCCCACGCCCCAACATGGCCCACGAGGCCCCCGACGAAGCTATCCGCTCACAAGTTTGAAAAACGAAAGGTTTACCATGGCCCCGAATGTTCCAGCCCTGTACCACCCCACCTTGGCCGTTCCCGATCTCGAAGAGGCCCGCACATGGTTCCGAAAGGTGTTCGAACGCCCCGACCTTCGCTGGGAAGAAACGCTCGACCTGAGCCTGCTCAACCCCGACTATCCGGTGAACTATTCGTTTTTCGCCTTCATCACCGATATTCACTGGGTCTTCCTTTGCCCGACGCTCCATGCCCAAGGTGCTCTCGCGGGCCAGACCCGGTACAAGGGCGTCTCTGACGGTATGATCGGGTTGGGCTGGTACACCGATGACGCCGTCGGGATGTTCGAGAAACTGGCAGGAGCCGGGATCCGGGCGCACGACCAGCAGGGAAAGATCATCACCAATGCCAAGCCTCCCACCTCCTCATTCGCTTCCGACGTATTCACCGGGTTCACCATGCCCGAGGACACGGGCATCCGATACGAGTTCCAGGAAACTGGCGAGCGGCACTGGGAGCACTACGCGCGGCAGGCAGATCCGAGGCTTCGCCCCGAATGGAAGGGCCCTTCGCCGGACCCGAACGACCCGCTCTCCATCGTGCTGACCTCACACCACACAATCCTCACCGGGAACCCCGCACGCCTGTCAAAACTCTACGTAGACGTACTGGAAGGGCAAGTCATTGGCCACGGCCACAATGCCGCACTGGATGCGGAAAGCACGTTCATCCGGCTTGCAGACACTGTGCTCGAATGCGCCGTGCCCGAACCGGACAGCCCCTATTCGGCCAAACTCTCGGACGGCCGCGACCTTTACTACGGCGTCAGCTTCCTGGTGAAAGACCCAGAGGCGGCGGGTGCACACCTGGCGCAGGTTGACGTTCCCTTCACGCACGACGGCGGGTCAGTAGTCATCGAGCCCGTCAACGGGTTCGGGGCACAATGGCGCTTCATCCCGGAACTGCCGTATCCGGCGGCAGAACGCCGGCAGCCACAATTCTAGAAGGGCAACAAATAGGCCGGCCTCTGAGCGTCAAAGTTCCCTGATCGGGCAACGGGCTCAATGTCCGCGCGGCCGAAGGCCGCGCGGACATTGAGGCGTTTCCCAGCCTCCGCGCCGCCCGTCGACTGCGGAGACTGTCTCCTATTGGCCTCTGCGGTCCAGATCAGAGGATGTTAGCTGAACGTAACGACTGCGCGCCCGGCAACAGATGCTGATTCCAGGGCGTCGAGTCCAGTCTCGATGGCATCAAAGGCGAAGTGGGTGGCCGCCATTTCAATACGGCCCTCGCGGGCGAGGGCCACAATTTCGTTAAGGTCGGGAAGATTGAATCCGCGCGTGTTAATGAATCCCGCATTCATCGAGATTCTCTCCCAGCCCATGGGAACCTCGCCGCCGCCGATGCCCGCGACGACAAGCCGGGCCCCTTGGCTTAGAGACGAAAGGCCTGTGGTCAGTGTTGGTGTATTGCCGACAAAGTCGAACACGGCATCGGCACCCCCTTGCGTCAGATCCTGGATCTTCTCGGCGGTATCCCCGTCTGAGATGAAGGCCTCGTCTGCGCCTAGTCTCTTGGCATTGCTGAGGCGGTCATCGACAGTATCCACTGCGATGATTCTGGCGGCCGTGAGCTGCTTGAGGTACTGAACGGCATATGCTCCTAGACCACCGACGCCGATGACTACGGCAGATGAACCAGGTACCAGCTGCGGCATCATCAGTTTGACCGCATGATACGAAGTGGCCGCCGCATCCGCGAGAGGCGCGGCCTCGACAGGATTGAGTGTGCCAAGCTGGACGGCGTGCTTCGCCTCGACGAGGATATATTCGGCAAGGCCGCCGTCGTACCCTACGCCGTAGCCAGGCAGTCCGATGTTGCGGCATTGCTCATGCAAACCCCGCGCGCACTTGTCACAGTAGTTGCAGAAGTACATTGCGGAAATAAGGACTCCGTCACCCTCCTGGAACCCGGAGACATCGGGCCCCATCTTTGCCACCCAGCCGGCGTTCTCGTGGCCGAGGGTAAAAGGCGGATCCGGCCAGAACCCGGCAGGGCTGTGGATGATGGTCAGATCCGTATGGCACAGGCCAGCGCCCGCCATCTTGACCAGCAGCTGCCCGGCTTTCGGCTCGGGCACCGGGACTTCGCGATACTCGGGCGGTCTGCCCCATTCGAGCATTTGGTATGCCTGCATTGAATCCATTGATATTCCTTCGATGCTTGATATGGACTTGGCCCTACATCCATTGAGCCTGGCCGCGCACGGCGAGGGCAAAGTGATTGAGCATCCACGCTATGCCGGAGGAGCGCACGGCGGTAGGGAGATATCGACCATCAGGGAATGCCTCACCGATATCACCTGACCCGCGTACTAGGCCGGCAACACGGCTTCGGGCACCTTCGTTAGGAGTTGCCGTGCAACCTCACGGGCGTGCGAGGTGAAGGCCAAGACATGTTCACGGTCGTCGCTTTGTCGTCTCATAGCAACAGCGGTTGACGAAGGCGTACCGTCGATGCGCAGGGCGCGTAGATCGGAATGTTGGGCGCTCATGCGCCAGGCTGTGAGGGTCATCGGCATGATGACCTCATTGCTGCTCAGCAACGCGAACTGCAGTTCAGCGAGTGTGCGGACGGACTGGCCGGTTCTCGGGGCAGACCTGCGAAGGTCGTCAAGATGCCAGAAGCTCGTCCACGAGCGCGGAGCGTCGCCCATGGCCAGCATCGTTTCGTCCATGATCGCATCGGCGGAAACCCCTGATGCTTCCGCCAGCTTGTGATCGGATCTGAGCGCCAGGACGAGCGGCTCGTCAAAAAGCGGTGTAGTACTGACCCGATCATCACCACACGGAGCGCGCACGAGGGCCACGTCGACATGCCCGTCAGCGACGGCCGTAAATTGGTCGGCGAAGTCCAGCTCACGAACTGTGAGCGTGACATTAGGGCAGAGAAGCTGAAAGCCCCGGATGATGTCTGCGGTCAACTCCGACGCCGAAGCAGCCCCGGAGATCAATCCGACGGTCAAGGTCTTCTGCCTCCGACCGGCCTGCTGGACGATGTCGACTGTCCGGTCCAGCGAGCGGACAATCTCGTAAGCCTCCCCGAGCAACACCTCCCCCGCCACTGTCAGTTCGATGCCCCGAGGCGAACGCAGGACCAACTGCGTTTGCAGTTGCTTCTCGAATGCCCGCAACCGCTTCGACATGGCCGGCTGCGCCATCATCATCCGGCGCGCGCCCCCGTGGATACTGCCCTCTTCGGCCACTGCGATAAACATCTGAAGCTGGCGCACATCCATGGGCGACCTCTTCCTGGCACAACAGTGTGCACTAAACCACATATTTCTTTGAGTATACGTTCCACCGCCACCAGGAGGTAGAAATCGAGGCTGATGCGCCGTCCATGACGATGAAGGTCGACGCGGGCCACCTGGCGCGCGCATCCCGGAGTGATGCTTCCAGGGGCATTACCCGATGCAAAATCGGCGCCTACCGTGACCTGAATCACCCCTATAAAGTCGGTACCAGACGAGGCATTTCATCGAGAAACAGACCGGAAACCGCCTCAGAAATCATCCCCACGGGCGCTTACGGCCGGCGTCCTTGTTTGCATCGGGGCTTCCGGCGCTTCGCCCGACCCTAATCCCTTCGCGGCATTTCACATCCCCTGCGGGACCTTGTTCCGCCAGACGCAATAAGGAATTCCATGATCAAGATCACCTACATCACGGCTGACGGAAAAGAACAGCCTGTTGAAGTCGAACCCGGCATGAGCCTCATGGAAGTCGCCACCTTGCGCGGCATTGACGGCATCGTCGCCGAATGCGGCGGCGGCTGCTCCTGCGCCACCTGCCACGTCTACGTCGACGAACCATGGCATAAGACCTTCGAAGATCCAGCGCCCGAGGAGGACGCCCTCATCGAATTCCTGGATGACGCCCGGCCCACCTCACGCTTATCCTGCCAGCTCCTGCTCGGCGCCGAGCATGACGGACTCTGCGTCCGGACCCCACCCACGCAAGGCTGAACCACACAAAACCGCCCCAGGCCCTCCAGGGGCAAGCCCAGATCTGAAGGAGCACAAAATGACCGATCAATCGCGTTGCCTCTTTTCCGGATCCTGGAAGGCTGCGGCTGAGGCTGTACCGTCCGAGGACGATGACCACCCGGGAGAGTGCGACCGAACCTTTGCTGCCCTTCCTTGGCTGGGACTGCATTACACAAGCGAAGTGGCTTAAGAACCATCAAGACGTTGGGCGGCGCGGACAGATACCCGCTGGAGCGGTAATGCCGGGGAAGCATCACCCGATAGCCGATTCATCCCTACCGTGACCGGAGTCACAGCCGTAGCCTTTTTCTCATCCGGCGAGGCTCCCCGGTCACATACACAGACGCAACAACCACATAGGCAAACGGGAAGAACCCCCCGCAGCGAACAGCGAAGTTTGCACAACGGGAACTACGAAAGGCACGCCATGACCATCCAGGAAATGAACCAGACCGCAGGAACTCACTCCGAACTGACTAACTACGTCAAGAAACTCGAAGCCCGTGTCCGGATGCTTGAGGATAAGGAAGCCCTCGCGGCCCTCATGAATCGCTACTGCCGCACGTCTGACGCGAAAGATTGGGACGCGTGGGGCCAGTGCTTCGTCGAAGATGCGGAATTCGAGTTCGGGCCCTTCGGCACACACCATGGCCGGCAGAAGATCCGCGAGGTCTGCGAGGCCGCTGAAGAGCCCTACCGCGCCATGCAGCATTCGATGACGAACATGCAGTTCGAGATCGACGGCGATACTGCCACCGGCACTGCCTACCTTTGGTTCGCTGGAGTGGAAGATCCGCAGAATCCGTCGAAGCACTATGACATCGGCGGTCCCTATGAGTGGACTTTCCGCCGCACTCCCGAAGGCTGGCTTTTGTCCCGCATGCACCTGCGAGTCGTCTGGACGCAAGGCGACGAGGACCAGAGCGTCTTCGGCTGACCCCGCCAGCGCCGCCCGCAGCTCCCACCACACACCCCCTTTTCCCCCACTCCCGTGGGGACCCGTCATCAGGAGATCCCTCATGTCCATTGCCGTCACCCAAGACCAGATCATCATCCCGGATGACATCGCCAAGTCGGTCATTCTACCGGCCTCCTACAGGGACGAAGCCGGGATCGTGCACCCGGCCCTGACGTGGCTACGCGAAAACATGCCGTTCGCCCGCGCCGAGGTCGAAGGCTACGCTCCCATCTGGCTGGCCACGAAGCACGCGGACATCATGGAGATCGAACGAACGCCCGCGGTCTTCCGTAGCGGTCTCGGCGAGCCCTACATCAATTCAGTGGTCGACACCGACTTCCTCAAGACGATGAACGAAGGCAGACGGGGCCTCGACACGCTGGCCAACATGGATGCCCCAGAACACACGATGATCAAGAACGTAACAGCGTCCTGGTTCATGCCCGCGAATGTCCGTAAGAGGGAAGAGGCTATCCGGACGATTGCCCGGCAGTCAGTGGAAAAATTGCTCTCCTACGACGGAGAAGTCGACTTCGTCAAGGACATCGCCCTCCACTACCCGCTGCGCGTGATCATGAGTCTGTTCGGTGTCCCGCCGGAGGACGAACCGACGATGCTCAAGCTGACCCAGGACATGTTCGGCAACTCCGATCCGGAGCAGCAGCGCACTGACGTCCCGGCCACGCCGGAGGCCGCGGCACGCGCATGGCGGGCAGCGGTTCTCGAATTCCACGAGTACTTCGACAAGCTGTCTGCCGATCGGCGTTCGAACCCGTCCCAGGATCTCGCCTCAATCATCGCGAACGCGGAAGTCCACGGGGCGCCGTTGCCCGACTCGTTTGTCAACGGATATTACATTGCCATCGCAACCGCTGGCCACGACACGACATCGGCGACGACGGCAACGGCAATCCAGCAGCTGGCGGCCCATCCGGAGCAACTCAAGGCCGTACACGCTGATGCCTCCCTCATTCCGGGGCTCGTGGACGAGGCCCTGCGCTGGGCTTCACCCGTCAAGCATTTCCACCGCATTGTGGCGGAAGACACGGAGTTCCGTGGCCGCCAGCTGCGCGCCGGCGACAGCCTTATGCTGATGTACCCGTCGGCCAACCGGGACGAGGAAGTCTTCACCGATCCTTTCTCTTTCGACATCACGCGCAAGCCGAACAGGCACATCGCCTTCGGATACGGTCCTCACCAATGCATTGGACAGCACGTCGCGAAACTCGAGATGCGCATCCTCTTCGAAGAGCTGCTGCCGCGCCTGAAATCGATCGAGCTGGCCGGCCCCGTCAGCTACGTCGAAGCGAACTTCCTGTCCGGCCCCAAGACCCTGCCGATCCGGTTCGAGGCGGCCTGACGATGAGCACCGAGAGCCTGGCGTCAAACTCTGATTCCCCACCCTCACGCGTTCTCATCATCGGTGCCGGCCACGCCGGGGCCGCAACGGCCGCAAGCCTACGCCAGTACGGACACACAGGAACCATCACAATCGTCGGCGACGAGGACGAGCACCCCTACCACCGCCCACCGATCTCCAAGGCGTACCTGCACGGGGACGCCGAGGCCGATCTGCTCCGCGACCCGTCCTACTACATCGACCAGAACATCGAGCTCAAGCTCGGCCGTCGCGTTGAGTCACTGGATTTGACCAACCGGACGGCGACGCTCGATGACAGCAGCGAGCACGGTTTCGACGAGCTCGTCCTGGCAACGGGTGCACGGGCCCGCACGTTGACGCATCAGCTTCCCGAACGCGGATGCTGGTCGTTGAGGACCTTCCGCGACGCCATAGGATTCCGTTCCGTGCTTGAATCACGCTCACGCATCGTCATCATCGGCGGCGGATTCGTCGGACTCGAGGTCGCAGCCGCAGCACGGAGCCGCGGATGCGAGGTGACTGTCATCGAACGTGAGCAGCGGCTGCTGCAGCGCGTTGCCAGCCCGCACCTCTCGGAAGCGTTGACTGCGCTCCACCGTGACAAAGGCGTGGACGTCCTCGTCAACGCGGCACTGCACGAGATCGTCGCCAGCCGCGACGGCGGTGTCGAGGCGGTCATCCTCGAGGACGGCAGGCGGCTGCCCTGCGGCGCTGTGGTAATCGGCGTCGGCGCCGAACCCCGAGACGAATTGCTGCGGCAGGTAGGGGCCGAGTGTGACGGCGGTGTCATCGTCGACTCATCTGCCCGCTCCAGCCTCCCGGGAGTCTACGCCGTGGGGGACGTAACACGCCGGGAAGTACCGGGCTACCCCGGGCGGATCAGGCTCGAGAGCATCCCTAACGCCACGGAGCAGGCCAAGCAGGCAGCAGCGGCCATCACCGGCCGGACGGTACCGCGGAGCGAGGTCCCCTGGTTCTGGTCCGACCAGTACGACGCCAATCTCAAGATCGCCGGCCTGCTCGCCGGGTCGTCACGCACGATAGTCCGCGGCAACCCGTCATCCGGCTCGTTCGCCATTTATCACCTCGACGACGCCGACCGGCTACTCGCCGTAGAGGCCGTCAACGCACCTAGGGACTTTATGGCCGGAAAAAAATGGATCACTTCCGGTGCGTCACCGTCCATCGATCTCCTTCCCGATCTATCAGTTCCCCTGCGGGACCTCGTTCCCGCCTGACGCACCGAGGACCCGTCCTCGCAAGGCTATACCGCAAACACCCGGCTTCCCGCCGTCCCCTACTCAGCACAACGATGTGGAGAACAACCATGACTGTCACTGTCGAAAGCACTACCCAAACCCAGCTATACATCGGCGGGGAATGGGTCGACCCCTCAACCAGCAACGTACTCCGGCCCATCAATCCTTCGACGGAGCAGCCCCTCGGCCAAGTCCCCGAAGCGAAAGAAAAGGACATCGACCGGGCTGTTGCGGCAGCCCGCGCAGCATTCGACGATCCACAGGGCTGGGCTTCGTGGGAGGTCAGCCGCCGCGCCGAGATCATGGAGCGCTTCGCGGATGAGCTAGAGAAGCGCGGTGCGCAGATCGCGCACCTGGTCAGCAGCCAGAACGGCATGCCAATCTCGATGTCCGGACCAGTTGAGGGCGGATTCCCTGCTGTTGCGCTGCGCTACTACGCGGGTCTTATCCGCGAGCAGGGCATCGAAGAGCAGCGTGCCGGCATCTTCGGTCGTCCGACACGCGTGCGCCACGAACCTGTGGGCGTTGTCGCAGCAATCGTGCCGTGGAACTTTCCCCAGGCCCTCGCATTCGTCAAGATCGCCCCCGCGCTCGCCGCAGGTTGCACGATAGTCATCAAGCCCTCGCCCGAGACCGTCATCGACTCCTACACCATGATCGAAGCCGCCCACGCGGCCGGCGTGCCTGCAGGTGTCCTCAACATTGTTCCCGCTGGTCGTGAAGTCGGCGCGTACCTCGTGGGCCATCCGGGCGTCGACAAAGTAGGCTTCACGGGCTCGACCGAGGCCGGCCGCAGCATCGGCGCCACGTGCGGCCAGCTGCTACGGCCTGTGACGCTCGAACTCGGCGGCAAGTCCGCGGCGATACTCCTCGACGACGCCGATCTTCCTTCCCTGGCTGCCGAGTTCGTCGACGCGACGCTGCAGAACAACGGCCAGACCTGCTATGTCTGCACCCGCATTTTCGCGCCGCGCGCCAAGTACGCCGAATTCGTCGATCAGATCACTAAGATCGTGAGCTCACTCAGGGTCGGGGACGCACTCGATCCGGCCACACAGGTCGGACCGCTCGTCTCGGAACGGCAACGCGCCCGCGTCGAGAAGTACATCGAGATTGGCCTGGCTGAGGGTGGCCGCATCACCACCGGCGGCAGGCGCCCCGAGCACCTCGACCGAGGCTTTTTCGTAGAACCCACGGTCTTCGCCGATGTCACCAATGACTCAACGATCGCCCGGGAGGAAATCTTCGGTCCGGTCCTGGCCGTCATCCCGTACGACACCATCGACGATGCCATCGCGATGGCCAACGACAGCGAGTTCGGGCTCGGCGGTTCGGTCTGGGGACAGGACACCGAACGCGCCCTCGACGTCGCCCGTCGGATCCAGACCGGCGGCGTCGGCATCAACTTCTACAGCCACGACATCGGCTCCCCCTTCGGCGGTGTCAAGGCCAGCGGACTGGGCCGCGAACAAGGTCCGGAGGGACTGGCCGCCTACCAGAGCCTCAAAACCATCTACAACGCGCCGTGAGCCAGCCTATATCCGCCGATCGTCCACAACGCAGGAACTGAGGAAACCATCATGAAAGATCATGACTACGACTACATCATCGTCGGCGCCGGATCGGCCGGCTGTGCCGTCGCCGGCCGCTTGAGTGAGGACGGCTACACCGTCCTGCTCCTCGAAGCAGGCGGAAGCGACGACGACGACCTGATCCGCACCCCGCTGCTGTTCGCCGGCCTCTTCCAGGGAGAAAAAGACTGGAACTACAACTCCGATCCCGAGCCCGGCTTGGCCGGCCGCAGGTTGTTCCTGCCGCGTGGCAAGGTTCTCGGTGGCAGTTCCTCACTGAACGCCATGTTCTACGTGCGCGGCGCGCGCGAGGATTTCGACTCCTGGGAGAGCGAGCACGGGGCGACCGGTTGGTCCTATGACGAGGTACTGCCCTACTTCAAGCGCTCCGAGGCGAACACCGATATCACGGACGAGTACCACGGTACCGACGGGCCGATGGGCGTTACGACGAAGCGCTGGTTCTCCGGGTACGAGCAGAACTACATTGAGGCCGCGGCCCAGCTCGGCATCGAGCGCAACGACGACATTAACGGTGCGCAGCAGGCGGGTGTGGGTCTGCTCCAGGTCACTGGCCGCGATGGGCAGCGCTGCTCTTCAGCTGACGCCTTCTTGCGGCCGGCGCTTGCCCGGCAGAACTTCGAACTGGTGACCAACGCCTACGTGCGGCGGGTCGTCATCGAGTCCGGACGCGCGGTCGGCGTCGAGTTCGAACACGGCGGCGACGTCGTCACTGCCCGTGCAGGGCGTGAGATCGTGCTTTCCGCCGGGGCTTACAACACACCGAAGCTCCTGATGCTTTCGGGTATCGGGCCTGCAGACGAGCTCCGCGCCCTTGGAATCGACGTCGTCCTGGATTCCCCTCAGGTTGGCCGAAATCTTCAGGACCACCCGTTCACGTTGACCCACTACGCCACGGATGCCGACAACACACTTGCCGTAGCCGGCGATCCCGCGGCAGCAGAAGAATGGCGCACCTCCGGGACCGGTGTTCTTACGTCCAATGCCGGCGAAGCCGCGATCTTCTGGCGTTCGGATCCTGCCCTTGCCAGCCCGGACTTTCAAATGATCTTCGTGCCGGGCTGGTTCTGGGATCACGGATTCCGCTCCCCCAACACCCTCGGTATGTCCATTGGACTGTCCTACAACGGTCCCAGCTCGCGCGGCGCCGTCACGCTTCGTTCAGCGGACCCCACGGCTCAGCCCCGTATTGTCAGCAACCTGCTGAGCCAACAACACGAGGTCGATGCCGTCCTGCGTGCCCTCGACTTCGTTTCGGAGCTGACCCAGCAGACGCCGCTTCGTTCTGTTTTGAAAGAGCAGGTGAACCCCGGCGCCACGGTCACCGGCACCCTACGGGAACAGTGGGTTCGCGCCGACACACAGCATATGTACCATGCCGCCGGTTCCTGCCGTATTGGCACACCGGAGACGGGCGTCGTTGATGCGGAACTGCGCGTCCATGGCATTGCCGGGCTCCGCATCGCCGACGCATCAGTCATGCCGCAGATTACGAGCGGCAACACCAATGCGCCCTCGATCATGATCGGCGAAAAAGCCGCGGACCTGCTGCGCGGCATCAACAGTGCGCGCGACCAGGCAGCAGCCTTGGCCTGCCCGTACCTGGCGGCCGCCGCGGGCGCCAACGCCTGACCGTCTCCGCGGTGCGGGCGTGCTCCCGTCCGCACCCGGACCTGCGAGAACCATATTCCGACCATCTGAAGGACAGTCCATGACCGAGATCTTGACCGACACAGCAAGAATCCCGAACGACATAGCGGAGGCGGTGATGCTGCCCGCCTCCTACGCCGAGGAGCAGACGCGCACCTACCCAGCGCTCGAGTGGCTGAGGGCCAACAATCCCTTGGGCCTGGCCGAGATCGACGGCTACGATCCCGTCTGGCTAGCAACAAAGCACGCCGACATCATGGAGATCGAGCGCAATCCCAAGATTTTCTCGAGCGGCAAGGCCGATCCGTTCCTCGTCGACCGTGCCGGGCGCGAATACCTCAAGGCAGCGAACAACGGTGCGCGGACGCAGGACACCCTCGCATACATGGACGCTCCGGAACACACCAAGATCAAGAACGTGACGAGCGCCTGGTTCATGCCGGCCAATGTCCGCAAACGCGAGGAAGCGATCCGCGCGCTCGCCCGTGACTCCGTCGACAAGCTGCTGGCCGGCGAACGGGAGGTCGACATTGTTAAGGACTTCTCGCTGTATTACCCGCTGCGGGTCATCATGACTCTTTTCGGCGTCCCCCCGGAGGACGAACCGATGATGCTTAACCTGACGCAGAACCTCTTTGGCACCACCGATGACGACTCCAAGCGGGACGACGCCGAGGACGGCGAGGGCGCGAGCATGAAGGCGTGGAAGGCCACACTCCAGGACTTCTTCCGCTACTTCAACGAACTGTCCGCTGACCGCCGGAAGAACCCGACGGATGACCTCGCCTCACTCATCGCCAACGCCAAGGTCGACGGTGACTATCTTCCGGAGTCCTTCGTCAACGGTTATTACGTCGCAATCGCCACGGCAGGACACGACACAACGTCATCGACGATCTCGGGCGCTATCGAGCAGTTCGCCCGGCATCCGGAGCAGCTCGAAGCGGTGCGCGCCGATCCCAGCCTTATACCCGGCGTCGTCGACGAGGCCCTTCGCTGGGCATCGCCGGTCAAGCACTTCTTCCGGATAGTGGCAGAAGACACCGAGTTCGCCGGCCGCAAGTTGTCGGCCGGCGATGGCGTGATGCTGATGTACCCCTCCGCGAACCGCGACGAGGAGGTCTTTGAGCGCCCGAACGAGTTCGACATTACACGTAAGCCGAACAAGCACCTCGCCTTCGGTTTCGGCCCGCATCAGTGCGTCGGCCAGCACGTGGCCAAGCTCGAGATGCGCGTCCTGCTCGAGGAGCTTCTCCCCCGCCTAGCGAAAGTCGAGCTTCTTGGCGAACCGCAGTTCGTGGCCGCGAACTTCCTGTCCGGCCCCAAGAGCCTGCCGGTTCGGATCACACCTGCCTAGCCGAACCCGGCCAGGATGCGGGGCACCACACCAAGCAAGCCCCGCAACACGAGGAACCCAACGAAAGGAAACAACACCATGTCAACCAAGGGACCTGTCCTCGCCTTCGAGGTATACCGGTGGGCCGGCACAAGCGCCGAAGACTTCCGCACGCACTACAAGGACGTACACGCGAAAATCGGAATGCGCATCCCCGGTCTGGTTTGGTACGAATCGTTCATGAACAAGAATTCGCAGGAAGGCTGGCCGGTGATCGGAGGCGCTGCGAAGCCGGACGCAATTGTCGTGATGATGTTCGATTCCGAGGAGTCGAAGGCCAAGATCGCCGAGTCGGAGGCGTGGACGGAAGCTGCGGCGGACGACATCGGATTCTGCAGCCACTTTGAAATCTTCGAGGTGGACCGATTCACCTGGATCCCCGAATCCACTTTGCGCGAACCCTTCCATACCCAGGCAGTAGCGTCCGCCTGACCGGAAGCGCACGCCGGGGTGTGGGCTTGAGATAGACGGAACTGGGCCGGGGCAGCGCCCCTTGGGCGTGGCCCCGGCCCAGACCCGTAATAGCCTTGTCGGCCCCTGTCCGGGCGCCGATGATTCTAATAGGGCTGTCGAAGCCTGATCACAAGGAGATGACGAAATTGTTTAAGTTCGAAGGGCGCGTTGCCATCGTCACTGGCGCCGGCCAAGGAATGGGTAAGGCCCACGCCACCACCCTCGCATCCCGTGGTGCCCGGGTAAGGAATGGGTAAGGCCCACGCCACCACCCTCGCATCCCGTGGTGCCCGGGTAGTGGTCAACGATGTTTCGCGCGAGCATGCTGAGCAGGTAGCGAAGGAGATCGAAGCCGCTGGTGGAACCGCCGTCGTCGATGTCCATGACGTTGCCAGCGAGGCCTCCCGGATCGTCCAAACCGCCCTGGATACCTATGGCCACCTCGACATCGTAGTCAACAACGCCGGGATCATCCGCGTTGGCCTCTTCGGGGAGCAGCCCATGGAGGAATTCTGGAAGGTGTTCGACGTCTCTTTCAAGGGCACCGTTGAGCTGTCCCAGGCCGCCTGGCCGCAGTTGGTGAAATCCGGCTCCGGCCGCCTGATCCTTGTCTCCTCCAGCGGAATTCTCGCCAATCCCGGCGCCGCTGCCTATGGGGCCGCCAAGGGCGCGATCTGGGCGTTGGGCAACACCCTTGCCCAGGAGGGAGACCGCGTTGGAATACAGGTTTCAACCCTGATGCCCACGGCATGGACACCTATGACGGAGGGCGCCTACAGCGACACGAACATCATCCGTACCCTCCGCGACGGGCTCGGGCCCGAGCACATTGCAAATTTCGTCACGTACCTCTCACACCAGGACACCACGGTGCACGGGGACATGTTCCAGGTCAGCGGCGGCCGGGCCAGTCGGATGGTCCTCACTGGCCTGCCCCGGGTCCAGTCCGCCGAGAACACCCCCGAGGGATGGGCCGCGGTCGCGGACCAATTAAGCGCCGATTCCAACGACCTCACCCAGTACCGCGTCACCGGCCAACAGTTCGCCGACGAGATGATTGCGGCAAATCCTTCCGTCGCGGAAGCGTTCAAGGACATGAACCCCGCGGACCTCGGCGCCTAAGAGCCCCGGCGCTACCCAACATCCTCGGGGACAGGATCATCTCCGCAGCACCGGGAACGCTTGAGAGCTTCGCCAACAGCAGTCCTAAGTGATGATCAGCAGTCCCGATCCGAACCTGTTCTCCCGAGCTCGGATGGGCGGCGTTACAGCGGGACCGGACTGAGAATATTGGATTTGTTGTCCGAAATCCCACCGCGTTTCTTGCCCCTTCCAACGGCGCAAGAGTTGGGAGCGGCCGAGCCGGCTGACCGCCGTACATGCCGGGATATATCCATGAACGCCGCACGTAGGGGGACAGTTTTCCGTTCTGCCGCCTGCCCCTCCGATCAGTAAGCAACTGCGCTGTTTGTCATTCTGATCCCCATCATCGCTGGGCAGCTCCTCCACGCAACCAGGGCGCTACGCGCCGCTCACGATCCAAAGTTTCGTTCGGCGCTCCTCCGTCTCTTATTTCCTCGCGAAACTTTGGACCGCTCCCGGTTCCCCAAGTGCCCTCCGGACCCTCAAACCCAGCGGTGACTCCGCTATCAGAACGACGCACAAATCTGACAGACACATCCGGTGCCCCAGCGGCCGACTACCTCGTCCACGACGCCAGTGCCGCCAACGTGATCGTCGCTGTGTTCAGCGGAATGACCGTCGGTGACGTGCCCGTCTCTGAGAGGCGCGGCAGCCGCCTCGTCTACCGCAAGTTTGCTCGGGACGCCTTTCTTAGCGGGAACGGCCCTGACCCTATGCATGGGAGGAAGACGATAGCCGCGGCGTCCAACTATGGACAGGTCGCACTGATCAACCAAACCAGCAACGGCCCCGGAAACAACAGCCCCGGTCCCACACACCTGGACTCTGTGACGGATCGTACGCCAGCCACAGATGACCCCAAAGACGTTCCCGCTGAACCCGGAACGTCCAACGAAACCTACGATCCGGGGCCGCAAAGTCATGTCGCCTGCAACAGAGACCTGCATGAAGTGGTGAGGGCAGAACCATGAGAAAGGGATCAAAATGCGGGTCGAAAGCCACCCCGTGCACAAACGCGTGCACAATTTGCACACCCCCTTTGGCCGGACAGACACGCCATGAGCGTCCTCTGTCTGGCTCGCAGCAAGCAGCTATCCGAGGAAGATCCTCGAAGACAATTCGGCTTGGTCATGTCGTCAGCACAACTCGTGGCCATGAACTAGTGAGGGCCAACAACCGGCCATCGGAACTGCCAGATAGGACGGCACATACCCCAGATTCCAGCAAGCGGAGGGCCCATCAGCCAGGGGCCTGACCCCGCCACCCACACAACCGAATAGGCGACCGCGGCGCCAGGCCCAGACCGCGAACAGCGTCAGGGGACGCGTCGAGAATGAATGTCCACACATTAAAGCAAAAACCCCTCTGACGAGGGGTTATGCGTGCCCGAGGTGGGACTCGAACTGCATTCCCGCCCCTGCAACGACTGGGGTCCTCCGGAAACATCCCGAATCCGGCCCAGTCCGCCACCAGTACGGCCCAGTCCGAAGCCCAAAGTGTGGACATTGTCCACACATCAATTTCCTCCGTTCCCGACCGCCGGCACTCGACTTCGAATGTGCGCGGCTCTTGGCAGCCCTGGCAGATACCCTGCTGCAAAGTATCCACCGAAGTAGGGCAGACCGGTTGCGGAAAACCCTTGTCTCTACTGCCGGTTCCGACCTAACGTTCGTCACCGCGGTGAAGTAGTCTTGTCTTCCGCATCGTCTACGAACGCTACTTGGGTCGTGTATTGCTGAAAGAGCTGAATGGCATCTTCCAAAGGGAGGCGTCCGAAGTTCAACGCCGTTTGCAACCCTCGAACTGGGCATTGCAGGCCTCTGCTGCACTGACCTTTGCGGCCACTGAGTGCGAGTTAGCCAAGTTGGTCGACACAGCAGCGACGACGGACATCAGCATCGCTGCCAAACAGAGCACCTGCCAAACTATGGAACTTTGTTCCAACGTCAGTGCTCCTTGGACCCCCGCAGCGAACTTGGGCCCGCCAAATGCGGGGCCCGCTGTAAAGCCCGCAGCCAACGCGCTACCAACCACGCTTGTCGTGGCCAGCCTGTTCCGACGAGGGCCGTCCTGTCGCAGAAGAAGCTTGATCGCTGACTGTCGCAGCTCAATATTCTCGGTCAGTCTCTGACGAGCCTCTTGATCCTTCACGACTTCCTCCCCGACCCGGTGTCGATGATGCAAACCACCCGCTTGGAGAAGGGTGATCGCTAAATACTCGCGAGTGGCACCGACATGTCGAAAGCGTGTGGCATCACCCTGTTGAGCACCATCGGAACAGCGTCTGAGACCTCAACCATTTGAGCACTTGAGGCGTTACGGACGCGCTACCATCAGTGCGTCCATACGCAGGGCCGCAACGTACGCTCACATTGAGTCAGCCAGCGCCGACGATCTTGAGCAAACCTTTAGTAAACGTAATCTGATTCCTGATTCATGTGCAGAAGGATCAAAGCAGCCGGGGACGTCCGGTTGCCGAGTCCAATTGTTGGCGGGACGTCCACAGCGGCTCTCGGCTAAAAAACCACGGCGGATGCGCTCAAAGTAAGGTGAAATAGCATGACCAACGATGATCGTCCGCCAGGAATCTCCCATGAAGACGAATCAGACACGGCGATGCCGTCCATGAGCACGCTAGTCATCCGCACATGGCACGAACCAGACCAGACGCCAAGTCTTCGTGCCAGGATTACGTACGGCGAAGACCCAAGCGGTGAACCCAGAACTGTCTCCACCGCGGATCCGGACAAGGTGCTAAGCGTGGTGCACCAGTGGCTGTCTGGCCAAACCAACCCCCCAGACAAGGTCTAGGTCGTTCTCTTGGCGCCTGGTTGTGACGAAATGTCCGCTATGAAGCGCCGAATGGCGTCCGAAGGCACAAGCCCCATGTCTTCATCCAGCTTCGCTTGGTATTTCTCGAAGGCCTGGACCGCCGCAGCATAGTTGCCCTGCTGCCTTTGAGCCTGAATGAGAAGTCCAAGGGCACTTTCATAGAGCGGTTCGATTTCCAGTGCTGCCTCCGACGCAGCCACGGCGGAGTCACAGTCACATCGCTTGAGCGACTCGCGAGCGATGATCTGAAATGCGTGAAGCCGGTCCTGCCGCAATCTGCTCTGTTCGAAGAGCACCCAGTCGTCGTACCAGCCCGGGAGCAAGTCGGCGTCCCGTAGCTGGTGCAGGCATGAGGCCACGTTTCCATTAAGTCCAGCTCGGCTCAGTTCCCGGATCTGGGCGCGGACTCGGTGGAGGTCGACGTCGACCAGTTCGCTTAGCGACAGCACCGCCCCACCATTGATGAGCAGGCCTGGGACCTGCCGCGAGATGAGATGGATGCTAACGCGCAAGCTTTCGAGTGCCCTGGGCTCGCGACACTCAGGCCACAATAAACCGACGAGAAAACCTCGGGGACGGGGCCCGTTGATGGCCAGCGCAGTGATGAGTCGTTGTTGCCGTGCTGCAACGTGTACGATGTCGGTGCCGCGGAGAAGTTGCCACGATTGAAGCAGGCTTAACTGAAAACCATAGCCGTCGTTGCCCATGGGTACCCCCAAAATCCAGCGTGGGTCTGAAGAGCTGGAACAGATGTAGGAATGACTTTCCGCAGTCAGGCGCGGGCTGTCAATGGCCTGCGTCATCTGGCAGTTTCCCGAGGAGGAATATGCGTGGTCAGTAGCACCCTTGAGGCTCAGGAGTACCAACCGTCACACGCTGGTTCTAAAGAGATAGTCCACTCCGGAGTCTGACAATCGTTCTAAAGCTCTGCCGGAGTGGTCAGCCGGCTGTCCGTTGGCCGTGGCCCCCATCTCAGGCACCCTCAGACCTGTGGGTAAATAGATCGCCCCAACCACTTCTTGTGGTGTGGCTTTTCCGGGCGTTGAAGCTCTCCCGAGCCTCGGCTGAGCCGGCCGCGATCAGCTGACCCTGCCGCTGGACGCGCGGTGAGGGTCCCTGCACTGACCGTGGGGGCATCATGCGCGAAAAGGGCTGCGGGCCGGGCGCACCAGGCCCGGAAAAGACACGCATCAGGGCCTTCTGGCCAAGACCGCCCACATCGAGAACCACATGCTCGATGCCAAAGGCATCGCGATTTCACCGTCAGCAGCTTTGCTGTGACATGCGAATAGAGCGGAATCTCCTGACGCGTCCCACCATCGCAGCCGCACTGGTCGGAGCCGAGTCCTCGATGCCGCAGCCGGAGGGATCGCTCCCGACCACCCACACGGGCTCACGACCACCCCAGGCCGAAGTCGTCCGCTTTTGCACTCCGTGCCCGGGGCCTGGTCGATGGCAATAACGCTACGGTAATGGCAGCCTGCGTAGCGTCCGTTTCAGCGAACGAACTCTGGCTACTGTGGTCAACGACAGCGCATTGGGAGATGCGATGGCCTTTTGGTGGCGAACGACCCAGAGTGGTGACCCCCCGGTGCGGACCGCCTTGGGAAATGGGGTCAGTGCAAAATTCGGGGCGGCAACCCAAACTGGTTGCCCAGTTGAGAGTAGGGTCACTGAAATGGTTAATAGGCCCCCTGTGCCAGCGGCTCCCGCAGCCGAATTGTCCCTGAAAGACAAAAAAACCCTGGACATCTCGGACCGAGCCTCCTTCGACACGGTAACAGGCGGTGGATTTGAGGTGGCTGGGCTCTACACTTATGCCAGACTCGACCCGCTCATCGAATTGGCCTGCCAAGTTGCGGGCGACTTCTTGTTTCGTCCGCACCTGTACGTGGACTTACAAGCCCCCACGACTCTAGGGCTCGCCCGTCTGCGGGCACGCGTCGGTTACGATGAGAATTTTCCGTCGTATGTTCAGCGCAAAGCGATGTATGAACCGGTGTTTGGTCCGTCGGACTCGCCCGGGGCGACGAGCGATTTTGTACGACTTCGGGACGGGCTACTTGCGGCCGCATCTACGTTTGCGGAGTGGAGTCAGGCGACAGGTATCCCGATGCTTCGCGAACGGGTCCGGACGGAGCATCGGCCCTTCCGTGATTACCTCGCTGGAGTTTCGGGTGCTTCCGTGACGTGGAGCCGTTCGTCATCATTGCAGAGCATAGCTGACGATCATTCCTACCCTATTCTCCGCGACAAAGACGTGATTGCCGTCTTCGGTCTTACAGGCAGGCCCGAGGAGCAGTGGCCGTACCGGACCGACTCAAATGGCGACAAGCTGGTTGAGGAGATATCCAAGGCGCTCGAGCTGGCACCGGAGCGGCGGCTGACCAGGGAGGGGTTTAGCGCCCTTCAGCGCGTCGCCCACCGCGGTGGTGAGGCTATCACCGCGGTTATGTTGTTCGACGAGAGCCAAGGCGATGACGAGCTCGCTCAGCTAATCACGCGGTGCTACACCTGGAACGCAGCGCTGAAGGCCTGGCATGAGCCCGGCAGTCTGACCGGTAGACGGGGTGGAAACAGCTGATGGCAGGGGCCGAGCCTGAATTATTCATCGATGGCGCTTGCGGACGGTCGCTGCCCGCTGGGGAGTTGCTCCAGGAGTTTCGCTTTGGCCAGTTCTGCCCGGTAAAGCTCGTCATCGGCGACCGTGAGCTCCCTGTTGAAGTCGGCAAAAAACTCGACAGTGGGGGCGGAAAGAAGGGCGCAGGAGCCACCGGCGGCGGCGCCCGCGCCGATGGCACCCTGAGCCTCGCCGGTCAGGAGCGGATCTCCCTCGGTGAGCTTCTGGGGCTCAAGGCAGCGGAAGCCAGCTCGTTCACATCCGACTCCCGGTCATCGCCCGCCGTGGACACAGGCCTTGCCAGTCTCATGAATACTCGCGGGCGCATGGATGGCGGCAACGGCGGTGGCAGGGAAGTTTTGATCAAGGTCTCTCACTGGGTCGACGAGGCTGATTTGGCGTCATATCTGGTTGGCCCGTGGGCGTTGTCGGGTGCCACGAGGATCATGTTTGCCATGACGCCTGCTCAGGCAACAGCTCTCGCCCAGGATGGGGAGGTAGGTGTCGTCTACGAAGACTACGAGATAACCGTCCACCTCAAGAAGACCCAGCCGTCGGCAGGAGGGGCACTAAATGCCAGCGTTGCCACGGTCGAAGGCGCCCCCGGCAGGGTGGCCGCCGGGCCGACGATGACGATTGAGCCGTCCAAGGGTACGGTCACCAACAACAGCTACAGCCCCACGCGACTCCTCAGTCCGCCCGACCTGAGCGGCGTAATCCTCGCCCTGTACTTCGAGTGGAAGCAGTCGTGGACGCTCGAAGGCTTCTCACGCGGTCGTCTCCTGCAGTCGCTGGCTCTCGCACCTCAGGAGGAGGTAACCATCGAGCTCTTCACTTGGGACCGGCGTAAGAAGACGCTTGAGCAATCCTCCTCCACGGATAGCGAGATGTCGGCCGAGGAGGAAGAAAAAACACAAGACAGTACCGAGGTGCTTCGCGAGCTGACCAAGAAGGAAGAGTTCGAGCTAAAGGGCGGTGGTTCCGTTGATATTCAGTACAACCCTGGCCCGGTCAAGATCAAAATCGGCGCTAACGTGGACGCGCGCGACAAGACAAACGCGGACAGCGTTGCACGCACGACCACCAAGGCGATCCGGGAGGGAGTGAGAAAGTCATCTGCTCGGGTGAAAGTACAGCGATCGACCAAAGTCACCGAGACCACCGAGAGTGGCAGCGAGCAACGGATCACCCGCAAGGTCCGCAACCCGAACATGTGCCACACCTTGAACTTGGACTACTTCGAGATCCTCACCCACTATAAGATCCGGACCGAGTTCAACGAAGACGCAATGCGTTTCTGTGCGATGATTCCGAACCCGGTCGCCGAGCATGCCTTCTCCGAGCAGTTCATTCGCCAGCACGAAGCCGCGTTACGCGACGCACTCCTGGACCGTGGACTAAGCCCTGGCTTTGAAGCCATCCGGTTCCTGCGTGCTCGTGAGATTGAGCAAGCAGAGATCGCAGTTCGCCGCCAGGACCGGAAAGATCCGCTTCCGGCCGCACCTAACGACTCCCCCACTCCGCAAACAGGGATCTCGGACGAAGAAAGAGCAGCCAACGGTTACTTGGCCAATCTCCAAGCCACCGCACGCAAGTTGCTTGACGAAGGGAATGCCACGAAGTTAGACACTGCCCTAACCTGCCTGGGGGAAGACGTTCCCACCCTGGGGACGAAGAAGGGCCAGGTATTGCCTCATGATCTCGACGCTGGCAAACGGTGGCTGGCACAGCAACTGCTCCTACGTTCCTTCTCACAGCTCACGCTTACACTGACCGAGCTCGCGGCCGAGAAAACGCCTCCCCAGATCCGGGAGTGGGGCCCGCGGCTTGCCGCGGTCATGCCGGAGGCGACGGCTATGCCGAAACCGTCACAGCTGAACCTCGAGCCCCAGGAAGTCAAGCAGGGCCTTCTGCGTCCGGCAATGTGGGGACCGCATGGGCCTTACCACGTCAAGCAAGCCGCAGACTGGGGATGGTGGTGGACGGAGATTCTGAGGGTGGGCCTGCTGGAGGCGGAGGACGCCGGCCTCGGCACGCAAATTGAGCAGTTCACAAAGGTTTATCGGGCTTTTCTGGACGGAGTAAAAAGCGGGGGGATCAGCGCTGATACAAAGAAGTTGATTCAGGAGCAACAGAAGAATCAAAACCAACAGAACGACGAAGACCGCATTGAGAACGACTTCCCGATCCGCGACTACGCCCTAGCTAAGGAACGGGCCGAGGTGCTCGAACTGCACTTGCAGGAACACGCCGAGCACTACTCGTTCGCACTTTTTCTAGCGCTTCCACCGCAGGAACAGCTCGATCACATTGAACAGTCCATGGCAGGCTTGCTGACGAGCTTCGAGCCCGGCTTTTTCCAGCCTCGTGTTGTGAGTCAGATCGGATCGAAGCTGCTAGTGCCTCTGAATCACGAGGTCATACAGAGCGGCCAAGAGTTCTTGGACGATTTCAAAACGGCAATAGACGTCACCGCGGGGGAAGACACGATGCAGTTGCCGTCCCCCGGACTAACGATCGAGGCCAGGCTCGGTCGTTGCAGCGCCTGCGAGGATTTCATTGAAGAATCGCGGCGACTGGACATCGAGCTTCGCACAGCGCAAGTACGGCAGGCAACGGCCGAGGCGAAGCGCTTGGAGGCTCGTTTGGCGGCGCAGCCACCACGGCTGGAAGATCCGCACGAGCCCGTTCCTCGGCTGTCGGTAGACATCCAGAGGCCGACGCAGGCGTGACGCGATGGCCGTCCCGGACGAGGAGTATCAGGCGGTCGCCGACGGGCTCGCGCCGAGTGACTTGCTGCTGATCAACTCCTATGAGGCCCATCCACCGGTGTTCGGGAACCCGGCGGATGCTGGTCTGGCACGTTATCGTTTTGTTGAAGCCGCGCTGCAAGACGCGCTGGCCGCCGCTGATATAGCCGTCGGCAAGGGCCGCGAAGCTGCGCTGGAGGTTCAAGGCACTGAGCCGGCGGATGACGACGCCACGATTCACGTCCGCGACCAGAAGTTCGACATAGCCGTAGATCCGGATGGTCTTCTAGAGGATCTGGTAGGGCTGTACGCGATCGGTGGCTGGAGCGACGTCAGGACGGCGGTGGACCAGTTGGTCGCGATCACAGACGTCGAATCTGCCCGGGCAAGGGCTGTGCTCGACGAGGCGGGAAGACCGCCCGATGTCCAGGCTGTGGGGACCCAAGATCGCAGCGGTTATCCACCAACCGAAGAGGACATCGCCACGGCAAAAGAATACGTAAGCCGATGGAGGCGCGCGCGTGAAGCCGTCGAAGCAGCCACCAGTGTGCTGGCCGGGTTGATCGTAAGCGGGCTGGAGGCGCTGGAGAAGCACGTTGACAATCAGGCAGTTCTCCGGGCAGACAGATCTCACCTCATGGCTATCGGCGCCCTGTCGAAGTACAAACCGGACCGATACACAAAGGGTGTTCAAGACTTTGCGACCACGCCCCAACTCATTTGGGGGTACTACTTCGTCGATGCCCAGGAGGATGCAGTCGCTGCCGGCGCCGGTATGGGCTCCACGAGTGTCGCTGAGCTGAGAGCGATGGTTGAGCCGCTGTATGCGCGAGTCGAACGGATCCGAATCGTTGAGCGAATGCTCTGGTCGTTGCGTATAGGTGGCAGCGACCGACCGTTCGAGGAAGTGGGGGCAGAGCTCGAAAAACTCGGGACAGAGCACCGGATCCATTGCGACATGCTGGCGAAGGAGCTGGCACAGGCCGGCCGCTCCAACCACCCGTGGGCCGTGCCTATCGCATTGAGCATCACCAAGGTTACAGATGATCAACTTGCCGGCTGTCTCTACAAAATGTTGCACGACATTATCGATGTCACTGAGAAGTTCTCTGCTGACAAGAACTCATTGGTGGCTGGCCTACGCGCCGAAGCAGTGTGGCCCCAGGTATTGCGCGACGGACCTGAGCAAACGCTTCTTGATCGGCTCCCTGCCGAAAGCGAGGCAGTGGAGCCACTCGCGTCCGAATCTCTGGTGGCAGCCGCCGTGCAAGATCTGGAAGGAACTTCGGGTCGATTCGCTTCCACGGTTGCCCTGTACTACCGGCGGGCATTGAGGGATAGCGCCAGGCAAAAGAAAATCATCGAGATGGGCGTCGGAGCGCTGAACTGGGTGTTTAACATGGCCCTGATCCTGTTCCCGGTGAAAATTCCTATCCTGCTGGAGGGAGCCCTCTACGCGCACGGCGCTATCCAAGGCGTCAGGGGCCTTCTTGCCCGCGACGCAGAGTTCAAGGCCCTGCTCACGGGGTCTGTTATTGAAGAGGAGGGGTTGGACTGGCTGGTTGCGGTGGGTGCCGTGATCGCCGAACGTCCAAAGGATACGGGGCTGTTGGAGCTACTTCTTGATGTTGGTATACCGGTGACGGATATTGGTGTGTTCGTTTTGCGTATCGATCGGGTAGACCTTCAGTGGCTCGACAACGTGATGATGCTCGAGAGCTTCCTCTGATGGGCAGTAGGAGCCGGGATAGGGCGAAGCGCCGACAACAGAAGTTAATAGCCCTTACCCGCTACACACAAAAGTCGTTCCTGACCCTAGACGACGCCCTCGAGTACGTTGCGAAAAGGTCGGCTGCCGAGCAGAGCAATGCGATACAAGCGCTTAGGGAAGCGGTAGGGAACAAGCGGGCCAGCACTATTGCAGCCCTCGAAGAGCGGAACCTGGGTTCCGCGCTGCATCCGCCACCTGCGACCGTGCTGGGGCGCCATGCCAGCGATAGCGTCAAACAGCAAGCTCGACGACCTGCCTACGCATCTCAACCCGAGATGATTGCCGCAATCCATGATGTCGTGGCTGAGATACGCAAGCAGCGACCCGAGTTCGAGAAGCTTTACCAACTTCTGGGATCGCCCTCTCCGACGGAAATCGCCGCACTTCTCCAGCGGCCAGCCATGTGGGCATTCCCTGCGGAGGGAAGGGAAGGCGGCCAAGCGAACAATCTTGCGGGACTCCTGTTCCAAGAGGCCCGTAAATTGACGCCTGAGTTCAGGGCAGCCCTGAGCGATGGGGACAGGAAACGCCGCGCATTCAACGAGGCGTTGCGACGGCACCTTATCACGCCATCTTCACCCGGCGAAGCGGCCGGGCGGAGCGTGACACCGGAGGAGTTTGGCCCGCCGGTGTATTACGACGAGGTGCTGGACGGGGACAACAAACCGCTCTCCGACGGGGTGGTGGGTTGCTGGAATGCCGCCGGACATGTGCTACTAACCAACATTGACGAGGCAAAGTCTGGACTACGGGGAAGACATGATGCGCCCGAACAGCAGGACAGGGTCTTGGCGCGGATCAAACAGCGAGGGGTGGTCTTAGGCGGGCTTTTCGTTCCGCCTGAAAAGGTTCACCTGCCCGTTCACAGCGGTTTGTCAGGCGCTGAGGTGCCACTGTTGACCGCCTATTACGAGGGCGCTGCGCGCGGCATCGAGATCACCCCCGGTAGGTACCTGATGAGGACGGTCGGGGTGCCAGTGCCGGGATTGATGGACTTTGCCGTCGCCTTTCTCAAGGCATGGAACCAGCGAGTGCTTCCTACGAAGCGGTGACGTGGCCCAAAATCAGCTAGCCCGTGATTTGCAGCGGCGGGCTGGTGTTTCTTGAGCCGGTAGCTGTTGCCTTTGAGGCTGATGACCTCGGCGTGGTGGACGATCCGGTCGATCATGGCCGAGGCGATGGTCAGGTCTCCGAAGACGTCGCCCCAGCGGGCGAACGGGAGGTTCGACGTCAGGATCATGGAGGCGTGTTCGTAGCGGCTGGAGACGAGCTGGAAGAACAGGTTCGCGGCGTCCTGATCGAACGGGATGTAGCCTACTTCGTCGACCACCAGGAGGCTGTAGCGGCGGAGTTTGACTAGTTCCTGGGCGAGTTTCCCGCGGGAGTGGGCTTCCTGGAGCCGGGCGACCCAGCCGGTCGCGGAGTCGAAGAGTACTCGGTGCCCTGCCTTGGCTGCCTTTATGCCGAGGCCGACCGCGAGATGGGTTTTGCCGGTGCCGGGCGGCCCGAGGAGGACCACGTTTTTGGCTTCGGAGAGGAACACCCCGGTGCCCAGGTGCGCGATGAGGTTCCGGTCCGCGGAGGGCTGGTGGTCGAAGTTGAACTCTTCCAGATCCTTGTGGGCCGGGAACCTCGCGGCCTTGATCCGTGTCGCCGCTCCGGAGGCTTCGCGTTCGGAGACTTCACGGGAGAGGACGGCGGCCAGGTACTCCTCATGGGACCAGCCGGCGTCCCGGGCCTGGTCCCCGAGCCGGCGGAACCCGTCGCTGATCCGCGGTGCTCGCAGTGCCCTGGCGTAGTACTCAATCTGTGACGGTGTCCCGGTCATGAGGCCACCTCGAGAAGCGCAGGCTGCTGGCCGAGGTCGATGCCGAAGATCTCGTCGTAGGCGGCCAGATCCCGTACCTCCACTGCTTCATCGGGTTCGGGGCGGTGGACTCTTTGGGTTCGGAAGTCCCGGCGCATCACCGCTGCGCGGGCCACGTGGGCGGGGTCGGTCAGGACCAGGTGCCGGGCCCATGCCCGGACGTGTGTGGCGATGATGACCCCGTCGTGGGTGACCCAGACGGTATCCAGGTCAGCGATGACATCCACGATCCGCCCGATGAATGATGGGTCCACGGAATAGTCGTTGGAGAACACCCGCACGTAGTAATCCCGCGGGAGCCGCACCGCGTTGCGGAACACCGCTTCCGGGCTCACCGGCGGCAGTTCCCGCATCCTTTCCCGGTCCAGGACGATCAGCTCGTCCGGGCGGCCGTGGCGGGACCGTGAATACCGGTGATTCGCTTTGGGCAGCCAGTCTTCCAACTGGCCGTTGAAGTCCGCTGGTGACCGGAAGTCCCGGCCCGGCATGAAGCTTGCCGGAAGAACCTGTTCATCCGCTCGACCATGCCCTTGGACTCCGGATCCCGCGGCGGAAGCAGCTTGATCTCCAATCCCAGGGACCCGGCGAACGCGGCCACCGGCTCCGTGGGCCGGCGCCTACCGATGCCGGACTCGTTGTCCCACAGCAGCCTGGACGGAACCGCCTGCGCGTCCTGCAACAGAGTCCACATTCCGCCCAGAAGGTCCGGCGTCGTCCGCGACGGCAGCATCCGCGCCTGGATGAATCCCGAGAACGCCGAGGTCATCACCAGCACCGGCGGCGTGTCGGACTGGCCCTCACCGACGGGCAGCGGCTCGTGCGGGAACCAGAGATCGCACTGGACCTGGAACCCCGGCTCGTGGACCAAACGGTCGGCCGGATCAGGCGGTGCGTATTCGGGCCGGATCACGGCGACCTTCGCCCGGAACAACGACGCGGAACCGGACCAGCCCACCCGCTCCGCCAGCGTCGCGGCCGGCATCGTCGGCGTCTTCACCAACAACTCCCGCACCCTGGGAGCAAAGTCATCAAAACTCGATACCCCGGATGCCCGCTGGTACTTCGGCGCCCGGTCCGACTTCAGTGCCCGGTCCACCGTTCCGCGGGAAACCCCCACGATCCTGCCGATCTCCCGCTTCGAGTGCTTGCCCGTCGAAAACAGGTGGCGTATCTCCGCCCAATCATCCAAATTGATCACCTTCCATAGTGGTCGGTGGCCCTATTTTCAGTTGGCGTTCCTGGCCCTATTTTCGGTTGGCGTTAACACGTTGGCAATCACGGGCCGTTTCCGGTGTTCCAAATAAACGAGCCACCGTTCGTGCAGGCGTCGGTTGCCGGCCTGTCCGCGGGTCCGGGATGCGGAGGTTGCTGCCTCCCACCGGGAGCGCATCAGCGCGGAAGGCCGTGTGTAGGCTCGTCGGTGGTGCCAGGCGGCCTCGATCAAAAGCCGTCGGGCGTGGGTGTTCCTGGTCTTGGTGATGCCGCCTTGGGAGCGGTGCTGGCCGGAGGAATTCTCGCTGGGGACAAGGCCGAGGTAGGCACCGATCGTGCGGCCGGTGAACCGGTTCCAGTCTCCGATCTCCACGGCCAGGCCGAACGCCGTGATCGTGGAGATCCCGCGCAGGCATTCCAGTGCCCTGACGACAGGGGTGTATTCGCTCTCGTAGGCGATCTTGGTGATGGCCTTGTCAAGGCGATCGCGCCGGTCCAGGGTTTCGACGGCGAGGTCGTAGGCCAGTTGCAGGGCCGGGGAATCGAAGCGTTGGCGGTAGAGCCAGCTCATGTGGGCCCGGGTCCAGGTGTCTCCGCCGTTGTAACGGATGCCTTGGCGCAGCAGCAGTTTGGAGACGCGGTGCCGGGCGCGCATCAAGTCCCCGCGGGTGTCTTCCCTGGCCCGGACCAGGTCCCGGGCCGCTTCCTGCCCGGGATCCGGGACGGCGACCTCGGTGATCTGGTCCAGTTTCAGCAGCCGGGCCAGATGCAGAGCATCGTTCCTGTCCGTTTCACCCGGTCACCGGAGGGTCGCTGGAGCTTGGACGGGGCCGCGACCAGGCAGTCGACGCCGGCCTCCCGCAGGACCCTGGCCAGGACAAAGCCGGTAGGCCCTGCCTCGTAAACCACACGGGACGGGCCCGGGAGTGCTTGGATCCAGGCGAGAATTTCACCGTGGTCCGGTGACAGTTGGGCCCGGACCATCTCACCTGTTTCGCCGTCGATCGCGCAGGCGACGACCGTGAGGGCGTGGACATCCAAGCCCACGTGAGTACGCTCCTGCATAGCTGGAACCTCCAAACTTCAAATGTGGCTCTGCCCCAATGGATTAAGTCTGGGGACAACCCACGTCATCTTGAAGAGAAGGTTCCAGCCCAACTCGCCAGGTCCTTCTGACAGAGGCCAACACCGCCCGGCGACAGGATCCGGAACGCATCGGCCCCATGAACAAAACCCGCCGCCCCCACGCTCGCGGCCCGGATCCGCCGGGCGATAATGGACTCCAGAAGGACCGGACCCCTGCCCACGGCAGCCCCATCACTCCCCTCATATCGTCTAGCTCGGGACTGTGAAGACGCATCTTACGGGCAATAGAAGCGATCCCGGCCGGGACGCTGACCAGTTTCCTGCACAAGCCCTCCAGCTCACCGGCCATTGGTGGGCCGGCTATAAAGCGGGCCGCTTCTGGAATCAATTTCGGTTGGCCTGAGCTAGCACGCACGACGCTTCACGCCTTGGAGTACGTACCCGGAACCGCGGGACGCTGTCTTAAGATCAGCGTCGCCAGGCTCGGTGCGTCTCACATTTCAAGTACACCCAAAGCTGACGGGCCAAAAGCTAGCGAAACTTGCAAAGCGAAGTGAGGCTGGTTACCGAGCGGCTACACCGCGAGCATCTGCCCTCCGGCCAACCATTTAAGGTGTCCGAGGTCAGGTCCAATCCAGTTAGTCATGGCGCCCCACTCCCCAGACTGCTTTGTACGATTCGAAGCCACGTCAGCTTCGATGTTTGCCGCTCTGATTCTCATGGTCGCTGACTCCCTCCCCCGCGGCTTCAGACCTCCATATGCCTCGTGATCCGAGATTCCCTTCCATGCCTTACGTCCCAGGAAGGATTCCCCTAAAGCAGACATAAGTGTTGACAGTGTCCACACCCACTTTGGCAGAAAAACGAGCACTTAGGGCTCCGTGAGGTCTTAGAGGAGCCCGCCAAGAAAATTTTCGTACAGGAGTCTGCGACGTCATGTCGTACCCGCCGCTCCCGACCATGAATAGGTGTTGGCCACCCACGACCAACCAGACAAACCGGAACGAGCAAGCATCTAACCCACCACAGCAGGCGGAAGGCACACCAGCTAGGGACTTGAACCCGCCACCCACACACCTGAATAGGCTCCGCGGCGGCCAGGCCACAGCCCGCGCACCTAGCGTCAGAGGGACGCCACCACAAGCCATGTCAACACGTTAAAGCAAAAACCCCTCTGACGAGGGGATATGCTGTGCCCGAGGTGGGACTCGAACTGCATTCCCGCCCCTGCAATCATTGGGATCTCCGGGAATCATGCGGAATCCGGCCCGATCCGACCGATGTACAGCCCAGTCCGAAGCTATAAATGTGGACATTGTCCACACTCTCTTTTTGCCATATTCCAGCTCCAGAAAGCGCGCGTCAGGAGGGGCTTCCCCCGTTGTGACGAAACGTCCGTTATCGGCGTTTAGGAGACCCGACTGAGAGGGTTCCACTCAAGCCCAACACCGCGGCAAAACCGCCTGGCCGTCCGGAATACCCGACGCAGGCAGGGCGCCGGCGTCAGGCCCCACGCTTCGGCATCAGCAAAGCGTGGGCAGGATCCAGTGGCTCAAAGTCCTGTCGAGTCAGTGGCGAAGGAGCCCGGAGAACTCATGATTTTGGAAGATAAGAGGGTCGGCGGCGCTTCCGGCGCTGAGATCGAGGACACGGGCCAGAACGAAGTCATGGTCACCGACGGACGTGACGTTTTCGATCTGGCATTCCATGGCCGTGAGTGAACTGGCGACTAGTGGTGCGCCGTATAGGCCCTCGTTCCAGAAATGCTCGGCGAAGCGGTCCGCTTCCTTTTTTCCGAGCTTGCGGCAGAACTGCGTCTGGCTTGCGGACAGGGTGCTGATGCCAAGCACTGTGGCCTCCTTGAGCTTTGGCCAACTTGACGAGCCGTGGCCAACGAAGAAACCAACCAAGCAGGGCTCGACGGAAATGAAAACGAATGATCCAACGATCATGGCGGCGCGTTCACCGGTAAGTCCGGGCCCACCCGCAATGACGGTCACGCCCGTGGGCACTTTGGACATGACCTCCCGGACCTGCTGGGGATCGATGGTGCGGGGGTGTTCGGTGACGATAGTCATGTTGTCTCCTTCGAGCCCAAGACCCGGAAAGCGATGCTTGGTCAATCAGATGTCCCTTAGATTGAACTATCTTAAGTCTAAGATAATATGAAGAAGGTGGCAAGTATCGGATGGCCAAGGAAAACGAACCGGCCGGGCCGGGACCGGGGCTGGGTCGGCGTTGGTGCACGAGTCCGAGGAGCTGACTAGCAGCACCCTCGGACTACTCCGAGGATGAGAGTCGATGATCCGCGCAATAATGGTTAGCGGAGCTAATTAGTATGGCTAATTGTCACATGCAGCGAGGCGCAACGAAAACGATGTCCCAGGAGTAGTTGCGGACGTTTACAGTCTCAGTCAGACCGGTTCCGAGGATTCGTTCGCGTTCGATCAGCAACGGACTGTCCATCCCTCCGTTGCTGGCGGCCCTCCCGACAAACTTCGCGCGGTAGGCTGTGGTGTCGCAACGGACAGCGCTTCGATAGAGCCGCCATTGATGGTCAGGTTCCGTTCCGCGATGAAGCGGGTGTCCTTGAAGAAGCTCCATGCGTCCGGCCCTTGTCATGTCGTCGCTCGCCGCAGAGATGCAGAATGAGGATCCCTCAAGAAGAGTAACTTCCGTCCCGGAATCACTCGGCCCTCCCTCGCTTTCGCTGGCCACACTGCCTAGCAGCACTTACTCAGAGGGGTGCCAGCGCCCAGCACGCCCAGAGCGGCAGCAAGCCGAACTCGTTGCTGGCCCATGGCACGCCAGCTCTACTTACGCCAGATCCTCGATGCGCACGCTAGCGGGGTGCCTGCCAATCCAACGTCGAGTGGTGCGGGTAGTGCTACTTCTCGGTCTCCCGCGCGACGGTGTTGACCATGGCCGTGGTTCTGTGGGCCGCGCGCCATGACTTTCTTCTTCTTTCCCTAGGTGCGTCCTGGGAGGCTTTCCACTGACGGCAGGGGTATTAGGATTCAACCTCCTGCACTGCCCCTACGGTTGGGTGTCGAAAGGGCAGTGCAGGGCAGGGTCTACGCTAGGTCCGAGGCGCGGTGAGGGGCGATTTCGCCGGCTGTAATGACGTCGGAACCGTCGCTTTGGCTGCTGTGATCCGTCCTAGAATCAGCACCAATACCAAAGCGATGATCACGGGCACGCATACTGAGAGAACGATGATGCTGGTATCCACGCCGAGCCCGATGAGGACGCCGCCGAAAATCGGGCCGACAACCGATCCGAGTCGGCCCATTGAAGCCGCCCAGCCGATACCGGCGGTCACCGTTGCTTGGGGATACAGCGTCACTGCCACCGCGGCCTGGCCGATCATGCCGGCCTGAAGTCCGAGGCCGACGCCACCAAAGACCATCAGCAGCAGCGCTTTGTCCGGGCCGAGGAATGCAGAGATGACAAGGAACACGATCGCTGCTGCCGAGGTTCCAGCCAGGACGGACGTCATCCGGAATCGACGCGATGCGAGGATTAGTACGCCGGCACCGATGATGCTTCCTATGCCCAGGGCCGCCGATCCCAGTGGTGCTAGGCCGGCACTGAAGCCGTAGCTGGTGAGCAGTGTTGGCAACCACGAAGAGAACACGTAGAACGAGGCAAAGATGAGGAACGAAAAAGCCCACAGGAGGAGGGTTCTGCTTCGTACGGAAGCATCGAACAGGCGCGCCACCGACGCATGGTGCTTGGCCTCGGCCGCATCGATGGGCGTGCTCGATACGTGGCTGGCGGAGAGTCCAAACCACAGGAACGGCAGAAGCACAGCAGAAGCGATAGCTCCGGTAATGAACACCCATTCCCACCCCAGTGCGCCCACGATACCGCTCCCGGCCAACCCCGCGATGAGCGCCCCGAGGGAGATGCCCGTCATCACGACCACCGCAATCGATTGACGCAACCGAGCGGGATTGACTGCGGTCGCATGGGCGACAGCGGCTGGCAGCACGGCACCCAGTCCCAGGCCGGTCACGAATCGCAAAATCGTCAGCTGCAGAATCGAATCCGACCACGCTGTCAGCAACGAACCCAGGGTGAACACCACGACCGCCGAAAAAATGACGTTTCTGGTGCCCATCTTGGCCACGAGGCGCCCTACCGCCAGATACCCCAGGGCCACTCCAGCGCTGGTCAGCGCAAGCGCAGGAGTGAAGAGCGAGGGTGCAACACCCCAGTCCCTGGCAATCGCCGGTATGGACACGCCCAGCGCGACCGTGTCGTATCCATCGAGCACTATGGCCGCACATGCGAGACAAAGTACCCACCAATTCGGTTTGGTCTCTTCCTGCTTCTTGGGTTCGCTCATCGTGTCCATTGGACATCCTTAAGGTTGTGAGGGCTTCGAATACAGTCTCGAAGCGGGGGCATGCCACCCGCCCGTAGGCGGCTCGGGAGTCAAGGTCGTGGACGAGGCCCAGGCGTCGTCGCCCGCTGCTACATCATGACGGTTTCTCCGTTCACGCACGACACGTGCTTTCTCACCGTCAGCCCGCCCACGTAGGCGGGCGCTAGCGAGGTGCTCAAGTGTGGTGAAGATCATGGCAATGTGTTAGTTCTATCTCCTTAGCCCTTAAAGGTCAAGACCCCACTGCCTTGACACAAAGTATCTTAGTGCTGTTATTCTTTGACATGACCTAGTTCACATTCCGGTCGCTTCCGCGACTGCGGGGATAGCCGCGAACAACTTCGGCGGCAGCCTGAGTGACTATAAAGATTGGTGGACCCTGAGGATGACAACGCAGAGCAGCGCGGGCATCGTGGAACGGCCGGCCGGTACAGACTCCGAAGGATATATCCCCTTCCGCGGCTTTGAACCGGGCATCGATACGCTGGACGAGATTTACGTTGGCGGCGTCTGGGGCCGGGGCGCAGGGGCACTGATCGAGTCCGTCAATCCCGCAACTTCTGAGGTCTTCGCAACGCTCCATGGTGCCACTGTTGACGATGTCGATGTGGCGGTCGCGGCAGGCCTGGCGGCCATTGCGGAGTCCGGCTGGGCCCGTAAGCTACCGCACGAACGCGCAGCTGTCTTGCACAGGATCGGTTCGGCTCTTGAAGCCAACGCTGACCGGATCGCTGTTCTTCAAACCCAGGACACGGGTAAAACGCTCAAGGAAACGCGGGCGTTGGCCATGAGCGCTGCGGCCACATTCCGTTTCACCGCATCGGCCCTTGAAACCATGGAGGATGCGTTAACCCCGCCGCGGGGTGACTACCTGAGTATCTCCACCTATGAGCACATCGGTGTGGTGGCTGCCATTACACCGTGGAACTCCCCCATTGCCAGCGACGCGCAAAAGGTTGCTCCGGCCCTTGCCGCGGGCAACGCCGTCATTATCAAACCGCCGGTGTGGGCACCCTGGGTGTCGCTGCTGCTGGCAAGGATCTGTGACGAGGCTGGACTGCCCTCGGGCCTGCTTTCGGTGCTTCCCGGTCCGGGAAGGACCGTCGGGGACGCTCTGGCACGGCACAGGGAAGTCGGCAAGGTTTCCTTCACCGGCGGCACCTCGACCGGGCGACAGCTGGGCCGCATCGCAGCTGAGAAAATCATGCCGATCACGCTGGAACTGGGCGGAAAATCGCCAACCATCATCTTTTCGGACGCGGATCTGGATCAAGCCGTTGCCGGGGTGCTTTACGGAATCTTTTCCTCCAGCGGCCAAAGCTGCATCGCCGGTTCGCGGGTGTTCATCCAGAGGGCCATCTATGACACCGTGCTGGCACGCGTAGTGGAAGGAGCCAAAGCCCTGCGGGTGGGGCCAGGAACCGACCCGGGCACACAAGTGGCACCTCTTGTTGCCCACGCCCACAGGGACTCCGTTGAAAAAATGGTTGAGGATGCGCGGGCGGCCGGAGCACAAATCCTGTGCGGCGGCGCACGGCCAGCGGAGCCGGAACTGCAGCAGGGCGCATACTACCTGCCCACCATCATTGCCGGCGTGGCCAACTCCGACCTGATCTGCCAGGAGGAGATCTTCGGTCCCGTGGCTGTAGTTCTTCCCTTTGATGATGAAACTGACCTGCTGGCCCAGGCAAACGACAGTGTGTTTGGTCTGGCCTGCGGCATCTGGACGGCCGACTACCGGCGGGCCTGGCGCATCGCGCGCGCCGTTGCCGCGGGCACCGTCTGGATCAACACGTACAAGCAATTCAGCATCGCCACACCCTTCAGCGGCATCAAAGAAAGCGGGCTGGGCACCGAAAAAGGCAGGGACGGTATCCGCTCCTACATGCACCAAAAGAGCATATATGTCGACCTTTCCGGCGCCCCATTGCCTTGGGCCGGCGCATGAAATCCGCAGCATATTCCAATCCATCCCCCACGAAAGGCAAGTCAGTGAGTGCTCACCCCTACAGTCCGGCATACCAGGCCGGCGGTTTCGGCTTCGTGTCCGGGGCGTTGTCCGTTGACGAAAACTACACGCCGGTCAGCGGCCGAACCGAGGCCATTGAGGCCGCTACAACCAGGCTCTCGGAGCGGTTGGCGACCATTGGCATGTCCATGCAGGACATCGTCAAAACCACCTACTTCGTCACGGACCTGACCCTGCGCGAAGAAGCCAACAGCCACTACGAACAGCTCTTCACCGCTCCTCGACCGGCCAGGACGTTCGTTGAAGTTTCCGCGCTGCCATACGGCGCCACGGTGGAAATTGAAGCCATTGCCCACCGGGGCCAGGAGTGAATCATGACTACCGCCATTTTGAACGCACGGGGACCGGAAGAATCAACCCGGCAGAATCCGACCACTGACCGGGCAATGACCGGTGAGCCCACCGCACGGACCCTGAGGGTCCAGCAAAAAACATGGGAATCGGACGGGGTAACCAGCGTTACCTTCGCTGACCCGTCCGGAGCACAGCTGCCCCAATGGCAGCCCGGTTCCCACCTGAGCCTTCACCTGCCCAACGGGCTCATACGCGAGTACTCGCTATGCTCCGATCCGCTGGATTCGACCAGCTGGACGGTAGCTGTGCTCCGGACTCCCGACTCACGCGGCGGCAGCCAACATGTCCATGAGGGTCTACCGGTGGGAGCACTCCTTAAGGTAGAAGGCCCGCGTAATAACTTCGCGCTCGAAGACGCCGGACGCTACGTGCTGGTCGCCGGCGGGATCGGCATCACCCCGATCATCTCCATGGCGCGGCAACTGCACGCAGCAGGCGCGGACTGGTCACTGCTCTACACCGGCCGGTCCCGCGCCAGTATGGCCTTTCTTCCCGAGATCGACACCCTGCCCCAGGACCGGATCACCATCCACGCCGACGACGAAGCCAACGGCAGCTACCCTGACCTGGCCGCCGCTGTCGGAACCCTGAGCCCGGATGCACTGGTTTACGCCTGTGGTCCGGAACCGCTGCTGAAAGCCGTTGCCGGGGCCATGCAGGACGAAGCGCAGCTTCGAATCGAGCGGTTCAAGGCACCAGAAAAAGTTGCTGTCCCGGTGGAGAGCGAATCAGCATTTGACGTGGTGTGCAACAGCACCGGCCAACGCATCCCCGTCGGGCCTGACGTATCTGTGCTTGATGCCCTCAACAACGCAGGCATCGACGTTCCCAGCTCCTGCGCTGAAGGAATCTGCGGCACCTGCGAAACACGCGTCATCAGCGGCGACGTGGAGCACCGTGATTTTCTCCTCACCCAGGCCGAGCAGGCCGCAAACAAATCCATGTTCGTATGCGTCTCGCGTTGCCGTTCGGCCGAACTGATTCTTGATCTCTAAACCCTCGAAAAGTAAGAAGGTAGCCCCATGAATTTCTTCGCAGCAGAGCCTGTCTGTAAGTTGCGATCCCTTCGCTCGGTGTCCTTGAAGGTACCGGAAACGGCACGTGCCAAGGATTTCTACCACGAGGTCTGGGGCCTTTCCACCGTCGAGGAGGACAGCGACCGCTTCTGGCTCCGCGGGACCGGCTCCGAGCACCACATTCTAAAGCTGGAAAAGGGCCAGCAGAACGCGCTTGGCGGCGTCGCCTTCGCCCTCGCCACGCCCCAGGAGGTGGACCAGGCAGCCCTTAAGCTCGCTGCTCTGGGTATTCCCCTCTTCCGTGAACCCGGACCCCTGGACGACGCTGCCGGCGGATACGGCCTGCAGTTGGTTGACCCCGAGGGAAGGCTCGTAGAGCTGTCCGCTGACGTTCATGCGGTCGTCAGCCAGGAGCCATCCGGACGCCGGGCAATCCCGCGCAAAATTGCCCACGTCGTGCTGAACACGATCGACATTGACCGGGCAACCGCCTTCTACACCCAGGTCCTGGGCATGCGGGTCTCGGACTGGTCCGAGCACCAGATGTCCTTCCTCCGGTGCAATTCCGAGCACCATGTCATCGCCTTCAACCAGGCCCCGTGGACAGCAGTTAACCATGTGGCCTACGAAATGCAGAGCATCGACCACTTCATGCGTGGTATCGGGTCCCTCAAAACCCACGGTATCGCCCCCCAGTGGGGACCGGGACGCCACGGTCCCGGGGATAACACCTTCTCCTACTTCACCGACCCTGCTGGCTTGGTTTGTGAGTACACCTCGGAAGTTGCGCAGGTTGATGAGGACAGCTGGCTGTGCCGCACCTGGAAGCGGACCCCGGAACTGTCGGACCAGTGGGGAACCGCCGGGCCCCCCACGGTCAACGTTCGCACTGCGATGGCCGGAATCCCCGATGACGGCTACCGCTCCCTCGTCGTCCCGGGCAGCGCGGATTACTTCACTGTTCCGTCGGCAGATTCGGTAAGTCATGCAGCTGCCCACTGAGGCAGCTCCCGCCACCCGAAGCTTGGGCAGCCGTATTTCCCTCCACGGCGTCTCCCTGGTCGTCCGTGGTGAAGGAGCGCCTGTTTTCCTGATGCACGGCATCGGGGGTAACGCCTCATCCTGCGGGGCGCTGGCACAGCTGCTCAGTGAGGCCGGCTACCGCACGTTCTGCTGGGATGCACCAGGGTACGGGGAGTCCGCGGATCCGCTGGGTCCGGTCGACCATCCCGGGCTCGTCCTGCAGATTTTGGCTTCCCTTGCCCTTGGTCCCGCACACCTGATTGGGACCTCGTGGGGAGGAGTCATCGCCACCAAAGTGGCAGCGCAGGAACCGGGTGCTGTCCGCTCCCTGGTGCTGGCGGACAGCACCCGAGGCTCGGCCGTTACCGGTGAGTCGGTGGACAGGATGCTGGCTCGCGTCCCGGAACTGGCTGAACTGGGGCCAGAAGCGTTTGCCGACCGGCGCGCGTCCAGGCTGGTCTCGCCGGCAACGGATGCTGCGACAGCCGCGGCGGTCAGGTCCGAGATGGCGGCGGTCCGGTTGCCCGGCTACACAGCGGCAGCGGCCATGATGGCAGCTACCGACACATCGAATGTGCTGTCGTCCCTGCAGGTACCATCACTGGTTTTGGTCGGCGAAGACGATGTAGTCACCGGTGTGGCTGAATCCCGGATTCTCGCCAAATCCATAACAGACGCTTCTTTCAAGATCATTCCCCGTGCAGGCCATGCCGCAGTGCAGGAGAAGCCGGCAGAGATGGCGTCGTCGATTCTAGAGTTTTGGAAGAGGCTTTCATGACACGGCTGATCGTAGTAACAGGCTCTGGACGTGGTCTGGGATTCAGTATCGCCGAACGGCTGGCAGCCGGAGGTGACCGTATTGTCATCGCTGAGAAAAACGCAGACCTCGCAGAATGTGCAGCAGATACGCTGCGCGAACGCGGCTTTGATGCCACGGCAATCATCACCGACATCGCGGATAAGGACTCCGTTGCGGCTTTGGCCGATGCCGTTCAGGAACTAGGCGGGGCAGATGGCCTGGTCAACAACGCAGCTCTTGCCGACGGCGTTGGCGGGGACACCTTCTGGGACCTTGAAGAGGACTTCTTCCAGCGGGTCATGACGGTGAACACCTTCGGCACCTGGTTGGTGAGCAAGCACCTCTATCCGCAGCTGGCACAAAAGCAGACAGGCGCCATCGTTAATGTCGCTTCCGACGCCGCGCTGTACGGTTCGCCGCGCTTGGTCCACTATGTCAGCTCCAAAGGCGCGGTCCTGGCAATGACCCGGACCATGGCCCGGGATGCGGGAGTAGCCGGGGTCCGTGTAAATGCCGTTTCCCCGGGCCTTACCAGAGTCGAGGCAACCGAGTCCGTGCCGGCCTCCCGCTACCGGCTCTACGAAGAGACAAGGGTATTGGAAAGGGACCAGGTGCCCGAGGATGTCTCGGGCGTCGTCCAGTTCCTGCTCTCGGACGCGGCAGCGTTCATCACCGGTCAGAACATCATCGTTGACGGCGGCTTTGTCATGGGGCATTGAGTCAGCTAACACCACCCACAACATCCCCATTCCCGAAAATATCCCAGGACGCCGGGCTCCGGCTGATGATCAAGGAGACCACCAGATGGATCTGCAATTAAAGGACCGCACTGTCGTTGTGACGGGAGCGAGTTCCGGCGTCGGCCTGGCTACCGCCCGTTACCTGCTTGCAGAAGGCGCGAAGGTAGCTGCCTGCGCCCGTGATGCCGGGCGCCTCGCGGCCGCTTTCGATCAGTTTGCGTGGGCTGATAAAAACTCCGTCTATCTGGCCACCTGCGACGTGACCGACCGCAAAGCCACCGACGCGTTCGTCGCCGGGACCTTGGAAAGCTTCGGGGCTGTTGACGGGCTGGTGTGCAACGCCGGCCGCTCCCTCATGGCTACCTTGGATGAGACGTCCGACGAGCAGTTCCGCGAAGAATTTGACCTCAAGATTTTCGGGGTGTTGAACATCGTACGCTCGGCCCGGGCTGCCCTCGCCGCGTCGCCGCACGGCTCAGTGGTCAACGTCAATGCGATCCTATCCCGCCAACCTGAACTGCGCCTGGCCGCTACTTCAGCCGCGCGCGCCGGGTTGTTGAACCTGAGCCACTCATTATCTGAAGATCTCGCCGCGGACGGTACCCGGGTCAACTCCGTGCTGCTCGGCCTGGTCGACACCGGCCAGTGGCGCCGGCGGTTCGAGCAGTCAGGCAGCGGCCTGGACTTCACCGAGTGGAGCGCCGAAATCACCAAGGACCGAGGGGTAAAGCTGGGCCGCTTCGGCACAGCCGAAGAAGTCGCCTTCCACATTCTTACCCTTCTGTCCCCGCTAAGCGGCTACACCACAGGAGCCACGATCGACGTCGGCGGCGGTGTTGGCCGCTATGTGTAAGGCACCTGCCATCGGGCTAACGCTCAACGGCATTGCCCGGCCCTGATCTACGAAAGAGATAAGACATGTCCATGGAACAAGGAACGAAAATGCCCCAAAATCCAACCGGCGGTGACATCCTCGTCCGGGTAATGCGCAGGCACGGCATTGACACCGCCTTCGGGGTGATCAGTATTCACAACCTTCCCCTCATCGAGGCCGTAGACCGGGAACTGAACTTCGTCGCCGTCCGCCACGAAGCCGCGGCGGTAAACGCGGCGGACGCCTACGCGCGCGCTTCGGGCAAGTTCGGCGTCGCCCTCACCAGCACCGGAACAGGCGCCGGCAACGCTGCCGGGTCCATGGTGGAAGCGCTGACCGCAGGCAGCCGCGTGCTGCATATCACCGGCCAAATTGACAGTGAATTCCTCGGAAGCAACCGCGGAGTGATCCATGAGGTCCCACGACAGCTGCAGATGCTTCACGCAGTATCGGGCTATGCGCGGACCATCTTCAACGCCAAAGATGCCGAAGCAGATTTGGAAGAAGCTATCGCGCACCTGCTGACCGCCCCCCATACACCGGCCAGCCTGGAATGGCCCATCGACCTGCAGTACCTGGCCCTGCCCGAGGAACAGCGCCCGGCGGATTCCCCCAGCCAGCCTGAAACCTCCATCGACGAGGAAGCTCTGGCCAAAGCCGTTGGAATGCTCTCCCAGGCCAAAAGGCCCCTCATCTGGGCAGGCGGTGGAGCCGCGGGTGCCGGTACAGCCCTGGCTGAGCTGCTGCACCGCCTCGGCGCCGGGCTACTGACCAGCAATTCCGGCAGAGGCGTCGTACCCGAAGATGATGACCAGGTGATCGGCAACTTCGCTACCACCCCCGAGGCCGCGGCACTCCTGGCGGACGCGGACGTGCTGCTGAGCATTGGAACACACTTCCGCTCCAATGAAACAAAGCACTACTCCATGGCACTGCCCAGCACGCATATCCAGCTAGACATCGATCCTGCAGCCATCGGCCGGGTCTACCCGGCCGATGTCGGGCTGGAAGGTGATTCCCAAGTCCTGCTCAAGCAGATCATCGCGAAACTCCCCGCCCCCGGCGTCGAGGCCGGCTGGACCGAGCGGGTACGCGCGACCCGACGCAACGTCAGGGCCGCCCTGACCGAATACATCGGCGGGTACGCCGAGATCTGCGAAAGCGTTCGTCGGCGGCTTGACCGCGGATCGGTGATCGCCCGCGACGTAACAATCCCCTCCAGCCAATGGGGCAACCGCCTGCTGGAGATCTACTCACGGGAAACCAATATTTTCCCGCTCGGCGGCGGCATCGGACAGGGACTTGCGATGGGCATCGGCGCCGCCTGCGCCCGGCCCGGGATCCCCACCGCGGTGATCGTCGGTGACGGCGGACTGGCGGTCCACCTCGGTGAGCTCGCCTCACTCGGAGGCTCGGGCGCCTGGTGCGTAGTGCTGGTCTTCAACGACAGCGGCTACGGAGTCCTCCGGAACATGCAAAAAGCCAACGGCTTCGCCCAAGCTGGCGTGGATCTTTACACTCCGGACTTTGACCTGTTGGCCCAATCACTGCGCCTGCCGTTCTGGCGGGTTCGCGGCTCCGGACAATTCGATCAGGCACTGGCAGAAGCGTTGGCGGTCCGGGGACCGGCCGTCATCGAAATCGACGTCACAGCCCTGGACCCGGCGCCGGGACCGTTCGTGCCGCCGGTGCATATCCCCAGCCGGAACCACTAGAGGGACGAGGAAAAAATGGCACTGACAGAACCACTTACTTTGGACAGTCCACCACCGGACATAGGGCAAATCCGGCACCGTGTCGTCTGCCTTCACAACGGCACCGGAGCCGTGGAGTGGTATAGCCGGCAGGTTGCTGCCTACGATGCACAAACCTGGGAAAACTTCGATGGCGCCTTTCTCGGTGCCACCGTCACGGAAGACCAGCTTGAAGAGTGGGTCTCAGGTGCTGCGGCAGCACTCCAGGACGGCGGGGTCACCCCCGTGCACCTGGTGGCCTCCGGACGGGCCGCCTACGCCACGATCGTGCTCGCTGGCCGTTATCCCGAGCTGGTCAAGAGCCTGATTCTCGGAGACCCGGAGGTTGACACCTCCATCGAGGGATATGCACATTCGCTCCAGCTCGTTCAGGCACCATCGCTGGTTATCGCCGCGGTGCCGCAGGCAGACACCGACATTGCCGAACCGCAAAGCATCGCCGGAGGAATCGACAACGGCGTCTTCGTCATCATCGAAAACACCGCCGTCCCCGCGCACCGAACACGGGCCGACTCTTTCAACGAGTGGGCCACATCATTCATGAACATCGCCGAAGGCCTGCACACCTTCGCCGAACCAGAGGAGGACTTCCGTGCCTGAACAGTACCTAGAACCGAATCAGGCCTTGACCAGGCCCGCAACTCCCTACGAGAAGAAACTTGCAGGGGCACTTAGCGAGGTCTTCGGCGGCGGCACAAAAGATTTGCCAGGGGTGGTTGCAGGTCTGAACGGCCTTGGTCTCAATGCTCCGGATGGCAAACCGTGGGACGAAGCCCGTTTCCGCGCCGAAATGCGACGACTGGGAGAATAAGAAATGACAACTACAACGCAAACCGCTCGTCCGACCACCGGGAAGAGCAAGACAAAAAACGTGGTCGGCGTCCGCCACGAAGTCGATGCCAAAGAACTGGCAGCCATGGGGCTGCGGGACCGCTGGTACCCCATCTACCCCTCCCGTTTCGTCGGCGTTGGGGACATGGTCAAGGTTAAGCGCCTGGGCGTGGACTGGCTGCTGTTCCGCGACGCCACCGGACGTATCCGGATGCTCGAGGACCGCTGCCCCCACCGCAGTGCCCCCCTCTCAGTTGGTCAGCACCTCGGAGATCGTGTTGCCTGCAAATATCACGGTGTGCAGGTCGATGGAGACGGTACGGTAGTCTCCGTTCCCGGCATGCCTGGATGTGCCCTCGAGGGCCGAACGGTCACCACGTCGCTGGCAGTTGCAGAAGCAGCCGATACCATCTTCGCGTTCATGCCACTGACAGCCGACTCTGAGGTAACGGAGTTCAAGCTGCCGGACCGCTTGGCGAATCCGGAGGTTTCCTGGTTCTCGAACTTCGCGGAGTGGAAGGGGCCCTGGCGCTTCTACATGGACAACGTCCTGGACCCGATGCACGGCGCGTTCCTCCACCGCGACTCACATTCCATGTTCGGTGGAGACACCAGCGCCCGCTTCCGAATCCGCGAAACTGACCGAGGCTTCTTCTTTGAGAAGACGGACCAGCGCGGCGTGAACTTCGACTGGGTCGAATACTGCCGCGAGGCAATGGACTACGTCGATCTGGAAATCCCGTATGCCGAGTCCGCAGGACCCGGCGGGACTTTTGGCATCGTCGGCATGGCCACTCCCATTGACGCAAACAACTCGGCCATCTTCCACTGGCGCACCCGCACCGTCTCGGACTGGGAGCGCGACGTCTGGCGGTTCATGTACAAGACGACTCTTGAAGAAAAGCATTGGGCAGTCCTAGAACAGGACCGGGAAGTCCTCGAAGCACTTGCCGCCGACGCTGACAAAGACGAACACCTCTACCAGCACGACCTCGGCGTGGCGCGGATCAGGCGCGTCTACGAAGCCGACGCAGAAAAGCAGGCGGCAATCCTCAGGGGTGAAGGACTGTAATGGATGACTCCATGCTGCTGACAGTCTTTCTGCAGCATGATCAGTCCCAGCACCTGGAACAGATTCAAGCCGGACTGGATGAACGGGACTGGTGGAACGGCTTCCCGCCTGAAGGTTGTGAGATCGTCTCTTGGGTAGTCGCCATGGGTGTAGGTCAAATAGTCACTCTGCGGCTTCCGGCTCGTCTGCTGAATACCGTGAACGTCGAGCTGGAACGGCGGGCCTGGGGTGTCTTTTCCACCCAGTTCTATCCGACGTATGACTTCTTGCCAGTGCGCGAACGCCTGCGCCGGGAGTCCAACGAAAGGGTAAGTCGTTGAGCAGGGTGAAAGCGGCGACAGTTCCCGAGCCTCCGCGCGAAAAGATGTTCAGTAACGCACGGTTGCAGGGGCAGCACTTTTTCCTGTCCGGCATGCATGCCGGCGGCAGCGGCGGCATTGTCGGTGGAAGCGATACCTATCTTCAGTCGCGGGAGACCTTCCGCCGGATCAAAGAACTTACCGAAGCATGCGGGGGCACAGTAGATGACATCATCACACTGCGCATCTACCTCACCGACATCTCTGATAAAGCGCTGGTCGGCAAGGCACGATCCGAAGTGTTCTCGGGCGACTTTCCGTGCTCCACCCTAGTGGAGGTGAGCCGTCTCGTTGTAGACGGGCTAACGGTGGAAATCGAAGCACAAGGCATTATCGGGGCTGCCCACCAGGATTAGGGCCAGAGGCCAGGGGTGGGTGGACACGTCCTCCCGGCTTCTGCCCCTCCGAAAGCCGGATTGTCGTCGGCAATCCGGCTTTCGGAGGGAAACAACCTCACTCCCACCACACGCTGAACAGCGCGTGAAATCACCCAGTAGTTCAGTGGTGTTCGAGCGAACACAAGTGCCTTCGAGCGTGACGAGGACATTCTCCTCACTACGCCTCGTCAACCACACGCTCGAGCGGATCCAACTACCCAATCAAGACTCGAAGGACATCATGAAGTCAGCACGCACCTGCCGTGTCGGAGTTATCGGTTACGGCGCCATTGGAGTGCCCGTCGTCGCTGGGATTACTAAGGGACGGGTCGCAGGGGCTGTCCTGGAAGGAATTATCTCCCGAAGCCCGCTCAGTAATACTCCGGTGAAACGTATGGACTTGGCGGAGGCCCTGGAACGCTGCGACCTACTGGTCGAATGTGCAGGTCAGGAAGCACTCGTCGAGCACGCTGAGGATGTGCTCCGGGCAGGTGTTGACCTGCTCGTGACTTCTATTGGCGCCCTGGCAGATAGAGAATTCTCAAAACAGCTTCGCGCCGCCGGGCCAGGCCGGCTCTTCCTGACATCCGGCGCAGTTGGCGGCCTTGACCTTTTGTCCTCAGGCGCCCGTGCCGAAGGCTATGACAAAGTCACGATTACGACGACGAAGTTGCCGGGCTCCCTTCTCCAGCCCTGGATGAACGAGGCTTTGTTGGAGGAGATACGCAATACTCCAGGGCCACTGGACGTCTATGAAGGATCGGCCGCTGAAGCCGCGCTGTTGTTCCCTAAATCCCTAAACGCCGGCGCCGCCGTTGCTATCGCCGTTAACAACTGGGACGCTGTGACGGTCAGAGTAAGGGCAGACCCCGCAGCGGAACTCACCAGCCACGTCATTGAAGCTTCTGGAAACATCGGGGAATACCGGTTCGAGATCCGCAACAAGCCCTCTGAGGACAATCCGAGGACAAGCGGCGTCGTGCCGTTCGCCGTACTACGATCCCTGGAATCCATTATCGGCGGCCGGGGCGGACTGATATGAGCGCAGCAGCGGGTTCGAACTGCAGCCTCCGCGGGGATCCTTCCGGTCAGTGAGCGTTCCAGAAGTGCCGGCAGGTGAGCCTCTGCTGAACCTCATGCCAAGTGAAAACTTGGCCTTCGCGTTGTTTGGGCCCTCTCTAGACAGACGCGGCACCCGCGAAGGCCAAGGATGCGCCCGCCAAACCCTGACGCAACGGAGAAGACGGAGCTTCAGGAGTTTGGGCCAACCGCTTCCAGCGCATTGACATCAAATGCGACCACCGAGGCTTCTGCCTTCTTAAGCAACGCTGCGAGTTGATCGAGTTCTGAGGGCGTCAGACCGCTCAACATCTGACGTTGTTTGTCCAAATGCTTACCGAATGCCTCATCGATAACAGCCTTGCCATGATCGGTGAGCTGGGCGTAAACAACCCGGCGGTCTTCGCGGGTGCGAACTCTCTCGATGAGGTTTTGCTCCTCCATCCTGTCCAACCGGAAAGTAATACCACCGGTCGTGAGCATGGACGAGGTCGCGAGCTCCCCGGCGGTCTTCCGGTGAGGTGGGCCAGAGCGGCGCAGGTTAGCTAGGACGTCAAAGGACGCAAGTGTCAACCCATACTCATCAAAGTAGGAACTTTCGACGGCGCGGATCTGATTGGCCAGCCGCAAAAGCCGCCCGAGGACGCCAATCGAGCTCGCATCCAAGTCCGGCCGTTCACGCAGCCAATCCGCGAGAATGCGGTCAACAGCATCAGCTTCGGTTGTTTCGTCAGCCATGGCCCTGTCCTTTAGAAGTAGATAGTGAATCTTAACACTGAGCCTTCATGCAATCAATTAACTCTTGGTTGATTCACTTAAGGTCTTGTTACTTGACCCAATCTACCTTAGTGTTAAGATAGTTAGAGTTGAGGGAGTTGCTCCTTCGCTTTGCTGCCAGTTCTTGGTTTACATCGCCCCAGTCCGAGAGGTTTAACAATGAGCGAAACCGTAAGTGCACCGACTACAACAGATCTTGAAGAGCTCATCGATTCATCTATCGCGTCCCGTGAGAGCCGCGTCGTTGACTTTGACACTCTGAAGTTCCAGACGAAAATGGGAGACAAATTCCGGCGCGGCCAGGTCCGCTACATCGGCTCCGGAGCTACCGGGGACCACTCGGACGACAACAACATCCTTCAGGCCGAACACTTCACGTTCTCCAACATGGTTCTGCCCGCCGGCTGCGTAGGACCCGAGCACACTCACCCTGACGTCGAAGAGGTATTCTTCGTCCTCGAGGGACAGGTGGAGTTCAGCGTCCACGATGTCGAGGACGGCACCAAGAAGGCCAGCCGCGTTTTGGGCTACCGCGACCTGATTCGTGTTCCTGCAGGCGTTCCGCGCAGCCTTCGTACTGTCAGCGAAGAGGACGCGCTGATCTGCGTAATCATTGGCGCCAAGAAGCCGGAAATTCCCTTCTACCCGCCGACCTCCGAAATGCACGGAGTTACACGCTAGACATGTTCCTCCGAGAGCGCGGGTACCAGCTGGAGCTGGTACCCGCGCTTCTTGGTGCATCTGTCAGGTATCAGCAGAAGACAATATTTTCGCTTGTGAAATTGAGCAGCATCAGCTGCATGACGATGGAGTCGACAACATTGGCCAATCCACTTCCCCCATGCCAACCAGCACCTCACCCAGGGCGGGCAACCGCCGTCCTCCCGAACGAGGCGGTGAGTAAGTGAGCGCGGCAGTGGAAACCCTCCCAGTCAGCCAGGACGGGCAAACCCACAAATCAGCAGGACACGTCATTGTTGATTCGCTTGTCGCACACGGCATCAAGCGGGCACACGTTGTCCCCGGCGAGAGCTTCCTGGATGTACTGGACGGGCTTCACGACTCGACGATCGAGACCATCGTCTGCCGCCACGAGGGCGGGGCCACCTACATGGCCGAAGCTGACGGCAAAATTCACCAGATGCCTGGCATCGCGATGGTTACCCGCGGCCCGGGTGCGGCCAACGCCCACGTCGGACTGCACACGGCGTGGCAGGATTCAACACCGATGGTGCTGTTCGTGGGCCTGATTCCTTTCGCGCACCGGGACCGTGAAGCTTTCCAGGAATTCGACATCAAAGCCTGGTTCGACACCGGAGCTAAGCGCGTCATGGTTCTGGATCACGCAGATCGCGCTTCCGAGATCGTCGCCGAGGCCCTGTTCTCAGCGATGAATGGCCGGCCCGGCCCCGTCGTTATCGGGCTGCCCGAGGACGTCATCAGGCAACAGATCCCTGCCGAACTTCACCCGCCAATCCCTGTGGCCACCGGAGGCATGACCACGGTGGACTCCGACGCACTAGCCTCGGCCCTGTCAGCATCGACGAAGCCACTGTTCGTCACCGGTGGAAATGACTGGACCCAGGAGGGTGCTGACCAGCTCACCGCCTGGCTGGAAAAGCACCATATTCCAGCCGCGGCTGAATGGCGGACCCAAGGGACTGTTCCGTTCGGTTCCTCGTCCTACGTCGGTCCTATCGGTTACGGTCGCCCGCGTCCCACTTATGACCTGCTCGAAGAGACAGACCTGCTGATCTTTGTCGGCACTGTCCCGGGTGACGTCATCACGGACGGCTTCCTGTGCCGTCAGGACTGGACCAAAAAGAACTTTCTTGTCACGATCGACCCATCGCTCCGAGGCAGGTCAGGTCCAGTCTCTTACCAGATCGTTGCCAAGCCCGACGTGTTCATCCGCGACCTGGCCAAGATCGAACTCCCGGTCAAGGACGAATGGAAGGCCTGGACGACACGGATGCGCACTGAGCAGGAATCCTTCGCCGCGCTCCCCCATGCGAGGCCTACCCTCGGCCATGCACGAATGGACACCTTAATGGCCAACCTCGTCCCAACCCTCCCCCACGACGCCATGGTCACCCTCGGCGCCGGTGAGCACACCAACTGGGCACACCGCTACTTCCCCACCCAGCGCTACGCTTCCATGATCAGTGCCCGCAACGGCTCCATGGGATACTCCGTCCCCTCGGCCATCGCGGCGTCTCTGGAATACCCCGGCCGACGCATCGTGACCATCGCAGGGGACGGCGAATTCCTCATGAACGGCCAAGAGCTGGCCACCGCAACGCAGTACGGCGCCACTCCCTTGGTGATCGTGATGGACAACCAGGAATACGGCACCATTCGCACCCACCAGGAACGCCACTACCCTGCCCGGGTTTCAGGAACACAACTAAAGAACCCTGAATTCGCGCTCATGGCGCAAGCCTTCGGCGGGTTCGGCATCAAAGTCGACCGTGATGCTGACATCCCAGCCGCAATTGAAGCAGCACTGAAAGCTATCGACGAAGATCGTATCTTTGCACTGATCCATCTAGTGGTGGAACAAAGAGGCAAGGCCTACTAGGTCGCTGGTGGGCTCTGCCCTGCCGCAGGCATTAATCCTCGCCACCTCGCCGGTGCTGCTCAACGAACGGAAAAAATTGACTGTCCCCACACTTACCGAACCTGCACTGCTCAATAGGGTCCCTACGGGCCTGCTGATTGGAGGCCAGTGGCGAGAGGCGTCCGACGGCGGCACGTTCGAAGTGCACGACCCCGCAACCGGGGAGGTCATCGTCACCCTCGCCTCCGCAACCAGCGACGACGCAGTCGCCGCCCTCGACGCAGCAGATGCCGCGCAGGCGTCCTGGGCGCGGACCGCGCCAAGGGTGCGGGCGGAGATCCTGCGCCGGGCCTTTGACCTGGTCACCGAACGTGCCGAGGACTTCGCGCTGCTGATGACCCTGGAGATGGGCAAACCCCTGGCCGAGTCCCGCGGCGAAGTGACCTACGGGGCCGAGTTCCTGCGCTGGTTCTCCGAGGAAACCGTCCGCGACTACGGCCGCTACCTCACCACGCCGGAGGGCAGAACAAGATCCTGGTCCAGCACAAACCCGTCGGGCCCTGCCTGCTCATCACGCCGTGGAACTTCCCGCTGGCGATGGCCACCCGCAAGGTCGCCCACGCGGTCGCCGCTGGCTGCACCATGGTCCTCAAGCCCGCAAAGCTCACCCCGCTGACCGCCCAGTACTTCGCCCAGACCATGCTCGACGCCGGCCTGCCCGCCGATGTCTTGAACGTAGTCTCCTCCTCGTCCGCGTCCGGGATCTCGGGGCCGCTGCTGAAGGATTCCCGGCTGCGGAAGGTCTCGTTCACCGGCTCCACCCCCGGGGCAAACGGCTCATGGCAGATGCGGCGCAAAACGTGCTGCGCACCTCGATGGAACTGCGCGGGGACGCGCCGTTCATCGTGTTCGAGGACGCGGACATAGACAAGGCAGTCGAAGGTGCCATGGCCGCGAAGATGCGCAATATGGGCGAAGCCTGCACCGCCGCCAACCGGTTCCTCATCCAGGAATCCGTCGCCGAGGAGTTCACGCGGAAGTTCGCCGCCGCGATGGGATCCCTGGCTACCGGGCGCGGCACCGACCCCGCCACCCAGGTAGGACCGCTCATCGACGCCGGCGCGCGCGATGACGTGCACGCCCTCGTGGCCGCCGCTGTCGGTGCCGGGGCCACCGCCGTCACCGGCGGCACCCCCGTGGCCGGGCCCGGTTACTTCTACCAGCCCACTGTCCTGGCCAACGTGCCCAACGACGCCGCGATTCTGGGCCAGGAAATCTTCGGACCCGTCGCCCCTGTCACTATATTCACCACCGAAGACGACGCCATCCGGCTCGCGAACGCATCCGAATACGGCCTCGCGTCCTACCTCTACAGCCGCGACTTCAACAAGCTGCTGCGTGTGGCCGAACAGATCGAATTCGGCATGGTTGGATTCAATGCCGGCATCATCTCCAACGCCGCGGCACCTTTCGGCGGCGTCAAGTAGTCAGGTCGGGGCCGCGAAGGCGGCAACGAAGGCATCGCCGAATACACCACTACTCAATACATCGGCATCGCGCAGATCCCTACCTGAGGTAGACCAGACGGACTCCGGGGAGCAACTTGCCGGGGCCTCAGCGCGTCATGTTCCTGATGGTCCCGGCAATCCTTCAGCCTTCGGGAAGGTCGTCCACCAACTAGTCGTCAGTTCAACTTCGACATCTTCCCGCTAAGGCGGGATCTACCGAGCGAACCACTACGCTGCCGAACGAATTGTCGGAGCGTTACCCAACGAGGTTTGTTCCGAGGGTGAAGGCCACCCTTGCCGCCCCCGTGGCGCGTGAGCATCAGATGGAGGAAAACATGTTTCTGGAGACAGGTAACCACGTCCTGGCTCCTCATCTATCAACCGCAACTGCTTGCCAAGGATCGAAACGGTCCGGGCTACCGAGCAGGTGGCACAGCCTGCTGCAATGCAGCAACTACGGGTGCAGCTTTCCGAACAGCACAAACAAGATGGGCGGCGAAGCTCCTGAAATTGCGTAGGCGGAGCGGCGCAAATCAACCATTGCAGCTTTGTGCTAAGTAACTTAGAATCAAGATAGTTAGTTTACCTGAGGTATTCATTGATATCTAACTAACGAAGGGAGACGTCGGTCACGTCAGGATCCGCCCCCTGCCCCTTCTGTTTGTAAGTACTTTGCTCAGCTTGACCAGCCCATATAGACAGGCCTTGTTGTATTGGGTCCGGAAGTCAACCGGATCCCTAGCAAACAAGGTAAAACCATCGGCGATCACCGGAGACCGTCGAGCCCACACCGGGAGACAGTAGTCATGAAAGTTTTTTTGAGCATCCTGAGTACCTTCGTCGACGTCCCTGCCAGCTACAACAACTGCGATCAAGAGCGCGTGATTTATCGCCGCGATGAAAGGTTCCCCGCAGGCACCATTTCATCATCGCCCTGGGAGGGATGGTGGCATCACGAGCCGATGGCCGGAACCTGAACTGGACTTCCAGAAGCCCCAAATCCAACACCTTGGGTTCAAAGTTCCCGCAGATGCCGGTGCACGCACCCGTTGGTCCCTCGTCAATGAGCTGCCACCATCACGCTACACCCACCAACAGAGAATCTTTCCGTAGAGGGCGTGACGCAACTCAGGACCTTCAGTGGGGTGAGATCGAACGCGGCCTCTTGCGTAACCTCGTGGAGGTCGGCAGACCCGGTGCACCGATCATGTGCGTGTGGCTAAGGCACACCGCAACCTGACGTCAGGCAGGTGGCCAAGGGCCGTCAGAATAGGGTTAGATTCTTCTTTTCTGACGATGGGTCGAGGAAACTCTTGGATCGCAACCTGACGCGCCCCAGACGGCGGCGCGACATGTGGCACAATATCGGCGTTCCAAAATTCCCCGGAAACCCGTGGGAGAAGCGTCCATGCCAGCCGTTTCGGCGGCCCATCCTTTGGGAGCCTGCTTTAGCCTTTGGCTCTGGGTTTGGAAACGGTCGCTGAGGTCTTTGCGGGCATCAGGACCGCCTGCGGGGCGGTCAAGCGCATCGATCAGTTGCCGCCCCAGGTGCCCCTTCCGCCCAGTTTCGACATCTCCTCGAGTTCTTCAGCCGTCAGTCCGGCCAGCACCGCATTGATTTCAGCCATGACGCACCTTCCCCAGTTGTGCAGGCGCATGTGCTCGCGCCTTGTCAGCTCGACCCCGCTGTTAGCACCTGAGCGAGCCTGAGGCGGACAGCCCCATATGGCCTCACTCCACCACCGCAATCGCGAAGCCACCCCACGCGTGCTTCCCCTGGGTCTCCCTACCGAGCTCATGCTGTGCGAGGAGCGCCCGCGGGATCGGAGCAGTTCGGGTTCAGCTCCCGCTCGGGGCACCTACGTTCATGTCAGCAGAGCCCGTTGAGTAGCGGCTTCCAAGACGTCATGCCGCCCCACTCCCCCACCCCCATGAACCACCAGAAGCAACATCGCTGTTTGTCATTCTGCTCCCCATCATCGCTCGGCGGGTCCTTCGCGCAACCAGGGCGCCATGCGCCGCTCACGGTCCAAAGTTTCGTTCGGCGCTCCTCCGTCGCTTATTTCCTCGCGAAACCTTGGATCGCTCCCGGTTCCCCAGGTTGCACTCCGGACCCTCAAACCCAGCGGTGACTCCATGTATCAGAACGACGCCGAAAATCTGACAGACACATCCGGTGTCCGCAGCGACCGGCTACGTCGTCCACGACGCCGGTGCCGCCAACGTGATCGTCGCTGTGTTCAGCGGAATGACCGTCGGTGACGGGCCCGCATCTGAGAGGCGCTGCAGCCGCCTCGTCTGCCGCAAGTCTGCTCGGTACGCCTTTCTTAACGGGAACGGCGCTGACCCTACGCATGGGAGGAAGAGACGATAACCGCGCGTCCAACTAGGGACAGGTCGCACTGATCAACCAAACCAGGAAGAAGAGTCCGGATCCCACACACCTGGACTCTGTCGCCGGATCGTACGCCAGCAATAGATAGCTCCGAAGACGTTCCCGCTGAACCCCCAACGTCCTAGGAAACCGAGGGTCTGGGCCGCAAGGTCATGTCACCTGCAACAGAGACCTCCATGAAGTAGTGAAGGCAGAATCATGAGGAAGGTATCAAATGCGATTCGAAAAGCCGGCTGTGGACAAGGTGTGGACACTGTCCACACCCCCTTTGGCCGGACAAACACGCGATCAGGGCACTCGGCCTGGCTCGCAGAAAGCAACCACCCGAGGAAGATCCTGAAAGAAAATTCGGCTTCGTCATGTCGTCACCACAACTCCTGGCCATGAATGAGTGACGGCCAACAACTGGCCACCCGAACAGCCAGATAGGACGGCAAATACCCTACACTCCAGCAGGCGGAGGGCCCACCAGCCATGACCCTGTACCCGTCACCCACATAACTTCACAGGCGACCGCGGCGCCAGGCACAATCGCGGCCCGTGTAAGAGGGACCTGACCGAACAGAATGTCCACACATTAGAGCAAAAACCCCTCTGACGAGGGGTCATGCGTGCCCGAGGTGGGACTCGAACTGTATTCCTAGTCCTGCACACACTGGGAATCCGTGAAAACGTGCGGAATCCGAAGCAGTCCGAGGGCTGTACGAGGAAGTCCAAGACGAAAAGTGTGGACATTGTCCACACCCCGTATCGGATGGTGTTGAACGACTATCGGGGCACCAAATGCCGGGAAATTTTGGCGGCAGAGTCCAGCAAGTCGATGGTGCCCGCGGCGAGTCCGACGACGAGGTCGAAGCCCTCATCTGTCGTGAAGGCATGCCGGTAACCATTGATCCAGAGCAACAGCACCATGAGCGTCCAGGCGGTCCGTTTGTTTCCATCAATGAGTGGATGGAACCGGGCGACCGATTCCAACAAGGCGGCCGCCTTCACCGCCAGTTCCGGATAGGCTTCCCGTGCCCATGACAGTTGTAGCCGGCCTGGCCAATGCCGGTGGCTTTACCTCCGGCGCAAGGAAGCACACCAGGGAAACCTCTCCCCCGCTGTCCGGGACGGGCTTGATGTGATTCCCGGCTGGGATCAAGCCTCCCCTAAGAAGGCTGAGGATGAGGCCCGGTGGCAGAAGCGTTCTGAGCAGGTGAAGGACCTCCGGGATGCTGGCGGTGACTGGCCGCGTCATCAGAAGACGCCGGATGCGGCCGAACACGCCCTGGGTGTGTGGCTGCATGGTCAGCGGATCGCCTACAACCAGGGGAAGATGGCGCCGGAGAAGGAAGCACTGCTAAACGAGCATCTGCCCGGGTGTCGCGAAGGCAGGCGCCGCACCGGCGGCCGACGCCGTAATTCATACCCAGAAATGGCGAACACGTGGCTCCGGCCTCGTGGTCTCCCAAAAGTGCTTCCTACTAGGGCAAGGCATTCGATAATCAACAGCGGTCCACACGTCTGCCGGCATCCCCCGCCGTTACATGTTCAGGCACCCCCTATGTGATGAAGCTAAGGTTGAGAAGGGGCCACCAGAGCGCGCGGAAACCTATCTGCGGGACTTAACCTTCGCACTCGACGCAGTATGAATGGCCGTTGCTCTGCCGCGCCATCTGGGACCGGTGCCGGACAAGGAAACAGGAATAGCAGGTGAACTCGTCCCCGCTCTGGGGAATCACCTGCACGACGCAGCTAACCCTGGTATTCCTGCACCGCCATGTACACCCTCGACGTGATCCGTGAGGTAAAGGAACTGGGGAAACGCTATCTCTGCCGATAACGTCTAATGTTGCGCTCGTCTGGACAGTTTTGTGCCTATCGGTGATCTGCGGTTTTGGCTTACTGATCACCGTCGGTGGTGGCATGCCCAATCTTTTCAGCGGCTTTCTGGGTGCAGCATTGGGAGGTGCCGCTGCGCTAGTTGCCGTTAGTGCCTCTCTACGCTCTCTTAGCCTCGATCCACCGGTCGGGTTGAGGTCGTATCGGCGGTTTAAACGGAGAATGCCTGTCGGGTCGGGAAATATGGGGTTTGTCTAGAACTCCGTTTAACCAATCCGACAGGCATCTCGTAGGTGCAACTTTTCCGTAGATCCACGCGCGTGTCAGCCGCGTTCGATGATTCCAATCTCGTGTCGGCAGCAGGTCTGGTCCCGGCGATGGCGCTGGCGGCGAAAACCTGCCTTGGAGAACTCGCTGATCAGTGGCTGACGCTGCCCGGCTACTTGGGCGCGAACGCAGGGTTGATGGTCAGCGCACTGGTCGCGGGCATGATCGCGGGCGCTGATTCCATCGATGACATGGCGTTGTTGCGGCACGGCGGGATGAAGAAACTCTTCGCCGGTGCATATGCCCCGTCGACTTTGGGATCGTTCCTGCGGGCGTTCACCTTTGGCCATGTCCGCCAGCTCGACGCCCGGTGGCTGGTGAACGTAGCCGCCGTGGCCCCGATCGCCTCCGGCATCGATGATTACGCTTTGGTCGATATCGACGACACCATCAAAGAAGTCCACGGCTACCGAAAACAGGGTTCCGGATACGGTTACTCCGGAGTCCGGGGATTGAACGCGCTGATCGGGATTCTCTCGACCGCGACCGCGGCGCCGGTCATCATCGGCGCGAGGCTGCGCAAGGGAAGCTCCGGCTCCCCGCGCGGGGCCGGGAAGTTCATCGGTGACATCCTCGCCACCGTGAAACGGCTGCGCGGCAAGGATGCCACCGGGCCGGTGCTGCTGCGTGCCGACAGTGCGTTCTACGGGCACTCGGTCGTCGCCGCTGCCCACCGCGCAGGCGCGAAAGTGTCCATTACCGCCAGGATGGACCCGGCCGTCAAACGAGCCATCGCCACCATCTACGAGAAGGACTGGACCACAATCCAATACACCGACGCGGTCCGCGATGAAACCACCGGAGCCTGGATTTCCTCCGCGGAAGTCGCCGAAACCGCCTTCACCGCCTTCGTGGGCCGAAAGAGAGCCGACCACATCCACGGACGCCTGGTCGTGCGCAGGATCCCGGAACTGAACGCCAAAGCAGGCGAAGGGCAACAGACCCTGTTCGACACCCACCGCTTCCATCCCTCCTTCACCACCAGCGACCTGGACACCGTCACCGCAGACAAAACCCACCGCCAACACGCCATCATTGAGCAGGTCAACGCGGACCTCAAAGACAGTGCCCTGGCGCACCTGCCCTCGGGAAAGTTCACCGCCAACGCGGCCTGGCTGGTCCTGGCGACCATCGCTTTCAACCTCTCGCGCGCCATCGGCACCCTCGCCGGCGCCGATCTGGGCAAAGCACGCGGCGGCAGCATCCGCCGGAAACTCATCACTGTCCCTGCCAGGATCGCGACCTCGGGACGGAAGATCACTCTGCACTTGCCCGCTCAATGGCCCTGGGAAACCAGCTGGTCACAACTCTTCGAAGCGGCCTGCGGGCCACCACGGATCGCCGCTATCTGACGATCCAGCCGATTCGGCGCAAGCAGGCCATGGAACATCACCGGCAGCAAGGCCGGGAACCCTGTCATGCCCAACGACCGAACCCGAACCACGATCAGAACGACCCCGCCCCATCAAACCCGGCCGGTGGATCGAGGCTTAGGCGACAGCTTGCTCACCAAGAACAAGAAAATGCCAAGCAACGTGAGCGTGACGCTCTGGTTCGTCTAATGGCAGCCTTTGGTGCGTTGGAAGGAGCTATTGAGCAGGCAACTTCGCGGATCACCGGCAAGGCCGACGTGATCGGACGATGGATGCGGTTGAACTGGCGACTGCACAACTGCACATGCAGCTTCTTTACCCTGACCCCCCATTTTTGTATGTAATGAGGCTGTGGCAATGGTGGTTAAGCCAGCGCGCCTATCACTATTGGCGTCTCCGTAACGGCAATGTTCAGGCGAAATACGAGTACGAAATCAGTAACGCTCTATCTCACATCGGGTCTACGGCCGGCTTTCTGGCCGAAAAACTTGCCGCCTACGGTCGCAGTACGGAACAGGGTGCCCGTGAGGCTATCGTCCCGAAGAAGTGTCAAGTGTCGGGCTGTGAAAGAGCCGGTGAAATGTTCCCTCTAATCGGCCCTTCCGGGCGGACAACTGGATATGGAAGGACATTCAACATCCCCCTGTCGGCTGAGCCTCTAGCTGCAGCAGCCGGGGACCCTTGCTCAGGCACATCTCTGGCAAAACGCTCCATTTTCGAGCAGACCTTTATTCACCGATAATCCACCAAGCGCGCGGAACAGGTGGCTCATTTTTCGGCCGTCGCCGACATCCTCTCTGCGTAGGCGACGGGCTCCTTTGTTGCCCTAAGTTCCTCAAGGCGGTCCAAGCCCCAACCAAGTATCACAAGGGCACGTTCGGCAAGATCAATCATCATTGAAATGCCAGCAGTACGATCTGTATCTGCTTTCCTTCGCGCCTTCGCACCCCAACCGTCTTTCGGCATGAGAGTCAGCAGTCCTGACCAAGACTTTCCATGAGCCGCACTCGATGCAATCTGCCAGTCAAGAATTACCTGGGAGACTCGCCGGCCTCTTCTGCGGCTTCCCTAATGATTGAAGTGATGGTGGGAGGCACGTCTATCTCAGTGCGGGACAGTTCGGCCCTTCCGGCTGCAGCCACCACGGCTGCTCGCCTCCCAGCAATGAACTCGTCCGGAGCATCAGGAGCGACAGGGTGCCTCCAAACGCAAGTGCCGTTTTAAGCGGGTAGGGCGGTTGTGAGGTGCTAATACCCACAACATTGTGCTTGCAGTTTCGATAGTCGAACGTGCCAGGGTATAGGCACCGAAAACAGGGAACATTCTTGTTTAAGTGATCGAATTGGTTAGGTACCAGATGTGGTCAATCGCCGAGGGTACCAGATGGTGACCAATGTGGGCGGACAGTTCAACTCCCAGGCAGAAGCTGTCGTCGGCCTCAAACACCGACGCAGGAACTGGAACGGGAAGCGTATTTACACTCGCGACCGTTGCCCTGACTGCTTCATTTAAAGTGATCACTCTAACGAGCACGTCGTCTGCTTCAATTTCCATGTCGTGAGCACATCGTCGTGAGCATCTAGCACTGTGGCCGACTCAAACTCCCGCGGTTGCATCTTGCTTGACCTGGCGGAAGTTGTTGCCCTCGCCGATGTCCTTGCTGGAGAGGGACTTGAGCCAAATGAGGCGACGCTCAAATGAGTAGATCGGTAGGTAAGATCCATTGCTGCCAGTCTCGACCCTCAAAATCGCTTAGGACTCGCATAATATCCACAGTCGTTGGCCAGGACCTCATCATTTCAGCCGACCCAACGAAGTGGAATCGAACCTTGCCGGTCGCCCCGTGCAGCTCTTCGATCATTCTCCGGGCTGTAATCAGGGCGGTAGGCACCACGACTACTGGTGATCCCGACGGCGATCGAAGAAGCACGTACGCAACGTCTGGCCAGTCCGACTGAAACACCGCTACCAGAACCTCTTCAACTCCTGGTTCAAGACCGACATGGGAAAGTACCGTGAGTATCTGGCCGGGCGTTTGGTTTTGAACGAGCAGGATATGCCGACGCTTTGAAAGCCTAGGTTCGCCCGTGGGTAGACCAAAATTGGAGAATCCATCGCGGAGACTCACGGTAGTATCCTGGTCGAGATGCTCTACCCATTCGCGCAAGGCGTCGGGCCGGAGGTGGCATGCACGGCCTCGGCCATCCGGAGAAACAAACCACAGCGCCGCCTCCCTTGGCCGCAGCCATTGTTCACCTCCTTCCAAAAGCTCAACTCCGGGTAAAGGCTCCGATGTGTTGTTATAAAGTACGTGAACGAGTGGATAACCGTGTAACTCATCTATACGCGGATAAAGGTGGAAGGGGCCCTTTACGGATGTCGTTGGCGTAAGTACGACTGACATCAGCGTAGGTGCCAGGCCGGGGAGACTCAGTGCGGGGATCCGCCACCGTTTGAGTAGCTCGAGCCGAGCCTCAGCCTCAATCGAGAAATCCAGTACCAGGTCTCCGAAAATGGTCTTAGCCAGGTGCAGCATGAACTCGCTGCTTAGAGGCGGTTCTACGTGTCCAGAGAAGGAAAGCTGTTGGCCGTCCACGGCAACGCCCCGACACGTACGGACTGCCGCAACCACTCCCCCAGACCCGATTTGTTCCAGCACCGCGTCCGGCTGTGCGGACAAGAATCGACAAAGCGCCGGAAAGCGGCGATCAGGGCGGTTAGAGCCTACCTGTAACCAGTGTCGAGTAGCCCCAATATCAAATAGGCGCTCCCGCCTCCACTCATCAAGGAGGGGGATGGCTAGTGCTAACTGACCGATCGCGAACGCCACAGCGAACTTCGTTTCATTGTCGACGCCGCGCTTACGCAGCCACTCTAGCGCTCCTGCCGCATCCAGATAGTCTTGCGGGTGATAACCTCGATAGGTCGCTAAATCTTCCTCAGGAACATCCAAGCTGACGACGAACGTGGCTACGCCTTCCTGGGTATAGCGAGATGCTTGAATAAACAGCTCCAGCAAGTTGGCGCATCGTTCTCGAATTTCGCTTGGGGGAGCTGGGGCAAGCCCTTCGCTTGATAGCGCTAATTGAGCCCATCCGAGTTCTGACCCCTTCATGAGTACATCATGAGCTGTCTCGTGAGAGAGGATGTGCTGGAGGGGGCGGCCACGCACGACCTCACTAATGCTGATAACGATCCTGCCCTGGTGTGTAAGTCCTGCCCAGTCGCGAGCCAGTTTGCGGACTGGGTCATCAATGTCCCGAGACATCACGAAATATCCTTCCTGGACGGTGACACACGCTTGGAGTGGTCCAAGCACTAATCGTCACTCTCGCTTTCGCTCCGGTCGTGCACATACTGGACATCCATAAGCGGAACGTCCTGCATCCAAAACAGAGAGAGCTGTTTGTTTATGTCAGCCTCTGTAACTGCATCTGTCGGCAAGGACAAATGCAGGGCCTTTAACACATCGAATCTGTGGAGGTCGAAGGCGACGGACAACATTTCTCCATAGGCCACAGCTGCAGAAATAGCGGCCTTGTACCCGACCCAAGACAAGAAAAAGGGTACCGCGGCCAGCACAAGCCACCCCCCATCGTCAACCAACAGGACGAGAGTAATGATGCCGACGATCAGCGCTGTCGCACTTAACCTGCAGGTCGCGTCAAGCTGCATGCGCCGATCGTCTATTATTTCCTTCACTGATTTAGGCAGGACTGGGTACAGTCGTGGCCACCAAGTGACCGTATCCGCGCCGTAATGTGACCCAGCCGCGGTTTCAACCGCTCGTAGAACGTTCCCTAGCGCCGTCGGCAACAAGGCGGTTCCAACAGGAGGAAAACGATGGGTCAAGGTCCATCCGGCTTCCAGTGCGCTTTCAGCATCCTCGGGACCTGGATCTGATGGAACTTTCGCACGCATGGCCAAGCGACGCTGGGCACGGGTTTGCCGTGCCACGGCCCAACGGGAGAGTGGCTCCATGTAACGGGGCCAGTATCCCTCTAAAACCCTAACGAGAGGGAGCTGCAAGGGATGAAGGAGGGCACTGATGAAAATTGCAGCGGCAGCCAGAGCGGCTGCGTGGGAAGTTGTTAAATCGGCAAGTCTGGCTAAGGCATTCGAGACGTCTATTGGACCTAGTGGTGCATCAGCGGTCACCAGCAGCAATAATGCAATGCCGGCCGTGAAGGTTGGTATAAAACTGACGAATATGAACCGCAATCCTGCGGACCCCGGAGTCATTAGCGAAGACAAGTCACTCACTGTCAGGCCTCTGGAATTCCAGCGGAAGATGATGCCAAGGACAAACTGGAGTGGACTTAGGGTATTGGGATAGGAAAATTGTGGTGTCGCCGTGCGGGCAATTGAAGCGCAGAAGGTGCCAGCTTCTGGGTACGCCTGCCAAGGTGGCGCCGTCACCAGTTCCTAAACCAAAGCCGCCCCGCGGCGCAGACGCGGTCTGATTTTGTTGGAGGTTATCACCACTGGCAACGAGTTCCGCAGCTTCTCCTCCCGTGGCGTCTATCCAAAGGAAAGATTCAGCGCCTAGCACCACGAGCACAGCTTTAGCTTGTGGGTTTTGTTTCAAAAGTAACTGAGCAGACTCCATGTCCTCACCCGTTGCCTCGCCAGGGAATCCCCCGCGACGCACCCACACGAGTACATGTTCCAAGTCGATCTCTCTTACAAGGTGCATCGCGCATCTTTCTACGCAGGGGTTGCTCCTACGGCCAACATCCACTCAGATGCCATGGCGTAAATCCTCCGACAGAGAAATCAGAACATCCCAAGCGTTACTGTTGCGTTATCGCACACAGCGGCAGCCGGCAAGAATCCTCGAGGCTTTCCTGTTTCGTTCCGCTTCGACCTCCACGAAGCACAGAACCTCGCACCACCAGTACAAGGCAACACCACGGGATGCCAACGTCCTGAAATAAGCGTCCCCGTAGGGAACTGGGGCTGTTTGCTGCTAAATGAGCGCAAATGCACCGGGGCTTGATCTGACCGCGGCGAATCTCTGCCATGCAGTGGGCGCCAGCTGACTCTGCCACGGTGAAAGGAGTGCCTGGGCGCCGGAAAAGCAGCGCAGCACAGTTCCGCTGCCCACAGCCGGGGACAATCCTGATGAGTTGTCCACCGCTACTGCTGCTGAGGGAGCTATCCTGCTGGCTCCCGATTCCAGCCGTGGATAACCCGGATTAGTCCCAACTGTGGACTGCTCAGTTCTCTGCGTGCCGTTTAGACGTGTGCCCGGGTTCCTATACCCATTCAAACCGAGTGCTAAAGGCCTCATCTTAGGGTTCTGAAACTCCCGGGCCGGGTCCTGTTGGGCAGCGCATCTGTTTCCTCACTAGGCTGCTAGCCATATTTCATGGCAAAAAGGACAGTCGTGCTGTTGGAAGATGATATTGACGGCTCGGAAGCTAACGAAACAATATCTTTCGCTCTCGACGGTAATGAATACGAGATTGATCTCAATGAGGGACACGCTAAGGAACTGCGTGACGCGCTGTACCAACGCTGGCCGCAGAGTGGCTGGTGGCCGTGCGGCGGCTCAATCCAAGTCCTCCTCGCGCGTGACCCCGGACGCTAAAGCGGTAAGGTTGTGGGCGGCCGAGAATGGCATCCAGGTAAATACACGTGGTCGAATCCAGTCGAATGTTGTAGAGAAGTACGAAGCGGCTCACTAGACCCAGAGAAAACAAAATCGGGGCTGGAAGTCTTTGCTGATTCCGGCCCTGATTTTTATCTGCGGGACACAGCATCCTGACGCGAACTTTTCATGCGGAAATAGTCCCCACGTCTGGGAATCAACCAGCCCGCGCCTTTTTTGGTTCGAGGTGTTCGGGGTCGTGGTGTTCTTTCATGTCGCAGTTGCAGAACAGGCCTTATGAGTCAAGGAGGACTTTCATACGCGCGCCTACTCGTCCGGAGGTCAGCGCCCCTACCGGATTAGGAAGACAAACCAGGCACCGGCGAAGAGAAACGGGGTGAAAATGTCAGGTATAAGAGTCAGCCACGTGTTGCCGGTTTTGACTCCCCATTCAACATTCGGGGCCGCGTTTTCAACTTTCATGGCCACATGCGGCTCGGGTGGTTGGAATTTCTTCGCCTCGCAGTAAGCCTTAAATCCGAGGAATGAAAGTCTTTTCGAGTTGACGACTGCGATCACGCCGATGCACGTCAATATCCCTAGAATCAGACCTACGCAGGGCACAACAATACGGAATGTACTTACGCCCTCGGCGTCCTCAGCCTGGGCTACGGTAAGTCCGTAAGCGGCGAACATAATGGTTTGGGTCGTTAAAAACCACGAGATCTTGTGGTCGATTAGGAGGTGCTCAAATTCTTGACGCTTGCGATAGTCGTCCCACACGGCCCGTGCCGCTGTGTCATTTCGATCCACGTGGTCTTCCATCCCATGGCCTCCTCCCGAGTAACGGAGGGCCATCAAAAAGACTCCTCCTGCCCAGCATGTCGCCAACTTAACTTACAATCCGTTACGTTGGCGTTACAGCTTTGATGCCCACCTTCATATTGATCTGTTGGCTTTCGGTGCTCCGGCAGACGTGCGCAGAACGATCCTTCGGCAGTCACACGGGCCACACTTAGTCATCCGGGTGTGTAGTGCCCAGCAATTCGAGGCCCAGGCGTGCGCCGCCCCAAGACCCGCCCATGAGTGTTCGCACTTTATGGCGGTGCAGCAAAGCTCGTGACACAGAGGTGGCGGCCTGTAAACGTATAGAACTCGACGATGCGGACAAGTTTGTCGGTCTCATCTGTCGTCCCCCACTTCGCGCACCGCCTTTCTCTATTGGATTCACAGGGAGGGTTCTACAACTCGACGTAAGAACACCTTGACCCTGAAACTCCTGGCGCTCGAAAAGGACCCCGGCGGCTGTTCTGGGTCGCACAGATGGAGACGAAGAAACGAACAGTTGTGATGTTGGGGGAAAGGCCATTTGGCTTCTCCCCTAACATCATGGCTCTACCGAGTCCGATATCGCCTTGACTGGGATTTCGTCTTCCCAATCTTTGCGAAGGGAGCAATAAGAGTCGCGGTTACTTCCTTCTGCAGAGATTCATCGGACACCGTGGTCGTTGTTATCGATTGAGCGCTTCTCTGGAGCAACCCCCTGCTGCTGAAGTGTAGCTATGGCTTCTAACGCATCCGCCACTATCAACATCTTGCGTTCGATCCACACGCGAGCGACTTCGCGCTCTGCGTTCGTCGTCAGTATGCCCGGCTTCGGTTCCTTGAAGACGGACGCAAGAAGTGCCCGGACGACCCGTCGCCCCTCGTAGAACGTCTGCATAAAGCTTTGGTCGTAGGGCATGGGCAGACAATGAGGTTTCGGGCGTCATCCTTGTAAATCAGGTCCGACTTATCGGAATGAGCCGGAATGATGGCAACTCTGAGTCCGATCACTCCTTCGAGTTTGTTCGAATTAGTTTCGACGGTCGTACCAACCCATCGGTCTGGCGTTGGGTCGCCCAGGAACAGGCCAGCTTTCCAGAGGCCGCTGATGCACTGGGGAAGGCCAAGGGACTGCCCCCGGTTTTGTTGACTCCTTGACCTAGCGAGCTCGTGCTCGTGGAAGGATGTTGACCATGCCCACGGCTTATGGGGCGGAGTTCCGCCAGGATGTTATTGATGTGGCCCGCAAGGGCGAGGCGACCCTGGCGCAGATTGCGAAGGATTTCGGGCTTTCGGTCACGACGCTCAAGCGCTGGATTGCCATCGCCGACCGTAAAGAATCCGGGGCCGGCCCGGCAGCGACGGAGTCGGCCGAGATGCGGGAGCTGAAGGAGCGGAACCGCCTGTTGGAACAGGAGAACGAGATTCTGCGCCGAGCCGCGGCCTATCTGGCCAGGGACATCAACCCAAAATGACTCTTCTATGGGTTCTGTCAAGTCATGATGGTTTGGAGTTGCCGGAAGATGGAGCGGCAGACGTAGCGTTT
>NZ_JAUSSM010000009.1 GCF_030812315.1 Arthrobacter oryzae | reverse complement strand
CTCTCCGGCACCGCCACAAACGCACCCGTGGTAATCCGCTTCGACGACCTAATCGTGGCGGCCACAAAGTGACACCAGGAAATCAACGCCCTAGCGTGATGTCGGAGGACCCCCATGCACATCGTCCAAAACCTGGCTTACCGGTTGGTTGCCCTTGTTACCGCCCTCCTGGTGGTCCTAACCGCCGTCGTCTTCCTCAGCGCGCCGGTTAAGGCGGACTCGGCACCTGTCGATCCCGCCAACCCGGCCACCCCGCCGACAGTTACCGCAGACGGGCTACCCACAGTTCAGGTTGACGGCGTCGTGTGGTCGCAGGTCATCGTCGGAGACTTTGTGTACGTTGCAGGGAACTTCAGAACCGCGAGGCCCGCAGGTGCTGCACCGGGGACCAACACCGTCCCCAGGAACTATGTACTCGCCTTCAGACTCAGCACTGGTGTTCTGGTCCCCGACTGGGCGCCGAGCCTGAATGCCCAGGCCGTGAGCATCACGGCGTCTCCCGATGGCACCCGGATTTACGTCGGCGGGGCCTTCACCACCGTGAACGGGGCGACTGCCTACCGGGTGGCTGCCATAAACGCCGTCGGACAGCCAAACCAGGGACAAATGATTCAATCGTTCCGCCCATATGTCAGTTCAAGAGTGAACGCCATAGTGGCAACAGCGGATGTCGTGTACCTCGGCGGCTGGTTCAATGCGCTGAACTCATCCACCCGGCCAAAGGCGGGGGCGGTCAGCGCCTCCAACGGAAGCACAACCGGCTGGAACCCGGTCCCTGCAAGCGGAGACGTCATCGCACTGGCACTTTCGCCGGATGGCAGCCGCATGGTTATGGGCGGAAATTTCTCCAGCATGAACGGCTCATCGAACCCGGGGTACGGCCTGGCGTCCGTTGACACGGTGACGGGTAGGACCAACTTTCCCTTCGCTGTGAATTCCGTGGTCCGCAATGCAGGATCCAACGGGGCGATCCTCAGCCTGGCCGGCGACGGGAACTACGTCTACGGGACGGGCTACGACTTCGGTTCGGGAGCAAACTTCGAAGGAACCTTTTCTGCCGCTTGGAACGACGGCAGGACCAACTGGATCGAGGACTGCCACGGGGACAGCTACGGAGTGGCGCCGATCGGGAACGCTGTCTATGTGGTGGGCCATCCCCACTACTGCGGAAACATCGGCGGCTTTCCGCAAACCAATCCATGGACCTTTTATCATGCGATTGCGTTCAGCAGGCAGGCCACCGGAACCATCACCAGGGATCCGCTGGGCTACTTCAACTTCGAGGGGAATCCATCACCGACCCTCCAGAACTGGTTTCCAAGCCTCGACATCGGCTCCTTCACCGGCCAGTCCCAGGCCGCGTGGGCCGTCACGGGAAACTCGCAGTATGTCGTCTTGGGCGGAGAATTCCCGCGTGTCAACGGCGTAGCCCAGCAAGGCCTGGTGCGTCTTGCCGTGAAGGACCTCGCACCCAATGCCCGCGGCCCCGTGCTTTCAGGTGGTGCCTGGGTGCCCACAGTCCAATCGCCGTCCAGCGGGACGGTCAGAATCGACTGGCAGGCAAACCACGACCAGGACAACAAGAACCTGACTTACCGCGTGGTTCGTGACGGCGCCGTCGCTGTCCACACGGTCTCCCGCGAATCCACATTTTGGCAGCGGCCAACACTGACCTTCACCGATACGGGGCTGCCGCCGGGCTCATCCCACACCTACCAAATCGTTGCGTCGGACCCCTTTGGCCGGCAGGCTTCCTCACAAAGTGCAGCTGTCACGGTGTCAGGAACGCCCACCACCAACACGCCGCCCACCGCTTCCTTCACCTCGACGGCCAGCGGGCTGACCGTGTCGCTCAACGCGTCCGCGTCCTCGGACACGGACGGAACGATCACTAGCTACGCATGGAACTTCGGGGACGGAACAACGGGTTCCGGAACACCGGCAACGCACACGTACGCCGCAGCGGGCACCTACACCATCATCCTGACGGTCACCGACAACGCCGGCGCCACCGGCACCACCTCGCGCCAAATCACGGTGGCAGGCGGTACGGTACCGCTGGTTCATGCGCGGGATTCCTTTGAGCGGACCGTGGCCAGTGGTTTCGGAAGTGCCGAGGTGGGAGGAGCCTGGAGCACCTGGGGATCCAGCGGGACGTCCCTGTCGGTCAACGGGGGCCGCGGCAACGTCACGCATTCAAATGCCGCTTCCTCCGGCACCGCCTACCTCAATGCGGTTTCCACGAGTGACCTCGACCTGTGGCTGAAGCTCTCGTTGGACAAGGTTACGAACGGCGGCGGAAGCTATCTCACGGTCGTGGGCCGCAGCCGGGGAACGTCCGGAGAATACCGTGCCAAGGTTGGGGTATCCGCATCGGGCGCAGTGTCACTGCAACTGGTCCGATCCTCCGGCGGTGAAACCGTGCTTGGTACAGCCAATCCGGGACTCACATACGTACCGGGGGACCAACTGCAGGTACGTCTGCGGGTCACAGGGGTGTCGCCCACAACCCTGAGCGCCAAGATCTGGAAGGTGGGAACAACAGAACCCGACGCCTGGCAGGTGTCTGCACAAGACTCCACTACTACGCTCCAAGGTCCCGGAGGGATCGGTCTGAGCACCTACCTTTCCGGGAGCGCCACCAACTTGCCGGTCGCGGTCCGGTACGACGATCTTCTGGCCCAGACGACGAACTGAGAGATTAGGCAGGCAGCTCATGCGGGACAACAGGGGAACACCGTCAGGTTCAGCCGCCGGGCAACAGCATATTTCCCGTCGCGGGCTGCTTTTGGCGACGGCCAGCGGCTTAGTGCTGTCCGCCTGCACTTCCTCGTCGCCATCCCCCGATGCCACACGGACGGATGGTGCGACCGACGGGGACGCTGCCAAGGGAACGAATTCCGTTTCCCGTCTCCTCGCCATGACCAACTCATTCTTCATCGCGCATCGTGGCTCAGGCGACAACTGGCCCGAGCACACTGCGTACTCTTACGGCCAGGCCGTTTCAGTGGGGGCCAAAGCAATCGAGGTGTCCCTCAGCAGCACGTCCGACGGCGTCCTCGTGTGTCACCACCTCACGAACACGCAGAAACTCACAGGGCAGAACTGGAACATAGCGGATCGCCCGTACTCAGACATTGCCGGACTTCGGAATGACGCGCGGCAGTGGCTGGGGCCGGCATCGCCTCGGGATCCAATTCCAAAGGTGAAGGACGTTCTGGACGCCCACGCGTCCAAGGAAGTGATCTTCATAGAAGACAAACAGGGAACAAATACAAACGCCCTGCTTGACCTGCTGGACAGTTACCCGGACTCCACCGAACACTTTGTGTGGAAACAGTCGGGGGCCGCCAAGCTGCCAGGTGCCGTCCGGGAACGTGGCTACACAAGTTGGGGATACTTCACGGACAGCTCCGACCGCCAGTTTGAACGCTTTGCGGATACCTTCGACCTTCTTGGCATCTACCACGACGCGACCGACGACGAGATACGTCGTCTTGTTTCATTTGGAAAGCCCGTTATTTGCTGGGAAGTCCATACCCGGTGGATGCGTCAAAGGCTGGAACACCTTGGAGTGAGAGGAATGATGTGTTCCAATCTGCTTTATGTGACCAGCGAAACGCCAAAAAGCACCAAGGATAGTTTCGCCTCAGGGTTGCGCGCCCCGGGCGATCTCCCGTGGATCCACACCTGGGAGAGCCAGCCAGTGCTGCAGCCGGAGTCGGCATCCATCCGGTTTGAAGGTGACGGCCGGCGAAGTTATGTCATGGGTTCCATGTGCCCCATCACGTCAGGAAACTACACCTTAACGTATGAACTGCGGTGGCCGACCAACACGGGTGCGGCTCCAGAACTGGACGCCGGGATTGCCTTCGGTCAAGCGGATGACCGTGCATTTCGTCCGTGGACTCCGAATGAGATCGGGGGTTACTACCTCGCTCTAAAGCCAAGCGGCAAACTTGAACTATTCCGGCAGGAACCGAAAATCCAGGATGCCCTATCAATCTCGTCTGTTGCCACCGAGCCACCGGTTCCTGGTGAATGGATGCGTTTTCGCATCGATGTCGCACCTGCCGCCATACGTTTTGCCCGGCTGGATGGCCGGGAAATCGCCACCGTTGCGGATGATACTGCCTACCGGGGCGCCTACTTTTCACTGTTCAAGAGCCATCCCGGTGGGACGCCGGTTGAATTCCGGGCCGTGGAAGTGACGTCATCCGCGGCGACACCGGCCCCGTCCGCGGGCGCAGAAGGAACCACGAAACCAATCACGCCACCCGACGCCGAACAAGCTCCTGCTGCCCAAGTTAGCGCGGGGGCTTGAACGTCAGGGATTGCCTTGCCGAGTTTGGAAACGTCGAAACCGAGTGTGGGGCCAATCTTCAGGTATCCCGGCAAGTGTATGCATCGTCAAAAATAGGTAGCGTCCACTCCCGTCCGCCCGGATGCTAGTCCTTAGGCTCAACCCATGAGTACACATCACCTTCATGGAACTAGTCATCCGGTGGCCGTCGGTTTCATTATCGCGAGTTTGGCGTTTGCGGCCGGCGCCGCGGCAACGTCATTCCTTCACGCCTTCGCCGAAGCGATCGACTGGCCGGACTACTAGATTTAGCCCATCCCACACGGGGTGCCCGGGGACGACCTGAAAAGGCCCAGACTCCGTCACAGCTGTTACATAATCAACCTTGAGTTAACCTTGAGCCTTTCTTAGCGGCCACTTGAGTGTGCTACCCGAGACTATTTCTAACGGAGCCGGACAGGGCCCGAAGGTCTGCGGATACGCCGCACAAGTTCAAGGGGAACTTCAAATGAGCAAAGTAGCCGGACGCAAGAAGCGCATCATCATCACCACTGCTGCCATGCTGGTTATTGGCGGCGGCGCGGCATTCGCTTACTGGAGCGCGATCGGCACTGATGACAATGCAGCCACCGCAGGCAGCACCGCAGGGTTCACTGTCGTAAGTGCGGCTCCGTCCTCCGGCACGCTCTCCCCCGGCGGTCCTGTCCTCGAGTACACGTATACGGTCACTAACCCGGGGACCGGCGTCCAGAACCTTACCGAGGTAAAGGCCACTGTGGCAGGCACTGACGGCACCGCATGGTCCGTGACAGGCTGCTCGGCGACTGACTTCACTGTGGTCTCACCTGCCATCACGGCCACCCAGCTTGACGCCGGTGAATCATTCGAGGGCGCAGTCACGGTCCAGATGATCAATAAGAATGAAAACCAGGACGGCTGCCAGGGGAAGACGATTCCGCTCCACTTCGTCGCTCGCTAGCACCCAGCCGCGGCCAACGTTCCTTCTCCACCGTCACCTTCATCCCCCAATGGTGAACGTGGCACCCCCACCACCCCCTGAGCCAACGTCGAGAAGGTGCGAATGTCCGGCAGGCGCAACACCAGCTCCCCAGAAGCCCCCCACGGCTTTCGGCGGGGGCTGGTGTTGTTTCCCCGCACATTCGGCCCCGGCGTAATCGCCTTCGTTGCCATGGTGGTTGTGGCATTGGTCGGCGCGACGGCAGCTTCCGCTTACTGGCCGGCATCAGGTACGGGAAGTACGACGGCGGCAGTCGCCACCCTGGCCCCTCCCACCAATGTGACGGTCCCCGCAACGAGCGCCTCGAACGTACCGGTCTCCTGGACTGAATCAATGGGAACACCTGCATCTGCGGGCTACTACGTCACCCGCGTCACCGGCGCCACCTCCATGTTGGCCTGCGGCAGCGGCCCTGCCGCACTCATCGCCGGCACCGGCTGTACGGACACGTCCGTTCCCGAGGGGACGCACCAATACGTGGTAACAGCCGTCCACCTTTCCTGGACCGCATCCAGCATCGCCAGCGGGAACGTCACCGTGGACAACAGAGACACCATCAACTTCATCGTCCAGCCGGGGGCGAGTGTCACGGCCGGCTCACCCGTGCAGTCCGTCACCGTGGAACTGCGGACTGCTCTCGGTCTTAAGCTGCTATTGGCAGGAGCTGAGGTGAGCATCGGCATCGGCAACAACCCCGCCGGAGGCTCGCTCTCCGGCACGCTGACGGCAACCACCAACATCTGGGGCGAGGCCACGTTCGCGGGCCTCTCCCTCAACAAAGCCGACACCGGCTACACCCTGATCGCTTCCCGCCCGGGATACTCAGGCGGAGTGAGCACTCCCTTCACCGTCACGGCCGCGGCCGCCACCCAGCTTATGGTCACAGGCCCTGCGTGGGGCACAGCCTCCGCAACCGCAACCTTCGGGCCGTTCACGGTTCAGCGCCAGGATGCGTACGGGAATCCCGTGACTACCGGCAGCACTGACGTCGCGCTCGCGTCGAACTCCACCGGCGCCAAGGTCTTTGCCCTAACAACCGGCGGCGCAACCGTCGCTTCGGTGACCATTCCCGCAGGGGCCTCGTCGGCGTCGTTCTACTACGGAGACACCAAAGCCGGCTCGGCGAGTCTGATATTCAACGCCACGGGCCTGTCTGCGGCCCCCAAACCGGTCACGGTCTCTGCCGCGTCCGCGGCCAGCCTGGTCTTCAGTCCCACACTGATCACCGCTGAGAAGAACAAGGCCATCTCACCCGCGGTCCTTGTAATGGCAGCGGATGCATTCGGAAATCCGGCCGAAGCAGCGGTAACTATTCACTCGAGCTCGAACTGCAAGAACCTGAAAGGCAACGAAACCCCCGCGATCGCCGTCGGCGGCACGGCAACCTTTTCGGCCCTTATGTTCAACGGAAAGGCCTCTGCCTGCATTCTAACTGCAACTTTCGCACTGCTATCTGCCGACAGCAATACGTTCGAAGTCCCTTGAGCCGACTACTGCGTTAGCCGTGGAATAGTGCGACCGCCACTACACCGATGGTCAGAATGAGAAGAATAAGCAGCAGCACATAGCCCGGCCACTTGGGACCGGAGCGGTGCGGGTTGATGTCTACGTACGGCATTACGGACGGACCTTCAGAGGGGCTGGCTTTGCTGCGGCGCTGCGCTTGAGGCGGAGCAGCACGTACAGAGCGGTGAACGGGATAATCAGGGTTCCCATCAGCACGCACAGCGCGACGGCGAAATCAGTCAGAGCCACGGCCTTACCTCCAGGATGCGTCGTTGCATTCGAGGCCGCCCCGTTGGGCACTACTGAGTCTAGGGGCGGGCGACCGGCAACGAATTATGGACCTCTATCGAATTGCTCACACCATACTGGGGCTTTACCGGATTTGTCCAATCCTGTAATTCCCTCAACAAATGTTGTCAATTGGATGCCGGTTTTCACTGGAAGCCCAAATCTTTGGCTTACGGTCCAGGACGGGCAGAGCGCCTGCCCTGGATGCCCGTATGGCTCAGCGCCCCAGCGCCGTGACCACCACGATCAAGGTCGCCGTCGCCAACACTGCCAGTCCCACGTAGGCAAGCATCTGGAGGACGCCTCCGCAGCTCACGCCGCGAATCTCGTGCGTACTGCCCACTCATGCGTTCCTCCTAAACGATCGGCCGTCCCACACGATGCAGTGCGCGCTATAGGACGATGTTTCAGCAAAACCAAGTCACGCGTTTTGTGACGCTTGCGGTGCCCGCTGGTAGACGGTAACCGTCCCTTTGATTCACCTGACAGAGTGGCCAATTCGTGCTTTTTCATCGACGGACACTCGCAGCGGAGAGAACTCGGTTCCCGAAATACCTAGCGGCACCTACAGCCGGAGGAGCATACTTATACCGCCGCCCAAATCGATGGATGTTTATCCACCTGGGCGGCTCATTCACCGGCAGCGCCCATCGGGCCGGCCGGCATCCTGGCGAAGAATGGGGCATCTCGTTCCCATGCTTCGCGTCCCTTACCGAACAACAAATCTCGGGTCTCAGAGGGTTAGAAGAAAATGATGTCTCGCACCAAAACAGGAATGATGTCCATGGTCGCCGCTGCCGTTCTGGCTGTGGGGCTTGCACCTGGCGCCGTCGCCCACGGGGGTTCCAGCGGAGGATCAGGGCACCACGACTCGGACAAGAGTGACGACTGGCGCAAGAATTCCGAACAGCGCCGGCTGGTGAGGACGCTGCGGAATGTCACTGACGACTACCGCTGGCTGGATAACGCGATTGCGGACGGCTACGAGAAGGCCAGCGAATGCGTCGAGAAGGCAGACGGCAGCGGGGCCATGGGGTTCCACTACCTGAAGAAGGACCTGCTGGACGACAAGACGCAGGCCCGCAAGCCGGAAGTGCTCGTTTACATGCCCAACGAGCGCGGACGCTACAAGCTGGTGGCCATCGAGTTCATGTCGACGGCAACGGAGCGGCCGGAAATCGCCGGCCTGGACTTCGAGGATGGGCCGTTCCCTGGCACGTTTGCCCTGCACGCATGGGTGTGGAAGGACAATCCGGACGGCATGTTCGCGGCCTACAACCCCGACCATCGCTGCCCTAAATAAGCGGCCCCGCGGCAGCGGTCACAGGTCATAGGTGACGGTTGGCCGCACCCGGGGATAATTCCGGGGGCGGCCAATCTTTACAACGGCTGCGCGGCCTCAGGCCCTTGCGGTGATCAGGGCCTTCTGCAGCAGGGGAACCAGTTTGGTGTTCCTCCCCCAGACCGGGTCGAAAATCTGGAGTTCCCAGCACTCGGCCAGCGATTTGGCGAGTGTTTCATTGGTCCAGTCCGTGTATGTCTCGTGGGCGTAGGAGGGCCCGCCGGAACTTCCCAGCCACGTGAACTCCCTGGACCCGTCCAGGGTCACACAGATCTGCCCGCTGCCTCCTTCGCCCGGAGGGAACACCAGTACCACCAGGTCGGTTTCAACCAGCACTGCCGAAATGACGGCTGCTGACTGTTCCGTGCAGCGGCCGGTCACAAAGGCGCGCTGTCCGTTTCCGCCCGAGACGTCCATCCCGGGCTGCGAATCGTCCGTGAGGAAGCCGAGGCGGTTGATCGCGGCCAGGGCCTCGCTCATCGGTCCGTTCTCTCCGGCGTACTGCGGCGCCGTATAGCCGGGCACATAACTGAGGGATCCCTCGAGCCACCGTGCCGTCAGTTCACATGCGCCGTCGAGCGTGGTGCAATTTCGCCACGCATCTTCGTCGGGGACACCTTCAAACATGGGCTGTCTCCTTACGTTCCCCTAGTTGTCACAAGCCGAATGTATCACTGCTCACAGGGGTTCCAACCTGTCACTTGCGTAACAAGTCCGTGAGCGGGTGCGAAAAGCCGTGAGTGTGAAACCACCGTCAGGATCTGGTGGCGTAGCGGTGCATGAACGCGGCCATTTGATCCCGGAGGACGGACACCGACGGCCTGAAGGTCTGTGTCCCGTTGTTCTCGCTCCAGCTCGTGGCGATCCCCGCTTTCCAGACCCACGATCTCCTTATAGAAAGGTGTGCCCTGCGGGTACGTCCACGAAGGGCTGCTGCGCCAGGGGCACGAAATTGGGCGATCCTGCGTGGCGGTCAAGGAAGGCGGCCATCTCGTCGCGGCGGACGGCTTCGGCGGGCCGGAACGTCCGGGTGTGACAGCAGCAAGGATTATCCGGGAGGACGCGTGCCTCCTCAGCGCATCAAACATTTCGCATCCTATGGTCCGTGCTTTGCCCCCACAGGTCGCGGGACCGGAGAGCGTCGCCGCGTCCGCCTCAATTCTACCAAGGGGTTGTCTGATGCTCATAGGACTCATTGGTTATCATTCGTCACGAGTGGGTGATGGCACCCGTTATCCACCTGCCCTCTCCGCCGCGGTGTCAGCGCTGCATGTCGTAGCGGTACATGAACGCGGCCATCTGGTCCCGAAGGATCGACGCGGCCGGCCTGAAGGTCTGCGTCCCGTCCTCTTCCTTCCAGCCGTTAGTGATTCCGTTCTTGGCCAGCCACGAGATCTCCTTGTAGAAGTTGTGAGTGGTGGGGATATCCGCGAACGGCGACTGCGTTTCCGGCACGTACGACGGAGATCCTGGGTGGAGGTAAAGGTGGTGGCGGTAGATAAAGGCCTCCATCTGGTCCCGGTTGACGGTGGACGCCGGGCGGAACGTCCAGGTGTCATCCGTTTCCTTCCAGCCCTGGCTGATCTTTGCACTCGACCCAAGAAATCTCCCGGTAGAACCTGTGGTTGGTGGGCACGTCGACAAACGGCGACTCGGCCGGCGGGTCAAAGTCAGGGCTGTCCGCCAACCGGTACAGGAAGGCCGCCATCTGGTCGCGGTTGACCTGCTGGGCCGGCCGGAAGGTGCGGGTGCCGTCCGCTTCCGTCCATCCCTCCGTGATTCCTTTCAGGGCCAGCCAGGAAATCTCCTGGTGGAAGGCTGACCCTGCGTTGACGTCGTGGAAGATCACGGGGTCAAAGAAGAAGATCCAGGACGTAGCTTTCCTTGCCACCACGGTGTAGCCGGGGGTGGCCCTGCGGTCACCGTGACGGTCCCGGAGCCCGGGTAGGTTCCCGCCGATATCACTTTGCCGCCCACCAAGTACTCCACGCCCACCGTCGAGGGCACCGTGTAGCTGTCCTTGGGAGTGCCGATCTTGTCTGTGAACTGGACCGGCGCCGGAACTACCCCTGTGGCTACCGGCTCGGTTGCGGTGCTGGTCTGCTCCACCGTGATGTAGGCGTCCTTCGTGCCCGTGACGCGGACAGTCAGGGCATGCCCTTTGTCATCTGCAGTTGCGGTGTAGGTCGCGGCGGTGGCACCGGGGATCGTGTTGCCGGACCGCAGCCACTGGTAGGACAGTGCCACCGGTGCCGGCTGCCAAGATCCTGCGAACGCTGTCAGGGTACCGCCCACGATGGCCTGCCCGGAGATCCTGGGTTCATACGGCGGGACCACCGGGGCAGCCTCCACGGAAGCCGTCGGCGCCGAGGTGACGGACACGCTCTGGCCAAAGAAGCGGCTGCCGGTGGCGGTGACCGTCAGTGTTGTCCCGACGTCGGCCGTTTGCGGCAGGTAGGTCGTTGCCTGCGCTCCCTGGATGGGGGCGCCGTTGCGGTTCCACTGGTAGGAAAAGGTGACGTCGCTGGGCGTCCAGTTGATGGCGTGGGCGGAGAGGTCTTGCCCGACGGCTGCCTTGCCGCCGATGATGGGTGCGACTCCCTTGATCTCGCGGTCGGGCTGGAAGTTGAGTGCTGCTGTCCCGTTCAGGAGGCCGCTGCCGCACGTCGTGTTGGCACACGCCAACCCGTTCTTCGTGGATGTCGCTTTGAGCCGCGCTTCCACGTTGGTTGGCGTGGCCAGGTCCCCCAGCCGGGACATCAGGAGCGCGGCGAGTCCTGCGGCATGCGGGGCGGCCAGGGAGGTGCCGCTGGAGTAGGCGTAGGTTTCGGCACCGGGAACCTGGGTGCCCGCGTTGAAGGTCACCAGGATTCCGTCCGAGGACGCCTGGCTCCGGTCCCCGCACGGGGCCGCCACATCGACGGCTGGTCCGTAGTTGGAGTACGGTGCCAGATTGCCCGTGCGGGTGAGGGCGGCGACAGAGATGACGTTCTGGCAGTTGGACGGACTGGTCTCGGCAGCCGGCCGGTTTTCGTTGCCGGCCGCGGCGATCACTGCCGCCCCGGAATCGTAAGCGAAGTTGACGGCACTTTGGAAGGTTGCGGGGCAGGGCACGTCACCGCCGAGGCTCAGGTTGATGACGCGGGCGGGGTTGGGGTTCGCCGGCAGTCCGGCGATGGACCCGCCCGCGGCCCAGACGATGCCGTCCGCGATATCGGACATATATCCGCCGCACGGACCCATTGCACGGACGGGGAGGATCTTCGCCTCGGGGGCGACACCGGTGATGCCGCTTCCGTTGTTGGCGGCCGAGGCAATAACGCCCGCGACCTGGGTGCCGTGCCAGGAGGAAGGGCTGGCGGGGACGCCGTCACCGCACATGCCGGCCGGGGTCCAATCGCCTTCGTCGCGCGGGTTGGCGTCGCGGCCGCTGGAGTCCCTGGAGTAGGCGGGATCGGACATCATGTCGTAGCCGGGGAGCACGTTGGCATTCAGTTCCGAGTGGCTGGTGATCCCTGTGTCCACCACGGCCACCACTACACCGGCGCCCCTGTTGAGTGACCACGCGTCGGGCATGTTCATCGTGCCGGCCGCGCCGCCGGACTGCAGTCCCCACTGCAGCGGGTAGTACGGGTCGTTCGGCGCCGCTGTCGGGTACATCCTGGCGTCCGGCTCGGCGTATTCAACGGCGGGGTCCGCCCGCAGGGCGGCCAGCGCCTTTTCGGATTCACGGCTATCGAGCGTGCGTTCGGCGCGAACGACGCGGGCGCCCGCAGAGGTCCCGCGGACGTCGGTCACGGGGACACCCACATTCCGGGCCACTTTGCCGACGGACTCTGTCAGGGCCGAACCGGCGGTGGCGTTGTCCTTGAACTTCACGATGAACTGGTCGGTGGCGGCATCGGGACCCGCATGCTGCCCGGCGGGCGGAGCAGCCAGCAGCTCCGGCGCATCGGCGGCGGCCGGGAGCGAAACCACCGAGCCGCAGACCAGTGCAAGGACAGCTGGAATCAGGAGGCGGGCGGACAGATGTGTGCGCAGGGCATGAAACATCGCGAGATCCTAGGGGCCAGGCGTCGACCCCCCCAGGAGCCGGACCGCGGGAAATAGAGACCGAGAAAGCCGCGTCAAGGATGAGTGTAACAACGACTTTACGAATTGCCAGACCCCTGATACCCACACCGCTCACTGGTGTTGCGGTATGACCGGGTAAGCTTGCGTACCGCCCGTCAAGGACGGGACAAAAGGCGACTATTGCCGCCACCATCCAAGCTGGACACCACCACGGCGGCCACCGACTTCATCCAGCAGGGCCTCGGTGCGACGAAGCTGACCAGCTGGTTCCGTAAGCTGCTCTCGAACCCGGCGAACGGCAAGATCGCGTTCGTGCCGCAGCGAAGTGGGCTTCGACAAGGAGCCCGAAGAACATGAAAAGCAGCACTCCAGAAACAGCGACGACAACGTAAAGCACCCAGGATAAGTCGCGCTTCGAATCGCAGGCCTTGAGTGGTATCAACGTCAATACGACGCCGACGGCAGCAGCCAGTGCATAGGACCGCGACTCCATGCCCAGACCATACGCGGCACCACCGCCAGGACGCTGCCGGCTGCCAACAGCCTGACTGCCTAGTCGCTGGCCGATGAGGACATTGCCAGCGCAGGCGACGGCTGCTTCCAGCGCCGAAGGAAGGCTTAGCTATACCTCGGCGTAGCTGAAGAGAGCTGTCCAACCTTGCGTGAGCAGGAATATAAAAGCCATATACGGCATCAACCGATTGCAGCAGATCGAGTACTCCTGAGGCGACCTTCGGGCAGCCGATATCGTCGCAGTCTCGTGCCAGAGCGAGGGAATCCATGAGCCAACAAAAGCGGTGAGTCACCCCATTCCTCCCACCAGTGTGGCGCCTCGGTAACCCCGCCAGTTGCTGCGTCGACGGTCACGCATGGGCCCAGTCGGCAACGCCAAAGCGCTCTTCCAGTTCCCCCAAATATCCTTAGTTATGACCGTGCCCGTCGCTCGGCTGTTTCCTAAGTCCCAGGTCCATCTGGAGTCAGCGGTTCGAGCACGTCAAAGCTGATCATAGGTGATGAGGGTCGCCTTGAAAGTATTATTACCGGCCACGGGCATCGACAACTACGCACACGGGAAGCCCTATGCTTGGGGAGATTGCGTAATGACGCGCCCGACTGCGCGCGGCGCCGTAAGCGCGATAGCCAATCACATCCAAGGAAAGGTCTCCCCCTGTGCGTGTGCTCACCATCATTCCTACCTATAACGAGCTGGAGTCTCTTCCCGTCACTTTGGCGCGTCTTCGTGCCGCGGTGCCAGCAGCGGACGTCCTTGTTGTTGACGACAACAGCCCCGACGGCACCGGTCAGCTGGCAGACGACATCGCATCCGGAGACAGCCAGGTTCACGTTCTGCACCGAAAGGGAAAGGAAGGGCTGGGAGCCGCCTACATTGCAGGCTTCCGGTGGGGCCTGAATGCCGGATACGACGTTTTGGTGGAAATGGACGCCGACGGTTCGCATCAGCCCGAGCAGTTGACGCTCTTGTTGGGCGCCGTTGAACAGGGCGCTGATTTGGCCTTGGGCTCGCGCTGGGTGCGCGGTGGAAGCGTGGTAAACTGGCCGCTCCACCGGCAGGCCATATCCCGGATGGGCAGTACGTATGCGCGTATCATGCTGGGCCTCAAGATCAAGGACGTAACCGGCGGGTACCGAGCCTTCCGCCGGTCCACGCTTGAAAAGCTGAACCTTGACGAGGTGGACTCGGTCGGTTACGGCTTCCAAGTCGATTTGGCCTGGCGGGTAGCCAAGTTGGACCTTCGTATCGAGGAACGTCCCATCACTTTCGTGGAGCGCGAGCTAGGCTCTTCAAAAATGAGCGGCAGTATCGTCATTGAGGCCATGATCAACGTGACGAAGTGGGGTCTGGCCGCACGCTGGGACAAGCTCGCTCGTCGCACCGCCAAGAGGCCAGATGCCGAGCCCGCATCCTCACAGGGTGAGTATGACCGGACTGACCACTAGCTTCAGCGGGTGACTGCCATCCAAACAACGATGGCCGTCACCGTGGCCAGAGATGCGAGAATGACGTAGGCAAGGAGACGATTCCTGCGTGCCCGCACGCTGCGTTCGCCGTGCCGGTGAGATTCGCTGGCAAATTGTTTTCCAATGCGGACGACCATACTCATCCCACCTGTACGGCAACTCAGGACTCCATCAAGACTGGCTCAAGATATGCCCTAGTAAGACTGGTTCAGTTCCCGCTCGGAGGCGTCGCCGCGAACGTTCCGCGTCAGGCCGGGTCGAAACCGTGGGAATTCCTGACCCACGATCGGAACACGTCGAATCCGGAGTACTTGGCTTGGTTCTAGACCTGACGATTATCAAAATGGACTTCGGGCTAGTCCTTTTGCATTCTCCTCAGTACCCCGAATCCACTCCTTGCTACCCGTGTTCATAGCTTGCCGGCCTCATGAAGCAACTGTCGGGGCTGACCCGGTTTTGCTCGAATTGAACCGTCGAGGGGAGGCGTCTTTTAGTGGTGCGCCCGCGTCTCCTGCAGGCGCTTGATGAACCAGCGGGACTGCTCCGGCCCGTACGGCAGCACCGGGATCGCCTTGGTGGCGTCGCTCGGGGTGTCGCGGATGGACTGGATTGCCTGGCGCACGGCGGTGGACATGGTGTTAGCCATGGTCTTCACGAACTGGTCGCTGCAGGGTTCGCCGTGACCCGGGATGAGGAATTCGTAGCGGTGGCGCAGTGCGGACACGTGCCGCAGGGCGTCGGCCCATTCCTCCGGGAAGGCGTCCTCGAACGACGGGTGCGAACCCTGCTCGACCAAGTCTCCGGCGTACAGGGTGGCGGAGGTTCCCACCAGCAGGTCGCCGTCGGTGTGGCCGCGGCCAAGGTAGAACAGCGTGACGGTCTGGCCGCCGAGGTCCACCAGGACCGGCTGGTCCTTCACGATCGCGTTCGGGACCACCAGCTCTGCGTCGGCGCCTTCGCCGGCGGCCATTTCGGGTTCCAGCGTGGCGACCATGCGGCGCTGCCCGTCCCCGTTTTCCTCAATCTCGCGCGCGCAGTTCTCGTGCGCATAGAACTCCGTGACGCCGTCGTCCGCGAAGACGGCGTTACCGAAGAAATGGTCATAGTGGGCGTGGGTGTTCACCACCACCAGCGGCAGCTGTGTCTTTTCGCGCACGGCGGCCAGGATTTCCCGGCCCTGCCGGGGCCCGCAGCCGGTGTCGATCACCATGGCCCGTTCAGCGCCGACTATGAGTCCGGTATTGAGCTTCGAGCCTTCGGTGGTCAGCACATAGTTGCCCTGGCCGACCTCCATCCATCGCGACATTCTGTTCTCCGTATTCATGCGTTCCGGCGATCCTAGGCCTCGATTCTACCCACGCCGAGCTGGGGGAAGCCTGATGAACAGCACGCGGCGGCTGACCAAAAGTGCGGCCATCGCCATGTTCAGCGCAGGCGAGTAACCTGTGCCGCACTTCGGTTGCCCGGCCGAGGACGCGGAGGTGCCCGCATGGAATCCGGAACGTCCCTGGAGCGGATGGTGTTTTTCAGCGACGCTGTCTTTGCCGTCGCCCTGACCCTGCTGGCCCTGGACCTGAAACTGCCCGAGGGAATCGCCGCGGCACAGCTGGACGGCGCGCTGTTTGACGCCTAGCCGGAGCTCGTCGCCTACGCGCTGTCGTTTGTGATCATCGCCAAAACCTGGCTGTCGCACCATTCGGATTTCGCCCTGATCCGCGATTTCAATCCGACGCTGGCATGGCTGAACCTGGCCCTGCTGTTCTTCATCGCCATGCTCCCGGCTCCCACGTCCGTCCTCAGCGAATACGGGGACGATCCCACCCCATGGCCCAGCATTCTGTACGCCGCCAACATCGGCGCAATCTACCTGCTGCTCGCGGGGATCTGGAGCTACGCCCGGCATGCGAAACTCATGGATCCGGGAATGGGGGGCCATGTCCATCGGCGGGTATTCACTGCCCGCATTGCCGTGCCGGTCGTCTTCCTGCTCAGCATCCAGGCCGCATTCTTTCTGAACGCGTACACGCCGCTGCTGTGGCTGCTCCTGCTGCCGGCTTCATTGCTGTCACGCTGGATGCCCGCCCGGTCCCAGCCTCGGGCACAGGCGGACGGCTAACCTCGGCTGTCGGATTCGATCCCGGCGAGCAGATGCCTCAGGTTCCGCTCGTAATGCTTTTCACTGCCGAAACGGTTCATGGGTCGGCCACCACCGCGGTGAGCGGAAACTCCGGCGGCGCCGGCGGCAGCTGCACCGCTCCCCCGCCGCTGGCCGCCTCAGCTGCCTCGCGGGCCAGGACGAAGGACGACCAGCCGTAGTTCAGTGCCACTATTCCGCTGAAGGCGGCGACCGCGGCGTCCCCCGTGATGCCCGCACCCTGGAGGATGCGCAGCCCGGCTTCGCCGATGGGCAGGGCGTTCACTCCCGGATAGGGGTGTACTATCAGCGCGGTGACCGCCCACGGATGTTCGCGCAGCATCTGGCGGTGGTTCCGCGCGAACGCCGCCAGGTCGTCCGGCCAGTCAGCAGTTTCCGGTGGAGCCGCGAACCGCCCGAGGACCCGGTTGAGCAGTGCGTCCACCAGCTCGTCCTTGGTGGCGAAGTAGCGGTACAGGGACATGGGCGCGGCCTCCAGGGCAACCGCGATGGCACGAACGGTCAGCGACTCGAACCCGGTTGCCGCCACGTGCTCCGCGGCGTCCAGGATGGCGTCAACGGTAAGCGAGTTCCGGGCGCGGCGGCTGCGGGGTTTCGCCACAGTCCTCGGGATCGGCGCCGGCAGCGCTCTGGCGGCCGTCGCCACCTGGGCAGGAACCACGACGCCGGCACTCGTCATGTCGGGGCTGGTCACCGGCGCAGCTCAGGGGGTCGCGTTGCGTAGAGACCGGCGCGTCACGGCGCTGTGGACGGTAACCGTAAGCATCAGCTGGGCCATCGGCTGGCGGTCAATGCGAATGTAATCGTCGACGCCGAGAACGGCTACGTCGCGTTCGGTTCCAGTGGCGCGCTGGTGACCATGGCTGCTACCGGGCTGATGCTGCGGCGCCTCCTCGGGCCCGCTATCCAGCGTCGGGCCGAGAGCGCTCCTGCCGCGGCGGCCTCTGCGTCCGGGAAGCCCGTCCTGTGAACGCCACCGTCGCAGCGGCCGTCCTGCTGATCCTGCTCCCGGTTGCCTTCAATACAGCCTTCGCAGCGCTGGCCCCAAAGCTCGACTACCCGGACATCCTCCGCCGCCCCACCAGTGAAGTGCTGGAACGCTTCCGGCAGGGCGGCTCGGCGCTCGTCCTGCTCTGGTGGGCGTTCGCCATGACGGCCGTCCTGCTGGCCCCGCTGGCAGTGCTGCTGGCAGGTGTCCTGCAAGGTGCGGATGTCCTGCTGCTCAGTCTGGGCTCAACCGTCGGCGTCCTGGCTGCGGTGGTGCAGTTCCTTGGCTTGATCCGCTGGCCGTTCCTGGTGCCGTATCTGGCCCGGGCGGCAGGAGAGCCGGACGCCTCCGACGCGCGGAAGGAAGCGGTGGACGTCGTCTTCCAGTCGTTCAACCCGTACCTAGGCGTAGCGGTGGGCGAGCATCTCGGCTACCTGTTCACGGGGCCGTGGAGCGTCCTGGCCGGGGCCGCGATCACACAGAGCGGCGCAGTACCGGCATGGCTGGGCATTGTGGGCATTGTGGTGGGCGCCGTGCTGCGGTCTGCTCGATGGAGTTCGTTGGCCCCTTCGAGCGCCACGGTTGGAAAGTGGCTGCTGCACTGACCCCCGTCACGTACATCGCATGGTCGCCGTGGCTGGTGGCGACGGGCGTGGCAATGCTGTTGTGACCTTATGGTGCGCCTTTTGTTCCACTGCGGTAACCCAGGAGAAACCTATGACTGCTTATGATCTGTCTATGGCTACTCTGTCTATGGCTACTAAACAGCACAAGACCTTTTGCGCCGCATGCGGCGTCACGACAAACCACGTCACATCGTATGGATCCCCCGAAAGCGGCAATGGCACCTCAGTGGTTAGCGTCAGGTGTGCGGAGCACTCGGACTTGCATACATAGCTGGTGTCGTTCTCCGCTGCCGCCCTCACTTAGCAAAGAGGCGGGCCCGGCTGCCTGAGCTGCCCGCGCGAGGTTCGTTCACAACGGTATCCAGCCCCGGGATTCGAGAATTCCCCGAATGAGGTGGCTCGGAGTCTGGTCCTCGGCGCCAAAGATCTGCAAAGCCATCGTCCCAACGGTAGTGCCGAATGCTCCTGCGCCTTTCAGAGCAGGATAGATTCTTCGTTCCCACAGGGATGGCCGCATCTGTTCAGCGAGATGCTTCAGATCGTGGAGAGCCCACCTGCGCAGAACAGTCTCGTAGGCGGCAATTTGCATAATTTCAACCGCCGGGCCGAAGGCACGGCTGCTATGGTGCCAAAGCAAATCCTCGGCCCCTCCAATTGAAGCGGCTACGTTTCTCCGTGCAGATCGTTCGCCCTCCTTCGAGAGGGGTGAACCGTGGACCCGGCCACGTCGGCGCGTGACATCCAGAACCTGCGCAGCGCGTCCCATTGACTTAGTGATGTCCTTGCACGCCAGCTTCTCCTGGCGGTTCTTGGGCGCCTCGAACATTTCGGCGCCATGCAACTCCAAATTCTCCCAAGCGTGGCGAAGGTTTGAAACCGAATAAGCGAACGGGGCACAGACCCGGTATACAAGCCCGGCAAAGTACAGAGCGATGGCGAACAGCCCAACGACGACCACTCCGCCGACTACAACCACGGCCAGAGAATTGAAGGTTGCTGCTTGCCAGGAATCGGCTCCGACGACGTAGCCCGTGATCAGGGCGCCGATCACCGCAGCAACGAGTACATTCAGGGCGAAAGTGACGAGGATGAACACGAAGCCTAGATAGGTGAAAAACGTATTGGTGCTTTTGGCCCTTTTGAGTCCCTGATGCAACTGACGGCCGAACGCTTCGGCGTTAGTGCCCCATTCCCCAATTAGTCGGTTGAGCCGGACTTCCGTCGATTCGTCCGAGGTCGTGCGGTGTAAGTTAGCTCGTCGGAGTTTCTCCTCCGAAAGCCAAACCCTTAGCCGGTGGGCCTTCAGCCCGTATTGTCGGCACACGGAAACCTGGGTCATGCCACCGTCGAGCACAGCTGAGACGGCCTTTCGCCGTACGTCTTCGTCGACCTCCATCACAGCACTCCTGACCCATAGTGCTAACCGATAGAAACCACTATGCACCTTTTGCATTCGCCGTGGCCACAGATCAGACACAAGCGTCACGGAGGCCGCCAGAAGGGCCAATCCGGAAATGGAGCTATTGGACGCCGCTACCGAAGCCCTGGCCTACATATCCGCCAGCGCCGTTCCGGGGTTCTCGATCGCATCAGCCACGTAGCGCAGGAACCCACCTGCTGTTCCCCCGTCGCAGACGCGGTGATCAAATGTCAGCGTCAGTTCAGTAACCTTACGGACCGCCAGCTCGCCGTTGACCACCCACGGCCTGTCGATGATCCGGCCAACGCCGAGAATTCCCACCTCCGGGTGGTTAATGATCGCGGCAGAGCCGTCCACCCCGAACACCCCATAGTTGTTCAGGGTGAAAGTCCCGCTGCCGAGTTCCGAAGGCGTCGCCCTTCCCTCACGGACAACCACGGATAGCCGTCGGATTTCGGCATCCAGTTCACGGGCACTCATCTTGTCCGCATGGCGCACGGATGGCACCATCAGTCCGCGGTCCGTCTGCGCCGCGAAGCCCAGGTTGACGCCGTCGAACGCGACGATCTCCTGGCTCTCCCCGCCCGCGGCGTCCTCCGTGGTGACAATCCGGGTGTTAAGCTCCGGATACTTCTTCAATCCGGCGGTGACAAACCGCGCGATGAAAGCCAGCAAACCGGGAGTGTTGTGCGGGTCCGCTTTCTTCAAGGCCGCACGCATCTCCACGAGAGCCGTGGCGTCCACGTCGACCCATACCGTCGCCTCCGGAATCTCGGAGCGGCTGCGGGTCATGTTGGCGGCAACAGCCTTGCGAACGCCCCGGACCGGCGTCCGGGCGGTGATGCCGAGACCTGTGCGGGAGTCGATCTCCGCGCCGGTTTCGATAGGCTCAACCACAGAACGCGTCTCAGACAACGGGCGCCGCGCTTCGGCAGGCTCAGCGACCCGATGCGGCTCTACCGCAGGGGCGGGAGCGATCGCCGCCTCGACATCCTTGCGCATGATCAGCCCGCTTGCACCCGACCCCTGGAGTCCCCCCAAATCAACTCCATGGTCACGAGCCATCCTGCGGACCAGCGGCGAAATCACCGCACCGAGTTTGCCTGGAACACGGGTGCGCAGAAGCAGGAGGTCATCGGCCGCCTTCTCCGCATCGCTGACCTTGGTTGCGACGGCACCAGTCTCGGCGTCCCCGTCAACCGGCGGCTTACGTGCGCGAGTGCGCCGGGCGACGCCGTGTCCTCCTGGTGTTCCATATCCGATGAGGACGTTGCCAGAGCCGGCCTTCTCCTCATCACGATAAGTTTCTGCCGCGACAGATGCGGAAGGCTCGGTTTCGACAGACTCCACTACCGGGGTCTTGGAATCGGCAGGCTCAGCAACCGGGGAGCCGATGGGCGTGACCGAGATCAGCGGCTTCCCGACGTCAAGGGTCTGGCCCGGTTCCCCGTGAAGCACGGCAACGGTACCGGCGTACGGCGATGGGACCTCCACCATGGATTTCGCGGTCTCAACTTCGGCGATGGGCTGGTCGACGCGGATTTCGTCGCCCACGGCCACGAGCCAGTTCACCAGTTCGGCTTCCGTGAGGCCTTCGCCCAGGTCCGGCAGCAGGAACACTTTCGTTTCGCTCATCTGATCAGTCTTCCCACTGGAGGTCGTCAACGGCGTCGAGGATGCGGTCCACGCCGGGCAGGTAATAGTGTTCAAGCTTCGGTGCCGGGTAGGGCACGTCGAATCCGGTGACGCGGCGGATCGGCGCGGCCAGGTAGTGGAAGCAACGCTCCTGCACCCTTGCGACGATCTCCGAAGACACCGATGCGAAGCCATGGGCCTCAGCGATGACCACGGCACGGCCGGTCTTGCGGACCGACGCGCAGACGGTCTCGTCGTCGAACGGCACAATGGAGCGGATATCGATTACTTCCAGCGAGCGGCCCTCCTCTGCCGCCGCGGCAGCGGCGGCCAGCGCGGTCGGCACGGACGGGCCGTAGGCGATCAGTGTGGCATCGGTGCCGGGACGGGCGACGGCGGCGCGGCCTTCCGAGGAAGTCCCCCGCTCGGCGTTCGCGGCGTGCTCGGCGCGGAGCCCTTCAAGGTCCACCAAGTCCTTGGACCAGTAAAGCTTCTTCGGCTCCATAAGCATCACCGGGTCGTCGGAGTCGATGGCTTCGCGGAGCATGCGGTAGCCGTCGGCCACGGTGGCCGGGGTGAAGACCTTCAGGCCGGCGGTGTGGGCGTAGTAGGACTCGGAGGAGTCGCAGTGGTGCTCCACTCCCCCGATGCCGCCGGCGTACGGGACGCGGATGACGATGGGCAGCTTGACCGCGCCCTTGGTCCGGTTGTGCATCTTGGCCACGTGGCTGACGATCTGCTCGAAGGCCGGGTAGGCGAAAGCGTCGAACTGCATTTCGATCACCGGGCGCATGCCGTTCATGGCCATCCCCACGGCCATGCCGACGATGCCGGACTCGGCCAGCGGGGTGTCGAAGCAGCGGGACTCACCGAAAGTCTTGGTGAGGCCGTCCGTGATCCGGAAGACGCCGCCGAGCATTCCGACGTCCTCGCCGAACACCAGCACGGAGGAGTCGGCGTGCATGGCGTCGGCCATGGCGGTGTTCAGTGCCTTCGCCATCGTGATCATCTGTGGACCGGTTGATTCGGCGGTGGCGGCCGCCTTGGCGGCGGCGCGGGCAGTTGCCGCACTGACGTTGCCGTTGACCTCGGAGGAGGTGGTGACAGTGGGGCTCATTTTGCGGCCTCCGTATCGGATGATGCGCCGGCGCCGGCGTCGCGGGCCAGTTCGTCGGCAAGCAGGGCGGACTGTTCCTTCAGCTGCGGGGTGGGGGTGGAGAAAACGTAGCGGAACAGATCCTGCGGGTCGACCGGGACGTCCTCACCTAGGCCTTCACGAAGCTGCGTGGCAACTTGCTCCGCTTTCTCCGCGATCCGCGCGGCGCCGTCGTCGTCCAGCAGTCCGCGGTCCGTTAGATAGGTCTGCATCCGCTTCAGCGGATCCCTGGCCACCCACTGGGCCACTTCGCTGTCCTGGCGGTAGCGGGTAGCGTCATCGGCGTTGGTGTGCGCCTGCATGCGGTAGGTGTGGGCCTCCACCAGGAGCGGGCCGGAGCCTTCGCGGGCCAGCTTGACCGCCCGGCCCAAAACGGCGAGCAGGGCGACGACGTCGTTGCCGTCCACACGTTCGCCGGCCATACCGTAGCCCACGGCTTTGTGCGCGAGCGAGGGCGCCACGGACTGGTGGGCCAGCGGCACCGAAATGGCGTACTGGTTGTTCTGCACGAAAAAGACGACAGGAAGGTGGAAAACGGCCGCGAAGTTCAGGGCCTCGTGGAAGTCGCCTTCGCTGGTGGCGCCGTCGCCGCACATGGCCAGGACCACGGTGTCCTCGCCGCGGAGCTTCGCGGCGTGGGCAACACCGACGGCGTGAAGCAGCTGGGTGGTGAGCGGTGTGCACTGGATGCCCACCTTGTGTTTGGTGGGGTCGTAGCCGCTGTGCCAGTCCCCGCGGAAAAGGGTCATGGTCTGGACAGGGTCCACACCGCGGGCCATAACGGCCACGGAGTCGCGGTACGTGGGGAAGATCCAGTCGCCGTCGGCGAGGCTGAGCGCGGCTGCCACCTGGCATGCCTCCTGGCCGTGGCTGGAGGGGTAGACAGCCATGCGGCCCTGACGGACCAGGGCGGAGTTCTGGTCATTGACGCGGCGGCCGACGACAAGCTGCTCGTAGGCAGCCAGCAGTTCGGCGTCGCCGGGCAGCGCGTATTCGTGGCCGGGCTGGGCGCCCTGCTCGGTGTGGGGGTTCAGGGTGCCGTCCTGGTCCACCATCTGGATCTGGTGGCGGGCCGGCAGCATGTAGTCCTCCACCGTGATGCCGAACTTGCGTACAGCCTCAGCGGCGGCGCCTTCAGTCACACGGTTCTCGGCCGGCTGTTCCGGCGCGTCCTGCCCGAGGGCGGTGTGGTCCGCGGAGATCGTCATTGGTCCGTCCTTCTGTAGCCACTATTCGTTTCCAGTATCGCCCTGAAGGAATATTCGTATCCAGTCCCGCGCAGAATCGTGGAGAAGTAGGGAATTCTGGCCTAGTCTGAAAGACGAATCGTAAGTGTGAGCTGGGTAACCGACTGGAGTTGTGGACAAATGGCAGGGACAGAAGCGGACCAGGTGGCGGTGCCGCTGGATGACGTGGACCGGAACATCATCGCGGAGCTGACCCGGGACGGGCGGATGTCCGTCACTCAGGTGGCGGAGAACGTCCATATCTCACGGGCGCACGCCTATACGCGGATCGCGAGGCTGACCGGCGAGGGCGTGCTGACCAAGTTCACTGCGCTTGTTGATCCTATTAAGGCGGGGCTCAAATCCTCCGCCTACGTGACGCTTAAGGTGCGGCAGCATTCGTGGCGCGAACTCCGCGAGCTCCTGCGTGCCATCCCGGAGGTGCACCACATCGCCCTGGTGGGTGGGGATTTCGACGTCATCCTGCTGGTGCGGGCGGTGGACAACGTGGACCTGCGACGGGTGATCTTCGACCAACTACAATCCATGCCTGGGGTGCTAGATACGCAGACGTTTTTGGTTTTTGAGGACGTGGATACGAGGTAATTTGGCCTTTGGCGCGGCTGCTCCCAGCACCCGCGGCTTCCATCAACCCGTCATCGAAACTAGCAGCGGTCTGCAAATGTCGCGCCGCCGCTGCAGTAAGTGCGTTACATAAAGTGGAGCTCTGGAAGCCAGTCCACGACATTCCTAGACGTTCCATCGACCGGATGACCGATGGCTTAGCTGTTTCCCCGTGCCGCATGAACAAGGGGGCCCTCGCTCACTGATGCACTCCCTTCGCAACATTTCGGGACACAGGACGGCGGTAACGATGACACACTAGCTCGGACCACCGTAAAGGAAGAGCAAGTTCAGGTCAGGCACTTTCGTTGAATGCTGCGGACTGCCGTACGGTGGCGCCCGGGCGCCGCGAGGCGTCGCGCCCGGAACACGTGGGCGACAAAGCAAACCAGCCGAGGATAAGCATGCCCCCGAACATGCCGAGTTCAGCTGCCACTTCCGATAATGTCGAGACGCCTACCAAGCGGTTCTCAGTGCCTGTTAGTTGAGCGGCCAGCGCCGACCCTAATGCAAACCCTCCGACCGTGAAGAGGGTCAGTACCCCTGCCCAAGATCTAGCAAATTCGCGCAGATGAAATGAGCGTGGTCTGGCCAGCGACCAACTGCCCATCACAGCGGGAATTATGACTGCCAGCCACACCCAATGGTGATCCCACGAAACTGGGGAAACTAGCAGCATTACCAATGCTGTGGCGGACACTGCAACCCACTGATTATCCGATTCCCGCTGGCGGTGGATAGCAAGTGCTCCCAGACTAATTGCCGCCACAGCCCCTATGACCCAAAGTGCAGTAGAAGTTCCATCATCAATCCTAAACCGAGCTACAAACCCGCGGATTGAAACATTTTCGTACATCAGAAGTGAGCCGACTCGGTTCGTGTCGAGAAGGGAAGATAACCAGTACTGAACTGAATACGAGGGCGTGAGTACCCACATCAGCGTTACGGTCGCGAGAAAGGTTCCCAGCATTCGCGCTGCACTCTTGAAGTCTTTTCTGATCACAAAGTAAAGCAGGAAGGTCAGCGGCGTGAGCTTGATTCCAGCGGCGATTCCCGTGAGGATACCTTGGGGCAGGAAAGCCTTTGAATGGCCCCGTGTTGGCCGAATGAGGTCCAGGACGACCAACACCATCAGCAGTGGGTTGATCTGGCCGACAGACAGAGTCACGCGCCAAGGCCCGAGCATGAGTACCAAGCCAGTGATCAACCCGACGGTCAATAGGAATTGCCCCCGAGTGTGCTCACTTCGCAGCACCCTGCAATAGACTAAAAATCGAGTAATAAGCGTGCCTAGTGTGCACGCCATCGCCAAACTCAATAGTGCTTGGCTGATCTTTACCAACTCAAACGGCAAGAAGGCCATCGGGGAAAAGAGTGCGGCCGCGAATGGAGGATAAGTGAACGCCATCCCGCCATTCAAGGTCTCTTGCAGCCCTCGGGCGTATAGATCATCACCGTTTACAAACGCCCTGGCCCCGGCCCAGTAGACCCTCAGATCGAGCCCGTTCTCCCAGGCCTTTCTCAATAAGTAGGCCGAGATAACGAGTGGGACAACTATGCGAACAATGTCCCATAACTGAATCTTCGGCTTCAAATTTCCCCCATTAGTTTTTCAATACCCGCGCCAACATTATAGGAGTGAGCAGGCAGATTCATACGCACGTGCCGTGCTCTACTTACAAGGACCTCCAGCAGCCTCACCAAGCCGGCGGTCCGACCCCTCGATCACGACCGTTTGTCCTAGCCCTGGTGCACTGCCAGAAATACGTCGATGCCGGCTCGTCAAGGCGCCGGAAGATGAAAGCCGGAACGTCGCAGTGGTTCTTTCCACAAGAACGTGTAACACACGTCCGTATGCACCGACCATCGGGAGTTGCACTTCGCACCTTAACATACCAAGAGTTTGCACGCCGAACCCGCGAACGGGGACTCGCTCAGGATGACATCGGAGGGGCAATCGCCAGGTCCATCGCGGATTGGTCCGTCCCGATCAGATGTCAGGAGGGAGACATCAACGTACGAGATGCTAGCCCGGGCAATCTTGGCGATCGCCGGTGGACGGCGTGAGTGGAGCCGGCCAGGGAAGGTAGCGGCTGTAGATGCTAGATCGGCTAACTTCATACACGGAGTGACAACTCCTTAGACCCGGAACGCCGAAGGAATAGGCTCGGATGACCGACCAGTGCTGGCTTAGTGCCGGATTCAGAATAGACGTGACAAATACGGCAGACGAGCAGTGACCGGAAACCCATCCCTGACCCAGTCAAGAGCGATCGGCGCGATGGGTAGGGCGGAGCCCCACCCAAGTACAGTGCCGGCGCCATGCGTTTCCCGCACGCTCGGGGGCCGTGTTGGTCCTTTGCTGGTGCGCGCAAAGGAGGGTGGAGTCGAGTTCGCCGGACACTCGCGGCGGCCAGCAGTCTCGCGTGTATTCTGAGGCGAACCGTCGGCAACACTTCCGCCCGCTCAGCCAAGCACGCCAACCGAATGCAACAGTAAGGATCGGCAAGCTGAGCGGGCTTGGGCCCACGTCAAAGCGCGCTGCGTTGGTCATGTACGTTGTTCATGGACCGCGGAGGAGCCCGCAGGTAATGGATAGGTTGATTCGTATGGGTGTATTGACGGAAAAGATTGCAGGCCGACTTCGGGGCTTGGTACCGAGGACGAACGTTCAGCACGCACCGAGATTTCGGCTGGGACCTAACGCGACGTTTGAAGGTCCCGTATCTATTGGTCGAGATGTCTTCGTCTCGCGAAACGCCGACATCCTGGGTCCCGTGACGATTGGAAACAACGTATTCATCAGCCGTGACTGCTACATAAGAAAAGAAACCACCATTGCAGACAAAGTCTCTATTGGCCCATTTGTTCGCATCATTACGGATGGCCACGAAATAGGATTCCCAGAGCAGCGGGCAGGAGATAGCAGGGTGGAACCAATCAGCATAGGCGAAGGCACTTGGATTGGCGCATCCGTGACTATTCTGGGGGGGGTAACCATTGGGGCCGGCAGCGTCATTGCAGCAGGAAGTTTAGTTCGATCAAATGTGGCACCCAACACACTTGTTGGTGGCGTTCCAGCGCGGTTCATCCGGAGCCTCTGAAAAGAACAAGATCTGTCCGATGCGAAAACCAGCATGCGCAACGGTGGTCAGGTCCAACTTTCGGGTGCAGCACCGCCTTAGCGCCGGGGGACGCTAACGCGTTGGATTCAGCCTTCGACCCGCCCATCTATGGGTCATGCATACACAGCCCGGATTGATGATATCTGACCTTGCACTCCCCGAAACACTGTGCCGGAACTCTCGAGATCATGCGCCGGGTACAATTGGCTAAACGCACCAACGTTGCTGACTGCTGGCAGGCCGTCTGGCTGCCCGAAGCAAACGACTCAGGGGGACCCCGGTTTGGACATACGCGATTACTTGCGCCTATTACGCCGCAATTGGATGCTGATTGTAGCGGCGACGCTAGCCGGGCTACTTCTTGGTGGAGCGACCTCTACGCTTGTGAAGCCCACTTATACATCTAAGACTCAGTTGTTTGTTTCGCTCCAAAACTCGGGGTCAGTGAGCGAACTCCAGCAGGGAAACACTTTCAGCCAAGCGCGGGTGCAGTCATACGTGCGGACGGTCACGGCGCCCGTTGTTCTCCGGCCAGCAATTGAAAGCCTCGGTCTCGATCTGACGCCAGATCAGCTAGCTGGCCGCGTGACCGCCAGCACAGAGCTCAACACGGTCCTGATCAACATCTCAGTTGTAGACCAGTCCCCGGTTCAGGCTGCCGCAATTGCACAGGCCGTTGCTAACAGCCTGATAAAAGCCGTTGATTTCCTGGAAAAACCGAAGAACAGCGACTCGTCTCCCGTGAGCCTCTCCGTCATCATGCCAGCGGTGGCCCCCGATTCCCCCTCTGCACCGAACACTCAACTCAACCTTGTGCTCGGGCTGCTCATTGGCCTAGCTGTAGGCATCGGGGGTGCCATCCTCCGCACTGCGTTGGACAATCGGATCCGCACCGAAGATGATCTACGTCAGGTAACAGATGCCTCCCTTCTCGGTGGCATCGCCTTCGATCAAGATGCGACTAAAAAACCGCTTTTGACACAAGCCGCACCACAGAGCCCTAGGGCAGAATCTTTCCGGCAAATTCGGACCAATCTTCAGTTCGCGAACGTATCCGGCCATGCTAAGTCCGTTCTAGTGACGTCATCATTACCCGGAGAGGGGAAGAGCACGACGGCTACAAACCTGGCGATAGCACTTGCGCAAGCCGGTCAAACTGTGTGCCTTGTGGACGCCGACCTTCGCCGACCGATGGTTAGTGAATACCTTGGGCTCGACAGTGGCGCAGGCCTGACTACAGCACTCGTTGGGCAAGCGGACGTCAACGACCTGCTGCAGCCTTGGGGCGAAGATGACCTGTACGTACTGGCCTCCGGCAGGATTCCCCCAAATCCAAGCGAATTGCTCGGATCCGAGGTAATGAAGAATCTGATCTCTCGCCTAGAGCATGCCTTTGATACGGTCATCATCGATGCTCCTCCGCTATTGCCGGTCACGGACGCTGCCGTGCTCGCCCAACACGTCGGGGGCGTGGTTGTAGTCGTCGGTACGCAATCGGTTCGGCGGCAAGATCTGGAAAAGTCACTGGGAGCCCTGCAGATGGTTGAAGCCGAAGTGCTCGGCGTGGTCATGAACCGACTGCCGGCCAAAGGGGGCGACGCTTATGCATACTCCTACACCTCAGAGCTCGCAGATGGGACCAAGAGCACGCGAGCCGCTGGAAAGGCTCTGTTCCATCGAACCCCGCTCTCAGCAGATGCCCGCTACCGGAATGGCAAGGCCCAGGACGCAGGCACTGACGACCCGGGTTTGACGGACCTATTCGGCAACGCCCTCAGCCCGGACTCCCGGCCACCGAACAAGTTCCCTGCTGACCGATTCACGCGCGGCTAGCACATCCGTTTGAGGGCTCAGCGCCCCATCGTTCTTTAGTGAGGCACCTTGGTTTTCGATCAGCGATCGAAATCCACCGAAGATTTTACTTGAGATCAACATGAGCTACTACTGCGCTGGCTCATAGTTACCTAGATAGAAGGCCACAGATTTGAATCGTTTGAAAGAATCTACGACGCTTTGGCTACAAGGTGGTTTGGGCAATCAACTATTTCAGTTGAATGCGGGTCGCCACATGGCTAACGAAGCCGCTACTCCATTTCTGATATCAGCTGCGAGTTTTCGGAGAAACCGCTTGCGCGATCTTAGTCTCCACGGCTTGAGTGAAACATTGCAATTCACTTCAGCTTGGGAGAATTTTATAATTGGTCCTCCTCACAATCGTCGTGGAGTCTTACGGCACCGACTCGGCCCTCTTAATCTCAGTGTCACTCAATTCATCTCGACAAATCTTGGCCCTGGTCAAGTTTTGATAGGGTACTTTCAGGATGAAGCGAGCCTTTCGTTAGACACCTGGTCAGTACGAGCACCGCTTATAGAACTGCGAAAACTACTCGAATCGTCGCGTCTTGCCGAGATGATAAAAGACCGTCCAGTGGCGCATGTTCGCCGTGGAGACTACTTGACGGCTCCAGCAGCGGTTCACACATTCGGTTCCATTCGACCCGCCTACTACCATGAGGCCTTCGAGCAGCTAAACTCACGCACCCAAGATGCCGTTTTCTTCACAGATGACCCTGCCTATGTGATGGATACGTTCCGCGTCAGGCCCGAACAAGTCGTAGGGCCAGGTCAAACGAGCACTGACTTGGAAAGCCTTCTATTCATGTCCCTGGGGAAAGCCTTGGTGATTCCCAATAGCACTTTTTCTTGGTGGGCCGCTGAACTCATGGAGAACCAAAATACGATCATTGCTCCCCAGGAATGGTTTAGAGACGACCGGAGTGAGTTTACTTTGGCGCGTAGTTCCTGGAAAAAACTCCCGAACTAGAAGCGAGAATCTTAATGAGGGATTTCTTGCGGCTAGTAAGAAAGTTCGGCTGGCTGCCCGCATCACAGGCATGCGTATTTATTCTGTCAACGTCGGGCTTTGCAGTGTTAGCCCACATATTGGGGCCGACCGAGTTTGCGCGCTTCGCCACGGTTATTTTACTCTTTTCGGTCTCTGCCCTTGTAACTGATCTGTCGCCACAAAGTTACACGCTGGTCCATGGACCTACTGCCGACGTCATTAAAACCGCAAGACGCCTTGCAACGATTTCTGGATTACTAGGAGTATCGTTCATGTCGTTCGCCGTGTTGGCTGCCGCATCCCTCATTCCTGGCGGGCCTTTGTCAGCAATCGAATTTGCTTTCCTAGTAATTGCCCTGATTGCTCAGATTGGAATGCAGGTGCAGCGTGCGGTTCTCGTTTCCAAGGCACGTTTTGGCGCCATCGCATTGAGCGACGTGGGCTCAACGCTTGTGGGCATTGCGATGGCACTGATCCTGGCCGTAAGCCCATTCGAAGAACTAGCTCTAGCTGGCCAACTAGGTGCGACAGCCGTGGCCAAAGTCCTAGGCATTTGGCTCGCTTCCAGGGAAATTGCCCAGCCCCCCCAAACGGACAATGCACGTCGGCTCTGGCCAGCTGTTCGCTATGGACTCCGGGTGGTTCCTTTGAACATCGCGTCGTACCTCGGGCGAGCGCTTGATTCCGGGATTCTTCCATCACTCGTTCCGGCTGCGGCTGCCGCAGGATACGCCCGAAGTTACCAGATCGCAGTCGTGCCCATCACGCAACTGCAGCTCTCGCTTGGCCCCGCTATCCTGAACCATCTATCTAATGCAAAGCGCGAAAACCTGACTGACCGAGAGCCGCCAAACAAGGCTTTGTGGATGTGGATGTCGAGAATCATCTTCATATCAGCTCTTAGCATTTGCGCTTCCGCGATGGTAATTGAAGTGGTCATCTTCGGCCCGAAGTGGCCCATGGTCCACGTCACCATTGTGGCCATGGCAAGTTGCCTGCCTGGTATCGCAATGGCAAGCTACGGGTCCTTGACTCTTCAGTTAAACGGAGGGCGGCGCAGGACAGTCGCTCACTTCTGCACCGTTGTCGGGACACCAATCGCCGTGATTCTTGCCGCAGCTCTCGGATCTTTTGCCGAAGCGGTGTCAACTCTGGTGGTTGTTGGCGGACTCGTTCAGCCTTTGTTATTGTCACTAGTTCATAACAAGGAATTCTCTGCTCCCATCAAGACAGCCGTCACGGTCGCCGGCCAATGGTTTGCGCTTGCCGCAATATTCTACTTTGTCGCGCAGTCTTCGTCTTTTTGGACGACAACTTACTAGGACTGCGGTCGTCATGTTACTGCACTTGAAGCAATTAACCGCTTTGAATTGAGGATACGAAAGATGATTAGCCAAGAAGTTTCCATCGTAATACCAGCGTTCAATTCCGCCTCGCATATTCGGGAGTCAATAGAGAGCGCTAAAGGAATTGCCGCGAAGGAAATCATAGTCATAGACGATGGTTCCACAGACAATACGGCCGCGATTGCTCAAAATCTTGGCTGCACCGTCATCTCCCAAGAGAATTGCGGCACAGCCCGAGCACGCCGGGTCGGCGTCGGGGTGGTTTCGACGCCGCTGACGATCATGCTCGACGCCGACGATGCTCTTGTTCCGGCCGGAGTTGCAGAATCGCTGCGGTTGGCTGCGGAGCATGAAGATTCGGCCGTTATTGCGGGGTCAACTCTGTTCGTTGGTGGTGCCACATCTCGAAAGACTCGCGCTTGGCCCGAAGGAATTTCGGTGGCCACGTTACTCGAACGGGGAATTGCACCGGGACCTCCGGGGGCCTTCCTCTGGAAGACGAGTGCCCTTCGACTGGCTCTTGACGATCCGCTGCCCGCCCTCAGTCCCCGGTACGCCGAGGACTACGAATTGCTCATCCGCGGGGCTAGAGTCGGAAAAGTGTTGTCTCACAACGAAGTCGCTTGCGCCTATGCATCAGAAGGTGGCAAGTCGGCTCTTGCTCCGCTTCGCTGTAACACCGCTGCGGAGGAAATCCGGAGATATTATGCGAAGGTTAGCGGGGCGCCAATACGCGAGCGAAGCAACGGCGAGTTACAAAGTATGGCATACCTACGGATGGCCTATTCCAGTAGAGGCGAACCGTTGAAACACCTAACTTTGCTAATGAAAGCCGCATTGCGGACACCTTTGCTAGTCCCTAGGCTTCTCGGAAGGAAACTTCGTCGGGCTTTTTTCCCACAAAGTTCAGAACTATGACGATGAACCGGATCTAAGGATATCCATTCATCCCTCCACGAAAGCACGTTTGAAACTCTTCATTTTGATAGGAATGGCTTCCTGGCTTCTGTATGCCGCTGAGCCCCAATTGCGGACTTCGCTGGCAGCCCGGCCGGTAGTTTTGTAGGGTCGTTGATCGCTTTTGTGGGTCCATCATCTCGACTGGTGTCAGATTAGGCCAGCACTTTGGTCCGGCACCTGATGTCGGCGACGGTCGAAAAATGAGCCATTATGGCGGCGGCGGATTTCAGCGGTCACTGCAACGGTCTATGAATCTGTCCTGGGGCCAATTGGTGTTCTCATTCGAGGGCGTTGCCAAGGGCTGGGGGGATCTCAGATGTAAACCGGTATGAGAGTCCGCGGGGTGAAATCCTGAGGGCAAGCCATTTCAGTACCTTGATCCCAGGTGAGGGAACGGCGCAGATGGGCCCGAAGGGCACCCATCGCTTCCACGAGCCGGGCGCGCAGATCCTCAGCTCCGCGGTTGCCCGCAAGATGCACCAGGACGATGAAACGCGTGGTCCGCTCGACCAACGTCCCTATGGCCGAGCGACTGCCCTTGCCGATCATGAGATCCTTGCCAGACCAGTCTGTCCGCCACCTCTGCGGGCCTGTCACGGATCATGACCGTGTCCGGGAAGCGCTTGGTCCGGGTGCTCCTTCCGGCGACGTAATCGGCGACCGGTCCGTCCGGACCGCAGTGAGACGGCAGGATCCGCGCCCGTACAGCGCCTGCTATGCGTTCTCAGGCACGACTTGCATTTCCGGTGGTTCAGGGAAATCAGCGCGTAGCCGGTTGCTGATCTGGCGAGGGCTTCAGCGTTTTTCCAGGTGTTCCCGCACGAACTCCCGCGCTCCGGATTGCCGGCTGTTAACGCCACCCCAAATAGGGCAAAACGGGGGCCACGGGGTTGTGTTTCTATTGTGCCGTACTGGCGGTTGGTTGGTGTTTCTTGACCGGTAGCTGTTGCCTTTGAGGCTGATGACGTCGGCGTGGTGCACGATTCGGTCGATCATGGCCGAGGAGATGGTCAGGTCTCCGAAGACGTCGCCCCAGCGGGCGAACGGGAGGTTGGACGTCAGGATCATCGAGGCATGTTCGTAGCGGCTGGAGACCAGCTGGAACAACAGGTTCGTGGCGTCCTGGTCGAATGGAATGTAGCCGACTTCGTCGGTTACCAGGAGGCTGTAGCGGCGCAGTTTGGTCAGTTCCTGAGTGAGTTTCCCGCGGGAGTGGGCTTTCCTAGAGGCGGGCGACCCAGCCGTTGGCTGACTCGAAGAGGACCCGGTGACCGGCCTTGGCAGCCTTGATGCCAATGCCGACCGCGAGATGCGTTTTGCCGGTGCCGGGACGTCCGAGCAGGACCACGTTTTTGGCCTCGGAGAGGAACACTCTGAGGCCCAGATGCGCGATGACGTTCCGGTCTGCGGAGGGCCGGTGATCGAAGTTGAACTCCTCCAGGTCCTTGTCGGCCGGGAACCGTGCGGCCTTGATCCGGGTCGCCGCGCCGGAGGCTTCGCATTCGGAGACTTCACGGGAGAGGACCGCGGCGAGGTAATCATCATGGGGACCAACCGGCACCCCGAGCCTGGTCCCCGAGCCGGCGGAACCCAACACTGATCCGCGCTGCGCGCAGGGCCCGGGCGTAATACTCGATCTGGGATGGTATACAGGTCATGAAGCCACCTCCAGAAGGCCCGGCGCCTGGCCGAGGTCGACGCCGAAGATCTCGTCATAGGCCGCCAGAGCCCGCACCTGCACGGACTCTATCGGTTCAGGACGACGCATCTTTGGGTCCGGAAGTCCAGGCGAATCACTGCCGCACGGGCCACGTGGACCGGATCAGTCACCGCCAGGTGCCAGGCCCAAGCCCGGACGTGAGTGGCGTTGATGACAGCCTCATGAGTAACCCTGACGGTGTCCAGGTCAGCGATGACATCCACGATCCGTCCAATGAACGAAGGGTCAACGGAATAGTCGTTGGAGAACACCCCACGAAGTAATCCCGCGGCAGCCGCACTGCGGTGCGGAACACGGCCTCCGGTGTCACCGGCGGCAGCTCCCGCATCTTCTCCCGGTCCAGGACAATCAGCTCGTCCGGCGACCGTGGCGGGACCTGGAATACCGGTGATTAGCCTTAGGCAGCCAGCCCTCCAGCTGGCCGTTCAAATCCGCTGGTGAGCCGAAGTCCCGGCCCGGTATGAAGCGCTGGCGCAAGAACCTGTTCATCCGCTCGACCATCCCTTGGACTCCAGATCCGCGGCACCGGTTCCGTCGGCCGGCCCTGCCGATGCCGGATTCGTTGTCCCACAACAGCCCGGACGGAACCGCCTGCGCGTCCTGCGGCAGGGTCCACATTCCGCCCAGAAGGTCCAGCGTCGTCCGGGACGGCAGCATCCGTGCCTGGATGAAACCCGAGAACGCCGAGGTCATCACCAGCACCGGAGACGTGTCGCTCTGGCCCTCGCCAACGGGCAGTGGATCATGCGGGAACCACAGGTCGCACTGGACCAGGAATCCCGGCTCGTGGACCAGACGGTCGGCCGGCTCAGGCGGGGCGTATTCCAGCCGGATCGCGGCGACCTTCGCCCGGAACAGCGACGCGGAACCGGACCAGCCAACCCGCTCTGCGAGCGTCGCGACCGGCATCGTCGGCGTCTTCACAAACAACTCCCGAACCCTGGGAGCAAACGCATCAAAACTCGACACTTCCGCTGCCGCTGATACTTCGGCGCCGGTCCGACTCCAGCGCCCGGTCGACCGCGGGAAACTGCCACGATCCTGCCGATCTCACGCTTCGAGTGCTTGCCCGTCGAAAACAGGTGGCGTATCTCCGCCCAATCGTCCCAAATGTTCACCTTCCATAGTGGTCGGTGGCCCTGTTTTCAGTTGGCGCTTCTGGCCCTATTTTCGGGCTCTTCGCAGATGAGCATGGATAGGGCGCGCTGAGGCCGGCGCCGCTGTGGTGGATCGTTTGGTTGCGGCGTGGTGCCGTGGGATAGAGGTCAGGGCCTCTTTGAATTGGTAGCGACCAAGCAAACCAATCCACAAAGAGACCCTGACATGAATAACTCTATGTCGTGTTCTTCGGATCGCTGGTGCATGCGTGCGGACGCGCTGCTCGGTGTCGAGGGCATCCACGTTAGCGCCGTCGCGGAGACCACGAAGGCCCTGGTTCTGCGGGTGGAAACCGGGGAGGACATCACGGGCTGTCCGGAGTGCGGGGTGGTCGCGGTCGGCCACGGACGCCGCCTGGTCCGTCTGCTCTGGGCCAAGCGCCTCTGGCGCTGCCTGGATCCTGACTCCCCGCGGGCCACGTTCACCGAGGACCATCAGCTGGCAGGTTCCCGGGCGAAACTCACCACCAGAGCCGTTGCCTGGGCGGCTGACGCCTTGGCCCGGTTCGACACCTCGGTCTCGGCCCTGGCCCACGAGCTCGGAGTGTCCTGGCACACCGTCTGGGACGCAGTCAGGGCAGAAGCCAGCCAGCGCACTGTGCCCCGGACCGGTTGAAAGGTGTGGACGCGCTCGGCGTGGACGAGCATGTCTCGTCCCACACCGGCCCGCCAGGCACCGGCATGGTCACAGGCATCGTGGACCACACCCGTGACGTGAACGGGGTCGTTCATGCCCGGCTGCTGGACCTTGTCCCGGGACGGTCCGGGAAGGCCTACGCCGACTGGCTCAAAGAACGCGGGACCGAGTTCACCGCCGGCATCAGAACTGCTGCCCTGGATCCGTTCCGCGGCTACGCGAACGCGACCCATGACGAGCTCCCCGAAGCGGTCACCGTGCTGGACGCGTTCCACGTTGTCAAACTGGGTTCGGCCATGGTCGATGAGGTCCGCCGCCGGGTCCAGCAGGACACCCTCGGGCACCGCGGCCGCAACGGCGATCCGCTCTACGGGATCCGTTGGACCTTCAGATCGGCGCCGAACACCTCACCGGAAAACAGGCCACCCGGCTGGACGCGAAGCTCACAGCCGGGGACCCCGGCCACGAAGTCACCCTCGCCTGGCAGTGCTACCAGAAGCTCCGCAACACCTACCACGCCAGATCCGAGCGGGGCCGTGAGCTCGTGACCGAGGTGATCGCCTCATTCCCGTCCTGCCCGATTCCGGAAGTCGCCCGCCTCGGCCGGACACTCAATCAATGGAAGATGGCAATCCTGGCCTACTTTGATACCAACGGGGCCTCCAAAGGACCCACGGAAGCAATCAACGGCGTCATCGAAACCACCCGCCGCATCGCCCGCGGCTTCCGCAACTTCACAAACTACAGACTCAGATGCCTACTCGCCGCGGGCGGCCACCGGCCGTACCGGATCAGACAGACCAACCATGCTTAACTGCGAAGAGCCTATTTTCGGTTGGAGTTAACAGCCTGCGATTTTCCCGGTTCGCTGACGGTTCCTTCTGCGCTCGGCGCTGCGCTGGGCCGTCCGCGGACGGTAGTTGAATGTTGCGGCGGATCTCCCTGGTCACGGTCGACGGACTCCGCCCAAGCTCCATAGGGATGGCACGGATGCTGCGCCGTGATGCAACGCCTACCACAGGTCAGACAGCCGGGCGGCTGGGCGTACACGACAATGACCCGGCACCTGCAGTCGTCCAAGATGGTGGCTGAGATGACATGGTAGTCGGCCAAGTTGAAGATGCTAGTAACAGCGTCGGCCGGTGGGCTCAGCCAAGGCTCATGGTCCGGTTCCTGGTTGGATACATAGACACACTCACCCCAACAGGGCCACGGCTACCATTTTTACGACGAGGGATCAATTCCGCACCCACTGAGAGCCCCTTGGGGAGCGACTCGGAGCGGTAGCGGACGCGGTAGGGGTGAGCGAATGTCCCTTGCCATCGGCCAACACGGAGTATCCGAAAACCACTATTGCATCAAGAAGTGCGCTCCGGTTGCGGCTTAGCAAGAAGCCTGCGCCGGATCCTGCTGGCAAGATGCAGTATTCGGCTAATCGTTCTTGGAACCCGTCCAAGCTGTAGAATGTGGGCTTGAACGTGGCTGGCTTCGGATGCAATTACCTCTGCATGCGTATATGACGTACCCCCAACGCGAAACGTCGCAAACGGACGTTGCGTGGTCACGACACCGCACCTTTGGCTCATTTTCGCGGTGAAGGCATAGTCGCCGGCAACTTTATACCGAGTGTCGTATAGCGTTGATCTGGCACAATCCCCGGGATAGAGAATCGCTTGGTGCGAAGTCGGCAATGCGTGCCAGATATATGACATTCTGCGAGGAAGCCTCAGTACCCGGCTCAGCCCTAGGTCCAACCAGTAAGCGCCCAAAACCATCGATCCGGGATCCGTCGCAAGAAGCTCGGCGAGGTCACGCCACTGCTTGATGGTGGACTCGTCCCCTCCATTCAGGAACCAGATGTAGGAACCCCTGGTTCTGATCAGGCCCCTATTCATTGCATCGTAAATTCCGTTGTCGGCTTCAGACTTAAACTCGACCCAATCGCCGTAGGATTGTTGAAGCCCCCCCAACTCCCCCGAGCTGAGTCCATCTTGGACCAAGACTTCCATCTGGCCGTTCGACGACGAGTAAAGTTCAAGGAGCGAATCAAGGGTTCTGGCGAGACCAACTGGGTCGTTGTAGGTAATCGTGACGACTGAGAGCGCTGGCCTCTCTGGGTTCTTGGACAACTCTCGCACCTTTCGCAGGTTCAAAATAGTTAAAGGCAACGACCACAAACCACGTCATTAGAGCAAACTCGGGCAACATAATGCCACCGCTGAACAAGAATGATCCTGCTAGCCAAATTGGGGCAATCCACGAGATGCCCCTATCAATCCTGGCTCTTCTGATTGACAGGACCAGCATAGCTATCACAAATGCTACTAGTGCTACAAGCCCGATCCAGCCGAAGTAAAAAATGAGCACATAGAATCCATTGTCTAATGATGTACCCTGCGTCGACCCATTTTGGAGACCGTACCTTTCGAGAACAGTCGCGATTGAACCCAGCGGCTCACCCAATGGTGTATTCAGAAGTACGTCAGACAATACATCCAGTGGCGCAACTATTCTATAGTTCGCGCTAGTCCCGGTTTCGTCAAGCGTACTTAGTCTCACCAATAGATATGGTCCCGCCAATCCACCAACCAAGGCAAGTATCAATACAGAGACAGCTCCGGTAGCGGGTCGTGCACGAAAGACGACAAAGATAAGGGCTAAAGCCAGAAGCAGTAGCCCAGAGGCGGACTGGCATGCCAACAGCCCAAGTGTTACCAGTACGGCAGCAAGTTTGCGTGATTTGTTAAGGCAGAAAAGAATTACCGACAAAGCACAAATAACAAAGGCATCGTAGGAAGGCTCCAAGTAGAAACCTTGGGCGCGCGGAAATTGCACAAACTCAAGATGCGGATTGTACTGGTAAAGGTATTGAAAACTTCCAAAAGGATTAAATAGAACGAGGGACCCCATGGCCCCAAGGATGACCTGGCCTACCGATAATGTAACTATAAGAAACAGAGCTAATAAAACGGCTCGATGGAAGGCGTTTGACTTCAGAAACTCCAAGTCTGTTCCCGACCAGCCCAGAGCTACAACTGAGAAAGCCAGAACAAAGAGTGTGAGTGTTCTGACATACTGAACGAGATCCGCATCAGCTGACGAGAACATTGCTGCAGTACTGCTTACAGTAATCACGGCGCAAGAAACACCAATAACACCCGTGAAGCCGCGCGGTCGGGAGACAAGAATCAATAATGCAATTCCACATCCGGCTCCCAGCGTGACAGGAAATCCAAAAAGGGACATTAGCTGTAGATGCTGGCCCACAAAAAATACAAAAGCTAGAATGCCCGCAATTTTAATTCTCAATGGAGATCAGCTCATTCCCTCGTATAGTTCGAGGTATTCATCAACCATACGATCTGGATTGAAGAAATCGATGCCGGGCCGGAGCGCATCATCCTCCTGCTGCGCACCGGTCAAGGATCGGACACTCTCCAAGAGCGAATAGCCCGTGTCGAACAACTCCACTAGGTGACTCGTTTCGAATTCTTGTGATGCGCGCGAACTAATTGCGAACACTTTCAATCCGGCAGTGAGAGCCTCGGCAATGGTCAACGGATAGTAGTCGACGGTAGACGTGAAAATAAGTCGGTCGTGGTCCGACAGAATCTGGGCCAATTCAAAACGATCAGACGTCGCAGGAATGTATTCAACGCCTGGAATAAGCGTTGGAGCATGATCACCCACGATCGTAAGACGCTGTCCCGGAATCCCGGCAAGGCGCTCCAATAGCTTCCAGTCGACTTTAGATCGGTCTCGAAGATCTCTGCAAATAAATATATTGCCCTGCCCTACATTCGAGCGTGGGCGGTTAGGACTTTTCGCAATGGAGCGCGTTGCCTCCCAGTACGTCCTGTCGACGGAGTTCTTGATGACCTGGATATTTCGCAGACCAGACTTTTCAGCGTCGATTGCAAGCCAATCAGCACAAGGAACTATTGCGGTCGGCACGCTGGCTTGAAGTCGAGCAATACCGTCCCGTCGCTCCTCCCACCTCTTTGAGGCCAAGTCGAGCTTCGCCGGAGGATAAGCCCGCAGATTCGGGCAGGAGGGGCAGCCCTTCGCCCACTGTGTGCAGTCGTCCGGCTGTGCGCACCTTCCAGTCATCGCCCAGTGGTCGTGAAGCGTCCACACTAAGGGCTTTTTCAACCTCACTATTAGGTCGAAGAGATAACTGGTCTGTAAGAAGTAACTGTGAATAACATGGAGATGAACTACGTCACTCTCTAGCATTACCGCTTCGAGTTGCTCGGCCGCTGAACCAGCCATGAGGCGAGTTTCCCTGCCCGCCAGCGAGTAGCTGATCCGGTTAGCAGCCGCTATGTGCTTTGGTGTAAGTCGGAAGCTGTCGGAGTTAGATTCCAACGGCGATGATCCGCCATGCGGGCCATATCCATAGGCGAAAGGGGACCTGATGCCGCGCACGGCCAGCTCATCGGCTAGAGTGCGTGCCACTCCAGCGGCCCCCCCCTCGGAGAGCCGTACATTAATCTGAAGTACTTGGGAAATACCCACACTCACCCTCGGCGTTTCTCTGAATTCGCAAATATAGCGAATGTTGTTCGTTTGGCTAGTAATGCCCGTAAAGTGCCTCAGCCCGCCGAGGGCGGCCACTCGGAGGCGTGCGGACGCTGGGACAAGCCACACTGAACTTGGCCCGGACGTGTTATTATCCCTCGGGATATATCAGATCTCGTCGAATCTTCTGCCGATGGGCCCGGCTTCAGGTTGCCCCCACACCGTATTTTCCGGAATTTGGGCCCTGACTACCGTCCCGGGCGTGACAATGGAGCTCCGACCGATGATCGAGCCACCCAGCACTATACACCGCGATGTTACCCAAGCCCCATCGCACACCACCACGGGCCTCGTCAGGAGCCCCATGTCAACGCGATGCGCGTGCGTCCCGGTCGTAACGAATACCTCCTGAGAAAGCACTGAATTTGCGCCTATGAGAACTGAGTTCTGATTGTGGATCCACACGCCTTCGCCAATCCAGGCGTTGTCGCCGACTGTTAACTTCCAAGGAAATTTAACCCGAGTCCTAGGGCGAAAAATGACGTTGGCACCGATCTTTGCACCGAAGATGCGAAGCACTGCGACGCGCAGACCTGAGCTAATCTGCCATGGATTGGTTATGAACAGGAGCTCCGCAATTGCCCAAAGATAGACCATGCCTCTAGGCCGATCCCAAGCCTGCTGTTCCCCCGGGGCCTTCGACAGGTCGACGACACGCACTCCTGTAGGCCCGCCGCGTAGGTCATCTAACGGATTAGTCACAGTAGTCCCCTGAAATGTAAAAGGTGCTCTCAACACCTATTCTTGCACCTGTGACCAACCCTAAACTTCGAATAACCATACTGGCCATCAACTACAGCCCTGAGCCGACGGGAAATGCGCCGTACACCACAAGCCTCGCTGAAGGGCTCGCGGCCTCCGGTCACTCGGTGCGCGTTATCGCAGGGTATCCTCACTATCCGGAATGGAGGCTGCAGGAAGGGTATACGGGGTGGACTAAGACCGAAGTCGTCAACGGGGTTCGCCTGAAGCGTCTGCGCCATCATATTCCTCGATCGCCGTCATCTTGGTCCCGGTTACACATGGAACTGAGTTTCGGCCTGAGGCTGATGTTCGCGCGTTGGGGCTCTCCCGATGTCGTCTTGGTGGTGAGCCCCGCCCTTTTCTCGAGTGCGCTCGCGATCTTACGCAACCGGCTGCGGCTTCGACGACCCCCAGTAGGGATTTGGGTGCAGGACATCTATAGTCGCGGGATCGTCGAAACGGGAACAGGTACCGATGGGCAGGCTCAGGCAGCGGCACACCTAGAGTCTCTTGTGCTTCGGTCAGCTGACGGCGTAGTTGTGATACACGAGCGCTTTCAGCAATTCGTAGTCAACTCACTGCAGGTACCGTCCACAGCCGTCGAGATTATTAGGAATTGGACGCATCTTCCCCCCTCGCCCACTTCAGATCCTGCTGAAATGAGAACGCAGCTTGGCTGGTCCGAAGACGACATCGTGGTCTTGCACGCCGGAAACATGGGCAAGAAGCAAGGCCTTGAGAACGTCATCGAGGCCGCAAGGCTAGCCCAGGAACGCCAAAGCAAAGTGCGCTTCGTTCTCATGGGCGATGGTAATCAGCGACGTACATTAGAAGCCATGGCAGGTGGCCTTTCATCAATCCAATTCGTATCTCCTCTCCCTGGGGAGGCATTCATGATGGCTCTGGTGGCCGCTGACATACTGCTGGTGAACGAACTTCCAGGGGTGAAGGACATGTCTGTCCCAAGTAAGTTGACCTCTTATTTTAATGCCGGAAATCCGGTGATTGCGGCCACGGATGATGGCAGTGTGACCGCCGCAGAGCTGAACGCCTCCCACGGAGGCATTCGCGTGAATGCCGGCGATCCGAGCGCCCTCCTTGAGTCCGCTGAGGTTTTGGGGGCCGATAAAGAGAGGGCAAAGGCCATAGGTGCGCGGGGTCTCAAGTTCCGGCACGAAACATTGTCCAAGACTGCTGCCGTTGGCCACTATGATGATTTCATCACCAGTCTGGCAATGTCGCGCGGCCGCTAGGTTGCGCGATTCTTCTTTTCACACTAATGGGGGGGCACTTTGACTAAGCGCGCACTTATAACAGGGATCACTGGGCAGGACGGCTCATACCTCGCGGAGCTACTGCTAAGTAAGGGCTATGAGGTTCACGGACTGATCCGACGCGCATCGACGTTCAATACATCAAGGGTGGACCACTTGTATGTGGATGCACATGATCCAAATGCAAAACTTTTCCTGCATTACGGAGACCTGAGTGATGGCGCACGTCTGGTCACCCTGCTAGCCCAGATCAGGCCAGATGAGGTCTACAACCTCGCCGCTCAATCTCACGTTCGCGTTTCGTTTGACGAACCGGAGCACACGGGTAACACGACTGGCGTTGGGACAATTCGGCTTCTGGAAGCAGTCCGCATGGCAGGTATCGAAACCAGGTTCTATCAGGCTTCATCCTCCGAAATGTTCGGTGCTACTCCCCCTCCCCAGAACGAGGAGACGCCGTTCTATCCGCGCTCGCCCTACGGGGCGGCTAAAGTATACAGTTACTGGATAACCAAGAATTACCGCGAGGCCTATGGAATGTTCGCGGTAAATGGAATTTTGTTTAATCACGAGTCGCCGCGCCGCGGTGAAACCTTTGTGACGCGCAAGATTACCCGAGCCGTTGCGGCCATCGCCGCCGGCAAGCAGGACTTGCTGTACATGGGCAACCTGGACGCTGTCCGCGACTGGGGCTATGCAGCCGAGTACGTCGAGGGCATGTGGCGCATGCTCCAAGCGGATGAACCGGACGACTTTGTACTGGCAACAGGCGGCAACTACACGGTTCGAGACTTCCTCCAGATCTCCTTTGAACACGTTGGCCTCAACTGGGAAAACCACGTGCGTTTCGACGAGCGTTATCTCCGCCCCACTGAGGTCGATGCACTTGTCGGCGATGCGTCGAAGGCACAGGAAAAGTTGGGTTGGAAGGCTTCTGTTCACACGCCTGAATTGGCACGAATCATGGTTGATGCCGACGTTGAAGCCCTAAAACATGCAGGCAACCACTGGATTGACACTGTGAATCTTGAGAGCTGGAAGAACTAGTGGGAGACACAAATTTCGCGCTTGGCAGGCTTGATCGTGCGTCCACTTTCTACGTGGCCGGCCATCGGGGACTTGTGGGGTCAGCGATTTGGCGCAACCTCGAAAACGAGGGCTTCAAAAACCTCGTTGGGCGGTTGTCATCTGAGCTCGATCTGAAAGATCGCGAAGCTGTCTTTGCCTTCTTTGCGGAGACGAAGCCGCGCTACGTGGTGCTGGCCGCCGCAAAAGTCGGCGGGATTCTGGCAAACAGCAAGTTCCCTGTCGACTTCCTGAGCGATAATCTCAGAATTCAGGTTAACGTGCTCGACGCTGCGCGCGTTCACGGAGTTGAAAGACTTCTCTTCCTCGGATCCTCATGCATTTACCCCAAATTCGCGGAACAGCCGATCCGCGAAGACTCGTTGCTCACTGGCCATCTGGAACCGACCAACGATGCTTACGCTATCGCCAAAATCGCAGGAATCATGCAGATCCAGGCCGTCCGTCGGCAGTACGGGCTTCCCTGGATCTCTGCGATGCCTACGAATCTCTACGGGCCTGGCGATAACTTCTCGCCGGAGGGGTCGCATGTCCTCCCCGCTCTGATTCGTCGATACGACGACGCTGCAAAGAACGGGTCGGACAGCGTGACTAACTGGGGCTCTGGATCACCCCGGCGGGAGTTCCTGCACGTCGACGACATGGCCGCGGCGTGCCTTCACCTGATGGAAAACTATGACGGGCCCTCGCAGGTAAATGTAGGGACGGGGTCCGACGTCACGATCAAGGAGCTCGCTTCAATGGTTGCCGACGCCGTGGGTTTCAAAGGAAACATAGAGTGGGATGCAAATAGGCCTGACGGAACACCTCGCAAGCTCCTCGATGTTTCAAAGTTGGCCAAGGCTGGTTGGTCATCGTCCATTGGACTCGAAGAGGGCATTCGGACAACAGTAGATTGGTACCGGGCAAACCTCGAGTCCATTCGACACTAAAAGCCCCTTGCTGTTAGTTCGTATATATCGCTTCGAAGTGGGGGAACTTTTGTGACTGGGGGAAGCGATTGGCGCACGCGCTCTTCCCGACTACTCAGGGTAGTAGACGCGTTTGTAGTAGTTTGGGCTGTCTCAGGCGCCTTCATCGTTAGATTCGGATTGGAACCTGACTTTGTCGTCGCTGGCCAGGAATTCACCTACGCTTGGCTCTCGGTGGCTCTGGCCATCGTTTGGTGGTTAATGCTCGGTGCATGGAACAGCAGACAGACCCGGGTATTGGGGGCTGGACCGGACGAGTACAAACGCGTGGCCGCGGCTTCACTTTGGTTATTTGGCTTAGTCGCAATCGTTTCATACGTGCTTCGCGTTGACACAGCCCGAGGATACGTAGGGGTAGCCCTTCCCGCTGGTTTGCTCGGCCTGCTCCTAGGCCGGTGGCTGATTCGCCAGCATCTGGGGATAAATCGCCAACAGGGGCAGAGCATGTCGCGACTGCTCCTCTTGGGTGGGCCCAGCGCGGTTGCACACCTGGCTGCTTCTCTGGAGAGAGCCAAGCATGCTGGCTACCTTCCGGTTGCCGCCTACACTCCTGGATCGCATGAAGGACCCGCCGTGGAACCGGAGTCCGGATTGCCAATTGTAGGCTACCGGCCTGATGCTCGGTCGATCGTCGACGCCATTACTTCATGCGGCGCAGATGCCGTCGCAGTCTCGGCTGGGGTGCAACTTCATCCGCAAACGCTAAGACATCTTGGCTGGGAACTGGCGTCCCGAAACATTGGACTCATCATGGCCCCTGCACTGACGGACATCGCAGGGCCACGCATCCACACGCAGCAAGTAGCCGGCCTGCCACTGATACACGTAACAACGCCAACTTTAGAAGGCGGCCAACGCGTCGCGAAGCGACTCTTTGACGTTTTGGTGTCGGGGCTTCTCATCGTTCTTTCGTTGCCGGTCATGGCACTGGTGGCAACACTCGTGAAGGTGGATAGCCCGGGACCTGTACTGTTCAGACAGGATCGAGTGGGCATTGAGGGTAAGCACTTCAGCATGCTCAAATTCAGGTCGATGATGGTCGACGCTGAGCAACAACTCGCCGGTCTAAAGAATCGCAATGAAGGTAGCGGACTCCTCTTCAAAATGAAGAATGATCCTAGGATCACGCGCGTTGGCGGAGTCCTGCGAAAGTTCAGTCTGGACGAGTTGCCGCAACTTTTCAATATTTTCGTGGGGTCCATGAGTTTGGTAGGCCCACGCCCTCCGCTCCCCTCAGAGGTCGCAGAATACGAGCACGACGTACGACGGAGACTTCTCGTCAAACCCGGTCTCACTGGACTATGGCAGGTTAGCGGACGTTCCAATCTCTCTTGGCAGGACTCTGTGAGACTGGACCTTTATTACGTCGAGAACTGGTCGTTGGCTGGCGATCTGATCATCCTAATGAAAACCTTTCGTGCCGTCTTCCACGGCGCCGGCGCCTACTGACCCCGTTACCTCCTAGTCAATTTGCCCTTTGGGGAAGGAACATAATCATGCGAATATCTGTCATTGGCTGCGGCTACCTGGGTGCCGTCCACGCCGCATGTATGGCGAAACTTGGTCACGAGGTTGTTGGCATCGACGTGGACGAGCGAAAAATTGATGAACTTGCTAACTCCACGGCCCCGTTCTACGAGCCTGGTCTCGATGAACTCCTGCGAGACGTCCAAGGCACAGGCCGGTTGTCCTTCACCACAGATATGTCTGCGGCGGCTGGCAGCGACGTACATTTCATCTGCGTCGGCACGCCGCAGAAGAAGGGTGAGAACGGCGCTGATATGACCTACGTTGACGCGGCGACGCTTGCGCTTTTGCCGCACATTTCGCCGGGAAACGTAGTTGTCGGCAAATCGACTGTTCCCGTCGGAACTGCATCGCGTCTGGCTCAACTGGTAAGCGTCCAGGAACCTTCGGCCCACTTAGTATGGAATCCGGAGTTTCTGCGCGAAGGCCATGCGGTGTCAGATACTCTGAGCCCGGACCGTCTTGTGTACGGCGTCGCCGGCGGCTCAGAGGAGCACCCGGCCGTCTCTGTGCTAGACGAAGTCTATGCGCGTTCCCTATCTGTCGGGACGCCACGATTGGTGACGGACCATCCGACCGCTGAACTTGTAAAGGCCGCAGCCAACTCCTTTCTGGCCACAAAAATTTCTTTCATCAACGCGATGGCTGAGGTTTGCGAGGCTACAGGGGCAGACGTCACCCAACTCGCCGACGCCATCGGCATGGACGACCGGATCGGCCGCAAGTTCCTCCATGCCGGTATCGGCTTTGGAGGAGGGTGCCTCCCCAAGGATATTCGAGCATTTATGGCTCGGGCCGGCGAACTCGGTGCCGACCAGGCACTTACATTCCTGAGGGAAGTCGACGCTATTAATATGCGCCGCCGTTCTCGGGTAGTCGAACTGACACGCGACATCTGCGGAGGCATTCTGTTAGGGAAGCGAGTTACCGTTCTCGGCGCGGCATTCAAGCCTGAAAGTGACGATGTCCGTGATTCACCAGCCCTTAGCATCGCTGCTCAGCTTCACCTTCAAGGTGCCGTCGTCACCGTGACCGATCCTAAAGCCGTAGCAAACGCTGCCAAGCGGTTCCCCGAGCTGCAGTATGAAGTCGACGTAGAAAAAGCCATTCACAACGCCGATGTCCTGCTACTTCTGACGGAATGGCAGCAATACCGGAGTCTGGACCCATACGAGCTAGGATCCCGGGTGGCGACCTTGCGCATACTTGACGGACGCAATGTACTCGACGCGGCCAAATGGCGCGCCGCTGGCTGGACATACCGCGGTTTGGGGCGACCCTAACTGTGGCGGGCACTGAAGCAGAGTCAGAGACGGAAACGACACCTAACAAGAAGAGCGGCGACTCCTTGAGCTCAGTTGAGAGGCAAACTCGCCGTATCCAGAAACGTGGTCTGAAAATCGCGGCAGTATGGCTAGGCGCTACAGCAATCCTGATGATTTCTGCTGTCCTTTGGCTTGGCGCCAAGGCAAACGTCGTCAAGTCCGAACTTGAAGCCGCAACACAGTTGATTCCGCTTCTCAAGGAAGACGTTGCTGGCGACAGGCCGCAAGACGCCGCCAAGACAGCCGAACGGCTTCGTGCTCACACGGGGGCGGCCCGCGAAGCGGCTGACGACCCCCTGTGGACATTGGCCTCAGCTGCGCCCGGAGTCGGTCCGAACTTTAGTGCAGTCGCAGAAGTTGCCCGCTCGGCAGACGACGTGTCCACCCTGGGTGTGGGTCCGCTGGTCAAAGTATTTGGCTCTCTTGATTGGGACAGCCTGCTACCCAATAGCGAAGGAACGAACTTGGAACCCATCCAAGATGCGTCTCCTAGTGTGACTTCCGCAGCTCATGCGGTTAGAGTCTCAGCCGACAGGTTGGCGAGAATCGACACCAACGGCCTCTTGCCTCAGGTAGCGGAACCACTAGTCCGGGCACGTGAGCAATTGGAGTCGGTGACGGGGGCATTGGATGCAGCCGCCAGCGCTTCACAGGTCGCCCCCGATATGCTGGGAGCGCAGGGCACTCGTAACTACTTGCTCATGATCCAAAACAACGCCGAAGCACGCGCCTCCGGTGGCATCCCAGGCGCGCTTGCGGTCTTAACGCTCGACCAAGGGAAACTTTCGCTCGGCCTACAGAGCAGCGCCGGAGAAGTTGGCGTAATGCAACCCCCTCTGGCCGTTGACGCTGAACAGCAGCAAATCTATTCTGTTCGGCTCGGTAAGTACATGCAGGACGTAAATCTGACGCCAGACTTTCCGACATCGGCTACTAGCGCCCAAGCAATGTGGGAGAAAAAGACTGGACAGCGTGTTGATGGTGTGATTTCAGTAGACCCAGTTGCGTTGAGCTACATACTGAACGCGACGGGATCGATCAAGATCAGCAATCCTGAGTTAGACGCGTTAGCCAGCGGCGGTCTGCCAACAGAACTGAACGGCAACAACGTTGTTGCAACCCTTTTGTCAGATGTCTACGCCAAGATCGAGTCACCCCGGCTTCAGGATGCCTACTTTGCCGGAGTAGCGCATGAAATCTTCTCGGCACTTTCGAGTGGCAAAGCCGATGCCAAGGGGCTTCTAGAAGGCGTCACACGCGGAGCATCAGAGGGTCGTGTACTCATCTGGTCCAGCAACCGAGATGAACAATCAGTTTTAGGAAAGTATCCCCTTAGTGGTTCCATCGCGGGTCCCAGTGTCTCCCCCGCACAATTCGGCGTTTATTTCAACGATGGCACCGGGGCGAAAATGGATTACCACATGAAGCGGTCTGTACAGCTCATTGAGGAATGCACGGGTGACGAGTATGGACAGGTCAGGGTACGCATCACGAGCACCAACAACGCTCCGGCGGACGCGGCGACTTCGTTGCCTGCCTATGTAACTGGGGATGGTGTGTTCGGCGTCCCGCCAGGAATGGTCCGAACGAACGTCATAGCCTACGGACCTGTCCAAGCCAATGTAGAAACAGTCATGGTCGACGGCAAGAGGACGGACTTTGCCGCGCACCAGCACAGCAACCGGCCGGTCGGATCGGTGACCGTCATGTTGGCGCCGGGGCAGAGCAGCACCGTGGAACTGACATTTGGGAAAATTGTTCAGCACACGGAACCTAACCTGGTTGTTACACCGACCGTTCAGCCTGTCAAAGACGTGGTTCTAGGCAACAAACGAGCCGAATGCGCGCCAGAGAAGTAGACATTGCGTTAACAGTATGTAAAGCGACTTGATTCACTTTGGTAACATCCGTCACGGGATGCTAACGTCTACTTGGGCACAGCAAATGAGATTTCAACCTACGGTCACTCGGCGGATCGGAATCTCCACCAATCACGTGACACATCGTAATTACGGTCTCAGGGGGACACATTGAAGAAAACACTTGCAGCAATCGCACTCGCAGGATCCATTGCACTCATTGGGGCGGTCCCGGCAGCCGCCGACAGGCTTTACCCGCCGCGGCCGTCCCAGGCCGCCGTATCTGACGGCACTGTAGGCCCGGGCGAGCAGTTTGTCTTCCGTGGTCAGGGCTTCCTTGCCGGTGAAGGCCTCACCATCTCTGTCACTCCTGGCAACCCGCCGGCTGCAAACGGTTCCAGCGTCTCTAACGGTAGCCGCACGGTACCGACCAAGATCACGCTGCCGCTTGCACCTCAGAGTATTCCCGCGACGGCAGACGCAAATGGCGCCTTCGCTGTCACCCTGAGCATCAACGAACCCGGGACCTACAACCTGACTGCCACCGGCACTTCCGGCCGCACCGTTGGCCCCGTCACCGTTGTGGTTGTAGCCTCGGCTGGTGGGACCAACACCGCTGGCGCTCCGCTGGCTAACGCCGGCGGTGCAGGCCTGGCCAACACCGGTGCAGACGCCAGCCTTGTTCTCTGGTCGCTGGTGGGCGCAGGCGCACTGGCTGCCGGAGCAACCTCCGTAGTTGTGGTTCGCCGCCGCGCCAAGGCTGACGCCGCAGCGTAAGGCTAAACCAGCAAGCACCAAAGAGGGTGGGCGGTTCTCCGGGAAACCGGAGAACCACCCACTCTCTGCTTTAACCAGAAACCGCGGGCCAGACTTCTGAACTTTGTGGTATTCATAAATGTTATGGGGAGACATTGGCGCCGACCACGCTGGCAATTCGACTTTTCTTTGCCTTCGCTCCCTTTGGACGCGTTCCCCTACATCCTCTTGACGCTCCTGGCGATCGCTGCTCTCGGTGTGTCCTTCGTAGCCGTTCTGAAGACATCCTGAGGCCTGCTTGACGCGCCTGGAGCAACCCCAGCTTTGGCGGGCAGTCCTCGTTGCCCTGTTGGTGCCGCTGGCGCTGGTGGCTTTCTGGCCGAGCCCGGTGGACAAACCCGTTCAGGGTGAACTCGAGGGATTTCTATTTCTGATCCACGCAGTGGGAATTCCCCACTGGATTAATTACTCCGTCGTAGAAGCCGCAGCCAACATTGTCCTCTGCGTCCCTTTGGGGGCCGTCGCATCACTGGCCTTCCCAAGCAAGCGATTTTGGCAGCTCGGCGCGTTAGGATTAGCGGTCTCTGGTTGCATGGAGCTTGGCCAGCAGCTTTTTCTTTACGAGCGCTTCGCGAGCCCTCTGGACCTTGTCACAAATACAGCCGGCTGTGTCATTGGTGCACTGGCCGCCCGGACCAGTATCCGTCGACTTAGCGGCAGACAGGCTCTACGCCGGCCGGAGTAGAGGCTGTCTGAAAATTGACCGTGAATTGACCTATTCGTTCACGAATTCCTTCATCCACGCCTTCAGGTCTTCGCCGAAGTCCACGCGCTCCGACGCAATGGAAATAACGGCCTTGATGTAGCTGAGCTTGTCTCCCGTGTCGTAGCGGCGGCCACGGAACACCACGCCGTACACACCGCTGCCTTCGCCCTCCGAAGTCGCGAGGGTCTGCAACGCGTCCGTCAGCTGGATCTCTCCGCCGCGGCCGGGCTCGGTCTCCTCCAGTACGTCGAACACGGCGGGGTGCAGCACGTACCGGCCGATGACGGCCAGGTTCGAGGGAGCCTCGTCCACAGAGGGCTTCTCCACCAGGCGGTTCACCTGGAAGTAGTTCTCGCCGTCCACGGGCGTGATGTCCGCGCAGCCGTAGGCACTGATCTGCGCCGGATCCACCTCGATCAGGGCAATGACAGAGCCGCCGGTCTTGGACTGGACGTCAATCATGGTGCTCAGCAGCTCATCACGAGCGTCGATGAGGTCGTCACCCAGCAGGACAGCAAACGGCTCGTCCCCTACATGCTGACGGGCACACAGCACTGCGTGGCCCAAGCCCTTCGGGTCTCCCTGACGCAGGTAGTGCAACGGGGCAAGGCTGGAGGCGTGCTGGACGGCCTCCAGACGGTCCAGGTCGCCCTTGAGCTCCAAGGTGCGCTCCAGGTTCGGTGCGCGGTCAAAGTGGTCCTCCAGGGCCCGCTTCTGGCGCCCCGTGATCATGAGGAGGTCCGTCAGGCCTGCCTTGACGGCTTCTTCCACTACGTACTGGATTGCTGGCTGGTCAACAACCGGCAACATTTCCTTCGGCATCGCCTTGGTGGCGGGCAGGAAGCGAGTTCCCAATCCGGCAGCAGGAATGACGGCTTTTCGCACTGATTTCCCCAGAGTCATAGCTGAACCATACAAATCCTTGGAGGAAACTGGCAATTCACGGCCTAGATTACGCGGCTGATGGGGACCCCTGCCCATCGCTGGCCGTCGGTTTTCAGGACATACTTCTGGTTGCACCATTTACAAATATTGGGGGACAACTTGAACAACGATCAGCAGCCCGGAACTCCGCAACAGCCAGACCAGCACGGATGGCAGCAGCCCGACGCTCCGGCGCCGGGACAGGAAGGCCAGCAGCAGCCGTTCCCGCCCTACCCGCCGCAGCCCGGCCAGCCGTATCCGCCGCAGCAGGGGCAGCAGAACCAACAGGGCCAGCCGGAGTTCGGCCAGCCGCCCTATCCCCCGCGAGCGGACCAGTACAACATCGGCCAGCCGCCATACGGCGAGCCCGGACACGGACAATACGGGCAGCCCGGACCGGGTTCGTTCGGCCCGACCCCGCCGAAGCGCGGCATCCCGGTCTGGGGCTGGGTTGCTGGCGGCGTTGGCGTTGCGGCTGTCCTGGCACTGGGCGGCGTGATGGTCCTGGGCGGCATCGTCTCGGCCAACGATCGGAAAATAACTCCGGCGCCGACGAAGACCGCCGGAAGTACAGCGTCTGCCGGGGCTACCGAGGAGGCCACCACCGACGAGTCCTCGGCCGCAGCCTCCGGCGAAGAAGACCTGTATCTCTTCCAGACCGCCGACTTCACCTCGCCGCCCGTCTGGTCCGTCCAGATACCCGACGGCTGGACCATCTCTGAAGTCAAGGACGGCACCACCAAGTACCGCAACAGCAACAACCCCTGCCTGTTCACCACGCGCCAGATCGTCATGCCGCCCAGCAGCGCCATCTCCGATGAAGATGCAACGAAGGCCTCCATGGAGGGGGAAATCGCGGGCATCAAAAAAGCGGTCGGATCCCCGGTCACCGTAGTGACGGATAGTGACTCGCTCTACGCAAAGCTTCGGAACGCGGATGGCCGCGTCATTGAACTGCAGGAAGCCGAAATGCGGTTCAAGAACAAGAGCGACGTGGACCTCGTAGTCCGGCTGGCCCTGCGGGCTGTGCCTTCCGCAAACGCCCTGATGGAACTCGACCTCGCCTGCCCTGCCAACTTGCCGACAGAGTCAGACGTCTGGATGGAACTGGCAGACAGCGTCACCATGGTTGACGATCCCGCGGTCTGATTTCAACGGGCTCGGTTACCGGCCTTTGAACTCCGGCGTCCGTTTCTCCTGGAACGCCTTGAAGCCCTCTGAGTAGTCCTCGGACTTGCACAGCCGGGCCTGCTCCGCGTTTTCCTCCTCCATGGCCTCCCAGAGGCCAAGGCGCTGGTCGCGGATGTGGGCCACCAGGTCCTTGCTGGCATTGAAAGCACCCGTGGCGCCCGTGGCAACCTTCGCCACGATGCCGCGGGTGTTTTCCAGCAGCTCGTCCTTGGGCATGGCCCGGCTGAACATGCCCTGCGCCACTGCCTCGGCGCCGGTCATCAGCTCGGCTGTGTAGATCAGGTCCAGCGTGCGGTGCATGCCCAGCCGCTCGGTGAAGTACCAGTGCCCGCCGGAGTCCAGCGTGGCGCCCAGCTTGGCGAACGGCGAGCCGAACTTGGCGTCCTCCGCCACGTACACCACGTCCGTAGCTAGCAGCAACCCCAGCCCCACGCCCAGGCACGCACCCTGGGCCGCCGCGAACGTCGGAGCTGGGAAGGCTGTCATCTTCTTCAACAGCGGCTGCAGCAGCCCGCCCAGGTACCCCTGGACGTCATCAGTCTCCGGCGTGACGCCGGCAATGTCCCGGCCCGCGCAGAAGGCGCGGCCCTCTCCCCTGAGCAGCAGCGCCCGCACCTCACCGCGCGAGGCGGCGGCAGCGGCGTCGTCGTACGCCTGTGTTAAATCCCTGAGCGCCTGCTCGTCCAGTGAGTTCAGCTTGTGCGGTGCGTTCAGCACAACCTCGGCGACGCCGTCGGTAATGGAGAGCGAGATCATGGGGCTCCTTGCTGTTCGAAAGACTTAGACGTCGAAGTCGACGGTGACTTCAGGGGTGGTGGGGTGGGACTGGCAGGTGAGCACGTAGCCCTTGTCCAGTTCATCCTGCTCCAGGGCGTAGTTTTCGTCCATGGTCACCTTGCCCGTGACCACCTTGGCGCGGCAGGTCCCGCACACTCCCCCGGCACAGGCGAACGGCACGTCCGGGCGCACGCGCAGGGCGGCGTTGAGGATGGACTCGCGGGCGTGCGTGGGGCTGGCCACCTTGCCCTCGAGGCCGTCCAACTTGAACGTGATCTTGTACGTCTCCTTGGATTCGTCATCGATCACCGGCCGGCCGATGTTGCCCTCGGGGCGGTCCGGCTTGCCCGAGGTGAACAGCTCGAAGCGGATGTGCTCCGGCTTCACCCCGCGGGATGCCAGGGTGTCACGGCACAGCTGCACCAGCTCGAACGGCCCGCACAGGAACCACTCGTCCACATCGTCCGCGTGGATGGCGGTGCCCAGCAGCTGCTGGAGCTTCTCGGCGTCGATCCTTCCGCTCAGCAGCGGCGCGATGCGCTGCTCGCGGGACAGCACGTGGTGCAGCGCCAGGCGCGACGGGTACTTGTCCTTAAGGTCCGCCAGCTCCTCCAGGAACATCACGTCCATGGCTGCCTTGTTCGCGTAGATCAGGTCGAAGCGGGTGTCCGGGTTCGCGGCCAGCAGCGTGCGGGCAATGGCAATCACGGGGGTGATGCCGGAACCCGCGGCGATGGCCACGAAGCTGCCGGGCTCCCCCACCAGGTCCTCCGGATGGTTCATGGAGTTCATCACGTTCTGCTCCACGGCCTTGCCGTCCCGGCCGTGCTTGGAGACGAACGCACCCATCGGGCTCATCACGTCCAGGACGTCGCCGGCCCTCAGCTCGGCGTTGGCCCACGTGGAAAACTGGCCGCCCAGGTCTTTCTTGATGGCCACCCGGATCTCGCTGCTGCCGTCCGCGAAGCTCCGCGGCTCGGCGCAGATGGAGTAGCTGCGGCGCACCTCGTGCGGCTGGCCGTTCTCATCCGGCATGGTGGTGCGCAGGGCCACGTACTGGCCCGGGAGGTAGTCGTACTGCCCGGCCAGCTCGGCCGGGACGCCGAACGTCACCTCGATCGCATCGTCTGTGAGCCGGCGGACTTCATCCACCGTCAGGGTGTGGAAGGACGCACGACGGCGGCCGGTGGCTGCCGCCTGCTCGGCGGCGGTCTGGCGGACAACAGGCATGGGGGCTTCCTTACAGGACTTTGAAGTAGTCGAACGGTTCCTTGCAGTCCTGGCAGACGTACAGCGCCTTGCAGGAGGTGGAACCGAAGCGGGTGAGTTCCTTGGTGTTCAGCGACGAACACTGCGGGCATTTGACGGCCATGCTCAGGCGGATGGGGCCGGCGTGCCTTGCAGCATCGGAGCGGCCCGTGGGCGGCGCAATGCCGTACTCCTCCAGCTTGGCCTTGCCGGACTCGGTCATCCAGTCCGTGGTCCACGCGGGCGAGAGCACCAGCTCCACGTGCACGGTGGGGTAGCCCTCCTTGGCGAACGCCGCGGTGAGGTCGTCGCGGATGGCGTCCATGGCCGGGCAGCCCGAGTACGTGGGCGTGATGGTGACCTGCACAGCGGGCACCATCCCGCCGTCGTCGAACAGCCTGACATCCCTCAGGATGCCAAGGTCAGCGATGGTGAGCACCGGGATCTCCGGATCGCACACCGTGGCGGCGAGGTCCCAGGCTTTTTGCTCCGGACTTCTGCTGTCCGCGCGGCTGGTGGCCGCAGTTGGGTGGCTGACGTACATCGGCATGGCTACCAGCTCGCTCCGGGGAACTGGCGGGCCAGGACCTGCATTTCGGCCAGGAGGTAGCCCAGGTGCTCCGAGTGCTTGCCCTGGCGTCCGCCGCCGCTGGCGGCCGGCACCTGCGGAACGTCCAGTTCCGCTTCGGCCAGGACCTCGCCGGTGAGGCGGTCAAAGTCCGTGCGCAGGCTGGAAGGCTCGACGGCGGCGCCCGCCGCTGTGAGGCGGGCGGTGAGTTCATCGTCGCGGAACAGCTCATCGACGTAGGGCCAGATGACCTTGAAGCCGTGGATCATCTTGGCGCGCGACTCGTCCGTGCCGAGGGCCAGGCGCAGCACCCATTGGGTGCTGTGGTCCCGGTGGTAGTCCACTTCCTTGACGGCCTTGGCGGCGATGCCGGCCAGGGTGGCGTCCGTTGACTCGGTCAGCCGGCGGTAGAGCTCGAACTGGTAGTAGCTCACCACGAACTGCCGGGCGATGGTGACGGCGAAGTCCCCGTTGGGCTGCTCGAAGAGTTCAACCGAGCGGAATTCCTCTTCGCCGCGGAAGTAGGCGAGGTCGTCCTCGCTCTTGCCGTTGAGTCCGCCGGCGTAGCTGAGGAAGGAGCGGGCGTGGCCCAGCTGGTCCAGGGCGATGTTGCCCAGGGCCACGTCCTCCTCCAGCTCCGGGGCGCGGGAGATCCAGTGGCCCAGGCGCTGTGCCAGGACCAGCGCGTCATCGCCGAGGCGCAGGGCGAATTCGGCTGCATCCTCGCTGGGCTTGGCTGTGCCGCGGCTGACGGCGAGCGCGATGTCCTCGGGCCGGAGGGCGTTGCCCGGCGTGATGCGGGTGGCGCTGGCGTTGGCGTCTCCGCTGGTGCCGGCAGTGGCGACGCCGACGGAGATGTCCCCGTGGCCGCCGTCGTGCATTTCAGTGGTGTTTTCTGTTTCAGGTGTGGTGCTCACAGGTGCTTCACGCCCTCACTCTTGGTGTAATACGTGGCGTGCCGGTAGTCCTTGCCCTGGGGCGACTCGAAGAAGGAGCCCTTGGCGTCCGGGTCGCTGGAGGCGATGGCGTCCGCGGGGACAACCCAGATGGACACGCCCTCGTTGCGGCGGGTGTACAGGTCACGGGCGTTGCGCAGCGCCATCGCGGCGTCCGGCGCGTGCAGGGATCCGGCGTGCACGTGCGACAGTCCGCGGCTGGAGCGGACAAAGACTTCCCAGATGGGCCAGACGTTGCCGGCGGGGCGGATCTCAGTGGCTGCGGGCGCGGAGCGTTCCGGTGCCGGTGCCGGTGCCGGTGCCGGTGAGGCAGCGACTGCCTTGTCCGCTGCCGGGACGCCCGTGGGCGCGTTCGCCTGGTCTGCTGACTGGTCTTCCGCCTTGTCAATGGAGCGGGAGCCGCTGTCTGCGGTACTGGCCGGGAACTCCGGGTTGCCGTGAGGGCTCATGCTGCAAATTCCTTCTTTGCTTGCTTGCGGGCGTACGCGGCTGCTGCTTCGCGCACCCAGGTTCCGTTCTCGTGGGCTTCGCGGCGGCGCTCCAGGCGCTGGGCGTTGCAGGGGCCGCGGCCTTTCAGGACCTCGTGGAACTCGTCCCAGTCCAGCGGGCCGTGTTCCCACTTCTTGGTTTCCTCGTTAAACCGGATGTCCTTGTCCGGGAGGGTGAGTTCCAGAACCTTGACCTGCTCCATCATCATGCCGACGAAGCGGCTGCGCAGTTCGTCGTTGCTGAAGCGCTTGATGTTCCAGGCCATGGACTGCTTGGAGTTGGGTGAATCGTCATCCGGCGGGCCGAACATCATCAGGGCCGGGGCGTACCAGCGGTTCACGGCCTCCTGTGCCATCTGCTTCTGCTCAGGGGTGCCGTGGGAGAGTTCCAGCAGGATCTCGAAGCCCTGGCGCTGGTGGAAGGACTCTTCCTTGCAGACGCGGACCATGGCTCGGCCGTAGGGACCGAACGATGCACGGCAGAGCGGCACCTGGTTGGCGATGGCGGCGCCGTCCACCATCCAGCCGATGGCACCCATGTCCGCCCAGGTGCGTGCGGGGTAATTGAAGATGGAGGAGTACTTGGCCTTGCCGTCCATCAGGTCCTGCATCATCTGGTCGCGCGGCTGGCCCAGGGTCTCGGCGGCCGAGTACAGGTACAGGCCGTGGCCGGCCTCGTCCTGGACCTTGGCCATGAGGATGGCCTTGCGCTTCAGGCTGGGGGCGCGGGAAATCCAGTTGGCTTCCGGCTGCATGCCGATGATCTCCGAGTGCGCGTGCTGAGAAATCTGGCGGATGAGGGTCTTGCGGTAGGCAGCCGGCATCCAGTCGCGGGGCTCGATGCGCGAGTCCTCCGCCATGACGCGGTCAAAGTACGCCTGACCTTCTGCCTCGTGCCGGGCTGCCTCTGCAGCGCTGATTTCTTGCCGTCCCGGCGTACCTTCAGCGGGCACTGACTGCAGGGTCTGCGATGCCATGGTTGCTCCTATGCATATCCGATAAATAATTACCGACCGTTCGTTCAGGATATGCGGAAGCCGTGAGATGCGTCAAGAAGGCTGGGCGACTGCCATCTCTTGGATTCGTTCGGTTGCGCCCCAGCTGGCGAGCAGGCGGAGCCGTTCATCGGAGGGGGATCCGGGCACCGCCGGGTAGACAGTGAGCGTGAAGCCGGGGTCTTCCGCCAGTTCCATGGCTTCGTAGGCGAGTTCGAGCTCCCCGACCACCGGGTGGTGAAAGACTTTTGTGCCGGCGTAATGGCGCCGCACGTTGTGCGCCGCCCAGCGGGTCCGGAACTCTTCGCTGCGCACTGACAGTTCACCGACGAGGTCGGCCAGGCGTTTGTCGAACGGGTTGCGCCCGCTCTGCGTCCGCAGGATGGCCACGTTCGTATTGGCCGCCAGCTCCCAGTTGGGGTAGAAGTCCCGGGCCCTGGGGTCGAGGAAGATGAAGCGGGAGTGGTTGGCGGGCCGTGCCGGGCCGCGGTACATCTCCGAGTACAGGGCGTAGCCCAGCTGGTTGGCCGCCACGATGTCCATCTGGTGGTTGCCGATGAAGGCCGGCGCGGTGGTGATGGAGTCGAGCATGAACTGCAGGGTGGGGCGGACGGTTCCGCTTTGGAGCGGACGGCGCTGGCTCCTGCCGGACGGGCTGGCTGCGCGGGCCAGGTTGTAGAGATGGTCCCGTTCGGCCTCGTCCAGCTTCAGCGCCCTGGCGATGGCGTCGAGCACACTTTCGGAGGTGCCGGCGAGGTTCCCGCGTTCAAGCTTGGTGTAGTAGTCAACGCTGACCCCGGCGAGCATGGCCACCTCTTCACGGCGCAGGCCGGGGACCCGGCGTCGTCCTCCATAGAGCGTCAGCCCGGCCATTTCGGGAGTGATTTTGGCCCGCCGTGAGGCGAGGAATTCGCGCACTGCCATCCTGTTGTCCACTCATCCACGCTACCGCCCGGGAGCCGCCCCAGGGAGGTACTGCCAGAACCCGGATAAGCAGGGCACTCGCTACGGATGATGCGGCCCTGTTGCATTGAAGGTGAACGGGTTATCCCCACAATGCGAACGGAGCCAGCGTGACAGCCATCGACACACCGACGTCCACACCTGCACAGACCGTCGGCCGCCCACTGGCGATCGTCCTCGGCCTGCTGACAATCTTCGGTCCGATCTCCATGGACCTCTACCTGCCCGTTCTGCCGGCGCTCACCGCCGAACTGCAAAGCACGACGTCGGTGGCCCAGCTGACCATCACGGCCTGTCTGCTGGGACTGGCGATAGGCCAGATCATCGCCGGCCCCCTCTCGGACCGTTTCGGCCGCCGGACACCGCTGCTCATCGGAGTCATCGCCTACACGGTCACCTCGGCCCTGTGTGCGCTCAGCCCGACCGTCGAAACGCTCATCGCCGCCAGGTTCGTCCAGGGCCTCGCTGGCGCTGTGGGCATCGTGATCGCGCAAGCTGCCGGTCGGGATGTCTACTCCGGCGGCAAGCTGCTCCGCTACTACGGCCGCCTGACCGTCCTCGGCGGGCTTGCCGCGATCGTCGGCCCCGTCATCGGAGGCCAGCTGGCAACCGTCACGGACTGGCGCGGAGTCTTCCTCTTCCTCGCAGCAGTCGGCGTCGCCATCCTTGCGGCATGCCTGCTGGTTTTCCGGGAGACGTTGCCGGCAAACCGGCGCACCACGGGAGGCCTCTCCCACACCCTGGGCGCCTTCCGCCGCCTGCTAGCCGACCGGGTGTTCGTAGGCGCGGTTCTGGTCACCGGCTTCACCTACTCAGCCATCTTCGCCTACCTGAGCGGAGCGACCTACATCCTCCAAGGCGTGTACGGGCTCTCACCCCAGGGCTACTCATTGGCGTTCGGACTGAACTCCCTGGGTTTCGTGATCTTCGGGTTCATCGCCGGACGCCTGTCCGAACGATGGTCCGAACGGGGCACGCTCGCCGTGGGACTGGTCATGGCCCTCACCGGGGCCCTGGGCCTGCTGGCCACGGCACTCCTGCACCTGCCGCTGATTGCGATAATCCTGTCCCTGTTCACGATGGTCAGCGGCGTGGCCGTGACCAGTCCCCCGGCCACCTCCCTTGCGCTCAAGGACTATCCCGACATCGCAGGCACAGCCTCGTCACTCCTGGGACTGGCGCGGTTCGCGTTCGGCGGACTCGCCGCACCCCTGGTGGGCATCAGCGGCGCCAACGACCCGGTACCGTTCGGCCTCGTCACAGCCGTCGCCGCAGCGGCGGCAGCACTCAGCCTGGGGCTGGTGCGGACGAGCAGGGCCAGTAGGCTCGTGGCGGGACCCCGGTGATAGCTTGAGAGCGTGAAAACCAGCACTGGCAATAGGCTTCCGCTTTGGGCATCCGTCCTGCTCAACATGCTTATCGCTGTGGCTGTTATCGCCCTGGTCCAAGCCTTCCTGGTGAAGGTCTACCGGGTCCCCTCCGGATCAATGGAACAGACGTTGCAGGGCTCCGAGGCTGGAGGGGACCGCATCCTGGTCAACCGGCTCGCCTATGCGGGCAGTTCACCGCAGCAGGGCGACGTAGTAGTTTTCACCAGACCGGATTCATGGAAGCAGGAATCTTCGGTGCCCGACAGTGGCGGGATGGGATCGGTGGCACGCGCCTTCGGCGACTTGACTGGAATCGGTGTTTCCAACGAGCAGTTCCTGGTGAAGCGGGTCATCGCCGTAGGCGGCCAGACAGTCAGCTGCTGCGGCAGCGACGGCAGGCTCAGTGTGGACGGCCAACCGTTGGACGAACCCTACATTTACAATGACTACCCGTTTCAGGCAGGAGTCCTGAACTGCGGCACGGTGCCGAGTTCCGCCCGCTGCTTCCCGGAGTTCGCGGTCCCCGAAGGCCAGCTGGTGATGCTGGGCGACCACCGTTCCGGTTCAGCGGATTCAGTGGTGGACTGCCGGACGCAGGCCGGGAATACTGCGTCCGGGAGCGCGCCGTCAGATTGTGTCCGGACGGTAACGACCTCTTCTGTTATCGGTGAAGTGGCCCTGCGGATCTGGCCGCTGGACCACGCCGGCGGAGTTGGCTGAGGTCCCGCGCTATCTGTGGAGCCGCGCGCAGGAACCGGCCCCACCTGGCTTTGTGCAACCGGAACCGGCCACGCAGCGACAGGTCTGCATAGATGTTGCCGGTCAAAAAGAGCTCCGTTGGAGGGAAGATCGCGCGAAAAAGGATACCAGGTTTTTCCCGCAGTGGAGCCTGAACCATTGCGATAATCCGACCACTGCCCGACTCTCTTGCCATCAGGCGGTTGCTCCACTCAGTGGATGGTTCGGGCCACTGCACCGCTGCTGGATCCGGAACGAGATCCTCCAGGAACGGCCGCATGGCCGCAAGAGAGCCTGTGGCAGCAGAGGCTTCCAAGATCGTGGCAGTGTGCGATTCCTTTTCCACTAGGTCATGCAGGAACTCAAGTTCCTGTCGGCACGCCGGCAATTGCGGTGAACGGAGGGAATGCAGGGCAAGGATGAGGATCCCCAGCGCCCTTGACGGAACCTGCACTTCCTGCCCGGCAAGTTCCAAGACCTCCGTGCGCGCCCACATCACATCGAAATTGTCACCGGGCGTACCCTCCATTCCCGGAAACCGGTAGTGGACGTCTATACAGCAGGGCCAGGACGGATGGTCGAGCGTAATGGAGTGATTGGGAAATATCCTTTCGTCATGTGCAATGACCCGCTCCCGCCAGCCCCGCTCCCGCAGCCCTGAAATGAGCGGCTTGAGGTCCGCCGGAGGGACAAAGACGTCCACGTCCGCCGAAGTCTTGGGCAGGCGCAGCCCTTGGATGACGCTGGCCGGGCCCTTGATAAAGAACGCCTGGATTCCCAGGCTGCCGGCCACGCGTGCCACCAGCGCGTGGCCCAGAAGCACGGCTTCGGGAATGCTCAGCTGCGTTTCATCTGCCGGGGTTGGCACGGGCCTAACCCTTAACCCGGCGGCCAGCCGGCACGGGTTCCAAACCGCCAGCGTCTTCGTTGGCCCACTGGGCTCCGCGCAGAGTGGCGCCCGGGAGGGCGGTTTCAGGCACAGCCTCGGATTCAGGCAGTGCTGGTTCGGACGCGGACGTGTAGGTCCCGTAGTAGGAGTAGGCGTCCGTTCCGCGGCTTGGCACATAATTGAGGACGGCGCCCAGGACGCGGCCCTTCACCTTATCCAGGTTTCCAAGGGACTGCCCGAGCTGCTCCTGGGTGGTTTTGCCGGTCCGGATCACCACGATGGCACCGTCCGCGGCGCGGGACAGAACGGCGGCATCCGTGACCGGAAGCAACGGCGGGGCGTCGATTAGGACGATTGCGTTCTGGGCAAGAGCCTGGAGCATGTTCTTCATGGCCCGGGACCCGAGGAGCTCGCTGGGATTCGGGGGAATGCGGCCCGACCCGAGCACGGAAAGGTTGGGGAGGGCACCCCAGGGCTGTAGGACGTCCTGTAGTTCAGCAGCGCCGGTCAGAACGTCGGTGACGCCGGCTCCCGGAACCAGGTTGAAAACATCCACCAGCGTGGGGCGGCGGAGGTCGCCGTCGACCACCACCACATTCTCGCCGGCGGCCGCCATGGTTACCGCCAGGTTGGCCGTGACGGTGGACTTGCCTTCCGCCTGCATGGAGCTGGTGACCACGATGATCCGTGGCGGCTGGTCAACGTCCAGGAAGCTGAGGTTGGTACGAAGTTCGCGGAGGGCCTCGGCCATCGCGCCGCCGGCGTCGTGTAGCTGCGTAGCAGCGCCTGCGTCCAGGATGGTGCTTTTGCCGTCCAGGCGATGGTCCACGGGAAGGGTGCCGATCACGGGAACGTCGAAGAGCCGCTCGATTTCCGCGGCGTTGCGGATGCGCCGGTCCAGGTGCCGGCGAATCAGTGCATAGGTCACACCAAGGGCAAGTCCGATGAGTGCGCCAAGGGCCAGGGTGAGCTTGACGTTGGGGGAAACCGGGCTGGTGGGAAGGACTGCCTTGCCCAAAGGGAGGACCCGCACTGCTGAGGCCGTAGCTGCTGCTGGCGTTCCGACGTCGACCGTTGCTTCCGAACCGGACGCAGCAGGCGTCTCGGCGGGAGGCGCTGTCTCGATCGCCTCCACCTGGGCCGCGAGGCCGTTGACCCACGCGTCGGCCACTCGCTGGGCTGTGGCCGGGTCCGGCGACTGGGCTGTCACCCGGATCTCTGCGGTATCCAGCGGAACTTTCACGCTGATGGTACCGAGCAGGGCGTCTGCTGTGGTTTTCAATTCCAGGGAGGCGATGACCCTGTCTGCCACGAGCCGCGATTTCGCCACGGACTCGTAATTCTTGACCTTAGCCTTGGCCAGGCTGTCACCGGCAAGTGAAAGGCTCACGTTGTCCGATCCCGGGGTGACCACAATGCCGCTTGAATCAGAGGAGTAGATCTTGGGCTGAAGAACCGTCCAGCCGAACGCAGTCAACGTGGCCATGAGCGTGAAGGCGACGATCGCCTTCCAGTACACCCTGACGACGCGCAAATAGTCTGAGAGGTCCAGGCCGGCCGGAGTTTCCCCGCTGGCGGCAGTGTTAACGCTCATGGTGGTTCCTTCCACTCATTTGAAGTCAGGTGTTCATCAGTCCGGTCGTCGTTGCCCGGTTCCTGCGTCGAGTGGTCCCCCACCCGGTTGGCGGCTATTCGCCGCCCTGTTCCAAAACCGATTTAGCGATGAGCTGTCCCACTGCTGCGGCGACTGCTGCCCGGTAACCTTCCGGCCGTCCGTGCACGCTCCCCATTTCGTTGGCCAGGTGCTCCAGCGGTACTGCGCTTGCTGTGGCCTCCCAGATGGCCGGTCCGATGCCGCTTAGCCGCACGATCTCCGTATCCAGCATCACCAGCAGGTCATCGCCGACACTCACCGCATCCTTTGCTGCTGCCCGCCGGATCCATCCGCCGGGGATTGATCCAGGCTCGGCTTCGATTCCGGCGGCTGCCCACTCCGGCTTCGATCGACGCCGCTTCCGGAAAAGCGGTTCCAAGGCCTGAGGCAGGTCCGCGGCCTCCGAATAGGTCACCTGCCAAACGCCCCCAACGCTGTCAATCAACCGGCACAGCGATTGGAGCGGCTCGTCGATTTCGGCCTGCGAGGACGAATCCGGAACCAAAGCCAACAACGCATCGGCCAAGGGCAGCTGGCGCAGGACCGGAGCGGCTGGACGATACTGACCGTCAGGACCCAGTTCCGCCCCCTGGTCCGCGTCTACCCGGTCCAACAACACGATGGACTGGATGTACGGCTTGGCCGGCGCCGGTTGGAGCCCCAGTTCGTCCGGACCCACCTGTCGTTTGGGCGTCCCGGGTTCCTGCTTCACGGACAACGGCTTGGGGTAGGGAACCACCGATGCGTCCGGGCCGATGGCAATGGTTTCGTCCGAGATATACCCGTACTTCCCGGCCAACACCGATGCTGCGGTGGTTTTGCCCGTTCCGGACTTGGCCACGAGCGCCACGACGGCCCCGGTCTCGAGCGATGCCACTCCGCAGGCGTGGAGCATCATCAGCTCGCCGGCGTTCTCCAGGATGGCGGCAACCGTGAGCCGGGACGTGAGGTTCTCAGCCAGCTCCTCAAAGGAGGCTGCCTGCAGGGCGAATGTCCCGCCGCCGTAGGTCATCGATAAATAGGAGACAGAAGCAGAGAACGGCAGTGATTCCGGGGGTTCCTTGGGCAGCGGAGGAAGCGAGGGAGCCCCGCCGCTGGCACATCTCGCCCAGGCCTTGCGCATGCTGTGCTGCTGCTCCTCCGTAACCGACCGTCCCCAACGAACGGCGAACTGCGTGCCCAAGACGTCCAGGCAGAGCAGGTTGCCCGCGCCGAGGAGTTCCTCGAAGTGCCGCGAATCCCACGCCATCTGTATATTCCCGCCGCTCATGATTCCCCCGGATCTAACGCTGCTAGTGCGAAGTTTTGTGAGCAGCTTCGATCAGCCGCTGTGCTTCAAGGCTTGCCAGGAAGGCCTCAACCTGATGGGCCAACTGTCCGGCCGCGTCCTCGAAGGCAGCCTCCAGCTCGGCGATGACTTCGGCGTGGTCGCGGCGGCCGTCGATCAGTTCCCAAATGGCCGCGGCAGTGCCGTCCAGGACCACCGGCTGGGTTGCATCCAGGTGAAGCAGCGCAACCCTGCCGGCTGGTTCAGTCCGGACTTCTGCAACGAGGGTGCCGTGGCGCCAGATCATTTGAATCTGATGGTGAGGTTTGTCTCGGCGCGAACTGCCGGAGAGCCATTCAAGAGCACGGTCATCAAGTAGGTGTATTCGTCGGTGGGCTTCGGCTTGTTGGGAGCGCTGTCCTCCAAGTTGAAGAAGCCCACCGAAATGTCGATGGCCTGGCCGGTGCCCGTGCCGGCGGAATATGTCGTAGTAGAGGTATTGCCGTCGAAGGCGCTCGTAGAAAACATGCTGGCAGGCTGAATTCCGATCCTTGCGTGCACAGTGCCGACTGGGGTGATGATTATGGTTCCGCTGACGGCACCGATGAGGCCCGAGATCCGGAAGCCCGTGGGGGCGGTGCCACTGCGATTCCCTCCGCTGTAGGTCACGGCTGAACCAGCGCCTATGAAGGTCACCGTCGGGCCCGAAGCCGACGCCGCCGGAGCTGCAATAGCGGCCGCGATGACCGGCAGGGACCACGCCGCACCCTTTACTACCGCTCGGCGGTTGAGGCCCGCCTTCTTGACATTTTGATCCACGATTTCTGACATGTACGTCCCCAGATTTCTTGTCACCGAGACCTGCCCATATGGCACGCCCTTCGCCTGAACGGCCTCTGCACCGACTTGGGAATACTGTCTCCAACGGACCTTCGGAATTTCTGCAACTATCAGTCAAGATCTCCTCAAGATCTCTCACGGACGCTTTTGCAGTTGTCAAATCGATCCGCGGAGGCGGGATTGATCGGGTGCGTCGGAGGCCGCTTCGAGCCGGGTACGGCGGACGCGCAGCACCGCGTAGCCAACCGCCAGAATCATCACAGCCAGCAGCATGACAGCCAGTCGGTGAGCGTCGACGCGCCCAGCTGCATGAGGTCCGGCAGGGCAGTTCAGGCTCGACGGGCGTGGTGGCGGGAGGAACTGGTCCGGCTGGTCCGGCCACGCCGGCCGCTCGCCCACAGGCTGCGGCCGTGGAGTACATCCGGCAGGCCAGCCCCTGAATGGCGGACTCAGGAGATCCGCCCTCTCCAAGGTTAAGCCGCTAAGGGTCCCCGGACAGCGGTCCTAAAGACTAATGAGGGAGCTGGAAACCAGAATTGTCGGCGTCTGCTTCCCATGCTCCTGGAAAGTGATCACTGCGGTCACCGAGAAGTCGCGGTGACCGTTATTCCCGCCGCAGTATCCGTAACCGTCGATGGCGAAGTCCACCTGCGCGAGGCCCGCGGTAGCGGCATACATGAGATCCGCCGTGAACGTGCTACCGCTCAGTTTCAACCTCGGCGAAGCGCATGCTGTGCCCACACCTATGGATGAAAAGGACAGCGCCACACCGTCGGTCACCGGAGCAAGGCGACCGACCGGCGAAACCGACGTCACCGGCGCTACCGGGCTCAGGGTCATTTGAACGCTCACAGACCCGGCGAGGTCGCCGAGTCCACGCAGGCTGAGCGTGACGGGGACCTTGACGGCGGGCCGCAGGTGGCCGGCCTCATTGGGATGCGTGATCGAAGGAATGGCCCGAATGCCTGAAACCAGAGCGGCGGAAGCCTGCGTTGCCACACCTACCGGGACGGACCATGCGCCGTCCCACGTCGCCCTGCTACGGGTGGCTTCGGCAGGATCCGTGGCGCGACATGCGAGTTCTGACATCTTCGTCCCCCATAACATCCGGTTGGAGATCCCTGACGGACCTCCCAGCTGCTGTGGCCGGGGATCTTCACCGGTTGACTCCACTGTGCACACTGCACCTCTAGTCTCCCTCAGCCGAACCGCAAGACTCGGTCAATATCTGCGGATACCTCTGGCGATTCACCCCCGGACCGGAGGTGCCGTGCGTGTTAAGTTGAATATCCGGGATCGCACCGATCTGCCAGCAACTCCGGAAAGAGCCCTCACTGTGGAATCGCCAACGCCCGTACGGATCCTGACAGTCTGCACGGGAAACATCTGCCGCTCCCCCGTGGCCGAACGCCTGCTGCAGGCCGGCCTGGACCAGGTCCTGCCCGGCGGCTTCGAAGTGCGCAGCGCCGGCACCCGCGCCATGGTGGGCAGTCCCATCCAGCCGCTCTCCGCCGACATCGTCCGGATGTACGGCGGCACGGACAAGGGTTTCGCCGCGCGGCAGCTGACGCCCAAGATCCTCCGCGACACGGACATCGTGCTGACCATGACGTCCAAGCACCGCGGCGAGGTGCTGCAGCTGGACGCTTCCCTGCTCAAGCGCACGTTCACCATCCGCGAGTTCGCCCGGATGCTGGAGGCACTCGAGGAACGCGACGCCGCCGGGGAAACCTCCGCTGAAAAGGCGTCCGGCGAAAAGGCGTCCGACGCCGGCACGCTGTGGCGCGGGCTGTCCGCCCGCCTCGCCTCCGTCCGGCACCTCGCCCTGGCCGCGGACAGCGCCGACAACGAAGTGATCGACCCCTACAAACGTGAGCCCGAGGTGTACCGCCAGATGGAAGACGAACTGGCCCCGGCCATCCTCACCATCCTCCGCTACGCCCGCCTCAACACGCCCACATAAACAGGACCTTCGGCGTCGTTCTTTTCGGTGTCCGCGGTGGTACCGTCCGGATATGGACAACCAGTCTGATCCGGAAAGGGCGGCTGAAAACAAGCCGCCGTGGGGAATTTCCGCATGGCTTCCCGCCTGGCTGCGCCGGCAGCCCACCTGGCTCAAAGCGGTCCTTGCCATGGTCCTGGTGATCGCCCTGGGCAGCACCGCCTACGCCTTCTCGCAGGTGGGACGCGGCGGAGCGCCCGCCCCCACCGCCAGCGCGGTGGCGACGGCGGAAGGCGCCACCGCGCCGCCGCCAACGGAGGCTCCGGCCCCGGCGCCTGCCCCCGCACCGCCACCGGCACCTGAACCGCCGCCTGTAGCCATGAACATCCTGATCATCGGAAGCGACAGCCGCGGCGACTCGCGGGCAGAGGAAGCCCAGGCCGCCGCCGGAACACCGGCCGATCAGCGCGCCGACGTGCTGATGCTGGTCCATGTTCCCGCCGACCGGCAGAAGATCTACGGAATCTCCCTCATGCGCGACATGTGGGTGAACATCCCCGGCCGCGGCGAAGCGAAGATCAACGCTGGCCTGGAACTCGGCGGCATCCCGCTGATGGTCCAAACCGTGGAGTCGCTGTTCAGCACCCACATCGACCACACCTTAATGGTGGACTTCCCGGGCCTGTGGGCCGCCACCGATGCCCTAGGCGGCGTGGACGTGAACGTCACCGTGCCCTTCACCTCCACGCACGACAACCGGCACAGCTTCCCGGCCGGCATCAACCACCTCACCGGCGGCCAGGCCCTGGAGTTCGTCCGCGAGCGCTATGCGTTCGTCGACGGCGACTTCCAGCGGATCCGCAACCAGCAGACGTTCCTCAAAGCAGTGATCAGCAAGTTCATGAGCGCCGGCACCCTCACCAACCCGGCCACCGTCCTGAACGTGGTCAACGCCGTGCGGCCGCACTGGACCGTCAGCCCCGGCCTCACCGTGGAAACCATGGCGCGGCTCGGCTTCAGCCTGCGCGAGGTAGGGCCGGAGGACGCTATCTTCTTCCGGCTTCCCGACGGCGGTTTCGGCTTCAGCACCACCGGGCAGTCGATCGTCTTCCAGAACCCCGCCGCGGTGGGCGCCGTGTCCGCCGCACTCGCCAGCGGCACCCTGGCGGACTACGTGGCGACCAACGGGTTTCAGGGCGGTAATTGAGCGTTCACCATTAGGACGCCATGGCGACACCGGGCGTAAGCTAAGGGCCTACTGAGGGGGCTGGGGAGCTGATGGGAATGCACGCGCATTGCGTGGTGATTGAGGAGGATCCGGACATCCGGAGCCTCCTTTCCCTTGCACTCTCCCGGGCCGGCTTCGAGGTGACCACCGAGTCCACCGGCGTCAATGCCGTAGCTGAGGACAAGGACCTCTGGAGCTGGTAACGGTGGACGTGGCCCTGCACGATCTCCTGGGCAACGACGTACTGCACGCTCTCCGTGGGGTCTCCCGGGCGCCCATCCTGGTGATCTCGGCCCGCGCCGAACCTGTGGACCGACTCACGGCCCTGGAGTCAGGCGCCAGCGCCTACCTCACCAAACCGTTCCGGCTGCGCGACCTGCAGGACCTGGTCCACACCCTGGCGCCGGCGAGTTAGCCGGGATTCGCCAACTCCATGACCAACTGCAGGCGATTAGGTGCCTACACAGCTGGTTCGTGGTGATGGAGTTCTGGCGGACGCCCGCCGTCGTAAGTGCCGTCGTCGTGTGCGCGGCCGGAAGTCCGCCGCTTAGGCGGCGAGGCTCATGGCCCGGCTCCTCATTCCTCGTGCCGTCTCGGAGCCCATTGATGCGGGAGCCAGGACGCTGATGTTGCATTCGGACTGTAGCGGGTCGATTGACGCCGGGAGGTGGTGCGATTTCGAACATGCCTGCAGCTGCTCCATTGCAGCTGGTTCAACACGTGCGTGGCTTACATCCACAACGAGGTGGAGTCCTTCTCTCAGGTGGTTGGCGCGCTTTACAACTACATACAGTGCCTGGAGGCTTTGAGCCGTCACATGACCCTGTGCTGCTACTTCTGCTTCACCACAATCGAGGTCGAGCCGGACTAGAACCTTGAGCTTGTCGTTCAAGTGCTTCCCCTATTCATGCATGGCCGCGACGCTGCGACCTCGTTTAGCCTATGGGTCCAATGTGACCTACGCAACACCCCGCGTCACATGCGAGTGGAGTCGCGTTACGAACGGCGCGGGCTGTTGAAGCGGGCTGCGCCGTGGGGTAATGGGTCGCCTACGATGGAGCCGGTGAGGATGAGGACGTTTGTGGCACGGATGGAACGCCACCAGATCGGCCTGTATCTCGCCGCAATCGCCGCCGGCGTGGGCGCGGGTTTCCTGGCGCCGAACTCGGCCTCAGTTCTGGAACTGGCCATCAATCCGGTGCTGGGGCTGCTGCTTTACGCGACGTTCCTGGGGATTCCGTTTGCGTCGCTGGGCCGGGCCATACGTGACCTGCGGTTCATGGCGACCGTGCTGGTGCTCAACTTCGCCGTGGTGCCGCTGGTGGTCTTTGGGCTGAGCCGGTTTGTTGCCGGGGACCAGGCGCTGCTGCTGGGCGTGCTGCTGGTGCTGCTGACACCGTGCATCGACTACGTGATTGTGTTCACCGGCCTGACCGGTGGTGCCAGCGACCGGCTGCTCGCGGCTGCGCCGGTGCTGATGCTTGTCCAGATGCTGCTGCTGCCGGTGTATCTGCTGCTATTTGTGGGCCCCGGCGTCGTGTCCGCGATCGACCCGGCACCTTTCGTGCAGGCCCTGGTGGGGCTCATCATCATCCCGCTGGCCCTGGCCGCGCTGACGCAGCGACTGTCTGGCAAGTTCTTGCCAGGCCGCCGGGTCATGGCAGTTATGCAGGCCCTGATGGTCCCGCTCATGATGGCAACCCTGGCCGTGGTGGTGGGTTCGCAGATCGTGGGCGTGGGCCGGGGGCTGGGCTCACTGCTGGCGGTGGTGCCGCTCTACGCTGCATTCCTGCTGGTGATGGCGCCGCTGGGCCTGCTCGCAGCCAGGGCTGCCCGCCTGGAGGCCCCGGCAACCCTGGCCCTGGTGTTCAGCGGCGCCACCCGCAATTCCCTGGTGGTGCTCCCGCTCGCCCTGGCGCTCCCCGAGCCGCTGGCGCTTACCGCGCTCGTCGTGGTCACCCAGACCCTTGTGGAACTGCTCGGCATGGTTGCCTACGTGCGCTTCCTGCCGCTGCTGGTGCCAGCCGATTCGCGGCTCCGGCACTGAGGCGTGGACGTTCGGTAGCGCTGAGGCATTTCACGTGAGCTAAGGGCCGGCGGCGCCTGGGGAAGCCTCGGTCTCAGAAGGCTTGTCACCGCCGGCCCAGCTCAACGTGATCCGGAAAATAATCCGGGCCAAGTATCGATCCGGCGGGGCCTTCCCAGGGGGACCTGGATGTCCGTCGACCGACTCCTAAAGACTATTTACAGCCGTCATTCCGTTCTTGAGTGACGGCTACTTGTCTTTAAGTTGCAGAAGTGACGCTGTGTGCAGGGCGCTACCCACGGCGAAAGCGGACCACTCTATACCCCCGTAGCGAACGCGGGTGCCCGCAGCGGAATAGCTTTATATATTGAGTCAATGACCCAGACTTCAGTGCAGCATCCTGCCGACAACACCCCAGCGGCCGCCGCCCCCGTAGCCAGGAAGGTCCCCACGGAACGGATCCACCACGGCGACACATTCGTGGACAACTACGAATGGCTGCGCGCCAAGGAATCCGTGGAAGTGGTGGAGCACCTCAAGGCTGAGAACGCCTACCAGGAGACCGTCACCGCCCACCAGGAACCGCTCCGCGAATCGATCTTCCAGGAAATTAAGGGACGCACGCAGGAGACAGACTTGTCTGTCCCGAATCGCAAGGACGGCTGGTGGTACTACACCCGCTCCGTGGAGGGCAAGGAGTACGGCATCCAGTGCCGGGTCAAGGCCCAGAACACCGGGGACCCGGTGGCTGACTGGACGCCCCCGGCGGTGGAGGCCGGCGTCGAACTTTCCGGTGAAGAAGTCCTGCTGGACTGCAACGTGGAAGCTGAAGGCAAGCCGTTCTTCGCGGTGGGCGGGACCGCCGTGACAGTGGACGGCAACCTCTACGCCTACGCCGTGGACAACGCCGGCGACGAACGTTTCACGCTGCGCTTCAAGGACCTGCGCACCGGTGAAATGCTGCCGGACGTCATCGAGAACATCTTCTACGGGGTCTCCTTCTCCCCCGATGGCACCCGCCTGTTCTACTCCGTGGTGGACGACGCCTGGCGCCCCTACCAGGTGAAGTCCCACGTGCTGGGCACGCCCGTCACCGAGGATGAGGTGCTGTACCAGGAGGACGACGTCGCCATGTGGCTGGGCTTCGACCTGTCCTCGGACCGGCGCCACCTCGTGCTGAGCATCGGCTGCTCGGAGTACAGCGAGACGCGGCTGCTCCGGTTTGATGACTACGACGCCGGACTCAGCACCGTGATCTCCCGCGACGAACGGGTCCTGTACGAGGCCGAGCCTTTCCTGTTGACGGGTCCGGACGGACAGAAAACAGAGAAGATCCTGGTGACGCACAACCGGAACGCCATCAACTCCATGGTGTCGCTGGTGGACGCGGCCGAGCTGGCCAAGCCGCTGGCCGAGCAGGAGTGGACCACCGTCGTCGCGCATTCCGACCAGGTGCGGGTCAACGGCGCGGGGGTCACCGCCACGCATGTGATTGTGTCCGTCCGCAAGGACACCATCGAGCGCGTGCAGGTGCTGGCGCTGGCCGGACTGGGTACACCGTCGCAGGGCGACCCGGTGGAGCCGGCGTTCGACGAGGAGCTGTACACGGCCGGTGTGGCGGGGTCGGACTACGAGGCGCCCGTGATCCGGATGGGCTACACGTCCTACTTCACGCCGTCGCGCGTGTACGACTTCGTGCTGCCCACCGCTGCTTCGCCCGCGGGCGAACTGCTGCTCCGCAAGGAAAGCCCTGTGCTGGGCGGCTACTCCCCTTCCGACTACGTGGCCACCCGTGAATGGGCGACGGCGGCCGACGGCACGCGCATTCCCCTTTCGGTACTGCGGCACGCGTCCGTTGCGCAGGATTCCTCGGCAGCGGGCCTGGTGTACGGGTACGGCTCCTACGAGCTGAGCATGGACCCCGGCTTCGGCATCCCGCGGCTGTCACTGCTGGACCGCGGGATCGTGTTCGTGATCGCGCACATCCGCGGCGGCGGCGAGCTGGGCCGGCACTGGTACGAGGACGGAAAGAAGCTGCGCAAGAAAAACACCTTCACGGACTTCGTGGCGGCCACCGACTGGCTGGCCGGCTCCGGGTGGGTCTCGCCGACCCGGATCGCAGCAATGGGCGGCTCCGCAGGCGGGCTGCTGATGGGCGCCGTGGCCAACCTGGCACCGGAAAAATACGCCGCCATTGTGGCCGCCGTTCCGTTCGTGGACGCGCTGACCACCATCCTGGATCCGGAGCTGCCGCTGTCCGCCCTTGAGTGGGAGGAATGGGGCAACCCGATTACGGACCCCGAGGTCTACGCGTACATGAAGTCGTACACCCCGTATGAGAACGTGCACTCGGTGGCGTACCCGAAGATCGCGGCCGTGACCTCGTTCAACGACACGCGCGTGCTGTACGTGGAGCCTGCCAAGTGGGTGCAGGCCCTGCGTTCAGTTTCCACCGGGACCGAGCCGATCGTCATGAAGATCGAGATGGACGGCGGCCACGGCGGAGCCTCAGGGCGGTACGTCCAGTGGCGCGAACGGGCCTGGGACTACGCCTTCGTGGCCGACTCCGTGGGTGCAGTGGAGCTGCTGCCGGGGGCCGGGCTGAAGTAGGGTTTCCTGCCCGGGGAGGCCGGCGATTTGCCACTAATGGCCGGAATGCGTCGGGCATTCCGGCCATTTTTGTCAAACGGGTGTTAGCTCTGCGCCGGGTCCAGCGGCTTGGGCACGATGGGCTGGTCATTGGCCGTGAGGTCGATGCCCAGATCCTTGGCGAACACCAGGCGGGTGTCCTTGTAGATTCCCGGGTGGCCCTCGTCCAGTTCGAAGACGCGTGCGCCGCGGAGCCGGTTCCGCTCAGCGCCGGAGAGTCCGTAGGCGCCGAATCCTGTTCCTGGTGCGTAGCCCAGCTGGACCCCGTAGTAATTCCCCACGTAGGTGTTGACGTGGTCGTGCCCCACGAAGTACCCCAGCACGTCCCCGCGTTCCAGGAAGGCGCTGAACAGGCCGGAGTTGATGGGTCCGGGGCATTCGTCTTCGTTGCGTTCGCCCACAATGTTGTGCTTGGTGAGCGCCCGCGCGTGATCTGCCTCCGTCCGTGAGTCCAAACTGGCGAACCACATGTTGCGGTGCTCGTGAAGCGCGATGTGGCCCCACATGAGGGACGGGATCTTCTTGCCGTACTTGGTCTCGGTGGCGATGGACTGGTTCCGGTACCAGGTCACCTGGTCCATGCGCACCCAGTCCCAGTCCGGGTAGCCTGCGAAGTCCTGGCCGTTGATGGCGTCCGGGGCGTAGCGGCCGGTGTCAATGAGCCACAGTCCAAAGGCCGGTGCCTTGGTGCGGGAGGACTGCACCAGCAGTTGCGAGTTCGACGTACCTGTCAGGCCCGGCGTGGAGTCGGCGTTCAGGTTGTACTCGTAGGTCTGCAGGAACTGCAGCATCTTGGCTTCGGTCATGCCCGTCTTCTGCGCGGAATCCTCGTCGTGGTTGCCAAAGGTCACGGCCCAGGGGATCTTCCGGCTTTCCATCGGCTGGACCACGTGGTTGAGCGCCTGCTTGACCTCCAGCTCGGAATCCATTCCGCCGTTGACCACATCGCCGTTGATCACCACGAAGTCCGGCTTTTCCGCATCCAGGGTCCGGTCCATGAGTTCGATGGTGCGGCGGTCCGTCTGCTCGTCGTCCTGGGTGTCGTTGAACTGAACGATCTTGAACTTGCCGTCAGGGCGGAAGACGAGGCTCGGCTTCGGCGCCTTGGCTCCGGGCGCTGCCTGGCTCCCGGTTGCAGCGGCCACGGTGATTCCCAGTGCCCCGAGCGTTCCGGCAGCGGCCAGCGCCGCGCGTCTGCTGAGTTGGGGCTGGTGGATGGTGGTTTTCATCGAGACCTCTCCTTGCTGATGCAGTGATGCGGCCGCAATTCCGGGCCGCCGTTATGCCCAGACAGTAGGAGAGGGAAGCGTCCCGCCCTTAAACGGGCGGTGAACGCACAGTGCTGCCCGGTTCCGTGATTGCACCGGACGTGATGGTTCTTGCCGCAAGTGGCGGTTATCCGCCGTCCGGGTGCTCGGCCAGCAAATCGGCAAGGGTCTCCAGGTTCGCACGGACCGTCCTGGTGTGGGCCTTCTGTACAAACGGGTCGGCCAGCTTGCCGAACACGCCGCCCAGGCCGGATGGCGCATCGACGCGGTACGTCAGGCGTGTCCCGTGGTCCTGGGGTTCCAGGCTGTAGGCGATGGTGAAGTCGAATTTGCCATCAACGGACTGGATCACCGTCCTGTTGGGCGGATCGAAGTACGTGTTCTCCGTGACCCAGTCGAAGTGCCTGCCCATGATCTTGCTGGTGCCCTCGGACCGGGTTCCCACTCCAACAGGTCCGTCGCCGATCTGTTCTGACCGGATCACGGACGAATCCCACACGGGGACGTTCTCGCTCCTGATCAGGTAATCGAAGACTTCCTGGGGCGGGCGGGCGATGAAGACACTCTCTTCTATAACGGCCATGGGATTCTCCTGGGGAACGGCCTGATGACGGCATTGCTCGGCCGACAGGTAGGCTCAGCGCCAGTGTGGTCCGACGCCGGCTGAGGTGTCAACGTGCTGCGTCGGCTCGGCGAGTCCGACCTGCCCCACTGCGGCTGGGTCTCAAACAGCTTGGCAGCCATCTGTTCGTACTTCCCCTGCTGAGCGGCGGCTTCACATTCGAAGTCCAGAAACTCCACCAGCTGGGCCTTTTCCGTCGCCGGGTTCGTGAGGCGGTGGCTGTCCTCCCGGACGAGCTGGGCGTCGGCGACCGCCAGAGGCGCGCCGGGGCGGGTTTGTTGGCGGTCAACGCGGCGTACCAGATCACTCCGGCACCGACGAGGACCGCAAGGCAGTCCAGATGGCGATGCGGACGTTCCGCGCGACAGTGACGGCGCTCATCGATCAGCCGCTTTCGTTCCTAGGGTCACAGCGAGCGGCACGGACTTGATGTCTGCCTCGCACCCTGCGCAGCATGAACCGGCTACTTCCGTCTGCTCAACGACGACCGGGGCAGTTCCAGCCACGTCCGTTGCCGGGGAGACGGCAGGCACGCAGCAGTCATCGTGCTCTTCAGCTTCGTCCGCGGTGTGCGGGATGGCGCAGCAGGCTTCGCCACGCCAAGCGTTCATGCCTTCCCGAACCGCAATACCCGCGATGACGAGGGCGGCCCCGGCGTCGGCCCACCACCAGCCCAAGGCGCTGTTCAAGACCAGGCCGACCAGCAGGACGGCGGAGAGGTAAGTGCAGAGCAGTGTCTGTTTGGAATCGGCCACGGCCGTCCGGGAACCGAGTTCCCGCCCGGCCCGGCGCTGCGCCCAGGACAGTAAGGGCATGATCGCTAGGCTCAGCGCGGCAATGACGATCCCGGGGGTGGAATGCTGCGCCTCTTCTCCGCCAGTCAGGGCCCGGACTGCGTCCACGGTCACGAATGCGGCGAGGGCGAAGAAGGAGATCGCGATGATCCGCAGGGTCAGGTGCTCTCGCCGTTCCGGGTCTTTGGCGGAGAACTGCCAGGACAACGCCAGGGCAGACGTCACCTCAATGACCGAGTCCAGGCCGAAGCCGGTCAGCGCCGAGGAATCAGCGACACCGCCCGCCCAGAGCGCCACCACCGCCTCGATGAGGTTGTAGCTGATGGTCGCAGCCGCGAACACCCGGATCCTCAGGCTCAGCACGGCACGGCGTTCCGGGCTTGGTGCGTGCAGCAGCGCCGTCACGGGAAACACTCCCCGTCCGGTGCGCAGCAGGCCGGATCCACCGCAAGGACAACACCAATCAGGTCCTTGATCGCGTGACCGAGCCGGGCGTCCGCCAATTCGTATCGGCTCCGCCGGCCATCGGGAACGGCAACAACGAGGCCACAGCCGCGCAGGCACGTCAGGTGATTGGACATGCTCTGCCGGGAAACCCCAAGCGAATCCGCCAGATCCGAGGGATAGGACGGGGTAGCCGAGAGGGCCAAAAGGATCCGGGCTCGGGTGGGGTCCGAGACCGCGTAACCGAACCTGGCCAACACGGGAGCGGAGGTGAGCGTTTCCATGCCACCAAAGTACATCTGACGATGTATTCACGCAAACGTGTATATAGGAACCGGTACAACAAGCCCGTGACCCGCGAAACTAACCATGCTTACTATTGTGTGCACCGCCTTTCCAGTCCGGGTCCAACCGAAGGAGAAGACATGTCGCTACGCAAGGGAACGTCCGTGGAATGGAACACGCCCCAAGGACCCACCCACGGCAAGGTGGTGGAGAAGAAGACCAGCGACTTCGAGCTGGAGGGAAACCAACACCGGGCCAGCGAGGCGGAGCCACAGTACATCGTGGAGTCCGCGAAGACCGGTGCACGCGCCGCCCACAGGGCGTCCGCCCTGACCGAGAAGGACTAGTGCGATGACCGCCCAGGAGCACCACGACGTTCTGATCATCGGCGGCGGAAACGCCGGAATCTCCCTGGCTGCACGCCTGCACCGTTATGGCGTTACTGACGTGGCCGTGGCTGAGCCCAAGGATCACCACCTCTACCAGCCGCTGTTCTCCCACATTGCCGGCGGCCGTGCCAAAGCCTCCGAGGCTATCCGGTCCCAGGCCTCGGTCACGCCGCCGGGGGTAAAGTGGATCCGGGACGGCGCCAAAGGAATCGACGCCGCCACCAACACCGTGACGCTTGCCTCCGGCGCCCAGGTGACCTATGGCCAGCTGGTGGTGTGCCCCGGCCTGCAACTGGACTGGGACAAGGTTCCCGGGTTGGCCGATGCAGTCCACTCCCCGCACGGCGCGTCCCATTACGAGTTCGAGCTGGCTCCGAAAAGCTGGACCTTGCTCAGCAGCCTCAAGGCGGGCACCGTGGTGTTCACCATGCCTGCCGGGCCCATCAAATGTGGAGGCGCCGCCCAGAAGCCCATGTACCTGGCCTGCGACTACTGGCGGGAACAGGGCGTCCTCGATGACATCCGCGTGGTGATGGTCCAGCCCTACCCCACCGTGTTCGGCGTCCCGGGTGTGGATGAGGAGCTGGACCGGAAGGTGGCCGAATACGGCATTGAACTGCGGCTCAACAGCGAACTGGTCTCCGTCGACGCAGCTGGCCGGACGGCGCGCATCCGGAATAACTCCGCCGGTACCACCGAAGATCTCAGCTACGACGTGCTGAACGGGGTCCCGCCGCAGTCGGCGCCGGACTGGCTCAAGCGCACAGACTTGCCGGCGCCGGGAGACGCTGGCGGCTTCGTGCAGGTGGACCCGGAAACCCTCCGGCATGTCCGATACCCGGACGTTTGGTCCCTCGGCGATGCCGCCGCGACCACCAACTCCAAGTGCGGCGGCGCACTGCGCAAACAGACCAAAGTGCTGGCCAGGAACCTCATGGCGGCCCGCAACGGAGCGCCGCTGACCGCGAAATACAACGGCTACGCGGTGTGCCCGTTTACCGCATCCCGCTCAACCGTGGTTTTCGCCGAGTTCGACGATCAGTACCAGCCGATGCCGACCATCCCGCGTATCCCCACGTGGAAGGAGAGCCGGGCCTCCTGGGTGGTGGACCGCGACATCTTTCCGCAGGTGTACTGGAACCTCATCCTCAAGGGCCGGGCCTAGGCGGGGAAAAGAGCGCGATCATCAATAGAGCCGATCGGTGTACCAAAATATGATCACCATGCTTACTATTGACTGGCATTAGGCACATCGGTGTAGGAACTGCTCACTGGGGGCAGCGGCGACCGTGCCGGAACTGGAGTTTCGCATGAGCACTGAACAGGGATTGACCCCGCTTACCGACGATGAACTCATGGCACAGGGCGGGACGGCGCTCCCGGACAAGGAAGTGGCCTCCGTCCTTGACCTGAACGCCGACCTGGACCTGGGCATCAACGCCGCGGCACCCATCGACCTCGCAGTCGCCGCCAACGCCAACGTCGCAGCCCCGATCGACGCAGCGGCATCCGCGAACATTCTTTCGTTCGGGTCCGAGGCCCAGGCCCTTGCTGACCAGGGCGTCATCATCGACCAGGGCATCACCGCCGACGCCACGGCCGACTCCACGCAGGACAGCACCATTGACCAGGGGGCAGGCACGGCGGACGGGGAAGCGGTTGACGGCGGGACGCCGGACACTGCAGGGGAAGCGGTCGACGGCGGGACTCCGGCGTCTCCGGGCGACGGCGCGGTGGACGGCGGCCAGGTACTCGACGGCACGCTCCCGGATGGCACGCTCCCCGACGTCGGCGCCTTGCCTGTTGATCCCGCCGCGGCACTGGACGGGGACCTTCTGAACGTCAATGTTGATCTCGCTGCCCAGGCCGACATCGCGGCGCCGATCAACGGCGCCGTGGCAGCCAACGCCAACGTGGCCGCACCGATCGACGCCGCCGTGGCTGCCAACATCGGTTCCATCGACAGCGATGCATTCGCCGTGGCCCAGCAGGACGCCATCATCAGCCAGCACATCGACGGCGAAGCCACCGCTTCGGCCGACCAGCAGTCCGACCTGCGGCAGTAGAGTCCGGAAACCACCTCCCACAATGAGCATGCCTTAATGAGCACGATGCAAGGCGGGCCGTCCCAGCTGGACGGCCCGCCGCCTTCACCTGCGTCCGCCGCGGGCGGCGCCGACAGCCTGCCCGAAGCCTTCCTGCCCGATGTTCCTGTCCGGGCCGACGGCATTGAACTGATCGGTGAAACGAAGGGTTCTGGCTACCGTGAGCCGCCCTCGCTGGTCCGCAGGGCAGATGGCCAGGCCATCCAGCTGACACGCCTGCTCTATTTGGTGCTGGAAGCGGTGGACGGCAAGCGCACCACCGGGCAGATCGCCGATTACGCCAGCACGCGCTTCGGAAAGTTGGTCAGCGAGGACAACGTCCGCACGCTGGTGAGCTCCCAGTTGCTGCCGCTGGGATTGCTCCGGCTGGCCGACGGGTCGCAGCCGGAGGTCAGGAAGGCCGACCCGCTGCTGGGCATGCGCTTCCGCTACACCGTGACGGACCCGGAGCGCACCCGAAAGCTGACGGCTCCGTTCGCGGTGCTCTTCAACCCGCTGATCGTGGTGGCCGTGTGCGCCGCCTTCGCCGCCGCCTGCTGGTGGGTTCTTATGGTCAAGGGACTCGGATCAGCAACCCACGATGCCTTCGCCAACCCGGTCCTGGTGCTGCTGGTCCTGGCCGTGACCGTGCTGTCCGCCGGTTTCCACGAGTTCGGCCATGCCGCCGCCGCACGCCGCGGCGGCGCCACGCCGGGAGCCATGGGTGCCGGCCTTTACCTGATCTGGCCGGCATTTTTCACCGACGTCACCGATTCCTACCGGCTGGGCCGCGGCGGCCGGATCCGTACGGACCTGGGCGGCCTGTACTTCAACGCGATCGTGGCCGTTGCCATCATGGTCCTCTGGTGGGCAACAGGCTTTGACGCGCTGCTGCTGGCAGTGGTCACCCAGATCCTGCAGATGATCCGGCAGCTGCTGCCCCTGGTTCGGTTCGACGGATATCACATCCTGGCCGACGCCACCGGCGTCCCGGACCTCTTCCAGCGCATCAAACCGACCCTGCTGGGACTGCTGCCGTGGCGCAGGACAGACCCCGAGGCCCAGGTACTCAAACCGTGGGCCCGGGCCGTGGTGACCGCCTGGGTGCTGGTCACCGTGCCGCTGCTGGTCTTCAGCCTGGTCATGATGGTGCTCTCGCTGCCACGGCTCCTGGGCACGGCGTGGGCCAGCGTCCTCAAGCAGCAGACCGGGCTGTCCGAGAGCCTGGCTGCCGGGGACATCGCGGGCGCCGCTGTACGTGTGCTGGCGATCGCCGCCGTCGCCCTGCCCATTCTGGGCATTTTCTACATCCTGTTGCGGCTGGTCCGGCAGCTGACCGCCGGGCTCTGGCAGAAGACCCGCGGCAAGGCGCTGCAACGGGTCGCGGCAATGGCTGTCGTCGTGGCCGTGACCGCGGGCCTGGCCTGGGCGTGGTGGCCCGGCGCAGAGACGTACCGGCCGGTCCAGCCGTACGAACGCGGCACCCTGGCCGATGTCACCACGGCTGTGTTTCCGACGGCGTCGTACTCGGGGCTGCGCGAGGGCCAGGGCGGGAAGACGGTGGCGTTGTGGCCTGCGGGTGCCGCGAAGCCGACGCGTGAACAGCCCCAGCTCAGCATGGTCCTGGTGCCCCGCACCGGTTCAACCGGCACAGCCACTTCCAGCGCAACCGGCGCCGACACTTCCAGCGCAGCCGGAGCCGCCGCGGCGCCGTCGTGGGTGTTTCCCTTCGACAGGCCTGCGGCCCCGGAGGAGGACGGCAACCAGGCCCTCGCGGTGAACACGGAGGACGGTTCTGTGGTGTACGACGTCGCGTTCGCGCTGGTGTGGGCGGAGGACGGCGAAACCGTGGACACCGCCAACGAGGCCTACGCCTTCGCCAGCTGCACCGACTGCGCGGCCGTCGCAGTGGGCTTTCAGGTGGTCCTGATTGTGGGCCAGGCGGATGTGATTGTGCCGGAGAACCTGTCCGCCGCCGCGAACTACAACTGCGTCCGCTGCCTGACGTACGCGCTGGCCAACCAGCTCGTGCTCACCCTGGACGGACCGCTGAGCGACGATGGCATGGCAAGGCTCGACGCGCTGTGGGCGGAAATTGCCGAGTTCGGGCGCAACCTGCAAAACGTTCCGCTGTCCGAAATCCAGGGACGCCTGAACGCGTTCAAGGAGCAGGTCATGCAAATTGTCCAGAGCGACCCCAGTGCCACGAAGGGCGCCCGCACCTCCGCGACGCCGTCCCCGACCGCCACGCCGTCACCAGGATCTACGTCGGTAACAAGCCAAACTCCCTCGCCGGGAGCCGCCTTGCCTGGCGCGCCGTCCGGAACCACGACGGCGGTGCCTGCTCCCGGGGGGCCCGTCACCACGGGCGCAGCACCGGAAAGCAGCCCGGCGCAGGAAGCTCCCGCCACTACGGAGCCGACGCTTGCTCCAACCGCACCAGCCCCGACCACGCCAACGCCCGTGCCAACCACCGGGGGGTGAGCAGCCGGGCCTGCATTTTCGGGCCACAATCGACCAGTCTCAGCCTGATCACCGCGCCCGGGCAGCCCATTCATCGCGGAGCATCGCATAGACAATTTCCGTGGCCCAGTCACCCTTGTAGCGCCACTTGTCCACGTGTTTGGCCTCCAGGCGCATCCCCAGCCGCTCGCAGACGGCGGCTGACGCTGTGTTCTGTTCGTCCAGCTTGGCATCGATCCGGTGGAAGTCCAGGCCCTCGAAGCCGAGCTTGAGCACAGCCTCCGCAGCCTCGGTGGCGTAGCCGTGGCCGCGCGCACTTGGAGCCAGGCACCAGCCCACCTCGGCCTGGCGGTGGCCGGGAAGCCACTTCAGCACCACTTCGCCGATCAGGCCAGGCGAATCCGCAGCCTCGATGGCGAGCACCACCCAGTCGCCTTCCCGGTCGAAGGCAAAGTTGGCGTACTTGCCCACGCGTTCCATGCACTGTGTGTAGCTTTTCGCCGGCCCGGGCAGGAACCGGGCAGTCAGCGGCAGCGAGTGGTACCCATGGAAGGCGTCGAGGTCGGCGGCCTCGAAACGGCGCAGAACCAGGCGGGCGGTGCGGATGGGCAGTCTGATATCCGGCATGGTTTGAGGGTACCTCCTGCGATTCGCTGGGCTTGCCGCTGGATCTCTCCCAGGGCGCAGGGCGTGCCAGGCCTTAGTGCATTACTTCTTCACCACGTGGAATCCATTGACGGGCTTGAGGAGCGCCATCATGACGGCCGTCGCTTCCATTGCACTGAACACCGGCAACAGGACAACCTGGACTGCGGTCCACGCGCTTCGAGCGAGCCAGCCCGTGATCCCGTGCTCGTCGAGATTCGCCTTCAACCCCGTGAGATACAGGGTCACGAAAGAAGCGAAGGAGAAGTTGGCGAGGGCACGCACCCAGGGCTGAATCTCAAAGCCGTAGAAGAAGTGGACGATGGTGTACAGCACTGCGAACGGAGCGAGCGTCCAGAGCATGGTGTTGGCGCCGATGGCCAGGCGCCACCTCAGCTTCACGGGTGCGTGGATCGCAACCTTCATCAGGCCCTGGTACCAGCGCCGCCGCTGCCTGAGGAAGTCACCGACGCTTTGTGTTGACTGCTCTTCGAGGTACCCGTCAACCCACCGCGCACGCCCGCCCGCTTCCATGAGTTTGAGGGCCCAGAAGGCATCTTCGGTGATGGAACCGTGGGGTCCAAAATCGAATCCGACGGACTTCTCCACATCGTTGCGGACCACTATGTAGCTGCCGTGCAAGCCAAAGACCGTCCGGCCAAGCTTGTGCTGGAAGTGGAAGCGGGCAAAGTCGTCGCCGGTGCGCACATTGTCCGCCAGAGTCAGGAACGGGTGCTTCTTCCAGTCCCGGTGGTAGAGGAGGGCTCCTTGGCCCGCTCGTAGCCGGCCGCTTTCCTCTTCTTCCGGATCATCTGGGCTATGCCCTTTATGCCGGAGGACGTGGGTTGGGTTTCCTCGTCGAGGTGAACCAGCCAGGCGTCGTCCGGAATGTGGGAATTCTCGAGGGCGAACTGCAGTGCGCGCGCTTTGTAGAGCGAAGTATTTGCCGTTGCGTAGTTTCGCGGGATGACCAGGTACCTGATGGTGTCGCCCTGTGGAAGATCACCGACACCGGGGTTATCCTCGATGACGATTTCAACGAGGTAGCGGAAGAGCGGGGTTCTTTCCATTTCGGCAGCGCATCTCCGGATGGTGCTGGCCACCGCCTCCCGGTTGGTGCCGCGGGTGACTATGCGGAACACCACGAGCTGACTGATTGGTGCCACCGCATCCAGGTGGGCCGGGTGCCGGAACGACAGTGCCCCCAACAGTCCCAACAACCCGGGAATGACGGCGCCGAGCCATACAACACTGGCGGATCCCCACAGACTGTCTGCGAAGGTCACAGGTTTCACTGCCACCGGCCACAGGAAATCCTGGAGCAAGTAGAGGCCAACGATCGCCAGGGCCATGCACAGGACAATCCTGGTGCGGTGGCCGGTGATGAATCCCAGGCTCCAGTCGCGGACAGGCTCAAGGACCTTCCCCGGACGGTCAAAATGAAATCTCGTTCGGAATCCAGACCCTACTGCGATCCGCGTGGGTGAAATCCCCTCTTCGAGTGTTGACATGGCTCTTCTTTCAGATGGCGGGTTTTGGTCCGGCGGCGCGCCCGGCGGAGTTTGTTTTGCGCCTGCCGGCCCGATTTTTGGGCAGGACAAATCAGCACGGCGTGATGCCGGGGCATGGCCGCATCAGGCCGGGTAATCAGGATCGGTGCGTATTTAGGCTTTGACGGCGTTTAGCCGCGGAGTAGCGGCACGGCGGTCCACCATGTGCGGTGCCTATGGAGGCTCAGCCCGCGCTGCGCCCACGTTGCAGTGAGCCAGGCTCCCGGATGCCTGCCCGGCGGTGCGAGGGGCAAGGACATTCTGATACGCAAAGAGTTAGACACGGTGAGACCCCCTTAGGTTCCGCGTCGCTGACCAACATTGACGGTTAAGAAACGACGGCGGGCCCCCTCAGTTGGGACCGCCGTCGCGTGAACGAAACCGCTTGCTTAGAGAGTAGGGACAGAGTCGGGGCAGGGACCAGCGTGTGCGCTACCCTACATTTTGGGCAGGAACCACTGGTAAATGGGGCGGGACCACTTGCTTAAAGGGGGCGGGACTACTTGTTTCGGCGGATTTCGCTCGCCCACCACTCCCTCACCTCGCAAGCTCGGTCAGGGAACCCTACGGTCGTGGTCCAGGCTCAAGCACCGACGACGGCGGCAGTCGCCTCCGCGATGGCGCGCTCCTCGTCGGTCGGCACCACCAGGACGGGGATCAGCGACTCCGCGGTGGAAATAACGCGCGGTTCTTTTGACCGCTCACTGTTCAGCCCGACGTCGAGCTCTATGCCCAGCGCACCCAGCTTCTCCCCCACCAAAGCGCGGAACTGGTGCGAGTTCTCGCCGATGCCGGCCGTGAACACCAGCGCCTTGGCACCGCCAACTGCCACGTGATACCCGCCGATGTACTTGGCCAGCCGGTAGGATGCGACGGCGAGCGCAGTGGCCGCCCGCGCATCCCCGGCTTCCGAGGCCTCCACCACGGTGCGCATGTCGTTGTTCCCGGCGAGCCCCTTGAGCCCGGACTCGCGGTTGAGCAGGGAGTCCAGGTCCTCCGTAGACCAGCCGGCCCGGCCGAGGAACACCAGGATGGACGGGTCCAGGTCGCCGGAGCGCGTGCCCATCACCAGGCCCTCCAGCGGGGTGAAGCCCATGGACGTGTCCACCGATTTCCCGCCGCGGATGGCCGTGGCCGAGGCGCCGTTCCCCAGGTGGGCGATCACGCCGTCGAACTCTTCCACCGGAAGATCCAGCAGGGCGGCCGCCTGGTGGGCCACGTACTCGTGCGAGGTGCCGTGGAAGCCGTAGCGGCGGATTCCGTGGTTGGTGTACAGCGAATCCGGCACTGCGTAGCGCCACGCGTGTTCCGGCAGGGTGCGGTGGAAGGCGGTGTCGAACACGGCGACCTGCGGCATCTCCGGCCACTTCTTGGCGATGGCGCGGATGCCCAGCACGTTGGCGGGGTTGTGCAGCGGTGCCAGCGGGTTGAGCCGCTCGATGGCGCGGGTGATCTCGTTGTCGATCAGCACGGGCTCGCCGAAACGCTCGCCGCCGTGCACCACGCGGTGGCCAACGGCGTCCAGCTTCCGGTCGCCCAGGACCTCGTGGATGGCGGCGTCCACCTGCTCCAGCGCCTCCGCATGGTCGCGGGGACCCTCGATCTCGCCGTCACCTTCACCGCCGTTGCCCATGCCGATCTTTTCGATCAGCCCCTCCGTGAGGACACTGTGGGATTCCACATCGCGCACCTGGAATTTGAGCGAGGACGAGCCTGAGTTGATGACGAGGACGAGCACTGGGCCTCCTAAGCCTTGGCTGCTGCGGTGGTCGGTCGAAGTTCGATCGTAGCGTCATTGCGAAAGGTCCGGCGGGAGCCTAGAGTCGGCGGACCAGTTGGACAACCACGGAGGACTTTTCCATGACTGATAGCACTACCAAGCCGGACAGCACCGAACCGGACGCCACGGAGCCTGCCAGCAAGCCGAAGGATCCCACCGGAGTCGAAGGTGCGAACCCCGCCCTGGACGACACCGGAGACCTCAAGGCCGCCGAGGTGGGCGAGGCCCCCGAGCCTCCCGAGAATCTGGAAGACCTGGACCTCACGCCCGAGGGCCTGTCCGACGAGCCGGCCCAGCAGGAAGACGCGGACACCCCGGTTAAGCCGGAAAACAGCTAGGCAGGCCGGCGCCGGGCAGCGCCTTTGGCGCCGACTACGCGTGCGCGGCCGCGGGTGCCGGCTCTGCCGCGGGCTCCACGGACTGCGCCTGGACGGCGGTGATGGCCACCGTGTTCACGATGTCCTCCACGGTGCAGCCGCGGGACAGGTCGTTCACCGGCTTGCGCAGCCCCTGCAGCACAGGCCCGACGGCGACCGCCCCCGAGGACTGTTGCACCGCCTTGTAAGTGTTGTTGCCGGTGTTCAGGTCCGGGAAGATGAACACCGTGGCCTGCCCAGCGACGGACGAGCCCGGCATCTTGGACTGGGCGATGGCGGCGTCGACGGCGGCGTCGTACTGGATGGGGCCTTCGACGGCGAGGTCCGGGCGGCGGGTCTTCACCACTTCGGTGGCCTGCCGGACTTTGTCCACCGCCTCGCCGGTCCCGGACCCGCCGGTGGAGTAGGACAGCATGGCCACGCGCGGGTCCACGCCGAACTGCGTGGCGGTCTCGGCCGAGGCCAGCGCGATGTCCGCCAGCTGCTCGGCGTTCGGGTCCGGGTTGACTGCACAGTCGCCGTACACCAGGACGCGGTCCGGCATCAGCATCAGGAACACCGAGGAGACGATCTTCACGCCGTCCCGGGTCTTCACAAACTCCAGCGCCGGGCGGATGGTGTGGGCGGTGGTGTGCGCGGCGCCGGACACCATGCCGTCCACCACGCCCAGCTGCACCATCATGGTGCCGAAGTAGCTGCCGTCCAGCATGACCTCCAGCGCACGGGCCAGGTCCACGCCCTTGTGCGAGCGAAGCTCCGCGTACTTCTCGGCGAACTGCTGGCGCAGCTCCGACGTTGCCGGATCAATGATGTTCATGCCGGAGAGGTCGATGCCCTGGGTGGAGGCCAGCTCGCGGACGTCCGACTCGTTGCCCAGGATGGTGAGGTCGCAGACGTCCCGCCGGTGCAGGATTTCCGCTGCACGAAGGATCCGCACGTCGTTCCCCTCGGGCAGCACGATGTGCCGGCGCTGCAGCCTGGCCCGCTCAATGAGGTCGTGCAGGAACCGCAGCGGCGTCATCCGCTCCAGCCGCGGCAGGTGCAGGCGCTCCACCAGCTCGGCCTCGTCCACGCACCTGGCCCACAGCCCCACGGCCGAGGCCACCTTGCGGCGGTGTCCGGACCAGATTTCGCTGCGAACCTCGGACACCCGCTTGGCCGTGGTGTAGGTGTCGTCCGGGGCCGCGAACACCGGGAACGGCGCCTGCGCCAGCAGGGAGTAGATGTTGGGGTCCGGGGCCAGGCCGCCGGTGAGGATCAGCGCCGACGGCACCGGGAACTCCGGCGAGAACGACGACGCGAGGCACGCGACCATCACGTCCGCACGGTCACCCGGGACGATCACCAGCGCGCCGTCGTCGAGCACGTGCAGGAAGTTGGCCACGTTCATGGCCGCCACTTTGATGGAGTGGACGTCGCGTTCCATGTCCTGCCGCCCGGCTACCTGGCGGATCCCCAGGGCCGAGGCAACCTCGCCGGTGGTGGGCCTGGCAATGTCCTCCAGCTCCGGGAAGACGTACACGGGCCGGCCGGACGCGCCGGGCTTCACCGCGGCGGCGATACCGTCCACGTCCTCCGGGTCGGCACGGTTCACCATGATGGCCAGCAGGCTGCAGCGTTCCGCCGCCAGTTCCTTGCGGGCAACCTCGACGGCGTCAGCCGCTTCCGCGACAGTCAGCCCCTTCGCGCCAACCACGGCCACGATGGGGGCGGCCAGGTTGTTCGCGAGGCGTGCGTTGAGGTCGAATTCGACGGCGGCGTCCTGGCCGGTGAGGTCAGTCCCCTCCACAATCACCACGTCGCAGTGGCGTGACATCTCAGCGAAGATCTCCACGCAGCGGGCGTCGATCTCCGCCCGGTTCCCCTCCGCCAGCAGGCCGCGGACCTCGGTAAACGTCAGACCGCCGCGGCAGCGGTTGTCGTCGAGGTCGAACCGGGCCTTCATCAGCGCCACCATGGGGTCCGCTCCGGCGTCGTTGCCATGGACCACCGGTTTGAAGAAGCCAATGCGGTCCGCGTGCCGGTGCAGCGTGTCCGCCAGACCCAGCGCTATGAGCGACTTCCCGGATCCCGGTGTGGTCGCGCTGACGTATATCCCCTTGGCCATGATCCGCCCTTAGGTTGTGACGTGGTGATGCTCCGTCCTCCCATACTTTCACTTGTTGGCGGCAGGGGCGATCCGGCCCGCGGCTCTTGACAGGATGCCCCAAAATGGGATTACCTAATGAACATTCGGTAAATAAAGCTGGAGGCAATGACGCATGGCTGAACTAACCATTCCCGGGGCAACCCACCAGATCCTGAAGGACGACTATGCCTCCGAATGGATGGGCATCGAAGTCCTGAAACTGGACGACGGGCACGCCACCATCCGCATGACCCTCCGGCAGGAAATGCTCAACGGCTTCGGCATGGCCCACGGCGGAATGATCTTCGCCTTCGGCGATACCGCCTTCGCCCTCGCCTGCAACCCCGCCAGCCCGCCACCCGGCGCAGCAGGGACCGACACCATCACCGTGGCCGCCGGCGTCGACATCAACTTCCTCAAGCCGGCCTTCCGGGGCCAGGTGATCACCGCCGTCGCCAACCGCCGCGCCCATTCGGGCCGCAGCGGCCTGTACGACATCCAGATCTACGCCGCAGACCCGCACAACGCCGCAGGCACCAACACCGATTCCTCCGACTCCACCGCCGCTTCCCCCTCGGATGCTACCGAGACCGACACCCCGGGCGAGCTCATCGCCGAGTTCCGCGGCCGCAGCCGCACCATCTCCAAGAAATAGAAACAGGGAACCCAGATGACCCTCCACGCCACTGAACCAGCCTCCGCCACCGGCGCCGTACTGGACCCCGAAGAAACCATGTCCCGCGACGAACTGGAGGCCCTGCAGCTCAGCCGGCTCCAGCACACCGTCGCCTACGCCTACGACCGCGTCCCGCTGTACAAGCGCAAGTTCGACGAAGCAGGAGTGCACCCCACCGACCTCCGCGAACTCGCGGACCTGGGCAACTTCCCATTCACCACCAAGGACGACCTGCGCCAGGAATACCCGTTCGGCATGTTCGCCGTGCCGCAGAACGAGGTGGCCCGCATCCACGCCAGCTCCGGCACTACCGGACGCCCCACCGTGGTGGGCTACACCAAGAAGGACCTCGCCGACTGGGCCAAGCTCGTGGCCCGCTGCTTCCGCGCCTCCGGCGTCCGGCCCGGCATGAAGGTCCACAACGCCTACGGCTACGGCCTCTTCACCGGCGGGCTCGGTGCCCATGCAGGCGCCGAAGCGCTGGGCTGCACCGTGATCCCGATGTCCGGCGGCCAGACCGAACGCCAGATCCAGATGATCCAGGATTTCGAACCGGACGTCATCCTGGCCACCCCCACGTACCTGCTCACCATCGCCGACGCCATGGCCCACATGGGCATCGATCCCACCTCCACGTCGCTCAAGTACGCCGTGCTTGGCGCCGAGCCGTGGACCCAGGAGATGCGCCACGAGCTCGAAGTGACCATGAACATCAAGGCCTGCGACATCTATGGACTGTCCGAGGTCATGGGGCCGGGAGTTGCCGGCGAAGCCGTGGAGACCCAGGACGGCAGCCACATCTGGGAGGACCACTTCCGCCCGGAAATCATCGACGCCTTCAACCCTGCGCCCGGCAAGGAGAACGTCCTGGGCGACGGCGAACACGGCGAACTGGTCTTCACCTCGCTCACCAAGGAAGCCCTGCCGATCATCCGGTACCGCACCAAGGACCTCACCCGCCTGCTCCCGGGCACCGCGCGCCCGGCCCACCGCCGGATGGGCCGCATCACCGGCCGCAGCGACGACATGATCATCCTCCGCGGCGTGAACCTGTTCCCGTCCCAGATCGAGGAAATCGCCCTGCGCATCCCCGATCTCAGCCCGCACTTCCAGCTGGTGCTCACCCGCCCCGAAGGCCAGCGCATGGACCAGCTGACCGTGAAGATCGAGCGCCGCGACAACGTCACCGAAGCGCAAAGCACGACGGCGGCCCGCACCCTGCGCGAGCAGATCAAGATCCACGTGGGCTCTTCGTGCACGGTGGAGGTGGCGGAGCCCGGGTCGCTCGAGCGTTCCAGCGGCAAGCTGCGCCGGATCTACGACCTGCGCCCGAAGGGATAGCGGCCTTGGGATAGCGCGAACGTACACTTACGGCCCTGAGATAGCACCTGCCCGAAGGTCTAGCGCGAACGTACACTTACGGCCCTGAGATAGCACCTGCCCGAAGGTCTAGCGCGAACGTACACTTACGGCCCTGGGCCCTGGCGTCCAACCCAGGCACGGGGATGGTCCCCGGCTACGGCAGCCGGGGACCATCTTTTCGGGAGGCATTCAGTGCACTGCTGCCAATGCGCGACAGCGCTGTGACGTGCCGATGGCTAACCGTCTACCGGGCAACCCAATGTGCCTGATCCCGTCCCGGTCTCTAAAGTCTCTTTGAAGTCCGGACTTTGAAGCTGTTTGTTTGTATGGACCGGTCCCCGCGCCGGAAAGTTCCTGATACAAGTTTTCTAGCACCGGGGACACCGACAGGCAAGGGTTTTGCGGCTTTGACTGTCCGTTACGTTGATTGACCGAACGTTCATGAGAAAATAGCCGGTATGTCCACAACTGATGCACCCACGAAGCGCGGCCGCCCCGGATACGACCAGCAGTCGGTGCTGCAGATCGCCGTCGAGGTTTTCAACCGCCACGGCTACGACGCCACGTCCATGGGCATTCTTGCCGAAAACCTGGGCATCTCCAAGTCGGCCATCTACCACCACGTGCCGTCCAAGGGAGACCTCCTCAAGCTCGCCCTTGACCACGCTCTGGGCGGCCTCGAGGCCATCCTGGACCAGCCCGAGGCCCAGTCCGGCACCGCCGAGGCGCGGCTGGAGTTCGTCCTCCGCCAGACCATCTCCGTGCTCGTGGAACGCCTGCCGTTCGTCACCCTGCTGCTTCGCCTGCGCGGCAACACGGACATTGAGCGCGACGCCATGGAACGCCGGCGCACCTTTGACCACAAGGTTGCAGCCCTGATCTCGGCCGCCCGCGACGAAGGCTCCCTCCGCGAGGACATCGACCCCCGCACGGTCACCCGCCTGCTGTTCGGCACCATCAACTCGATCGTCGAGTGGTACAAGCCGGGCGGTTCGCTGTCGCCGGAAAAGCTGGCGGACGACGTCATCACAATGGCCTTCAAGGGGCTCAACGCGCCTCGCTGACGCGGTTCTCCCCCACGTTCCCCCACGGCTGCGGGGGCCGTCATTGACGGCGGGAATAGCGGCGATCACCCTGTAGTCATGGCCACGAAGTTATCCGAAGTCATCTTCGGCACGTTCCCCGAATTGCGCTACCAGCCCACCGCCAAAAGGGTCCGTGCCATGGTGGGCGGGAACGCCGTCGTCGACACTTTTTATGCGCTCCTGGTGTGGGAGCCCAAGCGCATCACCCCCATCTATGCCGTCCCCGAAGTCGATCTGCAGGCCGAACTCGCGCCGCCGCGGCAGGAGCCTGCCGTCGTCGCGGAACACGGGGTCAGGCTCGGCGCGGACGGGCCGCCGGCGCTGGATCCGCGCACCGGTTTCGGCCGGCACACGGCGCCCGGTGAGGAGTTCGACGTCGTGACCTCCGAGGCGAGGCTGCTCCGCGCGGCCTTCCGGCCGCAGGACCCCGACCTCGCCGGCTATGTGGTGCTGGATTTCAAGGCCTTCGACTGGCTGGAGGACGACGAGGAGATCATTGGCCACCCCCGTGACCCGTTCCACCGGGTGGACATCCGGGCGTCGTCACTCACCGTTGAAGTCAGGCTCGACGACGTCACGCTGGCTACCACGAATGGCGCCCAACTCCTGTACGAGACCATGCTGCCGGTGCGCTACTACATCCCGCCAGCAGACGTCCGGCTGGACATCATGGAGGCCAGCCCCAAGAAGACGGTGTGCCCGTACAAGGGAACGGCGAGCTACTGGACGTACCCGCAGTCCGAAACCGGGCGGAACATCGCGTGGATGTACGACCAGCGATTCCGTGACGCGGCGCAGATCCACGGGCTGGTGAGCTTCTTCAATGAGCGGGTGGACATCACGGTGGACGGGGTCCGGCAGGAGCGGCCGGTCACGCCGTGGTCCGCGACACCGCCGGAATCGCCGTGAGGCCAGGTCACCTTGGCCCGCCCGGCGGTTTCCCTCCTGGGGAGGCAAAGATAAGGCGTCCCGCTGAGCCGGAACGCCCGTCTTTTTCGCCCTCGCCGGAGTGATCGTCCGGCAGGGCCACAGCCGCTAGAGCTGGTACTCGGCCTGCTGCATGCCGAGGGTTTCGTGAACGCAAAGAATATTGTTCTCGGTGTCCATGAACCATGCGCATTTCTCGGAATCGGTAGTACAGATGTGGTGTTCGCCAGTCTTCAGATCAGGGCGATCATAATCCTGGAACCGGACGCCACGGGATTCCATTTCATCAACGGTCCGCTCGATGTCCCTGACTTCAAAGCTCAGGGCGGTGTGCTCGGAGTGCTTGCCATCCGTCACGGGCATCAACTGCAGCATGGGGCCGTCGCCGCTGCCAAACAATTCGCTTCCGTCGTCTGCCACGCCGCGGTGGGGAAGTCCAAGAGTCTCCTCGTAGAAACGACGGGCACGCTCTTTGTCATCCACGGGCAGGACGGTTGTGGCTGTGTTCAATACTAGGGTCATTTCGCCACCTCCTACGCTGAAAATTTTACGCCCGGGCAGGGCAGAAAGATCTTACGAAAAGGGGTGCGGTCCCGTGGCTCACGGGCCCCAACGCTCTCTCACTTCCTGCCGCTTAAACCCCCAACGCTCTCTCACTTCCTGCCGCTTAAACCCCCAACGCTCTCTCACCGGGTGAGAGAGCGTTGGGTGAAAAACCCACCGGAAGTGAGAGAGCGCCGGGAAAAAACCCACCGGAAGTGAGAGAGCGTCGGGTTAGGCGGCTACTTTTCGACCAGGGTGAGGACGTCGTAGGTGGCGACGATTTCGTCGTTCTGATTGGTCAGGACGGCGTCCCAGGCAACCTCGCCGTACTCGTCGGTCTCGCGCGGCGTGATCTTCTTCGCCGTCAGGGTGACCCGGATGGAATCCCCTGCTGCCACCGGCGTGATGAAGCGCAGGCTCTCCAGGCCGTAGTTGGCCAGGACGGGGCCGGGGGCCGGCTCCACGAACAGCCCTGCACCCCAGGCCAGCAGGAGGTAGCCGTGCGCCACGATGCCCGGGAAGAACGGGTTGGCTTCGGCGGCCGCCTGGTTCGTGTGCGCGTAGAAGGTGTCACCGGTGGAGTTGGCGAATGCGGTGATGTCCTCCAGGGTGACCTGGCGCAGCTCGGACCGGACAGCGTCGCCGATGTGCAGGGTCTCCAGGGACTTCCGGAACGGGTGGGTGCCTTCCGTCTCAACAGTGAAGTTGCGGTCCGCGCCCGCGTGCCAGACGCCGGTCACGGCGGTGAGCATGTTGGGCGAACCCTGGATGGCCGTGCGCTGCATGTGGTGCATCACCGAGCGGATGCCACCCAGCTCCTCCCCGCCGCCGGCACGACCCGGCCCGCCGTGGACCAGGTGCGGCACCGGTGAACCGTGGCCGGTGGAGCTGCGGGCGTCCTCGCGGTTGAGCATCAGCACGCGGCCGTGGTGAGCGGCAATTCCGGTAACCAGTTCCCGCGCCACGGCGGGATCGTTGGTGCACACCGAGGCCACCAGGGAGCCGCCGCCGCGGGCGGCGAGGCGGACGGCGTCGGCCAGGTCCGTGTAGCCGATCACCGAGGAAACGGGACCGAAGGCCTCCAGCGAGTGGACTTCCTCGGCCTCGGCATCCGCCCAGCTGAGCAGCACCGGGGACATAAAGGCACCGCGCTCGACGACGCCCACTCCCCCGTCAGCCTTGGTCACCTTGGGCGAATCGAGCGTGCCGTACGCGAGCTCGCCGCCGGCGTCGAGCATGGACTGCACCGCGGCGCGGACGTCGGCCAGCTGCTCAAGGGAGGCCAGTGCGCCCATGGTGACGCCCTCGGCGCGGGGATCGCCCACCACAACGCGTTCCTCGATGCGGGCACCCACGGCAGCAACGACGTCGGCCACCAGCTCACGCGGCACGATGGTGCGCCGGATGGAGGTGCACTTCTGGCCGGCCTTAACGGTCATCTCGGTGACCACGGACTTGATGAAGGCGTCGAACTCGGGCGTGCCCTTGACGGCGTCCGGGCCCAGGATGGCGGCGTTGAGCGAGTCCGTCTCGGAGGTGAAGCGGACGCCGCCCTGCACAACATTAGGGTGCGACTTCAGCGAGTTGGCCGTGGACGCAGAGCCGGTGAAGGCCACGAGGTCGCGGTAGTCGAGGTGGTCCAGGAGCGTGCGGGCCGAGCCGGAGATGAGCTGCAGGGAACCCTTCGGCAGGATGTTGGACTCGATCATGGCCTTGACCACGGCCGCCGCCACGTAACCGGTGGGGGTAGCGGGCTTCACGATGGTGGGAACGCCGGCGATGAACGCGGGCGCAAATTTCTCCAGCATGCCCCACACGGGGAAGTTGAAGGCGTTGATCTGCACGGCCACCCCGGGGATGCGCGTGTAGATGTGCTCACCGGCGAAGGAGCCGTCGCGGGACAGCACCTCCATAGGACCGTCCACCACCACCTGGGAGTTGGGCAGTTCGCGCCGGCCCTTGGAGCCGAACGTGAAGAGCACGCCGATGCCGCCGTCGATGTCCACCAGCGAGTCGATCTTGGTGGCGCCGGTCTGCGCGGACAGCTCGTAGAAGTGTTCGCGGCGCGCGTTCAGGTACTGCGCCAGTTCCTTCAGCTTGAGGGCGCGCTGGTGGAAGGTCAGCGTGCCCAGTTCCGTCTGGCCGGTGGTGCGCCCGTAATCCACGACGTCGGCAAGGTCCAGTCCCTCGGTGCTCACCTTCGCCAGGAGTTCTCCGGTGCTGGCGTCCAGGACGGGCACAGCGGAAGCCGCAGCGCCGGCGTCGGGCGTCCACCAGGAGTCCCGGACGAAACTGGGGACTGTCTCAACAGTGTCCAGCGAGGATTTCGGAGCAGTTGCTGTGGTGGTCATCGTTGACGGGTCCTTCCAACGGGGGGCAAGATCTTCACGGCCAGAGCATTACTGACCGTCCGTTCGGTAATATGTCTACAGTACATGAATGTGCCTTGCTGCACACTAGAGGAAGACCAAGGAAAGATAGGTGGCCATGCAGCCCGAAACAGGCAGCGCCGAACTGTGGAAAATCACGCTCGGCGAACTCGACGAGAAGATGGGCGTGAAAATCGTCGAGGAATCGGTGGAGCGCGTAGTTGCCACGATGCCCGTGGAAGGCAACCGGCAGTCGTTCGGGTTGCTGCACGGCGGTGCGTCCCTGGCCGTGGGCGAGGCCGTGGGGTCCTGGGCCGCCGTGATCCACGCCAGCACCCTGGGCAAGACCGCGGTGGGTGTGGACGTGTCCGCCACCCACCACAAGTCAGCGCGCGAAGGGCAGATCACTATCACGGCCACGCCCATCCACCTGGGCGGTACGCTGACCACGCACGAGGTCCTGCTCACCAACGAAGCCGGCCAGCGCCTCTGCACCCTCCGGATCACCAACCTGCTCTTGGACCGGAAGAACTGACCCGACGCGTGGAGAAGCTTGCCCGTGTCAGGACTTATGGCACGGTCGAACCGGCTCAGCTTCCATGAGACTGAGAGGGTAAGGAGGCTTCGTTATGACTGTTCTTGTTGCCTATGCAAGCGAGCTGGGTTCCACCGGGGAGATAGCTCAACATATGGCCTCCCGTATTGCGGTTGCACTGGGCGCGGTCGAGTGCCGGTCCGTGGAGGAGGTCGATTCTGTCTCCGGTTACGAAGCTGTCATAGTCGGTAGCGCCATCCACAACCAGGCGTGGTTGCCCCCGGCCGCGCTGTTCTTCACCCGCCTTGCACCCGAGCTGGCTAAACGACCCGTCTGGGCCTTCAACGTAGGGATGGCCGACGCCTTGCCAAAGCCGTTTCGCAAGCGCGGTGCGGCACTGCAGCAGAAACGCCTAAGAGGATTTCTGCCCCAGGAAGTTCCGCTTCGCGGCCACAAAATCTTCTCCGGTGTCTATCAGCCCGAGCAGATGCCACCACCGCTCCAGGTCTTGTTCCGGCTTACCGGTGGCCAGTTCGGGGACTTGCGGAACTGGGCGGCTGTCGACGCCTGGACGGATCAAATTACAGCCCAACTCGCTAAACCTGCTTCCCCGACTTCAGGCAACATCACGCCATAGCTTCTCGTCACGGTCGCACTCCATGGCACAGCTCGCCGGGACGCTCACGCGGGACGGAACGGGGTTACAGTTCCGGCCCTCACGGCCTGGCAGGACCGGCTGCTACCCTTTTTGCATGCGCCCGGCGACACACCGGCTCGCCGCGGTCGACGAGGCGAACTTGGTGCTTGACCACGCCGGTCAGGTCAACGTGTTCCTAGTCGCCGGTCTGCTAACGGCGGGCGGCTTCGTCGGTCCCGACGGCATGCCTGACCTGACCGCCCTGCGCGCCTCCCTTCGCGAGCGGATCGCAACGCTGCCACAGCTCCGGAAGATGGCTGTTGCCACAGGCCGCCGACACCGCTGGGTCGAGGCGCCGCCCGACCTCAAGCACCACATCCGTCTCATCGAGGCCGTCGATGGGTTCACGGGCTTCGAGCAGACGTGCGGCGAACTGATGAGTGCGACGCTGGGGCTGGATCGTCCACTCTGGGAGATTCTGGTGGTGCCGGGTGCGACCGCTGGAGGGCTCGGGGTCGTGCTGCGCATCCACCATGCTGTCGCCGACGGGATGGCGGCGACAGCGATAGTACAACAGCTCTTCGACCCCGTGGAATCGCGGGAAATGTCGGCGCACGTGCCTCGTGTCCCAGTGCCGAGGCAGGCACCGCGACGCGACCTACGGCATGTGCTCGGGAGGCTCGGCTTCGGTCTGCGCCGCATGCGGATGACCCTGAGCGGTCGGGAGGTCGCTCCCACGGTGCTGCTCGGTGAGCGTAGTCCGCGTCGCGGGGTTGTGTTCCTGGACGCCGACCTCGCTGCGCTCGAGACACATGTCCGGCCGCTCGGCGCCACAGTAAATGACGCCCTGCTCGCTGCAGTGGCGTGGGGCTACCTGGCGTTGCTGCCCGCCGCCGGAGAACGGATCCCCGCCCGGCTACCCGTCTCAGTGCCGGTCGCGCTGCAGCGCCGCGGGACATCGGGGAACCAAGTCGGGGTCATGCTCGTGCGGCTGCCGCTCGGCGAGGTCGAACCCGACGAACGCGTCCGGCTCATCGCGGAACAGACCCGGGAGGAGAAGGCGCGGGCGAGGGAGCAGGGAACGCTCGAGTTCATGCGCGGCCCGATCGGCGCACGCATCATGGACCGCGTGGCTCGAAGGCAGCATCTCGTCGCAGGGTTCGTCACCAACGTGCCAGGCCCGGTCGGCTCCTTTCACCTCGCGGGTGCCCCGGTCGTCGCGATATGGCCGGTCGCCGTGCTCGCTGCCAACGTCCGGCTCGGCGTCGCGGCTGTCTCCTACGCCGGCCGGCTCCACTGCGGCATCCATTTCGACGCGGAAAACGTGCCCGGAGCAACCTTCGCGCGCGCTATGGGCGAGGAACTGGCACGGCTGGGCGGGTGAACCCCCGCCGGGAGACAGGAGCCTGCGGAGCGGCTCCCTCAGGTGAGAGTAGCGAGTGCCGCGAACGGCACCGCGAAATCCGTCTGCGAAAATAGCCCCGCAGAAAACTTCATGACTTTGCATCCAAAGAGGGCCTCCGGCCGGTAGTAAGGGCGTAAGCACAAACACAGCCCGTCACGGGCATCCCTCTTAGGAGTTTGAAATGCGCAAAACAACCTACGCCGCCGGAGCACTGTCGCTCCTGGCTGCACTCACCTTCGCGACCCCCGCCCAAGCGGGCGGCTGGCACCACGACGATGCCCCCGCGAAGCTCTCTGTCCTGCACGGCGTTCCCGGCCTGACCGTGGATGTGTGGGTGGACGGCAACCTCACGCTGGATGACTTCACGCCCGGCACCCTGGCCGGTCCGCTGGAGCTCGCGGCGGGCGACTACGAAATCGCCATCACCGCCTCCGACGCCACCAGCGCCGACAGTCCCGTGATCGGGCCGGTGGACGTTGAACTGGACGACGGCGGCGACTACACCGCGGTGGCCCATCTCGACGCCGACGGCGCCCCCACAGCCACGCTGTTCACCAATAACACGAAGGCCCCGCGCAACGACAACAAAGGCAAGCTGACGGTCCGGCACGTAGCCGCAGCCCCCGCCGTCGACGTCCTGGCCGGCGGGACCGCCGTAATCGAGGGGCTCAGCAATCCGGACGAGCAGACCCTGAAGCTTGAGGCCGGAACCGTCTCGGCGTCCGTTGCCGCGGCCGGAACCACAGCTCCGGTGATCGGGCCGGCTGACGTTACCGTCGAGGCCGGCAAGAACACCATCGTCTACGCGTGGGGAAGCCTGGCCGACGGCACGCTGGCGGTAGCCGTCCAGGTTGTTGACTCCGCCGACCGGTGGTGCGGACGCCACTAACGCCGGTTCTGAGAACGTCGTGCGCCATTACTGAATACCACTCCCGGCGGGGTCGCCTGACTGGCGGCCCCGCCGTCGTGCCCCCGCCCCGTCGTCAGAGCGCGCCGCCGTCGCGCCTGCCCCGCCCCTGCGTCAGAGCGCGCCGCCCGCCGCTTCCGGCGTGGCGGAGTCGTGGCTTTCGCCGCCATGGCCGCCGCCGTGATGGTGGCCGCCGTGACCGTGGCCTCCTCCATGACCGCCACCGCCGCCACCACCGGCGTCGCCCACCCTCTCGCGGGCAAGGAACATCTCGACGTCGAAGAGATTGTCCGCCCGGCGCGCCACGTTCAGCAGCGTGGACATGGACGCGACTTCTTCCACCTGTTCCTTGAGGAACCAGAGCATGAACTGTTCACCCAGGGGGTCGTTTTCCGCACGGGCCGTGGCGAACAGTTCCTTGATGCGGTCCGTGACCTCGACCTCCTGGGCCAATGCCAGGACAAGGGGCTCCTCCGCGGACGTGAAGTCGTTCCGGACGGGCTCGATGCCGGGAATCGTGATCCTAATGCCGCGGTCCAGGATGTACCGCACCATCATCATGGCGTGGTTCCGTTCCTCCAGCGACTGCCGGTAGAAGTGCTTGGCAAGCCGGGGCAAATCCTGCCCGTCGAACCAGGCAGCGATGGCGATGTACTGCTGCGATGCTGCGAACTCATTGCCCACCTGTTTGGCGAGCAGTTCATTGAATGTGGTGCTCATGGGGCTCTCCTCGAGTCGGGGTTCAAGGCTGAGGACCTGCGGCACAAAGGCTCGTCTGGGCCCGGGGTTGCCGGAGGGCCTGACATGAGCTTGCCCCGGTGCGGTGGCGGCGGTCAAGACCCTTTCGGTTGCCGCCCGCGGGTGCGGCCACGGCCGCCTCTCTGGCGGCCTCTATGGCGGGCCGCTGGCGGGCACGGCATAATGTGGTTCCACAGGTCTCACTGCCGCTCGAAGGAGCCATCGATGACGCCTGCCGGCCCGCATGATTGGGACGCCGATCTCGATCATGCATTCGCGGGCGGCCAGGAAGCGGCACTTGCCGAGGCCTACAGGCGGCTGGGCCCGCTGGTGTACACCTTGGCGCTGCGGTCGCTGGGGGAACGTGCGGCTGCCGACGACGTCACCCAGGATGTGTTCATCCGGGCGTGGAAATCGCGCGCCAGCTACCGGCCCGAGGCCGCCCGCCTGCCTGCCTGGCTGGTGGGGATCGCCCGAAATGCCATTGCCGATGCGCTGTCCGCCCGCATGCGCCGGCAGGAGCTGGAACACGCGGCGGGGCAGGTCGCGGGTGATGGCGTCGCCGCAGCTTCACCGGCAGCTGACGTGGAAGCCGTGGCCGACCGCATAACCTTGGAGGAAGAGCTGGAGCGGTTGGGCGATCCACAGAAGGCGATCATGAAGCTGGCGTTCTACGAGGACCTCACGCACGATCAGATCTCGTCGCGCCTGCAGCTGCCGCTCGGCACCGTCAAGAGCCATATCCGGCGCAGCCTCTCCCGGATGCGGACCCGCCTGGAGGTGGGCAATGAAGCATCTTGACGATGAGCAGCTGAGCCTCGTGGCCCTTGGCGAACCCGCACTGACGCCGGCCGAGGCTGACCACCTGGCGTTCTGCAGTGAATGCGCCGGGACCCTCACGGCCCTGGAACGCACCGTCCACGCCGCCACGATCGACCCCGCCGAAGTGGAACTGGCGACGCCCGGCCCGCACAACTGGGCAGCCATCCACCAGGCTTTGGGCCTCTCCCCCGACCAGGCGAAGGATCCGCTGACCCGGCCGGGATCCCGGAGCAGTTCGACGACGACGGCAACGCCCCCAACGCCCCTCCGTCGGCGCGTCCGCGAGCGGCGCCCAGGTTCCACGGCGGGCCGCTTGGTGGCGATGGCCGCGGCGGCGGGAATCATGCTCGGCGCAGCCGCGGTCTGGGCAGCCTACAACTTCCTCGGGCAAGGCCCGGAGGCGTTCCCTTCACCTACCCCGACCGCACCGCAGGCCGTGATTATTGCCCAGGCACCGCTGCAGCCGTTGGAGTCGTACACGGCCAACGGTAAGGCCCTGGTGGAGCGGCTTCCGGACGGATCCCGCCAACTGGTGGTCCAGTTGGCGGACGGCCAAGTCAGCGGCTTCCGCGAGGTCTGGGTGATCTCGCCGGATCTTTCCAAACTCGTCAGCCTTGGAGTGCTGGACGGCGAACCCGGTGTCTTCGCCATTCCGGAAGGACTCGACCTGGCCGAGTACCCCATCGTGGATGTCTCCAATGAGCCGTTCGACGGCAACCCCGGACACTCCTCGGACAGCATCGCCCGCGGCGAGCTTGCCGCGGAGAACTGAGCGGCCGCGCTGCAGCCCGGACGGAATTCAGCGGCGGGAGCTTGGAGTTTTTGTCCACTTATCGTGAGATAGCCTCGCCCTTGGACGCCATATGTGGACAAAAACTCTTGCTCAGCGGCGGGAGCGGCGCCTGGCCAGGACCAGCGCGACACCACCGAGGACCAGCACGCCCGCTCCGGCGCCGGCAGCAGTGAGCAGGCCATCGGCACCTGTGGCCGGCAACTGGCCCGAGACTCCCGCGGGGGTGATGGCAGCAGGAGCAATCACGGGTGCGGGGTCAACCACAAAGGTGACATTGACTGGTTCCGAGGCGACGCCGTCGACCGTTTGCCTGGCCGCCACCGTATGCGTGCCGGCGGCAAGTCCCGCCGGCAGGGGCGAGCTCCAGGTGCCGTTCGAAGCGGCCTGCGCCGGTGCGGCGCCGTCGACGGTGACGGTCACCGCGGCGCCGTTGAGCGCGGCACCGGTGACCTGACCCGGAACGGCGTCGTGGGCAAAATGCTGGCCGTTCCGGATGTTGGTGACCGCGGGCGAGGGCGGTGCAACCTTGAAGGTCCGGCTAGCCGCGGGGCTGTCGGCAACGCCCCGGGCGGTCTGCACTGCCGAGACGGTGAACGAGCCGAACCTTGCGTTGCCGGTGACCGGGACAGTCCATTTGCCGTCGAGGCCAACGACAGCCTGCCCGGTGGCGTCGCCGGAGAGTTCCACCGTCGCGCCGGGTGTTCCGGTTCCTTCGATGCGCTCCAGCGCCGTGAGGACTTGGCCCTCAGCCGGGCTGCCGATGGCAGGTGCCGGCAGGTCAGATGGCAGCACCGTGACGTCGAACGAGCTCTCTCCGGAGTGGCTAAAGCCGTTGATGGTTTCGGCCGTAAACTGCAGCCGGCCCGCGGGAGACGGCGCGGTGAAATGCCACTGTCCGGCGGCGTCCACGGGCACCTCCACGGGAGACTGGCCGGGCACCGTGATGCGGACGGTTGAGCCCGCGGCGACCGCAGACGCGGGGGCCGCGGGGACCTGTCCCGTGATGGCCTGCCCGAGCGCCACTCCGCCGCCGTCGGCCGGTTCCGTGAGGACGGGTTGGTTGAGGAACAGCTGAAGCTGAACACCGGGAAGCCGGGTCATGGCGTCCTCCAGCGTGGTTGCCACGGCGAAGTTCGCTGCGGAACCGGGGGCGTCGCCCGCAGAGTGCGTGCCGACGGCGAAGTTCCCGCTGATCCAAGGTCCGCCGGAGTCGCCGCCGCTGGACTGGACGGAGTACGACAGGAAGCCGCGGAACGCCCGGAGGTCGGCGGGGTCTGGGGTAATGCCGCCCACGACGTAGATCCCCACCTCATCCACCGTGCCGCAGGACCAGCCGTCGGTGCGGCCGGACCGGCAGACGGCCTGCCCGGGTGACGGCGACGCGGTTCCAATGATCTTCACGGCTGTGGAGCCGGGGTCTGCGGGCGCATCCCAGCGGGAGGCTGCAGGATGAACATCCAGGCCGGAGCGGATGGACTCGATCACCGCGATGTCCGTGCCGATGTTTCCCGGGTTGGCTTCATCGCCGGTGATCCACGAGTTCCCAGGCCCGCCGAACTGGCTGAAGCCCAAGGTGCCGAGCAGCGTGTTGGCGGCCGATTCCGGTCGTTCCACGTTGGCCGTCGAAAGGGTTCCGTCGTCAGTGCAGTGGCCGGCGGTGAGCACTATGGGCTCCCCTGCCGGGCTGTAGGCGCCATACCCGGCGGAGCAACGGATGCCGTTGTTGAGGACAAAGCCCTGCCCGCCGAAGAGGTCCTCCTCCGGGGCTAGCGGCTCGCCCTGCTCCAGCCGCACGTTCGAATACTGCGCCACGAACTCAGACGGCGAGGCCGTCGAGGCTGGCGGCTCCGGGGTAGCGGCCGCCGAGCTGCCGCCGGCCTCCGGCTCGTTGGTGCCGCCGGTGCGGATCACAAAGCTTCCGTTGGCGTAGGCCACGGCCTGAAGGCCGCTGGCGCCGACTTCGTGGACGTAGTCCTTGAACAGCTGGTCCGTGCTGGCCGCTACCCGTTCCGGCGTTTGCGGTGTTTCTGGGGCATCCGGGGTGGACGGTGCTTCTGGGGCTTCCGGCGCGGACGGTGCCACCAGGATGAATTCACCGGACACACCGGCCTGGCTCCCTGCCAAGGTACCCGCTCCGGATCCGGCGGCGTTGAGTTCGGCCACCCGTGCCGCAAGCTCCGCGCCGCTGCCCTCGACCACAATCCGGCCGTCCTTCAGGCTGATCCCCGCATAGCCGGGAAGCGAGCGCAAGGAGGGCACGGCGTCGGCCGCGCGTTTGCCTTGGTCACCGGCGGCGTTGAACTGTTCGAGCGTCATTCCCAAGTCGCGGAGAATAGCTTCCGTCAACCCGGCGTCGCTGATCGCGGGCGCGGAATCGCCCGTTGCGGGGGCCGGAGTGGACACGGCAGGCGCCGCCGCGGAGGTGGGCGCTGCAGCAGAAGCAGTAGGCGCAGTGGTGGAAACCGCCGGCGCCGAGGGACCATGGACCGGTGGCGCGGACTCGGCGACGGCAGGAACCGCGAAGAAGGTGGAGCCGAAGACCAGCGCGCCGGCGGCAGCCAGTCCCAGGGAGCGGTTGAGCCGTTTACGTCCGGAATGATGTGTCAAAGCTTCCCCCAAATTTCGTTCACGTCGCCACCCTGGTTGCCAGCCGGAACCTAATGGCAGCCAACTCGGCCGCGGTGATCCCGTGCCGCAAAAGATAGTTTGTGGTGTCCAGCCGCCGGACGAACTCGAGGGCTCCGCCGCCGCGCTTCTCCAGCAGGGGCAGCAGGGCGTGTTCTTCCAGATAGCGCTCGTGCTTGTGGGGCACGCGTGCCGTGCGGTGCCGTTCGTTGATTCCCCGCATGGCCGCCTGGTAGCCGGAAACGATCTCGTGATCGTCGGCGCCGGTGAGGTCCTGGAGCATGGCAGCGATCATTCCGCTGCGGTCACGCCCGGCCGAGCAGTGGATCACCACGCCGGCAGGCGCAGCGCCGACAGCCCTGAAAACGGCCACGAGTTTGTCCGGAAACAGCCGGGCGTTGGCCGCGTAGCCGTCCGGATCGTTCAGGTAGGGGGAACAGAGTTCCTTGAACTCCGGGTGGTCCGGGTCTTCGGTGGGAATATGCAGAACGTCGAACGCCGCCAGCACATCCGCGCCCACCTCGGGGTCTGTGTCCCGGCGGCCGTGTTCCGCGGCGTTCCGAAGGTCGATCACCGTGCGGACGCCGTCGTCGTACGCCTGTTTCCAGCCCGCCTCGGTGACCCACTCCCGGCGCCCCATCCGGAACACGCTGCCGGAAATGCGCCACGCATTCACGGCTCCGTCCCAGTACACGGGCTGTCCAGGCTGTTCCATCCAGACAGCTAACCACAGACCCCCGACATCCGGCACCGGTACTTGGCGAAAAATGGGGTGGTGTCCGGCAAACAAACGAGTATTCCAAACGGTGTCCGGCGGGAGGTCACTGGCGGTACCGTTGGGGTACTTGCGGCCTCGCCGCGGCCCGTGGCTCCGCAGCCCCGGTGCACAGTTCAGAACAAAGGGGAAACTGATGAGTGACCGGATATTACGACGGCGGCGGGCGGCATTCGCTGCCGGTTTGGCAACACTGGCGCTGGCGCTGGGAACCGCGGCGGGTCCGGCGGGAGCGGCACCGGCTTCACAGCTGAATTACGTCGCCGTTGGCGACTCCTACACTGCGGGCACCGGCGCGGGAGCAGCAGACAAACCGGCGGGCACAACGTGCTGGCAGAGCACCCCGGGGTACGTCGGCGACGTCGATAAAACAGGCCGAGTGTCCTTGGTGGTCAACGCCGCCTGCCACGGGGCACTCCTCACCGGCGGAACTGAGATGAGCGTGCAAACCCAGATCCAGACGCTGGCATACACGCAGGCCCTGAATGCCTCCACCAAGCTGGTCACCATCACCGCCGGAGCCAACGACGCCGGAGTGAGCCCCGTATTGTTTGCCTGCGCCTCCAATGGCGTAGAGGTGTGCGCCAACGCGGTCGCGGCGTCGGAAGGCGCGCTTGGACGGGTCGGCGCCGGGCTGGCGAGCGCCTACGCGACAATCCACGCGTTGGCTCCGAACGCGAAGATCGCTGTCCTGGGGTATCCCATGCTGTTCGAACCGGCTGACGGTAATCCCTACTTTTCCGCGGACGAGCAGGTCCTGATCAATCTGGCCACGGAACGGCTCAACAGCGCCATCGCCGGTGCCGTCGTCAGTGCCAAGGACGACGGGGCGGACGCACAGTTCGTCGATGTCACCACCAGATTTTCCGGGCACGCCGTGAACTCCGACGATCCCTGGATCGCCTACAACAGCGGGAACCCTCTGGCTGACTCCAACTTCCACCCGAATTCCACCGGGCACCGTGCCTATGCCACGGCGATTATGACCGAGGTCAAGCCTGCCAAACTGGCGAAGTAGCAGGCTGGCAGCGGGCCCTCCGGCGGCTCATGCCGGCGGGTCCGCCAGGGTCTCAGCCCCCCACAGGGCACAAGACACTTATCACTTGGGACTGTCACCTCCGGGCGACGATGATAAGGCCATGCAGCGGCGCCGCCACTGATCCGTCTCTGTCCGTGAAAGGTTGAAGTACTGCCTTTGCTCCTAGGCGCACCTGGGCGTACTGCTCCGGGGTCAGCCGATCCATCAGGGGCGTGCTTTCCACTTCGCCCACGACGAAATCATCCGCTGACGCGTAGCGCGCCGTTCCGACGTGGGTGCGGATGGCCGTCACCGTGAGGCCAGCCTCGGCGAAAAGCCGCTGGAGTCGTTCGGGGTCGCCGCATGCCCAGTACACACTCAAAAGGGACATCGCCTCCGCCCCGGCATGCCGCGCCACCATCTCCACGAAGGGCCCGTAGGCCGGCTGGTCCTCGAGCCGGCCTGGAACTGCTGCCGCGATCGTTCCACCAACGGAAGCAACCCTGCCCATCTCCCTAAGAGCGCCCGCCGGGTCAGGGAAGAACATCAATGCCATCTGGCAAAGTACAGTGTCGAAGTCCGCGTCGGGCAAAGGTAGGGCGGCGGCATCGCCCAGCAGCCATGTGATGTCCGGGCGAATCCGCGCCGCCACCTTAAGCATCGCGTCGTTGATGTCCACACCGGTCACGGCCGGGGCCCCGGCAATCTCGGCGGCACGGCGGGCCGCAATGCCCGTTCCACAAGCCACGTCGAGAACCCGCTGGCCGGGCGCGACTCCGGCTTCTGTCACCAGCACCTGCGCCCACTCTGCGAATATCGCGGGCACAAAGCGCTCTTCATATGCCTCAGCCGCGGCAAGTTCCAGTTGGAATGTTTCTGATGTCATCGTTATCGCCCTCCGGAAATAGCTGTCTATAACAAAGGATCCGCTCCGCATCGACAGACCCACATGGGTGCTTGCACCTATTTGCGACTCCCATGCGGGCTCAGGCGCCTGTCCGGCCCACACGCCTGCAGCTTCTGCTGATGAGCCGGCGGTAAAATGAGGGATGGCTTCCGCCGCGGGGCAATTGCTCGATGACGGCCGTATCGCCCTCGATGCTGGGGACTGGCTCAGTGCCCGTTCGCTATTTGAGCTCGCGCTCAGTACAGAACCGGGCCCGGAGGCAGCCTATGGGTTGGCGAGGGCCGTGGAATGGGCCGGAGACTTCGAAAACGCCATCCGCCTCTATGAAAAAGCCTTCGTGATGTACCGCCGGCAGGGCCAGGTGAGCCTTCCGGCCCTAATCGCAGCCCGCGAGCTGAGCTTTCTCTACGGCGCGGTCTACGCGAACGCGGCGGCCGCGGACGGCTGGAGGGCACGGGCCCTGAGCCTGCTGGGCGAAGCGGGTGGATGTGTGGAGAGAGGCTGGGTCCATCTGGCCGAATGCCTCGCCACAGATAACCCAGCCCGCATCCGTGAACATGCCGCCGCTGCCACGGAAATCGGCCGGCGCTTCGCGGATCCGGACCTTGAGTTCTGCGCCCGCAGTTACGAGGGGCTGTCGTTGGTTCTCGGTGGTCACATCGTGGAGGGCATGCGGCTTGTCGATGAGGCCGCCGCTGCTGCCACCGGCGGTGAGGTCCGCGACTATCAGGCCGCCGGCGAGATTTACTGCAAGATGCTCCTGTGTTCCGAGCTGACCCTTGATGTACGACGCGCACAGCAATGGATGGAGGTCGCTGACGGTTTCGGCCACCGTACCCATGCAGTCTGGATATCGGCCATCTGCAGCACGCATTACGCGGGGATTCTTACGGCTGCCGGTCGCTGGTCCGAGGCGGAGGACCGCCTGTTGTCAGCCATCCGTGATTACGACGGCAGCTTTCGCGGCCTGCGTTCGGCAGCGGTGGTGCGGCTCGCCGACCTTCGGTTGCGCCAGGGTCGGCTGGAAGAATCGGCTTCCCTGTTCAAGAACAACGAAACCGATTCATACGCGGTCGGCCCGCTGGCCCGGCTTTGGCTGGCCAACGGTGAAATCGACAGCGCGGCCAACATCTTGACTCGTCATGTGGCAGTTTCCGGCGGGTCCGTGCTCCTTGCCTCGGAACTCGCGCTGCTGGCCGAGGTTCATCTGGCCGCAGGACGCCTCGATGCCGCGGCCGCCCTCGGATTCAAGCTGAATGTCATCGCCGCTGCCGTGGGATTGGCGCAGTACCGCGCCCTGGCCGAGTACACACTGGGGATAGCGGCGATTGCGGCTGGCGACGCCGGTGCCCGGACACATCTGGAGGAGGCGCTGGCGAACTTCGGCGAGGCCGGCCTGCCGCTGGAACAGGCCCGCTGCCGGCTCGCACTGGCCCGGACGATGGCCCCCACCGAACCGGAGCTTGCCGCGTCGGAAGTACGTACCGCAATACGGGACTTCCAGCGGCTCGGCGCAGCCTACGATGTGGACGCTGCCGCCCAGCAACTTCGCCGGCTCGGACACGGCTCCCGCATCACTGCCCGGCTGGGAGGCCGCCTGACAGCACGGGAATCCGAAGTCCTGGAGCTCGTAACCGAGGGGCATTCCAATATCCAGATCGCAGCACGCCTGTTCATCAGCAAGCGGACCGTGGAGCACCACGTGGGCAGCATTCTGGCCAAGCTGGGACTGAGCACCCGGGCCCAGGCCCAGGCCTACGCTTATAGAACACTCAAGAATGAGCGGGCTTAGGCACCTGACCCTGAAAGTGAAGGCTCGGCTAGCGCTGCTTCGAGAGCCGGAACTCCAGGCCGGCGCGGACCATGGGCCATTCGTGCTCAAGGATCGAGAAGACCACGGTGTCGCGGAGGGTGCCGTCCGCGGTCCGCGAGTGGTTGCGCAGCACGCCGTCCTGTTTGGCCCCCAGCCGGGCGATGGCTTCCCGGGACTGGTGGTTGAGCCAGTGCGTCCGGAATTCGACGGCCGGGCACCCCAGCGTTTCAAAGGCGTGCCGGAGCAGCAGCAGCTTCGAATCAGGGTTGCTGCCGCTGCCGTGCGAAGAAGCCGCGTTCCAGGTGGAGCCGATCTCCACGCGGGGAGTGGCGGCGTCGATGTTCATGTAGGTGGTCATCCCGATGACCCGGCCGGGACCGCCCGTGGCGGGGTCGATCAGACGCGTGGTGAACGGCAGCATGGAGCCCTGTTCCTGGAGCCCCAGGCGGCGGTCGATCTCGGCGGCCATGCCTTCGGGGGTGGGCACACTGGTGTACCAGAGCTTCCAGAGTTCGCCGTCGCGGGCCGCTTCCACCAGTCCGTCATGGTGCGTGTGGCTCAGCGGCTCGAGGACGACGTACTGACCGGTCAGGGCAATGGGTTCGATGGAAGTCACGGCACCATCCTAGGGGTCTCCAGCTAGGCTTCTCGGATGATCACTGTTGCAGGAACCGTCCGCTCTCCCCTCGCCGCAGACCAAGCCTTCGCCTACCTGTCCGCCTTCGAGCACACCGCCGAATGGGACCCGGGCACGCCGGTGGTGAAGAAGCTCTCCGAAGGTCCCGTGGCCGTGGGTCACCGTTACCACGCCGAGGCGGAATTCCGGGGCAAACGGCAGACCCTGATCTATGAGGTGAACCCTTCATGAAGCCTGCGTTCATGTCCCTGCGGGATCCCGCGATGAACGGCCTAAAGCCGCGACGCTCACGCTGGCCAGTCGAAGAACCCCTTGCCGGTCTTACGGCCCAGTTCCCCGCGGGCCACCTTGTCGCGCAGGATCTGCGGCGGCGCGAAGCGCTCCCCCAGCGTTGACTGCAGGTACTCCGCAATGCCCAGCCGGACGTCCAGGCCAACGATGTCCGTGGTCCGGAGCGGCCCGGTGGGGTGCTTGTAGCCCAGCACCATGGCGTTATCGATGTCCTCCGCGGCCGCGACACCTTCCTCCACCATGCGCATGGCTTCCAGCGCGATGGCCACACCCAGCCGCGACGAGGCAAAGCCGGGCGCGTCATTGACGACGACGGCGGTCTTGCCCAGTGCCTCGACCCACCTTTTCGCCGCTGCGGCAAGCTCCTCGGAGGTCTGCTCACCGAGCACCACCTCGATGAGCGTGGACGCCGGGACGGGGTTGAAGAAGTGCAGGCCCAGGAAGTTCTGCGGACGCTTCAGTTCGCGGGCCAGGCCGTTGACTGACAGCGAGGACGTGTTGGAGGCGAGGTAGGCGTCGTCGGCGAGGCGCGCCTCGATTCCGCGGAGCGAGGTGACCTTCAGGTCCCAGTCCTCCGGGACGGCCTCCACCACCAGCTGGCGGTCCTTGAAGTCGTCGTAGTCCACGGTCACGGAGAGGCGGGAGACCATCTCGTCCAGGTTGCCGTCCGTGGCCCCGCGCTCGATGCTCTTGGCCGCGGCGGACTCGACGCGTTCCCGGGCGGCTTCCGCGGAGGCCTCGTCCCGCTCCACCACCAGGACGTTGGCACCGTTGATCAGGAAGGCGTGGGCGATGCCGGCCCCCATGCGGCCGCCTCCGAGAACTCCTACGAAGTCGGGAAAGTTGGCGCCGCGAAGGTTTGCCGGAAGTGCGGAGTTGCTCATGGTTACTGCTTCCCGTCGGACTGGTCTGAATTCTTGTCTGCTGTCTTGGCTGTTTTCTTATCTGTTTTCTTATCGAGAAACAACTGCATGCGGTCGAACTTCGCCTGGGATTCAAAGAGGATTCCCTGGGCCAGCTGGTCGATCAGCGGGTGCGCCTCGGCCGGTGCATGGAACACGGACTTGGTGATCCGCACGGCCAGCGGGTCCTGCCGGGCGATGCGGTCAGCGAGGCTGTGGGCTCCGTCCATCAGGTCGGGGGCCTCGTGGATCGCCGTGATGAGGTTGACCGCGAGGGCCTGTTCGGCGCGCAGCACCAGCCCGGCCAGCAGGATCTGCTTGGCGACCGGTTCGCCCACCAGTTCCTTCAGCCGCCAGCTGGCACCGGCAGCGGCAAGGATGCCCAGGCCGGTCTCGGGGTTGCCGATGCGGACGCTGGGCGTTCCGATCCTGAAGTCCGCGGCGTAGGCGAGCTCGGCCCCGCCGCCCAGGCAGTAGCCGTCCAGCGCCGCGATGACGGGCATGGGCAGCTTGGCGATCCGGACGAAGATCGTGGAGTTGATGCCCTGCAGCGCATCGTCCCTGCGCCGTTCGCGCAGCTGGGCGATGTCCGCGCCGGACGCGAAAACGCCGTCGACGCCGGCGATGATGAGCACCTTGGGGTTCTGCTCCAGCGCCGCGCACACGATGTGGAGTTCGTCCACCATCTGCTGGTCGATGGCGTTGCGCACCTCGGGGCGGTTGAGGAGAACCACCACGCGGTCTTCACGCTCCTCGACCAGGAGCGTGCGGAAGTCGTGGGTGCTCAAGTGTCCGTTCGCGCTATCCGGGGCCGCCATTACACACGCTCCAGTAGCATTGCGGTGCCCTGGCCGACGCCGATACACATGGTGGCGAGACCCATCCTGGCGTCTTCGCGTTCCATCCGGCCCAGCAGCGTAATGGCGATCCGTGAGCCGCTGGAACCAAGCGGATGCCCCAGGCTGATGGCGCCGCCGTCGTTGTTCACGATGTCCGGGTCCAGGCCGAGCCGCCGCATGCTGGCGAGCGACTGGGTGGCAAACGCTTCGTTGAGTTCGACGGCGCCGAGGTCATCCACGCTGAAGCCGCTGCGGGCCAGCACTTTCTGCGTGGCAGGGACGGGGCCGATGCCCATGATCTCGGGCTCGCACCCGGCCGAGGCGCCGTCGATGATGCGGGCTCGCGGGGTGAGGCCGAGCTTCTGGATGGCCGCCTCGGACGCCACGATGATGGCGGAGGCGCCGTCGTTGAGGGTGGAGGAGTTGCCGGCGGTGACGATCGAGCCGCCCTTGACTACGGGGCGGAGCCCGGCGAGCACGTCCATGGTGGTGCCGGCGCGGGGGCCTTCATCGGTGTCCACCACGGTTTCGCCCTTGCGGGTCTTCACCGTCACCGGGACGATTTCTTCGGCGAAGCGACCGGCGGCGATGGCTGCGAGGGACCGTTCGTGCGAGCGGACGGCGAAAGCGTCGGCGTCTTCGCGGGAAATGCCATCAACGCGGCCCACTTCCTCGGCCGTCTCCGGCATGGAGTACGTCATCTTGCCGTCCCGGGAGAGTTCGCCCTTCTGGAACAGCGGGTTGGCGAAGCGCCAGCCGATGGACGTGTCGAAGATGGCACCGGGCTTGGCGAAGGCCGTCTGCGGCTTCTCCTGCACCCAGGGCGCCCGGCTCATGGATTCCACGCCGCCGGCGATCACGATGTCTGCGGCTCCGGACTTGATCATCTGGCTGGCCATGATGATGGCGCTCAGCCCGGACGCGCACAGCCGGTTCACCGTGATGCCGGGAATGTGGAGGGGAAGCCCCGCCAAGAGCGTAGCCATGCGGGCCACGTTGCGGTTTTCCTCGCCGGCGCCGTTGGCGTTCCCCAGGATCACTTCGTCGATGGAATCGGGGTCAAGCCCTGCTCGTGAAACGGCCTCGCGGACCACGAGGGCGGCGAGGTCGTCGGGGCGGACGGCGGAGAGCGCGCCTCCGTACCGGCCCACCGGCGTCCGGGCACCGCCCACCAAAAATGCCTGCGGTCCTGCTACTGCTGAGGCCATGGAAACACCCTTCACGCGATAAACGGCACTGTCATCTGCGGCGGCAAGAGCCCTGCGACTAATTTACCGACCGTTCGTTCTATAAAGATTACACGGCGGCCGCAAGGGGTCAACCGGGGCCCGTCGGGCCCGGCAACTTGCGGAGCGTAGTGGGATGGTTCTTCGGGAGCTCAGCGGGGAGAGTTTTTGTCCACTTATCGCGAGTTGAAGCGCCTTTTGGACGCGATAAGTGGACAAAAACTCCAGAAACCTACAGAACGACGACGCCGAGATGGGCGGCAAGGAGCGGGGCGAGCAGGCTCAGCTGGTAGTCGTCGATCACAACCCCAGCCAGGCTTTCGAGACCGCTGATGGTGCGGAAGTCGGTGCCGCGAAGATCAAAATCCTTGAACTTGGCGCCGGCAAGGTCGAGGGTGCCGATGGTGCAGTTCTTCAGTGCCACGCGCGTTCCGGTCACGGAGCCCAGGTCCAGCTCGTTGATGATGCAGTCGCTGATCTGCACGTCCGTCAGCCGTGATCCTCGCAGGTTGACGTAGTCCAGCTTGCCGCCGTCGATCCGTACGGACGTCCAGCCGCTCTCGTACAGCTCCGCCGAACCCCACCGCGGATTCCTGATCTCAACATCCCGCAGCGTGGCCCGCGCCGCCGTAAACACCGGGGCGTACACCTCCGCAAGGATGCAGTCCCGGAACGTGGCACCGTGCAGCTGGGTCTCGTTGAAGGAGACCCCTTCGAACTCGCACTCAGCGAAGTCCGTGCCGCTCAGCTCCAGCCCGTCAGCATCGGCGCGGCTGAACTTCAGGCCGTCATACCGCTCGCCCCGCTGGAATTCCGGCGACGGCTCATCGCGAAGTTCCTCGAGCCGGACCGGCGAGAGCCTGGGGGCTGTCACCTTCAGCGCCTTGCCTGACAGTGACCGGCCCGACGGCGATGCGCCCCCGGCGGGCCTGCCCGCCATCAGAGGGACTCGGCCTTCGCCGCAATCTCAGCCAGGTCCTTGGCCAGCGCCTTCCGTGTCATGCTCATGCCGATCCTGCCGAAGAGGGCCATCGCGATCTTGCTCAGCAGGGTGGGCTTGACCACCTCGGCGCCGAAGGTCAGCGCGAGGTCCGTCCCGCCGTCGCGCTCGGCAAGCGTGAACCGCGTGGTGTAGTCCGCGCCGCCCTGGAGCGCTTTGACGGTGGTGCTGCCGGCATGGGTCGGCGACGGCGGTTCAGCTTGGGACACCCACATTTCCACTGTTTCGGCCCGCCCCATCATGGTGCGCGTTTCCTTCCACCGGGTGCCTTCGCCGTATCCGCCCTCGCTGAGCATCTGGATGGAATCGATACTGGAAAGGGTGGCGGCCGAGCCCGGAATATCCGAGATCACGGCCCAGACCTTGTCCGGGCTGGCATTGACGTGCTGCGTGAGAGTGGTCTTGTGGTCCATGCAATCGAGCCTAGCCGGGAGCACCGACAACCGTCACGGACACCGCGGCGTCCCCTTGGAATTCCGCTGGAACAGCAGCAGAACTTTCCTTGAATTAGTAAGCATGCTTTGTGTTATTGTGATGGTGCTTAGTTTTTTACCCGGCTACGAAAGGTGGAATACACACCATGGGAATCGGCGACAAAATTCAGAACGAAGCAGAGCACCTCGGCGGCAAGGCCAAGGAAGCGGCCGGCAACGCCACGGACAATGACCGTCTGCGTGCAGAGGGTCAGAAGGACCAGGTTGTTGCCGACGCCAAGAAAGTTGGCGAAAACGTGAAGGACGAGTTCAAAAGAGACTAGAGCATCCCAGGCAGCGGCTACGGCGGCTGCCCGGGAAACGGCGGCGGGCATTCCTTTGGGGGATGCCCGCCGTCTTTGTGTGAGATTCTCTGGTGACAGCAACCGCCTAGGAAAGGTCCGCACGATGACGATCATCGACCTCAGCGAGGCCGGCACTGCCGCGGAGAACGGCCGGAACCTGCGCGGCTACCTCGCGGAACCTGCGGGACCGGGTCCGTTCCCCGCCGTCCTGATGATCCACGAGGCGTTCGGGCTCAACGATATTGCCCGGCGCCAGGCTGACCGGCTGGCAGCGGCCGGATTCCTGACGCTGGCGGTGGACCTCTTCAGCGACGGCGGTTCCCGCAGCTGCCTGGTGTCCACCATGAGGTCGCTGCTGTCCGGCTCCGGCAAGGCGTTCACGGACCTGGCCAAGGCGCAGGCCTGGCTCGAAAACTCCGGCCGGACCAATGGCAAGATCGGTGTGATCGGCTTTTGCATGGGCGGCGGCTTCGCCCTAATGGTCGCCAGGAACGGCTTCGATGCCGCCGCCGTCAACTACGGCAGGCTGCCCAGGCACCCCGAGGAAGCCCTGCTGGGTGCGTGCCCGATGCTGGGCAACTTCGGCAAGAAGGACCGCACCCTGCCCGGGGCCGCGGCGAAACTCGAAGCCACGCTGGAAACGCTCGGCATCGAGCATGACGTCAAGGAATTCGAAGGCGCCGGCCACGCGTTTATGAACGACGCCGAGGAAGGTCCCCGGCCGCTGCGGCCACTGTTCCGGGTGATGGGCATCAAGCCGGACCCGGAAGCGGCCGCGGAAGCCTGGCAGCGGATCGAGGACCACTTCGCCCGGTACCTGAAGGACTGAGCTCCGGGGCGCGCGAACGGACTTGAGGTCTTCGCAGGGGGCCGATGTGTCCGTTCGCCTTGCTGGTTTAGGCCTTACGCCTCGAGGTTTTTCGCCACAACCTCGAGCGTGCGGGCCAGTTCATCGGTCGGGCTGAACTCGACCAGCTCCGTCCCGGGATCGAGCTCGTCCGTGTGTCCCGGCGCGGCGTAGTACGCCTCGCCGGCCTGGATGATTTCGTCTCCTGCGGGCGTGTGCATGATGAGCCGCCCGCGGATGACGTAGCCCCAGTGGTGGCTCTGGCACAGATCGTCCGGCAGGCCCCGGTAGTACGGCGTGAAGTCGCCGCCCTCTTCGAAATTCTCAAAGGCGAGGGTATAGCCATCCGCCTCCCGAAAGCGGCCCTCGTAGCCTGTCATGCTTTCCGTGCGTGCTGTCGAATCGTCTCGCGCTAGCTTTGCCATTGTCCTGTTCCTTCCTTGAATTTGTGCCTTGGTAAGAATCTGCCTTGGTAAGTGCGGGTCAGGCCCGCGGTTTGGCCTCTGCCGCCGCCACGAGCCGTCGCAGTCCAGCCCGGCTGGGGCGCGCCCACTCACGGGATGCGAGCGAGCGCAGGACCGGAATTCCGTAGAGAGCCAGTGAACCCGGCAATGCGTTCGCGCGGACCAGCCGGCACGTGTAGGTGATCTTGCTCCGGTCTCCGTCCGGCTCAACCTCGTAGCGGTGCACCATGAGCCATTGCGCCGGAGACCCTTTCCGCTTTGTCTCCAGCCTGGACTCTGTGACCTTCTCGAAGGTGGCCGGCCGGACGGCTTGCGTGACCACCGAAGAATCCCAGATTCGGCAGATAGCGTCCTCCGACGTCGAAGTGAACTCCACCCCTGCTATGGCCGGACCCGCCGGAGCATCCACGGACAAGAGCGTTGATGCCTCGGCACCTCCCCAGCCGGGATGACCCGACAGGTCGGCGAGGGTATCGAATACGACATCGGCCTGGGCCGTGGACTTCCGCCAGACTGTCACCACCAGCTCGTGTTTGAGGACATTGGCCGCTGCCATTTGCCGTGTCATGTCGCACCTCCTGCGGACTTCCTGATACCGCAATAATGCGCCGCCGCAGAACCGAAAGGATGGGGGGATTCCCCTATTTACTGCCCGGTTCGGGCCGGGTGTGGCGCAGGGCGAAGGCTGCAGCTTCGGCGCGATTGCGCAGCTGCAGTTTGGCCAGAACGTTGCTCACATGGTGTTCGGCGGTCTTGGCGCTGATGAACAGCCGGTCTGCAATTTCTGCATTCGTCAATGCCTCCGCCAGCAGCGTGAGCACCTCGGATTCCCGCCGCGACAGAAGCCCGAGAGCTTTGGGGCCTGTACGCGCCGGCCCGCCGAGGGAGCGCAGGAGCGCGGAAGCCTGGTCTGCCATTCCTGCGGCACCCGCATCGTCGAAGACCGCCAGTGCTATGCCGGCTTCATGCACCGCCATATCGCGGTCCGACAGGCGCAGGGCCTCTGCCAGGGAGAGGCGCGCCTGAGCCGCCTCGAGCGGCATGTTCAGCTCGTCATAGCTCGCTATGGCCGTGTCCAGGCGTTCCTGCGCCAATGTAATGCTTCCCGCGGCGGCCGCGGCGCGACCAGCCGTCAGATGTGACGCCGCAATAGCCCGCGGCCAGTGGGTGGCCGAGGCGACATCATCCAGGCGTGCGGCCGTTGCCATGGCCTGGTCTGGAGTTCCTTGAACCAGTTGGACGTCGGCCAGCAGTGCCAGCAGCGGAACTGCAAGGAGTCCCCCGCCGGTCTGGCGGATCCGCCTGTGCAGGAGCGCCGCCGCCACGGCCGTGTCGCCGGACGCCAGCCGCACTGCCGCCGTCGCCCTTAAAGCGTCGGGGCGCCCTTCGAAACCTGAGAGCAGCCTTCCGGCGTCCTCAACGCGGCCCTGGAGCAGCCGGAGTTCGGCGAGCTTGGCGGCCGGGTGCACGCACCGGGAGCGATGCCCGCCCTGATCAAGCTCATGCAATGTCTTTGTGAGCCACGCTTCGGCTTTTGCGATGTCACCGGTGGAGAGGAGGATCTCCGCACAGCATGTGCCGCAGAACTCGAGCAGCGCAGGGTGTCCCGTGTTTTCCATGTAGCGCATGACGGTCTTGTTCCACTGGCGCAGCCGCGAGGTGTCACACGCCTCCTCGCTGGCCCGCGTCACCATGCAGCAGACGTCGCCGAAAACCATGGCGTCCTGTAGCTCGCTGGCAGTCACCACAACCATCGCCTCGTCGAGGAGCGTCATCCCGTCCGGTACGTTGCCGGCGGCGATTGTGCCGAGACCGAGGAGGGCCAGGGCCATTGCCTCGAGATCCGGATCGGCGCTGCTGCGCGCAACATCCAGCGCCGCCTGGGCGTCGTCGCGCGCCGCTGCCGGGTCGACCCCGAGAAGGCCCCGGGTAACGGCGAGCCAGCCGCGTTCGACGCCGGGCGGCAGTTTGGCGGCAAGGCCTTCGGCCCGTGCCAGCCAGCCGCGGCTGACGGACTCGTTGCCCACGGCCTCTGAAAATTCTCGAGCCAGCCAGATGGCCGCCCGGAACGCCAGGGCGTCTTCGCCCAGCCGGCGAAAGCCTGTGTAGGCCGTCGTTCTCTCGGCGATGGCCCTGTCGACGTCGCGAAGCCACCACGTGGCGCTCGCCAAGCCGTCATGGGCCTCGGGGTCGTCGCTGCAAGCCAGAACGGATTCGAACGCCACGGCCGCGTCTGCCCAGTTGTTTGCTGCGAGAAGGCGCCTGCCCTCTGCAAGGCCTGTGGACACGGTGCTGTCGACCATGGGTTCATTCTCCTCCCGGTGCCAGCCGGACCCATAGCCCCCCCGGCGCCCAAGCAATATGACGGCGGCGTGGGCCTGCACCTGAGCCGGACCTATTCTCCAAGTAACACCGAGTGAAAAGTCGAGTACTGCTTACTCGGGTGTTGCCTTCAGCCTCATTCGTACACTCCAGTAGCGGAGTTTCTGGGCTCCGTGCATGCCTTGGCGATCGGCGCCTGGGCAACATCTAAAGGGGAATTGGTCTCATGAGAAAGAAAACGTTTGTGCTTTCAGCCGCTGGGGCGGCCTTCGCGGCATCATTGGCCCTTGCCTCACCGGCAGCGGCCATTGTTACGTTCGACCCGGCCACAGGCACCGGCTTTGTTGGCAAGGGCGATGTCCAGACTGTATTCGACTGGAACAACAAGGCACTCCAGACCCACGCTTCAACCGTCGATTTCCGGGTGGACTCCGTGAGCGAGACGACGTGGACCTGTACGAAGACGTTTGAGATCGGCACCGGCGAGACCAAGGAAATCGTGCAGCAGCGTAACACCACTACGAGCGTTCAGGGCCTCGTGACCACGGTTGCCAGGGATAACTCCAAGGGCAAGGACGGCGCGATTACCGGCTTCTACCTTCAAGGCTACGAGGGCACCCCGACGCTGGAAACCGACGGCCCTGCCGTGGGTACCTGCCCCGCTGATCCGAGCGGCTTTGTCTACGATGGGAACGCCCTGACAACCGAGTCCGGCGGCGGCCTTGAGGTCACCTATAACGGGACGGCCTGGTACAGCCTCGGCTAATTTGCTGACATTACGACGGCGGCGGCCACCTCGGGAAGGTGACCGCCGCCGTCGTCGTACCTCTTGGGTGTAAAGCCCTAGCTGAAGAGCTCGCTCTTCGGTTCGTTGTTCCGGACCTTCTGCCACCCGAGCCACAGCACCAGGGCGAAGAACGGGATGGTGGCCAGGGTCCAGAGGCCGAGGTGGAAGACCTCGCCGGTCTTGCTGGTCATGGTGTCGAAGCCAATCAGCACCGTGATGGCCAGCAGTGCAATCAGGCCGGCCCAGCTGCTCCAGGTTCCGCCCGGCGCGGGCAGGGAGGAGACCTTGCCCTTCTTCTTGCGCAGCGCGATCTGGCTGGCGAAGATGGCACCCCAGGTAAAGATCACGCCGATCGACGCGGAGTTGAGGGCGAGGTCGAACGCGTGTGAGCCGCCGAGCCAGATGTTCAGCAGAATGCCGACGAGGTACACGGCGCCGATGGCCAGGATGGCGGCGTACGGCACGTGGCTCTTGGACATCCGGGTCAGCCACTCCGGAGCGTGCCCGTTGTTGGCCATCGTGCGGAAGATCCGGCCGATCGAGTACAGGCCCGAGTTGCAGGAGGACAGCGCGGCGGTGATGACTATCATGTTCATGACATCGCCCATCCAGCCGAGGCCCATCTGGCCGAATACGGTGACGAACGGGGAGGTGCCGGCCACGTACTGGTCCGATGGCAGCAGCATGGCCAGGAGGGTCACGGAACCGACGTAGAACACCACGATGCGGAAGACGACGGCGCGGATTGCCTTGGGCACTTCCTTGGCCGGGTCCTGCATTTCGCCGGCCGTGATGCCGACGAGCTCAATGCCGTTGTAGGCGAAGATCACGGCGTTCAGGACCAGGATCATGACCAGCGCACCCTTGGGGAACATTCCGCCTTCGGCTGCGAACAGGTTGCTGACGGAAGCGTTGCCGTCGCCCACCTGGGCGTTGGTGACCACCATGAAGGTGCCCACGGCCAGGAAGATCACGATGGCGCCCACCTTGAGGCAGGAGGCCCAGAATTCGAACTCGCCGAACGCCTTGACGCTCAGCAGGTTGACGCCCACGAGCAGCAGCAGCGCTGCGATGGCGGACAGTTCAACAGGCACGTTGGGGAAAAAGAACTGGAAGTACAGTCCGATCGCGATGAGCTCGGCGATGCCGGTCATGGCCCAGTTGATGAAGTACATCCAGCCGGACAGGTACGCGCCCTTCTTGCCGAACATTTCGCCGGCATAGCTGACGAAGGAGCCCGACGTCTGGCGGTACATGATGAGTTCGCCCAGGGCGCGCATCAGCAGGTAGGCGATGACGCCGGCAATGGCGTAGGAGAAGATCAGCGCGGGGCCCGTGGAGGCCAGGCGTCCGCCGGCACCCATGAAAAGGCCGACGCCGATGGCGCCGCCCATGGCGATCATGGTGACCTGGCGGCCGCTCAGGGACTTCTTGTAGCCCTCGGCGCTAAGGGTGGAGTCGACGACGGCGGATTGCGCCGTCGGGCTCGCGAGTTCTGTGGGGGTACTTTGTGGCACAACTGTTCCTTGTGGGTCGGGGGATGGCCGGCACCGGAACGCAAAGTTTTAGTCCACATAATTCGGGTTCATCCCTCGTTTGGGGGAATTATCTGGACGAAAACTCTCGGGGCGTCGAAGGTTCGCGCGGCCTACCTAGCTTACAAGGCGCGCGGAACCGTCCGTGACGCAGACAACAGTTGGAAGGTGTTATGCCGAATAAATTTCTCTATCTTGCGGCGATTCTCAGAATAATATTCTGGTGATTGTCCATTTGGACGTCATAGCTGCCCAGAGGTTCGGCGCCGGTGGTGGAGCAGCCCGTGTCCAGCCTGAAGGCGTGCTGGTGCAGCGGGCACAAGACCAGCTCCTGGTCGATGGTGCCGTCCGCGATCGGGCCGCCCTTATGCGGGCACACAGCGGACAGCGCCCGGAGGCTGCCGTCGCGGAGCCGGAACACCGCCACCTGTTCGCCGGCCACGCCGAACGCCCGGCCCTCCCCGAACGGGATCTGGTCCACAGGGCCCAGGTTGTGACCGGCGTTCATCGGACCGGCACCTGGGGAAGCGCCGTGAGCGGCAGCGAGGTGCGGAACTGCCCGGGCGTGAGCGGACCGTCGCGCTCGGTCCACGGATCCACATAGCTGTCCACGGAAGCCTGCATGGCCGCGTCCAGGTCGGCCGCGATGCCCTCCGTGTCGTCCACCACCACGGCGCGGATGCGGTCGATGCCCACCCGGGGCACAAACGCGTAGGTCCGCTCCAGCCAGTTGGCGTTCTCCCGGTAGTACTGCATGAACCGGCCTGTCAGCACCTTCACCTCCTCGGGGTCATCGACGGTGGCCAGCAGGTCACCCTTGCGGATGTGGGCGCCGGCCGCTCCCCCGACGTAGAGTTCCCAGCGGCCACCTTCCACGGCCACCACGCCCACGTCCTTGACCAGTGACTCTGCGCAGTTCCGCGGGCAGCCCGAGACGGCCAGCTTCAGTTTGGCCGGCGCCTCGATGCCCTGGAACCGCGACTCGATCTCGATCCCCAGCTTGGTGGAATCGCCGGTGCCGTAGCGGCAAAAATCCTTGCCCACGCAGGTCTTGACCGTGCGGAAGCTCTTCCCGTAGGCATAGCCGGACGGCATGTCCAGGTCGGCCCACACCTGTGGCAGGTCCTCCTTGGGCACGCCCAGCAGGTCGATGCGCTGGCCGCCGGTCAGCTTAATCAGCGGGATGTTGTGCTTTTCGGCGACGTCGGCAATCCGGCGCAGCTGCTGGACGGACGTCACGCCGCCCTTCATCTGCGGAACGACGGAGAAGGTGCCGTCCCGCTGGATGTTCGCGTGGACGCGGTCGTTGATGAACCGGGCGTCCCGCTCGTCGATGTACTGGTCCGCGAGCATCATCTTCATCAGGGACGCGAGGCCCATCTTGGATTTCGCGTCCTCCGCGCTGCCGGGTGCCAGCGCGGCGAACACGGAGGACACCGAGCGCAGGCCCTGCTTGCGGATGGCTGCCATCAGTGACGGCTTGTCCAGCGGAATGCCCGGCACGTAATAGCTGGCGGCGGGATCCTCTTCCACGGCGCCGTCAGCGGCCCATTCCACCACCTGCTTCACCAGCAGCTTGCAGGACCCGCAGCCCTTACCGGCCCGGGTGGCATCCATGGCGCCGGCCACGGTGTTGCAGCCGCCCTTCACAACGTCCACGAGGGATTTCTTGCTGACGCCGTTGCAGTTGCAGACCTGCGCGTCGTCGTCGAGCTCGGCCACGCCTTGTTCCTCGGCGGGGCCGCCCAGATCGAACATCAGCGAGATCCGCTCCTCCGGCAGGGGCAGCCCCTTGTCGAAGGCCTGGGTCAGGTAGGCCACCTTGCGGCTGTCGCCGAGAAGGGTGGCGCCCACCATCTTGTTGTCACGGATGACGATGGACTTGAAGACACCACGGCTGGGCTCGGAGAACAGGATGTGTTCGTCCGTCTCCCGTTCCGGGCCCTGCAGGCCCATGGACGCGACTTCGACGCCGGCAACCTTGAGTTTGGTGGCGATCCGGGAGCCGAGGTAGGCCGAGGTGGAGTCCGCGCCGGTGACGTGGTTGGCGAGCACAACGGCCTGCTCCCACAGCGGCGCCACCAGCCCGTAGACCTCGCCGCGGTGCTGGACGCATTCGCCCACCGCATAGATGTCATCCTCGTCCACCACCCGCAGCTGGTCATCCACCACGATGGCGCGCTCCACGTGCAGCCCACTGAGGACGGCGACATCCACGTTGGGGCGGATCCCGGCGGCCACCACCACCATGTCGCAGTCGATGTCCGGCCGGTCCCGCAGCCTCACGCCGGTGACCTTGTCCGCGCCGAGGACCGCTGTCGTACGGCTCCCTGTGTGCACCCGGATGCCCAGGGCCTCCACGCTCCGGCGGAGGATCGCCCCGCCGTCGGGTCCCATCTGGGCGTTCATAAGGTGCCCGCCGGAATGCACCACGTCGACGTCGATGCCGTGGCTCTGCAGTCCGCGCGCCGCTTCCAGCCCCAACAGGCCGCCCCCAATGACTACCGCACTGCGTTCTCCCTCCGGGGGACGATCCTGCTGAGCGTGCTGGACCATGTTGCGAGTGTCGTCGATGGTGCGGAACGTGAACACCCCGGGCTTGATCGAGCCGCTGGGCGTGTACAGGCCGTCCATCGGCGGAATGAACGACTGGCTGCCCGTGGCGATGATCAGGACGTCGTAGGGAACAACGTGGCCGTTATTGGCGAAGACGTACTTGGTGAACCGGTCGATCCGTTCCACCCGGACGCCCGCGTGCAGGGTGATGTTGTTGTCCTGGTACCAGTGCAGGGAGTTCAGGAAAATGTCCGCGTCGCTTTCCTCGCCGGAGAGGACGTGGCTGAGCATGATCCGGTTGTAGTTGCCGTAGGGCTCGTCGCCGAACATGGTGATGCTGAACTGCTCGGCGCCGCCGCGGGCCAGGATCTCCTCCACCGCACGGGCCCCGGCCATGCCGTTGCCGATCACCACCAGCCGACGGCGGGCGGCTGGCTTCGCCTGACGCGCTTGGTGCCTGGGCTGGGTCTTGGGCCGGGTGATGGCCTGGGTCTTGGGCTGCGTCTTGCGCTTGTTTTCGTCTGCGACGGTTGTCATCAGTGTTCCACCATGCCCAGGTCGACCACCACGTGCCCCGCAACGCCGTTGGCCGCCAAAAGGAACACCTCAATGACGGACCCGCCCTCGATGTCCTCCACCACGCGCAGCGGCACATGGACGTCGCTCTTGGCGCCGATGGGGAAATACCGCATGGGCACGCCGTCCCGCATCAGGACCACGGTGATCAGCTCGGAACTGGAGTTGCCGCCCCGGAAGTAGAGGGTCTGGTTGATGATTCCGTCCGGAACGAAGTGTGCGAGTTCCCGGTGGATGGGGACGGGCTTCTCGAGTCCCGCTCCCTCGAAGGGGAAGACGCCCTGCAGAAAAAGGTTCTTGGTGATCACGGGACAGATCCTTTCGGCCGGCTTGAGTACGCCCCCGGCGGCGGACCGCAGGGGCGCTACTTGAGCGTGGGAATCACTGACTCCCTTCCATCCTGCTCCGCGGTTGTTTCAGCCCTGCAGGCAAGGCGTAACGATCCCTTAACGCAAATCTCACCGTTTTTCGCAGCAGCTTCCAGAGCCGATTCCCGCACCGCTGACACGGACGCGGAACTAGGCCAGCGCGCCCTCCGCCATCGTGTAGCGGAGCCAGCCTGGGCCGCCGGTGCTCCCGGCCGTGTCCCGTGCGGCACACTTGCTGAACCACTCCCCCAATGCGCGGTCGTGGCTGACCATGATCAGGGTTCCGCCGAATTCCGAAAGGGCCGCTTCCAGCTGTTCCACCAGCACGGGCGCCAGGTGGTTGGTGGGTTCGTCCACGAGCATCGTCCCGAAGCCGCCGAGCAGGAGCCGGGCAAGGGCCAGCCGGCGCTGCTGCCCGGCGGAAAGGCTCCCGACGGGGACGTGGAATTCGGTGGTCCGGAAGAGTCCCAGCCGCAGCAGGGACTCCGCATGCTCATCGATGTTCCCGCCCAGTCCCGCGGCGAACGCCGGAAGGAGGCGCGTCCCCGGACGGGCCGGCGGTTCCAGCTCCTGCTGCAGATAGCCGATCCGGCCATGCCGCACCACCGTGCCCGCGTCCGGCTCGAGGGTGCCGGCCAGCACGGACAGCAGCGTTGATTTCCCGGCCCCGTTGGGACCGGTGATCAGGATCTTCTGTCCGGCCTCCACCCGGAAATCGGTCGGAGCCAGGCGGCCGGGCACCTGCACGCCGCGCGCTTCCAGCGCCGGTCCCGCAGCATCGGCCGTGGCAGCCTCCTCCCCGGCCTCCGCCTGAAGCTCCACCGCCAGCTTCAAGGGAACCGGCGGCCGGTCGACGGGATTGGCCTCGAGCCGGCGCAGCCGCTCCTGGGCGTTGCGGACCTTGCTGGTGACGGCCTGCTGCCAGGTGCCGGCCTTGAAGTCGAAGCCCATTTTGTCGCCGTCGCGGCGGCGGGCGTAGCCCATTTTCCCGGCCACAGTGTCCGCCTGAAGGCGCTCGGCCGCCATCGCGTCCAGCCAGCCGCGGTACTGCTGCACCCAGCGTTCACGCTCGGCGGCCTTCTCGCGCAGATACCCGTCGTACCCGTTCCCGTAGCTGTTGACGGCGCACCGCTCGGCGTCCACCTCGATGACTGAAGCGGCCACTTTCCGCAGCAGCGCACGGTCGTGGGAAACCACGACGACGGTCCCCCGGTGGGCTGCCAGCCGCGCCTCGAGCCAGGCCGTGCCGCTGGCGTCCAGGTGGTTGGTGGGCTCGTCCAGCAGGAGGACGTCCGCCGGATCAGCCAGCACGCAGGCCAGCCCCACCCGGTGCTGCTCCCCGCCGGAAAGCGAACCCAGCGTCCGTTGCCGGTCCAGTCCGCCCAGGCCCAGACGGTCCAGCGCCGCCTCCACACGGGATTCCGCGGCGTAACCTTCCCGGAGCTGGTACTGGGTCTGCAGGTCGCCGTAGCGTTCCAGCTGTTCCGCGTCGGCGTCAGCCAGGCCGGATTCCAGGCGGTCCAGTTCGGCTTCGATGGCGCGCAGCGACTCGAGTGCGTCGTCGATGGCGTTGCCCACGGTGAACGACGCCGGCAGGCCGGTGGTCTGGGCAAGGTAGCCGACGCGGCCGTGGCTCGCAGCCGCGCCCTCGTCCGGGGCCTCAAGCCCGGCAAGGATCCGCAGCAGCGTGGATTTGCCGGCTCCGTTTTCGCCGACGACGGCGGCGTGTTCACCGGCGCCAATGACGAGGTCGACGGCGGTGAAAAGCTGGCGGTCACCGTAGCCATGGGTGACGCCGGTCAGGGAAAGATGTTCAGTCAAGAGGAGTCCTCGCAGGTCCGCAGTGTATGGCGATAGCCGATGTGTGTACTGGGAAAGCAGCCGAAAGTAGGGGGCTGCGCTTAGGACTTCATCGGTCCAGAGTGCCCCGCCGAGGCTGGCGAGTCAAGCAGCGACACCACACTGACACCATCATTCAGAAGAATGTGTTGACGTGACACCACACAATGACGTCCTGATAGTGCGGCCGCAAACGACTTCGAAGCGGTCACCGAGCGGTCGGGCCAGCCGACGCGGACTGTCGCAGCGGAGGACCTCGACGGCGCCAGCACCTCCCGCACAACGCTCCGGCTTCCGGATCATCTCAAGCAGCAGGTTGAGGAGGCCGCAGGCCTCGAAGGCCTGTCCGTGAACTCCTGGTTGATCCGGGCTGTGGCCGATGCCCTCAACGGCAGCCAATCGACCCAACGCACCGTCCGCCGTGATCCCGGCGAGCAGAACTTCACAGGATGGGCACGCTGATGACAACTTTCGAGCTGCGGAGCCGCTCCGCGGCGTTGTGGTCTTGAGAAAACAGCCTTGTGGCTGGGTTGGGTAGCGGCGGATGATGGCGGTGCCGCGGTCGACGCCGCTGTGTCTTAGTGCTTAGAGCCTGTTTTCGAGCGTGGTGTGGAGGGCTTCCACGGGAACCGTGGATTGGTGCCGCAAGCCCAGCAACATCGGGTTTGAAGAGCCCGTTTAGTAGATTCCTGAATCATGTCCCCGCCCTTCCCGCGGCACCTGGCACCACCAGCCGGTGGGTGCTGTTCGGTCGGATGCGAGGAGTAGATGATGGACATCGTGCACGAGCGTGCCGCCGGAATGGATATCTCCAAACGCGATGCGAAGGTCTGCATCCGGATACCAGGAGCGCGGGCAGGAACGTCCAGTAGGACAGTGATCACATATGGCGCGACCACGAACGAGATCGTGCGCCTGCGCCGTGATCTGGAGGCCGCCGCAGTGACCGTGGTTGTGATGGAGGCCACCGGCGACTACTGGAAACCGTTCTACTTCCTGCTGTCGGAGTCGCTGAATGTGCAACTGGTCAATGCCAAAGCTGCGCGGAATATCCCGGGGCGAAAGTCCGATGTTTCGGACGCGACGTGGCTGGCGGAGCTCGCCGCCCACAACCTGCTGCGGGCTAGTTTCGTGCCGCCCGAGCCGATCCGCCAGTTGCGGGATTTGACCAGGACGCGGTCGAACCTGACTCATGAGCGCACCCGCGAATTCTCACGACTGGAAAAAGGGCTGGAGGACTCGAACATCAAGTTGTCCTCGGTTGTCAGCACGCTGAGCACCCGATCCGCCCGTAGTATCCTCGACGCTCTCATATCCGGAGAACGTGATCCGCAGACTTTGGCTTCGCTGGCGCACGCCTCGATGCGCCGCAAATCTGCGGCGCTGGTCGAAGCCCTCACAGGCCGTTTCACCGACCACCACGCGTTCATGGTGCAGCTGCACCTGGACCGCATCGACCAAATCGAGGCGACCCTCGCGGCCCTCGACGCCCGCATCGACACGGTGATGGAACCTTTTTCCTTAGCCCGGGAGCTGCTGACGACCGTCCCCGGAATATCGAAGAACGTCGCTAACGTCATCATCGCCGAAGCCGGCGTGGACATGAACGTCTTTGACACGGCAGGCCATCTGGCATCGTGGGCGGGAGTGTGTCCGGGCCAGAACAAGTCGGCTGGACGAATCAAGTCCACCCAAACCCGCCCTGGCGACCATTACCTCAAAGCTGCATTGGGAATCGCGGCGCTGGCCGTGTCCCGATCAAAAACGACCTATCTCGCCGTGAAGTACCGTCGCATTCAGTCCCATGCCGGTGCCCTGCGTGCCGTAGTCGCTCTGCAACACACGCTGCTTGTCATCGTCTGGAACATGCTCCACGACGGAGTCGCCTATGACGAACTCGGCGTCGATCATTTCGACAAGACGAACCCCGAACGCGCCAAGAAACGGCTCCAACGCCGAATGGTCTCGCTCGGATTCGAGCCCAACCTCACCCCAATTTCGGGAGGAAGGTCACCTTTGTTTTCTTAGTAGACACCCCAGCCCATCGCCGTCGTCGTTGAAGTGTCGGTCCGTGCCGACATTTTGGTCGTCGCCGGCAACCGCAGCGACACCGTGGTCAATGTGCAGCCCCGCACGGCTGCCCGCGCGCTGGACGCACGGGTGGCCGAACAGACAACGGTGGACTTTTCCGATGGCCGCCTGCAGGTCCGGCTGCGGCCCCTGCGCCGGTACAGCTGGTTCGGCGACGGCGGCGCGGTGGACATCACCGTTGAAGTGCCCATCGGCAGCAGCCTGGAGCTGAAGTCCGGGATGGGCGACCTCCGCTGCGAGGGCGAATTCACCTCAGCCGACCTGAAGACCGAGATGGGCTACGTCCGCATCGACCGCTGCACGGACCTCCGGGTCCACACCGGAATGGGGGACGTGACCGTGGAACGCGTCGCCGGCCGGGCAGAGATCAAGACCGGCTCGGGAAAAGATCCGGATCCGGGAAATCGACGGGAATGCCAGCGTCAAAAACGGCAACGGCGGCACGCACATCGTGGGCCGGCACCACAACAAGCATCAAGGCATCGAACGGTGACATCACCGTCGGCGAGGTAGCCAGCGGAACCCTCACTCTCCAGACCGCTGCCGGATCCCTGGCCATTGGCGTCCGCGAAGGCAGCGCCGCGTGGCTGGACCTCAGCACCAAGTACGGGCGCGTCCGCAACGGACTCGACGCCACCACAGGGCCAGGCAAGACGGACGCGAAAGTGGAGATCCGTGCCCGCAGCGCCTACGGCGACATCACCGTGCGGCGCTCCCCCGTCCGCACCGTCTAGGGCTCCAACCGTTCAGGGCCCCACCGGGGGCCAAAACCCACCAAAGGCAGGAAAGATCATGGCAAGTACTACTCCTGCGGCCATCACCGTGGCCGGGCTGCGCAAGGCATACGGCAGCAAGCAAGTCCTCGACGGCGTTGACCTCACCGTCCCGGCCGGAACCATCTTCGCCCTCCTGGGTCCCAACGGCGCCGGCAAGACCACCATCGTCCACATCCTGTCCACGCTGATCCGCGCCGATGGCGGGGAGGTCGCCGTGGGAGGGTTCGACGTCGTGCGCCAGGCAGACGAGGTGCGCGGCAAGATCGGTCTGACGGGACAGTTCTCGGCCGTGGACAGCCTGCTCACGGGCGAGGAGAACCTGGCCCTCATGGGCAGGCTCCGGCACCTGCCGCCGGCCGAGCTCAAGCGCCGCACGGCAGGGCTCCTGGAAAAGTTCGATCTGGTCGAGGCGGCCAAGCAGCCCCTTGCCACGTACTCGGGCGGCATGCGGCGGCGGCTCGACCTCGCCATGACCCCTCATGGGCGATCCGGAGATCATCTTCCTGGATGAGCCGACCACCGGCTTGGATCCCCGGAGCCGCCGGACCATGTGGGAGATCATCCAAGGCCTCGTGGCCCGCGGCGTCACCATCTTCCTGACCACCCAGTACCTGGACGAGGCCGATCAGCTTGCCGACAGGATCGCGGTGCTGGACCAGGGCCGGATCGTGGCCGAGGGCACCCCGTCGGAACTGAAGCGGCTGGTCCCCGGCGGGCACATCCGCATCACTTTCGGCGACCAGGCCGCCCTGGAGCGGGCCGCCGTCGTACTTGACCCGGAAGCCCGCGACGACGGCGTGCGGTCCCTCAAGGACGTGCTGGACCGCCTTGAGCGCGCCTCCGTGGAGGTGGCCGACCTGTCCGTCCACACACCCAACCTGGACGATGTCTTCCTCGCCCTCACCAGCCAGAAGGAGAACGCACGATGAGCACCCTCAGCCATGCAGCCAGTGACGCGACAACCATGTTGCGCCGGAACCTCAAGCACGTGGTCCGCTACCCCTCGATTCCGGTGTTCGTGGCGGGGACCCCGATCATTTTCCTGCTGCTCTTTGTGTACGTGCTCGGCGGGACGCTTGGCTCGGGACTGGGCGGCGGGAGGGACGACTACCTCGCGTACATCGTGCCGGGCGTCCTAATGCTCACCCTCACCGGGAGCGCGACGGGCACGGCCATCTCGGTGTCCACTGACATGACGGAAGGCATCGTTTCACGCTTCCGCACCATGGCGATCTCCAGGGGCGCCGTCCTCACAGGTCACGTCCTGGGCAGCCTCATCCAAACAATGGCCGCCATGGTGCTGGTGGCCGCCGTGGCCCTGCTGATCGGATTCCGGCCCGCAGGTTCCCCCGGCAGGCTGGCTCGGAGCCCTGGGCGTGCTGACGCTGATCGCATTCTCGGTGACGTGGTTGTCCGTGGCCATGGGAATCAACGCCAAGAGCGTGGAAACAGCCAGCAACCAGCCTATGATCCTGTTGCTGATGCCGTTCCTTGGTAGCGGCTTCGTGCCGACCGAGTCCATGCCCGACGCCCTGCGCTGATTCGCCGACGTGCAGCCGTTCACCCCCTTCATCGAAGCCGTCCGGGGACTCCTGATGGGCATACCTGTGGAGGCCGGCACCATGCTCGCCACGCTTATCTGGTGCGCAGTGTTCAGCGTGGGCGGGTACGTGTGGGCGCTGTGGCTTTACAACCGAAAGTCGGTCCGGGCCTAGGCGGCGAGCGCCACCGCTTTCTTGCGGCGCGCCTTCGCCAGCCGGGTGCCGATCAGCCCCTGGCGGGGGCTGAACAGATAGACGACGGCGAAAATGGCACCCTGGGTGAGCACCACCATGGCGCCGGAGGCGGTGTCCAGGTAGTAGCTGAGGTAGATGCCGGCGATGGAGCAGAGGGCCGAAATCACCGGGGCGATCACCAGCATGCGGGAGAACCGGTCTGTCAGCAGGTAGGCCGTGGCTCCGGGGATGATCAGCATGGCCACCACCAGCACCACACCCACGGTCTGCAGCGCCACCACCGAGGTGAGGGCCAGGAGGCCCAGGAGCAGCGCCCCCAGCCGTTTCGGCGAGAGTCCGATGGCGTGGGCGTGTGTGGGATCGAAGGCGTAGAGCGTGAGGTCCCGGCGTTTGAGGATGAGGATGGCGAACGCCACCACTCCCAGCACCAGCACCTGGATGAGGTCCGGAATGCTGACGCCCAGCAGGTTGCCGAAGATGATGTGGTTGAGGTCGGTTTGGCTGGGCGTGACGGAGATCAGCACCAGGCCCAGGGCGAACAGGGAGGTGAAGACGATGCCGATGGCCGCGTCCTCCTTTACCCTGCTGGTGTTCCGGACCACCCCGATCAGGGTGACGGCGATCAGCGCGAACACCAGCGCCCCCAGGGCGAACGGTGCCCCCACGATGTAGGCGAGGACCACACCGGGCAGCACGGCGTGGGAGACGGCGTCACCCATGAGCGACCAGCCGATCAGCACCAGCCAGCAGCTGAGCACGGCGCAGACAATGGCAGCGAGCGCCGTGGTGACGATGGCCCGCACCATGAAGTCGTAGCTCAACGGTTCCAGCAGGAGGTCGAAGAGATCCATGGATTAGTTCCTGCCCTGTTGGTTCGTGAGGTCGCGGTCCGTGGCGGCATCTTGAAGGGCGGCGTCCGATGCGTCCCCGTCCGGGAGGTCGCCGTCCGGGAGGTCGCGGTTGAGGACGTCCAGGCCGAAGGCCGTGGCCAGGTTCTCGGGCTGCAGGACCAGCTCGGGCGGGCCGTGCATCAGGACCTTGCGCATCAGCAGCACGGCTTCGTCGCACAGCTGGGGCAGGGCATGCAGGTCGTGGGTGGAAATGAGGATGGTGCAGCCGTCCGAGGCGAGTTCACGGAGCAGGCGGGTGATGGTGGCTTCGGAGCGTTTGTCCACTCCGGCGAACGGTTCGTCCAGGAGCATCATGGTGGCGCCCTGGGCGATGCCCCGGGCCACGAAGGCGCGCTTCTTCTGGCCGCCGGAGAGCTGGCCGATCTGCCGGTTCGCGAACTCGGAGAGTTCCACCCGGTCCAGGGCGAGGTCGACGGCGGCGCGGTCCGCCTTGGAGGGGCGACGGGTGAAGCCCTGGTGCCCGTAGCGGCCCATCATCACCACGTCGCGGACGGACAGCGGGAACTGCCAGTCCACGTCTTCGCTTTGCGGGACGTAGCCGATGCCGCCTTCCTTGCGTGCCTTGGCAGGTGACTCACCGTTGATGAGGACGCGGCCGGCGTCGGGCTTGATCATTCCCATGATTACCTTGAACAGGGTGGACTTTCCGGAGCCGTTCATGCCGATCAGGCCGCAAATCCGGGCCGTGTCCAGGGTCAGCGACGCGGCGTCCAGCGCCAGCACCTCGCCGTAGTGGACGGTGACGTTTTCCACCAGGATGGCCGGGGTGCTCACGGCATTGCCCCCGCCGAGGCACCGGTCAGCGCTTCGGTGATGACCTTGGAGTCGTGCCGGATGAGGTCCAGGTACGTGGGGACGGGGCCGTCCGCCTCGGACAGCGAGTCCACGTAGAGGACGCCGCCGAACTTCGCACCCGTGGCTCCCTCCACCTGGCGCATGGGGGCGTCGGACACCGTGGACTCACAGAACACCGCCGGGACCTTGTTGGCCTTGACGAATTCGATGGCCCGGGCGATCTGCTGCGGCGTGGCCTGCTGCTCGGCGTTGACTGCCCAGATGTAGACCTCGCGGAGGCCGGCGTCACGCGCCAGGTAGGAGAAGGCGCCCTCACAGGTCACCAGCGCCCGCTGCGCTTCGGGAACGGACGAGAGCTTCTGGACCATTTCGTCCTTCACCGCCTGCAGCTTGGCCTTGTAGGCCGCCCCGTTCGCCTCGAAGGTGGACGCATTGTCCGGATCAAGCTTCGAGAACGCCTTCACCATGTTGTCCACATAGATCTGGACGTTGACCGGCGACATCCACGCGTGCGGGTTCGGCTTGCCCTGGTAGGAGTCCTCGCTGATGGACATGACTTCAACGCCTTCGGTGACCACCGCGTGCGGAACATCAAGGCCTTCGACGAACTGCGCGAACCAGGCTTCCAGGTTCAGGCCGTTGTCCAGGATCAGGTCGGCTTTGGACGCCTTGCGGATGTCCCCGGGCGTGGGCTCATAGCCGTGGATTTCGGCGCCGGCCTTGGTAATGGACTCGACCTGCAGCTTGTCCCCGGCCACGTTCTGCGCGACGTCCGCCAGCACGGTGAAGGTGGTCAGCACCACGGGTTTCTCGCCCCCCGACCCTTGGCCGGGGGCGGCACCCCCGCACGCGGCTAGGGAGAGGCACAGGAAAACGGCGACGACGGCGGCTCCGGCAGTGCGAAGGCCCTCGGTTCGGCGGACTACTTTGGCGCACCGAAACAGAAATTTAGGCATACCGAATATTGTACGGGGCGCCTCTGCCCTGCTGCAACGTCGCGGCTTCACACATCGGCCCAACTGACTCGCATTTAACGTCGTCATTCAGCGTTTTCACGCCTGTATTCAAGACATCAAATCCGGGTCAATTGGGAAGCTAGGCTGGTGGCATGGGAACAGCTCTCCGCAATTCCCCGGCGCCACAGCCGGAGCTCTACCGTTTTTCAGCGCTCGACTACACCACCGTGGGGCTCTACGTGGCCGTGGCGGCACTCTTTGCCGTGGCGGGCTCGCTGCTGCAGCCACTGCTCCTGCAGCTCTCTCCGGACCCGACTATCGCCGCGTACTCGGTGAACCTGCTGTTCTACGGCGGGGTGGGTGTCCTGGCCCTGGCTGCCGCCCGCCGGGTTGCCTCCCGGGACCTGCGCGTCCTTGCCACCAGGCCCTGGTTCACCCTCATCATGATTCCCGTCGCGGTGGTGGCCATGCTGATCCTGACAGCCCTGCTGGTGGCCCTCACCGGCCCCGTGCAGGGCTCCGCCAACCAGGCCAATGTCCAGGCACTCGTGCAACAGGTGTCGCCGTGGCTGATCGTGCCGCTGCTGGTCATCGTGGGCCCGTTCGTGGAGGAATACATCTTCCGCCACCTGCTGATCGGCAAGCTCAGCCGCCGGCTCAACATCTGGGTGTGCTGCATACTGTCCACTGTCCTCTTCGCGGCGCTGCACATCGTGGGCCAGGAAACCCTGACCCTGCCGGTGCTGATGCCGTACCTCGCCATGGGCGCCACGCTGGTGTTCGTTTACGTGTGGACCGGGAAGAACCTGATGTTCTCCTACTTCGTGCACGCCGCAAAGAACCTGCTGGCCGTAGTGTTCATCTACGCGATTCCGCCCGAACTGATGGAGCAGCTGCAGCAGGTCCAGTCCTAGGAGTCTTCCCGTACCCACTCGGGGCACGCTGAACGCGGACCGGAAGTGACCGCAAACCACTTCCGGCGGGAACACCGCCGTCGTAGTTTTGACCCATGGGACTCAACATTCAGATAGCGATCGACTGCAGGAATCCGCACGAACTGGCCGACTGGTGGGCGGAAACCCTGGACTGGGCGGTGGAACCGCAGGATGAAGCGTTCATCCGGTCGATGATCGATCAGGGGTTTGCCACCGACGCCGAAACGAAGACACACAACGGCAAGCTCGTGTGGGCTACCGGCGCTGCGATCCGGCCAGTGGAAGAACTCGAAGCCAAGGAACCTGCGCGCCGCCTGCTATTCCAGACCGTGCCGGAAGCAAAGGCCATCAAGAACCGCGTGCACTGGGATGTCCGCCTAGACGGCAGGGACAAGGATGAGGTCCGCGCGGAGCTTGAGGCGCGCGGCGCAAAGTTCCTTTGGACGGCCAGCCAGGGGCCGCACGAATGGCACACCATGGCGGACCCCGAAGGCAACGAGTTCTGCATCAGCTGAGTCGATTACTAGACTCGGTCTGTGAGCAACGAATTCCCAGCCAAGGTATCCGACGTCTTTGACCCCTCCCGGTGGCGCACCGTGGCCGGCTTCGACGACTTCCAGGACATGACCTACCACCGGCAGGTTGAAAGGGATTCGGACGGCGCCGTGCGGCGTGACCTGCCCACGGTCCGCATCGCCTTCAACCGCCCGGAGGTCCGGAACGCGTTCCGCCCGGGCACCGTGGACGAGCTCTACCGCGCCATGGACCACGCCCGCATGACCCCCAATGTGGCCACCGTGCTGCTCACCGGCAACGGGCCCTCGCCCAAGGACGGCGGGCACTCGTTCTGCTCGGGCGGGGACCAGCGGATCCGGGGCAGGGACGGGTACAGATATGCCGAGGGCGAGACCAAAGAGACCATCGACCCCGCCCGCGCGGGCCGGCTGCACATCCTGGAAGTCCAGCGGCTGATGCGCACCATGCCCAAGGTGGTCATCGCCGTCGTCAACGGCTGGGCGGCCGGCGGCGGGCACTCGCTGCACGTCGTTTCCGACCTCACCATCGCCTCGCGCCAGCACGGCAAGTTCAAGCAGACGGACGCCACCGTGGGAAGTTTCGACGCCGGCTACGGCTCCGCGCTGCTGGCCCGCCAGATCGGCCAGAAGGCCGCCCGCGAAATCTTCTTCCTGGCCCGCGAGTACTCGGCCGAGGACATGGTCCGGATGGGCGCCGTCAACGAGGCTGTGGACCACAAACGGCTCGAGGAAGTGGCGCTGGAGTACGCGGCGGACATCGCCCGGCAGTCGCCGCAGGCCATCCGCATGCTCAAGTTCGCCTTCAACCTGGCCGACGACGGTCTGGCCGGGCAGCAGGTGTTCGCCGGCGAGGCCACCCGGCTGGCGTACATGACGGACGAGGCCGTGGAGGGCAAGGAAGCCTTCCTCGAGAAGCGCGACCCCGACTGGTCCCAGTTTCCGTACTACTTCTAAGCCCTTCCTACTCCTAAGCCCTTCCTACTCCTAAGGCAGCCCCTGTGACTTCCCAGCCTCCGAACATCGAACCCGCGACCGTCGGCTCTGCCAACCTCGACTCTGCCCTGAAGGCCCTGGCGGATGCCCTCCACGGCGAGGGTCCCGCCGTCGAACTTTCCGCCGGTGCCGACGGCAACGTTGTGGTTTCCGCAGTGGAAACGCCGGACATCGAAGATGCCGCCGTGGTGGTGCGCACCTCCGGTTCCACCGGGACTCCCAAGGCGACTGTCCTCACCGTGGAGGCCTTGGCGGCGTCGTCCGTGGCCACCGCGTTCGCGCTCAAGGGCGAGGGCCAGTGGCTGCTCGCCCTCCCCCTGCAGTACGTTGCCGGGGTGCAGGTCCTGGTGCGCTCCCTCTTTGCCGGCACTCGGCCGTGGGCCATGGACCTCTCCGAAGGGTTCACCCCGGAGGCGTTCACTGCGGCCGCCCAGGAGCTCACGGACAAGATCCGCTTCACGTCCCTGGTGCCCACGCAGCTGCAGCGGCTGCTGGACTCGCCGTCGGCCGAAACGCTGGCCGCCCTGCGCCGGTTCAACGGCATCCTGCTCGGCGGGGGCCCCGCCTCACCGGAACTGCTTGCCGCAGCCCGTGACGCCGGCCTCCGAGTGATCACCACGTACGGCTCCGCGGAGACCTGCGGCGGCTGCGTGTACGACGGCTTCCCGCTCGAGGATGTCCTGGCCCGGGTCGACGAGGACGGCAGGATCCTGCTGGGAGGTGCCACGCTGGCCGCCGGCTACCTCGGCGACGCCGGGCCGGCCGCCGGTGACTTCTTCGAGGAGGACGGCGTCCGCTGGTACCGCACCGGCGACCTCGGCTCCATCGACGCCGACGGGAAGCTCACCGTGCTGGGCCGCGCCGACGACGTGATCATCACCGGAGGCGTGAAAGTTTCCGCCACGCACGTGCAGGCCGAGCTGGAAAAGCTCGACGGCGTGACGGCGGCCTTTGTGGCCGGCGTTCCGTCGGCGGAATGGGGCCAGGCCGTGGCCGCGTACGTTGCCGTGGAGGACAGCTCCCCGGCAGGCGTCGAAGGCTTCACCGCCCGGCGGCATGATGCGCTGCACGATGCTTTGGGCCGGCTGGCCCCGAAAACCCTCCTCGCTGCTGGCGAGCTGATGATGCTGCCCAATGGCAAACCGGACCGGCTCGGCATGACTGTTCTGCTGGACGCGCTGCATCAGGGAAAATAGAGAAGCCCCGCCCGGGCCGAAAAAGTCCGGGGCGGCAGGATTTCGGCGGGTTTATCCCTCCGGCCGCACTGAAATGACCAACGAAGCAATCGGAGTACTGACCGTGGCTACAGCCGCACAATGGATCCAAGGCGCCCGACCGCGCACCCTGCCGGCTGCCATCGCACCGGTCCTGATCGGCACCGCCGCGGCCTTCGAGATGGACGCCTTCAAGCCCCTCAACGCCGTCCTGGCCGCGCTCGTGGCACTCCTGCTGCAGGTCGGCGTGAACTACGCCAACGACTACTCCGACGGGATCCGCGGCACCGACGAGGACCGCGTGGGACCGCTTCGCCTGGTCGGCTCGGGCGCGGCGAACCCTGAGATGGTGAAGCGGGCTGCTTTCGCCGCGTTCGGGCTGGCCATGCTGTTCGGGCTGGTCCTGGTGGTCATCACGCAGGCGTGGTGGCTGATCCTGGTGGGCCTCGGCTGTGTCCTGGCGGCCTGGGGGTACACCGGCGGCAAGAACCCCTACGGCTACATGGGACTCGGGGACGTGTTCGTGTTTGTGTTCTTCGGACTGGTGGCCACCCTGGGCACCACCTACACCCAGGCGGGGCAACTCAGCCTGGCCGCCGTCATCGGGGCGATCGGCACCGGCCTGATCGCCTGTGCGCTCCTGATGGCCAACAACGTCCGGGACATCCCCACGGATATCCAGGCCGGCAAGAAGACCCTGGCCGTGCGGCTCGGCGACAAGCACGCCCGCGAAAGCTATGTGCTGATGCTGGCTGTCGCCATCCTGCTGGTGGTGGTCCTGGCACCCGGTCGCCCATGGATGCTCATGGTGCTGCTGCTGATCCCGGCCAGCCTGATGCCGTCATGGCTGATGATCAATGGCCGGAAGCGCAAGAGCCTCATTCCCGTCCTCAAGCAGACGGGCCTGATCAACCTGGGTTACAGCGTGCTGTTCTCCCTGGGCCTCGTCCTGAGCCACGGGCTGTAGGGACACAGCCGGGCTTTCAGGTGGCGTTGGCTGAGGCTAGTCGCTGGGCTGAGCGGGCGCTTGGCGGAGCCGGGCCGGCTCAGGCGAGCCGGCTCAGGCGTCCTTGCGGGGAGTTTCTTCGTCTGTCCGGGGAGCTTCCGTCCGGGGAACTTCCGAACGGGGAACTTCCGAACGGACGGTAATGTCCGGGTTGGCGTCCACCAGGGTGTCCTCGGCGGCGGCGTCTTCAACCTCGCCGGCCGTGCGGATGGGCTTGGCCCGGCCGGAGAAACGCTCATGCAGGCTGGCCGTAGCGGCATCGCGCTGCTTCTGGAAGAACAGGTAGCTGATGGCGAAAGCAATCAGGCCGGCGAAGACTGCGGCCAGCAGAATCCCCACCTCGAGGAAGCTGAACAGCACAAGCAACGGCACGAACAGCGCCAGACGGATCAGTGAGTATTTCATAAAAGCCACGGTTCAAGTTTAGCCGTCCGGCGTCGAGGCCCCCGCCAGCGTGCGGTGGAGCCTCCGGGAATGCGGGAGCCAGCGTGCGTGGGGTCGGGCCCAGCAGGGGGAAAGAACGGGAGGGCACTGCTGCAGGCGTCCGGACGGTAGACTGATGGTATGCCCCGTGTATTGGTCGCCGTTGCCGTTCTTGCCATATATGTCTATGGCATCGTGGACGTGATCCGCACTGATAAGAACCTCACCAGGGGTATCTCCAAGACTGCCTGGATGGTGGTGGTTGTTGTCCTCCCGGTGGTGGGAGCGGCACTCTGGTTCATCATCGGCCGGCCTCGTGGAAGCCGCCCCGCCGCGCAGTCCTACAGCCGCACCGTCGCACCAGATGACGACCCCGACTTCCTGCGAAACCTCGAAACCCGCCGCCGCAACCAGGCCGAAGCGGACCGCCTCAAAAAGCTCAAGGACGAGCTCCAGGCCAAAGAGCACAAGCTCAACGGCGGCGCTTCAGGCACGGGCGCCCCGGGCGAGGGCAAAGGCAAGGGCAGCCCGAACGGCAGCCACCGGGGCGACAAGCACTCCCAAGAATCACACCACCCCGAGACCGACTCCCACGGCACGGACGAGGTCAAGTAAGCCCGCTGTCCGCGGCCGCAACAGACTCCGCCATGCTCTGCGCCATGAAAATTCCGCGCTAAGAATCCGTGGCGCTAGAATCCGTGGCGTTAAGAATCCATCAAGAATGCGGCATAAGCGCTCCGCGGTGCCGTCCGCGGATGTTTGATGGGTTTAGGGGACTCTCGTAATACGAGAACCGAGTGCAGAGAGCCCCGGAGCCAGGCTTAAGGAGCCCTGTCATGACCAACGATTCTGCCGAGACGGTCCTGTTCTTCGTGGGCATGGCCGTGCTGCTGGTCATCCTCGTGGTCACCCTCATCCGGTCCACAAAGTAGAACCGGCCGCGACTTCGCCCCTCACCCGGGTCCACGAACACTCGCCCACGCGCCGGCCAGCCCCGCCCACGCCCAGCCCCACCCACGCTCCCGCGCGTCCCCATTTGCCACTTTTGGCCGCTATTTTCGGCCCTGCCATGGGGCACGTGTTTCAGCAGTTGCCGGGGATACCCTGCTGCTACGGGCCACCGCCCTCGTGGTTGCCACTGGAGCCGTGGTCAGCCATCTTTCAGCGGCCCTCCTGTGGGGCTTCCCGCTACCCCTGGAACTGCCGATTATCGACGTCGTCCATCTCACGTGCACTCCGGGCCAGCGAGCCATCCGACGGAATGGTCTCCCGCGACGAGAATGCCAAGGAGGCAGGCTGGCGGGTAGTGGTCCTGACACAGCGTGACCTTGATCCCACCGCACCCGGCTGGGAGCCCAGTGCCGTGACCCGTGTCCGCAAAGCGCTCCTTGAGCGTGCCTGGACGCCGGAACCGGTCCGGCGACGTCGCCCAACTGACACTAATGGCCGCTAAGCGGGTGTGCTTAGCGGCCATTAGTGGCGAATCGCGCTGGACGGGTCACCGCCGCCGATTGCAGAGGCGCCCTTGCCTACAGCCCCGAGTAGGAGTGCAGGCCGTTGAAGAACTGGTTCACGATGGTGAAGTTGAAGATGACGCAGAGGTAACCCACGATCGACAGCCAGGCCGCGCGGGTGCCGGTCCAGCCGCGGGTGGCACGGGCATGCAGGTAGCCGGCGTAAACCACCCAGATCACGAACGTCCAGACTTCCTTCGTGTCCCAGCCCCAGAACCGGCCCCAGGCCTTCTCGGCCCAGATGGCGCCGAACATCAGCGTGAAGGTCCAGCCGACAAAAGCGATGGCATTGATGCGGTAGGACAGGTTTTCGAGGCTCAGCGCGGACGGCACCAGGCGCATGAAGCCCAGCTTGTCCCCGCTGCCGGCCGCGATGGTCTTCTGGCGGTGGGCCTGCACCAGCTGCAGGGCGGACATCGCGAACGTCAGTGTGAAGAGCGCCGAGGACAGCACGGCGATGGACACGTGGATGATCAGCCAGTAGCTCTGCAGCGCCGGCACCAGGTGCCCCACGGGCGTCCAATAGGCCACGGACGCCGCCACCAGCATGATGATGGCCAAGCCGATCACGAACGTGCCCAGGAACCGCAGGTCACGGCGGATCAGCACCAGCAGGAAGACGGCCACGGCCACGAAGGCACCGGTGGTGAGGAATTCGTACATGTTCCCCCACGGCACCCGGCCCGCACCGAGGGCACGGGTGACCACGCCGGCGCAGTGGATCACTGCGCCCAGCACGGTCAGCGCGACTGCAACGCGGGCGGGAACCCGGCGTTCTGCTGCGTAGCGCATGTCGGCGTCGGCCGTCTGCCCGGCGCCGGCTGCGGCGCCCTTGGACGCACGGCCCGTTGCCGACGACGGCCGCTCGGCGCGGCCAACCGGCCCGCTGACGTCCGAATCGGCCCGGTCAACAGCCGGACGGTCAACGGCCGGACGGTCGACGGCGGCCCCCACCCCTGCGCCGACCGGCACCTTGGCCGTCGCGGACGCTGAAGCACCCGCCGCGGCGGCAGCCTTGAGGTCCACTGCGCGCAGCGCCTTGCTGCTCTTGGCCAGGTCCCACGCGAAGGCGATAAAGGCCACCGTGTAGGTGCCGGCCGCCAGCAGCATAAAGAGCTCGCTGTACTGGCCCATGGTTTCGTTGATGGGGAACATTACTGGTCCTTCTTCGACTCGGGTGAGCCGGCTGTTGACTGGATGAAGTCTTTTGTGGGCGTTTCCGCGGAGGCCTCGTTCTTGCCGCCGCCGGCCTGGCCGCTGTCCGTGGGCGCGCTGCCGGCCGGGACATTGTCCGCCGGGCCAGTATCCACCTGGCTATTATCCACCGGCGAGCCGGGAGCATTCTGGGAATCCAGGCCCCATTCGTCCGCAAGGAGTCCGCGGATCGCCTGGGCCTCTGCCGCGAGGCGGTGGTCCTCACCGCGGGCCAGGAGCCCGTACTCCACCATGGTGCGGCCGTCCGGGTGGGTGCCCGTGCGGACCCAGACCCGGCGGCGGTTCACGTACAGCGAGATGACCAGCCCGGCCACGGCAAGCAGCGCGAAGATCAGCGCGTACAGCTGGCCCGGGTTGTGGTGGATGTCGACGCCGATGTAGCGCTTCACGCCGTCAAAGCTGATGGAGCCCTTGCCGTCCGGGAGCGTGTAGGTGCTGCCGGGAGCCAGGGTGATGCCGCCGGCGTCAAGGTTCCGGGCATTGAGCGGGGTCAGCTTCTTTACGTCGAGCTCGAAGACGTTCTGCGGGGAGCCTGCGTCCAGGCCGAGGTCGCCGAAGTATGAATTCAGGGTGAGCTGCGGGTTGATCAGTTCCGGGTCCCCGCTGAAGGAGACGCCTTCCTCGGTGACGAACGCAGTGGGCAGGAAGAAGCCGGCAAATCCGAGCTGGTCCGGCTTGGCATCGGGAACCTTGATCACCACGGACGAGTAGTAGTTCTCCCCCTGCAGCTTCGCCACCACCGGGCCCTGCATCGCAACATTGCCGGCGCCGTCGCGGATGGTCACCATAGGGGCGTAGCCGTTGCCGGTGAGGTAGATGCTGGTGCCGCCCAGGCTGACGGGATCGTTGACCTTCAGCACCTGTTTCTCGGCAGGCGCGTCCGGGGTGTCCCGGGTGGTCACGTCCGCCTTGAAGTCGATGGGCTGGCCGAACTTGCCCTTCGATTCACGGTCGAACGTGATCTGGAACTTGTCCAGCTGGATGGAATAGGGCTGGAGCTGGCTGCTCTCGAAGTTGGTGCCGGGGGTGAACTGGTCGTAGCCCACCAGGGTGTTCACGAAGGTGTCGCCCTCCACCAGGATCCGCTGCCCGCTGTAGCCGAACAGGCCGCCGGCCGCCACGGACACCAGGACGCCGATCAGCGAGGTGTGGAACACCAGGTTGCCCACTTCCCTCAGGAAGCCGCGCTCGGCCCCCAAAGAGGGCCGCGCGCCGTCGTCGTCCCTTACGTCAACGCGGTAACCGCGCTTCTTCAGCTTCGCGGCAGCGTCCGCAATAGCGCTCGACGCCGGGATCCCGGCGTCCGCGGGAATCACCAGCGTGCCGTACTCGGGCAGGCGGGACAGCCTTGCCGGGGTGCGCGGAGGCTGGGAGCGCATGGCCTTGTAGTGGGCGATCGCGCGGGGAACCACGCAGCCGATCAGCGAGATGAACAGCAGGATGTAAATGGCGGAGAACCACGCCGAGGAGTAAACGTCGTAGAGCTGGAGGGAGTCGAGGATCTTGCCGTAGTCCGGGTGGTCCGCGATGTACTGCGTGACGATCGACGGGTTCGCAGGGCGCTGCGGGAACAGTGATCCGGGCACCGCGGCAACGGCCAGCAGGAGCAGCAGGAACAACGCCGTGCGCATGCTGGTGAGCTGGGTCCATGCCCAGCGGAGCATGCCCAGGGGTCCCAGCGCCGGTAGGGCAGCTTCCGCCTTGGCCTTGGCCACGGGTGTCGCTGCCGTCTTACCGGCGGCCTCTTGCTTCTTTTTGTCGTTCACTCGCTCGCTCATCAGATCGGCAATTTCACATCGGTTTGGAACCAGTACTGCAACCCGGAAACCCAGGTGCCCCACACGCCGCTGGCCATCAGCAGGCCGAGCACCACCAGGATTCCCCCGCCGATCCGCTGGATGGCGAGGCGGTGCTTGCGGAAGAAGGACATCACGCCGACGCCGCGGCGCACGGCCAGGGCAATCAGCAGGAACGGAATGCCCAGCCCGAGGCTATAGACGAAGGCCAGGAAGGCGCCCTTGGCGGCCGAGGACCCTCCGGACATGCTCAGGAGCTGGACGGCGGAGTAGGTGGGTCCGATGCACGGAGCCCAGCCCAGGCCGAAGGTGATGCCCAGCAGCGGCGCACCCCACAGCCCGGCGGGCGGCTTGGCATGGATCTTGGCGTCACGCTGCAGCCAGCTGAATCCACCCATGAACACCACGCCCATGATGATGACCAGGACGCCCAGCACCTGCGTGATCCAGGCGTTCTGGCCACCGCTGATCATGGACCCCAACTGGCCGAACGCCCCGCCCAGCAGGACGAAGATCACCGAGAAGCCGAGCACGAACAGGCCGATTCCGGCCAGCATCCGGCCGCGCTTCTGCTTCTCCAGGTCCACGCCGGTCAGTCCGGTCACGTAGCCCAGGTACCCCGGCACCAGCGGCAGGACGCACGGCGACAGGAAGGACACGAGTCCGGCCAGCAGCGCCACCGGGATGGCAAGCAGCAGCGAACCGTTCAGGATGGCTTCGGCGAAGGGGCTGTTCACGGTGAGGGCGCCGCCGTTACTCTGCCACGGCGGCGGCAATAAGGGCCTTGAGCGTGCCCTTTTGGATTTCCCCCAGGACACGGGAGGCAACCCGGCCCTGCTTGTCCAGCACCAGCGTGGTGGGCACGGCACCCGGAGGAACCAGCCCGGAGACGGCCAGGAGCACGCCCCCGTCCTTGTCATGGAAGCTGGGGTAGGTCAGGTTGAAGGTCTTGTCGAACGCCTCGGCGGCGGCCTTCTCGTCGCGGAGGTTCACGCCGTAGAACTGCACACCCTGCTCCTTGAACTCCTGGTGCAGAGCTTCCAGCGAGGGCGCTTCGACACGGCACGGCGCACAGCCAGCGAACCAGAAGTTGAGCACGGTGACTTTTCCAACGAAGTCCGCAGGCTCCACGGTAGTGCCGTCGAAGAGGGTGCCCTTGATGCTGACGGCGGACTTGCGGTCGGCAGCGGCGAATTCGGTCACGGACCCGTCACCGGCCACATAGTTCTTGTTGTCCCCCGCCTTGGCCTGCTTGGCCAGGGCGTCTTCCTGCGCACACGCGGAGAGCCCCAGTGTCAGGGCGGCCAGGCCCAGGCCGCCGGCGGCGAGGACGCTGCGGCGGGAGGCCGGGCGCGTCGCCTTGCTGGCGAAGTTGCCTTCGTTGTTCATCCTGGATCCGGCCACGCTCAGGCCCCCGGGGTGTTGGACGCGCCGGGCAGAAGGGCGGCAGCGGGCTCGCTGTACTCCACGCGCAGGAGGGTGCCGTCGTCGTCGAACACCAGCGAGGTGAGCGACGTGAGCGTGCACTCGCGCTTGCGCGGATCGTGCCAGAGGGGCTTGCCCTCGGCGCTGAGCCGCGTGGACCAGATGGGGAGCTGGTGGCTGACAAGGATGGCCTCGGCGCCGTCGCCGCCCAGTTCGATGGCACGCAGTCGTGCGTCCTGGACCGCGGCGATGACGCGCGCGGCCTGCTCCTTGTAGGGCTCGCCCCACGACGGAACGAACGGGTTGCGCAAATGCGGCCAGTGCCTGGGCCTGAGGAGCTCGGCTTTGTTGACCCGGAGCCCTTCGAAGTGGTTACCGGCCTCGATGATGCGGTCCTCGGTGTTGATTTCCAGGTTCAGCGCCTCGGAGATGGGGAGGGCTGTTTCCTGTGCGCGGGTCAGCGGTGACGCCACCAGGTGAACGATCTTCGCCCCCCGCGCAGCGCGGTCGCTGAAGTGAACGGCGAGCGTCTTGGCCATCTGCTGCCCGAGCGCGGAGAGGTGGAATTCCGGCAGCCGTCCGTAGAGGATGCCGTCCGGATTATGGACCTCGCCGTGGCGAAGGAGATGAACAGTGGCTTGGGGCATGTTTACCAGTTTCTCAAAGATGTCGGGTGATCTGAAATCTTCTACACCAAGTAGAACTCGAAAGTTTGAAGAAATGTTCCATGGAGTTGGAATAAAAGATGCAAACGCATGTTTATACTGGGTGAAGCAGTTAGTTGAGACTTCAACCAAAGAAGTTTTAGCTGGCGATCAGACATCCTTCCGCAAGAGATTTCCGACCACAGATCACAAGGAGCAACACCATGGCACTTCCCGCCAACATCACCACCGGCACCTGGACCCTCGACAACTCGCACAGCGAAATCGCCTTCACCGTTCGCCATGCAGGCATCAGCAAGGTCCGCGGCCAGTTCAAGGACGCCGCAGCAACCCTGGACCTCTCAGAGAACGTTGCCGACTCCAAGGTCAACGCCACCATCCAGACCGCCAGCTTTGACTCGGGCGACGTCAACCGCGACGGCCACGTCCGCGGCGAAGACTTCTTCGACGTCGAGAAGTTCCCGGAGATCTCCTTCGTGTCCAACACGATCGTTCCCAAGGGCGACGCCTACGAGCTCCAGGGCGATCTCACCATCAAGGGCGTCACCCGCGCGGTTGCCCTCGAGACCGAGCTCCACGGCGTAGCTGTGGACCCCTTCGGCAACACCCGCGCCGGCCTCACGGCTGAAACCACCATCAGCCGCAAGGACTTCGGCCTGACCTGGAATGCCGTCCTGGAAGCCGGTGGCGTGCTGGTCAGCGACAAGGTTGCCATCAACCTTGAACTCGCGTTCATCGCACCGGCCGCATAGTTTCTGCGCCCAGTAGCACCCCGCACCAACACAGCGCCCCGCTCCGTCACTGCGACGGAGCGGGGCTTTGTGCTTAATGCGCTGGGCCTAATTCGGAATACCTCTGCGGAATGATCCACCGCGCGGCCGGAGCGCGGTACGGTGGAAGCAAACCATGCTGGGGGCAGGGCACCGTTACTGATCCCGGTACCCGTTTAATCAGTAGTCGACCCGCAAAGGACCACTATGAGCACGCCTCCAGCCCAACCGGCCAACCCGAACGAACCTGAGAAGGACAAGCCGGGCCCCGACGCTCCCCAGTACGGCCAGAACGCCCCGCAGTCCCCCGCGGCACCGCAGTACGGCCAGAACGCCCCGCAGTCCCCCGCGGCACCGCAGTACGGCCAGCATTCCCCGGCGGCACCGCAGTACGGGCAGCCCCAGTACGGCCAGCAGCCCCAGCAGTTCGGACAGCAGGGCACACCACCCCAGTACGGCCAACAGCCCCAGCAGTTCGGACAGCAGGGCACACCGCCGCAGTACGGCCAGCAGCCCCAGCAGCCCTACGGCCAGGCACCCCAGCAGTACGGCCAGTCACCGTATGCCCAGTACCCGTCCGAACAGCCCCAGGGTGCTGCCGCCGGCGGGGTTCCGAAAATGGTCAACAACGCTTTCTGGATGATCATTGCGGCGGGCGTCCTGTCAGTCATTTCCATCCTGGTAGCCATTCCGGCCCTCGAAGACCCCGCCATGCGGAGTACGTTCGAAGAGCAGATGCGTGCCGGCGGTGCGGACGTCGACTTCGAGTCGATCAAGGGCCTTGTGATCGGCATGATGGTTGTCGTGGGCCTGATCGGCGCAGGGCTGTACGCGCTGGTTGCCTTCAACGTCCGCAAGGGCAAGAACTGGGCACGCATCCTCGGCACCGTCTTCGCCGCCCTTTCGATCTTCAGCCTCGTCCCGCTCAGCATCGGAACCGTCTCGGCGCTCCTGGGCATCGCAGCGATTGTGATGCTTTACCTCCCGGCCTCCGCGCCGTATTTCCAGAAGCAACAGCCTTTCGGGAGCCCCTACTCCCAGCCGGGCAACCCCTACGGCCGCTAACACTTCGGTCCGGCGCCACTGACGGTCGCCACCGCAGCCAAGCAGCACACAACGCAGCACCCCAGTTCCACAGCCAGCGGGCGTGGACTTCGGAAGGTCCGGCGGCTTCAGCCGCTGACTCCGGAGTCCGCGCCCGCTGCGCTTTGCCTTGTCTCTCCTTGAGCCGAAATTGAGCCAAAAACTATCCACAGATGGCGCCATCGCGCGGTACCGTGTAACCAAAGTGACGCTGGGGGCAGGAAGACGTGGCTGATCCCAACACGCGTTTAGTCAGTAGCCGACTCGCAAAGGATCAACATGAGCACTCCGCCCGTCCCGCCGTCGTATCCTTATGATCCCCAATCTGGCGGTCAGTACGGCCAGCAGCCGCCGCAGTACGGGCAGAATCCGTCCCATTTCCCGCAGGCGCCGCAATATGCGCAGGCTCCGCAATACGGCCAGGAGCCGCCCCAATACGGCCAGAGCCCCCAGTTCGGGCAGCCGCAGCAGTTCGGGCAACCGCAGCACCTCCTCTACCCTTCGGAGATGCCGCAGCAGCGGACTAGCGCTTCCAGTGCCGCTCCCCCGCTCGTGGACATCTCCTTCTGGCTGCTGATCGGCGCGTGCCTCCTGTGGGTGTTCTCCGTCTTCCTGTCGGTAGGTGCAATCGACGACCCCGCAATGCGCAGCCAGTTCGACGCCAGGCTGGCAACCAGCGGAGCTGACGTGGATTTCGAAGCCATCAAGGGCGTCATTGTGGGAATGGTGGTGCTGATAGCCGCCGTCGGAGTCCTGATGTACGCGCTGGTGGCGTTCAACATCAGGAAGGGCCGGAACTGGGCACGGATCCTCGGCACCGTCTTCGCGGCGCTCTCCCTGCCGGGCCTCCTCGAAATGGGGCTGGGCACGCTGTCCATCCTGGCCGGCGTGGCGGCAATGGTGCTCCTGTACCTCCCCACGTCCGCGCCGTACTTCAGGAAGTACCTGCCGTTCGGGAGCCCGTACGGGCAGCCAGGCTACCCTTACGGCCGCTAGGCGCTGCGGTAGACCGGGACGCGCGTCGTCGGACGGTTCCCAGGCGGTCAGAGCGGGCAGGCGGGAAGGGCAGCCAGGCGGTCAGCTACTCGCCGTCCTCCGGGCCCCTGATCCGCTGTGCATGATAGGCAAGGATCTGCAGCTCCGTGGCCATGTCCACCTTCCGCAGGTTCACTCCGGGCGGCACCTGGAGCATCACCGGCGCGAAGCTGAGGATGCTGCGCACGCCGGCTGCGATGACGCGGTCGCACACGCCCTGCGCCACAGCCGCAGGCAGCGCCAGCACCACCATGTTGGTTCCGGTGCGCTGGAGGACCGGTTCGAGGTCCGCCACGTCGCTGACGCGCAGCCAGCCGACTTCGTTGCCCACCACCATCTGGTCGGCGTCGAAAATGGCCACAACGTCGAACCCGCGGGACTCAAAGCCGCCGTACCGCGCCAGCGCCTTGCCCAGGTTACCGGCGCCCACGATTGCCACTTTCCAGTCGCGGGTGAGGCCGAGGGCTGCTGAGATATGGCGGCTGAGGTACTGCACTTCATAGCCGACGCCGCGCGTGCCGTAGGACCCGACATGCGAGAGGTCCTTCCGGAGCGTGGACGAGCTCACACCGGAGGCTTCGGCCAGGGATTCGGAGGAGACGCGTTCAACGCCCTCGGCCAGCATTGTGGTGAGGGCGCGCAAATAAATGGTCAGCCGGGCCACGGCCGCGGGCGGAATCTGCTTGGCCGCAGTACCGCCGTCCCCGTGGACAGCCTCGGGGGAAGAATCCAGCGAAGTCACTATCTGCTCCATTGCGTCGCGTTGTGAGTCCACTCTAGAGCCCCGTCCGCACTGCCAACAAAGCAGGAGTCATGGCGCGCCGCGGCGCCTTGCGCCCGATGCCGCCATGCCCCGGAGTCGTGCGGCCGCGTCCCATGCAGCTCCCGCCGCCCCTACTTGGCCATCGCCTGGCGCAGGACCCGGTCCAGGCGCGTTTCGTCGATCTTCCAGAAATCACGCTGGATCCCGTCAACCAGAACCACGGGGATTTCTTCGGCATACCGCTCGCGCAGCTCCGGCTGGTTGTCCACCAACTGTTCCGTCCACTCCAGTCCCAACGCGGCGGTAACGCGTCCGACGGCGTCGCGCGCCGCCTCACAGAGGTGGCAGTCAGCTTTGGTGATCAGGACGACGTCGGGTTTTGCCATACCTCAACCGTATCCCTGGGCGCCGTCCCGCCGCGACGTCACCAAGGCCGGACGGGCATTGACTAGACTCAAGGCATGCCCGAGGAGAAGTACGTCGCCGTAGTCCGGCAGCCGGCCGGCGCGTCGCATCACGGCGAGGCCGCCTTCTTCGACGTCGACAACACCCTCATGAAGGGTGCCAGCCTCTTTCACGTGGCGCGCAAAATGTACCAGCGCGGCGCGTTCACCCTGCCGCAGGCGGCCGGGATGGCGTGGAAGCAGTTCAAGTTCGTCCTCCGCGGCGAGAACATGGACGACGTCCACGCGGTCCGCGATTCGGCGCTGACGCTGGCGGCCGGCATCACCGTGGAGGACATCAAAGCGCTCGGCGAGGAAGTCTTCGACGAAATGATCGAGTCCAGGATCTGGCCCGGTGCCAAGGCCCTGGCCCAGCAGCACCTCCGGGTGGGCCGCATGGTGTGGCTGGTGACGGCGACGCCCATTGAGGTGGCCACCGTGATTTCCACACGGCTGGGCCTGACCGGAGCCCTGGGAACAGTGGGCGAGATTGAGGACGGCGCCTACACCGGCCGGCTGGTGGGCGACATCCTGCACGGGCAGGCCAAGGCAGTGGCTGTCCAGGGCATCGCGGACGCCGAGGACCTGGACCTCAAGCGCTGCTGGGCCTACAGCGACTCGCACAATGACATTCCGCTGCTGAGCATGGTGGGCCATCCGGTGGCCATCAACCCCGACTCCCGTCTTCGCCGGCATGCCCGCGAAAACAACTGGCCGGTGTACGACTTCCGGTCGGGACGCCGCGCCGCCACGCTGGGCCTGAAGGCGGCGACGGTGGGCGGGGCAATCTACGGCCTCTGGCGGGGCTTCACCCGCTTCCGCGGCCCCACGGTCTAACCCACACGACCGGCGACGCGCCAAATCCCTGAGCACGCCGGAATCCGCGTACGCCGGTCATTTGCGTCAGGGCGCACTTACCGTCGGCGCCGCCCCAGCCCAAAGAAAAATGCCCGCTGCCAAAGGCAACGGGCATCTCACGCTGTATGAAGTATCTCTACTTCTTGTTACGGCGCTGGTGGCGGGTCTTACGAAGCAACTTGCGGTGCTTCTTCTTGGCCATACGCTTGCGACGCTTCTTAATAACTGAACCCACGAAAGTTCCTTACAAACTAGATGGAGTACCTGTCTGATGGAAGAGGTCCGTGGACTAGGCAACAGACTAAACAACAAACAGATTCTTACAATAACGAAAAACGTTCCCTAACAGGGTACCGCTTATCCGGCGCACCCACTGACCGCCCGCCGGAAGGCACATGGCAGGGACGGCCAGGGAGGAGCTAGGCGGTGTCCGACTGGCCTTCCACAACAGCACCCTTGACGTACTGTTCGACGGCACTCTCCGGCACCCGGAAGGACCGGCCGAAGCGGACGGCAGGCATCTCTCCGGAATGGACAAGGCGATACACGGTCATTTTGGAAACGCGCATGAGCTCGGCCACTTCGGCCACAGTCAGGAACTGAGCGTTCGAGAAGTTCGACTCTGCGGACATTTCCCTTATTCCTTTTGTTAACAGCTGATAAAGGCAACCCCATTGAAACCCCATTGCGGTGTGCCGATGCTGAGCCATCAACCTACCCTGTGCTAGTTACTCTAGTGGCTGATGGTGCCATAGTGAAAGTCATTCCGAATAACCAGTTTCCTGGCGCGTGCCCCGTGTATCCCCTGAAAATTCAGCCCTGCAGCGCGTCCCTGCGCTTGCGGGCGGACGCTGCAAGCTGGCCCAGCACCGATGCCGTGACGTCCCACTCCATGCAGGCATCCGTGACGCTCTGGCCGTAAACCAGCTCGTCGGTGCCCGCAGCGTGCTCGGCCACATCCAGATTCTGCGCACCGCCCACCAGGAAGCTCTCCAGCATGACCCCGGCTACCGCCGAAGCGGCTGCTCCGCCGTCCTCCAACTGGGCTCCGATTTCGAGGGCCACCTCGGCCTGGCGGTGGTGGCTCTTGCCGCTGTTGGCGTGGCTGGCGTCCACAATAAGCCGCGGGTTGAGCTGCTTTGCGGCCAGTTTTGCCGACGCCGCTTCAACGTCCGCTGCGGAGTAGTTGGGGCCCTTGCGCCCGCCGCGAAGGATCACGTGCGTGTCCGGGTTGCCGGCCGTGGCCACGAGCGCGGCGCGGCCGTCGCCGTCGATCCCCAGGAAGGCCTGGGAGGCCGCAGCGGCGCTGCAGGCATCAACGGCAACCTGCAGGTCGCCGTCGGTCCCGTTCTTGAAGCCGATGGGCATGGACAGGCCGGACGCCAACTGGCGGTGGATCTGGCTTTCGGTGGTGCGTGCCCCGATTGCGCCCCACGAAACGAGGTCCGCCATGTACTGCGGGCTGATCGGTTCCAGGAACTCAGTGGCCGTGGGAAGGCCCAGGGAGGTGACCTGCTTCAGGAACTGGCGGGCGGCCCGCAGTCCCGTGGCGATGTCATGGCTGCCGTCAAGGTGGGGATCGTTGATGAGGCCCTTCCAGCCCACGGTGGTTCGCGGCTTCTCGAAGTAGGTCCGCATGACGATCAGCAGGTCTTCCCGGTGCTTCTCCGCCTGGCTCACCAGCCGGCGGGCGTATTCCAGGCCGGCTTTGGGGTCGTGGATGGAGCACGGTCCCACGATCACCAGCAGGCGATCATCCACGCCGTCCATGATGGCCCGGACTTCGTCCCGGCCGCGTTCGACGACGTCGGCCACCCGGGCGTCCAGCGGCAGTTCCGAGATCATGTCCTGGGGTGAGGGCAGCGCCTGGAATTCGCTGACGCGCAGGTTTGAGGTGGATTTCTGCGCGGATGCAGTGCGGTCCCGGGAGACAGTGGTCTCCAGTGAATTCTGATGCGTTTCGGTGGCTGCTGCGGTGCTCATGGGTACGGGTCCTGTTCCGGATGGTGCGGAGCGGGCCCAGATCAGAACCCGCCGGAGAAATGGCGAAGGGCAGAGAATGATCTCTGCCCTGTTGGCTCTGAAGGAAAGTTGGGTGCGTGTCAGTTAGACGCGGGCCCCTCCAGAGCCAACGAAAAATACGCATACCAACGGTTAGTCATAGCCAAGACCATAACGGCCGAACACGCTCTCCGCAAACCCGCCCGTCATTTCGCGACCTTGTGTTGCGGGGGCCAGACGCGCGCCCCTCCCCCAACTGACTCGCAGTTAACGCTCCGAAATCGCGATTTCGGGGCGTTAACTGCGAGTCAGTTGGGAAAGCCGGGAGTCCGTTTCAGCCGAGCAGCTTGCGGAGGTACTGCAGCTGGCGGTTCCACTGGTGTTCCTGGCCGCCCTCGTGGTTGTTGAACCGGTACACCTCGATGTCCTTGGCCGGGGTGGCACCGGTTCCCGTTCCTGCCCGCATGCCGGTTCCGTAGGCGTTGAAGCTGGCGAAGACTGTGGAAGGCGGGCAAATATCGTCCATTTGCGCGGCCGAGAACAACGCCGGTGCCGTAGCCGCCCGGCCCAGGTTGACGCCGTCGAAGTAGTTCAGCACGGCGAGGATGGGCTCGTAACGCTCCCGGTGGCGGGCCAGGAACGCGGCGATTTCGGGATACGGTCCGCGCGGCGCGATGTCGATGGCGCGCGGGAAATCCTGCAGGAAGGGCACATCCGGCAGGGCGGCGACCACGCCGTCGAGCCTTCCGGCCACAAGCCCTGCCACCGCGACGGTGATGCCGCCGCCCTGGCTGACGCCCGCCACCACCACCCGGGAGGCATCGACGGCGGGGTGCGCCTGGGCGGCCTCCACCGCCCGGAAAGCATCCACGTAGACCCGCCGGTAGTAATAGTCCTCGCGGCTTCCGATGCCGCGGGTCATCAGCCCCGCATGCGCGACGTCGCCCGCTGAGGAATGCGGGTCGGCGGTGTGCCCCAGGCTTCCGCCGTAGCCCTGCCCGCGGGTGTCCATGATGAAGTGCGCGTAGCCGGCCTGTGCCCACTTGGTGTCCTGGTTGGACAGCCCCCGACCGCCGGAATAGCCCACGTACTGCACGACGACGGGAAGCGGCTCGTCCGCCGACCGGTTGGCCGGCAGGTGCAGCCAGCCTTTAACCGGGGCACCGCCGAAGCCGGAAAACGTGACATCGAAGGTGTCGATCACTGTCAGGTAGTTGTCCACGGGCTCGAAAACTGCGTCCAGCGGGTACGCCCGGGCCTCGCCGATGGTGCGGTCCCAGAAGGCACCAAGATCCGCCGGAGCGGTGACAGCCGAGGTGTAGTTTCGGAGCTGATCAAGCGGTAGGTCGAAAAGGGGCATGGGGATTCCGGTTCTGTGAAGCGGGGTGATGGGCGGGTTGTGGTTGTGATCCTGTCAGGCGGGCGCAGCGGTTTCCATCCGCCACGACGCCAGGTTGAGGACTGTGTACCAGCGCGACTGGCGGTGACGTTATTGGACGCGCTCCCCCGTCACTCAGACCAGCGCCGCCTGGTAGCTTTCCAATGACTGCGAGCCGCGCACGAGCGTCCGCAGCTCGGCGAGGCCGCCGGAGACCGCGCCCGCGGCCCGGGCCTGGACCAGGACGTTGCCGAGGGCTGTGGCTTCCACGGGTCCGGCGATGACGCGTTTGCCGGTGGCGTCGGCGGTGAGCTGGCAGAGGAGCCGGTTCTGCGAGCCGCCGCCCACGATGTGCACCACGTCCACGGGAACGTCCGCCAGGCGTTCGGCGTCCGTGATGGTCCGGGCGTAGCCGGCGGCGAGGCTGTCCAGGATGCACCGGGTGATCGCAGCCGGGTTGTCGGTGAGGACGGAGCCGGTGTTGCGGACGGCGGCGCGGATCCGTTCGGGCATGTTGTCCGGGGCAATGAAGTACGGATCGTCGGCGTTGATCTGGGGTCCGCCGAACGGCAGTGCTGCGGCGGACGCCAGCAGTTCGTCGAGTGTGGCTGTGTATCCCTGCTGCGCCCAGGTGCGCTGGCATTCGCTGAGCAGCCAGAGTCCGCCGACGTTGCGGAGATAGCGGATAGTGCCGTCCACGCCGCGCTCGTTGGTGAAGTTCGCGGCCCGGCTCGCCTCAGTGAGCACCGGTTTCGGAAGCTCGACGCCGACGAGGGACCAGGTGCCGGAGGAGATGTAGGCGAACTTCTCCGCTGGCGTTGGTACTGCCCCGGCGGTGCCGGTTGCTCCGGCGGGTACGGCGGCGACGGCGGAGGCGGTGTCGTGCGAGCCGACGGCCACAACCTTCGTTGCCTGGCCCAGTCCGGTGCGCGCGGCGATGCCGGGCAGCAGGGTGCCGACGGTTTCGCCGGGCTGGATCAGCGGCGGGAACAGCTTTTTGGGCAGGTCCAGGGCGGCCAGGAACTCGGTGGCCCACTCCCCCGCAACAGCGTCGAACAGACCGGTGGTGGACGCGTTGGTGGCTTCGGTGCGGCGGACCCCGGTGAGCAGGAACGCGATCAGGTCCGGGATGAGCAGGGCCTGGACACCGTCCAGGTCCGGTTCGCTGGCGAGCTGGTAGATCGTGTTGAACTGCAGGAACTGCAGCCCGGTGGTGGCGTAGAGCCGGGCCGGGTCCAGTTTTTGGTGGACCGGGGCGACGGCGGCGCGGCTGCGGTCATCGCGGTAGCTGAACGGCTGCGCCGTCAGCTCGCCCGCGGTGTTGACCAGGCCGTAGTCCACCGCCCAGGTGTCGATCCCGATGCTGCTGATCGTTTCGCCGCGCTCCCCGGCGACGCGGGCCGCGGCAGCGAGCCCGGCCAGGACCTCGGCGAACAGGGCGTCGAAGTCCCAGCGCAGCCCGCCGCCGGACTCCACCACCCCGTTGGGAAAGCGGTGCACGGTTTCCAGCGTCGCTTTGCCTTCAGACCCGGCGCCGCCGTCTGAAACGCGCCCTAGGATGACGCGTCCGGAGGAGGCACCAATATCGACGGCAGCGAACACACTGCCGGCGGACACTGCCCGGGCCGTGGCCGGGGCGGAGTCCGCTGTTGGTGGCACGGTGCTCATCGCAGGAACGCGGCTGCCACACCGGCGTCCACGGGGATGTGGAGGCCGGTGGTGTGGGACAGTTCGGCGCTGGTGAGCACGGCGGCTGCGTTGGCCACGTGCTCGGGCAGCACTTCGCGTTTGAGCAGGGTGCGCTGGGCGTAGTACTTGCCCAGCTCCTGCTCGTCGACGCCGTAGACCGCGGCGCGCTTGGCGCCCCAGCCGCCGGCGAAGATCCCGGAGCCGCGAACCACGCCGTCGGGGTTGATGCCGTTGACCCGGATGCCGTACTCACCGAGCTCGGCTGCGAGGAGCCGGACCTGGTGGGCCTGGTCGGCCTTGGTCGCGGAGTAGGCGATGTTGTTCGGGCCGGCGAACACGGAGTTCTTCGAGGAGATGTAGATGATGTCCCCGCCCATGTCTTGGTCGATCATGACCTTCGCCGCGGCCTTGGCCACCAGGAAGGAGCCCTTGGCCATCACGTTGTGCTGGATGTCCCAATCCTTCTCCGTGGTTTCCAGCAGCGGCTTGGAGATGGACAGCCCGGCGTTGTTGACCACCAGGTCCAGTCCGCCGAACGCCAGCACCGCTTCCTGGATGGCGGCGGCGATCTGCGCCTCGTCGGTCACGTCGGCCTGCACGCCGATGGCAACGTCCGGACCGCCGAGCTCGGCGGCGACGGCCTGCGCGTTCTCCAGGTTCAGGTCCGCGATCACCACGCAGGCGCCTTCCGCGGCGAGGCGGGTGGCGATGGCCTTGCCGATGCCCGATGCCGCACCGGTGACCAGCGCGATGCGGGTGGCGTGCGACTTCGGCTTGGGCAGGCGGGCGAGCTTGGCTTCCTCGAGGGACCAGTACTCGATCCGGAACTTCTCGGATTCCTCGATCGGGGCGTACGTGGAGATCGCCTCGGCGCCGCGCATCACATTGATCGCGTTGATGTAAAACTCCCCGGCAACGCGGGCGGTCTGCTTGTTCGCACCGAAGGAGAACATGCCCACGCCCGGGACCAGCACAATCGCCGGGTCCGCGCCGCGCAGGGCCGGGCTTTCCGGGGTTGCGTGCCGGTCGTAGTACGCCTGGTAATCCTCGCGGTAGTCCGCGTGCAGCTCCTGCAGCCGGGCGACCGAGTCCTCGATCGAAGCGTCCGCGGGAAGGTCCAGGATCAGCGGCTTGACCTTGGTGCGCAGGAAGTGGTCCGGGCAGGACGTACCCAGCGCGCCGAGCCGCGGGTGCTCGGCGGCTTCCAGGAAGTCCAGCACGACGGCGTCATCGCTGAAGTGCCCCAGCTGCGGTTTGTCCGTGGACGCCAGTCCGCGGATCACCGGCGCCAGCGCGGCGGCCTTCGCACGGCGCTCAGCCTCCGGGAGGGCACCGTAGCCGGGCAGCTTCGCACCGAACGGTTCGGTGCGGCCGTTGTCGGCAATGAATTTCTCGGCCTGGTCGATGATCCACAGCGAGTTCTGCTCTGCTTCTTCGCTGGTGGCGCCCCAGGCGGTGATGCCGTGCCCGCCCAGGATGGTGCCGACAGCCTGCGGGTTGGCGTCCTTGATCGCGGCGATGTCCAGGCCCAGCTGGAAACCGGGCCGGCGCCACGGCACCCACACCACCTTGTTGCCGAAGATCTTGGCGGTCAGGGCCTCCCCATCCACCGCCGTGGCAATCGCGATCCCCGAATCCGGGTGAAGGTGGTCCACATGCGCGGCGTCCACCAGCCCGTGCATCGCGGTGTCAATCGACGGCGCCGCCCCGCCCTTGCCATGCAGGCAGTAATCAAACGCGGCCACTATCTCATCTTCACGCTCAACACCCGGGTACACGTTCTTCAAAGCGTTCAACCGGTCCAGGCGCAGCACCGCAAGGTTCCCGGCCGTCAGCGTGCCCAGGTCCCCGCCGGAGCCCTTCACCCAGAGCAGCTGGACATCCTCGCCCGTCACAGGGTCCTTCTCCGTGCCCTTCGCCGAGGTGTTGCCGCCGGCGAAGTTGGTGTTCCGCTTGTCCGCACCCAGGCGATTGGAACGGGCAATCAGTTCTTCAACAGTCTTATTCGCTGTGTTCTGCATGCTCATGCTCTATGCGCCCCATCCGGCTTGCTGGCCGCCCACGCGGTCCTCGTTGATCTGTTTCTGGTAACCGCTGGCCTTGAAGGCGGCCATCGGGTCCGCGGGCAGGCCGCGGGATTCACGCCATGCGGCCAGTGCCGGGCGGACGTCCGTGTAGAAGGCGTCGTTGAAGACCGCGTTCGCGGCCAGGACGTCGCCGGCCTTCTGGGCCTCACTCAGCGCTGAGGTGTCCACCATCAGGGCACGCGCCGTCATCTCCTGGACGTTCAGCACCGAGCGGATCTGGCCCGGGATCTTCTCTTCCAGGTTGTGGCACTGGTCCAGCATGAGCGCCACGCCTGAGCCCTTGCCGAATCCGCCGCCGCGGATCACCTCGAACATGATCCGGAACAGCTGGAACGGGTCCGCCGCGCCCACGATCAGGTCATCATCGGCGTAGAAACGGGAGTTGAAGTCGAAGGAACCCAGCTTGCCCAGGCGCAGCAGCTGCATCACGATGAACTCGATGTTGGTGCCCGGGGCATGGTGGCCGGTGTCCAGGCAGACGAACGCCTTTTCACCCAGCGCCAGGGTCTGCGCGTAGGACGTGCCCCAGTCCGGAACGTCAGTGTGGTAGAAAGCCGGCTCGAAGAACTTGTACTCCAGCACCAGCCGCTGCTCATCACCAAGACCGGCGTAAATCTCCTGCAGCGACTCGGCCAGCCGGTCCTGGCGGCCGCGCATGTCGTCCTGGCCCGGGTAGTTGGTACCGTCCGCCAGCCAGATCTTCAGGTCCTTCGAGCCGGTGGCGTGCATGATCCCGATGCATTCGAGGTGATGGGCGATGGCCCGGCGCCGGACGGTCTCGTTGGAGGACGTCAGCGAGCCGAACTTGTACTCGTCATCCTGGAACGTGTTGGAATTGATGGTGCCCAGGCCCACGCCCAGGCCTGCCGCATACTCGCGCAGGGCAGCGTAGTCGTCCACCTTGTCCCACGGAATGTGCAGCGCAACGGTCGGAGCCAGGCCCGTCAGTTCGTGCACCTTCGCGGCGTCCGCGATCTTCTCCTGCACCGTCCGCGGGGTGCCCGGCGTGCCGAACACCTTGAAGCGGGTACCCGAGTTGCCATAGGCCCAGGAGGGTACTTCAATGGCAAGCTCGCCGAGCCTGCCCAGCGCCGTTGCTACGTCATTCATGATGGTTCTTCCGGTCTCTCGTGGTGCGATTGTCTGTTGTGTGCCGACTCCCGCGTCGGCTGCATGCGGTCGTCGGTAGGTCCCGCTGCCCTTGACGCTGGGCTAATCCGCGGCGTTGGCCGTGGCCAAGTGGTCCTCCAGGTTGAAGATCTCCTCGAGCGCCACAAATCCTGTGTCAGGGGGCTGCTCCGTGTCTTCGAAGAGCGTGGCCATCTCCGCCTGCCAGCGGGCGTTGACCTCGGTGAGTGCCATCCGTGCCCGCACGGCGTCGAAGTCGTCGCACTCCACGTAGCCCACCAGCAGCCCGTCGTCGGCCAGGAAGAGCGAGTAGTTGTGCCAGCCCGCGTCCTTGAGCGCACGGAGCATCTCCGGCCAGACGGCGGCGTGCCGGCGCCTGTACTCATCGATCAGTCCCGGTTGGACTGAGGAGCGAAAACACACCCTCATCTGCGACTCTCCTGAAATTCAGATTCTTTGAATCGTTTCATTGTTACGATTCAAAGTACTCTTGAATTCGAGTAGGTGTCAAGAGATTGTCAGCGATTGAAAACCATTTATCTGCTGGCTGAACCGTTTCGTCCGACCCGAACGCCACCCTGGCAAGGACAATTGGTCAGGGGTCCGGTCCAGGCGGTTGCACGCCGCCCCGCAAGAGAGAGCTTGGAGAAAGATGTCACGGTCAGCCAGCATCAAGGACGTTGCAAACCATGCCCGCGTGGCAGTGGGAACAGTTTCCAACGTCCTGAACTACCCGGACCGGGTTTCTCAGCGGACCAAGGACCGGGTGCTGCAGGCCATCGACGAACTGGGCTTCGTCCGCAACGATGCGGCCCGCCAGCTCCGGGCGGGGCACAGCCGCACCATCGGCCTGATCGTCCTCGACGTAGGCAACCCCTTCTTCACCTCCGTGGTCCGCGCTGCCGAGGACGCCGCCGCTTTGCAAGGCAGCGCCGTCCTGCTCGGGGACAGCGGGCACGACGCCAGTCGCGAATCGAACTACATCGACCTCTTCCAGGAGCAGCGGGTCCAGGGCCTGCTCATCTCGCCGGTGGGCGATGTCACCGAGCGCCTGGACCAGTTGCGCGAACGCGGGGTGCCCACTGTCCTGGTGGACCGGCTGGCAGACGAGACGAAGTACAGTTCCGTCTCCGTTGACGACGACGCCGGCGGTTACCTTGCGGCGCGGCACCTGCTGGACCTGGGCCGCCGTCGGCTTGCCTTCGTGGGAGGCCCGACGTCGATACGCCAGGTGGCGGACCGTCTCCAGGGGGCGCAACGCGCCATCGCCGAGGTTCCGGACGCTTCCCTGGAAGTCCTGGATTCCGCCGGGCAGACGGTCCTGGCTGGGCGGGGCGTGGGCAACCAACTGGTCCGCCGCAGCGCCGAGGAGCTTCCGGACGGCGTGTTCTGCGCCAACGACCTGCTGGCCCTCGGCGTCATGCAGTCCCTCGCCATGATGCACACGCTGCGGATCCCCGAGGACATCGCACTGATCGGCTACGACGACATCGACTTCGCCGTGTCCGCCGTCGTGCCCCTGTCCTCCATCCGGCAGCCCACGGAAGCGCTGGGGCGGACCGCGATCGAGCTGCTGGCCGAGGAACTGGACGCCATGGGACCCACTTCCGTGCGGCCCCATCACCGCGCGGTGATCTTCACCCCGGAGCTGGTGGTGCGGCAGAGCACGGCGGGGGCTTCCGCGGGCTAGGCGTTACCGGAGGCCGCGGAACAGTCCCTAATGGGGAATCCCGGCCGGACTAAACTCGGGCAGCACCGTCCCACCAGGCCAGCACGCGCGTGCCGTAGAACGTAAGCCACTTGGACGGCTCACCGGGAGCCACGTCGACTTCAAACCACACCCGTCCGGGATGGCGGCGCTCCTGCAGCCAGGTGCCGTCGGGACGGCGGGCGGCGCGTATCGCTTCGATGGCGTCGGCAAGCCGCGGATCCGGCGAGGCACCGTCGTGCAGGGCTGCTGCCCGGAAGTAGTCGGCCGCGTTGAGCACGCTGTAGAACCAGCGGAACGGATACGCGAACCGGGTCGCCCACGGCCCGACGCGCTCCCCTGTTGACAGGGCCCGGAGCAGGCGGCGCTGAAGCAGGTACTCCTCGCCGGCCTTTCGGGCAGAACGCAGCTGGACCGCGCGCAACGCATTGCTGCCCCCGGTCGCGCCCTCGTAGTACAACAGGCCTTTGAGGGAATTGAGGGTGGAATGGAACGATGAGCGCGTCGAGCCCTCGACCCACTCGCAGTTCCAACCGCCGTCGGCCATGCGGTGGTCGAGGAACCACCGGGCGATTCCAGAGACATCCGCCCCCAGCCACGCGCCGTTGGCGAGGGTGTAAGGCGTTGATGCAGCAGTCGACTTCGCCGCCCCAGTACGGCAGGTTCCCGTACTCCCAACGGCTGTTCCTGGCGAGCAGTTCGGCGGTGCCGGCGAGGGCGGCAGCATCGAGCCCCCGGTCACGCAGCATGTTGAGCGCCCACGTCGTGGCGGTCCAGGGCTGCCCCGCATCTCCGGCTGCCTCGGGGCCGTGGAAGTCGAAGTCTTTGGGGAAGAACGCCCCGCCCGCCCACTGGCCGTCGGGATCCTGCAGCGCGAGCAGCCGCGCCCCGAACCCGTCCGTCGCGACCTCTGCCCGGGTTGCACCCCACATCTCCGGCGGGGCGCCCGCGAGGTCGCGCTCGACCTGCCAGCGCAAAGCCGGGTCGGCGTCGAGCAACCAGTCGAGCAGAGCGGGGTCGCTGGCCATTGTCCGCACCATCAGGCTCGGTCTATGCGCGCGGCTTGCGGGTGGGCACGGATTCCGGGGACGGGCTGTGCATCACCGTCATCGTGTACTCGTAGCCTTCGTGGCCTGACGCATAGCGGTAGTGGTAGTGCCCGAAGCCGATGACCGACGGTCCCCACATCGCCGCCGGCTGGCCGGTGACATCCTCCATCAGTTCCAGCAGGATTTCGGCATCGGCCCGGCGGACGGGATGGTCGACCGACGCGATGAATTCGCGGGGATCGACGTCGGTGAGGCGCAGCGCTGGTTCGGCCATGGAAGCAGTATGCCATCCGCGGGGATGCCCGCGGATGGCATCACGGAGGCGAAGCGCGAACGGACACTTGCGGCTAGGGCCGCAAGTGTCCGTTCGCGCTAAGAGGGAGGCTACAGCGCCTGCACCACCAGGTTCCGGTAGGCAGCCTGCAGCGGCGCCATCTGCCGGAAGCCGAGATAGCCCCCGCCCAGCACGCTGCGGCTCCCATCCCGCCACGCCAGCACGGGCAGTCCGTTGATGGAAAAGGCCACCTCCGGCCCGTCCTTGACTAGCTCCATGCGGTAGAAATCCAGTGCATCCTCCGTGGGCGGCAGCGGGTCCGCTGCCTGCGCCACCAGCTTGAAACCGGCACTCTTGCGCAGGTTGCAGGTCCGGAACGCCCGCTCCTCCGCGTGCTTGTGCCGGAAGTACGAGACGTGCAGGGCGTCGATGTCGCCTGAGTGGTACTGCGGGTAGTAGCCGGTGCGCGGCGCGAGGGCGCCCGAAAACAGGTCCCGTCCGCCGTGGCCCGCCGCCGAAAAGAACACCATGGCCAGCCCCGGCTCCGCGAGGGGGAGGAACTCCCAGCTGACCCTCACCCGGTCCGGGAACTCCACCGGGCACCAGATCGTCCAGTGGGCATGGTCGCCGAAGTCTTCCTCGTCCTTTGACCCGGAAAGCAGCAGTGCCCCCGGCAGGAGGTCAGCGGCAGGTGCCGTCCCGCCGTCGTCGTCCGCTGCCGGATGCCCGGCCAGGCTGACCGGGCCCTCGGCAATCCAGTCCGCCACGTCCTCCGGACCGGCGAGCGGGTTGCTGTACAGCAGGCCTCCGGACTTTTCCGCCGGCGTTCCCATCAGACGGACGCAGCCGCGGAGTGCCGGCGGGTTCCCTCGGGTACGGCGAGTCCCGGCGATGCCAGCCGGGCCGCCAACTGCGAAGCGACGTGCTCCGCCACCAGCCGGGCGCCGTCAACATGGAAGTGCGTGTTGTCCGCCAGGCCGTCCGGCCAGTGGGCGTGCTCCCCCGGGCCGAAGTGGCAGAACAGGGATTTGGAGCCCTCCACGCCGAGCCGCAGGTAGAGACCGCGCGTCCAGCTGGTGAGATCGATCAGCGGGACATGAAGCTCCGCCGCGAGCTCCCGGACCACTTCGGGGTAATCCTCCAGGCTCTGCTCCAGCACGGTCCCGGCCCTGCCCTCGGTCCCGGCGCCGGCAAGGAAATGGCGCCGTTCCACTGAGCTGCACAGCACGGGCACCGCACCGAGCGCGCCCACTTCGGCAACCATTGTCCGCAGGTTCGCCGCGTAGCCGGTCCTGGCCGCGAGGTGCGGGCGCTTCTGGTCGTTGTGGCCGAACTGGATCAGCACCACGTCGCCTTCGCCGGCCAGCTCCAGCAGCGCATCCCACAGGCCTTCGACCCGGAAGGACTCCGTACTGGCCCCGCCCTTGGCGAAGTTGTGGACTGATCCCCACGTGTAGACGTGCGGGGCAAGGTGCGCGCCCCAGCCGCTCATCGGGTACTCATGGGTGGGACAATTGGCGACCGTCGAGTCGCCGGCCAGGAGGATCTTCATCTTCGGCCTTTCTGTCAGATGGCGGTTGGGGAGTGGGGGTTGGAGGTGAGGCGGGGGCAGTGACTGGCGGTGACGCCCGGTGCGGCGCAGCTCAGCCCTTGACGGAGCCGATCAGCATTCCCTTGGCGAAGTGCTTCTGCAAAAACGGGTAGAAGATCAGGATGGGCAGGGTGGCCACCACGATCACGGCGAACTTGATGCCCTGTTCCGGCGGTATGTAGTTCGGGTCCACGTTGCCGGTGCCAAGGAGGTCGCTGGACGCGGTGACCTGGCGGAGGTACATCTGCAGGGTCCACTTGGAGTTGTCGCTCAGGTACAGCAGCGGCGACATGAAGTCATTCCAGATGCCCACGGCGTAGAACAGCGCGAACGTGGCCAGCACCGGCTTGGACAGCGGCAGCAGGATCCGCCAGAGGATCCCGACCTCGGTGGCGCCGTCCATCTTGGCGGACTCCTCGAGCTCCTGAGGGAGTTCCTGGAAGAAGTTCTTGATGATGATCAGGCTGAACGGGTTGATCGCAGCCGGCAGGATCAGCGCCCAGTAGCTGTTGAGCAGGCCCAGGTCCTTGATCAAAAGGAACGTGGGGATCATGCCGCCGGAGAACACCATGGCGAAGACCACCAGTGACAGGATCAGCTGGCGGCCGCGGAGGTTCCGTTTGGCCAGCGGGTAGGCCATGGTGACCGTCAGGATCAGCTGCACCACCGTGCCCACAACCGTGACCAGCACCGTGGTGACCAGGGCGCGGATGAAGGCGGGAGTGGAGAAGATGTACTCGTAGGAACCCAGGCTGAACTGCTCCGGCCACACGAAGAAGGCGCGGCGGGTGATCTCGGCTTCGGTGGCAAAGGAGCCCGCGAACACGTACACGAACGGCAGCAGCGTCAGGACGCCGATCACCGTCAGGAAGACGTAGTTGGCGGCATCGAAGATCCGCCCGCCGGTGGTGTTGTGAATCTTCATTAGAACAGTCCGCTCTGGTTGAATCGCTTGGCCAGCCAGTTGGTGCCGAAGATCAGCACGATGCCCACGAGGGACTTGAACAATCCCACGGCGGTGCTGTAGCTGTAGGCGCCCTGTGTGATGCCCACGAAGTACACGTAAGTGTCGAAGACGTCTGCCACGGACCGGTTGAGGGCATTGGTCATGAGGTAGATCTGTTCGAAACCGGTGTTCAGCATCTGCCCGATCGCGAGGATGAGCATCACGATGATCGTGGAGCGGATGCCCGGCAGCGTGATGTGCCAGACGCGGCGGAACCTGCCCGCGCCGTCGATGATCGCGGCCTCGTACTGGTCCTGGTCCACGGTGGCCAGGGCGGCCAGGAAGATGATGGTCCCCCAGCCGGTGTTCTTCCAGATCTCCTGGAGGACAATGAGCGGCCGGAACCAGGCAGGGTCGGACAGGAAGTCAATGTCCGTGCCAAGCACCGAGTTGATGAACAGGAACAGCGGCCCGAAATCCAGGGCGAACAGCAGGAAGCTCAGCGACGCCACGATGGTCCAGGACAGGAAGTGCGGGATGTAGACGAGGGTCTGGACCGTGCGTTTGAGGATGGACAGGCGGACCTCGTTCAGCAACAGCGCCAGGACGATGGTCAGCGGGAAGGCGATCCCCAGGTTCAGGAACGCGAGGATCAGGGTGTTGCCCAGCAGCCGGCCGAAGTCCGGGTTGCTGAAGAAGTCCTGGAAGTGCTGGAAGCCCACCCACGGGCTGCCATTGACGCCCAGGAAAGGGACGTAGTCCTTGAACGCGATGCTGACGCCATACATGGGGGCGTAGCGGAAGACCGCGAAGTAGACCACTCCGGGGAGAAGGAGGAGGTAGAGCCACTTGTAGTGGGCGAAGTGGACGGCGAAGCGGCGTCGCCGCCCAGGGGCAGGCGCGGGTGGCGGCGCCTGCTCCGGGGCTTTGACGTCAACGGTGGACGTTGTCACTTGCTGTCCTGCCAGAGCTTGTTGATTTCTTCCTGGACCTTGTCGCCGCCGCTGGCCTTCCAGAGCTTGATGGCATCCTTCAGGCCCTGCTCGTCGATCTGGCCGGCCAGGTATTTGATCCGCGCATCGGCCACGATGTTGTCCAGCTGCGCGCCCTTGGCAACGTAGGTGGGTGACACGAAGGCCGCGGCCGGGTTGTAGACGGCGCTCTTCAGGTCCTCCGCCATGACCTCAACCCGCTTGTCGAAGACTTGCTGCTCGTAGTCCGAGGCCTGCTTGACGGGGTAGAAGTTGTTGCCGGTGACGTTGGTGCCCAGCTGCGCGTAGCTCTTGATGTCGGTGGACACAGCTTTGCCCTCTGCTGTCTCGGGCTTGATGGTGGCGGCCTTTCCGTCCTCGACAGTGAAGTTCACCCCCTCGATTCCGTTGTTGAGGAGGGCAGCCACTTCCTTGCCGTTCATGGTGTTCAGGAACTCCAGGACGTTCTTCAGCTCAGCCTCGGTCCGGACGCTGGTCTTGGGAACGGCCAGGAAGCCGGAGTAGCCGTCCGTCGGGTGTGCGTTGAGTTCGCCGTCGGGCCCCTTGAGGTTGCCGACGAATCCAACCTTGTTTTCGAAGTCATTGGGGTTGGCCTGCTTGAACAGGTTGATGAGGACGCTTACGCGGGAGTCGACGTCGACGATGATGCCGCCCTTGCCGTTGAAGAACGGTTCGTTCCACTTGGTCCCGTCAAAGGTGGCGAAGTCCGGGTTGATGAGTCTCTCGTCAACCATCTTCTTGACGAAGCGGTTTGCTTCGAGGAACTCCTCGGTCTCGAAGCTCGGAATCAGCTTTCCGTCCTTCTCGGTCCAGCGGTTGCCGGCGCCGTACCACTCTTCGATGATGTCGTAGGGGCTGTTGGAGCCCAGGGCGCCCCACTTGGGAATAGTGATGCCCCAGGTATCGTCCTGGCCGTTGCCGTCCGGATCCTGTTCGGTGAACGCCTTGGCCACCTTGTACAGATCCTCGGTGGTCTCCGGCGCCTTCAGCCCGAGCTTGTCCAGCCAGTCCTGGCGGAACATCACCGCCGCACGGATGGGGTTGCGGGCGCGGAAGACGCCGTAGACCTTGCCGTTGATGCTGGCGTTCTGCTCAACCTCCGGGAAAGTGGTTTTCAGGTTTGGGTACTCGTCCAGCTTGTCGGTGAGATCCCAGAAGGCACCGGCTTCCGCGTTCTTGACGAACCCTGGCGACTTGCTCTGAACCACCATGACCTGGGGAATCTCGGAGGACGCCAACGTGATGTTCATCTTGTCCTCATAGGACGCATTCGGCGTCCACGTAATGCCGATGTCCTTGCCGGTGAGCTCTTCGAGCTTCTGCTGCACGGCACCGTCGGCCGACGGTGGCTGCGCCTCCAGGAAAGGCGCCATGATGCTGATCTTCGACGTGTCCGCAGCCGGTGCTTCACCTCCGCTGCAGGCCGTGAGGGTCAGGGCGGTGGCGGTCACGACGGCGGCCGCCAGGCTGAGTTTTCTGCGGGTCATGGTGTTTTCCTTTTCCACTTCGTCGGGGTTGGCTGACTGAGTTTTGGTGGTGGTTTGGTGGTGGCCCGGAGCGTCGCTGATTTTGATACGTTTCAGTCGCGGGCAGGCGATAAAGATTTTCGTCGAGCGCAGAGACCTCCCGGCAGCGCGCGCCCGCGCCGCCCGCCGCACGTCCGCAGGGCCGGCAGGCACCCACCTCAGGCAACCGGGGCCCCGATGGTGGCGGCAGGGTGGTGGTGACGGGCGTCCGAAACCTCAGCGGCACCGATGGCTTCAGCAGCTGCCGTCACGGATTCGTCGTTGGCGGCGAAGAACCGATCGCACAGCCAGCCGGTCACATACAGCCAGGCGCCGATGCTGAAGAACGGAATAAGCCCGGGCAGGGCCAGGCTTGCATACAGGGCGGCCGCGGTCACGAACAGCAGGATCGCGGTGCCTGCCAGGTGCCGGAAGGCAAACCGCGAGGACATCACAAGGTACTGCGGAAGCGGCAACTCATAGCGGGCAAACATGGGGAAAAGGTGGCAGACCACGGCAACCAGGAAGATGGCAGCAAGGAACACACCGGCAGCCATCAACTGCGACAGGAGGTCACCGGAGGCGGAGAAGTAGTTCCAGTTCAGCCCAAGGGCTGAGCCGGCCAGTATAACCGGCAGCGCGAGGCCGTTTCCCCGGCCAAAGTTGCGACCAAATTCCCTCGTGAACGCTCGAAGCAGCGGGGCGGCCTCACCCCGCACCCTGCGGCGTACCAGGATCTGGGCAGCCGCGGTCGCGGGACCAACGCCAAACACCCCCAAACCCGCAATCGAGAACACAATCCAGAGCAGATTCAGGCACGCAATCCACAGCAGGGTGTCGAAGAATGAATATGCCTTCGCGCTAAAACTTCCAGCCAGCATGCCAAGCCTCCAAACTCTCCATCGTTGCAGAAACGGGGGCCGCAGTGGTCCACGTCACGTAAGTAAGCGGTTTCTCGAAAATGTAGACGCTTTTGCAGAGACGGTCAAGGTTCAATTTGAATCGTTACATGAATCGGGAAACCGGGATATGCTGGGGCCACCATAATTTTGGAAAGCGCTTACCATGGGTTATGCCGGGCAGCCCGGCCTAGGCTGAAGGCAGAAATCCAAGGCCCCTGCTAGCCAAGGCCCCGGCCCCGGCTCCGGTCCAAGCTCCGGTCCAACCCGGCCCGCGATTTCCTGAACAGACACCGACGTCAACACCCCCGTCCCGGGGATAGAAGAGGAGAGCCATGGGCACCCTGTCCGAGCCCGTCCCGGAGGAACGCAAACTCCCCACCACCGCTGCGGCCAGGGTGGCACTCGTCGGAGTCCATGGCTTTGGAACACACCACCTCCGCAACCTTGAACGGCTGCAGGCAAGCGGCGCCGTCGCCCTCGTGGCTGTTGCTGATCCGAATCCGCCCGCTCCGGGCGCCCTTCCTCCCGAGACGGCAGTGTTCAGCAACCTTGACGAACTCCTGGCGGCAACCCCGGCTCTGGACCTCGTCATCGTGGCCACGCCCATCCAGACGCACGCCCCTCTGGCGCTGACCGCCCTCCCCCACGCTGACCTGTACCTGGAAAAGCCCCCGGTGGCTTCCCTTGCTGATTTCAACCGGCTGCAGGAGGCCGCCGCTGAAGCCGGGCGCAGCGTCCAGATCGGGTTCCAGAGCCTCGGATCCCACGCCCTGCAGGCCATAGAGGACTTGCTTGCGGCGGGAGAGATCGGCACACTCCTGGGGATCTCCGCCACGGGGCGCTGGGTGCGGGACCGGGCGTATTACAAGCGTTCGCGCTGGGCCGGCAAACGCAGCCTGAACGGTGTCGACGTCGTGGACGGGGTGGCCACCAATCCGCTGGCGCACGCCATCGCCACCGCCCTGAGGATCGCCGGCGCACGCACCCTGGATGATCTCGAATCGGTGGAAACGGATCTCTACCGCGCCAACGATATTGAATCGGACGACACCTCCGTGATCCGGGTCCGCACCACATCGGGACTGCCCATCACCTGCGCCCTAACCCTCTGCGCCACCGAATCCGTGGAACCGTACATCACGCTCCAAGGCAGCGAAGGGACGGCAGTATTCCACTACACCGAGGACCGCCTCAGCATCAGCGCTGCCGACGGCGAGCGCAGCCAGGTCTTCGGCCGGGAGGATCTCACCGAGAACCTGCTGGAGCACCTGCGCCGGCGCCACTCACCGCACGCCACGCCCAAGGAAGTGCCCCTCATCAGTCCGCTCGCCGACAGCGGCGCGTTCATGCGCGTGCTGGAAGCCATCCGCACTGCCGATGCTCCTACATTGATCCCCGGGCAGTACATCGACTGGGCAGGCGACGGCGATTCCGCCCACGCCGTGATCGCCGGCATCGAGGACGCACTGGAACGCGCGACGGCGGCGCACGCCACCTTCAGCGAGCTTGGCCTGCCATGGGCACGGCCCGCGGCCGGCACTGCGGAGAAGCCCTCACTCACTGTCAGCGACCCCGCTCTCCAGGACCTCACTGTTGAGGACCCGGCCGCTCGGGAGGACCCGGCCGTTCGGGCCGGAGGCCAGCACGGCGGCGGCCCTGCGGAGGCGGCCGCGCCAAGCGGCGCCGCCACGGTGGCCACCCTGCAGGACGGCACCGCCATCGCGGCGAGGCTCTCACCCCGGCCCTACCTGCACCCGGTGCGCACGCTCGGTGGAGTCACCGTGACCGATCACCTCCCGGCGGACCACCCCTGGCACCTAGGCGCAGGCATAGCCCTGCAGGACGTCAACGGCATCAACTTCTGGGGCGGAAAGACCTACACCCGGGCCGCCGCACGGTATCAAGAACGCCCGGACCACGGCCGGATCGTGCAGCTTTCCGCCACTTCAGCGCCGGGGTCACGTGATGGTGATTCCGTACAGCAGGAACTGAGCTGGCAGGCACCGGACGGCAGCGAACTTGTCCGCGAGCGCCGCAGCCTCCGGTCGGTGCGGGTGGACGCCCGTACCTGGCGGCTGGACCTGGCAACTGAGCTGACCGCCGTCGTGGACGCCTCGCTGGGCGGTCCCGGCTCCAACGGCGCCGCTGGCAGCGGCTACGGCGGATTCTTCTGGCGGCTGCCCGCATGCTCTGCGGCTGAGGTCTTCACAGCCGACAAACACGGTGAAAGCGAGGTCCATGGCTCCGTCTCGCCCTGGCTGGCGTGGACTGCCGACTTCCCGGACGGCCGCGCGAGCCTGGTGTTTACCGCCCCTGCGGAGGCGCCGGATCCGTGGTTCGTCCGGCTGTCCGGCTACCCGGGGGTGGGCTCCGCCCTCGCCTGGAACAGGCCCGTGAAGCTGCCCGCCGGGAAAACCGTCAAACGCGCCTTCACGGTCTGGATCGCGGACGGCACGCTGACTCCGGAGGAAGCTGCCGGGTTGGCCGCCGGGCCGGCTGACCGATCAGCTGCCGGGTTGGCCGCCGGGCCGGCTGACCGATCAGCTGCCGGGTTGGCTGACGGGTTGGCTGACGGATCAGCCGACGCCGCGTCAGCGGCTGGGGAACGGTGACGGGCCCGCTTGCCGCTGTCGCGCTGCTGACGGACGGACTCGAAGCCTGCCTGACGGCCTCAAAGCGCCCGCATTTCGGCTGGGAGCTGGTTGGCGCACCGGGCAGCGATCCGTCTTCCTGCTACCAGGGCGCCTACCAGCTGCGGCTCTGTGATGCGGCCGGCACGCTGCTGTGGGATTCGGGTGTTGTGGCCTCCAGCGAACAGCACTTTGTGCCATACGGCGGCCCGGACCTCGGGCCCGACGCCGACTACCGCTGGACCGTGCAGCTCCACGACGCGGTAGGCCTGCCGGGGCCGTGGTCCGCGGAACACGGCTTCAGCACGGGACTCGACACGCCGGAGTGGAACGCCGAGTGGATCCGCAGGACGCCCGGCGGCCGCGCCCCGCTGGAAGTTTTGGACGGCGCGCTGCGGGTTGCCGGTTCGCCGTTCCTGCCACTTCCCTGCCCGCCCCTCCGCCACGTCAGCCTGGAGGCGCGCCTCCGGCCGGCCATGGGATGGGCCGGCCTGCTCCTGCGCACCACCGGTCCCGGCACCGGGCTGTTGCTGGAACTGGATACCGCCGGAAACGTGGTTCTCCGGCGTGCCGCCCGCTGGGAAATCCCCGCTGCAGCCGTGCCGCCAACAGAGATCCTGGCCATCGCCCAACTGGAACGCGACACACCCGTCGTCCAGGAACGGCTGCCCGGCAAGGACCTTGTCCCCGGCACCTGGCAGGGCCTCAAGGTAACGGACGACGGATGCGCCATCGCGGTCACGCTCGACGGCGTGGAGCTCTTCACGGTGGACGAGCCCGCCCCGGCCGGATTTCAGGGACGCCTGGCCCTCCACCAGGGTCCGCGCAGCCAGGCTGAATACGCATCCATTTTCGTCACCGACGCCACCCCGGCGGATCAGCATTCCGATCCAAGTCCGCACGCCGGCCCAGGCGGCACAACACTCCCTGACCGCCGGATCCTTCACCACCGGTTCGACGCCGGCACTGACAACGCCCATGCGTGCCTCGCCCAGTGGGAGCGCACCACGGCCCACCGCCAACCCGACGAATGGACGCTGGCCCGGACCGACCTTGCGCTGTCAGGCAACGTGGTCCGCGCCAGGCTGTTTGCCGCGGCCAGCCACCAGGCCCTGTTCAGCATCGGCGGCGAGGCCTGCCTCGAGACGTCCTCGTTCGGCTACCCCGGCGAGGGCTATTACGACGCCGCCGACGTCACCGCACTGCTGAAGGCCGAACCAGGGCAGAACGGCAAGCGGGACGTGGTCCTCTCCGCAAGGGTCCACTGGTACGGACCGGGCCAGGGCAGGGCAGCCGGCGTTCCCGGACTCCTGGCCCACCTCCACGTCGACTACGACGACGGCCGCCGCGAGGTCCATGGAACCGGACATAACTGGCAAGTGGCCGAGGGCCCCTACCGGCAGTCCGGATACCGCAACGACGAAGGCGATCCGGTGGAGCATCTGGACGGAGCCAAATTCGGCGCCGGGCACCCCTCCGCGTGGGAGCGGGCGACCCCGCTCGGCAGGCACCCGATCGCGGACTTCCCGGCCCTGCTTCCCCGGCGCACCTTCCTGGCCAGGACACCCGTCACCGCCGACCGGCTCCTCACCGCTCCGGACGGCACGGTGGTGGCCGACTTCGGGCGCGTGCTGCCCGCCCGGCCCGTGGTGGAATTCAACGGCGGCCAGCCCGGCCGCACCGTCATGATCCGTGCGGGTTACAGCCTCGGGCCGGACGGCCGGGTTGACCGCGGCAAGTCGGCCAGCCAGAACACGGATATGTCCTTCCCCTACACGCAGGCTGCCGGCCCGCAACGCTACGAAGCGGCAGTTCACTTGGGGTTCCGTTACCTCGAGGTACCGGGGATCCCGGCGAACGAAATCGCCGCGGTGAGCGGCGTCGTCGTACATTCCGAACATCGGCGGGAAGGCTTCTTCAGTAGTTCCGATCCCGCGCTGGACGCGGTATTCACCCTGCTGCGGGACTCCGCCCTGTACGGCGTGCAGGAACAGTTTGTAGACACGCCTACCCGCGAAAAGGGCCAGTTCCTGGGCGACGCCGTCAACATTTCCTATGCCACCATGGCGCTGTTCGGCGAGCGGAACCTGACGGCCCAGGCACTGCGGGAGTTCGCGGCGTCGGCCATCAGGTACTGGGCCGACGGCGACGACCACGGCCGCTACAACGCGGTGTATCCCAATGGCGACGGGAAACGCGACATCCCGGACTTCTCCCTGATGATGCCCGAATGGGTCGAGGACTACCACCGGATCAGCGGCGACACCGCACTGGTGGAGGAGCTGCTGCCGGCACTGCGCGCCACGGCCGGATACGTGTTGCGCCACGTCCCTGTTGAGGGCCCGACGGCGGGACTGGTCACCCGCCTCGGCGGCGGCTCCGGCCCGTACCTGCACGGGATCGTCGACTGGCCGGCACCTGGACGGTTCGGCTATGACATGGAGTGCGCCGCCAAAACCACGGTGAACGCCCAGGCCGTGTCTGTCCTGACTGCCGTGGCCGGGCTGTGCGAGCTGGCCGGGAGGACCGGGCCGGCCCGGGAATACCGCCGGCAGGCAGCTGATCTGGCCGCCGCCATCAACACGCGCCTGCGCGTGGACGGCCTGATGGTGGACGGGCTGCACGCCGACGGCTCCCCGAGCAGCCATGCCTCCCAGCACGCAAGCTCCTTCCCGCTGTCGTTCGGCATCACGCGGGCAGAGTGGGTGGAACGGGACGGCCGGCGGCTGGCGGCGCTGGGGATGCGGCAGGGTCCCATGACCGTGCACCGCCTGGTGCGGGCGCTGCTTGCGGCGGGACTGGTGGACGAGGTGCTGGAGCTGCTCACCAACCCCGGCCAACCCGGCTGGGCACAGCTGCTGGAATCCGGGGCAAGCTTCACGTGGGAAGCCTGGGAACTGGACGAGGACACGGACTACAGCCAGTCGCACGCCTGGTCCGCTTCGGTGGTCCGGGAAATCCTTGGACACCTGCTCGGCGTCCGGGTGGCTGCCGGGGGTGCCGAGGTGACTGTCGAACCGCCCGTCTGCCGGCTGGAGCATGCGCGTGGAAGTGTCCCCCTCCAGCGCGGGATGGTTTCGGCCGACTGGCGCCGCGGCGCTGCCGGAGTTGAACTCAGCTGCACGGTCCCCGCCGGAGTCCGCGCGGCCGTGGTGCTGCCGGCGGGCCGCTACGCGGTGGAAGGCCCGACGCCGGGTGCCGCCGTCGTCGTCGAATCCTCCGCCGGTGACAGGGTGACGTTCCGGATCGATCCCGGGACCTGGCACTTCCGGCCGGAATAGCCAACTACCCATCCCCTCCCCCCGCACCTCTCCCCTACGGGAGTTTTTGTCCAGATGAAGCGACCTAAGGGACGTTGTGGCCGCTTTATCTGGACAAAAACTCCGAGGGCTAGCTGAGCCCGCTCTTCAGCTCTTCGATCGCCTTCTTTGCGGCTTCCTCCGGACTGAGGCGGCCGAAATGCACGTCGCTCGAGAACCGGGTGAGGATCTCCCCGGCCGGGCTTGCACCTGCCGGGGGTACTGCCGGGGAGTCGCCCACTTCGTCCGCAATATCGTCAATGAAGGATGCTGTTGCCGCGTCCACTGCGCTGAGCTTGGGCGTGATTGCAGCGCGGACCTCCGAGTTGCCGGGAATGCCCCGGTCCGCCAGCCCGATCTCTCCCGCTTCGACGCTATTGGCCAGGAAGTCGATGAACTGCTGGGCTTCCTTCGGGTGCTTGGTCCGCGAACTCGCCGACCAGAACTGGGATGCCTTGTAGTACTGCTGCGCCGACTTGGCGTTCCCGTCAGTGCTGGGCGGGCGCTTGATTTCGAGCGCCTGCCCGGAGGCCTTGGTCAGGGCGCCCAGCTGGTTGGACCACATCCATCCCAGGGCAAACTTGTTGGTGGCCATGCCGGTCTGGTCCAGCGGCGCGCTGGCCTCTTCGGTGAGGATGGACGCCGGCGGGACGGACTTCGCATCACGGAGGTCCTCCTGGAACTCGAAGAAACCCTTCGCATCCGCTTCATCGAATCCGAGCTTTCCGTCCGAGGTGAACAGCGACTTGCCGTGCTGGCGCAGCCACAGGTTAAAGGAGGCGTCGCCGGTGACCGGACCGGAGCCATAGGTGCCGGCCTTGCCCTTTGCCGTGATGTCCGCGGCGGTCTGCCCGTAGTCCTTCCAGGTCCAGGACTGGTCGCCCGGCAGGGTCACGCCGCTGGCGGAGACCAGCGAGGGGTTCGCCAAGACCACCAGCGCATTCATGCCGGCCGTCACGGCAAACTGCCCGTCCGGAGTTTTGCCGGCGTCGGCCGCGGCTTTGTCGAATTTGGATAGGTCCACCTCCTTCAGGTCCAGCAGGGCCCCGCGCTTGGAGTACTCCCCGAGGTACTGGAGGTCCATCTGGATGATGTCCGGAGCCTGCTGCGAAGCCACCTGCGTGGCGAGCTTGTCCCAGTAGCCCGACCAGTCCCCGTATTCGCCTTCGATCTTGATATTGGGGTTCTTGGCCTCAAACGCGTCGATCAGTTCCTGCGTCATTTTGTGCCTGACGTCCGAACCCCACCAGGTGAAACGCAATGTCACCGGCCCGCCGGCGTCGGGCTGGGCACCACCGCCGCAGCCCGAAAGGGCTAAGGCGAGGGCGGCTGCCACGGCCGCGATCTTGGGAGTTCGGGATTTTAGGGCGCGCAAAATCATTCGATGTCCTCTTGACGGCTTGGTTGGACTGAAGCGAGAAAACGCTTTCTCGACAACACTAGGTGTGCGTCACATCACAGTCAAGGACTGCCTGCGCCCAGGCCGGGACTGCCGGGGTCCGGCGCCCGGCCATTCGCCACATAAGGCCGCAATAGCCGGCGTTTAGCGGCCATTTCTGTCAAATCGCGGGTCAAATCGCAGCCCGACGTCGGGCATTCAGCCAAAGCAGCAGGCCGATGACCGCCGCCGACAGCATGCCCAGCGCCCCCGTCACCACGAGGCCGGCGCGGACACCGAACTCCTCCGTCAGCCAGCCGGCCAGCAGCCCGCCCAGCGCGTGCCCGCCGAGCAGGAGCGGCAGGTAGAGTGCCAGCACGCGGCCGCGGACTTCAGCGCCGGCTTCCAGCTGGACCGTGGTGGCTGCGCTGGTCAGGAAGAGCAGCGTCATGACGCCCACCAGCACCAGCATGGCCACGAACAGTTCCTGCGTGGGCATCAGTGCAGCCACCAGCTGGGTCAGCCCGAACAGCCCGGCGCTCGCCACGATCCCCTTGCGGCCCAGGGTCCGCAGCCGCGCCGCCAGCAGGGCCCCGGCAAGTGCGCCCAGGGCGCTGAAGGTGTTGAACGTGCCGAATCCGGCGGCCCCGCTGTGCCACACGTTTTCGGCGAAGGCTGCGAGCACCACGGGCCCGTTCATGCCGAAGGCGCCCAGGAGTCCGGCGAGGAGCATCACCAGCAGGAGGGCGGGCCGGTGGCGGACGTAGCGGAACCCGGCGAGGATCTGTCCGCGGCCGCGAAGGGGCGGCGCGCTGGGGTACAGCTGGGACGTCCGGATGGCGGCGATCAGGCCCAGCACCGCCAGGCACACCAGGGCGTTCGCAGCGAAGGCAGCGGCGGAACCGATCTTGGCGATCAGCAGGCCGCCGACCGCCGGCCCCAGCATCGCGCCCAGCTGGCCGATCGCGTTGTTCAGTCCGATCGCGGGGCGCAGGGCGGCGTCGCCCACCACCTCGTTGACGAACACCTGGCGGGCCGGACCGTCCACCGCGGACGTAATGCCCAGGGCAACGCAGCAGGCGTACACGGCCCAGACGGTGATCCCGCCGCTTGCATCCAGGACCGCGAGGGCCATGGCCAGGAGAGCGGTGATCGCCTGGCAGACGAGGAGGATGCGGCGCTTCGGGTATAGGTCCACCAGGATGCCGCTCAGCGGGCCCACCACCAGCATGGGCAGGAACTGCAGCGCCACGGCCACGCCCACTGCCGCGGGGCTTCCCGTCAGCTGCAGGATCAGCCAGTCCTGGGCCAGCCGCTGCATCCAGATTCCGGTGCTCCCGGCGAGCTGGATGGCAACGAAGAGGCGGTAGTTGCGCTGGGCCAGCGGGTGGTACCAGCGCGGCGGACGGTCAGTGGCGGCTTGGAGGGACTCTGCGGACTGGGGGCGCTCGGAAGACACGTCTGGCTCAACTCGATAGTGAAATGGACCTGCGGGGGCGGTACTTTGGCGCGGGCGGGGCGGGACTGGCCGGGGGCGGCGCTGGGCGGTGGCGGAGCTAGGCGCGGGTGGAACGCATTTTGACGGATGCCGAGGCCAGGATCAGTGTGCCGGGGACCACAACGAACAGCGCGGCCAGCATCCAGACGAACACGACGGCGGCAAAGAGGGCGGCGGCCAGGAGCAGGGAACCTGTCCAGTCGCGGAGGGATAAGGCCTTGCCGGTGGCAAGGGCGGCGGGCCAAGCACCGGTTCCTGTGGCGGTTCCCTTGGGGCCGGCGAAGTCGGACCAGGCCGCCGCGGTGCGCAGCAGCAGGATCGCTCCGGCGGCCGCCAGGATCAGGGTGGCGGGAAGGACCACTGCCTGGCCGGGCAGCTGCCCCACCATGGTGAGCAGGAGGTTCAGGACAATCACGACGGCGGCTGCCGCCGTCGTGATTCCCAGCTTCCAGCTGCCCGGCAAGGCTGAGCGGAACGTGCCCCAGAGGGCACGGATGGAATCGTCCCGGCCGGAAAGATGGCGCTCGAGATGGGCGATTCCCGCGGCGTAGGCGGCGGGGATGGTGACCAGAGGAATGGACAGCACCAGCACCAGCAGTCCGGCCAGCAGGGTCTCGGAAAACAGTGCGAAGCGGTTTACCGGGATCCGGTCGTCGCGACCTGATGCGGGTGTGGTGCTGTCCATGATGCTCATTTTCTGTCTGTAGCTTCCGTCGTCGCTATTAGCCCTTGAGGCCCTGGGTGGAGACGCCTTCAACGATGTAGCGCTGGAAGACGAGGAAGAAGATCAGTACCGGGAGGAGTGCCAGGACGGACATGGCGATCATGGCTCCGTAGTCCGAGGACTGGGTCTGGTCCACGAAGAGGCGCAGGGCCAGCGGCAGCGGGTATTTCTCCGGGGTGTTCAGGTAGAGCAGCGGGCCGAGGAAGTCGTTCCAGCTCCAGATGAAGGAGAAGATCGAGGTCGAGATCAGGGCCGGTTTCATCAGCGGGAGCATGATGGAGGTGAAGATCCGGACGTGGCCGGCGCCGTCGATGCGGGCCGCCTCGTCCAGTTCGGCCGGGAGGTTGCGCATGAACTGGACCATCAGGAAGACGAAGAACGCGTCCGCGGCCAGGAACTTGCCGATCAGCAGCGGGATGTAGGTATCCACCAGGCCCAGCTGCTGGAAGACGATGTACTGCGGGATGATCACCACGTGGAAGGGCAGGAGCAGGGTGGCGATCATCATGCCGAAGAACACGCTGCGGCCAGGGAACTTGATCCGGGCAAAGGCGTATGCCGAGACGGACGCGGAGAGGATGGTGCCGACGACGGCGCCGATGGCCAGGATCAGGGAGTTGGTGAAGAACTGCAGGGTGGACACCCCGCCGATCCCGTCCATGGCCGTGACGAAGTTGTCAAAGCTGAAGTTGCTCGACCACAGCGAGGTGTTCGCGCCGCCGATCTCGGAGTTCGGTTTGAAGGATGAGGCGATCATCCACAGGGCCGGGTAGAGGACCACACCGGTGAGGGCCAGCGCCACGATGTGGAAGATGGCGCTCTTGGTGCGCTTGGCCCCCGCGGACTCGGACTTGGGGTTGTAGACGGGTGCCGGTGCTTCTGCTGCCGGTTTGGTGGGGGTTGCCATGGTTGTCATTTTGCGTCCCCGCTGTAGTGGACCCAGGACTTGGACGTGCGGAAGATGACCAGGGTAATGAGGCCGACGACGATCAGGAGCAGCCAGGCCATCGCCGAGGCATAGCCCATCCGGAAGTCGGAGAAGCCGCGCAGGTACAGGTAGAGGGTGTAGAAGAGGGTGGAGCCGGCGGGGCCGCCTTCACCGTTGGAAATGATGTACGCCGAGCTGAAGATCTGGAAGGCGTGGATGGTTTCCATCAGCAGGTTGAAGAAGACCACCGGGGAAAGCATGGGCCAGGTGATGTTGAAGAACTTCCGCACCGGGCCGGCACCGTCCATCGACGCCGCCTCGTAGAGATCGGCCGGGATCTGCTTCAGGCCGGCCAGGAAGATCACCATCGGGGCGCCGAACTGCCACACGGTCAGCAGGATGAACATCGGCATGGTCATGGAGGGGTTGCCCACCCAGCCGCCGAGGTTGATGCCGAAGAAGGACAGGCCCTGGTCCACGGGACCGGAATCGCCGAACATCGCCTTCCAGACGATGGCGATGGAGACGGACGCGCCGATCAGGGACGGGGCGTAGAACGCGGAGCGGTAGAAGCCCTGGCCCTTGCGCGCACTGTTCAGCAGCATGGCCACCGCCAGTGCGGCGGCGAGCTTCAGCGGGGTGCCGAAGACCACATAGCCCACGGTCACGCCGACCGACTGCAGGAACCGTTCGTCCTGGAACATGGCGGTGTAGTTATCCAGCCCGATCCACTTGGGCGGATCGAACAGGTTGTAGTTGGTGAAGGACAGGTAGAGCGAGGAGATCATCGGACCCACGGTCAGGGCGATGAATCCCAGCAGCCAGGGCAGCAGGAAGGTGTAGCCGGCGCGGGCGTCCGCCCCCCGCTGCCGCGACTTGCGCGGCAGCGGAGGAGCGGACGGCGTCGACCGCCTGCTCAGGGTTGGGCTTTGAGTCACGATTTCATTCCGTCAGTAGTGAAGGCTTGATCAGATATTCTGCGTGATCAGGCGTTCTGCTTGATGAGGTCTTCGGCTTCCTTGAACCACGCATCCGCTGCGCCGTCCACGGTGAGCTTGCCGTAGTTCATGTCCGAGGCCACGCGCTTGAAGGAGGCCTCCAGGGTGCCGAAGCCGACGATGGGCGGCTCCGGGGCGTCCTTGAGGTACTTCTCGATGGACTTCTCGTAATCCACAACCAGCTTGTCGGTGCCCTCGAAGGTGGTGCCGTCGCGCTGGGTCTTCGAGGCCGGAACACCGCGGGAAGTCTTGAAGATCTGGCCGACTTCGGGGTCGTTGACCATGAAGTCGATGAACCGTGCGGCGGCGTCTTTGTTCTTGGTTTTGGCGCTGGCTGCCATCAGCATGGAGGGCTTCAGGAACAGGCCCAGGTTGTCCTTGTCATCGGAGGGAACCGGCACCAGTTTGAGCTCCTTGGCCCCGCTGTCCGCGAGGTAACCGGCCATGAAATTATCCCAGGTGACCTCCGTGCCGGTCACGTTCGAGCCGAACGGCGACTTGGGAGCGAGCTGGGTGACCCGCTCTTCGGAAACGAGGGCAGGCGTGCCCCGCAGGTCGGCCGTGAGGTTCCACCACTTCTTCAGGTCGTCCTTGGTGAAACCGAGCTTGCCGTCCTCGGTGAAGGCTTCGATGTTGTTCTGGCGCAGCCAGACGTTGAACATCCACCACACGCCGGTGTAGTCCGTGCCGCCGAAAAGAGCGCCGTTGCCCTTGGCTCCAACCTCGGCAAGGAACTTGTTGAACTCGTCATAGTTCCAGGTGCCGTCCGGCTCGGCAATGCCCAGTGAGGCGAGCTTGGCGGGGTCGTAGTAGACGGCAAAGGCGTTGGTGCTGGTGGGAATGCCGTAAGTCTTGCCCCGGATCTGGCCGGAAGGCAAAAGGGACTTATCGAAGGCGTCCGTGTTGATCTTGACCGTTCCCAGGTCCAGAAGCTGGTTCCGCTGGCCGTAATCCCGCATATAAGACAGGTCGAACTGCATCACGTCCGGCAGCCCGCCGCCGGCCGCTTCGGTGGCGCGTTTCTGCCAGTAGCCGGCGAAGTCGGTGAAGTTCCCGTTGACCTTGATGTCTTTGTTCTTTTCCTCGAACAGGGCGATGGCCTTGCGGGTACGCTCGGCGCGATCGTCGTTGCCCCACCAGGTGTAGTTGATGGTGACCGGATTCTCCGCCGATCCTGTCTGGGCGGGGGCGGGGGCGCCACACGCCGCCAGCACTGCGGCAGATGCTGTGCCCAGTGCCACGGTGGTGAGGAACTTCCTTCTGTCGATCATAAGAGCCTCCTTGCTCGGTTGTGTAAGCGCGATTCTTTGTGATTCTCTCAACGAGAGTAGTGACTTGGCTTACACGCGCTTTCTGAAACGATACAATATCGTCATTCCCATATTTGGGCAAGCGTTTTCCAAACATCGGTTTTCCTGCCGGCACCATCCGACAGCAACGACAAAGGAGTCCCATGACACCCCAGGAAAAATCAACTCCGCCCGCGGTGTGGGCAGGCTTGGAAGGTATCGCCTACGGAGGCGACTACAACCCGGAGCAGTGGCCGGTCAGCGTCCGGATGGAGGACCTGGAACTGATGAAGGAAGCAGGGGTTACCTTCCTCAGCGTGGGCATCTTCTCCTGGGGGCTGCTGGAACCGTCCGAAGGCGAATACGACTTTGGTTGGCTGGACGATGTCCTGGACAACCTGGCGGAGGCAGGCATCAAGGTGGCACTCGCGACCGCCACTGCCGCTCCCCCGGCCTGGCTCGTGCGCAAGCACCCGGAGATCCTCCCGGTCACGGCTGACGGCACCGTGCTGGGGCCGGGCTCACGGCGGCACTACACGCCGTCGTCGGCCGTCTACCGGCGTTACGCGACTGGCATCACCCGGGTGCTGGCCGAGCGTTACAAGGACCATCCGGCCCTGGCGTTGTGGCACGTGGACAACGAACTGGGCTGCCACGTTTCGGAGTTCTACGGGGACGAGGACGCGGCTGCTTTCCGCCTCTGGCTTGGACGGCGCTACGGGAGTATCGAGGCCCTGAATGCGGCGTGGGGAACGGCTTTCTGGTCCCAGCACTACGCTTCGTTCGAGGAAATCCTGCCGCCGCGGGTAGCGCCTTCCACTCTCAACCCGGGCCAGCAGTTGGACTTCCAGCGCTTCAATTCTTGGGCGCTGATGGACTACTACCGCGCCCTGCTCGAGGTCCTGCGCGAGGTGACTCCAGGGGTGCCTGCCACCACCAACCTCATGGTTTCGAGCGCCACGAAGTCCATGGACTATTTCGACTGGGCCAAGGACCTGGATGTGATCGCCAACGACCACTACCTGGTGGCTGCCGATCCGGAACGGCAGATCGAGCTGGCGTTCAGCGCGGACCTCACGCGCGGCGTCGCGGGCGGCAACCCGTGGATCCTCATGGAGCACTCGACGTCGGCAGTGAACTGGCAGCCCCGAAACCAGCCAAAGATGCCCGGTGAAATGCTGCGCAATTCCCTGGCCCACGTGGCCCGCGGCGCGGACGCCGTGATGTTTTTCCAGTGGCGGCAGAGCTTCGCCGGCTCCGAGAAATTCCACTCCGCCATGGTTCCCCACGGCGGGCGCGGCACCCGGGTCTGGCGCGAAGTGGTGGAGCTGGGCGCTTCGCTCAAGAAGCTGGCGCTCCTGCGCGGGTCGCAAGTCGAATCCCGGGCGGCCATCGTGTTCGACTACGAAGCCTGGTGGGCCAGCGAAATCGATTCCCACCCCAGCCAGGACGTCAAATACCTGGACCTGATGCGGGCTTTCCATCGTTCGCTGTTCCTGCGCGGGATCTCTGTGGATTTTGTGCACCCTGCCGCGTCGCTGGAAGGCTACGACCTGGTATTGGTGTGCACTCTCTACAACGTCACAGACGCTGCCGCTGCCAACATCGCTGCGGCCGCCCGGGCCGGGGCCACCGTCCTGATTAGCTACTTCAGCGGGATTGTCGACGAACGGGACCACATCCGGCTCGGCGGCTATCCTGGCGCGTTCCGGGACCTGCTGGGAGTCACAGTGGAGGAATTCCACCCGCTGCTGGCCGGGGCCACCGTCAAACTCAGCGACGGCTTCAGTGACGGGCCCAGCGATGGCGGGGTGGGCTCGGTGTGGAGCGAGCACGTGCACGTGGTGGAGGTTGCTGGGGACACTTCTGCGGGCGTTTCCGGGGACGCGCAGGCCGAGGTCCTCGCGACGTTCACTGAATATCCGCTCGACGCCGTTCCCGCCCTGACCCGCCGCTCCGTGGGCGCGGGTTCGGCCTGGTATTTGGCCACGTTCCCGGACCGGAACGGCGTCGAAGCACTGCTAGACCGCCTGCTCGCTGAATCCGGAGTTGCACCTGTGGCCCACGCGGACCACGGCGTCGAATTGACGCGCCGCCGCGGCGTTGACGGCGGGAGCTTCGTGTTCGCCATCAACCACACGCACGCCGATGCCTCGGTCCGGGTAGCAGGGGCAGAACTGCTTTCGGGCCAGCGGTTCGCGGGCACCGTCCCGGCCGGCGGTGTGGCGGTGATCGCGGAGGACTGAACGGCACGGCGGGCCGGCTCCACCGCAGACAACAAAGGCTTGTCCGCAGATCCTGCCCTACAGGGCCAGGATCTGCGGACAAGCCTGGAATGCCGCTGACTAGCTGCTGATGGCTGACTTCATTTCATCAACGGCCTTCTTGCCGGCCTCCTCAGTGGACAGCCGATCGAACAACACCTCCGAGGTGTAGCGCTTGACGATCTCCTGGATGGCACCAGCGCCCTTCGGCGGCGGTGCCGGAGCCTCGCCGAGCTCGCCCTTGATCTGGTCAATGAACTTGACCACCTTGATGTCGGCGGGGGTCAGCTTGGACTCGATTGCTGCCCGGACATCGGAGTTGGGATAAACACCGCGGTCGGCCAGAAGCGCTTCGCCGGCCTTGGTGTTGTTGGCCAGGAAGTCGATGAACTTGGCCGTTTCTTCCGGGTGCTTGGTGCGTGATGACGCGGACCAGAACTGGGAAGCCTTGTACCAAAGGTTGGCGTCCGCAGAGGTTCCGGTCTTGGACGGGAACCGCAGGATCTGCAGATCACCGCCGGCAGCCTTCTCAAGGGCCGGCAGCTGGTTGGACCACCAGAAGGCCAGTCCGTTCTTGCCGGTAGCCAGGCCACTCTGGTCCAGCGGTGCGGCCTCAGCCTCAACCACCTCGGAGGCGCCGGGTACGGCCTTCTTCTCGCTGAGCTCCTTCAGGAATCCCCACCACTCGGCAATGTCGTTCGGCTCGAAGCCGAGCTTCCCGTCACTCGTGTACAGGGATTTGCCGTTCTGCCGAAGCCAAACACCGAGAGACGCTTCGTCCGTGCCGTAGGCAGCGGCGCCGTAGGTACCCTTCGGCGACTTTGCGGTGACTTCAGCGGCGATGCGTTCGAAGTCTTCCCATGTCCAGGTGCTATCATCGGGCATTTCAACGCCGGCGGCCTTGAAAACGGCCGGGTTCGCCAGGATGGTGGCTGCGTTGATTCCGGCGGCAATGCCAGTCAGGCCGTCCTCGTTCTTGCCGGCGTTAAGGGCGGCTTCATCGAACTTGGACGTGTCGATGTCGTACTTGGAAAGATCCAGCAGGGCGCCGCGGCTGGAGTACTCCGTGATGTACTTTTCGTCCATCTGGATGATGTCCGGTGCGTCGTTGGCGGCAACCTGGGTGGCGAGCTTGTCCCAGTAGCCGCTCCAGTCGCCGAACTCCGGCTTGATCTTGATGTTCGGATTCTCGGCTTCGAAGGCAGCAATCGCGGCCTGTGTCAGCTGCGCACGCTTGTCACCTCCCCACCAGGAGAAACGGAGTTCGACTGTGCCGTCTGCACTCTGCGGAGGGGCTCCCCCGCCGCAGGCACTGAGGGCCAGGACGACGGCGGCAGCTGCGGCGACCGCGCCGGTTCGGCGCAGCCTCCGCCCGGACTGGGCGGACTTTGCCCCCGCTGAGCCGTGACTGGCGGCTGGGGCAGGGCGGGAAAATAGCGGCACTGGGTTCTCCGATCTTCGTTGATCTTGAAAGCTGACTGGGTTCGAAACTGAATGACCTTGAAAGCGTTGAGAAAACGCTTTCTCATAGGTGAGAATACAAGCAAGTTACTTGTAATACAAGATGTTTGACGCGCAAGTTCGGGCCGGGACCAAAGGGCTGGGGCGGAGGGGCAACGAACACCCATCCACCCCAGGAACTGCTAAGAACTGCAAGGAACTGCCAGGAACCAACGGCACCTACCAGGCCTGACCAGGCACCGGACCGGGAACAGCGCGGCCCGGAAACAAGATGGCCAGGAAACGAGATGACCCCGGAACAGCCCGACTTACTTGATGCCCGTGGTCGCGACTCCCTTGATGAGGAAGCGCTGGCCGAAGAGGAACACCAGGAACACCGGCAGAAGGGACACGATGGACATCGCGAAGAGCGAGCCCCAACTGGTCGCGGACTGCGAATCAACAAACGCCCGCAAGGCCACCGGTACGGTGAACATCTCGGGATCCGTCAGGTAGATCAGGGCCCCGAAGAAGTCGTTCCAGGTCCAGATGAACGTGAAGATTGTGGTGGTGGCGAGGGCCGGAACCATCAGCGGCAGGATGACCTGCAGGAAGATGCGCGGGTGGCCGGCGCCGTCGATCCGGGCGGCTTCGTCCAGTTCCTTCGGAAGGCCCCGGATGAACTGCACCATAAGGAACACGAAGAACGCATCAGTTGCCAGGAGCTTCGGCACAATCAGCGGCCAGAAGGTATTCACCCAGCCGATCTGCGAGAACAGGATGTACTGCGGAACGATGATCACGTGGAAGGGCAGCATGATGGTCAGCAGCATGATTCCGAAGAACACCTTCTTGCCGCTGAACTGCAGGCGGGCGAAGGCGTACGCGGCCATCGAGCAGGAGATCAGGTTGCCCAGGATGGAGCCGATCACCACCACCGCGGAATTGAGCATGTAGTGCCCGAAGGGATGGGTCAGTGCGGACCAACCGTCGGTGTAGTTGCCCATCTCCAGGCTGTCCAGCCAGAGTCCGGGTTCGCGGAAGATCAAATCGTTGGGCCGCAGGGAAGAAACCACCATCCACAGCAGCGGGTAGATCATCACGCCGCCGGCAATGATCAGGACGGCGTGCTTTGCGAGGGCTTTGATCCGGGCGCTGCGGCTGAAGGCCAGCGTTCCCCGGGATTCGGGTTTCCTGCTGCCGCCCCTGGGGCTCTTGCCCTTCGTTTTCCCTTCGGAGGACGGCAGTTTCTCCGGAGCCGGCAAGGTCTGTAGTTCAGTCATCGTAGAACACCCAATACTTTGAAGCGATGAAGTTGAAGGCCGTGAAAGCGCCGATGATCACCAACAGGAACCAGGCCATCGCCGAGGCGTACCCCATGTCGAACTGGCCGAACCCCTTCTGGTAGAGGTAGAGCGTGAAGAACATCGTGGAGTCGGACGGTCCGCCGTTGCCTCCCGAGACGATAAACGCCTGGGTGAAGGACTGGAACGAACCGATGATCTGCAGGACGAGGTTGAAGAAGATGATCGGGCTCAGCAGCGGCAACGTGATCCGCCAGAACTTCTGCAGGGTGGTGGCACCGTCAACCTCGGCCGCTTCGTAGTACATGTTGGGAATCTGGCGCAGGCCGGCAAGGAAGATGATCATAGGGCTGCCGAAGGTCCAGACATGGAGCAGGATGATCGAGCCAAGTGACGTGGACGGGTCCGAGATCCAGCCCGGTCCGGTGACCCCGAACATGGCCAGCACCTGGTTCACCAGGCCGGAGGTTCCGAAGATCTGCTTCCAGAGGATGGCGACGGCAACGGAGCCGCCGAGCAGGGACGGCAAGTAGAAAATGGACCGGTAGAACGGCAGGCCACGCAGGCCCTTGTCCAGCACCAGGGCAATCAGCAGCGCGACAGCCAACTGGAGCGGAACCCCGACCAGCACATACGTGAAGGTCACGCGGAGTGAATTGTGGAGCCGTGCATCGCCCAGCATGCGGGTGAAGTTGTCGAGGCCCACCCATTCCGGCGGCTGGAGCAGGTTGTAGTCCGTGAACGACAGGTAGAGGGACATGATCATGGGGCCAACGGTGATGGCCCCGAGACCGATCAGCCATGGCAGCAGGAAGATATAGGCTGCCTTGTTGTCACGGCGGTTAGCGCGTTTCTCCTCGGCTGTGGCCGGCCTTTTGCGCCGGCTGATGGAGGACAGTTCGCCAATAGCGCTCATTGCCTCCCCCTCGGTTGACGGACGCCTGCCGGCGTCCCCGGGTGATGCTGTGCGGCCATGTGGTCTCCTTTGGTCATCGTGGCCTTCCACGGCGTGCTGGTGTGAAGTGCTCTAGCCGACCCGGGCCTGCCGATAAGTTCCGGCACAGCCCGTCTGCCTGGCTTCCGGAGTGACCGGGCCAACAGCGGCTTTGTACCAAAGTAAACGCTTTCTTGACCGCTGTACACCCTTTTGCTAATTTTTGAGAAAGCGTTTTCTGCAATTCGGCCCATTCCGGATCAGAGCAACTGCGAGAGGCAGGACAACGATGTTTGCACCCGGCAGGCCGCACCGATGAAACCGCGCACCGGAGATCCCGGCACGATGGACCCGGCACCACGCCCCGGCGCAATCGGCGGTTACGAAGACTGGCCTTCCTATCTTCGCTCGCATCCGCGCCACATCGCGGAGTCTCCCGCGGGTCAGGAACTGGCAGACGCCCTGGGCGTTCCGTCCGCGCCGGCCAACCCTGGCGCCGTGCCGGAGTCAGCTGCGCTCGAATCGGAGGAGACGCACGACGGCGTCACTACTTCGCGGGTCAGCTGGCAGTTGGGTTTCGGTCCCCGCACCCGCGCCTGGTTCCTGCGCCCGGCCGGCGTGTCCGGCCCTTGCCGGGAGTCCTGGCGCTCCACTGCCATGCCGGCATCAAGTCAGTCGGCGCCGAGCGCCTGGTGGATCCGCGCCTTGTGGATCCGCGCCTCGTGGATCCAGGCCTGGACACATCGGCCCTCCAGCAAAAGCTCTACGGCGGCCGACCCTTTGCCACCTGGCTCGCATCCCGGGGCTTCGCGGTCCTGGCCCATGACACCTTCTCCTGGGGCAGCCGCCGCTTCGACCTGGGCACGCCACCGTGGCGGACAGCCGCCGTCATCGAGGGCCGCAAGGCACTCTGGCGGGAGGCCGGCGTCGTGCCTTCTGAAGCGGATTTGTACGACGCCGCCGCGGCGGCGCACGAGGACACTGTTGCCAAGGCAGCCGGCCTCCTGGGCACGAGCTTCGCCGGAATGGTGGCGCACGACGACCTCGCGGCGCTGCACGTCCTTGCGGGCCTTCCGGGCGTGGATGCCCGTCGGCTGGGCACCGTCGGCTTTTCCGGAGGAGGCGGCCGGTCCCTGATGCTGGCCGCGCTCAGCCCGCTCGTCCGCAGTTTCGCGGTCACGTGCATGATGACCACGTACCGCTCGCTGTTCCCGTCGTACCTGGATGCCCACTCATGGCTCCTGCAGACCCCGGGCCTGCCGCGGCTGGGCGAATATCCCGGGCTCGCAGCGCGCTCGATGGCGGACAACTTCCTGGTGCAGTACGGGCTCGCCGACGAACTGTTCCCGCAGGACGGAATGCGCGACGCCGATGCGCTGCTGGGTGCGCACGATACGTCCGGCCGCTACACCGGCAGCTTCTGGCCGGGCGGGCACGCCTTCACCACGGACATGCAGGAGGAAGCCGCCGACTTCCTGCTCGGGTCCCTCTCCCCAGCCCACCGCGTCTTCGCCCGCCAGAACGGACACTTATGACAGCCGAGACCTTCAGCTCCACCGCGACCAACCAGCGTCAGTGGACACCAACCGGGGCCGCGGCTACCGGCCCCGCACCACGGGTGGCCCTCGTGGGCGCACACGGTTACGGGGCACGTCACCTGGACAATCTGGCCCGGCTTGCCGCGCTGGATCTCGTGGAGCTCGTCGCGGTAGCGGACCCCCGACCGCCGGCGGAAGGCACATTGCCTGACGGGGTTGCGACGTTCCCGTCCCTGGAGGAGCTCCTGGCCGCCGGGACGGCGCCGGACGTCGTCATCCTGGCCACGCCCATCCAGACCCATGCGCCGCTGGCGCTGGCCGCAATCGCTGCCGGGGCTGATGTCTATGTTGAGAAGCCGCCCATGGCGTCCCTGGCCCAGTTAGACGCTGTGCTCGCCGCCGCCCATCAGGCAGGGCGGCTGGTCCAGGTGGGCTTCCAAAGCCTCGGCTCCCATGCCCTGCCGGCCCTGGACCGGCTCGTGGCGTCCGGAGCAATCGGCGAGGTCCGCAGCGTCAGCGCGGTGGGCACGTGGGTGCGCACCAAGGGATACTTCAAGCGTTCGCGGTGGGCGGGCAAACGGAGCCTGGACGGTACGGACGTCGTGGACGGTGTGGCCACCAACGCCCTGGCCCATGCGGTGGCCACCGGGCTGCGGATCGCCGGTGCGGCACTGGCCGCCGACGTCGTATCCGTGGAAACGGACCTGTACCGGGCCCACGCGACCGAGAGCGACGACACGTCGGTGCTCCGCGTGCGCACTGCCGGCGGGGCCGTCCTGCTCTGCGCCCTGACGCTGTGCGCGGACGAACAGACCCCGCCGTCGGTCACGGTCCATGGGACGGTCGGTCGCGCCGAATTCTTCTACACGGAGGACCGGTTGGCGGTCACCACGCCCGGCGGCGAGCGCACCGAGGTGTTCGGCCGCACTGACATGCTGGAAAACCTCCTCGCTGCCCGCCGGTCTCGTGGCGGGGACCACGGGCTGCTGAGTCCGCTGGCAGGCAACGGCGCCTTCATGAAGGTGCTCGAAGCCATCCGGACGGCGGAGCAGCCGCGCGCGATCGGCGCCGGGCATGTCACCTGGGAAGGCGAGGGCGACGACGCGCACCCCGTTGTCCACGGAATCCGCCAGCTGGTACGCAGGGCCGCGGCGGCGCAGGCCACCTTTGCGGAGCTCGGCGTGCCGTGGGCATGTGACCTGACCCGTGAGCTGCCCGCTGCCGGGGAATCCACTGCCGGCGCCCAGGCTCCGTTCATAGTGAACGGGAAAGTGGTGGCGAGGCCGGCAGACGGCAGCCGGATCATGCCCACCTCATCGCCCCGCCCGTACCTTCACCCGGTCAGCACCTTGGCAGGCACCGTAGTGACGGACCATCTGCCCGAGGACCACGTGTGGCACCTTGGCGCGGGGGTCGCCATCCAGGACGTGGACGGCGTTAACTTCTGGGGCGGACGCACGTTCACCCGCGACGCCGGCGCCTACGCCTGGCGGAAGGACCACGGACGGATCGTCACGCTCGCGGTCGAAAACGAGGGTGGTTCCCGGACTGAAACCCTGGCCTGGCTGGCACCGGACGGGTCTCCCCTCCTCAACGAACGGCGAACGTGGAGCTGGGCCGCCGTCGCCGCCTCCACGTGGCGGCTCACCCTCGACTTCGAAATCACCCCGTCCGGCCCGGACCCGGTCAAACTCGGCAGCCCGGGCTCGAACGGCCGGCCGCAGGGCGGCTACGGCGGCTTCTTCTGGCGCCTGCCTCCCGTCGACGGGGCCGCTGTGTGGACCGCGTCCGCGGACGGGGAGGACGCCGTGCACGGCTCGGTCCCCTCCCCCGCGGCGCCCTGGCTGGCATGGTCCGGCAGCTTCAGGAACGGAGAGGCCGACGGCGGTCCGGCCACCCTTGTCTTCCTGCCCGGCACCGGCGCAGAGCAGCCGGGGGATCCCTGGTTCGTCCGCATGGCTGGGTATCCCGGCGTCGGACTGTCCCTGGCGTGGGAGCAGGCAGCAACAACCAGCCACGCCCGCCCGCTTCACCGAACCGTCACGGTGCTGGTGGCCGACGGCCTCCTGTCCACTGCCGACATCGAACAGCTCATCACTACATTGGGGGAATCCAAATGAACACCGCTACCCAACAGGCACAGCAGGAACCGGACGCCGCAGCAGAAGGAGCTGCAACAGCCGCCTTCCCTCCCGTCCTACAGGCAACGGCGAACGGGGCAGCACCGGGGAACCCGGCCGACCGCGCCGTGAAGCGGCGGCGCGTCCTGGACATCCTGGATGCCGCGGGCCGGGATTCGCTGCTGCTCACCACGAACACAGCACTGACCTGGTACCTGGACGGGAGCCGGGTCCACATCAGCCTCGCCGGCGACCCCATCGCCGCCATGCTGGTTGACCGCGACGGCGACCACCTGGTCACCTTCACGAACGAGGCCGCCCGGATCGCGGCGGAGGAGCTGCCCGACGGCGTCGCCCTCCACACCGTGCCCTGGCACGGACAGCTGCATGCCGCCGCAGCCATGCTCGCCCCCGGCGGGAAACCGCTGGCGGAAGCCGATGTCGCCGCCGAACTCAGGGCCGCCCGCCAGGAGTTCCTGCCGGGCGAGAGCGCCCGGTACGCCAGGCTCTGCGCCGAGGCGGCTGCCGCGATGACCGACGTCCTATCCGGGGCCACGCCGGAAACCACGGAGTTCGGTGTGGCCTCTGCCTTGGCCGCGCGGATCGTGGCGATGGGGGCCGAGCCGCTGGTGCTTCTCTGCAACGGCGCGGGCCGCACCGAGTTCCGGCACCCGCTGCCTACCCACGCACCGCTCGGACGGCGGGCAATGGCGGTGGTGTGCGCGCGGCGCAACGGGCTGGTGGCCAACGTGACCCGCTGGGTGCGGTTCGACGCCGGGGCGCCTGCAGAGCGCGACGCCGAAGCCCGGATTGCCGCTGTGGAGGCGGACATCTTTGACGCCACGGTTCCCGGTGCCCGGCTGGACGGCATCTTCGCGGAAATCCAGGAAGCCTACCCCCGGCACGGTTTCGGCGCAGGCCAATGGACCCTCCACCACCAAGGCGGCCCGGCCGGCTATGCAGGCCGCGATCCCCGGGCCACGCCCGCCACTGACGACACCGTGGTCCGCAACCAGACCTTCACCTGGAACCCCTCGGGGCCGGGAGTGAAGATCGAGGACACGGTGCAGCTGACGGAGTCGGGCATCACCACCCTGACGGTGGATCCGCGCTGGCCGACCGCCGTCGTGAACGGCATCCCCCGGCCGCTGACCCTTCAGCTGTGAGCGCTCGCTTCCCAGCACCCGCACAGCATCGCACAGACCCAAACCACCGCCGCAATACGGAGTCACTGGTATAGACCGGCAGGCGCTTTCGGGAGAAAGCCGCAGAAAATTTTCCGCCTTGGATGCCGATTCGATGCCCCATCGAATGGATTTGACTTGAAAACCAAGTCTGATTCGGTGGGGCATCGCATCGCTCCCTGTCATAGGGAAACAGATGGCACCGCGTTCCCCTGCAACCGGTTAGTTGAGCCTCCGTTACGTTGCCTGGAGCGGGTTTTTGGCGTGTTTTATCTCACCACCAGTTCCCTTGCGGGCTGAACCGGGGCGTCAATAGCGTGGCACGGGACCGCGACGTACCAGCGAAGGACTGCAATGCCATCTGCACCCGCCAAGACGGACCCGCATGCCCCGACTGCCCAGGAGTCCGCCACTCTCCGGCAAGGTCCGCCGGAACCACCCGACCCCCAGAGCGTCCGGACGTTCCTGACAGCAGGACTCCGTTGGGACTTGCCGGCTTCCCTGGTGGTCTTCCTGGTGGCTGTCCCGCTTTCTTTAGGTATTGCGGCCGCCTCCGGCGCCCCCGTCATGGCCGGCCTGATCGCCGCCGCCGTGGGCGGGATCGTGGCCGGCAGCCTCGGCGGTTCACCCCTTCAGGTCAGCGGACCCGCCGCGGGCCTGACCGTGATCGTAGCGGGGCTGATCGAACAGTTCGGCTGGCCGGTCACCTGCGCCATCACGGCCGCGGCCGGTGTGCTCCAGGCTCTGCTTGGTCTGGCTCGGGTGGGCCGCGTCGCGCTGTCCATCGCACCGGTGGTGGTCCACGCCATGCTTGCCGGCATCGGCATCACCATCGTGCTGCAGCAACTGCACGTGATGCTCGGCGCTGAGTCTGCCAGTGAGGCCTGGGAGAACATCATGACCATGCCGGGCAGCATTTTCGCCGCGGATATCGCCGCCGCTGTCCTTGGCGCCATTGTCATTGCGCTGCTGCTGGGCTGGAAGCACCTGCCCGCAGCGATCCGGCGGGTTCCCGGACCCTTGGTTGCCGTCATCGTCGCAACGGCGCTTTCCCTGCCGTTCAACGTCGACAGGATTACGTTCGACGGTTCCCTGCTTGGCGCGCTGTCGTTTCCGGAGCTCCCTGACGGAAACTGGACCGCGGTGGTCATTGGCGTGGTGACCATCGCGCTGATTGCCAGTGTTGAATCGCTGCTCTCCGCCGTGGCCGTTGACAAGATGCACCACGGGAAACGGACGGACTTCAACCGCGAGCTCCTGGGCCAGGGTGCAGCCAATGTGACCTCCGGGATGCTGGGCGGCCTGCCCGTCACCGGAGTGATCGTGCGGAGCGCCACCAACCTCGAGGCAGGCGCCCGGACACGCAAGTCGGCCGTGCTGCACGGCATCTGGGTGCTGGTCTTCTCGCTGCTGCTGGCGGGCCTGATCCAGCTCATTCCGCAGGCTGTCCTCGCTGGCCTGCTGATTGTGATCGGCTCCCGCCTGGTCAGGCCGGCCGACATCAAGACGGCCCGACGGACCGGAGACCTGACGGTCTACGCTGTGACGCTGTTCTGCGTGGTGTTCATCAACCTGCTCGCAGGTGTCCTGACCGGCCTGGTCCTTGCCATCGCACTCGTTGTTTGGCGTGTGGCGCGGGCCAGCATCCACGCAGAACCCGTGGGGACCGACGGCGGGAACCGATGGCGCGTTGTCATCGACGGATCGTGCAGCTTCCTTTCGCTCCCGCGCCTGAGCACTGTGCTGGCCTCGGTTCCGGCGGGCGCGCACGTCACGGTTGAGCTGGAGGTCGATTTCCTGGACCATCCTGTCCACGACACCTTGGACGCCTGGCGCAACCGGCATGTAGTCAACGGCGGCACGGTGGTCATCGAGGAAAGCGGCACGGCAACGCTCTACGATGCCCAGGCCGGTCCCCCGAGCCGCGGCAGTTCCCGTTCGGCTCTTCGGAGCGGATTCGCCCCGTGGCGCAGCTGGCAGCGGCGTCTCCTGCCGGGGCATGCGCCCGCGGGTCCGGAAGTACCCGCGCCGCTGCGCTCGGTCCTGACCGGAGTGGACAACTACCACCGGCGGAACGCCCACCTGGTGCGTCCGCATGTGCAGGAGCTGTCCTCGTTCCAGGACCCGGGCACACTCTTCGTTGCCTGCTCGGATTCCCGCGTGGTGCCGAACCTGATCACCAGCAGCGGTCCCGGTGATCTGTTCACCGTCCGGAATGTTGGCAACGTGGTGGGCGGCAACGGCCGCGACGCGTCCATTGAGGCAGCCCTGGAATTTGCCCTCAGCGAGCTGTCCGTGGAATCGATCGTGGTCTGCGGGCACTCTGGCTGCGGCGCCATGACCGCGCTGTGGGCCGATCCGGACGGCTCGGGCACTGTGGTTGAGTCCGGTTCCGGCTCGGGCGCAGGGACGGATGCGGGTCCCGATGCAGGCCGGAGGGGTGCCATCGACGTCTGGCTCGACCACGCACGGCCAAGCCTGGCCGCCTTCCGCGAAGGGCATCCGGTTCAGGCGGCAGCGGCTGATGCGGGGTACGGCGCCGTCGACCAGTTGGCGATGGTCAACGTCGCAGTCCAGCTGGACAGGCTCGAGCGCCACCCCGGCCTTCAGGAATCATTGAAGGCCGGACGCGTGCACGCCGTGGGGCTCTTCTATGACATCTCCACGGCGCGGGTCCTGCAGATCACGCCAGAGGGCATCAGCCATCTGGACCCCGCCGCGCTCAAACACTAGGCAGTCAACCGCCCGGCGGTCACCTGCTCCTCGGCCTGATGCAGCCTTACGGCACGCCTCAGGCCGAGGAGAACCACACGACGTGCGGCTCCCGTCGGGACGCCCGGGTAACCGAAGCCCGTTCCGCGCGGACCGCCCTCTCAGCCCGGTCGGTTTCAACGTAGGCGGCCTCGGTCCGCACGGATTCAGTCCGCACGGCCTCGACAGGGATGATCTTTTCCACCCTGACGATCTCCAGGGCTTCCACGTCCAGCAGCTTGCGAGACCCCGTCCGTGAGTCCACGATCCAGAACAGCTCGGTGGACGGAATCGTCTCGGTCACGCGGCCCCGGTGGAACAGCCGGCCCTTGTGCCAGGCCTCGATTTCCTCACCGGCCGACAACTCCGAACATGTCCGGACATTTGATTTCCCGCCTGCATCCACAATGAGCCCCTCCCCTGGCGCTGAATGTGCTGAGACCGGCGCTTCAGCTAAGGCCGGTCATCACTTGAGATCAGCATCCTCCAGCGAGATTGCAGCAACGTTTCCGGAGGGTGATTTTCCTGTGTCGCTTCCGCACGTGCCGGATCTTACGGGGCAGTCTGCGGCCCGGCAGGCAGGTCAGGGCCTGGTCAGCGCAGCACCAGCACGCCGTCAACACGGCGCGGAATGCCCAGCGGGTTGGCTTCCCGCAGGGCAGGATGCAGCACAGTTTCCGGAGCGTTTTGGTAGGCCACGGGGCGCTGGAAGCGCCGCACCGCCGTCGCCCCCACAGAGGTGAACAGCGACGTGGTGGCCGGGTACGGGCCGCCGTGCTGTTGGGCCCAGTTCACGGCCACGCCTGTGGGCCAGCCGTCGAACAGCACGCGTCCGGCCAGTCCGGCAAGCTGCTCCACCAGCCCCGAAACGTCCTCGTCCGGCTGGGCGTGGACGGTGGCGGTCAGGCTGCCGGGCACCAGGGCAAGCACTTCACTCAGCTGGTCCGGGCCTGAATACTCGATCAGCAGCGTGGTGGGACCGAAGCACTCCTCCAGCAGTTCCTGCGGGCGCTCCAGCACGAGGGTAGCGGTCGTCCTGAAGATGACCGGCGCCGCACCGTTCGTTGCCGCGTCCTGCTCAACCGACCCGCTGACCACTTCGACGGCAGCCGCCCCTGTTGCATCGGTCATTGACGCGACGCTCCGCAGGCCGTCAGGGTAGGCCTCGGCGATGCGCTCCGTCAGCATGGGCGCCGCACCCTTGTCCTTGGCCGCCTCCGCGAGCCGGGCGGGGAAGCCGGTGCCCGCAGGGATGAAGACCAGCCCCGGCTTGGTGCAGAACTGCCCGGCGCCGAGGGTGAAGGAGCCCGCGAGGCCTGCGGCCAGCTCTGCGGTGCGGGCCTGCACGGCCTGAGCAGTGATCACCACGGGGTTGAGGCTGCCAAGCTCGCCGTAGAACGGAATCGGTTCGGGCCGGGAGACGGCGAGGTCGAACAGCGCCCGGCCGCCGGGAATGGATCCGGTGAAGCCCACGGCCTTGATGGCCGGGTCCTGCACCAGCGCCGTGCCGGCTTCCCGGCCGCTGACGAGGGCGAACAGGCCTTCGGGAGCGCCGGCCGCGGCCAGTGCGCCCGTGACGATTTCCGCCGTCCGCTCGGAGAGCCTGGGGTGGCCGGAGTGGGCCTTCACGATGACGGAACAGCCGACGGCGAGCGCCGACGCAGTGTCGCCGCCGGCCACCGAGAACGCGAACGGGAAGTTCGACGCCGAGAAGACAGCCACCGGCCCGATCGGCTTCAGCAGCCGCCGCAGGTCAGGCTTGGGCGGCGTGGCCGCTGGATCGGCGTGGTCGATCACGGCTTCGAGGTAGGAGCCTTCGGTGATCACCGTGGCGAAGAGCCGCAGCTGTGCGGTGGTGCGTGCCACCTCACCGGTGAGCCGTGCCGTGCCCAGCCGGGTTTCCGAATCGGCGATGGCCACCAGTTCCGTCACGTTGGTGTCCAGGGCGTCGGCGACGGCGTGGAGCCAGGCGGCACGGTCGACGTCGGACGCGGCAGCGGCGGCTTTGGCCGCCCGGGTGGCGGCTGTTGTCACGGCAGTCAGGTCGAGGGTTGCTGTTGTCACTGTGGCTTCCTGTTCTGGTTGTCGGCGGGTGCCCCGCGGAAGGCGAACCCCACGCCGGGCCGGCCGGCGAGGGTGAGCCGGCTGTTGCTGACCCGCACGGGCGAGGGCGCGTCCAGCACGCCAAGCTGTTCGAAGGAGGCGTCCTCGACGTCCTCCACGAGGGTGGGTTCGGCCATGGTCAGCGCGAGCTGGCCGGAGAGTTCGGGCAGCAGGTGCGGCATGACCCTGATGCTGTGCGTGCGTGCCAGCTCCACGATGCGGCGGAAGGGTGTGATGCCGCCGACACGGATGATGTTGGGCTGGATGATGTCCACCGCTCCCGCCTCGATGAAATCGCGGAAGCGGTAGATGTTGTGCAGGTTTTCGCCCAGTGCGATGGGTACCGGGGATTGTTGACGCAGCCTGCGGTACGCCCAGAGGTCGTCCGCCCGGAGGGGTTCTTCGAGCCAGTCAAGGCCGAACTCCCCCAGCACGTCCAAGGCACGGAACGTGGTGGGCAGGTCCCAGCGCTGATTGGCGTCGATCATGAGCTTCCGGTCAGGCCCCAGGACCTGCCGGACAGCAGCAACACGTTCCGCGTCTTCCCGGATGTCCGGCTTGCCCACCTTGATTTTGACGGCGTGGTGCCCGGCTGCCACCCAGCGTTCCGCCTGCGCCACCAGCTCCCCGAGGGAATAGTGCAGGTTCACGCCGGAACCGTACACCTCCACCGAATCCTGGCGCTGGCCCAGCAGCCCGGTTACCGACGTCCCGGCGCGGCGGGCCTGCAGGTCCCACAGTGCAAGGTCAACGCCGGCCATGGCGATGGTGGTCAGTCCCCCGCCGCCGGCCTCGTGCAGCCGCTTCCACAGCCGGTCCCACACGGTTTCCGGGTTCGCTTCAAGCCCGGCAATGAAGGGAGCGATGTCGAAATCCAGGAGGGCCTTGACCGCGTGCGGGCCGATGGTGGGGGTCCAGGAGAACCCGTGCCCGGTCCCACCGTCGTCCGTCTGGATTTCGGTGGCGATCACGTGGTTTTCCGGTGCCTCCGCGCCCCAGCTGCGCAGGAGCGGAACCGTCAGGAGGCGCGTGGACAGACCCGTTATGAGCGGCGCCGTCCGGACCCCTTCGGCAACGGGCGCACTCATTAGCGGCCGGCCAGCTCGTAGCCCTTGGCCAGGATGGCCTTAAGCTGGACCAGCTGCTCTTCGGTGGGGTCGACCAGCGGTGCGCGGACCGGGCCCACCGGCAGGCCGCCCAGCCGGAGTCCGGCCTTGATGAGGGAGACGCCGAAGCCCGGGGTCTGGTCGCGGAGGCGGACCAGCGGCGCGTAGAAGCCTTCCAGCAGCGCGTGCCGGCGGTCTTCGTCACCGGAGGTGTAGGCGTCGTAGTAGGCCTTGGCGATTTCCGGCGCCATGGCGAAGGCCGCCGAAGAGTAGAGCGGGATGCCCAGGCCGCGGTAGGCACCCTGGGTCAGTTCCGCGGTGAGCAGGCCGTTGAAAAGCAGGAAGTCCTCGCGCCCACTGGCGGCGATGGCGGTGACGATTTCCTGGGCGAGGCCCACGTCGCCGAGGCCGTCCTTGAAGCCGATCACCTTCGGGTTGGCGGCCAGCCGCGCCATGGAGGCGGCGGAGTATTTGGCGTTCCCGCGGTGGTAGACGATCACCGGCAGGCTGCTGGCCGCGGCCACGGCCTCGATGTAGGCCACCAGCCCGTCGGTGGGGCCGGTGACAAGGTACGGTGGGAGGACCAGCAGGGCGTCTGCCCCCGCTTCCTCGGCCACCCGGGCGGCGGCGAGCGCGTGGCCCAGCGGCCCGCCGGCACCGGCAACAACCGGCACCTGGCCCGCTACGGCCTCGACGGCGGCGGTCACCACTGTGCGCACCTCGTCAATGCTCAGGGCATGGAATTCGCCGGTGCCGCAGGCAGGGAACACGCCGCCCGGACCGTGCGGCAGGCGGGACGCGATGTGCTCTTTGAGGATTTGCACGTCCACGTCCCCTTCCGGTGTGAAGGGTGTGACAGGGAAGAACAGTACGCCGTCGAATTTCATGGGGTCTCCTTGGATCCTGTGCCGGCCGCGACCAGCGCGGCGGGGGTCTCATCGTTGAGGGGCAGAACAAGTTGGGACGGTGCTTCGGTCGGCTCGGAAAGTGGCTCGGACAGCTCGGTACGCCAGCTTCGCGTGGGTTCCCAGCCGAGCAGTTCGCGGGCCTTGGCGATCGAGAATGCCGGGCTGGTGCCCGTGAGTCCGGCGGCAAGCTCCGTACTGCCAGGCAGGAACCGCGGCATCAGCTCGGCAAGCGGAGCTGTGGCCAGCGCGTCGGCGGCCCCCACGAAGAAGGTCTGGCCGTTGGGAATGGTGTCCATCCTGGCAAGCAGCAGGTCCAGGAAGTCCGCCACGTCGCGAGCATCCACGTAGTTGAACAGTGCAGGCGCGGACAAGGCCGGATCGGCCAGCCGTTCGCGGACGGTGTGGCCCTGCTGGGTGGGCGCACCCGCCCACTCCTCCGGCGAAATCACGTAACAGGGACGGAAGGCCGCATAGCGGATGGCATCCCCCTGGACCGCAGCGAACATCTGTACGGTCTGTTCGGCAATGAGCTTGGACAGTGCATAGGCGTTCCAGGGCCGGGGTGCGGTTTCCTCGTTCACCGGGAAGCTCTCGGGGAGCCAGCCCGCGGGCGAGCCGTAGCCGAGCACTGTGGGGCTGCTTGCCGTGATGATCTTGCCGATGCGCAGTTCCGTCGCCGCGCTGACGACGGCGTACGCCAGCCTCGTGTTGGTGCTGAGGATGACGTCCTCAGGTGCGCTGAACGGTACGGCGATCGCCGCAAGGTGGACGACGGCGTCGGGCGCTGTTTCCCGAAGGAGGCGTTCCGCCTCTCCCGGCGCCAGGAGGTCGGCGGTGCGCTGCTCGACGCCGTCGGGCAGCTGGGCGGCGGGGACGGCGTCGCGGTCTACGGAGATGACATGGTGGCCTGCACCGGCGAGGCCGGCCACAACACTGCGCCCCAGCCGGCCGGAGCCGCCGGTGACAAAAATCCTGCTCATGGTGATCGGGTCCTTATTCGGGTCTGTTGGCACTCGGTTGGTTGGCGCTCGGTTGGTTGCCGCAGGTCACTGGGCTCGGGTCACCGGGGCTCGGCGGAGGTCTGCTCCGAGTCCCAGGTCCGCGGTGCGGACCGGAAGCCCGGACTCCAGGGAGGCGTTGCCCGCGATGCCGACGGACACGGAGCGAAGTCCGTCCAGGTAGCCGGAGGGCCGTCCCAGGGGGTCCTCGCCGGGACCGTTGAAGAGGTCGGAGAGGAGGAGTTCGTCGCCGCCGCCGTGGCCGCCTTCGCCATTGACGATCGGCACCTCGTAGGCTGCCTCCCAGTGCCGCTGGACCACCAGGCGTTCGCCGTTGCGGCGCACCGAGTCCTCTTCTTCGACCGGCGTTGCCGAGGGGTCCACCGCGGTCTTCTTGTCGGTGCTGTGCAGCACTGCGGCGCGTTCGACGACTTCGAGCTCCGCCCTGCCTTCGGTGCCGTTGACCGCCACACGGTAGCCTTCCCACGGGCTGTGGGCGTTCAGGGAGTAGCTGAGTGTGGGGCCGCCGTGGTAGTCCACCACGAGCGCCAGGTTGTCCTCGATGGTGATGCCGGACGTGAAGACATCCTGGTCGCGGCGGTATCCGTCGAAGTGTTCGTTGTCCAGGAAGAGTGCCTTGAGTCGCTCGTCTTCACGCAGGTCCAGCGCGAATGGGTCCTTGGCGGCGGAAACGGGAGTGCCGGCAGTTCCGGCGTCTGGAGTGCCCCGCTCCGGACGCGGGCCGAGCCCGCGCGCGGCCGCGTTCTTGTCGCCGTAGAACCTCAGGCCACCGGAGGCGAAAACGCGCTCCGGGACGTCGTCGATCCACCAGTTGACCAGGTCGAAGTGGTGGGATGCCTTGTGGATCAGCAGACCGCCGGAGTTCTTCTTTTCGCGGTGCCAGCGGCGGAAGTAGTCCGCACCGTGGACCGTGTCCAGGACCCAGCTGAAGTCGATGGACGTGACCTTGCCGATCACGCCGCTCTGGATGATCTCCTTGAGTGCACTGTTGCGCGGTGAGTACCGGTAGTTGAAGGTGACCACGACGTTCCGGCCCGTTTCCTCGACGGCCCTGGTGATCCGGCGGCAGCCTTCGGCATCGATGGTCAGCGGCTTCTCCACCACGACGTCAGCGCCGGCTTCGAGGCCTTCCACGATGTAGTCGGCATGCGTGTAGTCCGGCGTTGTCACCACAACGCGGTCAATATCGTTGTCCCGGATGAACGCGGTCAGATCGGCGGGATCAAACGCTGCAACCGGGCCCGGTGCGCCAAGTTCCTGGATGAGCTTCTGGTAGAACTCCACCCGGCCCGGGTTGACGTCGGAGAATGCCACGAGCTCGGCGGTGTCCGAGTGCTTGCCGAAGATTGCCCGGATGTACATTTCGGAACGGCCACCCGTGCCGATCAGGACGATCCGCGCCTTGCGGACAGGGTTGGCGGAAGCGGCTGCGTCGGCAGTTGTGTCGTCGGCAGCGACGGCGCTGCCTGGATTGACGGTGTTGGCTGTGTTGCCCATTGCGGTGTAACCCTTTCGGAAGGCAGGAACGCTGGCCGCTTGACGGCCGGTAGTGGTGCGGTGAGAATTGTGAGAAAGCGTTTTCTCAGAGCGTTATAAGCTTTGTATCAAGACTCTGGCGGTCACGTCAACCATCCCGCTGATTGGGATGGAGTCGGAGAAGCCCGGAAAGGGGCCACATGGGCAGGAGAGCCACCACCCGGCGAATCGGCATTGCCGACGTCGCGCTCAAAGCTGGCGTTTCGCACGCGACGGTGTCGCGTGTCATGAACGGCAACTTCACCGTTGACGCCACCATTGCCGCCCGGGTCCGGGCTGCAGCTACCGAGCTGAACTACCAGCCGAACCCGGTGGGCCGCAGCCTGGCGCTGGGCAAGACCGACACCATCGGCATTGTGGTGCCGGACCTCTCCAACCCCACGTTCCAGGCCATTCTCCGCGGCCTCAGCATGGCGGCTGCCCAGGACGGCTACCGCGTCCTGATCGCCGACTCCTCCGAGGTTTCCAGCGAGGAGGCCATCCTCGCCGGCGAGGCGCGCCGGCGCTGCGACGGACTGGTGCTCTGTGCACCGCGTATGGGCGACGCCGAACTGGAGGAACTCGCGCCGTCACTGCACCCCATGGTGCTGATCAACCGCACCACCATGGACACCCGCGCACCCAGCCTCATGGTGGACTATGGCCAGGGCATCCAGGAGCTCGCGGAGCACCTCGTGGGCCTGGGCCACACGCGGCTCGCCTTCCTGGCCGGCCCTGAACGGAGCGCGTCCAACGGCCTGCGCCTCGCGGGGCTGGAGAAGTTCAAGGCCGCCCACCCGGGGATTGACCTCCAGATGCTCGACGGCGGCTCCAGCTTCGAGGCCGGCCACGGGTCAGCGGACGCGGTCCTGGCCAGCGGAGCCACCGGCGTCCTGGCCTTCAACGATCTTGTGGCGATGGGCCTTCTGAGCGGACTGCATGAGCGCGGCATCCGGGTCCCGGAGGACATTTCGGTGACGGGCTTCGACGACATCCCGTTTGCCCGCTACACCACGCCTACGCTCACGACGGCAGCGGTTCCCATCACCGAGCTGGGCCAGCAGGCCTGGCACCGGATGCGGGACCTGATCCGCAACGTACCCTCCGACGCGGTCGCCGAGGGACCTACGGTGTTCCAGCCGCGGCTGGAAGTCCGCAGCAGCACGGGAACGGTCAGCAAGTCCTAGCCGCGACCTGCGAGTTTTTGTCCAGATAATGCGCCCTCTACGCCCCTTTGGCGGCACTATCTGGACAAAAACTCCATCCGGCGGCGAGGCCGGGGCGCGTCGAGGCCGGGGCGCGTCGGGGCGTACCGCCGTCGCGCTGGCTAGCTGCGGGGCTAAGCTGCGGGCGGAGCCAGGAGGACGTCGATGAGCTGCGTCAGGCCGTCCGCCATGTCCACATTCTTGTCGTAAAGCCACTGCAGCTGGAGGCCGTCGAAGGCGGCCACCACCAGCCGTGCCAGCTTCTGCGCGGGCACGTCCCGGCGCACCTCGCCGGCGTCCTGGCGGCGGGCGATGTCCGCGGCCAGTTCCTCCACCACCAGCGCATAGCGCTCCTGGAAATACGGGTGGGAATCATGACCCGGGTCGTTTGCGGTGGCTGAGGCCACGGCATAGAGCGTGGTGAGCCCCGGCTCCTTGCGGTTCCGCTCGGCGATCGGCGCCATCAGCCGCAGGCCCACTTCCTCATGGTCGCTGGCCGCAAGGCTGCGCCGGTCCCTTTCCGCGAGGACTGCAGTGAGAAGCTCCTGCTTGCCCCGGAAGTAGTGGAACAAGGTTGCTTCCTTCACCCCCACGAGCTCGGCCACGCGCTTGAGCGCCGTGCCTTCGAAGCCCTCCGTGGCAAAAACATCAGTGGCCGTCTGGATTATCTGTTCGCGGCGCTCCGCTCCCTTTGGGTACTGGCCGCGTGGCTTCGACGATGACATTGAGTCAGTGTATTTCACTTTGTTCTTTAAAAATCTAGTCAGACTAGGTTTTTGTCGCTACCATCATTCTCAGGACCCAACGGAGGGTCACTTTTCGTCAGGAGGCAATGTGGCCGTCAAGACCATTCCCCAGGATTCCGCTGCTTCTCCGGCCAGCGGAACCCCAGACAGCAGCACGTCAACGAGCAATACGTCAGTCAGCGCCCCGTCAGGGGCAGCGCCTCAGGCGCCGGCAAAGGCGCCCCGTGCCTATGTCATCGGCATGCCCATCGCGAGCGCGGGCCTGTGGATGGCCGTCCTGGCACCGGCCCTGGTGGTTCTGGCCATCAAGGTTTCCGAGATCACCACACCGGATACCCGGGCAGGGGCACTGAGCCTCGTGGCCGGCGTCGGCGCCATGGTCGCACTTCTCGCCAACCCGTTCTTTGGCAGGCTCAGCGACCGCACCACGTCGCGGTTCGGCATGCGCAAGCCCTGGATCGTCGGCGGATCCCTCGTAGGGCTGGCGTCGCTGTTCCTGCTGGGCTCGGCCACCGACGTCTCCACCGCGCTGATTGCGTGGGTGGTCGCTCAGCTCGGCTTCAACGCCGCGCTCGCCGCCCTCGTGGCGACGCTCCCCGACCAGGCCGCTCCGGCCGAGCGCGGGCGCCTGTCCGGGCTGATCGGCATGACCCTCCCCGTGGGCCTGGTCGCAGCAGCCTTCTTCGCACAGCTGTTCGACAACGCGCTACAGATGGCCGTGGTGCCCGGCGTCGTGGGAACCGCAGTGGCGATCGCCTTTGCCTTTACGTTCAAGGACCGGGTCCTGACCGAAAAGCCGGCCCCGCTGAACCTCAAGGAGATCCTGGGGTCGTTCTACTTCAATCCCCGCACCTATCCCGGACTGGGCTGGGCCTGGCTCACCAAGTTCATGGTCTACATCGGCTACTGCGCAGGACTCCTCTACCTGCCGTACTTCTTCACGGACCACCTCCACGTGGCTGAAACCGAGGTCACCAGCCTGGTGTTCCAGGCAACCCTGGTCAGCTCCGCCGGTACGGTCGCCACGAGCCTCGCCGGCGGCTGGATCAGTGACCGCATCGGGAAGCGTAAGGGCATGGTCATCGCCTCCGCGCTGATCATGATGGTGGGCCTCATCGTTATTGCCACCAGCAGCACCACCGACCAGGTCCTCGTGGGCCAGGCGATTGCCGGGCTCGGCCTCGGCTGCTTCGGCGCCGTGGACGTCGCCCTCATCGCCGATCTCCTGCCCGGCAGCCAGAGCGAGAACGCCAAGACCTTCGGGGTGTTCAACATTGCCCAGGCGCTGCCCCAGTCCCTGGTGCCCGCGGTTGCTTTCCCGGTCATCGCCTTCGGCGGATACCCCGCCCTGTTCCTCGGCGGCGCAGCCATCGGCATCATAGGCGCCCTCCTCGTCATCCGCATCAAAGGAGTCAAGTAAATGAACCCCGCACTGTCACCGGCCGTACTGGCCCCGGCCCCGGATTCCCCGGACGCCGAGGCGCGCATCCGCGAACTCGCCCAGAGCCTCACCCTCGAGCAGCAGGTCCAGTTGCTGACCGGCGCGGACGTCTGGGCCACGCATGCCATTCCGGAAATCGGGCTGAGCCGCGTGGTGATGTCTGACGGACCGTCCGGCGTCCGCGGCGAAGACTTCGACGAGCGCCACGACTCCATCTCCCTGCCGTCGTCGTCCGCCCTGTCCGCCACCTGGAGCGTCGAAACGGCGCGCCGCTACGGCCAGGTGCTGGGACAGGAGGCGCGTCGCAAGGGCGTGCACGCCGTCCTGGGCCCCACAATCAACCTGCACCGCTCACCGCTGGGCGGCCGCCACTTCGAATGCATGAGCGAGGACCCGCGGCTCACGGCAACCATGGCTGCCGGGTACGTCTCCGGCGTGCAGTCCATGGGCGTCGGCGCCACACCCAAGCACTACCTGGCCAACGAGGCCGAGACGGACCGGTTCACCGCGGACTCGGTGGTGGCCGAGCGTCCCCTGCGCGAGCTCTATCTGGCGGCCTTCGAGGACGCCATCACGGAGGCCCGCGCGTGGCTGGTGATGAGCTCCTACAACTCGATCAACGGCACCACGGCGAGTGAAAACAAGCTGCTCGAAACCCCGCTGTCCACGGAATGGGGCTTTGACGGCGTGGTGGTTTCGGACTGGACCGGTGTCCGGTCCGTGGATGCGGCCAACGCACACCAGGACCTCGAAATGCCCGGCCCCGTGGGCCACTGGGGGCCCAAGCTGCTGGCCGCCGTGAACGATGGCCGGGTCAGCCGGGACGCCATCCTCGAGAAGGTCACCCGCATCCTGCGGCTGGCAGCACGCGTGGGTTCCCTCGAGGGATTCACCCCAGCCGTGGCGGAGCTTCCCGCCCAGCTGAACGGCGCCGCCGTCGCCCGTGAGGTGGCGGTCCGCGGCGCGGTGCTGATCCGGAACGAAGGCGGCCTCCTGCCGCTGGACGCCGCCAGGCTCAGCAGCGTCGCGGTAATCGGCCATAACGCCGAGGAGGCGCGCACCCAGGGCGGCGGCAGCGCCACGGTGATGCCCAAGTACGCGGTTTCGCCGCTGGAGGGACTGCGGAAGGCACTGCCCACCGGCGTCGACGTCAGCTATGTCCGGGGCGCCAAGGTAGCCGAGGGGCTTCAGGCGTTCCCCCGCCACTCACTGCGCAACCCGGTGTCCGGCGTCCCCGGGATCCGGGTCACGTTCCTCGCCGGGGACGGCTCGGAAATTTCCGGCGAGGACCGGCTTGCCTCGCACCTGATTTGGTTCGGCGTGGGCATCCCCGACGGCGCAGCCGCCATCCGGATGCAGGCCGACTGGACTGCGGAGACCGCTGGCGTCCACCATTTGGGCGTCGGGACGGTCGGACAGATCCGCCTGGCGCTCAACGGTTCCGAGGTGTTCAACAGCGGGCTCGAGGACGATACCGACGTCCTCGGCGCCGCCCTGTTCGATCCGCCCAAGACCGTCCACGCCATTGAAACCGCAGCCGGCCAGAGCGTGCGCATCGAGGCCGAGTACAAGCTGCCGACGCAGCAGGTCATTCCGTTCACCGCCATCCTCCTGGGTGAGGAAACGGTGGTCACGGACCCGCAGGCGGAAATTGACGCCGCCGTTGAAGCCGCACGGACCGCCGATGTGGCCGTGGTCGTGGTGGGCACCAACGCGGCCATCGAGTCCGAAGGATTCGACCGCAAGGACCTGGACCTTCCCGGCCGGCAGAACCAGCTGGTGGAGGCTGTGGCCGGGGTGAACCCGCGCACGGTAGTGGTGGTGAACTCCGGGTCCCCGGTGCTCATGCCATGGCTGGACAAGGTGGGCGCCGTGCTGCTGGGGTGGTTCGGCGGCCAGGAATTCGGCACCGCCATCGCTGACATCCTGCTGGGCGCCGAGGAACCGGGCGGACGTCTTCCCACCACCTGGCCCGCCGCACTGGCGGATGTGCCCGTCGTCAACACCACGCCGGTTGACGGCAAGGTGGTTTATTCCGAGGGGATCCACGTCGGCTACCGCGCGTGGCTGAAGCAGGAAGCCGCGGGCGGAGCCGCGCCGGCCCTGCCGTTCGGTTTCGGACTGGGCTACACCACGTTCGAGCTGGGCACCGCCCACGCACCCCAGTCGGTTCCGGCCGGGCAGGACGTTGTGGTGCACGTTCCGGTCCGGAATACCGGCACGCGCACGGGCCGCGAAGTGGTCCAGGTGTACCTTGACCGCGCGGACTCGGCCGTGGAGCGCCCGGTCCGCTGGCTCGCCGGCTATGCCGGAACGCACCTTGCGCCGGCCGGGACGGACAGCGTTGAGGTTCGCATCCCGGCGAAGGCCTTCGGGCATTACGACGGCGGGTGGCAGTTCGAGCAGGGCACGTTCCGCCTGCTGGTTGGCCGGCACGCGGCTGACGACTTCCAGGTGCTGGAGATCGAACTGCGCTAGGCCGCTCTTCCATTGGAGTTTTTGTCCAGATAACGCGAGATAGACGCCCTTTTCGGGACGTTATCTGGACAAAAACTCCCCGGCTAATGCCGGGTTGGGTCCGAATCCTTCGGGTCCAGCCCGGCTTCTTTGTAGTACCCGTCGATGTGGGCTGCCACGAGCCCGGCGGCCGTACCGCCGTCGTGATTGTGGATGGCTGCCAGGATTTCGCGGTGCTCCGCACGGAGGCGGGCGGCGGTGGCGTCCCAGTCGGGAAGGTTGGCCGTGAGCTTGCCGGCATAGCTTTGGATGGCCTCCCGCAGTGAGCCCATCATTGCGCTGACCACGGCGTTCCCGGCGGCTTCGGCGAGGGCCAGGTGGAAGCGGACGTCGAGCGCCAGGAATTCGTCCGTGTCGGGGCACGCCTCCATTTTTTCCAGCAGCGCGGCGGCCTCAGCCAGCGCCGGGGAGTCCGTGCGGGCGCGGGCCACGGCCCAGGATTCCAGCAGGATCCGGGTCTGCACGATGTCTGCCACCGGGAGGTGCGAAGTGGCCACATGCAGGCGCAGGGCCGAGCCGAGCGCCGCCGTCGGGTCCGCGATGACCACGGTGCCGGCTTCGGGCCCGGATCCAACTCCCGCGCGCACAACGCCCATGGCCTCAAGGACCCGGATCGCCTCGCGGACGGACGTGCGCGAGACCTGAAGTTGTTCGGCGAGCGTCCGCTCCGCCGGCAGCCGGCCGCCCAGGGCCAACTCGCCACTCGACAGCTGGTTCTCGATCCATTGCAGGACCAATTGATGGGTACGCATGGGCCAATGGTACTTGATGTGGTTGGACCACATCCTTTAGAGTGTGGTTAGACCACAGAAACAACCTGTCCAGACCCTCTGTCCAGAGCCACCACAGCCCTATGCCCCGGAGGCAGCAATGACGCACACCATCCAGCCCAACAACCCGGAGACCACGCCGGCCCCCGACTCGACCGACGCGCCCGGCACCACTCCCGCCGGCGCCCCAACCGGCGGCTCTGTAGCCGGCGCGGTGAACCGGGCGGCAGCCGCTGTCCCCGCCGCGCTCAAGCGGCGCGTGCCCAAGTACTCGGACCTCGCCCCGCTGATGCAGTTCAAAAAGCCGGAGTTCAGCCGCGCCGCGAAACTCCAGCGTGCCAGCACCATCTGGGAGCTGCGGGACATGGCCAAGCGCCGCACCCCGCAGGCCCCCTTCGACTACACCGACGGCGCCGCGGAAGCAGAGATCACCCTGCGCCGTGCCCGCGAGGCCTTCCTGGACATCGAGTTCCGTCCGGGCATCCTCCGGAACGTCTCCAGTATCGACCTGAGCACTGAGATCCTGGGCAAGCCGTCCCGGCTGCCCGTTGGCATCGCACCCACCGGCTTCACCCGGATGATGCAGTCCGAAGGCGAGTACGCCGGGTCCCAGGCCGCCGAGGCCGCCGGGATTCCGTACACCCTCTCCACGATGGGCACCGCATCCATCGAGGATGTTGCCGAGGCGGCACCCAGCGGACGCAACTGGTTCCAGTTGTACCTGTGGACGGACCGCGACCGCTCGCTCGAAATGATCGAGCGCGCCGCCAAGGCCGGCAACGACACGCTCATGGTTACGGTGGACACCGCCGTCGCCGGCGCCCGCCTCCGAGACGTCCGCAACGGCATGACCATCCCGCCGGCGCTCACGCTGAAGACCGTGCTGGACGCGTCCTACCGCCCCGCCTGGTGGTTCAACTTCCTCACGCACGAACCCCTGACGTTTGCCTCACTGTCCCGCTACACGGGCACGGTGGCGGACCTGATCAACTCCATGTTCGATCCCACACTGACGTTCGAGGACCTCGACTGGCTGCGCGAAACGTGGAAGGGCAAGCTGGTGGTCAAGGGCATCCAGACCGTGGACGACGCCCGCAAGGTGGTGGACCACGGTGCCGATGGCGTGGTGCTCTCCAACCACGGCGGCCGCCAGCTGGACCGCGCGCCCATCCCGTTCCACCTGCTGCCCGGCGTCAAGGAAGCCTTCACCAAGGACAACTCCGACGCCGCGATCATGCTGGACACCGGCATCATGAGCGGGGCTGACATCATTGCCGCGCTGGCTCTGGGCGCCGACTTCACGCTGATCGGCCGCGCCTACCTGTACGGCCTCATGGCCGGCGGCCGGGCCGGTGTGGACCGGGCAATCCAGATCCTGGAAAAGGACATGACCCGCACCATGGCGCTGCTTGGCGTCAGCAAGCTGTCCGAGCTCACCCCGGACCATGTGCGGATCCTCGGCAAGTAGCCGGTCCCGCCGCCGCACGCCCCGCCCAACTGACTCGCAGATAACGCACCGAAAACGCGTTTTGACAGCGTTATCTGCGAGTCAGTTGGGTATCTGGGTTACTTTTTGCGGCCGAACTTCGGCAGGTTCGCGATGAGGTCGGCGGCTTTGGTGGCGGCCCGGCCCACGGTGCGGCCGATCTGCTGCGGCACCGAGTCATCCCCGGCCGTGGCCACCGGAATCGCAACGGCAGGGCTCAGCTGCCCGCCCGCCGAGAGCCCGGAGACTTCCGCGGCAGCCGGGCGGCCCGCCCCTGCAGTGGCCGGCACCGGCGACGGCGCCGCGGATTCGACGGCCTGCTCCGTTTTTTCCTCCAGGATGCGGGCGGCCGGTGAGCTTGCGGCCGCTGAGCTCGCGACGGCGGCCCGCGGCCCGACGTCGAACGTCTCCAACCAGCTGGCGACACCTGCAAGCGGCTTGGGGTTCAGGGCGTAGTAGCGCTTCTGGCCCTGGGCGCGCATGCTGACGAGGTCGGCCTCGCGAAGCACCTTCAAATGTTTGGAAATGGTGGGCTGGCTGGCGTCCAGTTCCTCAACCAGCTCCCCCACTGCTTTATCCCCCGAGCGGAGGGATACCAGAATGTCACGCCGGGTTGCCTCAGCAATGACGGCAAATACGTCGTCTGTCACCATGGCATCCACCCTAGCGACATATACGCCGGATGGCATCCACTATTTCGCCCCGCGCACAAAGGCCATTGCCCCCTACCGGCCACGGTGCTAGAACGGACTCACGGTTGCCCCGGGCTGTCCGGCTGCGGCCGCACAAACATGAGGGGTGGGTGGCCATGGATTTTCTGCGCCAGCAACTGTTCAACATCATCGCTTTTGTGTTTCTGGGCCTGTTCGTGGCGGTCTGGACCTCGGTGCTGCTGCGCGTCGGGTTCTGGGTCCCTGACGGCAGGACTGTCGCACCGCCGTTGAACGGAGCCTTGGTCACCGCCGCGGGTGTGCTGGCCACGTCGCTGAGTTCACTGACGGCGTCGGCCCTGGGCTTCACCATCGCCGAGGTCCGCCGCGACGAAGAAAACCGCCGTGATCTCCAGCCCGGCGACGCGGACACGGGCATCGCGGTCAACCCGGCCGAAGTCACCGCCCGGCTGTCCGGGCGGATCGTGGCGGCGGTAGTGGTCTACATGGTGGTGGGACTGCTCGTCCTGGTGCTCTGGCTGTTCAAAGGAACCGCGTCCACGGACCTGATCGGCGCGTTCGCACTGTCCCTGCTGGGCTGGCTCATCGGCGCCGCCGGGGTGGTGTTCCAGACGGAAAAGCCGCTCACCTAGCCGGACCACGCGCTAGTCGAACCAGGGATCCAGGCCGTACAGCGGAAACACTTCCTTTCGCGTGGCCATCACCGTGCGGTCCACTTCGTCATTGGGATCGAAGCCGACCTCCCACGAGCGCCACCACAGATCCACGTCGTCGCCCATGAGCTCCGGCGCGGACACCCCGTACTTTGCCCCGTACTTGTCCTGGACGTACTGCCGCCATTCCTCGGGGACCGGGGTGCGGAGCGGCACCGGCCGTCCGGCGGCGATCGCAATCAGGTGGCTCCAGGAGCGCGGCACCACGCTGATCACGTTATAGCCGCCTCCGCCCGTGGCAATCCACCGGTTGCCGCAGTAGCGGGCAGCAAGATTCCCGACGGCGGTGGCGGCTTCGCGCTGGCCGTCCACACTGATGTTGAGGTGCGTGAGGGGATCCAGCCGGTGTGAGTCGCAGCCGTGCTGGCTCACGATGACCTCGGGTTCGAAGGCACCGATCAGCTGCGGCACCACGGCATGGAACGCCCGCAGCCAGCCGGCGTCGCCCGTGCCGGAAGGAAGGGCCACGTTGACCGCGCTGCCCTGGGCGTTGGGGCCGCCGATCTCGTTGGCGAAGCCCGTGCCGGGGAACAGCGTCAGTCCGGTCTCGTGCAGGGAGACGGTGAGGACCCGGGGATCATCCCAGAAGATGCTCTGTGTCCCGTCGCCGTGGTGGGCGTCGACGTCGATATATGCCACACGCTGCACACCGCCGTCGAGCAGCCTCTGGATCGCCAGGGCGGCGTCGTTGTAGATGCAAAAGCCGCTGGCGCGGTCCCGGGCCGCGTGATGCATGCCGCCGCCGAAATTAACTGCCCGAACGGCACTGCCATCCAGGATCGCACTCGCCGCCAGCAGTGAACCGCCGGCAAGCCGCGCGCTGGCCTCGTGCATCCCGGCGAACGCGGGGTCGTCGTCCGTGCCGAGGCCGCGCTCAAGGTCGGGAACGTCCGGGTTCGAGCTGACGCGCCGAACGGCCGCCACAAACTCGGGACTGTGAACGGTGCACAGTTCGTCATCGCCGGCCACGTCCGGGGCGGCTACAGTAACGTGGCCCAGGTCCAGCAGGCCCAGGCTTTGGGCCAGGCGGGCGGTGAGTTCCATGCGCTCCGGGGCCATCGGGTGTCCATGGCCGAAGTTGTATGCGGTCATGGCCATGTCCCACACCACCGTCGTTGGCAGGGCGGGCTGAGCGAGTCCGGGCAGGAATGTCATCAAGGACAGGCTACCCGAGCCTGGTAGCCGGATTTCCCGGTCATCGCGCGGAATATAGTGGTTTACTACTGAAAGAAGCAGTTTCAACCGAGGAAAAAAGCCGCACATGACGCAAAGCCAGCCGAGGTCCAAGAGCCCGGCTAACTGGCACCCCGGCATGCCGGAGCGTGAGGGCCTGTGGATCTTCACCGGCATCCGCGACTTCATCGACAATATTGCCAACACCTCGCCCGCTCGGCTGGCACTGACTGCGTTCGGTGTTGTCATCCTCGTGTTCACGGGGCTCCTGTCCCTGCCGGCGTCTTCCGCGACCGGTGACTTCACTCCCCTGCACCAGGCTCTTTTCACCGCAGTGTCCGCAGTCTGCGTCACCGGCCTGACCGTCGTGTCCACCGCGGTGCACTGGTCCTTCTTTGGCCAGCTGGTCATCCTGGTCGGCATTTTCGTGGGCGGCCTGGGCACCCTGACCCTGGCCTCGCTGCTGGCGCTCATGGTCAGCAAGAAGCTCGGCGTGCGCGGCAAGCTGATCGCCCAGGAAGCCATGAACAACGCCGGCCGCCTGGGCGAAGTGGGTACCCTGCTGCGGATCGTCATCACCACGTCCGTGGTCATTGAAGCCATCCTGGCGCTTGCCCTCATCCCCCGGTTCCTGACGCTGGGCGAAAGCTTCGGCCAGTCGGTCTGGCATGGCGTCTTCTATTCGATCTCGTCCTTCAACAACGCCGGTTTCACGCCACACTCGGACGGCATCGTTCCCTACGAAACCGACCTGTGGATCCTCATTCCGCTGATGCTCGGCGTATTCTTCGGCAGCCTGGGCTTCCCTGTGGTGATGGTGCTGCAGCAGAACGGGCTGAACTGGAAGAAATGGAACCTGCACACCAAACTGACTATCCAGGTGTCATTCATCCTCCTGGCGGCCGGAACCGTGCTGTGGGGGCTCATGGAGTGGGAGAACATGCGGACCATTGGTTCCATGGACGTCGGCGACAAAATCACGCACTCCCTCTTCGCTTCCGTCATGACGCGGTCCGGCGGCTTCAACCTGGTGGACCAGAACCACATGGAATCCACCACCATGCTCCTCACAGATGCCCTGATGTTCGCCGGCGGCGGGTCGGCCTCCACGGCCGGCGGCATTAAGGTGACCACCATCGCCGTGATGTTCCTGGCCATCGTGGCCGAAGCCCGCGGCGACGCCGACGTGAAGGTCTACGGCCGCACCATCCCGCAGGGAACCATGCGGGTGGCCATTTCGGTGATCGTCGCCGGCGCAACACTGGTTTCCGTTTCAGCCTTCATGCTCCTGCACATCAGCGGTGCCTCCCTGGACCGGGTGCTGTTCGAGACCATTTCAGCCTTCGCCACCGTGGGGCTAAGCACGAACCTCAGTGCCGAACTGCCGCCGTCGGGCGTTTATGTCCTGTCCGCGCTGATGTTTGCGGGCCGCGTCGGCACCGTAACCCTCGCCGCTGCCCTGGCATTGCGCCAGCGCAGCCAGCTGTACCACTACCCGGAAGAGAGGCCCATCATTGGCTGATCCGTCAGGCGCCACCCACCGCCCCGCCCACAATGCCCCCGTACTGGTGATCGGCCTGGGGCGCTTTGGCTCATCCACCGCCGAACAGCTGGTCAAGCAGGGCCGCGAGGTGCTGGCCATCGAGCGTGACCGCAACCTGGTGCAGAAGTGGGCCCCGGTGCTCACCCACGTGGTCGAGGCCGATGCCACCAATATCGACGCCCTGCGGCAGCTCGGCGCGCAGGAGTTCAGCTCCGCCGTCTGTGGCGTGGGCACCTCGATCGAGTCCTCGGTGCTGATCACCGTGAACCTGGTGGACCTCGGCATCGAGCACCTCTGGGTCAAGGCGATTACGCCCTCGCACGGCAAGATCCTCACGCGGATCGGCGCCAACCATGTGATCTATCCCGAGGCTGACGCCGGCGTCCGGGCGGCGCACCTGGTCTCCGGCCGGATGCTGGACTTCATCGAGTTCGACGACGACTTCGCGATCGTCAAGATGTACCCGCCGCGCGAAACCGTGGGCTTCACCCTGGATGAGTCCAAGGTCCGGTCCAAGTACGGCGTCACGATCGTCGGCGTGAAATCACCCGGCGAGGACTTCACCTACGCCCGGCCCGAGACCAAGGTGTCCTCCCGGGACATGCTGATCGTGTCCGGGCACGTGGACCTGCTCGAGAGGTTCGCCGCCCGGCCGTAGCCGGGTCCGGTACGGCCGCCCGGGAGCGGCCGTGACAGGAGCGTCCCGCAGGTTACGCGAGTTGCTTGGTGATCTCGGCTGCGCGGGCTGCGGCGGCGCGGGCGCCGTCGGCGATGATCGCCGGCATGCCGCGCTCGTCGAACGTGGCTATGGCTCGTTCAGTGGTGCCGTTCGGGCTGGTCACGGCCTTGCGCAGGGCGGTGGGGTGCGCCCCGGGTTCCGCCAGCATGAGGCCGGCTCCTGCTACGGTTTCCCGTGCCAGCAACAGGGACAAATCAGGATCCAGCCCGAGTTCGACGCCGGCGGCCGCCATCGCCTCGGCCAGGTAGAACGCGTAGGCCGGTCCCGAACCGCTGATCGCGGACAAGGCATCCACCTGCTCCTCGGGCACTTCCACCACAGTCCCGGCGCCCTTGAGGACGTCCTTGACCAGCTGCAGCTGGTCGGCCGAGCAGTTGGTTCCCGGCGACACGGACACAACACCGCGCCCCAGTTTGGCCGGAGTGTTGGGCATGCTGCGGACCACCGGCTGGCCGGCCGGCAGTGCGGCCTCCAACTGCGCGATGGAAACCGCCGCAGCCACACTGACCACAATGGTCTTCGGAGACAACGAACCGCTGACCTCCCGCGCCAGGTCGATGATTCCCACGGGTTTGACGCCGAGGATCACGACGGCGGAGCCGGTGGCGGCCTGCTTGTTGTTGTCCGGCTCCTCTTCGCCCGCGATGGCCGTAATGCCGTGGTGGCGCTGGGCAAGTTCGGCAGCACGCTCCGCGCGCCGGACAGTCGCCACGACGTCCGCCGGGTCCGTTCCGGCCGCCAGCATGCCGCTCATGACGGCCTCGTTCATGGATCCACAGCCAAGGAATGCGATTCGGTTGCTCATTGGTCCATCATTGCAGTTCGGTGCGGGTTATCGCATCCGGGGGTTGCGGTCCGGACCACTGTCCGCGGCGGGCAGCGCACTGCGGGGCCCCATTCACAGGTGGCTCACATGCTCACCGCAGCTTCTTCACAAAGTGGCCCCATAGCGTAGTAACTACCTCATTGAGGGTGCGAGTGATGAGGCAAGCATGGGGATGTTTGCCCGGCACCGGTGGTCCACAGCAGGTTTCCCCCATTTTCCTGCCAGGGCCGCCGGTGCTTTCGCTTTTAACCATGGCTGTCCGGTTGAACCGTCGCTACCGGACATTGCCAGCCTACGCACAGGGAAAATAGCTGAAACACCCAAACTGCTTGTGTAACTTGGAAAGTGCCTCATAGGTGCGAGTGATGACAGCCGGTTCCACGGAACCGGCGCGGCGCCGGGCGGCTGCGGAAGGGTTCCCCCAATTCCTTCGGCAGGACCGCCCGGTGCTTTCGCTTTAAGCCGCGCTTTGGCTTTAAGCGGGCTAAGCCGAGCTAAGCCGGGCTTTCGCTTTGGCCGAAGCCTTCCCGGCAGGAGCCGCTCCGCAGGAGGAATGTCAGTCCCCGCCAGGCAGCCCGCGGAGCCGGCCTTCGAGGAACCGCCGCTCAGCCGCATTTCCTGCCAGCCCCACGGCGTCACGGTACGACGCCTTGGCTTCCCGGAAGCGGCCCAGGCGCCGGAGCAGGTCCGCCCGCACGGCGTGGAAAAGTCCGTAGCCTCCCAGGTCCAGCCCGTCCACCAGCCCGAGGGCCGCCGCAGGGCGGTGCACTTCGGCAACGGCCACCGCACGGTTGAGGGCAACCACGGGACCGGGTGACAACTGCAGGAGCTGATCGTACAGCGCCAGGATCTGTTCCCAGTCCGTCGCCTCGGCGGACGGGGAGTCGCTGTGGACCGCGTTGATGGCGGCCTGCACCTGGTACGGCCCCGGCTGGTTCCGGCGAAGGCACTGCCGCACAATGGACTGGCCCTCGGCAATGAGCTCCCTGTTCCACAGCCGCCGGTCCTGGTCCGCCAACAGCACCAGGCCGCCGTCGGGCGTCATCCTGGCCGCGCGCCGCGACTCTATCAGCAACATCAGCGCCAGAAGCCCCCGGGCTTCGGGTTCGTCGGGCATGAGCGATGCAAGGAGCCGGGCCAGCCGGACAGCCTCCGCGCAGAGCTCGTCCCGGATCAGCGCCTCGCCGGAGCTCGCACTGTAGCCCTCGTTGAAGATGAGGTAGACGACGGCGAGCACGGCCGTCAGCCGCTCCGGCAGTTCCGCGCCGCTGGGCACACGGTAGGGAATCCGGGCGTCCCGGATTTTCGCCTTGGCCCGGACCAGCCGCTGGGCCATGGTTGTTTCGGGAACCATAAAGGCCCGGGCAATCTCCGCTGTCGTCAGTCCGCCAAGGAGCCTCAGGGTCAACGCCACGCGGGCCGGGGTTCCGAGGGCAGGGTGGCAGCACGTGAAGATCAGCCGCAGCGTGTCATCGCGCATCGCAGCCTCCTCCGCCAGCTCCTCCAGCGGCTCCCCGGGGGCCACACCGGAGGCATGCCCTGTCCCGGAGTGCAGGAGGGCGGCCTGTGCATATTTGTCCTCGCGGACGGCGTCCCGGCGGAGCCGGTCGATGGCCCGGTTCCGGGCAGTGGTGATGATCCACCCCGCCGGGCTGGGCGGGATGCCGGCGGACGGCCAGCGCTGCACGGCCGCCGTGAAGGCGTCCTGGACGGCGTCCTCAGCGATGTCGATGCTGCCGAAGACCCGGACCAGCACGGCCACGGCACGGCCGTACTCGCTGCGGAAGATGCGGGCTATCTCCGCAGAAAGATCCCCCTCAGAACAATCCCCCGCCGCGGAACCGGGCCCGGTCATCCGGATGCGTCCTAACGCCTAGTGCTGGAGGGGGCGGACTTCGACCGGCAAGGTGACGATCTTCGCCAGTCTGCGTCCCCAGTCCAGCGCGGCGTCCAGGTCGTCGACATCAATGATTGTGAACCCGCCGAGGTGTTCCTTGCCCTCGGTGAACGGGCCGTCCGTGATGAGCACTTCGTCTCCCTTTTTCCGCAGGACGGTGGCGGTGTCCGCGGGATGGAGTCCGGCGGCGAACACCCAGGCGCCGGCCGCCTTCATCTCCCGGTTGAGGCCTTCCAGGTCGCGCATGATGGGCTCCAGGAAGTCCGCGTCCGGTACGGGACCGTCGGGCTGGTAGATGCTGAGCAGGTATTGTGGCATTTCGTTTTCCTCCTCGAGGAATCAGCCGGCCCGGTGCCGGCCTCTCACCATCTACACGAACGGCACCCTCCAATATCGACACCCAATCGTCGACACCCTGCGCACCCCAACCTCGCGAAAGCCTGCCTAGGCGTCCCGGGCACCGACCAGCGGGAGGTTCAGGTGCTGCCGGGCAAACTTCAGGGTTTCGTTCAGCCACTGCTCGCGCTCCCCCGCGTACTTCGCCCGGCGGGTGGAGATTTCCGCCACCACCATACCGTCGAATCCGCTGCCGGCCAGGTGCTGCAGCGCCTCGGCGCAGCCTTGGTTTCCGCGTCCGGGAATGAGGTGCTCGTCCCGTCCGGAGCCTGACCCGTCAGTCAGGTGGATGTGCCGAAGTTTGCTGCCAAGGGCCTTGATCGCCTCCACACTGTTTACCCCCGCGGTGGCGGCGTGCGAGAAGTCCCACGTGACGTCGTCGTAATCCTGGCCCAAGGGATCCCAGTGCGGCAGGTAGGCAACCGTTTCCCGGCCCCGCACACGCCACGGGTACATGTTTTCCACGGCGATCCGCACTTGGTACATGTCGGCGAGCTGGCGAATGCCGGCGGGGAAGTTCTCCGCATAGTTGCTCTGCCAGCGGAACGGCGGATGCACCACCACGGTGCCGCAGCCCACTTCGCGGGCCATCCGGCAGGACATTTCAATCTTGTTCCAGGCCGATCCCCACACCTTCTGGGTCAGCAGCAGCGTAGGCGCATGAATGGAGACGATCGGCTGCCGGTAGCGGTGGCTGAGCTCCAGGAGGGAGTGCGGGCTCTGGCTGGTGGCATTGTTGGTGACCATCACCTCCACGCCGTCAAAGCCAAGGTCCTGCGCCACGGCGAAAGCATCGTGCACGCTCAGCGGGTAGACGGAGGAGCTGGACAGCGCCACCGGAATCACGCGGTTCTCCTCACGGGAAAGTTCGACGCCGTTGCTCATCTCAGTCAGCCCTCCCGCCTGCGGCGGCGGCCGGGGCGGCTGTGGTAGGGGCAGTGGCCGGGGCGGCGGCGGTTGCCGGCTCCGGTGCGGTGGCGGCGAGGGCTGTGTCCGGGCCGGCCGCAACCGGCGGCAGGGCGACGTGGGGCGCCGGCTCCAGCGGCCCCTCGAAAATCAACTGGTCCAGCCTGCGGAGGATGAGACCTTCCCGCAGGGCCCACGGGCAGATCTTGACCTTCTTGAATTCGAAGAGTTCCAGGGCCGCCTCAGCCACGAGTGCTCCGGCAAGGAGCTGGTTGGCTCGGGCTTCGGAGACGCCCGGGAGGTGCAGCCTGTCCTCCGTTTTCATGGCTGAAATCCGCTGAGCCCAGATGCCAAGGTCCGTTGCGCCCAGTTCGCGCTTGACGTACGGTCCGGCGGCGCTCGGGGCTGCCCCGGCGATCCGGGCCAGCGAACGGAAAGTCTTGGACGTCCCGGCCACCACGTTCGCCCTGCCCAGCTCGTTGAAGTTCCGGACTGCCGGCTTGAGGGTTGCCCGGATATAGCGGCGGAGTTCCTTGACGCTCTTCGCGGAGGGCGGGTCATCGTGCAGCCAGTCCCGGGTGAGGCGGCTCGCCCCCAGCGGAACGGACGTGGCCAGCTCCGGCAGTTCGTCCTGGCCCAGCGCCATTTCGAAGGAGCCGCCGCCGATGTCAAGGTTCAGGATGGGACCGGCGCCCCAGCCGTACCAGCGGCGGACGGCGAAGAAGGTCATGGATGCCTCCTGGCTGCCGGTGAGCTCCTGGAGCGTAACAGTGGTTTCATGCTTGACCCGGGCCAGCACGGCCGGCCCGTTCGTGGCTTCGCGGATGGCGGACGTACAGAACGCCAGAAGGTCCTGGGCTTTGTGTTTGGCCGCAAACTCCCACGCCTCGAGGACGAATTCGATGAGTTCGTGCTGGCCGGCGTCGTTGATGTTGCCCTCGGCGTCGAGGAACTGCACGAGCGAGAGCGGACGTTTATGCGAAGCGAAGGGCACCGGCCGCGCGCCGGGATGCGCATCAACCAGAAGCAGGTGGACAGTGTTGGAACCGATGTCGAGGACGCCTAGACGCATTCTGCCATTATTCACCGATAGCAAGCCGCCGGCGCAAATGCGTCGGCGGCTTGCCTGTCCGGGTCGGGATTATCGCGGTTGTTACTCCGCAGCTGCCTCGGCGGAACCGTCGGCAGGCTGATCGGCGCGCTTGAAGTCGCGCCGGATGTTGGCCACACCCTCGGGGTCGATCTCAAAGCCGAAGGCGCTGCCGGGGTTGATGACCATACCGAGGTCATCGCCAAGGTTGCCGATGATGGCCGCTCCCTGGGTGCCAAGGACGTTGGGGGCGGCATCGAGGAACTGCTGGTCAACGCGGCTCGGGTGCGAGAACACGGCCAGTACAGGCTTGCCCTCGGCGTTGGACAACACGAGTGGTTCGACCTGCGCGTCTTCGCCTTCAAGCGCATCGGAGCTGATGATGTAGACCTCGTTGTTGAGGAAGGACAGGATGACGTCCACCGGGTTGGCATCCGGGTGGTCACCTGTGGCGAGCTTCTCTTCGAGGTCGTTCAGGGGCTGGATTTCCGCGGGTGCAGGCTGTTCAGTCATACATCTACTCGACCACGTTTGCCGGGCGGGGCGCAAACGCGAATTCGCCGGTAAGCTGCGGATTCGCCGCAAATTTCCGGCGAATCCGCACGCTTCCGGCGAATTCAACGAGCAAGGGAATTCCTATTTCTTGGCGGCTGCCTTCTTCTTGGCCGGGGCCTTGCGGGCGGTGGCAGGTCGCTTCGCCGGGCCCTTCGCACGCTTCTCCGCCAGGAGTTCCACGGCCTGTTCCCGGGTCAGTTCCTCGAGGGACGTGGCACGGGGAACGGTGATGTTGGTGATGCCGTCGGTGATGTACGGGCCGAAGCGGCCCTCCTTCACCACAATGTTCTTTTCGGACACAGGATCCGGGCCGAACTCAGCGAGCGGCGGAACGGCGGCGCGAGCTCCACGCTGCTTGGGCTGCGAGTAGATCTCCAGCGCCTGCTCCAACGTAATCGTGAAGATTTCCTCTTCGGAACCGATGGAGCGCGAGTCCGTGCCCTTCTTCAGGTACGGGCCAAAGCGGCCGTTCTGCACCGTGATCGGGTTCCCCTCGGCATCCTGGCCCAGGACCCGCGGAAGGCTCATGAGCTGCAGCGCCTCATCGAGGGTGATGGAATCAACGGTCATTGACGCGAACAGCGAACCCGTGCGGGGCTTTGCCTTGACGGGCTTCTTCGGCGGCTTGGGCTTGCCGTTCTTGTAATACTCCACCGGCTGGTTGGCCAGCTGCTCCTCCGTCATCTCCGGAATGATCTCCGTGACGTAGGCTCCGTAACGGCCGTTCTTAGCCACAACGGTGTGCCCGGTGTGGGGATCGTCGCCAAGAACGCGCTCTTCGGGAGCCGCGGTTTCCATCAGCTCTTTGGCCTTCGCAGCCGTCAGCTCATCCGGAGCCAGGTCCTCGGGGACGTTGGCGCGGGCGGATTCAACCACCTCACCGGTTTTCGGGTCCACCGTCGGAACAGAGCTTTCGAGGTACGGTCCGAACTTGCCGACGCGCAGCGTGATGCCCTCGGCGATGGGCACCGAGTTGATCTCCCGGGCATCGATTTCGCCAAGGTTGTTCACGATGCTCAACAGGCCGGGATCGGCGTCTTCACCGTAATAGAAGTGCTTGAGCCAGGCAGCGCCCACGGCCTGGCCGTTGGCGATCTTGTCCAGGTCACCTTCCATGTCTGCGGTGAACTCGTAGTCCACGTAGTCATGGAAATGCTGTTCGAGCAACCGGATCACTGAGAACGCGATCCAGCTGGGAACCAGCGCGGAACCCTGCTTACGCACATAGCCGCGGTCCTGGATGGTGGAAATGGTGGAGGCATACGTGGACGGTCGCCCGATGCCCTTCTTTTCCAGCTCCGCGGTCAGCGAAGCTTCCGTGTAGCGCGGCGGCGGCGAAGTCTCGTGGCCCACGGCGATGATGTCCGCGGCGCTGAGGGGATCGCCCTTGGCCACGTTGGGCAGGCGGCGGGCTTCCTCGGAGTCGTCGTCCCCGCGGCTTTCGTCCTTGCCCTCTTCGTACGCGGCCAGGAAGCCGGGGAAGGTGATGACGGTGCCTGAGGCCGAGAATTCCGCATCCCGGCCTTCGGCCGCGCCAATGACAGCAACCGCGCCGAGGCGGATGGTGGCCGTGGAGCCCTTGGCGTCACCCATCTGGGAGGCGACGGTGCGCTTCCAGATGAGCTCGTAAAGCCGGAATTCGTCGCCGGAGAGCTGCTTGGCGACCTGCGCCGGGGTGCGGAAGGAGTCACCGGCGGGGCGGATGGCCTCGTGGGCTTCCTGCGCGTTGGCTGCCTTGCTGGCGTAGACGCGGGGCGACTGCGGCACGTACTCCGGGCCGTACAGTTCGGAGGCCTGCCGGCGGGCGGCCGTCACGGCTTCGTCACTCAGAGCGGACGAGTCCGTACGCATATACGTGATGTAGCCGTTTTCGTAGAGGCGCTGGGCCACCTGCATGGTGCTCTTGGAGGAGAACCGCAGCTTGCGGCCTGCTTCCTGCTGCAGCGTGGAGGTGGTGAACGGGGCGGCAGGCCGGCGGGTGTACGGCTTGGTGTCGACGGAGCGGACACGGAACTCGGCGTCCTGCAGTCCCGCCGCGAGGGACGTGGCGAGTTCCTCGTTGACGTGCGTGACGTTGCGCGAGGTGAGTTCGCCGTCGTCGTTGAAGTCACGGCCGCTGGCCACCTTAGCGCCGTCGACGGCAGCCAGCTTCGCTTTGAAGGAGCCCGACTCGGCGCCGAACTGACCCGTGAGGTCCCAGTAGGACGCGGCCTTGAACGCCATGCGTTCCCGTTCGCGGTCCACCACCATGCGGGTGACCACGGACTGGACGCGGCCGGCGGACAGGCCCCGGGCCACCTTGCGCCAAAGTACGGGGGAAATTTCGTAACCGTACAGGCGGTCCAGCACGCGGCGGGTTTCCTGGGCGTCAACAAGGGCCGAATCGACGTCGCGCAGGTTGTCCATGGCGCGGTGGATGGCTTCCTTGGTGATTTCACCGAAGGTCATCCGATAGACGGGAACCTTGGGCTTGAGCACTTCCAGCAGGTGCCACGCGATGGCCTCGCCCTCGCGGTCCCCATCGGTTGCGAGATAAAGAGCGTCAGCATCTTTGAGCTGGGCCTTGAGTTCGGCCACCTTTTTCTTCTTGTCCGGGGACACGACGTAGTACGGCTTGAAGTCGTTTTCGATGTCGACGGCGAACTTGCCGATGGAGGTTTTCTTGAGCTCGGCGGGGAGTTCCGAAGGCTGCGGCAGATCGCGGATGTGACCGATGGAGGCCTCAACGATGAAGCCCTCGCCCAAGTACTTGGCGATGGTCTTGCTCTTGGCCGGAGACTCCACAATCACGAGTTTCTTGCCGGTTTTGGCCTTGCTTGGCACGGTGCTCCTACAGAAAAAGGTTGGCTCGGGCAGATGAGCCCATACTCGCCTAGTTCACCATATTTTGCAGGATGATGCGCATTCATGTGGAAAACGGGTGCCGGGAATCACTTACGGTCGTCCGGAATCAAGGACCACATTGTGGCCATGCGTTCGGCCCCTTCGGGGACATGCTCCGGATCGTCGAGCTCGTATTCCTTGAGCAATCCGAAGACCTTCGCCGTAAGCTCCGAGCGCTGCGCCGGGGTCAGGTACAGCAGGTTGCTGGACAGCACCACGAGTCCCGGAGATTCGGTCGATTCACTGTCTTGCCGGCGCTGGTCCCGAACTTTGGCGTAGGCGTCGACCCTGCGCCGGAAGGCATCCAACTCCAGGTCGAGGACGGCAAACTCGGGGCTGGCCACACCCCCGCCGGAATTGATGGTGAACTCAGAGCCGGCAGCCCGCCATCGCCGTTCGCGTGCATCGCCCGCGGTTGCCGCGGGTTCCACGATCCCCCACTTCTGCAAGGCCCGCAGGTGGTAGCTCATGGCGCTCGGCGTCAGGCCCGTCTGCGCGGCAAGCTCCGTGGCCGTCCGGCTGACCTGCGTGGAATACAGCTCCGAGATCACTTCCAGCCGTGCGGCGTGGGCGAGCGCGCGGATGGCCTTGGGATCGGTGATCTCCACCTTCTTCTCCGGCCGTACCCTGCGTTTGGCGCCCTCTTGCGCTGCTGGCTCCGTTTCTGGAGTTTCTGCATTCACACCTCCATTCTATCGAGCATGCGGCAACTCTGAAAGAAACGCTTGACATTCCCACCTGACCGGGAGTAGCTTCGCGGACATGGGGGACTCGTCCGGGCTATCGCCTGCCTTACTTCGCGCAAATCCACCGCTCTGGCGAAACCGGGATTTCCTGTTGGCAAGCACTGCCCGCTTCATGGCTGCCGCCGGCATGGGGGCAGTCATTGTCAGCGTGATGCTGCATTTGCAGGCGGCTGACGCCGCCGGCACCGTTCGTTTGGCAGGCTCTTGGCTGGTGGCCCTCTATCTGCTGTGTTCCGCCCTGCCGCTGGTGGTCCTCGCCCCGTGGGCCGGGAGGCTGGCGGACACGCGGGATTCCCGGGTACTCGCGACGGCGACTTCCGCCGGCAGCGCCGCCGCCGTGGCAGGCATGGGCCTGAGCATGCACTACCTGGAGCATTACATTTCCGCGCTCTTCGCGCTTACTCTCGTGCTCAACGCTTGCCAGGCAGTGGCCGGCCCCACGTGGCAGGCGCTGTTGCCCCGGATCGTCGGTGAGGAGCGAACACCCCGTGCCGTCGGAACCATGCAGGCGACCATTATGATCGCGGGGATGGCCGGACCCGCGGCGGGAGGGCTGCTGAGTGGCTGGGGCGGCTCGGTACTGGTGTTTTCCGTGGCGAGCGCGTGCTATGTGGCAATGGGGCTGGGTGCCGTCCTCATCCGGACGCGCAGGGGTACCGGAGCGGACCTCGCCGGCCGGGAGCGGCCCGCTTTGATGGACGGGCTCCGTCTCATCCGGCGGGACAGCCTGGTATGGGCTCTGGTGATCGGTACCCTGTTTTTCATTGCCGTGGGGGAAGCGACCAACGTCCTTGAGGTGTTCCTGGTCCGGGGCGAGATGGGTGCCTCCGAAACGGAATACGGCCTGCTCGTTGCGGCTTTTGCCTTGGGAATGGCTGCCGGGGCGGCGCTCGCCGGCCTGATCAAAACGCCGCCTGTCCGGCTCCGCATCCTGCTGGGATCCATGGCACTGACGTCCGCGGTGCTCGCCTGCATCGGGCTGGTGCCGAGCGTGGACATAATGTTTGTCGCCTACACCGGGATGGGGGTTTCCTGCGGTGTCCTCAACGCGTGCTTCGGGGCGATCGTGATCCTCCGGATCCCCGAGGAAGGCCGGGGGCAGGCGATGTCCATGATCGGGGGCCTGATCCGCGCCATCAGCCTTGCGGCCTTGGCTCTCGGCGGGCTCCTGGGCGCGCTGCTGCCGGTCCGGTCCGGTTTCCTGCTGATCGGAGGAATCGGCGCGGTTGTCTCCCTGGCCATCGCCATAAGAGTGCTGTGGCGTTTCGGTTCACAAGACCTGGCACCGGCCCGCCCGGGCGATGCCGGCCAAACAGATGCCGGCGCCGATGCCGGCCAAACAGATGCCGGCGCCGATGCCGGCCAAACAGATGCCGGCGCCGATGACGGCGCCGATGACCCTGACGGCCCCGACGGCCCCGCCGGCGCCGCGACAGCCGGCCCTGCGGTTCCAGGCCGGGCAGCCCTGGGGTCAGGCCGGCAGCAGGAATCCGTCGCGGACCAGGTTCCGCACATCGGCGAGAAGCCCGTCCCGGAACGCGCCGCCGTCAAAGCCGTCTTCCCCGCCCAGCAGCGCTTCAAGGGCTCCGATGATCTGCCCGACGGACAGGTCGCCGTCACACGCTGACACGAAGCCTGCCAGCTCCGTGCTCAGCAGGTTGGTGCGGCGGAGCCCTGCACCCTGGCGCAGCAGGATCACGCCGGGGTGTTCCGCTCCCGGACGTTGGTGCCGTTCCTCGGTGACGTCCTCGGCCACCAACAGGTGCGCGGCGGCCAGATCATTGGCTGCCAGCCAGTCGGCCCGCTCCACCGCTGCGCCCAGGTGCGGGCCAACGGGCTGCTCGATGGGATACGTGATCTCCTCGAAGCGGCTGATGACCGGCCGGGCGCCGTCCGCGGGGCGCCGCAGGTAGATCATGCCGAAGCCGATCCCCTCCACGTTCCGCGAGGCGAAGTCGTCCAGGTAGGCGGCGTAGGCGTCCTGGTAGTGCTGGCGGTCCCGGGCTTCGGAGGCGTCCTGCAGCCAGGTCTCGGCGTACTGTTCCGGCCCCACCAGCTCGCGCTGGATGAACCACGCATCCACGTCCGGACCGGCCCAGCTTTGCGGCCGTTCCGACCACGGCGTCCCCGCTGCGACCTCCCAGTTGCCCAAGAGCTGGGCTGTTCCGTCCGGGGCAAGGACCGACGGCAGAGCCCTGACCAGCGAGGCGACGATGTCATCCCCCGGCAGACCGCCGTCGCGGTAGGTGAACTGGTCTGCGGCGGCCTCGCCGAGGCTCCGGGGCGTGATGACGAACGGCGGGTTGGAGACGACGAGGTCGAAGGTTTCCCCGGCCACGGGTTCCAGCAGCGAGCCCAGCCGCAGGCTGACCCGGCTTTCCGGGCTGGCCGGGTCGATGTGCAGTGCTTCGGCGTTCAGGAGCATGTTGAAACGGGTGAAGGCCAGCGCCCGCGCTGAGATGTCCGTGGCCGTCACGTGCTCCGCGTGGTGCAGCAGGTGGAAGGACTGGATGCCGCAGCCGGTGCCCAGGTCCAGGGCCCTCCCTACGGGTCGGCGGATTGTGGTCCGCACCAGCGTGGTGGAGGCCTGCCCGATCCCCAGCACATGGTCGTGGCGGAGAACGCCGGGCTGCTGGTGCGCCGCCAGGTCGCTGGCCACCCAGAGATCGGCGCCGCCGCTGCTGTCCGTGTCAGCTGTGGCATCTCCGCTCCAGCTGTACGGCCGCAGGTCAGCCTTTGCCCTGACGGCTCCCGTGTCGGTGTCGGTCCCGGCCGGTTCAACGAGCCCCAGCGCCAGGAGACCTTCCGTGCGGATCCCCGGGAGGGCGGCGTCGAGCACGTCAGCGCGCTGGGGCACAGCCAGCAACCAAAGGCGTACGACGGCGGCAAGCGCCGCGGCGTGCTGGTCCCCCTTCTCGGCGGCCTCTGTGACTATCAACGCCGGAATGAGCTGATCGCGGCCGAGGGCGGCGTTGGCCGACTCGCCGAGCAGCCCTGCCACTCCATCCACGGTGTAGCCGGCGCCTCGCAGGTCCGTGGCCAGGGCGGACAGCAACTCTGGGAGGTCGCTGCGCGGGGCGTCGGGAGTGTTGCCGGCCGTGAAGTGCATAGCTGTTTCAGTCACCGTGCAAGTCTATGGTTCCGGCGGCGCCCTCCAGTCTGGGAAATCAGCTGGGTGTTCGGGCTGGCGTACAGCCTGCCTTGTCCGGGATGCGGCTTGCCTGCGGACGGATTGCCGGTAGCACCACCTATGCTTCTGAGCATGAGCCGCAAAAGTGTGATCTTCGTTGACGCAGGTTTCCTCCTGGCCACGGGCGGGCTGCGGGTCACCGGAAACTCACTGCGCTCTGCGTTTTCCGTCCAGTACAAGAGCCTTGTGGACGGAATCCAAGGATTCGTGAGCGAACGCGACAGCCGGGACCTGCTGAGGATGTACTGGTATGACGCCGCCAAGGACGGCCTGTTCAGCGACGAGCACAAACGGATCGGCCTGCTTCCGGGGGTCAAGGTCCGGCTGGGGCGCATGTCCTACAACGGCGAGCAGAAGGGCGTGGACCTCAAGCTCGGGCTGGATCTGGTGGGTGTCGCGCGGAACCGTTCGGCCGACGTCGCCTATCTGCTTTCCGGCGATGACGACCTGGCCGAGGCCGTGGAAGCAGCCCAGGACCTCGGCATGAAGGTGGTGCTGCTGGGGATCGAGAACCAGGGCCACCGGCTGGGAGTCACCGCGGTCGCGGAACACCTGGCGTTGCAGGTTGACGACATCGCCACACTGCCGCAGTCGCTCCTGGACCGTTGCTTTGCGAAGTCCGCGCCGATGATGGCCTGGGCAATCGCGGAACCGTCCGATGCAACAGCGGACACCGCAACAGCCGACGCCGCTGACCGGGTCGGCGGGGACTTCGGTACGGCTGCTGAAGTGCCCGCAGAGGCGGACGTGGCGGCTTACGCAGTCGCGCCGGTCGCGGGCAGCGCCTCAGCCAACGGCCAGCGTTCAGTTCCGGGCCCCCGCCCGGTCCCGCGTCCCGGCACCCTTCCCGGCTGGGCGGGCGCGGGTTCGGCCGCAGGTGCAGGTGCAGGCGCGTCAGCGGCGGCCTCCAGCTCGTCCGGTGCCGCGGCCCCGTCCAATACCTCACCCGATTCCTCGTCCGATTCCTCAGTCAACCCCTCGTCCTATGCTCCGCGGCCCGCCGGTCCGCCGGCCCCTGCGGCCGTAGGCCTTGCTGGCCCAGGTCCGTCCGGCAGGCCGGTGCCCACGCCGGGCCCCCGGCGAGTGCAGCCGGACGTGCGGCCCGACGTGCGGCCGGTGCCGGGGGCCGGCTCCGTTCGCCGTGAACCGGTCTATTCGACCGAGACCGGTGCACCCGCGGCCCAAAGCCCGTGGTTCGATCTCGTGGAAAGCGCTGAAGCGGTGGCTGTCAGCCTTGCGGACAACTGGCACGGCAGCGTCACCCAGCGCGAACTCAACGAACTCCTCGCCGAGCGTCCGCTGCTGCCGCCGACCATTGACCGGGTGCTGATCAAGGACTGTGCCGCGAAGATCGGCGAAGCCAAGACGGACCTCCAGGACATCCGAAAGGCCATCAGGGCAGCGTTCTGGCGCCGCCTGGACGAGCTCGTGTAGCAACACCGTCATGGCTGGCCCGTGCGGCCGGAGGTTGCGGATCCGGTGCTCGCGGGGGCACCATGGTCCCATGCATCTGCAGCAACGATTTATCAGCCCTCGGCCGCTTTCCGGCCGCACGGGCTTCTTGTTGCGCGCATAATTGCAGCCGCCGGGGTCCGTCCGGCGCAGCGGCTGAGGGTGATTGCTCCCCCTCCAAATGCTGCCATCAAAGGATCCCCCGTGAAGAACTATCTCTCCCTGACTGAACTCAATTCCGCCCTTGCCCTGCGTGACCTTACAGATCCCGCCGCCGGGACCCACGCCATGCAGCTTTTGCTGGCGGACGCCGTCTCGGCGCTCGAACGGCTCTGGGACATCCCATCGGAAACACACCGGTTGAACCCGCTGGTGGCCACCGCCGACAACTACGACCGGCTGGGCTATTCTCCCGGCGATGTCACGCGGGACTCGCGGTACTCGCGCCATGTCAGTCCCACGGTGATGTTGCGAAGCCACACCTCGGCGGGAATCCCGGCACTCCTCGACTCCCTCCGCGGCGAGCAGGGCCTTTACGACAGGCTGCATGTGCTGCCCGGGCTGGTGTACCGCCGGGACGCCGTGGACCGCACCCACGTCGGGGCGCCGCACCAAGTTGACCTGTGGCGCCTCAAAGCGCGCGGGCTGCTGGGGCCCGCCGACCTCCAGTCGATGATGGCGGCGGTCGTCGAGGCCGTGCTGCCCGCGGCGGACCATCCGGGGGTGCAGTGGCGGTCAACGCCGTCCACCCACAGCTATACCGCCGCCGGCCGGCAGCTGGACGTGCTGGTCACGTTGCCGGACGGCAGGAACGAATGGCTGGAACTCGCCGAGTGCGGTCTTGTGGCTGCGCCGGTCCTGCGCAGCTCCGGGCTTGATCCGCGGAGGTGGGCTGGCCTTGCCCTGGGGATGGGACTCGACAGGGCAGTCATGCTGCGCAAAGGCATCGACGACATCCGGCTGCTCCGCTCGGAGAACCCGGAGATCCGGGCGCAGCTGCTGGACCTTGCCCGCTACCGGCCGGTTTCACTCATGCCTGCCGTCCGCCGGGACCTTTCCCTGGTGCTGGCCGACTCTGCCGAGGCCGATGTCGAGCTGCTCGGCGACCGGGCCCGCGGCGCCCTCGGGACGGACGCCGACGTCCTTGCAGCCCTGGAGATCAAAGCGGTGACGCCGACGGCGGAGCTGCCGCCGGCCGCCGTCGACCGCCTTCGCATGGACCCGGGAGACGTCAACGTCCTGCTCCGGCTGGTGCTCCAGCCGCTCGACCGGACGCTGACCGATGAGCAGGCCAACCGGCTGAGGGACCGTGTCTACGTTGCCCTCCACAGAGGAAAGGTGCAGGAACTGATAGCCGGCTAGGCCTTTCCCAAAGGGGCTCGGCGGCCTCGGCAGGCGTCCCGGACCGGCCGTCTCCAGCGGGTAAGTTGGAGGCATGCTTTCACGTTCATCCGGGCCGCAGCGGCTGACTGCCCTGAGGCGCATCGGCACAGCGGTTGCCGGCGCCTGCCTCATGGTGGCCGCCTCGGCCTGTTCCTCAGCTGTCTCCATCGAGAACGCCGACGTCCCGGCATGGAAGGCCACGGCCCTGCCGACGGCCAGCGGAACCGTGCTTGAGGACGCCGGCAAGATCCTCAACCGCGAGCCGCTGGTCAAGGACGCGGCCGACGTTCCGTCCGGGGCATACACCCTGACAATGACGTGCGACGGCGGGGGCAAAGCCTTCTTCACCGTAACCTCGGGCGGCACCAAAATTGCCGAAGCGGGGGCTGCCTGCAACGGCAGCCGCGAGCGCGCCAAGATCACCGTACCCGCCGCCGGCACCGTGCAGGTCAGCACGTCCAGCGTGGATGCCCCGCTCCTCTACGCCTACCATCTGGCGGCAGGAAGCTAGCTGTGACTTGCGCCGTCGGCGACGGTGCGTATGCTCAGGGACATGTCAGCTCTTTGGGGGAAGCGGATAGTGCGCATGGCAGCGGTTGTGCCGGTTCTCTGGGTGCTCGCCGCCGGCCTGGGCGGCTGCGAATACAGCACTGACGCTGACGCCCCGAGGGATGCAGCCTCCGGCCCGGCTTCCAGCGCCGGCCCGGCGTCGAACCCCGGCCCGGACGAAGGGGACGCCCCGCACCGCCAGCAGGACTACATCGACGCGCTGACGGAGCTGCTGGGCCTCCCCGACGACAGCGGGCTCCCCTACGCATCAGGCGGTACGGCCTCATGGACCGCGGACATTCCTGCCGGGGAATACTTTCTGACAGCTGCATGCGTTGCCGCGCCGGCCGCCGAACTAAGGATCCAGCTGGGGGACGCCGAGCCCAACCGGATAACCTTCGGATGCGGCATGGGCACTACCTGGACCACAAAGGCGGCACGATGGACGCCAAAATCGTGCCACTCACCGATGCGCCGCACTTCGTCAGCGGCGTGAGGCTGGATCCCGACAAAGCACCCCGCGGCCCCTCGGCCGCCGAAACAACAGCCTGGGCAGCCGCAGAGCTGGGACCTGAGCAGGCAGGCGAATTCAGGGGCTATCCATGGGCGGGACAGTGGCACCATTCCGGCCCTCCCCCGGTGCCAGGCATGCGTACCTTCACGTTTGTTTGCGAGGGGCCCGTCATGGTTGGTCGACGTCACCGTTCTCCGGCCCAGGGGTGAGGATCTGTTCAAGGGCAGCGGCCTCCCCTGCGGCAGGCCGCTGTCCGCCGATATTCCAATGGGACCCGAGGGAGTCATGGTGATGGTGGACTCGGACAACTCTCCAGTCCAGGCCGCGTACAGCCTGCTGCCGACCGCCGCGAGCGGGCAGTAGTGGCGGGCATGGCGCCCAAACGCGCTGTGTTGCTGGTGCCGGTTTGATCGCCGCCTGCCTGGCCGGGTGTGAATACGCGGACGACGTCGGGCCCGCCCCTTCGGCCGCCGCCAGCCGGACGGGAAAAGGCGTGACCCCAACTCCAATTCCGCTCGCTTCCGTGGATCCCGAACTTATGGCTGAGATAAATCGCAACATGGCCACACTGGAAATGGCCATGGTGGAGGTCCCGTTCGGTTTGGCCGGAGCTGCCGGCGGCATCAGCGATGGCGGGTTGGCATTCACTACAAACGTGACCGGGACCGCCACCCACAAAGTCACCGCCGCCTGCATCGGTGCGCCCGGCGCCAAGCTTTCAATCAGCTCCGCTTCCAGCAACACGCTGCTGGAATTCACCACGCCCTGCGGCGAACTATTCAGCCGCGATGTTGAGCTCCGGCCGGGAACCCTGATTGTGCGCTTGGTGGCGGTTGGGGACGGCTACCTGCAGGCAGCCAGTGGTGTGATGCGTATCAACGAAGCGGCAGCTTTCCCGTCGTCTCAGCCCTGACCGGTTTCCCGCCGAAATTCGGCCCGCACGAGGCCACGAAAGCAGCCGCGGCAGCCTCTGGCTTGGGGGTGGCGCCAGGCTTAAAGTCAGAGTATGCACACCGTGCAGGCACCCCTGGTGCCACGGCGGACGGCCGCGGCGGCCGCCGTCGTGCTTTCCGGTGTGCTGGCCGTCGGGGCGGCCCTGGGCGGTTGCGAGTACGTGTACGACGACGGCCGCGGGCCGCTGCCGAGCGCGACGGCCCCGACCTTCACGGACGCGGCGCTCCCGCAGGACCCCCGGCGGAACCTGCCGGTGTCCGGAGCGGAACTTGACGCCTGGGTGGAGCAGGTCCTCCCCGAAACCGCCGGCCAGGTTTTCCACACGGGTTTCGGTCTGCTTCGAGGGGGCACCACGCGCCAGGAGAGCACCGGGCATCTGCCTAGCGGGACGTACTCGCTGACGCTGGCCTGCAAGAGCGCGCGCAGGGTGTCGTTCACGGTGCGTGACGGTGAGTTTGCCCTGGTGGACCTGAGCCTGCGGTGCGGAACGTCAAGGGTCAACGTGATCCATGTGTCCGAGGACTCCGTGCTCAGCGTGGAAGTGGCCGCGCAGTCCGCCGCGAACTTCGCCTTCCGGGTGAGCCGGCTCTGACATCCGGCACGTAGCTGCCGCGCGCCGGGCGCAGCGCTAGGCCGCGCAGCCTTCCGGGCAGCGGAGGGTCTCCGGGCTGGAAGCGCACTCCGCGCAGTAGAGCGTCAGGGTGCGGCAGCTGGGGTTGGAGCAGTTCTCGAACTTGCTGGTGGAGGCTGAACAGCGCACACACTCGCCGATGGTCTTGGCGTCCTCGCTGAATTCGAGGTGCATGCGCTTGTCGAAGACGTAGAGCGAACCTTCCCAGAGGCCCTGGTCCTTGAACGTCTCGCCGTAGCGCACGATACCGCCATCAAGCTGGTAGACCTCCTTGAACCCGCGGTTCACCATGAGGCTGGAGAGCACCTCGCAGCGGATCCCGCCGGTGCAGTATGTGACCACCGGCTTGTCCTTGAGGGAGTCGTATTTGCCGGACTCGAGTTCTTTGATGAAGTCGTGGGTGGTGGCCACATCCGGGACAATCGCGTCCTTGAACTTGCCGATCTGCGCTTCGAACGCGTTGCGGCCGTCGAAGAACACCACGTCCTCGCCCCTCTCCTTTTTGGCGTCCACGAGCTGATGGAGCTCCTCGGGTTTGAGGTGTGTTCCGCCGCCCACAACGCCGTTGGCGTCCACCCTGAGTTCGCCGGGTGCTCCGAAGGAGACGATCTCGTCGCGCACCTTGACGCTGAGCCGCGGGAAGTCAGCCGCTCCGCCGTCGGACCATTTGACGTCGATGCCGTGGAAGCCTTTGTACTCGCGCGTGGTCTTCACGTACTGCTTGACGGCGTTCAGCTCGCCGCCGACGGTCGCGTTGATGCCGTCCTTCGAGATGAGGATGCGTCCGGTCAGGCCCAGCTTCTCACAAAGGGCGCGCTGCCACAGGCGCACGGCATCGGGGTCGGCGATCGGAGTAAAGCCGTAAAAGAGCACAATTCGGTTCAAAGCCACGTATTTAAGGGTACTTGCTGCCCTCAGGCCCCGGAACCGGGACCATAGCCTCTACCGATGGCCCGGGTCACAATTCAGTAAGCAAGCCCACTTCCCGGACCCTACCCCTGTTGCTTGCGGCAGGGCTGGAATAGTCTCATCACATGAGTCCAGACGCCATGGTTGAAGACATCACCCGCCTCTTGGAAATCTGGGTGACCGGATGGGCCGGTTGCCGAGGATACGAGACGCGAATGGAAGGCCGCTTCCCGGCCGCGCTGCGGGCCGACACCACCGAGGAGTGGGAATACTTCGCCCACGATCCTTCGGACACCGAATTCGCCGAGCTCGCGGCAAAGACGGCTGAAGCCCCGGCCCGGATCCTCACCATCCTCACTAACGACGTCGCGCGATATAAATACCTGGCCGAGCAGCAGGGCCTGAACGTTACCTCCGCTTCCCAAACCATGATGATCGTGGACATGGAGACGCAGGACTCCGAAGATCCATGGCTGGCCGACGATGACCTCAAGCTGAGCACGTTCACGAAGGACGGCGTCCACCATGCCGTGGTGCACGCCGGCCAAGCGGTGGCTGTGAGCGGCCGGGTGTTCGTGGTGGGCCGCACTGCCGTTTTCGACAAGATCGTCACCGAACCCGCCTATCAAAGGCGCGGGCTGGGAAGCTTCATCATGAAGGCCCTGGCGGCACAGGCCTTCGAGCACGACGTGGAAAATGGCCTGTTGCTGGCCTCGCTGGACGGGCAAAAGCTGTACTCGCACCTGGGCTGGACAACCTTGTGCCATGTGCTGATGCTGTCCGCGTCTGACGAGGGTGCCGACCTTTCTGTCGGCTGACGCAATTTCACCGACGGCATTGTGATGCCGGGCGATTTGAGCCCGGATGAAACAATATTGAGGTGAACCCCCATGACTCCCTGATTCCGCTGCTGGGCCGTGGCCCGGACCCGGAGCAGCTGCGTCATGTGCGCATCATTCCAGCCCGGCAGGCTGTGAACGAGCCGTGGCCGGAATGGACGCACCCCGATCTCATCGAGGCCTATGGTTCCCTGGGAATCCATGAGCCGTACCGTCACCAGATCCAGGCGGCGAACCTTGCCCACGGTGGCGAGCATGTAGTGATCGCCACCGGCACCGCCTCCGGTAAATCTTTGGCCTATCAGCTGCCTGCGCTGGACGCGATCCACCGCTCGGAACTGCGGGTCCTTGCCGAGCCTGGAAAGATCCACGACGACGGCGCCGTGGCCCTTTATCTCTCCCCCACCAAGGCCTTGGCAGCCGATCAGCTCGCGGCTATCCGCTCGCTGAGGCTCCCGACTGTCAGGGCGGAAACGTACGACGGCGACACTGACCCGGCGTCGAGGCGCTGGATCCGGGACCACGCCAACGTGATCCTGGCCAACCCCGACATGCTGCACTTCGGCATCCTCCCCAACCATGCCTGGTGGGCCAGCTTCTTCCGCCGGCTCAAGTACGTCATTGTGGACGAGGCCCACAGCTACCGCGGCGTCTTCGGTTCCCATGTGGCCAACCTGATGCGTCGGCTGCGGCGCATCTGTGCGTATTACGCCAATGCCTCCCAGCCGGGCCCGGTGTTCATCGCGGCCTCAGCAACGGCCTCCGAGCCGGGAACCTCCTTCGGCCGGCTCATCGGCGCACCCGTCCGGGCCGTGTCCGAGGATTCCTCGCCGCACGGCTCCACCACCGTGGCGTTCTGGGAGCCGGCCCTTACGGAACTGAGGGGCGAGAACGGCGCCAAGGAACGCAGGACGGCGGTCGCGGAAACGGCGGACCTGCTGGCCAACCTCGTGTCCTCCCGGATCCGGACCATTGCGTTCATCAAGTCCCGGCGCGGGGCTGAGACCATCTCGGCCATCACCAAGCGGCTCCTGGACGAGGTGGATCCCAGCCTTCCCCAGCGCGTGGCGGCGTATCGTTCCGGTTACCTGCCCGAGGAGCGCCGGGCCCTGGAGAAAGCCCTGCGGTCCGGGGAACTCCTGGGGGTTTCCAGCACCTCCGCCCTCGAACTCGGCATCGACATCTCGGGCCTGGACGCCGTCCTGGTGGCCGGCTGGCCGGGCACGAGGGCCTCCCTCTTCCAGCAGATCGGCCGGGCGGGGCGGGCCGGCCAGGACGCCATCGCCGCTTTCGTAGCCAGCGACGATCCGCTGGACACCTACCTGGTGAACCACCCGGAGGCCATCTTTGACGTGTCCGTGGAAGCCACGGTGTTCGATCCCTCCAATCCGTACGTGCTCGGGCCGCATCTGTGCGCCGCCGCGGCGGAGCTTCCGCTGGGTTACGCGGAGCTGGAGCTGTTCGGACCCACAGCGGAGAAACTGCTGGATCAGCTCGTGGCCCAGGGCTACCTGCGCAAACGTCCGGCCGGCTGGTTCTGGACACACCCCCAGAGCGCGGCGGCCATGGTGAACCTACGGGCCGACGGCGGCGGTCCGGTGAGCATCGTTGACGCTGAGACGGGTTCCCTGCTCGGCACGATGGACTCCCCGCAAACGCACTACCAGGCCCACACGGGTGCCGTCTACGTGCACCAGGGCGACAGCTATGTGGTGGAGGACCTGAATGAGGGAGACCACTGTGTGATGGTGCGCCGTGCCAACCCCGACTACTACACCACAGCCCGTGACGTGACCCAGATCGAAGTTCTGGAGACGCAGCGCACAGCGCAGTGGGGCGACGTTGCCGTGCATTTCGGGGACGTGAAAGTGACAACACAGGTGGTCTCCTTCCAGCGCAAGGCGCTGATCTCGAATGAGATCCTGGGTGAGGAACCGCTGGAGCTCGGCGCCCGTGACCTTTTTACGAAGGCTGTCTGGTTTGTGGTGGACAACCGTTCGCTGACCGGGGCCGGGCTGATCGAAGCCCAGTTCCCCGGTGCACTGCATGCAGCCGAACACGCTGCCATCGGGCTGCTACCGCTCGTGGCGTCCAGCGACCGCTGGGACATCGGCGGGGTATCCACTGCCATCCACGCCGACACCGGGGTGCCCACGATCTTTGTGTACGACGGGCACCCCGGCGGCGCCGGTTTTGCCGAACGCGGCTTCGACAAGGCCAAGGTGTGGCTGTCGGCCACCCGTGACGCCATCGCCGCCTGCGAGTGCGATGCCGGCTGCCCGTCCTGCGTTCAGTCGCCTAAGTGCGGCAACAAGAACAACCCGCTGGACAAGGCGGCCGCGATCACCTTGATCGACGTGCTGCTGAATGATGCCACCGAGGAGCAGTGGACTCCCCAGTCGGCTCCTGCAGGGCAAACGAGGCCGACAGAAGAGCACGCGACTCCCTTCTGAGCCCGCCCTGCCTGAGCCAGTTTATGAGCCGGGTCAGCCCGAGCCAGGTTTATGAGCACGGTCAGCTGACCCGCCGTGGCCGTCCGGCAACCACGACCTCGGGGCCGACGCCCCGGCGGTCGTAGCGCACCAGCACCGGAGGTCATGGTGGCGGGCCTGCCCTGGCGTGGCCGGTGGCCGCGCCGAGCATGCTGCGATTCAAGAGCTCCGTCCGGACCTCCACGGTTTCACCTCCCCCTTCCGTGCAGCTGATGATCTTTGCCCCTTGCCTGCCCGCGACATCGGCAGCAACCGAGCAAGGCACACCGGGGCTGATCCCGCGCAGTGCGTCGGCGGCAGCCAGCGCTGCGAGGTCGGCGGCTGCGGCTGCCCTGGACGCCATCACTGCCGACTGTGCCAGCAGGAGCATCAACGCCATGGCCACCATCACCACCATCCCGAGCCCGGCGGCGAGTACCGTTCCGGATCCGCGCTCACACGAACGTCTCGGACGGCCCTCCTGAGGGGTCTGCTGTTTGGTCATGAGGCCGCAGCTTCCGGACGCTGCTCCCGCGCGGGTGCGGGCCACGGCGTTGCTTGACGGATGACTGCTGATTCGGCGGTTTCGCCCCGCGCCGTGGCACGGGCGGACAGGGTCCACGGGACGATCGACCCCACGGGACCGGAGACCCTGCCGGAAACCGTGACGCCGAGCCATTCACCATCGGCCACGATCGACGACGACGCGGAGGTGCCGGCGAGTTGCCGGACTATTCCGTCCACCGCGCCGGCATCCTCCCCTCGGGCCAGCGCCCTTGCCCCGGCCCGTGCTGCTTCTTCGAGCCGCAGCTGGGTAATCCCGGCCGCTGAGCCTGCGAGCAGCAGCGCCAGGAGGAGTATGACTGCCGGCAGCGCCACCGCGAATTCTGCGGTGACAGCGCCACGGTCCTTCCCCGGGCCGCGGAGTCCCTTCCCGCCGGGCGCCCCGCAGCCCACTCCCGGTGTCATGGCAACGCCAGCGCCGTCCGGATCAGGTTCAGCAGAAAGCCACGGACTTCATCGCTGCGGAGAATGAACACCAGGATCCCGGCAAAACCCACTGCCGCCAAGGTGGCGATTGCATATTCTGCGGTTGCCATCCCCAGCTCTGATCCCAGAAGGCGTCCGTGCCCCCGGACTGATACCGGCGCCGCGGCCCTGGCACCGGGGTAGATTTCCCGGACCTCCGCTTCGTCCGGCGCGGCCAGGCCCGAGTGCTCCGGCTGGGCATTCGGGCGGTGATTGGACGTGGTTGACATGGCAGTTCCTTTCATTGGTTTCCGGCTGAGTTGCCGGCTGACTCGACTCTTCCGGCTCCGGCGAATGCGGATAAGGCAGAAGTTCGGCTAAGTGGAAAATCCTGTGAACTATCGGCTGTGGAGGAACACTCGGACACCGCCCCAGCAAGCCGTCACGGCCGCGGACAAGGGCTCCGGGTCAGGCTCCGGACGGGAGCATCGCGAGCAAAACCGGCACCACGCCCAGACAGACGAAAGCGGGAAGCGAACACAGTCCGAGCGGGACCACCAGCCTGACGCCGAGGGCGGCCGCACGCTTCTCCGCCGCGCGGAAGCGCTCCCGCCGCAGCCTTGCAGCCTGGGCATAGAGAATGGCGGACGATGGCGCCCCTGTCAGGGCGGCAAACCCCAGCGCCTGGCGCAGGATCAGCAGCTCCGGTGTCCGAGCCTCCGAACTGCGCCAGGCTGTGTCCCAATCGGCTCCAATGGCCAAGGCCGACACCACAGGGCGCAGGGAACGGTGATACTCGGGTGAGGCTGAGTCTGCGACGAGCTCCAAGGCTCGTCCGATCCCTGAACCGGCGTCCAGCATGGCTCCGATCAGCTCCAGCATCATGGCCGTATCACGCAAGCCCTCATCGGCCCGCAAATTCGGACCGTCGGTTGTCCCGCCGTCGCCGTTCTTTCCTTCTCCCGCATGCACCTGATGCTGCCGAAGGAGCCGTCTGTGTGCGCCGCCACGTCCGGTCAAAGCCAGCGTCGCGGCGGCGGCCAGCGCCAGTGCGAAGAACACGGAAGACAACCATTCCCCCGTCATGGTGTTCCAATGGCCGAGCCGACAAGCCTGGCTGACCAGATCCGGCCGGCCACTGTCAGCACCATGCCCGCTGCGAGCGCCGCCACGCCAAACGGCGTGCCGAGCAGGACGGACAGCGGATCCACGCCCAGCGCAACCCCCAATCCCAGACCCAGCAGCGGTAGCCAGGTGAGGAGCGTGACGGTGGCTTTCGGCCCAGCGAGGGCAGTCTGACGAGCTGCTTCGGCGTCATCCTCCACTTCCAGCTGCGCTGCCAGGCGGGTCAGGACGTCCGCCAGCGGGCATCCGCTCGCCGCCGCAATATCGAAACAAGCCGCAAGCTCGCCCCAGATTCTTCGTTCCCGGTCTTGTCCTCCGGAGAAAGCCGTGGCAGAGGCTGCCCGGATGGCGTCCGCTACCGGAGCGCCCCGCATGGCGGCTGCCCGGGCTACCGACAGCAACGACAGAGACGCAGGGGTAAGGCCCGGTCCGCCTTCGGCCCCGGCGTACTCTTCCGCGGCATAGACCAGCCAGAGTTCATCCCACAGCCGCGACGGCGTACGGCCGCCCTTGAGCAGCGCGGCCAGCTGCTGGACAACCACCGTCATCGGGACCCCGGCGGAGCGTTGGCCGGACTTGCCCAACCAGATCGCCCGCGGTGCACCGGGAGCGTCCCGCCAACCGCCGCCGCCTGAGCCCTCGCCTCGGCCGGCACCGCGGCTCCTGACCCTGCCCGGAGGCGCTGAGCGTCCCGTGTCCAGTGCCTTGCGGATCCTGCCCGATCTGCCGCCAGGGGGCCGCAGCGCCAGCCATGCAGCGAGTGCCAGCGCCGCGATCAGCAGCGCCGTCATTCGCTTGCCCCGGGCACAGGTCCCCGCGGCCGTGAACCCCCGACCGCCGGCTCGACTCCCCCGTCCTCGTGCCCGGAATCGTCAAGGCCAAGCCTCCGGGCCAGCCCTGGCCACGCCGGTCCCAGGCTGACAGTGCCCGCCTGCACCGCCACGGCCGCCGAAACTTCGAGTCCGTGGGCGCCGTCTTCAACGACGCCGATGCATGCCACGTGACGTCCGCTGCGGGACCGTTCAACATGCACCACGACGTCCAGGGCGCTGGTGACCTGCAGCCGCATGGCGTCCTGGCCCATCCCGGCGAGGGCGCCCAGCGCCGTGAGCCGCGCAGGCACCGCCGCCGCTGTGTTGGCGTGGATGGTGCCACCGCCTCCGGTGTGTCCGGTGTTCATGGCCGTCAGCAGTTCACGGACTTCGGCTCCACGGCATTCCCCCACCACCAGCCGGTCGGGCCTCATCCGGAGGGCCTGGCGGACCAGCTCGGCAAGGTCAACGCCACCACCGCCTTCGAGGTTTCCGTGCCTCGATTCAAGCGACACGACGTGCGGATGGACAGGGTTCAGTTCGGAGGCATCCTCTATCAGAACCAGTCGTTCGGCGGGATGGCTCAGCCCCAGCAGCGTGGAGAGAAGCGTGGTCTTGCCTGATCCGGTGGCCCCGCTGATCAGGAAGCTCAGCCGCCGGGAAACCATGCGCTCCAGCATGTCCTGGACCAGACCCCCAAACATGCCGCCCTCCCGGAGTTCGTCCAGCGTGAACACGTCGTGCCGGCGGATTCGGACGCTCAGCAGGGTTCCTGCCGTCGATATCGGCGGTAGGACGGCGTGGATCCGGTAACCGGCATCGAGCCGGACGTCCACGCACGGGGAACCGTCGTCCAGGCGCCGACCGCCCGCCGCCACGAGCCGGGACGCCAGGGCGCGGACCTCGGCTTCGGACGAAAACGACACTGCGGCATGCTCCAGGCCGTTTCCGCGGTCCAGCCAGACGGAGTCCGGGGCGTTGACGAAGATGTCCGTGACCGACGGATCCCGGGTCAACACCTGGAGAGGTCCCAAGCCGTTGAGCTCCGCGCTGATCCGCTCGACGGCGGCCAGGGAACCTGCCGTCCCCAGGAGTTTGCCGGTGGCCTGCACCGCTGCGGCCACCCGGGACGGGGTTACCGGGCCGGAATCGGCCATGACCGATTCCCGGACGGATTCCAGCAGGCCTGCATCCAGGGCACGGTTCGGGCGCCGTCTGGAGCCCTGGCCGGGACCGGAAAACCGGGACAACCCCGACGGTTGCAGAGGCGTGCTCATGGAAGCTCACCGCCCAGCAACTCCAGGACCGACGCCGCGAACCGGCGTACGGTGCGCCGGCGGCCCATTTCCAGCAAGCGGCCGAGTTCCGTTGCACTGGCTGTGCCTTTTAGCTCCGGGACGAGGCCCTGCAGCGGCAGCCCTACGGATTCGGCGATGAGGGGCCCGTCGAGGACCGCGCCTGCCTTGCCTCTGATGACCAGCGCCGTCTCCACCGGAGGAAGCTCCTGCAGCAGCCTTGCCGAGGCAACAGCGGCTTTAAGCTGCGCGGGCGCCACCACCAGGATGCGGTCACAATCCCACGCGAATGTCCGCAGCGGCTCCGTTCCCCGCCCGATGTCAACCACCACCAACTCGTAGCCGCGGCGGGCGGCGTCAAGAACGCCGCCCACAGTAGTAGCCTCCACGCCGTGCTGGCGCTCGCGGCTGCCCGGCCAGGACAGGAAAGAGAACCCGCCCGCCACCGGCAATGCGTCGGACAGCTGTTCCGGATCAATGCTTCCGCTCGCATCCGAAAGGTCAGTCCACCGAAGCCCGGGAGATTCCTCGGCGGCCAGCGCAAGCTCGAGGCCGCCGCCCCAGGGATCGCCGTCGATCAGCAGGACCCTGGCTCCCCACTCCGCGGCTGCCTGGGCGATCCAGATGGCGGCAGTGGTTGCTCCGGCGCCCCCGCATCCGCCGGTCACACCCAAAACAAGTCCTCCGGCTTCCGGCGACCGGGACCGGCTCAGGTATTCAGCCAGCCACGCAGCAGCATCGGGAAGCACCGCCACGCGTTCGGCTCCAAGGGCTGCGGCAAGGTGCCAGAGACTGTCGCCCTCGCCGCCCAGGCCCACGAGAACGGCCGGTGCCCGGCGCCGGGGCGGAAGCTCGCGGATATCGCTCCCCACCAGAACGACGGCCGCGGTGTCCCAGAATGGAGCCGCTTCGGTGGCATCGGCCACCACGCGAAGCTGGCCGCCTGCGGCGGCCACGATCCGTTCAACCTCGCCGCGCAGGAAGTCGAAGCCCGTCACCAGGAGCGTTTCCGCGGACTCGGCCGGAAGCCATGCGCCCGGAGCCCGCGCCCCCAACGTTGCATCCCCGGCCGGCGGAACGGCACGGCCAGGCGCACTGCCGCCGCCTGGCGGCTTCGCCGATTGCCGTGCCGGCTTGTGCCGTAACCGTGCGTCCCCTCCAATGGCGTCCCGTCCACTCCCGTGCGTCCCGGAGTGGTTCCCCTGGGCAGCGCCCCCACTCCCGCGCGGCGCGGCGCGTGCAGCACCGCGTGCTGCCCGGCGTGGGACCGCGGCCGTCTCAGGGCCCGGGCTAGTGACTTCCGGCGTGTCCTTCTGAAGATGGTGCCTGCTCATCCTGACACTGTGCCCAGTAGCCTGTCGGCGCAACAGACCGCCGGCCTGCCATGTGGACAACACTCGCGACCGGGCGCCTGTGGAGGGACGGTGCGCCCTCTCACCCCTACGCGGACACAGGCTGTCCGCTATTGCCCCGCGCGCGGCGCAAACCATGGCACGCCACAGGGCAGAATTAGGACTATGTATCTGCTGCTGTCCGCCCACCCCGACGGCGCAGCCCTACAGGAACTCACGGCGGACGGCACGCCTGCTCCGGCGAACGCGGAACCCCGCGTGATCAGCGCCGGCGACCTGGCCGGCGTCGTGCTCGAACTCGAAATGCGGCGCCCGCGCTGGATCTGGCACCGCACCCAGGACTGGTACCCGGCGCTCCTGAACGCCGGCGTCGAGCTGGAACGCTGCTACGACCTCACACTCTGCGGCGCCATCCTGGCCCATTCGGAGTTCACCGCCCACACTGCCTACGCCCGGAACGCGGAGAAGCTCACCCAGGACGACGACCTGCAGCAGCCGCCCCGCAGCCTCCAGCCACCGCCGCAGCCGGAACACCAGGGTGCGTTGTTCGAAGACTCCGGATTCAGCCGTGCGCCCAGGCACTCGCCGGAGGAGCTGCGCACCGAGTACGCCGCCCAGCAGGAAGCACTGAGCCAGGCCAGCACGGACGCGAACCGCAGGCAGCGGCTGCAGCTGCTTCTGGCCGCCGAATCCGCCGGTTCCATGATCGCGGCGGAAATGCAGCACACCGGAGTGCCCTGGCGCGAAGAACTGCACGAACAGATCCTTGCGGACTACCTGGGCCCCCGCCCGCCGCTGGGCCACCGGCCCGCCAAGCTGGAGGCGCTGAACACCGAGCTCCGCAGGCTCCTGAACTCGCCAAGCCTGAACCCGGATTCGCCGCAGGAACTTATGCGCGCCCTCCACCGGAACGGCATCGAGGTGAAGACCACCCGGCAATGGGAGCTGAAGGAATCCAGCCATCCGGCCATCGAGCCGCTCCTTGCCTACAAAAAGCTGTCCCGGCTGCATGCCGCCAACGGCTGGGCCTGGCTGGACGCCTGGGTGAAGAACGGCCGCTTCCAGCCGGAGTATGTGGTGGGCGGCGTCGTCTCCGGGCGATGGGCCTCCCGGGGCGGCGGCGCCCTGCAGATTCCGCGTCAGATCCGCGGCGCCGTGCACGCCGATCCCGGTCACAAACTCATCGTGGCTGACGCCTCGCAGCTTGAGCCGCGGGTCCTGGTGGCCCTTGCCCAGGACTCCAAAATGGCCGAAGCTGCCCGGGACAAGGACCTCTACGCCGGCATCGCAGCACAAGGCTTCGGCGGTGACCGCGCCAAGGCCAAGGTTGCCCTGCTCGGTGCCATCTATGGCGCCACCACGGGCGAATCAGGACGCCTCATGCCACAGCTGACCCGCACGTATCCGCGCGCCGTCGGTTACGTGGAACAGGCCGCCCGCGACGGCGAAGCGGGCGGAACCGTCACCTCACGGCTGGGCCGCAGCAGTCCGCCGCCGTCGGACGGCTGGCGGCAGAGCCAGAAGTCCACCACGGCCGAGGAACAGCGGCGTGCAGAGGCGGTTGCCCGCTCCCGCGGCCGGTTCACGCGCAACTTTGTGGTCCAGGGGTCCGCGGCTGACTGGGCGGCCTGCTGGCTGGCGGAATTACGACGGCGGCTCCGCGCCATGCGGTCGGCCGGCGAACCGGCCGGAGAATTGGTCTTCTTCCTGCACGACGAAGTCATGGTCCATTGCCCTGACAGTTCAGTGGACGATTGTATCAAGGCCATCGAGGCGGCGGCCGCTGCCGCAAAGGAACTGCTGTTCGGCAGGATTCCGGTCGAATTTCCGGTGAGCGTCGCCGTCGTGGACTCCTACGACAAGGCAAAATAGCTCCTGAAAGACGCGGTCTGTAACGTACCCGCGGGTAGTTTTGTGAACTGCCTCACCTCCCGGTTAAGCTCAATTAGCCGGTTTGCAGCAGTGGCAGTGCAGCACCGATAAAGGACCGGCCGATGCAATGACGCATGGATTTTTGGGGAGGCACCACAGAGTGGCTGGCACATTTGAAATTGTAAGTACGGAAGAAGAGGCTTTCTACTTCCGGCTCACGGCCGACGACGGCACATTGGTGGCGGTTTCGCCACGGTTCAAGACGCTCAAGGGCGTCGTCGCAGGGATTAATGCCGTCCGTGAGAACGCGGCCACAGGACTTGTGGTGAACCGTTCCCGGCGGGAACTGGCGTCCGGGTAAGCGCCCGACATAAACCGCCGGGCAATCACACGTCGATCTGGTGCAGCCGGGTCCGGTCCCACGGGACCGACCAGCCCAGGTGATCGAAGAGTTCATTCAGGATCATTCCGGTGAAACCCCAGACCACCACCTTGTTCACCACAAACGCGGGGCTGAGGAACGTCTGGCCGGAGCGGCTGACTTTAGCCATAACGCGGTTGTCGGGATCCAGCAGGTCCCGCACCGGGATCCGGAACACCTGGGCGGATTCGCCGTAGTCCACAACGCGGACCGGCGACGGCGAACGCCACCAGGCCAGGACCGGCGTCACGAGGAAGTTCCCGCGGGGCAGCGCCAGCTGCGGCATTGCCCCCAGAACCTCCACGCCGGCCGAGTCCAGCCCCGTTTCCTCCTCCGCCTCTCGGAGGGCCGCTTCGATGGGCGATTCGCCGGGGTCGATTCCACCGCCGGGGAACGCCACCTGGCCGGGGTGGTCATCCAGGGTGTGGGCGCGTTCCAGCAGGAGAACGTCGAGATCGGCGGGGGCTAACTGTTTTCCGGAAGTTGCGGGCACCTTATCCAGCGCACCGAACAGCATCAGCACGGCAGCCTTGCGGACCACGGAGTTGTCGACGGTCAGCTCGCGCCAGTACGGATTGCGGGCCGGGCCGTTCCCGGCTTCGATGGCGGCAATGAGCTCGACGAGATCCTGGCGGGCGGTCATGGCTCCCGCTTCTGTGATTCCATCCGGATTTCGGCAGCCCGGTGTGTCTCCGCCAGCAGTTGCGCCAAGAGGGCTTCCTGCCCAGGGGCCAGCTCGTACTTGAGCAGCTTCCGCGCCCTCTCCGGGTCCGTCTCACCGGCACCGTAGCTGGGGCACCACGTGGCCACCGCGCACGCACCGCACGCGGGCTTGCGCGAATGGCAGACACGGCGCCCGTGGAACACCACCCGATGCGAAAGCATGGTCCAGTCCCTCGGTTCAAACAGCTCGGCCACATCCGCCTCAACGCGCACGGGATCATCGGACTCCGTCCAGCCGAAGCGCCGTGACAGCCGGCCGAAGTGTGTGTCCACGGTGATTCCGGGGATACCGAAGGCGTTGCCCAGCACCACATTGGCGGTCTTCCTGCCCACTCCCGGAAGCGTCACCAGGTCCTGCAGCCGGGCCGGCACCTCGCCGTCATACTCGTCCACAAGCCGGTTGCACAGCGCCATCACGTTCCTGGCCTTCGCGCGGAAGAAGCCGGTGGGCTTGAGGATCACCTCGAGGTCGGCCGGATCGGCCTCGGCCATGGTCCGGGCATCCGGATATCGGGCGAACAGCATCGGCGTGATCTGGTTGACCACCACGTCGGTGGTCTGGGCCGAGAGCACGGTTGCCACCAGCAGCTCGAACGGGCTGCGGAAGTCCAGCTCGGCGTGCGCGTACGGGTAAACCTCCGCGAGCGCCCGGTTGATCCTGCGGGCGCGGCGCTTCAGCGCCAGCATTGATTCCCCGGACGCCTGCGGTGTGATGCTGCCCGGCTTAGGAGTGCCGGATTGGGTGGCCATTGGGGGCCCGGCTAGCCGCGCTCGATGTTGCTAAGGTCGCGCAGCACGCCCACCCGTCCATCAGTGTGCTGGACCAGGAATTCGTGTCCGCGGTCTTCCAGCGCAAGAACCCAGCCGCCGGGTTCGATCACGAAAGCAGGCGTGCCGGTTCGCTCGTCGACGGCCGTGCGGGGCTGGGCGACGGCGAACCAGAACGCCTCGTGGACGGGCTGCTCCTCATGTTCTTCGGGGCGGCTGGACGGGTCCACGGTGGCACCGATGGGCTCCTGCGACGTTACCTGCGGGTGCAGCATGGTCTCGGCCGGAGCCGATGCAGCGGGCATTGCGCCAGTGGCGGGACCGCTGGCGTTTCCGTGGCTGGCCGCGGCGGCGGGGACGTCCGTCGCCTGGGTCGCGCCCGACGCTGAAGGTGCGACGGCGGCTGCCTGCGTCTGCTCTGCTGCTGACGGCACGACGTCGGCGGCCTGGGTTGCGGGCGAAGGGTGGGTGTCGCGGGTTGCTTCGGCGGCCCGCGCCGCGGCCGGCGCTCCTGCGGCCCCGGCGGCTGCAGCCGCAGTGGCTGCGGTCCCGGCTCCGGCAGCGGGTGCGGGTGCGGCCAGCGTGGCGTCAGCCTGCGGAGTGGCATGCCCGTGCGCAGAATCGGGCTGAGCCCAGCTCTGCTGGCCTGAACCGTATTGGCCGGAAGCCTGCTGTGCCGGCCCCTGCTGTACAACTCCGTACCGCGGTTCCCCATGCTGGGCCGCGCCGGCCGAAGCTCCCGCATGCGTACGGTCGCCGTTCAGGGAGGCTCCAGCTGCCGTGCCGCCGGCCGCAGTGCCTGCGCTACGGGCTGCACTGCCCGACGTCAGTTGCTTGCCCCAGCTGGCCAGCGTACCGGAGCCCGGTTCCTTGGCGGGCTTGGGTTCCTTCGGGGCGCTGGGCTTGCGGAACGGCACAGCGGACTCCCGGGCCACCACGTGTGCGGGTGCCTCGGCGCGGTCCAGGAAATCGCCGGCGAAGAAAGGAATGAAGCGCGCCAGGACGGTGGCGGCAAGAAGCCCCAGGGATCCGATCAGCGACACCAGCACGGCCGGCTCATACGTCTCGGCACCGGCCAGGAAGAAGAAGGCGAGGGCAAAGGACGCAACCACGGACGCGAACTGGTCAATGGAAAGTGACCCGATCCTGAGCTTTGACGCCGGCGTGAGGCGGCGTGCCACGAAGAGTGCTGTCACGATCAGGGGCAGGAGGATTCCCAGCCCGAGGAAGAAGAGGCTGCCCAGGTTCCACAGGTTGTACCGTGAAGCGAACATCGGGATCAGGGACCCTACAAACAGAATCAGCGTTGATCCGAAGACGGCCAGGTCCCGGATGGTGAAGGGGCCAAGGACCGTTTCGTTCTTCTTGGCTGTCAGGCGGCTTCCCGCGGGCTTTGGCCCTTCCGTGCCGGCCGGCTTGCCGGAGCTCGCCGGGCCGGTGGTCTGACCGGGATGCGGATGGGCGGCCTTATGCTGTCCATGGCTTTGCTGGTTCATTCTGTTCTCCTTAGCACGGCGGCGCCCTGGACAGCGCCTCCTAACGGCAGGCAGAAACCGGACCGCAAGCGGTCCCGTCGCCTCCATTGGATGTCACAACTCCATCTCAGCCTAGCCAAGTGCTTGCCTGATCACTAGCTGACGGGCCGGAGGCGGGCGGCCGGAATGCAGGCCGAATTCGCCTAGCACACGCGCCTGCTTGCAGGGTGAACGGATTCCGTTAAGACAGGCGGGTCCACGTCTCCAGCGCCCGTGTGAAGCTTGCCGGAACATTGCGCGTCACAGCGGACGCGGCAAGGTGGCGGTGGGTGATCCGACGGACAAAGAACCCCGCATACGAAAGCTCTTTCACTGTGTCCCGGCCGCATTTCCCCGCGGCTATCAGGGCAGGCAGGCTCTGTGGTTCCGGCCAACCTGCAGCCGCGGCCATCCCGCCGGGAAACCATTCGGCGCTTAATATGCGCCGTTCACGGTTCACTATGTGACCGGGCACACGTGCGGCGCGGGGCAGGCGTTAGTGTGTATTTCGGAACAGCTCTTTGCGGTACAGCCGTGATCAGCCGCTGCCCGACGCCGCGCATGCGGTACGGCTGCGGCACGTGACGGCGTGTCCCGCGCAGCAAAGATCGATGAATGATGAGGTTCACCATGTCCCACGACACACCCAGCTCCACGGCCACCGCTGCCCACTCCGAAGTGCCGGCCAACCAGGCCCCCGCCGGAACCGCCGCAGCGTCCGGAGGAGCCACAAACGCCGCAGCCAACGGAGGCCAGGCAGGGAACGGCGATGCCTTCGAGAACCTCTCCCACGAGAACCGGAAGTTCGCTCCCTCGGAAGACTTCGCCGCGAACGCAGTAGTCACCGCGGCGGATTACGCGGAGGCCGACGCCGATCGGCCCGCTTTCTGGGCCAGGCAGGCCCGTGAACTGCTCACGTGGAGCAAGGACTTCACGGAGACCCTGGACTGGTCCAACCCTCCGTTCGCCAAGTGGTTCGTCGGCGGCGAGGTCAACGCCGCGTACAACGCCCTGGACCGCCACGTGGAGAACGGGCTCGGAGACCGGGTCGCCATTTACTTCGAGGGCGAACCCGGTGACAGCCGCAGCTACACGTACGCGCAGCTCACCGAAGAGGTCAAGAAGGCCGCCAACGCCTTCGAATCGCTCGGCGTGGCCAAGGGCGACCGCGTGGCCGTCTACCTGCCCATGATTCCCGAAGCCGTCATCACGCTGCTGGCCTGCGCCCGGATCGGCGCCGTCCATTCGGTGGTGTTCGGCGGCTTCTCCGCCGACGCCCTCCGCTCCCGGATCGACGACGCCGAAGCCAAACTGGTGGTCACCGCCGACGGCACATACCGCCGCGGCAAGCCCAGCGCCCTGAAGCCGGCAGTCGACGACGCCCTGGCCCAGTCCGGACACACCGTCCAGAACGTGGTGGTGGTCAAGCGCAACGGCCAGGACGTGGACTGGCGCGAGGGCCGGGACCACTGGTGGGCCGACACCGTCGACGCCGCCTCCCCGGAGCACACCGCCGTGGGCCACGACTCGGAGCACCCGCTGTTCATCCTCTACACCTCAGGCACCACGGGCAAGCCCAAGGGCATCCTGCACACCACCGGCGGCTACCTCACCCAGACCGCCTACACCCACAAGGCCGTGTTCGACCTGCACCCCGAATCGGACGTGTACTGGTGCACGGCCGACGTCGGCTGGGTCACCGGCCATTCCTACGTCGCCTATGCCCCGCTGCTCAACGGCGCCACCCAGGTCATGTACGAAGGCACCCCGGATTCCCCGCACCACGGCCGCTGGTGGGAAATCATCGAAAAATACAAGGTCTCCATCCTCTACACCGCCCCGACCGCGATCCGCACGTTCATGAAGTGGGGCAAGGAGATCCCTGCCAAGTTTGACCTCTCCTCCATCCGGGTCCTGGGCTCCGTGGGCGAACCCATCAACCCCGAAGCCTGGATGTGGTACCGCGACGTCATCGGCGCCAACGCCGGCAAGAACGGCGAG
>NZ_JAUSSM010000008.1 GCF_030812315.1 Arthrobacter oryzae | reverse complement strand
TATACCCTGAGTCACACGCCATTCTCCGGGGTCCAGCCTGCCAGCCGGCCTCCGGCCGGCACATGACCATTACAGATCTACCCGCTGGTCACGGACCTTGCCGCCGACGGTGTTCCCGTTGCGGTGACCTGCAGGGTGTTGGAATTCAGCAAGCAAGGCTACTACCGGTGGAAGACCAGCCCGGTGACGGAACGGGACTGGGCCGATGCGCACCTGGTCAACGCCGCACTGGACATCCACGCCGATGATCCGGCCTTCGGGTACCGGTTTATCGCCGACGAACTCCCCGGGAAGGGCATCCTGGCGGGCGAGAACCGGGTCCAGCGCCTGTGCAGGGACCACGGCATCTGGTCGGTCTTCTCCAAGAAGCGGGGCCTGAACCGGAAGCCGGGGCCACCAGTCCACAACGACCTGGTGGAGCGGGACTTCACCGCCACGGCACCGAACGAGCTGTGGTTGACCGACATCACGGAGCACCCCACTGCCGAAGGGAAGCTCTACCTCTGCGCGGTGAAGGACGTGTATTCCGGGCGGATCGTCGGGTACTCGATGGACCCGCGGATGAAGTCCTCGCTGGCCGTCGCTGCGCTGGAGAACGCGGTGCGGGCACGCCGCCCGGCAGGGACCGTGGTGCACTCCGACAGTGAGACTGTCCTTACCGGTATTCCCGGAGGGTCCTTGACTCGCACAGTGATGGATGCAACAGGATGCTGGTGCCGGGTACGCCCCGGGGTTCTTGACTCTCACTCCGATCGACAGCTGTTGTCCTTCCCCGGATCTGTCAGTCCCCAAGGCGTACCCGGCGAGGCGCTACGCCTCGCCGCCGGAGTGACCTAAGGAGAGCCTGCGCCAAGGGTGCTCATCACTGTCTTGTCCGCCGGTCGGTCGATGCGCGGGGCCGTGCCCCCTTGCACACACCGGATGGACCGGAGGAAAACGACATGACCAAAACTCCCGAAACCAGCGACCCGGACCAGGCACCGACACCCGTCTTCGCCGGCGTCGACACGCACAAAGAACTCCACGTCGCCGCCGTCATCGACGCTGGCGAAACAGTGTTGGGCACCAGGAGCTTCCCCACAACGCGCACGGGCTACCGGGCGATGCTGGCCTGGATCGGCGAATTCGGGGTCCTGGCCCGGATCGGCGTCGAGGGCACCGGATCCTACGGTGCCGGCCTGACCCGACACCTCGCCAAAGCCGGCGCCATGATCCTGGAGGTCGACCGGCCCGACCGGTCTGACCGCCGCCGCAAAGGCAAGGACGACGATCTGGACGCGATCAATGCAGCCCGCGCCGCACTGCATGGCCGACGCACCAGCATCCCAAAAAGCAAGGACGGCGCCGTCGAAGCTCTGCGGGTGTTGCGCGTCACCCGCGCCCACGCGGTCCGGGAGCGCCGCAGTGCCCTGCAGCTCCTTCGGATGTCGATCGTCTCCGCGCCGGAGGTACTTCGCGACCAGGTCCGCCAACTGACCCGGATGCAGCTCATCCGGACCCTCGCTGCATGGCGGCCGGACGTATCCAACGCGACCGACCCCGTCACCGCCTACCGGGTCTCGATGAAATCCCTAGCCCGCCGCTACCTGGAACTCACCGACGAGATATCCGACCTGGACGAGCTCATCAACCCCATCGTCGAAGCCCTCGCACCGCAACTCCTCGAACGCGTCGGAATCGGCATCGAAGTCGCCGGACAGTTCCTTGTGACGGCCGGTGACAACCCCAACCGGATGAAATCCGAAGCCGCTTTCGCGATGCTCTGCGGCGTTTCACCGCTGCCCGCATCCTCTGGAATGACACAACGCCACCGACTCAACCGCGGCGGCGACCGCCAAGCCAACCGCGCCCTCCACCTCGCGGTCATAAGCCGGATCAGGCTCGACCCGAGAACGCAGACATACGTCGCGAAAAAGACCGCCGAGGGGCACAGCAAGATGGAGATCATCCGCTGCCTGAAGCGATACCTCGCCCGCGAGGTCTACTTCATCCTCAACCCCGGCCGCCAGCACATCGTCCCGAACACCAGACAACACCGAAACGCCGCTTGACACTTAGGAGAGCATCCGCGGCTCCCAATTCCGGTCCCGTCGCTTCGTCGAATCACTCCGGCATCACGGGCTCACCGGATCGATGGGCAGGGTCGGTGCGTGCGCCGACAACGCCGCGATGGAGTCGTTCTTCTCGCTGCTGCAGAAGAACGTTCTGGACCGTCGGCGGTGGCTCACGAGACAGGAACTTCGACTGGCCATCACGACCTGGATCGAGCGGACCTACCACCGCCGGCGGAGACAAAGACGGCTGGGGAAACTCACGCCCATCGAATATGAAACAATCAACCGGACCGCGCTCACAGCGGCCTATGACCCCGAGTCAACAAAAGCCGGGGCAGTCCCATTTTTTTGGCTGGTGCATTGGTCCTTGCTCGGTCAACCCGATGACAGGCGGAGCGCCTATAGCCATCCCCAGCCGGCAGTGCCACCCTAGGTTCATGGAAACTGACCTAGAGAGGCTGCACGAGCTAAACATTTTGATCGGAGAGGCGGAGTCAAGGGGCGACCAAGCATTCTTCCAAGACCTTCTGTCTCCGGCATTCGCCATGCGCCGCGCCAACGGAGCCATCCAAGACCGAACTGCGTTTTTGCAGAACGTTGCAGCATCCCACCCCCGGACAACTCGAATCCAGTCCCTGACCATTCTGGGGACGGACCGGGCGATGGTCACGTGCACAGTAGAAATGGGTGAAAAGCAGTTCGAAAACCTCAGAGTCTTCGTCCGCGAGTCAGGTGAGATTCCATGGACACTCCTAGCTTGGGCTAATGAGCCTGTCACCCGCGCCTGAGGATAAGAAACTTAAGAGGATCAGGAACTTCCAGAGGCAAACGGCACACGCTTTTTGGATCATTCTTAACCAAAGACCCGCAACACGCCGGGGTTCTGCGCAATTCGACGGCAGACGCCAAATCGGATCCTCACGTGCAAGCACGTAACCCCGACGTCCTGGTCCGTCCTAATGCTCCGGACGTCGCAGTGGAACCCGGGGCGGCTGCCCCCGTAGAAGCGGCATTCGGTTCAAACGCGTACGGGAAGTCGACGACACGTTTATCGATAATCAAAGCAGCAATCACGCATCAGAGACTGGCGCGTGTGCGTATCCTGTCATCGACAGGATACGCACACGCTCAGCGCTTCAAAGAAAGAAGGCAACGCTTTCGTCGAGCACCTGAGGCATTCGCAGCTTACGGGGAGTTCCAGTCCGCCGGTTCCTCCCTGCCGCAAAGCGGGGTCGTCGACTTTAGACTCGGCGACAGATGGGTTCAGTGGGCCGTCGAGCCGCTGTGTGCAACGCTTTCCGCGTTCGGTAATGTCCATGATTTTCAATACCCGGCCAGCCAGCCGGCCCGTTTAGATGGCCGTCCGGTTCGCGCCTCGCTGCAGGTGTTGGTGACTCTGGTCCGGCAGAAGGTGAGGAGAACCTTGCGCCAACCTCTCAGTGTCAGGAACAGGGTTACGCCTCACGCATCCTGGTCGCTTTGATCTGGTGTTCCCGCTTCGCCCGGGTTCTCCGCAGGGGGAGCAGCTGAACGGGGAGCCAGTCATGGTTGTGCCGAATTCGTAATCACAAAACTGACATTAGACTTTTCTCCCGGCTTTGGCACCGCGGTTGTAGAGCCGGAGGTTTCCCCCACGGGCTTTGATCGGCACCTACCAAGGAGGCTTGTGCGATCGCCTGGGCCTCCAACTCATTCGTCGACTCGGACGCTCCCTCAAACATCTTCGCGTTGACGTTCAAGCTGCTTAAACTGAGGAGGTCAAAGAACCCGTACCCCTGATGCGTCAGCCAAGTGGAACGCTCCGACGACCCGATCTGTACCAATTTTCAGAAGTTCAACGTTGGACGGAAGCGTCCTAACAGTTCCATCGATAGGTGCCTGAATGACGTCGGCCCTTCGGAGGCGAGGGGAACGTAACACATCTAGGAGAGTTGAGGCCACGCCGGAGACAAAGCCAGCCAACCTCGTGGTTCGTCACAGTTCTGGTGCGTGAAAGCCTTCAAACGGGTTGATGCCACGGACCTTCTTCAATACCGTGCGTTGGGTCGCCAGGCCATTAGGGAAGGCTTCGACTTCCGAGTCTGGCCTCGCTGTCAAGGAAGTTCTTCGACTCCTAAGGCCGGCGACATGACTAGAAATCAAACTCAGGTGACGGTCGGGCCACGCCGCCCGGCATCACATCGTATTCCACGACTGAGGGCGTTGGAACCTTCATGCGCATACGCGCAAAGACCAGGGACCCTGCGCCCACCGTCAGTTTCTTGATTGTCACCCCATCGAGTGTCTGCTTCTGCACGTTCCTACTGAAGCGACCTTTGCCGTATTTGACATTGATGGTAGCGCCGGCTGGCCCCCGGAAGAATGCGGTGGCACTTGCATTCCAGAAGCGTTCCAGCGTCTGCGTTGTACCGCTGGGTAGCTGCACTCGTTTTACAACCATTGCAATCTCCATAGTCGAATTGGATATTCATTAGCCCCGTGGCTCATTACGGGACCCCGTGCCGGATGAACTAGTACGCACAGATGAGGTAGGCCTAGAGCGGCCACCGTTACTCCAGAACGCTGCGAGACGGTCTTATGGCTGTATCCACAGTCGGAGGTTTTCTACACAGGTTCCTGCTTGGAGTCTTATGAGATGGACACATTTCTTGGCCTCCAGCACTGCGTGTTCGGTGTTCGTAATGCTGTGGCGAGGTTGGCATTCGGGTTGGGCGTCGTCATGGAAGGGGAGAAGTCGGCTGACCAGTTGCGGGGTTTCGCCTCGTCCCCGGTGCTTCTGCAGGGTGCCACTTAGGACCTTCTCGGTTGAATGCAGCGTCTGAAATTAGGCAACGAGCCTGGCCAGGAACGAGACGAAGGTTGTTCTGGCCCGGTGGAGGCCTACGAGCTTGTTGATCACCGGTATCGAGGGCGACGGGCAGTCCGATGTCTCCGCTCCTTACGGATCTGTTGCTGTTCAGATGCCTATCACGGATTCTGAGCCGTTCCAGGCGATTCGTGACGTTATCCTACTGGCGCTGATTGCTGGCCATTTGCCTGCACTTCCTCGACAGCTCCGGCCGGAGGGTTCATTCCACCCGAGGGAGCCGGCTCTGCGCCTTGAAGTTGATCTACGGCCGCCCTGGTTATAGGGCTGGGCCAGTACGTTAGCTCCAGGTTCAGGTCATAGTCAGGTCCACCGCCACTTCAAACGGTCGGACCCAGACATACCAAATCCCGACTCATCAATGCATTTGAATGAACTTGCTTTGACAATCAGGGACATGAGAAACCTCCTAGTATTCATCCGGTCATATCTTTGCGATCGGTCTCTCCTCCAGTACCGGATAAGACTGAGTGCAAGCACCGCGCGTCAACGCCGGTGATGCTCCTAGCTCTTGCACGACGGACTCAATGAGGGTGGCAGCGTCTCCAACCATCCCCGCGGCCGTCGTAACCCGACTCGCGCCGAAGATAAATAGTAGGTCATCCCATTAGGAGACAACCCGGCAAAGTTAGGACTGAACAAACTTTAGTTATTGCAAGGCCCCTTGTGCGAGCATTTCTGCTCCAATTTTATCCGCTACCTTCGCGGCTGCTGGCATCCAATTGCCGTCAAGAAAGCCTTGCAAGTCTAGTTCTCGAACGACAAGGAGAAATGGAACCCAGGAAGCAGGGACCCCAGTGGTAAGCCCTCCCGCTGCCGCCAGTACTTTCACCGCATCCGTGATATCAATGCCGCGGTCACCTATCGGCCTAAAGCCGTTCTTGACAAATGGCCCACGGAACTGAACTCTGGTAAGTTTGGCAATGTATCCCAGCGGACCCCCGGCCTCAACGGAATAGAAGACCGATCGTCTTTGCCAACATGTTCATGCCTAAAGTACGACGTTTCACCGTCTGCTAGTAGGTTTTTATTTGTTACGGCGCGAATGTAAAACTCATGGCCATCAATCTGACTCGCACTTGGCGGGAAGTCGCCTTTTACTGCCAGTTTAATCGCTTCGTTTAGTTCGGTCATTTCTAACAACTCCCGTTCGTCTGTGTCTTTAGCCGACCATTTGAGATCAGATACTCGGAAGGTTAGGGCGTATACCGTTACCCCCGCGTTACCTGTGCGTTACAAAGTGGGACGCTAGGGGCAGCAACGGTCGACCCGTTACTTGTAGGAGTGCGGACTCCGGCTAAGCCAGGGCGGTAGGGGCTGACCTATGCAAAGCCCGAGGGTTGGGCTAGTGGCTGCCGGTTGTTACAGGAAGACAGGGTCGAAAGGCACATTGAAGCCGGCTATTTCGGCCACCCATGCGGATTTTCGGCGTGACAGTACGACAAGACGGCCTCGTGGAGGGAACCAGGGAGCTGCATCGGCTGTGGTGATTCATCACGGGTCAGGCCAACGCCACGGTGCCGTTAATCTTGCAATTGGCGAAGCTCCGGTCAAATAGCGGTGACCGGAGCTTCGGTCCATTACGGGCGCCTAATCCTGAAGATTGCCTGTGAAGCCGAGCGGCGACGGACCTGAGGGCCCACATTATGTCGCGCTGAACCCTGCGTTCTCATCAGAGGAAGTCACTTTGCCCTCTCTCGCGCTTGGGCGTCCACAGCGTAGCTCTGTCCGCCTTTGGCGATGTTTTCGCTTGCTTTGTTATAGGCGAACCAGGGAATGGGACCTGATGCTGCCCCCTTCTCTTGTTCCCTGAACGACCGCACCAGCGTTGAGGCTCAAATCAGGAGGAAGGAAGGAAGGAAGGAAGGAAGGACAGCGAAATGTCACCTGCGCGTCCGAAGCCGGTCGACTTTATAGCCGCATCCAGACCACTCGTGGCGGAGCGGGCGCGGACAGTTGGGGTACACCTCACCTGACATGGCGCCTTGGAGCCAGCGATAACACCTTGATTCTTACTAACCCTTCAGTTTCCGCTCAATGCCCCCAGTAGCGGCGGGCCAGTCTGAGGGTCGACGCGGTAGTCCAAAACGGGAGCGAATTCAGCCTTAGCGAAAGCGAGGTAGGCCAGAGGTTCGCGGATCAAGCCAGCGTGACGCGGTTCAGTGCCAGCCTTGATTCCTCCGGCGACGAGGGGTCCAATGACTGGAATTAGGCTGAGCAATGCGACGATGGGTCCTCTTATTAGGCGCTGAACGCCCACTTCGTGCAGATATGCTTCGACTTGCCCGCTCAGCTGCTGTGCCTCCCCTTCAAGGAGGTCTTGCTCCCTTCTGAGCGCCACAGGGTCGAGGTTTGACATATCCCCGAGCCGCTTCTCCATGTCACGACGAAATTGTGGCAGGAGATCTTTATGTCGTCGACGAAATTGGAGGATGGCATCGACGTCGAGGGGCTCCGCTGGAACGGGTAAAAGGCCCTCCAATGCGACGGAGCGGATATGTGCCAGCTGAAGATCCCCGTTGACGCGCAGCTCGACCTCGCTGGGGTTCGCAGTCCCGTCGGTGGGAGCAAGACCAGACAGAAGCGCCTGAGCGGATGAGCGAGCGTCTGTAACCGGTACCCAATTTTCCTTGGCCTGGTGCCCACCCCGATTCCAGCCGTTCTCACCCGCAGCTTGACACAGGCTGAAAGCGAGAGCAGCCATAAATTCGTCAGCAGTTGCTAACTCCACTTCTGCCCATTGCCCATCCACTTGTGCTGCGAGCCCCAGGTCCGTCAACATCCAAAGGCCGTACTCATGGAAAAATTTGTCCATATGTACGCGGACGGCCGACCCGCTGCTGAACCTGCTCCGGCGTCTAGCCAGTTCATCCGGATGTAAGTTACCGAGAAAACGTGGGAAGTTGTGACTAAAGGTGTACTCAGCCTCGAAGGGTTCAACTTGGTAGACCAGCCCGGCTCGGATCAGTTCAAGGGTGTTTGGGTCGTGAAGTTCAGGCTCATGTATGAACTCCATGGGGGTGATGGTCGCAACAGAATCCCAATATAGAAGTGTCCTCGTCCACCAAGCGTTGGTAGGGACGCGGATAAAGGGGTAGTAGAGCGCACCCTGCATCCTGCCATATTAGACGATGGGCCCCCACCTGAACACGGGCAGGTCGGCCAGTTGGGGCACACCCAAACCTGACGTCAGACGAGCCGCAAAAATGCGTCAAGATAGGACTCAAATTGCTTTTCCCTGACACCCAGCGGCTGAATTCTGAGATCTCAATCTGACACCCAGTGGTGGGCAGATCAGTGGATCTGTGAGTCCGAACACCCGTCGAGAAACAAGACGCACGACTGCCACCAAGAACGGCGCCCAAGAGGTCCTCAATAGATTGGGCTAGGGTCGCGGCTGGTCATCACCGGAACTCTGCAGTTCCTCGTACCGGCTACGCTGCGAGTCGCGTTATGAGCAGGATGACCAGTATCGAGACTCGACGCCTGCACACCCGCCGCCCAGTCGACCTCTCGCGTCTGCTCCCGGCCGGTCCCGAGGGGTCGCCTGGAAGCTCCAGGGACCCACATGCCGTGCCTATCCGAGGCAGTTGACGGCAGCGAACATCGGGTCAACCTAGTCCGTCATGCCGCCCCGCTCCCCCACCTCCATGAACCACCAGAAGCATCTTCGCTGTTTGTCATTCTGACCCTCGATCATCGCTGGGCGGGTCCTCCGCGCAACCAGGGCGCTACGCGCCGCTCACGGCCCGTAATTTCGTTCGGCGCTCCGCTTATTTCCTCGCGAAATTCCGGACGGTTCCCGGTTCCCCAAGTTGCACTCCGGACCCTGATCCCAGTGGTACTCCGTGTATCAGAACGACGCAGAACCCTGACAGACACATCCGGTGCCCGCCAGTCGCTGAAGGAGAAGGAATCATGGAACCGCTCACCATCAAAACCCCCGCAGAGCGATCCTGGTTGCAGCAGCGCTCCGCTTCCCCGGATCACTCCGAAGCGATGGATGCTTGGAAAACTGGGCAGCCGGCATTGCCCTCTTCGAAAAGGCAGTGGCACCTCCAACCGAGGACGCGAAAATGACCTGGAACTCGATATCGAAGGAATGCGACCAGCGAATGGTTAGAAACGGCGGGGCATGACCGAGCCGAAACCTACAGAAGACCATGGCTCTGAAACTGACGGCACATGCCGCAGGTACCCGGGACAAGCCGATACTACGAAGATCGAAGATCAGACAGCTGCCGTCATAATCTGGGAGCCGATAATGAGCGCTTAAGCGATCGGGACTGTCGCTGCTCAATGTTCTCAGTTAGTCTCTGACGAGCCTCTAGTTCCTTCACGACTTTCTCCCCGACCCGGTCTCTATGGTGCAAACCACCCGCTTGTAGAAGGGTGACTGCTAAATGCTCGTGAGTGGCGCTGACATGTCGAAAGCTTGTGGCATCATCCTGTTGAGCACCATCGGAAACAGCGTCTGAGACCTCATTCATTCGACCACTCTTGGCGTTACCGTCAGGGCGTCCGATCATAGATAGCCACAGCTTTAGCTCGTTTTGATTCACCCTCGTGCCGGCGGTCTTGAGCGAACCTTTCGCGAACCTAGGCCGTTTCCTGATTCTTGTTTAGCAGGATCAATGCAGCCAGGGACTGCCGGATATCGAGGGCCTTCATAGCAGAACGTCCACAGTCTTTCGGCTCGCAACCGAGGCGGATTCGGCGGTGGAAAGTCCGCGATCCTTCGCCATATGGCTGTCGCTGATTGAGAGTAAGGTGAATTGCCATGACAAACGATGATCGTCCGTCAGAAATCTCCGATGACGATGAGTCGGATCCGGCGATGCCATCCATGGGCACGCTAGTCATCCGCACGTGGCACGAGCCAGACCAGAGGCCAAGTTTTCGCGCCAGGATTACTTATGGCGAAGAGCCAAGCGGTGAACGCAGAACTGTCTCCACCGCGGATCCGGAAAAGGTGCTAAGTGTTGTGCGCCAGTGGTTGTCTGGCCAAACAAACCATCCGGACAAGGCCTAGATCATTCATTTGCCGCTTGGTTGTGACGAAATATCAGCGATGAGGCGCCGAATGGTCTCCGAAGGCTCAAGCCCCATGTCCTCATTCAGTTTTGCTTGATACTTTTCGAAGGCCCGAAGTGCGGAAGCATTGTTGCCCTGCTGTTTTTCAGCCCTAATGAGAAGTCCAACGGCGCTTTCATAGAGCGGTTCGATTTCCAGTGCTGCCTCCGAGGCTTCCAAGGCAGATTCATAGTCGCAGCGAGCCAGCGACCCTCGAGCAATGATCTGAAATGCGTGGAGCCGGTCCTGCCGCAACCTGCTCTGTTCAAAGAGCACCCAGTCGTCATACCAGCCCGGGAGCAGTTCGGCGTCCCGTAGCTGGTGCAGACATGAGGCCACGTTTCCATTGAGTCCGGCTCGGCTCAGCTCCCGGATCTGGGCCCGTACATTGTAAAGATCGACGTCGACCAGGTCGCTGAGAGCCAGCACGCTCCCCCCATTGATGAGCAGGCCAGGGACCTCTCGCGTAACGAGATGCACAGCAACCCGGAGGCTGTCGAGCGCCTTGGACTCTCCACACTCAGGCCACAACAGACCGACGAGATAACTCCGGGGACGCGGACCGTTGATAGCCAGCGCAGTAATAAGCCGCTGTTGCCGCGCTGCGACGTGCACCACGCCGGTATCGCTGCGAAGTTGCCACGATTGAAACAGGCTCAACTCAAAACAGCCATAGCCGTTGTTGCCCATGGGTACCCCCAAATCCAGCGTGGGCCTGAAGAGCTGGAACAGATCTAGGAACGACTTTCCGCAGTCATGGGCGGGCTGTCAATGGGACGCGTCATACGGAGAACTGGTGAAGAAAACTTGGAGAGATCTCAAGCAACTTTGGATGTCATGTGCCACACCTGTCACGCCCAAGTCCGAAAGAGAGAGCCCACTCTTGGAGTCTGGCGAGGGCTCCGAATGCGAATCACTCGAGTTCTGGCTTGATGCCTGCACTCATCCTTCGAACGGACAGGCCGCAACTCGGTCAGCGTGCGCAATCAAGATGTTCAACCAGTACAAGGCGGGAGTATCGCCCGAAGAGTTGATCAAGGCCATCGCCGTGCCGGTAGGTACCAGGCTGTTGGCCATGCTTGCTTGGGTGTCAGCGTTTCTGGTCGCGGCCATCGCGTAGCGCCCAAATCGACGATGCTCTCCGCGAACGCAGGCTGGAATCAAGCTGTACCCGCATACCGCTACCGCATCCCGTTGGCCGAGAAACACCGTCCGGGCCATACCTTTACGAAGAGCACACACTGCAAATTCGAGTGCCGTCAGGTACCTTCCTGCCTGCCGGCGACAGAAGCTTGCCTAAGACATGAATACCCGGGGATCTGGCCGGGGTCTGGAGCTGCACGCGCGACTTCGGACTGATATGCGTGCACTGCCGGGGGTCCTGCAAACTTTAGGCATGCTGGCCATGACCCATCAGGAAGTGACCATGGCCACTGAGCGCTGCTTGGCTGAGAACCCCGTGCTGGAGCGAATGGACGGCCACCCATGCCCCGGTTGCGGTCGCCATGTCTCGTCCGGCACCTTGTTACCGCTCTCGAGGCGGCGTCGCCCTACTCGGCATACTCGAGGAGCCTTTTCATTCCGGGCCGCTCGAACCCGCGGTTCCCTGTGTCTTGGATAGCCTGTAGGGAAGGAATTGCAGTGAGTAATTACGTTGGACCCCGAACACCTGGAGCCGAAGAAAGACCGAGAGGGCTGCTTTTCCCTGACGTGAGAACTCAGGGAGTGTAAATGCCCGTCGTAGAGGGAGGGGCCTGCCCGGGCGCCCTCCCTCTACGACATGCCAGAGTAACGCCGGAGTAACGCCGGAGTAACGCCGAGCACCAATAATTGAGGCATCGTCCGCTTTCTCCACGCTTCTCTCGCAAGGCTTCGGGGGTCACCTCCCGAAACCAAGCACTCATTTCCGAAATCTAAGGAATACCTACCATGAACGGTTTTGATCCAAAATCACAAGAAGTTCAAGAGCTCGCTAGTAAATACCAAGAGTGGATTTTTGGTCGGGGTCAGAATGGCGACATTCTTTCGAAGCCAAATTTTGAGCGCAATGCTGAACGCAATTGTAATCTTTACAACACCGATTCCGATTTGTTCTTTCAATATGAAGAGCAGAGATGGGGCATCAATCTCGGTTGGACCAGCAATGCGGGGGAAGCTAACGCGACGCGCACAACGCGTTGGTTCGTCGCCAGGCAGAATGGGATGGGAAGCCCCATAACCTACGGTGAGCGGGTTGCGCTAGGTTATGGGACACATCGGTCATTTCTCTATTACACGGGTCGTAAACTGGGCATCAATCTCGATTGGTCTGGTCCTCCCGAGTTTGAGTGGGTAATATTAGGAGGCCAGTTTGGCACTGACGTTCAAAAAGATACGCCAGTAGCAATATGGAATGACACAGTTGATTTATTTTGGATACACTTCGATCGCAACCTCGGAGGAGACATCGGCTGGCATAACAGCAAACGCTGGGGCGCTCAATTCAGCAAAGCCCTGAGGGATTTGTTTGATGAGTATGGGGATGACGTCCTCAAATATGCGGTAGCCTCGTATTTCGGGGCCCCATGGGCGGTCCCTCTTCTGGAAGAAGCACTCAAGAGAGCAAAGTAGCGGCAGGTCCCGCCTCAGGGTGAATTCGAGCTCGACACTCTCGCTAAAAGCAGCTCTCCATGGTTTCTGGTGAATCGAATTCCTGTCTTGAAAGCTGAAGGGATCGTAGCCCTGACCGCGACCGACTCAACCGGTGTAAAGCCAATGCCTATGCCTCTCGCAACTTACAGGGCCTCCCGAGAGGTGATCCTGGAGCTCTTGCCATCTGTGGGCGCAAGATCCTACATCAAGTTCAGTCCGATGCCTAATCTGACGGCGTAGTCCTGAGACAGGAGATCACGATGTCGAATTTTACAACCCAGGCCACCCCCACCAAACCGGATGACATGGCTCCTGACGGGTCTGAAGTACGTCTTCTGGCTCAACTGGCAAGCTGTGGCATGGCTGAGTTCCGCCTTCCCGCCGGGAAAGTTTCCAGAGCCGTCGAGCATCGCACGGTCGAAGAGATTTGGTATGTAGTTTCCGGGTCTGGGGAGATATGGCGGTCAGCGCAAGGTCGGGAGGAGATCGTTCGCCTGAATCCGGGGCTATCCCTGACTATCCCGGTTGGCACGCAATTTCAGTTTTTAGCTGGTGACGAGTCACCGCTGACTGTTGTCGGAGTGACAATTCCTCGCTGGCCTGGACCTGAGGAGGCTCAGCTCCGAGAGGGCCATTGGCCTAGGCATGGATGATAGTAGCTGGCTGTAGTGCACGGGACAGGTCCTGGAAGTTGCTCGTCTGAACCAACGAGCATCTCGACCACATTTAGCCCGACGGCGGTCCCACCTCTGACCGATGCCCCGATGCCGAGGTGCCGCGGATCTAGGCTGCCCAGGAGTTCCCTTGCCCGCCCGGTTGCGGGATGATGAAACTTGGGCCGGTCCGTTACCGGGCGGCCCTGATGCATGCCGGTCATGGCCATCACAGGCCTTGCCGACGGTACGCCGCGCAAATAGCGGCAGAACGAATCTGAACAGCCTAGGTGCACGGAAGCTCACCATGTTGCACATTCATTCATCGAGGCCCGCCATCTTCGGCTCGGCCGTTGTCACGCTCATGGCCCTTGTTCTGACCCTGTCAGGGGCAAGTCCAGCGCCGTCCTTGGACAAGCCGGTATCGCAGGCCCTGCAAGCGCTAGTGCCACCAGGGGCCCAGCGCAGTCTCGTTCCTGCATACTTCTACCCAAGCGAGGCTGACGTCTCCGGTATCAACTGGTGGCCCAGGATGTGCATCGAAGAGCGGGGCGGCTCGATTGCCATCATGAACCCGGGGGATGGACCCGGGGCCGCTTTCGATCAGAACTACAAGGATGCCATTGATCTCTGCCACGGGCAGGACTGGCGAGTCATCGGCTACGTCAAAAGCGGCTGGGGTGCGAGATCTGAAAAGCAGGTTCGGGAGGACATCGCTAAGTACCGAAGCTGGTACCCCAGTCTGGACGGCATTTTCGTTGACGAGATGGAAAATAACCCCGGCAGCCTCGCTTGGGGATGCTGGGACGTTCCATTGATAGGCTGCCTTAACGTACCGACAAATGCTAAAGATTATTACAGCTCAGTGTACGAAAAGGTCAAGGACTGGGGCGCGGATAAGCAAGTGGTGGGCAACCCCGGAAACGCCTCCGAACAGGGGCCGTGGCAGCTGGACACCCCTGCGGCCGACATTGTCAGCGTCATTGAAAGAGGTGCGGTCGTCCCTTCTAGCGAGGAGTCCTACCGCGAGTGGGTGCAGCCTCAGTGGGTGTACGAGGCGGGCTACGCAAAGATTGCCCACATGGTATATAACGTAGTCCCTCCGGAATCCATACCGGCCACACTCCAGCTGACGCGCGAGAGGAACGCCGGCTGGGTCTATGTCACCGACAAAGACAACTCGTGGAGAACGCTGCCCACGATCTGGTAGCGGTACAGGCATAGTCCGCTCTCGGACCACGGGTGCGAACACCCCCCCGAGGCTGGTCGCGGTGTTCATCCGGCCGCCGATCTACCTGCGGGGTTTCCCTCCCATCCGGGTTGAGGTGGTCAATCCCTTGCATGAGGGCCGGAGCTTCGAGGTGACGGCACGCCCAGACCTGTTCCACACGATGGTCAAGGGCGGTGGCGACGACATCAAGATCCGGGTCACCGTACCCGTCGGCGCTGTCATACGATGAGGACTCATTCCAATACCCAGTCCCTGCCGCTGTACTGGAGCAATATCGACTCTATGTGCGCGCCAGACGCATGTCTACGTGCCCCTAGTGTCCACTTCAAACCCTCGCTTGTTGACCTGATCCCTCGCTGGCCCCCAGCACCGTCACAATGTCAGCCAGATCTCTCGGGCAGGGGAAAGCCACAGCCGAAGAAACCGAACTGCCCCGCCGATCGGGCGGACTCCCCGTCATCGGCCGGCTCGTCTACCTCAACAGAGCACTGAGCTATCGGGGCCCAAAGTACTGATTGCAGCCGCAGGCCCTTAGGTCTGTGTGATGATCGAACTGTTCCAGCTCACCGGCCTTCCTGCCGAACTCCGAGAATCCTGGCCACCCTTCGGCTGGTCCTTGGAACCACTTTCGGCACCGCGGATCTGCTGGCCTACGCCGGTGGTGCTGCCGTCGTCTACCTGGTGGATCGAACTAGCACTGGTGAACAGCACTCGCCATCACTAGGCGCCGTACTTTCCTGCTCCCCACCAAGGACAACCACCTAACGAAGGTCCCGGCCGCCATCCGACGGCATACCAGGATCCTAGGTGAACGAAACTTCACGATGCCCTCGACCAAGACGCTGCCACCATGGACGGAAGGATCTCCGTCAGCAGGACCCGCCTCGATAGCTCAGCTGAATGGAACAGCCCCCTCTAGGGCACGTGGCACGTTCAAATCCCGCTCGATGCACCTACGTTTATGACGGGCAGAACTCACTGAGCATCGGCCTCCATGAACCACCAGAAGCAACTTCGCTGTCATTCTGATCCCCATCATCGCTGGGCAGGTCCTCCACGCAACCAGGGCCCTCCGCGCCGGGCTCGATTCAAAGTTTCGTTCGGCGCTCCTCCGTCGCTTATTTCCTCACGAAACTTTGAACCGCTCCCGGTTCCCCAAGTTGCACTTCGGACCCTCAAACCCAGCGGTGACTCCGCTATCAGAACGACGCCAAAATCTGACAGACACAACCGGTACCCGCCAGTGGCCGACTACCTTGTCCACGACGCCAGTGCAGCCAGCGTGATCGTCGCCGTGTTCAGCGGAATGACCGTCGGTGACGGGCCCGTCTCTGAGAGGCGCGGCAGCCGCCTCGGCTACCGCAAGTCTGCGCGGGCACCCTTCTTAGCGGGAACGGGCACTGACCCTTTACATGGGAGGAGACGATAGCCGCGCGTCCAACCATTGACAGGTCTTACGGATCAGCCAAACCTGGGCCGGCCCCGGAAGAAGAGTCCGGATCCCACACACCTTCACGGGACTGGGTGGTGACAACTGTTCGGCTGGAGATCATGGACGCTTGGACTAGATAGTGAACTGGCTTGGCGTGGAATCTAGCGCTTTCCGCAGCGAGAAAAACACCGCCGCCCAACTGGTGAGCCGATAAGGCCAGCCTGTTACTGGGGTCGGGCAAAATGGCCGCATGCGACAATGACCGCGTAAGTTCCCGTTATGGAGCCGGCTGCTGTGGAGTTGAGGAAGGGGCAGTGCGCCGCACCACAGCTCGATGGCCCTATGTCACCGGCCCGTCACAGATGAGTGGTTGGCCACGGAGAACCCCTCCGATAAGGCCCCTTCCGACTACCCGCGGCAGCCGTGAGGAGTTCCCATCGCAATCGAACCTCCTCAAGGGAACACCACGGTGCGTCGAGGCCGTACTGCGATATTAAATCGGCACGAATGAGCGCAATGACTTTTTCCTGCCTGCGCCGTCTATTCAGGGCAAACTCGTTCCTCTGCGGAAAGTGATCTAAAACCTTTTGTCCACCCGCGATGGCGGCACAAAGTTGTGCAGGGGATGGGAGTTCCCCCTTTCGTATCTTCAGCACTCGGTTCCGCTCTTCATCTCTCTTTTCGCCCCTCCCAGGTTGCCAGGGAGGTCTCAAACGCTGTCGCACAGAGAGCGCGCCACTGGCAATAGCGAGATCCACCAGTTTTTCCGCGTTGTAAGCCTCATCCTTGTCACTGCCCCCTTTATTCCTCGCGTCCTGCACGAGTTGATAGAGCGACATCTTGAACGCTGCATCCGGAACCAAGTCATGGACGCGCGTGAACTCTCTCCATAGTCTTTCGCCTGCGGTTATGTTGAGGTCGGTAGCGTTTTCCTTTATTCCTGCTGGAAGGATGTCCGCCAAGGTGTAGGTGATAGCCTTTTCCCGCCCCATCCCGCCATGGCGGGTGATTTCGGCGGCGACCGTTAACCCGACACCGATTGATATGACGGCTTTACCCAAAGTCCCCGGCCACTCGTTTTGTCCATTGAACCACCCCACGAAATCGGTTAGACCTGTCAACAGAAGCCAAGTCCATAGCGTGACTGCAACTCCATAGACAACGGAGAGTGCACGGTCGTGCTGCACGATGAAGAGCCCGATGAAGCGGTTACCTGTTCCCCGCTCCTGGTACATGCCTCGAGATGATATGCCCGCGTATGAAGGTGTGAAGCCTAATAGTCTCTCCAAGTGTTTGATGCGGTGTACTGCACGGTCGTGTATCTGCGAGTTTCGGATCTCGTACACGATGATGGCCAGCGACATCAGCAGTCCTGCCCCACCAACAAAAAGCGTCGTCCCTTTCTCGACTATTTGTTGTTGTTTGTTCGACGCGAGAACTCCTACTGCCACGGTCGTAACAGTCGGCACGAATGTCAGAAGCTTGAACCTAATATCCAGGAGAATCTTGTAAAGCTCTGTCGTAGCCGTATGATCCTTCAGCATCACTTCACGGTCGCCATGCACTGCAGGCTCAGCCACCTTTGCCTCCTCCCCACGATTCGTGTTGTAGCCATGCAGGAGTCCTCCCACCCGGGCAACCACTTGCCCGATGGAGGGTCGGACTCCTAAATCTCCGAGCGAGCAGACAGGCACATTATCAATGCCACCTGTTACTGCAGCGTTATCGCTAGACCACTGTAGGGCAGCACCTCACACGGCAAGGCTGATCGAGAGGTGAGTTCGAGCGCTCGGAGAAAGAAGCATCCTGTCAGCAGTCGAAGCAGTCATCCTCGCCCGGGCGCCAGGAACACGTGCCGAACATTGAGGATCGCATGCGGCTCCGCAGTCGCTCAATGCGAGGCCGTAATCAGTGAGATCACTCGCCACAATCAGGACGCGGTCGTCTGCACCGGCGTTCCGTTCGGGCATATCCGCCTCAGTGGAGCTTGCCCCACGGCGGTATCGCCAAGCTTTGAAGGTCGTGCACAGGCAATCGCCGCCGACCAAACTTTTGGCACCAGCTCAGTGAGCGGCCCTTTGCGCGAAGCTTGGCTCTTCACGAGCCATCGGTCAAACCTTCGATACATTCAACGCCAGCCTACGCACTGCCCCGCCGCGTGAAGTACCTCCTAATGCCTCCGATTGTTCCGGCACCTTCTGGCGCCTCAACACGGAGCCTAACTCGGTCGATGCAGTCACTGCCCGGGTACTCGATGTGCCGCAGAGATCCGAGATGCATGGGGTGCCACCGATAAATCGCAGGGCATCCCTAGGCGGCGCATAATCGAGTCATGGCGCACACGCAGCAACCTTGCTAGCGAGCCCTCTTAATGCCAGACGTCTTAAGCCAAGAAGCTCGCTCCCTGCGAGTAGTGCTTTGGGCCTCGAACTTGGCCTTTTTCGAGCTCGACCCCAGGTGGCTCATCATGTCGTTTTGGAAACGATAACGCTGCTGTAACGCGACGATAATAGCCTCCCTCTTATATAACGCGGTAGTTTCAACGTTTGAAGGGCCCTGATGGGTATACAGACAGACCGGCTTGTGATGACGGGCATCTCCGTTCTTGAGGACCTGCCCCCGCACGACCTGCAGCCAACCCCACTGCGGCCGGGTATCCATCTGCGCTGGTCGTTCCCCCGTGAGGTGGCCTTCCCATGGGGCGGCTACTATCTTTTCCGGCGGCCCCGCCAAGCCGCGGACCCCGCGTCCATCCGGATGTCGCTGCAGAACCTTTCGGCCGGAGCCACCGGATTGACGACCCTAACCGGTATGGCCGGATCCCTGACCAGCGACGTCCCACTGGTGATCACGGACGATTTTCCGCCAATCGGTACACTCGAGCTCGACCTAGAGAACCGGCAGCGGCTCACGTTCGCTTCCGCGGATCTCGCGTCGCGGGTCGAGGTAACCATCGCGTTCCGCACCGACGCTGAGATCGCAGTGACGGCGTACCTGCAACACATGCCGGTGACAGGTGCCGTGCTCAAGGGCACTGCCGGCGACGTGGTCCGCCATGAGCTGACGTTCGATGCCATCTCGCGGGTCGAGGTGTCTGGCGGGCCAGCCCGGCTGCTGGACCTCCGCTACGTCGCCGTCATGAGTGGAATCCTCGCGGGCTGGACCGCGGTGCCGGGATTCCCATACCCGTTGACCCTGCCGGTATCTCACCCCGACTACCCGGCCAACCCTAGTTCGGTGGACGAGGCGGCCGCACGCACCCGTGGCACCGGACGAGTGATGTACGGCACCCACGACTGGTCCGGCACCACCTTTGCAGAGCTACACAAAGAGCTCATTGATTTAGTGCGGGGCGGACCGGCGGGGCCGCCGATGGCCGACCGTCGGCGAGCGGTCTCCGGCCCTGCGGGCCCGCCCGCACAGGTGATGCCGGCCCAAGCACCCCTCGACCTGGTGCTGCTCGGGACGCTCGACCCGGGCATGGCACAGATGATCGGACTGTACTGGGTGGACAGGCCCCCGCAGTCCGACGCTGCCTTCGACTACATGATCGTGGCCGACCACCGTTCTTTGCTCGGGCGGGATTCGGTAAAGGCGCTGGACTACCTGCGGCAGAACGGTTTCGACGATGTCGATGCGTTTATTGCCTTCGATCTGCGGCTCGACCGCCCCAGCCCCCCGGTGTTGCCACCGGAGGGGGCTAGGGCATACGCGCTGCCCGCCGCATGGCAGCCACCGTCGTCCGCAGGGGACGACGGGCTGGGCGCCGGGCTGCTGTGGGACCGCGGAGCTGCGGCGGGTGGCGGCCTGCGACCCGGCTCTCCGGTACTGTTTCACGTCTGGCGCGCGCTAGCATCCGAGACCCACCCGCCTATCGTGGCGCCGGCCCCGCATGACTTCGAGCCAGTGACAAGGGACCGGCCAGTCCTGGTTCCGGGCGGTATCGAGACCGGCGGTGTCGCGCCCGCGTACCCCGCGGACTGGCCGCCGTTCGCTCTGTACTCGGTCGACGGCGGGCTCACCGAGGGGTGGTACGCCTACGGCGTCAGCTCAGTCGACCTGTTCGGTCGGCACAGCCCGCGTGGTGGCTCTGTACCCTGGCACCAGTGGGCCCTTCAGTCCCAAGCGCCACGGCCCTGGTACTACCGCGACCCGGTCGCCGAGTCGCAAGTGCACCCGTTCGCCGTTGGGCTGCTGGACAAGGTCGCCCCACCTCCACCCGCCACGATCGAGGCCTTTCTGCTAGACCCGGACGATCCGCTCGTCGTCGCCGACGCGGCCTACACTGCCTGGCGCGCCGGTAATGCGGGCGTGGTCGGCCTGCGCGTGAGATGGGTCTGGCCGGAGTCGCTGAGCGTGCAGGCTCCGGATGCCCGGGAGTTCCGAGTGTACCTGCAGCCGGGCCGGCTCAACGCCCTGACCGGCCGGACAGTGGAGGTCACACCGATCACGGGCACCGACCGATGCACGGTGCAGACCGACATCGACGCGGACCGGCCGGCAGATGCCTACGCCGGCACCCGGCTGCAGCTGGGCGCGTCCAGCTTCGACGTGCTGGGCAGTGACGCGGGGACGCCGCTGCGGCTGCGGGTCCGTCGCGGCGGATTCCAGCACGATGTCGCGCCCGAGCCGCGGCGGCTATGCACCGTCGCGATCCCGAAGAGGCACCCGCTCGCGAACGACTTCACCGTCACGACCGCCTGGCAGAACCGGATCGCCGTCGTCGGGCTAGCCGAACACGTCACGACCGAGGTCAGCCCCGATGGTAGCGCCGTACGCCGCTACGAGGTCTTCCTGCCCTCGACCGGCCTGCCCGCGACGCCCGCGCTGGCCACCTCGTTGGCCGAGCCCGTGGCATACGGCCAGATCTGCGTCAGCACAGCCGACTCGCGGACGCACACGGCCGACGCCACGAAATGGACCGGGACGCCGTGGGGCGGCGCCCAGCGGTTCGGCAACGAGGGTCCGGCCGGGCAGCCCGCGACCGTCTACCTCGTCCGGCGCACGCCGCCGCCGGCACCGCAGGTCCCGCCCGCGGACGGCGACGCCGTGCTCGCCACGCCCGCCGACTACCGCGGCGAGTCGTTCTACTCGCTCCGTTGGTTACCCCTGCCGAATCTGCTCACCCACGTGTCCCGTGCGCTGGACCACACGCTGTTCACTACCGACTGGAACCGGCCACGCGCTAGCCGCCTGACACTCGACCCATCTGGCGCGCCAGCGCATCTCGCCTATTTCCCCTCGGCCGCGGCGGAACCGCGCTGGGACGCCGCGAAGCGGCAGCAGGTCGCCGCGGAGCTCAACGCCCTCAACGAGCTGAAGAGCGCCGGCACTGAATTCGCGGTCGCACTGCGCAGCTACCGCGCCCTCAGCAACGACGGGCTCCGGGTGCTCGCAGGGCTGGCCGGCAACGAGGACGCGTTTATCCAGCTCACGATCCAGCCGCTGGACCCAGCCGACCCGGCCACTGCCGACCGCCGCGGTCTCGACGACCCGGCCGGTTACTTACCGTCGACCGCCTTGCGGGCCTGGACGGATACGCTCGACGGCCGGGCGACCAACAGGTACCTGTACCGCGCCGCTTACGTGGACGCGGCGAACAACCGCGGCCCGCTGAGCCTCGCGAGCGCCCCCGTCCGGCTGCCGAACGTCGTGCCCCCGCGCACGCCGTACGTGACAAAGGTGCTCGGTGGCGACCGGTCAATCGTGCTGAGCTGGGCATCGAACCGTGAGCCCGACCTCGCCGCCTACCGGGTCTACCGGTCAGACGACCCCGCCCGAACTCGGGATGTGCGGCTGATGGCCCTCATTCACACCATCCCGCTGGACGCCACCGAACCGACCGACCGTCCGGCCGCCGTCAGCTGGACCGACACGGTGCCGGGCTTGGTGAACCACTGGTACCGGATCAGCGCCGTCGACACCGCCGGCAACGAGTCCCCGGCCTGTGCGGCCGTCGTCGGCCGCGGCTACGACGAGAGCCCACCGGATCCGCCGGAGTGGGAACGCCTCGCTTGGGTCGGTCTGGACGCCGAAGGCGTCGAGCACGCGTGGACCGGCGCCGCCTCGGCGCTCACCCCCGTTGTCGCGTTGCAGTGGACGGCTACCGAGGCGGTGCGAGCGGTCGTGCAGCGGCGCACCGACCCGGACGCTGCATGGCGCGCCGTCTCGGCCTGGCTCGGGCCGACCGGACCGCATTCCGGCGGCGGCTGGAGCTACCGGCACTACGATGACGGCGCCGACCCGGCCACGACGGCGACCTACCGGCTGAAGGTCGAGAGCCCGGCCGGCAACCTCAACGCCGCGTACGATGAGCGGCCCGTCGAAGGGGTTTGAACATGCCGAAGGAGATCTGGTTCGACCGGCTCGGCGAGGCGCTGACCTCGCTGGCGAAATACTCCGCGCCGGTGATCGGGGACGCCTCGGCCCTCACGGGTGCCACGGCCGTCACTGTTCGGCCGTTCGGCCCGTACCTCGACGGAACATGGAAGTTCTCCCGAGGTCTCTCGTTCGACATGCCCGAGGCGTCGCCGTCCGCGCCGCTGCTGGCGATGACCGTGGGCTCCATCCGCTTCCTAGCCGGAGCCTCGGGCGCCCCCGGCCGCGTGGTCTTGGCCCGTGGCGATGGCCCGTCCACGACCGTCGCCCGCGCGCAGGGCGTGCTGCCCGCCTGGTACCCGCAGCCGGCGTTCGTCGTCTACGAGAATGTCCCGGCGGACAGCGCCCGGGCTGCCGTTGTTCTCGCGCTGAAGCAGGACAAGGAACGGGATCGAGTGCGTAAGCGGCTGAAGGCGGCGGCTCTGGATGCCGGAGTTCCGGACGCCGGGAGTCCGGCCGCTGCCACCGTCGAGCAGCTTGCCGACCTGTGGCTCGCGGATGGGATCCCGCTCGGCGTCAGTGTGAAGGCCGGGACGCGCGTAGGAACTTGCGGCCCAGGCGCGACAGGGCGCCGTCGCTGCACCGTCCTGCTGGTCGAGCGCGTCGACCCGGCGCCCGTCCTGTTCCACAACCTCGCGTACCATCTGGCGCTTTGGGACGCGCAGGGCTGGATCGCTGCCGGCAACGCGCTGCTGCCGGCGCAGATGGACACGGGCGACCCGCCGGCCGGCACCGGCACCGTGCTGTTCGTCGCCAAGGCCGGCTCGGCTGTGCCACCGTTCGCCACCCCGGCGACCGCGAGCAAGACGATCGCTGCCGCGGTCGCCGCGGCCGCCGACGGTGATACGGTGCTGGTGGCCGATGCGGGGACGTACGCCGAGAGCGTCGAGATCACCAAAGCGGTGTCGCTGACGAGCACGGCGACGAAGAAGGCGACCGACCCGTCGCCGGGCTACCCGACTATCACTGGCGGCATGGTGCGGCGCCCGATCCGAATCAGCGGTGTCACCGCCGGCATCGCCCACGTCAGCCGCCTGACCGTGGTTAACGGGCTCGCACCGCACCGCAACGCGAAAGGGGCCGGGGGTGGGATTCTGGTCGACCGAGTGCACAACGCGGTCATCTCCAGCTGTGTGCTGCGGGAGAATGTCGCCGGCGGTGGTGGCATCTTCGCGGAGGGGTACGGCGGCGGCATCTGCGCTTACCACGCGTCGCCCGCGATTGTCGGGTGCCTGATCGAACGCAACCACGCGATGGGCCGCGGCTCGGGGATCGGGGTGTGGGGTTACGGCTGGCCGTCCATTTTCGACTGCACCGTGCAGCGCAACTTCCCCCAACAGGTGGACAACCCGAGATCGTTGAACGACCCGCTGGCCGACAACCTACGCGGTGACGGCGGCGGGATCGCCGTGACGGTCTGCGTCAACTCCCAAGAGGATCTGGAGACACTGCGCAGGACGACGCTCCCGGATCTACCGACGCGCTGGGACCCCGCCCAGCTGGCCCGGGCTCGCGCGAACCACGTGCGGATCGTCCGCACCAGGATCGAGAACAACGACGCGGGCGATGACGGCGGCGGACTGTACGTCTCGATCGCCGCCAACGTGCTGCTCATCGACACGGTCATCAATAACAACCGGTCGGCGAACAACGGCGGCGGCATCCGCGTCACGATGCGCAGCGAGCTGCGGATCCGCGGCGGTAGGGTCAGCAACAACACCTCCAACGTCGCTGCCGTCGTGACGAACCGCAGCGGCGGCGGGGGGATCTCCAGCCGGAACACAACCCTGCTCGACCTGCGGGGGGTTTCCGTGCAGGGCAACCACGCCCGGGGATTCGCCGGTGGCGGGGTTTACTTCATCTCCTCGGATGAGGGGGACCTGCTCTCCAGATGGCCGCCCTTCATTACCCAGCCACCGTTCGACTGGAACAACGTACTGCTTGATCCGGCCCTGTTCGCTTTCGACCGGGCCGTGCTGCAGATCGACGCGGCGAGCAGCATCGCCGGCAATGAGGCCGTGATGCTGCCCGGCCAGACCGGTGACCCCGGCAAGGGTGGCGGCCTGTACGTGCTGCGGTTCACCGGCCCACGGCGGGCGACACGGGTGTCGCCGACCATCACGGGCCAACCGATCACGATCTCCGTCGCCGCCGCGGCGCTCGGGGCCACCAACACCAGCAGCTTTCCTGGCGCGGCCCGCCTCTACCTCCACGACCAGGTCGTGCCCGTGGTCAAGACGGACACCGACCTGCCCGCGACCGGAACGTTCGACTATGTCGACTGACGAAGAGGACCTCCTCGGCTTCGTGCCGCTGCGCTACACGCTGCCCTGGCCCACGAACCTCGTCGAGTTCGGCGACACGGACGACGACCTGCCGATGATTGACCGGATCGGGCTCACCGATTTCCGGCACGACGAGGACGCCGAGGGCCGTACGCGGCTGCGCCTCGGCGTCGCCCTGCTCGACGAGCTGTCCCTCTGGATCCCCGGCCTCAAGGGGTTCTCGGTCGTGTTCGGCGCGCCGAAACGCGACCCGCAGACCGGGCTCGCACCGCCCGGCGCGCGGTTCACGGTCGCGGCCGCGTTCGGCGACCCGACGTCGTTCAGCGTCGAGGACGTCGACGTTGCGCTGCGGATGCAGCAAGACCTGCTGCGCCCGATGAAGTGGGACGAGGACGGCGGGTGGATGGTCCGGACGGACCCTTCCGGAGCGCCGCTGCCGTTCGAGATCCGCCTCGACGGCCTCGGACTGGCCGTCGACACCACGGGCGCGGTGGAGCTGAGCTTTGCCGGCGGAGCGCCAGGCATCGAGATCGACGCGTTCGGCATCGGCGACACCGGAATCGTCGTCGAGGCCGACCAGGCGGTGCGGTTGCACGTCGACGACTCCGCGCAGCCGCCGCCCGGGCGCCCCCAGGGGTGGCGCGGCGTGCACATTCCTCACGCAGCGGTACACCTGCCGCACCTGGACTTCCCCGCCGTGCCTAGCGGGCTGGATTTCGTCGACTGCACCATCGGCAGCGGCGGCTTCTCGGGCGAGCTCGACGTCACATGGGACGACGGCAGCGCGAGGGGATCGTTGCTGGGCGTGGACATCGAGTTGCTTTCCGCGAAGGTGCGCTTCGTGCAGAACACCCCGGTCGAGTTCGGCATCGAGGCCCGCCTCACGCTGCCCTTCTTCGACCAGCCGGTGGACGTCGAGCTCGCCCTGGGCCTCGACGGCGCGTTCACCATCGGCCTGTCCGCCGAGGGCGGCCTCGCGGAGGTCGAGCTGGAGGACGTCCTCCGGCTGCGGCTGGACGGCCTCAAGGTGGGCGTCGAGCAGGGGCTCGCGACTTTCTCGCTGAGCGGCGCCGTCACGCCGCTGGTCGAGCCGGTCAACTGGCCGACCTTCACGGTCAAGGAGCTCTCGATCGACACCGCCGGGCACGTCAAGCTGGCCGGGGGCTGGCTCGACCTGCCCGACCAGGTCGTCCTGGACTTCAACGGCTTCGCGCTGGAGGTAACCCGGTTGGGCTTCGGCGTCACCGACGACGCACGGCACTGGGTCGGCTTCTCCGGCGGGCTCAAGCTGCTCGAGGGGATGCCCGCCGGGGCCTCCGTCGACGGGTTGCGGATCAGCTGGGACGACGCCGGCGACGTCGGGGTCAGCCTCGACGGCGTTTCGGTTGAGTTCGAGGTGCCGGACGCGGTCTCGTTCAAGGGCCTGGTGTCCTACCGCGACCTGCCCGGCGGCGGCCAGCGGTTCGACGGCGCCATCCAGCTGCGGCTGATCGCGCTCGACCTGGAGGTCGACGCCCAGCTCGTGATCGGACGCGCGCTCGACTCCGCGAGCGGCGACATGTACGGGTTCTTCGCCATTTACATCGGCGTCGAGCTGCCGGTCGGCATCCCGCTGCTGAGCACGGGCCTGGGCCTTTACGGGATGGCCGGGCTCTTCGCGCTCAACATGGAGCCCAACCGGCGGCCGGAGCAGAACTGGTACGAGGACTGGTACAAGAAACCCACGCCGGGGGTCGCGGACCTGGCGCACAAGTGGGACAACAAGCTGGGCAGCCTGGCCTTCGGGGCCGGTGTCACACTCGGCACCCAGTCGGACAACGGATACACGTTCGCGGGCCGAATCCTGCTCGTCATCGCCTTCCCCGGTCCGATCATCCTGCTGGAGGGTAAGGCGAACCTGCTCAAGGAGCGGGCCGAGCTGGGCGGGCCCGCCGAGCCGACGTTCCGGTCCCTCGCCGTCCTCGACTTCCGCTCCGGCAGCCTCATGTTCGGCTTGGACGCCTTCTACCGCACGGGTGACGAGGGCGAGCTGATCGAGATCCGGGGTGGCGTTGAATCGTTCTTTGACTTCCACGACGGGAGCGCCTGGTACCTCAACGTCGGCTCCGACAAGCCGCGCGACAAGCGGATCCGCGCCGGCATCTTCCAGATCTTCCAAGCCGAAGCCTGGTTCATGATCAACGCCCACCGGCTCTACACGGGGGCCTGGGTCGGCTACACGGCCGACGAGCACTTCGGTCCCCTCGCGCTGACGTTCGAGGCGTGGATCGAGGGCACCGCACTGCTGAGCTTCAAGCCACCGCACTTCCACGGCAGCCTCTGGCTGCACGGCAAGCTCGCGCTGACCATCTTCGGCTTCGGCTTCGGCCTCGGCCTCGACGCCCGGCTCGACGCCGACGTCTTCGAGCCGCTCATCCTGCGGCTCGAGCTCGAGATCACGGTGGACCTGCCGTGGCCGCTGCCGGACTTCCACAAGACGTTCACGAAGCAGTGGGGACCGCGCCCCGACCCGCCGCCACTGTCCACGCCGCTGACCGAGCTCTCGCTCGCGCATCCCAAGGTCACCACGACGTGGCGGCTGCCGCGCGACGGCGTGGCGCTGCTGCGTCCCGACGTCGACGACGGCACGGGGTTCCTCGCCCCGGTGGGCGCAGTCCCGCCGCTCGACCCGGCCGCCGCCCCGCCGGCGGGGCTGCCGGTCGTCCCTCTCGACGTGCGGCCCCAGCTCACCTTCGGCCGGCCGGTGGTGGACGCCGCGGGCTTGGGCGTGAACGCCGGGGCGGCCGGGGCCGAGGAGGGCTGGGAGTGGATCGGGGATCCTGTGGCCGGCGAGGGTCCGGTGCAGATCCGCACGGTGCTGCGCTCCCTCGAGCTGAGCCGATGGCGGCCCGCTACCGGTGGGGGCGGAACGTGGGAGGCCGTGGCGCGCTCCCCGCTGGATCCGGCCCGCCCCGCGCTGCCTACGATGTACGGGGCCTGGGCGCCGGTCCCCGCACTGCCCGCAGGCGATCCCGCCGCGGTCGGCAACACCAAGCTTCTCGTGTGGTCCCGCACGCCGTTCGACGCCAGCCGGCAGACCGGGCAGGCGTGGGACGAGTGGTTCACGGCGGCGTTCCCGTTCTACCCGTGCCCTCCCCCCGTGCCGGCGCGACGCTTCTGCTGCGACTTCCGCGACCTGCGGGTCGGCGACCTCGTCGCGTCACCATGGCACTGTCCCGCGCATCCGGAGGTCACGCTGTCGTGGCCTGGCGGACCGCGGGAGGTGGTGCTGCTCGACCGGCCGGTCGGCGGGATGACGAAGGCGCTGTGCGGATCGGGCAGCTACGTCGATTCCCAAGGCACCTACCCGAACCCGGTGACCGTCACCTGCTCGACCCCCGGAGTCACCACGGTGACGGTGCAGCTGCCGCCGGACGCCGTGCGGCCGGTCCGTCGCTGCACCGACCTGACCGGACTCGCTCCCGGCGTCACCGCCAACCCGCTACCGCGAGACGGCCTCGGCTTCGAGGTTCCCGGCGCGGCCTCCATCACGGTCGTGACACGGGGCGGCCGGGTGGGCCTGGACTGCGGCCGTCGTCTGGAAGTCGACCTGGACGGGCCGGCCGTCGAAGTGGAGCTGGACGTCTCCGCGTTCGGTGGTGCCGTCACCGCGACCGGGCTAGACGCCCTGGGCGGAGGGGTCGCCGTCGACCGCACTCCGCCCGGCGTCACCGCCGCCACCCTGACGTTGCGCGGCACGGGAATCATCCGGGTAGTGGTCGACGCGCCGTCGGACGAGGCTGCGCTGCACCAAGTCTGCCGCACGGCGCCCGCGACCACCGTCACGGCGGACGGCACGAAGACCGCAACATCGGTCGGCGCCGACGGCCTCGTGCGGGTTACCGGCTCGGACCTCGGGTCGGTGGTGATCGGCAACCCGGGCGACCGGGTCTGCGTCACATCGGTGTGTTTCACGCTGCCGCCGGACCCCGCCGAGGTCGCCCGCCGCGAGGAGCTGGTGCAGCACCTGGTGTCGGAGCTGGAGCGGTGGTCCGAGACCGGCGCGGTGCTGTACCCGGACACCGTCTACCGGCTGACGGTCGGCACCCTGCTGCAGGCCCGTAGCGACGACCCGATGGCGGGCTACACATCGATCGCCGGCGGTGGCTACGGGCTGGACCGCGACCAGCTGGAGTACGGCTACTTCCGTACGGAGGGCCCCCCGGGACTTGCCGCGATCACGGGCGACGACAGCGGCGCGCTCGGTACGCTCACGCCCTACGTGGGCCAGACCATGCCCCCGACAGTTCCGGATGCGGGCGACCGCCCCGCGCTCCCCCGCCCGGTGTACCGGGGCTACGATGTGGCCATCCGGTTCGACGTCGACTACGCCGAGTTGATGTACAGGCTCGCGGGGCGCGACCTCGGCCTGTACGTATTCGACTCCAACAACCAGCCCGCCCGCGACACCGGCGGCCGGCTGCTCGCGCTGACCCCCGAGTGGACCGACGCCAGGCACGATCTGACCCGCTCGGAGCGGCAATGGAGCACCCTCATCGAGGGCAGCGCGTGTGTCCCTGCCCTCACCCGGACCTTCGCACCGGACCGTCAGCTGACCGTCGGTTCCGGCACGGTGCTCGGTGCCGACGCCGTCCACGAGGCGCGGCTGATCCCGCTGCTGCTGCACGACGACTTCCGTTCCGGCACCGGCGACTGGGAGGTGCTCGACCAGGGGCAGGCCCAGGGCCCGTCCGTGTGGAAGGCGGTGCGGCACCCCCGGCTGGCCGGGACGTCGGCGACAGTTACCGGTTCGGCGGTGCGGCTCGACGGCGCACCGGACCTCACCGGCGTCGTGCCGGGACTCGACGTCGTGGTGCTCGCTGCGGACACCGCCCGCCCTTCGGGCCGGTGGCCGGTGGCCGCCGTCGATGTCGCCGCCCGGACGCTTACCGTGGACGGCGTCCCGGCGGTCACCGGAACGAGCGGCTGGCAGCTTCCGCAGCTCATCGGGGTGGCGCAGACCTCGGGGATCCGCACCACGGGCGACGATCCCCGCGACCCGGTACGGCCGGGCACGATGTTGCTGCGCGGCGCGGCGACCTGGAGCGACCTGCGGCTCGCCGTGACCCTGCGGTCGGCCGCCGACGGAGCTATCGGCGTTGTCGTGCGGGTCGCCGGACCGTCGCGCTACTACCGCTTCTCGATGGACCGCGCCGCCGGCCGTCGGCGGCTGGTCCGGGTACTGGACGGCGTGCACACGGTGCTCGCCGAGGACCGGTGGAGTTACGGCCTCCGGAACGACTACGCGATCACGGTCGAGGCGGTCGGTGACGCGCTGCGGGTGCATCAGGACGGCGTCCTCGTCTTCGACGTGCGCGACGCGGTGCTGCCCACCGGCCGGATCGGCCTGTACTGCCGGGCCAACCCCGGAGCCCTGTTCTCCGACGTCCGGGTTGACGACCTGAGCCACGACGCACCGGTCGTGCACCGGTTCTCGTTCACGACGTCTCGGTTCGCCACCTTCGAACACCAGGTGCACAGCCACCCCGACGAGGTGTGGCGCTCGACGGCGACGGCCGCGGGCGCGATCGCCGCGGCGGTGCCGCCGGCGAGTGCGCCTACCGAGCCTGAGCACCGGGCCTACGCCGCACTCGCCCAGACAGTGCTGGGCGGCGCCGCCACCGCGGCCGTCGAGGCCGTCGAAGTGACCCGAATCGAGCCCGCGACAGGGCTCGCCGGCTGGCTCATCCGCAGTCCGGAACCCGTCGACTGGAGCCGGGTCTCGCTCGCGCTCCACGCCACGGACGACACCGCCCCGGCGCCCGACCCACCGGCCGCACTCAAGCTGGTCGGCGCGACATTCAGCACGACTTCGGCCAACGGCGAGACAGTGACGGTCCTCTCGAGGGCGGCGACGGACCTCGATGGTCACCGGATCGAGCGGCGTGCGATACCCGGCGCACTGGCCATACGCGAGGTGGAACCGTTGCTGCGCGCCACGGCCGGTGACGCGGCGGCCGGCGTCGTCTTGACCGAGGACTTCGGGCCGAACGCGCTTGACCGGTACACGATCGTGGACGACGAGAACGCCAGCCTGTTCCCGTCTGCCTGGGCCGTCGCGGACGGCCACATCGTGCAGACCGGACAGTACTTCGTTGCGAGCAACAACCCCGATAAGCCGGGGACGATGGCCATCCTGAATGCGCCGGTGCTGTCCGCTGCGCGGATCGAGGCGATGCTGCGCAGCGAGGACTTCGACGCGATCGGACTGGTCTTCCGTTACCGCGACGGCCAGAACTTCTACCGGTTCTCGATGGCTCTCTTGGACGGCTACCGGCGGCTGACCAAGAAGGTCGGCGGCATCACGTCCGTGCTGTGGGAGGACGCCGAGCGGTTGCCCCGGCGGGGCCACTCCTACCGAGTCGTTCTCGAAACCTTCGGCGAGCAGCTGGTCGGCTGGCTCGACGGCGAGCTCCTGTTCGCCGTCCGCGACGGCGACCTGAACGCCGGGAGGGTGGGTTTCTACGCATGGAAGAACATGGGGGCGCACTTCGAGGCCCTGCAGGTGACAGCCCTGTCCGGCGACCCCGTGCTGTGGCGCCCCGAGCTCGGCTCCCTGGCAGGGTTCAGCGCTGTCGACGCGCCGGGCGTGGTTTCGGGGCCATCGGTGTGGGCAGCAGCGGCCGGCGTCGTGACGCAGTCGGCGGCCGTACGCGTCGAGGACGAGACTTGGGCGGACGTTACGGCCCCGTACGCGCGCGAGGTCTCGGCACCGCCCGGCGGGCCGGTCTGGCTCAGCGCGGATCCGCCGCAGGCCGGTGGTTTCACGGCACACCGGCGGCTGGGCGCCGGTTGGGTGCCGGCGCCGGGCATCGGCGTGGCCGCCATCGCGGCGACGGACCGCGGGCTGTGGGCGCTCGACGCGACCGGACAGATCTGGCTCTGGATGCCGCAGATCCCCGGTCCGCTGCACTGGATCGGAAGCGCCGGTACGGGTACTGACATAGCCGCCGGGGGTGGGGCGCTGTTCCTCGTCTCCACCGTCGCCGTACCCGGCGGCGGACAGGTGCAGATCGACCGCAAATCCACCGGGGTGTGGGAGCCGCTGGACGGCCAGGGGGCGGTCACTGTCGCCGCCGGGTCCGACGGCGTGCCGTGGATCGTCGACGACACCAACGCAGTGTTCCGTTGGGACGGTGCCGCCTGGCAGCCGTTCCCGGGCAGCGCCCGGGCGATCGCGCCCGATGCCGATAGCGGCCGGCACTGGATGATCGGCACCACCGCGGCGCCGGGCGGCCATGCCCTGCTGCGTTGGGACGGCAGGGCCTGGCAGCCCACCGGCCGGGGCGCCGTGGCGATCGCCGCGGTGACCGGGGGCGGCGTTTGGACCGTTGACGACGTTGGCGCGGTTGTCCGGTTCAGCGGCCCGAGTGCCGCCCGTCCCGGCACCCATCTAAGAGGCGGCCCGGCGGACGCTGACGACTGGGAGGACGTCGAGGTCGCGTTGCGACTCGGTGATCTCGGAACCAGCGACGGCGGCGCCGTCGGCCTTCTGTTCCGGTACGAGGATGAGGCCAATTTCTATCGGCTCTCGCTGGACCGTGGCGCCGGCCGACGGCTGGTGCGGATGCAGAACGGCGTCGCGACAGTGCTGTGGCGCGACGCCGTGCGGGAGTCCCCCGGACAGAATCACGCACTGACCATCACGGCGATCGGCCCTCAACTGCGCGCGGTGCTCGATGGCGAGCCGCTGTTCACCGTCTCGGACGCGTCGCTGGCCCGCGGCCGGGTGGCACTGTACTGCCGGGACGCTGCACACGCGCGCTTCACCGGCCTCACGGTGTTTGACCGGACCCGCCGGGTGGGGCCGTGGGTGATCCGCGACCTCGCGCCGGGCCAGTCGTCCGACTGGCGGCTGGCCCGCGGCGTCCTGACCCAAGAGGCCCCAGGATCGGTGGACACCGCCGCGATCTCGGACGAGCGCGGCTGGTCGGACTACCGGCTGACGCTGCAATTCGGTTCCGACGACCCCGGTGTCGTCGGTGCGGTGTTCCGGTATCGCGGTGACAACGATCACTACCGCTTCGAGCTGGACTCCGTCGCCGACCGCCGCCGGCTAGTGCGGCGCACCGCGGGGAATGAGACCGTGCTGTGGGAGCGGCCCGGCGGGTTCGCCGCAGGTGAGACATACCTGCTCACAGTGGACGCCGTCGGCACCCGGCTGCGCGGCTGGCTCGGCGCGTCACCTCAGTTTGACTTGGACCACGGCGACCACAGGGTCGGCGCGGTCGGCCACTTCGCTCGAACCACGCCGAGCGCGCGCTTCGAGCGCATCGAGCTCACCGCGCCGCCACGAGAGTCCTTGGCCTTGCTCCGGGACCGGTTCGCCGCCGGGAACCGCGCCGCGTTCACCGATGTCGACGTGCCGGGAACGACGACCGCTGTCTGGCGGATGGACGGGGCGGACCTCGTCCAGAGCGAGGCGTCCGGGACGGGTCTCGCAGTCGCGGGCTCATCCGCGTGGACCGACACCGTCCTGACCGCGCGGCTGCGGCCCGGTCCGGGCGGTGTGGCCGGGCTCGTCGTCCGGTACACCGACCCGTCCTCGCACTACCGGTGGCGGGTTGATCTCGGCGCGGGCGAGCACCGGCTGGAGTTAGTGTCCGGGGGCGTCAAGACCGTGCTCTGGCGGACGCCGACTACGGCCGCCGCGTGGGCGGCCGGCCGCGACCTCGCGATCGTGGCGACAGGCTCGACCCTGCGAGGGTTCGTCGACGACATCCCGATCTTCGAGGTCGATGACGCCGCGCTGCCCGCCGGCCGGGTCGCACTCGACGCCGCCGGACCGGCCCGATTCTCACAAGTGCGCGTGTTCGACGGGTCCCTCGCGTTCGACGACTGGCTGGTCGAGCCGTTCGAGGTGCCGGCGGGAACCGATGGCGACGTCGTGGCCGGCGACCAGGCTTGGACCGACTACCGCGTCAGTGCGCACGTCCGTGGCTCGGGTACCGGCGTCGTCGGGCTCTTAGCACGGTATGCGGGACCACAAGACCACTACCGCTTTTCGATCGACGCGCCCATAGGTATGGTTCGGCTGGAGCGACTGTCGGGCGGTGCTCCCGTGGCCCTATGGGAGGGACCGCGCAGGATGGCTCCGTGGGACGGTGTGATGGTGCTGGAGTGCCTCGGTCAACACCTGTCCGGCTATATCGACGGCGAGAGACTCTTCACCGTGCACGACGACGCCCTCACGGCCGGGCAATTTGGAACCCACCGCGCCGGCGACCCGGATGCAACATTCATCCGGCTCCGCTGCGGGCGGCCAACCTGGACTACCCACTACACTTTCGGTCCCGAGCCTGTGCCGCCGGGCGGATCTATCCTGCTGCATTCAGGCAACCGTGCAGCAGATCCCAACACCGGACCCAGCGACCGTTACGTCGCTCGGTTCGACGAGGTGGGCACGCCGACGTTCCCCCCGGACGGTGTTGACCTGCGGCTGCAGACACCTGACGGTAGCCTCGGACACGGTCGCCGGTTCCGCCCGCCGGTCGCCTGGAGGGCCGTCGCCGACACGAACCTTCGAACTCTGCGGGCGCCGGACGGCACCGGCTGGTTCCTAGGGTTCACCGCTGGCATCGCTCCGGTCGTCGGCGACCATGAGCTGGTGCTGACGTTCCGGAGGGACAATCATTCCGTGGACCCGGGCGCACCTGTGCTACGCCGAGCGGGAGACGCTTCAGACGAGGTGGTCACTCTTCTGCTGCCTACACGGACAGTTGGTGACATCTAACCCCACGACCCGTTTCATCAGTCATGGCAAGGGCCAATCCGTACTCCGCGACACGTTCAGCCTCAAACTAACCCACGGAAGCTGCTCAGTTGGCTCGTGCCGATGGTAGTTGCGGCCTCCTGCATTCCCGACCTGTTCCTGTTGGAGCGAGGCGGTCCAACCGGGGTATTTGAACCCTTGGCGGCTCTTGATGGTTCGTAAGGAGATGGAACCTTGCAATGAGCGTCATGCCGCCGTTCGGACCGCACTTTTACGAGAAGAACCGATTTGCAGTTGTCTGAGTCGCGGTACCCGCGGGCGGTGCATTCGATGTTTTTGATGGCGGTGTTATTCGCCCCTCGACCTTGCCCGTCGTGGCGCCGGGGGATTATCAGCACCTCGATCTCTTTCCACCACCGGCAGACGGTGCGGTAGAGCCTGTTCGCCTCCGGCCGCGCAGATGCCTTGACTAGTTTCTCGACTTAGGTTTTGGCTGCCGCGGTGTCCTTTACAGAGCCAGCGCTTAGTAGGGCCAGCCGAAGCGCCGATTCGGTCGGGGGGGTAACGGGGGGACACAGCACCCGGCGTTCTGCGCCGCCAGCGCCATCGCGGCCGCCGGTGCCAGTTACGGCTTGGATGTCGCGGGTTGGGAGAACGGAACGGTGCAGATGTCCGGGGACCAATTTGTCGGTGCGGCGCACGAGGAGGCCGACGTCGTTCGCGGACACGACATAGTCTTCTCGCGCAATCCTCCTACAAGCTTCACTGCGCGAACGCGGACGGCTTTGCCTCAGATGGTGTTCCTGAATGAAGGTCATGTTGGACGACCTCGAAGAGTACAAGCAGGCCCGTGAGCGCTACCTGCACTATCGCAGTAGGCCCATTTTCTATTCGGGACCATGATGATCTTCCCTTCCTTCTTGAACTGCTATGGAAGCCCAAGCGTTACTTCCGGAAGCGCCGGTTTCGGCGACGTATTTGACACTATCCCCGCACGGACGGGATCCCGCACTGCCCGGAGGATCTCAGAAACGACATCGCCTGGGTCGCTGACCTCGTCAGGTTGGGGCACACCGTTTCCTGACGTCAGGTGGATAGGCTGAGGCTGTCAGAATAGGGTTCGATTCCTCTAAATCTGACGGTGGCTACAGAACCTCTTAGTTTGCAGCCTTACACTTTTTGATTCGTCCCATGGATACGACTGTGTCTCGGCGGCATATGTGATCGCTCAATGTTGCTCTCGCGTCCGTAAGCCGATCGGCTTACGGACGCGGTCGAGGGACGACGTGCGAGAAGCCTGCTATCTTACGCTGGCAGTACTTTGCCATCGGGAGCTTCCGGGCGAGTGGGTCCTACGTGGTGCGTCGCGATGAATGAATCCACCGGTGATATGTCGCGAGCGTCCCAAGCGGGTCCTCCAACGCAATACCGCGGCCCCACTTCCCCACTGTCTGGTTTCGCCATAAATCCTGGCCTCCTCTTAGGCATGTGCCCTGCCAGCAATTTAACCCGCTCACGGTGCGCCAAGTGCGCCACGGACGGCACAATGCCTTCGGATCAGCACGCCTACAACCGGTCGACCTTCGGCCATCGCCGCCAGCTCCGGTGGCCCTAACGGCGGTATTGCAGTCTCTTCCCACTTGTCCAGAGCTCTTTCAACAGTTGGTAAACCTCCGGGCCCGCGACCCTTCGTCATGCCGCCGCACTCCCCCGCGTCCATGAACCAGCAGAAGCAACTTCGCTGTTTGTCATTCTGATGCCCATCATCGCTGGGCGGGTCCTCCGCGCAACCAGGGCGGCATGCGCCGCTCACGGCCCGTAATTTCGTTCGGCGCTCCTCCGTCTCTTATTCCCTCCCGAAATTCCGGACCGTTCCCGGTTCCCCAAGTTGCACTCCGGACCCTCACACCCAGCGGTGACTCCTCTATCAGAACGACGCACAACTCTGACAGACACACCCCGGTGCCCGCCAGCTGCTGAAGGAGAAGGAATCATGGAACCGCTCACCATCAAAACCCCCGCCGACGTCCTCAGTTTCGTCGGGCACACGCTCGGGTTCTGGCCCCAGGAGAGCCTCGTGTGCATCACCCTGGACGCCAACCGCGTCGGAGCGACCCTCAGGGTCGATCTCCCCACCCGAGCAGGCGGGCTTAGTTATGCCCGCACCGTCGCTGACTACCTCGCCCACGACACCAGCGCCGCCAGCGTCCTTTTCGCCGTGTACACCTCCGAGCCTCAGAAACCCGGCCAGCCCAGGCCGCACGCCGCCACCATCGCAGCACTCACCGGAGCGCTGGCCGAACGCGGCATGACCCTCCGCGACGGACTCCTCGTCGGAGACGACACCGTTTCACCGTACGACGGCGACCCCCGTGTCAGCGTGACTCTTCCGTTGAGCGCCACGCAGTCCAGCCAGATCAACGCAGAATTCGTCTACCGCGGCAGCACCATCGAACCGACCAACTGCATCACCCTCCCGACCTCCAAGAAAGAGACCCGAACCGCGGACGCCGTCGATGACCGGGTGAAAACCATCCTCCGGATGAACGGCAGCGAGGCGCTCGAGCAAGGCAGGGCATTGTGGGCCGGCATGCTCGAGGCGATCAGTTACCCGGACGATGATCAGACCATCAGTCTGATTGCCAACTTCCAGGTCCCCGCCGTCCGGGATCAGCTCATGGCCGATATCCCGGGAATCGACGAACCCATGGACCGGGTCCTCCTCGCCCAAACCGACGGCAAACCGCAGTGGTCCCGGGTTGAGTGGGCGCAGCAGCTGCTGCTCCACGCCTACACCCACAGCAGCACCGACCACTCCGCCCCCATCCTCACCGCGATCGCCTACGTCAACTGGTGGGAAGGCAGGGGCAGCAAGGCCCACCAGTTCCTGCAGCTCGCCCTTGAAGCCGACCCCGCCTACCGGTTGGCCAGGCTTAGCGACATGATGATCGGCTCCGGAATGGTCGCCGGCTGGAACATGGACAAAGACCGGGCCTTCCGGCCCCGGGGCCTCGAAGCCTCATAAGCCGGCAGTCATTTGGGATACGGCGGTGGACGACGGCGGGCCGTTCCGCAGCCAGTCGAACACCGCCGCGTCCCACCCGTCCGGGTCGGCATTCCACTCCTGCGTATGCTCCGCGGACGGGAAGGTGAGCAGCGTTGCCAGGTTGGGGCGACGCGTGACGAACTCGCGGGAAATGGCAAAGGGCGTTGACCGGTCTGCTTCACTGTGGATGACAAGTGTCGGGACACTGAGTTCGTCCGCTCGGGCCAAGAAGTCCAGGGTATGAAAGCTCAAGGGAGTGCCCAGACCACTGATCCAGCGCGCGCCCGGCGATTCAAGTATCTGCAGCCCAAGCTGCGCAGCCCAACCTGGAAGCCTGCTGGATCGGGCGTTCGCCAACAACGTGCTTCGCCAATCAATAACGGGTGCGTTGAGCACCAGCCGGGAAATACGGTCGCGAAACTCCGATGATGCCGCCAGTTGAAGGGCGATGGATGCACCGAGGGACCAGCCGAAAAGCACAACCTTGTGTGCACCCTGACTCACAGCATGTGAGACCGCAGCTTCAACATCGTGCCATTCGGTCTCCCCCAGGTGGTACCGCCTGTCCGCGGATGCAGGCGCATCCCGGTCGTTCCGGAATGAAACGACCAGGGACGTGTACCCCAACCGGTCGGCAACGGGGACACCCCGCAGTGCGCCGGCCTTGGACCCACCCAGGCCATGGATGTGGATGGCCCAGGTGGAGGAATCCCCGGACGCACGGGTGGGCGCGAACTTCCACGCCGGAGCCATGCCGTTATCGGTTGGAATATCGACGTCCGAATAGGGCAGCCCCAACGGAACCGGCGTCGGATAGACGTACCCGCTCCAGATGCCTGCCCTGGCTGTCAGCAGATCCCCCGAATCAACCCGTTCAACAAGTCGGGTTACGGTGCCGGCACTTGCGTCCCTGGACACGATCTCTCCAATGCATGCGTGGCCCGTGCCGTTGGCAAACCAGATGCTGTAACGGCCTGGAACCGTGGTCCGTGCCGACGCCGGCAGCTCTACCAGCGGCGATTCGTCTGCATCGCGGAACACCCGACGGATCTGCAGATCCTCTCTCCGCCACGTCTTCGGCACTACAACTTCCCGAGCAAAATAGGCCGCCCCAAGAAACGCCGCGGCGCTGACCAAACCACAACCGATGGCGACACCTAGGACAGCCCTACGCATCGGCGTCGTCCTCGGGAGCCTTCAGGCGTTCGTCGATGGCCTGACGAAGGCGCACCAGCGTCTCCGGGGAAATCCCCTGAAGTTGCCGTGCCGCGAAGTTCTTGACGCGGTTTTCCCGCAGAGTTCGCAGCAGTTGGAGCTGTGCGTCCACCAAGTCGGGAACGTCGCCGTCGTCGTCCAAAAGGTATCTGGGGTCAACGCCGAAGAACTCGGCAAGGTTCTGCAGGAGTGCCGGATCCGTCGCCATGGGACCGTCCCCCGCACGCATGTAGGCCCAACGCGAACGTGACAAGGGCGTTCCCCGGTCCGACATGTGCTGGCTTATCTGCGGATACGTCAGGGGCGACGACCCCTGGGCCTCAAAGAGATCCAGGAGGAGATTCAGCTTCCGCGCGAGTTTCGCCTGGGGCTGCTCGGGTGTCCCGCCGTCGATGTCGGTCACGGATTCATGCCTCCTTTCCCTGGCGCCTCGTCCGTCGATCTCCTGTTGACCGGGCTCCGAGATGCCGCTCCGCTGCTCGCAGAACGTCAACGTCATTCTGGCTCAGCGATTGGGCAAGGTTCGGGTCCACGAATAGGGCGTCCTGGATCTCTACCAGCATCCGGTGCAGCCGGCGCTTGGGGGCATCCTGGCGGTCAATCGCAGTTGGAACCACGTTGAGTCGGATCTCGGAGCGCCCCGACGTGATTCGGTCCCACGGCTCGGACAGTCTTTCCACGAGGACATCCGCGGCCCGGGCATCGGACCTGCGTTCCAGCCGACGCGCGACAGGCGGCAAGGCCAGACCCACGCAAAGGAAAACCATCGCGCCCAGGAACGCCGCGTCGTAGACGTAGGAGAGGCGCGTCATTGCCTCACGCTCACCCATGAGATGTAGAACGTCCATCCCCAACACGGCAAGGACCAACACCACAGCCAGGGCGCAGCCCAGGCCGATGAACACAAAAGCGACGCGAAAGTACGGCCTTGCCATCTCGCCGCGGAACTTGAAGCAGGTAACGCCGGTGATGGCCACCACCGCGCCGATGTACAGGAACTGAACAGCCGAGTACGCGGCGGCCGGCCACTGGCTTCCAAAGTCCTTCATAAAGGAGGTCGACGTCTGCGGGGCATCAACCAGGCTGAAACTGACGATCAAGGCCACAACGACCATCCCGAGAACCGATTGCCCGGTTCTGTTGTGGATGTCCACCGTGTCACTGACATTGGCGGCGCGAAGGATCGCACGGGACAGGAAGTAGATGCCGACAACCATAAAGACATTGGCCACAAGGTCCAGCAGATTGCGGTTCCCGAGAAGGGAATCCCCCGCACGGTAAATTCCGTCAACGTTGAGCGTCAGTGCAGTGGCGATGGTAACGGCCGCCACGAGGATGCTCTGGTCCTTGCGCCGCTTCAGATCCGGCAGAAGGCAGAGCGCCAGGCACCAGATCACGGCTGCGGCAATCGCCTGAATCATCCGAAGATCCGTTCAAACGACCGCGGCTCCAGGCTGCTGTCCCGGATTGCAGCGGCAAAGAGATCCGCCAGGGTTTCGGCAGCGGCCTCGATATGGTCCACGAAGTCACTGCGCCCCAGGATCCGCGACACCTTCTCGCCGGAGAGGTTCGGAAACAAGGTCTCCGCATAGTTTGAGGACACCACCAGCTCATCGTGGCGGAGCACCATATGGCCCAGTTCGTGAAGGATGAACTGCTGGCGATGAAGTGCCGACGGCGTCGGTGCGTGCAGGATTATCTCCGTGCTGTCCGTGGACAGCCACAGCCCGCAGACCGATCCTCCGTTTAGGGACTCGGAAACGTCGACCTCAATCCGCCTGTGCCGAAGGATCTCAACAATCGATATCAGCCGTTCCAACGAAAGATGGCTCGGCAAATTGAGTGCGAGGAAACCTTCTGCAGCGCACCGCGCTGGCGGATAGTTGGCGGAAGCTGTGCCGTCCATCGGAACCCCATCCCGCGGCCGCCGGCATGTGCCGCCAAGTCGCCGTTTGATCCAACGGCCCCGTCTTCCTAGGACCGTCAATAGTCGCAACACTTCCATTGAACGCTCAGGCTCTGGACATGTCCAGAGCCGATCAGAACCATCGATTCCCCGGCATGCGGTTCCCGGCGACTCACACCTCGGACGGCAGCTAGCGGCCAAGCACCTCACACCTCTGGCATCCAAGGCATTCACCGTGAGGCGCGGACTCACGGCAAGTCATGTCGTAACCAGAGCCATCAAAGATGAACCAACGTGACCGGGAAGATTTGTGGGGAATGTGGCGGGAGCTTCGCGCCTTCGCGCTCATCACAGCGCTTCTGTTCCACGCGCTGCGCCAACAGACAACGCGACCGACGACGGCGGCACCTAGTATCCGCGTTACGCCCGAATCCCGCCACGACCGTTCAACTCCGGGATACCGTTGCCGAGTCCGGCCCGGTCGTCGCCCACTGCAAGTCGAGGGCCAAGCTGGCTGCCGCTCTCGCTGGCAGCGTGCAACACCAAGAATCCCTCCGCAACCAACTCCGATCGCAAGCTGTAGACATCGACCGGCTCGAAGCCGAGAACACCGAGCAGCGTGACGTCATCAGGAATCTCCGTGCCGACCTGGCACGGCTCCAAAATATCCAGCAGACCGATTCCCACGACCTGGTTCACCTCGGCGGCAAGCTGCTGGCCCTGACCCAGGCTACCGGCGTCGAGCTCCACAGCGGCACCAAGGCACTCTTCCGCCGTCGAGGCTGGACGGCCACCAAACGGAACCCAGAAACCCAAAGCCAATGACCATGTCCATCGCCCGGCTCTCCGCTAAGTCGGGCCTGAAGTATCTCTTCAAGACCACCATGATGGACGATCTGACAATCACCCCCGCCGACGCGACCACGTACTACATGAAAGCCGGAACACCGCAGGGCCGCTGGCTCGGGTCCGGCGTGCGAGGCATCAACCGGACCGCTGGAGACGTCGTCACGGAATCGGACGCCAAGGCTATCTTCGATCACGCCACTCACCCGGACACCTTCGCTCCCCTGGGCCGCCCCCACGGCCAACCCACCATCGTGCAAAACAGCCAGGGCCGCGCAGAGACGCGGCACGCCGTCGTCGGCTTTGACCTCACTTTCAGCGTCCCCAAATCCGTCTCCGTCCTTTGGGCGCTGAGCCCCCGCACACTCCAAGACCAAATCCTCGAGACCCACCACCAGGCGGTCAACGCCACCCTCGAGTGGCTCCAAACTTACGTCATCCACACGAGGGCCGGCCGCAACGGTGTCGCCCACCTTGGCACATGTGGAGCTATCGCTGCTGCCTTCGACCACTGGGAGTCGCGGGCCGGGGATCCGCAGCTCCATACCCACATGGTCATAGCCAACCGCATCCAGCGCATCACCGACGGCGCATGGGTCACGCTCGATTCGCGGACTCTTTACAAGGCGGCGGTGGCTGCCAGCGAGCACTACAACGGCCTCCTTTTCGACGCCCTCCACCGTAACCTCGGCACCGACACGGAGGTCCGCCAGCCGGCCGCGAACATCCACAACCCCAGCCAGCAATTGACCGGCGTTGACGATGCGCTGATCCGCGAATTCTCCAACCGCTCGCGCCTGATCGATCTCGAAACAGACCGGCTCGTGGCCGAATGGACAGCCAGTCACGGCGCTCCCCCAACCGCGACAGCCACCATCAAACTCCGACAGCAGGCAACTCTCGCGACCCGGACTGCCAAACCGGAAACAGCCATCCCGCTCCACCGGCTCTCCGCCCAGTGGCGAGCAAGGGCGACCGCCAAGGGCTTCGAATCCCGAGAAGTGCTCGCCGACACCATTCGGCGCTCCCGGACAGCGCCCTTCCACACCTGCGACTTCACACCCGACTGGGTGGACGCGGTGGGCTCCCTGACCCGCGTGCTCGTCGCCACGAAGCGCGCCACCTGGAATCGGTGGAACCTCCTCGCAGAAGCCGAACGTGTCTGCGCCGAAATTCGGTGCCACACACCGGCGGACCGTCACACCATGATCGACATCGTAGCCACCGCCGCAGAAGCCCAGTCCGTCCCACTCAATGAGTACCGGTACACCCTCCCTGCGGACGCGCAGGCCGATCTCCGCTTCGGAGACCACAGCATCTTCGATTTCCACGGCTCCCGCCTCTACACGGACGCGGGTACCCTCGCCAACGAGGATGTCGTCCTGGGAGCACGGAACGACAACGGCGGCCCGGCCGTGAGCGCGGCCGTCGCCATGGAGTCACTCGCCAACTACAAACACCGTGGTCGGCTAGATCTGCACTCCGACCAACGAGCGGCGGCAGCCAACGTTCTGCTCAGCGGCAACAGGCTCGACGCCATCGTCGGTCCTGCCGGAACCGGCAAGACGACAACCCTCGGCGCGGTCAAGGCGGCCTGGGAAGCCGCCTTTGGTGCCGGTACCGTGGTCGGATTGGCTCCGGCGGCGGCGAGCGCCGAAGTTCTTGGGCGGGAGCTTGCACTGACCACGGAGAACGTAGCCAAGTGGCTCTACGAATCTGTCGGTCAGGGTGGCGGCAACCGGGCCGCGCAGTTCTTCGACACCGAGCAGCGGCTTAAAAAGCAGGTGGCAGCCATGGGACCGCACGCCACTCGCCTCGCCCAGAAGGCCGCGCGGCTTGCCGCCGAACAGGACAGGTGGCGTTTTCACCCCAACCAGCTGGTCATCGTCGACGAAGCCTCCATGGTGTCCACCCTGCAGCTGTCTGCACTGGTACAGCAGGTACGGGATGCCGGAGCCAAGGTGCTCCTGGTGGGAGACCCGGGGCAACTGGACGCCATCGACGCCGGCGGTGTCCTCGGCTGGCTGGACCGGCAAGGCAAGACGGTGCGGCTAAGCACGATTTGGCGGTTCAAGGAGGCCTGGGAGCAAGACGCATCGCTGAAGCTTCGTGCTGGGGACTTCGGTGCCATTGCTGACTACAACAGCCACGGGCGCATTCAACACGGGGTGCACCTCGACATGGTCGACCAGGCGTACCTCAGATGGCAGACCGACATTCACGCCGGCAAGTCGTCTATTCTCATCGCAGCGGACAATGACACGGTTGGCATGCTCAACCAGCGCGCCCAGGCCGATCGGGTGGTCCAAGGTGCCGTGGATGCGGAAGACTCGGTACCGCTCAGCGACGGACTTCATGCCGGCACTGGCGACACGGTCATTGCCCGCCAGAATGTCCGGGCCGTAACCGATAGCAGCGGTGACTTCATCCGGAACGGAACCATGCTCGACGTCGTCCGCACTGGCAGGCGCAATGGCTCGCTGACCGCGGTTCGCCGGGACACCGGCGCAACGATTAGCTTGAGCCGTGACTACGTTGAGGCTTCCGTTGAGCTGGGTTATGCGACGACGGCCCACCGCTCGCAGGGCATCACCGTGGACACCGGCCACACAGTCGTGACACAAGGCAGGCTGACGCGTGAGCTGTTGTACGTGAGCATGACGCGGGGACGCGCAGGGAACCACGCGTACGTTAGCGAGAATGATCCTTTGGATGACGAGCCCATGGATCCCGCTATGCAAGCCTCGTGGCGCCAGATCCTCGGCGAGATCCTTGCCGCCGAAGGCGCCGAACGAACGGCTCACGAAGTCCGTGATGCCGAGCAGTCGAAGGCGGATAGCTTGGCGCGCCTCAGTGCTGAGTACGATTACCTCGCACAACTGGCAGCGGCTGAGGATCTGAGGGAGTTCCTTGAGGCGCACTCACTAAGCAGGGTCTCCGAGCTTCAGCAATCGCCTTCGTGGGGTGCAGCTGTAGCTGCGTGGCGCAGATCAGTTGGCGTCAGCCGGCCGAGCGCGGAACGCGTTGTTGTCGCCGCCGTGGAACCAAGCGCAGCCGCCCGAGACACAGCGGCAGTCGTCCACTCCCGGCTCCGGAAGTTCCTTTCCGCGATGCCCGCCGCAGACATTGATCCCCTGACCGAGGAACTCCGCACCGTTCGTCCCGACCTTGCCAACATGATCACCCAGGTACGGGAGCGGATGCAGCAGAGGATGGACCACGTCACCCTGGCCGTGATGGTGGGTGACGCCGAGTGGAAACGGAACCTCCTTGAGGCCTTGCGACCCTACGTCACCCCCGAAGAGGCAACTGGGGTGCTTCGCCGAACTGCCATCTATCGGGATCGGTGGGGCATAGAAAATTCGCCCCTTCCTCTGGGGCCAGTTCCTGAGGCTTATGAGTGGGAGCAGAAGGAGCAGCGTGCATATATCGATCGACTCGTTGAGCAAGCAGGTGTCTCCTCCCACAGCCCTGTAGACGCTCCGACGCGGGCTGATGACCCGGTGACTTGGGAAGACCGCCTTATCAATGTCGGGTGGCAACTCTAAACTGGTCGGGAAGGTAATGCATGGATGCGAACCCAGTCCTGAAGCCGAAGCTTGCAACACCTGCTTTGATCCTGAGCAGCGTGGCAACCGCTGTGTGTGTCGTCTACCTCGTCGGGACCGCGGCTGCCAACGCGTCGGCTAAGTTGTCCTTGCTACTAACCGCTGCCATGGCACTCGTCGCTGCCGCAGTCATCGGGGCGGTCTGGTTGCTCCGAGCACGCCGGCGGCGTTCATGGATGGCTGGCGCTCACGAAAAGTGGGATCACTTCAACGACATGAAGCAAAGCAGTGGCACGACGGCAGAGATCACCGTCGTGAGCGTCGACGCCCTCGAGCCCACAGGGTCGTGGATCACCATCAAATGGAACCGCTTCGACCACGTTCAGCGCGCATGGATCGAGGCTCTGCCGGAACCGATCTGGCCTGGATCGGTTTTGCTTATCTCACCGGATCCGGCACAAGTCAGGCCTGGCGTACCGTGGCCGGGAACCTATTACATTCGGGCTTCAGATTCCCTGGCCTGGGCGCCGGCCAGCGAGGTTTGATCAAGGCGGAGCCCCACCCTTGGGGCGGGCGACGGCTTAGTTGTCAGGATTCTCCTCGAGCTCAGGACTGAGGTCCCGGTTAGCCAAGCGCACTGGATGCATGGGCAGGATATGGCGTGAACGGCCGAAAGTGAGAGGGTGCAGACATTCGTGACACCATCAGTGGCGCGTACAGAAAAGCGTGTACCCAAGCATTCGCTATTTTGCAGCGATACACGCGGCAGATGTTCGATTTTGTGTTGTTTCTGTTGGAGTACGGTTACTCGCCGCCAGCCGACATCACGCGCTTCAAGTCTGCGAGCAAGTCAAAATCAGGATGACGTTCGCCAAGCTGCTGACTAAAAGACGCACCTTTCTTAGCCGCGGACGCAATTGGATCGTCCTCGACGACTCCCCCCACTTTCAAAGAGCGCCATGCCTTCTTTCTTGCGATCCACTGTTCGGTAACGAGGTCTTTGCCGCCGCTGCCGGGGAGCTCCAACTTCACGCGGTAACCGTGCGTCTCGAATCCCTTTCTGAACATTCTTGGTGATTCCCATATAACACCGCAGTAGACGTCTTTCCACTGGTCGTCCTGCCCTGGCTTCAAGTCGAACTCGATGCCTGGGTCGCCCGGACCCCAGACTTGGACCTGTGGGGTAATGACCTTGAATTCCCCGTCACCCCAGACCGCCCCTCTCGCCCCGTAGCGCAGCCCAGGCCCACGAGAGAGGATCTGTGAAACGAAGTACGGCCGAGCCGTGTGGTACTCCAGCCCTGGTGGTGATTCCTCTCTCCGTTTCTCAGCACGCTCGACATGAAGAAAGTGCAGACCCGAGGACGAGCTCGAATGGCGCTGCAGAGCAAATGCTCTCCACGCGTAAAGCAAACTTGCCACAGCAACTAGTAGTGCAATCAGGGCCACGGTCAGGTTGGCGATTTCGGCTGGCGTCATGGAACCAAGGTATCGTGCTGGAGAGCGAAGCATCCGTCCCATAGGGCAGACCTCTGGAGTTGGGTCTGGGTCTTCTTAGCGGGCGCAACGGAGTGTGAAAAGTACGACGTTCGACCAGCTAAAATTTGGCGGTCAGTACGCCCACATGCCTAGCCGACTGAGAACACTCTAAATAGGAACCAGCAGCTATGGGCACACCCAGGAGCAACAAGAAGATGAAGATAACTCCCTTCCATTTTGCCTACATCAGCATCATCGTTGCGCTTGTGGCTTCAACGGTGGTCTGCGCCGTCGGCTGGAGTCGACAGTTGGCCCCCCTTAAGACTGAATGGGGTGACGTCGCCACGTGGGTTGGAGCTGGCGGCACAATCTTGGGTTTTACCATCGCTATTGCGACGCTTTGGCACAATGAAAAAGCGCGCCGCGATGATGAAGACGCTGAACGACTCGCCCAGGCGAGGCGAGTGGGCATCACCTCTCATATGGTTCTGGAGCGGGACCCCCTTTTCTGGGAGGCGCACCAGGACGCATGGAAGGGCTGGCGGGAACACACTGGCCTGCCGTCAGTTGAGGAACGAGTTCACCTGGACTCGTACGAAGGCCCATGGGATGGAAAGGTCACCTTCACCGTGCAAAATGGCAGCCCCTATCCCCTATTCAATCCCGTAGTAAGAGTTCGCGATGTTTCGACGTTATCCTCCACGACACCTGCTCCGCCATTGAAGTCGATCTCCATGCCGGTGATCTTGGCGGGAGGAACAGCCGAGGGGAGAGCCACCGTCAATCTGCCGACCCACTCCGGGGAGTCAATGATTCCGGATCTCGTCGAGTTGGAATTTTCGGACGTCTGGGAGGGCCGATGGCTCAGTTCATCGAGCGGATGCCGCAAAGTCGAAACCGCGGACGGTCTTCCCACGCAAGCCTGAGCAAAACCGCAGTCGTGTGCGAGTTACGGCGCGTACAAACGGCACTTTCATGACGTGCACCTAAGCAGACAAGTGAAGACTCGTGCCGCCATTTTCCAGAGCCTCGGGTCAAGGCAAAGCGGATTAGAACCACCGGTGCTGAGCTGAAGGCAGCGTGGCCCGACATGCAGGTAGCGGCGAAAGGTATTTGATCCGGGACGCTTGGGATCCGCATGGGCGCCACTAGGCTGCCTGCCGGCCTCTCATGTTGTCGACGGCAGCCAGCACGCGAGCCGCTGACGCCTGATTCTCAATTACCGGCGGCATTCCCTGTGCAGCCCTGGTGGCCCGCACCCATTCAAGTACACTCGCATCTTCGTTCATGGAAGTCCCTATGCGGGACCTCTGAACATAGGTGTCACTTTTCCACATGACGCCCCTTACTGCTTCGTCAGGTGACGGAAGTGCTGGGGATGCCGCGCATCTTGACGGCCTCAGCTAGGTCCTCTTGAAATTGCCCGAGAGTTGCCAGCGTGTACATCCCGTCAATCTGACCTGTCTTCCACATCTCATATAGGCGTCGCAGATCGGACTCGCGCTGCAGCCAGCCATTGCCGTCAATAACGGCAAAAACGAACTGGGTGGGTTTCCTCACGGCAGCCATGTCGGCAACCTCCCGTACCGTGTCGCTGAGCTTGCTACCGCCTGAGTCGAAATTCTTCGCGGCCACTACGATTTGTGCCTGGTCAAGACCCGCGGGGATTGCGAGATCGCAAGGGGCCTCAAGGCCGTTCCTACCTACAAATTTGGTTCTGAGCTGATATTGAACGCCCAGAGATTTCGCCACGTCCTCGATGTGGTCTTCTAACTTTCGACCCGCTTCACCAGCCCTTACCGCAAAGGCTCTCGAACCGGCTCGTGTGACGAGGATGTCTCCGAAGTCGTAGTCGCGGTTGAACTGGACTTCCAGCAGCTTTGCCAGGTTGAACTGATCATTCATGTACTCGATCAGTTCCTTCGAGCGAGTACGGGCCAAGGTCAGGAGGCCTATGGTCTTCAAGTCCCGCTTAAAAGAAGCATTCATCTTCTCCTGGGTCAGGCCAACGGCCAGTGCCAGGGCTCTCACATTGATCGCAGTCGGGTGCTTTGCCAGCCAAGCGTCGAGAGTCTCGACAGTGAAATGATCCAGGCCCTTCAGCGACTTCGCGGCCGCGCTGAGAGCAACTCCCTCTGCTGATTCGAGTGTTGGATCGACAGGTGAAGCCGGAGCACTGAGGAGCTCTTTGTACTCCTCATAGCTCGGTATGTTCGTGTGCAAAGCGTCAGTCTCTTCCGATGAAAATGTACTCTTGCGCGGCACGACGGGTGGCGGTCGTGTGCGTCCCAAAGTGATATTGGTGGCTGATCTGCCGAATCTCAACGTTCGGCTTGACCGCGCCAAGCAGCTCCTTGATCCGGGCATCGTCCGGAACCGCATTACTGGAGTAGCTCATCACGATGGCACCAGCATCCTTGAATTTGTCGAAAGTTCGTTCCAAGGCATCTTCAATGGAGAACCGGCTTGCGAAAAGGCTGTGCTTCTTGGGGATCTTCTTCGTCTTGGTTTCATGCATGATCTCTCGGCCAATCCAATAATCGGATAAGCCCTCGAGGAAGTGGTATCGCTTCGTGTAATCCGCATCATCGCTCGGCGGCGCATACGGCGGATCAAGATATACAACGTCGTAATCAGTCTTCTCCAGGTCAAAGACGTCGCCGGTCAGGGCCTGCGCAGGTTTCGCCGACGCGAACACTGCCTGGTTGTACTCTGCGACCCTCTCACGAAAGTGCTCTCTCAATGAGATGCGAAGGTCTCGCCGGCCATCGTTGTAATTCTCCAGATCACCGGAGATGGTGAACACGCCTCGAGGCTGCTTGCGGGCAGCCGAAAGGATCAAAGCCGACAGGGCGATGTCGCGCTCGAAACCATCAAGCGAGGCAATGTGAGACCAGGCCGAATCAAGAAAGGCACGGTCGTCGTCAGTGAAGAAGACATCCTTGAACGTGCGCCGGATAAAATCCCGGTCGTCTGCCGCGGGCCCCGTGATCTTCGCGATCAGTTCATCCGAGAGCACGACGGAGTCGTTAACCATGACCGCACTCGATATGACGGACGGAAAATGGAGGTAGTCGTTGCTCGTCACGGCGTACCCCATGCTCTTCGCCAGGTAGCCAACAAATCCGCTTCCGCTGAAAGCGTCCAGTAGGGACTCTCCCCCGAGCTCGCTGAACACCCCTGCCAGGGTCGGCGCCAGCTTGTATTTTGATCCCATGTACCGAAGGCGCGGATAAATGGTGGCGCGAACCATGGCCAACTCTTTCGAGTTAGGAGCATCGCCTGAAGGGTGCGCGGACATGTTTGAGCCTAACTAGGTGAAGTACGCCAAAAGACCCATCTGCACGAAATGCACGACTGGGTCGACTTAGAGGTTACCGGGTGGAGCGGCAAAGCTTCGGCACCTGCTCCCTAGACACTCCTGATGTCATCCAAAACACGCTGAGCGCGGCAGAGGCTGACGTCATGAGCTCCACACCGGCACGTGAGCCTATCCGCATCATCGTCCAAACAGCTCCTGCTGAGTGGTAGGAGATTGCGGGTGCCCTTGGACCCTGGGTCATCCTGTCCGGCGCCACCATCGCGGCCTGCATCGTCGATCGGCTGTTGACTGAGCGCCGATGGACACTGGGGTAAAGTTTCTTCCCCGTCCAGGCGATTTAGTGCCGGGAAAAACAGGCCAAATACGACTGCCATTCACACGCTAACCCCTCCTCAGGTCCGGAACAGTGTCTTGAAAAGCTTTTATTTTCTAAGACAGGCGTTTGCTGAGGACTCGCGTTTGGTCAGGCAGCTATTTAACGCACGTTCAGGAGCGCACGCGTCGAATAAGTTCGCCTGAGGATACTATCCTCCACAACACGATCGAACAAGGTCAGGAGTCAGCGGCCCACCGTATTCGAAGCTAATCAGCTGACGCACGGCCGGCTCTGCCAGAAGAAGTTTGATTTCGGGTGGGAGTTTACTATCAGGACCATTGTCACCGTCCGCTAAGGCTATTGTCTCTGGACTTTCACGCAGATAGTCTGCCAAGCTTGGCCACCGTGTCTCCAGAATGATCCACAAGGCCAGCGTTTCACTGGCCAGAGGGTTCCCTTCGAGAACGCTGACGGACCGATGCATAGCGTAGTTATTTAGGAATCTCTTGGTGCTGCGTGGATTGGACTGGAGCAGCGGCGCAAAACGTTGCAGGTTGTGTTCGGTCTCCCTTTCAATTTCTGGCGCAGTGAGCCTCTCCACCGTCTCCTCAGACACCCGATCGCGGGCTTCAGGGCTTGCAGAACGATACGCATCCATGATTTCAGATTCCGATGTGCTGGTTGCCAACCGAGCGCGAACGGCCTTTACTTCGGCGCTGACTTGATCTTTGCTTTCAGCAACGCCCGTTGGCCGCAGCAAATGCCTGAGATATTGGTCGCCTCGCGGCGCATCAAAATTGGGCACCATCACACGCAATTGGAATAGCTTGTCTAGGAAAAGATAACCCAAGGGTCGACCAGGATCGGCGATAGCAGTGCTGAATTTCTCGTAAACTGTTTCATAGCTGCGCCGAATCCAAGCCCCATCTGCGGCAACAACAAAGTACACTGCCGGCGCGGGACGTCGGCTGCTCCTCCTAAGGATCTTCGTCTGCTCAGTCCCGGGATCGCGTATGAGGGTTTGAATTGCTTCCATTAGATCGACAACGTACGAATGACCGCAACGGTCCAAATCGTCTATAAAGAACACCACAGGCCGCTGTATTCTGTCAATGAGCCAGGCAATGTGCTCGGCGACTTCCTGCATGGGATTTTTGCTGGTTTGTTCGAAGTTCCGCGCCCCTCGGGCCGAGTCCCAGAATAAAAACCGACCGGCTAGAAGCGAGATTGTCCACAGGGTCCCGACCGCTGCTAAAACCGCCGTAATGGTCTTGGCAACTTCGCCAGAGCCAGCCATTTTAAAGTCTGAGGGCATAAACATCCAGAAAAGGGAAACGGCTAACCCGATCATGATCGACGCCGCCACAATGAAGGGTCCGCCCAATCTTTTTAGCCGAGCCCATGACTCCGATATGCGCAGCCACAGACGCTTATGAAAAGGGATGTTCCGCACAAACGAGGTCCTGAGAGCCACCAAAAGAGCCCACCAAGGTGGCCCGATGCCCGCCTGCCTCCAAGCGTTGAACTCGACTGGTAACCAATCATCTGCTAGCTCCTCGCGAAGATAAGAGACCAGCGTGCTCTTCCCAGTACCCCAAGGTCCGTCAATTTGTACCAAAAAAGACGTTTCTGGTTCCGTTGAATTCATTCTCTTCAATCGTGTAGCCAGGGCCTTGGCCAAGGGCCGCCTGCGTAGCAGATCAGCTTGAGCGGGAGCATCAGTGACCCACTCCACCTGATCGGAAAGAGTCTGCTCACCGAGGACGCCGACGCGAATATGCCCCTCTGAATCCACCCAGACCAGCAGAGATTCGTTTTCTGAATGGGGAGTGAAGCGAACAAAATCGAAAGCCCGTGAAGTGCTAGTTTTGTAGCCCTGAGATTCCGCTAACTGTTTCCAGTCCTGAATACGCCACACCCGTGTTGTTCCGTCCGGACTGCTAATTGCCGCGACTGGTGTATCGCCGACCTGCCCGACTGCTTGCACCGTTAGGGGACCTTCTTGTGGTGGAGATGCGACTGGGTTGAGGGTGCGTCCGGTGACCAGGTCCCAGATCCCGACCGTCCCGTCCGCCCCGCCCGAGATGACCACCGGCGTACCGTCCGCCTGTCCCATTGCCAGTGCATTAACTGCTTCGCTATGGCCAGTCCAAGTGGTGCGGAGGGTTCCAGTAGCCAGGTCCCAGATCCGGACCGTCCTGTCTGCCCCGCCCGAGATGACCACCGGCGTACCGTCCACCTGCCCGACTGCCAGTGCATTAATCGCGTCAGTATGGCCAGTCAAAATGGCGCGGAGATTTCCAGTAGCCAGATTCCAGATCCGGACCGTACCGTCGGCCCCGCCCGAGATGGCGTCCGGCGGCGCACCGCCCACCTGCCCCATTGCCAGTGCATTAACTGCTGCGCTATGGCCCGTGAAAGTGGTGCGGAGGGTTCCAGTAGCCAGGTCCCAGATCCGGACCGTCCCATCTGCCCCGCCCGATGCAACGACCGGTGTATCCCCCAATTGCCCCCCTGCTAGAGAGAGTATGGGACCTGTATGTCCGAGAAGAGGGTTCCCGCGGACAGAGAGAAGATCACCAGGACCGGCGAGAAGTACGTCATGTAAAAGGACCGTTCCATCCGAGTCCCCTGTTGCCAAAACCAGAAGATTGTTCAGAGATATCAACTCAAAGCATCTAATCTCTGACGCGGGGGTCCACGAAGCCAGCAGCCTCAGTTCCCACGTGGGGGGCGTAGTCACCGAGGTGGTATTGGAAGATGTGATGCCAACTAGCCGCTTTGAGTCCCGCGACTTCGGAAGCAGGGGCAGATCCAAGGGATCGGTGACTCCGAGGGCCGCCCAAAACATGCTTCTGACACGAGTGGGCAATGAATCGATGGAATCAATCGGCGTTAGTTGCAGGGCTCCGTTGCCCTCTGTGGGATTGTGGCGGGAGATGACACCCAGTATCTGATCCATTTCGGATACTACGACTGCCCCGGACATGCCCGCCCACGGGGATCCTCCCTGGACGCTGCCGGCCGTCGGCGGCCAATCCTTGATTCCAGGGCCAGTGATTTTCAGTGTCAGATAGCGCGCCGATACCCCATCGACCGTCGGGATGAACCCTTCGACTTGGATGGCGCTGTGGCGTTTGTCTGCTAGTCTGCCAAAGCTCGGGAATCCAACAGCACGACATCCCACTGTGGCAACTGTTTCTCGGTCTACGCGGGCGCAATCCAGCCAAGGCAACTCCTCCACGCCGGAGATTTCAAGGATCGCCAGATCCACCATGGGATCGTTGGATTTGGTTAGGATTGTGGCTGACACCTCCTTAGAGGCCAACAACACTTTATGCTGCGTCCCAGTTGCCACCAGATCGGACGTCAGGATCTTGTTGCCTCCGATCCGCAAGCCGGACCCGACCGTAGGCTCATCCATATTCATATAAAGGATCATCACCACACGATTGGCTTCCATATTGGGTCGTCCTTCCTGTGGATTGTCCGTCCATGGGCGCTGGGCCCTCGAGATAAGTGCATCAATAGCGTCCAGCCTCCATCGGCTCTGGCTCCAGATGCGCTCCTCCTCAACTGATCAATGGTCGATGAAGCGTTGACGCGCGTTCTGGCTGGCCGCGACAGCAACGCCATCGTGGCCGCCCCCCGCCCATTTGGTGGGCGGGTACGTCTCAACCGATATTTTTTGTCCATTCTTTTGCCCCGTCTTGTGGACGTGGCATTCAGAGTGCTCCCCGCTCCTAGCGCGGGTCAAGCCCTTCACCCGGTTCATCTGTCTCCAGAAGCCGCTCGAGAAGGTGGGTACCTCTAGAAAGGGAGATTGCAGGCTGTGAACGGCCTGATTCTTCTGATGCGAGGCGATGGGAAGCCTCTCCTGATCGGTGCCGGGCGAAAGGCTGGACGGCGGGAGACAACAGCCGCCCGTGACCCTGAAAGCCCAGGGGCTCACGCCGGCCGACGTGGGGAAAATCATCGGGCCAGTCGGGCCACCGTGCCGCTACCTGGGCGTGGGAAGTGGCGAACCGGGCTGACGAGAACCGAATACACCGCCACGGACGGCTGAGCATAGGCCCACGAGCCGCCGATTCGTCTCTCTGGGTGTATTTCAGGAATACACCTCCGGCATCACCTAGGCGAGGGCACGCTGGAAGGAATGCCCGGACTACCTACAGCTAGGGAACGTTCTGACAGCTGCCGACCTGACTAGGCTTCCCGCACGCGACGTTGAAGTGCCGAGGATGCGTGAGTCGGTAGCCTCACAGCTCAAGTCTGCGTGACGTCAGATGTCGATGTCCGAAGTTGCTCCGAAGCACGCTAAGGAATCGGTTACGGGGCACTAGGGGCGACATTTAGCGTTACTAAAATGCCGCCATTTATCACTGCGGTTCACAAAATTTTTTGGAGGCTGGCCGCTGGCCGGTCAAAAACGGTCGTTATTGACGCCCGCTGATTGAGGACGAGCCACCGGGGCAACTCCTGGATAGAGGTCTGGCGAACGAAAGTTGCAGCTGCCACTGGGAATGGAAAATTGGAGTGGTTGACCTCCCATAGAGTTTCTGAAATGAAGCAAGATGTGACTCGACAAGGTTCCCGGAAAATCGCTCAGTTTAGAGCGGGGAAGCCTCGCACTCTGCGGAGGCCGGCGCCGAGTTCTTTGGGCCATCCCTCCCGCCAAGGCTGGCATTGGAGCCTTTTCCGGGACATTGTATTGACTCTCGCTGCCTTGTTGATGGCCTGGCAAATCTTCGGGCATCACAGCCGGCCGCTAACCCCTCCTCAGGTCCATAACAGTGTCTTGAAAAGCTTTTGTTTTTCAACACGCTAGGCAGCAAAGAGCTGCCGCGTCGGCCCTATTAAGAAGTGATCTGGGATCCCAGCGTGTCAATGATTCGATCAGCTTCAGACTGCGCATCGATTATTGCCTTAGCATCAAGTGCGCCCGATGAGCGAATCGATTCAGAGAGACTCTCCCAATGGCGCCTCACCGGTCCCAATAGATCTGGTGATAAGCCAGCATCAGGGAGGCGTCGTTCGGCATCTTCGAGAATCTCAGTGACAGTCTCGCCCTGGACGAGTCCATTAGCGATGAAGGCAAACCCTAAACCGTAGAAGCGCCCAACGCCGTAGCCAACCTCCCAAGTTGCCCTTACATCATCGCGAAGTTCTGCCACGGACAATTGCATGCTTTCAGGCATAAATGAGATTCCAAGTTGATCCGCGAGTGCCCGAATGTTTAGGAGTAAGGACTGAGGCGCGGGGCGTTGGAGATATTCATCTGTGCGAAGTAACACTTCAAGTGTTCCGATGAGATATCCAAGCTTGATAGCGTTCCCCTTTTCGGAAGCAGTGGGCATGAGGGGCTTCCGTTTGCTTGAATCGTTCACATTCATTCGTTCCCTCAGAACTTTCTCTTGTTGCGGAATAAAGCCTCGTCTGGACTCGGAAGCTGCAACACGTGCACGGCCAGTCGGGAACCGCTCAATAGCCCTACGGGTCGCGTCGCAGCTTCTCTCTGCTGCCGACTGGACGTTTGATCCGAGAGCCGCAACAATCCTCCATCGATTCTCGTCGGTAGGCTCGGGAGCATTTAGCAACTCTTCAGATTTGCGCTGGAGTAGCCGGATTTCATTGTAGGCATCAAAGACAGCGAGCATCGTGGCTCCGTCGAGAGAGTCCATTCGTGCTAAATACGCTTCGTAGACGTCTAGGGAGAGGCGTCGAGAACTGCGCGCCAGTGCATATGGGCTTGTCTTGAGGCCATCCTCGCCGGGGACTATCTGGATAACGTCTTCGTAGTTGCTTACCAGTTCAGCGTATAGAACGCTTTTCAGGTTGCGCAGCTTCCTCAAGGATTCACGCCACCTATCAAGGCTACTGAGGACATAACCCAGCACGAACGTTATTAATACTGTCGCCGCATCCTGACTAAGTTCCAACCTGATGCACTCCAGACGCCGCGGGCCGAATGGCAGGAAGACCCGGACTTCCTCTGTAGCCCGACTTGCGTCCAGTATCTTCCTCCGGCTAAGTAATGTGAAGTGGTCCAACTCTAGGGAATCCACGGACAGTCTCCACTGAAATGGAGCGCGGGAGCTCGATAAGAATCTGATGCGCGACAGCCGAAAGGTGGCAACGTCCGCTTTAGCGTCCCAACTGTACTCCTGGAAGCACGCGCCGGCGCTAGGGGCCGCCGTCGGCTGTGCGACCGAGCTGACGTGAAAACTGAGCGGCGCCATGATGCTGTTGCATTGAGTGATCCCCTTATGGGCGCTCGTGCGACAAAGAACAACCAAAAAACGGGCCATGCGCCGGACTCGGCGAGTTCGAGATGCTTCCGGATGAGCCTCATGCGTGTCTTCGCCACTTCCCCGCCGGCGAAGGCCGTTACGACTCGGGCGAGGGTCAGTCCGTCTGGAGTGCTGATGTCGATGAGTCCGTTGGTCGACGAGTGGATGCCAATGCCCGTCGCCTTAGTCAAGTCGATCCAGTCCTCGAGCTCACGCGAATTTCGGTGGAGCCGGTCCATCGAATAAACGACAACGACATCCACCGGCCGCATCTCCATCAGCGCCTTGAGCCGATCATAATCCGGCCGTACTTTCCCACCTGAGGCGAAGATGTCGTTGTCCTCGAATTCTGCGACGACCTCCCAGTTGTGTTTCGCTGCGAGGACGCGGCAGTCCTTCAGCTGGCGTGCAACGCCGAGCCCTTCAAGCTGGAGATCCTTGGAGATGCGGGTGTAGATGGCGGCGCGCGCACCGGCGCCTTCTCGTTGAGCGTTCATGCTGGTTCTCTGTGCGCGGATGCTTGTGGCGGGTGCTGCCCTGAGTACACGTCATGATTAACTCACCACTTCGACGGTGGAGTTACCGTGCACGCACCCTCGGCGACGACGACAGCCGTGCTGCTAGCGTGAACTTTCTCAAACGAAGTGGCCAAGGCACGCCGGCGCTCGCCGCAAAGGAAAGCGGGTTGGTGTGCTCACCAACCCGCTTCCGTCCGTCATCCGAACGCCCCCTGCTTCAGAAACTCATTTCATTCCCTGCTGCGGCCGCGAAAGGGGGCACCACCACTGGGCTCTTTGCCGTGACGTTGTAAGCCGGCGTAGCAGCCTCTGCCGCGACGGGCGCCTCAACGCCTGCACGCACTTCAGCCTCCGGCGCCGCAAGCTGGGCATGAGACACGCGCTGGTAGACCGCAGTCCCGAACCGAAGATCCGGTCCGATGGTGTCGGCGACGATGCGCCGGGCTTCGCGGCGTTCGCCGTCCCTCTCGTACGAGCGAAATTCCAGCTCGCCCGCAACGGTGACCGGGTCGCCCTTTCGCAGTGAACTCGCCGAGTTCTCGGCCAGCGCACGGAATGCAGAGACATTGTGGAAGACAGGCTCTCCGTCCTGCCAAGTGCCGTCCGCGCCCTGGATTCGCTGGTTGACGGCGACCCGGAGCTTAGCGTGAGCCACTCCGCTTTCGCCTACGCTGAGTTCGGGGTCGGCAACCAGGTTGCCGGCGATGCTGATCGGGATTTTAGTGCCCATGGTTCTTGTCCTTTCCAAAGCCGGCGGGACTCTCCCGCCGGACAAATTGATACCAGTCGAGCTCACGGGCCGGCCATTACGGGTCCGTCGACCGACCGCAAAGGTTGTTCCACGCCCACATATGCCGCGGACGGACTCACACGTGGGTCTACATCGAAGCTGGTGATCTTGCCGCCGAATCCCGGCGGGTGTGTGATTTCGAGAATTCCCCTGCTAGCAGCAGTGACCCGTCCTAGTACTGACTTCGCAATATCCGCACGGGACGCCGGGAGCCGACTGCCGGCGTCGTGGGCCATCGCGTCTTTCTCCGCGTCAATGACGGCGTCAGCCCATCCGGCGAGATAGGTCGCGGATTGAGGTCCGCGGTCGATCCCGTGGGCCTTCAGCACCGTGTAGGCGACTGATTCTGCCTCTACCTCAGCCAGTCCCCGATGGTCTGCGCTGCTGCCATACAGTCGGCCGACCGCATCGTCCGGGCCGTGAAGCAGCACATGTCCAAGTTCATGTGCCAGGACAGTTGCACGCTCTTCCGGACTGAGCCAAGCCCCGACCTGGACTCGGCGGTGGGTGAAATCCGTAAAGCCGCTCGTCAGCCCATACTGGGCGTCTGTCACGTCAACGTTGAAGCCGTGGCTGCCCGCCACCGTGGCAAGAGATTCGCACAGCTCAGCTACGTCCAACACAGACTCGGCGCCGCCGCGGGGAACGAGCAGCGGTGTGCCCTGCGTTTGAGAGACGTCGAAGACTGCCTGGCCGCGCCAGCCCGTGATGACCGTCTTCTTTCCATCGTCGACGGCGCCATGGGGCACACGCTCACCCGCAGGGATCCGTTGCCGGGTACCGTCAGGAAGCGTGACCTGCTGGAGTCGGGCTGTGCGGGGAGCTATCACCCAGAGTGCATGCTCACCTCTCAGCACCGTACGGCCGTGGCGGGCCCATTCCTTGTACCCGGCCACCAGAGTGGGTTCGTCGGTACCGCGCTGGGCCATCTGCATCATGAGTAGCGCAACATTGCCGCCCGAGTAACGCCACAACGTTGCCGACGCATCCAACAGCACTTGCCACTGCGACGGAGATTCAACAGCACTTTCCAGGATCTGATGGAGGCCATCCGTCAAGGCAGAGATGCGCTCCTCGGGCGTCATGCGGGAATTGCCCGATTCACCCCTGCTTGGTGAGGCATCTGCCGGCACAGCACTCGATACGTCTTCAGATTCAGGGGCCACGACAGCCGCCTCCATGCTTCTTTGTAGTCCCGCCGGAACCACTCCGCGGATACTTGTTCATGTCCTAAGGAAGGGCCAACAGCATGACTTCAGAATTAGTCCCCGAGCTGGTGGGAAGCCGCCTGCCACTCAACGAACTCGGGCGCGTCAAACCGGAGTGTTCTCATTGCGGACTCCTTGTGCGCCTGTAGGCCGACACACCCAGCCATCCGGGTATGGATCCGCAGACGCTCGACGGCGTGCGGCAGCCGTTCGTGAAAAGCCAGGGGTCCGAACCCGGGGTCGTCGCTGGCGTAGGAGGCCAGTTCCGCACGCTGCAGGGCATAGAGCTCGGCGACGATCTCGGTGTGGCGCCACCAGCAATCCGGAACCACCGACGTCGTCAGCTGGTACGTCGCGACAAGCCAGCGGACCCAAGCCGCCAAAGAACGCCACACACTTCCGGCCTGCTCAGAAGTCATGTCCCGCCAACGGTACGTCACGCCGGATGCCCGCCCCGGTGGCCGGAATGCAGAGCGGAAGAGCTCAGCCGTCAGCTCGTCGTCGTCCGCTCCGGCTGACGGGATCTCAAAGCGTTCGACGTCGTCATGGCTCGCCATCGGCCGGCTCCTCAGTTGCTGCCTGTCTCAGACGGTGCCCATCAGCCAAGGCCCGTTCGAGCTCCAGCTTTGACCGACCGAGCTCGGCTGCGTCTTTTCGTTTGTGCCATTCGCGCAGATCCAACAGAGTGGGCCGCGTTCTTCGTCCCAGCATCAGGGCCGTGCCCGCGGGCAAGCGCCTGATCTCATCAAGTGGCAGGACCGGGCTCTCCCTGATCTGTTCGCCGTCCTGCCTGCCCTGCGCAGACCAGGAACGGGTATTCAGGGTCAAACTCCGCTCCCCCAGCAGCCCGGCCAGCGAGCGCAGGTCGCGTTCGTCGGAGCCGCCGCCGAAGATCACTTTGATGATGGCCGAGTCCCAGATCGTGGCTGCCTCCTCGATGGACCAGCCGGTACGGGCCTGGGACAGGGATTGGAGAACCACCAGGGTTGATATGCCGATGCCACCGCCGTCCGAGAGGGCGATGGGCAGACCCGGCCACGGTGCCAGATTGGCAATCTCATCCAGGATGAGGGACAACGGCGGATCCAGCCTTCCTCCCGGAGAGACAAACGCCATTTCGCGAGCGGCGTTGTCGATGTCGTCGATCAGCGCTGACAGATACGGCCCGGCTGCAGCCGCACCCGCACGGGTGCCGATCAGATACAGGGTCCCGCAGTTCCGGATGAACCTCTTCGGATCGAACTCCTCAGACTCGTCCCGGGGATCCAGCGCGGCGAGCACCCTAGGCGACGACAGCGGCGCGACGGCAGCAGAGACACCGATCCATGAGTTGGACGTATTCCGGGGGTCATCCTCAAGAATGCCCATCAGATCCGCCTGCCATCCCAGCGCGGCCGCCGGTTGGCTCAGGACCTCCAGCGCCTCGCGCGCCAGGACCGGGCTCGAAGACCAGCGACGGAACGCGCGGACGCCCTCTCCGGACAAGGCTGCGGCGTGGAGGAGGCACTGCAGGATGATCAGCGAGCGCTTTTGCCACGCAGCGTTCTCTCCCTTCATTTCCGTGTCCGCGGTGATGACGAGAGCGCGGCGCGTGGCGATGTCCGGGTCCTCGCAGCCGCGGACAGGAGACCAGCGAAGTGTTGATGGCAATCCGGACATGCCTTGCGGGTCGAACACGGTGACAGGTCTGCCACGCGTTGCGCGGGCTTTCATGGTGACCACCAGGTTGTCGGCTCGGGTGGACGTCGTGACAACTGCGCCCGGCGCATCGAGGATGGCGTTGATGACCACGTAGAGGCCCTTGCCGGATCGCGGAGCACCTTGGATGACCATCGATTCCTCCGTTGAGACATGAACCGTGACACCGCGGGAGCGGCCCAATGTCCACGCCACGTCCTGGATCCGTGGTTTCGCCAAGCCTGGCCGTGTGAACTTGCCGCGCTTCAGGACGGCCCGGGCCCCGAAATCCTGGAGGACTTCCGTACGGCGCGCGATGCCCTCGCGGCTCAGAATGTCCTGGCGAAGCCAGGCGCCGGACTGCTTCCACCTCCTCCAGGCAAAGACAGACCCGACGGCGAGCGCAGCTGCCAGAAAGAGGACCGGTCCGACGATCCACCAGATACTGCCGGCGCCGGCGTCGCAGCCCTGCGGTTTGCGCACAATCCAATCCATCCGGCCAATAAAAAGTCCGACGGCGGCAGCCGGGTTGAACGGCGACGGCGGACTGCCGCCGCAGCGCCAAGTCACCACCATGTTCGCTGCGCCCTGGACCAGGAAGCAGAGGGAGACGTAGCCGGCAACGGCAATAAGCCCCGCCGTGACCAACGGGCTGTCGGAGCCTCGCCGCGAATTCATCGGTCGCATTCAGATCATCCGGTCGTCGGTGCCGAAGACTTCAAGTTCATCGGTCGTGACCCGGTTCGCGACGATGAAGGATCGGTTCCCGACTTTCCAGAGGCCAACACCTTTGGGGAGGTTCTCCACGTGCTCGCATTCGGCCTCCGACAGCCCTAGGGCTTCCTTGGTCAGGCGCATGGCGTCGTGCTTTTGCCTGTAGATGATCCTGGTGTCCGCCTCGGTCAGCAGACCAAGGGCCTTCTGACGGTGCCCACTGGTGCTGTCGCCGATCTCGTTGAGGTCGGCGACTTTGTGCATGATGAGCAGGTTGGCGATGCCGTAGGTGCGGGCCAGCCGCCACTGTTCGCTCATCTTGGCGAGCATGTACGGGTCGGCAAGCATGCGCCAGCCTTCGTCGTAGACCACCAGCCGTTTGCCGCCGTCGGGATTGGTGACGGCGGCCTCCAGCCAGGTGGCACCGCACGCAGCCGCCAGGGACAGCGCCTGCTCCGAGGCGCCGATCAGGGCAGATGTGTCCATCACCATCATGGGCGCATCGGCGTCGAAGGCGACTGTCGAGGGAGCGTCGAACATGCCTTCCAGGTCACCGGAAACCGTCCGACGGAGAGAGTGGCTGACGGCCAGTCCCCCATCCTTACCCACCAGTCCGATAGTTTCCTTCGACGGATTCAGGAGATGGTCCAGAACCATCGGCAGCGTCGGATTCGAGTTCTCGGCCACCGTCTCCATGAGAGCCATGTCCAAGGCAGTGTGCTCGACTGGGCGGAGCGGCATGCCCTGCCGCATCAGGGAAACCAGCGCCACCAACAGATAGCGACGGCGCTGCCGCACCACAGCCTGCCATTGCGCCTCGCTCAGTGCGCTGGACCGAGGCCCGGCGTCGAGCGGATTGACCCGGGCAGCGCGGCCAGGGCCCACGGAGATGACCTTGCCGCCAACCGCGTTCGCAACGGCAACCCATTCGCCCTTGGGGTCGGAGGCGACGGCGGCCTTCCGCCCCAGCGTGATGGATCTGGCCACCAGGGACTTCCCGCACATGGATTTTCCGGTCCCCACAGTGCCGATGACAACGATCGAGGGTCCGCTGATGACGCCCTTATCGTAGAGAATCCACGGATCGTAGGAGAACGCGCCCGAGCCGAAGACGTCTGTGCCGATGTAGGTGCCTTCGTGGCCGAGCCCCGATTCTGTGATGAATGGATAAGCCGCGGCGAAGGTCAGGGTGGACGCGCGGTGTGGTGCCGGCCGTAGGCGATGCGGACCACGCAGCGAGACAGGTTCCCTGCTCCCCCAGTCTCCGCCGTGCTCGGCGGTGTCCAGCCGGGTGCCGACCATCTCGCCAGCCCGGTTTATAGCGGCAGCCCACGGTCGGCCGCCAGCGGCAGCCGCCCGCCGCCGTTCCTTCCGCTCCTTGCGGTTCACTCCCGACTGCACGTATTCAACCGACTGGTTTGTCCGCGTCATCGCAGTCCCCGCCCGAACGGGAGCGCACCGGCGACGAATGCAGCCCACTGCTGTCCGGCCAGCAGGCGCAATTCGACAAAGGCTCCCGCAGCTGCCGACTCCAGTTCCTGCCTGTGACGGGCCAAGTCCTCCAGGGTCCCTGCAGTAACGGTCACGTAGGCAGCGGGCCTCACATCTCCGTGACCTGCAACGATCTCCTCCTCGCGCTGTGCGACCTCTTCTTCCTCGGCCCGCTGCTCGCGGGTCAGCGGCCTGTCGAAGCGGGTGTTGATGCGGCGCCTGGTTTCATGGGCCTCCTGGGCGGAGCGGATGTCCCGCAGCGCCTCCGTTGTGGGCACCGCCCGAATCACTTCCGTCACAGTATGCCGGAAGTCGCCCACATAAATCAGCGGATGGAGAAAACCCGGAAATACCTTCTGCCGCGGCCACTCAGCGATCCAGAAGGTTTGATGAAAACCGGAATCAGTGCGGACGTATGTCCAGTGCTCTTCGACAGCCATCGGCCCCGCAGGTATGTTGGGCGGCATGGAGTCTCGGGGTTGCAATTCCTTCTTGGCCGGCTTCTCTGCCCGGCTTGCGACAGCTGCAGGATCGAAGGCGCCCCGAACGACGTCGAGGATTCCGCCCTCCGGAAGCCACTCCTCCACCTTGACGCTGTGCGTCCCCAGCGCGGTCGTTATGGCCTCGACCTCCAGACGAAGCACTTGTTCAACACCGGCCAGTCCCCCGCCTGACTCTCTGATCCGGCGTCGTGCTTTGCCCGTATCCACTACAAGAGCGATCAGGAGATCGTGGCTCATCGTGGACCCGGCCGCTGAAATCAGATCCTCGTACGCGCGCTGGCCCCAAGTGAGTTCGCTGGAGACGCCCGTCGGCGGCGGGGACGCCGTTTCGTAGAAGTCCCGCAGGGCAGTGGACGGATACGGAACCGTAAAGTCCTGCACGGCGATTCTCGCGAGACTTGTTCGCTGGGCCATGCCGGCCTGTACGCGGGACCAGGCCTGCACGGCCCATGCTTTGTCGTCGCTGTCTAACAGCGCGAATGACCGGGTGCTGCAGCGAAGTACGGCTATCGCCTCCCTGCCGCGGGCGTCCACGATGAAGCATTCCCCTCGCGAGGTCCGTCGCAATTCCAGGTTCCCCAGCCCTCCCGGAAGCGCCAGCCGTCCAGCCAGGACTGCTCGTTCGGGTCTGGTTAGGAACCGGGTTTGTCCAGCTATGAATCGGAAGAAGAACAGGACGGCATGGCTGGCCCAGACCGGATACGGAATCCTTGAATACTGCAGCAAGCCGAGGAGCATCAGCACCAGCCACAACGGTCCCGACGCGAACAATCCGATCGGTCCCTGAGATGCCGATGCCAGACTTGCCACGACGACGCCGGCCGCTAGCAACAGCAATTGATACCACTTCAGGCCCATGAACCAGCCGCGGCGCTCGTAGCGGGGGAATTTGACTGCCTCAAGGGTGCGTGAAGTTTCAGACATGGAAATCACCGTCGGTTGGGGGCTGGATAACTCGTGGCTGGTGGATGGGAGGCTGGGTCGTCGGGGCGATCGGAGGCGCGTCGTTCGGTAGCGTCGACGACGACGGCCTTGGTGGCTCGCTGGCCCCACTTCTGCTTCCCGATGCCGAGCTGCCCGGGACCGGGCGCGGCTGTGCGCTGTTTCCCGGTGGCGAGGCTGGGCTGGCGGCCGAGGTGCCGGCGTCGAGCATCAACGCACCAGCGTTGCCAGCTGGCGCCGATGACGGCGTTGGACCCGTTGGCCTTCCCGGAAGAGGGGCACCGGCCGGCAAAGTGCGGGTGGGAAATTGGTGACGACTCGACTGGATTGGGCGGGTCATCGACGAACGACCAGCCATCCCGGCAAGAGTGAAACGGCCACCGGCCTGCCGACTGATCTGCCGGGCGGTGAAACTGGAAGTGCGGGAGAGCACATGGCCGCCACCGGCAGTTTGCGCCGCCGCGGCCAGCTCGCCTCCGGCGAAACTCACGAGCCGCAATGCCATCAGAGGCGCACCGCAGGCCAGTGCCATGCCCACAACACCAGCGGCCAGCCCGGCGAATGACTTCGAGTCGGCAAAGAGCTTGATGGCCACGGCCAGGACAGTTGCTGCAAGAGGTTTGGCGAGCAGCAAGGCAACCACGATCTCGCACCACCGACGGGCCCAAGTTTTCGTTTTCTCCCACGGCATCAGCATGAGAGCGACTGGAGCAACGGCAGCGAGCACGATGAGCGCAAAGGACCGAAAGATCATCGAACACATCAGGATGAACGCCAGGATCCAGACGACGATAACTGCCATCACCGTGACGACGACGGCCCCAGCCGCACCGCCGCTGGTTCCCGGGGCCAACGACACGACGTTCCATTCCCTGCCAGAGTCCGCCGGGGCCCGCTCGAAGCCAAAGAGCCGCATGAACACCAGATAGGGATCCGTCCCCATGGAATCAAGCAGTGCCGTAGCTGCGGAATCGCCCACCTTGGTGAGCTGGCGGACAAGGTAGACGGCACCGGCCACCAGAGGAATGGCCGCCGCACCGCCAACCAGGGCGCGCACCAAGCGCCGGGGCTGTTGGCTGATCAAACCGGACAGCAACTGAAGGATCATGGCCACGACCAGCGGCGTCATCATGATGACAACCCACCAACTCGTCAGCCCTTCAACGGCCGTCCATTGCGAATCGTCGACATCAGAGACACTGAATGCGCCCGCGATGAAGGACCAGATCCAGGATGCGGTGCTCTGGAGAATGTTCGCAAAGAACGACGTGATGGAACCCTGGACGCCGTCGTTCGCTTGCGAGACGAGACCGCAACCGGGCGGCCACCATCCGTCCAGGTCGCATTGAACCGGCATGTCTGGCTGGACCTAGAATCCGAGATTGAACGCCGACTGGGACCACAGGATGTAGCCATTGATCCCGCCCAGTATCGCGGCCACCGGCCCTGTCCAAAGCAGGATCATGCCGCCGCCCGAGGCTAGTCGCGATGACTGGCTGAGCTTGCCTGCCAGGAGCATCGCGGCCCCGACGATCGCCACAATCGCTATCACAATGAAGGCCCCGACCAGGATGCCTCCGCCGATCTGCTTGAGCGATTCGAGAAAGGGAAAGTTCGTGTTCGGGGTGATGCCAGGATCCACCGCTGCCAAAAACATCGCGCACTCCATCTGTCGTTTTCCAAGGGGAATGAGGGGTTTGGACTCACGACTTCATGGAGGTGGTTGGGGCGGACGACATGACTTATTGCATGCCCTGACAGACATACGAGATGCCGCTTTGAGGAGGCGACAGGCTTGGGGTCCAGGGAGCTATTCGAATATATGTTCTATAATTGTTCGATGATCAAGCGTGGCACTCCCGACGACTCCGAGCGCATGTTTGCCCGGATTCAAGCCGAAGAGAGCCGACCGATTGATGACCCCGCTCCAATCCGAGAGTTCCCCAAGTATGGCCGGCCTCTTGTCTACGTGAGCGGGATCTACGGCAAGACTGTGGGATGGGGTGAGCGCTGGAATACGTGTAGTCGGTGCCGGTGTTGACGAGTGCCACTTTTGATAGTGTCAGTATCAAGGTCGATAGAGGGAGACTGGCTGAGAAACCACTCCTTTGCTTTGGGATATAAGGCGGATGCCATTAAATTTGTCCTACTTTAGTTTCTGGCTCCGAGGGTGTAACCACAATTGTCTGATCCATGATTGTTTGCCTTATATACTTTACTTCCCACTGTGAGCTAGTGACCATTCCATGGCAATAGTGGTGAGCCAAACTCAGAGCGGTACGACTCCATAAATAACCAAAGCTGAATACGCCGTCAGCACTACCCATGCGCCGGTAACAATCAACAAGAGTCGGCGGCCACCCTTCGGTGACATCTTGTCCGCCATTGGCTTCATCATTTCCAGGGTTATCAGCAAGATGCATGCCATGATGGCAGACCAGACCAGATCGACCTCAAGGCGGTTGCCGGCTCCCCTGGCTATCGCCCTAAGAGCAGACATCTCCCCCAGGACGATCACCAGAGCCATTGCTGATAGAACAGCCAGTATGTAGACCTTGTGCTTTTTCTTGGCGTGTTCGTAATCGGTAGCGTAAATCTCACCATGCTTGATGCCCACGGTCACGGCTATCAGAAGTGTAGGAATGGCCGTAGCTCCGACTTGGAAAAACATGATGGGGATTTCAGTCATACCGCCATCGTGCCAGAGTTCAGACCGCTCCCAAGACCCTCACGGAATCGGCCCTTTCCCATATAGTCCTCACCATGACGACTTACACCTCGGCTGATCTGTCCCTCCTGGCCGAACAGATTCCCACTCTGGCCATGGACCGGCGTTTGCTGTTCATCCTTGAAGCTGAATTCGTCAAGGACATCGACGTGACGCTCAGCGGAGGCACCGTTTCACTTGATACAGCCCTGGCCATTGCCTCCGCCGGCCAGGCACCGTTTATCTCATTGAATACCCTGATGTACGAGGCATCCCAGCTCATGGAGGCGCTTACTGAGGACGACGACGGTGATGGGCTGCTATCCGAAGAGGTTTTGCGATTGATCTCTGACTCCACAGCACACAACGGCGACGTCGAGGCACTTGTCCTACATTGGCCGGCACAAGGGCTGGTCTATAAGTGGACGGCCACCCCTGATTGGCGTGACGAATTGGTAGCGAAAATTCACGAGTCGTTGGGAGAGTCCCTACTCGAAGCGGGCGAAGAAGAGTCTGAACAGCAGAAGATTCACAACGCTCAGTTGCGGGAGTTGGAAGCCAAGCTTGCTGCGTCCAGGGAATTCCGAGCTGCGTCAGTCCAGAAGCGCCGTGCCATCGCTGAGTACATCGCCGCCGGCATCTCTGACGATCTTGTGGGTAGCTGGAGTTTTCGCCACGCGTTAACCGAAGCCGGGAGAGTAGTAAATCGGAACGCCTTCGAACATGAAAAGCTGCTCTCGGCACAAATAAAAGACCTAGTTACCGAGCTGAGGACTCGTCCGGATTGGAAAAGGACCAAGAACCAGACCGGCTTACGTGAGGCGACGATCAGCTTCCTCACGGAAAAGGCAGATGGGTATCGGCTCAGTACGGGATTCGTTGAGCACGTAAAGGATGAAGCTCTCGGCCCTGATCGCCAATAGGCCCTAGTGCCAACATCGCTGGAGGGGTAACCTGACCGCCAACTCATCAACGATGGGAGGGTGGCCATGCCTACTAGAAACAACATGGGCGACGAGGGGCTAGGCGCTAAAGCAGCGACGAGATCTACGGGAACGCAGGTGACGTCACCAGCCTCACAAGAAGGCAATACATATCACGAGTACGTCGGGATTCCAGTTCAGGTGGTTTTTGCGGATCAGCGCCTCACAATGGCGAGCTTCACGGAACTGATGGAGAGCATGGAGGCACTCCTAACCATCGGAATGGCGGAGCCCTACGAATTGACACAGCCTAGGGCTCGGGCCAAGCTTGCCGATTCAGTGGTCATCAAAGCGATTCACAAAGAGAGCCCTCTTGAAATTCTGATGGATCTGCAGGGTTCCGTTGCGGCAGTGACGTCATTTGTCACCCTCGCCGGTGGACTCATTGCCCTCCGACCCCTATACGCCACACAGCAACTCAAGGCTGCAAAAGCTGATGCGGCGAGAGAAAAAGAAAAGCTGAAACAGAAAATCGCCAGGGATCTGGTAAGCCAATACGATGCGCTGTCGAAGAAAAAGAAGAAGAAACTTCTTAGCAACAAGAAGTTCAGAAAACTAATCGAGCAAGCGGCGGAGGGGGTGCTGAGTATAGAGAGCGTCTCAAGCGAAATAACCGATGCGTCCGACGAGCATCCCACGCAAATTCTTAACCGCCCTTAGCCCTGATAGCCTTAAACCATGGCAAAAAGAGTAATAACTACCCTTGAAGATGATCTCGACGGCACCGAAGCGAGTGAAACCGTAAACTTCGCTATCGATGGTGCTGAATACGAGATTGATCTCAACGAAGCACACGCAAATGAACTCCGCGAGGTTCTGAGTAAGTACGCGGCAGTCGCACAGAAAACCGGCGGGCGCGGCAGGCCGCCGGCACGTCGCACCAAGTCCGGCGGCAATGACACAAAGGCTATCCGTGCCTGGGCGATTGAGAAGGGTATTCCGATCAACGCCCGCGGCCGTATCCAGGCTGACGTGATGGAGAAGTACGCCGCCGCCCACTAAACCGATGCCAGCCAGGAAAGCGTGCACGTCTAGCTGACACCGGCACGATCGGGACTGCCCCGGTGACTCGGGGTCTTAGGCCGCTGTGAGCGCGGTCCGGTTGATTGTTTCATATTCGATGGGCGTGAGTTTGCCCAGCCGTCTTTGTCTCCGCCGGCGGTGGTAGGTCCTTTCGATCCAGGTTGTGATGGCCAGTCGGAGGTCCTGTCTGGTGAGCCACCGCTGACGGTCCAGGACGTTCTTCTGCAGCAGCGAGAAGAACGATTCCATCGCGGCGTTGTCCGCGCACGCACCGACCCAGCCCATCGATCCGGTGAGCCCGTGATGCCGGAGTGATTCGACGAAGCGACGGGACCGGAATTGGGAGCCGCGGATGCTCTCCTAAGTGTCAAGCGGCGTTTCGGTGTTGTCTGGTGTTCGGGACGATGTGCTGGCGGCCGGGGTTGAGGATGAAGTAGACCTCGCGGGCGAGGTATCGCTTCAGGCAGCGGATGATCTCCATCTTGCTGTGCCCCTCGGCGGTCTTTTTCGCGACGTATGTCTGCGTTCTCGGGTCGAGCCTGATCCGGCTTATGACCGCGAGGTGGAGGGCGCGGTTGGCTTGGCGGTCGCCGCCGCGGTTGAGTCGGTGGCGTTGTGTCATTCCAGAGGATGCGGGCAGCGGTGAAACGCCGCAGAGCATCGCGAAAGCGGCTTCGGATTTCATCCGGTCGGGGTTGTCACCGGCCGTCACAAGGAACTGTCCGGCGACTTCGATGCCGATTCCGACGCGTTCGAGGAGTTGCGGTGCGAGGGCTTCGACGATGGGGTTGATGAGCTCGTCCAGGTCGGATATCTCGTCGGTGAGTTCCAGGTAGCGGCGGGCTAGGGATTTCATCGAGACCCGGTAGGCGGTGACGGGGTCGGTCGCGTTTGACACGTCCGGCCGCCATGCAGCGAGGGTCCGGATGAGCTGCATCCGGGTCAGTTGGCGGACCTGGTCGCGAAGTACCTCCGGCGCGGAGACGATCGACATCCGAAGGAGCTGCAGGGCACTGCGGCGCTCCCGGACCGCGTGGGCGCGGGTGACGCGCAACACCCGCAGAGCTTCGACGGCGCCGTCCTTGCTTTTCGGGATGCTGGTGCGTCGGCCATGCAGTGCGGCGCGGGCTGCATTGATCGCGTCCAGATCGTCGTCCTTGCCTTTGCGGCGGCGGTCAGACCGGTCGGGCCGGTCGACCTCCAGGATCATGGCGCCGGCTTTGACGAGGTGTCGGGTCAGGCCGGCACCGTAGGATCCGGTGCCCTCGACGCCGATCCGGGCCAGGACCCCGAATTCGCCGATCCAGGCCAGCATCGCCCGGTAGCCCGTGCGCGTTGTGGGGAAGCTCCTGGTGCCCAACACTGTTTCGCCAGCGTCGATGACGGCGGCGACGTGGAGTTCTTTGTGCGTGTCGACTCCGGCGAAGACAGGTGTCGGTGCCTGGTCCGGGTCGCTGGTTGCGGGAGTTCTGGTCATGTCGTTTTCCTCCGGTCCATCCGGTGTGCAAGGGGGCACGGCCCCGCGCATCGACCGACCGGCGGACAAGACAGTGATGAGCACCCTTGGCGCAGGCTCTCCTTAGGTCACACCGGCGGCCAGGCGTAGCGCCTCACCGGGTACGCCTCGGGGACTGACAGATCCGGGGAAAGACAACAGCTGTCGATCGGAGTGAGAGTCAAGAACCCCGGGGCGCACCCGGCACCAGCATCCTGTCGCATCCATCACTGTGCGAGTCAAGGATCCTTCGGGAATACCGGTACGGACAGTCTCACTATCCGAGTGCACCACTGTCCCTTCCGGGCGGCGTGCCCGCACCGCGTTCTCCAGTGCGGCGACGGCAAGCGAGGATTTCATTCGCGAGTCCATTGAGGAGCCGACGATCCTTCCGGAGTAGACGTCTTTCACCGCGCAGAGGTAGAGCTTGCCCTCTGCTGTGGGGTGTTCGGTGATGTCTGTCAGCCACAGTTCGTCCGGTGCCGCGGCGGTGAAATCCCGCTCGACCAACTCCCGCATCTCGGCCGACTCCGCCGCCGCGGGGCGGCCCCGGATTCCGTACGTTCGGCGATCGCAATCCAGCGCTTCAACGTCGTGACCGAAAGCCCAAAATCCTTCGCAATCTGCGCCAGCGGCGCCTCGCCCTTGCGGGCCACATCAATAACATCCTGGCGGAACTCCGCCCCATAAGCCGTGGGCATGGTCAACATCCTTCCACGAGCACAAGCTCGCTAGGTCAAGGAGTCAACGAAACCGGGGGCAGTCCCGCTCACGTAGGTGCGGAGCTGTTCATTGAAGTCGAGGTACTTTGGTTCGTCCAGCTCGGCGGCCACTTGTAGGGCTTGGGGCTGCTGCGGGTCTTGCGGGAGCAACGTGAAGCGCCAGATGGATTTGTCGATATGGCTGGCCCGAATCCGGTAGCCATCCTTACGCAGGTTGTCGATCCGTGCCGAGTACCGCCATGCGATTGGCATCAGCTCAGTGTTCAGTACGCCGAGTTCGCCACGAGCTTCGAGGAAAGCAACTATTCGCTCTTTTTGAGTGCTCATCGTAGTGACCACCAGATTGCGACTACTTCAATCAGGCTGAGCAGTGCGAAGGCTAGAAGTCCCATCATTACGGGGAAAATGAGATCTTCCATTACCTGCCCTCCCGATTAGCCGTTGCTTCAGTGAAGAGGTGGCCGAGAGCAACGATGTACTCCCCCTTGCTCATCTTGCCTGTCTGGTAGAACATCTTTGCCCACCAGGTCTTATCTACGATGTTCATCGGTCACCTCCTGTCAGCAGCAGGGCGCCGATCATGAAGCCGAAGGTGATGATGAAGAGCAAACCGAAAGCGAAGAATGAACGGAGAAGAGCTTTAGAAGCTGGGTTCTTTTGGTAGCTGGGAGAAGCCCATTACGGATTTAGAAGTTTTGGTCATTGGTTAGTCGCCTTGGTTATGCAAGCATTATGATTCATAACGCTTAGGCGGTCAATACTTTTATTCTCAATCTATTGGTTATCCATTTATCCACAACCAATATACGGCCAATATCACCGCCCTGTGAATTGTGCTAAGTTATATGCAGCCCCTGGCATAGAGTGGTTTAGTCACCTTCTCGCCGGGGGCTTTTGATGCCCCGGTCACACTGAAAGTTGCACTCATCTTGGAACCAGAGAAGCGCCCGCCCAGCAATATAGTCACGTACCTACTCTGGGCGGGCAGTGGCATTTTGATCTTTACAGCCATCATCCTCCAGACCCTTAACTGGAACGCAGGCTCAGAGGACAAGACCTCGGACTGGATAAGCGCTTTTGGGACAGCAGGCGGAGCTGTGATTACCGGTGGGGCGGCACTCATCGCCGCTTTGACCTACCAGCACCAGGTCGAAGAAAAGATCCGCGCTGCCGCAAACAAGCGGCGGGCGGACTTTGACGCTCGGAGAGCACAGGCCAAGTCCGTTACGGTCTCCATCATCGAGAAGCCTGATGCCCCTAAGACGATGCAGATCAGAGTCGCTAACGGGAGTTCACAGGCCATAAACTCCGTGTTCCTCGTTCTGGTCGACAAGCAACGCAAAGAGCCGTTCCAGAAGCCTTACTACCTCATTCCCCCTGGAACAGAGCAAGGATTCGACCGGGATGAACGGATAGTGGGAGCAGCCTATGCAAATTTCACGGACGCCAACGGCGTAAGGTGGCGGAGCTGGTTCAACGGCGATCTGGAAGAGCGGTAGCCAAGAGATGGAACGAGGGAAGAAAGCCATGGCCAGATTCTGGCATTGGAAGCACTGGCCGGTAGTCCTGGGTAGCACTGCGATCTTGTTCGGCATCGTCGCTGTCGTCGCCTCGGTATCTAATTTCATGCAAGGCCCCACAGATGAGAAGCCACCGAACGCTGCTGAGTGGCTCAGCGCCATCTCAACTTTCTGGGGAGCAATAGCTACCGCAATTGGCGCGATCGTCACGGCTGGGGCAGTTTTGATCGCAGCACTCACCTACAAGCACCAGGTGGATGAGAAAAACCGTGAGGCAGAAGATAGGCGGCAGCAGGCGGCTGACGAGCGTTCTGCACAGGCTCGTACTGTGAAGATGACTAAAAATCCAGGGCCCGGCAGCGCCGAGATGGAGGTGATTCTTCATAACTTCAGCGATGGGCACTTAGAAGCCGTCAACGTCGTCTCGGTGAACGTTGAACATGAGGAAACTAAGCGGCACCTGCTGGAGACTATGAATCCTGGCAAAGAAAGACGCCTTGCCTTTCCACTCCCGGCCACGGGGAATTCATATGCCAGCTTCATAGACGCAAAAGGGCTGACATGGAAGCTCTACTTCGATGGTCGGCTGGAAGAGCAAGTGCCGGCCCAAGCAGCGGCCCTCTAACCACCCCTTACCCGCTGAAAGCCTTCGGCTGGCGGTAGATAAGCGGCCCGCTACGGGTGAGTAATAGACGTCTGGTAGATAATTCTGGAACCGGTCGGACTGTTTTGGTCCGCCACCACCAGGGGGACCACTTGGACGTTGATATAGCTTGGTGCATGATGGCGGATCAGTTGACTCACCTGATCGCACAGCGACTTGTCTGAATCTGCGGAAACGGTTGCAAACTTTGCCATTGCTTGGCCCCTAGCTAGTGAATTGGAAGAGCGTAGGCTTACTTTCTCATAGACCGACCTTTACCCTCCTGAAAGCCTGCGGCGCTACTGCGGAGAGCAGATGGGGAACTGTGATCCCTGGACTACCAAGCTCATCAACCAACCTCTCGGGATGAAGGACGCTTTGTCTCAAACGTCTCGCACAGGGATTCTGCCACGGAAGCTCATCAGGCCGCTCGTTGTCAGATCAGACAGAGCGAGCAGTTGTAGAGCCCCTGTGGTGTCCAGGTGATTACCGTTATGCGCTTGTGTTCATAGGCTGGTTGAGAGAGGCGAGGATTTCCGCTTATTCACCTCGCAACGGGTAGCAGTATTTTTTAACTCCCACTTTGTCAACCTTTCGGGCTGGCCGTAGCCGTAGTCATCAGTTCCTTACTCTTCAGCGCCTTATCTCTGTCCATGCCCAAACGCACAGCAGGCAGAGCCACAACGCAAACGTAGTCTTTTGGATACTCTCTCAATCAACCTATGAATGTACGCTATCTCGGTCGGTGCCGGTGCCTTTTGCTGGTGGAGAATACGTGACAACAGAAATGAGCCTATTGAGCTGTAGGCGTCTTTCTGCTACTTTGAGACAAGAAAGAGCCAGCCGTATCCTGGTTCTTTTTTTGTTGTAGATTTACTTTATTCCCCTTGTGCATATGTTGCAATACTCTTAATTTCCCATTTCATTCACCGGCTATATTTGGGAAAATATACGCACCGACAATCGAGCCGGAGTACCTGCCGTACAAACAGAAGCATTTCAGCTCCCTCCAAGGTGCTGAATCGCCACTTCCGCTGCCGATGGCGGGGGTACCAAGTCCGGCCCTGTATGCACCCTCGTACACGGCCGGATATTTGTTTCTCCACCCGTGAGGTAATCTGCACGAAGGTGCAGCGTGCTGGGGGATGTCATTGCTAGCCGGCCCTATTTGATTGGCCCGCTAGAAGCATTCCCGAAAGGCACCACCATGAGCACTCCCGAGCAGCCCGCGCCTCAGAAGTCTGGGCTCAGCCGCAACAAGATCCTTATCATCATTGGCGGCGCCGTCATCTTGCTCCTGGCGATCATCGCTATAGCCGTATCCTCCCAGGCAATCAGGGCTAGCGAAGAAGCTGCCGCCAAGGAGAAGGCAGTAGTGGAGGCGTCGAAGATGGCTGAGATTGCCAAGGCGGGCGAGGAGGCCCTGGCCGACCTGAAGGCAGCAGACGCCAAGGAAGCTAACGGCGTCTGCGAGCGGCGTCTAGTTCAGAAGTACCCCACAGCCACCGTTGACGCGAGCAAGACGAAATCGGTCTTCAGGGCCTCGGACGGCAGTTACGACACGACCGGGGCCTTCACCGACAAGCCAGCAGGCAACACCATCCCCAGGCAGTTCGTGTGCTCTTCAATCAAGGGCAGCGGTACATCCTGGACGGTCTACCTAAAGCCGCTGAAGTAGCGGGCCATGTCAGACGCACCCGATTGGATTAGCGCCGTCGCAGACTGCGCGGCTGCTGTTGGAACGGTCGGCGCCCTTTGGGTGGGCGCTTTAACCCTCCGGCGGTAGGTGAACGACCAGCACCGCAAGCAGGCCAGTGCCGTGACGGTTGGTGCCAAGCTCGTACAACAGCCGCTCTTCGCAGATCGCTACAGGTGCTTCGTGCTCAACGCCAGCGATCTGCCCATTTACAACGTGGACTTGCACGCCAGCTTTGACGGCAACACCTACACCGAATCGGCTGGCGTCATCGAACCGGGCGAAAAGCTGGAATTTCATGTCGACGTGGGAACTGAGCGGAAAGTATTGGTGCAGTTCCTCGATAGCTCCGGAAACTACTGGATGCGCAACGAGAGCGGCAAGCTATTCCCCTGGCCGAAGCGGACCCGCATTCAGGGCTACCAAGCGGTCGCAACGATCTGGTGGATCACTCACCGGCCGAAATGGATTGAGCGAAAGAAGAGGCCGGCCAGCGCCGAATCCAGGGCGACGGACAACTCGACGCTCTGACCCCAGCTCAGCCCGGGGACGTCACGAAGGCCTCGTACTTCACTTTCGTCTTGTCGGCATTTCTGGGATCAGAGACGGTCGTCGTGAGGAATTGGATGGTGATGTGCGCCGTCTCGTACTTCCTGATGAACCGATTGATGTCGGCCGCTGGCTGCTTGGCTGAGTCTGCTTCAAATGGTTGGATCTGAGCTGCCATGATGATCTCCTTCGTGGATGAACGCCTTCAGGTAGTGGAACACTTCTGCAATGTAAATCAATAGAGGTCATACTTGTCGTCGGAGACTGCCGAGATGTAGAAGTTCTCCATGTTTTTCCAGCCAAAGCCCCGCCCCTCGATGTCCTGGCTGGCGAGTTGAGCGACGCGAGTGACAACGGAATGCATATCAACCTCGTCCTCCATACAGGCGATACCTAGCACCTCGACCCAGTCGTCGAATGAATCAGCGAAGACTTCGGTTTGCCAGGCGTAGTAGGGCATCAGCTTTTCCACCACCTTCGCAGCACCTGCCAGAACGTCAATTTCGGCCATATTTGGTAGGGCGCTGGTATGCCTCCATCCCATTCGTATTCCTCGTCATTCCGAGCCTTGGCATGAGGGTTGGCATATATCTCTTCCGCCGTCTTCAGCAACTCCGCTTCTGCCTTGTGCATGACGCGATAGTTTCGCGGAATTGCGCCCGAGCGCTCCAGGTTCTCAAACTGCCACATGGAGTACTTGACCAGCGCCTGCGTCGCGATCTCAAAAACTTGCCCACGTTCAAGGGGGTCGGAGAACATTGCCATCCGTTCCTCGTAAACTACTTCCTGCCATTCAACGTCAGCGATGGCTTTATCGAGCCGAGTGACTAGCAGAAACTCCTCCATGTCGTAGCCTTTCTGCCGCCTGACTGAACAGCACCACGCTGAACAGGTCTCTCTCCCCCAACTTGCCGATGATGTTGTCCAAATATCGTTTCCTGGCCTCATCGGGAACCACCCAGAGCACGAGTGGAAACGCTCGATCCGCCGGCCAGTGTCCTGAGTCGATCGCCTGGATGTATCTGCGGCACTTGGCCGTCAACTGTGCCTCCCACTCAACGCCACGATCTATCGCGGCAAAATAGCTCACTTCCCCGGCTTCGATGTAGCCATCGGGTTTCAGCTAGACGTGGCCGACGCTGGTGTGGCACCAGGGCTCACTCAGGAATGTCAGGCCGGCTGCCCCCGCCTCTACGAGTTGCACATACAGCTCCGAGATATCGAGGGTGTGCGGCTCCGGTGTCCGGGCCTTCGTGGAGGCCAGTTGGTAGACGTACTCGACGTTTCTCTTGCCCGGGATGGACCCCTGCGATCCTTACAAAGCCTGCGGCCTGAAGACTCATATGAGCAGGACAACGCGTGGCTGAAAAAGTGAATTGGCCTTGCGGCGCTGCTGACCCGCCCCGACGAGGTACAGGAGATTGTGCGGACCCAACCATGGCGGCCGATCCAACCGGCACAACAAACCATGACCGTTCAGCGGATACCGGCCAGCCCGGGCCACTGAAGATCACCATGCCGGTCCGGGGCTGAAGGCTCATCGACGCAACCATCGGCGGCACTCGGCGTCAAGAAAAAAGGCTTCCTCAAGCGAAGGTAGGCGCTGAGGTCGAGCTTATGATGGGCCGGTGAATGACGAGACAGCCCAACCTTGAACGATCAGGCAACGGTTCCGTCGCCTAAGACGCTGCACCTCGAAAAAGAACGACCTCGAGGAGATCAGGACCATGGAGTCGGTCCTCGTGGACCGGTTCACGGCAGCAACAGGACGCTGTCAGGGATTAGACGGCGAATCGACCACCGCGCGTAAGCCTTCTCACACGCATGGCTAAGGACATGCCCCCCCCGGACAACCGGACAACGTGCGGCAGTGGGCGTCGCCGGCGGTCGCAACTTCTACCGGTACATTAGTAGATCGAAGTATGCCGTATCTGAATTCCAGGCGATCGGATGCACTAGCGTCCCCACCGACGGGTTCAGCGCGCTGTACATCATCCCGCCACCGGCGTAGATGCCAACATGGCCCCAGTTGTCCGGCCCCTGCCCGTTCTGCACCACCAAGTCTCCTGGCTGCGGATTATCCGTCCGCTTACCGACCCTCCATTGCTCCACCCTCGGGAGGTTGATTCCGGCTTGCCGGTAGATCCACTGGACGAAGCCGGAACAGTCCCACGCCCTGAAGGCCGTCCCGCCCCACACATAGGACCCACCGACGCCGGCTTCGGTAAACCGCAGGATGTCCTTTCGGATTTGGCTCAGGTCTGCCGACGATGGGGACGGCCCTGAGCCGGGCGACGCATCGACACAAGGAGCAGTTGCTGTCCCGGCGTCGAGAGCATCAACAATGGCCGATGCTTCCGGCTCCCATCGTGCATATAGTTCGGGAAACGCCGACACCTGAACAGCCTGAGCAGCTTGGCCTTTGCCCATGGATTGCCAACCAGGGATGTCCAGCAGGCCACGAGGGCTCCCCCGGTTGGGACCGGACGGTCCACCATAGAAGGCCCGCACGTTGTAGCTGGGATCCATCAGCTCTCCGACACTCCCCCAGCCGGCAGCCGGACGCTGCTGGGCAGTACCAAGGGAGTCGTGGTCGCTTCCAACACCATCGTGCGGAAAGTTGAGTGATCCGGGGACGTTCACGTTGGCCAGCATTCTGAGACTGGATTCCTGCAGAGCCATCATGATTGCGATGATCTGACCATCTCGCGGCACGCCCAACTGCTTACCGACTGAAACATAACCCTTTGCAAGATCCATTTGCCGAGCTGTCAGATTGACCGGCGCCTGGCTCCTGTCGCCGATGTCCAAGGCACCATCTTCATTTGCGCCTGGCTGACGGCTCAAGCCAGCTGACGAGCAGACAGACGAGTTGCTCATCGAATTGGCACCGAGCACTGCAACGGCAGCGCAGAGCGCAAAGGCGCCTGCCAGGACCGCCGTCGTAGCTGCGGCAGCCAAAGCCCGCACGATCGTGCGGCGCCTTGCCAATGCAACAAGCATCGCTGGTGCCGACATCAGTAGAGCACCCTGTTTGGCGCGGCATAGAAGCCGACCATGACGCAATGATCCGCGGGAGCACTGTCGGCTGGCGGACAGTTGACCATGACGCTGACCGGGGCCGTATACGTGTTGCGGGCAGAAATTGACTGGTCCAAGACGCGGAGAGAGACCGTGCACACGTGAAGGCCCGCCCAGGGCGCCGGTCGCTCTCGCACCTTGGCCAACTCACCGTCGCACATCATTGATTCCACCGTTGCCGAACGGTACGCCTGCTGCCCGGCCAGATACTGATAGGTGCCGGCGTTTATCCCAGTCGCTTCGAACTCCTGAACAAACACGGCCAGAGGGTTGGACCCGTCGGGAAGCACATGCCACCAGTTGCGGAGCCCGGAGTACACCTCGGAGTACGACGCCTCCCGCGTGTCCCATGTGTAAACCGCTGTCGCCGCCGCCGAAGCCAGCTTGCGGAAGTCAGTCGTGCGAGGCGCGCCGTCACTGTCGGGTACTTCGACGGCGGGGGCCGTCGTCCGAGTTTCTGGCTGCGGCTCAGTGGAACGGGTCGCCAAGCTCTTGGGAGTCGGCGTGGTCAACGGAGCTAAACCCGGCTCAGCTGCGGGCCCCGGGTTCGGCCGCGTCAGAGCGAACAACACGGTCGCCACGCTTACAACCACGAACGCTAGGCACAACCATCGCCGTTGGCTGCTCGTGCCAGGCAATGCAATTCTCCGGGTCAACGACATTCCAGCCTCCTCGCCGGTTCATTGCAAAATGAGCCGCTGAGGACATGACTTAGCGTGCAGGTCTCCTTGCACTCTGGAGAATCCGCCAGGCCGTTTGATACAGACGCCGGGCGAATCCAATCTGAACGGCAACATAGCGTTCCGTAACGCCGAGTTCAGCGGCCAACGCCGCCAACGCCTTGGCGCGGTCCGGCCCGCTAACACCCGTACGAACGATGGTTGCAGCAGTTCGACGGAGTACCGGCGTGGGCAGGCATTCCGCCGCACGCTGGCACACGTCCCCGATGTTGCGGATCTCCTGCGGCTCAACCTCCAGCGCGCTTTGAACAGTCCTTGCCGTCTGGCGCACCACCGTCGCCGCATGCCAGCGGCGCCGGTCCTGCGGCGAAGGCGGACCATACTGGCGTGGCCCGGTCAGGCTGTCAACGGCAAGTTCCCAAACGCCGTCCGGCACACTTGCCCCGGTCAGTTGGATAATTTTTCGCGCCCATTCCTTGTCGATGATTTTCTCAGCACTTCGATCCACACCGCCGACAACTAGCATCGCCAGAGCATCGAGCGACGCCGATCCGTCCGAATCTCCGGCTTCAATCAGCAACGGCAGCGTCGGATGGCTCAGCTCCCGGCGGATGTGCGCGGCGCACACATTGATGCACACTCCTTGGACCCAGGCACCGAAAGGGACTCCCGGAAGCTGGCGATATTGTCCTCGGTTCACTCCATCCCACACCGCAACCCGGATGTCCTGCATAACGTCGTCCACGTCGCAGGCCCTGCCGAGCCGGGACAGATGCGAAATGACATATCGGCGCACACCGTCAACGGCGACCATGATCTGATCCACCGGGACTGCCAGCACTGCCGGCGCTGGTCGTGTGCGCAGGGAAACATCAACGGTAACTGCATTTGGTTCGTCATGTTGGGCCTGATTTGCTCTGGCTTCGACTCGCATTGGTCTTCACCGCTTCGACTAAACGCTTCCGATAAGTTCGGTGGCGGCATGCCCGACACCTCAAGAATGGCCGCTAAACCAGGGCCGACCACGAATGCCATAAGGCTATGCCAACTATTCTCAAGGATAATTAAAGTATCGTCAAGACGACGAGTCTTACTTTTCTTCGAACTGTAGATAAGAATGGTTCCATGCCAAGGATTACGCAGCCTCATGACGACGCCTGGTCGGCCAACGTCGAGGCCGCCGTCGCGACCTTTGGCAACCGTTCACGGAACGAGATCCTCCGCTACCTATCGGCGCACGGCCCCGCTTCCCGTGGGGACATTGCGGCATCTGTCAGCGCCGGCGAACCGAGCGTAGCCAAGCACCTGCTCGCACTGGAGGAAACGGGCGCCATCGTGGTCGATGTGGAACCAGGCCGTCGCCACGGCCGCTCGCCGCGCTATTCAGCCAACCCGGCACGGATCAAGGAATTGCTGGCGGCTCATCTTGACTATCTTCTGGAGGGGTAGTTGCGGCCTGCTCCCCTGCCGGGTGGCGCCCAATATCCTTGTTGAGATACTCAGAGATGGCCTGCAAAGTCTCCGGTGATACATCCCCCAGGGTTCGGGCCGCGAACGACTTCACCCTGGCAGCGCGGAGGGACCTGACGAACTCAAGCTGCGAATCGATGCGTTCCGGCAGAGTAGCGTTGTCGCCAACCAAGTAGGAGTGGTCAACCTTGAAGATGTCGCAGAGGCCGGCCAGCAACACCGGATCGCTGACGAGGCGGCCAGTCCCCTCCTTCATGTAGAACCAGCGCGCACGGGACAGCTTGATGCCCTTGTCCGCAAGGTCCGCTTGAACTTCCCTGAAGGTGACCGGCTTCCCGCGCTCGGCAACGACCACGTCAAGCAGGAGATTCAGACGACGGGCGAGCTGGGCTTGGGGGGACAGCCCGTCACCGTGCCCTGTCTCGTCATTCCGCATGCTACCCCCTGACCAGCCAAATTCAGTGCCCGAAGCCCGGTGGGTAGCTTCGGCCGCCCTACCGTCCAGTATTCCGCGACTCTTACGGCTCGGCAATCGGCGCCCGTGCCTTAGGAGATTCATTGACTCAAACAGACCCTTCCACCATGACTTAAGCAGGAGTACTCTTCTGCTGTAGACCCGTCTACAGCAGCGATCACTTCATTCCTTAGGTTCCGGTCTCCATGTCGAACATCCTGATGAACCGAACGCGAAGCCAAATCATCCGCTTCTTACTCAAGAACGGCCCGTCAACGTGTGGCCAGATCGGAATCGAACTGCAGGCGTCGCCCTCGAGCATCCGCCGGCAACTCAACGCACTTCGCGAAAGCGGTCTCGTGCGGCGCACCTCAACTCAGTTTGTGGCTTCTCCCGAGCAAGTGCAGCGCCAGCTCGATGCCCTCGCTGCGAGCTTCGACGGCGGGGGTCATGCCGTCGGCTCGTGCAAACCCCATGAACTAAGGCTCGACCCAGATGACCTCCGCGCCACCGCGCAACGATGAAAGGATCGAAGAAAGGCATGAAACTCGAATTCTTCGAACCGGGCGAGGCTGCCTCGGTGCTCAAATGCTCAGAAGCATGGCTCCGTGACGGAGCCGCCAAGGGTGAATTCCCGCACTCTGTCTGGGGCAAAGGAAAGATCGTCTTCACCTCAGTCCACCTGAAAGAGATTGCCCAGCTGCGCGAAGTCCGGTCAGCCGGACCCTCCGCAGCCTCCGTCCGGATGATCGGCACCCGGGCCCAGGCGCGACAGAAATACTCATAGTTTGGCGAGCGCCGCCGCTAGCCACGCCAGACAACGGCGGACCGCTCAACGGCGTCCGCGGCATCTTGAAGAGCTTGAGGCATCAAGTGGCCGTAAACCTCCTCCGTCGTACGCGTGGAGGCGTGCCCCAGTCGTCTAGACACGGTGAACAGGGAAACTCCGTCCTGGATCAGCCAGGACGCGTGGGTATGGCGCAGATCGTGTATCCGGGGCGACTTAGTCAACCCGCGGGCTTGGGCGGCCTTGACTGCGGGAACCCAATAGTGATGCCAATACAGCTTGTGAATGATCCGCTCACCCTTAGGGGTGGTGAACAAGAGATCCGAACCGGGCCGGCTGGCTACCAAGGGAATGAGCACCTCCACCAAATGAGGGTTCAGGGAAACCGTCCTCTTGCCGGCACCCGTCTTGGTGGCACCGATGTAGTACTCGGAATCAGTACCGCGCTTCCATGCCTTATTGATCCGAATTGTGGCGGGCTTGGACATGAGGTCCACGTCTGCCACCGTCACGGCAGTGGCCTCGCCAAAGCGCGTGCCGGTCATAACCAGGAACTCGGTGAACGCCCTGTACCGGTCCCCCATCGTCTCAAGGATCATCCCAAATTCGGCGTGTGTCAGGAACCGGGCTTCATCCTCTGCCTTCTCACCTGACGGGAGCTTTACGCCGCGGCAAGGATTATCTTTCCGGTAGCGGAGCATAACCGCTGTCTCCATGGCCGCATAGATGAGGCCGTGGTTGTTCTTGATCGTTTTCGGAGACCTGCCCTTCTTCTGCATCGTCTTGATCCAGTAGGTCAGGTGCCGGTAGTCGAGCTTGTCGACAGGAATATGACCCATGACGTCCGCGATGTGCAGCTTCAGCATCGTTTGGTACGTGTGAACTGTGCCGACGGACGGGCGAACCAGAAGGTCGATGTGCTCTTGGATCACCGCAGCAACCGTGGGTTTCTTGGTCTGGTTCTTGACCATCGCATGTTGTGCGATTTCGAAGGACTGATTGTTCGCGTCAAGGAGGCGTTTCAGCGTCTGGGCTTCGGCCGACGTGGCGAGGGTGATCCCCTCTTGCTTCTTCGATTCGGGGTTACGCCAGCGGACGGTGAACGACGTGGATCCGTCCGATTTTTTCCGCTCCCAAATGCTGGCCATGCCCAAAATTCTAGGCTTCGTGTGCACAAAAAACGAGCTTTTGTGCACAGTACGGGGGTCAAAACCCCGCTGACCTGCGGAAACACTGTGCCCGAGGTGGGACTCGAACCCACACACCTTTCGATACCGCATTTTGAGTGCGGCGCGTCTGCCAATTCCGCCACTCGGGCGCGGACTACACGGAAGTAACAATCTTAGGCCCACAGCTGAGTTGTGAGCAACGCGATCGCTTCCAGTGCGCGAAATTACTCTACATGCAGATAGGCTGAATTCCAGAATCGCGCCAGTGCCGCCGCAACGAACCCAAGCAGTTCCAAGTACAACAGCGGGCACAACTAAGATGGACTAGTTCCCGCCGTACCTTTCAAGGAGTTCCCGTGTCAGAACAGACGGAGTCAAACCCCAACACCCAGCCGGCCCGCCGCGTGATTGTCGCCGAGGACGAGACCCTTATCCGCCTGGACATCATCGAAATCCTCCGGGGCGAAGGCTATGACGTCATTGGCGAAGCGGACAACGGCGAGAAGGCCGTCCAGCTCGCCGAGGAACTCAAGCCCGACCTCGTCCTGATGGACGTCAAGATGCCGGTCATGGACGGCATCTCGGCCGCCGAAAAGATCGTCAAGGCCCGTATCGCCCCGGTTGTGCTCCTGACGGCATTCAGCCAGAAGGAACTCGTGGAGCGCGCCCGCGACGCCGGCGCCATGGCCTACGTGGTCAAGCCGTTCACACCTGCGGACTTGATCCCCGCCCTGGAGATCGCCCTCTCCCGCCACGAAGAAATCAAGGCACTCGAAAGCGAAGTCTCTGACCTCCAGGAGCAGTTCGCCACCCGCAAGCTCGTGGAGCGCGCCAAGAGCCTGCTCACCACCAAGATGGGCCTCACCGAGCCCGAGGCCTTCCGCTGGATCCAGAAGACCTCCATGGACCGCCGCCTCAGCATGCGCGAGGTCGCCGAAACCATCATCAACCAGGTCAACTAACCACAGCGGCCCGGCAGGCAACGCACGACGGCGGCCTGCCGTGTCGGCAGGCCGGTCCACCGGCCGGCAGGCAGAGACAAAAAGGAAGGATCCCCGCCAACATCTGGCGGGGATCCTTCCTTTTGCTCTCGGTGCGGCTAACGCCGCGCCCGGAGGACTACTAGGCCTTCTTCTTCTTTTCCGGCCACGGTCCGAGCTTTTCCTTGTTGCTGGCGGCCTCGCCAACGCGGCCGGTGTCGGCCAGGTCTCCCACCTTGTGGACCTTCAGCGAGTTCGTCGAACCGGCCCTTCCGGGAGGGGAACCGGCGGCGATGACCACCAGGTCACCGTCCTCCACGATCCCCAGCTCCAGCAGGCTGCGGTCCACCTGTGCGGTCATCTCGTCGGTGTGGTCCACCATGGGGACCAGGACCGGCTGAATGCCCCAGGTCAGTGCGAGCTGGTTCCAGACGTGCTCCACCGGAGTGAAGGCGAAGACCGGCTTGATCGGGCGCAGGCGGGACAGGCGGCGGGCGGAGTCACCGGACTGGGTGAACGCACAGATGTACTTTGCATCCAGCTGGTCGGCGATTTCGACGGCGGCACGGGTGATGGCGCCGCCGCGGGTCTTGGGCTTGGTGCCCAGCGGGGGAACGCGCTCAAGACCGTGGACCTCGGTGGACTCGATGATCCGTGCCATGACCTTGACGGTCTCGATCGGGTACTTGCCCACGCTGGTCTCGCCGGAGAGCATGACTGCATCGGCGCCGTCGAGCACTGCGTTGGCGCAGTCGGAGGCCTCTGCGCGGGTGGGGCGCGGGTTGTCGATCATGGATTCGAGCACCTGGGTGGCGACGATGACCGGCTTGGCCCAGCGGCGGGCCAGTTCGATGGCGCGCTTCTGGACGATCGGCACCTCTTCGAGGGGAAGCTCCACACCGAGGTCACCACGGGCAACCATGATGGCGTCGAACGCGTCAATGATCTCGTGCAGCTGCTCAACGGCCTGCGGCTTCTCGATCTTGGCGATCACCGGCACGCGGCTGCCTTCTTCGTCCATGATTTCGTGGACGCGCTTGATGTCCGTGGCGTCACGCACGAAGGACAGGGCCACCATGTCCACGCCGCGGCGCATGGCCCAACGCAGATCGTCCTCGTCCTTCTCGCTCAGCGCGGGAACGTTGACGGCAACACCGGGCAGGTTGATGCCCTTGTTGTTGGACACCATGCCGCCGACGGTCACCTGGGCGACCACCTTGACGTCGTCGACCTCGAGGGCCCGCAGGGCCACCTTGCCGTCGTCGATCAGCAGCGCATCGCCGACGTTGACGTCGTCGGTGAGGCTCTTGAGCGTGGTGGAGCAGATCTCCTTGGTGCCCGGGACATCCTCGGTGGTGATGGTGAAGATGTCGCCGACAGCCAGCTCGTGCGGGCCGTCAACAAAGCGGCCAAGACGGATCTTGGGGCCCTGGAGGTCGGCCATGATGGCAACGGGCTTGCCCAGCTGCTTCGAAGCCTTACGGACGTTCTCGTAAGTGCCGTCATGCACGGAGTAGTCTCCGTGGCTCATGTTCATGCGGGCAACATCAACCCCGGCTTCAATAACTGCGAGGGTGTTCTCGAAGCTGGAAATAGCCGGTCCGAATGTTGCCACGATCTTAGCGCGTCTCATATACCTACCCTATTGGTCTGATTCTGGATTGGAGTTGTACCGCAGGTGAACTTCCGTGGTCCCCCGTTTGTGACTAGAGAACGGCGATCGCCCGGTCGGTTGGAGCAACCGGGGCAGGCAGGATCGTGGTTCCCATCAGGAACTTGTCAACGGCCGCAGCGCAGGCGCGGCCTTCGGCGATGGCCCACACAATGAGCGACTGCCCGCGGCCGGCGTCACCGGCAACAAACACACCCTCAGTGTTGGTCATGTAGTAACCGTCTCGGGCCACGTTGCCGCGGCCGTCGAATTCGGCGTGGACCTGCTCGGTGATGCCGGCAGGCTCCGCACCGGTGAAGCCCAGGGACAGGAACACGAGGTCCGCGGGAATGATCCGCTCGGTGCCGGCCTTGGGGAGCCGCTTGCCGTCCACGAATTCGGTCTCGGCAACCTTCACGCCGGTGAGCTTGCCGTTTTCGCCAACGAACTCCACGGTGGAGGCAAGGTACGTACGCTCGCCGCCTTCTTCGTGCGCACTCGCAACCTCAAAGAGCGTGGGGAACGTGGGCCAGGGCTGGTTCGGGGTGCGCTCCACGGACGGCTGCTTGCCGATTGCCAGGGTGGTCACGGAGGCAGCCCCGTGACGGTGCGCGGTACCGAGGCAGTCAGCACCGGTGTCGCCGCCGCCCAGGATCACCACATGCTTGCCCTTGGCGTGGATCTGGTTCTCCACCTGCTCCCCCGCGACCACACGGTTTGCCGGAACGAGGTAGTCCATGGCGTAGTGAACACCCTCGAGCCCGCGGCCCGGGATGGGCAGGTCACGCGGCACAGTGGCACCGGTGGCAACAACCACGGCGTCGTACCGGCGGCGGAGCTGCTCCCAGGTCACGTCGGTGCCGACGGCCACTCCGGTCCGGAAGCGGGTGCCTTCTGCCTTCATCTGCTCAAGACGGCGGTCCACCTGCTCCTTTTCCATCTTGAAGTCGGGGATGCCGTACCGCAGGAGGCCACCGATCTTGTCGTCGCGCTCGTACACGGCGACGGTGTGGCCCACACGGGTCAACTGCTGGGCAACGGCCAGGCCTGCGGGGCCGGAGCCCACCACAGCCACAGTCTTGCCCGTCAGTCGGGTCGGCGGCAGCGGGTTGACCCAGCCGTTGTCGAAGGCTTCATCGATGATGGAGACCTCAACCTGCTTGATGGTCACCGCGGGCTGGTTGATGCCAAGCACACAGGAAGCCTCACACGGAGCCGGGCACAGCCGCCCGGTCCATTCGGGGAAGTTATTGGTGGCATGCAGCCGCTCAATCGCTTCTTCGCCCTTGTCCCGCCACACGAGGTCGTTCCACTCGGGAATCAGGTTGCCCAGCGGGCAGCCCTGGTGGCAGAACGGCACGCCGCAGTCCATGCAACGGCCGGCCTGGCTTTTCAGGACACCCTTTTCCTGGGCCTCATAAACTTCCTTCCAGTCCATGATGCGGACGGGAACGGGACGGCGCGGCTGGGTTTCACGCTGACGTACTTTCAGAAATCCGCGTGGATCAGCCACCGGTCACCTCCAGGATTCGAGACCATACTTCTTCGCCATCGGGGTCCAGGCCCTCTTCGATCGCGTCAAGACGGGTTTGCAATACGGCCGCGTAGTCGCGCGGCAGGACTTTGGTAATACGGGCAGCAGTGTCGTCGAAGTTCTCCAGCAGCCGCTGCGCGAGCAGCGACTCAGTTTCCTCGACGTGCTTGACCAGGAGGCCGTGCACAATGTCGCGGTCTTCGGCATCAAGTTCGCGGAGCTGCAGCTCGCCGGACTCCAGCGCCTGCTTGTTCACGCGGGTGGTCCTCAGGTCCAGCACATAGGCCGTTCCCCCGGACATGCCCGCGCCGAAGTTGCGGCCGGTGCGGCCGATGATCAGCGTCTGGCCACCGGTCATGTATTCACAGCCGTGGTCGCCGATGCCTTCGACAACCGCAGTGGCACCGGAGTTGCGGACCAGGAAGCGTTCGCCCACCTGGCCGCGCAGGAACATCTCGCCGCTGGTGGCACCGTAGCCGATCACGTTGCCGGCGATCACGTTACTCTCGGCCTGGAACACGTTGGTGCGGTCCGGGCGGACGATGATCCGGCCGCCGGAGAGGCCCTTGCCCACGTAGTCGTTGGAGTCGCCGTACATGCGCAGGGTGATGCCCGCGGGCAGGAAGGCGCCCAGAGACTGGCCTGCGGTGCCGGTCAGCGTGATGTCGATCGTGTCCGTGGCCAGGACGTCCGTGCCGAACGTCTTGGTGACGGTGTGGCCCAGCATGGTGCCGACGGAGCGGTCCGTGTTGATGACGTCCACGGCGATCTTCACCGGGCTGCGGTCGGTCAGCGCCTCGGCGGCCATGGTGATAAGCCGCTGGTCGAAGTGCTTGTCCAGCTCGTGGTTCTGGCCGGTCAGGTTGCGCAGCGGGGCGTCGTCGTCGAACTCGAGTCCGTGCAGGATCGGGTCCAGGTCCAGCCCTTCGGCCTTCCAGTGGCTGATCGCTTCACGGGTGTCGAGCATTTCGGCGTGGCCGATGGCCTCTTCGATGCTGCGGAAACCGAGCTCCGAAAGGATTTCGCGGACTTCCTCGGCCAGGAACTCGAAGAAGTTGACCACGAACTCGGGCTTGCCGGTGAAGCGGGCGCGCAGTTCAGGGTTCTGCGTTGCGACGCCCACCGGGCAGGTGTCCAGGTGGCAGACGCGCATCATGATGCAGCCTTCCACCACCAGCGGTGCCGTGGCGAAGCCGAATTCCTCGCCGCCGAGCAGCGCGGCGATGACCACGTCGCGGCCGGTCTTGAGCTGGCCGTCCACCTGCACCACCACGCGGTCGCGCAGGCCGTTGAGCATCAGGGTCTGCTGGGTCTCTGCGAGGCCCAGCTCCCACGGAACACCGGCGTGCTTGAGCGAGTTCAGCGGCGAGGCGCCGGTACCGCCGTCGTGACCGGAAACCAGTACGACGTCGGCCTTCGCTTTGGTGACACCGGCGGCAACTGTGCCGATTCCCACCTCGGATACGAGCTTGACGTGCACCCGGGCCGAAGGATTGGCGCGCTTCGCGTCATAGATGAGCTGGGCGAGGTCTTCGATCGAGTAGATGTCGTGGTGGGGAGGCGGGGAGATGAGTCCGACGCCGGGGGTCGAGTGGCGCGTGCGGGCAACCCAGGGGTACACCTTCTGCGCCATCAGCTGGCCGCCTTCGCCGGGCTTGGCACCCTGCGCCATCTTGATCTGGATGTCGTCCGCGTTGGTCAGGTACAGGCTCGTGACGCCGAAGCGGCCGGAGGCGATCTGCTTGACGGCCGAGCGGCGCTCGGGGTCCAGCAGGCGGTCCACGTCCTCGCCGCCTTCACCGGTGTTGGACTTGCCGCCCAGCCGGTTCATGGCGATGGCCAGGGTCTCGTGGGCTTCCTTCGAGATGGACCCGTAGCTCATGGCGCCGGTGGAGAAGCGCTTCACGATGCTGGAGACGGGCTCCACTTCCTCAAGCGGCACCGCGGGGCGCGCATCGGTCTTGAACCTCAGCAGGCCGCGGAGGGTCATGAGGTTCTCGGACTGGTCGTCAACGCCCCGGGTGTAGGACTTGAAGATGTCGTAGCGGCGTTCCCGCGTGGCATGCTGCAGCCGGAAGACAGTCTCCGGGTTGAACAGGTGCGGTTCGCCGTCACGGCGCCACTGGTATTCGCCGCCGCCGAGCAGCGGGCGGTGCGGCTGCTCGATGCCGCCTTCGGGGTAGGCCATCTGGTGCCGGGCGGACACTTCAGCTGCGATGACGTCGAGTCCGACGCCGCCGAGCTGGGAGTGCGTTCCGGCGAAGAATTCGTCCACCAGTTCCTGGCCGAGGCCCAGGGCTTCGAACGTCTGCGCACCGGTGTAGGAGGCAACCGTGGAGATGCCCATCTTGGACATGATTTTCAGGACACCCTTGCCGAGGCCCTTGATCAGGTTGTAGACGCCGTCCTGGGCAGTCACGCCAACAACGTCGCCGCTGCTGATGAGCTGTTCCACGGATTCCATGGCCAGGTACGGGTTGACGGCGGATGCGCCGTAGCCGATGAGGACGGCCACGTGGTGCGTCTCGCGGACGTCGCCGGCCTCGACCACGAGGGCGGTCTTGGTGCGGTTGGCGCTGCGCAGCAGGTGGTGGTGCACGGCGCTGACCAGCAGCAGCGACGGGATGGGCGCCCACTGGGCGTTCGAGTCGCGGTCGGAGAGCACCACGTACTGCACGCCACGGTTGATGGCACCGGAGACCTGCTCGCAGATTTCCGTCAGGCGGGCACGCAGGGCATTTTCGCCGCCTTCGGGCCGGTACAGGCCGCGGACCTTCATGGCGATCCTGTCGCCGTCCGGGCTTTCGATATTGGCGATCTTGGCGAGCTGGTCGTTGTTGATCACCGGGAACGGCAGCGAGACCTGCGGCTGCCGGACCTGCTTGGTGTCCAGCAGGTTGCCGTTCGGGCCGATGGCACACATCAGGGACGTGACAAGCTCTTCGCGGATGGCGTCCAGCGGCGGATTGGTCACCTGCGCGAAGGACTGCACAAAGTAGTCAAAGAGGAGCCGGGGACGCTTGGAGAGCACGGCCACGGGAGTGTCCGAACCCATGGCGCCGAGGGGCTCGGCACCGGTGCGGGCCATCGGGCCCAGCAGGATCTTCAGTTCCTCCGTGGTGTAGCCGAAGGTCCGCTGGCGGATGTTCACGGACGCGGCAGTGTGCACCACGTGCTCGCGTTCCGGCAGCTCGTCGAGGTCGATCAGGTTGTCCTTGACCCACTCCGCCCACGGGTTGGCGGCGGCGACTTCGGCCTTGACCTCTTCATCGTCGATGATCCGGCCGGCCTCGGTGTCCACCAGGAACATCTTGCCCGGGGAGACGCGGCCCTTTTTGACCACCTTGGAAGGTTCGACGTCGATGACGCCCACCTCGGAGGCGAAGACCACCAGTCCGTCTTCGGTGATCCAGTAGCGTCCGGGGCGCAGGCCGTTGCGGTCGAGGGTTGCGCCAACCAGGCTGCCGTCGGTAAAGGACACGGCGGCCGGTCCGTCCCACGGTTCCATCAGCAGGGAGTGGTATTCGTAGAAGGCCTTGCGGGCCGGATCCATCGTGGCGTGGTTTTCCCAGGCCTCGGGGATCATCATCATGATCGAGTGCGTGATGGGGCGCCCGGACAGCCAGAGCAGCTCGGCCACTTCATCGAACGAGGCAGAGTCTGAGGCACCCGGGGTGCAGATGGGGTACAGCTCCTCGGGGGAATCCCCCAGCAGCGGGTTGGCCAGCTGTGACTGGCGCGCACGCATCCAGTTCCGGTTGCCCTTGACGGTGTTGATTTCACCGTTGTGGGCGATGGTGCGGAACGGCTGCGCCAGCGGCCAGGACGGGAATGTGTTGGTGGAGAAGCGCGAATGCACGATCGCGAGCTTGGTCTTGAAGCGCTTGTCCGAAAGGTCCGGGTAGAACGGCTCCAGCTGGGCGGTGGTCAGCATGCCCTTGTAGACGATGGTCCGGGAGGACAGCGACGGGAAGTACACGCCGAACTTGTTCTGGGCACGTTTGCGGATGCGCCACGCCCGGGAGTCCAGTTCGTTGCGCTCCAGCACTTCCCCGGTGCTGGAGGCAAAGAACGGCTGGGAGAAGTACGGCATGCAGGCCCGGGCCATGGCACCGACAAGGTCGGCCACGATCGGAACTTCGCGCCAGCCGAGGACGGTCAGGCCCTCATCGGCTGCGAGGCTTTCGATGCCCGCCTTGGCGGCATCGGCTTCGCGCTGCTCGGCCGGCAGGAAGGCCGTACCGGCGACGTACTGTCCGGGCGCCGGAAGCTCAAACTCGGTGACTGCGCGGAAGAACTCGTCCGGGATCTGCATGAGCAACCCGGCGCCGTCGCCCGTTCCTTCGTCGGCACCCACGGCACCGCGGTGCTCAAGGTTGCGCAGGGCGGTCAGGGCGGCGTCGACGATGTCATAGCCGGGCTCACCACGGAGCGTTGCGATGATAGCGAGGCCGCAGGCGTCCTTCTCCTGCTCCGGGTTGTACAGTCCTGCGGCCTCCGGCAGCGCCGCGAACCGTTTGAACGGTGACATGGCGGCAGCCGGTTGGTTCGGCTCGGACCAACTGGGGCTGTGAAGAGTTTGGGTCATGGGAGACGTCCTTCCTCCTGATCGTGCGTATGGAAGGGACAACGCTGGCCCCACTCGCGGTGCCTGTGTGATGGGCACAACAAAGTGTTACTTACTGGAAATTGTAGGTCAGCCCGGCCTGCTGAACTAACAGTTACGCAGGCCCCTGACCCGGGCTTGACCCGTCGGCAGCTCTGTGCTGACGGGTACGGGGCCCTGGTGCCACGACGCTGTGGGAACGGGCGCTGCGAGCGGTAGCTCTGCGGCCCGGTTGCCGGAACTGACTACTTGGTGCCGTCAGTGTCCGGCGCGGATCCGGAGTCCTGGTGATCGGGGTTTCCAGCTGCCGGCGAGCCCTTGGCGGGCTTGGTGCTTGCAGTTGAATCCGTCACCGCTTCAGTTGGGGCGGAAGTGTGCCCCGGACCGCTTTGGTTATCAGGGAGATTACCACGGGACTCACTATCTGAGACACTCTTGTCCGAATGCCGGATGCTTTTGCTGTCCGCCGGAACGGCTGCCAATTCGGCATCGTCGCGGTTCCCGGCGTGTGTGTCGCCGTCTGTATCGCCGTCATTTTCCGCCGGAATGTGACCGTCAAGGTACGGGGTGTCCGGCTCGTCGCGTTTCCGGAGACCCAGCACCACGAACACGATCAGGGCCGCCAGGAACACCACGATGCTGGTCCAGACGTTGAGGCGGGTGGTGATGCCGAATAGGCTGATCTGTTCGGCGTCGTCGATCCGCATGGCCTCGATCCAGACCCGGCCCAGCGTGTAGTACATGGCGTAGATCCAGAACAGCCGTCCGCGGCGGAAGTTGAACTTCCGGTCCAGGGCCAGCAGGATCAGCACGCCCGCGATGTTCCAGAGGGACTCATAGAGGAACGTCGGGTGGAACAGGGTGTCGGCAGGCATCCCCGCCGGGAAGTTCGCGTTGTCGGCATCGATCTGCAGGCCCCAGGGAAGCGTGGTGGGCCCGCCGAAGAGTTCCTGGTTGAAGTAGTTTCCCCAGCGCCCGACGGCCTGGGCCAGCAGCAGCCCCGGGGCGGCGGCGTCCAGGAACGCGGTGAGTTTGACGCCCGCCCGGCGGCAGCCGATCCAGGCGCCCACGGCGCCGAGCAGGACAGCACCCCAGATTCCCAGTCCGCCGCGCTGGATCTGCGGGATCAGGGAAAGGTCACCCGTGCCGTCGAAACCGGGGCCGAAGTAGGCGTCCGGGGACGAGAACACGTGGTACAGACGGCCGCCGATAATGCCGAATGGGATCGCCCAGATTGCGATGTCCCACAGGCTGCCCTCCGGCGTGCCACGCTTGTTCCACCGGACCGACGTCAGCCAGAGGCCAACGACGATTCCGGCCAGGATGCACAGCGCGTACGCGTGGATCCGCAGTGACCCCCACGGCAGCGGAATATCGAACCCGGACCAGTCCGGACTCGGAATACTGGCGGGGAGCATGGCCGCCGCATGGAGGACAGTCTGCATTGTTTAGGCTTCTTCCCTGGTCAGGCCGGCGCTGAGGTCTTTGGTGAGGGCTGCGACAGCCTCCACGCCACCGTCGCGGATGGCGGCGACGAGCGCCGTCCCCACGATCACGCCGTCAGCGTAGGCCGCAATCTCGCGGACTTGGCCCGCATTGGAGACACCGAGCCCCACACACACGCGTTCCGCTCCTGCCGCGTGCGCCGCAGCCACGACGCCCTGCGCCGCGCTGCTGACTGATTCGCGGGCACCGGTGACGCCCATGATGGACACGGCGTAGACGAAGCCGCGGCTGGCATCCACCGTGCGCTTCATCCGCTCCGGCGAGGAGGACGGGGCCACGAGGAACACGCGGTCCAGTCCGTACTTGTCCGATGCGGCCATCCACTCGGCGGCTTCGTCGGGAATCAGGTCAGGGGTGATGAGCCCGGCTCCCCCGGCCTCGGCCAGCAGGCGGGAGAACTCATCCACGCCCATCCGGATCACGGGGTTCCAGTAGGTCATCACCAGTACGGCGGCGTCGGTCTTGCTGGTGATGCCGCGGACGACGTCGAAGACCTGGCGGACGTGGAATCCCTTGGCGAGGGCCTCGGTGGTGGCGGCCTGGATGACGACCCCGTCCATGACGGGGTCGGAGTACGGGATCCCGATCTCGATCAGGTCGGCGCCGTTCTCTGCCAGCGCGATGCCGGCTGCAATGGTCTGCTCCACGTCGGGGTAGCCGGCGGGCAGGTAGCCGATGAGGGCTGCCCGTCCTTCAGCGCGTGCCTTGTCGATGGCTGCTGCCGATTTGCTGGTGCTGATGATGTCCTGGACGCCGGTCACAGCTGCTCCCCCTCTTTGCCGATCTCGGCCTCTACGGAATCCTTGTCCAGCAGGTCGAACCATTCAGCGGCCGTGGCCACGTCCTTGTCCCCGCGGCCGGAAAGGTTCACGATCACGATCTTCCCGGATGCGGCTTCGCCCGCGCTGCCTGCTTCGGCGGCAAGGCGCTGGCCCACCTTGATGCCGCCGGCCAGGGCGTGGGCGGACTCGATGGCGGGGATGATGCCCTCGGTGCGGCACAGGAGCCGGAAGGCGTCCATCGCTTCCGAGTCCGTGATGGGCTCGTAGGTGACGCGCCCGATGTCCGCGAGGTAGGAGTGCTCCGGGCCGACGCCCGGGTAGTCCAGTCCGGCCGAGATGGAGTGTGACTCGATGGTCTGGCCGTCGTCGTCCTGCATCAGGTAGGAGCGTGCGCCGTGAAGCACGCCCGGCTTGCCCAGCGTGATGGTGGCGGCATGGCGTCCGGTGTCCACGCCGTCGCCGCCGGCCTCGAAGCCGAAGATCCTGACGGAGGGATCGTCCAGGAAGCCGTGGAAGATGCCGATGGCGTTGGAGCCGCCGCCGATGCAGGCGCAGACGGCGTCGGGCAGCCGGCCGGCCTGGTCCAGGATCTGGGCGCGGGCTTCCTCGCCGATGACCTCGTGGAAGTACCGCACCATGGCCGGGAACGGGTGGGCTCCGGCTGCGGTGCCGAGGAGGTAGTGGGTGTGGCCGACGTTTGCCACCCAGTCACGGAGTGCCTCGTTGATGGCGTCCTTGAGTGTCTGTGATCCGCTGGTCACCGGAATGACCGTGGCACCCAGGAGTTCCATGCGGGCAACGTTCAGCGCCTGCCGGCGGCAGTCCTCGGCGCCCATATACACCACGCACTCAAGACCCAGCAGGGCCGCGGCGGTGGCGCTGGCCACGCCGTGCTGGCCGGCGCCGGTCTCGGCGATCACGCGCGTCTTGCCCATGCGCTTGGCGAGCAGGGCCTGGCCCAGCACGTTGTTGATCTTGTGCGAACCCGTATGGTTGAGGTCCTCGCGCTTGAGGAAGATGCGGACTCCCCCGGCGTGCTCGGCGAAGCGCTTGGCTTCGGTGAGCAGGGACGGGCGGCCGGAGTAGTTCTTGTTCAGGTCCGCGATCTGGGCGACGAAGTCCGGGTCGGCCTTGGCCTTTTCGAACGTGTCCTCCAGCTCATCCAGGGCCGCGATGAGGGATTCGGGCATCCAGCGCCCGCCGTAGGAGCCGAAATAGGGACCTGGCGCGTGGCGCAGGGACCGGTCTCCTTCAAGAAATGCGTCCGCGGTGCCCTCGTCAGAGCCGGTTGTTGGCGCGTCGACCATCGGTCTCACCATCCTGTTCCACTGTTCTTAAGAAATATCGGGTGGCGCCTGCCCGCAGCTGTCCGCGGCCGGGCGCCCCGGTCGTCAGACCCGTGCTGCGATGGCTTCCGCCCCGGCAGCGGTAAATTCGGCAATCCGCTCGCGGGGCGTGGCGTCGCTCACGAGCGCTTCTCCCACCAGGACGGCGTTGGCGCCGTTCGAGGCGTAATGCCGGACATCATCCGCGCCGCGCACTCCGGACTCGGCAACGATGACCGCTCCCTGCGGGATGCTGCCCGCGAGGGAGGCAAAAACGGAACGGTCGACGTCGAGCGTCTTGAGGTTGCGCACGTTGACGCCGATGATCCGCGCTTCCGCAGCGACTGCGCGCTCGATCTCCTCGGCCGTGTGCGTCTCCACCAGGGCGTTCATGCCCAGTTCACGGGTGAGCTGGCTGAAATCGCGCAGCTCCGCGTCGCTCAGCGATGCCACGATCAGCAGGACCAGGTCCGCGCCGTGGGCGCGGGCTTCCCAGATCTGGTATTCGTCAACCGTGAAATCCTTGCGCAGGAGCGGAACATCCACTGCTCTGCGGACGGCGTCGAAGTCGGCGAGGGATCCGCTGAAGCGGCGCTGTTCGGTGAGCACGCTGATGACGGAAGCTCCGCCGTCGGCGTATTGGACAGCCAGTTCGGCGGGATCGTCGATACTCGCCAGGTCGCCCTTCGAAGGGCTGCGCCGCTTGATTTCGGCAATGACCTTCAGCTGGTTCCGCGGCGAGGAATCCCCGCCGAGGGCAGCCCATGCGTCCCGCGCGGGCGCCGTCGCCGCGGCGCGTTCCTTCAGCTCGGCGAGGGACACCAGGCGCCGGCGGGCCTCCATGTCTTCCCGGGCGCCGGCATTGATGTCATCGAGGACAGTCACTGCTAGTGGCCGGAGTTCTTCAGCTTGCTGCCGTCCACGCCGTAGCCGGCCTTGCGCATGACCCAGCCGGCAAGCAGGCCGATCACCATCACGGCTGCGCCGGCAATGAAGATGGGCGTGCTGGCGATAACGAACGCGATGGACGCGATGAGTGCGCCGATCAGCATAACGATCACACACGTCCAGGCTGCCGGGCTGTTGCCGTGGCCGAGGTCTGCGCTGTGGTCGACGCCGGTGTTGACGTTTTCCGCAGCAGCGGATTTGGATGCGGAAACAGTGGCTTTGCTCATGGAAATCTCCTCAGGATGAATACTGCTTACATTCTGCCATTTTTTGGCGCTACCTTGGACATCGGCCGGGGACATCGGCGGGCCCGGCCTACGTGGGATCGTCGCCCCGGGACAGCCTGTCCCAGCTGTCGATCTCGTCCGCAGGGCCCTCGGGAGCGCCGTCCGTGCCGGCCGCTGCGGCGTCATACTTGGTCCGGGACTTCCAGTAACGTCCCGCCGGGATGATCAGCAGGGCTCCCAGCCCCAGCAGGACGCCGGCGACGACGGCGAGAGCGGGAAACGCGGAAACACTCACCTGCACGCTGCTCCCGGTGATCCCGGTCGCGGCCGCGATGGATCCCTGGGCAGCAGCAAGAGGGTCGGCCATGACCGTGACGGCCGCGGTCACGATGCCTGCCGAGGCCAGGACGATGATCGCTGTGATGATCCAGCGGGCGATCCGGCCGGCGATCGAGGCGGCCAGGCCGCCCGCCAGCGCCACCAGGGCCAGCGCGGTGACAGTGGTGGCTGCCTTGCTGCCCTGCACCTGGAGGCCGTCCTGGCTGCTGACCGCCTGGCCCAGCTGCGCCGGGTCAAGGTGGACCGTCAGCCACGTCTGGGTTGTGCTGCCGAAGGCCGCGAGGGCCATGGCGGCGATGATCAGGACCAGTGAGGACTTCCGCGCCCACACCGGGGCTCCGGTGCGACTGGCGGCCGGTTGGCCGGCCTCATGTTCCTGGCCGCCGTCTTCCCTGGCGCCGTCTTTCCGGACGCCGTCTTCCTGGACGCCCATCAGCGGTTTTCGCCCTGGCTGGGCGGACCGCCGGCGTCTCGGCCGGCTGTCCCTCCCGGCTCCGGAACGGAGTCGGCGGTGATGTTGTGCAGGGAACCGGCCGTGTGCACGGCACGCAGCGGCGCGGCAGCCTTGTTGACGGTTTCCAGGGCTTCCGTCGGGTTGACGGAGTCGGCCACGATGCCGCCGCCGGCCTGGACGTAGGCCCGGCCTTCGCGGAGCAGTGCGGAACGGATGGCGATCGCCATGTCCATGTCACCGGCGAAGTCCAGGTAACCCACCACGCCGCCGTAGATACCCCGGCGGTGCGGCTCCAGCTCGTCCAAAAGCCGAAGAGCGCGCGGCTTGGGGGCTCCGGAGAGCGTACCGGCGGGGAACGTGGCCTTCAGGACGTCGTAGGCCTTGGCGGCGGGGGCGAGCTTGCCTACCACCGTGGAAACCAGGTGCATGATGTGGCTGAAGCGCTCCACCTCCATGAACTGCGTGACATCCACCGTTCCGGCGACGCACACCTTGGAGAGGTCGTTGCGGGACAGGTCCACCAGCATGAGGTGTTCGGCGCGTTCCTTCTGGTCCGCCAGGAGCTCCTCGGCGAATGCCTTGTCCGCATCCACTGTCTTGCCGCGGGGACGGGAACCGGCGATGGGGTGGGTGATCACTTCCTCGCCCGTGACCGTCACGAGGGCCTCCGGGGAAGAGCCCACGATGGAGTACTGCCGGCCGGCGGCGTCCTCCAGGCTGAAGATGTACATGTACGGGCTGGGATTGGTGTTCCGCAGGACCCGGTACACGTCCAGCGGGTCCGCGCCGCATTCCATTTCGAAGCGGCGGGAGATGACCACCTGGAACACTTCACCGTCAACGATCGCTTCCTTGCCGCGGTCCAGTGCAGCGAGGTAGTCGGGTTCGTTCCAGCGCTCCTGCACGCTGGAGGCAAAGTCCAGCGCGGCAGGTTCCAGGACCGAAATCGGCTGCTCCACCGGCGTGCTGACCTTGGCCAGGAGTGCCTTGACCCGGGCCACGGCGTCGTGCCAGGCCTCGTCCACGCGCTCGGAGCTGTTGTCGAAGTTGATGGCGTTGGCGATCAGCAGGACGGTGCCGTCCATGTTGTCGTGCACCGCCATGTCGGTGACCAGGTTCAGGGCCATTTCCGGCAGCTGCAGGTCGTCTTCCGGCGGGCTGGTGAGCTTTTCCCAGTGCCGCACGGTTTCCCAGCCGAGGAACCCCACCAGGCCGGAGGTGAACGGCGGCAGACCGTCGAAGCGGTCGGTGCGGAGTGCCTCCACAGTGTCCCTGATGGCATCCACTGGATTGCCGTCCACGGGTACGCCGGCCGGCGGCTGGCCCAGCCAGTGTGCCTGGCCGTCCTTGGTGGTCAGGGTGGCACGGGACCTGGCGCCGATGAAGGAATAGCGGGACCATGCCCCGCCCACGGCGGCGGATTCCATCAGGAAGGTGCCGGGCTGGCCGTTCGCCAGCTTCCGGTAGAGCCCGATGGGCGTCTCCGCATCGGCCAGTACCTTGAGCCGGACGGGGATGACGCGGCTGTGGCTGGCGAGTTCCCGGAATTCGTCGAGGCCCGGGCTGATGATTCCAAGGTCCTGCATGGCTATGGTTGTCCGCCTGTTCTGAAGTGGTGCCTGGATCTTGTGGGTGGGGGTCCGGCCTGCGCCGCTCCCGGCTTGGAAAGTGCTAGCTGGCGTTCCCGGCGACGCTGGCTTCGCCGGAAACAACGGACAGCTCGCGGCCGTCGAAACAGGTCCGTGTGCCCGTGTGGCAGGCCGCGCCAACCTGGTCAACGCGGACCAGCAGGGCATCGCCGTCGCAGTCCAGCGCAACCGACTTGACCCATTGCACGTGGCCGGACGTATCGCCCTTGCGCCAGTATTCCTGCCGGGAGCGGGAGTAGAACGTCACCCTCCCGGTGGTCATGGTGCGCCGCAGCGCCTCGTCGTCCATCCAACCCAGCATAAGGACCTCGTTGGTGTCGAACTGCTGGACGATGGCCGCCACCAGGCCGGCGCCGTCGCGCTTGAGGGCGTCCGCCACATCGGCGGGAAGAACCCTTGTTTCGTGTGCAGCAGCGGGCGCGGCAGCGCGTGCAGTATCGGGTGCCGAAACGGGCGGTGCGTCGGGCGCTGAAACGGGTACTGGGGCGGGGGCGGGCTGCTCAGACATCAGACCAAGTCTAGTGCCTCACCGCAGTGTGACGATCAGCTCGAAATTCGCAACGCTTCCGCTGCGCAACTCGCCGCCTCTCGTGCTAGTTTCACAAGTGATGCATTTCGTCGATCCGTCCCGAGAAGTCCTGGCCGAAACCCTGTTGGCGGCCGGCCCTGACTCCCCCACGCTCTGCCGGGGCTGGCACACCCGTGACCTCGCCGCGCACCTTTACCTGCGCGAACGCAAGGCCGGCGTCGGGCTTGGCCTGATCATCAAGAGCCTCGCCAAAGCCTCCGATGAAGCCACCGCGAAACTGGCTGCGAAGGTCAAAACCCCCGAGGACTACACCCGGCTGGTCAACACCTTCCGCGGCGGCCCTCCGGCACTGTCGCCGCTGCGGATCAAGGCCCTGGCCGAAAGCTCCAACCTGATCGAGTACTTCGTGCACACCGAGGACGTCCGCCGTGCCGTGGACCGGTGGGCGCCGCGGGCCTTGGACGAGGAATATTCGGACGCGCTGTGGGACGAACTCGTCAAGCGCGCAGCCATCCTGTACCGCGGAGTCGACCTGGGCATCGTGCTGGTGCGTCCGTCCGGTCCGCGCCACGTCGCCAAGCGCGCCCCCGTATCGGTGGCCATTGTGGGCGAACCCGGCGAGCTGCTCATGCACGCCCACGGCCGGACCCGCCATGCGCTGGTCACCTTCGAAGGCCAGCCGGACGCCGTCGCGCTGCTGCAATCAGCCGAAGTCGGGCTCTAAATACCCTCGCCCTTTGAACCGTGCCCTTAAACGGCAAACGCGGGGCCACGTCGCGCCATCCGGTCAAAGGATGACAGCCCACGTGGCCCCGCGTTGCTGCCGGGGTCACCGCTAGCGGACTTCGAAACCCGCCGCACGGATAGCCGTCTTGACCTGCGAGATCATGTCGACCGGGCCGAAGTGGAAGATCGACGCCGCCAGGACGGCGTCCGCCCCGGCCGCGACGGCAGGCGGGAAGTGCTCGGGCTTTCCCGCACCGCCGGACGCGATGATGGGCACCTTGACGGCGTCGCGCACCAGTCGGATCAGTTCGATGTCGAAGCCGTCCTTGGTGCCGTCCGCATCGATGGAGTTGAGCAGGATTTCTCCGACGCCGCGCTCCGCAGCCTCACATGCCCACGCGATGGCGTCAATGCCGGTCCCCTGCCGGCCGCCGTGCGTGGTCACTTCAAAGCCCGACGCCGTGGGCTCGGATCCGGGACGGGTGCGCCGGGCATCGACGGAGAGCACCAGGACCTGGGAGCCGAAATGCCGGGTAATTTCGTCGATGACGTCTGGCCGGGCGACGGCAGCCGTATTGATGGAGGCCTTGTCCGCCCCGAAGCGCAGCAGCTTGTCCACCTCGGCAACGCCGCGGACACCGCCGCCGACCGTCAGCGGAATGAAGACTTCCTCAGCGGTGCGGCGGACAACGTCGAAGGTGGTCTCGCGGTTGCCTGAGGACGCGGTTACGTCCAGGAACGTCAGTTCGTCGGCTCCGCCGTTGTCGTAGCGGTGTGCCAGTTCAACGGGATCCCCGGCATCCCGGAGGCCCTCGAAGTTGATGCCTTTGACCACGCGGCCGGCGTCGACGTCCAGGCACGGAATGACGCGCACTGCTACAGCCATGATTGCTCCTGAGGATTCGCTGGAGGGGATTCGGTGAGGGCCGTTGTACGGGCCCGGATCAGATCCGGCAGGCGTGAATGCTGCTGACCAGGATGGCGCGGGCGCCCAGGTCGTAGAGCTCATCCATGATGCGGTTGGTTTCCTTCTTGGGAACCATGGACCGGACGGCAACCCATTCCGAATCGCGCAGCGGCGAGACCGTGGGTGATTCCAGGCCGGGAGTCAGGGCCGCGGCCTGCTCCACGAGTTCCTTGCGGATGTCGTAGTCCATCAGGACGTACTGCCGGGCGACCAGCACGCCCTGCAGGCGGCGGATCAGCACCTCGACCTCCTTGGCCGTGCCGTTCGCGGTACCTTCCTGGCCGGTGCGGCGGATCAGCACCGCTTCCGACTTGAGGATCGGTTCGCCGAAGATCTCCATCCCGGCCGCCTTCAGCGTGTTGCCGGTTTCGACGACGTCGGCAATCGCGTCCGCGACGCCGAGGCGCACCGATGATTCGACAGCGCCGTCCAGGCGGACAACTTTGGCGTTGATGCCGCGCTCGGCGAGGTAGCCGCGCAGGAGGCCGTCATAGCTGGTGGCCAGGCGCTTGCCTTCGAGCTGTTCGGCTGCGCTGAAATCGCCCACCGGGCCGGCGAACCGGAACGTCGAGGCGGCAAAGCCCAGCGGCAGCAGCTCTTCGGCTTCCACTTCGGCGTCGAGGAGCAGGTCGCGGCCGGTGATGCCGACGTCGAGCGTTCCCCGGCCGACGTAAACGGCAATGTCCCGCGGGCGGAGGAAGAAGAATTCAATGTCGTTATCCGGGTCCACCATGACCAGTTCGCGGGTATCGCGGCGCTGGCGGTAACCGGCTTCGGACAGCATGGCCGAAGCCGCTTCGGACAGGGATCCCTTGTTGGGGACGGCAACTCGCAGCATGGGGGGTCTTTCTGGGTTAGGAAGTCTTGGTTACAGGCAATCGGCCACGCTCAGCATGGCTACAGATGCTTGTAGACGTCTTCCAGGGTCAGGCCTTTGGCGAGCATCAGAACCTGCAGGTGGTACAGGAGCTGGGAGATTTCCTCGGCTGCGGCCTCATCGGATTCGTACTCGGCAGCCATCCAGACTTCGGCGGCTTCCTCCACGACCTTCTTGCCGATGCCGTGGACTCCGGACTCCAATTCTGCGACGGTGCGGGAGCCTGCCGGCCGGGTGGCCGCCTTCTCACTCAGTTCTGCGAACAGCGTCTCGAAATTCTTCACGCCCTCCAGCCTACTTGCTCCGGGCCTGACCCCGCCTGTCGGGCCGTTCCATGACGGCGCGGATGTGAGGCAACACACAGGACCGGAGCAAGCAGGACCGGAGCAAGCAAGGGCACGCCTTTACCGGTACTGCTTCAGGGTCACGGCGGTGGCCAGCGCAGCGGTGACGGCCTCGTGGCCCTTGTCCTCTTTGGAACCGGGCAGGCCCGCACGGTCCAGGCCCTGCTGTTCGGTGTCGCACGTGAGCACTCCGAAGCCAACGGGTACGCCCGTGTTGACGCTGACGTCGGTGAGGCCCATCGTGGCCGCCTCGCAGACGTATTCGAAGTGCGGTGTGCCGCCGCGGATCACGACGCCAAGCGCCACGACGGCATCGAAGTGCTTCGCCAGACGGGCGGCGGCCACGGGGAGCTCGAAGCTGCCTGGCACCCGCAGGACAGTGGGTTCGTTGATGCCGGCGTCCTTCGCGGCGCGGAGGGCGCCGTCCAGCAGCCCGTCCATGATCTGGGTGTGCCAGCTGGCGGCCACGATGGCCAGCTTCAGCTGCGACGTCTCCGCCGGGTCGAGGGTGGTGAGGTCAATCTCCGGTGCGCCGTGTCCACTCATTAAAAGTCTCCTGGTTCGTTCTCTGTTGGTCAGTCTTGTTCGGGTCAGTCTTGTTCGTGCTGGAAAGTGCTCTGGCTGCCGGCCGGAAGGACCGTCACCGGCTCGGCCGCCTGGGTGTCCAGGGTGAGCCGGTGGTCCATTCGGTCCTTCTTGGTCTGCAGGTAACGGATGTTCTGCTCGCGCGACGGCACCTCTGTCGGGACCATTTCCACCACGCTTACGCCGGCTTCCGCCAGTCGGTTCTGCTTGTCCGGGTTGTTGCTCAGCAACCGCACTTCCTGGAGGCCCATCTCGGCCAGGATCTGCGCTGCAGCGTTGTAGCGGCGGGCGTCAACAGGCAGGCCCAGCTGCTCGTTGGCTTCCACGGTGTCGAAGCCGGCTTCCTGCAGCGCGTAGGCCTTGATCTTGTTGGCCAGGCCGATGCCGCGGCCTTCCTGGCCCCGCAGGTAGAGCAGGGTTCCGCCCTCTTCATTGATCTTTTCCAGCGCGTACGCCAGCTGTTCGCCGCAGTCGCAGCGGTAAGAGCCGAAGACGTCTCCGGTCAGGCACTCCGAGTGCAGGCGGACCAGCGGCGCTTTTCCGTCGACCGGCGGGAGGGGGGAGCTGATCGCCAGGTGTTCCGCACCGGTCACCAGGTCCGTCCAGGCCTGTGCCACGAACTCGCCGAACTCACTGGGCAGCTGGACGATGGGACCCCCGCTCACCGGGTGGGTCCCCCGCTCTGCCCTGACCTCGTTTCGTGCCTCTGAAGTCGTCATCGTATCTCCTCACTCCCTGCCGGGACCGCTGCCTGTCCGGTGGTCTGCGCTGCTTCCAGGTATGCCACCAGATCCTCGATCGAGATCAGGGGGCAGCCATGTTCTGCTGCGAAGCCGCGAAGTCCGTCCAGGCGCATCATCTCTCCGTCGTCGTACACAACCTCCGCGATCACGCCCACCGGTTCCAGTCCGGCAAGCCGGCACAGGTCCACGGCCGCTTCGGTGTGGCCCGGACGTTCACGCACTCCACCGTTAACGGCGCGGAGCGGGAAAACATGCCCGGGGCGGGTGATTGATCCCGGTCGGCTTTCGGGATCCGCCAGCACGCGGGCAGTGAGTGCCCGGTCCGTTGCGGAGATTCCAGTGCTCACACCTTCGGCGGCGTCGCAGGACACGGTGTAGGCGGTGCCCTTGGAGTCCTCGTTGACCTCCACCATCGGCGGCAGCAACAGGGCGTCGGCCCGGGCGCCGTCGAGCGGTACGCAGATCACGCCGGAGCTGTAGCGGACGGTCCACCCCATCAGGGCTGGGGTGGCGTGCTGGGCGGCGAAAATGATGTCGCCTTCGTTTTCGCGGTCCTCGTTGTCCACTACGAGGACCGGACGACCGGCGGCCATGGCGCGGACGGCGTCTTCGATCGGGTCCAGCCCGGTCCTGGCGTCGGCCGGCTCATTAACGGACGGGGCGGACAGGGCGGCACCCAGGTTTTCGGGCGCGTGCTTGAGCTGGTTCACTTCGACTCCCCCGCTCCGGCTGCTGCGGTGCCGCCGGCGAAGGCGAGCAGGCGTTCGGTGTACTTGGCCAGCACATCAACTTCCAGGTTCACCCTGCTTCCAGGGCTCTTCGCCCCCAGCCCGGTTTCGGCCAATGTGGTGGGAATGAGGCCCACCTCGAACCACGGGGCGGATTCCGCGGCGTCGCTGACTGCCGTGACCGTGAGGGAAACCCCGTCGACGGCGATGGAACCCTTCTCGGCGATGTAGCGTGCCAGCCGCACGGGCACCCCGAACCGCAGCCGGTCCCAATTGCCCAGCCCCTCGCGTTCGAGGAGTTCGCCGACTCCGTCCACGTGTCCCTGGACAACATGTCCGTCCAGGCGTCCGCCGGCGGGAACGCAGCGTTCCAGGTTCACGGTGTCGCCGGCGTCGAGCTCTCCGATGGTGCTCCGGACCAGGGTCTCGCCCATGACGTCGACGCTGAAGTCCTTGCCGTCAATGGCGGTGGCGGTCAGGCACACTCCATTGACGGCCACTGAGCCGCCAAGTGCCAGTCCCTCGGTGCTGCCGGGCGCATGCAGGCGCACCGTGGCGCTGACGTCGCCGTTGCGTTCGACGGACAGGACCCTGCCCTGTTCGGCAATAATTCCGGTAAACATCAGTGGCCTCCTGTGGCGGTGCCCGCGCCGGTGCGGTGCGGTAGGGATTCGGGTACATGGGTTAGGGATGAAAAAAGTTCGGAGTCGGCCTCTTGGGCCGCGGCGCCTTCCTGGGGTGCCGGGGCCGGTTCACCCGGGAAGAGGTGCAGCCTCAGGTCCCGGCCGAGGGTCTGCACTGCTCCGCCGGACGCCTGGTCCCATTCCCAGCTCTGGGCCTGAGCCAGGGTGGTGATGCCGAGGTCACCGAGGGCTGCCGTGCCGGAGCCCAGCAGCGTGGGTGCCAGGTACACAATCAGTTCGTCCACCAGTCCGGCGGCGAGGAAGGCGCTCAGTATCCGGGAACCGCCTTCCACCATGAGGTGCCGGACACCGGCGGAGAAGAGTTGGTCCAGGGCCTCGTGCGGGTCGCGGGTGGGCAGGTGCAGCACGCGGCCGTCGTCCCCGTGGATCGCGGCGTCGGCGGGAATTCCGCGGAGCCCCATGACCGCCCGCAGCGGCTGGCTGCCGGCGGCTTCGCCCGAGGCGTCCCGGGCCGTGAGCCGCGGGTTGTCCACCAGGAGCGTTTGGGTGCCCACCAGGATGGCATCAACCCGGCTGCGGAGTCCGTGGTTGTCAGCAAGGGATTCCGGGCTGGAGATCCACTGGCTGGTGCCGTCCGCTGCCGCGATGCGGCTGTCCAGGGTCTGGGCGATGTGGAGGGTGACGAAGGGGCGCTTGGCGAGCACTGCTTCAAACCACCTGCGGTTCAGCTCGAATGCAGCCCGGGCGGACAGCCCGGAACGGACGTTGACGCCTGCGGCCCGCAGCGTTGCCGCTCCGCCCGCGGCCGGATCATGGGGGTCATCCACGGCGTACACCACGGAAGCGATGCCGGCATCGATGATTGCCTGGGCGCACGGCCCGGTCCGGCCGCAGTGGTTGCAGGGTTCCAGGGTGACCACCATGGTGGACCCGCTCAGGTCGATGCCCTTCATGGCTGCCTGGGCAATGGCGTCGGCCTCCGCGTGGGCGGTCCCGGCACCGCGGTGGTACCCGGTCACCAGCTGCTGACCGTCCGGTCCGACGACGACGGCGCCCACCAGCGGATTTGCCCCGCGGGGGCCCTGGAGCGCCGCGTCGAGGGCGGCCTCCATGGCATCGATCTCGGCAGCGCTGAATATGGCTGTTGTCTGCGGCGTCAAAGCGTCCGTCGTTCCTTCCCTCGAGAACCGCGTTGGCTCCGGGGGTATACGACAGCGCAATACCGCACCGCCCGAGGGGCGCTGCAGTAACAGCTGTACGTGCTTCTCTCATCCAGACTTTAACTGTCGGTACCGGAATTTCACCGGTTCAACCGTCCGCCGGAACAGCTCCTGGATAGGACCTGTGCCGGCTCGCGGGTCGCGGACTGTCACCGCCGGTTCGGACTTACACCGACCCCGGAGCACGTAGTGTGTCTTGTTATTCTGTCACAACTGAGTGACTGGTCCTGCTATTCCCGTCAGACTCCGTCATGATTCCGGGACGGCGTTCGCCCCGGCCGTCACCGGACGCGAGCCGGCTGCCCTCAGGCGCTCAATCGCCGTCGCGGGATCGTCCGCACCGTACACCGCTGACCCTGCGACGAAGACGTTCGCGCCTGCCTCGGCCGCACGGACAATCGTCTCCTCGGTGATGCCGCCGTCCACCTGCAGTGCCACACCGGTGCCTGCACCGTCGATGGCTGCCCGGGCACGCCTGATCTTGGGGAGGGTCAGGTCAAGGAATGACTGGCCGCCGAAACCCGGTTCCACGGTCATGATCAGGAGGAGGTCCAGTTCCGAAAGCATGTCCAGGTAGGGCTCCACCGGAGTGCCGGGGCGCAGCGCCATTCCGGCCTTCGCCCCGCGCGCCCGGAGTTCCCGCGCCAGTTTGATGGGCGCGATGGATGCTTCGACGTGGAACGTCACGGAGGCAACGCCAGCGTCGGCATACGCGGGTGCCCAGCGGTCGGCGTCGGCGATCATCAGGTGCGCATCCAGCGGTACCGGGCTGACGGCCTGGATGCGCTGGACCACGGGCAGCCCGAGGGTCAGGTTCGGCACAAAGTGGTTGTCCATGACGTCGACATGGACGGCATCGGCGTTGCTGATTCTGCGCAGCTCCGCCTCGAGGTTGACGAAGTCGGCGGAGAGGATGCTGGGGTTGATGCAGCACTGAGCCATGTCGGCTCCTTTCACTGAAGGCGGATCACTGAAGTCGGGGGATCAGGGTGTTGCGGAAGGGTCAGGGCTTTTTGTGGATGAGGGCCAGGAACATGGCGTCGGTCCGGTGCACATGGGGCCACAGCTGGGCCGTCAGTTCATGTCCGGCTTCAAGGTGGCCCGGCAGGCTCACCTTGTCCAGGACGGCGCCGGCGTCGAGCAGTTCGAGGTCATCGCGCTTGCGCAGGGCATCGGTGACGACGGCGGTTGTTTCCGCCGGGTGCGGCGAACAGGTTACGTAGGCCACCACGCCGCCGGGCCGGACGGCGTCCAAGGCTGACTTGAGCAGTTCGCGCTGGAGGGGGCCAAGGTCCGCGAGGTCCTTGGGAGTACGCCGCCATCTCGATTCGGGCCTGCGCCGCAGGGCACCGAGGCCGCTGCAGGGGACGTCGACCAGCACGCGGTCGAATGTTCCCGCCATTTCCGTGCCCACGTCGCGGCCGTCGCCGGTCCTGACATGCCAGACCTCGTGCGGGACAGCGGCAAGTGCCTGCCGCACCAGCTTGGCACGGTGCGGTGCGGGTTCGTTGGCCAGCAGGGTGGCTCCGCGCTGCCGGGCGAGTGCGCCCAGGAGGGCAGCCTTGCCGCCCGGTCCGGCACAAAGGTCAAGCCATTTTTCGCCCGCCTCGCCGTCGGCCGCCACGTCCGCCCGTTCCACACCAACACCAGCCAGGTCCACGGCAGCCATGGCGCGGGCCACCAGCTGAGAGCCCACATCCTGGACCCTGGTGCTGCCTTCGCGCACGGACGCCAGCCGGCCGAGGTCTCCTCCGCTGGAGAGCGCCGAGCCTTCCACGAGTTCGCCCGCGGTTGCTCCGCCGTCCAGCGCTTCGTCAAGGCTGCCCAGCCCGGGCAGGGCCACGAGGTTCACTACGGGGGCAGCGTTGTCCGCCTCGAGGAGTTCGTTGATTTCACTGACGGGGCGGCCGTGTGCCACGAGGGACTGCCTCAGGGCGCGGACAATCCACTCCGGGTGGGCGTAGCGGATGGAGGCGATCCGGGTTTCGTCCGTCTCGTCGCTGAGGAGCAGTTCCAGCCACTCCTCGAGGGTACGGGCGGAGACTTTGCGGAGAACAGCGTTGATGAGGGCCGACGGTCCGGCGCCAATCACGGCGCGGGCCAGCCCTACGGTCTGGTCCAGGGCAGCGTGCGCAGGGACGCGCATGGCCAGCAGCTGGTGGGCGCCGATGCGCAGTGCGTCCAGGATGGCAGGGTCCAGCTGGTCCAGGGGCCGGTCAACGCAGCGGGCCAGGACGGCGTCATAGGTGCCCTGGCCGCGGAGGGCGCCGTAGCTCAGCTCGGTGGCGAAACCGGCGTCCCGCTTGTCCAGCCCATGGTGGCGGATCCGGGCGGGCAGCACGAGGTTTGCGTAGGCATCTTCCGAGGCAACGGCACGCAGCACCTCAAAAGCCACGAGCCGGGCCGGATCAGCCCGGCGGGTGCGCTGGGAGGGGGCGTTCTCGGAAAAGTTCCGCTTCGGGCCGCGGTTGCGCTCCCGTCCCTGGGCGTCCCGCTGGCTGCCATGTCGGCTGCTGCCGGAGGGTTCCCCGCGCTGGCCACCGGCCTGCCTGCCTTCCTGACCGCCGCCGTGCCGGGGATCCTTGCCGCGGCCGCTGCCGCCCGTTCCGGACTCACTCATTCGAATACCACGCCTTCCAGTGCAGCCTGTCCGCGCGCCCAGTCGGCGGCGGCCATCATCTTTTTGCCCGAGGGCTGTATCCGCGTCAGCTCTACAGGGTGGGACCCTGTCCCTACCAGCACGCTTTTTCCGTTGAGCAGCACCTGTCCAGGCTTCAGTTCCGGGCCGTCCGTCCGGAGCACCACCGGTTCGAGCTTGACGCGCTGCCCTTCGAGGGTGGTCCATGCGCCGGGTTCGGGCGTGACGCCGCGCGCCCTGCGCCCAATCGCGAGAGCGGGTTCCTGCCAGTCGATCCGACCGTCATCGATGCCCAGTTTAGGCGCCAGGGACACGTCGCCCTTTTGGGGAACCGCTGCGGCCCGCCCGGAGTCAATGGCGGAGAGAGTCTGGGCAAGCAGGACCGCACCGCTGTGGGAGAGCCGTTCCAGGAGTTCACCGGCAGTGTCCTCAGGACGGACGGCCTCGGTGAGGGTTCCGAACACCGGGCCGGTGTCCAGCCCTTCCTCGAGATGGAACGTGACGGCTCCGGTGATGTCATCCCCGGCCATGACGGCGCGCTGCACCGGCGCGGCGCCGCGCCAGGCGGGCAGCAGGGAGAAGTGCAGGTTGATCCAGCCGTGCCGTGGCACATCCAGGGCCGCGCGCGGGATCAGGCCGCCGTACGCCACGATCGCTGCGACATCAGGCGCGACTGCGGCGATCCCTGCCGTCACTTCCGCATCCACCCTGGCAGCGTGGATCACGTCAATGCCCAGTTCGGCGGCGCGGGCGGCGACGGGCGACGGCGTCAGCACGCGTTTGCGTCCGATCGGCGCGTCCGGCCGGGTCAGGACGGCAACGACGTCAAAGCCTGCCTCCACCAATGCATTGAGGGACGGTACTGCGACAGCCGGCGTGCCGGCGAAGAGTACCCTCACTCGCCGGCGCCGAAACTGCCGCTGCCGAAGCTTCCGCCACCGAAGCTGGAGCCCACAGTCTTCGCCCGCTTCGACGTCGTCTGTTCGGTGATGGCGTCGTAGTTGGCATTGCGGATGGAGCGCAGCGCGGTCTTGCGATCTTCACCTTCGAGCCTGTCGGTGAAGAGAATGCCGTCAAGGTGGTCGGTTTCATGCTGGAAGCAGCGGGCAAGCATGCCCTCGCCTTCCACGGAGACGGGATTGCCGTGCAGGTCGACGCCGGTGACGCGGGTGGCGCGTCGGCGGCGGACGGGGAAGCCAAGACCCGGGATGGACAGGCAACCTTCCACTTCATCGGGCTGGAAGTCGTCGCTGTTCTCCAGCACGGGGTTGACGATGTGGCCCTCCACGCCGCCGATGCGGTAGGTAAAGACCCTCTTGCTGACTCCGACCTGGGGCGCGGCCAGGCCTGCGCCGTCAACGTCCTCCATGGTCTCCGTCATGTCCGCAACCAGTTTCGCGAGTTCCGGCCCGAATTCCGTCACGGGATCGGCAACTGTGCGCAGCACAGGGTCGCCGATGATGCGGATATTCAAAATGGCCATGTGCAATCTGTCCTTCGATGGGCGCTACGGGATCCAGTCCAGTTTAGTTGGCCGACTACCTTCCGGGCGCAGCCTGCAGCGCGGGCGGCGCCACGGGCAGCGACGGCGGCGCCACGGGAAGCAGCGCTGTGCCGGCGCTGACAGTGTCGGCGGACATTTCCCAGACCCGGCGGAGGGAGCAGAACTTCCACCAGTGGTGCTTGAGCACCTCCGGATTGGCGCGCATGGGCCGGACCTCAGTTTCGCCCACAGCGACCGCCAGGAGCACCGGGGACTCGCCGTGCTTCCAGGGCTCCCACTCCCCCGCGACGGGATCAACAAGGCTTTCCTCGGCCTTCATCCCTGCCACGAGCTGCATCACCACTTTGTCGTCCAATGGCTTGACGGTGCCGTCCCTTGTGGTGCCCTTGGTTTTGTAGTCGATGATGCAGGTCCTGCCATTGATCTTTGCCACGAGGTCAAGGGTGCCCGCATAGCCGACTGTCTTGTTCCAGACCGTGACTTCGGGTGCAATGGGCTCCACACCAAAGAGTTCCCACCACTCATCAAAGCGCGCGGCGAAGGCTTCCTCGCCGTTTGCGGCCAGGGCCTCCCGCATTTCCTTCATCTGGTGGGGCCGCCCGAGGGCCCTGAGCGCAACCTGTTCGCAGTAGTTGTGCACCCGGTCCCCGCGCTTCGCGGCGTCGTCGCGGTAGGTTTCAGCGGCCTTTGCTGCCCGGCTGACCGCCTGGCGGACTTTGGCCGGGCTTCCCAGGATGGCGGGGAGCGACGGATCGCTGGCAAGGCTGTTCGCCCCCATGTACCCGAACCACCCGTCAAGGCCGTGCGGCTGCTGGCCGATGACCGTAGTAATGGACGGAACGGAGAATGAGTCGGATGTGGAGCGTGCGTACATCCGCCCGTATTCCGTGGCGTGGGCAAGGAGTGGATCAGTCATGCAAATACTCTTTCATGAAGGGCTGACAGGAATACGTGCGTGAAGTGCCGGCGGGAACAGGCCGCCCGGAAAGCGAAATGGCCCGTCCCGCTGATTCAGCGGAACGGGCCATTCATTGGTGGGCGATACTGGGTTCGAACCAGTGACCTCTTCGGTGTGAACGAAGCGCGCTACCACTGCGCCAATCGCCCCAATGCCATTGAATGCTAGCCCACCCTGGCGGCATTTGGAAATCGGGACGTCCGACGCCGGCCGTGCACCCTATTGCGTCACTGTTGCGCCGCCGGACACGAGGGGCAGGAGGCCGAACAACGGGCCGGAATTACACGCCTGTAATTAGTAAAATCCTCTAGATTTCAAGGAAACGAAGCCATCCGGCGTCGTCGGCGCGGCCCCGATTTGTAAGTTCCCTGAACCTCCTATAGAGTTCTTACTCGTTGGAACGCGAGGAAATGCCGAATGCGGCACGGAAATGCTGACAATACTGCGGACGTAGCTCAGCTGGTAGAGCACCACCTTGCCAAGGTGGATGTCGCGAGTTCGAATCTCGTCGTCCGCTCGCAGGACACTGTCAAGGCAAAGATTCCCAGGAATCTGGCTTACACGGTGGGTTGGCCGAGAGGCGAGGCAGCGGCCTGCAAAGCCGTATACACGGGTTCGAATCCCGTACCCACCTCGGTGAAAACCTTGGTTTCCGGTTAATCCCGGAGGACATTTGGGCGATTGGCGCAGCGGTAGCGCGCTTCCCTGACACGGAAGAGGTCACTGGTTCGATCCCAGTATCGCCCACCAGAGCAAGGCAACTTGCTTGTTGTTGAACGGCCGGTAGCACCGGCACGTACTTCATGTGCGGACGTAGCTCAGCTGGTAGAGCACCACCTTGCCAAGGTGGATGTCGCGAGTTCGAATCTCGTCGTCCGCTCTCTTTTCTTTAATGGCGCAACACCCCCGGCTATGCCGGATGTTTCCGCCGAACCCGCCGGATTCTTCCGGTTGCGGGCGATTGGCGCAGCGGTAGCGCGCTTCCCTGACACGGAAGAGGTCACTGGTTCGATCCCAGTATCGCCCACCACGAAGCAGCTCTCCGGAGCTGCTTTTTTGTTGCCTGAATGCAGCGTCGGGAGCCGGGACAATGCATCCCGGAGCAAGGCAGGCACCGGCGCGTGCCCTTGGCACACCCATTGTCTGGGGCTAGGATCGAATGCGGAGGAGCGATCTGGCTCCGCGACAGAAGGGAGGTGCCCGTGGGTATTCTTGACGATCTGAAGGGCAAGGCTCAGCGACTGGTTGGTGGCAATGAACAGGCCATCAAGGACGGCATCGGCAAAGCCGGTGATTTCATCGACGCAAAGACCGGCGGAAAGTACGCCGATAAGATCGATACCGTCCAGAAGGGCGCAGCCGGCCTCGTGGATAAGGCCGACCAGAAGCCGGAAACGGCTCCTGTCGAAGAACCTCCCGTCGCCGGAGAGCCACCTGTAGCCGGGGAACCCCGGCAGCAGGGCCTCTAACCCAGGAACGTCAGCGAGGTGCCGGTCCCGCCGTGAGGCGGCGCCGGCGCCTTTGGCGTTTAAACGCGGTGTTTAGCCGGCGGCGCTAAACGCAGTCCCTAATGGCTAGGACGGTTCGTGGTTCTGCCCCTCGCGCGCCAGCGCCGTCAGCCGGGAAACCGCCCGGTAGTACTTCTTGGTGTAGCCGCCGGTCATCATCTCGTCGGTGAAAAGCTGGTCGAAGGGGACGCCGCTGGCGAGGATGGGAACATCCTTGTCATAAAGCCGGTCCGCCAGCACCACGAACCGCAGTGCCACAGCCTGCTCGGTAATGGTTTCCACGTCACGCCACACCACGCCCTCGATGCCGGCCAGGAGCTGCCGGTACCGGCTCGGGTGGACACCGGCAAGATGGTTGATCAGGGTCTTGAAATCATCCCGTGCCACCGTCTTGCCGTGGAACTCCGCCTGCATGTGGTGGGTCAGGTCTTCGTTCTTCAGCGGAGCCGGAGCTGCCGGTAGTCCGCGGTGGCGGAAGTCCTCGCCGTCGATCCTGATTACGTCGAACTGGTCTGCCAGCACCTGGATCTCCCGCTGGAAGTCGACGGCTGCGAACCGTCCGTCGCCGAGCGATCCGGGGAGCGTGTTCGAGGTCGCCGCGAGTTTGACGCCGGCGTCGGCCAGTTCGCGCATCAGCCGCGACATCAGGACGGTATCGCCCGGGTCGTCGAGCTCGAACTCATCGATGCACACCAGCTTGTAGTGGCTGAGCGCCTCCACGGTCTTCCGGAACGAGAGCGCCCCCACCAGGTTGGTGTATTCGACGAACGTGCCGAATGCCTTGGGGCCCGGGGCCGCGTGCCACAAGGACGCCAGCAGGTGGGTCTTGCCCACGCCGAAGCCGCCGTCGAGGTAGATCCCGGCACGGGAATTGTCCTTCTTCGCAAAAAGCTTCTTGAAGAGACCGGAGCTGCCGTTTGCGCCGACGCCCGTCGCGAAGGACGCCAGCGCCGTCACTGCTCCGGCCTGGCTGGGCTGCGAGGGATCCGGCCGGTAACTGGCGAAGGAAACCCCTCCGAAGCGCGGCGAGGGATAGAAGCCCTTGAGGAGTTCATCCACGGAAACCGCCGGTGTCCGCGCGGAGAGCTGTTCGATCTGTACCAAGGTGGTCCGTTCTGCTGGTCTCGTGTCCCCAGAAAGGATACCGGCAATGCAGCGCCGGGTTCATAGGGCGGAGAGTCCACGTGACGAAGGCCATATTTCCCTCTGTGAACCCAGAGGCGCAAATACTTCCGGCCCGTGGCTAGTGTTGGAACTGGCCCGGCCGCAGCGACGCCTCCCGGTGGCATGGGTCCCCTGACCGTTTCAGTGAAAGGCCATCTCAATGTCCTACCCAGTTGAACAGAACGACAAGTTCTCCGCGTACGCGTACCCCGAACGTCTCGTTTCCACCGAATGGCTGGCGGCAGCCCTCGACGGCGGCGCCCTGGCCGACGGCAAGCTCGTGGTGGTGGAGTCCGATGAGGATGTCCTGCTTTACGAAACCGGCCACATCCCGGGGTCCGTCAAGATCGACTGGCACACCGACCTGAACGACGAGGTCACCCGGGACTACGTTGACGGCAAGGCGTTCGCGGCCCTGGCAGCGGCGAAGGGCATTTCGCGGGACAGCACCGTGGTGATCTACGGTGACAAGTCCAACTGGTGGGCTGCCTACGCACTGTGGGTTTTCACACTCTTCGGCCACGAGGACGTCCGGCTGCTCGACGGCGGCCGGGACAAGTGGATCGCCGAAGGCCGTGCCATTACCACCGACGTTACCGCCCCCTCCCCTGCCGAATACCCCGAGGTGGAGCGCAAGGATGCCCCCATCCGCGCCTTCAAGGAAGACGTGCTGGCGCACTTCGGCAAGCCGCTGATCGACGTCCGCTCCCCCGAGGAATACACGGGCCAGCGCACCCACATGCCTGCCTACCCCGAGGAAGGCGCCCTGCGCGGCGGCCACATTCCCACGGCGGCGTCGATCCCCTGGGCACGCGCGGCTGCCGAGGACGGCACCTACCGGAACCGCGGCGAACTGGAAGCCCTCTACCTCGGCGAAGCCGGCCTCAAGGAAGGCGACGACGTCGTGGCGTACTGCCGCATCGGCGAGCGTTCCAGCCACACCTGGTTCGCGCTGAAGTACCTGCTGGGCTTCGACACCGTGCGTAACTATGACGGCTCGTGGACCGAGTGGGGCAACGCCGTCCGCGTGCCGATCGCCAAGGGCGCCGAGCGCGGCACGGTACCGGCGTAAACTGGACTCGATGAGTAACCAAACCCTTCCCGCCGCGCTGGCGGAAATAGTTGACGACTTCCAGGCCCTCACCGAACCCGAGCGGCTGCAATTGCTGCTGGAGTTCTCCCAGGGGCTCCCTGAGCTTCCGGACCGGTTGAAGGACCATCCGGAACTGCTGGAGCAGGTCGTCGAATGCCAGTCACCCCTGTTCCTGACCATTGAGACGGAAAAGCAGGATCCAGGTTCTCCGGAGAGCGTACGGCTGTTCTTCAAGGCGCCGCCGGAAGCGCCGACCACCCGCGGCTTCGCGGGTGTCCTGCACGAAGGCCTCGACGGCCTGACGGCCCCTGAGATCCTGGCAGTGCCGGATGACATGCCCGAGCTCCTGGGGCTCACGCGTGCCATCACTCCCCTGCGGATGCGGGGCATGACGGCCATGCTGGGACGGATCAAGCGCAAGGTCGCGGCGTCCGCCGCGCTAAAGGCCTAGGCCGGAAGGCCCAACCACCGCATGGCGCGCAAACAGGCTTCACAGGGAACGCCGGCTACAGCAGCACTCGCTGCAGCCGGCGTTCCTTTCGTGCTGCACCCGTACGCCCATGACCCCTCGGCAGCCAGCTACGGCATGGAGGCAGCCGACGTACTCGGCGTGGATCCCGCCAAGGTCTTCAAGACCCTTATGGTGGATGTCGACGGCAGGCTCGCAGTGGGAATAGTCCCGGTCAGCGGAAACCTTGACCTGAAAGCCATAGCAGCTGCCCTCGGCGGCAAGAAGGCCGCCATGGCGGATCCGGCCACGGCCCAGCGCAGGACCGGCTATGTCCTGGGCGGAATCTCCCCGCTGGGGCAGCGCCAGCCTTCCCCCACGGTCCTGGATGAGAGTGCCCTGGGCCAGGACAGCATCCTGGTCTCCGGCGGCCGCCGCGGCCTGGATATCGAACTTGGCCCGGACCACCTGGTACGGCTCACGGGTGCAGTTACTGCCCGCATTGGAACCGGGCCGAAGGCTACTCCGGACCGTTAACAGCAGGGCCGGCGGTTGTCCCCGGGGCGTCCGTTCCGCGGCGCGATCCGGCGTCATCGCGCCGCCGGGAGCGTGAGCCCGGATTGGCACGTGGGGCAAGCTGCCGCCGCAGCCACGCGGTTACCAGGCCTTCCCAGCGCTCCGGATCGACGTTCCACTCCTTGGTGTGCCGGGCGTCCTGGAAGGTCTCGAAGGTGACCATCTCAGGGTTTTTCTCCGCGATGGTGGCTGAGGGGCCGTAGGGGACGTATTCGTCGTCAACGCTGTGCAGGATCAGTGTGGGGGTCCTGAGTTCAACGGCCCGGGAGATCCAGTCCATCGACTTCAGGTCCACCGGTGCCGCCAGCCCGGTCAGGCGGCGCCCCAGGGGGTGGCTCATCATCAGCTGCCCGTAGCGTCCCACCGCGGACGGGATGCGGTTCAGCTGCGCATGGTGCGCCAGGACGTTGACCCAGTCCACCACCGGGGCGTCCAGCACCATGGCCCGGATCCGTTGGTGGTGGCGGGAAAGGTCCGCCGTCTGCAGGCAGATCGCGCCGCCCATGGACCAGCCGAACAGCACAACTTCCTTTGCGCCGTTGGCCACGGCGAAACTGATGGCTGCCTCGACGTCCCGCCATTCGGTAGAGCCCAGGCCGTAGCGTCCGTCGGGCGCCGACGGCGCCAGGCCGTCGTTGCGGTAGGAGATCACCAGGCTTGTCATGCCAAGCTCCTGCGCCGGGCGCAGCGCGCGCAGGCATTCCTGGCGGCTGGCTCCGCGGCCATGGACCATGATGGCCCAGATGTCGGACGACGGCGTCCCGCGCACCAGCCATGCCGGCGCCGTCCCGCCTTCAACGTCGATCTGCACGTCCTCGGCGGACAGCCCGATGGAGGCGGCATCCGGGTAGGCGGCGCCGCTCCAGTAGCCGCGGCGGGCGGTGTAGAGGTCGCCGGAATACACAGCTTCGACTTCACGCAGAACGGTGCGTTCAGCAGGTGAGTACGAAATGATCCTGCCGATCCGTGCATGGCCGCGGCCGCCGTCGAAGAATAGCCCGTAGACGCCTTCCACGGTGGCGTCCTCGGTGGCCGCAAGGATGACCTGGAGGCCGCCGGCGGCACGGATGACAGCCAGCACCTCTTGGTTCTCGTCCCGGACCCGCACCGGCGTAATGACCCGCCTGGCGAAGTAGAGGGCGAGCGCCGACGATCCGGCACCCAACAGGCCCGCTGCGGCACCTCCCGCGATGACACCGCCCACGGCCCACTTGGCACTCGAGGACATGCCGGCCTCGGTGGTGGCGGGGGTCTTGCCCACTGCCAGGGGCGGATTCGCTTTGGTGGCCGGGCGCAGCCCCGGGATCGATGCCATGGATCCATTCTTACTGCTGCGGGCCCTCCGGACATATTCGGGCACGCCATCGCTGGCGGCTCCACGGCGGACTGACCGGCCGTACGGGAGCAGCATCCCGGAAGAACAGCCGCGGAACCGGCCGCCGATACGGCGCGGACCGCCCCGGACGAAATTCGTGCGGGAAGGTCAGGCCGGGACTAGGCTGGGGGCATGAGCGATCCAATCGTCATTCTGACAGAAGAGCCGCTGGGTGCGGATGACCGCGTTAACATCGAACGCCTGGTGGACGGCGGTGACACACCCTTGGTCGTGCTGGTGCCGGCCAACACCGAACGGCACCTCCTGGTGGATTTCCTCGAAAACCTTTCGCTGCTGGACGTCGCGAAAGCCTTCCGCGAGCTGACCTCGCATGCCCCGGACCCTGCGTCCGAACGCGCCGCCGCCGCCGAGACCCTCGCGGTGTCGCTCAGTGCACTGGCCGGGATCGGCAGCGGGGTCACCGGCGAGGTGGTGGACGGCGGCGCCGTCCAGGGCCTGGTGGCCAAGGTCAAGGAACTCGGAGCAGGCCAGGCGGTAGTCATTACCAGGCCGCACGCCATCGCGGACACCTTCCACACGGACTGGGCCAACAAGGCACAGGACCAGCTGGGGCTGCCCGTGCTGCACCTTTACGCAGGTTCGGGATTTATCGGAGACTCCTGAGCGTTATCGAAGCTATGAGCATCTTTAGCAACAAGCCGAAAGTCGCACCCGTCCAGTCTCCCGCCGCCGGATCCGAACCTGAAAACGCCACTCCGCCGGTTGAAAAGACAGACGAGGAATGGCGCCGGGAGCTGACGCCGGAGGAGTATCGGGTGCTCCGCCAGGCCGGCACCGAGCGTCCGTACACCGGAGAGTATTGGGATACGCACACTGCGGGCGTCTACCAGTGCCGCGCCTGTGGTGCGGAACTGTTCACCAGCAACGAAAAGTTCGATTCCCACTGCGGTTGGCCGTCATTCTGGGCTCCGCTTGCGGACGGCACCGTCCGCTACATCCATGACCGCACCATGGGCATGGACCGGGTGGAGGTCCGCTGCGCCACCTGCGATTCCCATCTGGGCCACGTGTTCGACGGCGAGGGCTACGGTACCCCCACCGACCAGCGTTTCTGCATCAACTCAGTCTCGCTGAAGCTGGTTTCGTCTGACGACGCGGCCAAGTAGGCCGTCCCGCCAGATCAACCGCGCACCCTGACGCCGGCAGCCCCGCCTCCCGCTGTAGCTGGGGCGGGAATGCTGAGCCACTTGCACAAGACTTTCTTATGCTCAGGCATATTTTGCATTAGAGGATCTGTTTGCTTGCTACGCTCGCCGTAGAAGCTCCAAGCAACCAGAAAGGCGATCGCCGACGATGACTACGACCGCTCTCACCGCAGCCGCCCCGCTCACCGAAAACCACCCGGAGTGGGTGCGGCTCAAGGCCGCCGCCACCGCCCTGCAGGCTCTCCAGGCCCAGGACGGTTCGGTGCCCGACGCCGCTGACCATGCGGCCGCCGCCGGATACGTCAGCACCATCACCGCAGCGGTGGAGGCACTTACCCCTGAGTTCCCGCACGACGCCCGGTACCTTGGACTCCTCGTCATCGACTTCGGCCGCTGGGCCGCCGGCGGCTTCGGCGTGCCGGATTTCCTGGACTCCCTGCTCGCCTTCCAGCCGCAGCAGCACCGCGTCAACGGACTGCAGCACCTGGTGGTTTTCCCCATGTACACGCAGAACGGCAGCAGCAGCCGCCTCGTCGAGGCCGTCCTGATCGAGGTCATCTGGCCGGAGTTCATCGCCGGCCTCGAGGAGGGCGAATACTCCAACAAGCTGTTCGTCCCGATCCGGTTCCTGGACTTCACCCCGGGATACAACACCAACTCGGCCGTGCTGTTCCCGGAAACCGTCGCGGTCCGGGAAACGCCCACGTTCACGTGGGGCGCCATTTTCGCGGACCGGGAAGCTGCCCGCTTCCGCCGGGTCCTCCGGGCCGCAGCCGACATCACCCGCCTGGAACTGCCGGCCGAAGCCGCCGAACTGCTTGAGAACCAGGAACTCACCCAGGAAACGTTCGTCATGTGGGACCTCATCCACGACCGCACACACATGCGCGGCGACCTGCCATTCGATCCCTTCATGATCAAACAGCGCATGCCCTTCTTCCTCTACTCCCTGGAAGAGCTCCGCTGCGATCTGACGGCCTTCCGGGAATCCGTGAAGATCGAAAAGGACGAAGAGGCCGACCCGGAAGCACGCCGGCACGCCAAGCTGGTCCAGTACGCCGTCATCTTCGACCGGATCTTCCGCTTTGCCATCACCGGCAGCCGCGTCCGCAACTACGACGGCCTCGGCGGACAGCTGCTCTTCGCCTGGATGCACCAGCACCGTGTCCTGCACTGGACTGACAGCAAGCTCAGCATCGACTGGGACGAGGCTGCAGACGTGGTGGTTGACCTCGGCTCCCGGATCGAGGAGCTGTACTGGCGCTCGATCGACCGCCCCAAGGCGGCCCACTGGCTCGCGGCCTACGAGCTGATTTCGGGAACCGTCACGCCCCACCCGGCCTCCGTCTGGGCCAAGGGGCCCTCAGCACTTCCGCTGGACGGACCGCCGCGGGGCCTGACGGACCAGGTGCTCGACGACGAATTCCCGCTGTCCATGTTCTACGAGGCACTCGAAAAGAAGATGCGCCCGGTCATCGAGTCCACGGCCGGCATCACAGGGTCAGCAGACATTGGAGCAGCCACGAACGACGGCGGCGCCACCCGGGCACTGAACGCCGGATGAGTGCCGGACGCCCATTGAACGTTGTAGTGACGGGCGGCAGCGGCCCGTCCGGGATCGCCACGGCACGTGCGTTGCGCGAAGCCGGTCACATGGTCTTTACGGTCGGTTCGGACGGCCCCCGGATCGAGGCCGCCGCCGCGGAAGCAGGCGACGGCGTCGTTCCGCTCGTGTGCGACCTTGCCGTCCTGGCGGATGTCAGGGCGCTGCACGCCACCATTTCCGGCAAAGCCGGAATGGTCGACGGCGTCATCCACCTCGTGGGCGGCTGGCGCGGCGCCAAAGGCATCACGGACCAGAGCGACGAGGATTGGGACTTCCTGGAACGCGGCGCCATCACCACCCTGAGGAATGTAACGCGGGTGTTCTATGACGACCTCGCGGCCTCGGACACCGGCCGGTTTGCCATGGTTACCTCCACGGCAGTTGCCACCCCGACGGCGGCCGGTGCCAGCTACGTTGCGTCCAAGGCGGCTGCCGAAGCCTGGACGCTGGCGGTGGCCGAGGGCTTCAGCGGGGAGCAGCCCAGCGCCAGCCCGGAACAGCACAGCGCCGCGGTCATCTTCGTCGTGAAGGGCCTCGTGGACGCCGGGATGCGGGCGAAGTACCCCGGCCGGAGCTTCCCGGACTTTACCGACGTTACCGACCTGGCGGCTGCCGCCGTCGGACTTTTCACCGCCCCCGCTGCGGAACTGAACGGCCAGCGGCTGCTCCTTAGCCGTTGACCGCGGACATCCCTAGACTGAAAGCGTGACCAAAGCGATGACAACCACAGTTGAAACTGTCCCTGCCGCCACCGCGGCACGGCTCCATGACCCCGCCGTCCGGGGCTTCGCCTCCGACAACTACTCGGGTGTACACCCGGAAGTCCTTGCGGCCCTGGCGGCAGCCAACGAGGGGCACCAGGTCTCCTACGGCGAAGACGATTACACCGCACGGCTGCAGGTGCTCATGGAAGGGCACTTCGGCGCCGGCATCGGATGTTTCCCGGTCTTCAACGGAACGGGAGCCAACGTCCTTTCGCTGCAGTCGCTGCTCCCCCGCTGGGGCGCAGTGATCTGCGCGTCGACGGCGCATATCAACATGGACGAAAACGGGGCACCGGAGCGGATCGGCGGGATCAAGCTGCTCCAGGTTCCCACCACCGACGGCAAGCTCACGCCCGAGCTGATTGACCGGGAAGCCTGGGGCTGGGGCGACGAACACCGCGCCCAGCCGCTGGCCGTGTCCATCACCCAGACCACCGAGCTGGGCACGTGCTACACGCCGGAAGAGGTCCGCGCGATCGCCGACCATGTCCATGCCAAGGGCATGAAGCTCCACATGGACGGCGCCCGGCTGGCGAACGCCGCAGCCCACCTTGACGTGCCGCTGCGGGCGTTCACGCGCGACGCCGGCGTGGACATCCTCTCCTTTGGCGGCACCAAGAACGGGCTGCTGTTCGGCGAGGTGGTGGTGGCCCTGAACCCGGAGGCCGCCCACGGCCTGGTGTACCTGCGCAAAATGAACATGCAGCTGGCCTCCAAAATGAGGTTCATGTCCGCCCAGTTCATTGCGCTGCTCGAGGGCGACCTGTGGCTGCGGTCAGCCAGGCACGCCAACGCCATGGCTGCCCGGCTGCGTGCGGCCGTGGATGCGATCGATGGCGTGGAGCCCACCCAGAAGACGGAATCCAACGGGGTTTTCGCCATCCTGCCCGAAGGCGTCGCGGACCGGCTGCGGGAATCCTTCCGCTTCTACGACTGGAATGAAGCCGCCAGGGAAGTGCGCTGGATGTGCTCGTTCGACACGAGCGAAGAGGACGTGGATTCGTTCGTCGCCGCCATCAAGCGGGAGTTGGCGGCCGGTTGAGCGGGTGTCCGGGGCGGCGAGCCTGCCGGGATCGGCGCCACATCTTGCGTAACCTGCGAATGTGAACGCACTCGACCAGGTTCCCGCGGAGTTCCTTACCGCTTTGGGATCCCTTCGAAAAGCACGGTGCCGCAGTGAGCTGCACCTGGACGAGATCCCCGCGCCTTCAAGGCTGGCTCCCTTTGCGGTGGCCCTGGGCGCAGAGGTCATCGGGCCTGTTCCGCGCCCGGCACCGGCAGCCGTGCACGGGCCGGTTTCCGCCGCGCTGGTCCGCGCCGCCGGCACAGTGGACGATGAAAACGAAGAGCTCGCCACCGGCCGCTTCATCCTGCTCTACGACCCCGAAGGGTCGGCGGTGTGGGACGGGGAGTTCCGGATCGTTACCTATATCCGCGCCCAGCTGGAGCCGGAAATGGGAAACGACGAAATGCTCGGCTCGGTGGCCTGGACCTGGCTCGTCGAAGCGCTGGAGAACCACCAGGCGCCCTACCGGGCGGCAGGCGGAACGGCCACCAGGGTCCTGTCCGAGAGCTTCGGCACCCTCTCGGACCGGCCGGGTTCCATCGACATCGAACTGCGGGCCTCCTGGACTCCCGTGGGCCCGGATATCCGGTCCCACCTGGAAGCGTGGTCAGACATGGTCTGCACCTTCGCCGGACTCCCACCGCTGCCCGAAGGCGTGACCGCACTGCCCCGCAGGCGGCGCAACTGACCATGGCTGGCCACGGCGGGACGCCCTTCAGCGCGATGTCGGTAAACTGAAGGCATCATGACCCCTCAAAATCCGGAACACACCACAGCCGGCGTCCCGGCTGCTGACATTACTCCCCACATCACGGTGGAAGGCTTCGACAGCCTGGTCCCCGAGGTCATCGACCTCGATTCCCCCCGCGACGGAGTACCGCTCGTCATTGAAACCCCAGCCGGCCTGGAACGCTGCGCAGCCGCCATCGCCGCCGGGACGGGCCCGGCCGGGGTGGACGCGGAACGCGCCTCCGGCTTCCGCTACGGACAGCGGGCCTTCCTGGTCCAGATCCGGCGCGAAGGCTCGGGCACGTGGCTCATCGACCCTGAACCCTTCGGGGACCTGCAGATCATCAACGACGCCTTGGATGGCGTCGAATGGATCCTGCACGCAGCGAGCCAGGACCTTCCATGCCTTTCGGAACTCGGCATGTGGCCGCACAAACTGTTCGATACGGAACTGGCGGCCCGGCTGGCGGGGCTGCCGCGGGTAGGCCTGGCGGCTGTCATCGAGCAGCTGCTCGGATTCGGACTTGCGAAGGAGCATTCCGCCGCCGACTGGTCCACCCGCCCGCTGCCCGAGCCCTGGCTGCGCTACGCGGCCCTGGACGTCGAGGTCCTCACGGAGCTGCGCGAGGAACTCATCGAGCTGCTCCAAGGCGACGGAAAACTTGAATACGCCGAGCAGGAGTTCGCGGCCATCCTCTCTGCCGGCCTTGCCCCGCCCCGGGTGGATCCCTGGCGCAAGACCTCCGGGCTGCACCAGATCCGGGACCGCCGCCAGCTTGCCGCGGTCCGCGAACTGTGGCTGGAACGCGATTCGCTGGCCCGCAAACGCGACGTTGCCCCCGGCCGGCTCATCCCCGACTCGTCGCTGGTGGCCGCCGCCAAGGCCATGCCGTCCACCGTGCCGCAACTGCTGGGCACCAAAGGCTTCCACGGCAGGGCCGCACAGCGGGAGGCGCCGCGCTGGCTGCGGTGCATCGCCACCGCCCGGACCATGGAGGAACTGCCGCCGCTGCATCTGCCGACGAATGCACCGCCGCCGCCGCGGGTCTGGGCTGACCGGGACCCTGCGGCGGCTGAACGGCTGTCGACTGCCAGGCCGCTGCTGCAGGACAAAGCTGATGAACTGAACCTTCCCGTAGAGAACCTGCTTACGCCCGACTTCCTCCGGCGCGTGGCATGGCGTCCGCCCGTGGAGCTCAGCGAAGAAGCAATCGCCGAAGAACTCAGTGAACTCGGCGCCCGCCCGTGGCAGATCGAGCTGACGGCACCCCTGATCACCTCGGCGTTCCTCAATCCGCAGCCGCTGCCTCCCAAGGAACCCAAGGCCGCTCCCGCCGCCGGGAGTTAGGCGCGGGAGCAAGGGAAAGCGCGCTGCATGGTTTACCGGGGCAGGACGGACGGCTCCCAAGGGTCCTTGCCAGCTAAGTTACTCACGAGTAACATTGGGATCAATGTCGCCCGGACTGCTGCTGCCACTGGCATGCGTCCGGCATCAATGTCTCGATGAGGAGTATCACGTGAGCCAAGCCCGCCCAAGCGGAACAAAGAGCAGCGGAAACACCCGCACCGTCCGCGACGTCGTTTTTGTGGACGGCGTCCGCACACCGTTCGGCCGCGCAGGCGAAAAGGGCATCTACGCCGGAACGCGTGCCGACGACCTCGTGGTCAAGTGCATCCGTGAACTGATGCGCCGCAACCCCTCCCTCCCCGCAGACCGTGTCGATGAAGTGGCTATTGCCGCCACCACGCAGACAGGCGACCAGGGCCTGACCATCGGCCGCACAGCGGCACTGCTTGCCGGGCTCCCGCGCACTGTCCCGGGCTTCGCAGTGGACCGCATGTGCGCCGGCGCAATGACCGCGGTGACAACCACTGCCAGCGGCATCGCTTTCGGGGCTTACGACGTCGTGATCGCCGGCGGCGTGGAGCACATGGGCAACCACCCGATGGGCGAGGGCGCCGATCCCAATCCACGGTTCATGTCCGAGCGCCTGGTGGATCCCGCAGCGCTCAACATGGGGAACACCGCGGAGAACCTGCACGACCGTTTTCCAGCCATCACCAAGGACCGCACCGATGCCTACGCCGTAGCCTCCCAGGACAAGCTGGCGGCGGCCTACGGCAAGGGCCAGATCCAGCCGGACCTGGCGCCGGTGGCCACCATGAAGCCGGGCCAGGGCTGGACGGTCAACACCGTGGACGAGCCTCCCCGGCCGGGAACCTCCCTTGAGGACCTCGCCGCCCTGCGTACCCCGTTCCGCCCCCACGGCCGGGTCACAGCCGGCAACGCCGCCGGACTGAACGACGGCGCGACGGCGGCGCTCCTCGCGTCCGCCGATGCCGCAGCCGAGCTGGGCCTTCCGGTGAAGATGCGCCTGGTCAGCTACGCCTTTGCCGGCGTCGAGCCCGAAGTCATGGGCATCGGGCCGGTTCCTGCCACGGAAAAGGCACTCAGGAACGCCGGCCTCGGCATCGCGGACATCGGGCTTTTCGAGATCAACGAGGCCTTCGCGGTCCAGGTGCTGAGCTTCCTGGACCACTTCGGCATTGCCGACGACGACCCCCGCATCAACCGCTACGGCGGGGCGATCGCCGTCGGGCATCCGCTGGCCTCGTCGGGAGTGCGGCTGATGAACCAGCTGGCACGCCAGTTCGAAGAGGACCCCTCGGTCCGCTACGGCATGACCACCATGTGCATCGGCCTGGGCATGGGCGCCACCGTCATCTGGGAAAACCCGCATCACAGCGACTACAGCGGTGCCGTGCCGCCAGCCGGGAATTCCGCCGCCGAAACTGCCGGCACCGAACCTGCCACGACCGAAACCGAAGGAGCCACAGCATGAGCGCCGCAGATTTCCGCAAGCTTGCCGACCTCTTCCCCGACGAGACCGTCACGCATTCCTACGTCCAGGACATCCAGCTCCCCGCCGCGGGAGGGAAGCCCAGTGCCGGAACCTTCGCGCTGATCACCCTGGACAACGGCCTTGACCATTCCAAGCCCACCACTCTCGGCCCCAACACGCTCGTTGAGCTGGGCACGGTCCTCGAAGGCCTCAGGGACCGTGCCGCCCGCGGCGAGATCGTGGGCGTCGGTGTGACCGGCAAGCCGTACTTCCTGGTGGCCGGCGCCGACCTGTCCGCGGTGAAATCCCTCAACGACCGGGACCACGGCCTCTGGATGGCGCAGCTCGGCCACGACGTCTATGCCACCTTGGCCAACCTCGGCGTTCCCAGCTTCGCCTTCATCAACGGCGTGGCCCTCGGCGGCGGCCTGGAGATCGCCCTGCAGTCCACGTACCGCACGGTGTCCACCGGCGCCGGCGCGCTGGCACTTCCCGAGGCCTTCATCGGCCTGGTGCCCGGCTGGGGCGGCGTCTACATCCTGCCGCGGCTGATCGGACCGGAGAACGCCGTCAAGGTGATGATCGAGAATCCGCTCAGCAACAACCGGACGCTCACCGGCCCGCAGGCCTTTGGCCTGGGCATCGCCGACGCCCTGTTTGAACCCGCCGACTTCGTGGAGCAGTCCATTGCCTGGGCCGCCGGGGTCATTTCGGGCGACGTCGCCCCGGAGCGGCCAAACGCCGTCGACCCCTCCGACCCGGCGGTTGCCGGCCGCTGGGCGGGTGCCGTCACCGCCGGCCGGGCCTATGTGGAGTCCAAGACCTCCAATGCCTCCCCCGCCCCGGCCAAGGTGCTGGACATCATGGAGGCCAACAGGACCCTGAGCCAGGCGGACTCGGCGGCGCTCGAGTGCGAAACGCTGGCCGGCCTCATGCAGACCGATGAGTTCCGCTCCACCGTGTACGCGTTCCTGGACCTCGTGCAGAAGCGCACCAAGCGCCCGGCCGGCGCGCCGGACCGGAAGCTGGCCCGTGCGGTAACGAAGGTTGGCGTGGTGGGTGCAGGCCTCATGGCCAGCCAGCTGGCCCTGCTCTTCGCCCGGCAGCTCAAGGTGCCGGTGGTCTTGACGGACATCGACCAGGCCCGCGTGGACAAGGGAGTGGGCTACGTCCACGCGGAAGTGGACAAGCTGCTGGCCAAAAAACGGATCAGCCCCGACGCCGCCAACCGCACGAGGGCCCTGGTCACCGGATCGGTTTCCAAGGAAGCGTTTGCCGACGCCGACTTCGTCATCGAGGCTGTGTTTGAAGAGCTGAACGTCAAGAAGCAGGTGTTCGCCGAGGTGGAGGCGATTGTCTCGCCCGAGTGCATCCTGGCGACCAACACGTCCTCACTGTCCGTCACGGCCATGGCGGCGGACCTTGTCCACCCCGAACGGCTGGTCGGGTTCCACTTCTTCAACCCGGTGGCCGTGATGCCGCTGCTGGAGATCGTCCGCGCACCGAAGACCGACGACGCCGTGCTGGCCACCGCGTTTGAGCTCGCCAAGGGACTCAAGAAGTCCGCCGTGCTGGTCAAGGACGCCGCGGCGTTTGTGGTCAACCGCATCCTGCTGCGGCTCATGGGCGAAGTGACCGCCGCATTTGATGAGGGGACACCGGCTGAGGTCGCGGACAACGCGTTGCGGCCCATGGGCCTGCCCATGACGCCGTTCACGCTGGGGGCGATGGTGGGCCTGCCGGTGGCCCAGCACGTCCAGGAATCGCTGCACGCCGCGTTCGGTGACCGGTTCACGGTCTCGCAGAACCTGCAGAAACTGATCGACAACGGCATCAAGTCCCTGTGGGCACCGGAGAACGGCCCGGACGGCAAGCCGTTCATTCCGGCCGAAACACTGGCACTGCTCTCCTTCGGCACCGCCCCGTCCACGGCCGAGGAAGTTCTGCGCCGCACGCAGGATGCGCTGGCTGAGGAGATCGGGCTCATGCTGGACGAGGGTGTGGTGGCCGGACCGGAGGACATCGATCTGTGCATGATCCTCGGCGCCGGCTGGCCGATGTTCCTGGGCGGCATCACCCCGTACCTGGACCGCGTCGGCGCCTCGGAACGCGTCAACGGCAAGCGGTTCCTGGCACCGGGCGTCGCCTCCGCGGCGGTCGCGGCCTAGCATCACCCGGCTGCACGCCGCCCAAGCGCGAGCCCAGCGCCGCCTGCAATGACTAGCCGCCGTCCGCACCCCTAGCCGGTGCGGGCGGCGGCGCCGTTGCGTTGGCGCCGCTTCGTTGGCCCTGCCGTCGCAGTTGGCCTGCCGTTCCGTTGGCTGACCTTCCTCATTCCGTCGGCTGCAGTGCCGCCTCGAGGAGCATCCGCTGCAGCCACCCCAAGTAGCGCTCAGGCGCCCATCCGGACTGCACCACCAGGTGTTCATATTGGTAGGGGGATGTGAGCAGCCAGAGCGTTACGGCCACTTCCTCCACCGGGATATCCGTCCGAAGCCCCCCGCGCTGCTGCAGCAGGCGGGCAACTTTCAGGAAGTCCGTCCGGATGCGCTCCTGCAGCCCCGCATGCGCAGCCGCGATCTCCGGGTCGCCCTGCGCGGCCGCCGCCATGGCCTGCCACAACCGGCCGATCCTGCAGTTGAGTTCCGCGGCGAAGGACGCCAGGCCAAGCAGGCCCTCCCTGACGTTTTCCTCCGCCAGCACGGCCTGCGCCTCCGGCACGTCGAGAATCGATCGCCCGCCGTCCACGCCGGCTGAGGCCTCTTCCAACGCGGCCAGGAGAAGCCGCTTCTTAGGGCCGTGGGCCTGGACTGTTTCCACCGACACCCCGGCGTCGGCGGCGATGGCACCGAGGGTTGTTCCGGTAAACCCTTTGGCCGCAAAGCACCTGCCGGCCGATTCCAGCACACGGTGGCGCGTGGCCGAAGCCTGCTCTTCGCGGAGTGCGGACCGGTAGCGTCTGGGTCGGGAAGTTTCGGTTGCCATATTGACTACTGTGCCACAGTAATGAAAACTGATGCAACGTAACCATTCACCGGGGGAGTCATGATGGCATCGGTAATCGTCTGTTCCAGTCCTTTGATCGGTCATGTCACTCCGATGCTCGCGGTGGCCGCGGGCCTCGTGGGGCGCGGGCACGACGTCCGCTTCCTCACCGGGCGGCGCTTCGAGGCCCAGGTAGCCCGGACAGGCGCCACGTTCCTCCCGCTGCCACCCGAGGCGGACTTCGACGACAGCAGGCTGGACGAGGCCTTTCCCGGCCGCGCCAGCCTGAAGGGACCTAAAGGCATCCGCTTCGACATTCAGGAAATCTTCATGCGGCCCGGGAAGGCCCAGTACCAGGCGCTGCTGGGTGCCTGCACCGAACGCCCCGCCGCCGCCGTCCTGGCCGAATCCCTGTTCATGGGCGCAGCGCTGCTGCTGGCGGGGCCCCGCTCCGGCCGGCCGGTGGTCATCAACTGCGGCATCGTCCCACTCAGCCTCGCCAGCCGCGACACCGCTCCCTACGGGCTGGGCATTGCGCCGATGCCGGGCACGGCGGGGCGGATGCGGAACCGGGCCTTGCAGGCACTGACCGAGAAGGTGGTCTTCGGCCCGGTGCAGAAGTACGCCAACCAGGTTGCCTACGACGCCACCGGGTCCGCGTTCCCGACGTTCTTTATGGACTGGCCCCGCGCCGCCGACCACATCGCCCAGTTCACGGTGGCGGACTTCGAATACCCGCGCTCCGACCTTCCAGAGAACGTCCACTTCGTGGGCCCGGTTTCACAGGGCGGGAGAGTCACTGCGGCCGGGGCAGGCAGCCCGGGCGAGGCCAGCGGGACAGGTCAGATCCCTGGGACCGGTCTGCCCGCGTGGTGGGACGAGCTCGACGCCGGACGCCCGGTTGTCCACGTCACCCAGGGAACGGTGGCAAACAGGGATTTCGACGACCTCGTCCGGCCCGCCATCGAGGGACTTGCGCAGGACGATGTCCTCGTGGTGGTCAGTACGGGCGGCCGCCCGGTCGACTCGCTCGGCGGCGCATTGCCGGACAACGTCCGGATCGCCTCCTACCTGCCCTACGACGAACTGCTCCGCAAAACCGCGGTCCTCGTCACCAACGGAGGCTACGGCGGCGTCCAGTTCGCGCTGCGCCACGGGGTTCCACTGGTGGTCGCCGGTCAGACCGAGGAGAAGGCGGAAGTGTGTGCCCGGGTGGCCTGGTCAGGGACCGGTATCAACCTGCGCACCAACCGCGCCGCACCGGAAGCCGTCGCCAAGGCTGTCCGCACCGTCCTGGGCAATGGGTCGTACCGGGAAGCCAGCGGCCGCATTGGCCGGGCAATCCTCGCTTCCCGCGGCGTCGACGAGCTGGCGGACCTGGTGGAGAGCGTCAGCAATGAAAGCTCCCTGAAACAGGAGTGACGGGCTGGGATCCCGGCGGGCTGCCCGCAGGCCATCACGCCAGGATCAGCCTTCCCGCAGCGTGCCCTCCCTCAGCTCCAGGATGCGGTGGGCCGTGGCCCGGGCGTACGCGAGGTCGTGCGTGACGATGACGACGGCGGCGCCCCGCAGTGCGGCGGCGGCAATGGCCTCGTCGAGGTGTTCGAGGCCGTGGCGGTCCAGTCCCACGGTGGGTTCGTCCAGCGCGATGAGCTTCGGTTCCCGGGCCAGGACGGTAGCGAGGGCAAGGAGCCGCTGCCGGGACGCCGGGAGTTCATGCGGATGGCTCTCCAGCTGGTCCCCGAGTCCGACGGCGGCCAGCGCCGTCCGCGCCTTGGCGGCTGCCTCCGGCCCGGACTTCCGCTCCAGCCCGAAAAGCACTTCGCGCAGCACGGTCCGCTCGAACAGCTGGTCGCGCGGATGCTGGAAGAGCAGGCCCACACGGTCCGCCACTTTTCCGGTGGGAATGCCGGCGATGTCTGCACCGTCAATCCGGACGCACCCCCGGTCCGGACGAAGCAGGCCGTTGAAATGCCGCAGCAGCGTTGACTTGCCGGCCCCGTTCGGGCCCGTCACAGCCACGACCTCTCCCGCCCGTACGGCCAGGCTCAGGTCGGCCAGGACCCGTGGCCCCTTCCCCCGGCGCCCGGCAGGAAAGCCGAAAGCGATGCGCTCCAGCTCCAGGGCGGCACGTGTGGCGGTCCCTGCACAGTGACCCTGTTCAGTCAGGCGGTGCTGTTCAGTCCGACGACGCTGGTCGGCCGGATCCGGGCCAGCAGCCCGGCGGACGTGGCCGGAACCGTCGCGTGCCCGGGCGGGAAGCACGACGCCGGATTGCAGCAGCCCGGGGCTGCCCGCCAGCCCGCCGGGCGTGCCGCGGGCGGAGACCGTCCCGCCGTCGAGCACTATCCATTGGGCTGCCGTGAGAGCCAACTCGTCCACGGTCTGGCTCAGGATGATGACGGCGGTCCCGGAGTCGGTCAAACCGCGGATCAGCGCGCTGACGGATACGGCGCCTGCTTCGTCCAGGGAGCCGAGGGGTTCATCGAGCACCAGCACACCGGGGCGGGTAATGGCCGCACACGCCACCGCCAGGCGCCGCAGTTCACCGCCGGAGAGGGTGGCCGGATCACGTTCCAGCAGGGCCGCTAATCCTGCTGCTTCGGCGGCACGCAGCACGGCATCGTGCATCAGGCGCCGATCCATGCCGCGGTTCTCGAGTCCGAACGCCAACTCCTCGGCCACGGTGGACCCTACCGTTGACAGCAGGGCGGCCGCATCCTGCGGCACGTAGCCGACGTGTTCGGACCACAGGGAAGCATTGATGCGCGGGTCGTCCGGGGCGCCGTGAAAAATGATGGGTCCGCTGTCCCCTGCGGCGGCACTGGCCGCGGCGCCCAGCCGCAGGCTCCCCCGGAACCGGCCGGCGTGACCGCCGGACAGCCAGCCGGCCAGCAGCCGGCCGAGGGTCGACTTCCCGCTGCCGGAACCGCCGAGCACGGCCATGTGCGTGCCAGGCACCGCATCAACCTCCAGGTCCCGCAGGACGGACGCGTCGTCCCCGTGGTAGCTGAATTCCGCAATCCGGGCCTGCAGCAGGGGTGCAGGCCTCATGCCGGCACTCCCCCGGGCCACTGCAGTTCGGGCCACTGCATTTCGGGCCACTGTCCAGAGATCCGCAGCGCCACCGCAGCAGCAGCCAACAGCAGGGCAACGGCCCGGAACGTCCGCTGGGCGGCTGTGTCGGGCACTTCCCGGTAGCTGGTCCGGGCCATGGGACCGTTGAAGCCGCGGGAATCGAGTGCCTGGGCCCGGTCGCCAGCCTCCTGGATGAGCGAAAGCACCAGCGGCACCATTTGCAGCCGGGCCGCCGCCAGCCGCGGCAGCGGTCCGCCCCGGACTACCAGTCCCCGTGATTCCTGGGCATGCCGGATCCGTGTTAGCCGCCCGGAGATGGCCGGCGCCAGTGTGAGCGTGGATGCCAACACGTAGCCGAACTGCGGCGGCACACGGCGTGCTGACATCACCGCCACCAGGTCGGGCACCCGGACCGTGAACGAAAAGAGGAGGAACACCACAACGTAGGCTGCTGTCCGGGCGCCCATGTCCAGCGCGAAGCCAAGCCCTTCCGTGGTGACGCGGACCGCGCCCCATTCCGCCAGGACCGTCCGGCCCTCGGGAAAGAACAGCCCGTGCATGATCAGCAGGGACAGCCAGAAGGGCGTCAGGATCACGGACGCGGCCGGCGCCAGGCGGCCGGCCACTCCGGCCCGCACTGCCAGCGCGGCGCCGCCAAGGACCACGGTGAGGGAAACGGCCCAGCTGGACGCCGCCGTCGTGATTGCCGCCGTGGCGGCAGCCGCCGCCAGGGCGGTAAGGGGGTTCAGGCGTGCCTGCACGGAATCAGGCGTCCGGCGTTTCCTGCTTCTTACCGGCGAGTACGTTGAAACGCCGCACAAAGGCGAACTGCAGCGTTGTCCGGCGCGGCAGCGCGTACACGAGCAGCGCGACGACGGCGAAGACAATGGCCTTGTCCATGGGGTCCGAAATCAGCGCCTGCTTGGTGATTGCGGCCAGGAGCGTGTCGCCCATCGCCCGGAAGGCACCGACAATCGCGCCGGTGCCGGCGCCGGAGGTGCCGCCGAAGACGAAGGCCGCGATGGGTGCGGAGACGACGCCGGCCAGGATGCCGGTCACGAAGCCGGCCACCGGGGCCAGGTAGAAGCGGCGGAACAGTCCGTGGCGCGCAGCCAGCCCTGCCAGGAAGCCGATGAGCGCCGCGCCGGCTGCGAAGGGCAGCACCGTGGGGTTGATGAAGGACCAGACGATGCTGCTGAGCGCGCCCGTTGCGGCGCCTGCAGCAGGGCCCGCCAGGACGGCGATGAGCACTGTGCCGATCGCGTCGAAGTAGAACGGCAGGCCGGTTGATCCCATGATCTGTCCGAGGGCGATGTTGAGGACGAGTGCCACGGGGATCAGCACCAGCGTGGACGTGGGAAGGGTGGGCAGCACTCCGACGATCAGGAGAATGGCTCCCAGCAGGAACCCGCCCAGGGCCACCAGAGTGGACCCGCTGGCCAGCCCGTTGGTGATGTCCGCGGGCTGGGTCAGGACCAGGAAGGTGAAGGTGGCTGCAATGGACACCGCGCCGAGCACTTCAAGCAGGCGGCGGCTGCGGAGCGCTCCCTGTCCGGGCGCGGGAAGGATGAGGGACTGCTGTGACATGGTGGTTCCTTTGGCTGTGGGTGCGTTCCGCGGGTACACCGGTACCGGGATCGGCAAACGTACGCCTATGTCACCTCGGCGCAGCTACTATCTTAGCCGCCGGGCCAGCCCGCCCACTGAACCGATGAGCTCGTCAAAGCACTGCTGCGGGTTGTTGGACGTCACGATCCGGGCGTTCGGCGGCAGGCCCCACAGTCCGCGGTAGTCGGCCACCGTGGTGCCCATCATGAGCGGTGACCGGGTCTCGACGTCCACCGTGGCCAGCTCCGTGGTGATTTCGGTCCGTCCCACGGCTACACAGGCGGCGAAGGCATCGTGCATGTGGGCCACGAAGCCCTGGTCATAGAGGCGGTGAAACTCCATATAGAAGCGGATGGCATCGGACAGGCAGGCCACGAGGGGGTTGCCTGACTGGCTGCGGAGGCCCTCCGGCTGCTCGGGGAGCACGAGTTCCGGCTCATCGGTGCCGGCGGCCTCCCCCAGTCGCTGCAGGTGTTCGGGCCGCATCTCGATCAGTTCGGTAGTCTCCAGCGCGCACACCACGGGCAGTTTGTCCTCGGGGAGGCCCCGGTAGGCCGCAAACACCTCCTTGGCGGCATGCGGGTCGACGGAAACGTTCCATTCCGCCGTCGGAGTGGTGTTTCCCTGGTAGTAGAAGCTGCCGCCCATGATCACCAGCCCCTTGAGCAGGCGTGGCAGGTCCGGTTCCCGGCGCAGGGCGAGGGCGAAATTGGTCAGCGGTCCGGTGATGAGGCCCGTGATCTCGCCGGGGTGCTTCCGCACCTCCTCGACCCAGACGTCCACCGCATGCCGATGCGAGATCCCGGCGGCGGGCGGCGGGAGCTCCGCGTAGCCGATCCCCTGCGGGCCGTGGGTTTCCTCCGTGGTGACCAGGGGGATCTCCAGCGGCACCTCGGCTCCGATCGCCACCTCGACCCCCGGTTTGCCGCAGAGCTCAAGCAGGGCCAGGTTGTTCAGCGCCACCTGCCGCGCGCCCACGTTTCCGGCGGTACACGTGACGGCCTGCAACCGGACGTCGGGGCGGGACAGGAGGTAGACCAAGGCCAGGGCGTCGTCGATCCCGGTGTCGACGTCCATCAGGACCGAGTGCATCAGAAGAGCGCAACCTTGGGCGTGCGGGGGAAGATCTCATCCAGCTGGGCGCTTTCGTCGGCCGTGGGCACCCAGGACACCGCGGCGGCGTTCTCGCGGACCTGCTCCGGCCTGGTGGCGCCTGCGATCACACTGCTGACGGACGGCTGGGCCGCCAGCCAGGAGAACGCTACCTGGATCTCGCTGAGGTTGCGTTCTGCTGCGAATGCGCTGAACTTCTCCAGCTGGTCCCAGTCGGCGTCGTGGACGAGGTTGGTGCGGGTGTGGCTGAGACGGGATCCTTCGGGGGCCTTGCCCGGTGCGTACTTGCCGGTCAGCAGGCCGTTGGCAAGCGGGAAGTAGGGCAGCACGCCCAGGCCGTAGGCTTCGGCGGCCGGCGTGATTTCCAGCTCAGCGCGCCGGTCCAGCAGGTTGTAGTGGTTTTGCGTTGAAATGAAGCGGGAACCGCCGCGGCCGCGGGCCACAAATTCGGCCTCGGCGATCTGCCATCCGGCCCGGTTGGAGTGCCCGATATAACGGACCTTGCCGCTCGTCACGAGGTCGTCCAGGGCCGCGAGGGTCTCGTCGATTGGGGTCAGCGGATCCGGGGTGTGGAACTGGTAGAGGTCGATCCAGTCCGTCCCCAGCCTCCGCAGTGACGCCTCGGCCGCTTTGACGATGTACCGGCGGGAACCGCGGGCACCGAAGTCGTTGCCGTTGGCTCCGCGCATGTCCATGCCGAACTTCGTGGCAACGATCGCGTCCTCACGCCTTCCGGCGAGGGCCTTGCCCAGCATCGTTTCACTGAGTCCTGGCTCCCGGCCGTAGGTGTCCGCGACGTCAAAGAGCGTAATGCCTGCGTCCAGGGCGGCATGGACGACGGCGTCGGTCCCCTCCTGCGACTCCGTCACCGTATTGGCCCGGCCAAGATTGTTGCAGCCAAGGCCCACAACAGAGACGGTCAGTCCGGAATTTCCAAGGCGGCGCTGTTCAGTCATGAAATCAGCCTATAACGGCCGCATCGAAAGACCGGACGCCGCCGTTTCGCGGCAGCGCCCGGGTACCGGTAGCCTGTCAGGCGGCCGGGAACTCGAGTCCGTGCTCGTCCATGGCATCTTCAAGCTGGGCCATGGTTTTGACGCCCATTCCGTGCAACTTCGACAGTTCCCGCTTACCGAACTGGACCACCTGTTCGAGGGTTTCCAGTCCGGCGTGGGCCATGGCCCGGCGGGCAGGCGCGCCGATTCCGTGGGGAATCGGGGTGTGGCCCGGTTGAACGGATTTTCGCGTCATTGCAGATGCCTCCCAGAAGTCGGTTACCCCCTCTTAGAGGGTAAAGCCCGAAGCCGGTTTGGGCGAGTGCTTGAGCTTGAACGCCTCCGGATCTCCGAAAGGCGCGGCCCCGATGCTGAGCTTCGTGAAGTCCAGGTCCTCGCCTCGGATGCAGACCTTGATGGCGTTGACGGCCTTGTTGACGTCCGGGCAGAGGCAGAAGATGTTGAGCTTGGAATCGCCAAACTCTGACCGCTCCACGGTGCCGAGGCCGCGCCAGGCAAGGTGGCTGATGAGCGCATCCTTCGCCTTTTCCTCGAGGTAGCGGTCGCGGTCCGTGCCGTCCTTGGTTTTCAACGCGTACTGGGCAACCACCCAGAACTGGTCTTCCTCGGCGATCTCGGCGTAGCCGTCCTCAGCGCACTGCACGGCGAAGGCATCCATGAGGCCGTCCGCGGCGGCGGCATCGGCAACATCGGTTTCGTCCGTCTTGCTCTGGTGCCCCACCACGCCGTAATTCATCACGAACTGGCTGTAGTCCTCGTCGAACCAGGCTTCCCGGAACTGGAGAACCCCTTCGTCGTCGCGTTTGTAGACCCGGATAATTCCGCTCATGCCCGTCCTCTCCTGAACCACTCGGCGTCTGTGCCGTCGAACGGTGCGTGCTGTGCCTTGACGGCCTGATAAAGCTGTTCTGTCTCCTGGAGCATGCGGTCCACGATGTCCCGCGGGTACTCCATGCTCACCTGGTGTTCGGCGAATTCGTCTTCGTCGTCGACATAGACGTCCCGGGTGACGGACCGGATCACGTCCAGGTCCATGTCGATCACGTGGAACTCAAACGTCCCTGGCCTGATGCCGTTCCAGCCGTGCCCCACGGCGAGGTCCACGTACACCCGGAAGTCCCCGGGGTAGGTGTCGTCGTAAAACGTGGCCACGTAGTCGCCGGTCCGGGGAACGAGCAGGACGGCATCGGATTTGGCGTGGAAAGCGGCACCCGGCCGTGAGATGAATGACCCCTTGGGCTGGAAGATCCACCAGCCGTGCCGGTCCTCGCCGAGATAGGTGCCCGGAACCACCCAGTGGGCACCGCCGTTCCATTTACGGTTCCGCGCCACCACCAGGTCTCCCGGTTTAAGGCTCTTGGGAGGTGCGGCCTCGTGCGGGATCACAGTTTGGGCAGGCTGCCCGTAGTCGGATGTTCCTGGCCGGGCAGGGGACGCGCGAAAGGCACCTTGGTCCCCAGGACCTGGGCGACGACGTCGTGCGTGATCTGTCGTGCCGTCAGACCGACGCGTTCCAGCACCTGGGCGCGGGTTCCGTGGTCCAGGAACTCCACCGGCAGGCCCACTTCGTTCAGGGCGGTGTCCACACCCGCGGCGCGCATTTCCTGGCGGATGCGTGATCCCACACCACCGGCGCGGACGCCGTCTTCGATGCAGATGACCAGCCGGTGCCGGGCAGCCAGCGCAATGATGGATTTCCGGACCGGCAGCAGCCAGCGCGGGTCCACCACCGTGGAGCTTATCCCCTGGGCACCGAGGCGGTTGGAGACGTCAAGGGCGAGTTCGGACATGGCGCCCACGCTCACGATCAGCACGTCGTTTTCGCTGGATCCTGCAGGACGGCGGGCCAGCACGTCCACGCCGTCGCTGAGGCGCTCGATGGCTTCTACTTCGGCGCCCACGCTCCCCTTGGAATACCGGACAACGCTGGGGGCGTCCCTGATGGCCACGGCCTCGCGGAGTTCTTCGCGGAGCCGTGTGGCGTCGCGGGGCGCGGCCAGGTGGAGGCCCGGGACAATCTGCACCATGGCCATATCCCACATGCCGTGGTGGCTGGCGCCGTCGGGCCCCGTGACCCCGGCACGGTCCAGCACAATGGTGACGCCGGCGCGGTGCAGCGCAACGTCCATCAGCAGCTGGTCGAAGGCACGGTTCAGGAACGTGGCGTAGACGGCAACCACGGGGTGGAGCCCGCCGAAGGCCATGCCGGCGGCGGAGGTCAGTGCGTGCTGCTCGGCAATGCCGACGTCAAAGACACGCTCGGGGTGCCGTGCCGCGAATTTGTGCAGGCCCACGGGGATGAGCATGGCACCGGTAATGCCCACGATGTCCTTGCGCTCATCGGCAATGGCGGCGATTTCGTCGGCGAAGACCGACGTCCAGGACTGTGCCCCGCCAGCGTCGGTGGGCTCTCCCGTTTCCGGATCGATAATGCCCACGGCGTGGAACTGGTCAGCTTCATGGGCGCGCGCCGGCGCGTAGCCGTGGCCCTTTTCGGTCATCGCGTGCACGATGACCGGACCGGCATAGTTCCTGGCAGTCGAGAGCGCGTGCTCCATGGCCTGGAGGTTGTGGCCGTCGACAGGGCCGATGTACTTCATGCCCAGGTCCTCGAACATGCCCTGCGGTGCCCACCAGTCCTTGATGCCCTTCTTCATGGCATGCAGGCTCCGGTAGGTGAACTGGCCCACGGGTCCGCCGTTTTGGAGCTTCCGCTTCCACCAGTCCAGCGTGCCTTCGTAAGCCGGGGCCGCACGGAAGGAATCGATAGTGGGACGCAGTGATGCGAGATAGTCGGCAAAGCCGCCCACGGTGGGTGCATATGACCGGCCGTTGTCATTCACCACGATGACCACGCGCCGGCGTTTGTCCGCGGCAATGTTATTGATCGCTTCCCAGGCCATGCCGCCGGTCAGGGCGCCGTCGCCCACCACGGCAATCACATAGCGGTCGCCGTCGCCGGTCAGCTGCCGGGCGCGGGAGATGCCGTCGGCCCAGGACAGCGAGGAGGAAGCATGGGAGCTTTCCACGATGTCGTGCTCGGACTCGGCCCGGTCCGGGTAGCCGGACATCCCGCCTTCCTGGCGGAGGGTGCTGAAGTCCTGGCGTCCGGTGAGGAGTTTGTGGACGTACGACTGGTGTCCGGTATCAAAGACGATGCTGTCGCGGGGGGAATCAAAAATGCGGTGTACGGCGATGGTCAGTTCCACGACGCCGAGGTTCGGTCCGAGGTGGCCACCCGTCTGCGACACGTTGCCGATCAGGAAACTCCTGACCTCCGCAGCCAGCTGTGACAGCTGTTCTTCGGTCAACTTGCTCAGGTCCTGCGGATTCCGGATGGTGTCCAAAATTCCCAACGGGGCCTCCTTCGGGGTGGTAGACATGCCATTTAACTCTACCGCCTCGGCGGCTGGCCGGGCGCCGGGACGGGCCGGGACGCAAAAGCTCCGGCCTGTCATTGACAGGCCGGAGCTTTTGGTGAGTGCCGGTTAGCCCTCTGCCGTTAGCTGGCGGAGATCTGGCGCAGCACGTACTGCAGGATGCCGCCGTTGCGGTAGTAGTCGGCTTCGCCCGGGGTATCGATGCGGAGGACCGCGTCGAAGGACTTGGCGGAGCCGTCTTCAGCCGTGGCGGTGACCTTGAGCGTCTTCGGCGTGGTGCCTTCGTTCAGGGCGGTCACGCCCTCAACTGCGAAGGTTTCCGTACCGGTCAGGCCCAGGGTGGCAGCTGATTCGCCGGCCGGGAACTGCAGCGGCAGGACGCCCATGCCGATCAGGTTGGAGCGGTGGATGCGCTCGTAGCTTTCGGCCACGACAGCCTTGACGCCCAGGAGCGCGGTGCCCTTGGCGGCCCAGTCACGGGACGAACCGGAGCCGTACTCCTTGCCTGCCAGGACCACCAGCGGGGTGCCGGCTGCCTGGTAGTTCTGGGCGGCGTCGTAGACATAGGCCTGGGGGCCGTCTGCCTGCGTGAAGTCGCGGGTGAAACCGCCTTCGACGCCGTCGAGCAGCTGGTTCTTGATGCGGATGTTCGCGAAGGTGCCGCGGATCATGACTTCGTGGTTTCCACGGCGTGAGCCGTAGGAGTTGAAGTCCTTGCGCTCCACGCCGTTGGCCAGGAGGTACTGGCCTGCCGGGGTGTCCGACTTGAAGGAGCCAGCCGGGGAGATGTGGTCCGTGGTGACGGAATCGCCGAGCTTGAGCAGCACGCGGGCTCCGGAGATGTCAGTGACGGGCTCCGGCTTGGCCTTCATGCCCTCGAAGTACGGGGGCTTCCGGACATACGTGGACTTCTCGTCCCAGGCGAAGGTGTCGCCGGCCGGGGTGTCGAGGGCCTTCCAGCGGTCGTCGCCGTCGAAGACGCCCTCGTAGCCGCGGGCAAACATTTCCTTGTCGATGGAGGAATCGATGACCTGCTGGACCTCGACCGGGTTCGGCCAGATGTCCTTCAGGAAGACCTCGTTGCCTGCTTCGTCCTGTCCGAGGGAATCGGTGTCGAAGTCGAAGTCCATGGAGCCGGCCAGGGCGTAGGCGATGACCAGCGGCGGGGAGGCCAGGTAGTTCATCTTCACGTCCGGGTTGATCCGGCCTTCGAAGTTGCGGTTACCGGACAGCACGGCGGTGACGGAAAGGTCGTTGGCCTGGATGGCCTCGGAGATTTCGGCGTCGAGCGGGCCGGAGTTGCCGATGCAGGTGGCGCAGCCGTAGCCCACGATGTAGAAGCCGAGCTTCTCCAGGTACGGGGTGAGGCCGGACTTCTCGTAGTAGTCAGTGACTACCTTGGAGCCGGGAGCCACGGAGGTCTTGACCCACGGCTTGGAGGTCAGGCCCTTGTCCACGGCGTTGCGCGCCAGCAGTGCTGCGGCGAGCATCACGGACGGGTTGGACGTGTTGGTGCAGGACGTGATCGAGGCGATGGACACCGCTCCGTGGTCCAGCTCGAACTCGCGGCCATCTTCAGTGACAACATGCACCGGGGTGGACGGACGCCCGTGCGCGCCGTTCGCTGCGGAGACCACGCGTGCGGTTTCCGTGGTGTGCGAATCAGCGTGGGTGAACGAGGGCGGATCGGAGGCCGGGAAGGACTCTTCCAGGGACTCGTCGACGCTGCCGTCTTCGATGCTCACGTAGTTGTGGATGTCCTTGCGGAACTGCTCCTTGGCATCCGTGAGCTCGATGCGGTCCTGGGGACGCTTCGGGCCGGAGATGGAGGGAACGACCGTGGACAGGTCCAGCTCGAGGTACTCGGAGAACTTGATCTCGTGCGAAGGGTCGTGCCAGAGGCCCTGTTCCTTTGCGTAGGCCTCCACGAGTGCGACGTTCTGCTCCGAGCGGCCGGTGAGGCGCAGGTACTCGATGGTGACGTCGTCGATCGGGAACATTGCTGCCGTGGAGCCGAACTCCGGGCTCATGTTGCCGATGGTGGCGCGGTTGGCCAGCGGCACTGCCGCCACACCTTCGCCGTAGAACTCCACGAACTTGCCCACGACACCGTGCTTACGCAGCTGCTCGGTGATGGTGAGGACGACGTCGGTGGCGGTGGCGCCGGCCGGGATGGAACCGGTCAGCTTGAAGCCCACGACGCGCGGGATCAGCATGGAAACGGGCTGGCCCAGCATTGCGGCCTCGGCCTCAATGCCGCCAACGCCCCAGCCCAGCACGCCGAGGCCGTTGACCATGGTGGTGTGCGAGTCGGTGCCGACGCAGGTGTCCGGGTAGGCACGCAGGACGCCACCAATTTCGCGGGTCATCACGGTGCGGGCCAGGTACTCGATGTTGACCTGGTGCACAATGCCGGTTCCCGGCGGGACGACCTTGAAGTCGTCAAACGCGGTCTGGCCCCAGCGCAGGAACTGGTAGCGCTCACCATTCCGCTGGTATTCGATCTCCATGTTGCGCTCCAGTGCGCCGGAGTTACCGAATGCGTCGATCTGCACCGAGTGGTCGATCACCATCTCGGCAGGTGCCAGCGGATTGACCCGCTTGGGGTCACCGCCGAGCTCCTTGACTGCCTCACGCATGGTGGCGAGGTCGACAACGCAGGGCACGCCAGTGAAGTCCTGCATGATCACACGCGCCGGCGTGAACTGGATTTCAGTGTCGGGCTGGGCGTTGGGATCCCAACCGGCCAGTGCTCGGACGTGATCGGCCGTGATGTTCGCGCCGTCCTCGGTCCTCAACAGGTTTTCAAGCAATACCTTGAGGCTGAACGGAAGGTTTTCTGCACCTTCAACGGAGTTCAACCGGAAAATTTCGTATTCGGTACCGGCTACATTAAGTTTGCCTTTTGAACCGAAGCTGTCCACAATGCTCATCGCAGGACTCCTCTCGCAACAGTTTCATCTTTGTCGCGCGGTAGACCGCTTGCTAGTTAGGCCATCCTAATTAGTGCAAGGTCATACAAAAGAGCATGGGGTCAGCCGAGAATTCGGCGCGCGACGTGGGACTACTACGCCCATCCTAGTCACATCAGGCGCGGGGCGTCAGCAACGCCACTGTCTCCATGTGGTGCGTGTGCGGATACAGGTCGAACGCCCGCAGCCCCGCAAGTGACCAGCCCCCCTGCTGGAAGTACCCCAGGTCCCGGGCGAAGGACGCCGGGTCGCAGGACACGTAGGCGATGGCCCGCGGACCGGCCGCCATCAGCTGGCTGACCACGGCCTTTCCTGCACCCGCGCGGGGCGGGTCGAGCACCAGTGCGTCGAAGTTTCGGGGCGTTTGGCGCAGGACGCGTTCAACCCTGCCCTGCACGATCTCCACCTGGGTTGCGCCGTGCAGGTTCTTCCGGGCATCCCGGCTGGTTCCGGGGGCACCCTCAACGGAAAGCACGGATCCGGTGACGCCCACGGCATCGGCCAGCGCGGCCGTGAACAGCCCGGCGCCTGCGTACAGGTCCGCCACCACGGCGCCCGGTTCCAGGTACCCGCCGTCGTGAAGGAAGTCCTTGACTGCCCCGACGAGGGTGTCCGGTGCGTCACGGTGGATCTGCCAGAAGCCCTCCCCCGTGACGCGGTACTCGTGGCCGGCGGCCGACTCCTGCACCCAGGTGCGCCCGCGCAGCTGGAGCGCCTCGCCCTTGGCGGGGTCGAAGCTGGCCACCGATACCTCGGGGGGCAGCTGCGCCAGGATGGCGCTGAGGCGCTTGGCGCGTGTGCCCTCGGCAGGGGCCAGGAGCACCAGGGGGCGCGATCCGTTGGCGGGAGCAGCGACTTCCACGCGTTCAATGCCCTGGAGGTCAATGTCCCACAGCCGGAGGTCGTTGATGCCGGCCACCGCCAGCGGCATCTCGCGGACCGGAATGACCTGGTCGGATCGGTGGGCGTGCATGCCCAGCTTGCCGCCGGGCGTCACGGCAAAGCTTGCCCTGGTGCGCCAGCCCAGGCCGGGTGCGTCCGCCGTGCCGGCGGCCGCTTCGCCCACCGGTTCAACAATGTTCTCCCGCCCGGCGGGGTCAGCCCACACGGCGGGATGTTCGACGCCGGCGAGCCGCTTCAGCTGTTCGGCCAGGACTGCAGCCTTGAGGCTTCGCTGGTGTCCGAGTGACATGTGGCCCAGCTCCGCGCCGCCCACCGGCGCGTGGCCGTGGGACCAGGACCGGAGGGAATCCGCCAGGTGCCAGAAATGAGGTACCCGCTCGGGAGAGGATTCCAGTACTTCGACGACGTCGGCACGCCAGAACTTCGATCCCTCGCCGGCGTCGGTCAGCCGGATCCGGGCTTTTTCGCCGGGGATGGCGTGGCGGACAAACACCACGCGGCCCTCGTGGCGGGCAACGCAGTGCCCGCCGTGGGCTATGGGCCCGATATCCACCACGAGTTCGGCGTGCGTGCGGGTCTGGGTCTCGGGGTTCATTGGATATCCTGCATTTTCTTGGCTTCTTCGGACGATTTCAGCTGCCAGGGCACACTGGCCACCATGACTCCCGGCTCGAAATGGAGACGGGTCTTGATACGCAGGGCGGTCTGGTTATGGACCAGTTGTTCCCACCATTTACCCACCACGTACTCGGGGATGTAGACGACGATGAGGTCACGGGGCGAATCCCGCCGCATGTTCTTCACGTACTCCATGATGGGAGTCACCGTTTCCCGGTACGGGCTTGCGAGGACCGTCAGCGGCACCGGAATTTCCAGCTTTTCCCAGTCGGCAAGGGTATGGGCGGTTTCCTCTGCGTTGATGTCCACCGTAATGGCGTCGAGCCGCGACGGCCGCGACGCGCGGGCGTAGGCCAGCGCCCGGAGTACGGGCTTGCGGACGTGGGACACCAGCAGCACGGCGTGGACCCGCGACGGCAGGGCGCGCGGCGAGGAATCCTCGTCCACGGCAAGTTCCTTGGCCACGTTGTCGTAATGCGCTCGGATGCTCCACATGATGAGGAAGAGCACGAACATTGCCAGCAGCGCGATCCAGGCTCCCTGCTCAAACTTGGTGATCAGGACGATGGTGAGGACCAGGGCCGTCATGCCGAACCCGACCATGTTGATGGTGCGCGACTTGAGCATCCGGCGGCGAACGGCCTTGTCCCGCGCCAGTTTCAGTTCGCGCCCCCAGTGCCTGACCATTCCAAGCTGGCTGGCCGTGAACGAAATGAAGACCCCCACGATGTACAGCTGGATGAGCTTCGTGACGTCGGCGTTGAACGACAGGATGAGCACCAGGGCACCGGCGGCCAGGGCCAGGACGCCGTTGCTGAAGGCCAGCCGGTCACCGCGTGTGCGCAGCTGGCGCGGCAGATAGCCGTCCTGCGCCAGGATGGATCCGAGCACCGGAAAGCCGTTGAAGGCGGTGTTGGAGGCAAAAACCAGGATCACGCCCGTCGCGGCCACCACGATGTAAAACAGCAGTGAGCCTGGGCCGAAGATGGTCTGGGCTATCTGGCTGATGGCAGGGCTCTGGATGTAGTTCTCCGGGAGGGGCTGCCCGTTGACGAGGAACTCCGTGGCCGGGTCCAGCACAATGTGTACCTTGGTGGCATTCGCCAGGTAGATGATGCCGGCGAGCATCGCGGAGGCGATGAGGCCTAGCAGGAGCAGGGTGGTTGCCGCGTTCTTGCTCTTGGGTTTCTGGAAGTTGGGGACGCCATTGCTGATGGCTTCCACGCCGGTCAGGGCAGCGGCGCCCGAGGAGAACGCCCGGAGCAGCAGGAAGGCCCCGGCCAGCCCAACCAGCCCTTCGTCGAAACCGGCCTGGGGCACGATCGTGAAGTCGGCGGACGGTGCCTCCCCCAGCTGGCCGGTGACCGCCTGGAAGATGCCGATGGCCGTCATGCCCAGGATGGATGCCATGAAGATATACGTGGGGACGGCGAAGACGCTTCCCGCTTCCCTGATTCCCCGCAGGTTCACGAGCGCAAGGATGACCACGCCCACGGTGGCGATCATGGCCTGTTGGCCGTGAAGGGCGGGAACTGCGGTGGTGAGGTATGTTGCGGCCGATGACATCGAAACGGCGACGGTGAGCACGTAGTCCACCAGGAGGGCCGACGCTACTGTCAGGCCGGCGTGCTTGCCCAGGTTGACGTTGGCTATTTCGTAGTCGCCCCCGCCGGACGGGTAGGCGTGCACATTCTGGCGGTAGGAGGCCACCACCGTGAGCAAAACCACCATGACGGCGAGGCCAACCCAGGGTGAAAACGCCACCGCACTCACGCCCGCCAGGGCCAGGGTCAGCAGGATTTCGTCAGGTGCATAGGCCACCGAGGACAGGGCGTCTGAGGCGAAAACCGGAAGCGCGATCCGCTTTGGCAACAGGGTGTGGGCCAGCCGGTCGTTCCGGAAGGGCCTCCCCACGAGCACCCGCTTCACGGCATTCAATATTGTCAGCACTCCACAAAGCTAGTCTGATTCGGACGCGATGTCATGACGGCCTCCGCATGGTGCCTCCGCGGGGGCCGGGAGGGATCTGCAGGACGCCGGGCCGGGCGTCCCGGCGGGCCGTTTGGCCGGTAGAGTCTTACGCAGCAACAGGACAGAGGACTGAGGAGGCACGGGTGGCGCACTTCGTGATCATGGGTTGTGGACGCGTGGGAGCGACGCTGGCGCACACCCTCGAGGATGCGGGCCATTCGGTGGCCATCATCGACCAGGACGACCGTGCCTTCCGCAGGCTTCGCACCGGGTTTTCCGGCCGCAAGGTGACGGGAGTCGGTTTCGACCGGGAAACCCTGAAACAGGCAGGCGTGAGCGAGGCCTACGCCTTCGCCGCCGTGTCCAGCGGTGACAACTCCAACATCCTGGCCACCCGGGTCGCCCGCGAAACTTTCCACGTCCCCCACGTCGTGGCCAGGATCTATGACCCCGGCCGGGCCGAAATCTACCAGCGCCTGGGCATTCCCACTGTCGCGGCGGTTCGCTGGAGCGCGGACCAGGTACTGCGCCGGATCCTGCCCGAACAGCACCTCGCCGGGGATTTCCGTGAGCCGTCGGGCCGTCTTGTTCTCGCCGAAATCGACCTCGACCCGTCGTGGATCGGCCACTCCGTGGCGGAAATCGAGAAGGTGGCCGGAATCCGCATTGCCTACCTGACCCGGTTCGGCGAGGGGATGCTGCCCGGGGCCAGTACGTCCTACCAGGAGGGCGACACGGTCCATGCCATGCTGCGCGTGGACCGCAGCGCCGAAGTCGGCCACATTCTTGCCAAAGAACCCCCCAAGGAGCAGTAAGTGAAAGTCGTCATCGTCGGGGCAGGCAGCGTCGGTTCCTCGATTGCCCGTGAGCTCCTTGCCCACAAGCACGAGATCCTGCTCATCGACCTGAAGCCGGAGGTGATCGGTCGCAGCGGGCTCCGGGGCGCGCACTGGCTGGTCGGGGACGCCTGCGAGCTGAGCACGCTCCAGGATGCCAAGCTTGAAGACGCCGAAGTGGTGGTTTCAGCCACAGGAGACGACAAGGTCAACCTTGTGGTGTCGCTGCTGGCGAAGACCGAGTTCGGCGTCGGCCGCACTGTCGGACGCGTCAACAACCCCAAGAACGACTGGATGTTCAACGATTCGTGGGGCGTCGACGTCGCCGTCAACACCCCGCAACTCATGACCGCCCTCGTTGAGGAAGCGGTGGAAATCGGGGACCTTGTCCGGCTGCTAACCCTGCAGACAGGGGTTTCGTCCCTCGTGGAATTCACGGTTCCCCATGACTCGCATGTCATCGGGCTCACCGTGGGAGGCATCGACTGGCCTGAAGATTCCACGCTGGTGGCGATCCTCAGGGACCAGGCTCCGATCACGCCGAGCCGGGACGATGTGATCGACGGCGGCGACGAACTGTTTTTCGTCACCACGATCGCAGCCGAAGACAGCCTTCGGGCGCTGCTGTCCCCGGAACAGCAGCAGGAAAACGAACCCGACGGTAAGCAGGGATCAGGCGACGGGAACGCAGCTGCCGCCGAACTGCCGGAGCAGCAGGCTCCGGAGGACGACGGCTTCGACGGCTAGTTCTGCGACGGCGCGCCAGGCTGCGCGCCCGGCTGTGAAGGATCCCCGGGCTGTGCCAAAGGCTGCGCCGGCGCCAGGGGCTTGGTGATGAGCCATGCAACCCATATGCCCAGGATGTACAGCGGGGCGCCCATGATGAGGCGGGTGGTGGCAAGGCCTGTCAGGCCCTGCTCGCCGAGGAGGTACAGCGGCACCTGGACCAGCAGCCGGAGTACCAGGACGGCCACGATCACCCATGTGCCCAGGCGATAGGCCTTGACCCGGGCCGGGTCCTTGCGCCATTCCAGGCCCTCGTTCCGGATGAAGCCGAACAGCAGTCCGGCTATCGGCCAGCGGAGCGCTATCGAAAGTACCAATCCCGTGATGTAGGCGGCGTTCGTAAAGAATCCGAGGACATAGAAATCCTCCGCTTTGCCGGTGGTGTTGGCCAGCCACGCGGAAATGCCGACCAAGGCGATCCCGCCGAGTGCCTGGGTCAGCGGGCGCCGCTGGACCAGCCGGGTCACGGTGAAAACCGCGGCCGCCGCCAGTGCCGCAACCAGTGAAAGCGTCAGCTCGCGGGTAATAGTGAAGGCCACCAGGAACATGAGGCCGGGCACAACGCTCTCGGCGATGCCCTGTACTCCGCCCGCACTCTTGAGCACGTCAATGTTGCCGTCCTTTGACCGGTGCAGCCCGGCCTTGACAGCGTAGCCTTCCGCGAGGTCAGCCACTGAAGGGGTCTCCGGTGTGGGCCGTGGCTTGGGAGGCCCGGCTGTCGGATCCGGGTTCTCGGACGGCGTCATTGGTTCTCCTGGCGGGACAGTATTTCGTAGCGGGGATTGAACATGGTGGGAAGTCCGTCGCGAAACGTCAGCATGCCTTCCAGGCGGAGCTCGCAGCCGGGGTCCACGCCCGGGACGCGCCGGCGGCCGAGCCATACAACCCGCAACCGGTCGCGGCGGCCCGTTCCCCCGGGTTTCCGCGCCGTCGGCGGCTCTGCGGCGACAGCGGCAAAGCCGCCCCTGCTGCGCGGAACGTCGTGGTCCGTGACGATCGCGATGAACGAAGCCACCTGCGAGGCCGGAACGTAGGTCACGGATTCAATAAAGCCACGGCACAGCACACGTCCACGGTCCGGCAATCCACTGATGGAGAGTTCGGGCTGCAGAAATTCGCCGGCCGGGTCAGCCAATCTGGGTGATCTCCGGTCCGCGCTCGGGCTGCTGGAAGTCGGGGGCGCCCTGCGGCGGCTGAGGGGTGGAATCCTTAGGCAGGCGGAGCTGGAGGAGGTCACGCGGCGGCATCGGGCTCTCGCCCCGGACCACCACGATCTGGCGGAACAGGGCTTCAAGGTTAGCGGCAGCATCGCGGTCGACGGCAGCTTCGCCGCCCAATACGCCGCGGAGGAACCAGCGGGGACCGTCGACGCCGATGAAGCGGGCCACGCGGTAGCCGCCCGCGCCGTCGCCTGTGCCTGCCGGAAGCTTCGCGACCAGCTCAGTGCCGAAGGCCCCGGGAACCTCTTCGACCTGCCCGCCCTGGCTTCCTACGGACTGTCCGATCTGTTCACGGATTTCGTCCCAAAGTCCCTCGCTGCGCGGGGCAGCGAAAGCCTGCAGCTGCAGGCTCGAACCGTCAAGGTCCATGGTGACGGCCACAACCCGCTGGGTGGCTTCCTCAACCTCAAGGCGAAGCTGGAGCCCTTCACGCGGTGCAATCAGGAGGGCGCCGAGGTCGACGTAACCGTCGGTGCTCTCGATTTCCGAGACGTCGAAAGGCCCAGTGGCTTCCCGGCCCGTGCTGTCCGCGGCAACGGCGTCCGCAGTCTCCGGGGCTTCCCCGGGCTCTGCCGCCTGGTCCTTCTTGGCCTTCTTGCCACGCCCAAAAACCATCGGGTTGTCTCCTTAGTTGTGATCTTGTCCCCGCCGTGCACCTTGGGCAGCGCGGTAAGTCATGCAGCGCCGACAAAGCCAGCAGCGCCGGGGCTAGGCCTGCAGTGCTGCGAATCCGCCAGTGGAACCAAAGCCGCCGTCACCGCGGACTGAGTCGCTCAATTCCGCAACGGCCACAAACTGCGCGTATTCCACGCGCTGAATGACCATCTGTGCAATTCTATCGCCGCGCCGCAGCTCAATGGCCTTCTCGCGGTCCGTGTTCAGCAAGGTCACAGCGATCTCGCCGCGGTATCCGGCGTCGACCGTTCCCGGGGCGTTGACCACTGTCAGTCCGTGCTTGGTGGCGAGCCCCGAGCGCGGGTGGATGAGGGCGACGTAGCCGTTCGGCAGGGCTATGGAGACACCGGTGGGTACCAGTCGGCGTTCGCCCGGTTCGAGGACCACGTCCTCGCGCGCACGGAGGTCCGCTCCGGCATCGCCGGGGTGGGCGTAAGAGGGGGCTTCGAGGCCGGCGTCGAGCATTTTCAACTGGACCGACAGGGTGGGCGATCCGTAGGCGCCGGCGCCGCCTTCCAGGGAATTTGGCGGCAAAGTAGTCACGGCTGCAGTTTCTTCAGTCACAGTCATTCACTCTAACGCCCGTTGCGGCCCCGGGCCTAGCCGCCGGGCGCCGCGGCGGCGCCGAAGCCAAGGTGAAATGCCCCGGAAAAGGTGGAAAGCTGGGACTATGCCGGAATCTAGTGCAGCTGTGCCTGCCCCCAACAGCACACCCCGCGGAACAACCGTTCTTTACAGCGAGAAACTCCACCCCAATCTGTGGATCTGGCTGGTGGCGGCCGGACTCTCCGGCGCCGGCATCCTGGTGTTCGCCCCGATCAGCATTGCGGCCGGCATTACGGCCGCAGTGGTGCTGTTCGTCATCATTACGGTTCTGCTCATCCTGTCCACGCCGTCGATCACGGTAACCGCGGACACGCTCCAAGTGGGGCGGGCCACCATCGAGCGCCGCTACATCGGAGCTGTGACGCAGTTCAGCGGCAAGGAGGCCACGGCCGAACGCGGCCCCCGCCTGAACGGACTGGCCTATCTCTGCATCCGCGGCTGGGTGGATCCGGTGGTCAGGATCGAAATCACGGATCCTTCCGATCCCACTCCGTACTGGCTCACGTCCACGCGGCGGCCGGCACAACTGACGGCGGCACTCACCAACACGTGATGCGCCCGGCTCGTGGCACTTCCGGATAGCTTCCCGGCCCCGTCAGCCTTCGCAGTCCTTGCAGAAGAGCAACCCGTTCTTTTCGCGGGCGATCTGCGAGCGGTGACGGACAAGGAAGCATGACGAGCAGGTGAATTCATCAGCCTGGGCCGGCATGACGCGGACCAGGAGTTCCTCGCCGGACAGGTCAGCACCCGGGAGTTCATAGCCTTCGGCCAGGTCCGTTTCGTCAACATCCACCACAGCCGTTGGCTTGTCCGAACGCCGGGTCTTCAATTCCTCAATGGAATCTTCGCTCAGGTCCTCTTCTGTTTTCCGCGGCGCATCATAATCTGTCGCCATTAGTTTCTGCTCACACTCCGCTTTGTTCGGTTGGATCGCCGGTCCCGGCGACTGCGCCTCCGGGCAACTGCACCCTTGTGGCTGACCCCTGGTCCGGTTCACCGATGTAAACGCTGGATTGCCCGGTTTTGTGCCCGACTTAGGCGCCCATTTTTCCCTATGCGGACTGCGAAAGCGAGAGTTTTTCCGGTTGATTCCCGTCTGGAGCAAGTCGGAAGGCAACCGGAGGCGCCGGACTGCCCGGAAAGTCGCGGAATATCGCGGCGCGCCCTCTCCCCTCCCCGGAAAAACGGCTGCCGGATGGCAGAGTTTCGAATGTCAGTAATGCCAGGGTGGAGGATTGTATGCGGGATCTACGGCTTGTAGGCGTCCACGACGACGGAGAGCATCTCCTGTTGAGCGGCACCGGCGGCGAGATGTTCCAGCTGCCGATCGACGAAGCTCTCCGGCTCGCGGCCAGCCGCTCTCCGGCGCGGAGTGCCGCTACAGTTGCGCCCATCGCGATGTCCCCACGGGATATTCAGGCGCGCATCAGAAGCGGTGCCACGGCTACCGAGGTTTCAGAACTCTCAGGTATTCCACTGGCCAAGGTCCAGCGCTACGAAGGCCCGGTACTCGCCGAACGTGAATACGTGGCCCAGCAGGCCCGGAAGATCGAAGTGGCTTCACCCGCTCCCGGCCACGACGTCTACCGCTCCGCTTTCGGAGACAACCCGGCCACCCTCGGCGACATGGTTTCCCACCGGCTGACGGCCCATGGCATCGAATCCTCAACCGTGGAGTGGGATTCCTGGCGGCGCCCGGACGGAACCTGGACCGTGGTTGCCCGCTTCGAGGCCAAACCGGGCGGCCACGCCAGCATCGGCGAGGAACCTCCGGCCATGTGGACCTTCAGTCCCGCCCGGAAGTCCTTGCATAACGCCAACCGCTGGGCCCAGCAGCTGAGCGAACTGGAGCCGCTGGACGGTCCGGTGCCGGCCCGCCGCCTGTCCGCAGTTTCCGACCGCCCTTTTGACTTCGAAACAGATGCCGAGGCGGCTGCCGCCCGGACGGCGGCGGGACAATCCGGCAAGGATTCTGACGGCCTGCTCGACATGCTGCGCTCGCGCCGCGGCCAGCGGCTGGGTGTGGACGAAGACGGCGACGACGCACTGGCAACGCTGCTCACCAACGGTGTTCCTGCGGCCCACCCCCGGCCCTCGGAAGTGGTGGCTGAGCCCGGGGCCGACGACAGCGGGACCGACGCGCACAGCGGCGAAGAGGCCGATGCGCCGGCCGCCAAGGGAGATTCGTTCACCCGGAAACGCGAGGGCCGCGTCTCCATGCTTTCCCGCCTGAGCCTTGCACCGCGGCACTCCGACGATGACGACGACCGGCTGAAACTTCACGACGGCGTCAGCACGGAAACCCGCGAAATCACGATTGTGGCATCCCCGCTGCACCCGGTCACGGATCCGGACGAGGCACCCGCGGCGGAAGCCGGCAGCATCGCGGCGGCACCCGAGGCCGCCCCGGACCGGGAAGAGGTCACCGGACCTGAACCCGCACCCGTCCCGGAATCGGCTCCAGTCCGCCAATCCGGCTGGAACCGCGAAGCCGCTCCGAACGTGGGCCTGGATGAGCTGCTTGGCGGTGGGAGCCCCAAGCGAAGCCGGGACGACGCACTTGCCGGTACCAGGAATGACACCAGGAGCGACCGGGAGGTTGAGCCGCCCGAACGTCAGCCGTCGAAGCCCAAGCGCTCCAGCGTGCCAAGCTGGGATGAAATTGTCTTCGGAGCACGCGGCGACTGAACCGCCCCGCGGCTGAACTGCCCGCGGCAGGAACAGCCGGTCAGCTGCGGCGGGTTTCCCCTGAGCCGCGCCACAGGCAAGCGTCCACCTCGAACGGCAGCAACTGGTCCTGCTGGGCCATGACGTTGGCCCCGTGGGCCGTGACCCGCCGCATGAAGTGCCGCCGGCACAACGTTTCGTACCCCACCACGGGCGTGTGGTCCGCCGCGCCGGCAGCCGTCTGGTCTCCGGCCATGTCGACGTCGCCCACCACTACTTGCGCGCCTTCGGTCACCATCACACCGTCCACCGTGCGGGCATTGTGGGTGGCCCGCCGTCCGCACCAGCAGAGCGCTTCCACCTGCAGGACCTGGACACGGTCAGCAAGTTCGATGAGCCGCTGGGATCCAGGGAACAACCGGGTGCGGAAGTCCGCGCTGATGCCAAACGCAAACACGTCCACGTCGATCTCGTCCACAACGCGGGCGAGCTGCTCCACCTGCGACGGCGAGTAGAACTGGGCCTCATCGCAGATGAGGTAGTCCACCCGGAGGCCGCGGGTCCGGCGCTCGATAACCTCATCCCAGAAGTCCGTGGTATCGAGGACCTCCACGCAATCGGTCTCCAGTCCGAGGCGGCTGGAGATCCGTGCACCGCCGGCACGGTCGTTGCGGCTGAAGCGGACACCGCCGCGGCCCCGGGCCCGGTGGTTGTGGTCCATCTGCAGGGCGAGGGTGGATTTTCCGCAGTCCATGGTGCCCGAGAAGAAGACGAGTTCAGCCACGCGCTCCCTTTCTGCCCTGGGCCTGGAAACACAGCAGTGGAACCTCACGTTCCGCCTTGGTCAGTGAGCCGTGCTGCCCCACCACCTCGAGGGCTGTGGGACGCACCCGTCGGGTGTCGTAAAACGCCAGGGCATCCCGGGCAGCGATCATAACGTCTCCGATCCGGGGGCTGACCTCCGGCCTGACCGCGCCGAACAGCCCGGCGGACACAGCCTCTTCCCGGGTGAACGCCCAGATCCTGTCGCCGAACCTCGCGCGCCACGCGTCGATCAGCCGGGCGCGGTGCTGCTCCCCGGCTCCGGGCTCAAGGTACAGGTGCACCATGCGGGGCTCCCCCGCCGTATGCCGCACGCCCTCGATGAGGGCCGGCTCTGCGGAGTAGTCGAAACGCTGCGATGCCGGGACGTCCAGCATGCCGTGGTCTGCCGTCAGCAGGACCGTGGTCCCCGGCGGCAGGGTTGCGTTGAGGCGCCGTACGGTCGCATCCAGTTCTTCGAGCTGGTGTTCCCACTGCGCCGACTGGCAGCCGTAGCGGTGCCCGGCCTTGTCCAGGTCGTTGACGTAAAAGTACATGAGGGAGCTTTCGGCCCCGAGCATGGCTTCAGCCGCCGCGGCAGTCCTTGCGTGCGGCGTGCTGGCGGCGATGAACCGGCCTCCCCGCAGCGCAGCCTGCGTCATGGGTGACGCGCCGAATTGCGGAAGGCTGATGGTGCTGACGTCCGCGTGGGCGGAGGCCTGCTCGAAGACAGTGGGAAACGGCTGCCACTCACGGGGGTCCACACCGGCATCCCAGTTGCCCAGCATGTTGACCACTTTGTCCTGCCCGGGGTCCAGGACGTCGTAGCCCACCATGCCATGCTGACCGGCCGGGAGCCCGGTGCCGAAGCTGGCGAGGGAGGAGGCCGTAGTGGACGGAAAAGCGGAGTCCAGGGCCACCGGAACGGCTCCCTGGCCCTGCTGCATCACGGACCGAAGGAAGGGCGTGTGCGCCGACTTCTGTTTCAGCAGGTTGCGGCCCAGGCCGTCTGCGAGCACAACGCACACCCTCTTGGCTGCCGGCAGGTTCAGCCGGTTCTCGAAGCCCTCGATCCCGAGGCTGGCGGCCGCACTGGTGAGGACTTCCGCGATGGACCGTTGGCCGAAAGCGGGCGCGGGAGGCAGCGGCGAAGGGGCCGGAGTACCTTCGGCGACGGCTATGGCTGACGGCTCTGTGTGGTTATCGGGCGTCATCTCAGCGCTGGTGCCCGCGGCTGAGGCGGTTTCCGAAAACGCCGGTGCGGGGACGTGGCGCCGCCACGGGGCCGCTGTGCGGCACGGGCGCGGCCGACCCGGTGTTGACAGCGCGCAGCGCCCGGGCGAACAGCTTGGCGTCCTGCACGGCCTGCAGGCCGTCGGCTTCGGCGCTGATGCGCAGCACAATGTCTTCCTGGGCGATCGTGCCGCTGTAGCCGTGGTCCGCTTCGCACTGCGGGTCTCCGCAGCTGGCCGGGCCCATGTCCAGCCGCTGGCCGCCGGACCAGGCAATGGAGAGCGTCAGTTCGCGGACGGGATCGGACGGCTTGTAGTTCTGCGGCTGGGCGTACATGTAGCTCAGCACCACGGAACGGATCTGCGCCACGGGAACGGACTCGGTGGAGATCTGGGCGACGATCTGTTCCCCGGCCTCGTCCAGCTGCTGGTCGTCAACGTGGGCAATGACCAGCATGTCGTCCGTCAGCACCAGCACGGTGATGTGGCGGCGGACCTCGGCGCGGTCGAAATGCGTTTCCAGGTGCACAAGGTGCGCCATGCAGTCACGGCCATCCAGGGCGTCGTCAACAACATCGGCGACCAGCCGGGGGTAGAAGCCTGCCTGCTGGAGCGCGCCCTCGAGGCTCTGGCCCTGGGCGCCGTGGTCATGTGCGCTGTGGCTGTGTACGGCCTGGTGCCCGGAGCGGGGTGCTTGCGGCTTCGACGTGGGAGGCTGGGTCATTACCCTATTTTCACAGATCGGCTGGGCACTTGCTAACTGTGTGTCCGGCAGCCCGGCCAAGCGGGCGCGCCAGTGTGCAGCGGGCCACCAGCATGCAGCGGGCCGCCGCGGCGCGGTTGCTGCCGTCCGCTAGCTCCGCATGGCCCTCCGGGCGCTGTCCGTCCGCTGGGCGGCGTTCGCGATCCGGACATCGGCGGACAGGATCGAGGCGCCCCGGGGGCCGGCCAGCACGGGGTTGAACTCAACCAGCGCTATCTCGGGGTGGTTGTCCTTCAGCCAGGTCAGCCGCGCGGCAAGGTCCTCGAGCGCCGCCACATCCACGGCCGGAAGCCCCTGGTAGCCGAACAGTTTCCGGGCGGCCCGCGGCGCGCGGATGAAGTCGTGGACATCGGCGCCGGACAACGGGGGAACGCGGTGGGACCAGTCCTCCAGCAGGTTCACGGCGTCGCCGGCCAGCCCGAAGGACACCACGGGGCCCAGCAGCGGGTCCTCAATGGCCCGGAACGTGCAGGCCTGCCCCACCGGTGCCATGGTCTGGACTTCCATGGACGGCGAGCCGTACGGCGCCAGGGCACGGTGCATCTGGATGATGTTCCGCCGCAGTGAATCAGCGTCCTGGATGTCCAGCCGCACGCCGCCAAGATCCAGCCTGTGGCGCAGCGCGGGGTCCATGGTCTTGAGCACCACCGGCCAGCCCAGGCGGTCCGCGGCCGCCACGGCCTCGTCGGGCGTTTCGAAGCCTTCGGAGGGAACCACGTGGATGCCGTAATGCGCCAGCAGCGTGGCCGCCGTGGCCGGCGGCAGCTGCACCAGCTGCTCACCGGGGACATCGTGGAGCAGTTCCTCCAGTTCGGCCCGGACACTCTCCTGGTCGCAGCCTTCAGGCTCCACGAACAGGCCCTTGTCGCGGTCCACCCACTCGGCGTACCTGACGACGGCGGCGAGCGCCGCAACGGCGGCGCCCGGGTTGGAGTAGCACGGCACCGAACCGGCGGCGGATTCTGCGCCAACCATGCCCTCGACATAAATGGACGGGTCCAGGATCCCCGTGAAGGCGGCAACCACCGGTTTCCCGGCCGCTGCCGAGCACTCCGCCAGGACACCCGCGATTTTCTCGACCGTGAGGCCGCGTGCGGGGAGCAGTGCAACCACCACGGCGTGGACTGAGTCGGACGCGAGGGTCCGGGCCAGGCTGTCGCGGAGGGCCGGCAGCGCGAGGGACATGCCGGCGTCGAGGTCCACGTCGGTGACGATCCGTTCAACACCCAGCCCGTTCGCGGCGGCGGAGTCCGCCACCACCTTGCCGAGTGCCCGGGAGTTGCTGAACACGGCAATGTCCGCACCGGCAGGGAGAGGCTGGCCGGAGACGATCTGGGCGACGTCCATGAGCTGTTCAATGGTTTCCACCCGGATGACACCGGACTGGCGCATCATGGCATCGAGGGCGCCGGAGGGCGCCTGGGTGGTGCGCACCGCGTGCCCGGGCGGCAGCTGCAGCCCCATGGCGTCCGACTTCGCCACAATGACGGGCTTGGTGCGGGCCAGCCGCCGTGCCAGGCGGGAGAACTTACGCGGGTTGCCGATGGATTCGAGGTAGAGCCCCACCGCGGCAGTGTCGACGTCGTCTTCCCAGTACTGCATCATGTCGTTGCCGGAGACGTCCGCGCGGTTGCCGGCGGAGAGAAAAGTGGAAAGGCCCAGCCGGCGACGGCTGGAGGCAGCGTAGAGGGACACCCCGATGGCCGCGGACTGGCTGAACAAGCCCAGGCCGCCGCGGCGCGGCAGGCTCGGTGCCATGGACGCGTTCAAAGACACCGCCGGATTGGTGTTGACGATGCCGAGGGACGCCGGGCCGATCACGCGCATCCCGTTGGACCGGGCCTGGCGGACCAGCTCGCGCTGCCGCGCCAGCCCGCGCCCGCCGTCGTCGGCGTACCCCGCTGTGGCGACGACTACGCCCTTGACGCCCGCCGCTGCGCAGTCCGCCACCACCTTGGGCACTTCCTCGTAGGGAACGGCGATGATGGCCAGCCGGACGGCGTCGGGCACTTCGGCGAGCCGGGCGAAGGACAGCATCCCGGCGAGTTCGAGGGCTTCGGGATTGATGGCATAGACGGGGCCGGTGAAGCCGCCTTCAATGATGTGTTCGAGCAGCTGGTATCCCACCGTGCCCCATTTGCGGCTGGCACCGATCACGGCGACCGACGAGGGCGCCAGCAGCTCCTGGATGCTGCGCGCCTCCGCACGGTGCTCGCGCGCCTCCATCACGGCCCGGGACTTTTCCGTCGGGTCGATGTTGAATTCCAGGCTCACCACGCCGTCGTCGAAGTGCCGTTTGACGTCGTATCCGGCGTCGGAGAAGACCATCAGCATCTTGCGGTTCTCCGGCAGCACTTCGGCGCTGAATTTGCGGATGCCGTTTTCGCGGGCAGCGGCGGCCAGGTGTTCCAGCAGGATGGACCCGATGCCGCGGCCCTGGTGGGCGTCGGCTATATTGAAGGCAACCTCGGCTTCTTCGGGATCGGCCAGCCGGTCGTAGCGGCCGATGCCCAGGATTTCCCCGCCGATGGTGATCACCAGCGCCACCCGGTCCTTGTAGTCCACTTCCGTGAAGCGCTTCAGCTCCTTGCTGGAGAGCCGCGCCTTGAAGGCGAAGAACCGCATGTAGATGGACTTCTGCGACTGGCCGGTGTGGAAGGCCTGCACGGCGTCGGCATCCGCGGGGTGGATGGGGCGCAAATGAGCCGTCCCGCCGTCCCGCAGAACGACATCGGCTTCCCAATATTCCGGATATACGCCGTCCCCGGGCTGATCCACCATAGGCTTAGCCTAGCTAAAACTCCCCCAGTAAACCGTTAAGGATCCACCAGCCCCATGGCCCGCCGCCAAAGTTCCGCCCCGGCAGGGGACGCCGTCCAGGACTACACCGAGAACATCGTTGATATCGACGTCACGTCGGAAATGGAAGGCTCGTTCCTCGAGTACGCATATTCGGTCATCTATTCACGGGCCCTCCCGGACGCCCGCGACGGCCTGAAACCGGTGCAGCGGCGCATCCTCTACATGATGAGCGAAATGGGCCTTCGTCCGGACCGCGGCCACGTGAAAAGCGCCCGCGTGGTGGGCGAGGTCATGGGCAAGCTGCACCCGCACGGCGATACCGCGATCTACGACGCCATGGTCCGCATGGCACAGGACTTTTCGCTGCGGCTGCCGCTGATCGACGGCCACGGCAACTTCGGCTCGCTCGACGACGGCCCGGCGGCCCCGCGGTACACGGAGGCCCGCCTGGCGGCGGCTGCCCTGACGCTGACGGACCACCTGGACGAGGACGTGGTGGACTTCGTCCCCAACTACGACAACCAGTTGACCCAGCCGGACGTGCTCCCCGCCGCGTTCCCCAACCTGCTGGTCAACGGTGCCACCGGCATCGCCGTCGGCATGGCCACCAACATGGCCCCCCACAACCTGGTGGAGGTCATCTCCGCGGCCAGGCACCTGATCGCCAACCCGGAGGCCACCCTCGAGGACCTCATGCGGTTCGTCCCCGGCCCCGACCTGCCCACAGGCGGACGGATCGTGGGCCTGGACGGCATCCGCGACGCGTATGCCACCGGCCGCGGCTCGTTCAAGACCCGCGCCAAGGTGGAGGTGGAGCAGCTGTCCGCCCGCCGCACGGGCCTGGTAGTTACCGAACTTCCGTACATGGTGGGCCCGGAAAAGGTGATCGAGAAGATCAAGGACGCCGTCAACGGCAAGAAGCTGACGGGCATCAGCGACATTGTGGACCTCACGGACCGCAAGCATGGACTCCGCCTGGTCATCGAGCTGAAGAACGGCTTCAACCCGAACGCCGTGCTCCAGCAGCTCTACCGCTTCTCGCCGATGGAAGATTCCTTCGGCATCAACAACGTCACGCTGGTGGACGGCCAGCCGCAGACGCTGGGCCTGGTGCAGCTGCTGTCCGTCTACGTCGACCACCGCATCAACGTGGTGCGGCGCCGCACCTCGTTCCGGCTGGAAAAGAAGAAGGACCGCCTCCACCTGGTGGAGGGGCTCCTGATCGCCATCGTGGACATCGACGAGGTCATCCAGATCATCCGGTCCTCGGACGAGGTGTCCGCCGCCCGCGAACGCCTGATGTCCATCTACGACCTCACGGAAATCCAGGCGAACTACATCCTGGAACTGCGCCTGCGGCAGCTGACCAAGTATTCCCGGATCGAACTCGAAAAAGAGCAGGACCAGCTGAAGCGCGAGATCGCCGAACTGGAAGCCATCCTGGGTTCGGACCAGCGCCTGCGCGAACTGGTCTCCGACGAACTGGCCGAAATCGCCGAAAAGTACGGCACGCCCCGCCGGACGGTCCTGCTCGAGTCCGAAGCGGTCTCCCCCACGGTGGCCGCCGCCCTGGCAGCTGCACCGGGAGGCAAGGGCAAGGCGGCGCCGCTCGCGCTGGAGATCGCCGATGACCCCTGCTGGGCCATCCTTACCGCCAGCGGACAGATAGCCCGGACCTCCAACCAGGAGCCCCTCACCGAGACCGGACCCCGGTCAAAGCACGACGTCTTCCGGTCCGTGGTGAAAACCTCCGCGCGCGGCGAAATCGCCGCCGTCACGTCCCTCGGCCGGATGCTGCGCCTGCAGGTCATGGACATGCCCGTCCTGCCCCCGATGTCCGGGCTTCCCAACCTGACCGGCGGCGTGCCCGCCAAGGACTTCATCACGCTCCTGAAGGGCGAGACGCTCGTTGCCTTCGCGCCGCTGGATACGGTCCTGGCAATCGGCACGGCCCAGGGCATCGTCAAGCGCGTTCAGCCCGACTACCCCCTGAACCGCGAGGACTGGGAAGTCATTGCCCTCAAGGACAAGGACACCGTGGTGGGTGTTGAACCGGCCGGGGCCGACGACGTCGACCTTGTGTTCCTCACCCGGCAGGCCCAGCTGCTGCGTTTCAGCGCCGGCAGCGTCCGGCCGCAGGGCCGCACTGCCGGCGGCATGGCCGGCATCAAGCTCGCCGCCGGGGACCAGGTCCTGTTCTTCGGAACCGTCGCGCCAGGCGACGACGACGCCGTCGTGGTGACGGTTTCCGGAACCGACGGCGCCCTGCCGGGCACCGCTCCCGGCGCCGGAAAAGTCACGGCGTTCGCCGAGTATCCGGCCAAGGGCCGGGCGACGGCGGGCGTACGGGCACACCGCTTCCTCAAGGGCGAAGACACGCTCCTGATCGCCTGGGCGGGACACGGCCCGGCCAAGGCCTCGTCACTGGCAGGGGTAGCGCGGTCGCTTCCGCAGGAGCATGGCCGCCGGGACGGCTCCGGCATCCCGCTGTCACAGGCAGTGGACGCCATTGGGCCCAGCCTGACCGGGGCTTAGACTACGGGCATGCCTATCATCCCCGACGAAAAGGACTGGACCTGGGTGCTGACCCGGCCCTGCCCCGAATGCGGCTTCGACGCGTCGACAGTCACTCCGGCCACGGTTCCCGGGAGCGTGTCCAACATGCTTCCCCGCTGGCGGGCGGCCCTTCGCCGGCCGGACGTGGCCGAACGGCCGGACGACGCCACGTGGTCCGTGCTGGAGTACGCGTCGCACGTCCGGGACGTTTTCAGCCTCTTCGACCTCCGGCTGAACCTCATGCTCAGCGAGGACAACGCCCGGTTCGAGGACTGGGACCAGGACAAAACGGCGGTGGAGAAGGACTACGCCAACGCCGACCCCGCCGTCGTGAGCGCCGAACTGACGGCCGAGGGCGAACAGATCGCGGAGTCCTTCGCCGGCGTGCACGAGGACGAGTGGGGCCGGAAAGGCCTCCGCAGCAACGGTTCGGAGTTCACGGTCATGACCCTCGCGCAGTACTTCCTGCACGACGTCGTCCACCACCTGCACGACGTCGACGCCTGAGCTGGGGAACTGGCGGCTGCGCCCGCGGCGGTCAGCCGCGGCGGTCAGCTGCGCGGCGGCAGTTCCTTGTCCCAGGCCAGGCTTCTGTTGACGGCGGCGTAGCCCATCTTTTCGTACAGCGCGAGCGCGCCGGTGGGATTCTCTGAATCAACGTCCAGGGACGCCCGGTCCAGGCCTGCAGCCACGAAGCGCCGCATGGCATCGGCGAGCAGGGCCTGGGCGATGCCGCGGCCGCGATACTCAGGGCGCACTCCCAGCAGGTCCGTGTATCCCTCGCTGTAGCCCCGGGACAGCGCACTGTCCGGATCGTGGGTGGCCAGCTGGTAGCCCGCAACGAGTCCGGAGCTGCGGTCCAGGACCACGGCGCTCAGGTCCGGCCTAGCCTGCGGATCATTGACCGTGAATCCCCAGGACTCCTCATCCCGGGGTTCGCTTCCCCAATGGTCACGGAATGAGGCATTGTGGGCCAGCCGGACGTCCTCGCTGAGCTCCGGGCGCATGGTCACGAGGTCCAGCCCGTCGGCCAGCCGCACTTCGGGAAGGGGGAGGCCGTCCAGCTGGCGGTGCATCTCGTTGAAGAAGCGCACCACCCGGAACCCGCCCTTGCGGAGCAGCTGCTGCTGGTGCTCGTGCTGCTGCTCCATGTGGATGCGCAGACGCGGCACGGGCCGCCCGGCATCAGGCCGGTCGCTCCCAGGACCGTTGTCTTCCCCGAAGCGCTGGACGGTCCGCTCGCTGAGCCAGCCAATGAGCGCCATACCGATCCCCTGGCGCTGCCAGGCGGGGTCGACGCAGCCGAAGCCGTAGGCTTTGTCGCCCTCCTTGTTCTTGGTCATGCGGGCATAGGCGCGGGGAACGGATTGGCTGTCCAGCACCAGGAGGGTGTTGGCTGCCGGAGGGTTCTTCTTCGACTGGAGGATCTGTTCAAGGTCCGCGGCACGCTCAAACCAGACCGGCTTTTCCACCTCGGCCGTCCGGGCGATCAGGGCAGCCCACTCCTCCACGTCAGGCTCCGCCGCGGCACGCCAGTCCAGGCCCAGGCCAGCAAGGGATTTCCGCCAGGATCCAGGCGCCAGCGCGTCGTCGTTCAGCATGCCAACAGGCTAACCGCCGGTCCCGCCCCGCGCCAGAACCGGCCCGGTTGCGGTGGCCGGCGCGCCGTGGTCATCACTGAAACGGGGAAGCCCGCCGGCGCCGTCTGCTCCGGCCACTGTACTGGTACCCGCATCGAGGTCCAGCCGACGGTCCCCCGCGTCGATGTCGTCAGGATTGTGCGTCACGAGTACCACGGTCCGCCCGCTCAGGCCCTCGCGAAGGTCAGCAAGCATGGCCCTGCCCGCCTCGGCGTCAAGGTGCGCGGTGGGCTCGTCCAGCAGGATCACGTCGGCCCCGGTCATGAGCGTCCGCGCAACCGCGAGCCGCTGGCGTTCCCCGCCGCTCAGGAACGCGCCGGCCGGCCCGATCCGCGTGTCGGCGCCGTCCGCCAGCCGGCGAAGCAACGGTTCCAGTCCGACGGCGGACAGAGAGTCGGCCATTTCCTGTTCGGCGTCGCCGGCCTTGCCTTCGGGCCGGCCGAGCATGAGGTTGCCGCGGATGGTGGAATCAAACAGGTGCGCTTCCTGGGGGCACCACGCCGCGCGTCCGCTGACGGCCAGACGCCCGGATCGCGGCGGCAGGAATCCGAGCATCACGGCCAGCAGGGTGGATTTCCCGGAACCCGAGGCTCCGGTCACGGCCAGCCAGCGGCCGGGTTCAGCCGTCGCCGACACGCCCGTGAAGACCTCCGGCCCGGCGGGCCAGGCGGCGGACAACGCCTCTAGTTCTATGCCGGGCCGCGCATCGGGCCGTTGTGCCACTGGCTCGAGTCCGCCGGAGTCCTCGGCATCGGAGCGCCCGGCATCGGAATCGGTTCTGGCAGCACCCGGGGCCCCGGCGGCGTCCAGGACACCGGCTTCGCTGACCCTGCCCAGGACCAGGCGGAGCGCAGGGTACTGGCGGACCGCCGTCGTCATGGCCGCGTACGGTTCGACGAGCGCCAGCTGCAGCAGGACCACGACGGCGGCCGTGGCAGCGTCAACGGAACCGCCCAGCACCTGCGGTCCGGCCAAAGCGGCGCTGGCAAGGGCAGCGGCACCGCAGGCGAGAACGGTGAGCGCCTGGCCCAGTCCCTCCGCCCACGCCGACCGCTGCGAGGCCGCCGTTGCAGCTTTATCGGCGTCGCCGATGGCAGACAGCACCGGCGCCGCCACACCGTTGGCGTGCAGTTCGGCCCGTGCATCCAGCGCCGCAGCGACGTCGCGCAGGACCCCCGAACGAAGCCGTTGCTCGGCCTGCGCGGACATCCTGTCTGCCAGCAGGGCCGCCGCCGGCGCGGCTATCAGGGACACCAGCGCCGCTGCGATGACAGCCGGCAGCGCTGCGGGCAGGAGCAGGCCGGTGGCCGACACCGCGCATGCGCCCGCCGCCACTGCGGTGACCGGCGGCAGAACCACCCGGGGAAGCAGGTCCCGCACCGTGTCGACGTCGTCAATGACGGTTCCCAGCACGTCACCGCCCTGCAGGAGCCGGCGCAGCGACAGCGCCCGCCGGCTCAGCGAATCCCACAACCGGCCGCGCAGCCGGGTCAGCGAGGCGAAGACGGCGTCGTGCAGCAGGAGCCGCTCGGTGTAGCGCAGGACGGCCCTGCCGATACCGAAGAACCGCACGCCCACGATTGCCGTGAGGAGGTAGAGAATGGGCGGCTGCCCGCTGGCCCGGATGATCAGCCAGCCGGACAGTCCTGCCAGCGCCACCGCGAACAGCGCGGCCAGCACACCCACCACGCCGGCGGAACCGAATTTGAGGGACTCCGGCCGTAGCAGCCGGAAGATCCGGGCCGGGGTATTGCCGTCGGCGGGTGCCGGCACGACGCTGCCGCGCTCCCCCGGGCTGAGTGCCGGTCCGGGTGCCTGGGTGCGGGCGGGAGCGGGAGTCCCGGCGGGCCGGCCCGCTTCCACGGGATGCTCCGCAGCTGCCGCGACGAGCGGGGACGGCATGGCCGCCGCGTCCGTTGCCTGAACAACCGGGCCCGCAGCAGGGAGAACCGGGGCGTGCCCGGTGCGAGCCGTGTGGTCGGCAGTTGGCCCGGCCGTAGCGGTCCCAGCCACCGGCACCACATGGTCCGCGAGTTCCCGGGTGAGCCGGTCGTGGGCCACCAGCAGGACCGTGGCGCGGCCCCGCAGCCTTTGGATGGCGCTGGTGACCACGTTGGCGGAATCGCGGTCCAGGTGTGCGGTGGGCTCGTCCAGCAGCAGCAGGGTGGCCCCGGCTTCGATCCGGGCCAGGCCCCGCGCCAGGGCAACCCGGCGGAGCTCCCCCGGGCTCAGCTCGGCAGGATGCTTCCCGGCCAGATGCCCGGCTCCGGCCGCCTCGAGGCAGCGCTGCGCGGTATCAGCGGCAACGGTGCCGCCGGCTTCGGAGGCACCTGTTTCGGAGGCACCTGTTTCGGAGGCACCCTTGCGAGCGCCCGCCCCGGCACCCTCCAGGTACAGCCGCACCTCGGCCAAAACGGTTGCCTCAACCATGACGGGATGCTGCGGCACCCAGGCGACGTCCGCCGGCGTAAATCCTGCAACACGACCGCTGACGGCCGTACCGCCGCCCGTGCCCACGATGCCGGCAAGGACGCCGAGGATGGTGCTCTTGCCGGCGCCGCTGGCACCGTCGAGGGCAGTGATCCGCCCGGCGGGCGCATCGAAGCTGAGCGGCCCGACGGCGGGATCCAGGCGACCGCCGTAGGCAACCGTCAGCTCACGGACGGTCACCGCCGGAAGGTCCGCGCCGCCGTCGGACGCCCTCTCCCCCGGCTGCAGCCTGTTCCGGCGTTGCAGCGTGACGGCTTCCGGCGAGTCCATAACAGAGGTGACCTCGGCAAGGGCAGCGCGGCCGTCGTCGCTGGCGTGGTGGGCGGTGCCCAGTTCCCGCAGCGGCAGGTAGCAGTCGGGCGCAAGGATCAGTGCGAGCAGCCCGGCTTCCAACGCCATGTCGCCGTGTACCAGGCGCACACCGATGAAGACGGCCACCACGGCAACGGAGATCGTCGCGATGAGTTCAAGGGCGAGGGCCGAGAGGAAGGCCGTCCGGAGCGTGTCCATGGTCCGGGACCGGTATTGCTCCGAAATGTCCTCGAGTGCCTTGCGCTGGGCGGTGGCACGGCCGAGGCCCACCAGCACGGGAAGCCCCTTGGCCAGTTCCAGCATGTGGCCGGAGAGCCGGGCCAGGGCGGATTGCGCCGCCCGGACCCGGTCTTCTGTATAGCGGCCAATCAGCACCATAAAGACCGGCACCAGCGGCACCGTCAGGACGATCACCACCGCGCTGACCCAGTCGGCGAACAGGATGCGGGCCCCCAGCAGGAGCGGGATCGCGGCACAGTTCACGAGGGCGGGCAGGAACTGGGTGTAGTAGCTGTCCAGGGCATCCAGGCCCCTCGTGGCCAGGATGGCCAGGCCGCCGTCGGACGGACCGGCCGCACGCGCGCCGTTCCGCAGGGCGCGCTCCAGCAGCGCCGAGCGCAGTTCCTCCTTGACCCCGAGCGCCGCACGCCGTGAAGCCACTCCCTGGGCCCACACGGTCAGGGACCGCAGCATCACGCCGGCGAGTCCCCAGCCCAGCTGCTCAGCCCAGGCGGGGTTCTGTGAGACCAGCCCGGCCAGGACGGAAGCCACTGCCTGTGCCATGAGGACCAGTGACAGGGCCTTGAGGGCGGCAAGCAGGCCCAGCCAATAGAGCGCGAACCGGTTTGCGGGGCCGGCAGGGAACTGGGGTCTCATGTGGTCCTAGTCCTTGGGGGCCAGTGCCCTGGCGGCAATGGCAGGCAGGAAGCTGTGGGCTTCCGGAATGTGTGCTGCGCTAACGCGGCGGCGGAACACCCAGTAGGTCCACGCCTGGTAAGCCAGGACCAGCGGCAGTCCCACGCAGGCAACGATGGTCATGAGGCCCAGGGTGTAGTCGGAGGATGAGGCATTGGAAATCGTCAGGTTGAAGTCCGCGTTGATGGTGGAGGGAAGCACCACCGGGAAGGCCGCACCGAAGATCGAGGCGCTGCCAAGGAGCAGGAACACTCCGAGGGACAGGAAGGCCCTCCCCTCCAGTCCGTTCCGGCCGAAGTGCCAGGCGAAGGCCGCTGCCACAACAGCCGCGGCTACGGCCGCCATGGTCCAGGCCTCGCCGCTCAGGAGTTGGACGCTGATGGCCCAGCCGGCGATGGGGAGCACCAGCACGGGCAGGAGCCGGACAAACCAGCGGCGGGCACGGTGCCGGACGTCGCCGTCGGTTTTCAGCGCAAGGAACGCCAGCGCATGCAGCAGCGAGAAGCACACGACGGCGAATCCGCCCAGGACGGCGTAACCGCTGAACCAGGCAAACGGCCCGCCCTCCCGGTCACCGTTGGCGTTGAGCGGAAGCCCTGTGGTGGTCAGGGCAAGCGCTGCTCCGACGCCGAAGGCGGCCACCAGGGAGCCGGCTGCAATGGCCCAGTCCCACACCGCCCGCCAGCGGTCCGTATCCACTTTGCCGCGGTATTCGAAGGCCACGGCGCGGAAGATAAGCGCCACGAGGACCAGCAGCAAGGGAAGGTACAGGGCGGAGAACAGCGAGGCATACCAGAGCGGGAAGGCAGCGAACGTGGCGCCGCCTGCGGTCAGCAGCCAGACCTCGTTGCCGTCCCAGACGGGACCGATGGTGTTGAGCAGGACGCGGCGTTCGGTGTTGTTGCGGGCAAAAAGCTTCATCAGCATGCCGACGCCGAGGTCGAAGCCTTCGAGGAAAAGGTATCCCGTCCACAACACCGCGATGGCGATGAACCAGATGGTGGGCAGCAGTTCCATGTGTCGAATTTCCTCTGCTCTTAGTAGGCGAAAGCCAGGACGTCGTCGGCGTCGCCGGGTTTGCCGGTGCCGTCCGGACCCGGTGTGGCGTCTTCGTTTTCATCAACCGGGGCGTGGGCCAGTTCCGGCATGGCGGAAACCACGCCTCCGCGGATGTATTTCACCAGCAGCCGGACCTCGACCACCAGCAGCACGGCATACACCCCTGTCAGCACCACCAGGGACGTGAGCAGTTCTCCTGCGGAGACACCGGGCGAGACTGCGGCAGCGGTGAACATAAACACCTGGTCGATGCCGCTGGGGTCCGGGTTGGGCGCCACGACGAACGGCTGGCGGCCCATTTCGGTGAAGATCCAGCCTGCGGCGTTGGCGCCGAACGGGGCCATGATGCCGACGACGGCGAGCCGCATCAGGCCGCGGGACGCCGGTACGGTGCCCTTGCGTGTTGCCCAGAGTGCCACGAGGGCCGCGAGGGCCGCGAGGCCGCCGAAGCCGATCATCATCCGGAAGCCCCAGTAGGTCACTTCCATGACCGGAACGTACTCGATTTCCTGTCCGGCACGGTCGCCGTAGATCGGGTTGTCCGGGAGGTGGGTACCGTAGTCGGCCTTGTACTGGTCCAGCAGGCTGTTGACACCCTTCACTTCAGTGGTGAAGTCGCCCTTGGCGAGGAAGGACAGTATCCCGGGCACTTCGATGACCGCCACGATGTCGTCGCAGTTCTTCGACCCGACGTTGCCGACGCTGAGGACGGAGAAGCCGGTGCCGTCGTGGCACGCTGCCTCCGCGGCCGCCATCTTCATGGGCTGCTGTTCGAACATGAGTTTGCCCTGCAGGTCGCCGGTCAGTGCGGTGCCGGCGAAGGAAATCATGGCGACGACGGCGCCGATCCTGAGCGAGGCGATCCAGACTTTGTAGTCGGCCTTGTCCCGGCCGGGGATGTCCGCCTCGCCGGGAATGACCTTGCCGTCGGGTCCCACGGTGTCGATGCCGTCATGACGGCGGCGCCACAGGTGGTACCAGGCAATGCCCAGCAGGAAGCCGCCGGCTACTGCCAGGGCGCCGAAGAGGGTGTGCGGCACAGCCACGAGGGCGGTGTTGTTGGTGAATACGGCCCAGGCATCGGTCATCACCGGCCGCCCGTTGATCATTTCCACACCGACGGGATGCTGCATCCAGCTGTTGGCCACGATGATGAAGTAGGCGGAGAACACGGAGCCGATCACGGCAATCCAGAGGCAGGCCAGGTGGACGCCCTGCTTCAGCTGTTTCCAGCCGAAGATCCACAGGCCCAGGAACGTGGACTCCACGAAGAAGGCCAGGAGTGCCTCGAGCGCCAGCGGCGCCCCGAACACGTCGCCGACGAAGCGGCTGTACTCGCTCCAGGCCATTCCGAACTGGAACTCCTGCACAATGCCGGTGGCGACGCCCATGATGAAGTTGATCAGGAACAGTTTCCCCCAGAACTTGGTCATGCGCAGGTATTCCGGCTTGCCGGTGCGGTACCAGACTGTCTGGATGACTGCCACCACGAGGCCCAGCCCGATGGTCAGGGGCACCATCATGAAGTGGTAGACAGTGGTGATTCCGAATTGCCAGCGTGCGATTTCCAAAGCGTCCAAGGCAGTCCCTACTTTTGGCTAGGCTCTCAACAGTCCAAGTCTTCTACGCAATGTAGAACATCAACTTCTACAGAGTGTAGAACACTTTCGGCGTGCAGTGTAAACAACAGTTCCACCGGCCGGAGCCGGAGGCAAGGGCGCGACGCGCCGACTGTTCTACCTCATGTAGAAAGAAAGTCAAAAAAGAGGTAAATTTAGAACTTAAGAATTCGATCAACGTTCCGCGACGGCCGTTCCGGTCGCGCGGATCGGAACTTTAAGAAGGATGTACGGCATGGCAAGTCTTGGTGAACTGGAACGGGCAGTGATGGACTTGCTCTGGGCAGGCCAGGAAGCGGCCACCGCCAACACGCTCAGGGACCTCCTGGCGCTGAGCACGCAGGCCCAGGGCGACACGGCCGGCCACGAGGGCAAGGACCTCGCGGTGACCACCGTCCTGACCGTGCTTTCACGCCTGGAGAAGAAGGGGCTCGTGGAACGCGAACGCGGCACCCGCCCGCACCGGTACCAAGCGGTGTCCAGCCGGGCGGACCACACAGCGGAACTCATGCATGAAGTGCTGGGCTCTGCGCCTGACCGCGAAGCCGTGCTCGCCCGCTTTATTGGCTCCGTCACCGAAAGTGAAGCCGAAACGCTGCGCAAACTGCTTGGCCACAGCTAACAGCGCATGTTCTGGACCTCATATTTTCTGGCGGTCCTGGCGATAGTCCTGGCGTGGCCGGTGCCTATCCTCCTTTCGCGTGCACAGTGGCCGGCACGGTCACCGTTCACGGCAATGCTGCTGTGGCAGGCAATCGCCCTCGCCGGCGGCCTGTCCATGATCGGCGCCATGCTGGTCTACGGACTCGAACCGATCGGCGACAACCTGCTGGCCGGACTCCGCGGACTGGCCGGGATGGTCCTGTTCAACGCCCCCACCACAGCGCTGGGGTTCTGGCACCTTTTCGCGCTGTCCGCCGCGGCGCTCCTGACCGCGCACCTCGTTTTTACCCTGCTGCTGACCTACTACCGGATCGAACGGCAGCGCAGGCGCCACCGGGAACTCCTGGCCCTCCTGGCGTCACCGTCGAATGACGGGCCGGGCACGGTGGTCATCAACCATGATTCCCCCGTGGCCTATTGCCTGCCCGGCGGGGCACGGTCAGTAACGGTACTGAGCGACGGGCTGATGGCCGCCCTGGAGCCGGCGGAACTGCGGGCTGTCCTCATCCACGAAAACGCCCATTTGAGCCAGCGCCACCACCTCCTGCTGTGGGCTTTCGCGGCCTGGCGGCAGGCCCTCCCCTGGCTTCCGACGACGCGCCTCGCACAGGAAGCGGTCAGCTCACTCATCGAGATGCTGGCCGATGACGTCGCCCTGAAGACGGAAAGCAAGGCCACGCTGATCAAGGCCATTGCCATTGTTGCCAGCGGACCGTCCGGGGTGGCGGGCAGTCGCGCGGTGTTCGACGGCGGGCAGCTTCCCTTGGTGGCAGACGGACTTGCCGCAGACGGGCTAGCGGACGGCGTCTCAGGCGCGTCCGGCGGCGCGGGTTCGGCCCGGACCACGGCGTCGAGGGTCAGCCGGCTCCTGTCCCCCAAGGAACCTCTTTCGGCGTCGCTGCGGGCCCTGGTCCTGGCCGGTTGCCTGCTGCTGCTGGCCGTGCCCACCGCCCTCCTGATTGTCCCGGGGCTGCTCGGCTAGCAAGCTTTGCGGCCGGGTGCCGGACAGCCGGGTGCCGCCCGGTGCCCGTCGGGGCGCCAGGGGGGCGGCGCCTCAGGCGTCGATCCGCTCCCGGTCCAGGCTCGCCGCGCCCGCGATGATGAAGTCCTTGCGCGGTGCGACGTCGGAACCCATCAGGAGGTCGAAGGTTTCCTCTGCGTGCTTGGCGTTTTCGATGCCCACCTTGCGCAGCGTCCGGTGACGCGGGTCCATGGTGGTCTCAGCCAGCTGCTCGGCGTCCATCTCGCCGAGGCCCTTGTAGCGCTGGATGGGCTCCTTGTATCGCTTGCCCTCCTTGGCCAGCCGGGCCAGGAGGACGTGGAGTTCGGCCTCGGAGTAGGTGTAGATCATTTCGTTGGCCTTCTGGCCCGCGTTGATGACCTCCACGCGGTGCAGCGGAGGCACGGCGGCGAACACGCGGCCCTCATCGATCATGGGGCGCATGTAGCGGAAGAAGAGCGTGAGCAGCAGCGTGCGGATGTGCGCGCCGTCGACGTCGGCATCCGTCATGAGGATCACTTTGCCGTAGCGTGCCGCGGCGATGTCGAAGCTGCGGCCGGACCCCGCGCCCACCACCTGGATGAGCGCCGCGCATTCGGCGTTGGACAGCATGTCCCCCACCGAGGCCTTCTGGACATTGAGGATCTTTCCGCGGATCGGCAGCAGTGCCTGGAAATCCGAGGAGCGCGCGAGCTTGGCGGTGCCCAGCGCCGAATCGCCCTCCACGATGAACAGTTCGGAGCGGGCCACGTCGTCGGTGCGGCAGTCGGCGAGTTTAGTGGGCATGGAGGACGTCTCCAGCGCGTTCTTCCTGCGCTGTGTCTCCTTGTGCACCCGCGCCGAAATGCGGGACTTCATCTCGCTGACGATCTTTTCAAGCAGCAGTGCCGACTGGGCCTTGTCATTGCGGTTGGCGGAGTTCAGCTTGGCGTTGATCTCCTTCTCCACCACGCGAGCCACGATGGCCCGGACCGCGGACGTGCCAAGGATCTCCTTGGTCTGTCCTTCGAACTGCGGCTCGGCCAGGCGCACCGTCAGCACGGCTGTGAGCCCCGCGAAGATGTCATCCTTTTCGATTTTGTCGTTGCCGGCCTTGAGCTTGCGGGCGTTGGTTTCGACGGCCTTGCGGAAGGTCTTGACCAGGGCCTGCTCAAAGCCGGACTGGTGTGTTCCGCCCTTGGGAGTGGAGATGATGTTGACGAAGCTGCGCACGGTGCTGTCGTAGCCGATGCCCCAGCGGAGGGCCACGTCCACTTCGCAGTCGCGCTCCACTTCGGCCAACTGGCTGTGGCCCCGCTCGTCCAGCACCGGAACGGTTTCCTTGAACTTGCCGGAGCCGTGCAGCCGCCACGTGTCCGTGACTGCGGGGTCAGCCGCGAGGTAGTCCACGAACTCGGAGATCCCGCCGTCGTGGTGGAAGATTTCTTCGTGGCCGCCGAGTTCGCCGGGCGTACCGGGAAGCTTGCGCTCATCGCGGACGGTGAGCTTCAGCCCCGGCACGAGGAAAGAGGTCTGCCGGGCCCGTGAAGCCAGTTCGTCGTAGGAGAATTTGGCGTCCGGGGTGAAAATCTGGCGGTCCGCCCAGTAGCGGATCCGGGTTCCGGTGACGCCGCGTTTGGCCTTGCCCACGATGTCAAGGACGGAGTCCTCAACGAACGGTTCGAATGTCGCAGCCGGATCGGACTTGGTCCCCGGGTCTTTGAACCTTCCGGGCTCGCCGCGCCGGAAGGACATCTTGTACGTCTTCCCGCCGCGGTCCACTTCCACGTCCAGCCGCGAGGAGAGCGCGTTGACCACTGAAGCGCCGACACCGTGCAGGCCGCCGGACGCCGTGTAGGAACCGCCGCCGAATTTTCCGCCTGCGTGCAGTTTGGTGAAGACGACCTCGACGCCGGATAGTCCGGTCTTGGGCTCGACGTCAACGGGGATGCCGCGGCCGTCGTCGTGGATCTCCACGGAGTTGTCGGCGTGCAGGATGATCTTGATGTCGTGGCCGTAACCGGCCAGGGCCTCGTCGACGGAGTTGTCGATGATCTCCCAGAGGCAGTGCATCAGGCCGCGGGAGTCGGTGGAACCGATGTACATGCCCGGGCGCTTGCGGACGGCCTCCAGGCCCTCCAGTACAGACAGGTGCCGGGCGGTGTAATCAGAACTTGGTGCCACGGGTTGTGAACTCCTTCAGTGACGGAACGCTAAGGCTTTTGACGCTCTTCCTAGGTTAGTCGGCCTGCAGCGCTACACCTGCCAGCCAACACAGCAGGGGCATCATCCGGCCGCACCCGTTACGGAACGGTGATACGCGGACAGCGAAAGTGATCCATCCTTGTCATGGTTTTGCTACGAATGCTGGTTATATAGATATACAGATCTACTAAGGAGGCCGATATGACAACAGCAGTTGCGGACCGCACACTCAACGCACTGGACCGGTGCGATCGTTGCGGAGCACAGGCATATGTCCGGGTTGTTCTCGAGTCCTCCGGCGGGGAGCTGCTCTTCTGCGGCCACCACGCGCGGGCAGTCGAAGCGACGCTCAAACCGCTTAGCTCCGGCTGGCACGACGAGACGGGCCGTCTTCACGAGAAGCCGCCGGTTTCCGTGGACTAGCCAGCTCCCTTATCCAACAGGGCTCCTCCGCTTGGAGGGGCCCTGTTTGCATGTCCGGGATGTTTGCCGGCGCTCTACACATGGGAAAGGCCCCGCCACAGGCGGGGCCTTTCCCATTGAGTCAACCGGAACGGCCAGTCAAGGCCGGCCCTTCCTAGTCCAGGTAGTCGCGCAGGACCTGGGACCGGGACGGGTGCCGCAGCTTGGACATCGTCTTCGATTCGATCTGCCGGATACGCTCGCGCGTCACTCCGTAGACCTTGCCGATTTCGTCTAAAGTCTTCGGCTGCCCGTCGGTGAGGCCGAACCGCATGGCGACGACGCCGGCTTCGCGCTCGGACAGGGTGTCCAGCACCGAGTGCAATTGCTCCTGCAGCAAGGTGAAGCTCACCGCGTCGGCGGGAACTACGGCTTCGGAGTCCTCGATGAGGTCACCGAACTCGGAATCGCCGTCCTCACCAAGGGGCGTGTGCAGCGAGATGGGCTCGCGGCCGTACTTCTGGACTTCAACGACCTTTTCAGGGGTCATGTCCAGTTCGAGCGCCAGTTCCTCAGGCGTAGGTTCGCGCCCCAGGTCCTGCAGCATCTGGCGCTGGACGCGTGCCAGCTTGTTGATGACTTCCACCATGTGCACCGGGATACGGATGGTGCGGGCCTGGTCGGCCATGGCGCGGGTGATGGCCTGGCGGATCCACCATGTGGCGTACGTGGAGAACTTGAAGCCCTTGGTGTAGTCGAACTTCTCGACCGCACGGATGAGGCCCAGGTTGCCTTCCTGGATCAGGTCAAGGAACAACATGCCGCGGCCGGTGTAGCGCTTGGCCAGCGAAACGACGAGACGGAGGTTGGCCTCCAGCAGGTGGTTCTTGGCTCGCTTTCCGTCATGGATGACGAATTCGAGCTCGCGCTTGAGCTTCGGATCCATGGAGCCGTCGTCCGCCGCGATCTTCTCCTCGGCGAACAGGCCGGCCTCGATGCGGAGGGCAAGGTCCACTTCCTGCTCTGCGTTCAGCAGGGCAACCTTGCCGATCTGCTTCAGGTAGTCCTTGACGGGGTCGGCCGTGGCGCCGGCCGACATGACCTGCTGGACCGGGGCGTCGTCGTCATCGGCGTCGGAGTACACGAAGCCCGAGCCAGTGGCTGCGGCGCCGGTCTTGCTGGCGGCCTCCTCCTCGGTCAGCTCGGACGGATCCGGAGTTACGTCGTCGAGATCTTCATCCAGCTCAACGTCCTCGTCGTCGTCCGACGTGCTGGACTTGCCGGCAGCTTCGGCTGCAGCCTTGGCACCCGGCTTGGGTCCGCGCTTCTTCGGCTCGGGCTTTGCCGGGGAGCCGCCGTCGGCGGAAGTAGCATCTTTGACAGCCTTATTGGCTGCTCGCGTGGCGGCACGCTTGGCGCTCGTCGCCGCCTTCTTCTCCTCAGGGGACAATTCGGCCTGGTCGGCGGGTTCCTTCTTCGCGGAAGACGGGGTCACAGAAAACCTTTCTAGCGGCGGTCTGTGGAATCACCATACGGGCAACACCACTATGACCCTGTCAAGTCCGTGATTCACATCAGGTGCGATCGCGGCCAGCAGAGCCATTAAGTAGAACTGCCGGAGCGGCCGTAATGTTCCCGTTTCCGGGCACCACTACATGCACTTGATTCACGGACCCAACCGGGTCTCGGCATCCATTGTCTCACGATTTTCCCAATCGCCGCCTCAGGGCAGGCCTCCGGGCGGAATGTTTCGGCCGGACGGCCCGCCTTGCAGCCTGGCCACGCACCGGCGGCGGCCGGGGCACTAGGCCGCGTCCGGTTCGAACTTCTGCCATGCCGCATCACGGCGCCCTGCCCAGCCGCACAGCGTTCCCCGGCCGACCAGCTCCGAGAGGAGTTCCGCCAGTCGGTACCCGGGCTGGGCCATGACCGCCTGGTCCAGCAGTGCGTGCGCGAACGAGCCCCGGCCGCGGCACCACTCGATCCACCCCCGTGCCGTCAGCGAGGCCGCGCCGCTCTCTCCCCCGCCGGCCGCACCCAGCTGCACCAACACGGCCTCCAGCGTCCGCATCCGGTCCCACCGGGGTGACGCCGGCGCCAGCCCCAGCAGTACATCCCCGTACCCGGGAACGGCATGGGCTGCATCGTCCGCAGGGCAGGCTGGCGGGCGCGCCCCACGCGGCAGCCCGCCAACCTGCTGTCCTTCAACCGGCTGCCCTTCGACCGGCGGCAGGACTGCCTGCAACCCGGTGTCGGGATCGAAGATCCCGAAGTCCTCGGCTCCCTGCTCCGCTGCTTGCCGGCCGGCCGCACTCATCACCAGCACCGCATCCCGCCAATGGGGGACGCACAGCGTAGCCCGCAGGTACCCTGCCAGCTCGGCCGGAAGGTGTGCTCCCGCGTCCGCGGCCAGCACACACTCCCAGGCATCCAGAATGGTCGCGAACTGGGAACGGCTACCCCGGCGCTCAACAAACTTCCCGGCCCAACTTTCTTCGGATTCCATCACGGACAGGTCGGCGCCAGCTCCCTCGAACCGGGCACAGGCTGCGCGGACAGGATCCTCCCCCACGCTGCTTCCGCGGAACACCATCTCTGCATTCAGCCTGCTGTCCCTGATTTCATCCACGGAGCGGCCGGGGAACGGACAGCAGGAGGGATCGAAGCAGTACGCGTTCCGCCAGAAAGCCTCGCCGACGTACCAGGCGTCGCGGACGGGGAGCCCGGATAATTCCAGTTCGACCTCGAGGGCTGCCAGCAGCCACGCCAGCGTCCCCTCCACCGGGGCCCCGGCAGGGACGCTGCCGGGGGCAGTGTCCACGCAGGCAAACCACCCGTCGTTGCTGAAGAGCACCAGGAGGGCGCCGTCGGCGTCGTGATCCGCTTCCAGGTAGTCCCTGACCGTGCGCGCAAACCGAAGCAGCCCCGAACCCGAGTCAAGGTCCGGCAAGTCCACGCGAAGGGTGGCGCCAAGGCGCTTACCCTGCATGGTCATGGCCACCAGGCTGTTGGCCGGCCAGTAGCCAAGTGAATGGGGAATGAAGCCCAGGATGTCCTCGGGTCCGGTGATGATCAGTCGTTCTGGAGGTGTCATGCATCCAGACTGGAGCGGCCGGCGGCCCGCTGGCAGGGGTCGCTTCGCGTATGTGGAAAACCGGTTTTCAGTGCCCTACTCGGCGCGGCGGCGTTCCAGGTTTCGCCGGCGCTGCTGCGCGAGGGCTTTGAGCAGGGGCGGCACCACGACGCCCTGGGCGGCCATCTGGCGCCGGACCTTCCGTCGGGTGATGATGATCGCGCCCGCGCCGATGCCGATCAGCACGAACTGGACGCTCAGGGCAATCCGGAACGGATCGAGGCCGTACAGCTCGCCCCTGGAGAAGCCGCTGGCGTGGAGGACGTCAAGCACGACGCCGACGAGGTAAATAGCCACCAGCGCGGCAATGAATCCGCCCACGTTGACGATCCCGGTGGCGGTTCCGATCCGGTGGGCCGGATTGAAGGTGCGGGCGAAGTCGAAGCCGATCATGGAGCCTGGCCCGCCGATGGCCAGCACGACCACGAGCCCGGCGAGCATCCAAAGGGGTGATCGGCCCGGCATAAGCAGCACAGCGGCCCAGGCCGCAGCGGTGGTGGCTGCGATCAGGAGCACCATGGTGGAGCGCCGCAGCGGATGCCGGGAGACGAACCTGCCAATCAGCGGTCCCGCCGCGATGGCCGCGGCGACGTATACGGCCATCAGTCCGGACACGGTGCCGGTGTCAAGGCCCTGTGCGGAGATCAGGAAGGGGTAGCCCCAGGTCATGGCAAACACCGTCCCGCTGAACTGGATGGTGAAGTGGCTCCACAACCCCAGCCGGGTGCCGGGTTGCCGCCAGGCGCTGGACAGGGATATGCCGGTGGCCTTCAGTCCCTGGCCGGGTTCAGGGCGCGGGTGGCCGGGCGGCTGGTCCTTCAGGGCAGCCAGTACCAGAACGACGGCGAGCGCGGACATCGCCGCGAGGGTCAGGAATGCGGGGGTCCATCCGGCCGAATGAAGGATCATGGCGAACGGGACCACGCTGAAGAGCTGCCCGAGCTGGCCGGACATTCCGGTCAGCTGTGTGATGAGCGGAACCCTGGCCGGGGCGAACCACAGGGGTATCAGCCGGATCACTGAAATGAACGTCATGGCGTCTCCGGCACCCACCAGGACGCGGCCAAGCACCCCGCCGGGAATATTGTCCGCAAAGGCCAGCTGAAGCTGGCCAAGCCCCATCAGGACGGCTCCCCCGGCGATCATGGTCCGTGATCCCAGGCGGTCAACCAGGACCCCTACCGGGATCTGCAGGCCGGCGTAGACCAGGAGCTGCAACACCGTGAAGAAGGAGATCTCAGCTGCGGTGGCGTGGAACCGTTCCGTCGCCTCGAGGCCAACGACCCCAAAGGACGTGCGCTGGCTGACGGCCACGAGGTACGCGAAAATCCCGACGGTCCAGATGAGCCAGGCGCGGGGTGCAGTCACCTACCTATTATGCCTGCGGCAGGAAAATAGGATTTATTGTCCGGGTTCTTTACGGGCGAGGTAGGCTTCCACGGCTGCACCGAGCGCGTCAGCGTTGGGAAGTTCATCGTTTTCGTCTGCCAGCAGTGAGCGGCGGACCGTCCCCTCCGCCTTTTCGTCGTAGCGGGTCTCCAGGCGGGACACCACCTGCTGCACTTCCTCGGATGCCTCAAGCTGTTCGGCGATCTGCCGCCCCACTTCACGTCCAGCCTCACGCAGGCGGTCGGATGGCAACATCAATGATGTGGCCGCACCCAGGTATTCAAGGCCGGCAACGGCGGCGTTGGGGTATTCGGCTTCGGCGAGGTAGTGCGGGACGTGGATGACGTAGCCGGCAATGTTGCGGCCGGCCTCCGTGAGGCGCAGTTCAAGGATGTGACCCACAGCCGCGGGAACTTCCACCGTGGGCTTCCAGACGGAGATTCCCTCGATGAGCTCAGGGCGGTTGCCGTGGACGGTCACGCCAACCGGCCGGGTGTGGGGAACGGGCATCGGGATGGAGTGGATCCACGTCACCAGGTTCACGTCGAGGTGCTCGACGATCCGGACGACGGCGCGCGCGAACCGTTCCCACTGGAGGTCGGGCTCGAAGCCGGCCAGGAAGAGGTACGGATTCCCCAGCCCGTCGACCAGCCGGTAGAGGGCCAGCTTCGGGGCCTGGTAGTCCTGGAGGTGATCCTCGACGAAGGTGACGTGCGGACGGCGCGAACGGTAGTCAATCAGCTGGTCGGCATCGAAGACGGCAACCGGCTCCGAATCGAGGGTGTCCAGCAGTTCGGCGGTGATCTGCTTGACCACGTGGCCGGCGTCGGCGAATCCCGTAAAGCCCATCACCAGATTGAGCCCGCGGAGTGACGGGCTGTCGAACAGCTCGGCGTTGCTCACATAGAGAGCGTCGGGGTCCAGCAGGGAGCCGGAAATCCGTTCAAGCACGGCATGTTCCTTTCGAAGTGGCGGCGGAGGCGGGGTGCGTCAGCACCTTAGGGGCGGCAACCCAATGGGCAGGTTCAGTGGCACGTGCGCCAAGGAATCCGCGCAGATCCGCCGGATATTTCTTACAACGCACCGGTCGCCCGAAGCATTCCGCACCCGAACCGTTCCACCGGCGGTGTGTTGCAGGTCTCATGGGATTCAGCGGTCCCCAGGCGGAGAGACTACGATCGGAACTGGCCCTACGGACGGCCTTGCAGACACCGGGTTGCGTCTCAAGCCGACGATGGCCGGTTTCCCATGGCGGGGCGCCCAACATGCGCTTCCTGCCGAAAATCACAGAGAATTGAGGACTGATCCTCGTGGTCAAGAATACTGAAATCAAACTTAGCGTCATTGCGCGTGACGTTAAGAAGTCGCCCACGGATGCTCTGGTCATTGGAGTGGCGCAGGGGCCCGACGGTCCCGTGCTGCTGGACAACCCGCTGACGGCCAAGTCCGCCGAGGCCATCGCGGAGTCCCTGAAGGTTCTTGGCCTGACCGGCGCGGCCGACCAGGTCCACAGGCTCCCCGGCCTTCCCGAAGCCGGCGCGGCTGTCCTGGTACTGGCCGGGGTCGGCAAGCCGGGGGCCGGAAGCAAACTCACGGAGGAGGCCCTGCGCCGCGCGGCAGGCTCCGCTGTCCGCCAGCTTGCCGGCCTCAGCACCGTCACGCTGGCGCTTCCGACGGCGTCACTCGCCGACGTAGCGGCCATCGCCGAAGGCGCCGCCATGGGTTCCTACTCGTTCACCGAGTACCGCTCAGCCGCTAACGGCCGCAAGGATCCGGTGCAGAACGTGGTGATTTCCACAGACTTCGCCGGTAACAAGGACCTGCAGCCGCTGCTGAACCGTGCCGCCCTGATCGGGAAGGCCGTCAATGCCACGCGCTCGCTGGTGAACCAGCCGCCCAGCCACCTGTTCCCTGAGTCCTTTGCCGATGCCGCCAAGGAACTCTCCAAGGGCTTGCCGGTCAAGGTCACCGTGTGGGACGAGAAGCGCCTCGAAAAGGAGGGCTTCGGCGGAATCATGGGCGTCGGCAAGGGATCCACCCGGCAGCCGCGCCTGGTCAAGGTGGAGTACGCGCCGTCCAAGGCCACCGCCAAGATCGCCCTCGTGGGCAAGGGCATCACCTTTGACACCGGCGGCATCTCCATTAAGCCCGCCCTCGGCATGGGCGACATGAAGAGCGATATGGCGGGCGCCGCCGTCGTGCTTAACACCGTGCTGGCGATCGCAGGCCTCGGCCTGCCCGTTAAGGCCACCGCGTGGCTGTGCATTGCCGAAAACATGCCGTCGGGCGCCGCGCAGCGTCCGGCGGACGTCCTCACCATGTTCGGCGGCAAGACTGTCGAGGTCCTTAATACGGATGCCGAAGGCCGCCTGGTCATGGCGGACGGCATCGTGGCCGCCAGCCAGGAGTACCCGGACGCCATCATCGACGTCGCGACCCTGACCGGCGCCCAGCTGATCGCACTGGGCAACCGGACCGCCGGCGTCATGGGCTCGGACAGCGTCACCGGCCCGCTGAAGACCGCGGCCGACCGCGCCGGCGAGCTGGTGTGGCCGATGCCCCTGCCGGACGAACTCCGCGCCAGCCTCGACTCCGAGGTGGCGGACCTGGCCAACATTGGTGAGCGCCACGGCGGCATGATGACCGCTGCAGTGTTCCTGCGTGAATTCGTCGGCAAGGGCAAGGACGGCGAGCAGATTCCGTGGGCCCACATCGACATCGCGGGCCCGTCCTTTAACAACGGCAGCCCCTACGGCTACACCCCGAAGCAGGGCACGGGCTGCACGGTCCGCACGCTCGTGGCGTATGTAGAAGACGTCCTGGCGGCCTCTGCCTAAGCGTCCGCACGAGTCATACGCGGCTTTGTGGCGGAGTCCATGATCCGTCGGCCACAAAGCCGCGTGACACTCGACACAAGCGCTCCACAAACGCCGTGACAAGGTGGAGCATGGATAAGTGGTTCGCTAAGGTGAACTGCGGTAGTCACAAATGCAAGAGAACCGGCCTGCTGGCATAATCACGGCAGAGCAAGTTCCAAGACCAGATGATGCGTACTCTCGTGTCATCGTTCACGCGAGGGAGCGTCTAAGTGGCCGATCAGGCAACTGCGCAAGAATTCGACATCCTGGTACTCGGCGGTGGCAGCGGCGGTTACGCCACAGCCCTCCGCGCTGTTCAGCTTGGCCTCACTGTAGGCCTCGTGGAGAAGGGGAAACTCGGGGGCACCTGCCTGCACAACGGCTGCATCCCCACCAAGGCACTCCTGCACTCCGCTGAGCTCGCCGACCACGCCCGCGACTCCGCGAAGTACGGCGTCAACGTCACACTGGACAGCATCGACATGAGCGCTGTCAACGCTTACAAAGACGGCATCGTCGCCGGCAAGTTCAAGGGCCTGCAGGGCCTAATCAAGTCCAAGGGCATCACCGTCATCGAAGGTGAAGGCAAGCTGCAGGGCACCGACACCGTTGTCGTGAACGGCACGGCCTACAAGGGCAAGAACATCGTCCTGGCCACGGGCTCGTACTCCCGTACGTTGCCGGGGCTGGAAATCGGCGGCAAGGTCATCACCTCCGACGAAGCACTGACCATGGACTACATCCCCAAGAGCGCGATCATCCTGGGCGGCGGCGTCATCGGCGTCGAGTTCGCCTCGGTGTGGAAGTCCTTCGGCGTGGACGTCACCATCGTTGAAGGCCTGCCGTCGCTGGTCCCGAACGAGGACGCCGCGATCGTCAAGAACTTTGAGCGCGCGTTCAAGAAGCGCGGCATCAAATTCTCCACCGGCGTCTTCTTCCAGGGCGTTGAGCAGAACAACGACGGCGTCAAGGTCACCCTGGTTGACGGCAAGACCTTCGAAGCCGAACTGCTCCTCGTGGCCGTCGGCCGCGGACCGGTTACCGCCAACCTTGGCTACGAAGACGCCGGCATCACCATTGACCGCGGCTTCGTCATCACCAACGAGCGCCTGCACACCGGCGTCGGCAACGTCTACGCCGTGGGCGACATCGTCCCGGGCGTCCAGCTGGCCCACCGCGGCTACCAGCAGGGCATTTTCGTGGCCGAGGAAATCGCCGGCCTGAAGCCCGTCATCGTTGAGGACGTCAACATCCCCAAGGTCACCTACTCCGAGCCCGAAATCGCCACTGTGGGCTACACGGAGAAGGGCGCCAAGGAAAAGTTCGGTGACGACCAGGTGGAAATCCAGGAGTACAACCTTGCCGGCAACGGCAAGAGCTCCATCCTCGGCACCGGCGGCCTGGTCAAGCTGGTCCGCCAGAAGGACGGCCCCGTGGTGGGCGTCCACATGATCGGCTCCCGTATGGGTGAGCAGATCGGCGAAGCCCAGCTGATCGTGAACTGGGAAGCTTACCCGGAGGACGTGGCACAGCTGCTGCACGCGCACCCGACCCAGAACGAGGCCCTCGGCGAGGCCCACCTTGCCCTCGCGGGCAAAGCCCTCCACGGGTAGTAATTCCGCCCCGCACCACCGCAAGAACACTGAGCTTAGTGCACCCGGCATGATCAGCAGGGTGCACTAAGCTCGAACAAGGCAGCAATCATCCGCACTAAAGATCAATAAGGAGAACGGGGACGACATGTCTGAATCCGTTAACTTGCCCGCCCTCGGTGAGAGTGTCACCGAAGGAACCGTCACCCGCTGGCTCAAGCAGGTAGGTGACCGGGTAGAGGTGGACGAGCCGCTGCTCGAGGTTTCCACCGACAAAGTAGACACCGAAATCCCCTCTCCGATTGCTGGCGTGATTGAGGAAATCCTCGTCGCCGAAGATGAGACCGCCGAAGTCGGCGCCCCGCTCGTCCGCATTGGTGACGGCTCTGGTTCGGCCGGTGCTTCCGAAGAAGCAGCTCCCGCAGAGCAGGCGCCGGCCGAAGAAGCACCCGCCGCTGAAGAAGCACCCGCAGCTGAAGAAGCTCCCTCCACCGAGGCGCCGGCACCGGCTGAGGCCCCGGCCGCGGAAGCAGCTCCGGCCGCCTCCGGCGAGGGCCACGAAGTTACCCTTCCTGCCCTCGGCGAATCCGTCACCGAAGGCACCGTGACCCGCTGGCTCAAGGCCGTCGGCGACTCCGTCGAGGTCGACGAACCCCTCCTCGAGGTATCCACGGACAAGGTGGACACGGAGATCCCGTCTCCGGTTGCCGGCACCCTGCAGGAAATCCGTGTCAACGAGGACGAGACCGCCGAGGTTGGGTCCGTTCTTGCCGTTATCGGCTCCGGTGCAGCCGCACCTGCTGCTGCACCGGCCGCACCGGCTCCGAAGCAGGAGGCTCCCGCAGCCGAAGCTCCGAAGCAGGAGGCTCCGGCCGCCGAGGCCAAGGCCGAAGCACCCGCAGCACCCAAGCAGGAAGCCCCGGCAGCTCCGGCACCGGCAGCCGCAGCTGCTCCGGCCGCTGAAGCAGCATCGGCCGAGTCCGGCTACGTCACTCCCCTGGTGCGCAAACTCGCCAACCAGCAGGGCGTGGACATTTCCTCCCTCACCGGCACCGGAGTTGGCGGCCGCATCCGCAAGCAGGACGTGATTGCTGCCGCCGAGGCGAAGGCAGCTCCGGCTCCCGCCGCCGCGGCACCGGCATCGGCCGGGTCCAAGCAGGAAGCCGCGGCCTCGTCCCTGCGCGGCACGGTGCAGAAGGCACCGCGCATCCGCCAGGTCATTGCCCGCCGCATGCGCGAGTCCCTTGACGTCTCCACTCAGTTGACACAGGTCCACGAAGTGGACATGACCAAGATCGCCAAGCTGCGCCTCAAGGCAAAGAACTCCTTCCAGGCCCAGAACGGCGTGAAGCTGACCTTCCTGCCGTTCATCGCCAAGGCAGTGGCAGAAGCGCTGAAGCAGCACCCGAAGGTGAACGCTGCCTACGACGAAGACAAGCAGGAAATCACCTACCACAACGCCGAGCACCTGGCCATCGCCGTGGACACGGACAAGGGCCTCCTGGTTCCGGTCATCTCCGATGCGGGCAGCCTGAACCTCGCCGGCCTGGCCGGCAAGATCGCCGATGTCGCAAGCCGCACCCGCGACGGCAAGATCGGCCCGGATGAGTTGTCCGGCGGAACGTTCAGCATCACCAACATCGGTTCTGTCGGCGCACTGTTCGACACCCCGATCATCAACCAGCCGCAGGTGGGAATCCTGGGCACCGGTGCGATCGTCAAGCGCCCCGTGGTGGTCACCGATGAAAACGGCGACGACTCGATCGCCATCCGCTCCATGATGTACCTCTCCCTCACGTACGACCACCGTTTGGTGGACGGCGCCGATGCAGGACGCTTCCTGCAGACCCTCAAGGCCCGCCTTGAGGCCGGCGCCTTCGAGGCCGACCTGGGGCTCTAAGCCCAGCAGGGCAACCAGCTTCAAATAACGGCGGCGGCGCAGGACCCGGTGGACAAACCACCGGTGCCTGCGCCGCCGCCGTTTGGTTACCAAATCGTCGCCTTGCCGTCCCGCGGGGCTTACTACGAAGCGTAGAACCCTCTGGCTAGACTGGCCCCATGGACATCGTTTATAACATCATGGTCTTCCTCCACATCGTCGGCGCAGCGATGATTGTCGGCATCTGGATCGGCAACATGAAAAAGCCCACGGTGCACCCCCGCCAGTTCGACGGTGCTGCCCTGCAGCTCATCACCGGCATCGTGATGATGGGGCTCATCCCCGCACTGGACATGGACGCCAACTATTTCAAGCTCGGCATCAAGTTCGCCATCGCGCTGGCTGTCGCCGTGCTGGCCTTCATCGGCCGCCGCAAGTACAAGAAGGACGAGCCGATCAGCAAGGGCCTGGCCCACAGCGTGGGCGGCCTGGCGCTGCTGAACGTTGCCATCGCCACCCTCTGGCAGTAACTGCTTCAACAACCTCGGCACCACAACGACGGCGACGCTCCCCGGCCGGGGAGCGTCGCCGTCGTCGTTCACACCTGAATCTGCGGGCCTGAAACAGGCGGGAAAGTCGCAGGCGCCCCAGTCCCCGGCCGGTCAGTCCCGGGCGATGCAGAATTCGTTGCCTTCGGGGTCATGCATGACGTCCCAGTGGAAATCGCCGATGTCATGTCCTTCCACAAACACAGCCCCCAGCGATTCAGCATGGGCGCGCAGGCCGTCCGGATCGGGGCCGTGGACATCAAGGTGCAGCCGACGCCGTCCCGGAGTGGCATCAGGGACTTCCTGGAAGGCCAACTGCGGCGCCCCGGGCGATGCCGGCTTCAGCCAGACAAACTGGTCAAAGCGTGCGGAAACGGAAGTGCCGAGCAGCGCCGCCCAGAATCCCGACAGCTCTTCGGCGTTCGCCGCGTTGACCATGATGGCGGCGATCCGCGCCTGCGGTGAAATCTCGGCGGCCTGGTTCCTGCGGCGTTGGGTTCCCATGGCGCCAGTGTAGACGGTCATAATCCTCTGACAGCGGACAGCCCGTGCGCCGCGGGTCCTGAATCCATAGGATTGATCCGGAAGGTTTGGGCGGAAGCCCGAACCGGATCGAATCTAAGCTGAGGAGTGGACATGGCAGCAACACGCACCGCGCACACCGTATGGAACGGCGACCTGATCGAGGGGTCCGGCAACACCACGCTGGACAGCTCCGGCCTGGGCACCTACGCCGTCACGTGGAAGGCCCGTACCGAGCAGGCCGAAGGCAAGACCAGCCCCGAGGAACTGATTGCCGCAGCGCACTCAGCCTGCTTCTCCATGGCCTTCAGCAACATGCTGGCGCAGGCCGGGCACACGCCGGAAGAGGTGCACACCAAGGCCGATGTCACCTTCAAGCCGGGCACCGGCATCACCGGCAGCCACCTGACCGTCAGCGCCAGGATCCCGGGCATTTCGGAAGAGGAATTCCAAAAGATCGCAGCGGAAGCCAAGGTCGGCTGCCCTGTCTCCGGCGCCCTGGCCAGCATTGACATCACCCTGGACGCCACACTCGCGGCTTCCTAGGCCTGCGCGGCGCGGCGCATCCCTAGGGAAAGCCGCATTACCGCACGGCAAAGGCCCCGTTTCCTGCCCTGACGATCAGGGCAGGAAACGGGGCCTTTATGTGTCCAGGCAGCAGGCTGGCTCAGTCCTTGCTGCTGCGGGCAGGCAAGGGGCCCGGAAGCAGCCGCCGGTAGCCTTCCCGGAGTGGCGGCCGGTCCGTGGGAAGTTCCTGGATCATTTCCTTCAGGGCACCGATGCCGTACTCCAGCTGGGGGTCCCTGCCTGCGGCGTAGGCATGCGGCGGGAACGTCACCTCGATGTCCGGGGTCACGCCGAAGTTCTCGACACCCCAGCCCACTCCCCCGCTGAACCAGGTGGCGTAGCGCGGCTGCGTCACCCCGGTTCCGTCCGCGAGGGAGAAGCGGTTATCGATGCCCACCACGCCGCCCCAGGTACGGGTGCCGATGACCGGACCGATGCCGCGGAGCTTGGACACCTGTGTGATGATGTCCCCGTCCGAACCGGCAAACTCATCCGTCAAGATCACCACCGGCCCGCGCGGCGCGTGATGGGGGTAGGTCCGGGGCTTTTCGCCGCGGGGCATGCTCCATCCCGTCACCTTGCGGCCGATGAGCTCGGCAACAAGCTGGGACGTGTGGCCGCCGCGGTTGCGGCGGACATCCACGATAAGTCCGTCCAATGCTGTCTCGGTGTCAAGGTCGCGGTGCAGCTGCGCCCAGCCGTTCGCCATCATGTCCGGGATATGGAGGTAGCCGTACGTTCCGCCGGACGCTTCACGGACCGTCCGCCGGTTGCCGGCAACCCACTCCTGGTAGCGGAGGCGCTCCTCGTCCTTGACCGGCACCACGGCAATGCGGCGCTGATCGCCTGCCGCGTCGCCGTGGGCAGCGCCGTTGCGAAGGGTCAGCTCCACGGCCCGTCCCGCCGCACCGACGAGCTGCATGGCAGGAGTCAGTGATTCAGACAGCTCCACCCCGTCGATGGCGAGCAGGATGTCCCCGGGCTTGGCGTCCGCTCCCGGCCTGGTCAACGGGGAGGTTGCGAGCGGGTCCGAGGATTCCCCCGCCAGGATGCGGATGATTTCCCAGCCCGCTCCGGTGAAAGCCAGGTCCGCGCCCAGGCGGCCCTGTCCGTTGCTGCCGTTTTCGGTGACTGCAACCGGACGCACGTAGGCGTGGGATGTCCCGAGTTCACCGTGCAGCTCCCACAACAGGTCCACGAGGTCATCATGCGAACCCAGCCGGTCCACGATGGGGCGGTACCGGCTGTGCACTGATTCCCAGTCCTGTCCGGCCATGTCCTCGGTCCAGAAGAAGTCACGCTGGAGCCGCCAGGCTTCGTCAAACGCCTGGCCCCACACGCTCAGCGGATGCATGAGCACGCGGATGCGGCTGACATCCACCTTCACCAGCTGGCCGGAGTCCTCGTCGGCCTTGGCGTCTGCGGGCACCACCCGGATCTGCTTGTCCTGCAGGAAAACCACTTTCGTGCCGTCACCGGACACACGGTAGCTGTCCAGGGCCTCCACGAGGGTGGCCGTCTTGCGCTTGGCCATGTCAAAACGCACCAGTTCGGGTGCGGCGTCCTTGTCGTCAGTCGTGGCCCGGCCGTCGCCCGTGACGCCGGCGAGTGCGTTGTCCAGCCAGAGCAAAGCGCCCGGCGTAGCTTCGAGGGCCGAATAGTTGCCCTGCGGCACCGGGACTCCGATCACCCGGTGGGCCAGTCCTTCAGCATCCACCCGGACGGCAGGCACGCGGAATCCGTCTTCGCCGGCATCCGTAGCGGTTTCGACGTCCGGCCCGTCCACGAGGTCTACCGAGGGGCCAAACGGCGACGGCGTGTCGGCTGCGAGCGCCACCAGGTAGGGCTTGATGGGGCTGGGGAAGGACAAATCAAAGGAGTGTCCGTCGTAGACAGGGTCAAAACTCCGGTTCGAGAGGAACGCGATGAACCTGCCGTCCGGGGTGAAGGACGGCGAGGCGTCGCGGAAGCGCCCGTCCGTGACGTCCACGATCCGGAATTCCGGATCGTCCACCCGGACGATCCGAAGCCGGCTCCGTGAGCCAAAGGACGTGACCGGCTCGGACCATCCGAGCCAGGCCGAGTCCGGCGACCAGCACAGCCCGTCGATCGTGCCCTCGCCGATGCTGGTGACGAGCTTAATGGTCCCGGTCCGGGTGTCGGCCAGGTAGACGTCGCCAAAGGACGTGCCCACAGCAAGCGTGCGGCCGTCCGGGCTGGCCTCCATGGCACTCGCCCGGGTTGATTTAGGGAAATCGATCTTTTTGAGGCGCGCGGCCCCGGCGCCACGTCCGGGGAGGGCCGCATCAGCCGGCGCTCCGCCCGCGACGTCACCAGCGCCTTCAGCACCCGGTGCTGCTGCGGTGTTCCGGTCTGCGGTGTTCTCGCCGGCGGTGGTTCCGCCGCCTTTGGTTCCGCCGGCGAGGGGAAGGGAGTCCGTCGCAGAGTCATCCCCTGCGGGCGACTCGACGCCCGAGCGGTTCATCCCCGAGGCCGGGACGGGCTTTGGCAGCGGCGTTCCCGGTTCCTGCCCGGCTGCCTGCTGGGGCCGCGCGGCCGGTGCTGCCTGCGCACTCGCCACTTGTGGAGCGATTTCGTTGATGTACAGGGCCTCCACGCCGTCGTGGTCGGCGACGTAGGCAATGCGGCCTTCGCTCAGCGGCCTTGGCAGGCGGGCCCGGACGCCCGGCGTGGCCTCCACAACCCGCGAGGGTCCGTCCTTGTGGCGGAGCCAGTGGATGGTGCCGTGCGCCTCCACTGCGCTGGAGGAACCCGTGTGGTCCGGAATCACAGCGCCGAGGTGGCCGGCGGTCTTCAGGAGTGCAGGCCTGCGCCCCTGGGAGGCCGATCCCAGCGAAATGTCGAGCTTGACGGCGTCGGAACCAAGGTCAGGAACCAGCCAGAGCTCGCCGGCGGATTCGAACACCACGCGCTTGCCGTCCGTGGCGGCATGGCGTACATAGAAGTCTTCGTGGTCGGTGTGGCGGCGCAGTCCGGTGCCGTTGGGGAGCACCGAGTACAGGTTGCCGTAGCCTTCGTGGTCGGAAAGGAAGGCCACCCGTCCGTCAACCCACATGGGGTCCGCGAGGTTGCCGTCCAGTTCCGGCACGAGCCGTTCGAACTCGCCGTTGCCGTCGGCATCGATCCAGAGCTTTCCGGCGGTTCCGCCCCGGTAGCGCTTCCACCAGGCGGGCTCGCGGGAGAGCACACTGGCCACCACCACGGGGCGCTCATCGCCGATCTCAGGGCCGAAGGCAACCGATTCGACGGGTCCGTAGGCCAGCTCCTGCGACCAGCCGCCTTCCAGCGGGACGCTGTATGCATGGGTGTGGCGGCTTTCGGCCTGCCGGAACGCGCTGGTGACGAGTACGTCGCCGGCCGCGGTGAAGCCCTTCACCCTGGTGGAGCTGTGGCCGAAGTACGTCAGCTGCCGGTACCCGCCGCCGTCGACTTCCGCGGTGACAACTTCCGGGGCCGTCCCCTGCACCACGGTCCATACCAGCCGCTTGCCATCGGGCGTGAAGCGGGGGTTACGGGCGGGGAGCTGAAGGGAGGATACGCGCCAGGCGCGGCCTCCATCCAGGGGTGCAATCCAGACGTCGTCCTCGGCCACAAAGGTGACCAGATCGCCGTGCAGATGCGGGAAACGAAGGTAGCTCGAAGAGGTCATCGTTCGATCATAGTCAAAGTCGGCGGACCGCTCGGGAGGTGCTGCGGCCGTGCCGGGCATGGTGAGATGGATCATGCGAATCATCATGGCCGGCGCCTCAGGCCTCATCGGAAGCGACTTGTCCGCCCATTTGCGTTCGGGCGGCCATGAGGTCATCCGGCTGGTGCGCAGGGCACCGGCAACGGCCGACGAATTCCGATGGGATCCTGCGGCCGGGCAGCTTGATCCCGCCCGACTTGAGGGCGCCGACGCCGTCATCAACCTGGCCGGTGCCGGGATCGGAGACCGTCCGTGGACCCGGCGCCGAATTGATGAGCTGTTCCACTCGCGGCTGGACCCCACGCGCACCCTGGCCGCGGCGATGGCGAAGCTGGAGCAGCCGCCGCAGGTCTTCATCAGCCAGTCAGGCTCGAACTATTACGGTGACCGCGGTACTGCCGTGCTGCGCGAGAACTCGCCCAACGGCAGCGGCATCATGGCACGGATCTGCAACGAGTGGGAAGCAGCCGCACACGGGGCGCCGGCTGGCGTCCGTGTTGTCACGCCCCGGACGGGGGTGGTCCTCAGCAGGTCCGGAGGGGCGCTCGGACGGCTGCTGCCGTTGCTCCGGCTGGGTGTCGGCGGCCCGCTGGGAAACGGCCGGCAATGCTGGCCGTGGCTGACACTGCCTGACGTGTCCTCCGCGTTCGGTTTCCTGCTGGCGGCCCCGTTGGCCGGCCCGGTCAACCTTTGCGCCCCGGAAACCGCGGACGTCAATACCCTGGTTGCCCGGCTTGCCGGCGCACTCCACCGGCCGGCCCTTTTCCGGGTTCCCGCACCGGTGCTGCGGCTGGTCATGGGAAAACTGGCCGATGAACTCCTGCTGGGAAGTCAGCGCATGGAGCCTGCGTTGCTGGCCGACGCCGGATTCGAGTGGCAGCATCCTTCCCTGGCCCAGGCAGCGGCCTGGGCCACCGGCAGGGATCAGACGTAGTGGCAGCTAGGCCGCAGGCAGGATCTCCTGGATCCGCCAGCGCCCGCCGGATCTGACCAGGACCAGGCGGAGCCGCTGCTCCGGACCGGCGGCTTCCACTGCCACGACATTTCCGCCGGCGTCTGTCTCCCGGTACGCAGAGGTTACCGCTGTGATTGCGACGACGGCCCGCGAACCCGAGCCGCCAGGCTCTGCCTCGGCACGCGTCAAGGTGGTGCCGAAGCCGGCCAGGACATGCCCTGAATCACGGAGCCTACCGCTGATCCTGGCGTCGGCCACGGCGGCCGGGGAATTCTCGAGATTGACCTCGTCCAGGAGCTCGAGCTTTCCTGAGCTGAAGGCAGCAGACCTAACCTGCGCCAGTCCCCGGGCCGCCTCTTCGGGCTTTGGCGAAAGCGCCAGCTGCCTGGCCGCCGCGGAAACCGGGTCGCCTGAGGTCCCCGGCAGGACATCTTGTGCCAGCACTGACGGCGCACGCGCCGACTCCGGGGCGGCTGCCTGCTGTGGCGCTGTCAGGATCCACGCAGACGCGAGTCCCGCGCAGGCAAGCGCTGCCACCGCAGCGCGGAGCCACCGCCGTCTTCCGCCGGCATGCCTGCCCGGGGCGCGGACCCTCCGTCGGGCGGGGCCGCCCGGGGAGCCCAGACGGCGCCGCCAGGCGCGGAGTTTCGCCGCGCGGCGGGCGATTCGGGACGGCGGAACGTTGCGGCGCGTCAGCAATTGGGGCAGCACCGTGGGGTGGACTGCGCCGGCAAGGTCCACCGGGGCAGCGTCCGCGCTGCGGTAGATGGCAGCCGCAAATTCCAAGGCCGTCGGACGTTGGCGACGGTCCTCCTTCAGGCCTGCTTCCAAAGCGGAAGCGAGGGCGGCAGGGACACCAGGGACCAGAAGGGACAGCGGCGGACGGCTCAGGCCGGGCTCCGGCGCCTTCCCTGTGAGGCAGTACCAGCCGACGGCTGCGGCTGAGTACACATCCCGCTCGGGCTGCAGCCCCGCTCTCAGCGCGTCCACCGGCGCCGGGTCCAGGAACCCATCAGTGCCGGCAGGGAACGGGACCGACGCGTCACCGACCATGCGCGTGATGCCGAGGTCCGCCAGCAGGGGCTTGCCGTGAGCGGTGAACAGCACGTTGGCGGGCGCAACATCAGAATGCATGAAGCCCTTTCCGTGCAGGTAGCCCAGGGCCTGGGCGATGGGCGTCAGGACCGTTACGGCCTCGCCTACGCTCAGCGCACCGCGGCAGGTGACGAGCTGGGCCAAGGATCCGCCTGCCGCGTAGTCCATGACCAGCCCCAGGCTGCCGTCGGCTGCACCGCGGAGCCGGACCACATCGTGCGCCTTCACCAGGTGGTCATGATCCAGTACGGAGAGAATCCTCAGTTCACGGCGTACGTTGTCCTCCCCGTCCCGCCCCGTGCCGGGAACACCGGCGTCGGCCACGGGTGCGTCGAAGCACTTCACCGCAAACTCGCGGAGGGTCCGTTCCTCGCGGACAAGCCACACGCTGGCGCTTCCGCCCCGGCCGAGTTCACGCCCCACGACATACCCCGGAACTTCGGGGGCCGCTCCCGGAGGCTGGCCGCCGACCGCATCGCGGGGTGCCACCACCGCATCAGCCGGTGCCGCATCACCGTCGTAAGCGCCGCCGTCGTGCTCGAATTTCTCCATACCCAAGGAATAGCGGAAACGGCAGGATTCCGCAGAAGTTATCCACAGGCACCGGCGCCCTCCGGCGGCCGCCGGTGAGAGGTTAAACACAGAATCGGGTACCACGGCGGACGGGGTCTAAGCTGGATGCCATGACTCTTGAGTTTTCCACGCTGGGTCTTGCTCCGGATTTCGTTGATTACATGAAGGGCTGGGATATCCAGCGCGAACTCCATGACAAAGTCGTCGCAGCTGAGACGCCCAGCACAGTCCTGCTCCTCGAGCATGCCGCCGTCTACACGGCCGGCAAGCTCACTGAAGACCACGAACGGCCGTTCGATGGGACACCCGTCGTAGCCGTCGACCGCGGCGGCAAACTGACCTGGCACGGACCCGGCCAGCTGATCGCGTACCCGATCCTCAAGCTTAGGAACCGGTCCGGCATCCGCGATTACGTGGAGCGGCTCGAAGCCGTCATGATCGCGGTCATGGCCGACTACGGCATCAACGCCGAGCGCATCAAGGGACGCGCCGGCGTGTGGATCAAGGCGGACAGCAAGGGGCCGGACCGCAAGATTGCCGCGATCGGCATCCGGGTGCTGGACGGGGTCACAATGCACGGTATCGCCATCAACTGCAACAATGATCTGGCACCGTATGCCCAGATCATCGCCTGCGGCATCACCGACGCCGGCGTCACCACGATGTCGATCGAAGCCGGCAGGGACATCAGCCCCGGCGATATCGCGGACCGGATCGTGGAAGAATTCCGCAAGCACGAAGAAGCACTCGTTTCAAGCCCCGAAGGAGCTCTACTGTGACACTGGCACCAGAAGGCCGGAAGATGCTGCGCATTGAGCAGCGAAATGCGGCCACTCCGGTGGAACGTAAGCCGGATTGGATTAAGGCCAAGGTCCAGATGGGCCCGGAGTTCGTCCAGCTCAAGAACCTGGTCAAGAAGGAAGGCCTCCACACCGTGTGTGAGGAGGCCGGCTGCCCGAACATCTTCGAGTGCTGGGAAGACAAGGAAGCCACCTTCCTGATCGGCGGCTCCGAGTGCACCCGGCGCTGTGATTTCTGCCAGATCGACACCGGCAAGCCCTCCCCGGTGGACATGTTCGAACCCACCAAGGTGGCCCGCTCTGTGCAGGCCATGCAGCTGCGCTACGCCACGGTCACCGGCGTGGCCCGCGACGACCTCGCCGACGAGGGCGTCTGGCTCTACGCCGAAACGGTCCGCAAGATCCACGAACTGAACCCCGGCACCGGCGTCGAACTGTTGATCCCGGACTTCTCCGGCAAGCCCGAACACATCGAGGCGATCTGCGATTCCAAGCCCGAGGTCTTCGCCCACAACGTCGAAACCGTGCCCAGGATCTTCAAGCGCATCCGCCCGGCGTTCCGCTACGACCGCTCCCTTGACGTCATCACCCAGGGCCGCAAGTTGGGCATGGTCACCAAGTCCAACCTGATCCTGGGCATGGGCGAAACCCGCGAGGAAATCTCCGAAGCCCTGCAGGACCTGCACGACGCCGGCTGCGACCTGATCACCATCACCCAGTACCTGCGCCCGTCCGAGCGGCACCTCCCGGTGGACCGCTGGGTCAAGCCGCAGGAATTCGTCGACCTCGCCACCGAGGCCGAGGAAATCGGCTTCCTGGGCGTCATGAGCGGCCCGCTGGTCCGGTCCTCCTACCGCGCCGGCCGGCTCTGGGCCACCGCAATGCGCAAAAAGGGCTGGGAAATCCCCGCAGAACTCGCCCACATCGAAAGCTCCGGCAGCACCCGCCAGGAAGCAAGCTCCCTAATCGCAGCACACTCCTAGGGTCTTTCGTAACAAACGTGCCTGAGGGCCGGAACCGGAGCACTCCGGCGTCCGGCCCTCAGGCATAAATCACGTAGAATTAAGGCACTATGGCGAATTCCCCTGATTCCAGCAAACCGACTCCGGCAGCCTCCGACGCTCCGAAGCGTGGCCTCTTCTCTCGCAAGCCGAAGGAAGCCAAGGTCAAGAAGCCCAGCAGGCTGAAGCAGATCAACGAAGTCTTCCAGATGACGCGCCGCCATGATCCCATGGTGGTCTGGCTCATGCTGCTGTCCTTCCTGGGCGTCGTAGCTGTCAGCTTCCTGGTGGGCTACCTGCTCGAAAACTGGATCACGGGCCTGATCATCGGCATCCCGCTTGGTCTTCTTGCCGCCACGCTTATCCTCTCCCGCCGCGCTGAGCGGGCCGCCTTCGCCCAGATCGAGAACCAGCCCGGTGCCTCCGGCGCCGCCCTCGGCACGCTGAAGCGCGGCTGGATCACCGAAGACCAGCCCGTCGCCGTCAACCCCCGCACCCAGGACGCCGTATTCCGCGCCATCGGCCGCCCCGGCGTCGTCCTCGTCAGTGAGGGCCCCACGCACCGTGTCAGGCCGCTCGTCGATGCGGAACGCAAGCGCCTGGCGCGCATCCTGCCCAACGTCACCGTGCACGTGATCGAGACAGGCCGCGGCGAAGGCCAGACTCCCATCAGCCAGGTCGCCAAGAAGATGAACAAGCTGGACAAGGAACTCACCAAGCTTGAAGTGAGCGCGGTGTCCAAGCGCATTTCCTCGCTGGGAAACCGCCTCCCCATCCCCAAGGGAATCGACCCCTACAAAGCCCGGCCGGATCGCAAAGCCGCCCGCGGCCGCTAGCAGCACCGTTAACGCCCCGGCGTCCGGCCATCCGGCCGGCAACCGGGGCGTTTGCTTTGGGACAACCACCACCAGCACCACTATCACGAGCGAAAACGGAGAACCGTGAAACTGCCCTCGAAATCCGCCGTCATCCGTCTCTTCCGGATACTCGCCATTGCCGAAGCGTTCAGCTGGGCGGCCCTCCTGACCGGAATGTACTTCAAGTGGGTGGCCAGGACGTCGGAGTTGGGTGTGGAGATCGCCGGCCCGGTTCACGGTGCCCTGTTCATCGGATACGGCGTAGCGGCGCTGGCCCTGTGGCGGTTGCAGCGGTGGCCGTTCCTGGTGGCGTTCTTCGCCGGGCTCTCCGCGGTGTTTCCGTTCGCCACGATCCTGTTCGAACGCTGGGCGGGCAAGCGCGGTTACCTGACCCCGGCCGCCAGCGGACAGTCCGTTGCCCGGGAGCGCGAGAGCGCCGGGGTCTGACCGGATCCTTGGCTGCAACCGGCGCCGGGGTCTGACCGGATCCTTGGCTGCAACCGGCGCCCGGTAACGGCCAACCCTGCAGCGGCCGGTCCGGCCGGGTTACATCCGGACGAGGATGGTGTTCATTGCCTTGTCGTGCAGGCCCCGGTGATCCGGGTCAAAGATGACCGCCGGGATGACCAGGCACAGGAGTACGGTGCGGACCAGTGCGGCCAGCGGCCCAGCCGGAGCGCCGCCCAGGCGCACAACGTGGATTCCGACGAGGCGGTGGCCGATGCTGTAGCCCAGGGTTCCGATGAGGAGGGCCTGCTCGGCCGCGAACACGGCCAGCGTTGCCCACGGGTCGCCGCCGAAGGCGAAGTTGCTGATCAGGAGCGCCAGGCCCCAGTCGACGCAGATGGCAAGGATCCGGCGCCCCGCCCGGGCCATCGAGCCAGGTCCCGTCTCGGGCAGGCCGAGCCGTTCGCCGGGGTATTTGGAAATGCCGGACGTGTCCGGACCACTGAGCCACGAGCCTATGTCTTTGCGATCAACCACAGATCAAGACTATCCGCTGCAGGAAGTCCTCTGAAAAGTGCCCGGCGAAGTTCACAGTATGGATGCGGATGGACCACAGTGTGGACACCGTATAGCGTTTACATATCAGGCGGTTATGTAACCTGCCGGAAACAAAGCGGACACGGACGGGAAACCCCGTGTCCCTAGGGTGGTAACAGTTGCTAGCGAGCTGGGAGCGGGGGCACTTTTGTGTTTTCGCGCCGTCGGATTGCGCTGGACCATATGGCTTTACAGCCAGTTATTACTTATGCGTAAGGAGCATAGATGTTCAAGACTGCGGACGAAGTCCTCAAGTTCATCAAGGACGAAGATATTAAATTCGTCGATATCCGCTTCACCGATCTTCCTGGCGTGCAGCAGCACTTCAACGTGCCGGCCAAGAGCGTTGATGCAGACTTCTTCATCAATGGCCAGCTCTTTGACGGTTCGTCCATCCGCGGTTTCCAGGGCATCGCTGAGTCCGACATGCAGCTCATCCCAGACGTCACCACGGCGTTCCTGGACACGTTCCGCATGGAGAAGACCCTCGCGCTGAACTTCTCCATCGTGAACCCCCGCACCGGCGACCCGTACCACCGCGACCCCCGCGGCGTGGCCGAGAAGGCTGAAGCCTACCTCGCGTCCACCGGCATTGCGGACACCGCATTCTTCGCTCCCGAAGCCGAGTTCTTCGTGTTCGACAACGTCCAGTACCAGTCCTCCCCGCAGGGCAGCTTCTACAAGATCGACTCCGAAGAAGCCCACTGGAACACCGGCCGCGAAGAAGAAGGCGGAAACCTCGGCTACAAGACCCCCGTCAAGGGCGGCTACTTCCCGGTTTCCCCCACCGACAAGCAGGCCGACCTGCGCGACGCCATGTGTGTCGCCCTGGACGAGGCCGGCCTTGAGGTCGAGCGCAGCCACCACGAGGTCGGCTCCGCCGGCCAGGCTGAGATCAACTACAAGTTCACGACGCTGACCCACGCGGCTGATGACCTGCAGAAGTTCAAGTACGTCGTCAAGAACACCGCTGACGCCTGGGGCAAGTCGGTCACCTTCATGCCCAAGCCGGTCTTCGGCGACAACGGCTCAGGCATGCACTGCCACCAGTCGCTGTGGAACGGCGGCGAGCCGCTGTTCTACGACGAGAAGGGTTACGCCGGCCTGTCCGACATGGCCCGCTGGTACATCGGCGGCCTGCTGAAGCACTCCTCCGCTGTCCTCGCCTTCACCAACCCGACGGTTAACTCCTACCGCCGCCTGGTCAAGGGCTTCGAAGCTCCGGTCAACATGGTTTACTCGCAGGGCAACCGCTCCGCCGGTATCCGCATCCCCATCACGGGTTCCAACCCGAAGGCCAAGCGCATCGAATTCCGCGCTCCGGACCCCTCCTCGAACCCGTACCTGGCATTCGCTGCCCAGCTGATGGCCGGCATTGACGGCATCCGCAACCGCATCGAACCGCCGGCTCCCATCGACAAGGACCTCTACGAGCTTCCGGCCGAAGAAGCCAAGGACATCCCCAAGGCTCCGGGCACCCTTGAGGAAGCCCTGGACGCACTGGCCGAGGACAACGAGTTCCTCCAGGCCGGCGGCGTGTTCACCCAGGACCTGATCGACACCTGGATCGAGTACAAGTACGAGAACGAGATCCGTCCGCTGTCGCTGCGCCCGAACCCGTACGAGTTCGAGCTCTACTACGGCGTCTAGTCACACCGCGGGCCTAACAGCGTTTAGTAGTCCGCAGAAAGCCCGCATGTGCTGCTTCGGCAGCATATGCGGGCTTTTTTGTACCCAAACGCAGGTAATACACCGCATCGCCTCTCCGCCGGGATCAAGCGGGACGCCGCGGCCGCCCTCGGCCGCCCTCGGCTGCGTGCGGGCCGGCTCAGAACGCCCGGTACATGGTACGTTGCGGCCCGGCGTTGCCGCCGAGGTATTGCCCCCGGTCTTCAAATCCGGCTTTGCGGTATGCCGCCTGCCCGGCGGGGTTGCGTTCGTTGACGGAAAGTACGACGCCGGTCTCTCCCCCGCCCAGCCTGGCCGTCAGTTTTGCCGCCTCCCGGACGGCGGCAGCAGCTGCCAGGGTGCCCAATCCCTGGCCCTGGCGGACGCGGTCGATAAGGAATCCCCGTAGGAGCCACACTGTGTCGTCGTCAGCCCAGCCGGCCAGCGAAGCCGCCCCGCGTTGGAGCGTGAACACACCGACGGCTTCACCGACGGCGTCCACCACATATGGGTACCGTGAATCCTCTTCCAGCGCCACGAGCATCATGCGCAGCGGATCCCCCGCGAAGTCCTGCTGTCCCTCCGCAAGCGCCAGTTCTGCGACTTCGCCGAGCTTGATGGCCCGTGCGTCGTCGTCAAGGTCTTTCAGGGCGATGAGCCACACGGAATCAGGCATGGACCGAGCCTACCCAGAAACAACGACGCCGGCCGCCACCTGTCGAGGTGACGGCCGGCGTCGTTGTCTGGTTCAGTACGCGGCGGTTGGCGGGGAAGGGGCTACGGCGCCGAAGCCTCAGCAGGAGGCCCGGCAGGGTCCATCCAGAAGACCTCCCAAAGATGGCCGTCCGGGTCCTGGAAGCTGTGGTTGTACATAAACCCGTAGTCCTGCGCTTCCTGCGAAGGGGTGCCGCCCGCGGCCAGGGCCTTGCGCATGGTGTCGTCAACGGCATCACGGCTGTCAACGGAAAATGCCACGATCGCCTCGGCGGCGCTGCCGGTGTCCGCTATGCCCTTGGAAATGAACGTCTTGAAATAGCCTTCCACCAGCAGCATGACGTAAGCGCCGTCATTAACGATCATGCAGGTGGCATTCTCATCGGTGAAGTCGGGATTGAAGGAAAAGCCGAGCGCGGTGAAGAACTCGACCGACCGGTTAAGGTCTTTGACGGGAAGATTCAGAAAGAGTTGCGTGGCCATCCGCTCAAACTAGCACCGGCCGCGGGCACGTGTCAGCCCCCGGGTGCCTCCGCCCAATCTGCCCCGCGGCCGCGTCGAACCCGGCTACTGGCCGTAAAACACCCGATCGAAAACCGCGCGCGCCCGCCTGCTGAGCCTCAGATAGTCCTCTTCGAGTGCTGCCGCGTTGCCCGGCTGGTAGCCGCACCAGCGCGCCACGGCTTCCAGGTCCCGGCGCGAGGACGGCAGGAGGTCTGAGGCGCGGCCCGTCCAGATCACATTGGCCGACCTGATGCGGCTCGCCAGCCGCCAGGCCTGAACCAGTAGCGCCGCCTCGTCCGGCTCCAGGAACCCCAGGGAGGCGGCGGCTTCCAGCGCCGGCACGGTGGAGGTGGTCCGCAGTTCCGGGTGCTTTCCCGCATGCTGCAGCTGCAGCAGCTGGACGAGCCATTCGACGTCGCTCAGGCCGCCCCGGCCCAGTTTCAGGTGCCGCGCGGGATCCGCACCCCGCGGCAGCCGCTCGGATTCAACCCTGGCTTTGACGCGCCGGATTTCCCGCACGTCCTTCTCCGACAGTTCCGCCGGATATCGGATCGGATCGATCAGCTCCACAAAGTCGGCAGCGAGGTCGTCGTCCCCCGCGACGGGCAGTGCACGCAGCAGAGCCTGCGCTTCCCAGACGAGCGACCACCGGCGGTAATATTCCGCGTACGAATCCAGGGAACGCACCATGGCGCCGCTCTTGCCTTCGGGCCGCAAATCAGCGTCCACCATCAGCACGCGCTCGGCGAGGATGGCCGGCTTCAACGGCTGGGTCAGCAGGTTCGAAATGTGGCCCACGATCTGGGCGGCCTGGTTCTGCGCCTCTTCCTCGGGAACACCGGGCAGGCCGCGGTAAACGTACATCACGTCCGCGTCCGAGCCGTAGCCGATCTCGCGGCCGCCTTGGCGGCCCATGGCAACCACCAGGACGCGTGTCTTAATCGGGCCCGATGCGGCCACGATTCCTTCGGCCACCCGCAGTGCGCCCAGGATGGCCGCCCGGTCCGTGTCCGCGAGGGCAGCTCCTACCTGGTCCTGCTCCAGCAGGCCGGCGCTGTCAGCAATGGCGACCCTGAGGATTTCCCGGCGCCGGATCAGCCGGATGAGCCGCATGGCGCTTTCCGGGTTCTCGTGCCGCGACATTTTCGAGGTGATTTCCAGCCACTGCGCCTCGAATTCCAGCGGGGCCAGTTCCTTGTCGGTCCCCAGCCAGGCCACGGATTCCGGTGAGACCTCAAGGAGGTCGGCGATCAGCCGGGAGTTGGAGAGCACGTGGCACAGCCGCTCGGCGGCCGCCGTCGAGTCGCGCAGCATTCCCAGGTACCAGTGCGTTGTTCCCAGCGCCTCGCTGACGCGGCGGAAACCCAGCAGCCCGGCGTCGGGATCTACGCCGTCGGCGAGCCACCCGAGCAGGATGGGAAGCAGCTGGCGCTGGAGCGCCGCGCGCCGGCTCACTCCGGCGGTGAGCGCCTCGATGTGCCGCATTGCCCCCTGCGGGTCCAGGTAGCCCAGCGCGGCCAGGCGTCCCTGGGCAGCCTCCGGCGTCAGCCGCGCGTCTTCGCTGCTCAGCTTGGCGGCGGTGTTCAGGAGCGGCCGGTAGAAGATGCGCTCGTGCAGTTCCCGAACGGACCGCTTAGTCTTCTGCCAGGCAGCCAGCAGCGCATCGGGGTGCGGCCGTTCACGCGCGAACGGGCCCAGCACGGCCTTTGCGAGGGCACGAAGGGCCTCTTCCCTGGCCGGCATGAGGTGCGTGCGCCGCAGCTGGAAAAGCTGGATCCTGTGCTCCAGGAGCCGCAGGTATCGGTAGGCGTGGTCGAATTCAGCGGCGTCCGTCCGTCCGATGTAGCCGCCGGCCGAGAGCGCGGCAATCGCCGAGGTGGTGTCCCGGTGGCGTAGGGATTCGTCGGCCTTTCCGTGCACCAGCTGCAACAGCTGGACGGTGAATTCGATGTCCCGCAGGCCCCCGCGGCCCAGTTTGATCTGGCGCTGTTCCTCATCGGCGGGGATGTTGTCCGTGACCCGGCGGCGCATGGCCTGCACCGATTCCACGAATCCTTCCCGGTTCGCCGAACCCCAGATCAGGGGCAGGACGGCGGCCTCGTACCGGGCGCCCAGCTCTCCGTCGCCGGCGATGGTCCGGGCCTTCAGGAGTGCCTGGAACTCCCAGCTTTCGGCCCACCGCGCGTAGTAGCTCTGATGGGACGCCAGCGTCCGCACCAGTGGTCCGGACTTGCCTTCGGGCCGCAGGTTTGCATCCACTTCCCACAGGCCGGGTTCCCGGCCGATAGACATGATGGCCCTGGAAATGCCGGTGGCGAGGGCTGTCCCGATGGTGCTGGCGCGTGCGTCATCCAGCTCGTCCGCTTCGATGACATAGATGACGTCGACGTCGGAAATGTAATTGAGTTCGCGGGCACCGCACTTGCCCATGCCGATGACGGCAAGGCCGACGTCGGCGACTTCCGACGCCGAGAACTGCTCGGCCGCTTCAGCCCGGGAGACGGCCAGCGCCGCCTCGATCGCCGCTCCGGCGAGGTCGGCCAGTTCGGCACCGGCCGCGGGCATGAAATCCAGGGGATCAGCGGCACACAGGTCCTTGACGGCCAGGTCCACCACACCGCGCCGGTACGCGGTCCGCAGCGCAACGTAGGCCTCCGGGCCGGACAGTCCCGCCACCGGCCTGCGAGCCTTCGGGTCGGCCTGCACGGACCGCAGGAGGTGGGCACGGAGTTCCCCGGCGTCGGCGGGAACCGGCTCCGGGCTGGCCACCACGTCGAAGGCGTCAAGGTGCTCCGGATGTCGGATCAGGAATTCACCCAGGGCCTCCGAGGCCCCCAGCACCCGGTACAGCGGCTCGCTCGTATCGATGTCAGCTGCTGCGAGTTTCCGGAGGTCGGGATGCTTTTCGATCAGCCGTACCAGCGACTGCAACGCGGTATCCGGGCTGGCGGCAAGATGGAAGCCCGCGAACAGGGCCTCCTGGTCAATCCCTTCCAGTTCAGGGGCAGCGAGGAACCGCTCCCCCTTGTCCAGGTCACTGAAACCGGCGGAGATCAGGCGACGGGCAAGGCTCACCGCCGCCCCCTAGAGGATGCCGAGATTGCGTTGCAGCTCGTAGGGCGTCACCTGGAGACGGTAGTCCTGCCATTCGGCGCGCTTGTTGCGCAGGAAGTACTCGAAGACCTGCTCACCGAGGATCTGCGGCATGAGCTCGGAATCCTCCATGGCCCTGATGGCGTCGTGCAGGCTGGCGGGCAGCGGATCGTGGCCCATGGCACGGCGCTCGGCCGAGCTCAGCGACCAGATGTCGTCCTCGGCCGCGGCGGGAATCTCGTAGCCTTCTTCGATGCCTTTCAGACCGGCGCCCAGCAGCACGGCGTAGGCGAGGTAGGGGTTGGCGGCGGAGTCGATGCCGCGGTACTCGATGCGGGCGGACTGGCCCTTGCCCGGCTTGTACAGCGGGACGCGCACCAATGCAGAGCGGTTGTTGTGGCCCCAGCTCAGGTAGCTGGGCGCTTCGCCGCCGCCCCAGAGCCGCTTGTAGGAGTTCACGAACTGGTTGGTCACGGCCGTGAACTCGGGGGCGTGCTTGAGGATGCCCGCGATGAACTGCTTGGCCGTCTTGGACAGCTGGAATTCCGCACCGGCTTCGTAGAAGGCGTTGGTGTCGCCTTCGAAGAGCGAGAAGTGCGTGTGCATGCCGGAGCCCGGGTGCGCGGTGAACGGCTTGGGCATGAAGGTGGCGTACGTGCCCTGCTGCAGGGCCACTTCCTTGATGACGGTGCGGAACGTCATGATGTTGTCCGCGGTCTGCAGGGCGTCGGCGTAACGGAGGTCGATCTCGTTCTGGCCGGGACCGGCTTCGTGGTGGCTGAACTCGACGGAGATGCCTACGGACTCAAGCATGGTCACAGCGGTGCGCCGGAAATCCTGCGCGACGCCGCCCGGGACGTGGTCGAAGTAGCCGCCCTCGTCGACGGGGATGGGCGAACCGTCCGGGCCCGGCTCCTGCGACTTCAGCAGGTAGAACTCGATCTCGGGATGGGTGTAGCAGGTGAAGCCCATGTCTGCGGCTTTGGCAAGGGTGCGCTTGAGCACGTTGCGGGGGTCGGCCGCGGAAGGCTCGCCGTCGGGCGTCAGAATGTCGCAGTACATGCGCGAGGTCTGTTCCGTTTCGCCGCGCCATGGCAGGATCTGGAACGTCGAGGGATCCGGCTGCGCCAGCATGTCCGATTCGAACACGCGGGCCAGGCCCTCGATCGCGGAGCCGTCGAAGCCAAGGCCCTCTTCGAAGGCGCCTTCGACTTCGGCAGGGGCAAGCGCAACAGACTTGAGTGAACCCACGACATCCGTGAACCAAAGACGCACGAACCGCACGTCGCGCTCTTCGATCGTCCGCAGGACAAACTCTTGCTGGCGGTCCATTATGGCCTCTTCTCCGGATCAACATGTTGATGCCCCGGGTCCCTATTGCTTAGAGCCGGCGGCAGCTCACGATTCACTTTACTAAGCATTCCCGCTGAATGTTGGAGCCGGAGGTCCGCGTAACACAGCGTTAACACGCACGGCGTCCCGTTGGGGCGGGCAATTGCCCCGGGGCCGCCCCTCGGGACGCCGTCAGGACGCCGTTTTGTGACGCGATTCACCGGCCGGGGAACGCCGCCCGGTAGCTAGGACGCACGGTACCGCATTACGCTCTTGCCATGGCCACAAGCAACAGTTCCGATTCCAGCATGTCCGCTGAAGTACCTGCTCCCTACGGCATCGGTCCCGCCCAGCAGGCCGCAGCAGCGCCGGAGACCGCAAGGAAACCGGTGGCACGGATCCGGACCCACCACCTGCAGCAGGCCAAGGCAAACGGTGAGCACTTTGCGATGCTCACGGCTTACGAGCAGTACACGGCCGAGATCTTCGACGAGGCGGGCATCGAGGTACTTCTGGTCGGCGACTCCGCCTCCAATAACGTCTTCGGGAACGAAACCAGCCTCCCGGTCACCGTGGACGAACTGCTTCCCCTGTGCCGGGCCGTGGCACGGTCGGCCAAGCGGGCCCTCGTGGTCGCGGACCTTCCCTTTGGCAGCTACGAGGTTTCAGCCGAGCAGGCAGTGGCCACCGGCGTCCGTTTCCTGAAGGAAGGCCTCGCGCACGCCGTCAAGATTGAGGGCGGCAAGTTTTACGCGGACACCGTCCGGGCCATGGTCCAGGCCGGCATTCCGGTCATGGCGCATATCGGTTTCACGCCCCAGAGCGAGCATTCCTTGGGCGGTTACCGCGTCCAGGGCCGCGGCGATGACGCGCAGCGCCTCATCGACGACGCCGTGGCCCTAGCTGAGGCAGGCGCCTTCAGCGTCCTGATGGAGATGGTCCCGGCCGACACTGCTGCGGCCGTCGACGCCGCCATTTCCGTTCCCACGGTCGGCATCGGTGCCGGCAACACCACCACCGGACAGGTTCTGGTCTGGCAGGACATGGCCGGGCTGCGGGGCGGCAAGATGGCCAAGTTCGTCAAACAGTACGCCGATCTGCGCACCTCGCTCAGCAACGCTGCAAAGGCCTACGGCGACGACGTCCGGACGGGCCAGTTCCCCGGCCCCGAACACTCCTTCTAGCCGGCCTAGTCCTCGTCGCCCTTTTCCCAGGCTTCATTGCGTGCTTTGACCTTCTCCAGCGCGTGCTCGGCTTCTGCGCGCGTCTTGTACGGCCCGATCAGCTGGGTCCAGTCGGACATGGCATCTTCTTCGACCTCGTGGGTTTTGACGTTGTACCAGTACTCGGTCATCGCTGCTCCTCGCATTCTGCAGGCCCTGGCTGCTGAGAGTGATCCACGTAACGTAGTGCTCCAACGGGTTCCGAAGGGGCTTTCCGTTACATGGGCTTCCATGCCGCCTTATATGATCAATCTATGCCTTCTCTTGCCTCGACTGCACCCACCGGCACGCTGGTCCCAGGAACCGTCAGCCCGCAATTGCCGGTCCCGGCAGCAATTCCCCGCCCCGAGTACGTAGGTAAGCCCGGTCCGGAGAAATTCACCGGCTCGGAAGTTAAGTCCGTCGAGACCATCGAGAAGATCAGGATCGCCAGCCGGATCGCGGCACAGGCCATCGTCGAGGTCGGCAAACACATCCAGCCCGGCGTCACGACGGACCAGCTCGACAAGATCGGCCACGAGTTCCTGCTCGACCACAACGCTTATCCCTCCACCCTGGGCTACCGGGGCTTCCCAAAATCGCTGTGCTCCTCACTGAACGAAGTGATCTGCCACGGCATACCTGACACCACGGTGGTCCAGGACGGCGACATCCTGAACATCGACATCACCGCCTTCATCGGCGGAGTCCATGGGGACACCAACTTCACGTTCCTGGTGGGCGACGTCGACGAAGAGTCACGGCTCCTGGTGGAGCGCACCAAGGAATCGCTCAACCGCGCCATCAAGGCCGTTGCCCCCGGGCGCGAAATAAATGTCATCGGCCGCGCCATCCAGTCCTACGCCAAGCGTTTCGGCTACGGTGTTGTCCGGGATTTCACCGGCCACGGTGTTGGCGAGGCCTTTCACACCGGCCTGATCATTCCGCATTACGACGCCGCTCCCGCTTACAACACGGTCATGGAAACGGGCATGGTGTTCACCATAGAACCGATGCTGACGCTGGGTACGGTCGAGTGGGACATGTGGGCCGACGACTGGACCGTGGTAACCAAGGACCGCAAGCGCACGGCCCAGTTCGAGCACACCCTGCTCGTCACCGAGTCGGGCGCTGAAATCCTCACCCTGCCTTGATTTAACAACCGGCCCGCCGGCTTCTTTACCCGCTACGCCCATTGCCCGACACCAGCCACGAACGGAATCACATTGGCCAAGAAGGACGACAAGTCAACCAAGAACGCCCCGCTGATCGGGATTGACATCGGCGGCACTGGAATCAAGGGCGGCATTGTCGACCTCAAGAAGGGCAAGCTCGTGGGCGACCGCTTCCGTGTCCCCACCCCGCAGCCGGCCACGCCGGAGTCGGTTGCCGAAACGGTGGCCGCGGTAGTCGAGGAGCTCAACACACGGCCGGACGCTCCTGCCCTGGACTCCCCCATCGGTGTTACCTTCCCGGGCATCATCCAGCACGGGGTGGTGCACTCTGCAGCCAACGTCGACAAGTCATGGCTCAACACGGACATTGACGCCCTGCTGACCAAGCGCCTGGGCCGCCCGGTCGAGGTCATCAACGACGCCGACGCGGCCGGCCTTGCCGAAGCGCGCTACGGCGCCGGTGAAGGTGTCTCGGGAACCGTCCTCGTGATTACGCTCGGGACAGGCATCGGATCGGCCTTCATCTTCAACGGCAAGCTGGTGCCGAACGCCGAACTCGGACACCTCGAGATAGACGGTTTTGACGCTGAAAGCAAGGCTTCCGCCGTGGCCCGTGAGCGGGACGGCCTGAGCTGGACCGAATACAGCGTGCTCCTGCAGCGCTACTTCTCCCACGTTGAGTTCCTCTTCTCCCCCGAACTGTTCATCGTCGGCGGCGGGATCTCCAAGCGCGCGGACGAGTACCTGCCGCACATGAAGCTGCGTACGCCGATTGTCCCGGCCGAACTCAAGAACGACGCCGGTATTGTGGGTGCCGCGATCGAGGTCGCGCTGACGCACAAACTTGCCAAATAGGCAGGACGCCGACACCGTGGCTGCCGACGGCAGGGGCGTTGCCATTGTGACCGGCGCAAGCCGGGGAATCGGCGCTGCCATCGCCCTGCGGGCGGCGGAGGACGGGTACGCCGTGCTGGTCAACTACTCCGCCGATGCCGCCGGTGCGGCGTCGGTGGTGCAGGAAATCCGTGAGGGCGGCGGGGATGCCCTGGCCCACCAGGCAGATGTCAGCGATCCCACCGCCGTTGGACCTATGTTTGACCAGGCCGCAACCCTGGGCCCCGTCACCGCCGTCATTAACAATGCCGGCATCACGGGCAACCTGATCGGGAATCTCGTGGACGTGCCGCCGGACACCGTCCGCCGCGTCGTGGACGTCAACGTCTCCGGCGTCATCTACGTCTGCCAGGAAGCCGTGCGCAGACTCGGCACGGGCACGGGCGGGCCCGGCGGGTCCATCGTGAACATCTCGTCCACTGCCACGAAGGCCGGATCCCCGGGCACCTGGGCGCACTACGCCGCGTCCAAGGGAGCCGTTGATGTGCTGACCGTTGGCCTGGCCTCGGAAGTCGCGTCACAGGGAATCCGCGTCAACTGCGTCGCGCCCGGCAGCACCAACACCGGGCTGCACGCGGCGGCGGGCATGCCTGACAGGGTGGAGCGACTGAATCCGACGATCCCCATGGGCCGTGGCGCCGAACCCGACGAAGTGGCGGCTGCGGTGATGTGGCTGTTGTCAGGTGAAGCCGGCTACGTTACCGGAGCCGTTCTACCTGTCGCCGGCGGCCGTTAACCGCATCCGTTTCCCCGGGGTTGGTGCCGGTGGTGGCGTCGGCTTCCCCTCCGTTGCCACCACCGGAGTCTAAAGCGGGCTCTTCTCGGAACCCTGGCCCTTGGCTGCCTTCGCTTCAACTTCCGCTTCATGGCGAAGGATGGAGATGGCAGTCTCAAAGTCCTCCAGGGATTCGAATGCCTGATACACACTCGCAAAGCGGAGGTAGGCGACCTCGTCCAGTTTCTGGAGCGGGCTGAGGATGGCAAGGCCAACCTCGTGGGCGTCGATTTCCGCCGCGCCGGATGCCCGGATGGTTTCTTCGACCTCCTGCGCCAGCATGGCAAGGTCGTCTTCGGTCACGGGCCGGCCCTGGCAGGCTTTCCGCACGCCGTTGATCACTTTGCTCCGGCTAAACGGTTCGCCGACGCCGGACCGCTTGATGACCGAGAGGCTGGTGGTTTCCACTGTGGTGAACCGGCGGCCGCATTCCGGGCACTGCCGGCGGCGACGAATGGCTGAACCGTCGTCGGCCATCCGGCTGTCCACGACTCGGGAATCAGGGTTGCGGCAAAACGGGCAATACACGTTATTTCCTTCCCCTGGCCGGAATTCGCTGGCCGAACTTCGCTAAGCCGAACTTCGAATGGCCGGAATACATTCTTCCAATCTCAGTTTACGACTAGATGTAGCTGAATAACAAGCCTGTAATTACTACATGTAGTGGTTTAGTCCCCGTCGGTGAACCGTGCCGTCACGGCCTCGCCGTGTGCCGGCAAGTCCTCTGCCCCGGAAAGGCTGACGATGTGCCCGCTGACTTTTTCGAGAGCCGACTTGCTGTAGTTGACCACCTGGATGGCGCGGAGGAACGTCGTGACATTCAGGCCGGAGGAGAAAGCGGCCGTCCCGCTGGTGGGCAGCACGTGGTTGGAGCCGGCGCAGTAATCCCCCAGGCTCACGGGGCTGTAGTCCCCCACGAAGATCGCTCCCGCATTGCGGATGCGGGCAGCGACCGCGGGTGCATCCGCCGTCATGATCTCCAGGTGCTCCGCGGCGTAGGCATCGCAGGCCGCGATTCCCTGCTCCAGGTCGTCCACCAGCACCACGCCCGACTGCGGCCCCGACAAAGCCTCCCGCACCCGGTCCGAGTGCTTGGTCAGTCCCGCCTGCACCTCAAGTTCCGCGCGGACGGCCCCGGCGAGGGCTTCGGAATCGGTGATGAGGACCGACGCCGCCTTCGGATCGTGCTCAGCCTGGCTGATGAGGTCGGCCGCAACCAGCGACGGGCGGGCCCCGCTGTCCGCGAGGATGGCAATTTCCGTGGTGCCTGCCTCGGAATCGATACCGACCACACCTTTGACGAGCCGCTTCGCGGTGGCCACGAAAATGTTGCCGGGCCCGGTGACCACATCCACCGGGTCAAGGGCTGCCGCCGAGTCCTCCGCGGGAACACCGTAGGCGAAGGCGGCGATGGCCTGGGCTCCGCCGATGGCGTACACCTCATCGATGCCGAGCAGGGCCGCGGCGGCCAGGATTGTGGGGTGCGGTAGCCCGCCAAAGTCCTTCTGCGGAGGCGACGCCAGGGCAATGGACGCAACGCCGGCGGCCAGTGCGGGGACGACATTCATGATGACAGAGGACGGGTAGACGGCGAGTCCGCCCGGGACATACAGCCCCACGCGGCCCACGGGGACCCAGTTCTGGCTGACGACGGCGCCTTCGCCCAGTTCGACGTCGATGTCTGCCGGCCGCTGGCTGTCGGCGAACCTTCTGGCGCGGTTGATGGATTCTTCCAAGGCAGCCCGCACCGCGGGGTCCAAGTTCTCCAGTGCCGCGCGCAGCGCCGCGGCGGGAACCCGCGGGTGTTCCTGCTCGACGCCGTCGAACGTCTTCGCGAGCTCGCTCAGAGCAGCGAAGCCGCGGGAACGGACCGCCGTGATGATGTCCGTGACCTTCTGCTCGGCGTCAGCCATGGTCTGGTGCCGCGCGCGCGGAACAGCCGCGCGAAGCCCGGCCAAGGAGAGCCGCCGGCCGCGCAAATCGATGGTGCGGTAGCTGATGGCCGGCGTGGTGGTCTGTGCGGGGCGGTCCGGAAAAATGGTCACCCGACCATTTTACGTGCCGCCGGGAGCGCATTGGTCAGTGTTAAGTCCGGGCAGGTCAGGCTCCGGCAGGCGGCCCGCCCCGCTACCAGCGGACCTAGCTGTCCTGCACCGGCGGTTTGCCCATGAGGCTGAGCAGGTTGACCACAAACACTGAGATGGCCACGGCCGCCGGCCAGACTGCCAGCACGGCGAAAGAACGGAGTGAGAAGGCAATACTGGCGTTCGGCGCAGTATCCTCGGCCGGACCCCACCATTGCCCCGCCAGCACGCCGGCCTGCCAGGCGATAACGGCGCCAACCGCCCCGCCGATCACTGCGAGAACGACGGTTCCGGGTGCCGGAGCGCCGGTCCGCTTCCCGTTGAGGAGGAATCCCGTCAGGCATCCGGCCAGCAGGAACAGGCCAGCCAGCACCAGGTCCCGCGGGAGCCACCCTTCGGCATTCGTGCCGGTCGCCAGGGCGGGGTCGCCGGTCAATAGGTTCAGGCCGCCCGGCGCCAGCAGCCACCACAGAAGTCCCACCGGAATTCCGCCAGCGGCAATGATTGCGGGGCGCCGCCATGCCGCCGGTTCCCCGTCTCCGGGGTCGGATTCCCCGCCGGACCGGGCCGCACGTCTCCCCCTCCCGGAATCCGTATCCCCTTCAGCGCGGTAAAGTTCACCATAGGCGGGTGGGCTGCCGGCATTCCCGAAATTGCTCGGATTCTGCGGAACCGGGCCGTTGCCTGATGGCTGTGTCATGAAACAAACATTAACAAACGTTCACCGCAGTTAAACAATTGACGCGGCGGGTAAACAAGTGACGGCCACACCAAGGCGCGCCCATACGCTGGCATGCAGGACGCAACCAGAACAGTTTTCAGCAGGGAGTTAGATCACAGTGACCTCAGACAACGCAGCCTTCGAAGGCACGTTCAAGGAGATGTTCCGCCGGCACGCGGCCGGCGTGGCAATTATCACGGTGAACTACAACGGCGTCCCGTACGGATTCACGGCCACCTCCGTGGCATCGCTGTCCGCGCAGCCGCCACGCTTCACCTTCAACATGGCCCGCAGCTCCAGTTCCTGGCCGGCAGTGGCCAACACCACGCACATCGGCGTCCATATGCTCGGACTGGAGAACCAGGAACTCGCCGACCGCTTCGCCCGTACCAGGAACCGGTTCGAGGGCGACCACTGGGAGCTCGGGCCGCACGAAGTGCCTATCCTCAAAGACGTGGCCGGCTGGCTGATCGGCAAGATCCAGATGCGCCTCTCCTTTGAGAACAACGCCGTTGTAGTGGTGGAGGTCGTCGAAGGCCAGGTTGGCGAGGACGGCTCGCCGCTGCTCTACCACTCCGGCTCCTACAGCCAGCCCGTCCCGCTCGACTACGAAATCTAAGGCCCGGCGGCCTCAGCTGTCCAGGCAGGTCGGCCCGAGCAGCACCTTCAGGTCGCCGAAAAGTGACGGGCTGGGGTTGACCCTCAGGTGCACCGGCAGGCCCATGACTTCCACCCGGGTGTCGCCCTGCAGGTGCAGCCTGACCTCCGAATTGCCGCGGTGTGTCCGCAGCACGTCGCCGAGCTCCGTCACCACCGCTTCGGTGGCCTTGTGCGTTTGCATGGTGATGACCACGGGGCCGTTCAGGCCTTCGCTGAGGTCCGGCACGGACAGTTCCATGCAGTTCAGCGCGATGGCGCCGTCGTCGCGGCGCTGCAGCCGGCCCTTGACCACCACGATCAGGTCTTCGGCCAGCACGGACGCGATCGGACCGTACACCTGCCCGAAGAACATGACCTCCATGGAGCCGCCCAGGTCTTCGATTTCCGCCCGGGCATAGGCGTTGCCGCTGGCTTTCGCAATCCGTCGGCTCAGTGAGGTGATCATGCCCGCAATGGTGATGACGGCGCCGTCCTGCGGGCCGTCCTCCGCAATGATCGAGGTGATGGACTGGTCGGCATGCTGGCTTAGGAGCCCTTCGAGCCCCTGCAGCGGGTGGTCCGAGACATAGAGCCCGAGCATGTCGCGTTCGAACGAGAGCTTGTCCTTCTTCTCCCACTCCGGGAGGTCGGGGATTTCGATGCTCAGGGACGCCTCGGACTCGGCTTCTTCGAAGCCGGCAAAGAGGTCGAACTGCCCGATCGCCTCGTTGCGCTTGAGCGTGATCACGGAGTCGATGGCCTCTTCATGGATCATGGCCAGGGCTCGCCGGTGGTGGTTCAGGGAGTCGAATGCGCCTGCCTTGATCAGGGATTCAATGGTGCGCTTGTTGCAGACCACCGCCGGGACCTTCATCAGGTAGTCCTTGAAGGACGTGTAGGCGCCTTCCTTTTCGCGCGCCGCCACCATTGCTTCCACGGCGTTCACACCGACGTTGCGGATGGCACCCATGCCGAAGCGGATGTCGTTGCCGACCGGGGTGAAGTTGAGCGCTGACTCGTTGACGTCGGGCGGCAGCACCGTGATGCCCATCCGCCGGCATTCGTTGAGGTAAATGGCTGACTTGTCCTTGTCGTCGCCCACCGACGTCAGCAGGGCCGCCATGTACTCCGGCGCGTAGTGCGCCTTCAGGTACGCGGTCCAGTAGGAGATCACGCCGTAGGCGGCCGAGTGCGCCTTGTTGAAGGCGTAGTCGGAGAACGGCAGCAGGATATCCCAGAGGGTCTTGACTGCGGCCATGGAGTAGCCGTTGTCCTGCATGCCCTGCGAGAAGCCGGCGAACTGTTTGTCCAGCTCGGATTTCTTTTTCTTGCCCATGGCGCGGCGCAGGATGTCGGCCTGGCCGAGCGTATAGCCGGCGAGTTTCTGTGCCACGGCCATGACCTGCTCCTGGTACACGATCAGCCCGTAGGTGCCACCCAGGATCTCGGAGAGCGGCTCCTCAAGCTCCGGGTGGATCGGGATGACCTCCTGGATCTTGTTCTTTCGCAGCGCATAGTCGGTGTGCGCGTTGGCGCCCATGGGACCAGGCCGGTAGAGGGCCAGCACCGCGGAGATGTCTTCGAAGTTGTCCGGCTTCATGAGCTTGAGCAAGGAGCGCATGGGGCCGCCGTCGAGCTGGAACACGCCCAGGGTGTCTCCCCTGGCCAGCAGCTCGTAGGAGGCGGTGTCGTCAAGTTCCAGGGTTTCGAGGTCGAGATCGATGCCGCGGTTCATTTTGATGTTTTCCAGGGCATCCGAAATGATCGTCAGGTTTCGGAGCCCGAGGAAGTCCATCTTGATCAGGCCGAGGCCCTCGGAGGTCGGATAGTCGAACTGCGTGATGACCTGGCCGTCCTGGAAGCGGCGCATGATCGGAATCACGTCGATGATGGGGTCCGAAGACATGATGACGCCGGCGGCGTGCACGCCCCATTGCCGCTTCAGGCCCTCGATGCCCAGTGCCGTCTCGAAAACCTTGGCGGCCTCAGGGTCTGTGCTGATCAGCTGGCGGAAGTCGCCGGCTTCGCTGTAGCGCTTGGCTTCCTTGTTCTGAATGTCGGCCAGCGGAATGTCCTTGGCCATCACGGCCGGCGGCAGCGCCTTGGTCAGCTGCTCGCCCATGCTGAACGGGTAGCCCAGCACGCGAGAGGAGTCCTTGAGGGCCTGCTTGGTCTTGATGGTGCCGTAGGTGACGATCATCGCTACGCGTTCGTCGCCGTATTTGCGCGTGACGTAGTCAATCACTTCGGAGCGGCGCCGGTCATCGAAGTCGACGTCGAAGTCAGGCATGGAGACGCGGTCCGGGTTGAGGAAGCGCTCGAAGATCAGGCCGTGGTGCAGCGGATCAAGGTCGGTGATGCGCATGGCGTACGCCACCATGGAGCCTGCACCTGAACCACGTCCGGGACCAACCCGGATGCCGTTGTTCTTGGCCCAGTTGATGAAGTCGGCAACCACGAGGAAGTAGCCCGGGAAGCCCATGGAGGTGATGACTTCCAGCTCATAGTCGGCCTGCTTGCGGACCTTGTCCGGGATGCCCTGGGGATAGCGGTAGTGGAGTCCTTTGTCGACTTCCTTGACCAGCCAGGACGTTTCGTCTTCCCCCTCCGGGCAAGGGAACCGGGGCATGTAGTTGGCGCCGGTGTTGAACGAAACTTCGCAGCGCTCCGCGATCAGGAGGGTGTTGTCGCACGCCTCCGGGTGGTCGCGGAAGAGTTCACGCATTTCCTGCGGTGACTTCAGGTAGTAGCCGCTGCCGGAAAAGGCAAAGCGCGAACCGCCGTTGTCGTAGGTCGGCTCCAGGAGGGTGGAGCCCGACTGGATGGCCAGCAGGGCCTCGTGCGCCTTCGCGTCGTGCTCGTGCGTGTAGTGCAGGTCGTTGGTGGCCACCAGCGGCAGGTTGAGGTCCTTGGCCAGGCGCAGCAGGTCGCCGGTGACGCGCCGCTCAATATCCAGGCCGTGGTCCATCAGTTCGCAGAAGTAGTTCTCCGCGCCGAAGATGTCGCGGAACTCTGCAGCAGCCTCCCGCGCCTCGCGGTACTGGCCGAGCCGCAGCCGGGTCTGGACCTCACCGGACGGGCAGCCGGTGGTGGCGATGAGCCCTTCCGAGTAGGTGTTCAGCAGCTCCCGGTCCAGCCGGGGCCATTTGCCGAAAACCGAGTCCAATGAAGCGATCGAAGAGGTACGGAACAGGTTCCGCATGCCCACGTTGTTGTAGCTCAGCAGGGTCATGTGGGTGTAGGAACCACCGCCGGAGACGTCGTCCTTGCGCTGGCTTTCCTCGCCCCAGCGGACACGGCTCTTGTCACCGCGGGCGGTTCCGGGAGTCACATAGGCTTCGACGCCGATGATCGGTCTGATGCCCTTGTCGGTGGCCCGCTTCCAGAAATCGAAGGCGCCGAACAGATAGCCGTGGTCTGTTGTGGCCAGGGCGGGCATGCCGAGCCGCTCGGTTTCGTCGAAAAGCTCTCCGAGCCGGGCGGCACCGTCCAGCATCGAGTACTCGGTGTGGTTGTGGAGATGGACAAACGAGTCGTTGCTGGAAGTCACCGGACCATTCTAGTGCCGACCGGCGACAGTTCTGGCTCAGGCCTGCCCGGAGGAAAGAATCTCCAGTGCGTAGGCCAGGTCCTGCGGGTATTCGCTGGTCACGGTCACCCGTTCCCCGGTCCGGGGATTGTCGAAGCCGAGCTGCCTGGCGTGCAGCCATTGCCGGGTCAGGCCAAGCGTGGCAGCCAGGCGCGGGTCCGCGCCGTACGTCAGGTCTCCTGCACACGGGTGCCGCAGGGCGGAGAAGTGAACGCGGATCTGGTGGGTCCGGCCGGTTTCCAGGTGCACTTCCACGAGCGTGGCCTTGCCGAAGGCCTCCAGAACCTCGTAGTGGGTCACGGAATCGCGGCCGTCTTCGAGGACGGCGAAGCGCCAGTCATGGCCGGGGTGACGGCCGATGGGTGCATCGATGGTGCCGGCCAGGGGATCCGGGAGTCCCTGGACCACTGCGTGGTACACCTTGTCCACCGTGCGTTCCTTGAAGGCGCGTTTGAGCGCCGTGTATGCCTGTTCCGACTTGGCCACCACCATGACCCCTGAGGTGCCGACGTCGAGGCGGTGCACAATGCCCGCACGTTCGGGGGCACCCGACGTCGAGATCCGGTAGCCCAGCCCGGCGAGGCCGCCCACGACAGTGGGTCCCACCCAGCCCGGGGACGGATGCGCGGCCACACCCACTGGCTTATCGATGACCACGAAGTCTTCGTCGTCCAGCAGTACCTTAAGGCCTTCCACAACTTCCTCCACGACTTCCAGGGGGTCCCGCCGTTCGGGAACAACGACTTCCAGCACGGTGCCCGGGGCGAGCTTCAGGGACTTGCCCACGGCCTTGCCGCCGGAGCTGACGTTGCCTTCGGCGATCAGTGTTGCGGCCTGCGAGCGGGATATGCCCATCAGCCGGGCGAGCCCGGCATCGACGCGCGTACCGGCCAGGTCGTCAGGAACGGTGAGTCTTTCAGGCATTGTGGTCCTCCGCCGGCTTCTGGAGCCGTGAACCGTCAAGGGAAATGCCGCGGAGCGTCAGCAGGCAGATGATCACGACGGCGGAGACTACAGCCGAATCGGCGATGTTGAAGATCGCAAAATTGGGCAGCTGGATGAAGTCCACCACATGGCCCATGGCGAACGACGGTTCCCGGAACAGCCGGTCCGTGAGGTTTCCCAGCGCGCCGCCGAGGAGCAGTCCAAGCGCCAGGGCCCACCAGGCGGATCCGAGTTTTCGCAGCTGGAAGAGAATGGCGATCGAAACGGCGGCCATGATGATGGTAAATACCCAGGTCACGTTCTCGCCGATGGAAAACGCAGCACCCGAGTTCCGGATGTAGTACCAGTGCAGCAGCGGGGGAAGCACCGGTGTCCGTTCCCCCTCCACCATGGTGCTTGTGACCCACAGTTTGGTGAGCTGATCGAAGACGTAGGCGAAAACAGCGAAGCCGGCGAAGAGCGTGAGCAGGACCGCCTTTCGGGGCCGGGCTTGCGTCGGTGTTGGCTGCGCTGCGGCAGGTGCTGTTTCGTCTGTCATAAAGCTTTCATTCAGGAGCCAGTCCGGGGACCGGGAGGAAGGTGCTCGTGCCGGCCGGTGGTCGCACCGGTGGCGGTTAATGGCAAAAGCCGGCGGCCGAGGAATCCTCAGCCACCGGCTTTCAGAATACTTGCTAAACGGCGGGGCTGCCGTCGCCAACCTCAGGGGCTGCCACGGAGCCGCGGGCATCCAGGTCGCGCAGCTGGCCTTCGATGTAGGCCTTCAGGCGTGAGCGGTAGTCGCGTTCGAAGCCGCGCAGCTGCTCCACCTTGCGCTCCAGGACGGACCGCTGCTGTTCCAGGGCACCAAGGATCTTGCGGGACTTCTCCTGCGCGTCGTTGACAAGGCTGCTGGCTTCGATCTGCGCCTCGGCGATGATCTTGTCCTTCTGCTGCTGGCCGTCGGCGACGTGCTTGTCGTGCATCTGCTGTGCCATAGCCAGCAGGCCGGCAGCCGACTCGGCGGTCGGATTGACCGCTGATGAGGTGGCCGGTGCGGGAACCGGTGCAAGGGCAGCTGCCGGCTCCGGGGCCTTCTTCTTGGCTTCAGCGGCCTTGGCCTCGGCTTCCGCCTTGGCCCGGGACTCGTCCTTTTCAGCCTTGACCGGCGCGGGGACCTTTTCCACTACCGGCGCCGCTGCTGCGGAGCTGGCAGGCGTGCCGGAGCCACTCTCGGCAAGCTTCTTGCGAAGCTCATCGTTCTCCTGGTTCAGGCGGCGCAGTTCGACGACGATTTCGTCCAGGAAGTCGTCAACTTCGTCCTGGTCGTAGCCTTCGCGGAACTTGGTCGGCTGAAAGCGCTTGTTGACAACGTCTTCTGGCGTCAAAGCCATCTGGTCACCTCGTTGGTCTAGTTAGTCAGTAGGCCTTCCGGCCGTCAAAACTACGGTACCTAAATATGGTCTGGTTCCTCTAATTCAACACTGAGGTGTCAAACCGGAGTTTCTACGCGATGCTGTGGATGACGGTTTCCCGCCCTGTTACTGCGCCGCAAGCTGTTATGAAAATTACGCGAAAGACTTCACAATTGCCATAGCCACGGAGATCGCGATGAACAAAAGCAAAAACCCGAGATCCAGCGAAATGCCGCCCAGACGCAAGGGCGGAATCAGGCGCCTCAGCACCTTCAGGGGAGGATCTGTGACGGAGTAGACAGTGTGGGCAGCCACCAGGGCGGCACCCCGCGGCCTCCACTCCCGTGCAAACATCTGCACCCAGTCGAAGACCAAACGGATGATCAATGCCACAAATACGAATAACAACGCGATATAGACAAGTCCGAAAACAATTCCCATGACTTAACTCATATCTCCGTGTTCATTCCGGATACCGCAGTGTCCTGTTGACGTTCTAATCTATTTCAGCACAGATGCCAGACAGGTGTCCTGCCTGGCATCCGCGAGAGTCCGATGCTAGCTCTGGTTAAAGAAACTGGCCTGGGTCTCGCTGACCTTCTTGTCGTCACCGATGACCTCTACGTACGACGGCGACAGCAGGAACACCTTGTTGGTGACCCGTTCGATGCTACCGCGAAGGCCGAACACCAGTCCGGCCGAGAAATCGACCAGACGCTTGGCGTCGGCTTCTCCCATGTCCGTGACGTTCATAATGACGGGGATGCCGTCACGGAAACTTTCGCCGATCAGCTTGGCGTCGTTGTAGGACCGCGGGTGGATCGTGGTGATCTGGCGGAGTCCGGTGGTCTCTTCGCGGCTCGAGGCCGCGCGCTTGATAGGTGTCACAGGTGCGCGATATTCCTCTTCGGCGGCGTGTGGAGTCGGAGTATCCCGGGCGACCTCGCGGACGGGCGCCGGTGCCCGGCGTTCCTCGCGGTCATGCTCCATTGAATTGTCCTCGTCCCTATGCGGTGTGTGGTGCTCAGACTCGTAGTGTTCATCGCCATCGGCGAGCCCAAGATAGATCATTGTCTTGCGCAGAGCGCCAGCCATGGTCGACTCCTAATCGTGTCCGTAAGCGGGCCGCTGAGTTGACTTGACAGCATTGGAATCCCCGCCATTCTCTTCCAATGCTTTGACGCTACCGCAACGCAGGACGCGAACCCAATATATCCGAGCCAATTCTCAGGTGTGTCGCACCTGCCCTGACAGCGGATTCAAGGTCCTGGCTCATGCCCGCGGAAATCCCTGTCGCCGAGGGGTGGTCCGTCAGCAGCTGCGCCGAAATTTCGGCCAATCTGCCGAAAGCCGCATCCGGATCGGAACCGAGCGGAGCCACCGCCATCAGGCCGGCCAGCACCAGCCCCGGCGATCCGGCCAGCTGGTCCGCCAGCGCCGGAACGTCCAGGCGGCTGGCGCCTCCCCGGTGGCTGCCGGCGTCTTCATCCAGGCTCACCTGGATGAAGCATTCGAGCGGTCCCCGGCCGGTCCTTTCCTGCTCCGTGGCGATGGAACGGGCGAGGGCAGCTGCCAGCTGCGGCCGGTCCACTGAATGGATGGAGTGTGCATAGCGCACCACGGATTTGGCCTTGTTACTCTGCAGCTGGCCCACAAAATGCCAGCGGAGCCCAAGGGCGCTGAGCCGTGCAGCCTTGTCCGAGGCTTCCTGGTCCCTGTTCTCCCCCACATCGCCAACACCCAGGGCAGCCAGCCGCCGCACATCATCGGCAGGGTGGAACTTGGTCACCACGATCAGCTCCGGCGGGTTGCCGTGCCGGCCGGCGGCTTCCGTGGCGGCGGCAATCCTGGCCCGGACTGCAGCCAGGCGCTCTTGGAGTTCGATCAGGCGCGGGTCGTCTGCCGCCGTCACGTCGCGGTGCTCACTCATCGGTCCACACCAGTCCGGCGAACCGGCCCGTGTCCGGGTTGCCGCGATAGGAGAACAGGTCCTCGTTTTCGAGAGTGCACGGCCCGGAGTACTCCACGGTGACGCCGTTGGCTTCCAACTGGCTGCGCGCACCTGCCGGGAGGTCCAGGCCGGGAGTGCCCCACGATGTTGTGGCCCAGGTTGCCGGGACGGCCGCCGCCACGTCCGCTCGCATGCCTTCCGGAACCTCGTAGCAGGATCCGCAGATCGACGGACCGATCCAGGCCCGAATGTCTTCAGCGCCCTCGGCACGCATGCGCGCCAGGGTTGCGGGGATGACGCCGCTGGCAACCCCGGGCCGGCCCGCGTGGGCAACGCCCAGGACCGGCTGTCCCCCGGATGTTGCCCCGGCCAGGACCACTGGGACGCAGTCCGCCACCATCACAGCCAGCGGCCGCCCGGCGGACACCATCGCGTCCGCTGTGGGCCCGCCTGCCGTTGGGCTGCCTGCGGCAATGCTGTCTGCCGCAGTGCTGTCCGTTGCGTCGCCAATGTAGGCCACGGCATTGCCGTGGACCTGGTTCATGTACTGGAAGCTGCCGGCCGCCAGGCCAACTTCGGCTTCCAGGAGTTCCCGCCGGCGACGCACGTCAGCCGGGTCGTCCCCCACATGGAGGGCGAGGTTTCCGGCCCCGGCGTCAGTGAATGCCACCCACACGCCCGGCCGGACCTCGGTTCGCCACCAAAACAATCAAAACACCGCTAACTGACTAGCCGACAAAGCGTCGAGCCGATCCTTACTTCAGGAAGTCGGGGACATCCAGGTCATCCGAGCGGCTGCCGGACAGGTCCGGCTCCACGACGGACGGAAGGTCCACGTCGAATCCCGAGTCGGCGGGGACGGCAGAGGGACGCTGCTGGCCCCAGTTGCTCAGGCCTGACGCCCCGATGCCGGCGTGCACGGGCTGGACGTGCTGTGCAGGCGCCTGTGCGGGGGCAGGAGCGGAAGCGGGCGCGGCGGGACGCTGGGGGGCGGCCTGCGGCAATGACTGGTCCATGGACGGTGACGTCGCCTTGACGTCGTCGAAACCCGCTGCAATCACGGTCACGCGGGCTTCGTCGCCAAGGGCGTCGTCGATGACGGCGCCGAAGATGATGTTGGCCTCCGGGTGGGCAACTTCCTGGACCAGGCGGGCCGCCTCGTTGATCTCGAAGAGGCCGAGGTCCGAGCCGCCCTGGATGGACAGGAGGACGCCGTGGGCGCCGTCGATCGATGCTTCAAGGAGGGGTGACGCGATGGCGAGTTCCGCGGCCTTGACTGCCCGGTCCTCTCCCCGCGCCGAGCCGATGCCCATCAGTGCGGAGCCGGCACCCTGCATCACGGACTTGACGTCCGCGAAGTCGAGGTTGATCAGGCCCGGGGTGGTGATCAGGTCGGTGATGCCCTGGACACCGGACAGCAGGACCTGGTCAGCGGAGCGGAATGCATCCAGGACAGAGACGTTGCGGTCGCTGATGGACAGCAGGCGGTCGTTGGGGATCACGATCAGGGTGTCGACTTCGTCACGGAGGGCGTCGATGCCCGCCTCGGCGGAGCCGGCACGACGGCGGCCCTCGAAGGTGAACGGGCGGGTGACAACACCGATGGTGAGGGCGCCGAGGGAGCGTGCAATGCGGGCAACCACAGGGGCGCCGCCAGTGCCGGTGCCGCCACCCTCTCCGGCCGTCACGAACACCATGTCCGCGCCGCGAATGACCTCTTCGATCTCGTCAGCGTGGTCTTCTGCCGCCTGCTTGCCCACTTCAGGGTTAGCGCCTGCACCAAGACCCCGGGTCAGCTCGCGTCCGACGTCAAGTTTGACGTCTGCGTCACTCATCAGAAGAGCCTGGGCATCGGTGTTGATTGCGATGAATTCGACACCGCGAAGACCGACCTCGATCATGCGGTTGACTGCGTTCACGCCACCGCCGCCGATGCCGACGACCTTGATGACGGCCAAGTAATTCTGCGGAGCTGCCACGTTACGTGTCCCTTGTTCGTGTTCTATTGCGAAAACTGATGGAGTCGTGCTTGAAAGTTCTAACCTTAACCTTCGACTTGAGGGTTATAGTTATGTCAAGTAACTCATGTCTGTGACGCTATTTCCTATGCCTGAGACATTCAATGACCGGCACCGCGTGTCGTAGGAATACCCGCTAAATAGAGCGGATATCGCCTTGGAAGACGGCCACGGGTCGGTTGGTTGCACAGCGCACCTGAATGCCCGTCCCGGTGCCATTCCCGGGATGTCGTCCACTATCGTGTCACGGGATGCCGCGGCACGCTGACATCGTAGACCTGCACGGGGTTTTTCGGATCCGCGGGCGCCTTGAGCAGGGCTTCGAGCACCTTCGCCTTGAGCTCCCTCTCCCCCGCGTTGCCCCAGACAATTGTCTGTCCGTCCACCAGTTTGAGTTCGACGGCGTCAGCGGACTTCGCGGAGGCATCGGACAGCTTGGCCAGCACATCCGCGGGCAGCGCGGCAAGCACCGCGGTGATGGCTTTGAACAGATCCTTGCCAATGACTCCAGCCCCGCCGTCGATCACCGGCAGCTGGATGCTGGCGGGATCCTGGGTGGTGCCAAGCTGCACCCCGTCGACGTCAACCAGCTGGAAGACTTCCCCCTGCTTCACCAGGGCGACCGGCGTGCGTTCGTGGATGTGGACCACCAGTACCGACGGCGGCCGAGCCTCCGTCGTCACCTCCTTGACCTGGACCAAGGGCTGCAGCAGCTGCCTCACTTCGTCATCGTTCACCTGGGGCAGCGGCTTGCCGTGCAGCGGTTCCAGCGCTCCCTGCACCTGCTCGGGCGTCAGCATCCTGGTACCGACCACCGAGACGGTCTGAACGGCAAACACGGGCGAGTAGACGGCTGCCGCGAGCAGGCCGGCCACCAGCGCCGCTACGATGCACGCAGCCAGGATGATGTTGCGCCGGATCCGTTTGCCTTTGGGTTCCGGAAAGGACAGCACGTTGTCGGGACCGGTGGGAGCCGCGGGTTCGGCCGCAGGCGCGGCCTTGGACGCGGAAATCACGTCCGTGCGTCCGCTGCCCGGATCTGCTTTGCCTTTCGGGGCCGGGCCGCCGGTCCTGTAGCTTGGCCGCCGGGTGCTAGCCACCGGGTGCCTCTGCCTGCAGGGCCTCCACAATCAGGGGCCCATACGCCGTGACGTCACCGGCACCGGCCGTGAGCACGATATCGCCGGGTGCCGCGTCCGCCACAACGGCCCTGACCGCGTCGTCAGCGGAGACAAGCCGCCCACCGTCGGAAAGCCGGTCCCCAATCAGTTGGCTGCTGACTCCCGGAATCGGGTCTTCCCGGGCCGGATAGATGTCCAGGACCAGGGCGGTGTCTGCGGCGTTGAGCGCGTCGGCAAATTCGGCCGCGAACTCGCGGGTTCGGGAAAACAAGTGCGGCTGGAACAGCACGTGCACTTTGTGGTCGCCGGCCACGGACCGTGCTGCGGCCAGCGCCGCCCGGACCTCCGTGGGGTGGTGGGCGTAGTCGTCGTACACGCGCACGCCCCGCCCCGCACCCTTGAACTCAAAACGGCGGGACGCGCCGGAAAAACGCGCCAGCGCGGCCGATGCCGTTTCGGTAGCGACGCCGAGTTCCAGCGCCACAGCGAACGCTGCCGCGGCATTGAGCGCATTGTGCCGGCCGGGGACCTGGAGTTCCAGCGCAAACTTCCCCGCAGGAGTGGACACCCACACGTCGCCGGGTCCGCCGTCGTGCAGCCGCAGCTGGGAATCTTCCGCGGTGCCGTAGAGGACCACCCTGGTGTTGCCGCGGGCCTTGGTTCGCTCAGCGAGGGCACGGGCGCCGGAATCATCGGCGCAGGCCACCAGGACACCATCGGCCGGCAGGAGTTCGGTGAAGCGGTCAAACGAGGCATACACGGCTTCAGCGGTTCCGTAGTAGTCAAGGTGGTCGGGTTCCACGTTGGTGACCACCGCAATCCGCGGACGGTAGTTGAGGAACGATCCGTCGGATTCGTCAGCCTCGGCAACGAAGATGTCCGCCGTGCCGCTGGCGGCATTGACCCCCAGCGCGGGGACGTTGGCGCCGATAGCAAAGGTGGGATCCAGTCCGGCCCCCTGCAGCAGGACCGTGATCATCGACGTCGTGGTTGATTTGCCGTGTGTTCCGGCTACCGTCACCACGCGGTCGCCCGCCATGGTTGCGGCCAGCGCCTCCGAGCGGTGGAGCACAGGCAGCCCGGCGGCATGCGCGGCCTGCAGCTCGGGATTGTCGGCACGGATGGCCGAGCCGGCCACCACCGTCTGGGCGGTTCCCAGGTTTCCTGCCTCATAGCCCACGAAGATGCCCGCACCCGCGGCAGCCAAGTCTGCCATGACGGGCAGGTCCTTGGCATCGGAGCCGGTTACCGGGACACCACGGGCCACCATGATCCGGGCCACGGCGGACATGCCTACGCCGCCAATGCCGATGAAATGCACGCGGCCCAGGGATTCCTGGCTCCGCGTACCGGAACCGGCGGTGGATGTGCTCATTTGCTTACTGCTTCCAGGACAAGTTCAGCCATTTGGCGATCGGCGTTTCGGATACCCAGCGCTTCGGACTTCGACGCCATGGTGGCCAGCCGGGCAGGATCGGACAGCAGGGGGATGATCTTCTTGCTGACCCATTCGGGTGTGAACGATCCGTCGTCCACGATCAGCGCCCCTCCCGCTGCCACGGGGCCTTCGGCGTTCAGGGCCTGCTCGCCGTTGCCGATCGGGAGCGGAACGAATACCGCCGGAACACCCACGGCCGCGGTTTCGCAGACCGTGGCCGCACCCGCACGCCCCAGCAGCAGGTCGGCCGCCGCGTAGATGTTCTCCATGCCGTCGACATACTCAACCTGGCGGTAGCCGTCCGCGGCGAGGGGCTTGCCATCGGCGTCGAGGACTGCCTTGCCTTTTCCGGTGATGTGGAGGGTCTGGACCCCGGCCGCGGCCAGTGCCTCCACGGACGCCGCGATCGTCCGGTTGATGCTCTGTGCACCGGATGAGCCGCCGGTGACAATGAGCGCAGGTTTGCCCTGGTCCAGCCCCAGCAGCTCACGCGCCGCATGCCGGGCGCCGGCGCGGTCCAGCCCGGAGACTTCCCTGCGCATCGGCATGCCGACGTGCCTGGCCCCGCGGAGTTTCGTGCCCGCGAAGGCGACGGCGACGTGGCGGCTGAAGCGTGCGCCCACCTTGTTGGCCAGGCCGGCCCGGGTGTTGGCTTCGTGGATAACGATGGGGATCCTGCGTCGCCAGGCGGCAAGGTACAGCGGTGTGCACACGTAGCCGCCGACGCCTACCAGGACGTCCGCTTCGGCGTCGTCGAGGATTCTTCCAGCCTGCTTGACCGCGCCGGCCAGCCGCCCCGGAAGCCGCAGCAGGTCCAGTGACGGCTTGCGCGGAAACGGCACACGGCTGATGGTGGCCAGTTCAAGGCCGGCTGCGGGAACGAGCCTGGTCTCCATCCCGCTCGGCGTTCCCACGGCCAGGAGGCGCACCTCCGGGCGCACCTCCCGCAACGCGGCCGCTATGGCCAGGAGGGGACTGATGTGCCCCGCCGTTCCGCCGCCGGCGAGGACTACTGACAAAGACTCGGCATTCATTAAGTGCTATTTACGCTTTCGTGTGGAGTGTGGGCGTCCGCCCTTGGTACGGAACTTGAGCAGCCGCTTGGGCTGGACGCTTGGTGCCATCTGTTCACGTGCCAACGACAACACTACGCCGACGGCGCACAGCGACATCAGCAGGGCCGAACCGCCGTAGGAAATGAACGGAAGCGGCACGCCGATGACGGGTACGAGGCCGGTGACCACGGACATGTTGACGGTGGCCTGGCCCAGGAGCCACACCATGATGGTCCCCGCGAGGACCCGATGGAACAGGTCCTCCTGCGCCACGACCACCCGGTAGATGGCGGCACCGAGGATGGCAAAGAGGATCAGGACGACGACGGTGCCCACGAGCCCGAGTTCCTCGCCGATGATCGCGAAGATGAAGTCGTTGTGGGCTTCGGGGATCCAGCTGTACTTCTGCCGGCTCTGGCCGAGGCCGACGCCCAGCCAGCCGCCGGAGGCCAGGCCGTACAGCCCGTTGGTGGACTGGTAGTTGGCATCCATGCCTTCGCCACAGGAGTTTCCGGTCCACCAGGACGTAATGCGGCACATCCGGTTTGAACTGGTCACGGCCATGAAGCCGGCTCCGGCCACGGCAACCAAGGCCGCGATGCCGAACATGTACAGCGGTACACCGGCAAAGAACAGTGCGGCGGCCATGATCATCATGATGATCATGCCGGTGCCGAGGTCGTTTCCGGCGAGGACCAGCCCGATGATGCCGGCGGCGATGGGAAGGACCGGGACCACCACGTGCTGCCAGCGGTGGAGCAGTTTGGCCTTGACCGCCAGGACGGTGGCCATCCAGAGCGCCAGGGCCAGCTTGGCTGCCTCCGAGGGCTGGAAGGTGATGCCGCCGAATTCGATCCAGTTCTGGTTGCCGTTCGTACTTGTGCCGATCAGGAGCACGAGGACCAGGAGCACATAGGCCCCGGCGATGCCCGGCCAGGCGAGCCGCTTGAGCCAGACGACATTGACGCGCGAAAGCACGAACATCAGGAATACGCCGATGGCCGCGAACATGCCCTGCTTGAGCGCGGCGGTGTACGGTGATTCGCCGGCTGCAATGGCTTCGACGCTGGACGCGGACAGCACCATCATGATGCCGATGGCCGTGAGCGCGAGGGTGGAGCCGAGGATGAGGTAATACGTGGAACCGTTGCGTGATTTTCCGGTTCCTTCCAGCTTTGCCCAGAAGCTCCGGTACCAGCCGCGGAGTTTCGCCAGGGGCGGCACATGGCCCTTCCCGGCAGTCCCGGGAGCCTGCACCTTGGGCTTGGAGCCCGTTGCCTTGTCGGCCCGGGACGTCGCCGGGGGCAGGGTTGCACCCCGCTGCTTGGCAGCCGGGGCACGGGTGGGCGTGCTGACCATTGTTACTCCTCGCCGGTCTGAGCCTGCCCTTCCACGAGCCCGCGGACAGCTTCAATGAAGGCGTCCCCACGGTGAGCGTAGGAAGAGAACTGATCCATGGAAGCAGCCGCCGGGGCCATGAGCACAGTGTCCCCCGGAGAGGCCAGCTGCGCCGCTGCGGCAACGGCCTGGGCCATCACAGTTTCCCCGTAGATCGGCGAGGGTACTGCGCCGGCATCGCCCGTTTCGGCAGACTGCACATTTTCAGTGTCGCCCTTGGTGCGTCCGATGACCGGGACATCGGGTGCGTGTCGCTTGAGTGCCTCGGAGAGGGCGGCGGTGTCCGCTCCGATCAGGACCACGGCCTTGAGCCGCGGGGCCTGTTCCTGGACAAGCTGGTCATAGCTCACGCCCTTGGAGAGGCCTCCGGCTATCCAGATGACGTTGCTGAATGCGGAGATCGACGCCGCCGCGGCGTGCGGGTTCGTGGCTTTGGAGTCGTTGATCCACAGCACGTTGTTGTGGCGGGCGACGAGCTGGATGCGGTGGTCTCCCGGGATGTAGTTCTTCAGTCCCTGGCGCACGGCCTGCGGCTCCACGTCGTAGGCCCGGACCAGGGCAGCCGCGGCCAGGGCGTTAGCCACCATGTGCCGCGGTGCCACCGGACCGAGGTCCGCCATGGCGGCCAGCTCGGCAGCGCTGTCCTTGCGCCCGGGGATGAAGGCGCGGTCCACCAGGAGGCCCTCAACCACTCCGAGCATGCTGATGGCGGGCGTCACGGTGGTGAAACCCACGGCCCGGCAGCCTTCCACGACGTCCGCATTTTCCACCATACGTTCCGTTTCGATCTGCTCGGCGTTGTAGATGCAGGCCTTTTGGGTCCGTTCGTAGACCTTCGCCTTGTCGGCCAGGTACGAAGTGTAGGAACCGTGCCAGTCCACGTGGTCCTCAGCAACGTTGAGGCAGACGCTGGCGACCGGTGACAGCGAGTGGCTCCAGTGCAGCTGGAAGCTCGAAAGTTCCACGGCCAGGACGTCATACTCCACCGGGTCACGCAGGGCGTCCAAAATGGGCGTTCCCACGTTGCCGACGGCAATGGCTTTGAGCCCTGCGGCCTGCAGCATGGATTCGGTCAGGCCAACGGTTGTGGTCTTTCCGTTCGTTCCGGTGATGGTCAGCCAGTCCGCGGTCTTGCGGCCCTTCCGCTCCCGTACCCGCCAGGCGAGTTCCACGTCTCCCCAGACCGGGATATGGGTCCGTGCAGCCAACGCGAGCAGGGCCTGGTCCGGACGCCAACCCGGGGAGGTCACAATCAGTTCCGGCTTCTGGCCGTCGATCTTCGGCATGGAGTGCACCGCGTCTTCGCCTAGGAGGACGTCCACCGCACCGACGATTTTCAGGGTGTCCGCCTGGGCCCGGGCAATCGGGCTGGTGGCGGCGTCAACCACCACAACCCGGGCGCCGAGCTCGATCAGGGTGTCGGCGGCGGCGAACCCGGACACGCCTATTCCCGTCACGACGACGCGGAGTCCGGCCCAGTCCGAGTCCCAGCTCACCAGGTTCTCGAGCCGGGGTGACGTTGCCAGCGGCGAAGGTATAGGGCTGCTCACAGCAGGACCACCCATTCTGCGTAGAAGATACCAAGGCCCGCGGCGACGAAGAGGCCGCCGAGGATCCAGAACCGGACCACAACGGTGACTTCCGCCCAGCCCTTGAGTTCAAAGTGGTGCTGTAGCGGAGCCATTTTGAAGAAACGCTTGCCCTTGGTGATCTTGAAATAGCCCACCTGGATGATCACCGAAAGCGTGATGAGGACGAAGAGGCCGCCGATGAAGGCAAGCAGGAGTTCGGTCCGGGACAGGATCGCGAAACCGGCGACCGCGCCGCCGATGGCCAGCGAACCGGTGTCACCCATGAAGATCTTGGCCGGCGAGGTGTTCCACCACAGGAAGCCCACCAGCGCCGCGCTCAGGATGGCTGCAAGGAGTGCCAGGTCCAGCGGGTCCCGGACGGTGTAACAGCCGCCGCCGGCCTGCCGCGGGGAACCGCAGGCCTGGTTGCTCTGCCAGATTCCCATCAGCGTGTACGCGCCGAACACCATGACCGAGGCTCCGGCTGCGAGCCCGTCCAGCCCGTCGGTCAGGTTCACGCCGTTGGTGGCGGCGGTGACGATCAGGTTGGACCACAGGACGAACAGAATGGCGCCGAGGACGGTTCCGCCGAAGGCGAGGTTCAGCCAGGGGATGTCCCGCACCAGGGAGATCTGCGTGGATGCCGGCGTCAGGCCGTTCTCATCCGGAAAGTTCAGGGCCATGACGGCGAAAATGATGCCGACAGCGGCCTGGAGTACTAGCTTGGCCTTGGCGTCCAGGCCAAGGCTGCGCTGCTTGGAGATCTTGATGAAGTCGTCCAGGAATCCCACCAGGCCCATGCCCACCATCAGGAACAGGAGCAGTAGGGCGGAGGCGGAAGGCCCGGCTGACCGTGGGTTCATCATCCACATGATGAGGTGGGTCAGCGCATAGCTCAGCAGCACCGCGAACACGACGACTGTGCCACCCATGGTCGGGGTGCCGCGCTTGGTGTGGTGCGATGTGGGTCCGTCGTCGCGGATGAACTGTCCGTAGCTCTTCCGGACGAGGAGACGGATGAACAGCGGGGTTCCCACCAATGCAAACAGCAGGGCCAGGCCAGCGCCGATGAGCAGTGCAATCACAGCGAATCGCTCCCTTCATTGGCGGTTGGTTGGGTTTGTGGGGGTAATGCTATCCGATCCCCTAAGTGCCTCAGCCCAACACTGTTGGAGGACTTGAAGAGGACCAGGTCGCCGGGTTCAAGCTCTTTTTGGAGGAGATCAAAGGCCTCGTCCGCGGATTCAGCGAAGACGCACTCGTCTCCCCAGGAGCCTTCATTGACGGCCGAGACGTAGAGCGAGCGTGCTTCGCGGCCGACGACGACGAGGCGGGAAATGTTGAGCCTGACCACCTGCGTGCCCACTGCCATATGCTCCCGGATGGAATCGGAGCCCAGTTCCAGCATGGCCCCGAGCACCGCCCAGGTGCGTCGGCCGCGGCCGAGGTCGGCAAGCGTCCGCAGGGCGGCCCGCATCGATTCGGGGTTGGCGTTATAGGCGTCATTGATGATGGTTACGCCATCCGGGCGCTCCGTGCGTTCCATCCGCCAGCGGCTGGCGGCCGACTGGGCGCTGAGGGAAGCCGCAATGCGATCCGCCGGGACCCCCGCCGCATACGCCGCTCCGGCTGCTGCCAGGAGGTTGGTCACGTGGTGTGCACCGATGAGGCGGCTGCGGACCTGATACCCCGCGGCCTCATCGGGGAAGAACAGTTCAAACTCCGGGTTTCCGCTGGCGTTCGTTTCCACGTGCGTGGCGCGAAGCCCGGCATCCGGGATGTCTTCGGCGGCCTGCGCGGAGAAGCCCAGCACGCTGGCTGAAGTCCTGTCCGTCATTCCGGCAACACGCCCGTCGTCGAGGTTGATGACCGCGGTCCCGCTTTCAGGCAGTGCCTCGACCAGTTCCCCCTTGGCAACGGCGATGTTGTCCACTCCACCGAATTCGCCGGCATGGGCGGTTCCGATGCCCAGGACCACGCCGATCCGGGGCTGGACCATCTCCGCGAGATAGCGGATGTGGCCGATTCCGGTGGCGCCCATTTCTATCACCAAGTAGCGGGTGTCGAACCCGGCCTTGAAAACGGTCAGCGGTACACCCACCTCGCCGTTGTAGGAGCCCTGGGGCGAAACTGTGTTCCCTTCCCCGGCAAGGATTCCGGCGAGCAGGTCCTTGGTGGTGGTCTTTCCGGCCGATCCGGTGATGCCGATGACGGTGAAGCCTGAACCCTCGGCCTCTCGGCGGGCGCGGATCCGGCGGACGGATTCGGCGGCCAGTGCCCCCATGGCCAGGACAGCGTCCTTCACCACAATGGCGGGGTACGGTATCCCGGAATCGTCGTAAAGGTCACGTTCCACCAGGGCCAGGACGGCGCCGCGTTCAAAGGCCGCAGCGATGAAGTCGTGGCCGTCAGCGGTCTCGCCGGGCTTGGCAACATAGAGGGACCCCTCCGTCGCCTCACGGGAATCCGTGACGACCGCCAGGGGCGTGATGGTCGGGTCGGCGGCAAGGCGGCCGTCTGTAAGTTCGGCAATTTCCGCCGCAGTAATAGCAATCATCTCGGTCTAGGACTCTATCCGCTCGTCATTCAGAACGGTGAATCCGCGGGCTGTCAAGGCCTCGCGCAGCTCCACCCTGTCGTCGAGTGCCAGATTGACGCCTTTGACTTCCTGCCAGACCTCGTGGCCGCGCCCGGCCACGAGGATCGTGTCCTGCGGAGTGGCCATGTCGACGGCTTGCCGGATGGCTGTATCGCGCGGGTAGGACTCAAGGATTGTGCACCCGAGGCCTTCGCTTTCCTTCGCGTCGCGGGCGCCCGCCAGGACGTCGGCACGGATGGCCGCGGCGTCCTCGTCGTGCGGGTCGTCGTCGCTGACGATGACCACGTCCGCCAGGCGCGCGGCGATGGCTCCCATGGCCGGCCGTTTGCCCTGGTCCCGCTGCCCCGTGGCTCCGAAGACCACAATCACCTTCGAGCCGGGCTCCGGTGAGCGCACGGCTTCCAGCGCACGCTGGAGGGCGTCCGGGTTGTGGGCAAAGTCGACGACGGCGGCCGGCGCCGTGGAAACGAGCTGCATGCGTCCGGGGACGGCCACGGTGAAGGGGTCGGCCGAGTCGAGCGCTGACTGCAGCGTTTCAGCGTCGACCCCGCTGGCCAGCACCATGAGGGTTGCGAGGGCGGCGTTGGAGACATTGAAGCCCCCGGGCAGACCCGTGTGGACTCGCAGTTCCGTGCCGTCCCGGTGGGTCAGCCGGAATTCGGTGCCGAGCCCCCGCGGCACGGTGGCAGTGACCGCCCAGTCGGCTGCGGATGCTGTCGGGTCGTTGCCTTCGGCCGTGGCCAGGGTGGTGACCGGAATGCCTGCACCGGCCGCGAGGCGCCTGCCCCATTCGTCGTCAACTGTGACGACGGCTGACTTGGCACGTGGCGGTGTGAACAGCTCCGCCTTGGTCTGGAAGTATTCGTCCATGGTGCCGTGCAGGTCTAGGTGGTCCTGGGTCAGGTTGGTGAAGCCGGCGACGTCGAACTGTACCCCGTCCACCCGGTGGAACGATATGGCGTGCGAGGAAACCTCCATGGAGGCAGCGTCCAGGCCGCGTTCGCGCATGAGCGCCAGCAGGGCGTGGACGTCCGTCGATTCAGGTGTTGTGAGCAGGCTGGGAATCGGCTGGCCCCCGGCCACGATCTCGATGGTGCCGATCAGCCCGGTCTTGCGGCCCAGTGCCTGCAGCAGCGCGTTGATGAAGTAGGTGGTGGTGGTTTTGCCGTTGGTGCCGGTGACCCCGAACAGCGCGGGAGCGGCGCCCGTTTCCGGGCGGCTCTGGTAGATCAGGGCCGCGAGGCCGCCGACGGCGCTGCGGGGCTGGTCAACCACCAGGACTGGTACGGGAGTGTCCGCGGACAGCGCGAGGAGCCTTGCGCCGTCGTCGTCCGTTACGACCGCAACGGCACCCGCCGTGACGGCCTGGGACACGAAGTCCGCCCCATGCCGGGCTGCGCCCGGCAGCGCGACGTAGAGGTCGCCCGGCTGCACCGTCCGCGAGTTTAGGGAAATCCCGGTAACGGGTACGGAACTGGAAGCCCCGGGAACCACGACGCCGACAGACTCGCCGATGGTGCCCAGGGGCACCGCGGCAACGGCCGTGGGACGGTAGCCGGAACCGGATTCCGCGCCGTTCGTGGCGTCGGTGCTGCCTGGGGCATGGTGCTCTGACAAGTGGATCTCCGTTGGTGCTAGTGGATCACACCGGGCGTAGGGGATGATCCCCTGATGCGTACGATGTTGTGGACGTGCTACTTGACGTACTGGGGCAGCCTGACCGGCTCGCCCGTTGACGGCGGAACGTTGTAGGTTCGCAGAGCCTGGCTCATCACCGAGCGGAACACCGGACCATTGGTGATTCCGTAGATGCTGCCTTTGGGACGCTGCAGGACAACTTCAACAATAAACCGCGGATCGTCCATCGGCGCCATTCCCACCATGGACGCCGTGTACCCGCAGTACCCCGACTTGCCGTCGTCGCACGGCGATTCGGACGTTCCGGTCTTGGCGCCCACGCGGTAACCGTCGATGGCCGCATCCTTGATCTGGCCTTCGGTCACGGCGCTCTCCAGGATGTCCCGGACCTGCTTCGCGGTCTCCGTTGACACGACCTGGCGGCTCTCCTTGGCGGGGACCTTTTCCTCGGTTCCGTCGGGGCTGATGTAGCTGTCAATGAGGCGCGGCTGCAGCATCACGCCGTTGTTGGCAATGGACTGGTAGGCGCGGACGGTCTGCAGCGTGGATTGCGAGACACCCTGTCCGAAAAGGACGGTGTACTCCTGCCGGCCATCCCATTGATCGGCCGGCGTGAGGATGCCGCTGGCTTCGGCGGGCAGCCCGATGTCCGGAGCTTCGCCGATGCCGAACTTCTGCAGCCAGTCGTGGCGCTGTTCCTTGGTGAGGCGCTGGCCCGCCATGACCGTTCCGGTGTTCATGGACCAGCCCAGGATGCCGGCCAGGGTCCGTTCCTCGGTACCGTGATCGAAGGAGTCCGTGAAGACCTGGCCGTCCACCACCAGGGACGACGGGATGGTGAAGTGATCGAGCGGGCTGGACTTGCCTTCTTCGATCACGGCGGCCGCTGTGATCATCTTCTCCACCGAGCCGGGCTCGTAGGCGGCCGTCACCGAACGAACGCCGCGGTCCTTGGCGGCCACCTTGCCGGGGTCGTTGGGGTCCGGTGAATTGGTGTCCGCCATGGCGATGATGTCGCCGGTCTTGATGTCCTGGACGATGATGACGCCCCATTCGGCGCTCAATTTGTCCGTCTGGCTCTGGATGGCCTGCTGCGCGAAGTACTGGAGATCCGAGTTGAGGGTAAGCCGGATGTCCTTGCCGTTGACCGCCGGAGTCAGCTCGTCCACGCCAACCGGGATACGGAGGCCGTCGGCGCCGATTTCAAAAAGCCGCTTGCCGGGAGTTCCCTTGAGGATTTCGTCCTGGGTTTGTTCCAATCCCGCCTGGCCGCTACCACCGTCCTGCAGGAACCCTACGATGCCGCCGGCGACTGAACCGTTGGGGTAGACGCGCTTGCTGGTGCCGACGGTGACGATTCCCGGAATCTGCAGCTTGGAGATCCGGTCCTCCATGTCGGGCTTGAGGTCCTTCGCCACGATGTAGTAGGGCTTCTCCCCCGTCAGGGCGTCCTTGATGTCCTCGGGATCCTGTCCCAGGACAGCGGCAAGCTCCTCGATGCCCTTGTCCCTGGAGACGGTGACGAGCTCTTCCTTCTCACCGACGGTGTCCAATCGCTTGAACGTCTCGGTCTTGGTGTTAACCCGCTGATCCACCACAACGTTGTAGCGGATGACGCTGTCGGCCAGGACCGTCCCGTTGGCGTCCAAAATGCTGCCACGCTCGGCAGGGAGCTCAATCGGGGTCAGGCGGTTGTTCAGCGCGGCCTCAGCCATCCCGCCGATGTCCAGGCCCTGGACCATGAACAGCTTGCCCCCAACCACAAGCAACAGTGCCAGCATCATGCCCAGGCCGAGGCGGAGCCTCCTGGTGGCGTTCGGCACTTTTGCGGTTTTCTTCTTGCCCGTGCTCTGCGCCACGATGAGTCCTTGCTGCTTGCGTGCTGGTGGTCAGTCCTGTCAGTTACTGTCCCGGCGTCTTTTGCCGCGGCGCCGGAACGGAACCTCCGTGGAGCTCGGCCGCGGGCTTTGGGGCGGCGGCCGGTGCTGCTGCCGCCGGCGCGGCCGGTGCGGGCCGGGCAGGGACGTCGGCTTCCGCGGGCTTACGGGCGGCCAGCGGGTCCTTGGTTGTGGCGGGCGGAACTACGGTGAGCTGTCCGGCGACAGCGGGCGCTGCAATGACGGCGCCGGGCTTGTCGCCCTTGGCCGCCGGTTTGGGGCTGCCGCTGACAGTCAGCGTGGACAGGTCGATCTGCCCTTTGCCGGTGGAAGCTACCATGCCCAGTTCTGCTGCCTTGGCAGCCAAATTCTGTGGAGCATCGAAGTTCTGGACCTGCTGTGTCAGGTCCTGGTTCTGTTTCGTCAGCGTGGACTGGTCGCTCCGCAGCTGTACCAGCTGGTACTGGGCGGTGGAGACCGAGATGTTCAGGACCAGGACGGCTATCAGGGCGACGGCCAGCAGCGCGAAGCAGAGCACAACGAAGGGAGCCCTGCGCTTGCGCGGCGTGGAGCGGACTACCGACAGCGGGGTCCGCAGCTTCCGCTCGGAACCTCCGTCAGGCTTGAGCCCCGTGAGGGCACGGGCCGCCGTGCCGGACACGGCTGGGAAGTTCTTGGCAGCGGCGGTGCTCATGCGGCCCTCCTGGCTCTGATTCGTTCAACTGCGCGCAACCGGGCGGACGCTGCACGCGGGTTTTCGGCGATTTCCTCGGCGGTGGGCACCTCGGTGCCTTTGGTCAGGGTCTTGAGTTCGGCCTTGTGCTCTTCCAGTTCCACCGGGAACCCCAGCGGAGCTGACGACTTTGAGCCGGCCTGGAAGACTTTCTTGACGATCTTGTCTTCCAGCGAGTGGTACGACATGACCACGACGCGGCCCCCCATCGCCAGGGCGTCCACGGCAGCAGGCACCGCCCGCTCCAGCACGTCGAGCTCTTCGTTGACTTCGATCCGCAGGGCCTGGAAAGTCCGTTTGGCCGGGTGTCCCCCGGTCTTTGCCGCCCCTGCCGGGACAACAGCGCGGATGGTGTCGACGAGTTCACCCGTGGTGGTGAACGGCTTTACGTCGCGCGCTGCCACGATGCGGTTGGCGATTCGCCCTGCAAACTTCTCTTCGCCCCACTTGCGGATGATGCGGACCAAGTCCTCTTCGCTGTAGTTGTTCACCACATCCGCGGCCGTCTGGCCGCGGCTAGTGTCCATGCGCATGTCCAGAGGTGCGTCAAAGGAGTAGGCGAACCCGCGCTCACGCTCGTCGAGCTGCAGGGAGGAAACCCCCAGGTCCATGAGGACGCCATGGACCTCGGTAACACCAAGCTCCCGGAGAACGTCGGGGATTTCGTCGTAGACAGCGTGTACCAGGTCGGTCCGGCCGGTGAAGGGCTTCAGACGCTCGCCGGCAAGGGCCAGGGCCTCCTCGTCACGGTCGATTCCGATCAGGTGGAGGTCCGGGAACCGCTGGAGCAGCGCTTCGGAGTGGCCGCCCATTCCCAGGGTTGCATCGATGACCACGGGGCTCTCGCCGCGCTGGCGGGCTGCCTCGATACCCGGGGCCAACAAATTGATGCACCGGTCCTTGAGGACCGGCACATGGCGTTCGGACGTGGGTTTTGGCTCGTTGTGATCGCTCATACCGTTGTCCTCTCTTGCCTGTTGTTTTCCCCGGTGGGCCCGGTGGGCCTCGGTGCGCTTCTTGAGCCAGATCCCCATCCGCGCCTATCCCAGCGTCCGCCTGGCTCCGGGGAAGTGAGCCAGGAAAACGTTCGGATGGGCGGCTGGAGATCTCGTTCAAGAAACGCTTCCGTCGTCGCCTCCGGGCATCAGAAGATTCCCGGGATGGCGTCGTCGGTTTCAGAGAAGGAGGTTTCCTTCTCTGCCAGGTACTCGTTCCAAGCCTGGGCATCCCAGATCTCCGCCCGGGAGCCGGCGCCTATGACGGCGAGCTCCCTGCCAAGACCTGCATATGCCCGGAGTGCGGGAGGAATAGTCACGCGCCCCTGCTTGTCAGGTACCTCGTCCGAGGCTCCAGAGAGGAAAACCCGGATGTAGTCACGAGTCTGCTTGGAGGAGATGGGCGCCTCCCGCATTTGCTCGTGAATCCGTTCGAATTCCCGCTCACTGAAGACGTAGATGCAGCGTTCCTGGCCCCTTGTGAGTACCAGTCCGCTGGCAAGTTCCTCACGGAACTTCGCTGGGAGGATGATCCGCCCCTTTTCGTCCAAACGTGGCGAGTGAGTGCCAAGAAACATGGCCACCCGCCTGTCTGTCGTCAGGAGCTGCACGTCCCCTGTGCTGCCACTACCCTCTTACTCGCTCCACTTTACTCCACATCGCTCCACAGTCAACGCGACACGAAAGATTCGTCCCGGGACTGGACGAACGGTTCCCCGGAAATACGGGCTTCTTGGGACGTGGTGGAAAGTGGAGGGGTTTTGGCGGCGAGTGGCGCACGCGGACGCCAGCCGAAAGTACGACGGCGGGTCAAAGGCCGGGCGGCCGGAATATCCGCCGATTAAATGCAAAAGACCCGCCAGGACGGGTCTTCGTGCAGTGCCTGCCTGAGGCAGGGTGGTGCGAAGTGGAGCGTTAGGGGCTGCCAGTCACGGGATGACCGTCACGGTTCGCCGCGGCGGCGTTCGTCCCAGCGCTCCTCAAGGCCGCTCATGAACGAACTGCGTCCTTTCCCGGACTTCTTGGCGCCGGACGATTTTGCTTTTCCGGCGGCCGAACTACGCATCGTGGCGAAATAGACTCCGGCTCCCATCACGACAAAACCGAGGACACCAACAAAAATGCTCTGAAGTGATACGCCCACCAGCAGGAGGAGGACACCGGCCAGGGTGGCCAGCACGCCCATCACAATGTGGCGCGTGGACCAGTTACGGCCCGGATCCGATCCCATTGAGTTGGCAAACTTCGGATCGTCCTCGTGCAGCTGCTTCTCCAGCTGCTCGAGCAGCTTCTGTTCGTGCTCCGAGAGCGGCATCACGACCTCCTTAAGTCGGCCAACGTCCGGACTTGCCGTGGCCTCTGGTTCTCAATCCGACAACGTCCGGCATGCGCTGGAGGTTCCCGGCCACCGTATACCGGAGGACCCGGGTTCCACGCATTCGGACGATGGGCTGAGGCAGCTGGCTTTCAGTAAGTCCAAACGTTCGAAATCTATGTATATCTAAGGATAGTTTGTCTAGCCCTGTTCTGAAAGACACCGCGGGCGGGGCCGCCTGCACTCAGTCGGCAGGGTTGTGGGGGTCCAGAAGCCGCGCCGGCAGAACCGATTTCGAGCCGAACTTCCGGGCCACCCTGTCCAGGACCTGTTCTGCCGCGCGCCAATTGTCATCGCGGCGGTCCAGGCTGAGCTGCAGCGAGGTGTGGGCGGCATCCTCGAGCTGCTCCGCCCTGACTCCGACAAGCCGCACTGTCATGGGCCGCGTGCCCAGCGATTCGAGGAGCTGCACGGTGACGGCATAGATCAGCTGCGCACTGTCGACCGGGGCGTGCACGGTACGGCTGCGGGTGATGGTGGAGAAATCGGCGTACCGGAGCTTGAGGGAGATGGTCCTGGCAACCATTCCTGCACTTCGGAGCCGCTCGGCCGTCCGGTGCGACAACCGCAGCAGCTCCCGGTGCAGGAGCACATCATCTGCCGTATCCACGGCGAACGTTTCCTCGGCACCGATGCTCTTCTCAAGCCGGACCGGGGTCACCGGCCGCGGATCAATCCCCCACGAAAGCCTGTAGACGTGCTCGCCGGAGGCCCCGAGCGATTTCTTCAGCGAGGCCGGCGGTGTCGCGGCCACATCCGCCACCGTCCGGATTCCCATCCGTGCCAACACCTCCACCGTCTTGGCCCCGACGCCCCAGAGCGCGTTGACGGGAAGACTGTGCAGGTAGGCAACTGTCTCGTCGGGCGCGATGAGCAGGAGCCCGTCCGGCTTGCAGCGGGTGGACGCTATCTTGGCCACAAATTTGCTGGCAGCAATGCCGACGGACGCCGTGATGCCAAGCTCGCCCTGCACGCGCCGGCGGATAATCTCTCCGATCTCGCGCGGACTTCCCAGCCGCCGGATGGCCCCGCCGACGTCGAGGAAGGCCTCATCGACGCTCAGTGGCTCCACCAGGTCCGTGATGGACCCGAAGATCGCCATCAGCTGCGCGGAAACCTCATAGTAGAGCTTGTGCCTGGGTTCGATGATGATTGCCGAGGGGCACATGCGCGCAGCCACCGCCATGGGCATCGCGGACTTGATCCCGAAGGCCCGGGCTTCATAGGAAGCGGACAGCACCACCGAACGGTCCGCCGGGTAACCGACGATCACCGGTTTTCCACGCAGCTGCGGACGGCTCCGGAGTTCCACCAGGACGAAAAAAGCGTCCATGTCCACGTGCATGATGCTGCTTCGACGGAGCTCCCGGAGGGTCGCTTCGAGCTGCTGTTTATCCTGTTCCGACCCCACGCCTTCAATCCTATGCCGTGGGACTGACTAAACTGGAGGCTGAATCCGGCGTCAACACCAGGAGGACTGTCTCAGTGATTGTAATTGGAAAGCTCAAGCCTACGGGCTGTGCCGTGATCGTGGCTGGCCTTGCGCTTGCCCTGGCGGCATGCACCCCGGCGGATCCCGGCGCCAAGGCCTCGGGGACGGCCAGCGCTTCAGCTTCCGCCACTGAACAGGCATCCACCACTGCCCCGGCCAGCCCCTCGGCGTCGACCGGCACCACAGCAACCGTTGGCGCGCTCGTCTCCGGTTTCCCGGAAAAGCTGCTGCCGGTCATGCCGGGGTCGAAGGTAGTCTCCAGCAGCTTCGATAAGACCTCCACTCCGGCGACCGCGGCCCTGGTGGGAAACATCACTTCTCCCGCTGCCGCCGTCGTCGCTTTCTATACGAAGGAGTTGGAAGCCCAGGGCTTCAAGGCAGTACCGGGAGAAAACGTGGGCGCAGTGGCGTCGAAGGACTTCCTTCGCGGCGACAACGAAACCGTGAACATCGCGGTGGTGGAGACCGGCGGGGTCTCCACGTTCACCATCGGCGCCAACTTTGCAGCCGAGTCCGCGAAGTGACGGTGGCCGAGCAGCTGCGCCTCGAGCAGACGGCATACGTGGCCGCCGTCGCCGGCAAGCTCAATGACTTCCTGGCCACCCGCCAATCCGTGATGTCCGCAATTTCCCAGGACATCGATCCGCTGATGGGCTCCATCTCCAACCTGGTGACCGGAGGCAAACGGCTGCGGGCACTCATGTGCTACTGGGGCTGGCGCGGCGCCGGCGGAGACGCGGCAGCCGCTGAGGTAGTCACTGCGGGATCGGCGCTGGAGCTGTTCCAGGCGGCGGCGCTGATTCACGATGACATCATTGACCGTTCGGACACACGGCGCGGGGGCCCCAGCGTGCACCGCCGCTTCAGCCAGCTGCATGAAGACCAAGGCTGGGCCCTGGACAGTGAACGATTCGGCCATGCCGCCGCCATCCTGACCGGAGACCTGTGCCTCTCGTTCAGCGAGGAGACATTCACGGACATCGGCGAGACGGCTGCTTCGGGAAGCCAGGCACGGCTGATCTTCAACCTGATGCGGGCGGAAGTGATGGCGGGCCAGTACCTGGACATCCTGGAAGAGGTCGCCGGGCCCAGGCGGGACCGCGCCGGAGCGGTCAGCCGCGCCCAGTCCATCATCCGGTTCAAGTCGGCGAAATATTCCACAGAGCACCCGCTCGCCCTGGGCGGTGCGCTGGCAGGTGCTTCCGACGAACTGCTGCGTGGCTACTCAGCGTTTGCCCTGCCCCTCGGCGAAGCCTTCCAGCTCCGGGACGACGTACTGGGAGTCTTCGGTGACCCCGTCACCACCGGCAAGCCTGCGGGCGACGACCTCCGGGAAGGCAAGCGCACGGTCCTGGTTGCCTTTGCCCTCGACCAGGCGGCGCCGGAAGAATCCCGTTTCCTTGACGCCAGGCTCGGAAGCCCGGACCTGTCGGACGCGGACGTGGAGGAAATCCGGCGGATCATTGTGGACTGCGGAGCGCTCCAGGCCACTGAAGTATTGATTGAGGAGTTCGGCCGGGCAGCATTCTCGGAACTCGACCTGCTGCCGCTGGAAGACCTGCCCAAGACGGCCCTGCGAAAGCTGGCCGAAGCAACCGTCAGCCGCGCCGCCTGAATTCAGCGGCGCGGCCGCGGCCGTTGCCAAGTATTAAGCGGCGCGGCCGCGGCCGTTGCCAAGTATTAGTTGCCAGGAATTGGCAGGAGCCCTGGAAAGTACTACCAGGCGAGGGACTGTGCCCTGCGGCGGATCTCCGTCTTGCGGCCTTCACGCAGTGCGTCAATCGGGCGGCCCCGGAGTGATTCATCCGGGGTGAAAAGCCACGTGACCAGCTCTTCATCGGAGTAGCCGGCATCCGACAGCACGACGATGGTTCCCTTGAGGCTCTCGACCGGATGGCCGTCCTGCATAAAGTCGGCGGGCACCGACCTGATCCTACGGTCGCCAACCCTGAGGGCCACGAGCGCCTTTTCGTCCAGCAATCCATGGACCTTAGTGATGGAAACGTTCATCAGTTCTGCAACGTCGGGCAGCGGCAGCCATTCGCCTACAAGGCTTTCTACATTACTCACGGAACAAGATTGCCACGGCGGGCGCTATTGCGCCTAGTCAACGCAAGCGGCGGCCTGAACCCGCAAACCGACACTCCGAAAAAAGGCATATGGACAATGCCCGACATTTCTTGTGCTAATCGACAATTCGTGAGAGATTCACATAGATCACATTTGCACCAGCACTAACTTTAGTAACACTAGTATCATTCGTAACACCGGCCTGACCGACAGCATTCGCCGCTGAGAAGAGGATCACTCCCATGACGACGCCCCGATCGCCAAAGCAGCACCCCAGGCCGAGCCTGCCTGTGATTGCGGCAACCACGGCCGCCCTCCCGGCAGTCGTCCTGTCGTCGCTGGCCATGGCCCAGCCTGCAGCGGCTGAATCCCGCCCCCGGACCGTGCCTGCCACGCTTGCTGCGGCAATGCAGGCCCAGGAAGCGGCGCAGAAATCCGGCGTCATCCCGGCCGCCTCGGTGTCTACGACCATTCCCGGCTCCCTGCGACCCGCCCGGCCGGCGGCGCCCGCCGAGTACACCATTGCGCGCGGCGACACCATCAGCAGCATTGCCGGCCGCTTCGGACTGGATACTTACGCGGTCCTTAAGCTGAACAACCTGCAGCCGAACACCATCATCTATCCGGGACAGAAGATCAAGCTGACCGGTTCGGCCCCTACCGCCTCTGCTCCCGCGGCCAAGCCGGCTGCCCCGGCGCCTGCAACGGCCAGCACCGGCGGCAGCGTCTACACCGTCAAGTCCGGTGATACCCTGGGCGCCATCGCTGCACGGCACGGAGTCAAGCTGTCGGAGGTGTTGAGCTGGAACGGCCTCAACATGAGCTCCATCATCTACCCGGGACAGAAGATCAAGATCGGCGGCGGACAGTCCGCCGCTCCTGCCCCGGCGGCAACGCCCGCTCCGGCGCCGGCTGCGGCCCCCGCCGCCAGTTCCGGCTCCTACACGGTCAAGTCCGGCGACACACTGTCCGCCATTGCCGCTAAGCACGGCGTCAAGCTCTCGGACATCCTTTCCGCTAACAAGCTGACGATGTCCAGCATGATCTACCCCGGCAACAAGCTGGTCATCCCCGGAGCCTCGATCCAACCGGCCGCCAGTGTCACTCCCCTGGTGCCGAGTTCGTTCCTCGGGTTCACCTACCCCGCCGCTGTGGTCTCGTCCGCCAACCAGAACAAGGCCCTACTCAACGCCGCACCCGTACCCAGCCGGGAACAGATGAAGTCGATTGTCGCGGACACCGCCCGGCGGATGGGCGTGGATCCCTCGCTCGCGTTGGCTTTCGCGTACCAGGAGTCCGGTTTCGACCAGCGCGCGGTCTCACCCGCCAACGCGATTGGCACCATGCAGGTCATCCCGACGTCGGGTGAGTGGGCTTCGGACCTCGTCGGCCGCAAGCTGAACCTGCTCGATCCGTATGACAACGCAACAGCGGGCGTGGCCATCATCCGCCAGCTGACCCGCACGAGCAAGGACCTGGACCACGCCATCGCCGGCTACTACCAAGGCCAGTACTCAGTCAGCAAGTACGGCATGTACGAGGACACCAAGACCTACGTCGCCGCCATCAAGGCACACCAGAAGAACTTCAGCTAATTCCGTCACGGCACGCGCAAACAGGCGTGCCGGCGGGTAACGATACGGGTCCGGATTGCATGTCGATTCGGGCCCGTTTCCGTGTAGCACTTAGGATCGTAGGGTGCAGGAAAAAGTGTCGGACCCCCTTGTTGGAACGCTGGTGGACAACCGCTACCGGGTCCAGTCCAGACTGGCGCGCGGCGGAATGTCCACCGTTTACCTGGCAACGGACCAGCGGCTCGAGCGCGACGTTGCGCTCAAGGTCCTTCATCCGCACCTCGTTAACGACGGCAACTTCCTGGACAGGCTGGGCCGGGAAGCAAAGGCGGCCGCCAAGCTGTCCCACCCCCATGTCGTAGGCGTCCTGGACCAGGGCTCCGACGGGCCCACCGCCTATCTGGTGATGGAATACATCAAGGGCCACACCCTCCGGGACGTAATCAAAGAGAAGGGCGCGCTGTCTCCGCGCCTTGCCCTGGCGCTGATCGACCCCGTGGTGGAAGGGCTGGGGGCGGCCCATACAGCCGGCCTGATCCATCGGGACATCAAACCGGAAAACGTCCTGATCGCCGATGACGGGCGCATCAAGGTGGGTGACTTCGGACTGGCCCGGGCGGTGACCACCTCTACGAGCACCGGAGCCCTGATCGGCACGGTGGCCTACCTTTCACCGGAGCTGGTACTCGGCAGGACCGCGGATGCCCGCAGCGACATCTACTCGGTGGGCATCATGCTGTACGAAATGATCACCGGCAAGCAGCCGTTCGACGGCGAAGTCCCCATCCAGGTGGCCTATCAGCATGTGAATTCCTCGGTGGAAGCCCCCTCGGCGGACGTGCCGGGGCTGGCCACCGAAGTGGACGAGCTGGTGCAGTGGTGCACGGCAAGGGACCCCGAGCAGCGCCCGGTGGACGGCAATGCCCTCCTGTCGGAGCTAAGGCACATCCGGACCAACCTCACCGACGCGGAACTTGATCTCCAGCCCCCGGCGGCGATCGCCGCCGTCGCCCACTCTCCGGCAGGGCTGCGCACGCCTTCGCACCCGCCCGCAACCGCCCCTGCCGGGCTCCGGCCCCCTGCGCACCAGGACCAAACGGAGATCCTGTCCGCCGGACAGCATCCGACAGAAATCATCTCCCGCCAGAGCAATCCCACCACGGTGCTCTCGGCTTCACCGCGGGGCCCGGGACAGTTCGGTGCCCTGGCGGCCCCGGCTGAACCGGAAGCCGCCTTCGGCGATGACGAAGATGAGGATCCGGACACCGCGGCTCCCCTGAGCAAACGGGCGCAGCGCAAACACGACCGGGACACGGCGAAGGCGCAGTCGAAGGCAGCGTCAACACCGGTCCGGTCTCTCCGCGAAGGCAACCCCCGCCGTCGCGGCCTTCTCTGGATCATCATCCTGGTGATCGCGGCATTGCTGGCAACGGGGGCAGGCTGGTTCTTCGGCATGGGGCCCGGCTCCCCCGGAACGATTCCCCGCGTCACCAACAAGACAGTGGCCGAAGCCCAGCAACTGCTGGGCACCGCCGGGTTCCAATCCACCACGAAGGACGTTTTCGACGACGACATCCGGGCCGGGCTGGTGGTGGGGACCGAACCTGAGGCGGGACGGGAGATCCGCAAATTCCAGCCGGTATCGCTGTTTGTTTCCAAGGGTCCCCAGCTGTTTCCGCTGCCCGCAATGAGCGGCAAGTCGCTGGACGAGGCAAAGAACGAGCTCAACGGCGCCGAGATGGCACTCGGCACCGTCACGGAGACGTTCAGCGAAACAGAGCCCGCAGGCACCGTCCTGGCCCAGGACCCTGCCGCCGGCACCCCCGCCCGACGCGGTACGCCCGTCAGCCTGACCGTCTCCAAGGGACCCGAGCCCATACAGGTGCCTGACGTGCGCGGGCAGGAACAGGGTGCCGCGGTCAAGGCGCTTGAGGCAGCCGGGCTGAAGGCCGTCATCTCGCCGGAAACGGTCAATGACAAGAAGGTTCCCAAGGGCGCCGTGGTGGCCCAGGATCCGTCTTCCGGCACCCTGACCCGCGGCGAGTCCGTCACGCTCACGGTGTCCAAGGGCCCCAAGCTCGTGGCGGTCCCCAGCTACATCGGCAAGCAGGCCAACGATGCCCGAAAGGCGCTGGAGAAGCTAGGCTTCGAAGTCCGGGTCAACAACATCCTGGGCGGCTTCTTCGGAACAGTGCGGGACCAGGATCCTGTGAACACCCAGGTTCCCGAGGGTTCGGTCGTCACCCTCACGGTCGTCTAAGCCAAGACACGAAAAAGCTCCGCCCGGCTGGTCCAGCCGGGCGGAGCTTTTCTGTCAGCCAGTGCGGCGGGGTCAGCGCTTGGAAAGCGCCCCGGCGACGAGGAAGGCCATCTCCAGGGACTGCATGTGGTTCAGTCGCGGATCGCAGACCGATTCATAGCGGTCCAGGAAAGCCTCCTGGTCAATGGGGTCGGCGCCGCCAAGGCACTCCGCGACGTCGTCACCCGTCATTTCGACGTGCAGGCCGCCCGGAATGGTGCCCAGCGAATGGTGCACCTCGAAGAAGCCGCGCACTTCGTCAATGACGTCGTCGAAGTTACGGGTCTTGTAGCCGTTGGGCGAGGTGACCGTGTTCCCGTGCATGGGATCGGTGACCCAGAGGACCTGTGCGCCGGAAGCCGTGACCTTTTCGACGATGGCGGGGAGCTTCTCGCGGATGTTGCCCGCGCCCATCCGGGTGATGAAGGTGAGCCGGCCCGGTTCGCGGTTCGGATCCAGCTTGTCGATGAGCCGCAGGGCGTCGTCGCCGGACGTCGAGGGGCCCAGCTTGACGCCGATCGGGTTGCGGACGCGGGAGAGGAAATCGACGTGGGCGTTGTCCAGTTCACGGGTGCGTTCCCCGATCCAGAGGAAGTGCGCCGAGGTGTCGTACGGAAGTCCCGTGCGGGAGTCGATGCGGGTCAGCGCGCGTTCGTAGTCGAGCAGCAGCGCTTCGTGGCTGGCGTAGAACTCCACGCGCTTGAGTGCCTCGAAGTCCGCGCCGCAGGACGCCATGAACTTGATGGCACGGTCGATGTCCCGCGCCAGCGACTCGTAGCGGGCGTGGGCCGGGTTTTCGGTGAAGCCCTTGTTCCACTGGTGCACCAGGCGGAGGTCCGCGAAGCCGCCCTGGGTGAAGGCCCGGATGAGGTTCAGCGTGGAGGCGGACGTGTGGTAAGCCTTCAGCATCCGGCCGGCGTCGTGGGCGCGGGATTCCGGGGTGAAGTCATAGCCGTTGACGATGTCGCCGCGGTAGGCGGGGAGCGTCACGCCGTCGCGCGTTTCGTCGTTGGAAGAGCGCGGCTTCGCGAACTGTCCGGCCATACGGCCCATTTTGATGACGGGCATCGCCGCGCCGTAAGTGAGGACGACGGCCATCTGCAGGATGGTCTTGACCCGCGCGCTGATCTTGTCAGCTGTCGCTGCCTCGAATGTTTCCGCGCAGTCCCCGCCCTGGAGCAGGAAGGCCTTGCCTTGCGCAGCAGCGGCGAGCCTTTCACGGAGGATGTCCACTTCGCCGGCGAAGACAAGCGGCGGAAGGACGGAAAGTTCCTTCACGGACGCGTCAAAAACCTCTTTGTTTTGCCAGCTGGGCTGCTGGGAGACCGGCAGTTCCCGCCAGTTGTCCAGTCCCGGATAATTGGCGGCACCGCTCTGGGCAGTACTGGTCAGCAGGGAGGCAGGTTTTGCAGATAGCTCAGTCACACTACAAGACTAGTTCCCGGATCCGGGTTTCCGCACCGTAACCGTCATTCGTCCCAAACAAGCGTCACAGAACAAGCGTCACAGAACCGGCGTCACGCTTTCCCCGGCTCCGCGGGGCCGCTCCCGCCGCCTGAGCTGTCCGTGGGCTTTCCCGCCAACCGCAGTTTGACTACGGCCGCGTATTCGTCCACGTACTCCTGCCCGGACAGGCGCATTAGTTCGTACATGATTTCGTCCGTCACGGACCGCTGGATCAGGCGGTCTTCCTCCATGCCGTAATAGCGGCTGAAGTCCAGCGGCTCACCGAAGATCATGCCGATCCGCCGGATGTTCGGCATCCGCTTCCCGATGGGCTGGACCTTGTCCGTTCCGATCATGGCTACGGGAATGACCGGAACCCTGGCCTCCAGGGCGAGCTTCGCAACACCGACCTTTCCGCGGTAAAGCCGCGAGTCGGGGCTCCGGGTTCCTTCGGGGTAGATTCCCAACAGCGAGCCGTGCGTCAGGACATCCATGCCGGCGTTGAGCGAAGCGGCCGAGGCCGCTCCCCCGGAACGGTCCATGGGCAGCTGGTTCGTCAGCCGGAAGAAGAGGGCGGTCAGCCTGCCTTTGAGGCCCCTGCCAGTGAAGTACTCCGACTTCGCCAGGAAAATCACGGGGCGCGGAACCATCAGGGGCATGAAGATGGAGTCGGAGAACGACAGATGATTCGAGGCCAGGATGGCTGCGCCTTCGGCGGGAACGTTGTCGAGCCCCTTGACCCAGGGCCGGAACAGGAGCTTTAGCACCGGTCCCAGAACGAACGTCTTCATGAACCAATAAAACACGTGGTGTACCTCTCCGGAAGGCGTCTAACCGGCCCTTCGTCGGGTCCGGCCAGGACTTCAATGCAACCCTACTCTAGTGAGATTTGTACCGAAGAGTGACACGATGGGCATATGAGAGAAAGCAGCAAACCGTCGACGCCTGCCGCTTTCAGTTACCCCGGCCATGGCAGGAATGCCAGGATTGGCATTGCCATTTGCCACGGCTTTACCGGGAGTCCGCTCAGCGTCATGCCGTGGGCCCTGCACCTGGCCGAGCAGGGGTTTGCGGTCTCCGTCCCCCTCCTGCCCGGACATGGAACTGACTGGCGCGAGCTGGCCCGTTCCGGCTGGCGGGAATGGGCAGGAACGTTTGACGCCGCCTACGCTGAGCTCGCGGGCCGGACTGACGCCTGCTACGTCGCCGGACTCTCGATGGGCGGCGCCCTCGCCCTGCGGACGGCGTCCCGCCACCCGGTTGCCGGTGTGGCCGTGGTCAACCCGGGGCTCAGCTTCTACGACCGCAGGGTTCGGGTCATCGGCGTCCTGAAGTACTTCCAGCGCACCACCCTGCCGATTGTGGAGGCCAACCCCACCGCGGCCACGACTGAAGATGGCGACTATTCACAGACACCGCTGGCCGCCGTCCACCAGCTGAAGAAACTGTTCGCTGCCGCCCGCCGGGGACTGCCCCGGGTGACCGCGCCGGTCCTGGTCTTCAAATCAGACCACGACGACGTTGTGCCGCCGTCGTCCCTTGCGATGATCAGGCGACGGCTGGGGTCAGCCGACCTTGACGTCGTAACGCTGCCGAACAGTGGGCACGTCGCCACCCTGGACAACGATGCGCCGGTGATTTTCGAGAATTCGACCCGCTTTTTCCATGACCACGCGCCGAACCACGTATCCTCGGAGACATCATGAGCATCGCCGCCGACCACACCCCCTTTAGCAGCCCCTTTACTGGCGACGGCCCGTCAATCGGCGTCGCGGTTTCCCATGGTTTCACTGGCAGCCCGCACGGTGTGCGGGCCTGGGCCCAATCGCTGGCCGACGCCGGCTTCGCCGTGCGGATGCCGCTCCTGCCGGGGCACGGCACCAGCTGGCAGGAACTTGCGCGGACCCGCTGGCAGGATTGGCACGCGGCCTACGACGCCGCGTACCTGGAGCTTGAGGCCGAATGCGACCATGTGTTCACGGCCGGTCTGTCCATGGGAGGCGCCCTTGCCCTGAGGGTGGCCGCGCAGCGTCCTGTGGCGGGAACCGTCGTGGTCAATCCGGGCCTGGTGATCGACGATCCGCGGGCCCCGCTCGCCGGCATCCTGAAGCTGGTCATGAAAAGCACGCCCGCCATTGCGAACGACATCCTGAAGCCGGACATGGACGAGGGCGCCTACCCGCGGACACCCGTGGCGGCGGCCCATGAGCTCAACAAAATGTTCAAGGACACCCTGCGGCTGCTGCCGCTGATCACCGCACCCGTCCGGGTGTTTCGCTCCACGGTGGACCATGTGGTGTCCGACTCCAGCATCGCGGCGCTGCGCCGGGGCCTTAGAAACGCCCCGCTGGAGCTCAGCTCCTTGGAAAACAGCTACCACGTGGCCACCTTGGATAATGACGCCGAGGAGATTTTCCGCGGGACCGCGGACTTCATCCGCACAGTGGTTCCGGGAAACGTGGACGCTTCCCCCGCTAGCCCTGAAGGACATGGCTGATGACCAGATCCGACTCGAATTCCTCGGACCAGAGCGCGAACCAGGACGATGCCGTGTGGCTCGACCTCGTCTCCCGCCTCGAGGGCCGCGACTCTGAGGCTCCGGCGGCGGAGGGCAGCACTCCGTCCAAACGGCCGTTCCGCGACTTCGATCCGCTGGGGCTGTCCGGCGCCGCGCCGACTGAGCCCTCGGCGTCCGAACGCCTGGCCGCTGCCCGGCAACCGCTTCCTCAAGCAGACCACGCGGAGGCGGGCACCGGCCCACGGGACTACGAGGCGGACGACGATGACCCGTTCGTTCCCGAGGAACCGCCAAGCCTGGCTGGCACAGATCCCCTGACGATGCTGGCCTGGCTGGGTGCTGTGGGCGGCCCTGTCGCCTTGGTGCTCGCCGCCATGTTCTGGCGGTCGGCGCCGCTGATGGCCATTTTGGGCGTTGTCGCAGCATTCGTCCTGTCAGTGATCTACCTGATCATGCAGCTGCCGCAGGAAAAGGACGATCACGACGACGGCGCCCGCGTTTAGCGTCTAGCCGTGCATTCGGCTGCTGACCCGGGACAGGTCCGCTGCGCCAATCAGTCCCGCGTTGGGACCCAGCGCCGCCAGTGCGATCTCTGCTGCGGGCCGAAACCCCCGCCCGGTCAGGTTCCGGGCAAAAGCCTTGCGTGCAGGCGCCACCAGCAGTTCGCCGGCATCGCAGAGTCCTCCGCCGATCACGAACTTCCCGGGATCCAGCGCGGCCGCGAGGTTTGCGAGGCCAAGGCCCAGCCATTCCCCGACGTCTTCGAGCAGTTCCCGCGATGTTGGGTCCCCTGCCTTCGCCAATTCCGTCACGATGGCCCCGGTGATTTTATCCGCCTGCCCATCCACGGCTTTCAGGAGTTCCTGCGCCACGGGTGAATTGGCAGCAGCAAGCTCACGGGCTTCACGGCCCAGGGCGTTTCCGGACGCGTACTGCTCCCAGCAGCCGCGGTTTCCGCATTCGCACCGGTGTCCGCCGGGCATGATGATCTGGTGGCCGAACTCACCGGCGACACCAAACCGTCCGCGTTCCACCCTGCCGTCCATCACCATGGCACCGCCGATCCCGGTGCCGAGGGTGATGCAGACGAGCCTGTTTTGTCCCTGCCCCGCGCCGAAGCGCCACTCCGCCCACGCGGCAGCGTCGGCGTCGTTGGTCAGCAGGACCGGCCGGCGCAGCAGGCGCTGGAGGTTCTCCCGCAGCGGCTCGTTGCGCCAGGCGAGATGTGGGCTGAAGAGCACAGTTCCGCCGTCGAGGTCCATCCAGCCGGCCGCGCCGATGCCCACCGACCAGATGCGGTGGCCGCGGCCCAACTCCTCCACGAGTTCCACGATGACCTGTTCCACCGCCCGGGGGTCGTATCCGGGCGTCGATCGCCGGGCCTGGCTGAGGATCCTGCCGTCGGCATCCACCACGCCGGCGGCAACCTTCGTTCCCCCGATGTCCACACCGATCGCCAGCCCCTTGCGACCCAGCCGGAGGTGCTCGCGGAAGCCCTGGCTTGCAGACAGTACATCCTGTACGGCAGGCTTCCTGCGCCGCCAGGCGGCCGTCCGTCGAAAGGGTCTGGGCAGGTCGCCGGGCGAAGGTGTGTGCATGGTTCCCCATTCTATTGCCCGGCCCGTTTCCGGCGCCGCCGGGCATGCCGGAGTAGCGGAATTCCTGCACTTGACCGTAAAGTTACTCGCCAGTAGGTGAATCAGGACACACCTCCGCAACGGGCGTACTAGTGTTAGCAGTACCCCTTGCGGGTCTATGGATAACAAAGGAGCTATCGTGCGCGAATTCAGTGTTCCGCCCTTGGTAAACGTACCCCCGGAAACCAATATCACCGACCTGGTGCTGCGGCAAGCCGCCAAGGCCTCGAACCCGTCCCTGTATTCGCGGCTCGATGCCGCCGGGCAGTGGCAGGATATTTCTGCCACCGACTTCCTCGCCGACGTCCGCGTCCTGGCCAAGGGCCTCATGGCCAGCGGCGTCGCAGCAGGCGACCGCGTCGGCATCATGTCCCGCACGCGGTACGAGTGGGCACTGGTGGACTTCGCCATCTGGTTCGCCGGCGGCATCTCGGTCCCCATCTACGAGACGTCCTCACCCACCCAGGTGGCCTGGAACCTCGGCGACTCGGGCGCAGTCGCCGCCTTTGGCGAGGCAGCGCACCACGAAGACATCATCCGGCAGGCCGCCACGTCCGAAGGTCTCACGTCACTGGCCCACGTGTGGCAGCTTGAAGGCACAGGCCTGGAGGAGCTCCGGGCCGCCGGGACGGCCGTCAGCGACGAAGACCTGGAGACACGCCGGAGCCTCGCTTCCCTCTCTGACGTCGCCACGATCATCTACACCTCGGGCACCACCGGCCGCCCCAAGGGCTGCGAACTGACGCACGGCAACTTCGTGGAGCTTTCGGAGAACGCGCTGGCCACTTCCCTGAGCGGCATCGTCCATGAGGAAGCCAGGACCATCATGTTCCTGCCGCTGGCCCACGTGTTTGCCCGCTTCATCTCGGTCCTGGCCGTGGCGGCCGGTGTCACCGTGGCCCACACCCCGGATATCAAGCACCTCCTGCCGGACCTGCAGAGCTACAAGCCCACGTTCATCCTGGCCGTGCCGCGGGTGTTCGAAAAGGTCTACAACTCCGCACTGACGAAGGCCGAGGACGGCGGCAAGGGAGCGATTTTCCACAAGGCTGCCGACACCGCGATCGCCTACTCGCGTGCCCGTCAGGCCGGGTCTGTGGGCCTCGGCCTCAAGCTCCGGCACGCGCTCTTCGACAAGCTCGTCTACAGCAAGCTGCGCGCGGCCATGGGCGGCGAGGTGGCCCACGCCGTCTCCGGCGGCGGCCCGCTGGGCGAACGCCTGGGGCACTTCTTCCAGGGCATCGGCCTGCAGATCCTCGAAGGCTACGGCCTGACCGAAACCACGGCCCCGATCACGGTGAACACTCCCCAACTGATCAGGATCGGAACGGTGGGCGCTCCCCTGCCCGGCAACGCGGTGAAGATAGCCGACGACGGCGAGATCCTCGCCAAGGGCGTCTGCGTGATGCGCGGCTACTACAAACGTGACGACCTCGCGGCCGACACCTTCGTGGACGGCTGGTTCCGGACGGGCGACATCGGGCAAATGGACAGTGACGGATTCCTGACCATCACGGGCCGCAAGAAGGAAATCATCGTGACGGCCACCGGCAAGAACGTGGTGCCCGCCCTGCTGGAAGACCAGATCCGTGCCGATGCGCTCGTCTCCCAGGTCCTCGTTGTGGGAGACAACAGGCCGTTCATCGGCGCCCTGGTGACGCTGGACGAGGAAGCCCTGCCGGGGTGGCTGCAGCGCCACGGGCTGCCTGCCACCACCACGCTGGCGGAAGCGGCCGACCATCCGGTGGTCAAGGCAGCCGTCCAGGACCTGATCACACACGCCAACCAGTCGGTGTCCCAGGCCGAGGCCATCAAGTCGTTCCGCATCGTACCGTCCGACTTCACCGAGGCATCCGGCCATCTGACCCCGTCAATGAAGGTCAAGCGTGCCCAGGTGATGAAGGACTTCGAATCCGTCATCGCGGACATGTACGCTGCACCCCGCCCGGCCCGCACCGAGCCGTCCGGACAGCACTAGTCCGGTCGCAGGAACAAAAGCCGCAGGAACAACAAAGGAGGACCTCCCGACCGGGAGGTCCTCCTTTTGTCTACTGGTTTACTGGCTTACTCGACCACGAGCAGCAGGTCTCCGCCCTGGACCTGTTCCACAGCGGACACAGCCAGCCGGGAGACCGTGCCGGCCACCGGCGTCGTGATTGAGGCCTCCATCTTCATGGCCTCGATGGTGGCGACCGTGTCACCGGCGTTGACGGCGTCGCCCACCTTGACCGTCAGCGTCACGGCCCCGGCGAACGGTGCGGCGACCTGGCCCGGCTGGGTTGAGTCTGCCTTTTCAGCGGCCTTGACGTTGCTGACAACCGAGCGGTCGCGGACCACAACCGGCCGGGACTGCCCGTTGAGCGTGCACATCACGGTGCGCATGCCCTTCTCGTCCGGCTCCGAAACGGCTTCGAGGGAGGCGATCAGGCGCACGCCCTTCTCAAGTTCGATCTCGTGCTCAGCTCCGCGCTGGAGCCCGAAAAGGTAGTCGCGGGTGTCCAGGACAGAGAGGTTGCCGTAGGTCTCCACGCTCTTGAGGTAATCCTTGGTGGGCCCCTCGAAGAGCAGCCGGTTGAGGGTCTGCTGACGGGTCTTGGAATCACCCTTCAAGGCGGCGCTGTCCTCGGCGGTCAGCTCGGCGTCGCGCACCTTGATGCTGCGGCCCTGGAGGGCCTTGGTGCGGAACGGCTCGGGCCAGCCACCGGGAGGGTCGCCGAGCTCGCCGGACAGGAATCCGATGACGGAGTCCGGGATGTCGTAGCTCTGCGGGTTCTCGTTGAAGTCCGCCGGATCGGCGTTGAGGCCCACCAGGTGCAGGGCGAGGTCACCCACCACCTTGGAGGACGGCGTGACCTTCACGAGCCGGCCAAGGATGCGGTCGGCTGCCGTGTACATGTCCTCGATGGCCTCGAAGCGTTCGCCGAGGCCAAGGGCCATGGCCTGCTGCCGCAGGTTGGAGAGCTGGCCGCCGGGGATCTCGTGCTGGTAGACACGGCCGGTGGGACCCGGCAGGCCCGACTCGAACGGTGCATATACGCGCCGCACGGCCTCCCAGTACGGTTCCAGCGAGCTGACCTCGGCCAGGCCCAGGCCGGTATCGCGCGGAGTGTGGGCCAGGGCGGCAACCAGGGCTGATGCCGAAGGCTGGCTGGTGGTGCCGGCAAGGGAAGCCGAGGCCACGTCCACTGCGTCCACTCCCGCATCCACGGCCGCCAGGAGCGTCGCCAGCTGGCCGCCTGCCGTGTCGTGGGTGTGCAAGTGGACCGGGAGGTCAAAGCGCTCCCGCAAGGCCGCGACAAGCTTCGCAGCGGCCGCAGGGCGCAGCAGGCCCGCCATGTCCTTGATAGCCAGGATGTGCGCGCCGGCGTCGACGATCTTCTGCGCCAGCTCCAGGTAGTAGTCCAGCGTGTAGAGGTTCTCGTCGGGATCGAGCATGTCGCCGGTGTAGCAGAGGGCGACTTCAGCGACGGCGGTACCGGTAGCCCGGACGGCCCGGATGGCCGGAGCCATCTGGTTGACGTCATTGAGGGCATCGAAGATCCGGAAGATGTCGATTCCGGTGGCTGCGGCCTCGTTCACGAAGGCCTCGGTGACTTCCTCCGGGTACGGCGTGTATCCCACGGTGTTCCGGCCGCGGAGCAGCATCTGCAGGCAGATGTTCGGCAGGGCCTTCCGGAGCGCTGCGAGCCTGTCCCAGGGATCCTCGCCGAGGAACCGGAGGGCGACGTCGTACGTGGCTCCGCCCCAGGCCTCCACGGAGAGCAGCTCGGGCAGCAAAGCGGAGACGGCAGGGCCGGCCGCCACGAGGTCGCGGGTACGGACCCGGGTGGCCAGCAGCGACTGGTGTGCGTCGCGGAACGTGGTGTCGGTGACCGCCACGGCATTCTGGTCGCGGAGGGCCTTCGCAAAGCCCTCAGGACCCAGCTCGAGCAGCCGCTGGCGCGACCCCTTGGGAGCGGGGGTGTCCCCGACGGCGGGCAGCTTCGCGGCGGGGTCCGAGTGAACCGTGAGTTCGCCGTTGGGCTTGTTGACGGTGACCTCTGCCAGCCAGGTCAGCAGCTTAGTGCCGCGGTCGGCGGAGACGCGGGCCTTAAGCAGCTCGGGGCGCTGGTCGATGAAGTTCGTCGCCACATCGCCCGCGACGAAGTCCTTGTCGTCCAGGACGGCCTGGAGGAAGGAAATGTTGGTGGACACACCGCGGATGCGGAATTCCGCCAGGGCGCGCCGGGCACGCGCCACGGCTGCGGGGTAGTTTCGCCCGCGGCAGGTCAGCTTGACCAGCATCGAGTCGAAGTGCGGGCTGATCTCGGCACCCGAGTACACGGTGCCGCCGTCGAGCCTCACACCGGCGCCGCCGGCAGAGCGGTAACCGGTGATCTTTCCGACATCGGGCCGGAAGCCGTTGGCCGGGTCCTCGGTGGTGATGCGGCACTGCAGTGCTGCACCCTTGAGCTGGACGGTCTCCTGGGACAGACCGAGGTCCGCGAGGGTCTCGCCCGAGGCGATGCGCAGCTGAGCCTGGACCAGGTCCACGTCCGTGACTTCCTCGGTGACGGTGTGCTCCACCTGGATGCGCGGGTTCATCTCGATGAACACATGCTGGCCGGCGCGTTCCCCGACGGTGTCCACGAGGAATTCCACGGTCCCGGCGTTGACGTAGTTGAGCGCCTTGGCGAACTTCACGGCATCGCGGTAGAGCGCCTGCCGGATGCCTTCGTCCAGGTTGGGGGCGGGAGCGATCTCGATAACCTTCTGGTGGCGACGCTGAATGGAGCAGTCGCGCTCGAAGAGGTGCATAACGTTGCCCTCGGCATCGGCCAGGATCTGGACCTCGATGTGGCGGGGGCGCAGCACTGCCTGCTCCAGGAACATGGTGGGGTCACCGAACGCGGCGTCGGCCTCGCGCATGGCGGCCTGGAGCGCTTCGGGCAGGCCTTCCCGGGTGTCCACACGGCGCATTCCACGGCCACCGCCGCCAGCGACGGCCTTGGCGAAGATGGGGAAGCCGATTTCGTCCGCGGCGGCGATCAGCTCATCCAGGTCCTTGGAGGGCTGGCTGGACTTGAGGACTGGCACGCCGGCGGCGCGTGCCGCCTCAAGCGCGGCGACCTTGTTTCCGGCCAGTTCCAGGACCTCGGCCGGCGGCCCGACGAAGGTAATGCCGGCTTCTTTTGCGGCCCGGGCCAGGCGCGGGTTCTCGGAGAGGAAGCCGTAACCGGGGTAGATGGCGTCGGCGCCTGATTCCTTGGCCACCCGCACCACTTCGTCGACGTCGAGATAGGCGCGGACCGGGTGGCCCTCTTCGCCGATCAGGTACGCTTCATCAGCCTTCTGGCGGTGGATGGAGTTACGGTCCTCGTTGGGGAACACGGCGACAGTCTTGGCGCCCAGCTCGTAGCCGGCGCGGAAGGCTCGGATCGCGATTTCGCCGCGGTTAGCCACCAGAATCTTGGAAAACATACTTCTCCTGCATCATTGCGGGTGTGATCGGTAAGTGGTCACAGTGTGTAAGACGGGCGCGGGGAAACACAAATCATTGTGTCGACCATCACAGAATTATCCGTCATGCAGCCCGGAATAGGCAGGCCGGGCTGGCCGTGGCCTTCGGGACCCTGCCGGATGCGCCGCACACACGCCCAATGAAACGGGATTCACCACCGCGGCAACATATGATGAGTTGGGGGTGGCGCAAGCCCGCCCTCCGCTCCGGGCAAGCCGGAGCCGGCACTACCCCAACACGGCAACCGGCGTTAGGTATTGGTTTTTCAAGTGCAAGTAGTCAGCATCAGCAGCCTCAAAGGCGGGGTCGGCAAAACTTCCGTCACCACCGGATTGGCATCTGCGGCCCTGGCCGCCGGCATCCCCACTCTCGTGGTGGACCTTGATCCCCATGCGGACGCCAGCACGGCGCTGGGCGTCCAGCCCGATGAGCAACTGGATATCGGCAGGATGCTCAAGTCCCCGCGCCGTGCCCGCCTGGCGGAGAACGTCGTCACGAGCGGCTGGGTGGCCCGCGAAAACTACAACGGAGCCCGGCCCGCCGTCCTGGACGTGGCCGTCGGTTCCGCGTACACCGGCATCTATGACCGTCCGGACCTCGGCCGCCGGGACCTGCGCAGGCTGTCGGCTGTCCTGGCCGGCACGGACAAGTACCAGCTAATCCTTGTCGACTGCCCGCCCTCGCTGAACGGGCTGACCAGGATGGCGTGGTCGGCAAGCGACAAGGTGGCCCTCGTTGCCGAGCCGGGACTGTTTTCGGTAGCCGGCACGGAGCGCACCATGCGCGCCATCCAGCTGTTCCGCCAGGAGTTTGCCCCGAACCTCTCACCCGCCGGGATTATCGCGAACCGTGTCCGCACCGGTTCGTCCGAGCACGCTTTCCGCCTGGCCGAGATGCAGTCGATGTTCGGTGAACTGCTGCTGGCGCCGCACATCCCGGAGCAGGCGAACTGGCAACAAATCCAGGGTGCGGCCCATTCGGTGCACCACTGGCCGGGCGATTCGGCCAAGCATGCCGCCAGCCTGTTCAACACGCTGCTCGACAACCTCATGGCCTCCAACGGCGTGGATTCCGCCGGGGCAGTCCGGGCACGCAGCCTGCGGTAGCGGGCCACTCCCCTCCGGTCTACACCAGCAGAAAAGGCCGCCTTCCTGATGGAAGGCGGCCTTTTCTGTTGAGTTCGGGTCAACCTGACACCTGGCCAGGCGGTTGCTGGTCAGCCGATCTTGCGGGCTGCCCTGCGCTTGCTGAGTTCATCGTCCGGAAAGGACTGTTCGACGGCGTGCTCGCTGGGAAGCGCCGCGAGGCTGCCTTCCACTTCACGCCACACGCGGCCGACAGCGATTCCAAAGACGCCCTGGCCGCCCTGGACCAGATCTATGACCTCATCCGCGGACGTGCATTCGTAAACGCTTGCGCCGTCGCTCATGAGGGTGATTTGGGCGAGGTCTTCAACGCCGCGTTCGCGCAGATGCTCCACGGCAGAACGGATCTGCTGCAGCGAGACTCCGGTGTCCAGGAGCCGCTTGACCACTTTCAGCACCAGGATGTCGCGGAAGCCGTAGAGGCGCTGCGAGCCGGAGCCGGCTGCACCGCGCACGGCAGGCTCTACCAGACCGGTGCGGGCCCAGTAGTCGAGCTGGCGGTAGGTGATGCCTGCGGCCTTGCAGGCGGTCGGTCCGCGGTAACCTGCGTCCTCGTCCAGGACGGGCAGGTCTTCCGTGAAGAGGAGGCCCTGGGCACCACTCGCGGGCAGGGCTACGCCTGCCGTTGAAGCCTGCTTTAGCTCGCCTGCTTCGCCTTTCGGACTCACGTGGACCCTCCTCGTCGTTTGCTCCCCTAAGGAAGTTGCAGCAACAGCGATCACAGATCTGAAAATCATCCGTGTAATTCAGCCGTGGCTGCACATTCCAGTGTGACTTGCGCGGCTGTTGTATGCAATGGGAACTTGATACCTTCGACGTTAGGCCTGCCGCGCCCCAAGGTCAAAGACGTTGGCCCCTTCCGGGGGGCGTGTCGAAACTTTCAGCCTCAACTTTAACCTTAACGTGATCTCAGCCGTCGAAATCTTCCGGCTCAACGTCATCCAGGAACTCCCGGAAGCGCCGCAGTTCGCGCTCCTCGTCCACCGTGGGACCAGGCTCGGTATCCTCGCCTTCGTCGTGCTCGGTGATCCGTACACCGGCTTCATCCATGACCGAATCCGCACACCAGATGCGGCATTTGGCCCGCAGTGCCAGCGCCAGGGCGTCCGAGGCCCTGGAACTCACGGTGGTGCCGTCGTCAAACTGCAGCTGGCCGTAAAAGATGTTGTCTTCAACCGCAACGATGTTCACGCTGACGATCGAATGGCCCAAGGACTCGACGACGTCGATCAGGAGGTCGTGCGTCATGGGCCGCGGCGGCACCACACCCTGCTGGGCAAGCGCAATGGCGCTGGCTTCGGGGGTGCCGATCCAGATGGGCACATGCCGTTCCCCGTGGATCTCCCGCAGCAGTACCAGCGGCTGGTTCGAGGGCAGCTCGATCCTCACACCCACGATCTCCACTTCAATCATCAGATGTCCATTCGCGAAATACGGTCTTGCACCAGGGCGCGGTGCAGCGTCAGGCACAGATCGCTGATTTCCCGGGCTGCCTCGGCTGCCCGGGCATGGGATGCAGCATCTTTGCGGGAGGTCAGCGGCGCTACAGCCCGCTCCACCAGCCCGAACTCCCGTTCCGCGGCGGCCTGGAACGGCCGCAAGTGCCGCGGTTCGAGGCCGTGGCTTTCCAGCTGAACACACGCGCGGGCCACCTGCAGGGCGTGCTCGTCGAACTTCCCGTTGACATGGCCGATCAGGCCGAAGTCGAGCAGGGACTGCAGCAGCGGCACACTGGCGCCGGATTCGGCCCGTAGTTGCTCCTCGCTCAGCCTGCGCACTTTGTTCTGCAGCTCGGTGGCGAGCTCGTCGGAAACGATCCGGGGTGACACCGTGACACCAGGCGGCAGATTCTCCGGCCGTTCGCCGCGGTCGATGGCGTCGAGATAGTCCTTGATGACCTTCAGCGGAAGATACTGGTCCCGCTGAAGGGCGAGGACGAAACGAAGCCGCTCAACGTCCGTGTCCGCGTACTGCCGGTAGCCGGCGGGGGTGCGTTGCGGGTTGATCAGTCCCTTTTCCTCCAGGAACCTGATTTTGGACGCGGTCATTCCCGGAAAGTCGTCGCTCAGCTGCGCGAGTACTTCCCCGATGTTCAGGACCTGGGGTCCGCGCCGTTCCGGTTGTGCCAGTGCCACAGGCAACTACCCCGGAATCAGACGTTGCCTGCTGCGCGGGCAGGGCTGAGGTAGAAAGTAAGCCGGAACTTGCCGATCTGGACTTCATTCCCGGACCTGAGTTCCACGCTGTCCACGCGGTCGTGATTGACGTAGGTTCCGTTGAGGCTGCCGGTGTCAACGACCTCGAAGCTGCGGGCCGTGCGGCGGAATTCGACGTGGCGGCGGGACACAGTGACGTCGTCAAGGAAGATGTCCGCGTCAGGGTGGCGGCCGGCCGTGGTGACGTCCGAGTCCAGCAGGAAGCGTGCGCCCGCGTTGGGTCCGCTGTGGGCAACCAGGAGTGCCGAACCGAACGGAAGCGCCTCGACGGCAACCCGCTCCTCCCGCGACAGCCTGGGCTCGATGATCGGCTCGTCACGGATTGGCGTGAGGTGGATCGAGGTGGTCTCCGAAGCCTTCACTCCGCTCGTGCCGTAATCACCACTGCTGTGGTTATTCTCGTGACCAACCATGGATTCCTCCTCTTCCGTTGCAGATGTCCCCCTGCAAACAACGCGTGCCTCCGGAAAAGCCTGGCAGATCCGGTTACGGCGTGTCGTCCGGCTGTTAATGGCTTAACAGCCGGACCTCCATGCCGGTTGTCTTTAGCCTACCTGTTGTTCGTACTCCGATGCACTGAGCAGGGACTCCACTGCGTCAGCCTCTGCAAGCTTGACTTCAATCAGCCAGCCCTCACCGTAGGGATCGCTGTTGATGAGAGCCGAATCGGTGTCCAGCGCTTCGTTCCGGGCAACCACTTCGCCGGATACGGGAGCATAGATATCACTCACGCTCTTGGTGGACTCCACCTCGCCCACGACGTCGTTCGCGGTCACCTTCGTGCCCACTTCGGGCATCTGGGCGTAGACGACGTCACCCAGGGCATCCTGGGCGAAATCGGTGATGCCGACGCGCACCACGCCATCGGAGTTCGGTGCGGTAACCCACTCGTGTTCGGCAGTGTAGGACAGGTCTTCGGGAATGTTGCTCATCAGGGGCCTTTCATCGGGTCAACCAGGACTATCGGTCAATCAGCAATGTCAACGGAGGTCTGCAGAACAAGCCGCCGCTGAAAGTATATGCATATCAACTGCCGCGGCAGGGAGCACCCTGTCGGACCCTTGTGGCACAGTGGTGACATGCCAGAACTTCCCGAAGTGGCCGGGCTGAGCGCTTTCCTGGGCACCCAGCTTCGCGGAGCCGTGCTGACGAAAATCCAGATCGTCTCGTTTGCTGTCCTCAAGACGGCGGATCCCCCGTACACGGCCCTGGAGGGCCGGACCATCACCGAAGTCCAGCGCCAGGGGAAATTCATCATCCTGGACACCGGTGGAATCTACCTGGCGTTCCATCTGGCCAAGGCCGGCTGGCTGCGGTATATAGAGTCGCCCTCGAATGCCGTGCTGCCCCGCGGCAAGGGGTACATCGCCGCGCGGCTGGAGTTCGCCAGGAACAGCCCGGAAACCGACAGCGGCGAGACCCATCTCGGGATCGACCTGACCGAGGCCGGCACAAAAAAGAGTCTTGCGCTGTACGTGGTCAGGGATCCCGCGGAAGTCCCGGGGATCGCCAGCCTGGGTCCCGATCCGTTGGGCGATTCCTTCGGGTTCGATGCGTTCGCCGGAATTCTTTCCGACAGCTCCCAGCAAATTAAGGGACTGTTACGCAATCAGGGGGTAATGGCCGGGATCGGCAACGCCTACAGCGACGAAATCCTCCACGCGGCCCGGATCTCCCCCTTCGCCATCGCAAAGTCACTGGACCCCGACACCGTCCGCGTCCTCTACGACTCCATCCACAGTGTCCTCGGTGCCGCCGTGGCAGACGCCGTGGGAAAGGCGCCGAACGAACTGAAGGACGCGAAGCGGAGCACGATGCGGGTCCACGGCCGGAATGGGCAGCCCTGCCCGGTCTGTGGGGACACGGTCAGGGAAGTGTCCTTCGCCGACAGGGCCCTGCAATACTGCCCTACATGCCAGACGGGCGGCAAGATCCTCGCCGACCGGCGGACCTCGCGTTTCCTGAAGTAGGGGCGCAAAAAGCGGCACAAAGAAAAACCGCCCCACCGCCGGGATACTTCCCGGTGATGGGGCGGTTTCTTTGGTCGGGCTGACAGGATTTGAACCTGCGACCCCTTGACCCCCAGTCAAGTGCGCTACCAAGCTGCGCTACAGCCCGTTAGTTCCGCCGTTCTCCGCCTCGGTTTGTTCCTGGGTTACCCCGGGATTTTCACCTCAGCAGTCCGGCCGAACCACCTCCAAAAGCTTACACGATTCCGGAGGGTGCTCGTGACACTTTGCGGGTGTCACGGGCAAGGTGTGTCGGATTTAACGGTTCTTGCCCCGCTTTTCGCGGACACGCATGTTGACCTCGATGGGCGTGCCCTCGAAACCGAAGGTTTCGCGGAGCCGACGGGTGATGAAGCGGCGGTAACCCGGGTCCAGGAATCCGGTGGTGAACAGCACGAACTTCGGCGGGCGGCTGGAGGCCTGGGTGCCGAACAGGATGCGGGGCTGCTTGCCGCCGCGGACCGGGTGCGGGTGGGCTGCTACGAGTTCGCCGAGGAACGCGTTCAGGCGGCCGGTGGGGATGCGCTTGTCCCAGCTTTCCAGTGCAGTATCCAGGGCAGGAACCAAACGGTCCTTGTGCCAGCCGGTCAGCGCCGAAATGTTGACCCTCGGCGCCCAGGCCACGTGGGCCAGGTCCTGCTCGATTTCACGCTCGAGGTAAGTGCGGCGTTCATCGTCCAGCAGGTCCCACTTGTTGAATGCGAGAACCAATGCGCGGCCGGATTCGATGGCCAGCTGCAGGATGCGGACGTCCTGCTCGCTGAGCACTTCGTCCACGGCGAGGAGCACGACGGCGACCTCCGCCTTTTCGAGGGCGCTCTGGGTCCGCAGTGAGGCGTAGAAGTCTGCGCCCTGTGCCATGTGCTGGCGCCGGCGGATGCCTGCGGTATCAACGAAGCGCCAGGTGCGTCCGCCCAACTCGATGAACTCATCGACCGGGTCGCGCGTGGTGCCTGCGGTGTTGTCCACCACGACGCGCTCGGAACCGGCCAGTTTGTTCAGCAGCGACGACTTGCCGACGTTGGGACGCCCGATCAGGGCGATGCGGCGAGGACCGCCGGAGCGTTCCAGGCCTTCGATCGTGGAGAACTCGGGCAGAGTGTCCATCACGTGGTCCAGGAGGTCGGCGACGCCCCGGCCGTGCAGTGCCGACACCGGGTACGGCTCGCCGAAGCCGAGGCCCCACAGGGTGGCCGAATCAGCTTCCTGGGCGAAGTCGTCCACTTTGTTGGCCACCATGATGACCGGCTTCTTGCTCTTGCGGAGCATCTTCACGACGGCTTCGTCCGTGGCGGTAGCGCCGACGGCGGAGTCAACGACGAACAGCACGGCGTCGGCAAGCTCCACGGCCATCTCGGCCTGCTCGGCTACGCGGGCGTGGATGCCGCGGGCATCGTGCTCCCAGCCGCCGGTGTCGACGACAGTGAAGTTCCGGCCGTTCCAGGTGGCCGAGTACATAACACGGTCACGCGTGACGCCGGGCGTGTCTTCCACCACGGCTTCACGGCGTCCGAGGATACGGTTCACCAGGGTGGACTTGCCCACGTTTGGCCGGCCGATGATGGCCAGGACGGGATCCAGTTTGACCGGGCCGTCGAAGTCCTGGTCGTCATAGTCGCCGCTCAGGAGGGCGGCGTCTTCCTCGTCCAGTTCGTAGTCGTCCAGGCCTGCCCGGAGGGAGGCAGCACGAAGCTCCGCCTCGTCATCGTCCAGGGCAGCAAGATGCTCTGCCACCTGGTCCGTGCCGGTGGGCGTGTATTCGTCTTCGCCGGCGCCAAATTTGCCGGAGGTTTGAGTCGTATCGCTCATTGCACTTTCCTTAGTGGTGATCTGCCGGCGTCCCGGCTACTTCTTCATGACGTTCTTGCGGGGAATCCGCGCCGGGCAAAGCCTGCCCGCTGAATTGAATTGTTTGCTGGACATGCCGTGCCAGAGCAGCGCGGATCTCGTTTCCCGCCCTGTCCATTGAAGCACGGCCTGTCTCGCCGGGCCTGCGGCCTACTGCCACGGCCTCGCCGAAACTGACGTGCAGCCTCCGGCCCGGCCGGGGAACGGCGTCGAGGTGCTCACCGGTGATCCTGGTGCCCAGGATCGCAACGGGAACTACGGTCGCCCCGGAGTTCAGGGCGAGCCAGGCCACCCCGTTGTTGATGGTGGACGCCTCGCCGCTCCCCCGGGTTCCTTCCGGGAGGATACCGACGCACCGCCCGGCGTCGAGCGTGTTCTTACTTAAATGCAGCGCGGCGCGGTCGCCGGACCGGTCTACCGGAAGTTGACCCGAGCCCTTGAGCACCAGCCCCAGGAACCCCTTGAACATCTCCTTTTTGACCAGGATGTGCATGGGGCGCGGTGATGCGCCGAACATGACCGGCCCGTCCAGGAAACTGATGTGGTTCCCTGCGAAGATCACGGGACCTCCGGTGGGAACGTTTTCCCGTCCGTGGATTGTTGTCCGGTAGATAACGTGGTCCAGGAACCAGCCGACCGGGCGGCTCCAGGCCATGGTCCAGGCGCCTGGAAGGACGGAAGCGCCCGTGGCGAACGGGCGCGACGGGCGCCCTGCGGCGTCAGCCACGGTTAACGACCTTGTTGACTATGCCCAGGGCCGCGTCAACTGTGCCGTCGAAGTCGAGATCTGAAGAATCCAGGGTGACAACGCCATCCGCCGCCGTGGTGAAGTTCACTACGGTCGAGTCCTTGGCGTCGCGCTGGGTGACCTGGGCCGCCAGCTGTTCCGCGCTCTGCGTGCCGCCCAGCTGGACGCCCCTGCGGCGAAGCCGGGCCTCCTCGCTGGCGGTCAGCAGCATCCGGACCTCCGCACCGGGAGCGACGACGGTGGTGATGTCGCGTCCTTCCACCACGATGCGGCGGTGGTGGATCTCGATCAGCTCACGCTGCCGGCGCACCAGTTCCTTCCGCGCACCAAGGGTGGTGGCGATGGCACTGACGGCCGAGGAGATGGCCGGTTCCCGGATGGCCTGGGTGACGTCGGTGCCGCCGACACGTACGTATTCCTCGTTCGGGGAGGTGCTGACTTCCAGCGGCAGGTCCTCGGAAGCCTGCTCGATGGCGGCGGCGTCGTCCAGGTCAATGCCGTTGTCCAGGCAGTACCAGGTCAGGGCGCGATACATGGCGCCGGTGTCCAGGTAGGCGAGGCGCAGGCGGCGTGCCACTTCGCGGCTGACGCTGGATTTTCCGGACCCGGAGGGGCCGTCGATGGCGACAACCAGCGGCCTGCCCTGGCGAAGCATGGGCACGGTATCGATGAGTTCCTGTGTCATTACTGCAGTACCCGCCATCCACGGTCGTTGAGTGCTTCGATCAGCAGATCATGCTTGTTGGGCAAGACCGACAGTTCCACCATTCCTACATTCTGCCCGGACGAGTGGTCCAGCCGCAGGTCTTCGAGGTTGACCCCGATCTCGCCGATCTCCGTCAGGAGGCGGGCGATCTGCCCCGGCCGGTCGTCCACGAGGACGGTCAGCCAGGAATAGGCCTGCGGTGGCCCGCCGTGCTTGCCCGGAATACGGGACTGCCCGGCATTGCCCTCACTGATCAACTGTGCCAGATCAAGGCGGGCGCCGGGTGCCGTGGGATCTTCAAGAGTCCCGATCAGACGGTTGAGGTCCTCACGGACCCCGTGCAGGATTTCGACCACCTGTACCGCATTGCCGCCAAGGATCTGGACCCACAACGTGGGATCGCTGGCTGCGATGCGGGTGACGTCGCGCAAGCCGTTGCCGGCAAGGGACAGGGCATGCATGGGCGTACCCTGCAGCCTGCTGGCAACGAGGGAAGACATCACCTGGGGAAGGTGCGACACGAGTGCCACGGCCTGGTCGTGTTCCTCGGCGCCGAACTGGGTGACCATGGCACCGAGGTCAGTCGCCAGGGCGCGCGCGGCCTGCAGGGCGCCGGGCGAAGTTTCCTCCGACGGGCAAACCACCCACGGCATCGACGTGAACAGCTCACCTCGGGCCGCCACAGGTCCGGACTTTTCCCGGCCGGCCATCGGATGTGTCCCCACATAGCGCGCAAGGTCCACGCCGCGACCGCGCAGGTCGGCCAGGATGCCGGCCTTGACGCTGGCGATGTCCACCACCGTTGCCTCGGGGAAGTCGGCCAGCGACTGTTCCACCACGTCCGCTGTTACGTCCGGCGGCGCGGCCACAACAACGAGTTCAGGCTGCTCGGCGCCAAGGCGCGACAAGGGAAGGCCCGCCCCGATGTCGACGGCGACAGCCTGGTTGGTGGGTGACGGGTCGGACAGGAACACGGACACGCCGCGCCCCCGGAGTCCGAGGCCGATGCTGGTTCCCAGCAGTCCCGTTCCGATAACCACCACCGGGCCGTTCAGGTGCCCGCGGCCGTGGGTACGAAAGGCAGACATGCGCTACAGCCCTACAGATGCCAGCAGGTGGCCGACTTCCTGCTTGCCGAGGTTGCGGATGCTCCCCTGACGCTGGTCGCCCAGGCCGATGGGACCCACCTTGACGCGCACGAGCCGCAGCACAGGGAAGCCGACGGCGTCGAAGAGGCGGCGTACGATGCGATTCTTGCCGGAGTGCAGCACAACCTCGATCAGCACATGGCCCGGGGTGGAGTCCACCAGCTTGAACGAGTCCACCGAAGCGAATCCGTCTTCGAGTTCAACGCCTGACTTCAGCTGCGCGCCGATTCCCTGCGGGAACGGGCCGCGGACCTGGACCAGGTACGTCTTGGGCACCTCGTACGACGGGTGTGTCAAACGGTTGGCGAGTTCGCCGTCGTTGGTCAGCAGCAGCAGTCCTTCGGTGGCGACGTCGAGGCGTCCCACGTGGAAGAGGCGTTCGCCGTGGCTGTTGCGGACGAAGTCGCTGATGCACGGACGGCCGTCCGGATCCTCCATGGTGGACACAACGCCCTTGGGCTTGTTGAACACCATGTAGACCATGTTTTCGTCCAGCTGGATGCGCAGGCCGTCAACGTGGATCACGGCTGTTTTCGGATCGACGCGGACGCCGAGTTCGGTGACCACCTTGCCGTCCACTTCAACGCGGCCTTCGGAGATCATTTCTTCGCAGACTCGCCGTGAAGCGACGCCGGCAGACGCCATGACCTTCTGCAGGCGGATGCCGTCGGCATCGTGCAACTCCGACTGCGGAACATCGCCGCGGGGTCCACGCTTGCGCGAAGGCTTGCGGACGGCTCCAAGGTTCTGGCCGAACCGTTCGCCGCCGAAGGCGCGCGTACCGAATGTCTTGGCTGCAGCAGACCGCGGCTTGGGCTTGAGGGCGCCGGGGGTGCCGGGCGCCTTTCCGGCGCCGGGCTTGCGTGAGCCGGGCTTCCGGGCAGCAGGCTTGCCCTGCTTCCAGTCACCGGATGCCGGGCGGTCTGCCGGCTCGCCGGCCGGACCCTGCAGGTCCGGATCGATGAAGGCCTCTTCGCGCGGCTTGGGGCGTTTGAAGGGACGGTCGCCGCCGCCCTTGTAGCCGGCGCCGCTGGCGCCGCCTGCGCGACTGCCGCCGCCCTGTGCCGGATTGCGTCCGGTCTTATTCTGTCCGGCGCTGTTGCGTCCCGAACTGTTACGTGGTGAACCCTGGCGTCCCGCCTGTGTCATGACCCGTCCTTCGTTATGTTGGCCGGCGAAGTTGTCTCCCGACAAAACTTGCCAGCCGGGCGGATTTACTCCGCCCTGGTGGATACTCGTGCGCAGGCAGGGATGCTGCCTACATTCTTCCGGCGTCGTAGAACTCTTCGATGCCTTCAAGCCCCGGAAGATGGGGTGAAAGCTGCGGCAACTCCGCCACCGAGCCGATTCCCATGCGTTCCAGGAAATACGACGTCGTGCGGTAAAGGATGGCTCCGGACTCGGGATCCGTTCCCGCGTCTTCGATCAGTCCCCGCTGCATCAGCGTCCGCACGACAGAGTCAACGTTAACTCCTCGAATTGCAGACACCCTGGCCCTTGATACGGGCTGGCGGTATGCGATGACGGCGAGCGTTTCCAACGCCGCCTGCGTCAGCCTGGCTGTCTGTCCCTCCAGCACGAACCCGCCGACGACGTCGGCGAACTCCGAGCGGGAATAGATGCGCCAGCCTCCGGCGATATTCCGCAATTCAAAACCCCGGGGGCTGGATTTGTGGCCTGCATTGATAACAGCAGTGCTGGCAACGTCCGTGTCCGGGGCATTAACAGTATAGCCGTTATACTCGCGCTGAAGTTCCGCGAGCAGCTGCTCGACGGCGTCGACCGTCAGGTTCAGCCCTGCGGCGAGTTCCGTGGCGGTGGCGGGCTGATCAATCACCATAAGCACGGCCTCAATCGCGGCGCGCGCCCCGCCGGGGAGATCGGCTACATTCAGCCCGCTGTCCCCTTCCCCGCTGGTGGTTGGGTCCGGCGTCGTAGCGCTCACGGCTGTTCCTCATATTCCTCGGTGAGATTGTCGCTGCTCCAGTCCTCAGCCCCTGCCGTCCAGTGCACCGTGAGGTCCCCCAGCGGTGCGAGCTGGTCGAACGCGACCACCTTGTCCCTGAACATTTCCAGGAGGGCCAGGAAACGGGCCACAACGACCAGGGTGGACTCGGCGTCGGCGATCAGGGCCCGGAAGGACAGCGGCCTCCCCTGCCGGAGCTTCAATCCAAGGATTTCGGCCTGCTCTTTCACGCTGACCGCACTGCCGTGGAGGTGTGCCAGGCCAACCCGGGTCGGGGCTGCTTCCTTGGGTTTCAGCGCCGCTTCCGCCAAGGCGGCAAACTGCCGCGGCGTGTGCCGCCACACCAGTTCCGGCAGCAGTGCGGCGAAGTGGCCTTCCAGGGCCACTTGGCGCGGGTAGCTGCGGGATTCGAGCTCCAGGGTGGAACTGATCAGCCCGGCCACCTGTTTGAAGGCCTTGTACTGGAGCAAACGGGCGAAAAGGAGGTCCCGCGCCTCGAGCAACGCGATGTCCTCATCGTCCTCAACCTCGCCTGCCGGCAGGAGCCGGGCAGCCTTGAGGTCCAGGAGGGTGGCTGCGATCACCAGGAATTCGCTGGCCTCGTCGAGCGCCCATTCCTCGCCCAGCTGCTGAAGGTTCTTGATGTACTTGATGAATTCGTCGGTCACAGTGGCCAGGGCCACTTCCGTGATATCCAGCTGGTGCTTGGTGATCAGGCCAAGCAGCAGGTCGAACGGGCCGGTGAAGTTGGCGAGCCGGACTTCGAACCCGGCTTTCTTCGCTGCCTCTTCCGGGGGGCGGGTGGGAGCGAGCGGGGTGACTGCCAGTGCCACTGCCTTGGCTAGGGCGCGCCGCCGCGCGAAATCAGCTCTTTGGCCAGGCGGCGGTAGGCGTCGGCGCCGATGTGGTTGGCGGCGTAGCTGGTGATCGGTTCCGCGGCAACTGTGGCGTCGGCAAACTTGATGGAGCGCTTGATGACGGTCTCGAAGACCTTGTCCCCGAATGCCTCGACCAGCCTGCTGATGACCTCGCGGCTGTGCAGCGTACGGGCGTCATACATCGTGGCGAGCACACCGTCCACCTGCAGCCTGGGGTTCAGCCGGTCCTGGACCTTGTCGATGGTTTCCACCAGAAGGGCTACGGCGCGCAGGGCGAAGAATTCGCAGATCAGCGGGATGATGACGCCGTGGGCGGCGGTGAGGGCGTTGACCGTCAGCAGGCCAAGCGACGGCTGGCAGTCGATCAGGACGACGTCGTAATCGTCCTCGACTTTCTTCAAGGCCCGGTCGAGCACCTGTTCGCGGGCAACCTCATTGACCAGCTGCACTTCGGCGGCGGAGAGGTCGATGTTGGCCGGCAGCAGGTCGACATTTTCGACGCCGGTGTGCTGAATGGCATCCCGGATGTCCACTTTGCGGTCCATCAGGACGTTGTAGACCGTCAGGTCCAGTTCATGCGGATTCGTCCCAAGGCCGGCTGACAGTGCCCCCTGGGGGTCAAAATCCACCAGCAGGACACGGCGGCCGTACTCGGCAAGCGCGGCGGCCAGGTTGATGGTGGAGGTCGTCTTACCGACTCCGCCCTTCTGGTTCACCATGGCGATCACACGGGCGGGGCCGTGGGACGACAGCGGCGCAGGCTCGGGAAATTCGCGGTAGGGGCGCCCGGTGGGACCCATGACGGCGTCTTCCAGGTCGAGTTCGGTGCCTTCCAGAGTTGCTGAACCCTGTTCGCTGCTCACGTATCTATCCACACTTTCGATGACGTTGATGTCCTGCCGCTGAATGTTCAGCGCCGATCCTTCTTCTTCCCAAGGTTACAGCGCCGCACCCGCGATTCAACGGAACTTGACACGCGCCCTTGATTGAGCCTTTACCTTCTGGTAAAGGTCGAAGGTTAGGGCCGCCGACACAAAAAACCGCCCGTGCCGGATGATCCTGCACGGGCGGTTTCGGTTCAGCTCAGGCGTTGGCTCAGGCGTTCGCGAGAACTGGCTTGGCCGGCTCTTCCTGCTCGACGTGGTGGCCGGCGATCATGGTCTGCTCGTCGAACGGCTCTTGGCCGGACAGGACGCGCTGGACCTGCTCGCCGTCGATCTCCTTGACCCAGGTTCCGATCAGGAGAGTGGCTACAGCGTTGCCCGTGAAGTTGGTCAATGCGCGGGCTTCGGACATGAAGCGGTCGATCCCGACGATCATGCCTACGCCGCCGAGGAGCTCGGGCTTGTGTGCCTGAAGGCCGGCAGCCAGCGTGGCGAGACCTGCACCGGTGACACCGGCTGCACCCTTCGAGGCGATGATCATGAAGATCAGCAGGGATACCTGGGCGCCGAGATCCAGCGGGGTTCCCATGGCGTTGGCCACGAACAGCGATGCCATGGTCAGGTAGATGGCGGTGCCGTCCAGGTTGAAGGAGTAACCGGTGGGCACAGTGACGCCGACGACCGGCTTGGACACGCCCAGGTGCTCCATCTTGGCGATGAGGCGGGGCAGCGCTGCCTCAGAGGAGGAAGTGGAGAAGATCAGGAGGTATTCCCGGGCAAGGTACTTCATCAGCTTGAAGATGTTCACGCCGGTCACCACCTGGAGGAGGCCGCCGAGGATGACAACGATGAAGAGTGCGCATGTGATGTAGAAGGCAACCATGAGGGTGAACATGCTCACGATTGCCGCGACGCCCGTGGCGCCGACAACTGCGGCGATGGCACCAAAGGCGCCTACCGGAGCAAGCCACATGATCATGATGAGGATCCTGAACACCACTGCCTGGCCGTAGCCGATGGCCTTGAGGACAGGAGCGCCCTGCCCACCCATTTTCTGGAGGGCGAAACCGACGAGGATGGCCGCGAGGAGCGTGGGCAGAACCGGAATGTCGCCCGGAATGATGCCCAGGAGGAAGGCAACGGTGCTGTCTACTTCGGCCTTCTTGTTGGGATCGTATGCCGCCAGCTTCAAACCTTCACCCGGGTGGATGAGGTTGCCGACGACGAGGCCGATACCCAGGGCGAAGGTGGACATGAGCACAAAGTAGCCCAGGGCAAGTCCGCCGACTTTTCCTACGGTGGCTGCCTTGGCGATTGAGCCAATGCCCAGGACGATGGTGCAGAAGATAATCGGCGCGATCATCATCTTGATGAGCTTGATGAAGCCGTCGCCGAGCGGTTTCAGCGATTTGCCGACCTCGGGAAACAGCAGACCGACAAGGGCGCCCAGGATCACGGCGGCAATGACGGCGATGTAGAGGTAGTGCGACTTGTCGAGTCCCTTGCGCTTTGCCTTGACTGGCGCGGCTGACTCTCCTCGTTGAGAAGCCATGATGTCTCTCCTTATGGATAATCTGGAAGACGTTGCGGCACATTCTCTGGGCTTTTCACGTCCGTCCGGTGTGATATCCATCATTGGGCATGGCGTGACCTGGCTCACCGTTGCGTTCATATTGGTCATGGAAGGTTGGAATGAGGCATAAATGGAGCATCGCGCGCCGGCTGTTCGTGGCGCATTTGGTGTTTATGCTCGCACTGACCGCAACAGTGGGCACGGCCACCTTCATCGACGCCCGGGACCATTCCTACGACGAGGCGGGACGGCGCATGTCCGGCATCGCCACGGCCGTAGCTGACAATCCCCTCGTGCTGGAGGCTGCAGGGTCAGCCGACCCGTCCGCCACGCTGCAGCCCTACGCCCTGGACGTGATGGCCGACGCCGACGCGGATTTCATCACCATCATGGCTCCGGACCGGACCCGATGGACACACCCACGGGACGAGGAGCTCGGCAAACCCTACATCGGTTCCATCGACGCCGCCTTGAACGGCCAGGTGTTCACTGAAATCACGGCCGGCACGCTGGGGCCGTCCGTACGCACCATCGCACCCGTCAAGGACCAGTCGGGAAACGTGAAGGCCCTGGTGGCCGCCGGAGTGACGGTGAATACGGTGGACGTTGCCCTCGCCGGCCGCCTGCCGGCCATCCTGGCGATTGCGTTTGCCCTCCTGGTGGGCGGCTCCGTGGCGTCCTGGCTGCTGGGCCGGTACCTGCGCAATGTCACCCGGGGCTGGGGGCCTGAACAGCTCGCCCAGTTGTTCGCATACTACGAGTCGGTCCTGCATTCTGTCAGGGAAGGCGTCATCCTGATCGATCCAAAGGGCCGTGTGGTGATGTACAACGACCAGGCTGCCGAGCTCCTGGGGCTGGCTCCGCGCTCAGCGGGAGGAGACCCTGCCGACGCCGTCCTGCTCAGTGACCTCCCGCTGGCAACCAGCCTGAAGGACCTGTTCGAATCCGGCCGGACTGCCCAGGATGAAATCCACCTCGCAGGCCCGCGGGTCCTGGTGATCAACCAGGGGCCCGCGGTGGGACCCGCTTCCACGGGCCGGCAGCGCCCGGCAGTGTTCGGGACCGTGGCAACCATCCGCGACCGCACGGAGATCGAGTCCCTGGGCAGCGAACTGGAAACCATGCGTACTCTTTCTGACGCGCTGCGGGCGCAGACCCATGAGCACGCCAACCGCCTCCATACGATCGTTTCGCTGATGGAACTGGGCCGGGCGGATGACGCGCTGGATTATGCCACCAAGGACCTGGAGCTCAGCCAGCATCTCACCGACGAGATGGTGGGTGCCATTGAAGAGCCTGTTTTGAGTGCCCTCCTCATGGGCAAGGCAGCCGAGGCCCACGAGCGCGGCGTCGAACTGGGCCTGCAGGCGAACAGCACGGCCGGGACCGCCGGTGTGGCCGTCCAGGACCTGGTGACCATTCTTGGCAACCTGCTGGATAACGCCATTGACGCTGCAGCCGATGCTCCGGCACCGAAGTGGGTGGAATTGTCGGTGGAGTCCGGCGCGCAGGGCGTGGATATCGGCGTGGAGGACTCCGGACGCGGAATCGACCCCGATGCCGTGGATGACGTGTTCCGGTACGGTTTCAGCACAAAGGCGCCCGGCAAGTACGGACGGGGGCTCGGGCTGGCGCTCGTACGGCAGGCCGTCCACCGGTTGGGCGGCACCATGACCATCACGAATCCGCGCGGGGCGCATTTCCAGATTCACCTCCCCGCCGCCACCCCTTCGGGCACTGCCCCGGACGCCGCACCAGGCGCCGCGCCGGGCGCCGCGGCCGGCAACACAGCCGGCACCACCAAGGAGCTTTCATGAGCGATATCAGAGTCCTCGTCGTTGAGGACGAACCCGTAGCCGCGGCAGCGCACGGCGCCTACGTAGGGAGACTCAAGGGCTTTTCCCTTGCCGGCACGGCCCCGGACGGCCAGTCGGCGCTGCGCCTGCTGGGAGAATTCGCGGCCGCCGGCAACCCCGTGGAACTGGTCCTGCTGGACATGAACCTTCCCGACCTCCATGGCCTGGACATAGCACGGCGGATGCGGGCTTCAGGACTGCTGGCCGACATTATTGCCATTACGGCTGTCCGCGAACTAAACATCGTGCGCAGCGCCGTCTCCATCGGCGTGGTCCAGTACCTCATCAAACCCTTCACCTACGCCACTTTTGCGGACAAGCTGGCCAGCTACCGTCAGTTCCGGGAGCAACTCGGGGCCAGCTCCGTCGGGAACAGGTCCGGGGCATCACAGAGCGACGTCGACCAGGCTTTCGCAAGCCTGCGCGCCCCGAGCGAACTGCCGCTTCCCAAGGGGCTTTCGACATCGACCCTGGACGCGGTGCAGGAGTTCATGAAACAGCAGGCGGAGGCGGTATCGGCCACGGAGGTCATGGACGCGCTCGGTATGTCCCGCGTGACGGCCCGGCGCTATCTCGAGTACCTTGCGGACGCGGGAACCGTCTCCCGCACTGCCCGGTACGGCGCACCGGGCAGGCCGGAAAACGAGTACCGCTGGAACCGGGGCTGACTTCCGGACCCTGCCGGCGAGCGCAGCGCTGCTCCGCCTGTTGAGGACCTGGGTCGGCTTGGTTCCGGTCGGCTTACTTCCGGGGGTCGGCCGGGCGAAGGGTCCCGATCAGCTGGTCGATCACGCTGGCGTCCTCGATGGTGGAGGGCACCACGTACTCCTCGCCGTCGGCAATCTGCCTCATGGTTTTACGGAGGATCTTGCCCGACCGGGTTTTGGGCAGGGCCTCCACGACTGCCACATGTTTGAAGTCCGCAACGGCTCCGATGTCCCGGCGGACCAGGGCGATCAGGTCCCTGACCAGAACCTCCTCCGGCACGTCCACTCCCGACTTGAGCACCACGTACCCGCTGGGCCGCTGGCCCTTCAGCGGATCCGAGAGGCCGATCACCGCGCACTCGGCCACCGCAGGATGCTGGCCGAGCACCTGCTCCATGGCACCGGTGGATAGCCGGTGCCCCGCCACATTAATGATGTCGTCTGTACGCCCCATCACGAAGACGTAGCCGTCCTCGTCGCGGTAACCGGAGTCGCCCGTGGCATAGCAGCCCTCGAACGCTTGGAGGTAGGAGGAGACATAGCGCTCGTCATTGCCCCAGAGCGTGGTCAGCGTGCCGGGCGGCAGCGGCAGTCCAAGCACTATGTTGCCTTCGGTCCCGGCTTGGACGTCCTCCCCCAGGCCGTCGACGATCCTGAGCTTGAACCCGGGCATCGGGACGCTGGGGGAACCTGCCTTGATCGGAAGCCTTTCCAATCCCTGCGGGTTGGCGCAGATGGCCCAGCCCGTCTCGGTCTGCCACCAGTGGTCCACCACAGGTACGCCCAGCGCCTGCGACGCCCAATGGAAGGTGTCCGTGTCGAGCCGCTCCCCCGCAGCGAAGAGGGTGCGGAGGCTGGAGATGTCGTACTCCCCCAAAAGTTTCGCGTCGGGGTCGGCCTTCCGGATAGCGCGCAGGGCCGTGGGGGCGGTGAAAAGGACATTGACCTTGTGGTCCTGGATCACGCGCCAAAAGGCACCGGCATCGGGTGTGCCCACCGGTTTCCCTTCATAGAGGACGGTGGTGGCACCGGCCAGCAGCGGGCCGTAGACGATGTAGGAGTGCCCCACCACCCAGCCGACGTCGGAGGCCGTCCACATAACGTCCCCGGGGCCGATGTCGTAGATATTGTCCAGGGTCCAGCTGAGTGCCACGGCATGGCCTCCGTTGTCCCGTACCACTCCCTTGGGAGTACCTGTAGTTCCGGAGGTGTAGAGGATGTAGAGCGGGTCCGTTGCCTTGACCTCCACCGGCGCTGCCGGCGCTGCCGTGGCCATTTCAGTGTCCCAGTCCAGCCAGCCGGCGTAGTCCGAGGCTGCAGAGGCGAACCCGTCCCGCGCCGTGACAATCACCGGTAGCCCGGGAGCCCCCGCCAGGCGGAGGGCTTCCTCCACGGCGGGAAGGTATTCGATCCGGCGCGAAGGCTCGATTCCGCCCGTCGCCGTGACGAGCACTGACGGCGCGGCGTCCCGAATCCGGGCCGAGAGCTCCTTGGGCGCGAAACCTCCGAAGACCACGGAATGGACCGCCCCAAGCCGGGCCGTTGCCAGCATGGCGATCGCGGCTTCGGGAATCATCGGCATGTAGATCACCACGCGGTCCCCTTTGCCCACGCCTTGGCTGCGAAGCACGCCGGCGAAGCGGGCCACCAGTTCCGTGAGCTCAGCGTAGCTGTAGCGACGCCGGGTCCCGAGCATTGCGGAATCGTAGATGAGCGCATCCTGTTCGCCCCGCCCGGCTGCCACATGGCGGTCGAGGGCGTTGTACGAAGTATTCAGGACGCCGTCCGGAAACCACCCGTAGAGCGGTGCCCTGCTGGTTTCCAGGGCCTGCCTCGGCGGCGTCGACCATGAGATCCTTCCGGCAGCATCCAGCCAGAAATCATCCGGCTTCTCCAGGCTCTGCGCATAGCTGTCCTGATAGGTGTTGGTAACCATGAGTGCATCCCGTCCACGACGTTGTGATGACGCCCATGCTAGCCCCGGCCTGCAGGCACGCACAAGCCTCTTTGTATACATAAGACAGAATATTCGCCCAAATCAGTGGCACACACTGGGCAGGCAGCCCTTCTGTGTATACACTGATGACGTCAACCAACGAAGGAGGCAGGGATGCGCGCCAGCGACAAGGCCTACGCGGCCCTCCGCGACGACATCATCGAATGGCGCCTCCTGCCCGGGACGGTGCTCGCAGAAGTGGAGCAGTCCGAGCGGCTCGGCGTCTCACGGACTCCCCTGCGGGAGGCCCTGAGCCGGCTTACCGCAGAGGGACTGACGACGACGTCGGGCAGTCGCGGCGTCGTCGTTACCGATATTTCGCTGGAGGACATCGACGAGCTCTTCGAGCTCCGGGAAACCCTCGAAGGAAAGGCTGCGGCCCTCGCCGCAGAGCGCGGCGACGCCGCCACTTTCGAACAGCTCCGGCTCGAGCTGCTCAAGGCACCGGAGCTGATCAGCGGCAGCGACCCCGCCCGCCACGCCTACTACGACCTCGTGGGACGACTCGACGAGGCCATTGACGCAGCGATCTCCAACGCCTACCTGGCCCAGGCGATGCGCAGCCTGCGCGTGCACCTGGTCCGGGTCCGCCGGCTGGCTGCCGACGACGCGCAGCGGCTTACCGCCGCTGCCGCCGAGCACGCCGCCATTGCAGAAGCTATTGCCGCACGGAATCCCCGGCTAGCCCAGGCGGCCACCACCCTCCACCTGCACCGAAGTCTTTCCCACGTCAAAGTTGCGCATACACCTCACTAAAAGGAGCACCATGGTCAAGGAACACCACGTCCGCGTTTACAAGAGCGAGGAAAACCTGCCCCGCGAGGACCAGCTCGCGTACAAGATCGCGAAGGTTGCCGCCGATCCGGTCGCCGTTACCGACGAGGTCACCGACATGGTGATCAACCGCGTGATCGACAACGCCTCGGTGGCCATTGCCTCCCTGAACCGCGCCCCGATCGTGGCAGCGCGCGCCCAGGCCCTGACGCACGGACCCACCACCGGCGGCCAGGGCTCCAAGGTCTTCGGCATCGAAGAGCGCGTATCCCCTGAGTGGGCCGCCTGGGCCAACGGCGTGGCTGTCCGCGAGCTCGACTACCACGACACCTTCCTGGCAGCGGACTACTCCCACCCGGGCGACAACATCCCGCCCCTCCTGGCCGTCGCCCAGCACGTGGGCTCCAGCGGGCAAGACCTGGTCCGCGGCATCGCCACCGGCTACGAAATCCAGGTGAACCTGGTCAAGGCCATCTGCCTGCACAAGCACAAGATCGACCATGTGGCCCACCTCGGCCCGTCCGCCGCTGCCGGCATCGGCACCCTGCTGGGCCTCGATGTGGAGACCATCTTCCAGTCCGTGGGCCAGGCGCTGCACACCACCACGGCAACCCGCCAGTCCCGGAAGGGCGAGATCTCCACCTGGAAGGCCCACGCCCCGGCCTTCGCCGGGAAGATGGCCGTCGAGGCGGTGGACCGCTCCATGCGCGGCCAGACGTCCCCCGTCCCGATCTATGAAGGTGAAGACGGCGTCATCGCCTGGATGCTGGACGGCCCCGAGGCCTCCTACATGGTGCCGCTGCCCACGCCCGGTGAGGCCAAGCGCGCCATCCTGGACACGTACACGAAGGAACACTCCGCCGAATACCAGGCGCAGGCGTGGATCGACCTGGCTCGCAAGATCCACGGCGAACACCCCGAGGTCACCGACCCCGCCAACGTGAAGTCCGTGCTGATCAAAACCAGCCACCACACCCACTACGTGATCGGCTCGGGCGCGAACGATCCCCAGAAGTACAGCCCCACGGCCAGCCGCGAAACACTGGACCACTCGATCCCGTACATCTTCACCGTCGCACTGCAGGACGGCGCCTGGCACCACGTGGACTCCTACGCCCCGGAGCGCGCAGCCCGGCCGGACACCGTTGACCTGTGGCATAAGGTCACCACGGTCGAGGACCCGGAATGGACCCGCCGCTACCACTCCCTGGACATCGCGGAGAAGGCCTTCGGCGGTTCCGTGGAGATCACCCTGTCCGACGGCACGGTCATCCGGGACGAGATCGCCGTCGCCGACGCCCACCCGCTGGGAGCCCGGCCGTTCGCACGGGAACAGTACGTCAACAAGTTCCGAACCCTCGCGGCCGGACTGGTGGCGGAAGACGAGATCGAACGGTTCCTCGCTGCAGCAGCCCGGCTCCCGGAACTGGCTGCCGGGGAGCTGGACCAGCTCAACATCAAGGCAGCCGACGGCGTGATCGACCTCGCCGCCGCCCCGAAGGGACTCTTCTGATGCTGTACTCGAAGGTCACGCCGGAACAGAAACGGGTCCGTTTCCGCGAGCTCCTGGCCTCGGGGACCATCCAGCAGTTCCCCGGCGCGTTCAACCCGCTGTCGGCGAGGCTGATCGAGGAGAAAGGCTTCGCCGGAGTCTACATTTCCGGCGCGGTACTGGCCAACGACCTTGGCCTGCCGGACATCGGGCTGACCACGCTCACCGAGGTCGCCACGCGGGCCGGGCAGATCGCCCGCATGACCGACCTGCCCTCCATCGTCGACGCCGACACCGGCTTCGGCGAGCCCATGAACGTTGCCCGCAGCGTCCAGGAACTCGAAAACGCCGGCTTGGCCGGCTGCCACATCGAGGACCAGTTCAACCCGAAGAGGTGCGGCCACCTCGACGGTAAGAACGTGGTGGACCTGGACACTGCCACCAAGCGCATCCGCGCCGCGGCGGACGCGCGGCGCGACCCGAACTTCCTCATCATGGCCCGGACGGACATCCGTGCCACGGAAGGGCTGGAAGCGGCACAGGAACGCGCCAAGGCACTCGTCGAGGCCGGGGCGGACGCCATCTTCCCGGAGGCCATGAAGGATCTCAGCGAATTCCAAGCCATCCGTGATGCAGTGGATGTACCGATCCTGGCCAACATGACCGAGTTCGGCAAAAGCGATCTGTTCACGGTCGACCAGCTCCAGGGCGTCGGCGTGAACATGGTCATCTATCCGGTCACGCTGCTCCGTAGTGCCATGGGCGCCGCGGAGCGTACTCTGGAATCGATCAGGTCCGACGGCACCCAGGAGGCACAGGTAGGAAACATGCTGACCCGTGCGCGGCTGTACGACCTCGTTGACTACGAAGCCTACAACCGCTTTGACACCGGAGTCTTCAATTTCAAGGTTCCAGGTACGCACTGACCCCAACCATCCCGGACTTCCGGCTTCGGCCGGCATACAGGCACAAGGAACGAAGGAGTTTCAGCATGGCTGAAAATGAGATCAAAAAGGGCCTCGCCGGCGTCGTGGTGGACTACACCGCGGTGTCCAAGGTCAATTCAGACACGAACTCGCTGCTCTACCGCGGCTACCCGGTCCAGGAACTGGCCGCCAGGTGCAGCTTCGAGGAAGTGGCCTACCTGCTCTGGAACGGCGAACTGCCCACGCCGGAGCAGCTGGCCGAGTTCACGGCAAAGGAACGCGCCGGACGTCCGCTGGATCCGGTGGTCAAACAGGTGATCGACACCCTGCCCACCACCTCCCACCCGATGGATGTCTGCCGGACGGCAGCATCGGTCATGGGCGCACGGCACCCGCTCGCCGAGGACTCCTCCCGCGAAGCCAACCTGGCCAAGGCCATGGATCTGTTCGCCGCGATGCCCGCCGTCGTGGCCTACGACCAGCGCCGCCGCCACGGCCTGGACCTGGTTGAGCCCCGCGACGATCTGGGTTACGACGCCAATTTCCTCTGGATGACGTTCGGCGAGGAGGCCGTCCCCGAAGTAGTCGACGCATTCAATGTCTCAATGATTTTGTACGCCGAGCACTCCTTCAACGCCTCCACGTTCACGGCCCGCGTGATCACGTCCACGCTGTCGGACCTGCATTCGGCCGTGACCGGCGCCATCGGCGCTCTCAAGGGAACGCTCCACGGCGGCGCCAACGAAGCCGTGATGCACACCTTTGACGAGATCGGCATCCGGCCGGAGGAATCCCTGGAGGACGCCGCCGCCCGGGCCAAGGCCTGGATGGAGGACGCCCTGGCCCAGAAGAAGAAGGTCATGGGCTTCGGCCACCGCGTCTACAAGCACGGCGACTCGCGCGTCCCCACCATGAAGGCCGCCCTGGACAAAATGATCGCCCACTACGGCCGGCCGGAACTCCTGGGTCTCTACAACGGGCTGGAGACCGCCATGGACGAGGCCAAGGGAATCAAGCCGAACCTCGACTACCCCACCGGACCCACCTACCACCTCATGGGCTTCGACACCGACACCTTCACTCCCCTGTTCGTTGCCAGCCGCATCACCGGCTGGACCGCGCACATCATGGAACAGCTCGACGCAAACTCCCTCATCCGACCGTTGAGCGAGTACAACGGCGAGGACGAACGGCACCTTTCGTAACACTGTTTTCGGTTAGCACAGCACGTTCGGCGGCGGGCCGGTCACCTTCGCAGGTGGCCGGCCCGCCGTCGTAATGCGTTGCTGTTCACCACGACCAGGAACCTCACCCCGGGAGCAGCGGCCGGTTACAGATTGCGCAATACACTCACCGAAGACGCCACCGTTTCGTTGTCGGGGTTGAGGGTGACCACGATGTCCACTGTGCCGCCTTCCAGGACCGGCGGTAGCCAGTGGTCGGCGTCCTGCCACATGCGATCCACAGGCAGCTCAAGCACATCAAACCACCTGGGCGCGATCTCCAGGCTTTCGGACGGCTCCCCCTCCCAGCGGCGGGTTGTAAACAGGGTGGTATGCATGTTCCATTCGGGGCGGGCGGGAAATACGAACTCCACGACGCCGGCCGGGCGCAGGTCCCGCTCCAGCACCGTCACGCCGGCCTCTTCCTCGACTTCCCGGCAGGCGGCTTCTGCGTGGCTTTCCCCCGGCTCCACATGACCGCCCAGCCCAACGATCTTTCCAAGGCCGAATCCGGTCTTTTTGAGGCCGAGGAGGACCTCCGTTCCACCGCCTCGACGATCGCGGAGCAGGAAGCAGAGGGTGACTGGGGTCGAGGTCATGGCAACCAGACTAACCCGGGATTTCAGCCAAGCGCCCGCGGATGGGCCGCGGCGTAAATCTCCCGCAGGGTATCGGCCGTCACCAGCGTGTAGACCTGCGTGGTGGTGACCGAGGCGTGTCCCAGGAGTTCCTGGACCACCCGGACATCCGCGCCGCCCTCCAGCAGGTGCGTGGCGAACGAATGCCGAAGGGTGTGCGGGGAAACGTCCTTGGTGATGCTGGCCTTGTCCGCTGCTGCTTTGAGGATGGTCCACGCGCTTTGCCTGCTGATGCGGCCGCCACGGGCGTTCAGGAACAGCGCCGGCGTACCCTTGCCCTTGGCAGCGAGCAGCGGCCGCCCGCGCACCAGGTACGCGTCAAGGGCACGTGCGCCGTAGGATCCCAGGGGAACCAGGCGTTCCTTGGACCCCTTGCCGAACAGCCTGACGATCGCCGGGCCGGACTCTTCCGGCTGCAGCGAAATATCGTCGACATCCAGGCCCACTGCCTCACTGATGCGTGCGCCGGTGGAGTAGAGGAATTCCAGCAGGGCCCTGTCCCTCAGGCCCGTTGCGGTGTCTGTGCCGGCCGCTTCGAGGATCCTTGTGACCTCGTCGACGCTGATGGCCTTGGGCAGCCGCTTGCCGGGCATCGGGGGGTGGACATCGCTGGCGGGATCCGCCGTCGTGATCCCTTCCAGGGCCCAGAACTTGTGCAGGCCACGGACCGCCACCACGGTCCGTGCAGCGGACCTGACGCCGAGGGCCGTCCCGCCGTCGGAGCCGTCGGAGAGTGCCTGCACAAACCCGGTGACGTGACGGCGGGTGACCTCTCCGGGGTGCCCAGCGCCGTTGGTCGCAAGGTAGTTTGCGTAGCGGGCCAGGTCCCGGCGGTAGGCGGAAAGCGTGTTCGCCGCGAGCCCACGTTCGACACCCATGTGCTGGAGATAGTCGTTGACGGCGCGGTCTATGGCATTGCGGGGCCGGTCAGGCTGGGTGTTCGCAGGTGTGGCTATCGAAGCCGGGGCAACGGGACGTTCCGCCAGTGCGTGCTCGGCACCGGCACGTTCCGGCGCGGGAGTGACGGTGCTGCCCATCAGCGCTGGCTGGGATGTGCAGGCCAGGGGGCGTTTGCCGGACGCAGATGTTCGAAGCCGTCGGCGCGGGCAGCCGCTGCGGCAAGAATGCCGACGACGGCGGACGGGTTGTGCAGCCGGCCCTCCAGGACGGCAGCAACTGCTTGGTCCAACGGCGTCCAGTGCAGTTCGATCTCCGCTTCCTCATCCGTGCGGACGTGGAGTTCATGACCGGGCACATCGCTCAGCTCCCGGGCCAGGTAGATGCGGATCGCTTCGCTCGAGGATCCCGGTGAGTTGAAGAAATCCACCAGTACGTTCCAGGTCCCGGCAACCAGGTCCGCTTCCTCGGCAAGCTCGCGCGCAGCGCCCACCACGAAGTCCTCGCCCTCGATATCCAGCAGCCCGGCCGGGATCTCCCAGAGGTCCATACCCACCGGATGCCGGTACTGCTTCATCAGGAGCACCTCGCCGGCGTCGTTCATCGGCAGGACCGCCACCGCGCCCGGGTGGTCGATGTAGTCCCGGACCAGTTCGTCGCCGTGCTCGCTGAGCTGGAAGCTATCGCTGACGACGTCCCAGATGCGGCCTTCGTACACCTTCCGGGACGACAAAAGACGGCGCGGGCTCGGCGCATCCGAAACCTGCCGTGCAGCATTGGGGGTTTCAGGCATACCGGGCATCGCGCCGTCCTTTGATTTAGTTGGTGTTTACTTGGCCGAGACCTTGCGGGCAGCGCCGCTGGTTTCAGCCGGTGCTGCCGCAGTGGACGTTTCCGCACTGTTGGCGGCGGGAAGAAGGTCCCCGCCCTTCTGGTGATCCAGGGCGGCCTTGACCAGGCCCGCGAACAGCGGGTGCGGCCGGGTGGGCCGGGAGCTGAGCTCGGGGTGCGCCTGCGTGGCCACGTAGTACGGGTGGACTTCACGGGGAAGCTCCACGTACTCCACGAGCTTGCCGTCGGGGGACGTTCCGGAGAACACGAGTCCCTTCGATGCAATCTGGTCGCGGTACTTGTTGTTCACTTCGTAGCGGTGACGGTGCCGTTCGCTCACCTTGGTGGTGCCGTAGGTTTCGGCAATGACCGAACCTTCGTCCAGCTTGGCCTCGTAGAGTCCAAGGCGCATGGTTCCGCCAAGGTCACCCTTGCCCTCGACGATGTCCAGCTGCTCTTCCATGGTGGCGATCACCGGGTACTTGGAGTCCGGTTCAAATTCGCTGGACGATGCGCCCTCGAGGCCCACCACGTTCCGGGCGTATTCGATGACCATGCACTGGAGGCCCAGGCACAGGCCCAGGACGGGCAGCTTGGTTTCACGGGCGAACTTCAGCGCACCGAGCTTGCCTTCAAGGCCGCGGATGCCGAACCCGCCGGGAACGCAGATGGCGTCCACGCCGGAGAGCGAGTTGACCGCACCCTCGTGGGTTTCGCACTCGTCGGAGGGGACCCAGCGGATCTTGACCTTCGTGTCGTTGGCGAAGCCGCCGGCGCGCAGTGCCTCGGTGACCGACAGGTAGGCGTCCGGAAGGTCGATGTACTTGCCGACCAACGCGATTTCAACTTCGTGCTTGGGGTTGTGAACTGCTTCGAGCAGCTTGTCCCAGCTGGTCCAGTCAACGTCCTTGAACGGAAGGTCCAGGGCACGGACGATGTAGGAATCCAGGCCCTGGGTGTGCAGGGTCTTGGGGATGTCGTAGATGCTCGGGGCATCCGGGCAGCCGATGACAGCGTCGATGTCGACGTCACACATGCGGCCGATCTTGTCCCGCATGGGCTGCGGGACTTCGCGATCCGAACGGATCACGATCGCCTCCGGCTGGATGCCGATGGAGCGCAGCGCGGCAACGGAGTGCTGCGTTGGCTTGGTTTTCAGTTCCTGCGACGGGCCGATGTACGGCACGAGGGAAACGTGGAGGAAGAAGACATTTCCGCGGCCGATGTCCTGGCGGACCTGGCGGGCGGATTCGAGGAACGGCTGCGACTCGATGTCGCCGACGGTGCCGCCGATCTCGGTGATGATCACGTCCGGGGCGTTCTTGCCCTCGGCCGGCAGGCGCATCCTGCGCTTGATTTCATCGGTGATGTGCGGAATGACCTGGACGGTGTCGCCGAGGTACTCGCCGCGGCGTTCCTTGGCGATAACCGTGGAGTACACCTGGCCGGTGGTGACGTTGGCCGAACCTTCGAGATTCTCATCGAGGAAGCGCTCGTAGTGGCCGACGTCGAGGTCCGTTTCGGCGCCGTCGTCAGTCACAAAGACTTCGCCGTGCTGGAAGGGGTTCATCGTGCCCGGATCCACGTTCAGGTAAGGATCGAGCTTTTGCATAGTTACAGACAAACCGCGTGCCCGCAGCAAGTGTCCGAGGCTCGAAGCCGTCAGTCCCTTGCCTAGCGAGGACGCCACACCACCGGTGACGAAGATGTGTTTGGTCGTCTTGGACGAGCCCGGGAACCGGGAATTTACACGGGAATTTGATCGCTGCACCACGGAATTCGAGCCTATCATCAAATGAGCCTTCCACGGGTCGAAAATCGGATTCCCCAAATGCTTCAGTCTCCCGTGCCGTCCCCCTACGATCAAGGGGTGACCACCGAGGATCTGTCCGGCGAAACCCCGGAACACCCGCAGGACCTGGCCCGGGCGGGATCCAGCCCGGTCTTCAGGTCCCTGGCGCTCGACTCGATCCCGGTCCCGGACTACGCCGATGTGATTGTTGTCCCAGTACCGGCGGGGCGCCCTTCCGATCCGCGGATCTGGGCGGAGACGCTCTTCTCGCCCCAGTCAATGCCGGCATGGGTGACAGCCCTGATGGGCCTGCGCCAGGCCCTGGTTGGCCTGGTCGGGATCAACAGGGCGCGGGCCGGGGTCTTCGACGTCGCCGGGGTCCGCGGCGAGGAGGCGCTGATCAGCGTCGACGACACGCACCTGGATTTCCGCTGCGGAGTCGCTTACGACGCGGGCGCCCGGCTGTTGCGTGTCACCACGGCCGTGCGCCTGAAGGGCTGGCGGGGAAGGCTGTACTTCGCGCCCGTCCGCTTGCTGCATCCGCTGGTGGTGCACTCGATGATGGTCCGGGCGGCGGCCCGCCTGCACGAACCCCGGGCCTGAAGCAGCCGGGCCTGAAGCAGCCGGGCCCGAAGCAGCCAGGCCTGAAGCAGCTAGGCCCGCTGCGGCAGCAGCTTGGCGTCGTCGAGCAGCTCCTGTGCGTGGGCCTGCGCCGATTCGGAGTCCTCCTGGCCGGCCAGCATCCGGGCGAGCTCCTTGACCCTTTCGGGACCATCAAGCAGCCGCACGTCGCTGGAGGTGAACCCGGTGGCGGTGCCGCCGTCGGCCCCCCTGACCGATGTCTTGGTGACGGTGATGTGCTGGTCCGCGAACGCGGCGACCTGGGGCAGGTGCGTGACCACCAGGACCTGCACATGCTGCGCAAGCATGGCCAGCCGGCGGCCGATCTCGACGGCGGCCCGCCCGCCCACGCCGGCGTCCACTTCGTCGAACACAAAGGTGGGCACCGGATCCACTGCGGCGAGCACCACCTCGATGGCCAGCATCACGCGGGAAAGCTCGCCACCGGAGGCTCCCTTGCCCAGCGGCCGGGCCGGCGCACCGGAGTGTGGCTGGAGCAGGAACGAGATCTCGTCCGCGCCGTACGGCATCAGCTGGCCGGCGGGCTCGATGGTGATCACCAGGGTCGCGTCGGCCATGGCCAGCGCCTTCAGTTCGGCGCTGACCCGTGCAGAGAGATCTTTGGCGGCCTTACCCCTAACCTTGCTGATGGCGGCGGCCTGCTTCTTCAGCTCTGCCTCGGTCCGGGCGACTTCCGCGTCCAGCGCCTCGATCCGGGTGGAATCGTCCTGCAGTTCGTCGAACCGGACGCGAGCGTTCTCGGCCCACACCAGGACCTCGTCGATGCTGGGGGCGTACTTGCGGACCAGTTTGGCCAGGGCGGCCCGCCGGTCCTCGATTTCCGCGAGCCGCTCCGGACCCTCTGAATCCAGCCCGGCCTGGTAGCTCGCCAGTTCCGTTGCGATGTCGTTCAGCAGGAAGCCCACCTCGGCCAGGCGGGCGGCTGCCGCGCCGAGTTCGGCGTCGTGCTCGGCCACATGTTCCAAGGTCCGTTTCGCCGCGTCCACCAGGGTGGTGGCGTCACCCTCGTCACCGTAGTCCTCCGCAATGAGCGCCTGGTGCGCGGTGTTCGCCGCAATCCTGAGTTCTTCGACGTTGGCCAGTTTCACGGCCTCCGCCTTCAGGGACTCGTCCTCGCCCGGCTGCGGGTCCACCTCATCGATTTCAGCCAGCGCGATCTCCAGCGACTCTGCTTCCCGCAGCCTGTCACGAGCCGCGCCACGCAGCGTGTCCAGCTCCGCCTGGCTGGCTTTCCAGTGGCTGTACAGGGCCTGGTATGCACCCAGCGGGCCGGCCAGGGCGTCACCGGCAAACTTGTCCAAGGCCCCGCGCTGGGCAAGCGCCCCCTTCAGCCTGATCTGGTCCGACTGGCCATGGACCACCACCAGGCTTTCGCCGATCTCCGCAAGGACCCCCACGGGGGCAGCGCGGCCGCCAAGGTAGGCACGGCTGCGTCCGTCCGCACCCAGCCGTCGGGCAAGGATCAGTTCAGCGCCGCCGTCGAACTCCTCCACCTCGGCACCCGCCTCCAGCGCTCGTACGACTGCAGCGTGGCCGGCGTCGAGCTTGAGCACGGCCTCCGCGGAGGCGCTTTTCGCGCCGCTCCGCACGGCGCCCGCATCCGACCGGGCACCCAACAGGAGTCCGACGGCGGTGACCACCATGGTCTTGCCGGCGCCCGTTTCGCCGGTCACCACGCTGAGGCCGGGGCCGAGCGGGAGGGTTGCGTCAGTGATGACGCCGAGGTCGCGGATTCTCAGTTCTTCAAGCATGATTCACTTCGCAGTCGTCGGATCAGTCTCGGACGTCCCGGCGCGCCGGGGACCCGCAGGCGGCACCATGGGCCTGGGGGTACGGATGATGGGTACGGGCCCGGTATGGACGGACTCTGCCTGGGGCATGGGTCCGCGCCAGCCGTGGATGGGGAGCTGGAATTTACGGACCAGCCTCGCCGAAAACGGTGTCTGGTGCGTCCGCGCGAGCCGCACAGGTGTGGCCGAGCGGGTCACTTCGACGCGGGCGCCCGGGGGCAGGTCAACGGAACGGCGGCCGTCACACCACAGCACACCTTGGGCATCGGTCCGGTTGAGGACCTCCACGGCCAGCCTGGAGCGGGGCGAAACCACCAGCGGTTTGGCGAACAGCGCGTGGGCGCTGATGGGAACAATCACCAGGGCCTCAACTTCCGGCCACACCACCGGGCCGCCGGCGGAGAAGGCATAAGCGGTTGAACCGGTGGGCGTTGCCATCACCACGCCGTCGCAGCCGAATGACGAAAGCGGGCGCTCATCGACTTCGGTGACCACCTCAAGCATCCGTTCGCGGTTGCCCTTCTCGATGGCGGCCTCGTTCAGGGCCCACGTGTGCCAGATTTTCTGTCCCCTGACCCAGACCTGGACGTCGATGGTCATCCGTTCTTCCACCGTGTAATCGCGGCTCGCGATCCATTCGACGGTCTGGGCAAGGTCGGCCCTTTCGCTTTCGGCGAGGAAACCCACATGCCCAAGGTTGACGCCCAGAAGAGGAACGTCCACTTCCCTGACGAGTTCGGCGGCGCGGAGGATGGTGCCATCCCCGCCGAGGACCATGACCAGTTCGACGTCGGGCAGCTGGATATGGTCGTGGAGGATCTCCACGGGGTCTTCGAGCCTGCCGAAAAGCCCCTCCATGTCCTCGAGCTCGGATTTTTGCATCACCGGGACAATGCCTGAGGCATGCAGCTGGATGCACGCCTCCCAGGCAGCCTTCAGTGATTCCTCGCGGCCGGTGTGGGCAAGGACCAGTACACGCCTGCTCATCGGGTTCCGCTTTCTAGTGGTTCGGCCAGATTGTTCCGAGCAACGCAGCAACGGCTGCGTCCCGCTCTTCGATCTTAGGCAAGTCTGTGGTGATCCTGCGCTTTATCCACAGGAAGTATTCGACGTTTCCGTCCTGGCCCGGTAGCGGGCTTGCCGCGAGGCCATGCAGATCCAGTCCGGCGTCCAGCGCCGCATTAGCGACTTTCTCCACCGCCATCCGGCGTTCACGCTCGGAATTCACCACGCCGGTGCGGCCCAGGCGGTCCTTGCCGATCTCAAACTGCGGCTTCACCATCAGCACCAGGTCGCCGCCGGGATGTGTGCATGCCGCGAGCGGCTCCAGGACCAGGGTCAGCGAGATGAACGACAGGTCAGCAACGGTCAGCGCGGCCGGACCGCCGATCTCATCCGGCGTCACGTAGCGCACGTTCAGGCCTTCGTGCACCGACACGCGTGCGTCGTTCCTGAGCTGGGGAACCAGCTGGCCATGCCCGACGTCGACAGCAACCACGTGTTCCGCGCCGCGCCTGAGCAGGACCTCCGTGAAGCCGCCGGTAGAGGCACCGGCGTCCAGGCAGCGCTTTCCTTCCGCGATGACTGCCGGGAATGCATCCAGCGCCCCGGCCAGTTTGTAGCCGGCCCTGCTGACGTATGTATCCTGCCCGTCGTCGGCAATTTCCAGGGGCGTGAGGTCATCCACCTGCGTCGAGGCCTTCGCGAGAACTGTGCCGTCCGAGCTGACCTTGCCTTCGGCAATCAGGCGCGCGGCATGGGTGCGGGATCTCGCCAGTCCCCGGGTGACGAGCATTTGGTCAAGCCTTGCCATCCTCAGGCGTCACCCGCAGCCGACGGGTCGTCGTCGTTCAGTGCGTCGAGCAGTGCATCGTGAAGTGCCGAGTAGGCGTCCGCGTGCCCGCCAACGGGCAGACCCGGAATGTCGGCCAGGCGGTCCAGGACAGCAGCGACTGAAACGTCTTCGACGGCAGCCATCCTGTGGCCGGCCGATCCGCCGTTGCCGGCCGGCGTTGCAGGCCAGCTGACCCCAGCCGGATCGGAGTCCGTTTCCGGAAAGTTGTTCAGCTCGGTCATGTTCCCAGTCTAGTGAGTCGGCCTAGTGCGTCAGCCACTCGATGGCCGGCGCCAGAGGAGCGTCTGCCTGCGGATTGGCTGTCCACCACGCAGAGCAGGCCGCACGCCACGCGTCCAGGTCGCCCGGAACTCCGCTGATGTGGACTGCTTCGCCCCGCACGACGGCGGAGGCCTCACCGCAACGGAAGGTGCCGCCGTCGTGCTCCTCGACGGCCGGGTACGGGCGGTACAGATCGCTGAGGTCATTGATGAGGTAGTCAGGCCGCTCGGCCGTGCGGGCGGCAAGGATGGACTCGCGCGTGTCGACGCCGGTGAGCACCGCCACTGTGGCGAACCCGGCATTGTTCCCGCCGAGGATGTCGGTGTCCAGCCTGTCGCCCACGACGAGGGGTCGCTCGGAAGCGAGCCTCTTGGCGGCGGTTCGGAACAGCGGAGCCTCGGGTTTTCCGGCAACGAGTGGGCGCTGTCCGGTGGCTGCTGCAACGGCAGCCACCAGGGTTCCGTTGCCCGGAGCGATGCCGCGGGCCTGCGGGATGGACATGTCCGTGTTGGTGGCCACCCAGAGCGCGCCGCCGGCGATGACGTACGAGGCTTCGGAGAGGTCTTTCCAGCCGATTTCGGGATTGAATCCCTGGACCACCGCCACCGGATTGTCCTTGGCGCTGTGCACCGGGGTCAGCCCCACCAACTCCACCTCATGCGCCAGCGCCGGGCTGCCCGTTACCAGGACCCGTGCCCCTGCCGGAAGGAGACCGGCCAGCAGCTCACCGGCAGCCTGCGAAGAGCTGACCACCTGCTCGTCTTCAGCAGGGGCGCCAAGCTCCCGCAAATGCGCCGCCACCTGCGCGGGAGTCCGTGACGCGTTGTTGGTCACGTAGCCAAGCCCGACGTCGATTCCCGCCAGCTGGCGGAGCGCCTCAACGGCACCGGGAATGGCGTGGGGGCCGGCATAGACAACACCGTCAAGGTCGGACAGCAGGGCATCGAACCTTGAGATCAATGAATCAGCGCTCATGCGCAGTTATTCCCTCTCGCGGTCCGGCTGTGCGGAATCGTCGTTGCTGTCGCCTTCGTCGGTGGTGCCGGCTTCCGCGTCGCCGCGGGCCTCGAACTCGTCTTCCTCCGCGGAGTCTTCGTCAGATTCAGCGTCGTCGGACTCGAAGTAATCCGATTCGGCGTCGTCGTTGCCTTCATCGAGGGCGGCTGCATCTGATGCGGCGGCCTCGGCAACTGCTGCCTGGGTTGCGTCCTGAACGGTCGCAGCGGGGGCCGGAGCGCTGTCAGCCTTCTGCTGGGAAAGCAGACGGCGCCGCGCTTCCTCTTCGCGGGCTTCCTCTTCCTCGTCCCAGCCGAGGTCGATGATGTCGGGTTCCTCGTCGGCTCCGAGGCCGAGCGCGTTCTCCGCAACAACGGCCTGGCGCTGCCACTTGTCGGCTTCCTGTTCGCGGCCAACAGCTGCCAGGGCATCTGCATAGGCGCGGAAGAGCCGCGGGCTGTAGGAGAAGGCCCGGTTAATGTCCAGCTGCGCGATTTCCAGTTCGGCCACAGCAGCATCGAGCTGGCCAAGGTCCGTGCGGGCTCCGGCGGCCACGATGGCCAGTTCAACCTTGCCGGGCGCGTCGAGGTCATTGGCTTCCTCGGACCGTGCGACATCGAGGGCACGGTCGGGACGGCCGAGGCCCCGCTCGCAGTCGGCCATGACAGGCAGGTGCACGTTGGAGCCGCTGATCCGTCGGTAGGTGCGGAATTCCCGCAGGGCTTCCCCGTAGTGGCCCGCGGCGTAGGCTGTCAGGCCCACGGCTTCACGGACAGCAGACAGGCGTCCGCCACGGCGGCTGGCAGCCAGCGCGTGCTGGAATGCAAGTTCCGGTTCCTCGTCTATGAGGCGCCCGGCCATGACCAGGTGCCGTGCAACCCATTCCGCGCTCTTGGCTTCGAGGGTTTTGATCTCGTGCTTGGTTGCACGGTCCAGTTCCTGGCCCGTGACGTCTTCGTCGATCTCGGGAGAGCGCTCACGGTCCGGCCGGTTGGCGCTGCGCAGGTCGCGCGCGTTCGGTACGCGGGTGGGACGGTCCTCGGGACGGTCGCGGCCGAACTCGCGGGGGCCGGAGTCGCCACGGTCAAAACTCCGGGGAGCCCGTTCCTGGCGGTCGCCGAAAGGCTTGCGGTTGTCACCGCCGCCAAAGCTGCGGCGTTCGCCGTCGCCCTCGCGGCGCGGACGGTCGCCATACGGCTTACGGTCGCGGTCGCCCGCACCAAAGCTGCGACGCTCCCCACCCTCACGGGACGGACGCTCACCGAACGGCTTACGGTCGCGGTCGCCCGCACCAAAGCTGCGACGCTCCCCACCCTCACGGGACGGACGGTCGCCAAACGGCTTACGATCACGGTCGCCGGCACCAAAGCTGCGACGCTCCCCACCCTCACGGGACGGACGCTCACCGAACGGCTTACGGTCACGATCGCCGGCACCAAAGCTGCGACGCTCCCCACCCTCACGGGACGGACGCTCACCGAACGGCTTACGGTCACGATCGCCCGCACCGAAGCTGCGACGCTCCCCACCCTCACGGGACGGACGCTCACCGAACGGCTTACGGTCACGATCGCCCGCACCAAAGCTGCGACGCTCCCCACCCTCACGGGCCGGACGCTCGCCGAACGGCTTACGGTCACGATCGCCCGCACCGAAGCTGCGACGCTCCCCACCCTCACGGGACGGACGCTCGCCGAACGGCTTACGATCACGATCGCCCGCACCGAAGCTGCGACGCTCTCCACCACCCTCACGGGCCGGACGCTCGCCGCGGTCATCCTTGGCACGGAATCCGCGGGGATCCCCGCCTGAATTATTTGACGCCCGGAACGGGCCGCCACCTGAAGGCCGACCCCCTCCGTGGCTGCCGCGATCTTTTCCGCTGCGATTTCCGCCGTTGTGCTCAGCCATGTTGGATTCCTCCTGTTGTGAGCTGACCACTGGCGCAATCGCAGCCGCTCTTATCCGTGTTTCGTTTTCCTACGCAACCCGAAATAAAGCGCTTCCAAGTCCGTACATCTCATGCAATTCTAGGCGAGTCGCCGCTCACGAACTAACTGTCCCGGCCTCGCAAGGGACTCTCGTGTCAAGCGTCACAGGCACAGCAGGCCCAAGGCACTGGGGCGCCAGTCAGCCTGCGGCCGGGCGGTCGCTCTTGGGGACACGGGCATTGTTGCTCTCATATGCAACTGAGAAACGGTGCCTGGGTTCCGCGCGAAATCCAAGGGCAACGCTCTCTCACTTCCGGGGTGAAATTCGTGGATGCTCTCTCACTTCCTGGGTGAAATTCACCGATGCTCTCTCACTTTGTGCTGAATTACGACGGCGGTGTGGGGCTTGGGTGCCGCTGCCGGCCTTTGCGGGAAGTGAGAGAGGGTCTGCCCGGAGCGTGCAGGAAGTGCGAGAGCGTCTCGGTTTTCACTGCATGAAGTGCAGAGCGTCCGCCCGGGA
>NZ_JAUSSM010000007.1 GCF_030812315.1 Arthrobacter oryzae | reverse complement strand
CCGAACTCGTCCTCGAACACAAACTCCTCACCGCCGAACAACTCCAGGAACTCCTCAGCCCCCAACGCCTGGCCAACCTGAGCAAGTAAAACCCCCTCCCAACCGCACAGCTTCTACCCCATCCGACCAGGGAGCAGGGGCACACCGTCGTGCCCAAATCCCGACTGACCACAGAGAAAACGGCACTCGATGACGAGGACCGTTCCAACACCGGGCCACCAGCCCGGCCTCTACGCAAGGAGTGAGCATGAAAAACAAATCAACGATGTGGATTCTGGCAGCGCTGGTGTTCGGTATCCTCAGCGGCCTGCTGTTCCACTGGCTGCTGCCCGACGCCACCCGCGAATCCGTGGTGTCCGTGCTGGACACCGTCACGCACATGTTCCTGAACCTCATCAAGATGATCATTGCCCCACTGATCTTTGCCACACTCGTCTCCGGCATTGCAGGAGCGGCCAAGTCCGCCGGCGTGGGCAAGCTCTTTGGCCGTTCGATGATCTGGTTCCTGTCCGCCTCCGTCCTGGTGGGCGCCTTCGGGTTCATCACGGCTCATGCACTGAACGTCGGTGACGGGCTCAACCTGATGCCGGGAGGCGACGCCGGGATGGAGACGAAGCCCCTCGATTACGCGGAGTTCATGACCCACATCATCCCCACGAGCGTCTTCGCGGCCCTGACGGAGAACAACCCCCTGCAGATCCTTGTGTTCGGCGCTCTCTTTGGCATCGCACTGCTGAACCTCCGGAAGAAAGGCCGCTCGTCCATTGCAGATGCGATCGACGAACTCATGGGCGTCATGCTCAAGGTCACCGGATATGTGATGAAGGCGGCGCCGGTGGGCGTTTTCGCCGGCATCGCAGCGGCCTTCACCGCGCAGGGCCTGGACGCTTTCGCCACCTACGCATCGTTTATCGGCGGCTTCTATGTTTCCCTCTCCGCGCTCTGGGTCATCATGATCGCCGTCGCGGTCGCCTTCCTCGGAAAAGCAGCCTTCCGGCTGGTCCGCATCGTGCGTGAACCCATGGTCATCGCTTTCGCCACCTCCAGCAGCGAGGCAGCCCTGCCCAAGCTCATTGACGGCCTGACCAGGTTCGGCATCGAAAAGCGCACCACCGGTTTCGTGCTGCCCCTGGGGTACTCGTTCAATGTGGACGGTTCCATGATGTACATGACCTTCGCGTCAGTCTTCCTCATCAACGCCTACGGCATCGACATGGACCTTGGCCAGCAGATCGCGATGACCGCGATGCTCCTGCTCAGCAGCAAGGGCATGGCCGGCGTGCCGCGCGGGTCACTCGTGGTCGTGGCCGCCGTGGTCCCTGCCTTCGGTATCCCCGCCGCCGGGATCGGCGTCCTGCTGGTGATCGACCAACTCCTGGACATGGGACGCACCGCCACCAACATCCTGGGGAATGCCATCGCCACCGCGGTCATCGGCCGGAACCACGACAAGACCGCTTCCCTCCTCGAAGAGACGCACGCAGGGTCACCCCACGACGTTCGGGACACCGAAGTCACTGAGGTCACCAAAGGCAGCAGGGCGCCTGAGCGCGTTTCGATGCACTGACCGAGCGAATCCCCTCACACCGGACGAAAGGCATGGCCAATGACCGCTGACTTTGAACTCCAGAGCCCAACGGACGCACACCGCATTGAGCGGACGAATAGGGCCCGAAGCACACCGATCAGAGCACAAATCATTAATTACCTGGCGATCAACGGCGCAAGCAAAGTCGCTGACATCAGCAGCGGCATCGCCACCTCGCGGGACTGCGTCAGATACCACCTGGCAGCGCTCGAGAGCGCTTCGATCGTCCGTTCCAACATTTCACCCGAAGCGAGAGGCCGCTGCACGCCCTTCTACGCTCTGGCCGCTCGAAAAACGGGGACGGACTCCTAGCAGCACGACTCTGGCTGCGACGCAGGCGGACGACGGCGGGACCTCCCGCCGTCGTCCGCGTTGCTTTTACCGCCGGAGTCCCCCGCGCTGCTCCCCACCCGCCCCACCTTGGTTCAGGGACCTAAAAGCCAGCACTGGATTTAGTCCGGCATCCATATTTTCCGGTGAATGCACTAGATAGCATTGGGTGACCGGACAGAGCCGTCCGGACGGGTATCAATGCCGAAGGAAACCCATGGCCGCAGCTACAGTGGACGACATCCTGTCGGATCTCCCCCTGGGTTTCGCCAGCCTCATCCTCCGGCCGTCCCGTGCGGAATCCCCCATTGAACGCTTTCTGATCGTTGACGCGGACGACGAGACCTCCGACGGCGGCGCCGCGTTTGTCCTGCTGATCGGGGTTCGCGGGCGCTCCGCTTTGCCGGCGCTGCGGCGCCTCCTGAAGAACCCGCCCCTGGTGCTCGCCGTCAAAGGCAGTCCGGGCGAACTGGGGGAAGCCGAAGAGCTGCTCCGGGCAGCCGGAACGGGCCTCCTCCTGGTGGACCCGGCCGCGGACTGGGACCGGCTCCTGTCCATCGCCAAGGACCGGATCACGCCGCGGAGCTACCAGAGCGAAGTACTGACGCTGCTGGAAGAAGACCTGTTCGCCATCGCGCAGACCACGGCCCGCCTGACATCGAGCCATGTTGTCATCGAGGACGCCGCCAACAAGGTCCTGGCCTACTCCACGGTCACGAACGACATCGATGAGCTCCGCAAGGCATCGATCCTCGCACGCCGTGGTCCGCGAAAATACGAGCTCCTCCTGAAGGACCTGGGTGCCTACCGCGAACTGCACCGGACCCGACTGCCTGTCAGGGTCCCGGCCCGGCCCCAGGACGGGCTGAGGGAGCGCGTCGCCATCACCCTGTTCGCCGGCGAGCGCATCATGGGATACATCTGGCTGCAGGAAACCGGGGACGGTTTCGGCGCGGACGTCGACTATGTCCTGACCGGATCGGCCGCCCGTGTGTCCGCCGAGCTGATCCGCTACCGCAACCAGCAGTCCGTGCACATGCGCGAGGACCGCATTGCGCGGATCCTTTCGGGCCCGGCGGAAGCCGCGGCGAGTGCCCACAGCGAGAAGATTCCCGCCGACCGCCCGTCGGCATTGATCCTGCTGGGAATGTCCGCCGCCGGGGCGCAGGAAGACGACGCAGCCCTCAAACACGGGGAACTCGCCAACCTTGCGTCCATCCATGCGGCGGCCTACAAGCCATCTGCCATCGTGGGGCAGTTCAACGGCGACACCGCCGTGATCGTCCCGGGGCTGCAGTCCGCCAAAGCCGAAGCCGGTCTTCGGAGCCTCGCCGAAGCCATCGTCCGGGACGCCGGGAAACATCTGGGCATCAGTCCGTTCGCGGCAGTGGGGCCGGTCGCCTCCGATCTCCTGTCGATTCACTCCGTGACCGCTAAGACGGAGGCCCTGCTCGGCTCCATGCGGCGGTCCGGGACCGCTTCGGTGGCCACAGTGGACGACTTCGAGGTGGACATCCTGTTCCATGAGGCGGTGGAGAACTTCACGGCCTCCGACTTCCGCCATCGCACCCTCTGGACCCTCCTCCGCGACGACCGCGAACTGGCCGGAACCCTCCGGGCCTACTTCGAGGCATCACTGGATGTGGCCGAATGCGCCCAGCGGATGAGGATGCACAAGAACACCGTCTACTACAGGATCAGCAAGATCAGCCGGGTCACGGGCCTGAACTTCAGCAATCCCCGAGATTCATTGGTCGCCCTGCTCCACATCCAGGAGTGGGCCGCCACGCATAAGGAGCACCTGGGCAAGAAATGATGACAGCACTCGATTCACCGCCCTTGGGCCTGGTCCTGGCTGACATTGTCCGCAGCCACCGGCCCCGAAGTGTTGCAGGCTCGGTGCCCGCAGGCATTCCCCACCTCTCGTCGCCGCCGTTCGACCGCTTCGGCATAGCGGTGGCCACAACGTCCGGGGACGTGTTCAGCGCCGGCGACGCCGGCCTGCCCTTCTCGATCCAGAGCATCTCCAAGGTTTTCACCCTGGCCATGGCCCTCAGCGCGGATGACCCCGGTACGCTGTGGTCCCGGGTGCTCCGGGAACCGTCGGGAACCGCGTTCAACTCCCTGGTGCAGCTTGAAGTGGAGCACGGGATCCCCCGGAACCCGTTCATCAATTCCGGCGCATTGGTGGTGACCGACCACCTGATGGAAAGGTTCCCTGACGCTGCAGGGCATGTCCTGCATTTCCTCCGCGGCCAGGCGGGGCAGACCAATGGCCAAGGACCCTTCATCGATGAGGTGGCAGCACAGAACGAGCTGGCCAACAGCAGCCGCAACCTGGCCCTGGCCCACTTCCTGAAGAACTTCGGCAACCTGCACCGGCCCGCCGAGGCCGTGGTGGAGAACTACGTCAGGCAGTGCTCCATCATGATGAGCTGCATCGAGGTGGCGAAGGCCGGCCTGTTCCTTGCCCGCGGCGGGCACGGAGAAAACGGCCCCGTCGTCCCCCGGAGCGAGGCCAAGCGCATCGGATCCATCATGCTCACCTGCGGCATGTACGACGCCGCCGGTGAGTTCGCCTACCGCGTCGGCCTTCCCGGAAAGAGCGGGGTGGGCGGCGGAATCCTGGTGATCGTCCCCGGGGAGTGCGCCATCTGCGTCTGGAGCCCGCGGCTGGACTCCAAGGGAAATTCCCTGGCGGGCTCGGCGGCCCTCGCTGACCTGTCCGACCGCACCGGATGGTCCGTTTTCTGATCCGGTCCCCGCACTTTCCTGTTCCACCCTGAGCTAGATCTTCAACCGGTCGAAAGGATCACCCATGCCCAACAACCCCAATGACGAGGTTGGCCAGTACGAGGCTGACGGCGGCCACGCGCACGCCTCTGAGAGACTCCTCCATGCGGAGGACAAGGGCTACCACAAGAGCCTGAAGCCGCGCCAGATCCAGATGATCGCGATCGGCGGTGCGATCGGTACCGGCCTCTTCCTCGGTGCCGGCGGCCGGCTCAACGCCGCAGGCCCGTCCCTGGTCATTGCCTACGCCGTGTGCGGTTTCTTCGCTTTCCTGATCCTGCGGGCCCTGGGCGAACTGGTGCTGCACCGCCCGTCCTCCGGCTCCTTCGTCTCCTACGCCCGCGAGTTCTTCGGCGAAAAGGCCGCCTTCGTCTCGGGCTGGTTTTACTGGCTCAACTGGGCCACCACCACCATCGTGGACATCACCGCCGCAGCGCTCTACATGAACTTCTTCGGCCACTACATCCCCTGGATGGCCGACGTCCCGCAATGGGCCTGGGCCCTGACCGCCCTCGTAGTCGTGCTGGGCCTGAACCTCGTCTCAGTCAAGGTCTTCGGCGAGATGGAGTTCTGGTTCGCCATCATCAAGGTCGCCGCCCTCGTCGTGTTCCTGCTCGTCGGCACGTACTTCGTCATCTTCGGCACCCCGGTGGACGGCCAGGAAGTCGGCTTCAGCCTCATCACCGACAACGGCGGGATCTTCCCCAACGGCATCCTGCCCATGATCATCCTCATGCAGGGCGTGCTGTTCGCCTACGCCTCGATCGAGCTGGTCGGCACTGCTGCCGGCGAAACCGAAAACCCCAAAGAGATCATGCCCAAGGCGATCAATTCAGTGGTCTTCCGCATTGCAGTGTTCTACGTCGGCTCCGTCATCCTTTTGGCCCTGCTGCTGCCCTACACGTCCTACGAAAAAGGCGTCAGCCCCTTCGTGACGTTCTTCGGCTCCATCGGCATCCAGGGTGTGGACGTCATCATGAACCTCGTGGTCCTCACCGCCGCACTGTCCTCCCTCAACGCAGGCCTCTACTCCACCGGCCGCATCCTTCGGTCCATGTCCGTGGCCGGCTCCGCCCCGCAGTTCGCCCAGCGCATGAACAAGGCCGGCGTACCCTACGGCGGGATCGCCATCACCGCCGGCGTCTCCCTCCTCGGCGTCCCGCTGAACTACCTCGTCCCCGGCCAGGCCTTCGAGATCGTCCTCAACGTCGCCTCCGTGGGCATCATCGTCACCTGGGCCACCATCGTGCTCTGCCAGATGCAGCTCAAACGCTGGGCAGACAAGGGCTGGCTGAAGCGCCCGTCCTTCCGGATGTTCGGCGCCCCCTACACCGGCTACCTCTCACTCCTGTTTCTCGTGAGCGTCCTGGTGATGGTCTTCATCGACTCCCCCCTGACCCTCCTGGTCACGCTCATCGCCTGTGCCCTCATGGTCGCCGGCTGGTACGCCTGCCGCAAACGGATCCACGAAATCGCCGAGGCACGTGACGGCTACACCGGCGCCGCGCCCGTGGTGGCCAACCCGACTCCCATCCGGTAGCAGGTCCCGCGACCGCCCGGCTCCGCAAACCCGGACCCCAACATGCACTCCAACAACAACCGACCGAAAGCCCGCCATGAACCGACAAGACCTGCTGCGCCCCCAGCCCTACCGGGCGCCCACGGAAAACCAGACGACGGACAGCTGTGAGGACGGCTGCTTCTTCTGCACCGGACCGGAAACCGACTAGGCGCCACGGGCGCCTCCACCCAACGCACGTAAAACAACACCCAACCCAAGAAGACAAGTAGTGATGACAACGGAGTCCGCACACACCATGACCGCAACGCACACGCAACCGCTCGAAGGCCAGATCCCCAACCACCGCGCAGCACAGCCCGCCCCATCGGTCGCCTCGTCCAGTCCGGGCACCAGTCCGGGCGCCAGTCAGGGCACCGGCCCGGGCGGAAGCCCGACCGCCGGCCCGGCCGGGAGCGCCTCGCTGAAATCCGCCGGGCACGTAATTGTTGACTCCCTCGTGGCCCACGGCGTGGAACGCACCTACGTGGTTCCCGGCGAGAGCTTCCTGGACGTGCTGGACGGGCTGCACGGTTCGGACATCGAGACCGTGGTCTGCCGGCATGAGGGCGGTGCCGCCTACATGGCCGAGGCCGACGGCAAGATGAACCAGCGTCCGGGCGTTGCGATGGTCACCCGCGGCCCCGGAGCTGCCAACGCCCACGTTGGCCTGCACACTGCCTGGCAGGACTCCACGCCCATGCTGCTCTTCGTCGGGCTCATTCCCTTTGCGCACCGCGACCGCGAAGCGTTCCAGGAATTCGACATCAAGGCCTGGTTCGACACCGGAGCCAAGCGCGTTATGGTGCTCGATCACGCCGAACGGGCTTCCGAGATTGTTGCGGAAGCCATGTTCGCGGCCATGAGCGGACGGCCAGGGCCCGTCGTCGTCGGCCTGCCGGAAGACATCATCCGCCAGCAGGTTGATCCGGCCCCGCACCCCGTCATCCCGGTCGCCGCCGGGGGCATGAGCACCACCGACGCCGAGGCACTCGCCACCGCACTGGCGAGTTCCTCGAAGCCGCTGTTTGTCACTGGCGGGAACGACTGGACGCAGGAGGCGGCCAGCCAGCTCACCGAGTGGCTTGAACGGCACCACATCCCGGCCGCCGCGGAATGGCGTACCCAGGGAACCGTCTCCTTCGATTCGCCGTCCTATGTTGGTCCGATCGGCTACGGCCGTCCCCGCCCCACCTACGACCTGCTGGAGGAAACCGACCTGCTCGTTTTCGTCGGGACCGTTCCAGGGGACGTGCTCACGGACGGGTTTGTCTGCAGGCAGGACTGGAACAAGAAGAACTTCCTCGTCACCGTCGACCCCTCGCTCCGCGGCCGCTCCGGCCCGGTCTCACGGCAGATCCTGGCGAAGCCGGACGCTTTTGTCCGTGACCTGGTGGCAATCGATCTGCCCCTGAAGGAGGAGTGGAAGGCGTGGACAGCCAGAATGCGCGCCGAGCAGACGTCCTTCGCCACACTGCCTCCGGCAACGCCGGGCGACGGGCCGGCAAAGATGGACACGCTCATGGCCAACCTGGTCCCGCGATTGCCTGAGGACGCCATGGTGACGTTCGGTGCAGGCGAGCACACCAACTGGGCGCACCGGTATTTCCCCACCCGGTGCTACGCGTCCATGATCAGCGCCCGGAACGGCTCCATGGGTTACTCCGTTCCCTCGGCCATCGCCGCATCCCTGGCCAGTCCGCAGCGCCGGGTAGTCACCATCGCCGGCGACGGCGAGTTCCTCATGAACGGCCAGGAGCTGGCCACAGCAGCGCAGTACGGGGCCACGCCGCTCATCGTCGTGATGGACAACCAGGAGTACGGCACCATCCGCACGCACCAGGAGCGGCACTACCCGTCCCGGGTGTCGGGCACGCAGCTGAAGAACCCGGACTTCGGCCTGATGGCCCGGGCCTTCGGCGGCTTCGGTATCACGGTCACCCGTGACGGCGATGTGCCGGCCGCCATCGACGCTGCGTTCCAGGCCATCGACCAGGACGGGATGTTCGCCCTCATCCACCTCATCGTGGAACAGCGGGTGAGGGCCTACTGACCGTCCGGCGGGATGCCTTCCGGGCGCGGCGCCGGATGACGTACTCGGCCACGGCCACGTTGATCACCCAGCCCGCTCCCAGGAGCGCTGCACGGGTGGGCACGTCGGTGGGGCCGATGAGAAGCAGCCAGGGGATGCTCACAAGGGCCTGCGTTCCCGCGCCGACGGCGATCGCATAGGCGCGCGTCATCCAGGCGCTGTGCCGCACGAAGTCCCGCTGCCTGATCGCGGCCACTCCCAGAACCAGGCTCACCAGCATGGCCGTTCCGAAAAAGAGCCGCAGCGGGACGTCGGTGTAGCCGTCGGAAAGCGGGTAGAAGGCGGACATCCACAGCCCCGAGAGGGCGGCGAACAGGCCGGCTGGAATGAGTATGCGACCGGCGATCCGGTGCCAGCCGCGCCGTCCCCGAAGTGACGGAACGAACTGGAACGCCCCGAGCAGCGAATAGACGGTGACGCTGACGATGTGCGTCACCACCGGGATCGGGGACGCGAAGAACCGCGCGTTTTGCGGCGTGACGTCGGCGCCGGAGGTCAGTTCGGTCAGGCGCAGGGCCCCGAAAACCACCGGAATGAGGCTCAGCAGAATCAACCCGGCGGGCACGGGCCACTGGGGCCGGGAACGCCGGACGGGTGCTGCCGCGGGGCGGATGGTTTGCGTTGGCATGGCGGGGTCCTTCGCTGGCTGGGTATACGGCGTACACCTGATGCGATTGACCATAGGTGTACGCCGTACACTTGTCAATAGGCACCGGGCCGGAAGCGTGACCGACAAGGCCTCGCAGTACCGCTGTGACGAGTCTCACGCGCAATGATCGGATATTGGCTTGAGACGCCAGCACTCCTCCGTGCATCATGGAAAGGACGGTCGAGAATGCGATTTCCCGGCCGCGGGAGCCCAATTCCCGCGCTTAGGCGCAGGGATGCAGCGGCTCAGAACGACCCAACCTGGTGGACGCAACGAGGCCAAACCAGTGAGCTCGCCCGAGCTGCAGAAGGCCTCTGAGCGTTCATGGATAGACCCGTCCCGGGCTCCGCACCGACGCGAAGCCCATGACCGAAATTACGAATGAGGCACCGAATAATGACGTTCGAAACCAACCACTCCGTGACGCTGAAAATCTGGGACCGCTCCGCGATTGACCACACGCTGGACGCCCTCGTGCACGACATTTCCACCAAGGCCAACGCCCACCGGAACGACGTTGCCGTCACCCTCAGCGGACCGAACACCTTCACGGTGAGCCTGAACCGGAAAGCCGCCCAGGGCGTTACCGTCTAAGGAACCACACAAGAAACGCAAGAGAACGACGGCGGGAGCTCCCGCCGTCGTTCTCTTGCGTTAGGGGCCTGAACAGCCTTCGCTGACCGCTATGCCGGTCAGGCGTGCGAGTGCTCGGTGAGCAGGGCGTCGATCTGGCCGGCAGCCTCCCTCATCCCTTCTTCCATGCCCATTTCGACCATCTTGTTCATCTGCTCCTCGGACTCGAAGGTGGACAGCACCGTCATCCGGGTGCGGCCGCCGAGGTCCTCGAGGGTGACCGTCGCGTGGGTGGTGCCCATGTCCTCGACCTGGTTGCCGTCGTCGTCGGCAAAGCCGTCGTCGAACTCCAGCTGGTTCGGAGCCTGGACGGAGGTGATGCGCCACCAGCCGCGGGCCTTCGTGCCGTCCGGGCCGGTCATGTAATAGGCGGCCTTCCCACCGGGCTGGAAGTCGAGTTGGTCGAACGTCGCCGGCCAGGTCGGCGGGCCCCACCAGCGCTCAAGCTGCCGGGGGTCCTCCCAGATCTGCCAGACGCGCTCAACGCCCGCATCGAATTCAGCGACGAGGGTGAAGCTCAGGGCCTCAAGATTCTTGGTGGAACTGATAACAGTCATTGCGGAACCTTTCCTATCCTTCAGCGAGAATGTCTGCGATCCGCTCGGCACGCTGCCGCCAAATCGCCTCGTACTCATCGAGCAGACGCCGGGCTTTCTCCAGGCCATCATGATTGCCCCGCACGATCTGCTCCCTTCCGCGCTTCTCCTTCGTAACCAGGGAGGCACGCACCAGCACCGCCACGTGCTTCTGGACGGCGGCAAAGCTCATGGCGTAGAGGGCGGCGAGGCCCGACACCGAGTATTCCCCCACTGTCACCCGTCGCACAATGTCCCGGCGGGTGGAATCGGAGAACGCCTGGAAGAGGCGGTCAACTTCGGCTTCGCTTATCTGATCTACAACCATTTGGTTGTAGAATACGACTGCGGCGGAGGGGTGTCAATGGGGCTAACGCTGGCGGAAGCCCGCCCCGTAAGACGTGCCGGCCATCAGGTCCGCACCGTCAGCCCGCAGCCTGGAGCGCATGGTGCCGGTCTTCGGTTCCGTGTCATAAAGCCCGCGCTTGGCCAGTTCCGGCACTACCAGTTCGGCGAAGTCATTGAGGGAGCCGGGGCTGACCAGCGGGTTGATCATGTAGCCGTCCAGCCCTGACGTCGCCGCGTGGTCCTGGATCTGCGACGCAACGCCCTCCGGCGTGCCGATGAACAGCAGGTCGGTTCCGCGCGTCACCTCGGAGAATTTGCGCCGCACATCCCCGGCGGTGAGCGGCTTGTCCTGCGGCGCCCCCTTGACCACGTAGGACGTGAGACCGTTGGTCACCGTGGCCAGCGGCTCATCGTCGGCGTATTTGCTGAGGTCGATCCCGGTATCGCCGGCATAGCTGACCAGCTGCGCCTCCAGGTGGTAGTTGCGCTGAAGCCCGTCATACTTCTCCTGCGCTTCGATCGCAGTGGGAGCGGTGATGATCCGGGCCAGTGCCATGGATCGCACCTCGCCGGCGGGGCGGCCCCGCTCCACCGCCCGGCGATTGATGTCCGCCAGCCCTGCGGCGATTTCCTGCGGATCCTTCTTGGGCAGCAGAATCACTTCGGCGTGCTTGGCCGCGAACTCGCGGCCCCGCGGCGACCATCCGGCCTGGAACAGGGCGGGGGTCCGCTGCGGCGACGGCGACGTCAGCGACGGTCCGTCCACGCGGAAATGCTCGCCGTCGTGGTTGATCGACTGGACGGAACCGGGACGGGCGTAGACCTTTTCACTCTTGCTTCCGATTACGGCGTCGGCCGCCCAACTGCCCTCCAGCAGCTTATAGAACACATCCATGAATTCATCCGCGCGGCCGTAGCGGTCGGCGTGCCTGAGCATCTCGTCCATGCCGAAATTCCGGGCCGCACTGGAGAGATACGACGTGACGATGTTCCATCCGATCCGGCCGTTGCTGAGGTGGTCCAGGGTGCCGAAGCGGCGCGCCAGGGAGAACGGGTGCTCGTACGTCGTCGAGGCCGTAATCACGAATGACAGCCGCTCCGTAAGGGCAGCAAGGGCCGGCACATACATAAAGGGGTCATTCGCAGGTGCTTCCACGGCCCAGCCCAGGGCGGCGTCGGCCGATCCGCCGTACACGTCATAGAGGCCCAAGACATCGGCAAAGAACAGTGCGTCGAGGTTGGCCTGTTCGGCTGTGATGGCCACATCCCGCCAGCGGTCCAGTGAGTTGAGTTCCAGACGGTTATCCAGCGGGTGCGTCCAGAGACTCGGGGCGCCGCCGCAACCCACGCTGGCCTGTTCGTAGAGGGCAAAAAGCAGCGGGGAGGTAGGCGTGCTCAAGACGGATCACTTCGCTTTCGTGGACGGAACAATTTCAAGCTATGTGCAGTATAGACAAATAGATATGCTTGTGTTGCCCGTCACCTTCTGTCAGGATGAGGCAAACGCCACACGAGCTGGCTCCGGACGATCCATGGAAGAGGCATCCAGACATGAATATTGGAATGAGAAGCGTGCGCAAACTCCGCGTCCACTGGCCGATTGCCGCAGTCTCTCTGAAGCAGCTGGTGGAGGGCGACCTGGAGGTCCTGAAAGCGGATCCGGGCCTCGCGTCACTTTTTGACACACTGGAGTCATGCCCCGAACTGGGGGACTTTGGAAACTACCGGCATGTGTTCGAATCGAGTCTTGGCTTCGAGGGATTCACCGCTTCGGCGGCAGCAAACCCCACGTTCGGCCGCGCGGGCGAGAGGACCCTGTCGGCCACTTTTGTCCTGACCACTTACCTGGATGCTGATCTGTCCGAGGAGGCAGTCGGCCGGCTCCTGGAACGCATGATCGAAGTCCACCCCTGGGAGGTGCCGGTCATCGAGCTCTCCGATCCGGTCCGGGTCTCCACCGCAGCGGCGATTCGTCCGGCACTGGGAATGGCGTCATGACGGTCCACACCGCCGGCGCCCAGGCCACCGCAACTCAGGCCACCAGCCTCTGGGCAGGCTTCCGGTCGCTGCTGTCCGGCCGCTCGTTCACAGACCTGACGCACGCCTTCCACCCCGGCCAGCCGCACTTCCCCGCTTTTCCGGACGAAGGCCGGACGGCCCTGTTCGACCTGGATAGGGGCGACGGCTTCACAGCGCACGTGTACTCCATCGTGGGCCAGTGGGGCACCCACGTGGACCCGCCGTCGCACTTTATCCGGGGCGGGCGAAGCCTGGACAACATCCCGGTGGAAGAGATGGTGCTGCCCCTGGTGGTGCTGGACATCAGCACGCGGGCCGCGAGCGACGCTGACGCGACGCCCACCTTGGATGACGTCAACGAATGGGAGGATCGCAACGGCCGGATGCCGGCGGGCGCATTCGTGGCGCTCCGGACCGGCTGGAGCAACCGCTGGCCGGACCCCGAGGCGATGGCGAACCGGGATGCCGACGGCGTCAGCCACACCCCGGGCTGGTCCCGGGACGTACTGTCCTTCCTGGTCGCCGAGCGGAACATCACGGCGATCGGCCACGAACAGACGGATACGGACCCGGGCAAGGCGACGTCACACCAGGACTTCAGCCTGGAAACCTACATCCTCGCCCAGGACTGCTGGCAGATAGAGCTGCTCGCCAATCTGGACGGCCTGCCCGAATCGGGGGCGGTGCTCGTGGCCACCTGGCCGAAGCCCCAAGGCGGCAGCGGATTCCCTGCCCGCGTCTTCGCGATCCACTAGGGACACAAAACCGCTGGTTGGCAGCAACTAAGATCGGAGCCATGTCGAAAATCTCCAGCATGGGCCGCGGAATGCAAGTTGTCTTCGCCGTCGGCTCCCGTCACGGCGGAGGGGCGCGGGGCGCGACCGTCGGGGACATCGCCGCAGATCTCGGCAAGGACCGCAGCCAGGTATCCCGCGGGCTCAAGGCCGCCCAGCAGGAGAATTTCCTGCTCCGTGGCGGGCACCGGGAGTATTCGCTGGACTGGAGCCTCTACACGGATGCCCAGCTACTCACTGAGCAACGGCTCCGGACCGAGGGCATGGCGGCGCTGGAGGGGCTCGTCGGGGACACCGGGGAAGGCTGCTTCCTCGGTGTCCTCAACGGGGACAGCACCGTAACGATCGGTGAGCACGTCCCATCGAACAGCAGGATGGTGGGCTCGTGGATCGGCCGGCCCTACCCCGCATACTGCAGCGACGCCGGCCAGGCGCTGCTGTGGGACGCCAGCGACGCCGAGGTCCGGGCCGTCTTTAGCCAGACCGACTTCATCCGGCACGGCCCCAACACTCCGGCCGATATTGAAGACTTCCTTGCCCGCCTGGCCGGGGCGCGGGAGCGCGGCTATTCCGTTGTGGACGAAGAGGCAGAGCCCAATCTGTACTCGGTGGCCGTTCCCGTCCGCGACTTCCGCGGCGAAACCATCGCTGCTTTGCAGGTGGTCGGATCAAAGGCGCGGCTGGAACCGAAGAGCAGAGAGACCGCTGCCGCAGCCCTGAAGTGGGGCGCGTGGCTTGAAGTTGCCCTGGGCCGGCCTAGCTGACTCCCCCGCCGCCAGAGCCCACCGCTGAGAGGCGCCGTGCTGCCGAGTGCAGCGCAACGGCAATCTCCTCGGAGCGGAAACCAAAAGCGGCACTGCTGCCGAGGACCGTGAGGGCTGCGACCACGCGTCCGCCCGGATCCCGGACGGGAACGGCCAGCTCGTGGACGCCGTGCTCAAACTCCTCGGCCGCCCTGATGAAACCCTGCGGGCGGTCCTGTTCCATCAATTCGCATACTTCCGACACGGAGTGAGCTGCCCGCGGGCCGCCCACGCCAATGAAGTCCACACCCTGCAGAAGCTCCTCAACCTCGGCGGCCTTGTGGTCCCAGAGGAGGGCGCGGCCTGATCCTGTGCACCAGACGGGGGTGACCATGCCCGGTTTCACAAAGCTTCCCAGCGCGCCGTCATTGCTGGATGTCCTGAGCAGGATCACGCGTACGCCGTCACGGACAGACAGCCTGGCCCGCAGGCCGTACTCCGCCACAAAGAGCTCCAGCTCGCGCTTGGCCTGGCCGATCCAGCCAACGTTCAGGCTGGCCGCCAGCTGGAAGAAGGCCGGCCCGGCACGGAACGGTCCGCGTTCCACCCGCTCCAGAATGGCCAGCTCGCACAGCTCCTGGGTCAGCCGGGATACGCGGCCCTGGTCCATTTCCAGCTCGGCGGCAAGCTGCGATACCCCCAACAGTCCCCTGCCCTGCTTCTCGCGGTCGACGATGAGCCGGACAATACGAAGGCCCTGGCCGAGCGATGACGCTTCCGACAATTCCAAGCTGAACCGCTCCCTCTGGTGGACTTCAACGCCCATTCTCACACAGCGCAGGCGGTGGTGACCGGCGGCCTTCGCCTTGCCGGAAGGCGGGCCTTGGGACGAACACCCGGAGGCCCGGCGGCCGAACACTGGTTCGGCCGCCGGGCCGGCGGGGTTGCCGCAGAACTGCCGCAGAAGGCTACTCGGCGGGCTGCCGCCGTCGTCCGTACTTGAAGTGGAAGAAGGCGTAGCAGGCTCCCACGAAAGGAACGCCGAAGTAAAGGGCAGCGACCTGGTTCGGGTCGAAGGCGATGCCGATCAGCGAGACGAGGCAGAGCGTGAAGGCAAGGATCGGAACCACCGGGAACAGCGGGGCCTTGTAGGCGAGGTCGTTGATGTTTCCGCCGTTCCGAACGAAGGCCCGCCGGTGGAAGAAGTGCGACGCCGTGATGGACATCCAGACCCCCACAACGGCGAACCCGGCGACAGACACCAGCGCGAGGTACACCGTTTCCGGAGCCACCACGCTGCTGATCAGGGAGGCCAGCCCGCCAACCATGCTGACGCAGAGCGCGATGAGGGGAATCCCGTGTTTGGTCAGCTTCCGGAAAGCCTTCGGCGCGTGCCCTTCTTCGGACAGGGAAAAGAGCATCCTGGCGCAGGAGAACAGGCCGCTGTTTCCAGCCGACAGCAAGGCGGTGATGATGACGAAGTTCATGATGTCCGCCGCATAGGGAATGCCGATGGAGGAAAAGACCGTCACGAAGGGGCTCTCGTCCAGGCCCACCTGGTCAAAGGGGATGGTGGCAGCGATGACAGCGATGGCGCCCACGAAGAAGATCAGCAGGCGGAACACCGTGGTCCGCATGGCCTTGGGAATGCTGGTCTCGGGGTTGGCGGTTTCGCCCGCTGCGACGCCGATGAGTTCCGAACCGGAGAACGCGTAGAACACTGCAAGGGCGGTCACCAGGACGCCGGAGAAACCGTTGGGGAACAGCCCGCCCGACGTGTTGAAGTTTTCGAGCAGGAACGGGTGGGAGCCTCCGGCCAGCGGGTTGAACCCGACCAGCGCGGCGCCGCCAAAGGCAATCAGGACAACGATGGCGCCCACCTTGATGATGGAGAACCAGAACTCGGATTCGCCGAAGAAGCGCGAGGAGACGGCGTTCAGGGCAAACAGAATGGACGCGAAGACGATGCACCAGACCCACACCTCAATTCCCGGGAACCAGCGCTGCATGAGCAGTCCGGCCGCGGTGAACTCCGACCCCAGGGCCACGGCCCAGCACAGCCAGTACAGCCAGGCCGTGGTGAAGCCGGTGGCGGGACCGATGGACCTGGCGGCGTAGATGTGGAACGCGCCTGAGACCGGATAGGCGATGGCCAGCTCGCCGAGGCAGGCCATGACGAGGTAGACGACGAAGGCGCCCACGAGATAGGCGAGGACCGCCCCAAGCGGTCCGGCCTGCGAAATCGTGTAGCCCGAACTGAGGAAGAGGCCGGACCCGATGACGCCGCCCATGGCGATCATCACCAGGTGCCGCGGGCCCATGGACCGGCGGAGCCCCGGCGCCGGCTGCCCTGATTCAGCGGGTCCCGGTTCAGCGGGTCCCGGTTTGAGTGATGAAGAAGCCTGCGGATCCAAGCGGGTTGTGGAAGAGAGTTCCATGAATTGCTCCCGGGAAAGTAGTCGAGGTGCGAACGGGATTGATGCACCGGAAAGCCTCGGAGGGCGTTGGGGACCAGTCCGGCAAACCCAACCGCCGTGATGAAAGTAACACCAAATCGCCGTTTCGATCTTTAAAAACATCCCTAGATGCATATATTGCACGAATATTAAGGAGTCGCGTTACAACGGCGTCATCCTTGGTCACTTTGCGCAGTCCTTTGGGCGGAATCACATGGCGGGACGGACAGGGCCCGGCCTGAGCATGGAACCACCAAGCATTTCCGAGAGAAGGACACGGCATGACCACCTACGACCTTGCACTTATTGGCTTCGGCGGAGTGAACCGCAGCCTGGCCGAGCTGATCGCTTCCCGCGGCGAAGCCCTCCGCGCCGAGCTGGGCTTCGGCCTGCGTGTAGTCGCCATCACCGACCTGCGCCTCGGTTCACTGATGGACGCCAACGGCATTGATCTGTCCATGGCCCTGGCACTGGGCGGAGACAGCGGCAGCGGCGGCGACACCTTCGCCCGGTACGGCGGTTCCGCTGAGCCGGACAACGAGGCTGTGATCCGCGGGTGCACAGCGGACATCATCTGTGAGGCCACCTTCACGAATCCCGACGACGGCGAGCCCGCGGTTTCGCACGTCCGCTGGGCCCTGGAATCGGGCAAGAACGTCTGCACCACGAACAAGGGACCCGTCGCCCTGCGGGGCCGTGAACTGGCGGCCCTGGCAGCACGGCAGGGAGTCCGCTTTGAGTTTGAGGGCGCCGTCATGAGCGGCACGCCGGTGATCCGCCTGGCCAGGCAGATGTTCAGCGGGCTGAAGCTCAACGGCTTCGAAGGGATCATGAACGGCACCAGCAACTACGTTCTGGGGCGCATGGAAGCCGGCCTTGACCTTGGCGAGGCGGTCCGGGAGGCGCAGGAACTGGGTTACGCCGAGGCGAATCCGGCCGCGGACCTCGAAGGTTTTGACGTGCAGCTGAAGGTGCTGATCCTCGCCAACGAGCTCCTCGGCGGGAATCTGCAGCTGAAGGACGTCCAACGGGAGGGCATTTCCGCAGTGACGCCGGAGGATATCCGGGTGGCCGCTTCGGCCGGCCGCCGCTGGAAGCTGATCGGATCCGCCAGGCGGACTCCCGACGGCGGCATCGAGGCGGGCGTTGCACCGCGCGCCATCGACTTGGTCCACAGCCTTGCAGGCATCTCCGGCGCCACGAACGCTGTTTCGTTCGAAACCGACCTGCTGGGCCCAGTGACGGTCTCCGGCCCCGGCGCCGGACGCATCGAAACGGCCTACGCGCTACTCTCCGATATCATCGCCATCCACCAGGCCGCGGAAGGCCGCGGCGCCGCCGGCTCTGTTCAGGCTGCCGCGGAAGACGGAGGGCTGGCGCGTGTCTGAGACCACTATTCTGCGGGACGTCCAGGTTCCCAACCTCCACGAGGTGACCAGTCCCTACGACGGCAGGATTGTCGGAGCGGTCCCCACCACCGACAGAGATGCTGTTGTTGCACTTATGGCCACGGCACGCTCCGGCGCCGTGACCGCAAAGTCCCTCCCCCGCCATGCGCGGGCCGCCATCCTGTCCACGGCAGCGGCGGACATCGAACGCCGAAGCGAGGACTTCGCCCGCACCATCGTGGCGGAGGCGGGGAAGACCATCCGCCAGGCGCGCAAGGAAGTGCACCGGGCCATCAACACGCTCCGGCTGTCCGCGGAGAAAGCCACGCGCGGTGCCGGCGAAGTCATCCCCTTCGACTCCTATGCCGGCTCAGGGGACCGGACCGGCTGGTTCACGCGGGAGCCGCTCGGGGTCATTGCCGCCATCACGCCCTTCAACGATCCCCTCAACCTGGTGGCCCACAAGGTGGGCCCGGCGATCGCAGGGGGCAACGCCGTCGTGCTCAAGCCGTCAGCGCTCACGCCGCTGTCCGCCCAGCTGCTGGCTGACGCGCTGTACAACGCCGGCCTGCCGCCGGAGGTCCTCACGGTGGTCCACGGCGGGAGGGATGTCGCGGCGGCCATTATCGGGACCCGGGACGTCCGGATGGTTTCCTTTACCGGCGGGTTCGCGACCGGTGAGGCAATCGCCCGCACGGCGGGACTGAAGAAACTAGCCATGGACCTGGGCGGCAACGCGCCGGTGATCGTCCTGGACGATGCGGACGTGGACAAAGCCGTGGACTCATGTGTATCCGGCGCGTTCTGGGCCGCGGGCCAGAATTGTGTGGGGGTGCAGCGCATTCTGGTCCACCGCTCCGTCTACAGCGAATTCCGCCGGAAGTTCGTGGCGGCCACGAGAGCACTGGTCACCGGTGACCCCGCCGAGGAACGGACCGACGTTGGCCCCATGATTAGCCCTGGAGCGGTCAGGGAGGTCCAGCTGAAGATCGGCGGCGCCATCGACGCGGGCGCAACGGTCCTGGCCGGCAACCGGGCTGAGGGAAACGTTTTGCTGCCGACCGTCCTGGAGTCCGTCCCGGAGGATTGCCGCCTCTGGCAGGAGGAAGTGTTCGGACCGGTGGTCATGCTCAAGATGTTCAGCACCTACGACGAAGCGATCGGGCTGGCGAACTCGATCGATTTCAGCCTTCATGCGGGCATCTTCACCCGCTCCCTCGCGGCGGCCATGCGTGCGGCCCGGGATCTGGACGCAGGCGGCGTGATGATCAACGACTCCTCCGACTACCGGTTCGACGGCATGCCGTTCGGCGGGTCCAAGTACGGCAGCATGGGCCGGGAAGGCGTCCGGTTCGCCTACGAGGAGATGACCCAGGCGAAGGTGGTCTGCATCAGGAACTAGCGGGGCGGCGGACCCTGGAGCTTGGTTGAGCCGTGCCCGTCGCCGAGTCCGTCGGCTCCCCGCCGTCGGATGACGTTGGACAGGGTCAGTGCGGTCACGGTGTCGCCCACGCCGGGGAGGGCCGCGATCTGCTCCCAGATCTCCTGGACCCTGTCCAGCGAGCGCGCCTCCAGCCTCACCAGCAGGTCAAAATCGCCACTCAGGACATCACAGAGGACCACTTCGGGAATGGTCCGCAATGCTGCCAGGACGTCGGCGCCGCGCATGCGGTCCTTGCGGTAGATCATGAGGAAAGCGGAAACCATGTTCTGGCCCACGCTGCCCGCCACAATCGTGTAGCCCTGGATGTAGCCCTGCCGCTCGAGGCGGTCGACACGCTGCCGCACGGCGTTCCGGGACAGGAGCACCCTGCTGGCCAGCTCGGCATGGGACACCCGGGCATTCTTTGTGAGTTCCGCAAGGATCTTCTGGTCGATGTGATCCAAACCCGCCCCGTCCATCCCTACCCTCCCGCAAACATCGGTGCGCCACTGCCCCTGGGACTGTGTGCGCTCCGAAACCGTAGCCAGAAAGGCTCCGCAGAAATGATACGTCTACACCTGGACAATCAGGCACCCGCCGCCGTCAGCTGCATTCTGTTCGACATGGACGGGACGCTCCTGGACTCCGCACCAGGGGTGATGGACAGCGCTGCCCGGGCGCTCAAAGCCGTAAATGCGCCGGTCCCTCCGCAGCGGGACCTGCTCAAGTATGTCGGACCGCCTATGTACGAGTCGTTTCGGCAGAGCGCGGGCCTGGATACAGCAACCGCCCAGAAAGCGCTCCGTCACTACCGCGCAGCCTACGCCGAAACAGGGGCGGAACTATCCAGCCTTTTTGACGGTGTTAGCGGCCTCCTGGAGCAGCTGGCTTCGCTGCAGTGTCCGATGGCCGTGGCAACGTCCAAAGTGGAGGATCAGGCGGTCCGGCTGGCGGGCGCTTTTGGTATCGACCGTCACTTCGCCGACATCTGCGGTGCGTCCGACGCAGCCGGCAGGGCCTCCAAGGAGGACGTTATTGCCGAATCGCTGGGGCGGCTGAAGGTGCAGGGTGTGGACATTTCCAGCCCGGTCATGGTGGGCGACCGGAGGTACGACGTTGCCGGGGCGGCCGCGCACGGCGTCCCTACGATCTTTGTCGCCTGGGGATACGGAGACCCGTCGGAAGCGCGCGGGGCCGCGGCTGTTGCCGAGACACCCGAGGTCCTTTCTCTGCTGCTCCGTGCAGGCCGGTAAGCAGCCGCACCGGTAACTGAAGCGGAGGGCGACGGCGGGAAGTCCCGCCGTCGCCCTCCGTTTTAGCTTTGGACCATCACGGTGTTCACGTGGTCCGGGATCACCGCCCGCTGATGATGGAGACCGTGTTTGGGTTTTCGATGGCGCCCATCACCCTGTCGGTCACTTCATCGATGCCGCCGATGCCGTCGACCTGGGTCAGGATGCCGCGCTCGGCATACTTGGCCACAACGGCCTCGGTCTGCTCGTGGTACAGGTCCAGCCGGTGGCGGATGACGGCTTCGTTGTCGTCGCTGCGGCCCGTCTCCTTGGCGCGGCCCAGGAGACGGTGCACCAGCTCGTCGTCATCGGCCGTCAGCTGCAGCACGACGTCCAGTTCCTGCCCGCCCCTGGCCAGGACCCCGTCCAGATAATCAACCTGCGCCGTGGTGCGGGGGTAACCGTCCAGCAGGAAACCGTTCTCGACGTCGTCCTGGCAAAGGCGGCTGCGCACCATCTCGTTCGTGACGCTGTCCGGAACGAAGTCACCTGCGTCCATGTACTTCGTGGCCTCGATGCCAAGCGGCGTCCCGCCCTTCACATTGGCGCGGAAGATGTCGCCGGTGGAGATCGCAACAACGCCGAGGCGCTCCGAGATGCGCTCCGCCTGCGTGCCCTTGCCGGAACCGGGCGGGCCAATAATCAACATTCTCGTCATTCAAGTAACCCTTCGTTGTGCCGTTGCTTCATGTCAGCGTCGACAGGATGCCTCGGTGCGTGACAGCAGAGTACGACGGCGGGAGGTCCCGCCGCCGTCCACTGGCTTTTTATGCAGCTAACGGTAGTTGTGGTGCAGTAGGCGGTCACGCGGTGGCAGTTCCGGCGAACCTGCACTGGTGCCCAGGCTTAGAAGAAGCCGAGCTTGTTTTCGGAGTGGCTGACCAGGAGGTTTTTGGTCTGCTGGTAGTGGTCCAGCATCATGGCGTGGTTCTCGCGGCCGATGCCGGAGGACTTGTAGCCGCCGAACGCGGCGCCGGCCGGGTAGGCGTGGTAGTTGTTGACCCAGACGCGGCCGGCCTGGATTTCGCGGCCGGCACGGTAGGCGACGTTGCCGTTGCGCGACCAGACGCCGGCGCCGAGGCCGTAGAGGGTGTCGTTGGCGATGCTGATGGCGTCGTTGTAGTCCGTGAAGCGTGCAACGGAGAGCACAGGGCCGAAGATCTCTTCCTGGAAGATCCGCATCTTGTTCTGGCCCTCGAAGATGGTGGGCTGGACGTAAAAACCGCCGGCCAGGTCCCCGTCAAGCTCCGTCGGTGCACCGCCGGCCAGGATTTTGGCGCCCTCTTCGAGCCCGATATCGATGTACGAAAGGATCTTCTCCATCTGGCCTACTGATGCCTGGGCGCCGACCTGGGTGTTGGTATCCAGCGGGTTGCCCTGGATGATCTTCTGCGTGCGGGCCACGGCGTCGGCCATGAAGGAATCGTAGATACCGTCCTGGACGAGGGCGCGGGACGGGCTGCTGCAGACTTCGCCCTGGTTGAAGGCATACAGGGTGAAGCCCTCCAGCGCTTTGTCGTAGAACGCGTCGTTGGACTCGGCGACATCGTTGAAGAAGATGTTGGGGCTCTTGCCGCCCAGTTCCAGCGTGACCGGGATCAGGTTGGCGCTGGCATACTGGCTGATCAGGCGCCCGGTGGAGGTCTCGCCGGTAAACGCAATCTTGCGGATCCGCGGGCTGGAGGCCAGCGGCTTGCCAACTTCGGCACCAAAGCCGTTCACGATATTCAGCAGGCCCGGCGGCAGCAGGTCCGCGATGAGTTCGGCCAGGACCAGGATGGAGGCCGGCGTGTTGGAAGCGGGCTTGAGCACCACCGCGTTGCCGGCTGCCAAGGCAGGAGCCATCTTCCACACGGCCATCAGGATAGGGAAGTTCCACGGGATGATCTGGCCCACCACCCCAAGGGGTTCGTGGAAGTGGTAGGCCGTGGTGTCGTCGTCGAGCTGGGAGAGCCGGCCTTCCTGGGCGCGGATGGCGCTTGCGAAGTAGCGGAAGTGGTCCGCCGCGAGCGGGATGTCCGCATTGAGGGTTTCGCGGATGGGCTTGCCGTTGTCCCAGGTTTCGGCGACCGCCAGCAATTCGAGGTTGGCATCGATCCGGTCCGCGATCCTGTTCAGCACTGCGGCGCGCTCCGTGGCCGATGCCTTGCCCCACGCCGGTGCGGCCTTGTGCGCGGCATCGAGTGCGAGCTCAACGTCCGCAGCGGCGCCGCGGGCCACCTCGGTGAACTGCTTTCCGTTCACCGGGGAGACGTTCTCGATGTATTGGCCGGTCGTTGGAGCCACCCACTCTCCGCCGATCCAGTTCTCATAGCGGTCCTTGAACCGGACTTTGGATCCTTCTTGGCCGGGCTGTACATAAACAGTCATGGTCACTCCTCTGGAAAACAGACGTCTTCGTCCTGGCCCCCATGCTAGGGGTTCAAAGGTTGCGACCAGGCTGCATTCGGCGCCTGAGGCCTGCTTCCTCGGGCTCTTCGGGCACGCCGGGCCCTGCCGGCTCCTCGGGTGGCAGGGGCTTGTAGACCCAGGCCACGAGCACCACGGAGATGATCATCAGCAGGAACCAGGAGACCAGCTTGTCCGGTGAGACCATGTGCCATCCGTCCACCTGGTTGGGGTAGAGCCAGGCCCCGGACCAGGTGGCGATGTTCTCGGCAATCCAGATGAACAGCGCCACGAGCAGGAAGGCCAGGACCAGCGGCATCCGGAACTTCCTGCGGAACACGCGGAAGTGCATCACGCACCGCCCGTAGATGATCACGACGGCGGCCAGCAGGACCCAGCGGGCGTCCACGAGGTAGTGGTGCGTGAAGAAGTTCGCGTAGACGGCTGCGGCCACGATCGCCGTCACCCACCGCCGAGGGTATCGGGCGAAGCGCAGGTCGAACAGGCGGTAGACGCGAACCATGTAGGAGCCGACGGCCGCGTACATAAAGCCGCTGAAAAGCGGAACCGCCCCGATGCGCAGGACCCCCTCGGCTTCGTAGGACCAGGACCCCACGTCGGTCTTGAACAGCTCCATAACCGTTCCCACCAAATGGAAGAGGACAATCACCCTGAGCTCACGGAGGGTTTCGAGCCGTGTGGCAAACATCAGGATCTGGATCACGACGGCGGCGAGCGTCAGGAAGTCGTTCCTGGCCAGTCCGGCGTCGTCGGGATACCAGAGGCGGGCCGCCAGCAGCACGGCGAGGAGCGCGGCACCAAAGATGCATGCCCAGCCCTGTTTGAGGCCAAAGACAACAAACTCGGTGAGCCTGGAACGGGCGCCGCCGGCAGGAGCCTTGTCCAGAAACCGGTGCGCCCGCTCATCGATCAAAAGTTCTACGGACGTGAAGCTGCGCATTGGTACCCTGTTCCCCCGCCACGAGTGGCAATGTTGATTTTCCTGCCGGACATCCGGTCCGTTTGCTGCCTGCGTGCTTGGCCTTTGGTCCTAGGTCCTAGGTCCTAGGCCGCGCCGAGCCGGGCGAGGCAGTAGTTCTTGGGCCAGTGCCGGGCCCGCTGCGGCAGCCGCGGATAGACGACGGCGGACCACCGCATGGTGCGGTCGAACCAGCGGCGATGACGTTCGCTCCACGGCAGGCCGAAGCCCTGCCGTAGCTGGTCCGGCAGGAGGCCCACGGTGATAAAGCGGGCCAGCGGCATGACCAGGCGCTGCCAAAGCTGCGGGTCGGGCGGATACAGCAGCTCGCGGGCCACACGGACGCTGACCTCGTCGGCCTGCAGCCGTTGCAGGCAGCCGTCCCAGTAGGTGCGGAAGGCCGCACGGTCGGCCGGCCACATCTCTGCCGGAAGCTGCAGGGCCGTGCCGATACGCGCGTAGTCCTGGTACATGATGTCCGCCGCTTCGTCGTCCAGCGCCCCGTAAATTCTCTCGTACACAGTGACGGCGGTGTCATAGAGGGTTGCCACCACCCACAGCTGTGATTGGGCGTCGAAGGCGCTGTACCCTGCGGAAGCGTCATCGGGCTTGCGGCGGACTGGAGCATGGGCGCGGTTCACGCTGCGGCGCACGGCCGCCACCTGTCCCTCGGTGCCGTACACCACGGCGTACACGTAGGTCAGGGTGCCGCGAAGCCGCTCCAGCGGACGACTGGTGAAGTTGCTGTGTTCGGCCACGCCGTGGCCCACGGCCGGGTTCGCGATCTGCAGCAAAATTGCACGGCCTGCCCCGGCGAGCAAAACGCCTTCTGCTCCCATGTCGGCAAGTCCACGCACCATGCCCACACCCTACCCGAGACGCCGGAAGGGCGCCTGCCGGAGAGACCCCGTCGAAGACCGGACGCCATGGCGGCAGCCGGCCCGTATAGCCTTGGGAGGGGAGGGAACATGACCGTTCGAAGCGCTGGAATACTCTTGTACCGGTGGAACCCGGAAGCTGGGCTGGAGGTCTGGATTGCCCACATGGGCGGACCGTTCTGGGCCCGCAAGGACGCCCACGCATGGTCCATCCCCAAGGGCGAGTACCCAGCGGACGAGGATCCGCTAGCCGCCGCCCTGCGGGAGTTCGCCGAGGAAATGGGCACGCCCGCCCCGCCTGCTGACTACGTCCGGCTTGGCGCGTTCAGGCAGCCGTCAGGCAAGATCATCACGGCGTTTACCGCAGAGTGGGACTTCCGGCCCGGCCAGGTTGTGAGCAACACCTTCCCGCTGGAATGGCCGAAGGGGTCCGGCGTGATCCAGCACTTTCCCGAGATCGACGACGCCCGGTGGTTCACTGAGCCGGAAGCTCGGACCAAGCTGGTGAAAGGCCAACTGACCATCCTGGACGCCCTCACTCAGCACCTCGGGGACACCCTGTCCTGAATGGACACAGAGGCAGCGGCCGACGGCGGGACGTCCCGCCGTCGTGCTTGTCCCATTGTGACTGCCGCATTTTGTCAACGCCGATCCCCGCCCTATTCTTCTAGTTAGCTAAGCCTTACCTAACTAGAAGAATCCGGGAGACTCACGTGCCTGCTGCACCACGACGCCACCGGCCGGAGGTCCCCGCCGATGTCCGCTGAGACGTTCCGCGACGAGTGGGGGATCCCGCACCTGCGAGCCGACAACGCGGAGGAACTGGCCTTCCTGCAGGGCTTCAACGCGGCCACGGACCGTTCCTGGCAGATCGAAATGGAACGGTGGCGCTCGGAAGGCAGGACAGCAGAGCAGTTGGGAGCTGACGGGCTCGAATGGGACCGCTTTGCCCGGCGGTCCCGGCTCGACGATACCGCGCGCCGCTGTTTCACGAGCCTGGATGCTGCCACGCGGGGCTGGTGCTCGGCCTATGTCGACGGCGTAAACCATGCCCTTGGCTCCGGCGTCCGTGACGCTCCTGAATTCCGGGACACGGACACTGCGCCTGCGCCCTGGGAGCCCTGGACGCCCCTGGGCGTTTTCCTGGTCCACCACATTCTCTTCGGCACTTTTCCCAACAAACTATGGCGCGCCCACGTGACCCAAACCCTCGGTGCGGGGGCAGTGGATCTGTTCAGCATTGAAGCTCCCGTGTGGGCCGGCAGCAACGCCTGGGCAGCGGCAGGCAGCATGACGCAGTCGGGGTACCCGCTCATTGCCGGGGACCCGCATCGTCTGATGGAACTCCCCGGTGTCTACCAGCAGGTGCGGCTGGCCTGCCCGGAGTTCGACGTCGTCGGCCTCGCTTTTCCCGGCGTTCCCGGAATCCCCCACTTCGGCCACACCGGGACTGTGGCCTGGGCGGTCACCAACGCGATGGCGGACTACCAGGACCTCTACAGCGAGCAGCTGCGGCGCGAGGGACACGTGGTGCTGGCGCTCGGACCGGACGGCGCGCGCCCGGTCCTGGCGCAGCACGAGGAAACGATCCTGGTCCGCGGTTCGGCTGCGGAGACCGTTGAAGTCATTGAAACGGAACGCGGTCCGGTGATCTCCGGAGGGGTCGACGGCGGCGCCCTCAGCCTCCGCACGCCGGCCCGCGTTGCGGGAACACTGGGCTTTGAGGCGCTGCTGCCGCTCCTGCGGAGCCGTTCCGCGGCTGATGTGGAGACGGCGCTGGAAGCCTGGGTGGAACCGGTCAACTGCGTGCTGGTGGCCGATTCCGACGGCGGCACGCGCCAGCTCATCGCCGGGAAAGTCCCGGTCCGGAGCAGGGAGAACCGGGTCCGCCCGGTCCCGGCGTGGTCGACGGAACACCAGTGGACCGGCGGCTGGGAGGATCTGCCCCGCACTCCGGTGTCCGCGCTGGCCGTGAATGCCAATGACCGTGATTCAGGCGGCGGGGACCGGCTCGGCCTGGAGTTTGCGCCGGCCCACCGCGCCCGGCGGATCCGGCAGTTGCTGGAGGAAGGCGGCACAGGGCTGGACACTGCCTACATGGAGCGCATCCACATGGACAGCCTCCTCGGTTCGTGGCCCGTCTTCCGTGCACTCCTGCAAGGGCTCACATCCCGGCCCGAAACCGACCCGCTGTCCGGGACCGCCACGTTGTCCGAAACCGCGCTGGCGTTCCGCGCACGGCTGCTGGAATGGGACGGGCACATGCACGCCGAGAGCGGCGACGCTGCCGCCTTTGCAGCCTGGCGCTCGGCCCTGGTCCTCGCCTTGGCGGGTTCGCCGGCGTTGAACCGGCCGGGTGCCGCCCACAGCTACGCTCCCCTGTTCGCGCCGTGGCTGAATCCGGTGGCACGCGTGGGATTTGCCCTCGAGACAATCCTCGCGAAGGGTCCGTCCTACGGCATCGACGTCATGGAGTCAGCCAGCCGCGCATTGGAAGAAACGGCCGCCGCGGCTCCGTCAGGAACCTGGGGTGCCAGCCATACCGTGCTGCCGCTGCACGCCCTGGCCGACCACGGCACGGGCGGGGCCGCTTCGGTGCCCGCCGTCCCGCTTACCCAGCTGTCAGGTGACACCGCGTGCGTGCTTTCCACCGAAAGCCTGCCCGGCCTCACCGACAGGTCTTTCCGGGGACCCGTGGCCCGCTACGTGTGGGACCTCGAAAACCGCGCCAACAGCCGCTGGGTAGTGCCTTTCGGCGCCTCGGGCCTCCCCGAAAATCCGCACTTCGCCAGCCAGCTGCCCGTCTGGGCGGCCGGCGACCTCATTCCCGTCATCACTGACTGGGAGCAGCTCACCAAGGAGAACCATGACCCGCGCTGACACTGCCCTGCCGCTCTCTGCCCGGGAGTCCGTCTACGAGGAGGACCTGCCCGCGCTGGGCCGGCTCCGGCTTGTCCGGGTCCTTCCGGAGGCTGACGCTGACCTGATCTACAGCTGGGTACGGGAGGAACGGGCCCGGTTCTGGGGCATGCGTGAGCTGAGCCGTGACGAAGTCCGGGATATCTACCAGTTCCTGGATGGGCTGGACACGCACCACGCGTACCTGATGTCCGTGGCGGGCAGCCCGGCGGGAATCTTCCAGACCTATGAGCCGCTCGAGGATCCCGTGGCTGACGCGTACGAGGCCCGCCCCGGAGATACCGGCATGCACCTCCTGCTGGCCCCTGCCACCAGCCCGGTACGGAACTTCACACCGGTCCTCGTCGCCGGACTGGTCCGTTTCCTACTTTCGGATCCCGCCAAGGATCGGGTGGTGGCGGAACCGGATGCCCGGAACGGCAAGGCCATCCGGCGGTTCCAGGGCTGCGGCTTCGAACCGGGATCCAAAGTGCAGCTCGCGGAGAAGGAAGCGCAGCTGGTGTTCCTGACCAGGGCAAAGTTCGAATCACAGGAGTCGTAGCGGCCTCCGGAAAGCCGCAACAGTCATAGAGGAAAGGTGTAATCCGTGCAGCAGGCCCTTCTTTTTCCCACCACCCGAAACCATGACCACCTGTACGGCCTGGCCAGCCATCTGTGGATCGGGGACGGCCTCTATCCCACCGTCCACAACCGGCGGGAACCCTACGCCCTGCCGGCCTTCGACATCAACGGCCAGTGGGTGTACCCGTCCCGGTACAACAGCTATCTGTCACCGCAGCTGCCCGTCTATCTCCTCGAGGATGACTATCTTGTCTCAACGGGGCACGGCGAGGAGCCGCCGGGACTTCCGTTCTTCGAAATCCGTTGCATGTGCCTGCCCCAGCTGCAGGGCTAACTGCGGCCCATTCCGTTGGCTGCTTCTGAGGGATGCCCGTAAAACCGTCCGAAACGGTGAAGGTACAGGTACACGCCGAGGAATGTGGCCAGGCCCAGGAGTGGCCCTGCCCAGATGGCAACCGGAGTGCCGTGGATGAGTATCGCGGCGGCTCCGAATAGGCCTCCCACGACGCCTACCCCGGGGCTGGCAGTGGCGAGCGTGCCTTGGACGTTTCGGCCTACCTGACGGTATCGAAGGCCGTGCAGGACGCCGAAAAGGATGAAGGCGGCTCCCATAATCAACGGCCACGGCCAGTCGGCCATTGCCACAACGCTCAGGGTCAGCCCGAATATGGCAGCCAATGCCAACCAATAGTTTCGTACAGTGGTGGCGACTTTCGTGTTCATCAGCATCCTCGGTTGAGCAGGCGGACTCCCGCGCGACCATTACGGGCGCGGAAGCGGGGTCTAGGCTACAAATCCCACCGAGGTGAGGCAAGTCAAATGGCGCCGTCCCGACTTCCCCGCCACGGGCACTGGCCCAGTCGTTCCCTTACGTTCGGGCGGGCTCCAGCAGCGTTGCGGGATCCACCGCGAGGAGGACCGCCGCGAGGCGTGCGTTGAGTTCGAAACGTAGTGGCTGCTGGCCACCCCGGACAGCACGTCCATGACGAGCCCATCCTCCTGGGCGACGATGATGCGGGCAATGTCCGCCGGCTCGAGGACCGGATGAAATTCGCCGGCGGCAATTCCTTCCGCGATGATGCCCTGTGATCATCCAGCCCACCCTCACCACCACGCGGGACCGGGAAATGGAAGTGGTCATGTCCCGGGCGAATGCCTTCGTCAACCAGGTCTTCGTGGTGAACGTCAACGGCGGGGACCCGTCAGGGGTCGGCGAAAGCGTCATCGTGGACCCGGAAGGCACCATCATGCAGCAGGCCCGGGGCGGAGAAGAAATCCTTTACGGCGTCCTGGACCTGGACCGGGTGACGCAGGCCCGGCGCTACGGGACGTTCGGAATCAACAAGCCCTGGTCCCAGCTTAAGGACCAGCGCGGCATCCTCGCCTACCCCATGTTCGGTGGAGCGAGCTTCCAGCCGCCCGAATGGAGCTAATAGCACCACCGGCAACGGCGGGTGGACGACGGCGGGCCCTCCCGCCGTCGTCCGCTTGCTTTGGGCGCGTTCCCCACCAAGGACCCGGCGTAGCCTGATCTCATGACCCGCGAGGAATCGTCATGACAGTCATTCCGTTGCTGCCCTGTGCCTCCATCGACGACATCCTGACGTTCTACACGGCGCTGGGCTTCGAGCGCACGTACCGGCAGGCCAAGCCCAACCCCTATCTGGCAATGTGCCGGGGCGACATCGAGCTGCATTTCTTCGGGATGCCCGGCTTCGACCCCGCCGATTCGTACGGCAGCTGCATCATCCAGGTCCCGGACACGGGCGAACTGCACAGCGCCTGCGTTGACGGCCTCCGGGCACAGTACGGCAAGGTTCCGCTGGCAGGAATCCCGCGCATGACCCGCCCCCGGCCCCGCAAGAACGCCGAGGGCCTCGCGGGATTCACGGTGATTGACCCGGGCGGGAACTGGATCCGCATCTTCCCTGCCGCAGCCCCGGCGGAACCGCCGGCCAAGGCGGGCAAGCTGGCCCAGGCGGGCAAGCTGGCCCAGGCGTTGGACAACGCAGTGGTCCTCTCCGACAGCCACCCCGACACAGCCCAGGCAGCCAAGATCCTCGACGGCGCATTGGCGCGGTTTGCCGACGCGAGCGCTGTGGAGCGGGTCGAGGCGCTTGCCTACCGCGCCGAACTCGCACTGACGCTGCGGGATCCGGACAAGGCGGCCAGTTTACTGGCGGAACTGGAAGGGATACCGCTGAGCCCGGGCGACCGTGAGCGCCTGGCCGGAACCCTTGCTGCCGTCGAGGATCTGCGGGGCGCATGACGGACCCGGCGTTTTCACAAAGGCGGCCGTCGGCGGAACCTCACGCCGTCGTCCGTCCCGCTGGTCCTCCGCTTAGCCCTTTGACTCAGACGGCACTGGCCACGTGAAAAAGCGGGGCACCGAGACCCGTCCGTTCCGTGTGGCGCCGGACGTCGTCCGCGGTGTAGCCGCCGCCCGGATGCCAGCCCCGCCCGATGCGGCTCATCCTTCCGCCTTGGCGAGGGCATTACCGTCCGCATGGCGCCTTGGAACCTTGTTCCGAAGCCGACCCCCGCCACAACGACGCCGAGGAACAAGAGGATCGGCTCGCGGGCGACCACGGCGCCAAGGGTGACCGCGACGCCGGAAAGGAGGGCAGCCGCGCCACCCACCAGGACCCGCGCGGCCGGTCGGCGGCCAAATGTGAAGACGGCTACGGCTCCGCTGGAGGTCAGCGCGAACACCAGCCAGCCTCCCACCATGGGTGAGACGGAGCCGGTCTGTACCCGCGCGAGGCTTGGGCCGAGGGACAACATAAAAACACCGATGGCCCACACGGCGATGAGCACCGGGGACGCGACCAGGAGTGCCTTGCGGGCAGCGGGCGGGACGAACACGCTGATCCGTAGGGACTTCAGGGCACCCGGACGCCGTGCCGCCGACTCCGGCAGAAAGAGCGCGGCTACCAGCAGCAGGGCGAACACCGCAATCAGAATCACGAAAACTTCCATGGCTGGGGCGGGGGCCGAAGCTGCCAGGGCTGCGGAGCCGAGCGCACCCGCGACCATGCCGATGATCGGTGCAACGCTGTTCACCAGAGGGGCACGCCGCGGGGCAAGATCCGCGAGCGCTGCCCCCAAAGCCGCCGTCGCCGCCCCCGTGGCGACGCCTTGCAGGATGCGGGCTGAGATAAGTTCTGCGGCGTTGCCGGAGTGGGCGAAGACGATCATGGCTGCCGTTTCAAGAGCCAGGGCGCCAAGAATGACGGCACGCCGGCCCCGATGGTCGGACAGCGATCCGATGATCAGGAGCGCGGCCAGAAGAGCCAGCGCATACGCGGCGAAAACAACCGTCACGGTGAACTGAGTCAGATGCAGCTGCTCCTGGTAGATGGCGTAGAGCGGCGTGGGCGCACTGGACGCCGCCAGGAATGCGACGGACATCAGCACCTGCACCACAACTGCCGCACGGACACCCATTCTGGCGGGAGAAGGAACCTTGGCCGGCGCGGTGGATCGGGGAAGACATTCTGTGGTCACGGACAACACCTCTCAAAAGCAAACTGTTTGCTTTTACACCAACCCGACGACCATCTACCGCCGCTGGGGTGATCTTCCCGCGCTGCTTTCGGATGTGGCAGCCGACCGGTTCCGCCAGACCGAGCCGCCTGCCGAAACCGGCTCCCTCGAAGGCGACCTCGCCGCCTGGGCCGAACAGTTCCAGGAAGAGATGGCCTCCGGACCCGGGCGGTCGTATGTGGCGGATGTGCTTGCCGGTGATGCCACCGGGGACAACGCGGGGATCTGCGCGCGCTATGCCGCAGACTCAGTCTCGATCATTGTCCAGAGGTTCCCGGCGGCGCACGCTCCGGCGACAGAGGACGTCCTCGACCGCGTGGTTGCGCCGATCCTCTACCGCATCCTCTTCACCCGCGACCGCCCGACGGCAGGGTATGCCGCCGGGCTGGTCTCGGGGCTGCTGGGGGACAGGCATCCGGAAGCGGGATAGCCAAGGTGCGAAACCCGGCGTATCTCAAAGGCGCCGTCCAGTTGCCTTCCCACGGATAGCCGGACAACGCCGTGGTTGCAGAAAAAGTTCCCCACGTACCCCGGGTTGCTGGCACACTGAGCCAATGAAAGACGCGCGCTCCCCCTCCCGACGCCCCGGCATCCGGGCCGCCATGTTTGTTGATTTCGACAACGTTTTTACGGGCCTGCAGGCCCTCGATCCGACGGCGGCGAAACGGTTCGCGGAAGACCCCAAACACTGGGCGGACGCGCTGTCTGCCGCGGGCTCGGGCGAGAGCTCCCGGCGCTTCCTGATCCGCAACTGCTACCTCAACCCGGTGGTGTACTCGAAGTACCGGACGTACTGGACGCGCGCCGGTTTTCGCGTGATCGACTGCCCGTCGCTGACGCAACGCGGAAAGAGCCGCACCGACATCAACCTTGTGCTGGACGCCATGGACACCCTGTCCGGGAGCGGCGGCATCGACGAGTTCTTCATCGCATCGGCCGACGCGGACTTCACATCGCTCATCCAGCGGTTCCGGGCCGCCGACAAGATGACCACCGTAATCGCCGCCGGCGCCGTGGCCTTCGCCTACCGCGAGATGGCGGACAGCGTGGTGGAATCGCACGACTTTGTGGCAATCCTCAACGGCACCACCGTGGAGCCGATCCACGCGGTGGCGTCCGTGCAGCCGCAGCGTACCGAGGGGGCAGCGAAGGCGAAATCCCGGACGAAGACTGTTTCCGCCGCGGTCAAGGAGGTTTGCGACTTTGTCCGGACTGCCCCGGGTCCGGTTGTCGGGGCAATGGTGGCCCACCGGGCACTCACGGCGGATCCCTCCCTCAAGACAGACTGGGGCGGCTACGGAAAGTTCGGAACCTGGGTGTCCCAGATCGGCCAGGGTGTTGAATACACGGCAACGCGCGGTGGCTGGGTCTGGGATGCGCAGAGGTTTTCAAGCGACGATCTGCCGGCCGAAGCAGAGGTCGAATCCGGCATCGAAGAACGGGTCGCCAGGGTCACCGATGTGCCCGCACTCTCCACAGCCCAGTTCCGGCAGTTGTTCCTGGCCATGGCGGCCAGGCTTCGTGAGCAGCCGGCCAACCGCAACGAACTGGCAAAACTTGTCCGGGATGACTGTGTCACCGCGGGTCAGCCGGTGTCCCGCGGCGCAGTGAACTTTGTCATTCAGGGCCTGGGATACGTCGATTTCCAGCTCACCAACACTGCAACGGCGGAAGAACTGGCAGCGGCCTGGGCCGACGACGTGGAAGAACTTTGCCGGGTGGCCCTGATGGAGTTCGACGACGCCGAAAGGCTGGCCCTGCGGCGCTGGGCCAGCGGCGGCTTTGTCGATGCCTAGCGGCCGGGGCGCGCCTTTGGCCAGCAAGGTTTAACGGCCCGGAAACACCAAACTCTTCCTGCAATCCAAATTGCATAGTACATTTGATGCAAACGTCATTGCAGAGTGATGCAGCTTACAGAGAAGAGTTCCCGTGTCCACCAGTTCGCCACCGTCCGGTCGTCCCGGAAGCAGCAACGGCGCTTCCGATCCGGCATCGGCCTGGCTCGGCGACGCCCTGCCGGACGTTCTCCTGACCAAAGCCCAGGGCAGGGTGGTGGAGGTCATCGTGCGCAATCCGCAGCTGTCCTCCTACGCGGATATTGCCGAGATCGCGCAACGGGCCGACGTGAACAACTCCACCGTGGTCCGGGCGGCCCAGCATCTGGGCTACCGCGGCTGGCCCGACCTCCAGCGCGAGCTGCGCGCCCGCTACCTGGTGATGATTTCCACCGAGGACACGCTGGTGGAACACGGCGCACACCGCAGCCCCCTCCACGACGCGCTGAACCACGACATCGAAAACCTCCGCCTCACCCTGGACGCGAACACCGCCGACGAGGCCCAGTCCGCCATCGCGACGCTGGCCGAGGCACGGACGATCACCGTGGTGGGCATGGGCTCCTTCGCCGGCCCCGCCAGCGTAATGGCGCATCTGGGAACCATCATGGGCTACCCCATCACCCTCGAACCCCGCGGCGGGGTCCACCTCGCCTCAAGCGTCAACCGACTCGGCGACGGCGACGTCCTGGTGGTGATCAACATGTGGCGCTCCATGCGCGAGATCATCGCCGCGGCGGAGGCAGCGCATCAGGCCGGCGTGAAGGTCGTGGCCATCAGCGACATGCGGCGCGGCCGCCTCGCGACGATCGCCGACCACCTACTGGTGGTCGCCTCCGAAGGCATTTCCTTCTTCCAGTCCGTGACCGCCGCCAACTCCGCGGTCTACGGCCTGCTGACCGGGATGGAGGCTGCCCACCCCGAGCGCAGCCGCGAAACCATCCGCCGGACCCAGCAGCTCTGGAAAGACCTCGACATCTTTTTGGACTAGGCGCATTCCCGGACCGGGACCACCGCCGTCGCCGGTCAGTCCGTCCTACCCCCCGAACTTCAGCAACACCCCCAAGGAGCATTCAATGAACACCAGCATCGACCGCCGCATAGCCGTCATCGGCCTCGGCGCAATGGGCGGAGCCATAGCCGACACCCTGCACCGCACCGGCTGGCAGGTCACGGGCTTCGACCCCTCCGAAGCCGCCAGGGCCGCCGCGGAGGCACGCGGCATTGCCACCGTGAAGGACGCCAATGCGCTGGCCGGAACTCCCTACGTGGTGCTGTCCCTTCCGTCGGCCGCGATTGTCGAGGCCACTGTGCCCGGCCTGTTCAGCGCGCCCGGAACCGTCGCCGTCGTAGACACCACCACCTCCGAGCCGGCCACCAGCGCCGCGATGGCCTCCCTGGCCGAATCGCACGGCGCCGCGTTTGTGGATGCGCCCGTTTCCGGCGGCCGGGACGGTGCCTCGAGCGGTTCGCTCAGCGCCTTCGTAGGGGCCAGCGAAACTGCCCTCTCCGCCGCCGAGCCTGTGCTGAACGCACTGACCGGCGGAAAATACAGCCACATCGGCGGCCCCGGCAGCGGCAACGTGGTCAAGCTGCTGAACAACGTCCTGGCCGCCGCCAACCTTGTGGCCGTGGGCGAAGCCCTCGCCGTGGCCAAGGCCTACGGCATCGATCCGGGCACCGCCGCGGCCAGCATCAGCGGAGCCTCCGGGGGCAGCAAGGTCTCCGCCAACATGTACCCCAACTGGGTGCTTTCCGGCACGCACGATTCCGGCTTCACCCTGGGCCTCATGGCCCGTGACGCCGCCCTGGCGGTGGACGTTGCCCGGCAAAAGGGCGAGAACCCCGCCCTCCTCGCCGCCGTCGTCGGCCAGTGGCAGGAAGCCCTGGCCGCCCTCGGCCCCGGCGCCGACTTCACCGAAATAGCCCGCATGGTTGCCCCCGCCATCACCCGTGCCGGCACTCCCACCAATCCCGTGGCCGCAGCCACCGCGCCCCGCTCTTAAGGAACCCCCGCATGACCATCACCACAGCACCCACGTCCTCCTCGACGGACACCGCCCGCGCCGTCCTCGACGCGTCCTTCCCCGGGGGCCTCGGCGCCTTCATCGACGGCAAGGTGGTGCCGGGCAATGGGGAAAGCATCACGCTGACCGCCGCCGCCACCGGCGCACCGTTCGCCTCCTACGCCGATCCTGGCGCCGAAGGGGCACGGGACATCCTGGAAAGCTCGGTCCGGGGCGCTGCGGCATGGGGCGACCTCAACGGGTTCGAGCGCGCGGCCATCCTCCGCAACGTCAGCCGCACACTGGAGGCCCACGCCGAAGAACTGGCCATCCTGGAATCGGCCACCACCGGAAAACCCATCCGCGACGCCCGGGTGGAAGCCGCCAAAGTGGCCGAAATGTTCGGTTACTACTCCGGCTGGGCGGACAAGCTCACCGGACAGACCATCCCGGTGCCCGGATCCTGGCACACCTACACGGAACGGGTGCCGTGGGGCGTCGTCGTGGCCATCACGCCCTGGAACGCGCCGATGTTCACCGCCGGCTGGAACTCCGCCGCGCCCCTGGCGGCCGGCAACGCCGTGATCATCAAGCCCAGCGAGTTCACGCCGGCCTCCACCGTCCGGGTCGCGCAGCTGGCACACGAAGCCGGGCTGCCGGACGGTGTTTTCAACGTCGCTCCCGGGCTCGGCCAGACGGTCGGCGCAGCCCTCACGTCCGACCGGCGCGTCGGCAAAGTCAGCTTCATCGGCTCCGTGCCCACCGGGCGCCGCGTCGCGGTGGCCGCCGCGCAGGCGGGCATTCCGGCCCTGCTGGAACTCGGCGGCAAATCCGCCAACATCGTGTTCGCCGACGCCGACCTCGAGCGGGCGGCAGACGGCGCCATTTCCGCCATCTTCTCGGGGGCGGGGCAGTCCTGCGTCGCCGGGTCCCGGCTCCTCGTGGAACGGAGCGTGCACGACAGGTTCGTGGAGCTGGTCGCGGACCGGGCCGGCCGCCTTCGGGTCGGGGATCCGCTGAGCGCCGACACCGAGGTGGGCCCCATCATCACCGCCCAGCAGTTTGCCACCGTCAACTCCCTCATCGACGCCGGCGTGCAGGACGGCGGGCGACGGATCACCGGATCCGCTCTTCCGTCCCGCCTCGCTGACTCAGCCCTGGCCGGCGGCCACTGGGTGATGCCCACCCTGCTGGACGGCGTGACGCCGCAGAACCGCCTGGAGACCACCGAGGTTTTCGGCCCGGTGGTCGGCGCGGATGCCTTCGACACCGAGGCGGAAGCCATCGCCCGGGCCAACAACACCAGTTTCGGCCTGGCCGGCGCTGTGTGGACCTCAGACGTTTCGCGGGCCCACCACGTAGCGCGCTCGGTCAAGGCCGGTACGTTCTGGATCAACTCGTACAAGACCATCCACGTGGCCGTCCCGTTCGGCGGCTTCGGCGATTCAGGCCACGGGCGCTCCTCCGGACCCGGCGTCCTGGACGAGTACACGCAGACCAAGGCGATCTGGGTGCCCACCCGGGCAGCGGGGTCCCCTTTCCCTTCCCTTTCCTACTAGCCCCTTCCTACAAGCAAGGCAGAGACCCGTGGAACTTACAGACACATCCAGACCCGCCGATGGGTTGAGAACTAAGCTCAGCGAGGGCGTGGACCGGTGGAAACCGAGCGTCCACGTCATGGCCAGGAGCATGCACGCCAACCCCGAAATTTCCTTCGAGGAAACCCGTTCCGCCGAGGCGGCCGCCACGCTGCTCGAAGAGGGCGGCTTCACGGTGGAACGCGGAAGCTGCGGCCTGCCCACCGCCTTCACGGCCACCGCCGGCAGCGGCGACCTCGTCGTAGCGCTGTGCGTGGAGTATGACGCGCTCCCCCAGATCGGCCACGCGTGCGGGCACAACCTGATCGCCGGAGCCTCCGTTGCTGCCGCACTGGCACTGGCTCCGCTGGCCGATGAACTGGGCATCACCCTCAAGGCCATCGGCACCCCGGCCGAAGAGCACGGCGGCGGTAAGGTCCTCATGCTGGAACGTGGCGGTTTCGACGGCGTGGGCCTGGCACTCATGGTCCACCCGGTCCAGGACGGCCTGACCTATAACCCGGCCGGGACCAGCGCCCAGGCAGTGGGGCGGTACCAGGCAACGTTCACCGGCAAGGCCGCACACGCAGCGGCCGCTCCGCACCAGGCCGTGAACGCCGCCGACGCCGCGGTGCTGAGCCAGGTTGCAGTAGGGCTGCTCAGGCAGCAGATCCCCGGCGACCACAGGATTGCCCTGTACGTTGCCGAGGCCGGGCATGTCACCAACATCATTCCGGAGCGTGCCGTGGTGAACTTCGAATGCCGCGCTTTCACCCTGCCGGAGTACGAAGCGCTGCTGGCTCGCGTGCGGCGCTGCTTCGAGGGCGCCGCCCTGGCCACCGGGACGCAACTGACCATTGAAGCCACGGAACCGCTGTACGAACCCCTGATCCAGGACGACGCCCTCGCGGCCCACTGGACCAGCGCGATGGACTCCTTCGGCAAGGACACCTCGCCCTCGGCCGGCCTCAGCGGCGGGTCCACCGACATGGGAAACATCTCCCAGGTCATACCCAGCCTGCACCCGTGGCTGAGCATCCCGGGCGCGGACGTGCCGATCCACTCCCACGCCTTCGCCGCCCTGGCGGACACCCCGGAAGCCTACACAGTCATGTTCGAGGCAGCCCTCGCCCTGGCCTGGACCGTCGCCGCTGCCGCCACCACCCCCACAGAACGCGAGCGGTTCACCAGTGCCGCGTTCAGCCGCCCCAACCCACAGGAAGTCACACCATGAGCACCAGCACCACAACTGCTCCGGTCACCAGGGCCGGAACCAAGCTGACACTTCCCGTTGCGGCGCTGGCCCTCGCCATCGCCGTCACCGTGCAGCTCATCGGCCAGCTGAAGATCGATCTGGGCATCGGCTCGATCATCATCTTCCCCATGGTCTGGGGCCTGATCCTCGGCCTGCTGGTTTCGGTCCAGAAGTTCAAGCCCCTCGGCCTGGACCTTCAGCGGGTGGCTGCAGCCTTGGTGGGCGTGGCCGTGTTCCTGCTGGTGGCCCGCCTGGCCTTCAACATCGGGCCGAGCCTCCCCAGCCTCATCAAGGCCGGGCCGGCTCTGCTGCTGCAGGAGATCGGCCATCTGCTCGGCACGGTTGCGCTGGCACTCCCGCTGGCCGTGCTGCTGCGCATGGGCAAGGCAACGGTCGGTGCAACGTTCTCCCTGGACCGCGAACCTTCCTTCGCCATGGTCTCCGAAAAATACGGCCCCGACTCCGACCAGTACCGCGGAGTCCTCGCCATGTATGTTTTCGGTACCCTCTTCGGCGCCGTCTTCATCACCCTGCTGACCTCACTCGTGGCCAACTGGAAGATCTTCGACCCCCTGGCCCTCGCGATGGGCGCGGGCGTGGGTTCCGGGTCAATGATGGCCGCCTCAGCAGCCAGCATCATCGGCGCCTACCCCGGCGACCAGGAGGCCATCCTCGCCATGGCCGCCATCTCCAACCTGATCACCACGGTCCTGGGCGTATACGTCGGAATCTACGTGGCCCTGCCGCTCGCCGACCGTTTCTACCGGTTCCTGACCCGCAAGCAGACGGCCCGCGAAACCGCCCTGGCCACAGCAGGAACCGCCGGCGGCACCGCCGAAAGGACGCAGGCAGATATTGACCGGGAAGAAGCCCAGGCCGACGCCAACCGGAAATTCCGCGAACAGGTCGCTGCGTCATCGGCAACCATCACCCTGCCGCTTTGGCTCTCCCTTTCGGTCCTCACAGTCCTCGGCGTGGCCACGGCCTCGATCGCTGCCAAGGGATTCAGCTGGTCCATCGTCGGCGGCTACGCCATCCTGCTGGCCCTGGTGCTCTTCAGCCTCCTGCTGGCCAGGATCACGCGGAAAATCTCCGCGATCGTGTTCATCACCACCATCGGGGCGTTTATCTCCAGCCCCTGGTTCTTCGGTGCCGAGCCGCTCAACGCCATGGTGAAAACCGTCGACTTCCTGTCCATCGCCACCGTCATGCTGACCCTGGCCGGCCTGTCGCTCGGCAAGGACATCCCGCTGCTGAGAAACATCGGCTGGAAGATCATCCCCGTCGGGCTGCTCGCCATCACGGCGTCGTTCCTGCTCTCCACCGTGATCGCCGAGTTCGCGCTGGGGCTCTGGCACTAACAGCAGTTCCATACGGCAACGGACGACGACGGCGGGACCTCCCGCCGTCGTCGTCCTTTGTCGTCTCCCGCCGCTAGGCTGGCAGCATGACCGAGTTGGGCGCGTTCGTCCCCACGCTGCTCTGCGTCGCCCTGCTTGTTGCCCTGACGGTGATGGTCCTCCGGGGCTTCAAGGCGCCGCACAGTACTGCGCCCGCCTTGGCGATCCTGCGCGGAGCGGCACAGCTTGCCGTGATCAGCTTTGTTCTGAGCGGTGTCATCACCAGCCCCGTCTTCGTCGGGGCTGCGCTGCTGGTCATGTTCGCTGTGGCGGCAGTGACCGCCGCACGGCGGATCGGGTGGAGCTGGACACGCCTTGGACTCGTCAGTGCTTCGATGGCCGCAGGCATCGGAGCCACCCTTGCCATCATTTTCGTGACGGGCGCCATCCCGTTCACGCCGCGCTATGCCCTGGCGATCGGCGGCATAGTCATCGGCAACGCGATGACCATCGCCACCCTGGCCGGCCTGCGGTTTGCGGAATCCGTGAACGACCGCTGGGAGGAGGTGGAGGGCTGGCTCGCGCTGGGGGCCACGCCGCGGCAGTCAACCCGGGAGCTGGCCCACGCCGCCGTCTACTCTGCCCTGATTCCCAGCACCGACCAGACCAAAACCACCGGGCTGGTCACCTTACCGGGGGCCTTCGTGGGTGCCATCTTCGGAGGCATCTCGCCGCTCGAGGCCGGACGCTTCCAGATCATCGTCCTGGCCGCGATCATGGCCGCAGGTTCCATCACGGCCGTCATGACCGTCGCCGCCCTGGCGCCCGTCCGCGTCCGCCCCGGCCGGCCGCGCTGACTCCCCTGGGCGGACCCGGCATCAGCTACCAGGTGGTCGCCTCCGAGCGCGAGGCGAGCCACCGGCCGTCCGTTAGGACGTAGTCCATGGTGAGCTGCAAAGGCCACTTGGCGCGTGCGCCGTAGACAGTGGCGTCGGTGACAATCCTGCCAACCAGGTGGGCAGTTCCGCCGTCAACCTGCAGGGAAACGGACCGTTCCTGGGCGTCGTGGTAGACGAACTGCCCGGCACGCATCTGGGCCAGCCATTCCTGCTTGGGCTGGAAATAGCCCGTCATGTGCGTCAGCGAGAAGTCCTCGGTCAGCAGCTCAGCCAGGATCTCCGTGTCGCCGTCCACCATGGCACTCAACTGGGCCCGATAGTTCTCAAGTATTTCCGCCCGGTCCTGTTCATCTGCACTCATGCCATCAACGCTATTGGCCCGGATCGCATCGTGGGAGGCCCTGCCAGTACATGCCAGGGCCTCCCGAGGCGTCACTGGCTCCCGGCCGGCCCGGCTAGACGAACTGGTAGAGCAATGCCGCCATGGCGAAGCCCACCACGGACAGCACGGTTTCCAGCACAGTCCACGTCTTCAGGGTGTCCTTGACGGACATGTTGAAGTACTTGGAGATGATCCAGAAGCCGCCGTCGTTGACGTGGCTGGCAATGATGGAGCCGGACGAAATGGCCACCACGATCAGGGCAAGCTGCGGCTGGGAGAAGCCGGAGGCCAGGCTGGGTGCCAGGATGCCGCCCGTGGTCACGATCGCCACGGTGGCGGAGCCCTGGGCGATGCGCATGCCCGCGCTGATGACGAAGGCGGAAAGGATGATCGGCAGCCCGGCCTGGGCCAGCGAATCCGCAACGGCCTTGCCAACTCCGGTGGCGGACAGGACCGCACCGAAGAACGCGCCGGCGCCGACCACCAGCAGGATCATGCCCACCGGGCGCAGGGATGCGCCGGTGATTTCGCTAAGCTCGTCCGGCGTCATGCCGCGGCGGATGCCCAGGAGCCACATGGCCAAGAGCACGGCCATGGTCAGTGCGATGGCCGGGTTGCCGAAGAACGTCAGTGCGTCACGCACGGGGCCTGCAGGAGCGAAGATGTTGCCGAAAGTACCGCCGAGGATCAGGAGCATCGGCAGGCCGATGGCCAGCAGCACCAACCCGATGGACGGTTCGTGGCCCTTGGCTTCCTCGGCCTCGGGGACGATCCGGTCCTCAGGAACGCCGATCATGACGCGTTTGCCGATCCAGGTGCCCCACAGGATACCGGAGGCGAACCAGGCCGGAATACCGCAGATCAGGCCCATGAGGATGATCCAACCGAGGTCCACATGGAACAGGCCGGCGGCAGCAACCGGTCCGGGGTGCGGCGGCAGGAAAGCGTGTGTCACGGAGAGGCCCGCCAGCAAAGGAAGCGCGTACAGGGCCAGGGATTTGCCCCCGCGAATGGCCGCCACGTACACCAGCGGCGCCAGCACGAAGATGCCGATGTCGAAGAACACCGGGATGCCCAGCACGAAGCCGGTGATGCCCATGGCAAGCGGCGTGCCCTTCTCTCCGAAGATTTTCACGAGCCTGCCTAGCAGCACTTCCGCACCGCCGGACCGCTCCAGGATGGCACCGAGCACTGTACCGAGGCCGATGATAACCGTGATGTGGCCGAGGATGCCGGCGAAGCCCTTTTCAATGAGGGCGTCGCTGCTCTTGGTGGCCGAGCCGACCAGCGCCTCCACCGAGATCCCGCCCACCAAGGCCACGAGCACGCCGGTTCCCACCAGGGCGATGAACGGTTCGAGCTTGACTTTGATGATCAGGAACAGCAGGAGGGCGATGCCCGCGCCTGCCAGGAGGAGCAGGCCGGCGGTGTCGTGCCGCAGCCAGGTAAGGAATTCGTTCATGGGCATTTCTTTCTGGGTAAGTCCTACTTGAGGGTGCCGGTGAAGGCTGCGGCACGCGCCGCGATGTCTGCCCAGTCGCCGGCAGCCACTGCTGCCGGCGGGACCACACTGGTGCCGCAGCAGACTGCGGTGGCGCCGGCGTCGAGGTAGCTCTTGGCGTTGGAGGCGTCGATGCCGCCGGACGGGAGCAGCCGGATCCCCGGGTAGGGCCCCTGCAGGTCCTTCAGGTACACGGGGCCGAGCTGCCGGGCGGGGAAAATCTTGACGGCGGCGGAGCCCAGGTCCAGGGCCTGTGCCACCTCCGTGGGGGTCATGGCCCCAAGGCTGAACGGTATGCCCGCGTCGGCGGCGACTTTGGCCACCTCGGGCCGGAGTCCGGGCGTCACGAGGAACTGCGCGCCGGCGTCGATGGCTGCCCGGGCCTGGTCCGCAGTCATCACTGTGCCGATCCCGACGGCGGCGCCGTGTTCGGCTGCCGTCTCCGCCGCGCGCCGGACGTGGGTCAGCACATCCGGTGTGGTGAAGGTTAGCTCGACGCTGCGGATACCGCCGCCGGCCAGTGCCCGGCAGAGGTCCGCGGCGTCCGGGATGGACACGGCGCGGACGACGGCGAGGGTGCGGTCGGCTTCAAGCTGCCGGACGAATTGTTCAGGAGTCATGGGTAATGCTTCTTCCTTCTCGGGTGAGTCCGTCGCTGCCGCGACGCAGGGCTCGGCCGGCGCGGGCGCCGGTGGGCTGCCCGCCGACGATTGCTGCCGTGCCGTTCACGAAGACGTAGTGGATGCCGGTGGCAGCTTGGCGCGGGTTTTCAAAGGTGGCTTCGTCCCGGACCGTTTCCGGATCGAAGAGGACGACGTCGGCCGCGTAGCCTTCGCGGACAAGGCCGCGGCGGTCAAGCTTGAGCCGAGCCGCCGGCCTGCCGCTCAGATGGTGGACGGTTTCCTCAAGGCTGAGCAGCCCCAGATCACGGGAGTAGTGCCCGAGGTATCGGGGGAACGTGCCCCAGGCCCGCGGGTGCGGCTTGGCGCCCACCAGGAGGCCGTCGCTGCCGCCAGTGTGCGTGCGGTGCTTCATGATGGCCTGGACGTTCTCCTCGTGGCCCACGTGCTGCAGGATGCCGGTCCCGAGGCGGTCCTCGGTGAGGATCCGGACAAAGACGCCGAACGGTTCCGCCCCGGACTCAGCGGCGATGCCGGCAATGGTCTTGCCCACATGGCCGGCGAGCGCCGGGTTCTGGACGCCGCTGATCTCCAGGGTGTCCCACTCGGCCACCACCCCGTGGCAGCCGTCGGAGCCGTAGATCTCCACGCTTTCGCGGATCTTCGCGCGGGTTTCCGGATCGGCCAGGCGCTCCAGCGTGGCCGCGGTGCCGCCGGACGATGCCCAGCTGGGAAGGATCGCGGACAGCGTGGTGGCGCCGGGCAGGTAGGGATACGTGTCCAGGGTAATGTCCACGCCGCTGTCGAGGGCAGCGTCGATCAGGTCCAGCAGCTCGCCGGCGCGGCCCTTGTTCTCCGCGAAATTCATGGTGGCGTGGGACAGGTGGAGGGCGCAGCCGGTGTCCCGGCTCAGTCCGATCATTTCGGCATAGGCGCCCAGAGCGCCCTTGCCGTAGGAGCGGTGGTGCGGTGCGTAGAAGCCGCCCAGCTCCCCCACCGTCCGGCAGAGCCCGGCCAGTTCCTCGGTGCGGGCGTACATTCCCGGCGTGTAGGTCAGCCCGGAGGACATTCCGACGGCGCCTTCCTCCATGGCGGTGCGGACCACGTCATGCATCCGCTGCTGCTGCTCAGGCGTGGGGTCGCCTTCGGCGAAGCCCATCACCATGGCGCGGACGGTTCCCTGCGGGACGAGGTAGGCGGCGTTGGTGGCGATCCGGGCGCCGTCGCTGTCTTCGCGGTCCAGCCGGTCGAGGTACTCGCCCACTGTCCGCCAGTTCCAGTCGAAGGCCGCGGGGTTGTCGTTCCAGCCGGCGATTTTCTCGCGGACCCCCGCGAGCGTGGCGTCATCCACCGGCGCGTAGGACAGTCCGTCCTGGCCCAGCAGTTCCGTGGTGACGCCCTGGCTGAGCTTGGCGTAGTGGTCCTTGTTCACGAGCAGCTGCAGGTCCGAGTGGGCGTGCATGTCGATGAAGCCGGGGCTCAGGACCAGGCCGGTGGCGTCGATTGTGCGGTCGGCGGCGGTTCCGGCGGCCGTGAGGGATCCGGCGTCGGCGACGGCGGCAATCACCGGGCCGTCCAGCAGGACGTCCGCCGGGCGGCGGTCCGCTCCGGTACCGTCCACAAGGACGGCGTTACTGATGAGGGTCTTCATGGTGTGTGTCCTAGAAGAAGGTGTGGATGAGGTCGACGACGGTCTGGTCGCCGTCGGTGTCGGCCAGCACCGGGATGATGGTCCATTTATCGAAGGCGGTGCAGGGGTGGGACAGCCCCAACCGAACCACGTCGCCGGGCCGCACGGTTGTGGTGCCGGCGTCGAATTTCAGGTAGCAGTGCTGGTCGTTGACCGCGGTGATTTCGGCGCCGGTGAGCGGTTCCATGGGGCCGCCGAGGGCGGGTCCGAAGAGCTGGGGACGCGGCAGTCCTTCATCCACGGGGAGGTCGCGTTTGCCGGCGTCGAGGATGGCCAGGCCGGGCTCAGGCTGGGACACCACCCGGGCCCAGCCGTGCATCGCGGACGCGAAAGGCTGGCCGCCGTTACGGGAAAACGGCGAGATGCCGCGGTAAAAACCGTCGTCGTGGATGATGTACGCGCCGCTGCGGATCATGAGCTCCACGCGGGGGCTGTTCTCCGGGCCGCCTGGCTCGGAGCGTGCCGAAATGCAGGGCGAAAGGACGGAGACGACGTCGTCGAAGTAGGCGCTGCCGCCGGCGGTGAGGATAACTGCGTCGGATCCGTACAGTCCGGCTGCGAGCAGTTGCTCGTGAAGCTGACGCATCCGGCCGAGGTAGCTGCGAACGGCGGCAAGGCTGTCCGCGTCCGCTGTGTGGGCCAGCGATCCTTCGTACCCGCTGACGCCCACCAGCCGCAGGTGTCCTGAGGCGGAGACGGCGCGGGCAACGTCCAGGGCCGCGTCCACGCTGCGGGCACCCGTGCGGCCGCCGGTGCCGCCCAGTTCCACGAGGACGTCCAGCACTGCTTCGCTTCCCGTGGCTTCCAGGGTGCGGTTGATGACCTCCACGGTGTCCGCGGAGTCCACCCAGGACAGGATGGGCGCGTCCGCGGTGGAGGTGCCGGCCACCCACTCAATGGCGTGCGGGTCCGTAAGGCTGTTGGCGAGCTGCAGGCGCCGTACGCCGAACTCGCGGGCCACCCGCAGCTGGGCGAAGTTGGCAAGCGTGATGCCCCAGGCGCCCCGGTTGAGCTGTTCGGTCCACAGCTGCGGTGCCATGGTGGTTTTTCCGTGCGGGGCCAGCAGCACACCGTGCTCCGAGCACCAGGAGGCCAGCCGGTCCGCATTGCCTCGAATGGCCCGGTCATCGAGCGTGAGCAGCGGGGTCTGAAGGTCGGCCAGGTTGTGACGGGCCGCGACGAACTCTGCCTGGGTTGTTCCGTTTGCGGTGGCGGGCACGGCCTTGTGCCGCCAGTCGAGCCGGCGGTCCGCCAGTGCGGCCACGGCGGTCGCGGAAATGGCCTCGGCCGTTGTTTCTGCGCCGTACGCGGAAGTATTCACGGGTTTATTTCCCTTCACGGTGCGCTGCGTTGTTGGAGCTGCGTTGTGGGTTTGTTCTGGCCGCATTGCCAGCGCGTTGCGTATTTTGCAACGCTGGTTGCAAACCTGCTGGTGATATGTCTAACATGGTGCAGGATTGAGAGTCAAGGCCGCGGCATGCCCGCAGAGCCGGTTTAGCCGCCGCGGAACCCCATTTGCCGCGGCGTCCGAGTGCCGCTGAAAAGCGCAAGAGGGAGTGCGGGATTTACATGCTTTCAGCTGTATGTGTTGGCGAGACGATGGCCATGCTCACGCCTGTACAAGCCGTGCCGCTGCACCAGGCAACCGAGCTCCACTGCGGAATCGGCGGTGCCGAGTCGAACGTCGCGATGGGGCTCGCGGCCATGGGACTGGACTCGCATTGGGTGGGACGCGTCGGCCGAGACGGCTTCGGCACACGGATCCTCGACGAGCTCAGCGAGCACGGAGTGGGAGTGACCGGAGTGGAGGTTGACCCCGCGCTGCCCACCGGCCTTTACGTCAAGGTTCCCGCCCAGGAGTCAGACCCCGACGGCGGCAGCTCGGTTCTGTACTATCGGCAGGGCAGCGCCGCGTCGGCCATGGGGCCAGGCACGCTGGCGAATCCCCTCGTTGCCGGTCTGCTGGAAAGCGCCGCACTGATCCACCTCAGCGGCATCACGGCCGCCCTCTCCCCCGAGTGCCTGCAACTCATCGAAGCTGTCCTGACCGCACCCCGGAACGGCAGGACCGTCAGCTTCGACGTCAACTGGCGTGCAGCTCTGTGGGCCGGCCGGGACCGCTCCGTCCTTCGACGGATGGCCAATCTGGCCGACGTGGTTCTTGTTGGCAAGGACGAAGCCGAGCACGCGTTCGGCACCACGGACGAGGCCGAACTCCGCGGGCTCCTCCCGGATCCTGAGGTGCTCGTGATCAAGAACGAGTCGATCAGCGCCATTGCGCTGAACCGGGACGGCAGCCGCGAGGAGGTCCCGGCACTGTCCGTGGACGTCGTCGAACCGGTGGGCGCCGGGGATTCCTTCGCGGCCGGCTACCTCAGCGGGATGCTCTTCGGGCTGGGCCAGAAGGCAAGCCTCCGCAGGGGCCACGTGGCGGCAGCCTGCACGCTCACCGTCCATGGTGACCGCGGCCCGTTGCCCGGCGCCGCGCAGCTATCCGCAATCCTCGATTCCACCGACACCGAATGGGCCGCCATCCGCGTTGTTGACGGTCAGTTCAACACCAGAACCGGAGCGTGAAACCATGAGCCAAAGCCTATTGCGGGCCATCGACCTGCTCGCTGAACTCGCCGCCAAACCCGCCACCTTGGACGAGCTCTCCGCCAAGGCCTCCGTGCACAAGACCACCGTGATGCGTCTCCTGCACGCCATGGAGGAAAAGCGCTTTGTGGTCCGGGACGACGATCAGCGCTTCATGCTCGGCTCCAAGCTGTTTGAACTGTCCTCCCTCGCGCTGGAGCAACGGGACATCCGCAAAGTAGCCCACCCGCACCTGGCCGAACTGAACGGCCGCACCGGGCACACCGTGCACCTCGCCGCCTTCGAAGGCAACGAGGTGGTGTACATCGACAAGTTCGAATCGCACCATCCCGTCCGTATGTATTCGCGCATTGGCCTGACTGCATCGCTGCATTCGGCTGCTGTGTCGAAAGTCCTCCTCGCCGACATGCCGCGCAGCCGGCAGGAAAAGATCGCGGCGGGGCTGGACTACGTCAAAGTTACCGAGAACACCCTGACCTCACCGGAGGCCCTGCTGGCCGAACTGGAGCAGGTCAGGATCCAGGGCTGGGCCCACGACAACGCCGAGCACGAAGCGTTCGTGCACTGCATCGCGGCCCCCATCCGCGACGCCAGCGGCGCCGTCGTAGCAGCAGCCTCTTGTTCGGTACCGGTGGTGATGCTCAGCTATGAAGGATTGCTGGAGCTGCTGCCCGACCTCAAAGCCAGTACCGAGGCCGTCTCACGTGACCTCGGCTGGATCAGCCACGAAAGGAACTCAGCATGAGTGAAAAGACCGTAGTACTGACCGAAAACGCCCCCGCCCCGGCGCACGTATTCTCCCAGGGCATCCAGAAGGGCGGCTTCTTCCAGGTCTCCGGCCAAGGCCCCATGGACCCCGCCACCAACCAGTACATCGGCGGGGGCGACGTCCGCGTCCAGACCCGCCGCACGCTGGAAAACGTCAAGGCCATTCTCGAAGCAGGCGGCTCCTCCGTCGAGGACGTGCTGATGTTCCGCGTCTACCTCACCACCCGCGACGACTTCGCCGCCATGAACGAGGTCTACGGCGAATTCATCAAGGAAAACGTCCCCAGCGGCGCACTGCCCAGCCGCACCACCGTGTTCGTCGACCTCCCGCACGAGGTCATGCTCGTGGAGATCGACGCCCTGGCGGTCACCGCCTAGTCCCTGGCGTTAAGGTTCGACGGCGGCACTCGGGTGAGTGCCGCCGTCGTGCGTTTTCCGGGTGGTCACCCGAACAGCCACGCCGCTCCGAGAAGGAGCGGGACCGCCAGGATCGTGGCCCGTAACCTGGCGGACTACAGCGTGTGCGCCGTCACCAGCACGTCGGGCTTCCCCGGGGTGACGCCGTCGGCCGTCTCCACCGGAAGACCGTTCCGTGCCCAGTACTCGATGCCGCCGATCATTTCCCGCACGGGATACCCGAGTTCGGCGAACGCCAGGGCGGCAAACGTGCTGCCGTTACAGCCCGGCCCCCAGGAGTAGACCACCACATCGGTTCCGGCTGGGATCAGTTCCGCGGCGCGGGACGGGGTATCTGCGGTGGGCAGGTGCACAGCACCGGGGATGTGGCCGTGCTCCCAGGATGCGCGCCTTCGGGTGTCAACGAGCACGAATCCTCCGGCCGGGAGGTTCTCTGCTACGTCCATGACATCGATCTCGAAGTTGAGTTTGGCGCGGAAGTACGCCGCCGCGTCATTGTCTGCGGCCCCGTTGGCCGTGCGGTCAGTAGTCACTCGTGTCCTATCCAGCGCGGGTGCGCTTATCCGGGCCAGGAACCCATCGTAGTCCCGGTGTCCGTCCGCCTTGGCCAACGCTACGTGGTGCCGGTGCAGGCGCCCGCGATGGAGGATAGTTTTGAGGCATGACGGCAAGCTACAGATACGACGTGGAAGTACTGCACCTGCTCGTGTCGCCGGCGCACGCGTACTTCGGACGCGCACGCGAGGGTGCGGCCGTGGTCCCCACGACTGACGCCGAGCAGGTAGAACTGGTGACCGGCAAAGGCATTGTGGGCGACCGGTTCTTCGGCAAGGCCGCGCACATGGACGCGGCCGTGACGCTGATTGCGGTCGAGGCCCTCGAAGCCATGGCCGCGGAGCTCGGAACCGCACCGTTTGACCCGCTGCTGACGCGGCGCAACGTGGTCCTTCGGGGTGCCCACCTGGCGCCCCTTCTAGGCGAGGAGTTCGCATTGGAATCGTGCGGGGACATCGTGCGGCTGCGGGCAGGCAGGCCGGCCCACCCCTGCGCGTGGATGGACCAGATGCTCGCCCCGGGCGCCCACAAAGCGATGCGCGGGCGGGGCGGCGTGCGCTGCCAGCCGCTCTCGGACGGCATCCTGCACCGAGGGCCCGCAGTACTGATCAGCCCGGTGCCCCTCGACCCCGAAAATGCCGGCACGCCCACGCTGCTGCGCCCGTCGCGGCTGCCGTAGCACCCCATGTCTTTGTTGGTGCGCGACGGCGGGATCTCCTGCCGTCGTCCTCTACGCCAATATCTGAAGGCTAAAGTACCTGGGCCGCCGGGTGCGGAGGTTCGTGGAGGCCGAAGGCTGAGCCCTGGTCGTCCTTGCAGAGCTTGAACCTGCCGTACTCCCCCGCGCTGGTCTCGTCCCCAAGTTCAGGTTCATCAACAGAGCCGCCCAGATCCCGGACCCGGTCCAGTGCGGCGTCCATGTCGTCCACCCGGAAGAAGAGGTACGGTACGGCGCCGGCGTCGCCGCCGTGCATCCCGCCGGCGAGCCCGGGGGTGCCGATCATGAATCCTCCTCCAGCCGAGGGCCCCGGCGTAAAGTCCCAGCCGAAGAGCGCCCCGTAGAACGCTTTGCCCCGCTGGGGATCTTCGACGCCGATTTCAAAGAACGCTGGCTCGCCGGACATTGCTCCTCCTGGTCATGGGTGAGATCGCCCCACCCTAGGACCGAATGCCCGGACGCACAATGGTGCGCGGCTGCAGGGCAGCTGAGTCCGTAACTGAGCCCAAGCCAAACTAACGAAGCGGACGACGGCGGGAAGTCCCGCCGTCGTCCGCTTGCCGTCTTCTGCCCCTACTGTCTGTGATGCCCGGAGGCCGGCCACCGGGCGTCTCCGGAACCGGCCTTGCTTGCCGGTTGGCCTGCGTACGTCCAGACGCATGGCCGGCCGGCATCGCTGGGGAGGAGCTGGCCCTCGTACAGCGAGATAGTCGCTCCTGCCGGGCTCTGCCAGACTCCGGTCAGTTCGCAGTGGGTGCCGGTGGCCTGCCGCCGCGGCGCCGAGAGGTTGATGATCCTGCGTGCCCGCTTCTCGGCAACGGGAATTCTCTTCTTCACGATGACGCTCCTGCCGGTTCCCGGTAGGTGCTTTCGGGAACATCAGTGATGAACATATGTCCGGGGGCGTGGCTGATGGCAAAGGACGGCCTGGATGCCATCACTGCACTCTGCGGTGTCACGCCGCAGGCCCAGAAAACCGGCACTTCCCCCGGACGGATCTCCACCGCGTCGCCGAAGTCGGGCCGGCTGATGTCGGCGATGCCGAGGTCCCCGGGCGAGCCGACGTGTACCGGGCTGCCGTGTACCTTCGGCACCTCCGACGTCACCCGGATGGCCGTTTCGACCAGTTCGGGCGGCATGGGGCGCATCGAAACCACCATCGGGCCGTGGATCCGTCCCGCAGGAGTGCATTCGATGTTCGTGCGGTACATGGGGACGTTGCGGCCGGTTTCGGTATGCCGCAGCGGGATGCCGGCGCTGGCAAGCGCCGCTTCGAAGGTGAAGCTGCAGCCGATGAGGACGCTCACCATGTCGTCACGCCAGACCGAACTGACGTCGCTGACTTCGCCGGCAAGTTCGCCGTCCACCCACACCCGGTAGCCGGGGATGTCGGTGCGGATGTCGGACCCTGCGGCGAGGGCGCTTTCGTACTGTCCCGCCGGGATGACGTCTATGACGGGGCAGGCCTTGGGATTGAGCCGGCAGAATTCAATGAACTCGTCGGCGTAGTCGGCCGTGACCGCGATCAGGTTGGCCTGGGTGTAGCCGTCACTCCAACCGGAGGTGGGGGTCACCAGGCCGCTGCGGAACTTCAGGCGTGCGTCGGCGGGCGCCAGCAGGGCGTTGGCCCGGTTCATCGCGTTTCCACCAGCTCAGTGGAGGACTGCAGGTACTCCTCGTCCTCGGCAACATTGGAGTCCCGGCCCAGGGCCAGGCCCACCAGGGTCAGGAGGCAGGCGACGCTGAGGTAGATGGCAACCGGGACCCAGCTGTGGAAAGTGCTCAGCAGGAGCGTGAACATGAACGGTGCGATGGCGCCGCCGATGATTCCGGCGAAGGTGTAGGCCAGCGAGCTGCCGGTGGAGCGGAGCCGCGGCGAGAACTGTTCAACGACGAATGCTGCCTGGGGTCCGTACATGAACGAGTGGCAGAGCAGGCCCAGCACCGTTCCCACGATCAGCATGACCGGGGACCGCCCTTCGAGGACGATGAAGAACAGGTATGCCCAGACGGCGGCGGCCACGGCGGCGATTCCGTAGACCAGCCGGCGGTTGATGCGGTCGGAGATGGCCCCGGCCAGCGGCATGGTGAAGATCTGGAGAGCTGAACCGATGAGTACGGCCACCAGCACCTGGCCGCGGTCGAAGCCAAGTTCCTGAATGCCGTAGGTGAGGGTAAAGACGGTGCACATCGCGTAGAGCACATCCGGGCCGATGCGGCTCAGCATGGCTGCGATGAGGGGCCGGCGCTGGGTTGCCAGGACTTCCCGGATGGGGGACTTGGGCTTGTCTCCCTTGGCTTCCATGGCCTTGAAGATGGGGGTGTCTTCAAGCTTGAGCCGGATCCAGAGGCCGAATGCCACCAGCAGTGCCGAGATCAGGAAGGCGATGCGCCAGCCGAAGTTCAGGAAGTCCTCTTCGGACAGGGTCAGAGTCAGGACGGCAAGCGCGCCGTTGGCCATCAGGTTGCCGGCGGGCGGGCCGATTTGCGCGGCGGAGGCCCAGAACCCGCGGCGGTTCGGGTCGCCGAATTCGCTGGAAAGCAGGACTGCTCCGCCCCATTCGCCGCCGACGCCGACGCCCTGTGCGAAGCGGAGGAAGACCAGGATGGCGGGGGCGATGATGCCGATGTTGTCGTACGTGGGCAGCAGGCCGATGAGGAACGTGGCGACGCCGATCAGCATCAGCGTGATGACCAGGATCTTCTTGCGGCCGATCTCATCCCCGAGCCGTCCGAAGATGATGCCGCCGACGGGCCGGGAAATGTAGCCCACAGCGTAGGTGGAGAAGGCCAGCAGGGTGCCCGTGACGGGGTCCGAGGCCGGGAAGAAGATCAGCGGGAAAACGATCGCGGCCGCGGCGGAGTAGACGGCGAAGTCGTAGAACTCCAGCGCCGTTCCGGTCAGGCTGGCCGCGAAGGCCTTGTACATGCCCTTGCGCCCTACAAAGGGTTTCGGGTCAGCGGGGGCCATTACTGATGGAGTGGCCATTTGTATCCTCCATGAAGAGTGTGGATGTCATCCGTGTGCGGGCGGATGGTGCGTGTGCGCTTTGTCCAGCCTTGCGGCGTTGCAAGTCGGGGCATTAGGGGCGCCGGTGCGGCTACCGTGAGGGGCTGCGGAAGTCGAAAATGCGAGCAATCGTTGGATTGTTGAACAATCCGAACTTGTTGAACAATTTACGCGACGCAGATCACACCGTCAAGGGTTGAGGGTGATTCGGCCGTCGCGGGCAGTTTTCGGATGCAGAGCGGGAAGAGCTACTTCGAAGCTTCCGGCCCCGCCGCATGGACCGCAGTCTGGTGCTCTTCTGACCGAGTGAGGTAGTCGGTAAGGCGGTCGGCCGCGAGCTCCGCGTCCCCGGCTTCCAGGGCCTTGCAGATCTGTTCGTTGTCCGCCAGCCAGTCCTGGTAGAAGCCGCCGTCAACGGCGGCTTTGTGGAAGAAGAGCCGCATCTCGGCAAGCACCTGCGACATGATGGTGTTCAGCCGTTCGCTGTCCGCCATGGCCACCAGGGCGCCGTGGAAGTGCTGGTTGGCGCTGCCGAGGCGTTCGTTGTCCCCGGCGGCGGCTGCACTTTTGCCCTCCTCGACGGCGGCCCTCACCAAGGCGATGCTCTCGGGACTGCCCCCGCCGCGGACGGCGCTCACCTCGATGGCGCGCCTGACGGTGTAGACGTCATGGATGTCCTTGGCGCCCAAGCTGGCAACGAAGACCCCGCGGTTGGGCTCGCGGACAACCAGGCGCTCGCTCACAAGTTCGGCGAATGCTTCGCGGACAGTGTTGCGGGAGACACCGAGCTCGCCGGAAAGGGCCTCTTCCTTGAGTTTCGTTCCCGGCGGCAGCGCGCCCTCGGCGATCTGCAGCCGGAGCTCCGCGGCTACCCTGGCCGCCACGGACGGCACGGCGACCCGCAGCCTGGACGCTCCGCCGGGCGCTCCGGGCGCTCCCTGCGGTCCACCCTGGAGTTGGCGGGAGGCGTGAGTTTCGGCGTTCGGGTTCAGGGTGGCCATACCCTGAATTTACCCCGGGCGACCAACAATCCTTTTGTTGAATTGTTCGGTCCGGGATGGCGGACGACGGCGGGACCTCCCGCCGTCGTCCGCTTTGCGTTCGGCGCTGCCCCCCCTGCAGTGCCGGGTGGTCAGGGATGAACGCTTCCTGCGCCAGCCGGATGAAGTCCGCGACGAGTACCGATGGATCGTCTTTCCAGGATGCGAGGCACACAGAAATCGGCGCGGCATCGCGGACCGGCCGGTACACGATCCCCGGCCGTGGATTCTGCGCAGCTGTGGCCTCCGAGGACATGCCGATGGCCTGCCCCGTGGAGATGAGCGTCAGCCATTCGTCGACGCCGTGCACCAGCCGGACCGACGCCGGCCGCGTCAGGTCGGACCAGAGGTCTTCCGTAGTGGTTCCCGTGCGGTGATCGACGGCAATCGTTCGTCCGGAGAAGTCGGCCAGGCGGAGGAAACGCCGCCGGGCGAGCGGATCAGCCTTGGCGAGGGCGCCGTACCGCGCTTCAGTCCCGATCAGCGTGGACCCGAAGCGGTTGTCACTGAGGGTACGCCTGACAATGGTTACGTCAACAGACCCGTTCGCGAGGCCGCCCGTCGGGGCGTTCGACTGCACCCAGATCAGGCGGACTCCGGGGTGCAGCTCTTGCCATTTCCGCTGCAGGGCCACGGTGCGGCGGCCCAGCGCCGACCACGCGTAGCTCACTTTGAGCTCGCCGCTTTGGTCCTGGGCAACGCGTTCCAGCAACGCGACCTGGTCAAGCACGCTTCGCGCATGCTCGATGATCCGTTCCCCGGCGGCCGTCGGGGTGACCTGGCGGCAGTGGTGGCCGGTCCTCCTGCTCGGCGCAGCAACCGCCCTGATGAACATCAGCCTCTACATGGCCATCGAACGGATCGGGCTGGGCCTTGCCGTCACCCTGGAATTCCTCGGGCCGCTGGCCGTGGCCCTGCTGGGGTCGAGGGCCCGCCGGGATGTGCTGTGCGGGCTGGCAGCAGGTGTGGGCGTCTTCGTTCTTGTGATGCCGGACCCACCAGCGACTTCGTCGGGATTGCTATCGGCATGGCAAGTGCCGCGGGTTGGGCGGCGTACATCCTTCTCAACCGGGTCGCGGGCCAGCGGCTGCCCGGGCTGCAGGCCCCTGCCGCGGCGACGCTCATTTCCCTGGTGTTTTACCTGCCGGTGGCCGTCTACCTGGCCAGCAAAGGGGCATTCGCCGGTCCGGCATTGCTGTACGCCGTTATTGCCGGTCTGCTGTGCTCGGTGATTCCGTACGCCGCCGACCTCATCGCGCTCCGGCACGTGCCAGCGGGATTCTTCAGTGTGTTCATGAGCATCAACCCCATCCTCGCCGCGCTCTCCGGCACCGTGTTCCTGGGGCAGATCCTTGGCCTCCACGAATGGCTGGGCATGGCCACGATCGTTCCCACCAACGCCGTGGCCATCTGGCTGGCGGGCCTCACTACCGTCCTAAGCGTTGACCGTAGGCCAGGGTTGGATGTTGAGTGAGGGCCATTCCGTGCTCCACCGCCTGGTCTTGGTCAGGTATACGTCCCTGGGGGCAAGGACGGGATTAGGTATCACGTTCCGGCCGAAGAGGTCGTCGTAACCGTGCGGCGCGTACGTTGTGACGCCGCCGTGTTCGTCGGCCGTGACTGCGAAACAGCAGGTCTTGGCTGCGAAGTGATCTATCGCGTCGGACGTGCTGGTGAACGGCACGGCGGGGACCCCGAAATGCTCCTCGTACCAAAGGTGCACACGGGCTTCGTTGCGTACTTCGACTTCCGCGTCCAGGCCTTTGAACAGTTCCCGTGCCCGGTGAATTACCGCATCCTCCGCCTCGTAGGAAGTGTCCGCGTCAAAATAGAACAAATCGTAGTCCCGGATGCCGGCGCCGGGGTCCCTGCCGTCCAGAACGTTCCAGACGGTCTGGAACAGTGCACCCGCCGTCAGCCACCAGTCCGAAACACCCAGTGCCGGCGCCAACTGAAGGATTTGCCGGTTGATCGGGTTCCTTTGGATATAGGTCAGAAAGAGTCGCTCAGCATCGGTAGTCACCAGCCCATCGTGCCCCAACCCAGGCAATACTCGAGGGGTGAACATGCAGAGTGAAGTTCTTTTCCTCGGTGGCCGGTCGGGTGTGGGGAAGAGCTCCGTGGCGTTCGAACTCCATGCCCAGCTCGCCGCCCTGAAAGTCAAACATTGCGTGATCAACCGCAGCGTGCAGGACATTGCCGCTGACCTCCTGCCGCTCACCGGATGGACCGCCAACCCGGCGGGCTAGGGTCATGCAATGCTGTTCAGCATGACGATTGCTTGGGAATGGCGCGGAGCGTTTAGGAACGAAGAAATCAATCAGCTGCACGCCGAGGGCTTCGACCACGCCTACGTTGAGCACGACTGGATCGACGTGCTCTCGCGCCTCAGCCTGGGGTGGGTCACAGCGCGTGACGATCAGGGCCTCGTCGGCTTTGTCAACGTGATCTGGGACGGCCACGCGCATGCCTTCATCGAAGACACTTTGGTGGCACAAAGGGCGCGCCGTCAGGGCGTTGGGAAAAGACTCCTTGCCGTTGCCACGGAGCAAGCCAGGGAAGCGGGCTGCGAATGGATCCATGTCGACTTCGACGATCATCTGAAGAGCTTCTACTTCGATGCATGCGGGTTCAGACCCACCAGTGCTGGTCTTATCCGGCTTCGCTAGCATCCGTTCTTGGAATTTCGACGGCGCCCACTAGGCGCAATCACACAATCAGCATGCTTACCATCTGGCCTGAATCGGGTTTACGATGATCTTGTGAGCCGCGGGCGGATCGCTGGCGGCACCAACCGGAGGGAGTATCACCGTGGGTCTGGATGACAAGATTGAGAATGCTGCCGAGAAGCTTGGCGGCAAGGGCAAGGAAGCTGCCGGAGAGGCCAAGAATGACCCGGGCCTGAAGGCCGAAGGTCAGGCCGACCAAACAAAAGCGGACCTGAAGCAGGCCGGCGAGAAGGTCAAGGACGCCTTCAAGGAATAGGCCTGCAACACAAGGAAGGGTGCCCCCCGAGCACGGGCTGCACCCTTCCGTATTTTCCAGCCTCCAGGGCGGGCGCCGGATGATGACCCGGGACGATTGGCCCTGTTTGAGGCTGGCAGTTTGGTGCTAAAAATGCAGCAGGTATCCGGAGCAATTGGTCCGGTTGTTGATAGGAAGTCCAGTGGATCCGACAGCCGCTGCCGGGTATGCCCTCATGTACATGGCGGCAATTGCCGTGATTGTCCTTCTGCTGCTGCCGATCCTCGTCACGATTTTGCTGCTCCTGGTTGTGGCCGGAGCCATTCAGGGTGTGGTTTTCCTCTTGAAGATTGCCACAGTCAGCTTGATCAGGGGCATCGTCGGGCTGTTCAAAGGTTCGGGAGACGGACCCCGGCCCAACAGCCATCGCGGCGGGCTGGTGCCGCATTGACTGGCAGCTGGTCGCAGGCGGCGAGCTGACTCCTAGCCGGCGACGGACCAGCCCTCCTGGTACTCCGGGTGCCAGCTATACACAGAGGCCAGGCACATCAGAACGTACTCGCTGGTCCCGCCCATCTGCGACGGTATGTCAGTAACCAACGGGACGTTCCCCAGAATCTTCCGCTTGGCGGCGCATTCGGCCAGCACACGGGCGGCTGCGAACGGAGAAACTTCGAGGCGGGCGCCGATCGCCTGGCGACCTCGTCCGATCTCCCCCAGTTCCTCCGCGGCTGCCTCGTCCTCGGCAACCCGAGCTTCCAGGAATTCGATAATGTCGGCCATGCCCCCATTCTTCAGTGCCCGCACCGTTTCGACGAAACCGTCCCGCCTCCCGTCCTGTCTGGTGCAATGTGCAAAGATTTGAAGGGCCTCACGATCGCCGTCGGAGGCAACGCCATCGAGGGCGCGGGCTACTTCATCGAACCCACCGTCGTGACCGGTGTGCCTGCCGGAGCCGCGATCACCAGCACGGAGATCTTCGGCCCGGTCGTGTCGGTGGAGACCTTCAGCACCGAGGAAGAGGCCATCAGCCGGGCCAACCAAACCGTCTACGGTCTCGCCGCCTCGGTGTGGACCACGAACTCGGCCCGCTCGCTGTCCGCTCCCCGCCGGCTCGACTTCGGCACCGTCTGGGTCAATTCGCACCTCGTCATCGCCAACGAAATGCCCTGGGGCGGATTCAAGGGCTCCGGCGACGGCGGGATCTCCCGCCGTCGTCCGCTTGCGTTGTCGCCTGATTGCTATTGTCACACCGGCAGGTAGTGAGTAGTCTTCGGCCAACCGGACTTTCGGCCGCATCAGGCGGCGCCCCGAACGGCGCTGCCGTCAGGGGCTACGCCCCGTACATAAATAGACGCCCCAGTCACCGCACTGGCCGACAATGCGGAACACAGGACGCCACGCCTCCATTCAAGGGAGAACCTGATGTTAGGCACCAGAAGCTGCCTCGCCGCCGCTCTTGCCGCAATGCTCGTGACCATCGCCACCCCCGCGCAGGCAGCCCCCGCCGCACTCGTGAGCGCGGGCCCGGGAATACTCGTCGCCGACGGCGCCGCGGTGGATGTTCCCGTCACCTTCGTGTGCGACTCCGACCCCGCCCTGATCATCGCAATTCCCGTCGTCCAAATCACCCAAAGAGTCAGTGAAGGACGGATCGCCGGCGGCGGCGGAAACGATCAGCTCAGCTGCACCAAGCAGGCCCAGACAGTCACCATACGAGTCATTCCAAACATGATGGCGTTCAATGAAGGTGCCGCCGCAGCTTCTGTCTACCTGCAAACCTGCAGCGCGCAGTTCCAGTGCTCCGCCGTCATTACCCACACGGAAATATCGCTCGCCAAACCAGCCGACGCCGGGTGACCACTCGAGTTCGGAAAGGAGCTGGAAATGCCCGACGACACGGACCTTGTCAGCGTCCGGTACATGGTGGACGACGTCGACGCGGCGATCGCTTTCTACACAAAGCACCTCGGATTCACCCTAAGTATGAGCGCCGCACCGGCGTTCGCGGACGTCGCCCGCGGTCAGCTGCGGCTTCTGCTGAGCGGGCCAACCAGCTCGGCCGGCCGGCCAATGCCGGATGGCACGGTGCCTTCACCGGGCGGATGGAACCGCATCCACCTCATCGTGGGCGATATCGCGGCTGAGGTGGACCGGCTGCGGGCGGCAGGCGTCACGTTCCGGAACGACATTGTCACCGGTCCGGGCGGTCAGCAGATCCTGCTCGAAGATCCGGCCGGCAACGTGGTGGAGCTGTTCCAGCCCGCCGGCAAGTAGTGCAGGTTCAAGCGCACGACGGCGGAACCTCCCGCCGTCGTCTGCTTTGTTTGCGGGCGGTGCCGGTCAGCGGTGCTGGTCGACAAGGACCGGGCTGCCGTCCGGGTCCACCACGATGAAGCTCGCAGGCCCGGTGGTTGCCTCGTCGGCCTCCGAAACGAACTCCGTGCCCTGGGCTTTCAGGTCCTGCTGGAGCTCGCGCGCATCGGTGAAGGAGCCGAGCCCCTCGGCGTTCTGGTTCCAGCCCGGGTTGAAGGTCAGCATGTTCTTCTCAAACATCCCTTGGAAGAGGCCGATGACGGTCTCGCCGTTCTTCAGGATCAACCAGTTCTGGGTGATGTCGCCCCCGAAACTGCTGAAGCCAAGTTTCTCGTAGAACGCGGCCGATGCCGCGATGTCCTTAACGCTGACGCTGATCGAGAAGGCGCCGAGCTGCATGTGCTACTCCACTCTCCGGGTGACGGGTGGTCCCGATGATACGGGGTGGGGCGGACGACGGCGGGACGTCCCGCCGTCGTGCGCTTGCGTTTGGGTCCGCTCCCCTACCCGGCCTGCTCGCTGAGGAACCGCAGGAGGAACGGAAGGGTGGCGTGCATCGTCCGAAAATCCCCTCCGCTGGCGGCCTGTTCGCCGAGGTAGTCGCCGTGGCCGCCGGGAACGATCAGCAGGCGTGCGCCCGGGATCATTCCGGCCATCCGCGCGGCGTATTCGGCGCTGACAACGTCGCGGTCGGCGCTCACGATGAGCGTGGGTGCCGTGATGGTGCCCAGCTCTTCGACGGACCATCCGGTGAAGTCCAGGATGCGCTGCCTGTCCAGCTCGAAGAGTCGTTCCAAGTGGCCGGGTTCAGGGTTGAGGAGGCGGTCGGCGTCCTTGTAGGTGTCCGGCATGTCATCCAGGGTGGCCCTCGCCATGCCGTCCCAGAACTCGTCCGGTACGGCATCGCGGCTCACAAAGGTGGAAGCCACGATCAGGCGCCTGACCGCAGCCGGCCGCCCGAGGGCCAGCGCGACGGCGGTGTGGCCGCCGGCGCTGAAGCCCAGCACATCCACGGCTTCCACATTGAGCCGGTCCAAGACAGCGAGGATGTCGCCGGCCGAGTTCTCGGCCGTGAGGGGGCGGCTGGTCGGCTGGGTGCGCCCATGGCCCTCCTCCTCAACGGCGATCACCTGGCGGTGTCCGGCCAGTAGCGGGAGGACTTCTGCGAAGTTGGTGCCGATGGTGGAGCCGCCGCCGGGTATGAGGAGCAGCGGGGCCTGGCCGGGCACCGCCTGTCCGTGGACCTCGTAGTACATGCGTAGGCCGTTGTTGTCCGCGAAGCCGTGGGTGAAAGTCACACGGCATCCTAACGCCGGGGCGTTGCCGACGAACAGGGCTCAGGTCCTGGCCCGTTAGCTTGCGGCTTCTGCCAGCCCCAGTCGGATCAGGCGCAGTTCGTCCTCCACCGCTCGGGACGGCCAGTGGTTTTTCACGAGTTCAACCGCCCGGTCCTGATCTGCTTCCGGGAAAAGCTTGATGAGCAGGCCGGCTGCCTGAAGCAGCGCAATCAGTGCCGTGGTCCTGGCATCGGGCGGCGCTGCAACGGGCGGTGCGGCAGGCGGTGCGGCGGTCGGCGGTGTTGCACCTGCCAGTGTTGCGTCTGCCGGCACCGTGGCACCTGCCGGCGCGGCACCCGGCGGCGTGGCACCTGCTGGCATGGCTGGCGCTTCAGGCGGCGCGGCATCCAACGGCGCTGCATCAGGCGGCGCGGCATCCAACGGCGCTGCGCCCGACGGCTTCAGGCCGAGTGCTGCTTGGATCTTCTGAAGGAGCGCCGCTTCGGGAGCGTGCTGCTTCTCCGGGTAGCGCGTGGACTTGAACAGGCCCAGGTGCTTTTCGCCGATATGCTCCACGATGCCCTGCGACGCCATCCCTTCGTACACACGTTGCACTTCGCCGCGGCCCTCCAGGATGGAGACCCACCGCTTGGGAGTGTGGGGCCGTGGTTTTTCCCGGATGAGCTCCAGCTCGTGCTGGAACTTCGATTCAGGGGCGGTTCCGCTGGCCTTGACGTGCTTCCCCTCCAGCGCGATGGCGCCGAGCAGGTCCAGCTCAGCAAGTATCGCCCCGGCCAAGGTGGTCCTCAGTACGTACAACGGCAGTTCAGGTTCGCCGTCCTTGTCGTTCGTTGCCAGAAGGAGGAAAGCCTCGGGAAGGCTTAGGTCCTCGGCCTTCGGTGTCACAGCGTTCATACCTTCATGGTGGACCTGTTGGGCATCCGCCACAACGGTCGACTACGTGGCGGCTTCAGCCTCCGCCAGCCTGATCATGCGCAGTTCGTCCGTCACCGCACGGGACGGCCAGTGGTCCTTCACCAGTTGCCTTACCCGGCCCTGATCTGCTGCCGGGAAAAGCCTGTCGAGCAGCCCTGCTGCCTGAAGGAGTGCGATCAGTGCCGTGGTCCTGGAGTCGGACAGCGAACCGCCCAGCGCGGCCTGGATCTTCTGCAGGATCGCCGCTTCCGGGGCGTGGTCTTTCTCCGGATACCGCGTGGACCCGAACAGACCGAGGTGTTTTTCGCCGACGTGATCCACGATGCCCAGCGACACCATGCCCTCGTAGACACGGTGCAGTTCGGCGCGGCTTTCCAGCATCGAGACCCACCGCTTGGGCGTGTGCGGCCGTGATTTGTCCCGGATGAGGTCCAGTTGGTGCTGGAAATCCGGTTGCGTGGCGGTGCCGGTAGCCCTGACGTGCTTTCCCTGCAGCCCGATTGCACCGCGGAGGTGCAGCTCAGCCAGTATTGCCCCTGCCAGAGCGGCTTTGAGTACGACTATCGGCAGTTCAGCTTCGCCGTTCTTGTCGTTCGTCGCCAGGAGGAGGAGAGCCTGCGGAAGGCTCAGCTCCTCGGCCTTCGGTGTTTCAGCGTTCATACGATCATGGTGGCCCAGTTGGGCAGACACCACAACGGCGATTCGTAAGGGCCGGACGACGGCGGGACCTCCCGCCGTCGTCCGCTTGCGTTTGTCGGAGCCGTCAGTGATCCCGTGAAGAGACGGGAGTGGTGATCCGGGCGACGGCTTCTGCCGTCACCGCCCGGTCATGCTGTTCCGTATCCAGGGCTGCGTGCAGGAAGGAGCCTTCGATCAGAGCGTCCAGCATCCGGCACGTGACCGGGTCGAAGTGGCGGGCCAACGAGGTGCGGCTCTGCCGCATCCAAGCGTGGGTGATGGCCCGGTAGGCCGCGTCCCGGGCCGCAAGCGTGTACAACTCCTGGGTCAGAACCAGCTCCCGGGCCGACACGTTCAGGTCCTCGTGGATCAGATCCACCACCGCTTCCCGTGCCTCTTCCAAGGTATGCGCCTGCAGGAGGCCTGCTTCGAAACGGGCGGAGATGGCGGTGGAGAAGCGGGTGAACGCCCCATGCAGCAGGTCCTCCATGCCGCTGAAGTGGTAGGTCATTGATCCCAGCGGCACATCGGCCTGGGCGGCGATCTTCCGGTGTGATGCTCCGGCAACGCCGTGTTCGGCAATCACGTCCAGGGCCGCATCGATAATCCGATCGCGGCGTTCCGGGTCAAAGCGACGCTGCGCCATGGGCCTAGATGGAGCGCACGACGCGGGCGGGATTGCCCACGGCCACCACGTTGGCGGGGACGTCCTTGGTGACGACGGCGCCGGCGCCGATCACACTGTTCTCCCCGATTGTCACGCCTGGCAGCACTATGGCTCCGCCGCTCAGCCAAACGTTGTCCCCGATGGTGATCGGCTCGGCGGCCTCCAGCTTGTCCCGGCGCGGCTGGGGGTCCACCGGATGGGTGGGGGTGAGCAGCTGGACGTTCGGGCCGATCTGGCAGTCACGGCCGATCGTAATGGCGGCGACGTCCAGGGCGGTCAGGCCCGAATTGATAATCGTCCCGGCTCCGATGGTGATGTAGCTGCCGTAGTCCACCGACAGGGGAGGCCAGACGTCGACGTTCTCCCCGAGGTCTTCCACGAGCTCCTCAAGGATGGGCCGCGCTGATCCCGGGTCCTCAATGTAGGCGGCCGCGTACCGGTGCGTCAGTTGCAGGGCGCGGTGGAAGGCAGCGGCGTTGTCCGGATCATCGGCAATATAGAGGTCTCCGGACAGCATCCGCTCCCGGTTCGTGCGTGGATCTCCCGCGAAGCAATCAGGCATGCGTACGATCGTACACATCGGCGCCGGCAGCGGACAAGAAGCGGACGACGGCGGGACTTCCCGCCGTCGTCCCGGTCCCGGAAACGTTGTTTGGCGTGGGGTTGTCAGAGTGCCGTGAGGCCGCCGTCGACGGTGAAGAGGCCGCCTGTCGCGTAGGCCGATTCATCGCTGGCCAAGAAAACCATGATCCCTTCGACGTCGGCGGCGGTGCCTGCCCGACCGAGCATGGTGGAGTCGACCAGGCCCGCGCGGCTGAATGGATCGTCTGCGATGGTCTGCACGAGAGGGGTCTCGGTGTAACCAGGCACCACGGTGTTCACGCGGATGCCTTCTCTGGCATAGTCGGCGGCCACGACGCGCGCAAGCCCGTGGACGCCGGCCTTGGAGCTGGAGTAGGCGGTGAACGTTTGCCCGCACGCGACTACCGCTGTGGGGCTGCCAGTGCAGATGATCGATCCGCCCCGGCCCTCGAGGGCCCGCACGGCGTGCTTGAGCGTCAGGAACGCCCCGCGGTGGTTGATCGCTACGGTTTTTTCCCAGACTTCCAGGGAGAGGTCGCCGACTTTGGCGTCCTGGCCAAAGAGTTGGACGCCGGCGTTGGCTACGACGATGTCCAGCAGGCCCCCGGCGGCGATGGTGCCATAGGCGGCTTCTACGCTGGCCTCGTCCGAGATGTCCATCGGAAGGGCGGCGGCACTGTCGTTGCCGGTGGCGGCGGCTGCTTTTTCGGCAGCTTCAATGTTGATGTCGGCGAAGTACACCCGGGCACCTTCGGCGGTGAAGCGTTGCGCCACGGCCAGTCCGATGCCTGACCCGGCCCCGGTGACGAGGGCGGTCTTGCCTGAAAGCCTGTTGGACATCATGTTCCTCATTTCGTGTTTGGTGGATTCAGCCCAGCGGCCGGACTATTGCCGACCAAGCGGGAATGTCTAAGGTGCGCGTGTAGCCGTGTTCAAGCTTTACCGCCGCGCGCAGCGGTTTGGCCGTGAGATTCGCGGCAAAGAGCACGACGCCGGAGCCCGACTTAGCCGGGTAGAGAACCAGCCCGGGGACGGCACCCTCGACCTCTAGCACGTCGGCGCCGCGCAAGGCCGCCAGTTTTTCAAGAAGGTGGAATGCCAGCGTCGGGGTGCCAGCGTCGGTGAGCAAACCCCTGGTTCCGCTGGCCTCGAAGTAGCTGACGGATTCGACGCCGGGCAGGGTCAGGGCCGCGATGCTGCCCAGCAACCAGGCGGCTGTGAAGTCTTCTGCCTGCAGCGGGTCGGCGATCATTTCCTCGATGGTCCCCGCGTCATTAGCCCCGTCGGTGGAGACGGCGTTGAAGCGTGGTTTGAGCGTCACGGGTCCGATGTGCAGTGGTTTGCCGGACCCGATCCGGAGCGCGTTCAGCGCCGTTTGCCGTTGGATGGGGAGGCTTTCGACGATGTGGGGTACTTCGGTGGCGTGCATCTGGGGTGTAATGCTGTAAGTAATCGCATCGGCATTGCCGGGTAGGACCTCCCGGCGCCGGTTGAGTTCGGCGAAATGGGCGCGGGCCCCGGCTAGGAGTGCGCCCGTGAAACCGCGCCGCTGCGCTTCGGAGTGCAGTTCCTCCCACAGGTCAGGCTCTGTGACGTGGCTGCGGGAGCTGAAAGCGCCGATTCTGTTTGCGTTTTCTAAGGGCAGCAGGTCCATCACGGCCCGAATTTCCCCGGGGCCGGTCGCGATGATCCTCACGTCCAGCGCCGCGCCCAGCTCTGCTGCCTGCTGCACGGCATGCCCCAGGATTTGGGTGGCTGAGGCGGTGTCATCTCCCGGAACTTCGACGATCAGTGCGCCCAGGCCGCGTACCTCGCCGAGTCCGATAGCTGACGGGGACGACGACGTTCCCAAGGCGGGTACGCGGCCTTGGGCCTGCCCGCGCACAGTCAGCACCTCGGGCGGAGGTTCCGGAGCTTCTGGCGTCTGGTCTGCTGATGCCGCCATGTCTGCTGGTGCGGCGGTCAGACGGACGCTCTGGTGCACCCGGTCCCCGGCATGGACGGTGACGGGGAAGGGACGTGACAGCGGCGTGCTGTAGGTCTTGAAGGAAGCGTCGGTCCAGTTCCGCTGATCCTCAGTTTCAAAGATGTCGCCGCTGAATGCGAGCCCGAACGCAGTGCCGTCGCGTTCCCACCCCATCGCTGCGATGTTAATAAACGGCTGGTGCGGGCTGATGTCCGTGGGAAACGCGCTACTGGTGCGGGTCTGGTCTGGTGCCGTGATGGTGACGTTGCGCCCGGCGTCGTCCGGTCGGTGCAGGACCACCAGGCCGATGCGGTTGCTGCGCAAGTCGCCGGGCGCGACACCATCAAAGGTCACCGTGAGGTCGTCCCCGAAAATCCGGACAGCCAGGTCTGCACGGTATTCGACGCCAAATCCGGCGAACGCGACGACGAGCCGCAGGGTAAACCTGCCGTCGTCGTTCCAGGTTGTTGATTCGACGATCGGCGCCAGCGTCCTCCAGTCGTGATCGCGGACCACGGGCCTGATCGCCCTGAGCACGGGATGCCCGCGGTATTCGAAGTCGGCCAGTTCGTCCCCGCGCAGTTGCAGGCGCCACAGGCCGGTTGCAATCGTCTGGGCCGGTGCAAGGAGCCGGGATTCGTTCTCGGCGAGGATCACATTTGTGCTTTCGGTCGGGATGGGCGAAGTATGGCCGGCCGGGGACAGGAAGACCCGCCCCCGGCTGTTGGTTGGAGGTCAGGCCACGGCGCGCAGCCGAACGGCGACGTACTGCCGGCCTGGAAGGTCGATGCGGAAGCGGCCTTCGAACGTGCCGGGAAGGGTTTTCACTGTCATTTTCCAGGTGTCGATGACATCGATCTCGAACCGGATGCCCGGGGGCATGACGAACCGCCGGTACGTGGGCTGGTTGAAGCCGAAGTAGATCAGCTCATACTGGTCCTTGATGCCGGCGCTGGGCGCGTCCCAGTGGCCGGGAAGAGGCTCGAGGTGGCCTGCGGGGCTTTCCTCCAGGATGCGGCGCAGGAATCCGATGCGGTCCGGGCTGGTACCGTGCAGCTTGCCGCCCTTGGCCCACCAGAGGATGTCGTCCGGGTGGACGTAGGTTTCGCCGTGTCCGACGTAGCCGCCGCGGATGGCACCTTCCCAGAACCGCCGCGTCATCTCCTCGCCCGTGATATTGCCCCAGCCCTGGTCGATGTTCCCTTCGTAGGCGCATTCATCGATGACGACGGGTTTCTGCCATTCCTGCCGCCACTGGGTGGTCATTTCGGCGGTCTTGTAGATGTCCAGCCGCTGGATGCTTGCGTGCGTGACCCACGGGCGGGAGTGGTCATACATCTGGCGGCAGTTGTGGATGGAGAGTAGATGCTTGTTGGGGTCGTTCTCCTGCACGATCGCGGCGAAGCGTTCCCAATCCTCGATTGTCTTCTCGAACATGAGGTCGAATTCGTTGGCCAGCGACCACCAGATGTTCCGGTGGGATGCCAGCCGCGCGGTGACGTATTTTACGTACAGGTCATCCGCCGCGGCGTTCATCGTGGAGAAGCCCCACCGGTCGTAGGCATGGAAGAGGATCAGGTCTGCCTCGATGCCAAGCTGTTCCAGTTGGCTGATCCGCTTCTCCAGATGGTGGTAGTAGGCGGGGTTGGGCCGGGTGTAGTCGAAGCCGTCCTCGAGGGTCCCCTCATAGGGGTAGATCCCGGGCTCGTTTTCGTTGAACAGGTAGGACTTGGGGAAGACGCACATGCGCATCTTGTTGAAGGGACCGTTTTTCAGGGACTGCAGGGTCTGTTCTTCGAGGGCGTCGCCCTGATGGGTCCAGACATAGGAGGTTGTGCCGATCGGAAGGTAGGGTGTTCCGTCGTCGTAAGCGAAGTGGAACGTGTCGGCCACTCGGACCACGCCGCGGGCATCCGGTGAAGCGGCCGCCGCGGTGAAGCTTCCGGTGATGGCGTCCAGGGACTTGGCGTTGCTTCGGGTGATGAAGGACCACTCCCCCTCTGCCGGGACAAGCAGCCGGACACGGTATGTCCCGTCGCCGTCGTAGAAGCCGGGAACCGTGAGCGTTTCTCCTTCGGAGGTGAAGTCCGCGGTCAGGGTGACTTCCGTGAACGGGTTGCCGTGGGAGGGGCCCTGCAGCGTGATCTCGTGTCGCTTCCATTTCCGTCCCTTGGCCGCGAAGTCTGCTTGGGCGCTGCCACGTTCCACCGATTCGGACTCGTAGCCGGCGGACGGTTCGTTGTCCCGGTCGGAACGGTCGGGCGCCGGTGAGGGCTGCAGGGCCTCGATCTTTGCGAGGATCTCGGCTTTCTTAGCCGGGTCGTTGCGCAGGGATTCCTCGGTGCCGAGAATCAAGCCGAGCTGGTAGTGGTACAGGGTATGGAGCAGCGGGTTGGCCGCGAGCTCGGGCACGTGGTGGGCCAGGATCTCGTGTCCGGCCGGGTCACGCATGACCTCGAAGAGCGGGGTTGTTGCGGTAAAGGTCGCCATGATGGCCTTTCTGCGTTGAAAGTTGTTGCGAATGTGCGGTGTTACCCCTTGACGGCGCCGCTGAACATGCCCTCGACGAAGTAGCGCTGGAAGAGCAGGTACACGATGAGTACCGGGAGGATCGACATGATCGTGAAGGCGTTCAGCGGACCGTAGGAGCTGGTGAACTGGGACTGGAAGCCCTGGATGGCCAGCGGAATTGTCTGGGCTGCCTGGTCCTGCAGGATCACCAAGGCGATGGCGTATTCATTCCAGGTGGCCACGAAGTCCAGGATGAACAGCGCGGCGAGAGCGGGCTTGGACAGGGGAAGGATGATCTGCCAGAAGAGGCGCCAGTTGCCGCCGCCGTCCACGCGGACGCTTTCGTCTATTTCCTTGGGTATGGCGCTGAAGAAGCCGTGGAGGATGAAGATCTGGATGGGCAGCCCGAACCCGATATACGGGAGGATCACGCCAAGCGGGCTGTTAAGCATGCCCAGGTCCAGGATGATTTTGAACAGCGGCCCGAGGGCAACCTGGATCGGAACCATGGAACCCAGCGCGAAGGCCCCCAGGATCAGTTTGCTGTGCCTGAAGCGGATCCGGGACAAGCCGAAGGCCGCAGCTGCTGAGAACAGCAGGCCCAAGGGAACCTTGATGGCGGCAATGAGGAGGCTGTTGCCGCCGGCGGTAAGGAGGTTTCCGGTCTCCAACGCATCGGCGTAGTTCTGCCATTCGGCGGCAGCAGGCAGGGAGAAGGACGAGGTGGAGAAGATCGCGGCTTCGGACTTCAGCGACGTGAACATCACAAAGATCAGCGGCATGGCCCAGATGACCATAGTCACGGCCAGTGCGAGCCACAGCCCGACGCGGACGTAATCGACGTTGCGGCGTGGGCGCGAGGTCCCGTGGGCGTTCTTCGCGGGCCTGAGAGTGAGGGTGCTCATCAGTCTTCGTTTCCTTTGGTGGACCAGATCAGGTAGGGGATGACAAGGACAAGGGTGATGGCGAGCAGCACCGTGGCTATCGCGTTGCCCATTCCGAAGTCGTGCTGGAGGAATGACTGGGAGTAAGACCAGAGTGCCAGCACCTGTGAGGATTGGGCGGGACCGCCGCCTGTCATGCCGACCACGAGGTCGAAGACCTTGATGGAGTGCACGATGGTCAGCACCATGACGACCACGATGGTGGGGCGGAGGGCCGGGAAGGTGACGTGGCGGAAGACCTTCCAGTTGTTGGCGCCATCCAGGCGGGCCGACTCAACGAGTTCCTTGGACACGCTTTGCAAACCGGCAAGGAAGAGGACCATGTTCAGGCCGGCGATCTGCCAGACAAACGCGGCGAAGATGGCGTAAATGGCCACCTTGGGGTCGCTGAGGAAGGTAACGCCTGAACCGTCGCCCAGATGCCAGGCCTTTGCGAGTTCTGAGAAGACGCCGTAGTTCGGGTTGTACATCCAACGCCACATGTTCGCGATGGCGATCGGCGCCAGCACCCCCGGGATGTAGAAGACGGAGCGGAAAAGGTTCCGGCCGAAGATCGGACGGTTCAGGGACAGTGCCATCACCAGGCCGAGGGTGGTCGGAATGACCAAAGACAGGAGAACCCAGATGACGGTGTTCTGCAGGGCCGTCCAGAACACCGCGTCCTGGGTGAACAGGCGGACATAGTTCTGGAACCCGACGAACACCTGCGGGTCAGTGTTGAAGCCTGACCATTCGTAGAGGCTCAGGCGCACGGCGCTGACCATCGGGCCGATGACGAAGACAACATATGCGGCCAGAGCAGGGGCAAGGAAGGGCAGGGCTGCGATAAACCCGCCGCTGGCAAGGCGCTTCAGGAGTGGTTTCTTCGGAGGTTGCCGCGGAACAGGAACTGGGGGCGTCTGGAGGCGCGTGGCTGTGAGCTTAGACAAAAGAGGTCGCCTTTGATCTTTGGATCGGTCATGGGGCTGAAGGGTGGGACCGTGCGGAACACACAGCCCCACCCCTGAGCGAAAGAGCTATTTGCTCGTATCCAGGAACTTCTGGAGCTCTGCCCCGGCCTTAGCCGGGTCAAGGCCGCCGGTGGCAACCAGATTCTGGATGCGCCAGTACTCAGTGGTCTGGGACTGGCTGAGGTTCTGATCGTTGTTCATGTACAGGCCCTTGGCGTTGGCGAAGATACCCGCCCAGGACGTGCTGAGTTCGTCCGTCTCGGTGGGCTTGACTTCCTTGTTTACCGATTGCGTCGAGAACGTGCCCAGCGTCTCCTTCTGGACCGGGGTGGACATCATGAAGTCCAGGAACTTGGCCGCTGCATCCGCGTTCTTGCTGTCCTTGGTGACGTACATGGCCTGCTCGAAGCCGTACATGCGGCCTGTACCTGTCGGCAAGGGGAACACGCCGAAGTCCTCGACCTTGGCCTTGTCCTTGATCTGGGAATTGAACCAGTCGCCTTCAAGGGCCATCGCTGCCTTGCCGCTGAAGAAGAGGGCGGAGGACTCGTCATTATTGATGCCGATGAAGCCGGGGTTGAAGTAGTCCTTTGACCATTTCTGAAGGTTCGTGAAGGACTCGGTCACACACTCTTCCTGACCCCAGTTCGCCTGATTGGTGACCAGCTTGTCGAAAGTTTCCGCCCCGCAATAGCCCTCGAGGAAGGTATCGAGCAGGCGCATCACGTGCCAGTTGACGGTTCCACCGAACTGGATCGGCGTGATGCCGGCGTTCTTCAGCTTGGCAGCGGCGTCGTTCAGCTCGTCCATGGTCGTTGGCAGTTTCGCGATGCCGGCTTGTTCGAACAATGCCTTGTTGTAGTACATGGCCTCACCGTTGAGCTTCCAGGGCACACCGTGGAAACCGCCGTACTGCTTGACCGGCTCAAGGGCGGCCTCCGTGAACCGGCTCTCCCACTTGTACTCGGTGTACTGACTGGACAGGTCGATGCTGGCGTTGTTCTTGACCAGTTCCCCGCCGAGACCCGGGCCTGCCCAGAAGTCGTAAATGTCCGGCGCCGCAGAAGTACCAATCGCGGTGCGCAGGGCGTCCTTGTGTGCGTCCACTGCACGATTCGTCTTCTTGACCGTGATGTCAGGGTTGGAAGCTTCGAAATCCTGGATGATCTTGTCCTGAGCTTTGGCCGCAGTCGGGGAGCTCGGGTTGATCACCCACCAGTCCAGCTGGGTTTTGCCTGAGGCATTGGATCCTGAGCCGGCGGAACAGCCGGCCAGCACAGCAATGGCCGTAAGAGCAACAGCGCCTTTGGCAAGCAAACGCATCGTCGCGTCCTTTCGTAGGGGTAGTTGTGGGTGCTTGGTCACGGATATCTCGGCGAACCCTGCTGGGAACGCCGCCTATGTGACCTGACCCACAACGAGTATGTGGGTTTACGATAACTCACGTCAACCGGTTGACCAATTATTAATGAAAAGAGTCATTTCCGGAAGTCCTGGGCGCCAGCGCAGACCCAACGGCGATTTCGACCATGCCGGCGCGAGCGCCACTCATTGGTGGGTGATCGTAAACTTTTGATGAGCAGTAGCTCTGGAGGAGGAGAACGGGTGGCAAAAGCACGGACCGCGCCTAGGCCGAGCATGGCTGATGTCGGCAGACTGGCCAACGTCTCAACTCAGACGGTTTCGCGCTACTTCACCGGTGTGGGCTATGTGCGGGCCGAGACGCGCGAGCGGATCACCGCAGCGATCGATGAACTGGGGTACGTACCAAACCAATCCGCCCGCACGCTTCGTACAAGCAGGACGAATTCCGTCGGCGTCTTGACTATGGGGGCCTTCAACTACGGGAGCGCTGGCGTACTTACCGGATTGGGATTTGCGGCGCGCGAGGCCGATGTCACGCTCACTATCGCTGCGCTTAATCTCGACTTCGAAGCAAAGAACTGGGAAGCCGAGGCGAGACGGGCACTCGCCCACTTCAAATCCGTACAGGTTGACGGGGTTGTTGTTTCTACACCGCTCCCGGGCGTCGGCAAACTGCTCACCGATTGGGACCAGTCAACGCCCTTAATCACGGTTTCCGAGCTTCCGTCGGCGGACGAAGGCTCCGCGGGCACACACTCCCACGCTGCCGGATGGGAGGCGACCCATCACCTCATCGAATTGGGACACCGCGACATCCTCCATGTGGCCGGCCCTTCGACCCGAAATGAAGCCGGCGAGCGTGAGCGCGGCTATCGCGACGCCATGCAGAGCGCCGGCCTTGGACCCCAAGTGCTCGATGTGGCAAGCGACTGGTCCTCGGTTTCGGGATATCGCGCTGGCGAGTTGGCGGATCCGGCCACGTTCACGGCTGTTTTTGCAAGCAACGACGAGATTGCTCTCGGCTTCATGAGCGCCTTGGAAAGGCGCGGCAAGCGGGCACCCCGGGACTACTCAATTGTTGGGGTTGACGACATGCCTGCATCGGCCTACTTCTCGCCTCCGTTGACTACCATGCGGCTCGATTTCCAGGCTCTGGGCATCGCAACCTTCAAGATGCTCCACCATCAGATCCTCACGGGAGAACGCGCCCAGCACTACGTCGTCGAGCCCGAGCTCGTGATTCGCGAGTCGACGGCACGCATCGCACGGCCTTAGCGGCACGGCCTTGCCGCCACGGCTAGGCCTCAGGCAGCCTTCCGGCCATCCTCAACGGTATATGCCATCTCCCAATTGGGATTCTCACTCTGCGCAATTCATCGTCCAGATATAACTTCTATACCATGCACATATCCCAATCCGAAGAGGGACATCGCCTCTCCCAGCGCGCGGAGATTCCACCAGCCTGCTGTCTTATGATTTACGACACTTTTGTCTATCAAGCTGCCAGCGGCAAATCAAAAAGATTCTCGGCAAGGCGAATTAGATGGCGCGGGGCGTCTAATTCATCACCGCACTTCCCATGGCCTAGGAAAACCGCCGTTCCATTGAAAGCGTCCTCGAGATTGACGCCTGCTTCTCGGATGAGCACTTCTGCCCTGACGTTCGGAGGCATGCGGTTTCCCCCGTCGTTCAGGTAGACATGCCAGTCCGTGCCTGCGATGGATTCAATGTTTCCCGCAACCAGGCTCTGGAGTGCCGCCGTGCCCGTGTCCACGGTTTCGATGCGCACCCGCTGGGCGAGTCGGGCCGGCACGATCAGGGCGTTGTAAATGGTGTTCATGGTTAGCGCTGGCTTTTGCGCGGCTTTACGAACTGAATGTCACTAGTCTCGTTTTTTGCCTTTTTGTCAGCACGTTTTTCGAGAATAGATTTCCCTGCCTTTTTGGCGCTGACGCTCCTGGGCGATTTTCCTGACAATGGAATCACACCTTTCTGTTCTTTGTACTTACCCGATACCATACACACTTATATTTTTTATGCCAGTTTCCGGAAAACACCACAAATCGGCGGAAAGCGACCGACGGCGGGAGGTCCCGCCGTCGGCCGCTTTCGGTTTAGCGTGGAGCCTTGGCCGCGATGAACTGCCGGATCCACCGGAGGGTTTCCGGACGGTCCAGATGGAGGCCATGCCCGGCGCCGGGGACCTTGACCAGCGTGGAACGGCGTATGTGCTGGTGCAACCGGACGGCGTTGGGCAGGGGTGTCAGCGCATCGTCGGTGCCGTGCAGAATGAGGGTCGGGGCTTGGATGGAGCCGAGCCGGCTCCACGCGTCGTGCTCCCGGCTGGCACGGAAATGGCGGGCCTTGGCCCAGGCCGATGCCCGCGAGTTAAAGAATGTACGTACTGCGTCGGGGTGCTTCGCCGCCCATTCCGGATTAAAGAACAACGGCTCCAGGCGTGCCGGTACGCCGCTGACGAGGGCTTCCATGGCGTCCCTGGTGGGCCCTGCCCCGGCTAGTTTGCCTCCGCTCGTAGCGGCGAGGATGAGCGCGCGAACACTCTGCGGATAATCAATGGCCAGCCACTGCGCGATTCTCCCACCCATGGAGTGGCCGTACACGTGGGCACTGTCAGCGCGGGCGGCCTCTAGGACAGCGGCCGCATCGGCTGCCAGGAGCCTCGTGGTGTAGCGGTCGGCGTCGCCATTGCTGCTCCCGCCAATCCCCCGGTGGTCAAAGCGGATGACACGGAAATGGTCGGCCAGTGCCTCCGCGGTCGGCCCCCAGCCGTCCAGAGCCGTTGCTTGACCGGCGATCAGGAGCAACGGCTCCCCGTGCCCCTTTTCGGTCCACGCGAGCGCGGCGCCGTCTGGAGCCAAGGCAATCTTCACCGTGACACTCTATCTTTCCGGCGGACAGGCGGCTGTGGTGCAGCACCTGGCGGCGTCTCACGAGTCACCAGGCGAAGGGCTGTGGGACGGTGGCCTGCATCAGCGGTCCGAGGCTTGGGCCGCAAGCTGGGACTGCCAGCACCTTTCGCGCCCATTAGGCCGCTTTCGCCAATTTGGCACTGTCTGAATTCGCGGGAGCCTTGGTCAAGGAGGCTGCCGAGACGCTCGGCGTAAAGCAGAATGAACTCGACCACGCCATGTGGAGCTTCGCCAGCACTACGCGGTTGAAGAGCATGCCGGAAATACCCTAACCATCTCAAGCAGGTAGCGGACGACGGCGGGACTTCCTGCCGTCGTCCGTTGGCGTTTGGCTTGGGTAATGTCCATAAATCCGGGTCCACAGCTATTCCGGCAGGCGGCCGACGTCGTTGAAGGGTCCGTTACGACGCCGCCGCAGCTGTTGACCGGGGACTGACGGCGGGTCTGACAGCGGGGGGTGCTCCCGCCGTCGTCCGGCCAGCTCGCTAAACCGGTCAACAGCCTGCTGGGCCGACTCCTGTAAGTCCGGATCCTGGGTAGCGGCCCGGGCATAGGTGCCCACTGCGGTAAGGGCGTCGGCTAGCAGCCGCGCGGGAACCACCCCGGATGCGCCGGCGCCCTGCAGCAGTATGGCCTCGCGATCTGCCGCCAGCGTGTCAGCCATGGTGCCCACAGAGATGCGCTGCCACACGTCGGGGATGCTCTCCACGCTGGCCAGCTTTTCGCGCAGCGGCCATGACGCGATGAATCGGGCAAGCCACGCCTTGTGCCGCTTCTTGTGCCGCCATCCCTGCCAATGCGGGTAGAAGCTGAAGACGAGAGCGAACGGCGCGATGATTCCGAGCACCACAAGCGCCCAGTCCGCTTCCCCTTGGTAGGGTCCGTCCGTTGCGTCTTCGTAGACGCCGAGCATGGCGCCTGCGGCAATGCACGCCAGGATCCACGTAACACCCAAGATATCCCGGGTGCGTTTCTGTGATGTGGTGGCGTACTGGACGGGGGCTGGTTCGGAGACGATGCGAGCTTCAGCCGCAGTGAGCCCGGTGTTCAGGAGTTTTGATGCCGCAGCACCCTGCAAACCGGATTGGTGCGGCACTTCCAGGTACACCGGCGGTAGTCCGTGCGTTTCCTGTGCAGGCACATTAGTCCCGTCGTCCATGTCTCCCCCGATAAGGCCCTCCGGATTGGACTTTTGAGTATAAGGTCCGCTGCGGGCCGTCCCCGGCATTCGCAACCCGCGGTTGCCTGACGGCGTGACCGGCCAGCGATCGGGAAGCGGCCACAGGGCAGGACTGTACCGGGCAGGACCGTACAGGGCAGGACCGTACAGGGCAGGACTGTGCCGGGTCGGTCCCTACGCCGCGATGGATAGCGCCCAGTCCGGCAAGGGATCGACCGGTAGTGGCGGTCCGGCCTCGCCCGGACCGGGGGCACCGGCAGGTACGCCCGGGGCAAGTCCGTCCGGCCAGTCGGGCGGTTCCCACTCCGGGTCTTCGCCCGCGTGGCCGGGGTGGTACGGCAAGTGTGGTGGTTCCCAGTCCTGTTGTTCGCTGGGATAGGAGCGTCCCGCGGGGGAGATCCAGCCGGGTGGATGGTCCCGGGTGGCGTTAACCGGTCTCCACGCCGTGGTGTGTTTGAGCCGGTGGTGCCTCCGGCATGGCTGGCCCAGGTTGGTGATGCCGGTGCCGCCTCCCTCGGACCAAGCCAGCAGATGGTCCGCTTCATTGTCCAAGGAGTGGTTGTTGCAGCCGGGAAAAGGGCACCGGCCATCCCGGAGCCGCAACCATTGGCGCATCGTCTTCGGAACGCGGTAGCTGGTGCGTCCGATCTCCAGCGGCGCTCCGCTGCGCGGATCTGTCAGCACGCGCAGGAACGATCCGGCACCATCCGCGACAAGCCGGCGGGCCATGCTCGGTGGAACGGGACCATACCCGTCCAGTGTGGCCGGTTCCGTTACGGCGCCCAGGAGCGACAACACCGGAACGGTCAACAAGACCTGTGCCTTGGGAGACGGGGTTCCGGCCGCCTCCCCCACCAGCAACCAGTCAGCGGCGACATCCGCACGGAGCTGGGTCAGGGTCCGGGATTCGGTCGGCCCCTGTAGGGCACGCGCCGCTTCCGTGGCACGGGACCAAACTGCCGCCGCCAGATCTGCGGTCACGTAGGCCGAGAGCCAGGCCATGCCGTCCCGGTCCGGGACAAACTCCAGCCGGCGGTCCTCCACACCCTTACGGTGGCGCGCTTCGATGCTTACAGGATGGTGCCGCTCACGCCAGCTGCGCGCCTTGGCACGGAACCTGCCCGGCACCAGCTGTCCCGCCGGGCAGCCACGCGCAGCAAAGGGAGCCTCGGGATCCAGGAAATGAGCCTCCAAGGCAGCTGCCGCCGCGGGGTCAAGGCCGGCTGTTTCATCACACATCACCCGCGCGTGCTGCCACGAAATACTCCCTGACCGCAGCGCAGACAGCGTCAGGGGCAACCCGGTGGTCAGGGTGGCTGAATCCGCCAACAACGCCGCTGCCGATCTTTCACTCACAGTCAGGGCGCAGGCCACCTCCGCTGTCACCGCCATCACCTGGGCGGTGCGCTCCTGCGGGGAAACGGCCGGGCCCGCCAGGGCTGCGGCAGCGTTGGCGTATCCGTCGGCGAAGTGCACTTTCAGCGCGGCCATTCCGGCTTCCACCCGGGCCGCCGCAGCCATACCGTCCAAGCACGCGTCCGCTTCGTCCTGAACCGGATCAGGGCCGGCCGCGGCCACGTTCCCGGCCGCGCGGCCGGCAAAAACAGACAAGGAAACAAGGAAGGCCTCCATAGCCTCCAACGTCTCCGCGACCGCTCTCATGTCCATACCCACAGCATGTCAGCAGGCACTGACATTAAGCCGGCATCAGAGTTGCAAAGTCAGCCTTCCAGGATCTGCCGGATCTCCCACGGCGAAAAACATCCGCGGATGCTCGCCGGAGTTGCTCAGCATGGCTGTGGACAGAATAAGGGCCCAGCCCCGGACCCTGATCCAGGTGTCCCCTTCCACTGCGGGGCCAAAGGCGTCCATGAAGCAGTGGCGGGCGACGGCGGCACGTCCCGCCGTCGTCCGACTCACCAGCCTTCGGTCGCCTGGGCGCAGACGCGTCGTGATGAGGTACCCGTTAGGTCGGGATGTTGCGGATGGGTATGATCCGGGAGCATGAGCGCAACGCCGAGCACCACTGGAACTGTCCGGGCTGTCTTCCTTGACGTGGACGGCACCTACGCGGACTACGGCGTCGTACCCGAAGGCCATGTGCGCGCTGTACAGGCGGCGCGGAAGGCCGGACACCGGGTCTTCCTGTGCACGGGGCGCCCGGTGTCAATGTTGCCCCCGAGCATCCTCGCCGCGGGTTTCGACGGCCTCGTGGCCAGCGCCGGCGCCTACGCCGAGGTGGGCGGGACGGTCCTCGTGGACCGGCGCTTTCCGCCCGACCTTGCGGCCAGGACGGTCCGGACGCTCGACGCGCACGACGCCGTATATGTCCTGGAAGCGCAAGAGGCATCGCACGTACCACCTGCGGCGCTGGAACGCTTGCGGGCCATCCTTGACGCCCATTTCGAGCAGGCACCCGAAGGCCCGGTCGGTTCGTCCGACATCCTCCGGGCGGTGCGCACCACCTCCAACCGTGCCGACGTGCCGTTCGCCAAGGTCTCCGTGTTTGACTCCCCCGTTGCAATGGAGAGCTTGGTCGGGGAAATCGGCGGGGCCATTGCAGTGGTCGCCAATTCGGTGGCAGACGAGGGCCGGCACGCGGGGGAACTGTACCAGCGCGGAATCAGCAAGGCCGACGGCGTCGCGGCCGTCGCCGCCCATCTGGGCATCGCCCAAGCGGACACGATCGCGGTGGGCGACGGTGCCAACGACCTGGAGATGATCGCCTACGCAGGTGTCGGCATCGCCATAGAAGGATCGCTCCCGGAGCTGGTGGCGCTTGCCGACCGCACGGCCGCTCCTCCCCGCCAGGAAGGGCTCGTTGCCGCCTTCGCCGAGCTCGGCCTCATCTGATCCGGCCTGATTAGAGTCATTAAGGCTGCGTCACAAGGTTGCGGCTTCTTCCTCCGCCAGCCTGATCAGACGAAGCTCGTCCTCCACGGCACGGGTCGGCCAGTAGTATTTCGCCAGCTCACTTGCCCGGGTTAGATCCGCTGCAGGGAAGAGCTTGCCGAGCAGCCCGGCCGCCTGGAGCAGGGCGATCAACGCTGTGGTCCTGGCATCAGGCGTCTTGGCGTCAGGCTTCGCGGCACCGGGCTTCGTGGAATCCGGCTTCGCGGAATCAGGCGTCCCGGCATCAGGCGTCCCGGCATCAGATGCTTCGACATCAAACGCCCCGACATCAGTCCACCTCCCATCCGACTCCCCGGCCTCGGTCACCGTGGAAGCAGCCGCCTCGGGATCGGACAGCGCAATGCCGAGTGTGGCCTGGATCTTTTTCAGGAGCGCAGCTTCCGGAGCGTGGTCCTTCTCCGGGTACCGCACGGCCCGGACCCGGCCCAGGTGCTTCTCGCCGACATGTTCCACGATGCCGAGCGACACCATTCCCTCGTAGACACGCAGCACTTCGGCGCGGCCCTCCAGGATGGAGACCCACGCCTTGGGAGTATGGGGCCGGGATTTGCCCCGGATGAGCTCCAGCTCGTGCTGGAAGTCCGTTTGCGGGGCGTCGCCGGTAGCCGTGATGTGCTTTCCCTGCAGCCCGATCGCGCCGATCAGGTCCAGCTCGGCCAAAATTGCCCCTGCCACCGTGGTCCTGAGTGCGAACACGGGCACTTCAGGTTTGCCGTTATTGTCATTCGTCGCCAGAAGGAGGAAAGCCTGCGGAAGGCTCAACTCCGCCGCATTCGGTGTTTCAGCATCCATAGCATCATGGTGGCGCAGTTGGGCAGCCACCACAATGAGGATTTACAAGCGCCGCTGAGTTCCCGCTGGAGAACGCAGCAGAACCTAAAAGGGCGACCAGCCGCCTTCGGACGTGAGGTCTGGGGATGGTGGTTAGGCGGGGGCAAGTGCCCGTACCGAGTTCCGTTCCACAGTAGGACAGTGGATCTTTGTGGGTGCAGTGGCCTGTGCTTCTTCAAGCCCCAGGAGCATTCTCACCCCCGCTGCGCCCAGTTCGTAGTGGGGTAGAGATACGGTGGAAAGTGGGGGCCGGAGGTGGGCGGCGATGACTTCCTGGTTGTCGAATCCCACCACTGCTATGTCGTCTGGTATGGCGAGCCCATGCTCACGGAGCCCGTCGTATAGCCCCATCGCCATTCGGTCGTTGTAGCAGTACACGGCAGTGGCGTCGCGTTTAAGGAGTTCCTCGGTCGCTCCATACCCGCCTTCCTGGTCTGGAAAGGCTTCCAGGACCAGATTGCTGTCGAACGGGATGCCTTCGGCTTCCAGCGCTTCCTTGTAACCCTGGAGGCGTCCGTCCTTTGCCGGGGCCGGGATGGTGGCATTGATGAAGGCTATCCGGCGGTGGCCGTGCTTCAGCAGGATTTCGGTGGCTGAACGTCCGCCTTGTATTTCATCCGGGACGACAGCCCGGGCGCCGGGTTCCGCAGAAAAGCAGTTGACGAGGACGAAGTCTGATTCCCGCAGAGGTGCCGGCACGTTCGTGGCCCGGTGGAACCAGGTCGAGTAAAGGATGCCGCGGACCTTGTACTCGAGCATCATCGCAATCGCGTCCGTCTCAAGCTCGCGGTTGCCTTCGGTGTTGGCGATGAGAAGGGCGTAGCCGTGCTTCCAGGCCTCATCCTGGGCGCCGTGGATGATCTGGCCGGCAAAAGGGGTTGTGGCGATGGCATCGGCGACGAGCCCGATGAACCGGGAACTGCCGCTGACCAGGGTTTGCGCCATGGCATTTGGCCGGTAGCCCAGGTCCCGGATCGCGTCCCGCACCCGTTTGCGGGTCTCCTCGGAAATCCGTGCGGCCTTCTTCTTGTTCACGACCAGAGAAACGGTGGCAGTGGAGACACCGGCGGCCTCGGCAACTTGCCGGAGGGTGACGGGTTGAGGGCGTCGGGGACGTTCCAGCGGGGCAGCCGCCCCCAGTGGCGTGACTGAATTATTCTCCTGCGAAATCATGTGCCCTCCGTCAGGAGTATATCCGTCTGTTCCTGCCGTCATCCTTTGCTCGCCCCGCTCTCCAAGCCTTGGATCATTGCCTTGTTCAGCACGAGGAAGACCAGCAGCAGCGGCGTGATAGTGACGCAGACGGCGGCAAACGTGGCCGTCCAGTCGGTCTTGCCCATAGCCCCGATGTAGTTCTGCAGGCCCAGCGGGATGGTCTTCAGCCCCTCGGAGAGGACGAAGGTGTTGGCGAAGATGAAGTCGTTCCAGATGAAGATGCTGTTGACCAGGACGACTGTCACCACAGTATTTACCGAAAGGGGGAGGGTGATAAGTCCGAAGATTCGGTACGGTCCTGCGCCGTCAAGAGAGGCCGCCTCATACGTTTCCCGCGGGATGTACTCAAAGAAGGAGCAAAAGAGGTAGATCGACATTGGAAGGGCGAAGCCGGCCAGTGGGATGATCATCGACGGGTAGGTGTCGAGCAGGTTGATCGAGGCGTAGTCGATGAAGAGCGGCACGAGCGCGATCTGCACGGGCACGATGATACCGATCAGGAAGAGTCCCCGGACGAACTTGCTGAACCGGAAGCCCAGGACCTGGAGCGCGTAGGCGGCCATCATTCCCAGGAGCACGATCAGGAAGTTCGCGCCCATCGTGACGATGAAACTGTTGAGGATGTTCATTCCGAGGTTGCCGGTCTCGAAGGCGCGGGCGTAGTTCTCCCAGGTGAGCGAGGTGGGCAGTGCGAAGGGGTCGCCGGTGGCGAAGTCGTGTTCGGTGCGCAGGCTGGTGATGAACAGCCAGGCCAGAGGGTAGACCTGCACGATGACGATGAGGGCGATGATCACCTTTGACAGCGTGCCGTGGAGGCTGGGCTTGCGTCGTCTGCGGAGCGGCGGCTGGCTGTCTGCTGGGGCTGGGGCTGTGATGGCTCTGGTAACCGGAGCTGCTGGCGCGGTCATGCGTCCGCCTTTCGTTTGAGCATGAAGAGGATGAGTCCTACGGCGACCAGGCACTCGACGACGATAAACACGGCGATGGTGCTGGCGTAGCCGAAGTCGGTGCTCGTGAATGCCGTCTTGTACATATACGTGGTCAGCAACTCCGAGGACTGTCCGGGACCGCCGTTCGTCATCAGGTACGGGATGTCGAATCCACGCAGGCCGTAGGTTGTTGCCATGATCGTGGTGGTGATCCAGACGGGCATGATGTGCGGGAAGCGGATCTTGGTGAACAGTTGCCACCGCGACGCGCCGTCGAGGCGGGCGGCTTCCTCAAGTTCCTGCGGAACGGACAGCAACGCCGCGTAGATGATGAGCATGTAAAGGCCGGTGAAGCGCCAGCCCTCGGGCGCCGATACTGCGGCGAGAACGGTATGGATGTCCGAGAGCCAGGGACGTTCAAGGGCGCCAAGCCCGATCCAGTGCAGGAGCTGGTTGAGAAGGCCGACCGGTTCGATCGAATAGATGCGCACGAACAGGAACGCGATGGCCACGGTTGAGATCACCGCCGGCAGAAGGTAGAGAGTTTTGATGAGCTCGCGGCCGCGGCGCATGGAGGTGAGGAGGCTGGCCACGAGCAGGGCGCCGCCCAACTGCAGGACCAGGCAGATTGCGAGATAACCGAGGGCGTTGAAGAAGGAGCGCCAGAAGATGTCGTCTCCGGTGAGCATCCGCACATAGTTGGCGAGCCCCACGAATTCCATGTCGCTGATGCCGTTCCACGAGAAAAAGCTAAGGAACAGCGACTGCATGATGGGGAACAGCACCGCGACGCCGTAAAGCAGCAGGGGTGGGAGCAGGAAGACCAGGACAGAGAGTCGTGACCTATTGGGAAGCATGGCTAGGCCTTTCGGGTGGGGGCCGTAGCCCCCACCGCTGTGATTACTTGAAGAACTTCGGGGCGTTCTGCGCGATGGTGCTGTCCATCGTGCTGGTGAACTGTTCGGGCGTGATGTTGCCCTGGACCAGGAGTACGAGCTCCTGCTGCAGCCTGCCGTTGGTTGTGGGGTCGAGCTGGGTGTCCCACGGCATGGCCTGTTCGTCCCCGAGGTCGTTGGCCATTTCCAGGGCCTTCTTGTACAGAGGGGTGGCGTTGGCCGGTACCGCTGTCTCTACGTTTGTAGTCGGCGAAAGCGCACCGGTGGCTGCGTATTCGGACGGGTACTTCTCCAGCGCGAACTTCAGGAAGTCGCTCACGAGCGGGTCGTAAGTCTTGGCGTTGACTGCCATGCCGATACCGGACGGGGAGACGAATTCGTTGGCTGCAGTGACGGATCCTTCAGTGGTCGGGAGGGTGAAGAAGTCGATATCATCTCGCACTGTTGGGTTCAGCTTGTCTGTTGCCAGGCTGGGCAGTTCCCAAGTGCCGATGTTGTACATCGCTGCCTGCCCGGAGGTGAACTGGTTCTGGGCGTCGGAGTAGCCCTGTGAGGAGAATCCGTCCTGGAAGCACTTGGCCTTCCCGAGCGAAGCCAGCCATTCGACGGTCTTCTTGCCGGCGGGGTCAGAGAACTTCGCTTCGCCCTTTTTGAGCTTCTGTATGAAATCCGGCCCGGCATCGCGGAACGGCTGGTAGGCGACGTAGCGTTCCAGAGGCCATTGGTCCTGACCGTCGATGGCGATTGGGGTGATGCCGGCATTGCGCAGGGCGGTGCACATGGCGGGGAGGTCGTCGAGGGATTTCGGAACGGACACTCCGGCCTTCTGCAGCAGGGCCTTGTTGTACCAAACGAACTCCAGCTCGAACTGGAACGGAATCATATGCAGTGATCCGTCGTCGAACCGCTGGTAGTCCAGTGCGCTGGGCCGGTAGTCGTCGTAGACGTCAAGGGACTTGAGCAGCTTTTCGGCGTCGACCATCTTGCCCTGTTTGGCCAGCTGCTGGGCGAAGGGTGTGGCGTCGGTGTCGAAGAGCTCGGGAAGCTTGTTCGCGGCGGCCAGGGTCTCAAGCTTCTGGATGTAGGAGGGCCTGTCCGGGGTGGTGATCAGGTTGAGCGAGAAGCCCGGGTGGTCCTTGGCGTAGTCATCGGCGAGTTTCTTCATGATGTTGATGACCGCCCCGTCTGCCGGCCGGGACAGCAGCCACGAAATCTCACGGGCCTTGACCTCCCCTGTGGGACTGACGTTGGAAGGGTCACTGGCTCCTCCGCTGCCGCATCCGGCGAGGGCGAGGGCTGCGGCCGCTGCCACGGCGGCTGTTCGGAATAGCTTCTTCATGGGATAAATCTCCTTTGATTCGAGCCGAAAGTGGTGTGGGTGTTTAGGTGTCTGTGCGCTTGCGTATCTGAAGTTCGGTGAGAGTTGCGGACCCCTCCCCGGCGAAGACGCCAATCCGCCCCGCCGGCAGGTCGTAGATCCTGGTGCTGAGCGCGACCTGCTGATCCAAAACGGCGACGCACAGGTCCCCGTCAACGACGAGTTCGAGGGTGTGCTCTCCGGGAGCCAGGTCGCAGGGGCGTTCCAGTTCGATGTCGAACGGAATGTCCCCGGAGACATGCCATTGCGCATCACCGGTGACTTTCCGCGGCCACCGGTCGAACACCATGCGGCCGCGCTTCGGTTCGAGGCGCAGGACGTAGGACTGGTCCCCGTCCTGGCTTGAGCGCAACAACAGCCCGCAGTCGGTGGTGTTGGGGCCGATGTCGAGTACTGCCGTGGCATAGAACTGGCTGGGCAGTTCTTCGTCGGAGACGATGGCGCTGTACCCGTCTAATGCTTCCAGTCGTGTCGGCAGCTCGTTTGTCAGGGACACCGGGACGTCCTCCCAGAAGCTGTCAACAAGTTCGTCGGCCAAGGCGAATCCCAGGGTTCCGTCGGCGTTTTGCCGGGCTTCCAGGACGGACATCGTGCCCGCCCACTGCCAGGGCCCGTCGTCGGTGTTGCCTTCTTTGCTGGCGATCCAGCCGAAAAAAAAGCGGCGCCCGTCGCGTTCGGCGGTCTTGGATGCGTAGAAGGCGCGGCCGTCGATGCTGTCGAAGGTCGGTACGCTCCAGGGGCCGTCGGGGCTCTTGGCCATGCGGTACCGGGTCGTGAAGGATTCGGAGAACTCCGAGTAGACCATGTACCACCAGTCGCCCCAAGAGAAGACGTCCGGGCATTCATGGGTGATGTAGCGCCGCGGGTCCCAGAACGGTTCGGTGTGCTGCCAGGTCACCAAGTCGCTGGAGACGCACTGGGCTATGACACCGCGCCGACGTTCCGGCCCGGTGGAGTGCCGGGCCGCCAGCAGCATCCGCCACTGGCCCGCGGCCTCGTCCCGGAAGACGAACGGATCCCGCCAGTCGCCGGACTCGTATCCATCCGGCGCGCCGAAGGTGAGTTCCGGATGCTTCACCCAGGTCAGCATGCCGTCTGTGCTCGTGGCGTGCATGACGAGCTGAAGGGGCGCACCGTCCGGTCCGAGGTTGCGCGGGTTTTGGCCCGTGTAGAACAGGTGGTGGATGCCGGTTTCATCGACGACGACGCTGCCCGTGTAGGCGTTGAAATCCAGGTCCGTTTCACTTCCGTGCTTGAGGGAAACGCCTTGGTCCTCAAACTGCGTGAGGTCTTTGGTGGTGACAAGGTTCCACGAGGTTCCCGGCTTCGGGTCTGCGCGGACCTCGTGAAGGTAGAAGAGCCAGAACTCCCCGTCCTTCTCGAAGGGGATGAGGTCTCCAACCCAACCGTCGGCGGGCTTGAAGAAAGCTGAGCGATTCATCGGCACTGACGTCCATTCTGCTAAAGCGTTTGATCACCTGTAATCTAACGCTTATCCAAAGTTTGATCAAGCGTTTTAGCAAAATGGATTCTTAAGCTTTTGTGGAGCCCGAAGCGGGGACCGAGCTGCCGGTAGGCTCCAGCAGCCCCATAACAGAAAAGCGGACGACGGCGGGGGTATCCCGCCGTCGTCCGCTTCCGGCTGTGCCTACTGGCTGAAGGGGATCTTCTCCCAGCTCAGGACACTTCCGCGGTCGCTGCTGTTGCCGGCCACCGTGAACCTGACGTAGTTGGTGGCGTTGGCGGATCCGTCCACGGTGATGCGCTGCAGGTCATCCGCGGCGGGCTGGCCGTAGATCGCCAGCCACGGCGATCCGGCTGCGAGCGGCTGGTTCTCGGCAAAGACGTGGCTGTCGCCGTTGATGAGATAGACCGGGCGGTCAAAGCGGTTGGTCTCTTCAATGATGGCCCCAACGATCTCACGGAACCCGGAGACCGTTTCCGGGCTGGCAGTAGCCGCGGCGAGCAGCGACGGATCGAACATGTCGGCCTGCGTCATCAGCACCACGGCGCGGTCGTTGCGGCGCTCGGCGTCAGTGAACGTGGCGCGTATCTGGTCCAGGACGGCATCCGTCCGGTGCTCAACTTCGGCCAGCTGCTCGGGCGTGGGAGTGGTTTCGCCCAGGCCGCTCCACGGAAGCAGCGAGTTGTTGCTGCCCTGAATGTTCACCACGGAGAAGGCCACGCGGTTCTGGGTGAAACGGACATTTTCCGGAAGCCCAAGGTTCTCCTGGGTCTTGACCGGCATGGTGGCGCTCAGGGTCTGGCCGGGCTCGTCGAAGAAAACTTCCCGCAGCTTGTCCAGCCGTTCCAGCGGGTTGTAGGCGCCGTTGTTGGTGCGGTGGCAGTCCACCCACTCGTTGTCGCCCGGGGTGAAGACAAGCGGGTGCTCGAAGGTGTCGAACTGTGACCGGATGTTGGCGAAGTACTCGTCCGAGCAGACCGAGGAGCCGTTCTTGATGTCGCCCACGTGGGTGACGAAGTTCAGCGCGCTGTCGGCGTTGATGTCCTGGATGCGGGACGGGAACTTGGCGATTTCGGCGTCGCCGTAGGGGATGTCGCCGATGACGCCAAAGGTGAACGCATCGTTGTTGGGGACGCTGTTGGAGGCGCTGTCGGAGGTGTTGTTGGCTGCATTGGCGGGCTGGGACGCAAGGAGGCCGAACGCCAGGACGGCTGCCGCCGTCGTTGTTTTCAAGGTCTTTGTTTTCAGGAACACAGGGTTCTCCTTGGTGCAGCTGGGTCGATTCGTTGACCGGGCGATGGGTCGCCGGGCCGGTGTGTGAAAAGACTTCCTTCTGCGGAAGAACGGGTATGGCCCTAACGGTTTCGGGACGGTGAACGGAAGGGATCGTTTGGATCCGTGGGCCGCGGCCGACCGGAGCCTACCGGGGAGCCCGGCTAGGTGAGCGGACGACGGCGGGACGTCCCGCCGTCGTCGGCCTTACCCGCCGTCGTCGGCTTAAGTAAAGCTGGCTGCTCGAGGCGCTTCAACGATGGCCAGTTGGCCGGTGGTGTGAGGGACGCCAGGGAACTGCACCGGCGGGGCCTCAGCAGCGGCTGACGGCGAATCCCGTGTGGACCGCATGCGAAGAAGCGCCACTGCGGAAATGAGGAACCAGGCAATATTCGTGACCACGGACGGCCATGCTTCGTGGAAGGCGCCATTGATAATGAAGGCACAGGCACCCAGCAGATTCGCGGCCTGGAAGCCCTTGCCAGCCTTCATCCACCCCATGGACACAGCCAGGAACGCGCTGAGTATCGCCACCGCGCCTGCCCAGCCGGAAATTTCAAACAGCAGTTCCATGATGTCCTTTCAGGGGTGATGCCCGGCTGCCATCCGCTGGGCGGAGTGGAGATGCGGGCTATGTGTTTAGAAGTGGCGATTGCCTAATGCGTGTAGTGGGCGGATTCACCAGTTTTGTCCGCACGGTGGTGATCCCGCGTCTGCCCGAGTGGCGCATCCGGTACCCCCAATTGCAGATCCGGCTGATTGAAGACGACTTCCCTGCCTTGCTGCGCCTGCTCCGGCAGCGCGCGCTCGACTCCGTTGTGGTCGAGCTCGATTCGACGACGACCGTCCAACAAGCACTTTCCGCCGGAATGATCGAGGAGCCCCTACTGGACGAGCCCTGGAAACTGGTGGTTCCCGCGGGTGCCCTGCTCACTACAGAGAACATCGACCTTGGGAATCTGCCACTTCCCTGGCTAGGCGTCGACTCCTCCGCAGCCAACGCTGCGGTGCTCGGTCGGCTCCGTCAGTCCGCGGGTGCCCAGATGGAGACGGTGCATCGGTATCACGAAACGCTGACCGCACTGGCACTCGTCGCGGCGGGCGAGGGTGTCGCCATCGTACCCACCTTGGCGTTGAGCGGCGTCAGCCATGACGGGGTGGACGTCCTGGACGTCCCTGGACTGGGCACGCGGCGCATCGTCCTGCGACGGTTCGACGGGCGGCGGGCAGCCAGCATGCCCGTGGACACAGTCGCGCGCCTGCTCCGGGAATCGGCGGCGGCGTTCGACACGCGGTCCACATCCTGACCGGCTACACCCGCAGGAACGGACGACGGCGGGTACCCGGCCGAACACGCGCGTTCGGGAATGAACGGACGACGGCGTGACCTCCCGCCGGATTCTCAGCGGTCAGCCCGCGCCCTGGCCCTCGCGGGCCGTCTCCTCCAGGATCCTGGCTGTGGGCGCTGCGGTCATCAGCTGCCCTATCACCTCCGGCTTGTCCCACACGTCGCTACGGAGTCGTTCCAGAAAGACGTTCGCAGCATCCTTGGTGTCGAAGTCGAGGAGCACGGTCACGCTGTTCGGGTCGTCTGCATCCCTGAACAGGCGGACAGACCTGGCACCCAAGGCAGCGCGGCCTACAGGATCCGTGTCGAACACTTTCTTGAAAGCCTCATAGTCCCGGACCGGATAGCTGACCTGCAAAGCGAACATCGTCGTTCCTTTCCCTCGGGCTGTATCAGGTCAAAGATAGGCCTTCCAGCGTCATCCCGGTAGGGCCGAAGGGCGGCCTGGAAGGGGATACGGGACGACGACGGGAGGCAGCCGCCGCATTCCGCTCGGATTGTGCGCTTAGAGGTAGTCGCCGGCCCGTTCGCGGGCAATTTCGAGCAGCGTGGAGTGGAAAGCCACCTCTGCCGGTGCGTAAACCTTGTCCTGGCGCTGGGCGAGCAGGACGCGGCGCAAGGGGGCAGCGTCCCCGAGGCTGAGCACCCGGACGTCCGGGTGCTGAAGGGCAACGGCGGTTTTGGGCACCATGGCCACTCCCATGCCGACGCTGACCATGGCCTGGGCTTCCCCGTAGTCGTTGGCGAGGAATCCAAGGGTCGGTTTGAAGCCCGCGTCGTGGGCGGAGCGCTGGAGCACTTCCACCACGGGGTGCGCCTCCGCACGCACAATCCACGATTCGTTGCGTAGGTCTTCCATGCTCACCTGCTCCCGGTCGGCAAGCGGGTGGCTGGCGGCCACCAGGATCACGGTGCTCTCGCGAAAGACCTCCGTTACCCGGATGGAGTCGTCATGGAACCTGTTCCAGGGATAGTCCCACAGCAGGCACAGGCCGGTGACCCCTGATTGCAGGTCCGCCACCAGTTCATCGAAGCGCGCGCTGCGCAGCGAGAGGCTGATGGCCGGGTACCTCTTCTTGAAGGCGCGGATGACGATGGGCAGGAAGGACCCTGCCAGCGTGGGAAAAGTACCCACGGTCAGAGCCCCCCGTTTAAGGCCGGCGATCTGGTCCAGGTCAGACTGGGCAGCCCGCATTTGCCGGATGATCTGGCGCGCATGGCCTGCCAGCACCTGGCCGGCTTCGGTGGGCACCACACCACGGGAGCGGCGGTTGAGCAGGGGCTGCCCCACCTCCTGTTCGAGCTTGCGCAATTGCTGCGAGACGGCAGAGGGCGAGTACATCATCAGATCGGCGGCGGCCGTGATGGATCCCTGTTCCACGACCTCCAGCAGCAGCGCAAGGCGCCTCATATCGAAAAGATGCTGCTCGTCGTCGTGAAGCATCACTTCACCCCTCCACTGATTTGGTTAATTTCCTACACGGGCGCCTGCATTGCCTGCGCTCTGGGCCATTAGCGCACGCCGAAACCTCCGAAAGATCGCGCACTGTCCATACGACGGCAATGATTGAAGCAATCCTACATCCCCCTTCAATTATTGAACATTGTCTTAATTTGTGATCCGGATCAATCTCTTATCAGGGCCCTTGAAGGAACCGAGGCATGAGGAGATGTGGAAGAACAATGAAGATCGAAGCGGAGTGGATGCGCGGAGGCACCAGCAAATGCTGGGTGTTCGACGCCGCACATCTGAATGACAGCACGAGCCTGGACTCATTGCTGCCCCGAGTGTTCGGTAGCCCCGACTCGCGGCAGATCGACGGCGTGGGCGGGGCAACATCGACCACCAGCAAGGCAATGATCCTGCACCGGCCAGCCGAGGAGGACGTCGACGTCGATTTCACCTTTGCACAGGTGGGCATAGAAGAAGCCGCGGTGGACTGGGGCAGCAACTGCGGGAACTGCTCGGCGGTAGTGGGCCTGTACGCCATCGAAAAGGGATGGGTGGTCCCCAGCGGGGACGTCACCCGGATCGTCACCCGCAACACCAATACGGGCCAGATCATCGTCCAGCGCGTGGCCACCCCCGCCGGCGCCCTGCCCATCGTTCCCGATGCACAGATGCCCGGCGTGCCATTCCCTGGCTACCGCGTGGGGCTCGGATTCCAGGACCCGGCCGGCAAGACCACCGGGGCTTTGCTTCCCAGCGGTGCAACGACAGACACCATCACCGCCGGAGGAACCCGCTGGACAGTTTCCATGGTCGACGCCGGAGCGCCTGTGGTGATCGTCCGGGCCGAAGACCTTGGCCTGGATGCCGGCCGGTACGACAGCTGGCTGCCCGGTGTGGAACTGCAGCTTGAGACGTTGGAACAGATCCGACGGCAGGCGGCAGTGCGCATGGGACTGGCAGCCACAACCGCGGCGGCGGCGCGCGCGATACCCAAGCTCGCCATTGCCTCCGCCCCGGGACCCGCGGACACCGGCTGCAACCTCAACGTCATGATGCTCTCAATGGGCCGGCCGCACCCGGCACTGGCTATCACCGGCAGCATCGCCCTGACGCTGGCAGCCCGGACACCGGGCACCGTGCTGCATGCCATTACCGGCCACAGTCTGGGAGCCACCCTGAAACTGCGGACCCCGGCGGGGGTCATCGAGACCTGGACCGAGGAACAGGACGGAACCCTGCTCGTCGGCGTCGACCGTACGGCCCGGACCCTGGCCACCACCATCATCCATCTCCCCGAGGCCCTCGGCAGCGCCGCCGAGACCCACCTCGCGGTAGCCACTCAATGAGGAGAACCACCATGACTAAGACTGCGCAACGCACCACCGGCACTGTGGAAGAGACTCAGGACCAACATTCCGGGCGTCCTGCCCGCCGCCGCCGTATCCTGCTGATGGCGGTGGTCGGTATCACCCTCCTTGGTTTGGTCGCCCTTGTTCTGGCGGGAGGCGTCTTCAACCAGGCGCCCACCGCGGAACCGGAGCCGACCATGACCGCTGTCCAGATCATTCCGCTCATCATCCTCGTGGTGATGTTCGTCGTCGCCACCAAGTGGCCCCTGAACATCGGCGTGATGGGGCTGGTGGCGTCCTTCGGCGTCGGCTATTTCATGCTGGGCATGACGGACAAGGAGATCCTTGCGGATTTCCCGGCCAACATCGTCATCACCATCATTGGTGTCACTTATTTCTTCAGCATGGCGCAGCGGAACGGCACGATCGACATCATCGTCCAGACCTGTGTGCGCCTCGTCAGGGGCAAAACCCTCCTGCTGCCCTGGGTGTTTTTCCTGATGGCCGCAGCCCTCACAGCCTTGGGCACCTTCTCCCCCGCCGCAGTGGCCCTGCTGGCACCGGCTGCCATTGGCCTGGCTTACGAGTCCCGCATTCACCCGGTACTGATGGGCGCCTTCATCATCAACGGTGCCCACGCGGGCGGGTTCTCTCCTCTGTCCGTCGCCGGTGTGCTGGTGCACGATATTGCGGTCAAGAACGGCTTCCCCATTTCCCAGGGCACGCTGTTCACCGCCAGCTTCGCGATCAACCTGATCCTCTCGGTCCTGACGGTGGTCCTCTTCGCCCTGCTGGGCAAGTTGCGTGATGGCGAGAGCGGCCAGCTTGCCGACTTCGACTCGCCCACCATCGGCCGCCCGCACGGCCAGCAGATCCTGACGCTGGCGCTGATTGCCGCCATGCTCGTCTGCGCGCTTGGCTTCCACATGCCGATCGGCTTCGTTGCCCTCTCCGCCGGTCTTCTCCTGGCGTTTGTCAACATCAAGGAACACCGCACCTTCATTGGCGGCGTTTCCTGGTCCACCGTCCTGCTGGTCGCCGGCATGATCACCTACGTCTCCCTCCTCCAGCATGTGGGCGTCATCGACACCCTCGCCGAGCAGGCACTGGCACTCGGCGCTCCCCTTCTGGTGGCGCTGGTTCTCTGCTACGTCATCGGCGTCGGCTCGGCTTTCGCGTCTTCGACGGCGCTGCTCACCGCGTTCATCCCACTGGCGGGTCCGCTGCTGGCCACCAGTTCGCTGAGTGCGTCCGGGACGGTTGCGGCACTGGCCATCGCCGCCACCGTTGTGGATGTCTCGCCCTTCTCCACGGACGGCGCCCTGGTGGTTGCCAACGCCCGGGAGGACGACCGTCAGCGCGTCTACAAGCAGCTGATGATGTACGCGGGCGGCGTGGTGCTGGCGGCTCCGGCACTGGCCTGGGCGCTGCTGGTACCCACCGGCATCATGTGAGTTCTCCGGCCGCGGCTGGCTGAACCCCGCGGCCCAAAGACTGCCGGCAGATGCCGGCGGGCGTACGGGAGCCGCTCCCTGCACTCCATCGCAACAGGTAGCCCGAAAGACGGGCGCAGGAGCGTGCACCCCACACGTCGACGGCAGGACCCGGCAAGGGTCCTGCCGTTTGGCATACATTAAAAGACGTGATTTCCATTGACCGGGATGACCCCGCACGCCAAGACGTCCATCAGCTCCTGAGCGAACACCTGGCGGACATGTTCGCCACCTCCCCCGCCGAAAGCGTCCACGCGCTGGACCACTCGGCCCTGTCCGCGCCGTCCATCACGTTTTGGACGGCCCGCGAGGCCGGCAGCCTGCTGGGGTGCGGCGCCCTCAAGGTCCTGGATTCCCCGCCCGGGTCCCCCGGACACGGCGAGATCAAATCCATGCGCACCACGGCAAAGGCTCGGGGGCGGGGCGTGGCCACGCTGATGCTCCGGCACATCCTGGACGACGCCCGCGACCGCAGTCTTGAGCGCGTCTACCTAGAGACCGGCACCGAGGACTACTTTGCTCCGGCGCGGCGCCTGTATGCCCGCAACGGTTTCACCGAGTGCCCGCCTTTCGCCGATTACGTCCCGGATCACAACAGCGTTTTTATGGAACTCCGCCTCTAAGGAAGGGCCCCGGCATGAGCACCCGCGACACTCCCGCAGGTGATCCCGCCGGCATTTCCGGAACTTCCCGGTTCTAAAAATCCGGCGGCTGCCTGTGTCCAGACGTCCGGGATTGCCAGGACAACGCCGTCACCGGATGACATTGATCGCCGCAGTCGTAGGCTACTGAGTAGGCCGGACGCCGAAAGACCGGCCCCAGGTCCCGAAGGGAACGACGAGAGTGGACAGTAGTGCTGGTTATTGGTTCCTGAGTAGCACTGAGTGGGGCAATGTGGCCACCGACGTGCACGCGGGCAACGCGGGATCGCCGTCCTGGTCGGAGGGCAACCTCGTGCGGCCCCTGATTCACGGTGCCACCTACTTCGCCCGGCTGCATGAGGAGCTGTCGGCCCTCCATGCGGGAGACCGTGTGTGGTTCACCGACTGGCGTGGCGATGGCGACGAGCGGCTTACGGCGGACGGGCCGACGATCGGCGAGTTGCTGGCGCGGTTAGCCCGGGCGGGAGTGGAAGTGCGCGGCCTGGTCTGGAGGTCCCACGGAGAGCGCGTGTCTGCCCCCATGAGTAACTGGTCCAACGAGCTCCTCAGCCGCCAGATCAACGACGCCGGCGGCGAGGTGCTGTTGGATCAGCGGGTGCGCCTCTTCGGCTGCCATCACCAGAAACTGTTCGTCATCCGCAATCGTAATGACCCTTCGCGGGACGTCGCGTTCGTTGGCGGGATCGACCTTTCCCACAGCCGCCGGGACGACGCCGATCACGCGGGAGACCCGCAGGCGGTAGACATGGATCCCCGGTACGGGAAACAACCTCCGTGGCACGATGCCGCCCTCGAACTGCGCGGACCGGTTGTGGCTGATGTGCTGGAGCTGTTCGCGGAAAGGTGGAATGACCCCCATCCCCTGGACCGGCGCACACCGTACCGGATGCTCCTGCAACGCCTGGCCGATATGCCCCGGCATCCCGAGCCCCTGCCGGAGACTGCGCCGCCACCGCCACCGGCTGGCCCTCACGCAGTCCAACTGCTGCGCACCTACGGTGTGAAGCATCCGCCGTTCCCGTTCGCACCCGGTGGTGAGCGGAGCATTGCCCGGGCCTACACCAAGGCTTTCGCCCTGGCCCGCTCGCTGATCTACATCGAGGACCAGTACCTGTGGTCGGCAGAGGTCGCCGCCGGAATCGCGGCTGCCCTCGAGCAGAACCCCGGGTTGAATGTGATCGCCGTGGTGCCACGCTACCCGGACTCCGACGGTCCTCTTGGCGGGCCACCCAAGCGGCTCGGGCAACTGCGCGCCATCGAGACCATAAGGCGCGCTGCACCCGACAGATTCGGCGTGTTCAATCTGGAGAACACCTCCGGGACTCCGATCTATATCCACGCCAAGGTCTGCATCATCGACGACGCCTGGTTCACGTGCGGGTCGGACAACTTCAACCGGCGGTCCTGGACCACGGACAGCGAGCTCACCTGCGCGGTCATCGACACCACGGCCGGTCCGGGGGCTTCCCGACTGCTGCCTCACAGCCTCCGGCTCCAACTCTGGGCCGAGCATCTGGGCCTGGACCAGAGTGACCCCCGGCTTCAGGACCCGGCGGCCGGGCTCAAACTGTGGGATGCTGCCGCCGACGCCCTGGACCAGTGGCACGAGTCCGGCAGCCGCCCGCCCCGCCCCAAGGGACACGTGCGGCACCACAGCACAAAACCGGTGACACGCCTTCAGCGTCTCTGGGCGGATCCGGCAAACCGCCTTCTCGTGGACCCGGACGGCCGTCCCCGGAAGATCCGCGGCACAACCCGGTTCTAGGAGGGCAAATCCCCTGCTGGAACGGACGACGGCGGGACGCCCCGCCGTCGTCCGTTTTGGTCATCCGGCGCCCCCGAAAGTGCACTCGCTACGGGTTAGGCAATAGTCTGGCCAGATGGGGACGAGTGCCGTGAACGCCGGCGAACAGATGGACAGGCAGTCCCGCATTCTCGAGGCGGCGCTGGATCTGCTGTCGCGCCATGGGATTTCGGGTGTGAGCATGCGGGCCGTGGCCCGCGAAGCCGGCGTCGCGCTCGGCCTGGTGAACTACTACTACGACGACAAGACGAGCCTGATACGGGCAGCCCTGCGCCGGGTCGATGAGCACGACCTCCTGCTGGTGGCGCCCGACCCGTCGTCCGGCCCGGAGGAGCAGCTGCGCAAGGCCCTGCGGCGAGTGGCAGCCGCTGACCTGCTGACCACCCGCTACCTGTCACTGCGCCTGCACCTTTGGGCCCTTGCCCAGGCGGACGAGGGCTATGCGCAGATCAACGCCGAGGCCTTCGACCGCTATCTCGACGGCCTCGCCGCGCTGGTTTCCAACGCCCAGCCCGCTCTTTCCTGGGAGGCGTGCCGGGGGCGGGCGGCGGACATTGTCGTCATCCAAAACGGCATGTGGCTGACGGCACTTCTCGGCATTGACGAGGCCTCCATCCAGCGAAGCATCGCCCGCACGGAGCAAATCGCCTTCGCACCGCTTCAGGACCATACCGCCCAGGACCAGGGGCTGCACCAGCCGTAAACCACCGGCTCCGGACAGGTTAAGCACCCTTCGTAGCATTGAACGACCGTTCAAGAAAAGTATTGAACACTCGTTCAATGTCCGCTACTGTCCTTCGTATGACTTACGCCACACCCCTTCGGGACGTCCCCCAAACCAAAAATACTGAGACAGCATCCACCCTGTTCATCAACGGTGCCTGGGAGCCAGCCGCTTCCGGCGCTGTGCGCGCAATCCGCAACCCCGCCGACGGCGAGTTGGTGGCCACAGTGTCCGAGGCCGGCCGGGAGGACGCCGAACGCGCCATCGCCGCGGCCCGTTCCGCCTTCGACTCCGGCGTCTGGTCCTCCGTCCCGGCACCCGAGCGCGGCACCTTCCTGCTCAGGGTCGCCGCCGGACTGCGCGAACGCCGGGAAAAGTTCGCCCGTGCCGAGTCGCTGGACACAGGCAAGCGCATGGTCGAAAGCCGCATCGACATGGACGACATTGCCGCCTGCTTTGAGTACTTCGGCAGGCTCGCCGGGCAGCAGGCGGGCCGCATCGTCGACGCCGGGAACCCCGCCGTCGTCAGCAAAATCGTCTACGAACCCGTGGGCGTCTGCGGCCTGATCACCCCATGGAACTACCCCCTGCTCCAGGCAGCATGGAAGATCGCGCCGGCACTCGCCGCCGGCTGCACCTTCGTCCTCAAGCCCTCCGAGCTGACCCCGTCCACAACCATCCTGGCCATGCAACTGCTGCAGGACCTCGGCCTGCCGGACGGCGTCGCCAACCTCGTGACCGGAGCCGGCGCGGAGGCGGGCGCACCGCTCTCGGAACACCCCGCCGTCGACCTCGTCTCCTTCACGGGCGGGCTGGAAACCGGCAAGCGCATCGCGGCGGCCGCCGCCGGCACCGTCAAGAAGGTGGCCCTGGAGCTTGGCGGCAAGAACCCCAACGTGGTGTTCGCGGACGCGGACTTCGACGCCGCCGTCGACAATGCCCTGAACGGCGCGTTCGTCCACTCCGGGCAGGTCTGCTCCGGCGGGGCGCGGCTGGTGGTGGAGGACTCGATCGCCGAACGCTTCGTGGACGAGCTGGTCCGCCGTGCCCGGGACATCCGGCTGGGCGGCCCCTTTGACGACGCCGCCGAAACCGGGCCGCTGATTTCCGCGGCACACCGCGACAAAGTCCACGCCTATGTCCAGCGCGGAATCCAGGAGGGTGCGCGGCTGCGGACCGGCGGTGCGGCGCCGCAAGGAGAAAAGTACGACGGCGGTTTTTACTACCAGCCCACCGTCCTGGACCGCGTCCAGAGGGGAATGTCGGTGGTCGTGGACGAGGCGTTCGGCCCGGTGGTGACGGTGGAAACCTTCCGCACCGAGGACGAAGCGGTGGCCACCGCCAACGACACCATTTACGGCCTGGCCGGGGCGGTCTGGACCCAGGATGCCGGCAAGGCGCAGCGCGTGGCATCCCGGCTGCGGCACGGCACCATCTGGATCAACGACTACCACCCCTACCTCCCCCAGGCCGAGTGGGGCGGCTTCGGCCAGTCCGGCGTCGGCCGCGAGCTGGGCCCCACGGGCCTGGCCGAATACCAGGAAGCCAAGCACATCTACCAGAACACCAGCCCTCAGGTAACCGGCTGGTTTGCTGACCACGGCAAGGAGAACTAGATGCACGTCGACAACATCGAGAACCTCACCGAGCGCGGGTTCGATTACGTCGTCATCGGCGGCGGATCCGCGGGTGCCGCCGTCGCCGCCCGGCTGAGCGAGGATCCGGACGTGACCGTGGCCCTCGTGGAGGCCGGCCCGGATGACCGCAACCTGCCCGAAATCCTGCAGCTGGACCGCTGGATGGAGCTGCTCGAATCCGGCTACGACTGGGACTACCCGGTGGAACCGCAGGAAAACGGCAACTCCTTCATGCGCCACGCCCGTGCCAAGGTGATGGGCGGCTGCTCGAGCCACAATTCCTGCATCGCCTTCTGGGCACCCCGCGAGGACCTGGACGAGTGGGAGTCCAAGTACGGTGCCACCGGCTGGAACGCCGACGCCGCCTGGCCCCTGTACCAGCGGCTGGAAACCAATGAGGACGCCGGGCCGGACGCGCCGCACCACGGCGACTCCGGCCCCGTGCACCTGATGAACGTGCCCCCGGTGGATCCTGCCGGCGTCGCGCTCCTGGACGCCTGCGAACAGACGGGCATTCCACGCGCGAAGTTCAACACCGGCACCACCGTGATCAACGGCGCCAACTTCTTCCAGATCAACCGCCGTGCGGACGGCACCCGGGCCTCCAGCTCGGTCTCCTACATCCACCCCATCATCGACCGCGAAAACTTCACCCTGCTCACAGGCCTCCGCGCCCGCCAGTTGGTGTTCGACGCCAACAAGCGCTGCACCGGCGTGGACGTGGTGGATTCCGCATTCGGCCGGACCCACCGGCTCTCGGCGCACCGCGAGGTCATCCTGTCCACCGGCGCCATCGACTCGCCGAAGCTGCTCATGCTCTCCGGCATCGGCCCCGCCGCGCACCTCGCTCAGCACGGCATCGAGGTCCTGGTGGACTCCCCCGGCGTCGGCGAGCATCTGCAGGACCACCCCGAAGGCGTGGTCCAGTTCGAGGCCAAGCAGCCGATGGTGCAGTCTTCGACGCAGTGGTGGGAGATCGGCATCTTCACCCCCACCGAGGACGGCCTGGACCGCCCGGACCTGATGATGCACTACGGTTCCGTCCCGTTCGACATGAACACCCTGCGGTACGGCTACCCCACCACCGAGAACGGCTTCAGCCTCACCCCGAACGTCACCCACGCCCGCTCCCGCGGCACCGTCCGGCTGCGCAGCCGGGACTTCCGCGACAAGCCCATGGTGGATCCGCGCTATTTCACGGATCCCGAAGGCCACGACATGCGGGTCATGGTGGCCGGCATCCGCAAGGCCCGCGAAATCGCCGCGCAGCCCGCCATGGCCGAATGGACCGGCCGCGAGCTCTCGCCCGGCATCGAGGCGCAGACCGACGAGGAACTGCAGGACTACATCCGCAAGACGCACAACACCGTTTACCACCCTGTCGGCACCGTCCGCCTGGGGCCAGCGGACGACGACATGTCACCGCTGGATCCCCAGCTGCGGGTCAAGGGCGTCACCGGCCTCCGCGTCGCCGACGCGTCCGTCATGCCTGAGCACGTCACCGTCAACCCCAACATCACCGTCATGATGATCGGCGAGCGGTGCGCCGATTTGATCCGGGCGGACCTCATCCGCGCCAGCCACACCGGCGGCGCCGTAAGGAAAGAGGAGGAGCTCAGCCCGTCCTTCGCCTGAGAGGCAAGTTTCCGGGGGCTATTGATTTCACCCGCGTCCAATGGCGGCCGCGGGGTGCATCGTCGTACTTTTCTGACTTAGGAGTTCACGTTTTGGAACCCAGCAAGAGTATTGATTCAAGCGGCATGGATGAATTCGGCTACACCCAGACCCTGGACCGGAGCATCGGTAAGTTTGCCAGCTTCGCCGCAGGCGTCAGCTACATTTCCATCCTCACCGGCGTCTTCCAACTGTTCTACTTCGGTTTTTCCATGGCCGGCCCGGCGTACGCCTGGTCCTGGCCCATCGTCTTCGTCGGCCAGCTGATGGTGGCGCTCTGTTTCGCCGAGCTGGCCGGCCGCTACCCTGTGGCGGGATCTGTCTACAACTGGGCCAAGCGGCTCGCGTCGGGCACCTCGTCCTGGCTCGCGGGCTGGCTACTGCTGCTCTCCTCCATCATGGCGCTCGGATCCGTGGCACTGGCCCTGCAGCTCACCCTGCCGCAGCTCTGGTCCGGCTTCCAGTTCGTCGGTGACGGCACCGGCCCCTACGACTTCGCCATGAACGGCGTGGTGCTGGCCACCATCATGATCACCATCTCCACGCTCATCAACGCGTTCGGTGTGAAGCTGATGACCAGGATCAACAGCATCGGCGTCTTCGTGGAGCTGACCGCGGCCGTCCTGCTGATCCTCGCGCTGGGCTGGCATGTGGTGCGGGGCCCGGAGGTCTTCTTCGACACCGCCGGCTTCGGCGAAGGGCACGACCTCGGCTTCTTCGGCGTCTTCCTGATCGGCGCCATGGCGTCCGGCTACGTCATGTACGGCTTCGACACGGCCAGCTCGCTCGGGGAGGAAACGAAGGACCCCAAGCGCACGGCTCCCAAGGCGATCCTGCGCGCCGTCACGGCCTCGTTCCTGCTGGGCGGGCTGATCCTGCTCTTCGGCATCCTGGCAGCACCGGACCTGACCGACCCGCAGGTGGGAGCTGCCGACGGCGGCCTCCAGTACATCGTGCTCTCGGTCCTCGGCGGGCCTTTCGGCAAGGCGTTCCTGGCATGCATCGTGGTGGCCGTCGTGGTGTGCACCCTGGCTGTCCACGCCGCCGCCATCCGCATGATGTTCGCCATGGCCCGGGACAACAACCTGCCGTTCAGCCGGCAGCTCAGCAAGGTGGACCCGGTCCGCCGGACCCCCAAGATCGCGGCGATCGTGATCGGTGTCATGGCCGTGATCCCGCTGTTGGTCAACGTCATGCAGCCGGCCATCTTCACCATCCTGTCCAGCATCAGCATCGTCCTGATCTACCTGTCCTACCTCCTGGTCACGGGTCCCCTGCTGCGCAAGCGGCTCCAGAAACAGTGGCCGCTGTCGGATGATGGCACCGAGCCGGGCTTCTGCCTGGGCAAATGGGGACTTCCCGTGAACATCCTGGCGGTCCTGTGGGGCGGGGCCATGACGGTGAACCTGGTCTGGCCCCGCCCGGAGATCTACAACTCGGTACCGCCGTTCGAGTGGTACCTGCAGTGGGGCGGCGTGATCTTTGTGGCCGCCGTGATCATTGGCGGAACCCTGCTCTACCGCCTGAAGATCCGCCACCAGACCGGGGTGCTGGCCGAGCACGCCGCGGCAGTCGCAGCACATCCGTCATCAGGCACCGCGCCGTACGACGCAGCGCAGTACGAAACAGCGCAGCACGAAGCCCCGGAGGATGCGCTGGCAGTCAAGGTGGCGGCGTCGGAAGCTTCGTAACGTCGGAAGCTTAGCAACACCCCCGGAAGGGTCGACGACGGAGCCCGCCTGAGCGCCGTCGTCGGCCCTTTTGGGTTGGCGGCGGACAGCCTTCTACCTGACCCATTCGGCGTCGCCGTAGGGGCGGCCGCGGAAGTGCGCGCGGAGGTACTCCCCCACAACGGCGGCCCCCAGATCCCCGACGTCGGGCGCCACAACCCGGCCGTTGACCCGGCGGGCCATCCGCTGGATGAACCGCTCCAAACCGGAGTGATCGCCGAGTCTGAAGAACGTGACCTGAGTGCCGCCACGCCCCAGCCGGTCCAGCTCGGCCACGGTAATCCGGATGGTCTCCGGGTCCGGCGGGTAGTCGAACCACGTCCCGCCGTCCGGCAGCAGGTGCGCGGTTGGTTCGCCGTCGGTCACCACCAGGAGGACGGGCTGCATCGAGGGGTGTTTGCGGAAGAACCGGCCGGCCAGCAGTAACCCGTGGTGCAGATTGGTTCCCTTGTCCCTGAAGGCCGGCAAGGCGGTGAGCTCGCCGATGTCCATGGTCTGCGCGTACCGGCCGAACGTGATCAGCTGCAGCCGGTCGCCGCGGAAGCGCGTTGAAATGAGGTGGTGCAGGGCGAGCGCTGTGCGTTTCATGGGCACCCAGCGTCCCTGGGCGGCCATCGAGAAGGACACGTCCACGAGCAGGACCACGGCGGCCTGCGTGCGCGCCTCTGTTTCCGCTACCTCGATATCGTCCGCGGCGAGGCGCAGACCGTTGCCAGGGTCGCCGCCGTCGGCAATGGTCCGGCGGATCGCGTTGGTGATGGTTCGCGTGACGTCCCACGGCTCGGCGTCCCCGAACTCCCACGGCCGGCTGGAACCGGTCTGCTCCCCGGCCGCCCCGGCAACGCGCGTGTCCCGGCGCCCCTGCCGGCTGGAGAGTTGCTTGGCGGTGTCCCGCAGCAGTGCCCTCCCAAGCCGCCGCATGGCCTGCGGTGACAAGCTGAGGTCCCCGTCCGCCCCGCGGCGGAGGTACCCGCCGTCGTGCATTGCCCGCTCTATCTCCGCGAGGGTGCGTGCCGTCACGGCGGCATCCTGTCCCAGCTGGCGGGCCAGCGCGTCGAGGTCCAGGTCGTCCAGGCTCGAGCCGTTGTAGGACTGGGAGAGCTGCTCGGACAGCTCATCCAGCTCGGCGAGGTCCTGCAGCACGCCGGTGCCGTCGCCGAGTCCGAGCCCCTCCTCCCCCTCGAAGCGCTCGGAACCGCTCCAGTCCTCGCCGGGGCGCAGGGCACGCAGGTTGTCGTCGAGTTGGCCGAGCTGGGCCATGAGTTGTGGCGAGCCGAACGCCTGTGCGGACAGGCTCATGAGCTCCTCCCGCTGCTCCCGGGACATGGACTGCAGCATCCGCTGGGCTGCTGCTGCGCGCTGGGCCAGGGCGTCGATCAGTTCCTCGACGGATTGTGGATTTTCGGGAAAGAACTGGCCGTGCTTGGCCATAAAGTTCTGGAAGTCCGCCTCGGTGTCCTCGCCGCGCCGGTGTTTGTCGAGCAGCCCGTTGAGGTCCTGCAGCATCTCGTTGACGGCCGCGCGGTCCTCATCGGTGGCGTTCTCGAGTGCCTGCTTCATGCCGGCGAACCGCTGGTCCAGGACCTCGCGGCCCAGCAGGTCCTTGATCCGCTCGTAGGCTTCCAGCGCGGTGCTCGACTGCCAGTCATAGGAGGCCAGTTCGTTGACCGCCGCCGCCGTGGACCGGGGCAGGTTCTGCAGCTGCATCTCCCGGAAGGCACGGTCGGTGTTGTCCATCATGGCGTCGCGGGCCAGCTGTTTGCGCTCCTCCAGCACCGCGGTGTCCAGCAGTTTCCGGACTTCGTTGAGGGTGCCGTCCAGCTTGTGCCTGCCCAGGAGGTCCTTGCGCCGCTGCTGGACACGGCCGGCGAGGTCGTCGAGACCCTGCCGGTTACGGCCGCCGCGCCGCAGGAACTCCTGCAGGGCGTGCCGGGGCGAGTAGCCGGCCATGACGTCCTCCGCCACGGCGTCGAGTGCCTCCGCCAGGTCCACCGGCGGGGCGAGCGGATCGGGCCCTCCCCTGTACCGGCTGTACCTGGACCGGTTATGAAGGCTCATGCCCCCTCCTGTCCTGCGCCGTGGAACTGCCTAGCCGTAGCTTTCAGCCGTAAATCGTCGCCTCGTCATCGGACTCCTTGGCGATCCGCCGCGCGAGGTAGAGGCCTTCCAAAGCCAGTTCGACGGCGGCGGCGCGCTGCCCGTCGTTCGTCGCACCCAGGCGCTCACTGATTTCGTCGTAGAGGCCGGAGCCGTTGAGGTTCGGGAGGTTCTGCAGGAACTCCCGTGCGGTGACCAGTTCCCCCGTGGTCACCGTGGTGTGGCCGTCGAGTGCGGCTACCAGTGCCCCCATGTCGATGCCGTGGAAGTGCGCCCGCACGGCTTCCGCGGTGGCCATGCGCAGGAGATGGTCCAGGATCTCCTGTTCACGCCCTTCCTCACCGGATTCGAACTCAATCTTGCCGCCAAGGACTTCCACCGCGGCTTCCAGGTCGATGATCCGGGCCACGGCCTCGTCCTCGCCGCGCACACTGGCACGGCGCAGGGCTGCTGCGGCCACGGTTTCGGCACCGGCAATGGCGAACCGCGCGGAAACCCCGGAGGTCTGGTTGATCGCCGGGGACTGCCGCAGCGCCCGGGTGTACCGGGCCAGGATCTCGAGGATGACGGGCGGGACGCCGGCCACCAGCTGCCCCTCCTGTTGGATGACGGCCACCTCGTCGTCGAGCTCTATCGGGTAGTGCGTGCGGATCTCGGCGCCGAAGCGGTCCCGCAGCGGCGTGATGATCCGGCCGCGGTTCGTGTAGTCCTCCGGGTTGGCGGACGCGACGACGAGGACGTCCAGCGGCAGCCGCAGCACGTAGCCGCGGATCTGGATGTCGCGTTCCTCCATCACGTTGAGCATCGAAACCTGAATGCGCTCGGCGAGGTCCGGCAGCTCGTTGATGGCGATGATTCCGCGGTTGGAGCGCGGGACCAGGCCGTAGTGGATGGTTTCCGGGTCGCCGAGCCGGCGGCCTTCGGCCACCCGCATCGGATCGATGTCGCCGATCAGGTCGGCGACGGAGGTGTCCGGCGTCGCGAGCTTTTCCACGTACCGTTCGGAGCGGTGGCGCCACGCCACCCGCAGCCGGTCCCCCTCGGTGAGGACGCGGGCACGGGATTGCTCCGTGATGGGTTCGTACGGGTGTTCGTTGAGTTCCGAGTCCTCGATCACCGGCGACCACTCGTCCAGCAGCCCGGCCAGGGTGCGCAGCAGCCGGGTCTTGCCCTGCCCCCGTTCGCCGAGCAGGACGACGTCGTGGCCGGCGAGCAGTGCCCGCTCGAGCTGGGGCAGGACGGTCCGGCTGAAGCCGTACATTCCGGGCCAGGGATCGCGGCCGGCGGCGAGCGCGGCGAGCAGGTTGTCGCGGATTTCGCGGCGCAGGTCTTTGTGCACGTGGCCGGAGGCACGCAGTTCACCAACAGTGAAGATATCGGGGCGATCACTCACTCCTCTACGGTAGACCTCGCGTCATCCCATGGCACCCCCTACCCTGAATCTTGATGACTGCAGCAACGTCTGGACCTTCAAAGGAGCAGGGCACCCTGCTCCTTTTGGTGCGCCATGGGGAAACGCCGACGACGGGCAGGGTGCTGCCGGGGCGAACCCCGGGGCTGCATCTGTCCGACGGCGGCCGTGCCCAGGCTGAACGGGTCGCGGAGCGCCTCGCGGATCTGCCGGTCGACGCGGTCTATTCCTCGCCACTGGAGCGCGCCTGCGAGACGGCGGAGCCGACCGCGGCCCGAACAGGAAGGGACGTGAAGCACGACGACGGCCTGCTCGAATGCGATTTCGGCGACTGGACCGGGGCTGCCCTGGCGGACGTTGCCGCCTTGCCGGAGTGGCAGACCGTCCAGCAAAGCCCCTCGACCTTCCGTTTCCCGAATGGCGAGAGCTTCACGGAAATGCAGGCGCGGATTGTCGAAACGCTGGAGGCGCTGTGCAGAGCCCACGGCGGCGGCGTCGTGGTGTGTTTCTCCCATGCCGATCCCATCAAGGCCGCCGTGGCCCACGCCCTGGGCACGCCCCTGGACCTCTTCCAGCGGATCGTCATCAGCCCCGGTTCGGTGTCGGCCATCTCGTTCGTGGACGGTCAGGCGCCGGCCGTGCTCATGGTGAATTCGACGTCGGACCCGCTGAGCGGGCTGAGGGCGTGACGTGGGCCAGACGGTGAATCGGGGCAGACGGTGTCCGGCCGGGAGCTGACGCTGCTCACCGAGGGCAGCGTCGAACTGATCGGGCGCATCCCGCGCAGCAGTAACGAGACGTTCCTGGTCCAGGTGTCACACGCGGACGGCTCAGCGTACGCCGTCTACAAGCCCGAGGCCGGGGAAGCGCCGCTGTCCGATTTCGAACCCGGCCTGTACCGGCGGGAACGCGCAGCCTACCTGCTGAGCGAGTCGCTGGGGTGGGGTCTGGTGCCGCCGACGGTGGTCCGCGAGGAGGCGCCGCTGGGGGTCGGTTCGCTGCAGTGGTTCATCGAGTGCGACTTCCAGGAGCATTACTTCACCTTGTTCACCGATGCACCGGAGACTCATCGAGAGCTGGCGCGCATCGCCCTGTTCGACTACGTCAGCAACAACACGGACCGTAAGAGCGGGCACGTGCTGCGCGGCGATGACGGCCGGGTGTGGGGCATCGACCACGGGCTGTGTTTCTCGGCCAGCTTCAAACTGCGCACGGTGATCTGGGACTTTGCCGGTGACCCCATCCCGGATGCCCTGCTCGAGGACATCGCCCCGCTCGCGGAGGCGGTGCCTCCCGACGTCGTTGATCTCCTCGACGTTGCAGAGGTCACCGCCCTGCGGCGCCGGGTGAAACGCCTGTTGCGCGATGGGGTGCTGCCAGTTGACCGCACCGGCATGCGTTACCCGTGGCCGCTCGTTTAGGTCTTGCTAACCGTCCAGGCGCACACCGCGGAGCAGCACCAGCGTCCCGCCCACCACTACTGCGGACGCCAGGAAAACTCCTCCTGCGCCAAGCCCGGCCGCCACCACGCCGATGGCGCTGGGCAACACCACCTGGCCTACCCTGTTGCCGGCCAGCCGCAGGGCCAGCGCCCTGCCGCGCTGCCCCGCCGGAGCCTGTGCTGAAAGCCAGGACATGGTGAGGGGCTGGCCGATGCCTAGCCCCAAGCCCAGTACAGCCATGACCACAAACAAAAGCCATACCGGCATGGGAAGTGCGGCCGCGCAAAGTGCTGCTGTGGACAACGCAAGGCTGAACACCAACAACCGCATGCGCCCCAGCTTCCGGGACATCTGCCCCAGGCCGAGCCGGGAAACCATGGAGAATACCGCGCGGGTGGTGAGCATCAGGCCCACCGTTGCAGCTGTAAGCCCGCGCTCGGCGCCGAGCGCGGGGAGGTAGACCATCGTCAGGTCCACCACGGCCAGGACGGTGGCACTGGTGGCCAAAGCCCGTGCGACGCCGGGTGTCTTCAGCAGCGAAGCAACGCCGCCTTTGCCGCCGTCGCTGTCCCCAACAATCGCTTTTCTTTTGCTGCCACTGACTTTGGCCGAGACGCCGAATGTGGTCACGAATAGCACCAGGCTCATGCAGGCGGAGAGCAGGAAGATCGCCTGGGTCTCGGGACGGACCGAGGCGCCTCCGACCAGGGAAATCGCCAACGGCCCCAGGGCCTGCCCCAGCGATGCCGCGAATGTCAGGTAGCCGAAGGCGGAGTCCATCCTGGATGAGGCAGCGTTGTTGGCCACCACGGCCTGCTGCCCCACCACGCAGGCCAGTTGGCCGGCACCGAGGAACGCGGTTCCGATCACCAGGGTCACGATCGAGGAACCCCCCAGCAGCAGGAAGACAGAACAGGCAAGAACGACGGCGGACCCTATCGCCATCAGCCGGCGCTCACCGAGGCGGTCCACCAGTCCGCCCGTGGGGACGGCGAGCAACAGGGGAAAGACGGCGTAGCTGGCGGCGAGGAGGCCCAGTGCGAAACCGGGAACGTCCAGCTCGAGCGCCCGGTAGGTGGCGGCCGGACGGACCAGGAACGTTACCGCCTGTATCAGGGCGGAATGCGTGAGGAGGGCCGCGGCCGAGCCGCGTCCGAGTTCACCAATCATGAGGTGAGGAGGCTGCTGCCCGTGATGGCACGCACCGCCGCGTCCCGGGCTCCCATGACGTGGTCGAAGGCGAGTTTGGCGGCTTTTTCGGGCTTGCCGGCGGCCACCGCATCCACCAGGATCCGGTGCTGGGCCAGGGCCTGGTCCCGCCGTTCCTGCGTGCTGTTGGTGAAGTGCCGGTAGCGCTCCATCTGGCTGGAGATCTGGTCATGGAACCGCCGGGCCCACGAATTCCCCGCAATCTCGGCGATCTTTGTGTGCAGGGCCATGCCCTGTTTCATGGCCTCATCGGCAAACTGCACCAGGGCAGCGTTGCGCTCAAGAATTCCGTTGAGCGCTTCGACGTCGGCCGCCGTCGCCTTCAGGCACGCCTGACGCGCCATGAGCGATTCCATCGCCGCGCGCACCTCATACAGCTCGGAAATCACTGCCTCGTCCAGGACCGGTACCAGCACGCCCCCGGTGGGTTGCTGTTCCAGCAGGCTCTCCGAAATGAGCCGCCTGATGGCCTCCCGCAGCGGCGTGCGGCTGACCCGCAGCGCCTCAGCCATTGCCGGCTCGTAGATGCGCGCCCCGGGCTTCAGCTCAAGGCTGAGGATCTGCCGCTTCAGCTCCGCGTAGACAACGTGTGCCCCGGTATTCCGGGACGGTGAATCTGCCATGTGGTGACCTCCACTCACCATCATACTTGTATACATCTATACAAGTATGATCGTCCCAATGGCAGGGAGTTCACGTAGTGGGACTTCGCGTTGTGGAGACGTGACGTCACACAACGCGAAGGCATCCGGATCCGGACAAGCACGTCCTACCCTTGACAAGTGACTTTGACTAAGATCCGCACCGCCGCCGCGAGCTCCCTCGCCGCCGCCGGTCTCCTGTTTACCCTCGCCGCCTGTTCCACGCCGGCCGCCACCCAGCCAACTACCTCTGCCCCGGCGTCTACGGCAACGGCGTCATCCAGCGCCGTCTCCGAGCCCTGCGCCGGTGTCAGGGTCATCGTGGATTCGGGATCCCTGAAACAGGAGGCCGCTGATACGTCCGTCTGCGTACCCGTGGACGCACCGACGCTCGCATCCAAGGTGCTCGACGAGGCCAAGGTGAAAACCGTAGGCACTACCCAGTACCCCACCGAACTCGTGTGCCGTGTGAACGGTGTGCCTGCCGCAGACCTCGAAATCACGCACAAGGGCGGCACGTATAAGGAAGAATGCAGCGGCATGCCCGCCGCCTTCGCCTACTGGGCTCTCTGGGTCAAGCCGGCCTCCGGTGACTGGGGATACGCGCAGGAAGGCCTCGCCACCCTGCAGGTGAGCCCGGGCGAAAGCCTCGAACTGCTTTACACGGTCGACGGCGCACCGGCCGCACCCGCGGCATGACCTTTCGGCCCGCGCCGCTACGCGCAGCGGCGGCTCTCGCCGTCATCTTCGTCGCGGCGCGGGTCATTTACCGCGTCCTTTTCAACGGGGCCGGCATTGGTGAGCCGGTCCTGTTCAATCTGCCGGCGGTGCGGCTGCCTGCCCCGTACGCGCATGTGGTCTTCCTGGGTCCGGTCACGGGGCAAGGCTTGTGGGAGGCGGTCCTGTCCGCCCTGCCGATTGCCGGGATGTTCCTCGCTTTCGGCCTGCTCAACGCCTGGGTGGATGTGGCCCGCGGCTTCGTGCATCTGGCCCGCGGTGGCCCCCTGCAGGGCCTGGCCCGGACCCTTGTGGTGGCGTGGGCGGCACTCCCGGCGCTCGCCGACGCCGTGACCTCCGTACGCCTGGCGTTTCGATTGCGGGGCGAACGCTTCGGAGCCCGCGCCCTTGTGCCCGTGCTCGAACGGACACTTGAGCACGCGGGCCGGGTTGCCGCAGCCCTGGAGCTGCGCGGCTTCGGGAGCCGGGCAGCACACCAACCCGGCCAAGGCATCGAAGCACCGGTCCTCATCCGGGACGCAGAATTCCGCATCGGTGACGCCCAGGTACGCGTCGCCGGGTTCTCGCCGTCGAGCGGATCCGTAACAGTCATTACCGGGCCGACGGGCTCCGGCAAGTCCACCATCCTGCGGGGTATCGCCGGCCTCCTCTCACACGTTGACGGGGGAGAAATTTCCGGCACCGTGCGCGTCGCCGGAACGGAGCGTGCCACCACGCCGCCGCGCGATACCGCCCGCCGCATCGGCGTCGTACTGCAGAATCCCCGCGCCGCCTTCGCATCCACCCGGGTCCGGGACGAAATCTCCCTCGCACTTGAGCTGCGCGGAATGCCATCCGGGACTGCCAAGGCCCGGGTGCTGGAGGTCGCCGAGCATATCGGTGTGTCGGCGCTGCTGGACCGGAAAGTCAGCACCCTCTCGGCGGGCGAGGCAACGCTCGTGGCCATCGCCGCCGCGGTGGTGGATTATCCGGCCCTGCTCCTGGTCGATGAACCCCTGGCCGACCTTGATACCGCAGCCCGCGCACGCGTCATAGGCGTGCTCAACGCCCTCGCCCGCGATGCCCGTGTCTGTGTCATCGTGGCGGAGCACCGCGCGGCGCCGCTCGTGCCGGTTGCCGACTCGTGGTGGACCATCGACGACGGCGCCCTGGTGCCGGGTGCTGCGCCGTCGGCGTCTTCGGCCCCTGCCGATGCCCGGCCGGCGCCGGCACAGCCAGCGGAGCACATGCCCGTCCTGACTGCGACAAATCTCGCGGTGCACCGCAAGGGCACGCCGCTGGTGCATGACGCATCCCTGACCCTGCACCGCGGTGAAGTGGTGGCTTTGGTGGGGCCGAACGGGGCCGGAAAGTCGTCCCTCCTCGTGGCGCTCGCGCTGGGTGTAGGAACGGGCGACGGCGGAACGGTCGACGGCGGCCGCGTCGCCCTCGTCCCGGACGCCTCGGACGACCTCTTCACCAGGGATACCGTCGCTGCAGAGCTCCGCGCGGCCGATCGGCGCCGGGCGCGCGCTAAGCGACAGGCCCGCGCCGGGCGTCATCAGGACCTGAGCAGTGACCAGCTTCCTCCAAGGCCCGCGGAGTCACACTTGGCCCGTTTGCAGGGAGACGTTCGGATTCCCATTGGAGACGAGCATCCCCGGGACCTCTCTGCAGGAGAGCGCAGGATCCTTGCCATCGCGCTGCAGACCATGGACGACCCCCAGGTACTCCTGATCGATGAGCCCACCCGCGGACTGGATCCTCCGGCACGCACAGCAGTCTCGGCGGCGCTACGGGCAGCGGCAGACGCAGGGACCGCCGTCCTGATCGCCACGCACGACCTCGAGTTCGCCCACAGCCTCGGCGCCCGGATCCTTCCGATGCGTGACGGCGTCGTGCCCTCCGTGGCGGCCGACGCACCGGAACCGGCCCTCGCGCTTTCCCGGCACGGAAATGCCGGACCCCGGCCACGGGTCATCGACGAACAAACAGACACTCAGGCCGCGGCAAGAGCGCACCGCATCCGGATGCCGCGGGGCGTCGATCTCGCAATTCTCGCAGCTGCAAACCTTCTGGCCCTCGGCGCATTCTGCTGGCCGCTGCTCGCCGCAGCCCTCCCGGAGGATGCCGCCGCGGCCCTCCCCTACGCGGCGCTGGCTATTGCGCCGCTCGCCGCCGTCGCCGTCGTCGTGTCCATGGACGGTTCGGTGCGCTCTGCGCACACGGTGGCGTTGCTCGGCGTCCTGGCTGCCGTCGGTTCGGCGGTGCGGGTGGCCAGTACCGGCGTCGGGGGCGTGGAGGCAGTCTTTATCCTGCTGATCCTGGCCGGGCGGGCCTTCGGTGCGCGGTTCGGCATGCTCCTCGGCGCCGCCACCATCGCGCTCTCCAGCGCTTTGTGGGGTGGCATCGGGCCGTGGACGCCGTTCCAGATCTTCGCCTGCGCGTGGGTGGGCGCGGGGGCCGGCCTGCTCCCCCGGCGGGTGCGGGGCAAGGCCGAACTGTGGATGCTGGGCGGCTACGGCGTCTTGGCGTCCTATGTGTTCGGCCTTCTGACCAACCTGTGGTTCTGGCCCTTCGCGGTGGGTGCCGGCACGGGCATCTCCTATGTGCCTGGCGCGCCGCTGGGCACCAACCTCAGCAGCTTCCTGCTCTACTCGCTGGTGACGTCGACGGCGGGCTGGGACACCCTGCGTGGCATCACCACGGTCATCGGAATCGCTGTGGTGGGGCGGGCCATTCTCGCCGCACTCCGGCGGGTGAAGCCGGTCTCCGGCCTGGACAGGCAAGCCGGGCAGGCTCGATCCGCCCATGCCAGGGACCGGCTTCAGCTCACACCTTGAAGTACTTGGCCTCCGGCCTGACTTGGTTCACGTGATCTTGACGCGGACTGATGCTCCGAGGAACATCAGAAGGGCCGGTGCAGCTGGCCGTCTCTCAGAAGTCCAGATGGGGACCGGCCTGCCGAAGGGCCATGAAAATGCAGACAGCTTTCAACAGTCTGATCTCGATCCGCTTTGCGATCGTCGCCACTGTAGCGATCTTCTTGTCCGCAATCGGAGGTTGCACGGCCGCGCCGGATCCGCCTGACCGGCAGCCCCCCGCAGAACAAGCCCCGACAGCGCCGGCATTCGCCTCCATTCTGGAGAAGTACACGGAGGATGTGGTTGCTCTCGGAGCCCCGTCGGTCCACATCCAGATGAATTCGCGGCTGGGGGAATGGTCCAAAGCGGTCGGCGTCCGAAGCCTTGAGAACCAGGAGCCGGCGCAGTTGACGGACCAGGTCCATATCGGCGACGTCACCATGTCCATGGTGGCAGTTTCGGTCCTTAAGCTGGTCGATGAAGGTAAGGTCCGGCTGGACGATCCGATTACTCAGCATCTGCCTGAGCTCGGCGATCTCATCAACGCCCCCGGTGCCGTGAGCGTGCGCAGCCTGCTGAACCATCGGTCTGGAATGCCCAGTTATTGGGAAATCCTGCTGAAGTCCACACCGATGCGCGAGGTTCTGGCCAAACGTATGTCCTATGAGGAGCGCTTGGCGGTCGCGGCGACCGTCCCGTGGGGAACACGGGCGGACACACCCGCCGGACAGCCAGTTGGCGAGTTCAGCTACTCGAATTCGAATTATGCCGTCTTGGGCCTCTTGGTAGAGCGGCTGCGCGGCCGGGGCATCGGAGATGTCCTCGCTCACGATGTTGCAGAACCACTGGGGTTGCAGGCCACCCTCATGACAGGCGCAGAATCTGCTCCACAGACGATGGCCCATGGATACGTACTTCTGGGAGGCGAACGTGTTGACACAACACTCCCCGCACACGACATCGGTAACGCTGACAGCGGAGTGATTTCTACCGTCGCAGACCTCAACACTTTTACGGCCGGACTTGTGCAAGGGAAATTAGTGAAGGCCGAAACCGTAAAAGAAATGCACTCCTCAAAGTACGGGGATTATGGCTTGGGCCTGACGCTTTTCAAGGATGCCTGCTCCGATAACAACTATCTGGGCCATGTGGGGGACGTTCCGGGATACGGGACCGTTGCCCTGACCAGCGCCGACGGCTCCCGGCAAGTAGCGATGGCGGTGGCGCTACCGCCCGGCTCGCCACGCGAAGAGTTCGATCCGCGTGTGAATCAGATGGTAGACGTAGCCCTCGAAACGCTCAACACGGCTTGCTGACAGGCTAGCCAACACCAAAAATCTGAGGCCAGGGACCGGCTTCAGCTCACACCTTGAAGTACTTCGCCTCCGGGTGGTGGAACACGAACGCGTCGGTGGACTGTTCGGGGTGCAGCATCAGCTCATCGCTCAGGATCACGCCCATCCGCTCGGGATGCAGCAGTTCCACCACCTTGCGGCGGTCCTCCATGTCCGGGCACGCCGGGTATCCAAGCGAGAACCGCGCACCGCGGTAGTCGAGCTTGAAGTACCCGGCCTTGTCCTTCGGCTCCTCGGCGGCGAAACCCAGCTCCGAGCGGATGCGTGCATGCCAGAACTCCGCGAGCGCCTCGGTGAGCTGCATGACCAGGCCGTTGAGCTCGTAATAGTCGCGGTAGTGGTCGCCTTTGAACAGCTCGGCAGTCACCTGATCCACATTGCCGCCGGCGGTGACCAGTTGCACCGGCAGGACGTCGATCTGTCCCGATTCGCGCGAGCGCACAAAGTCGGCGAGGCACAGGTGCCGGTCGCGGCGCTGGCGCGGGAAGTCGAAACGCAGCCGCTCGGTGCCGAGCGGACCGCCTGATCCGCCGTCGGGGGCGAGCAGGCCCGCGGTGCCGAGGACGCCGTCGCGGTCCTCCCCGTGGTGCAGCACCACCACCTGTTCCCCCTCGGAGACCACCGGGAAGTAGCCGTAGGCGACGGACGCGTCGAGCATTCCCTCGGCGAGGATGCGGTCCATCCAGTACCGCAGGCGCGGCCGGCCCTCGCGTTCCACCAGTTCCTCATACGAGGCACCGTCGTCGCCGCGGCCGGGCTTGAGCCCCCACTGCCCCATGAAGGTGGCGCGCTCGTCGAGGAAAGCACCGAAGTCGTGGAGCGAGACGCCGCGAACGATGCGCGTGCCCCAGAACGGCGGCGACGGCACGCGGTTGTCGGCGGCGACGTCGGAACGCCCGGGCATTGCCTCCGGCTCGGTCACCTTGAACTTCGGGCCTCCTTTATGGATCCGCTTCTTCAGCGCGGGGAGGCCCACCTCTGCGGGGTGGGCGCCGCGGGCCACCTGCACCAGCGGCTCCATGAGGGACAGGCCCTCGAAGGCGTCTTTCGCGTAGCGGACCTCTCCCTCGAACTGTCCCGCCAGGTCCTGCTCGACGTAGGCGCGGGTCAGCGCCGCGCCGCCGAGGATGATCGGCCACCGCTTCGCGAGCCCGCGGGACTGCAGTTCCGCCAGGTTCTCCTTCATCACCACGGTGGACTTCACGAGCAGCCCGGACATGCCGATCACGTCGGCGTTGTGCTCCTCGGCCGCGGCGATGATGTCGGCGATCGGCTGCTTGATACCGAGGTTGATCACCTTGTAGCCGTTGTTGGTGAGGATGATGTCCACCAGGTTCTTGCCGATGTCATGCACATCGCCGCGCACGGTGGCGATCACCATGGTGCCCTTGCCCGAGGAATCCGACTTCTCCATGTGCGGCTCGAGCAGAGCCACCGCGGTCTTCATCACCTCGGCGGACTGCAGCACGAAGGGCAGCTGCATCTCGCCGGCGCCGAAGCGCTCGCCCACTACCTTCATGCCCTCGAGCAGGTAATCGTTGATGATGCCGAGCGGGGTCATTCCCTCGGCGCGGGCCAGGTCCAGATCCTCTTCAAGGCCTTTTCCTTCGCCGTCGATGATGCGCCGCTCCAGGCGCTGGCCGGTGGGCAGCGCCGCGAGTTCCGCGGCGCGCTGGTCCTTCAGCGCTGCGGTGTCGACGCCGGCAAACAGGTCCAGCATGCTGGCCAGCGGGTCGTACGTCAGGTTGCCGTCGGCGTCGTATTCGCGGCGGTCCCAGACGAGGTCCAGGGCCACCTTGCGCTGTTCCTCAGGAAGTGAAGCGAGCGGCACGATTTTGGCCGCGTCGATGATGCCGCTGGTCAGGCCGGCCTGCACAGCCTCGTGCAGGAACACCGAGTTCAGGGCCATGCGCGCTGCCGGGTTCAGGCCGAAGGACACGTTGGAGACGCCGAGGGTGGTGTTGATGCCGGGGTACTTCGCGGTGATCTGGCGGATGGCCTCGATGGTTTCGATGGCGTCCCTGCGGGTTTCTTCCTGGCCGGTGGCGATGGGGAAGGTGAGGGCGTCGACGATGATGTCTTCGACGCGCATCCCCCATTCGCCCACCAGGGCGTCGACGAGGCGCGAGGCGATGGCCACCTTGCCCTCGGTGGTGCGCGCCTGGCCGTGTTCGTCGATGGTCAGGGCGATCACGGCGGTGCCGTGTTCCTTCACGAGCGGCATGATGCGCGCGAAGCGGCTGTCCGGGCCGTCGCCGTCCTCATAGTTGACCGAGTTGACCACCGGGCGTCCGCCGATGTGTTCGAGCCCGGCCTGAAGTACGGCCGGTTCCGTGGAGTCCATGACGAGCGGGAGCGTGGACGCCGACGCGAAGCGTGAGACGATCTCCTTCATGTCGGCCACGCCGTTGCGCCCCACGTAGTCGATGCACACGTCGAGCAGGTGCGCACCCACGCGGACCTGCTCGCGGGCGATGTCGACGCAGTCGTCCCAACGCTCGTCGAGCATTGCCTGGCGGAACGCCTTCGAACCGTTCGCGTTGGTGCGCTCGCCAATGGCGAGGTACGCAGACTCCTGGTCGAAATTCACGTGATGGTAGAGGGAGGCGATGCCTGCTTCACGCTCGGTGGGAACGCGGCTGCCGTCGGCGCCCCTCCCGCCGCTGGTGACGGCGGTGACGGTGCGGAGGGGCGCAAGTCGCTCGACGACGGCGGCCATGTGCTCCGGCGTCGTACCGCAACATCCGCCCACGAGGCCGAGTCCGAATTCGCGCACGAACTGCTCGTGCGCGGTGGCGAGTTCGGTGGGTGAGAGCGGGTAGTGCGCGCCGTTGGGACCAAGGACGGGCAGGCCGGCGTTGGGCATGCAGGCGATGGCCACGGAGGACTGCTTGGCCAGGTGGCGCAGGTGCTCGCTCATCTCATCCGGGCCGGTGGCACAGTTCAGGCCGATGGCGTCGACGCCGAGCGGCTCGAGGGCGGTGAGCGCGGCGCCGATCTCGGAGCCCATCAGCATGGTTCCGGTGGTCTCGACGGTCACCTCGACGAAGATGGGGAGCCGGATGCCGCGGGTTACGATGGCCTGCTTGCAGCCGTTGACCGCGGCTTTGGTCTGCAGGAGGTCCTGGCTGGTCTCGATGAGGAAGGCGTCCGCTCCCCCGTCAATGAGGCCCTCGGCCTGCAGGGCGAAGGTCTGCTTGAGGTAGTCGTAGGTGGTGTGGCCGAGGCTGGGGAGCTTGGTGCCCGGTCCCATCGAGCCCAGGACCCACCGCATGCGGCCGTCTGTTTTTTCCGCTGCTTCTGCTCGCTCGCGGGCGATCTCGGCACCCTTCCGGGCGAGCTCTTCGATCCGGTCGTCGATGCCGTAGTCGGAGAGGTTTGACCAGTTGGCGCCAAAGGTGTTGGTTTCGACCGCATCGATGCCGGTTGCGAAGTAGGCGTCGTGGATGTCCGCGAGGACGTCCGGCCGTGTGGCGTTGAGGATCTCGTTGCAGCCTTCCAGCCCGAGGAAGTCGTCCTCGAGGGACAGCTCCCGGCCCTGCAGCATGGTGCCCATCGCCCCATCGGCAATGACGACCCGATGGTTCACTGCATCCAGCAGCTCCTGCGAGCGGACGGGGCGGGGCACGGACTCAATATCAAGCGCAAAACGAGGCATATGAACAGCCTACGGGCGGGGCCCGAACATTGGGCTGTGTTTCCGTGTACTACGCCGGGGGTGGTGGGCATCAAGATCGAATCGGCTACTGCTAGTTCCAATCCCACAAGGCACAACTACGTGATCGAGAGGTAGCTGGCCACCTACCGCCGAGTGCCTGTGCCGAGACAGATGAACGCACATTGGTGCGCCTGACTTGCCGCAGCAACACAACGTTCTAGGCGGGACCAAATGCGGGGCATGGTCTATGCAGGAGCAACGCATCATATGCGAGGAAGGTTTACGCGGATACACCGCATGAGCGCGTTATGGACTCCGCGGATCGTTCTTCGATTGGGTTATGCAAACGCACAAGGGCGGCTAGTAACAGGAACCGAAAGGAGCCCCGGAACGTGTCCCTGACGTCCGACTGCGATGGCTTCGTCGTTCAGCCAGGAGGTTCAGTACTGTTCATCGCAAGAACATTGCGGATGGCAAAATCGCGACGTTGTGCCTCCGTCAGGTTCCTGTAAGACAGGTCTGATACGGCGTAATCCGGCACTCCGGCGACGAGGGAAATCTCGGCCAGCACTGAGCCACCCAGAACCTCTCCAACCGCAAATCGAAACTCTTGTTCTCGGAAGACCACATCGTAGGTGATGTCAGTTCCTACCCACTCGTTGAAGGATACATACGACGCGGCAGCATCGATAAGCGTTTCTCCGTCGATTATGCGTTCCGCTAGGAATCCTTTATGGTCCTGGATCTCAACGATCCAAACGCAGAACGATGTCATAAGAACTAGCTCAGGCCTAGCGAGCGTCGACGCCAACGACTCATCGTGCACTTCACTGATCCAATGCCGGGCGACATCCGCATACAGATTCTTGATTTGCGCGTGATCGTGAGCTCCCGATCGCTTAAGTACATATGCGCTGGAGGTAAGAAACTGGTAGTCAAAGCGTTCGATTACTTCCTTAGCCGACATAAGTTTTGTCTCAAGTGCAAGAAATATCTCTTTAGTTAACCAGCGCTCGGCCGCTGATATGCGGAATGGATGCTGCTTTCCCACCGGCTTGAGTCCTGCGCACATTTTCTCCACGTAGTCGAGGATTGCTGGAGAGGTTTTGAGACTGGCGTTCCTCAGGTTGCTGGCGACTTCTAGCGCGAGTGCTGAGCGTTCCTCGTCGTGCCCGAGGATGATCGTCGTCAAGACTTCAATATCTGGACTATTAAAGATTCCATCCGAGAGTTCTTGCAGAGCACACTGCGTTTTTCGTTCGCTCACATCATCATCGGCAAGGCCGACTTGGAAATAGCGGTCGAAGTATCGAGCTTTCTGCATTCGGCCTTGTCGGCCGGCAAGCATCCCCACAACGCTCATTGGATCGAATAGGTAGCTGATTGCTTCCTGAACTGGCTTGGCATGTCCCCGCGCTACCAGAGACTCGATGTCATTCATCCTTGTCTGCTGCGTCTCCGCGGAATCACTTTCTCGCCACGACAGGTAATCACCCGAATTCAAGCGAATGTCATCCCAAACCTTGTGATGCGCAATGCGCAGCCAGGTAAGGGCCGTGAAATCGAATGCGTCCACTTCTGCACTAGCAATCAATCCAGAAAGACTAATCATTTGCTCCCGCAGGCGCTCTGCTGCTCGTGGAGTCTCCAGCCCGGCAGCAAGGATCCGGACAAGCTCCTCGCGATGCTCTATGTGAAGTCCACCTACGGTTTCGTCGGCTGGACTGACGGCGTCCAGAATCTGCCTGCTCCAACGACGGCGGACCACCATGGGTGCTGGCGGGACTTCAAACGGGTATTGAACAATCTTTTCCATGAACTCAGCGCTTTCGCGGTTCTCACCCGCTGTACCAAGTGCGGACTCAATCGTTGCCTGGTCATAGGCCATGAGGTAATGCACATTCGCGAATCTCCCGAGAAGCCTCACTACGCGCAGTAGTGACCGCAGCTCGTCGCCGTCGAGCCGGTCCACGTCGTCGACAATCACAAGTACCCGATGGTGTTGCTCTGCGATCTCGTCGCTAAGTTTCCCGAACTCCGAGTGCCACGCCGGCTTTTTTGTCAGAGCAGAAATGGCTTCGGTGGTGACGGAGGAAACTGCGTCGCCTACTACAGGAATCATCTTTAGCATAGGGGTGCCGAAGCGCGAGTACGCCGCGAGCCTATCTTTCAAGGATAGTGATTTCGGGAAAGCTTCGGACAAGGCGGACACGAACTCTGCCGTAATCGAGCTGACATCGGCAACGGACCACGGACTGAACCAGACACTCTTCCAGTCGTCCAGCTGACCGACTATCTCTTTCAATAGCGTGGTCTTGCCACTCCCCCACGGGCCGACAAGACCGAAAACAGTCGAGCCTTGGCCGTCGATACATGAATCAATGCGCGCGGCGACCGCGAGAGCAAATTCTGCACGCCCCGCAATGTCAGTTTTTGACAGTGATTCGTCACTCCAGGGCGGCAGGGGAGCCGTTGTTTCAGTCATGGCACAAAGTCAACCACCCAGTGCCCGCCTCTCCGTGCATTTTGGACTGTCTCAGGTGCAAAAGAGCACTAGCACGTCGAGGGGGCTGCGCGCCTGCCGCTTGCCATGCATCAGAACGAGTGCCGGTTGTGTGTGTGGCTGCTAGAGCGAGCACAACAGTGCCAAATCTGCCGCTACCCGTCCATAAACCTCCGCCACAGGAGCCGGGAGCTGCGCCTCGCACAGCCGCGCGTAGGCGCCGCCCGCCGCCAACAACGAAGCATGAGTCGCCTGCTCCACCATCTCGCCGGCTGCCATCGCCAGGATGAGGTCGGCGTCCCGGATGGTGGCCAGGCGGTGCGCGCTGACAAAAGAAGTCCGGTCGGCGTCGCAATCGCCACCGTCCGGCCCCGGCTCCCCCTCCAGCGACAATGACGAAATCAGCGGCTTGTCCGGCGCTTGGTGAGTCCGACAACGTCGTGCTAGGACGCGGTGGAGACTGCGCCCGGATGGCTGGGGCAAAACCTGGTCAGCAGGAGTCAAGCCGGGGGAGTCCATTTGTGACTTGCGTCCTCCCAAACTGTTACCGACTTTCGATTGCCCTCAGGGGCCGAGATAGGTGAGTTTTGGAAGAAGGATGTCAGGGCCTGATCTAGTGACTCCACTGCGCGCTGTGCCACCGCCTCATCGTTCGTCGTAACGACGGCATTGAGCGAACAATCACCGTCGACAATCGAGATATTGACAGCAGTCAACGCTTTTTTGTCCCCGCCGCTAGGTGTCCTGCGCCGACCGAAAACTTTCTTTATCGCATCCCAGACTGCGCTGGAGCCTATCGAAAGCAGAAACGGATATGCCACCTCGATGAAGATCTGAGGGTCAGGCACAAAGCTGAATTGATGGGCCCGCTCAGCTCGAATCAGCTCCCCACCAACGCCTCTGATAATAAGTTGCTCCTCTGCCTCAATGAGAGCACCATCGTCAAACCAGGCATGGTCAGCACTGATTCGCATTCTCGCACCTTCGTTGCTCGCCTCGTTCTTGTCACGCGCGAGGGGAGCCATAATTGTTGCCGAACCCCAAGACGCGACTCAAGCCAGCGTCGGTCGTTCTCATGAATTTCGACTCGGAACCTGAGTTCGTCAACGCCGTAACGGCGGCTCTCCACGAACGCTTCGAAACCTCGCATTCGGATCGGCTTGGAAAGGTTATGATCCACATGAAATGGAACACCGTTTGTGTTTACTTGCTTCGCGGGGCGTCCTCTGGTGCATCCCACAGGCAACCAAGCCGACCGCAACGCAGTGAGCGGAACCTTCTTTCGCGAGGCCTCCGAGCTAGGGTACTCGGGCCGGAGTCAGAAGAACGCTAGACCCATAATCCACGCGTTCAACCCGACTCGCCCGATGTTTTGCCCTCACCACTGCCGACTAATCGAACACAATATGAGCTTCCTTCGTCCGGCTGAAGTCGTTCCTGGACACCGCCGGTAGCCTTTTAGTATCGGTTTTTCCGAGGCATTGAGACGGCGATGCTAAACCCCGCTACTCTTTTGGTGGTTCACCGACTAGGTGGGCGTCCGAACGTCATTGGGGAGACATGAGTACCAGACCTAAAAACAATGCTTCAAAATGGGACCGGAGAGTCTTGGCAGGTTGGCTAGCAGCGGTGGCGCTCGTAATTCTCTTAGTGGACGGCTACTGGATAATACAGGCCGGCGTCACAGCTGCAACCGCAGTTGGAGCCTTGCTTGCCGGTCTCGGGGCAATCGCACTCCTGATCTGCGCCATCGAAGGCGTGAAGAACAAGCAAAAGTTGCAACACCAACTTTTCACAGCTGGGACTGTCTTCACGGCCCTTGGCTGCGTGGTGCTTGCCGGGGCCGCCGTAATGGCCGTAGTGGCGGAAACGGGAGCAACAGGCGCATCGTAACCTCGGAGGTCTGAAGCTCACGTTTAGACAGAAGGGCTGGACGTCGAAGTGCACTTCTACGTCCAGCCCTTCTGTCTGGCGTCGTCGTGACACCGGCTAAGCTTCGCGGACCAGTTCGTTCAAGCTCACATGCCAAGTTGATTTGTCCGAAAAAATGACGTTTCCGTCTTCAACATTAAGTTCAAGGTCCGGCACAGATGAAAGCAATGCATCGTAGAGTCTCCTGCTTCCTTCTAGAAGTTCCCAAGCAATATGAACATCTCGCTTCCATGGTTCCGGGTCGCCAGCCGCCGGCGGTTGCAGCTGGTGTATTCCTTTCGCCGCTGGAAAGATCGATAATGCTACCGCCACGTCGGGATCGAAAAAGTCAGCAGCTGCCTCTAAGCCATCCAGGGACAATTGAATACCGCTAATAGCTACGCCGAGTAGTTGACGTCTCTCCTGGGCAACAGTCGGGGTTTTCTCATAAATTGAGCGGACATATTTCTCTATACTCGACCGGTCCCATGCATCCAGGCTGCGTTCTGTCGCCCCCAGTAACTGAGCGGCACCGCGATACCAGGCGAGCATAAGAGGCCCACTTTGGACGAGAAACTGGAGAGCCAGTCGGTGCCGTACATAAGCGAGACGCCTGCGGCGCTGCGCCGGAATCTCGATGAGTATCCAGTTGAACAAAACGGCGCCGATCAGCGCGTAGGCCAGATTGCGTACGACCTCGCCGATTGCATGACCGGGGAAGAAAAATTCCGGCCACTGCTGGCACACCTCGATCGTCAGGGCAATCACCCCGAGTACGACGATGGTCCAAACCGGCCGGAGCAAAGCTCGTTGAAGCCACAATGCCTTTTTGTTGGACGCTAACGGCAACTCTGAGGGGCGACCTGTCATGCTTTTCCTTTTCGAGTACGCCGCAGGGGCGGAATGTCGTCGTCGGATCTCAAGGGGCGAGGCAAGAGTCTACGGTCGGTGTAGTTGGCCCTACGAATCGTACGATGCTTGCGGCAACTCGGAGGGTAGGATTAGATCTCCTCGTCGACGAAACAGTCTGTGAACCTCGGTCGTGTCGGGGCGAGCGTCGACGCCACGACTCCTGTTCGCTGGAAATATGCGCATAGCGCTCGCTTGAGACGGGCCGATCACAACAGGGGAACTCAGCTCGTGACGTCGATAGGTGAGTTTCCCTGTCGCGAGCTCGAATCGCCCGCGCCCGCCCCAACATTAGTGATTCGCACTGCGGGAATGACAGTTAGCATGCGGTGCAGCCGAGAACCCTTGTTCTAAGTGACTTCATAGCCGGTCTAATCGTTATGGTTCGGCTGGTTACTGATCATGGACTCTTAGTCCAGAAAAGTGCTTCCCCGTGTCTCGTCAGTAGCCACTGAGGTGAAACACCGCGGGGGAACGCCTGAAATGTATGACTCGGGAATTGACGTTGCCTTAGACCTCCGCCACCGGAGCCGCGAACTGGGCCTCGTACAGACGCGCATAAGCCCCACCCGCCTCCAACAAGGAAGCGTGCGTCCCCTGCTCCACGATCTGCCCTGCCTCCATCACCAGGATTAGGTCGGCGTCACGGATGGTGGATAAGCGGTGCGCAATGACAAAGGAAGTACGGTCACTCCGCAGGGCACTCATCGCCTTCTGCACCAGCACCTCGGTGCGGGTATCCACGGAAGAAGTCGCCTCATCCAGAATCAACACCGACGGCCGTGCCAGGAACGCCCGGGCGATCGTCAGCAGCTGCTTCTCGCCGGCGGACACGTTGGAGCCCTCGTCCTCGAGCACGGTGTCGTAGCCCTCCGGCAGTGAGTGCACGAACCGGTCCACGTACGTCGCCCGCGCCGCCTCCAGGATCTCGTCCTCAGAAGCCGACGGCCGGCCATACGCGATGTTGTCCCGGATCGAGCCGCCGAACAGCCACGTATCCTGCAGCACCATGCCCAGCCGCGAGCGCAGCTCGTACCGCGTCATGGCGGTGACGTCCACGCCGTCGAGCGTTATCCGGCCCGCATCAATCTCGTAGAAGCGCATCATCAGGTTCACCAGCGTCGTCTTGCCGGCCCCCGTCGGCCCGACGATCGCCACCGTCTGACCCGGCTCCGCCACCAGGCTCAGGTCCGAGATCAGCGGCTTGTCCGGCGAGTAGGAGAACGAGACGTTCTCGAACACCAGCCGCCCCCGCCCGCCGTCCGGCGAAGAGCCAGGGGAAGGATCCGGCGACTGCTCGTCCTCATCCAACAACGAGAACACCCGCTCCGCCGACGCCACCCCGGACTGCAGCAGGTTGGCCATCGACCCCAGCTGCGCCAGCGGCATGGTGAACTGCCGCGAGTACTGGATGAACGCCTGCACGTCGCCCAGCTGCATGGCCCCCGTCGCCACCTGCAGGCCGCCCACCACCGCGATCCCCACGTACACCAGGTTCCCGATGAACGTCATGGCCGGCATGATCAGCCCGGAAATGAACTGTGCGCCGAAGCTCGCGTCATACAATTCCACGTTCTTCTGCCGGAACCGCTCCTCCACCTCGCGCTGCCGGCCGAACACCTTCACCAGCGCATGCCCGGTGTACGTCTCCTCGATCTGCCCGTTCAGCTCCCCCGTGTGCTTCCACTGCGCCACGAACAGCTTCTGCGAGCGCTTGGCGATCAGCGCCGTGATGCCCAGCGTCAGCGGCACGGTCACCAGCGCGATCAGCGCCAGCGTGGGCGAGAGGATCACCATCATCACCAGCACGCCCACCACTGTCAGCACCGACGTGACAGCCTGGCTGATGGACTGCTGCAGGCTCTGGGAGATGTTGTCGACGTCGTTCGTCACCCGGCTCAGCAGCTCACCGCGCTGGATGGAATCGAAGTACCGCAGCGGCAGCCGGTTGATCTTCGCCTCGATGTCCTCGCGCAGCCCGAACACCGTCCGCTGCACCACCCCGTTCAGCACATACGCCTGCACCCACATAAACGCCGACGCCAGCACGTACAGCACCAGCGCCCACAGCAGCACGCCGGACAGCGCCGTGAAGTCGATCCCCTCGCCCGGCGTCAGCGCCATGGGGGTCAGCATGTCCGCCTGCTGGTTCTGCCCTGACGCCCGCAGCTGCGCAATCACGTCCGCCTTGCTCGACCCGGCGGGCAGCTCCCGTGATACCACGCCAGCGAAAATCAGGTTGGTGCCTTCCCCCAGCAGCCGCGGCCCGATCACCGAGAGCGCCACGCTGGCGATGCCCATGACCAGCACCAGCAGCAGCCACGCCCGCTCCGGCCGCAGCGTGCCCAGCAGCCGTTTCGCCGACGGCCCGAAGTTCATCGCCTTCTCCGCCGGGATGTTCATCCCGCCGAACGGTCCGCCCTGGCCAGGTCCACGCCCCGGGCGGGGAATGCGTACGACGTCGGCAGTCCCGGTTTTCGAGCCGGGTGCGGTTCCGCCGGGGGCAGCAGCGTTGGAAGAAGCAGCGCCCGGCGCCGGCCGGTTGCGGGTGCTCATACCGTCTCCTCCGCTGCCAGCTGGGACGACACGATCTCCCGGTATGTCTCCGATGTCTCCAGCAGCTCGGCGTGCGTTCCGCGCCCCACGATCCTGCCGTCGTCGAGCACTAATATCTGGTCCGCGTCCGCGATGCTGGAGACCCGCTGGGCGATGATCACCAGCGTGGCGCCGGCGGTGCTGCGCTTGAGGGCTTGGCGCAGCCGGGCATCGGTGCCGGTGTCCAGCGAGGAGAACGAGTCGTCAAAGATGTACAGCTCGGGACGTTTCACGAGGGCCCGGGCGATGGCCAGCCGCTGCCGCTGCCCGCCGGAGACGTTGATGCCGCCCTGGGAAATGGGCGCATCCAGCCCGCCCTCCATGTCCTCCACGAAGTCGCGCGCCTGCGCGATGCCCAGGGCGTCCCAGAGCTCCTCCTCGGTGGCGTCCGGCTTGCCGTAGAGCAGGTTGCTGCGGACGGTCCCGCTGAACAGGTAGGGCCGCTGCGGCACCAGCCCGATGTGGCCCCAGAGCAGGTCCGGGTGCAGCTCGCGCACGTCCACGCCGTCGATCCGCACGGAGCCGGTGGTGGCGTCGAACAGCCGCGGCATGAGGTTCACCAGGGTGGTCTTGCCCGCGCCGGTGCTGCCGATGATCGCCGTCGTCTCCCCCGCCCTGGCCGTGAAGCTGATCCCGGAGAGGACGGGCTGGTCGGCACCCGGGTAGGCGAACCCGGCGTCGAGCATTTCCAGTTCGCCGCGTCGGACCGCGCTGCTCACCGGGCTGGCCGGCGGCCGGACACTGGACTCGGTGCGCAGCACCTCGCCGATCCGGTCGGCCGAGACGGCGGCCCGCGGGATCATCACGGCCATGAACGTGGCCATCATGACGGACATCAGGATCTGCATCAGGTAGCTGAGGAACGCGATGAGCGTGCCCACCTGCATGGAGCCGTCCTGGATCCGGAACGAGCCGAACCAGATCACTGCCACGCTGGAGACGTTCAGCACCAGCATCACCACCGGGAACGCGAGCGCCATCAGCCGGCCGGCCCGCAGTGCGGTGTCCGTGACGTCCTCGTTGGCGCGGGCGAACCGGGCCGTTTCGATGTCTTCGCGGACGAAGGCGCGCACCACACGGATGCCGGTGAGCTGCTCGCGGAGCACCCGGTTCACGGTGTCGATCCGCTTCTGCATTTTCCGGAACAGCGGCACCATCCGGATGATGATGAGCCCCACGCCGATCAGCAGGGCGGGCACGGCGACGGCGATCAGCCAGGACAGCTGCACGTCCTGCCGGACGGCCATGATCACGCCGCCGATGCTCAGCATGGGCGCGGCCACCATCATGGTGGCCGACATCAGCACCAGCTGCTGCACCTGCTGCACATCGTTGGTGGACCGGGTAATCAGGCTGGGCGCGCCGAACTTCGTGACTTCCTGCTCGGAGAACTCCCCGACGCGGGAGAAGATGGCGCCGCGCAGGTCCCGGCCCACACTCATCGCGGCCTTGGCCCCGAAGTACACGGCGATCACGGCGCAGGCGATCTGCAGCAGCGTGATTCCCAACATCAGGCCGCCCAGGCTGAGGATGACGCCGGTGTCCCCCTTGGCCACGCCCTCATCGATGATGTCCGCATTCAGGGTGGGCAGGTACAGGGAGGCGATGGACTGCGCCAGCTGGAAAATCACGACGGCGAGCAGCAGCCGCCGCTGCGGCCGCAGGTATTCAACGAGCAGTTTCCAGAGCATCCGGACTCCACCTCACGCCGCGAGGGATCCGCCCGGAGCCCGCGCAATCAGATTCGAAGGCCAGTTTACGACCGGAACCTGAGGCTGAGCCGGGTTCCTCTCAGGGCGAAGCGGGGCTCGTGTGATGCTCGTGGCCGGCTGCTGCCTTGCATGTGACAAGACGTCTGCCTGATCGCCGGTTAGGCTGGGCGTTCAGTCGCGTCTGAGGGGGCGCGGGACATGCATGTTGAAGATTGGGGACTTCTTGGGGGAACAGCGTTTGATTCGTGGCGGACCGCCCACAATTCCGTTGGTGGTGAGGGCGTCGACTGCGTTCTGGCTGGCCAATGCAATGTTTTCCGGCATCCTGCCGGTGATCCTCGGACTTGCCGGGGTCGAGTTCGGCCAGTCAGCAGTCGGCTGGGCCATGGCCGCTTTCGCGATCCCGTTCGTGGTGCTGCAGGTGTGGGCTGCTGTCCGTCTTTTGGCCGGCGCCAGATGGGCGCGCATTGTGCTGACCGTTATTGCCGGGCTTTCGGTTTTGATAGCGCCGTTTGATTTCTCGCCGATAGTTATCGTCGGCCTGACGCTGACTCTGGCCGGTGCCGTGCTGATGTGGCTGCCTGCGGCCAATGCCTTCTTCCGGCCGCCGCACGAGACCCCGGTTCCGGGCCCGGACGGCGCCGAGCCTATCGAGGCGGGGGCATGAGAACGTTTCAGGGAAACGCCCTCATCTGGGCACTGAGCGCAGCGCTCTTTGCCCTGGTAGCCGTTTCCGTGGCCTTGTCAGCGGACGGTCAGTGGTATTCGCTGCTTTCTGCCGTCATCCTGCTCGTCGCTGCGGCAGTGTTCGCGGCTAAGGCTGTGCTCGCGGCCCGTTCCTAGCGGTGTTCGTGGACCATGATGGCCGTCGTCCCGGCCTCCAGCGCTTCAAAAATGTGCGGCGCGTCGCCCGGGTAACTGATGTAATCCCCGGCGTGGAGCGTGGCCGGGGACCCGGAGGGACCGACCTTCGCTGAGCCGGCGGTGAGAATAACGTGCTCGATAGTCCCGGGCGTGTGAGGTTCCGATTCCCTGGCCGGCCCTGGTCCGGCGGCCAGCTTGTACAGGTCCCGCCGTGAACCTGCAGGGGCATGCGCCAGAAGGGTGATGGCGTAGTCGGAGTGCTCGGCACGGACTGGGTCGCCCTCATCGGCGCGCATGATCACCACACCCGCCCGCGGCGGATCCACCAGGTCGGTGAAGGACACGTCCAACGCCAGGGCGAGCGCCCACAGGGTTTCAACACTGGGATTTCCGACGCCGGATTCCAGCTGCGACAGCGTGGACTTGGCGATCTGGGCACGGCGGGCGGCTTCGGTCAGCGACAGGCCGGCGGCCTCGCGATGCCGTTTGATGGCCGCCGCAATCGCCTTGAGCGGGGCTTTGCTCTGCTCGGTCACTGTTCGCTCCATCGGTCGATCGTTCGGCTTGACAGTCACCAGTGTACGCGTTCATTGTATTGAACATGGATACGATAAACCGAACAGAGCTGCATTCGCTTCTGCGCTCCGTGGCCGTGGTCTGCCTGGCCGGAGGAATCCTCGGAATCTCCTACGGCGCCCTGGCCATCGGCTACGGCTTGCCCTGGTGGATTCCGGTTCTGCTATCCGTGGCAGTGGTGGCCGGGGCGTCGGAGATGATGTTCGTCGCCATCATCGGAGTCGGCGGCAGCCCATGGCTGGCCGCCGCGGCCGGGCTGCTGGTCAATGCCCGGCACGTACCCTTCGGTTTTCAGGTGGCCCCGGTGATGGGCCACGGCCTCCGCTCCATCCTCGGCGCACACGCCATCAACGATGAGTCCACGTCATTCGCCATCGCCGGAAGCAGCCCGGCCATGCGTCGCCTCGGATTCTGGGCGTGCGGGGTGGGCATTGTCCTGGTCTGGCCACTCGGGACAGCCCTGGGCACCTGGCTCGGCGCCTTCCTCGGCGACCTGGACCGCTGGGGACTCGACGCCGTCTTCCCCGCCATGATCCTCGCCTTGGTCATTCCGAAGGCCCGGGCGGGCGGCGCTGTCCTGACCACCGCGGTGGTGCTGGGCGCGGCAATCACTGTTGCAACGGCGTCGTTCCTTCCCGCCGGACTGCCGGAGCTGCTCTCCCTTGCCGCCGTTGCCTTCGCCCGCCCCTGGCGTCCCGCCACAACCGAATGGGAGCTGAGCTCGTGACTGAACTTCTGGCGGCGATCGCCGTCCTGGCCGTAGGAACCTACGCCTTCCGTGCCACCGGGCCGCTGCTGCGCAAGCGGTGGAAGCCGTCCCCGGCCCTGCAGCGGACGCTGGAGGTGGCGTCCGTGGTGCTGCTGGCGGCGGTTGCCGCCCGGTCCGGCACATTTCACGACGGCGAACTGGCCGGGGGCGCACTGATCGGCGGTGCCGCGGTGGCCGCTGTCCTCAGCTGGATCAAGGCACCGTTCCTGGTGATCGTGGGGGCCGCCGTCGCTGTGACCGCCGGACTCAGGTACGCGGGCCTGGGCTGAGGACGGTCCGTGGACCATTGACAGGCTGGGCAGGGGGCGTACTCTCATGGCACGTTAGGAGATCACGCTGAGACGGCATGTCCTTCGGAACGATGGCGTCCGGACCCAGAAAGGTGACGTTCGTGGCGATCCAAACTCCTTCCCCGTCTCTGGACCCAGCTCGCCTGGATGACTTGAGCGCGACCCTCCGTGGCCCGCTGTTCCGTCCCGGAGATCACGCCTACGACGATGCCAGGAAAGTCTTCAATGCAATGATCGACCGCCGGCCGGCCGCGATTGTCCGCGCCGCCGGCGCCGAGGATGTCCAGCGTACGGTGACTTTCGCCCGGGCAAACAACCTTCCAGTCTCCGTCAAAGGCGGCGGTCACAACGTGGCGGGAAGCGCCGTCAGCGACGGTGGTCTCATGCTGGACTGCTCAAGCATGAGCCTGGTTCAGGTGGATGGCGAACGCCGCGTCGCGGTGGCTGGCGCCGGGGCGCTGCTGGCGGATCTCGACTACGCCACCCAGCAGTTTGGCCTTGCCACACCGTTGGGCGTCGTATCTGTTACCGGTATCGCCGGCCTCACCCTCGGCGGCGGGATCGGCTGGCTGAACGGCAAGCACGGGCTCGCCTGCGACAACGTGCTCTCAGCCGAGATCGTGACGGCCGACGGCAACCTGGTGACGGCAAACCCCGAAGGGCACACCGACCTCTACTGGGCGATCCGGGGAGGCGGGGGAAACTTCGGCGCGGTTACCTCGTTTACCTATCGGCTGCATCCTGTCGGCCCGGTGCTGGCCGGTGGTTTCTCATTCCCGGCCGAGCGCACGAGGGAGATCCTCCAGTTCTACCCGGGTTTTGCCGCTGGCTGTCCCGACGAGCTGTCCATGTCGGCGAGTCTGGGGCGTGACGAATCGGGGCGCCCGGTCTTTGGCGTCGGTATCTGCTGGAGCGGCAAGCACACTGAAGCGGACATAGCGCTGCGGCCGCTCCGGGACCTCGGGCCTACTGCCGACTCAGTCGCGGCCACGGCGTACTCTGCACTCCAGAGCGCGCATGATGATGGCTTTCCTTCCGGTCGGAACCATTATTGGAAGTCGTGTTTCGTCACCGATCTCACCGATGCCGCCATCGACACCCTGCTGCAATTTGCGATCGAAATGCCGTCACCGGTCAGTGCCATCGGTATGCAGCAACTCCACGGATTGGCCGCCCGGGTTGACCCGTCGGCCACGGCATTTCCACATCGTCGGAGCCAGAGCGAACTCCTCATCCTGGCGCAGTGGGCGGACACGGCCGAGACCGAGCGCAACGTTGGCTGGGCGCGAGCCTTCTTCGAGGCGATGCGGCCATTCGCGGCGGGCGGGGTATACGTCAATGATCTGGGCGAAGAAGGCGAGGGCAGGGTCAGGGACGCGTACGGGGCGAACTACGATCGTCTTGCCGCCGTCAAAGCCACCTACGACCCCACCAACCTTTTCAGGTCGAACCAGAACATCCGCCCGAGCGTATAGCCAGTCTCACGTGTGCCGGGGCATCCGTTGAATTCCGGATGCCGAACCTTTCGCGCTTCCGTGGGCCGTGGCATCGTTGCTGCATGCAGACGGTATATGAGGCTGCCGGCGGTGCCGACTTTTTCCTGAACCTGGCCAACGCATGGCATGCCAGGGTCATGGCTGACGAGGTGGTCAGCCATGCGTTCAGCCACGGATTCCATCCCGACCACAGCCGGCGGCTCGCCGCCTATTGGGCGGAGGCTTTGGGCGGCCCGCCGGACTATTCGGGCTCCTACGGGAACGAGACATCAGTGGTGCGGATACACAGTGGCAACGGGCCGCACGAGGAGATGGACCGCAGGGCCATCGCCTGCTTCGACCAGGCCCTGACGGACGTCGGGCTCGCAGGCGACGACATCCTCCGCAAGGTGCTGCACGACTACTTCGCCTGGGCGACGAACACCACAATGTCCCGGTACCAACGCTCCCCGGACGATGTGCCCGACGGGCTGCGCATTCCAAAGTGGTCCTGGGACGGGCTCACGGCGAGGGCTGAACAAAGGCCACTTTCCGGAATTGGCTATGGTGCGCGCGCTTTGCAGCCACCTACCGTGGACGGGTAAGTACTCCCGCCGGAGTTCCCCGAAATCCAGAGACGGACCAGCATGCCCATCGTTGTGAACGAATATCCCTTCTCCCAGGTAGACGTCTTTGCCCCCGGCCCCAAGGCCGGGAACCCGGTCGCCGTCGTGCATGACGCCGAAGGCCTGTCCGCTGAACAGATGCAGAGCTTCGCGAACTGGACCAACCTGTCGGAGACCACTTTTCTGCAGAAGCCGACCCACCCGGAAGCGGACTACAAGCTGAGGATCTTTACCCCGGCGTCCGAACTGCCCTTTGCCGGGCATCCCACACTAGGCTCTGCCTATGCCTGGCTGGAAAAGGGCGGCCAGCCCCGCCACGACGGGGAGCTGGTGCAGGAATGCGAGGCAGGGCTGGTGAAAATCCGCCGCACCGATGCCGATCTGGCCTTTGCGGCACCGCCGCTGGTCCGGTCCGGCCCGGTTGAACCGGCAGTACTGGAACAGGCCATCGCCAGCCTGGGCATCGACGCCGCCCATGTCCTTGGCAGCAACTGGGTGGACAACGGCCCGGGCTGGATAGGGATCCGGCTTGAATCAGCGGAGCAGGTGCTGGAGCTGCAGCCCGACTTCGCGCTGATGGACCAGCTCTGTGTTGGCGTCATCGGAAGCAACGCGGAGTCAGGACCGGCGGACTACGAGGTCCGGGCGTTCGTGCCCGGGTTCAGTGTTCCCGAGGACCCGGTAACCGGCAGCCTTAACGCCGGACTCGCGCAATGGCTCCTCAGTGAAGGAGTGGTGGACGGCGATTACACCGTCCAGCAAGGCACCGTCCTGGGGCGCGGCGGTCTGCTGACCGTCACCGTCGAGGATGAAAACATCTGGGTTGGCGGGACCAGCCGCACCGTGGTGAGCGGCCGCGTGTCGCTGTAGGTGCACTCAGGGAACAGCAACCACTGACTCGATCTGCACCTTGGCCCCTAGTGGAAGGCCGGCCACCTGAACAGTGGTGCGGACAGGATACGGTTCCTGAAGTCGCCGGGCATACACACCGTTGATGGCTTCGAAGTCCTGATAATCAGTCAGATAGACAGTCGTGCGCAGTACATTGCTCAGTGTCAGCCCCTGTTCCTCCAGCAGGATCTGGAGATTGGTCAGCATCGTGTCGCACTGCTGGGAGACATCGTCTGAGACCAGCTCTCCGGTATCGCGGCGCTGGCCGATGATGCCTGCGGTGTATCCGATATTTCCGTGTTCAACGTAGTGCGAGAACGGGGCTGCGGACTGGTGGAGCTGCGGACTGAAGTGATGGCTGGGCATGGTTTCCTTCGGGCGACCTCGGTCTGAAGCACGGGTATTGGCAACCCTAGCGCGTGCAGGCGATCTGTTGTCCGCGTTGCCGGCACGTGGTCGGGAAAGCCAGCCCCGCCGGCGGTAGGCTCGGAAAATGATTGGACGCGTTGATGAGGTAGTAGTGGACTGCCAAAACCCGGCCGCACTTGCGGAGTTCTGGTCCTCGGTCCTCGGTGGCGAACCAGTGCATCGAAGCGAGGCGTGGTCCTTCATCGATCCGCCGGGATGGACGCGACTGGCCTTCCAACGGGTGCCCGAGAGCAAGCAAGGGAAGAACCGGCTCCACATAGACGTGCATGTGGAGGATGTGCCGGCAGCCTCCGTCGCCGCCGAAGCTCTCGGGGCCGTCAGGATCGGCGAGATCCACATGGATTCTGTGGGCACGTTCCAGGTGCTCCAGGATCCCGAGGGCAACGAGTGGTGCGTTGTGCGCTCAGCCGGAGCATCACAGACGAGCCCCTAGGAAAACTCCTTCAGCGCCTCCGTCAGGAGGCGGCCAGGCAGGCCGAGCCGCACGTGGGTGCCGTTGGAGGCCACCAGTTCCCCGGCGATGACGACGTCGGTGACATCGCTGGCCGTGGCACTGAACGGGAACTGCTCTGCCTTGGAACCTGCGGTGCGGGCCGAATCAGGATCAACGGCCATCAGATCGCAGACTGCTCCCACCCTCAGCGCCGACGCGGCAATGGGGGTGGCCATGGACCGGGCGGCCCCGTCCGTTGCGGCCCGCAGCAGTTCCCGCGGAGAGAACCTGCCGCGCTGCCCGGAACCGAGCCGTTCCCCGTGTTCCAGCGTGCGCATTTCGATCCATGGATCGATGACGGCGTGCTGGTCCGTGCCCAGCGCAATGGTGGCTCCGGCGTCGGACAATGCGCGGGCCGGGCCGATCCCGTCCGCGAGGTCGGCCTCGGTACTCGGGCACATCACCACCGTGGCGCCGGCATTGCCGAGCAGGGCGACGTCCCCGGACGTCAGGTGCGTGGCATGGACGGCCGAGAGCCGCCCGGACAGCAGGCCGTGCCGCTCCAGCAGGCCCGCGGGGGTGACGCCGTAGGCCTCCAGGCAGGCTTCGTTCTCCGCCGGCTGTTCGCTGAGGTGGATGTGAAGGGGCATATCCGCGGGCAGTTGCCCGGCCACCGCCGCCAGGTCCGTATCGGGCACGCCGCGCACGGAATGCATCGCGGCCCCCACGCCGACCATCTCCGCCGGAAAGCTTCGCGCGATTTCGTTCCGGAGCGAAAGGAGCCTCTCCAGCCAGGCCCGGACGTTGGCGTCGCCGAACCGCTGCTGTTCGGGACTGAGCGGCGTACCGATCCCTCCCGCCAGATACAGCGTGTCCAGGAGCGTCAGGCGGATCCCGGCCGCCATTGCCGCCCGGGCCAGGGCCAGCTCCATGGCATGCGGTTCCGCGTAGGGAGCCCCGCCCGGCTGGTGGTGGACGTAGTGGAATTCGGCAACGCTGCTGAAGCCGGCGACCACCATTTCCGCGAACACGGCACTGGCGAGCTTTTCGTAGGTTTCCGGCGTCAGTTCGGCCGCGCTCCGGTACATCTGCTCCCGCCAGACCCAGAAGTCACCGCGGCCGTCATGCGTCCGTCCGCGCAGGATCCTGTGGAAGGCATGGGAATGGGCGTTCGCGGCGGCCGGAAAGACGACGCCCTTCAGGATGTGGTCGCCGGGCTGCGGTTCCGCGCCGGACGTGATCCGCTCGATGCGGCCGTCCCGCACGTCCAGCCGCACCGACGCGCGCACTGCGGGGCCGCCGTCGGCTTCGCCGGTGCCACCGGCGCCGCCCACAACAGCCGTCTCGCACCAGAACCCCGTGACAGCGGGACCCGTCACAGGAGGCCATCCAGGACATCCGCGAGGGCGCCGGCACCGGTGTTGGCGTCCTCGTCGGCAACATACTCTTCCGGCGAATGCGAGATGCCGCTGGGATTGCGGACGAAGAGCATCGCGGACGGCACATACGCGGAGAGCACCCCGGCGTCGTGGCCGGCTCCGGTAGCCAGCAGCGGGGCGTCGGGCAGGATCCGGCTGATCCGCTGGGTCAGGCCGGGATGGAAGTGGACAGTGTCGCTGTAGGACTCTTCCGTGAGGGAAACGGAACATCCTTCGGCGGCCGCTATCTGCCGGGCGGCGCCATAGATCGTTTCGATCAGCCGGGCGGTCACGGCGTCGTCGGGATGCCTGGCGTCGAGCCACATGTCCACGCGGGAGGCAATGACGTTGGTTCCGCCGGGCACCGGCATCAGGCGTCCCACCGTGGCACGCGCATCCGGCTGGGCTGCGGCGGCGTCGCGTACGGCGACGATGATCTGTGCCGCTGCTACCATCGGATCCGCGCGGTCCGCCATCAGGGTAGTCCCGGCGTGGTTGCCCTGGCCGCTGATGCTCAGCTTCCAGCGGCCGTGCCCCAGGATGGAACTTCCGACGGCGATGGCCGGGCCGCCAGTGCCCAGGCCCTTGCCCTGCTCCACGTGCAGTTCAACAAAGTCGCCGATCCGCGCCAGGGCCTGGGGATCCGGACCGACGTGCCTGGGATCGAGGCCGTTCAACCGTGCGACGTCCGCAAAGGTGTTGCCGTCACCGTCGCGCAGGTTCCGTGCCTTGTCGACGTCGATGGCTCCGGTGAGCAGGCGGGATCCGAGGCAGGCCACACCGAAGCGGGAGCCCTCCTCTTCCGGGAACACCGTGATGGCCAGGGACCGGTTCGGCACTTTTCCGCGGGCTATCAGGATGTCGACGGCGGCGAGTGCCGATGCGACGCCCAGTGGGCCGTCAAAGGCGCCGCCGCCGGGCACTGAATCGAGATGGCTTCCCGTGACCAGGGCACCGTCCTGGGGTTTGCCCCACCAGGCCCAGATAATGCCGTTGCGGTCGGTCTCGACGGACAGGCCGCGCTGGAGCGCCTGTTCGATGAACCATGTCCTCAAGTCGAGTTCCGCCGTCGAGTAGACGGCCCGGGAATAGCCTCCGCGCACCGCGTCGCGGCCCACGTCCTTGATCGAGTCGAGGAGCTGATTGACGGTTTCCAAATGAACCTCCGCATAGTGTGGACTGCCACCAAGTAAAAACCACTTTCCACTCAATGACAAGGGTTCACGGCGAGGACGCCTGACAGTTAACACGCCCGGCAACATGCCCGAAACGGGGCCGTCGCACACGGCGCGAATCAACCCCGGCTTGATGAAGAACCTGTGAAATATGGGCGCCATCTATTGTCATCGGGTGAAAGTTGGTTTTTACTTAGTGGCAAGACAACGTGATTCGGACCACTTGGAAGTGGGTCATAAAGTGGCTGCAGATTCTTCAACACGGACGGTTGAGAGGGCGTTGGCTCTGCTCAGTGCAGTGTGCACTGACGGCTCCCTCACCCTGAGCGACGCCGCCCGCGTCGTCGACTTGTCCGCTAGCACGGCCCTTCGCCTCCTGCGCACTTTGGAGGGCAGCGGTTTCGTCTCCCGGGACCCGGGCGGGAACTTCCGCCCCGGCGCAAGCGTCATCCAGCTCGGAGCCCTGGCTCTGGGCCAGGAGTCACTGGTTTCGCTCTGCACACCGCACATGAAGCGGCTGGTGGCCCACACGGGCGAATCCTGCTATCTCAGCATTCCCGGTCCTGGGGACACCGGAATCTACATAGCAATTGTCGAAGGTACCCGCTCCGTCCGGCATACCAGCTGGGTGGGCCGGAGCATCCCGCTGGAAGGGTCCGCCGCAGGGCAGGTCCTGACAGGCGGCCAGCCAGACCGCGGCTTTGCCATAGTGCGAAGCGGCGTTGAAGACGACATCACCGCCGTCGCCGCACCGATCGTGATTGGTGGCCGCACCGTGGCCGCCCTGAGCATCGTGGTACCCAGCTACCGGCTGGACGAGGCGAAGGCCATAAACATCGGCGAGGAGCTTGTGAGGGTGGCCGCCAACGTCCTCACCGAGCCCTCCAAAGACCATGAACTGCCCCAGGAAAGCATGGAAGAGAAATGATCAAGTTTGAAAATGTCACCAAGGCCTACCCGGACGGGACGGTTGCCGTCGACGGGCTGTACCTCGAAGCCCCCACCGGGAAACTGACCATCCTGGTCGGGCCGTCGGGCTGCGGCAAGACCACCTCGCTGCGAATGATCAACCGCCTGATCGAACCCACCAGCGGCACCATCTACCTGGACGACCAGCCGACTTCCGGCATGGACGCAGCATTGCTCCGCCGCCGGATCGGCTATGTGATCCAGCACGCGGGTCTGTTCCCGCACCGCACCATCGTGGACAACGTCGCAACCATGCCGGTGCTGCTCGGCGAGAGCCGGCAAAAAGCCCGCATGACGGCCCTTGAGCTCATGGAGCGGGTGGGCCTCCCTGCGAACTTCGCCAAGCGCTACCCCTGGCAGCTCTCGGGCGGCCAGCAGCAGCGTGTTGGCGTGGCCCGCGCCCTGGCCTCGGACCCTGCATTCATGCTTATGGACGAACCCTTCAGCGCCGTGGACCCGGTGGTCCGTGCGCAGCTCCAGGACGAATTCCTCCGCCTGCAGCGTGAAATCGGCAAGACCATCATCATGGTTACCCACGATATCGACGAGGCCCTCAAGCTCGGGGACCAGGTCGCCGTGATGCGCGTCGGCGGGAAGCTCGCCCAGATGGCCACCCCGTCGGAGCTCCTGACCTCCCCGGCCGACGCGTTCGTGGCCGACTTCGTCGGACGCGACCGCGGCTACCGCTCGCTCGGCTTCACCAATGTGGCCGGCACTGTGGCGGTCAGCGAAGAAGCCGTGGTTCAGCTCGGAGCCTCCGCCGCGGAGGCACAGGCGAGGGCCTCCGGCGCTTGGGTCCTGGTGGTCGACGGCGGACGGAAGCCGCTTGGCTGGGCTCAGCCCGAGCTGATCGGCGGCGAGCTGAAGCGGGAGCATCTGAACCTCAGCGGCACGTCCGCGACATCGACCGGGACCATGCGCCAGCTGCTTGACGCCGCGCTGTCCTCCCCCAGCCGCCGCGGCGTCGTGGTCAATGACAGCGGTGAGCTCATCGGCACGGTCACTGCGTCCGATATCGTCAAGGCCATCGAGGCCGAACCGCATCTGGAGACCGCCCGATGAACATTGAATGGCTGAGCCGCCAGTTCGACAACATTGTGTTCCTGCTTGGCTGGCATGTCCTGCTGGCCGTCACACCGCTGGTCCTCGGGCTGCTGATTGCCCTGCCCTTGGGCTGGTGGGCACACCGCAGCCGCCGGATCTACCCCCTCCTGGTGGGCATCGCGGGCCTGCTGTACACCGTGCCCTCGCTGGCATTGTTCGTGTTGCTGCCGCTGGTCCTGGGCACCAAGATCCTGGACCCCCTCAACATCGTGGGCGCGCTGACCATCTACACGGTGGCGCTGCTGGTCCGGGTGGTGGCCGATGCCCTGGATTCCGTTCCCGAAGATACCGTCCAGGCGGCGAAAGCCATGGGCTACCGCGCCTACCAGAGCCTGCTGAAGGTGGAGCTCCCGGTCGGTGTCCCAGTGATCAGCGCCGGCCTCCGCGTTGCCGCCGTCTCCAACGTAAGCCTCGTGTCAGTGGCGGCACTGCTCGGCATCCCCCAGCTCGGTTCCCTCTTCACCCAGGGCTTCCAGCTGCGGTTCTTCACCCCGATCATCGCCGGCATCATCCTCTGCGTGGTCCTCGCCATGATCCTTGACGGACTGATCATCCTCCTCAACCGGTGGCTGACACCGTGGACCCCCAAGGTGGTGGCATCATGAACTACTTGTTCGACCCCGCGCACTGGACCGGTGCCGACGGCATCCCCAACCTCATCGGCGAACACCTCGTGTACTCGCTCATCGCCCTCGCCATCGCGGCCGTGATCGCGGTTCCGCTCGGCATCTACATCGGCGTCACCGGCAAGGGCGTCTTCATGATCGCCGGCCTCGCCAACGCCCTCCGGGCCCTGCCCAGCGTGGGACTCCTGATCCTGCTCGTGCTGCTGATCTCGCCCGCCTTCCCCTCGAAAATGGGCTACATCCTGCCGAGCCTGATTGTGTTGGTGCTGCTTGCGGTGCCGCCCATCCTGACCAACACCTATGCAGGAATCCGCGCGGTGGATGCTGCCGCCGTCGACGCCGCCAAGGGCATGGGCTTCCGCACCATGAAGATCCTCACGGATGTTCAGCTTCCCTGTTCACTCCCGCTGATGCTGTCCGGCGTCCGCAGCGCACTGCTGCAGATCATCTCGACGGCGACCATCGCCGCCTACATTTCGCTCGGCGGCCTCGGCCGCCTGCTCATCGACGGCAAGGCCCAGAACGACTACAGCCAGATGGTGGCCGGCGCCGTGCTGGTGGCCCTGCTGGCCCTGTTCTTCGACCAGCTGCTTGCCTTCATCACCCGCCGGGTCGTCTCACCAGGACTGACCCGGCTCACCGTCAAGTCGGCCGCCGCGGCCGACACCGTGAAAATCCCCGCCACGGTCTGAACCACCACTTCACGCATCACGCAACATCCCAACCGCCGTCCGGCAACAGACCCACCCCACCCTGGCCGCTGCATGCCCCGCGCCAGACTCCCCCAGAGAGCATCGACATGAAAAAGTACCTGACCGGCATCACCCTCGCGGCTGCTGCCGCCCTTGCCCTGACCGCCTGCGGCGGGGATCCGATGAGCAGCTCCAACACCCAGACCGCCGCCTCGAGCGACAGCATCATCGTCGGTTCCGCGGACTTCCCGGAAAGCCAGCTGATCGCCAAGATCTACGCCGAAGCGCTCAAGTCCAAGGGCGTCCAGGTGACCGAAAAGCCCAGCATCGGCAGCCGCGAAGTCACCATCCCCGCCCTCAAGGACGGCTCCATCGACCTCATGCCCGAATACGGCGGAGCCCTCCTGCAGTACCTTGATTCCGCGACCAAGGCGGTCTCCTCCGACGACGTTGCCAAGGAACTGGCCACGAAGATCCCCTCCGGACTGACCATGCTCACCGCCTCTGAAGCAGAGGACAAGGATGTCCTCGCCGTCAAGAAGGAAACGGCCGACCAGCACAACCTCAAGTCCATCAGCGACCTCCAGCCCGTGGCCAAGGAACTCGTCCTGGGAGGCCCGCCGGAGTGGAAGACCCGGCTCAACGGTGTCGCCGGCCTGAAGTCCGTCTACGGTCTTGAATTCAAGGAATTCTCGGCGCTCGACGCCGGTGGTCCCCTGACGCTGAACGCCCTTCTTTCCGGCCAGGTACAGGTTGCCGATATCTTCAGCACCGACCCCGCGCTGGCGGCCAACAACCTCGTTGCCCTCGAAGACGACAAGAACCTCTTCCTGTCCGAGAACATCGTCCCCGTCATCAACGAGAAGAAGTCCACAGCCACCGTCAAGGAGGTCCTGAACAAAGTCTCCGCGGCCCTCACCACGGAAGACCTCATCGAGATGAACGGCCGCGTGGCGAAGTTCGAGGACATCGGCGAGATCGCCAAGGACTGGCTCAAGTCCAAGAACCTGGCCTAGGTCCGCCGCGAGACAACAGGAGTACACAATGACAGCCGATTTCACCACCGGTGCCCGCCCGGTCAAAGCAGCCCGCGGTACCGAGCTCACCGCCAAGTCCTGGCAGACCGAAGCCCCGCTGCGGATGCTGATGAACAACCTGGACCCCGAGGTCGCCGAGCGCCCCGATGACCTGGTGGTCTACGGCGGCACCGGCCGGGCGGTCCGGTCCTGGGCGGCGTTTGATGCGATCACCCGCACCCTGGAGACGATGGAGAAGGACGAGACCCTGCTGGTCCAGTCCGGCAAGCCGGTCGGTGTGTTCCGGACCAACGAATGGGCTCCGCGGGTGCTGCTGGCCAACTCCAACCTGGTCGGGGACTGGGCGAACTGGCCCGAGTTCCGCCGGCTCGAGGCCGAGGGCCTGATGATGTACGGGCAGATGACCGCCGGGTCCTGGATCTACATCGGCACCCAGGGCATCCTGCAGGGCACCTACGAAACGTTCGCCGCCGTCGGGCGCAAGCTCCAGGGCGAAGGCCGCATCCCGGCACCCGCCGGCGATGGAACAGCCGGCGGACCCCTCGCCGGGACGCTGACCCTGACCGGGGGCTGCGGTGGCATGGGCGGGGCGCAGCCGCTCGCGGTCACCCTGAACGACGGCGCCTGCCTGATCGTTGACGTCGACGAGACCCGGCTGCGCCGCCGCGTCGGCAAGCGCTACCTGGACGAGGTCGAAACCGATCTTGACACCGCGATCGCCAAGGTCCAGAAGGCCAAGGACGAGCGCCGCGGCTGGTCCGTGGGCTACGTGGGCAACGCCGCCGAGGTCTTCCCCGAACTCCTGCGCCGGCACAAGGCAGGCGAGCTGAGCATCGACGTCGTCACCGACCAGACCTCCGCGCACGATCCGCTCTCCTACCTGCCCGAGGGCATCACCGTGGACGAATGGCACACCGAGGCCGCCGCGGACCCGGAAGGCTTCACCAAGAAGGCCCAGGCCTCCATGGCCCGGCAGGTCCAGGCCATGGTCGAGTTCCAGGACGCCGGGGCCGAGGTGTTCGACTACGGCAACTCCATCCGCGACGAGGCCCGCACGGGCGGCTATGACCGGGCGTTCGAGTTCCCCGGCTTCGTCCCTGCCTACATCCGGCCGCTGTTCTGCGAGGGCCTGGGCCCGTTCCGCTGGGTCGCGCTCTCCGGTGACCCCGAAGACATCGCCGTGACCGATGCGGCGATCAAGGAGCTCTTCCCGGAGAACACGCACCTGCACAAGTGGCTCGACGCCGCGGCCGAGCGGGTCGAGTTCGAGGGCCTGCCGGCCCGGATCTGCTGGCTCGGCTACGGCGAACGCGCCAAGGCCGGCCTGCTCTTCAACCAGCTCGTCAAAGAAGGCAAAGTCAAAGCCCCCATCGTGATCGGCCGCGACCACCTGGACTCCGGCTCCGTCGCGTCCCCGTACCGGGAGACCGAGGCCATGGCCGACGGTTCCGACGCGATCGCCGACTGGCCGCTGCTCAACGCCCTGCTCAACACCGCCTCGGGTGCCACCTGGGTCTCGCTCCACCACGGCGGCGGCGTCGGCATCGGCCGCTCCATCCACGCCGGCCAGGTCTCCGTCGCCGACGGCACCGACCTCGCCGCGCAGAAACTCGAACGCCTCCTGACCAACGACCCCGGCATGGGCGTCATCCGCCACGCCGACGCCGGCTACGACCGCGCCCTAGAGGTCGCCAAAGAACGCGGCGTCCGCATCCCCATGAACGAAACCCGCTAACTAACCCATCGATTGCTCCGTAGCCGCCGTTTTGAGCCACGAAAAGGGCACCTACGGAGCAATCGATAAGAAAGGACCATCCGTGATTGAGATCGACGGCCGCGAGCTGGCCTTGGCAGACATCGCTGCGGTGGCTGCAGGGGGCGCGCAGGTGACATTGACGCCGTCGGCCGTTGAGCGGATGGCTGACTCCCAGCGGTCCGCGCGGGCAACCGCGCTGGTCCGGCCTGTCTACGGACGGTCCACCGGCGTCGGCGCCAACCGCTCGGTCGCGCTGGACCAGGCGGCCGGGGCAGCGGATCCGCACGGGCTAAACCTCCTGCGGAGCCATGCAGTGGATGCCGGGAACGTCCTGGACCGGGAAACCGTCCGGGCCATGCTCGTCATTAGGCTCTCCCAGCTCGCCGCGGGGTCCTCCGGAATCAACCCGGCAGTGGCCGAAGCCCTGCAGGAGATGCTTAACTCCGATTTCCTGCCGGAAATCAGGGAGTACGGCGGCATCGGCACGGCCGACCTCCCGGCCCTGTCCGGCACGGCACTGACCCTGCTGGGCGAACGCAAAACCATGGACGGCCGGCAGATCACTTCACCGATTCCCGGATGGGCCACCGAGGACGCCCTGCCGTTCGTCAGCTCCAGCGCCCTGACCATTGCGCAGGCAGTCCTCGCCCAGCAAAAACTGGCCACCCTCCTGCACAACCTGGTGTCCATCAGCGCGTTGTCCTTCACCGCGATGTCCGGCAACCCGGAAGCGTTCGGACCGGAGGTTGGCCGGGCAGCCGACTCAGCGGCCGTCACCGGCATGGCCGCCGAACTGAACAGGCTGGTGGAGGGCAGTGGCAACCCGGCCAGGATCCAGGATCCGTACTGCCTTCGCACGCTCCCCCAGTCCCTCGGCGCCGTAGCCGAGGAATTGGATGCCCTCAAAGCCGTGCTGGAACGCCTGGTGGTGGCCGGCAACGAGAACCCGTTGGTGTTCGGTTCGGCGGGGGACGGCAGCAACGGCGTCGCCCACCACGGGCTGTTCCAGATGACCACCTTGGCACGGCGCGTGGACGGGGTTCAGCTGGCGATCGGTGCGGCGTGTGCCACCAACCTGCGCCGGATCAGCCTGCTCTGCGACCCCGCCTACACCGGGCTCAACCGGTTCCTGGCGGCGGACGATTCGGGCCAGTCCGGCGTCATGATGCTGGAGTACGTGGCCGCCGCCGCGGCAGGACACATCCGCGCAAATGCGCAGCCGGCAAGCCTGCAGACCGTGGTGCTCTCGTTGGGCGCCGAAGAAGACGCCAGCTTCGCCAGCGTGGGGGCTGCGCGGCTGGATTCGACCGTGCGGGCCCTGACCACCGTCGTCGGCGTCGAACTTGTCTGCGCCGGGAGGGCCCTGAGGCTCCAGGGCCGGACGCCGCGGGAGTTCACCAGCCCGCGGTTCAGGAAGGCCCTCGACGCCGCGCTGTCACTGCCTGCCGACGTCCAGGACCGGGACCTCAGGGCAGACGTCGATGCCGCGGTGCGGCTCGTGACGATTCCGGAATTCGGCAGCCCTGCACCTAGCCGCCAAACACCACATTAACCGGCGGCTCCCCCGCCAGCATGAGGTCGATCTGGCGCTGCAGCAGCCGGCCCATCCTCGGGCGCATGGCCGAGCTGGCCCCGCCCACGTGCGGAGTGATGATGACGCCGGGCGTGCCCCACAGCGGGTGGTCCCCGGGCAGCGGCTCGGGGTCCGTGACGTCGAGGGCGGCACGGATCCGGCCCGAGGCGGTGTGTCGGACGAGCGCCTCAGTGTCCGCCACCGGTCCCCTGGCCACGTTGACCAGCAGCGCGCCGTCGGGCATCGCCGCAAGGAACTTGTCGTCGATAAGGTGCTTGGTGGCGTCGCTGAGCGGAACGCCGACCACCACGATGTCGTGGTCCGGCAGCAGTTCCGGCAGCTCGGCAATTCCGTGGATGACGCCGTTCTCATCCTTCCGAGGCCGGCTCGCCACCCGCGTCACGGTCGTTTCGAACGGGATGAGCCGCTGCTCGATCGCCTTGCCCACACCGCCGTAGCCGACGATGAGGACGCGGCGGTCAGCGAGGCTGGCGGTGGGCCGGGCTTCCCACAGGCCCTCTTGCTGGTTGCGCAGGAGCCGCGGCAATTCCCGCTGGCTGGCCAGCATCATGGCGAGGACCAGTTCCGCGGTGGAGGTTTCGTGCACCCCGGCGGCATTGGCGAAAACGCGGCCTTCCGGGAGCGAGTCCGCGACGCCGTCGTACCCGATCGACTGGCTCTGCGCCAGCGTGGTCTCCACCGCCTCAAGGTTCCGGAGGACGCGCGTCCCGCCCATGTACGGCGGGACCACAATGTCGATCTCCGGCTGCGGCGGCTCGCCAGTGAAGTCCCACTCAAGAACAGTGACGTCGGGATTCGGAGTCAGGTACTCACGAAGTACCGCGTCCGGCAGGCTGACTGTGATCTTCCGGGTCATGATTCTCCAACTGCTCCGTCGGCTCGGGGCGGGCCGGCGCCACGAAGCGCGGCCTGCCGGGAGGGTTCTTTGCTGCCAGCCTAGTGGAGGGACGGGTTCCAACGCCGTTGCGGGCCCGGGCTCGGGACGGACCCGCGATATTCCAAGGGAATTGGCGAGTGTCGCGGAACGCCGCCTTGAGCAAACGCGGCGAAGATAACCGCATGGATATTGCTGATCACTACGCCCTGAAGACCGGCTCCGCGCCGCTGGCCAGCGGCTCGTTCGCAGCGTTGACCGTCCAAAGCCTGGGCATCCTTCGGATTCCCTCGGGCCAGCTGGGCGCGTGTGATCCGTTCATCGATCTGGAACAGCCGGCCGTCGTCCACATTCCGCCAGGAGACTACCCGGTGAGGGTCACCATTGCCGATGTTTCCGAGGACCAGGACGGATCACACACGCGCGAGGCCTACCTGTCCGTCATCCTGTCCGATGCAGAGCCGGCCACGGTCGGGCCCGCACCGGGACCAGGCGGGCCCTCGGATGAAGGCGCGTTTTTTGGCGTCGGTGTGGACGCGGGGACAGTTGCCTTTGTTGACGCCGACTCCGTCGCACGTTGCATGCCGGCCGGCGGCACGGACTGGTACGAGGACCTCTACGATTCCGGCGAACCGGACTCCTGGTTTTCCGTCATGGATGCCGATGCGCCCCTTCCCGCCGGTTTGGCCAACATCGTGATGCCCCGGGCCACCGCCGGGGAAAACGTAGTACTCGCTCATTCCGGATGGGGGGATGGGTTCTACCCACTCCTGCAGACGAGGGCCGCGGACGGACATGTGACGGGCATACACATCGACCTGCGCGTCGTTGGGAAATTCGACGAGGACCCGGCGGACCCCACGACGGCGAATGAACCGCCCGCGCCCGAACCGACGCCTCAGCCTCAGAAGAAGAGCTGGTTCGCACGGCTGCTGGGCCGATGATGCTGGTGTATGACGAGAACGCCCTGCTCGCGAGGCTGGAGCCACTGGACCGCTGGGCGAAAACCGCCTTCGCCGCAGCGTGCGCTCAACGGCTGTTTCCTCACTACGAGCGATATGCACGTTCGGCCGATACCCTGGCTCACGCCCAAATATTGGCGGATATCCTCTCGACCGCCTGGGACGTTGCGTCGGGACGCGTGGTGATCGTGCAGCCGCTGCAATCCGAAGCCGAGTCGATGGTTCCTTCGGAGGACGGAGACAACGCCCTGGAGTCGGGCTATGCGGAGAACGCGGCGGTTGCCGTGGCGTACGCAATCAGGACGTGGCTCTCGGACGATCCGCAAGAAGCCGTTTGGGCCGCACGCCAAGTTTTTGACGTGGCCGATTATGCCTTCTGGCTGGCGAATCCGAATGCGGATGTCAACGATAGGAGCAGCAACAATGCGGTTATGAAGTCCGACATTGTCCAAGAGGCGCTGTCAGCCATCGACCGGTACCTCGACGCTGTTGCCTCGGCGCCACCGTCGTGGCTTGACCTCCGCAAGCGCTCTCGAAGGACAATTTTGGGCCACCAAATTTCCCTGACCCACTACGGTCCAGGCTCGGCTGCCCTCCAAAACCGTTGCGGGCACCGTTGCGGCACCGTTGCGGGCCACTTTGCGTCGGTGTAGCTTGGCCGGATGCTGAGCATTGGCTCGATCGTGATCCGCGTTGATGACCTCCAGCGCCAGATGGCCTTTTGGCAGGCCGCCCTCGGCTTCGTGCCGCGGCATGCACCGGAGGACGATTTTGTAATCCTCCAGTCCCCGGACGGTAAAGGCACCTGCATATCGCTGGACCGAGTCCCGTCGACGGTGCACATCCCGCCGCGCATCCACCTGGACCCGTACACGCAGGACCAGAGCGGCGAGGTTGAGCGGCTCCTTGGCCTGGGGGCCACCCGCGTCGAGTGGAGCAAACGGCCCGCCGACGCGGACTACGTGATAATGGCAGATCCCGAGGGCAACCGGTTCTGCGTCATCGACACCGCCGGCCCCGGCTCCGGGTAGCGCCCTGCAGAAACACCCAAAAGCGCACAGGAACATCCCGCCACCGTTGACTCGGGCCTGCCCTGCCTGTTAGAAATGATCGGAAAGCGGTTTCCGAATGCAGTCAGTCATCACCCGAAATCAGGCCCGAGGTTGAGCTGGATGCTTTTTTGAAACGATACAACCAGGTTGCCCGGACCGAATCCGCCTGCCATTCACTGCCCCACGCGTGTCGAAGGAGATACCAAGCGATGACCGAATCAACGCTCAACTGGCTCGACGGCGGGGCTCCGGCCGGGCTTTCCGGCGGCACCACGTGGGGCCTGCCCTTCGCCCGCGGCTCCCTGGCCGGCACCGGCGACATCTCCGTCTCGGACGCGGCGGGCCGGACCGTCCGCTCGCAGGCCTGGCCCCTCGCAACATGGCCGGACGGCTCGCTGAAGTGGGCCGGCATCGCCCTGCCGGCCACCGACGCGCCCTCGGCGCACTACAAGGTAACGTCCGACGGCGGCGCCTCACCGGAGTCGGAAGCCGCACCGGAGCCGGACCCATCCCCGGACACTGAGCCCAGACCGCAGGTCGCCGTGACGGAATCGGAAGGCTCGGTCACGGTATCCACCGGCGCGCTGGAAATGGTCATCAGCCGCAGCGGTCCAACCCTGTTCAGTACTCTCTCGCGGGGCGGTGTGCCCGTGGCCCTCGATGGCAGGCTGGTCAGCCTGCGCCAGGACGGGGTCCAGGACGGCCCCGGCAGCGTCAGCCGGGAGGCGTTCACCGGCGAGGTGACCGCCGTCGTGCTTGAACAACGCGGTCCCGTCCGCGCTGTGGTGCGGCTGGAAGGCTCCCACCGGCCGGACAACCACGCAGGTGACGGCCGCAGCTGGCTGCCGTTCGTGGTCCGGTTCTACTTCCACGCCGGTGCCCGCAGCGTGCGGATGGTCCACTCGTTCATCTGGGACGGCGACCCGGAGCGTGACTTCCTTGCAGGACTCGGGGTCCGCTTCACGGTACCGCTGGAGGGCGAGCTGCACGACCGGCATGTGCGCATCGCAGGGGCCGACGGCGGTTTCCTCACCGAAGCGGTGCGCGGCCTCACCGGCCTGCGCCGCGACCCCGGCGAGGCCGTCCGCCGCGCCCAGATCGAGGGACAGCCCACTCCGCCGTTGGAGGACTGGAGCGAGCTGGTCTCCAAGCGGCTGCACCTGATCCCCGCCTGGAACGACTACACCCTGAGCCAGCTGAGCGCGGACGGCTTTGAGCTCCGCAAACGGACCGGCGAGGGCCATGGCTGGGTGGGAATCTCCGGCGGCACGCGTGCCGGGGGTTTCTGTTCGCTCAGCGATCCCCGCGGCGGCTTCGGCGTCGGCGTCCGCAACTTCTGGCAGTCCCACCCGGTCCAGCTGGACATCCGCAATGCGGCCACGGACCGGGCCTCGGTGACAGCCTGGCTGTACTCCCCCGAGGCGCAGCCCATGGACCTGCGTTTCTACCACGACGGGCTGGGCCAGGACACCTTTGAGGACCAGCTCGAAGGCCTCGAAATCACGTACGAGGACTACGAACCGGGGTTCGGCAATCCGCACGGCATCGCCCGCACCCACGAGCTCACGCTGTTCGCTTACGACGCGACGCCGGACACCGCGTCCCTTGCAGCCGACGCCGCCACCGCCTCGACGCCGCCCCTCCTCCAGGCCACGCCGGAGTACCTTCACTCGGTCAGGGTCTTCGGCGACTGGGCACCCGTGGACCGCAGCACACCGGAGCGCGCCGGGCTGGAGGACAAGCTGGACTTCCTCTTCGACTTCTACGCCGGCCAGGTGGAGCAGCGGCGCTGGTACGGGTTCTGGAACTTCGGCGACGTAATGCACACCTACGACTTCGACCGGCATGCCTGGCGCTACGACGTGGGCGGGTACGCCTGGGACAATTCGGAGCTCTCGCCGGATCTGTGGCTCTGGTACATGTACCTGAGGTCCGGCCGCGCCGACGTCTTCCGCTTCGCCGAGGCGATGACCCGACACACCGGCGAGGTGGACGTCTACCATCTGGGCGAGTGGCGCGGCCTGGGCTCCCGGCACAATGTCCAGCACTGGGGCTGCAGCGCCAAGCAGCTGCGGATCAGCACTCCTGCCTACCGTCGCTTCTACTACTACCTCACGGCGGACGAACGCACCGGCGACCTGCTCTCGGAACTCGTCGACAGCGACCAGAACTTCCTGGGCCTGGACCCCGTCCGCAAGGTCCGGCCGGACAGTGCCACCTACCGGCCCGAGCGGAACGCCCTTGGCGTGGGGCTCGGCACTGACTGGGGATCCCTGGCCGCCACCTGGCTGACCGACTGGGAACGGACCGGCAGCCCCCGCTCGCGGGACCGGCTGCTGGGGACCATGGCGGACATCGGCGCCCTCAAATACGGCTTCCTCACGGGAGAGGCGCTGTACAACCTGGATAGTGGAAGGTTCGACGCCGGGCGCGAACGGATACAGGTGTCGCACCTTTCTGCGGTGTTCGGGCTGGTGGAAATCTGCAGCGAGCTCATCGATCTGGTGCCGGACGCCGCGTTCGAACAAGCCTGGCTGCAGTACTGCCGGTTGTTCCTGGCCCCGGAGGAGGAGCAGATTGCCGAGGTGGGCCAGCCGCTGGACGGCGTCTACCTGACCCAGGCCCACAGCCGGCTCTCCGCCTACGCGGCGGCCCGCTCCGGGGATTCCGGGCTCGCACGCCGGGCCTGGGACAGCTTCGCGGAAGGCGGCGAGCACCTCAACCACGAATCCGCGTTCAGCCTGAGGAAGATCGAACCGCCGTACGTCCTGACGCCCGTGGACGAGGCGCCGACGGTGTCCACCAACGATGCCTCGCAGTTCGGCCTGGCGGTGATCCAGAACCTGGCCCTGATCGGGGACCACCTCGCGGCACTCCAATCCGTACGCTGAGCGGCGTCTCGTTCGGATGCTGGCGCGTCGCCCGCCGACAGCCAAGCCGCTTCGCCAGGTGACGCGGTGGTCAGCCGGCGCTGGAGCGTCGGCTGTCGTAATCCCCGCGTGCTTCCTCCACCTGGTCCATATTGTCGTCCGCCCACTCCTTCATCCCGTGAATGACGCCCAGGAGCGAGTGCCCCAGCGGCGTGAGTTCGTAATCGGTGCGGACAGGCACGGACAGGGTGAGGAGCCGGGTCACCAAGCCGTCACGTTCCAAAGAGCGCAGGGTGGACGTGAGCATTTTCTGGCTTGCCCCCGGAATCCGCCGGCGCAGCTCGCTGTGCCGGAGCGCCCCATCCGCCAGATCCAACATCACCAGGGTGACCCACTTGCTGCTGATCGCCTCGAGGAGCTGGCGCGCCGGGCACAGTCCCAAACCCTCCGCGTAGTGGGTCTGTGCTGCCTGCCGTTTCTGGTCCGCTGTGAGAGTCATCGCCCCTAATTCCCCTGATGCCGGTTGTCCTGTCGCGTTGCCGCGGCACCAGCCTAATAGGGCACCGGTGTGGTCCGCCCACCGCTTCGAAAGTGCCGTAACAAAACCGGGGAACGGTCAGCGGGCAGGTACGCAGAGGTTCCCTAGGCAGTCCAAAGTGCGGCCTTACCCTGGCTGGCCTGGCCGGGAAGGATCGGAACTGCGGCGGCACCAGTCCGCCCTTGAACACCCTTCAGCCGAACGGCCAAGCGAACCGACGAAAGGCCTGCTATGCCCAGGATCCTCCACATCAATGCCTCCCCGCGCGGAGACCACAGCGACTCCCTGCTGCTTGCCCACCACTTCCTCTCCGAAGTTCTGGCGGCCGATAGCGAAGGCGACGCCACCGGAGAATCCGGGATTGACGTCGAAACCCTGAACCTTTTCGACGCCGGGGCCCTCCCCGAGTTCGGAACCGTTGCCGCCGGCGCCAAGATGGCCGTGTTCTCCGGCCGGGACCAGACTCCCGCGGAGCTGCAGGCCTGGGCCGACGCCCGCGCCATCTTTGACCGGTTTTCGGCGGCCGACGCCTACGTCTTCAACATCCCGATGTGGAACGCGGGAGTGCCGTATGTCCTGAAACAGTGGATCGACATCGTCACCCAGCCCGGCTGGAGCTTTGGGTTCGACCCCGCCGCAGGCTACACCGGCCTGATGGCGGGGAAGCACGCCCTCGCCATCCACACCAGCGGCGTCTACTCACCTGGCGTCGCCGCCTCGTTCGGCCAGGACTTCAGCAGCACCTTCTTCGCGGACTGGCTGAACTTCGTCGGTATCACCGACGCCACCCATATCCGCTTTGCCCCGACGGTGCTGAACACCGACGTCGAGGGCTCCCGCCGGGTAGCCGAAGCGGAACTGGCGGCGCACGCGGTCGCCTTTGCCTCCCGCCTCCGGGCGGCTGACCTTCAGCCAGTGGGCGGCTGAGGTCAAGGAACTCTTCGATGCGGCTAGCTCCGGGAACTGTAGGCAGGCACGACGGCGGACGGCACCTCAGGCGGGCCGTCCGCCGTCGTGCTTTCACTGACTTCGCTTTCAGTGACTTCGCTTTCCTGGTCCGGGCCTTCCCCGCGGAAGGCCCGGAGCATGGCGTCACGGTCGAACTGGCCCTCCCACTTCGCCACCACGAACGTGGCCACGCAGTTCCCCAGCAGGTTCACGGAGACGCGCATGGAGTCCATCAGGCGATCGGCGCCGAGGAGCAGGGCGACGCCGGCCACGGGGAAGATGCCCAGCGCCCCGGCGGTGGCCGAGAGCGCCAGGAAGGCTGATCCGGGAACGCCGGCCATGCCCTTGGACGTGAGCATCAGGATACCCAGGGCGGCGAGCTGCTGGCCGAGGTCGAGGCTGTGGCCGAAGGCCTGGGCCAGGAACAGCAGGGAGATGGACAGGTAGAGCGCGGCGCCGTCCAGGTTGAACGAATAGCCGGTGGGGACAACCAGTCCGGTGGTGGCCCGGGAGCAGCCTGCGTTGGTCAGCTTGGTCATGATGCGCGGCAGCACGGACTCGGTGGACGCCGTACCGAGCGCCAGCAGGAACTCTTCGCGGCTGTACTTGATGAACTGCCACAGCGGGACGCGCGGGTACACCCAGGCCACCACGAACAGCAGCGCGATGAAGACGATGGCGGCGCCGTAGCAGGCGGCGATCAGCAGCGCATAGGTGCTCAGCGAACCAAGTCCGTACTGGCCGATGATGAAGGCCATGGCACCGAAGGCGCCCACGGGGGCAACGCGCATCACCCAGCCCATGATCTTGAAGAACAGCTCCAGCACCGTCTCCAGGAGATTCACCACGGGCAGGCAGCGGTCACGGCCCACCACCACGATGGCCGCACCGAAGAACACCGAGAAGCACAGCACCTGCAGCAGGCTATTGGAAGCGAAGGCACCCACCACGCTGGTGGGGATGATGCCCAGCAGGAACGCCCCGGCATCCTTGGGCGGAGCCGTGCCGGTCTTGGCATTGAGGGCGTCCTGGGACAGCGTGTTGGGATCGATGTTCAGGCCGGCACCGGGCTGGACGATGTTGCCCACCACGAGCCCGAAGACGAGCGCGAAGAGCGTGGCAGCGGTGAAGTACAGCAGGGCTTTCACGCCGACCCGGCCCACGGCCTTCACGTCGCCCACGGCCGAGATTCCCGTGACGATCACCAGGAAGATCAGCGGGGCGATGATCATCTTGATCAGCTGGATGAAGCCGTCCCCCAGCGGCCGCAGGGCCGAGCCGAGGTCAGGCCAGAAGTGGCCGATCCCGATGCCGAGGCATACGGCCACGAGGATCTGGAAGAAGAGCGACGTGTAGAGGGGCTTCTTCCGGGGCGTGCGTGCTTCGGTCGCTGCGGCGGGGTTTGGTGCCGTGGCTGGATTAGGTGCCGTGGCGGGCGGGAGAAATTTCATCAGGGCTGCCAATCAACAGGGAAGAGGCGCGCTGGACGCCTTCAGGTCATTGGCTACGCTAGGGTCCCCGTGTTTCGGGCAGGCTAAATCCGTACTGCGGAATTGTTTAACCGCAAGATGGAAAGAGATCTGGAGTACTGCCCGGCGGGGGCTAGACCTCGTCGTCCCAGGTGCCGGCGTCCGCGGCAGCTTCCTCCGGCTTGTGTTCCGCACCGGGATCGCCGCTGCCAATGTAGGACGCCGGAACGGTGCCGCCCGCCTGGGTCTGCTGTTCTTCGCGGATGTTCTTCGCCGTGCCCTGGTCCGGGTGGGGCTGCTGATCGACGGCGTCGGGGTCGCCCGGGCCGATCAGGTCGGCGGGGTCGGCTGCTGCTTCCTTGGGGTCGGTCATGGCGGCACCTTTCGTTCGTTGTTTCTCGGTCTCGTTCCGCCGGCCTGTTCTTGCTCCGGCGGCACTTTCACACTATTCGCTTGCGTTGCTGGAGTGACTGGATTTCCCGCTGTTAGGTCATGTCATACCGGGTTTCCTGACTCGCGAAAATCCCAGCAAAAGGGGGAACAACTTCCCTAGCGCTGGGGCCAAAGCAGGCGCAGGATTGTACTACCGGGCCACGAAAATGCAGTGAGCATCGCCCGGAGTTAAGCCCCCGCGGAGGCCGGGAGTGCTGTTTGAAAATGGGTTGAAACTGGTTGCCGCTGCACAGGGGAGTGCCATCGCGGCCGTCCAGTTCTGCCCGAAAATGATCCACTCGCATCCTTTCTAGGAGCAAAACAAATGTCCACAACCACCCCAACAAAATCCCGCCCCCTCGGAACCCGCTTCGCCTTGATTTCGGCTGTTTCATTGGGTCTCATTGGAGGACCCGTTGCACTGGCCGTGCCGGCTGACGCTTCAACATCGCTTCGCGGTTGTACCGTGAACCCGTTGAAGCCGACGGACGCGGGCAGGAACCTCGCGGAATTCAAGATCAAGATCGATTGCAACGGCAAGAAGGTCGTGGAAGTCCGCCAGAAGCGCTTCGAAAAGGACCGGCACGGCCGCGACGACAAGCTCGGCGATTCCTCATGGACGAAGTACTTCGACCGGCATGATGACAAGGTCACCGTCAGCAAGAAGGACAAGGTCGACAAGGACCGTGGCAAGGACCGCGTGTACCACGAGGTGTCCTTCCGGGTGAAGAGCGGCCACAACTGGTCAGACTGGACCAAGTGGGAGAGGAGCGACGTCGCTCGCATCAGCTGACCGCTTCACCGTTCCGCGCATCTGATCCACTGAGTGGATCTGCGCATCCTCGAGCCAGGGGCACCCCGCCCCTGGCTCTTCGATGTGGCGCGCACACCGGAGTCCGCGCCGCCCTAGGGGCTGAAGTAGGGTCAATAAGCCTCTGGCAGCAGGCCCACACCGGGGCTATGTTGGGCCTACTGATGACCTGCACGTCTCTTCATCAGCTTCGGTCCCAGTCGAAGGAGATGCTGTGAGCACGACAGTTGAAAAGCAAATTGTGGTCAACGTTCCGGTGAGCACGGCTTACAGCCAGTGGATCCGGTTCGAGGAGTTCCCGCATTTCATGGGCGGCGTGGAAAGCGTCACCCGGCTCAGCGACGATCGCCTGAAATGGATAGCCCATATCGCAGGCGTCCGCCGGGAGTGGGAGGCCAAGATTCTGGACCAGGTTCCGGACCGGCGGGTGGCGTGGGCGGCCACCGCGGGCGCCGCAAATTCCGGTGCCGTGGAATTCGATGACGCAGGCGGCGGCAGGACTTCGCTGAAGCTCACCTTGGAGTACCAGCCCGAGGGTGCGGTGGAGAAGGTGGGCGACCTGCTCCACATCGTGGCCCGCCAGGCCGAGCACGACCTCAAGAAGTTCAAGGAATTCATCGAGCACGAAGGCCATGCGACAGGCGCAGGGCAGGCATCAGTTCCCGGGGCCGCCGAAACCCCGGTCGGTACCACCGAAACCCCGGCCGGCACAGCAAAAACCGGTCCGGAGTACAACCGTTTCGCGCATCCATTCGACCAGACCAACGGACTGGTCGATTTCGAGGGCGAGTCCGATGAAACAGCGGAGGGCGAAAACTACAGCGCCGCGGAACGCCAACGGGAGCAACATCGACGCGACGGCTACATCCCGCCGATGGGAGGTGGCCTGGGCCAGCACTGACCGGCCGGTTACTGGCCGGCCGGTTACTGGCCGGTGCCGGTAGCTGTCGGTGAAGGACTCGCCGGGGACTCGGATTCAGTTGGCGTCACGGTGACTGTGGCCGTGCTGGTTTCTGTAGCGGTCTCCGTGCCGGTTTCCGTGCCGGTTTCCGTGCCGTCAGGCGTTGGAGTTCCGGTGGAACCGGCTCCGGCCTTGTCGAGGACCTCGTTGACCAGCTCCTCCAGTTCCACCTGATCGGCGCCGCCAAGATTGGCACCGCCCTTGGTGGCCACCACCAGGAGCCGGCCCGTGGCTGCGGAAACCTGCATCAGCATGTCAGAATCGTTGCCGCCGCGGCTACTGATCGTTGCGAAGTTCTTCTCTCCGTCGGTTTCGGCCTGAAGTTCCCTGCTGGCGACGTCATAACTCTGCCCGAGCACTGAGACCCTGAAGCTGGCGCACTGGGCCATTTTGCCGCTGACGTCGTTGAGGAGGGCGACGGCGTCAGGCCCTTCGCTTCCGGACTGGGCGGACAAAGTGCGGGGCTGGGGACTCTCCGAGATTGCTATGGCCACGTCGCCGGTTTCGACAGTGTCCAGCAGGCCGGCCGTGGCGATCGCCTTGCAGTCCTCCGGATCGGTGGTGGCAGCGCTCATCAGCAGTCCCGCTATGCGGCCGCCCTGTTCCACCTGGTCCTTTGAGTACAGCTTGAGCTCACTGCCGTCCTTGTCGGACTTGCCGGAGATGAGCTCGCGGAGTTCGTCTTCGCTATAGACCTTGTCCTGCGCTGCGGTTGTGGTTGCAGTGGCGGTGGGTGAAGGGCTCTGGCCACCGCCGCCCGTACACGCGGCCAGGGCGAGCATCGCCGCGGCCGCCAGGCCAAGAGTCGCAACGTTTTTCATGAGAACCACCCCTTCAGATAGCAAGCATGCTTATGGTTCTTAGGGTACTCCTGCTAAGGCGCATTCCCGCGGATCATTTTGGGCTACCGACCGGTCCGCAGCGGCCATTCCTTTCTACAATTTAAGTGGCGGCATAGGCGGCAATCAGCCGAACCGGCCGCACCACAAGGAGGACCGCAATGGGTTTGGGTGACAGGATCCACAACGCCGCGGAGAGGCTTCACGGCAAAGGAAAGAAAGCCGCCGGTGAGATCAGTGGCAACGACCGCATGAGGGCCGAAGGCAAGGGCCGCGCAGTCAGGGCCGACCTCAAGCAGGCAGGCGAAAAGATCAAGCACGCCTTCAGGCGGCACTAAATAGGAACAAGCGAACGGGCGGCTCTCCAAGAGCCGCCCGTTTTTCTGTTCCCGCGCGCAGCCGACGCCGCCAGCCTGCCCGTTGCGACGCCGCCGCACCTTCAGCTCCCCGCCGCCCGCCCCCGCCTTAATGGTTGACGTCTACGCCCGACTGGTTCTACACTTTTCATACAGCAGAATATTACTTCCACAATACGAAATATCTAAGGAAGTTACTGTTGGACAGACGGAACACCGGACCACGCAAGGACATGACAATGACGTACACAGTGAACTGCTCCATCCTGCTGACGGAACTGCCGCTCCTGGAGCGGCCCGCCGCAGCGAAGGCCGCCGGCTTTGACGCCGTCGAATTCTGGTGGCCCTTCGAAACCTCCGTCCCCACCGACGCCCAGGTCACCGAGTTCGAGAACGCCATCACCGACGCTGGCGTGCAGCTCACCGGCCTGAACTTCAACGCCGGCAACATGCCCGGCGGCGACCGCGGCCTGGTCTCCTGGCCCGCACGCTCCACCGAATTCCAGGACAACATCGACGTTGTCGCCGGCATCGGCGAGCGCCTCGGCTGCAAGGCCTTCAACGCCCTCTACGGCAACCGCGTTGACGGCGAATCGGCCGAGAAGCAGGATGCCATCGGCGCCGAAAACCTCGCGGCTGCGGCAGCCGGCGTCGCCCGCATCGGCGGCACTGTCCTGCTGGAACCCGTCAGCGGCGCCCCCAAGTACCCACTCCTCAAGGCCCAGGACGCCCTCACCGTCATTGCCCGGGTCAAGGAGGAATCCGGCGCGGAGAACATCAAGCTCCTCGCCGACTTCTACCACCTGGCCGTGAACGGAGACGATGTCGCCGCCATCATCGAAAAGCACGCGAAGGACTTCGGCCACATCCAGATCGCCGACAACCCCGGCCGCGGGGCTCCCGGAACCGGAGAGCTTCCCCTCGGCGAATGGATCGCCCGCAGCCGCGAACTCGGCTACGAGGGCTACATCGGCCTCGAATACAAGGAACCGGCGGAGACCGCGTTCAGCTGGGCCATCCGCCAGCGCGTCTCGCAGTAGTCCCCAGCCGCTCCGGATTCACCACAAAGACTTCAGAAAGAGAACCACAATGAGCAATGTTGCAGTCATCGGACTCGGAATCATGGGCCTGCCCATGGCCATCAACCTGGTCAAGGCCGGCCACACCGTCACCGGCTTCAACCGCAGCCAGGACAAGATCGACAAGCTGGTCTCCGAAGGCGGCAAGGGTGCCACGAGCATCGCGGATGCAGTCAAGGACGCCGACGTCGTCATCACCATGGTCCCGGACTCCCCCGATGTTGAGGGCGTAGTCAGCGGCAAGGACGGCGTCTTCGCCAACGCGAAGAAGGGCACCCTGTGGATCGACGCTTCCAGCATCCGCCCGGATGTGGCCAAGCGCCTCTCCGAGGACGCAGTCGCAGCCGGCATCCGCCCGCTCGACGCCCCCGTCTCCGGCGGCGAGCAGGGCGCCATCGACGCCGCACTCTCCATCATGGTGGGCGGCGAAGCGGCTGACTTCGAGGCAGCACAGGACGTCCTCAACGCCGTCGGCAAGACCATCGTCCACGTCGGCCCGTCCGGCTCCGGCCAGACCGTCAAGGCAGCCAACCAGCTGATCGTCGCGGTCAACATTGAGGTCCTCGGTGAGGCCATCGCCTTCCTTGAAGCCTACGGCGTGGACACGGACGCAGCCCTCAAGGTCCTCGGCGGCGGCCTCGCCGGCTCCAAGGTCCTGGACCAGAAGGGCCAGAAGATGCTCGACCGCAACTTCGACCCCGGCTTCCGCCTTGCTCTCCACCACAAGGACCTTGGCATCGTCACCTCCGCCGCCCGCGAAGCCAACGTGGCCGTCCCCCTCGGCGCCGTCGTCGCGCAGCTCGTCGCCGCCACCGTCAACCAGGGCGACGGCGGACTCGACCACTCGGGCCTCTTCAAGCAGGTCCTCCAGCTCAGCGGCCGGAAGTAGCCCCACTCCCTCCCTCCCGAGTTTTTGTCCAGATAATCGGCCCAAATGGACCTCTAGAGGCCATTATCTGGACAAAAACTCGTAGCAGCTGCCCCGGTTTCGTAAAGGCTTTGCCACCCGGGCTTCCTTTAGCACACCCAAAAACAGCTCAAAAACAGCCCAAATTCCGCCCGCAGAGGGCAACCATAGACTTCCTAGGAGTACACAATGACCAAGATGCGCACCGTAGACGCTGCCGTCGCAATCCTGGAAAAGGAGGGCGCCATCGAGGCGTTCGGCCTGCCAGGCGCGGCAATCAACCCCTTCTATTCGGCCATGCGGGCCCACGGCGGCATCCGCCACACGCTGGCCCGCCACGTTGAAGGCGCCAGCCACATGGCGGACGGCTACAGCAGGGCAAAAGACGGCAACATCGGCATCTGCATCGGCACCTCCGGCCCTGCCGGCACCGACATGATCACCGGACTGTACGCGGCATGGGCTGACTCCATCCCCATGCTCTGCATCACCGGCCAGGCCCCCGTGGCCAAGCTGCACAAGGAAGACTTCCAGGCCGTGGACATCGAGTCCATCGCCAAGCCCGTCACCAAGATGGCCATGACCATCCTGGAGCCCGGCCAGGTTCCCGGCGCCTTCCAGAAGGCGTTCCAGCTGATGCGCTCCGGCCGCCCCGGCCCCGTGCTGCTGGACCTGCCGATCGACGTGCAGATGGCCGAGATCGAATTCGACATCGACACCTACGAGCCTCTGCCCGTTGAGAAGCCCAAGGCCAGCCGCAAGCAGCTGGAAAAGGCCCTGGACATGCTGACCGCAGGCGAGCGCCCGCTGATCGTGGCCGGCGGCGGCATCATCAACGCCGGCGCCTCCGAGCAGCTGGTTGAACTGGCCGAACTGCTGGGCGTTCCGGTCATCCCCACCCTGATGGGCTGGGGCGCCATCGCCGACGACCACCCGCTGATGGCCGGCATGGTGGGCCTGCAGACCTCGCACCGCTACGGCAACGAGAACTACCTGCGCAGCGACTTCGTGATCGGCATCGGCAACCGCTGGGCCAACCGCCACACCGGCGGCCTGGACACCTACACGGCCGGCCGCAAGTTCGTGCACATCGACATCGAGCCCACGCAGATCGGCCGCGTGTTCTCCCCGGACTTCGGCATCGCGTCCGACGCAGGCGCCGCCCTGAACGGCCTGATCGAACTGGCCCACGAACGCCGCGCAGCCGGATCCCTGCCGGACTACTCCGGCTGGGCCGCCGAATGCGCCGAGCGCAAGGCCAGCCTGCACCGCAAGACGCACTTCGAGAACATCCCCATCAAGCCGCAGCGCGTGTACGAGGAGATGAACAAGTCCTTCGGCAAGGACACCACGTACGTGTCCACCATCGGCCTGTCCCAGATCGCCGGCGCCCAGATGCTGCACGTGTTCGGCCCGCGCAAGTGGATCAACGCCGGCCAGGCCGGCCCCCTGGGCTGGACCGCCCCGGCCGCCCTGGGCGTTGTCCGCGGCAAGCCGGAGGAGACCGTTGTTGCCCTGTCCGGTGACTACGATTTCCAGTTCATGATCGAGGAACTGGCCGTGGGCGCGCAGTTCAACCTGCCGTACATCCACGTGGTGGTCAACAACTCCTACCTGGGCCTGATCCGCCAGTCCCAGCGCGGCTTCAACATGGAGCAGAACGTTTCCCTGGCCTTCGAGAACATCAACAGCACTGATCTCTCTGCAACCGCAGCGGGCTACGGCGTGGACCACGTCAAGGTTGCCGAAGGCCTGGGCTGCAAGGCCATCCGCGTGGAGGACCCCAACGACCTGGGCTCCGCGTTCGACAAGGCCAAGGCGCTGGCCGGCGAGTTCAAGGTTCCCGTGGTTGTGGAAGTGATCCTGGAAAAGATCACCAACATCTCCATGGGCGTGGAAATCAACGCGGTCAACGAGTTCGAGGAACTGGCCGAGACCAGCGCGGACGCCCCCACCGCCATCCTGGCGATGCAGGCCTAACCATGCGGATCGTGATCGCGCCGGACAAGTTCAAGGGCTCACTGTCCGCCCCGGAGGTTGCCCGGCACCTGGATACAGGGCTGCAGGCGGCCACGGGCCACAACCTGGACGTCGTCCGGATTCCGGTGGCCGACGGCGGCGAGGGCACCCTCGACGCCGCCGTCGGCTCCGGCTTCACCCGCCGGAGCGCCCTGGTCAGCGGCCCCACGGGACAGCCGCTCCGGGCGGAGTTTGCGGTCCGCGGCCGTGAAGCGGTCATCGAAATGGCTGCCGCCTCCGGGCTCGCCGTGCTCCCCACGGAGGGCGGCTCAGCCGGCATGCCGGATTCCGTCACCGCAAGGAACGCGACCAGCCTGGGCACCGGGGAACTGATCCGGGCAGCGCTCGACGCCGGATGCCGGCAGATCATTCTGGGCGTCGGCGGGAGCGCCAACACCGACGGCGGCGCCGGAGTCCTGCAGGGACTCGGCGCGCAGCTCCTCGACGCCGAGGGCAACGAACTGCCGCCCGGCGGTGCGGCCCTCGCAAGACTGGACCGGATCGACTTCTCCGGCTTCGACTCCCGGCTGGACGAGGCACGGTTTGTCCTCGCCAGCGATGTGGACAACCCGCTGCTCGGAACCGAAGGCGCCCCGGCGATCTTCGGCCCGCAGAAGGGCGCCACCCCTGAGGACGTGGCAACCCTCGACGCCGCGGTGTCGCACTTCGTAAACGTCCTCGCCGCCGAGATCGGGCCCCGCGCGCTGAAGGCCGCGGACGCACCCGGGGCCGGGGCGGCGGGCGGCGTGGGCTACGCCGCCATCGCGGTCCTGGCCGCGACGCGCAGGCCGGGCATCGACGTCGTCCTTGAATTCACCGGGCTCGCGGACCGGCTGGCCGGTGCGGACCTGGTGATCACCGGCGAAGGCAGCCTGGACGAACAGAGCCTCCTCGGCAAGACGCCCATGGGCGTGGCGCGGGCGGCTGCACGGGCCGGCGTTCCGGTGGTGGCCGTCTGCGGACGGACCACGCTGACGCCGGAGCAGCAGAAGGATTCCGGCTTCCGTCAGGTCTATCCTCTGACCTCGCTGGAGGCCAAGGTAGAAATATGTATAGCCGAAGCAGGACCCCTGCTCGAACAATTGGGAAAGAACATCGGCGTGGAGCTGGCGGACCTGGTCCCGGCCGGCGCCGCCCCGGCCGGTTCCACACCGGCCGATTCCACACCGGCCGATTCCACACCGGCCGATTCCACCCCACCAGTGAACAGCGCCCGCACTAAGGAGCCCCTCAATGTCTGAAGAAAGCTTTGACCTCGTCATCCGGGGCCAGCGAGTCCTCACCACCGCCGGCATCGCGGCGCGTGAAGTGGGCGTGCGTGGCGGCAAGATCGTCGCCATCGAGCCGCTCGGCAACGGCCTGTCCGGCGCGGAAGTGATCGAACTGGCCGAGGACGAGACCCTCATTCCCGGCCTGGTGGACACCCATGTCCACGTCAACGAGCCCGGCCGGACCGAATGGGAGGGCTTCGCGTCCGCCACCCGTGCCGCCGCGGCCGGCGGTGTCACCACCATCATCGACATGCCGCTGAACTCCATCCCGCCCACCACCACGGTGGAAGGCCTCAAGCTCAAGCGCGAAGTGGCCGAGGACCAGGCGTTCGTGGACGTCGGGTTCTGGGGAGGCGCCGTGCCCGGCAACAAGGCGGACCTCCGCCCGCTGCACGACGAGGGCGTGTTCGGCTTCAAGTGCTTCCTGCTGCACTCCGGCGTGGACGAGTTCCCACACCTGGAGGCGGACGAGATGGAAGAGGACATGGCCGAGCTGAAGTCCTTCGACTCGCTCATGATCGTCCACGCCGAAGACTCCCACGCGATCGACCACGCGCCCCACCCCGGCGGCGACCAGTACTCGACGTTCCTTGCCTCCCGCCCCCGCGGGGCCGAGAACAAAGCCATCGCCGAGGTGATCGAGCGCGCCCGCTGGACCGGCGCCCGCGCCCACATCCTGCACCTTTCCTCCTCGGACGCCCTGCCGATGATCGCCACCGCCAAACGCGACGGCGTTCACCTCACCGTTGAGACCTGCCCGCACTACCTCACGCTCATGGCTGAGGAAATCCCCAACGGCGCCACCGCGTACAAGTGCTGCCCGCCCATCCGCGAGGCCTCCAACCGTGAGCTGCTGTGGAAGGGCCTGCAGGACGGCACCATCGACTGCATCGTCTCGGACCACTCCCCTTCTACGCTTGACCTGAAGGACCTGGAAAACGGCGACTTCGCCGTGGCCTGGGGCGGCGTTTCCTCGCTGCAGCTCGGCCTGTCGCTGATCTGGACCGAGGCCCGGCACCGCGGCATCCCGCTGGAGCAGGTAGTTTCCTGGATGGCCGAGAAGCCCGCCGCCCTGGCACGCCTCTCCAACAAGGGCCAGCTGGCGCTCGGGTATGATGCCGACTTCTCTGTCTTCGCCCCGGATGAGGCCTTCGTGGTGGACGTCTCCAAACTGAAGCACAAGAACCCCATCACGCCCTACGACGGCAAGGCGCTGTCCGGAGTGGTCCGCAGGACCTTCCTGCGCGGACATGCAATCGACGGCCAGACCCCCGGCGGCAAGCTCATCCGCCGCGGCGGCGTCTGAGGCACCACGCGATGGCTGTCCAGGTACATTCCCCGCGCGGCATATGTGCGACGGGGCCAGCCAAGTCCGGCCCCGCGCTCAAGGCCCATGGCCTGGCAGTCTGGGTCACCCCGGACGGCGACCAGGACATTGACGACGCCGTGATGGCGCGCGCCGCGGAACTGTTGCTGGCGCGTGCCCTGAAGATCGCTCCGGAGGCGGAAGTCCACGTTTGGCCCGCCGGAGCTGCAACTTCCGCCGCCCACGCTGCCCTGCCGGGGGGACCGCACGGGGCAGCCGGCAGCGGAACCCAGGTGCCGTCGTCGTCCGTCCCGGAGGACTCCCCGGAGGGCGACGACGGCGCAACTCCCCTCCCGCCGTTGGCCGGGCCCGTGAGCCTGGTGTCCGTGGATCTTGCCGCCGGCGAGGTCCGGCTGGACGGTGAGCCGGTGGCGCTGACCGGCGTCGAATTCAAGCTTTTGCGCTATCTCGTGGAGAATTGTTCTCGGGCCATCAGCCGGGAAGAGCTCCGGCTGTTCCTGGAATCGTTCGATTCCCCCGCAGCGGCCTCCCGTTCCATCGATGTGTACGTTGGCCGGGTGCGGCGGAAGCTGCGCCGCGGCCGGCATGCGGTCGCCACGGTGCGTGGAGGCGGCTACCAGTTCGTCCCCGGCCCCCACGCCAAAGTGCGCGGGCCTGCGGAATACTGCATCTGAGCCCGTGGTTGTTCCAGTAGAAACCAGCTCAGTCAGCCCGTTGAGTACGCACCGCCTTGTCAGTAATCAGACTCCCGAAGGATCATCATGAGCCACACTCTGACCACCAAGCTCCAGCCCGGAACCCAGGCGCCGGACTTCACCCTGCCGGACGCCGAGGGCAAGCCGACGTCGCTGGCCGATTACCGCGGCAAGAACGTCATTGTGTACTTCTACCCGGAAGCGGCCACCCCGGGCTGCACCACCGAGGCCTGCGATTTCCGCGACAGCCTCGAGTCCCTGCAAGGCTCAGGCTACGAGGTCCTGGGCGTCTCCCCCGACGCTCCTGAAAAGCTGGCCCACTTCACCGGCGATTTCGCGCTCACCTTCCCGCTCCTGGCCGATGAGGACCACTCCGTGGCCTTGGCTTACGGCGCATGGGGCGAAAAGCTGCGGGACGGCGAGGTCACCGAGGGCATCGTCCGCTCCACTGTGGTGCTCGACCCCGAAGGCAAAGTGAAGCTCGCTCAGTACCAGGTCAAGGCCCAGGGCCACGTCGCGGCGCTGAAGGAAACCCTGGGCGTCTAGGACGCTCTCTCACTTCCTGCACCCTTTTCCCAAACGCTCTCTCACTTATCGCATAAAAAACCGGAACGCTCTCTCAGCATTGAGAGAGCGTTCCGGTTTTTGTGTAAATAGTGAGAGAGCGTCGCGCCGTTAGATGCGGGCCCGGTCGGATGCCACTGCGGAGTGACGGACCTGTGCCGGCGTGAAGCGGGCGCCGGCGTCGGGGAAGCCGGGAACCTCGATGCGCGCATGGCTGTGGACCTCAGTGACCGTCTCCCGCGTATGCTCGGCGATTTTGGCCATGGTGGTGACCCACATGCCGTCCATGGCCTTGACCCGGCTGATCAGCTGTTCGAGGGCCACGGCTTTGGACGGCCGGCCGGAGATGAATGGATGGTTCGTCAGCACGAAGCAGCTTCCCGCCGCGTGGTGCGCCTCTGCTTCGAGCGTCCACATCTCGAGGACCTTGGCCGGGCTTTCGATGACACCAGAGCCGGTGACGCCGGGGTAGAAGGCGTACTGCTCCCAGTCGTCAAGAGCCCAGTCGACCGGGATCTCGACCAGGTCCCTGGAATCGCCCTCGGCGACGCTGAAGCGGTACGGCGCATCGCCGTCGAGCAGGCTGGAGTCGTAGAGGAAGCCCCTATCCGCCAGCAGTGCCGGCGAGTGCCAGTTCAGTTCCCACCAGGGGGCGCGGTAGCCGACCGGACGAACGCCGGCGACCTTTGCCAGTGCTTCCAGCCCCCGGTCGATGTACCGTGCCTCGGTGGCTGCATCGATGCCCTGCATGGGTTCGTGCAGGTATCCGTGATGGGCGATCTCGTGGCCTGCATCCACGATCCGGCGCACCACGTCGGGGTAGCTTTCGGCGGTGAAGCCGGGGATGAAGAAGGTGGCCTGGATGTCTTGGCGCTGCAGGATCTGCAGCAGCCGCGGCACCGCAACCTTGGGTCCGTAGGACTGGTGGGTCATGAGGGACATCCGGCGCGTGCTGGCGGGGTCGTGGGCGATGGTGCATGACTCCGCATCCACGTCGAAGGTGAAGGATGCGGCCGCCCGATACCCTTCGGGCCAGGTAATGGGATGGGCGGAGTCCGGGAAAGCGGGGAATTCCATGGTCCGATTCCTTTCTAGAGCGAGACGGCGGTTGTTGTCGGGCGGGCTGCCGCCCCGGGGTCAGTTGCCTCCGGGACGGTTATCTCCACCGGCTGCGGTTCGGCGCCGACCAGAAACTTGCGGTGATACCGGGGTCCCAGAACCGCGTAGCACGCGGCGCTGCTGAGTCCGCCGGCGAGCCAGGACAGGTCCCAGCCGCCCAGGGCCACAGCGATGGGGCCCTGCATTGCCGGGACCAGCCCGTACATGAACAGCCAGGTGGCGAAGATGCCGACCAGGAGGGATACGATGCCGGCCCAGTTCACGCCGGGGAGGCGCTTGGTTCCCACGGCGTCGAACAGCCGTGAGGCGTCGCCGGGCCAGCGCTTCTCGATCCAGAAGTAGTGCACCAGCATCACTCCGCCCCAGGCAGCCACCCATGCCACGAGTCCGATGAGCCACGCATCCAGCACGGCGGCGAAGTCCTCCTGGAAGATGAAGAAGACGACGGCGGCCAGCGAGAACACGCCGACGAACAGGTTGAGTTTGCGGCGGCTGATGGTGATGTCGAGCGCCTGGGTCGCGACGGAGAAGGTGTAGATGTTCAGGATGTTGGTGGCGATCGGTCCGTGCAGGACCATCAGCAGCACGGGAAGCGCAAGGACTCCGAAGTTCTGGACGATGAGTTTTCCGGGATCGATCTCGCCGCTGTTGGTGGCGAGGCTGGCACCCAGGATTCCGAGCCAGACAACGGGGATGAACTGCCCCAGGACCGAGGCCAGGTAGACCCTTCGCTTCGGCACTTCGGTGCTGACGAAGCGGGAGTAGTCGGCGGCGTAGGTGAACCACGTGATGCCCCAGCCGATACCGATGGCCGTCATGACGGCGCTCATGGCTGCGATCCGCTCCGAGCCTTCGAGGATGTTGCCGGCAGGTCCGGCGTAGGACCAGTTGATCTTCATGCCGAACCAGGCGACGGCGGACATCACCGCGAGGATGATGATGGTGGGCGGCACTGTCCACTTTTCAAATGCCGCGATGGCCTTGTAGCCGAACCAGGCAATGGCTACCTGCGCAGCCATGATGGCCGTGGCGACGCCGATCTTCCAGCCGTAGTTCTGGGCCGTCGGGTCAACCCAGCCAAGGGTTCCGAAGAGCGCCATCACCAGGTCCAGGATGATCCAGGTGTTCACGGCGCACCAGCCGATCACCAGCAGCGCCTGGATGGCGGCGGGAAGGTAGTTTCCGCGCCTGCCGAACGCCGCGCGGGCAAGCACCATGCCGGTAGCGCCCGTTTTCTGGCCGAGCAGGACGAAGCAGCCGAACAACAGCATGCCGATCAGGTTCCCCAAAACCAGAACGATGACTGTGTCGGCGAAGCCGAGTCCGAGGTGGATGCCGAGGGCGCCGAGCACCCAGTTGATGGGGGCGAGGTTGGCGCCGGCCCAGATCCAGAATTGTCCGGAGACTTTCCTGGTCCGCTGGGATTCCGGGATGGGCTGCAGCCAGGCTTCGACGTCGTTGTCGACTGCCTGCACTGCGCCAGCCGAGGCTGCAGTGGAGTTGTTATGCATGTGGGGCCTCCATAGGGAGAAAAGGGGGATACCGCAAGATTATGTGCTGCAGACCACACGAGACAAGATACGATATGTACACGAAAACGACCCTTTGCATGACGGAGCGTAATGCCAATCAAGCTCAGCGAAATCCTGAAACACTCCACCCTCATCGCCGCTGATCCCGTGATCCGCGCCGGCGCGGCCGCAGCGGCCAGTACCCAGTTGCGATGGGTCCACTCCAGTGAGGTTTTGGATATAGCCCCCCTACTTAGCGGCGGCGAGCTTCTTCTCACCGGCGGCGATGCATTGGCTACGGCATCGGATGGCCGCCGGGTGGAGTACGTCCGGCAGCTTGCCGCCCGGGGCGTGGGTGCCCTGGCAGTGGAAACCGGCCAGACCCTGGCAGCCATTCCGTCGTCGATGGTCCAGGCGGCGGAAAGCGCCGGGCTTCCCCTGATTGAATTCCGCAAGGTGGTGCCCTTTGTGGGCATCATGCAGGCCATCAATTCGATGCTCGTCAGCGAATCGGTGGCCCACCTGCGCCGCGCCGATGAGGCCAGCCACGCCATGGCTGTTGAACTGGCCCACGGAAGCAGCCTCGACCAGATCCTGGCAGTGCTGGCCGGAATCATTGACGCGACGCTGGAGCTCTCGTCGGTGTCCGGCGTGACTCTGGGCAGCGCGGGACCGGGCAGCGCCGGCCCTGACGACGCAGGTGCGGGCACGCAGCCGGCGGGCGGCTCCACGGCAGGCGGCTCCACTCCGGCAGGCGGCTCCACTCCGGCGGGCGGCTCCGGGGCAGGCGGCTCCGGGACAGACGAAAGGCCCGGACAGGAAGCCGGGCCGGGCGCCGGGCCGGGCGCTGACGGCACGTTGATCAGCATCGACGTTCCGGTCCGCGGTGTTCCCTCCGCTAGGCTGGCCATCAGTGTCCCGCACGGTGCCGACGTCAACCTGGCGCGTGTTGCCGGGGGGCGCTGCATTGACATCCTGTCGCTGGCGCTGCTGCAGCGGATGCCGCCCGGGCTGAAAGAGGTGGCAGGGACCGCGCTCCTGCGGGCTATCAGCTCCGGCAGCCAGCCCTGGCGGCTTCAGCAGCTCTCTCCGGCTGCCGGGATCCCGCCTTCCGCGACGGTCGTCGCCGTCGTCGTCAGGACTTCCACCTCGCAGCAGCTGCGCGCGGCAATGGACAAAATCCTGAAACGGTCCGCCCAGCAGAGCGCCAGCTACGTGGACAACGCGGAGCTTCTGGCCCTTGCCGCCCTTCCCTTCGACGGGGCGGCAGCCGCGCGGGCCGGGCTCGTGTCGGCGTTGCGGGAGTTGCCGGTTGAGGCCGGAACCATGACGGCCGTGGGTCCCCTGGCGGCCGGGATCGAAAACGCACCGTGGTCCCTGTCCGAGGCGAAGTGCGCCCTGGATCTTGCCGGGAAGGGTTCGCTCCGCGCGGCGGCGCGGCCGCTGTCGGAAACCGAAGGTGTGGTGCTCGACGTCGAACACCTCGCCGTGGAGCGCCTGGTGGCGCAGCATCTGGACCAGGGCGTGCGGCAGGACTTTGTCCGCCAGCAGTTGGGACCCGTGCTGGAGCACGACGCACGGCGGAACTCGCAGCTGCTTGCAACGCTGGCAACCTGGCTCGACTCCGGCTGCAACACAGCTCAGGCCGCCCGGGAACTACACGTGGAACGGCAGTCGATGCACCACCGCCTGCAGCGGATTTTCGAGCTGTGCGGCGGCGATCCGCGGGGAACGGGCCGGCTCGCTGCGCTGCACCTGGCCACCCGGCTGGCCGCGCTGTAGCCAGGCGGGAAGCTGTAGCCAGGCGGGAAGCTGCAGCCAGGCGGGAAGCTGCAGCCCGGCCGGAATACAGGACGCTCTCTCACCTTTCGCAACAAAAACAGGGACGCTCTCTCACTTTCCCCAAGGAAGTGAGAGAGCGTCCAGGCTTAGGCGGCGGGAAGTGAGAGAGCGTCCCGTCTAAGGCGACAGGAAGTGAGAGAGCGTCCCGGTGGGCCGCGGGGGTAGGTTAGCGGAGCACCACTGTCCTGTTGCCGCGGAGGACGACCCGGCCTTCGCAGTGCCAGCGCACGGCGTTGCTGAGCGCCTTGCACTCGGTATCGCGGCCGGCGGCGACGAGGTCCTCCGGACCGTAGGTGTGGTCCACTTCGACGGTCTGCTGCGAAATGATCGGCCCTTCGTCGAGCTCGCCGTTGACGTAGTGCGCGGTGGCGCCCACGGTCTTCACGCCGCGGGCGTAGGCCTGGTGGTACGGTTTGGCGCCCTTGAAGCTGGGCAGGAACGAGTGGTGGATGTTGATCGCCTTGCCGTCCAGTTTCCGCGTCAGGCCATCGCTGAGGACCTGCATGTAGCGGGCCAGCACCACGAGTTCGACGTCGAACTCGTCGATAAGTTCCAGCAGCCGGCCCTCCGCCTCGGGCTTGGTGGCGGCGGTGACGGGCACGTGGAAGAACGGGATGCCGTGCCATTCCACGAGTGCCTGGTGGTCCGTGTGGTTGGAGACCACGGCCACCACATCAACGGGCAGTTCGCCGATCCTGGCGCGGAACAGCAGGTCATTGAGGCAGTGCCCGAACTTGGACACCATGATCAGGACCCGGCGCTTGGAACCCTGCGGCTCCAGCCGCCAGCTCATCCCGAAGCGGTCAGCCACCGGGGCAAAAGCGGCCCGCAGGGTGTCCGCGGTGGAGGCATCGCCGTCGGACGCGAAGTGCACCCGCATAAAGAAGTGCCCTTCGGAGCGTTCGCCGAACTGCTGGTTGTCGATGATGTCGCAGCCGTGTTCCAGCAGGAAGCCGGAGACGGCGTGGACGATGCCCGGCGACTCCCGGCAGTCGAGCGTCAGGACATGCTCCACGGTGGTCGCGGAGGGACCGGTAAAGGTTTCAGTCTCGATGGAAGTCATGGCTCAGCATTCGATGACGTTCACGGCGAGGCCCCCGCGGGAGGTCTCCTTGTATTTGGTTTTCATGTCCGCTCCTGTCTCACGCATGGTTTTGATGGCTTTATCCAGCGATACCTTGTGGCTGCCGTCGCCGTGCAGCGCCAGGCGGGCGGCGTTGATGGCTTTGACGCTGGCGATCGCGTTCCGTTCGATGCAGGGGATCTGCACCAGGCCGCCCACGGGGTCGCAGGTCAGCCCGAGGTTGTGTTCGATGCCCACTTCGGCGGCGTTCTCCACCTGTTCGGGCGTGCCGCCGAGGACTTCGCAGAGGCCGGCGGCGGCCATGGAGCAGGCGGAACCCACCTCGCCCTGGCAGCCCACTTCGGCGCCGGAGATGGAGGCGTTGATCTTGAACAGGATTCCGACGGCGGCAGCGGCCAGCAGGAAGCGGACCACGCCGTCGTCGTTGGCTCCAGGGACGAACTTGACGTAGTAGTGCAGCACCGCCGGCACGATGCCGGCCGCGCCGTTGGTGGGGGCGGTGACGATGCGGCCGCCGGCGGCGTTTTCCTCGTTGACGGCGAGGGCGAAGAGGTTGACCCATTCCATGGCCCGGAGCGGGTCGGTCACGCCGGTGTCCGCCGTTAGGGTCTGGAAGAGCGACGGCGCCCGTCGCCTGACGTTCAGCCCGCCGGGGAGGATTCCTTCCGCGGCGCAGCCGTTGTCCACGCATTCGCGCATCACGGCCCAGAGTGCCAGCAGCTTCTGGCGGAGTTCAGCTTCGCTGCGCCAGGTGAGTTCGTTGGCGAGCATCACATCGGAGATGGACATGCCTTCGCGGCTGCAGATGGCCAGGAGTTCGTCGGCGGTGGTGAACGGGTAGGGCAGGACGGTGGCGTCGGCCACCACCTGGTCGCCGGCGTCGGCGTCGCCGTCAACCACGAAGCCGCCCCCAATTGAATAGAAGCTCCGTTCGCTGAGGACCGCGCCGGTGTGGTCGAGTGCCCGGAAGGTCATGCCGTTCGGGTGGGCGGGCAGTGATTTGCGGCGGTGCAGCACCACGTCCTCGTCCCAGTTGAAGTCCACCCGGTGGTGCCCGCCGATCCGGAGTTCGGCGTCGAGGGCGGCCGCGGCCACCTGGTCATCAGCGGTGGAGGTGTCCACGGTTTCCGGGTCCAGGCCCTGCAGGCCCAGCACCACGGCCTTGTCGGAGCCGTGGCCCCGGCCGGTGGCACCGAGTGATCCGAACAGTTCGGCCTGGACCCCGACGGTGGTGCTCAGGTGTCCTTCGCTTTTGAGCCCGTCGGCGAACAGTTTTGCTGCCCGCATCGGGCCGACCGTGTGTGACGACGACGGCCCGATGCCAACGGAAAACAGGTCCAGGGCGCTAAGTGCCATTAAGGGACCTCAGGGGAGGCGTATTCCCTCATGGCATCCAGGAGCCAGCGGCCCAGGAAGTCCGCGAACGAGGCCCGGGGGAACAGCCGGAAGCTTTCCTCGCCGGTCTTCCACAGGGTGACCGGGATGTTGCCGACCTCCGTGGAAAGCGCCGTGCCGGGCTTGAACTTGCGGGGATGGAGGTCCAGGGCGCAGCCCTTCTCCAGCACCGCCCGGGCCCGCGGGCCGGAGAGTTCGTACGTGGTGCGGTTGGCGGAGAGGTCCACCACCTGGCCCGGAGCGTCGCCCAGGGCGGAAGTGAGGGAGCCGATCAGGTCTCCGCCCAGGGAGTCATGGGCTTCCTCCGCTGCCACGACGAGGAACTCGGACGGTCCCAGCCAGAGGACGCTGACACCTTCCCTGCCGGCCACCTCCCCGCAGCGGACCGGCAGTCCGCCGGTGACGGAGGCGATCCGGGCCCCTTCCTCGGAGCTGGGGTCGACGCGGACGCCGGCCATGGTCTGGAAGGGGCCTTCCTTCAGGACGACCTTTCCCGGGACGGAGCCGGTCTCCAGCGCTTCGGCCAGGTGCGAGGCCGGGCTGCGGCGGATGTCCCGGAGTCCATTGATGCCTGTGAGTGCTGTGGTGTTAGCCATCTTTGCGGGTCCCTTCGGGGTCAAAAAGTACGGTTTCGGCGACGATGACGTCGACCAGCTGGTCGCCGGCGGCGGCCACGAGGGTCTCGCCGATGCGGTTGCGGCCGTTCTTGATCAGCGCCAGGGCGAACGACCTGCCGAGCGCGGCGCTGTGGTAGCTGGAGGTCACGAAGCCCTGCATCGGGACGGGCCCGTACGCGGGGTTGGTGGTGATCCCCTTTTCCACGAGCTGGGTGCCTTCGGGCAGCCGCAGCGTTCCGTCCACGGGAAGGACGCTGACCAGGTGCTTGCGGTCCTCGCGCCGGGCGTCGGCCCGGGCGTAGGAGCGCTTGCCGATGAAGTCCTTGGCCTTGGAGACCACCCATTCCATCCCGGCGTCCTGCGGGGTGACGGTGCCGTCGGTGTCCTGCCCGACGATCGGGTAGCCCTTTTCGGCCCGGAGCACGTGCATGGTTTCGGTGCCGTACGGGGTGATGTTGAATTCGGCCCCGGCCGCGGCCACGGCCTCCCAGGTGTTCAGCCCGTACCAGGACGGCACGTTGATCTCGTAGGCCAGTTCGCCGGAGAAGGAGATCCGGCAGACCCGGGCGCGGACGCCGGAGGCGAGGGTGGTTTCACGGAAAGTCATGAACGGGAAGGCTTCCGCCTCGAGCCCGCCGCCGGCGGCGAGTTCGGGTGCCACTTTGGCGATGACCGCACGGGATTTGGGCCCGACGACGGCGATGGTGGACCACTGTTCGGTCACCGAGGTGCAGTGCACGTCCAGTTCCGGCCATTCGGTCTGCAGCCATTCCTCCAGCCAGTCCAGCACCTTCGCGGCGCCGCCGGTGGTGGTGGTCATGAAGAACCGGTCCTCGTCCAGGCGCAGGGTCACGCCGTCATCGAAGATCATGCCGTCCGCCATGCACATCACGCCGTAACGGGCCGAACCCGGGGCGAGCTTCTTGAACGCGTTGGTGTAGATCCGGTTGAGGAACTCACCGGCGTCCTTGCCCCGGATTTCGATCTTGCCAAGCGTGGTGGCGTCCATGAAACCCACGGACTCCCGGACGGCTCCGCACTCGCGCAGCACGGCGGTGTCCATGTCCTCCCCGTCCTGCGGGTAGTACCAGGGCCGCTTCCACTGCCCCACGTCCTCGAACAGGGCACCCTGTGCCACGTGCCAGGGGTGGATCGAGGTGACCCGGGCGGGGTCGAACAGCTCGCCGCGCTGGCGTCCGGCGAGGGCCGCGAAGGCCACGGGGGTGAACGGCGCCCGGTAAGTGGTGGTGCCGATGTCACCGATCCCCCGCGACGCCTCGCCGGCGGTCCGGAGGGCCGCGGCGATGACGCCGATCGCGTTGACGCCGGAGGTCTTGCCCTGGTCGTTCGCGGTGCTGATGGAGGTGTAGCGCTTGATGTGCTCCACAGACCGCATCCCGGCCCCGGTGGAGCGCAGGACATCGGCCACGGACTGGTCCCGCTGGAAGTCGACGAAGTGGTGGTGCCAGTCATCCGGTGTGCCGGCCTGTCCCGGGACCAGCCACAGCTGCCGGGTCGGGGCAGACGCCTTCGGCCCGTCAAGGACCAGAGGAACGATAACCCCATCTGAATTTTCCGGGCTGAAGCCCGCCGCGATCGCCGCCGAGGCCCCGGCCGAGATGCCCTCGGCAAGGCAGTCAACGAGGTCGAAGCTGCCGCGGCCGGAGCCGACAATCTGCTGGTTCGGGACCACGGTGCTCGGCACGAACGCCGCCAGGTCATCGTCCCAGCGCAGCTTGCCCTGCCGCTGCGAGTGCAGGTGCACCAGCGGGCTCCAACCACCGGCAACCGCCAGCAGGTCGCAGGCGATCTCTTCGATGCCGGAGGTCAGTTCGCCGTCGTCGTTAATGCTACGGACGGTGACGCTCTCAACACGGCCGTCGGCGGCGCCGGAGGCGGTGTTGGCCACGGCGCTGCCGATCAGCACCCGGGTCCCGGCTTCAACGGCGGCAGCAGCCACCTCGGTCAGCTTGGGGCGGGCGTCGACGACGGCGGCGACCCTGACCCCGGCGGCCCGCAGGTCCGCGGCCAGGGCGTAGGCGCTGTCGTTGGTGGTGCTGATGACCACCCGCTGCCCCGCGGCGACGGCGTAGCGGTTAAGGTAGCTGCGGACGGCCGAGGCGAGCATGATGCCGGGGCGGTCGTTGTTCTCGAAGACCAGCGGGCGTTCGTGGGCGCCCGGAGCCAGCACCACCTGATGGGCACGGATATGCCAAATCCGCTGCCGGGACACCCCGGGAGCGGCCGGGCTGGACAGATGGTCGGTGCGGTTCTGGACCGCGATGACGTAGTTGGCGTCATAGGCGCCGAAAGCCGTGGTGCGGTTCAGGACGGTGCATTCGGCCGCCGAGACGAGCTCGGCTTCGACGTCCGCCACCCATTCCAGGGCCGGCTTGCCCTCGATGCTCTCGGCCAGGCCGGGGGCCGTGGAACCGGACAGCAGCGCGCCGCCCAGTTCGGGCTGGTCGTCCAGCAGCATCACCCGGGCGCCGGTGCGGACGGCTTCGCGGGCCGCGGCGAGGCCGGCTGGTCCGCCGCCGATCACCAGGACGTCCGTGTGGACGTACTTCTTGTCGTACTCGGCCCGGTCCTCCTCCGGATCCAGCCGGCCCAGGCCGTTCAGCAGTTCCGCCTTCAGGCCGTCCACCAGGGTGACGGTGGTGGCAGGGAGCATGGACTCCGCCACGTGGCCCGGGAAGCGCGGGAAGATCTTCACCAGCGCGTTGGGTTCCTCCACACCGGCGGCCATGATCCCGCGGGGCCGGTCCTCGTACAGCGAGTTGCCGGCAGCGACCCGGCCGTTGGCGAGCAGCGCCGAAGCGATCGTGTCGCCCGGGTGTCCGGTGAATTCCTCGCCGTCCACGGTAAAACGCCAGGAAATGCTGCGGTCGATGCGTCCGCCGGCGGCGAGGCGGGCGTTCTGGGAAGTCACTTGGTTGCTCCTTCCGGGGCAGTGGTGCCGGACTGGGTGGTGCTCGGGGCCGTGCTTGGGGCGGTGCTGGTGGAGGTGATGCTGGTTGCCGCGATGCTGGGCGCCGCGGACCCGGTAGTGGTGCTGTCAGCGGCGGTGCTGGCAGTGCCGGACTCAGGTGCCGCGGCGGCCTTGTCCGGCCGGGGCGCACCCATCGGGTAGATCGACTGGATGTCATAGGTGACCGTGTCACGGAGCATGTTGAACCACTGGCGGCAGCCGGTGCTGTGCAGCCAGCGCTCGGCAAAGATGCCCTTGGTGTTGTCCCGGTAGAACAGGAACTCGGCCCATTCGCGGTCGTTCAGCCCGCTCGGGTTCTCCGGGTAGGGTACGTGGGCCTGGCCGCCGTAGTGGAACTCGGTCTCGTCGCGGGAGCCGCAGTTGGGGCATGAGATAAGCAGCATGTGCGTCTTCTTTCTAATGGACCGCTGGCTAGTGGGCGACGGCGGCTGCGCCGTGTTCATCGATCAGGGCCCCGGTTTCGAAGCGTTCCAGCGCAAACGGCCTGTTCAGCTCGTGCGGGGTGCCGGTGGCGATGGTGTGCGCGAACGTCAGCCCGGCAGCCGGCGTGCCCTTGAAGCCGCCGGTCCCCCAGCCGCAGTTCACGAACATGTTCTCCACCGGCGTGGTGCCCACGATCGGGGAGGCATCCAGGGTCGTGTCCACGATCCCGCCCCAGGTCCGGAGCACATGCGCACGGGCAAAAATCGGGAACAGTTCGACGGCCGCGGCCATCTGATGCTCGATCACGTGGAACGAACCGCGCTGGCCGTAACCGTTATAGGAGTCCACGCCGGCACCCATGACCAGCTCGCCCTTGTGCGCCTGGGAAACGTAGACGTGCACGTGGTTAGACATCACCACCGTGGGGTGGACCGGTTCGTGCAGTTCAGAAACCAGCGCCTGCAGCGGGTGGGACTGGATAGGGAGCCGGAAGCCGGCCATTTCGGCCAGGACCGAGCTGTGCCCGGCAGCGCACAGGCCCACCTTCTCGGTATTGATCGTGCCCCGGTTGGTCTTGACACCCACCACACGGTTGCCGTCCTTGACGAAACCGGTGACCTCGCAGTTCTGGATGATGTCCACACCCAGCTCATCGCACTTGCGGGCGAAGGCCCACGCCACATGGTCATGCTTGGCGATACCCGCCCGCGGCTGGTACGTGGCGCCCATAACGGGGTAGCGGATATTGTCGCTGATGTTCAGGATCGGACACAGTTCCTTGACCTGGTCCGGCTCCAGCCACTCAGCGTCCACGCCATTGAGCTTGTTCGCTCCCACACGCCGGATGCTCTCACGGACATCACCGAGCGTGTGGGCCAGGTTCATCACACCCCGCTGGCTGAACAGGAAGTCGTACTCCAGCTCCTCCGGCAGGACTTCCCAGAGCTTCAGGGCATGCTCATAGATAGCCGCGCTCTCGTCCCAAAGATAGTTGGACCGGATGATAGTGGTGTTCCGGGCCATGTTGCCGCCGGCCAGCCAGCCCTTTTCCAGGACGGCGATGTTAGTCATCCCATGGTTCTTCGCCAGGAAATACGCCGTGGCCAGACCATGCCCGCCCCCGCCCACAATCACCGCATCATAGGAAGACTTAGGCTCCGGATTGCGCCAGAGAAAATCCGGGTGCTCCGGAAGCTGTTGGTTGCTCACTGGGCTGCTCCAATCATGTCTGTTTCAAAGGCGGCAATCTCATCGCCGCTGTCGTCCTGGGAAAGATGCGGGTAAAGCGGGAATTGATCGGCAAGGGCCGTGACGCGTGCGCGGAGTTCGACGGCGATATCCTCGCTGAGCGATCCGCCGTCGGTGTCGCCGCTGGTCGCGGCAGCGATGAGCGCCGTCGCGATGATGTCCGCCACTTCGGTGAATTCCACCGCGCCAAAGCCGCGGGTGGCGAGGGCGGGGGTACCGATCCTGAGGCCGGAGGAAACCATCGGCGGGCGGGGGTCGAACGGCACGGCGTTCCGGTTGACCGTGATGCCGATCCGGTGCAGCGCGTCTTCGGCCTGCTGGCCGTCCAGTTCCGAGTTCCGCAGGTCCACGAGGACCAGGTGGACGTCGGTGCCGCCGTTGACCACGGAGATGCCTGCCGCGGCGACGTCGTCGTGGAGGAGCCGTTCGGCCAGCAGCTTGGATCCCTGCAGGACGCGTTCCTGGCGTTCCTTGAATTCCGGGGTGCCTGCCAGCTTGAATGCCACGGCCTTGGCGGCGATGACGTGCTCCAGCGGGCCGCCCTGCTGGCCGGGGAACACGGCACTGTTGATCTTGCGGGCGAATTCCTCCTTGGCGAGGATGACTCCGCCGCGCGGACCGCCAAGGGTTTTGTGCGTGGTGGTGGTGACGACGTCGGCGTACGGCACCGGGTTCGGGTGCAGCCCTGCTGCCACCAGGCCGGCGAAGTGCGCCATGTCCACCATCAGGTAGGCGCCCACCAGGTCCGCGATCCGGCGGAACTCGGCGAAGTCGAGCTGCCGGGAGTAGGCGGACCATCCGGCGACGATCAGTTTGGGCCGGTGCTGCAGGGCCAGCGCCTCGACCTCGGCCATGTCCACGCGGAGGTCTGATTCACGCACGTGGTACGGGACCACGTTGTAGAGCTTGCCGGAGAAGTTGATCTTCATGCCGTGGGTGAGGTGGCCGCCGTGGGCCAGGCTCAGGCCCATGATGGTGTCGCCCGGGTTCAGCAGGGCGAACATGGCGGCGGCGTTGGCCTGGGCGCCGGAGTGCGGCTGGACATTCGCAAATTCGGCGCCGAACAGGGCCTTGACCCGGTCAATCGCCAGCTGCTCGATCACGTCAACGTGCTCGCAGCCGCCGTAGTAGCGCTTGCCGGGGTAGCCCTCGGCGTACTTGTTCGTCAGGACCGAGCCCTGCGCCTCCATGACGGCAGACGGGGCGAAATTCTCCGAGGCGATCATTTCCAGCGTCGACTGCTGGCGGCCCAGCTCATTGTTGATGGCCTGCTGGACCTCGGGATCGACTGCGGAAAGTCGCTCGTTCAACTGCTCAACCACGGATGCTCCTTTTGAAATACTATTGCTGCAAAACTAATATATTAGTGAGAGTGCAATGGTATGATTGAGATCACAGCAGAGTCAAGAGCTGAACGAAAGTGGCACGAAGCTTCCGCTTGGAAGTTTCGAACCTGCAGCGAAGAACGGAGCGGCGCCTTGAATGCACTTCTTGCCCTGCCTCAGACGGAAGACGAGGCACCGTCACAGGCGGAGGCCGCCTACCGGCAACTGCGCGACAAGCTGATCATGCTCGAAATACGGCCCGGAGAACCCCTCAATGACGGGCAGTTGGCCGCCGAGCTCGGAGTTGGGCGCACTCCCGTGCGTGAGGCTATCAAGCGGCTGGAAGTGGACCACCTGGTCATTTCCTATCCGCGCCGCGGAACCTTTGCCACCAATGTGGATTTCACGGAACTGGCGGATGTCTCGGAAATCCGGGAACTGCTGGAGCCGCTGGCTGCCCGCCGTGCTGCCAGCAGGGCAAGCGGGAGCATGCGGCAGGAACTGCTGCACGTGGCCGACGCCATCGCGCAGCTGGCCCCCGGACAGGGGGAGTCGCGCGACCTCATGCGCTACGACCTGATGGTGCACCGGCTGATCTACAGGGCGGCCGCCAACCAACATCTGGAAAGCACCTTGATCCGCTACGACAACCTGGCAACACGCATCTGGTGCGTGGTCCTGGACAAGGTGCCCTCAGTCAGGGGCCACATCACCGAACACGTGGAGCTGCTCAAAGCGGTGGCGGCCGGCGACGCCGACAAGGCGGGCGAGCTGGCCCTGCACCACGTGACAAGCTTCGAAGAGACCATCCGAAAGGTCCTCTAAGAGGCTCCCCCTTCAACGCTCTCTCACCTTTCGCAACGAAAGCCGAAACGCTCTCTCACCTTTCGCAACGAAACCCGAAACGCTCTCTCAGTCGTGAGAGAGCGTTTCGCCTCAGGCGGCGGGAAGTGAGAGAGCGTCGCAGAAAAACCGGCAGGAAGTGAGAGAGCGTCCTGAAAGGGAAGAATCCCCCGGCCATGAACTCCAGCCCAGGGGATTCTTCGTTCAACCGGATCCTGCCCGCTTTGCAACCGGCGTACGGCTGCGCCAGCGCCTCGGCAATACCGGCGACTGGCAGCCTACCGGCCGCCTCCGCCGATCACCCCGCTTTCCACGGCCTTCGTGACGGCGTCCGCCTCGGCCTGCGTGAGCTTGCCGTCGGTGACGGCCTGGTCGAGCCTGGTCTTGAGCGCGGCCGCGCGTTCGGCCTGGCCGGCCGCGCGGATTTCCTCGAGGGCCGCGGTGACCTTGGGCTCCTCGACGCCGAGCGACTCCGCCAGGGACTTGGCCAGCGCGGCGTCCGTGGCGGAGCGGTCCGGCCTGGTGTTTTCGGCTGGCGCAGTGCCTTCGGCCCGCGCAGTGCCTTCCGCAGGCTTGTTGGCTTCCCGGAAGGCCTGGATGGCTTCCGTCACTTTGGCCTCCTCGACGCCAAGCTTGGTGGCCAGGTCCGCGGCGAGCTGGCCCCGGTCGCCGCCCTTGTGGCCGCCGCGCTTTCCGTTGTCAGTGGCTGCGGAGCCGGCGGTGGATCCGTCGGTGGACCCCGTGCTTTCGGCCGATGCGCTGGCACTCGGGCTTGGGGTCTCGGCCGCCGAAGCCATCCCGGTGACTCCCAGTCCGGCACCTAGCGCCAATGCCCCGGCCGAAAGGCCAAGCGTGATTCTCTTCATGCGTGACATCTGATGTCTCCTCGATCCGCCGTCTGAAACGGCCCTTTGGGGAAGAACGGCCGGTTCGCACCGTCCTTCACTCAAAGATGCGGCGCCAAGATATGGCGCTGCTGTTCGGATCCTGTCGGCATGCTGTGAATGCCGCCCCGGAAGGTCAGATCACGCGTTGTTGCGCCTGAGGAAACTGCGGCTCAGCCGTTTCTCTTCCAGCTCTTTGGCCACCTCATGTTTAGCAGCAGCAATCCCAGCAGGAGTGAGTCCACGGTCATGATGGCCGCCATGAGGTAAGCCCAGCCGATCATCATGAGTTGCTCACCCCCGACCGGGAGCGCGAAGTGCGGGGGTGCAGCTGAATGCCCATGACAATCTCCTGACGTGGATCCCCCCAGTCAATCGATAGTCCACCAAGTGTGGCATGGCGTTGGTGCGGAGGGAACGGCCTCCACTACTCGAATCCTGCGCTGAAAATCACCCGCCAGCGCATCGGACACTTGCTCCGCCCCGGAAACGCAAAGCGGCGGCCCGCACCAAAAGTGCGGACCGCCGTCGTGCGCTCCAACCGCGGGCAAAACACGCGGCCCCAGCGAGGGAAGTACCCTGCTAGATGATCGCGGCGCGCAGCTCCTTGGCGGCAAGGGCGGGATCGTCCGCGCTGTAGATGGAACCGCCGACGACGGCGACGTCCGCGCCCGCGCGCTGCACGGCGTTGATGGTGGAGATGTTCACGCCGCCCGCCACGGAGAACGGAACACGGGCTTCCTCGCCGGCGCTGAGCAGGACGTCCAGGTTGTAGCCCGGCTTAGCCTGCTCGTCGAGTCCGGCGTGGAACTCGATGAACTTGGCTCCCAGGGCGCGGGCTTCCTTGGCGCGGGTCACCTTGTCTGCGACGCCGATCAGGTCAACAACGATGCCCTTGTTGTGGGCCTTCGCCGCCTTGACCGCCCCGGCGATGGTGCAGTCGTCGGCGCTGCCGAGGACTGACACCAGGTCGGCGCCGGCGCTGAACGCGATCTCGGCTTCCAGCTCGCCGGCGTCCATGGTCTTCATGTCTGCAAACACGGTCTTGTCCGGGTGGGCGGTCTTGATGGCTGTCACGGCGGACAGGCCGGCGTTCTTCACCAGCGGCGTTCCGAGTTCGATGATGTCCACGTATTCGGCAACTTTGCCGGCGAGTTCGAGGGCGGCTTCGACGGTCAGGACGTCCATGGCGACTTGCAGTTTCACGTGTGTTCTCTTTTCGTTGGGTTAAGGGTTTCGGTGGGATCGGGGTGGATGGCTGCGGGTTCTATTCGAGGTTCGCGTGGCGCTGCCAGAGTTCCTCGGCGGCCGCCGCGTCCTCGTCCCAGAGGCTTTGGAACACCGCTTCGGTAGTGGCGAACAGCACCTGTTCAAAGAGACTGCCCGAATACTGCCGGGACAGGGCCGAGCCGTGGTCCGTCTTTTGGGCGGCCGGGATGAGTACGACGGCGGCAGCAACTGCCGCGAGCGGGGAACCGGAGTTGGTGGTGTAGGCAGCAACCCGCGCGCCCTGGCCGGCCGCTGTTTCCGCCGCCTTGACGACGCCGGCTGTGGTGCCGGAACCGGAGGCTGCGAGCAGGAGGTCGCCTGCACGGATGGCGGGCGCCGTCGCCTCGCCGACCACATGCACGGTCAGGCCCAGATGCATGAGCCGCATGGCCGCCATTTTCAGGACAAGGCCGCTGCGTCCGGCGCCGGTCACGAAGATCCTGTCAGCCAGCCTGACCTCGGTCACCAGGGCCGCGACCTGCGCCGGGTCGACGCGCTGGAACACTTCACTGATTTCGTCCTGGACAAGGACCCGGTTGCGGCTAAAGGCCCGGGACGTGTCGGCCAGTGCTGCCGAATCGGCTTCTGCGATGACGCTCATGGGCGGGTACCTCCTTCGGGAAAGTTGTTACCTATTCATCCTCGCCTGCCTGCTGGGTGGGTCGAACGGCATGATCGAACAGTCTTTACTACCCAAAGGGATAGGCAGATTTCCGGAGGGTCGTAAACTGGGCAGGTGGCAACCCTCACCGATGCTCCCGACGTCCGTTCCTCCCCCCGGCCCGACCTGCCCCGGCTTGTTGGCGAAGCTCAGCCGTTACTCGAGGCCATCGCTGCCCTGTCCACGGCTCCGCTGGCCGCCATCGCCCAGCGGCTGCGGGAGGCCACCCTTCCCTACCTGGGCAGCAGCGCCCTGGTCATCTTTACCGAGGACTGCACGGGCCGCCCGCAAAAGAAGGCGGGCGACGAGTCGATCATCAGCCGCGTGTCCATCGCCGAACTGGACCACATCCGGTCGTCGCTGCGCGATGACGACACCGGCGGGGATGCCGGCACGGGCTCCTGGCAGGGCGAAGCGGTGCTCGGCTGCGAGCCGCGCCCCGTCCTTGCCCTGTCCTCCCCGAGTAACGCGCTCCTGGTCCTCGCCGATCCGCAGCCCCTGCCGGACCCAGCCCAGCACGCGGCGGCAGACCGGATGCTCCGGTACCTCTGGACGCTGGCATCCGAGCGGATCCGGGAGAAGGTGGCCGACGCGCCGCCGTCGTACCTCATTGAGTCCCGGGCGGCCTCGGCCGAGCGAGTCAGGGTGACCGCCGAACTGGTGGACCGCCACTCCACCACCCTCGAAACCCTACTGGCCGCATTGCGGTCGCCCGCGCTGGGCGACGACGCAGCGCGGAAGTCCGCCACCGACGTCGCTGCCAAGGCACTCGTCGGGCTCCGCACACTCAGCGACCGCACCACGGAACTCGTGGAGGAACCCGTTGCCACCGCGTTCCAGCGCCTCCGCGAGGACCTGAAGCCGCTCATGAACTTCAGCGGCATCGACGTGCAGTTCATCGAACCCCCCGTTAACGGCCGCGCCCTGCCCGGCGAAGTGGCCCACGCGGCCCGGGCGATTGTCCGCGGGCTGGTGCTGGCCATGGTGGACCAGTCCGGTGTTCGCCGGATCCGCACCCAGTGGGATTGCGACGGCGAGAACCTCCTGGTCAACGTCCGCGACGACGGTCCCGGCGAACTGTCCGCGGCGGCACCAACCATGGCCCGCCTCGCCCAGCGCGTCGAAGCCCTTGACGGCAGCATGTCGGTGGACGTAATGCCCGGATGGGGTGCCGACGTCGCCGTCTCACTCCCACTCGACCCGCCCGCCCGCAACCTGGCCGACGTCTCCGACTGGAAGCTCGGCGAGCGGGAACTCGAGGTGCTGCAGCTGCTTGCCGCCGGCCAGCGGAACCGGGCCATCGCGGCGAAACTGCACATCAGCGAGAACACCGTGAAGTTCCACCTGCGCAACATCTACCGGAAGGTTGGCGCCTCCTCCCGCACCGAAGCCATCGCGATGGCCCACAGCAACGGCCTGCGCTAGGCCCAGGACAGGAACCAGGACCGTACTCGGAAAGGGGGGACTCCACGATATGGCGATCGAGATTCGTCCGGCTACGCAGTTCGAGGACGTCAAAACGATGGTGGGGCCCAAGCGGCCCGATGCGAACGTGTGCTGGTGCCTGAGCTACCGCATCCCCTCCAAGCAGAACGTGGAATTGCGCGGCACGGACCGCGGGGACCTCGTGAAGCAGCTCGTGAAACAGACGCCGCCGCCCGGGGTTATCGCGTACGACGGCGACGAGGTGGTGGGCTGGGCCGGCGTCCACCCGCGCGCCGACACCAGCTTTGCCCGCAACCGCAAGATCCCCCATGTGGACGACCTCGCCGTGTGGTCGGTGTGGTGCATCCGGGTGCGGCCCGGGCACCGCGGTGAGGGAATCTCCCATCACCTGCTGCAGGGTGCGGTGGAGTTTGCCCGCAGCTACGGGGCTCCTGCCATCGAGGGTTATCCCGTCGACAACCAGGGCAAGAAGGTGGACCTGACCATGGCCTACGTGGGCACACGGGAGCTCTTCGAAAGGGCCGGCTTCACCAAGGCCGCCGACACCGACTCCGTCATCAATGGCTTCCCCCGCGTGGTGATGCGGAGGGACCTGCGTTGAGCGGGCATCCGCTGGTACGCAGGGCGCGTCAAACCGCTTAACGCAATGTCGGCCCCGTCACACCACACGGCATAGGATCGAAAGTGCGGAACTAACCGAGAGGACGCTACAGCGGCCTGGTGGCAGGTAAGCAAGCCGCAGAAACTACTTGAGAGTATGGATCATGGCTTCGAAGAATGACCCCGAATCCGACGTCGATGCGGAGTCAGGCCAGCACGGCGGCGTCCAGTCAGTGGACCGGGCCCTGGCGGTCCTGGAAATCCTGGCGCGTGACGGCCATGCCGGCGTGAGTGAAATCGCCGAAGAGATGGGCATCCACAAGTCCACCGTCTCCCGCCTGCTTGGTTCGCTGGTAACCCGGGAAATGGTCCACCAGAACAGCGACCGCGGAAAGTACCAGCTGGGGTTCGGCATCCTGAGGTTGGCAAGCTCCATCCCCGGGCGGCTCAGCCTGGTCCGCGAGGCCCGGCCCGTACTGGAAAGCCTGGCTGAGGAATTCAAGGAGACGGTGAACCTCGCCGTCCTGCGCTCCAATTACGCAGTCAACGTGGACCAGGCCATGGGCCCGTCAACGCTGGCCACCTACGACTGGGTGGGCAGCCTCACGCCGCTCCACGCGACCTCAAGCGGGAAAGTCCTGCTGGCAGCGCTGTCCGCGGATGAGCGTGACCGCGTGCTGAAGGAGACCGGGCTTCCGGCCCGGACACCTCGGACCATCACCAACAGGAACAAGCTCGAGACCCAGCTCCTCGTCGTCGCCCGCGAGGGCTATGGAGTGGTCCGGGAGGAGTTCGAAATCGGACTCAACTCCATGTCCGTGCCGGTGTACAACCATCTGGGTGCGGTCATCGGGGCAGTCAGCATCTCCGGCCCGGCCTTCCGCTTCGATCCGGAGAAGGCGCCGGGACTCCTCGAGGCACTGAAACAGGCGGGCCTGCAGATCAGCGCAAAGATGGGCTACACCGGAGGCCGGTGATCGAGTATCCAGCCGGGCTGCTGCCCTCCGCGGAGGATGGCATCGCGGTCGAACGTGTCACGGCCGAGCCTCTGTTCGACCCCGGAATGGAGCGGCTGCGCGGCTGACGCTCCCTGCGCACCGTCCTGACCTCTTTTGCGCCAGAACGACGGCGACACCCCGGCGGGTCCGGAGTGTCGCCGTCGTTCTTGGGTTTAAACAGGGTCACCGGGGCGGCTGCTGCCGTCACGATCACCCCTCCATGCGGTTAAGACCCTGCGTCGTGAAGGATTCGCATTACGTTAGGAGAACGACCCATGGCCGCTTTGTTCGAACTGTATATGGACGCGGAAGACTGCTTCAGGTTCCGACTGGTCGCAGACGATGGTGAGGTGATGCTCACCTCGGAGGCTTACGCGTACGAGGACGTCGCCATTGCCGGGATCTGGGCCGTGCGGGAAGCAGCAGTCACCGGGGGCATAGTGGACCGCACGGGCACAGCCTGACGAGAATTTTCGCCCGGATCAATCCGAGCCAGCGAATCAATCCAAGCCGGCGAACCTAACTCAGTTCCGATCCGCTCTGTTGCTCGTACGCGGCGCGCAGCCCAGCCTTGGCACGGATTAGCAATGCGGACACCGCGTTGGGTTCCAGGCCCAGGATCGGCGCTATGTTTCGTGGCTTCTCGCCCATGACCTCGGCGTACCAGAGCACCATCCGCCACCGCTCCGGCAGGGAACGCATCGCGGCCGCGACGTGTTCCTGCTCGAACACAGTCAGGACCGTCTCGAGTCGCTGGTCGTCGACAGGTCCCGGATCCAGGTCTTCGTCGGGTGCCGGTTGCTCACGACCACGTTTGTTCCAGAACGTCATTGCGACGGAACGGATTGCGGTGCTCAGATACGGGCCAAACACCTCCGTGGGCCCGTATCCGTTCCTGATCGCGCCAACAGCCTTCGCGAAAGCGTCATGGAGCACATCCTCGGACTCCTGGGCGCCGGACATTAGACTCCGGATGAACCGGAGCCCCGGCTCGCGATACTTTTCGTACAGCACCGCCATGGACCCTGCGTCCCCGGCCCGGACGCCGGCAATCAAATCCGATTCATCGCCCTGGACGCCGCCGGATGCCTCCTCGGATGCTGCACGGCGCAGATGCCCGCCCCCCTGTGAAACGTGATCAATTGTTTCCATGTGGTTGCCTGCCCTCGATGCGAAAAAGCGAGAACGCACCGCAAGCGCCTCACACCATTTACCGCGGGCGAGCCTGTTTCATGACGCGGAAACCAAAATTGTTGTGAAAGCGTTTGCAGTGGGTGGCAAGTTCGGGCCTTTGGGGTCCGGCCCGTAGGTGCTCCGTCACGGACCCCGGGCAGCACGGTTAAGACTCCGTGTGATTCCGCCGTCACGGCGGGACCCTGATTATTGCGGGAGGATTCTTGTAATGCCGGAGGGCCAGAGGACATTGTCAACGCGTTCCGTTGAGCTGCAGCAGGCACGTCCGATATCTGAACTGCGCCTGCCTGCACGGGCAGCAAACGGCCTTGCCCGACACGGCGTGAACACCATCGGACAGCTGATTGCACGCTCGCGGCAGGATCTGAGGAACGAGTTTCACGGCCTCGGGATCGGCAGCATCAGGGACATTGAGGAGGCCCTGAAGCGGGAAGACTTAAGCCTCGCCGCTGCCGGCAGAGCGTTGCGGTACAGGCGTCCACTCAGCCGGCATGCCCGGAACCACCAGGCATGGTTGGCGGGCGTGCCGGTCCTGAAAGAGGCGGACGGAGTTCAGTGAAGTATTGCCGCTTTCCGCCGTCCTCCCTGGTCCGTACCGGCCGCGTGGTCCAACAATCCTCACGAAACGATTGCAAGCTGACAGATCGTGGCCGGCGATTCGTTTGCGGCTGGCAGCAACGCAACTGCGGCCGGCCGTTCCTGCACGGGAGCTCCGGGCCTGTCGAGAAGCCGGACCGCCGCTGACCGGTAAAATGTGGACCAATCAGCGTGCGCGGCAATGGGGGGTGATCGGTATGTCTGAAGGACCTGATGGGCGGCTGACCGTGTCGGTGGGCCGGCGGGAGTTCGAGAATCTGAACCGTGAGTGGGCTGACTATCTTGCCGCAACCAGTGCCGGATCAAGCCCGGTCGACCCAGTTCTCACCCTACGGTGCACCGGCGGGGTATTGCGGTCCCTGGACCGGTTGCTGGCTTCGATCGACCGCGAGGACAGCAAGGCCCCCTCGGGCGCCGAGCACCGCGAGTAGAGGCCGCCACCGTCACGTGCTGACTTGTTCATGTTTTTTATGACCAAAACGCATTGGACGCTTCATTCGGTGATTATGTGAGCGTTACCACATCCCGCGTCACCAGGAAATTAGTCGTCCGCCCGGAGTCACTATGTCCACAGTTTGCCGTCAATCACGTCTCGCGTCCGCGTGCCGGGCAGTACTGTGAAGGCCACCGCATCCCCGCCGGACGGCGCGTCGGCGGGTACGGGAGCCGCCGACGCTGAAGCTGAAGCTGAAGCGAGGCTCGTACAGGACTGCCGGGAAGGCAAGACCGGGGCCGTTCTGGAATTGTTCAGAACCCACTGGGAACCGGCCCTGGCTTATGCCAACGCCCTGAGCAGATCTCCACATGATGCAGAGGACCTCGCCGCTACGGCCTTCCTCAAGTCCCTGACTGCAATGCGACGCGGAAAAGGGCCGGACGGCCCGGTCAGGCCTTATCTCCTGAGGGCTGTCCGCACTGCGGCATCCGACCGCCATTCGTCCGCAGAGCATCCGTCAGGGCGAATCACCGAGCTGGCTGACGGTCAGAACACAGACGGGCTCCCCAGCAGCTCCCGGGAGCACGACTTCGTCGCGGAGGCCTTCGCGACCCTCCCCCTTCGTTGGCAAAGAGTTCTTTGGTATGTCGAGATTGAAGGACTGAAGCCGCGCGAGGCCGCGCCGCTTCTCGACATCGCCCCCAACGCACTCTCTGCCCTCCTCCGGCGTGCTCGCAAAGGGCTTCGCCAGGCCTACCTCCTGGTATATCTGCGCGACTCCGAAAGCCGCGGCTGTGACTCCATGCTGCGGATGTTGACCGAATATGCTCTCGACCGCACCACAGCGGCGAGCCAGGCCAAAGTCGACGGACACCTCCGCACGTGCCGGGACTGCCGCGGGGCGCTCCAGGGTTTGCGTGATGTCCGTTCCAGGATGCGGGGACTCCTGAATCCGGGCCTCCTGCCGGCGGTGCTCTCGCCACTCACCGCTGTCCGGATCCTCGAAGTCCTGTCATCCCAGCCCCGTTTCCCCTTGGGCAGCATTGCGGAGACCATCAATGATTCTGCTGACGTTGCACGTACGCTCTTCCAAGGACTGAAAGCGATTGGCGCATCGGCGGCGGTCGTCGTGCTCATGGTCCTGCCGGCAGCACCGAACACTGCAACACCCGAGCTGGAACCCCCCGGCCGCCTCGGTGGCTGCGGCCCTTACGGAACATCCGTCGGATGCGTGCACCGTTCAGCCGCCGCCCCGGATTACCTCCAGTTGCGGGCAGGGACCCGGTCATCCCAATAATGCTATTTGCAGATATGGCGCCAGACCGCCTGTAGGTTTTCTTCGGCTAGCCCGCCGCGTAGGTTTTGGCTTCACGCTGAATGAGCTTGGTGACCTTTTCGACCCGTTCAGACATATACGTGCCGACCTGAAGCCGGTCGCCGGGCCAGCTGGAGGCCTCCCTGGAGTCTTCGAGGGCTTTGGCCAGGACCCGCGACAGGGAGTACACCTTCCAGGCGTGCTTCAGGTAGTGGAGGGCCCGCCTCCGGTACTCCGGGCTCTGCCTCAGCAGCTGGACGGCGGCGCGCGCCAGGGCTTCGCCCAGCAGTTTCTCACCGGCTTGAATATTTTCCATGCGGACCTTCACCATCCCCAGTGCGCGGACAAGATCTTCCTTGAACTGTTCCCTTCGAGTGTCGCGAAAGTGGCTCAGCATCGGCTCAAGCCATTGCAAGGATTGGCTCAAGACCCGGGCATGAGTCCGCTCTGGCATCGCGGTGCAGCTAGGCGTAGCGTCTTTTACACAGACAATGGGCGGCGTCGCTGGAGTGTGGTCACTGGATTGTGGCCGGGCCACAATTGCGGCCGGGCGCCGCCTCAGCGGTGTCAATCCATTGAAGGAGTCGGCGATGGCCGGATGGAACGCGGATACAGCTGCCGGCCCGTTGGGGTCCGGGACGGTCACCCTGGTGGAGGGGTCATCATTCTGTATTTCCTCGGCCAACGGAGACATCCATCCGGAACACCCGCACGGGGTTTTCCATGAAGACACCCGGATCCTGTCCCGCTGGAACCTGACGGTCAACGGCCAGTCCATCGAACCACTGGCGGCGGAGACGAAGGAGCCGTACCGTGCACGGTTTGCCGGCCGGGTTCCCCGCTCGGACGGATATGCGGACAGCCCGCTGATCGTGGAGCGGCTGCGTGAACTGGGTGCGGGAATCCTGGAGGAGATCACGGTCATGAACTACTCCGCTGATGCCGCCGAGTGCGTGGTGGAGTTGAGCGTCGGAGCTGATTTCGCGGATCTCTTCGAGGTCAAGGAGGCAAGGATCCAGCGGCGTTGGGAAGAGAGCCGCGAGCCGGACGGTGACACGCTGACCATCCGGGCTACGTGGCAAGACGTCCGGAAGGGAGTCGTCGTCAACGCAGGTGGCGCCGACATCGAACCGGAGGCCCTGACCTACCGGACGGTCATCCCGCCTCACGGAGAGTGGAGCACCTGGGTCAGCGTGGTGCCCAAGGTCGACGGCGCCGGCCCCGCTGCGCCGTTCGCCCACACGGCAGCCGGGGAAATGTCCCCGCGCGACCTCCGCCGGCAGGCCTGGGTGTCCAAGATCCCAGTGCTGCACATGGGCAACCGCTCGATCGAACGGACCATCCGCCGCAGCTATGACGACCTGGGTGCCCTACGGATTGAGGATCCGCACCACCCGGACCGGATCGTCGTGGCCGCCGGCGCGCCCTGGTTCATGACGCTGTTCGGACGCGACTCACTGTTTGCCTCCATCATGTCGATGCCTGTGGACCCGTCCCTCGCTTTGGGCACCGTGCAGACGCTGGCCGACCGCCAGGGCAGCACGGTGGACCTGATGAGCGAGGAGGAGCCCGGCAAGATCCTCCACGAAGTCCGGCTCGACGTCTCCAGCGGGCTGGCGCTGGGCGGAAAATCGGCCTACTACGGCAGCGTCGACGCTACGCCGCTGTACGTGATAGTCCTCGGCGAGGTGAGCCGCTGGGGATTTGCCGCGGACACCATTGCCGCCCTGCTGCCCCATGCGGACCGGGCGATGGAATGGATCCGGAAATACGGGGACCGCGACGGCGACGGGTTCGTCGAGTACGCACGCCTCAACGAAAGGGGCCTGATCAACCAGGGCTGGAAGGATTCGTGGGACGGCGTCAATTTCGCCGACGGCCGCATGGCCGAGGCACCGATCGCGTTGTGCGAGGTGCAGGGTTACGTTTACGGCGCGTACATGGCGCGGTCGTGGTTGGCGTACGACGCCGGTGACGAGGCTTTGGCCTCCGACCTCCGGGACCGCGCGGCCCGGCTGAAGAAGCAGTTCAACGAACAGTTCTGGCTGCCCGAGCGCGGCTACTATGCCATAGCGCTGGACCGCGACAAGCGTCCGGTCGATGCGTGCGCCTCCAACATGGGCCACTGCCTGTGGAACGGCATCATCGACGAGGACAAGGCGCCGATGGTGGTGGAACGCCTGATGTCCCCGGAAATGTTCAGCGGCTGGGGAGTGCGGACCCTGGCCTCCGATATGGGTGCCTACAATCCCGCGAGCTACCACAACGGCTCGGTTTGGCCGCACGACAATGCCATCATCCAGGCCGGCCTCCTCCGCTACGGGTTCGTGGAGGAAGCGCAGCGGATCTCCACGGCCCTGCTGGACGCGGCCGAGTACTCGGAGGGGCGGCTGCCGGAACTGTTCTGCGGCTTCGACCGGCAGCACTTCACCGCTCCCGTGCCCTACCCCACGGCGTGTTCGCCGCAGGCATGGGCAGCCACCACACCGATCTACCTCGTGACGAACCTGATGCGCTACAACCCCCACGTTTCCGAGGGCGGGCTGTGGATGGACCCCGTACTTCCGGAATCCTACGGGGACCTCCACATCACCAACGCGCCCATGGCGGGCGGCCGGATCACCATCGACGTTTCCGGCTCAGACGCGACCATCAAGGGGCTGCCCGAAGGTATGGTCCTCCACCACGGAACCCGGCCCTGGATGGCCGACCTGGTCCAGCGGGCCAGGATGCCCAAAAAGGACTAAGCATCAGCCTCGTGCGGTACGAACCGGACGAACATGGCCTTGAAGCCGGGGGTGTTGGATTCCCTGGCCACGTTTTCCTTGTGGACCAGGGCGTTGGCCTCGGGGAAGTACGCCGCAGCGCAGCCCTTCGCCGTCGGGTAGGCCACCAAACGGAACTTGTCCGCCTGCCGGTCGTGCCCCCGGAACGTGCTGACCACGTCCACCAGGTCCCGGTCCTGGAACCCGAGCTCGGTGAGGTCCTCCGGGTGGACCAGGATCACCCGGCGTCCGTCCGAGATCCCGCGGTAACGGTCATCCAGGCCGTAGAACGTGGTGTTGTACTGGTCGTGGCTGCGCATCGTTTGGAGCACCAGGTGGCCGTCCGGCGGCGTCAGGTATTCCAGCGGGCTGACCGTGAAGCGTCCCCGGCCGATGTCCGTCTTGAAGGACCGGGTATCGCGCGGCGGGTTGGGCAGCACAAAGCCGTTCTTGGTCCGGATCCGCTTGTTGAAGTCCTGGAAGCCCGGGATGACGCGGGAGATGTGGTCCCGGACCACGTCGTAGTCCGCGGCCATGGCCTTCCAGTTGACCGGATGGTCCTCGCCGAAGGTGGCGTCGGCCATCCGGGCGATGATCACCGGTTCGGCGAGCAGGTGCTCGGAGACCGGCTGGAGCCTGCCCTGGGTGGAGTGGACGACGGACATCGAATCCTCCACGGACAGGAACTGGGCCCCGCCCGGGTGCTTGTCGTCCTTGTCCGTCCGGCCCAGCGTGGGCAGGATGAGCGAGGTGCGCCCGTGCACCACGTGGGACCGGTTCGGCTTGGTGGACACGTGCACGGTCAGGCCGATCCGCTGCATCCCCGCCTCCAGGGCCTCCGTGTCGGAGCAGGCCAGGGAGAAGTTGCCGCCCATGGACACAAAGACGTCAACGTCGTTGCGTTCGAAGGCTTCCATGGTCTCCACGGCATCAACGCCGTGGCCGCGCGGAGACTGGATTCCGAACTCCTTGTCGAGGGCTTCGAGCAGCCATTCCTTGGGTTTTTCCCAGATGCCCATGGTCCGGTCGCCCTGGACGTTGGAGTGCCCGCGGACCGGGCAGGCCCCGGCGCCGGGTTTGCCGAAGTTGCCCTGCAGGAGCAGGACGTTGACCAGTTCCTTGATGGTGTCCACCGAGTGCGGCTGCTGCGTCACGCCCAAGGCCCAGCAGAAGATCGTGGCCTTGGACCGGATCAGCATTCCGGCCACATCCTCGATCTGCTTCCGGGCCAGGCCGGTGGCCTTCTCGATTTCGTCCCAGTCCAGGTCCCGGCGGGCGTCGCGGTACGCGTCGAAACCCTCCGTCTGCGCCTCGACAAAGGAACGGTCGACGACGGTGCCGGGGTTCCGCTCCTCCTCCGCCAGCAGCAGGTGGCCGAGGGCCTGGAACAGTGCCAGGTCACCGCCGACCTTGATCTGCAGGTATTCATCGGCCAGCGGCGTGCCGCCGCCGACCACACCAGAAATGGTCTGCGGGTCCCTGAAGTTGAACAGGCCCGCCTCGGGCAGCGGGTTCACCGCCACCACCTTGCCGCCCTTGTCCTTGCACTCCTTCAGCGCCGAGAGCATCCGCGGATGGTTGGTGCCGGGGTTCTGCCCGACCACGAAAATCAGCTCCGAGTCGTGGATATCGTCCAGCGAGACGGTCCCCTTGCCGATGCCGATGGTCGGATTCAGCGCCGAACCGGAGGATTCATGGCACATGTTGGAGCAGTCCGGCAGGTTGTTGGTGCCCAGGGCCCGGGCGAACAGCTGGTACATAAACGCAGTCTCGTTCGCCGTGCGGCCGGAGGTGTAGAAGACACAGCGGTCCGGCGTGCTGGCCCGCATGTGTTCACCGATCAGCTCGAAGGCGTCCGCCCAGGAGATCGGCGAATAGTGCGTCTCCCCTTCCCGGATGACCACGGGTTCGCTGAGCCTGCCCTGGTTGCCCAGCCAGTACTCCGTCTTGCCCGACAGCTCCGCGATGGAGTGCCTGGCCCAGAACTCGGCCCCGACCGTGCGGAGGGTGTTCTCCTCCGCCACGGCCTTTGCGCCGTTCTCGCAGAACTCGGCCACCTTGCGTTTCTTGTCCGATTCCGGCCAGGCGCAGCCCGGGCAGTCGAAACCGCCGCGCTGGTTCAGGCGCAACAGCGACTGCGCCGTCCGGGACACCCCGGCCTGGGCCACGGCACGCTCCAGCGCCACCATCACGGCCTTGACGCCGGCCGCCTGCGTCTTCGGCTGATGGACTTCCAACTCGTCCTCGTTGATGTCCGAAACCGGAGCCGGCTGCCTGCCGAACTTGATGGGCACGCCTTTCACTGGCTGACCTTGGCCAGCGTCTCCCGCTCCGCCCCGATGGTGGTGCTGTCCCCGTGGCCGGTGCGCACCACAGTCCTGGCAGGCAGCGTCAGCAGCCGTTCGCGGATGGAGGTGAGGATGGTGGGGTAGTCGCTGTAGGACCTGCCGGTGGCGCCGGGGCCGCCGTCGAACAGCGTGTCCCCGGTAAAGACCGTCCCCTCATCCTCAAGGTGGAAGCAGGTGGATCCCGGCGAGTGGCCCGGGGTGTGGAGGGCGCGCAGTGTCGCCCCGCCCACCTGGAACACGTCGCCGTCGGCAAGGTAGCGGTCCGGCTTGGCGTCCGGGTAGACCTGCTCCCAGAGCACCAGATCGTCCGGGTGCAGGTAGACCGGGGCCTTCACGGCCTCCGCCACGGCGCGCGCGGCGCCGATGTGGTCGTTGTGCGCGTGCGTGAGCAGGATGGCCAGGACCTTCCGGCCGCGGACCTGGCTGATGATCGCTTCGGCATCATGCGGGGAATCGATGATCACGCATTCATCCTCGTTTCCCACGATCCAGACGTTGTTGTCCACGTCCCAGGTGCCGCCGTCTAGCGAAAACGTCCCCGAGGTGACCAGGTTCTCGATGGTGACGCTCATACGGACACCGCACTAACGGCGCCGGCGGGCGTGACGGTCTCGGTGCCCGGGCGGATTTCCACCACGGAACGCAGCACCTTGCCCTCGTGCATCTTGCCGAAGGCCTCCTCCACCTGGTCGATGGTGATGCGCTCGGTGACGAAAGCGTCCAGGTCCAGGTTGCCCAGCTTGTACTGCGCCACCAGCATCGGGAAGTCGCGGGACGGCAGGCAGTCGCCGTACCAGGAGGACTTCAGCGACCCGCCGCGGCCGAAAACATCCAGCAGGGGCAGCTCGAGCAACATGTCCGGCGTCGGAACACCCACCAGCACCACGCGCCCGGCGAGGTCCCGGGCGTAGAACGCCTGCTTGTACGTTTCGGGGCGGCCCACAGCCTCGATCACGACGTCGGCACCGTTGCCGCCGGTCAGCGCCCGGATGGCCTCGATGGGGTCTTCCTTGGTGGAGTCCACGCCGTGGGTGGCGCCGAGCGACTTGGCCATTTCCACCTTGTTGGCGTCGATGTCCACGGCGATGATCGTGGTGGCACCGGCCAGCTTTGCGCCGGCAATGGCGGCGATGCCCACACCGCCGCAGCCGATCACGGCCACGGATTCGCCGCGCTTGACCTCACCGGTGTTGATGGCGGCGCCGATGCCTGCCATCACACCGCAGCCGAGCAGTCCGACGGCGGCGGGATCGGCGTCCTCGTCAACCTTGGTGCACTGCCCGGCGGCGACGAGCGTCTTCTCGGCGAAGGCGCCGATGCCCAGCGCGGGCGAGAGCTCCGTGCCGTCCTCCAGCGTCATCTTCTGCGTGGCGTTGTGCGTGTTAAAGCAGTACTGCGGCTGGCCCTTGGCGCAGGCGCGGCATTCTCCACACACGGCGCGCCAGTTCAGGATGACCCGGTCACCGGGAGCCACTTCAGTGACGTCCGGTCCGACGGCGCTGACCACACCGGTGGCCTCGTGGCCCAGCAGGATGGGGAAATCGTCAGTGATTCCGCCCTGCTTGTAGTGCAGGTCCGTGTGGCAGACACCGCACGTGAGGATGTCCACCAGGGCCTCTCCCGGTCCGGGATCCGGCACCAGGATGGTCTCAACCGAGACCGGAGCGTTCTTTTCCTTGGCAATGACAGCCTTGACTTTGTGAACCATTTAGCTTGTGTTCCTTTCGTTGATCGGACGAATATCGCCGATCCGACTAACAAATACTAGAAGCTGGGGCGCCTGCTGGCGGCTACCCAAAGGGATGGCCAGGGGCACCCAAACGGATGGCTATTGGGCTGGTTCGAGATCCTCATCACGCGTGACGGGTTCGCCAGCCACGGTAGCATCCGTCGCGGGAGCAGCATGCCCCGCGGGGATGCCTGTCCGGTGCCTGATCTTCAGGCGGTACAGCAGGACACCGATGACGACGACGGCCCCCACGAACAGGACGCCTCCCCACTGGAGGTACCACTCAAAGGGCGGCACCGAATTCTAGATCCCGGGGCGTGGCCAGACCAGGTTGAGCGTCATGGCACCGCCCCGCAGCACTGCCAGGATGTTGACCGGCAGCCCCCACTTGCCCAAGGCAGAAGCCCGGCTCGGTGCTGTTGCTGGTCCTTCCTGCGTCCGGTAACGGCCACTTCTTCAGCAACCGCTTCCGCAGAATCCGCACCGTGACCTTGGGGTCGCTGAGGTCCGGGGAGTTCCTTCGTCTCCTCGCAGAGGGAACTGGCGACGTTGCCGGTCTCTGTCATTCTGCAAAGTCGCCTTGCACGTCGTGCGGACCCGGCGTCGTGACGCCCGGCCCTTCCCCTGATCGGGAAGCCGGTTCGTGCTCAGTGCGTCCTGCGGAAGCGGTGTCCGTTGAATTGCGTATTACACAACACGATGCACATAGCGCTTACTTGAGAATATGACAGCCCTCACACGGAGTGTCAACAGGCCACCCGAGTGCTACATCGAGTCATCATGACGAACCCTTGTTTGGGAAGCTCAATCCCGCAACAGAGTCGCCTTCAGTGCAACACATTCCTGCAAACCAGGCCGTCGCTCTGCTTCCAAGTTGCGATGCCGTGCGCAAAATTCACGAATCTGAAGCACGCGGGATTGACTGTGTCACAAGTCACGCCTACTCTGGTGCAACAGCGTTGCGTTGAATGCAACTCCAAAACCTCTTGGTGGACACATGACAAACGACACTTCCTCTCCCGCTCTTGCGGGAGGCCCTGGCGCGGAGCCGGATGGCGCGAACGAAGGCCCCCGCGCTGGCCGCAGCACGTTGAGCGGCCAGAATTTCTCCCCTGCTGACAACGGTGTCAGCAGGGAAACGCGCCGCAGGGTCATCGCGGCCAGCTTCATCGGCAACTTCGTTGAATGGTTCGACTACGCCGTTTACGGCTACCTGGCTGTAACGATCGCAACGGTCTTTTTTCCTGAATCAGATCCCCAGACCGGACTGCTGCTGACTTTTGCCCTGTTCGCGATTTCATTCCTGGTTCGCCCGCTCGGCGGATTCGTCTGGGGCCATATAGGTGACAGGGTGGGCCGGCGGACCGCTCTCTCCCTTTCCATCCTGATCATGTCCGGAGCGACTTTCTGCATAGCTCTCATACCGGGCTACGACATAATCGGCATCTGGGCTCCGATCCTGCTTCTGATCATCAGGGTCGTGCAGGGTTTTTCAGCCTCAGGGGAGTACGCAGGAGCGTCGGCCTTCCTGGTCGAGTACGCCCCCGCCAACAGGCGCGGCCTCTACGCCGCGGTGGTTCCCGCGAGCACCGCAGCAGGCCTGCTTCTTGGCTCCCTGATGGCAGGCCTGCTGACAGTCCTGCTCAGTTCCGACGCGATGCAAAGCTGGGGCTGGCGCCTGCCGTTCCTGCTGGCTGCCCCGATGGGACTGATCGGACGCTACATCCGTACCAAGCTGGAAGACACCCCGGTGTTCCGCGAAATGGCAGCGGAGGAGGAGGCTGTCAAGGCGCCAGTTTCCAGCCTGTTCCGGAACCACTGGCGGCAGCTGCTGCAGGCCGTCGGAGCCGTGCTGCTGAACGCCGTCGGCTTCTATGTGATCCTCAGCTACATGCCCACCTACCTGTCCTCAGAGCTGGGCCTCGGTGAGACCGAATCATTCCTGGCCACCACCATCGCGTTGCTGACGTACATCGGGTTCATCTTCCTCACCGGAATGCTCTCTGACCGTTACGGACGCAAGAAGGTGCTTATCAGCGCCTCTATCACCTTCATCGTGCTGACCGTGCCCGCATTTGCCCTGCTGGGCACCGGGAACTTCCTGGTGATCGTCCTGGTCCAGGTCCTGCTGGGCGCCATGCTCACGCTCAACGACGGGACGCTCCCCAGCTTCCTTGCCGAGATGTTCCCCACCCGTGTCCGCTACAGCGGCTTCGCGGTCAGCTTCAACCTCTCCAACGCCCTTTTCGGCGGCACAGCACCGTTCATGGCAACGCTCCTGATCGCCGCCACCGCCAGCGATCTGGCTCCGGCCTGGTACCTCGTCGCTGCGGCAACCATCTCCCTGATCGCCGTCGCGCTCTCTAAGGAAACCTGCAAAGAACCGCTGCGCCACGACTAGAAGACTTTCTTCCGCTTCTTCCCAATACAAGTAACTGCACCACAGAAAGGCACCACCACAATGACCACCACAGCATCCGAGAACGCAACGTCCGTCGCCGAACTGGAGCGACTCAAGGTCCTCAAGAACGGCAAAAAGGTCACGCTGACATTCTCCGATACGGAGTTCGAGCGCCGCCTCGCCGGCCTGCGCCGGATCATGGCAGAGAAGGACCTGGACGCCGTCGTCCTGACCAGCTACCACTCGATCAAGTACTACTCCGACTTCCTCTTCACCACCTTCGGCCGCTCCTACGCCATGGTGGTCACCAAGGATGACACCGTCACCGTGACGGCCAATATCGACGCCGGCATGCCGTGGCGCCGGAGCTTCGGCGACAACATCGTCTACACGGACTGGCGCCGGGACAACTACATCTTCGCCATCCAGGAAGTCCTGCGCACCCGCGGCATCAACCCGCGCCGCCTCGGCGTCGAGGATGACTCGCTGCCGCTGGACAACCGCAACAAGATCCAGGCCGCCTTCGCCTCCGCAACCCTCGTCGATGTGGCCCAGGCTGCAATGCGCCAGCGGATGATCAAGTCCGCCGAGGAGATCGCGGTCATCAAGCACGGAGCGCGCATCGGCGATCTGGGCGGCGAGGCCATCCGCAACGCCATCACCGCCGGGATCACCGAATACGAAGTGGCGCTGATCGGAACGGAGGCCATGGTCCACGAGATCGCCCGCACGTTCCCGGACTCGGAGATCCGGGACACCTGGGTATGGTTTCAGTCCGGCATCAACACGGACGGCGCGCACAACTGGGCCACTACCCGCAAGATCCAGGAGCACGACATCCTGTCGCTGAACTGCTTCCCCATGACCTCCGGCTACTACACGGCCCTGGAACGCACCCTGTTCTACGGCGAACCGGATGCGCGCTCATTGGAACTCTGGAACATCAACGTAGAGGTCCACAAGCGCGGCCTCGAACTCATCAAGCCCGGCGCAGTCTGCAAGGACATCGCCGCCGAACTGAACGAGATCTACGTCGGCCACGGCCTCCTGGCCAACCGCACCTTCGGCTACGGGCACTCCTTCGGCGTCCTCAGCCACTACTACGGCCGGGAAGCCGGGCTGGAGCTCCGCGAGGACATCGACACCGTACTTGAGCCCGGCATGGTGGTTTCGATGGAACCGATGATCACGGTCCTGGACGGCCAGCCCGGTGCCGGCGGCTACCGCGAGCACGACATCCTGGTGGTCGGCGAAGACGGCGCGGAGAACATCACCAAGTTCCCGTTCGGTCCGGAATACAACATCATCGGGGCATAACAGCACCACGGCCTGTCTCTGTCTAAGCGGCGCCACCTCATCCGTGGCGCCGCTTGACGGCTTACATACGGAATGATGGTGGACACCATGACCTCTGCAGAAGCTCCCGAAACCAGCAGCAACGGCGACGCCAAGGGCACGTCCGTCATCGTCAACGCCATCGCAGTCCTGCGAAGCTTCACCGCGGACGAGCCGCTGCTCGGCGTCACGGAGATTGCCAACCGCGTTGGCCTGCACAAGAGCACCGTCTCCCGCATCCTGGCCACGTTCGAACAGGAACACCTGGTGGAGCGCGACCCGGAGACCCGCAGGTTCCGCCTGGGCCTGGGCCTCATCGCTGTCGCCGGGCCTCTGCTGGCCGAACTCGAAGAGCGGCGCGTGGCGTATCCCGTCCTGCGCGAACTCACGGAGCAAACCGGGGAAACCAGCGCCCTCATGGTGTGGAACGGGTCCGAATCGATGTGCGTGGAACAGATCGCCAGCCATCACCAGATCAAGCACACCACCCCGCTGGGCGCCCGATACAACGACGCCCTCAGCGCCTCCGTCCAGGTCTTCCTCGCCGCCGAACCGGCCGAACGCGTACGCGTGCTGCTCAAGAGCGGCGAAATTTCCTATCCAGGCCTGGACGACACCAGCCTCGAGGCCTACCTGATCCGGCTTGATGACGTCGCCAGGCGCGGCTGGGCCATCAACTACGGCGAGTCCTCACTGGACGAGGTGGGCCTGGCCGCGCCAGTCTTCGATCACCGAGGCGACATCGTAGCGGCCGTCCTCATCCCGGCGCCGCGCTTCCGGGTCTCCCCGGACACGCTGCAAAGCCTCGGGGAATCCTGCAAGGCAGCCGCGAACCGCGTCACGGCCCGCCTCGGCGGCGCATCCCCAGCCCCGGCCTGACCCCAGGACGCTCTCTCACTTCCCGCCGCCCAAACCCGGACGCTCTCTCACTTCCTGCCGCCCAAACCCGGACGCTCTCTCACTTCCTGCCGCCCAAACCCGGACGCTCTCTCACTTCTGCCGCCCAAACCCGGACGCTCTCTCACTTCCTGCGGGTTCTTCGGCGACACTCCTTCATTTGAGATGATCTGGCTCGCGTGGCTGGACCGTTCCCACCACGATCGTGGCAGCGGACGATAGCCGGATTGCGCCGTGCGTTCATGAGTCCGTGCCGCATCCAGAACCTGTGTCCGGATGAGATCGCGCGGGCCACTGTCCGTCTGGGCCAGGCTGGACACAACTGCGGAAGCGACGTCCGTCATGAATTCCCAGTAGCGCTCAGGGGATTCGTGGACCATGTCCACGGACAGCGTCTCCTCACTAATGTCGGTGAGGCCGGCGTCGCAAAGGCCTTCAGCATAAATCCCGGGGCGGCACAGGACGGCATCGAAACGGCGGTCCTCAAAAGGCAGGGCCGCGGCTTCGCTGACCTAAGTGCGAACATTCTCCAGGCCGGCGGCCGCGGCCTTTTCGCGGGCCACCGTCAGCATATTTTCGGACAGGTCCGTAATCGTGACGCTTCCCTCGGACACCTTTGCAGCCGCGATGAGGCCGGGTTCGCCGGTCCCTGCAGCCACATCCAGCGCCTGCGAATCCGGTTTCAGGCCCGCCTGGCCGATCATGGCCTCGCCGAAGGGTGCCAGCCACCGTACGACGTCGTCGTCCCACCTCTTCCAGCCGGTGGAACAGCTGCCCAGGTTTCACGCTGCTGGTCCCTGATCTGCTCTGAATCAGTTGCCATAGCCGTTTGCTTTGCTCGTGAGTGGGCAGCAGTCCGCTCCGCCCCACCCTCCGGGACAACGAATTGCGCGGCCCTCCCGCAGGAAGTGAGAGAGCGTCCGGACTTGGGCCGCAGGAAGTGAGAGAGCGTCCGGTGGGGGTGATGAAGAACAGGAACTTGGTCCGGACCATGACCCACAGCAGCGACACGATCGCCGCATAGGCCGCCGTGTTCAGCCAGATGTTCCCGAGGCGGAGGTCGAACTCGTCGGCGAGGAAAGGGGTTGGCGCAGGGCATCAGCGCAAAGGCCTCGATAGTCGCAGTGCAAAGCCACCCCGCAGGAGTCTAGCGCAGCCGATCCGCCGTGTGAGGGGTGCGGTAGTCTCTTGACACCAACCGTTGATTTCCGGTTGACTATTACGCATGCTGAAATAACAGTTCCATGATGCGGAATGTAGAACGACTGTTGCGGCCAGGCATGAGCCACGGCGGGCACTACAGCGGGGCACTCCCTTTTCCGCATAGCCGACGCCATGGATGCCAGCATTTGCACGAGGGATGAACAAGCATGCAGCTTGCCGTATTCAACGGGGCGGACCGCGCGGAAGTCACCGCGGCACTTCGCCCCTGCATTGATGTCCAGCGCTGGGTGGACCAGATCGCGGACGCCCGGCCGTTCGCCAGCAGCCAGGCCCTGCTGGACTTCGCCCGCGACGCCGCCGCCCCGTTCACATCGGACGAGGTGGAGTCCGCCATGGCCCACCATCCAAGAATCGGCGAACGACCCACGGCCTCCACCACCGAGGCCTCCATGTCCCGTTCGGAGCAGGCCGGGGTGGATCCGGCGGACGAGGACGTGAGCGCCGCGCTGGCCGAGGGCAACCGCGCCTACGAGGAAAAATTCGGCCGGGTGTTCCTGATTCGGGCCTCCGGGCGCACGGCCCCGGAAATCCTGGCGGCGCTACACGAACGCCTTACCCACACCCCTGACCAGGAAGACGCCATAGTGGCCCAGCAGTTGCGCGAAATCGCCCTGCTCCGGCTCGAAGGAGTGATCAGCGAATGACCGTTTCACAGGTGACCACCCACATCCTGGACACCGGGGCCGGGCGCCCGGCCGCCGGCGTCGCCGTCGAGCTTTACGCGCGCGACGGCGGCGGCTGGAACCTCGTTGCTTCCGGCACCACCGATGCCGACGGCCGGGCGAAGGACCTGGGCCCGGAACTCCTCCCCGCCGGGACATACCGGCTGAACTTCGCCACGGGGGCCTACTATGAGGGCCTGGGCACGGCCACCTTCTTCCCGGAGGTGGACCTGGTGTTCGCAGTGTCCGACGCCGGTGAGCACTACCACGTGCCCCTGCTCCTGAGCCCGTTCGCCTACTCGACGTACCGCGGCAGCTAACTCCCAACAGGCCCGATCCCACGACGCCCAGAGAGTTTTGTCCACATAACGCGACCAAACGCGCCCCAAAGGCGCATTATGTGGACAAAAACGCGGGGCAGTAGGCTAGAAGGCATGGCTTCTGAAGACACCCCCGCCGAGCGGCGCGAAATCACCGTCCGCCGGGCGCCCAAATACGTGCCGTTCCTCATACTGGGCGGCCTTGTGGGCATCATCGTGGCGGCAGTCATTGCGTTTGCACTGCCCGGGGACCCGAATTACGAGCCCAGCTCCGTCTTCGGCTTCTTTATGGTTCTTTTCGGCGCCGGCGGCGTGATTTTGGGCGCCGTTGTTGCGCTCCTGCTGGACAGGCTCAGCGTCAGGCGCGCCGAGCACGCCGTCGTCGAAGCCGTCCCGGAGACCGAGTCCGGCAGCGATCCGGCCGAAGGCACCGGCAACGGCACCGCTGCCGGCAATCAGTCATAAACGGGCGACCGGAAAAGTCCTACCCCATCACGTGAGATAATCGACCAGTGGCACGCGGCGATGGAAAACTTTCTCATGATCTTCTCCCTGGCGAAAAAGGCCCTCAGGACGCTTGCGGCGTCTTCGGGGTCTGGGCACCAGGTGAAGAAGTAGCAAAACTCACCTATTACGGGCTGTATGCATTGCAGCACCGCGGTCAGGAGTCGGCTGGCATAGCAACCAGCGACGGCAAGCGGATCAACGTCTACAAAGACATGGGCCTCGTATCCCAGGTCTTCGACGAGACCACGCTGAACACCCTGACCGGGCACCTGGCCGTCGGCCACTGCCGCTATTCCACTACGGGCGCCAGCCACTGGGCCAATGCCCAGCCCACCCTTGGCGCCACCGCCACGGGCACCGTGGCCTTGGCCCACAACGGCAACCTCACCAACACCGCCGAGCTGAACGCCATGATCAATGAGCGCAACGGCGGCCAGCTCAGCGGCGAAATGAAGCAGGGCAACACCTCGGACACCGCCCTGGTCACGGCACTGCTGGAGGGCGAAGAGGGCAAGTCCCTCGAACAGACCGCCATAGAGCTGCTGCCCAAGATCAAGGGCGGCTTCTGCTTCGTCTTTATGGACGAAGGTACCCTCTACGCGGCACGCGACACCTACGGCATCCGCCCGCTGGTCCTCGGCCGGCTGGAGCGCGGCTGGGTGGTCGCCTCCGAGCAGTCGGCCCTGGCCACGGTGGGCGCAAGCTTCATCCGTGAGATCGAGCCCGGCGAATTCATCGCCATTGATGAAGACGGCGTGCGGTCCCAGCGCTTTGCGGAGCCGACGCCGGCGGGTTGCGTTTTCGAATACGTCTACCTCGCCCGTCCGGACGCCGCAATCGCCGGACGCTCCGTGTACGAATCCCGCGTGGAGATGGGCCGCCAACTGGCCCGCGAAAACACCCAGGAAGCGGATATCGTCATCCCGGTGCCCGAGTCCGGCACTCCCGCCGCCGTGGGCTACGCCGAGGAATCCGGCATCCCCTTCGCGCACGGCTTCGTCAAGAACTCCTACGTGGGCCGCACGTTCATCCAGCCCTCTCAGACGCTGCGCCAGCTGGGCATCCGACTCAAGCTCAACGCCCTCGAGTCCGTGATCCGCGGCAAGCGCGTTGTGGTGGTGGATGACTCGATCGTCCGCGGCAACACCCAGCGCGCCATCGTCCGGATGCTCCGCGAAGCCGGCGCCGCATCCGTGCATGTGAAGATCTCCTCCCCGCCCGTGCAATGGCCCTGCTTCTACGGCATCGATTTCGCCTCCCGCGCGGAGCTGATCGCCAACGGCGCCACCATCGAGGAAATCTCACAGGCCATCGGCGCCGACTCGCTCGCCTACATTTCCGAAGACGGCATGATCGACGCCACGCGGCAGCCGCGCGAACGTCTCTGCACCGCCTGCTTCACCGGCAAGTACCCCATCGAGCTGCCCGGCGCGGACAAGCTCGGCAAGAACCTGCTGGAGCGCACGGACCTCGGCGGCCTGACGCCGTCGCCCGTCGCCCTCCCCGTCGCAACGGCGGCACTGGCGGCGTCCCCCCTCCAAGACAGCGAGGACCCGGCCGAAAAGGCCGGCGCCACGGGCTGCGACCCGGGGCCCGACGCCGAGTTTGAGAACCTGCTGACCGACGCTGACCGTCTGACCTCTGACAAGAAAGAGTCCGTATGACTTCCGCATCACCCGCCGCCGGTAACTCCTCAGCCCGCGGCATCACGTACGCCTCTGCCGGCGTGGACGTCGAAGCAGGCGACCGCGCCGTTGAACTGATGAAGGACGCCGTCAAGGCCACCCACAATTCCTCGGTAATCGGTGGAGTGGGCGGCTTCGCAGGCCTCTACGACGTGTCCAGGCTCCTCACGTACAAGCGCCCGCTGCTGGCCACGTCCACCGACGGCGTGGGCACCAAGGTTGCCATCGCCCAGGCCATGGACATCCACGACACCATCGGGTTCGACCTCGTGGGCATGGTGGTGGACGACATCGTGGTGGTTGGCGCCGAACCGCTCTACATGACCGACTACATCGCCTGCGGCAAGGTTGTCCCGGAGCGCATCGCGGACATCGTCCGCGGCATCGCAGCGGCCTGCTCCGTGGCCGGCACCGCCCTGGTTGGCGGCGAAACCGCCGAGCACCCGGGCCTACTGGGCGAGCACGAGTACGACGTCGCCGGCGCCGCCACCGGTGTAGTCGAAGCTGACGCACTGCTGGGCCCGGACCGTGTGCGTGCCGGCGACGTAGTGATCGGCATGGCATCCTCCGGCCTGCACTCCAACGGCTACTCCCTGGTCCGACGCGTCATCAACCACGCCGGCTGGGCACTGGACCGCCAGGTTTCGGAACTTGGCCGCACCCTGGGCGAGGAACTCCTGGAGCCCACCCGCGTCTACGCCGCGGACTGCCTTGACCTGGCCCGCACTTTCCCGGTTAGCGGCTCGGCGGCCGGCCAGGCCGTCCACGGCTTCAGCCACGTCACCGGCGGAGGCCTCGCGGCCAACCTGGCCCGCGTCCTCCCCCAGGGCCTCATTGCCACCGTTGACCGCGCCACGTGGGAACTGCCCGCCATCTTCAAGCTGGTCTCGGAACTGGGCAACGTCCCGCTGGCCGACCTCGAGCGCACGCTGAACCTCGGCGTGGGCATGGTGGCCATCGTCTCGGCCGAAGCTGCCGACGCCGCCGTGAACCGCCTCAACGACCGCGGCCTGCCGTCCTGGATCATGGGCATCGTCGAGCAGAACTCGGACTCCATCGTCAAGACCGGCCCGGATTACGTCCAGGGCGCCAAGGGTGTCGACGGCGGCGCAGTCCGCCTGGTGAACGCCTACGCCTAAGGGTCCTTAAACCTCATCGAGTGCTCCGCAACCGCCGTTAAGCAGGTTCATAATGGCAGTTGCGGAGCACTCGATCTGTTTAGACCTCCAGCACGCTGAACACCCCGCCCTGCGGATCCTTCAGCGTGGCCACGCTTCCGGCTTCCTCGTCATCGCTGCCGCCACCCTCCGGTTCGATCAGGACGACGGCGCCCGCAGCCACCGCTGTCGACACGGCGTCCGCGACACTGGAGACGCCAAAGTACACCTGCCAGCCCGTCTGCAGTGCGTGCTCGTCCGGCTCCGCTTCGTCCCCGGTGGCATACTCCGGCTCCGCACCCCAAAACTCCGCTTCGTCCTCGTCTTCGTCCTCCTCCGGCAGCGGTGCGATTCCAGCCACCTCCGCGCCGTCCACCATCAGCGTGGTGTACGTACCGCCGTCGTCCTGCGGGTATTCGGTGACCTCATGCCCGAACAGCTGCTGGAAGAAGGCGACGGCCGCCTGCGGCTCGGGAGTCAGGAGCTCCGCCCAGGCAAGGGCGCCGGGCTCGTTGTACCGGGCGGCGCCGGTGTGGGTTCCCGGCTGCCACACTCCGGTGGTGCCGCCTCCGGGCGGCGCCACGAAGACCATCACGCCAGTGTCCTCAACCTCTTCCGGGCCGAACTCCACGGTGCCGCCCGCGTGCGGGGTCTCCTCCACAATGGCGCCGGCATCAGCGGCGGCAAAGTAGATGTTCCACTGCCCCGGAGTGGCGGAGGCTTCCTGCTGGGGGTCCTGCGGCGCAATGACAGTGACCAGGTCGTCGCCGAGATACGCCTTCGCGTAGCTCCGACCGTCCGGCGTGGGCAGGTCCTCATAACGCCAACCGAAAACCGCGGCGTAGAAAGCCTTGGCGGCCTCCACATCCCTGGTCTGCAGGTCTGTCCAGCAGATCTCGCCCGCGTTGAAAGTGGTGCGTCCGGTCATCGTGTGCCTGCGCTTTCGGCAGCCATGATGCTAAACGCCGCGCCGTTGGGGTCCGTCAGGACGGCCAGCCTGCCCACCCCCGGGACGTCGAACCCGGGCACATGGATCTGGCCGCCGAGGTCGGCTACACGGGCCGCGGCCAGGTCCACGTCCTCGACTTTGAAGTAGGTCATCCAGAAAGACGGCACCCCTCCCATTGGCTGCTTCAAGGCTCCGGCCACGGGCTTTCCGTCCACAATGAAATTGGTGTATTCGCTGAGCTCGCCAGCGGGTGCGGTCTCCGTGGTGCAGCCGGTCACGGCCTCGTAGAACCGGATAGCCCGCGGAACGTCGTTCGTTTGCAGCTCGCTCCAGACCGGGGCGCCGGGTTCGTCCACCAACCCGGACCCGATGTGGGACCCGGCCTGCCAGAAGCCCACCTGGGCGCCGGTGGGATCCGCAGCGAAGAACATCCGTCCGCTGCCGTTCTCCACGTCATCCACGGGATACAGCACGGTTCCGCCTGCCTCAGCGACCTTGGCGGCTGCTTCGTCGGCATTGTCCACGGCAAGGTAGCTGGCCCAGTACGACGGCACCCCGGTTGCCGCGGTGTCCGGCATCTGCTGCATCATGCCGGCAACGTAGCGGCCCTGCAGCCTGGCCATGTAGTACGTCATGTCGGGTCCCGTGGGCATGGCGTCCAGCTCCCAGCCGAACAGCTGCGAATAGAACTCCCTGGCCGCCTCGATGTCGCTAGCAGAGAGGTCCACCCAACACGGTGCGCCCTGCTTGTAGCTCTCAACTTCCGGCATGAAAAACCAATCCCCTCCGACCGCGAATGGACCCGTCAATGGAACAGCCCACGATCAACCTAGTACGGGGCTCCGACACTGACAACAGCGCTGACAACATCGCCGCCGGTGCCGTCGCCGGCATGTTGTAGCGCCGGGCATCGCTGGAGGACAATGGCGGCAAAGACGGTCCGTCGCCGCCGACGGCGCGCCGAATCACCGCCGACCGACTGCCGAACGACCGCCGACCGACTGCCGGAATGGAGTGTTCCATGGCCAGCACCGTGGACATCAACGGGCACCCGACCTGGGTGGATGACCGCGGCGGCGACGGCGAGCCCCTGCTGCTGCTGCACGGAGGCCTGGGTAACAGCGATGACCTGCTCAACAGCATCGGCCCTGGGCTGTCGGAAATTTTCCGGGTCGTAGCCTTCGACCGCCGGGGCCACGGCTATACCGCGGATACCGATGCCGACTTCCATTACGCGGACATGGCGGACGAGACGATAGGCGTACTCGAGACAGTGGTGGGCGGCCCGGCCCACCTTGTCGGCTGGAGCGACGGCGGCATCATTGCGCTGCTGGTCGCGCTCCGCCGCCCGGACCTGGTGCGCAAACTCGTGGTCGTAGGCGCCAATTACCACTTCGAGGGAACCGTCCCTGCGGAGACGGACCCTGATTCGCCTGTGCCGGAAGAACTAGGCGAGGCCTATGTCGCGCGATCGCCGGACGGGGCTGCCCACCTGGAAGTCGTCATGAACAAGAGCTTCAGGATGTTCCGGTCGGAGCCCACCCTTACAACGGCTGACATCGCCCACATCAGCCAACCGGTGCTCGTGGTGACGGGCGACGACGACCTGGTTGCGCTGCCCCACACTGTCTCCCTGTACGAAGCCCTCCCGGAGGGTCAGCTGGCCGTGGTTCCCGGCGCCTCCCATGGGCTTCCGCTGGAACAGCCGGCGGCCCTCAACCGCCTTATCCTTGCCTTTTTGGTTGCCTCCGGCCCGCCCCGGACGCTTATGCCGATTCGGCGCGCGCGTGCATAGCGAGGACGACCGGCGCGGACACAGCAGACGGATGACAGCAAGCGCTTAACAGCAGAAAGGCCCGTCAGGGCACACCGGAAACCGGCATGCCCTGACGGGCCTGATAACTGAAGTCAGCACACGGGGTGCCGGAAAGAAGAGCCGACTTGTCGTACGGGCCACTGTGGTGAAAAGTACGACGGCGGCACGCCACTGATTGCCTTACGGCAGGTTCAGCGGGCGACAACTAGCCGATTCGACGGGTGTCTACCTCGTCGTCGTCGTCTTCCAAATCATCCGCGTACTTGTCCACATAAGCCGAATAATCCGGTTCAACCGGCTCACTCGAGAAACGGCTCGGTGCACGACCCTCTGAGCTCTTGAGCTCACGCTGAAGCGCAGAGTAGTCAGTGTTCGGGGAATAGTACTTAATATCCCGAGCCTGCTTGGTAGCTTTTGCCTTTTGACGGCCGCGCCCCATGGCGTGACCCCCTTTTGTACTCGGACCGGAGGTGGTCACCATTGGCGTTAGTGAGGCCCCGGAATGTTTGGTCAATTTGTCGTACACCTAGATTACATGCTTTCAGCGGTAACTGCTCCCCGGCTGGGCACCTCCGGAGCAGTGTTGCCACGTTTGTGCTGGTCCCGGCCATATTGGCCTGCCGATTTTCTTCGGTAGAGTCGTTTGAGCGACTCCACGCCAGCGGCCGCATCCACGGTGGTCCGCCGAGCAAAAAGACGCCGGAAGGGCGAATCCTCACGTGAATGACGAGAACGAAACAGGCAACAGCAAAGGGAACCCGAAACCGACCCCGGGACCCGGAATGCCGCCAGTCGTGCCGCCTCCCCCTGCCCGGCCGCCGACCAGCAGCCTGCCCGTCCAGCCGCCGGCCGCTCCGGCCGGCCCCCCGCCCAAGGACGCCCCGGCGGGTGCTGCTCCGGCGGCTGACGCCCCGGCAAATGACAGTACGCCCGAAGACACCCCGGCCGATGACACCCCGGCGGCTGAGTCGAAGCAGACCCTGCTGAAGGCCGGATTCGTGGTGGCGGGGCTGGTTGTCCTGGGCCTGCTCGCCTGGTGGGTGGCCGCCCTGATCGCCAGTGGCACCCAGCAGGCCGCGAACCAGACCCCGGCACCGGCCACGACAGACTCAGCGTCCCCGTCCGCTCAGGCAACCAGGGGTGAGCTTCCCCTCGATGGCGTGGGCGCCCTGGACTATCAGCTGGGCGACTGCTTCGAGAATTTCGACCCCGAAGCTACTGAATCCCGGGTGGTGCCCTGCACCACCGGCCACTCGGCACAGCTGGTTGCAGTGCACCGGTACCCGGAATCGGACTCGTACCCGGGCATTGCCGCGCTGCGGGAAAAGGGCCGCGAAATCTGCCAGGGCGCCGGACTGACCGACGCCGTGGCCAACTACGTCCTGATGCAACGCAATGCCTACCCCAGCGACACCAGCTGGGAGCAGGGCGACCGGCGGGTGGACTGCTATGTCACAGCGGACAAGGGAAACATCATCATGGAGTCCCTCATCCCCTGAGGCTTATCTCCCCGGATCCCACGCCCTGAGGCCCCGTCCCCTAAGCTAAGCCGAGCCCTGGCTCTTCCGCCGCACTGACAGTCCGCTGCCGGCGGGGGCGCCGGGGTCGGGATCCGCCAGGGCCTCAAGCCCCTCAATGGTGAGCTCGTCGACGTCGGCCGCGGTGTCCACCAGCACAGTGTCCCCGTCGTTGATGTCGCCGGCGAGGATGGCCCTGGCCAGGCGGTCGCCGATTTCGCGCTGGACCAGCCTGCGCAGCGGTCGCGCGCCGTAGGCCGAATCAAAGCCGGACATGGCAAGCCAGGCGCGGGCACCGTCAGTAACCTCCAGGGAGAGCCTGCGCTCGTGCAGCCTCCTCCCGAGCTCGGCTACCTGCAGCTCCACGATCCTCGCCAACTCATCCAAAGTCAGGGCGTCGAACAGCACCACTTCGTCCAAGCGGTTCAGGAACTCCGGCTTGAAGGAGGCGTTCACCGTGGCCATCACGGCGTTCCGCTTGGCCTGCGCGTCCAGCGACTGGTCCACCAGGAACTGGCTGCCCAGGTTGGAGGTGAGCACCAGGATGGCATTGCGGAAATCCACGGTGCGGCCCTGGCCGTCGGTGAGGCGGCCATCGTCGAGCACCTGCAGGAGGATGTCAAAGACTTCAGGGTGGGCCTTCTCCACCTCGTCCAGCAGGACCACCGAGTAGGGCCGACGGCGGACGGCTTCGGTCAGCTGGCCGCCCTCCTCGTAGCCCACATAGCCCGGAGGTGCTCCGACCAGCCGCGCCACCGAGTGCTTCTCGCCGTACTCGGACATATCGATCCGCACCATGGCGCGTTCGTCGTCGAACAGGAAATCAGCCAGTGCCTTGGCCAGCTCCGTCTTACCTACGCCGGTTGGTCCGAGGAACAGGAACGAACCCGTGGGCCGGTTGGGGTCACTGATGCCGGCGCGGGCACGGCGGACCGCGTCGGAAACGGCGGCCACAGCCTTCGACTGGCCGATCAGCCGCCTGCCGAGCTCCTCTTCCATGTGCAGCAGCTTCTGGCTTTCGCCCTGCAGCATGCGTCCGGCAGGGATGCCGGTCCAGGCGGAAATCACTTCGGCAATATCGTCCGCGGTGACTTCTTCGGCCACCATGAGCTCCTGCTTGGCGCCACCGCCGGCCACCCGTGCGGACTCTGCCTCAGCTGCAGCGTTCAGCTCGTGTTCCAGCGCGGGAATCTCGCCGTACAGCACCCGCGACGCCGTCTCCAGATCGCCTTCGCGCTGGGCCTTGTCCGCCTTGGAGCGGAGCTCGTCCAGCTTTGCCTTCAGATCGCCAACGCGGTTCAGCCCGGCCTTCTCGGCTTCCCAACGGGCATTCAGGGCGGCCAGCGCCTCCTTCTTGTCCGCCTTGTCCGCCCGCAGGGCGGCCAGGCGCTCTACGGAGGCGGCGTCCTTCTCGTTGGCCAAGGCCAGCTCCTCCATGGTCAGCCGGTCCACCTGGCGCCGCAGCTGGTCAATCTCCTCCGGAGCGGAGTCGATCTCCATGCGCAGGCGCGAGGCGGCCTCGTCCACCAGGTCGATGGCCTTGTCCGGCAGCTGGCGTCCCGAGATGTAGCGGTTGGACAGCGTGGCGGCGGCCACGAGGGCGGAGTCTGCGATGGCGACCTTGTGATGGGCCTCGTAGCGTTCCTTGAGGCCGCGGAGGATGCCGATGGTGTCCTCCACGCTGGGCTCGCCTACATAGACCTGCTGGAAGCGGCGTTCCAGGGCGGGATCCTTCTCGATGTTCTCGCGGTACTCGTCCAGCGTGGTGGCGCCGATCAGGCGCAGTTCGCCGCGGGCCAGCATGGGCTTGAGCATGTTGCCGGCATCCATGGAGCTGTCCCCGGTGGCGCCTGCACCCACCACGGTGTGAAGCTCGTCGATGAAGGTGACGATCTGCCCGTCCGAGTTCTTGATTTCCTCCAGGACGGCCTTGAGCCGCTCCTCGAATTCACCGCGGTACTTGGCTCCCGCCACCATCGAAGCGAGGTCCAGGGCGATGAGGGTCTTTCCGCGCAGGCTTTCCGGGACATCGCCGGCGACGATGCGCTGGGCAAGGCCCTCGACGACGGCCGTCTTGCCCACCCCGGGCTCGCCAATGATGACGGGGTTGTTCTTGGTGCGGCGGCTCAGGACCTGGATGATCCGCCGGATCTCGGTGTCGCGGCCAATCACCGGGTCCAGTTTGCCCGAGCGTGCCATCGCGGTGAGGTCCGTGCCGAACTTCTCCAGGGCCTGGAAGGTGTTTTCCGGATCCGGGCTGGTGACCTTGCGGTCGCCGCGGACACCCGGCAGGGCAGCGAGGAGCGCCTCATGGGAGGCGCCGGCGTCGCGCATTAACCGCCCGACGGCGTCGCTTCCGGCCGAGAGCCCCAGCAGGAGGACCTCGGTGGACACGAAGGTGTCGCCAAGTTTGTCAGCTTCGTTCTTGGCGTTCTGGATGGCCTGCAGCGCGGGCCGGGACAGCTGGGCCTGCTGCGTGGAGCCTCCCGACGTCGCGGGCAGTGCCTTGATGGCGGTGCTGGCCTGGACACTGACGGCGTCCGGATCCGCGCCGGTGGCGCGGAGTAGCGCGACGGCGACACCCTCCCGCTGGTCCATAAGTGCCTTAAGCAAATGGGCCGGCTCAACCTGCGGGTTTCCTGCGGTGGAGGCGTTCATGGCTGCCGCCGAAAGAGCCTCCTGGCTCTTGGTGGTGAATTTGGCGTCCAAAGAGAGCTCCTTTCGGGATAGATCAACTCTTAAAGTTGAGTGTACAACGCTCAACTTTGACGGATGCGCCTTAGGGTCCATGTTTGCCGACGGCGAAATGGCTGTCTAGGGGCGATCGGCCCCGTCACCGGCGGGCGCGAAATTCCGCTCCAGCCCGTAGACCCGGACGAACGTTCCGCCTAGGCTCGAGCCTGTGAATCGGACGGGTGATGCACCCGCAACCGCAAGCCACTAAAGACGAGGACCTCTCATGAAGAAGTTTGTAGTTCTTTACATCGCAACCCAGTCAGCACAGGAACTTATGGCGGAGAGCTCGCCCGAAGCGGCCCAGGAAGGCATGAAGGCGTGGATGCAATGGGCCGACAAGGCAGGTGACGGCCTGGCGGACCTCGGAACACCACTGGGCGGAGGCAAGGAAGTGACCAGTACCGGCGTCACAGACGCGGAGAGCATCGTGGGCGGCTACAGCGTACTGCAGGCCGAAGACATGGCTGGCGCACTCGCCCTGCTGGAGGGCCATCCCCACCTCATGTTGCCCGGCGCCAGCATACGGACGTACGAGGCACTGGACATGCCCGGAACGTAGGGCCGGCCTTGCGGGGCGGCATCCCCCGCTCCGGCCAACAATGCGAACATGCAGGAGGGCGGTTCCCCCAAGGAACCGCCCTCCGGCTGGTGCGGGCGGCCGGCGCATTGTTGCCCGGCTCCGCACAGAGATTTCTTTGGCGGACCGCCGCCCGCCGCGGGGCGGGCGGGCGATCCGTTGAAAACACTACAATGCTTTCGTCGAGGCGTCACGACTATGACAAGAGTTGTCATAGTGTGGTGAGTATTCTGGGAGCCATGGACCAGACCCGCGAAGCCGCCCATCCCACCACGCAGCACATCTTCATCGACAAGGAGAGCCCGTCCGTCTGGCGCGCACTGAACGGGCTGGGCCTCAAGGCACGGGAAGCCGCCGACGAAGCCGGCATCAGCAGGGCGCTCACCGAACTGCTCAACGTCCGCATCTCTCAGATCAACGGCTGCGCCTACTGCCTGAACATGCACGTTGCCGATGCCCTCAAGAAGGGTGAAACAACGCAGCGACTCGCCGTTCTGGCAGCCTGGCGGGACACCGCCCTGTTCACCGAGAAGGAACGCGCGGCCCTGGCGCTGGCCGAGTCCATCACCACCCTGCCCGACGCCCACACCCGGGACCGCGAGGACGGCTACGCCCGGCAGCACCTGAATGCGGCCGAGTATTCGGCTGTGAGCTGGCTGGTCATCACCATGAACGCTTTCAACCGCGTGTCCATCACCAGCCAGCACCCCGTGCGGCGGGAAGCCAAGGATGAATCCGAGGCGCGTTAGGAGTCTCGGGGCGTTTGCTAGGCGGGATAGACGGCGACAGCGGCGGCCTTGATCACGAAATAGACCGTCATGCCCGGCGCGAGTCCCAAGTCCGCCGATGCTGCAGGAGTGATGTCGGCGGACATCCCGTCGGCCCGGACCCGGATTTGGTCCCCGTGCTGCTCCAGGTCCGTCACCGCTACGGCGAAAGAGTTCCGCGGACTGCCGTGCGCGTCGGTCAGGAACACCGAGACGGCCGACGGCGGGAAGGCGGCTACGCCGGGCTGCCCGGCGCCGGCCGGGAATACTTCCTCGTCCTGGTGTCCGGCCACTTCCAGGCCCTCTGCTGTCCGGATCCCGGTGGAGGTGAGCGTCCCCGGAATGAGGTTGAGTCCGGCCAGCCCGGCGGCGAACCGGCTCCGGGGCCGCTGCAGGACCTCCCGGGTAGGCCCCTCCTCGGTGATCCTGCCGCCCTCCAGGACGATCACGCGATCGGCCAGCATCAGGGCGTCAAGAACGTCGTGGGTGATGATGATGGCGCGGCGCCCGGCCAGGACCCTCTTCAGGAGCCTGCGCAGCAGCGGCGCGGCATGGATGTCCAGGGCTGCCATCGGCTCGTCCAGTAGCAGCACCTCAGGGTTGGCCGCGAGCGCCCGGGCCACAGCAACGCGCTGGGCCTGTCCGCCGGAGAGTTCGGCGGGCCGCCGTGTTTCGAGTTCCCCGGCATCCACGGCGGCCAGCCACTTCCGGGCCGACTCCCGGGCGGTTTTCCTCGGAATCCCGGCGCTGCGGGGTCCAAAGGCCACGTTTTCCAGGGCGCTGAGGTGCGGGAACAGCAGCGGTTCCTGCGCGAGGAGGGCCGTGCCGCGGTGGTGCGGTGCGGTCCAGGTCTTGGCGCCGCCGTCGAGGTCGAACAGCACCTTCCCATCGATTTCGGCGCGGCCGGAATCGGGCCGCAGGAGTCCGGCAACGACACTGAGGAGGGTGGATTTCCCTGCCCCGTTGGGGCCCAGTACCGCCACAGTTTCGCCCGGCGCGAGGTCCAGCCCGACGTCGAATCCGCGGGCGCCCACGGTTGCCTGCACCCGAAAGTTCATCGGGTGCCGCCAGGTCGTCCGCCGGCGGCAGAGCCTTGGAGGCCGGCGCCTTCCGCCCCGGCGCCTGCCAGGCCGGGGCCTTCCAGGACACTACGCCGCCCCGGCGTGCCGGGGCGGCGGTACGTCAGCCCCACCACCGTCACGGCGACGGCCACCAGCACGAGGGAAAGTGCGACGGCGGCGTCGGCGTCCGTTTCCCGCTGCAGGTAGATTTCCAGCGGCAGGGTCCGTGTCACCCCCTGCAGGCTCCCCGCGAAAGTGAGCGTCGCGCCGAATTCGCCGAGGCTTCGCGCGAAGGACAGCACCGCCCCGGACGCCAGGCCTGGCAGCACCAGCGGCAAGGTGACGCGGCGAAGGACAGTGGTGGGCCGGGCTCCGAGGGTTGCGGCCACGGCCTCGTACCGTCCGCCGGCAGTTCGCAGGGCGCCTTCCAGGCTCACCACCAGGAATGGCAGCGCCACGAACGTCTGCGCCAGCACCACCGCCGTCGTCGAAAACGCAATCTGGATTCCGGCAACCTCAAGGCTCCTGCCCAGCAGGCCCTGGCGGCCGAAGGTGTACAGGAGCGCGATGCCGCCCACCACCGGCGGCAGCACCAGCGGCAGCAGCACGAAAGCCCGCAGCAGCCGTTGGCCCGGAAACGTCGAACGGGCCAGCACCAGTGCAAGCGGCACGCCGAAGACGATGCACAGGGCCGTGCTCGCCGCCGAGGTCCGCAGGCTGAGCCCGAGAGCAGTCAGGGAGGATTCGGACGTAATCAGCGGGATGAACTGGGGCCAGTTGACCCTGGCCGCCATGGCTGCGAGCGGCAACAGGACGAACAGGCCGCCCGCAGCGGCGATCGCGTAGATCCAGCGCGGTATGCCGTGGTATCCGCCGCCCGTGGACTGTTCCATGATCCCCTTACGGTGCGCCGAAGCCAGCGTCAGCGAGGGTCTTCCTGCCCTCGGTACCGGTCACCATGGCGATGAAGGCCGAGGCCAGGTCCTTGTTCCTGCTTGAGCCTACTGTGGCAATGGGATAGGTGTTGACGGCCTTGCCGGCTTCGGCGAGGGGGATTCCCTTCACCTTGTCGCCGGCGCCCTTGACGTCGGTGACGTAGACCAGGCCGGCGTCGGCCTCACCGGAGGTCACCTTGCCCAGGACATCCGTGACGGAGGATTCCTCGCTGACCGGCGAAAGGGTGACGCCGGACGCCTTCTCGACGGTGTCCGTCGCGGCGCCGCACGGGACCTGGCTGGCGCAAACAACCACCTTGATGCCCGGCCTCGCGAGGTCGGCAAAGGACGCGATAGACGCCGGGTTGGACGAGGGGACGGCGATTTCCAGGACGTTCGTGGCGAAGTTCGTCGCCGTTCCGTCGATCAGTTTCGCGTCGGAAAGCCTGGCCATGTTCTTGGTGTCCGCTGAGGCAAACACATCGGCTGGCGCACCTTGGGTGATCTGCGTGGCCAGGTCCGAAGAACCTGCAAAGCTGAGTGTCACCTTCGTACCGGGGTTCTTTGCCTCAAACTCGTCCGCAAGCCGTGTGAACGTGGCCTTGAGCGAGGCCGCAGCAAAAACGGTGACGGTCCCGGAGAGCTGCCCGGCCCCTTGCGGGCCAGTCCCGTCCGGGGAGGAGGCAGCCGCAGGTGACTGGGATGCGGGAGCGCAGCCGGCCAAGCCGGCGGTGAGCGCGACAGCCGTGAGCAATGCGGCCATGCGCGGATTCCGGATCTTCAAACGACACTCTTTCCCTGCGGCGTTTCAATGATCACGGTGGTGGCCTTGACAACGGCGGTGGCCACCGAGCCGAGCTCCAGGCCCAGTTCCCGGACGGCCTCGCTGCTCATCAGCGACACCACGCGGAACGGCCCGCACTGCAGTTCGACCTGGGCCATGACCTTATCCGCGGTGATGCCTGTGACGAGGCCGACGAACCGATTCCGGGCCGAGCTGCCCACCCGGGTGGGATCCTCCGGGAGTTGCGCCTGTTCGCGGGCCAGGCTGGCCAGCTCGAACCCGTCCACGGCCAGGCGGCCGGATTCGTCCTTCACCGAAGTGAGACTTCCGTTCTCGGTCCAGCGGCGGACGGTGTCGTCGCTGACGCCCAGGAACCTGGCAGCTTCCGCGATCCTAATTGTTGGCATCCGTCCAGCTTATTCGCTCATTTGCGGACAAGGAAGGCTAATTCATCCGCAAATCAGGAATTGTTCCCGCGGTGGCTCTTTGCCCTGAAAATACGCCATAGCCCACCGCTGGCTGCCGCAGTACGATTTTTCGAGGGGGCGGAGCCGCCGGCGCCGAGGAGCGTTGCAATGAATTGGATCAGGCCTGACAGTCCGGACTATGACGAATCCCGGAAGCTTTTCAACGCAATGATCGACCGGCGACCGGCCGTAATTGCCCAATGCAGCACGCCCGGCGAAGTGGCCGAGGCCCTGAAACATGCACGCGACAACGAACTGGCCGTAGCTGTCCGTGCAGGCGGGCATTCCGTCGCCGGGATGTCCATGAACGACGGCGGCCTGGTGGTGGATGTGCGGCCGATGAAATCGGTGAGCGTGGATCCGGAAAGCCGCACGGTCACCGCCGGAGCCGGCCTGACGTGCGGCGAGTTTGACCGTGCGACGCAGGAGCACGGCCTGGCCATGACCGGGGGCCGCGTGTCCACCACAGGCCTGGCCGGCTTCACGCTGGGCGGCGGCTCCGGCTGGCTTGAACGGGCATTCGGCTTTGCCTGCGACCACTTGGTCTCTGTGGACCTCGTGACCGCAGACGGCGAACTGGTGACCGCCAGCGCACAGGAGAACTCCGAGCTGTTCTGGGCCCTGCACGGTGGGGGCGGAAACTTCGGTGTCGCCACGTCCTTCACGTTTGCACTCCGTGAATTGGGCCCGACCGTCCATGCGGGCCTGATGCTTTGGCCCGGTGAAGCGGCCACCGATGTCAGCCGCGGATACCGTGAACTCGCCCTCGCGGCCCCCGGGGAAGAGTGCGCAGCCCTCATCTACCTGACAGCTCCGCCCGAACCGTTCGTGCCCCCGGAGATGGTGGGCAAGATGGCCGTTGCCGTGGTGTACATCTATGCCGGGGATGCAGGCGAAGGCAGGGAACGTGCCAAGCCCTACCAGGCGCTCGGACCCGCAGTGGATCTGCTGGGAGACACCGGTTACGCCGACTTCCAATGCTCGCTGGACGATCCTCCGGGCATGTACAACTACTGGAGCGCCGACTACCACGATGAGCTTTCCGACGACGCCTTCGACGTCATCATCGATTCGGCGCGCAAGCTCCCCGGCCAGCACTCCCAGCAGCTAATTGCGCATTGGGGAGGTGCGGTGGGCGGGCCAGGCGCAGCCGCCTCACCGCTGCTGAACCGGAACGCGAGCTGGGTCAGCCACCCGTTCGGTCTGGGTGAAACACCGGAGGAGGGCCAGGAGGCCAAGGCCTGGGTGAAGCATTTCCGTCACGACATTGCGCCCTACGCTACGGGTGGGGTGTGGCTGAACTTCATCGGCGATGAAGGCCAGGCCCGCGTCCGCGCGGCCTACGGGAACGAGAACTTCGTCCGCCTGTCCCAAGTGAAACGCGCGTTCGATCCGGACAACGTCTTCCGCGGCAACCAGAACATCCCGCCCGCCCCGGCCTAGCAATCCCCCGGCCTAGCAATCATTGACGACGGCATCTTGACAAAGGCACGTTCATCAGGCGCTAGTGGGCGCGCCCGGATCGACCCTAACGGGCCTGCTGCGTTCGCCGGCTTTTCGTGCGCGGCGGCGACTTGCTTCAGCCTGAGGTCAGGTTTTGAAGTAGTTGTTCCGTTGGGGTTTTTGGTGTGGGTCGATGTGGGGTGGCGGGATGAACCAGGGGATGCCGGTTTTGACCTGGATGGTCCATTGTTCTTTGTGGATGAGGTGGTGGTGATGGGAGCAGAGGAGGGTCCCGTTGTCGGTGCTGGTGGGTCCGCCGTGTGACCAGTAGGTGATGTGGTGGGCTTCGCACCAGGTGGCGGGGATGGTGCAGGCGGGGAAGGCGCAGCCCTGGTCGCGGGCGGTGATGGCTTTGCGGATGTGCGGCGGGAAAATCCTTGTGGTGCGGCCGATGTCCAGGATGCGGCCTTCGCTGCCGAGCAGGACGGGGATGATGTCCGCGTCGCAGGCGATCTTCCGGACCGTGGAGGCGGTGACGGGTCCGGTGAACGTGAACGAGCCCGTGCCCGGGATGCCGGGGATGCCGGGGATGCCGGGTGATCCGGTTGGCCTGTCCCTGGTACTTGTTCCGGTGCCTGCGGCCGGGGTGCGGTAGCGGGGTCCTTGGGCGGTGATCTGTTCGAGGCGTTCCAGGAGGTCGCGGTAGTCGATGGTGACCATGACCTGCGGGCGGAGTCCTCCCGCGGCCGGGAGTGCGCCGGTGGTCAGGGCCGCTTTGCAGGCGCCGACGAGGCCGTCCAGGAGCCGCTGCGGCCGGGTCCGCCGGTCCAGATCCTGGCCCTGATCCAGGTCCTGGTCCAGGTCCTGGACAGCTTCTCTGCTGGCGGCCGCGTCCGGGCCTTCGCTGGTGTCCTGCCTGGCGGTTCCGTCAGTGTCTCCTGGTACCGGGACGTCGCTGCTGCCGTCGGTGCCGCCTGCCTGGGTGCGGGGGTTGGTGGCGGTGTTCATCACGGTCAGCATTGATTCGTACTGGTCCGGGGTGGCGAAGATTTCCAGATGGTGGAGCCCGCGGCGGGCGCGGCGGAGGAATACGCCCTGCCGGCGGTGGAGTTCCTCTTCGGAGGGTTCGGATCCGTCCTGGTCGATCGCGTCGGTCCATTGCCGGGCGACCCGGGTCAGGAAATCCGTGTCGTTTTCGGCCGCGGTGCGGGTCAGGGCATGTTCCATCCGGGCCGTGGTGTCCTCGTCGGCGTGGTGCCGGACCCGCTCCAGGGCAAGGGTGATGATGGTCGCGGGCCGGGATGCGACGGTCCCGGCGGTAACGGCGGCGGCGAGTTCGGGCCGGACCGGAGGCCCGGTGTGGCCGGCGAACCCGGCACGGGGCAGCAGATCGGCCGCGAGGGCCATCCTGCGCCGGGCCTCGGCGACACTGATCCGCAGCCGGGCCCGGAGGAACTCCGCAGCGTTCCGGCACCCGTCATCGGCAGGGTCCGGCCCCGCAACGGTTGACGCTTTGCCGGCGGCGGCAGGCGCCTGGGGCGAAGCGGCCGTTTCAGTCGGTTCTGCGCCCCATCCGGTGACCCAGCCGGCAGCCCGGCCAGCCCCGCCCGAGCCCGCTGACCCCGCCGCTCCTGAGCCGACTGCCGCTGACCGCGCAGCCGCTGCTGCTTCACGCCGGGTCCGGTCCACTGCCCCGGCCGCGACGATTTGCAGGTATTCGACTACCCGGGAGACTTCCTCGACGTTGTCGGCGAAGTCCGCAGCCTCACGGAAGCTCAACAGCGCGGCGTCCTCGGCCGCCGTCGAACTCAAACTCTTAAGCAACTCAAAGCCCTCGAGCAGCTCACGGCTCCGGGCCAGACCACCGGACCCGCCGCCGTCGGACACCGGCTGGCTGCTGGAACTGCGGCCGAAGCGGCCAGCCGGAGGAACGGCGCGAAGTGTCCGGATCAGCGGCACTGGCTCGAACGGCGCGCTGGAAACCTGCCCTAGGCGCGGGGCCTGGTTCAGGGCGAGTTCTCCAACGGCTTCCCTGGGATAACTCTGCCAAAGGGGTCAGACAAAAAGACCTCCGCTCCGCAGAGGTACACCGCTAGCCATTCATAGGAACCCACGGCGCTAGACTTCCCTCATGGCCGTCTACCTCGATCCGCCGCTCTGGCCAGCCCACGGAACCCACTTTTCGCACCTGATCTCGGACACGTCCCTCGACGAACTGCACCGGTTTGCAGAGGCCGCCGGCATTCCGGAACGGGCGTTCGACGGCGATCACTACGACGTCTCCGAAGCCCGCTATGACGCCCTTTTGGAGTCCGGTGCCATCCCCGTGGAAGCTCGGGTCCTGGTCCGCAAGCTCATCGCCAGCGGGCTCCGCATCCCCGCCCGCGAGCGCGGCAAAGCCCTCAAGGTGCCTCTGCTCAACCGCTGGAACGCCATACTTCCCGGCCACGACGCCCTGTTCCTGGACCTCCTGGACCGGTGGGGCGAGGAGCACCGCAAATACCACGGCCGCACGCACCTACTGTCCGTTCTCGAGGCCTTGGACCTGCTCGCCGAACCGGCAGATCCGCCGCGCACCGTCGTCCTTGCGGCGTGGTTCCACGATGCCGTGTACCGCGGCATCGCCGGCCAGGACGAGGAGGAATCGGCCAGGCTGGCCGAGGACCGGCTCCTGGCCGCAGGCCTGTCCGCGGACGAAGCGTACGAAGTGGGGCGGCTGGTCAGGCTCACTGCCGACCACCGGCCGGATGCGGGGGACGACGACGGCGCCCTCCTCTGCGACGCGGACCTGTCCGTGCTCGGCGGCGAACCCAAGGCCTACGGCCGCTACCTCAACGCCGTCCGGGAAGATTTCGCCCACATCGGCGACGCTGACTTCGCGGCCGGACGCGCCGCCGTCGTCCGTCACCTGCTGGAACTGGACCCTCTATTCAACACGGACCGCGGCCGGGAACTCTGGCTGAATCCCGCCCGGCGCAACCTTCAAGGCGAACTCAGCCCCGAAGGCAAGCCGGCGTGATCGAGGTGCCCGCCGCGCACCGGCAGCTGCCGTTTACGGTCCGCTTCGACTGGGGGCACGACGGCGCCTTGGCTGTCGCACCCGGGGCTGAACTGGCCGTGGTGGTGGACGTCCTGTGTTTCACCACGTGCGTGAGCGTCGCCGTGGACCGCGGAGCCGAAGTGTTCCCCTACCCCTGGAAGGACAGCTCGGCGGCTAATTTCGCCGCGCAGCGGGAGGCCGTGCTGGCCGGCCGTCGCGGCGGCAGCGGCGTAAGCCTGTCGCCAGCAAGCCTGCGGGACGCGCCCACCCTTAATCGTGTGGTGCTGCCGTCGCCCAACGGCTCGGCGGTTGCCCACTCGCTGGCGGGAACGGTGCCGCGAGTGGCGGCGGTGTGCCTGCGCAATGCCCGCGCCACGGCCGATTGGGCCGCCCGGAACCTTCCGCCTGCTGCAGCGATCGCGGTCATCGCGGCTGGCGAAAAATGGCCCGACGGCGGACTCCGCCCGGCGCTTGAGGACCAGTTGGGCGCGGGCGCGTTCCTGGCGTCGCTGCCTGAGCACCGCCGGGCCGGTTTCTCCCCCGAAGCCCGGTGGGCCTTGGACGCGTTCGACGCTGCCGGGCCGCGGCTCGGCGGCACACTGCTGGAATGCTCCAGCGGACGGGAACTGGTTTTCGGCGGTTACCAGGAGGACGTGGAGATCGCCGCGGAACTCAACCGGAGCGCCGCCGTCGCACTGCTCGACGACGGTGCGTTCCGCCGGGAGGGCGCAGGGAAGGCATGGGGACAGGCGTAGCGGGCTAGCGGTAGCTGGTGACGAACGGCCGGTCAGTCGGCACAATCTGCTTGCCGAGAGGCATCAGCGAGACCGGGATCAGCTTCAGGTTGGCGATGGCCAGCGGGATGCCGATGATGGTGATGGCCATGGCGAACGCCGTCACAACGTGGCCAATCGCGATCCAAATGCCTGCGACCAGCAGCCAGATCACGTTCCCCAGCAGAGCAAACACGCCGTTGCCGCCCGGTTTGTCCACCACCATGCGGCCGAAGGGCCAAAGCGTGTAGGACGCGATCCGGAAGGACGCGATTCCCCACGGAATAGTCACGATGAGGAGGCAGCAGATGATCCCCGCGAAGAAATACCCGAGCGCCAGCCAGAGTCCGCCGAATACCAGCCAAATGATGTTGAGCAATGTCTTCATACCGCCATTCTCCCCCGCGCCCGCCTGATCCCGCGTCGGGGATTGCCCTGACTAGGCCCTGAATTCGGGGCCGCGGCACCGGACCGCCCGGCCTGCCCCCCCCGTCTTTACGGAATCCTTAGGCCAGCATCCCGCCCCTTCACGGCTACGGTGGCGCATACTGTTGGCAGCGTGCCGGGGAAAGGCCACCGTCAAGCTCGAGGGCCTTACGGAGAAGGAGGCGCAGCCGTGACCATAGTTGACAACGCCGTCTATGTGAATGGCCACCGGACCACTGACCCGGAAGGGCTCGAGGAGACCTACTTCCTGCTGCGGCAGCGTCAGGGAATGGCCTGGATCGGACTGTACCGGCCCGACTCGCAGGAACTGCGTTCCGTGGCGGATGAGTTCGACCTCAGCCACCTGGCAGTGGAAGACGCCCTGACCGGGCACCAGCGGGCAAAGCTTGAACACTACGGCGAGACGCTGTTCCTGGTGCTGCGCCCTGCGCGCTATCTCGACGACGTCGAAAAGGTTGAGTTCGGTGAGATCCACGTTTTTGTGGGCCCGGATTTTGTGGTCACCGTCCGCCATGCCGAGTCACCGGACCTGGCACGCGTCCGCCGGAGGATGGAATCCCTGCCGGATTTCCTGGCACTGGGGCCGGATGCGGTGCTGTACGCGATCCTGGACCAGGTGGTGGATGAGTACGAGCCTGTGGTGGCCGGGCTCGAGAACGACATCGACGAAATCGAGGATGACCTCTTTGGCGGAGACCCGGACGTGTCACGCCGGATCTATGAACTCTCGCGCCAGGTCATTATGTTCCAGCGCGGGACCAGTCCGCTGGCGGGAATCCTGCAGGCCCTGCTCGCCGGAACACCGGAACACCGGCCCGGGACGGAACTGCAGGACCACCTGCGTGACGTCCTGGACCATGTGCTGCGGCTGGGTGAACGGACCGCTTCCTTCAGGGCCCTCCTGCAAAACGCGCTCACGGTCAACGCCGCCCTGGTGGCCCAGCGGCAGAATGATGAGATGCGGCGCCTGACAGAATCCAGCTTCGCGCAGAGCGAGCAGGTCAAACGCATCTCCTCCTGGGCCGCCATCCTCTTCGCCCCCACGCTGGTGGGCACCATCTACGGAATGAACTTCCGCACCATGCCCGAGCTCGACTGGATCTTCGGATACCCCATGGCCCTCGGCCTGATGGCGGGCATGGGCGTGGCACTGTACACGGCGTTTAAGCGCAACAAATGGATCTGACCGCGCTCCGCGCCGCACTGGCCGACACGGCTCAACGGGCCCACGTTCCTGGAATGTCCCTGGCCGTCGTCTCGCGGGACAGGGTCCTCTTTTCCGGCGGGACAGGATACGCGGACCTAAATGCCCTCACACCCGCAACGGCAGGGACGGTCTATCCGTGGTTTTCCATGACGAAGCCGTTGACAGCCACTGCGGCCCTGCGCCTTTCCGACCAAGGGCTCCTGGAACTGCAGGCACCCGTGCACGAATACCTCGATTGGCTGCGGGCCCCCGGCCCCGTCCAGCCCACCGTGTGGCAACTATTGACCCATTCATCCGGGCTGGGCAATCCGTTGCCCGTGAAGTGGATTCACCCGGCGGACGCGCCGGGGCCGGATCAGGAAGGCATGCTGCGGAAACTCATGGCCAGGCGCCGTCCGTTCCGCTACCGGGTGGGCGGTAGGGGGCACTATTCAAACGTCGGGTATCTTGTGGCGGCGCAAATCATCAGCCAGGTTTCCGGGGAACCTTTCACAAGCTATGTGCAACGCGAGATCCTTGGCCCGCTTGGGATGGATTCAACCGGTTTCTCCTACCCGCCGGGGCGTCCCTCGGCCACAGGCTATGTCCGGATCCCCCGCCCCATCGCGCCGGTGCTGGCACGAGTCCTCCCGCCGGGGACACTCGGTTCCAGGCCCGGCAGCTACTCTTCGATCAACCCGTTCCTGGTGGACGGGGCCGGCTACGGAGGCCTGGTGGGAACGGTGCTGGACGCAGCCGAGTTTGCCCGGCTGCACCTCAATGACGGCCTGGCGGTACCGCCGGAAACCGTTGCGGGTCCTTATGCTTCGGGGGCATCAGAGGCTACCGGGGCTTCTGGGGCTTCAGTGGCTTCTGAGGGGCGCCGCATCCTGCTGGAATCGACGGCACGGGCAATGCGCGACATCCACGTCAAGGGAACACAGTTTGACCATTCCGCGGGCTGGTTCCGGAAGCATACGAACGGGCCGCACGGATCCTATGTGGAGCACTTCGGCACCGGGCTGGGATTTTGGAACATCATGCGCCTGTACCCGGAAAGGGGCAGGGGAATCGTGATCATGTCCAACAGCACCACGAGTTACGACTACGCCACGTTGTTCTCCCTGATCCTCCGGATGCCCTGGACCTAGGCAGGCCTGCCTACTCCTTTTTGACGAGGGCCGCTTCCACGTTGATCTTGACCTTGTCGCTGACCAGCAGTCCGCCGGCCTCGAGGGCGGCGTTCCACGTCAGCCCGAACTCCTTGCGGCTGATTTCGGCCTCGGCGCTGAACCCGGCCCGGGTGGCGCCAAACGGATCAACCGCCACGCCGCTGAATTCCACTTCGAGTTCCACGGGCTTGGTGACGCCGCGGATGGTGAGGTCGCCGGTGACGGTGTAGTCCTCGCCGTCACCTTCGATGCCCGTAGCCCGGAACGTCATCTCCGGGTAGTTTTCGACGTCGAAGAAGTCCGCCCCGCGCACATGGCCGTCGCGGTTCGCGTCGCCGGAATCGAAACTTGCCGTTTTCACGGTGGCGTGCAGGCTTGAAGCTGCCAGCGACGGGCCCACGTGCGCTTCCGCCGAGGCGTCGGTGAACCGGCCGCGGACTTTGCTGATGCCGGCATGGCGGACCGTGAAGCCGATTTCGCTGTGGGCCATGTCGAGGGTCCAGATGCCGGGGGTAATGCCTTGGGGAAGAGTCACAACGGGTCTCCTTCGACTGGGTTGGCGGGCTTGGACCGCCTGTTCTTCGGGGTGCTCCCCAGCTGAATGCTAGCGAACACCAATAGCCACGGCTAGCCTCCCGTGAAACGGCAGGACAGCCCCGGTGAACCTGCAGGACAGCCCGTTAAGCCCGCGTGTCCGTGCGAGGAGCGGCAACCGTGGACCACTTGGGCTGCCAGCCGATGGCGGGGGCAATGTGGCGGGCAATGTTGCCCAAAAGCTTGGCGTTGAAGTCCACACCAAGCTGGTTGGGGACAGTGAGGAGGAGTGTGTCGGCCGCCTGCACGGCGGCGTCTGCCGCCAGCTCTTCGGCGATCGCTTCCGGCTCACCCACGTAGCTCTTCCCGAACCTCGCCACCAGTCCGTCGATGACGCCCACCTGGTCCCGCCTTTCCCGCAGGGCGCTGAGTCCGAAGTACCGGCGGTCCTCCTCATCCACGATCGGCAGCACGCTGCGGCTGACCGATACCCGGGGTGTGTGCTGATGGCCGGCCTCGGCCCAGGCGTTGCGGAACATGCTGATCTGCTCCGCCTGGAGCTCGTCGAACGGCACACCCGTGTCTTCGGTCAGGAGGGTGGAGCTCATCAGGTTCATTCCCTGTTCAGCTGTCCACACCGCGGTGGCGCGGGATCCGGCGCCCCACCAGACCCGGCGGGCCAGATCCGGTGAGTTGGGCTGGACCGGCAGTTTGCCGGTGCCCCCGCCGAAGCGGGGATCGCCCTCGGCCACGCCGGCACCGGTGATGGCGTGCCGGAACACCGAGGCATGCCGGCGGGCCATGTCTGCAGGGGTCTCGCCTTCGGCCGGAACGTGGCCGAACACCGCGGCGCCGTCCCGGGCGGGTTCGGGTGAACCGCGGCTGATGCCCAGTTGCAGCCGGCCCCCGCTGATCAGGTCTGTGGCGGATGCTTCCTCCGCCATGTACAGGGGATTTTCGTACCGCATGTCAATTACGCCCGTGCCCATTTCGATCCTGCTGGTGCGGGCGGCGATGGCGGCCAGCAACGGGAACGGCGAGGCCTGCTGCCGGGCGAAGTGATGCACGCGGAAGAATGCGCCGTCGATCCCCAGCTCCTCGGCGGCCACTGCCAGCTCGATGCCCTGCAGCAGGGCGTCGCGGGCAGTCTGAGTCCGGGACCCCTCTACGTTGCCCCAGTGGCCGAAGGAAAGAAATCCGATGCGCTTCATGACTGCGGCAACAAGAACCCTGCGCTCTTCATTCCGGCAGGCTGAGCTTGCCGGCCGACCGCTACGGCGGGGCCGCTAGCCCTTCGCTGCCAAGACGAACGCCCTGATCTTCGCGAGGTCCTTCACGCCGCGGGAACTTTCGACGCCGGAGGAGACATCCACTCCCCACGCACCGGCTTCCTTCGCGGCCCGGGCGACGTTCAGGGGGTCAAGGCCGCCGGCCAGCAGCCAGTTCCGCCCGCCCAGCCCCTTGGCCTGCACCGAACCGTAGTCCCAGGCCTCGCCGGAACCGGGCACAGCGGCGTCAATCAGCAGCAGTTCCTCACCCCAGCTGCCGAACGCTTCCGGGGAGGCACCCATGGTGACTGCCCTGATGACTTTCATGCCGGCGTCGTGCGCTGCTTTGACCTCCTCCGGCGCGCGGTCCCCGTGGAGCTGGATCCACTCCAGGCCCGCCTCGCGGGCGACGGCGACGGCGTCCGCCACCGGCTCGTGGCGGAACACGCCCACTGCCGGGGTGCCCGCCGGAACGTGGGCAAGGAGCTCCCGGGCCCGGGCGGGCGTGACCTCCCGCGGGCTTTTGGTCAGGACGAATCCGACGGCGTCCGCCCCGGCTCCTGCCGCTGCCAGGACCGACTCCGGCGTACTCAGGCCACACACCTTGACGAACATCCCTGGCTCCTCCTGCGAACTCTTCCTCCACCTGACGTTAGCAAGCCCGCCCGGCCCGCGCCGAGGTTACGCCCGGAGGCGGCTGTCCGATGGCCGTCTTCATATGGACGTGGCCTGCCGTCCGGCCGATAGGCTGGGCCCATGGAGATCATCCGCTATGCCGAACTCAGAGCCGAACCGTGGCGCAACAGGGGCGGCGTAACCCGCGAACTGGCCAGCCATCCGAAGGCGGCCTCCGCGCAGGACGATGCCTGGGACTGGCGCGTGAGCATCGCCGAGGTATCCAAGGCGGGCGCGTTCTCCACCTTTCCCGGCATGGACCGCGTGCTGACCGTGATCGACGGTGAACTCCTGGTCCTGACCGTGGACGGCGCTGAGCACCCTCTGGAGAAGTACCGGCCGTTCCGGTTCTCCGGCGAGTCCGACACAGCCAGCGCCCTGCCCACAGGCGACATCCGCGACCTCAATGTGATCACCCGGAACGGTGCATTCAAGGGGTACACGTCCATCATCGAGCTCTCCAAGAAGCGCGCCCACCCGGTGTTCGAGGGCCAGCTGGGCATCCTGCTGCAGGGCCAGGCCACTGTGAGCCCGGGTTCCGCCGGTGATGCAGATACCGGTGATGCAGCTGCTGAGTCCGATGCCGCTGCGGAGCCAGCAGCCGCTGTGTCCGGCGAAGACGACGCACCCGAAGCACCCCCGGCGTCCGGCGAGCCGGAGACGCTGGGCCGCTACGACGCCGTCGTCGGCTCCGACTCCCGGACACCCGAGATCCTGGGCCGGGGTTTCCTGGCCGTCGTCTCGATCGACCGGGTCACCGGCTAGCGCTACCGGCGAGCGCTAGCGGCCGGCGGTGGCGCCGGACGACTGCAGGAGCTTCTCCTGCGCCGGCCCCACGGGAGTGAGGGCCGCGGCGATCACCACGGAACTGGCCGAGGCCCACGCCTGCGGACGGCAGCTCGCGGGGAACGGCACGGGCGTGCGCATGGTGTCAGAGCCGTGGCCCCCGAAGAGCTCGGGGAGCCGCCACTCATTGGCCTCGGCCACCTGCAGCAGCCCGGTGGCGAGCTGAGCCGCTTCAGCCGGGAAGCCGTCGGCCAGCATGCCGCTGATGATCAGGGCCGTGTCATGGCTCCAGACCGCGCCGGCATGGTAGCGGGTAGGCCAGTAGCCGCCGTTGGTGGTGGACAGCGTCCGCACTCCGTAACCGGAAAACATGGTGGGGTCCATAACGCGGCGCACCACGATGAGCCGCTCTTCCTCGTTCAGGATCCCTGTTCCTAGCAGGTGCCCCATGTTGGAGGTCACGCCGTCCACCGGGCGCTTGTCAGCGTCCAGCGCGAGCGCAGGATACGGACCGAGCTCGTCCTCGCACCAGAATTGCGCTCGGAAACGCTCGGCCATGCCGGCTGCGTACTCCCGCCATTCCGCTGCCCCCGGCCGTCCGAAGGCGTCGAGGATTTCTGCCCCCACCATGGCGGCCTCGTAGGCGTAGGCCTGGACTTCGGCTAGCGCGATCGGCCCCTTCGCAAGCGAACCGTCGTGCCAGCGGATGGCATCGCCGGAGTCCTTCCAGCCCTGATTCACCAGGCCAGCCCCGGACTCGTCCAGGTATTCCAGGAAGCCGTCCCCGTCCAGGTCGCCGTGGTCCCGGAGCCATTCGAGGGCGTCCAGCAGGTTGGGCACCAACTCCTCCACCTCGGCGTCCGGCATGCCGGCTTTCCAGGCATCGTGCAGGAGGCAGATCCACAGCGGGGTGGCGTCAATGGTGCCGTAGTACACGGGCGGCAGGCGCAAGGCCTGGCCGGTCTCGGCCATGGTCAGGACGGTCCGGCGGACTTCGTGCAGGATTTTGCCCGGCTGGACGGCCGTGGTGTGGTCGGTCTCGGTGCCCTGCCGGCCGGCGAGGGCACGGAGTGTTCCGCCCGCAATGGCCGTGTTGATGGGCAGCAGCATGCGTGCCGCAATGATCGAATCGCGGCCGAACATGGTGAAGAACCACGGTGCCCCTGCTGCCAGGAACGTGTCATGCGGATGCGAATAGTGCGCCAGGCGCAGGCTATTGAGGTCGCTGACAGACCGCTCCAGGAGCCGGTTCAGCCGGGGATCGTCCGATGCCGGAGCGACAATGGGCGCCCCGTCTGCCGCGAGCATCGGTGAATCCGTATCAGTCAGGTCCACGGCCCAGCCCAGCTGGACGGGCACTCCGGGCATCACGTCCACGGCCCAGTCGATGGTCACCTTGCTGCCCTGCATGCTGATGGCTGCGTTGTCCGCCGTCAGGGTCAGCGTGGTGTCCTTGTCCCGCCAGGACCATGTGGGCGCCTGCGGTTCCACGGGAGCGGGACCGCGCCCGCCCTGCTTGACCTGCTCCATGGTGGTGTTGTCGGCGCCGAGGGTCAGCCGGATGTGCAACGTCACCGGCTGCCGCATGGCCGATTCGAAAAGCAGCGTCTCCGCAACCGTCCCGGAGCAGCCAGTGAGCGTCTCGGTGGCTTCGCCCGCGCGGAGACGGCTGGACGCGGCTGTGCGCGTGCGCACCAAGGAGAGCAGGGGGTCGGCCACCTCGGCGTCCGCTCGCACAAAGTAGATGTAGTCGGTTTCCGTGGAGGAACGCAGCTGGGTTGATACCCATTCCGGCTCCCGCCCGTCTACACTGAGGACCGCGGTGTTGAGCACACGGTCATCACCGCAGTAGATCCCCTGCGCGCCGGCATGCCGGATCTGCCCGTGCGCGTCGGACCACGCCTGGATGGGGGCGCTGAAGACGCCGGAAAGATTGTGCAGGTATGGCTGTTCAGAGGCCAAGGATAAACAACTCCTGGTGATATTGGATTGGCGGTCAAAGCGGCCGTCCGCATTGCCGGCGGGCATCTGGGGCCGCAAATTTGATCGATCAAATTTGTGCGTTTAGATCGTCTCACACGTTACTGTGTGAAGGAAAGGCCAGCGGCTGCAGCCGTCACGGAATGCCTCCGACACCGCCAGGCCCCACCCGAATTCCAAGGAGCCCCGTTTGTCCCGGCACACTCTCGCCAGCCTCGCCAGCGAACTCGGTGTCTCGCGGCAGACCATTTCCAACGTGCTGAATGCGCCGCACAAGGTCAAACCCGCTACCCGGGAGCGCGTCCAGGCCGCCATCGCGGCCGCCGGCTACCGGCCCAGCGCGGCCGCACGCCAACTGCGCACGCAGCGCTCCATGAACTTCGGGATGCGGCTCTTTCCCGCCACGGACGGCATAAACGGCGCCATCCTGGACCGCTTCCTGCACGCGCTCACGGAAGCGGCCCAGTCCGCCGGCTATAGGCTCACGCTCTTTTGCGCAGACTCGGACGAGGAGGAAGTCCGCCAGTACGAACAGCTTCTGGATGTCGCCGGGCTGGACGGGTTCATCCTCACCTCCAGCAGGCCCGACGACGTTCGGACGCACTGGTTGGGGGAACGCGGCACCCCCTTCGCCGTCTTCGGCCGGCCCTGGGATGCCGCCGGACACTCCGCGCCGGCGGACCACCCCTGGGTGGACGTGGACGGCGCCGCGGGAACGGAAGAGGCCGTGAGGATGCTGTTGACCCAGGGCCACTCGAGGATCGGCTTCCTGGGCTGGCACACGGGCAGCCCGGTGGGCGCCGACCGCCGCCAAGGATGGGAGCGGGCCATGACGGCGGCAGGACACGGCCAGGATCTGCACGTCCTCGGCGTGGAAGCGGAAGACACGGTTGCCGGCGGAGCATCCGGAGCGGCCCTGCTGGCATCGAGGGGTGCCACCGCTATGGTCTGTTCCAGCGATTCGCTGGCCCTGGGAGCCATGGAGAAGCTGCGCGAAGCACAGCCCGGCGCTTTCCTCTCCGGGCAGCCTGCCGGCCCGGCCGGGCGAGCGGCCATCGTAGGCTTTGACGACACCCCCGTGGCCGCCGCACTGGGACTCTCCAGCGTCGCCCAGCCGGTCGAGGAGGCCGCGCGCCACATCATCGGCCTGCTGACTCACGAGCTGGCGGGCAAGGCGGCGGCAGCCCGAAGCGGGGCCGGCGCACCGCCGGCCAGGCAACTCCTCCTCGCGCCGCGCGTAGTGGAACGGATTCCGCTGCCGCTGGCATCACCCGGTCCCAGCTAACCCCAACTTCGGGGATCTTGATCTCTCGCCATCAGTGCCCTAATGTCTCCAGCTACCAGGTGAATCCGTGGAGCTGACCATGCCCGAAAAGGAATCCGCGCAAGCCTCGCGCGACGCCGGTCCCGCCCTCCATCGGACCGCGCCCCTCGTAGCGATCGGCATGACGTGCGGGATTGCCTGGGCCGCAGGTTTCCGCGGCTACATGGTCGAACTCGCCGGGCCGGCCTCCACCTTCGACTGGTGGGGGACGTTCGGTGCGATCCTCCTGCCTGGAGCCACCGTTGGCGGACTGCTGGCGTGGGCGGAAGCACTCCGGCGCGCAGGCGGCCGGCGGGGGTGGCGCTGGCTCGCCCTCGCGCCGCTCGCGTTCGCTATCGCACCGCTGCTCATGCCCGGTGCCCTTGCCGCCCTGCTCACGCAGGGCCTCGGCGGAGGCGCGGTCGCCGTCGCCCTGATGGCGATCGGCGGCGGCTACGCTTTGTCCCGGCGTGGGCCGCTCTGGGCCAGGCTCACCAGCGGCCTGGTCAGCGCAGCACTCACCGCGGCACTCGCCCTGGCGGGGCCCGGGATCGCCGGCCCCGCGCTCGCCATCACCGAACCGCGCGGTGCCTGGGTTGCCGTCTTGGGGGCGTCGTTCATCGTTGTGCTGGCCCTCGCCTCATCGATCCCGCACCGGCCCGTCGGGCGGCGGTGACCTTAACCACCATAGGTGGCCTCCCGGCGTCGGGCGTTGCTACGCTGGGATCAAGGTTCCCCTACGGAACCTCCGGACGACGGTTCAGTACCCGGCACGCGACAAGACTGGCCAAAGGATCTGTCATGTCGTGGTTAATCCTTATCCTCTCCGGGACGCTCGAGGCCGTCTGGGCCGCAGCGCTGCACCGCACCTCCCAGGCCAAAGGCCGCCGGCGCGTGCTGCCCGCGGTGATCTTCCTGGTCTCCGTCATTGCGAGTACAGGCGGCCTCGCCATCGCGATGCAGTCCATTCCCACTGGCACGGCCTACGCCGTTTGGGTTGGTGTGGGCGTGGTGCTGACGTCCGCTTACGCGATCATCACCAAGGTGGAACGCGCGACGGCGGCGCGGCTGCTGCTGCTCGCCGGGATCGCCGCGTGCGTGGTGGGCCTGAAGGTGGTGGCGTGATGCTTAGCAAGAATGCCGCCTGGCTGATCCTGCTCGGTTCCGCTGTGCTTGAGGCCGTCTGGGCCACCGCCCTTGGGCTCTCCGACGGTTTCTCCCAGGCGCTCCCGACACTGGTTTTTGCCGTCACCGCCACGCTGAGCATGGTGGGCCTGGGGATCGCCGTGAAGTCGATTCCGCTGGGGACTGGCTACGCCGTGTGGGTGGGCGTAGGGGCTGCCCTGACCGTCGGCTGGGCCATGGCCACCGGCGTCGAGCCTGCCAGTCCGCTCAAGCTGCTGTTCATTGCCGGGATTGTTGGCTGCGCGGCAGGGCTGAAGCTCCTGCCGCAGGACCGGTAGAGCCCCGCAGTACAAGGTCGGACGCCAACACCACCGGCGATCGGGTGGAATGTTCGCCCGCAATTTCGGCGGCCAGGGCGTGGACGGCGGCGTGCGCGATTGCGGCGACAGGCTGCCGGAGCGTGGTCAGGGGCGGATTGGTGAGCGCCATCAGCGGGGAGTCATCGAAGCCGACGATGGACACATCGTCCGGCACGCGCAATCCCCTGGACTGGGCCGCGCGAATGGCGCCCAGCGCCATGATGTCGGAGGCGCACACAATGGCTGTGTGGCCGGAGTCCAGGAGTTCATTGGCCGCGCTCTGGCCGCCTTCCACAGTGAACATGCTGGTGGCCGTATGGGGTTCCGGGTCGTCGGTTCCCAAGTATTCGGCAAGGGCGGAGCGGAACCCGGCCAGCTTCTGCTGGCTGGGAACGAACCGGTGCGGACCGATGGCCAGCCCCACTTTCCGGTGCCCCAGGCTGGCGAGGTGCTGAACTGCGGTGTTGATTGCTGCGGCGTCGTCATTGGACACGGAAGCAGCCGCAAGTTCCGGGCGGGTGCCGTTGACCAGGACGAAAGGGATGCCGCGGCCACGGAGACGGTGGTAGCGCTCCAGGCTGGCCTGGCCGTCGGCGTGTGAGCTGCAGATGAAAATGATGCCGGACGCCGCCTGCGCTACGAGCATCTCGATGTACTCGTCCTCGGAGCGCCCCCCGCCCGGCAGTGCACAGAGAATCGGAATGAAGTCCTCTTGGGAAAGGAGCGACACGACAGTCTCCGCAATTGCCGGAAAAATGGGATTGGTAAGGTCCGGGACGATGATGCCCACCTGCCCTCTGGTGGTGCTGCGGGCACGGTCCGGGCGCTCATAGCCCAAGTCATCCATCGCCGCGAGAACCGACTGCCGCACCTCACGCGAAACTCCCTTGCGGCCATTGACGACGCGGGACACGGTGGCGATGCTGACACCGACCTTCCGGGCCAGATCCTCCAGCTTCGGTCGCTCCGGGGCGGCCGGGTTTGCGCGGCCCGCTGTCATGCTCATAAGGCTCCTTCACCGGAACGGCCGTCCGGAAGTCATCGTGCTTCCAGTGTACGGAAGCAACACGCCATCTTAACTGAAAACAAGACGCAAAATTTTCAGCAAATCGTTGACGTGCCCCGCAACATGTATCTAGGCTCCTAGGTATCCCCGCTCACCGCTGATGGCGTTCTGGGGCATTGCCAAGGAAGGTCTCCCATGCTTCGTCACTCCCGCCCGTCCGGATCCCCGCCCACGCTCAACAAGAGACTCCTGTCAGCCCTGGCAGCAGCTTGTGTAACTCCGCTGGCCCTTGGAGGTCTTGCCCTTCCCGCGTCTGCAGACCACAGCAACGTGCCCGCGGCTGTATCACTCGTAGGATCGTTGCAGTCCGAAATCGGCTGCCCCGGAGACTGGCAGCCGGAATGCGCCGCCAGCAGGCTGCTGCCGGTGGAGGGATCCACCACCCTCTACCGAGCAACCTTCGAAGTCCCCGCCGGAACTTACGGCATGAAGGTTGCCCTTAACAATTCATGGGACGAGAACTACGGTGCGGGAGGAGTGGCCGGAGGTGGCGACATCGTGCTCAATGCGCCGGGAGGACCCGTAGCATTCACCTACGACCACGTCAGCCACACCCTCACGGACGAAGTTCCGGATGCACTGCGAGCTGAGTCCGGCGCGCACTGGCTGACGGCAGACACGATCGCATGGCAGGCCCCCGCAGCCGCGGGCACGAAGTACCGGCTCTACAGCGCTCCCGACGGCGGGATGGCGGTTGCTGACGGAGAGGTCACCGGAGCGTCCTCCCTCCCCCTCGAGCAGGATACCCAAGGCCTGCCTGCCGGCCTCTCGGCCAGATATCCGCATCTGGCAGGCTTTGCCGCCCTGCGGCTGCCGAAAACCGACGCGCTCCGGGCCAAGGAACTGCTCAAAGGCCAGCTGCTCGTGGCCGCCATCGGGTCGGACGGCAAGGTCACCGCCGCTACCGGTGTCCAGGTCCCCGGCGTCCTGGACTCGCTCCACCCCGGGGCGGCGGAGCAGGAACTTGGACTGACTTGGAAGGGAAAGCGCCCCGAGCTTTTCCTGTGGGCCCCCACGGCCCGCAGCGTCACCGTCCACACCTACGCTTCCGGTTCCGGCGGGGATCCCGCCTCGAGCAGGGCCATGGAACCGGCCGGCGACGGCGTGTGGTCCGTTACAGGGGAAAAGGACTGGAACGGTGCCTACTACCTGTACGAGGTAGAGGTCTTCGTCCCGGAAACCGGCAAGGTTGAGCGGAACCTCGTCACGGACCCCTACAGCGTGGGTCTCTCCGCCAACTCCGAACGCAGTCTTTTCGTGGATCTTGAGGACAAGTCCCTGGCGCCGGCCGACTGGGCCAAGCTGCAGAAGCCGGCACTCAGCAAACCGGAGGACCTTTCCCTCTACGAGCTGCACGTCCGCGATTTTTCCATCACCGACGACTCCGTTCCCGCCGAGCACCGCGGCACCTACAAGGCCTTCACGGAAACCGGCAGCAACGGCATGAAGCGCCTGCAGGAACTGGTGGACGCCGGGATGAACGCAGTCCACCTGCTGCCCGTCAACGACATTGGCACCATTGAAGAGCGCCGCAGCGAGCAGCTTGAACCGCTCTGCGACCTCGCCGCCCTGCCGGCCGATTCAGAGGAGCAGCAGGCGTGCGTGGCAGAGACCGCGGCCAAGGACGGCTTCAACTGGGGCTACGATCCCCTGCACTACACAACGCCCGAAGGCTCCTACTCCACCAACCCGGCCGGGCCTGCCAGGATCACGGAATTCCGCGGGATGGTGGCCGCACTCAACACCGCGGGGGCGCGGGTGGTCCAGGACGTTGTCTACAACCACACCTCGAGTGCTGGCCAGTCCGGGAGTAACAACCTTGACCGGATTGTTCCCGGCTACTATCACCGCTTGAATGCCGCCAGCGGATCCCTCGAGACGTCTACGTGCTGTGCCAACACCGCTACCGAGAACGCCATGATGGGAAAGCTCATGGTGGATTCGCTGGTGACGCTGGCCAAGACCTACAAGCTGGACGGCTTCCGCTTTGACCTGATGGGGCACCACTCTAAGCAGAACATGCTGGATATCAGGGCAGCCCTCGATGAGCTGACCCTGCCCAAGGACGGCGTGGATGGCAAGAACATCACCCTGTACGGTGAGGGCTGGAACTTCGGCGAGGTGGCCAACAACGCCAGGTTCGTCCAGGCTACCCAGGCAAACATGGCCGGGACCGGCATCGGCACGTTCAACGACCGCCTGCGCGACGCAGTCCGCGGCGGCGGCCCGTTCGATCCGGACCCGCGGGTCCAAGGATTCGCCTCCGGCCTGTTCACCGATCCCAATGATTCCCCGGCCAACGGCACTCCGGAACAGCAGAAAGCTGCCCTCCTCCTCACGCAGGACCTGGTGAAGGTGGGCCTGACCGGCAACCTGAAGGACTACTCCTTCATTGACCGCACGGGCGCCGCCGCCAAGGGCTCGGACGTACCCTATAACGGCGTCCCCGCCGGTTACACGAGCGATCCGCAGGAAGCCATCACCTACGTGGAGGCCCACGACAACGAGACGCTGTTCGATGCCCTTGCCCTGAAGCTGCCCCAGGACACGACAATGGCCGACCGGACACGGATGCAAACCTTGGCGCTCAGCACCACAGCCTTGGGCCAGGGCATCTCCTTCTGGCACGCCGGAGGGGAATCGCTGCGCAGCAAGTCACTGGACCGCAACAGCTACGATTCCGGCGACTGGTTCAATGTCCTGGACCACACAGATGCCACCAACGGCTTCGGCCGGGGTCTGCCGCCCAAGGCCGACAACGAGGACAAGTACGACTACATGCGCCCGCTCCTGGCAGATCCCGCGCAGAAGCCGGCTTCCGCAGAGATCGCCGACGCCCGCGGGCGCGCCGAGGAACTGCTACGTATCCGCAAGAGCACCCCGCTGTTCCACCTGGGCGAGGCGCATTTGGTGCAGCAGAAGGTGTCCTTCCCGGGCGGTGGCCCCGAGCAGACTCCGGGTGTGGTTGTGATGCAGATTGACGACTCCGCCGGGACGGACGTGGACCGGAACCTGCGCGGACTGGTGGTGGTGTTCAACGCCTCGGACGAGGCCACCCGGCAGAGCGTGGCCGGAACCGCAGGGTCCGCCTACACCCTGCATCCGGTGCAGGCAGGTGGCATCGACTCCGTAGTCAAGGCGGCCTCCCATGACGCGGCGTCCGGGACCTTCACCGTCCCTGCCCGCACCGTGGCGGTGTTCCAGGCCAAGTAAGAGCGGGCAGGGCGACGCAAAACCGGAGGGGACCCGCAGCACTGACTAGGCTGGTGTCATGGCGACTTCCCCGGTGGACCCGAGCCCTGTCCCGCGGCCGGCAGCCGCCGTGCTCCGGCATCCTGAGGTACGGACGGCCGTGGCGGACCTGAGCTCCCGCCTCGCGTCCGGGAAGCGGATACTGCTCGGCATCACGGGATCGCCGGGGTCCGGAAAGTCGACCTTCGCGGCCGCCCTGCACGCCCTCTTTGAGGCCGGCACCGCTGTGGTGGTGCCCATGGACGGATTCCATCTGGGGAACGCGATCATCGACGGCACGCCGCTGCGGCAGCGCAAGGGGGCCATCGACACCTTCGACGTCGGCGGTTACCTCTCGCTGCTGCAGCGGCTGGCGCGGCGCGATGAGCCAGTGGTCTATGCACCGGATTTCCGCCGACAGATCGACGAACCGGTGGCCGCCTCCATTGCGGTCCCGGCCTCCGTGCCGCTGGTGATCACCGAAGGGAACTACCTCCTGGCGGACTACCCCGTGTGGCGGCAGGTCCGCGCGCAACTGGATGAGGTCTGGTTCATGGACACTCCCCCGGACCTTCGCCTCGAGCGGCTGGTGGACAGGCACGTGAACTTCGGCATGGACCGGCCTGCGGCGGAGGAATGGGCCGGCGGCTCCGATGAGGCCAACGCGCGGCTCATCGAGTCGACCCGCCCTGCCGCCGACCGCATCATTCCCTGGTCCTAGCGTTTCCGGTCCGTTCACTGCGCGTTCCCCGCAGCCTGAAACGGAGTTTTCCTGAAGTCTTTTTCAGGGGCGCACCGCCCGGACCCCGCAGCCCTGTTAGCCTGCTCCTAGGATCACCGGACCATCAACGGGTCTCAGCCGGTGGCTGGGTCCCCCGTGGCTCCTGGACGCAGAGGACAACAGCACATGGATGGGAACGTGCCGGGCAAGGCTTCAGGGCCGGTCTCCACAGCGGCGGACACCGGTATGGAGGGGGCCGGGCGCACGTGGAGCCTGCAGCGCGAATGGTCCAGGGCCTTCCTGCTAATGCTCGCAGCCCTGCTGATCGGCGCCGCCGTAACGATCGTGGGTGTGCGCGGCCTGATGGACCAAGTGCAAGCTACGTCCGCCGAGCTCCATCTCCGACTGGACAAGGTGGAGGTCCTGCGTTCAGCCCTCGACGCCCACGAGCAGCTGGGTCACCAGATGCTCTCCAATGCACCGGGCGACCGTTCGGCCTTCCTCAGGCAGCAGGAGGAGATCTCCCGGCTGTTCCAGGAAACCGCCGCCATCCTGCCAGGTGAGACGGGCATGCGGGATACGATTGCCACCGCCCGTCAGTCCTGGCAGGAAGCCTTGACAGCACATGGGCTGTGGGGCGGCCAGGTGCAGTCGCTCCAAGGCAACCATGTGGACGAGTCTCCGGCATTGGCCGCAGCCAGCGCGGAAGTTCGCAAGCGCGTGGCGGAGATCCGACACTATTCCCTGCTGGAAATGGATAAAGGCCTCGCGCACAATGCCGAGCTCGAACAGCTCCTGATCATCGGGCGCATTGCTCTGTTTGTAGTGGCGGTGGGAGTTACGGTGTACTTCCGCCGGAGGATGGTCAAGGACCTCATGCGGCCGGTGGAAAGCCTGCATAAGGGCGTCCAAAAGCTGCGGGGCGGGAACTACAACCACCGCATCGAGGTCTTCCGCCGCGACGAACTCGGCGAGTTGGCGGAGGCGTTTAACGGCATGGCCGCCGCTGTCCACAACAGCCATTTGAACCTGACGCATCGCGCCACCCATGACCCCCTCACACGGCTGGCCAACCGTGCGGCGCTGATGGAACGCCTCACGGAATCCTTTGGCCGCGGGAGCACCCGCAGGAACCGGAGCGAGGGACTTCTGTTCATTGACATCGACGACTTCAAGGACGTCAATGACTCGCTGGGGCACGAGCGTGGCGATGACCTGCTCGTCCAGCTGGCCGCGCGCCTCCAAGGGTGCGTGCGCACCCACGACCTCGTTGCCCGGGTCGGCGGGGACGAATTCGCGATAGTTGTGATGGACGACGACGCCGGCTCCGTTACCGCGGGGGTCGCGGAACGGATCCATGAGGCACTGCGTACACCGTTCTTCTTAGGCGAGGACCGGCGGACAGTGACGGCCAGCATGGGCGCGGCCCAGCGGCGGCCCGGCACAAGTGATGCGGCCGAACTGCTGCGCCAGGCGGATTTCGCGATGTACCTCGCCAAACATGGCGGCAAAGCCCGCTATCAGCTGTTTGATGCCGAGGGCTACGACCATATGACGTATCGGGCCGCCCTCAAGCGGGACCTCGCCACGGCGGTGAGCGGTGGCCAGCTCCGCCTCGAATACCAGCCGATTGCGGACTTGAACAGCGGAGAAATCCTCGGCGTGGAGGCACTGGTGCGCTGGCAGCACCCTACCCTGGGACTGCTGGCCCCGTCCGAATTCATTCCGCTCGCCGAGGAGACCGGCGACATCGACGCCGTTGGCTGCTGGGTGCTGGACACCGCAAGCCGTCAGGCGGCCGGCTGGCGGAAGTCCTTGCCGCGGTGCGAAAACGTTTGGATTGCGATCAACCTCTCAACCATCCAGCTCCCCAATCCCCGGAACCTGGCGGCCATCAAAGGCATCCTTTCCGACCCGGCGGCGCAAGCGGACAAGGTGGTTCTGGAAGTCACCGAAACAGCCCTGGCGGGCAGCACGGACGGCGGAGTAGCTGCACTCAAGACGCTGAAGGGCACGGGCGTCCGCGTGGCCATCGACGATTTCGGGACGGGTTATTCCTCCCTCAGCTCGCTGGCTGTGCTTCCGGCAGACATCCTGAAGATTGACCGTTCGTTCCTCGGGCGGCAGGCATCCGAGGCGCAATCGGCGGCGATGCTCGAGGGCATCCTGGGGCTGGCCCGCATGCTGTCCCTCGAAGTGATCGCCGAAGGCGTGGAGGAACCCGGGCAGCTGGACCTTCTCCGCGCCCTGGACTGCCGGATGGGGCAAGGCTACCTGCTTGCCCGCCCCGGGTCCGCCGAGGCGATCAAAGCACTGCTGGCTTCGGGTGCCCGCCTTCAGCCCGGCCCCGCGGCGCTTGAGGAAGCGGTTGATTCCTGAGGAATACCGGCCTTCGCACCGGGGTTGTTGGCAGGGACACGGGATCACACCGAACGGAGCGCATCATGACGGCACCATCAGTACACCTCGGCGACGGCCTTCGCGTCAGCCCCCTGGGATTCGGCGGCATGGCCCTCACCCCGGTCTACGGTGTAGTGGACCAGGGCGAGGCACTGCGGACCCTGCACCATGCTGTGGACGCGGGCGTCAGCTTCATCGACACCGCGGATATCTACGGCGGCGGCAGCAACGAGGATCTGATCGCCCGGCTGCTGAAGGAACGCCGGGACGAAGTCCAGCTGGCCACCAAGTTCGGGCTGGTGGGTACTCCCAGCAGCGGCTATACGGACATCCGCGGCGACCGCCAGTACATCCGGCAGGCAGTGGAGGCCAGTCTCCGCCGCCTGGGCACCGACACCATTGACCTTTACTACATGCACCGCCGGGACCTCCGCGTTCCGATTGTGGAAACCGTGGAGGCCATGGCGGCGCTGGTGCAGCAAGGCAAGGTGCGGCACCTCGGCCTGTCGGAGGTGACGGCCGAGGAGCTGCGGGAGGCCAGCAGCGTCCACCCCATCGCCGCGGTCCAGAGCGAGTGGTCCATCTGGAGCCGCGATGTGGAACGCAACGTTGTTCCCGCGGCAGTCGCGCTAGGGGTGGGTTTTGTGCCCTATTCTCCGCTGGGCCGGGGATTCCTCACCGGCACAGTGGACGCTTCGAAGCTCGGGAGCGGCGACTTCCGCCGCAACATCCCCCGCTTTGCCGAAGATGCAGCGGACGCCAACCAGGGAGTGGTGGCCGCAGTGCAGTCGGTGGCAACCGAACTCAGCGCCGAAATGGCGGCCGCAGGACGAACCGCCACACCGGCCCAGGTGGCGCTCGCGTGGCTGTTTGCCCAGGGCAAAAAGCTCGGCCTGCCCGTCGTGCCCATCCCCGGCACACGCAGGGCGGAACGGATCGACGAGAACCTGGGCGCCCTGGCGCTCAATTTCACCCCGGCGCAACTGGCGAGGCTCGACTCCGCCGCGGACGCCGTCGTCGGCTCCCGCTCTGCGGACCCCAACTGGGTGTCCCAGGGCCGTGAATAGCGTTTCCGTAGACTGAAGCCCATGGATTCCCTCATTCACGACCTGCGAGACATCACCATCCGCCGGATTTCGGTCAGCGAGATGGACAACAACGTGTATCTGCTGACCAGCAAGGCAACCGGGGCGCAGCTCCTGATCGATGCGGCCGATGATCTGGCCGCCATCCAGGGGCTGCTTGCCGACGCCGCCGCGGATACCTCCGCGACGCCGAAGCTGGCGCTGGTTGCCACCACCCACCAGCACTGGGACCATGTCCGTGCGCTGCCGGGCCTGGTCGAGGCCACCGGGGTAAAGACGGCGGCCGGGACGGATGACGCCCCCGAGCTGCCGGTCCCGGTGGATGTGCTGCTGGACCATGGGGACGTGGGCAACTTCGACGGCTTCGACGTGACCGCCGTGCACCTCCGGGGCCACACCCCGGGGTCGGTGGCACTGGTGTACCAGGACCCGGAAGGACCTGCGCACATTTTCTCCGGCGACTCACTGTTTCCGGGCGGAGTGGGTAACACACAGAACGATCCCGAACGGTTCGCCCAGCTGATCAACGATGTCAGCGAGCGGTTGTTCGTTGTCTATCCGGACGACACCGTGGTCCATCCGGGCCACGGCAAGCCCACAACGCTCGGTGCCGAGCGCCCGCACCTTGAGGAGTGGCGCGCCCGCGGCTGGTGATACCCGGTTAACAACCGATCGAGTGCTCCGCAACTGCCGTCATGAACCTTCTCAACGGCGGTTAGGGAACACTCGATGTCGGTTAAGGGACCTTAGCGGCTGCGGCGTTCGTTCGACGCCGGAGCTGACGCGCGGCGGGGGCCGCCGGAGCGTGCCGGACGGCCTTCGCCGGAACGGCCGTTGCCGCCACCGGAGTAAGATCCGCCCGAGGTGCCGCCGGTGTTGGAGGACCAGACTGCAGCGTTGCCGCCGGCTGAGCCGGACTTGGCGCCGGCAGCGGCGCGCTGGCCCGTGGCCGGACGTCCGCTGCGCTGGCCACCCGTTGCCGCACCGGTGCGGGGTGCGCCACCGCGAGGTGCGCTGGTGCGGGTTGCACCGCCGCGGGCGTCGCCGCGTGCGTCGGACGTACGGGCGTCAGACCCGCGGCCGGCCGATGCACGGCCGCCTGCTGCGGGAACATCGTTGTGGTGCGAATACGCGGTGGAACGGCCACGGCCGCGTGCGTTGCGGCGCTCGGCGCGCTCGGCGTCGGCGCGGTCCTGGTTCTTCTCGGCAACGCGCTCAGCGGCGTTACGGGCAGCGGCCTGGCCTTCATAGGCCACGGCACGGCGCTCGGAACGCGCAAGATCCGTGCGGGGAGCTTCAGCTCCGACGCGTCCGCGTCCGCCACGGCCGCCCCGGCCACCCGCGGTGGGTGCAGCCTGGGTGGTTCGGCGGGCGCGCTTGCGCTCGGCGTTGGCACCGGTGGAGCTGCCGCCGCCTTGGTTGGACTTGGCGGCCAGCAGTGCGGCGCGGGTCCGGGGATCGATCTTGTCGGCCATTTCACCCACCAGTTCGGCAACCAGCGGGGAGTTGGCGGTGACGCGCTCGAAGTTGACCTCGACGCCGGCAGCCTTCATCAGCTTCTTGACGTCGGACTGCTGCTCCGGCAGGGTCAGCGTGACCACGGTGCCGTCGGAACCGGCGCGGGCCGTACGGCCGGAGCGGTGCAGGTATGCCTTGTGCTCCGTGGGCGGGTCAACGTGGATAACCAGTTCGACGTCGTCCACGTGGACACCGCGGGCAGCGACGTCGGTGGCCACCAGGACGCGGACGTCACCGGAGGAGAACTCGGCGAGGTTGCGGTCACGGGCGTTCTGCGACAGGTTGCCGTGCAGGTCGACGGCGGGGATGCCGGCGTCGGTCAGGGTCTTGGCAAGCTTGCGGGCGTGGTGCTTGGTGCGCATGAAGAGCACGCGGCGGCCGGCACCCGAAGCGAGCTCAACAATCAGCTGCTTTTTGACGGTCTGGTCGTTGACTACCAGCACGTGGTGTTCCATGGTGGTCACCGCGGCCTGCGGGTCGTCCACGGAGTGGGTCAGCGGGTTGGACAGGTAGCGCTGGACGATCTTGTCCACGCCGTTGTCGAGAGTGGCGGAGAACAGCAGGCGCTGGCCCTGGCTGGGGGTCATGTCCATGAGCTTCTTGACCACGGGCAGGAAGCCGAGGTCTGCCATGTGGTCCGCCTCATCGAGCACGGTGACCTCGACAGCTTCGAGGGTCAGGATGCGCTGGCGGATCAGGTCCTCCAGGCGGCCCGGGCAGGCGATGACGATGTCGACGCCGGCGCGCAGCGCCTTCTCCTGGCGTGCCTGGGAGATACCGCCGTAGATCACGGTGGTGTTCAGGCCCATGGCCTTGGCCATCGGCTCGATGGTGGCGTTGATCTGGGTGGCCAGCTCGCGGGTCGGCGCAAGGACCAGGCCCATCGGGCGGCCCGGCTTGCGGAAGTGCTTGGCTTCCCGCTCAGCGAGTCGTGCTACAAGCGGGATTGCGAAGGCAATGGTCTTGCCGGAGCCGGTGCGGCCGCGGCCAAGGACGTCGCGTCCGGCCAGGGTGTCGGGGAGGGTCTTGACCTGGATGGGGAACGGTTCAACGATTCCCTGCGCGGTCAGTGTGTCGGCGAGCGCTTTGGGCGTGCCGAGGGCAGCAAAAGTAGTCATGTGTTTCAAAGGTCTTTCAGGCGGTATCCATGCGGATATCGGCCCCGGTGCCGGTTGGACCAGGGGTTCGCCGAAGAAAAGTCAGGTGGTCAACCGGGCTGCTACCAACCTTGCGGCGGCGGAAGCCGGGACCAAATAGAACGCGTTCATCGACGCAGGATGTGCCTCTCACATGAAAAAAACCCACTCCCTGCCGGACAAATCCTTTGGGGGATCCGGTTGATGAACCGAATCAAAGTGGGCATCACTGCACATCAAGTTCCACCAGTCTAGCATCCGCGGGCAGCGGTTCCCGTTTCCGGGGCCGGCGGGAGGTCCTGCCGGAGGCTCTGCCAGCCATCCCGCCAACCCATCTCTGCACCGTTCGGGTCCGAATCCCTTCCAACGGAACCAACACAGAAGACATCCCATGGAACTCGGAGACAAGGGACGCAACGTCGTCATCCACCACCTCGGCGGCGCCAAGGAGCAGGCCGGCCGGCTGACCGGCAACGGAGAACTTCAGCGCGAGGACCGGGTGGAGCAGGCCCGGCAACGCCTGAGCGAATCGGACTAACGCGCCCCACTGATACCTGCCGCGCCGCCCGCCGTGCACTACCAGCCGGGCACGCCACGGAAGCCCTTGTGACATCCAACAACGGACTACAATTGCAGCTTTGACGCTCGACGTTTGTCGAGAAACAAGCGACGCGGATGGCGGCGGACCCGCCCTTTCCGGGATACGGAACAGGGAGGCACCCCGATAGCCACGCACCCCGGCAGCATGCCGGTGAACGCCCTTTCCCACCTTGGCGCGCCGGGCGCCGCCCGGATGGCCGCCGTCGGAAGCGGGCCTCTACGCCGGGCGGCCCGCACTCCCGCCGTGCACGAAAAGGCCGCAACGTTGCCCCTAGTCTTGATTCACACCCCCAACTGTTACCTCCGTCACATTGTGGCGGCTCCGTGCGGATGGCGGCGCGGCACTCTTACCGCAACGCAGTCCGCCTGTGAAAAGGAAAGAAGCATCGATGTCTGAACGCACCACCACGGTTGCCAGGAACACTGCAACGGAACCAACCAACGGAGGCCACAGCCAGGAACCGCATCTTGCCCGCGCCCTGAGCAACCGGCACATTCAACTGCTGGCCATCGGCGGCGCGATCGGAACCGGCCTGTTCATGGGTTCCGGGAAGACCATTTCCCTTGCCGGCCCTTCCGTCATCTTCGTCTACATGATCATCGGCTTCATGCTGTTCTTCGTGATGCGGGCGATGGGCGAAATCCTGCTGTCCAACCTGAACTACAAGTCCTTCAGCGACTTCGCCGGGGACCTCCTGGGCCCCTGGGCCGGGTTCTTCACCGGCTGGTCCTACTGGTTCTTCTGGGTTGTCACCGGAGTCGCGGACATCGTGGCGATTGCCGGCTACGTGGACAAGCTCGCACCCGGAACCCCGTTGTGGATCCCGGCGCTCATCACTCCCGTGGTGCTGATCCTGCTGAACCTCCCCACGGTCAAGGCCTTCGGTGAAGCAGAGTTCTGGTTCGCCATCATCAAGGTGGTGGCCATCGTGGCGCTGATCGGCACCGGCATCGTGATGATCGCAACGAACTTCACCTCCCCCAACGGGGCCGTGGCCAGCCTGGCCAACATGTGGAACGACGGCGGCATGTTCCCGCACGGCATGTTCGGCTTCATCCTCGGCTTCCAGATCGCCATCTTCGCCTTCGCCGGCATCGAACTGGTGGGCACCGCGGCGGCCGAAACCAAGGACCCGGAGAAGAACCTGCCGCGGGCCATCAACTCCATCCCCATTCGTGTCCTGCTCTTCTACGTAGGAGCCCTGGTGGTCATTATGGCGGTCAACCCGTGGCGGAGCATCGACGCCGCCGGCAGCCCGTTCATCGGCATGTTCACCCTGGCCGGCCTGGGCATCGCAGCAGTGGTGGTGAACCTGGTGGTCCTCACGTCCGCGGCCTCCAGCGCAAACTCCGGCATCTACTCCACCTCACGCATGGTCTACGGCCTGGCCCAGGACGGCAACGCCCCGAAGGCGTTCGGCAAGCTGAGCATCCGCAAGGTTCCGCAGAACGCGCTGCTGTTCTCCTGCATTTTCCTCCTGGCCGGCCTGGTACTGCTCTACTCGGGCGATTCCGTCATCGGTGCCTTCACCGTGGTCACCTCGGTTGCCTCCGTGCTCACCATGTTCGTCTGGTCCATGATCCTCATCAGCTACATCGCGTTCCGCCGCCGCCGGCCCGAACTGCATGCAGAATCAGCCTTCAAAATGCCGGGTGGCACCTTCATGCCCTACGTGGTGCTGGCGTTCTTCGTGTTCATGCTGGTGGCGCTGGCCCAGGCTGACGACACCCGCCTTGCCTTGTTCGTGGCTCCCGTCTGGTTCCTGATCCTGGGCGCGGCCTGGCACTTCAACCGGAAAACGCCGCTCCAGCAGGCACGGATCGCAGAGTGGAAGGCTGTCTCCGCCGCAGGCACAGCCGCCGCAGGCAAGGCTCCCGCTGAAACAGGAGCAGGCACCCTTAGCTAGGACGTTCGACGCGCCGCGACCCGCGGCGCCACCACCACAGCGACGATGGCGATGGCGGCCGTGAGGGCGAACACTCCCGCAAAGGAGGCGCCCGACACACCGCCCGCCGTCGTCGTTGTACTCAATGAAGTGAACACGATCCCGGTGGTGGCCAGGGCCAGCGCACCGCCGAGGGAATCGGAGATGGACATGGCCGAACTGTTGAAGCCCTCGGTCTCCGGTGTGGACATGGCCAGTGTCATGACGCTCAGGCGCGGATACATCAGCCCCATGCCGCCGCCGGCGAAGATCCAGCCGGCGATCGCGACGGCGGCCGGCCAGCCCAGGACGGTGGTCACCAGGGTGACGACCACGGCGCCGAGCACCATCGCTGAACCAATCACGATGGCCAGCCGGTGATTCAGTCTCGTACCCAGCCTGCCTTGGACCGCGGAAGCCGCGGCCCAGGCAACTGCACCGAACGTGAGGGTCAGGCCGGCGAAGGTGGGTGAATAGGCGTACCGCTCCACCAGCAGGTAGGGCAGGTAGACCTCCGCCCCGAAGAAGGCCGCCGAGACCAGCCCGCGGGCCAGGATGACGCTGGGCAGCCCGCGCCGGGCCAGCAGGGTGCCGCGGGGCACCAGCGGGCGCACCGCCACCAGCGCAATCACGACGGCGGCCGCCGCCAGCGCGCCGCCGGCTACCGGGACCTGCGCGGAGAGGTTCAGCCCGAGGACGGCTACCGCCGCGAGGGCAGCCCACGCGAGCCGTCCGTAGGACCACCGCTTGATCCTGGCAGTGTCCCCGTGGCCGTCGGCTTTTGCGGAGGCCTCAGCCGTTGCCGGACGGCCATGCAGTCCGCGCAGGGCGGGGACGATCATCAGGAGCGCCGGAACAACCAGCCCCACCACGCCCAGGAACACCCAGTGCCAGCTGGCCGCCTGTGCCACGATTCCGGCGGCGAAGGGACCCACCAGGGACGGGATCACCCAGGCCGCGGAAAAGGCGGCGAAGATCTTCGGGTGCAGCACCGGCGGGTAGACGCGGGCCACCACGACGTACAGGGCCACGGTCATGGCTCCACCGCCCAGGCCCTGCACGAGCCGGCCGGCCACCAGGACGGCCATGCTTCCCGCGGTGCCGGCGATCAGCAAGCCCAGCACGAACATGGCCACCGAGGCGTAGAGCGGCCCCACGGGCCCGCGGCGGTCCGACCAGTTGCCGGCAGCCACCATGCCGATCACGCCCGTTGCGAGGGGGCCCGCGAAGGCCAGGGCATAGAGCCCCGCACCGTCCAGTTCACGGCTGACCAGCGGCATGATGGTGGTCACCGCGAGGGATTCGAAGGCGGCCAGGAACACCAGCGCGCACGCGCCGGACGTCACCAGGAGGTAGTGCCGGTGCAGGATTCCTGCGGTCTCGGGGGCGGATGCTGGGGCGCTTCGTTGCACGGTAGTGGCCTGATCAGTAGTCATGGACGTTACCGTAGGACCTCAACTAAGGTTGAGGTCAAGGTGCCGCCCGGTTGCGGAAATGACGCTCGGAGCTTCGGTGGAGGCCTTCGTGAAAGCCTAGGGGGAAGCATGCCACAGCTTGTCGGCGGAGCACACCATGCGCTGAGCATCGGCGAGCTGTCCGAACGGAGCGGAGTGGCGCCGTCGGCCCTTCACTTCTACGAACGCAACGGCCTGATCTCCTCCGAGCGGACGTCCGGAAACCAGCGGCGGTACCGCCGCGACGCCTTGCGGCGGGTCGCGTTCATCCGGGTCTCCCAGCGTGTCGGCATCCCGCTGAAGGAGATCCGGGCAGCACTGGATTCCCTGCCCGAAGGCCGCACCCCCACCAAGCGCGACTGGTCCCGGCTCTCGCGGCTGTGGCGCTCGGAACTGGACGCACGCATTGCTGCCCTCGAGCATCTGCGGCGCGACCTGGACGGGTGCATCGGCTGCGGCTGCCTCAGCCTCAAGGCCTGCCGGCTGCAGAACCCGGAGGACTCGCTGGGCGACGGCGGCACGGGCCCCCGGCGGTGGGAACCTGGCTCCCCGGACCTTGACGCCGTGTATCCCGAAAAACCCGACGCCTAAGCGTCCAGCCTCAACCCGACGGAAGGCACGACGGCGCCGGTCGCCGTCGAGTCCGGGTTCAGCATCCAGCCCACGCGCTTGACGCTGCTGAGCATCACCACGCTCTCCACGAGTTCGATGCCCGGGATCCGCTGCTGCAGCGCAAGTTCCTCGGTCAGGACGTCGGCCACCGACTGCAGCCACATGATGATCACAAAGTTGGTCCGCCCGGTGGTGGAGGCGGCCAGCCGGACGTTGCGGAACCCCTGGAGCTCGGCCGCCGCGGCATCATGCTGGCCGGGCGGAACGTTTGCGAACCACTGGCAGGTCACCGGGAACCCCGAGTATTTCTGCGCGATCTCGCAGCGGAAGGACAGCACCCGGCTGGCCAGCACACGATTCAGCTGCCGCTGGACCGTGGCCGGATGCCGACCCAGGGCGCGGGCGATGTCCGCTGCCGTCGCCCGGCCGTCGCGGGCCAGGAACGGCAACAGGTCGAGGTGGCTGGCGGGCAGCGGATCCCGCATGGACAGGGGCGGGGCGGACCCCGCGGCCTCCGGCCCGGCCTTGGCCCGCAGCGCCGCCACCTGGGCACGGTCCAGGACATTGAGCCGCCAGGAATAGGCCCCGGTGTGCAGCCGGGTACACAGTGCCGTCTGGTACTTCACGAGCCCGTCGATGTCCTTCAGCCGCGCAGCCACGGCCGTGCCGAACTCCTCCAGTGACTGCGTGATCGCGGTCAGCATCAGGTCGCGGTTACTGGCCGCCTCTTCCACGGTGACTATCTCCGGCACCGCCGCCAGGGCCTCCGTCACATCATCACGGCGGTGCATCTCGCACTCCACATCCACGAACGCCAGGCACATCTGCTGCGGGTCGCCCATCAGGTGGGCGGTGACCCAGGACGCCCCGGCCGAGCGCAGCCGCTCCCAGCGCGCGGCCAGCGTGGTGGCGTGGACATTCAGGACCTCGGCGGCGTCCGCCCAGCTCAGCCGCGGCGCAATCTGGAGGGCGTTGATGAGTGCGAGGTCGTCTTCGCTGAGTTCCACTTCTGCCCTTCCTCACTGTCACGACTGCGTGAATCCTGCGCCGGATAGCTACTAATTGCATTTTTCCAGCCATTCGGCTGCCTGTGAAGTATGTCACGACAGACTGGAGACCGGGGCCGCAGATCCGCTGCCGGCCCGCCGAGAGATCAGGAGCACGCATGCCGATCATCACCGACGCCAAGGAGCTGCAGGGGGACCTCGCCAGGTTCAGGCACCAGCTGCACCAGGAGCCGGAAATCGGCCTGGATCTTCCGCGGACCCAGGAAAAGGTGCTGAAGGCGCTGGACGGACTGCCCTACGAAATCACCCTCGGTGAGAGCACGACGTCGGTCACTGCGGTCCTGCGCGGCGGCGCACCGCACGCTTCGCCCGCCAAACCGGCTGTCCTGCTCCGCGCGGACATGGACGCCCTTCCGGTCCAGGAAAAGACCGGCGCCGAGTACGCCTCAAAGATCGACGGCGCCATGCACGCCTGCGGCCACGACCTCCACACGGCCATGCTGGCCGGAGCGGCCACGCTCCTGGCCGAGCGCCGGCACGAACTGGCCGGCGACGTCGTCCTGATGTTCCAGCCGGGCGAGGAGGGCTTCGACGGCGCGAGCCACATGATCCGCGAAGGCGTCCTGGACGCCGCCGGACGCCGGGTCGATGCGGCGTACGGCATGCACGTATTCTCCGCCTTGGAGCCGCACGGAAAGTTCTGCACGCGGCCCGGCGTCATGCTGAGTGCCTCCGACGGACTGTTCGTCACGGTATTGGGAGCCGGCGGCCACGGGTCAGCGCCGCATTCGGCCAAGGACCCGGTCACTGCGGCCGCGGAGATGGTCACCGCGCTGCAGGTGATGATCACCCGGCAGTTCAACATGTTCGATCCCGTAGTGCTGTCGGTGGGGGTCCTGCAGGCCGGGACCAAGCGGAACATCATCCCCGAAACGGCCAGGATCGAGGCCACTGTGCGCACGTTCTCCGAGGAGTCCCGGGAGAAGATGATGGCCTCCATCCCCGCACTGCTGAAGGGCATCGCCGCCGCCCACGGCCTGGATGTGGATGTGGAATACCGCGCCGAGTACCCGCTGAGCGTCACCGACGTGAACGAGACAAACACCGCGGAAACGGTGATCCACGGGCTGTTCGGCGAAGGCCGGCACACGCGCTTGGCCACCCCGCTGAGCGGCTCGGAAGACTTCTCCCGCGTCATGAACGAGGTCCCGTCCACGTTCATTGGCCTCAGTGCCGTGCCCCCGGGCGCCGACCATGTCGCCGCACCGTTCAACCACTCCCCCTATGCCACTTTCGACGACGGCGTCCTCGCCGACGGCGCCGCGCTATACGCGGAACTGGCACTCTCCCGCATCGCCACCCTGGCCGCCCGGTCCTGAGAATCTGGAGAACACCATGACAACCACCATCAGCCCGGAGCTCGCGGCCCGCACCGCCACCAGGAAAACCATCGTCGGCACCGGCATCGGCAACGCCGTCGAATGGTACGACTGGGCCATCTACGCCACGTTTACCCCGTTTATCGCCAGCCAGCTGTTCAGCAAGGCGGATCCGGCGTCGGCGGTGCTGTCCACACTGGCGATCTTCGCCGTCGGCTTCGTGGCCCGTCCCTTCGGCGGCTTCCTCTTCGGCTGGATCGGCGACCGGATCGGCCGCAAGGCGTCCATGACCCTGGCCGTGGGCCTGGCGTCCCTGGGCAGCCTGATGATCGGCATTGCGCCCACGTTCGCTGCCGTCGGGGCGTGGGCATCGCTCATGCTGCTGGTGGCCCGGCTGGTGCAGGGCCTGGCGCACGGCGGCGAGCTGCCGTCGTCGCAGACCTATCTTTCAGAGATGGCGCCGCGGGAACACCGGGGGTTCTGGGCCACGCTGATCTACACATCCGGCACCGTGGGCATCCTGTTCGGCACTCTCCTGGGCGCTGTCCTGAACATGGCGCTGACCACCGAAGTGATGAACGCCTGGGGCTGGCGGATCCCGTTCCTGATCGGCGCCGCCATGGGCCTCTACGCGCTGATCATGCGGTCGAAACTGCACGAGACGGATGTGTTCGAGGGCGAGACCGCGACCGAGAAGCGGGCGCCCATCTGGCCGCAGATCGTCCGGCACCGCAAGCAGGCCCTCCAGGTGATCGGCCTGACCGTGGGGCTGACGGTGATCTATTACATCTGGGGCGTGGTGGCTCCGAGCTATGCCACGACCGCACTCAAGATCGACCGCGGCGAAGCGCTCTGGGCCGGCGTGATCGGCAACATCGTATTCATTGCCGCCCTGCCGTTCTGGGGCAAGCTGTCTGACCGGATCGGCCGCAAGAAGGTCCTCTGGGCCGGCGCCATCGGCTCGGCCGTGATGCACTTCCCCATGACGTGGCTTCTGAAGGATTCCGCGTGGCAGCTTGCGGTCGGCATGTCCGTGATGCTCATCTTCATCGCAGCCAGCGCGGCCATCGTTCCGGCCGTCTACGCGGAGTTGTTCCCCACCAGCATCCGCACCGTGGGCGTCGGTGTCCCCTACTCCATCTGCGTGGCCGTGTTCGGCGGAACGGCACCGTACCTGCAGCAGTGGCTGGGCACCACGCTTCAGCTGCCCAGCCTGTTCAATGTCTACGCCGTGGTGCTGCTGCTCATTAGCGCGGCGTTCGTCTTCAGCATCCCCGAAACCAAGGGGAAGGACCTGCGCGGCTAGCGTCGCCTCGCGGTAAGTCGGCGAAGGCCGGGCGGCTTGGCCGCCCGGCCTTCGTTGTTGATGGGAGAATGGCGCCATGCGGGCAGCTTTTGTACATGAGGCAACGGTTGGGATGGCTCCCGACGGCGACGTCCGCGGCCCCGGCGGAGCCATCACGCTGGAATTATGCGGGAGCTGGGACCACAGCCCGCCCTGCCCTGTGGCGGCCCACCACACCACGGCCGAAAGGGCCGGCGGGACCGTTGTGCTGCGGGTCGTCTTCGCCGCGGAGCCGGAACAGGAAGCGGAGGTGCGCCGGAGGATAGACCGGGCGCTCCACTCCGGCACGGTGACCAGCCCGGAAGGCGTGGTGAGCCACTGGGAATTCCGGGGAAGCACTACAGTCCACCCGACCCCGTCCGAAACCGAGCACGCCCGGCGCATCGCGGGGACTTAGCTCAAACGTTGCGGGCGACGGTGGGCGGCGGCCGCGGGTGCCGGCACCGCGGTCGGCCGCCTCCGGTGGCGTTCCGGGTCAGATCGAGTTCCGGGCGGCCGCGACCTGCGGCCGTGCGGCCTGCGCGGGACGGGGTATGGCGGTGCGCATGATCTGCCGGGCGGCCGACCGGGCAATTTCGGGTGTGTCAGGCCCGGGCGACGTGATCTCGCATGCCTGTCCCCCTTCAAGGATGAGCGCAAGCGACCGTGCGAGTGCATACGGGTCGATTGCTCCCGTCTGGCGTGCCAGCCGGGTTATCCAGTCCAGGACCCGCGCATTGTGCAAGGCGACCCGGAGGTGGGCAGCGGTACCGGGCCGGATCTCGGCTGCGGCCCGAAGGAACGCGGCACCGCGTTGGTCTCCGGGGTGCCTGCCACGGGAAAGGGCGTCGAACATGCCGAGCAGCTGGTCTGCAGGGTGGGTGGCGATCGGACCTGCCGCCTCCCTCAACGCGGCTGCCCAGCCGAGCCCCAGCTCATCGACGTAGGCGAGGACCAGGTCATCCTTGGTCGGAAAGTATTTATAGAAGGTTGCCTTGGCCACGCCGGCCTCGGCGATGATGCGGTTGATACCGACCTGGTGCAGGCCTTCGGCGGTGAACAGGTCGGACGCGATCTTGAGGATACGATCACTCATGTCCCTGCGCTGGTTCGATTTGTCCATGGTTCACCTCCTCGGCAGAAAGCGCCAGAACAGCTTCAGTTGCTTTCCCTAATGACGTCTGTGTGGTTCGTACGGTTCATTTGGCAAAACGAATGAGATACCAGTTCCACTCTACGCCTGGCCGTGTCTTGGACAGTTGGGCTTCCTGCGGACCGGCGGCCCGCAGGCATGCAAGTAGACAGACCTGTCTGCCTACTTGCTCAGGTCCTTCATTTCGGCAGCAGATTGCCCAAGGCTATTCACAGGGGCCGGAATTGGGCGCTTTGCCCGCAGCTCTTCCAGGGCAACCCGCTTCCGCAGGCGGTGCCACACCCACGGCAAGAGATACCTGCGTGCCCACATCAGGTCTCCTGCCCTGGCCTCGGGCCAACCGCCTCGCGGCAGGTCCCCGGGTTCCAGTGGCAGGAGCCGGTGCGGGACACCAAGCGTGTCCAACACCATCATTGCCACGGCGTGGTGGCCCTGCGGGGAGAGATGCAGGCGGTCCTGGTCCCACATCCGTGGGTCCCTGAGCTTTCTCAGTCCCCACAGATCGGCGATCACGGCGTCATGACGGGACGCGATGGAGCGGATGTTTTCGTTGAAGACGGCAATCCTGGTCCGGTTGCGGCCCAGGACGGGGGTTGATCTCCAGTCGGGGCCGGTGAAGAGCACCAGAGTGGCGCCGGAAGAACTCAAAAGCTCCACACCGCCGTCGAGCCTGTCAGCCAACTTGTCCGGATCGCCGCCGCGGAAAACCATGTTGTTGCCTCCCGCTGAAAGCGTGATCAGGTCCGGCTGCAGGGCCAGCGCGGGCCCAACTTGCCGTTCCAGAATCTGCTCCAACAGCAAGCCGCGCACAGCAAGGTTGGCGTACGCGAAGTCCTCATGACCGATGCTGAGTTCCTCTGCCACACGATCGGCCCAACCGCGCACTCCGCCCGGGCTCCGCGGGTCGGGGTCGCCCACTCCCTCCGTGAACGAATCCCCCAAAGCAACATACCGGCGCCACGGGTGAGTGCTGGCACCCGCCACGTATCCGGCGCCAGGAACACCACCGTAGGGCCGGCGTCCTGACAGATCCTTGTCATTCGCGGTCACCCTGCACCTCCTTGTGGGAAGCCTGAGCCCTTTGAATAAATAACCATCGGAACGGCCTGTATGTTCCGCAAAATTGATCCCCCGGCACGAATTTCCGCATGGAATGCACGTCGCGTTTCGGGTGTTAAAAGGAGTGTCCGATGTTATGGGTTGCTCCGGACTGACAGGAAGGTAATGAGCAGGAAAATCGAAACCGTTGAAGACGACGCCGGGAAGGTCATCACCTACCACCGGCACTCAAACGGCGGCGGTCTGATCGGGCGTGGTGCCGACGTGCACGAGACGTCGTTCATCAGTTCAAGCGCCTATGTGGAGGCCGGCGCCCGCGTGGAGTCGGGGTGCCGCGTTGGCGGTGGCAGCTGGATCGACCGGCAGGCGCACATTGGTCACCGGGTGGTGATCGGCGATGCTGTGTACGTCGGGCCGGGAGCCGTGGTTGGCAACAGGGTCCATATCGGCAGCCACTCCCGGATCGGGGCAGGCGCCGTTATTTCCCACGGGGTCCGCCTCCATGGGGATACGACTGTTGCCCAGGGCAGCCACGTGGCGGCCGGAAGCAAGCCGCCGGCGAACGCATCATCACGGTCCCGTTCGAACGGCAACCACAAAGCACGAAAGGCTGCCTGAGACCGGCGTTTTACGCTGAGCCTCCCGTCTATCCGTGTGAAGCGGAGACGAAGTCCAAGTAAGGCCGAAAGCCCCTCGTGGCCGCACCGGGGCGCGACTAATTTGGGTATTACTCACCGGCCGCGCAGCGGAGGTGAGCGCCTGTGGGGCGGCGGCCCGTGAATGACGATGATGGATTCCTGAGCAGTCCGCCGCACTTGCCGGTTCAGCGATCGAGCTGGTTGGACATTGAAAGCGAGGAAGCGTGATGGGCGGCGCAAGGGATCCTGTTGGCGGGCGAGGACGCGACGGAGTTGGGGATGACGTTCCCGAACCGGTGGGCCCACCGGATGCCCGCGCTTCGGACCGCAGTCCTGACGACGGCTACTACGAAGAGTCCGACGGCGTTGTCCCCTATGGCGAAAACGCCGTCCATGAGGACCCCGGGTACGTCGATGCCACCAGCGGCCCAATGGAAGGCTTTTTTACGAAAGACCCGGTCGCCGCTACCCGGGAAACCGTGGTTGCCCGCGAAGAGGAGCGGTTCGGCGGCATCAAGATCGGCTCAGCCTTCTTCGGCTGGCTGACCGCGACGGCAATGGCCGTCTTGCTGGTAGCTGCCGTCACGGCGGCCGGCCGTGCCGGCTTTCTGGCCGGAATGGACCTCATCGCGGAAGCCGGTATGGCATCATCAGGCGGCATGACCGGTGTGATCGTGCTCCTGACGATCCCCTTCCTCGCCTATTTTTCCGGCGGCTACGTCGCTGGACGGATGGCGCGCTTCAACGGCATCGGCCAGGGGCTCATGGTGTGGTTGTGGGCCGTGATAGTGGCCGCAGGTGTGGCCCTCTTGGCGATGTTCAGTGGTGGGCAACTCAATGTGCTGAGCACGCTCAACAGCTTCCTCCGCCTTCCCGTGGGCGAGGGTCAGCTAAGTACGAGCGGCGTCATCGCGGTCATTGCCGTGGCCGCGACAGCCTTGGTGGGCGCCGTGCTGGGCGGCATTGCCGGAGTGCACTACCACCGGAAAGTGGACCGTGCGGGCTTCACGCCGACGGAGGAGTATTACCAGTCCTAGGTTGAGGGACCGTCAACCCCAGTACCAAGGACCGTTGCGGGTCAGACCTGAACGCCAGCCACAACGCGCTCGCCGTTGAAGTATTCCAGCTGCCAGCCATCAACGGCATGGTGGTGGGCCAGGTTGAGCACGGCGTTGTCGATGCTTTGCAGGGTCCGGCCGAGTGCCCGGCTGAGGGTCACGCGGATGAGCGTGCCGTGGGCGACGACCAGGACGCGGCGGCCTCGGAACTCCTCGGCCAGCGCGTCCAGAGCGGCCAGCCCGCGGCTGGCTGCCTCGTCCTCGCTTTCGGCGCCGCGGAAACCGCCGGGGGTACGCAGTGCGTCCAGTTCCGGACCGGCCTGCAGGCCCTCCGCGGGCCCAAAGCTACGCTCGGTAAGTTCCGGCACGCGCCGGGCCACGCTGAGCCCGAGCCCGGCGGCAATCAGGTCGGCGGTTTCCGCGGCACGGCTCAATGGCGAGGACACAATGGCATCCCACTCGTAGCCGGACAGGACCGCGACGGCGTCGCTCGCCTGGCCGCGGCCGACGTCGTTCAACGGAATGTCGGTGGCACCTTGCAGCCGGCGCTGCGCATTCCAGTCCGTCTGGCCGTGGCGGACGAGGGCGAAGGTCGTAAGGGTCATGCTTTCCATTGTGCCCTGACGGCGGGCGGGCGCGGAAAACTGCGGCTACATACAGGCCAGGCGGACGGCCGGTGAGCCACCTCAGAAAACGGGGGCCCCTGCATCTCGACGACCCGTGGAGGCCATGGAGGCGCAGGGGCTCTCATGTGGTTGGGTCAGGTAACTAGACCTTCCGGCTGGCCCGGTGGCGGAGGTGCTGGACGGCGCTGAGCGCTAGGGCGGCGGCCAGGACCAGGTAGAGGGTGACGGTGATCGGGCTGTCCACCAAAATGCCCAGATCCCCCTCGGAGACGGCCAGCGCGCGGCGGAGTTCAGTCTCGGCCATCGGCCCGAGGATCACGGCGATCAGTACTGGTGCTAGCGGGATGTTGTAGCGGCGCATCAGGAATCCGATGAGGCCAATGGCGATCAGTAGCCACAGGTCCAGGACCGCGGAGCTGACCGCATACACGCCGAGCATGGAGAAAACGGTAATGCCGGCGTAGAGGTAGTGCTTGGGGATGCTCAGCAGCTTGGCCCAGACGGAGGCGAACGGGATGTTGATCATCACAAGAATCACCAGGCCGATGAACAGTGAGGCCAGCAGTGCCCAGACAAGGTTGCCGCTTCGTTCGAAGAGCAGGGGTCCTGGCTGCATTCCGTATTGCTGAAATGCGGCCAGCATGATCGCGGCGGTGGCTGATGTGGGCAGCCCCAATGCGAGAAGTGCTCCCATTGCTGTGCCGGCGGTGGCGTTGGCCGCGGCTTCGGGGGCTGCGAGGCCGCGGATGGAGCCGGTGGTGCCGAATTCAGGGTCGTCCCGGCGTTTCGCCAGTTGCTTCTCGGTGCCGTAGGCCAGGAAGGTGGGCACCTCCGCGCCGCCGGCGGGGATCAGCCCGAACGGGGCGCCGAATGCCGTTCCGCGGAGCCAGGCGGGCAGCGCCTTCTTGAAATCAGAGAGATTGAGCCGGGCCCGGCCCTTGGTTTCGATGCGGGTGGCGACGGGATCGCGGTGGATGCGGGAGGCGATGTGGAAAACCTCACCGAGTGCCAGAAGCCCGACTGTGATGACGATGACGGAGATCCCGTCGAAGAGCTGGGGCATGCCGACGGTGAAGCGGGCGGTGCCGCTAGGACCGTCAATTCCGACGAGGGCCAGAGCGAGACCGATCCCCAGCGCCGCGATACCGCGGATCACGGATTCGGAGACGACGGCGGATATGGCAAGGAATGCGAACACTGCCAGGGCGAAGTACTCGGCCGGGCCGAACACCGTGGCCATTTTGACCAGCGTGGGGGCAAAGAAGACCACTAGGGTGGTGGCGATCAGGCCGCCGATGAAGGCTCCGATGGCGCACGTGACAAGCGCTTTGGCCGCCTGTCCGCTCTTGGCCATCCGGTGTCCCTCGAACGTGGACGCGATTGCCGATGAGTGGCCCGGAGTGTTGAGCAGGATTCCTGACGTGGAGTCGCCGAAGAGGCCGCCGAAGTAGATACCGGCGAACATGATGAATGCTGCCGTCGGTTCCAGGGAAAAGGTCACGGGGAGGAGCAGCGCCACCGCCATGGCGGAGCCGAGCCCCGGAAGGACGCCGACGGCGGTGCCCAGCAGGGCGCCGATCAGCACCCAGAGGAGGTTGATGGGGGTCAGAGCGCTGGCGAAACCGCCCATGAGGAGTTCGAGTTGTTCCATTAAAGGATCCCTCCTATGAGACCGGAGGGCAGGCTGAGGCCCAGCCCGGCGCCGAAGGCCAGTTGAATGATTGAGGAAAAGAGCAGGCCCACGCCGATGTCGAAGAATCGTCGGCGGCTGCCGAGGGCGTAGGCGACGGTCCAGAACAGCATTGTCGCGCTGATGATCCAGCCCAGCGGTTCCAGCAGCGCGACGAAGGCCACGACGCCAGCGAACAGCATGCCAACGGTGCGCCAGTCTGAGTAGGTCTTCCAAGTCTTGGCCGGCGCTTGGGCTGCTTCATCGTCACAGACCTCGTCTCCTTCCTTGCCAAGGTGGCCGAGGTCATGCAGCATGTCCGGGGAGAACTGCCCGCGTCCGGGGTGGATGGCGTTGTCCGGGACCTTCGGTGAGCGAAGGATCTGGATGGCCAGGAGGGTGGCCACGAGGTAGAGGACGATGCACACGATGATGGGGAAGAACTGCGGCCCGGGGGATGATTTGCCCTGCACATGCATGGTTGCGGTGCCAATGGTGAGGAAGATGGCCACTGCGTAGAGCACGGCGACGACGACGAATTCGCTGCGGCCTGTTCCAAAGCGAGGCCTGGCCTTTTCCTGCGGCTTTACCACGGGAACTGCTTCTGGCTGGTTCTGGGTGAGGCTCATAGGCCGAGGTCCTTTACGATTTGTTGGGCCGTTGCAACTTCGTTGTTGATATACTGCTCGAATTCTTCGCCGGTGGTGAAGGTGTCCGTCCAGTTGTTGCGCTTCAGGGCTTCCTGCCAGTGGTCACTGCTGCGCATCTCGCCGACGATGCGGATCAATTCCGCCTTCGCCTCGCCCGTGATGCCGGGCGTCGCCACAAATCCTCGCCAGTTGGACATCGCCGCGTCCACGCCCTGCTCCTTGAACGTGGGAACGTCTACTCCTTCCAGCCGCTCGTCCGAAGAGATCGCCAGGGCTCGCAGCGTGCCCGCTTCGATCTGGTCGCTGACTTCGTTGTAACCGGACATTCCGGCCGAGGTGGTGTGGGATAGCAGCGAGGTCAGGGCCTCACCGCCGCCGGAGTAGGCGATGTAGTTGACGTCCCGGGGATCAATGCCGACCGTCTTGGCAACCATGGCGCTCAGAAGGTGGTCGATCGAGCCAAGGGAACCTCCGCCGATTGATGTTCCGCCGGGATTTTGCTTCCAGGCTGCCAGGAAATCGTCGAGGGTCTTGAACTTAGAATCGGCCGGAACCACGAGGGCTGCGTAGTCATCTGCCAGCCGGGCAATGGGGACAACGTCCACCATTGATTCCGGGTTGTCGCCGAGTTCGATGGCCCCCACCATCACGCCACCGGTCGCGAGAAGGGCGTCTTCGCGTCCGGGCATCTGGACAAATTGGCTCAGGCCGATGGTCCCGCCTGCTCCGGGCACGTTGACCACCTGAGCGTTATTGACCACGCCGCCGCTCTTGAGCGCCTGCTGCCCTTCACGGGCAAATCCGTCCCAACCGCCACCAGGTGCTGCCGGGGCGATCAGGGTGAGCTTGTTCCGGGCCGTGCTCGTTCCACCGGCCGTGCCGGCATTCACGAACGCAAGCGCGGCCACCAGGGCCACGACCAGGCCGAACACGGCATTGAGGAGGGGTTTTTTCATGGTTCTCGTTCCGTAACGACGTTGTTGGGCGGTGCGAAAGCACAAGGATCCACTCGGATACTGCTGTACACAATGAAATACATTTATACCTGTGATGGCAGTCACCGGCAACTTTGAACTTGCATGAATCCATCTTGCACCTAATGCATACGTTTGTATACAGTTGGATTCATCAACCAGTGAAAGGACAGCCAATGTCGATCGGTAATGGAGCCGGACCGCGGACAGCGGACAGCGTTGACGTGATTGTGGTGGGCGGCGGGAACGCCGGTTTTACGGCGGCGCACGCTGCAGCGGAGCGCGGACGGCGCGTCATATTGCTGGAAAAAGGCGAGAAGGACATGGCAGGCGGCAACAGCTTCTACACCGCCGGCGCCACCCGGATAGTGCATAACGGGCTCGATGATTTGCAGGGCCTGCTGGAACCGGATGAACGGCACGGCCGCACCGTTGTTCCGCCCTACAGTGCTGAGGAATACGAGTCGGACCTGGAAAAGGTAACAGAAGGCCGGAACGACCCCGCGCTAACCCAAGTCCTGATCGCTGAAAGTCAGTCCACCCTTCGGTGGCTCAACGGGCTTGGCCTGAAGTACCGGCTGATGTACGAGCGCCAGGCCTATGAGCGCCCGGACGGTTCCTACCTCTTCTGGGGCGGCCTGCACGTGGGTAACGTGGGCGGCGGTGAGGGCCTGATCGAGGACCACACGCGGGTAGCTGCGGAGCTCGGCATCGATGTCCGCTATGGCCACGCGGCGCAAAGCCTCGTCGTCGAGAACGGCCGCGTTGCCGGCGTCGTAGTCAAAACCGCTGAAGGCGAGCAGCGCCTTATGGCCGAATCCGTGATCCTTACTGCCGGCGGCTTTGAGTCCGACCCCCAGTGGCGGCGGGAGCACCTGGGCGAAGGCTGGCAGAACGCCAAGGTCCGGGGTACTCCGTACAACACCGGTGACATGATCGCCGCAGCCCTGGCGATCGGTGCCGCAAAGGGCGGCGACTGGAGCACCTGCCACAGCGTCCAGTGGGATGCCTTCACGGCCACGAACGAGAGCAACCGCGAACTGACCAACCGGCTGACCCGGCAGAGCTACCCGTTTGGCATCATCGTGAACACGGATGGCAAGCGTTTCCTAGACGAAGGCGCGGACTTCAGGAACTACACCTACGCCAAATACGGCAAGGAAATCCTCAAGCAGCCCGGGTCAGTGGCCTACCAGATCTTCGACGCAACCCTGCGTCCGATGCTGCGCAGTGAGGAATACGACATGCCCGGCATCTCGGTGGAGGTCGCGGACACCATCGAGGACCTGGCCGCCAAAATCGGCCTGAACCCGGAGAGCCTGTCCAAAACCGTGACGGATTTTAACAACTCGATCGACCGCTCCGTCCCGTTCGACCCCACCATCAAGGACGGCCGGAAGGCCACCACCGAACCGGTCAAGAGCAACTGGGGCGCCCCCCTCGAAACCGGACCCTTCTACGCCTACGGGGTCACCTGCGGGATTACCTTCACGTTCGGCGGCATCAAGTCGGACACCCACGGTCGCGTCATGGACGCCGACGGAAAGCACATCGAAGGCCTCTTCGTGGCCGGTGAAATGCTCGGCGGACTCTTCAGCATCAACTACCCCGGCGGCACCGGACTTGCTGCAGGCTGCGTCTTCGGACGGCGCGCAGGCGTTCTGGCGTAAAGTTCCTTTGGAATAAGCACCCTGCGTAACCACTCCAAATCCTCAAGGACCAGCCACGTGACGGACTCAGCAACTCCACGTATCGATGGAGAGAGCATCTTCCAGACCCTGCGCAGCGAAATCCTGTCCGGAGTGCATCAGCCTGGCACCGCCATTCGAGAAACTTCACTTGCCACCCGCTTTGGCGTCTCCCGGACACCTGTCCGGGAGGCGCTCTCGCGCCTGCAGCAGGAACGGCTCCTCGAGCGCGTGGCCAGGGGCCTGCAGGTTCCCCAAGTGGACCCCCAGCAGGTTATCCAAATCTATGACATGCGGATTCTCCTCGAAGAGGAAGCGGCGCGCCAGGCAGCCCGTGCCAGGCAGTTCCCCGACCTGATGCGGCTTGAAGCGTTGCTGCAGCGGGACCGGGAACTTCAGGAACCGGATGACCACACGAGGATCACCACCAACCTGGAGTTCCACGCCGCCGTGTGGAACTGTGCCCACAACTCTGTCCTCCAGGACCTGCTGGATAGGTTGTCCACCCACCTCATCCATGCACCGCGTTCCACACTCTCCACGGCTAACCGCTGGGAGGCGGCGCTGGACGAGCACGAGGCCCTAATACACGCTATTGAGCAGCAGGACAGCGACGCCGCCGGAAAAATCGCCCGAGAGCACATGGAGACAGCGCGTACCCTTCGTCTGCAGCTTCTCCGAGAAACAGCACTGCAAAATCCGCTGACCAGCCAGGGTTCCCGCCGCTAAATCCGTTGCAGACTTCGGGCGACTACCGCCCCAAAGCCCGCTGACCGCCGGACCCAGTTCCGGCATGCGTGAACCCTCGTCCTGCTTTCCATCGCAACAGGTAGCCCGAAAGACGGGCGCAGGGATAGGGCGAGCGCGTGGAGGCGGGGCGGCTCCAATGCCACCCTGCCTCCTCCACCCAAAACGTCGGAATTCCAAAATGAGAAGGCCGAAGCGGGAGACCAAGTACGGGGTTAATTGCCCGGGACGGTCATATGCTTTTCATACAGGGTTTTGCAGTGAGCCGGAGCGTCCTAATGTGAGCGTGGAACATGGCGGTAGCTATCCCATCGAACAGTCAACCGGAACCACCGGCTTTCCCGTCCGCCGTTTTGGACAGTCCCGATGTGCAGACATTCCTCAGCGAGGCAGCGCAGGAGTTCGTTGAAGACCTCGGCGGCGCAGCCCGGGGTTTCCTGTGGGCCATCACCCATGTGGGCCCTGGTGAAGTCCGGAACTGGGCCTCCGGCTCCGCCAGGGCACGGGAGGTCGACGGCGTTCAAAACTCCTTCGCGGACGGTCCTGCCCTGACCGCGGCGGCAAGCCGCGAATTCGTCCACATCCCCGATGCCGCCGTCGACCGCCTGTGGCCTGGGTTCTCCGCCGCCGTCGTCGGCCAAGGCGTGAGATCGGTGCTGTCCGTCCCCATTCTTGTGGAGGGGGAGCTCAGCGCCGCGCTGACACTTTACGCAGCCGCTCCGCACGCCTTCTCCAGCGGGGATGTCATCCACGCGGTCGCCTGCGCGCGACGCCTGTCCAGGGTGTGCCGGCTGCTGCTGGATCTGGCACGGAATGCCGGGGCGGCCATCACCCAACCGCCTCTGTCCGTGACCGAATTGGCGGTATGGTCCCTGATCCGCGACTACGGCCTCACCAAGGAATCGGCCATGCAGTACCTGCAGGCAGTGGTACGTGATGGGACCGTGACTTCCCCATACCCCCGGACCGGGTGAGGTCAGCGCCGCTGGGAGCGAGCTGGGTGCTGAGCAGGGTCCGCGTTTCAGTTCGTTAGCCACTAAACGGCATGGATTTCTTCCACGTGCTGACCTGCCGGGGCCGCCTTGGGGGCGGGGAGCACCGCTGCCACGAGTTCCTTGCTGTGCCGGTGCCGGGGATCGGCGAAGAACTCTGCGGTGGGCGCCACTTCCACCAGGGCGCCCTGAAAGAGCACGGCCACGCGGTGGCTCATGTAGCGCAGGACGTTCATGTCATGGGAAATCATGATCAGGGAAAGCCGGCGGTCGCGGTGCAGGCGCAGCAACAGGTCCAGGACCTTCCGTTGTGTCACCGCGTCCAGGGCCGACGTGGCTTCGTCGCAGATGAGGACTGCCGGTTCCAGCAGGAGTGCCCTGGCGATGGTGAGCCGTTGGAGCTGCCCGCCTGAGCACTGGCTCGGGTACCTATCCAGCAGCGCAGGGTCGAGTTCAACCTCGCGAACCACCCCTTCGATGAGCACAGCGCGGTCCTCCGCGTTGCAGTCCCGCCGCTGCAGCAGGGGCGCCTCCAGGCTGGTGCGCAGCTTCATCCTGGGGTCGAACACATCGTGCGGTTCCTGGAAGACGAGCTGCACATCAGTGCCCGCGGTTCCGGACGGGTTGTCCTTCCCACCGAGGGACCGGGTGATGCTTCCGCTGTCCGGGGTTTCGAGTCCGAGGATCAGCCTCGCAAGGGTGCTCTTTCCGGATCCTGACTGCCCCAGGACCCCGAGGATCTCGCCTTCCCTCAGATCAAGCGACACGTCCTCCAACGCGGGCCGGGCGCCGCGCCGGGTGGACCGGAACCGCTTGGTGACCCTGTGCAGGTCCAGGATGGTGCGCGACGAGGTGGCCGCGGACGCCGGCGCCGCGGGAAAAGCCGATGCTCTCACGAGGTCCTTGGTGCAGGTGGCCAGAGGCGTGTCCAGCACCCTTCTGACCGGTCCCGACTCCCGGACGCGGCCGGCTTCCATCACCACCACCCTGTCCGCGAAGGCGGAAACTGTGGCGAGGTCATGGGTGATGTACAGGACGCCCAGCCGACGGCTATGCCTCTGCCGGTCGATCAGCACCAGGATCTGCCGCTCGAGCACCTTGTCCAGGGCCGAGGTCGGCTCGTCCGCGAGCAGCAGTTCGGGCCGCCCGGCCATGGCGACGGCGAGCATGGCCCGCTGGGCCATTCCTCCCGACAGCTGGTGCGGATAAGCCCGGGCGCACCAAGCCGGATCCTCGAATCCTGCGCCGGCCAACAGATCCAGCGCCTCCCTCCTGGCAGCGCTCCCCCGAAGCCCGCGGTGAAGCTTCAGCGGCTCGGCCAGATGGTTCCCAACGGTCTTCCGGGGGTTGAACATGCGCTTGGGCTGCTGATACAGCATGCCGATCCGGCCTCCGCGCACGCGGTTGAGCTCCGCTTCGCCGGCCGCCCGCAAATCCGTCCCGCCCAGCCGGATGGAGCCGGTCTCAACATGGATCCTTGGCGGCAGCAGGCCCATGACGCTGAGGGCCGTCATCGTCTTGCCGCTTCCCGACGTTCCCACCAGGGCTACAAACTCCCCCGGGGCTACAGTGAGGTCCAGCTCGGACAGGATCGACGGGTGACCTCCCGGGCTCGAGCCGGTGCCCACGCTCAGCTTTTCGATAACCAGCCCCTCAGGCATCCGCCACCGCCCGGGAAGGAGCAGCTGACAGCAGCAGGCGGCTTCCGGTCATGCGCGACACATGCTGCCCGATCAAGGTGACGCAAAGAGCGACGACGAAGATCACCAGACCAGGGGCAAGGATGGTCATCGGCGCCCTCACCGCATACGGCTGGGCAGTTGCAAGCATCGATCCCCAGTCCGACTGCGGCGGCTGCACCCCGAGCCCCAGGTAGGAAAGCGCGCCAACGTTGATAAGGAACTGCCCGAACCGCAGGGCGGCCTGTCCGAGCAGCGGCCCGGCCAGGTGGGGCAGGATGTGCTTGAGGACGATGAAGGAAGGCGGGCAGCCCACCACGCGGGCTGCCTCGATGAACCCGCGGGCCGAAACGTCATAGGCGAGCGAGCGGGCGAGCCGGGCAAACGGTGTCCAGCCGGTCACGGTAAGGGCCAGCAGCAGCGAGTGATAGCCGGTACCCATTGCGGCCACCAGGAAGAGGGCCACCACCATCTCCGGCATGGCCAGCAGCACGTCGTTGGTGCGGGTGAAGAACTCGTCGAGCCAGCCGCGCCGACGCGCACTGAGCACGCCCACCGCGGTGCCCGTTACGGCCGTGAGCACCGTGGCCAGGGCGGCGATTGTCAACGAGAACTGGCCGCCGTCGAGCAGCCTGCTCAAGGTGTCCCGGCCCAGGTTGTCAGTGCCGAGCCAGTGGGCGGCACTGGGCGCGGCCAGCCGGGCGGCGAGGTTCTGTTCGGCGGGCGGATAAGGCGCTATCCAGGCGGCCAGGGCCACGGACATCACGATAAGGACCAGCAGCGACCCGGCGGCCAGGACGTGAGGAGGCAGTTTACGCATGGCTCATCCTGATTTGGGGGTTGAGCAGTCCGTGGACCAGGTCCGCCGCTGTGGTCAGCAGGACAGCAAGCCCGACGACGACCACCACCGCGCCCTGTGCCAGGGGAATGTCGCTGTTCAGGACGCCGTCGAAAAGCAAGCGTCCCATGCCCGGGATCGAGAAGATGACCTCGACGATGACGGATCCGCCCAGCAGCCCTGCGAACCACACTGCCACCAAGGTGGTGAGGGGCAGCAGGCCGTTGGGGATTACGTGCTTCCATACGGTCTGAAGGTGGGAGAGTCCCCGGCTCCGCGCGGCCACGACATGCTCCGCGCTCAGCGCCTCGAGGACACCCTCGCGCACCGCCGACGTGAAGTAGCTTGTGGGCCGCAAGGCGAGGACGGCCACTGGAAGGACTGCTGAGTGCGGTCCTTCCCAACCCGCAGAGGGCAGCAGGGAAAGCTGCAAGGCGAAGACCAGCACCAGCATCGGCGCCAGCCAGTACTCGGGAAGGGCAATGAACGCCTGGGTGACGGCCGTGATCACCTTGTCCGCGGGGCGTCCCTCCTGCAGGGCAGCCGTGACCCCGAGGGCCACGGAGATGGTGGCCGCAATGGCCAGGGCCAGGACCACCAGGCTGAGCGTAATCCAGAGCGCCGGCAGCACTTGCTCGGCCACCGGAGTGCGGCTGGTGTAGGACAGGCCCATGTCGCCGCTGCTGAGCCGCCCCAGCCAGCGCAGGTACTGCGCCCACAGGGGATCGTTGAGGCCCAGCTGGAGGCTCAACGCTTGGACGGCGGAGTCGTCGATAACATCGCCGGCCACGCGGGAGCGGATGATTTTCCGAACGGGATCGCCCGGAGTCACGTAGGGGATGAGGAAAACTACAAAGGATGCCAGAAGAACGGCTGCCACCAGGGCAGCCGTTCGCCGGGCGAGGAACGGTATCACTCCGCGCCTCGCTGATCTCGTCTGTTAGCGGGGACGGCCACGGTCAGGATCCGGGCTTGGCTGTTTCCGCCCTGACCACGTAGCGGGACAGCGGGTCCTGGACGTGGTTCTGAACGTCGGCCCGGACGGCATCGATGGCCTGCTCGTTGACGAGCCAGACGTTCACGGCCTGGTCCTGGAGGATCTGCCCGGCCTTGGCGTAGAGCCGGTACCGTTCCTCGGAGTCCGCCGTCGTGGCTGCCTGGGCGATCGTCTTGTCGTAGTCGGCGTTGCAGAAGTGGCTCAGGTTGTAGGTGCCGTCGCAGGTGTAGTCCGCGGTGAGGAAACCGATGGGGTCGGCGATGTCGATCAGGCGGTTGCGCTGGCTCAGCACCATGTCGTAGTTGCCGGACAGCAGGTCCGGTTCAACCGCGGCATACTCCTTGGTCTGGATCTTCACCGGAACGCCCACGGCCTTCAGGTTCTCCTGGATGACGGTTGCCACGTCCGCGAACTCCGCGCGCTCCACGATCGCGATGATCTCCAGCGGCCGGCTGGCGGTGTAGCCGGCGCTGGCGAGCAGCTTTCGGGCGCCTTCAACGTCCTGCTTGGGTGCCTCGGCGCCCTCGATGGCCCACGGCTCGGACGGCGCGAAGGGCCCGTTGGCGGCGATGGCCGCGCCTTCGTAGACGCTGGCGGCCAAGGCCTCCAGATCCAATGCCGAGCTGACTGCCTTCCGGAAGTCGACGTCGTCGAACGGCGCCCTGCCATTGTTCATGTAAAGCGTTGCCGTCCTCGGAGAATCGGCTTTGAGCACCTTGACGTTGCCATCCCCTTCCAGGGCGGGCAACCCGGAAACGGGAATGGACAGGGAAATATCGGCTTCACCCGTCTGAATCTGCGCGGTCCGGGTTGCGCCGTCCGTGATGAAACGGACTTCGGCACCGGCAAGCTTCACGTCCCCGCCCCAGTAAGCCTCATTGCGGTCCAGTGTCAGGGACTGCTTCGGCTTTTCGGATACCGGTTTGAAAGGTCCGGTGCAGTGGCCGAAAGGATCCACCGTCCCGCCCTTGAAAGCGGCCGGGGACAGAACGCCGGTGTTGACGCTTGCTAGGCGGTACGGAACCAGCGGGCTCTCGGTCGGGGTGGTAACCCGTACTGTGCGGTCGTCGAGCGCCTTGACCCCGCTGACCACCTTGGGGTTGAAGGCCCGCGCCGGAACCGCTGCTCCCAGGACGCTCTGCAAGGAGCCCGCAACGGCCTCAGCGGTCAGCTCGCTCCCGTCCTGGAACTTGACCCCTTCGCGGATGGTAAAGTCCCACTCCAGGGGAGAGGACTGCTTCCACTCCGTCGCCAGCAACGGCACGATCTTGCCCTGTGACTCGTCATAGCGGGTCAGGGTCTCGAGACATCCGGACAAGGACAGGATGTAGGCGGCGTCGCTCTCCAGCGCCCAGTTCGCCACCGGGGCCCGGAAGTTGTCCACCACGATCCGCTGATTTGTGTCGGCCGCCTGCTTGTTTCCTGCGGTAGGACCGCTGAAGCCACAGCCCGACAGTGAAAGAAGCGCCACGAGCCCCAAGGAAAGAGATGACGAAAGGGAGAAGCGCACGGAACCACCTAGATTCAAAGTCTCTGCAGACGGGCAGACGGAAATAATGGGGCCGATGACGGCCATAAATAGTTTAGGCTAACCTAACTTCGTACGCCAAAAAGGGCGGGTCCGGGGGCCCGTCACATTGGCGGCTCACGCGAAACGCCACGTGACGTCCCGTTACGTTTCGGGCGCCCCGCACGGCCTTTCCAGGGCCGCAGATGACGCCACGAGTCACCCCGTTACTGCCGATGAACGCAGGAGTCGCGGGGCATTGTTTCCGCCGGATGCCGGACCGTAATCTCAGTCCAAGCGCTGGGACCGGGGCACCGGACAAGCTTCACAAGAGCAACAGGCCCAGGCGCTGGCCCCAACGGAGGGCGGCAGTAGACTGCCGCCGCGAGCCTCCGTTCCCCCGACTTTTGTCCGGCGGCTGCCCTTTACCGGGCTGCCCCGTTCTTGAAGGAATCCCCATGTCATCGCATCAGAACCCCGAAGGATCCACCCGCATCGTTGCGGGCAAAACCCCCAAGCCACAAAACTCCGCAGCAAAGCGCAAGCGCGCCCTCGGAATCGGCATCGCCGCAGGCCTTGTGGCCCTGATCGCCGGCGGAGCGGTTGTGGCCTTGAACCTCAACAGCGGCACCCAGTCACAGCCGGCGGCCGCCGTGGCCGCCGCCCCCGCAGCGGAACTCAAACTCGGCTTCTTTGGCAACGTCACCCATGCCCCTGCCCTGGTGGGGGTCAAGGAGGGTTTCATCGCCGAGAGCCTGGCCGGGACGAAGCTGAGCACGCAGGTGTTCAACGCCGGCCCGGCCGCGATCGAGGCGCTGAACGCCGGAGCGATCGACGCGACCTATATCGGCCCGAACCCGGCTATCAACTCGTTCGTCAAGAGCCAGGGCGAGTCGGTCAGCATCATCGCCGGCGCCGCGGCCGGCGGGGCGCAGCTGGTGGTCAAGCCCGAGATTGCCGCCGCGGCGGATCTGAAGGGCAAGACCCTGTCCACACCGCAGCTGGGCGGGACCCAGGATGTGGCGCTGCGGGCCTGGCTGGCCGGGCAGGGCTACAAGACCACCACGGACGGCGGCGGCGACGTGGCGATTAACCCGACCGAGAACGCGCAGACTTTGAAGCTGTTCCAGGACGGCAAGCTCGACGGCGCGTGGCTGCCTGAGCCGTGGGCGTCCCGCCTTGTTTTGCAGGCCGGGGCGAAGGTGCTGGTGGATGAGAAGGACCTGTGGGACGGTTCGCTGACCGGCAAGCCGGGCGAGTTCCCCACCACCATCCTGATCGTGAACAAGAAGTTCGCCGCCGAACATCCGGACACCGTCAAGGCACTCCTGAAGGGCCACGCCGAGTCCGTGGCCTGGCTCAACTCCGCTGCAGCAGACGAGAAATCCACCGTCATCAACGCCGCCCTGAAGGACGCGTCCGGTGCCGAACTGAAGCCGGACGTCATTGAGCGGTCCCTGAAAAACATTGTCTTCACGGTGGACCCGCTGGCCGGAGCCTACAAGAAGCTGCTGCAGGACGGCGTGGACGCCGGCACCACCAAGCAGGCGGACATCAACGGCATCTTCGACCTCACCGCCCTGAACAGCGTCACCGCCGAAACCGGTGGAGACAAGGTCAGCGCCGCCGGACTGGGCAAGGAATAGCTCAGCCAAGGACTGACGCCCAAGAGCTGAACAAGTGCACCAAACACCAGAGGCGCCCGCCGGAACTTCCCGGCAGGCGCCTCTGGTGTTTCCCTGGCGTGGCGCCGCCCGGTCAGCGCTCAGTACTCGACTTTTTCGGTCCGTCCGCTGTGCAGGGAACGGGTGGTTGCCTCGGCGATGGCCTGAGCCTTGGGCCGTCATCCAGCGAGGGCGTAGGTGCCGCCCGTCCTCCAGGGCGGAAACGAAGTGCGAGAGTGCGGCCGCGTAGGTGGGCTGCCCGCCGTCGAACATCAACCGCCGATGAAACGGTTCCGTCCGGCCCGGTACCCGAACACTGCGGCGAGTGCCCCCACCACGAGGAACAGCACGCCGGCTGCGGCAAAGGATCCCGTGGCCTGGTACAGCTGCCCCACCATGAGCGTTCCCGTGGAGCCGAGGCCGTAGCCCACGCCCTGCATCATGCCGGACAGGTGTGCTGCCGCGTGCCCGTCCCGGGTCCGCAGCATGATCATGGTCAGCGCCACCGCGGTCAGGCTGCCCTGCCCGAGGCCCAGTAGCCCGGTCCACACCCAGACGAAGTCGAGCGGCCCGAAAATGCTCAGCGCGAACCCGCCGCCGGTCATCAGGGCCACCACCGTGTTGATCGCCCGCTGGTCACGGAACCTCGCGGCCAGAGCCGGCGCGAACAGGGAACCCAGCATCTGCAGCACGATGGACGCGGAGACGATCAGCCCGGCCGTTCCGCCGTCCACTCCGCGCTCCCGCAGGATGGGCGCCAGCCAGGCGAACACGCTGAACGACATCATGGCCTGCAGCACCATGAAGATGGTCACCTGCCAGGCGACCGCCGAGCGCCACACGTTGACGCCGCCGGCCACGGCCTGGTGCCGCGGGTGCCGCTGCCTGAGGGCCAGCGGAAGGAACAGGAAAAGTACGACGGCGGCGGGCAGCGCCCAGAACCAGAGCGCCACTGTCCACTCCCCCGACGCGGCGAAAACCGGGTAGGTGAATCCGGCACCCAGGGCCGCCGAGGCGCAGATGGCGGTGGTGTACAGCCCGCCCATCAGCCCCAGCCGGTGCGGGAAGTCGCGCTTCACCAGCCCCGGCAGCAGCACGTTGCAGAGGGCAATGGCGGCGCCGCACGCAGCGGTTCCGGCGAGCAGCGCGGGCAGGTGGCCGGCGCCGGGCAGCTCGACCGGGCGGAGCAAAAGACCCGCGGTAAGCACAGCCATGGCCCCCAGCAGCACGCGTTCGGCGCCGAAGCGCCGGGCGAGCACCGGCGCCAGTGGTGCGAATACCCCGAGCAGGGTCACCGGCGCGGTGGTGAGGACCACCACCGCCCAGCCCGGCAGCCCGGCGTCGGACCGTATTTCCGGCAGCACAGCCGCGAAACTGGAGAACACCGTCCGCAGGTTGAGCCCGATCAGCACCAGGCACACGCCGAGGTAGATCAGCCCCCGGCGTCCGCTGACGCGGGTGGGCTCCGCAGCGGGCAGCTCATCGACTTCGGCATCCACCAGCACGCCGGATGTGCCACTCCGGACGCCGCCGGGTGAGGTTGTTTTCGGGGCAGTGTTCGCGGTGGTCTTCGCGGTAGCGTCCGCGGCTGCGTTGTTGGCTTCGGTCACCGGCCCATTCTCGCAGGAGTTTTTGTCCAGATAACGCGGGTTGGAGCGCTCCCACCCCGCGTTATCTGGACAAAAACTCAACTATTCTGGAAATGATGAGTGAATCCCCAGAAACCCCCGAACCGACGCACGCCCGGACGCCGGATGCAGCACCGGAGTCTTCCCCGTCGCGGGATGCCGCGCCGGAGCAGTCACAGGGCAGCCGCCCAGTGACCCCCGGCAGCCAAGCCTCCTTCGGAACCTACGGCGGCCGGCCCGTCAGCTTCGTGCGCCGCGGAACCCGCCTGCAGGGGCGACGCCAGCAGGCCTGGGAAGAGCACTCGGACCGCTGGGCTGTCGACGTCCCGCGGCACATCGCCAACACTTCGGTGCACCCGGACTACGTTTTCGACGCCGAAGGGGAGTTTGGCCGCACGGCGCCACTGATCGTGGAGATCGGCTCGGGCCTGGGCGACGCCGTCTGCCACGCGGCCGAGGAGAACCCGGACTGGGATTTCCTGGCCGTGGAGGTCTACACCCCGGGCCTCGCCAACACCATGATCAAGATCAACAGCCGCAAGCTCAGCAACGTCCGCGTGGTCGAGGCCAACGCCCCGGAGGTGCTGGCCACCATGCTGCCGGCCGGATCCGTCAGCGAGGTCTGGGTCTTTTTTCCCGACCCCTGGCACAAATCCCGCCACCACAAGCGCCGCCTGATCCAGCCCGAGTTCGCCGCGCTCGTTGCCACGGCGCTCAAGCCCGGCGGCCTGTTCCGCGTTGCGACTGACTGGTCCAACTACGCCGTGCACGTCCGCGATGTCATGGCCGGCTCCGCCGACTTCGTGAACCTACACGACGGCGAGCGGCGGGGCCCCGAAAGTCCCCTGACCCAGGTGTGGCAGTCCGGCGTCGAGTCCCTGGTGGGCGGCGCGCCCGTCAAGGAGGGCCGCGCCCCGGTGAGCACCGAGCACACGGGGCCGAACGAGGGCGTGGATGAGACCGGCGGCTGGGCACCGCGGTTCGAAGGGCGCATCCGGACGAGCTTCGAAAACAAGGCCCACGAGGCCGGCCGCCTCATCTTCGATCTTTGCTACCGGCGGCTATGATGCACCATGGCCTCCGCACAACCCGCGACCCCGCAGCGCCGATCCGCTGATTCGCGCGGGCTGGCGGCCGGCATCACCAGCTTGGCGTCCGCCGTGCTGGCACCGGTTGCGGCCATGTTCAGTCTGTCCACGTTCATCATGGCCGACGCCGAGCCGCTCCTGGCCAACGTCCCCTTGCGGGACACCAGCGGGTACTGGGTCCTGCTCATCGTCCTGGTGGGCATCCTGGCGGCACTGGTCCTGACCTCGGTGGTCACGGGAATCGTGGCCATCAGGCGTTCGCACCGGATGGGCGCCGGGCGGATTACCGGGCTGCTCGGCCTGGGGTTCACCGCTTTCAACCTGGCCGGCGGCCTCTGGACGTGGGCCGGCGCTGCCGGGCCCTGGTTCACTTTCGGCTAACCAGCCCGAGGCCGTCCGTCGCCAGTTTCCGGCCGCGCTGCCGGCAGGGGACGCCGGAGAGGCTGGCTGAAGGGCTGCCGCAAACGGACCTGTTCCCGAACCCGTTCCCATGGCACGATTGGCCTTTAACACCCAGGGCGGGATCAGCCCGCGGCCACGAGAACTGCGCGAGGAACCGGAAATCAAAAGAGAACTGAGATCGGCCGCTGGTACGGCCGAGGAAGTCACCAATTCGCGGCCCATGGAGCTCATGGCCCGCGCCGGGTTCGCAGTAAGCGGCCTTCTTCATTTCCTGGTGGGGTCCATCGCCATCCGCCTGGCCATGGGCGGGCAGGGCCAGGCGGACGTCAGCGGTGCTGTGCAGGAGCTGGCCAGCCAGCCGGCCGGTCCCATCCTGCTGTGGAGCAGCTTCGCAGCCTGCGTGGCCCTGGCCATCTGGCAGGCGAGCGACGCGATTTTCGACTACAGCAACCTGCCGCAGCCCGAGAAACTCAAACGGAAGCTCAAGGCTGCCGGGCAGGCTGTGGTTTTTGCCGCCTTCGCTGTCACACTTGCCTCGTTCGCCATCGGGAGCGGCAAGGACAACAGCCAGTCCACCAGCGACTTCACCGTGGCCCTGATGAAGGCCCCGGGCGGTGTTGCGCTGCTGATCGTCATCGGCGCAGCCGTAGCCGTCACCGGAATCGTGTACGGGATCCGCGGCATCCGGAAGTCGTTTGAAAAGCACCTCAGGCTGCCTGCGCCAGGCACGCAGCGCACCGCCGTCAGTGTGCTGGGGGTAGTGGGCTACGTCGCAAAGGGCTTTGCGCTCCTGCTGGTGGGCCTGCTGATTGTCGTTGCCACCGTCCAGGCGCACCCGGAGGAATCCACCGGGCTCGACGGCGGCCTGAAGGCCCTGCGGGACCAACCGTTCGGACTGTACCTGCTGGCCGCCGTCGGAATCGGCCTGATTGCCTATGGCGTGTTCCAGATGGCAAGGGCAAAACTGGCCAGGATGTGAGCCGGCTGCGCCCGCCCGGCTAGGGTGGACGCATGCCCCAGGTACGCGCCGAGCGCTTCATCCGACTCGATCCGGAGACCGCCTTTGCGTTCTCCCAGACCACAGGCGAGTTCCGGCTGAAATGGGATCCATTCATTTCGGCGCAGGGCTGGCTGGACGGCGCCCGGGCCGCCGGCAAGGGAGTCCGCACCCGGACGGTCTCGAAAATGGGGCTGGTGATGGTGAGCGAATACGTCTCCTACGCCCCGCCCCGGAATGTGGGCATGACCATGGTGTCCGGCCCGTGGTTCTTCGGCAACTTTGGCGGCGGGTGGCGGTTCACCCCGGCCGACGGCGGCACCCGCGCTGTCTGGAAGTACACCTTTTCCTGCCAGCCGGCGTGGCTGCGGCCCGTGGCTGAGCGGGTGGGCGGCTGGCTGCTGGGCCGCGAGATCGAAAAGCGCATCGAAGCGTTCGCCCGGGCATGCGAGGACCCGCAGCTCGTGGCGGAGTTCCGCACCCTTAACGCCTGAGCACCCGCCCGGAGTCTTCAAGGGCAGCCCGGACACGCGCCCCGAGTCCCTGCAGCCGGTCCATCGGTTCCGTGGCGTAGACAAGCCGCACATACCGCGGCGCCACGTCCTGGCCCCACGCCGTCATGGGCGTCGCAGCGATCCGGCCCGCTTCGAGGAGCCGCCGGGACAGGTCCGGCGCCCGCATCCCCAGCGCCTCGGCATCCAGCAGCAGGGACCAGCCGCCCTCGGGAATCACGATAGGAAGGCCGGCCAGTTCATTTGCAACCAGGTCCCGGCGCGACTGCCACTCCCGCACGGCACCGGCAATACCGTCGTCGGTTGTGGTGAGGGCGGCCAGGACACCGGCCTGGCCGAAGCCGCTGGCCACTGCCGTGTTGTAGATCGCGGCGAGGGCAACGTCACCCATGACCTCCGCCGGACCCGCAGCCCAGCCCACGCGCCAGCCGATCATGCGGTAGTTCTTGGAGACGCCGCCCAGGGTGATGGTCCGGTGCGCCAGCTCCGGGAACGATGCCGGATGGCGGTACGGCAGGCCGTCGAACAGGATCCGGTCCATGGCGGCGTCGTACAGCAGCCAGCAGTCCGCGTGCTGGCAGGCGTCGCGGACGGCACCCCATTCGGCGTCGTTGAACACGTGGCCGGAGGGCATGGACGGGCTCATCAGCAGGATGGCGCGGGTGCGGGCGGAAACCGCTGCAGCCAGCCGCCCCGGGTCCAAGCGCCAGCGCCCGTCGGAAACCATCAGCGGGACAAAGACCGGCACCGCCCCGGCAAGCCGGACCCGGTTGATCATTCCCGCATAGGTGGGGTCAGTGAGTATCACTTCGTCGCCGTGGTCCACGGTGGCCAGGAGCACGCTGAGCATTCCCGCCAGCGCCCCTCCGGTGATCACCACCTCGGAGCGCGGATCGTAGGAGAGCCCGGTTTGCTGCCGGAGCCGGTGCGCCACCGCCTGGCGGAGGGCAAACGTCCCGATGAAGGGCAGCCAGCTGTTGGCGGCTTTGTTTCCCACCGCCTCGCGGGTGGCGATGATGGCCGACGGCGGCGGCGCGATGTCCGTGTCCAGGTTTTCCATGCGGAGCACGTCGGGATCACCACCGACGGCGGCTGCCACCCTGTCGATGCCGAAGGGCTGAATCCGGGCGAACCGCCCGGTCCTGCCGCGGACCATGTGCCCAGCGTCCCACCGGGTGCGGACCGCGTCAATGGGCGCCGGACGTGCCGTCCACCATGGAAATGACAGCCACTGTCTGCTGCCCCTCGTTACGCAGTTCCACGCTGCTGATCCGGCCGATCTGGGTGGGCGTCGCGCCAGTGATCCTGGACCGGCCGCCGGGCGTCGCCGACCAGCTGCAGGCGCGGTCCTCGGTGCCGTCCTGGCCCTTGACCCACAGGGACAAGGTTCCCTGCGTGGGCAGGCTGGTCCCGGTGAACGAGACCTCGGTCCCCCACGCCTTCCGCATCAGGGCAAGCTGGACCTGCAGCCCGCCCGGCGCCTCCACCGAATAGCTCGCGTCCGGCTTTGGCGGCTGGTTGAACAGCGGAGCGGCCAGGACTCCCAGCGCCAGGCACGCGGCGGCCACAGCGCTGACGAACGCCGTCCACCGCCGTCGGGATTTCCGCCGCCGCACTGCCACCTCGTCCAGCAGGCCGGCGAGGTCGCCCGCGGGAGCCACCTCCCCCAACGAAGTGGCTTCCACGGATACAGCGGGGGTTGCGGGAGTGCCGTCCCCCTCTGCGCTGCCGGTCCCCAGGGTTGCCGGCGCCGCGGAGGCAGTGCCCGTGAGGGCGACGGCGTCGGCAACGGGCAGTGCGTCCAGCAGCGCAGGCAGGCTGGCGAGTTCGTCCAACTCCCGGCGGCAGTCCGCGCACGCGGCGAGGTGCTGCTCGAAGCGAGACGCTTCAGCCGGCTCCAGCCCGCCCAGCAGGTACGCACCCAGCAGTTTGTGCATTTCCGCGCCGCTCACCGCTGCACCCCCATTTCGTCAAGGATGGTCCGCAGCGCCCGCACCGCGTAGAACGCGCGGGACTTCACCGTCCCCGCTGGGATGTTGAGCTCCACGGCCGTTTCCGTAACAGTGCAGCGGCGGTAGTGCAGGGCTACCAGGACGTCCCGGTGTTCGGCGCTTAGCCGCAGCAGGGCTTCCTCCATCAGGACGCGGTTGAGCAGTTCGTCCACACGTTCGCTGGCTTCCGCCGGATCCGCCACGTCCCGCTCGGTCGCCTCGATGGGACGGCGCTGGGCCTTGCGGTAGTTGTCGATCATGATGTTCCGCGCGGTGCGGAAGAGGTAGCTCCGCAGGCTGCCGGTGATCTCCGGGGCCTGTTGCCAGACGCGGAGCACGGTCTCCTGGACAACATCGTCGGCCAGTTGCGGATCCCGGGAGGCGCTCAGCACAAACCGCCGCAGGGCGGCGCCGTGCTCCCGGTAGATCGCTGCCACCACGTCTTCATCGAGCGGCATCCGTGCCCCTCCCGCTGTGCTGATGGTGCCCTGCATTGTGTGTGCTGCCTCGTGCTGCTGCGGCAGGCCGAACGCCCGCTGTCCACCATTACGACGCCGCGGCGGCGCAAACGGTTCAGGGAGCAGCCGCTGTGAACCATTCTCCGCCCAAGTACGTCGTACCGGATAGCGCCGGACCCACCGTTTTGGCCGGCACGAATCCAAGGGAGCTGGACATGAAAAAGCAACTGGGTGCAGGGCTGTCTGCCGTGGCAATGGCCGTGCTTCTCACAGCCTGCGGCGGCGGTACCGGAACGTCCACGCCAACTACTGCGGAGGGAACGACGACGGCCTCCGCCCCTGCCGAAACGTCCGCACCGGCGTCGTCCCCCGTCCCCGCAGGCGCGGCGGAACTGAAAACGGCATCATCCGGTGCCGGCCAGATCGTGGTGGATGCCAACGGCATGAGCGTCTATTTCTTCACCAAGGACGTCAAGGACTCGGGAACCAGTGCCTGCACGGGCGCGTGCATTGCCGCCTGGCCACCGGTCCTCACGGAATCGGACTCGCCGGCGGTTGACGGCGTGACCGGAACAGTGGGAACCATCGCGACGCCGGAGGGTAAGAAGCAGGTCACCATCAACGGGCTTCCCGTGTACTACTACATCCAGGACAAGACCGCCGGGGATATCACCGGGCAAGGCGTGAACGACGTCTGGTATCTGGTCAGCCCGGCAGGCGAAATGGTGAAGACCGCGGCCAGCGGCTACTAGCCCTGGCCTCCGGGTGGCTAGCGCCGCGCGGACTCAGCCAAACGTGGGCTGAGCTGCCCGGCGTGGCTAGTGCCCCGGCGGCGGACTCGGCAGTTCGGGAGTCGGCACTTCCACGGGTGGCGTGGGAACCAGCCCGGACGGATCGGGGCTCACCGGCGGAGACGGAAGCGGCTTCACGGTGGGCAACTGGCCATGCCGCGGAATGCTGCCCGGGTTCCGGGGATCGGGTTTTGCGGGCAGCGTGAGCCCGGGGGTGCCGGATGCGCCCGGTGAGGGCGTGGCGGGATCTGCAGGCGTTCCCCCGCCGGGGACTGACCCGCCGTCCGCAGGAGATGGGGCCGGCGACGTCGGTGCAGGCGCGGGCGTGCCGGGCACCGTTCCTCCGGTATCCGGCGCGGGCTGCGCGGGTGTCTTTCCCCCGCCACCGGGCGTCATGGTCCCCACGAAGAACGTCACGGCATGACGGACGTTTCCCAGGGTGTGGCGGAAGTCTTCATCCGAAGCCGCAGCGGCGGCCCCGCCGGCGGCCAGGGCAGCCGCGACGGTGAGGGCGGTGAGCGGAAGTCGGCTTTTGCGACGGCGCCGGGCGGCAAGTTCGTCGACGGCGGGGATGGCGGACGTGGCTGCGGCGCTGGCGGCTGCGGCGGGCGCGGTGGGGACCGCAAACATGGCGGCCGGTGCCATCAGAGCCTCCACCGCTGCGGACGGACGGGGGCTGTCGGCTGCCAGGGCACGCAGTTCCAGCAGGACGGGGCGAAGGTCACCGTCGTCGTCCATGCCGGCGTCGGCCAGCAGTTCGTCGATGATCCGCTGGTCCCGGGATGAGGAGATGTCACTCATGATGTGCCTGGCTTCCTATTGAGGCGCGTTCCCTGAGGGCGCTGAGCGCCCGGCGATGCAATTGTTTGACTGCTCCCGGGGTTCGGCCCATGACGTCGGCGGCCTGTTCCACGGAGAGGTCCGCGACCACCCTGAGTGCGAGCACTTCCTGGTGGTCCGGGCTGAGTCCTTCAAGGAGTGCTCCGGCGCCTCCGCCGTCCACTTTCGCGAGCGCCAGTTCCTCGGCGGAGGCCGAACTGCGCCTGTCGAGGTCTGACTCATAGGGACTGAGGGCCGGTGTGCGCTCGTGGCGGCGGTAGTGGTCCACCATGCGTGCGTGGGCAATGGAGAAGATGAGCGACTTGGCACCCTGGAGTCCGCCGGTCAGGCCGTCAAGCTTCGGATAGAAAGCCAGGAACACGTCCTGGGTGACCGCCTCCGGGTCATCCACGCCGCGGGCCCTCAGGTAACCGAGCACGGCACCGGAGAACTTTCGGTAGACAAGGGTGAACAGCACGGCGGGGTCGTCCCCGGCCGTGTGCACGTATTCATCTGCCAAAGTGTCGAGCACCGTCAGGCTCCTCCATCCCACGCAGCGTGGTCACATATCCGGGTTCCGGAAGGCTGTGGACTGGCGCCTGTTGCACCGCGGGACTCCTGCCAAAGCGAAGGAGTCCCGCGATCCACCATAGGCGGCTGTGTTACGGACGGCCAGCTGAGGTGGGCAGCTCGGGGAGCTGCGTGGGGACCTCGGCGGGGAGTTCCGGTGCGGCCGGAACGGCAGCCTGGGTGGGCAGTTCCGGTGCTTCCGGAACCTCCGGGACCTCCGGGACGTTGACGTCGGCCGAGGCGTCGCCCGAGCCGGCACCGTCAACCTTGTGGCTGTCGGACTTGCCTGCGGCAACTACGTCGGCGCAGTAACCTTCGATGTTGGCTGCGCCCTCAGCGGCGATGGCCAGCGATGCGAAACCGGTGGAGGACGCTGCCAGGCCACCGTTGGTGAAGGCAGTGCACAGGCCGTAGGCGGCGGGGCCCGCGGCGTCCGGGCCAACAGCCGTTGCCGAAGCGTCGGCGTTAGCCTTCTCGTCCTCAGCGGCGGCGGTTGCGGCGGCATCAGCGGAAGCGGACGGCGTGGCGGATGCGGAAGCGTCGGCGTCAGCCGTGGCAGTCTCGGAAACGCCGCCTACGTGCGGGGCCGGGGCACCGAGCAGTTCATGGGCGCTCTGCTGAACGTCAGAGGGAAGCGCTCCGGCGAATGCGGCTGCGCCGGTGCCACCGACCGCCAGCGTGCCGGCCGCCAATGCGCTCGCGGCAATCTTGCTAGTGGCAAAAACAGTGAACAAGGACATGGAACCCTCCGAAAACATATACAACAGTGTCAGTAACGGCCAGGTTGGATCCGGCCACTCAAGCGGTGCGGACGCGGTCCGCACTCCCCATACATCGCTGCGGGTTCCGGAAAAGTTACGCGGTTCCCGAATTCTTTTTTCAGGACGTGCCGCAGCGGGCCGCATTAGGATCGGAGCATGGGCAATCCGACCGATCTGAAGAACGCCGCCAAGACCTGGCAGACCATGGTGGAGAACAACCAGTCGCTGCTCCTGCGCAAGTCCGGCCACGACGTCGGATGGTGGGCTGAACGGGGCCGCGAGGCGGGGCTGAAGAACGACGGCGAGCTCCGGGACTGGATGCGGGACGCACACGGGATCACAGGCTACGCGCAGTACGCCGTGTCGTGGGAGATGTTCGGCTACCCCGAGTTCATGCTGCGCGACGCCGATGAACTGATCGACGCCCAGTACGCGAGCCACCCCGCGCTGCGGCCCATTGCGGATGCGTTCCTGGCGTGGGCGGCCGAAACAGCGGGTGTGGAAATCCAGATGCGCAAGGGTTACGTGTCCCTCCACTCTCCACGGCGGAAGTTCGCCCAGGTCACCCGGGCCAACACCACCGCGGTGGACGTCGCACTCCGGCTGGACGCCCCGGCCGGGGGCAGGCTCGAGGCCGTCAAGGTGCGTGCCGGCGATTTCTTCGACCGCAAGGTGCGGATGACGTCGGTGGAGGAAGTGGACGATGAAGTCCTGGGCTTCCTGACGGGGGCTCTCCAGCAGAACAGCTGACCGGAACAGCCGATTGGGCGTCGGCTGGTCGGGGTCAGCGCGGGTCAGCGGGAAGGGTGAAGGTCACGGTGGTGCCCATTCCCGGTGCGCTGGTGAGGCCGATCGACCCGCCGTGTCCTTCGATGATGGTCTTGCTGATGGGAAGGCCAAGACCTGCTCCTGGAATGGCCGTATCGCGGGACCGAGCGGAACGGAAGAACTTGGTAAATGCCTGGTTCTGGTCCTCCTCCGTCATGCCGATACCCGTGTCGGTGATCGAGCAGACCAGCTCTTTGCCGTTCCTGCGGGCGTGGGCAGTGATCCGTCCGCCGTCCGGTGAGTACTTCACCGCGTTCGATATCAGGTTGCCCACCACCTGCCGGATCCTGGCGGGGTCCACCCGTGCGGTCAGGGGTTCCTCCGCGTCGAGCAGCAGGTCCACTCCGCAGAGTGCAGCCCGCGCCTGGTTGGCTGCCACGGCTGCGGCAAGGAGACCGGCAATGTCCGTGTCCTGCAGGACGAGCTCCACGTTTTCAGAAGCGACGGCAATCAGGTCATTAACGAGGCCCAGAAGATGCCCGGCATTCCGCTCCACGATCCTCAGCTCAGCCGCTATGTCCTCGTGGCCGGGCTCGTCCAGGACAAGTTCCAGGTAGCCGAGTATTGATGTCAGCGGCGTGCGCAGCTCATGGGACACGGTGGCGACGAAATTGTCCTTGGCCGCGAGCGCATTGATCAGTGCCGTCACCTCGGCGAAGGTGACGACAGCCCCTCGGCGGCTCCCGTCCAGGGAGCGGATGGCTCCGCCGCTGACGGAAAAGGCACGTTGCTCGGTATCCTCGCCTGCCCAGTAGAGCTCATTGGTGAACGCCTCGCCGCGGGAGGCCCGGGCGGCTGGGAACGCGTCCGGCGGCACGAGGGTAGTCCTGTCGCCGTGGAAGAGCTTCGCAGATCCCCCGGCCGAGGCGACGCGGGCCAACGAAGGATCGCTCCGCAACGCCCTGTTGGTCAGCACGTCCTGGCCGTTTTCGTCCACCACCCAGACGCCCACATCGACCGTTGAAAGCACCGCATCAAGCAACTGCTGCCTTTGCATGCTCTCGGCGAGTGTTACCGCCAGATCGCGGTCCTTGCGGACCAGTGTCATGCGTTGCCGGTAAAGTGCACCTGCCACAACGCGGGCCGTCACGGCGATCGCGCCCATCACCAGCGGCAGGAAGATTGTCCGGATCATCGAGCCCTGGGCCAGGTCCGATCCCAGGGCGGCGGCAGGGATAACGGTGCTGAGCACTGTCGCGAGGACGGCGAGGACAACCCGGTGCCTGTGCCGGCTCACAGACAGCCAGACCACCGGGAACACCAACAGCAGGCTCAGGACGTTGAAACTGGGGCCGCCTGCCTGCCGCGTAAATCCGATGGCCACGCAGTCGAGGATGGGAATCAGCGTGAATGCTTCGGGATGCAGCCTTCCCCAGGGGACAGCCAGGCAGAGCCCGAACAGCGCGGCATGCGCCAGCAAGGCAATCCTGAACGTGTCGTCCGCCAGGGTTGCCGGGCTGAAGATCGCAGCGGCAACCACAACCAGGAACAGGGTGACCGAAAGAGGCAGCTGGCTCATCACCACACGGCCCCGGACTCCGAGCCTGCCGAAAATCCGGTCGATCCCGTCGGCCAGCGGCGCGTTGTCGACTAGGGATGTAACCCCTGCTGGTAATGCGACCCCGGCAGGCGGTCGGTCATTGCCCAGCCCTGCCACCCGCCGCAGCACTCGAAGCGGGCTGTTCGTTCCCTTGATACCGTTCATCGCTCTGTCCCCCGACACAGAAAAAAATCCCCCGGGCTGCTTCAAGGACGCTGCCCACAGTGTAGACCGCCGCGGCAACGGGCCGGGAATGCGACGCAGGCGGTGCCGCTCGTCCGGCGCTGTGAAAAGATCAAGCATGCGTCCGATGCAGCACTCCAGCAAACTCCAGAATGTCCGCTACGAACTCCGCGGGCCCATCCTCCAGGCAGCAAAGGAGATGGAAGCCGAAGGGCACCGGATCCTCAAGATGAACCTTGGCGACACCGCGCCGTTCGGCCTGGAGGCCCCGGAGTCCGTGGTGGTGGACATGATCCACCACCTGCGTGGGGCGCAGGGCTACAGCGATTCCAAAGGGATCTTTTCGGCCCGCACAGCGATCTCCCAGTATTACCAGACCCGGGGCCTGATGCAGATCGGCGTCGAGGACATCTTCATCGGCAACGGCGTGAGCGAGCTCATTTCCATGTGCCTGCAGGCGTTTATGGAAAACGGCGACGAGATCCTCATCCCGGCGCCCGACTACCCCCTCTGGACTGCCGCCGTCACGCTGACCGGCGGCAAGCCCGTGCACTACCTCTGCGATGAGGACGAGCAATGGTGGCCGGACATGGCCGACGTCGAATCAAAGATCACCAGGCGCACCAAGGCAATCGTGATCATCAATCCGAACAACCCCACGGGGGCCGTCTACCCGCGGCACATCCTGGAGCAGTTTGCCGAGTTGGCGCGCAAGCACCACCTGGTGCTGTTCTCGGACGAAATCTACGAAAAGATCCGGTACGAGGACGCCGAACACATCCATACGGCCTCGGTGGCCGAAGACGTCTGCTGCCTCACCTTCAGCGGGCTTTCCAAGGCCTACCGGATGCCTGGATACCGCGCCGGCTGGGTGGCCGTGACTGGTCCGCTCGCCGCCACGCAGGCATACCGGGAAGGGCTGGAGCTGCTGGCCTCCCTCCGCCTGTGCCCCAACGTGCCTGCACAGCACGCGATCCAGACCTGCCTTGGCGGCTACCAGTCCATTGAGGCACTGATCCGGCCCGGCGGCAGGCTGCGCGAGCAGCGCGACCGCGCTCTCAAGCTCCTGACCGCCATTCCCGGCGTGACATGCGTTCCGGCCGCCGGAGCAATGTACCTGTTCCCGCGCCTTGACCCGGAGCTTTACCCGTTCAAGAGCGACGAACAGTTCGTCCTGGACCTGCTGAGGGAACAGAAAATCCTGGTCTCGCACGGCTCTGCGTTCAACTGGCCCCGGCCGGACCACTTCCGCTTCGTCATCCTGCCGTCCGTCGAAGACATCGAGGAAGCCGTGCGCCGGATCGCCACGTTCCTCGCCTCCTACCGGACCAGCGCGGCGGACTAGACGCCAGCACCGCTGAGGCACCACGCTCCCCGGCGCCCCACTCCCCCGCGGTCATCGGTGCGGCGCCCCCTCCCCCGCCGGCCCCGCTGTCCGGGCGGCCCTGCCACTCCCTCGGTCAATTTCTTCGCAGTCCGTTGACTTGTCTCGTGGACTTAATTTAGCGTTCCCTCCACTGACAACGTTGTCTTTCTGGGGGAAAGGCACGCGCGATGAAGGGCGACCTCAGCACTATGCACACAACACGAACCATTGGCTTGCGGGCAGTCACCGCCGTGGCACTGGCGGGCCTGGCCCTTGGCAGCGCCTTGGCCGGGGCCATCCCGGCTGGAGCAGCCACCACTCCGGGCGAAGAGCAGTACCGCCCGGCCGTCCATTTCTCGCCGGAGAAGAACTGGATGAACGATCCCAACGGAATGGTCTTCTACAAGGGCGTCTACCACCTCTACTACCAGCACAACCCGTCCGGAAACACCTGGGGGAACATGTCCTGGGGGCATGCGACGTCCACTGACCTGGTCCATTGGAAGGAGCAGCCGCTGGCGATCCCCACGGATGAACAGCAGGACATCTTCTCCGGCAGCGTGGTGGTGGACAAGAACAACTCCTCCGGCTTCGGCACCGCGACGAATCCTCCCCTGGTGGCGATTTTTACCAGCGCCTACAAGGACGCATCCCCGCACCGCGGGCTGCAGGCGCAGTCCCTGGCGTATAGCCTGGACCAGGGCCAGACCTGGACCAAGTACGGCCAGAACCCTGTCCTCAACCGCAACTCAGCCAACTTCCGCGACCCGAAGGTCTTCTGGTACGACGCCCCCGACGGCGGCGGCTACTGGGTGATGACCGCCGTGGAGGCGCTGGACCACAAGGTGCTCCTGTACAAGTCCGATAACCTCAAGGACTGGACGGAGCTGAGCTCCTTCGGGCCGGCGAACGCAACTGGCGGCCTATGGGAATGCCCTGACCTGTTTCCATTGGCCGTGGACGGAAACCCGGACAACGTCAAGTGGGTCATGGTGGTGAACATCAATCCCGGCGGCGTAGCGGGCGGTTCTGCAGGGCAGTACTTCGTCGGTGACTTTGACGGCACCACGTTCACTGCGGACACCACAGACCCTGTGGATTCCCTCCCGGCCGGAACTCCGCTGGCGGGTTTCAACGACGGAAGTTACGGCGGCTGGACGGTCAACAACGAACCTGGAAACTGGAAGAACGGGCCGTTTGCCGACACACCGGCACAGGGAGCACTGGGAGGACAGAACCAGGTCACCGGCTACGCCGGGGCCGGGCTGGTCAATTCCTTCAACGACGGCGACTGGCCGCTTGGCTCCATGAGTTCACCGGAGTTCACGGTCGGCAGTGACTACATCAACTTCCTCGTGGGCGGCGGACAGCATCCCCGCATCTCGGACAAGCTGGACAACAATGCCCCGGCCGGAGACCTGCTGTTCAACGGCTTCGAAGTTCCGGACGGCAGCACACTGGCCGACGCCGGCTGGACCGGAACCGCGGACCTGGAGCCCGCCTTCCAGCCGGCCACGGCAGGCGGCGACTACTTCATCGGGGCCAAACGGATCAACACCTTCGAAGCAGGCGGCGCCCCAGGCGATGACCGCCAGGGCACCCTCACGTCCCCGGTCTTCACCGTCTCCCGAAACTTCATGAGCATGCTCGTCGGCGGCGGGCAACGCGCCGCTGACTCCGGGGAAGTCCTGGAAGCCCAGCTCCTGATCGATGGCAACGTTGTCAGAACGCTCAGCGGAGACAACGCCGGCGCGCTTAACTGGAAGGGCTGGGACGTTGCGGAGTTCGCCGGCCGGAGCGCCCAGCTGAGGGTCGTGGACCAGGCTGCCGGGGGCTGGGGACACCTCACTCTTGACCACGTCATGCTGACGGACCATGCGGCCGTCCCCCGCTCCGACGAAACCACAGTGAATCTGGTGGTGGACGGGCAGGTTGTCCGTTCCGCCACGGGAACCAACAGCGAAGTCCTGGACTGGGCATCGTGGAATGTCGCTGAGTTCAGGGGCCGCCAGGCCAGCCTGCGAATCGTGGACAACAACCGGTTCGGCTGGGGGCACATCCTGGCCGACGAGTTCGTTGCCTCTGAACGGCCGGCCAAGCCCCGCCTGCAGGGCTATGACTGGCTGGACTACGGCCGCGACTATTACGCCTCGGTGTCGTTCGGCAACATGCCGCAGAACAAGCGCGTCATGCTCGGATGGATGAACAACTGGGACTACGCCAACCTCGTCCCCACCTCCCCCTGGCGCAGCGCAATGTCGCTGCCGCGCGAAGTTGGCCTCACCCAAACGGCCGACGGTCCCCGGCTGACGCAAAAGGCGGCAAGGCAGGTCGACAAGCTCGCCTCCCGCGCTTCCTACAGCGAGAAGTCGGCCCGTAACATCGCCCCGGGAATCCACCCGCTTCCGGCCGCAGCGTGGGGTGATGTCCAGCGGATCGATGTCACGTTCGCGCCCGGATCGGCCACGAAGTCCGGCATCACCGTCCTGGGCGACGGAACAGCATCCACCGAGATCGGCTACGACGCAACGACGGGTGAGGTCTACGTGGACCGGAGCAACTCCGGGAACACCGGCTTCCACCCGCTGTTTCCCTCGGTGGACGCGGCGCCCGTGGTCGCCGACGCCAACGGCAACGTGACTCTTCGGATCTACGTGGACCGGGCATCGGTGGAGGTCTTCGCCCAGGACGGCCTGCGCACTATTACGGATCAGGTGTTCCCGGGTGCCGGAGCGGGCCAGGTGGCGCTCTTCGCCGAGGGCGGCACGGCGAAGGTCAAGGCTCTCACGGTCACTCCCCTGGCAGGGTCGATGTTCACGAGGTAGACCCGGGGTGGTCGAGCCCGTCTGATGTTGACAGGCTCGACCACCGGCAGGGCCCGCTCTCCGGAATCAGCCCGACGGCGGCGTGAACTGGCTCGCTGTGAACTCTGCTCCCCAGGGGTCGCGGATCCGTGCCGAGCGTGTCCAATCGGTGTCGTACCGTTGAAGGACGGTGGCTCCGAGGCGCTCGGCCAGGTCTGCTGTCTGGTCCCGGTCAGCGATCGTGAACGAGACGTGCCAATGCGCCGGTTCATTGGGATCCGCCGGCATGACCCAGGCAACCGCGTCCTCGAAGCCTGCAGGAGTAAAGTCCCCGGCCTGCCGTGCCCTGATGTCAGGGTCCACGGTGGCCTCCAAGTGGTCGCCGTACCCCGGCCTTCGGATCATCGTCCCGTAATCCAGGTTGTCGAACTGCCAGCCGAATGCGGCGGCGTAAAAGCCCGTTGCCGCTGTGATGTCAGCTGTGTGAAGGTCACTGAAATTCCAACTGCCGGGCACGTTGACCGCCTGGGCGCCTGGCCGCGCCCCTGCTTGCCACAACCGGAAGCCGGCGCCTTCAGGGTCGGTCAGCACCGCCCGCACGCCGCCGGCCCCGCTTTCAGCCGGCACCAACTGAAGAGCCGCTCCGAGAGACACAAGGTGCCGCACGGCGGCATCAGCATCATCGACCGCCACATAGGTATTCCACGCGGCGGGCCCATTGCGTGGACCGCCGACCGCTCCGACTTCCTGGCCGTTGAGCGTGGCCACGGCGTACCTGCCATGTCCATCGGGAGCCAGGGCTTCTTCGAATTCCCACCCGAACAGCCCGCCATAAAACCGGATGGCAGCATCTACGTCAGGCTGCTCGGTGTCCACCCAGGACGGGACACCTGGCGGATATGTCCGGCCGGTCACATCAGGAAGTCTTTCCATGCACACGACCCTAGGCATCCCGGCCGGATCCGGCAACGTTCCTCCGGGATAACAACCCGAGGGCTCTCCGAGGCGCTAGTAGCCAGTGGCCGTCAACCGGCGGATGCCAACGGGCTCTCAGCCGACACGCTGGAGCCAGGTCAGGACCGAGCCATCCTCTTCGATGTGGTGCGCCAGCTCCCCGTTGAAGGCCGCACCGTAGTCTGCAGTGATGTGCTGTTGGAACGCGGCATCGTCCCGGTACACCTCGAAGACGAAGTACTCCCTGGGGTTGGACTCCCGCGTGCAGGGCAGGAACAGCTCGTTGCCCGGCTCGGCGCGGACTTTTTCGGTGAGCTCGCGCATCATCTCTGCCACGCGGGCTTCGCTGCCGGGCTTGACCGTGAATTCGGCATAGAGGGTTTTGGTCATCATGATCCCTTTCAAGGATGGGTTGGCTGTGGGACTGCTGTGCGAAAGGCGGCCGGAAGGACGCCGGCTCTCAGGCGGGTGCGATTTCGCCGGACCCCCGAGCGATGAGCTCGGAGGGCACCACGTACGTGGCGGGAGCGGTCCGGTCTCCGTCGATGCGGGCCAGCAGGCGCTCCGCCGCGAGCTTGCCGATCCGCTCAGGGTGCTGGGCAATAACCGTGATTCCCGGCTCCATCATGTCCGCCAGCGTGAAGTCGTCAAACCCCACGAGTGCCACGCGCTTGTTGGCACCGAGCTCCTTGAGCGCCCGCATCACGCCGAAGGTGATCAGGTTCTGGCTGGAGAAGATCGCCGTGGGCGGGTCGTCGGAGGCCAGGAGCTCCCGCGCAGCCAGCCTTGCTGATTCCTCGTCATGCAGCCCTTCACGGACCGGAACGGCCGACGTCGCGACCCCCGCCCGCCCCAGCTCCTCCAGGAATCCCCGCCGCCGCTCCCTTGCGGTCTGGATTTCGGTACGGTCGCCCAGGTAGGCGAGCTTCCGGTGGCCGCGCGCCAGCAGGTGGGCGGCGGCCTTTGCACCGCCCACGGCGTTGTCCGTCACCACGGCATCGGCTTCGATCCCTACTGGTTCGCGGTCAATGAAGACCATCGGCAGGTCGCGTGAATGCTCGGGAATGACGTACGCCTGGCTTTTGGCGATCGGCGTCAGCACCAGGCCGTCCACACGTCGGCCCAGGAACGCTGCGACGAGGGCTTTCTCGCGCTGGGGGTCGTCGTCCAGGCTGGCAGCAAATACTGCGATGCCGCGTGCAGCGAGGGCGTCTTCGAGCGCACGGTGGATTTCTCCGCTGAACGGGTTGGACACGCTGGGCAGTACCAGCCCGATACTCAGCGTTCGCCGGCCTGTCCGCCGCAGGCTGCCCGCTGCCATGTCCAGCTGGTAATTGAGCTGCTGCGAGGCGCCGAGGACGCGGCGCCTCGTGGCCTCGGAAACGCCCGGTTCGTCATTCATGACGCGCGACACCGTCTTGATGCCAACGCCGGCAAGCGCCGCCACATGGCGCATCGTGGGCCGCCCGTTGGCGACTTCTGATTGGTAACGATTAGACATCGTTGTCAAACCTCGTCCTTCATTGTCTATTTATCCCTTGACTGTACGTTGTGAGCTTGGTTACATGTTCCATGACATCGTTGTCAGGCACAACCCGTGCCACGGAAACAGGAGATTCAATGTTGAGTTCCACAGCACCACGGTCCGTCGCAACCCGTTTGTTCGCCCTCGGCGCCGTCCTGACCCTCGGCACGCTCAGCCTGACGGCGTGCGGCGGAAACACCTCCTCCACCGGCTCCACCGGCGGTTCGTCGTCGGACAAGATCGGCGTCTCCCTGATCGTCAAGACCACCTCGAACCCGTTCTTCGTCTCCATGCAGGACGGCGCCAAGAAGGCCGCCGAATCCGGCGGCGTGGACCTCAAGCTGGCAGCCGGCAAGGCCGACGGCGACGAGGACACCCAGATCCAGGCGATTGAAAACGCCATCTCCAAGGGCGACAAGGGCATCCTGATCACCCCCAACGGCCCATCGGTTGTCGACGCGCTCAAGAAGGCGCGCGAAGCCGGCCTGTTCGTCATCGCCCTGGACACCCCGCCGGACCCGGCCGACGCCGTGGACATCACGTTCGCCACGGACAACTTCGCCGCGGGGGAGCTCATCGGCAAGTGGACTGCCGCGCAACTTGACGGCAAGAAGGCCACGATCGCGCTCGTGGACCTCTTCGACGACAAGGTGGTATCCGTGGATTACAACCGCGACCAAGGCTTCCTGACGGGGCTCGGGATCGACACCGCAGACGCCAAGAAGAACGGGGACGAGGCCAAGTCCGGCAAGTACACCGGCGGTAAGGGCGGCGAATACGAAATCGTCGGCAACCAGGCCTCCCAGGGTGCCGAAGACGGCGGCCGCACAGCGATGGAGACGCTGCTGTCCAAGAACCCGAACATCAACGTCATATACACCATCAACGAACCGGCAGCCGCCGGAGCATATGAGGCGCTGAAGGCCGCCGGCAAGGAAAAGGACGTCCTGGTGGTCTCCATCGACGGCGGCTGCACCGGAGTCGACAACGTCAAGTCCGGCGTCATCGGCGCCACTGCCCAGCAGTACCCGGTCAAGATGGCCGAATTGGGCGTGAAGGCCATCGTGGACCTGGCCAAGACCGGCAACAAGCCGTCCAACTCGGAAGGCCTGGACTTCTTCAACACCGGCGTGGAGCTGGTGACGGACAAGGCCGCCTCCGGCGTAAAGAGCATTTCGACGGCGGATGCTTCCCAGATCTGCTGGGGCAAGTAGTCCGGAACCGTGACAGGAGCTACAGTGACACAGCAAAAAACCGCGGGACCGCCCGGCGCGGGGCACGTTGACCTGGCCGAGGAGTTCCTGGACCGCCAGACAACCCTCAGCCGGATCCGCAACGTCCTGCACCGCTACCCCGCCCTCAGCCCGGCCATCGTCCTGCTCGTGGCCGTGGTCGTCTTCGGACTTCTCAACGACCGCTTCCTGCGGGTGGAGAACCTGTCGCTGATTACGCAGCAGGTGGCCGTGGTCGGCACCCTGGCCATCGCGCAGACACTGATCATCCTCACCGCAGGCATCGACCTCTCCGTGGGCGCCGTGATGATCCTGGCCTCCATGGTGGTGGCCCAGCTGGCCGTCGGCAACGGGATCCCCGGGCCGCTGGCCCTGCTGGCCGGACTCGTCATCGGCCTGGCCGCCGGCGCGCTCAACGGTTTCCTGGTGACAAGGTTCAGGCTCCCTCCGTTCATCGTGACGCTGGGAACCCTGAATATCTTCATCGCCCTGACCTTGCTGTATTCCTCCGGGTCCACGGTCCGCGGCTCCAGCATGCCGGCCCTGCTCACCTGGACGGGAAGCACCTTCCCGGTGGGTCCGGTGCGGATCTCCACCGGCGTGGTGATGATGCTGCTGCTGTACGTGGCGGTCGCGTTCATCCTCGGCAAGACAGCCTGGGGACGGCACGTGTACGCCGTGGGCGATGACAAGGAAGCCGCCCGGCTCGCAGGCATCCCGGTTAACCGCGTCCTCATGAGCGTCTATCTTGCTGCCGGGGCCGTCCTGGCCATCGGCGCCTGGATCCAGATCGGCAGGACCAACGCCGCCAGCCCCAACGCCGGCGTTGACCTGAACCTGGACTCCATCACCGCCGTCGTCATCGGCGGGACCAGCCTGTTCGGCGGCCGCGGCTCAGTCTGGGGATCCCTCCTCGGCGCGCTCATTGTGGGCGTGTTCCGCAACGGGCTCTCGCTGGCCGGCCTGGATGTGCTGTACCAGACGCTCGCCGTTGGCATCCTGATCATCATCGCTGTGTCGGTTGACCAGTGGATCCGAAAGGTCAAGTCATGACCGCAACAGACATGCAGCCCGCCAAACCGGAAACCCGCCAGCCGATCCTCCAGGCCCGTAACCTGGTCAAGACATTCGGCCGGGTGGTTGGCCTGGACGGAGTCAGCCTGGACCTCTACCCCGGCGAAGTACTGGCCGTCATCGGCGACAACGGCGCGGGCAAGTCCACACTGATCAAGTGCCTGACGGGCGCCGAGATCCCGGACTCCGGGGAGCTGATGGTTTCCGGACAGCAGGTCCATTTCAAGCGGCCGCAGGACGCCCGGGTGCACGGAATCGAAACCGTGTACCAGAACCTGGCCGTCTCGCCCGCCCTGGACGTGGCCTCTAACCTGTTCCTGGGCCGGGAGGAACGCCTGCCCGGCCCGCTCGGCAAGATCTTCCGCGTCCTCGACACCAAGGGCATGCGCCGCAAGGCCAAGGAAGAACTGAACCGGCTGGGGATTTCCACGCTGCAGGACGTGACGGTACCGGTGGAAAACCTTTCCGGCGGCCAGCGGCAGGCGGTGGCGGTGGCCCGGGCAGCGGCGTTCGGGTCCAAGGTGGTGGTCCTGGACGAGCCGACGGCGGCGCTCGGCGTGCGCGAATCGAACCAGGTCCTGAAGTTAGTCCGCGACCTTCGCGACCGCGGGCTCCCCGTGATCCTGATCAGCCACAACATGCCGCACGTGTTCGACGTCGCGGACCGCATCCACATCCAGCGCCTCGGCAAGTGCGCGGCCACCATCACGCCGCAGTCACACAGCATGACGGACGCGGTGGCCATCATGACCGGCGCGGCCACGGCCTAAACACCCCGCAGTAACCCCCAACTCCGTCCGCGGACCGGATCACCGGTCCGCGGACGCCTTCACGAAAGAGATCCAATGTCCAACCCCGGTTCGCACTCCTCCCCTGCCGAAAGCCTCGACGTCATCGTCGTCGGCGAGGCGCTGATCGACGTCGTCAGCCGTCCCGACGGCGTCGTGGAGCACCCAGGCGGCTCGCCGGCCAACGTCGCCTACGGGCTCGGCCGGCTGGGAGTCAGCACGGGGCTGCTAACGGCGATCGGCAACGACGCCCGCGGGGCTGCGATCGAAGCCCACCTGTCCGGCGCGGGAGTGGTGCTGCTGCCGGGGGCCCGTTCCCTCGAACGCACCGCCTCGGCAACGGCCACGATCGCCGCGGACGGTTCGGCCAGCTACGTCTTCGACATTGACTGGCGGCTCGAGCCGCTGGCGCCGGCCTTTTTCCCGAAGGTCCTGCACACCGGCTCGATCGCCACCTTCCTCTCACCCGGCGCCGCCGCAGTCCGGACCCTGCTGGAGCAGGCACACCGGGACTGCATGGTCACGTATGACCCCAACATCAGGCCGGCGCTGCTCGGCAGCCACAGTGAAGCGAAATCCCTGTTCGAGGAACTCGTCCCCCTGACCGACGTCGTCAAGCTCAGCGACGAAGATGCCCGCTGGTTGTACCCGGGACAGGACCTGGAGCAGACCGCGGAGAGGATCCTGGCCCTGGGCACCGGACTGGCCGTCATCACGGCCGGAGCCGAAGGATCACTGCTCCGCGCGGCTGAGGGCAGCCTCCACATTCCGTCTGTGCGCACCGCCGTGGCGGACACCATCGGCGCCGGCGACTCGTACATGGCCGCCCTGATCCTGGGTCTCCTGATGCGCGGCACCGCCGGCCTGGCCCCATCCGTGCTTGAGTCCATCGGCCGGACAGCATCGGCGGCGGCCGCCATCACGGTGAGCCGCCCCGGCGCCAACCCGCCCACCCTCGACGAGCTTCGGGCGGCCCAGGACCGGGTGGCTCAGGACCGGGTGGCTCAGGACGCGGCGGCCATCGGCGTGTAGCTGAAGGACTTCAGCGTCAGCGTCCCGTCCTTGGTCAATGCCTTCAGGCCCTTGGGAGCGCCCGCGGGAAACGCCAGTGACGTCAGGGTCCTCTCCCCGCCGTTGACGAACACCTCAACGGAGCTGTAGTCCACATAGATGGTCAGCTGGACCTTGCCGTCGCGGGGAGCGGATTCCGCCCGCCGGACCGTGCCGTAGTCGGGTGCGAGTCCGGCGGTTTCCTTGGCTGCGCCGTCCCGGGCGACGAAGGCGGTTTCCGATTCGAAGTCATAACCGACTGTGGCGAAGACCCCGTTATCGGCCAGCAGTTCCACCTTGGCCTCAGAGCCGTCGTCCCCGTCCCCGCGTTCGAGCGTGAGGTCAAGCCGGTACGCCCCGCCGTCGGGCCCGGGAAGATCGGCAGCACCGTCCGGCGTCAGTTTCCGGTCCTGCACGGTGACAGTGTCGCCTTCCAGTGACCGCAGTGCTCCGGTCGGTGTGGAGACCAGCGTGGGCTTTCCGGAGACGGTCTTCAGCCGGATGTCCCTGACCAACGTATCGGTGCCCCCGTGCCAGTCGTCCGTGGGCAGCTTTCGCGCATAGGCCCAGTTATTCAGCCAAGCGATGGCGTGGCGGGAACCCATACGCTGGCTTTCCGTGAGCCGCGGGTCGTCCCAGGTCACGGCGGCGTAGAAATCGGAGCCGTCATCGAGCCACTGGTGCTTCTCTTCCGACGGCGTGAACCGTGTGCCATCCCAGGTCCCGGTCCAGTAGGCAACGCCGGTGGGCTTTCCCTCCTCGGCGCCATTGGCGCTGGCGGCGAGCACCCATGTCCGCTTGGCGGGATCGCCGTCGACGTCGAGCTGGAAGAGTTCGGGGCATTCAAGAATCCCAAGGCCTTCACGCTCAAAACCGGACAGGAAGCGCCATTCCTTCAGGTCGGAGGAGGCGTACAGTCCGATCTTCCCGCCCTCCGCCAGGGCCATGACCCATTGGTCGTTGGCTTCATCGCGGATGATCTTGGGGTCGCGCCAGTGCTGCTCCCCGGGGTTGTCCATCACCGGGTTGCCGTCATAGGCCTTGAACGAATACCCCTTGTCGGTGGAATAGAACAGCGACTGCCGCTGCACGCCCTCGTCCTGCTGGGTCATGACCGCGATGACGGCGTCCTTGCCGAACCCTGCGGAGTTCCCGTGGTCCACCACCGCACTGCCTGTCTCGATGTCGCCGAGGCCGTTCTTGTACTTTTCAATGGCCACGCCCTCGTCCTTCCAGTGCACCATGTCGGTGCTGGTGAGGTGATACCACTCGGTGCCGTTCTCCTCGGGGTAGCCGGAGTTGTAAAGGTAGTAGTAGTGCCACTGGCCATCGAGCCAGAAGGGCCGCTGGGGATCGTTCATCCAGTTTTCCCGGGGCGTGATGTGGTAGCTGGGCCGGTAGCCGGAGGCGCCGTCCGGCCGTTCGAAAGCCGAAGCCGCAGGCCCGGGCAATTGCGGTCCGGCGCCCAGGTCGGCCAGCATGGCGTTCACAGCTTCGGGAGTGATGCAGTCGGGCCGTGGAATATCCGCGGAGCCCGCCAGCGCAACCTGGTCCCGCACGCTGGAACGCGCATAGACGTCCTCCCCCACGCGGGCTGCTGCCACCCAGCCGTCGGAGCACTCGATGGTGCGGAGATCAGAGACGCCGTCGGTCCGCAGCGGATGCGCGAGGCGCTCCAGGCTGCGGTCTCCCCCGGCCAGCCAGAACGAGCCGTAGCGGCCCTTGGACTCCTTCGCTTCCGACTGCGCCTTGGCCACGTCAGCAAGCGCTTCGTCGGCCGGACTCGGCGGGGCCGGCCGGGACCCCACTCCCACCACTATGGCCACGACCACCAGCACCAGGGCAGCGGCAGCGGCCACCGCAGCCCAGAGGGCGCGCGGCGTGAGTTTGTTGGGAAGAAACCTGAGTGACATGTCCACCGATCATCGTGATGCACGAACGCCGGCGCCGGGTTCAAGCCGGCGCCGGCGTTCAGCATGCTGGTCTGATTTCATTCAATTTTACAGGGGACGCACCTCCGTGTTCCCGCTGCGGTCGCCGCGGGGGCCGACGTGCACGTTGGTTGGCAGGTATCCGAACGGGCCAAGGCCGTTGAGACCGAACGTCCGGTCCACCTCGGAAACGCCGTTGCGGAAGTTGATCTTTACCGTTGGCGAGAGGCTTCCGCCGCGCCGGGCGTCAACGTTGTCGATGAAGGACTGCACCAGGCCGCCCGGCTGCACATAATGCGAGTAGGCCTGGAACTGGCGCGGGTTCTGGTTCGGCGTCGGAGCCTCCGGGGACTCTGACGGGAGGTTCAGGTCCGTCGGCGAGCCCAACACCAGGCCGCTATTGTTCATCGGCTGATAGTCGGACCGGATGGCGTCTCCCACGAAGCCATAGACACCGTCGGGGCCACGCATGCCGGCAGCATAGGTGAACTGGTGGCTGATGGTGTACAGGTAATACTTGAGCTGGCCGCCTTCACGCTGGATGAAGATCTGCGGACGCTCCGTTTGGTCATTCACACAATTTCCGGACAGCAGCGGGGGCAGGAACTTCCACTTGGTCAGCTCCTTATTCTCGGCGACGGCCAGCCCCACGTTTGCGGTCTGCAGATTAGCTCCGGATGCGTTCACTTGCTCCACGGTTTCGGCATAGGGATCGCCAGCCTGGTAACCGAGGTCCTCGGCCTTGCACTGGTAACCGCCGCGGTTTCCGCCGGTGTTGCCTTCAAACACCATGTAGGTCTTGCCGGGGTGGGCCGGATCCTCGAAGGTGTACGGGTCGCGGAAGGCAAAGCCGGGATTCTGCGCCTTGGTCTGGTACATCACGCCGTCCGGCTCCAGCAGCTTGGTGTGCTCGAAGCTGGAGAACCGGACGCCGCTGGAGTCCGCTTCGATGTTCCCCAGTGCCGTGGCAATGGCTGCGTCAGGCGGCGCACCTCCACCACCGGCGTTGCGTTCGGCAACGTCCGTGAAGGTTGTTGCCGTGTAGAACACCTGGACCTCGTTACGGCCCACCAGACGGGTTGAGCCGGACCATTCCGTGTTGCCGATGGACTGTCCGTCAGGGAACACGTGGCCGCCGTAGATCCACTTGTCTTTGTAGGGATCCGAGTCGGTCTTCCGGAAGAAGTAGCCGATCCGGGCGTTCCAGTGGCGCTGATCAAACCCATAGCCGGCCCGACGGTCGGCGACGAGGGAGAAGATCACATCCCAGCCCTTGTAACTGAGCTGATTGGCATCCTCATCCGTAAGCGACCAGGTGTCCCAAACCCACACGTCGGGGTTCATCTCGGGAAAGTCACGCGGGATCTCAGGCATGGTGACAGCGGGACTCATCGAATTCTGGCCCGCTTCCACGGTGGAGTCGCTCTGCGCCATGATCTGGCGGGCGTCAGCCCGGGTCCACTTCGACGTGAAGTTCTCCTCCGGGTCATGTGCCTGCTGAGTATGGACTGTCGGCAGCGCAAAGCCGGGCGTGGGCGCAGGCAGTTGCGAGTTGGACGGCGGGTCAGAGGGAATGTTGGCGTTTGCCGCTGGAGCCGCTAAAAGCGACGTCGCAACCAGCGACGCCGCTGTGGCAAGAACAGCCAGCGTTTTTGCTCGTCTGCTACCGGGCAGGTTGATTCCGGGCAGGGTGGAGTGATCAGAGGGCATGGGAAATTCCTCACAGGTGAAACTGCTTTGAAGACGGCGTCGGCGGTGCGAGGTGCCGAGCGAATACCGGCCAATAGCGCTGGCTGCAGTGGCAGCGGCGGAATCCGGCGGATTTTGTTGTCAACCCGGTCCATGATGACCGGGCCCCCATGGGTGCAAGCCTTCCCCAGACGCTTGGCACTCATAGGTGTAACAGCTGCTGGAGACGCGGTCAAGGGTCGCTCCAAACCCTGCGGGACTACCCGGGACGGCCGATCGGTACTACTCTCTTCACCACGCGGACTACTTGTACGTTCGACGGTCGGGGCTGCCGAATTCCGGTCCGACAGCCCCGATAATCTGCTGCTTTGAGGCCTGGAAGTGGCCTAGGCGTCAGCCTCTTCGAACTCCACGGCGGCAACAATTTCCTTGGTTGAGGGGCTGATCATGTACGCCTCCTCGTCCTCTTCCACCATGATGAAATCACCGTGGTCCGTGGTGAAGTGCCATGCCAGGACAGTTTCGCCGTTGTGCTCGTAGTTGGGATCGCCCATGGTGATCTTCTGCAGTTCGTGGCCTGCGATATCGCAGAGTTCGCGGATGATCAGTTCGAACTCCGGCGCATTCTCAAGGGCCTCTTCGGCGGCCTCGGCCTGGCGTTCGGCCAGGTTGGGGATCTGCGCCACGCGCTCGGCGATGTGCACATCCAGCTGCTCGCCGTCCAGTAGCAGCAAGCCTTCCTGGCTGCGGAGCCACGCGGCGTTCAGCGCAAGGATGTCCTCGGTCTCAAGCAGCGACTCGAATTCGTCGTCGAGCCGTTCGAGTTCCCGGACTGCCTCGGCAGACCGGGCCGCCTCCGCGGAGGCGCTCCCGCCGTCGTCGTCGTTGCTGTCGTCCGTGCTGGCGTCGGTGATGTTATCGCCGCCGTCGACGTCGTCAAAATGCTGCGTGTCCCCATCCAAATAGGTGTCAGCGTCGTCTTCGGAGAGGGCGTCGAAGGCCGCGGCGGTGCGGTTGAACAGCGCCAAGTGGGCGGCGGCGCCCATGCCTTCCAGGCCTTCGCGGACGTAGGCGTCGATCTCTTCGCGCTCCGGCACCGTGAAGACGTACTGGGCGAAGCCGCCGGCCAGCGCCTGGGTGAGGTAGAAGTCGACGTAGTAGCTGCGCAGGGCGTTCGGCGCGATTTCCGGGGCGTCGAGCAGTTCCGCGTACATGGCGTTGACCACTGTCACGTTGGAATCAACAACGTCCTCGTTGGGCGCCTCGGCGCTTTCGATCGTCAGGACAACGGGGTGCTTGCTGGCGGGCTGACCGGTGCTCATGGGAAATCCTCACTGCTGAAAAGCGGGTGGTGCTCAGGACCCTTTCACGCTATGCCGCGGACCGGTCCGCGGGTTGAGGAGGAGTTGAACGTTGGGCGAAGTTTCAGGGCCTGTCCCGGCTCGGTAAGATGGATCAGATAACCTGCAGATTTTTGACCTGCTGAAAGTAGCGCGCACCATGCCATCCCAACCGGACGAGAGTGCGGCACTGGCAATACAGACCCCCGCGATCAACGACCGCTCCCTCGCGGCCGGGCTCGCCTACGCCATGGGCAGCCGGGTCTCGGGGATTTCCTTCGATGCCGCCACCGGCCTGATGCTCGGCAAGGTCCGCGGCGGCTCGGACGCGCCCTATTCAACCACTGCGAAGCTGGTCCGGAAGGCGGGCGGCTGGAGCTGCACCGTTGGTGTGTGCAGCTGCCCCGTGCGGAAAGACTGCAAGCACGTGGCCGCGCTGCTGTTCGCTGCAGAGGACAACCCGGCCACCCGCGTCCAGTTGCTTGCCCCGGCCGAGACCACTCGACTGTCCAGTGAGCCCCTGGCCCAGGAAATGCCGGACTGGGAACAGGCACTGGGCCCGCTCATTGCCCGGCCAGGGATCACTCCATCCACCAACGGCATCCCGCTGGCCCTGCAGTTCGACATCGAGGAGCCCGCCCCGCACTTTTCCTACACGGGCCGGCGTGATCCGCTCCGCAGCGTGCGCCAGCTCAAGGCACGCCCCGTGATCATGGGCGCCAAGGGCAAGTGGATCCGCGGCGACGTCTCCTGGAACACCCTCAGCTACCTCAACTACCGGCGCGAATGCAACGAGGCGCACGTGGAGTGGATGCAGGAGTTCCTCGCATCCCACACCGCCCTCGCCAACCGCCAGCACAATTCCACCGCGCCCTGGCTGGGCCTGAACACCTACGCCGGAAAGAACTTCTGGAGCCTTCTCACCCAGGCACGGAAGATCGGCGTCGCGCTGGTCGACGCCAGCGGCCAGGAACCCGTGCGGTTTGTGGAGGACCCTGCCGCCGTCGGGCTTAATCTCACCCGGTCCGGCACTTCCGGCGGGGATGAAGCCGGCGCCGCCGCAAACGGGAAAACGCCCGACGACGGCGGGCTGACGCTCGCGCCCACCATCACCGTTGAAGGCGAAGTGGTTGATCCGGCGTCCGTGGGGACAATCGGTCGCCCCGCGCACGGGATCTTCCTGACGTCCGGAGGCGATGCGCTTCCCGGCGTGGGCACCGGATCGATCATCACGCTGGCTCCCCTGGAAAGCGGCCTCAGCGAGGAACTCCTGACGTTCGTCACCGCAGGCAGCACCCTGCACATTCCTGCCCGGGACGAGACCCGCTTCCTCACCGGCTTCTACCCCAAGCTCAAGCAGGCCGCCCGGGTCACGGCGTCGGACGAGTCCGTGGAGCTGCCCACACTGGCCGTTCCCACCCTGTCCCTGCTGGCCAACTACGGCACCGACCACAAGGTGCGGCTCCACTGGGAATGGCATTACGCGTCCGGGAACCTGGTCACTGCCCAGCCGCTGTGGCGCCACCCTGGCGACCACGGCTACCGGGACGACCCCACGGAAGCACGGATCCTCGAGGCCGTGGGGCAGCCGTGGGAGGTTGTGCCCAAGCTGGGCGAATCCGCGACCGGCGGCTGGGGCACCCCCCGCCTGGCGGCTTCAGCAGAACTGAGCGGGCTGGACACCCTGGCCTTCACCGAGGAAGTCCTGCCGAGGCTCCGCAACACCCCGGACGTCGTGGTGGACACCGCGGGCGACATCGCCGACTACCGCGAGGCCGAAGAGGCCCCCATTGTGGCCATCTCCACCAAAGCCACGGACAGCCGCGACTGGTTCGACCTGGGCATTGTGATCACGCTCGAGGGCCAGCCGGTTTCCTTCGCCGCGCTGTTCTCCGCACTAGCGGCCGGCGAGACCCGGATGCTCCTGCCCAGCGGCGCGTACTTCTCCCTGGACCTGCCGGAACTGCATCAGCTGCGGGCCCTCATAGACGAAGCCCGTTCCCTCCAGGACAACAAGGATGCACCGCTGCAGATCAGCCGGTTCCAGGCCGGCCTCTGGGACGAACTGGCTCACCTGGGCATCGTGGACGAGCAGGCCGCCGCCTGGCGCGAGGCCGTAGGCGGGCTGCTCGAGGGCGGCATCAAGGGCCTGCCCCTGCCGGCGACGCTGAACGCCGAGCTGCGCCCGTACCAGCTGGAGGGTTTCAACTGGCTGAGCTTCCTTTACCGGCATGGGCTCGGCGGGGTGCTGGCCGACGACATGGGCTTGGGCAAGACCGTGCAGGCTCTGGCGCTGATGTGCGCCGCGAAGGAAGCCACCCGGGTCCGGGACGGCGCCGTCCCGGACGGCGCAGGTGTTGACGGAGCCATGACATCCGACGGCGCCGTACCAGCCGCGGTACCGGGCGCCGCACCCTTCCTGGTCGTGGCCCCTACCAGCGTGGTGGGCAACTGGGAAGCCGAAACGGCGCGGTTCGCTCCCGGGCTCACCGTCCGGGCCATCGGCGAGACCTTTGCTAAGAACGGCGTGGACCCGGCCGAGGCCATGGCGGGTGCGGACATCGTCATCACGTCCTACGCCCTGTTCCGGATCGACTACGACGCGTATGCGTCCCGGGAATGGGCCGCCCTGGTGCTGGATGAGGCCCAGTTCGTGAAGAACCACCAGTCCAAGGCGTACCAGTGCGCGCGCAAGCTGCCTGCGGCCTTCAAGCTGGCCATCACCGGCACTCCGCTGGAAAACAATCTGATGGAATTCTGGGCCCTCACCTCGATTGTGGCGCCGGGCCTGTTCGCCAGCCCCAAGCGGTTCGCCGAGTACTACCAGAAGCCGGTGGAAAAGAACGGCGACAGGGGGCAGCTGGATAAGCTCCGGCGTCGGGTCCGTCCGCTCATGATGCGCCGCACCAAGGAGCAGGTCATCCACGACCTGCCGCCCAAGCAGGAACAGATCCTCGAGGTGGTGCTGAACCCGCGGCACCAGAAGGTGTATCAGACCCACCTGCAGCGGGAGCGCCAGAAGATCCTGGGCCTCATTGACGACGTCAACAAGAACCGCTTCACCATCTTCCAGTCGCTGACCCTGCTGCGCCAGCTCAGCCTCGACGCGTCCCTGGTGGACCCTTCACTGTCCGGGGTCCGTTCCAGCAAGCTGGACGTGCTGTTCGAGCAGCTGGAGGACCTCGTGGCCGAGGGGCACCGGGCACTGATCTTCAGCCAGTTCACCGGATTCCTGGGCAAGGTCCGTGAGCGGCTCGTCGAGGAGAAGATCGAGTTCTGCTACCTCGACGGCGGCACGCGCAACCGTTCCGATGTGGTGAATGAGTTCAAGAACGGCTCCGCCCCCGTCTTCCTGATCAGCCTCAAGGCCGGCGGCTTCGGACTGAACCTGACCGAGGCGGACTACGTGTTCCTGCTGGACCCCTGGTGGAACCCGGCCTCCGAGGCACAGGCTGTGGACCGCACCCACCGTATCGGCCAGGCGCGGAATGTGATGGTCTACCGGCTGGTTGCCAAGGACACCATCGAGGAGAAGGTCATGGCCCTGAAGGCGAAGAAGTCGCAGCTGTTCGCGGACGTGATGGAGGGCGATGCGCTTTCCGGCGGTTCCCTGACGGCCGAGGACCTGGCCGGCCTGTTCAACGACTGACTGGATATCGACTGAGGGCTGGCTGCCGGCGTTCCGACGCCGGACAGTCAGCCCATAGCGGGCGCCAGGGACCTTCCGGACGAGAGCTGCTTCCGGGCCCAGCGGGCGAGTTTCTTGCCCTTGCCCTTCCACCAGTTGTCCTCGTCCTTGTCATGGTGCAGACGGAAGACGATCATCACCATGACAAAGACACCCATGGCGACGTCCATCCAGGACCAGAAGGCGGCGTCAACCAGCACGCTGATGCCCATGACCAGGACGGACGGCACTGCCAGTGTGCGGAAAACGGTGCTGGCCACGTAACGCCGGTGCGACCTGGGCACGGACAGGGCACGCACCATGTCGAAGCAGACGCACACCACCACCATCGCCTGGCCGAGGGACAGCAGCACCTGCCCGGACATCGAGCCCGCGAACATGGCTACGGACTCCATCCCCGCGCTCATCGGTCGCCGCCGCTCGTTGCAACGCCGGGAAGTGTCGCAGGGCACGGAAGTGACCCGCCGCAATTGCAGAAGACAAACATGAGAAAACCCCCAGAGACCAGAATCAAGCTGTGAGACCTAGCTGTGCTCCATTCAAGCCGCTGCCTCTCCGGTCCGTCACGAGTAGCGTGTACTCTAATCCGCCCGCCCGGGGTGCCGGGGATCCGTGCTGAGTACTCATTCCGGCGCACCGCACCCGTGTTGTGGCGGGGCGGTCAGATCAGCATCGCTTCGCGCACTTGAGCCGCGGATTCTGCACCGCCGGTGCCCCGCGAACTGACCCGTCCAGCGGCCAGCACGTAGTAGCTGTCGGCGGCGTTCAGCGCAAAGCCAATGTGCTGCTCCACCAGCAGGACCCGCATGCCGCTCCGCCGGGACAGCATCATGATGGTCTCCTGGATTTCGGCCACGACATTGGGCTGGATCCCTTCCGTGGGCTCGTCCAGGATGAGCAGCGTAGGTTCGGTGATCAGGGCCCGGGCGATTGCCAGCTGCTGCCGCTGCCCGCCGGACAGGAGGCCGGCACGGCGCGCCAGCAGCGGGGTGAGCGCAGGAAACATGTCCAGTGCTTCAGCCACGCGTTCCTTTCCGTTCCGGCGGCCATCAGCCACCAACTGGAGGTTCTCCAGGGCGCTCAGCTGCCCGAAGGACTGTTGGCCCTGCGGAACGTACGCCATGCCCCGCGCCACCCGCTGGTGCGGCCTGAGCGCCGAGATGTCCTCCCCGTCCAGGGTGATGGTGCCGCGGGTGGGTTTGAGAAGCCCGACGACGGCGCGCAGCAGCGTGGTCTTCCCCGCACCGTTGTGCCCCAGGATGGAAACCAGCGAACCGTCTGGGACGGCGATGGTCACTCCGGAAATGACCTGTGTACGCCCGTAACCGGTCTGCACATCCGTGATTTCCAGCATCAGTGCCCTTCCATTCCGGCAGTGCCCAAGTAGACGTCCTGCACCTTCTTGTCGGCCTGCACCTGGGCCACGCTGCCTTCGCTCAGGACCTTGCCGGCTGCGAGGACGGTCACCGACGTGGCGAACTCGCGGACGAAGTCCATGTCGTGTTCGATCACCAGGGTGATGCGGCTCGCCGCGATCCGGCGGAGCAACTGCCCGGTTTCGTCACGCTCGTCTTGGCTCATTCCGGCGATGGGTTCGTCCAGGAGGAGCACGTCCGAGTTCTGGACCAGCAGCATGCCGATCTCCAGCCACTGTTTCTGCCCGTGTGCCAGGGTTCCGGCCTGCTTGTCCGCGGCCTTGTCCAGCCCGATGATCTCCAGGGCTTCCTGCACCGCCGGGTCCATGCCCTTCCGCCGCCTCAGCAGTTCCTTGGCCTTCCTCCGGGTCCCGGCGGCGATGTCCAGGTTCTGCAGCACCGAAAGGTTCTCAAAGACGCTCGCCGTCTGGAAGGTCCGGCCCACACCCAGCCGGGCGATCTTGTGGACCTTGCGGCCCAGGATCTCGGTGCCCGTGTGGTTCACGGACCCGGTGGCCGGCACAAGTCCCGTGATCGCATCGATGATGGTGGTCTTGCCGGCCCCGTTTGGTCCGATCAGGAACCGCAGGTCGCCCTGGGTGACGCTCAGGTTGACCTTGTCCACGGCGACGAAACCGTCAAAGGCCACCGTGAGGTCGCGGACCTCCAGGTACTTCGGCCGGCCGTGGCGAAGGCCGCCGGCCTGCGGGTCGCCGTCGGGGAGCAGCGTGGGGGTTGTCATCGGCTTGCCTCTTCCGGGACCTCGGTTGCTGTTGCAGGGGGTGCGGATTCCGGTGCCAGGATCGGACGTGGAGGCGCCGGTTCAGTCTTGCGCTGTTCAGTCGGGTGCTGTTCAGCCCGGTGCCGCCTCAGCCTGCTGACGAGCCCCGGCAGCGAGGCAAGCCCGCCGGGCATGAACCCTATGACCAGGACGAAGAGCAGGCCCTGGAAATAGACCCAGAACGACGGGAAGGTGGAGGACAGGCTGGCCTGGGCGATTGCCACGCTGAGGGCTCCAAGGACGGGGCCCAGCAGCGTCGCCCTGCCGCCGATGGCCACGCCGATCAGGAACGCGATGGACGGAATGACGCCCACGTCGGCCGGTGAGATGATCCCCACGATGGGCACGAACAGGGCACCGGCGATCCCCGCCATGACAGCTGCGATCACGTAGGCCACCGTCTTGATGGTCGCCGGGTCGTAGCCCAGGAACCGGACCCGTTCCTCCTGGTCGCGGACTGCGATGAGGAGTTCGCCGAACCGGCTGTTCATCAGCTGCCGGGACGTCCCCACCGCAAGTAGCAGCACCACAGCGGCAATCGAATACAGCATGAGCTTGTTGGAGGGGTCCTTCAGGTCGAAGCCGAAGAAAGAGCGGAAGCCGCTGAGGCCGTTGGACCCACCGGTGGTGGCCTGCTGGCCGATCAGGAAAACTGCGAAGGCGGCCGCAAGTGCTTGGCTGAGGATCGCGAAATATGCTCCCTTGACGCGCCGTTTGAAGACGGCGAGACCCAGGACCAGCGCCACCAGCCCGGGAACAAGGACGACGGCGATGAGGGTCACCACCGGGCTCCGGAACGGTTCCCACCACCCGGGGACCTCGCCGCTGCCGTACAGGGACATGAAATCCGGTACGCCGGACCCGCCGAAGAGGAAGGCGTCCGCCAGCTTGAGGTGCATGGCCATGATGTAGGCGCCGAGCCCGAAGAACACCCCCTGGCCCAGGGTCAGCATGCCGCCACGCCCCCATGCCAGTCCGATCCCCACGGCCACGATCGCGAAGCAGATGAACTTCCCTAATAGGGCGAGGTTGAATACCGACAGCCCGGTGGGAGCCAGCACGAGCAGCAGCACCGCACCCACGGCGAAGCCGGTCAGGACACCCCAACGGGACTGTAGGAAAGTGCTCATGTCAGGCTCCTTGTCTTGAGGCTGAAGATGCCCTGCGGCCGGAGCTGCAGGAAACCCACGATCAGCACCAGAATCAGCACTTTGCCGATGCTCGCCGTCGTCGAAAATTCAAAAACGGACTGCAGGACGCCCAGCGCGAAGGCGGCGATGACTGCCCCCTTGATCTGGCCGACTCCCCCGGCCACCACCACTAGGAAGGCGTCCACGATGTAGTTGGTGCCCAGGTACGGGCCAGTGGACCCGATCAGGGTGACGGCAACACCCGCGACCCCGGCCAAGCCAGAGCCGATGAAGAAGGTCAGCTGGTCCGTGCGCCGGGTGGAAATACCGCTCGTTTCGGCCAGGTCGCGGTTCAGTACCGCCGCCCTGATGCGGCGTCCCAGCGGCGTCGCTTTGAGGACCAGCACGAGGCCCGCCAGGCAGAGCAGCGACAGCAGCAGGATGAACAGCCGGGTGAGCGGAATGGGTGCTCCCAGCAGTTCGATGTTGCCCTGCAGCCAGGCCGGTGCCCGGACATCCACGCTGGGAGCGCCGAAGATGTCCCGGGCGGCCTGCTGCAGGATAATCGCCACCCCGAACGTGACCAGCAGAGTATCCAGCGGCCGGTGATACATCCGCCGGAGGAGCACAGCCTCCAGCACCAGCCCCAGCAAACCGCCCACCAGGAAGCCCAGCGGGATGGAAACGAGTAGCGAGACGCCCGCATCGGAGATGCTCCGCTGCACCACGAAGGCCGTATACGCACCGGCCATCATGAACTCGCCGTGGGCCATGTTGATGACCCCCATCTGGCCAAAGGTCAGCGACAACCCCAGCGCGGCCAGCAGCAGCACCGAGCCGAGACTGAGTCCGGCAAACATCTGTCCTATCAGCAGTTCCATTCCAGCGGGCCTTTCCTCCGGGTTTCTGCAGGGGCGGTGGAAGCGGCTATTTGCCCAGGTCCTTGGCCCAGTCGTAGCTGGCCAGGAACGGATCGGGTTCCACGGCGGCCGGCGAAGACCAGACCGTCTCGATCAGGCCCTCGGAGTTGATCTTTCCGATGCGGGGGGTCTTGGTGATGTGGTTGTTCTCCCCGTCCACCGTGACCGTGCCCTCGGGGGCCTCGAACGACACTCCGCCGGCAGCCGCCTGGACCTTGTCCACCTCAAAAGAGCCGGCCTTTTCCACCATGGCCTTCCACAGGTACAGCGACGTGTAAGCCGCTTCCATGGGGTCGCTGGTCACGCGCTCGGCTCCGAACTTCGCCTTGAATGCGGCGACGAACTTCTTGTTGGCCGGCGTGTCCAAGGTCTGGTAGTAGTCCCAGGCGGTGAGCTGCCCTTCCACGTTTTCCAGGCCGACGCCGGGGACTTCCTCTTCCGCAATGGAAACCGAGACCACGGGCATTGACGCGGCGGTCAGGCCGACGCTCTTGTACTGCCGGAAGAAGGCCACGTTGCTGTCGCCGTTGAGGGTGTTGAATACGGCGTCAGCCTTGGAATCACGGACCTTGTTCACGATCGTGGAGAACTCCGTGGAGCCCAGCGGGGCGTATTCCTCGCCGAGGACCTCCATTCCGTGCGCGGCGGCGTAGGCCTGGATTATCTTGTTGGCAGTGCGGGGGAACACGTAGTCGCTGCCCACCAGGAAGATGGATTTTGTGCCCTGTTCAGCAAGGTAGTCCAGCGCCGGGATGATCTGCTGGTTGGTGGTCGCCCCGGTGTAGAAGATGTTCTTGGAAGCCTCAAGCCCTTCGTACTGAACCGGGTAGAACAGCAGTGCGTCGTTGGCTTCGAAGACGGGCAGCATCGCCTTGCGGCTGGAGGAGGTCCAGCCGCCGAAGACCGCGGCCGTACAGTCCTGCTGGATCAGTTTCCCGGCACGTTCGGCGAACTTTGTGGGCTCGCTGGCGCCGTCTTCACTGATCACCTGAAGCTGTTTGCCCATGACGCCGCCGGCGGCATTGATTTCCTCGGCGGCCAAGCTCAGGGAATCGAAGACGGTGTTTTCACTGATGGCCATCGTGCCGGAAAGCGAGTTGATGAATCCCACTTTGACGCTGCTGCCCGATGTGTCGACGCAGGAACTGCCGCCGCTGGCGGTGGAATTGGCGGACGCCGGGTCCGAAATCTGGCTTCCGCAGCCGGTGAGGGCGGTCACCATCGCGGCCGCGGCCAGGGGGATCAAAGCGCGCGTAGTTACTGAAACCCTCATGTTTACCTGCTTCTCGCTCCGCGCTGCCTCGCGGCAGCGGCTGGTCTCCAGGATCCTGACGGGGACCCCTCGGGCTCAATCTAGGAGCGAATTGTTTCCGCACGCATGATGGTTCGTTTCCGTACCATTTCGGACCGGACCTCGTCCCTGGCGCGGGAGCGCAGCGACGGTAGGTCCGCTGACAGAATGGCGGAATGTCAGGCTGGAAAGTTAACCTGTAGGAAACGTTTCCACCGTCATCTTGGGGATGATGGCGACACAATCGCTAAGGAGCAGAATGACCAGCCAGCCGAATGACCAAAGGATCCTGGTTGTCGGAGCCGGTGCCACCGGCGGATACTTCGGCGCGCGCCTGGCGCAGGCCGGCCGGGACGTGACCTTCCTGGTCCGCGAGGGGCGGGCCGCCACCCTGCGCCGGCGGGGTCTCAGGATCACCGGGCTGGGACAGGAGGACGTGATCGAACCTGCGCTAGTCACCGCGGCAGGCCTCGACGGCCCTTACGACCTGGTGCTGGTAACGGTGAAGGCCTCCGCCCTCCCCCAGGCACTGGCTGACGTGGCGCCGGCCGCGGGGCCCGGGACAGTCATCATTCCGTTCCTCAACGGCATGGCCCACATGGAAGCGCTTGAGACCGCTTTCGGCGCCGACCGGGTCCTCGGCGGGATCGTCAAGGTGGTCACTACCGTGACTGCCGACGGTGACATCCTGCAGATGAATCCGCTGGCGACACTCACGGTCGGCGAACAGCACGGCCCGCCGACGGACCGCGTCCTGCGGGCGGTGGAGCTCTTCACGGTGCCCGGGTTCAAGGCCTCGGCCACGGCGGACGCGTTGGCGTCCATGTGGCACAAATGGGTCTTCATCGTCTCCGCAGGCGCCGTGACCTGCCTGATGCGGGGACCGGTGGGCGCCATTGTCGCGGTACCCGGCGGCACGGAATTCGTGCACTCCGTCCTGGCCGAGGCCGGTGCCGTCGCAGCCGCGGCCGGCTATCCGGTGCCGGACCACGAAGTCGACATGTCCGTGGGCCTGCTTACCCAGCCGGGCTCCACCTTCACATCTTCCCTTTACCGCGACGTCATCGCCGGACTCCCCGGCGAAACGGAACACCTGCTGGGCGACTTCACTCGTCGCGCACGCCTCCTCGGAGCCGGCACACCACTGATCGACCTGGCCTTGATGCAACTCAGGGTTCACGCCGCAGCCAGCTAGCTGTATTGACCACGTACGTTAGTGACGCTCGGCGTGGTTTGGTGACATGAAGAAGACCTCCGGGTGGAGTGGGGCTTGTCTAGAGTCCAATTCCACGCACGGAGGTCTTCATGTCCCACCCTAACGCTCTTCTGACGCCCCGTGGCCGGCTATTGCTCGCGCAATGTGTCGTTGACCAGTGCTGGAGCCTGCGTCGCGCAGCTGAGCGGTTTCAGGTCTCGGTCCCGACGGCCGCACGCTGGGCGCAGCGTTACAGCGAGTACGGCCCGGAGGCGATGGAGGACCGCTCCAGCCGCCCGCATTTCTCTCCCCGGCGCACGGCGACGCGGACTGAGCGGCGGATTATCTCCGTGCGTGTGAACCGCAGGTGGGGTCCTGCGAGAATCGGCTATCTGCTGGGCATTCACCCGTCCACCGTGCATCGGGTTCTGTCCCGCTACCACCTGGCAAGATTGACCTGGCTCGACCGGGGCACCGGGAGGGTCATCCGCCGTTACGAGCACGCTCACCCCGGGGATCTGGTCCACGTTGA
>NZ_JAUSSM010000006.1 GCF_030812315.1 Arthrobacter oryzae | reverse complement strand
CTACCGAAACAAACCCACCGCACCAGCCGCCCCGGCCCACGCCGGCATCAACTACAAAACCAACCAGCTGTCACAAACAGCTTGATTCATTCCGAACTTCCGGCGAACTCGCAGCTTTCCGGCGATTTCGGCAGGCTCAGCGCTCGAAGATGCCCGTGAGCGTCCCGCGGCCCAGGACGTGCGGCGCCAGCTTCTGCTCCAGCTTGGCCGGACTGAACCCGGCGTCCAGCCCGAGGTGCTCCACGTCCAGGGCGTAGACCGTGACGACGTAGCGGTGCGGACCGTGGCCGGGCGGCGGCGCGGCGCCCAGGTAGCCGTGGAAGCCGCCGTCGTTCTTCAGCTGTAGCGCACCGGCCGGAAGCAGCCGCCCGCCCTCGTCTCCGGCTCCGGCGGGAAGCGAGCTCACCCCGGCGGGGACGTCCAGCACGGCCCAGTGCCAGAAGCCGCCGCGGCCCGGGGCATCGGGATCGAACATCGTAACGGCGTAGCCCTTGGTGCCGTCCGGAGCGCCGCTCCAGCTCAGTTGCGGCGATTCGTCCTTGCCGCCGGCACGCATTTTGCCGCTGCGCTGGGCGGGCGGCAGGGTTTGGCCGTCGTGGAAGGACTCACTGCTGACGCGCAGGGATGGGGAGTGGGTGGACATCTGCTGCCTTTCAGTTGCTGGTGGAGTCGGCATTCCTGAGGTCGTCGTCGGCGAGAAGCGTTGCGTCTCTTTCCAGGGTCCCGAGTTCGAAGTGGTTCAGCTCGGCCCTGGTGGGCGGGTTCGCCCCGGGCCGGGACACCGTTACTGCCGCCGCCCAGGTGGCATGGGCCAACAGTTCACGGAGCGATTCGGCCGGGAATTCACGGAGCTCCTTCCGGTTCTGCGCCCCGTCCAGGCCCCGGTCCACCAGTCCGGAAATCAGCGCGGCCATGAAGGAATCCCCAGCACCGACGGTGTCCGCCACATCGACCTTGGGCGCAGGGAACTCGGCTTCACCGGCGGCTGTGATGCCCCAGGGACCGGCCGCGCCGCGGGTGACCACCACCAGGGCGGGCCCCTCGGATCCGCCCAGGGACAGCCACCGCCGGGCCGACTCGAGGACGTCCACGCCGGGGTACAGCCATTCGAGGTCCTCGTCGGAGGCCTTCACCACATCGGCGAATGCTACGAACTTTTCCGCCTGCCGGCGGGCATAGTCCACGTCGGTGATGATGCTGGGGCGGCAATTGGGGTCGAAGCTTATGGTGGCGGAGGGGTGGGCGTGCTCGACGGCGGCAAGAACCTCCGCGGCGCCCGGCGCCAGCATGGTGGCTATGGAACCGGTATGCACCAGGGTGGTGCCCTGCAGCATGAACGGCAGCCGGTTGCTGAGCCCGGGGAGCTCCCAGGCGAGGTCGAACGTGTAGGTGGCGGCGCCGTCGTCGTCGATCAATGCGGTGGCCACGCTGGTTGGCAGGGCATCCGGGCCCTGCGGGACCATCACCGAACTGGATTTCAGGTGCGCCGCCACGGACTCGCCGTAGGCATCGCGCCCAAACCTGCCAATGAACTGGACGGGATGGTCCAGCCGGGCCAGCCCCACCGCCACGTTGAGCGGGCTGCCGCCCACGTGGGCTTCGATTCCCGAGGAGCGTTGGACAACGTCGACCAGGCCTTCGCCAATAACTGTGAGCATGCTCATACTCTGCCAGAGAACGGGGCCTCGCGCGCTCCCGTTTCGGCCTTAATCCAAGGGGACACCGGCCGCCTCGGCGTCGCCGAACCTCGCATCCAGGTGGACCACATCCCTGCCCGCACGCCGCAGCAGGCTGGCTGCGACGCCGGCGCGGTAGCCGGAGCCGCAGTGGACCCACAGCTTTCCCGCGGGCACTTCGTCCATGCGGGCCAGGAGCTGGTGCACCGGGACGTTGACCGCTCCGGCCACATGGGACGCCGCGAACTCATCCGCGCGTCGCACATCCAGGACCGTGTCATCTTCGGCGCGGCCCGCCAGCAGGCCGTCCCAGCCCACGCGCGGGTAGGAGTCGATGGCGGCATCCGGGGCCAGTGCCTGCGGTTCGGTTCCGACGGCGGCATCCGGTGAATCGATGCCGATGCGGGAAAGGTCGCGGACGGCTTTTTCAACGTCGTCGTGCGAGCCCACCAGGGTCAGCTTCTCATCCCAGGGCAGGACCCAGCCAACGTAGGTGGTGAAGTTGGAGCCGCGCCCGTATTCGAAGCTGACGCTGCCTTTGAGGTGGTTGCCGGCGAAGGCCACGCGGCGGCGGAGGTCAACCACCCATTCGCCGTCGTGAAGGCGGCGGGTGAGCTCAGCAGGGTCCACGGACTCCGGAACGGCGAGGTCCGCCGGCCCGGGTCCGTTGGCGTTCCGGGCGCCCATGTGTGCGTAGTAGGACGGATAGGCGGAGAGATTGGCGATGAGCTCCTGGACGAAGTGGTCCTCGTCCGGGTCGGTCAGGGCGTGGTTGGCGTTGAGCTGCTCGCCCACCGTGGAGGAACCGGCTCCGGTGGCCGGTCCCACCGAGCAAAAGGAGCCGAAGCCGTGCGTGGGGAAGAGTGCGGCGTCCTCCCGGGCCTCGGCCACGAGGCGGCGCACGGAGGCGTACTGGTTATGGGCGAGGCCCACGGTGTCCGCGTCGGCCACGAGGTCGGTCCGGCCCACTGAGCCGTAGAGGAGGCTGCCGCCCGAAAAGACCGCCTGTTTTTCGCCGTCGTCCACGATGAACGACAGGTGCGTGTGGGTGTGCCCCGGCGTGGCGACGGCCTTCACGGTCAGGGATCCCACGCGGACAGCCTGGCCGTCGGTGATGGCTTCGCGCTCGAACTGCACCGCGTCTGCGGCGTTCACCAGGTACTTCGCACCGTGGGCTTTGGCGAGTTCCAGGCCGCCGGTGAGGTAGTCGTTGTGCAGGTGGGTTTCAGCGACATGGGTGATGGTGACGCCCGCTTCACGGGCGGCGGCTTCCACCCGGTCCGTGTCCCGCTGCGGATCGATTACAAGCCCGACTGTGCCGTCGTGCACCAGGTAGCTCCGGTCCCCCAGCTGCGGGGTATCGATGACAATGACATCCATGGCATCCTCCTCGGCGGGCGCGGCAGCTTCCCGACCGTACCGAAAAGCATACCCCTAGGGGTATGTCGTTTCAAGGGATCCCTGGAGCGTCAGCGGCTTCCGTGCTCATAGACGTCCGGGATGCCGTCCTGGTCCGAGTCAACTTTCTCCCGCTCCTCGGCCAGGCGGTACTGCCGGTTCCTGGTCCGCAGCACCACAGTGGCCAGGATTGCGGCGAGAAGCGACGCCGCCAGGATGCCCACCTTGGCGTGGTCGTCATGCAGGCTGCCGTGGCCGAAGCTGAGTTCCGCGACCAGCAGGGACACGGTGAAGCCGATTCCGGCCAGCAGCGAGACGCCGAAAACGTCGATCCATTTGAAGGACGCGTCCAGCCGCGCCCTGGTGGCCTTGGTAAGGATCCAGGTGGTGCCCATGATGCCGACAGGCTTGCCCAGGACAAGCGCCATGATGATGCCGATGGCCACGGGGTCGGCCAAGGCAGACCCCAGGCCTTCCCAGCCTCCCGTGGCAACGCCGGCGGAGAAGAAGGCGAAGATGGGAACGGCCACGCCGGCGGAGATGGGACGGAACCGGTGTTCGAAGATTTCCGCGAGGCCGGGGCCGGCTTCCGGACCACCGCCGGCCTTGGAACGGAGCACCGGGACGGCGAACCCGAGCAGCACGCCGGCCACCGTGGCATGAATGCCGGAGGCGTGCACCAGCGCCCACGTGGCAATGCCGAGCGGGAGAAGGATGGCCCAGGCAGCCATGAAGTGGGTGCCGAAAAAGCGGCGGTACTTCTGGGCAAGGAAGGCGTACAGCGCCAGCGGGATGAGGGCGAGCAGGAGCGGAGCCGCCTGGATGTCGCTGGAGTAGAAGAAAGCGATGATGCTGATGGCAATAAGATCATCCACTACTGCCAGGGTAAGCAGGAAGATGCGCAGGGCGCTTGGCAGGTGCGAGCCGATGATTGCCAGCACCGCGACGGCGAACGCGATGTCTGTTGCGGTGGGAATGGCCCACCCGCGCAGGGTTTCCGGGCTGTATATGTTCACCGCGGCATAGATCAGGGCCGGGACAAGCACGCCGCCGGCCGCTGCCGCCACGGGCACGATTGATTTGTTCAGCTGGCGGAGGTCGCCCGCCACAAATTCCCGCTTGAGTTCAAGGCCCACCAGGAAAAAGAAGATGGCCAGCAGACCATCGGCAGCCCAGGCGCCCAGGCTCAGTTCGAGGTGCCAGGGCTCATAGCCAATCCGGAAGTCCCGCAGCGCGAAGTAGCTGTCGGAGACCGGTGAGTTTGCCCAGATCAGCGCGATGACGGCCGCGGCCACCAGCAGGGCTCCACCCACCGTTTCCTTGCGCAGGATCTCGCCGATGCGCAGCGATTCCGCGTAGCTGCCGTAGCCGAGGACGGTGCGGGGCTTGGCGCCGGGCGTGGGCAGGGGTGCTTGGCTCATGGGGAGTCCTAAAAGTTGAGTCGACAAAACTACGCCGACCAGACTTCCCGGCTCACCTTCGTACAGTCTAGGCGAACCACCCTGCCCTGGACTAAACGGGATTCGTGGCTGGCCGCCCGGAACCTGGCCTGGCCGGGCCGGGCGCCGGCTCAGCCCAGGAGCTCCTGCACCAGGTCCCGGCACTTCCGGTACGCCGGCGCCTTCGGGTCAATCAGGGAGAAGTGGTCGCCCGGCACCTTAAGCAGCTGGACGGGTCCGCCCGCGGCCTTGGCCGCGCCCGCGTAGGACTCGGACTGGCTCGCGGGAACATCTTCGTCGTCGCTGCCGTGGACGGCGTAAACGGGGACCCGCAGCGGGACAGCGCTCATGGGGTCGGCGAATTTGTGCCGCTTCGGGTACTTCCCCGACGAGCCGCCCAGCAGGTTGCTGACGGCGCCGTTGCTGAGGTTGAGTTTCTCGGCGGCGGCCAGGTTCAGCAGGCCGGCCTGGCTGACCACACCGGTGAGCTGCACGGCGCCGTCGTCGTCGTTCTTCCGCTGCAGCTGGCGGTCCGCGTCAGGCGCGCCGAGCTGCCCGAGCCGGGTCCGGCCGGCCGCCCAGACGGCGAGGTGCCCGCCCGCCGAGTGGCCCAGGGCCACCACTTTGTCAAGGCCCAGCCCGTGGATCCCGGCGACGTCCCTGAGCTTGTCGATTCCCGCCAGCACGTCCTCGAAGGTGTGCGGCCAGCCGCCGCCGTTGCCGGCGCGGCGGTACTCCAGGTTCCAGGCCGGCATTCCGTGCATGGCAAGGTCCCGGGCCAGCGGCTCGCCCAGCTCGGCGCCGTACTGCGAGCGCCAGTACCCGCCGTGGATCACCACCACCACGCCTTTGGTTCCCACGGCCTCCGGCAGGAAGAGCTCACCCCACTGGCTGGGGTCACCGCCGTACTGATACTTGTGCCGCCTCACTGCGTCCTCCTTCGGGCCCGACGAACAGGAAGCGGACAGTGCCCCCAGTGTCACCGCTGCTGCGGCGGGCAGCCCCCGCCAAAGCAGGGTCCGACGCCGCAGATCAGCCATGTGCCGAGCCTACCTTGGGCGCCGGTCAGCCTGCGCCAGCAACCGTAGCGGGGACTCCTTGCACCAGTGAACGGCAGACCGTTCGACGGCGGTCCCCGGGGGTGTCTGCCCCCGGGCTGTCGTACGCCACCCGTAAGCTGGAAACATGGCTACCAACTGGGACCGCCTGGAGGCAGGCCTGCGCCAATCCGTGCAGGAAAACGTGGAGCTCTATGAGCGGGTCCGGCCTGCCCTGAAGCTGGTCACGCGGGAAGTCCTGCTCACGCTGCGCAGCATGCTCAAGGACACCGAGGTGACGCCCCTGTTCGTCACCGGCCGCACCAAAACAGTGGAGTCGTTCAAGGAAAAGATCTCCCGGACCGAGGAGCCGCTGGAGCCGGGCGGACCGCCAATGCTGAAGTTCCCGGATCCGTTCCGGACCCTCAACGACATGGTGGGCGTCCGCGTCATCACCAAGCTCCCGGCCGAGAACGCCGTGGTGGCCAACCTCATCAAGCGCCAGCGCCAGCTTTTTGACTGCCGCGGCGACCGCGAAAAGGACATCGGCTCCATCGAGTCCGGCACCTACGGCTACTCCAGCCGCCACCTGATCCTGCGGACCATCCAGAACGAGGCGGTCAAGGAGTACCAGCAGGTGTTCAACCCCGACCTCCAGCCCAACGGCAGCTACTTTTTCGAATGCCAGATCCGTACCGTTTTCGCCCACGCCTGGAGTGAGATCGAGCACGATATCCGCTTCAAGGCCGAGGACCCGCGCGCCTGGACGCCGCACTTTGACCGCCAGTTCACCGCCACGGCCGCCATGCTGGAAACGGTGGAAGGGGCCTTCGCGGACCTGCACGAACGCTACGAGGAAGTCCGTGGCTACTGGGACATGGAGGGCGAAGGCGCCGCGCAGCTCACGCCCAACCGGATCCGCGACGTCTGGCGCACGCTCTTGCCGCACGTTGACCGTAAAGTGGATGATGACTGGGGATGGGCAGCCGAACTCATGGCGGCCCACGGCCTCAACCAGACCGTACAGCTTGCAGGGCTGCTCAGCGCCAACCGGATCACCGAAGTCCGCAAGGCCCTGGACCACAGGTACTCCCCCGGCCCGGACCGGCTGCTGGATGACCTGCTGCTGTGGCAGTACGGCACCAAACACATTGACCTCACCGCGGAGGCGCCCGACGCCGTTCCGCACCCCCGGCGCGACAGCCTCCTGCGGCGGCTGAAGCAGATCGAGCGCTACCGCCAGACCAAGCCCTAGGAACAGATGAAGCCCGAACAACTCCAATCCGTCCGGGCTACGCTCCGTTCCCCGCGCCGCCTGAAGACTGAAGCCCTGGCCGGGCTGGTGGTGGCGCTGGCCCTGATCCCCGAGGCCATTGCGTTCTCCGTCATTGCCGGAGTGGATCCGCGGATCGGGCTGTTCGCGTCCTTCACCATGGCCGTCACCATCTCCTTCGTAGGCGGCCGGCCCGCCATGATCTCCGCAGCCACCGGTGCGGTGGCCCTGGTGATTGCCCCGCTGATGAGGAGCCACGGCCTGGACTACCTGATCGCCGCGGTGATCCTGGCGGGGGTCTTCCAGATCCTCCTGGCGCTCCTTGGCGTCACCAGGCTGATGCGCTTCATTCCGCGCTCCGTGATGGTGGGGTTCGTGAACGCACTGGCCATCCTGGTGTTCATGGCGCAGCTGCCGGAGCTGATCAACGTTCCGTGGCTGGTCTATCCGCTCGTGGCGGTTGGCCTGGTGATCGTGGTTGCGCTCCCGCGGCTGACCTCGGCCGTGCCGTCCCCGCTCGTGGCGATCGTCGCCCTGACGCTGTTCGCGGTGCTGGCCAACATCGACGTTCCGGCCGTGCAGGACAAGGGCCAACTTCCTGAAAGCCTGCCCACACTCTTCATTCCCAATGTGCCCCTGACGTTGGAAACGCTGCAGACCATCGCCCCGTTCGCGCTGTCCATGGCACTGGTGGGCCTGCTTGAATCGCTCATGACGGCCAAGCTCGTGGACGACATCACCGACACCCGTTCCAACAAGACCCGCGAATCCTGGGGCCAGGGCGTGGCGAACATTGTCACCGGCTTCCTGGGCGGCATGGGCGGCTGCGCGGTGATCGGCCAGACCATGATCAACGTCAAGGGATCCGGCGCCCGCAGCCGGGTCTCCACCTTCCTCGCCGGCGTCTTCCTGCTGGTCCTGGTAGTGGTTCTGGGCGATGTTGTGGGCCTGATCCCCATGGCCGCGCTCGTGGCTGTGATGATTTTCGTCTCCGCCATCACCTTCGACTGGCACTCCATCGCCCCGAAGACGCTCAAGCGGATGCCCAAGTCCGAGACCGCTGTCATGCTCATTACCGTTGGCACTGTGGTGGCCACGCACAACCTGGCGATCGGCGTGGGAGTCGGAGTCCTGGCGGCCATGGCCATGTTCGCCCGGCGGGTGGCCCACTTCGCCACCGTTGAACGCACCGAAATCGAGCTTAACGGCGAGACCGTTGCGACATACACGGTGGACGGGGAGCTGTTCTTCGCCTCCTCCAACGACCTCTATACCCAGTTCGAATACGCCCGCGATTCGGCCCCCACAGTGGACCGCGTCATCATCGACCTCCACGCCTCGCACCTGTGGGACGCCTCCACCATCGCCGTCCTGGACGCCGTCACCGAGAAGTACCGCAGGCACGGCAGGGAAGTGGAGCTGATCGGCCTGAACTCCGCCAGTGTCCAGATGCGAGAAAGGCTGGCAGGGAAGCTCAACGCCGGCCACTAACGCCGGCACGTCCCTCCGTGCCCCACACCCCCGATTAATCGCTGCTGCGGCAGCGAACCTGCAGTCCGCCACGCGACACAATTCGTTGTGTAACTCGTGTGACAAGAATTGTCATCTAAGATGGTTTCCGGGAGCAGTTCTGCGGTCCATATTGCGGGCGCACCACCCTGGGGGAGTGAAACAGCATGGCAGGAAAATTCGAATTTGTCGCCGCTGAACAAGGCGGCGTCCGCATCCGGCTCGTGAACGGCGCGGGCAACGTCCTGGCCGAATCGGGCATCTATCGTGACAGCGCAGCAGCCGCGTCCGGCGTCACGGAGATTCGCGAGCACGCGGCCACGGCGCATATTGCCGATAACAGCACGGCTCCGCCGGAATAATCGCAGTCGGAACAATCGCAGCAGGAATAACCGCCGCAGTAGCGGTGGTGATCCGACAGCCTGGTTCGACATAAATGTCAGACGTCTGTTCATGAATTGGTAGGACTAACTTGCCAAGTGTGAGCATTATTGGATGCTCGAGGCAACAAAAACACACGAAAATGCGCCAGCCGGCACTGAAGCTGATGCCGCGCCGATCAATCCTGCACTGGCGGCTGAGGCGAAGATCGCCCGCATCGCGGTGACGGTCTTCCCGATCCTGGTAGTGATTGCGGGCATTGCCGGCTTCCTGCTGCCCGGGGCCTTCCAGCCCATGGGCCCCAGCGTTCCCTACCTGCTGGGGATCATCATGTTCTGCATGGGCCTGACGCTTACTCCGCCTGACTTCGCGTCCGTGGTCAAGCGGCCTTGGGCCGTGGTGCTGGGCATCGTGGCCCACTACGTGATCATGCCGGGCGCCGGGTGGCTGATCGCCGTGGCGCTCAACCTCCCGCCGGAGCTGGCCGTAGGCCTCATCCTCGTTGGCTGCGCACCGTCCGGAACCGCCTCCAACGTGATGGCGTTCCTCGCCAAGGGAGACGTAGCACTCTCGGTGGCCGTGGCGTCCGTCTCCACCCTGATCGCTCCCATCGTCACGCCGCTGCTGGTCCTGTTCCTGGCCGGGTCCTTCCTGCAGATCGACGCCGGTGCCATGGTGCTGGACATCGTCAAGACCGTCCTCCTGCCGGTGGTTGCGGGTCTTGTTGCCCGCCTCTTCCTCAAGAAGCTCGTCGCGAAGGTGCTACCGGCACTCCCCTGGGCATCCGCCGTCGTCATTTCCCTGATCGTTGCGATCGTGGTGGCCGGCAGCGCCAGCAAGATTATGGCCGCTGGCGGCATCGTCTTCCTCGCCGTTGTCCTGCACAACGGATTTGGCCTAGGCCTCGGCTACCTGGCCGGGAAGCTGGGCCGCCTGGACGACAAAGCCCGCCGGGCGCTTGCGTTCGAAGTGGGCATGCAAAACTCCGGCCTAGCGGCCACGCTGGCTACCGCGCACTTCAGCCCGCTGGCTGCGCTGCCCTCGGCGGTGTTCTCGCTGTGGCACAACATCTCAGGGGCGATCGTCGCCGCCTGGCTGGCCCGGCGTCCGCTGCGCGAAAGCCCTGTTCGCAGTGCGGCCACCCAGGACGCCTAGCCACCCTGGACTGCAACACACTGAGGGGCACCGGGGCTTCCCGACGCCCCTCAGTTGCGGTGTTGGTCAACTGCTGAGTTGGTCAACTGCCGGGTTCGTCAGTTGCGGTGGTGCTCGATGAGCCAGCCGGCCATCTGTTGCGCCCGCTTTGAAGCGAGGAAGTCCCCCTCGGTTGCCGAGATGATGGAACCCTTCATCAGGATGTGCCAGGAGCGCGCAAATTCCTCGGTGCGGCTCAGTCCGGCCTCCTTCGCGAGCGCCTCGATGTGGCCGCGGATCCTGCTCAGGTAGCCGATGCTCGCCTTTCCCAGCGGATGTTCGGGGCCCATCTCGAGCAGTACGTTGATGAAGGTGCAGGCCTCGAAGTCGTCACGGTGGAACCAGTCGCCAAAAACATCGAAAACCGCCAACAGCCGTTCTTCGGGAGTGTTTCCACGACGTCGGGCCTCGGAGACGATGAGGTCCACGGTCCAGACCTGGTCCCGGAGCGCCAGGAAGGCCAGGACAAGCGCATCCTTGGACGGGAAGTGCCGGTAGAACGTTGCTTTTGCTACGCCGGAACGACTGATGAGTTCGTTGGTCCCTACATCGCGGATCCCGCGGCGGGAGAACAGCTCATAAGCGGTGGCAAGAATGCGGTCCACGGGGTCGTCGCGGCCCGCCATTGCCTCGGCGGGCAACAAGGTGGAACGGTTGGCATCTTCGGCAGTCATTGTAGAAGGAATTTTACATGCGGAGGGAGGGGCGCGTGGTGTTCGTGCGTTCCAAACGAGGCTCCTGTGCGCCGTGATGGCTGTCCGCAGGTCTACATGGAGCGCTGCGGGCGCCTCACGTGGTGGCGGTTCGCGCCGATAACCCTGGACCGGTGCCGTACAGGGCCGCGGTGCAGGGCCTGGATGAAACCGTCCAGCAAGGCGGGATCCTTGGCGCTGTTGGCCAGGTCCACAAGGTCGGCGGCCGTCCTGGCCAGCTTGATGTTGCTGTGCTGGCTGTGGCTGACGAGCAGCTTGAAGGCCTCCTCCGAACCGATGTGGAGGGCGCCCATCAGGATGCCTTTGGCCTGCTCTATGGTGCTGCGGCTCGCGTTCGCCGCCGCTACAGCCGCCCGGGCATACGCTTCTGTCTCCTTCTGCAGCGTCCTGGTGAGGTCAATGATGAAAGCGTCAATGTGGCTCAATCTGCCGCACTCATCGAGCACTGCTTCGCCTGTGGTCAGGATCCTGTGCTCCCGCAGGCGGGCGTCGATGAGCCGGTCGTAACTGAAAAAACTGCCACCGGTTTTGCGTGCCTGGTCGAAGATCTCGCGGCTGCGCGTCCGGTCGTCCGGATGCTTGTGCGAGAGGAACAGATCGAGGGTGGGCACAATTTCGCCGCGGCAATAGCCGTGAATGAGGTAAACCTCCTCCGACCAGTCCAACTTGCCGCTGGCCCCGTCGAAGCGGAAGGTCCCAACGATGCAATCCGCGGCTGCAAGGGCGGTGGGGTACGCCTGCGGGATTTTCGGCGCGGCCACGGAACTCAACACGTACGGAGATCGGCTACGACGGTTGCCGACCCTAGGGATTGCCGCCACCGGACCAGGATCTGCTGTTTCCGACTCGCCGCCCGCCCGCCCAGGGCGCGTGCTGCGGAGGAAACGCGGGGACGCGGGAGCCTTGCGGGATTGAACGATCCCGCCGGAATGACTTTACGCTTTTCCCCGGATTCCCCTCCTGCCGCCGGGTCGGCTGCCGATTCGGTGGTCGTCCCGTCCGCGATGACTTCCGTCGTGTCTTCCGTAGCCGGTGCCGGGATTTCGGTAACAAAGCCCATCCCGGCGTACTCGCGCACCTCTGCAATGCCGGCCACTGCGCTGCGCTTGTCCGGGAAGGGCTTGGAGAGCGCCATGACTGTTCCGTCCGGAGCTGTCAGTTGAAACCTAAAGGAAGAATCCGAGTCGGCGAAAATTTCGAACATGCCTGCCATTGAGCCCTCCTGGTGTTGGGATCATGCCGGCTTCCGGTGACGCCATCGTCAGCGGAAGCAGCGTGAATCCATCCATGGGTTGCCGGCCGCTGTGATCGGCCGGGGCGAATTGATGAATTCATGAAAGTCTGAACTACTCCACTCGTCCGCGCAAGGGGTGGCCACGGATTGAAAATACCGCGTGGCTGGGATGAGTCCGGGGGCTACGATGTACATGGAACTCGAGCTAATGGAGGCGGTTGCAAGACAGACCTTTCTGTCTGCCATAGTCTTTAATCGTTGAAGCACAGCTTGGTGCCGCACATTGGATGTAAGGAGGGAGGCCCGATGAAGGACGATCTGCCCGTAGCTCTGGTCCCGAGTAACGTGAAGGCCGAACTTTTCAAATCCATGGGGCATCCTGCACGGGTGCAGCTCCTGGAAATGCTTGCGGAAGGCCCTGTAGCTGTCAGTCGATTGCGCGACGATACCGGCCTTGAAGCCTCGAACCTGTCCCAGCACCTCGGCGTGCTCCGCCGGCAGCGCCTGATCACCCCCTCGCGCCAGGAAGGCAGGCTGTTTTACGAACTGTCCTGTCCCGAGGTGAGCGTGCTGCTCCTGGCGGCCCGCTCGCTGCTGGGTACCGTACTGCAGTCCACGCGGCTGACCCTGATGGCGCTGGATGAATCCGCAAGGGAAGCCGCCGTCCGCTAAGCCCGCGGGGTGGATCCCTCCGCGCTATGATGCGAGCAGGGACTTCCCGGATCGTCGCAGCAATACTGGGATGCAACGTTGTAAAATTGGAGCAGGCACAACCGTCGCCTCAGGAATTCAGTAAACGGGGGATGCGGCATGGCAGCCACGCTTCACGACGTCGCGCGCGTTGCGGGAGTGTCATTCAAGACCGTCTCAAACGTCATCAACAATCATCCGCACGTCCGGGACTCCACGCGTGCCCGCGTGGAGGAAGCCATCGCCGCGCTGGGTTACCGACCCAACCTCACGGCGCGCAGCCTGCGCTCCGGGCATACGGGCGCGATCACCCTGGCGCTCCCCCAGCTGAGCCTGCCGTACTTCGCAGAGCTGGCCGATTCGGTCATCGAGGCCGCAGCCAAGCACGGTCTGGTGGTACTCATCGAACAAACCGGGGCGGACCGCGGCCGCGAGCTCGAGGTGATGGCAAGCCCGCGCCTCAAAATGTCCGACGGACTCATTTTTAGTCCGCTTGAGCTGGGCCAGGAGGACGTTGACCTCATTAAGGCCGAGGTGCCAATCGTCCTGCTCGGCGAACGCATCTTCAACAGCCAGTCGGACCACGTGACCATGCAGAACGTTGCGGCCGCCCGGGCAGCCACGGAGCACCTGCTCAGCCTTGGACGGACGCGCATCGCCGTGGTGGGCGCGCACCAAGGAGAGGTGATCGGTTCCGCCGGCCTGCGCCTGCGGGGCTACCGTGAGGCGCTGGCAGCCCGGAACATCCCGTACGACGACGGTATCGTCGCCTACGTCCGCGACTGGCACCGGTCCAACGGTGCGGCCGCCATGCACGACCTCCTGGACCGCGGGGCCACGTTTGATGCCGTGTTCGGCCTCAATGACACGCTGGCGCAGGGTGCGGTGCGTGTTCTCCAGGAAGCAGGCTTCCGCGTTCCCGACGACGTTGCAGTGATCGGCTTCGACGACCTCGACGAGACCCGGTACTCCCTGCCGACGCTCAGCACCGTGGATCCGGGGCGGGGCGAAATTGCCGAGACGGCCATCAGGCTGCTGATGGAACGGATCAAGAACCCCGACGCCGGGCCGCCCCGGGAGGTCGAATCGGCGTTCCGCATTGTGCCGCGCGAGTCCACGGTAGGCGGGCAGGCACCGCCACGCGTTAGGGATTAGTTCCGGAAATCGCCGCGGCCGGCCACCATGGGGCGGCCGGCCGCGGAACGGTTGCTGCCGACGTGCGCAGGCGTTATCCGAGGGCGACGGCGGACCAGGACACGGGCGGAAGTGTCACCGTGAGCGTGCCCTCCTCCAGGACAGCGCCGGTAAGCGGCTTGAGGCCCACCCGGTTCTGGTCGTGGAGGGTGTTCTTCGCGTAGACGTCCTCATCGTGCAGGGTGACAGCCTCGCTGACCACCGTGGCGTTGAGGTCGGCCACGTTGATGGAAACATCGATCGGGTCCGTCTGGCTGCGGTTCACCAGGAACACAGCCGACTGGCCGGTGGCAGCGTCCGCCGTGGCAACTGCATCCACCAGCGGCGCCTCGCCGTATACCGCCGTCGTGTAGGTACCGGCCTCGATACGGGGACGCAGCACTTCGCCGCGGGCCAGCCGCGACGTCACCGAGAACGGGAAGAACGTGGTCTGCCGCCAGGCGTCTCCGCCCGGTTCGGTCATAATCGGCGCGATCACGTTGACCAGCTGGGCCAGCGAGGCGGACGCCACGCGGTCGTGGTTCTTCAGCAGCGTGATGAGCAGGTTGCCGAACACCACGGCGTCGGCCACGGAGTAGACATCCTCCAGCTGGCGCGGCGCGTGTACCCACTCCTCGTTGACCTCATCGGAGGCCTGGTGCTCGTCAAGGTACCAGATGTTCCATTCATCGAAGGAGAGCTGGATGGTCTTCTTGCTCTTGAGCTTGTGCTTGACGTGGTCGGCAGTGGCCACCACGGTTTCGATGAAGTACTGCATGTCCAGCGAAGAGGCAAGGAAGGATCCGAGGTCCCCGTTGCGCTCCTGGTAGTAGGCATGGCAGGAGATGTAGTCCACGTGCTCGTAGCTGTGCTCCAGGACCACGCGTTCCCATTCGCCGAAGGTGGGCATGGCGGAGCTGGACGAGCCACACACCACCAGCTCCAGGTTCTTATCCGCGGTTTTCATGGCCGATGCCGTGCGGGCGGCCAGCTTGCCGTAGCTGTCCGCAGACATGTGACCGATCTGCCAAGGGCCGTCCATTTCGTTGCCAAGGCACCACATCCGGATGTTGTAGGGATCCTTGGCGCCGTTGGCGATGCGCTGGTCGCTGAGGGTGGTGCCGGACGGATGGTTGGCGTACTCGAGCAGGTCCAGGGCGGCGTCGATTCCCCGGGTGCCAAGGTTCACGGCCATCATCAGTTCGGAGTCCGTGAGCGTGCACCAGCGCGCGAATTCATCGATGCCCACCTGGTTGGTTTCCAGGGAGTGCCAGGCGAGGTCGCGGCGGACGGGCCGCTGGTCGCGGGGGCCTACGCCGTCTTCCCAGCGGTAGCCGGACACGAAGTTTCCGCCGGGGTAGCGGATGGTGCTGGAGCCCAGCTCCTTGACGAGGTCCACGACGTCGAGCCGGAACCCGTCCTCATTGGCGGTGGGATGTCCGGGCTCGTAGATGCCGTCATAGACGCAGCGGCCGAGGTGTTCCACGAAGGAGCCGAATATGCGGCGGCTGACCGGCGCGACCACGGCCGAGCGGTCGATGGTGATGACGGTGGGCGCCTCAACGGCCATCTCGTCACTGGGAGCAGTTGTTGTGGGGGTAGTCAAGGGATACTTTCCTGTTCTGTCTGACGTTTTGGAGGAGTGGAAGTGTGGTCTAGGCAGCAGTTTGGAGGGTTCCGAGCCGCCTTCCGACGAGCCAGCCGGAGAGCAGCAGCGGGACGGACGCACCGATGAGCGGCACCAGCACGCTCATTCCTGCGAACACCACCGTGAGCGCAACCAGGCTGGCCAGCAGCGAGAGGCTCATGAGCGGCGAGACAAGCGGCAGCACAAAGGCGAGCCGCCAGGTCCGGAGAACCGTATCCCGGTACCGGCTGCAGATGGCCACGGCCGTCGCGGCTGCGGCCAGGGTGCCCGCTCCCGCGGCAACGGTTAGTACCAGCAGCACGGCCTCCATCGCGGGGGCGGAACCGCCGGAGGGCCGGCCGAGGACCGAAAGCGCGTTGAGGAAAAGGACGACGGCGGCGGGCCAGAAGATGCTGCCCACGCGGTTGACGTGCCAGAACTGGGCCCGGTACGCGGTGATGAAGTCACGCACCAGATGGTCACCGGCCGCTCCCGCCCGGAGCCGGGCCAGCAGTGCAGTGGCGGCCACAGCGGCCGGAAACAGCCCGAACAGGACGAGCCCAGCCAGTGTTCCGGCCACAAAGAGGATGTTGACCAGCACCAGGCGTGCGCCGAACTGCAGCCATTCCATGAGCCGGCCCGCCCAGCCGATGGGGTTCTCGTTCATGGTCACGCCCCCTTGGTGCCGCACCAGGCGACGCCGTGCCGGTCGATCCCGCTGAAGGACAGGGCCGCTTCGCCGCGGGACCAGTCCCACGAACCGAAAACCACTGCATCCAGGTCCAGGCCGTCTGCGCGGAGCCGGACGGCGGCCGGGCCGCCGTCGAACGGTTCATGGCTGTCACTTTCCAGCTCCAGCGGTACGGCATCGACAAGGTCCGTGGAGTCCGGGTCGAAACGGACAACCCGCCACCGGCCGGATAGCTGCTGAGCTGAGCCTAGGACCTCCCGCTCCCGCCCTGCGTACGGCTGGGGTGAAACCACCGGCCAGCCCGCGGCGTTGAAGAACAGCCGCCTGAGCTGGACGATGTGCTGCGACGGGTCGTCAGCAAAGCGGACGTGGTGGACCAGGAAATGCTCTTCGCCGCCGTCCGGACCGTCCTGGGTAAGGACGGAATTATGCCCCGGCGCAAGCCAGCCCGTGGCGCCGTCGAACCGGTGGCTTCCCAGCACTTTCGTGCCGATCGAGGCCGGCGGCGCCTCGAGGTCCGTCATGGACAGCCCGCGGACGTCCCGGTACGGTCCGGTGATGTGATCCGCCGCAGCCACCCGCAGGTTGTAGCTGTTGAACAGGGAATCGTAGGACGCAAAGAGCATGTACCGGTCCTGATCAGGACGGTACATGATGAACGCGCCCTCCAGCGCGCCTTCCACGGACGGGTGCCGACGGGCGATGAGCGATCCGAGGTCGCCCTCCTGCAGCGGACGTCCCGAGGCGGGGTCCAGCGGCAAGGTGTAAATGCCGGAGAAGAAGGAGCCGTAGGTCAGCCAGGGCGCGCCGTCCGCCCCGAAGGTGATGGCGGCGTCGATCGCGTTCTGCGTGTTCACTCCGGAACGCGTTGCCACCACGAGTCCGCGGTCCTGCCAAGGGCCGGACGGGTGCGGCGCCGTGGCCAGGCCGATGGCCGAAGTGTTGGAACCGAATGTGGAGGCCGAGTAGTACATATGCCAGCCGGCGCCGGGCCAGCGGACCACTTCCGGGGCCCACAGGCCGGTCGCTCCGGACCAATCCCGGGCCGGACGGGGGACGCCGTCGAACGCCGTGCCCGTAAAGTGCCAGATGACCAGGTCCCGGGAGGTGCGGATATGTACGCCGGCGGGAATATTCTCCGAGTTGGCCACGGCATCCGTGGAGAACATGTAGTACATGCCGTCGTCGTCGCGGACCACGGTGGGATCGTGGGCGTGCCGTGCTCCCCACGTTGAGGGTTCGCCGGCCGGCCGGAGGTCGTGGACAGACACGGGCTATCCCTTCGACCCTGAGAGCGCGATGGATTCGATGATCTGGCGCTGGAAGATGACGAAGACGATCAGGACCGGCAGGAGCGCCACGAACGACGCCGCCATGATGAGCGGGTAGTCCGTCTGGATCGCGTACTGGGCGTTGAAGTTGGCAATCACCAGCTGGAGCGTCTGCTTGCCCGGCGAGTTGAGGTAGATGATCGGGGCGAGGTAGTCGTTCCACATGGCCATGAACCAGAGGATGAACTGAGCCGCCAGGGCGGGCCGGATGGCCGGAAGGATCAGCGTCCAGAAGATCTGCAGGTATGAGGCGCCGTCAATCCTGGCTGCTTCCACGATGGAGTCCGGCACACTGTTCAGGAACTGGCGCAGGAAGAAGATCATGATGATGTTGCCGAACAACCCGGGTACGATCAGCGGCAGCAGGGTGTCCACCCAGCCGATGCTGGCGAAGATGGTGAACTGCGGAATCATCAGGGTGGGGAACGGAATCATCAGGCCGGAGAGCAGCCCCAGGAACAGCACGTTCTTGAAGGGCATCCGGAGCTTGGCGAAGGCAAAAGCCGCCAGCGCGGACGTGAGGGAGCCGATGATGGTGACGGAGCATGCGACGATCAGGCTGTTCTGGATGCCGCTCAGCAGAGGGCCGGCCGTCCAGATCCGGGCATAGTTTTCCCACACGAAAGGGTCCGGAATCCACTGCGGGGGCAGTTCGAACACGCCGTCGCGGGTTTTCAGGGAGGTGGAGAACGTCCAGGCGAGCGGGGCGACCATGAGGATTGCACCGGCTGTCAGGATCAGGGTGACGAGAACGTTGCCCAGCTGGAGGCGTCCCTTGACGGAGCGCTGTTTCCCGCCGGGGGCGGCCGCCGTCGGCCTGTTTCCCGGACCCGACGGAATCGTGTCTGAAGGTTCCAGCGGCGGAGTGGTGATGACGTGCTGTGCGGACATGGCTGCCTGCCTCAATCTATCGAAAACTGGTTGCGGCGGTTGAGCCGGAACTGGATGAAGGTGATGGTGAAAACCAGCAGCCCCAGGACCACGGACATGGCGGAGGCGTAGCCCATCTGCAGGTTGTCGAAGGCTTTTTGCCAGATGTACCAAACGATGGTTGCCGACTCGAACTCGGGACCGCCGGTGGGGGTCATGATGTTGATTTCCACGAAGATCTGCGAGCCGCCGATGATGCTGGTGACGATGAGGAAGAACGTGACAGGCCGGACCATGGGAACCGTGATGTGGCGGAACTGCTGCCAGGCGGTGGCGCCGTCCAGGGCCGCGGCTTCATAGAGGTAGCGCGGCACGGACTGCAGGGCGGCCAGGTAGAGCAGCATGGAATAGCCCAGGCCCTTCCAGACGGCCATGATGATCAGTGCGGGCTTCACCGTTGCCGTGTCCTGGAGCCAGTTGGGGCCGCCGATGCCGATCAGCGACAGGCCCTGGTTGATCAGGCCGAAGTCACCGTTGAAGGCCCACTGCCAGAGGATGGCCACCGCGGCGATGGAGGAAATGACCGGCAGGTAGTACACCGTGCGGAAGAACGTGGTGCCGCGCATTTTGCGGTTCATCGCAAGGGCGAGCGCCAGGGAGATGACCAGGCCCACCGGGATCCCGATCATCATGTAGAGGGTGTTCCACAGTGACTTCAGGAAGTAGCGGTCCCCGAACATCTTGGTGTAGTTGTCCAGGCCCTTGAAGACCGGGGCGGAGATGCCGTTCCAGTTGGTGAAGGACGCGTAAACGGAAAAGATCAGCGGGAAGAGCGTGAAGAGGAGGAACCCGATCACCGGTATGGCAACGAAAACAAGCGCGGCCTGGTGTTCCTTCCGGTGGAGCCGCGAGCGGCGCATTGTGGTGGTCATCGGGGGGATCCTCTGTGATTCGTGATGGGTGGAGAGGTGCCGCGGCTGCACTCCGGGCGCAGCCGCGGCACCAGTCTTGGGGATACGTCCGGGGACGTGGCGGTTGGGACCGGCAGGGGTTAGTTGCCGGCTTGCTGGTTGGCGGAGTCCAGGAATTCCTGCATCCTCGGCTGCGCTTCCTTCAGGTAGTCCTTGGCGGACTGTTTTCCGTCGAGGACAGGCTGGATGTTGGTGAACAGCTCGTCATACCACTCGGCGTTGAACGTGTTGCCGGCAGGCAGTTCCCGGCCGTAGTCCTTGACGATCTCGAGGAACTCCGCCTTGTTGGCCGGCTTGGTGGAAGTGTCCGCGGCCCAGGCCTCAGCCATGTCCTTCAGGTTGGGGATCTGGATTCCGGCGTCCACCAGGCTCTGCTGGGCTTCCTTGTTCGCGGTCAGGTACTCAACGAGCTTGGCGGCGTCCTCCGGGAATTTGGAGCTTTCCGCGACGGCGATGCCCAAGGTGCCGGTCCAAGTTGCCGACTTGCCGGTTTCACCGGCGGGGTAGGGAATGACGTCCCAGTCGAAGCCGAGCTTCTGGTAGGTGGAGAGGTCCCATGGAGCAATGGGGAAGAAGCCGATCTCGCCCTTCATCCAGCGCTGGTAGGTATCCAGGGTCTGGGCCTCGGCGACGGACGGTGTCACGCCGTGGACGTTCTGGAGGTCGGCGAACCACTGCAGGGATTCGGCAAACTCGGGGGTGTCCACGGTGACTTTGGTGCGGTCCTCATTGAGCCAGTCGCCACCGTTGGACCAGACAAACGGCTGCAGGTTCCACTGGACATTGAGGCCGGTCCCCCACTGGTCCAGCGTGCCGTCGCCGTTAGTGTCCGCAGTGAGTTTCTTGGCCGCAGCCACGAACTCGTCAAAGGTGTAGGGCTTGTCCTTGTCCGGCAGCGGGATGCCTGCCTTTTCCAGCATGGTCTTGTTGTAGCCGAAGGAGAACGGCCCCACGTCCTTGGGTAGGGCGTAGATGGCGCCTTCGCCGACACGCTTGCCGTCATAGCGGTAGCTGTCGACGCCGTACTCCCAGATGTTGTCCAGGTCGATGGTGTCCGAGTTTTCCACGTATTGCGTGATGTCCTTGACAATGCCGTTCTGGACGTACGCCTGCACGTCGCCGGGGCTGATGTAGAACACATCGGGGACCTCCTTGCCGGCTATGGCAGCCTTCAGCTTGGTGGCGTACTGGTCCGCGGTGGTGACGATGATGTCGACGTCGACGCTATTGTCCTTCTCGAACTGCTCCACCGCCTTCTCATAGGCCTTTTTCTCATCTTCACCGCCGCGGAACATGAAGGTGAGTTTCTTCTCGCCGCCGGCCTCTGCGCCGGCAGGGGCGGAGCATCCGCTGAGCAGGAGGCCGGCCGCGGCTACAAACGCCAGGGTCGCGGCAATGGGACGTGACTTCATCATCACGTTGTCCTTCCGGGTTGGTGTAAAGGGTGGGGCCACGGGAACCCGCTGTAGCGGATCGGCATCCAGGCCGGTTTGATTTGCAACGTTGTAAGAAATATCACACAGCCCGATCCGAAGCGTCAAGGCGGGAGCGAAAATACTTTCCCCGCCCCCTCATACGCCGCCCCCGCCGGAGGGGCTGCTCCGATGGCCGTCCCTTGACGCCACTTCCGGGGCGTGCCATATTCGTCGTTACAACGTTGCAATAGCTGCCGTGCCGGGTGCATCCCCCGCTGCTGCGGACCCCCAAGCCAAATATTTCCCTGCAAACGCACTTCGGAAGGAACACGTGATGATGAAGTCACGTCCATGGGTAGCACGGGCAGCGGGACTGGTAGCCGCGCTCGGCCTGGCCCTGACAGCCGCAGCCCTGCCGCCAGCTGCCAAGGACCAGCCGGGCGGGGATTCCGCCCCGCCGGCAGCCGCGGTGGCGGCCACGCAGAAATTGCCGGAAGACCTGCCCGGCGGAAAAACCGTGGTGGGCGAAACCTCGCCGGTCCACGACCCCGCACTCATCATTGACGACGACGGTACCTGGTACGTCTACTCCACCGGCCTGGTTAACCGCGAAAACGGCGGAACAATCCAGATCTGGTCATCGCAGGATGCCGGCACCACCTAGAACTACAGCGGCACAGTGTGGGACAGGATTCCCGCCTGGATCGATGAGCATTTTTCGGACGGCGAGCTGCCCGGCAACCTCTGGGCACCTGAGATTCACGAAAATGACGGCACCTACTACCTCTACTACTCGGCATCACGCTTCGGCGGCAACAATTCGCTGACCGCTGTGGCAACGAACACCACCCTGGACCCGGACGACCCGGACTACGATTGGGTGGACCAGGGGCTGGTGGTGTCTTCACCGGCAAGCGGCTTGGACCCGAGCAACCCCGGCAAGACCTTCAATGCGATCGATGCCGGCATCATCGAGGATGCCGACGGCACTCCGTACATGGCGATCGGATCGTTCTGGTACGGAATCTTCCTCGTGCCCATCGAATGGCCCAGCGGCAAGCCGGTGGCGGACTGGCAGTCCAAGACCGTGAACATCGCGGACCGGTTCATGCCCGGCAACCCCGTTGAGGCGCCTTACATCACCAAGAACGGCGACTATTACTACCTCTTCGTGTCCTTCGATTCCTGCTGCCGCGGAGGGGATTCAACGTACAAGGTCGCCGTGGGGCGGTCCAAGTCCGTCAAGGGGCCGTACCTGGACAAGGACGGCCGCGACATGTTCGGCGGCGGAGGATCCGTGGTGCTCGATGCCCATGGTGCGATTACCGGACCCGGAGGCCAGTCCGTCTTTGGCGACTATCTGGCATTCCACTACTACGACGGCTCCAACGAGGCCGCTCCTTACTTCCCCACCCTTGGCCTGCAGAAGATCGACTGGACTGACGGGTGGCCGGCGTTCAACCAGGCCGTGGAACTCCCAAAGGAAACAAAACAGCCCAAGGACACGGCAGTCGGAACCGGCAGGACGGCCAGCTTCAGCGCCACGGCCACCGGAACCCCCGGCCCCGTTGCGGTCTGGGAAACCTCAGCAGACGCCGGCGCCACGTGGCAGCGCGTCGCAGGGCAGCCTGTCAGCAAACGGACCGACGAAGGCACCTACAAGTCCACGCTGGAGTTCAGCGCGGTCGCCTCGGGGCAGGACGGACTGCTGGTCCGGGCTGTTTTCCAGAACGCCCACGGAAAGGTGACCACCGGAACTGCGCGGCTCAGCGTCAGGTAGTCCCGCATTAAAGAGCGAAGGGTGGGCAAGCGCCCGCCCTTCGCTCTTTGTTTACTTCGCCTGAGCCTTCTCAACCCACTGGGCGCGCCAGTCCGGAGCTTCGAACGCCTCACTCCAGTAGGCAGTTTCCTTGGCTATGCGCCCGTCCCGGAATTCAAAGATGAACACCGTTTCGTACTGCGGTCCGCCATAATCCAGCAGGGCCTCGGCAACCACCAGGTTCCCACCGCTGCTCAGCCGCCGCGGCGTGATGGTGGGCAGCTGCGGGAAGGCGTTGTAAATTCCCCTGCGGTTCTCTGCGCCGCGCACCAGCTCTCCGGATTGCGGCCAGTGCATCACCGCATCATCATGGAACAGCTCGTCCATGATTTCAACGCGCCGGTCATTGATGCAGGCGATCAGCCGGTTCACTACTTTTTCGTTGGCGCCGGTTTCATCCACAGCGTTGCTCCGATTTCTGGAGGATCCTAGGGAAGCTATTGCCTTGCATTGTCCTCCGGAAACCCGGACCGCACCACAGTGTTTGGCACTCCTTAATGCCCTACCCGATCAGCGCCAGCACCGCTCCCGCAGCAACCACGCCGCCGGCTTTGGTGCGGATGCCGGTCACCGTTCCGTCGCGGTGGGCCGCAACCTGCGTTTCCATCTTCATCGCTTCAAGTACGACGACGGCGTCCCCCGCCGACACCTCGGCGCCCGGCTCCACGAGCCACTTCACCACCGTTCCGGCCATGTCGGCGCGCAACTCCCCCGGATCAACAGCGGCAGCGCCGCCGTCGGAATCCACCGAGATCCCGGCGGGCAGGGCTCCGGACAGACCCCGGGTAGACAGTGCCCAGCCGTCGAGCAGGTCGGCAGGAAGGCCCACAGCCAAACGGCGGCCGTCCACATCAACGGTGATGGTGCGGCGTTCGCCGTCGGGCGCGTCGGTGCCGTAGCCGGGATCCGCCGGGATCCGGTCCGCGAAGTCGGTTTCGATCCATCGGGTGTGGATGCCCAGCCCGGTCTCGGAGGTGAAATCCGGGGACTCGAGCACGGCGCGGTGGAATGGCAGCACGGTGGCCACCCCGGTGATCTCGATTTCGGCGAGTGCGCGGCGTGCCCGGCGCAGTGCCTGCTGGCGGTCCGCGCCGGTGACGATCAGCTTGGCGAGGAGGGAGTCGAACTGCGGTGCCACGAAGGAGCCGGAGCGGACTCCGGTGTCCAGGCGGATGCCCGGGCCGGTGGGGCCGCGGAATTCTGTGATGGTTCCGGGTGAGGGCAGGAAACCGCGCCCCACATCCTCGGCGTTGAGCCGGAACTCGAAGGAGTGGCCGCGGGGCTCTGGGTCCTCGGTGATGCGCAGGCGTTCCCCGGCGGCGATCCGGAACTGCTCCTGGACCAGGTCGATCCCGGTAGTTTCCTCGGTGATGGGGTGCTCCACCTGCAGCCGGGTGTTCACCTCGAGGAACGCCACCGTGCCGTCGGCGGCGACCAGGAATTCCACGGTGCCGGCGCCGGAATATCCGGCTTCCCGGCAGACTGCCTTGGCGGCGTCGTAGATCTGCTGCCGCTGGTCGTCGCTGAGGAACGGTGCAGGTGCTTCCTCCACCAGCTTCTGGTGCCGGCGCTGGAGGGAGCAGTCGCGGGTTCCGACGACGACGACGTTGCCGTGTGTATCGGCCAGGACCTGGGCCTCGACGTGGCGCGGACGGTCCAGGTAGCGCTCCACGAAGCATTCGCCGCGTCCGAAGGCTGCCACGGCCTCACGGACCGCGGAGTCAAAGGCTTCCTCGATCTCGTCCATGTTCCGGACCACCTTCAGCCCGCGGCCGCCGCCGCCGAAGGCTGCCTTGATGGCGATCGGCAGGCCGTGCTGTTGGGCGAAGGCGCGGGCCTCCGCGGCGGAATCCACGGGCCCGTCACTGCCGGCCACGAGCGGGGCTCCGGCACGGACGGCGATCTCGCGGGCGGTGATCTTGTTGCCGAGCTGCCTGATGGCTTCCGGAGTGGGGCCGATCCAGGCGAGTCCGGCGTCCAGGACAGCCTGGGCGAAGTCGGCGTTCTCGGACAGGAAACCGTAACCGGGGTGGACGGCGTCGGCGCCGGCCCTTGCCGCGACGTCCAGCAGTTTGGGGATGTTCAGGTAGGTGTCAGCCGGCGAGTTCCCGTCCAGGCTGAAGGCTTCGCTGGCGGCACCGACGTGCATGGCATCGGCGTCGATGTCCGCATAGACGGCGACGGATTCCAGCTGGGCGTCCTCGCAGGCTCGGGCAATCCGGACGGCGATTTCACCACGGTTGGCGATCAGGACCTTGCGCATCAGTTACTCACTTTTCTTGGGAAGTCTGTTCAGGGGAAGTCTGTTCAGGGGCGGTCTGTTCGGGGGAAGTCTGTTCGGGAAGACGGCGGAAGCGGATGCTGCCGCCGATCGGCACCTGGGCGGCCAAGTCAAGCTGGTGGTCCACCACCACGCCGATCACCGGGTAGCCGCCGGTGATCGGATGGTCGGCCAGGAAGAGCACAGGCAGGCCCTCAGGCGGAACCTGGATGGCCCCGGCCACGGTGCCTTCGCTGGGCAGTTCACCCTGCCGGCTTCGCTGCAGGGGCGTGCCGTCCAGCCGCATGCCCACACGGTTGGACTGCGGCTTCACCACCCAGTCCTGTCCGCACAGGGACTCGAGGGCGGCCTCATCGAACCAGTCGGCGCGCGGGCCCATCACGATGTCCAGCACCGTGACGCCGTCCCCGGGATAGTCCGGCTGGAGCTCGGGATTGCCCACAACGCCGGATTCGGTGACGTCGCCGGATGCCAGCACCTGGCCCGCAGCAAGCGGCGCCGGACCGATGCCGGACATGGTGTCCGTGGACCGGCTGCCCAGCACCGGCGCTATGTCTACGCCGCCGCGCACCGCGAGGTAGCTGCGGAAGCCGGCCTCCGGGGCGCCCAGGGTCAGGATTTCGCCGTCGAGCAGGGCAAACGGGGTAGCCATGGGCACGGTGCGCTGGCGCGGCTGGTCGGTGTCGGAGCCGGATTCAGCGTCCGACGGCGAGTCGACAGTCAGCGCCGATTCGATAGTCAGTGCAGATGGCGCCCCTGCAACGGCCAGGACTTGGTCACCGACGGCCTGGACCCTGAGACCGCCGGCCACGCTTTCGATGGCTGCGGCTGAGGGGGCGTTGCCCACCAGGCGGTTGGCCCGGCGAAGCGAGGCCCGGTCCAGTGCACCGGCGGCGGAGACGCCCAGGGCGGAGTGGCCGTGCCGGCCGAGATCCTGGATGAGGCTCTGCAGTCCGGGTGAAACAATCCGCAGTCCGGAAGCAGGATCCTGGGCGGGCATCCCGCTGGCGGGTGCCGCCTCGGGAGCTGCGTTCTCCGGCGCCACGGTCACAACCTCGCGGACGGCTCGGAACTGGACCCGGTGGCCCGGGCTGGCCAGCGCCGGCTCGGCCCGGTCGAGGTCCCACATGCGGGCCCCGGTCCGGCCGATCAGCTGCCAGCCGCCCGGGGACTTGCGCGGGTACACCGCCGAATAGTTGCCTGCCAGTGCCACCGATCCGGCGGGAACTGCCGTGCGCGGAGAGCTCCGGCGAGGCACTTCCAGCACCTGGTTCTCGCCCACCATGTAGCCGAACCCCGGCGCGAACCCGGCGAAAGCCACTGTCCACACCTGGCCGGTGTGGGCTTTAATGACCCCGTCCGTTCCCAGGCCGGTGAGCCGCCCCACTTCGGCGAGGTCCTCGCCGTCGTACACGGTATCGATGAACACCAGGCCGCCTTCCTGCCGGACCGGAGCCGTGAGGTCCAGCTGTAGCAGCAGTGCGCCCATGCGGCGGGCAGCCGCCGGCGAATCCGCACGGACCATCACGGTCTGTGCGGCCGCCAGCACGTCCAACTGCCCCGGCAGCGGCGATTCGAGGAGCAGGGTCTGCAGGGCGAGGACGTCCTGCGTTCCGGAAAGCTCCGCGAGCACCGCCCGCGTTCCCACGGGCCGCACCGAGAGGACCTTGTGCTCGGTCAGGGTTTCCATTGCTACCGCTTCCATCGTTGCCAATGCTTGTACAGGTTTTCGCGCTGTGCAGGATTCTGCGCCGGCCAGGTTCCGCGCCGCTTAGGCGGGGGCGTGGGCGTCTGCCAGGAGTCGCTCTTCTTCGGCGGTCTGTGGGTTCCGGCCGAGGGCCAGGCCCACAACCGTCACCGCGGAAGCCACCAGGAGGTACGCCGCAATCAGGAACCAGTCACCGGACGCAGCGTAGAGCGCGGTGAAGATGAGCGGTGCCACGGCGCCGCCGATCACACCGGCCAGGGTGTAGGCCAGCGAGCTGCCGGCGTAGCGCAGCCGGGCCGGGAACTGCTCGGTGATGTAGGCGGCCTGCGGGCCGTACATGAAGGCGTGGAAGGCCAGGCCGATCACAACGCCGATGGTCAGCATCAGCACCGACTTGCCCTCGATCATGAGGAAGAACAGCGGGATGTAGAGGGCAGTGCCCACAGCCGCGATGCCGTAGACCATACGGCGGTTGAAGCGGTCCGTGAGGGCGCCGGCCAGCGGGATGAGGAACAGCTGGAACGCCGAGCCGATCAGGATGGCCGTGAGGACGTTGCCCGTGGTCATGCCGAGTTCCTTGGTGGCGTAGACGGCCACGAAGACGGTGAACAGTGCGTAGAGGATGTCGGGGCAGACGCGGGAGAGGGCGGCGGCCACAAGGGCGCGGGGTTCCTTGGTGAATACCTCTGTGATGGGGGCCTTGGGCTGTTCGCCGTGGGCCTGGATCGCCTTGAACACCGGGGTCTCCTCAAGCTTGAGGCGGATGACCAGGCCGAAGACAACCAGCAGGGCGGAGGCGAGGAAGGCCACGCGCCATCCCCAGGAAAGGAACGCTTCGGTACTGAGGGTTGCGGCCAGGAGGGCCAGGACGCCGTTGGCCATCAGGTTGCCGGCGGGCGGGCCGATCTGGGCGGCGGAGGACCAGAAGCCACGTTTGTTGGCGTCACCGAATTCGCTGGAAAGCAGGACGGCCCCGCCCCATTCGCCGCCGACGCCGATGCCCTGGGCCAGGCGCAGGAGCACCAGGATGGTGGGGGCGGCGACGCCGATCACCGAGTAGTCGGGAAGCAGGCCGATGAGCACGGTGGCGACACCGATCAGCATAAGGGTGACCACCAGGACGTGCTTGCGGCCGATCTTGTCGCCCAGGCGGCCGAAGATCACGCCGCCGATGGGACGTGCCAGGTAACCCACCGCGAAGGCGGAGAAGGAGAGCAGGAGGCCGACGAATTCGTCATTCCCCGGGAAGAAGATCTTGGGGAAGACCAGCGCCGAAGCCACGGAGTAGATCGCGAAGTCGTAGTACTCCAGCGAGGTGCCGGTGAGGCTGGCGATGTACGCCTTCAGGGCTCCGGGTGGGATTTTCCGGCCGGTGCGGGCGGCCGTGTGGTGTGTAGTCATGGTCTTCCTTCAGGTGTGCGGTGGTGCTGCCTGCGTGCTGATTGGGGATGCCGTTGCTGGAGCGCGGTTGCCTGGCGGAGCTGTCCACTCCGCGGAGCGCTGACAGGTTGAGCGAACGCGGTTTAGGCGAACGACTTGATACTGATTCCGGCGTCGGAAAGCGCAGCCTTGACTGCAACAGCCATGGCAACGGCCCCGGGGGAATCGCCGTGGACGCAGATACTGTCTGCATTGACTTTCAGGATGGAGCCGTCCACGGCGCGGATGGCGGAGTCGGTGGCCATGCGCAGGACGTGTTCGGCCACCTCGGCCGGGTCATGCAGGACGGCTCCGGGGAGCGAGCGGGAGACGAGGGTGCCGTCCGGGTTGTAGGCGCGGTCCGCGAAGGCTTCGGAAACTCCGCGGAGCCCTGCGGCCTCTGCGAGGCGCAGCACCTCCGAGCCGGGCAGGCCAAGGATGGGCAGACCGGGATCGACCGACTTGACGGCGTCGACGACGGCGCGCGCCTGGGCGGTGTGGGAAACAATCGCGTTGTACAGGCCGCCGTGCGGCTTGACGTAGCGGACTCGGCCGCCTTCGGTGGCGGCCAGCGCCTGCAGCGCGCCGATCTGGTAGACCACCTCGTCCGCAAGTTCGTTCGGATCCACGTCCATGAAGCGGCGGCCGAAGCCGGCGAGGTCGCGGTAGCCCACGTGGGCACCGATCGTGACTCCGGCTCCCACAGCTTCGCGGCAGGTGCGGCGGATAACTGTGGGATCACCCGCGTGGAATCCGCAGGCCACGTTGGCGCTGGACACGGACTGAAACATCGCCGTGTCATCGCCCAGGCTCCAGCGGCCGAAGGATTCGCCTACGTCGCTGTTCAGGTCCATGCTAACCATTGTGATCCTCGTCTCATTGATTTACTCCTACTAGGATGCACCAAATTTAGCGATTGTTCAACAATCCTTCGATTCAGCGATGTGACGATCGTGTAAATTCTGGAGTATGGCCACTTCAGAAGCAGCGAACCGAGGCACCTCCCCCGCAGCCGCGAGGCTTCGCGTTGCCGTGCCCTCAGTAGCCGACCGGGTGGCTGACGAGCTGCGCTTGCAGCTGGCTGAAGGGGTCCTGCTCCCGGGCGCACGCCTGACCGAATCCACGATTGCCGAGGATCTTGGCGTCTCGCGCAACACGGTCCGCGAGGCGTTTGCCGAGCTCGCCAGCGAACGGCTGGTGGTCCGGCACCCCAACCGCGGGGTTTTTGTGGCGAGCCTGGAAGCCGGCGATATCCACGATGTCTACACCGTTCGCCGTGTCATCGAAGTCAGCGCCATCCGCGGCGGGGGCACCCCCGAGGCTGTGGCCGCTGTCCGGGAAGCGGTGGAGGAAGGCAAGGTCGCGGCCGCCGCAAACGACGACGAGGGGCTGGGCACCGCGAACCAGCACTTCCACAAGGCGATCGTTGCCTTGGCGGGGAGCCGCCGGCTGAACACCATCATGGCCCAGGTCCTGGCCGAGATGCGACTGTTCTTCCACAAGGCCACGATGGATGCGCACTTCTACAGCGGGTACCTCAAAGGCAACGAGGAGATCTGCGTGGCCCTGGAAGCCGGTGAGCCGGACCGCGCCGCCGAGCTCCTGCTTGCCTATCTGGACCGGTCCGAGGAGAAGCAGGCCGAAGTCCACGGGGAGTAGGGCGCCGGCGCAGGCGCCGCCGAGCTGTCCGGTGATGCATTGAGGGCGCGCCGCGTCACACAGCCTTGAGCGGTTGACACTTTGTAAGTCCGGTCACATACTTGGTGGAAACGATTCCATGGAAACGATTCCACCAAGTATGTGATGCGAGAGGCGGGGAAGTGACTGGACCATCCATCACCATCAAGGACGTGGCCGCATTGGCCGGCGTTTCCCCCGCCACTGCGTCCAGGGTGTTGTCCGGAAACCCGGCCACTTCCGCGGAATCCAGGCAGAGGGTCGCGGCCGCCGTGGCCCAGCTGGACTTTCATCCCAACGCCCAGGCCCGCGCACTCCGGTCCACAAAGACCAACGTCATCGGGCTCCTTCTTTCAGACGTCCGCAACCCATTCTTCGCGGATCTGGCGCACGCCGCCGAGCAGGCTGCCCTGGCGGAAGGTCTTGTCACGCTGCTGGGAAATGCCAACGAAAGCATCCCGCAGCAGGACCGGTACCTGGAAACCTTCATTTCGCAGCGCGTGGACGGCGTGATCGCCGCTCCGCAGGGCGAAGGGAGTTCCAGCCTTCACGCCTTGCTTGAGCGGGGTATCCCCACGGTCTTCGTCGACCGGACGGTAAACGGCATTGACGTCCCGAGCGTGACGACAGACAGTGACTCCGGCATCCGCCAGGCCGTTGAGCATCTCGCCCGGCTGGGTCACGAACGCGTCGGCTACATCGCCGGACCCCAGACCACGTCCACAGGACGGGACCGGCTCAAGTCCTTCTCGCGGGCAGCACGCGACTTTGGCCTCAGCAGTGACCCCGCCCTAACGTATTTCGGGGACTTCCAGTCCGCCAGCGGCTCGGCCGGCGCGCATCACCTGCTGGGCCTCGCGCAGCCGCCCACCGCGCTGCTGGCAGCGGACAGCCCGATGGCTGTCGGGGCGTTGGCAACGCTGAACCGCAAGGGGCTGCGCATCGGCCGGGACATCGCCCTCATTGCGTTCGACGACATCGAGTGGTTTTCCCTGCTGGATCCGCCCCTTACCGTCATCTCACACGATGTGGAGGCGATGGGCCGCGCAGCGGTTGGCCTGCTCCTCGAGGTCATTGACGGTCGAAAGCCGGAATCAGTCGTTCTGCCGAGCGAACTGATTGTCCGCGCCTCCTCGGGCACGCCAGATCCCAGCCTTGGGCAGCCGTGATAGCGGCGCCCCTCCAATCCGTCCCCCCGATTTGCGGCTTGGGGCACCGTTCCATACCACCGAAGGAGCAGGTCCAATGAGCACGGTTTTTGTGGTCGGAAGCCTCAATATCGACCAGAACATCCGCGTCCACTCCCTGCCCCGCGCAGGCGAGACAGTCCGGGGCTCGGATGCAACATTCAGCCCCGGCGGCAAGGGCGGCAACCAGGCCGTCGCGGCGGCCCGGGCCGGCACCGATGTCAGATTCACCGGCGCTGTCGGCGACGACGCCCACGGAAGGCGGATTCTTGAGGTCCTGACCGGGGCCCGCATTGACGCCAGCCACGTCCGGATCATCGGCACCGCCGCGACGGGAACGGCGGTCATCGCGGTCGACGATCAAGGCGAAAACCAGATCATCGTCAGTCCGGGGGCGAACTCCGCCCTCACTGCCGGCGACGTCGACGCGGGACTCGCCGCCGTGCAGGCCGGTGATGTCCTGGTCCTGCAGTTGGAGATTCCGGCCGCACTGGTCCGGCAGGCCGCACGAATCGCGAAGAGCCGCGGGGCGTTCGTCATCCTCAACGCTGCACCGGCCCCAGAGCAGATCGACGGCCTGCTCGACGACGTCGACCTCCTCGTGGTGAACGAACAGGAAATCCAAGTCCTGGCCGGTCTCGCGGGGGTGCCCGGGAGCCACCGGGAACTGGTCCGGACACTCGCCCCGGTTTTCGGGACCGACATTGTCTGCACCGCCGGGGCGGAAGGATCCTTTACGGTCGTCGACGGCAACTTTGTGCACGTTCCGGCGACGAAAGTGGCCGCCAAGGACACCACCGGAGCCGGCGACACATTTGTTGGATACCTCGCCTCATGTCTGGCCGGCAGCCCGCGGGAGCTGCGTGCCGCAATGATCTACGCTACTCGCGCTTCTGCTCTCGCAGTCATGCGCATTGGCGCCATGGAATCGATTCCATGGCAGCGGGAGCTACCGGCGTCCGCGCCCTCCCCCGCAATGCCCAGCCTCGTTGTTCCGAACTAAGGAGACCCATGAAAATCGCACTCGGAAACGATCACGCCGGATTCCCCCTGAAGGCGTTTGTCCAGTCCGTCCTGGAAGACCTCGGCCATGAGGTCATGGACTGCGGCGCGCCCAGCGAGGCACCGGTCGACTTCCCGGACATCACCCGCGCCACCTGCGATCTCGTCAGGTCCGGCGAGGCGGAGCGGGCCGTGCTGGTCTGCGGGACCGGCGTCGGCGCCGTCATGGCTGCCAACAAGATCCCGGGCATCCGCTGCGCCCTGGGCCATGACGTCTACTCCGCCCACCAGAGCGTGGAACACGACGACGCGAACACCATAGCCATGGGTGCCTGGCTGATCGGCAGGGCCACGGCGAAGGAAGTCCTCGAATCATTCCTTAGCGCCAAATTCGACAACGACGAGGACACCATCCGGCGGGTCCGGAAGCTGCGCGAAATGGAGCTCGAAGGGGCCAGGGAACTGGCCGCCGAAGTCTGACACGGCCTGTGTTGCACACAAGACATTCAACCTGCCTTCGGCTCACCGACCAAGGCTATTCAGCAATATCAAAGGAGATATAGACCATGACGGCAGAAATCACGGATCGGCCGCGCCAGGCGGCCCACGGTTCACCTGGAAAGATCAAGACAGCCATGGCTTCGGCCGCCGGCACATGCGTGGAAAACTACGACTTTGTGGCATACGGTACGGCCGCGGCCCTGTACTTCGGCAAGGTCTTCTTCCCCAACACGGACCCCGTCGTCGGAACGCTCCTGGCCTTCGCCACCCTGGCGGTAGGCTTCCTGATGCGACCCATCGGCGGCGCTGTCGGCGGGTACCTCGGCGACAAGTACGGCCGCAAGCCCGTGCTCGTCGGAGCACTTCTGACCATGGGAATCGCAACCGTCCTGATCGGCTGCCTCCCCACCTATGCCCAGGTCGGCATCCTCGCGCCCATCCTGCTGGTCATCATCCGGATGATCCAGGGCCTCGCCTTCGGTGCTGAATGGGGCGGTGCCGTCATGATGACGTTCGAGCACGCACCGTGGAAGAAGCGCGGCCGCTTTGCCGCCATCCCGCAGGCGGGCAACCCGCTGGGCATCACCCTGGCCAACGCCGCGTTCCTCCTCTCCGCCTCCCTGCAGACCGACTGGGCCTGGCGGCTGCCGTTCCTTGCAAGCGCCATCCTGATCGTCGTCGGCCTGGTTGTCCGGATGAAGCTTGAGGAATCCCCCGAGTTCGAACACACCAAGGCCATGGGCGCGATCGTCAAGAACCCGCTGACCACTGTGATCAAGAACGACTGGCGGAACATCCTGCGGGTGATTTCACTGCGGATCGTGGAGAGCTGCGCGTACTACGTCACGGCCACGTACCTGCTGTCCTACATCACCAAGAACAACCCCGACGACCGGGCCATCGGCCTTACCGGCATCGTGATCGCCAGCCTTCTGGCCATCCCGGTCACGCTGATCGCCGGCGCGCTCACCGACCGCATCGGCCGCCGCAAGCTCTACCTCGGCGGAACCATCGCCGTCATTGCCTTCGGCTTCCCGATGTTCCTGCTCAGCAACACCGGCAACCCGTTCCTGATCGTCCTGGCGTTCGTGATCGGCATCGGCGTCATCCACGCGACGTTCACGGGCACGCAGGGCGCCTGGTTCGCGGAACTGTTCCGGACCAACACCCGGACATCCGGTGCCTCCATCGGGTACCAGGTCGCCGCCTCCATTTCCGGATTCGCGCCCTTCCTGGCCGTACTCCTTGCCTCCGTCTTCGGCTGGGCCGGCGGTGCCTCGCTGTACGTCCTGGTGGGTGTCATCGGCCTCATCGGCGTGCTGAACACCCGCGAAACCTGGGGCGCCAAGGAAAAGGCTGAAGTGGACGCCATCATCGCCGGCGAATCGGCCGCTGGCACCGCGGGCGAGCCGGCACGTTCAGCCGCCCACTAGCGGTCCAGCGAATACCCCCGCAGTAAGGAGCGACCCGGGTTGCCTATTGGGGGCAACCCGGGTCGCTTCCGTCCGCCTAGCGCCCGTTCCGGCCCGCCCGGTCCCGCTGCCGCCGGTATGCCCTGACCGACAACCACGCAATGGTGGCAGCAACCGCGGCATAGACGGCGAAATTGAGGTACCTGGAGTATTCCTCAATAAGCCGGTACTGGGCTCCGAGAAGAACGCCGAGGCCGATCAGCAGGCCGTTCCACAGCCCGCTGCCCGCGATCGTGAAAATACTGAACGTGGCCAGATTCATCTTCCCTGCACCGGCAGGGACGGAGATCAGGCTGCGCACTCCCGGGAAGAACCTGCCGAAGAACACCGCGGACCTGCCGTGACGGTGGAACCAGTCCGCCGCCTTTTCAAAGTCCTCCCGGTCCATCAGGGGAAGCCTGGACAGTCCCCTGATGGCGCGTTCAAGCCCGAGCTTGGCGCCCAGCCAGTACAGCAGCAACGCGCCAACGTAGGCGCCGAGCGTGCTGGTGGCAAACACGAGGGCCAGGCTCATGGTTCCCTGCCTGGTGAGGAACCCAGCGAGCGGCAGGATGACCTCGCTCGGGATGGGCGGAATGATTGTTTCAGCAAGCGTGAAGAGTCCCACGCCCCATTCGCCCATTGCGTCGATGCCTCGCGCAGCGAAGCCGGCTATCCCAGTGAGCTCGTCCACGGCAGTTGCGGACATCATGACCGGGCCTGGGCACCGGGGCGGATCCTCATGAAACCGAAGCCTGAGGAGAGCAGCAGCATCCCGCCACCGGACGCGATTAGGTAGCCCGCCACGGCAGCGGTCCCCGTCCCGGCCGGGGCGGAGTCCGGCGGTGCCGCTGTCAGTGCCCGGGCTGATCGGGACGGGGGCGATGCCGAACGTACCGGAGGGCCGGCAAAGGCCGCGGCCGACGCCGGACCGGGGGAAGTTGCTGGGGCCGATGATCCCTGGCCGGCCACGGCTTCCCCGGCAGGCACGCTTCCCGGGTCGGAACCGGTGTCAATGGGTTGCATTTCCGCGGGTCCTGCGCCACCCGGCACTGGTCCGGGGCTGGCAGGGTTAGCCGGAGAAGGTGCCGACGACGTGGGCGCCGGGGAAGGCGGGCCGCCTTTCACGCAGAACCCGCCGGCGGCAGCCGGAACCTGCTTGTCCGGGCACAGCGCGGCGCTTGCGGGCACCGCCAAAGCCAGCAGACCGGCGGCTACGACGGACAGCACCGCGAGGACGCAGAGAACCAGTCGACCATTGCACATGCCATCCAACGCTACCCTCTGGAGCGGATTCCGGCCTGCTGACAGACAGCCAGGCCCTAGCGCCGGGCGGTGAAACGGGCCGGCGCGGCGCCGCCGTCGGCCAGGTCCGCAAGCAACCGGCCCACCGACGGAGTGAACTTGAAACCGTGCCCGGAGAAGCCGGCGCCGACCACAACCGGACCAAAGCGGTCCAGCACGAAGTCCTCGTTGGCTGTGCTGGTATACGTGCAGCTGATCGGAACAGCCGACGCCGGATCAACGCCCGGAAGCCACTCACGGACGTACCGCGCCAGCGCGTCCAGCTGGACAGGTTCAGGCGTGAAGCTGCGGGCGTCGGGGTCTGTCACCGGCCCCACGCCGTGCCAGCCGGCCTTGATCCCCTCGCCCGGAGTGAGCATTCCATAGACCGGGCTGTACCAGTAGGCGTCCCGCGGATCGTCCGGGTCAGGGTTGTGGTTGAAGCTGGGCCAGACCAGCGCGTCATCCAGCGGAGTGAAGTGCGCGGGCTGCTCCTGGGTCACCACGAGGCCCGGAAGCCGGACCAGGTTCCCGACAAGCTTGCTGGTCCACGCGCCGGCGGTGACCACCACGCGGCGCGCGGCAATCTCGGTGGAGTCCGTCACGACGACGGCACGGTCGTCGCCGGCGACGCGGATGTCGCGGACCGGCGTCGAATACTCGAAGCGTGCGCCGTGCGCCTCTGCAGCCTGGCGCAGCGCCACCAGGGCGTCGGCGGCCCGGACACGCCCCGAGCCGGGGACCACCAGGACGTCGCCCCGGAAGTTCATTCCCTGCCAGCGGTCCGCTGCCTCCGACGCCGTGATGAAGTGGCTTTCGATGCCGCGCTCCGCGTGCGCCGAGCGGACGGCCCGCAGCCGGCGAGCGTCGCCGTGGTTCACCAGTCCCACGAGGTCCAGGAGCTGCCTGCCCGATTCGCCGGCGAGTTCGTCCCAGAGGTGCCTGGCCTCGGTGACCAGGTCGAGGTAGTCAGCCTCCGCGTATGCCATGTTGAAATTGCGGGTCGCACCGTGGGAAGCGCCGATGTGATGCCCCTGCTCGAACTGCTCCAGCAGGACAACAGACCGGCCGCGCCTGGCAAGCTGCCATGCGGCAGCAGATCCCATCGCCCCTCCGCCGACCACCACGACGTCAACTTCCACCACAGCTCCACCCAACTCAGTTCCGAAGCCTCCTGTTGAGGCCTTTTGCCGGCTCCTATTCTGCCAATCTGAACGGTGGCCCGGGTCCGTGGGGCCGGATTGACCCCGTTCAGCCCGCGAAAGTCACATCCTTCGTGGCCTCAACCGCGGCAGTCCGCCCCGGAGCAGTGTGATACTTCCAGTAGAGGTTCGTGTGCGCGATGACCTTGTCCGGCGGCGGAGCGCCCCACTCGCTTTGGTCCTCCGTTGTGTGCGCGTCACCAACGAGTGTCACGTCGTAGCCGCGGACAAATGCCCCGTGGATCGTGGACCGGATGCATTCATCCGTCTGTGCGCCGGCCACAATCAGGCGTCCGATCCCCGCCGTTCTGGACGTCGATCACCATCAAGGCGGTGTTGGGTCGATCTGACAGTTTGGTCATGACGAGCTCCTCTGCGCATGACACGGATCCCGGTATGGCATTCCGTCGCATGCATTTTACTTGGGCTTAACTTGATCAGTCTTGTGAGGGTACAAGGAACCCCGACAGACTTTAAGCACTTGATGAACCGATCAACTCTGATCGTTCGACCAGACCAGCGGAAGATGTTCGCAGAGATGCGCTCGGCCTGTTTGCTGCGCAGCCGCCGGCGGACAGGTTCCGCCGACCGGAAGGATTAGTTATGGCCGGCAAGTTTGAAGTTTTCGTTGACACAGAGGCCCAGTACCGGTTCCGGCTCACCGCTCCGGATGGATCAGAACTGGCCGTATCGGGTGCGTTCAGCAACAAAGCGGCGGCAGTGGCAGGCATCGAGGCGGTCCGCGAATGCGCGGGAATGGGGCTGATTAGCGACCTCTGCCCGGACGGCACCCCTGTTCCGGCACCGGCTGCTGCTGTCCCGGCCCCGGTCCCGGCGGCCTGCGAAGCGCGACGGACGCCGGTTGACGGCTACCGCAAGCACGCCACGACACGCCGGGCCGCGGCTGCGCCGCACTGGTCGGGCGCCGCCTAGGAAGCGCGGCCCGGGAGGCGCGGCCTAGGAAGCTCCGGGGCGCTGCCGCAGTATTCCGACGCCCGATGACGTCAGGAGCATGATTCCGGCGAACGCCAGCAGGTATCCGGCCACCGTCATTGTCGTCCCGGGTGGCCCGTGCTGCCGTGCGGCCATCCCGGCGGCCGGGCGGGCGGAGGAGCCGTCGCCTGATGGTGCGGGGACCTGCTGCGCGGGCAGGGCAGGGGACGCGGACGACGGCGTGACCGCCGTGGTGCCGGCGGCTCCCGGATCGTTTGGACTATTTTCCGGCGCCTGGATTCCGGACGCCGATGGCATGACCTCCACCGACGTGGCGTCTGGGTCGGGCTGGCCCGGAACAGAGCCGCCCGGGGCGGGAGCCGGCGTCGCCGTTTCCGTGGGCGAGGGAGCCGGCGACACCGTAGGCGACGGCACCGGCGTCGTCGGTCGAGGGATCAGAGGGGTCAGCGGGACGCAAACCCCGCCTCCGCCGACCGGGACCTGGCCGGCGGGGCACGGCTCCGCCGCTGCCGTCGCCGCGATCGTCAACCCACTGACGACGACGACGGACCACAGCCCCAGAATGCCCAAAACTTTCCGTCCGGTGCCCACGCCGTACAACGCCACCCAACAGTAGGCGGAATTCCGCGCACCCTCAGCCGTGGCTTCCTAAAGGCAGGGCCCATCCGGGCGCACCTGACCGGAAGACGGAAACGTGGTAGGCAAGAGGGGGCAGCACCGGCAAACACGCCGTGCACGGAAGGACTACCTTGGCAGAAGATTCGAACAGCGGCGAGCCGGACGCGAGGAACCGGTTCACGTCACGGATCCTGCGAGGCGGCACCGAGCCCGATCCGCGGTTCACCCTGGCGAACGAGCGCACCTTCCTTGCCTGGATCCGGACGTCGCTGGCCCTGCTTGCCGGCGGCGTCGCTGTCGAGGCGTTTATGGCCGATCTCCTGGGGCCAGAACTGCGCAAGACCATAGCGGTGCTGCTGCTCGTCCTGGCGCTTGTGATTGGCGGCGGCTCCTTCTTCCGTTGGTTGAACGTGGAACGTGCCATGCGGTCAAAAACCCCGCTGCCGCTCCCCCTCATCGCCCCGGTCCTGGCCATCGGCGGAGCGCTCGTAGCCGCCATCATGGTGGTGTTCGTCATCGCCCGGCCGGCCTAAGCGTGTCGGCCCCCCGCGATGCCGCCCGGCACGGCGATTCCGGCCTGCAGCCGGAACGCACCGACCTGGCCTGGAGCCGCACCACCATGGCAATGGTGGTCGCGGCAGCGGTCTTTCTGCGCTGGCTGCCCCATCACGGCTGGTTCGTCGGTACGCTCGTCGGGGGCGCCGTCATCGCTGCCCTGGCCATCAACCTCACGCAAAAACGCCGGTTCCACAAGGCCGTCCGGGGAATCAACCAGGAAGCCATGCCCCCGAACACCAGGGCGACGGCGGCAGTCGCCGCCAGCGTGGTCATCCTCGCCGTTCTGGGGATCTACACGGTCCTGTTCCTGCCGCTACAGCCATGACAGCTGTGATGCCGTGCAATCAGAAAAGAGGCAGCTGGCCATCCGCTGACCCGTCAGCGTCGGGCAGACCCCACTCCGGCAGGGTCGTTCCCAGCAGGTTTTTGAGGTCCGGAAGCAGCTCGCCAATGCACGTCTGACCCTCCAGGACGGGGATCACCACCGTGTTTGCACTGCCGCCGGTGCTTGAATCTGCCACTGGGTGAGTTTACGGCAGTGCACCGACGGCGGCGCGGTTCGACACTCTGCCGGCGGGCCGGGCGCACGGCTTCTGCGCGACGATTCTGGTGCTCCTAGGACGTCCGCCGTGGCGTGAATGCCCGGGTGAGTGCATCCCTGACAGCGCGAACGCTTTCCTTTTCGAGCGCCGCGGCACGCGCGATCGCGACAATGCTTCGATAGGAGTTGCCGGGAAGTGTGGCAGTGGGGCTGTCCGTGGGTCGCAGCCCCATCATGAGAGGAGTTGCGAGAGTAATGCCCACTCCGGATTCTGCGATGGAAATTGAGACGGCCGTGTCTGTGACTGTGTGTTGGACTTTTGGTTCGATTCCTGCCCGGGCGCAAGCAAAACGGCATGCCGTCCCGTAGTACGTCTCAAGGGGCGGAAGGACCGACGGATCTCCGCCGGTTTCCCTCGGAACGCTAGCAGCTCGGCCCTGGCCTCACTTGGGAACAGTGGTGAAAGGAGTGGGCCCCGCGTTTGGACCATGGCCCTGAAGCGGACCATGCGGCCATTATTTCCCGGGAGGAGCAGCCGGACAACGGTGCTCCACCGAGGCATGCTACCCAGGGCGGACAAGTGCTACGGGTTTACCCGAGGTGTGCCGCGTTCCGGTTTTCCGGCAGATCCGGCAGATCCGGCAGATCCGGCTGTCCGGCAGCCCGACGAAGCGCCAGGATGCGGTGGATCCCTGTGTGGTCGAGAGCGCCATCGCCTTGGGCCACCATCTCGCCAAACAGCTCGGTTACGGTACTGCTCAGCGGTAGTTCGAGGCCTTCTGCTGTTGCCGCGTCGAGCACGAAGCGGAGGTCTTTGAGCTGGTTCCGGGCGCTTCCGCCGCCGGTGAAGTCGTTGCTCAGCCACCTTTGCCCTTTCTGCCTGAGGACGGCGGAATCGGCCAGCCCGCCCTGCAGCAGCTCAAGCATCACGGCAACGTCCAGGCCCCCGCTGCGCGCCAGGAGCATCGCCTCGGAAACGGCGGTCACGGTGGCGGCAACCACGATCTGGTTGCAGGCCTTGGCGAGTTCTCCTGATCCGCTGGGGCCCATGTACCGCACTGTGGTGCCCATGCTCCGGAATGCGGGTTCCGCGGACTGCGCCGCCTGCTCGTCTCCGCCAACCATGATGCTGAGCGATCCCGCTTCTGCGCCGGCGCTGCCGCCGCTGACCGGCGCGTCAAGGACCCTGACCCCGTACTCGTGAAGCATCCGCTCTGCAAAGGCCGCGACGGCGATCGGCGAGACTGTCCCGTGCACAACCAGGGTCGGCCCGGCAATGGCCTTGGCTGCCCACCCGGCCAGCAAACCGTCCGGTCCCGGCAGCAGCGACTCAACCTGGTCCAGGTCCGGCAGGACCGTGAGGACCATGCCGGCCGCGGCATCGGCCGGTGATGCGGCGGCCCGCGCACCCAGCGCAACGAGGGGTTCCGCCTTCGCGGACGTCCGGTTCCAGACGATGAGATTGCCGTCGAAGGCCAGAAGCCGGCGCGCCATGGGCCCGCCCATGGGTCCGAGTCCCAGAAGGGCGAGCGAGGGTCGGTTGGTTTCCGTCATTTTCAGGTCCTTTAGTTGGAGGCCGCCGCTGGCTGCGCGGCAGGGCCGGCGGGGCCGGCCACCGGCATCCCAGGAGCGAAACAAGGGGTGGAACCGGTACACTTTTTGTACCACATGAGCTGACGCGGTGTAAATCGCCTGCCATCACACGCGCACATGCGCAGGAACCACCAGCAGGCCCGCGGCCGCTTAGGAGCGGGAACAGCCGAACTGCCTACGTGCGCCGCTTCGGCCGCGCCACACTGGAGCGTTCGACCAGTTCGGCGTCGACTCTGATGACCGTGGACTTCCCGGAGGTCTTCCCACTTGCATTGGCCAGGGCAAGCTGCACAGAGTGCCGGGCCAGCAGGTCGATGGGCTGCCGGACAATCGTCAGCGGTGGAGTGACGAGCTCTGTCCAGGGCGAATCCTCGAACACAATCACCGACAGCTCGTCGGGAATCGACACCCCAGCATGGGAAAGGCGGCGGAGCACCGCCGTCACTTGGGCGGTATTGGCCACCACAAGAGCTGTGGGCGGATCCTCGAGGTTGAGCAGCGCCGTCGTAGCGTCTCCGCCGGCGGCTCCCCGGAAGGCTGCGGAGCGGATGAGCAGATCGTCCTGCTCCAATCCGGCCGCTTCCAGGGCTTCACGGTAGCCGGCGATCCTGTCCCGGCCCGTTGTCGATGAGGCCGGGCCCGAGATGATCGCAATGCGGCGGTGCCCGTGCGCAGCCAGCAGGGCGGTGGCCGAGCGCGCAGACTCGGTGTTGTTGATGGTCACGACGTCGACCGCCGGCAGCGCCGGGATTGAACGGTCAACGAACACCACATCGGTCCCCAGGTCCTGCAGCTTCTTCCAGATGTCCAGGTTGTTTCCCGTGGGAGTGGCGATGATGCCGCTGACCCTGCGCTCAATAAGCGTGGAGAGGCGCTCCGATTCCAGCTGGTCATCCTCCTGTGTCGTCATGAGCAACACCTGGATTCCGCGCGAATGCGCTTCCTGAACCACCTGGTCTGCCAGCCGGGCAAAGAAGGGATTGGAGACGTCCGCCAGGAGCAGACCGAGCGTGGTGGGCGGGCCGTGCTTCAGCTCCCTGGCCGCAGTGCGGGGGTGGTAACCGAGCGTTGTCATCACGTCGTTTACCCGGCCCCGGGTTGCCGCCGCTACGGGGCCGGAGCCCGGATTGAGGACCCGGGAGACGACGGCGACAGACACCCCCGCAGCCGCGGCAACATCGCGTATGGTCGGCTGCTTCTGCACGTGTACTCCTTAATCGGCTACTGCGGCTCTCCGGAACATCCGGGGGAACTTTTTCAGACTAGGGTATTGACCTCGCCGAGCAGGTATGACATAAAAGTGTAACCGGTTCCATTATGTTTACTTCGGAGCCGGTTGTCTACCGCAGCACCGCCCGGGTTTGAGGCAACACACCTCAGCCAGCCACCTGAGCGTCCCTTCACGGCAACGTTGCGGCGGACCCCATGCTTTCCGACGGCCGTCCACGATGGACGAAGCCGCACCCATTGAAAGGTAGTTATGAACCTCCACAAACTCCTGACCGAACGCGAGGCCCAAGGCAAGCCGATCCGTGTGGGCCTGATCGGCGCCGGCCGCTTTGGCACGATGTACCTGGCCCAGGCGCGCAACATCCCCGGCATCCACGTCGTGGCCATCGCAGACATCAACACCGACCGGGCCAAGGGCGCCCTGAAACTGGTTGATTGGCCCGAGGAAGCCTTCGCGGCAGACATCGAGTCGGCCATCTCCACGCGTTCAACGGCGATCGTGGCAGATGCTTCCGGGCTCTTCGACGCCGAGCTGGACGTCATCGTGGAAGCCACCGGAAACCCCATCGTCGGGATCAACCATGCTTTGCGCGCCATCCAAACCGGAAAGCACATCATCATGGTGACGGTCGAGGCGGACGCCCTGGCGGGCCCCGCGCTGGCCAAGCGCGCAAAGGAGGCCGGCGTTGTCTATTCACTGGCCTACGGCGACCAGCCCGCGCTCATCTGGGAACTCGTGGACTGGGCCAGGACGTCCGGCTTCGACGTCGTCTGCGCAGGCAAGGGCGCAAAGTACCTCTCGCACTACCACCAGATGAACCCGGACAACGTCTGGGAAAACTGGGAATTCTCCAAGGAACTGACCGACTCCGGCCAGCTCAACCCCTACATGCACACCTCATTCCGCGACGGAACCAAAGCCGCCATCGAAATGGCCGCCGTGGCCAACGCGGCGGGCCTGCGCCCCTCCGATGAGGGACTGACGTTCACTCCCGGCGACGTGGAAGAGATCGCCACGATTTGCCGTCCCGCGGCTGACGACGGCGTGCTCAGCAACGCCGGCAGCGTCGATGTCATGTCCAGCGTCACCCGTGAGGGCGACTGGATCCCCCACAACACCCAGGAAGGCGTGTTCGTGGTCGTGAAGGCGACCAACAATTACGTATCGGGCTGCTTCCAGGAATACCCCTGGCACCCGGACCCCACAGGCCAGTACGCCGCCCTCTACCGTCCCTACCACTACGTGGGCCTGGAGCTCAACGTCTCTATCGCCAACGCCGTACTTCGCGGTGTTGCCACCGGAGCGCCGGAAGGCTTCCACGCGGACGTCGTCGCCTGTGCCAAGAAGGACCTGCATGCCGGCGAGATCCTCGACGGCGAGGGCGGCTTCACTGTCTGGGGCAAGCTGATTTCAGCCGAGAAGTCGGTCCGGGACCGCGCCCTTCCCGTCGCCATGGCCCACCACGTCAAGCTCGTCAACGACGTGCCTGAGGGCGGCATCGTCGGCTGGGACGACGTCGAAATCGACACCTCCCTCGAAGAAGCCCTGAAGCTGCGGCGCGAGACGGAAGCACTTGCGCTCGACTCGGTTCCGTCGGCATGATCGACCGGCGCACCTTCCTGGGGGCTGCGGCCGCAAGCATGGTGCTGGCCGGATGCGGTGCCAGCCCGGGCGTTGATCCCAACCGTGCAGCCTCCGCCGGCGGAACGCTGAAATTCGGCAGCTGGCAGTGGCTCGAGCCGGGCCGCGGCGAGGCCATGTGGAAGGCCATCCAGGCCTACCAGAAGGTCAACCCATCCGCTGTCCTGGCCCAGAGCACCACCCCGTTCCTGTCCTTCGCCGACAAGCTGAACACCGAGCTCGGCGGCAAGGGCGGTCCGGACATCTTCGTTGTGCAGGACGTCAACTTCTATCCGTTGGCCGACGCAGGCATCCTCGCTCCGCTCACCTCGGTGATCTCCTCGCACAAGGGCAGGCCGTTCAACCACACGAACGAGTCCGGGCTGGTCAACGGGGTGCAGTACGGCATCACGTGGGAACGGCTGAACTGGAACTTCTTCTGGAACCGCAACATCCTCGCGAAGGCCAACGTGACCCCGCCGACGAACGTCGGGGAACTGATCTCCGCCGCTGGCCAGATCCGTTCCGCGACAGGCCTGGACGGTTTCGGTGTCCGGCACCAGATGACTGAATTCGATTCCTGGTTCATGGACTTCGACGTCTGGACCTATGGGTTCGGCGGTTCCTGGTCGGACGGTTCACGGCCCACAATCGACACTCCGGAGAACATCGCCGGCGTCGAAGCGTTCGGTGAAATCTACCGCTCCGGCGCCATGCCGATCGGCGACGACGCGTCGACCATGCGCACGAAATTCCGTGAGGGCAGGCTTGGCATGATGATCGACGTCTCCTCCACGGTGGCCGGCATCCTGAGGTCTTCCAAGACTCTCACCTCGGCCGACATCGGGTTTGCCGAACGGATTCCGCTCCCCCGGCCCTCGGCCCACCAGGAGATCGTGCTGGCAGTCAACGGGTACGGCAAGAACAAGAACCTTGCCGTCGACTTCGTCGGCTGGGTGGGCTCGGATGAGGGCCAAACGGCGCTCCGTGCGGCCATGGGCCCGTCCACCCTCGCCACCGATGTCCCGCTGGCAGCCGATTACGCCGCGGCCAACCCCTGGGCCAAAGCGTTCATCGATCTCGCATCGGAGTCACGCAGCCCGCTCATCCGGGGCTACGAGGCCCAGACCAAGGCCATCATGCGGGAAGTCATGACGCAGGTGGAACGCTACCTCGTGGACGGCGGCGACGCTGCCAAGGCACTCGCTACCGCACAGACACAAGTAACTCAGCTGCTTGGCTGAGTAGACCAAGGCAAAGGATCCGGGCAATGTCGCTCAGAACGTCGATCTCCCCGCCCGCTGTGGCACAGAACCAGATACAGGACGCTCCCTCCAGGCACCACATGTGGCAGAGGATCTCCCCCTATGTCTACATCGGCCCCGCGGTCATATATCTGATCATTTTCATGATCATCCCGGTGGTGCAGGGCGTGCAGCTCAGTTTCACCAAGACCCCGCTCGTCAGGCCCGACGGCGGTACCGGCGTGGGGCTGGAGAATTACTCCCGCCTGCTCAGCAGCCCCCAGTTCTACAATTCCCTCGGGGCCACCATCCTCTACACGGCGGCAACGGTCATCTTCGCCGTGGCCATCGGCGGCGGCGCGGCCCTGCTGCTGAACCAGGCGTTCAAGGGACGCACCATCGTGCGGGCAATCATCACCCTGCCTTGGGCCGTCCCCACGGTTGCGACAGCGCTCATCTTTAGCTGGATCTTCAACCGCTCCGACGGAGTACTCAATGAAGTCGTCGGAGTGCTTGGTGTCGGCCAGCAGGGCTGGCTGGTGGACCCGAAGTTCGGCATGGCCGCCGTCGTCCTGACGTCTGTCTGGAAGGTCATGCCCCTGGTCATGCTGGTGGTGCTGGCTTCCCTCCAGTCGATCCCGAGCGAACTGTATGAAGCCACCCGGATGGACGGGGCCGGCGCCCTGGAAACCTTCAAGGCCGTTACCTGGCCCCACATCGCCCCCACTGTCCGCGTGGTCACCCTCCTCATGACGATCTGGTCGATCCGCCGCTTCGAGATCATCTACCTCCTGACCGGAGGCGGACCCGTGGACAGCACCAACACACTGGTGGTCAACGTTTACCGGCAGGCCTTCAGCAACCAGGAACTGGGCCGTGCGGCAGCGATTGGCGCGCTTGGCCTGGTCCTGTCCCTGCTGGTCACGGTTGTCTACTTCATGCTCGAGCGGCGCAACGCCGCAAAGGAGGCCTAGAAATGAGCACGATCGAAGCTCAGCACACCGAACCGCAGGAAGCCCCGCGCAGGCGGCGGCTCAAAGCGCCAGGGTCGCGGAATTTCAGCAAACCCGTCCGCTACCTCATGCTGGCCGCACTCGTGGTCTTCTCGGGATTCCCGCTCTACTGGATGCTGAACACAGCACTGAGCCAGGACTCCGAGCTCTATGGCCAGGCCCAAGGCTGGTGGCCGCATTGGGAACGGCTCGCCGACCTCGGTGACGTCATTGGCACCGTCCCCATCTTCAAATGGCTCACCAACTCCATGGTGATTGCCGGCGGGACGACACTGCTCTCCCTCGTCTTCGCGGTTTTGGCCGGCTACGCACTGTCGCGATTCAAGTTCTACGGCAAAGGCGCCGCCGGGTTCCTGCTCTTCGCCACCCAGATGCTGCCCGAGGCCCTGCTGGTGGTCCCCATCTATGCACTGTTCGCCTCACTGGGACTCCTCAACGGAATGGGCGGCCTGATACTCGCCAACGTCGCCTTCACCATGCCCGTGAGCGTCTGGATCATCAAGGGGGCCATCGATTCCATCCCCTTTGAGATCGAGGAGGCCGCCGCCGTCGACGGTTGCCCGCGTGTCACCATCCTGTCGCTGGTCCTGACCCCGCTGATCCTTCCCAGCGTCGCCGCAGCAGCCGTCATCAACTTCTTCGACGGGTGGAACGAGTTCCTGCTCGCCAAGACATTCATCGCCGAACGCGACCTCTGGCCCGCATCCGTAGGCCTGGCATCCTTCATCGGACAGTACCTGACGTCGTTGAACTCCGTCATGGCGGCCGCCCTGCTCTTCACCCTTCCGGCGTTGGTCTTCTTCCTCCTGGTTCAACGCCGCATCGTCTCGGGCCTCACGGCCGGCTCAGTCAAAGGTTGATCATGACAAAGCTCTCACTACGCAACATCAGCAAGCGCTTCGGGGACACCCGGGTCATCGACGACTTCAGCGCCGAGGTCGACAGCGGGGAATTCCTCGTCCTGCTCGGTGCCTCCGGGTCGGGAAAGTCGACTCTCCTCCGCATCATTGCCGGCCTGACCGATGCCAGCTCCGGGGACGTCATCTTCGACAACCTCCGGGTGAACCGGCAAAGCCCCCGCGAACGCGACGTTGCCTTCGTCTTCCAGTCCTATGCGCTGTACCCGCACCTGACGGTACGGGACAACATCGCATTTCCCCTGGCCCTGGACAAGTTCAAGGGCTGGCACCACATCCCCGGGATCAGCATGGTGGCCCGACGCGTTTTTGGCGCCGGGAAGGACATCAGCGAACGGGTGGCGAAGGTCTCGGCGATGCTCGACCTGGATGAGTACGCAGCACGCAAGCCCGGCGGACTGTCCGGCGGGCAACGTCAGAGAGTCGCGCTGGCCCGGGCCCTGATCCGCAACCCGTCCATGTTCCTGCTGGATGAACCGCTCTCCAACCTTGACGCCAAGCTGCGCGCCGAACTCCGGGGCGAAATCGTCCGGCTGCACCGCCTCACCGGCAAAACCTTCATCTACGTGACCCATGACCAGGTGGAGGCCATGACCATGGCCACCCAGATCGTCATCCTTCATAACGGCGAGGTCCAGCAGCACGCCACCCCGCAGGAGATCTACGCCAAGCCCGCCAACACCTACGTCGCCCGGTTCATCGGCAGCCCGCCCATGAACCTCATGAACGCGACTGTGGAGGACGGATTCCCGACTCTAGGCAACCTGCGGCTCCCTGCACCGGACGGAATCCGGCTTCAGGGCGGAACGGTGACAGCGGGGCTGCGCCCGGAACACCTCACCGTCTCCGCGGATACCGGCGGCCGCGGCCTGCCGGGGACCGTCCGGAGAATCGAAGACCTTGGTGCCGACACCCTGATCGGCGTCCAGCCCGACCCGGCGCTGAACCTGAACATGTGGGAGCTCAACCAGGATGAACTGATCTGGATCCGTCAGGAGGGGCAGACCCGCCTGTTCGCGGGCGATGCCTGCACGATCGAACTCGAAGCCCAGTTCGCCAGCTACTTCAACAGCCGCACCGGCATGAACCTGGCATCATCGGAACAGACCTCGGGCGCCGGAGTGCTGCCTCTGCGCGGCTGACCCGCAACACCGCACCGCATCTTCCCTCACAGACAAGGAACCAGACACCGATGACCATCATCGTCACCGCTGCATTCACGCCCAAAGACGGCGCCTTCGATCAGGTCGCCGCGGCACTCTCCCCCGCTATCGCCGAAGTACACCAGGAGCCGGGCTGCCTGCTCTATGCCATCCATGAATCACCGAACGGCCAGATCCTCATGATTGAAAAATGGGCGTCGGCCGAACTGCTCGATGCCCACGGCGAAGGGGAGGCCGTGAAACGGCTCAACGCGTCCCTCGACGGGCTTCTGGCGAGCCCGGTCGAAGTTACCAGGCTCGTACCGATGCCCGCAGGGACCGCGCTCCAGGGCACGCTGTAATCAAAAGGGGCCGAACGTTAGGACCGGACCCAGTGCGCCTCGGATAGCCCGGCCCCAAAGGGGCCGGGCTAACCGTTACCAAGGTCAGGCAGAAACGCGGTCCGCCAGCCTGGCGGGGGCTGCCTCTGCGGCCGGCACGCCGTCGCCGTCCTGGCCGTACAGCCAGTCGTTGTACTGGAAGTTGTTGTCCTTCCGACTCTTGAAGAGCAGGTTGCGCAGGGTCCGGGCCAGTCCGGAGACGTGCCAGGATTCGCCCCAGATGCGTGCCGTGCGCTGGACCCGGGCGGTGCGGCCGGCACGGAGGTAGTTGAATTCCCGGATGGCGTCGTCCCAGCCTTCGGGGTTGACGCCGTCCGGGGTGAAGACGGTGCCGTTGCTGGCGTCCTGCAGCACGGCCGCGTCCTCGAGCGCCTGGCAGGCGCCCTGGGCGAGGTACTGGAGCATCGGATGCGCGGCGTCGCCCATCAGCACCATCCGGCCGGCCACCCAGTTTTCGATCGGGTCACGGTCGTACATGGGCCAGCGCATGCTGGTGCCCAGGTTCTTGAGCGCTTCCTGGACGGCCGGGACACAATCCTTGTACGCGGCCTCCAGCTCGTCCACTCCCCCGTACTGCTCTTCGCCACGTTCGAAGGAAGAGGACTTGAAGACGGCCACGGTGTTCAGTAGCTCGCCCTTGCGCAGCGGATACTGCACGAGGTGGCAGTCCGGTCCGAGGTAGACGATGACGTCCTCCAGGTCGGCTTTCGGCGTGTTTTCGGTGATCGGCACGGTGCCGCGGTAGGCAACGTAGGCGGAGGAGACCGGCTCGTCGCTGGCCACGAGCGGGCGCAAGGTGGACTTGAGTCCGTCGGCGCCGATCACCACGTCGGCCTCGTAGTCCACACCGGCTGTAGTGTGGGCCACGCCGCGGCCGTTCACTGTTTCCACGCTCTCGACCGAGACGTCGTTGACAAGCTTGACGCCTGCCGCCTCACAGCCTTCGAGCAGGACCCGGTGCAGGTCGCTGCGGTGGATCACGACGTACGGTGCGCCGTAGCGTTCGGCGAATTCCCCGCCGAGCGTCTGCCGGGTGAGCTCCTCGCCGGTGACGGCGTCCCGGAAGACCAGGTGCTTGGGCTGGACACCGATTTCCAGTGCCTTTTCCAGCAGGCCCCAGCGGCGCAGGACGCGGGAGGCGTTGGGGGCCATCTGCAGCCCCGCGCCAACCTCGCCGAATTCGGGGGCCCGTTCCACGAGGGTTACATCGGCGCCATTTTCACGCAGCGCGAGGGCTCCGGCCAGTCCGGCCATTCCCCCTCCGATGACAAGGACATCGGTGGACGTGGCGTGCTCAGACATTGCTTGCTCCTGTTAGTGAAGGTGAGATTGGGAGTTTTGACTTGAGTTTCAGGCCGACGGCGGCCAGCAGCACCGCAGCGATACCGGCTGCCCCGGCGAAGGCCAGGAAGTTGGAATTGACGCCCAGCCCGGCGGCCAGCAGGAGGCCACCCACCTGCGGTGCGACGACGGCGCCGATACGCCCGGTGCCGAGCGCCCAGCCCAATGCAGTCCCCCGCAGGTGTCGGGGATAGTGGCTCGCGACGGCGGCGATGATCAGGCACTGCGTGCCGTGGGTGCCGACGCCGGCGAGGACCAGCATGAAATACACGACGCCGACGGGCGGCCCGATCACGAGTATCACGAGCGCTGCTGCGGCGACGGCGGCAGCGGCGATCGCCGTCGGAATCGGACCGAAGCGGGTGCCAGCCCAGGCCGTGATGACCGAGCCGGCCACCGCCCCGAGGTTGAGGGCCAAGGCGAAGGTCAGGGCGGAGCCCAGGTTGTAGCCGGCCAGCTGCATGAGGTTGGGCAGCCAGGTTCCCAGGCCGTACCAGGCGAAGAGAGTGGCAATTGTCGCCACGGCAAACAGCACACTGACCCCCAGGTAAGGGGCCCGAAGGAGGGAACTGAAGCCGGACGCTTCCTTGACGGCCCGGCCGCTGCTGGCGGTGTTTCCCGGGGCCAGCGTTTCCGGAATGTATTTCAGCCCGAGCGGCACCACGATCACCAAGGCAAGTACGGCCACCAGGAACATCGACTCCCAGCCGAAGGCCGGGATCATCTGAATGCCGGCGAGTGCGGCGATGGAACCGCCGATCGGGACGCCGGACATCATCAGGGTGGCAACGGTGGACCTCCATTTGGCGGGCACCAGCTCGGCCACAAGGGCGTTCGCTGACGGCACCAGGCCGCCGAGGCCGATGCCGGCAAGAAGCCGCAACACGCCAAAGACGGCGGCGTTGGGAGCGAAGGCGCACAGGATGGTGAAGATCGAGAAGATGACGGCGCAGCCCAGGATGGTGCGGCGGCGACCCCATGAGTCGGCCATCCGGCCGGCGAAGATCGCCCCGATCATCATGCCGAGGAAAGCCATGGAACCAATGGTTCCGGCCGTGGCCTTGCTCAGTCCCCAGCCGGTCTCGGAGATCAGCGAGGACTGGACTGTGCCGTAAACGATGAGGTCGTAACCGTCGAAGACCACCAACAGCCAGCAGACCAGAACGGCCAGAGCCGAGGCTTTGGAGAACCGCGGTGCGGTGCCGGGAGTGTCAGCGGCGACGGCCCCGGGTGAAGACCGCCGCGGCTCTGCAGCGGGAAGTGTGTGATTCATCCCACCACTTTCAGGTGAACGCCGGGCGAAGCACCATACAATTCTGTTGTGCAGAAGAAGCCGGCATCGCAGTCCCGAAAGCCCGTGCAAAAGCGGCCCGCCTATTCGATCGAGGCAGTTGACAACGCGCTGCAGCTCCTGCAGCTGCTCCGGGACGGCGGGGCACTGCGGCTCAAGGACGCCGCCGAGGAGCTGGGCGTGGCTCCATCCACCGCCCACCGGCTCCTGGCGATGCTGGTCTACCGGGGGTTCGCCGTACAGGATGAAAACCGCCGTTATGTGCCCGGTCCGGCAGTGGGGGTCGGGCCGGCCGGGCTGAGCTGGACCAGGCTGCTCCGCTCGCTCGCGCAGCCGCACATGGAACTGCTGTCCGCGCAACTCAACGAGACCGTCAACCTCATGGTCCGGGTGGGCACGAAGGTGCGGTTCCTGGCCACCGTGGAAGGGGACAACGTGTTGCGGGTGGGCGACCGGCAAGGGACGGTGATGCCGGCCAACAGGACCTCCGGAGGCAAGGCCATGCTCGCCGAACTGGAACCCCCAATGATCGAGCAATTGTTCCGCAGCCACAACGCAGAAATCGGCGGCGACACCATCCCGGACACCGAGTACCCCGCCTTCAGCCGCGAACTCGAGGCCATCAGGAACAACGGCTTCGCGGCCAACTTCGAGGGCACCGAGGAGGGCGTGAGCGCACTGGGCATCGCGCTGCACAACCGCCACGGCACGGTAGTGGGGGCACTCAGCGTTGCCACGCCTGCCACGCGGTTCCGGAGGGTGTTCGACGACGGTTTGGTCGCCGCCCTGCGCGAGACCTGCCGGCAGCTGGAGATCGACATCGCGGCCAACCCGGCCGAGCCGGACTGAACCCCACACCACCGGGGGCGGGGTCCGCCGTCAGGGGTAATTCTGCCCAGCAGAATATGCTGGGGCTCACACGCGCACATCCGTAGGGTCGAACTACGCCAAAAACTGTTCGGACCTATCGAGGAGGCCAACGTGTCCATCAGCGCCGAGAACACGACCCATGAATCTGTGGCCGTCAGCCACGCGTTGCCGGAGCCGACTCCGGAAGAGGCTGCCCAGCTGGAGCAGCTGTACAAGGACTTTGACAAAGAGAACCTGATTCCGTTGTGGACGGAGATCGGCGATCTGATGCCGATGGTCCCGTCGCCGAAGGCCGTGCCGCATGTCTGGCGTTGGAGCGATCTGTACCCGCTGGCCGCGCGTGCCGGTGACCTGGTTCCGGTGGGCCGGGGTGGCGAGCGGCGGGCCATAGCCCTCGCCAACCCCGGCCTGGCTGGTACCCCGTATGCGACGCCGACGTTGTGGGCGGCGATCCAGTACCTGGGTGCCCGCGAAACGGCGCCCGAACACCGCCACTCCCAGAACGCCTTCCGCTTCGTGGTCGAGGGCGAAGGCGTCTGGACCGTGGTGAACGGGGACCCGGTGGCGATGCGCCGCGGGGACTTCCTGCTGACGCCGGGCTGGAACTTCCACGGCCACCACAACGACACCGATGAGCCGATGGCCTGGATCGACGGCCTGGACATCCCGTTCGTGCATTACGCCGACGCCGGGTTCTTCGAGTTCGGCGCCGAACGCGTCACGGACGAGGCCACCCCGGACATCTCACGCTCCGAACGGCTCTGGGCCCACCCGGGCCTGCGCCCGCTCTCGGGGCTGGATGACACCACCAACTCCCCGATCGCCGCCTACCGCTGGGAACACACCGACCGTGCCTTGGCCGAGCAGCTTTTGCTCGAGGACGAGGGCCACCCGGCCACCGTCTCCCAGGGCCACGCCGCGATCCGTTACTCGAACCCCACCACCGGCGGGGACGTGATGCCCACCATCCGGGCCGAGTTCCACCGCCTCCGCGCCGGCGCCACCACCGAAGCCGTCCGTGAGGTCGGCTCCAGCGTCTGGCAGGTCTTCGAAGGCACCGGCACCGTGATCCTGAACGGCGAAACCAGGACCCTCGCCAAGGGCGACCTCTTCGTCGTCCCGTCCTGGCAGGAATGGTCCCTGCAGGCCGAGAGCCAGTTTGACCTCTTCCGGTTCAGCGATGCCCCCATTTTCGAACGGCTGAACTTCAACCGCACCTACACCGAAGGACGCAACAAGTAATGAGACTCCTCACCCTCCGCACCGGCACCGGCACCGGCCAGAACACCGTGGCTGTCCGCCAGGACGGCGACACCCTGACCGAAATCGACGGCTTCGCCGACGTCGGCGCACTCCTCCGCACCGAAGGCTGGGAGTCCATCGCCGCCGCCGCCAACGGCGCAACGCACCCGTACGACGGCGCGGACCTCGCCGCCGTCGTGCCCTTCCCGGGCAAGATCATCTGCGTGGGCCACAACTACCGCAACCACATCAACGAAATGGGCCGGGAAGTCCCCGAGTACCCCACCCTGTTCGCGAAGTACCAGGAGTCCCTGATCGGGCCGAACGATGATCTGGCCCTGCCGCAGGAATCCGATACGGTCGACTGGGAGTCCGAACTCGCCGTCGTGATCGGGAAGAAGGGCCGCCGGATCAGCGAAGCCGACGCCGCCGGGCACATCGCCGGGTACTCCGTGCTCAACGACGTGTCCATGCGCGACTACCAGTTCCGCACCATCCAGTGGCTGCAGGGCAAGACCTGGGAGAAGTCCACCCCGTTCGGACCCGCCCTGGTTACCAGGGACGAGTTCAGCGGCGGCCTCATGACCACCGCCGTGGACGGCGAGATCCAGCAGAGCACCCCCACCAACGACGTCGTCTTCACCCCGGAGTTCCTGGTCTCCTATATCTCCACCATCATCACGCTGAACCCCGGAGATGTGATCGCCACCGGCACCCCGGGCGGGGTGGGCCACGCCCAGGACCCCAAGCGCTACCTGCAGGAAGGCCAGGTCCTGGTCACCACCATCGAGGGCCTGGGCCAGCTGCGGAACCGCGTCATCAAGGAAGCCTGATGATCGCCCGCACCGACCGGACCACGGACCCGGCGCTCCTGCAGGGACTGCTGCAGGCGCGCCGGGGCACCGCGTTCTTCGCCCGCAAACTCAACGAACTCTCCGACGCGGACCTCGACGGCGATTCGCTCCTGCCGGGCTGGACCCGCCGACACCTCACCGCGCACATCGGCTACAACGCCCGGGCCATCGCGCGGCTGGTTGAGTGGGCGGCCACCGGGGTGGAGACACCGATGTATGCCTCCCCGGAGGCCCGGAACCACGAGATCGAGTTCGGTGCCACGCTCTCGCCGATAGCGTTGCGGCACCTTTTCGACCACTCTGCGGTGCACCTGAACGTCGAATGGCGCGACCTGCCGGAAGACGCCTGGCACCACAAGGTCAAAACGGCCCAGGGCCGGACCGTCCCGGCTGAGGAAACGGTCTGGATGCGCACCCGCGAAGTCTGGATGCACGCCGTCGACCTGGCCAACGGCGCCACCTTCAGCGACATCCCGGAACCCGTACTGGAAGGGCTCCTCACAGACATCACCGGCGCCTGGAAGACCCGCGGCACCGATAAGGACCTGGTGGTAAAAGTGACTGACCGCGGTCTCACGTTCGGGGACACGACGTCGGACTTCCCCACCGTAGTAACCGGACCCCTGGCCGCCGTCGTCGAATGGTCCGCCGGCCGCGGCACCCAAGGCGTCACCGCCACCGGGCACCGCACGGCAGCCACCAGCGGCACGGTTCCTGCCGCCCCGAAGTGGATCTGAGCCCTTCCCCACCTGATATAGCGCAGTAACCCGGCGGCAGATCTCGTGGGCGGCGATCCATCAAGACGGAGGGGTCGCGCCGCCCGCGGTCTGGACAGTGGGGACCGGACTCCGTAAATTTTAAGCAGTCCCACATCTCTCTGGATGGGGGCCTTTGGCGCCGGGTGCACGGCGGCAAAGAGAGCCGCTGTAGCCGAACGGTGGCACATTGATGCACCTGCGGAAAGAGCCCACTCATGGCCACCTCGCACTTCGAACGATTCCTCCTCGATGCCACCGTTCCGGATGAAACTCACTGCCCTTTGGGACCGGATTGTCTTTACGGCCTGTACACAAGCTGGTGCCTGTTGCACAGCATCACACCGGTAGGCGACATCACCTTCCGGACAGCCATGCGGCACCATGGCATCGACCTGCACAATAGCCGGCGGCGGATGACAGGACCGGCCGCCGCAGACTACATCCTGGCCAGCTACCCGGCGACTGCCTGACCGCATCCACCGAAGTAAGGCCTAAAGGCCCTCGTATGCCGTGTCGGCCTGAAGTTAGGTTGGAAGCACCACCGGTCGCGCGGGCACAACGATGTGGGCGCATCCTGTGGCAGGCGGCCCGTCGAATATCATGGAGCCCTTCGCGGGCCGCCGCACAACCCTCTCTTCCCGTCGGCGGCATGGGTGCGGTGCGCCGGCTGGTTCAACCTTGCTCGGACGGCCTGCTACTGCCCGGGTGCCCGGTACGCAGGTGTCTTGCCCACTGCTGCATCAATATCCTCAGGCGTCATGAGCGGAGTGAGGTGCAGATTCACGGCGCCGGTGGAATTGATCATCAGGGAAAGGGCCACAGCGCTGGGCTGATCGGGGATTTCGAAGACCCCCAGGACGTCCGTCTCGCCGAACGCGTAGTAGATGCATTCCAGTGATCCCCCAACGGATTCCAAGGCCTTGACGACAGCGTCCCGACGCTTGGACCCGCCCTCCTCCATCAGGCCTTTGATGCCCTGGCCCACGTAGTTTGCTTGGAAAAAATACTTGGTCATGGCTGACTCCCGTTCTGCTTCTGCCCAGAACACGAACCTATCCGCACGCCCAGAACATCGGATGAGTGAAGGGTTCTGGAGTTCTCCCCGACTGGGGTTGTGGGCTGAGTCTAGGCCACTCCCCGCGAACTGACAACGGTCGTTAGAACAGCCAGGCGGGGCTCCGATTGAACGGAACCGTAAGGCAGCGCCCTCACCTGTTTGGGCGGGGGCGCTGCCTGTTTTGGTCGGCAGTCTTTAGCCGAGGAGGGTGGTGATGAGCCTCAGGGATGAGGCGATGATGGCGATAAGGCCGATGGCGGCGAAGAGGTTGTGCCACCACTTGTTGCGGAGGCTTCCCATCACTGCCGCCTTGTTGCTCATAATGAACAACAGGACGCCCAGTAGCGGGGCGATGAGCACGGTCAGGGATTGGGCGATGACGATGAGTCCCACGGGTGAGGCCTGGAACGAGATGGTGATGGCCAGTCCGAAGGCCAGGATGACTCCTGTGAAAATACGGGCGGTGGGTGACCCTGCCTTGGCCCCGCGGCCAAGGGCGTCGGAGAGCATGGTGCCGCCGGCGGTGGCATTGGCGATCATGGATGAAAACGCCGCGCCCGAGAGGCCAAGGGCGAAGAGCATCGAGCCGACGGGTCCTGCCAGAGGTGCGAAGATCGATGCGAGGGCGCCGATTGAGGTGGCTTCACCTCCTGTCTGGCCGAGTACGGCGGCGGCCACCATAATGACCAGTGCTGTCATGATGCCGGGGGCGACGATGCCCGGGATAGTGTCGACGAGCGTGATGTCGCGGTAGTCGGCGCGGGTGCGGCGGTTTTCCTTGATGCCGTACGAGGTGTAGAAGGCGGCGTTGATGGAGAAGTTGGTTCCGACGAGCGCCACGATAAGGATCTCGCTGCCGGGGGGAAGCGTCGGGACCATGCCTTCCATGGACCGGTACCAGTCGGGTTGGGCAACGACGGTACTTGCGATGAAGGCGATGCCCATGAGGACGACGATGGCGAGCAGGGCTTTTTCGACGATGCCGTAGACGTTGCGGAAGGCCAGGACGAACCCGACGGCGGCTGTACAGACCACTGTCCACAGAACCGGGGAACCTCCGAAGACCAGGGACAGGCCCAGGCCGGAACCGACGGCGTTGCCGACGGAGAACATGAGCGTAATGCCAAAGACGCCGAATCCGGCCAGGACGCCCACCCATTTGCCCAGGTGGTCCTTGATCGAGGTGATCAGCGAGGTGGGTGTTGAGATGCCGAGCCTGACGCTCATGTCGGTGAAGAAGATCATCAGGATGGTGGAGACGGCGATAACCCAGACAAGGGTGTAGTCGTATCGGCTGCCGGCCTGCACGGCGGTGGTGAGGTTGCCGGGACCGAATTGCCAGGCTCCCACCACAAAGGCCGGGCCCATGAGGGCCAGGTAGCCAAGGAAGGTCCGGCGCTTGGCTGGTGGCGCCGGATGTGATGCGCCGTCGGGGGTGACCGTCTGCACAGGTTGTTCCTTTACTGCAGAGGCGATCTTGTTCGGCTCGCGCATTGCGAGTCCTCCTTCTCCAGCTGCGGTGCTGGGGGTCGTCGTTGACCTAATTGGAGAATAAAGCATTTGGATAAGGATGGCGGTTGCCCGCCATCCTTGAGAGATCCGGAGATCCGGAGATCCGGAGATCAGGCGGGAACGGTGACGCTGCCCAGGTTCGCGGACTTCAGGGCCAGGGCGATTTCATCGCCGGCTCCTTCGGCCAAGGGAAGCAGCGGAGGCCGGACCGTGGCATGCTCAAGGATGCCGCGGGCGACGAGGCCTTCCTTCAATGCCACGGTGCCTTCCATGTGGGACCCGCGGTGGTAGACATTCTTGGTCACCGGCAGGAGGCGGTCGTGGATCGCACGGGCGGCCGCGTAGTCCTTGGCCTTGCCGGCGGCGATGAGCTCCACCAGGGGTTCGGGGGCGAGTCCGCCGTAGCCGACGAGCGCGCCGTCGACGTCGAACATGGTGTGCAGCAGGTACTCGTCGTGGCAGGTGAGGATCTGCAGCTCGGGGTAGGTGGCGCGCAGCACGGGAATCTCGGTGTCCCAGCGCTTCATGTTCCGGACACCGTTCTTGGTGGCGAACACGCCTTCCTGTCCCGCGATCTCAAGCTGGGTTTCCAGGTCGTAGGTGGCCTTGGTGGCGTCCGGGTACTGGAAAAGGATCAGCGGCAGCCCCGAGGTCTCGTAGATTTCCTTGTAGCGGGTCTGCGGGGCACCCTTCTGGTAGCCGAAGCGCAGCCAGCCGTGCGAAGGGTAGACGAGTCCGGCCTCGGCGCCTGCGTCAACCGCGCGCTTCGCTTCCAGGGCAGCGACAGTGTTGCCCTCGCCGGTGATGCCGGCGATGATCGGGATCTCGCCGTTGACGGCGTTCTTGAACTCACGAATGACGAGTGCCTGCTCGTCCTGGGTGAGGAAGGTCCCCTCCCCGGCGTGGCCCAGGACCACGAGGCCCTTGACGCCCTCAACGCTGCCCAGCCAGCCACCGAGGCGGTGGATCGCGTCGACGTCGACGCTGCCGTCGCGGTTGAACGGGGTTACAGGTGCGGGAACGAGCCCGCGAAGATCGATGGTCATGAGAGCTTCCTCTGTCTTGTGGTCGGTAGTCCCGCTAGAATGTGAGAACGTTTGCGGGAACGTTTTCATTCTGCGGCGTGGCCCACGTCACTGTCAAGGGGCAAGTTCCGAACAAGAGGAAATAGAGTGTCTACTAAGACCACCCCGAACAGGAGAATGCGCATGGAACCGGCCCCAGGCACGACCGTCACCCTGAGGGACGTCGCGGCCGCCAGCGGGGTGAGTCTTTCGACCGCCAGCCGCGCACTGGACGAGCGCGGCACAGCGTCCCGGTCTGCGGCAGCCGTCCACGTCCGCAAAGTCGCCGAGGAGCTCGGATACCGCAGGAACTCCTTCGCCTCCAGCCTGCGCAGGGGCGAAACCCGCACGCTCGGAGTGCTCGTGCCACGCCTGAGCGACACGGTGATGGCATTGATGTTCGAGGAACTGGAACGCGCTGCCGCGGCCCGCGGATACTTCGCCATGGTGGCCACCAGCGGCGACGACCCGGACGACGAACGCCGCGCGGCGGAAACACTCCTCGACCGGAATGTGGACGGCCTCATCCTGGCCACGGCCCGGCTCGACGACGAGCTCCCCCGGCTGCTGCGGAAACGCGGCGTGGCCCACGCCCTGGTGCTGCGCACCGACGGTGAGAGCCCGTCGGCCCTGGGGGACGATGAAGTGGGCGGCTACCTGGCCGTCCGCCACCTCATCGACCTGGGCCACCGCGACATCGCCGTCGTCACCGGCCCCGCCTTCACGTCCACGGGCATCGCCCGCCTGGCCGGCGCCCGCCGTGCGATGGGAGAAGCAAGGATCGACGCGCGGGACGATTGGCTGATCGCCGCTGGCTACGGCATCGAAAACGGATTCACGGCAGGGGAAACCCTGCTGGCGAAAAGCGCCGGGAAGCGCCCGACCGCCGTGTTCGCCGCGAATGACAACATTGCCATGGGGATCATGGCAGCCGCCCACCGATCCCGCATTACCGTCGGAGCAGGCCTTGCGCTGGTCGGCTACAACGACATACCGCTCTCGGCGAGGCTCCCCACCCCCCTGTCCTCTGTTCGCGTCCCCCTCGACCAGATCGCCGGCACCGCCATAGACCTCATCGTCAACCCAGGCAAGGAACCCCACATACGCCGGGCCATGCCAACACTCATTCCCCGCGAATCCAGCGGCCCGCCCAGGCACGCCTGAGCAACGCGCCCGGGGAGGGTTCCCTCACTGTTCGACCCTTCCGGGAACACAAGCAAAAACCCGCCGCCCCACTTCGGGGACCGCGGGTTTTTGCCAGGCGTGGATCGACTGCTAACCGACCGGAGGAGTCAGGGTGAAGGTCGATGCCTTGTCGCCGAAGTCATCGGTGATCGCGATAGTCGTCGGACCATTTTTGATGTCGAACGCAATCACCCCGCCGTGGACCTGTCCCGCTTGGCTGTCTTCAGTCGGCAGGGCCCCCTCCTCCAGGTAGATACGTTCGCCTTCCTTGCCGTCCGCATCGTATGCCTCGAAGTTTGCAGGGTTGGAGCTGCTGGTTCCGGCCAGCGTCTCCCAGGAGACTTCTACCAGGAGGAATCCTCCGTTGTTCGGCTTCAGGTAGGACTGAGTGGGAATCTCAGTGACATAGACGGAGTCAATGACGCTGACCTTCACCGTGTTCCCCTCGGACACGGTGACCACGAAGGAGTTCGCGTCGTTGGCGGTTCCCGAGGACGGAGCAGGCGCCGCTTCCGTAGCTGCGGGGTCCTTTGCTTCGGCAGACTGTGTCGCCGGGGACTTCTGGAGTTCATCCACCATGGCCGCCGCGGACGCAATGGATGCCAGCGTGACAACGGTTCCCACGATAATGCCGACGACCCAGACGACACCGGTGACGATCCATGCCATCTTCTTGTTCTCCGGGTACCCTTCCAGCGGACGGCCGTCCTTGTCCCTGGCGCTTCCGGTCAGAGTGATGATCAGGTCCACGATGGACCAGATGCCGAATCCGCCGCCGGTCAGCAGCTTGGCGATCCCGGTGCCGATCTTGCCAAGGTAAAAGCGGTCCACACCTAGCCCGCCCAGGAGAAGGGACAGGATCCAGGTGGTGACGAAGGACTTCCCCGGACCATTGGCGTAGGGAACGTGTCCATAGGGGCCCGGGCCGGGTCCTGGCTGGTAGCCACCCTGTCCACCCGGGTACTGCCCTCCGAAGCCGGATGGCGGGATCGGGGGAGCTCCTGCTCCGGCGTCATGCTGGGGCGAATGAGGGTAGCTGGGGTGACTCATAGTTCTTAGATTCCCGTTTCTGTTGGCCGATGGCGCTCATAGCACGGGGAATCCATGATCGGCTGCCCCAAATACCGATGATGCTCCGTAAAGTCTAGACGACGGTTCGGCGCTTGCAGTCCTCAATAACAGCACCCATGGCGGCCTGGCTCCCTACGGCACTTCCGGTTTCACCACTGTGTCGGCGTGACGGTGAGCCACCTTCCACTCCCCCTCTTCGCGGCGGTACACCTGGGTTACGCGGAGGGTGTACGTCCTCGGTTCTCGGTTCACCGAGGCACTCGTGTGCTCGTAGCCAACGGTGTAGGCCACATCCCCGATCACGTCGGCCGCAACTACCTCGTGCGAGTAAGACGTGCAGTCCGAGAAGGAGCTTTCCAACTGGCGGAAAATGTTCCCCACTTCCTCGGGTCCGCTGCCTGACATCCAGGCCCCCAGCACAGTCACCGGCTCCCGACGCGACCAGATCGCAAGCCGGACTCAGGCGGCTTGCAGCCTGCAGGCCCAAGTGTGGCGGCTAGTGCCTGGCGGCCAACTAACGGAGCTGCGTCCCAAACATCGCCGCGGCCCCGAAACCGGCCACGAGGAGGCTCGTCGCCAACCGGCCCTTGGAGATGAACCGGACCGGGCGGGTAGATTCAGCGGGGTTGGCCGGGTTGTACATCACGGGAATGATAGTGCCGATGATCTCCTGGTCCGGGCCGTAGGTATCCGCCTGGCCCAGCCACCGCTGGCCGTGGGCGTCTTGGAACTCGTAGGTCGGGGCGAAGCGGTGCATGCCCTTGCTGGCAGGGCCGTCTGTGCCGTGCATGTTTCCGGTGACCGTGGCCTGCGCCAGTATCCAGCCGCGGAGCAAGCGCCGCCGCCGGAATGACGCGACCAGGGACAGACCCGCTTGGACCAGGCCCAGCACCAGCATCAATCCGGTCAGCAGCACGAACGGCGATGTCATCGGATCCACGCCTCAGCCCCGCCCGAAGAGAGTGATAAACACGAACGAAACAACAGCGAATACCGCGAAGAAAGGGATCATGCAGCCGATCGCGATTTTGTTCTGGGACGACACCTGGAATGACTGGTTCGGGTTGAGGGGGTTGTACGTCACCTCTACGAACGTTCCCGGGACAGGCTGGCCGGCGGAAGACACCTCGGATTCGCCGGCAAACAGTGTCCCGTAGGAGTCGGCGAACTGGTAGGTGGGGAAATAGCGACGGCGGCTGGTCGTACCGCCGGCTCCGTTGCTCCGTCCAGCCACACTTCCGGTCACAATGGCCTGCACCCTTGGCCAGCCGGCCGTCAACCGTTCATGGCGTCCTGCCTTCCGCACAATGCGGACGAATGAAAAGGTGGCACCGCCAACGAACAGCGCCCAGATCAGGTAAGGCTCGATCGTCATGTGTCCCCCAGATTCCAGTCACCAAGAAGTATGCCACCCTACGGACGCCGCCGCGGACCGCAGAACATGAGCTCAAGCGACGAGGCGCCGGCCCATGATAAGGAGCCAGAAGATGATGGCAACTTCGCCGACGAACCCGAATGACCCGAAAACGACCGGGAAGTCCACACTCAAGGCAGTTCCAACGGCGTCAGCGATACACCCGAGCCCGGCAATGGCCAACAGGATGCCAAAGATCCCGGCCATGAAACCGGAACGCACGGCCAGGTAGCCGATCAGCAAGAGATGGATGCCGAACAGGCCAAGGCTGATGAGCCACATGCTGTTGAACTGCTGAATCGCCTGCAGCGCCATCCGGTTGACCGAGGAGGCTGAACGCATTCGCCAGATGACCGGCGGCCAACATGAACAGTCCAGCGAAGATGACGCGGACCCACGCTGCAACAGCGGACAGCCTGCGATTCGTGGGCTGGAAGAGTGCATACCAGGCAGCGGCGACCACGATGTCCAGCAGGGTGACGACGAAGATGCAGGCCATGACAGCACACGCGTTTTCCGCCCTGGACGCGTACATTTACGGCTTGGCAAAACAGGAAAAAGGCTTGCCGTTCGACTCCGGGGAGCAAGCGGCTGCGATGGCACAGTTGATGCTCGCGAATTTGCGCGCCGACGAATATCCCCATCTGGCGGAACTTACGTCCCGGCACGTCCTGCAGCCGGGTTAAAACTTCGCCGACGAGTTCATTTTTGGACTGGATCTGGTCCTTGACGGCCTGGAAAGGGCTCGCGACCCGAAAAGCCATGACGCTCGAGTAGAGGAGTACCGAACGAGGTTGTAAATGCGAACCATTCTCATTTAGAGTGGTGGAATGCTTCTTACAGTCGTCAGTTCCCTCGACACCCTCTGCCGCCAGCGCGCCTGCGAAATGCTGGCTGCAGCGCACCCGGTGGCCGTTCTCGTTGTGCATGACCTGCTGGACGACGGCGTCGTTGTCCGTCGCGTCTTCGGCCCCGACTCGCCTGTGGACCGGGAAGAGAACAGCCTGGAGCACGGGTGCCTGAGCTGCACAGTGCGCCTCGACGTGGTCCCGACCGTTGAACGCCTGCTTGCCCGCGGCGTGGAGCACATCATCATCGCTTTGCCTCCGGCTGTCCCCGCCATGGCAGCCGTCAACGCCCTGAAACAGGGTTTGACCAGCCGTTTCACCGTCGGTTCAGTGGTGCTGGCATGTGCTCCGGACGCCTGCGAGGACCAGATCTGGGACCACCACACCCTGTTCGAGTCCGGATTCACCCCGACGCCGGAGGACCAGCGCACCCCCGGAGAGTTCCTCATTGGTGAACTTGCCTTCAGCGACACCGTCCTGCTGGCCGATCCGCTGCTGTTTCCGGTGAACCCGGACCATCGCGCGCGTGGCGGGCAGCTCCTCGGCGAGCTGGCACCACACGCGCGCATCACTGACATCGCGGACGCCGAACAGCGCGGCAGCCACGACTACGCCGAGGCGATGGGAAGGACCATCCCCGGCTCCGTGCGCATCCCCGCCGGGGCATCCGCCTCACCATTCATCACTGTCACCCAAAGAGTCCGGCGCCCACTCCACGCCGAAAGATTCCGGCATGCCCTGGCAACCCTCGCCGAGGGGTGCTGCTGGCTGCGCGGCCGGCTGTGGATCGCGACAGCCCCGGGGTGCAGGATTGCCATCCAGGGCATCGGACCGCGCATCTGGCTCGAAAACACTGGACCCTGGCTGGCCGATCAGACGGCGAAGCCTTCGGCCGGTCGGGCAACGGACAGCGACGCCTACCTGGATTGGCACCCCGACAACGGCGATCGGGGAACCGTGATCGCGGCAACCGGTGAGCACCTCGACCCGGCGGAATTCGCCCGGCTGCTCGAGGACTGCCAGCTCACCGACGCCGAAATGGACGCCGGCCCCGCCGACCTGCCCGACCCGTTCGACTTCAGCCTGACTTCGTAGCCAGGGCAGGCCGCTCCCCCATCCCAGCCCAACCAAGTAGGAGAAACCCATGAAAGTACGAAACTCACTGCGGGCACTGAAGAAACTACCCGGCGCGCAGATCGTGCGGCGCCGCGGCAGGACCTTTGTCATCAATAAGAAGAATCCCCGGATGAAGGCGCGCCAAGGCTAGGTCCGCTGCGCTCAGCTGTCCAGCGACGATCCGAGGTCGGCCTCAGGACCGGGCACGCCGCCTACCGCTGCGACCAGGCGTTCCCGGGGCCGGCTCAGGTGCTCATCCAGGAATGCACTGGCAGCCGCGCCGTCACCGGACCCGATGAGGTCGAGCAGGTGCTGGTGCTCCCTGACAATACGTTCGGGTTGCACCAGCTCCAGGCCTTGCACCTGTGCCATACAGAGCCTGACCTGCGAAACCAGCGATTCGTACATCCGGCTTGTCCGCGGGCTGCCAATGCTGTCCACGAGAGCCATGTGGAACCGCATGTCCGGGTCGACTATATCCAGGCCGGAATCGGAGTCAATCCGCTCGAGGTCGCGCTGGGCGGCGACGGCGGCCGGCGGCACGGTGCGCGACCCTGCCAGCTCGAGCAACACTGCCTTCTCCAGCCGCCCCCGGGTGAGATAGATGTCCCTGACGTCGTCCGGTCCCAGCTTGATGACCTTTGCGGTCTTGTTCGTGCGCCGTTCCAGCAGGGCTTCGGCGACCAGCTTTTCGATGGCGGCCTTCGCCGTGGGCCTGGCCACCTCGTACCGGGCGGCCACGTCGGTCTCCGTGAAAGACGTGTCCGACGGATACTCCCCGCGCAGGATCCTTGTACGGATATCGTCGGCGATCGCCTGAACGGCGGATACGGTCATCAGTTGCGCTGCCACGGCATTCTCCTCACTTTCGGACCAAACGTTACGCCGATCCGAAAGGCGAGACTACCTGCCAGTCATGTGTACTTGCTAGACAATCTTAGCTTGACCATGTGTACTTGTTAGACAATCCACCCCGATAGTGCCAAAACAACGACCACACCGGAGACCACGAGCATGCTGCAATCCGCCAACATCACCCACGGAACCGAAGATTTCCGCGCCGAGGCCCTTCGGGACGCAGCGCGCCCCGTCCGGATCCTGATTGCACCGGACAAATTCAAGGGCTGCCTCACCGCGATCGGCGTCGCCGACGCCATCCGGTCAGGCATCGAATCCGCTGCAAACGGCACCCGACTGGAAGTCAGCGTCCTGCCACTGGCCGACGGCGGGGACGGCAGCGTCGAGGCGGCGGTCTTCGCCGGCTCGCAGCCGCGAACAGTTGACGTGACCGACGCTGACGGAGGAATCAGTGAGGCGCAGATCGCGTTTGACGGGACAACCGCCGTCGTCGAGGTGGCCGGGACGTGCGGCCTGGCCACCCTTCGGGGACCACTGCGTCCGCTGTCGGCCTCCAGCCGCGGCCTCGGTGAGGCGATTCTGGCAGCGGCCCGCCTCAATCCGCAGCGCATCGTGGTGGCCATGGGCGGGAGCGCCAGCACCGATGGCGGCGCCGGGATGCTCGCCGCCCTGGGCGCGGAGTTCCGGGATGCCCACGGCAACCTCGTGGAACCGGACGGCGGTTCGCTGGACCGGATCACCCAGGTAGACCTTGGCGGCGTTTTCGATTTCGGCGGAACAGCACTCATCGGCGCCAGCGACGTCACCAACCCGCTTCGGGGGCAGCAGGGTGCGGCCCACATTTTTGGGCCTCAGAAAGGGGCGGACGCTGCTCAGGTCTCGCTGCTGGACCGGGGACTGGACGTCCTGGTCAACGCCTGCAGGCAACTCCCGGGAATCGACGCCGATGCCCTCGCCGGCACTCCGGGTGCTGGCAGCGCCGGAGGCATCGGCTTCGGACTGCTGCTTCTGGGCGGATCACTCGTTTCCGGAGCTGACTACTTCCTCGACCTCCTGCGCTTTGATGAGCAGGCGCAGCGGGCCGGCCTGGTGGTGACTGGGGAGGGCCGCCTCGACGCGCAGACATCGGACGGGAAACTCATCTCCGCCGTCTGCGCGCGCGCCGCTGGCACTCCGGTGTGGGCCGTTGTCGGCACCTCGATGCTCGGCGGGTCTGCCGCCGGCCATTTGGGCCTCTCCGGGGTTGTGGCCCTTACGGACATCACCGCCCAGGACACCTCCAAGGACCCTGATTTGGCGGCGGAAGCCCTGAAACAGGCCGGCCGGAACCTCGTCCAGCACGTCAAGACACACGGCAAGGTGTTTGCAGCCGAATAGCCAAAACACACAGCGCCCGGCGGTTGTGGTCAGAGTTGAGGACCACAACCGCCGGCGGGCGTACGCTGGTTTTCAGGCCCTACGACGTGGGGTGCAGCGCCTCTGCATGCGACGCAGTCAGCGCCGCGTCAGCGTCCCGCAGGACCCTGGCCGCCACCTGCAGGCCTTCGATCCGGCCCAGGGAAACGTCCTCGTGCTCGATGTTGACCAGCATGTTGGGGTCCACCTCGTACAGCGCGCGCAGGAACTCGGTCCAGTAGGCGGTGTCGTGCCCGCGGCCGAGGGCCACGAAGTCCCAGGCGGAGTTCCTGGGCCACTCGTTTGCCCACTCGTCGCCGCCGAGGTTGGTGCGGTTTTCATCCGGCGAGAGCCGGCGGAAGCTGTTGTCGAGGACACCGTAGAGCGCGGCGTTCCCGGTGTTGACGCGGACGTCCTTCGCGGCGGCCTGGAAGACCAGCGGGCCGAGTTCACGGACCACGGCGACCGGATCCATCTGCTGCCAGAACAGGTGCGAGGCGTCCAGCTCGACGCCCACATGGGTTGCGCCGGTGAGCTCAATGAGCTTGTGGACATCGGCGGTGTTGAACACGATGTTCTGCGGGTGCAGCTCAAGGGCCACCTTGACGCCATGGTCGGCTGCGAGGCGGTCGGTTTCCTTCCAGAAATCGGCGGCGATGCCCCACTGGTAGTCGAGCACGTCCAAAGCGGCCGAGTTCCAGGCGTTGACCACCCAGTTGACCGTGGTGGCTCCCGGCTCACCGCCGGGCAGGCCGGACATGGTCACCACGCGGTCCTGTCCCAGCCGGTGTGCCAGCCGGATGGAGCGGCGGATGTCCTCGGCATGCTTTTCGCCGATCTCACGCTTCGGGTGCAGGGGGTTGCCGTTGCAGTTCAGGCCTGCGATCGAGACGCCGGTCCCCTCGAAGATCGCCAGGTAGTCGTCGCGGGCCGCGTCGCTTTCCAGGATCTGGTCCATGTTGGGGACGTGGACGGCCGGCAGGAATCCGCCGGTGTTGATTTCGATGCCGGTCAGGCCGAGGTCCGCAATGACCTTGAGGGCCTCGGGAAGGGGTCGATCGTGCAGGATCGCGTTGTAGACTCCGAGTTTCATAGCGTGATCTTCTTTCCGTTGCTGAGGGCGGATTCCGTGACGGCGCCGAGCAGTTCCATGTTGCGCACGCCTTCGTCGAAGCTGGCGCATCGGGGCAGGGATTCTTCTTCGCTAAGGCCTGCAACCTCTTCGAGGAACGCGCGGGCCTGGTAGCCGAAGGCGTCGTTCTGGCCGAAGCCGACTTCGGGGGCGTCCATGGCGAGGCCGCCGGCGATGTAGGGGTGGCCCGGGCCGAGGATCACCTGGCGGTAGCCGTTCTCGTTGCCGGATCCGTCGTTGAGGAAGAGCTGGATTTCCGAGGGCCGGCGCTGGTCGAACTTGGCGGCACCGTTCTCGCAGAACACTTCGAAGTTGAGGCCGTTGGCGTGGCCGGCGGCGACACGGGAAACCTCAAAGCTGCCGGCGCCGTTTTCAAACCCTGCATTGAAAGCTGCATAGTCGTCGTTCTCCACGGCCTCGAAGGTGTCGCTGACGGCAACGTGGTCGTGCCCCATGACTGCTGCGAGGGGCAGGGGCCGCTTATCGATCACCGTGCTGAGGCGGCCGCCGCTGATGGACTTGATGTCGCCGCAGAGGAACTCGGAAACGTAGGCAAGGTGGCTTCCGACGTCGGCAAGGGCACCGGAACCGGGGCCGCCCTTGTACCGCCAGCTCATGGGAGCGGACGGGCTGAAGCCGTAGTCGGTCCAGTAACGGCCGCTGAAGTGCAGCACCTTGCCCAGGACGCCGGTGCGGATGAGGTCGCGGATGTAGGCAATGCCGGGCGTGCGGCGGAAAGTGAAGCCAATACGGGCGATACTGGAGGCGTTGCTGGCGGCGTCGGCCATGGCGCGGGCGTCTTCCAGCGAGTCGCTCAACGGCTTTTCGCACAGCACGTGCTTGCCGGCGGCAAGCAGGCCTTCCACCACTTCGCGGTGGAGGGAGTTGGCGATGACCACGCTGACGACGTCGATGTCGTCGGCTTCGGCGATTGCCTGCCACGACGTGTCGTTGCGCTCGTAGCCAAAGCGGCGGGCAGCCAGCGAGCCGAATTCGGCGTTGACGTCGCCGATCGAGACCAGCCGCACCGGCGGAAGTACGGGGCTGTAGAGGGCGGATGCCGTGCGGTACGCGGCAGCGTGGGCCTTGCCGGCCATGCCTGCACCGATGACGGCGACGCCGAGGCTTTCAGCCATTGATTTCTCCTTTGAAATTCGGCCAGGCCCATCGCCTGTCCGAAAAATTGTAGCGCTACAAAATGTTCACTGGAAAAAGCGTAGCTTTGTCTTTATGTCCTGTCAATCATCGTGAGGCTATCCTCGATAGCGAGACACGAAAGGCTCTCCCATGCCCCTGAACGCCCCCAAGTCCCGCCGGCCCACGATCTATGACGTCGCCAAAAGTGCCGGCGTCTCCCCGTCGCTGGTGTCGCTGGTCCTGCAGAACCCGACGAAAGTCAGCGACAAGCGCCGCGAGGCGGTGCTGGCCGCCATGTCCGAGCTCGGTTACCGGCCCAGCCGCGCCGCAACAGCCTTGGCGAGCAGCCAGACCAAAAGCATCGGGCTGGTGATCGACGACTTCCGGAACCCGTGGTTCGTCGATCTCTTGCGGGGCATGGAATCCGCGCTATCGGTGCACGGCTACCAGGTCACCGTGGCGGACTCGCGCCCCGGGCAAAACCGCATCAAAGAGGCGACGGACGGCCTGCTCGCCATGCACGTCGCGGGCCTGGTGATCGCCGCCGAACCGAGCGAGGCCATGCTCTCGGGCACCTGGGTTCCCACCGTCGTCGCAGGCTGGCGCAACGGTGTCCCGGCCGGCGCCGACCTCATCACGAACGACGACGACGGCGGCGGCCGCCTGGCGGCAAACCATCTGCTGGAGCTCGGCCACACCCGCATCGGGCACCTTTCCGGCTCGGATGGCGCGGCGGCGCACCGGCGTGAGGGTTTCCGCGCACGTATTGTCGAGGCGGGGCTTGAGGTCCGGATCGCGGGGGAATCCCACGGAACGTCGGAGGAGGACGGCTACGCGGCCGCATGCTGGGTGCTGGACCACCAGCCCGACACCACTGCCTTGTTTGCCGCAAACGACACCATGGCACTCGGTGCCCTGGCGGCCGCGAAGGCCAGGGGCCTGTCAGTGCCGGACGGGCTGTCGGTCATCGGCTACGACAACTCCCAGCTGGCAAAATCCCGGTATCTCGACCTTACGTCCGTAGACAACCGGAGCGACCTTGTGGGAGTCGACGTCGCAGACACGCTCCTGGCACGGATTCAGGACCCCGCCCTCGGCCCCGGGCGCAAGCTGATCGAGCCGGCCCTGATCGTGCGGGGCACGACGGGCCGCGTCGCTGGCTGACGCGCCTTCCGGCTGACCGACCCGGACCCGGACCCGGACAGGAGTTTTTGTCCAGATAACGCGCCCAAATCGCGATTTTGCGGTCGTTATCTGGACAAAAACTCCTGGGACCGGGGGTTCGGCAGGCCTTGCTAGGGTGGAAGCATGAAATCCAGCCTCGCCGCCCTGTCCACTGCCGCCCTCATCGTTGTGCTGACCGGTTGCGGCCAGGTTCAGGAAGCAACCGAAAAAGCCGTAAGCGACGGAGCATCCCAGGTTGCCACCGCGGCCGCCGACCAGGTCAAGGGCCAGATCTGCGCACTCGTGGAAGACGGGCTCGTGAGCGTCAAGGACAAGGAACTGCTGGGCGGCCTTGTGGCCGGCGCGGAGACCGCGGGCGTGCCCTCGGAGATCACCACTCCCCTGCGGCAGATCGCCGAAGCCGGCGACCAGGTGCCCGCTGAATCGGTCACGGCACTGAAGGACGCCTGCGCCGCCTAAGGCCCGCCGGTTCAAAAACTGCGCCCGCCGGGGGCAGCGGGTTCAAAAGAAAGAAATGCCTTAGCGTTTGCCCTTCTTGCGCGAACCCTTCCCGCGGCCCTTGTCCGGATTGGGGGCGTACCGCTGGGCGACCTTGGGCTTCTTGACGCCCGTCCCCCGCCGGTCCGGCTTCGGCTCCTTCTTGGGCTTCTCAACCTGCGCCGAAGGCTGGCGGGAGCTCTGTGCGGTCCGCCCGCGGACAATCCCGATGAACTCCTCAATCACCTCATCAGCGGCGTGGTCCTTGGTCTCGCTGGGCCAGGCAAGCGCAATCTGCGTGGTCGGGGCGCCGGTGAGCTTCCGCGCCACGGTGTCCTTCACGTTGAAGTGGCGGGCCACGGACATCGGCAGGATGGCGAGCCCCGCGCCGGAGGCAACCACCTGCAACGCCGTTTCCGGTCCGCCAAGCTCGGCCACGTCCAGGAACGTTTCCGCGGCAAGGTCCGCCAGAGCCACCTCTTCGAACACCGAAATTTCGTGGCCCTTGGGGGCAACCACCACGGGCTGCTCCTCATACAGGGGAATCACGTTCAGCCCCTCGCGCTCCACCGGGAGCCGCACGAAACTGAGGTCCGCGGCGCCGTCGCGCAGGACTGACAGCTGCGCGCCGTCGTCGGACATAAAGGCGTGCAGCGGAACATCCGGCATCCGCTCTTCCCAGCGGCGGATCCATTTTCCCGGCGTCACGCCGGCAACGTACGCGAAGCGCAGCTCCCGCCCTTCCGGTTCCGAAGGTGCGGGTGCTTGCGGGAATTCTTCTTCAGCGGACACACGTTCACAGTACCGCCAGAGGCGGAAGATGGCCCCGCGCCTGCGGGTGGATGGCGCCGGCCTCGTGCCTGGTGGCACTCCTTGGGACACCGTTGCTGCCGTATTGGTGCCGTGTTGGTGCTGTGTTGGTGCCTTGCAGGCGGACCGCCGGATACCCTTGAAGTATGACCTCTGCAAACTCCCAGTCCATGAAGCCGGCCACCGTTGCCAAAAAGCTTGGCATCTACCTGCCCGCAACACCCCAGGAGTTCCAGGATTCGGTTATCACCCGCGCCGATTTCGCCGAGCTCCAGGCCAACCCGCCGGAGTGGTTGGCCGAACTCCGCCGCAACGGCCCGCACCCCCGTCCGGTGGTGGCACAGAAACTGAACGTCTCCATCAGCGGCCTGGCCCGCGGCGGCGTCGAGGAAGCACTCACGACGGCGGAAATCACCGCGCTGCTGCAGGCACCCCCGGCCTGGCTGGTCGCCGAGCGCTCCACACACGCTGCAGTCCGCGCCGAAGCCCAGCGTGTGAAGGATGAGGCCGCCAAAAAGGATGCCAAGAAAGCCCGCGCCAAGGCCGAGTAGGTATCTGCCGCAAGAATCCCGGGCTTGTCCGCGGATCCGCGCTTTGAGGGCAAGGGTCTGCCTACAGGCGGCCTGCAGCTGACCTGGCGGATAGGGAAATGGCGGGTAGGGAATCTAGCGCACGGGGCGCAGTTCGTCCGGGTCGCCCCGGTGGAACATCCGCCGCGGTGCGACGCCTTCGAAGAGCACCCACACCGTGGAGGCATCCTCGGTCATTGCGTCCACGATGCCCGAAGCCGTAACCCGGTTGCCGCGCACTATCGACACCTTGTCACCGGGGCGCAGCTCGGACCAGTCGGTTCCTGTCGGCAAGGTCCCGGCTTCGGAGTCCGCGGCTTGTCCGTGCGGGATCTGCGGCGCCGCCCCGAACAGCCACGCCGAAACGTCGCTGCGCAGGACAAGATGGGGTCCGCCCGTTGCGCTCACGCTCCCGGTGGGCACGTAATAGCCGCGGCCCGCACCCGACCCGCCGGCCGCTCTGTCCAGGGCATCGATGAGTTGCCTGGTCAGGTGCCCCTGGGGACCAAGGGCCCGGAGCTCGTCGAGCTCTTCCGGGGTGAGCCGTCCCAGCACAGCAGCTATATCGGCCATGATGGATCCCTTCTAGCGGATGGTGCCTGAGGAACCACACTAGAAGTCCGGCGTTAACGGCGGATGAAATCCGGACGGCTAACAGCGAACAAGTTCCGACGGCTCCTGGACCCGTCCGCCCCGGGCCGCGCGGAGCCAGCGACAAACCAGGAACCTCACATCCGGCGCGTTCGTCGGGGACAACAGGGGCCAGTCCCTCGTTGAAGTCTTTAGACCCTGCCGCCCCCGCCTCCGCCCTCGAACCCACAAACAGCGGCGCACGAGTTGCCCGCCCGACGAAACGAGCCACCCCTGCTGATTGTCCTGACCGGAATTGACGGTGCCGGAAAGACCACTGCTGCGCGCGGAGCCGTAGAAGCCGCACGCCGGGCCGGCAGCAAGGCGTTGCTCCTGCGCAACCATGCCGGACGCCGGAACCTGACGCAGTGGTCGGCCCGCACCGGAGTTCCGCTCAACCCCCACCTGGCGGATGCCCTGGAGACCGTGATCCGGACCTTCAATGTGCTGGTTTCACATGCCCGCGCCCATACTTTTCCCGGCTTGGTAGTGATGGACCGCCATCTCTACTGCCAGCTTGGGCTGCGCAGCGTTCGAGGACTTCGACACGGCCGGTTCGTTCCCTGGCTCCTGCGGCGCCTGCCCGCACCGGACCTCGTGATTCATTTCGACATTGCACCGGAGCAGGCGCTGGAACGCATCCTGCTCCGCGGAACGGACACCGAAACGCTCGAGGAACTGACGGCGCTCAGCGACGGCTACCGTGCCCTTCCGGAGTACCCCGACTTCCACCGGATCGATGCAGGCGGCGCCCCGGACGAGGTGCTGGACGCACTCACTGACGCGATCAACGGCGCAGCCGCCGGGGCTGGATGGATCAGCGCGAAACAATCGACGCCACTGCGCTGACGAAGAGGGGCAAGGCCGCCACGGCTGCCACGCTGAGAACCCCGCGCCCCGCCCAGTCAATAGCATTTCCGCGGCGGGCGGCACTTGGCGGGCTGACAGCAGGTGCACCGTTGCCGGCACGCACCCGCCTGGCCCGAACGACGGCAGCCAGCTGGGTCCACACCATGACCAGCAGCGCACCGATGCCGAGCACCACACCTGCGGGCACGAACAGGACGGCCGCCAGCAGCGGCAGATAGTACTTCCAGTTCTGTCGGGACGGTAGCGGAAGGCGCCCGCTGAACGCGCCCGCCACTGCGGCCACGACGGCACCGTGGAGGACGGCCAGCGTGGAGAAGAGCGCCACGGACAGCCAGCCCGGCCCCACAATCGCAAAGTCGATATTGTCGGCCCGGAACGGTTCCACGGAGGCGCCGAAGACCAGGAGAAGCAGCACTCCAAGCACGGGCCCCGCCCACCTTCCGGAGGGCAGCCAACGGCGGAGCAGCACATAGATGAACGCGGCGGCGAAGCCCGCCGGGAGTCCCCCGAAGAACAGCAGGGCTATGCTGCCCTCAATGGTGGGAAAGCCCACGTTGGCCTGGGCCTCGGTCAGCCGCCCCTGTGCCGACGACGGCGAGGTGGCGGCCAATACGCGCATCGCCAGCCTGCCGCCGGCCCATGCCACCAGGATCCCGGATGCGAGGGCGGCCACCGTTGCCACGTTTGCCCACCAAAGGTAGCGGCGCAGGGCGGAAACCTGGGCATCCACCACAACATCCCGCGCGGGCACTGATGAAGGCACGGCGAAATCCGCCGTCGAAGCGGGCCCCAACTGCATCCTTACGGAGCGTCCTCCCCAGGCGATGACCATTGCCACCGCAACAAACAGCAAGAGCGTGCAAACAACCACGACTGCCAGCGCCACGCGTCATCACCACCAAGGTAAAGGTGGACTCATTGTGCTCCCACGGAGAACAGATGGACAGGGCCCCCATGGTTAGTCAATGCGGCGCTGGCCCAGGAAACTGACCATGTGGGGGTCCCGATGGTCGAAGAACAACGACGCATCGGTGTCCATGGCCGCGATGAGCGCCAATTTTCAGCGCTCAGTTCGAAGTTGAAGACGTCGAGGTTTTCGGCCATCCGTTCGGGTCGCACGGACTTGGGGATGACCACAACGTCATCACCAGCTGGAGCATCGCCCAGCGGCCATCCGAAGGTGCCGCCTCAGGACAGGGAGTCACTCCTTGGGCATGACGATCCACAACGCGATGTAGACCAATTCACCCACACCGAAGAGGCCAAACAGCACAAAGCCAATGCGGACGAGGGCTTTTGAAATGCCGAACCTGGCTGCGAGGCCGGCGCAGACGCCGGCTATCATCTTGCCATTCCTGGGCCGAACCAAAGCTGCAGTCATGCCGCCACAGTACGCTGGCGCAGAGGGCGGGTCCAGAGCCCGGAGCCGTTCGTCCCGCTCTCAGTCCTGGTGCAGCTGCACGAAGTTCCCGCAGCCGTCGTCCAGCACCGCCGAAATGCCTGTTGGGTCCTCGGTCGGTTCCGCCTGGAAGATAACCCCCAAGGCAGTTAGCCGCTTGTACTCGGCCCGAACGTCGGGGACGCCGAACACGATGGCCGGCATCCCGGCGTCGTGCAGGCCGTTCATGTAGTTGGCCCCAATGGGATTATCGCTGGGCTCCAGCAGCAGCCCCACGGAACCGGAATTTCCCCCGTTGGAGCCGGGATCCTTCACGATGTACAGGTTGTATTCGGGCATGACCATGAGGGTCTCAAAACCCAGGGTCTCCGTATAGAACTGGTGGGCCGACGCCGGATCCTTGACGTGGATGCTGCACATTTTTAGTCGCATGGTGCCTAGGCTACCCGTGCGGGGCCCACCTCGGAACGGAAACGTCCGGTAAAGGACAGGGCCCGGGACCCGTCGGGAGTCCTGCCCATTGACGGCCGGGCCTGCCGGGATTCCAATTGAATTAGCGGAACCCAGCCACCCCGGTCAGGTTCGGTTGGAGGTGGAACGGTGTCTGTCATCACGGAATCGGTCCCCATGGGACCCCTGCAGCTGGCCGTCTGTGCCGTCGTTGTGGTGTGCGGCGTGGCCGGTGCGGTCTTTGCGGCGCGGTACCACGCCAGGCGCGACGCCGGGCAGCTCGACGCCGTCTTCTGGGACGCCTTCGCAGGCCTGGTCATAGTGTTCCCCGCCGTCCTGATCCCCTCACTCGCATCCCCGTGGCTGGGTCTGGCAACGGGTTCCCTCGCCGCATTCACTGCGGTGGCATCGTTTGTGTGGAGTCCCCGCGTGCTGACCTGGCAGGAAGAGCGGCTGCACCGGGCCGCCACACACCAGGAACTGGAGGCGGCCGCCGCACGGCACCGGACGGCGCTGGCCCGATGGCAGCGTTACGAGCTAGATCCTGCGTGCTGTATCGATTTCCCGGCCATGACCGACGTACGCCGGCCCGAAACTGCGGCTCTGATCAAAGCCATGAAAGAGGCCGAACGCCTTCGGGCCGTCGAACCCGCGGGCTACGTTCCCGCCGTCGCCCGGCTGGAACATGCCCTGGGTCGGGCGGAAGCCGCAGCAGGCGTCCCGTCCCTTTGAGTCGCCTTGATCCGCGGCACATTAGCCGCCGGGACGTTAACCGGTGTGTCGGTGACATTGGGACGGCCCGAGCCGGCGGCGGTAGCATCCCATAATGGAGCCTTTAGTCACGGACACACGAGACCAGCACGGCAGGTTGCGATCGGACCGGGGAGTCTGGCGGCAGGCCACCACGCTCGCAGCCGCCGGCGAACTCACCGCCCGGTGGCTTGAATCCCGGAGCGAATACCAGCCCGGCACCTTTGCGCCCAGCTTCGACGAGGAGACCCGGCCCATTGCCGCCGACCTTGCGGAAATCAACCGGAACGGACTCTTCACGAAGGAATCCCAGCCGGGCGTCCGCTTCGACGACGGCCATGCACAGCGCCAGTACGTGACCGGCTTCTGCAGCGCCGCGGCGGCGGCCGAACTCATGGCCCTGTCCACCAGGTCCGAGCTCATCACCATCGGCCATGCCCCTGGCGAAACGAGCGCTGCCGCGGTACCGGTCACGTTCGACGGCGCCGACGTGGTTACGGTGCTCGGGTCCAGTGAAAACCCCGTGGACGACGACCAGCTCAGGGACTGGTCGGATGAGACCAACGAAACGCTGGCCCTGGTACTGGCCGATTCCTGGTACGTGGAGGTCCTGGACCCCGTGTGGGGACGGAACGATGTGCTGCTGCCGGAGGTGCTGTCAGCACTCCGGCAACAGCAGTGAGGCCTACAGGTCCACGGTTCCGCTCTCACCGACGCTCATGCGGCTGTGCGTCACTTTGGACTTGATCCACTGAAGAACGGTTGCCGCCCTGCCGCCGGGGCTGGTCCAGTACTCCGCCGAATCCGAGTCGACCCGCAGCAGGACTACTTCCGGCGTGTCCGGTCCGTCCGGGAACCAGGCCTCAACCACTTGGTTCCACATGTCATGGATCTTTTGCCTGTCCGTGACCACTTCCGCCGTTCCGGCCACCGACACCCACTCGGTGTTCTTCCCGAAGGACACGTTCACCCGCGGATCGGCGCGGACGTGCGCCACCTGGGAAGTTTCCGATGACGTGAAGAACCACATGTCGCCGTCGTCCTTTACTTCCTGGACGGCAAGCGGCCGGCTGACGAGGGCGCCTTCTTCGTTGATGGTGGTCAGCATCCCGATGCGCGAATCGTTGATGATATCCGTGACTTTGCTGATGTTCCCAGTGTCAGACATGCTTTCACCCCGTTCTGGTCCAAGCTGGGGAACTTCCCCGCCGGGCCCAGCCTATTAGTAAGCGTGCTTACTTTCAACGGCGGGCTAGATTTGGCCGGCCCGATGCACACGGCCTGATTCGGCACCTGATTTGGCGCGCCTGATTTGGTGGGGTGCACTGAACAGGAAACACTTACGGAGGACAGGCACGGCACTAACCCGCCCAGCCGCCTCAGCCTCAGCCACCGCACCCAAGCCCAAGCCCAAGGAGCAGTCATGACCACGCCGAACACCACGCCCAAGCCAGCGCGACCGGATTGGCTGATGCCGGTCATCGCGTCCGTTGTGACCGGCGCGATCGGCATTGTCCTGGTCGCCTTGAACGGTCTCTACTGGATGTGCGCTGTCATTGCCGTGGTGGATGCGATCGGCATTACGACGATCATCAGGGCCTCGCGGGCGCGCGCCAAGAACCAGCGCCTAACCTCAGATCCCGTCTGACCCTCCGATCCCGTCTGACCCTCAGATCCCGCGGGCCAGGACTTGCCCCTTGAAGAACTCCGGGCGGAGCCTGGCCATCACCAGCATGAGCACCGCGCCCAGCACGATCACGCCCATGCCGAGGATGAACACCAGCCCCACCCCGCCCACGGAGGACCCGGAACCGTAGTCGGGATCCATGGAGTCATAGGCCGTCTTGACGAACATAACCAGCAGGATGACGCCGCCGAGCAGGGGCGCCAGCAACTTGAACAGGAACGCGCGGGCTCCGCTGAAGGCCTGGGCACGGAAGAACCAGACACAGGCCAGGGCCGTGATGCCGTAATAGAAGCAGATCATCATGCCCAGTGCGGTGATGGTGTCCCAGAGGGCATTCTCGGACGTGGTCCTGGTGATCACGTAGAATCCGGCAGCCGCCACGCCCGCAGCCACCGTGGCGTAGCTCGGGGACTTGTAGCGGGGGCTGACCCGGCCGAACTTCAGCGGGAGCGCCTTGTAGTGGCCCATGGCCAGCAGGGTCCGGGCCGGCGACACGAACGTGGACTGCAGGGAAGCGGCCGAGCTGCTCAGGATGGCCAGGGACATGAGGATGGCGAACGGACCCATCACCGGACCGGCGAGCACGGCGAAGATGCTTGACTGGTTTTCGGGGTTTCCGGCGCCCAGGCCTTCCTCTCCGATACCTGCGAAGGACAGTGTGGCCAGTGCCACCGTCATGTAGATGACTACGATCACCAGCACCGTGACGGTCGCGGCCCGGCCGGGCGTCTTTTCCGGATTCCGGGTTTCCTCGTTCATGGTCAGCGTGACGTCCCAGCCCCAGTAGATGAAGATCGACAGCGACACACCGGCGGCGAAGGATGAGAAGGAATCCACGGCGAACGGGTTGAACCAGTCCGGTGAGATGGCCGTGGCATCGAAGGCCGAGCCGTTGGCAACGTGGCTGAACGCAGCCACCGCGAACCAGCCGAGCACCAGGAGCTGGAACGCCACCAGCACATACTGGACTCCCTTGGTGGCCTCCATGCCGCGGTAGGAAACCCAGCAGGCCAGCGCGATGAACACCAGGGTGGTGGCGATATTGAGGGGCAGGTTCTTGCTCAGCTCGCCCAGTTCAGGGTTGCTGAAGAGCTGGGCCAGCATGAGGTAGAAGAAATCCACGGCAACGGCGGCCAGGTTGGACAGCACAATGATGGTGGCAGCGATCAGGCCCCAGCCGCCCATCCAGCCGATCCACGGCCCAAAGGCGCGCGTTGCCCACGTGAAGGAGGTTCCGGCGTCGGGCATTGCGTTGTTGAGTTCGCGGTAGCCCAGCGCAACGAGCAGCATGGGGATGAAGCCCACCAGGAAGATCGCCGGGAGGTGGACACCAACCTCAGATACGGTGGGACCGAGGGCTGCCGTAAGGGTGTACGCCGGGGCAATGCAGGACACCCCGATGACGACGGCGCCAATCAGCCCCACCGATCCGGCTTTCAGTCCCTTTTCACTCAGGGTTTTGCGTGCGGCCTTGCCCGGCTGGGTTGCGGTTGACATGCGGGTTGCCTCTCAGGAGGATTCATTCGACGTTGAATGGTTGGGGCGCCCGGTTCCGGCGGCAGGCGGCCGCCGGAACCCACTCCCTACGCCGGGGCCGTAACCCTGGCGACGGCGACCACGCGGGCGGCGGTCAGCTGCCCCATCCGAATGGCTCCGTCCACGTGTTGGTAGCCCTCGGCAGCGAGGTCGGACGAGCTCCAGTAGATGGGCCCCACCGGCTGGTGCTGGTCTTTGCCGTAGCGGTGGAGGCCGCCGAGGTCGTAGCTGGAGGCGTAGGCCCCGCGCGTCCATTCCTCGGAGCCCCAGTCGGACTCGTAGTACACCTCAGGCTCGAGTGCCTTGTCCCCGAGGAAGGCCGCGATGGATTCGAGGATGGTGCGGCGGCGGTCTTCGGCACTGAGCTCAAAGACGGCGTCGGCTTTCTCATCGGAAATAAAGCCCACCAGCGTTCCCCGGGAATCGCCGTGGTTGGTGTTGTCGTAGACCTCCTGCACCAGCGAGCCGGCGCTGAAGCAGGTCCCGGACAGCCCGTCCTCGCGCCAGAAGGGCGTCTTGTAGACGGCGTGTACCTTGATGACCAGGCCCAGCGACTGGTGCTGGTGCATCTGGTGCTGGCGGCGCGGCAGCGGCGGGTTGAAGGAGACGCGCGAATACAGGTTCGGCGGCACCGCCATGATCACGTAGCGCGCGTTGACGGTGGCCCGTTCCGACAGCACGGTGACGCGCGGGCCGCCGTCGCGCTCTTCCGTCCAGTTGATGGTGCGCACGGGGCTGTTAAGCACGACGTCGTCACCCAGTTCCCGCGCCTGCAGCAGAGAGACCTGCTGCATTCCGCCAACCACACGCTTGTCCAGGATGAAGTCTTCATCCGTCAGGTGGGTGAACGATCCCGCGGAAGCCGCCATCAGCACGGCCTGCAGCGCGGAGAATGCGTGCGCGGGCTTGGTCAACATGCCGCCTGCGATGAACAGGCCGATGTTGTTGCACGCCTCTTCGTCCGGGGAGTTCTGGCGGAGCCAGTGGTGGAAGGAAATCGTGTCCAGCTCGCGCGCCTTGGGGTGTGCCCAGGGTTCGGTGGGTCCGATTTCTGCCGCCAGCCCGTCCAGCAGGCCAATCAGCTTGTCCATTTCGGCCGCGGTGGTTTCACTGACCGGAAAGGAGTCCCCGGTGTAGCGGGTTTTCTTCCCGTCCGCGCCAACATAAATGGATTCGCCGTCGCGGTAACGGGAGTAGGTTTCCAGGCCCAGTTCGTCCAGGAGTTCCAGGAGTACCGTCTGGTCCGGCGAGACCCACTGGCCGCCGATTTCCAGCATGGCGCCGTCGATTGTGTCGGTCCACGTGCGGCCGCCCACGCGGTCCCGCGCTTCCAGCACGGCGACACTGAGGCCGGCCTTCTTCAGTTCGCGGGCTGCCGTGAGGCCCGAGGGGCCGGCTCCTACGACAACGACGTCGCGATCAAGTTCCAGCATGATGTCCTCTCTGTGGCCGCCGGAGTGATGCGAACCACTAAATGAATGCCATTCATTTACGAAAACTATAGCGGGTTCCGCGACGTCACGGAAGTGGTCAATGGAATAATGCTGGGGACCCCGCCAGCAGAAAGGCCGACGATGCCGGCAACCGCACGCCCAGCCACGGACTCCCGCCAGCCCGAAATCCCGGCCAAGCGCCGCGCGGGAAGGCCGTCCTCGGCGGTACTGGACCAGGCGGTCATCACGTCTGCCGCGCTGCGGCTGATCGGCAAGAGCGGCTACGACGGCCTCACAATGGCCGCACTGGCGCGCTCACTGCACGTGGCGCCGTCGGCCCTTTACAACCACGTGACGTCCAAACGGGACGTCCTCGTCCTGGTGGAGGACCACCTGGCGTCCTTGGTGGACGTGTCCGCCTTCGGCGCGGAACCGTGGGACGAGGCCGTGCGGCAGTGGGCGTGGAGCTACCGGGACGTCTTTTCCAAGCACACTCCGCTGATCCCGGTCATCGCGGTCCTGCCGGTTACGGATGCGCCGCAGACCCTGGCTATGTATGAGAGCGTCAGCGAGGGACTGCGCCAGGCCGGGTTCCCCCAGGAGCGCATCGTCTCCTCGATCGTGGCGTTGGAGTCGTTCATCTTCGGCTCGGCCTACGATGTCACGGCTCCGGCGGACATCTTCGATCCGGGCAGCATGGCGGAATCCACGCCGAACTTCACGGCAGCGGTGCGCAGCCTCGCGGAACAGGGCCACGAAAAGCCCGCGGACGTCGCCTTCAGCCTGGGCCTGGAGGCGCTGATTTCCGGGCTGGGGGCACTGCGGAGGTAGGACCGGCTTTCGCCTTCCGATCAGTCGACTGGGCGGACGCGGGGCAGCCGGAGAACGGTGTATCCGTCGCTGTGCAGGAACATGGCGCGGCCACGGCCGTCATTCTGGACAACCCAGAACACACTGCCGTCGAGTGCGAGCATGTCCACCCGGCCGGACGCGACGAGTTCTCCGTGGCGGTGGATCTCTACCTCATCCTTGCGCGAAAGCTTCATCCAGTTGGGCATCGGCTCCAGGGCGCGGGCTCCAGCGCGGGGCGGGCGGGCTGGGTGCCGTGGGCTGTTCGAGGCCCGGGCCGGTGCGTTCAAACCGGGTGCATTCAAAACAATGGTCATGGTGTCCTCAGGAAGTCGCTTTGTGGTGGGTGCGGCAAGGGGCGGCCGCGCACCAGTGAAGGTCGCGTGCCGCCCCTTGAGTGCGGAGTGGCCGGTTGCAGGGCAGCCGGTTGGCGGAGAGCCGCCAACCGGCCGGGATTCCGCGTTTGAGGTGCGTGCTAGAAGTGCCCGCCGTCGGCTTTCACTGCCAGGACCGGGCGGTCGGCCTGCATCAGGATGCGCTGGGCGTGGCTGCCCAGGATGAATTTGCCCACCTGCGAGCGGTGCCGCAGGCCAATAACGATCAGCGACGCATTCGCTTCGCGGGCAATATCCAGGAATTCGTCGGCCAGATCATGGTGGTAGGGCGGCTGGATGACCTTTGCCGTGACGCCGGCTTCCGCCGCACGCTGGGCGGCCCGGGCCAGCACATCCTCCCCGGCCACGGACTTGTCCACTAACGCACCCTCCCGGGCTGAGTTGACGATCACCAGGTCCTCATTGCGGAGGGTCGCTTCGGCGATGCCCGCCGTGAGTGCGGCCTCGCCCGCTGGGGTGGGAACGAATCCTACGATGATGCTCATACCTTCTCCTTGATTTTGGCCGGTGCAGGCTCGGCTGCAGCGGAGGCCCTGCGCTTGGCCAGCATGGCCCTGACACCCGGAAGCACAGCGACCAGGACGAACACCACAATCAGCGTGGCCGAGATCGGACGGCCGAAGAAGCCCATGGGGTCGCCGCCGAACACGAGCAGTGAGCGCCGCATGGAGCTTTCCAGCAGTTCCCCGAGCACAAACGCGAGCACCAGCGGCCCCGGTTCGAAGCCGAACTTCTTCATCAGGTAGCCGACGATGCCGAAGACGACGACGAGCGTGACATCGAACATGCTGTTGTTGATGGTATACGCGCCCAGCAGGGTGATCAGCGCGGTGACGGGTGCCAGGATGGCGGCCCGGACTCGGAGGATCTTCACGAAGATGCCCACGAGCGGAAGGCTCATGATCAGCAGCAGGATGTTGCCGATGTACATGGAGTTCACTACGCCCCAGAAGAGCTCCGGGTTCTGTTCCACCAGCTGCGGTCCGGGCGTGACGCCCTGGATGAGCAGGGCGCCGAACATCAGGGCCATGGTGGCGTTCGCGGGGATGCCAAGGGTCAGCAGCGGGATGAAGGACGAGGTTGCCGCGGCGTTGTTGGCCGTTTCCGGGCCGGCGACGCCCTCCGGGGCGCCCTTTCCGAAACGTTCAGGCTGCTTTGCCCGCTTCTTCTCCATGGCATAGGACGCCATGGATGCGATGGTGGCCCCGCCGCCGGGGAGGATGCCAAGGAAGAATCCCAGGATGGAGCCGCGCCCGATCGCACCGGATGCCTGCTTCAGGTCCTTCCGTGACGGCCAGACGTTTGCCACCTTGGAGGGTGCTTTCGCGGCCCGGTGGCGTTCCTCGAGGTTGTAGAGGATTTCGCCGAGGCCAAAGATGCCCATCGCGATCGGCACGAAGTCGATGCCGTCAGCAAGGGGCAGGCTGCCGAACGTAAAGCGGCTTTCACCCGTGAAAATGTCCCTGCCGACACTGGCAAGCAGCAGTCCGAGGGCAGCGGCGACAAGCGCCTTGGCCTTGGACCCGCTGCTGATGGTGGCCACCAGGAGAATGCCCAGCATCGCCAGGGCCGTGTACTCCGGCGGCCCGAAATCGAGTGCGAAGCTGGCCACGACGGGCGCAAGGAACGTCAGGCCGATGATGGCCGCGGTGCCGCCGACGAATGAGCCGATGGAGGCCAGTCCCAGTGCGGTCCCGGCCCTGCCCTGCTTGGCCATCTGGTAGCCGTCGAAGACGGTAACCACGGAGGACGCTTCGCCGGGCAGCCGGAGGAGCACCGACGTGATGGTGCCGCCGTACTGGGCGCCGTAGAAGATTCCGGCCAGCATGATGATGGCGGTGACCGGCTCGACGTTGTAGGTAAGCGGAAGGAGGATGGCGATGGTTGCCGCGGGCCCCAGTCCGGGCAGCACGCCGATCAACATGCCGATCACGACGCCGATCAGGCAGTACAGGAGGTTGGTGGGCTCCAGGACAACCGCAAATCCGTTGATAACGGGATTCAGAAAATCCACGGGGGTCTCCTAGAAGAGGTGGGGGACGGAGGTGCCGAGCGCCAGGACAAAGATGCCGTAGAACGCCGCGACGACGATGGTGCTGATGAGCAGCGTTGACCGCCAGGTCTCGCCGCCCAGGAAACGCATCCAGATGATGCAGAGCACCAGTGCGGGCAGTTCAAAGCCGATCAGCGGCATCAGGGCCACCATGGCGGCGAGGCTGACCAGGCCGGTCAGTGGGGCAGCGGACATGCGGGTGAACTTCTCCGCGTCCCTGTTGTGGCGCCCCGCAATGAGCTGGAACAGGCCCAGGGCCACCATGACGCAGCTGATGATGAAGGGCCACAGCCCGGGCTGCGGTGCTGACGGAGTGCCCAGGCCCATCGCGATGGACAGGACCATTGCACCGATGCCGACGCCGAGCACCACCAGGGAGGATGCCGCGTTGGCAAGGGGGCCGGCAGCCGGCGGCTTCTCCTCTTCCCATTGCGCCGCAAGCTGCTCCGGCGTCAGGTCATCCAGGACGTCGTCAGGGAGCGAGCGGGGGGCATCCCCGCCGGAGGCAGCGCTCTCGCTGCTGCCTCCGGCGGGTGCTGCGGGTGTTCCTGTCACAGGAGTCACTTGTTTCCGCTGAGGCTGATGTCGTACTTCTCCACCAGCTCCTTGTACTTCGCCGCGTAGGCCTTCCACTCGGTGACCACTTCCTCACCGGAGATTTCCTTGGGCGTCAGCAGGTTCTTTTTGTTGAACTCCTTGTAGGCGTCCGACTTGAAGGTTTCCTGGAACGCTGCGAGCAGCTTGTCCTTGACTTCCTGCGGAGTGCCCTTCGGGGCGGCCACGGCGCGGTACTGCGCAACCGGGACGTCGTAGCCGGCTTCCTTTGCCGTGGGCGTATCGGGCAGGAAGCTGGTGCGCTCCTCCGAAAAGACAAGGAGCGGCGCCACCTTTCCGGCCTCGATCTGCGGCATCGCTTCGCCGAGCTGGATGGTGGCGAGCTCAACCTGGTTGCCGAGGACGGCCGTGAGGGCTGGCTTGCCGCTGTCAAAGGGGATGTCCGTGCCTTTGACGTCGGCCTGCTTGAAGAGCACAGTCTGGGCCAGCTGGCTGCCGGTGCCGACGCCCGTGGTACCGAAGGTGACGTTGCGTCCGGCGTCGGCCACATCCTTGAACGTCTTGAACCCGGACTGGGTGCTGGCCACCAGGACGTAGTCGTCTTGGGACAGGCCGGCAATGATGTCCAGGTCATCAATGTTCACGGCTTCATCGGCGGAGACTGCCAACGGAGTGATGGTGATCAAAGAGGCGTTGAGCAGGACCAGCTCCTGGCCGTCTGCGGGCTTGCCGGCCACTTCCTTGGTGGCCAGGGCACCGTTGGCCCCGGGCTTGTTCACCACGGGCATCGGCTGGCCGAGGGTCTTGGAAGCACCTTCGGCCAGGGCGCGGGCGATTAGGTCAGTACTTCCGCCGGCGGCCTGGCCAACGGAGAGGTTGACGGGTCCTGACGGGTATTTGGATGAATCGGCCGTGCCTCCGCCGGCAACGTTGCCGCAGGCAGTCAGGGCCAATAGCGTAATGGCCGAAGCCGTCCCGAGAACGGCTCGGCGGGTGGGGAAGTGCATCATTGGAACTCCTCGTTAGCACTGTGGGGCATCTGCCCCGGGCGTTTGTGAACCGGATCACGGCCGGTTAGCTGTATCGAGTGTAAGAAGCCACTATGATGCATGTCTAAGCCCGAATATGCATCGAGTGATACCCGGAAGGCATCATGTTTACTTTTGACCAGCTTGCAGGATTCATTGCCGTAGCGGAGGAACTCCACTTCGGGCGAGCTGCCGAACGCCTCAACATGACGCAGCCGCCCCTGAGCCGCCAAATCCAGAAGCTGGAAAAAGCGGTGGGGGCAGAACTACTGGAACGCGACAACCGGAAGGTACAGCTCACGGCCGCAGGCCGGGCCTTTTTGGACGAAGCCCGCCGGCTGATGGCACTGGCGGACCGCGCCCCCATTACAGCCAGGCGGATCGCCTCCGGGCGATCGGGCCTGCTGCGGATCGGCTTCACGGCAGCCAGCGGCTTCAGCATCCTCGGCCCCCTCCTGGAGGAAATCGCAGCCACCCTCCCCGACGTCGACATCGACCTGCAGGAGTTGGTCACCGGCGAGCAGATCGCCGGGCTGCAGTCCGGCGAACTCGACCTCGGCCTTGCCCGGCCACCCTTTGACAACGAGGTCTTCGATTCCCATCTGCTGTACCGCGAAGCGATGGTGCTGGCAGTGCCGTCCGGCCACGCATTGGCGGACCTCAGCAGGGACGTCACCGAACAGGATCTCCGGGACGAGCCGCTCATCATGCACTCATCAACCCAGGCACGGTATTTCTACGACCTCGTGGTCCGGATGATCGCCATCCAGCATGCAAACGTGGTCCACACCGTCAGCCAGATTCTCACCATGGTGTCCTTGGTCGCCGCCAAGCGGGGTGTCGCATTCGTGCCTCACTCGGCAACCTTGTTGGGCGTCCACGGCGTCGAATTCCTTCCGTTGAAAAGCAGCGTCGACGATCCCGTGGAACTGCACGCCATCTGGAACCGCACCATCACCAACCCTGCACTCGCCCGGGCGTTGAGGTCTTTGGACTTCCAGGAGAACTGACGCGGCTACAGGGCACGCGATGCACGGATGGTATCAATGCATACAAAAATGAACTTAGACATGCATCATCAGGCTCCCTAGGCTGAAGGAGAAGACATCAACTGCCGCATCGACGCGGCACCGACATGGAGGACTCATCGTGGCCAAACATTCACCCCAGGAACTTGCCAGCGTTCTCAAAGACGGGCTGCTCTCCTTCCCGGTGACCTCGTTCGACTCGCAGCTCCAGTTCGACGAGGAGAACTACCGCAAGCACCTGGCTTGGCAGGCCAGCTTCCCGGTGGCAGGCCTCTTCGCCGCCGGCGGCACAGGCGAGGGCTTCTCCCTCACACCGGCCGAATCGGCCCGCGTGGTCCGCGCCGCCGTCGAGGAAGTGGGGAACATCGTTCCCGTCCTTGCCTCGGCCGGAGGTTCCACCGCCCAGGCCATCGAAAACGCCCAGGCCGCCGAAGCAGCCGGCGCCGACGGCATCCTGCTCCTGCCGCCCTACCTGACCGAAGCTGACCAAGGCGGCCTGATTGACCACGTCAGCGCGGTCTGCAGCTCCACCTCGCTCGGCGTCATCATCTACAACCGCGCCAACGCGATCTACAAGGACACCACCGTAGCCACCCTGGCCGACCGTCACGAGAACCTGATCGGCTTCAAGGACGGTGTGGGCGACCTCGAACACGACGCCCGCGTTTACGCCAAGCTCGGCGACCGGCTGTTCTACCTCGGCGGCCTGCCCACCGCGGAAACCTTCGCCCTGCCGTTGCTGCAGCTGGGCATGAGCACCTACTCCAGCGCCATGTACAACTTCGTCCCGCAGTTCGCCCTGGACTTCTACCAGGACGTGCGCAACCACGACCGCGTCGCCGTCAACAAAAAGCTCAACGACTTCGTGATCCCGTACCTGGACATCCGCGACAGGGTCAAGGGCTACTCCGTGTCCATCGTCAAGGGCGGCCTGGACGCCATCGGCCGCTCGGCCGGAGGAGTCCGCCCGCCGCTGCAGAACCTGGCACCGCAGGACCTTGCCGACCTCAAAGCACTCATCGCCACCGTCTCCTGATCCACCATCTCTTAGGAGTAACCACAGTGACACTCACCGGACATTCCCTCATCGCAGGGCAGGCCGTCGCAGGCGAAGGCAAGACAGCCTTTGGCTTCAACCCCGCGAGCAACGAACAGCTTGAACCTGCGTACACCCTGCTCACCGAAGAGCAGCTCAAGACCGCCACTGCTGCGGCCGCCGAGGCGTACGCGTCATTCAGCACCCTCGATCCCGAGACGCACGCCGGCTTCCTGGAAGCCATCGCCAGCAACATCGAGGCCATCGGCGACGAGCTCATCATCCGGGCCGGCCAGGAGACAGGCCTTCCCGCCGCCCGGCTGCAGGGCGAACGTGCCCGCACCACCGGTCAGCTCCGCCTGTTCGCCTCCGTGGTCCGCCAGGGCGACTTCCGCGGCGTCCGCATCGACCCGGCCATGCCGGAGCGCACGCCACTCCCCCGCGCCGACATCCGCCAGCGCCAGATCCCGCTGGGTCCGGTGGCTGTCTTCGGCGCCAGCAACTTCCCGCTGGCCTTCTCGACGGCGGGAGGGGACACCGCCTCGGCCCTCGCGGCCGGCTGTCCCGTGGTCTTTAAGGCCCACAACGCCCACCCTGGCACCAGTGAGCTCGTCGGCCAGGCCATCGCTAAGGCCGTCCGTGACTCCGGGCTCCACCCCGGCGTCTTCTCCTTGATCTACGGCCCCGGCGCCAGCATCGGCCAGGCCCTTGTGGCGGACCCGGCCATCAAGGCCGTGGGCTTCACCGGCTCCCAGAGCGCCGGTATCGCCCTCATGCGCACCGCGGCGGCACGCCCGGAGCCCATCCCGGTCTACGCGGAAATGTCCTCGCTCAACCCGGTCTTCGTCTTCCCCGGCGCCCTGAACGGCTCCGCCGAACAAATTGATGCACTGGCGCAGCAGTACGTCACCGCTGTCACCGGCAGCTCCGGACAGCTCTGCACGTCCCCCGGACTGCTGTTCGCCCCGGCCGGCGAAGCAGGCGACAAACTGGCTGCCGCCGTCGGACGGGCAGTATCCGCCTGTGCCGGCCAGACCATGCTGACCGAAGGCATCGCCGCGTCCTGGAACGCCGGCGCCACAGCGCTCGGATCCGCCGACAACGTGACCGTCGTCGGCCAGGGCTCGGCCGGTCCCACCGAAAACGCTCCGGCGCCGACCATCTTCGGGACCGACATCGCCGATTTTGTCAGCAACCACGTGCTGCACGCCGAGATCTTCGGCGCCGCGTCCCTCGTCATCCGCTACAGCACCGTGGAAGAACTGGTCGCGGCCACCAACCGGCTCGAGGGCCAGCTCACCGCGTCCCTGCAGCTCACCGAAGAGGACTACCCGACGGCGGCCCAGCTCATCCCTGCGCTCGAGCAGAAGGTGGGGCGGATCATCGTCAACGGCTGGCCCACCGGCGTCGAAGTGGGCCACGCCATGGTCCACGGCGGCCCCTTCCCCGCAACCTCCGACACCAGGACCACCTCCGTGGGAACACTGGCGATCAACCGTTTCCTGCGGCCGGTGGCCTACCAGAACCTGCCCCAGGAACTGCTTCCATCACCGCTCCAGGACGCCAACCCCTGGCACCTGAACCGCCGGATCGACGGAACGGTCGAAGCCGCAGCCGACGCAAAGGACGAGGTCAACGCATGAGCACCCAGCCCACGATCGCCAAGGTTGAGGTAGTTCCTGTCGCGGGCTACGACAGCATGCTGATGAACCTCAGCGGCGCACACGGACCATTCTTCACCCGCAACGTGGTGATCATTACCGACTCGGACGGCCGCTCCGGCCTCGGCGAGGTCCCCGGTGGCGAGAAGATCCGCACCACCATCGAGGAAGCCGGGGCCTTCATCTCCGGCAAGCCGGTGGCCCGCTACCGTTCCCTGCTGCGCGAGATCGCGGCGGAGTTCGCAGACCGTGACGCGGGCGGCCGCGGGCTGCAGACCTTCGACCTCCGCACCACCGTCCACGCCGTCACCGCCGTCGAATCGGCCCTGCTGGACCTCCACGGCCAGTTCCTGGGCGTCCCGGTCGCGGAACTGCTCGGCGACGGGCAGCAGCGCAGTTCGGTCCCCATGCTCGGCTACCTCTTCTTCATCGGCGACCGCCGGCGGACGGATCTGCCGTACCTCGTGGAGGATGCCCCGGCAGACCGCTGGGAGAGGCTGCGGCGGCAGGAGGCCATGACACCTGCAGCGGTGGTTGCGTTGGCGGAAGCCGCGCAGGAACGCTACGGGTTCACCGACTTCAAGCTGAAGGGCGGCGTGCTGTCCGGCGACGACGAGGTGGACGTCGTCACCGCACTGGCCAAGCGCTTCCCCGAGGCCAGGGTCACCCTCGACCCGAACGGCGGATGGCTGCTGGACGAAGCCATCCGGCTGGGCAAGCGGATGCAGGGCGTGGTGGCCTACGCCGAGGACCCCTGCGGCGCCGAAGGGCGCTTCTCCGGGCGCGAAGTGATGGCGGAGTTCCGCCGCGCCACCGGGCTAAAGACTGCCACCAACATGATTGCCACGGACTGGCGCGAAATGTCCCACGCCATCCGCAGCAACGCCGTTGACATTCCCCTGGCGGACCCCCACTTCTGGACCATGCACGGTTCTGTCCGGGTGGCGCAGCTGTGCCATGAATTCGGGCTCACCTGGGGCTCGCACTCGAACAACCACTTCGATATTTCGCTGGCCATGTTCACGCACACCGGGGCAGCCGCACCGGGCGAGATCACCGCGCTGGACACGCATTGGATCTGGCAGGACGGGCAGGGGCTCACCAAGGAACCGCTGCAGATCAAGGACGGCGCCATCGAGGTTCCGAACGTTCCCGGGCTGGGCATCGAGCTGGACCGCGATGCCCTGGACAAAGCACACCAGCTGTACTTGGAGCGCGGCCTGGATGCCCGCGACGACAGCATCGGCATGCAGTACTACATCGACGGCTGGGCCTTCGATCCGAAGCGCCCCTGCCTGGTGCGCTAACTCCTGGTTCGCCCAGGTCCCAACTTCCGCACGGCCGGCCCTCCCCCCCCCGCAACAGGGAGACGGCCGTGCGGAAACCCACCTCGGTGGTGCTTACGATTCATGCAACACCTAAATAGACAGCTAAATAGAAGGGCGCATTTTGGGCGGCGTTGTCTCCGGAATACTGATCATCTCCGCCGTCATTGCCGTGGGCTATTTGGCAGCCAGGCTCCGGATTCTGGGGCCTGAAATACAGGGCGCCCTGACCCGCACCGCCTACTACGTCACCAATCCGGCACTGCTGTTCACAGTGGTTGCCGGCAGCGATATCCGGGCCGCACTCGGGACGGACGCCCCGCTGGCGCTGCTCTCGGCAGCGATAGTGGGGCTCCTTTATTGCCTGGCAAGCTTCCTGTTCTTCCGCCGCCCGGCAGCCGAAACTGCGGTGGGCGCCATGGCCAGCAGCTATGCGAACGCGAACAACATCGGCATCCCGGTGTCCCTCTACGCCGTGGGCACGGCACAGCACGTTGCGCCCGTGCTCCTCGTGCAGATCCTGGTGATGGCGCCCTTCTACCTCACGGTGCTGGGCGTGGCCTCCGGCTCCAAAATCTCCTGGAAGAAGCTTCTTCTTCAGCCCTTCGCCAACCCGATGATCATCGCCTCCGGCCTGGGCGCCGCCGTCGCACTGACGGGCTGGACCGCCCCTGAGCTGCTGCAGAAGCCCATCGACATGCTGGCCGGTGGAGCCGTTCCGATGGTGCTGCTTGCCTTCGGACTGTCACTCGCCGGGCGGGCCCCGCTGCAGAAGGGTGACGGCCGCACTGAAACCCTCGTGGCCACGTTCCTGAAGATTGCCGGGATGCCGCTCGTTGTGTGGGTCCTGGGCCGCTTCGTCTTCGGGCTGGAGGGGCAGCACCTGCTGGCGAGCGTCATCATGGCTGCGCTGCCCACTGCCCAGAACGTGTTCCTTTTCGCGTCACCCTACGGCCGAGGAATGACCGTTGCGCGCGACGTGATCCTCTGCACCACGCTGTTGAGCATCGGCGCGCTGCTCGTGGTCGCCTGGTTGGTTCACTAGCTCCTTGGTTCAGTGTCTCCGGGGCGGCCTTACTGTCATACCCCCGCGGCAGACTTAGTTCATGGAAGCCGTGGGGGATTCTGCAGCAGGAGGGGCATTGCGGTGGGCCAAACTGCCCGCTGCCGGTTCCGCTGTTCAGCCTCCTGCTGTTCAACCGCCGGCTCCTCAACCGTTTAACGCGCGCGTCCGCGGCCTTCGCAGTGTCCCTGCGGGACGCCAGCATCCACTTGAAGCAGCGTCCGACGGCGGCGGGTCCGGTGATCTCGCCAGGAGCCTTGAGCTGCTCAAGGGGATCGGTTCGACGGCGGCCGAGGACGCCGCGCTGTTGAGCTTCCGCGAGGCTGCGGACTTCGCCGGCCACGTCGAGGAAGTCTCCCGGGTAGTCGAATACCTGCAGATCGTCGCGGCCGGGGCAGTGGACCGGACCCGGCGTGAAGCCGCAGCGGCAGCGCGCTCGGCCGCAGTCGGCTCAGGAGCGGCGGGGTCAGCGGGCTCGGGCGGGGCTGGCCGGGCTGCCGGCTGGGTCACGGGATGGGGCGCAGAAACGACCGAAACGGCCGAATCGGGCGAAAAGGCCGAGACGGCCGCTTCGCCCCAGGCGCCGGCCGCCGCCGGCCAAGCGTCAACCGTTGCGGGACCGGACCCTGCCGATGACGGGTGCCGGAACGCTGCGGAGTTCCTCCGGTCCAGGCTGCGGATCAGTGTCGCCGAGGCCCGGCGCAGGATGGCTCTCGCGGCCGATCTGCTGCCCCGTGCCGGGTTCGCCGGTCACACCGGGCCTACGGTGCGGCCCGAACTCGCCGCCGCTGTTACCGCCGGGACCGTCGCGTCCCGGCCCGCGACCATCATCACCCTTGCCCTGGAGCGGGTCCGGCACCACGCCGACGAGGACACCACTGCCCGGATGGAACATGCCCTGACCCGCACCGCGGCCGAAAACGACACGGACTTCCTCACCCGCGTCGCCCGGCAATGGACCGACGCGATCGACCAGGACGGATCCGAACCCTCCGAAGAGGAACTCCACCGCCGGCAGGGCGTATTCCTCCGCCGCGCCCGCCGCGGACTCCACCATCTGGAAATCTTCGCCACCCCGGACCAGTACGAATCACTGCTGACCGTGATGAACACCGCCACCAACCCCCGCACCCGGGCAGGCGGCACCGACGGCGCCAACGCGGAGGGCGGCGGTACCCGAGCAGACGGAACCGCCAGGCAGGACACCAGCGAAGGCCCGGACGCGGCCGCCAGCAGAGAAGCTGCCCAGGACCAGGACCTGGACCTGGTTCAGGGCCAGGATCTGGACCGGCGGACCCGGCCGCAGCGGCTCCTGGACGGCCTCGTCGGCGCCTGCAAAGCGGCCCTGACCACCGGCGCACTCCCGGCCGCGGGAGGACTCCGCCCGCAGGTCATGGTCACCATCGACTACCGCGACCTCCTGGACCGCCTCGAGCACACCACCGCCCAAGGACCCCGCCACCGCACCCCGGCCGCAGGCACCGGAACAAGTACCAACGACAGCCCCTCCATCGGCGGATTCCCGGCGAGCATCCCCGGCATCCCGGGCACCGGGTCGTTCACGTTCACCGGACCCATTCCGGCCTCCACGGTCCGGAAGATCGCCTGCGACGCCGACATCATCCCCGTCCTGCTCGGCAGCGAAGGCCGCATCCTGGACATCGGCCGCACTTCACAAGGATTTTCCCCCCGCACATCCGCAAAGCCATCACCGCCCGCGACCAGGGCTGCGCGTTCCCCGCCTGCACCATCCCCGCCACCTGGTGCGAAGCCCACCACATCACCTACTGGTCACACGGCGGACCCACCGGCACCGACAACGGAACTTTCCTCTGCTCCCATCACCACCACCTCATCCACAAAGAAAACTGGACCATCCAGGTCAAAACCGGCATCCCCTGGTTCATCCCGCCACCCCACATCGACCCACACCAAAAACCACGCCGCAACCACGATCGAACATGAGGTCGACACTTGTAATACAAGTTTATAACTTGTACGCTAAGTAGGAGGGCAATGTAGCCCGGACGTCCTGCTTTCAAGGAGCACTCATGAGCACCGTAGACCTCATCCGCCACGTAAAACTTTCCACTGCGAGACTCCCTCTGGCCGTGCCGATCAGTGACGCCAAGGTGTTCACCGGCCGCCAGAAGCCCATGACGGAGGTGGCCTTCCTCTTCGCAGAAATCACCACGGAGCAGGGACACAGCGGCATCGGCTTCAGCTACTCCAAGCGCGCAGGCGGACCCGCCCAGTACGCGCACGCCAAGGAGGTGGCCGAGGGCATCATCGGCGAGGACCCCAACGACATCGGCAAGATCTACACCAAGCTCCTCTGGGCCGGTGCTTCCGTGGGCCGCTCCGGTGTAGCCACCCAGGCACTCGCCGCCATCGACATCGCCCTCTATGACCTCAAGGCCAAGCGCGCCGGCCTGCCGCTGGCCAAGCTCCTGGGTTCCTACCGCGACTCCGTCCAGACCTACAACACGTCCGGCGGCTTCCTCAACGCTTCACTTGACGAGGTCAAGGCACGCGCCACCCAGTCCATCGATGAAGGGATCGGCGGCATCAAGATCAAGGTCGGCCTCCCGGACAGCAAAGAGGACCTGCACCGCGTCGCCGGAATCCGCGAACACATCGGCTGGGACGTGCCGCTCATGGTGGATGCCAACCAGCAGTGGGACCGCGCCACCGCCCTGCGGATGGGCCGGCAACTGGAGGAGTTCAACCTCATCTGGATCGAAGAGCCGCTGGACGCCTACGACTTCGAAGGCCACGCCCACCTGGCCAACGTCCTTGACACCCCCATCGCCACCGGCGAGATGCTGGCCTCCGTCGCCGAGCACAAGGGCCTCATCAACGCCAACGGCTGCGACATCATCCAGCCCGACGCACCCCGCGTAGGCGGCATCACCCAGTTCCTGCGCCTTGCCGCTCTGGCGGACGAGCGGGGACTGGGACTCGCGCCGCACTTCGCCATGGAGATCCACCTTCATCTCGCCGCCGCCTACCCGCGCGAACCGTGGGTGGAGCACTTCGACTGGCTGGACCCGCTGTTCAACGAACGCCTCGAAACCAAGAACGGCCGTATGCTGGTTCCGGACCGCCCGGGCCTTGGCGTGACCCTCAGTGACCAGGCCCGCGCCTGGACCACCGAGTCCGTGGAGTTCGGCGCGTAACCTTGAACGCATGAGCCGGAACCTGACCGCGGACCTCGCCGCCGATCTTCGCACACGCATCGTTGACGGCGTCATCCAGCCCGGCGACAAGCTTCCGAGCGAAAACACACTGATCGGGGAGTTCGGCGTCAGCCGCACCGTAGTCCGGGCCGCCCTGACCCGGCTGCAGGCCGAAGGACTCGTGGAAACCGAACGCGGGCGGGGCAGCTTCGCGCTGACCCCGCCCCCGCACGGCGATCCGCCAGCGCCGGGAGGCCGGCCGGTGGCCAGCATGGAGGACCGGCTGCACCTGCTGGAGTTCCGCATCGGCGTCGAGACCGAGGCCGCCGCCCTGGCTGCCCGCAACCGGACGGACCGGCAACTGAAGGCCGTGCTTAACGCCTTGGAAGAGTTCACCGCAAGCGGCGACCACCCGGCGCATGCCATGAAGTCCGACTACGAATTCCACAAGGCAATCGCCGCGGCGTCAGGAAACCCGTTTTACTCGGACTGCCTCGTGTCGCTGGGCCAGACAATGATCGCCATGCCCCGCACTCGGCTAATGACCGGCGTCGAACACTACGCCCGCGACCACTTCGAACAGGTGGTCCACGAGCACGAGTCCATCTATGCGGCCATCGCGGAAGGCGACGAACCGTCGTCGTCGGCTGCCATGCGCAGCCACCTGGCCAACTCGAGGCGGCGGCTCCGGGCCGGACGCCAGTAGGCGTGCCGGTCAGAACGTCTCGATTAACCTGAGAAGCCGCAGGACGGCGGGGTTGGCCGTTTCTTCGTTCCACGCCAACTCGAGGTCCACCCGGTTCAGCTCCTGGATGCCGTGCCGTCCGTCGATCTCGTGGAATTCCACTCCCGCGGGGGCAAAAGCCATGGCCGAGGCGGGGACAAGGGTCACCCCCAGGCCAGCCTGGACAAAGGCCAGAAGAGCCGGCACCTGGCTGGCATACTGGGTGATGTTGGCATGGGCTCCGGCGCTGGCGAACAGCCGGAGCACCAGGTCGTGGAAATACCGGGCCTCCTTGGTGGAATACATCAGCAACGGCAGCCGGTCCAGCGACCCAAGCGGCAGCGGCTCCCCCTTAGGCGCCGCCATGTTGCCCAGCAGTGAACTCCCTTCGGGCAGCGCCACCACCAGACGGTCCTGCATGAGGGGCCGGGACACTACGCCGGGCCGGGCGACGATGGGCCGCAGCAGGCCGATGTCCACATTGCCCTTCACCAGTCCGTCCATTTGGTCGGTTGAGACCAGTTCCCGGAGCACAAAGGACACTCCCGGCATCCCCTCCGCAGCGCGCCGCAGCATCAGGGGCAGTGCACTCTGCCCCGCTATGGCCGTGTAGCCGACCGTGATGGCCCCTGCTTCACCGGAGGACACCCTGCGGACATCGAGGTCAGTCTTGATACACATGTCCAGGATCTGCCGTGCCCTCGGAAGCAGGGTGGCACCAGCGGCGGTCAGCTCCACTTTCCTGCTGGTGCGGCCGAAGAGCTGGGTTCCCAGCTTCTTCTCGAGCATCTGGATCTGCCGGCTCAGCGGCGGCTGAGTCATGTTGAGCCGCTCAGCGGCTGCGCCGAAGTGGAGCTCTTCAGCGACGGCCACGAACGCTTCTAACTGGGATAGGGAGAACATTCATACCTTTACTGAATTGTTGAGTGCACAAATTAGCTTGGACTTGGATCGATGACTCCCCTTATGGTCGGTGAACGGAGCAGGTAAATCAACCCCCGAGCCAACCAAGGAGCACAGCGCAGTGGACCAGGCATACGATCCCGCCCAGTACGTCAACCAGGCCAGGATCACCGGCGTCTCCATCACGCCGGTGGCATTCAAGGACCCGCCACTCCTGAACACCGTTGGCGTCCACGAACCGTTCGCGCTGCGGGCCATCGTGGAGGTCCAGACGGACGCTGGCGTCTCAGGGTTCGGTGAAACGTACGGCGATGCCGGCCACATTGCCCGGCTCCAGCTCGCAGCAGCGGCCCTGCCCGGGACAGACGTTTTCAACATCAACGGGTTGCGCAGCCGGATCGCCCAAGCCCTGCAGCAGGACAACATCCAGGGCGGCCACGGCATGAGCGGCATGGTCACCGGTTCGAGCACCAATGACCGCGTGCTGTCCGCGTTTGATGTCGCAGCCTTGGATATCCAGGGCAAACTCCTCGGCCGGCCGGTCAGCGACCTCCTCGGCGGCGCCGTCCGTGACTCTGTGCAGTTCAGCGGATACCTGTTCTACAAGTGGGCGGGCCACCCCGGCCAGGAAGACGACGCCTGGGGTGCGGCCCTGGACCCTGCCGGGATTGTGAAGCAGGCGCGGACAATGGTGGACCGCTACGGTTTCAGCGCGCTCAAGCTGAAGGCCGGCGTCTTCGCGCCGGAAGAAGAGATCGCGGCCATCCAGGCCCTCCGCGCGGAATTTCCCGACCTGCCCCTCCGCATCGATCCCAACGGCGCTTGGACAGTGGAGACCTCCATCCGCGTGGGCAAGGAACTGCACGGCGTTCTGGAGTACCTCGAGGACCCCACCCCCGGCATTGAAGGCATGGCGGCCGTGCGCAGTGAAGTCGACATGCCCCTCGCGACGAACATGTGCGTGGTCAGCTTCGAGGATGTGGCGCCTGCCGTGGCTGCCGGCGCAGTGGATGTCATCCTCTCGGACCACCACTTCTGGGGCGGCCTCCGCCGCACCCAGTTCCTGGCCGGCATCACCGAGACATTCGGACTGGGGCTGTCCATGCACTCAAATTCACACCTGGGAATCAGCCTCGCCGCCATGGTCCATCTGGCTGCTGCAACCCCCAACCTCGACTACGCGTGCGACACCCACTGGCCGTGGAAGGACCCATCGGAGGATGTCATTGCCAACGGCGTGTTCACATTCAAGGACGGCGCCGTCAAGGTCCCCACCGGCCCGGGCCTGGGGGTCGAAGTGGACCGTGACGCGCTGGAACGCCTGCACCGCCAGTACTTGGACTGCGGAATCAGGAGCCGGGACGACACCGGTTACATGCAGCGGCTCCACCCCTCCTATGAGCTTCAGAGCCCCCGGTGGTAAACGCCGCGAAGCAAGCTTCGGACGGCCTGGAATCACTGAAGATCGTGGTTACGGACCCCATCATCAGCCGCTTCGAGGACCGGTTAAGGGCCGACGGCGGCGCCCACCACTGGGACATGGCTGCGGCTTGGACCCCCGAACGCCGGCTTAGCGCCCTGGCGGGCGCCGACGTCGTGGTTTGCTCCTCCCTCGGCCCCGCGGAAGCGGAGGCTGCAGGCCGCGTTCGGCTGGTCCATGTCACAGGCGCCGGCTACGACAAGATCTCCTTCCCCCATCTGGCGCCGTCGGCTCAGGTGGCCAACACCTTCCATCACGCTCGGCCCATCGCCGAGCACGTCCTGATGGTCACGCTGATGCTTTCGCGCAATGTTGCTGCCGCCGACCGGGAGATCCGCCAAGGGCAGTGGCGGACCATTGCCACGGCCGACGACGTGCCGTTCCATCCCGTCCTCGCCGACCTGACACTGGGGCTGGTGGGCCTGGGTTCCATCGGTGCCGAGGTTGCCCGCGTCGCCGGAATGATGGGAATGAAGGTCCGCGCTGTCCGGCGCAATCCTTCGGCCGCCCTGCCGCAGGGAGTCCGCCTCGACTGGGTGGGCGGAAACCACGAGCTCCATGGGCTCCTGGCCGCGTCCGACGTCGTAGTGGTGACCGTGCCGCTGGATTCCGCCACAGAGGGGATGATCGGGGCAGCGGAACTGGCCTCCATGAAACCCTCAGCGTTCCTTATTAACGTCGCACGCGGTCCCGTGGTGGACCAGGCAGCCCTGTACGCGGCCCTCAAGGAACGGCGCATCGCCGGAGCGGGCCTTGACGTCTGGTGGGGGTCGCCCACGGACGGTGTGGTTCCTCCCGCGGAACTGCCCTTCGCTTCCCTGCAGAACACCGTACTGACCCCGCACCATTCCGGTCATGCACGCATCACATTTGAACACCGGGCGGCGGACATCGCCGCCAACATCGGCCTGCTTGCGCGAGGCGGGGAACTCCTGAACCTGGTGCCGCGGCCCGTTCGCGTGACATAGCCCGCTCCGGCAACAGAGCCCGCTCCGGCAACAGAGCAATTTCCCGGCTACGTTGCCGCCAGGACCAGCTGCCCGACCAGCAGGGCACTTCCCAGCGCCGACGCGCCCAAGGCCAACGTTTTCAGGCGGGCGGCATTGAGGAAACGATTAACGAATCGGGATGCCGCGTATCCGCCAACGGCCGCAGGAACCATCCACAGCGCCAGGGAAAGAATCTCTGCGGTGACCGCGCCGGTCATCCACAGCATCACCATCGAAATCGACGATCCCACCATAAAGAAGGCGCTCATGGTGCCGCGCAGCCGGGGGCCATGATGTCCTTGCCAAACCAAGGCCATGGGCGGGCCGCCGATGGAGGTGGCCGTACCCATGATGCCGGAAGCCGCACCGGCAGCGATCAGGTTGGCGCGTACGGGCCGGGGCGCCCAGCCCCGGCCCGCGAGCACCAGACCGGTCAGCACGACGGCCACCACCACCCATGCGAGGCCTTCCCTGGACAGTGCCGTCACCAGCCACGCACCAAGGAAACTCCCCGGAATCCGGCCCACCAGGGCCCAGCCGGTGCCCCGCAGGTCCAGGCTTTGCCGTTCCCGCACGGTCACCATGATGGTGACAAGGAGGGCCAATAGGATCAGTGTGGCCGGAAGCAGCGCCGGATCCACCATCGCGATCACCGGCGCCGCCAGCATGCCCATGCCGAAGCCGCTGGACGCCTGCAGGCATGCGGCCAGGAAGATCACTCCGGCGATGACGGCATACTCCGCACCAGTCACTCGGTGCCCGTCACTGGGCGGGGACAGCGGCAGCCGCAGTCGCGGTTGCCGCGGCGCCGGCAGTGGCAGCTGCCGTGGCGCCGGTCAGGCCCTTGATGGAGTCGAGCGGAAAATGGCATTCGGCAACATGCTTCGTGCCGTCAGGGGCGGCCAGGACCTGCGGTTCCGGCGACACTTCAGCGCAGATGTCCTGGGCTTTCCAGCACCGTGTCCGGAAGCGGCAGCCCGACGGCGGATCCAGCGGGGAGGGCAGCTCGCCTTGGAGGACAATCCTGTCCCGCTTGGTTCCGCTGACGTCCAGCTTCGGGGAAGCCGACATCAGTGCCGCCGTGTAGGGGTGCCGGGGATGGTCGAAGACTTCCTCGGTGGCACCTGTCTCGATGATCCGTCCGAGATACATCACGGCCACCCGGTCCGCCACATGGCGGACCACGGTGAGGTCGTGCGAGATGAAGATGTAGGAAACACCGAGCTCCTTCTGGAGCTCATTGAGCAGGTTCAGGACCTGTGCCTGGACTGAAAGGTCCAGGGCCGAGACCGGCTCGTCGAGGATGATGACATCCGGGTTCAGTGCCAGGGCACGGGCAATTCCGATGCGCTGGCGCTGGCCGCCTGAGAATTCCTGCGGCGACTTGCGTGCATCGGAGGGACGCAGGCCCACCATGTGCAGCAATTCGCGGACCCTGGCTTCGCGTTCCCTGGATGTCGGGTAGAGACCCCGATGGGTGGCCCACGGCTCGGCGATGATGTCGCCGGCGTTCATCCGGGCGTTCAACGAGGCAAACGGGTCCTGGAAGACCATCTGCACGCGCCGCCGCCAGCTCAGCAGCTCCTTGCCACGAAGCCCGAAGGGGTTGGTTCCCTCAAAGCTCACAGTCCCTTCATCCGGTGATTCCAGCATCATCAGGGTCCGCGCCAGCGTGGACTTGCCGCAGCCGGACTCGCCCACCAGTCCGAGGGTCTTCCCCCGGCCCACCGTCAGGCTGATCCCGTCCAGGGCCTTGAGCCGCGTGTTGCCGCTTGCGCTCTTGGCCACATGGAATGTCTTGGTCAGCCCGTCAATTTTCAGAAGCGGCTCAGACATTATTGATCTCCTCGCTGAAATGGCAGGCAGCCGTGCGGGCAGGCCGCGGCTCCTTGCCGGAAGGGATGTTCACGGGGGTTCCGGCGACGGGATTGCCGGTGCCGGCGTTACCAGGAGCTCCGGAGTTGCCGGCGACCGGGGTGCCGGCGACCGGGCGGAGCGCGGGCCGCTCGGCCCGGCAGATGTCCTGCACCAGCGGGCAGCGGGACTGGTAGACGCAGCCGTCGGGAATGTCGTGGAGCTCGGGCGGGCTGCCTGCGATGGACTTCAGCTGGGCGCCCCGCTCCAGGTGGGCGGGCACCGATTCGAGCAGCCCCTTGGTATAGGGATGGCGCGGGTCGGCGAAAACCTGGGAAACCGGTCCGCTCTCCACTACGTTCCCGGCGTACATGACAGCCACGGAGTCGGCTTCCTCGGCCACCACCGCAAGGTCGTGCGTAATGAGGATGACGGCCATTTGGCCCTCCTCCCGGAGCTTCCGCAGGAGCTGCATGATCTGCGCCTGGACTGTGACGTCCAGGGCGGTGGTGGGTTCATCGGCGATCAGCAGGCGCGGGTTGAGGGCCACGGCCATCGCGATGAGGATGCGCTGGCGCATGCCTCCGGAGAACTGGTGCGGGTATGAATTGATCCTCGATTCGGGCTCCGGGATTCCGACGCGTTTCATCAGGTCAATCGCCTCAACCCGTGCTTCCTTGGCGTTGAGGCCGCGGTGGATGCGGAAGGCCTCACCCAGTTGCGTGCCCACCGTATAGACGGGGTTCAGCGCAGTCAGGGCGTCCTGGAATACGATGCCCAGCTCAGGCCCGGCAAACTTGAGCCGTTCCTTGGGGCTTAGCGCGGCGAGGTCGGTGCCGTTCAGGATGATCTCACCGTCGGCCAGGTCGCAGACGGGATCCATGATCCCGGCGAGTGCCTTGGCTGTCATGGATTTTCCGCAGCCTGATTCCCCGAGCAGCGCCAGTGTCTCTCCGGCGCGGGCCTCGAAAGCAACGCTGTTTACGGCGCGCACTGTGCCGCGGTGAGTGCGGATGTCCACCGCAAGGTCGCGGACCTGCAGGACGACGTCGTGTGCCTTCGCCTGTCCTGCTGCTGTGCCGGCGCCTGCGGCCGCGGCCGCGGCACGCGAGCGTTTGGCGGGCGCTTGGTCGGTAGCTGTTTTCACGGCTTTGCCTCCTTGGCTGGGATGCGGGCGATCAGCCGCTTGCGGGGAAGTGCCAGGCGCCAGCGCTGGGCAGGATCTGTGGCGATCCGCAGCCAGGCGGCCAGGACGTTGGCGGCGATGGTGGTGACCACGATGGCAACGCCGGGGAAGATCGAGAGCCACCAGGCGCTCTGCAGGTACTGCCGGCCCTGGGAGACCATCAGGCCCCAGCTGACGTCCGGCGGCTGGATGCCGATGCCCAGGAAGCTCAGCGAGGACTCGGCGAGCATCACGTAGCAGAACTCGAGGGTGGCCAGCGTCAGGAGCGTCGGCAGCACCACGGGGATGACATGCCGGACGATGATCGCATTGGGCTTGGCACCGAACGTACGCGCCGCGTCAACAAATGTCCGGCTTTGGAGCTCCGCCGATTCGGCGCGTGCGGTGCGCAGGTATATAGGGATGCGGGTGAGGGCCAGGATCAGCACGATGTTCGCCGCGCTGGGGCTAAACACATAAAGCACGACGACGGCGAGCAGCAGGGACGGGAAACTCATGATCACGTCGGCGATGCGCATGGACACGTTCTCCCGCCAGCCCCTGTGATAGCCGGCCCACACGCCCCACAGGGAGCCCACGAAGAGGGCCACAGCCACCGCGGGCAAAGCGACGGACAACGTGGTCCGGCTCGCCACGACCAACCGGGCCAGCATGCTGCGGCCCAGGGAATCGCTGCCGAGGAAGTATTCCCAGCCGTACGCCAGCGTAAATGGTGCTTTGTTGGCGAACAGCAGATTCTGTTTGGTGGCCAAATCGCCCATCAGCGAGGGGCCCACGAGGGCGGTCAGGCCGATGAAGACCAGGATCAGCGCAGAGACGGTGGCGAAGCGGTCCCTGAGCAGGAGACGGAAGAGGCTCAGCTTTCCGTCCTGTTTTCCGTCCTGTTTTCCGTCCTTCCTTTCGTTCTGTTGTTCGTGGGCCACCGGCAGCTGCTCCGGCGTCGAGCCCTCAGTCAGTGAACTCTTCATGGCTACTCCTAAGCCTTAACCGTGACGGGACGGACGCGCGCGTCCAGCAGCGCGTACCCCATGTCGATGAGGATGTTCAGGGCAAAGATCGCGACGGCGGTGAGCAGGACGGCTGCCTGCAGGACGGCGAAGTCCCGCTGCAGGATCGAATCGATCATGAGCTTTCCGATCCCCGGCCAGCCGAAGATGGTCTCCACCACCACGGCGCCGTTGACGAGGCCCACGGTCAGGTCGCCGGCCACCGTCAGCGCAGGGGCGGCCGCATTGCGGAGAGCGTGGTGGGTGACCACCCGGAGTTCGCCTGCCCCGCGGCTGCGGGCCAGTTTGATGTAGGGCTCCGAGAGGGCCGAGACCATGGAGCCGCGGACAATCTGGACCAACACGCCGAACGGCCGCAGGAGCAACGTGGCGATGGGCAGCACCCAGGCGCCGGCTCCCGACACACCTGATGTCGGAAGCCAGCCCAGGGTGATGGCGAAGACCCAGATGCCAACGATTGCCAGCCAGAAATCAGGGATCGAAGCGGCAGCCATGGACACGAAACTTGAGATACGGTCCGCGATGCCGTTCGGCTTCAGCGCAGCCCAGCAACCGACCACCAGGGCCAGCAGCACGGCCAGCACCATGGTGGTGGCGGCCAGCTGCAAGGTAGCCGGGAAGGCGCGCAGTGCCATGGCTGCGGCATCCTGGCCGGTGCGCAGTGACTGTCCGAAGTCGAGCCGGAGCACTCCGCCGAAGTAGTCGGCCATCTGTACCAGCAGCGGCTGGTCCAGTCCGTTGCGCGCGGTGAAGTCGTCGCGCATCTGTTGGGTGGCGTTCAGCGGGAGGTACAGGCTGGCGGGGTTGCCCGTCATCCTGGCCAGTGCGAACACACCAACAATCACCACCACCAGCGGCAAAGCGCTGGAGACGATCCGCTTTCTCAAGTAGATCAGCATGGTTGTCCTTCTCTCCGGGAGGTCCGCGCTAGCTTGCCGGGGTCATTTCCGAAACACGCAGTTCGTCGCCACTGGACGAATTGGGCGTGTAGTTCACGGATTTGGCCTTGCCGATGATGCCGGTCTGGTGCGAGATGTGGGCAAACTGGACCACTTTGTCGTTCTGGTAGGCGAAGATCTCTTCGAAGTCCGTCTTCCGCGCATCGCCGGAGGCCGCATCCGCCTTCTTGATCATGGCGTCGAACTCGGGGGTACCGAAGTAGCTCTGGGCTCCGTTGGACAGCATGTACTGATCCACGGTGAAGGCTGCATCGCCGGCCTGGTTGCCGTGCTGGGTCATCAAGGCCACCGCGCCTTCATCGTCCGGGAAGGGGCGGACCTGGTAAGTCAGGTGCTGGCTGGTCTCGAGCATCTTGAGCTTGACGTTCAGGCCGGCCTGGCTCAGCTGCTCCTGGAGGACCTGGCCCAGTTCCGTGATCTTCGGGAACTGCGCACTGCGGACCACCAGCGAGATCTGCGCGGACGTATCAACGCCGTCGGCGTTTGCTTCGGCAACGAGGGACTTCGCCTTGTCCAGATCGAACGGCCAGCCCTTCAGTTCCGAGTTGTGCCCCACAATGCCTTCGGGAACCAGCTGGGCAGCCACCTGGTGCTTTCCCTGGTAAAGCGAGTTGACGATCCCCTCCTTGTCGAGGGCGTAATTGACTGCCTGGCGAACCCGGATGTCATTGAGGGGTGCTTCGTTGGCGTCGAGCCGCAGGGCAACCGTCTCGTTGTTGGGGTAATCAACGCCCAAGTCGCCGATGTTGTCATCCGGGCTCAGGCCCATGGCAACATCAGCCTCGCCGCTGGTGATCATGGCAGCACGAACCGAGCTCTCCGAACGCCACTGGTACTCGGCCTTGGCGTAGGCGGGCTTGTCTCCCCAGTAACCGTCCCAGCTGGACAGCGTGATCTTCTGGCCGGCGTCCCACTTCTCGATCTTGTACGGGCCCGTGCCGATCGGCTCACGGACCTTCTCCGTGGCACTCGTGGACGCCGGTACCACCTCGAGGAACGACAGGCGCAGCGGCAGGATGGGATCAGGTTCGGGAGTGGTCACGGTCAGGGTGGTGGCATCGACGGCTTTCACGGCGAGGTCCGCGTCGCCGAAGACGTAGCCCTCCACGTTGCAGCCGAGCTTGGAGTTGACCGCTCTTTCGATGGTAAAGGCGGCGGCTTTGGCATTGAACGGCGTGCCGTCCTGGAACGTCACACCTTCGCGCAGCTTGAGGGTCCACTCGGTATCCGTGGTGGCCTTCCATTCGGTGGCGAGCTTCGGCTCCAGTTCACCGCTCTGCGGGTTGCGTTCAATGAGCGGTTCAGTGACGTTCGAGCGCACCACTACACCGGTGGAGGTCAGGTTCGACTCACAGGCTTCCAAGGTGGGCGGTTCCTGGCCGAGCACCACGCGCACCGTATTCGAGGAGGCGGCGCCGGCGTCGGAATTGGCTACTGAGCAGCCGCTGAGACCTAACATCGCGACGGATGCCAAGGCCGGCCATTTGAGCAAGGCGGGAAATGCGGGCTTTGAAGAAGACGTCATTGGATTCCTCCGAATTGGGTGTTTGCGGCAGGGGGTGCTCTTGCACCGGTGGAACCAGGCAACAAGATCAGGTGTTTCGGGCCGCGCTGGACTCAAGCTAGTTGAGGTCCAAAGGCTCCACAAGGCTTTTGCCGGCGGCTCGGAGGGCGCGGCGGGGCCCGCTCACAGCGTCGGCACCCTGTGACGGACACCACTTATCCCGGAATTCCGCGTGGTTCCGCCGGAGTAGTCCAATCGATTCACTTCGGGCATCGAACAATGCCATTTACATGTTGGACGCGTATGGATCGGAAACCTAGGGTGCAGATATGAACAACACCGCCGTCCTACAGGTAGGGCCACTCATGCCAATCGTCCAAGAATCCATCAGGAGCGAGTACGACGCCGTGCGGCTCCCCGATTCCGCCCCCGAGCGGGAAGAGTTTCTGCAGCACCACGGCGGGGAGTTTGAGGTTGCCGTGACTTCAGGAAAATTCGGAGTGGGCCCGGACCTGATGCGCGCACTTCCCAACCTTCGCGCGGTCATCAATTTCGGCGTCGGCTATGACACCACGGACGTTGCCCAAGCCGCCCAGCGCGGCATCACGGTCAGCAACACCCCCGATGTCCTCAACGACTGCGTGGCAGATACCGCCATCGCCCTGTACCTGGACGTCCTGCGCCGCGTGAGCGCCGCGGACCGCTTCGTCCGCCGCGGCGACTGGCTGAGCGCAGGTAACTTCCCGCTGGCCACCAAGGCCAGCGGCAAGAAAGTGGGCATCCTCGGGCTCGGCCGGATCGGGCGGGTCATCGCCCGAAGGCTGGAAGGCTTCGACTGCGACATCAGCTACCACAGCCGCAATCCGGTGAAGGGGGTCGGCTACGAGTACAAGGCCTCACCGCGCGAACTCGCCTCCGGTTGCGACGTGCTGATTGTTGCCGCCGCCGGCGGGCCAGGCTCGGCCAAACTCGTGGACGCGGATGTCATCGAGGCGATCGGACCCGACGGCTACCTGATCAACATTGCCCGGGGATCCGTGGTTGATGAGGACGCCCTCGTGGCCGCCCTGCTGGCCGGGCGGCTGGCTGGGGCCGGGCTGGACGTCTTTGCGGAAGAACCAAAGGTCCCGGAAGATCTCCTCGCTCTGGACAATGTGGTTCTCCTGCCTCACCTCGGCAGCGGAACCCACGAAACGAGGGCGGCGATGGCAGAACTTACGCTCGCCAACCTGCGTCAGTTCGTGGCCTCCGGTTCGGTCCTGACGGCGGTGCAGGCATGAGTGTCGCCGTGGGATACGTCGCCAGCCAGGAAGGCCGCGCCGCCCTCAGTGCCGCTATAGGGGAGGCGGCACTGAGAAAGACCACCCTGCAGATCATCAGCCCGGTCGCGGGCGAAGCGTCTGCCGAGGCGGACTCGGACATCCGTGGCGCAATCGCCGCAGCAACAGCTGCGGGCGTGCAGGCCTCGGTCCGGCCCAACGAAGGCACTGACGCTGCGGACTTCATGACCGATGCCTCCTACGAGGAGGATGTCGAGCTGATAGTGATCGGAGTCAGGCGGCGCTCCCCGGTGGGGAAGCTGTTCCTTGGCAGCACTGCCCAGCGGGTCATCCTCGAAGCCGGCTGCCCGGTCACTGCCGTCAAAGCGGACGTCGGCCCCCGGAACTGAGAGGCAACTGCACCCTTCGTGTTGCCCTGTAGGTATCAAGCTATGCAGAATCTGTGTTGGACGTGCATTACTACGGTTGAATAAAGTCGAGGGGCAAGCTGTGGTGGGGACCACAAGGGCCGGCCTCCGGTCCCCCGCAGCGTGAGCTTTATTCATCTATACAGAGGATTTTCCCATGCAGTCTGTAGACATCGCTGTCACGGATCTGGCGTCTGCCACCAAGAAGTTCTTCCGGCGCGTTCTGCCCATCATGCTGGTTATGCTCGTCTGCAACCAGCTGAACCGATCGAACATCGGCTACGCCCACGAGCATCTGGAGGCGGATGTCGGAATCGGCGCCGCAGCTTACGGCTTCGGTGCGGGCCTGTTCTTCGTTGCCTACGCGATCTTTGAACTGCCCAGCAACGTGATGATGGAAAAGTTCGGCGCCAGGGTCTGGCTCACTCGGATCATGATCAGCTGGGGCATCGTTTCGTTCCTGATGGCCTTCGTGCAGAACGAAATGATGTTCTACGTGCTGCGGTTCCTGCTGGGCGCGGCCGAGGCCGGGTTCTTCCCCGCCGTCATCTTCTATTTCGCCCGGTGGGTTCCGGCGGGCCAGCGCGGCAAGGCCACCGCAATCTTCATTGCCGGTTCGTCGGTTGCCGCTGCTCTGTCCGGGCCCATCGCCGGAATGCTGCTCAGCCTCCAGGGCGCCCTCGGTTTCCGCGGCTGGCAGTGGCTCTTTGGCTTCGAAGGCCTGCTCTCGGTCGCCGTCGGCATTACGGTCTACTTCCTCCTGGATGCCAGGATCGAGGACGCCAAGTGGCTGAACAGCAGGGAGAAAACGGCACTCATCAGCGCCATCGCCAGCGAGGACGCCGAGCACACCACCGGCAAGGACACGAAGGTCAATCGCTGGAAGATGCTGCTGAACCCGCAGATCCTCCTCCTGTGCGGTATCTACTTCTCAGTCCAGCTGTCCATTTACGCCAACACGTTCTGGCTGCCCAGCATCGTCAAACAGATCCCCGGCACCACGGACCTGAGCGTCGGGTTCCTGTCCGCCATTCCGTGGGTCTGCGCCGTCTTCGCGATGTACTTTGCGGCCAAATGGCAGGACCGGGCAAAGTCGAAGCGCCCGCTGCTGGTGGTGGCCCTGCTGGTCGCCGCAGTGGGAACGTTCGCGGCGGCCGTCGCCACGCCGGTTCTGGCACTCGTTTTCCTCGCCGTCGCTGCCATGGGCTTCAAGAGTGCGTCGCCGCTGTTCTGGACCATCCCCCAGTCGGGCCTGCATCCCCTGGTTCTCGCGCCGGCCATCGCCATCATCAACTCGCTCGGCAACCTGGGCGGCTTCGTTGCCCCGTTCGGCTTCGGCCTCATCAAGGAACAGACGGGAAGCGTTGTGCCCGGCCTGTTCGCCCTGGCGGCGGCTTCCACGCTCGCCGCCGGCCTGGTGTACTTCCTCAAGGAACGGACGACGACGGCGGCACCGCCTGCTGCTGAAGCCGCCGCAGCTGCATCCTCAGCAGAAACCCTGGAGCCAGCCGCAGCCCGCTAGGCACAGCCCTCTGCATGATTTCTCCCCGCCCCGTGGCGCAATCCCCCACTCATAGCTAGGGGAAAGGACCGCGCGGCGGGGAGAAGCCGTTCGAGTCAGTTAACGCAAAAGAACCCCGGTCCTAAGACCGGGGTTCTTTCATTTGCGTGCGCGAGGGGGGATTTGAACCCCCACGCCCTTTCGGACACTGGCACCTGAAGCCAGCGCGTCTGCCGTTCCGCCACTCGCGCGCAACTTCTTTCACCCGACTGGACGCCCGATTTCCGGACTGCCAACCTCGTAAAAGCAGCGAGATCAAGCATAACGGACAACCACGGCAAAACACCAATCGGGGCCCGGGGCTGTCCCTGCGCGCAGAAATACCCCCCGCGATATGCCCCTCCGGTGATGCCGCCCGAACCGCGCCATGGCAAGCCCGAATGAACTAATCTCCCCGCCCCGGCGTTGTGCATTAAGGTCATTCACAGCCCTGCCCAGTAGTATCAGATGTAGGAGTGCCCGTCCCCGGCGCACTCCCGGCAATGTTGTGAACTGAGTTCCGAAACGTGCGCTGCCCCGCAGCCGTCAGGAGAGGAGAGGTGCCATGGGAATGCTGGACAAAGTCGAGCGCGGCATCGAAAAGGCCGTCCGCGGTGTCTTCTCCACCGGTTCGCGCGCCCAGGTGGAGCCTGTGGAAATCGCGAGCCGGCTTCGCCGGGAAGTGGACCACAAGGCCATCACCATCGCCGCCGGACGCACGCTCGCCCCCAACGTTTTTGACGTCCGCCTCAGCGACGACGACTTCAGGCGCGCGCAGGAATGGGGCACGCCCCTGGCGGAAGAACTTTGCGATGTGGTGATCAACCACGTCCGGAGCCAGGGCTATACGCTCCGGGGTTCGGTCCGCATCTCCTTCCGGCGCGACGAGGAAATCCGCGCGGGCGATTTCGAAATTGATTCAAAGACGGAGAAGGCCTCCGGTTCCCCTGCGGCTCGGCCCGCGCCCCGGAACAATGTCCCGGCCGCTCCGAGCCGGCAGCCCGTACGCCTCCAACCTGTCCTGGACATCGACGGCCAGCGTTATTCGCTGAATGCCGCGTCCATCGTCCTGGGCCGGTCATCTGAGGCCGACATCCTGGTGGACGACACCGGGGTTTCCCGCCGCCACCTCGAAATCCGCACCGCCAACGGCACCACAGAAGCCGTCGACCTGGGATCCACCAACGGCAGTTACGTCAACGGACACAAGGTCGTAGGCAGCGTAGACCTTACTGACGGCTCCACCATCACGATGGGACGGACCAAAATCATCTTCCGCCTTTTGCCCGCCAACTCCGGTGGCCGCCCGTGAGCGAACTGACCATTACGGCCCTGCGCTTCGGTTTCCTCCTATTGCTGTGGGTCCTCATCTTCAGCATCGTGTCCGCCATGCGCCGGGACCTGATGATCGGTCGGAAGGCCGCCATGGGTGCCCCTACCGCCCGCCAGGTGCGCAAACACCCCGAACTGGCGGAAGCCGCTCCGCCGCCCGCGAAACAGCAGGCGCGCCAACTGGTTGTCACAGAGGGGCCGCTCAAAGGCCACACCATCCCGCTCGCCGAGAGTCCCATCCTCCTGGGCCGCGCCCAGGAGGCCACGCTGGTCCTTGAGGATGACTACGCCTCCGGCCGGCACGCCCGGCTGTTCCCGCAGGGCAGCCGTTGGTTCATCGAGGATCTCGGCTCGACCAACGGCACGTATCTGAACAACCAGCAGCTCACCCGCGCCCTCCCGGTGGAGCTCGGTGTCCCCGTGAGAATCGGCAAGACGGTCATCGAATTGAGGCCATAGCCGTGGCCGTCCCGGAGATTCCCGCTGAAAAGGGCCCCACCCCGATGCGGCCGCTCATCATGCGCTATGCCGCTCGCTCGGATGTGGGACGCATCCGCGCCAAAAATGATGACTCCGCCTACGTCGGCCGGCACCTGGCCGTCGTGGCAGACGGCATGGGTGGCCACGCCGGGGGTGACGTGGCCTCCGCGGCGACTGTCCTGGACATGCTCCATCTGGACCACGGACATTACAACGGAGACGCCGGAACCGTACTGGCAGATGAGATCCAGACCGCCAACTCCCTGCTGTCCGAACTGGTCCATATCAATCCCAAGCTTGCCGGAATGGGCACCACCGTCACCGCGCTGCTCCTGGCCGAAGGCAAACTGCACTTCGCCCATATCGGCGACTCCCGCGCCTACCGGCTGCGCAACGGAGAATTCAAGCAGATCAGCGTCGACCACACCTTCGTCCAAAGGCTCATCGACGAAGGCCGGCTGCGCCCCGAGGAAGCGGAAACGCATCCGCACAAGAACGTCCTGATGCGGGTCCTCGGCGATGTCGATGCCAGCCCTGAGCTCGATCTGGCAACCCTGGACGTCGAACCCGGCGAACGGTGGCTGCTCTGCTCTGACGGCCTGAACTACGTTGCAGGACATGTAGTGGAACGCACGGTCCGCGAAACCCAGGACCTGCGCGAATGCGTCGAAACGCTCGTCGACCTCACCCTTGAGGCCGGCGCCCCGGACAACGTCACCGTTGTCATGCTGGAAATCGCCGAACAGACTCCCGACGACGTCCGCACGGCCGCCGTCGAAATTGTTCAGCCGCAGGCTGGCAGCACAAGTGCGGCCGGTGCAACGGGCGCGGCCGCCTTGGCAAGTGCCCCGGTGTCCTCTGCAAAGATCCCTGACGACGAACCACAGCTGCCTGACGGGTCCGGCGCGGGAAAGCCCCCGGAAGCCGCCCCCGATGGCTCCGAACCGAAGCCATCCGGAGACGGCGCCATCGGTGCCGACGGAGCCGGCAGCACCCACGGTGGCGGTGTCGACAACGGCGCCCCCGGGCCCACATCAGGGCCTTCTGAACCCTCCACCACCACGGACCCGCATCTGGGCGAGCACCTTTCGGCTGCCGTCCTCCGCGAGGAACTCTCCACGCGTCCGCACGAACTCGTTGGCGCCGCCGTTGCCGCGGCCGAGTCCGGCTCCATCCCGACGATTGCCGGGCGGACCGTCGCACGCCGCGCCGCAACCGTCCTTACCCACAAGTCTGATCAGGGCCGCGAGGAAACCGACGAGTACAAGCCAGCAGCCAAGCCGCGCCGTTGGGTGACCATCGCCACGGCAGCAGCCGTCCTCGTCATCCTGGGCGTCGGCCTGTGGCTGGGGTATGCCTGGACGCAAACGCGCTACTACATCGGTGAATACGACCAGCGCGTTGCCATCTTCAACGGCGTTTCACAGCGGCTGGGGCCCATTCAGCTGTCGACCTTGGAGACAGTGACTGAGATCCGCATGTCGGACCTTCCTGAATTTTCGCAGCAACGGGTCCGCCAGACGGTTCCGGCACGAGACCTGTACGATGCACAGCGGATCGTCAAGAACCTCGACCTGACCGGCACCACGTCGCCGTCGAACGAGTGCGTGTCCCCATCGCCCACGTTGACGGCAGCCCCGTCGCCCTCCGGCACGGCGCCGGCACCAACCGGCACAGCGGCTCCGCCCGGAACATCGACGCCGCCCGCAACACCCAGCCCGTCCGCCAACGTTTGTGAGGAGGCCAAGTGACACAGATTGAGGCCATCCCCAAGCCCCGCAGGAATACCGAGCTGGCCCTCCTGATCCTTGCCCTTGCCGTCGGCATCGGAGCCAATGCCCTGGTGGGTGTCGACCAGGAAAAAGCGTTTGATACGGATTTCTGGTTCCAGTCCAGCCTTCTGGCTGCTGCCGCCCTCGTTTTCCATATCGTGCTAAGGATCCGGGCGAAGTATGCCGATCCGGTTATTCTTCCCTTGGTGGTCGCCCTGAACGGCCTGGGGCTGGCCATGATCCATCGCTTGGACCGGGTGGGTGAGGACACCGGCAACAACCAGCTCCGCTGGACCCTGGTTGCGATGGGCGTCGCTATCGCCGTCATCTGGTTCCTCAAGGACCACCGGATCCTGCGCCGTTTCACCTACATTTCGTTGGCAGTCAGTGCCCTGCTGCTGATTCTGCCGCTGGTGCCCGGCATCTCCGCGGGCGAAATCCTCGGAGCCAGCGTCTGGATCAAGATCGGCCCGATGACCTTCCAGCCGGGTGAAGTCGCCAAGATCACCCTGGCTATATTCTTCGCCGGCTATCTTTCCTCCAACCGCGACCTCATCCTGCTGGCCGGCCGCAAGATCGGTCCGCTCCAGTTCCCGCGCTTCAAGGACATGGGCCCCATGATCACCGCCTGGCTGGTGAGCATCGGCGTCCTGATCTTCCAGCGCGACCTCGGCTCCTCGGTGCTGTTCTTCGGGCTGTTCATTGTGATGATCTACGTCGCGACGAGCCGCATCAGCTGGGTGATCATCGGCGTGGGCCTGCTGCTCGGCGGCGGCTTTATTGCCTCCCGGGTTTTCTCCCACGTGGGCCTCCGCATCGACGGTTGGCTCAACGCCTTCACGGACGAAGTTTACGGACGGCAGTACGGCGGCAGCCTGCAGATCGTCGAAGGCCTGTTTGGCATGGCCAATGGCGGCCTGGTGGGGACGGGCCTCGGCCAGGGGCGGCCCAACCTGGTGCCGTTTGCCAACAGTGACATGATCATCGCTTCGTTCGGCGAGGAGCTCGGCCTGATCGGTCTCTTCGCCATCGTGCTGATGTACCTGCTGCTCTTTACGCGAGGTTTCCGCGCAGCCCTGGGCACGCGGGATGCTTTCGGGAAGCTGCTTGCCTGCGGGCTGTCGTTCGCGATCGCGCTGCAGTGCTTCGTGGTGATCGGCGGCGTCACGCGCCTGATTCCACTGACCGGGCTTACCACGCCGTTCCTGGCAGCGGGCGGGTCCTCGCTGCTGGCCAACTGGATCATTGTTGGCCTGCTGCTGATGATTTCTCACACCGCACGCGGTCCCGTGGACACCACGCCCATGCCGCACGGCGTGGAGCCCGGGGAGAAGAAGCCTGCACCGGCCTCCCCGCCGCTGCCGGCCAAACAGCCCGGCCGGCAGCCTTCCTCCGCCCATCCCGAAGCGCCAACTGAAGCGGTGAAACAACTGTGAACCATGCAATTCGGAATTCATGGATTGCCGCGGTAGCCATGTTCGCGCTGATCTTCGGCGCCCTCAGCTATGTCCAGGTGGTGGGCGCGGACGAACTGCAGGCCAACGCCTGGAACAAGCGCGCCATCCTGCAGAACTACTGCAACGACCGCGGCGCCATCATCGTCGGCGGAAAGCCCATCGCCCAATCCGTTGCCGCCTCGGAAAGCTGTAAGTTCCAGCGGACCTACACGGAGCCCGAACTTTATGCCGGCATCACGGGGTACTTCTCCAGGAGCTTCGGCGTCACCGGGCTGGAAAGCGCCCTCAACCAGCAACTGGCCGGCAGCTCGGACCAGCTCTTCCTGGACCGGGTGGGCCAGCTCTTCCTCGGAAACCAGCCCAAAGGTGCTTCGGTTGAACTCACGCTGGACCCGGAGATCCAGAAGCTCGCCTACGATCTGATTCCGGACGGCCAGCGGGGATCGATTGTGGTGACGAACCCGAAGACGGGTGACATCCTGGCCATGGTGTCCAAGCCGTCCTACGATCCCAACCTGATCGCAACCCAGGACCCGGAGGCCGAGGCAGCCAACTTCAACGAGCTGAACAAGATCCCCGGGATCAACCTGAACCAGAACGTGAGCGGCCCCACCGGCGCGCTCCTGGCACCGGGCTCCGTGTTCAAGCTCGTTGACACTGCCGCGGCGCTCAGCTCGGGAAAGTACAACAAGGACAGTGTGCTGCCCAACCCCGCCGAGATGAGCTTCCCGGGCATCCAGTACAAGCTCCCCAACTACGCAGGCGGCAACTGCTATGCGCAGGACACTGCGGACTTCGCCTTCGCCCTCCAGCAGTCCTGCAACACTCCTTTCGCGGCGATTGCCCGGGACCTGGGCCAAAAGGCGATCGCCGACCAGGCCGCAAAGTTCGGCTTCGGCGAGGACCTCGGTGACCAGCTGAAGCTGGACTACGACAATAGGCCGTTCCCGGAGGAGGAACTGGATGCGGCCGGGCTCGCCCAGTCCGCCATCGGCCAACGCGATGTCCGTGCCACCCCGCTGCAGATCGCCCTAATGACCTCAGCCATCGCCAACGGCGGGGTCCAGATGGAGCCTAACCTGATCAAGACCGTGCGGTCACCGGACCTGCGGATCATCAGCGAACCGAAACCGGAAGTCCTCCGGACGTCCACCAGCCCGGAGATTTCGCGGCAGATCACCGAGTGGATGACCAGTGTAGTCAGCCAAGGCATCGGCCGCGGGGCGGCCGTTCCGGGCGTCCAGGTGGCCGGCAAGACCGGCACGGCCGAGCTGGGAACAGACGGCCTGAATAATTCATGGTTTACCGGGTTCGCCCCGGCCAACGACCCGCAGGTGTCGGTGACCATCGTCATGCAGGGCGTGGACATCACCACCGGCGCACAGCTAACCAGTCCGAACGCGAAAAAGATTTTTGAGGCGGTGTTGAATAAGTGAGGCCTACATCGGGAATCACCCTCGGCGGGAGATTCCAGCTGACCACGCGTATTGCGATTGGCGGGATGGGAGAAGTCTGGAAAGCCAAGGATCTTATCCTTGGCAGGATTGTCGCCATCAAGGTGCTCAAAGAGGAGTACACGGGCGACCCCGGGTTCCTCCAGCGCTTCCGCGCCGAAGCGCGCCACACGGCGCTTCTGAACCACGTGGGCATCGCCAACGTCTTTGATTACGGCGAAGAAGAGGGCTCGGCCTACCTGGTCATGGAGCTGGTACCGGGCCATCCGCTGAGCAGCATCATCGAACGTGAACAGGTGCTGTCCCCGGACCGCACTTTATCCATGATCGCCCAGACTGCCCGCGCCCTGTCCGTTGCCCACTCACAGGGCCTGGTGCACCGTGACATCAAGCCGGGGAACCTGCTGATCACCCCGGACGGTCGCGTCAAGGTGACCGACTTCGGCATTGCCCGGCTGGCGGACCAGGTCCCGCTGACCCAGACCGGACAGGTCATGGGCACGGCCCAGTACCTCGCCCCGGAACAGGCAACGGGCCAGACCGCGACCGGCGCCTCGGACATCTACTCGCTCGGCGTCATCGGCTACGAGTGCCTCACGGGCCACCGTCCGTTCTCCGGTGAATCGCAGATCGCCATTGCGCTTGCCCAGGTGAATGATGCCCCGCCGCCGCTGCCGGAAACACTGCCGACGCCGGTCCGGGCACTCCTGATGTCCATGCTCGCCAAGGACCCCAAGAACCGCCCGGCCAACGCCATCAAGCTGTCCGAGGCAGCGGAAGCCATCCGCAACGGCGACATCGCCGCTGCACACGCCGCTGTTCCCGGAATGCTGCTCTTCGAGGCTGCCACCGGGCCAATCACGGCACCGGTGGACATTCCCACCGCAGCGACCGGCGTCATCGAATCCGGTCCGGAAAAGGACAGGTCGGCGACGACGACTTCCGCACTTCCGGTGGTCGGCGCCGCGGGCGCCGGGGCAGCCGCCGGGCTTGCCGCCGGTGCCGCCGGCGCGACCGGTCCGCGCAGCACCCTGTCACGCGCCGACGCCCTTGCTGCCGAACGCAGCTGGGAGCAGGAAGAGGAACAGGACCGCTACGACGAACCGGAGGATGAGCCTCAGCGCAAGGGCCGCAGCCCGTGGACGTGGCCGCTGATCGCACTGATTCTGCTGGTGCTCTTCGCCCTCGTGGGCGTCATCCTCACACAGGCCGGCATCCTGTTCCCGTCCGGTCCGGCAGAGTCCTCGTCGACGTCAAGCAGCGCCAAGCCCAGCACCAGCGCGTCGCCGACGTCCACTTCGGCCAGCCCTACCCCCACCAGCCCGAGCCCGACGCCCACACCGACGCAGAGTACTCCGGAGACCATTAACCTGATCCCGGACGCCTACCTTGGCCGGCCGTACAACGAGGTTCGCAGCACGCTGGTAGGCATGGGGCTGCAGGTCATTGGCGAGCAGGTCTTCAACGATGCGCCGGCAGGCACGGTCACCAATATCGAACCCTCGGGTCCGGTAAATCCCGGGCAGGCCATCACTGTCACCTATTCGAAAGGCCCCGAACCGAGCCAGGAGTCTTCAGTGCCGGCAATTGGCGTTGGCAGCTCTGAATCACAGACGCAGCGCGCCATCGAAGACGCCGGGCTGCGTTGGGTGAAGGGCGAGGACGTAGCGGGCAGCGCCGGACAACAGGCGGGCACGTTCGTCAGTTCGGAGCCGGCCGCCGGCAGCAAGGTGCCCGCCGGTTCCGTCGTGACGTACCACCTTGCCAAGGAGCTCCTGCCCACGCCCAGCAACTCGACGTCGAACTAGGGCGCACCGTGCCGGACTCACCCCGTATCCCGTCGCACAGAGAGGACAGCCTCCCAGTGAATACCCAGCGCGTCCTCAACGGGCGGTACGAACTCGGTGAGCTGATTGGCCGCGGCGGCATGGCTGACGTGCACCGCGGCGTTGATACCCGGCTGGGCCGGACAGTGGCCATCAAGCTGCTCCGGCCGGACCTGGCCCGGGACCCTCAGTTCCAGGCCAGGTTCAAGCGTGAAGCCCAGGCGGTGGCCGCGTTGAACCATCCCTCGATCGTTGCCATCTACGACACCGGGGACCACGCCGTTCCGGGAGGTCCGGAGGACACCGTCCGGGTGCCCTACATTGTGATGGAGTTCGTGTCCGGAAAGACCCTCAGGGATCTCATCCGCGCCAAGGAAGTCAGTATCGGTCATGCCATCGACTTCACTCTCGGCGTGCTCTCCGCCCTTGAGTACAGCCACCGGGCGGGCATTGTCCACCGGGATATCAAGCCGGCAAACGTGATGTTCTGCGATAACTCGGACACTATCAAGGTGATGGATTTCGGCATCGCCCGGGCCATGGCCGATTCCTCCGCCACGATGACCCAGACCCAGGCTGTCGTGGGCACCGCGCAGTATCTTTCCCCGGAACAGGCCCGCGGCGAAACTGTGGACGCCCGTAGCGACCTCTATTCCGCGGCGTGCCTGCTGTACGAGATGCTGACGGGGCGGCCTCCCTTTGTTGGGGACAGTCCTGTTTCCGTCGCCTACCAGCACGTCCGCGAAATTCCCGAGCCGGCCAGCAGCCTCAATCCCGAGGTGTCAGAGGCTCTTGACAGTGTCCTGGCGAAAGCCCTCCAAAAGAACCGGGCAGACCGTTTCCAGGATGCGGCCGCGTTCCAGCGGGCCCTCCGGGCGGCGCGCAACGGCATCGCTGTGCCGGACGTGGCGGCGGGCGAGGCATCGACGGATCCCAACAATACGGTCCCGGCGGCGGAACGGACTGCCCGGACTGCCCCGTACTCGGTCACAGGGGCGAGTTTCCTTGACGATTCGCCGAGCGGAAGGCTCCGGCCTGTCCAGGACACCCTCGGCGATGACCGGGCGCTGCCCGCCCAGGTTTACGAACCTTCGGAAGCCAGCGACCTCCCACTCGGGCTTCCGCCGGAACGTGAGCGTACCCCGCGGCAGAAGTCCCGCCGTCGGACCTGGATTGCCACCTTGGTGATCTTTACCCTGCTGGTCCTCGCCGGGGGTGGCCTCTGGCTCTACAACATGATGAACCAGCCGCCCCCTCCAGTGGCCAAGATCCAGGTTCCGTCAGTATCGGCGCTCACCGAATCCGAGGCGTTGCAGCGCCTCTACAATGCCCGGTTCAGCCCGACTATCAACAGACTGCCGCATGACACCATCACCAAGGGCACGGCCATCGGCACGGTGCCCGCGGCAGGAACATCGATGGAACCCGACTCCAAGGTCACGTTGAACATCTCCGACGGTCCGAGCGCCGTCAAAATCCCGACTGACCTGCCGGGGAGGACGGAAGCCGCTGCCCGGGATGTTTTGCGGCAAATCGGGCTTGCAGGCGCCCCCGGTACCACTATGGCGAACAGCGCAACCGTGCCCGTTGGAATCGTGATCACCACCAAACCCGCACCGGGCGACACTGTCGCTGTCGGAACCACCGTGGAAATTGTGGTGTCCACGGGCAAGGTGGCCATGCCCGAACTCCGCGGCCTGCCCCGGTCGGAAGCAGAGGCAGCGCTCAAGAACCTCGGCCTTGGCATGGAAGTAAAGGAAGTCGAGAACTCAGAAGTTGACCCTGGCAAGGTGACCGAGCAGAGCGATGCGGTCAATGCGCTGGTGGAGCAGGGAAAGACCATTAGCGTGATCATTGCCAAGGCACCGGCGCCCAGCCCGACGCCGACCCCCACTCCCACGCCCACCGAGACCGACCGGGATCGGGACCGCGGTTAGAACGCTACGCGGCTGGAACGTTGATCAGTGCTGGATGAGCGGGCTCAATTTGGCAGCCCGCTCGGCTGCACCTTCCATGCCCAGGGATTCCAACCAGTTGCCCAGCATCTGGTAGCCGCCCTCCGTGAGGACCGATTCCGGGTGGAACTGCACGCCGCAAAGCGGTGCCGTCCGGTGCCTGAGGCCCATGATCACGCCGTTGGCCGTCTGCGCGGTGATCTCCAGGACGTCGGGAATGGTTTCACGGACGGCGGCAAGGGAGTGGTAACGCGTGGCCGTGACAGGGGAGGGGAGCCCGACGAAGACGCTGTCTCCGTGATGTTCCACCAGGGACGTTTTGCCGTGCATCAGCTCGGGGGCGTGCGTCACGGTGGCGCCGTAGGCTTCGGCCAGCGCCTGGTGTCCCAGGCACACACCGAACATCGGCTTGTCGTGGCCGCCGCACCATTTGATCAGGTCAATGCAGACGCCCGCCTCGGCAGGGGTGCCCGGCCCGGGTGAGATGAGGACGCCATCGCGTGCGTCCACCATCTCGATTGCCTCGGCGAGGGTGACGTCGTCGTTACGGACCACCGTTGTCTCGGCGCCGAGCTCCTGGAGGTAACCCACCAGGGTGTAAACAAAGCTGTCGTAGTTGTCTACGACCAGGATCTTGGTGGTGCTCATTGTCGAGTTACTAAACCAATCGTTGAGTCGGTGAACTGGGTGAACTGTGACATCCAGGGAAAGAGGAACTGAACCATCAATACCAGCACGCCGCCAAGCAGCACCAGTGATGTGACGATCCTGAGCCACAGCGGCCCCGGCAGGTGGCGGAATATCCATCCGTACATAACGTCAGCCCTTCCCGAGCGCCTTGGCCACCTGGGCCGCTATTTCTGCCGGCGGCCCCGCCGATGCCGGCTGCCAGTGGTCCAGCAGGGAATACGCAATGATTCGTTCCTGCGAGCCAAACCGCGGGTTGCAACTGGTCATGGTGAGATAGGCTTCCGTCGGCCGGGCTGCGGGCTGGGTGGGTACCGGCAGCAGCACATCGGTGGCTGACGGGAGCACAATCTGGTTGTTCCGGAAGACGTAGACATAGAATCCGTCCTTGGTCTGGACATAGATCTTGTCGCCCGGAACCAGGGTGTGGATGTTGTCCAGTACGGCCCCGTGCGTCTGGCGGTGACCTGCCACCGCGAAGTTGCCTGTCGCCCCGGGCATCGCCGTATTGCTGTAGTGGCCAAGGCCGAGCGTATCCAGGACATCCATGGAGGTTCCCTGGACGATGGGCCGGGTGTAGTCAGGACCAAACCGGGGGATGTACATGATGCCGATGGTTCCGCCGTGTCCGGGCGCCTTGGCAACCTTCGGCGGGCCGTAGTCGGCAGGCGCGGGGGGAGTTTCACCAGGCGGGGCAGGAGCCACCGGACCCCCGGAACCGCCCAGTTCCTGGGCGAAATTCCTGATGGTCTCACTCTGCTTGGCATCGGACTCAACGTTGGTCCACCACAGCTGCCATGCAACGAACAGGAGCAGGACCACCCCCACTGTGATGAGCAGCTCGCCAGCGATTTTAATGAGCTTCCGGAGAACTCCGACGCCGCGTGCCGGCACGGCGGAGGCCGTCCCCTTATCCAGCAACACCACGTGATCTCCTCAATTGGCAGCGCGGGCGGGCGCCGGCGTGTTCTGAACTACAGCTAGAATTGGCTGCTAGTAAGAATTCAGACCTGACCAAAGGCGCCAACACCGCCGGCATCTTCCTTCTTGCAGGATACCAAGCCGGAGGCTCCGCCCTTGATTCAGCCCGACGAGGAGGACCCGTGCCCGAGTCAAAGCCACGAAAGAAGACCGCCGGCGCGGAAAAGCCGGCTTCTGCATCGCAGGCCTACAAGCCCAACGCGGTGTGGTTCAAGCCCGTCATGTTCGGCCTGATGATCATTGGGCTGCTGTGGATCATCACCTTCTATATCAGTGAAGGCGCCCTCCCCGTCAGGGCCTGGGAATCCTGGAACATCGTGGCCGGGTTCGGCATCGCCATCGCCGGGTTCCTGATGACCACGCGCTGGCGCTCCTAGCCACACCCATCCCGGGCTGACAGCCCCTTCAGCGACACCCCTTCATGCAAAAAGTCGGACCGGCATTTAGTGCCGGTCCGACTTTTTTATCGCTGGAGACTAAAGCCCAGGATTGACCACGTGGATGGCGAGGTCTGAACCGGCGTCGGACATTACGGAAATCTCCACACCGTGACCCGCAACCTTGACGCTTCCAAAGGGATTCTCCGCGCTGTAGTAGGCCAGCGGATCAATGTCTTTGAAGACTCCGATCGGCGGGCTACTCACTGCGCAGGCGTCCAGCGAGGATATGGCCGGATTGCGTTTGGTGCCCGACTGCACTTCCTTCGCGATACACAGCGTGTCCGTGGCTTCGAGCCCGAACGTCGCGTCGAACGGCTGCCGGCTGTTGCCGGGCATTGTTCCATCGGACCACTTCAGGGGTGCGGGGCGGGCATCGACCGGCAGCGCCGAGCCTGCACCGGGGTGGGCCGAAACATTGTTGTCAGCATAGGAATCGTCGATGTACCAGACCAGCATGCCGTTTTGGTATCTAAAGAAATCGACCCAGTTCGGCGCGGTGATGCCCTTGGTGAAGACGTATGGACCCTCCGCAAGCGTGGCGTCAAAGCCCACATACTCACGGTTTTCCACGAGGTAGTACTGCTCAGTGGTACGGGTGACCGAGCCGGTGCTTAGTTGCCACTGGCCGTCGGCAAGCCACTGACCCTGGCCCTGCTCGGCGTCGTCGCTGAGGATGACGGTCTTTCCGGCCGAAATCTTCACATCGTCAATGAAGGCACCGGGGTTGTGGACGCCTCCGTCGGTCTGGTACCTGAAGCGGAAGTGCGACGCGAGGCCGGCGGCGTCATAGGAGTAGCGAACCTGTCCCCATCCTGCTGCTCCGCTGAGCGCGCGCCCTGCGGACTGCCAGGTCTTGCCCCCATCAGTGGAGTATTCACCGTAGAGGAAGTCGTAGTCGGCCTCGATGTCATACCAGGCGTTCGCCGTGACCGTCACCCGAGACTGCGCCGGGACGGCATGGGTCAGGGATTCATTGAGGTTGTCCTGGCTGCCTGTCCACCATGCCTTGGTTCCCGAGGCCGGGGCGGTGTAGTCCGTGCTGGTTGTCTTGTCCGGAAGGTTGACCCGGACGGCCTGGTCCTTGCCCTCAGCCTGGAGTTGGGCGGGATTCAGGACGAAGTCTCCGCTAGAGCCTGCCTGCACGGTGCTGTGGTCCAGCCAGCCGAGGAAGAGCTTCTCCTCGGGTCCCATCAGGCCCGGGGTGGTGCCGATCCCTTCGTTGGCCGCCGAACCGTGTCCCAGCCAGGACCCCGAGCTCATGAGCGTCCAGAACGCGGTGCTGTTGGTCGCGGCTCCCGAGGTGTCATAGAAGTCGGGCAAGCCAAGGTCATGGCCGAACTCATGGGCAAATACACCGACTCCGCCGTTTTCGGGTTCCGTGGTGTAGTCGCCCAGCCAGTATTTGGAAGACCCGAGCCTGGTACCGCCGGAAAGGTTCCCTTCGGGGCCGGCGGAGCCGAACTGGTTGCCGAAGGCATACCAGCGGTGGGACCAGATCGCGTCCTCGCCCTGGGCGCCGCCGCCGGCTTCCTCGCCCTCGCCGGCGTGCACTGCCTGGAAGTGGTCGATGTAGCCGTCGGATTCGTCGAAGTTGCCGTCGTTGTCGAAGTCATAGCGGTCCCACACATCGAACTGTGCGAGGTACGCGTCGATTTCCGCCGGCGTTTTGCCCGCGGCAACCTGGGAATTCCACCAAGCGTTGCCTGAATCCCTGATGAAGGCCCATGAGCCGCCGGTGTCCTCGGTGGCGTTGTCGCCATAGAAGGATCCGTTGTTCGGCACCTTGACCCAGTCCGTTACCGTGTTGGTCACGGAATAATTGCCGTTTGAAACTGCCTCGTAGTAGCCCTTCATTGATTCGCCGTTGCCATTAAAGAGTTCTTCGTAGTGGGCCGCGCTGAAATCACTGGTCCACAGCGTGGTGTTGTCCACGGAGCGGTCCGGTTCGGCGATCGCATTGTGCAGCGGGCCCGGCGCGGTTCCGAACCGGCCTGCGCCTTGGTCGCCAAATTCGGCCAGGATGGTGAAGATCTTGTCCTGTTTCGCGGTTTCGATTTCGGCGAACTTGTCCTCCGCCAATTGGACTACGCCGTCGTCGTTGGCTTTCGCCTGGCCCTTGGCCACCTTCTCAATAGCCGCCTTGCGTTTTTCAACGAGTTCCTTCGTCCGCGGTCCGGGACGGTTGTCCTGCCGGATTGCCGATGCCGGCGCCGTTGTCGCGTCGTCAACAGGTGGTGCGGCTACGGCCGGGGCCTGGATGCTGAGCATCCCGAGAACGACCCCCGCGACGCCAGCCACGGCAATTTTGGTTTTCCTCACACGTACCTCCCAGTATTTTGTGATCAGAGCCACAGCATAATGTGAGAGTGAGCCTTCGGCTATCAACTTCGCCATGGCGGAGGCATGTCAGGTCCCCGGCGCTGAATATGCTGTAGGCAGCACCACCGCACAGGAAAGCTAAGGAACCCAGATGACTCCGGATGAACGCGGCACCATTGTCGGCAGCGACGGCCTTGCCCGTCCGCCGTGGGCCGCGACGGACCCCCTGCTGCAGGAGTACTACGACACCGAATGGGGCATGCCTGTCCGCGACGAACAGGGTCTGTACGAACGCATCAGCCTCGAGGCATTCCAAGCCGGCCTGTCCTGGGCCACAATCCTGCGGAAGCGGCCCGCCTTCCGCTTGGCCTTCCACAACTTCGAGCCCGATATCGTCGCCGCCTTCACCGAAGAGGATGTCGAACGGCTGATGCTCGACGCCGGCATTGTCCGGAACAGGCTCAAGATCAGGGCCGCCATCACCAACGCCCAGGCCACCATTGCCCTGCGGAATGAAGGCGGTCTGGTGGACTTCGTCTGGAGCTTCCAACCGGCGGTCACGCCAGTTCCTCTGATTCACGCGGAGATTCCCACTACATCACCGGAATCCGCAGCCCTTTCCAAGGCATTGCGCAGCAAAGGCTTCGCGTTCGTCGGTCCCACCACGATGTACGCGCTCATGGAGGCGATCGGCATGATCGACACCCATCTTGTGGACAGCCACCGCCGGGGCTCGTCGGGCGTATGGTCCGTCCGGGACTGAAGTTATCCCACCCCTGTGGGGAAAGTTATCCACACTGTTGATAAGCCTGAGGGCGCCGGCCGGCTCTTCTGCAGGCCGTGGCCCGCCATGGAGACGCATGTGAAGTGAACCACATCGTCGTAAGTTATTAACACTGTGGATTCTCTGTGGATAACCCGCAGGCCCGGCTTGATACCGGAAATCCGGCTGGGCATGGACTGACGGTGCTGTCCTCGGCCACGCCGGCTTCACCGCGGGTTGCGAATGTTTGGTGTTGCGCACATATCCACTTAAGAACAGCACTATCCCCAGAAGTTATCCACAGGTGGGGATAACCTGGGGGTTAAAATCACTGTCGAACGACGGATCAGGCTTCATGCCGGTGAATTCCGGCGTACCGCTTCGGTGCCCGCAGTTATTAACAGTGTGCATAACCTGTTGAATGAGTCGGTCCTTTTCCGGTTCTTTCCTCTGCAGCGGTAGTTTCCACCCGGGTGCGTGCGGCCGACGCAGCAGTCCTCCCCAGCGTGTCAGTGGCCGGGTTGCTGTAAGCCCCCCGCGTTCCGTCGGCTTATCTGGTGGTCGGGCACCCAACCGCGAAGGCCAAGTTGTCCACTTAACCACAGCCCCTAGGAACATCTTTATCCACAGATGTGGACAAAAAGCAGCCCCCCTTGTCGATAATCGCCAGCTGACAAGGCCAGTGCGGGGGAGGAACGTTGAACTACAAGCGTGTAAGTTACCAACAATGTGGATAACCCTTGTGGATAACTTCCGGAACGACGATGGGCTGAAGACCGGCGTGTGGGCAGGGCAGTCGGCGGGAGGTGCGGGGAAGGCCAGGGTGGGGTAGACAAGGCGCACGAAAGGGTGGCGGCGGCGCGCTCCAGGGTCGCGGTGCCAGGGTAGCGGTGCCAGGGCTCGACCGTGCCCCGTGAGGGAGCGCGGTCCAGCGCGTGGGACTGGTGGGTGGGCAGCAGGCCGGCTCCGTGCAGGCGCGCGGGTAGCGCGTGCGGGCTAGCAGGCAGCTGGCCGGGCCCGTGGAGGCGCGTGAAGGGTTGCATGCGTGCGGCAGCGGAGTAATACGGCGCAGCTATCCCCAGTCAGGGAGCATTGCAGCCGCCTTCCGGCGAAAGCGGAAAGCTTTAGACTCCGGCCATTCTCAACCAGGTGGCGCCAATGAGCAGGCCGAGGACAAGCAGCAGGCCGGCCGACTGCCAAAGCCACTGCCGCGGACCGCGGGGGGCATAAGCAATCACGGCGGCGCAGGCGGCACCGGTAACCAGGCCGCCAAGGTGGGCCTGCCAGGCGATCTGGGGAACGATGAAGCCGATGGCGCCGTTGATGGCGATCAGCACCCAGAGCTGCTTGGTATCGCCGCCGCGGTGTCGTTGGACCACCAGCATGGCGCCGAACAGTCCGAAGATGGCGCCGGAGGCGCCCACAACTCCGGAAGGCGGGAGGACCGGGGTGAGGAAGAGGAATCCTACCGAACCGCCGATGGCTGAGATGAGGTACAGGGCCAGGAAGCGGAGCCTGCCGAGGAGCGGTTCCAGCGCCTGGCCGAACATCCACAACATGTACATGTTGAGGGCGATGTGGAGGATGAATCCCTGCGAATGCAGGAAGGCGGAGGTCAGCATCCGCCAGGGTTCGAAATAACCGAACTCGGGAGTGGCATACACGGAGGCGAAGGCGAGATTTTCCTCGACCGCCCGCCCGGGGATCAGCCACTGGAGCACGTAAAGTAGCGCGCAGGCGGCGATGATACCGAACGTCACCAGGGGCCTGCCGGCAACGGCGGTGCCGCCGTAAACGGTCCTGGCCGTCGGCGTCGTACGTTTTGTTTCGTTGACGCAGTCAATGCATTGGAATCCGACGGCGGCCGCCCGCTGGCATTCCGGACATGCCGGGCGCCCGCAGCGCTGGCACCGGACATACGAAGGCCTATCCGGGTGCCGGGGGCACACCGGAATCTGTGCGGACGGCTCGGCCGCCGGAATTCCGTAACTCATGGAGGGTTAGAGCTGCTCGACGTCGATGCTGTTGATGACAACGTCCTCGACCGGGCGGTCACCCATGCCGGTGCGGACACCTTCGATAGCGTCAACGACCTTCTTGGACTCTTCATCAGCAACTTCACCGAAGATGCTGTGCTTGCCCTGCAGCCAGTCGGTGGGGATGGTGGTGATGAAGAACTGCGAGCCGTTCGTACCCTTGCCCATCTGGATGCCAGCGTTGGCCATGGCCAGCTTGTACGGCTGGTTGAACGTCAGTTCCGGGTGGATCTCGTCGTCGAACTTGTAGCCCGGTCCGCCCACACCGCGGCCCAGCGGATCGCCGGCCTGGATCATGAAGTCCTTGATGATGCGGTGGAAGATGGTCCCGTCGTAGAGGGGGGTTCCGGTCTTGTCCTCACCGGTTTCCGGGTGGGTCCAGGCCTGCTCGCCCGTGGCCAGGCCGACGAAGTTCTTGACCGTCTTGGGCGCGTGGTTGCCGAAGAGGTTGACGACGATGTCGCCGAGGCTGGTGTGGATGGTTGCTTTTGCAGTTGCGATGGCAGTCATAGGCCCATTGTTCCACGTCGGGCTATCGCGCTGCAGGCCTGCCGGGCAGTTCCGCGCTAGGTGAAATCAGCCCGAAATGCACGTGAAGAATAGCCGGTGCGTACCAATCCACGTAGGCTAACAACAGAACCGTCACATTAATCGGGAGGTAGTTGTGAAGAAATCGGATCGTATTGCCCGTGACCTGGAGCAGTCAGTCAGCAGCGCGGTAGAGAACGCCAAGGATTGGGCAGCCCCCCGCGTTGAAGCAGCCGTGGACTGGGCGGTTCCCCGCCTGCAGCATGGCATCGACACCGCTTCCCCGAAGATTCAGGAAGGGCTCAAATCGGCAGCCCACAACCTGGCCGACGGCGTTGCCACCGTGACGCCGCGCATCCAGGACGGGCTGGCCAACCTCGCGCCCAAGATCCATGAAGTTGTGGATAACGCCACTCCGCGCCTCCACGAGGCCCTGGACAAGGCCACTCCGGTGATCTCCCAGGCCCGGGACCGCGTTGTGGTCGAATACCTTCCCAGGCTGTCGGACCAGATCGGCTATGCGTCGGAGGCAGTGCACCGCACCCTCGAAAGCGCACCGGCCCATGTGGACGCGGTCGCCCAGAAGCTTGCTGATTCCGGGGTCGTGCATTCCATCCAGGACCAGGCCCAGGCCGCGAGTCACCAGCTCAAGGCAGCTGCAGCCGAAGCCACCCGCGTAGTCACCGGGGAAGTGGCCAAGCCGCAGAAGCCCAAGCACCGCGGACTCCTGATCTTCGGCGTGATCGCTGCCGCGGTTGCCGCCGGTGTCGCCGCTTGGAAAGCCTCCAAGCCCGTGGAGGATCCTTGGAAGACGCCGGCTCCGGTAACGCCTGCGCCCGTCCCCGCCACAACCGTCAATGACGTCGCGGCGACCTCCGACAGCGACGCCAGCGCTACGCCTACCGCAGGCGAGAAGGCTGTCGACGTGGCGGACGCTGCTGCTGACTCTTCCGACGACGCCGCCGAGAAGGCAGCTGATGCAGTTGAGGACGCCAAGGACGAGGCAGCCAGGGTTGCCACGGACGCCAGGACTGCGGTGAAGAACATCGCTTCCAGCATGAACAACGGTGCTGCGAAGGCAACCGAAAAGTAGTCCTGCCGTCGTCGTACGGCACCACAGCCGAGGGGTCCCGCAGTGCGGGGCCCCTCTGTTGTTTCCCCGACCTTCACCCGGCGTCCCGGGCCGCGACACGCAAGGGTGCTAAATTTGTGGTGATGTCACCCGATAGATCCGCCGAGGATGCCTCGCACGACGCTGCGCTAATGCCGGGCGTATCCATCGTCATACCGGCATATAATGAAGAAAGCGTCATCCGGCAGTGCCTCATCGCGGCTGTTTACCAGTCCGTGCCTGCTGCGGAGATCATCGTTGTGGACAACATGTCCAAGGACCGCACGGCGGAAATCGTGCGCCAAATGCAGCTGGAATATCCCGAGAGCCCCATCATCCTGCTCAGCCAGGACCGGGACCAGGGCCTCATTCCGACTCGTAACTTCGGCCTCAACCACGCCACAGGCGATGTGCTGGGCCGGATCGACGCGGACTCCGTGGTGGAACCGGACTGGGTGGAACAGGTCCAGAAAGCCTTCCTTGACCCAACCGTCCAGGCTGCTACCGGCCCCGTGGTGTACTACGACATGCCGATGCGCCGCTTCGGGCTCAAAGCCGATGACAAAATGCGGCAACTGATGCTCAAACTGGCCAAGCACCAATACCATTTCCTCTTCGGGTCCAACATGGCGCTCCGCCGCACAGCCTGGGAAACGATCCGCGACGAGACCTGCCGGGATGAGAAGGACGAGATGCACGAGGACATCGACCTCTCGCTGCATCTGGCCGACCACGACCTCAGGGTGCAGTACTGGCCGCAGATGGTCTCCGGAATGTCCGCCCGCAGGCTCGAGGATTCTCCCCGCGACTACCGGTACTACGTGACCAGGTTCGACCGGACGTACAAGGCCCACAACGTCAAGAAGATGGCCCTCAAGGCGCCCATGGTGGTGTTCTTTTCCGTCTATTTCCCGGCTAAGCTCCTGCGCGCCATCCACACGGTGAACTCCACCCAGCCCGCGCGCCGTGGCGGCCAGTAGCCTCCAGCCGCGCCGTCAGCCGAAGCCGGATGTCCGCACCACGGGCCGGGCGTTAGTCCGTTCCCAGCTCCGCCAGGCGGCTTGTGCCGCGGCGGGCGGTCCTCCTGCGCCGCTGTCCGGCTACGACGACGGCAAGCCCAACCAGAATCAGCCCCAGCCCGGCATACGTGCCTGCCGGGAGGGTCTCGCCTAGGAACACGGCGGCCAGCAGCGCGGCGCCGGGAATCTCCAGCAGGATGATCATGGAGACCAGCAGCGGGCTCATGGTGGCCAGCAGGTGGTTGAAGGCTGTGTGCCCCACCAGTTGGGCACACACGGTGATGGCCAGGATCCCCACCCAGCCCGCGGCGTCGAAGCCCACCAGCGGCTGGTTGGAGAACAGTGCCAGAAGCGCCACCACGGCAGCGCACATTCCGTAGCAGAGCGTTGTATAGGTGCCGGTGCCCATGGTTTCGCGCGCCTTGCCGCCTGCCAGTGTGTAGAGGCCAGCCAGGGCGCCTCCCGCCACCGCCAGCAGGTCGCCCAGCAGGGCTTCCGGTGACGTACCCATATCGAAGCCTGTGATGGCGACTACGCCCCCAAACGCCATTCCCAAGCCCACCAGGACTTGCCAGCGGTGGCGCACTCCCCGGAACAGCTGGAAAACTGCGATCCAGCCTGACTGGAGACAGACCAGCGCCGTAGCCGCTGCCACGGAAGTGAGCTGGAGGGAGGTGATGAAGCAGGCGAAGTGCAGTGCCAGTGCGACGGCGGCAAGGACCACCCAGCGGAACTCGCGGGGCGTCACCTTGCCGAATTGCCGGGGGTTGGTCACCAGGACCGGTGAGGCCATGACAGCGGCTCCGATGGCGTTTCGCCAGAAGGCGATGGCCAGGGCACTGACAGTGGTGGCGCCCAGCGTGGCGGCAATGAGGGGCCCCGAGGAGGCCACACCGAGCACGCCCAAAGCGGCGAGGAAGAAGTTCACTGTTCCAACAGTAGTGCTGGCCCAGAACAGGCGGCGTGCCGTTGACTGTGGAATACCGCAGTGCCAGTCTTAAGGCCCGGTCTCACTGTCATCCAAGAAGGAGACCATCATGTCGTCGATAGTCCGCATGAGCCTGGACGAACCCGAAGAAACCCGGCCCGTCGAAGATGGAATGGGACAGGTGGAGCTCGTCAACATCAACGCTGGAGCGGTGGGACGGGCCACGTTTCTGCCAGGCTGGCAGTGGTCCAAGCACGTCAAGCCAATCGCGAAAACGGAAAGCTGTATGGCGAGCCATATGGGGTACACGATTTCGGGTCGCTTGAAGGTGGTCATGGACGACGGCGAAGAGATGGAATACGGCCCCGGCGACTTCGGAATCATTCCGCCCGGACACGACGCCTGGGTGCTGGGCGATGAGCCCTATGTGGTCATCGACTGGCAGGGCATGGACGACTACGCCAAGCACAAGGATTGAGGGCAAAGCAAAAGGCCCCGGAATGCGTTTCCGCATTCCGGGGCCTTCCTTATGGTGGAGGCACGGGGACTCGAACCCCGAACCCCCTGCTTGCAAAGCAGGTGCGCTACCAATTGCGCCATGCCCCCATAAGAAGCAACCCGTCAATCATACCCTAGTTCCGGAGCGCGTCTTACCAGCGTCCAGACCGGGGATCCGGCTATTCGACCGTGTCAGTCGAATCGCTCCAGACCGTTTTCCGGGCTTCGGATTCCTGCACCTTCTTGACGAGCAAGGCGCCTGCGATAGCAACTGCAACAAACAGCAACTTCTTCACATGCACCCCGTTCCGGTTCGGTGTTACCCGAACCATTTCCAAAACCTGTGCAGGTTCCGTGGGCGTACCAGGACTTGAACCTGGGACCTCTTCGTTATCAGCGAAGCGCTCTAACCGCCTGAGCTATACGCCCCGATGCCTCATCGGGCCGAGACATGACTTTACAGCACATCCCGGCCCGATCTCAAATCGAGGCATTTCGCCGGTGGAATTCCGGCGAAAATCCACGGACTAGTCGTCCGTCAGGGTCACGCCGATGCCACCTACGAGGGTGGCGGAGATGTTGTACAGCACGGCTGAAAGCATCGACAGGGCCGTCAGCAGCACAACGTTCACGACGGCGATAATGACCGCAAAGGAGGCCACCTGGCCGAGGGAAGCGACCTTCTTCAGTTCGAAACCACCGCCTTCGGAACCGGCCAGCGTTCCGAGCAGGCTGTCCACCTGGTCAAAGATGCCGGTCAGGTCCAGGACCGTCCAGAGGACGATCGCCGCAACAACCGTGACGATGCCGAGCGCAACGGACAGCAGGAAGGCCATCTTCAGCACGGACCAGGGGTCCACCTTGCTGACGAGCAGCCGGGCGCGACGGACCTTAGCCTTCGGAGCCGGTTTCACCAGCCCTGGAGTGCCTTGGGCGCCGGCCTGGGCCGGACGCTGGCCAGGAACGGTTGGACGCTGCCCCTGGGGCGCCTGGGCGGGGCGCTGCCCCTGCGCAGGGCGCTGGCCGGGGACCACCGGACGCTGCGCCGGAGCGCCGGGCGTCGAGGGCCGCTGCTGGGGACGTACGGGGGCGTTCACGCGCGGAGCGGACGCCGGCTGCCTGATCCCGCCGGGAGTGTTGCTGTTCGGCTTGGGATATGAGTCGGAATTACTCACTCGTTACCTCCGGTATTTTCTTCGTCCAGCTCAGCGTCGTCCGATGACTCTTCGGACTCCGCGGCCGGTGCTGAATCTGCCTCTGCGGACCCGTCATGGGATCCGACACCTTCAGCCAACGTTACGTCATCCCCGGCCGCAGCCGGGCTTTCGTCCGGGTTTTCCGGGTCAGTGGCTTCGGCCTCGTCACCTTCCAGGCCGCGTTCGCTGTTGCGCGCCACCTCGATGATGCGGTCGTTCTTGTCCGGCTTGGCGAAGATGACGCCCATGGTGTCGCGGCCCTTGGCAGGTACGCCGGCCACCGAGGACCGGACCACCTTGCCGCCTTCCATGACCACCAGGACTTCATCCTCTTCCTGGACAATCAGGGCACCTACGAGGTGGCCCCGTTCTTCCTGGTATTTGCCGACCTTGATTCCGAGGCCGCCGCGGCCTTGGAGGCGGTATTCCTCCACTGCGGTGCGCTTGGCGTAGCCGCCTTCGGTGACGATGAAGACGAAGGAACCGTCCTTGACGACGTCCGCCGCCAGCAGTTCGTCGTCTTCACGGAACTTCATACCCGTCACACCGGAGGTAGCGCGACCCATGGGGCGCAGCGCATCGTCCGTGGCCGTGAAGCGGATGGACTGTCCCATGCGGGAAACCAGCATGAGGTCATCGGTTTCGGACACAAGCTGGGCGGACACGAGTTCGTCGCCGTCGCGCAGGTTGATCGCGATGACACCCGCGGAGCGGTTCGTGTCGTAGTCCTCCAGGCGGGTCTTCTTGACCAGGCCCCGCTTGGTGGCCAGCACCAGATAGGGCGCGTGCTGGTAGTCGCGGAGGTCCAGCACCTGGGCGATGTGCTCGTCCGGCTGGAACGCCAGGAGGTTGGCTACGTGCTGGCCCTTGGCGTCACGCCCCGCTTCCACGAGCTCGTAGGCCTTGGCGCGGTAGACGCGTCCCAGATTGGTGAAGAACAGCAGCCAGTGGTGCGTTGTGGTGACGAAGAAGTGTTCCACGACGTCGTCGCCACGCAGCTGGGCGCCCTTGATGCCCTTGCCGCCGCGCTGCTGCGAACGGTAGTTGTCACTGCGAGTCCGCTTGACGTAGCCTCCGCGGGTGATGGTGACCACCATTTCCTCTTCAGGAATGAGGTCTTCCATCGACATGTCACCGTCGAAGCCCATCAGGATCTTCGTGCGGCGGTCATCCCCGTGCTTGGCGACGATCTCGGCAAGTTCGGTACTGATGATCTGGCGCTGGCGCTCTTCCGAGGCCAAGATCGAGTTGTACTCGGCGATCAGGGCTTCCAGTTCGGAGTGGCGGTCCTGGATCTTCTGGCGTTCCAAGGCGGCAAGCCGGCGAAGCTGCATGTCCAGGATGGCGCGGGCCTGCAGTTCATCGATGTCCAGCAGCTGCATCAGGCCGTCGCGGGCCGCCTCGGTGGTGTTGGACGCGCGGATGAGGGCGATGACCTCATCCAGCATGTCCAGAGCTTTGAGGAGAGCACGCAGGATGTGTGCTTCCTCTTCTGCTTTACGCAGGCGGTAGCGGGTCCGGCGCGCGATGACGTCCATCTGGTGGGTGACCCAGTGCCGGATGAACGCATCCAGGCTGAGGGTCCTCGGGACGCCGTCAACGATGGCCAGCATGTTGGCCGCGAAGTTGTCCTGCAGCTGGGTGTGCTTGTAGAGGTTGTTCAGCACCACCTTGGCCACGGCGTCGCGCTTGAGCACGATCACCAGGCGCTGGCCGGTGCGGCCGGAGGTCTCATCCCGGAGGTCGGCGATGCCCGAGATCTTCCCGTCCTTGACGAGTTCCGCGATCTTGATGGCGAGGTTGTCCGGGTTGGCCTGGTAGGGCAGTTCGGTGACCACCAGGCAGGTGCGTCCCTGGAGCTCTTCAACGTTGACCACGGCACGCATGGTGATCGAGCCGCGCCCGGTGCGGTAGGCGTCCTCGATGCCTTTGTGCCCAAGGATCGTGGCGCCGGTCGGGAAGTCCGGACCCTTAATGCGGAGCAGCAGTTCCTCCAGCAGTTCCTCACGGCTGGCAGTCGGGTTGGCCAGGTACCACTGCACGCCGTCGGCAACCTCGCGGAGGTTGTGCGGCGGAATGTTTGTGGCCATGCCGACGGCGATGCCCGAGGAGCCGTTGACCAGCAGGTTGGGAAAACGCGCCGGCAGGATGGTGGGTTCCTGGTTCTTGCCGTCGTAGTTGTCCTGGAAGTCGACGGTTTCCTCGTCGATGTCGCGGACCATTTCCATGGCGAGCGGGGCCATCTTGGTTTCGGTGTAACGGGGGGCTGCTGCTCCGTCGTTGCCCGGCGAACCGAAGTTGCCCTGCCCGAGCGCGAGGGGGTAGCGCATGGTCCAGTCCTGGATCAGGCGCACCAGGGCGTCGTAGATGGCCGTGTCGCCGTGCGGGTGGTACTGGCCCATGACTTCGCCCACCACGCGGGCACACTTGTTGAAGGAGCGGTCCGGGCGGTAGCCGCCGTCGAACATCGCGTAGAGAACCCGGCGATGGACGGGTTTGAGGCCGTCACGAACGTCCGGCAGGGCGCGGCCGACAATGACGGCCATGGCGTAGTCCAGGTACGAGCGCTGCATTTCCGTCTGCAGGTCCACCTGCTCCACGCGGTCGACCAGCACGTCGCCCTCCAGGACGGGCTCGGCGGGACCGGCTGATGCGGCCGGAACCTCGGGTGTTTCGTCACTCATAATCTATGTTTTCCGTTTCAGGTATATGTCGGATCAAGAATATTCGGGGCCGGAAGGGCCTCTTTAGATATCCAGGAACCTGACATCCTTTGCGTTTTGCTGAATGAAGTTTCGGCGGGATTCAACGTCCTCGCCCATCAGCACGGTGAAGATCTGGTCTGCCGCGAGGGCGTCATCCATGGTGACCTGGAGCAGGGTCCGGTTGTCCGGGTCCATTGTGGTGTCCCACAGTTCGGTGTAGTCCATCTCGCCTAGGCCCTTGTAGCGCTGGATGCCGTTGTCCTTCGGAATGCGGCGCCCTGCAGCCTGGCCGGCCACGAGCCGGGCGTCGCGTTCGCGGTCGCTGTAGACATAGTCGTGCGGTGCATTCGACCACTTGATCCGGTACAGCGGCGGTTGGGCCAGGTACACGTAGCCGTTTTCAATCAACGGGCGCATGTAGCGGAACAGGAGCGTCATCAGGAGCGTGGTGATGTGCTGGCCGTCAACGTCGGCATCGGCCATGAGCACAATCTTGTGATACCGGAGTTTGCTGAGGTCGAAGTCCTCGCCGATGCCCGTGCCGAAGGCGGTGATCATGGACTGGACCTCGTTGTTGCCAAGGGCCTTGTCCAGCCGTGCCCGCTCCACGTTCAGGATCTTGCCGCGAAGGGGCAGGATGGCCTGAGTTTCCGGGTTCCGTCCGCGCTTGGCGGAGCCGCCGGCGGAGTCACCTTCCACGATGTAGACCTCGCACTTGGCGGGGTCCTTGGAGGAGCAGTCGGACAGCTTGCCCGGCATGCCGAAGGATTCCAGCGGGCTCTTGCGGCGGGCGTTGTCACGGGCCTTGCGGGCGGCCATGCGGGCCTGGGCAGCCGAGATGGCCTTGCGGATGACGTCGCGTGCCGGGCCGGGGTTGCGTTCCAGCCAGTCACCCAGGCCGTCGGTGACCACACGCTGGACGAAGCCCTTGACCTCGGAGTTGCCGAGTTTGGTCTTGGTCTGGCCCTCGAACTGCGGTTCGGCCAGCTTCACGGAAATGACGGCGGTGAGCCCTTCACGGATGTCATCACCCGTGAGGTTGTCGTCTTTTTCCTTGATGATGTTCTTCTCGCGCGCATAGCGGTTGATGAGCGACGTCATCGCGGCGCGGAAGCCCTCTTCGTGGGTGCCGCCCTCATGCGTGTTGATGGTATTGGCGTACGTGTGGACGCTTTCGGAGTACGCATTGGTCCACTGCATCGCCATCTCCAGGGCGATTTTCCGTTCCTTGTCCTCGGTTTCGAAGGCGATGACGTCCTCGTGGACCACATCAACCTTCTTGCCTGAGTTCAGGTGCTTCACGTAATCCAGCAGGCCGTCGTCGTACTGGTAGACAACCGTCCGGAATTCGGCGGCGACTTCGCCTTCAGTGGGAACGGCGTCAAGGTCCAGATCCCCGTCTTCGGAGTCCTCCAGCGTGCCGCGGCGCTCGTCCGTCAGTGTGATGCGCAGGCCCTTGTTCAGGAACGCCATCTGCTGGAAGCGGGCCCGGAGCGTCTCGAAATCGAATTCCGTGCTCTCGAAGATACTGGCATCCGGGTAGAAGGTCTGCGTCGTACCGGTCTGGTCCGTCTCTTCACCCTGGACCAGGCTGTCCTGGGGCTTGCCGCCGTCAGCGAAGGACATCCGCCAGACGTGGCCCTGGCGCCGCACTTCCGTGTCCACCCGGCTGGAGAGTGCATTGACCACCGAAATGCCGACGCCGTGGAGCCCGCCGGACACGGCGTAACCGCCGCCGCCGAACTTTCCGCCGGCGTGCAGGATGGTCATGACAACCTCGACCGTGGGCTTGTGCTCGGTGGGGTGCATGTCCACGGGGATGCCGCGGCCGTCGTCAACCACCTTGACGCCGCCGTCGGCCTGGAGAACAATCTCGATGTGGGTGCAGTACCCGGCCAGGGCCTCATCTACGGAGTTGTCCACCACTTCGTACACCAAGTGGTGGAGGCCGCGGGGTCCCGTGGAACCGATGTACATGCCGGGGCGCTTGCGGACAGCTTCAAGCCCTTCAAGGACGGTGATGTCGCTGGCACCGTATCCCTTGCGTTCGGCTGCCTCCGCCGGCGCATCAGTTGTACGGGCATCCTCAGCTGCTGGTACCACTGCCGGGATATCTGCATTGTCGTTAGCCACAGGCGCTTTCGACTCCTCTGTATTCGTATGGCCGGCCGTCACCATCTCCGATAGAAGAGGTTCCCGCCAACAGGCACGTCACTGTTAACGCCGATTACTTCGGTGACTGGCGGAACCGTGCCCCGGCCGCAGGGAATGCGCCGGAAAACGGACTCAGTCAACGTTTCACCGGCGCCCAGTTATCTACCCCGATTCTACCGTGCGGGCGGGCGTAATCCCGCATTCCAGGGCCCCAAACGCGGAGGAAAGTGGCGCTGGCAGGCCATTGGCTCTGCCTGCAAGGCTCCAGGGGTCCGGTCTCCGGGTTCCTATACGGCGCAGGGGCGTTTGAGCGCCCTACACGCCGTTTCGCCATTTTTCAAGAGTCCGGAGTGCCGGCGGCCGGGATCGCTCCGGCCGTCACGGCGTTCGGCTATCCGTACGTGTCGCGGGGACCGCGGCCGTTGACTGTCCGGCCGCCCTTCCGCCAGCTGGGTGCCGCCGGTCCGAGGACCTGGATCTTGGTGACTACCCCTTCGCCCAGTTCCGTCCGGAATTTCTCCAGGAGGCTGAAGCTGAGCAAGCGGAGCTGGGTGGCCCACGCCGTGGAATCGCAGCGTACGTGGAGCGTGGTGTCGGTAAAGCTTTCCGGAGTGCAGTGCGCCGAGATCTCCGGGCCCACCAGTGTGTTCCACTCGGCCATGACCGATCCGACCGCAACCGGGGAGGTCCAGCCGCGTTCCGCTACGAGCCGCCCCACCACTTTGCCCAGGCCCAGCGGGTCGCGGCCGGTGCCATGGAACTGCGTGAAGCCGCGGGTGCCGGCGGCGCTGCGTCCCGGTTTCTTGGCTCCGTTTCCGGGCGGCGGGTACTTGCGGCGGATTTCGCCGCGGGCGGCCGCCGCTTCGCGCATCCGGTTGAGGGCTGCCTGGGCAGCATCGATGTCGTCGGGATCGCGGCCAGGCTGCAGTCCGCCGACGGTGTCTTTATTCATCGGGATTCCGACTCATCGATTCCTCCGGGGACGACCTTCACCCGCCGCCCGGCCAGTTCCTCCGGAATATCGGCGTCGACGGCGGCGGTCACCAGCACCTGTTCGGCACCGGATACTATTGCGGCCAGTTTACGCCGACGTTGGACGTCGAGTTCGGCAAACACATCGTCAAGTATGAGGATCGGGGCGGACCCGCCGGTGCGGGCGTCGTCGAGCATCACGTAGTAGGACGCAAGCCGCAGCGAAAGGCACATGGACCATGTTTCGCCGTGGGATGCGTAGCCTTTCGCGGGCGCCTCGCCGAGGATGAGTTCCACATCGTCGCGGTGCGGGCCAACGAGCGAAATGCCGCGCTCCAGTTCCTTGCGGCGGGACGCCGAAAACGCCTGCACGTAGCGTTCGGTCAGCTCGTCGACGGACAGCACCCGCAGGTCCTCAACGCGTCCGACGGCGGCGGGTTCGGCAGCGTAAGCCGCGCCGGCGCCGTCGTCGTCCAGCAGGTCCTGGAGCGTGGACCGGTAAATCGCGTCCGCCACCTTGGACCCGTCGGTCAGCTGCGCATAAGCCTTGGTCAGGTGGGGCCTGAGGCGTTCCACCAGTTCCAGTCGGGCGTGCAGCAGTTGGGCGGCGGCCCGCGCCATGTGCTGGTCCCACACATCCAGCGTTGCCTCGTGGCCGGCGGTGAACTTGCCGGCCCGGCCCGATTTCAGGAGGGCGTTGCGCTGTTTGAGGACGCGGTCGTAGTCGCTCCTCGTGGCGGAATGGCGCGGCATGAGGCTGACCAGCAGTTCGTCGAGGAATCGCCGCCGGCTGGAAGGATCCCCCTTCACCAGGGCCAGGTCTTCCGGGGCGAAGAGCACCGTTTGGCAGATGCCGAGGATGTCGCGGGCACGCACGGGGTTGCTGCGGTTGATGCGCCCCCGGTTGGCACGGTTCCCGTTGATTTCGAGTTCCAGCACCGTGGACTGCTCACCCCGGACCAGTTTGGCCCGGATCAGCGCTCGTTCGGTGCCGAAGCGCAGCAGCGGGGCGTCTGAACTGACGCGGTGCGAGCTCAGGTTGGCCAGGTAACCGATGGCCTCCATGAGGTTGGTTTTGCCAATGCCGTTGTATCCCACGAGCACCGTCACCCCGGGCTCCAGGGCGAGGTCCACCTGGGCATAACTGCGAAAATCGGTCAGCGAAAGCTTTTCTAGGTACACGCCGTCTTCAGGATTCCCGGACTGCTCGGTCTGCTGTTACTTGGCCGGGCGGGTGGCATGCCCGCCGAATTGATGCCGCAGTGCGGACACCATCTTCATGGCCGGCGAGTTGTCCTCGCGGGACGAGAACCGCGCAAACAGGGCTGCTGTGATGGCCGGCGCCGGAACCGCGTTGGCGATTGCCTCTTCGACGGTCCAGCGGCCTTCTCCAGAATCTTCGACATAGTCGTCGATCGAGGCCAGGCCCGGATCCTCGTCCAGTGCCTTGACCATGAGGTCCAGCAGCCAGGAACGCACAACCGTGCCCTTCTGCCAGGCGCGGAACGTTCCGGGCAGGTCAGTGACGATGTCCTTGGCGGCCAGAAGCTCGTAACCTTCGGCGTAGGCCTGCATGAGTCCGTACTCGATGCCGTTGTGCACCATCTTGGCGTAGTGGCCCGCCCCAACTCCGCCGACGTGGACGAAGCTGTCCGCCCGGTCGCCTTCGGGACGGAGCGCATCAAAAGCGGGCATGGCCCGTTCGATATCGGCGGCATCGCCGCCGGCCATGAGCCCGTAACCGTTCTGCAGCCCCCACACGCCGCCGGATACGCCGCAGTCAGCGAAACGAATGCCCTTCTCAGCCAGCGAGGCACCGTGTTTCTGGTCCTCGGTGAAGCGGGAGTTGCCACCATCGATCACCAGGTCACCGGCATCGAGCTTGGAACCGAGTTCGGTGATCACGGCATCGGTGATTTCGCCTGCCGGGACCATGACCCAGATGACGCGCGGGGCGGGAACGGCAGCGATGAGCTCGTCCACCGTGGCCACATCGGTAACGTCAGGGTTGCGGTCGAAGCCCGTGACCTCGACGCCGCCCTTGCGCAGCCGTTCGCGCATGTTGAAACCCATTTTGCCAAGGCCTATCAGTCCGATGTGCACGGGTAGAACTCTTTTCTGCGCTGGTGTGGTGGTGGGGCTGCGATGGTGGACCCAACCGGGTCGCAGTAAGTGTCGTTGTGGGTGCCCAAAACGACAACAGCTGCTACCTAGTTGGGCAGGCGAACCGGCATGACCAGGTACCGGTAGTCGTCCTGGTCGTCACCGTCGGCGTCGGCCTGTGCCGTGATCATGGCCGGCTTGGGGGCCGTGGTGAAGGAGAACCGAACAAACTTGGTCTCGATCACGCTGAGGCCTTCGATGAGGTAGTGCGGGTTGAACGCAACTGTGATTTCATCGCCGGTCAGCTGTGCTTCAAGTTCCTCCGACGCCTGGGCGTCCTCGCCGGTGCCGGCGTCGAGGTGAAGCTGGCCTTCTGTGAAGGCAAGCCGGACCGGGGTGTTGCGTTCGGCAACGAGGGATACGCGCCTGACCGCCTCGACCAGTTCCTGGGTCTGCACGGTGGCGTGGATGGGCGTGGCATCCGGGAACAGCGAACGGATCTTCGGGTAGTCGCCGTCAACCAGGAGTGACGTGGTGGTGCGGCCGCCGCTCTCGAATCCGATCAGCCGGCTGTCGTCGTCGGCCAGCGCGAGGTTGATGTCTCCGCTGTTGCCGAGCGTTTTCGCAACCTCGTTCAGGGTTTTCGCTTTGACCAGGGCGCTGGTGGAGATCCCGGGAGTGACAGGCTTCCAGGGCACTTCGCGCATGGCCAGGCGGTAGCGGTCGGTTGCCAGCAAGGTGATCAGGTCGTCCTCGATCTCCATGCGGACGCCAGTGAGGATCGGCAGCGTGTCGTCTTTGCTGGCGGCGATGATCACCTGGGAAACGGCCTGGGCGAAGGAATCGCCCGGTACGGTTCCGCTGATGGTGGGCAGGGCAGGCAGTGGCGGGTATTCGGCCTCGGGCATGGTGGCGAGGTGGAAACTGCTGCGGCGGCAGGTAAGCGTGACTTTGTTGCCGTCGGTTTCGACGACAACGGGGGCCGACGGCAGGCTGCGGCAGATGTCCGCAAGCAGGCGGCCGGAGACCAGGATGGTGCCTTCGACGGTGATATCAGCCGGGATTTCGAGCCGGGCCGATGTCTCGTAGTCGAAACTCGAGAGGCTCACAGTGCCGGACTCGGCCTTGAGGAGGAGCCCGGAAAGCACTGGAACCGGCGGCCGCGGAGACAACGACCGGGCGGTCCACGTGACGGCTTCTGCCAGGACGTCCCGTTCGACTCTGAACTTCACGGAAGGGTGCCGCCTTTCATTGCTGCTGCCATTTTCTCAACGGGAACTCCCGCAGGGAGTCCAAAAGAACCTTGCTCCCGAACACCGGAACCTGCATGGTCCGCGCTTGCTGAACCACAAACAGACCCAAGGATGGGAGCGCTGCTGACAGCTTAGCCGGAACATTGAGGATTTCCCCATCCCCGTCAGGGACGCCGGCCCTGCGGGGCCGAGGGCACGAGGCTGTTCGGGGCGGGGAACGAGATTGTTATTTGAGGGAATTTCAATTTTTTGGGATTAGTAGTGTTAATAACTGCTGTGGAAACTGTGGATAACCCTGTTTCGCGGCACGATTCCGCGGTTAAGCCCTGTTCATCCGTTGTGGGCGAAGCAGGTTTTAAACAGGGTGTGGATGGGGACAACTTTTTTGGCCGTTTCGCTGATCCACAGATGCCTTAAGGGTTTTAAGCCCATTAACCGTGGTTGTCCCCTTAACTATCCACAGGCTTATCCACATGCCCCTGTTAATAAGGTAAGGATGTGGGCCGGACGGCAGGCTCAGGAATCCCGCTGCTGCTGCTTTATGCGGTTGGTCAGCTCCGTAACCTGGTTGTAGATCACACGACGCTCGGCCATCAGTTCGCGGATCTTGCGGTCTGCATGGATCACGGTGGTGTGGTCGCGGCCGCCGAGCTCCTGCCCGATCTTGGGAAGCGACATGTCGGTCAGTTCCCGGCACAGGTACATGGCGATCTGGCGCGCGGTCACCAGGGTGCGGGTCCGCGACTTGCTGCAGAGCTCTTCCATGCTGAGCTTGAAGTAGTCAGCCGTCTGGGTCAGGATCTGCGCCGAGGTGATCTCCTGTGCGCCGTCGTCCGTGATGAGGTCCTTGAGCACCATTTCCGCGAGGGCAACATCCACCGGCTGCCGGTTCAGGCTGGCGAAGGCCGTGACACGGATGAGTGCGCCCTCCAGTTCGCGGATGTTGCTGGAGATCTTGGACGCGATGTATTCGAGGGCGTCATCCGGCGCGGAAAGGCCTTCGCTGAGGGCCTTCTTGCGGAGGATCGCGATTCGGGTTTCCAGTTCCGGCGGCTGGATGTCGGTCAGCAAGCCCCATTCGAAGCGGGATTTCATCCTGTCCTCGAACCCTGCGAGCAGCTTGGGCGGCTGGTCGGAGGTGATGACAACCTGCTTGTTGTTGTTGTGGAGCGCGTTGAAGGTGTGGAAGAACTCCTCCAGCGTGCGGTCCTTGCCGGCCAGGAACTGGATGTCATCGATCAGCAGGACATCCACGTTGCGGTAGGTGGTCTTGAAGCTGGTGCCCTCATCGTCCCGGATGGAGTTGATGAAGTCGTTGGTGAATTCTTCGGAGTTTACGTAGCGGACCCGGATGCCGCTGTAGAGGCGCCGGGCGTAATGCCCGATCGCGTGCAGCAGGTGGGTCTTGCCGAGTCCGGAATCACCGTAGATGAACAGCGGGTTGTAGGCCTTGGCCGGTGCCTCGGCGACGGCGACGGCGGCTGCGTGCGCGAACCGGTTCGAGGAACCGATCACGAACGTGTCGAAGACGTACTTTGGGTTGAGACGGCCGAATTCGTGCGAAGTGCTCGGCAGCATGGGCTGCGGCTTCTGTTCCACGGTGGGATCGGTCCCGAGGGAAAGTTCGACGGCGGGTTCCGGCTCCGTGTGGAGGGGCACCAGATCAGTGTCGACGTCTATGGCGCAGCGGATGTCGTCGGAGAAGACGTTGTGGAGGGCATCGTCAAGGGCTTCCTTGACCTGGGTCTGCAGTACCTCGCGGGTGAGTTCGTTGGGTACCGCCACCAGGAGGGTCGACCCAATCAGTCCCTGTGCCTGGGCGAGGATTACGAAGCCGCGCTGCCGGGGTGAAACCCGGTGGTCCTGCTCCAGAAGGCTCACAACCCGCCGCCAGGAACTTCCGACAGTATTCGCGTGGTTGGCTTCGTCTACTGTCATCAATCAGTTCCTCAAACTTGCTTGCCTGCATTACCTGCAGCCACAAGTCCTGAACCAGGGGCTGGTTCCGGCTTATATCCACAGGGTTATGCACAGAGCGTGGATAATCGGCTACTGAGCCACTCTAGGGGATCAAAAGCCTAGAAGATAGCTGGGTAGAGCCTTGTGGATAATTACACCGTTGTGGTTCGAAATCGCACCCTGTGAGCCACTTCATCCACAGGCTGTGGGCAGAGGTTAACCACAGCGGGTGCAGGGCCGTGACCCCTGGCCCGGTTTGACTACGGCACGCTTTTTGGCCTAACGTTGTGAAGTCCTTTGTGTCCGCTTTTCGACCTCATTTGAATCTCTCTGACGTTCTGCGTCCTACGAGCCGAGGGCAGCGTGTGCACATACAAAACTTAGCGTCGGCCAGTTCTTCCCCTTTTTGATCGGGTGGGCGCACCTTTGATCCACTGGAGTAACTAACGTGAGCAAGCGGACTTTTCAGCCGAATAACCGCCGTCGAGCCAAGAAGCACGGCTTCCGCCTTCGTATGCGTACCCGTGCCGGCCGTGCCATCCTGGCAGCCCGTCGTGGCAAGGGCCGCACCGAACTGTCGGCCTAAATACACTGACTCGTCGGTCTACATCCCTTTGCGAGTTTAACGGTGCTAGCCACCAAGAACCGTCTGAGGACATCAACCGATTTTTCAACAACTGTACGTTCCGGCGTCCGCAATGGACGCCGGAACGTAGTGTTATATACGGTAGCTATTGCTGCTGACGAACCAAGCCGGATCGGATTCATCGTTTCCAAGAGTGTCGGGAACGCTGTGGTCAGGAACCTCGTTAAGAGGAGACTGAGGGAAGCCGGTGCTTTGTCGTTGCAGGAATACGGTACCGGGTTCGCCATTGTGGTCCGGGCACTGCCTGCGGCCGCGGCTGCCAGCTGGGACCAACTGCTGGCAGATTACAACGCCGCTCTGGAAACGACCATGAAACGGCTGGGCGGCCGCCTTCCTCGGGCCGCGTCAGCGGTTTCACGGGAAACAACACAGGAAGGGACACCGCGTGCGTAACGCCATTGCCGCCGTCGTCCGTTTCTTCAAACCAGCAGCGTTCGTCGTGGGCAAGACGCTCTGGAACCTGCCCCAAAACTTTCTTATCCTGCTGCTGATGACCTACCGCAAGGTGATTTCACCCTTGTACGGCCAGGTCTGCCGCTTCTTTCCTTCGTGCTCGGCCTACGCCCTCGAAGCAATCACGGTGCATGGTGCCGTGAAGGGAAGCTGGCTAGCGGTCCGGCGCCTGGCGCGCTGCCATCCTTGGAATGCCGGCGGTGTGGACCACGTCCCCGCCGGCCATCGCCACTGGCCCGATCACCGGACCCCCACAATTGTTGTACTGAACAACCCGGACAAGTACCTGGCTGCGCAGTCTGATGGAGAAGGCCGCACTGCGGCCTGACGAATAGGGATATCGTATGGACTTCTTTGAAACAATCATGTTTCCGTTCAAGTGGCTGGTTTCCATCATCATGGTGGGCTTCCACGAGGGCCTGACCGCCATCGGGCTGCCTGAGGCATCCGGCTGGACGTGGACGCTGTCCATCATCGGGCTGGTGCTGGTGATCCGTGCCGCCCTGATCCCTGTGTTCGTCAAGCAGATCAAGGCGCAGCGCGGCATGCAGCTCCTGCAGCCGGACCTGAAGAAGCTCCAGGACAAGTACAAGGGCAAGACCGACCAGCTCTCCCGCCAGGCCATGGCGCAGGAACAGATGGCCATGTACAAGAAACACGGCACCAACCCTTTCTCGGCCTGCCTCCCTATGCTCATCCAGATGCCGTTCTTCTTTGCCCTGTTCCAGGTGCTTTCAGGCATCAGCACGAACGCCCGCGAGGGCGAGGGTGTAGGCGCGATGAACCACGAGCAGGTGGTGCAGTTCGACCAGTCCAGCATCTTCGGCGCTCCGCTGTCCGCAACCCTGCTTCATGGCACGCCCCCGGGCGGCAACGTGGTGGCAGTGTGGATCCTGTCAATCATCATGATCCTCGCGATGACGGCGTCCCAGTTCATCACCCAGAAGCAGATCATGGCCAAGAACATGTCTGAAGAGGCTATGGCCAGTCCGTTCATGCGCCAACAGAAAATGATGCTCTACATCCTGCCGATTGTGTTCGGTGTGGGCGGCATCAACTTCCCCATCGGTGTGCTGATCTACTGGACCACCACCAACCTCTGGACCATGGGCCAGCAGTTCTTCGTGATTCGCCGTATGCCGACGCCGGGATCCCCCGCCGCCAAGGCCCTCGCCGAGCGGCGCGCCGCCAAGGGCCTCCCGGCCCTGCCCATCCTGGGAGGCAAGAAGGCCGACGTCGAGGCCGAAGCTGCGGCTGCTGCCGCCGCCGTCGCCGAGGCCAAAGGCCAGCGCATCCAGCCACAACGTAAGAACAGGAAGAAGAAGTAATGTCTGTCGATAGCACCGAAAACGCCGTTACCGCCGAGGCCATTGAAGACCAGGACGACGCCCGGGACGAGAGCCAGGATTCGGGCAAGGGTTCTTCTGCGAGCCGGCTGGAGGAAGAAGGCGACGTCGCGGCCGACTATCTCGAAGAGCTGCTGGACATCGCCGACATTGACGGCGACATCGACATCGAGGTTCGGAACGGACGGACCTACATTTCCATCGTGGCCGAGGAAGAGTCGGCAGGGCTGGACAGCCTCGTTGGCCGCGACGGAGAAGTGCTGGAAGCCCTGCAGGAGCTGACCCGCCTCTCCGTGCTTTCCGCAACCGAAAACCGCTCCCGGCTGGTGCTGGACATCAACGGATACCGGCAGGAGCGTGCCGGCCACCTGCAGAAGATCGCAGAGGACGCCGTGGCGTCCGTGAAGGTGTCCGGCAACGCTGTGGCCCTGGAGCCGATGAGCGCTTACGAGCGGAAGATCGTCCACGACGCAGTGGCCGATCTTGGGTTCGTGAGCGAATCCGAAGGCGAAGGTGCCGGGAGGCACATCGTTGTCTCCGCAGACTGAAGACGCCGGGACGCTGACAATGGTTGACATCACTGCCGCGGAGCTGAAGGCAGCCGAAGCGATCTTTGGTGACCGTCTGGACCTGGCCAAACGCTATGTGGAGCACCTGGCCACATCCGGGACCGAGCGGGGACTGATTGGCCCCCGTGAGGTTCCCCGGCTCTGGAGCCGGCACGTATTGAACTGTGCCGTCATTGAGCGGGAAATCGCCGATGGCAGCCACGTCGCGGACGTTGGGAGCGGTGCCGGGTTGCCTGGGCTTTGCCTGGCAATCGCTCGTCCCGACCTGGAACTGACCCTGATCGAGCCGCTGGAACGCCGCGTGATCTGGCTCCAGGAAGTCGTGGACGACCTCGGCCTGACAAACGTCACCGTGATGCGCACCCGCGCCGAACTGGCTGTGGGTATGGTCAATGCGGACGTCGTCACCGCCCGGGCGGTTTCCGCGCTTTCCAACCTGGCCGGCCTGACCATCCCCCTGCTCGCAGGCAAGGGAGAAGTTGTGGCCATCAAGGGACGCAGCGCCGGCGAGGAAATCGAGAAGGCCGCCAAGGCCATCCGGAAGCTCGGCGGCGTGCAGACATCCGTCGTGGTCGTCGGTGAAGACCTCCTCGAGGAACCCACCACTGTGGTCCGAATCATCGTTAATAAGACGCAAAAGATTGCCTAGCCGCTGGCCCGGTGCCGCAGGACTTTAGGGGGAAGCGGTTAGGCTAGTGAACGGCAGAAAAAGCCGAATGAGAGTGAGTGTGTCACAGTGACCAGTAGCGAAGCCTCCACACAGCGGATACCCCCGTTTGTGTCCCTGGGGTCCGCGCGGGCCATTGTTGCGCCCTCCATCGCGCAGAGTGACTCGTGGAATCATCTGAATTCGGTTGCAAACCGCTCAAAATCGACGGCAGTTTCACGTGAAACCGCCGACTCGGTCAGCGGGAACATCATGGACTCCATCGATGACTCGAGCCCCATCGCCCGCGATCTGGCGCACGAGAACAAACGCCGGGAGCGCTTGATCGGCCGGCAGCTTCCCAAGCCTGAGAAGACCCGCATCTTCACGGTTTCAAACCAGAAGGGCGGTGTCGGCAAGACGACCACTACGGTGAACATTGCCGCTGCCCTTGCGGCCGCAGGACTGAACGTCCTGGTCATCGATATTGATCCCCAGGGCAACGCCTCCACCGCCCTCGGGATAGAACACCATGCCGATGTTGACAGCATCTATGACGTCCTGATCAACGACGTGCCTCTCAAGGATGTTGTGGCTCCGTGCCCCGACATTGCCAACCTGATTTGTGCTCCCGCCACTATTCACCTGGCCGGCGCTGAAATTGAGCTGGTTTCGCTCGTTGCCAGGGAGCAGCGGCTCCGCCGTGCGATTGATGTCTACGCCAAGGAACGCCAGAAGGCCGGGGAGGAACGTCTTGACTTCATCTTCATTGACTGCCCGCCGAGCCTTGGCCTTCTGACCGTCAACGCCTTCTGCGCCGCCAGCGAGGTCCTGATCCCCATCCAGTGCGAGTATTACGCCTTGGAGGGCCTCAGCCAGCTCCTGAAGAACATCGAAATGATCCAGAAGCACCTCAACGCGGACCTGGTTGTTTCGACGATCCTCCTCACCATGTACGACGGACGCACAAACCTTGCAGCACAGGTGGCTGCCGAGGTCCGTCAGCACTTCCCTGACCAGGTCCTTGGCGCTGTGGTTCCGCGGTCCGTCAGGATCTCGGAGGCTCCCAGCTACCAGCAGACTGTGATGACCTACGATCCGTCCTCCAGCGGTGCACTCTCCTACTTGGAAGCCGCAGCGGAAATCGCTGAACGTTAGAATTTTCAACAATTGCACTAGCCAGAGCCGGGTCTGCCGGGCTCTTCCATTGGAGGGATTTACCCATGAGCGATAAGCGACGCGGCCTCGGTCGTGGTCTTGGCGCACTCATTCCAAGTTCCGCTCCGGCTAACGCTTCCGGCAACGGCGCAGCGCCTTCACGCCCTGTTGACCTCTTCTTCCCGGAGGCAAGGAAGAAGCCGACGACTGCCGCCAGCGTTCTCATTGAAGAGGACGCGGCGGCTTCGGCCTCAGCAAAACTAGGCTCTGAGACATTGCCAGCTGAGAGTGCACCGGCGGACCAAGTCTCTGACGGCAAGTCAGATTCATCGAAGCCCGCGGTTGCTCCGGCTTCGGCTGCAACGAAGAAGTCCGACGGCGGCTCGGCGTCCTCTGATTCGAAGGCTCCTGCCAGGAAGTCGGCTGCCAGGTCGGGTGCCGCACAGCAAGCGTCCGCTGACGCGGCTGTCCAAGATGAGGCCGCGTTGACCCCGGCCAGCGACGACGGACCAGAGCTGGTGGAGGTTCCCGGCGTCAGGTTTGCTGAGATCCCCGTCGGCGACATTCATCCGAACCGCAAGCAGCCCCGTTCCGTCTTTGATGAGGACGACATGGCGGAGCTCATTCATTCAGTACGTGAAATAGGCGTTCTCCAGCCAATTGTGGTCCGTACTTCAACCGAAAAAGGTGGCGAACCGTTTGAGCTCGTCATGGGTGAGCGTCGCTGGCGTGCGGTACAGGCTGCCGGGATGGAAACTATCCCGGCAATTGTCAGGGACACCACGGACGATGACCTGCTGCGGGACGCACTCCTCGAAAACCTTCACCGCAGCCAGCTGAACCCGCTTGAAGAAGCGGCGGCCTACCAGCAGCTGCTGGAGGATTTCGGCACGACGCACGAACAGCTCGCCGACCGCATCGGCCGCTCGCGTCCCCAGGTTTCAAATACCCTGCGTCTCCTCAAGCTGCCGCCGTTGGTCCAGCGCCGGGTTGCTGCGAGTGTATTGTCCGCCGGCCACGCTCGTGCCCTGCTCGCCCTTCCTGATGCGGCTGCGATGGAGCGCTTGGCACAGAAGATCGTCGCCGAGGGTATGTCGGTTCGCGCAACCGAAGAAGCTGTGACTCTGTATCAGAGCCCGGCAGCATCCGCGAAGAACAACGTTCCCCGCCCCGGGGCACGCCACGAACGCTTGGATTACCTCGCATCATCTCTTTCGGACCGGCTGGACACGAATGTCAAGATCTCCCTCGGCGCCAGGAAGGGCCGTGTGAGCATTGAGTTTGCCAGCGTGGAAGACTTGAACCGGATTATGGAAGTCCTGACACCCGGCTCTGAGAACTAATACATCGGCAACACGGAAGGGCCTGTTTCACGTGAAACAGGCCTTTTTCGTCTGCGGATGTTTTAGGCGCCGGTGTGGGGTCAAGTGTGGGTTGGTTCCTGAGTCCGATCCTTAAGTCGGGTTCCTCAAATTGGGCCACCTCCGTGTTGGCTGCTCTTGTTGTCGTTGCTCAACGCTGTTGAAAAGTAGCTCACGGCCCACGCCGCAACTGCCTAGGGACCGGCCTGATCTCTTGTAGAGGTCTTGGCTGGATAAGCACGCTGTTTTCTGAGTTGGCGGGCCCCCGTGGGCTCCTTAATTGGGTCACATCAGCCCCCAATTGCGTCCCGGCGGCCCCGCAGAATGCGTCCCGCCGAAGCCCACAGTGGGCGCTGCCCGGCCGCTGGAATGATCTTTGACGCATCCGGCGGGCCGGTAAGCCTACGCCCCGGCGTACCTTGATCCAACGGCCTTTCAGCGGCGAACGGTGTCCCCAGGGCGCCACGTTGGGTCGAAGCGGTGTCGAAGCGGTGTCGAAGGGCCTGTTTTTCGCGCCTTACTGGCGGGAAACTATGTCGGGACCCATATTTCCATCACTCGCGCAGGTCCAGCGGCTCAAAGGATAACGCCCGGGGCCAACCGGCACCGCACGTTCTGCCGTGGTGCGGGCAGTGTAGCCCCGCTCGATCAGTGGCATGTTCCTCGGCCGATGCGATCAATCCCTACTGCGATCAATCCATAAAGCGCAATCCGTGCGTCAACCATGAGCCCGGGCGGCGCCCGGGAGGGGAAGGATAAGAAGGGGGCCTGTGAGGTTGCGGAGGCTGTGGGTTGGGCGGATGGACTTCGGTCGCGGGACTGAGAAGCTGAGTGCCAGAAGTCAATGTCATCGCCATTGAGGCTTACGACGAGGCAGGATTTGCAACTATTGACCTCGACAGTGGGCGGCGGCAAGGTTTTGTGGCCTGAAATTGGGGCCACTTTGAGTCTTGCTGCGTGTCGGGACAGGGAGGTTTCGTCGGGGCGACCCCGTTCTGTTTCACGTGAAACATGGTGGGCGGCCATTCAATCCAGGGGCGAACTGGGCATGACGACCTGCGACCAGGGGCGTGGTCAATAGCTCGGATAGGCGTAGCGGCGTCATCCGCAGTAGAAGGCCTGCCAGCACCGTGTACCAGTGCCAGTATGCCTTCAATCGCGGATGAACTGACGGCATTCGGATCCTCCGTCCAACCTCATCAGCTAGCTTCCGCCGCAGATCGTCGCAAGATGGCTTGCATGGACGTATGACCGGCCAGAACGTAGTGGACAGTCCCCCAGGCTCCCGATTCACCGCCGTCTGCTATGGACAAGATGATGAGACCGCGGCCACGGGCCTGACGACAAATCCACACAGCAGCTGCACCTAGTTCCATACGATTTTCGCTGGAGCACTTTCACTGCTCTGAGGTGCAGGATTCCCGTCGATGACAGGTTGCTGGATATCCGTCCACGGCGGGCTGAACACTTCTCGTGCAGGGTCTCTGTTTAGCAGGGTCGCAGCCTACGGACCTCACGGCAGAACAGTGTTGCAATCAGCAGCGCAAATGGCGTCTGCCCTAGTCCTGCTGCTGACCGCGTGGATCGACAGTCCTGCTGACCACGTGGATAGACGACTGTCCGGATCCACAGGCAGAACCCTTGGTTCATCGATTCAGCAGTCGAGGATCTTGGCCCGGGATGATGAGGGAGCCTGTGCCTGTGATGTTTCACGTGAAACGATGTCATCATCTTGGTGAACTGGGTCGTCATCCTTCAGCCGAGGACGCCGGACATCGGCAGTCACCGTCGCGTGAACTAAGGGCTAAGTTGTGAATGGCCAATGGGGAGCCAACCGTACTGAACGCACGTAGCCTGCATCCAACAGCGGTATGACCGCCCCACCGCCCCACCCGCTTCATGCTGGGTTTATCGTGAGGTCTGCTTGTCAGCGAAGTCCGCCGGGGTTCAACCGTTCGCCACTGCTCGGACCTGCTCTTGCTCCGACACAGAAGCCAGCTGGCGCCGTTTGGAGATACCGCCTGGCGGTACCCATCGGGGCGGAGGCTGGATGTTTCACGTGAAACGATGAAACAACAGGTGCTCAGACAAGTCATCATACTTATTCAGCAATGAACTGCGGCCACGCGATAATCGCTCGGTGGGTGGCGACGGTTGGCGGCGATGAGTTGTCCCCACCCCCTTTGGCTCCCTGGTCGGGGCGGTGACGTCTGGCTGACCTTGGGTGTGCCTTGAAATGGCCCTAGCCGCTTCAGGAGTTGGCGAGAGCTCAACGGGTTGGGGTAGACAAAGTCGACTCGAGGCTTGTCTGATCCCTGTTCGCCCCGGACCGGGTTTTGGACGGTCAGTTTGGTCAGTCCTTCTCTTGTCTGAAGAGGCGGGCCGACTCTTGTTGAAGTCGATTCAAGGGTCACAAATCAGCAGCCTTGGTTTCGCTGAAGGCGCAGATTCTGGACCGATGGCTTCAGCCATCTCCAACGAACGTCCCAGGGGTGCAGCTTGCTCCCCCGCGGTAGGGGCGCCGAAGCACGGTAACGTGGCTCAGAAGTACTGGCAACTCACCCCACTGCTGGGTGCGCGGCGAGTTCCTCGCATCCTTGCGAACCACCTGTTGGCTGCGCCTGTCACGATGCGTGTGCGCCCGATCTGATCGTTTGCACGGATAGGTGACGAGCATAGATTCCTCCTTCCAACCAGGTGGGCGGACTCATCTCGTGCGAGTCCGGTGAACTAGCCTGGCGCCCGCCAAGGCCGGCTGCTTGGTACAGGAATGTGATTTTGGTCAGCGACCACGGGTCCGCGTGCATCGCTCCTTGGCGAATCAAGGCGGTGATCCAGGGGTGGATGCAGCTGAGGCGCCCTCGGTGTGTGCCCACAGTTTGCATCCTACAAGGCCAAGGGTTGAGGCTTTCTCTGCTGAACGGGCGAAGCGGATGGCGGTTCTGCCTGGCCTCCCAAGCATTGGAGGAGGTGTCTCTGCTCCAGCTACGGGTGTCCTCTCAAGTCCACCGCGAGGGTACCTGAGGGCATTCAAGTCTCGTGGTGAAATCCAGCGAAATGATGGGGCCAGTGCATAAGGCGGTGCATAACGCGGTGGATATCCCTGTGGATAACTTTGTGGATAGACCGTGGTCTAACGCTCTCCATTCGTATCTCACGGGGGCTGCCACAGCGGGCCGAAGGACCGTCATTTCACTACCGCCTAACGTGTTTCACGTGAAACATCGCACTCCGAGCTTTCCGGGCCAGAATTAGGATCAATTCTGGCAATTTCAGCGAATATGGCCCGATTTTGGGGCGATTTCAAGACTATCGCGCCGACTAGTCAGCACCCTTCACAAGCGCCGCATTAAGTGACTCCTGCCACACTGCAGGGCCGACCGCTAATCCTGCCGTATATGTCGAGCATCACAGGGGCTCCTCCCTCGATGGCCCTGTGGATAAGCATGTGGATATCTTCTGTGGAGAAATGGATCAAGACTGGGGAAAAGTCGGGCGCCAGTCGTCTCGGCGGTGAATTGCATGTGCTCCCCCTGTGCGCTCAACCTCGGTCTAGTCAGTGCCTTTCTGCGTGTAAGTGGGACGGGAACATTTAGCGAGCGGAAGCTGTCATCCCTAAACCGGCACCGCTGGTGATGGATGGTTGCTGCCGAGTGATTCGATCAACGCGCTGCGGCAGAGTCTGAGTGGCCCACAGAACGCTATTGCGCAGTCCTCCAGAACAGGGCTACGCCACACTGCCGCACATCAAAGGTGAGGTTGTGGTGAGTGGTCAACCTTGGGAACAGGGTGTTTTGCCAGTGACCGGAGTTATCCGCAATCCGTGGAATGTTCTTCTTTCTCTCCTTCTTCGCCGGCCTGGGTGAAGCGGACGTGCGTCGACACCACCGAAAGGTGATCACTCCAGATCCCCAGCACGGCCTCTGTCTCCATTTATGAACCGAGGGCAGGCATCATCCACACAAATGGGCAGTTTGCTGTACGACGACTTCTCAGCCTTGGGCTGGGTTGCTCGCGGCAGTAGAGTAGCGCCCCTCTACGCGTCGTGATGCCGTACGTCGTGATGCTGTACCTTGCGGGCAATATCTGCAGGGTGCCGTAAATTGACCCGGTCAAAATGCTGGGCCAGGGTTTCATCATGGAACATCTCAGGTGGCGACGGAGAGCAGCATCGGCGACGTAGTGTGCGAGTGGTTTGGGCGCGTGCAGATGGTTTGTCTGCCCGCCGACGTATCTGGCCATTGTGGAGCGGGTCGATCATCGCCGGTCTGCGCCGCATCAGGATCCGGTCACAGTTCGCGAGATGCGGTGCGGCCAGGTCAGGATGTCTGGCAGATCGGGGTGGCACATCAATAGAATCGGAAATATCAGAAGTTCCGTGGGTGTCTGAGTTCATCCCAGTGATGGTTCTTGGGCGCGTACCTTGAGATCCCATTGGAGGCACAAAAGCATAGGCCAGTCGTGCAGTGATGGATAGGCTGCCAGCGTGGCCGGGACCTCGGAGGGCTGGTTGACGGGCGGTCTCCGCAGCAGGGCAGCCGGTTTGGCATCTGTATGGACAGGCACGTGCATGAGTGTGGGCAAGGATGGCTTCTTGCGCAGTACGAACTGGCTATCTTGCACATGATGGTTCAAGAGAGGACCTGCTGTGTGTGCGCAGGCTAACTGCATGAGTGAGGTGCGGACTCAGTGTCTGCTTGCCGGTTTGTGGTCCCAGCTGGCTTATCAGCGACCAAGCGGAGAATCCTTGGGCAGACCATATGGTGGGGCCCAGTACATGGCGGAGCCAGACTGCCTCGAGTGGCCTGCTGTAGCGACTGTCGAGGTCCATGCGCCCTACTGGCAGGACGGGAGGCTAAGGTCGGTGTATTCGCTGACCTCGGCTGGGCGGGAGCCCTTTCATCTGGGCCCCGGATCGGTGCCTTCCTTTCGTGCGTTGCCCAATACTGTTCTCAAGATTTTGTCTGGACGACGCAGTGAAATCTCGATCGGTTACTAAGCGCATGCGAAATCAGTGTTTCACGTGAAACGTACGTGACTGGAGCCCGTCTTCCTTGGCTCGCGCAGCCGATGCCGTCAGCTGGGCTTGCGTGCCACCTGGCCTGGAACAGTCCCGGACCCGGGTCCAGTGCCGGCCTGGTGCAAACGGACTCTGCCCGCGGCAGCGACAACCAAGAGCCCGGCATCCGACGGCGGCTATTCATCATGCGGTTGTTGGATCCCCTGTGCCTGTACTCAGGGTCCACTCTGCAGGAAGCGGACAAGAGCCTGATGAATTCCCACAGGTCGTGTGAATTTCCGTTTCACGTGAAACATTATGTGCGTGCCGAGTTGATGGCCCTCATCTTCGGTGGCCATTCTGGCCGTCCCCGTACTGCGGGGGCGTGGAGCAGTTCGCGGGTTCCCGAATGCCCTGAACAGGAAGCCTCGGAGCCATCTGATGGCTCGGGGCGGTTGCTCACCCCGGCCGATATAGCTACCGACGCGCAGTGCGGTGCGTCGCTCGGGCCGCCTCGAAGCCCCGCGTGGCGTCCTAGGGTTGCCCCGACAGTAGTCATGTACAACCACGACAGTAGTCACTTACAACAGAGCCCCTTCTCACTGAGCTTCTGGTCGGCGGACACCATCAGGGCGGTCTAACACCGGAAGGATCGGAGGCTGTGCACTGCTTAAGGAACTGGAATCTGTTGATGGCAGAATGACCGCCCCCGAATAGTCGACGAACGCGTCGTCGAGGAATGCGCAGCCACGAAGCCGCAGTCGGCGTGTGTGGACGTTCGCTATCGAGTTGTGCACGTCGTGTTCGCGCGGTTCGACGGCGTCAGGAGGCGCCGGCTCTCCAACATTTCCTCGGAGTACAGGACCAGGGCCTTCTGGTCGACTGCGAGCTTCAGGGTTGCTTCCTGCTCTGGCCTTTCTCACCTTTTACAGGATGCGAAATCAACACTCCGCAGGCGGGACTCTGCTGCGCACCGGTTTCGCATCGAGCTTCGCAATTGGAGGTAGTGGCTGAGCCGCGTTCTGCGGTGGGCAATTGATAGCCGCCAGCTATGTTTCACGTGAAACATACGTCGCCCCTGGCTCCGATCCTGCGTTCGCTATACCTGGACGAGCGGTTGGGCATTGTCGGGGACTGCTGCCGTTGCGTCAGCAGTCCCCAATGGATTGTTCACGCCACGGGTTCTGGGTTTGGGCATTCTCGCTGACCGGCCGTCGTTCCAGTTGCCAAGCGTGCGATGTTCCGGCGGCGACAATACCGATTTGGATCCTGGATCGGCAACACGCATTTGGTTTGTGCAGGCAGCTAGCCGACCACCGGTGAAGAAATCAAGATGGATTCAAGTGCAGGCACAAGGGATACCCGCAGCAGGCGCAACGGCCCGACATGAGCGCATCAACGCACAAGTAGCGGGTCCTCCGACCGGAACTTGCTGGTACGCGAGGCAGCAAACCCATGAGGGCCGCCTTGCCATGTCACGACTCCTCCTTTGCACGAGGTGTGCAGATTCGAGCAATCTCCCAAGGTTTTTGGAGCGCACTTCATTTTGGAGCAATGTGGATCTGACTGATTCAGCGACTAGTTCCCGAGGGGCTTCGCTCCGCCATGGGGGTGGGAACTATGCTCGTAGGTTCGATTGATGTCAACGAGGCGGCGCTTTTGCAGGTTTTTCTCGGCGGACACAATGCCGAGGTGGGGATGCAGTTTCCCATCCTGAGGTCAGCCGGGCCTCGGGCGGTCAGTAGGTAGATCACCTGGCATGCCCGGACGTGCCTGGGCTGGGATCGAGGGTGTAAGAATCAACGGGTGCTGTGGAGTCGTGGGCTCGAGGCACCCTGGGGCGGGAAATAGGCACATGGGGCGGCGGTTGTTTCACGTGAAACGTCAGCCCGCAGACACTGTTGAGCCAGCGGGTGCGTCCACACGTAGGTTTCCGCCAATCCACCCGTCCCCCACGCCCGCACTCCGCTCCGACCCCATCAGCCTTCGTAGACTGAGTTGCTGCCTGGACAGTCTCGCTGTATTTGTCGCGATTCCAGGGCCGATGAGGGTTCGGTGCCAGTAGCCCCGCAGGCTCTCAGGAACTCAGATTAGCGTGTTTCACGTGAACACTCACCGTCAGGATCGGCCCAGTGTTTCACGTGAAACACTCGCCGTCAGGAGCTGGCCGTTAGCCTGATTGCCGCCAAGGCCCGAATGTTTGAGATCCGGCCGCCGACCATCGTTGCGAAGCCATCTCTCCGCCGCCGGCCAGCCTGTGATTCTTCGCCTCCAGATGCCTTGACACCCCAGTCGGACGAGTTTGGGTGACCCCAGGTAGGGGCACAATTCCGGTCACACTGTGAGCCTCTTCTGCAGAAGAGTATCGCCTGAACCAACTGACCGAAGTTTAGGTTCCGTCGATGGCCGGCTGCCACGTAAGCCCCTTGCCTGAATCCGATCTCTGCAGTCCTCCCCCGGTACCGTCCGGACCCACTGGCGCCTCAAAGTTCGATTCCCACCCCAAATGGCTACTTGCACTGCGGACACGTACTCCCGACGCGCCGGGACACGACCCGAACCGTGAAACGAAAACGGTGGCCATCACCCTGATTGAGTGATGGCCACCGTTTCGCCCCGCAAGTCCGGGGGTCTGCGTGGTCAACGGCGCTTGATCCGCCCTTAAGCGGCCAGCGTGCTACGAGAGGACGTCGGCAAATTCCTTCTCGAAGAACTGCTTCGGCTTGGCACCGATGACGGTGTTCTTCACCTCGCCACCCTCGAACAGGTAGACAGCTGGAATCGAGGTGATACCGTACTCGGCAGCAATAGCCGGGTTGTCATCGACGTTCACCTTGACGACATTGACCTTCTCGCTGTACTCGACAGAGATCTCGTCCAGGATGGGGCCCAGCTTGCGGCAGGGACCGCACCACTCCGCCCAGAAGTCCACGATGACCGGCTTGTCGGCCGACAGTACATCCGTGCTGAAACTTGCGTCCGTTACGTCTTTTGCGTTGCTCATTGCCTTGTTGTTTCCCTTCGGATCAATAGTGCGCTGTTTAGGCGTGGAAGTCTGCGAGGTAGTGCTCGACGTCGATGGCTGCAACGCAGCCCGAGCCGGATGCAGTGATGGCCTGGCGGTACGTGGGGTCCACAACGTCGCCGGCAGCAAATACGCCCTTGACGCTCGTCTTGGAGCTGCGGCCCTCGACGGCGATGGTGCCCTCCGGCGTAAGGTCCAGCGTGTCCTTGATGAGCTCGGTGCGCGGATCGTTTCCGATGGCTACGAAGACGCCTGTTACAGCCAACTCAGATTCGGTGCCGTCCACAAGATTCTTCAGCTTCAGGCCGGTGACCTTGTCCCCGCCCAGCACATCCTCAACGGCTGTGTTCCACACGAAGTTGATCTTCTCGTGGGCCTGCGCCCGGTCGCCCATGATCTTGGATGCCTTGAGCGTGTCCCGGCGGTGCACCACTGTGACTGACTTGGCGAACTTGGTGAGGAACAGTGCTTCCTCCATGGCGGAGTCTCCGCCGCCGATAACCGCGATGTCCTGATCCTTGAAAAAGAAACCATCGCAGGTTGCACACCAGCTAACGCCGTGGCCTGACAGTCGCTTCTCGTTGGGAAGACCGAGCTCGCGGTAAGCCGAACCGGTAGAGAGGATGATGGAGCGGGCCTGGAACGTCTCTCCCGTGGCGATGGTGACGGTCTTGATGTCGCCGTCGAGGTCAAGTGCGGTGACGTCCTCGAACTGGATTTCCGTTCCGAAGCGTGCGGCCTGCTTTTCGAAGTTCTCCATCAGGTCCGGACCCATAATTCCCTCCGGGAATCCGGGGTAGTTCTCCACATCGGTGGTGTTCATCAGTTCTCCACCGGCCGTAACGGAACCGGCAAGGAGCAGAGGCTTCAGGTTGGCTCGTGCCGTATAGACTGCAGCCGTGTAGCCTGCAGGGCCGGAGCCGACGATGATGACATCACGTACCTGGGACGCGGTGTTTTCTGCGTTGCTCACTGAACGGTGAACCTCTTCCTTAGTCGATGCGCCTGCTTTTGATGGCCGGCCACATGGCACAACCCATTGTTGGTGCTGAATATTCCGGGGTAGGCGGTAGCCCAACAAGACGCCACCACTCAGGGTACCGCCTTGCTGGGCTGGGAGACGCCCTGTTACCGGGCCTCCAACGCGCCGGTGGGCCCGTTGCTGCCGGGCGTGCCGTCCCCTACTGAACCTTGATCTCGGCGAGGCGGAGCCCGTAGCCGAAGCGCGTCTTGGGCGCCGCCAGCTTGGGAAGGTTCTTGATGGACACAATCACGTACTGGGCCGTAACCGGCTCAGGCAGCGGCATGGTCAGGTCCGGCGAGGTGAAGCTGTTGCTCCCAACCTGCTTGGCTCCCTCCATGGACGGGCGGTCGTTTGTCAGCACGCTGATGCTGCCGCCGGAACCGCCCAGCTGGCTCAGCGTGATGGAAGAGACTTTCGAGGGATTCTTCAGCTTGACGACGAGGGACACGTCAGGAGCCAGGCCGCCCCAGTTGTCCGTGGCGAACTCCATGTCCGACCAATAGCTTGCACCGTTGCCGTCGAACGTCTTGGAAAGGTCGCCGTCGTAGGTGGCGGCAAAATCAAAGTCACCCAGGCGGGAGACGCCCTCGACCGCCGGCGGACCTGCCACCGGCGCAGATGCGCTGGGCGTGGCCTGCCCGGACGTCTGGGGTTGCGCGGTGCCGGACGTTCCTGGAACGGGATTACTCTGGGGCTCGCTCTTAAACAGGCTTCCCAGGTTGGATACGGCAAAGATGAGGCCAACTACCAATACGGCAGCCAGCAGCCCGCCCACGAGCCAGCGCATTGACCGGGGCTCGCGCTCTGGAGGCTCTTCGTCGTCATAATATTCGTCTGTTTCGTCGTCCCGACCGTTCCGGGCGAAGGCCGGGAAGGTGCCAGCCATGCGTTCCCGTGCTGTTTTGGCTGGTCCGGTGGAGGGCGCCGCTTCATCCGTGTAGTCGTAGTCATCGTCCGCCCACAGGGACACTTTTGGAGATTCAGCAGCCGAGGCCTGGGCACTCAGCGATTCTGTGTTCCGCTGCGCGCTGGGGGCCGACGCCGGTGTGCTGGCCTGTTGGGGAACCGCCTGCTGCGGGGTGGTCGCCTGGGGCGCGGTGGAAGGCTCCCTGGACGACTTGCCCGCCGCTGCGGCACCGGCCGCGAGCCCGGCGGCACCGGCAGCAGCAGCCCCTGCACCGGATCCGCGTCCGTTGGCAGCACCGGCGCCGGAGGAGCCAAGGGATGGCGCCGACGACGGGCGCGCCGGTGCAACGCGCGCCGGGACAACCGGCGGAACCACCGGGGGCGATGATTTCTTGCGTTCCTGTCCGGCGGGCTGGTTGTTGCCGTAATTGATGTAGCCGGCGTCAACTTCTTCTTCGTCGTACAGGCCGTCATAGGTCTCCGGCTCGTGGGAACGGGCCTGGCCGAAAATTTCGCTGCCGAGGGTGTCCGTGAAGAAGGGCTCGACGTAGGGCGGGTTGGATGCCACCACGAGGTCCAGGAGGTCGGCGGCCGACGTGTGGTTGGTGATCAGGTAGGTTGTGGAATCGCTGACGCCAAGGTCCAGGATCTGCACATTTCCGGGACGTTCGCCGGTGGCAACCTCACGGGCGCTTTGGGCTACCTGCTCCGCATTGTCAGGACCCGCAACCAGGATGCTCACTGGCCGGTTGAGGACTTGGTCAACACCATCCAGCACCAGATCATGGTCGTGTGAGGTCAATACGGTGGCGGTGACCTTGTAGCGGCCGCCGAGCACTGATCCAACATCGATCGGGTGGGACACGGGTTCCTCCTAGACTGTCCGGGGAATTGCCGCCTCGGTCATGCCAAAGCGGATACACCGGTTAGCCGGTTAATTTCTGGTCTGTAATTACCCTAGTTAGCTTCTGATCCTAGCCGATGGAGCATAACGGCCGTGTGAGACAGGCGCTGTGAAACCGCCGCGTTGTCACCTTTTCTTCCTTCGGTGCTTGCTGAAGTACGGGTTGCGGCCGGCCGTTCCCTGGAAGGTCCTGCGGCCAGGCAGCGGGATCTCCTCACGCACGATGCTCCCGCGGGCCGTGTTGGGCACTTCCTCTGCCGGGAGGTATTCGCCCGCGGTCGCGGGATGCTGCCCGTCGTCGTGCCGGGGCGGTTCTTGAACCTGCGGTCCCGCGCGGAATGATGCGGCATCGAACTCTCCGGATATCCTAGGAATCAGTCCGGTATCGACCGAAACTGTGGCGCGCTCCGCCGTCGTCCGTTCCCGTGCCGAAGCGGTGCCCGCCGGCGTCCCCGGAGCCGCCGGTGCGGCGGCTGGAGCGGAGCCCCGGCCCAACCGGCCCAGCAGGGGCTGCAACAGGTCGCGAAGTTCCGTGACGCGGAAAAGCTTCAGCAGCAACAGGTATGCCACGAGCATCACAGGCCCGACGACGACAATGGTCACCAAGGCCTCGATCCTGCCGCTCCAGGCGAATCCATCGGCACTGTAGCTGCCCATGAGCCACAGCGTACCGGCGCCGGCCACAGCGGAACCCAGCGCCGCGTAACCCATTCGGATGTACGAGTTGGCGATCCGCGGACCGTCCAGATGACCCAGCAGGCGGCGTAGGAAGAACGCGCTCACAACCACGGACAGGATGTTTCCGCCCGTGTACAGGATGGCAATGGCGAAAATAATCTGGTCGAAGGGCAGGAACTGGATGCAGAACGCCGCCACGACGTTGACGAGCGCCAGCACGAGCTGGATGTAGAACGGGGTCCGGGCGTCCTCGTTTGCGTAGAAGACCCGGGACATCATGAAGTTGGCACTCATGAACGGCGTGCTGAGGGCCAGGATGGTGAGCGTCTGGGCGAGCATCACGCCGTCCTGCTCTTTGCCGCCCGAGAAGAACATGCCCAGCGGCCCGGCGAGGGCGAACAGTGCCAGTGCCCCGAAGACCGTGGCCACCGCCATGGTCCTGAGGCCATGGGACAGGGCGTCGCGCAGCTCGGCCCGGTTCCCGTCCTGGACGGCCCGGGTCATCCGGTTGAACAGCACAGTCGCGAGGGACAAGGCGATGATGGAGTGCGGCAGCAGGTATAACTGGCTGGCCACCTCCAGCACGGCGTTGCCGGGCAGGGTGGCAGCGGCGGAGAGGTCCCCCGCGTGCTCGAGGCGAAGCCGCTCGGCACCCGGAATGGTGGCAATGCGCATGACGTACAGGAAAGCGAGCTGCCCGACGGCGGCAGTCAGCAGCGTCCAGACGCTCAGTTTTGCGGCCTGGCCGAGCCCCACCCCGCGCCAGCCGAACCTGGGACGGAGCCCCAGCCTGAGCCTGAACACCGGAATCAGCAGGATGGCGGTCTGGGCCACCACGCCCACGGTGGAGAACCCGGCCACCAGTAATGTTTGGGTCGGCCCCCAGTTGTCCAGCGTGTGGGGATTAGTGACGTTGGGCCCGAGGATCCAGATGAACATGCCCAGGCCGGCGATGGCCACGATGTTGTTCAGGATGGGCGCCCACATGGCCGGACCGAAAGCCCCGTTGGCGTTCAACACCTGCGTCAACAGGGCGTAAAGGCCGTAGAAGAAGATCTGGGGCAGGCACCAGAACGCGAAGGAAACCGCGAGTGATTTCTGTTCGGCCGAGTACCCCTGCGTGGTCAGCTCGATGACCCACGGAGCCAGGAGGGTGACGAGCAGGGTCAGGCTCAGAAGCACCAGGACAGCCAGCGTAAGGAGCCGGCTGATGTAGTCCGCTCCCCTGTCCGGTGCCTTGCTGGCCTTGATGATCTGGGGGACCAGGACGGCGTTGAACACGCCGCCGGCCACCAACAGAAAGATCAGGTTCGGCAGGTTGTTGGCGTTGATAAAGGTGTCATTGACGGTGGAGCCCAGGCCAAGGGCCGCACCGAGCATCCACGTCTTGCCGAAGCCAAGGAAACGGGAGACCAGGGTCCCTGCCGCCATGATGGCGCTGGAACGGGCCTCTCCTTGCTGGACAGTCCTGGAATCGGCCGAGCCCGGCTCGGGGGTAGCTGGATTGGCTGCTGGCATGGCCTTCATCGTCTCAAGAGTGCGCAGTTACGCACGCGGGCGCCTAATCGAATCAGTCACATGACCTCAGAGGTGTTCCGGCAGGACTTCTCTGGCGAGGTCGGCAATGCGGCGCTCATTCGGAAAGGAAAGCTTGCGTGCGAGCTCGTGGATGGGCACCCAGGCGACATCCACTGCTTCCTGGTCGGGGTCGTTTTCGATGGTCAGCTCGCCGCCGGTGGCCCGGAGCAGGTAGTGGTGGACGGTCTTGTGAACCCGGTGCCCGCTGACGGTGAACCAGTAGTCGATGCTGCCGAGCGGGGCCAGGATATTGCCGCTGATGCCCGTTTCTTCGGCGATTTCACGGACTGCCGCTTCCTCGTTCTTTTCCTTGCCCTCCGGGTGGCCCTTCGGCAAGCACCATTCGAGGCGTCCGCCGCGGTTCAGGCGGGCGATGATCGCAACCCTCAGCTCGCCGTCGGACGTGTCAACAACAACGCCCCCGGCGGAGACTTCCTCGACCGTGGGCAGCGAGGCCGGCCCCGGGTGCTGGGCGGGCGCGACATGGGCACCGATTGCCGACGGCAACGGTGGGTTTGTCCTCCTGCCTGGAGCACTCGGTACGGGATGGGCCATGAAGTCCACTCTAACGACTCTTGCCCCTTGGTGATGACCGGAACATGACAAGAAAGTGGACTGCGTGTGACGCAGTTTCCGGAACCCGCGGCGTAACGGCGTGGTTCGGCGGCCCCTATTGGTGCTTGTTGGCGTGGTTTTCTGACAAGCTTAAGTAACTATGGCGCACGCACATCAAAAGTCCGACTCCCACACCGTCGATTTCCATGTGGACCCGGTGGTCCTGGAGCTCGGTCAGCGCTTCGTCGACGCCGGGCATGAACTGTCGCTGGTGGGCGGACCCGTGCGTGACCTTTTCCTGGGGAGGATCTCCCCCGATCTTGATTTCACCACGGACGCCACGCCCGACCAGACCCTGGCCCTGATCCGCAAGTGGGCGGACAACTTCTGGGAGATCGGTCGGGCCTTCGGCACCATCGGAATGCGGAAGTCCGGTTTCCAGATTGAGATCACCACCTACCGGGCAGACGCCTACGACCCTGAGTCGCGCAAGCCCGCCGTCGCGTTCGGCTCATCGCTGACCGAGGACCTCCTTCGCCGGGACTTCACCATCAATGCCATGGCGCTGCGCCTGCCCTCGATGGAACTCGTGGACCCGTTTGGCGGAGTCCGCGACCTTCACGCCTCCGTGCTGGCCACGCCGGGCGCGCCGGAGACGTCCTTTTCTGATGACCCGCTGCGCATGATGCGGGCGGCCCGGTTTGCCTCCCAACTCGGTGTGGCGGTCCGCGACGACGTAAAGCAGGCGATGACGCGGATGGCGGAGCGGATCACCATCATCTCGGCGGAGCGGACTCGCGAGGAACTGGTGAAGCTCATCTGCGGATCGCACCCCCGCGTAGGCATAGACCTCCTGGTGGACACCGGCCTTGCCGAATTCGTCCTGCCGGAAGTGTCCGCCCTGCGCCTGGAGGCCGACGAGCACCACCGGCACAAGGACGTCTACCAACACTCCCTCCAGGTTCTGGAGCAGGCCGCCGGGATGGAGACCGGGGCTGACGGCCCCGTGCCCGGCCCGGATTTTGTCCTGCGGTTTGCCGCCCTGATGCACGACGTCGGAAAGCCGGCTACGCGCCGTTTTGAGCCGGGCGGTGCGGTGAGCTTTCGCCACCACGACATGGTGGGCTCCAAACTGACCAAGAAGCGGATGAAGGCCCTCCGCTTCGACAATGACACCATAAAGGCCGTGGCACGGCTGGTCGAGCTGCACATGCGCTTCTACGGCTACGGGGAGGCCGGCTGGAGCGACTCCGCGGTCCGCCGCTACGTGACCGACGCCGGGCCCCTCCTGGACCGCCTGCATCTGCTGACGCGGTCCGACGTGACAACCCGAAACCAGCGCAAGGCGGACCGGCTGTCCTTTGCCTATGACGACCTTGAAGCGCGCATCGCGGCGCTGCGTGAACAGGAATCACTGGAAGCAGTCCGGCCCGACCTCGACGGGGGCCAGATCATGGCCCTTCTCGGCCTGAAGCCCGGGCCCGTGGTGGGCAAGGCCTACAAGTTCCTGCTTGAAGAGCGCATGGAGCACGGCCCGCTGGAACCCGCAGTAGCAGAGGCAAAGCTGCGCGAGTGGTGGGCGGACCAGCCTGAAGCCGCCGAACACGAGCCGGCCGCCGGCGTCGAACTTTCCACTACCGAGGAGTCATAAGTGATGTCACTCAACAGCACTGCCCGCCCCCAGCTCTGGATCCTGCGCCATGGTGAAACCGAGTGGTCAAAGAGCGGCCAGTACACCGGACTCACCGATCTTCCCCTCACGGTGGAAGGCGAGCAGCAGGCGGTGGAGGCACGGAAGGTCCTCGACAGCGTCGACTTCGACCTCGTGCTGACCTCGCCGCTGCGGAGGGCTCGCCGCACGGCGGAACTGGCAGGCTTCCCCGACGCCGAACAGGAACCCCTCGCGGTGGAATGGAACTACGGGGACTACGAAGGCATCAGTTCGGACCTGATCCGCAAGGACAACCCGGAGTACCTGATCTGGACGCACGGTGTTCCCAACGGCGAGGCCCTGGAGGAAGTGGCAGCGCGGGCGGACAAGATCGTGGCCCGCGTGCTGGAATCCGGACTCGACAACGTGCTCATTGTGGCCCACGGGCACTTCTCCAGGATCCTGACAGCGCGTTGGCTCGGGCTCGACCCTGAGGAAGGCCGGCACTTCATCCTCGGAACCGCGAAAGTCTGCACCCTCGGATGGGATAAGAAGACCCCCGCCGTGGTCCGCTGGGGACTATAAAGACGATTTATCAAATATTTCGGGGAATCTTTCAAATTCAGTAGGCAAAAGCCCTGAGCTTGGTGTAATTTTATTCCTGACTCCAGTGCGTCCTGCCAGGGTCACCGGCGCGCGTTGTCCAGTTAGTCAACTGAGCAGCGGCATAGCAGAAAAGGAGGTTGGGAAAAATGATTACTTTGACTAGCGGATGGAAGATGACCATCACCGCGTCCCCGGCCTCTGTTGCTGAATCGCGCCCAAATCACGGACTGACCGGCTCCTGACCCGCGCCGATTCCTGCCTTGCGGCCGGAGTTTCGGTGTTCGGCTTCCTGACTAAGGAAGCCTTGCGGCAGTCGGCCGTCCACGCGGGCCCGTGCGGTTACGCAACACCCCATAGTTCGGAACCCAGCTTCTTGTTGGGGACTGCGGCGTAACTGCATCCAGGGGCCACCCTTCGCTCAGCGAATCCACTCATTGTTTAGCGCTTTTTCGCGGACATATTAACCGGGCATTTTCGCGCCCTTATTCAAACCATTAATTCCCGCAATTAACTGGCCTTAATTGTCATGCCCATTTCCAGCCAATTCATTATTCAACCAATCAAAGGATTCACTGTGAGCACCAGTGTCAGCACCCCTGTCAGCACGACCGAGGCAAACCGCCGCATCCAACCCCGCCGCCACCGCCGCCGGCGAGACACACCCCGGGAGGAGGTAACCATGATGAAAAGACTCCGGAGCATACTGCGCCTTGGCTGGCAGCCTGCCCTGAAGGACAAAACGCTGTTTGACGGCCAGCTCCTCGACCAGAAGCGTGAAGACGTATACGTCGTAATGCACCAAATGGGCGTCATCCGCTAAGGCAGGACCCTCTTTCTGAAATTCCCGGGCTGCAGTCGGGGATGGAACAACCAGGAGGGCCTGATGGCAACCATCGATATCCATGCCCAAAAAGCCCACGCGGCGACGCGTGGGCTTTTTGTTTGCCGGAGGGGCTCCCCCGGGCGGGCCGCCCGCTCTCGCCTGTCCTGATCCCGCAAGAGCGAAGGTAAGCTCGAGGAATGCAGGAGACAATGCCGCCGGCGCACCGAAAACGGTCCCGCCTGGTTATTCCGAGCCGAAGCGATCTCCTGCTCAGGAACTTCACCGAGCTGATCGGCGGCCCCATGGGTCACCGGGCTGCACCGGGCATCGTCTCACCCGGAATTTTCACCGTTGAACGCGTCCTCATCATCCTCACCGTGCTGGCCGCCCTGGCAAGCGTCATGGTCAAGAACTACTGCCGGTTAAACGGCTGGGAGTCGCCGGGCCAGTTCTATTCCACGTGCTACTCGGATTTTCCGGAACTCTTCCGCAACCGGGGACTGGGTGACGGCACCTTCCCCTTTTTCAGCGAGGGCAGCTTCTTCGAGTATCCCGTCCTGATGGGCGTCATCGCGGGACTGACAGCCATGTTGGTTCCCGGGCAGGGCGCCACGGACGCGCGCATCCTCGGGTACTTCGACGTCAACGCAACACTGATCGCGGCCGTCTGGATCGTCACGGTCCTGGCCACCGCTCGCATGAGCCGCCGCCGGCCGTGGGACGCGGCCATGGTGGCCATCGCACCTGGAATCATCCTCGCCGGAGTGATCAACTGGGATATGTGGGCCGTTGGCCTGCTGGCGGTAGGCATGTACTTCTTCTCGCGCGACCGGCTGGTGCTGGCCGGTATCTTCATCGGCCTGGGTACGGCTACCAAGCTGTATCCGGTCCTGGTATTCGGGGCTATCCTCCTGTTGGCCCTTCGCACGGGGAAAATCCGTCCGCTGCTGGTCACCGCTGCCGCAGCAGCCGCGGCCTGGCTCACCGTCAACATCCCCATAGCCGCGATGAACCCCTCCGGCTGGAAGTACTTCTACCAATTCACGGAGGACCGCCCAGCCGGCTACAGCTCCCCCTGGTTCGCATACAACCTTGTGGCCGGACGCCTGCAATGGCCGGTCCTGGGGCCGGAGGCGATCAACACCCTCGCCCTCAACCTGTTCCTCATCAGCTGCGTGCTCATCGCAATCCTTGCCCTGACGGCATCCCGCCGCCCACGGCTGGCACAGCTGGCCTTCCTGATCGTGGCGGCCTTCATCCTCACGAACAAGGTGTACTCCCCGCAGTTCGTCATCTGGCTGATCCCCCTGCTGGCCCTGGCCCGTCCGCGCTGGCGCGACTTCCTCATCTGGCAGGGGATCGAAGGACTGCACTGGGCGGCCGTGTGGATGTACCTGGGCCAGGTGACCAGCGGCGGCCCGACGCAGCACAATATCGATATGCCCTACTACGTACTGGCAGTCGCCCTGCACATGATTGCCACGGCGTACCTTATGGTCCGCGTGGCCTGGGACATCTGGGACCCGGGCTACGACGTCATCCGCCGCCATAAACTCGACGATCCCCAGGGCGGGCCGTTCGACGGCGCCCGGGACTGGCTGCGGTTGAATCCCGGAGACCCTGGGGCCTCGGTCCTCCCCTGGCGGCGGGCAGCCAGCAATGCCTGACGTCGCCGTCGTCGGTTCCGGCCCAAACGGGCTCGCCGCTGCGGTGACCATGGCCCGCGCCGGCCTCAAGGTGCACGTGTATGAGGCAGCCGACACGCCGGGCGGCGGGCTGCGGACGTCCGAGCTGATGCAGCCGGGCCACCTGCACGACATTTGCTCTGCCGTGCAGCCCATGGCCCTTGCGTCGCCGTTCTTCCGGGCGTTCGAGCTGTCCCGGCGCGTTGACCTCATCACGCCGGAGCTCTCCTTCGGATCGCCCCTGGACGGAGGCCGGGCAGCCTTGGCGTATCACTCGCTGGACCGGACCGTCGCGGGGCTGGGACGCGACGGTCCTGCGTACCGGCGGCTGATGGCACCCCTCGTGCGACGGGCGAACGGCGTTGCCGACTTCACCCTTAATCAGCTCCTGCGGGTCCCCCACGATCCGGTCGCTGCTATCCTCTTCGGGCTGCGGACACTCGAGCAGGGCTCACCGGCATGGGGTGCCAGGTTCCGCGAGGAACTGGCGCCGGCGCTCCTGACCGGTGTCGCCGCGCACTCCGTGGGGCGGTTGCCGTCCCTGGCACCTTCAGGGGCCGGGCTGATGCTCGGAACGCTGGCCCACGCGCAGGGCTGGCCAATTCCCGTGGGCGGGTCCGTGTCGATCGCCCGGGCCATGGTCCGGGACATCGAAGCCCACGGCGGGACGGTCGAAACCGGGCGGCGGATCGGCTCCCTGGAGGAGCTGCCGGCGGCCAAGGCGACACTTCTTGATATTGCGCCGCCGGCACTGCTCCGGCTTGCCGGGGACAGCCTGCCTGCCGGCTACCGACGGCAGCTGGAGTCCTTCCGTTTCGGCAACGCTGCCTGCAAGGTGGACTTCATCCTGTCCGGACCTGTTCCGTGGGAAGCTGCCGGATTGGCCGACGCCGGAACGGTCCACGTAGGCGGCTCACGCGCCGAGATGGCAGAGGCCGAAAACCTTGTGGCTGCCGGGCGGCACCCGGAACGGCCCTACGTCCTGGTGTCCCAGCCGTCACGGTTTGACAGTTCCCGTGCTCCGATGGGGCGGCAGGTCCTCTGGACCTACTGCCACGTCCCGACGGGTTCAACGGTTGATATGGCCGAGGCCGTTTCGGCCCAGCTGGAACGGTTCGCCCCGGGTTTCCGGGACCTCGTGGTCGGGGTCCACGTGACGACGGCGGCCGGGCTGGCCGAGTACAACGAGAACTACGTCGGCGGAGACTTCGCTGCCGGGCTCATGGACCTCCGCGGGCTGATCCAGCGGCCGGTGATCAGCCCCGTGCCGTGGCGCACGCCCCTGGCCGGTGTGTACCTGTGCTCCTCATCAACGCCGCCCGGTCCCGGAGTGACCGGCATGCCGGGCTTCCATGCTGCTAAATATGCACTCAAGGACATATTCGGCTTGCCGCTGCCCCGGCTGGGCCTTTAGCCGTCCAGCTCAGGAAACGGGACGGTCCAGCGTGTGCCGGGCATCTATGCCTTCAGGGTTTGCCACCGTAAAGCGGGCGCGGTGGTGGGACGGAGTCTCCAACTCATCCAGCAGGGCCACGGCAAAGTCCTGCGTGGAGATGGACGGGCCGGCGGGCGAGTCCGCCGCCGTGGTGTAGGTGCCGGTCCGGGCACCGGGCTGCATGACGGGAGCTGGGGCCAACATTGTCCAGTTGAGGCTCTCCGGAGCGGACCGGATCTCGTCGTAGGCGGCGGCCATGGTCCGGGCTTCGGGCCGGTACGGCTCAGGGTAGCCGGGGGACTCGCACAACCGGATGCCATTGACTTCGAGCGCCCCGGATCCGCCCACCACCAGCAGTCGGGTATCGCCGGCATGGCCGAATGCGGCCGTTATGGCCGCAAGCCATTCGCCGTGGTCGCCGCCGGTGCGGCTGGGCACCGTAGCCAGCACGACGGCGTCGTGATCCCTGGCTATGTTGGCGAACGTGCGGACATCCGCCAGTTCGGCGCTGCATGCCGTCGCACCCCGGACCGGAGCGCCCGTCCGCGAGATGGCCGTTACGTCGTGGCCCCGCCGCAGCGACTCCTTGACGATCTGGCCGCCCACCATCCCGGTGGCACCGTACACTGCGATTTTCATGCCGCTCCTCGCATTTGGTACCGTAGGAATTCCGTTAGTATCTATAGGATACCGATGGCTTCTGCGAAATGAGGTGCTCATTGGATACTCTTTTGCCTGGTCTCATGCCCGGTGCCGACATCATGGATCCGCTATGCCCGTCCCGCGTTGTTTTCCAACGGATCGGGGACAAATGGGCGTCGCTTGTGGTCCAGGTGTTGGCTGACGGCCCCGTCCGTTTCTCCGAACTGCGCAAGCACGTCCACGTCATCACGCCCAAGGTCCTGACCCAGACCCTGAGAACGCTTGAACGCGACGGGCTGATCACCCGCACCGTGTTCGCCCAAGTCCCGCCGCGCGTCGACTATCAGCTGACCGGCCTCGGAGAGTCGCTGCTGGGCCCCCTCGCGGTCCTCCGGGAGTGGGCCGAGTCAAACGTTCCCAGCATCCTGGACGCCAGGGACGCCTACGATGAAGCCCGTGACGGGGCGCTGCCGGAGGGCTGACGGGCTGAGATCCGTCGATCCCGCATAGTGGCCACGGCATTGGTCAGCGCCACGAATTCGGTGTCGTGGGTGACCATCACGGTGGCCACGCGGAATTCGTCGGTGACCTCCCGCAGGAGCCGGACAATCTCTTCGCTCCGCGAGTGGTCCAGCGCCTCTGTCGGTTCGTCCACGAGGAGCACGGCGGGGCGTCCCATCAGGGCGCGGGCAATGTTCACGCGTTGACGCTGGCCGCCGGACAGCTGGTGCGGGCGTTTGCCGCGGACCGGTCTGAGCCCGACAATCTCCAGAAGTTCCTCCGCCCTCTGGCGGGCGGTCTCCGGGTACTCGTGGGTTACGTTGACGCGGTTTTCAATGAATATTCCTTTCGCGGAATGTATGAGCTGTTGAGGACTCATTCAGTTGCCGCCGAGGGCGGGCAGGGGGTCCACGCGACATCTACGGCAAGCTCGGCGTTGAGGAACCGCACGGCAGCGGTTTCCGTCGCCACGCAGCGCCGGATCATCCGCCCCGCCTGAGCGCAGGAACGCTGTGACAAGAAGTTTGTCGGCGCCAACGGGCATAATGGCGCGGTGGGGAACTTTCAGAAACTTTCGCTTGCTCTTGTCGGACTAATAATTGGCGGATCGCTGGTGGCCTGCGATGACGGCCGTGCCGGCGCGCAGGACGCAGCGAAGCAGCTCGCGTCTGCTGTGGCGGCGCTGGATGTAGGCTCCGTTGCCTTCGAAGGCAAGGACGCCGCGGCCGCCAACGAACAGCTGAAAGAGGTGTTCCGGGCGCTCGAGCCTGCCAAGCCGGCCGTTGAAAGCGGCGAGTTGAAACTGGAGAAGGACACCGCGACGGTCCCACTGAACTACAGCTGGAAGATCGGCTCCGATGACTGGAAGTACACCGTTTCCGCCGAACTGAAGAAGTCGGGCGACAAGTGGCTGACCGTGTGGACGCCTGGCCTGCTGGTCCCGGAACTGGCGGACGGCGAAGTCCTCAGCACTGCCGTTCACTCGCCGCAGAGGGCCGAGATCCTGGGCGCCGGTGACGCGAAGCTCGTAACATACCGGCCGGTGGTGAACGTCGGCATCGACAAGCCCAAGCTGGCCGCCGCCGACCCGGCCGCTTCCGCCACCAAACTCGCCCAACTGGTGGGAGTGGACCCCGCCGCCTACACGCAGCAGGTCCAGGCGGCCGGCCCCGAGGCTTTCGTCACCGCCATCACCCTGCGTGAGGACGGCCGGACCATCACGGACGCGCAGATCGCCGAGATTCCCGGCGCCCGCTCCATCCGCGACTTCCTGCCGCTGGCACCCACCCGCACCTTCGCCCGCGCCCTCCTCGGTACTGCGGCTGAGGCGAACGCCGAACAGATTGAGAAGTCCGGCGGGACGCTCAAGGCCGGGGACACCACCGGCACCGGCGGGCTTCAGCAGCAATACGACGCGCAACTCCGCGGCACTGATGGCGTCCAGGTCTTCGCCGAAAAGGCCGGGCTCACAGCTGAGGAGAAGCAGTCGTTGCCCGACGAAGGCCGCCGGCTGCTGTTCCAGGTTGAGATCAAGCCGGGAACGCCTGTGAAGACCACACTGGATCCGAATCTTCAGCAGCTCGCAGAGGGCGTCCTTGCCGACGTGGGTCCGGCGTCCGCCATCGTGGCGCTGCGTCCGTCCAGCGGCGCGGTCCTGGCCGCAGCGTCGGGTCCGGGCAGCAACGGCTATAACACCGCAATGCTGGGCCAGTACGCCCCGGGCTCCACGTTCAAGATGGTGGATTCGCTCGCCATGATCCGCAACGGCATGACCCCTGACTCAAAAGTTGAGTGCACGCCCACGCTCACGGTCGACGGCCGCACGTTCAAAAACGCCGAGGGCTACCCGGAAGGCTCGCTGGGGTCCGTCACCCTGCGTGACGCGTTTGCCCACTCCTGCAACACCGCGTTCATTGCGGCACGGGATTCCGTCAGCCAGGCACAGCTGGAGTCCGCAGCCACGTCCCTGGGAGTGGCCGTCGAGGCATCAGGCCTGGGGGCCGCTGCCTTCGTCGGCTCGGTCCCCGGCGAGGCCGAAGGCACCGAGCACGCCGCATCCATGATCGGACAGGGCAAGGTGCTCCTCTCCCCGCTGGCAGCCGCGGTGATGGCCGGATCCGTGGCCAAGGGCTCTCCCGTCTCGCCCATCCTCGTGCTGAACGCGGAAGCCGGCACCGACACCGCGGGCACGGACGGCGCCGGAACCCCGAACGCGGACGGAGCGTCACCGTCGTTGACCTCCACCGCACCTGCGCCCGCAAAAGCCGCGGACAAGCCGGTAACGGCGGCGGAAGCTGCCGCGCTGGCCGACATGATGCGTGCAGTGGTGACCTCGGGCCACGCAGGGTTCCTGTCCTCCGTTCCGGGAGAACCCGTGGGCGCCAAGACAGGCACCGCCGAATTCGGCGACGAAAATCCGCCGAAGACGCACGCCTGGATTGTGGCCGTGCACGGCGACCTCGCCGTGGCGGTGTTTGTTGAGGAAGGCGGCCTTGGCGCCACCACCTCCGGCCCGTTGCTCAAGGAATTCCTGGTCGCGGCGGGATAGCGCAGCACCAGCGCAGCTTCAGCGCAGGATTCCGACAGTTTTAGGCGCGTGACCCCGATTCGGGGCGAAGCGGACCCTATTCTGGGATGGCTCGCCCCGCAATGGTCCACTGCGCTTGATTGCTGAACACGGAAAGAAGCACTGACTCCCGATGCATCTCCTTCACCGGACGGCCGCCGTCCTATCGGCCCTGCTCCTTTCGGCAGCCTCCCTCGGAGCTCTTTCCGCGCCGGCTTTAGCCGCACCGTCGGACCCGGCCGCGCCGCCGGTGTCGGAGCCTGCAGAGGGGACGCCGCATTCCGACCACACCTTTGAACCCGAGGCTCTCAGGGCGATCCGGGAAGCGGAGACCCCGCAGGGTGCCGCGAGCAGCCTGACCCGGGCCGGTGATATCAAGGTGACGCTGGTGACCATCAAGCTCGCCGACAAAACAGCGGAGCAGACAGCCGCCATCGATTTGAATGCTGCGAAGGCCGGGATCAACGCATCCAGTTCGTTCTGGAAGACAATGTCGAACAACCGGCTGTCCATGTCCGTCGCTTCCACCAGGACAGGTGTGGCATCGGCGGCAAGGTCCACCCAGACGTACTACGAGATCATGGACACCGTGACCCGCGAGTTGGGCTGGGTCAACGGGCCGTACAAGGCGCTCGTGGTTTTCGTTCCCGTGAGCGAACTGTCCTGGGGTGCTTTGGGAGCGGGCTGGAGCGCCGGGAACCAGGGCGGCCGGATCCTCATGCCCCTCCCCAACAATTTCACCAACAACGTCGTGGCCCACGAGTTCGGCCACGTCCTGGGCCTCATGCACTCCGACAGCCTGCAGTGTCTCAGCGGTAAGCCGGACGTCGGAGCGGACACCAACGGGAACTACACCGACAGTTCATGCACCGTGCGGGAGTACGGCGACACGATGGACCTCATGGGTGCTTCGCGTTGGTTCGAACTGCCGACCATCAGCTCCAGCCACTGGGAAGCCGGCGGGTTCGGCCGGGGTGACGAAATCCGGAACACGGGAATCGCGGCCGGACGAAAGAGCTACACGCTCAAGGCCTGGGCGGGGACGGAAGCCAACCGGGCGCTGAAATTCACGGACCCCAGAAGCGGGGAAATCTACTTCGTTGAACTGCGGCTCCCCGTCGGTTATGACGCCAGGCTGGCCGTTGACGGCAACAGGGGCGTCAAGATCGTCCAGCGCGGCGGCGCCACTGCGGTGTCGTCCTTGCTGCTGATGCCGTCCACAATCCCCTTCACCGGGTACTACGCGACAAATCACGCCTGGCAGGGAGGGAGCACCTTCGTGACCCATGCCGGCACCAAGGTCCGGATTGACTACATTTCCGGTGATGCGGCGGGCGTTACCATTACCGCCCCGGACCCGTTCACCGACATCAGCGGATCGGGCTTCCGGTCCGATATCACCTGGATGTACGACACCGGCCTGAGCACCGGCTGGGGCGACGGCACCTACCGGCCGTACCAGGCAATCAGCCGCGAGGCCATGGCAGCCTTTATGTACCGGCTCGCGGGAAACCCTGCCTTCACACCGCCGGCTACGTCTCCGTTCGTTGACGTCCCCGCCGGAAGCCTGTACTACAAGCAAATTGCGTGGCTTGAAGCGGAAGGGCTGGCAAACGGCTGGGAGGACGGCACGTTCCGCCCCGGAGCCTCCATGAGCCGCGAGGCCATGGCAGCCTTCATCTTCCGCTACAGCGGCGAGTACTGCAGGCTGCCTGCCACCTTGGGCTACTCGGGGCCCCTCGCCTCGCCGTTCTCGGACGTGCCCGTCAAGGCTGCCTTCTTCGATGAAATCGCGTGGACCAGCCAGTCCGGGATCTCGAAGGGCTGGATCGACGGCACATTCCGGCCACTGGACGCAATCTCACGCGAGGCCATGGCCGCCTTCATCCACCGGTTGGACACATTCCAGGACGCCAACGGAGGCTGCCGCCCCGCCTGAAGCTGACACCGGGGTTTTTGTCCAGATAATGCGGCCTTAGGGCGATTTAGGGGGCGATATCTGGACAGAAACTCCAGGGTGGGAGCCGTGGGAAGATTGATCGTGTGGCCCATATTGACGTTTCAGGCATCGATTACTTCCTCTCCGACGGCACCCAGCTGCTGAACGGGGTGACCTTCAAGGTCCCCGATGGCACTAAGACCGCGCTGATCGGACCCAACGGAACGGGAAAAACTACGCTGTTCCGCATCATTTCCGGTGACCTCGTCCCGGATGAGGGCGTAATCGGCCGCTCCGGCAACATGGGGATCATGCGACAGTTCGTCGGACAGGTCCGGGATGACTCCACCGTTCGCGACCTCCTGGTTTCGGCTGCTCCGCCTGCACTGGCCGCCGCTGCCCGCGCTGTTGACGAGGCCGAGCTGGCCATGATGGAGCACGACGACGAGCCCACCCAGATGCAGTACGCCCAGGCGATCGTGGACTGGGGAGACGCAGGAGGCTACGACGTCGAGACTGTCTGGGACGAAGTCTGCATGGCCGCGCTGGAACTGCCGTTCGACCGCGCGCAGCACCGCCCGGCGTCGAGCCTGTCCGGCGGCGAGCAGAAGCGGCTGGTGCTCGAGGCGCTCTTCGCCGGCCCGGACGAACTCCTGCTCCTGGACGAACCGGACAACTACCTGGACGTCCCGGGCAAGCGCTGGCTCGAGGGCAAGCTCAACGAGTCCAAGAAGACCGTGTTCTTCATCAGCCACGACCGCGAGCTGCTCAACAACGCGGCCGGCCGCATCGTCACCCTCGAACCGGGCATCAACGGCGCGGGCGCGTGGGTCCACGGCGGCGGCTTCGGCTCCTATGTCGAGGCGCGTGCAGACCGCAATGCCCGCTTCGAGGAGCTGCGCAAGCGCTGGGACGAGGAGCACGTGAAGCTCAAGGAACTCGTCAACATGTACAAGAACAAAGCCGCGTTCCGCTCCGACATGGCAAACCGGTACCACGCCGCGCAGACCCGGCTGGCGAAGTTCCTCGAAGCCGGGCCGCCCGAGGCCCTGCCTATCGAGCAGAACGTGCGGATGCGGCTCAAGGGCGGCCGGACCGCCAAGCGGGCCATCGTGGCCGAAAAGCTGGAACTGACCGGACTGATGAAGCCGTTCTCCACCGAGGTCTGGTTTGGTGACCGTGTCGGCGTGCTGGGCTCCAACGGTTCCGGCAAGAGCCACTTCCTGCGCCTGCTCGCCACCGGCGGCACCGACCCGGAGCGTGAGCACCTGCCCGTGTCCGACGTCGACATCGCCGAAGTGCCCCACGAAGGCACCGTTAAACTCGGGGCCCGCATCCGTCCAGGCTTCTTTGCGCAGACGCATATCCGCCCGGACCTCCTGGGCAAGACGTTGCTTGAGATCCTGCACCGCGGAGACGAGCACCGCTCCGGGCTGGGCCGTGAAGCGGCAGCCGGCGCACTGGACGGCTACGGCCTGGCCGGGCAGTCCGAGCAGAAGTACGATTCCCTGTCCGGCGGGCAGCAGGCCAGGTTCCAGATTCTGTTGCTGCAGCTTTCCGGTGCCACACTGCTGCTCCTCGACGAGCCGACCGACAACCTGGACCTGCACTCGGCCGAGGCGCTGGAGCGTGCCATCGACCACTTCGAGGGAACGGTCCTGGCCGTGACGCACGACCGCTGGTTCGCCCGGACGTTCGACCGCTTCCTCGTGTTCGGTTCTGACGGCAAGGTGTACGAATCGGCCGAGCCTGTCTGGGACGAGAAGCGTGTGGAGCGCGTCCGCTAAGCAGGACGCTCTCTCACCTCCTGCACGTTTTGCGCCCACGCTCGCTCACCTGGTGAGCGAGCGTGGGCGTTTATCGTGCAGGAAGTGATAGAAGGTTGGGGATTTAGTTGCAGGAAGTGAGAGAGCGTCGGACTATTCGAAGGTCCACATCGTCTAACGCTCATCAGTTCTGATTAAATGATCATTCTCCGTTAGTATTTGAACATGAGGACTGAAGAGCGGCACCGGTTGATCGGTGAACTGCTGCGGAGCCGCGAAGAGGTGGCAGTAGACGAGCTGATGGCGGAGTGCGGAGCCTCCGGCGCCACCATCCGGCGCGACCTGGATACCCTGGCCGCCAACGGCGTCCTCCGCCGCATCCACGGCGGAGCCAGGAGCCTGGTGCTCCGGGGCGAGAATCCCGGGTACGGGCAGCGGGAGCTGGAAGGGCAGGACGCCAAGGCCCGGATCGCCGCCGGCGTGGCAGGCCTGCTGCGGGACCGGGAGCACGTCTGGCTGGACAGCGGCACCACCGCGACCGAGATTGCCCGCCAACTGCGGCAACGCGAGCTGACGCTCATGCCCATGTCGCTGCGCGCCCTCAATGTGTTGACGGCGGAGAGCCACGCCGGGCACCGGCCTGCCCTCCTGGTGCCGGGCGGAAGCCTGATCCCGGGCGAACTGTGCTTTCGCGGGCCGCTGGCCGAGGGGAACATCCGTTCCCTCCGTTTTGACACTGCCGTGGTGACACCCTGCGCGGTGAACCTCAAAGACGGACTGCTGGCGCACGACCTCGATGATGCCGCCGTTAAACGCGCCGGCCTGGAATCCGCCGGCCGGGTGATCGCCGCCTGCGCCGGCTCCAAATGGAACGCAGCCGCCGTGGCACTCGTGGCAGCACTGGACGCGGTGGACGTCATTGTGACGGACAGGACATTCAGCACGCAGGAACTCACACAACTTGGAAAACACTCAGTGAAAGTAGTGAATGTATGAGCATCGCCGTCTCCAGCCAGAAACTGAATGCCGCGGCCGCCGCGACGTTCCTGATTTTCGGGATCAATGGCCTGGTGTTTGCCAGCTGGGCTGCCCGCATCCCCGCTGTTACCGAGATTCTGCACGTAACCTCCGGACAGATGGGAACGCTGCTCCTCTGCACGGCTGTCGGATCACTGATCGCCCTGCCCACGGCCGGGTGGGTAGTGGGAAGGATTGGAACAGCCAACGCAGTGCGCGCCAGCGGGCTTCTGGCTGCAGTGGCCGGCGTGGGCATCGCCCTCTCTTTGACGGCCGAATCAGTGCCCGGGACGGCGGTGGCACTGTTCTTCTTCGGTATAGGCATTGGCCTGTGGGACGTTTCCCAGAACATCGAAGGGGCCGACGTCGAACACCGGCTTAATCGCACCATCATGCCGCAGTTCCACGCGGCATTCAGCGGCGGCGCCTTCGTGGGCGCCCTGATCGGCGCCGGCCTTTCCGGTCTTGGCGTTGGACTGCCGGCCCACCTGCTGGTCATTGCCGCCCTGGTGGCCGTGCTGACCATGGTTGCGCCCCGCTACTTCCTGCCGCACCTCGCCGCAGAGGTACATTCCGATCCGGACACCGCAGCGCCCAAGGGGCAGTCCGCCTGGCGGGACAGCCGCACCCTGCTGATCGGCGTGGTGGTCCTCGGTGCCACCCTGACCGAGGGGGCCGGAAACGACTGGATCGCCAAGGCCTCAGTGGACGGCCTCGGCACCAGCGAATCCACCGGCGCATTGATGTTTGCCGTCTTTGTCCTGGCCATGACGGCGATGCGGTTCTGCGGCGGGTTCGTCATCGACAAGTACGGACGTGTTGCTGTGCTGCGCGCCAGCATGGCAGCCGCTGCCGCGGGCCTTGGTCTCTTTGTCCTGGCGGGCAACATCTGGCTGGCCACGGCCGGGGCCGCACTCTGGGGAATCGGAGCCGCACTGGCTTTTCCGATGGGCATGTCCGCCGCCGCCGACGATCCGAAGAAGGCCGCGGCCCGCGTGTCGGTGGTGTCCACGCTGGGATACATCTCGTTCCTGGCAGGCCCGCCGCTGCTCGGATACCTGGGTGACCTCACCGGCATCCATCTGGCCCTGCTCGCCATCATGGCACCGATCCTGGTGGCACTCCTCCTGGCCGGGGCCGCGAAGCCCCTGCCGGGCGCGCCGCTCCGCAACGAGTAGGCGGCGTCCCGGCGGTAGGGTGGAAAAATGCGACGCATGCTGAGGAGGGGCCCGGGCCTGGTCGCCGGGCTGGACCGGATGTTACTCAAGGCCGTCTCCGGCCTTCCCGGCGGCAACCATGACGTGCTTTTCCGGCGGCTCTCGGCGTCCGCCAACCACGGAAAGCTCTGGTTCGCGGTGGCCGGAGGCCTGGCCCTCATCCCCGGCAAACCGCGGCGTGCGGCACTCCATGGCGTGATTGCCCAGGGTGTTGCATCGGCGGTCACCAACGTGGTGTTCAAGACACTTCTTCCGCGAACCCGGCCGCTGCCCGAGCACCTTCCCGTGTTCAGGTTCGTCAATCCGCAGCCCACCAGTTCGTCCATGCCGTCCGGCCATTCGGCGTCCGCGGCGGCCTTTGCCGTTGGCGTCGGCCTGGTTCAGCCTGCCATCGGCGCCGCCCTGGCGCCCCTTGCGGCCGGCGTCGCCTATTCCCGCGTGCACACCGGCGCCCACTGGCCCTCGGATGTGTTGTTCGGGTCCGCCATCGGCGCCGGCGCAGCCATGATCACCCGGAAGTGGTGGCCCGTCCGACCACCTTTCCCCGAGACCAGCCGCACCGGCGAACAAGCCCCGAAACTGCCCGGCGGCGAGGGCCTCAGCATCGCTGTCAACACTCTGGGCGGCTCCTATGCGCCGGAAACCATGATGGCACTGCAGGATGTATTCCCACTAGCGCATATATATGAGGTCGGCAACGACGGGAACATTGCCGCCGAAATCGAGGCAGCCGCTGCCCAGCCGGGGGTATCGGCGCTCGGAGTGTGGGGCGGAGACGGGACGGTGGGGACGGCGGCGGCTGTCGCCGTCGAACTTTCCCTGCCGCTATTGGTCCTCCCTGGCGGAACGCTGAACCACTTTGCCCGCGACGCCGGAACATCCTCGCTCGAAGAGGCTGTGCAGGCGGTCTCCAGCGGGGCGGCAGCCCGGGCCGATCTGGGGCATGTCCGGCTGGAGCGGGGCCTCGCGGGAAGTCCCGAAAAGCTGGAACGGATCATGCTCAACACAGCCAGCATCGGCCTGTACCCCGACTTGGTCCGCCGCCGGCAACAGCTTCAGCCTGCCCTCGGCAAACCGCTGGCCGGGGTTGCTGCCATGTTCCGGACCTTCGCTGCCGGCACCCCGACCACCATGATGGTGAACGGAGTCCGCCACAAGCTCTGGATCCTCTACGTGGGCCGGGGCCGCTACTACCCACGCGATCATGCGCCGCTGATCCGGCCGGTGATGGATGACGGCGTTCTGGACCTGCGGATGATCACTGCCGATGAGTCGTTTGCGCGGCTGCGGCTGCTGTGGTCGGTGCTGACAGGCACCGTGGCCACGTCCCGGATCACGCACCTGAGCGAATCCACGTCGGTGACAGTGGAAGCTGTCGGGGCGCCGATGGCTCTGGCCGTGGACGGCGAAGCTGTGTCCGGTGTGCGCCGCGTCGAATTCTCCGTGCTTCCCGGGGCGCTGACCTACTACTCCCCCCAGCCGGAGTAGCCATCCGGAAACGGGGCGCGGGTCATCCCTTGGGACTACCCTGAATCCACCCTGAATCATCCCTGAGACCGGCGAAATCGGACGCTTGCGTCTGTAGCGTGGGTGGTACGAACGGATCTGCGGCGAGCAGAAGCCGTCACCGCATCCACAGCTACGCAAAGGAACGCTTCCATGATTGAAGCAAAAGGCCTGTCCAAGGTCTACGGCGACAAAACCGCCGTCGGCGGAGTAAATTTCACGGTCCAGGCAGGCCAGGTCACCGGCTTCCTTGGCCCCAACGGAGCCGGCAAGTCCACCACCATGAGAATGATCATGGGACTGGACACCCCGACGTCGGGCTCGGTCACCGTAAACGGTGTCCCCTTCGCCCAGCACACCGCCCCGTTGCGCGAAATCGGTGCCCTGCTGGACGCCAAGGCAGTCCACACGGGCCGTTCGGCCTACAACCACCTCCTGTCCATGGCCGCCACCCACAGCATTCCCAAGAAGCGCGTCACCGAGGTCATCGAAATGACCGGCCTGGGGGACGTCGCCAAAAAGAAGGTCAAGGGCTTTTCGCTTGGCATGGGCCAGCGGCTGGGCATTGCAGCTGCACTGCTGGGGGATCCGCAGACCATCATCCTGGATGAGCCGGTCAACGGGCTGGACCCGGAGGGCGTGGTGTGGGTCCGCAACCTGGTGAAGTACCTGGCCTCCGAAGGGCGGACCGTTTTCCTGTCCAGCCACCTCATGAGCGAAATGGCCGTGACGGCGGACCACCTGATTGTGATCGGCCGCGGAAAAATCATTGCCGACGCCCCCATTCAGGACATCATCACGGGCAAGGGCGCTAGCCGCACCCGCGTCCGCACTGACCAGCCCGAACAGCTCATGCGCCTCCTCGCCGGTACGGGAGTTTCGGTGGAGGCCCAGGAACACGAACTGCTGGAGGTCAAGGGGCTGGACCCGCGCCAGATCGCCCGGGCCGCCCTGGAAAACCACGTCATGATCTACGAACTCACCCCGCTCCAGGCCAGCCTCGAAGAGGCCTACATGGAGCTGACCAAGGATGAGGTCGAATACCACTCGCTGATCACCACGGGAGCCCCCGTTCCCGCCCAGACCGGAGGCATGTAAGCCATGAGCTCAACCACTTTGGAACCCAACCCTTCAGGCCGCCGGGCGCATGCCGGCAGCCAGCCGCAGGCCGGAGGTCCCGCCGGGCAGGCCGCCCGCCCGGCCGGCGGTCCGGCATCACCGGGGCCCGGTCCCAGTTTCCTCCGGGTGCTGAACTCGGAATTCATCAAGTTCCGCACCCTGCTGTCAACGCTGATCCTGCTTGGATCCACCATGCTCGTAATGGTCGGCTTCGGGGCCCTGGCGGCGTGGTCCACCGGCCAGTTCCGCGAGCAGATGGCCTCCGACCCGGAAGCTGCGGCCCAGATGGCGGCCCAGGGCGGTGACATCGCGGTGAGTGCTCCGACCTCCGGTATCGCTTTTGCCCAACTGATCCTCGGGTCGCTGGGCGTGTTGCTGATGAGCTCAGAATTCACCACGGGAATGGCGCGTTCCACGTTCGCGGCCGTGCCGAAGCGGATCCCAGCCTTCGTGGCGAAGTTCGTTGTGGTTGTTGTCGTGTCCTTCGTCCTGACAGGCGTGTCGACCCTCATTGCCGGGCTGGTGTCCGTCCCGATCCTGGACAACTATGACCTGGGCCTGGACCTGGCCAGCTCCCAGTCTGTTAAGCTCCTGGTGGTCAACAGCCTTTATGTGGCCGCCGTGGCCTCCATCGGGATGTCCCTGGGCAGCATCATCAGGAATTCCGCGGGCGGCATCATGAGCCTGGTGGGTCTCTTCTTCGTGGCCCCGATCGCTTTCCAGCTGATTCCCGGCGAATTCTTCGAGGAAGCCCGCAAGTACCTGCCCGGCAACACCGTGACGCCCCTGACGGCCCTGAACCACGTCGATGGCAACCTCGAGGTATGGCAGGCGGCCCTGGTGCTCGGCGCTTGGGTGGTCGTTCCTGCGGTGCTCGCCACGATCCTGCTGAAGAAGCGCGACGTATGAGCAGGTCCGGCAGCGGAAAGGCCGTTTAGGCTCAGCGCATGCATGAAGATTTGCCGGCAAAGGACGTATCAGCCCTGACTCAGGTTGATGCGTCCTTTGCCGAACTCGCCGACCGGCGCCGCGGCCGGCTCCGACGGTACCTTCACCGGCACCCGCGGGCCATGGATGCCGTGGTGGTGCTGTGCTACCTGCTCCTCGTCACGCCCACCACGGTGGACACCGTAACCGACGGCGGCTGGGCCGCGACCGCGCTCCTTGCCGCCGTCGCCGTGGCGCTCTCATTCCGCAGGTCCCATCCGGTGGCCGTTGTGGCGGCAGTGGCTGTGCTGGAAGTGGCCATCACCTTCCTGCACCCTTGGGGCTCCAACGTTTCCGCGGGTCTCTGGTTTGCCCTCTATGAGCTGTCAGTACAGCGGTCCCGCAGGTTTTCCATCACGGCGCTGGCATTGGCCAACGCCCCGCTGTCCCTGCTGTACTTCCTCACCCTCGTGGGGCCGCTGGAACGCGCCCTGCCCAACGGGGGTCCCGCGGCACCCGAGAACTCGCAGCTCGTCTTTGGAATCGTTGCCGGCATCACCATCACGCTGTCCAACATCATCGCCACGGGGATCGGGATCTCCGTGCGGCAGCGCCGGGAACATGAACAGGAAATCGCCGCCTGGGCGGCCCGGACAGCGGAGCTGGGTTCAGTCACTGAACGCAACCGGATCGCCAGGGAGATGCACGACGTCGTCGCACACTCCCTGACGGTGATGGTCACCTTGTCAGACGGCGCGGCCGTGGTGAACAGGAAAAGTCCGGACCGCGCAGCGGTGGTGCTGGCCGAACTCTCGCGGACCGGCCGGACCGCCCTGGCCGACATGCGCCGGGTGCTGGGAGTCCTGCGCGATGAATCGCCGGCCGGCCCAGCGCCGCGTCAGCCCCTGAGCGCGAGCAACAGCCTGGCTAAACTGCTTGAAGGGTTCCGAACTGCGGGACTGCCGCTGCACTACTCGCATACCGGGCCGGCCCTTCCCGACGATGCGGCCTTCCAGCTGACTGTCTATCGGATTGTCCAGGAGTCGCTCACGAACGTGCTTCGCTACGGCCGGGCGCTGAGCCGGGTGGATGTGAGCATGGTACGCGCTGACGGTACGGTCACCATAGAAGTGCTCGACGACGGCAGGGGCACTGTGGGGCCGGCCGGAACGGGCGGAACGGGAACAGTGGCAGGCGGAGCCAAGCCGCTGGGTTCCGGCCAGGGCCTGACCGGAATGCGCGAGCGGGCGGGGATCTACGGCGGTACGGTGGAAGCCGGACGCCTGGCCGGCGGCGGATGGCGCGTCAGGGCAGTATTGAATTGGAATGGGGACCAAGGAAAAACATGAATGGCGATGCACCGATCAAAGTCCTGCTGGTGGATGACCAGCCGCTGTTGAGGATGGGCTTCCGGCTGATTCTCGAGGGCGAGGATGACCTTCGAATCGTGGGGGAGGCCTCCGACGGGGCGGAAGCAATCCGGCAGGTCAGGGAAGTGAACCCGGACGTGGTGCTGATGGACGTCCGGATGCCCGTGTTGGACGGCATCGAGGCAACTAGGGCTGTGACCTCTTCAGGTTCCTGCGCCAAGGTGATCATCCTGACCACATTCGACCTCGACGAGTACGCCTTTGCCGGTCTTCAGGCGGGGGCCTCGGCGTTTCTGCTCAAGGATGTGGCCCCGGCTGACCTGGTGAGCGCCGTTCGCGTCGTGGCGAGCGGCGATGCCGTGGTAGCCCCGCGCGTCACCCGCCGCCTCCTGGAAGCCTACGTCCGCGGAGAGCACGCCTCGGCTTTGCCCGGGCCACGAATGTCGACGTCCGCGCCGGCAGGCCCGGGCCGGCATACAAACGGCGAAGAGCAGCACAGGGACCCTCTGCTGGAGGCCCTGACACCGCGCGAAACGGAAATGCTGGGGGCGATGGCGGAGGGCTTGTCCAACGCCGAGATCGCCCACCGGTTCTTCCTGTCCGAGGCAACCGTCAAGACACACGTGCGCCGCATTCTCGCCAAACTGCATCTCCGCGACAGGGTGCAGGCAGTGGTTTACGCCTACGAGACGGGGCTCGTAGTCCCGAGCAATCCGGACTACTAGCTACTCAGAAGTAGATTTCGGGCACATTTCAATGTTGTCCTATGGGATACTTTTGTTGCCTATGACTACTGATCATTGTGGGAAGCTCCGTTTCGTGGCGCCCTGAAATGTTCGACTGCACAAGAAGCGGCCTCCGGCATCCGGTCTAGGGTGGGAAAGAAATGTGGCCTGACGCACGGGATCCGTGCCTGTCCGGGGCCCGCACCCTCAACTAAGGACGGCGCTTCCATGCACGCTGACCAACAGCTCTCCAAGTCCCTGAAACCAAGGCACCTGTCCATGATCGCCATTGCCGGCGTGATCGGAGCCGGACTCTTTGTGGGATCCGGTGTTGCCATCCAGCAGGCAGGGCCCGGCATTCTGCTCGCCTACACGGCCGCAGGAATCGTCGTGATCCTGGTGATGCGGATGCTGGGCGAAATGGCGGCAGCCAACCCCGAGACCGGATCGTTCTCCACCTACGCGGACAAAGCGCTGGGACGGTGGGCCGGATTCAGCATCGGTTGGCTCTACGCGTGGTTCTGGATCATTGTCCTGGGAATCGAAGCAACGGCGGGCGCAGCCATCATGCACCGCTGGGTTCCGGGAATCGACCAGTGGGTGTGGGCTCTGATCCTCATGGTGCTGCTGACGCTTACGAACTTGGGCTCCGTGAAATCCTACGGCGAGTTCGAGTTCTGGTTTGCCTCCATCAAAGTGGCCGCCATCGTGTTGTTCCTGCTCTTCGGGGTGGCGGCTATCCTGGGCCTGGTCCCCGGAGTTCCGGCCCCCGGGATGGACAACCTGGTCAACAACGGCGGATTCCTGCCCAACGGTCCCGGAGCGGTGCTCGCCGGCATCCTGGTGGTCGTGTTCTCCTTCTTCGGCGCGGAAATCGCCACCATCGCAGCCGGCGAATCCGAGAACCCCGTGGACGCCGTCAAGAAGGCCGTGAAGTCCACCGTCTGGCGCATCCTGGTGTTCTACATCGGTTCCATTGCCATCGTCGTCACCCTGCTGCCGTGGAACTCGGCCTCCGTGGCCAAGAGCCCGTACGTTGCAGTGATCGAGCTGTTCGGCATCCCGGGCGCCGGCACCATCATGGACATTGTGGTGCTCACCTCGGTACTGTCCTGCCTGAACTCGGGTCTCTACACGGCCAGCCGTATGCTGTTCTCGCTCTCCCGCCGGGGGGACGCACCCCGGGCCTGGACGAAGATCTCCAAGCGAGGGGTGCCGGCCGCTGCCGTGCTGGCCTCAACCGTGGTGGGTTTCATCACTGTGGGCCTGAACTACATTGCACCTGACACGGTATTCCTGTTCCTGGTCAACACGTCAGGGGCGATCGCGCTGTTCGTCTGGCTGGTCATCGCCTCCTCGCAGCTGATCCTCCGACGCCGGATGGGCGCCGACGCCAAGGACCTTGCCCTCAAGATGTGGCTCTTCCCCTACCTGACCTGGGTGGCCATCGTCAGCATTGTTGCGCTGCTGATCGGCATGGTGGTCCTGGAGTCCACCCGGGAGTCGCTGCTGCTCTCGCTGGCACTGGCCGTCGTTGTTGTGGGTATCGGCGTCTGGCGTTACCGCAAGGATGGCGGCAGCCCCGCCGGGACGGACGCAGCCGGGACAGAAGAAACCGGCCCGACCAGCACCGACCGGACGGACGCCACAGCCGAAGAAGCCGGCGTAGGTGCCGGGCCGGCGTCGTAATTCACAGGAGTTAGCCCTCCACCAGCGGGCCTAACCCGCCCGGGACCGGAGTCCGGCCGCTTTCAGTCCAGGCGGCCGGACTCCGTGTTTTCGGGCTCCATATCCGTGCCCGGGTCCACGCCGTCGTCAGGCTGCACGGAGTCGAAGAACCGGTGCTCCCCGGCTGCGGCGGCAGAACTGTGAACCCGGGTCCGAATGAAGCTGACATCCTCCGGACTGAGCTGGATGGCGCCGTGCTGGTCGCGAACTATCGGCTCATCGGCTACACGGGCAATGATCGTGGCGATCGTCCTGGGCAGCACCACGCAGCCGGGATTGTCCATGAACCAGCGGCGGGTGGCGGGATCAAGCCGGTGCCACTGTGATTTCAGCTCCATTGGGGGACCTGTTCCATAGGTTCTGCTGCCTCTTTCCCGGTCTCCCGGCTGGTTGATTTGAGCATGGTGGTTGATGGAGCCGACGCTAATCGCGGCTGATGGGGAGCCTCTTCTCCGGGGCATCCGTTAAGGGTGCCGCGGGAAGCGGCGTCCTGACTTCGAGCACACCGTCCCTGAAGGACACCCTAATGTCCGTGTCCGTGACCCCTTCCGGCAAGGGCAGGGTGCGGTCGAAGGGGCGGTAACGCAAACCGGACTGAAAACCGTTCCCGTCGGAGCGGCCGTCGGATTTCTGGCGCCCGGCACGGATATGCAGCACGCCTCCGGCAACGGACACTTCGATGTCCCGGTCGGGGTCAGCGCCCGGCATTTCGGCCCGGACCACGAGGGCCTCCCGGTCGACGAACTCCTCGACACGCACATCCTCGACGTGAACCTCCTGGTAATGAACGGGGAACGGCACGCCAGCGGAATCAAAGGCCTGCCCGATTGCGTCGATGACGTGCGAGGGAGTCCTGCCCGCCCCGTCCTGGGCCGTCTGCCACCCGGCAGACTCGAACGGGGACCACTTCAAAGCACCGGACATGGCCCTCTCCTGATTGTTCTCCTGGCAGGGTGGCAGCTGCTGGCGGCCAGACCCAAACACCAGTAGATACCTATCCGGCGGGCGGGGGTAGGGACCAAAGTCCCCGGATGGACCGGTCTGCGGCCAGCAACGCCCCTGTGCCAGCGGAAACCGCACAGCGGGCTCACAGGAAAGGCCTATACGCGGCATAGCCCGTCGGAGTTTCATGGGTCAATGACTACTTCACCGCAGCCTCCCCACGAACCCCATCCCAACCACGACCGCGGCCTGGAGTTCGACCTCTCCATGCTCATAAGTCGCCGGTCGCTGGGCATATTTTTTGGCGCCGGCACCGCGACGGCGGCACTTGCTGCCTGTACCCCGGGCGGGTCCACCTCCGGAGCGGCCAGTACGACGGCGGCCGCCACCAGTTCCGCAACCACGACGGCCACCCCCTCCGCATCAGCGTCCGCCACGCCGTCGGCGTCACCCACGCTGACGCGTGCCATTGCTGAATGCGGGGTGGAAATTCCGCAGGAAACAGCGGGTCCGTACCCGGGAGACGGCTCCAATGGACCCAACGTCCTGGAGGCGTCCGGTGTGGTCCGGCAGGACATCACCTCGAGCTTCGGGACGTCCACCACCAAAGCCGAAGGCGTTCCGCTGACGGTCACCCTGACACTTCTGGACAACGCCAACGGCTGCAAACCGCTTGCGGGCGCCGCCGTCTACGCCTGGCACTGCGACCGCGACGGCAGGTACTCGATGTACGATGCCGGGCTGGAAAACGAGAACTTCCTCCGCGGGGTCCAGGAGGCGGACGCGAACGGCCAGGTCACCTTCACAACGATCTACCCCGGCGCCTACAACGGCCGCTGGCCCCACATCCACTTCGAGGTATTTGAGTCCATGAGCAACGCCACGTCGGCCGGCCAGGTGCTCGCGGTCTCGCAGGTCGCCATGACCGAGGCAGCCTGCAACGAGGTTTACGCCGCTGCCGGCTACGAATCCAGTGCCCGGAATTTTCCCAACACCACGCTCACCTCTGACAACGTCTTTGGCGACGACGGCGGCATCTACCAGCTGGCCACCATGTCCGGTTCGGTGGCAGGCGGATACACGGCGGGGCTCAACGTCACGGTATAGGACAGGGTCTTCGGCAGGTGCCGACGCGGCACCGCTAGACTCGGAGCCATGCCTTCCCACGCCACTGCCGCAGACCACATCCGGGACCTTGGCGCGTATGTCAGCGCGTCGCCGTCGAGCTTCCACGCGGTGCAGGAAGCCGCGAGGCGACTGGACGGGGCGGGCTTCACCGGGCTGGACGAGCTTGAGGCGTGGCCGGGCAGCACAAGCGACGGCGCGGAAGCCCGCGCGGCAGGCCGGTTTTACGTGGTCCGGGACGGTGCGCTGATCGCCTGGGTGACGCCGGAGAGTGCCGGACCCATCACCGGGTTCAACGTCCTGGGGGCGCACACCGATTCGCCGTCCTTCAAGCTCAAGCCCAAGCCCACCACGGGGAAGTTCGGCTGGCTCCAGGCCGGCGTCGAGGTTTACGGCGGGCCGCTGCTCAACTCCTGGCTGGACCGTGAGCTGCAGCTGGCGGGGCGTCTGGTGATGCTCGACGGTACCCAGTGCCTGACGGCCACCGGGCCGCTGCTTCGCTTTCCGCAGCTCGCCATCCATCTGGACCGGGCGGTTAACGACGGGCTCGCGCTGGACAAGCAGCAGCACATGAATCCCGTCTTCGGGCTCGGCGATCCGGCAGGGGAGGACCTCCTCGCGCTGCTGGCCGAACGGGCCACCCCGGCGGCTTCCGGCTCCGCGCCTTTGGATCCGGCACAGATCGGCGGGTACGACGTCGTCATCGCCGACACGCAGCCGGCCGCCGTTTTCGGGGCCAAGAGTGAGTTCTTCGCCTCCGGCCGGCTGGACAACCTGTCCGCCACCCACGCCGGGCTGGAGGCGCTGATCGCCCACGCCGGGGCCGGGGCGCCCGCGGGAGGCGGGCCGATTGCCGTGCTCGCAGCCTTCGACCATGAGGAGATCGGCTCCAACTCCCGGTCCGGCGCCTGCGGCCCGCTGCTCGAGGACGTCCTGGTGCGGATCTCCGATGGCCTTGGTGCGTCGGCGAGCCAACGGCGGCAGGCGCTGGCGGCGTCGTTCTGCGTGTCCGCCGACGCCGGCCACGCCGTCCACCCGAACTACGCCGAGCGCCACGACCCCGTCAACCGCCCGGTCCTCAACGGCGGACCGTTGCTGAAGATCAACGCCAACCAGCGCTATGCAACCGACGCCCGCGGGGCCGCCTTCTGGGCGCGGCTGTGCGGGGAGGCAGGCATTCCCTACCAGGAGTTCGTCTCCAACAACGTCATGCCGTGCGGCTCCACCATCGGTCCGCTGACTGCCACCCGGCTGGGGATCAGGACTGTGGACGTGGGCGTGCCCCTCTTGTCCATGCACTCGGCACGCGAACTCTGCGGCGTAGAGGACCCGTTCCGGCTGGCCCGGGTGACCGAACTGTTCTTCCGGACGGCGGCTTAGTCATGCGAGGCCGATCACCAGGTTGATGGTGGCGGCAAGGATGACGGTGCCGAAAAGGTAGGAAAGCAGGCTGTGCTTGAGGGCCTCAGCCCTGATGAGGTGGTTCTGCAAATTGGTGTCAGACACCTGGTACGTCATGCCAAGACTTGTGGCGACATAGGCAAAATCCGTGTACTGCGGCGGCCTTTCCTGGTTGAAATCGATGCCGCCCACCTGGCGCCCGCCGCGCTTCCCGGTGCTGTAGTAGAGCTCGGCGTAGCGCAGGGTGAAGAGTGTCTGCACCAGGATCCAGGACAGCGCGACACACGCCAGCGCCAGTATCCCGCCACTCAGGCGCGAGCCGCCGTCCGCCTTGTGGGAATCAACCACCACGGCGGCAACAGCGGCCAGGCTGGCAACGTTTGCGACCAGGATAAGCAGGTCTGTGGTCCTGCGGGACGGGTCCTCGGACGTCGCATGGGCGCGGGTCCCGGCGGGGCCGAGCCTTCCCACCACAAGCCACACCCAGGCAACATAGACGAGCGCGGCGCTGCCCCAACCCACGGCCGGAGCCTCCACCCATTGCCCGGACATCCCGGTTGCTGCCGCCGCTGCCAGGCCTGCGCCGACCATGGCGAAGAACCGCAGCCGGCTTCGTTTGACCTTGGCGCGCGGAGGGCTGGTTTCCATGTGTCGTTACTCTAGCCAAACAAACTGGCCGGGCCTGGTTTCCCGCCCGCTTTTCCACATAGCCTCCGCGAGCGTTTCCGCCCTGCCCGACCCCAGGACTAGCCTGAAGGAGTCCCGAATCGCCGAAACCGGCCCAAATGCACTAAGATATTGAAGTCTGTGCTGCGTCCTGCCTCCGTTTTGGAGACCGGCGGGCACGGCATCGCAAATGAACCTCCTGTTACGGAAATGCCGTAACCGCTTAGCCCAAAGGAGGTGGGTTCACATATGCGTCCTTACGAATTGATGGTAATCATCGACCCCGAGGTCGAAGAGCGTACCGTTGAGCCAACGCTTCAGAAGTTCCTGAACGTCATCACCAACGATGGTGGAACCATCGAAAAGGTTGACATCTGGGGCCGTCGTCGCCTGGCTTACGAAATCAAGAAGAAGTCTGAAGGTATCTACGCTGTGGTGAACTTCACCGCCAAGCCGGACACCGCCAAGGAACTTGACCGCCAGCTGAGTCTCAACGAGACCATCATGCGCACCAAGATCACCCGCCCCGAAGAGCAGAAGGTCGTTGCTGAGTAATTTCAGCTCCCGGCACTCAATCTTTACCCCGCAGGAACGAACAAGGAGGCAGTAGATGGCAGGCGAAACCACTATTACGGTCATCGGTAATCTCACCAATGACCCCGAACTGAGGTTCACACCGTCAGGTTCGGCAGTAGCGAATTTCACCATCGCTTCTACGCCCCGCACCTTCGATCGCCAGTCCAATGAGTGGAAGGACGGGGAAACCCTGTTCCTCCGCGCATCGGTCTGGCGTGAAGCAGCCGAGAACGTCGCAGAATCCCTCACCAAGGGCATGCGGGTTATCGTTTCCGGCCGTTTGAAGAGCCGTTCCTACGAAACCAAAGAAGGCGAAAAGCGCACCGTTATCGAGCTCGAAGTCGATGAAATCGGCCCGAGCCTGCGCTACGCCAACGCCAAGGTCAACCGCACCCAGCGCTCCGGCGGTCAGGGTGGTCAGGGCGGCTTCGGCGGCGGCAACAGCGGCGGTGGATTCGGTGGCGGCCAGGGTGCAAACCAGGGCGGCAATACCGGAGGAACCTGGGGCGGCAACCAGCCCGCAGCGCAGGAAGACCCCTGGGCAACGCCCGGAGTCAGTAATGCGGGCGGCGGCTGGGGCAACGGCCCGGATTCCGAACCTCCCTTCTAAACAATAATTCAGGTCCGGCGCCGGAACCCGCCGGGATGCCTCACGGCTCCCGGGTGTGCCGCCGCCGAACCACCACCATCCCGTGGATCAATATCCACGGGCTCCATAGAATAGGAGCTCCACGATGGCTAAGGCTGAACTCCGTAAGCCCAAACCAAAGTCCAACCCCTTGAAGGCCGCTGACATCACCGTCATCGACTACAAGGACGTAGCATTGCTGCGCAAGTTCATCTCCGACCGCGGAAAGATCCGCGCCCGTCGCGTCACTGGCGTCACGGTGCAGGAACAGCGCAAGATCGCCCAGGCAATCAAGAACGCCCGCGAAGTTGCTCTGCTGCCTTACTCCGGCGCTGGCCGCGGCTAAGGAAGGGATTAACTAAAATGGCAAAGCTCATTCTGACCCACGAAGTAACCGGTCTCGGTGCTGCTGGCGACGTTGTCGAGGTCAAGGACGGTTACGCACGTAACTACCTGCTGCCCCGCAACTTCGCCCTGACCTGGTCGAAGGGTGGCGAAAAGCAGGTTGAGTCCATCAAGGCTGCCCGCGCTGCCCGCGAGCACGCTTCCCTGGAAGACGCTCAGAAGCAGGCTGCGGCACTCTCCGCCAAGCCGGTCAAGCTCGTCGTCAAGGCTGGCGAGACCGGACGCCTGTTCGGCACTGTCAAGCAGGGCGACGTGGCCGACGCTGTTGAGGCCGCTGGCCTCGGCCGCATCGACAAGCGCAAGGTTGAACTGCCGGCACACATCAAATCGGTTGGTTCATACCAGGCTAACGTCCGTCTGCACGACGACGTTGCCGCTGTGATCGAACTCGACGTAGTCGCAGGCAAGTAGTCCCTTCGGCCCTTCGCCAGAGCACTACGCAGTCCTGAACTGCTGAAGGCCCCCGCATTCGGATTCCGCTTCGGAACCGAACGTGGGGGCCTTTGTCGTCGTTAACGCCCGGTCTGCGCCTGACCTTAGTCCTGGTGCATGACGGTGGTGGAGTGCCGGTGGCCCGCCCGGATGAGTTCGGCCAGCACGGCTTCGTCCACGTCCTCAAGCTTGGTAACGTACAGGCAGCCCGCGCCCACCTTGTGCTTGCCCAGCCGCGGCAGCAGGTCCGCCGCCTCTGGCGCGTAGGTGAGCCCATACAGCGAAAGGCTCCCCTTCCGTGGGGAGAACCCCACAGCCACCGTGTCCCCCTCGCGGCCGCTCTCGTACCGGTAGTGATAGCTTCCGAAGCCCACGATGCCGGGACCCCACATCACGGGCCTCTCGCCAGTGTTTTCTTTCATGAGGGCCAGGAGCCTCAGGCCATCGCGTCGGCGCGCCGGGTTCTCTACGCCGTCCAGGAAGTCCTGCACGGACGCGTCGGTTGCCTGGGTCTTGTTTTCAGCCATGACGGCAGTCTGGCAGACGCCGCCCGGCTTGTCAGCAAGCCCTCCGGCATTGCTCCCGCCGCCGCGGACCAGGGCAGGCGCTGCGGAATAAACCACTGAACCGGGCAGTTTAGTAGGTAGATGCATACGCATGTACTCTGGAATTACCGTTGACCTTCAGGAGAAAACTGTGGAATCCCGCCGCATAACCGTCCTTTCCGCCGGCCTCGGCGTCCCGTCGTCGAGCAGGCTTCTTGCCGACCAGCTGGCGGTCGCCGCGGAACAGCGGCTGGCCGCCGCGGGCTATGCCGTGACAGTGGACGTTGTGGAACTCCGTGACCTCGCGGTGGACATCGCCAACAATTTCGTCACGGGCTATGCGGCCCCGCGTCTGGCCGAGGTCATTGCCGGCGTGGAGGACTCGGACGGCATCATCGCCGTCACCCCGGTCTTCAGCGCCTCCTACAGCGGCCTCTTCAAGTCCTTCGTCGACGTCCTTGACCCGAAATCGCTGGAGGGCAAGGCTGTCCTCGTCGGGGCAACCGGCGGCACCGACCGGCACCAGATGGTCCTGGACTACGCCATGCGTCCCCTGTTCAGCTACCTGCGGACCCGGGTTGCCGCCACAGGCGTCTTCGCCGGCCCCCAGGACTGGGGCAACGCGGACGACGGCGGCTCGCCCCTTTCGGTGCGGATCGACCTGGCCGCGGACGAGTTTGCAGGGCTGGTGATGGAGGCCCGCCCGCGGCGGACGCCCGAGGCGGCCGAGTCCCTGCCCTTCGAACAGCTCCTGGCCGGGATCTCGAACGGGCGGTAGGAACAGCGAGTCAGCCCTCAGCTACGGACTGCGGGGGATGCGCCGAACTTTTCCGGGGCCCTGCTCGTTGTGCCGGTCATGAAATGCCCTGTGGATTCAGTAGACCTAATCATGAGTGAGCGTAGCGGCGTGGAGATCGATTACTGTCCGCAGTGCCGTGGTGTGTGGCTTGACCGCGGCGAGCTGGACAAGATCATCGACAGGGCGGCGGAGCTGATGGGTCCGGCGGCCACGGCCGCTCCTGTTGCGCCGGCTGCCGCTCCCGTTTCCGGACTTATTCCGCCGCCCCTGTACAACAACCTGGACCCGAGCCGGGATGACAGGCGTGGCGATGATCGCCGCCACGACGAGCGGCGGGACCGGCCCCGGTACGATCAGCCCCGGTACGACGACCGCCGCTATGACGACCGCAGGCGGCCCAAGAAGAAGGAAGGCTGGCTCGGGGAGCTCTTCGATTTCTAGCAACGGGCCCTGACCCGCGGGGCGGCATCAGCCGAGGGGCTGCGCCGAGGGACAGGATGGACCGCCCGGGCCGAAGGCTCAGTCGTCGAAATGCTCAGTCGTCGAGCAGGGCAATGAACTCCCGGGCCTGCTTCATGGAGATGTCCGAGTGCCGCGTCAGCGCCGTTGCAGCGGCCTCGGTGTCGCCGCTCCTGGCCAGCGTGCGGATCCGGCCGTAGATTTCGTCGTTCAGCATGTTGCTGCTGACCTCGCGGGTGACATCTCCCTTGCTGGCAATGGCACGGTAGCGATAAGGGAAGCGCTCGGGAGTGTCATCGTCGTCATTGTCCGGCGCCTCAGGGGCCGCTGGGCCGAAGGGCTGCGGATGGGCGGCCAGGGCGCCGACGGCGTCGCGCGAGGCCCGCAGGCCCTCGCCTGAAGCTTCGTAGTAGAGCTTGATGGCCGCCATGGCCTGCCCTTGGGCGATGAGGGCGTACAGGCGCCGGTGCTGGTCCTCAGTGAGTTTGGATGCTGCAGCCCTGGCAAGTTCAACGGGATCCCGGGGCGGGGTACTCCCGCTCGTTTTGGTGCCGGAGGTGCGGCGCCCCACGGCGCGGACCACCAGCAGGACGCCCGCTCCCACGAGGAGCAGGATCAGAACGGGGATCACTAGCGATTCCATTACTACAGCCGATCTACATAATTCTTGGCGGTCAAAAGATCAGAATGCGTTGCCTGCCGCAGCATCTTGATGGCCTGGAGTTTCTGGCCGTTGCGGGCCATGGACTGCAGTTGCAGGGCAAACTGCGGGTTCAGCTGGCCGCCGGGCAGGACCGGACCCTGGTAGCCATGCATCCCCACACCCGGACCGGAACCGGCCTGGGCGCGTAGGGCCGCCCGCGCATGGTCGGCCTGCTGCGACTGCTGTTGCTCGTTCTGGCTTGGCCGGGTGGATGCATCAACCCGCGCCCGCGCGGCCGTGGCTGCCTTCACCTGGGCGGCGTAATGGGCCTGCGACCGGAGGGCCAGTTCCAGCTGGTATCGCTCCGCATCCGAAATGCCGGTGTTCCGTGGTTTCAAGGCCGTTGCAACCGCCCAGATCACTGCCACCAGAATGACGGCAGGCAGCATAACTATCACGACATCGCCCATGAATAGAGCTTATGCCAGTTCTCTGTTATCCACAGCATATTCTGAAGCGCGCATACAGTCTCGTGGCGCGAGCCGTCAATTCGGGGGCCTCATCGTGGCGTAAATCACAAGGGGCGTATATTCTCCGTCACTTCGGCAACTCCTACTGGCCGGTATCCCCAGCGGGAACCTGCAAGCTGTGGATGAATGTTCCGTAAAAGAATATTTCATCCACAAGCTATTCTTCACGTTTCCGCAGGTCAGAGGCACATTGATGGCCAAAGTTTTTTGGTATCCACAGGTGGGCACACAGGCTGTGCACAAGCAGGGGCCCTTAATCCACAACTTATCCACAGGTGTGCATGTATGTGGGCTTGGTGGCCGACGGAAGGGGCACTAACGTAGCGGGATACCTGTTTTTGGGGCGTTAGAACGTGTCCGTAATAGTGCGGGCAGGCTTGCTGCATGACATTTGCAGGCGGACCCGGACGCCCAATTGTGGATAACTTCCGCAAACTGGGGATAACCGGATTAGCGGCCGGAAGAACGGACGCCGGCGTTTGCCGACGCCTGAAGACTGTCAGTGCCTCCTGGTACTACTGGTCCTGCCGCACAGCGGAGAGTTCCGCTGCGCAGTGCAGCCCAAAGGCAGATAGCTACAGCACCGCCGGCAATGAGAAAACCGCCGCGGTACACAACGGAGGACGGCAACTTTGTCAGTTACGCACCTGGACTCAATCGAGGGCACCCGGAGTTCCGAAGGCAGCCGAAAGCCGCCGCAGGACATCCCTGCTGAGCAATCAGTGCTTGGCGGCATGATGCTGTCCAAGGACGCCATCGCCGACGTCGTCGAGATCTTGCGTGGCCAGGACTTCTACCGCCCCGCCCACGAGACAATCTACGAGGCCGTCATTGACCTCTACGGCCGCGGCGAGCCTGCCGATGCCGTCACTGTGTCCGATGAGCTGACCAAGCGCGGAGAGATCAACAGGATCGGCGGACCCGCCTACCTGCACGAGCTGATCCAGACCGTACCCACCGCCGCCAATGCCGGCTACTATGCGGAAATCGTTGCCGAGCGGGCCGTCCTCCGGCGGCTGGTCAACGCCGGCACCAAGATCGTCCAGTTGGGCTACGGCTCGGACGGTGAAGTGGAAGACCTCGTCAACCAGGCCCAGGCCGAGGTGTACGCCGTAGCCGAGCGGCGCACCGCAGAGGACTACGTGGTCCTCAAGGACGTCATGGAATCCACGGTTGACGAGATTGAAGCCTCCGGGCACCGCGGTGAAGGAATGGTGGGCGTCCCCACGGGCTTCTACGAGCTGGATGAGCTCACCCACGGACTGCACCCCGGGCAGATGATTGTTATCGCCGCCCGCCCGGCCGTCGGTAAGTCCACGTTCGCCCTGGACTTTGCGCGGTCCGCTGCCATCAAGAACAACCTCGCCACGGTGATGTTCTCCCTGGAAATGGGCCGGAACGAAATCGCCATGCGCCTGCTCTCCGCCGAGGCCACCATAGGCCTCCAGGACCTCCGCAAGGGCACCATCAAGGACGAACAATGGTCCAAGATCGCCACCACCATGGGCCGGATGAACGACGCCCCGCTGTTCATTGACGACAGCCCGAACATGTCGCTCATGGAAATCCGGGCAAAATGCCGGCGGCTCAAGCAGCAGCACGACCTCAAACTGGTCATCCTGGACTACCTGCAGCTCATGAGCTCCGGCAAGAAGGTCGAATCCCGCCAGCAGGAAGTCTCGGAGTTCTCCCGTGCGCTCAAGCTGCTGGCCAAGGAGCTCCAGGTGCCCGTGATTGCCCTTTCGCAGCTGAACCGTGGTTCCGAACAGCGCCAGGACAAACGGCCCATGGTTTCCGACCTCCGTGAATCCGGCTCGATCGAGCAGGACGCCGACATGGTCATCCTGCTCCACCGTGAGGACGTCTACGACAAGGAATCGCCGCGCGCCGGCGAGGCCGACATCCTTATTGCCAAGCACCGTAACGGACCCACCAAGGACATCGTGGTGGCGTTCCAAGGGCACTATTCGCGGTTTGCCAACATGGCGGCCGACGCCGGAGGCGGCGGCTTCTAGCCGTGCGGCGTGTGCGACCTGATTTTATGCTCCTGGTTTACCTGCAGACCCTTCGAAGACGGCTATAGGGTCCGTTACTCCGTAGTCGAATAGAATTCGGATCCGGTCACGTTCTGCCGGAGCAACGTTGAACACGAACACTGCCGAGGTGGAGCTGCGTGGAGCAACCGGTCCCGAGAATCCAACAACGCCCGGACCGCTTAGCTGATCAGCGGGCTTGCTCTCACTCCCGTACTCGACGTTCACCAGCATGTTGCTGGTCGGTATTTCAACATTTGTTGGGTTGTCGATCATGACTTGGAACCGTAGGGACGGCCCGGCCACTTCGCCCGGCAATCTGGCTTCGCCTTGTACTGTTTCGATGGCCGAAATTCTGAGCTTGGCTCCCTGGGCGATGGTCACGGTGGCGTTCAGGGGCACTGGCGGTGACACGGGCTGAGGTCCACGTGCAACCTCCGGCTTCGATGCCTCGTTTACGGTTCTTTCTGGTCCGGTAGCGCCTGCGGCGGGCGCGGCCTGCGGAGCGCTTCCCGTTTCCGTCACCGAGGGCGCTAGGGGAGCTTCCGTAGCGGCTAGGTGGGGCAGTGCCGCCACACCTGCCGAGGCCGCCGCTCCAATTGCGAGGAGAGCAGCTATGACAGCAGAGGCCGCTACCGCTCGTTTTACTTGTCGGCCTGCCCGGGGTTGCCGCGTGGGCTTTTGGTTCATGATCAGTCCCCTAAAGTTGTCTCGGTTACTACTGTTTCCAGGTTCTTCATGTCGTTAAACCATTTGAAAGAAGCCAAGAGCAAATGACCGGCATTTGCAAGGAAAAACAACGAATACAGGCTTATAAAAATACTTTCACTCCCCAAGAAAACAAAGAGAAAGCAAAGTGCACCGTAGTCGGTTGGTAATAGGGCAATCGACTTGATCACCGAACGTTTTTTCTTACCCGCAGAACGGGGCGGGCCAGAGTGAATTGTTTTGAGATGATCGTTGAGGATCATTGAAAAGAAGGCAACTGATGCAATAGCAGAATATAGGATTGGGACTAACAGCCACACGTCGTTCGAGAGATGAAAATTCCTGTAAGCGGCTATGAGTACTGCTAAATGGAGGCTGGGTAGTTTTGCGCAGTCAAGAACGTGGTCCAGCCATTCGCCGGCGGGGGAGCTGATGCCCCTCAGCCGGGCGACCTGACCGTCCGCGGAATCGAAAACATAGCCAAGGGCCAGCATGCTCCAGACGGTAATTCCGACCCACCAGGAACTCGGTGCTGCGGCGAGGAGTGTGATTCCCGAGAATGTCAGGACTGCGCTCACACAGGAGATGGCATTGGGTGACCATCCGATTCGATGGGCGGCCGCTGCGACATACTTTCCGGCTTTGCGATTGACGTATATGGAATACGGAGGCGCCCCCGCGGCTGCCGTTTTCTGCGCCGATGACAGTTGGAAAACGGTCTGTCGAAAACTAATGTCCTGCCCTTTGATGTGTGCAGCTACGCGCTGGCTTACTGAGGCCATGACGTCACCGAGCGGCTCGGACTAATTGCGGCTGCGAAGTCGTTTCAGCGGGCCGTCGCCTATGACCCGATCGGCGTACCGTGTGGTTGGCCAGCTTGTAACTCAGCCTCTCGTAACCATCAGCGACAGTGTCCCAGTCGTATGTTCCTGCGATTTCCAGGGAAGCCTTCGCTCGGGCCTGGATCTCGTCCGGGCGTAATTCGGCTTCTGCAAGAAGTGCTGCGACGTCCGCCGGCGAAGTGAAGTATTCCCCGCTAGTCCCCAAAATTTCCTTATTGAATGTCACGTCGAAGGCGTTTACAGCTGTTCCGGCGCCGAGCGCACGAAGCAGTGACGGGTTAGTGCCACCAACAGAGTGGCCGTGCCAGTAGATTCTCGAGTTCGCGTACAACTGGTCGAGTAACTCCTGATCCCAAACGCTGCCCAAAAAATTCACGCGTGAGTCGTCGCCCAGCGTGTGAATTGCACGAGTGTGCTGCTCCGCGTACGGGGCGGACCCGACCACGACCAACGGGAGCCGGGAAGCACTACTGACGTAGCCCCCGACAATAACGTCGACGTGATTTTCCGGCTCAAACCTTGCGACGACAAGGTCATATTTCCCAGGATCGAGTTTCAACTCGGCGAGTCTCTGCGACGTGTCGCGCGGAATCAGGGGTGCGCCGTAAGAGATGAGCTCACAGTCAGCGTCGAACTCGGAACGGTAGTAGCTCTGAATACCCGCTGCGTCCGCGATGAGTGAATCGGACCAACGGACCGCCATGGACTCGGCGAAGCGATAGTATTTCCGGCCCCAGCGGCCCCATTTGGCTCTCTTCCACTCCAAGCCATCAACGTGCGTGGCGACCGGGATGCGCGCGGCACGCAGCAGTGGCAGCCATGGTGAGTTGGCGGCATTGAAGACAATGGCAGCATCGACGCGGTGGCCCAAGATGTGGCCAACTGAAAGGCCCGTATGGCAAATGGTTTCAAGTGTCCTTTTCTGAGGGGCAGGCAGGTGCACTAACTGCATGCCCAGATACTCCTGTTCGGCACTGCCTGGGTAGCGCTGGGTTCGGCAGTAGACCACAACCTCATGACCGCGGTCCACGAGTCTTCGACCTACTTCCTCCACGCATGTCTCAAATCCCCCGTAGCGTGCAGGTACTCCGCGTGTGCCCACTAGAGCTATCTTCAGCGGGGCCTGAAATTTGTTCTTCCGGTACACTCGTGCCTCCTCAGCTCGGGTTCTAGACGTCGATGGATTGCTTGTGCGAATCCTCGCCGGTCAACGGCGAATTGAGGGTTTCCAGTGCGAGGCGAAGTACCGAGCTTGAGGTGTGGACTGTGTACGGAAAGTAGACGACTTCCACTCCCACGGCCGCAAATGCCTGCTCGAGGCGGACGCCCTTAGGGGTTCCCCGCCAGTCATCCCCTTTGAAGAAGACGTTGAACTTAAGCTCTTTCCAGGCTTCAAGCTTGTCCGGAATGGTCTCCGCAACCGCTCTGTCCACATAACCGACCTCACTGACGATCTCCAGCCTTTCAACGAGTGGAACGATAGGTTTGCGCCCCTTTCGCAGTTGGCAGAGCTCGTCCGAAACGACCCCGGCAATCAAGTAATCGCATTGGCTTTTGGCCAACCTAAGAATGTTGAGATGTCCGATGTGAAACAAATCAAAGGCTCCTGCGGCGTATCCGATTCTTTGCACGTCTGTCCTCCTGCTTTACGGATCTAGTAGGCCCCGGTTGGCTTGAACATTTGCTTCGCAGTCCGCCAAAGGATGATGATGTCGCCGGCGAGTGACCAGTTTTCGACGTAGTACAGGTCCAGCCGGACGCTGTCCTGCCAGTTGAGTTCAGAACGGCCGTTGATCTGCCACATTCCAGTAAGTCCAGGCTTGATATAAAGCCGGCGATGAACGTGGCTTTCGTACCCGTCCACTTCTCTTTGCAGCGGTGGTCTTGGACCGACAAGGCTCATGTCTCCCATGAATACGTTCCAGAACTGGGGAAACTCATCCAATGAGTAGTGACGTAACCACCGGCCGACTTTGGTAACTCGCGGATCGTTTCGCATCTTAAAAAGGAGGCCAGAACCCTCGTTTTGATCCAGCAGACTTGCGAGATCGTCCTCAGCCGTCACTACCATGGAACGGAACTTGAGCATCATGAAGGTTTGACCGCCCTTTCCGATGCGTTCTTGGCGGAAAATAACCGGGCCGCGGCTATCCAGACGGATAAGTACCGCCAGGACGACAAAGAGCGGTGATAGTGCCACGAGTGCCGCAGCCGAGAGAACTATGTCCAGGAGACGCTTTAGGGAATGCTTACCGCCGGCGTAGCGCGGTAGCTCCACGTGCATAAGAGGCAGTCCTTCGAGGGGGCGGGAATGAATCCTGGGCCCTGCAACGTTTGTCAGTCCAGTTGCGAGGATCAGCTCCGTTGCACTTTCCTCCAGCTGCCAGCCGAGCTCCTGGATGTACTTGCTGCCGCCCTCCACCTGCCCCGCCACGATAACGGCGTCAGCTTCCGTTTCCGCGACAGCATCTACAACTGAGTAGATATCCGCAACAACCGGTAGGGCCTGCCCGTTGACGACCAGGCTGGCGTGTTGGTCCTTTCCCTGGAGGGCGACACCCACTACTTTGTAGACCGGACCGGACTTCTTCTCCAGTTGATCAATGACATATTGGACGTCTTCCACGGAGCCTAGGACGACCACCTTCGACAGATAATGGCCGTGAAAACGCTGCCTGGTAAGCCACCGCCGGAGTGACCAGCGCGAGGCCATGAGTCCGACCCCACCCAGTGGAAGCGCTAGGGCAAAGTAGCTACGGGCGATGTCAATCTCGAAAACAGCGCACGTCATGGCCAGGAGGCCCAAAAGCATGACCGTAGCCGTGAAAACGCGTTTGAATTCGTCAGGACCGATTCCCACGACGCGTTTGTCCCGGCTCCGATAAACACTCAAGAGTCCGATCCAGCCTCCAGCGATCACGGCTGATATGGGAAAGAATTCAACTGGATGTCCCGCAATGGCTATTTCTGCGGTGCCGACACCACTCACTACATGCGCCAGCAATGTCACGAAGCAGACCACGGCAAGGTCAAAAACCCAAACCAACCGGTTGTAGCGCCGAGCCCAGAAAATCCCGGATACCGGGCGGCCCAAATAGTTTGTGTCGGGTTGTCGCATACTTCCAAACCCAGTTGGGGAAAGTACCGAGGTTGGTATCCTGAATCCAAACTCTGCAGCGCGTGCATCTTCCAGTGGGCTCATTGCTGCCTCGCCATGCCGCGGAATTTCCCGCCCGGAAACCTAGCATTTGCTCCGCACATATGCGAAGCCGTCCAGGGATGCAGTGCCGTCCAAACAATGCTTGATGGCATTTCCGTACCTGTTTCTCCCAAAAGTCCGTTGTCCGTTAGGACCTTCTTCGGAGTTCCCCCCGAAGAAACTTCAGGCTATGGAAGATTCGTCCCTGCAACACGAGTGGCACCCACCTGTCATTTCCCGGCGGGGACAGGAGGGTAGTACCCGGGCCTACCTGTGTTCCGCACGAGGCACTCAGTTTGGGACGTGTAATACAGGACGTTCAGCCTCGAATACCACGTTCAAAGAGCGGGGAATTACAGGGCTCAAAGAACCGAAATGCAGAGTTTTGGGCAGTTCGTCGCAGAGGGGTAGTCCGTCCTGATGCCCGGGATCAGCATGCAGTCAGGAAAATGCTCAATCGCCACGTGGCCTTCTGCAGCCGTCGAGAGGCTTGTGGAGTCAGTCAGCCGATGCCGGCGGCTTTCTAACCTGCTGGACTACGTCTTCGGCTGCGCCGCTGCCGTCTCCTCCGCCGCGCCACCGGCCAGAAGGTGGGTGGGCAGTCGGTTTCCAGGTGCCCGGCCCCGGATCTCCAGTAGTTCCCGGGCATGGGCATGCAGGCGCTTGTCCTCCTCGGAGACCGGCATCCACGGCGGGATAGGCACCGAGTTCCCGGCAGCGTCGCGGGCCACCATGACGGTCAGGCAGTAGGTGGTGAGGTTCATCTCCCGACCCTTGGGATCGCCGGAACGGACGTGTACGGCAATGTGCATCCCTTTGGTTCCTGTGTACACCAGGCGCGCTTCCACCTCCACCACGTGGCCGATCAGCAGCGGGCGGTAGAAGCGCACACCGCCGGAAAACACGGCCACAGTGTCCTTGCCGCAGTACCGCGAAGCGCACACGTAGGCCGCCTCGTCGATCCATTTCATGACGATTCCGCCGTGCACCTTGCCGCCCCAGTTCACATCCGTGGGGGCGGCCATGAACCGGAGGACAACGCGTTCGGCGGTTCCGGCGTCCGTATATTCCTGCGCGTTCATAGCCTGGACGATGTCCTCGCGGACCTTGATCCGCGCCAGGGCGTGGCCGCGCTCTTCGACTTCCTCCGCGGTGGACGGCTCGAACGGCCTGACGGGTACCGGCTTCCCGTCCGGGCCCACGGCCACGAAGATCACCATGCACTGGCTGCGCATCGTGGCTCGCCCGCCTTTGGGATCGCCGGACGACACCACGGTGCGGATATGCATCGAGGATCGCCCGGTATAGACGATTGTGGCGGTGACTTCCACCATGTCGCCGCTGTTGACCGGATCGGCAAAGTGGATGTTGCCCACGTAGGCGGTCACGCAATAGGACTTGGCCCAGCCGACGGCGGCGGCGTAGGCAGCCTTGTCAACCCATTCGAGGACTGTTCCGGCGTCAACGGAACCGCTGTGGCCGACGTCGGTGGGGGCCGCAAGGAAGCGGAGGGTCACTGAATTGGCGGCAGTCTCGCTCATGCTGCGAGTTTACTGATGACCCGGCGTACCGGCGGATCGGAATGACACAAACGCCGCCCCACCCGCCATATGCGGGTGGGGGCGGCGTCCGGTGCCGGGGCGGCGGAGCTAGCGTGCCCCGGTGTATACGATGTCCGGCTGCGACGGCATCTCCATACCCTCACCGATGAAGAAGCCCGGGTGCGGAGGCTGGTTGTACGAGATGTTTTCCCGTGCCACCGCAAGGCGGTACACCGGATCGTGCATCAGGGTCCGGAGGCGGACGTCGGTGGACGCTGTGGTGGTGTAGATCCGCAGCTCCGTGCTGTCCGACGACGGCCACGCGATTTCCTCGCGCCAGTCACCGAGGAGGTCCGCCTGGACGGCCGGTGTTCCCTTGGTGCCGTTGTTGGACTTGGCGCCCGTGGCCGTCAATAGCCTGTCGCTGCCTTCGGTGTTCCAGTTCCACTTGCTGATGGTGGGCACCCCGCTGTAGGTGGCGTCGTCGAAATCATGGTCAACAATCTCGCGCAGCAGGTCACCGTCCCACCACGCCAGGAAGTTGGCGGCCGGAATCTTCTCGGCGATCAGTTCTCCCTTGGCCGACATCAGCTGGCCCACGGGCGAGTTCCAGGCAGCAGTGCCGCCGATGGCCCAGCCCTCGGCACCCGCGTGGCGGGGATCAATGTCACCTGCCGCGCCGCGGCCGGTGTCCTTGGCCGCCGGAATGCTCCAGAGCACCTCACCGGTCCGCGAATCCCGGAACGTCGCGCCGCGGTTCCCGCTGGATCCCATGTCCTCGTGGACCGCGAAGGTTTCCAGTCCCGGCCGCGAAGGATCGAGGTCGCTGGTGTGGATTGCGTCGCCGTGGCCCAGCCCGGTGGTGTAGAGCGGCTGGCCGTTGTCATCGATGGTCATGGAGCCGAAGACGAACTCGTCCTTGCCGTCGGCATCCACGTCCGCCACGGAAAGGTTGTGGTTGCCCTGTCCGCGGTATTGGGCTCCGGACACGTCCGAGTCGAAGATCCAGCGTTTGATGATCTTGCCTGCCACGAGGTCGTACGTCGCGAGCACGGCCCGGGTGTAGTAGCCGCGGCTGAACATCATGGACGGGTGCTCCCCGTCCAGGTAAGCCACGGCGCCGAGGAAACGGTCCACGCGGTTGCCGTAGCCGTCGCCCCAGGCCGCCACGTCGCCGCGCGGCGGATCATATTTGACGGTGTCCATGATGGTGCCAGTGGCGCCGTGGAAGACCGTGAGGAACTCGTCGCCGATGAGGACGTAGCCGCTGCTGGTCCGGTAGTCGGCGTTCGGGTTTCCGATCACCGTACCGGCCGCATCGCGGGTTCCGTCCGCCGTCTTCATGGCGATTTCCGCCTTGCCGTCGCCATCGAAGTCGTAGGCGAGCAGCTGGGTGTAATGGGCTCCAGCTCGGATGTTCGGGCCCATGTTGATCCGCCAGAGCTTGGTGCCGTCCATCCTGTAGGCGTCAACGTACACGGTGCCCGTGTAGCCGGCCTGCGAGTTGTCCTTGGAGTTGGACGGGGACCACATCTGGATGATTTCGTAGGTGCCGTCACCGTCGACGTCCGCCACGCTCGCGTCTCCGGCGGAGTAGCTGTAGGGCTGCCCGTCCTTGGTGTAGTCGTCTGCGGGCTTGTCCAGTTTGATGGCCAGGTAGTTGCGGGACATGGGCGTGAACTCGGCCGTCAGCTGGTCTGCGCCGGCACCTACAGCCTTGATCACGTATTTAGAGGAGGCTGTTCCTGTGCTGTCCAGGTAGGACGTGCTGTTCCTGATCGGGTCCGCGGTGAGCTGGACGCCGTCGCGGATGACATGGAAGCCGATCTGTTCGGGATCCAGGCCCAGCATGCGCCAGCCCAGGCGAACGCCTTCGTCGGTGAGCAGTGCCACGGGGGCGCGGTCCAGATTCTCCACCTGCCGGTTCACCACAGTGACCCTGTCCGTGCCGATCACAGGGGAGGCTGCGGATTCCCCGCCCTTGTTGATGGCGGTCACGCGGTAGTAATACTTAATGGTCGTCAGCACCGTTGTGTCCGTGAAAGTGACCTCGGTGGCGCGGCCGGCGTACGCGAAGGTGCCGTTTGCCGACGTCGAACGGTACACATGGTAGGCGGCCGCGCCGCTGACCTTCTGCCATTTCAGGCTGACGCTGGTCTTCTCAATCGCCTTGACGTCCACTTTGGCAGGGGCCGCGGGAACGGCAGTTCCCGGGTCCGTTAGGGAGACGTCCACGGTATTGGACGGCACCGACTCGAGGCCGGTGTTGTCCACCGCAGTGACGTGGTACTTGTAGGGGAGTCCTGCGAAGGCCGTGGTGTCCACAAACGTGGGTTCGGTGACGTTTTCGGCCACAAGCTGCGGCTGTGCCTCGAAGTTCGCCTGCCGGAACACCTTGTAGCTGGCAGCGTCGGCAATGGCGTCCCAGGCGAGTACCACCACCGCCGGATCGGCTGCTCCATCCACAGCGGTGGTTCGGAGGTTGGTGGGACCAACCAGCAGCGGGGTGACTTCCAGGCCGTTGAGGCGCTGGCCGGAGCCGCTGATGGTGACGTTGAGCTGGCCGTCGGTCACCAGGACCTGGTTGATGATCTTTTCCGCGAACGAGGCCTTGCCGGACGAAACCTGGCCGTAGCCCTTGCCTTCCACGGCCACGTCCGTGCGGGTGGAGCCGATCCAGTCGCTGTGATAGGTCTTCAGTGCATAGGTTCCGTTCGGCACATCCAGCTGGAATTCGAAGCTGGAGCCGCTGAGTACGAAGTCCCGGAGCAGGTTGGTGGTGACGGCGCCGCGGTCCCGGTCGCTGAGGACCGCGAGGTCCTTTAAGCCGAAGCCGCGCTCCTTGTTGTAGGCCAAGGTGCGGTTGACCTCGGTGTAGCCGGCCTCAACGGGGGCGCCGACGGGACCGAAATCGAATTTGTATTTGGCTTCCTTGGTGGTCAGGGCCAGTGCGTCGCTGGGCTCGGAAAGGCCCTTGCCGTTCATTGCGGCGATCCGGACACTGTAGGCGGTGCCCTCAGCCAGGCCCGTGACGTTTGCAGTGGGGACGGTTGCCGTTGTGGCCAGCTTGTAGGCGCTTTCCGGTTCAGACGCCAGCTTCCGGTACACCTTGTAGATATCCGCGCCCTCGGTGGGCTGCCACTTGAGCAGCGCACCGGCGTTGGAGATGCTGCCGGCCACCAGGCTCTGCGGCTTTGCGGGAACGGCCGACGGCGGGACGATCTCCTTGGCGCGGGCTGCCAGCGGGATATTGAGCTGCTTCACGCCACCCGCCAGCAGGCGTGCCATCTGGATGGCACCGTATTCCTGGAAATGCGTGTCGTCCACCGTTCCGGTGGGCCGGTTGGGGTAGACCCCGGGATCCACGTGGAGGAAGACGGATTTTGTGTCCTCCGGGCCGATTTCGTCGAAGTATGCGCGGCTCAGCGCCGACAGATCCACCAGCGCCACGTTCTCTTCGGCGGCCAGTTCCTTCATCTTGTCCACATACTCCGGGAAGCTGATGTTGAACTTTCCTGTTGCCTCGTCGAAATCGCGCCGTCCCACCGGCGTGACCAGTACCGGCGTGGCCCCGCGCTGGCGGGTCCCGTTGACGTAGGTGCGCAGATACTCCTTGTAGTCGGCGGGGGAGGCGTACCGGTCGTCGACACCCACAGTGGCGTCGTTGTGGCCGAACTGCACCATCAGGTAGTCGCCCGGGTTGATGACGCGCAGGATTTCATCGAGCCGGCCCTGGCTGATGAAGTTCTTCGAGCTGCGTCCGCCGATCGCGTGGTTGAAAAAGGAGACTGTGTCCTCGAAATACCGGTCAATCATCTGACCCCAGCCGGCCTGCGGGACGTAGCCGGCGTCGTACGTCTGCACTGTGGAATCGCCGGCGAGGTAGACCGCAGGATCCGTGGTGGCGGTCCGCGGCGCGCGGGCTGCGATGACCAGGGAGTTGATCTTGGCTGCCGTGCCGCTGAAATCGAGGTTGAGCTGCCCATCCACGAGGGAGATGGGAAATTCCATCTCCAAGTACTGGCCCGCGGGTTTGTCCGTGAGCTGCACCTTTGCCATCTTCTCAGCGGTAATCGCGATGTTGGTGGCTGCCGTGGAGTCGCCGGCGATGACCTTGATGGTGTAGTCGCCGTTGGGGAGGTCCACCAGGAAACTGCCGCCTTGGACCTGTACAAAGTCGGACCGCAATGGATCGGCGGTGCCGCGGTCTTCGCCGGTGGTCAGGGTGGTGTCTGCGAAGCCGAACTTCGAAACGGCGCTGTATGCCTGTCCGGCGTTCACCTGGGTGTAGCCGTCTGCGGCGGCGCCCGGGCCGAAGTCGAAGCGGAAGCCCGAGCCGGCCGGCGGGAGCGGGGTTTCGGCGTGGACGGCGGGGACGCCGGTGAAGGCAACGGCCGCGGCGGCCACGGCTGCCGTGAGGGCTTTTGCGCCTGACCGCAGACCAGCTAACCCGACTCCGGAACGGTTCCAGGTGGCGCCTTCTTGAGGGGGATACTTCACGAACATCTCCTTTGATGACCTGTGGAAATGCCAACCACAGCGTTGGTTTTGTATCGATTCAATAGATGAGGGTTGGGTGAGGACGAAGTAAAGCGAGCGGTTGTGCCCAAGGGGGTGGCCGGGCGGTATTCCAGGCCGGTCATGGGTGGGGGTGCGGTGTTACGGAAGTTGTGAACTGGTAAGGGCCGTGTAGCCCTGATGCGTCGGAACAGGTTTATCAGTGGATCGTTTCAAAGGTCAAGGATATTTGTTTCATTTCTGTGAGTTTTTGTTATTTCGTGTCTCAACGCAGTCAACCGATGTTTGGTTTGCGAAGCTAAGTCCAGGGCTCTCGATGCCCACGCTGGTCATGACGCATGCCGAGGGCATCGCGGTGCTCGACGCCGCCTCACTGGAAGTGGTGGGCGAGGCGGAGCTCGCGGGCTTCAACAGGCTGAACCCCGCGGGCGATGGCCGCCATGTCCTGGTGTCGACAGGAAATGCGTTCAGGTGTTTGATGCCGCGTCTGAACCGAAGTGGAGATCTTTGACCCGGCAGGCTGGCGGAAGAAGGCGGCGCCCTCCGCGAGATGACGAAGCAAGGCGGGGAATCGCCGTTCTCGGGGCTGGAACGGGCCAGAACCGGAGCGAGCTGGTGCGGAACGGGGACTGCTTGGGTGTTCACGGCGAGGCGGCGGCAGGGGAGGGGGCGGTTGTGGTGGCTGTGAGAATGGCATCTGATATACCGCGACGGCGAGATTTCCAAAAGTGACCAGTCCCGAGGATCATCGATCCGCTGACCGGCAACATCACGTCGACTGTTCCCGTGGTGGAGGCGTGGGAGGAATCGGAGACGTGGCAGGACCCGCGCCCCGCGCTGTTCGTGCAGGGCTCCACTGCTTACGTGACCGAGCCGGCCCGCGGGTGATCCATACCGTGGACCTTCGGTCCGGCACCAGCCGAGCTGCCGCACGTGCCCAACGAATTGACGGGCGTGTCAGGCTAATATTCCCGAACGGGAATGTTTTCGGTTCCGCATAAAACGACGCCGGGCCGGCCACATGCGGTGACCGGCCCGGCGTCGAGCGCTGATTGATTGCTTCAGCGGCTGCTTAGGCGAGGACGCTGAGCTTCGAGTTGCTGCGGCCGAACAATGCCCGGTCCACGGCTACCTTGCCCGCGCCGGTCAGGGCAATGGCTCCGGCTCCGGCTGCCAGCAGCAGCACCAGCTCGTAACCGCCCGTGGCGGCGAAGACGCCGGCAGAAGCGTGGACCAGGAACAGCGCGCCGAGCATGTTGACCGCGAGGAGTGCGGCGAAGATGCGCGTGAGCACCCCGAGAATCAGGGCGACGCCGCCAACTAGCTCGAGGGTGGCGACGGCAGGTGCAGCCAGTTCGGCGGCCGGCACACCCATTTTGGCGAAGGACGCCTGCGTGCCCGCGATGGTCCACTCATTGAACTTCTGCCAGCCGTGGGCTGCGAAGAGGAATCCAGCTATGACGCGCAGGATAGTGAGTGCTGTGGTGGTCAGTTTGGACTGGTTCATGGGAGTTTCGCCATTTCGGAGATCGGTGGGACATTGCCGCACGCGCCGTGAGGAACGCGCCATTGAAACTTCAATAATCAACACTGACAAGAATTGGTTGAAGAGTCAAGTATATGAGGCGGCATGTGACAGGTCTCTCCCGCTAGGCTGAATCCGTGCCAGAATCACGCGCCACCGCCGAAGTTGTACCCGCCGGCCGGAACACCCGGGAAATCCTCCGCCTCGCCGTCCCGGCATTCGGCGCCCTCATCGCCGAACCGCTCTTCCTGCTGGCGGACTCGGCCATCGTTGGCCATCTCGGGGTGGCGCAACTGGCAGGAGTGGGGCTGGCTTCCGCGGTCCTCCACACGGCCGTTGGACTCATGGTGTTCCTGGCATACTCCACCACCCCGGCGGTTGCCCGTGCCATCGGCGAGGGCAAGCTTCCCAAGGCGCTGGCGGCAGGCCGGGATGGCGTCTGGCTGGCACTGGTCCTCGGCCTGGTACTCGCGGCGGCAGGGTTTGCGGGTGCCGAGCTTCTGGTCGACCTGATGGGCGCCACGGGCGATGTCCGCCAGTTCGCGGTCGACTACCTTCGCTGGTCCATGCCCGGGCTCGTGGCCATGCTGCTGATCTTTGCCGGTACCGGGGTGCTGCGCGGCCTGCAGGACACGCGGACCCCGCTGGTCGTGGCGTCAGTGGGCTTCGCGCTGAACATTCTCCTCAATCTCGCCCTGGTCTACGGACTGAATTGGTCCGTGACCGGTTCCGCAGTGGGCACCAGTATCGCCCAGTGGGCAATGGCCCTGGTGTACCTGGTCATCGTCCAGCGCAATGCCCGCAACCACGGCGTTTCGCTGCGGCCGGACTGGCGGGGAGTGCGGGCCATGACCAAGGTGGGGTCGTGGCTCATGCTTCGGACACTGAGCTTGCGCATAGCGATCCTCGCAACGGTGCTGGTGGTTACGGCCCAAGGCTCAGTGAACTTGGCTGCCCACCAGCTGGCCATGACCATCTTCACCTTCCTGGCGTTTGCCCTGGATGCCCTTGCCATCGCCGCCCAGGCCCTGATCGGCAAAGAGTTGGGTGCGGCCAATCCTGCCAAAGCGCGTGAGCTGACCAGGACCATGATCCGCTGGGGTGCAGGTTTCGGTGTGGTCACCGGTGTGCTGCTGGCCGTTGCGGCCCCGTGGGCGGGTGGCCTGTTCACGTCCGACGCCGGCGTCCAGTCCGCGCTAATGCTCGCCCTGTGGGTTCTCGCCGTGGGCCAGCCCCTGGCCGGCTATGTCTTCGTCCTGGACGGCGTCCTCATTGGGGCCGGTGATGCGAAGTACCTGGCGATCGCCGGCGTCGTCAACCTTGCCGTGTACGCGCCCCTGCTGGTGGCTGTGCGGCTCGCCGCTGTCGACGACGCCGCAGGGCTTGCGTGGCTGTGGGTGGCCTTTTCGCTGGGCTACATGTCCGCTCGCGCAGTGACCCTGGGCCTGCGGGCGAGGACCGACAAGTGGATGGTGGTCGGTTCGTCCTAAGCCGGTTTCCGGGTGGGCCTCCGGGCCAATTCTCCTGCCCGGTTCGCGTGGAATCCGCTGCGCACTAAACTGGACGCGTGACCCTCCCCGCATCCCCTGCCGATCCTGCTGCCCTCACCGCTCCCGCCGCGGACCTGTGGAAGCCGGTGCTCACCAGGGCCGTAGCAGCCCTTGCCTTCGGCGCAGTAACCATCTTCTGGGCGTCGCCGTCGGCATCCGAAATGGGCTGGGTGGGCGGACTTTACCTGTTGGCCACCGGCGTGACGCTGCTCCGCGGAATCGGACAGTTCGGCATCGCCGCCAAACAGCCGGCCGGCAAGGTCATGGCCGCAGCCGGGGCCGCCATGACCGGAGCAGGTGTGGCCGTAGCGTTTCTGGGCAGCGAACTTGTGCTCGGCGTCATCGGTGCGCTGGGTCTTGGCCTGCTGGGGGCAGCGGAACTCTACCTCGGTATCCTCTACCGCGGCCGCGGTGTCCTGGCCCGCGACTGGCTGGCTTCAGGCGTGATCGGCCTGGGAACTGCTGTGGCGCTTCCGTTCTTTATCAGTCTCGGAGCGCATGCCCTGCTGGGAGTAGCCGGGGGCGGAGCGATCATTTCCGGCGTTCTTTGGATCCTGGCGGCCCTGACCCTGCGGCACGATGCACGGTCGGTTTCCAGCGAGGCCGTAAACTAGTAAGGAACGGTTCTACTCCGTGTAGAACAATCGCTTGACTACTGCGGCCGTGCCCCGGCCGTGCCCACGGGAGGAAACACCTTGGCACACCAGAAACCAGGAGAACCGCGAAATCTGCGGACCTCGGTCAAGGGACCCCTCATGTTCTCCGCATTCTGGGCTGTCCTGGCGTTCTTTGCCGTGCTGATCTTCGCCTCCGGGGGCAGCTCCCGGGCCCCCCGTTTCGACCTCGCCTTCACCGGTGCCGGCATCGCCTTCATTGTGACCCTGGTCATCGCCGCGATGCTCTCGATGAGCCACAAGGACAACGCCGACCACCTGGGCAAGGGGTCCGGCGTCAACCTCAGCTCCAAGAAGTCTTCTGGTCACGGCTACTCCGCCCGCTCGGAGCCCCAGGCCCCGGGGGCGCCGGATTCCGCGCCCGGCAGCGACTCCCGCTAGACCCTTACCGGCGCCGGCTCGCGGCGGGTGTTCCCGCCAGCGGCGGTTCTATGAGGCTGCCTTCCGGGCGCGGTAGGCCGCAACGTGCGCCCTGTTGGCGCAGTTCCCGGTATCGCAATACCGCTTGGACCGGTTCCGGCTGAGATCCAGCACCACTGCGTCGCAATCTTCCGCGGCGCACACGAGCATCCGGTCCATCTCCTTGCTGCGGATCACATCCACGAGCGCCATGGCGGCCTCGGTGCTCATTCTGTCCGCCAAGGGGGCCTCCCGCGTTGTGGCGTGCAGGTGCCAGTCCCATTCATCGTGCTTGATCAGTTGCGGTAGCGCATTGGCTTCCCGGAGCAGCCGGTTAACTGTTTCGACGGCCGAGCCCTCATCCATGGTCCACAGCTCGGTGAGCTGGCCCCGCAGCTTATGGACGCTGGCCAGCTCAGCCGTGTCCCGCGCCCTCGCTCCCGAGAAGCCTTCCTCCCGGAGGAAGCGGTCCAAATCCCCGATCGTGGCCAGGTGCTCTTCGCCGTTGGCGGCGCTGTTGATCAGCCTCACCACAGTGCGAAGCGCCACTTCAGTGTCAGGGGCAAAAACCATCTTGACTCCTTACAGGATCCGGGCGTAATGTCATGACCATAACCCCACTTTACTCCTGACAGGAGGCAGCCGTGCCTGCCGTAAGCAAACGCGCCGAACTACCCGTCAAGGGCGCCGTTTCCCGGCCCGGCGCCACTCCCGGGCCTGCTGCCGGCTTCCTGGCGTCAGGGCTCGGCGTTGCGTTGTTCTCTTCGGCGGTTTTCGGACTCTCCGGATCGTTTGCGAAAGCCCTGCTCGAAACCGGCTGGACCCCCGGCGCTGCAGTGACGGCACGCCTCACCGGTGCGGCGATAATCCTGGCCGTCCCGGCCGTCCCAGCGCTGCGCGGCCGCTGGAACCAGCTGAAGGACAACTGGCTGACCATCCTGCTGTTCGGGCTCATTGGCGTAGCAGCATGCCAGCTCTTCTACTTCAACGCCGTGGCGCGTCTGTCCGTCGGCGTAGCCCTGCTCCTCGAATACCTGGCCCCGGTGATCATCGTGCTCTGGCTATGGGCAGCTAGCCGCCGTCGTCCACGCCCCCTCACCATTGCGGGAACCCTGTTTTCCCTGGGCGGACTGGTCCTGGTGCTGGACCTGACGGGTGCAGTGAAGATCGATTTCGTCGGTGTCCTGTGGGGAATCGCTGCAGCCGTCTGCCTGGCTATCTACTTCTTCATCACGGCCAAGGAAAATGACACGCTGCCGCCGATTGTCCTGGCATCCGGCGGCCTCATGGTGGGTGCTGCGGTGATGTGGCTGGCAGCCGCCACGGGCCTACTGCCCATGGCATCCAGCACCGCGGACACCAAGCTGGGGCCGTGGACCACACCGTGGTGGGTGCCGCTGGGTGGCCTGATTGTCCTGGCCACCGTCCTGGCCTACGTTTCAGGCATTGTGGCCGCACGGGCGCTGGGTTCCAAGGTGGCGTCCTTCGTGTCGCTCACCGAAGTGCTCTTCGCCGTCATCTGGGCCTGGCTCCTGCTCGGTGAACTGCCCGGGCCCATCCAGCTCCTCGGCGGGGTGCTGATTGTCGGCGGCGTGGTGCTGGTCCGGGTGGATGAACTCCGCGGTGCGCGGGCCGCGACTGCCGCTGCCGGCATCCCCGGACCGGCCGACGCGGCGGCTCCGGGGCCGCTGGATCACGCAAACGACGTCGAACCGGTCCCGTAGGCAGCTCCGCATGATGCGGCGACGGCCCGCGGTGATTAAACCCGCGGTGATTAAAAGCCGGATGCCCCGGACGCTGTGTGCGTCCGGGGCATCCGCATGTAAACGGTACTTCCGCTGAATCCATCCCTGGCGGGAGCTGGCTTCCTAGCGGGAAGCCTCTTCCTGCTGGGAAGCGTTCTTGGTAGCCTGCTTGCCGGCTTCCTGCAGCGCCTGTGCCACCTTGGCCAGGGCCGTCACGTGCGAACCGGACCACTCGCTGCGGAACTTGTCCGCGTCCGGACCCTTCCAGTCAGTGCCGTCAAGAGCCTTCGACAGCTGCGACTTCTGCTTCTCAATCTCGGACGAACCAGCCTGAAGCTTGGTTCCGAGCGCCTTGAGCTGAGCAATGTCTGCACCCCAAATAGCCATTAGTTATCTCCTTTAGTCAACGGACCCGATCCGATCGGCTCCCCAGCGGCCCCCGGCTCATCCGGAAGATCCATTACCTAGAACCTATCCCGCGGCCCAACCCACCGTCGATGGGCACCGCTCCCCATGCAGCACTCCCCATGCGAGCAGGAACTTATACAGCACAGGCTAAGGGGTCGATCCCAAGCGTTCCAGAGCCTAGCATGGCTTTATGTGCCGGAATATCCGAACCCTCCACAACTTTGAACCGCACGCTACCTCCGACGAGGTGCACGCCGCCGCCCTGCAGTATGTGCGCAAGATCAGCGGCAGCACCAAGCCCTCCAAGGCCAATGAAGAGGCCTTTGAGGAGGCCGTGCACGAGATCGCCCACATCACTCAGCACCTGCTCGATTCGCTGGTGACGCACGCCCCGGCAAAGCACCGGGATGAGGAGGCCGCCAAAGCCCGCGCCCGTGCGGCCGTCCGCTTCGGCGCCGCCTAGGCTGCCCGGCCGGTCGGTGAGGGCCGGCCGAAGCGGCGGAGCCGCAGCGAGTTAGCCACCACCAGCACGGAACTCGCGGCCATCGCGGCGCCGGCGATCATCGGGTTCAGCAGCCCCAGCGCCGCCACGGGAATGCCGACGGCGTTGTAGAAGAATGCCCAGAACAGGTTGGTCTTGATAGTGGCCAGCGTCTGCCGGGACAGCTGGATGGCCTGCGCCACCTGCCCCAGGTCGTTGCCCATGACGGTGAGGTCCGCCGCTTCGATGGCCACGTCTGTGCCCGATCCCATAGCGATGCCCAGGTCGGCCTGCGCCAGGGCCGCGGCGTCATTCACGCCGTCACCGGCCATGGCAACCGTGGCGCCGCCGGCCTGCAGTTTCCGCACGGCCGCGACCTTGCCCTCCGGCAGCACCCCGGCAAACACATCGTCCGGAGCGATGCCGACGGCGGCTGCCACTTGAGCGGCCACCGCCGCGTTGTCCCCGGTCAGCAGGATCGGCCGAAGGCCCAGTTGCTTCAGCCGCGAGATCGCTGCCGCCGAGCCCGGCTTGATCGTGTCGCGCAACGAGACAATCCCTGCCGGCTGCCCGTCCACGGCAACCCAGATGGCGGTAGCCCCGGACTCTTCCGCGGTCCGTAGGGCCTCCCGCTGCTCCGTAGTCACCGGTATGCCGTTTTCCAGCAGCCAGCCCGTCCGTCCGGCCGTGACATGCCGGCCCGCCACACGGCCGGAAACTCCGCCGCCCGGAGCGGAACGGAAATGCTCGACGGCGGGAAGCCGCCCGCCGTCGTCGTTCCGGCTCTCCGCGGACACTGCCGCAGCCGCGATCGCATGAGCGATGGGGTGCTCGGAAGAGGCCTCAACCGCCCCGGCTAGACGCAACACGTCGGCGCTGCTGTAGGTTCCGAAGGCGTTGGTGGCGTCAACGGCCAGACGTCCGGTGGTCACTGTGCCGGTTTTATCCAGCAGGATGGTGTCCACGGTGCGCGTGTCTTCAAGAACCTGCGGACCCTTAATCAGAATCCCGAGCTGGGCGCCGCGGCCTGTACCCGTGAGGAGTCCGACCGGAGTGGCCAGGCCCAGTGCGCAGGGACAGGCTATGACCAGCACCGCCACCGCGGCTGTGAAGGCCGCGCGCAGTTCAGCATCGGTGATGGCGGGCGCGGCGATCAGCAGCCATACGGTGAAGGTGACGATGGCGATGACCAGCACAATCGGAACGAACACCGCACTGATGCGGTCCGCGAGGCGTGCGATCGGGGCCTTTCCGGTCTGCGCCTGGGAAACCAGCCGTGCCATCTGGGCGAGTGTGGTCTCCGAGCCGACCCGGGTGGCCCGCACCAGGAGCCGGCCGGACGTGTTGATGGTGGCGCCCGTGACACTACTGTCCGGCCCCACTTCCACCGGCACCGACTCACCCGTGACCAGGGAGGCATCCACGGCGGAGGCGCCGTCGATCACCACACCGTCGGTGGCGATCTTTTCACCGGGGCGGACCACCATGACGTCGCCCACCACCAGTTGGTCGGCCGGAATCCTCAGCTCCGCGCCGTCTGCCAGCACCGTGGCATCCTTCGCACCCAGGTTCAGGAGCGCCTTGAGGGCGTCGCCGGCTTTTTGCTTGGCGTTTGCTTCCAGGTAGCGGCCCAGGAGGAGGAACGTCGTGACCACTGAGGCCACTTCGAAGTACAGGCCGCCCGATCCCATTTCCATGCCGGGGTGTTCGGTCAGGCGGGGATCCGCCAGCAACTGCCAGGCTGAGAAGAGGTAGGCGGCAATGACGCCGATAGAGACCAGGGTGTCCATCGTTGAGGCGAAGTGCCGGGCGTTGATGGCGGCTGCGCGGTGGAACGGCCAGGCCGCCCAGCTCGCGACTGGCAAGGCCAGGGCGCCCACAACCCAGCCCCAGTTGGCGAACTGGAACGCCGGGAACATTGAAATCACGAACACCGGGACCGTCAGAACGGCCGCAAGCATAAGCCGGGGCTTGAGTTGCGTGGCGGCGCCGCCGGCGACATGCTCTGCATGCTCGGTCGTTCCTCCCTTAGACGCATGCTGCCGCATGCCCCCGGCGTCGCCTCCGAAGGCTGTGCCGTCAGCGGGCAGCCTTCCGGTGTCAGCCGGCGCGGAATCGCTGCGCGACAGCGTGCGCACAAGCGACGTACGAGCGGGCACGCCGGGCGCATCGGTTTCGTGGCCGGAACCTTGGCTTGGGTAGCGCGGCGGCCGGACTTTTGCCTTGTAGCCTGCCGCTTCCACGGTGGCCGTTATTTGTTCGTCAGTGATGCCGGCCGGGACCGTGACCTGGGCCGACTCGAGGGGCAGGTTTACCAAGGCCTCCACGCCGTCGAGCTTTCCGAGCTTGCGCTCCACCCGGCTGACGCAGGAAGCGCACGTCATGCCTTCGATGTCCAGTTCTATCACCCGGGGTCCCGGCTGGTGCAGCAGTTGCTCGTTACTCACGCGGTGTCCTCTGTCGTCCTGTGTCCTAGTGGGGTAGGCGGGCCGTTCAGGCGTCGTTGGCCACCACAAGGTAGCCGGCCTCGGCAACGGCTTCCCCGATTTCGGAGCGGGAGAGCGCCTTTTCGGAAGTGATGGTGACGGTGGAAATTCCGCCTGAGTTGAGGTCGACGTCGACCGCTTCCACACCCTCCAGCGATTCGAGTTCTTCGCTTACTGAGGACACGCAGTGGCCGCAGGTCATGCCGGACACATTGACGGTGGTGGATACGGGGCTCATGGTTTGCTCCTTTTTCTCGGCGGTGCCGGTGGTGCCGGACTGGGCCGGTTGGATCAGTCCGAAGGTGTGGCGGGCGGGGACGGGGCTAGCGGAGCAGCCGCCCGATGGCATCGGTGGCCTCCTTGACCTTGAAGTCGATGGTTTCCGCGCGCAGTGCCGGATCGGGCTCCGAGGCGGCTCCGACGACGCAGTGGCCAATGTGCTCTTCGACGAGGCCGAGGCTCACTGCGTGCAGGGCCTTGTTCACCGCGGCAACCTGGGTGAGGATATCGATGCAGTACTTGTCCTCATCCACCATCCGGGCGATTCCACGGACCTGGCCCTCGATGCGTTTGAGCCTCCGCAGATACGCCTCTTTGTTAGCGGTGTAGCCGTGCTGGGGGACGTTTTCGGCGTCTGCAGTCCGGATGGCAGCTTCTTCAGGTGAGTCCATTCCCCCAACTTATACCCCTAAGGGGTATAAGACAAGTACCCCCAGGGGGTATATCCGACGAGCCCCGGCCCAACAGGCTTCGGCCAGCGGGTTCCGGCTCAGGGCCTCCGGGTTAAGGCCTCGGCCCAGGGGGCTCCGCAGGAGTACCGCTGCGGGCCATGCTGCCCATGCCGAGCAGCGACGTGGCGGCCACGGCCGCGGCGAGAACCCCCAGTCCCACGGGCAGTACGGACGCCGTTGCCACGGCACCCACCAGGAGGGGGCCTCCGGCGTCGCCAAGTTCCCGTCCCAGCTCGGCCGAGCCCATGGTCCGGCCCAGCCGCTCGGGCGGAGTGGTGGCGGCGAGATGCGCGAAACCCAGCGGTGTTGCGGTGCCGATGCCCACACCGATGGCAGCAGCCGCGACGAAGATGGTGACCGGCCCGGGAAGCAGCGCCACGGCTGCGATTCCGGCCGCCGTCAACAGCAGCCCCGCTGTCATTCCCGGACCGTCAGGGAGCCGGCCCTGATCGCGCAGGCGGCCGATCCAGGGTTGCGTGACTGCGGAGGTGAGTGCCAACAGGCTGACGGCGGCCACGGCGGCTACGGGGTCCAGGCCGTGCCGGGTGGCGAGTGCGGGGAGGAAGCCGATGGCTGTGCCCAGGGCTCCGGTGGCGGCCGCAAGGACGAGCGTGGGGACCAGGAAACTGCGGTGCGTTACCTGGCGGGCAAGGTCCAGCAGCGTGTACCGGGGCCGGGCTAGAGGCTCCAGCCGGGGCAGTGCTGCCATTGCCCACACCGCTGTTGCCGCTGCGATGATTCCCAGGGCGGCGAAGAGCAGGGGGAAGCCGCCCAGGAAAATCAGCGCCGCGCCCATCAGGGGACCCGCGACATAGCCCAGGCTTTTCCACGAACCGTAGCGGCCAAAGTACGTGCCGGCGTTGCGGCCTGCAAGCCTCGCCACCATCGCGGAGGAAGCCGGTGAAAAAGCAGAGGCGGCCGCGCCTTGGCCGACTCGGGCGAGGCCAAGCATGAGGGGGTTCGCCCCCCACAGTCCAATCAGCGACATCAGGGCGAAGGCAAGAAGGCCTGCCACGACCACGGGTTTGGTGCCGATCCGATCGCTCAGGGCGCCGAATACCGGTTTCAGCACCACCTCCGCCAGGTCATAGACAGCCAAGAGGATGCCCAGGTTCAGCAGGCTCAGGCCGATATCACCGCTGTGGGCGCCCATTCCGGCTGCGATGCTGTGTGCACCGAAGGCCGTGACGAATCCGGCCGCATACAGGGGCGCAGTCGTGGCGGCCGTGGCAGTCGGGGAGTGGCTTGGCGCTGAGGTCACGGGAGTGCTCCTGAGGGGCGGCCGGTGCCGCAGCGGAAGCCGGCCGGACATTAAAAAGCTCCGGAGTGCGTTATTGGGGGATACGCACTCCGGAGCAGCTTTTGGGGCAGGTACAACATCTGCCTGCGAAATCCAGCATACTTGGCGGGCGCGGTGAACGCCACCACCCTGAATAACTACTTTCGCTTTATTTTCACAGGGTCTTTCGTCCCGACTTTCCTGGGTGTCGCGCCGGGGCCGGGACTGAGCTGCGTGGCATGGAAGTCAAAGTGCAGGACAGGGTAGGCATAGACGTCCGCCACGGACATCCACGGCGTGAAGAAAGGGTCCCAGCGGTCAGGAAATGACATTCCCCGGGCCAGCGACGCAGCTGACTCGCCCCCCATCCGACGCTCCAGCGCCCGCGCGACCCGCCGGAGCTTGGCCGCCATCCGTTTCCGATTGAATACGCGGGCTGCTGCTTTGGATCCCAGGTAATTGACGACGTCGAACGGTGCAGTTCCGGCGTTGAGTATCCGCGCGAATCCCCGGCTGAAGGGGGCCGGAAGGGCTGCAAACATGCGAACCAGGGGCAACAGGGCCTGGACCACCATGTAGCCGAAAACCATGTGGAACAGGAGCTCCTCGTTGGTCCAGCGGGTGCCTGCGCTGCGGCGGCGGCGGTCCGCGTCGGACGCGGCGGCCAGCCAAAGCACCAGTTCCCTGTAGTTGCGCTCGTAGCCGTGATGGATGGTGCCCGGCCCGGCGGTCACTCGGGCTCGTCCCGGTGGGCACCCATGCGCGCGGGCACCACGAGGACGGGCCGGTCCTGGTGGCGGGTCAGCCACGCGGCTACGGAACCGTTGAGGGCTGCCGAGATGCGGTGCCCCAGTCCGCGCTCGGGCGTGCCCACGATAATCATGGAGGCGCTGACCTCTGCAGCCACGTGTCCCAGGGCGCGCGCCGGGTCTCCGGCCAGGATCCGGAGCGTCCACTCAACCGGCTTCCCGGCGCAGGCTGCCCCTACAACGCCGCGGAGCTCTTCGCTCACCGCGCGGACATCGGCGTCGTCCTTGTCCGGGTGCAGGGATAGCCTGTGGGCTGACCGCGCCGGGTCCCACTCGACCAAGTAGCTGGCCTCATCCACGTAGGCGCACAGCAAAGGCGCGCTCATTTTTTCCGCCAGGCTGGTGGCGGACCGCAGCACCTCCGCATGCTGGCCGGGCAGCACACCGACCACCAGGGGAGGCGGTCCGCTGAAGCGTTCAGGAGACATACTCCATTGTGGCCCCGCCTAGAGTCCTTGAACAGCGTCGGGCAGCGCTGGAGGCGGCCGGGTCACGGCTGCTCACAGCCCCTTCCATCCCCTCTCCCGTCTTTGGGTCAGGCGTGGGTGGGTTCTTCCACCAGGGCGGTGGCGATGCTGTCGGCGTCGTCGAGGGCGGCGAGGTAGCGCTCTGCGTCGAGGGCGGCGGCGCAGCCGGTGCCGGCGGCGGTGATGGCCTGGCGGTAGCGGTGGTCCACGGCGTCTCCGCAGGCGAACACGCCGGTGAGGTTGGTGACCGTGGTGGGGGAATCCACCGTGATGTAGCCCTCGGCGTCCAGCTCCACCTGGCCGGCCACCAGTTCGGTGCGCGGCACGTGCCCGATGGCCACGAAGATGCCGGTGGCTGCCTGTTCGCGGGTCTCGCCGGTGCGCGTGTCCTTGAGCGTGACGCCGGTGACCTTGCCGTCCCCGTGAATGGCGGTGATGGCGGAGTTCCAGGCGAAGCTGATCTTCGGGTTGTCCTTGGCCCGCTGGGCCATGATCCGGGAGGCCCGGAGTTCGTCCTTCCGGACGACGACGGTGACGGAGCGCCCGAAGCGGGTCAGGAACGTGGCTTCTTCCATGGCGGAGTCCCCGCCGCCGACGACGATGATGTCCTGGTCGCGGAAGAAGAAGCCGTCGCACGTGGCGCACCAGGACACGCCGTGGCCGCTGAACTTCTTCTCCTCCGGCAGGCCGAGTTCCTTGTACGCGGAGCCGGTGGCGAGGATGACCGCCGGCGCCTCGTGCGTGTCGCCGGCGCCGGTCACCACGCGCTTGAGGTGCCCGGTGAGGGTCACTTCGGTGACGTCGTCGAACACCACCTGCGCGCCGAACCGCTCCGCCTGCTGCTGCAGGCCGTCCATGAGTTCCGGTCCCTGGATACCGGCCGGGAAGCCGGGGAAGTTCTCCACCTCGGTGGTGTTCATCAACGCACCGCCCGCGGTCACGGACCCCGCGATGACAAGCGGCTTCAGACCTGCCCGGGCAGCGTAAATGGCCGCCGTATAGCCCGCAGGCCCGGACCCGATAATGATCAGCTGCTTAGTGCTCATGGGGCTCCTTGGGGTGGGCGGAAAATCGATTGCGGGCTGCCGGGCCCCGTGAATGTGGGTCGAGGACGCTACTGCTGTGCCTTAGTCGGGGTCGTCGTCCGGAGCCTCCGGCGGCTGTTTGGGGCGACGCCAGGTCAGCGTCACCGTGAAGTTCGAGCTGGTGCTGGCGGCTGCAATGAATGCTCCGGCTTCCGCATGCAGGTCCAGTCCGAACTTGACCGAGACCTCATCCGGTTTGTTGGGAAGGTCCAAGAGCTCCTCTATGACGCCCTGGACCGCCGGCCGGATGTTTCTCAGCGCACGCTCAAAGGTCTGCTGTGCCCGTGCGAACATGCCAGCCTGGCCGCCGCCGCGCGTCACGAGGCCGCCCGTGTTGTCTGACACTTCCAGGAGCACGGTCCCGCCGCTGTCTGTCGGAAATTCCACCAGCCGTGTCATCACTAGTCCTTCCGGTTCCGCCTGTCGTTACCATTCCGTGTGAGGCCAAGTCCGAGGAACACCAACCCGCTGGCAGCAACGGTTGCGTTTTGGATCACGAGCACCACCGCGCGGCCGGAGAGGTCCTCGCCGGGAATCCAGATCAGCGGCAGCGTGATGAGGCAGGCTAGCAGGAGCCAACCGGCCGCCGCCGGCGTGTTAGGTGCCCGGACGGCCAGAATGCCTGCCCACAGACCGAAGGCTGCCTGAACGAGCGTACTGGCCGTGGCCGCCCAGAGGAGATCAGGTTCAAAGCCCACAATACCGAGCAGGGCACCGGCTCCGATCGCTACGGCCAGCGCCACCCGCCCCGTTTCCGTCCGCTCCGGCAGCCCCGCCAGCAGCAGCAGGAGGTAACCCGCCGGGGCCAGCAGTGCGTACACAAGGCGCACGCTTGCTTCTCCGCCGTAATACCACCAGTCGTTTTCGTCGAACCAGTTGAGGTAGGTGAAGAAGGCAGCCAGAAGCCCGCCGGCCACAGCCAGGACTATTCCGCCGGCAGCCAGCAATCGCGGATCGGGGCCTACCGTCCCGGGCCGCGATTGCGGCGGCGACGCCGGTTGATCTGCTGCGCTCCGGGCCACTTTGCCTTGCTGGGCGGTCCGCTGCGCCACCCGCAATGCCTCGTCTTCCCGGCGCAGTTCGGTCCGGGCCTTCGATGCCAGTCCGTCCGGATCGGAGGCGCCGGGATCCAGGCTGTATAGCTCCGCCGCCACGTCAACGGCGGCCTGCCAGCTGCCGCTGCCCGCGTGGTACTCCAGCTCACCCTGCAAATCGGCGATCCGTTGCCGCCTGGCGCAATCCAGCTCCCGGGCGGCGGCGTCCGGGAAATCGGGATCATCCTTGACTGCGGCGTAGCCGCTGGCTGCCGCTGTCCAGTCCCCTGCGTCTTCGGCTTCGCGGGCATGGCGGTAGGCCTCCGAACGCTCTTGGTGCTGCGCCGCGGAAGCACGCAGTAGCGCAGCATCGCGGTAGCCGCCGTCGAGAGTCAGCAGATCATCAAAGAGTTCTATGGCAACCGGATAGTGCTTGGTTCGCAACTCGGCGCAGGCCTGCACATACAGGGCGCGGAGCTCAGCCTGCCGAACCCGGGCAGCGGACCGCTCTGCTGATCCCGCCGGACTGTCCGTCGGCGCGGGGACGGCCGCAGCCGGGCCTGTACTGCTCTTCGCCGCAGGCCGGGCGGGTGCCTTAAGGTTGAACAACTGCGTGTCTCCGCCCCGCACATAGAGTGCCGGGGTAACCCATTCGAGGGTTCCGTCGGGGCTCCCCATCACGGAAATCCGACCCACCCGGGCGGCCTCGTCAACGCCGCGGCCGTTAGCGATTGCCGCATAAAACCCCTGTGCGAATGCGATCGCGGCGCCGTCGCTGATGGCGAACTGCATGGCTGCCACGGCGCTGATGCCGCTGCGGACCAATGTGGATGCCGTGCCGGAGAAGAGATCCTCCCGGCCGGTCTCCCCGGACGAGCAGGAATTCAGGACCACCAGCCGCGGCCGTGGCACGGCAACGCTTAACAGGGCCATCAGGCGGATGGCCCGCACCATGGAGGCCCGCCCGTCAGCCCCCGTCAGGGCGATCCGGCCTTCATCGCTCCTGGCGTCGTAGTCACCGTGCCCGATGAAGTGCACCACATGCCAAGGGCCCTGCAGCAGCATCGACTGGATGTCCTCCCAGCTTCCTCCCGGCGCCCAGGCAAGCTCAATCCGGCCCTCTGAAACGGGACCGGCCAAGGCTGCGGTGAGATGGTTGCGTTCCGCTTCGACGTCGAGCGGCGGAAGGTCGCGCGGGGAAGCTATCAAACCCAGGATCCGCAGCGGAGGGACGATTTCCAGCGGGTTGAGGTGATAATCCGGCGCGGGAATATGGCGTAGCAGCGGCTCCGTCTGGCACAGGTAGCTTTCGGTCTCCGGGTCGAACAGCATTTCCCACGGCATGGCAGCCAGTTCCGGTGCAGCCAGTCGCAGCACCACGCGGAGCTGCTGTCCGCTGTGCTGGGCAGCCCCCAGGCTCGCCCGGTATGTTCCGTAGACTTCGCGGGTGAACAAGGCTTGAAAGAGTTCCTGGCCCACTCCGCGGACTGGAAGCTCGGCGACCGGTGTCGTGCGGCGCGCCGCCACCGCGGAGGCGAGGACGGTGGCCTCCAATTCGCTGCGGCGTTCGAGGATCCTGTCCACGTCGAGCCGGAATATCCCTGAAGCGTTGCCCCCGGCCGGTGCCTGGACCACGCGCACCGAGTATTCACCGCGCGCAGAACCTGACGCGAGTTCGAGCTCGATGTCACCGTCCATGGCAACCTTCTCATCGCAGTGCGGAGTGCCTCCACAGGGGACGTCCGCCGCGGTTGTTCAGGTGTGCCGGACTGCCCTACAAGACAAGATTGGCCTACCGGAAGTACGGGCACAAGGGGCAACCAGCGGTGGGCTGGAGGCGTGCGACGCCGCCATTGGACCCTTGTACACCCCTCCGCCGCGGAATAACGTTGAGGCATAGGGAGAGGTGGTCCGCGGTGGAAATCTACATGTGGTGGCTTGATCTGGATCTGGACAGCAAGGAATGGCTGCGGGAGAACCTCCGAGCGGAGGAATTGCCGTTGCCCGTGCTGCAGGGAATTGCCGAGGCCGGCGGCCCGCACCCGGACATCGCCACAGGAGTCCTCACGGACGCGGACTGGGACTTCATCGAGACGCAGTCTGAATTCGTGGACTGACCTCAAAGGGCGCATGTTGCCGCAGGCAAACCATTGCGGCACCCGGGCCCGAGTGGTTGCATGGGGTGCATGGCCACAGAAGAGAGTTATGTCCTAGCGATCGGAACGAAAAAAGGGCTGTGGCTGGCGACCAGCCAGGACCGGCGGGAATGGTCCATGTCCGGCCCGCACTTCCTGATGAGCGAGGTCCCCAGCATCGCCATTGACACCCGAAACGGCCGGACCCGCATCATGGTGGGTGTGCGCTCCGAGCACTGGGGCCCCACCGTTGCGCATTCGGATGACCTGGGGGCGACCTGGACCGAACCGGAACAGGGTGCCATCAAGTTCCCGGACGGCACAGAGGCCGCAGTGGAACGCATCTGGCAGATCTATCCCGACGCCGAATCCCGCCCCGGGGTTGTCTGGGCCGGCGCCGAGCCCATCTCCGTGTGGAAATCCACCGACGGCGGCGAACACTTCGAGCTGAACCGCGGACTCTGGGACCATCCGCACCGCAGCGAATGGGGTGCAGGCTACGGCGGAGCGGCGGCCCACTCAATTGTGGTGGATCCCTCCGGAGACAAGGTGCACGTCGCCATGAGTACCGGCGGGGTGTACAGGTCGCTCGACGGCGGCACATCCTGGGAGCCGCGGAACAAGGGAATCTCGGCCTACTTCATGCCGGATCCCAACCCCGAATTCGGGCAGTGCGTGCATAAGATCGCGGCGGATGCCGCCGTCGAAGGCCGGCTCTACGCGCAGAACCACCACGGCGTGTATCGCACGGATGACAACGGCGAGAACTGGGAATCGATTGCCGAAGGCCTCCCGGCAGATTTTGGTTTCGTGATGCTGACGCATCCCCGGCGTGCGGGCACCGCGTGGGTGGTCCCGCTGAAGGCCGACGGCGAACGCATCCCGCCGGACGGGAAGCTGGCTGCGCACCGGACGGATGACGCCGGCAGGACCTGGAAGCGCCTTGACTCCGGGCTGCCGCAGGGCGAGTACAACGCCGTGCTCCGTGACGCTGCCTCGGTGGATTCCGCGGAACCGGCCGGGGTGTACTTCGGAACGCGCGGCGGCTCGGTCTACGCCAGCCCGGATGAGGGCGAGCACTTCACCGAAGTGGCCTCACACCTGCCGGACGTTTTGTGTGTCCGAGCCGCTGTGGTGTCCGGTTCCCTGGTGCCCGGCGCTCCAGTATCCGCTTAAGGATCCGTTGTGGCTGACATCAGTGTGGTGCTGCCCAGTGTCCTCCAGCCGCTCGCCGGCGGGCAGTCCATCCTGACTGCGCCCGCCGACGGGGCGGTGACTGTGGGGTTCCTGCTGGACTCGCTGGCCGGTGACTATCCGGTGCTTGCGAGGCGGTTGAGGGATGAAACCGGCGCCCTGCGCCGCTACGTGAATATTTACGTGAACGGTGACGAGGTCCGGCGCTTGCGGGGACTGGAAACTGAAGTGGCTGCCGGCCAGGAAGTGGTGATCATCCAGTCCGTGGCCGGCGGCTGAAGGGCTCAGGCTACTCGCCAAACGCTGCATTCGTCCGTATTGATCGCCTTGCGCATCCCGGTCTGACGGTCCATGATCCAGACCACGCCGATTCCCGGCGCGGTCTCCTGCACGCTGCCTCGGCGGATCACTACGTCGTCATAGCTGGGACCCACCGACAGGCGGGCTTCGATCTCGTCGCCGCGGTGCAACTGGTCCAGGGCGCGAACACGGGTTACATGGGCTTTGGCTTCCTTCAACATGGCGTGGCCTCCTGAGCTGGAGCTTGTTCTTTTGCCTGCAATTGCCGGCACATCCAGTGTGCTGCGCTATTGTTGCCGCCGCGTTTCATGCCGGTAATGGGCGCGTTAGTTTTCCGCGCCCCCACGGTTTCGCAGCCAAAAGCAGCTCACATCCGGTGTCAGATCCGGCGGTCCGCCGGCCGCTGGACCCTGAACCAGCGGTAGCCGTAGCGCTCCAGCTCCAGGTCGAATCCGCCGTCGTCCGCCAACGCGACGTTTTCGCCGTCGAGCAGGTCCAGCAGGATGGCCCCGCCGAAGGTCTCCTCCGGATCTTCCGGCGACGTAACCGTTGCGGTGACGGAGGCGGGCTGTGCGGCCATGTTGTGGGCCAGGACCAGTGTTGAACCGGCGCGGGTGCAGGAATGCAGGAGCACGCCGGGATTGGGCTGCTTGATGAGTTCGAAATCGCCCCAGCTGAGCTCCGGACTTTCCCGGTAGCTTCGGATGAGTGCGGCGATGAAATTCCACAGCGAGTCCGGGTCCCGTTTGGCCTGGGCAGCGTTGATGTTCTTCGGACCGAAGTAGCCGTCCACCACCTGGGCCACCAGCTGATCCGCCGGCGCAGTGGAGAATCCGCCATTTTCCGTGTCATTCCACTGCATCGGGGAGCGTACGGCGGAGCGGCCCTTGGCCCGCAGGTCCTCACCCATCCCGATTTCCTCGCCGTAGAAAAGGACTGGGGTTCCGGGGAGGGAGAACATCAACGAATAGACCATGCGAATCCGGGCGCGATCGCCGTCGAGCATCGGCGGGAGGCGGCGGCGGAGTCCCCGTCCGTACATCTGCATGTCCGGGTCCGAGCCGAAGGCGGCGAAGACTTCCGCTCGTTCCTCGTCGCTGAGCTTGTCCAGCGTCAGCTCATCGTGGTTGCGGACGAACATCGCCCACTGGTTGTCCGGGTGGATGGGCGGCCGGCCGGACAGCGTCTTGGCCAGCGGCCGCGCATCCTCCCTGGCCAGTGAGAGGTAGATGTTCTGCATCGACAGGAAGTCGAACTGCATGTTCAGTTCGTTTCCGTCCGGCCCGCCGAAGTACTTCACCTGGCCCTTGTACGGCAGGTTCACCTCGCCCAGCAGGATGGCGCTGCCGTTCCGCCTGTTGATGAAGCTGCGCAGCGCTGCCAGGTAGTCGTGCGGGTCGATCTTTCCCGCATCCTCCTTGGACACGCCCTGCAGCTCCAGGAAGAAGGGCACCGCATCCAGCCGGAAGCCGTCCAGCCCCATCTGGAGCCAGAAACCCATGGATTTGGCGATCTCGTCCCGGACCTTGGGGTTGGCGACGTTCAGGTCCGGCTGGTGCTTGGCGAACATGTGCAGGTACCACTCGCCGGTTGCCTTGTCCCGGGTCCAGATGGACGTTTCCTCACCGGGGAACACCACCTGTTCGGAAGTGTCCGGGGGAGTGTCCTTCCGCCACACGTAGTAGTCCCGGTAGGGGTTGTCCACTGACTTCCGGGACTCCTTGAACCAGGGGTGCTTGTCCGAGGTGTGATTGATGACGAAGTCCGCGATGACGCGCATTCCCCGGTCCTTGGCCGTCCTGATGAACTCCACAACGTCGCCCATGGTGCCCAGCCTGCGGTCGACGCCGTACATGTCGGTCACGTCGTAGCCGTCGTCCCGGTCCGGCGACGGGTAGAACGGCATGAGCCAGATGCACGTGACACCCAGCGCCGCCAGATAATCCACGCGCTGGATCAGGCCGCCGAAATCCCCGGTGCCGTCGCCGTCGTCGTCGAAAAAGGTTTCCGGATCCAGGCAGTAGATCACGGCGTTCTTCCACCACAGGTCGGATGTCTCCGCGATCCTCACGCTGTCACCTCGCGGGAAGACCTCTCCCGCAGCCGGGGGAGCACGTGTTCGGCGAACGCCTCGATGAAGGGCTTCTGCTCCTGGCCAACGAAGTGCAGGTACAGCTCGTCGAAGCCCAGATCCACGTATTCCTGGAGCCACGTGGCGTGCTGCTCGAGGCTGGATGAGATGTTGACGGCCTTGCGCACCTGGTCCTCGCCGACGTCGGTGCTGACGCCGTCAAAGTGGGCTGCGGTGGGCAGGTCCCAGGGGATAGGCGGGGCGAAGACGTTGGAGCGCCACTGGTCCAGGGCAATGGAAACCGCTTCTTCCTCCCGCGGTGCCCAGGACAGGTGGATCTGCAGCACGGCCTTGCCCCGGCCGCCGTTGTCCCGGTAGGCGGCGAGCATCTCCGTCAGCTTCGCGTGCGGCTGGTTCACCGTGACCAGGCCGTCCGCCCATGTCGCGGCGCGCCGGGCCGTCTCCACGCTGATTGCCGGTGCGATCAGCGGCGGCTTGGTCGCCGGAACGTCCCAGATGCGGGCCTGTTCCACGGTGACCAGGCCGTGGTGGGTCACCTCCTCGCCGTTGTGCAGGCGGCGTATGACGTCAACGCACTCCTCCAGGCGTTGCTGGCGGCTCTCCTTGGCGGGCCACGCATCGCCCGTGATGTGCTCATTCATGTTTTCCCCGCTGCCCGTGGCCATCCAGAACCTGCCTGGAAACATGTCCGCCAGGGTGGCCGAGGCGTGCGCGATGATAGCCGGGTGGTAGCGCTGGCCGGGAGCGGTGACCACACCGAAGCGGAGGGACGTGGTGGCCAGTGCCGCGCCAAGCCAGGACCAGGCGAAGCCGGAATGGCCCTGCCGGGCGGACCAGGGCTCGATGTGGTCCGAACACATGGCCGCGTCGAAGCCTGCCTGTTCCGCGAGCTGGACGTCCTGGAGCAGTTGGCCCGGGCTGATCTGTTCATGCGATGCGTGAAAACCGATAGTAGCCATCGTTAATGTCTACCGTCGGGGCCGGGGCGTGTCGAGGAAAACTGAGGGCGACTTGAAACTATGCACTGCCCGGAGCGGGTTTGTGCGGGGGGATCCTGCCGCGGCGGTGCGGCGGGTCATAGACTCTAGCCAGTACCGACTCGGGTCAGGGATGATCCGGGACAGCGATGACGCTGGAAAGGGAGTGGCGGGTGAAGCTAGGCATAGTGCGGGAACGCCGCGAGGGCGAACGGCGGGTGGCCGCGACACCGGAGACGGTGCAGCAACTGATCGGCCTGGGGCTTGAGGTCCTGGTCGAATCCGGGGCCGGAACCGCCGCAGGCCACGGTGACGACGCGTATGACCGGGCCGGCGCGCGGATCGTCCCCGAGCTGGATCCGGGATCACTCGATGTCCTCGCCCACGTGCGCCCGCTGGAACCCGCGACGGCGGCGGCTTTGCGCCGCGGTGCCGTCACCGCGGGGCTCGCATCGCCGTCGTCCGAACTGCCCACCGTACGGGCACTGGCCGCCGCCGGGGTGACTTCCTTCGCGCTGGAACTGGTGCCGAGGATCTCCCGGGCACAGTCGATGGACGCCCTGTCGTCGCAGGCCCTCGTGGCGGGTTACCGCTGTGTGCTTGAAGCGGCCATGCGCCTGCCCCGGTTCTTTCCCCTGTTCATGACGGCCGCCGGGACCATCCCGCCTGCCCGCGTGCTGGTGCTCGGCGTCGGCGTGGCCGGCCTGCAGGCCATCGGTACGGCAAAACGGCTGGGCGCCCGGGTTTCCGCGAACGACATCCGGCCCGCCTCGGCGGACGAGGTCGCCTCGATGGGCGGCACCTTCATCAAGCTCGACCTGGAGACGGCCGAAGCCTCGGGCGGCTACGCACGGGAGCTCAGCGCGGACCGGGGTGCCCTGCAGCGCAGCCTCCTGGCGCCGCACGTCGCCCAGGCGGACGTACTGATCACCACGGCGGCCGTCCCCGGCCGGCGCGCCCCGCTCCTCGTGAGCCGGGAGATGGTGCAGGGCATGCGCCCTGGCTCGGTGGTGGTGGACCTTGCCGCGGAATCCGGAGGCAACGTGGAGGGTTCGGTTCCGGGCCAGGACATCCAGGTGGACACGGCCGACGGCCAGGGCACTGTCACCCTGGTCGGCTTGAAGGACGCTGCCTCCGCCATGCCCGCGGACGCCTCCCGGCTGTACGCCAAGAACGTGGCCAACCTGCTCGCCCTGATGATCCGGGACGGAACCCTGGTCCTCGACTTCAGCGACGAGGTGGTGGCCGGCACCTGCCTGACGCACGACGGCGAGGTGCGGCACGCGCCGACCGCGGAAGCCCTCGCGCTGTCCGCTGGACCCGTGCCCGGTCAACCCGGGAACCGCGAATCCGAAAACGAGGGGGTGGCCTGATGGACGGCATCAGCCTGCTCACGATCACCGTACTGGCGGTCTTCGTGGGCTTCGAAGTGGTCTCGAAAGTGTCCAGCACCCTACACACACCGCTCATGTCCGGCGCCAACGCCATCCACGGCATCATCCTGGTGGGCGCCATCATCGTGGCCGGCCAGGCCGCGGACCCGTTGGTCCTCGCCGTGGCGCTGCTCGCCGTCGTGCTGGCCACTGCGAACCTGGTGGGCGGATTCGTGGTGACCGACCGCATGCTCGAGATGTTCCGGGGCCGCAGGGACCGGGAGGGGCCGCGATGAGCGTCCTGGATCCGACCTGGACGGGCCTGCTCTACCTCGCGGCGGCCGCGCTCTTCATCCTGGCCCTGATGGGCCTCAACTCGCCGCGCACCGCACGCCGCGGAAACCTCGTTGGCGCCGCGGGCGCTGCGATTGGCGTTATCACGGTGTTCCTGTCGGCGCGGCTGGACAACATTCCCTGGATTTTGGGTGCGATTGCCGTGGGTTCAGCCGTGGCCGCCCCCGTGGCCCGGCGGGTCAGGATGACCCAGATGCCGCAGCTCGTGGCGGCCTTCAACGGAGTGGGCGGCGGTGCCGCCGCTCTCGTGGCCCTGCTTGAACTGGCCCACACGGGGAACGCCTGGGTCCGCCTGGCGATCGCGTTCACGCTTCTGGTGGGGGCGGTGTCCTTCGCCGGTTCAGCCGTCACGTTCGCCAAACTGCAGGAGCTCATGACCACCCGTCCGGTGGTTTTCCGCGGGCTGCCCGTCATCATGGCGGCGGTGCTGCTAGCTGCGGTGGGGGCCGCTGTCGCCGTCGTCCTGACCGGTTCGCTGCCGTTGGCATCGGCGCTGCTGGTGCTGGGCCTGGCCGCGGGCGTCCTCCTGGTGCTGCCGGTGGGCGGCGCGGACGTGCCGATCGTGATTTCGCTGCTGAACGCCTTCACCGGCCTGGCCGTCGCGGCGTCGGGACTGGTCCTCGGCAACGTGCTGCTGCTCGTGGCGGGCACCCTGGTGGGAGCCTCCGGTACGATCCTGACCCGTGCCATGGCCGCCGCCATGGGCCGCAGCGTGGCGGGAATCCTGTTCGGGGCGTTCAGGGGAGGCTCGACGGCGGGTTCCACCGCGGTCAGTGACCGGCCGGTGCGCTCCTCCAGCGCGGAGGACGTCGCCGTGCTGCTGGGCTACGCGCAGCGCGTCATCATCGTTCCCGGTTACGGCCTGGCCGTGGCACAGGGCCAGCACACCGCCGCGGAACTGGCCAAGGCCCTGCAGCTGCGCGGCATACAGGTGGACTTCGCCATCCACCCCGTGGCGGGCCGCATGCCCGGGCACATGAACGTGCTCCTCGCCGAAGCCAACGTGCCGTACGAGGAACTCAAGGAAATGACCGAGATCAACTCGGAATTCAAGACCGCCGACGTCGCACTCGTGGTGGGCGCCAACGATGTAGTCAATCCCGCTGCGAAAACGTCCTCGGGGTCTCCGATCTTCGGGATGCCCATCCTTGAAGTGGCAGATGCCCGGCAGGTGGTGTTCCTGAAGCGGTCCATGCGGCCCGGCTTCGCGGGCATCGAGAACGAGCTGCTCTACGAACCGCGGACCACGCTGCTGTTCGGCGACGCCAAGGACTCACTGACCAAGGTTCTCGGCGCGGTCAAAGCCCTGTAGGCACGGATGCGTGGCCGCTGAGGCCCAGGCGCGGAGTCTCAGCCCTACCGGGGGTGGTGCGAAGCGGGCCGCCGGGCAAGAATGGGCGTTATGCAACTGCCGGTGATGCCCCCGATCGCGCCGATGCTCGCCAAAGCCGTCAGCGCACTGCCCGACGTACCGGACTCCGGCCCGAAGTGGAGCTTCGAACCCAAGTGGGACGGCTTCAGGTCCATCATTTTCCGGGACGGCGACGACGTGGAGATCGGCAGCCGCAACGGCAAGCCCATGACGCGCTACTTCCCCGAACTCGTGGAGGCCCTGAAAGCGAACCTGCCGCCGCGCTGCGTGCTGGATGGCGAGATCGTCCTGGTGGGCGGCTCCGGTGACCGTCTCGACTTCGACGCGCTCCAGCAGCGGATCCACCCCGCGGCCAGCCGGGTGAAGCTCCTGGCAGCACAGACACCCGCAAGCTTTGTGGCGTTCGACCTGCTGGCCCTCGACGACGAGGACCTCATGGAACGGCCGTTTTCCGAGCGGCGCAGCATGCTGGAGACGGCGCTTGCCGGCAGTTCGGCGCCGATCCATTTGACCGCCACCACGCGGGACAACGGCACTGCGGAGCAATGGTTCCACCAGTTCGAGGGAGCCGGCCTCGACGGGATCGTGGCCAAAACCCTGGACGGCCGGTACCAGCCGGACAAACGCGTGATGCTCAAGATCAAGCATGAACGCACGGCGGACTGCGTCCTGGCCGGCTACCGCGTGCACACCAGCGGACCGGACCGGATCGGGTCCCTGCTCCTCGGGCTCTACGACGGCGACGGCGGGCTGGCGAGCGTGGGGGTTGTTGGCGCCTTCCCGATGCAGCGCCGCAAGGACCTGTTCGAGGAACTCCAGCCGCTGGTGACGGACTTCGACAACCACCCTTGGGCCTGGGCCAAGCAGGAGGAAGGCAAACGGACGCCGCGGAACGCCGAAGGCAGCCGCTGGAGCGCCGGCAAGGACTTGTCCTTCACGCCGCTCCGCCCCGAGCGCGTGCTGGAAGTGAAGTACGACCATATGGAAGGTGAACGGTTCCGCCACACCGCCCAGTTTGTCCGCTGGCGGCCCGACCGGGCCCCGGAATCCTGCACCTACGAGCAGCTCGAGGAGCCGGTCAAGTACGACCTTGCCGAAGTGCTGGCCACAGGAAAAGCCGGAACCTAACACCCGCACTCAACTGAGGCGGCCCGCCCCCAAGAGGGGACGGGCCGCCGTCGTGACCTTCTTTTGTGTGAACCTGGCCGGAAGGTCAGCGACTCGCCGTGTCGGCCGCGTTTTGACTGGCAAAAGGGGTCACGACGGCGGCTTCCGCAATTGGGTGCCTTACTTCAGGCCGAGCTCCCGCGTGGGGGTCTTGAAGGATTCCTTGGCCGTGAGGGCCGATACTGCGGCGATGCCGCAGATGACAGCCGTGAAGATGCTGATCTGGACCCAGCCGCCGGGCTTGATGCCGCCCATGGCCGCGACGATCGCCGGGGCGAAGCCGGCCATTAGGAACCCCAGCTGGGTGCCGATCGCCAGGCCGGAGAACCGGACCTTGGTGCTGAACATCTCGGCGTAGAAGGACGGCCAGACGGCGTTGGAGGCGGCGTAGCCGAAGGAGAAGAACCCGATGGCGGCCAGGAACATGAGCGGAACGCTGCCGGATTCGAGGCTCAGCAGGAACACTGGAGTCAGGACCGCGCTGGCCACGGCGCCGTAGATGAAGACGGGCTTGCGGCCGATCCTGTCCGCCAGCATGCCGAACAGGGGCTGGGTGCCGAGGGCCACGAAGTTGGCGCCGACTACGAGCCACAGGGTGGTGGTGCCGTCCACGCCGGCCACGGTCTTGGCGTAGCTGATGGCCAGGGTGCCGAACACGGTGGACACGGCGGCGATGAAGGCGCAGGCCACAACTCGGAGGACGTCGCGCCAGTGGTGCTTCAGGAGGTCGGCCACTGGCAGCTTGGAGATGGCGGCGGACTTCTGTGCTTCGGCGAATGCCGGCGGCTCGTGCAGGGTGCGGCGGATGAAGAAGGCCACCAGGACCACCACGGCGCTGAGCCAGAACGGGACGCGCCAGCCGATGCCGTACTTGATCTCGTCAGGCAGGGCGAGCACGGGGATGAAGACGAGGGCCGCGAGGATCTGCCCGCCCTGGGTTCCGGTGAGGGTCCAGGAAGTGAAGAATGAGCGCCGGTTGTCCGGGGCGTGTTCCAGGGTCATGGAGGAGGCGCCGGCCTGCTCGCCCGCCGCAGAGAGGCCCTGGCAGAGGCGTGCCAGCACCAGCAGGGCGGGAGCCCACCAGCCCACCGTGTTGAAGTCGGGCAGGCAGCCGATGAGGAAGGTGGAGGCGCCCATCAGCACCAGGGTGAACATGAGGACTTTCTGCCGGCCCACGCGGTCGCCGAAGTGGCCGAGGATGACGGCGCCAACCGGGCGTGCGACGTAGGCGAAGCCGAAGGTGGCGAAGGACATGATGGCGGCGTTGGCATCAGCGTTGGGGAAAAACACGTGCGGGAAGATCAGCGCGGCGGCGGAACCGAAGATGAAGAAGTCGTAGTACTCGACGGCGCTTCCAAGGAAGCTGGCGAGGGCTGCCTTCTTCGGGGTCCCGGCCGCTGCAACGGTGCCCGGCGTCGTGGACGGGAGTGCCTGGCTCATGGTGTTCCTTTGTGTGACGACATTGTCGCGGATGGATCAGGAGTTTCGCAGCCGCCGCATGTCACTGCTGGAGGCTCAGATGGTGGCTTAGCTGGCGGCGGCTGGAGGTCCTTGTGAAGACCCGGACGAAGTAGCCACATGGTGAGAGCTACTTTTGCGATACAGCAATGATGACTGTGAGGACAATCACCTGTCAAGAAAAATGATCACTATCTAGAAATAGCTCTCACGATGTGGCAACATCGACTTATGAGTGTGAATCAAGACACAGGACCGGCCGCGGCTGAAGATGCAGTAGCGGCAGCGAAGGCGCCAAAGGCCCCAAAGGCCCCAAAGGACGACTCCCGGACGGACATGGTGGGCAAGGCCCTTGGCCTGCTCGTGCTGCTCGGCGATGAGCCCCGGGGTGCCAGCGCGGCGGAGCTGTCGCGCCGCGCGGAGCTGCCGTTCAGCACCACGTACCGGCTGCTGGGCTCCCTCACGCGGGACGGCTTTGTGGACTACGAGCCCGACGGCCGCCGCTACCACCTGGGCCTCCGCGTCTTCCAGCTCGGCCAGCGTGTCTCCAACCACCACGGCTTTGCTGGCACGGCCCTGCCCATCCTCCGCCGTGTCACCGAGAAGACCGGGGAGGCCACCATCCTTTCCGTGCGGGACGGGCACCACCATCTCACCGTCAACAAGGTGGACGGCCCGCAGACCTTCCGTGTCACCAGCGATCCGGGGCACCTCGGCGCACTCCACACCACGTCCGTGGGCAAGGCGCTCGTGGCATTTGCCGAGGATGCCGAACGCCAGCGCCTCGTGGAAGAGCTGGAGCTCGAGCCGCTCACGGAATTTTCGATCACCGACCGGGAGGCCTTCCGGGCCGAGATTGAGCAGGTCCGCCGCCGCGGCTACGCCGTCATGGATGAGGAAAACGAGCTGGGCATGCGTGCCGTCGCAGTGCCCGTCTTCAACGCCCAGGGCTTTGCGTTTGCATCCCTGGCCACGGCGGTTCCGGTCTTCCGGCTCAGCCTGGAGAACCTGGTGGCGCTGGTCCCGGCGCTCCAGGAGGCCGCCGCCGAACTGTCCGCCCGGCTGCCGCAGCGGTGAGGCGCGCTGCCTCAGAGGGCGTCCGCCGTCGTCGTCATTTGTTCGCAATAAGAACATCAGTGCAAGATGTGAACATTTCCTGTACTGTAAGCCGTATCACCCTGCAAGCAGCCGCCGGCGCCCAAGGCGCCCCGGCCAGCCGGATGCCGTTGTCAAAGGAGCTATACGGATGAGCAATCGAGCAGAGTCCTTTCTGGTGGGCCTCGTAGGCGATGGCGTTATGCCGTCGCTCACGCCCCACATGCACGAGCGCGAAGGCGACGTGCAGGGCCTCCGGTACCTCTACCGCCCCATCGACCTTCTGGAGCTGGGCCTGCCCGGTGCATCCGTGGGCGAGCTCCTGCAGAGCGCGCACCGCCTCGGCTTTAACGGACTGAACATCACGCATCCGTGCAAGCAACTGGTCCTGGACTACCTCGATGAAATCTCGCCGGACGCGGGCCGCCTCGGCGCCGTCAACACGGTGATCATCCGGGACGGACGGTTCATCGGCCACAACACCGACTTCTCCGGCTTCGCGGCGGCTCTCGCCGCCGGCCTTCCTGGCGCAAAGCTTGACCGCGTGGTCCAGTTGGGTGCCGGCGGCGCCGGATCCGCGGTCGCGTATGCCCTGCTCACCGCGGGCGTTCGCCACCTTGACCTCGTGGACACGGACGCTGCCCGCTGCGCCGCTCGCGCCACTGAACTGGCCGGGTTCTTCCCGGACAGCACCGTCGCGGCCAGCACGACGGCGGAGCTGCCGCAGCTGATGCCCCTCGCCGACGGTTTAGTGCACTGCACCCCCGTGGGCATGGCCGCCCACCCTGGCGTCCCGCTGGAGCTGTCCCTGCTTGAATCCCGGCACTGGGTGGCGGACATCGTCTACCGCCCGATCGAAACCGAACTGGTCCGCGAAGCCCGCGCCAAGGGCTGCGAAGTGCTGGACGGCGGCCGCATGGCCGTGGGCCAGGCGGCGGACGCGTTCAGGATCTTCACCGGCCTGGAAGCCGACGCGGACCGCATGCGCTCCCACTTCCTGGAACTCGTGGCCGCGGAAGAGGTGGCTGCCTGATGCGTACCGGGATCGCCACAGTGTGCCTGTCCGGCACCCTGAAGGAAAAAATGCAGGCGTGCGCAATCGCCGGCTTCGACGGTATCGAAATCTTCGAGCAGGACCTCGTCACGTCCTCCCTTAGCCCGGAGGACGTCCGGAAAATGGCCGCGGACCTGGGCCTGACCCTGGACCTCTACCAGCCGTTCCGGGACTTCGACAGCGTTCCCGATGACCTCCTCGCCGCCAACCTCCGCCGGGCGGAGGCCAAGTTCAGGCTGATGTCCCGCCTGGGCATGGACACCATCCTGGTCTGCTCCAACGTGGGCACCGCGACCATTGACGACGATTCCCTGCGGGCCGAGCAGCTGTCCCGGCTGGCCGACCTCGCCGGTGACCACGGTGTCAAGGTTGCCTACGAGGCGCTGGCCTGGGGCAAGTACGTCAACGATTACGAGCACGCCCACCGCCTGGTCGGTACCGTGGGCCACCCCAACCTGGGCACCTGCCTCGATTCCTTCCACATCCTTTCCCGCGACTGGGACACGGCGCCCATTGAGGCCTTCGACGCGGACAAGATCTTCTTCGTCCAGGTGGCCGACGCCCCCAAACTGTCCATGGATGTCCTGTCCTGGAGCCGGCACTACCGGGTCTTCCCGGGCGAGGGCCAGTTCGAGCTCGCCAAATTCATGGGCCACGTGGTCCGCGCCGGGTACGCCGGCCCGGTCTCGCTGGAGGTCTTCAACGACGTCTTCCGGCAGTCCGACGTCGAACGCACGGCCGTGGACGCCATGCGGTCGCTGATCTGGCTCGAGGAACAGAGCGCCAAGTGGCTGGACGCCAACGCCCCGGCGGGTGCCGCTGCCAACGGCGCTGTTGTTAGTGGGCCTGCGGCCCCTGCCCGCCGTCGTTATCCGATGGAACTGGCCACCCTCCCGCAGGTGGCCGAACCGGCAGGCTTCAACTTTGCCGAGGTGAAAGCCGCGGACACCGCCGGCCTCGAGAAGCTCCTGGGCCAGCTGGGATTCGAATTCAACGGCAGACACCGCACCAAGGACGTGCAACTGTGGACCATGGGCCACGCACGCGTGATCATCAACGAGCAGGATCCGGACGCGCCGTATGCGGCAGGCGGCGCGTCAGCAGCTGCTTCGGGCAGCGTCGGTTCCGCGCCCGCCATCGCGGCACTCGGCTTCGACGTCGATTCGCCGGTGATTGCCGCAGCCCGCGCCCGGCAGCTCAAGGCACCCGCCGTGCCGCGCAAGAGCCAGGCCAATGAGGAAGTGTTCCAGGGCTTCGCGGCACCGGATTCCACCGAGATCTTCCTCTGCCAGGGCAACCCTGACGGCACCGCCGCCTGGATCGGTGAATTCGGCGAGATCGGTGAATTCGCTGAGCACAGCGACTTACGTGAGCACCCCGGGTCAGGCAAAGGGCTCGCAGTCCCTGCCCCCGGCGCGCGCAACGCCGTGATTGACCACGTGAACCTCGCCCAGCCGTGGCAGCACTTTGACGAAGCAGTGCTGTTCTACACCAGCGCCCTGGCCCTTGAGCCGCAGCCGTTCGCGGAGGTGCCCAGCCCCAGCGGACTGGTCCGCTCCCAGGTGATGCTCACTGCAGACCGTGCCGTGCGCCTGGTGCTGAACCTGGCCCCCGTGATCCAGCAGGACGGCGCGGATGCCGGTACCGCCCACCGGAAGACTTACCAGGAGCACATCGCCTTCGCCGTGGACGACCTTGTGGCCACCGCCCGGGCCGCCCGCGACCGGGGCCTGGACTTCCTGCAGATCCCCGCGAACTACTACGAGGACCTGGACGCCCGCTTCGACCTGGACCCTGCATTCCTGGCCACCCTCCGGGAACTGAACCTCCTGTACGACCGGGACGCCGACGGCGAATTCCTGCACTTCTACACCGCCACAGTCGGCAGCGTGTTCTTCGAAATGGTGGAACGCCGCGGCGGCTATGACGGTTACGGCGCCCCCAACGCCCCGGTGCGGCACGCCGTCCAGTACGACCACCTGCACCGGCTGAAGCGCATCACCTGAACCGAACTCTCAACCCTCAACACCATCAACCGAAAGGAGGCTGCCGTGCCTGAAGAAATCAACCTTGAAACATTCAACGCTGATCCGATCACCGAAGATGTGTCGGATCCGGCACCCCAGGCCGCACCCGGGACGGCGCCGCAGGCTGCACCGGAGGCTGCGCCTCAGGCCCAGCCGAAGGCTGCCGTGGAAACCCAGCAGGACCTCAGTGCGGAGATCAAGGCAATCGGGGACACATACGCCGCGGCCCTGAAGAACGGGAAAGCGCCGGAAACCCAGCCGCGGCTGGACTACGCGCCGTACCGCAGCAGCATCCTCCGCCACCCCACCAAGAGCCTGCACCACGCCGATCCGGAAACCATCGAGCTGTACTCGCCGGCCTTCGGGCACCAGGACGTGCATGCACTGGAATCCGACCTCACCATCCAGCACAACGGTGAACCCCAGGGCGAACGCATCCTCGTCGCCGGCCGAGTGCTCGACGGCGACGGCCGTCCCGTCGCCGGCCAGCTGGTGGAGATCTGGCAGGCCAACTCTTCCGGCCGCTATATCCACAAGCGGGACCAGCACCCGGCGCCGCTTGACCCCAACTTCACGGGCGTGGGCCGCTGCATCACCGGGGCCGACGGCTCGTACAGCTTCACCACCATCAAGCCTGGCGCCTACCCCTGGAAGAACCACCTCAACGCGTGGCGCCCGGCGCACATCCACTTCTCGCTGTTCGGCCAGGAGTTCACCCAGCGCATTGTCACCCAGATGTACTTCCCGGGTGACCAGCTGTTCCCGCTGGACCCGATCTACCAGTCGATCGTGGACCAGGATGCCCGTGACCGCCTGGTGGCGAGCTACGACCACGACCTCACCCAGCCTGAATGGGCACTGGGCTACAAGTGGGACATTGTCCTGACGGGCTCCAAGCGGACCTGGACCGAAAACGAAGCGTTCGGCGCAGATGGAGACGAGTAAAAACGTGAGCCCAACCACCAAGCTGACTCCCACACCTGGCCAGACCGTAGGCCCCTTCTACGGCTACGCCCTGCCATACGAGAAGGACCGCGAACTGCTCGCCCCGGGATCGCCCGGCTCCATCCGGCTGCAGGGCACCGTATACGACGGCGCCGGCCACCCCATCCCGGACGCGATCCTGGAGATCTGGCAGCCGGATTCCGAAGGCAACATTGTGCACCGGACCGGCTCGCTGGTCCGCGACGGCTACACTTTCACCGGCTTCGGCCGGAGCTCCGTCGGCAACAGCGGCGTGTACACCTTCACCACCGTGAACCCCGGGCCCACCAGGCCCGGTGCAGCGGCGTTCATCTCCGTGGCCGTGTTTGCCCGCGGCCTGATGAACCGCCTCTTCACCCGCGTGTACCTGCCCGAGAACGAGGAAGCGCTGGCGGCCGATCCGCTGCTGTCCTCGCTGGATCCTGAACGCCGCCATACGCTGATCGCGCGCCGTGACGCCGACGGCGGTCTCACGTGGGACATCCGGCTGCAGGGCGAGGGCGAAACCGTGTTCCTCGACTTCGAGGGCGGACCTGCCTTCGAGGGTACGGCTGCCGGGGGCGCCGCAGAGTGAACACTTCCGGAGCAGCCAGCGTGGACAGCGCAGTAGGCGCGGCAGGCGAATATGCCGCAAGGGGCATGGACGGCGACATCGGGCTTCTTAGTCCGGTGTCGGCGTCGCCCGCCGTGGCGGCGCTAACGGGGGACCGGGCGGTGCTCGCGGCAATTCTCTCCGTCGAGGCCGGTTGGGCATCGGTGCTGGAAAAGGCCGGCCTCGCGCCGGCCGGCTCCGCCGCCGTCGTGGCTTCCGCCGCGGAGGCGGACCGCTATGACGTGGCCGGCATTGCCGTCCGCGCGCAGGGCGGCGCCAACCCGGTCATCCCGCTGCTGGCCGACCTCCGGAACGAAGTCAAGGCGCTGGACACAGAGCACGTGGGTGCCGTGCGTGCTGTGCACACCTCGCTGACCAGCCAGGACGTGCTGGACTCCGCCCTGATGCTGCTGGCCCGCGACGCCGTTTCTGTGCTCCTGACTGACCTTCGCGGAATTACGACGGCGCTGGCCGGCCTGGCGGAACAGCATGCGGACACCCTTTGCGTGGGTAGGAGCCTGACGCAGCATTCCCTGCCGTTCACCTTCGGCCTGAAGGCGGCGCAGTGGTTCCACGGCCTGGCTGCTGCCGCACGGCGCCTCGAGGCCGTCGAGCTGCCGCTGCAGACCGGCGGCGCCGCGGGAACGCTTGCCGCCGGAACAGTGCTGACCAGGGATTCCGTGGAGACGCCCTTCGACCTCTCGGGCAACCTGGCCGCGCACCTGGGCCTGGCGGCGACGCCCGGGCCGTGGCACACCAACCGGCTCGCCGTCACGTCGCTGGGGGACGCCCTGACCGGCGTGACGGATGCGCTGGGCAAGATCGCCTCCGATGTGCTGTTCCTCAGCCGCCCGGAGGTTGCTGAGCTCGCCGAACCGCGGGCTGCCGGGCGGGGAGTTTCCTCGGCCATGCCGCAGAAGCAGAACCCCGTACTGTCGGTCCTGGTCCGCAGTGCGGCACTCCAGGCCCCCTACCTGGCCGCGCAGCTGCACCTTGCGGCGGCCAACTTCAACGATGAACGGCCCGACGGCGCATGGCACAGCGAATGGCCGGCCTTCCGGCAGCTGCTCCGCCTGGCGCTCGGCTCCGCCGGCCACCTGCGGGAGCTCGCCGAAGGCCTGCAGATCTTCCCGGACGCCATGCGCCGCAACCTGGACCTGTCCGGGCCGCTGCTGCTCAGCGAGGGAGTCTCGGCCGCAGTGGCGCCGCTGCTCGACGCCCTGCCGGCAGGGGAGGACGCCGGTGCCGCCGCCGGCCGGAACGGCAAGCAGCTGCTCCAGTCCGTGGTGGACCGGACGCTCGAGGTTCCGGCCGCGGAACAGGCCGGAACCTACCGCCGCCTGGTGCGTGAAGCCGTGCCGGCCAGCGTCCTTCCGGACGACCGGCTTGAAGAGCTCCTGGACCCGGCCAGCTACCTGGGGCAAGCCGCCGAAATCGCCCGTCGCATCCTGGCGGCCTTCCCCGACTTCGCCGGAAGCAGCGGCCCGCCACGGACCGACCCCATCCAAGACATCCCAACCCGAACAGATCCGAACGGAGTATCCCGTGGCTAGACCAACAGTCAAGGCCGTACTGCTCTCCCCCCAGCGCCCGCTGGGGGACAAGCCCCTGCTGGTGGTGGGGCCGTCATTGGGCACGTCCTCAGTGTTGTGGACACAGGCCGGCGGCCTGCTCGGCGACGACTTCGACGTCATCGCCTGGGACCTGCCCGGCCACGGCGTCTCGCCGGCGGCGACGGAAACGTTCGACGTCGCGGAACTGGCTGACGCCGTCGTCGAACTGGTTGATTCGATCGTTCCGGGCGAGAGGTTCCACTACGCCGGAGTGTCCCTTGGCGGGGCCACCGGGCTGCAGCTGGGCATCAAGCACGGCGAACGCCTCAAGAGCCTCTCCGTGCAGTGCTCCGGGGCTAAACTGGGCACGCCCGAAGGCTGGCTGGAACGCGCCGAAACCGTCCGCAGCCAGGGCACCCCGGTAATGATCCAGGGCTCCGCACAGCGCTGGTTCGCGCCCGGATTCATGGAGCGCGAGCCCGAGCTCAGCAGCCGCCTGCTGCACTCCCTGCGCGACGCCGACCGGTTCAGCTACGCCTTCTGCTGCGAGGCCCTGGCCGGCTTCGACGTCCGCGACGAACTCGGCAGCATCCGCGTCCCCACCCAGGCGGTGGCCGGTGCGGAGGACGCCGTCGCGCCGCCGTCGTTCGCCGCAGAAGTGGCGAAGGGCATCACTGCCGGCGGAGGCACCGCAAGTGCCGTGACGCTGGAGGGCGTGGCGCATCTGGCCCCGGCCGAAGCGCCCGCCCACGTTGCCGAACTGCTGAAGGGCCTCATCACTTGGAGCGAAGCCCGCGGAGGATCGAAGTGACCGGCCCCGAATCATTCGGCGCGGAAACCTCCGGCGCGGAACGCAACGGCGTAGTCCAGCCGGATGCCACCAGCCGGGAGATTTACGACGGCGGGATGGTGGTCCGCCGCGAAGTGCTCGGCTCTGCGCACGTGGACCGTGCCAACGCGAACAAGGACGCCTTCACCGACGACTTCCAGGACATGATCACGCGCATCGCCTGGGGCGGCATCTGGACCCGCCCGGGCCTGACGCGGCAGATGCGCTCGGCCGTCACCATTACCGCCATGGTGGCCCACGGGCACTGGGAAGAACTGGCGATGCACATCCGCGCCGCCATCACCAACGGCCTGAGCAGGGACGAAATCAAGGAAATCCTGCTCCAGACCGCCATTTACTGCGGGGTTCCCTCCGCCAACACTGCATTCAAGACGGCGCAACAGGTCTTCCATGAAATGGACCACGCAGCAATGGACCACGCAGCAATGGACAGCGCAGCGCCGGACGCAGCCACCCCGCCCAACTAGCTAGCAGTTAACGTCGTCATTCGCGCGAATGACGACGTTAACTGCGACCTAGTTGGGACCGTTGGATCCCCGCGTTTTCCCGAAGCTTTTAGCCCAGACAGAATCAGAGGAGCATTATGAATCAGGCTTTTGTGTACGACGCTGTTCGCACGCCTTTTGGGAAGTTCGGCTCCGGCCTGGCCGGTGTCCGCCCGGATGACCTTGCCGCGCACGTGATCGGCGAGATCGTCAAGCGCGCCCCGAAGCTCGATGTGGAGCGGATCGACGAGGTCGTTTTCGGCAACGCCAACGGCGCCGGCGAGGAGAACCGCAACATCGCCCGGATGGGCACCCTGCTGGCGGGTTTGCCCGTCTCCATCCCGGGCACCACGGTCAACCGGCTCTGCGGTTCCTCCCTGGACGCGGCGATCATCGCCTCGCGCCAGGTCAACGCCGGGGACGCCGAGCTGATGCTGATCGGCGGGGCCGAGTCGATGTCCCGCGCGCCGTGGGTGCTGCCCAAGACCGAGAAGCCCTACCCGGCAGGGGACATGACGCTGGCATCCACCACGCTGGGCTGGCGGCTGGTGAACAAGGCCATGCCGACGGACTGGACCATCTCCCTGGGCGAGGCCACCGAACGGCTGGCCGGGAAGTACGGCGTGACCCGCGAGGCCCAGGACGAGTTCGCGGCCAACTCCCACAACCTGTCCGCCGCGGCGTGGGACGAGGGCTTCTACGACAACCTGGTGACCCCGGTGCCTGGCACGGACCTGGTCCGGGACGAGGGCATCCGCGCCGGATCCTCGGCCGAGAAACTCGCCGGACTCAAGACCGTGTTCCGGACCGAGAACGGCACCGTCACCGCAGGCAACGCATCCCCGCTGTCCGACGGCGCCTCCGCGGCCTGGATCGGATCGGAGAACGCCGCCGGGCTGCTGGGGATGGAACCTTTGGCCCGGATCGCCGGGCGCGGCGCGCACGCCAACGACCCCCAGTACTTCGGCTACGCCCCGGTGGAGGCCGCGAACAAGGCCCTCGCGAAGGCGGGCATCGGCTGGGACCAGGTGGGCGCCGTCGAACTTAACGAAGCGTTCGCCGCGCAGTCCCTGGCGTGCGTCAACGCCTGGGGCATCGACCATTCGATTGTGAACCGGCACGGCGGCGCGATCGCGATGGGCCACCCGCTGGGTGCTTCCGGCGGCCGGATCCTGGGCACCCTGGCCCGGTCCCTGCAGGCCTCCGGGCAGCGCTGGGGCGTCGCCGCCATCTGCATCGGCGTCGGCCAGGGCCTTGCCGTCGTGCTCGAAAACGTCACTGCCGGCGCTGCGGCATAAGAGAGAGGGCTGATCATGCTGAATTTCATTGACACCGTCGGCGAGGCAGTCGCCGGCATCAAGGACGGCTCCACCGTGATGATCGGCGGCTTCGGCAACGCCGGCCAGCCGTTCGAACTGATCGACGCGCTGATGGACTGTGGGGCCCGGGAGCTCACCGTGGTCAACAACAACGCCGGGCAGGGCGACCAGGGCCTGGCCCTGCTCATCAAGGAAGGCCGGGTGAAGAAGATGATCTGCTCCTTCCCGCGGCAGTCTGACTCCTGGCACTTCGACGCCAAGTACAAGGCCGGGGAGATCGAACTTGAACTCGTCCCGCAGGGCAACCTGGCCGAGCGGATCCGGGCCGCCGGCGCGGGGATCGGCGGGTTCTTCACCCCCACCGGCTACGGCACCATGCTGGCCGAGGGCAAGGAAACCCGGATCATCGACGGCCGCGGCCAGGTGTTCGAGACCCCCATCCACGCCGACGTCGCCCTGATCAAGGCACTCAAGGCCGACGGCAAGGGCAACCTCGTGTACCGCAAGACGGCCCGGAACTTCGGCCCGATCATGGCTGCCGCGGCCAAGCACACCATCGCCCAGGTATCGGAGATCGTGCCGGTGGGCGGACTGGACCCGGAGAACGTGGTCACCCCCGGCATTTACGTCAACAGCATTGTGAAGGTGGCCTGAGATGAGCGCGCAGACAAGCAGTGAGACCGGATCGATCCAGACCAGCGGGACGCCCCTGGGCCGCGACGACCTGGCCCGGCTCGTGGCGAAGGACATCAAGCCGGGTTCGTTCGTGAACCTGGGCATCGGCCAGCCCACCCTGGTCTCCAACTACCTCGAGCCGGAGCAGGACATCACGCTCCACACCGAGAACGGCATGCTCGGCATGGGTCCCGAGGCCAAGGGCGACGAGATTGATGAGGACCTCATCAATGCCGGAAAGATCCCCGTGACCGAACTCCCTGGGGCGTCCTACTTCCACCACGCCGACTCCTTCGCGATCATGCGCGGCGGGCACCTGGACATCTGCGTCCTGGGCGCGTTCCAGGTCTCCGCCACCGGCGACCTCGCCAACTGGCACACCGGTGCACCGGATGCCATTCCCGCCGTAGGCGGGGCGATGGACCTGGCCACCGGTGCGAAGGACGTCTTTGTGATGATGACGCTCCTGACCCGCGACGGCGCGTCCAAGCTGGTGGAGGCGTGCACCTACCCGCTCACCGGCGTGGGCTGCGTGACCCGCGTGTACACCGACAAGGCCGTCTTCCTCACGGGCCCGGACGGCGTCCAGGTCCGCGAGACCTTCGGCTGCACCCTCGAGGAGCTCCAGGCCCTGGTGCCGGTCCCCCTCACAGCAGCCCCCGCCGTCGAGCGCTAACCCCTACCACAGCGCGAACGGACACTTAAGCCCCAACCTTCCAGCGCCAACGGACACTTAAGCCCCAACCTTCCAGCGCGAACGGACACTTAAGCCCCAGGGGGAGGGCCTCAAGTGCCCGTTCGCGCTCACGGGAGGACCGGGCGGGCTAATAGGATTGGTGTCCATGACCGACGCAGCAGCAGAGACCGCGCCCAGGCCCTCCTCTGCGCCCCAGGCCAGTGACCAGTACGTCCAGTCCCTGGCGCGCGGCCTGGCCGTGATCCGCGCCTTCGATACGGACCACCCGGTGATGACCCTGACCGAGGTGGCTGCACGGACCGACCTTACCCGCGCCACCGCGCGCCGCTTCCTGCACACCCTTGTGGAGCTGGGCTACGTCCGCACGGACGGGAAGACCTTCGCCCTGACGGCCCAGGTGTTGCAGCTGGGCTACGCCTACCTTTCCGGCCTGTCCTTGCCGCAGCTGGCCCAGCCGCACCTGGAGGAACTGTCGCTCCGGCTGGGGGAGTCGACGTCGGCCGCTGTCCTGGACGGCCGGGACATCGCGTACATTGCCCGCGTGACCACCCGCCGGATCATGAACGTGGGCATCACGGTGGGAACCCGCTTCCCCGCGTACGCCACCTCCATGGGCCGCGTGCTGCTCGCCGCGCTGCCTCCGGCCAAACTGCAGGAGTACCTTGCGGAGGCCGAGATCAAGCCCCTCACGCCCCGGGCCATCGGCACCAGGAAGGACCTCGTGGCCGCGCTCGACACGGTCCGGGAACAGGGCTGGTGCCTCCTGGACCAGGAGCTCGAGCTGGGCCTGATGTCCATCGCGGCCCCGGTTTACCACGGCCCAGCCAAGGTGGTGGCGGCCATCAACGTGTCGCTGCAGGCCCAGTCGGTGGCCGCCAAACCGGACCCCACGGCGTACCTGGACATGGTGCGCAAGGAAACGGTGGAGACCGCCCGGCTGATTTCCGCGGACCTCTCAGCCAAGCACTAGCAGGCCCCGGCTTACTCCGCCTGCCCCGGCAAAGTGACCGGCTCCAGCGGCCCCCACCACGTGGTGGGCGGGCCGATGACGAACCGGCGCCCGCTCAGCTCGGAGGGAGTAATGCGGACCAGGATGTCCTTGTCCCCCTCTTCCCACGGAGACGGGGCCTGAGCCGGAGCATCCTCGCCGGGCTGCACAATCGTCGCCGGCCCCTTGACCACCACGCTCCACGCTATGGTCCCGTAAATGTTCAGCCCGTCGGCTTCAAGAGCCACCGGCTCCCCGGAGAGCACAGCCTCCAGCTTCGTGCCGGGTCCGGTCCGGAAAACTACCGTGCCTTCATCCGGCAGGTAGTTGACCGGAAAGATTTCAGGTTTGCCGTTGCTGATGAGCGCCAGCCGCCCCACCGAAGCGGAACGAAGGTGGCTCCAGCATTCATGGACGGTGAGGTCTTGGGTCTCCGGGCCCGGCTCTGACATGTTCATGGTGCTGAGCCTAGGCGTGCGGCGCGCACACCGGAAGGGGAGCAAGACACGGATTTCGGCTACGCTTCACGGTGGGAGCACCCCCGAAAAATTTGCCCGTGAAGGATGCCATGACACAGCAGAATAATGAGCCGGAGAACACCAGCGCTCCGTCGGGCACCCCGGCGGCCCGGACCGGTACCAACACGAAGCTCGCCGCCGTCGTCGTCAACCCTGCCAAAGCCGTCGGCGCCGACCTCCGCGGCGCCCTGGTCCGGCTCTGCGAAACGCAGGGCTGGGCGGAGCCGCTGTGGCTCGAGACCACTGTCGAAGACCCGGGCGAGGGGCAGGCGCGCGCGGCACTGGACGCCGGCGCCGACGTCGTCATTGCGGCCGGCGGCGACGGTACCGTGCGTTGCGTGGCGGAGGTGCTCGCTGGAACGGGAGTGCCCCTGGGCCTCGTGCCGCTGGGCACTGGCAACCTGCTGGCCCGCAACCTCGGTGTCGACATCACCGACCCCGTGGCCGCGGCGTTCGACGTCCTGAACGGCACGGAACGGACGGTGGACGTCGTCAAGGCCAAGCTGGATCATTCGGACGACGAACAGGTGTTCCTGGTGATGGCCGGGCTGGGCTACGACGCCGCCATCATGGCCGACACTGTTGATGTGCTCAAGGACCGGATGGGCTGGCTGGCCTATGTGGAGGCAGGCATCCGCAAACTGCCGGGCAAGCCGGTGAAGGCCAAGGTCAGTGTTGACGGGCAGCGCCCCATCGGGCGGCGGATCCGCAGCGTGATGATCGGCAACTGCGGCCGGATCATGGGTGGGGTGGAAATTTTCCCCGATGCAAAGGTCGACGACGGCCTGCTGGACCTGCTGATCCTGTCCCCGAAGGGACGGCTGGGCTGGCTCGGCGTGGTGGCGGGCATCTTCGGCCGACGAAAGAACGAGACGGAATCCGTGGAGTATTTCCAAGGAAAGACCGCCGAGATCACGTTGGAGCACGAACAGGAATTCCAGCTGGACGGCGACCATGTTGGCACCGGGAAGCACCTGGCCATCAGCATTGAACCGAACGCCCTGAAGATCCTGATGACGGCCCCGCAGTCCTGACGGAGCACCAGGCGTAAAGGTTCGACGGCGGCACGCTCCCAGTGGGCGTGCCGCCGTCGTTCTTGCCTGGGCTGCTGAAACTGCAGGCTGCTGAACGGTTACCCGGCCAGCAGCCTGCCCCACCTCGGTGCGAGCAAGGGGGACCCGGCAAGTTTGAGGCAGTGCCACAGCGTCACGGCCACGGAGTCCAGCACCGGAACACCGGTTTCTGCCTCCACCTCCGCCGCGATGTTGGCACCGTACAGGTTCGTGCAGAGGTAGATCAGTGCGTCCGGGCGGGCTGCCGCGAGCTCCAGTGACCCCGGCCGCATCTCGTCGTCCGTGACCCGGGCGAACGACTCGTTGTCACTCAACCCCAGGGCACTGTGGCCGATGGTCTTGATGCCGTCGCGCTCGTAGGAGGCCATGATGGCGCGGTTCACATCCTCCGTGTACGGCGTGAAAAGCCCTATCCGCTCCGTGCCGAAGGACTCGAAAACCGCCAGGTACGCGAGCGTGGACGTGGTTGCCGGGATGCCCGTGGCGTCCCGGATTTCGGCCACCAGTTCACGGTCGTGGTCCGCGCCGAGCCAGGAGCCGGACGTGCCGTTCCAGGCGATGACATCCACGTCGGCGGTCGCCAGCAGCTCCGCGGCGGTGCGCATGATAGCGGGATCAAACTGCTTGTCCGAGGAGTCATCCAGGGCGATCCGGGTGACGGGAATCCGGGTGAAGTGGATGGTGACGTCGTCCCGGTCGCCCAGGATCCGGTAGCTCTGCGGCTCCAGGCAGGTGTTGGAGGACGGCACGATCATGCCGATGCGGGTCTTGCGTGCGGGGGATGGCATGGCTGCTCCTACTTTGCCGCGGAAACGGTCACGGGAGTGCTGGCGGCGACGGAAACCGCGGCGGACGCGAGGTGTTCGCGGAAGCCGGTGCGGGCCACGAAGCGCCCCACGGCGCCGGGATCGTGGAATCCGTCGCTGTCCAGCACCACACGCCCGGCGGACACCACAACTGCGGGCCAGCCGGTGAGCGTCCGGCCGTCGAACGGCGAGAAATCAGTGCCCATGTGCAGCGCGGCGCCGTCGACCGTTCGTTCCTCAGCCGGATCGAAGATCACCAGGTCGGCGTCGAAGCCCTCGGCGATGATTCCCTTGCCGGGAACGGCGTTGATGCGCGCCGGCCCCGCGGCGAACACCTCCACGAAGTCCTCCACCGAACTGCCCGCGGAAGCCATGGCCGTGAAGGTGACAGGCATCCGGGTTTCCACGCCCGGAAGGCCGTGCGGCATGGCGCGGACGTCGTCCGTGCGCTCGCGCTTCTGTGACAGGTCGTAGCAGGAGTGGTCGGAGGAAACAGTGTGGATGGCGCCGCCGGCCAGCCGAACCTTCAGCGCCGCAACCGTTTCCGGGCTGCGCATGGGCGGGCAGCAGGCATACCACTCGGGGAACTCGGAGCCGTACACCGTGTCATCCAGGGTGAGGTAATGCGGGCATGTCTCGGAATACGCCTCCTGGCCGCGGGCCCGTGCCTCGGTGACCATGTCGACGGCGCCCGGAGTGGACTGGTGCACGAAGTAAACCGGGGCGTTGGTGTACTCGGCCATGGCCAGGGTTTCCCTGACCGAGATTTCCTCGGCCAGCTCAGGCCGGGTCCGGTGCAGGTGCCCGATGCCGATCCTGCCGTCGTCGGCGTGCTGCTGCGTGCAGTCGCTGATGATGGGATCGTGTTCGGCGTGGATGTAGGTGAGGCCGTCCAGCCGGACCATCTCGCGCATCACTTTCAGGATGGTGTCCCCGTCCGCCATGGTGGTGCCGCGGTTCGTGGTGTACATCTTCACGGAGCGCACGCCTTCCGCGGCCAGCTGCTCAAGCTGCCACGGCACGGTTTCGTCCCAGCTCACCACCGCACCGTGCAGGGCTACGTCGCAGCGGGACTCCCGCGCCAGCTCCTTTTTGTGCAGGACGGCCGCCAGCGGGGTTTCCTGGGCGTCGCGGGGAATGCCGAAGTCGATAATCGTGGTGGTTCCGCCCCAGAGGGCTGCCGTTGAGGTGGTGCGGTAGTCGTCAAGGGTGCGGAAGCGGCCGGTCACCTGGGCAACGTGGCAGTGGCCGTCCACGCCGCCGGGAACCACCAGCCGGCCGGTGGCGTCCACGGTGCGCTCGGCCGCGGGGACCGGTTCGGCAGCGTCGATGAGCTGTTCAATGCGGCCGTCGCGGACCACCACGTGGGCGTTCCGGCGGCCGGAGCTGTTCACCACGGTGCCGTGGGCGATGACGAGGCCTGGAATGCGGGACATCATTGTCCTCCTAGTTCTTTGAAACGGCGGGTGCAGACTGGGCGGCCGCCAGTGCGGCGTCGAGGTTTTCGGAGAGGCCTTTTCGGGCTTTGACAGGCGGCGGCGCGAACGCTCCGGCCCGGTGCACGCCGGACTGCAGTCCGACCACGGCCTCCGCCATGCGGATGCCGGCGGAGATGCCGTCCACCACCGGAACCGGGATCTGGCCACGGAGTTCGCGGGCCAGCCCGGCCAGGGGCGCCCCGGCGAGAACCACGACGTCGGCCCCGTCCTCGGCGACGGCCTGCCGGCTCAGTGCCAGCAGCGTTTTCTTGAAGTCGTGTTGCACGGAACCGATGCCGTTGAGGCTTTCGTTGATGGAGCGGATGGAGGCCAGCCTGCCGCCGAGGCCGAAGCGCTCCACGCAGTCCAGGTACCAGGGCCGGATCCGGTCTGAGATGGCGATGATGGAGAAGCGGTGGCCCTGCAGGGCGGCGGCGCACAGTGCGGCTTCCGTGATGCCGATGACGGGGACGTCTGTGAGCTCCTTCAGGGCAGGCATACCCGGATCCCCGAAGGCCGCGACGACGACTCCGTCGATGCGGTCCGCGCGCGAGGCGCCATCAGCGCCGGCGTCGGAAGAACCGGCACCGGCCCCGCCGCCGCCGGAAGTTTCCGCGGTGTATTCGGCGATGATCTCGGCGACCGCACCGGCTGCGACCAGGGACTCAAAGCGGGTTTCGATGTATTCGACGCCGTGCCCGGCGGTGCGGACCACCAGCTCGGTGCCCGGGGAGGCCGACCGCAGGGCTTCCGATTCGATCAGCGCCGTGACGTCGTCGCTGATGTTGGGGTTGATGACAAGAAGTTTCATTTTTTCTTCCGGTGAAGAGCGGGTTCTGTTTTCTGGAAGTCGTCGGGGAACTGTTCGCGGTATTTGCCGATGTGCGACGCCGACTGGGCGGCGGCCCGGTCCGGATCGCCGCTGGCGATGGCGCCGTAGAGCTCCCGGTGCTCCTGGATCAGTTCGGGCAGGTCGCTGACGTGGCGGAACAGCCAGTGCATGCGGCCCTGCAGCGGTTCCAGCGCGGATTTGAGGAAGCCGTTGTCCGCGATCCGGGTGATGGCGTCGTGGAATTCGCTGTTGGCCCGGTGGGCTTCCATGACGGCGCCCCTGGCGAGGCAGCGTTCGGCCTCGTCCAGCAGTCCGGAAAGATAGCCAAGGTCCTCCGGTGTCGCACGGACGGCGGCGAGCCGGCAGGCCAGCACCTCCAGTGACTGGCGGACATCGAAGAGATCCTCCACGTCCTTGGGGCTGAGTGAGCTGACCTCGGCGCCGCGGGCTCCCCGGTCGCTGAGGAGGCCTTCCTGGCGCAGCATCCGCAGCGCTTCCCGGACCGGCAGCCGGGAGACATTGAACTCCGCTGCCAGATCGCGTTCCACCAGCCGGGTTCCGGGAGCGTAATGCCCTTCGAAGATCCTGGTGCGGAGCGTGTCCCGGACAGTCTCGCGGAGGGGGCGTTCCTTGTCCTGGGTTTCTTCTGCGGCAAGCATGGTGCTCCATTCGGGTTCTTGATGGGTTGTGCGCTCCCGGCGCCGGGAGGAGGTGCTGCGATGCCTAGCTTAGGACGGCCGGCCTAGACAGGCAGGCGCTTGTTGTAATCCAGCATCAGGACGGACACGCCCATGATGATGGCGGATCCCACGAAGTAGAGCAGCGCCCACGTGTAGGAGCCGGTGGCGCCGACAATCAGGCCGACGGCGATGGGGGTGACGAAGCCGGAGATGTTCCCGCTGAAGTTCATCGCGCCGCCCAGCACACCGGCATTGGTGCGCCCGCCCAGGATGGACGGGATGCTCCAGAAGAGTCCCACCCAGCGGAGGAAAAACATCACCACTGAGAGGAGAACGACGGCGGTGGTCGGGTCCGCCACGACGGTCACCCCGATGAGGCCGCCCACCACCACGACGCTTGAGGTGCCCAGCAGCGTGCGCATGACGCGGTTGGCCGAGGCTCCGGCGGCACGCCACTTGTCAGCGATGGCACCGCCCAGGATCTCACCGACGAAGCCAGCCCCGAAGATCACGAAGGTGGACCAGCCGATGGTTTTCAGGTCGAAGCCCTTGGCCTGGGCGAGGTAGAGCGGCCCCCAGGTGAGCAGGCCGTAGAACACGCCGTTGAAGCCCAGCCAGCCGAAGCACATGGCCCAGAACGACCTGAACTTCAGGTAGGGGAGCAGGGCGCGCTTTCCCTTGCTGCCGTCCAGTTCGGCTTCGGCGTCCTCTGCCGCGTGGGAGGCCTCAATGTACTCGGCCTCGGCGGTGTTGACGCCGCGGTGCTGGCGCGGGTTGTCCCGGACATACCACCAGACGGCCAGGCCCATCAGGACGGTCGCGGCACCGGCGATGATGAACGCCGTGCGCCAGCTGCCCGTGGAAGCGATCAACCCGGCGATGAGGATGCCGCCCAGCCCGGCGCCGAGGGGAGCACCGGCGTCGAGGATAGTGGCACCGCGGCCACGCTCCGATTTGTGCATCCAGATGGCATTGAGCTTGCCGCCGGCGGGCATAACACCGGCTTCGGTGACGCCGATGCCGAGCCGGGCGATGAACATGCTCAGGAAGCCGCCGGCCAGGCCCGACGCGGCCGTTGCGGCACCCCACCCGACGCACGAGGCCGTCATGACCTTGCGCGGACCGAACTTGTCGATCAGCAGGCCGACCGGGATCTGCATGAGGGCGTACGTCCAGAAGAAGGCGGAGAGCAGGAGGCCCACGGGTTCGGGGGCGAGGTTGAATTCCTTCTGGATGATGGGGAGGGCAACGGAGATGGAGCCGCGGTCGATGTAGTTGACGGCGACAAGGACGAGGAGCAGCAGGAAGAGCTTCCAGCGGACGGTGGTGCGCCGTTGCACGCCGTCCTTGCCGGGTTGGCCTTCTGCGGTCTGAACAGTGGCGGGATCGGTCTCGGCATTGGATGTTTCAGTACTTGGAAGAGACACAGCTTCTCCTTCACGGGGAAGATTGCGGGCAGGGGTAAGACTCTGGTGCTGTGGCTGGCCGCGGCCGGATTGAGCGGCGGCCGCACTGTCCCGGGCCGGATCCGAGGGACCCGCCGTGCGTGGGGACGGGGCCGGGAAGGTGATCACTTTTGGGATCCCGTTTTGGGATCCCAAAATCAAAGATAGAAGTGACCCCTGCCACTGTCAAGGGTTTTTCCGGGTAATGCCCGTGCGGCGGCTATTTATTGATTGTGACTGCCTTCTTGTGCAGCCCGCCGCAGCGCCGTGCCTCCCCGTGGAGCCCGCCTAAATTCGGCCGCGGGACGGGCCCGGTTACCGGGTGTCGCTGTGCGACAAAATCTCGGCGAGTTCGGCCAGGCGGTGCGCACGTGCCGATTCGGCGGGGGTAAACGGTTCGCCGGGCCGGTAGAACGTGATGGGGCCGTGCCAGGCCGTCGGGATCTTCAGCACCGTCCCGGCGTCGGCCGAAGCGGGAGATTCCTGACGGCCCTCCACGGAGGCTGGCACGATCCTTGCGGAAAGCAGTTCGGCCACCGCGAGGGGGAGCTCGCCCGGATTGCCGGCAATCCGGGCGGCCAGGCTCAGGGCCCTGGTCTGGCCGTCAGCCATCGCCAGGGCGGTGGTGGGCCAGACATGGGCGTGCCGGCCGCCGCCATCGCGCAGTGCCTCGAGCAGCTCGCGCTCGCCGAGATGCCCCGGCGCGGACAGGACGAACTCGTCCAGGACGCCGCCCGCCACCGGATGGATGTGGATGCTGAGGATGTTGGTGTCCAGCCGTGCCAGCGCCTGCGTCAACTTCTGGAGTGACCCTGGCTCGTCGCGCACCACGACGCGGGCGCGCCACAGGGCCGGTGCCGTATTGAGCCTTTTGCGGAGCCGGAGGGCGGGAGCGTGCAGCCAACCCCTCAGCATCCGGGCCGCGGACGGTTCGGCCACCCAGATGACCAGCACTGTGGCGGTCAGGGTGAGCACCAAAACCTTGGCCACATACGGGAGATGCGTCTCCACCACGGCAGCATGCACCAGGAGCTCAATAGGCAGCATCACCGCAACATTCGCCAGGGTGAGCCGGGCTTTTGGGGGTTCCGGCATCTGGCCGCAAACTTCGCAGCTCAAGTCGGCCGATTCGGGGGACTGTGCCTTGCGCTTCATACTCACATCATGTCCGGGCCCTGTTTCGGGAGGATTGCGGCTGCGTCACGAATTCTGGTGGAAGTTTCCGTACAGGTAACGCCGGGGTGCTCCGTGGCGAACGATCCAAGTACCGCCGCGGCGCCAGGGCAGGATCACGATTCCCAAGCGGGTATTCTGCGCCTCAATGGCGGTATCCCGTGCGATAAATGCGCGTACAGGCCTCTCGTGACGGCGCCGAAGCATGGCGCGTTGAATGGAAAGGTGCATAACTAATGCCGTTTAAGGAGCGGGAGGATCCAGTGACCATCAGCGAAGACCATGCGGTTAGCCACATCGGCGTCATGAGGCCGTGGCTCGGACCTGAGGAGGCGGACGCCGTTGTGCAGGTGCTCGCTTCGGGCCGGATGGCCCAGGGACCGCGCGTGGGGCAGTTCGAAGAGGCCTTCGGCTCCGCCCAGCAGGCCCCGTACGCCGTCGCAGTGTCCAGCGGTAACGCGGCACTCCGTCTGGCCTTAAGGGTCGCCGGAGTTGAACCGCACGACGACGTCGTCCTGCCCTCATTCTCCTCAGTCGCGGCCGCCAATGCCGTCAGCCACCTCGGCGCCAGGACCGTCTTTGCCGATGTCGAGGCGGGCACCGGCAATGTGTCCGGCAGGACCATTGAGGCAGCCCTGACGCCGGCCACCCGGGCTGTGATCGTTGTGGACCAGGGCGGCCTGCCGGTAGACCTGGAGCCGATCCGGGACCTGTGCGACCCCCTCGGCGTCACGGTCATTGAGGATGCCGCCTGCGGTGTCGGCTCCACGTACCTGGGCCGTCCGGTGGGAGCCGGGGCAGAGCTGACAGCGTGGTCCTTCGACTCGTGCGAGGTCCTGACCACCGGGGAAGGCGGCATGCTGACCACCCAAAGTGACGCCTTTGCAAGCCGGGCCCGGGACTTGCGTGATGGCGCCGCGAGCGAGCCCGGAGTCGAATACCGCATGACCGAGCTGCAGGCTGCCATTGGCCTGGTTCAGCTGGGCCGGCTGCAGGAAGCCGTTGCCCACCGCAGGGAAATTGTCGCAAGCTACCAGCTGGCCCTCGCCCGGATTGAGGGGCTGCGGCCCGTCAGGGACCCCGCTTACGGCACCAGCAATTTCCAGTCTTTCTGGCTGGAAGTGCTGCCGTCGTTCGCCCTGCCTCGGACTGAGCTGTTGGAACGGCTGGCGCGCGACGGGATCTCGGCGGGCGCCGGAATCCTGGCGGCCCACCGGCAGCCTGAGTATTGGGGCCGGGATTATGGCACGGCGGACCTGTCGGTGACCGAACGGTTGACAGACAGGACAGTAGTCCTGCCGGTCTACCATCAGCTGACTCCGGGCGAACAGTCGCGCGTGTGCCGCTCGGTCAGGCTCGCGGCAGCAGGGATTCCGGTGACCGTGCGGCGCGGCAAGTGGAACGGCGGGTTCCGGCGGACGGACGCGGCCAGCGCCTGATCCGCCGGGACGTCAGCACCCGCCGGGACGTCAGTATCAGACCCGACGCCAGCGCTAGCTTTCGGGCGCCTTCGTGGAAGTGCCGGCTCCGGCGGTGCCGGACGACGAGCCGGTGACGCCTGCCGTCGTGAGTTCCTTGTCGCTGCCCGCGAGCTGGGTCAGCAGGTCCCGGATCTCGGCCAGGAGTGCGGTGTCGGCAGGGATGGGCTCTTCCTCCGGTTCCGCCGTTGCCAGCCTGCTCTTCACCAGCGAGTTGATCTTGTTCATGGGCGCCACGAAGATGAAATACACCACTGCCGCGGTAATGAGGAATGTCACGAAGGCGGTGATGACCCCGCCGATGTTCACGAAGGTCCTGTCATTGCCGGGCCAGATGGGGAACCCGAGCCCCTCGGTCTGGACACCGCCTGCCGCGGCGATGATCGGATTCACGATGTTGGTGGTGAATGCGCTGACCAGCGACGTGAACGCGGTGCCGACGACGACGGCGATGGACAGTTCGATCACGTTGCCGCGAAGGATGAAATCCTTGAATCCTTTGAGCATGGGGGCCTCCGGTATGCGTTTCTGTCTGGGATTTAACCGATAGACAATACCAGTCCGCCGGCCCGCAGCGCGTTCCGCCGAGCGGGCGCCCTGCCCGTCTGCCGCCAATACCGGCCGTCTCCAGGCAGGATTTGGGTGGACGCCAACGCTGCCGCCGTCAGACTGGCACCGTATGGAAAGGCGTGACCCCACGTGAAGCTGTTCGCCGAGATGTTCACGATTGCCCCCGGCAACAAGGACCATCACGTCCGGTCCGGTGCGCCGTGGGCGTCTTTGTTCCGCTGATCATCCTGGTCCTGATTGACCGGATGGACCTGGCGATCTTCGCTTCCTTCGGTGCCTTCACCGGAATCTAAGGGCGAGGGGAGCTGCACCGCAAGCGGCTCTTCATCCAGGTGCGGGCCGGGTCCCTCATGCTGCTGGTGATCCTGCTGGCCACATTGTCGGCACGGGCGGGGCAGTCGCTGGGTCTGTCGGACGCCGCGAGCACCTGGTCGCAGATGGCGGCCACCACTGTGGTTGCCGGAGCGTGTTCACTGGTGATTGCCTGGTGGCGGCACCGGCCGGCCGGCTCGTTGTTCCACATCTTCGCCTTCGCGGCCATCGCCTCGATCCCGCACCAGCCGCCGCTGTGGCAGTGCATGCTCGCCTCGGTCCTGACCACGGTGTTCTGCCTGCTGGTCGGAATTTCCTCCCGCGTGGCCCGCGGCATCCAGCGAATCATCGGTACCATCCTTGGCCTGATCCTGCTGGCGGGAGTCCTCCTGCTGAACCCCGCCCCGTGGCAAACGGTCCTGGTGATTGCAGTGTGCCAGTTCGGCGCGGAAATGTTCATCGCGCGGCAGTACGTGCTGGCCCAGGTGTTCGTTAGGCCGCTTGCCCTGAGTTCCACCCTGCTGGCGGCGCCCGCCGCCCCGGAAGTGCTGCTGCGGGACAGGATCGTTGAAACGGTCATCGGCGCCGCCGTCGGCATCGCCGTAGTGGTCACGCCCGCCGTCTGGCGGCGGCTGAGAGCCGGGATCCGCGCGCAGCGCCTGGCCGCCTGAGAGGTCCCGGAGCAGTCTTTAGGAAGGCCCGACGGCGGTCCGCTTGCCGGCCGCTGCGGTGACCGCCTGCGGCACCAGGACCAGGGCCGCCACCGCCAGCACGGCCGCCGCCGCGAAGACATAGAAGCCCCAGGGATAGGCGACTCCGGCGGCCACCAGCGTACCCGTCACGGCCGGGCCCAGAATGGCGCCGAGACGCCCGACGCCTGCAGCGAAGCCCAGGGCAGTGCCGCGCAGCCGGGCCGGGAACAGCTGGCTGACCCAGGCGTAGACCAGCACCTGGGAGCTGAAGACGAAGACCCCGGTTACGAAGACGGCGGCGTTCAGGAGCAGTTCGTTCTGGATCTTCACGCTGAGCGCCGCGAGGAAGACGGCGGAAAGCGCGAACCAGAGGAGCACGATCTTCTTGGTTCCGTGCTTGTCCGCCAGGATGCCGGCAGCCACGAGGCCCACGACGGCGCCCACGTTCAGGACGAGCAGGAGGGACAGGCCTGCGCTGAGTGTGTAGCCGGCGGACGACATCAGCTGCGGCAGCCAGGTGTTCAGGCCGTAGACCAGCAGAAGGCCCATGAACGAGGCGACGGCAACACCGGCGGCCACGAGAGGGTATGGCTTCCTGCCGAGGTCCCGAAAGCTGGCGCGTTCTTCGACGGCGGGGGCAGCTTCCCTGGCGGCTTCCTGGCCGTCTGGCTTGGAAACGGCCGGCAAGGTAATGACCGCGGGCAGCGTCTCCGGCAGCTTGAACCAGAGGAACGGCACCAGGACAAAGCCGGCAACGCCGCCAATCACGAACATGACGCGCCAGTCCGGGATGACCATCAGTGCCAGGAAAGCGGTGGCCACGGCGCCGGCGTGGTAGCCGGTCATGGTCCGGGTGGTCGACTTGCCGGCGGATCCTGCGGGGGCGTAATCGTTCATGTAGGCCAGCGCGGCGGGCAGGCAGGCGCCCAGTCCAAGGCCGGCCAGCAGCCTGAAGACGCTGAAGACTGCCACGTTGGGTGCAAAGACCACGGCAATGGTGAAAATCGAGAACCAGGTCACGCAGGCAACCAGCAGGTTCCGCCGGCCAAAGCGGTCGGAGAGCGGCGCAATGAACAGCGCACCAAGGCCCACGCCCACCAGCGAGATTGTTGCGGCGAACGTGGCGCCGACGGCGTCGAAGCCGAGGTCCTGGGTCTTGATAAGAGTGGGGATGACGGTTCCAAGCACCACCAGGTCGAATCCGTCCAGGACCATGGCCAGCCAGCAAAGCCACACGGGCCAGCGTGATTTGTTTTCCAACGACGTCGTTGACATTGCTACCTCAGCGTTGATTGCTTGCCGGTGGTTTCTCCATTGCCCCGGCCGGGACCAAAGGTTCCCTGTCCTGAGATTTGTACCACTGGGCAGTGTTATATGGGACACTTCAAACCATTCAACGGAAGGGGAAGTGTGGCAAATTCGGGCTCGGGCGATTCGGTGGTGGACCGTGTGGTTCGCGTTATTGCGGCCTTTCCGGAGGGCGTCAACGTCCTGCCGCTCTCGGAACTCGCCACCCGGTCCGGGCTGCCGCTCACCACTGCCCACCGGCTGGTCCGGCAGCTGGCCGGGCATGGCCTGCTGGATGTCGGCTCCGGCGGCTCGGTGCAGCTGGGGCTTCGCCTGTGGGAGCTGGTCAACCGCAATTCCCCCACCCTGGAACTTCGCCAGGCCGCCATGCCCTTCATGGAGGACATCCAGCAGGTGCTGAACCAAAACGTGAACCTTGCGGTGCTGGACGGCTGGGAGGCGCTCTTTGTGGAGCGGCTGTCCCGGCGGGGATCGGTGGCCAACCGGGCGCAGGTTGCCGGGCGGATGGCCGTGCACGTGTCCTCCGCCGGGCTCGTCCTCATGGCCAACCAGCCGCACGCAGTCCAAGCGGAATATTTGGACGGGTTCACGGATCCCGCGGGCCGCCTGTCCGTGGCTGAACTGCGGGCCCAGCTCGGAGAAGCAGCCCATCAGGGCTACGCCCAGCTGGCCGGCGTGGTGGATCCGGACACCTGGGGCATCGCCGTCCCGGTGATGGACCGCAAGAAGCGGACGGTGGCCGCTCTCGGCGTCGTGGTTCCGCTGCGGGAGGTGCGCCTGCAGGCGCTGGTGCCTGCGCTGCAGACCGCGGCCCGGGGGATCGGGCGCCGTCTGGGCGAATCCGCGGATGCCGCCGCCGAATAAGGGGCGTGACCACCGACTTCCATTCAACGGAATTACTGTAACGCGGGTCACGCTCCGGGGCGCACACTGTTAGCCAGACGGTCCCACAGGCCCCGGACCCTTCCGTCGGAGGCCCGCAACGAAGCGAGGAACACCATGGCAGCACGCACAATCATCACCACCCAGGTGGCCATTCTGGGCGCCGGACCGGCAGGGCTGATGCTCTCGCACCTTCTGGCCAAGGCCGGCATCGACTCCACCGTGATCGAAATCCGCAGCCGCCAGGACATCCAGGAGACGGTCCGCGCCGGCATTTTGGAGCACGGCACCGTGAACATGCTGGTGGACAGCGGCGTCTCGGACCGCGTGCTGCGGGAAGGGGACCGGCACGACGGTATTGAACTGCGTTTCAACGGCGAAAGCCACCGGATCGACTTCAAGGACCTGGTGGGGGAGTCCGTCTGGCTATACCCGCAGACCGATGTGTTCATGGACCTCGCCGCACGCCGCGAGGCCGACGGCGGCGACGTCCGCTACAGCGTCACGGACACCACTGTCCACGACATCGAAGGCAAGCCCAAGGTCTGGTTCACGGATGCCGACGGCGTGGAGTACGAACTGCAGGCCGATTTCATCACCGGCGCGGACGGTTCCCGAAGCCACTGCCGCTTCCAGATCCCCGAGGCACACCGCAAGTGGTACTTCCACGAATACCCCTTCGCCTGGTTCGGCATCCTGGCTGAAGCGCCCCGCAGCTCCGACGAACTGATCTACGCCAACTCGGACAACGGCTTTGCCCTGATCAGCCAGCGGACCGAGACGGTCCAGCGCATGTACTTCCAGTGCGATCCCAACGAGGACGTGAACAACTGGAGCGAGGAACGCATCTGGGATGCGTTCCGCAGCCGGGTCAACGGCAACGGCTTCGAGCTCAAGGAGGGGCCCGTCATCGACAAGATGGTGCTGAAATTCCGCAGCTTCGTCCACGCCCCCATGCGCCACGGGAAGCTCTTCCTGGCCGGCGACGCCGCCCACACCGTGCCGCCCACCGGCGCCAAGGGCCTGAACCTGGCCATTCATGACGTGAAGGTCCTGTTCGAGGGGCTGGAAAGCTACTACAGGAGCGGTTCCGCGGTTCTGCTGGACGCCTACAGCGACCGCGCCCTGGAGCGCGTCTGGAAGGCCCAGCAGTTCTCCTACTGGATGACGTCCATGCTCCACACGCCGGCGGACGCCGACGACTTTTCCCGCGCACGGCAGCTGGGCGAGCTCAACTCGGTAGTGTCGTCCCGCCACGGCAAGGCCTACCTGGCCGAGGCCTACACCGGCTGGCCGTCCGCCTAAGCCGCTAAACCCGACGGCCGTCGTCGGGCATAACATCGGTCCATGGAAGCAATAACCATCATTGGGGGCGGCATCGCCGGCCTGGCGCTTGCGGCGACGCTTGACCCGGACCGCTTCGACGTGGCCGTGCACGAGCAGCGGAACGCGTTGCCAACGGTGGAAACGTCCCTGGCTATGTGGCCGGAGGCCCAGCGGGCCCTTGATTCCGTGGGGATCCTCCCGGCAATCCGGACGGCAGGATCCGGATTCGAGGCCATGGCATTGCGGGACGCATCCGGGAAGGCACTGATACGTGCCGAGGTTTCCGGCGTAATCGGTGTTTCCCGCGCGGACCTGCTGCGGCACCTGGACGCCGCTGTGCCGGAGTCCGTATCCCGCGTGTTCGGGGCGGTCACGTTGCTCCCCGAGTCCGGGTTGCTGGTCGGAGCCGACGGCGTGCACAGCGTGGTCCGCCGGGCACGCTGGGGTGCGCGGTCCAGGGAGCGGCTCAGCCCTTACCTCGCCTTGCGCGGCATCATCAGCGAACCTGTCCCCGGGGATGCGGGCGGCGAATACTGGGGCCGCGGCGAACTGTTCGGCATAGCTCCGGCCTCCCGTAAGCGGACATATTGGTATGCCTCCTACCGGTCGGAGCTGGGCCCGGGCGGCATCGACGTTGCGGCGGCACTGGATCTCACCCGCCGGCGTTTTTCGGGGATGGCCGCCGGAGTCGGCCGCGTCCTGGCCGCGGCCACAGCGGACGGGACCCTCGCCCAGCGCATCTGGACCGTGCCGGCCCTGGGACGCTACGCACGGGAAGGCGCCGTCTTGGTGGGAGACGCCGCGCACGGCATGACACCCAACCTGGGGCGCGGCGCCTGCGAGGCCCTGATTGACGCCGTCACCCTGGCGGAACTGCTCGATTCCCGGCCGCTTCCGGAAGCCCTGAAGGCGTACAACAAGCGGCGCGTCCTGCGCAGCCAGGCCTTGCGCGTGGCATCTTCCGCAATGACCCGGCTTGTGCTCACCGAATCCGCCCAGCCGCTCCGGGACAGGATTCTCCGCCTGGCCGGGCGGCTCAGCCGGTCTGCGTAGTGGTCGCCGCCGACGGGACCGTCGTGGAAGCCCGGAGAAGGCCTAAGGCACCGGGCTCGGCGCGGATGCCTTGGCATCCGGCGCTTCGACAACAGGTAAAGCAGGGGCCGCTGTGCCAGGCGCGGCAAGGGGCCCGCCGTTCTTTCTGCCCTTGGAACGGCCCCGCCCGCCGGGTCGCCGGCCGGATCTCCCGTACACGAGGTACATGGTGAGCCCGGTAATGACCATCAGCAGCACGGTGTAGACAAACGTGTTGGAAACGCCGTCCACGCCCTCTGCGCCGTCCGTGTTGGCCTTGATGACCAGGCCCAGGGGCTGGACCAGCGGGTGCGCCAGGAAAATGGCGGTGTCGTAGTCGTCCAGCATGCTGTTGAAGTTGAGCGCGGCGATGGCTGCGGCGGCGGGGAGGACCAGCGGGAGCAGGATGCGGCGGAACACATAGAGCGTTTTGGCCCCCATGATGGCGGCCGCCTCCTCCAGTGATGAGTTCACCGACGCAAACGACGCCTTGAGCATCCTGAGCGTGAAGGGGATCTTCACAGTGACGAAGGCGATGAGGAGGATGACGGTGGTCCCGGTGAGGACCGCGCCGCCCACCAGGGGGTTGGGGTGGTCGTAGCTGATGATCAGGCCGAGCGCCAGCAAAGCCGACGGCAGGATCCAGGGGATGTGCAGCAGGTACTCGAACACGGCAGTCACCCAGTTCTTGTGCTTCTGCAGGATCCGCGCCACAAAAAGCAGGCCGCCGACGGCAATGACCGCAGCAACGGCGCTGTAGATAACGCTGATGACAAAAGGCCTGAGGCCCGAGGGCTGGGTCAGCACGCGCACGTAATTATCGACAGTGAGGCTGTCCAGGGAGAGGCGTCCGGCCTGGATGGCGGCTCCGTCCGCGAAGGAAAACAGCACAATCAGCACCACGGGCAGTGTGTAAACGGCAAACAGCAGGTAAGCCGCGGCGTGGACCGCAACGTTGGCCGCCGGATTAGTGATTTTCTGCTTCTGCAGCGCAGACGAAACCTTGGACACCGAGAAGTACGTCCCGCCCTTTTCCAGACGCGACATCACGGCGAGCATCAGGATCGTGGCCACGCCCAGGATGACGGCGAGCAGGGCCGCCAGGTCCCGGGACGTGGGGCTGTTCGTGAACGTGAGGATCATCGGGGTGATGGTTTGGAAGTCGCGTCCGCCGAGGACCTGGGGGGCGCTGAGTGCCCCCAGCCCCGTCAGGAAAGACAGGATGGTGACGGCAAAAAGCGTGGGTTTCAGCATGGGCAGCACGATGCGGCGGAGGATGGTCCACGTGGAAGCACCGAGATTCCTGGCCGCTTCGATGGTCTGGTAGTCGACGCCTTTGAGGGCGTTCGCGACGAAGAGCATGTGGTTGGTGGTGGTGGCGAACGTCATGACCGCCAAAACGGCAAAGAATCCCGAAAACCAGCCGGGCTCCATGCCGGGAAAGATTGTCAGCAGGAACGTGGTCACGATCCCTTTTTCGCCGTAGATGAACTTGTAGCCCGCCGCCAGCACGATGCCGCCATAGATGAATGTGGTGGCGTAGCCGAGGAACAGAATCCTGGAACCTCGGATCCTGAAGTAGTGGGTGACAAGGACGATGAAGATCCCCACAACGTTCACCGTGATGGAAAGCGCCACCGCCAGCAGGAAGCTGTTGCCCAGGGATTTCATGGCGCGCTGGGAGGAAAACAGCTTCTCCGCAGCCCGGCCCGAAAAGTTCCCGTCAGGGAAGAAAGTTTCGATCAGCACGTTTGCGTTGGGCCAGACGAGGAAGGCAGCGATGAACCATGTCAGGACCGCTCCCACAATGAGGATGAAAGGGGAGCGGAGCATGCTTTTGGCTGGGGTGCCACTCATCGGATGGCCGTCGCCTGATCCTGCGCCGCCTGGTCCTGCCCTGCCTGATCCGTCGCTGCCAGGTCGTGCGCTGCCAGGGCGACGCCGGTATCGGGGTGGTACTGCAGCACATGGTCCGGCTGGACGTACACGGTGGTCTGCGCCCCTGCTGCGGGATGCGCGCCGCCGTCCTCCTTGACCAGCAGCCGGATGTCGGCGCCGTGGCTCCGCACCACGTAGCGGCTGTGGAGGCCGTGGTAGGTCCGCGACACCACCTCTCCGGCAAGCCCGACGGCGGTGCCGCCGGCTGCTGTACCGCTGGCTGCCGTGCCGCTGGCCGCGGGACGCGTCAGTGACGCCTTTTCCACCCGCAGGTACGAATTGGCCGCGGTGTGGAGGCCGGCGCCGGACAGGCGGTTCAGTTCAGCGACGAACTCCGGGGTCAGGACGGAACTGTCACCGATGAATTTGCATACGAACTCGGTGGCGGAGTGGTCGTAGATAGCCTGCGGAGTGCCAATCTGCTCCACCGCACCCTTGTTGAAAACGGCCACACGGTCACTCATGGCCAGTGCCTCGTCCTGGTCATGGGTCACATAGACCGTGGTGATGCCGAACTCGCTCTGCAGGTCCTTGAGCTGCTGCCTTAGCTGGTGCCGGAGTTTCGCATCGAGATTGGACAGCGGCTCGTCGAGCAGCAGGATCTTGGGCCGCAACACCAGTGCCCGGGCAACTGCCACGCGCTGCTGCTGGCCCCCCGAGAGTTCCGCCACGTTCTTGTCCAGCTGCTCATCACTGAGCTCCACGCGGCGTGCGATATCGCGCACCAGGCGGTCGCTCTCGGCCGACTTCTCCTTCCGGACGCGGAGACCGAACGCGATGTTGTCCCGGACGCTCATGCTGGGGAACAGGGCGTAGTTCTGGAACACCATCCCCACCTGGCGCTTATCGCTGGCCAGGCGCGTGACGTCCCTGCCGTCGACATGGACGGTCCCGGCGGACGGTTCGATGAAACCGGCGAGGGTCCGCAGGGCCGTCGTCTTGCCGCAGCCCGACGGGCCCAGCAGGGTGAAGAATTCCCCCGGTTGGACGTGGAGGTCCAGGCGCGGGATGGCAATGAAATCGCCGAAGGAAACTTCGATGTTGTCCAAGCGGATCATGGGAAACCTGTCTGTGGGCTGTTGAGGCTGGGGAAGGGCTACGTCATGTACTCGAGCTCGATTTTCTCCACCCAGGCGCCCATATTCTCCTGCACGAAGTTCCAGTCGATGTCCTGCTGCTTGAGCCCGTCGAAGAACTCAACCACCTCGGGCTTGGCCTTGGCGGCGGCGTTCTTGTTCACCGGCATGGAATTGAACTGCTGCGCCCATTCGCCCTGTACGTCAGCGCTGCCGAACCAGTCGATGAACTTCTGCGCCTGTTCCTTCTTGTCCGTCCCCTTCACGAGGGCAACCTGTTCCACCGCGAGCGGGACTCCCACGGAAGGCACCACGGTTTCCACGTTCACCTTGAAGGACTTTTCGCGTTCCGCCACGATCGAGGACGGCATCTGGCCCATGTCCACGTCCCCCGACGCGATGCGGGCGAAGAGGTCGGTTTTCGCGACGGCCGGGCTGCCGTTCTGGAAGTACTGCTCCACCTGCTTCCAGCCTTCGTCCGAGATGCCCAGATCGCCGGAATCGTCCTTGTAGCGGGAGAGGATGCCGGCGAACACCAGCTGCGCCGTGGCGGTACCCAGCCCCGTGACCCGCTCATAGCGCGTCTTGAACTCGTCCTTGGACCACAGGTCCGTCCAGTCCTTCGGCGCCTGCTCCGCGGTGATCTTGTCAGAGTTGTAGCCGAGCAGGATTGCCTGCTTCACGAGCGGCCAGTAGGCCTTGTCGTCGTCACTGTCGGCGAGCGAGGCGTCCACTTCGCCTGCCCAGGCCGGCTCATAGGGCTCGATGGCATCGGCTGCCTTCACCTGGGCGAAGTACATGTTGTTGAGGCCGAAGGCGACGTCGGCAATGGGGTTGTTCTTTTCGGCAATCAGCTTGTTGGTCGCGTCGGCGCCGCCGGCGCCCACGATCTCAATTTTGAAGCCGGCTTCGGCAGCCTTCTTCGCCAGCCACTCCCCGCGGCCCTCACCGTTGGAATTCGTGTACACCACCAGCGTTTCGCCGGATGCGCCCCCGGCGGGTGAGCTACTCGATGCGTCGGGGGCGGCGGCGCCGGCACCGCAGCCGGCTAGGAGGGTTGCGGCGACGGCGGCGGCAACCATTGTTTGGAATTTGTGCACGATTGAGACCCATTTCTGAACTGGAACCGGAGCATTGTCCGGCAAGCCTATAGCGGCTCATGCCGATTAGGACCGTTTATAGCTATCGATTCGATAAACTACACGGCCTCGGCGTTCGAGTCTTGCCCGGCTTTCCCAACAATGTGCACCCGTGGCTTGAACGCGAGGTGAACTTCCGGGCTGTCCCCGGGCTGAATCAGTCCTGGGCGAGGGTCTCGGTGAGGTGGTGGGTGGGGATGCGGTCGCGGTCGTAGGTGATCTCGGTGTAGCCGTGGGGTTCGGGCTTGCCCTGCGTGCTGAGGTTCACGAACACGATCTCCTCGATGGTGAGGATGCTTTGCCGCGTGATCATGTTCCGGACTTCGGCGCGCATGGTCAGCGATGTCCGGCCGAACCGCGTGGCGGTCAGGCCCATCTCAATCAGGTCGCCCTGCACCGCGGAGCTCACGAAGTTGATCTCGGAGATGTACTTGGTGACCGCCCTGCCGTTGCCAAGCTGGAGGATGGCGTAGATGGCCGCTTCCTCGTCGATCCATTTCAGCAGGCTCCCGCCGAACAGCGTGCCGTTGGCATTGAGGTCTTCGGGGCGCACCCATTTGCGTGTGCGGAAGGTGATGTCTGCTACCGATTCCATAATGCGAGATTAGCCGACGCCGGCCACGCCGGCCGCAGTGTGACGGACGGTGGAACGCACCCTGCCTGCCGCCGTCGTCAGGCCATGGCGGTGTGGGCGGCGCTGTGCGAATCTATCGTCTTTGCGTAGCAGTAGGAGTGCTCGACGCCAACGTAGGGGCCGAAGTTGGGCACTTCGTCGAAGCCGCAGCTTTGGTAGAAATTCCGGCCGTCCGGCTGGGCGGAGCCCGCCTCGGCGGTGATCGAGGTGACGCCCATCCCGTACGCGTGCGCCTCCAGCGCGGCGAGGATGGAGCTGGCAACACCGGAACCGCGCGTGTAGGGCAGGACGTACAGCCGCTTGATCTCCGCCGTCGTCGAATCCAGCATCCTCAGGCCGCCGCAGCCCACCGGCTGTCCCGAGCTTTTCTCATAGGCCACCAGGAAGACGGCAGTATCCGCTTCCGACGGCGGCGGCCCGGGTTCGTGGTCCTTCGTGCCGAAGCGGGCGTCCAGTTCCGCCTGCTGCGCCGCACGCAGGTCGGCGCCCACGGGGTTTGCCCAGGTGACCTGCCTGATGTTGAGTCGGGGATTGGTCTGCATTGCTGCCTCGATTCGCCGAAGGGTTATGCAAAATAAGCCTAAGAGCAGGCGATTACCATGATGTTTCCTACGGGTAAGCGTCCGGAGAACTGTGGCGTCAGTGCTCCGTGGTTCGCCACGGGAGGGCCACAGCCTAACGCCGCACCAGCGTCCGCAGCAGTTTGAGCGCCACCGAGATCGAGTGGATGTCAGTCTGTCCGGGCCTGGTGGCCTCCGCGAACGTGTCCTTGATCCGCACCAGCTGCTCCTGGTGCCCGCGTTCCCACGCCACGATCCGCTCGATGGAATCGGCTCCTTCCGAGTCAGCGCCCTTCGTCATCTCCATCACCGAAATCGCCATGTCGGCAACGGCTGAATAGACATCGTCACGCAGTGCTGCCCGGGCGAGTGCCTCCCACCGGTTCTCCCGGGGAAGGGCCGTGATGCGCAGCAGCAGCCTGAGTGCGCCGATCCGCGCAAACACGGTCCAATACAGGTCCATGATCTGTTCGATGGGTTCATCGATCCGTTCCGATATCAGCGAGATGTCCAGGAGCCCGAAGCTCTCAAGGAGGTCGGCGGCGCGGCGGCCCAGGTCATGCGGCAGCCCGACGCCGTCCCAGTGCGCCTGCCGTTCCTCGACGAGGTCGATGCCGTCACCGCGCAGGAAGTCACGGGTCCTGTTCCGCAGCAGCTCCAGCGTGGGCATTATCCTGGCGAGGGCCTGGTCAACGGGCTGGTCGCGATGATCGTGGGTGACGTACCAGCGGATGGCCCGGTCAAGGATCCGGCGCATGTGCACGGTCAGCTGTGCGGCCTGTTCGCTGGGGAACGCGGCGGGAAGCTCGGCCATCCTGTCCACGAACCGCTGCAGGTCGTAGGCTTCGCGGGTTGCGACGAATGCCCTGGCAACAGCTGCGGCCGTGGCGGTGGTTTCCTCGATGGTCCGGAAGGCGAAGGTGATTCCGCCGAGGTTGATCATGTCGTTGGCCAGAACGGTGCAGATGATCTGCCGGCGCAGCGGGTGGGTATGGAGTTCCGGGCCAAAGCGGTCCGCGAGCTGATGTGGGAAGTAGCCGCGAAGTACCCGTTCGAACCAGGCATCCTCGGCGACGTCGCTTTCGTTCAGTTCCTTGGCCAGCTCGATCTTTGCGTAGGCCGCCAGCACGGACAATTCGGGTGTCGTGAGGCCTTTGCCCGTCAGCAGCCGCGCATGGAGCTGTTCGGTGCCTGGCAGGCCTTCCAACCGCCGGTCAAGGTCGGAGGCGTTCTCCAACCAGTCCATGGTCCGCTCAAAGCCTGGACTCCAGTTCAGGACCAGGGCCCGGTCGTTGAGCAGCAGGGTGTTCTGGTCGTGGTTGTTTTTCAGCACGAGCCGCGCCACTTCGTCCGTGAGCGAGTGCAGGAACCCGGCGCGTTCGGAGGCTCCCATCCTTCCTGTGGCGATCATGCGGTCGATAAAGATCTTGATGTTGACCTCGTGGTCTGAACAGTCCACTCCGGCCGAGTTGTCGATCGCATCGGTGTTGAGCAGGACGCCGGCCAGAGCGGCTTCAATCCGGCCCAGCTGCGTGACGCCAAGATTGCCGCCCTCAGCGATGATCCTTGCCCGGACCTCATTGCCGTTGATCCTGATGGAGTCGTTTGCCTTGTCGCCCACGTCGGCGTGCGTTTCGTACGACGCTTTGATGTACGTCCCGATCCCGCCGTTGTAGATCAGGTCCACCGGCGCGCGCAGGATGGCCTGCAGCAGCTCGGGTGGGGTCATCACCGACGTCGAACCCGGAAGCCCCAGCGCCGAAACCACGGGGACGGTGATGGGGATGGATTTGGCGTGGCGCGAATACACTCCGCCGCCCGGGCTGATCAGCGAGGCGTCATAGTCCGCCCAGGACGATCGCGGCAGCATGAACAGGCGGCGGCGTTCTTCCAGTGAGGGCGCCGCGTCCGGTGTCGGGTCCAGGAAGATGTGCCGGTGGTCGAAGGCTGCCACGAGCCGGATGTGTTTTGAGAGCAGCATTCCGTTGCCGAACACGTCGCCGCTCATGTCGCCGATGCCGGCTACCGTGAAGTCTTCCCGCTGCGAGTCGATGCCCAGTTCGCTGAAGTGGTGTTTGACGGACTCCCAGGCGCCGCGGGCCGTGATGCCCATCTGCTTGTGGTCATAGCCGACGGAACCGCCCGAGGCGAAGGCATCACCGAGCCAGAAGCCGTAGTCCAGTGCAACTGCGTTGGCCGTATCGGAGAATGCCGCGGTTCCTTTGTCTGCCGCCACCACGAGGTAGTAATCGTCGTCGTCGTGCCTCACCACGTTCTCCGGGGGAATGACCCGACCGGGGGTCCCCCGCGTTCCGCGCGAGGGCGACGTTCCGACGTCGGACGTATCCAGGTTGTCCGTGACGTCCAGCAGCCCGCGGACAAAGTCCTTATAGCTTTCCGCACCCTCCGTGAGCCAGGCGGTGCGGTCAGAGACCGGACTGGGCAGCCGTTTCGGATAGAAACCGCCCTTGGCGCCGGTGGGGACAATCACCGAATTCTTGACGGTCTGGGCCTTGACGAGGCCAAGGATCTCGGTGCGGAAATCCTCACGCCTGTCCGACCACCTGAGCCCGCCGCGGGCTACCGGCCCGAACCGCAGGTGGACGCCCTCCACGCGGGGTGAATAGACCCAGATCTCAAATTTCGGCCGGGGGTAGGGTGCGCCGGGAATGTCGGAGGGCCGGAGCTTGAAGCTCAGGTAGGGCCGGTAGCGGAAGAAGTTGGTGCGGGTTGTGGCCTCCATCAGGTTCAGGAAGGTCCGCAGCAGGCGGTCCGCTTCCAAGGAGGGGACGGCATCGATTGCCTCGGCCACTGCGGCGCGGGCGGTAGCCGTATCCTGGAGCCGCCGGGAGGGGTTGAGTTCGGGATCGAACCGGGCACGGAACAGGCTGAGCAGTGCGTCGGTGGCGGGCACGTTGGCCAGCAGGGTGTCGGCGATGAAGCCGTAGGTGTAGATGGTTCCCAGCTGCCTCAGGTACTTGGCGTAGCTGCGCAGGATGACCACCTTCCGCCACGTGAGCCCTTCCCGGAGGACGAGGGCGTCGAAGCGGTCGGACTCTTCGTCCCCCCGGACGGCTGCACCGAAGGCATCCGCCAGCAACTCGCTGGTGCCGGCGGGGTCTACACCGGCCGGATACTTGACGCCGAGATCGTACAGAAACAGCGGCCGGCTGTTGCCCCGCAGGACGTCGAAGGGACGCTGGTTCAGCACCTCCAGGCCGAGGTTGTGAAAGTAAGGCAGAATCTGCGTCAGGCTCTGCGGTTCGGTCAGGTACAGCCGTATCCGTGCATCCTCAGCCAATGTAGGGGCAGCATCCGGGCGGATATAGACGGCCAGCAGCGGGTTGTGCAGGTCCCGGCCGCCTGCGCCGTCGAGGTCGAACTGTTCAAACCGCCGGATGTCCTCCACCGCATCCTCGACCTCGAAATCGGCACGGTAGCTGGCGGGGAAAGCGGCGGACCAGAGTGCCGACAGCCGGCTTGCCTCCACGGGCGGCAGTTTGTCCCGGAGCGCTTCGTCCAGGCCTTCGGCCCATGTCCGCGTTGCGCTGATCACGGTTCGCTCCAGCGCGGCGGGGTCGACGTCGGGCGTCCCGCCGGCAGGCAGCAGGATCCGGAAGAACACGCGTGCCATGGGCGATTCACTCAGCCTGACTTCGAATTCGAGCGAGGAGGCCCTGAAAGCCTGCTTGAGCTCCTGTTCGATTCGAAGCCGGACGGCGGTGCTGTACCTATGGCGGGGGAGGAACACCAACGCCGTCATGAAACGGCCGTAGCTGTCCGCGCGCAGGAACACCCGCGTCTGGTGATGGGCCTGCAGCAGCAGGATTTCACGGGACAGCCGGGACAACTCGTCCAGGTCCAGGTGGAACAGCTCGTCGAGCGGAAAGGACTCCAGGACAGCCAGCAGCTGCTTGCCGGGATGGGAGGCCTCGGTGAATCCGAAGCGTTCCTGGACGGCCTGGACCTTATCCCGGATAACGGGGATGCGCCGCACCGACCGGCCGGTGGCCCCGGGAGCGAACAGGCCAACGAACTGCATCTCGCCCGTCGCATTCCCGGCGCGGTCAAAGGTTTGGATGTGGATTGAATCCAGGTAAGCCGGGCGCGGGACGGACGACCTCATGTCCGATGTGGAGAGCGTGAAGACCTGCTTGTGCGGAAGACCGGCAAGCGTATGGAAGGATTCCTGGCGGGCCTCCTTGCGGCCCTCGCGGAGCAGGCCGAGTCCCGTCGCTGGCCGCAGCTCTGCCTCGGGCCGGCCTCCCGCTGCCGAGTATCCGTATTCGCAATATCCCAGGAATATGAAGTTGCCGCGGTCCAGCCAGCGCAGGAGTTCTCCTAGCTGTTCCGGAGCCGGAACAGTTCCGTGGGAGAACTGGAACTGTTCCACCGCCCCAATCGCCCGGGCCAGCTTGGAATGTATGGACGGAGTGTCGTCGGCCACCAGCTGGACGTCAGCCAGGACGCGCTGCACATTGCCGGTGAGCTCCCGGATTCCACGTGCCCCCGGCAGCCGGCCGATTTCGGCTGCCACCCAGGATTCGGACGACCAGCCGTGCGGCTCATTCGCCGTGCCGGTCGCCGGGGCCCCTGCCGCGGCAGGGAATCCGTCGGTACCCGGCATTCCTGCCGGCAGCCCGGACTGTGGCGACCCCGCCCGCAGTTCCAGCAGCCTATGCGTCTGCGGATCGCGCCGGACCAGGAACGCGGGGTGGACGAGCAGGCGGATGGATTCGTTTTCGCGCGCCAGTTCGGCCGTGAGGGAATGGAGCAGGTGCGGCATGGCGTCCGCAACCACCAGCAGGACGCTGGCGTCGCTTTCATTCAGGACATCGACGGCGGCGGTGCCGGGCGGGCGGCTGTCAGCCAGTTTCCTGTGGGCTGTTGCCCGCTGCTCCAGGTTTTCGGGGCCATAGCTTTGAAGGTCCTCTGGCGCCACGTGTTCGTAGTAGGCCGCCAGGAATGGCTGGTCTGGCCCGGAGGGACCGGGGGCCGGTTCAGCCTCGGTGGGTACCGCCTTGCGTGACATGCCACTGCGCCTCCACAACGCGGGGAGCCACCGCATGCCGCGGCTGACCGTCCTGTCCCCACGCCTGCTTTCATCATGGCTTCGTTCCGGGATGCAGTCCAGTGCAGTTTGGTGTCTGGCGTGTGCCGTTCAATGGCCCCGCGTGTGCCGCCGCTATGCCGGGCTGCCCGTCGGATCTTCTGCGGTGCGGTCTGCCAGCGCCAGGCCGCCCACGGGGCTGTCGTCCCAGTGGATAAGCTCCCAGCCGTTGTCGGGATCGCCTTCCAGCGCAACAATTCCGGTGTTGTCCAGCGCGTGCCTGATCGCAAAGTCGGGTTCGATGTTGCCGGCCCGCAGGCCGGCCCACACGCGGATGGCTGCGCCGTGGCTGACCATGGCTACGGATCCGGAGTTGCCCGCTCCGTTTGCCCGTGCCGCTATTTTGGCGATCGCGGCGTCGTAGCGCTCGAAGAACTCCCGGCCGCTCGGCCCGGCAGGCATGCGGCGGTCCAGCTGGCCGTCGGCCCAGGAGAAGATGGTGCTCAGATACCGCTTGTGCGATTCGTGGTCCGTCAGCTTCTCCAGCGACCCGGCTTCTATCTCGTGAATGCCCTGAAGCACCTCGGTTTCCAGCCCGTGCACCCGGGCAAGGGGCGCGGCCGTGATCTGGGTCCGGATCAGTGTGGAAGCGTAGAGGGCGTGGATCCGCTCGTTCGCCAGGGCGCGGGACAGCGCCTCGGCCTGGCGCTCGCCGAGCTCTGTGAGCCCGGGCCCCGGGTGCGCGGTGTCCAACTGGCCGAGGACGTTACCGGGCGTCTGGCCGTGCCGGATGAGCAGGAGTTTCATTTGAGGTGGTCCACCAGCTGGTCCGCGATGCCGGTGTACTTGCCCGGGGTCAGGGCCAGCAGCCGTGCTTCGGCGTCCGCGGAGAGGCCAAGGCCCTGCACGAATTCCTGCATCCGGGCCGCATCCACGCGCTGCCCGCGGGTCAGGTCCTTGAGCCGTTCGTAGGGGTTTTCCATGCCCTCGACGCCGGCAATCGCCTCGGCGCGCATCACCATCTGGATGGCCTCTCCCAGCACCTCCCAGTTGGTGTCGAGGTCACCGGCCAGGACGTCCTCGGCCACATCCAGGCGCTCCAGGCCCTTGGCCACATTGGAGATGGCCAGCAGCGAGTGGCCGAAAGCCACGCCGATGTTGCGCTGCGAGGACGAGTCGGTGAGGTCGCGCTGCCAGCGTGACGTGACCAGGGTTGAGCCCAGGACGTCCAGCAGCCCGGAGGAGATTTCCAGGTTCGCCTCGGCATTTTCGAAGCGGATCGGGTTGACCTTGTGCGGCATGGTGGAGGACCCGGTGGCGCCTGCTACCGGGATCTGCGCGAAGTAGCCGATGGAGATGTAGCTCCAGATGTCCGTGCACACGTTGTGCAGGATCCGGTTGAAGCGGGCCACGTCGGCATAGAGCTCGGCCTGCCAGTCGTGGCTTTCGATCTGGGTGGTCAGCGGGTTCCAGGTCAGTCCCAGTCCCTCGACGAACGACTTTGCAACCTGCTGCCAGTCGGCACCCGGTACGGAGGCCACGTGGGCGGCATAGGTGCCGGTGGCGCCGTTGATTTTGCCCAGATATTCGGTCTCGGCGATCCGGTCCAGCTGGCGGGTCAGGCGGTGCGCGATGACGGCCAGTTCCTTGCCCAGCGTGGTGGGCGTGGCCGGCTGGCCGTGTGTGCGGGACAGCATGGGAACACTGCGGTTGTCATCGGCCATCTTGCTGATCTGGGCAACCAGCGCCTTCGCGGCGGGCAGCCACACGTCCTCCACAGCACCCTTGACGCCCAAGGCGTACGAGAGGTTGTTGATGTCCTCGGACGTGCAGCCGAAGTGCACCATGGCGGTCAGCCGTTCGATGCCAACCGCCGGCAGCCTGCGGCCGATGTAGTATTCCACGGCCTTGACGTCGTGCACCGTCACGGCTTCGATTTCGGCCAGCTCGGTGACCGACGCGGAGTCGAACTCAGTGACGATGGCGCGGAGCTGATCCTGCTGCTCCGCCGTCAGGGGACCGGCGCCCGGCAGCACGTTGTTGCTGGTCAGGTGGATGAGCCATTCAACTTCGACGGCCACGCGGTCCCGGTTGAGGGCCGCCTCGGACAGGTAGTCCACCAGGGGCGAGACGGCGGACTGGTAGCGTCCGTCCAGCGGGCCAAGGGCAATCTGGTCCGGCGAGGCGGCGAGGGCCAGGCGTCCGGAAGGCGTACGGGTGTCAGCTGTGGCGGCAGTTTCAGGCATGTCCTGATTCTTTCACGAAGTCGCACCGCCCCTTAAGCGCGGTGTCCGTGTGACTTTCCCTCCCCGGCGCTGCCGCCAATGCGGTGTCCGGATTATCCACATGGCCGACGCCGGCAGTTCCACGCCGCTTTGGCGTTCCGTAGCGTCGGGATCACCGGACATGCCGGATCGGACAGCCAGGTGACGGAAATGAGCAGGCAAATGGAAATGAGCGGCAGCATCACCGCAGCAGATGCCAACGCGTGTGGCTCGCGGAGCTTCGAAGTGCAGCAACTGGCGTGGCGGGTTGCTGACCTCGCTTACAGCCTCGATACCTCGATGCTCAGGTTCCGCCGCGTGCAGATGGCGGAATGGGAGTCGCCCGCAGGGCAGGCGTACCGCACCGCCATTTCGTTGCAGGCGGCTGCGCTGGGTCGCGCCAGGGAGCGGCTGATGGCTGCCTCAGAAGCCGTGCTTCGTCACTCCCAGCAGGTCCCGGTCTCCTCCCAGCGGACGCCCGGCGGCGGTTTCTGATGTCCGAGGCCACACCCTCCGGAAGCGGCGGGCCGCTGGTTCCGCTGGAGCCGAGAGCGGACGGGGACATGCGGATCCGCGGCGGCGTCGGAGGCATCCGGTTCCAGGTGGAGGAACTCGTGGCAGGTGCGGCTGAACTCGATGGTCTGGCCGACGAGCTCGCCGCGGTTGAGATCGGCGTCCGGCGGATCTGGGAAGAGCTTTGTCCCTACCAATACGATCCGCGGCCCAGCGGCACCGCGGCACTCATCGCCGTCGGCGAAGGCGGCCAGTCGGTCCGCGCCGTCCGGGAAGAACTGAAGCACCTCAGCAGCCAGGTGCGGGCGAGCCACCGCGACTACGAAGTTGCGGAGTCCCGTGCGGCAACAGGAATCCCCCAGCCCGAGGACGGCTGGGGCTTCCTGCCCCTGTTGTTCGTTGATCTGACTCAATCCAACTTCCTGAGCCGTGACGCCGCCGAGGCCCTGGCAGCTCCGTTGGCATTCGGAATGGCGTTGGGCATTGCCCCCAAAGACCTGTCCCTGGCGCTGGCGGCCGAAATGGCAGCCGGCCGTGGCTTTTCCGCCATCGGTCCGTTGATTCGCCGGCTCGCCGAGGGCGCAATTCCGATGCTGAAACCCCGACCGGTGACCGCCGTCGAGGATGTCACCCGTGACGTCAATGTGGACACTTCGCCCGCAGGCCTCCTCGCCAGGCTCCGTGAGCTGGATGCTGAGGGGCACGGAAAGATTGAGGTCGTCCAGGTTGAGAACAACGGCCGCAGGGCGTTCGTCGTCATTGTTCCCGGCACCCAACCCGGGGATCCTCCCGGAGGCACGAACCCGTTGGATGAGGCAGGTATTGCGGAGGCGCTGGGATACGGCTCGGAACAGGTGAATGCGGCCGTGCTGTCGGCGTTGCACCAGGCGGGTGCCGTCAAAGGCGATCAGGTGGTGGCCGTGGGCTACAGCCAGGGCGGAGCGCACGCCATGAACCTCAGCAGCGACAAGGCGTTCCTAGCCGAATTCGACCTCAAGTACGTGCTGACGGCCGGATCACCGGTTGGCGGGATCACGCCGCAGCCCGGAATCACTTCGCTCCACCTGGAACACCGCCAGGATTGGGTCCCCGGCAGTGACGGGACTCCCAACCCGGACACCCGGGACAGGGTCACCGTCACGCTGACCGGCCGGGAGGTTACTCTGCCGGGCGAGAACCCCGGGCTTGGGCCAGGCCACAAACTCGCCAATTACGAGGCTGGAGCCAAGGCAGTGTCCGCGAGTGAAGATCCCTCGCTGGCGGCAAACACGGCGGTTCTGGCCGGCGTTCTAGGTGTGGGAGGTGCAGGTACGGCCACCCGCTTCGCCCTTAACCGTGAGCCCCAGCCGGCAAAACCCGTCTATACCGACGCCCGTCCCGAGCATCAGCAGCGGATCAGGCCAGCCGGCGGACGATAAGCGGGCATGGAGGCAGGATCTTTTGCTGCTGCCGGCCGGCAGCAGCAAAAGCGTGTCAGCGGCGGACTCCCGTGATCCTGCCTGCCACGAGGGAGACAACGGTGATGATGATGGCTGCCAGCACGGCAGTCCAGAAGAACGAGTCGATGGTGAAGTGGACGGGGGTGTAGCTGCTCAGCCAGGACGTCAGGTACAGCATGGCTGCGTTGATGATGATCGTAAACAGCCCCAGCGTCAGGATGGTGATCGGCAGGGACAGCAGGCTCACGATGGGGCGCACCAAGGCGTTGACCAGGCCGAAAATCAGGCCGATGAACAGATAGGCCAGGACCACGCCGAGAGGGTCGGATCCTTGGGTGACGCCGCCCTGGGCCACGGCTTCCGTCGTCGCAGTGGTGGAAATGTCGAGGCCGGGCAGGATCCAGCTGGCAATCCAGAGAGCCAGACCGTTAATGAGAACCCGCACGATGAAAGAAAACATGGCCCCATGGTTTCATACAGCGGAGGAAACCGGCAGGGACGGAGAAGTAGGCTAGTTGCCATGACTTCACCAGAGAACACCGCGGGGGGAATCAGACCCCGCCCGGTCGTGGACAGGCTTCCCCGTTACGCCGCCGGCAAGCCTCCTGGCGCCGTGGAGGGCCTCGAGAGCTACAAGCTCTCCTCCAACGAGAACCCGCTTCCGCCCATCCCTGCAGTGTTGCAGGCCATCGCGGACCAGACGGACTTCAACCGTTATCCGGACCCCCTGAGCACCAAGCTCCGTGGCGCGCTTGCGGAGTTCCTGAAGGTACCGGCCGAGGACATCGTCACTGGCGCAGGCAGCCTAGGCGCCCTCAACCAACTGCTGGTGACCTTCGCCGGCCAGAACGACGACGGCAAAGCGGACGAAGTCATCTACGCCTGGCGGTCCTTTGAGGCCTACCCCATCTGCGTCGGGCTTGCCGGGGCTGAGAGCGTCAGGATTCCGCTGACCGCCGACGGCCGCCACGACCTGGATGCCATGGCAGCCGCCGTGACGGCGCGAACCAAAGTTATCCTGCTGTGCACTCCCAACAACCCCACAGGTCCCATTCTGGAAAAGGGAGAAACCGAACGGTTCATTCGCCAGGTCCCGTCCGACGTCGTCGTTGTCATCGACGAGGCCTACCAGGAGTTCGTCCGGGCCCTGGACGCCGTGGATGGCATCGAGATGTACCGCAAGTACCCCAACGTGGTGGTTCTGCGGACCTTCTCCAAGGCGCACGGGCTGGCCGGACTGCGCGTCGGTTATAGCGTGTCGAATCCGGACCTTACCCAGCACCTCCGCGTGGCCGCCACGCCGTTCGCCGTATCGCAGATCGCCGAGCGGGCAGCCATCACATCGCTGCAAAACTTCAGCCAGGTTGTAGAAAGGGTACAAAGCCTGGTGGACGAGCGCGACCGTGTCACGGCCGGACTACGCAGCCTCGGCTGGTTTGTGCCGGACGCCCAAGGCAACTTCGTATGGCTCGATCTTGGTGAAAACAGTGCGGAGTTCGCAGCACTGGCGGGCGAGCAGGCCCTCTCTGTCCGGGCTTTCGGCACCGAGGGCGTGCGGGTGAGCATCGGCGAGGTGGAAGCGAACACTCGCTTCCTCGAACTCTGTGCGAACTATACAAAGCCGCCACGGCGTTCCTAGCGCTTAACATAACGCCCGGCGTCCGCCTACTGCGGATAAAGTAAGGGACAGTAAGCCAAAATATATGCCGGACCCGGAATGCATTCCCAGTCCGGCATATATCCCAGCGATATTGCGATGCACTCAGTGCGGCAAGCGAGGAGACGGTATGGGCGCCACACATCTGCCCGCTACCGAGTTCGACGGAACCGGGGTAGACGACCAGCTCGAGGCGGAAGCCGAGGCCGTTCTGGGCGAGCCCGCAGCACCAATGGTCCAGCTCCTGGGGCCCGACGGCACTTTGGGCGAGGACTCGGTGTTTTCCGAGTACGCCAACCGCCTCGACGCTGAAAAACTGCGGGGGTTCTATGCGGACATGGCGGCCATCCGGCGCTTCGATCAGGAGGCCACTGCGTTGCAGCGGCAGGGTCAGCTGGCGCTTTGGGTGCCGCTCACCGGCCAGGAGGCCGCCCAGATCGGTTCGGGCCGGGCCAGCCAGCCGCAGGACTACATTTTCCCCACCTACCGTGAACACGGCGTTGCCCTGACCCGCAACGTTGACCTGGCCGAGCTGCTCCGCCAGTTCCGCGGAGTGTCCAACGGCGGCTGGAACCCCAAGGACACCAACTTTCACCTGTACACCCTGGTCTTGGCTGCCCAGACCCTCCATGCGGTGGGTTACGCCATGGGCATCCAGCGGGACCAGCAGCTCGCGGCTGCGTCGGATCCCGCGGGCACGGAACCTCCCGCCGCGGTCATTGCGTACTACGGGGACGGTGCCAGCTCCGAGGGCGATGTGCACGAATCCATGGTATTCGCATCCTCCTACAAGGCTCCGGTGGTCTTCTTCTGCCAGAACAACCACTGGGCCATCTCGGTGCCCAGCACCGTCCAGACACGCATACCGCTGTCTAACCGTGCCAAGGGCTACGGATTCCCGGGCATCCGCGTGGACGGCAACGACGTCATCGCCGTGCACGCCGTCACCGAATGGGCGCTGGACCATGCCCGCCAGGGGAACGGCCCGGTGCTCATCGAGGCCTTCACCTACCGTGTGGGCGCCCACACCACGGCGGACGACCCCACGAAGTACCGCAAGTCCGCCGAGGAGGACGCCTGGCGGGCCAAGGATCCGCTGGCCAGGCTGGAAAAGTACCTGCGCGCGAAGGGCCTTGCCGACGACGCCTTCTTCGCCAAGGTCAAGGCAGACGGCGACGAACTTGCCGCGTACGTCAGGCGCACCACGCACGACCTCGAGACGCCGGACATCCGGTCCGCATTCGCCAACACGTATGTGGAGCCGCATCCGCTCGTGGCGGAGGAACTGGCCTGGTTCGAGCAGTACAGCGCGGGATTTGAAGACGCTGCCGGATCCGAAGCCGCAGCAGGAGAGGCGGCCAACTGATGACCACCATGACCATAGCCAAGGCCATCAATGAAGGTCTCCGCGCAGCCCTCACCAACAACCCCAAGTCGCTGCTCATGGGCGAGGACATCGGCCCGCTCGGAGGCGTCTACCGCGTCACCGACGGCCTGATCGCGGAATTCGGCCCCGAGCGCGTTGTTGACACCCCGCTCGCTGAATCCGGCATCATCGGCACGGCGATCGGGCTGGCGCTGCGCGGCTACAGCCCCGTCTGCGAAATCCAGTTCGACGGCTTCGTTTTTCCCGGGTTCAACCAGATCACCACCCAGCTGGCCAAGATGCATGCACGCAGCAACGGCAACCTCACGGTTCCCGTTGTCATCCGTATTCCGTACGGCGGCGGCATCGGATCGGTGGAGCACCACTCCGAATCCCCCGAGGCTCTGTTCGCGCACACGGCCGGGCTGCGCATCATCACCCCGTCCAACCCGCACGACGCCTACTGGATGATCCAGCAGGCCGTCGAATGCCAGGACCCGATCATCGTCTTCGAGCCCAAGCGACGCTACTGGCTCAAGGGCGACGTGGACATCGAGGCGCCTGGGAACGCGGAGGACCCGTTCAAGGCGCATGTGCTGCGGGAGGGGACCGACGCCACGGTAGTGGCCTACGGCCCGCTCGTTCCCGTGGCGCTGGCCGCGGCCAATGCCGCGGCCGAGGACGGCCGCAGCGTGGAAGTCATTGATCTTCGGTCCATCTCGCCGATCGACTTCGACACCGTCACACAGTCCGTGCGGAAGACCGGCCGGCTGATTGTTGCCCACGAGGCACCTACGTTTGGCGGCATCGGCGGGGAAATCGCGGCCCGGATCAGCGAGCGGGCTTTCCTGTCCCTCGAAGCTCCGGTGATCCGTGTGGGCGGCTTCCACATGCCCTACCCCGTGGCCAAGGTGGAAGAGGACTACCTGCCGGACATCGATCGCATCCTTGAGGCGCTGGACCGCGCCCTGGCCTACTGACGCCTGCCTACTGATGAAGCCTTCCAAACCGAGGACCCCATGACTGTGAACAAGTTCAACCTCCCCGACGTGGGCGAGGGACTCACCGAGGCGGAGATCGTTTCCTGGAACGTCAAGCCGGGCGACACCGTCGCAATCAACGACATCCTCTGCGAAATCGAAACGGCCAAGTCCCTCGTGGAGCTGCCGTCTCCGTTTGCCGGCACGGTCACGGAGCTGCTCGTACCGGTGGGCGTCACTGTCGACGTCGGCACCCCGATCATCAGCGTGAGCGATGCCGTTTCTGGCGACCCCACGCCGGCGGACGTTCCCGCCCCCGCAGTTCCGGCCGCTCCGGCAGCTGACGCTCGCCTCGCGGATGTACCAACGTACGGAAAGCTCGCAGGGGACGACGGCGAGACGGCGGGCGCGCAGCCAGCTTCAGCCGGAAGCGCCGCCGGCCCGCTGGTCGGTTCGGGTCCCAAGGCCGACGCCGTCAAGCGCCGCCCGCGCAAAGCCTCCCCGGCCGCCGTCGTAACACCCGCGCCAGCCGCAGCGCCGTCGCCGGTCGCAGACGCGGTCCCTGTGGCTAGGGCCGTCCCCGTGGTCGAGCCCGTGGAGACCCAGGGCATCTGGATCAACGCGGGTGCGCCGGCCGCCAATGCTGCTGCAGCCCCCGAAGAAGGCGCAGCGCGCCCCACTCTTGGCGGCACCATCAGCGGACTCGTCAACAGGGTCCTGGCCAAACCTCCGGTACGTAAGATTGCCCGGGATCTTGGGATCGACCTTGCCGACGTCGTGCCCACCGGCGCGCGCGGCGAGGTCACCCGCGAGGACCTGGTGAGCTACCAGGCCCAGCGCGACGCCGAAGTGGACAAGGCCGACACCTTCTGGGGCAAGTCCGGCCGGCCGCAGGACCAGCGCATCGAGCGGATTCCCGTTAAGGGGGTCCGCAAGGCCACGGCCAAGGCCATGGTGGAGTCAGCGTTCGCCGCTCCCCACGTCAGCATTTTCGTTGACGTCGATGCCAGCCGCACCATGGAGTTCGTCAAGCGACTCAAGGTGTCGCGGGACTTCGAGGGCATCAGGGTTTCCCCGCTGCTGATCCTGGCCAAAGCCGTGATCTGGGCCGCCGCCCGCAACCCCAGCGTCAACGCCACGTGGGTGGACAGCGCCGACGGCACTGATACCGCGGAGATCCACGTCAAGCACTTCATGAACCTGGGCATCGCGGCGGCCACCCCCCGCGGTCTGATGGTTCCGAACATCAAGAACGCCCAGGACCTTTCCCTCAAGGAACTGGCCCTGGCACTCAATGACCTGGCCACCACGGCCCGGGCCGGTAAGACGCAGCCCGCCCAGATGCAGGGCGGCACCCTGACCATCACCAACATTGGCGCCCTGGGCATCGACACTGGCACGCCCATCATCAATCCCGGCGAAGTGGCCATCGTGGCCTTCGGCACCATCAAGCAGAAGCCGTGGGTCCTGGACGGCGAAGTCATTCCGCGCTGGATCACTACCCTGGGCGGCTCGTTCGACCACCGCGTGGTGGACGGTGACCTCTCGGCACGCTTTATGGCCGACGTCGCCGCCATCCTGGAGGAGCCGGCACTGCTGCTGGACTAGTACTGCCGGATCAGGACCACCAAGCAAAAAGGAACCCGGCCGCTGGAATTCAGCGGCCGGGTTCCTTTTGCGCCAGTAGCAGGAAGCCAGTTGGAGCGGGCGGCCTAGTAGGCGGGGTAGGTGGAGAGGAGCTGTGCCAGTGCAGGGTCGGACGACATGCCGCTGAGGCCCACGGCAGCTGCGATCATCGCGCCGGAAAAGCCGGTGAGGCAGGCCGTAACCACTGCGAAAAACTTCCAGTCATCGCGCATGACGCTCCGGACCGTCTCCGGCAGGTTCAGGCCAGGCGTGATGAGGTTGGGGGCGCTGTCCGTGGAGCCGTCGTCGAGGAACGCGATCACCCGGTCATTGGCGCGGTCTACGCGCATGGTGCTGATGTGGTTGCCGTGCCGGGCAAGAAGGATGTCGTGGCCTACGAGCTGGCGCCGCTGAAGCGTGAGCATAATGTTCCCCTGAAATCGTCGGTACTCGGATGTCCGCATCATCGAGTACGTTTCAATTTTACCGCCGAGAACCGCGCCATTCCGGCGAAAACGGGGTGAGGCTGACCACCGGGGGGAGTGACGCCGGTCTACCCGCGAGCCCCAGGCCCACACCCTGCAAGAAGATCCGCAGGGTGTGGGTTTCATCGAGGCCTTGCCCGGTCCCCTCTGGGAAGACCCTGCGCAGACAGCTGACGAACGGCTAGTCGACGACGTCCGTCTTGGCGATGTAGACGTCGCACGGCGCGTTGTGCGCCACGCTGTTGGCGACGCTGCCCAGAACCCGGCCGAGCCCGCGCATCCGGCGGTTGCCCACCACGATCATCTGGGCATCGAAACGCTCGGCTTCCTTGATGAGGGCTTCCGCCGGCTTGCCCCGGGCCGAGGAATACGTGACCTTCAGGCCTTCCGAACGAAGCCGCGACGCAACATCCTTGGCCACTTTCTCGGCCTCCCCGGCATCGGAGACAATCCAGCGGTCACTGCCGCTTCCGTAGACCTCTGTGCGGTCACTGTCGAACGCAGTTACCACGTGGAGGGTTGCCCCGAGCGATACGGCCAGGCCCTGCGCTGTTTCCGCGGCCCGCATTGCAGTCTCGCTGCCGTCAACGCCGACAACAATAATTCCGGTCATGCTCATGCTCCTTAGGGATCGGTCAGCCTGGTCAAATATGCCCAGCGCCATGCAGCAATAATTCAGGCTACAGTGCGTCGATGGCGTCCTGCAGTACCGGTGCGAGCCGCCGCACTCCCTCGGCGATGGTTTCGGGGGGTACGGCGCTGAAAGCGAGGCGCAGCTTGTTGGACGGTTCGTCCGAATGCGTAAACGCCGCGCCCGGGATGAAAACCACTCCCGCGTCGATGGCCTTGCGCAGCAGCGGATAAGTGTCCACGCCCTCGGGCAGCGTCACCCAGACGAAGAAACCGCCCTCGGGCCTGGTCCAGCTCAGCCCCGCCGGCATGTACTCCTCCAAGGCGGCGAGCATGGCCTGGCAGCGCTCGGCGTACAGCCCGCGGTAGGTGTCGATCTGCCCTTTCCAGTCGTAGTCCCGCAGATAGGCGGAAACCAGCATCTGGTTAAGGGTCGACGGGCAGAGCGTCACAGCTTCGGACGCCAGGTAGTACCGGCGCTGAAGGTGTGCCGGCACCAGCGCCCAGCCGATCCTCAGGCCGGGGGCGAAGATCTTTGAGAAGGAGCCCATGTAGATGACGTCGTCGGGGTTGGCTGCCCGCAGTGGGGCCAGCGGTTTGCCGTCAAAGCGGAGCAGGCCGTAGGGGTTGTCCTCCAGGACCAGAATATTCGCTTTCCGGCATATATCGACTATCTCCTGCCGGCGGTCCTCGGCCATGGTGATACCGGACGGGTTGTTGAAGTTGGGGATCGTGTACAGAAACTTGATGTTCTTGCCGGCAGTCTGCAGGGCGGCTATCCGGGCATCCAGGAGATCCGGAACCAGTCCATGCTCATCCATGGGAACGGTGGCCACCTCCACCTGGTAGGCCTCGAACGTGTTGAGGGCGCCCACGTAAGTGGGGTCCTCCACAAGCACCACGTCGCCGGGATCGCAGAACACCTTGGTGGCCACGTCCTGGGCCGACTGGGAACCGGCGGTGATCACCACGTTCCGGGGGTCCGCATCGAGTATTCCCTCTGCCGCCATCACGTCGCAGACCTGGGTGCGGAGTTCTTCGGTCCCCTGGCCGCTGCCGTACTGGAGGGCCGTCATGCCCTGCTCGGCGATGATCTTTGCGGCTGTCTGGCCGAGCCGTTCCAGCGGCAAGGACTGCAGGTAGGGGCTGCCGCCGGCCAGCGAAACGAGGCCGGGGCGCAGCGAGATGTCAAAGACATCGCGGACTGCGGACTGCTTGATGTTGGCTGCGCGCTCCGAGAAAAGTTCATCGTGGCGGTGGGCGGACGTTGCCGCGCGTTCGATTGCGTCAATTGCTTCGGCCGGGAGCACATCTGCCGCGGCATCAAGTGTTTCGTGGGTCACACTCACAGGATACAGCCACATGTTGTCCATTAGGCAACCTTTGTTCACGCTCTTTCGGGAGTGTGCCCGCGGGCGCGGCCGGTAGCGCTTTACCTTCGGCGGCGAAGGTCATGGAATAGACCCATGACTACGCATAGCCATCTCGGATCCCTGGCCGCGGCCTTCCACGCACTTCACGCGGATGCGGCGCCGCTGGTCCTGGTGAACGTCTGGGATGTGGCGTCCGCCCGCCTGGTTGACGAAGCGGGGGCGGCCGCGCTGGCCACGTCCAGTTCGGCCCTGTCCTGGAGCCTGGGTTTTCCGGACGGAAACCACTTACCGCGCGAACTCGCCATGGCTGCCCTTCGCCGGATCGCGGCATGCACGGCACTGCCTGTGACGGCGGACATTGAGACCGGTTATGCAAGCGTCGATGGCGCGTTTGATGACGCGGAGCTACGGGAAACCGTCCGCAGTGTCCTGGCTGCCGGGGCGGTCGGCGTGAATATCGAGGACTCCGGCGAGGATCCGCTAACGGGCGTTGAGGAACAGGCGCGCCGCATCGCCGTCGTCCGCCAGACGGCGGATGAAGCCGGGGTAGACCTGTTCATCAACGCGCGCACAGACACCTACCTGTCCGGCGGTTTTCCGGATTCCGCTTTCGCGGAAACCGTCCGCCGTGCGGACGCCTACCTGGCCGCGGGGGCCAACGGAATATTCGTCCCCGGGGTGCAGGACCTGCATGTACTCCACGACCTGTCCCGCCGCATTGCCGCGCCCCTAAACGCGCTGGCCGGATTGGGCGCGCCCTCCGTGGGGGAACTTCACGACGCCGGCGTCCGCCGGATCAGCATCGGCGGCAGCACCGCGAAGGCCGCCTATGCCACAGTGTCCCGGGTGGCCGAAGACGTACTCGGGGACGGAAACTGGTCCGAGCTGGCCGGCGCCCGCAGCCACGCGGCCATGGACGACCTCTTCCGGCGTGGCTGACTTGTTCCGACGGCCCGCGGGGGAGTAACGCCCGTCCTTCCGGGGCCGTCTATCGCAGGCTCAGGACGTCTGCCAGCCGCCGCCCGTCAACGTAGATCTCTGCCCGGGCAGCACCGACGGCCGAGACGGCCGTGTGCGTGAGCTGGGCTTCCAGGCGGGGGATGTCGCAGGTGCCGCCCGGCCGGACCGTGCCGGTCAGGTTCACCACCACGGTGGTGCCGTCGAAGTACGCGGATACGTACTCCAGGTCGGAGCTGTCCAGGGAGTTGTACAGCCCGTCCGGAGCGTCGCTGCCGCCCAGCAGGACGGCGAGGGACGTCCGGAGGGGTTCGGCCGCCGCGGCAGGGCTGTGGAAGACGGCCACCAGGCTGTCGTTGCAGCCGAACCGCACGCCGGTGCTGCCGCCGTCGTCCAGCGCCACGAAGTACACAGGCGTACCCCCGGGCAGCTCGCCGGGCAGTGCCGCCTGACCGCCCGCGCCCGCTGCCTCCGGCGCCGTCACAGTCCCTGAGCCCGAGCCGCCTGAGCCCGAGCTGCCCGAGCCCGAGCTGCCAGTGCCCGAGCCGCCCGAAGCCGTTCCGCCAGGCAGCAGCTTTTCGTTGGCTGAGCCATCAACGGTGGCGGCGCCCCCGCGGTTGGCGCCGGCCTGGGGTGCGACGGTACCGCCCGTCCGGGGACTTGGCGCCGGGCTGGAAACGGCAGACTCCGGAGGCGTGACGTCGACGGGGGTGGTGACCGGGACGGGCGCCGGAAGCGGCTGCGGTTCCGGGGTGCCGGCTGCGCGGACCACGGTGCTTTCCGACGTCGTTGCTGACGGTTGCGAGCACGATCCGAGCCACAGCGGAAGCATAAAAGCGGCCATGGCCGCACTTGCCCGGATTCCAGGCGTGAACTTCATGAACGCACCGCACTTCCAGCTCTCGCACGTCCCCGTCTCCACGTTACGGCTGTGCCGCTGCGGGCGGAATATGTGCCGAGTGACGGTTTTGCGTCAGCTCAATCACGGAATGGTGACGCAAAACGCCCCCGGCAGCTGCCGGGGGCGTTTTGAGTGGGCTGCTCGGACATCCTTGGTGGATGCCGGCCCTGCGGTTAGGGGTTTGCCGGTGGCTCAGGCCGTGGATCAGGCTGCTTCGGCGGCAGTCCTGGCGGAGGCCAGGGCCTCGAACACGCCCTTGATCTGATCGACAACTTCGGCGTCGTCCTTGGGGTGGACTTCGGCGAACCGGACCATGGATCCGGGAACGGCCAGCTTGGCGTCCTCGAGGACCACGGCGCCGGCGATGCCGACGGCCTTGCGTGCCTCGTCCTGCGCCCAGACGCCGCCGTACTGGCCGAAGGCGGTGCCGACGACGGCGGTCGGCTTGCCGCTGAGGGCGCCGGTGCCGAAGGGGCGGGACAGCCAGTCGATCGCGTTCTTGAGTGCGGCCGGTACGGTTCCGTTGTGCTCAGGCGTGACCAGAAGCAGGGCGTCGGCGTCATTGGCGGCGGCGCGGAGGGCTGCGGCGGCGGCCGGAACCTGGCCTTCGACGTCGATGTCCTCGTTGTAGAAGGGGATGTTGCCCAGGCTTTCGTGGATAACAACTTCGACCTGCTCGGGCGCATTCAGCTGGATGGCTTCGGCAAGCTTCTGGTTGGTGGATTCGGCGCGCAGGCTGCCGACCAGCGTAAGTACGGTGCTCTTGGACATATGAACTCCTAGTGTCTGGCCGCGGAAGTTCCGCCGGCTGGTGATCTTGGAGGCTTGTTCGGCCTTCACTCTGCTAAACGGACTACGGTCCGGATAATATTCCCGGGTCTAGAATGTTTTTTGTGAGCCTCATCCCAATCCGCTCCGGATCGCCACTCGGCGGGGAAGCGGAACGCAGCGACGCCGCCCGCAACCGGGAGCTGCTGCTCAAGGCTGCCCGCGAACTCATTGAGGAGTGCGGGGCGGACGGCCTCACCATGGACCGGCTGGCCGAGCGCGCGGGGGTGGGCAAAGGTACTGTTTTCCGGCGCTTCGGCTCGCGGGCCGGGCTGATGATGACGCTGCTCAGCGACTCCGAGGCCGCCTTCCAGGGCCGGTTCATGTTCGGCCCGCCGCCCCTTGGCCCCGGTGCGGCTCCGCTGGACAGGCTGGTTGCCTTCGGTACCGAGCGGATCGCGTTTGTCCTGGAGTTCGGGGAACTGGCCCGCGCAGCGGACTCGTCCGCCTACAACCGCTTCGATGTGCCGGCCGCCGTGCTCTGGCACCGCCACATCGAAATGCTCCTGCGTGCGGCCGGAGTGACCGCTGATCCGTGGCTTATGGCGATGTCGCTGAGCTCCACCCTGGACCCGGAGCGGCTGCTCCACGCAGTGCGGGTCCATCACGTGGCTCCGGAACGGCTCGCGGAGTCCTGGTGCGAACTCGTCACCCGGGTCGTCAGTTGTCCTGGCGGCAGCTCACGCCGGACGGAGAATAATTCAGAGGGCGGGGGGTAATCCATGGGACGGTGTCCGGCCAGTCAAATCAATCCTCGTGATTTATTCATAACGATCTGGTACAAGCCTCCCTGTTTCCGCATTTGGGCACCCGGGAGGACTGTCCGTATGTGGTAGTTTCCTCTGGAATGTGACCCGCAGCATAGTCCACAAGGGCAAGCCTCCAGGGGCGTGCGGGACGGCCAGACACCCGCTGGCCTTGATCCCGGATCGGCGGCGGAACCCCTGCCGGATGGGGGACGACGGAAGGATCGACCGCTGTGAATGTTGAACTGACACCGGCCCGGAAGGGCGCCTCCGAAGGGCCACCGTCACTGCGCGGCGCGAAACTGGCAGCGGCGATCCAGAGCTAGGCAGATATGTTCCGGTACCTCGCCAAACGGGCAGCCACCTACCTGCTCATGATCTTCCTGACCACGACGGCGGGGTACTTTCTTGCCGTCAGCACCCTTCAGCCCGCGCTGTTGGAACAGGAACGCATGCCTCGACCGACTCCCGAGCAGGTGACCAACTCCTTCCGGTTAAAAGGCCTCGACCCCACACTCTCCCCGTGGGAACGCTACCTTGACTGGCTTACCGCGGTGGTCACCCGCTGGGACTGGGGGCGAAGCCCCAACGGTGCCTTCATTAACGCGGAGTTCGGTGACCGGGTGTGGATTTCCACCCGGCTGTTCCTGGCCTCCATCGTGCTCACGCTCATCATCGGGGTAGCGCTGGGCGTGTACACCGCCGCACGGCAGTACAAGTTCCAGGACCGCGTGATTACGTCCTACAGCTACCTCGTGTACATCGTTCCCGCGCCGATCGCTTACTTCCTGGTCCAGCTCGGGGCGATCAACGTCAACGAATCCATCGGCGAACGGATATTTTTCGTCACCGGCATTTCCACTCCCGGGCTGGAGGGCAACGCCTGGGTCCAGTTCGTCGACATGCTGGCCCACTACACGGTGCCCACGCTGGCCATCACGCTGGTGGGCTGGGGCACGTACCAGATCGCCCAGCGCCAGTACCTGCTGGACAACGTCAATGCCGACTTCGTCCGCACGGCCCGCGCCAAGGGACTCACCCGCAACCAGGCCATCACCCGCCACGCCCTGCGGGTCTCGTTTATCCCGGTGGCGCAGAGCATCGCGTTCACCATCCCGGCCATCTTCGCCGGCGGCTTCTTCGCCGAGAAGATCTTCGCCTGGCCGGGCGTCGGCTCGTGGAGCATCGACGCCATCGCCCTGCAGGACGTCAATGCGGCCACCGCCACCCTCGCATACGGCTCGGTCATCTTCGCGATCGGAGCCATCCTCGCGGACTTTGCCACCACGCTTGTCGACCCCCGAGTGAGGGTGCAGTAGTCATGACGAACCTGAACGCGATCGACCCCGCCGCCGTTGCCGAGGAAGCACGGATAGAGAACGACGTCGTGATCGCCAAGTCCTCGATCATCCTGCGGCGCTTCCTTCGGAACAAGACAGCCGTGGCCGGTCTGGTCATCTTCCTCGCCCTGACGGTCCTCTCCTTCGTGGGCGGATTCTTCTCCGCCTGGGACAAGGAAACCATCGACCCCTTCAACATCGGCATGCCGCCGTCCGCGGAGCACCTGCTGGGGACGTCCCAGGCCGGCATCGACCTCTACGCACTCATGGTGGAGGGCACCCGGATCTCCATCCTCATCGGACTGGTGGTCGGCCTGGTCTCGGTGCTGATCGCCGCCGTCTACGGCTGCACCATGGCCTACTTCGGTGGCAAAGTGGACAAGGTCATGCTGTTCGTCCTGGAAGCCCTCATCATGATGCCGGCACTGCTGGTAGTGGCAGTTGCCACCAGCGGCGGTGGCAACGGCCTGCGGGAGAACCTTCCCAGCTGGCTCCTGCTGATCATCGTGCTCCTGGTGTTCAGCTGGATGGGTACGGCCCGCCTGATCCGCTCCCTCTCGATGTCCCTCATGCAGCGCGACTTCGTCAAGGCAGCCCAGTACATGGGTGTTCCCGCCCGCCGGATCGTCTGGCGGCACCTGGTCCCGAACATCGGCTCCCTGCTGGTCCTTGACATCACCCGCGGCGTCACGGGCGCCATCCTGGCCGAGGTCGCTTTCTCGTTCATCGGCATCGGCATCAAGGTGCCGGACGTGAGCCTTGGCGTGCTGATCGGGCAGGCCACGTCGCAGGTCGCCACTTTTCCGTGGATGTTCTGGGTTCCATTGATGGTCATGTTCCTGCTGACGGGGTCGCTGGCCATGATGAACGACGGCCTGCGTGACGCATTCGACCCCAGTTCCAGTTCCGTTGGGAGCGCCAAGACGGGCAAGAAGTACAAGACCGCAAAGAAGAAGAGCAAATGAGCAGCGAAACCACGGCTAGCACGGAAATGACCGCGGAGCGGCTGCACGTCGCCGGGCTGCACGCGCCGGGTTATGCCCCGGCGGATGCCGTCCTGTCGGTCCGGGACCTCAATGTCCGGTTCAACTCGGAGAACGGTGTGGTCCACGCGGTACGGGGCGTGGACTTCGACCTCCTTCCCGGCAAGACACTCGGCATTGTGGGAGAGTCCGGCTCGGGCAAATCCGTGACCTCCCTGGCCATCATGGGACTGCTTCCCCCGACAGCCGGTGTCACCGGTTCAGTGCGGTTGAACGGCACGGAACTGCTGGGCCTCAGCGACAAGGCCATGTGCCGGTACCGCGGCAACGACCTCGCCATGGTGTTCCAGGACCCGCTATCCTCCCTGACCCCGGTGTACACAGTGGGTCATCAGATCATCGAAGCACTCACCGTCCACCATCCGAAGATGAGCAAACAGGCAACGGAAGCCCGCGCCGTCGAGCTTCTTGGCATGGTGGGAATCCCCAGCCCCAAGGACCGCCTGAAGGCGTTCCCGCACGAATTCTCCGGCGGCATGCGCCAGCGCGTCATGATCGCCATCGCGATTGCCAACAATCCGCGGGTGCTCGTCGCGGATGAGCCGACGACGGCGCTGGACGTCACCATCCAGGCGCAGGTGCTGGAGGTGCTCCACACCGCGCAGGAGGAGACCGGCGCCGCCGTCGTAATGATCACCCACGACCTGGGCGTGGTGGCCGGCATGGCGGACGACATCATGGTGATGTACGCCGGAAAGCCGGTGGAAACCGGCAGCGTTGAAGACATCTACTACAACCCGCGGATGCCCTACACCATGGGCCTGCTGGGTGCGGTGCCTCGCGTGGACGCCTCGGAAAAGATCTCGCTGGTGCCCATCGAAGGCATACCGCCGAACCTCATCCACTCGCCCACCGGATGCTCCTTTGCCCCGCGGTGCCCGCTCGTGGGCGACGCATGCCTCCATGGGGAGCCGGAGCTGCGGGCGGTCGGCGGTCCGCCGGAGGCAGGGAACGGGCTGCCCGGCAACGGGACGCACAAGGCCGCGTGCGTCAAGACCGACTCCCTCGGCGCCGATGTTGACGTCCACGAGATCTTCCAAGCTCCTGCCGTTCCGGTGTCCCGTTTCGATGCTGTTCCGAGGCTGGAACGCAGGACGGTCCTGGAGCTGAAGGACGTCCGGAAGCACTTTCCGCTGCTGAAGGGTTCGCTCATCAAACGGCGGATCGGTACCGTGAAGGCGGTGGACGGGCTGAGCTTCGATATCCGCGAGGGCGAGTGCTTCTCGATTGTGGGCGAGTCCGGCTGCGGGAAAACCACCACCCTTCTGGAAATCATGGAGTTCCACAAGGACCAGGACGGCGAGGTGACCATCGGCGGGCTGAGCAACAAGGCAGCCTCCGATGCCAGGACCAAGAGCGCCATGCGCAAGGAACTCCAGATGGTGTTCCAGGACCCCACCGGCGCACTGGACCCGCGCTTCACCGTCTATGAAGTGCTTTCCGAGCCTCTCGAAAACGCCGGGATGGCCAAGCCTGCAATCCGGAAGCGCATCATGGAATTGATGCAACTGGTGGGCCTCCAGCCGGACCATGTGAACCGGTTCCCCAACCAGTTCTCCGGCGGCCAGCGCCAGCGCATCGGCATAGCCCGGGCTCTCGCCGTCAACCCCAAGCTGGTGGTCCTCGACGAACCCGTGTCCGCGCTGGACGTCTCGGTGCAGGCGGGCGTCATCAACCTCCTGGACAAGCTCCGCGCAGAGCTGGGCCTGAGCTACCTCATGGTGGCCCACGACCTGTCCGTGGTGCGCCACATCTCCAACCGGGTGGCAGTGATGTACCTGGGCAAGATCGTGGAGATCGGCGATGTGGACAATGTCTTCGACAACCCGCGCCACCCCTACACCCGGGCCCTCCTGTCCGCGATCCCGGTGCCGGACCCCCGGCTGGAACGGACCCGTGAACGCATCATCCTCCAGGGCGACCTCCCGTCGCCGCTGGATGCGCCCACAGGCTGCAACTTCGCGACGCGCTGCCCCGTGTTCGCCGCGCTTCCTGCGGCGAAACAGGAAAAATGCCTTACGCTCGAGCCACCACTGGAACCCGTCGGCTCTCCGCAAGTGACCGCGGCGGCGACGGCGGCGCCGGACCAGCAGTTCGCCTGTTTCTTCCCCGACGGCGAGCTCGACGCGGACATGCTGATCGTCCACGAAACCGACTTGCCCGATCCCCAAAGCACCAATCTCGCACCAAAAATGAAGGGAAAACCATGAAGAATCTGACCAAGGTTGGCGGGGTGGCTGCCGTTGCGGCAGCGCTCGCGCTCACGGGCTGCGGCGGAGGCGGGACCCCCTCCGGTCCCGACGCCGGCAAGGGCCAGGACGCCGGCAGCGACCTCACCAAGCTGATCAGCATCAACGCCAAGGACGCCAAGGACCTGGAACAGGGCGGCACCGTGACGCTTCCGCTGGGCAGCATCGGCCCGGACTTCAACGGTTTTTCCAACACCGGCAACAGCGGAGACAACACTGCGCTGCACCGTCCCATCGACGGCGCGGGCACCTGGGGCTGCTGGAACTTCGACTTCGACGGCACGGCAACGCCGAACAAGGACTTCTGCGAGGACGTCAAGAGCGAGGTCAAGGACGGCAAGCAGACCATCACCATCAAGGTCAACGAAAAAGCCACGTACAACGACGGCACACCCATCGACGTCAAGGCCTTCCAGAACACCTGGAACATGCTCAAGGGCGAGAACAAGGACATCGACGTCGTCACTTCCGGCGCCTACGAGTTCGTAGACTCCGTCCAGGCCGGTTCCAGCGACAAGGAAGTCGTTGTCACCACCACCCAGCCGGTTTTCCCGCTGGACGCCCTCTTCACCGGCCTCATCCACCCCGCAGTGAACACTCCGGAGATCTTCAACACCGGCTTCACCGGTGAGATGCACGCCGAGTGGATGGCGGGACCGTTCAAGGTGGACAAGTACGACAGTGCCGCGAAGACGGTGACGCTGGCCCAGAACGACAAGTGGTGGGGCGCCAAGCCCGTCCTGGAAAAGGTCGTCTTCCGACAGCTGGAGACCAGCGCCCAGGTTGCTGCGTTCAAGAACGGTGAAATCGACGGCATCTCCGCCAACACCATCGCGCTGTACAAGCAGCTCGACGGCACCAAGAATTCCGAGATCCGCCGTGGCCAGCGGCTGTTTGCCGGCGGCCTGAACCTTAATGCCCAGAAGGCCCCGATGACCGACGTCGCCATCCGCAAGGCGATCTTCACCGCCGTGGACCGGGAAGCCCTGCGCAAAGTCCGGTTCAACGGGCTGAACTGGGAAGAACCCAGTTCCGGCTCGATGATGCTGCTGCCGTTCTCCAAGTACTACCAGGACAACTACCCGGCCACGGAAACCGGTCCTGAGGCCGCCAAGAAGGTCCTCACCGACGCCGGCTACAAGCCCAATGCCGCCGGCATCATGGAGAAGGACGGCGCTCCTGCGGCCTTCAAGATCAGCAACTTCGGTGACGACCCCACCACCCTGGCCTTCGCACAGACCCTGCAGAAGCAGCTCCAGGCCGGCGGCATGGACGTCGGTATCGACCAGCGCGCCTCCGCCGACTTCGGCAAGGTGCTGGGCAGCCGCGACTTCTCCCTGAGTGTCTCCGGCTACGGCGTGGGCCCGGACGCAACGGACACCGTCAAGCAGTTCTACGACTCCAAGACCAATGAAAACGGACTCGGCGATGCCGAGCTGGATGCCGAGATCAAGAAGCTCAGCTCCATCGAGGACAACGCTGAGCGCAACAAGGCAGCCATGGAAGTTGAAAAGAAGCACATGGCCAAGTACTTCTCCATGGGTGTGGTGATGAACGGGCCGCAGATCTCGTTCGTGCGCACCGGCCTGGCCAACTACGGCCCGTCCCTGTTCAAGAGCGCCTCGCAGGTTCCAGACTGGACCACCATCGGCTGGGAAAAGAAGTAGCCACAGCCCCTCAATCCCGGCGCGAAGCAACAGCAGCGCCGCGCGAGCGCAAGGGCCAGCATTCCCGTGATCTCTTCACATGGGGGTGCCGGCCCTTCGTCATCATCCCCGGCTCAACTGCCGACGCTCTCTCACTTTTCGCCGCCTTTTTTGGCAACCCTCTCTCACTAGGCGCCCGATTTTGGACGATCCTCTCTCAGTTCCTGGGCATTTCCCCACATGAGGTGAGAGAGCGTTGGGTGGATCGCTGCAGGAAGTGAGAGAGGGTCCGGGGGTAGCGTAGGTCCATGAGCACAGAAGCAACCTCCAGCGCCGCCACGACTAAGCCCGGGATCCGCACGGCAGTAGCCGGATATGGATTGTCCGGCCGCGTGTTCCACACGCCGCTGATCGCCGCCAACCCCGCGTACTCCCTGGACGTTATTGCCACGTCCGACGCCGGGAGGCAGGCCGAAGCTGCCGGCAGCCACCCTGGTGCACGGCTCGTTGACACCCCCGCCGACATCCTGGCCCTCGCCGGTGACCTCGACCTCATAGTTCTCGGGACGCCGCCGGCCACACACCATCCGTTGGCAAAGGCCGCGCTGGAAGCGGGCCTCGACGTCGTCGTCGACAAGCCGTTTGCGGTACGCAGCGAGGAGGGCCGGGAGCTGATGGACCTCGCCGCCCGGCTTGGCCGCGTGCTCACGGTTTTCCAGAACCGCCGCTGGGACGGGGACTACCTCACCGTGAAGGGCCTGGTGGAAAGCGGCACCCTGGGCAAGGTCACCCGGTTCGAGTCGCGGTTCGAACGCTGGGCCCCGGAAGTCTCCAAGGCGTGGAAGGCGGAAGCCACGGCGGACGACGGCGGCGGCGTCCTGTTCGACCTCGGGACGCACCTGATGGACCAGTCGCTGCAGCTGTTCGGACCCGCAACCGTGACGCACGCTGAACTCCGGGCGCGGCGGCAGGGAGAAAAGACCGACGATGACGTGTTCGTGGCCCTGCACCATGATTCGGGCGTGGTGAGCCACCTGTGGATGAACATGCTCTGCGCCCAGCAGGGACCCCGATACCGGATCCTGGGCTCAGAAGGCGGCTACACGAAGCACGGAATCGACCCGCAGGAGCCGTACATCGTGGCCGGCGGCAGTCCGCTGGACGCAGAGTACGGCATTGAAGACAAGGACTGGGCCGGGCTCCTGGGCCGCGACGGCCACCTCGACCGCCTGCCCACCGAACGCGGGGCGTACCCGGAGTTCTACCGGATCCTCGCAGACAAGATCAACGACGGCGGCGCGTCCTCGTCCCTGCCGCTCCCAGTGGACCCAACAGGCCCGGTCGAAGTCCTCAAATTAATAGAAGAAGCACGGGAACTGGCTCAGCCTCGTTAACGCCTGAACGGCGTCCATCCGGAAGCGTGCGTCTAAGCGACGAAGGAGCGAGCACGCGGGGATGGACGCCGTTCAGGCGCTGGTCACGAGTTAGGCCGAGACCAGTTCGTGCCAGTCAGCTACGAGGGGCAGGTTGTGCGCCTCGGAGACGGAGTGGTGTGCCACGTGGCCGGCGGCGATGTTGAGGCCGGCTGCGAGGGCGGGGTCCTTCTCGAACGCTGCCTTCACGCCGAGGTTGGCAAGGGCCACGCCGTAGCGCAGGGTCACGTTGGTGAGTGCGTACGTGGACGTGTTGGGGACGGCGCCGGGCATGTTGGCAACGCAGTAGAAGATGGTGTTGTGCACCTTGTACGTGGGTTCCTGGTGCGTGGTGGGGCGGGTGTCTTCGAAGCAGCCGCCCTGGTCCACGGCGATGTCGACGAGCACGGAGCCGGGCTTCATACGGGAGACGAGTTCGTTGGTGACCAGCTTGGGGGCCTTGGCGCCGGGGATCAGCACGGAGCCGATGACCAGGTCCGCGTCCACCACGGACTTTTCGATCTCGTACTTGTTGGACGCGACGGTCTTCAGGCGGCCCTGGTACTGGGCGTCGAGTTCACGCAGCCGGTTGATGTTGATGTCCAGGATGGTGACGTCCGCGCCGAGGCCCAGGGCCATCGCGGCGGCGTTGGTCCCGGCAACACCCGCGCCCAGGACAACAACCTTGGCCGGGCGGACGCCGGGGACGCCGCCGAGGAGCACGCCTTTGCCGCCGGCGGGGGCCATCAGGGAGGTGGCGCCGACCTGGACGGAGAGACGGCCGGCGACCTCGGACATCGGGGCCAGCAGGGGAAGGGTGCGGCCTTCCTGGACGGTTTCGTAGGCGATCGCGGTGACGCCGGAGTTGATGAGCTCGCTGGTGAGCTCGGGCTCGGCGGCGAGGTGGAGGTAGGTGAACAGGATCAGGCCCTTGCGGAAGCGGTGGTATTCCGCGGCGATGGGTTCCTTGACCTTCATCACCATGTCGGCGCGTGCCCAGACCTCGTCAGCATCGGCGACGATCTCCGCGCCTGCGATGGCGTATTCCTCGTCGGTGATGCCCGAACCCAGGCCGGCACCGCGTTCGACCAGGACGGTGTGGCCGTGGGTGCGGAACTCGTGGACGCCGGCAGCGGTGATGGCGACGCGGAATTCGTTGTTCTTGATCTCTTTGGGGACACCGATGATCATTTTGGGCTCCATCGTTGGGGGCTTTGTGGGCCGGACGTGCGGGGAATCTGTACTTCCAGAATAAATCCGCATGTGAGGTAGCTGACAGGATGTGCCCGGCCAGACGAAGGCACATTCCGCGTGTTTCCGGGGTTTTTGTGTTTCTCGCCTCGACATCTGTCGAGCCGTGAAGCGTCAGGTGTCGCCTGCTGTCCGTTCACGGTCCGGCGCCGCCGGGCAGTAAGGTGGCAACCATGCACCAGCAGGATGTTGAACAGCTCGTTGAACAGGTAGCCGTGAAGCTCGGCCGGGGACTGTCGCTCGAGGATCTCGACGGGGTTTTGCTCGCCTACAGCTCCAACCAGTCCCACGCGGACAGGGTCCGGGTGAACTTCCTGCTGAGCAAACGCGTGCCGGTGGACGTGAAGGCGTGGCAGCTGTCGCACGGAATTGCGACGGCCGTGCGTCCCGTCGTCGTGCCCGCCAACGAAGAGCTGGGCATGCTGGGGCGGGTCTGCGTGCCGCTGCTGGTGCGCGGTTTCCGCGTCGGCTACCTGTGGGTGCAGCAGGACATTGAGGATCAAAGCGCGACGGCGATCCTCACCCAGTTGCCCGGCGTCCGGGACGAACTCGAACTGCTCTCCGGGCTGCTCCTTGAATCGAACACTGCCGAATCGGAGTTCCGGCGCCGCCGGGAACAGGAGTTCCTGAGCGCCTGCCGCGGCGAGGCCAACGCGGTGGCTGCCGTGGCCGGCTGGAAGGAAGTCCAGGGGCGCGGCCCGTGGCAGCTCGTCACCGTGCTTGACGCCGACGGCTGGTCGGAGGGGTCCGACCCCATCGCGTCCACGCTGATCCACCGCTCAGCCGCGTTGCAGGCCACCATCGGCGTGGATGCGGCGCTGTTCAGCGCAGGCACGGAAACCCACGCGGTGATCCTGTTCAGGGAGTCTGTTGGCCGGGCGGCCCACGCGCAGGTGCTGGTGCACTACCAGTTGGAGCTCGCTAAACGGTCCGGGCGCCCGGTTCACCGGATCATCCTGGGGACGAGTGAAGGGTTCGCCAAGCCGCGCGAACTGGCGGATGCTTACCGGGAGTCGAAGCAGGCGGCCCAGGCCGCCGCCGTGGATCCCCAGCTGGGCGAACTGGTGGACTGCCGGGCGACGGGCGTATACCAGTTGCTGGCCTCCGCCGGAGGCGGCGCAGGTGCGTGGGCCGACGCCGGATCCGTGTACTGGCGCATCCTGGAAGATCACGACCGGAACGGTGAACTGCTGCCCGTGCTGGAACTCCTTTACGACAATGACGGGTCGGTCCAGGACGTCGCCACGAAGCTGCACCTGCACCGGAGCAGCATCTACAACCGGCTGGGCCGCATCCGGCAGGTGCTCGGGGTGGATCCTCTGAAGGGCATGGTCCGGCTGGAGCTCCACGCAGCGCTCAAGGCCCGCCGCTGGTCCGGGCGGCCGAGGATCTAGCGGGGAACCGGCTGGCGGCCGGGCCGTTGCATGTGCCCGGCTACTCGCCGAACACCTTCCGCGCCAGGAATTCGTTGCGGAATTTGTGCCCCGGGTCCATCCTTTCCGCGAGGTCCTTGAAGTCGGCAAAGCGCGGGTACAGTGCGGCCACGGAGCCGGCGTCCGCATGGAACAGTTTGCCCCAGTGCGGCCGTGCATTGAAAGGTGCCAGCGCCTCCTCCATCACAGGGAGCAGTTCCTCCACCTCCGCCTGCAGCTGCTTCCAGGTGAAGTGGAAACCCACGGAATCCTGGCCGTACGCGGTGCTGAGCCACAGCTGGTCGGCTGCCACGGTGCGGATTTCCGACACGTGCAGCAGCGGGGTGATGCGGTGGGAGAGGGCACGCAGTTCCGAAATGGCGGCCACGGCGTGCTCGCGGCGGACGAAGAATTCGCTCTGGAGCTCCTCGCCGCTGCTCGGCGTAAAGGCCATCCGGAAGTGTGCCAGACGCTCGGACCAGGGTCCGGGGACACCGAGCTGTTCAGTGCAGTTCTCGGCGGAGACTCCGGGCAGCGGATGCCGTGCGACAGTTGCCCGCGTACCGCCGAAGTGAGTGTCTCCGGCGAACGCCGCTTCCATGGCCGCAACACCGCCGGTCACCCCTGAGACGCGGCTCTTGAGCCAGGACTGCGCGACGGCGTCGCCGCTCCAGTCCGTAAACAGGCTGACGCTGTAGGCGCTGGCGGTGGCGGCGTCGAAATTCTCCAGCACCGTCTGCCAAGGGAGCGCTTCAAAGACGTCCTGCCGCACCGCGAACGTGGGTTCGATATCAAGGGTCACCTTGGTGACGACGCCCAGCGCGCCGAGGCCGACGACGGCGCCGTCGAAGTCGGGTGAGCTGCCCCGGCCGAGGTGGTGGACGGTTCCGTCGGCTGCCACAATTTCCAGTGCCGCGACGGAGGTTGCCAGGTTTCCGTTGGCATCGCCCGAACCGTGGGTTGCGGTTGCGATGGCCCCGGCAATGGAGATGTGGGGGAGGGAAGCCAGATTGGGCAGCGCATAGCCGTTGGATTCCAGCTTTTCCGCGAGTGTTCCGTAGCGGGTTCCGCCGGAGACCGTGACCGTCCGTGCCGCGGCGTCGATGCGGATGCCGGGTTCCAGGTTTTCGAGCGAGATCAGGGACCCGGGGGAGTCGGCGATGGAGTTGAAGGAGTGCCGGGAGCCGAGCGCGCGGATTTTCGCGGCGCCGGCTACTACGTCCTGGACTTCCTCGAGGGTGCGCGGCCGGTGGATCGCGGCTGCCGTGTAGCGGTAATTTCCGGCCCAGTTCAGTTCCGCTTCGGCGCTGCCGGTTCCGGTGAGGCCGGTCAGCCCGGTCATCTCGCTGATCTCAGTGCGCATTGCATCCCTTTCGCGCCGGACCATCGGGCCATCGGCAGTTTGTTATCGCTAACAAGTCTGGTGAGGTGGCTGGACCTGTGTCAATGGCCATCCACGGATCAGATAGCAGGTCCGCTTCCGTCAGGGCCTGCCGTCACGCTCTGACTGGTCCGCGTCAAGGGCGGCGCTGGGCGGCGCCCCGCGGCCTGGCCCAAGAAGGCGGGCGGCAGCTTCCCGGCGGCGCCGGGCAAGGTGGCTTTCCATGCCTTTGGACACTGCCACAAAGGCAACGCAGCTTGCCATAAAAGCGGCGGTGTTGTTCAAGCCCATGGCCGTTCCGAGGACGGCAGTCAGCAGCATGGCGGCGAACCCCGCCACGATATGCCACCCTCTGAACTTAGCCACAAATAAAGGGTAACCCCGGCCTTTGCGGCCTTTTGGCGGTTACCGGGGATCGTTGCTTGATCCTTATCACTGCTTCACAAATTGCGTACCCACGCTAAATCAAACCCGCTCGCCGCCGCCGTCGGACGCCTTGCTTTTCTTCTGCGCCTCCAGCCATTCCATGATGGCAGCCAGCCGGATCCGCCGGTGCGTGCCGCGGTATTCCACCGGGATTTCGCCGCGGTCCGTCATATTGCGAAGGTACGTGTGCGAGATCCCGGCGAGTTCCGCGGCCTGGGACGTGGTGAGCATTTCCTCAACGCTGCTGACGGTCACCGCCTCGCCGCGGCTGAACCGGCTCAGGAGGTCCACGACGGCGTCCCGCGCCTGGGGCGGCAGCCGGTGGACCGTGCCGTCCACAAACACCGTGATGTCGTGGCTGCCGCTGAGGGCATGCTTCAGTTTCAGGGCTTCGTCGCCGGGGAGCCCGGCCGTCACGCGGGGAGCAATCAATGCCATGCGGAAATCCTAGCGTCCCCGGCGCGGTTGAGCCGTTGCTCCCCGTCCCCGCTGTTCATCTACGTCCGCCAGCTGCTATTCGGCGTCGAGGTCCGTTTCCAGGAGCGTGACCAAAGCATCCAGCGCCTGGTCGGCGCCGTCGCCGTCGGCACGCAACACCACGACGTCGCCCTTGGCCGCCCCCAGCGTCATGAGCGAAAGGATGCTGGCGGCGTCGAGGGCTTCATCCGCCGGTTCGCCCTGCATGGAAATGGTGACGTCAACGCCGGCATTGCCGGCCGCTTCGGCGAAAAGCGCGGCGGGGCGGGCGTGGAGGCCGGAGCGGCTGGCGATGGTTGCGATACGTTCGGGCATTACTTCTCCTGATGGATTTCGTCGGTGGGCGGCGGTCAGAGGCCGAGTTCGTTGAGTACGGGCAGCTTTTCGCGGACCCAGGCCCGGGCCTCGGTGGCGCTCGGCGCGGACAGGGCCAGCTTGGCCAGCTGCTGCGCTTCGGCCAGCGTGACGGTCTTGAGCACCGCAGCCACAGCCGCGAGGGAGCGGGCGGTCATGGACAGGGTGGTCACGCCCAGCCCGGTGAGTACGACGGCGAGGGCGGGGTCCGCCGCTGCCTCGCCGCAGACGCCAACCGGCTTGTTGTGGCCTTCAGCCCGTGACCCTTCGACGGTGAGTCCGACCAGGCGGAGCACGGCCGGCTGCCACGGGGTGTTGAGGGCCGCCAGCGGGCCGAGCTGCCGGTCGGCTGCCATGGCGTACTGGGTGAGGTCGTTGGTGCCCAGGCTGGCGAAGCCCACTTCGCGCAGGATGGCCTCGGCGGTGAGCGCTGCGGACGGGACTTCCACCATCACGCCGGGCGTCTTGATGCCGGCGTCGGCGCACATTGAGGCGAAGCGGGCCGCTTCTTCCGCCGTCGAGATCATCGGAGCCATGACCCACACGTCCGCTTCGGACTGCTTCTCGGCCAGGGCGATGGCTTCCAGCTGGCGGTCCAGGACGCCGGGCGTGGTGAAGTCCGTGCGGTAGCCGCGGACACCCAGGGCCGGGTTGGGCTCCGTGGAGTCGGTCAGGAACGGCAGCGGCTTGTCGGCGCCGGCGTCGAGCGTGCGCAGAACCACCTTCTTTCCCGGGAACGCATCAAATACGCTCTTGTAGGCTGCGGCCTGTTCCTCCACGGAGGGCTCGGAGTCCCGTTCCAGGAAGCAGAATTCGGTGCGGAAAAGACCCACGCCCTGGGCGCCCAGCTTGGCGGCCGCCTCGGCGTCCTTTCCGCCGCCAACGTTGGCGAGCAGCGGCACCAGGTGACCGTCCGCCGTCGTGCCCGTGCCGCTGAACTCGGCAAGCAGGGACGCCGTTGCTGCCCATGCATCCGCTGCGGAGCGCAGCGAATCGTCGGGTTCGGAGGTGATGGTGCCTGCGGCGCCGTCCACATAGACCTCTGTGCCGTCCGGGAGCTCGTCCACTCCCACCGCAGCCACCACGGCCGGCAGGCCAAGCGACCGCGCAATGATGGCGGTGTGGGACTGCGGGCCGCCGCCCGCAGTAACCAGGGCCAGGACCTTGTTCGGGTCCAGGGTTGCGGTGTCGGCCGGTGCCAGGTCCTCGGCCACCAGCACAAACGGTGTGGTGGAGGTGGGGATGCCGGGCGCGGCCACGCCGCGGAGTTCCGCCACAATCCGGGCGCGGACGTCCAGGACGTCGGTGGCGCGTTCGGCCATGTAGCCACCCAGGTTATGAAGCATCTCGGAGACGGAGGAACCGGATTCCCAGATGGCGCGCTCGCTGGAGAGGCCCCTGGCCACGAGCTTGGCCGCGCCCTTGATCAGCATGGTGTCCTTGGCCATCAGCGCCGTGGCTTCCAGGACAGCCTTGCCGTCTCCGGTGGCGTGAGCGGCCCGGCCCTTCAGTTCGTCGTGGACGGCCTGCGAGGCCGCCTTGAGTGCTGCCGTTGCGTCCTCGGGGGTGACGCCGGCGGCCAGCTGCTCGCCGGCCGGCGGTTCGCTGATCGGTTTGGGCATTTGGCGGACGGTGCCGATGATGCGGCCGGGGCTGACGCCTACTCCTGGGAAGTTCTGCACTGAAGGTCCTCATTCTCTGCCGGTAAGCAGGCCCCGCCATTCGTTGCCCGGGCGATTGCCCAGACCGCCGCGACTGCTACGTCCGACGGTGTTTTGCGGTGCCTGAAAAAATTGTATGTGATGCACTTCATATAGCGTTGCTATAGGTGCTAGGGTAGCGGTTATGAGTTTCGATGGCCAGCTTCCGCCTAAAACACGGCTGCTCCGTGCAGCAGCCGAGTTGCTGGCTAATTCCGGGGGAGCGGCCGTTTCCACCCGCCAGATCACGCAGTTGGCAGGCGTTACGGCCCCTACCCTGTATCACCACTTCGGTGACAAGGAAGGGCTGTTCGACGCTGTTGTAGCGGCAGGTTTTGAAGAGTACGTGGCAGGTGAACGCGACTTCGCTCCGTCCGGACATCCGCTGGAAGACATCCGCCGGATGTGGGACAACCACGTCCAGTTCGGGCTGAACCAGCCGGAACTCTACTTGGTCATGTTTGGCAACATTCGCCCTGAGAGCCGTCCGGCCATCGTTGCCGATGCCGAGGCGCTCATGGAGGAAATGCTGAACAAGGCTGCAGTGGCAGGCCAGTTGAACGTCCAGCCGCGTGAAGCGGCCAGGAGCATCCTGGCTGCGAACGTGGGCGTGACGCTCATGCTCATTGCTGAGCCAGCCACCGAACGCAACCTTGAACTGTCCACCATGACCCGGGATGCCATGATTTTCGCGGTGTCCGCGGATCAGGCCAGCGGCACTCCGGAAGACTCCGGAAAGTCCTCGGTGGTGGTGGCAGCGATCGCCCTGAACGCCGCGCTCCAGGCATCGCACTCGGACCAGCTGTCCAGTTCGGAACTCAAGCTCTTTCTCGAATGGCTCCACCGGATCTCCAACAGTTCCACCAGCTAGTCGTCGAAAATATCGGACCATCCTGCGGTGCAGCAGGAATCACGGTTAGGAAATCACATGGCAACAGAGACAGTTGCAAAACCCCGCACTAGCCTGCGGGTTGGCGTCCAGAAGTTCGGGACGTTCCTGTCCGGCATGATCATGCCCAACATCGGGGCCTTTATCGCCTGGGGCCTCATTACGGCGCTCTTCATCGAGAAGGGCTGGTTCCCGGTCCCGGCGCTGGGCGGTTTCGGCACCAACACGGAGGGCGTGCCGAACGTGGGCCTCGTCGGCCCCATGATCACCTACCTGCTGCCTCTCCTGATTGGCTACACCGGCGGCAAGATGGTGCACGACGTCCGCGGCGGCGTCGTTGGTGCCATCGGCACCATGGGCGTCATCGTCGGTGCCGGCATTCCGATGTTCATTGGCGCCATGATCATGGGTCCCCTCGGCGGCTGGACCATGAAGAAGCTCGACGCCATCTGGCACGGCAAGATCCGGCCCGGCTTTGAGATGCTGGTGAACAATTTCTCCGCCGGCATCTGGGGTGCGCTGTTGGCCATGCTTGGCTTCTACGGCATCTCCCCGCTGGTCACGGCCTTCAGCACGGCAGCGGGTAATGTGGTCCAGTTCCTGGTCAGCAACGGCCTGCTGCCGCTGACCAGCATCTTCATCGAACCGGCCAAGGTGCTGTTCCTCAACAACGCCATCAACCACGGCGTGCTGACGCCCCTGGGCATCCAGCAGTCGCTTGAGCAGGGCAAGTCCATCCTGTTCCTGCTCGAGGCCAACCCCGGCCCGGGCCTCGGCATCCTGCTCGCCTACATGTTCTTCGGCAAGGGCCTGGCCAAGGCATCGGCCCCCGGCGCAGCCATCATCCACTTCTTCGGCGGCATCCACGAGATCTACTTCCCGTACGTGCTGATGAAGCCCATCCTCATCCTCGCCGCCATTGGCGGCGGCATGACCGGGATCGCGACGCTTGCCCTCACCAACTCCGGCCTCGTGGCCCCGGCAGCTCCGGGATCCATCATTGCGGTGGTCGCCCAGACCGCCCGTGACAGCTACTTCGGCGTGATCCTTTCGGTCCTGCTCGCCACCACTGTCTCCTTCCTGATCGCTTCGGTCATCCTGAAGGCCAGCAAGACCCCCGTGGGTGAAACCGAGGAGGACAGCCTCAGCGCCGCCACTTCGAAGATGGAGGCGATGAAGGGCAAGAAGAGCTCCGTCTCCTCAGCCCTGGTGGGCGCGGGCGGCACTGCCGTGATGGCCGGCCCCATCAAGAACATCGTGTTCGCATGCGACGCCGGTATGGGTTCCAGCGCCATGGGTGCGTCGGTGCTGCGCAACAAGATCAAGGCCGCCGGCTTCCCGGAGGTCAACGTCACCAACGCGTCCATCGCGAACCTTACGGATAGCTATGACGTGGTGGTCACGCATCAGGACCTCACCGAGCGCGCCAAGCCGGCCACATCGAGCGCGGTGCACGTATCCGTGGACAACTTCATGAACAGCCCGCGGTACGAGGAGATCGTGGAGCTGGTCCAGCACAGCAATTCCGCAGGAAGTGCAGACACCGCAAGTGCCGACGCCGGGACTCCCGCCGCCGCGGCACCTGCTGCGGCAGCCCCGCCGTCGGACATCCTGGTGGCTGACAGCGTGATCCTCAACGGCAGGGCGACCACCCGTGACGCGGCCATCGACGAAGCGGGCCGGCTGCTGCTGGACCGCGGCGCTGTTGACAGCGGCTACATTGACGCCATGCACGAACGCGAGGAATCCGTGTCCACGTACATGGGCAGCTTCCTGGCTATCCCGCACGGCACCAACGCCGCAAAGGACCACATCATGAAGTCCGCAGTGTCCGTGATCCGGTACCCGAACGGCATCGACTGGAACGGCAAGGAGGTCAAGTTCGTGGTTGGCGTCGCCGGCATCAACAACGAGCACCTGCACATCCTGTCCTCCATCGCGAAGGTCTTCACCAACAAGGCCCAGGTGGCCCAGCTTGAGGCCGCCACGACGGTGGACGAAGTGCTGGAACTGTTCGGGAAGGTCAACGCATAGTGAAGGCTGTTCATTTTGGGGCCGGTAACATCGGTCGCGGATTTGTGGGACTGCTGCTGCACCAGGCAGGCTACGAGCTCGTGTTTGCCGACGTCGCGGACGATCTGATCTCGCAGCTCGCCGCCGCGGACAGCTACGACGTTCACGAGGTGGGGGAGAACCCCACGGTCCGGACCGTGGACAACTTCCGGGCGCTGAACTCCGGCACCCAGGAAGCGAATGTCGTGGCGGAAATCGCGACGGCGGACGTCGTCACCACCGCGGTGGGTCCGCATATCCTGAAATTCGTGGCGCCGGTGATCGCCAAGGGCATTGCCGCGAGGCCCGCGGGGATGGCGCCGTTGCAGGTGATGGCGTGCGAGAACGCCATCAATGCCACGGGCATCCTGCAGGACGAAGTGGCGGCGCAGTGGGACACAGCCGCCGGCGAGCTCGAGTCCGCGGCTGTCTTCGCGAACACGGCCGTGGACCGGATCGTCCCGAACCAGGAGCCTGGCAAGGGCCTGGACGTCACCGTGGAGACCTTCTACGAATGGGTCATCGACCGCACGCCCTTTGGGGGCAACGCGCCGGTCATCCCGGGGGCGACGTTCGTGGACAACCTGGAGCCCTACATCGAGCGGAAGCTCTTCACGGTGAACACCGGGCACGCCTCGGCAGCCTATTTCGGGTTCGAGGCAGGACTTGGCAAGATCTCGGAAGCCATGGCCGACCAGGACGTCGCCGCCGATGTGCGCGCCGTCCTGGACGAGACCAAGGAGCTGCTGATCCACAAGCACGGCTTCAACCGCGAGGAGCAGGAAGCCTACGTCGAGAAGATCCTGGGCCGCTTCACCAACCCGCACCTGCCGGACACTGTGAACCGAGTGGGCCGGGCACCGCTTCGCAAGCTCAGCCGGCACGAGCGGTTCATCGGCCCGGCGGCTGAGCTGGCGGAACGCGGCATCGTGCCCGAAGCGCTGCTGGGAGCCATAGCAGCCGCCCTGCGGTTCAACGATCCCGCAGATGCTGAAGCGACCGAGCTGGCGCAGATCGTGGCATCGTCCACAGCTGCGGAGGCCACCGAGAGGGTGACCGGCCTGACCGCTGGGCATCCGCTCTTCGACGCCGTCGCGGCACTGGTGGAAGAGGCCAAGGCGGAGATCAAGGCTTAGGACGCTCTCTCACTTTCTGTCGGTTTTTGGCCGATGCTCTCTCAGGTCCTGCCGGATTTACCCCAACGCTCTCTCACTTGAAGTGACCGAGCGTTGGGGTTTTTCGTGGGAGAAGTGAGAGAGCGTCCGGGGGTTAGGCGCGGGAAGTGAGAGAGCGTCCGTGTGGCAAGTGATTCGGTGACCTCCGAGCAACCTGACCTGCCCGCCCTGCTGACCGCCGACGTCGACGGCGGGACGTTCCGCCTCCGGGCCGCGACGCGGGCGGACCTGCCCCGCATCCTGGAGCTCCTGGCGGACGACCGGCTGGGTGCAAACCGCGAGGACACCTCCGATATGGCCCCGTATGAGCGGGCCTTCGAAGCGATCAACGCCGACGCCGCCCATCTGTTGGTGGTGGGCGACCTCCTGAGGGAAGGCGCGGCCACTGCTGAGGTCGTGGCCACGTTCCAGCTCAGTCGTCCTGGTTGTTGTTTCCGGGGCGCTCCTGGGAATCAACAACACGGTCTACACGGAACTGGCCATGGGCGTCTCCGATTCGCCGCGCCCGGTGGCGTCGGCCGGCTACAACTTTGTGCGCTGGATGGGCGGCGCCCTGGCCCCCTTCGCGGCCGCGCAACTCGGTGAGCACTACGGCCCGCAGGTCCCGTTCTACGCCGGCGCGCTGGCCATGGTGGTCGCCATCGCGATTGCCTTGGGCGGCCGGCGGTTCCTGGCCGCCCACGAACCCCACGTGGTCTGACCGGAGCGACGCTCTCTCACTTCCTGTCGGTTTTTCACAAACGCTCTCTCACCCGGTTTAGCAAGTGAGAGAGCGTTTGTGGTTTACCCGCAGCAAGTGAGAGAGCGTTTTAGGCGTTGAGCGGGCGGCGCCGTACGCCTAGACCTTGACGGTCCCCTTCGGCACGAACAAGGTCTCCGCCTGTTCCAGTGACATGCCGTTGGTTTCCGGCACCTTGAACATCACGAAGAAGAACGACGCCGCCGCGAACGCCGCGTACATGGCGTACGTCAGCGGCAGCGAACCTGCCGCCATGACGGGGAAGCTCAGGGTGATGGCGAAGTTGGCGATCCACTGTGCGGCCGCGGCCAGACCCAGGGCGCGGGCGCGGATCCGGGACGGGAAGATCTCGCCAAGCAGCACCCACACCAGCGGCCCCCAGGAGGCGCCGAAGCTGATCACGAAGACGTTGGCGGCCACCAGGGCAACAGGGCCCCAGGCGCCGGGCAGCGCGATTTCCTCACCGGATCCCGTGGCCGAGGAGAAGGCCAGGGCCATGGCACCGAGCGAAACAGCCATGCCGATGGAGCCTGCCAGCAGGATGGGGCGACGGCCGATGCGGTCCACCAGGGCGATGGCCACGAGCGTGACCAGGATGTTGGTGACGGACGTGGCCACCGAAATGGTGAGCGAGTCCTTCTCCTGGAAGCCAACGGCCTTCCACAGGGTAGTGGAGTAGTAGAAGATCACATTGATGCCCACGAACTGCTGCAGCACGGACAGCGTGATGCCGATCCATACCACGGCCTGCAGGCCGAAGACCTTGCCGCGGAGCGAGCCCTTCTGGCCGGCGAGCTTGTCCTCCTCTATGGCGGACTGGATTTCGCGGATGTGGCGGTCGGTGTCCTCGGACGGGGCGATTGTTTCGAACACCTTGCGGGCCTCGTCCTCCTTGCCCTTGAAGACCAGGAAGCGGGGCGATTCGGGCAGCGTGTAGGCGATCCAGCCGTAGACGACGGCGGGCACGGCGCCGGCGAGGAACATCCATCGCCACGCTTCGATGCCGAGCCAGAGCGCCTGGTCCGCACCGCCGGCGGTGGTGGCGAACAGGGCGTCGGAGAGGAGGGCCGCAAAAATACCTGTGGTGATGGCGAGCTGCTGGAGCGACGCGAGGCGGCCGCGCACGTGTCGCGGCGAGATTTCCGAGATGTACGCGGGCGCAATGACAGAGGCCAAGCCGATGCCGAGGCCGCCCACCAGGCGCCAGAAGATCAGGTCCCAGACGCCGAACGCGAAGCCGGTGCCGAGCGCGCTGACGAGGAACAGGATGGCGCCGAGCTTCATGGCGGGGATGCGGCCGTACTTGTCGGCCACCTTGCCTGCCAGGTAGGCGCCCGCGGCGCAGCCCAGGAGGGCGACGGCCACGGCGAAGCCGGTGACGGCCTCGCTCAGGGCGAACTCGTCCTTGATGGCGTCCACCGCCCCGTTGACAACGGAGGAATCAAAGCCGAAGAGGAACCCGCCCACCGCTCCCGCGATTGCGAGGCCGATCACCTTGCGGGGAACGCCGGGGCGGCCTTCTGTGCTGGATGTGGACATGGATCTCCCTCGGGATTCTTGCTGCGTTGGGTTTTTAGCTGTGCGGACATCGTTGACCACGGAACCGGCCCTGCTGGCCGGCGCACACGCGCTAAACAGTGTGCCACTTCACGCTGTGAGGCTCCACTTAGGGACGGAGGACGACGACGGCGGGCCGTTCCGCCGTCGTCTCCCGGCCTGACTCCGGGCCGTCACGTAGCGCAGGCTTTTGCCGTCCAAGACGGCGATGCGTCCCGGAATTCCGAGGAAACGAAACGGCAGGCAGCCCGAAAGGCTGCCTGCCGTGACGTGTGGCGACGCTCGCCGTGGACACCTAGTGCGCCGGCACGGACTCTGATTGTGCTCCCTGAGCAGCAGCCTTCGGGTCCGTCAGCTTCTTGTTCGGCAACGCGAAGCTGATCAGGAAGGCGACGCCGGTGAGCACGGCCGCGGTGAGCATCACGGCGTCGATCGACTGCGCGAAGCCCTCGGTGATGGGGCGGGTCAGCGTGCTGTTTGCAGTGTGCAGCCAGCTGGTGTCGTTGAGGGAATCGTTGGTGGCGCCGTTCTGGAAGAACTCATAGAGCTTGGCGTTGGCGGGGTCGGCGGCCACGGCGGGGTCCTTGAGGACCTTCAGGTAGTCGGCGTTCTGCATGGCGTCCTTCATGCCCGTGGCGATGCGGTCCGCCGCCATGCTGAAGAGCAGGGAGATGAAGACGGCGGTGCCCACTGCGCCGCCCATGGACCGGAAGAACGCGGCCGAGGAAGTGCCCACGCCCATGTCCTTCGGCGGAACCGAAACCTGCATGGCCAGCGTGAGAGGCTGCATGCAGAAGCCCAGGCCCAGGCCGAAGAACACGGCAATGACGCCCGGCACCCAGAGCCCGGTGTCCACGCCAAGCGAGAAGCCCATTACAGTGGCGGCGGCGGTCAGCACAGCCGTGCCCATGATGGGGAAGATCCGGTAGGTGCCCGATGCCGAGATGGTCCGTCCGGCGGTGATGGAACCGGTGAGGATGCCCACCGTGAAAGTGATCATCATCAGGCCGGCCTCGGTGGGGGTGAGGCCCTTGACCAGCTGGAGGTACATCGGGAGCATCGCGATGGCGCCGAACATGCCGATGCCGATGATGAAGTTCAGCAGCGAGGACAGGCCGAAGGTGAGGTTCCGGAAGAGCCGGAGCGGGATCAGGGCGTAGTCGCCGGCGTGCTTCTCGGCCAGCAGGAACGCGATGATGCCCACGACGCCCAGGCCGATGCACAGGAGGGACGCCGCGGAGGTCCAGCCCCAGCTGCGGCCTTGCTCGGCCACCAGGAGCAGCGGAACGATGGCCAGCGTGATGGCGGCCGCACCCCAGTAGTCGATCTTCTGCTTCACGTGCTTGGCGGGCAGGTGCAGGTAGAGGAACACAACAGCCAGGGCAGCCAGTCCGATGGGCAGGTTGATGAAGAACACCCAGCGCCAGCCGTCAAAGCCCAGGATGTTCGCTGAGCCGGCGAAGGCGCCGCCCACCACCGGGCCCAGTACGGAGGAGATCCCGAAGACAGACATGAAGTAACCCTGGAACTTGGCCCGGTCCTTGAGGGCAACAATGTCGCCGATGATGGTCAGCGCGAGGGCCAGCAGGCCGCCGGCACCCATGCCCTGGATGCCGCGCGCGATGGCCAGTTCGGTCATGGAGTGCACGGATCCTGCGTACAGGGAGCCCGCCAGGAAGATCACGATGGCGGCCAGGTAGAGCGGACGGCGTCCGAAGATGTCGCTGAGCTTGCCGTACAGCGGGGTGCTCACCGTGGAGGTGATGAGGTACGCCGTGGTTGCCCAGGCCTGCAGTGAGAGCCCGTCGAGGTCGTTGGCGATGGTGTAGATCGACGTGGAAACGATGGTCTGGTCCAGCGAGGAGAGGAACATGCCGAGCATGAGACCCACCATCACTGTGATGGTCTGACGCTTCGTCAGGACGTCCCCGGTTACGGGCCCGGCGGCGGTTTTGGACATGACTGCTCCATTACGAAGAAAAGGGAATTAAGCTTGATAGTTGCTTTCAGTAACTATCCTACTTTGCGATTTGTTCCCGCGGTCTCCGAGAAATGAAGAATTTACGTCAGCGCTCCACCAGGATGCCGTCCGGATCGCACCAGATCATGGCACCGGGCCGTACCGTGACGCCGTCGATCTCCAGCTCCACGTCCGTCTCGCCGGTGCCCTCCTTCGCGCTCTTGCGCGGGTTGCTTCCCAGTGCCTTCACCCCGAGCGGCAGGTCGGCCAGGACCTCGCGGTCCCGGACGGCCCCGTTGATGACGACGCCGGCCCAGCCGTTCGCGACGGCGCTCGCGGCGATCATGTCCCCCATGAGGGCCGTCCGCAGCGAACCTGCACCGTCCACCACCAGCACGGCACCGGAGCCCGGAGTGCCCAGGGTGGATTTGACCAGGGCGTTGTCCTCAAGGCAGCGGATGGTGCGCGCCGGTCCGCTGAAGTGTGACAGCCCGCCCAGGGACTGGAACTGGAGCGCGATGGACTCGAGTTCCTCGCCCCGCTCGTCGAAGAGATCGGCGGTGTTGATGCGGCGGCTCTCGTCGGCGTCGAGGTTGTCGGGGGTGTCTGCTGGGGAATCTGCGGGCGAAGCGGTCATTGGTCCTCCTCGGAATGGCTGGCGCCTGATAGCGCCTGGGACTTGGTGGCGTGGCACCCAAGTCCCAGGCCAATTTTACTTACACGGTGTCCAACTCTTGCCTCCTGGGGCGTAACAGCGTGGCCCTGTGTACCCGGGGTACGGGTTCTGAACTGGGGCCGGCGCGGCTGGCGGTACGTAGACCGGGGGAACGTACACGGGAGGAACATACGGCGCTGGAGCAGGCGGAAGATTACGGATCCTTTCCGCTTCGGCTGCAGCCGCAGCCGCTTCCTGAGCAGCGCGAGCTGCTTCTGCCGCGGCCGCCTCTGCGCGAGCTGCTTCTGCCGCGGCCGCGTTCGCGATCTCCGTCTTCTTTGCACCTATCGCTGCCTCACGGGATGCACCTGCTGCGGCTGCCGCATCCAATCGGGTGATCATCGATGCCACCTGACCTGGCTTGTACGCTCTCCAGTGGACTTGTTTCTTGGCGGACGCCGCAGTCTTGAGTGCCGCTATTGCCGCTAGAGCTGTCACCAAACCAGCATGTGATCGATCGAGTTCCACGTCAGTGCCAGCCAGTGGCAATGCGGCCAGGGACTCTACGGCATCGGCTGCTTGCTCGACCTGCTGGGCAGGCAGGCAGGGAATGTCGGCCGAGCCGAGCCCGACGCCGCGGGTCATTGCCTCCTCGTATGCCTTGACTACATCAGGGTGAAATTTCTTGTTTGGCTCAAATAGGACAGGGATGCCGAACCCGAGGCGGGCGACCTCAGCATTGACCAGAAGTCCGGCAGAATTAAAGACACCAGCCAAGGTCCTCCCGTACTTGTCCAGGGGCTCGATGTCGAGTTCCAACCTGACCACTGCACCCGCGGGAAGTAGTTCTTCTAGAGCCTTGGTCGCTTCCGGGCCCATGCACTCCACGGGAGCGTTGGGATCCTTTGTTTCCGGCGTATCGACGTTGAGCAACCGGATGGTCTTCTCTTCGCCGTTAGTCCTGGCCGTAAAAGTGTCGCCGTCGATTACGCGGACAACCACGGCTTCGCTATCGCCAGACCCGCGTTGTTTTGCGACTGAATCTTTACTTGCGCCGCCAGTGCCTGGGTTGCAAGCGCTAAGCATCACACCGGCCGCAATAACGAGACCCAAGATTTTGATGCGAGATGACGGGCTCGATGAATGTGATGGTGCCAAAGTGCATTCCCCCATTGGAATGAGTGATGTTGTCTCCGCAACGGAGCTATGCGGTGACAGTACTGCCGCCCATAAAGGAAACTGGCTCTACTTTCCCGCATGTTTTGCGAAGGAGTGCCACGATAGTCTGAAAGCACACCGATCTTCAGTTCCTTGGGGGAGCCAAAATGAGCCTGTCTGACCTGCCGGGAAATGTTCCAGATCCCTCCGTTGTGGCCGCATCCGCGGGAGGAACTGCGACGACGGCGCTCGCCGAGCCGGAGCGGAAGGTCACCGCGCGCTGGGTCACCGGCCTGGTCCTTGTCAACGTCGGCATCAATGCCGCCTTCTTCGGGCCCATCAACATCTTCATTGGCCAGCAGGCCATCAGCATTGATGCGCCCAGCAAGGAAGCGATCTTTTCGCTCGTCACCGGCTGCGGTGCCGCGGTGTCACTGGTGGCCAATCCGCTCTTCGGCGCCCTGTCCGACCGTACGGTCTCCGGCTTCGGCCGGCGTGCCCCGTGGATCCTGGCCGGAGCCATCCTCGCGGCGGCGGCACTGCTGGCGATGTCCGGAGCCACGACCGTTGCCTTGATGCTGTTGTTCTGGTGCCTGGTCCAGCTCGGTGCGAACGCCGCGTACGCCGCCATCACGGCGGCCGTTCCGGACCGCGTTCCGGTGCCTCAGCGCGCCACCGTTGGCGGGTTGGCCGCCATGGGCCAGACTGTTGGCATCCTTCTCGGCGCCGTCTTTGGTGCGGTGGTCTCCGGGAACTACATGGTGGGGTACTGGCTCTGTGCCGCGGCCCTCGTGCTGTCCGTTTTGCCGTATCTGTTCCACCGGAATGATCCTGTGCTGCCACTGTCCGCACGCCCGCCGTTCCAGCTGAAGGCCTTCGCCCGGGGTTTCTGGATCAGCCCGGCACGGCACCCGGATTTTGCCTGGGCCTGGCTCACGCGCTTCCTGATGAACGTGGGCAATCAGCTGACCATCGTGTACCTGCTTTTCTTTCTTCGGGACGTCATTGGCCACGAGGACCCAGCCCTGGGTGTGCTGGTTCTTACCGGAATCTACGCGGTCCTGGTGATTATCACCGCGGTGCTGGCCGGACCGTGGAGCGACCGGGTAGGCAAGCGGAAGCCCTTCGTGATCGGGTCATCCGTAACCATCGCCATGGCAGGACTCATCATGGCCTTCTTCCCTGTCTGGCCCGGTGCACTGGCCGGCGCTGCCGTGCTGGGGATCGGCTTCGGCGCTTACCTGGCGGTGGATTTTGCCCTGCTGACGCAAGTCCTGCCGCAGGCGGCGGACCGAGGCAAGGACATGGGGGTCATCAATGTGGCCGCCTCCCTGCCGCAGGTGTTTGCCCCGACGCTCGCCTTCCTGTCCATCCAGTACCTCGGCGGCTATGTCACACTGTTTTCCGCCGCCGCCGTCATCGGTCTGCTGGGCGCGGTGTTCGTGGTGAAGATCAAGGGCGTGGCGTAACGCGGCACGCCGCCCGCGTCCGGGAGCACATCGTTTTGAGTTATTGGCCCACTGATTGGCTCAAGAAGGGTGCCGTATAGTGGACTCGAATTGCTGCGGCAGTGCTGTGATGGGGATCCGCCTGACCGCTGTACGAAACCCACTCCCGGAACGCTGCTGATGCTTGAACTCAATTCAGATCTTCCACCCATGGCTGCGCCGCCGACCTTGCCCAGACAACAGATCCGCTATGCCCGGATCCTGGACGCCGCCGCCGGATTCGCCCGTAAGGGGCTGGATTCCGTGAGCCTGTCCGAGGTGTCCGCCAAGGCCAATGTGCCGCTCGGAACCCTGTACCGATATTTTCCTTCCGCCACCCACCTGATGCTGGGCTTGTACCGCAAGCAGCTGGGTGAACTGCAAGTGGGAAGCTGGCCCGAAACCGGCGGCAGCCGCGTCCATTCACTGGCCGGCGTGGTCATGGAAATTTTCCACATGCGCCTGATGCAGCCGGCTGTGGAGCAATGCCTAAGCCAGGGCGTCTACGCGAAGGACAAGGACACCACCGTTCTCCTGCGGGAAATCGACGTCATTGCCGAGCAGGCCGTGACGGTGGCAAGCGGCGACGCCGCCAAGTCCCGGGTGCTGCTGTTGACCGTCTCCGGCCTGGTGCAGGCAGTCCGCTGCCGCCGACTGTCGCTCTTTGAGGCCGAGGAGGACCTGAAGAAGGCCTGTTCGCTTCTTACCCGGTGTTAGCGGCGACTGCCGTAACCGGTCTAGACCATTGGGGCACCACACAGGCCCTTTTGGTGTGATGTGGATCACTTGAATTGGTGAATAAACGTTTTATCAGGCCGGGTGGTCGGCCCAGTGTCCTTTGGCCCGCCGCCGGTCTGTCTACCATTGCAGGACCGGAGTGGCTAGCAGCCCGTACCTTGCAGGAGCTTCGCGGTCCCGCCATCCCTTGGGCCGCCGAAATTCCAGACAGCCCATCTTGAGCCTCCTATGTGCTTGAGCTTCATTATGCCGTGCGCCCACGGCTAGCCCCAGGAGACAACGACGTGTCCATTGAAACCATCACTTCCGCTGACAGCCTTTCCGACGGTCCCGCTTCCGCCGAGCAGTCAACCGTGCTGACGGACCAGGAGATCTTCGAAGCCCACCAGGGCGGCAAGCTGTCCATCGCCAGCACGGTCCCGCTCGCCAGCAAGCGCGATCTTTCCATTGCTTACACTCCGGGCGTTGCCCAGGTGAGCCGGGCCATCCACGCCGAACCCGAGCTTGCCAAGACCCTCACCTGGGCCCAGCGCCTGGTTGTTGTGGTCAGCGACGGCACCGCCGTGCTGGGCCTCGGCAACATCGGTCCCAGCGCGTCCCTGCCGGTCATGGAAGGCAAGTCCGCCCTCTTCAAGTCCTTCGGCGACCTTGACTCCATCCCGCTGGTCCTCAACACCACCGACGTGGACGAAATTATCGAGACCTTGGTCCGCCTGCGTCCCAGCTTCGGCGCCGTGAACCTGGAAGACATCTCCGCTCCGCGCTGCTTTGAGCTGGAGGAAAAGCTCATCGAGGCCCTGGACTGCCCGGTCATGCACGATGACCAGCACGGGACCGCCGTCGTGGTCCTGGCCGCCCTGACCGGCGCCGCCAAGGTGACCGGGCGCGAACTTGAAGGACTCCGCGTAGTGGTCTCCGGCGCGGGTGCCGCGGGCATCGCCGTCGCCGAAATCCTGCTCACCGCGGGCATCCAGGACGTCGTCCTGCTCGACTCGCGCGGCGTCATCAACAAGCAGCGTGCGGACATCGCCGCCGACCCCGCCACCAAGAAGGCGCAGATGGCGCAGCGCAGCAACCCGCGCGGCATCACCGGCGGCCCCGGCGAGGCACTGCTCGGCGCGGACGTGTTCATCGGCGTCTCCTCCTCCCAGCTGGCCGAGGAACACCTGAAGCTCATGAACCACAGCTCCATCGTGTTCGCCCTGTCCAACCCGGACCCCGAAGTCCTGCCGGAGGTTGCTTCCCGCTACGCCGCAGTTGTGGCCACAGGCCGCAGCGATTTCCCCAACCAGATCAACAACGTGCTCGCCTTCCCGGGGATCTTCCGCGGCGCGCTGGACGCCGGTGCCCGCCGGATCACGCCTGCCATGAAGCTTGCGGCCGCCCGCGCCATTGCTGAACTTGCCGAGCCCGAGCTGTCCGCCGACTACATCGTGCCGAGCCCCTTGGATCCCCGCGTCGCGCCGGCTGTGTCCGCCGCCGTGGCCGCAGCGGTCGAAGCGGAGTAACTGCGGAGTTCCATCCGCCACGAAGTTCGACGGCGGCGCCTCCCGTGCTGGGGAGGCGCCGCCGTCGTTGTCTTCAAACGTCGTTTCCTAAAAGGCATGTTGCCTTCGGCGGAACCTAGACTGAGGGGCATGAACCCCGAGATCCTCGTGACCGTCCTTTGCGGCCTCGCCATTCTGGTGGGCGTGGCCGGCACCGTTATCCCCGTTCTGCCTGGCGGCATCCTCATTGGCCTCAGTCTGCTGGCCTGGGCAATCTGGGGCGGCGCCGGGACCGCCGGCTGGGTGGTGTTCGGCGTGGGGCTGGCGTTTGTGCTGGCCGGAATGGCTGCCAGCGCGGTGCTCACGGGACGCAAGCTCAGGGAGCACCGGATCCCCAGCCGCAGCGTGGTGGTGGGGCTGGTCTTTGGAGTGGTGGGCATGTTCCTCATCCCCGTGGTGGGGCTGTTTGTGGGGTTCGCCGCCGGCCTGCTGCTCAGTGAATCGCACCGCACACGTGATTTCCGGACTGCCGTGACCACCAGCTGGGCGGCCCTCAAGGCCACCGGGCTGGGCATGCTGGTGGAGTTCGGCCTAGCCTGCCTTGCCGCGAGCACCTGGGTGATCGGCGTCTGGGTGGCCGCAGTCAGCTGACCTCCCAGCGGTCGCCAAGCGGGCAGCACTAGCATGGAAGAATGAGCGCCGGACAGACCTCAGGACCGATCTACCGTGACAACCGTGACCTCACCCCGTTCGGCAGCGCGCAGGTCCGCACGCCGGTGCGTGACATCGCCGACGGCGTGGGCGGGATCCTGCACAGTGCCCTGGGCGGCCGCGGCGGTGCGCTCCTCAGCGTGGACGGCCCCGTCCCGAGGCTCAAACGCCTTTCCGGCAAGGCCGCCAAAGCCGTATACGACGCAATTTTCCACAACACCGATCCCAACCGCCTGATCGCCACGGGCCGTGACTATCCGGGGTGGTCCGGCCTCTGCTACGTGATGGCCGGGCTGCTGGCCTACAAGCAGGGCGGCTACCTGCGTGCCGCGGAGCTGCTGCAGCGGGGCCTCACCATCAGGAACGACGACGACGCCAACCAGTTCGCGTCCGGCTACCTGATGCGCGTGGTCACCAGGGTCGAAGTTGCCGAGCGCATCGACGTTCCGGTGCTGTTCAGCGAGGAAGCGGTGTTCCTGGCGCTTTCGCACTCGCTGCGGGAGACCGGCCACCTTGAAGCGGCCCTCCAAACCGTGTCATCGCTGCCGCCGTCGCTGCCTGCCGCCCTTGCGCGGTGCTCGCTGGCACACGCGATGGGCCGGGATAAGGAAGTGGTGGTCTGGACGGAAGGACTGCTAAATGCCGATGACCTCTCCGCCGCACTGCTGCTGATCCGGGCCCGTTCCCTCCGCAGGCTCGGTGCCCACACTTCTGCGCAGCAGGCGCTGAAGGAGGTTCTGCGGCGCCGGAAGACCGACCTTGCCCTGCGGAATGACGCACTGACAGACCGCGCCCTGCTGATGCTGGACAACGGACGCAAATCCCTCAATCCGCGCGACTGGCTACGCGGCCGCCAGCCTGAACTCGAAACTTTCGAAGTGATTCGCAAGGATGTGGAAGAGCGCAGGCTCTGGGAACAGGAATGGAAGCAGCTGGACCGGGAGTAATCACTTGTGGGCGGTGGCGGGCCGCGGTACAACGGACCAATGAGCGATGCAATCAGGCAGTGGATGGAAAAGTACATCACGGCGTGGACCACCAATGAACCGGACGACATCCGGGCGCTCTTCACGGAGGACGCGGTCTATGCCACCCGGCCCTACGATCCTGAGGCGTGGCGCGGGCACGGACAGATCGTGGAACACTGGCTGACCGAGGCGGATGAGCCCGAGGAGTGGACCTTTGAGTGGGAGCCGCTCGGCTCGGACGGCGCCCTGCACTTTGTCCAGGGGCGCACCACTTATCTGGGGGACCGCCCCAGCTACGAGAACCTCTGGGTTGTCCGGCTCGCGCCTGACGGCCGGGCCGCGGCATTCACGGAATGGTTCATGGAACGCAGGATCTGAAAGACACGATTCAGCCCGGCCCGGCAGGCGCTACTGCCAGGCAGGCCCGGCCACCATGGGAATCAGCTGCTCGGACAGCAGCACGGTCCCCAGCGCCATCATGATGATCCCGCTGGCGAGCGTCACTTTCCGGGCTGCCCCGGGACGCGTGTGCAGCAGCTTCCGGGAGAGCAACGCCACGCAGGTGTACACGACGCCTGCCAGCAGGACGAACGTCAGGCCCAGCAGCCCGGACTGAACCGGAACGGGCAGGGCCGCCTCTGGGCTCACGAACTGCGGAACCAGGGCCACGAAGAACAGCAGCCCCTTGGGGTTGATCCCGCTCGTGCCCAAGCCCTGGAGGAAGCTGCGGAACTGGGTGGACTCGGCCGGTGCGGCGGGGATCGATGCCGGGCTTCCCGCCGTCGTGCCCTCCGCTGAAACCGGCGCGGCGCCGAAGGTGGCGCCGCGCCATGACCGGATGGTGCCAAAGCCCAGCCACAGCAGGTACGCCGCGCCGGCCACGGTCAGCCAGCCAAGGACGCCCGGAAGCCCGGCGAGCAGGGCAGCCAGCCCGGCCACCATCAGTACCGTGTGCAGGACGTAGCCGCCGCAGAGGCCGGCCACGGCAGGGACGAAACTCCGCTGTTTCAGGCCCGCCGCAATGGAGTAGGCCCAGTCGACGCCCGGGGTGCAGGCCAGGGCGGCCGCAACCACAAGGAATGCGAGGAATAACTGGGAATTCAAGGCGGCCTCCTACGGTGTTCTGATAGGAGAAACTCTAGGGAAAATTCCGCCACAAGTGTTCCCTGATTTACTCAGGAAATGCCGCCAGTGGGTAAGATAATTGCGTGATTGACCATATTGACAGAAATATTTTGCGCCACCTCAAAGAGGACGGCCGGATGACGGCCACCGCGCTTGCCGCGAAGGTGGGACTGACGGTGGCGCCGTGCCACCGGAGGCTGCGTGACCTGGAGTCAGCGGGTGTGATCCGGGGCTATCGCGCGGACATTGACCCGTCCGCCGTCGGGCTCGGTTTCGAGGCGATCGTCTTCGTCACGCTGCGGCAGGTGGACAGGCCCACCATGGAGATCTTCGAGAGCCGGGTGGCGGACAATCCCAACATCGTGGAGGCGCAGCGGCTGTTCGGCTCGCCGGACTACCTCCTGAAGGTGATCGCCGAGGACCTGCCCGCCTACCAGCGCTTTTACGACTCAGAACTCACCTCGCTGCCCGGCGTGGAGCGGCTGACGTCAACGCTGGTGATGAAGAACCTGAAATCGAACGCCGGCCCGCCGGTCTAGTCGCGCTGGTGCCTTCGCTGCCGGGGTTTCCGCTTGCTCGGCCGCCCTGGCGGCCTGGTGCGGGTCCGGTCCCGGCCCAAGAGCGGCAGAACTGCCGCGCCCTGTGTTCGCGGGAGCTGTAGCGGGAGCCAGGCCGCGAGGACGCAGGCGCCGAGGACTGCCGGGAATCCCAGCCCGAACCACAGGCCGATGGCCAGAGCTGCCGCGCTGGCTATGCCGGTGAGCCAATGGCCAAGAACAATGCGGTGGACGTCGGGTAGCCACCCTGTCTCCGCCCCGACTGCGTAGAACCAGGCCACTGAGGCCGCCAGCAGCCCATAAGCGGCAATTTCCCACGAGCCATCGTCGGTGAGCGCATAGGCCGAAATGGAGCAAAATCCCGCAGTGAATAGCACACCCGCCGGAACGCCCTTCCAGCCGCCCACGATCGCCGCTCCTGCCACGGCCGCAATGAGGATGGCCAGGATCAGCAGCGCAGCGAATGCGCCGAGTACCCAGTTGCCGGCTTTCTGCCAGCCGCCCGGCATGAAATCCGCAAACGGGGCCAACCCTGCCAACGTGGCCGCAAGCGCCAGGAGGAGTAACGGGCCCGAAACAGCCAGCCGGAGAATGAGGTTCCTGCCGGTGGGGCGGACCCATTCGCCGTCGGCATCCATCCACGAACCACCAGCGGCAATACTGACCAGGCACAGCGCGAACGGAACAAGAAGGCCGGGGGCCAGGATGTAGAGGATGGCCCCGGCCCAGGGGTTCTCCGGGGCATAGCCGAGCGCCGGAATACTGAGCAGGCAAGCTGCCCCGGCCAGCACCGCCACCCCGGCAAGGATGCCGGCAGCCGCCTGCACACCACGGCGCGCGGATTCCGCCCGACCGGTTGGGATTGCCGTTGTTCCGCGGCTCACGTGTTCATCCGGCGTCCATGGTCCGCATCATGTTCCGCCCAGGCTGCCGGGCTGACATGGACGATGATCACTTGGGTATCCTTGGCGCCGTCGCATCGGAGACCCATTTTCTTCAGGGCGGCGGTCCCCATGTCATTCTGCTTAGGTTGCCGGGCTGACATGGACGATGATCACCTGGGTGTCCTTGGCGCCGTCGCATCGGAGACCCATTTTCTTCAGGGCGGCGGTCCCCATGTCATTCTGCTTAGGTCGCCGGGCTGACATGGACGATGATCACCTGGGTGTCCTTGCCGCCGTCGTACCGGAGGTCGTAGTTGACTTCAAGGCCGGTGGCCGTCCCCGAGGTGATGGAAAAATCGCTCCTCTTGGCCCGGTCCGCTTCCGCGGAGGAAATCCACCGTTCGGCGGAATCGCTATCGATTCCATAGCGCTTAACGCCGTCCCGGATGAGCTCAAAGTACTCGTCCGCGGACCCAGCGGTGAGGAAGTAGGTCACTTCGCTGAAGTCGGGGCGCTTCTCCGTGGTCTTGAAGCGGATCCGGTCAGTCTCGCCGCTGATTTCGCCGTTGGGGGCGGCAATCGTCAGCGCGATCTTGCCTGAGTCCCGGGTGTTGATTTCCGGGCCGTAGCTGTCCTCGGTGACCCGTACGGCGGCCTTCGTCAGCGAGCCCGAGCTCATGTCCAGGCGAGCCGTCTTGGTCGCGCGGATTTGATCCACCCCGGCCGCGTCGAGAGTGGAAAATTCCGAGGTGCCCATGGTGCTCCCTTGAGAGGTTGGTTCGGTGGCGGTGCCGCTGATCCGGCAGCCCGCCAAGGCGAGGCTTCCGGTGAGGGCAAGGAGGACGACGGCGACATGCCGCCGGAATCGCCGGGTGGCCGTCACTGGTGAACCTCCGCGTCAAAGCCGGAGGCGAAGCGGTCCATGATGCCCGGGATGTTGTTCGTTGGCCTGTACTGGTCCACGCGGTCATTGAAATCGGAGCCAATGATCTGCTCGGCGCGTGCCGGGTCGGTAGCCAGCAGGTTCTGGTAAGCCGGCAGGGTGTCCTGCTCGATGAGTGCCCAGCGTTGGTCGGCGTTGGCGATATTGCCGTCCGGGAAGCCCGTGGTGAAATCCGTGCGGAACTGCGTGGGGTTGTCCCAGTTGGTGAACGGCACGTTCTCCGGGCCCGGGCTTTCCACGCTGAACTCGTACGGGAACACTTCCGGGTAGCTCTTGGCGCCGGGGATGGACGGTTCACCGGCCAGGGTCACCATGTAGGTCACCGCCTCACCGCCGGGGTGGCTGCGCATGTTGTCGTAGTCGTCAGCGATGATTTCGTTCTGTTCGCGATACAGCAGTTCCGTGTTCCCTTCCTGCACCTGCGAGGGGTCGTCGGAGTCGATCTTTGCCCAGGACCGGGCCGTTTCCGGATCGATGGCGCCGGAGTCGCGGAGCCGGTCGATTTCGTCCAGGCCGCCGTTCATATAGGCCTGGTGCTGCCGGGCCTGGTCCAGGAAGATCTCCTTGTTCATGTCCAGCATGCTGGTTTCGTAGAACTGGATCTCCTGGTCCGTCATGCCAGCCAGCTGCTCGATCTGGTCCAGCACGGGCAACGGTATGTCCGACGCCGGGTTGTCCGCGATCTGCTGGGCGAGGTCCCGCATCACGGCCATGTCCTTGAACCCGCCGGCGAACGAAGGACCGATCATGTTGGCCATCCCGGCCCACTGGAGGTCCGGGTTGGACAGGTATGCCTGGCCGTAGAAGTCGTAGACCTTCTTGATGGTCTCCCAGTTGTACTCCGTGCCCTTGGACGTATCCCAGTCGGCCGGGTCGATGCCCATGTCCCGCATGGCCTGCTGGTTCCAGTAGTCGGTGAGGAAATCCGAATACTCCGGCGAGTTCTTGTCGATCAGCCCGGAGTCGGCGGCAGCGTCCAGGGCGGCCTTGGCGGCGTGCGGATTGTCCAGCGCCCACTCCTTGAATTCGTCGCTCTTCAGGTAGGCCGCACGTTCTGCGGGGGTCATCCCGTTGAGCTTGTCCGTCAGTTCCTGCGCGGCGCCGTCAGTCGGAGAGTTGCCGCTTCCGCTGCCTGGCCCGCCCGAACCGCCGCCGGTTGAACCGGTGCTGGCCCGGTCCTGCTGCTCCGCGTTCTGCAGCAATGCTTTCGAGGCCTGCTGGATGCCGGCAGCTGCAGCCCGGAGCACCTTGGCGTGGGTGCCGTTCCAGTCGCTGCGGAAGCGTTCGCCGTCGTTGCCCTTCCATGGGCTGGAGGCGATGGAGCTGCCCAACTGCTGTCCCAGCTGGTCCAGCCGGTTGGCGCCGTTCGCCAGGTCCTTGGCGAGCTGGCGTAGCTGTGCGACGTCCGCACCGTAGAAGTTCCCCGCCACTTTTCCCCCTGGTTGAAGTCCCGCCAGCCTAACTGCTTTGCCGGAGGGCAGCGATGGGGAGAAGTCCCCGCCTGGTGAGTCGTCAGGTTCCCAGCAGCCCGGTGGTGCGGTACGGGATGACCTCGCGCAGGAACATGCTGGTGGACGTGCGGACGATGCCGGGGCAGAGCCGGATTTCCTCGGACACCCGGTAAAGGTCGTCCGGGCTCTTGGCAACCACGCGGATCAGGAGGTCCGTGTCGCCGGCAGGGGCGTGGCATTCCAGCACTTCAGGAATCTGCCGCAGCGCGGCGATGGCCTCGTTCAGGTGGCTCTGGTCCAGTTCCGCGCTCACCGCCGCTGCCACGCCCCGGCCGAGCGCCGAGGGCAGGACCCTGCTGCTGTTGGGGCGGAGGGCGCCCGAGGTCGCCATCCGCTCCAGGCGCGACTGCACGGTACCGCGCGCGAGGCCCAGCTTCTGTGCGAGCACCATGATGGGTACGCGGGGGTCGTCGTCCAGCGCGGCAAGGATGCGCCGGTCGGTGGGATCAAGTTCCTGCAATCTGACCACTTCCTGCCTGGTTCGCACTCCGTGATTGATCAGATTGACCAGAGAAGTACTTGCTCGTTGCGCCTACTGTAGGGCTTCTGTTGAAATAGTGGCAACAAGGGACGCAGGCTACCGCCGAATCCCGCAGGCTACAGGAGCCCCGGCACACCACCCGGTCCCTGGAACAGGTTTCCCGCAAGGAGGCCGCCGCTGATTGACACTTGTTCACGCATCGTCATTCCGCAAGCAGTGCAAGGGGTCCGGAGCTACGCTCCAGGCCCGGCACGGCAAGAGCCCCTGAGCCACCGACACCGGATCACCCGGAGCGTTTCGGTAGCTGAGGGGCTCTTGTGTTTGCTTCCGCCGTGTTGCCTCGCGCACCGTGGGGGAGCCTAGGCTGGTGCCATGACATCAGCCGGCCGCTTCGCCCCGAGCCCATCCGGCGAACTTCACGTGGGGAACCTCCGGACCGCAATCCTGGCGTGGCTCTTCGCCCGCTCCACCGGCAGGCAGTTCCTGATGCGCGTGGAGGATCTTGACCGCGCCCGGGCGGGAGCCGAGGCGGAGCAGCTCCGCGACCTGGCGGCCATCGGCGTGACCTGGGACGGCGGCGTCGTGCGCCAGACGGAGCGCGAGCCGCTCTATGCGGAGGCGATCAGCCGCCTCGCCGCGGCGGGCATGACCTACGAATGCTTCTGCACCCGGCGGGAAATCCAGGAAGCACCGTCCGCGCCGCACGCCCCGCAGGGCGCATACCCGGGGACGTGCCGGAACATCGATCCGGCGGAGCTCGAATTCAAAAGGACCATCAGGCCCGCCGCCATCCGGCTCCGCGCGGCAGTAAGGGACTGGACGGTCGAAGACCAGCTGCACGGCACGTACACGGGAATGGTGGACGACTTTGTGCTTCGGCGCAATGACGGCGTCACCGCCTACAACCTGGCCGTCGTTGTGGACGACGCTGCGCAGGGGGTCGATCAAGTGGTCCGCGGGGACGACCTGCTGCCCTCCACGCCCCGGCAGGCCTACCTGGCCTCGCTCCTGCATGTTCCCGTTCCGGAATATGCCCACGTGCCGCTGGTTGTGAATTCCGACGGCGCCCGGCTGGCCAAGCGCGACGGCGCGGTGACGCTGGCGGACCTCGCCTTCGCCGGGCTGGATGCAGGTCATGTCCGGGACGTCATCCTGGAGTCCCTGGGGTTGCCGGCAGGTCCCCTGGAGAAGGCGCTGGCCGTCTTCGATCCCGCCGGACTGCCCCGGGACCCCTGGGTGTGGCCTGGGGCGGCAGGGGTGGGCGCGTAGGCTGGAACCATGCCAGAAACAGGAACCCCGGACGCAAACCTCCCCCAGCCGCGATCCCAGCCGCGATTCACCGTTGAGACGGCCCGGGTCCTCGCTGAAGTGGCCCATAACCGCCAGAAGGACAAGCTCAAGCGGCCGTACCGCGAACATGTTCTTGCCGTCGGCGATGCCCTGGAGGATTTCGACGACGACATCCGGATTGCCGGCTACCTGCACGACATCGCCGAGGACACGCCCATCACCCGGCAGGCACTGCTGGACATGGGTGTATCGGAGCGCGCCGTGGACATCATCGAACGTGTCACCAAGCGGCTGCACGACAACCCGGACGACTACCAGGCAGGTATCCGGTTCATCGCGGAAGACCACGACGCCACACTGGTCAAGATCGCGGACAACGCCCACAACTCCCTGCCTGAGCGCGTCAAAGCCCTGGCCGAGAAGTGGCCGGACAAGCCGCCGGTCACGCGCTACGACGAGGCCCGGCCGGTGCTCTATGACGCCGTCCCGGTTGACGAGGTCCGCAAGATCCTGGCCCGGGTGAACCCCTGGCTGCTCGAAGAACTGGACGACCGCCTGGACGAGGCCGACGACACGGACTACGAGAACCTCTCTTATGCCGACACCGAAGTGTTCGAGCCTGTCGATGCCTCGGAAACGGCGGACAGCCGGCCGGACGGGGCGGCTTAGGCTCCGGCTTTCATCTGTTCCAGCGCGGCGTTCATCCGTTCGGTGCCGCGCTTTTCGTCGATGACGATCGAAACGCCCAGCGCCAGCACAATCACCAGCAGGCAGACGGGCACCGAGACGCCGGCGGCGGCAAGTCCAACTGTGCCGGCCAGCGCGACGACAACGCCGGCGGCGACGCCAATGACGATGCGGTCCACGCAGATCATGACGCTGAACAGCCAGGTCAGGGAGAGTTTGAACAGTCCCACCGGTATCGCGATGCTGGCCACGGCCACGGCGGCGCTGATGTGGGCCTCATGGTCGATGTAGTAGGCCGCCACGTGCAGTCCGGCGCCAGTTGCGGCGATGGCAGCGAAGATGGGCATGTGCCCGTAGCCGAAGAAGAATGAGCGATGCCGCTGGAGGTGCAGGGCCGGGCCGGCCGGCAGGATGAAGTAGATCCACCACATGCCGAAGGCCAGCGCTGTCCCGCCGAAGCCCACCAGCGCCGCATCAACGCTCCACCCGTGGTTCGCCACGATGGCGCGGAGGGTTTCGATCGCCCCGATCAGGCACTCGCCCAGGGCAATGATGGCGAGCAGTCCGTAGCGTTCCGCGATGTGGTGCGCGTGCCACGGGGTCCGCATGCCCCGTTCCGCGGCGTAGGGCGTGGCCATTTCCAGGATGAACAGGGGCGCAGCCACTAGGAACGTGGTCAGGATGTCCGCCTCAACGATGAGCACCGCGATCCAGCCGAGCTGCACCGCGCCAAGGTACGCGGCGTAGCGCTGGCAGGTCTGCCGGCGTGCGGGATCCTGCCGCGCGGCGCGCAGCCACTGGAACACCAGGGCCAGGCGCATGATCACATAGCCGCCCACCATCACGGCGTTGTCCACATGGTCGCCCTCGACGAGGGAGTGGAACATCGGCTCAATTCCCATGGCAAGGATCAGCACGCCGAGAAGCTGGACCATGGTGACCACCCGGAACACCCAGTCGTCGGTGTCGTAGGCGCTGGCAAACCAGGTGAAGTTGATCCAGGCCCAGATGACGGCGAACATCGCAAAGGAGAAGCCCAGCAGTCCGGCGCCGAAGTGGGCTTCGGCGATCTCGTGGGCGAACTGGCTTCCGGCCACACCGAAGGCAATGACAAACGTCAGGTCGAAAAACAGCTCCAGCGGCGTGGCGGCACGGTGCTGCTCATGGGGGTCGCGGCCGCCCATGCGGGCCATGGCATGCCGGAGGGGATTGTTGGACATGGCTCAAAGAGTACCGCCGAGCGGCGCGGCGGCTCCAGCGCCCGCCCCGTATGCGTCATCAAGAGCGGACGGGACGGGTAACCGCTGAGGCCACCCGCGCCCGCCACAGCAGGCCGATGTAGGCGAGGTCGAAGAGGCTGCAAAGCGCGCCGACGCCGAGGATCAGCGGCGAGTTGCCGAACCAGCCGAACACGATAGTGGGAGCCAAAGTTCCGATCCATTTGGCAGCTGCAATAAGCAGGGACTGGCCCCTGGCGCCGCCGCGGGCAATGAACATGGCGATGAACAGCCCGGACATCAGCAGGTTCTGCAGGAAGGCGGAGTAGCGCGGCGCTGCCTCCCAGCCGAACTCCGCGACGAACAGGAGTTGCACGGCGAATGCGGTGGCGCCCAGGAGGATGGCCCACCCCAGGAAGAGCTTCCGCGTCACCCAGGCGGGGAGCTCGGCCCTGCCGAACCTGAAGAACGTGTACAGGATGACGACGTCCGCCAGCGCCCACACGATGTTGATGACGCCCTGGACGGACAGTGCGGTGGCGGCAGAGCGCGAGGCATAGATGGCCTCCCAGGCGAAGTTCAGTGCGAGGGCCGCGGCGGGGATCGCATAGCTCCGGTCCCTGAATCCGATCCGGATTGCGTCGGCGTACACCACCGTCCAGGCAATGCCGCTGACAACAGTCAGGAACAGGATCATCGAACGCGTACCAGGGACTAAACCCGGCCCAGGGCGTCGATGTCCTCAAGGAATAGCTCGTAGACCTCTTTGCTGACAGTGGTCCGCGTGTCCCCGATGGCGTCGAGGTAGTCCTGCGTGGCCGGGCCCTTCCGGACGGCCTCTCGGATGGAGACGTCACCGCCGGAAGCCAGCCCGCCGTCGTCGTACACCGCCTTTTCCAGCGCCCGCTGGGATGCGCTCCGGGCCGCGTACTCAATGTCAGCCGGTGAGAAGCCCTCGGTGCGGTCCACCAGCAGCTCAACGTCCACGTCATCCACCACGGTGGCCGGGATGAAGCGTTCCCACATGGCGCGGCGGGCTTCGGAGTCCGGGAGCCCGATGGGGATCACGTAGTCGAACCGGCCGTGCCGCAGGAAGGCGGTGTCCAGCGCGCGGATGAAGTTGGTGGCGCACACCAGCAGGCGGCCGGGCTGTTCGCGGAAGGCCGGGATGATTTTCAGGAGCTCGTTGGTGACGCCCTGCAGCGGCGACGGCGGTTCGCCGGACCGCTGGGACGCAATCTCCTCCACCTCGTCTATGAACACCACGGCATGTTCCAGTTCGGCGATCTCCAGGAATGTCTCCCGGAGCGCGCCGGCCAGGCCCTTGGGATCGGCGGCGAGCCTGGAGGGGAATACTTCCACGAACGGCCATTCGAGGCGGGACGCGATTGCCTTGGCAAACGTCGTCTTTCCGGTGCCGGGAGGGCCGAAGAGCACGACGGCACGCGGCGGCACCACGCCAAATTCGTCCGCCAGGTCTGCTTCCGCCAGCGGGAGCACCAGCCGGCGCTCCAGGAGTTCCTTCTCATTGCGCATGCCGGCCACGTTCTCCCAGAGGTCGCGGGCCAGGATGCGGCCGCCGAGAAGGCCGAGTGGCTCGAGTTCCTGGCGCTGCACCGGGATTGTGCGCTCAAAGTACCGGAGGTTTTTCTTGAGCACGAAGCCGCGGCTGAGGAACGCCTCCACCCGGGTTTCGGACTCCGGCATCAGCGCCGACAGTTTGTTCAGCCCGTGCGGGGCCATCCGGTTTTCGACGGCGGCAAGCAGCGAGGTGCCGATTCCGCGGCCGCGGTACTCGGGGAGGGTGGCCAGGAAGACGATCCAACCCTGGTCGTGTGCGGCACGTCCGACGGCGGCGCCCACCACCTGATCGCCCTGCACGGCCACCACGGCGTGGTCCTTTTCGCACGAGGCCAGGACCTCGGAGAGCGCGTAAACGGGCTCCACGTTGGTGGCCTTGAGCGATTCCCAGAGGTGCAGGATGCCGTCAAGATCGGCCGAATGGAAATCCCTGATCCGCCAGGTGGTCATGAGCGTTACTCCTGTGGTGGTTCGTCGTTGAGCCAGCGTGAGCTTGTCTGCTGAGCATATGCGAACCGGCCCCTGCCGGGGGTTGCGGCGGCGTTGCATTACGCCGGCTCCGGTTAAGCGCGAACGGACACTTGCGGCCCTTCCATCCGAAGATTTCAGGCCTCAAGTGTCCGTTCGCGCTAAAGGGAGGGGCTATTCACCGCGCTGGCTATTTGCCGTCCTTCGCTCCCGGGCCCGGGCGGTTGGCCACGAGCGGGTAGGGGCCGGTGAAGCCGTCGCGGACCGCGGCGAGCTCCAGGATCCGGTCGCGGCAGAGGCGCCAGCCGAGCATGAGCGCGGGAATCACCACCACCAGCGAGGCGATGGTCCAGGTGCCGACGGGGGAGTCGAACGCCATCAGGACCAGTACTGCGGCCAGGAAAGCGAGCGTGACCCAGCCGGTAACGGGTGAGCCTGGCATCCGGAAAGCGGGACGCAGCAGCTCGCCGCGCTTGGACAGCTTGACCAGCTGCATCTGGCACAGGACGATCATGGCCCACGTGCTGATGATGCCGAGGGAAGCGATGTTGAGCACAATCTCGAAGGCTTCGGCCGGAACGATCGCGTTGAGCACAACACCCAGGCCGGCAACGGCTGCGGTCAGGGCGATGCCGCCGTAGGGGACACCGGCCTTGTTCATGCGTCCGGCGAACTTGGGGGCCGAGCCGGTAACGGACATGGAGCGCATGATCCGGCCCGTGGAGTACAGTCCGGCGTTCAGGGAGGACAGCGCCGCCGTGAGGACTACGAGGTTCATGATGGCGTCCACACCTTCAACCCCGATGGAGCCGAAGAACGTGACGAATGGGCTTTCGCCGGCTTTGTACGAGGTGTACGGGAGCAGCAGGGAGAGCAGCACAAGGGAACCGACGTAGAAGACCGCGATGCGGATGATGACCGTGTTGATGGCCTTGGGCATGATCTTCTCGGGGTTCTCCGTCTCGCCGGCCGCAGTGCCGATGAGCTCGATCGATGCGTAGGCGAAGACAACACCCTGCATCACCACGACTGCGGGCAGCAGGCCGTTGGGGAAGAGGCCGCCGTTGTCGGCAATTAGCGTGAAACCGACCTCCTGGCCTGCCACTGGGGTGCCGAAGATGACGAAGTAGATGCCAACGATCAGGAAGGTAACGAGGGCCACCACCTTGATCAGCGCGAACCAGAACTCCAGTTCGCCGAACACCTTGACGGAGACCAGGTTCAGTCCGAGCACTAGGATGAGTGCAGCCAGCGCCCAGATCCACTGCTCAACGCCTGCAATGGGCGCCCAGTATTTCTTGAAGAAATTCATGTAGAGCGCGACGGCGGTGATGTCCACGATCGCAGTCATCGCCCAGTTCAGCCAATACAGCCAGCCGGTGACGAAGGCGGCCTTCTCGCCGAAGAACTCCCGGGCGTAGGAGACGAACGATCCCGACGAGGGGCGGTGCATCACCAGTTCGCCGAGGGCGCGCAGGATCATGAAGGCAAAGAAGCCGCACACCGCGTAGCTGAGGACCAGCGCGGGCCCGGCGGTGGCAAGGCGGCCGCCGGCGCCCATGAAGAGGCCGGTGCCGATGGCGCCGCCGATGGCGATCATCTGCACCTGCCGGGGCTTGAGTCCCTTGTGGTAGCCCTCATCCTCGCGGTGGAGGGTGGCTTCGGAAGCGTGCGCGTGCGCCGGAATTGTGTGGTCAGTGACTGCCTGTTTTTGGGCAGTGTCCTGCTGTGGCTGTGTCATGAGAGTCCTTTGGTTTCCTGTTGGAGAGGAGCCGGAGGTGCTTCGGTGGTTGAGCGGTCGGGTGGGGTTTTACTTGCTCAGGTTGGCCAGGCGTTGGGGGCTGAGGAGTTCCTGGAGTTGTTCGGCGGTGAGGAGTTTGTGTTCGAGGACGAGTTCGG
>NZ_JAUSSM010000005.1 GCF_030812315.1 Arthrobacter oryzae | reverse complement strand
AATCCCTCCACACCCGCATACACGGGGCAAGGTGACTGTAGGTGCTCCTTAGAAAGGAGGTGATCCAGCCGCACCTTCCGGTACGGCTACCTTGTTACGACTTAGTCCCAATCGCCAGTCCCACCTTCGACAGCTCCCTCCCACAAGGGGTTAGGCCACCGGCTTCGGGTGTTACCAACTTTCGTGACTTGACGGGCGGTGTGTACAAGGCCCGGGAACGTATTCACCGCAGCGTTGCTGATCTGCGATTACTAGCGACTCCGACTTCATGGGGTCGAGTTGCAGACCCCAATCCGAACTGAGACCGGCTTTTTGGGATTAGCTCCACCTCACAGTATCGCAACCCTTTGTACCGGCCATTGTAGCATGCGTGAAGCCCAAGACATAAGGGGCATGATGATTTGACGTCGTCCCCACCTTCCTCCGAGTTGACCCCGGCAGTCTCCCATGAGTCCCCGCCATTACGCGCTGGCAACATGGAACGAGGGTTGCGCTCGTTGCGGGACTTAACCCAACATCTCACGACACGAGCTGACGACAACCATGCACCACCTGTGAACCGGCCCCAAAGGGGAAGGACTGTTTCCAGCCCGGTCCGGCCCATGTCAAGCCTTGGTAAGGTTCTTCGCGTTGCATCGAATTAATCCGCATGCTCCGCCGCTTGTGCGGGCCCCCGTCAATTCCTTTGAGTTTTAGCCTTGCGGCCGTACTCCCCAGGCGGGGCACTTAATGCGTTAGCTACGGCGCGGAAAACGTGGAATGTCCCCCACACCTAGTGCCCAACGTTTACGGCATGGACTACCAGGGTATCTAATCCTGTTCGCTCCCCATGCTTTCGCTCCTCAGCGTCAGTTAATGCCCAGAGACCTGCCTTCGCCATCGGTGTTCCTCCTGATATCTGCGCATTTCACCGCTACACCAGGAATTCCAGTCTCCCCTACATCACTCTAGTCTGCCCGTACCCACCGCAGATCCGGAGTTGAGCCCCGGACTTTCACGGCAGACGCGACAAACCGCCTACGAGCTCTTTACGCCCAATAATTCCGGATAACGCTTGCGCCCTACGTATTACCGCGGCTGCTGGCACGTAGTTAGCCGGCGCTTCTTCTGCAGGTACCGTCACTTTCGCTTCTTCCCTACTGAAAGAGGTTTACAACCCGAAGGCCGTCATCCCTCACGCGGCGTCGCTGCATCAGGCTTGCGCCCATTGTGCAATATTCCCCACTGCTGCCTCCCGTAGGAGTCTGGGCCGTGTCTCAGTCCCAGTGTGGCCGGTCACCCTCTCAGGCCGGCTACCCGTCGTCGCCTTGGTGAGCCATTACCTCACCAACAAGCTGATAGGCCGCGAGTCCATCCAAAACCACAAAAAGCTTTCCACCCCCCACCATGCGATGAGGAGTCATATCCGGTATTAGACCCAGTTTCCCAGGCTTATCCCAGAGTTAAGGGCAGGTTACTCACGTGTTACTCACCCGTTCGCCACTAATCCCCCCACAAGTGAGGTTCATCGTTCGACTTGCATGTGTTAAGCACGCCGCCAGCGTTCATCCTGAGCCAGGATCAAACTCTCCGTTGAAGTAAAACAAAAACAGACACAACCAGGAACCACGGGAAAACGCGGAACCAGACTGCACAAAATTTGAAACCAGCTGAAAAACAACCGGATCACACCACGGGGTGGCACAACCCAGTCAATCCAACCAATCCATATAAACAAATTGGTATCAACAAACTTGGCACACTATTGAGTTCTCAAACAACAGACACATTCGAATACTTCTCAAACAAATTTTGAATTCATATGAATTCTTTGTTAGTATTTCTTCGCTGCGATGTTTCTAGCTTATTTCATTCATTTCCACTTTGCAAATCCGGATATTCTCTCGAAATTCACTTGATGGAATGAATCCGCCCAGCAAAACGTGAAGCAACTTTTCATTTCTGCGCCTTGCGCATGAAGAATTGCTTCTCATTTGTAGGGGGTTTGTCACCACTCAGCGGCGGCGACTCAGAAAACAATACACGCTCCTCCCCGGCCGTGCAAATCGGCCGGAAAGGAGCGTGCGGTTGACTCCGGGACAGTGCTGGTTCCGGAGGCACTTCTAGTTCGAGGACGCTGCTACTTCCACGGTTGCGAGGTTCTTTTTCCCCCGGCGAAGCAGGAGGTAGCGCCCGTGCAACAGTTCGCTGCCTGGAATGACTGCGTCGGGATCGGTCACCTTGGTGTTGTTGACATAGGCGCCACCTTCACCGACGGTCCGGCGGGCAGCCGATTTGCTGTCCGAGAGCCCGGAGGCCACGAGCAGGTCAACGATGCCAAGGCCGTCGGCGTCAATACGGGCTGAAGGCAGTTCTGCAGTTGCGGCCGTGAGGGTGCGCTCATCCAGAGCCGCGAGATCCCCGCCACCGAACAGTGCCGCGGAGGCGGCGATGACCTTCTCCGTGGCTTCTACGCCATGGACAAGCGAGGTCACTTCGAACGCGAGCCTCCGCTGGCCTTCCCGGGCGAAGGGACGTTCGGCAATGGAAACTTCCAAGGCTTCGATCTCGGCGCGGGTCAGGAACGTGAACACCTTGAGCCTCGCCGCAACGTCGGCATCGGCCGTATTGAGCCAGAACTGGTAGAAGGCGTACGGGCTGCACATCTCCGGATCGAGCCAGATGGCGTTGCCTTCGCTCTTGCCGAACTTGGTGCCGTCCGAATTGGTGATGAGCGGCGTGCCCAGTGCGTGCACGTGCTTGCCTTCAACCTTGCGGATGAGTTCGGTGCCGCTGGTGAGGTTGCCCCACTGGTCCGATCCCCCGGTCTCCAGGACACAGCCGTAGTCGCGGAAGAGCTGAAGGTAGTCCATGCCTTGGAGGATCTGGTAGCTGAACTCGGTGTAGCTGATGCCCTCATCGGAACTGAGGCGGGAGGCGACGGCGTCCTTGCGGAGCATGGTGCCGACACGGAAGTGCTTTCCAATCTCGCGGAGGAAGTCGATCGCGCTCAGCGGGGCGGTCCAGTCCAGGTTGTTGACCATCCTGGCGGCGTTTTCGCCTTCGAAGCTCAGGAAGCGGCGGACCTGCGCCTGGAGGTATCCGACCCACTCGGAAACGGTGTCCTTGGTGTTCAAGGTGCGTTCCGCCGTCGGACGCGGATCACCGATCAGGCCCGTCGACCCGCCGACGAGGCCCAGGGGCTTATGCCCCGCCAGCTGGAGTCGGCGCATCAGGAGCAACTGCACGAGGTTGCCCAGGTGCAGGCTGGGCGCGGTGGGGTCGAACCCGCAGTAATAGGTGATCGGGTCCCCGGCGAGCAGCTTCTCCAGTTCCACTTCATCAGTGGACACGTGGACAAGGCCGCGCCAGTTGAGCTCTTGCCAGATGTTGGCAAAGCTCGGATCGTTCTGCTGGGACTCGAGATCATTTAGTTGGGACACGTGATCTAAGTTAGCAGGATTGGCCGGCCTCCAGCGCAGCGTGACAAGTCCGGCCAGCGCAGCCTGACAGTGCCGCCGGGCAGGCGGGAGGCCGGTAGAGTCCGGTCCCCCGCCGTCGGGGATTAGCGTTCGATGCCTGCCGGCACCGGGGCCGCCGCGATGAGCCGCAGTCGCTGCGTCGGCCGGGTCATGGCAACATACAAGTCACCGACCCGTCCGTGCTCGTGGTTGAGCATCATGGCCGGTTCCAGCACTACCACGCCGTCAAACTCCAGGCCCTTGGCTTCCCTTGGGCTGATGACCACAATGTCCTGCTCGTAGCTGCCGGCACCGGTACCGACGCGGCGGCCATAGGCAGCGCGCAGCGCCGACGTGGCCTGCGGCAACAGGTCGCCGTCGGCAATCACCGCGAGCAAACCGCCGTCGAGCGCATTCAGTTCGTCCGGGAGGACCTCAACGAGCCGGCTGACCACGGTACCGTCATCCACGCGGTCAATGATCGGCGACCAGCGGCCTTCGCGGACTGCTTTGGGGGCCGAGACGACCAGCCCGGCAGCGGTGGCCATCCTGGCCGCCGCTTCAGCGATCTGCGACGGAGTGCGGTAGTTGACCGTGAGTTCCTCGAGCTGCCAGCGGTTGCCGAACATCGGTTCCAGCGCGCTCTGCCAGGAATTGGCACCCGCTACGGAACTGGTCTGGGCGATGTCGCCGACGATCGTGAACGACTTCAGCGGGCACCGCCGGACCAGCAGGCGCCACTGCATGGGCGACAGTTCCTGGGCCTCGTCAACCACAATGTGCCCGAAGGCCCACGTGCGGTCGCTCGTGGCGCGTTCTGCAGCGGTGAGCCGCGCTTCGCGCTCCTGGTTCTGGTCGACGAGTTCCTCGGCCGTCATCAGCACGTCCACGCCGGCAGTTTCCATGTTCACCAGGGTCTGCTTCGCGTTGGCGATGTCCCGTGCACGGTCATGCTCCTGCTGGGCCAGTCCGCGGCCGGCCGCGGGATCAAGCTCGCCCAGCAGTTCGGCGGCCTCATCCAGCAACGGCACATCCGCCTCGGTCCACGGGCTGTCAGCCGGACGGCTCAGCAGGGCGCGTTCGGCGTCGGTGAGATCGGGGGTGCAGGCTTCGAGGATGGCCGGTTTGCTGAACAGCTCGGAGATGAGCTTTTCCGGCGTCATCGGCATCCAGCAGAGGTTGAGCGCGATCCGCACATCGCGTGCCGTGCGGACGTCCTCGGCCAGATACGAGCGGTCGGCATTGTTGCCGATGCTGCCGGTTTCAACGAGCTCGGTCATCTGTTCGGTCAGTTCGCGGAGCAGGATCTTCACGAACGTCAGGCGCGCCTCGTTGTGCGGCTTGTGCGTGGCGCGGGCCTTTTCCCGTGCCCGGCGCACCTGGCGCGGGGTCAGGAGCAACTTGCGGCCGTCCACTTCAAGGATCCGGTTCTCGGCGGGAATGCGCTGCCGGTTGGCCACGGCATTGGCCACCACCTCGGCCATGGAAAGCCGTCCCTTGACGGCTGCGACGTCGGCTTCCTGTTCCGGTACGGCGTTGATGCCCGGCATCAGCCGGCCGACGCTCGCCATGACGACGCCCGTCTCGCCGAGGGACGGCAGGACGCGTTCGATGTACTTCATGAACGACGACGACGGGCCCACGAGGAGCACTCCGGCAGTCTTGAGCCGGTCGCGGTGGGTATAGAGCAGGTAAGCGGCGCGGTGCAGCGCGACGGCGGTCTTGCCCGTACCGGGGCCACCCTGGACAACGACGGCTCCGGAGATGGAGGAGCGGATGATCCTGTCCTGTTCGGACTGGATGGTGCCCACGATGTCCGACATGCGTCCGGTGCGCTTGGAGTTCAGGGCCGCCAGCAGGGCCCCCTCCCCCTGCAGCGATTCATTGTCGGCCAGCATGCCGGCGTCAAGGACGTCGTCTTCAATGGCCTTGACCTCGCGGCCCTGCAGGATCAGATGGCGGCGGCGGCGCACGCCCTGGCGGTCGAAGGCCGTGGCCTGGTAGAAATGCCCGGCTTCAGGCGCGCGCCAGTCAACCATGAGCCGCTGGAGGTCATCCGTGGTGAGGCCGATACGGCCGATGTACTGTGCCTCCCCCGAGTCCAGGTCGAGGCGGCCGAACACCAGCCGGTCGTCCACAGCATCCAGCTGCGCCAGGCGGTCCTCATAGAGGGCCGCGAAGGCGTCCCGTTCGGAAACGTTCTGCATGGTTCCCACGGCTCCGGCACGGCGGACCTGGGCCAGTTGAGTACGCTTTTCCTCGCGCAACTCATCGAGGCGGGCATACAGTCCAGCAACGTAGTCCCGTTCATGGGCCAAATCAGCGTCGAACATCGAGACTTTCCCCTATCGCAAAAGACGGACCGTCCATTCTACAACCATTTTGGTGAACGCGCCTGAAACATTTCAGTTTCGCCGTTTTCCGGTGCCAAACTCCCCGCGGCACCGATCCCGGCGGCACCGATCCCCGGAGGCCCACGTCAGATCCGGATGAGCGAGCGGACACGGTGGCCGGTAAGCGCCGAACGCCCGCGGAGTTCGCCGAGCTCCATGACCACGCCCACTCCGGAAACATGGACGCCGCACCGTTCAAACAGCCTGGTGGCGGCGCCGAGCGTGCCGCCGGTCGCCAGGACGTCGTCGAGAATCAGCACACGGCTCCCGGCAGGCAGGTCGGTGGTGTGCAGTTCCAGCGTTGCGGTGCCGTACTCCAGCGCGTAGTCCTCGGCGACCACCTTGCGAGGTAGTTTGCCGGCTTTCCGGACTGTGACGACGCCGGTGTTGGTGGCGTAGGCGGCAGCGGCCGCCAGCAGGAAGCCGCGCGCTTCAACTCCGGCCACGGCGTCGAACTGTCCTTTGAACGGCTCCACCAGTGCGTCCACGACAGCGCGCAGCGCCGCACCGTTGGCAAAGACAGGCGTCAGGTCCTTGAAGATGATGCCCGGCTTGGGGTAGTCCGGCACCGTGGCGCACAGGCTGTTGATCAGCTGGTCCACGGGGACGGTTCTTCTGGCTTGGCCCGGCTCGGATTGATTCACGCATCCACCCTATGCCGGTGGCGGCCATTCTTCACGGTCCGCCCCGTATGGCAGCGGCGCCTAAACCGGACGGGCTTTCGCGGCCTTATAGCGCGAGACCGTGGGGTCACCGGTCAGCCAGTACCGCCACGGATAGGCGTGGCTGCCCCCCGCACCTGAAACCCCGACGCGCGGTCCCGTGCTGATGTCGCGTGCCCGTGACACCGGCAGCTCCAGCCGGAACGGTTCGCCGAGGACGTCCCGGCCGCTGTCCGCCGTCGTCAGTCCCAGTGCCGTGGCAAGCCGGGCTGGCCCGCTGGCCAGATCCTTGGGGGATTTCGACGTCGGACGCCGCGTCCGTGCAAGTTCTTGGCCGCCCACTATTTCCCCGCCACGGAGCAGCAGCGCCGAGGCAACCCCGGGCGGTCCGCAGACAATGTTGGCGCAGTAGTGCATTCCGTAGGTGAAGTAGACGTACAGATGCCCGGCCGGTCCGAACATGGGCTTATTGCGCCCGGTGGGGCCGCGGAACGTGTGGGAACCCGGGTCCGGGTGCTGGGAGTCGTGCGGCCCGAGGTAGGCCTCCACCTCGGTGATCCGGACCGAGACCGCACCTTCGGGACTGTCATAGGTAAGAACCGCGCCGAGCAGCAGGGGCGCCACGTGCCGGGCGTCCCCGGACAGCAGCTGCCGCACGGCATGTTCGTGTCCGGTTCGTGGCGGGCTGCTGCTCATGCATCGACTTTAACAAGACCGGCTTGATATATACCGCCACGGCCGTGTCCGATTTCCGCTAGCACCGGCTGTGGCGAGCTGACAGGATGGAGCCATGGACTTCTGGCAACGCTACCGGGCTATCGATGCCCGCGACACCCGTTTCGACGGGCAGTTCTATACGGCTGTCAGGACAACCGGCATCTACTGCCGTCCGTCCTGCCCTGCCAGGACGCCGAAGGCGGAGAACGTCACGTTCTACGAAACGTCCGCTGCCGCCCATGACGCAGGGTACCGAGCCTGCAAGCGATGCCTTCCGGAAGCCGTTCCGGGCACACCCGCGTGGAACATCCGTTCCGATATCGCCGGCCGGGCCATGCGGCTCATCAACGACGGCGTGATCAACCGCGACGGCGTGGAGGGGCTTGCCTCGCGGCTGGGTTACTCGTCACGGCAGCTCAACCGGATCCTCAGCCACGAGCTGGGCGCCGGTCCGTTGTCGCTGGCACGGGCCAGCAGGGCGCAGACCGCCCGTACCCTTCTGGTATCCACGCAGATGAAGCTCGCCGACGTGGCCTTCGCGGCCGGGTTCAGCAGCGTCCGCCAGTTCAACGAAACCATCGGCGAGGTCTTTGCCATGACGCCCACGGCGCTGCGGGGCACCGCCCGCCACCACCGGGCACCGCCCGCCACAACGGCACTGACGCTCAACCTGCCCTACCGTGAACCGTTCGACCCGGGCATTTTCGACTTCCTCGCGGTCCGGTCCATTCCGGGAATCGAGACCGGTACCTCGACCTCCTACGCCAGGACCCTGCGGCTCCCCCACGCCGATGCCCGCTTCAGCGTTGAGTACGACGCCGGCGCCCCGGGGCGGCCCCTGATCCTCACCATCGGTGCAGTGGACCTGCGGGACCTGCCGTCCCTGCTCAGCCGGGTCCGGCGGCTCCTGGATCTCGATGCCGACCCGGTGGCCATCGACAGCGCGCTGGCGGCCGATCCGCGGCTGGGGCCGGCCGTCAAAGCCCTGCCCGGCATGCGGATGCCCGGGGCTGTGGATCCGCAGGAGCTGCTGATTCGGGCCATGATCGGACAGCAGATCACCGTCGCAGCCGCCCGGACGGCGCTGACCCAGCTGTCCGGCTGCGGAAGTGAGAGCCAGGTGCCCGCGGACGGCCTGCACCGGTTGTTCCCGACGGCCACCGAGATCGCCGACTCCGGCTTCGGCCTGCTGCGTGGTCCGCAGCGGCGGATCGATTCCGTCCGTACCGCCGCTGCCGCCATAGCCTCCGGGGATCTCGAACTCGGCTACGGCGACGACCTCGCCGGGCTGCACGCCAAGCTCCTCCCGCTCCCCGGCGTCGGACCGTGGACCGTGGGATACGTTGCAATGCGGGTGATCGGGGCCCCGGACGTTTTCCTGGCCAACGATGCCGCGGTGAGAAACGGGATCCTTGCGCTCGACGCCGGCACACAGGCGAACGGCCGGCCGCCCGGCGAACACACAGCGGATTTCACCGAAGTACGCCCCTGGCGCTCGTATGCCACGATGCACCTCTGGCGTGCGGCGGCCCTGCGCTCCAAGCCCAAACCCAAGCTCCCGGTAACCACGCCGTCTGCCGTTCCGGCGATTTAACCCAGACGATCTAGCTCAGAAGACTTGACCCAAGAAAGCGAAGCCATGAAAGCCGAATTACTGACCATGTCCACTCCGGACGGCCCGTTCACCATCATTGCCCGCGACGGCGCCGTCCTGGCGTCCGGCTGGACCGCGGAGCCGGCGGAGCTGACCGGCCAGATCCATCCCGAGCTGCTGCCGGACGAGTTCGTCCCGGTCCTGGAGCTGGGCGAAATTTCTGACGCCGTGGATGCTTTCTACGCCGGCGATCCGGAGCCTGCCATGCGGGTGCGGGTGCTGCAGAAGTCCGGGCCGTTCCGCAGCCATGCCTGGGACGTCCTCCGGACGGTCAGCCCCGGAAGGGCAGTGACGTACACCGAATACGCTGAGCTGTCCGGGAACCCGAAGGCTGTCCGCGCCGCGGCCAGTGCGTGTGCCTTGAACGCGGCAGCCCTGTTCGTGCCGTGCCACCGCGTGGTACGGACGGACGGCACGCTGGGCGGATTCAGGTGGGGGCTCAAGGTCAAGGAAAGCTTGCTGGGACGCGAAAAGCGCTGACACCAGCGGGGTGCGCTGCGGCTATTTGGTGATCGGAACGCCCGAAGGCCAGGGCAGGAGCTCCGGGAGGTCAACACCGTCGGCAGCTGCAGACGCGCGCAGGCTTCCCAGTGTCGGTTCGCGTCCCGCCAGCCACGCGGCAATGTCCGTCAGCATTCCGTTGATGACAGTGGACCGGTTTCCCGTGCCAATAGTCACCGGCGGCAGGCCCAGGGGCTGGAGCACGAACTTCTGCCCCTCCGGAACACGTGCCGCCAGGAATCCGAAAAGCTCCTCGCAGAACGTGCGGCTCCAGGTCTCGGGACCGAGTCCGGTGTTGAGGTCCGAGGTATGGATCACGAGTTCCCGCCACAGGGCGGAACCTCCGTCCAGCACCACTCCGCCGCGGTAGGAAATAGGCACCTGCCAGCCGGCAGCATCCAAAGAATCGAAGGCCCGCAGGGCCCGTTCCAGCGCAGAGTCCAGATCGGCACGATGCTGCGCCAGGCTGTGTCCGGCGGCCATCTCGATAGCCTTGGTGCGGCCTTCATAGCCGCCGTCGTACAGATCCACGGTCTCGCCGCGGCTGGCGAATTCGAGTTGCCGGGCCATGGCGTTCGAGATCCCGGCGATGTGCGCCAGGACGTGCCCGCGCGTCCAGCCTGGCAGCGTGGAGGGTGCGGAGACGTCTTCTTCGGTGAGTTTGCCGGCTTGGGAGGCAACGACGTCGGCAGCTTTGTGGAGTTCGGCGAGCAGTGCGTCCGGTGTGATTGCGGTCATATGGCAATCGTAGCGGACGGTTAATCCGACTTAACGCAGCCCGCGCTCCTGGCCCGGACCATAGCGGTGGCGCACGTGGCGGCGGTCGTGGCGTGCCTGCCAGAACTCGATCTCCAGCGGCTGGATGGCATAGAGCTGCCAGTCCGGATTCCGGCTGCCGTCCGACGCGGGCCTGGCATCCCAGTCCGCCGCGGACGCCTCCGCGGAAAGTGCCACGACGGGGCCAGCCACCCGGACCTGCCTGCCTTGCAGCGGCCAGTAGAAATTCAGTGCGGCCTTCGGGTTGGCCGCGAGTTCCCTCCCCTTGCGCGAGGTGCGCGACGTCGCGATGTGCCAGCCGTCGTCGTCGATGTCCTTCAGGATCAGCATCCGGGACGAGGGCTGCGCCCCGGGCCCCACGGTGGACAGGCTGCACGCGTGCGGCTGCGGCTCGCCTGCGGCCAGCGCCTCCGCGAGCCACCGCCGGAACAGTTCGGCCGGGTCCGCCGGGGCAGCCCCTGCGTCAAAATCCGGCAGATTTTCGGGAAAGTCCGGCAGGGCACGGAGGTGCTGGCGGAAGGCATCGGTCATGGCGACATGCTAGCGGGAAACGTTCAGCGGTAAACCCACAACGCTCTCTCAGTTGTTGCATGAATACCGGCAACGCTCTCTCACTTTCTTGCGGAAGTGAGAGAGCGTTGGCCAAAAAGCTGCAACAACTGAGAGAGCGTGCGGCTGCTAGCTGGTGTACCCGCGGACACCGGCAAGCTCGGCTTCCAGCGCGACGAGCTGGCGCTCGACGGCGGCCGGTGCCGTTCCGCCCTGGGAGCTGCGGCTGTTGAGCGAGCCTTCGGTGCTGAGGACCGTGCGGACCTCCGGCGTCAGGTGCTCCGAGATCGTGGCGTATTCCGCGTCCGTGAGGTCCCACAGCTCCACGCCGCGGCCTTCGGCCTGCTTGACGGCCGCACCGGAGAGCTCATGCGCCTCGCGGAACGGAACGCCCTGTCGGACCAGCCATTCGGCTATGTCCGTGGCCAGTGCGAAGCCCTGGGGTGCCAGCGACTCCATCCGTTCGGTGTTGAACTTCAGCGTCGCGATCATGCCGGAGACTGCCGGGAGCAGGACTTCCAGCGTGTCGGCGGCGTCGAACACCGGTTCCTTGTCTTCCTGCAGGTCGCGGTTGTACGCCAGCGGCAGGCCCTTGAGCGTGGCCAGCAGCCCGGTCAGGTTGCCGATGAGCCGGCCGGCCTTCCCGCGCGCCAGCTCGGCCACATCCGGGTTCTTCTTCTGCGGCATGATCGAGGAACCGGTGGAGTAGGAATCGTGCAGGGTGACAAAGGAGAACTCCTTCGTGGCCCACAGGATGACTTCCTCCGAGACCCGGGACAGGTCAACACCGATCATGGCGGTGACCCAGGCGAACTCGGCGAAGACGTCGCGGGAGGCGGTGCCGTCGATCGAGTTATGGGTTGCCGAGAAGAAGCCCAGGTCCGCGGCCACGGCTTCCGGGTCAAGGCCCAGCGAGGAGCCCGCCAGGGCACCGGAGCCGTAAGGCGAAACCCCTGCGCGCTTGTCCCAGTCCTGCAGCCTCTGCACATCGCGCAGCAGCGCCCAGGCGTGGGCCAGCAGGTGGTGGCTGAGCAGGACCGGCTGCGCGTGCTGCAAGTGGGTGCGGCCCGGCATGGCCACGCCCTGGTGCGCCTTGGCCTGGTCCACCAGTGCCTCGATCGTTGCCAGCACGCCGCGGGCAATAATCCGGGCGTGGTCACGCAGGAACATCCGCCCCAGCGTGGCCACCTGGTCGTTGCGCGACCGCCCGGCGCGGAGCTTGCCGCCGAGCTGGGTGCCGGCGCGCTCGATCAGCCCGCGTTCCAGCGAGCCGTGCACGTCCTCATCGGACTCCGCCGGCAGGTAGGCGCCGGAGGCAACGTCCTCGTCCAGCTGCGTCAGCGCAGCGAGCATGCCTTCGAGCTCGGCATCGTCCAGCAGCCCGGCCTTGTGCAGCACGCGGGCGTGCGCCTTGGATCCGGCGATATCGTAGCGGGCCAGCCGCCAGTCAAAGTGGGTGGACTTGCTCAGTGCCGCCAGGGCGTCCGCGGGGCCGCCGGCAAAGCGGCCGCCCCACAGCGCACCCGTGTTCGTGGCTTCCGCCTTCTGCTCAGCCACAGGGGCTACTTTCCTGCGACGCGGATGTCGCGGCCGGAGGCAACCTTGGCGGACATGCCCCACAGCTCGATGAAGCCGCGGGCCATCGACTGGTCGAAGGTGTCGCCGGTGTCGTACGTGGCGAGGTCGAAGTCGTAGAGCGAAGTCTCGGAGCGGCGGCCGTTGACCACTGCCTGGCCACCGTGCAGGGTCATCCGGATGTCGCCGGAGACGTGCTTCTGGGTGTCTTCGATGAAGGCGTCCAGGGAGCGCTTGAGCGGGGAGAACCACTGGCCGTCGTAGACCAGTTCGGACCAGCGCTGGCCGACGGTGGCCTTGAAGCGGGCCTGCTCGCGCTCGACGGTGATGTCCTCGAGGTGCTTGTGCGCGGTGATCAGCGCCATTGCTCCCGGGGCTTCGTAGATTTCGCGGGACTTGATGCCGACGAGGCGGTCCTCGACGACGTCGATCCGGCCCACGCCCTGGGCACCGGCCCGGCGGTTGAGTTCCTTGATGGCCTGCAGCGGGGTGACCTTGACGCCGTCGATCGCTACCGGAACACCAGCTTCGAAGGAGATGGTGACCTCGTCCGGCGCCGGCGGGAACTCCGGGGCGGCCGTGTAGTCGTAGATGTCCTTGGTGGGGGCGTTCCAGATGTCCTCGAGGTAGCCGGTTTCTACGGCGCGGCCCCAGACGTTCTGGTCGATCGAGTACGGGTTCTTCTTGGTGGTCTCGATCGGCAGTCCCTTTTCCTCGGCAAAGGCGATGGCCTTGTCGCGGGTGAGGGCGAGGTCGCGGACCGGTGCGATGCACTTGAGGTCCGGACCGAGGGTCTGGATGCCCACCTCGAAGCGGACCTGGTCGTTGCCCTTGCCGGTGCAGCCGTGGGCAACGGTCGTGGCGCCGAATTCGCGGGCAGCCTTGACCAGGTGCTTGACGATCACCGGGCGGGAGATCGCGGAGACCAGCGGGTAGTGGCCCTGGTAGAGGGCGTTGGCCTTCAGCGTGGGCATGCAGTACTCGTTGGCGAACTCATCGCTGGCGTCGGCCACGTAGGCTTCGACGGCGCCGCAGCCCAGGGCGCGCTGACGGATGGTCTCCAACGACTCGCCGCCCTGTCCGACGTCGACCGCCACAGCGATGACCTCGGCACCGGTGGCTTCACCGATCCAGCCGATGGCTACGGAAGTATCGAGGCCACCGGAGTAGGCCAGAACAATACGCTCAGTCACGTCAAATGCTCCTTAGTTGTTTGGTTCTTGGTTGTTTTCAAGCTTATTGGCCCGCTTCTTCTGCAAAATGCAGGAAGCGGGCGGCCACGTCCGCGCCGCCCAGCGGGTCGCGGGTGACCAGCAGGACGGTGTCGTCCCCGGCGATGGTCCCCAGGATGGACGGCATGACTGAATGGTCGATGGCCAGGGCCAGGAAGTTCGCCGCTCCCGGCGGGGTCCTGAGTACCACGATGTTCGCCGAAGCTTCCGCGGTGACGAGCAGTTCCCCGCACAGCCGTGCGAGCCGGGCATCCAGGATCTCCTGCGTGACGCCGGACTTGGCCGCACGCTCGCCGCCCTCCCCCGGAACGGCGTAGACGAGCACGCCGTCCTTGCCGCGGACCCGGACGGCGCCGAGTTCCACGAGGTCGCGGGACAGCGTGGCCTGGGTGACCTGGACGCCGTCGTCCGCCAGCAGCGCTGCAAGCTCCGCCTGCGAACGGACCGACTCGCCGGTCAGGATCGCGGTAATCCGCGCCAGCCTGGCCGTTTTGGTGGCCGGACTCGCGCCCTGCGCCGCCGGAGGGACGGACATTATCCGAGTCCTCCGACCGGCGCCAGTCCGTCAACAACGGCCAGCCCCGACCGGTGCATGAGCCAGGCCATCAGCGCCTTCTGGGCGTGCAGGCGGTTTTCCGCCTCGTCCCAGACGATCGACTGCGGGCCGTCGATGACTCCCGCGGAGATCTCATAGCCCCGGTACGCCGGCAGGCAGTGAAGCACGACGGCGTCCGGCGCCGCAAGCTGCATCGCCGCCTCGTCCACGGAGTAGTCGCGGAACAGCTGGAGCCGGGCTTCCTTTTCGGCCTCCTGGCCCATGGACACCCAGGTGTCGGTGGCGACCACATCGGCGCCCTTGAGCGCTTCCGTGGCGTCCGTGGTGATCAGGACCGAGCCGCCCGTTTCCGCTGCACGCTCTTCGGCCGCGGCCACGATATCGGCGGACGGCAGGTAGCCGTCCGGACCCGCGATGCGCACGTGCATCCCGGCGGTCACTCCGGCCAGCAGGTAAGAGTTCGCCATGTTGTTGGCGGAGTCGCCGAGGTAGCTCATGGTGAGGCCCTTGAGCTCTCCCTTGTGTTCCTTGACGGCAAGCAGGTCAGCCAGCAGCTGGCAGGGGTGGTAGTCGTCGCACAGGGCGTTGATGACCGGGACCTTGGAGTTCTCCGCCATGGCCACGAGTCCCGCGTGTGCGCCGGTACGCCAGACGATGGTGGAGACCATGCGCTCCAGGACCCTGGCGGTGTCCTCCACCGATTCCTTGTGGCCGATCTGCGCTTCGCCAGGGTTGATGATCAGGGCGTTTCCGCCCATGTCCGCCACGCCGGTGGCGAACGAGACCCGGGTCCGGGTGGAGGTCTTATCGAAGATGACGGCGACGGTCTTGCGCCCGCTGCGTTCGGCGGCGAACGGCTGGACGCTGTAGGGCGCGGCCTTCATGCGGACGGCCAGGTCCAGGACCTCGGCCTGCTCAGCGGGGGTGAGGTCGGTGTCCTTGAGGAAGTGACGGGTGGTTGCGGAGCTGGTCACTGGGCATCCTTTGCGGTCTGGAGGAGCGTGGGCAGTGCCTGGATGAAGCTGTCCGCCTGTTCGGCGGTCAGGATCAGCGGCGGGGCAAGGCGGATGGTGCGCGGGCCGGGGCTGTTGATGATGAACCCGGCATCGAGTCCTGCGGTGACGACGGCGGGAGCGACTTCCGCGTCCAGGTCAAAGCCGATCAGGAGGCCTTCGCCGCGCACTTCCGTGACGCCGTCGACTGCCGCCAGCTTCGAGCGGAGGCGTTCCCCCACGCTGCGGACGTTGTCCAGGACGCGCTGGCTCTCGATCGCGTGCAGCGTTGCCAGCGCAGCAGCCGTCGCCACCGGATTCCCGCCGAAAGTGGTGCCGTGCTGACCGGCCGTGAGGAGCGCGGACGTCTCGGGGCCGAAGGTGAGCAGCGCCCCGATCGGGAAACCGCCGCCCAGGCCCTTGGCCAGGGTCACCGCGTCCGGGACGATCCCGGCGTCTTCGCTGGCCAGCCATTTGCCGGTCCGCCCGATGCCGGTCTGGACTTCATCGAGGATCAGCAGTGCGCCCGCCTTCGTGGTGGCTTCGCGCGCGGCCTGCAGGTAGCCGGCGGGCAGCGGCCGGACACCGGCTTCGCCTTGGATCGGTTCGAGGAAGACAGCCGCCGTCGTTTCGTCGATGGCGTCCACGAGGGCGTCGACGTCCCCGAACGGGATATGCACAACGCCGCCGGGCAGCGGTTCAAACGGCGCCCGGTACGCTTCCTTGGCGGTCAGGGCGAGGGCGCCCATGGTCCGGCCGTGGAAAGCGCCCTCAAGCGCGATGATCTTGGTCCTTGTTTTCCCGGTCCCATCCGCGCCTGCGCCTGAGTTGCGGCGCGCCAGCTTGAACGCGGCTTCGACGGCTTCGGTTCCGGAGTTCGCGAAGAACACTTTGGAACCGGCCGGCGCCTTGCTAAGTTCGAGCAGCTTTTCGGCCAGTGCGATCTGCGTGGGGCTGGTGAAGAAGTTGGAGACGTGGCCCAGCGTGGCCAGCTGGCTGGAGATCACCGACGTCACGAACGGGTGGGCGTGGCCCATGGCGTTCACGGCGATGCCGCCCAGCAGGTCCAGGTACTCCTTGCCGTCGGCATCCCAGACCAGGCATCCGGCGCCGCGGACCAGGACACGCTGCGGTGTGCCGAAGACGCCCATGAGTGAGGAGGAGTACCGGGTCAGCCACTCGGCTCCGGTTGTGTGGCCGCGGGTCTCCACCAGCTCGACCACCGGGGACTTTTCAATCTGGCTCATGCGTTCGTTTCCTCGTCCGGGACAACCTGCGTGCCAATGCCCGCAGCAGTGAATGTTTCCAGCAGCATGGAGTGCGGCAGGCGCCCGTCCACAATGTGCGCGCGCTCCACGCCTTCGTCGACCGCTTTCAGGCAGGCGGCCATTTTGGGGATCATGCCCGACTCAAGCCGCGGCAGCATCTCCCGCAGCTCTGACGCCGTCAGGGACGAGATGAGCGATGACTTGTCCGGCCAGTTCGCGTAGAGGCCCTCGACGTCGGTCAGGATGACCAGCTTGGAGGCGCCAAGGGCCGCCGCGACGGCAGCCGCCGCGGTGTCCGCGTTGACGTTGAGCACCTGGCCGGTGGTCTGGAACCGCCGGGTTCCTTCGTCGCTGCTGCCCTCATCAATGATTTCCGGGGCGACAGTTGAAATCACCGGGATCCGGCCTGCCGCGAGGATATCGACGATGCCTTCCGGGTTGACGCCCACGACCTCGCCGACCAGGCCCAGGTCCACTTCTTCGCCGTCCACGACCGTTCCCGTGCGGACTGCGCGCAGCAGGCCGCCGTCCTCACCGGACATGCCGACGGCGTAAGGGCCATGGGAGTTGATGAGGCCCACGAGTTCGCGGCCGACCTGGCCGGTCAGAACCATGCGGACCACGTCCATGGCCTCAGGGGTGGTGACGCGCAGGCCGCCCTTGAATTCGGACTCGATGCCCAGGCGGTTGAGCATGGCGTTAATCTGCGGACCTCCCCCGTGCACCACAACGGGGTGGATTCCCACATGGTGCAGGAACACCACGTCCTCGGCGAACGCACGGCGGAGCTCATCGTTGACCATGGCGTTGCCGCCGTACTTGATCACCATGGTGGAGCCGGCGAAACGCTGGATCCACGGAAGGGCCTCAATCAGCGTGCCGGCTTTGTCCTGGGCGTCACTCATTGAGGTGGTCTCGCGTGTCTGGGTGTTCATGCTGTCTCCCCCGGAGAATGGGTGCGCAGCCTAGCTTGAGTAGGCGCTGTTTTCGTGGACGTAGTCGTGCGTGAGGTCGTTGGTCCAGATCGTGGCTTCGGCCTCTCCGGCCTGCAGGTCGATCCCCACCAGGACTTCGCGGGGCTCCAGGTCCACAAGGCTGCGGTCCTCGCCGATGCTTCCGTTCCGGCAGATCTGCACGCCGTTCATGGAAACGTTCAGCTGGTCCGGTTCGAACACGGCGTCAGTGGTGCCGACGGCCGAGAGTACCCGCCCCCAGTTGGGGTCCTTGCCGAAGATGGCCGCCTTGAAGAGGTTGGAGCGTGCCACGGCCCGGCTCACGATCTCCGCGTCCTTCTCGCTGGCAGCGTTGAAGGTGCGGATAGCGATGTCATGGCTGGCGCCCTCGGCGTCGCCGATCAGCTTGCGGGCCAGTTCGGCGCAGACCTGGGTCAGTCCCGCACCGAAGTCCCGGGCCGAAGGTACGACGCCCGACGCGCCCGAGGCCAGCAGAACCACGGTGTCGTTGGTGGACATGCAGCCGTCCGAGTCCGCCCGGTCAAAGGTGACCCGGGTGGCGTCGCGGAGCACGACGTCGAGCATTTCAGGCTGGACGTCCGCGTCGGTGGTGATGACCACCAGCATGGTGGCCAGCCCGGGAGCAAGCATCCCGGCGCCCTTGGCCATACCGCCGATGGTGTATTCGTTGCCTTCGGCGTCCTTGCCGGTGAAGACGGCTTCCTTGGACACCGAATCCGTGGTCATGATCGCCGTGGCGGCAGCAGGGCCGCCGTCTGCGCTCAGGGCTGACTTTGCTGCGCCGATGGCCGGGATGATCTTGTCCATGGGCAGCTGCTCGCCGATCAGGCCTGTGGAGCAGACAAAAATGTCCGTGGCGGAGACGCCCAGCACTTCGGCGGTCTTTTCCGCCGTGGTGTGGGTGTTCTGGAAGCCCTGCGGGCCGGTGCAGGCGTTGGCGCCGCCGGAGTTGAGGATGACGGCGTCAACGCGGCCGTCCTTGACCACCTGGCGGGACCAGTGGACGGGTGCCGCGGCCACCCGGTTCGAGGTGAACACCGCCGCCGCCGCTTTTGATGGGCCGTCGTTGACCACGAGGGCGAGGTCCGGGTTGCCGGACGCCTTCAGTCCGGCTTTGACGCCGGCGGCGCGGAATCCCTTGGGGGCGGTAACGGTCACGGAGCAACTCCCTGCAGGTTGAGGCCGGCGGTTTCCGCCAGGCCAACGGCGATATTCATGGACTGCACGGCGCCGCCGGCAGTCCCCTTGGTCAGGTTGTCGATGGCGCAGGTGACGATGACGCGGCCGGTGTGGGCGTCGAAGGCCAGCTGCATTACGGCGTGGTTGGAACCCTGCACGGACTTGGTGGCGGGCCACTGCCCCTCGGGGAGCAGGTGCACGAACGGCTCGTCGTCGTAAGCCTCTTCCCACGCGCTGCGCAGCTCCGCTGCCGTGACGCCGGGCTTCACCCGGGCTGTTGCGGTGGTGAGGATGCCGCGGCTCATCGGGGCAAGGGTTGGCGTAAAGGACACCGTCACCGGCTCGCCCGCGGCGTTGCCGAGCCCCTGCTCGATTTCGGGGGTGTGCCGGTGGCCGCCGCCCACGCCGTAGGGGCTCATGGATCCCATGACCTCGGAGCCGATGAGGTTGACCTTCGCGGCTTTCCCGGCACCCGATGTGCCGGACGCGGCGACGATCACGACGTCGTCGGGCTGGAGGAGGCTGCCGGCGAACCCGGGCGTCAGGGCCAGCAGAGCCGACGTCGGGTAGCAGCCCGGTACGGCGATCCGCTTGGCCCCCTTGAGCTTCTCCCGCTGGCCCGGCAGCTCGGGCAGCCCGTAGGGCCACGTTCCGGCGTGCGCAGAACCATAGAACTTCTCCCAGGCGGCGGGATCTTCCAGGCGGTGGTCGGCACCGGCGTCGATCACTACCGTGCCCTCCGGCAGTTGGGCCGCAATCTCGGCGGAGGCTCCGTGCGGAAGTGCCAGGAACACCACGTCGTGGCCCGAGAGGTTCGCCACGGTCGTGTCCTCAAGGATGCGGCTGGACAACCCATGGAGATGCGGCTGCAATTCGCCTAGTCTGGAACCGGCGTTGCTGTGCGCTGTGATGGCGCCGATGGTGACGTCGGGATGTCCGGCCAGGAGCCGAAGCACCTCACCGCCGGCGTAACCGCTCGCACCGGAAACGGCAACAGAAATAGTCATGGAAACGACTATACAGCAAGACTATGCATAGAGGCCGATATTTATGCATGCGATGGGGCCTGCCCGTAATAGCCAGCGCTTCGGGGTTAGGAGGGCCAGCGTATGCTGGAAGAAGGGTGATCTTGACCGTGCGGTCCGAATGTCGGCTGCAGCGTTGCCCGTAACAGTTACGAGGCCCCGAGTCCATGTCCCCCACAATTACTTCGGAGCGCCCCCAGTCGCGTGTCCGGCAGCCCAATGCGGTTGTCTTGAGCTACTCAGAACTCCTGAAGACCGTTAAGGCCGCGGGCCTCCTCGAACGGCGCGTCGGGTTCTACATCACGGTCTTCTCCGTCCTGGTACTCCTGATGACCGCCACCTGGTTCGGTTTCGCGCTCATCGGTGACAGCTGGTTCCAGCTCCTCATCGCCGCCGCCCTGGGCGTCCTGTGCACCCAACTGAGCTTCCTGGCCCACGAGGCCGGGCACCGCCAGATCTTTGCCTCCCGCCGTGCCAACGACTGGGCCGCCAGGCTGCTCGCCACTTCCGTGGCCGGCATGAGCTATTCCTGGTGGGAGCAGAAGCACGGCGCCCACCACAATCACCCGAACGTCATTTCCAAGGACCCTGACATCGCCCCCGGACCCATCGCTTTCCACACCGAAGCTGTTGAAGCCCGGCAGGGACGGTTCTCCTTCCTTACGCGCAAGCAGGGCTGGTTCTTCTTCCCGCTGCTGTTCCTGGTGGGCCTCGGCCTGCAGATCGATTCGGTCAAGTTCATCTTCCGCCGCGCCAAGGTCACGCACCGCTGGGTTGAAATCCCGATCCTCGTGGCACGCCTGAGCCTGCTGCCGGTCCTCACCTTCACCTTCCTGCCCTGGGGCATGGCCCTGGCATTCATCGGCGTCCAGCTCGCCGTCTTCGGTTTCTACATGGGCGCTTCCTTCGCCCCGAACCACAAGGGCATGCCCGTCCTGCCCGCGGACAGCCGCGTGGACTTCTTCAGCCGCCAGGTGCTGACGTCCCGGAACATCTCCGGCGGCCGTTTCATGGACATCCTGCTTGGCGGCCTCAACCGCCAGGCCGAGCATCACCTCTTCCCCGACATGGCCCGCCCGCAGCTGGACAAGGCCGCCGTGATTGTCCGGGAGTTCTGCGCCAAGCACCAGGTCCCCTACACGGAGACCACGTTGCTGCAGTCCTACGGCATCATCGTCCGCTACCTCAATGACGTAGGGCTCTCCGCCGGCCGCCACTTCGAATGCCCCATGGCTACCGTCACCCGCCGCTACTAGGCACCCCCGCCTGCCAGGCAGGCACACCTCCGCAATCCACGTTTGACCCGAAGTGACGGCCGGTTACCGGCCGTCACTTCGTCGTTGGCAGCGGTATCCCTAGGATGGACCCAGTATCCGGGCCTGGAAATCCCAGCCCAGGGAAGGAGACATATGATGCATGCAATCGTCGCCCGCCAGGCGGGCGGTCCGGACGTCCTGGAACTGGCCGAGGTTGAGCGGCCCGTCCCCGGTCCCCGCCAGATTCTGGTCAAGGTCGCCGCCACCGGCGTGAACTTCATCGACACCTACAAGCGCAGCGGCACCTACAAGGTGTCGTATCCGTTCACTCCGGGGTCCGAGGCAGCCGGAACGGTGGAGGAAGTGGGAGACGGGGTAACGGTGTTCTCCCTCGGAGACCGGGTGGCCACCGCTGAAGGCACCAACTGCTATGCCGGCTACATCCTCATCGACGAGGACAAGGCACTCCCTGTCCCCCGCGGCGTCGACGACTTCACTGCGGCCGCACTGCCGCTCCAGGGGATCACCGCGCACTACCTGATCAACTCCTCTTTCCGCGTCGAACCGGCCCACACCATACTGGTCCACGCCGGCGCCGGCGGCGTGGGGCTGCTGATGATCCAGCTGCTCAAGGCGAAGGGCGCCCGCGTCATCACCACCGTCTCCACCGACGAGAAGGAGAAGCTGGCCCGCGAAGCCGGTGCCGACCATGTACTGCGCTACGAAGGCTTTTCCGCCCGGGTCCGGGAGCTGACCGACGGAACCGGCGCGGACGCGGTGTACGACGGCGTCGGGAAGGACACTTTCGACGGTTCCCTGGCTGCCCTGCGTGTCCGCGGCACGCTGGTGCTGTTCGGTGCCGCCTCCGGGCCGGTTCCGCCGTTCGATCCGCAGCGGCTAAACGCCGGCGGCTCCCTGTACCTGACCCGGCCGACCATAAGCCACTTCCTGCGCAACGCCCAGGAACGCCGCTGGCGCTCCGACGAGATCTTCGCGGCCGCCGCCAACGGCAGCCTCAAGGTCCTGATCGGCGGACGCTACGACCTGGCGAAGGCAGCCCAGGCGCACGACGACCTCGAACAGCGCCGCACCACCGGCAAGGTCATCCTGGTCCCCTGACCCGTCAGGAGAGGGCCGGTCGAGGGGCCGGCAAAAGGGTAGGCAGAGCGGGTCCGGTAAACGCGGCACAAACGCCGGGCAAACCCCCGGCGAACTGCGACACCTTCTGTTCATCTTGAGCGGAAAGAATCACCCCGTGACTGAACTACCGCTAGCTCCCGGATCCGTGCCCGCGCCGGAGACCGGCCCCGATGCACGTCCGGCGGTCCGGAACGTGTATCTGCCGCAACTCCCGGGCGCCGCTGCCGCGCCGCCGGAGCGGACGCTGATCGACATCCTCCAGGAGACGGCCAGGACGTATCCGGAGGCCTCGGCCCTGGACGACGGCCACCGGCGGCTGAGCTATGCACAGCTGATGGCCGAGGTCCGGGCAACGGCGCGTGAGCTGCATCAGGCGGGCCTCGGGGCCGGCGACAAGATCGGCGTCCGCATCCCTTCCGGCACCAACAGGCTCTACGTCTCCATCCTGGCGATCCTGCTGATCGGGGCCGCCTACGTCCCGGTGGATGCTGATGACCCCGACGAACGTGCAAGGCTGGTATTCAGCGAAGCCCGTGTGGCGGCCATCTTGAAGACCGATGGCGAGATCGCCACAAAAGAGAAGCGGCCACAGCCGTTTCCGGAGCCGCGAATGCCGTTGCCCGGTGACGATTCCTGGGTGATCTTCACCTCAGGCTCCACCGGCACTCCCAAGGGGGTCGCGGTTCAGCACCGGTCCTCGGCAGCGTTTGTGGACGCCGAGGCGCGGATCTTCCTGCGGGACGAACCCATTGGCCCCCAGGACCGGGTCCTGGCCGGGCTGTCCGTGGCATTCGACGCTTCCTGCGAAGAGATGTGGCTGGCCTGGCGCTACGGCGCATGCCTCGTCCCCGCTCCCCGGTCGCTGGTCCGGACCGGAATGGACCTCGGTCCGTGGCTGATCAGCCACGGGATTACGGTGGTTTCGACCGTTCCCACCCTTGCCGCGCTCTGGCCTGCCGAAGCCCTGGAAAACGTGCGGCTGCTGATTTTCGGCGGCGAGGCCTGTCCCCCGGAGCTTGCGGAGCGCCTCGCCGTGGACGGCCGTGAAGTGTGGAACACCTACGGCCCTACGGAAGCCACCGTGGTGGCGTGCGCGGCGCCGCTGGGCCTGCCCGGTCCCGTCCGGATCGGCCTCCCCCTGGACGGCTGGGACCTTGCCGTAGTTGATGCGGGCGGCGTTCCGGTGGCAGAGGGCGAAGTGGGCGAGCTGATCATCGGTGGCGTGGGTCTGGCCCGGTACCTCGACCCCGCCAAGGATGCGGAAAAGTACGCGCCGATGCCGTCCCTTGGCTGGGCCCGGGCATACCGCTCCGGCGACCTGGTCCGCTATGAACCGGAGGGCCTGGTCTTCATGGGACGCGCCGATGAGCAGGTGAAGCTCGGGGGCCGGCGGATTGAACTCGGCGAGATCGACGCTGCGCTGCAGGCACTGCCGGGTGTCGCCGGCGCGGCGGCCGCTGTCCGCACGACGGCGGCCGGTAACCAAATCCTGGTGGGCTACCTTGCGCCTTCGGGCACCGCGGATGTTGACCTCACCGGCGCCCGTGAACTGCTGGCGGCCAGCCTTCCGGCAGCGCTCATACCCCTTCTGACGGTGGTGGAATCGCTGCCCACCAAGACAAGCGGAAAAGTGGACCGCCACTCCCTGCCCTGGCCGCTGGCCGGAGCAGGGGCGGCTGATGCGGACAATGCCCCGCTGAACCTGCCGGACGACGCCAGCTGGATTGTCGAACAGTGGGGCAGCGTCCTGGGGACACCGGCGTCGACCCTGGATGCGGACTTCTTCGCCCACGGCGGCGGATCCCTTGCCGCCGCGCAGCTCGTCTCCGCATTGCGGGTCCGCTACCCCACCATCACCGTGGCTGACATCTACGCCACTCCCCGGGTAGGCGCGCTGATCGACGCAGCCCGTCAATCCCTGCCTGAAGGCATAGCCGGGCCTGCGCCCGAGCGGGAAGTCCGTCCCACAGCCCTGAAATCGCAGATTTTCCAGACGCTGATGGGCGTCCCCCTGCACATCCTCGTGGGGATGCGCTGGCTCACCTATGTGATAGCAGCCAACAACCTCCTCGCGGCCTTTGCCGGGTTCGCGGCCGCTCCCGTGGTTTCGTGGTGGTGGGTAGCTGTCTCCTGGCTGGTGTTCGTCAGCCCTGCAGGCCGGATGGCCATCTCCGTCCTGGCCGCCAGGACCCTGCTCCGGAACGTGGTCCCCGGAACCTATCCACGGTCCGGCAAGGTGCACCTGCGCCTGTGGCTGGCCGAGCAGATCCAGGACCTGTCCGGCGCCATCAGCCTGGCCAGCGCGCCCTGGGTTCCCTACTACGCGAAAGCCCTAGGGGCGAAGATCGGCGATGACGTGCAGCTGCATTCGCTGCCGCCGGTCACCGGCATGCTGTCGTTGGGGCGGGGCTGCAACATCGAACCGGAGGTGGATCTCTCCGGGTGGTGGATCGACGGCGATACCGTCCACATCGGCTCCGTCCACGTCGGGGCCGGCGCCACCGTAGGCGCACGCAGTACGCTCATGCCCGGTACAAGCATAGGAGCTGGCGGCCAGGTGGAACCGGGATCGGCCGTGCTCGGGAAGGTGAAGGCCGGGCAGCTGGTGGCAGGCTCCCCCGCCGAGCGGATCGGCAAGGCCAAGCACGCCTGGCCGGAGACGCCGACCGTCCATCCGCTGATCGGCAGGCTCTGGTTCGGGGCGTTTGCGGCGGCCTCCGCCGTGCTGGCCACCATTCCCTACGTGTCCGCTTTCGCGGGGGCGTTCGTGGTGTTCCTGTTCATCCGCGGCCACGAATCCCTCTCGGCGGCAGCTCCCCAGGTCCTTGCCTCGCTGCCGCTGGCGGCGCTGTCCTGGTTCGTCACCAATCTCCTGCTGATCCTCGGCACGACCCGCCTGCTGGGCGTGGGGCTCACGGAGGGCTACTTCCGTGTGCGGAGCCGGATCGGCTGGCAGGTCTGGGCTACTGAACGGGTGCTGGACCTGGCCCGCGATGTCCTGTTTCCCATTTACGCCAGCCTTTTCACCCCGGTCTGGCTGCGGTTGCTCGGAGCCAAGGTGGGCAAGAACGTGGAGGCGTCCACTGTCCTGCTGCTCCCGAAGATGACAACCGTGGGCGAGGGCGCTTTCCTCGCGGACGACACCATGGTTGCCTCGTACGAACTTGGCGGCGGGTGGATGCGGATTGCCCCGGCAAAGATCGGCAAGCGTTCCTTCCTCGGCAACTCGGGGATGACAGGTGCGGGGCGGAGCGTCCCCAAGAACTCCCTGGTGGCCGTCCTCTCGGCAACCCCGGCAAAGGCCAAATCCGGCACTTCCTGGCTGGGCAGCCCTCCGGTCCGGCTGCGGCGCACCGCCATCGCCACCGACAACACCCTGACCTACCAGCCGCCCCTGCGGCTGAAGCTGGCGCGCGCCCTGTGGGAGCTTTGCCGGTTCATTCCGGTGGTGCTCACGGTGGGCCTGGCCGCCGGCGTGATGCTCGCCTTTGACTGGCTCGCCACGCTGTCCGGTTACGCGGTGGCAGCCCTGCTGGGCGGCCTCGTGATCCTTGCAGCAGGTGCTGTTGCCGCGGCCAGTGCCGTTGCGGCCAAATGGCTGCTGGTGGGCAGGATCAAGGCAGGCGAACATGCCCTGTGGAGTTCATTCATCTGGCGGAACGAGGTGGTGGATACCTTCATCGAAATGGTCAGCGCGCCGTGGTTCGCCCGGTCGGCTTCGGGAACACCGGCCCTTGTGTGGTGGCTGCGGGGCCTGGGTGCCAAGATCGGCCGTGGCACGTGGTGCGAGAGTTACTGGCTGCCCGAAGCGGATCTTGTGACGCTGGGAGAGAGTTCTACGGTCAACCGGGGCTGCGTGGTCCAGACGCACCTGTTCCACGACCGCATCATGAGCATTGACACTGTTACGCTCGAAGACGGAGCCACGATGGGACCGCACGGCGTCATCCTTCCGCGGGCACGCATCGCGAGGGGCGGCACGGTGGGGCCGGCATCCCTGGTCATGCGCGGGGAAACCGTTCCCGCCGCGACCTATTGGATGGGCAATCCGGTCAGCCCGTGGGCAGGCCCGGCAGTGCCGGCCCCGAGGCTCAAGTAGCTCCAGCACGACATGTCCCCCGGATCCGCACCGTACGCAATACGAAGGCCCGCTCAATGAGTTTTGCAGCAACATCCAGCCCCGACGGCGTGCGGCGGCCGGACGAGCCGTCAGGATCCCCGGATCCCTACGTCCCGGGGCACGGCACGAACGCCTACCGGGTCACGAGGTACGAACTGGACCTGGACTACAAACTGGCCAGCAACCGGCTGAACGGCCGGGCAGTCCTGCACGCAGAGGCGGACCGGGCTGCGTCGGCCGTCGTCCTGGACCTTGCGGGAATGCGCGCCGTCAAAATTTCGCTCAACGGGAAACGCGTGCGGAAATTCAGCCAGCGCGCTGAGCAGCTGGTGGTGGTCCCCGACGCCGCCCTGCTGCCGGGAGACCGCTTCACCCTGGACATCAGGTATGAGGGAAATCCGGCTCCCCGCCGCGGATTGTGGGGCGAAGTGGGCTGGGAGGAACTCACCGACGGAGTGCTGGTGGCGGGCCAGCCCAACGGCGCCGCGTCCTGGTTTCCGTGCAACGACCACCCGCAGCACAAAGCCAGCTACAGGATCGCAGTGACCACGGACGTCAATTACCGTGCCGTCTGCAACGGACTGCTGATCTCCCGCAGGACCGGGTCCAGCCGTGAGACCTGGACGTACGAACAGGACGAACCGATGTCGACCTACCTGGCCACTGTTCAGATTGGCCGGTACGACGTCCTGACCCTGGATACAACGCCCGTTCCCGGCAGCGTCCCCCAGCATGTCGCGGTGCCCGGCGCCCTGGCAGACGCCGCGCGCCGCGGCCTGGCCCGCCAGCCGGAGATGATGCGGACGTTCGTCAACAGCTTCGGCCCCTATCCCTTCCAGGAGTACACCGTGGTGGTGGCGGAGGACGAGCTCGAAATACCCCTCGAAGCCCAGACGCTCTCAATCTTTGGCCCCAACCATCTCAACACCGACTGGGAATCGCAGCGGCTGATCGCCCACGAGCTGTCCCACCAGTGGTTCGGCAATTCACTGACCGTGGCTGCCTGGAGCGACATCTGGCTGCATGAAGGGTTCGCCTGCTACGCGGAGTGGCTCTGGTCCGAGGCGGCCGGTGTCATGAGCGTCGCGGACCGCGCCGCGGCCGCCTGGCGGAAGCTCGCCGCCGGGAGCCAGGACATCGTGGTTGGCGACCCCGGGCCTGAGCTGATGTTCGATGACCGGGTGTACAAGCGCGGCGCCCTCGCGCTGCACGCGCTGCGGAACCGGTGCGGCGACCTCGCCTTTTTCGCGCTGCTGCACGACTGGGCGGCTAACAACCGACACGCCTCGGTCTCCACCGCCGGGTTCATCCAGACCGCGGACCGCGTGGCCGGAATCGATTCGGAAGCGCTGCTCCATCCCTGGCTGTTCGAAGAGGCACTTCCGGCCCTGCCGGTCCGCTAGCTGCCTGAGGACATCCAAGTAGGGCGGGCGTCACCCGACGGCGACGGCGGCCACCAGGTCGTCCGGCAGCCCTGACGCGGGGGCGGCCAGGTCCGTGACACCGGGCCGGTCAAGCACGTCAAGCGTCTCGGGCGGCCGTCTGAGGCCCTCGCCTGTCATCTTGAGGAAGGCCTCCTTCCGCGCCCACAGCCGGGCGCGGGCGCGCAGGAGGTTGTCCTCCCGCAGCGAAGCCACAGCCCGGCGTTCCGCCGGCGTCAGCGCCACTGCGTCGAAGCCGTCAAAGTCCAGCCCCAGCGGATCCTCGACGTCGACGCCCAGCCGCTGCCCGGGCTCGGGTGCCGTCACGGCGGCCAGCAAGGTCCATCCTGCTGCCCGCGACAGGCTCAGCAGCAGGGGTGCCGGCGCTCCCTCAAGAGCGTAACCGGGCCTCCCGTGGGTGATGCCCGGACCGCTGCCGCACTGCGGGCAACTGTAGCTGGCGGTCAGGTCCTGTGCGCGCACTTCCAGCAGTTCTGCAGCGAACCGGCGCTGGGCCATCCTTGCGGCCAGGAAGTCCTGCCGTGGCAGGGGCATCATGGCGCGGGCGCGCTCCAGCTCCGGCGGGTCCAGGAACTGCAGGGCTTCGCGTTCCAGCTCCGCTGCAGCCGGTGCTGGATCCTGCCCGGGTACACGGAAGGGCGGGCAGGCACGCACAACAAGCTCTGATGCCATGACCCGCCCTTCCGGTCTTGCGCTGGACACTTAGCGCTGGACGGCTCCGAAGCGCTCGGCAGCCACGGCGACGGCGCTCTCGCGGGCGGCAGACGCCTCGTCTGCCGTGAGCGTCCGGTCCGCGGCACGGAAGCGGAGCCCGAAGGCCAGCGACTTCTTGCCGTCCTCGATGCCCTTTCCTGAGTACACGTCAAACAGTGCCACGTCTTCGAGCAGCTCGCCGGCGCCTTCGCGGAGGGCGGCCAGGACGTCGTCGGCCGGGATTTCCTGGGGAACCACCAGGGCAACGTCCTGTGTGGCCACCGGGAACCCGGAGATGTGCTTCGCCACAATGACGTCTGCTGCCGCTTCGAACAGGGCGTCGGCGTTGAACTCGAGCGCCACCGAACGTGCCGGCATGTCGTGCGCGGCCAGCAGCTTGGGGTGCAGTTCCCCGGCGTAGCCAACAACCTCGCCCGAACGCAGGGCCAGCTGGGCCGCGCGTCCGGGGTGGTAGGCCTGGTGGTGGCCCTGGCTGACCACGATTTCGACGCCGAGGACGTCTCCGGCCAGGCGGGCAATGTCCACGGCGTCGGCCCAGTCCCAGGCACGCGGCGTGTGGGCTGCGGCAGCGGGCGAGTCGTGGCCTGTCAGGACCGCTGCGATGTGCAGCGGCTGGTCCGGAACGCCGTCGTACAGGGCATCCAGCACCTCGTCGGAGGGCTTGACGCCGAGCGGCGGGATGGACGGGGTCCCCACGGTCTCACCCGGCAGGAACACCAGGCCGGCCTCGAAGACCGCCAGGTCGCGGAAGCCGCGTGAGTGGTTGCGCTTGGCCACCTCGATCAGGCCGGGGAGGATGGAGGTCCGCAGGTAGCCCTGTTCCTCGCTGATCGGGTTGGCCAGCTTGACGGCTTTGCGGGCGGATCCCTGCCCGGCCACGCCGAAGGTGTCGTTGGCAGCCTTGGACACGAACGGGTAGGCCAGGACCTCGGTGAGCCCCGCATCGGCCAGGGCCTGGACCAGGCGACGGCGCTGCTGCTGCACTCGGGTGAGGCCGCGTCCGGGGGGCGCCACGGGAAGCGTGGCGGGGATGTTGTCGTAGCCCACCAGCCGGGCGATTTCCTCGGAAAGGTCTTCCTTGGTTTCGAGGTCGTTCCGCCAGCTTGGGGCAGTGACGGTCCAGCCGGCGTCGTTCTTCACCACGGCAGCGCCGAGGTCCTCGAGCGAGGTGACGATCTGCTCGTCGGTGAAGTCGATGCCGATCCGCGCTGCGGCGAAAGCAGCCGGCAGCTCGATGGTCACGGCGTCGGGCGCAGTGCCGACGTCGGTGCCGGCGTCGTCGGCAGTGCCGCCGGCCAGCTCGACCAGGAGGTCAACCACCCGCTGCGCGGCAATGCCCGCAACCTGCCAGTCAACGCCGCGTTCGAACCGCTTGGACGCTTCGGAGGGCAGCTTGTGCCGCCTGCGTGACCGGGCAATCGACACCTCGTCGAAGTGTGCCGCCTCAACCAGGACGTTCGTGGTGGAATCAGAGACTTCGGTGGCGGCACCGCCCATAACGCCGGCGATGCCGATCGCTCCGGAGCTGTCCGTGATGAGGAGGTCCTCGACGTCGAGCTTGCGCTCCTTGTCGTCCAGGGTGGTGATCTTCTCCCCCGCCACGGCGCGCCGGACCACGATGTCACCGGAGAGTTTGTCCAGGTCGTAGCAGTGCGTGGGCTGGCCTAGTTCCAGCATGACGTAGTTCGAGATGTCCACTGGGAGGGAGATGGAGCGGATGCCGGCAAGCCGGAGGCGTGAAACCATCCACAGCGGCGTCGGTTTCGTTGCGTCCACGCCACGGACGGTGCGGGCCACGAAGCGGTCGCAGCCGGGCTTGCCGTAGATCGGGGCGTCGTCGTTGAGCTTGACGCCATAGCCGCCGGCCAGTTCAGCCGGTGCCTGCACCTTTGCCGCCGGGTCCGTGAAGGACGTTCCGGTGGCGTGGGCGTATTCGCGGGCAACGCCGCGGATGGAGAACGCGTAGCCACGGTCCGGCGTCACGTTGATCTCGGCAGCCTGGTCATAGAGACCGAGCAGTTCCATGGCGTCGGTGCCAATTTCCGGGTCCAGGCCGATCCTGGACAGCACCAGGATGCCGTCGTGGTCCTCGCCGATGCCGAGTTCGCGGACGGAGGCGATCATGCCTGCGGACAGGTGGCCGTAGGTCTTGCGGGCGGAAATGTGGAAGTCTCCGGGCAGCACGGCCCCGGGAAGGGTGACTACGACTTTGTCCCCTTCCACGAAGTTGTGGGCTCCGCAGATGATGCCCTGGACACCGGAGGGGTCAATGCCCTTGCCGGTGAGGGTCTGCTCCTGGCCCTCGGGGACCACGCGGACCTGGCACCAGTTGATGGTCTTGCCGTTGGTCTGCGGCTCCTTGACCAGGCTCAGGACCTGGCCCACCACGATGGGACCGCTGAGCGCGTCAGTGGGGCGGTGGACCGCCTCTTCTTCAAAACCGACCTTGACCAGTTCGGCCATCACGTCTTCGGCCGTTGCGCCGGCCGGTACCTGCGCGAACTCACGCAGCCAGGAAAGTGGGATACGCACTGTTAGATCTCCATCCCGAAGTGCTCGCTGAAACGTACATCGCCTTCGATCATGTCGCGCATGTCGCCCACCTCGTTGCGGAACATAAGGGTGCGCTCGATGCCCATGCCGAAGGCAAAACCTGAATAGATGTCCGGATCGATGCCGGCGGCCCGAAGGACGTTGGGGTTGACCATGCCGCAGCCGCCCCATTCAATCCAGCGGGGACCGCCCTTGGCGCCGGGGTGCCAGATATCCAGCTCCGCGGACGGCTCAGTGAACGGGAAGTAGTTGGGCCGAAGGCGGATCTGAGCCTCATCACCGAACATCTGACGGGCAAAGTGCTCCAGCGTTCCGCGGAGGTCCGCCATGCTGAGCTTCTTGTCGATGGCCAGGCCCTCGAACTGGTGGAACACCGGCGTGTGCGTGGCGTCCAGTTCGTCGGTGCGGAACACCTTGCCCGGGCACAGCACGTAGATCGGCACTTCGCGTTCCAGCATGGAGCGCACCTGTACCGGGGAGGTGTGGGTGCGCATCAGGAGGTGGGCCTCGGGAGGCTCCACGAAGAAGGTGTCCTGCATTTCGCGGGCAGGGTGGTCCGGCTTGAAGTTCAAAGCGTCGAAGTTGAACCACTCGGATTCGACCTCGGGGCCTTCGGCGATTTCCCAGCCCATCCCGACGAAGATGTCCGCCACACGGTCCTGCAACGTGGACAGCGGGTGGCGCGCACCGGCACGGCGGCGGCGCGGGGCGGCGGTGACGTCGACGGTCTCCTCGACGAGGATCCGTGCATCATTTTCGGCTTCCAGCTCGGCGGTGCGGTCCGCGAGCGCCTTGTTGACGCGACCGCGGGAGGCACCCATAAGTTTTCCGGCGGCGGCCTTCTGGTCCTTCGCCAGGCCGCCGATTTCACGGTTGGCGAGGCTCAGCGGCGACTTCTCCCCGGTGTGCGCAAGCCGCACGGCCTTGAGCTCATCGAGCGAGGAGGCGGCGGCAATGGCGGCTACGGCGTGGTCTACGGCGGCAGTAATGGCGGCTTCATCCAGAGGGTTCGGGATGGCAGCGCCCGGCAAAGTTTCAGTCATCTACTGTTCTTAGCTACGAGTCGGGTATCGCCAGCGAGCTGTCCAGCTGCATTCGGGTCCACCGGCAGCGTGTCCGTCACTGACTTGTCTTTCCGCGCGGCCGTTTTCAGCGGACGCGTGAAGTGACAAAGGGCAGGGCTCGCCGGAATTCGTCCGGCGGGCACTCTCCCCCAGTCTAGTTGAAGGCGCCCGGCTGAACGTGCCACAGGGCTCAAGGTGACGGTACTGCCGGGCGAAGCGGCGGGCGGGAGCGGGGATCATCGCCTCCCGCTACCATGGCCTCATGACCTCCGGACAGCGGCTGCGGCAGATAGCCAATGCCTTGAATGCGTCGACGCTTCTGGGCCTTCTGCTGGCTTGGTGTGCCCGCACGGACGTCCGCACCGGCCCCCGAGGCCTGCTGGTCGCCACGGGCTGGCGGTGGAGGCTCCCCTTTGCACAGGCATTCACCGTGGGAAACGTGGTGCTGTTCCGTGCCGAGGCGCCGGAGGCCCTGTCCAATCCGGTACTGCTCAGCCACGAGGAACGGCACAGCAGCCAATATGCCTGGTGCTGTGGGCTGCCGTTCCTGCCGCTGTACTTCATCGCCGCCGGCTGGTCGCAGCTGCGGACGGGAAACCCGGGGTCGGCAAACTTCTTCGAACGGCTGGCGGGACTGGAGGCCGGCGGATACGTGGATATGCCCACCCGTGAAACGGACCAACACCGCACGGACCAACACCACACGGACCAACGCCGAACGGGAAAACGACGCAGGGACAAACGCCGAACGGGCAACCCTGCCCACGATGGAATCGAGGCATGACATGACCGAAATCGCCAGGACCATCACGGTGACGGGCTCGGGGACTGCTGAGGCGGTGCCTGACCTCCTGACTGTTTCCATCGGCGTCGAGTGCCGCCGGGAGGACGTCGGCGCCGCGTACGCGGCCGCCGGCAGGGCTTCGGCCGCGATTTCGGCGGTACTGCGGGAGCACGGTGTGGGCGACCCCGACATCGGCACTTCCGGCCTCAACGTTCGCGCCGACGTCGTCTGGAAGGAAGGCCAAGGCCAGACCGTGGCGGGGTATGTGGCCTCAAGCACCCTGGCCGTCCGCCTGCGGGATGTCTCCGGCTCCTCGGAGGTCATCGCCAAGGCGGTGGCCGCCGGCGGCAACGACGTCAGGCTGAACGGGCTGGACCTCGGCTTCGCGGACCCGGCCGCCGTCACGGCACAGGCACGCGAAGCCGCCTGGCAGGATGCCTTGGCCACCGCCGGGCAGTTCGCGTCCCTGGCGGGCGCTGACCTCGGTCCGGTGGTCTCCGTCACCCAGCAGCCCGCACCCCCGGGACCGATCCCCGTGGCGAAAATGCAGCGCGCCATGGCCACGGATTCCGTAGGGATCGAGGCCGGGCAGTCGAGCGTCTCGGCAACGGTCGGCGTTGTCTGGGAGCTCCGCGAACCCAGCTAGCGGCCCCACCGGCGGGCGCCCGCGGCCGGCTGGTGGACGGTACCGCTAGTGGACGGTACCGGCGGACAGCTTGATGTCCGCCGTCGTGGACAAGGCAGTGCGGACGACGACGGCGAGCGCCTCCGCCATCACGGCGACAGGCAGCGACGGCGTACCGCTGCCCTTGGGCACCTGCTGCGTCCCATACGGGACATGGATGAAGCCGCCCCGCGTTGCGGGCGCGCCAGGCCCCGTGTTCAGCGAGTGCATCAGGGCGTAGAAGATGTGGTTGCAGACGTACGTGCCGGCGCTTTGGGAGACCTCGGCCGGGATCCCGGCCGCACGCAAGGCCTCGAGCGCCGCCTTCACTGGCAGCGAGCTGAAATAGGCCGCCGGTCCCCCGGGGACCACTTCCTCGTCCACGGGTCGGTTTCCGGCATTGTCCGGGATACGGGCGTCGTCGCAGTTGATGGCGACCCGCTCCAGCGAGATCCTCGGCCGCCCGCCGGCCTGGCCGACGCAGATCACGAGCTCCGGGCGATGGCGCTGCAGTGCTTCCTCCAGCACCGTGACGGACTGCCCGAAAACGCACGGCAGTTCCACAGCAGCAACGGAGTGGCCTTCACCCTGCAGGATTCCGGTGGCCGCCTTCGCGGCGGTCCAGGACGGGTTGGTTGCCTCCCCGCCGAAGGGTTCGAACCCGGTCAGGAGAATCATGGCCCCAGCGTAGCAACAGCGGCTGCACCCGGGCGTCAGGGCTCTTGACTTAAATTCGAACATACCTTCGAATGGTAACCATGAGATGGGACGCACAAGCACTCCGGCCGGCGACTGCAGACAACACTGCGAGCAACGCAACAGCAGCCGCCCCAGCCGTTGACGCGTTGCTGCCGCTGGCCGGGCTTGTGCGTTCCGTCTCTACCCCCGAATTCGCCGGCGTCACTTTCCACGAGGTCACCGCCAAATCGGTGCTCAACAAAGTGGCCGCCGGTTCCCGCATGCCCTTCGAATGGACCGTCAATCCCTATCGCGGCTGCAGCCACGCCTGCGTTTATTGCTTTGCCCGCAAAAGCCATACCTACCTGGACTTTGATGCCGGCCTGGATTTTGACAGCCAGGTGGTGGTCAAAATCAACGCCGCCGAAGTCCTGCGGAAGGAACTTGCCAAACCGTCCTGGGGCCACCACCACGTCGCCCTGGGCACCAACACGGATCCGTACCAGCGCGCTGAGGGCCGCTACCAGCTGATGCCCGGCATCATCGGCGCGCTTGCCGATTCAGGAACGCCGTTGTCCATCCTCACCAAGGGGACCCTGCTGGCCAGGGACATCCCGCTGCTGAAGCACGCCGCCGCACAGGTGCCGGTGGGGATCGGGATTTCGCTGGCCATGACTGACGAACAGTTGTCCGAGGCAGTCGAGCCCGGCACGCCGGGGCCGCGGGCGCGGCTCAAGCTCGTCTCGAGGCTCCGCGAAGCCGGTTTGCCGTGCGGCGTCATGGCCATGCCTATCCTGCCCTGGCTTTCCGACAGCGACGAAGCACTGGACTCCCTCTTCGGCTCCCTCGCTGCGGCAGGCGCCACGGGTGTCACGGCGGGCGCCCTTTACCTGAAGCCGGGTACGCGAGAATGGTTTATGCAGTGGATCGCTGCCCGCCACCCCGAACTGGCGGGCCGTTACCGCCGGCTGTACGGCACCGGTTCCTACGCGTCCAAGGAGTACCGCGAATGGCTCGCGGGGCGGATCCGCTACTTCAAGTCCCGGCACGGTTTTGCCGGTTCGCACGGCTTCAGCCACCGTGACCTGGCCCAGGATCCCCGGGAAGAAGAAGCGCAGTATCCCGCCGGGAGCATGCCCGAAGTGGGAACGGGCCCCGGGAGAACACCGGGCCCCCGGGGCGCCGCAGCAACGGCTGGCAGCGCAGGCCATGCCTCGACTGAGGATTCCGCCCAGCCCACGCTGTTCTGACGCTCGGGTCTGACGCTCGGCGAATGAGTCCGCAGGTAGCAGCCCTCGGATCCCGGGCGGCTTAGGGGCACCGGCTTAAGAACTCCGGCTTAGCACGCCTGCTACAGCAGCGGCTTAACCACACCGGCTCCGGCACCTGCCATGGGCAGGACCGGAACCGGAGTTCGCGGCCAGGGTTCCCGGCCGGATTGGTTGGCCGGATTGGTTGGCCGGATTGGTTGGCCGGATTGGTTGGCCGGGCATACTGGTGCCGTCAGCTGGCGCTTAGCTGGCCGGGGTGACCGGGCCCTTGAACTTGGTGTTGATGAAGTCCTTCATCTCCTGCGAGGTCAGGATCTTGAACAGTTTCTGCACGCGCGGGTCGTCCTTCATTTCAGCCTTGACGGCGAGGACGTTGTAGTACGCACTGTCCTTGCCCTCCACGAGCAGCTGCTTGTCGGCGCTCAGCCCGGCGGGCAGGGCGAATGCCAGCGTCACGATCGCGGCATCCTTGTCGTTGAGCGCCTGCGGCAGGCTGGCGTTCTCGATCTCGGTGAACTTGAGGTTCTTCGGGTTCGCCTTGACGTCCTTGAGCGTGATCGGGTTATCGGTGACTTCAATGAGTCCCTTCGACGCCAGCAGCTTGAGGGCGCGGGATTCGTTGGTGGGGTCGCTGGGGATGGCCACCGAAGCGCCGTCGGGAAGGTGTGACGTCTCGGCCGTCCACCGTGACAGATCCGGAGTCGGGGCGTTCCAGCGAATTGATGGTCCGGATCAGGGTGCTCTTGCCGGCACCGCTCTGGCCCACAACGCCGAAAATCTCACCGCGGCCTACGGTCAGCGAAACGTCGTCAAGTGCCCGGACCGCTGTCTCCCCGGAGCCATAGCTCTTCGACACCCGGTCTACGGAAATCATGGGGCTCCCTGTGGTGGCTCAAATCCTCGCGGAACGATTTTCCGCAAAAGCGGGGCGCGGACATCGTCCGCACCCAACTTAGGAATTCTGCCAAGAACCCACAGAGAGCCGCCAATCCGAATTTGTCCCGCCGAAACGGGGTTCACCACTCGGATAAATTTTACGTTTCGAGCGCAACCCGCCCTGATCCGGCAACGGCAGCCAGCAGGGCCCGGACAATCGGGAAGTCGGCAGGGATCCAGGGGAGCGTGAGAGCTTCGTCACTTTCCGTCAGGCTGATCCAGCGCAGTTCGTCGTGGTCTTCCAGCGGGCGGGGCTCGCCATCTGCAATCTCGGCAAACCAGACGCGCATCGAGGCCTTGGCATTGAGCGGCCAGCCGGAAGGGCCTTCCGCCTGCAACTCAGCGCCCAGCCGGACGCCGATGCCCAGCTCTTCACGGAGTTCGCGGTGAAGGGCGCCTTCCGCGGATTCCAGGGGCTCCACCTTTCCGCCGGGGAACTCCCACATCCCGGCGAACTGGGGCGGCGCCGTCCGCCGCGCCACGAGGAGCCGGGCAGGGGCGCTCAGGGAGTCCACAACAGCTCCCCCCACAACATTGATGAGTCCAGTCACCGCAACAGTCTATGGGGGACAATGGTTCAGGACGATTCCCCCGCAGCCCCGAAATGGCCGTCGCACCGGAATACGGACCACTCCCCCCGTCGTTACAGTAATCAGATTTATTCAATCGCGCCTCGGCCCTCTCTTGGGTTGCCCGCACCGCGGAAACGCTGAGCGCCTGAAGCGGACCCGCCAGAACCAAGACTTTCGAAGAGCAGGCCAATGACCTCCACGCCCACCCTCAGCCCCGCCAAGCCGAAGGCCGTAACACAGCACCTCGCCCTGGCCATCGTGTCCCTAGCGATGGGCGGTTTCGGCATCGGCGTCACTGAATTCACCATGATGGGACTGCTCAAGGAGGTGGAGCAGGGCCTGAACATCGGCACCCCGGAAGCCGGCCACCTCATCTCCGCCTACGCGCTCGGCGTCGTCATCGGGGCGCCGCTCCTGGCAGCCGTCGGCGCCAAGCTTCCCCGCAAGCATCTCGCCCTTGGCCTCATGCTGTTCTTCAGCCTGGCCAACCTCACGTCGTTCATCGCACCGGATTACGGCACCATGCTGCTGTCCCGGTTCGCGGCAGGCCTGCCTCACGGGGCGTTCTTCGGTGTGGCCGCGGTGATCGCGGCGTCGCTGGTCGCGCCGACCAAACGGGGCTGGGCGATATCCATGGTCATGGCCGGGCTGACCATCTCGAATGTCATCGGGGTTCCGTTCGCCACGTGGCTTGGACAGGCCTTCGGCTGGCGCCTGCTGTTCGTGCTCGTGGGCGTGATCGGGCTGGTGACTCTCGCCATGCTGTGGAAGTTTGTCCCGTTCCAGCCAGCGCACCCTGACGCCAGCATCCGCCGGGAACTCGGTGCCCTGAAGCGGGTGCAGGTCTGGCTCGCCATCCTTATCGGCATTGTGGGCTTCGGCGGCTTCTTCGCCACCTACACCTACATCGCGCACACCATGACGTCCGTAGCGGGCATCCCCGCGGCCTGGCTGCCGCTTGTCGTCGCGCTGTACGGGCTGGGCATGGTGGCCGGAAACATCGTCGGCGGGCGCATTGCGGACAAGTCAGTCATGGGCACCATCTACTGGGTCCTGCCCGGAATCGCGGTCGCGCTGGTCGTCTATGCAGTGGCGGTCCACTGGCCGTGGTCTGCCTTTGTGATGGTGTTTGTGGTGGGCGGGGCAGGCTCCCTCCTTGTCCCGGCCCTGCAGACGCGGCTGCTGGACGCCTCCCCCGATGCCCCGTCCCTGGCATCCTCGCTCAACCACGCGGCCCTGAACGTGGCGAACGCCCTCGGCGCCTTCCTGGGCGGCCTGGTCATCGCCTGGGGCTGGGGCTTTGTTGCGCCGGCCCTCGTGGGTGCCGTCCTGGCAATCCTGGGCCTCGGTGTGGCCGTCATCAGCGGCCTGCTGGAACGCAAAAGGCCGCTGGTTTCCTAGCCTGCCTCAAGCAGGTTCGGTCCAGCGGCCTTCGACGGGGCATGGCAGCCCGGCGGGTTGGATCAGACGTGCGCGCGCTCCACATCGGGTTCCAGGTAGATGACCCGCGCCATCGGCACAGCCTCGCGGATGCGGCTTTCGGCGTCGTCGATGACCTTGGCGATCTCCGCGCCGGTGGCGGCGGCGCCGACGCTGATCTTGGCCGCGACCAGCAGTTCCTCGGGGCCGAGGTGCAGGGTCTTCAGGTGGATGATTTTTGTTCCGTCGGCCTCGAGGGCGGTGCTGATCCTTTCGGAGTCAGCCTTCGTGGCGGATTCGCCCAGCAGCAGCGACTTGGTCTCCAGGGCCAGCACGATGGCGATGACCACCAGCAGGAAGCCGATCATCGCGGTGCCAATGGCGTCCCAGATGCCGTCTCCGGTAATCAGGGTCAGGCTCACGCCGAACAATGCGAACACCAGGCCCAGCAGCGCGCCGAGGTCCTCGAGCAGGATGACGGGGAGTTCCGGCTGCTTGGCGTTGCGGATGAAGTGCACCCAGCTCTGCTTACCGCGCACATGGTTTGACTCGATGATTGCCGTCCGGAATGAGAACGATTCGGCGACGATTGCCCCGATCAGTACTGCCAGCGGAACCCACCAGAAGTCGCCTTCGATGGCGTGGGGGTGCTGAATCTTCTCCCATGCCTCGTACAGCGCAAAGAGGCCTCCCACGCTGAACAGCACAATCGAGACGATGAACGCGTAAATGTACCGTTCGCGTCCGTAGCCAAACGGGTGTTCGGGGCTCGCGGCACGCCGGGCGCGCTTGCCGCCCACCAGCAGGAGGATCTGGTTGCCGGAGTCGGCAACAGAGTGGATCGCCTCAGCCAGCATTGACGACGACAGCGTCAGGATAAAAGCGACGAACTTCAGTACAGCGATGGTCAGGTTTGCAGCCAGAGCCGCGACGATCGCCTTGGTACCGCCATTTGCAGCCAAGTGAGCTTCACCTCTTCAGGGATTGCCGGAAAATTTGCACGTGCGATCACCGCACAACGCTGATGCCCGCAATGAATACCGTACCCGCCCGCTGCCGCCGGTTGCACCACACGTCACGGCGGATGACACCAAAAACAATGAAACTAAGCCTGCTGACAAGGAAACGCACCGTGTGTTAGCTTGAAGCCATAATCGGGACCCGTAGTGAGTTCCGACGAATATGTAGGAGGAGACATGGGCTTTCTTGGCTGGATCATTCTCGGACTCATTGTAGGAGCAATCGTCAAGGCAATCATGCCTGGATCGGTCGGCGGCGGCTGGGTCACCAGCCTCGTGCTTGGTGTCGTCGGCGCCATCGTCGGCGGCTGGATTGGTGACCTTCTGTTTGGCGGCGGCAGGATGGAATTCTGGAACCTCGGTTCCTGGCTTCTGGCCATCGTCGGCGGCCTGGTCGTAGCTGGCATCTACGGCTTCATCACCGGCCGTAACAAGACCACCACATAACTACACTCACCACCGCTGAGGGCGCAGAGGCGCCCCATGGTGAAGATACGACGACGGGGGCTCACCGGAAGGTGGGCCCCCGCCTTTGCGTCGTGGTTGTGGTGGCTGGTCAGCTGTGCTTTTGCGAGCGGGCGCTGGCGTAGAGGCAGACCGTGGCGGCGGTTCCGAGGTTCAGGCTCTCCGCTTTCCCGTAGACGGGTACGGCCACGCGGTGGTCGGCCAGCGCGATTTCATCCTCGGACAGGCCTTGGGCCTCGTTGCCGAAGAGCCACGCTGTGGGCTTCTCCAGTGCGTAGATCGATTCCGCGGCGGAGTCCCCCAGACGGCGGGCCGCGTTCTCGTCCTGGAGCCGGTCCAGGTTCAGCTGGCCGTAACCGTCGGCAGCGAGGACCCCGATCCCCCGTTCCTTGCACCGTGCTACCAGCTCGGCCACGTCGGCGCCAAGGACGATCGGCAGATGGAAGAGGGATCCCGCCGTCGAGCGGACAGCTTTGGGGTTGTAGATGTCCACGCTGGACGCGGTCAGGACGACGGCGTCGGCGCCGGCGGCATCGGCCGCGCGGAGCACGGTTCCTGCATTACCGGGGTCGCGGACCTGGCACAGGACGGCAACCAGCTGCGGACCGGCGTCGAGTACCTGCTCAAGGCTCACGTCCAGGAAACCGCAGACCGCGAGAATGCCCTGCGGGGTAACCGTGTCCGCCATAGCGGCGAGCACTTCGTCGGTGGCGAGGTAGGCGGTGGTGCCCTCCGCGAGTGTCTCGAGGTCCGGGTGCCGGTCCAGGCACGACTCGCTCGCGTAGACCTCATAGACGATGCCGGGATCCCCCGCGGCAATCCGCTTCTGATGCAGTGTCAGGGCCTCGCGTACGGCCTGCGGACCCTCCGCCAGGAACTCGCGGCGTTTTAAACGGGCCGGGCGCCCGGCAAGTTGTGCCACCTTCCTTACCCGATCAGCTCGGGGGTTGGAAAGTGGAAAGTCTTGCGGGCGCCCGGTTTCGTTCATATAAGAACTTTAGTGGCTGTTGCCACCAGTCTTTGAACGGGAGGGGATGCTACTCGGCAGCCTTTTCGGCGGCCGGCTTCTTAGCAGCCTTGGCCTTGGGGGCCTTCTCAGCCGGAGCTTCCTCTGCCTTGGCGGCCTTGGCAGCCTTAGCCTTCGGGGCCTTTGCCTTCGGAGCGGCTTCGGCAGCGACGGCCGGAGCGGAGGTGTCAGCAGGCAGCGAGTCCTTGGCAATCTGCACCAGGGCGGCAAATGCGTTGGCGTCAGAGACGGCCAGTTCTGCCAGCATGCGGCGGTCGACCTCGACCTCAGCGGCCTTCAGGCCCTGGATCAGGCGGTTGTAGGTCAGGCCGTTGGCGCGGGATGCAGCGTTGATGCGCTGGATCCACAGGCGGCGGAAGTCGCCCTTCTTCTTCTTGCGGTCGCCGTAGCTGTACACAAACGAGTGCAGCAGCTGCTCTTTAGCCTTGCGGTACAGGCGTGAACGCTGTCCACGGTAGCCCTTTGCGCGTTCAAGGATAACCCGGCGCTTCTTGTGGGCGTTGACCGCCCTCTTCACACGTGCCACGTGCGTACTCCTTCAGAATTCTGATCCCAAGCAACTACTGCCGGAACAACCGGCTGGCCTGAGAAGCCTTTTTGGTAGTTGACTGCTGCCAGGTGGCTAACAGTCAGAGAACTTGGAACTTAGATGCCGAGCATCTTCCGGATGACCTTGGCGTCGCCCTTGAAGACGATCTTGTCGCCGGCAAGGCGACGGGTCAGCCTGGAGGACTTGTGCTCGAGGTAGTGGCGGCGGTTGGCCTGCTGGCGGCGCAGCTTGCCGCTGCCGGTCAGCTTGAAGCGCTTCTTAGCACCACTGTGGGTCTTCATCTTCGGCATGGGAACCGATCTCCTTACGTATCCGCAGACAAGTCTGCAGTCTTTCGTGCAGCCACCCCTGCGGGCGGCGTGCTGGTTGCTTGCTGCGTGAAGGCACTTCGCGCAGCTTTGAACTAGTTGGTCTTCTTGCTGCCCGGCTTGGGAGCGGCCGGCCGTGCTGCAGGCTTGGGCGCGGCGGGCCGTGCTACCGGCTTGGGCGGCGGCGCGGGAACGCCAGCTGGCTTCGGCGCCACAGGGGCGGCCGCAGCGGGCTTCGGCGCTTCAGGCGCCTTGGCCACCGGCTTGCTGACCGCGGGACGCGGTGCTTCTGCAGCCTTGGGGGCTTCGCGTTTCGGCGCAGCCTGCTTCGCTGCCTTCGGAGCCTCCTGCTTGGGAGCTTCTTGCTTGGGTGCTTCTTCAGCCGGGGCTTCCTGCTTCGGAGCTTCCTTGGCCGGAGCCTCGGCTTCCGGTGCAGAGACCGTTTCGGCAGGTGCCTCGACGCTCGTTGCCGGCGTAGCGGCCTCGGCGTCAGCCTCGGGCGATGCCGCTTCAGTCGAAACAACATAACCCTCAGGAAGCAGGTCCGCGAGGGACTGCGTCATCGCGGGCTGGTCGCGGCTGACATCCACCCGGCCGGTGGCCTTGGCTTCGTTCTGTGCCTTTGCTTCAGCGCGCTGCGTCGCACGGCGTGCTTCGGCCTTGGCTTCAGCCTTGTTCTTCAGCGGACCCACGACCATGACCATGTTGCGGCCGTCGATGCGGGGGCTGGACTCGACAACTCCCACTTCGGCGACGTCGTCGGCGAAGCGCTGGAGCAGGCGGATGCCCATTTCCGGACGCTGCTGCTCGCGGCCTCGGAACTGGATCATGGCCTTGACCTTGTCCCCGGCACCGAGGAAGCGGAGGGCGTGGCCACGCTTGGTCTCGTAGTCGTGGGTGTCGATCTTCAGCCGGAAACGGATTTCCTTCAGAACCGTGTTGGTCTGGTTCTTCCGGGCCTCGCGTGCCTTGACGGCGGCTTCGTACTTGTACTTGCCGAAGTCCATCAGCTTGCACACCGGAGGCTTGGCCTGCGGTGCAACTTCAACGAGATCAAGGTCGGACTCGGCAGCCAAACGCAGGGCGTCCTCAATACGGACAATTCCTACTTGTTCGCCTGCAGGGCCGACCAGCCGCACCTCGGGGACGCGGATACGCTCATTGATTCTTGGCTCGCTAATGTTAGAACTCCTGTGGTTGAGGTGAGTATTCCACCGGCAAATAGAGAAGGCCCCCAATTGCCGGAGCAATCGAAGGCCTCGAAGATCGGATGTACGGCGCCTCCGGGGAGGCTGTACGCGTTCCACCCGGCTGACGCCGCCGTGGAATGCCCGACCAGGTACCCGGCAACCTTGCTTCCATGGGAATTGCATCCTGGGAAAACGGCTGACGCGGGTGGGAGAGAACTCCGCTTGCAAACTGAAAATCAATTCTACAGAAGAAACCCCGAATGCTGCACATTGGCAGCCACGAGTTTCACATAGCAAAATAACGACATTCAGTCGGTCTGTGACAAGCTTACCAGTATGAGCACTTCAGACAGTAATTCACACGTTTTCGAGCCCTCGACCGGCCAGGGCGGCGGGCAGGAACAGGTGTCGCAGCAGATCCGCGACATCTCCGAGGTCCCCGCCATCGAGGTCATCACCACCGCCGCTGTTCACCTCATGAGCGCCTCGGCCGTTAAGCTCGGCCTCGCCGCCGAGGAGAACGCCGAAGAGCTTAAGGACCTGGACGAGGCCCGCAAGCTGATCACGGCGCTGGCCGGACTCGTGACCGCTGCCGCGCCGGAGATCGGTTCCCAGCACGCCGGTCCGTTGCGCGACGGACTCCGCTCCCTGCAGCTGGCGTTCCGGGAAGAGTCCACCATCCCGGACGCCCCGGGCAAGGGACCGGGCGAAAAGTACACGGGTCCGGTCAACTAAACGATTCACAGGCAGAACGCGACGGCGGGCGGACCAACGAAGGTCCGCCCGCCGTCGTCGTTTGGGCCGGTCTCAGGACCGCCTTCAGGCGGCAATCCGGCGGCGGCGTCGGTACTGCAGCACCAGGCCCACGAGGCAGAGGACGACGCCGGCGGTTCCCACCGAGACAAACCCGGCGGAAGGCCCGATGCCGTCGATGAACACGCCGGCCAGCGGAGCACCGAGTGCCACTCCGGCAGTGAGCGCGGACCCGTACCAGCCCATGGCCTCGCCGCGGCGGTCCTCCTCCACCAGGTCCGCCACCTTTTCCGAGGCGGAGGACAGGACCGGCGCGCACAGCAGCCCGGGTAGCAGCGAAAGCAGGCACAGGGTCAGGGTGTCCTGGGCAAAACCCATCGGGATAGTCAGGGCGGCCATGCCGAGCAGCAGGAGAATCGGGGAAACGGGCCGGTGCATAGCGCCGTAGAGCAGCCCTCCTACCACTGAAGCCGCACACCAGAAGATGAAGACCAGGCCGATTTCCGCCTGATGCCCGCCGATCTCCAATGCGGCCACAATGCCCACATCCGTTCCGCTGAGCACCATCCCGGCGCCGGCCGCCACGGCAAATACCGCGGCCACCGCTGCAGTGAACCAGGCAAAGTTGTGCGCCGCCTTGTCCCGCAGTCCCGTACGCCGTAGCCCGCCGGCCGCCACGGGGGCGAGCTCTGCCGCAGCTTCCTGCAGATGCGCCGGCGCCGCTGCAACCACTGCCACTTCAGCGCCTTCCTGCTGGTCCGCTTCGTAATCTGCATCCGCCGCCGCACTGCGGGTGGGAGGGTTGAACCACATCAGGAAGAGTCCGGCCACTGATGTGGACACGCCAACCACGGTCAGCCCGATGACGGAGTATCCGGTCGTGGCCACAATGGCGCCGGCAGCCGGGCCGATCATAAAGACCAGTTCCGTGGTAATCGCGTCCAGGGCGAATGCCGTACGCCGCTGGTCCCCGTTGACGAGTACGCCCAGGGACTGGCGCACCACGCTGAAGATGGGCAGTGTGAGGAGTCCACCGACGAACACCAGCGCCAGGAGCCACTCGTACGAAACGTGCGGCACGACGGACCAGATGACCGCCTCGGATATCACGGAGGGAATCAGGGCCCTCCGCAGGCCCACGGTGTCGACCCGGCGTCCGCGCCACGGCGCGCCCACGGCGATGCCGATGGTCATGACGGCGGCAGCTGCGCCGGCTGCGGCATATCCCTCACCCAGGGTGAGGACGATATGCAGGGTCAGCAGCACGCCCGCCGCGGAGTGCGGTATGCGGGCTATCATTCCCACGACCAGCAGCCGCCGTACGGGCTTGATGGCCAGGAGCTCTTTGTAGAGAGCGAAATTCACGGGTTACGTCCTTCATCCTGCCGGCGGCAAGGCGAGGACGTGTCCCCCTTACCGTCAGCTATTCTGCTGCGCGCTGCAACTTTACCTCGATCGAGTCAACGCGCTCGGCGAACACCGCATTCCGGGACCACTCGGCGTTCAGTCCTGCCACGATGGACTGGACACCGGAAGCATCGAGGCCGTCTTCCAAATACAGCACCACCCTGAGCTCCGGGCCAGGGCCGCCGCCGGGGACGACGGCGCCGCTTGCCGTAGCCGAGGCCACGCCGCCGCCCGGTTCGAGTTCCACGCGCCGTACCGGCGGATAGCCCGCCGTCGCCTCGCCCATGGCCTCGGCAAGCTCGGGATCCGCGTAGGACGGCAGCCAGTCGCGCTGCTGGGCAAGGGCCCACACCGCCGGCCGGCGGACCACGAACGTGTACTCCGAACCGGGGTCCACCACCAGGAGTTCCGCTCCTTCGGCCACCGCGGACAGCGCCGCCCGCGCGGCATAGACTGCCACCGGCCGGGCTTCCGGGTGCCACGATTCCAACGCCGCCGCCGATGTGAACACCGGCATCGCCGTCCGTCCGTCCGGGGCCTTGAGCGTCACGAGTGCCATATCCGCCTGCTTGTCACCGTGGAGCGTGTCAGTGTGCGCTGCCGCGGCTTCGCCTTCCTCGGCAAGCTGGGCAACGATCGGAACGAATACCCGGGCCGCAGCCAGCGACGCGACCACGGCGCTCTCGTCGCCTGTAGCCGAACGAAGAGCCGCAACAGCGGCGACGTACCCGGCGTCGGCCGTGCCGTCGTCGTCCTCGAAGTTGTGGATCTTCGCGTCTTCACCGGCGAGGCTGCGGCCGGCCCAGGGCTGACCGGCGGAATCCGTGGCGCCGCCGGACCCGGCAAGCGCGGCGGCGATGTGCCCCGGAAGCTGGCGGGACGGCCGCGGTGCTGGCTCGGACGGGCCGCCGGCAGGCGATGAAGGTCGCTGATCCATGGTGGCTGCCGGCCTAGCGGCGGCCTGCTACGTCCAGCGCTTCCGGCAGCGTAAAGGCTCCGGCGTATAGCGCCTTGCCGACGATTGCGCCTTCGACGCCCAGGGGGACGAGGGAGCGCAGGACCTTGAGGTCTTCAAGGCTGGAGATGCCGCCGGAGGCCACGACCGGTTTGCCGGTCTTCTCCACCATCTGGCGGAGCAGTTCAACGTTGGGCCCCTGAAGCGTGCCGTCCTTGGTGACGTCGGTGACGACGTAACGTGCGCATCCGGCTTCTTCGAGCCGCCCCAGCACGTCCCACAGGTCGCCGCCTTCCTTGGTCCAGCCGCGGCCCGCCAGAGTGGTCCCGCGCACGTCGAGGCCGACGGCGATCCGGTCGCCAAAGCGGTCGATGGCGCGTGCAGTCCACTCGGGGTTTTCCAGGGCGGCAGTCCCCAGGTTCACTCGGGCAACCCCCAGGTCCAGGGCCTTTTCCAGTGACTCGTCATCGCGCAGGCCACCGGAGAGCTCCACCTTGATGTCCAGCCGGCCCACTACTTCGCGGAGCAGTTCGGCGTTCGAGCCGCGGCCAAAGGCTGCATCCAGGTCCACCAGATGCACCCACTCGGCGCCCTGTCCCTGCCAGTTCAGCGCGGCTTCCAGCGGGGTGCCGTAGCTCGTCTCGCTGCCGGCTTCGCCCTGGACCAGGCGGACCGCCTGGCCGTTCACGACGTCGACGGCGGGCAGCAGTTCCAATACGGGCAGCGGCGTTTCGGTGATCATCTTCGGGTCCTCAGGTTGTTAGTAGAGCTGCGTTGATCGGGAAGTGCCGGCCGGGCTAGTTCGCCGGCAGGGTAAGCAGGGAGGCAGCCAGCAGCGACATTCCGGCCAGTACGTAGAAAACGATCTGGGTCCAGAGCGGCTTGTGCTGCTGCCTGAAGGACAACGCCCCGCCAACCAGGAGGCCGGCGAGGGCCATCAGGACAATCGACCACATCTAGGCGGCCGGTCCGGTAGCGGCAGTGGCTGTCGGCGTGGCTGTCTCCGCGGCGTGGCCATGGCCGCGGCGCAGGCCGTTGACCCAGTTGCGGAGCAGCCGGGCACCGGCGTCGCCGGATTTTTCGGGGTGGAACTGGGTGGCGCACAACGGTCCGTTCTCCACGGCGGCGATGAACGGTGCGCCGTGCTCGGACCAGGTGACGAGCGGCGCTGCCATGCGCGGCTGAATGACATCGAAGTCCCAGTGCTGGACGCCGTAGGAGTGCACGAAGTAAAAGCGCTCGTTTTCGACCCCGTCGAAGAGCCTGGACCCTTCCGGAACCTTCACGGTGTTCCAGCCCATGTGGGGAACCACTTCAGCCGGCAGCAGCTCCACCTTGCCGGGCCACTCCCCCATGCCCTCGGCTTCGGTGCCGTGCTCCACGCCGGCTTCGAACAGCACCTGGAGGCCCACGCAGATGCCGAGGACGGGACGGCCGCCGGCGACGCGCCGGCCGATCATCCGGATGCCGTCCACTGCCTTGAGCTCGCGCATGACCGTTTCGAAGGCTCCCACGCCGGGGACCAGCAGTCCGTCAGCATTCAGGACATCCTCCGGCTTGGCACTGAGGATAACCTCGGCGCCTGCCCGCTCGAGGGCACGGACCGCCGAGCGGACGTTGCCGGAACCGTAGTCCAGCACGGTGACGGTGGGCTTGCCCTCGGGAGACGCAGGCTTCGCGCTCCCGGCCGGATCCAGGATTGCCCCGTCCTGGAGGATCGGGCCGGTCACAGCGCGCCCTTGGTGGAGGGGATGCCTTCAACGCGGGGATCCGGCTCCACAGCTGCACGCAGCGCACGTGCAAAGGCTTTGAACTGGGCTTCCACAATGTGGTGCGGGTCCCGCCCGGCGATGACATTCATGTGCAGGCAGATGCCGGCGTGCAGGGTGATGGCCTCGAAGACGTGGCGGGTCAGGGAACCCGTGAAGTGTCCGCCGATCAGGTGGTATTCCTGGCCTGCGGGCTCGCCGCCGTGCACAAGGTACGGGCGCCCGGAGACGTCAACGACGGCGTGCGCCAGCGCTTCGTCGAGGGGCACCGTGGCTTCGCCGAACCGGCGGATCCCGGCCTTGTTGCCAAGCGCCGTGCGGAGGACCTCGCCAAATGTGATGGCCACGTCCTCCACCGTGTGGTGGACGTCGATGTGGATGTCACCGGTCGCCTTGACCGTCATGTCGATGAGCGAGTGCTTGCTCAGGGCCGTCAGCATGTGGTCGTAGAACGGAACCGAGGTGCTGATGTCCGAGACGCCCGTGCCGTCAAGGTTGATCTCGACCAGCACGGACGATTCGCTCGTGGCACGCTCCATGCGTGCGGTCCGGGCCTCGGCAGCGATGGATCCGGTGGTGCTCATGTGTTGTGTCCTTTAGATGAAGGAGAAGTACAGTCTGGGTACCGGGTCGTGAGAACCGGGCACCTGGGTGACGTGGGGTCTGATTCCAGTTTAGGCCGGGACGCTGGGCTGCCCGGTTAGGATCAGTTCGAGGGCTTCCAGGAAGGCTGTGGTTTCCGTCTCAGTGCCGGCCGTAACGCGCAGGTGGCCGGGGATCCCCACGTCGCGGATCAGGACGCCGGCGTCCAGCAGTCCCTGCCAGACCTCGTGCGGGTTCTCCAGGCCGCCGAAGAAGACGTAGTTGGAATCGGAGGCTGCGGGCTTAAGGCCCATCCGCGTCAGCTCTGTGACGATCCGGTCGCGCTGCAGTTTGATGTCCTCGACATCGGCCATGAGGGCTTCGCGGTGGGTCAGCGCGGCCAGGGCCGTGGCCTGGGTGATGGCGGACAGGTGGTACGGCAGCCGCACCAGGCGCAGCGCATCAGTAACTTCGGGGGCGGCTGCCATGTAGCCAAGCCGCGCCCCGGCGAGGGCAAAGGCCTTGCTCATGGTGCGGGACACGATCAGGCGCTCACGGCCGGGAAGGAGCGTGAGTGCGCTCGGCGTACCGTCGTGGGCGAATTCGTGGTAGGCCTCGTCAACGATAACAACCGTCTGGCTGGCCTCGCCGGCGGCATACACAGCCTCAACCACATCCAGTCCCAGGCCAGTTCCGGTGGGATTGTTGGGCGAGCACAGGAAAACGATATTGGGCTGCAGTTCCTTGACCTGCCGTGCCGCTGATTCGGCGCTGAGGCCGTAGTCGTCCGCTCGCTGGCCGACGATGTATTCGGTGTCCGTCCCGCTCGCCAGGAGGGGGTACATGGAGTACGTGGGCGGGAACCCCAGGGCGGTGCGTCCCGGGCCGCCGAATGCCTGGAGAATCTGCTGGAGCACTTCATTGGAACCATTGGCGGCCCAAATGTTCTCGGCTCCCAGGCCGTGGCCCAGATACTCAGCGAGCCGTTCGCGGAGTTCGGTGAACTCACGGTCCGGATAGCGGTTCAGACCCGCGGCTGCCGCGGTCACGGCCTCGGAAATGGCCGCGAGGACATCTGCCGGAACGCCATGGGTGTTTTCGTTGACGTTGAGCAGGATGGGAACGTCCAGCTGCGGCGCTCCATAAGGGGTGAGGCCCCGCAGGTTGGTCCGGAGGGGAAGTCGGTTCAGTCGCTCTAGCTGGTCGGTCACTTCAACAGTTTAAGTGAGGGTGGCCGGGCCACTGAAACTGTGACGCTTGCCGGCCCGCCCGCGCATGGCTGGCCAGGGATTCCGCTTATTAGGTCGAGGGCCACGACGGGCACGGCATCGAAGTCCACGGACGCGGCCGGGCGCTTGCCCTATTTCGAGGGTACAAAGATCTGCTGGCCCGGCATGACCTTGCCGCCTTCAAGGTTGTTGAGCTGGACGATGTCGGCCACTACGTCCCTGGGATCACGCTCCGGCGCTACGGCTCCGGCAATTCCCCACAGGGACTCCCCCGGCTGGACCGTGACCGACACGGTGGGAGTCAGCGACAGCTCGGACACGGAATCCGCAGCCTTGGCCGGGGAGTTGAGGAAGCCGGCCAGTGAAATGAGCATCACGGCCAACAGGACGAGCGGGAGCCCGACCAGGACGATACGGCCCCTGCGGGTCAGGCGGAGCGGCGGCTGGGAGGAACGGGCCTTTCCGGCGGGACGATCCTCCCACTGGAAGCCCTGCATCCCGGAGCCTTGGTCTACCCGGCCCGTGGAACGCTGTTCCCCCGAACGCTGATGACCCCAACCCTGAATAGCGCTTGTTGCTGACATGAACTGAGCCCTCCTGGACCTGACTGTGCCGCCCGGCATGTTCCCAAAGATGCCATCCGCCCGTTCCGACCTTCGAACATACAATCGAACTGAGCTTGCGACTAGAACACATATTCGAACTTTGCTGGTTCTGTTCTAGCACTTATTAACGAACATTGTCGAGACTCACTAGAACAAATGTTTGAAAAACCTGTGGGGCTGGCCTACGTTTGAGCTACAGAACAACCACTTCTGCAGTTGATCAGCAGGGTCTGACATTTTCAGGCCGGAAGTTCCCGGCAGCTGCAGCCACGGAGGCCGGGTGGAACGGAAAGGCGTTGGCGAACATGGCAGCACAAGCCACCGGCGGCAGGGCTACGCAGCGGAGCCAGCAGTCACCAGCGAAGCCCAAGGGCCTCACGGTGCGGCAGAAGAAGATTCTGGAAACCATCCAGCGGTCCGTCAATGACAACGGCTATCCGCCGTCAATGCGTGAAATCGGCGACACTGTGGGCCTGGCCAGCCTCTCCAGCGTCACCCATCAGCTGTCACAGCTCGAGAAGCTGGGTTACCTCCGGCGTGACCCCAAGCGTCCGCGCGCGATGGAAGTGCTGATGCCGCTGACCCTGGACGAGGGAACCACCAAGATTTCCGGCGTGGAGAAGCCTGCACGGCTACGCACCATTGGCGGGCTGTCCGTTTCCGAACTGGCCACGGCCACGGACACGGCCATGGTTCCCCTGGTGGGCCGGATCGCGGCAGGCGGCCCCATCCTGGCGGACCAGGTGGTTGAGGACGTCATGCCCCTGCCCCGGCAGCTCGTCGGCCACGGCGAGCTTTTTATGCTGAAGGTAACCGGCGACTCCATGATCGACGCGGCAATCTGCGACGGCGACTGGGTTGTGGTCCGCCGGCAGAGCGATGCCGCCAACGGCGACATTGTGGCCGCCCTGCTCGATGATGAAGCCACGGTCAAGACGTTCCGCCAGCGTGACGGCCACACCTGGCTGCTGCCGCAGAACACGCAATACGAGCCCATCCTCGGCGACCACGCCAACATCATGGGCAAGGTCGTTTCGGTTCTCCGCTCGCTGTAGCCCGGCTCCGGCCGCTGTTGGGCGGCCGGCCCGGCCGGGGCTGACGCCCCTCCGGCGCCGGCTGAAGCTCCCCTGCGTCAGCGGGCAGCCCGGACTACGCGGGGGCCTTCGCCAGCCGGCTCAGCGCCGCTACCGCGATCGCGGGATCGGTGGTCGGCCAGAACGGCGGCAGGGCGGCCCGGAGGAAGCCCCCGTAGCGTTCCGTGGACAGCCGGGAATCAAGGACAGCCACTACGCCCTTATCCCCCGTGGAACGGATCAGCCGGCCTGCCCCCTGGGCCAGCCGGATAGCTGCATGCGTGGCCGACACCGACATAAACCCGTTGCCGCCCGCCTGCGCCACCGCCCTGGAGCGGGCTGTCATGAGGGGATCGTCGGGCCGGGGGAACGGAATCCGGTCGATGACCACCAGCCTGCATGAACCGCCGGGAACATCGACCCCCTGCCACAACGACATGGTGCCGAAAAGGCATGTGTCCGGTTCGTCGGCAAACTGGCGTACCAGGGCCGTCATGGTGGATTCGCCCTGGCAAAGGATGCTGACATCCAGGCGCGGCCGCATGGCCTCGGCCGCGTCCTCCGCGGCCCGCCGGGATGAAAAGAGGCACAGTGCCCCGCCGCCGGAGGCCCGGATCAGCTTCTCCAGTTCGTCAAGCGCCTCCGGCGACGTCCCGCGGCCAGGCTTTGGCAGGTGGCTGGCAACGTAGAGGATGCCCTGCTTTGGATAATCGAACGGGGATCCGACGTCCACCCCGGTCCAGCTGGGCGCCCCGGGCCCCACCAGACCAAGCCCTCCCGCGGCAGGCTCGAACGCCGATCCGATGGCGAGGGTGGCCGACGTGAGGACCACTGTATGGCCCGCGAAAAGCCCCTCGCGCAGCTTCCCGGCCACGCTCAGGGGGGCAATATTGATAAGGGCCGGTGCGGCGTCATCAGGCTGCGAGTAGCCCTGCTGCGGGTCAAAGGTGCTGGCCCGCGAGAACCAGACCACCTCCCGGTTTTCCCGGGCGGCAATCAGGCGTTCACAAAGCTCGAGGATGACCATAAGGCGTGAGCGCGCAAGCTGGCGCCCGCCGTCGGCCGTGTTGGAACTGTCCCCTTTGGAGTCCGAAAGGGCAGCGCGGCAGGCTTCCCGCAACTGGTCCACACAGTCGAGCTGTTCGTCGTTGAGGCCGTTGGGCAGAAGGCCGGAAGGAACTCCGGCGATGGCCAGCTCGAGGTTCGCGGCAGCGTTGTTGAGCGCATCAACCGTGATACCGGTGTTTTTGCGGGCACCCGACGCGGCGGCGTGGACCATGGCCACAGACAGCTGGCCGGAAACAGCTCCCGTAACCCTGTCCTGCAGCTCGTGGGCCTCGTCAACCACCACGACGTCGTACTCAGGCAGCACGGCGAGGCCTTCGAAGGCGCTGACGGCCAGCATGGCGTGGTTGGTGACCACGACGTCGGCTTCGGCCGCGTTCTGACGGGCCAGTTCGCTGAAGCACTCGGCAGCCATGGGGCATTTCTGAGCCCCGAGGCATTCCATCGACGTCACGGACACCTGCCGCCAGGCACGGTCCGTCACACCGGGCATCAGCTCGTCGCGGTCCCCCGACGCCGTCTTCTCCGCCCACTCGCGCAGCCGGACCACTTCCTTGCCCAGCTGCGATGCAGGGCCGCCCATCGAAGCGGCGAAGTGCGGGACGCTGGTGTCCTCTCCCAGCGAGAAGAGCTGTCCTTCCGACGGTTCCTCGGACGGGAACCCGCCGTCGAGCTTGTGCCGGCAGACGTAGTTGGACCGGCCCTTGACGAGTGCGACCTTGACGGGACGGTCAAGGGCGGGCGTGATGGTTTCCAGCAGTCTCGGGAGGTCCCGGCCCACAATCTGCGTCTGGAGGGCAAGGGTGGCCGTGGAGACGAGGGTGGGTTTGTCGCTGACCAATGAGTGGGCAATCAGCGGAATGAGGTAAGCAAGGGACTTACCGGTGCCTGTTCCGGCCTGGACCAGCAGGTGGTCGCCGCTGTCGATAGCGCGCGCCACCTGCCGGGCCATCTCGTGCTGGCCGCTGCGGCTCTGTCCGCCCATGCCGGAAACCGCCCGGTCGAGCAGCTCGATGACGAACTGCTCGCCGGCGGAGCCGCTGGTTTCTCCGGCCCCGGGATCAGACATTGCTGATGAAGGATTCCAGTTCAGAGGCTAGCCCCTCGCGCACCATGACGAGGGCACGGGTGCCCTCTTCCTCATGCTCAAGCCGAAGGATCTCGGCGTCCGCTTCGTGGAGCTTACTGATCAGGTCGCCGCGGTGGTAGGGAATCAGCAGTTCCATCTTGACGCTCGGCCGCGGGATGGCCTCGCTGATCGCCTTCAGGAGCTCAGCGATGCCCTGCCCTGTGCGTGCGGACACCACCACATGGCGGGGTTCGCGCTGCTTCAGGCGTTCCACCACGAACGGGTCCGCGGCGTCAACCTTGTTCAGCACGATGATTTCCGGGACCTTGCGGGCGTCCACTTCGCTGAACACGGAACGGACCGCGGCGATCTGGCCCTCCGGATCGGGATGCGAAACATCCACCACGTGCAGGATGAGGTCCGCGTCTGCCACTTCCTCCAAGGTGGAGCGGAAGGCTTCCACCAGCTGCGTGGGAAGGGACCGGACGAAGCCCACGGTGTCGGCCAGGGTGTAGCCCAGGCCGTCGGAGGTTTCCGCCTTGCGCACGGTTGGATCCAGTGTCGCGAACAGGGCGTTCTCCACCAGGACACCGGCGTCGGTCAGCCGGTTTAGGAGCGAGGACTTTCCGGCGTTCGTGTACCCGGCGATGGCAACGGACGGCACGGAATTACGACGCCGGTTGGCCCGCTTGGTTTCCCGCGCCGGCTTCATGGCGGCGATTTCACGCCGCAGCTTGGCCATCCTGGTGCGGATCCGGCGCCGGTCCAGTTCGATCTTGGTTTCACCGGGACCACGGGAACCCATGCCGGCACCTGCGCCGCCCACCTGGCCACCGGCCTGGCGGGACATGGATTCGCCCCAGCCACGCAGGCGGGGGAGCAGGTACTCAAGCTGCGCCAGCTCCACTTGCGCCTTGCCTTCACGGCTCTTGGCGTGCTGGGCGAAGATATCCAGGATCAGGGCCGTGCGGTCGATGACCTTGACCTTCACGATGTCTTCAAGTCCGCGCCGCTGCGAGGGTGCCAGCTCGGCATCCACCACCACGGTGTCGGCACCCGTGGACATCACGATGTCTTTGAGCTCCTGTGCCTTGCCGGAACCGAGGAAGGTGCCAGGGTCGGGTTTCTGGCGGCGCTGGACGATGCCGTCAAGCACTTCCGAACCGGCTGTTTCCGCGAGTGCGGCGAGTTCGCGCAGGGAGTTCTCGGCGTCGGCAAGGGTACCTTCGGTCCACAGACCGGCCAGGACCACACGTTCAAGGCGCAGCTGCCGGTATTCAACCTCAGTGACGTCTTCGAGTTCGGTGGACAGGCCTGCCGTACGGCGCAGGGCCCGGCGTTCTTCGAGGTCCTGCTGGTCCCCGTCGAAGATGCTGTGCTCGCTGTCCTGGCGGGAAATCGCCTGGGCCGAACCCAAAACTCCCCGTGAATCCTCCGGGGCGGATGCGGCGCGGGCAGGGACATCCTTGGACAGAATCCGGTCGATGACAGCCTGGATTTCCTCAGGACTCATGTCCTGGGAGGCTGAATCAGATCCGGTGTTGGGCTGGTTGGTCATGTTCTCCTTTGAAGATTCGACACCTTCAGAATAATGCTGATTACTTGTCTGCGGGGCGGTATTCGCGCTGGGCTGACGACTATTGGTCATTCGGGCTCCTGGGTGCCGGCGGCTGCAGCGCAGCGGGCGGCGGTAGGGACGGTTACGCAGGCGGCCTGGCAGGCAGGCGCCGTTGCGCAGGATGCGGTGGCGTCGGTGACACCGAAAGGTTCAGCGGACGGTCTCTCGCGCGGAGCGTTTCCCCCGGAGGGGACTGTTCACGGGCGGGCGCCGTCCGGATGACAGGGTTCGGATGACATGGTTCAGATGATCAGCATTGCTGGACTCCAAGTAGTACGGGCAGCACGTCCGGCCGGACAATCAGGGCAGGACGGCGCACTGAGCGGAAGGTGATTACCTGCGTCGCTGCGGGACGGGTGAAGGCCCGTGCCGGCTACTCAAAGATCAAGAACATGGATTAAAGATTAGCAGACCGGTTTCCTTGTCCCGTTCCCCCGCGTTTCCCATCCGCGCCCGGGCCAACTAATCTGGCGAGTTATGGAGTCTGCACACTATTTCAGCGCCCAGCCGGCCGGGCCGTTCACGCGAAAGCCGCTAACCGTGGAGCTCGCCGGTGAAACCCGCAAGCTGCAGACCTCCAGCGGTATCTTCAGCCCCGACGGGATCGACAAGGGTACCGCCATCCTGCTGGCTGAAGCGCCGGCACCGTCACCGCAGGGCAACCTGCTGGACATCGGCTGCGGCTGGGGCCCTATCGCCCTGACCTTGGCCCTCCGGGCCCCGCACGCACACGTCTATGCTGTGGACGTGAACGAGCGGTGCGTCGCATTGACCAACGAGAACGCCGGCCTGCTGGGGCTTAACAACGTCACCGCCACCCTGCCGGACGACGTCGATCCCAGCCTCAGGTTCGACACCATCTGGTCCAATCCGCCGATCCGGATCGGCAAGGACGAACTTCACTCCCTGCTGCTGCTGTGGCTGCCGCGGCTGGCCCCGGGCGGGTCCGCCTGGCTGGTTGTCCAGAAAAACCTCGGTTCGGATTCGCTGCAGCGCTGGCTGGGCGCCGAACTGGACAGCAGCTTTACGGTCACCCGCGAAAGCACCTCGAAGTCATTCAGGATCCTCAGGGTCAGGAAAGCGTCCCACTAGCCACGATTACGGCCGGACCGCTGAGCTCCACATGCTCGTGGCCTTCCGGCCCCGGAAAGAATTTCACGCCGACGACGCCGCCGGGCACGTTTACGTTCCAGGCGTCCGGAGCGCCCTGCCCGGCCCAGTGGCGGATGGCAACGGCCGCTGCGCAGGCGCCGGTGCCGCAGGACTGCGTTTCCCCCACGCCGCGCTCGTGGACGCGCATGGTGACTGTCCCCACGCCGTCGTGCACCAGCGGTTCGGACGGGACGACGAACTCGACGTTGGTGCCGTTGGCCGGCTTCGGGTCAACGTGCGGTGCCTTGAAAAGCTGCGTTGCCTCCAGTTCGCTGAGCTCTGCCAGAGCCACCACCGTATGCGGGTTCCCCATGCTGACGGACAGCGCCGGGCGCGGCACTTCAAGGCCGTCGGCGGTCACGAGCGAGTCCATGGCCCGTGCTGTGGCTTCACCGGGGAAGATGAATTCCCACGGCCCCATGTCCACGGCGTAACCGTTGTCGGTCCGCACGACCGTTTTGACGCCCCCTCGCGTGCCGATGGTCAGGGCATCGCCGGCGTCCAGGCGGACAAGGCCTTCGGCAATGAGGAAGTGGACAAAGACCCGCACGCCGTTGCCGCACATTTCCGACAGGGAGCCGTCACCGTTGCGGTAGTCCATGAACCACTCGGCGTCCGGGTGGACTGCCTGCAGCTCACGCCCTTCCGGAAGGTAGCGTGACGGCACGGCGCGTATCAGCCCGTCGCCGCCGATTCCGCGGTGGCGGTCGCAGAGTTCCACGACCTGCTCGGGCGCGATGGGCCACGTGCCCGAAGGATCAGCAACAAGCACGAAATCATTGCCGGTGCCGTGGCCCTTGGAGAAGGCCAGGCCGCTCAACCCCTGGAGGGTGCGGTCAGGGGTGGGTGCAAGGGTTTCGTCCATGGTTCAAGATTACCGTCACGGGAGGACTGGCCCGAAAACCGTGCGCGGAGGCGGGCACGGGGCGCTGCACGTAAGGGCGGAGGCGGGCACGGGCGCTGCAGGTAAGGCGCTGGCTGGGCGGCGCTGACTCAGCGGCAGACAGCCGTTGCCTTGTCCACCAGGTCCGGGTCCTGCCAGTCGAGCCACATGATGCGGGGATCGGCCCTGAACCAGGTGAGCTGCCGGCGGGCGAATTTTCGTGTGGCGGCAATGGTTTCTTCCGTGGCCTGGCCGGCATCCCATTCACCATCAAGAACCTTGAGGAACTGGGCATAGCCCAAGGCACGGGATGCGGTTTTTCCGTTCCTCAGCCCCGCCGCGTCCAGCCGCTGCACTTCGGCCTGAAGTCCGTTGGCAACCATGCGGTGGACACGCTGTGCCAGCCTGTCCTTCAGGAGCTCCCGGTCCACCTCGAGCCCGATCTGGACCGCTGGCTGAAAGTACTCCCGGGCCGGCATGAAGGAGCTGAACGGGCGCCCTGTCAGCTCGAAAACCTCCAGAGCGCGGACCACCCTGCGGGCGTCTCCCAGCCGGGCGGCAGAAACCGGGTCCACGGCTTCCAACCTGGTGCGCAGCGTTGCCAGGCCGGCTTTGTCGACCTCCGCTTCGAGACGGCGCCTGATACCCGGATCCGTACCGGGAAACTCGAGCACGTCCAGGGCGGCCCGGACATACAAGCCGGATCCGCCGACGAGGATGGCCCGCTTGCCCCGGCTGTGGATCTCGGCGACGGCAGCGCGCGCCTCCCGCTGGAAATCGGACACACTGGCTTCCTGCGTGACGTCGAGGGTGTCCAGCAGGTGGTGCCGGACTCCCCTGCGCTCCTCCGCCGTAATCTTGGCTGTGCCGATGTCCATGCCACGGTAGAACTGCATGGCGTCCGCGTTGATGACCTCGCCGTCAAGTTCCAGCGCCAGTGCCACGGCGAGGTCCGATTTCCCGGATCCGGTGGGTCCGACCACCGCAATGACAGGCGGCTGACGGGCGTCGGAACCGCCCACCTCAGCCGAGGGCACTGGGGCGTCCTGACCGTTCCCTGCGGACGTGGCCATTGCCTAGCTGCGGCGGACGGGGAGCGCCGGCATACCGAGGGACACGCCGCTCCTGCTGCCGTTTGCACCGGAGCCGCTGCCGGGCGCCGGGGCGCCGCAGGAGTCGGCCTGGGACCTGTCCCAGGCGTCTCCGGCGCGCGATCGGCGGAGCGCGTAGTCTTCCGGCGATGCCGGATCGGCCACCAGGTGGAACGCAGCGGCTTCCGTGATAGTGACGGTCACAAGGTCTCCGGGGCGGGGCTTCTCCGCACCCTCCGGGACCGAGAAATGCACCAGCCGCTGGTCCTGCGACCGGCCTGACAGCCGGTGTGTTTCCTCCGCCTTGCGGCCGGACTGAGCCGTGACCATGACTTCCACCCTGCGGCCCAGCTGACGGGCGTTTTCCTCGGCCGCGATCCGGTCCTGCAGGGCGGTCAGGCGCTCAAAGCGCTCCTGCACCACGGCCTTGGGGAGCTGGTCCGGCAGGTCAGCCGCGGGGGTGCCGGGACGCTTGGAATACTGGAACGTGAACGCAGTGGCGAAGCGCGACTTTTCGACGACGTCCAGCGTGGCCTGGAAGTCCTCGTCGGTTTCGCCGGGAAAGCCGACGATGATGTCCGTCGAGATGGCGGCATGCGGAATCCGTTCCCGGACTTTGTCCAGGATGCCCAGGAATTTGGTGGAGCGGTACGACCGCTTCATGTCCTTGAGTACTTTGTCCGAGCCCGACTGCAGGGGCATGTGGAGCTGCGGCATCACGTTCGGGGTTTCGGCCATGGCATCGATGACGTCGTCGGTAAACGCAGCGGGGTGCGGGCTGGTGAAACGGACCCGCTCCAGTCCTTCGATTTCACCGCAGGCGCGCAGCAGCTTGGAGAACGCCTGGCGATCGCCGAATTCCACGCCGTAGGAGTTCACGTTCTGGCCCAGGAGCGTCACCTCGATGGCGCCGTCGTCCACCAGCGCCTGAATCTCGGCAAGGATGTCGCCCGGGCGGCGGTCCTTCTCCTTGCCCCGCAGGGCAGGGACGATGCAGAAGGTGCAGGTGTTGTTGCAGCCAACCGAAATCGATACCCAGCCCGAGTACACGGAGTCCCGCTTCGTGGGGAGGGTGGAGGGAAAAACGTCGAGTGATTCCAGGATCTCGAGCTGCGCTTCATTGTTGTGCCGGGCGCGGTCGAGCAGCGCGGGAAGGGCGCCGACATTGTGGGTGCCGAAAACAGCGTCCACCCACGGGGCCTTCTTCAGGATGGTCTCGCGGTCCTTCTGGGCCAGGCAGCCGCCCACCGCGATCTGCATTCCCGGGTTGGCCGCCTTGACCGGGGCCAGCATCCCGAGGTTGCCGTAGAGCTTGTTGTCGGCGTTCTCCCGGACGGCGCACGTGTTGAACACCACGACGTCGGCGTGCTCACCGGACGCCGGGACGTACCCGGCGCCCTCAAGCATCCCGGCCATCCGCTCGGAGTCGTGCACGTTCATTTGGCAGCCAAAAGTGCGCACCTGGTAAGTACGTGGCGCAGCCGCTGCGGGTGCTCCATCGGTGCTGGCGGAAGTGCTGGTGCCGGACGCTGGGGAGGGAATGGTCAAACTCACCTGTTAAGGGTACCGGTTCACAGGAATTCCGTTTCCGCCTCTTCGCCGGCAACGGCGTCCAGCACCTCGCCCACGATCCGGAAGGCCTGCGACGGCTGGTATCCCTTCCGGGCCAGCATCGACGCCAGACGGCGCGTGACTTTGTCCCGCTCGGCGCGGTCCGTGAGGCCTGCTGTGCCTTTGAGCTTGCGCTGGACGAGTTCACGGGCGGCAGACTCCTCGGCTTCGTCACTGAGCTGCTCCAAGGCCCGGGCCGCAATGTCGGCCTCGATACCCTTGTCCGCAAGCTCACGCCGCAGCGCCCCCTTGGCGAGCTTCCGGGTCTGGGACCTGCTCCGGACCCACATGTCCGCAAACTCGGCGTCATCCACGAGCCGGACTTCTTCGAACCTGTCCAGGACTGCCTCGGCCACGTCCTCGGGAACATTGCGTTCGGCGAGCTTGCGGGCCAGCTGCAACCTGCTTTTCGGCGACGTGGTGAGCTGCCGCAGCACAATAGCCCGCGCCACCGAGGCCGGGTCCGGCTCAGCGTCCTGCTCCGCTTGCGGCTCCGGGGCGAACCCCGTCCCGGCGGGTAAGACCACGTCCTGGCCGGCATCGCCAAATGCAGCCGGGCCAGGTTTCCGGGATCGGAATCCTGGCCCGCTCCGCCCGTGGCCCCTAGAAACCGTCAACGGCCTTGAGCTTCGGAGACGCTTCCTTCTCAGCCTCGGCGGGCTTGACGCCGACGCCGAGCTTCTCCTTGATGAGGCGCTCCAGCTCCGCGGCCAGCTCCGGGTTGTCACGCAGGAAGCGCCGCGAGTTCTCCATGCCTTGGCCGAGCTGGTCACCGTCGTAAGTGAACCAGGAACCGGACTTCTTGATCAGGCCGTGCTCCACGCCCATGTCGATGATGCCGCCCTCGCGTGAGATGCCCTGGCCGTAGATGATGTCGAATTCGGCGATTTTGAAGGGCGGAGCCATCTTGTTCTTGACGATTTTCGCCTTGGTGCGGTTGCCCACCGAATCAGCGCCTTCCTTCAGCGTCTGGATGCGGCGAACGTCGATGCGGATGGAGGCGTAGAACTTCAGCGCCTTACCACCGGTGGTGGTCTCGGGCGAGCCAAAGAAGACGCCGATCTTCTCACGCAGCTGGTTGATGAAGATGGCAGTGGTCTTGGTCTGGCTCAATCGTCCGGTGATCTTACGGAGCGCTTGGCTCATCAGCCGGGCCTGCAGGCCGACGTGGCTGTCGCCCATGTCGCCTTCGATTTCCGCGCGGGGCACAAGGGCTGCCACGGAGTCGATGACGATGACATCGAGGGACCCCGAGCCGATCAGCATGTCCATGATTTCCAAGGCCTGCTCACCGGTGTCCGGCTGGGACACCAGCAGCGCGTCGGTATCGACACCCAGCTTGGCAGCGTATTCCGGGTCCAGGGCGTGCTCTGCGTCGATGAATGCAGCGATGCCGCCCAGGCGCTGGGCATTCGCGACCGCATGCAGCGCCACGGTGGTCTTGCCCGATGATTCCGGGCCGTAGATTTCCACGACGCGGCCGCGCGGCAGGCCACCAATTCCCAGCGCAACGTCCAAGGCAATGGAGCCGGTGGGGATTACTTCGATGGGAGCACGTACTTCGTCGCCCAGCCGCATGACGGAGCCTTTGCCGAACTGCTTGTCGATCTGGGCAAGCGCTGCATCGAGCGCCTTCTGACGATCCGGGGCTGCCGCCATGGTTCACACCTCTAGTTTTCTCGCTGTGGAGTGGCCTGAGCGGCCCTTATCTGTCATCACCGACACTAACGGCACCCACCGACATTCTTGCCGGATGACATTGCGTATGTGGAAAACGCTCTGAAAAAAGCATAGCCGTATCCGAACAGATATTCGAACAATCACCCGGCGTGTCAGGGCAGAGCCATCCGGTTCCAGGGCGCCATGGATCAGTTCCGGGAGGGCTTGACGTCCCTGCCGAGGCGCCGGTCCGCCGGGACGTCCTGCACGTCGCACATCGCGAGCCAGACCTGCCGCGGGGGAACGCCGGCTGCCAGCGCCTGGTCCGCGGTCCGGCCACCGACACCCGCCAGCACCAGTGAGCTGCTGAGGACACGGGAGTAGCCTGCCCCGAACTCATCGTCCATTAGCCGCCAAAAGTCGCTGATTCTCACCGATAAAGTCTCTCACGCCTTAGGCCACGCCTTGGGCCAATAGAATGGTTGCCATGAGCAACCCAGCCGTGGAACCCGATGCTTCAGGGACCACCGAAAACAGCGTCGACGCGGCCCTGCGCACCGTGGAACACCAGATCAGCCTGTTCTGGCGCCGTGGCCGCGCCCTGTCTCAGCAGCTGTCGCGGGAAGTGCACCCGGACATGGAACCGGCAGCCTATGGCCTCCTGACGGTCATCCGCCGGGAGGGTCCCATCAGACTCACGGAGCTGGCGTCATGCATCGGCGTCGGCAAGCCGTCAGTCAGCCGGCAGATCGCATTCCTTGAGAGCATCGGCCTGGTGTCCAAGGAAGCGGATCCCCTCGACGGCCGCGCCCAGACCATCCGGTTGACCCCGAAGGGCGAGGAGAAGATGCACCAGGTCCAGGACGCCCGGCGGGAGGTCTTCCGGGAGCGGCTGGGCGAATGGCCGGTGGAAGAACTGCAGACCCTTGCCGCCTACATGGCGAAGCTCAACGCGACGTATGAGCGCGACGGCTTCCCGAAAGACGAAGCAAACCGGCCCGGGCTTAACCCCAGCACGTAACGCCGAAGGGCCTCCGGCTTAGCCGGAGGCCCTTCGCGTGAGTCTGGTGTGGCTGACTCTGAACGACGTGGGTTAACGGGCGCCCGAGAGCAGCCCCTTGGCCAGTTCGTCGGACAGTTCAGTGTTGAGTTCGCGGTCAAGGTCGCGGCCATAACGCTGCGAGAATTCCTGCGGGACGGTGTCCGGAACAGCAACGCCCTCGGCGACAGCAACGCGGTCGCTGACTTCGCGGAGCATGCTGGACAGCGGGACGTCCAGGGCCGAGCAGATCGAAGACAGCAGCTCCGAAGAGGCTTCCTTCTGGCCGCGCTCCACTTCACTGAGGTAACCCAGGGAAACCCGGGCACTGTGTGAAACTTCGCGGAGGGTTCGGCCCTGGCGCTGGCGAACGTCGCGCAGAACATCACCGATTTCGTGACGAAGTACTACCATCTTGCGCTCCTTCTGTTCGCTCTTTGCCTGATCGGCGAGGCCCACATCCTTCCAGCGGACAACGCCGTTCACGGATACGGGCTGCTTTACCATCTGTATCGCCTTGCTCCCTCGTACGTCAGGTCCGCCCTCATCAGGCGAACCAATAATTATTTACTCATCCTAGGCGCCTCCATGATTCGGAAGCGACACAATGTAACAACTATTAGGAATCAAATTTTGTTCCCGGCAACTTTACGCCGGGTAAGCCTCGGAAGATAGTGCCTCAAGCAGCCGCTCCAAAGCGGCCGCGCATGCCTGGCCGCGGATGTCGGCGCGGTTCCCCTCGAAAACGTAACCGAACGACGTCGTGCCCGCCGAAGAGGCGATGCCGACGAAGACTGTTCCCACGGCTTTCCCGCCGTGAGGTTCCGGACCCGCGACGCCGGTTGTCGACACCCCGATGTCAGCCCCGCAGGCCTTTCGGGCTCCCGCCGCCATCGCTTCCGCAACGGCTCCCTCGACGGATCCGACGGCGTCAAGCAGCTCCTGGGGCACGCCCAGGACGTCGGCCTTGACCGAGTTCTGGTAGGACACCACGCCGCCCTGGAGCATGCCCGAGGCGCCTGGCGTGTCAGCGAGCACCGCCGTCACCATGCCCGCTGTCAGAGATTCGGCGGTGGCGACTGTCAGTCCCCGCGCGATGGCGCCGGTAACTGCCTGTTCGGCGATGCGGTGCAGATTGCTCACGGCATTTCTCCTTGGATGCGCTGGCTGGCGGCACGCCGTCCGCTCGCCCGCAGCTTGAGTGCTTCAACAACATACTGGACTCCGGTCCAGACGGTGATGGCGACGGCGGCGAGCATCACCAGGAAGGCGACCACACCCAGCCAGGGCGCCAGCGATGCGAGCGGAATCACATACAGCATGATCGCAACGGTCTGCACAACGGTCTTCAGTTTGCCGCCGCGCGACGCCGGCATGACGCCATAGCGGATGACGAAGAACCGGAGAGCCGTGATTCCCCACTCGCGGACCAGGATCAGGATGGTGATCCACCAGGGCAGCTCGCTCAGGAGGGAGAGCATCACCAGGGCAGAGCCCGTCAGCAGTTTGTCCGCGATGGGATCGGCGATCTTGCCGAAGTTGGTGATGAGTCCCCGGCTGCGGGCGATGTCGCCGTCGAGCTTGTCGGTGTAGATCGCGACGGCGAACGTCAGGGCAGCGGCCCAGCGCCAGGCGCCGTCCTGGCTTTCGAGCCCCGGGGCGTCCGCGACGAGGAACCAGACGAAGAACGGCACCAGGGCAATCCGCAGCATCGTCAGGATGTTCGGAAGGTTCCAGATCCCGGAGGCGGAGCCTGAGCTGTTGGCTTCAGTGCTAGTCACTCTCCTAGGCTACCGTCCGGTGAGGGACCAGGCGTCCTCGGAGCCGTCTTCGTCGTCACCGGAGTTGCCGTCGGCGCCGTCGTAGTATTCGACTTTCTGGGTGCGGTTGTCCAGGTCCGCCGCCACGAGGTCCTCGGCGTAGCCACCCTGGGCGATGTTCGAATTGGCGTTGTCGCTCAGTGCCGCGGTCTGGGAATCCGGCGCAGCCGGGGCGTCCTGGCCCTTCATGGCTGCGAGGACCGCCGCCAGGTCATCGGGCTTAACCAGCACGTCGCGGGCCTTGGAACCCTCCGAGGGCCCCACCACTCCCCTGGATTCGAGGAGGTCCATGAGCCGGCCTGCCTTGGCGAAGCCGACGCGCAGCTTGCGCTGCAGCATGGATGTTGACCCGAACTGGGTGGTGACGACGAGCTCGGTGGCCTGCAGGAGGACTTCGAGGTCGTCCCCGATGTCGTCGTCGATCTGCTTCTTCTGCGCCTCGGGGGCCACGTCGTCGCGGTACACGGCCTTGAGCTGGCCCTTGACGTGCTCCACGACCTTGTGGATTTCCGACTCCGTGACCCAGGCCCCCTGCACACGCATGGCCTTGGAAGCGCCCATGGGCAGGAAGAGCGCGTCGCCCTGGCCGATGAGCTTCTCCGCGCCGGGCTGGTCCAGGACCACGCGGGAGTCGGTGACAGAGGAGGTGGCGAAGGCCATGCGGGACGGCACGTTGGCCTTGATCAGGCCGGTGACGACGTCCACCGAGGGCCGCTGGGTGGCGAGCACCAGGTGGATACCGGCTGCACGCGCCAGCTGGGTGATCCTGACGATGGAATCTTCGACGTCGCGCGGGGCGACCATCATGAGGTCGGCGAGCTCGTCCACGATCACCAGCAGGTACGGGTAGGGGCGGATGACGCGCTTGGAGTCGACCGGCGGGTGGACCTTGCCGGCCCGGACAGCCTTGTTGAAGTCATCGATGTGCTTGAACCCGTAGTTTGCGAGGTCGTCGTAGCGGGCATCCATTTCCCGGACCACCCACTGAAGGGCCTCGGCTGCCTTCTTGGGGTTGGTGATGATGGGTGTGATCAGGTGCGGCACACCTTCGTATGCCGTGAGCTCCACGCGCTTGGGGTCCACCATGACCATGCGGACCTCGTCCGGGGTGGCACGCATCAGGATGGACGTGATCATGGAGTTCACGAACGAGGACTTACCGGCACCGGTGGCACCGGCCACGAGCAGGTGGGGCATCTTTGCCAGGTTGGCCACCACGTAGCCGCCCTCGACGTCCTTGCCCACACCCATAACCATGGGGTGGTCGGTCCGGCGGGCGTTCTGGCTACGGAGCACATCGCCGAGGGAGACCGTCTCGCGGTCCGTGTTGGGGATCTCGATGCCGATTGCGGACTTGCCGGGAATCGGGCTCAGGATGCGGACGTCGCTCGAGGCGACGGCGTAGGAGATGTTCTTGGAGAGCGCGGTGACACGTTCCACCTTGGTGCCCGCGGACAGTTCGATTTCGTAGCGCGTGACTGTAGGCCCCCGGCTGAAGCCGGTGACCTGCGCGTCGACGTTGAACTGGTTCAGCGTGTCCGTGAGGGAGGCCACAATTGCGTCGTTGGCCTCGGTGCGCTCCTTGGGGATTGAGCCGGGTGCCAGTACGTCCGAGGACGGCAGGGTGTAGGTGACGTCTCCGGCGAGCGATAGCTGCTCCGTGCGCTGCGGGATGGGCGTGGGCAGTGGCGGCGGGGCAACGGGGCGTGAAGGCACCTGCGCGGCCGCGGCGGCCGCCCCTGCAGCTGCTGGGGCCACAGCGTTCAGCGAACCGGCGGCGACCATGCCCGGGGTGACGAGCGGGATCGCCTCGGTGGCGTTCTCGCCGTTAGAATCCTTGGATCCAAGGCCCTGGGCTGCCTTGATCTTTTCGACGGCGATCTCGGCCTGGGTGGGCCGCCGGACGCCGGGCGCCGGGCGGGCCCCCTTGCCGCCTGCATTGGTGCCGTTGGCGCTGTCGGTGGCCTCGTCGTCGTCGATGACGGCATGTTCGAACGCTTCGTCGCCAACGTAGCCCTCGAGGCGGGGATCGGTGTCCGGGTCCTTGCCGAACAGCCGGCCGCGCCTCTTCTTTTTCGGCGCTGCCGGGGCGGAGTTCTCGTAGAGGTAGCTGCGGTCGTGGGCGTCGCCGGGTTCCTGCAGGTCGATGCCCATGAGGTGCTCATAGGCGTCCTTGATCCGGCGCGGAATGGCGCCAAACGGGGTGGCCGTGATGATCAGGAGGGACGTGAAGGCAAGAAGTCCGTAGACGGCCACCGGCACTGCGGTGTGCAGGGCGGCAAGCGGTGAGGCGGCCAGGAATCCGAGCATTCCACCGGCCCGGCGCAGGCCGTCGAATCCGTCCACTACAGTGGGCTGGCCGCCAATGACATGTGCCAGGCCGCAGCCGGCAAACGTCATGATCATGAAGCCGATGCCGATCCTGTTGTTGCCCCGCCCGTCCGACGGCTGGCGGAACAGCCGGAAGGCGCAGACGAAGAGCATCAGCGGCAGCAGCAGGGACATCCAGCCGAAGGTCCCGTTGACGATCGCGAAGACAGTGTCGGGGAACCACCCCGTAAAGCCCCACCAGGCGAAGGTGGCAACGAACACGCCTAGTGCGAGGTTGAAGAGGGCAGCCCCGTCCCGGCGGTCCTCCGGCGCGAGGTCGCTGACGTCGTACCCGATCCTGCGCACGCCCCCGCCGACGACGTGGCCGATCCCCAGCCACGCCCCGGCGGCCACCCGCACGAGCCACGGCTGGCGGGGTTCGACGGCGGCCATCTGACGTGTGCGCGCCGTGCCCGACGTTCCTCCGGTCCGGCTGGATTTGGACGCAGCGGAGCCGGAGCCCCTGCCCACAGAGCTGCCTGATTTACCGCTTGAGTTGCCTCTAGGCGCGGAGGAGGTACGTGTCGCCATACCCGCCACGGTACCCGAACTAAGCGCAAAAACCGCGGATTTCCGGGGCAGTCCGGGCCGCATGTTGCGGAGAACGCCGGGAAACCAAACATCCTTCCCCGCGGTGAAAACGGCTTAAACGGCCGGGCCTCCCCCGCAGGCGGCTGCCGTGGCGGCAACGTTTCTGCGGGGAAGGCCCAGGTGGCGCAAGTCCGGATGCTTAGGCCTCGAGGACCACCGGGATAATCATGGGCTTGCGGCGCAGCTTGCGGTTGACCCATGTACCGACAACGCGGCGGACAACCTGCTGGAGCTGGTGCGTGGTGTGGTCCGCGTGGTTGAGCACGGCCTCCTCCAGCGCGGCGTTGATCTTGGGAATGATTTCGTCGAAGACCGCATCGTCTTCAGCCACGCCGCGGGCGTGGATTTCCGGCCCGGAGACCACCTTGCCGGTGGCGCGGTGGATGACCGTGATGATGGAGATGAACCCTTCATCACCGAGCGTCTGGCGGTCCTTCAGGTCGGCCTCCGTGACTTCGCCGACGCTGGAGCCGTCGACGTAGACAAAGCCCACCTCGACCTGGCCCACGACGTCGGCCTGGTGGTCGCGGAGGTCGATCACGGTGCCGTTGTCAGCCAGGAGGATGCTCTCATCAGGCACGCCCGATTCGAGGGCGATCTTGCCGTTGGCGATCAGGTGCCGCGTCTCGCCGTGCACCGGCATGGCGTTCAGCGGTTCGAGGATGTTGTAGCAGTACAGCAGTTCCCCGGCCGCGGCGTGCCCGGACACGTGGACCTTGGCGTTGCCCTTGTGGATGACGTCGGCACCGAGCTTCAGCAGGCCGTTGATGATGCGGAAAACCGCGTTCTCGTTGCCCGGGATCAGGCTGGAGGCCAGGATGACGGTGTCGCCCTTGCCGACGACGACGCGGTGGTCCCCGTTGGCCATCCGCGACAAAGCAGCCATCGGCTCGCCCTGCGAACCCGTGGACATCAGCACTACGCGGTTGTCCGGCAGGTTGTCGATGTTCTTGATGTCCACCAGGATGCCGTCCGGCACGTCAAGGTAGCCAAGCTTTGCCGCGATGGCCATGTTGCGGACCATGGAGCGGCCTACGAAGGCAACCTTGCGGTTGTGGTTGGCCGCGGCGTCCAGGACCTGCTGGACGCGGTGGACGTGCGAGGAGAAGGAAGCGACGATGATCCGCTTGCTGGCCTGCCCGAAGAGCCGGTCCAGGGTGGGGCCGATTTCCTTCTCGGCGGTGGTGAAGCCGGGGACGTCCGCGTTGGTGGAGTCGGACATGAACAGGTCAACGCCTTCTTCGCCCAGCTTGGCGAAGTGGCGGAGGTCCGTGATGCGGCCGTCCAGCGGAAGCTGGTCCATCTTGAAGTCGCCAGTGTGCAGCACGGTGCCGCCGGCTGTGCGGATGAACACGGCCAGAGCATCGGGAATCGAGTGGTTGACGGCGACGAACTCGGTTTCGAAGGGACCGAAGTGCTCCACCTGGCCCTCGGTCACTGTGAGCGTGTAAGGCTTGATCCGGTGTTCCTGCAGCTTGGCCTCGATGAGGGCAAGCGTGAGCTGGGATCCGACCAGGGGAATGTCGGCGCGCAGGCGCAGCAGGTACGGCACGGCACCGATGTGGTCCTCGTGGCCGTGGGTCAGGACGACGGCCACAATGTCATCAAGCCGGTTCTCGATGTAGGAGAAATCGGGCAGGATGAGGTCGACGCCGGGCTGGGTCTCCTCAGGGAAGAGGACACCGCAGTCGACGATGAGCAGCTTGCCGTCGATTTCGAAGACGGCCATGTTGCGGCCGATCTCCCCGAGGCCGCCGAGCGGCACGATCCGCAGGGTGCCCTGGGGCAGTTTCGGTGGCGTGACAAGGCCAGGAAGGGCGGTTTGGGTCATAATGCACTACTTTCCGGGCGGAACAGTGGGGGTCTTTACCGATCAGGAAAAGACCATTCCTGCTTCCGCCAAATCCTCGCGGATGGTTACGATCTCGGCTTCGTCCGGCTCCACGAGGGGCAAACGGACAACCGAGTTGGGCAGGACTCCCTGCCATTTAAGAATCTGCTTGGCCGCAACGGCCCCCTGCACGCGGGTCATCGTGGCCCGGACAACAGGTTCGAGTTCAAAATTGATCTTCCGGGCGGTGCCGAAGTCGTTCGCGTTGACGGCGTCGATTAGCTCGCGGAACCGGCGGGTGGCAACGTGGGTGGTGACGCCCACGAGTCCGACGGCGCCCAGCGCCATCCACTGCAGGGTCAGGCCGTCGTCGCCGGAGTAAAAGAGAAGGTCGGTCTCCGCCATGACGCGGGTGGCGGCAGCGAAATCGGCCTTGGCGTCCTTGACCGCGACGATGTTCGGGTGCTCTGCCAGACGGATCATGGTGTCCGGAGCAATCTGGATCGAAGAGCGGCCGGGGATGTCGTAGAGCATCACGGGCACATCGGTGGAGGATGCGACGGCCTCAAAGTGCGCGCGCACGCCGGCCTGGCTGGGCTTGTTGTAGTACGGCGTGACGATCAGGAGGCCGTCGACGCCTACGTCGGCTGCCAGCCGGGAAAGATGCACGGAGTGCGCGGTGTCGTTGGTGCCGGTGCCGGCGATGATCGCGGCACGGCCGCCAACAGCTTCCTTCACCGCACGGAACATCCCCACGTTCTCCTCGTCGGTGAGGGTGGAGGTTTCGCCGGTGGTTCCGGTGACGACCAGGCCGTCGCAGCCGTCGTCGACAAGCTTCACGGCCAGTTCCGCCGCCTGCTGGTAGTCCACTTTGCCGTCGACAGTGAACGGCGTGACCATGGCGGTCAGGAGGGTGCCAAAAGCAGGGATATTCGCGGAAGTGTCAGCCATAGGAAAAACGTTACCCTGTCCCCGCCTTGTTAGGACAATGGCGGCGGCGTGATGATCGTCAAATTCGGCCCTTCAGTCGTCACTATTCAGGGGTTTGACACGGTTCCTGGCGGGGGCGTCCCACAGTAGCGGCTGACGGCCTCCTCCCGGAGCGACTCCGCCCACGAGGCGAGCCGCTGGGCTGCCCGGACGTAGTGGAAGAGCTCCATGGGCGTGAGGGCCTCAAGGTCGCACTCGGAGAGCCGCCGCGCCAGCTCTGCGCCGGGCGGCTGGGCCGAGAGTGCCACACCTTCGTTGCCCCACTGAATGTCCTCGGCCGGGCGGCCGGCCACCAGCTGGCGGAAAAGGTAGTCCACCACCCCAGGACTCATCGCCTTGAGCAGACCCGCTGGCGTCCCGCGCTCCGGCACACCGCGTTCCGGCATGCCGCGCCCCGGCAGGCCGTGCTCTGGTGTGCGGCGTTCTGGTGCATTGTTCATGAAGCGATAGTATTCGAACATATATTCGAATACAAGGGGTGCTGCCCGGATATGAGACGATCGGCTCATGACCTCCCGTGGCACTGCTTCACCCTCGCGGACCGCCAAAGACACCACCAAGACGACACGACTCACCGGAATCGACGCGGCCCGCGGGCTGGCGCTGCTTGGCATGATGGCCACGCACCTGCTCCCCACGTTCGAAGCCGACGCGCAACTGACGCCCACGTGGATCGGCCTCACGTTCTCGGGGCGGGCGGCGGCCTTGTTCGCCGTACTGGCCGGGATCGGGCTCGCCCTGTCCACCGGGAAGCAGCGTCCCCCGGAAGGCCAGGAACTGCGCGGCGCACGCCGCGGGATTGCCCTCCGCGCCCTGGTGATCGCCGTCGTCGGGCTCTTCCTCGGCGGGCTGGAAGTCAACGTTGCAGTGATCCTGGTCCACTACGCCGTGCTGTTCCTGTGCGTCCTGCCGTTCATCGGCCTCAGCATCAGGCCGCTCTGCGCCCTGGCCGCAGGCTGGGTGATTGGTTCGCCGGTGCTCGCCTACCTGCTGCGGCCGTGGCTCCTGGCCGCTTCCCCGCCGCTGCAGCTGCGCCACAACCCCAACTGGGACGACCTCGCCACGCCCGGACGCCTGCTCGGGGACATTTTCCTGACCGGCTACTACCCCGTCCTGCAGTGGCTCAGTTACCTGCTGATCGGGCTGGTGATCGGCCGGCTGGCGCTCACCAAGCTTGCCGTGCAGGTCCTGCTGCTGGCCGGAGGCACTGTGGTGGCTGTGCTGTCCAAATGGCTGGGCGTGCTCATGATGAGCGAATGGGGCGGCAAGGAGGCACTGCAGGCGCAGCTGGCTGACCCACGCTATCCGCTGGACAGCCTGCTGCAGGTGAACCTTGCCGGCGTAGAGCAATCGGGCTCGTGGTGGTGGCTGGCGGGCAGTGCACCGCATTCGGGTACGACGCTGGACCTGCTCCACACGTCGGCGGTGGCCGCCGCAGTGGTGGGCGCCTGCCTGCTTCTAGGCCGGCTGGGTGAATGGCTCAGCCTGGACTTGCTGCTGCCGCTGCGTGGTGCCGGCGCCATGACCCTTAGCCTGTACACGGCGCATGTGTGCCTGGTGGCTGCGATGTACCTGCAGCCGCTCCCGGCCGGCTGGACCGAGGAAGGCCTGTATGCCGCCCAGGCCCTGACCGCGGTGCTCATCGGCGGGTCATTTGCGGCGCTTAACTGGCGGGGGCCGCTGGAGTGGGTGGCCCACGCCGCCAGCGAGGTCGGCAGGTACCAGCGGGCGGGTGTGCGCTAGGCCGTGCCGCGGCCCTCGCGGAACAGCTTCAGGGCGTCACGCATGGATGCCCTGGCGCGTTTGCGGTCGCCCGCGGCGTCGTAGGCGCAGCTGAGCCGGAACCATGACCGCCAGTCGTCCGGCGCTTCCTCGGCTTCCGTCCGGTACTTCTCAAACTCGGCGTCGGCCGACTCCCGCACGATCCTTCCTGCGGGTGTGCGCTGCAAGTTGTCGACGGGCAGGCCGCCTTCGGCTTCGAGGACCTTGGCCATCTGTTCTGTCCGGGCACCGAACAGAAGTTCGCGGACCAGCGCCCAGGCTCCGATGATGGGCAGGATCAGATACGCGGCACCAATGGCCTTGGCCACGGGGTTGGCGTCCGTGAGGAGCAGCACGGAGCGCTGGAAGGACACCACCAAATAGAAAACCAGCAGGAGCGTCACCGCGCCCACCCAGATTTTGGTGCGGTTCTTCTTCAGGCCGGCGAGGACATTGCCCACGGCCGTCAGACTCCGAGGTCCAGGTAGCCGTCCAGGCCCACGGTCAGCCCGGGGTAGCCGGCGACATTCCGGACTCCCAGCAGCACGCCCGGCATGAAGGACGCCCGGTCGAAGGAGTCGTGGCGCAGCGTCAGCTGCTCCCCTGGTCCGCCGAGCAGGACTTCCTGGTGGGCCACGAGGCCGCGGAGCCGCACGCTGTGGACGCGGATGCCGTCGACATCACAGCCACGGGCGCCGGCAAGTTCGGTGGTGGTGGCGTCCGGGCTGGCGCCGATGCCGGCGTCGGCACGTTCGGCCGCGATAAGCTGCGCCGTGCGGACCGCGGTGCCCGATGGTGCGTCCACCTTGTCCGGGTGGTGCAGCTCGATGACTTCAACGGACTCGAAGTACTTGGCGGCCTTGGCGGCAAAAGCGGTCGCGAGCACGGAGCCCAGCGCGAAGTTGGGCGCGATGAGGACGCCTACGCCGGCATTCCGGCCCAGCAGTTCCTCAAGGTCGTTGAGCCGGGCGGCGTCCCAGCCGGTGGTGCCGACGACGGCGTGCATGCCGTGTTCGACGGCGAAGCGGACGTTTGCTTCGGTGCTTTCGGGGACGGTCAGGTCCACCACCACCTGGGCGCCGGCGTTGACCAGCCCGTCCAGGGAATCACTCCGTCCGAGGGCTGCTACGAGCTTCATGTCGGTGGCCGCTTCAACGGCTTTCACGGCCTCGGCGCCCATGCGCCCGTTCGCGCCCAGGACGGCGACGGCAAGTTGTTCGGTCATGGACTTAACCCTACCGTCGGGCCGCCTACCCGGATGAACCGGGCCGGCAGGTTACCGCCGGCTTTTCAGGCTCCGGCCCCGACCCATTCGACGGTACCGTCGCTGAAGAACTGTTCCTTCCAGATGGGCACCTGCGCCTTGATCCGGTCGACAAGCTCCGAGCACACTTCGAAGGCCTGGCCCCGGTGCGACGCGGAGACCGCGCACACCAGGGCGGGGTCGCCGATTTCCAGCATGCCCACCCGGTGCGCGGCCCAGATGCGCACTGGCTCGCTGCTGGAGGCGGCACCGACAGGGGCATCAACACCGGCACCGCCAGCGTCGCCGGCGTGTTCGGACACCAGCTGCGCCACGACGTCGGCCATCACCTGGTGGGCGGTGGGATGTGCACTGTAACTGAGGCGCTCAACCTGCTTCCCGCCGTCGTGGTTCCGAACGACACCGCTGAAGCTGACCACGGCGCCCGCCGTGTCCGATTCCACCGCGGCAATCGCCTGCGCCACGGAGATGGGTTCCGCGCTCAGCACGGCATTCACAATCTCGAATCCGGATTCCGCCCCCGCAGCGGTCCCGGTTTGGGTGTCCTTTTCAGTGGCCATGATCTCCCTCCAACTGGTCGCATAGGTGGCCGATCACCGGATCCAGCACGCTCAGGCCGTCCATGACGCCTTTGGGTGATCCGGGAAGATTGACAATGAACGTCCGCCCGGCTGCGCCTGCGTGGCCGCGGCTCAGCATGGCCATGGGCGTTTTGGCGAGTCCGGCCTGTCTGATTCCCTCCATGATCCCCGGGATTTCACGGTCCAGCAGCGGAACCGTCATCTCGGGGGTGAGGTCGTCGGGGCTCAGCCCGGTTCCGCCGCTGGTGATGATCACGGCGGGCTGCTGTGTCAGCAGGGCACGCAGCGCGGCTCCCACGGGTTCGCCGTCGGGCACCACCATGGCCGGGAACGTTTCGAAACCGTGCTCGGTCAGCCAGTCGATGATCACCGGGCCGGTTTCGTCCCGGTAGATGCCCGCCGCTGCCCGGTTGGAGGCAATCACGACGCCGGCCTTCCGGCCGGTGGCTTCTCCGTGGCGGTGCGGTTCCTGCTGCTGTCCAAAGCTGCTCATGCTGTCCAGTCCCCGCTCTTGCCGCCGCTTTTGGCCAGCACCCTGATATCGGTCAACACGGCATGCTTGTCGACTGCCTTGATCATGTCGTACACACTGAGGGCGGCCACCGACGCTGCGGTGAGCGCCTCCATTTCGACGCCAGTGACGCCGCGTGTCTTGACGGTTGCCAGCACCGCGACGGCATCCCGGCCCAGTTCGAAGTCAACGGTGACTTTGGAGATGGGCAACGGATGGCACAACGGGATGAGCTCCGGCGTTCTTTTCGCCGCCATGATCCCAGCAACGCGGGCAACCGCCAGGGCGTCGCCCTTCGGCAGGTCGCCCGCACCCAGGAGGGCGAGCACCTCGGCTGTAGTGCGGACCGTGGCGGTGGCGGTGGCCTCCCGGGTGGTCTCGGCCTTGCCGGAAACATCAACCATCTGCGCTGTTCCGTCCCGGCGCAGATGCGTCAGGCCGGCAGCGTTGTCTTCATTGTTCACAGCGTCCATACTTCCACTTCCGCGCCTGCGGCGAGCGCAGATGTCCCGACCGGGACATGGATCAGGGCGTTTGAACCGGCCAGGGCATGAACCAGGTGCGAGCCTGCGCCGCCTTCCAGCCTGACCGTGCCGTCCGGTTGGAGGGTGCCGCGCCGGAGCTGGTGCTTCCCCGCGGGTGATTCCACCGGGTCCGCCAGCCTGGCCCGGATGGCCGGGCGCGGTGCCGGTGCACCCAGCAACGCGCTCAGGACGGGGCGGAGGAACATCTCGAAGGACACCAGGCAGCTGACCGGGTTACCCGGGAAACCCAAGAACGGCACGCCGTCGAACCGTCCGATGCCCTGCGGGCCGCCGGGCTGCATGGCAACATGCAGGAATTCCACGTCCTGCTCCGCGGTGGCCTGCCGCACCACTTCATAGGCGCCCTTGCTGACACCTCCGGTGGTGACGATCAGGTCGACTCGCGGGGCGTGCTGCCGAAGGAGGGCTGTCAGCTCGTCCGGGTTGTCGGTTGAGATCGCCGTCCGCAGGACGTCCAGTCCGGCCTGGCGCATGGCGGCTTCCAGGAGCGTGCCGTTGGCGTCGTAGATTTTGCCGGGTTCCAGCGGCCTCCCGGGCTCCACCACTTCGTCCCCGGTAGTGGCCAGGAGCACCTTCAGGCTCCTGTGGACCGTGGCCCGGGTGATTCCGAGCGCAGCCAGGAGTCCCAGCTGGCCCGGACCCAGGAAGGTCCCGCTGGCGAGCGCCAGCTCCCCTGTCCGCACGTCGCTGCCGGCCTCGCGGACGTAGGTGCCGGGGGCCGTTGCGGGCAGCCGGACCGATGCAGGACTGCCGGGACGGGGGAAGGAGTCGGGAACCGCCCTCTCGATGGGTACGACGGCGTCAGCCCCGGGGGGAATCATGGCCCCGGTCATGATCGGGGCAGCCGTGCCCGGTTCCAGGGGCCTCGCGACGGCACCGGCGGGGATGGGGTCAACGGCCCTGAGTTCCGTCCCGCCGTCGGCAATGTCCGTGCTGCGGACGGCAAAGCCGTCCATTTGGGAATTTGCGAACGGCGGCAGGTCCACGGGGGCGGAGACGTCCGCTGCGAGCCCGCGTCCCAGCGCCTCCAGAAGCGGCAGCTCTTCGGTGCGGCCCGGGCCATTGAGATCGGCCAGCAGCTCCCGTACGGCCGCGCGGTGGGCGTCCACAGGGCGGGCCGGATGGCTGTTGCCGGAACCGCTGCGATAGCTGCCGGTGCTGCTGCCAGTCCGGCCGCCGTGGCTGTGGCTGTCGCCGGAGACATGGCTGTTGTCGGTGCGGTGCATGCGTTCCTTACCTCGGTCCGGGCGTACTGCGAATTGGGCGTCTTGCGGTCCAGTGTGCTTTGCGGCCCACCAGGCTTGCGGCCTGCTACGGCGTCACGTCAACTCTAATCGTGTGGAATCCCGTGGCGCCGTCCGGAGCAACCTGTGACCGCTCTTCGATCTGCGGCACACCGTCAAGGTTCGTGGCCCGGACCTGGATCTCGTACAGCCCCGGTGTCAGAGGCAGCGACAGCCGCCACTGGTACCAGGTGTCCCGCGATATGCCGGGAGCAAGCTCCACCGGCTGCCAGGCGCCGCGGTTGACGCGGAGTTCCACTTTGCTGATTCCGGTGTGCTGGGCCCAGGCAACGCCGCCGAACGCCACGGTTCCGGCTCGCACCGGGCTGCCGGCACGCGGAACGTCGATGCGTGACGACGTCTTGATTGGCCCGCGCTCACTCCAGCCGCGGGGTGTCCAGTAGCCGACGTCGTCCGCGAACCGGGTGACTTTCAGTTCAGTGAGCCATTTGGTGGCGGAAACGTAGCCGTACAGGCCGGGAACAACGAGCCGCACCGGGAAGCCGTGCTCCAGCGGCAGCGGCTCGCCGTTCATGCCCACGGCGAGCAGGGCATCCCGGTCGTCAGTGAGGACCTCCAGCGGCGTGCCGGCGGTCCACCCGTCCTTGCTGCGGGACAGCACCATGTCGGCGCCGTTCTTCGGCCCGGCCATGGCCAGCAGCTCCCGGACCGGCCAGCCCAGCCACAGAGCATTGCCGATGAGGTCCCCGCCCACCTCGTTGGAGACGCAGGCGATGGTCACGTGGCGTTCGGTCAGGGGTTTGGCAAGCAGTGTGGCGAAATCCAGTTCAATTTCCCGTTCCACGAGGCCGGTGACCTTAAGAACCCAGGTGTCCGGATCCACCGCAGGAACGGTGAGGGCCGTGTCGATCCGGTAGAAGTCCTGGTTGGGCGTCACCAGCGGATCCATGCCGTCCAGCGTCAGTTCAGCCCCGGCCGGTACCGGCGGAGCCGGGGAAGCAGCGGACGGCAGGGCAAGCTTGCTCCGGACTTCGCTGACGGCGGCGGCCGCTCCGCGCAGCCATGCAGCCAGCACTCCGCCGACAGTCGCCGCGACGGCGCCTCCGCCCAGTGCCTGGAGGAACCGGCGCCGGTCGGGTCCGGCGCCTGGTCCCGCGCCTGGTCCGGCGGCCGGCGCGGGCCGCTCCCCCATCGTGGCGGGCGCGGGCCGCTCCCCCATCGTGGCGGGCGCGGGCCGCTCCCCCGCAGTTGCCGCCGTCGTCCAGTCCCGAAGGCGCGACATCAGCCAGCGCAGCACCAGGATTCCGGTGCCGGCGGCGAGCAGTGGCAGCGCAACGGCGTTGCCGGTGACCTGGGCGCGGCCAAGGACGGCAACCAAGCCCACCACGCCAAAAACTGCGATGACCGCAAACCCGGCGAAGCGGCGCCGCGATTCCAGGAGGCCCGCCAGCGCAGCAAGTGCGGCGATGGCCAGTCCCATGCCGACGAGCAGCGCGAGCTTGTCAGCGGTGCCAAACACTGCGATCGCCCAGTCTTTGACGGCCGGCGGAACAGCATCGATGACGGCGCCGCCCACGCCCGTCATGGGTGAAAGCGCCGGGCTCACGAGGCTGGCGGCGAGTTCGCCGACCACCACCCCCGCGGCCACAGCCACGACGCCTGCAGCGGCCGCCCACCGGCCGGGAACGGTCGCGGAGCCCGCTACGGCCGCCTCGGCCCCGACGGACGCCTTTCCTTGGAGATCAAAGCCCACGGTGCACCTCCGCGACGGGTGCGTCCTTGGCGGTACGTGCGCTCCGGTGCGGAGCATCCTGCGGGCTCGCCGGATCCTGGGAGGGGAGGCGGAGGGAGAACCGGCAGCCGCCGTCGACATTCTCAACCGTCACGCTGCCGTCATGGGCCCGGATGATTCCGGCCACCATGCTGAGCCCGATCCCGGCGCCACTGTAGCCTGCCGTCTCCGGCTTCCGTGCTGCTTCCGGGCCCCGTTCAAAGCCCTGTCCTGCCGCCGGGCCCCGCTCCTTGTCCGGGGCGTGGAGGCTGACACCGCCGGAGCGGCTGCGCGAAGGGTTCTTTTGCCATCCGGTTTCGAAGAGGTGCCCGATGTCTTCCGGAGCGATTCCGCCGCAGCCGTCGGTCACGGAGACCACCGACTCCGTTCCTTCCCTGCCGACTTCCACGGTCACGTCGGAGCCGGGCTTGCTGTAGAGGATGGCGTTCAGCACCACATTGCGGACTGCGCGGCCCAGGGAGGGGCCGTCCGCCAGGGCGAGGCACTCACGGGCGCCGCCGCCGTCGAGCGTGATCTGCCGGCGGCCTGCGAGCGGCGCGAGGTCCGCGATGGCGTCGCTGGCGAGGTCGTAGAGGTCCAGCGGCTCGGCTTTGAGGCGCAGGGTGCCAGCCTGGATTTTGGAGAGTTCCAGGAGGTCGTTGACCATGACCGCCATCTGGTCCGTCTGGCTGATGATCTTGCGGTAGTAGCCGCTGACGTCTGCGGCCATGCCGTCCTCGAGGGCTTCGGCCATAGCCCGCATGCTGGCCAGCGGCGTCCGGAGGTCGTGCGATATCCAGCTGACGAGTTCCCTGCGGGCACTCTCGACGGCGGCCTCACGCTCCCGGGATTCGGCCAGCATCCTGCTGCTGCGTTCCAGTTCGTCCGCGAGTTCGGACAGCTCCGAGCTCATGAGCGGTGCCGGAAGCCCCGGGTTTTCACCGCGCCCGATGCTCCGTGCCGCAGCAGCGAGCAGCTTTGCGTTGCGCGAGACCCGTGCCCCGAGGACCAGGGAGATGGCCAGTGCAACGGCGGATGCGATGGCCAGGACGTACCACATAACTTCGAGGTCCCGGGCTGAGATGAACATGGCGGTAAAGGCGCTGACCATGCCCGCGGTCAGGACAGCCACCGTGGAAAGCACCACCATGCAGATCTGCACGGCGATGGACGTCCTGCGGAGGGGCTTGAGCAGGAGCAGCGAGGCGGTCCCGATGACGACCGCCCACAGCAGCGCCCAGGCCACGATGGCGAAAAGCTCAGAGGTTTGCACCGGAGGCTCCGTCCGGGGTGTCCAGCCTGTAGCCCACGCCCCACACCGTCTTGAGGAGGGCCGGGCGGGTGGGGTCAGCTTCGATCTTTTCGCGCAGCCGGCGGACGTGGACGGTGACCGTGGACAGGTCACCGAAGTCCCAGCCCCACACGGCCTTGATCAGTTCCTCGCGGCTGAACACCTGGTTGGGGCGGCGCAGCAGGAAAGCCAGCAGATCGAACTCCCGGATGGTCAGGGAGAGTGGAGCCCCGTGGTGGGTCACGGTCCGGGCTGCCGGGTTGAGCTCGAATCCGGCTACCTCCACCGCAGGTTCGGGGCTGAATTCCTGGAGGCTGCGGCGCAGCACGGAGCGGACCCGGAGTACCAGTTCGCGGGGCGAAAAGGGCTTGGTGATGTAGTCGTCCGCGCCGACCTCCAGCCCCAGGATCCTGTCGTCCTCGGTCCCCAGTGCCGTCAGCATGATGACGGGCACTGTCATCGTCTGGCGGAGCCTGCGGCACACTTCGACACCGTCAAGGCCAGGCAGCATGCGGTCCAGCAGGACGAGGTCGGGATGCCGCTCGGCGGCCAGCCGAAGGGCCGTGAATCCGTCCGCTGCCAGGTCCACCTGAAAGCCCGCCTGCACAAGGTAGTCACGGACCACTCCGGCGATGGTCTGTTCGTCTTCGACGAGGAGTATCCGCCGGTTTCCGACCGCGGTCTGGACCGCGGCGGGCTGGGACTTGTTCACACCTCCAGCATAGGTTCGGGCCCGGGGCCCGGCACGCGTTTGCCTCCCGCTGTGGCGATCCGTAGGGATTCCGTAAGATCCGCCAATGTCACAGGCGTGATGGTTGGCACCAAGGTGGCGTAGCCTGAATTTATGAGTGTTCAGCTTGGCATGCCACAGCCCCGGGAGGGGGCCGGTTCCGATCCGGGAGTATCCGCCCTGTCGCTGCCGTCGCGCCCCGCCGGCATGACGGCCGGCCTGATGGACCGTTACGGACGCCGTGCCACGGACATGAGGCTCTCCCTGACGGACAAATGCAACCTGCGCTGCACCTACTGCATGCCGGCCGAAGGCCTTGAATGGCTGGCCAAGCAGGCCGTCATGTCCGCCGAGGAGATCGTCCGGATCGTTCGGGTCGGCGTTGACATGCTGGGCGTGCGCGAACTGCGCCTCACCGGCGGCGAACCCCTGGTCCGGGCCGACCTTCTCGACATTATTGCCGCCCTGCGCCAGGCCCATCCTGAGCTGCCGATCTCCATGACCACGAACGCGGTGGGTCTGGACAAGAAAGCGGCGGGGCTCAAGGCAGCCGGGCTATCCCGGATCAACGTTTCGTTGGATTCCCTGCACGAAGAGACTTTCACCAAACTGACGCGCCGCCCGTTCCTGGGCAAGGTGCTGGCCGGAGTGGACGCCGCCTGGGCAGCGGGCCTCGGCCCGGTGAAACTCAACGCCGTCCTGATGCGGGGAATCAATGACGCCGAGTCACCCTCACTGCTGGCGTGGGCGCTGGACCGTGGCTATGAACTCCGCTTCATCGAACAAATGCCGCTCGACGCCGACCACGGCTGGACCCGCCGGAACATGATCACCGCGGCAGAAATCCGCGAGCTGCTGTCTGTCGACTATGTGCTGAGCACCGATCCGAGGGACCGCGACGGTGCCCCGGCCGAACGTTTTGAAGTACGACGCCGGGTCCCGGGCTCCGCCGAAGCCGCCGGCCCCGTGCTGGGAACCGTGGGTATCATCGCATCCGTCACCGAACCGTTCTGCTCGGACTGCCGCCGCACCCGGATCACGGCGGAAGGCAAGATCATGAGCTGCCTGTTCTCACGCGAAGAAGTCGACCTCCTGGGGCTGCTGCGCGAGGGCGCCACGGACCAGCAGCTCGCAGAACGCTGGCAGGACGCCATGTGGATCAAGCCCAAGGCCCACGGCATGGACCACGTCGGTTTGGATGCTCCGGACTTCGTCCAGCCGGACCGCAGCATGAGCGCCATCGGAGGCTGAAAACTTGAACGTACGTTACTTCGCTGCCGCACGCGCCGCGGCAGGGGTGGAAGAGGAACGCTTTGAGCTGCCTGCTGGCTCCACGGTGGAGACCCTGTTGGGCGCAGTGCTCGACGTCGATCGGCCGGCTCCACCCGCCGGCACCCCGCCGCTTGCGCGGCTGCTCTCGCGAAGCAGTTTCCTGCTGAACGAAGTGGCTGTCCGCGACCGGTCGGTGGTCCTGGGGCCGGACGACGTGGTGGACGTGCTGCCGCCGTTTGCCGGCGGCTAGGCAGTTTGCCCTGGGCCAGGATTCCACCGGCCGGGATTCCGCCGGCCGGCCCCTTCATGCCGGTGGGGCGCCAGCCTCCGTCCCGAGAGCCAGGGCCAGCAAGGCGTTCCTGCTCCGGACCCCGCACGCGGCAAAGACCGCTTTGAACTGGTCCTGCACCGTGTAGTGGCTGATGCCGAGGGCAACCGCCATGGCGGCAGTGTCCAGTCCTCTGGCGGCCAGGTCAAGCAGGCTGCGTTGCCTCGGCGTCAGGCCAAAGCATCGGGCAAACACCTCCAACCTCTCGGCCGCAGGGCATTCCTGGATCGTCACGGCGAGCGTCGCTTCGCCGTCTTTCACCACCTCCATCCGGAACGACCTCAGCACGGCCCACCGGCCAAAGCCGATGGGCACCCGGGCCGACGCCTCATGGGAATCAACTCCGGCCTCGCGGGCCAGGAGCTGCGCGGCGACGTTGAAAACCTCGGCAGGAATGGATTCGTAGGTGCGGGGTCCCGGCTGCAGCAGGCTGATCCAGTCAGCGGCGGAGGCGCTCCGGCCGGTTATTCCGAGCCCTGCGTCCAGTGTTAGCAATGCCTGTCCGGGCAAGCCGCGACCCGGACGGCCTCCCTCAGCTTCCGGCTCCTGCGTCCCGTGCTGCAGCCGGGCGTCCCGCTTCATCTGTCCTGCCCGGCTGCGCCGCAAGCCGGCAGCAATGACAGGTGCCGCCGTCGCCAAGTACGTGGACTCTGTGTCACTGAAGGATTCCCCGTCACCGCACCGCCACAGGTCAAGCCAGCCCCAGCAGCCGTACTTGTCGCCAAACAACTGTGAAAAGGACGTCCCTCACCTCGTACCGCCGGAGGATGCCGTCCCACAGCGGGCTGAGGACGGGGTTGCCGCCGGTTGCCGTCTGCAGGGTGACGGCATTCGGGCCTCTGCCCAGAAGCGATGTCCAGCGGCCGGCCGCAGTCAGGTACTTCAACCTGACCAGGGCGGGAAGCTCCTCGGGACAGGGAATGCGGGCCATGGGCGACATTCCGGTGCAGGTACCGGGGTCCGCCAGCGGCCACGCAAACCAACTGAACGGAACAACGCTGCCCAGCTCAGCAAGCACTGCCGCGCGCATTTCATGATCCTCCATGGACTCTCCGCACAGCTGACTGATCCGGTCAAGGCTCCGGCTCAGCGCCCAGCGCGTGGTCATGGAACCCGCGTTGTGGTCATGGAAACAGTATGGCCCGGCTCTCCGCCGACCCGGCGTTACATCGCTCCGACCCAGATTTCTGGGATACACCGCCGTTGCCGGGCAGGCCTACCGTTTAGCTATAGGGCCCCCACGCAGGCCCTGGAAGGAAGGATCGAAAATGTACACGCTTCAGATCGAGCACGGAATCAGGGACTTCGGGACGTGGAAAGCCGCATTCGACCGGGACCCGGTCAACCGGGCCGCCTCGGGCGTGGTCGCCCATCGCATCAGCCGCCCGGTGGACGATCCGCACTATGTGGTGGTTGAACTTGACCTTGCGAGCCGGGAACAGGCCGAGGCGCTGCTGGCCAACCTTCAGCAGAAGGTTTGGAACTCCCCGACCGTGGCTCCAGCCCTGCGCGGGACACCGCGGACGCGGATTGTGGAATCTGCCGGCTGACCGGCTGTCACCCGGGCCGCAAGTGTCCGTTCGCGCAGGACATGGGCCTCCGTGGCGCGTCTCAGCCCTTGGAACTGTGACACCCATTTCGATGATCTTTGATCGATTCAGGCAGTTGGTGACGGGCGGGATCCCCCGGCGTATGATTCGATACTCGGAACGCCAACGCCACAATCAGTCAGAAGGTGGGAGCCATGCAGCTTGACGAGGTCGTCGGCCGCTTTCATCAAACGATGAATGATTTTGCCAAAGGAGACCCGGAACCGGCCAAGGCCATTTTCTCCCACGGCGAGGATGGATCCCTTGCGAATCCCTGGGGTCCTCCGGTTGTGGGCTGGGATCGGGTATCTAAGGCCCTCGATTCAGCCGCTGCCCGGTTCAAAGACGGACGTGTCACCGCTGTTGATGCCCTCACCAGGCACGTCACTTCCGATCTCGCCGTCTTTCTCGACATAGAGCATTGGCAGGCAAAGCTCGGAGGAGGAGACGAAATATCGCAGTTTGATTTGCGTGTAACGAGCGTTTATCGCCCCGAGGGCGACACCTGGGCACTGGTGCATCGCCACGCAGACCCGGTCATCACATTGCGTCCCCCGGACGCTGTCCTGCCCAACTAGCGCACGCCTGCACAACTAGCGCACGGGATTCACGCCGTCCGTGTCCAGTCCTTCGGCTCAAGGGGGACCGGATCATGTGTGATCTTTATTGGGCCTGCGGCACCCGCGCTTCAGCGCCTCATTGACGGGGGCGAAGGCGGCCCGATCCAGGACAAGTTCGACCTCGCTGATTTTGTCTGCGTTGACGGTGAGCAGCTCGATGCGCCTCACGGCACCAGCAGCCGTATCGGTGATGAAGTCAAACACGACGCAGGCACGGTCCTGCGCGGTGAAAGCCTCCCGGATCTCGTTGCGGACCAGCGCCGCGAGAAGGCCCTTGGTCGCCGTGGTCCACCCTGCCTTGTCGAGAGAGTCGTGCCGGCGAAGGTGGTTAGGAGATCCTCACCGAGCAGGTTTTCAAGGCTTCCATATCGTGGGAGCCCACGGCCTGGATGTAGGAGCGTGCATCCCTTCGACGCTGGAGTCCGGCATGAGATACCTTTCTTGAGTTGCGGAGGCCGCAAGTGTCCGTTCGGGCCGTCAGGTGCGGCGGCAAACTGAGGTCATGAAGGGTGCGAAGCCCGTGGCGTCTGCCAGGCGGACCTCGGACCTGTGCGTCAGCACGCCGTCGTCCACCCGGAAGGTGTGCCGCGACGTGGCCCGGCCGTTGCGGCGCTCCACAGTGAGCACACCGCCATGCCAGGTGCACCGCGCCGGGGCTTCCCGGGGCAGCCCCACGCTGTCCACGTGGTACCAGACGGTGTCCGGGTGGTCGGGGTCCAAGGTGAACATGCCGTGCCGCTCGTACCGGATCCCACCAGTCTCGGTGTGCCGGTAGCTTTGCAGCACGGCGTAGCCGCCCGCGGCCTTGGTGAACACCACTTCGGCGTCCGCTGTCCGGGCCGGCCCGCGCGGCGAAGCCTCAATGTGGGTAGTGCCCGACCAATGGCCGAGGAAAACCTCGAGCTCCTGCGCAGTGCCCGGGTGCGTACCGTCCATGGTTCCTCCAGTGTGGCCCCGGGTTCATCATCACGCCGCTGCGTGGGGATGTCCAGCGTTGGAGTGGCCAGTATGCACAGTCCGCCGTCGGCGGCTCAACGCACGGAGCGGACGGTATCAGAGGCCGAAGGTTTCGTCTTCCTCGAACGGTCCCACAACGGTCACGGTCCGCGGTGCTGCTGCCAGCTCCTGCGCGAGCTCCCGCACCTGCTCCACGGTGACGCCCTTGATCTGGCGGAGCGTCTCCTCGATGTCCTGGTATTCACCGGACACCAGTTCGGCGCGGCCCAGCCGCGACATCCGCGAGCCGGTGTCCTCGAGTGCCAGCACAATGCCGCCGCAAAGCTGGCCCACGGCTTTCTTGAGCTCGTCGTCGGAAATGCCGTCTGCCGCCAGCTTGTCCAGTTCGGCGCCGAGGAGTTCCAGGACCTGGCGGACCTTCGACGGCGTGCAGCCGGCGTACATGCCGAAGTAGCCTGCATCGGCATAGGACGAGGCAAAGGAGTAGGTGGAGTAGACCAGGCCGCGCTTTTCCCGGACTTCCTGGAAGAGCCGCGAGGACATGCCACCGCCGAGCACCGCGTTCAGCACGCTCATGACGTAGCGCCGCTGGTCGGTGGCGACGATCGTCGGGCAGCCCATGATGATGTTCGCCTGCTCAACAGGCCGTTTGACCACATGGAGTCCGGCCGTGCCGGTGATGTCGGCCCGCTCGGTGGAGCGGCGTTCCACCGGGGCGGCCCCGGCCTCCAGCGCCCAGCCCGCCTGGTGGAGCGCATCCACCACAAGTCCGCAGACGACGTCGTGGTCCAGGCCTCCGGCGGCCGTGATGACGAGTTCATCCGGACGGTAGTAACGGCGGTAATGGTCCCAGACCGAATCCCGGGCAACCGCGCGGATGGCCTCCGGGGTTCCGCCAATCGGACGTCCCAGCGGATGCGTTCCCAGCACGGCGGCGACGAAATGCTCGTGGGCGACGTCCGTGGGGTCGTCGCTGTCCATGGCGATTTCCTCAAGGATGACGTCGCGTTCCTGCTCCATCTCCTGCGGGTCCAGGACGGCCCCGGTAATCATGTCCGCAATGACGTCGATCGCCATCGGCAGGTCGGTATCCAGGACCCGGGCAAAGTAGCAGGTGCTTTCCTTGGCCGTGGCCGCATTGGACTCGCCGCCAACCTCGTCGAAGGCGGACGCGATTTCCAGCGCGGTGCGCCGTTTGGTGCCCTTGAAGAGCAGGTGCTCAAGAAAATGGGTGGATCCGTGCTGCCCGTGGGCTTCATCACGCGAACCCACGCCAACCCAGAAGCCGATGGTCGCGGAACGCTGGCCGGGCATGGCTTCCGTCAGGACACGCACACCGCCGGGGAGCACCGACCGGCGGACCACGGACCCGCCGTCGGCGCCGTGGATCAGGGTGTCACCGGGCTGGTTCTGCACGAGCGGCAGGGGTACGACAGTCATTAAGGCCTTTCAAGAAACGGGTGCCAAATCTGCCTGCAATCGTACCAGCGGACCATTCCCTCTATGCTCCGGGAAATGGCCGTTCCACCGCTCGGCTTAACGGCGGCAGGCTCGGCTTAACAGCGGCGGGTCTGGCGGATTAACGGCAGCGGGGCCGGTGGATGATCCACCGGCCCCGCCGTCGTGTTGGTACTACGAAGTGTGCTGCAGACTACTCTGCGGCCGCCTCGACGACGTCGGCGCTTTCAGCGCCTTCTTCCTCGGCGATGACCGGAGAAAGGGACAGCTTTCCGCGATCGTCGATCTTGGTGATCTCAACCTGGATCTTCTGGCCAACGGCGACGACGTCCTCGACGTTGTCAACGCGCTTGCCGCCGGCGATCTTGCGCAGCTCGGAGATGTGCAGCAGACCGTCCTTGCCCGGGGTGAGGGAAATGAAAGCACCGAAGGTGGTGGTCTTGACGACCGTACCCAGGTAGCGCTCTCCGATTTCCGGAACCTGCGGGTTGGCGATGGCGTTGATCGCGGAGCGTGCGGCGTCGGCGGACGGGCCGTTGGTGGCGCCGATGTAAACGGTGCCGTCGTCCTCGATGGAAATGTCCGCGCCGGTGTCTTCCTGGATCTGGTTGATCATCTTGCCCTTGGGCCCGATGACCTCGCCGATCTTGTCCACGGGGATCTTGACCGCGATGACGCGCGGCGCGAACTCGGAGAGCTCGTCCGGGGTGTCGATCGCGGAGTTCAGGACCTCGAGGATGTGCAGGCGGGCTTCGCGTGCCTGCTTCAGTGCAGCAGCCAGGACGGAGGCCGGAATGCCGTCGAGCTTGGTGTCCAGCTGGATTGCTGTGACGAACTCGGACGTGCCGGCAACCTTGAAGTCCATGTCACCGAAGGCATCTTCGGCGCCGAGGATGTCGGTCAGGGCCGCGTAGCGGGTCTGGCCGTCCACCTGGTCGGAAACCAGGCCCATGGCGATACCGGCAACGGCAGCCTTCAGCGGCACACCTGCGTTGAGCAGGGACAGCGTGGAGGCGCAGACGGAACCCATCGACGTCGAACCGTTGGAGCTGAGAGCCTCAGACACCTGGCGGATGGCGTACGGGAATTCCTCGCGGGACGGCAGCACCGGCACGATGGCGCGCTCTGCGAGTGCACCGTGACCGATTTCGCGGCGCTTGGGCGAACCCACGCGGCCGGTCTCACCGGTGGAGTACGGCGGGAAGTTGTAGTTGTGCATGTAGCGCTTGCGCGTTACCGGCGACAGCGAATCGATCTGCTGTTCCATCTTCAGCATGTTCAGCGTGGTGACACCCATGATCTGGGTCTCGCCGCGTTCGAAGATAGCCGAACCGTGGACGCGGGGCAGAACCTCAACCTCGGCGGTGAGCTGGCGGATGTCCGTCAGGCCGCGGCCGTCGATGCGGATCTGGTCCTTGAGGATGCGCTGGCGCACAACCTGCTTGGTGACCGAGCGGAAAGCTGCGGACAGCTCCTTCTCGCGGCCCTCGAACTGGCCTGCGAGCGAAGAAGTGACTTCGTCCTTGAGCGAATCCGTTGCGACGTCGCGTTCCTGCTTGTCAGCGATCTGGAAGACAGCGGCCAGCTTCTCAGCGGCAGCGGCTTCAACAGCGGCGTAGACATCATCCTCGTAGTCGAGGAAGACCGGGAATTCGACGGTCGGCTTCGCGGCGCGGGCAGCCAGGTCGGCCTGGGCGTCGCAGAGGGCCTTGATGAACGGCTTGGCAGCCTCGAGGCCTTCGGAAACAACCTCTTCGGTGGGGGCTGTGGCGCCCTGTTCCTTGATGAGGTTCCAGGAGTTGTCGGTGGCTTCGGCTTCAACCATCATGATGGCGACGTCGTCACCTGCAATGCGGCCGGCAACGACCATGTTGAACACGGAGTTCTCGAGCTGGGAGTGCTTCGGGAAAGCAACCCACTGCGAGCCGTTCTCGTCGGCAACGAGGGCAACGCGGACGCCGCCGATCGGGCCGGAGAAGGGCAGGCCGGAGAGCTGGGTGGACATCGAGGAGGCGTTGATGGCCACGACGTCGTAGAGCTCGTCCGGGTTGATCGCCAGGACGGTGACGACGATCTGGACCTCGTTGCGCAGGCCCTTGATGAAGGCCGGGCGCAGCGGGCGGTCCATGAGGCGGCAAGCCAGGATGGCTTCGGTGGACGGGCGGCCTTCGCGGCGGAAGAACGAGCCCGGGATGCGGCCGGCGGCGTACATACGCTCTTCGACGTCAACGGTCAGCGGGAAGAAGTCGAAGCCTTCACGCGGGTGCTTGCCGGCGGTGGTTGCGGACAGCAGCGCGGTGTCTTCGTCGATGTACACCATGGCTGCGCCGGCTGCCTGCTTGGCAAGACGGCCGGTTTCGAAGCGGATTACACGCTTACCGAAGCGGCCATTATCAATGACAGCTTCTGAGAACTGGATTTCGGGACCCTCCAAGAGAGTCACCTCCGTTTCTTGGTTAACGGAAGTCCAGCCGCATCAACCCAGTCCAGCATCTGTCTACTGGCCTGCACTGCACCCGGTCATCGATCGAGACCCACGGGCCGGGCTTCATTCTTCGAAGCCGTTCCCGGGAATCACTACCGAGGACCGCGAATGCGTGATGCGGTTGATCCTCCTGTTTAGTTTTCTACTGAAGAAGGCGGCCCGTTCCGGAAGGAAAGGGCCGCCCCTTTATTCAGACTAGCGGCGCAGGCCGAGACGCTCGATGAGCGCACGGTAGCGGGCAATGTCAGTGTTCTTGAGGTAGGTGAGCATACGCTTGCGACGACCAACCATGGCCAGCAGACCGCGCTGGGTGTGGAAGTCGTGCTTGTGCTCCTTCATGTGCTCAGTGAGATCCTTGATCCGCTGAGTCAGGACTGCAACCTGGACCTCCGGTGAACCGGTGTCGCCCTCGGACGTTGCGAAATCCTTGATGATGGACTGCTTTACAGCGGCGTCAAGTGCCACAATAACTCCTAGAGATGTGCCGTGAGGCCCGAATCAGTAACTCACTGCCGGGTGTGCCTGTACCGGAGATCCCCGCTAAACCGGGGATTCCTGCACATAACAAGAGCCAGCCGCCACGGACTGCAGCCGGATCCAACGTTTAGTTTACCGGCCCAGCCGCAATCTTGTCGAAACACCGTGTTGACTCATCAAAGATGCCGGCCGGCGCTAGCGGGCGCGCGGCCTACGGGCGCTCCAGCAGATCGCGGATGGCGGCGACACCGCGGTAGACCTCCGCGAAAGACGTACTGAGCGGTGACAGTCCGATCCGGATCCCGTGCGGTGCCCGGAAATCGGGGATGACGTCCCGGTCCCAGAGCTCGGCCGTCATCTCCCGGAAGTCCGGGTGGTCCACGGTGATGTGGCTCCCCCGCTGTTCCGGGTCCCTCGGCGTTGCCAGCAGGACGCCGGCCGGAGCCAGCCACGCGTCATGGAGTTCCAGCGCGAACGCCGTCAGCTTCCGGGATTTTTCGCGGAGTGCCTTCATGCCGGCTTCTTCGATCAGGTCCAGCGTGCCCTGCATCGCGATCATGCCGAAGATGGCCGGCGTTCCGCTGAGGAAGCTGCGGATCCCGGGTGCCGGTTCGTAGCCGGCCGCCATTTCGAAGGCGTCCTTGCGGCCCATCCAGCCCCAGATCGGCTGGCTCAGCGCGGGCAGGTGGCGCGAATTGACGTAGGCGAAGGCGGGCGAGCCAGGTCCCCCGTTGAGGTACTTGTACGTGCAGCCCGCGGCGAAGTCGACGCCGGCACCATCCAGCTGCAGCTCAATTGACCCGGCAGAGTGGCACAGGTCCCACACCACCAGCGCACCGGCGTCGTGCACTGCCGACGTGATCGCCGGGAGGTCGGCGAGGAACCCCGACCGGTATGCCACCTGGCTGAGGACAACGACGGCGGTGGCCGGCCCTACGGCGGCCTTCACCTGGTCCACGGTCACGCCGGCGGCCGGATCGGCGTCGATCCAGCGCAGCGTTAACCCTTCTTCTTGGGCGATGCCTTCCAGGAGGTACCGGTCCGTGGGGAAGTTGTCCGTGTCCAGCACGATTTCGGTTCTGGCGCGGTCCTTCACCGCGGCGAGGGCAGCGCGGATCAGCTTGTACAGGACCACTGTGGTGGAGTCGGCGATGATGGTCTGCCCGGGAGCAGCGCCGAGCACGGCCCGGCCCAGCTGGTCGCCGATGGCTTCCGGCAGCTGCAGCCAGTCCTCGTCCCAGCCGCGGATCAGCCGGCCGCCCCAGCTGTCCTGGATGAAGGCGCCGATGTCCGTGACGGTCCGCTTGAGCGGACGGCCCAGCGAGTTGCCGTCGAGGTAGGACAGGTCCGTGTCTGTTCCGACGAAGTGGTCGCGGTAGCCGGCCAGCGGGTCCGCGGCGTCGAGTTCGACGGCGCGCTGCAGCAGGGCGTCTTGGGTCTCGGGAACCGTGCTCATTGCCCGATCTCCGTCCGGACGGCGAAGAGTTCGGGGAAGAAGGTCAGCTCCAGGGCCTTCTGCAGGAACGCTGCCCCGCTGGAACCGCCGGTGCCCCCCTTCATGCCGATGGTCCGTTGCACCGTCCGCAGATGCCGGAACCGCCACAGCTGGAAGTTGTCCTCCAGGTCCACCAGTTCCTCGCATGCTTCGTACGCACCCCAGTTGTCCGCCGCGTTCTCGTAGATGTGCTTGAACACGGGCACCAGTTCGGGGCAGAACTCGTGCGCTTTGGTGACATCCCGTTCCAGCATGGAAGTCGGAATCCCGAAGCCCTGGCGGTGCAGGTAGGCCAGGAATTCGTCGTAGATGCTCGGCGCCTCAAGGACGCGGCGGAGCTGCTCGTGGGCCTCGGGATCGGATTCGAACACCGGAAGCATCTTGCGGTTCTTGTTGCCGAGGACGAACTCGACTGCCCGGTACTGGCTGGACTGGAACCCCGAGGAATTGCCCAGGAAGCCGCGGAACTGCGAGTACTCGGTGGGTGTGAGCGTGGCCAGTACCGACCACTGCTCTGTCAGGGTCTTCTGGATGTGCTTGACGCGCGCAATTGCCTTCAGGGCGGAGCCCAAGTCGTCGCTGCGGAGCCATGCTGCCGCGCTACGCAGCTCGTGAAGGACCAGCTTCAGCCAGAGCTCAGTGGTCTGGTGCTGGATGATGAACAGCAGCTCGTCATGGTGTTCGGGATCGCTGACCGGCTGCTGCGCGCTCAGGAGCGTGGGCAGCTGCAGGTAGGACGCGTAGCTCATCCGCGAACTGAAATCCCGGACAATGTCCTTCTCCAGTTTCCTCGTGTTCTTCTCAACGGACACAGCGGTGCCTTCCTTGCCAGTGACTGTGGTCAGCGCCGGAACAGGATGTCGTGGGCCTGGACGACGTCCAGGCGCATCTGTTCGACGAGCGCCTCCGGCCCACGGTACGCCACCATGCCCCGCAGCCGTGCCACGAATTCCACCACTACTGTCTGGCCGTACAGATCGAAGTCTTCAACCGGCTCTTCCGGGCGGTCGATGACATGTGCTTCAACCTGCCGGCTGACGCCGTCGAACGTCGGGTTCGAGCCGACCGAGATGGCTGCAGGCCACCGGGTGCCGATCTGGTCCACCAGCCAGCCGGCGTAGATACCGTCCGCCGGAATGTAACCGCTGGCTTCGGAGGCCAGGTTTGCGGTGGGGAAACCGAGCGCCCGGCCGCGGGCAGCCCCGTGGACCACCTCGCCGCGCATCCGGTGCGGGCGGCCCAATACGGCGGCCGCCGTGGCGACGTCGCCCTCCCGCAAGGCCTCACGAACCCAGGTGGACGAACAGCGGCGGTCCTCGCCGCCGTCGTCGTGGATGGGAAATCCTTCAGAGCCGAACTCACTGATGACCTGCACCGTGAAGCCGAACTTCTCCCCCAGCTCCTGCATGGTGGACAGGTCGCCGGAGTTGCCGCGGCCAAAGCGGGCGTCGTGGCCAATCACCACGTGGCTGGCCCTGAGTCTGTCCACGAGGACGCCGGCGACGAATTCTTCGGGGCTGAGGCTGGCGAGTTCCAGGGAGTACTTCATGACCAGGACGGCATCCAGCCCCAGCTCACCGAGTGCAACAAGCTTGTCCTCTAGCCCCATGATGAGCTCGGGAGCTGACTCGGGCCGGTGGACCTGCGCGGGATGGGGGTCAAAAGTGACCGCTACTGACCGCGCCCCGTTGAGTCGGGCCGTGCGGATGAGCTGTGAAAGCACCTGCTGGTGCCCCCGATGCACGCCGTCGAAATTGCCGAACGTGACAACGGTAGGGCCGAAGTCCTCGGGGACCTCGGACGGATCGTTCCAGATGTGGACCATCAACCTCGCCTTTTACTGCCTGCCATTGACTCGTCCGGAGGGCCGCGCCGGGCTCCGGAACTCTCTAAGATTACCCGCAATTGCCCGTGCCAATTACCCGAAACCACGCCGCGGCAACCGACGCCCGGCCATGTCCAGCCTAGCCTTTCGCGGGTCTGCGTCCCGGACTAGGATGCAAGGGCAGCACCCGGCGACGCAGCTGCGCGCCGCATCCATCGATGCCCGCGGCCGTACGCGGGGCTGAAGGAGAACGCCATGACTGACATCCGCGAGATTCTGGAACAGATACCCGTCGACCAGATTGCCGGGCTGCTGGGCACGGACAGGGAGTCTGCGCAGGCAGCCGTGGAGGCCGCAGTACCCACCCTCCTCGCCGGTATGCAAAGCAACGCACAGGCGCCGGAGGGTGCCGCGTCACTCGAATCCGCCTTGGCCCAGCACCGTGACGGGCTCGTAGACGGCGGCGTGGACGCCTCGCAGGTGGACACCGACGATGGCGAGAAGATCGTGAGCCATGTGTTTGGCGGGCAGCAGGACCAGGTGGCAAGCCAGCTCGCAGGGTCTGCCAACCTCGGCGGCATTGGCGGCGACCTTGTCCGGAAGCTCCTGCCCATTCTCGCCCCCATTGTGATGTCTTACCTCGCCAAAAAGATCCTCGGCGGACAGAACGCGGGAGGCGGGGCCGGCGACGTGGCCAGCCGCGGTGGTTCGGGCGGCGATACTGCAGGCCAGCCCGGCGGGATCGATCTCGGCAGCATCCTGGGTGGAATTCTTGGCGGCGGATCACAGGGTCCGCAAGGATCCCAAGGCGGAGGGTTCGGGGACATCCTTGGCGGCATTCTTGGCGGAGAAAATCAGGGCGGGCAGCAGACTAGGGGTGCCGTGGTCCAGGAGCCCGTGAAGAATTCGGCGACGCAAGCCCCGACCGGACCACTGGGTCAACCGATACAGCACGGCGGCGCACCCGTCCCGGGCGAGTTGATCGACGTCGACCTCCCCGACGGCCGAACGGCCGAGCACCAGGAAGAGAAAAAGAAGAACGACGACGGCGGCGGCCTCGGCGGGCTGTTGGGCGGGCTCTTCGGAAAGAAATAGCCGGCCGAGGCTCAGCTCAGGGGTGGCCCGAGTCGTCAGCTGCGCGCACCGTAGCCGCAGCAGCGGCGGCGACTTGGGCCAGCCATTCGTCCAGCTCCCCGGGCCAGCGGAACGCCATCACCGGCGGCATGTCCGGATTGGACTGCCACTCCCTGAACACGCGCTTCTTCCTGGCGAATGAGTTGAAGTGCCAGTAGAAGATCGAATCCCTCGCGACGAGCCTCCCGAGCGTTTCGACATTTCCGTTGCACACGGGCTGCCTTGTGATGATCCGCCGAAGGGAACGGCGCACTAGCCGGAAGAGGGAAAGCCAACGGGGATAGTCCAACGCGACAACGAGTTCCGCGCGGGGGACAACGATGTCCGCCCATACGCCGTAGGCGCTGTCGAGGACCCAGCGATCGCGTGCAGCCACGGCCGCCGCGATTTCCCGTTGCTGTTCGACGGTGCGTTGCTGCCAGCCGGGAAGCCAGCCAATATCGTCGTCGGCCGAAAACTCCGGGAGTCCCGAAGCTGCCGCATATGCATGGGCTGCCGAAGACTTGCCGCTGCCCGTCACACCGTAGAAGAGGACGCGGACGGGTTTTTCGGGATTGGTTTCTGGGGCCCGTGGTGTTCGGCCGCTGTCCTTGTCACGATGCGCTCCCCCTGTTTCGCCCGGCATGTTGCTTGTGCACTGAACACAGCCCGCCAGCGCGTTGTCACGATAGCACCCCATGGAAGCCTTCGTTTCTGAGCGCATTTCGAAGGCCTTGGCGGAGCCCTGCCATGCAACACTGGTCCGATGCCTGAGTTCACCGTTCATGTCGGCAGCCAGAATTCCGACGCAGAAGTCATCACCTTGTACGAATCAGTGGGGTGGACCGCCTACACCGAAGATCCCGCGGTGCTGGTCCAGGCGATCCGGGGTTCAGCGTTTGTGGTGACCTGCCGGAGCGCCGCCGGAGAACTTGTCGGCCTGGCTCGCGCAATTTCCGACGATGCCACCATCTGCTACGTCCAGGACATCCTGGTTGCCCCTTCGTTTCAGGGTTCCGGCGCCGGTCGGACGATGCTTGAAGCCATCCAGTCCCAATACGGGCATGTCCGGCAGACGGTACTCATCACTGATAACGACGCCGGGCAGCGCGCCTTCTACCAGGCCATGGGATTCACCGAAGGCTCCGACTTCAGCCCCGAGCCGCTGAGGATGTTCGCCAAGTTCCGCTAGGCGTGGGGCACGGCCATGGGCACGCCCGGCATCATCAGCATTCGAGCCTGAAGTAGTTGTTGCGTTGGCGCTTTTGGCGGGGGTCGATGTGGGGTGGCGGGATGAACCAGGGGATGCCGGTTTTGACCTGGATGGTCCATTGCTCTTTGTGGATGAGGTGGTGGTGATGGGAGCAAAGCAGGGTTCCGTTGTCTGAGCTGGTGGATCCGCCGTGTGACCAGTAGGTGATGTGGTGGGCTTCGCACCACGGGGCCGGGATCGTGCAGCCCGGGAACGCGCAGCCCTGGTCGCGGGCGGTAATGGTTTTGCGGATGTGCGGCGGGAAGATCCTCGTGGTCCGGCCGATGTCCAGGATGCGGCCTTCGCTGCCGAGCACGACCGGGATGATGTCCGCGTCGCACGCGATCTTCCGGACCGTGGCGGCGTTGACGGGCCCGGTGAACGTGAACGAGCCCGTGCCGGGGATGCCGGGCGTGCTGGCCGGGGATTCGCTGCTGGAACGGTACCAGGGTCCCTGGTTGGTGGCATGTTCGAGCCGGTCCAGGAGGTCGCGGTAGTCGATGGTGACCATGACCTGCGGGCGGAGCCCTCCCGCTATAGGGAGCGCTTCCGTGGTCAGGCCTGCCTTGCATCCGCCGACGAGCCCGTCGAGGAGCCGCTGCGGCCGGGTCCGCCGGTCCAGATCCGGGCCCGGGAGTGTGTCTCCGGTGGCGTTGCTGTCTGCCGTGTTGTCTTCACCGGCTGCCCCGGCTTTGGTGCGGGGGTTGGTGGCGGTGTTCATCACGGTCAGCAGTGATTCGTACTGGTCAGGGGTGGCGAAGATTTCCAGGTGGTGGAGTCCGCGGCGGGCGCGACGGAGGAATACGCCCTGCCGGCGGCGGAGTTCCTCCTCGGACGGCTCCGACCCGTCCTGATCGATCCCGTCAATCCACTGCCGGGCCATCCGGGACAGGAAGTCCGCGTCGTGCTCGACCGCGGCGTGGGTCAGGACGTGTTCCATCCGGGCAGTGGTGTCACCGGTGGCGTGGTCCCGGACCCGGTCCAACGCCATCGTGATAATCGTCGCAGGCCGCGACGCCACCATCCCGGCCGCGACCGCCGCGGCAAGCTCGGGCCGGACCGGAGGTTCGGTGTGGCCGGCGAACCCGACACGGGGCAGCAGATCGGCCGCGAGGGCCATCCTGCGCCGGGCCTCGGCGACACTGATCCGCAGCCGGGACCGGAGGAACTCCGCAGCGTTCCGGCACCCGTCATCAGCCGGATCCGGGACAGCTGAGGATGGCCGTCCGCGGGCAGCTTCGGGCCCGGTTTCGCCTTGGCCAGCCTTACCCGTGGCCCAACCCGCCGGTTCGCGCACGGCAGTTCCGCCCCATCCCGTGACCCAGCCAACGACCGAACCAGAGCCACCCGCCCCTGAGCGCGCCGCTGCCGTAGCTTCGCGCCGCGTCCGATCCACCGACCCGGCCGCGACCACCTGCAGGTACTCCACAGCCCGGGAGATTTCCTCAACGTTGGCGGCAAAGTCCGCGGCCGCACGGAAACCGCGCATCCCAGCGTCGTCAACCGCCGTCAAACACACACTCTTCAACAGCTCAAGGCTCCGGGCCAGATCACCGGACCCGCCGCCGTCGGACGCCAAAGCATCCAAACGTAGTGGTCCCGCGGGGACACTGCGGAGGCCGCGGACCCGGGCGGCTGGCTGTTGAACCGCAGGCTGACAAACGGTAGACGGCCGAACAGCAAGGGGCTGCACAGCTCTAGCACCGGCGGCCAAACTGGCCCAGCCCAACGCTTTCCCTGCTGCAAGATCCCCCACGGCTTCCATGAACTAAGTCTGCCTCGAGGGTGTGACAATTTTCCGTCAGGGCGTCAGACCCTGCCGCGGCACGCGGGCGCTGTCCCCCGAGCCGCTGTCACTCGAGCTCCGTCAGCCCACGCGCGGCGCCGGGCGCCGCCGGTACAGCCACACCAGCCCAAGGATGGGGAGCAGGAGGGGTATGAAAGCGTAGCCGCGGCCGAACAGGGACCACACGGTTTCATGCGGGAAGCTGACGGAGTCGAAAATGCTCAGCGCCCCGACCACCACCACGCCCACGAGCTCCACAAGGACCGCAGCCACGGAGACCTTGAACCAGGTCCGTCCTGGCTTCGCCAGCGAGACCGTGGCCACGACGTAAACGAGCGCCGCGAAGGCTGAAAGCAGGTATGCCAACGGGGCTTCGGAGAACTTGGTGAGGATCTGATATCCGGCCCGGGCCGTGGCGGAGATTGCGAAGACCGCGTAGACCGCGATGAGCAGTCGGCCGGGTCCGGTGTTCCGGGTGTCCTTGGACTGGGCCTCTGCGGTCCCATTCTCGGTCTTGTTGACAGGGGTTTGCGGAGTCACGTCTGCTTCTTCCACTCAGTACCAGATCTGGTTCATGCGGGCTGCCATGACAAGGGCGGTGACCCCCACGGCAGCCAGGACAAAGTTGCTCCACCGGGTGCGCTCAAGGATGGACCAGTACATGGCGCCCACTGGCAGGATCAGGGCAGTCACGAGGTAACCCCAGAATTCCCACGCCTCGCCGGCGATCTGCTCCCCAGACGCCACGCGGACGATCGAACCCACCAGGTAGACCAGCAGAGCGAGTTCGACGGCGGCGACGGACAGGATGGTCGCATCGTTCGGAGCTTTCTTCATGATCCCGGCCGCGGTGCAGATGATCGTGGATAGCAGCCCGACGGCCAGAATGATGTAAAAGTACGCGTCCAAGCTATTTGGCCTGCTGTTCGTTGCTCGGAGCAAAGACCAGGACCGGTTTTGCGTAGCTGCCGGCGTCGGCCAGAAGGGCCACGAGCGAGCCGTCCGGAGCGAAAGCTGCGGCAGGTTTGTCCGCGGTGGCGGCATCCGGCGTCCCGGCCGCGACGCCTGCGGCGATACGCCGGCCGAAGGAAATTTCATTGGTTTCGTCCTCGCTGAGCTCGCGGTTCGGCATTAGCGCCCGCGCGGCCAGCGACATCTCCAGCACTTCGAGTTCCTCGGCCAACTGCTCCAGGGTCCGGGCCTGGTCAAGGGTGTAGGGGCCAACCTGGGTCCGCCGGAGCGCTGTCAGGTGACCTCCCGTACCCAGCGCTTCGCCAAGGTCCCGGGCCAAGGCACGGATATACGTTCCGGAAGAGCATTCAACGGTGACGTCCACGTCGAGGACTTCCCCGTCACGCTCCGGACGAACCGCGTGGACATCGAAGCGGTGGATGGTGACCGGTCGCGCGGCGAGTTTGACGTCTTCGCCGGACCGAACCCGGGCATACGCTCGTTCGCCGTTGACTTTGATGGCGCTGACGCTGCTGGGAACCTGCTGGATCTCGCCGGTGAGTGCCGCGACGCCGGCCTGAATGGCGTCCTCGGTAACTGCAGAGGCAGACTTGGTGCTGACGACTTCCCCTTCGGCGTCGTCCGTCACGGTGGACTCGCCGAGGCGGATGGTGGCCGTATACGTCTTGGACGTACCAACAATGTACGTCAGGAGCCGCGTGGCCTTGTTGATGCCCAGGACAAGCACACCCGTTGCCATGGGATCCAGCGTTCCGGCGTGCCCCACTTTCCGGGTACCGGCCAGCCGCCGCATCCGTCCAACCACATCGTGGCTGGTCCATCCTTGCGGCTTGTCCACTATTACCAGTCCAGAAAGCACGCCTCCCAGTATATCCGCGCGACGGCTCTCCCTTTTCGCCCGACGGCAGGATGCCCGTCCGGCGGCGGGCGATGGCCGGAGAGCTAGGATGGCAGACATGCCCGAGCTTTCCGCACATGTCCGCGATGTTCCCGTCAACCAGATCCGCGAGATCACCGAGGCAGCGTGGGCCACACCCGGCGCCATTGTGCTGAGCATCGGAGAACCGGGCTTTGCCCTCCCCCGCCACGTCCTTGAGGCCGGCATGGCCTGCCTGGACCGCGATGAAACCAACTACACGCCGAATGCCGGAGTCCCTGCACTCCGGGAGGCCTTCGCAGCCAGGTTCCGTGAGCACAATGGCGTTGACATAGGCGCCGACCGGGTTTACATCGTGGACGGCGCCCAGCAGGGACTCCACTTGGCCATGAGTCTGTTGCTCTCCCCCGGTGACGAAATCCTGATCCCCAACCCCGGGTACCCAACGTTTGCGATGACCAGCAGGCTGCTGCACGCTGTTCCCGTGGGATACCCGCTGTATCCCGAGCACCACTTCCAGCCGAGGATCGAGGACGTTGAGGCACTCATCACGCCGCGGACGCGGGTGCTGATGCTGAATTCGCCGTCCAATCCCCTGGGCGCGGTCCTGGGCGAGGAGCTGACCCGCAGCCTGGTGGAGCTGGCCCAGCGCCACGACCTGTGGATCATCTCCGACGAATGCTACGAAGCCTTCACCTACGACGTCCCCCACATAAGCCCGGCACGCTTCGACAGCGATGTCCCCGGCGAGGCGAGAGTCTTTACGTCCTTGACGCTTTCGAAGACGTACGGGCTGACGGGGCTGCGGATTGGTGCACTGGTCTGCCCGCCCGGGCTGGAGCGGAAGATGAACAACGTGATGGAGTCGATAGTTTCCTGCGTCGCGTCCCCGTCCCAGTACGCCGCGATAGCTGCCCTAACGGGCCCGCAGGACTACGTCAGCGACGCCCATGCCCACTACCGGGCCAACCGGGACTCGGCCTCGGCGGTCCTGGAATCCAAGGGCATCCCGTTCCTGTCCGCTCAGGGCGCCTTCTACTTGTGGGCGGACGTTTCGCACGTCAGCGGCGGCGATGTACGGTCCTGGGTCCGGAAGTTCCTGGCCGACTCCGGGGTGTCTTTTGCCCCCGGGACCGCCTTCGGCTCCATCGGCGAAGGCTGGATCCGGATCGCGCTGTGCGCCGCCCAGGAAGACCTCGTGGAAGGCCTGGGCCGCCTCCCCGCTCGAAACTGATCCCCCCGAAACTGATCCACCCCGAAACTGATGCGACGAAGCTGATGCGGCGCAGCTGAAGGATAGATTCCGAAGTCAGGCACAGAGCCCCTAGTGCCGGAGCCGGCTGTCCCCTAGCCTGTCCACAGGGGCGGCTCCGGAGAGGAACATCATGTGGTGGCAGGACCTGTTGTGGGGCTTCTGGAACGGCATTACGGCCTGGGTTGTGCTCATTGCCCACGTCTTTGGTGCCTGGGCTGAATTCCCCTTCTACAACACCGGGAGAGCCGGCAACTGGTACGACTTCGGCTTCCTGCTGGGCATGGGGTCACCGCTGCTCGGAGGGCTCGGTGCGCGCGGCCGACGGTCCCGGCGGACCTAGCCGCAGCGCACCTAGCCGCAGTACACCGGGACGGGAAATTAGCTCAGGCTCGAGGACAGCGCGTGTTCCAGCCACATCCGGAGCTCGGGCGCAGGTGCGGCCCCGGCCTGCCGGGCGATCACCATTCCACTGACGATCACCATCAGCGTGGGGATGGCCTGGACTGCAAACCTGGAGGACAGTCCCGGCGCGCGGTCCACATCCACCTTGACCAGTTTGATCCGCCCCGCCTTTTCCGTCGCCAGCTGGTCCAGGACCGGGCTGACCAGACGGCACGGGCCGCACCATACCGCCCAGAAGTCGATCAGCACAGGCACGGTCGACTGCTCTGCGATGTGCCTGAAGTCAGCGTCGCCGGCGTCGACGATCCATGGCAGGTCATGGCGGCAATTTCCGCAGCGGGGGCGGCCGGGAGCTGCTGCGGGGATCCTGTTGGTCTTGCCGCAGCCGGGACACCTGGTGAGTCTCGGTTCCACTGCTCCGCGCTGCCTTCCATCGCGCCGGAAATCATAGGTTAATCGCACGCCCGCCGACCGGGGCCGCATAGAGTCGAAGGTCCCGCCGGCCCGGGCAGGCCGGTTTCCTCCGCGACCGGAGCTCAGTATTCTGTGCGGTCCGGGTTGTCGCGCCACGCTTCGAACGGAACGTTCGACGTCGGGATGTCGGTCTGGCGGACCGGCATTAGTTCCGGCCGGGTGCCGTCGAAGAACTCGTAGAACAGGGCGTCGTCGAATCCGGCGGCTGCGGCCCCGTGCCTGTCGGCGGCAAAATATACGCGGTCGATCCGCGCCCACAACGCCGAGGCCAGGCACAACGGGCAGGGCTCGCAGCTCGCATAGAGCACGGCACCGCTGAGGTCGAAGCTGCCGGACTCGGCCGCCGCTGTCCGGATGGCCACAACCTCGGCGTGGGCTGTGGGATCGTTGTCGCGCGTCACCCTGTTGACGCCGGAGTGGAGCTTCCCGTCAGCGGTGACCACCACTGCACCAAACGGGCCCCCGCCGGCGCCCACGTTCTGAACGGCAAGGTTGACCGCCTGGCCGAGGAACTCCTGGATGTCAGCGGCTGAAGGTTGGGCGTCCATGTTCCGATCATAGCCAGCTATCCCCCGCTTCATGTGGAGAATGCGGCTGCAGTTTGCCGGATCCATCGACTTACCGGATGGCGAAGAAATAGAATGTGCCCAGTGGGGGCAGCCGCGTTTTCCGGAAGCCATTTCCGTGGTCTCAAGGCCTTTGACATGCAGCACTGGCCATTGGAGAAAACCATGCGTAAACACCTTTCCCTCGTCGCGGCTGCGGCCACCGCAGCAGTATTCCTGGCCGCCAGTCCCGCAGCCGTTGCGGCTCCGGCCGAAAACCCGCCCACAACCCATGCGAACGGACTCGTGAGTCCGCTGCATGTCAGCGCCGGCCGGGATGGCACACTGCTGGTCAGCGAAGAATTCATCGGGCAGCTGACGCAAGTTAAGGCCGACGGAACCAAGGCGGTCCTGTATTCCGACGCCGCGTGGGGCGTCGCCGGCAGCGTGCAGCGCCGTTCCACCACATATTTTGTTGAGAGCCAGGGCGCAGGCCCTATGGATCCCCGCCCGCTGGCCGGTCACATCAGGACCATCGCCGCTGACGGAACGCAGGCCACTTTTGGTGATTTGGCCGCCTTGGAGACCGAACAGAATGCCGACGGCGACACGCGGTACGGATTCGAGGACCTTCCAGACACATGTGCGGCGCAGCTCCCGCCCGAGGTTCCTGCTTCCTACACCGGAACCATTGACTCCCACCCGTACGGCATCACGATGTCCGGGGACACCATCTACGTGGCCGACGCCGGGGCCAACAGCGTTGTGGCGGTCGACGTCGACTCGGGCGAGGCTGAAACGGTGGCCGTCCTGCCGCCTCGCCCCTATGTGATCACAGCCGAAGTGGCGACGACACTGCAGCTGCCGGCCTGCATTGTGGGCCACAGCTACGCCTTCGAACCTGTTCCGACCGATGTAGCGGTGGGCCCTGACGGATGGTTGTACGTGTCCGTGCTCCCCGGCGGGCCGGAGGATCCCGCCCTCGGTGCCCGCGGCGCCGTTTACCGGGTCGATCCGGATAACGGACGGGTCAGGCTGTTCGCTGATGATGTCATGTCACCAACCGGCTTGGCACTGGACGACGACGCCAACGTGTACGTTGCATCGCTCTTCGGCGAAGGCGTCCTCCGGCTCGGCTGCTCCGGAGACCAGGACGATCGGAAGGTTGTCCTGACCGGCAAACTTACGGCCGATGTCGCCATCAGGGATTCGACGCTCTATGCGACGGTCGATTCCCTCCCGGCGCCAAACCAGGCCCCTGACGGCAAGGTGGTGTCCGTGGACCTTGACGCACACTCGCACCGCTGACCGGATTTAACACACAAGTGTGGCCGGTCCCTTCGCGGGTCCGGCCACACTGTTGTTGCTGCGTCTACTTGTTGCTGCGTCTACTTGTTGCTGTCTTCGTCGATTCCTTCGTCGAGGAGGTCATCATCCTCTTCGTCGAAGTCGTCTTCGTCGATTTCCACGTCCTCGGGAATGTCGCTCTTGTACGGGTCTGCGTCACCGGCGTGCTTGGCGCTTGCAGCCAGGGCGGCCACTTCGGCGTCGCGCTTCTTGGCGGCGCGCAGCAGTTCCTCGAGGTTGGACGCGTTGACCGGAATCTGGTCAGCCACGAACTCCAGGGTGGGGGTCAGCCGAACGGTGATGTTGCGGCCGACTTCCTGCCGGAGGACGCCCTTTGCCTTCTCGAGGCCTTTGGCGGCATCCGCCTGGACAACCTGGTCCCCGAACACGGTGTAGTAGATCGTGGCGTGTTGCAGATCATTGGTCACACGGGCATCGGTGACGGTAATCCCTTCAAGCCGGGGATCCTTGACCTTCCGGCCCAAAGCCTCTGCAACAACAACCTTAATCCGCTGCGCCAACTTGGCAGCGCGTGCCGGATCAGCCATTTTCCACTCCTAAATATTTGGATGTACGACGGCGCAGTGGCGGCTTAGCTTCTTGAGCTGAGTTCGCTGCCACGCACCTGAGGTGAGTCTATGACGATGCCGGAGAGTTTTGGGGGCGCCCGGGAGTGGCATCGGGCCTACCGGAGCTGGGCGGCACAGGATCGCAGATCCAGTGCCGCCCAGCGTAGGGGCGGGGCGCCCCCAAAACTCGGAGGCTCCCCGCAATAGTGCTTACCCTGCCTTAGACGCGCGGCTTCTCGCGCATCTCGAAGGTCTCGATGATGTCGCCCTCGGTGATGTCGTTGAACGAGCCAAGACCGATACCACACTCGAAGTCCGTGCGGACTTCGGTTGCGTCATCCTTGAAGCGCTTGAGCGTCTCCACGGTGAGGTTGTCACCGATGACCTTGCCGTCGCGGCTGATGCGGGCCTTCGTGTTGCGTCGGATAACACCCGAGCGAACGATGGAACCGGCAATGTTGCCGAACTTGGAGGAACGGAACACTTCGCGGACCTCGGCGGTGCCAAGCTGGACTTCTTCGTACTCCGGCTTGAGCATGCCCTTGAGGGCCATCTCAATGTCATCGATTGCTGCGTAGATGACGGAGTAGAAGCGCATGTCCACGCCTTCGCGGTCTGCCAGTTCGGCAACACGCTCGGCGGGCTTGACGTTGAAGCCGATGATAACGGCGCTGTCGACCGTTGCCAGGTTGACGTCGTTCTGCGTGATCGCACCGACACCGCGGTGGATAACGCGCAGCTGGACACCTTCGCCGACGTCGATCTTGAGCAGCGCGTCTTCGAGGGCTTCCACGGCACCGGACACGTCACCCTTGAGGATGAGGTTAAGGGTGTCGATCTTGCCTTCGGCGACGGCCTGGTCGAAGTCTTCCAGGCTGATGCGCTTGCGGCGCTTAGCCAGGGCGGCGTTGCGGTCTGCTGCTTCACGCTTCTCGGCGATCTGGCGGGCGGTGCGCTCGTCAGCGGTCACGAAGAAGGTGTCGCCTGCACGCGGGACGTTGGACAGACCCAGTACCTGCACGGGGCGGGACGGGCCAGCCTCGGTCAGGGCGCTGCCGTCGTCGTCGAACATCGCACGAACACGGCCGTGGGCCGTGCCTGCCACGATGGTGTCGCCGACCTTCAGCGTTCCGGACTGAACCAGGACGGTGGCCACGGAACCGCGGCCCTTATCCAGGTTGGCTTCAATCGCGATACCGCGGGCATCCTTGTTCGGGTTGGCGCGCATGTCCAGGGCAGCGTCTGCGGTCAGCAGGACAGCCTCGAGCAGCTCGTCGATGTTGAGGTTCTGGCGGGCAGAGACCTCCACGAACATGGTGTCGCCACCGTATTCCTCGGGAACCAGTCCGTACTCGGTCAGCTGGCCGCGGACCTTGTCCGGGTTGGCGCCTTCCTTGTCGATCTTGTTCACGGCCACGACGATCGGCACGTTGGCCGCCTGTGCGTGGTTGAGGGCCTCAACGGTCTGCGGCATAACGCCGTCGTCCGCTGCGACCACCAGGATGGCGATGTCGGTGACCTTCGCACCACGGGCACGCATGGCGGTGAACGCCTCGTGGCCCGGAGTATCGATGAAGGTGATCTTGCGTTCGATGCCCTCGTGGTCGGTGGTGATCTGGTAAGCACCGATGTGCTGCGTGATGCCGCCGTGTTCACCCGCGACAACGTCGGAGTTACGGATGGCATCCAGCAGACGGGTCTTACCGTGGTCAACGTGACCCATGACGGTGACTACCGGCGGACGTGCTTCGAGGTCCTCGTCGCCTTCGGCTTCGAGTTCAGCGTCAAAGTCGATGTCGAAGGTGGAGAGAAGCTCGCGCTCCTCGTCCTCCGGCGATACGACCTGGAGCTTGTAGCCAAGCTCCTCGCCCAGCAGGGCGAAGGTCTCTTCATCCAGCGACTGCGTGGCCGTGGCCATCTCGCCGAGGTGGAAGAGCACGGTCACCAGTGCAGCGGGGTTCGCCTCGATCTTGTCGGCAAAGTCCGTGATGGACGAGCCGCGACGGAGCCGGACGACGGTGTTGCCGTCGCCGCGGGGCACGCTTACGCCACCCAGCGACGGAGCACTCATCTGCTCGAGTTCCTGGCGCTTGGCACGCTTCGACTTGCGCTGCTTGCCACGGCCTGCGCCGCCCTTACCGAAGGCACCCTGGGTGCCACCGCGACCGCGGCCGCCCTTGCCAAAGCCACCGCCGGCCGGAGCACCGCCACCGGCACCGGGAGCGCCACCGGTACCCGGTGCGCCGCCGGGGCGTCCGGGACCGCGGCCTCCGCCGCCGGGACGGCCTGCACCAGCGGGTGCGGGACGTTCGGTGCGGTTAGGCATCATGCCGGGAGTAGGACGGTTTCCGCCGCCTGCACCAGGACGTGCACCGGCAGCACCTGCCGGACGCGGGGCGCCCGGACGTGCACCCTGTGCGCCAGCGGGACGGGGAGCACCCGGACGGGGACCCCCGGCACCGGCTGCCGGACGCGGGCCGCCGGGGCGTTCGCCCTCAGTGCGGTTTCCGCCCGCCCGGGGCATGCCCTGGGAAGGTGCGAACGGGTTGTTGCCCGGACGCGGCGGACGTTCGTTGTCGCCGCCGCGGCCACGGGGCATGCCCTGGGACGTGGCGAAAGGGTTATTGCCTGGACGGGGACCGCCCGGACGGGGTGCTGAACTGCCCTGTCCGCCGGAGCGGGCCGGTGCTGCCGGAGCTTCAGCCTTGGGGGCCGGGCGTGCGCCGGGCTTGGCACCGGTGGACGGTGCAGCCGGAGCGGGCGCCGCAGGCACAGATGCTGCAGCCGGAGCTGCTGCCGGAGCCGCAGCCGACGGAGCGGCCGGGGCGGGGGCTGCAGCCGGAGCTTCAGCTTGGGGTTCCGGAGCCTTGGGAGCTGCCGGGCCCGGCGCGGGCGCCGGACGGGAAGCCGAGGGGCTGGCGGGCGCCTTGGGCGCTGCAGCGGGAGCTTCGGACTTCGAAGCGCCGGCGGCGGGGTAGGCGTTGCGGAGTTTCCTCACAACGGGGGCCTCAATGGTTGAAGAGGCAGAGCGAACGAATTCGCCCAGTTCCTGCAGTTTGGTTACTGCATCTTTGGAAGTAATACCGAGCTCTTTAGCAAGCTCATGTACGCGGACCTTGGCCACATTTCTCCTGTCTCGGTCCGCACCGAGCCAGGCACGAACCGTCTACTTCTTACTGCGGACCTTCGCCGCGATTGCAGCTGAAAGGCCCATTGCAGAGCGCAACAAAGTTGTCATCGTTGCGCACTCATCGCTGGGAACTCATCGGGTTTCCATCAGTTTTCTGACCCGCTTTCAGGTTGGACGGTTGTCGCTGCGGCCACCGGAGTGTCCACGGCTTGCGTGCCTGCCGTTATCCGGCGTTCGACGGCGGCAGTTCCGGTTGTGCCCGGGAGGGCACGTCCGAACGCACGCCGCTTGATTGCCAGCGCCAGGCACGTTTCGCTGGGATGCAGCCATGCACCCCGGCCAGCCATCCGGCGTCGTTCGTCAACGATGACAGCGGTGGAACCGCTGCCTTCGGCGACGAGCCGGAGTAACTCAGACCGCGCGCCCTTCTTCCGGCATCCGATGCAGGTACGCTGCGGCTGATTCTCAAGGTGTTGCACTAGTGCCACGGTGAGTAATCTTCCTGCCCATACATATCTGCTGCCCCGAGCCCGCCTGCATAGGTCGCGTTCGTAATGAACGCAGATTCTGCGGGCACGCTCAAGGCGCACGAATACCGGCCATGAGGCGCGGTCATGTCTATTCTAGCCCCTCAGGTGCCCGGGCCCCGAAACGACGGGTCGAAACGGGGCGGGACAATCCGAGGGGCCTTCCGCGGGGCCGCCCGAGGGGCCGCCCGCCAAGGCGATTTAGTTTTCGCGGGGAGCCGCGGCGTCAGAGACGATGTCGATGCGCCAGCCGGTGAGCTTGGCGGCCAGGCGGGCGTTCTGGCCCTCCTTGCCGATGGCAAGCGACAGCTGGTAGTCCGGCACAACAACACGTGCCGAGCGGGTTGCCTCATCGGTGATGGTGACGGAATTCACCTTGGACGGAGACAATGCGCTGGCAATGAAAGTGGCCGGGTCCTCGCTGAAATCAACGATGTCAATCTTTTCGTCGTTGAGCTCGGTCATGACGGCCCGGACGCGCGAACCCATTTCACCGATGCAGGCGCCCTTGGCGTTGATGCCGGGGATGTTGGCCTTGACGGCGATCTTGGTGCGGTGTCCGGCCTCGCGGGCCAGGGCAACGATCTCCACCGAGCGGTCGGCAATCTCCGGAACTTCCAGCTCGAAAAGCTTCCGGACCAGGCCGGGGTGCGAACGCGACAGCGTGATGGACGGGCCCTTGGTGCCGCGGTGAACGTCGATCACGAAGGCGCGCAGCCTGTTGCCGTGGATGTACTTCTCGCCGGGTACCTGCTCGGGCGGGGGCAGCAGCGCCTCCACCGTTCCAAGGTTCACCTGGATCATGTGCGGGTTGTTGCCCTGCTGGATGGTGCCGGCAACAAGCTCACCCTCGCGGCCCTTGAACTCACCCAGGACGTTGTCGTCCTCGACGTCGCGCAGGCGCTGCAGGATGATCTGGCGGGCCGTGCTGGCGGCGATGCGGCCGAAGCCCGCCGGAGTGTCCTCGAACTCGCCAATGGGGGCACCGTCGTCGTCGATTTCGGTTGCCCAGATGGTCACGTGGCCGCTCTTGCGGTCCAGCTCTGCGCGGGCCTTTTCGAATGCTCCCGGAGACTTGTGGTAGGCCACCAGCAGTGCCTGCTCAATGGTGGGGATCAGGAGGTCCAGCGGAATTTCACGCTCACGCTCCAGAAGTCTCAGTGCGCTCATGTCAATATCCATCAGGCCTCCTCAGAAGGTCCATTGTGTTCGTCTTCCAGACCGACCTCATCGAGGTGGCTGAACTCTATCTCGACTTTTCCATTACGGATCCTGTCGAAAGGAATTTTCTCGGGCTCGCCCTGCTTGGGCTTCATGCCCTTTTTGGCCGCGATCTCCGGAACCAGGGTCACGCCGTCGTCATCAACGGACTGGATCCGGCCGGTCAGGTTGTCCCCCTGTATGACGTTCACCTTGACCATGCGGCCGCGCGCCCGGTGCCAGTGGCGCGGTTCAGTCAGGGGCCGTCCGACGCCGGGTGAGGAAACCTCGAGGTCGTAGGGACGGCTGTCATAGTTGGGGTCGCTGTCCAGGATGCCGGAGAGCTCCTTGGAGATTTCGGCGATGACATCAAGGCTTACGCCGCCTGTTTCCTCCTGCGGCAGGTCCACCACTACGTGGACCACCCGGTGGGAACCCTGGATGTTGATGGCAACGTCCTCCAGGTACAGCCGGTTTGCCTGGACTGAGGGTTCCAGCAGCGCCCGGACGCGCTCGGCCTCCGGGTTGTGCACGGATTCGGCCTCAGCCTTCCCCGTCCCGGTCCGGTCTGATGAAGTCGTGGCTTCTGCATTACTCACGATGCCGGCCGCCTCCCGCTAGATGATGTTGTGTGTACTAGCGTAGCGATTTTATGGGCGCCATGGTGCACTCGCTTGCTGCCGGGCATGACAACATGGTCTGTTGTGAAAGACGACACCAAGGAAAATCGACGGCCGGGCCGATATTTCCGGTACGGCATCCTGGCGTCATTGGCAGTGCTGGTCATCAGCCTTGGGCTGGCGCTGACTCCGGGGCCGCCGCCGCAGGCGCCGGAACCGGCCTTTTCCGAACGGGCAAGGGCCGCGGCCCTTGCCGAAACGATGCAGCTACGCCTGGCCGGCGGCAAACTCGCCGACGCCGTTTCCGGCGCCGAGCGCCAGGCCCTGATTCGTGCTGTGACATTGCTGACAACCCAGGCAAGGGCACTGACCGGGCCCGATCACGAACCTTCTCCGGTAGCCACAGGCACCGCCACGGGCACACCTACCGGCACAGCTACAGCCACTCCCGCGCCTTCGGCTGCGCCGGTGGACTCACCCGCCAAGCTCGTTGCCGAGCTGTCCGCAAGCGGCGCGCAGCGCCTGTCGGATGCGGAAGAGTCCGACGGCGGGATGGCACGGCTGCTGGCCGCCGTCGGTACCGCCCAGCTGCTCCAAGCGTCTTCACTGGCAACGGCTGTGGGGTCAGCGGCACCGGAAATGCCTGCGCGTTCACTGCCGTCATCGGCGGTGGCGCTGTCGACAACGCCGGAAGGCTCTTGCCCGCCGGCCCCAACCTCCTCCGGAGCGGCCGCAGGAACAGCAACTCCGGCAACGGCCCTGGCGATGACAGTCAAGACCGAGGCCGAAACCGTCTACGGCTACCAGGTGGCGCTTGCCCGCCTCGAAGGCACTGCCGCTGGCTCTGCATCCCAGCTGCTGGCACGGCATGAATCGGTCCTTGCCGAGGCCGAGGCCCTGAGCCGGGCACAGTGCGTGGACATCCCGGCGCGGGAAGCGGGCTACACTCTTGGCCCGCTGTTCCTCGAATCGCCGGCAGCCGGCCTGGGCGGCCTTGAAGCCGGAACCCTGCCGGTTTACGGAGACCTGGTGGCCCTGAGCGACGGCAGCACCCGGCAGTGGGCCATTTCGGGCCTTCTGGATGCCGCACACCGCGCGGCACTCTGGGGCGCGGACTCCGGTCCGCTGCCGGGCATCGTGGTGGACACCGCGAATCTCCCCGAACTGCCGAACACAGGCCCGGCGCCCGACTCGGGTGAAACAGAGTCCAGTGGAACAGAGTCCGCCGGAAAAGGCACAGCGCCGGGGCCCTGAGCCTCCCCGGTAAGAATGCCTAACCTTCCTTAGTACCGTATTACTGGCACGCCCCGGGCGCTGGTGGTTTGCTGTAGTCATGGACACCCCCGGAGCACCTGTGCTGCACGCAAACGAGCCGCACGGCAATGACATCGCACACCGGCTGAACTGGCTGCGTGCCGGCGTCCTCGGTGCCAATGACGGCATCGTCTCCGTGGCAGCAATCGTGGTGGGTGTGGCCGGTGCCACCACACAGACCGGGCCGATCCTCATTGCCGGTGCGGCCGGCGTCGTGGGCGGCGCAATTTCCATGGCACTGGGTGAATACGTCTCCGTCAGCAGCCAAAGCGACAGCCAGAAGGCCCTGATAGAAAAGGAACGCCGCGAACTTGAAGAGGAGCCTGAAGAGGAGCTCGCCGAGCTGGCGGCCATCTACCAGAGCAAGGGACTGAGCCAGGACACGGCACTGGCGGTGGCCAGGGAGCTCACGGCCCATGACGCCCTGTCCGCCCACCTGTCGGCCGAACTCAACATCGACCAGGAAGACATCGCCAGTCCCTGGCACGCCGCGTTCGCCTCGGCAATCGCCTTTGTCGCGGGTGCCGTCCTGCCGATGCTGGCCATCCTCCTGCCGCCCGAAAACATCCGGGTACCGCTGACGTTCGCCGCCGTGCTGGTGGCACTGGCAGCGACGGGTTCGGTTGGCGCGTGGATCGGCGGCAGCTCCAAGTCGAAGGCAGCCGTGCGGGTGGTGATCGGCGGTGCACTGGCGCTTGCCGCGACATTCGCCATTGGCAGTCTCCTGGGCGCCACCGGCGTCATCTGAGTTCCGCACTGTAAGCCGGTCCCTCCACTACGCTGGAGTCAATGAGCAGCCCAGCAGAAGTCCCGATTCCTCCCGACCTCAGCCGCCGCTACAGCGGAAGCAGCGCGGGACGAGCTTGGCTTGCCTCCCTGCACGGGCTGATCTGCGGACGCCTGGAGCGGTGGGAGCTTGAGGTGGACCTCGAACCCGGCCAGCTGCCATGGAACGGCCACGGCGGCGTGGTTGTTCCGGTAACGCGGGAAGGCGTCCCTGCTGCGCTCAAGGTTGCCTACCCCCATGACGAAGCCCGGGTTGAGCGTTTCGCCCTACGGCTGTGGGACGGCCACGGCGCGGTCCGGCTGCTTGAATCCGACGCGGGAACGTGTTCGATGCTGCTCGAGCGGCTCGACGCCGGCCGGTCGCTCCAGGAGGTTCCGCTGGAAACGGCCGTGGAGGTCTGGGGCGGACTGACGCGGCAGTTGAGCCTGGCCCCGGACCACCGCCCGGAGTGGCAGGAGTTCGACCACGTGGCGGCCCGCGCCGAACAGTGGAGCGATGACCTGCCGGCGGACTGGGAGCAACTGGGCAGGCCGTTTCCGCGGTGGCTGCTGGAGGCCGCTTTGGAAGTCTGCCAGACGCGCGGAGCCGTGGGCCGGCGTGCCGGGACCGACGTCCTGGTCAACACCGACTTCCACTACCTGAATATCCTGGCGCGGCCCGGCAACGCCTGGAGCGACGGTTTCGCTGCCATAGACCCGCAGCCAATGATTGGCGAGGCCGAGTTCACCGTTGCCCCTTTGTTGTGGAACCGCATCCGGGACCTGCCCCGGACCGATCCTCAGCAGGGACTGCTGGACAGATGCCGGGACTTCAGCGCGGCCGCAGGGCTGGATCCCGAAATCGCCCGGCAGTGGAGCCTTGCCCGCGAAGTTGAAAATGCGCTCTCGTACGCCTCGCGGGCGCACCATGGCGGCGACCTCGCCCGATCCCTGTGGGTGGCAAGCACGCTCGCGGGACGCACCCTCGAAGGGCTCCCCGCCGCACACGACCTCCCCGCACCCGGGGAAGCGGCCGGACTGGCCGTCTCCCCTTCCTAGCCGCGGACCGCCGCCAGGGCCTGCCGCACTGCCTGGACCGCGGCTTCGACGTCACCGTCGTCCGTGGTCCAGTTGCTCACCGAAATGCGCAGGACGTCCCGTCCCTGCCAGCGGGAACCTGACATCCACACCAGTCCGTCGGCAATGATCCGGGCCGTTACCGCCCGCGTCGTGGCGTCATCGCCGAAGGCCAGCGAAACCTGCGTGTATTCGACGTCGTTGAGCACTTCGACGCCTTCCAGCCCCGATAGCTGTTGTGCCAACTGTGACGCACGGCTGACCAGGTTGCGCACCTGTCCCGCCACGCCCTCCCGGCCGAGCGATTTCAGGGCCGCCCACACGGGAACGCCGCGGGCCCGGCGGGACAGCTCCGGGACAAGCTGGAACGGGTCCGCCGCCTCAGCTGCGTCGCGGATGATGTAGCTGGGGTTGACACTCATGGCGGCCTGGAGGGCTTCGGCGTCCTGCACGGCAACGATGCCGCAGTCATAGGGCACGTTGAGAGTCTTATGCGCATCGGTGGCCCACGAGTCAGCCAGATGGAGCCCGGCGGTCAGGGCGGCAAGTTCAGGCACCGCTGCTGCCCATAGTCCGAATGCACCATCCACATGCACCCATGCACCGTGCGCTTTCGCGACGGTGATCGCCTGCAGGAACGGATCGAAAGCTCCGGAATGCACGTTCCCGGCCTGCAGGCAGACCAGCAGCGGGGCCGGGGATCCATTAGCGGCGCTCAGCGCGCGGTCCAGCGCACAGTCCAGCTCCGCCGCGTCAATGCGGCCCTGCCGGTCTGAGGGCACCACGATGGGCCGCCCCATGCCCAGGTACCGCAATGCGAGGTCGATCGAGTCATGGCGTTCCTGGCCCACCAAACAGCGGATTGCCGGCGCACCGGTCAGCCCGTCGCTGTTCACGTCCCAGCCGGCTTTCTCCAGGACGCGCCAGCGTGCCGCCGACAGGCCGGCGAAGTTTGCCATTGTCGCTCCGGTGACGAAGCCGACGTCGGCCGCTTCCGGCAAACCCAGCAGGTCCAGGAACCAATGCCCTGCTGCCGCCTCGATGGCCGCGGTGGCGGGCGTGGCGGCACGGAGGAACGAATTCTGGTCCCAGGCGCTGACCAGCCAGTCTGCCCCCATTGCGGCAGGCAGGGTCCCGCCGATAACCCAGCCGAAGAAGCGCCCCGAGGGCATGGCCATGAGGCCGGGTTCCGCTTTGGTCGCGAGGTAATCGATCACTTCGCCCGCAGGGAGGCCGCTCTCGGGCATGGGGCCGCCGAAGACGGCTTCCAGCTCCCCGGCCGTGGCCCGGGGCCCGACGTGACGGGTCGGCTGGCTATCCAGCCATTTACGGGCATGCGCGGTTGCCGCGTCCAAGGCGTCCCGGAAGGGTTCGTGCCCTTTTGACATAGGAGCATGCTACGCCGGGTCCCGTCCTGCCGGGAGGGTCTTGCGCATGGAGATCGGACCCGGCCGGGCTCAGGATCGAACGGGGGGCTAGGCGAAGGTGTCCTGCCAGATGTCGTAGCCCAGCTTGATGATCAGTGCGCCCACGACGGCGAGGAAGACGTTGCGGATGAAAGTGCTGCCCTGCTTCACCGCGGTCCGGGCCCCAAGGTAGCCGCCGGCCATGTTGGCCAGCCCCAGTACGAGCCCCACGCCCCACAGCAGCGATCCGTGGGGCAGGAAAAAGATCAGGGCGCCGGCGTTGGTGGCCATGTTCACGATCTTTGCCTTGGCGCTGGCTTCGAGGAACGCGTACCCCATCGCCGACACCAGGGCGATGATCAGGAAGGATCCCGTTCCGGGTCCGATCAGGCCGTCGTAGAAACCGATAGCCGCGCCGATGAGGCAGGCCACCACGTAGTGGGTCCGGCCGTCGTGGCGAAGGGCCGTCAGGTCGCCGATGTTGGGCTTGAAGGCCGTGAAGAGTGCGACGGCGACCAACGCCACCACGATGATGGGTTTGAAGACGCTGGCCGGCAGGGTGGCGGCCAGCACAGCACCGCCGAAGCTCCCGGCCAGTGCAATGACCGCCATGGGGATGGCCGTCCGCAGGTCCGGCCGGACACGGCGGTAAAACGTCACAGCGCTGGTGGTGGTCCCGAAGATGGAACCCATCTTGTTGGTGGCAAGCGCCTGGACGGGGCTGATGCCCGGCACCAGCAGCAGGGCAGGGAGCTGAATGAGTCCTCCGCCGCCCACCACGGCGTCAATCCAACCAGCGGCGAAGCCCGCCACGATGATGAGGATCAGCGTGGCGGGCTCCAGCGTCTCGAATCCCGAGATCACTCGTTCGGCCGTGCGGAGTTACTTGCTGCGGACGGCGTTGACGACGTAGTCAACGGCCTTGTCCACAGCCACGTTCTCGGCCTCGCCGCTGCGGCGGTCCTTGATCTCCACGACGCCGTCCACGAGCCCCTTGCCAACGGCGAGGATGGTCGGCACGCCGATGAGCTCGGCGTCGCCGAACTTCACGCCGGGGGAAACCTTGGGACGGTCGTCGTAAATGACCTCAAGTCCATTGGCCTCAAGCTCAAGGGCGAGCTGCTCGGCAGCGGCGAAGATCTCCTCGCCGCGGCCTACGGCCACGACATGGACATCAGCCGGGGCCACGGCCCGCGGCCAGACCAGGCCCTTGGCATCGTGGTTGGATTCCGCCAGGGCCGCGACGGCACGGGTCACGCCAACGCCGTAGGAACCCATGGTGACCACAACCTGCTTGCCGTTCTGGTCCAGGACTTTCAGTTCAAGGGCTTCGGCGTACTTGCGGCCGAGCTGGAAGATATGGCCCATCTCGATGCCGCGTTTGGTCTCCAGCGGACCGGAACCGTCCGGCGCTTCGTCGCCGGCACGGACCTCGGTGCACTCGATCACGCCGTCCCAGCCGAAGTCGCGGCCGGCCACGAGGCCGAAGACGTGCTTTCCGGCCATGTTGGCCCCGGTCACCCAGGCGGTGCCGCTGACGACGCGGGGATCCACCAGGTACAGGAGCTTTGCGGCGCCTTCAAGGCCAAGGAGGGGGGTGCCAAGCGACATACCCGGGCCGAGGTACCCGCGGACAATGAGCGGGTTGCGGGCGAGGTCTTCCTCGCCCGCGGCTTCAACGGTGATCTCGCCGGCGACCGGGAGGTACCTGCCGATGTTGGCTTCAACACGCTTCAGGTCCACGCCGCGGTCACCGGGCACGCCGATGACGACGATCTGGCGTTCCCCGGTGGGCAGGGTGACGGCGAGGACAACGTTCTTCAGCGTGTCCGCGGCCGTCCAGGCGCCGCCGTCGTCTTCGCTGCGGGGCACCAGCTGGTTGGCGGAGTCCACGAGCGTTTCGATGGTGGGGGTGTTCGGGGTGTCCCGGATCTCGGCGGCCGGAGCGTTGGAGAAGTCGATCTCCGCGGGGACCACGGTGGTCACGGCTTCCACGTTGGCCGCGTAGCCGCCGGCCGAGCGCACGAACGTGTCCTCGCCGATCTCGGTGGGGTGCAGGAACTCCTCGCTCCTGGAGCCGCCCATGGCACCGGCAGTGGCGGCCACCGGAACAACTTCGAGGCCGAGTCGCTCGAAGATCTTCAGGTAGGCGGCGCGGTGCGCGTTGTAGCTGGCGTCCAGGCCGGCGTCGTCGACGTCGAACGAATAGGAGTCCTTCATGATGAACTCGCGGCCGCGCAGCAGGCCGGCGCGGGGCCGCGCCTCATCCCGGTACTTGTTCTGGATCTGGTAGATGCTCAGCGGAAGGTCCTTGTACGAGGAGTACAGGTCCTTGACCAGGAGCGTGAACATTTCCTCGTGTGTGGGAGCCAGGAGGTAGTCCCCGCCCTTGCGGTCCTTGAGCCGGAAGATGCCTTCGCCGTACTCCGTCCAGCGGTTGGTGGCCTCGTAGGGCTCCTTGGGCAGGAGCGCGGGGAAATGGACTTCCTGGGCGCCAATGGCGGCCATTTCCTCGCGAATGACCTGCTCCACCTTGCGCAGGACGCTCAGGCCCAGCGGCAGCCAGGTGTAGATGCCCGGCGCGGCCCTGCGGATGTATCCGGCACGGACCAGGAGCCGGTGGCTCGCCACCTCGGCGTCGGCGGGATCTTCGCGCAGGGTGCGCAGGAACAGCTTGGAAAGTCGAAGGACCACGGGTAGGAATCCGTTTCTTGGGAGGTGCCTGTTCAGATGACGGGCTGGGGCAAATCTGTCTGGGTACTAATCTACCGTGGCGCGGCGAGTGCCCGGGTCCCCCGCAGCCGGGCACTGCCGGCACGGCCTGTCCGTTCGGGTGCTGCCTGTCTGTCAGCCGGTGCCGCGTGACGGAGAAGAGCCACGCCAGAACTATAGGAAGCCCCTGGCCGCTGCCGGCTGGTCATCCCGTTTTGGCGTGGCTCTTACGGCCGTCAGACCGCTAAGTCCGGAGGAAGCGCCCTGCGTACCCGCTGGGAAGGTACACACTTAGCGCCATCTGCTGATTCCCCCTGAGACCACACGCACCCCCTCGGCGCGGCATAGCTCGAACCTATGTGATCCACAGCACCATTACAAGAGTCGTCACGCAGTTTTCTATAGTTGACTGGCGGTACCAGGAGGCCTCGCGGACGACAGACTGCTAGTCGATAAGGGCGGCGGCCTGGTCCAGAAGCGCTTCAGCTGAGGCAAGGTCGGCCGAGGTCACGCCCGTGCCCGATGCCTGGGCGGCGATCATGACTCCACCCTTGACCGCGAAGGCCATGACGGTGCTCTGCGTGGCACCCGTAGGCAGCGTGACGTCCGTTTGCATGGCAATCGCGCCGGGCGTCTCAGCCCCGCTGTCAAGCCCGGTGGTGGTTGCTGTCACGGACATTTCGCCGATTTTCATGCTGAGGTTTCCGCAGTCGGCAATCTCTTTGCCGCGTGCCGACAGCGTCTCCTCCAGCCTTTCCTTGTCCACGCCGGAAAGAAGGGAGAGCGTCTGGGTCAGTTCGGCGTTGGAGGACGTGGATGCGCCAACGGCCATAGTGGTGTTGCTGTCCGGCTTCAGCGCCGTGCCTGTGGCGATGGAATTGCACTCGGCAGGTTCCACCTGGACTTCGGTCATGAGGGACATCATCTGGTCCAGCGCCTGCGAGACTTTGTCCGCGGGCATCACCGCCAGAGCCACGCTGTCTGCGTCCTTCACCCCGCCGGCGATCTCCGCCAGCTCATCGGAGGTCAGCATTTTGAAGGCTTCTTCCGTGGGCGTGGGGCTTGGCGTGGCCGGGGCCGATGTTTCCGACGCCCCGCCGCCTCCTGCGTCCGCCGGATTTGCGGGTCCGCCGCAAGCGGTCAGAGCCAGCACCAGGAGGGCAGAGCCCCCGAAATAGCGCACAACAGACGTATTCATTTGTCCCCCAAGAGTTCGAATGCCCGCCGGTACCGGCCAGCTAGAACAGAACTGTAGCGAAGGTGCCCACCTGGCGGAAGCCCACGCGCTCGTACGTTGCCCTTGCACGCGCGTTGTAATCGTTGACGTACAGGCTGGTGACGGGGGCGAGTCGCTGCGCCAGTTCTACGACGGCGGCCATGTAGCCGGCGCTCAGTCCGAGTCCGCGGAAGGAAGGGTTCATCCAGACACCCTGGACCTGTGTCACGTCGGGGGTTACGGCTCCCAGTTCGGCCTTGAACTTGACCTGGCCGTCCGCATTGAGGTGGACCAGGGAATGGCCCTGCCGGATGAGTCCTTCGACGCGCCTGCTGTAGAACTCGCGGCCGCCGAGGAACGGTGAATAGCCGACTTCCTCTTCGAACATGGCCGCGCAGGCAGGCAGGATCCGGTCGAAGTCGGCGAGCTGGCCAAAGCCCAATTCCGCATTTGCCTTGACGGCGGGCGGGCCGGTGATGGTCATCAGGGGCTGCTCCGCCCTGACCTCGTGCGCGGCTTGCCCCATCTGCTCCAGCTGTTCATACATGGCCAGGACCGTGTCCGCGGGGCCGAAGATGGAGGCGAAGCGGCGGCCGGAGCGGTGCGCGTGCCCGGCTACGAGCCCGGCAAGTTCCGGGTCCAGCTGGACGGGAACAAGATTGGCCCCGGCCCAGCACGCACCCATGAGGTCGTCGCCGTCGAACACGCCAAAAATACTGGCCCCGCCCAACGTGGGCGCGGCGCTTCCCGTTGCGGCCAAGTGCGACAGGATGAAGACGTTGGCCACAACGTCGGTCCGGGCCAGTTCCCGCAACATGGCGGTGTCCTGCCCGGACAGGACCCGGACGGATATTCCGGGTCCTGCATTCTCCTTACGAGACGCTAACCACGGGGCTACCCTTGACAGCATCTTCGCCATCGGCCTCCCCCATCTCTTCAGCGATACGCATGGCCTCTTCGATCAGTGTCTCAACAATTTCGCTCTCGGGGACAGTCTTGATGACCTCGCCCTTCACAAAGATTTGTCCCTTGCCGTTGCCGGACGCCACGCCCAGGTCTGCTTCCCGCGCTTCACCGGGGCCGTTGACGACGCAGCCCATGACGGCAACGCGCAGCGGGATCTCCATGCCTTCAAGACCGGCGGTGACCTGCTCGGCCAGGGTGTAGACGTCCACCTGCGCGCGGCCACACGACGGGCAGGAGACAATTTCAAGCTTCCGCGGGCGCAGGTTCAGCGACTGCAGGATCTGGTTGCCCACCTTGATTTCCTCGACAGGAGGAGCCGACAGGGAAACGCGGATGGTGTCGCCGATCCCCCTGGACAGGAGCGCACCGAAGGCCGTGGCGGACTTGATGGTGCCTTGGAAGGCCGGTCCGGCCTCGGTGACGCCAAGGTGCAGGGGCCAGTCGCCCTGTTCGGCCAGCATCTCGTAGGCGGCGACCATGATCACGGGGTCGTTGTGCTTGACGGAGATCTTGAAGTCGTGGAAGCCGTGCTCCTCAAACAGCGATGCTTCCCAGACGGCTGACTCAACCAACGCTTCCGGGGTAGCCTTGCCGTACTTCTTCATGATGCCCGGCTCCAGGGATCCTGCATTGACGCCGATCCGGATGGACGTGCCGTGGTCCTTGGCGGCGCGGGCAATTTCCTTGACCTGGTCATCGAACTTACGGATGTTGCCAGGGTTGACGCGCACGGCAGCGCAGCCCGCTTCAATGGCGGCGAAGACATATTTGGGCTGGAAGTGGATGTCAGCGATGACCGGGATCTGCGATTTGCGCGCGATGATCGGGAGGGCCTCGGCGTCGTCCGCGGAAGGGCAGGCAACCCGCACGATGTCGCAGCCTGACGCCGTCAGCTCAGCAATTTGCTGCAGGGTGGCGTTGATATCCGTGGTGGGGGTGGTGGTCATCGACTGCACGCTGATGGGCGAATCTGAGCCAACGCCCACCGAGCCCACCTTGATCTGACGGGTTCTCCTGCGGGGGGCGAGGACGGGAGGCGGTGCTGACGGCATTCCCAGGCTGACCGAGGTCACGTGGACTCCTATTTATATCGAAGTATCGATGGTGTGTTGTTCCGGCTGGCTAGGCGGCGTGCTCGGCCAGGAGGCCGGTCACCGGGGCCCATTCCGTGGTGCGCGTGCCTGCGATTACGCTGGCCGCGGCGAAGGGATCCTGCTTGAGGATTCCGTTCAGTGCGTTTTCGTCCGCCGCCTTGAAGATGAGCAGGGCGCCGGCTCCGTCCCCGTAGGGTCCGCTGGCGAGGAGTGCGCCTTCACTGGCCAGCCGGGCGGTCCATTCCCGGTGCGCCGGGCGGGCGGCGTTCCGTGCTTCGGTGGACTCGGCGGCGTATACGTACTCAACAGCAAAAACAGTCATACGGATACCCTATCGCCCTGCCCGCCCGAGTTTGTATCCGGTTCAGCTGAGGAAGAGGATCTTGACAAGGGCCGCAACCCCGGCGGCCCACAGCATGGAGGCCAGCGTGCCGATGATGAACCTCTCCGCGGCAACGGGGGTCTCTTTCAGTTCGGCGAAGCGCCCCAGTCCCTTGATCGCCACCACATAGGCGATGGCCACGGGCTGGCCGGTGAGGATGGCCAGGCACACTGCCAGCCTTTCCAGGACGCCGATGATGGCACCGCCGCGCAGGATCCGCGTGGTGTGCGCTGGCGAACCTGCCGCCTCTTTGGCTGCCTTTCCCATTTCGTCACGGGATTCGTCCCGGGTTGCGTCCGCGGCGACGGTGATTTCGCCGTCGACAGTCCCCCGGCCCGCTGTCGTTTTGTCCGCCGCGTCCTTGTCGCCCGTTTTTTTGTCCACTGTGACGTCGGCGGAGGGGTCATCACCCGACTCTGCGGCGGCCCGGTCGGCGGCAGCCTTGTCGGCTGCGGCCTTGGCCGCATCCGCTTTGTCGTCGATGGTCCGCGCCAGCCGGAACACCAGGGCGGTGACCGGCCAGCCGACGAAGCCTGCCGTCAGGAGGGCGAGCGTAATCCAGAGAGCGTTCACGTTTGTCCTTCCAGGACTGCGTCATGGGCCAGGGCCAGGAGCATCCCGGCGGCCGGCCTCGCCGCCCATTCTTCCTGCCAGCCGGACCTCAGCACGGCGCGGCTCACCGACTGCTCCGTGATTCCCAGTTTTGCGGCGGCGAGTTTCTGGGTACCGTGGCGGGCTGCCACGTCCTGCTGCAGCACACGAAGGGTGTCCACGACTTTCCACTGGGCCTCCGTGCGGTCCTGCACCAGGCGGCCGATGAGGCGGAGGACAGCCTCGGCGTTCGCGCAGGCCAGGATGCCGGGCTCGGCCGCCGGCGTCGCGGCGCCGCCGCGACGAAGACCGCCGGACACCACGGACAACGGCACATGGGCGGCAGCAGACTTGGCTTTCTCGACTGCCATCCGGGCGGCAACGAACGCCGGCCCGGATCCCTCCCTCGGGCTGGCAGGCAGGGGCAGGTCAACGGCACCCACCCCGATTCCCACGTACCACTGGCCGCTGCGCAGGGAATGGAGCGCGATCTCAACTACTTCCGCCGGCTGCTCCACCACACCCTGGACTTCGTCACCGACGGAGCGTTCGAAGCGGCCGCCGGTTGAGATTCCGTGCAACTCAGCGAGCAGGCCGGGCACCCGGTCCCTATCCCCCGTACTGCCCCGCTGGTCGATCGTGAGTACATACATACCGCAAACATAACCGACTGATTATCTAATATCAATCATTTTCGGCTGATTATGAAAAATCATCCCAAAAGGGCTGACTATGGAATCCAAGACGCTGGGAGCTGATTAGCCGAAGAGGTTCACGGGCTTGACGATGTCTGCGTAGATCAGCAGCGCACTCATGCCCATCAGCAGCGCGGCCACCACGTAGGTCACCGGCAGGAGTTTGGCGATGTCGAATGCCCCGGGGTCAGGCTGTCCGAACAACTTGGCCAGCCGCCGTCGGACGCCTTCATACAGCGCGCCGGCCACATGGCCGCCGTCCAGCGGCAGCAGCGGAACCAGGTTGAACACGGCCAACGCGAAGTTCAGGCCGGCCAGCAATCCCACCAGCGCAGCGAGCCTGGACTGCAGCGGAACCTCTTCCATGGCGGCAACTTCACCCGCCACGCGGCCCACACCTACGACGCTGATGGGTCCGTTGGGATCGCGGGGCTCTTCACTGAAGGCCGCCTTGGCCACGCCCACCACGCGGGCGGGCAGGTTCAGGACGACGCCGGCCACCTGCTGGATGTTTTCCCCCGCCATGGGGAGAACGGACGACGCCGGCTGGGAGACCAGCGTTGTCTGGGCACCGATCCCCAGGAAACCGACTTCCTGGTACTGGAGGGTTCCGTTGGAATCAGTGGCCTGCCGGCCGTCGGCGCCGATGACCGGCCGTGCAGAGAGTACGGGAGTCACAGTGGTGGTGACCGGCGAGCCGTCCCGTTCCACGGTGATGTTGACTTCCCGGCCGGCGGACGCACGGATCCAGCCGGTGAGTTCGTTCCAGTCGGTCACGGCCTTGCCGTCGAACGACGTGATGCTGTCGTTGGGCTTGAGCTGGGCGTCGGCCGCGGGAGTGAGCTTGCAGTCGGCGGAGTCCGGATCCACGGTCTCCCCTGCCTTGACCTGGCATTTGGAGACGTCAGCAATGGTGGTGGTGGGGGTGCTGATCCCGAACCCCATCAGCAACACGGCCGTCAATGCCACGCCGATCAGCAGGTTCATGGCGGGACCGCCCAGCATCACGATGATTTTCTTCCACACCGGAAGCCGGTAGAAGACGCGCTTCTCGTCGCCTGGCCCCACTTCCTCGTGGGCCATGGAACGGGCCTCGGTGGCGAGGGTCTGGAACATCCCGGTGCTGGAAGGGCGCACCGTGCCGTCATCCTTGTTCGGCGGGTACATGCCGATCATGGACACGTAGCCGCCCAGCGGGATGGCCTTGATGCCGTACTCGGTCTCCCCCTTGCGCTTTGACCACAATGTGGGGCCGAAGCCGATCATGTACTTGGTGACCCGTACCTTGAACAGCTTGGCCGGAACCAGGTGGCCCACTTCATGCAGCGCGATGGAGACTGCGATGCCGATCGCCACAAAGACGACACCGAGGATGAAGAGAATGACGGGACTCATGCTTAGATTTACTGCTTCCTAGAGACTGCTCACTGCTAAACGTTCGTGGGTGCGCGCTCGTGCCCACGTTTCAGCATCCAGCACGGACTCAACTGTCAGCCCGGAGGATCCTGGGTGTTCGCTGAGCACCGCTTCGATAGTATCCACAATGTCCGTGAACCGGATCCGGCCGGAGTGGAAGGCCATCACGGCCTCTTCATTGGCGGCGTTGAAAACGGCGGGATAAGTACTTCCCTGCTTGGCAGCGTCCTTGGCAAGCGCGACGGCGGGAAACGCCTCGGCGTCGAGCGGTTCGAAGGTCCAGCTCGTTGCCTGGGTCCAATCGCATGGCGTGGCCGCCTTCGGGACGCGGTCCGGCCAGCCCAGCCCGAGGGCGATCGGCAGGCGCATGTCCGGCGGGGAGGCCTGGGCGATGATGGAGCCGTCCACGAACTGGACCATGGAATGCACCACTGACTGCGGGTGGACCACAACATCGATGCGGTCCAGCGGGATGTCGAACAGCAGGTGCGCTTCGATCACTTCCAGGCCCTTGTTCACCAGGCTGGCGGAGTTGGTGGTGACCATCAGGCCCATGTCCCACGTGGGGTGGGCCAGGGCATCCTGCGGCGAGACGTTGTGGAGTTCCTCGCGCGTCCTGCCGCGGAATGGCCCGCCTGAGGCCGTCAGGATGAGCCGGTCCACCTCAGCGGCAGTCCCGGAACGCAGGCACTGCGCGATGGCCGAGTGCTCGGAATCCACCGGGACGATCTGGCCTTCCCGCGCGGCAGCCTTCACCAGGGCGCCGCCGACGATCAGCGATTCCTTGTTGGCCAGCGCCAAGGTGGCGCCTGATTTCAAGGCCGCCAGTGTGGGTGCCAGCCCGATGGAGCCGGTGATGCCGTTGAGCACCACGTCTGCTTCGAGCTCCGCAATCCTGGTGGAGGCGTCGGGGCCGGTGATGATCTCGGGGCGGTACCCGGTGATCCCGGCCGCCCGGGCGGCGTCGTCGATCAGCTCCTGCAGGGCGGACGCATCGCCACTGGCGGTGCCCACGGCCTTCGCCTTCGTGTGCACGGCCTGCCGGGCAAGGAGATCCAAGTTGCCGCCGCCGGCGCTCAGGGCCACCACCTCGAACAGGTGCGGGGCGCCGTCGACGACGTCAATCGCCTGGGTGCCGATGGAACCGGTGGATCCGAGAAGAACGATTCTGCGTGGCTGCATCCGTTAAGTATCCCGCACGTGAAAGGCCGGCCGGGCCCCGCGCCGCCTACCCGAACGCCAGCTCCACCACGCCCTTGGTAATCGTGGATACTGCCCCTGTGTAGGCGATCACCACCACAATCCGGCGGACGGCTGCGGGCTGCACCCGCCCCGACAGCACGTCGCCTGCCACGATTCCGAGCACCATGGCACCCAGGACACCCAGCCATTGCCAGCCTTCCAGGGCCGGAACATGTCCACCGGAAAAGAAGTATTTGGTCATCAGCGAGGACAGGCCCGTGGTGACGAAGTAGGGCTGCAACGTCGCGCCAAAGCTCTTCTGATCCCAGCGGGTGGCGATCGCATAGGCCGTAATGGCCGGTCCGCCCACGCCGGCCGCGGCGTTCATCAGTCCGCTGGAAAACCCCAGGGACATCATGGGGACAGGTCCGCTGGCGCGCCAGGAACTCCGGGTCAGCCGCTGGGAAGCGAGCAGGGCGATGATAAGCAGCACGCCGATGCAGATTTCCAGGGGTGCCTCGGGGACATTGCTGGCGAGCCAGGCGCCCGGAGCCACGCCCACCACTGCGGACGCGGCCAGGCCGGCGTAACGGCGCCAGTTGACGTGCCGCCACACCCTGGACAGGATCAGCAGCGACGACGCCGCGCCGCAGAGGTTGATGATCATCACCCCGTCGAAGGGGCCAAGCAGCACCACCAGGACCGGCGAGACAAGGAGTCCGAAGCCGAGGCCCGCAATGCGCTGGGCCAACGCCCCGGCGACAACAGCGATGAGCACCAGCGCAAACATGGTTCGATCCTAGTGCGGCAGCGCATCGGACCAGTTCCGGGGCGCGTCCATTGACGCCGGTGGCGGCAGGCGTAACGTGAACAACGTGGAGTGGACCGCTTGGTTCGACGCGCCGGAGTATGAGTTCGCCCGGCAGGTGCTGCAGCGCGGCATTGCCACGATCTTCTTCGTGGCATTCCTCTCCTGCCTCAACCAGTTCCCGGCGCTGCTCGGCGAGCGCGGCCTGCTCCCGGTCCCCGACTACCTGGACAGCTTCAGGCGGCGACGCCGGCCCAGCCTGTTCCTGTGGCGCTACTCGGACCGCCTGCTGCGGTGGGTCTGCTGGACCGGCATGGCCATTGCGGCGACGATCGTTGCGGGTCTCCCCCAGCTGGGGCCGCCCTGGGTACCAATGATCGCGTTCCTGTCCCTGTGGCTGCTGTACATGTCGATCGTCAACGTGGGCCAGACGTTCTACGGGTTCGGCTGGGAAATGCTGTTGCTCGAGGCCGGGTTCATCGTGGCATTCCTCGGTTCGGACCAGACTCCACCGCCCCGGACCATCCTGATCCTGCTGGCGTGGCTGCTGTTCAGGCTTGAGTTCGGCGCCGGGATGATCAAAATCCGCGGGGGCAGCGAGTGGCGGGACCTGACCGCCCTGTATTACCACCACGAGACCCAGCCGATGCCCGGTCCGCTGAGCCGCCACGCGCACCTGCTCCCCAAGCCCCTGCACCGGATGGAGGTCCTGGGTAACCATTTCGCCCAGCTGGTGGTCCCGTTCTTCCTCTTCGCCCCGCAACCGCTGGCCAGCATCGCCGCGGGCATAGTCATCTTTACCCAGCTGTGGCTTGTGGCGAGCGGGAACTTTGCCTGGCTCAACTGGATGGCCATCCTGCTGGCCTTCGCGGCCGTCAGCGATCCGGTGGCCCACGCCGTGTTGCCCGTTATCCCGCTGGACTGGCACGCGTCGGGTTCAGGCGCGTCCGGCCCAGTCGCGGGCGACGGCGGCGCGGGTGACGGCGGCACGCAGACCCCGGTGTGGTGGCTCGCCGTCGTGCTCGCCGTGACGCTGCTCCTGCTGGTGCTCAGTTACTGGCCCGTCCGTAACCTCCTCCAGCACCGGCAGCTCATGAATGCCAGCTTCAACCGCTGGCAGGTGGGCAACACCTACGGGGCGTTCGGCACGGTGACCAGGATGCGGATCGAGATTGTGGTGGAGGGGACCCTCGACGCCGAGCCGGACGACGATTCCGACTGGCGGGAGTACGGATTCCGCGGTAAGCCCGGCGATGTCCGACGGCTGCCGCGCCAGTGGGCTCCTTACCACCTCCGGCTGGACTGGCTCATGTGGTTCCTGCCCCTGCGCACAGTGCACGAGGAGTGGTTCTACGCCTTCCTGGCCAAGCTGCTGGAAGCTGACGGGGCGGTGCTCCGGCTCCTGCGCAAGGACCCGTTCGACGGCGCCCGCCCCCGGTGGGTGCGGGTGCACAGCTACCTCTACCGCTTCGCCAGCAGGGCGGAGTACCGCGAAACAGGCCAGCGCTGGATCCGGACCCTGCTGTATGAAGCCATCCCGCCGCTGTCCCTCCCGCCGGGGCGCTGACGCCGGGCATCGATACCGGGCAACGACGCCGGGGCATTGACGCCGTGCTGGTGTCACACAGGCTTCAGGGCATAACGGCGCTCGGGACGGCCTGCACCGTACTTGAGCCGCACCTCCACCCTGGACTCGTCGTGGAGGTATTCGAGGTACCGGCGGGCGCTGACCCGGGACGTTCCCAGCAGGTCGGCGACCTCGGCCGCTGACAGGTCCGCGTCGGCGGAGTTGAGCACGTCCACCACGCGCTTGAGGGTTTCGGGGCTGCAGCCTTTGGGAAGCTGCGGCTCTGTCCGGTCGGTGCGTTCGGTGCTTTCCAGTCCGAAGACCCGGTTGACGTCCGATTGCTCGGCAACATCCTTGGAGAGGTCCAGCCCCTGGTAGGCGCTGCGGTAATGCTCCAGGCGTTCCTGCAGGTCCGTCTGCGAAAACGGCTTGATCAGGTAGTGGACAATCCCGCCGCGCAGCGCACGGCGGACCGTCTCCACCTCACGGGCGGCACTGATCACCAGCACGTCCAGTTCCGGCGCCGCCTCCCGCAGCTTGGTCATGAGGTCCAGCCCGTTGATATCAGGCAGGTGGATGTCCAGCAGGACCAGGTCGGGCTGCAGGCGGGCGGTTTCCGCCATCGCCTGGGCTCCGGTGTGCGCAACCCCTACGACGGCGAAGCCCGGTGTGCGCTGGATAAAGCCGGCGTGGACTTTGGCCACCATGAAGTCGTCGTCGACGATCAGGACGTTGATCATGGCCTGGCCACCTTCCGTTCCGCGGGCATCCGTTTCAGCGGCGCCCTTTTCAAACGCGCGGTAAAAACCGCACCGCCGTCATTGGCCACGGCAAGGTCGCCGCCGCTGCGCCGGCAAACGACCCGGGAGAGCGCCAGGCCAAACCCCCTGCCGCCCGCGGGGCCAGGCTTTTTGGTGGTGAAACCCTGCCGGAAAATCTCTTCTGTAGCCGAAGCGTCAACGCCCGGGCCGGTATCCCGTACCGTGACGACCACTTGCTCCGGACTGTCCTCGACGAGGACCCGGACAGACGCCTCCGCTGCTCCGGTGACGGCGTCGAGGGCGTTGTCCACGAGGTTGCCCACCACGGTGGTCAGGTCCCGGGAAAGCTCGTCGTCGACCCGCTCCAGCGCGGAGTCCGGGTCAAGCTGGAGGGTGACCCCGCGTTCCGTGGCGAGGCTGGACTTGGCGATCAGCAGGGCGGCGAGCGCCGGGTCCTGGATGCGGCTGGTCACCTCATCGTTGAGCCGGGTTCTGTCCAGGGTGGCGCCATTAACGAACTGCACCACGGAATCGTACTCGCCGATCTGGATCAGGCCGGAAATGACGTGTAGCTGGTTGGCGAACTCATGGGCCTGCGCGCGCAGGGTATCGGTGGCGGTGCGGGTGGCGCCCAGCTCCCGTTCCAGGGACGACAGTTCGGTCCGGTCGCGCAGGGTGGTGACGGAACCGATGTCGCGGCCGCGTGAACGGATGGGCACACGGTTCAGCACCACCAGCCGCTCCCCCACCAGCACCAGCTGGTCCGGCCCTGGCTGCTCCCGCGTCAGGACGTCCTTCAGCGCCGGGTCCACCGGCAGGACCGCGAGGACCTTGCCCACGCAGTCCGCCGGCAGGCCCAGCAGTTCGCGGGCGCTGTCATTGGCCACGGTGACGCGTTCGTGCGGGTCGAGAGCCACCACGCCCTCCTTCAGCCCATGCAGCATGGCCTCCCGGTTCTCCACCAGCCCGGTGATTTCACTGGGTTCCATGCCGAGGGTCTGCCGTTTGACGCGGCGGGCCAGCAGCAGTGAGCCTGCCACCCCCAGCACGCTGGCCACCCCCAGGTAGGTGAGCAGGTTGGGGACGGCGTCGCCCAGCCGCTCCCAGGTGGAGGGGTAGTGCCGGCTGATGGAGGCGATGCCGATCATTTTTCCGGCGTCATCCAGGACCGGGACGTGGGCGGACAGCACCGGGGCGGCGTTGCCGTCCACCACGCCGGTCCAGGCGCGTCCCTCCATCACGCGGCTCTCACCAAGTTCCAGTGGAAGGCCCAGCAGCCCGGGGTCCGAGGAGGCCACCACCGTGCGGTCCGATCTGGCAAGGGCCACCTGTGCGGATCCGGAAACGGTGCGGACCGATTCCGCGACCGCGGGCAGGGCAGAGCCGCCGCGCGGCTCGGCCGACGGCAGCAGTGCACGGACCGTGGGGTTGTTGCCCAGCGCTTCCGCGGCCGACAGGGCGCGGCGGCCTTCGATCCGTTCAAAGGCGGCGGCGGACTGTGCCAGGGAGATGGCGACGACGGCCACGAGGACGGCCAGGACAATCAACAACTGCAGGACCAGGTATTGCCCGGCGAGGGACATTCCTCTTCGTCGAGTCACGTGCCGTCTTTCCTATTTTCTGAGTGCCAGGTTCTTTTCTGAGTGCCAGTTCGGCGGGCTTCGTGGAAACGATGCCGGCGTGCGTCCGCGGGACTCCCGATCCGCCGCGGTGGGGTGAACTATACCCCACGGCGGAATGCCGGGACCGGGCCGGTTTCCGAGGCAGACTCCGCGACGGTTGCGAACCGGAAACGTGAACGAAATGAACTTAACTTTCTCTGCGTACACAAGAGTGATGTCCGTCACTTTCAGGCCTAGCATCAAAGCACCAGTCAGTTTTGCTGACCAGCTATACCGAGAACTTTACTGAGAAGAGGAACCCCATGCGCCAGATCCGCGCATTGCGAATTGCCGCCGTCGCCGCCGGTATCGCCCTGATGGCCACCGGCTGCGGTGCCACAGGAAAGAGCTCCACCGGCGGTGCCACCTCCGGCGCCCCTGCCGGTCCGCTGACCGGCCTCCAGATCATGGTCCCCAACACTGCGGGTGGCGGCTACGACACCACCGCCCGCGTGGCGGCCAAGGTCCTCGAAGACGAGAAAATCGCCACGAACCCCGAAGTCTTCAACCTCGCCGGCGCCGGGGGCACCGTGGGCCTCGCCCGAATCGTCAACGAAAAGGGCAACGGCGACCTCACCATGCTGATGGGCCTGGGCGTGGTGGGCGCGAGCTACACCAACAAGTCCGAGTCCAAGCTGACGGCCACCACTCCCCTGGCCCGGCTCATCGAAGAGCCCGGCGCCATCATGGTCAGCAAGGATTCGCCCTACAAGACCATCGACGACCTGGTTACCGCTTGGAAGGCTGACCCCGGTTCCATCAGCGTCGGCGGCGGCTCGTCGCCGGGCGGCCCGGACCACCTCCTGCCCATGCAGCTTGCCGGCGCGCTGGGCATCGACGCCACCAAGGTGAACTTTGTGTCCTACGACGGCGGTGGAGACCTCCTCCCGGCCATCCTGGGCAACAAGGTGGGCTTCGCGGCCTCCGGTGCAGGTGAGTACCTCAAGCAGATTGAATCCGGCGCGGTCCGCGTCCTGGCCACCAGCGGCGAGAATCGGCTCGAAGGCGTGGATGCCCCCACGCTGAAGGAATCGAACATCGACCTGGTGTTCACCAACTGGCGCGGCATCGTGGCCCCTCCGGGCATCACCGACGAGGACAAGGCCAAGCTGATCGGGGCGCTCGAAAAGATGCACGGCACGGCCGCCTGGAAGGAAGCCCTGAAGACCAACAGCTGGAGCGACGCCTTCATCACCGGCGCTGAGTTCGAAAGCTTCCTGGCCGAGCAGGACAAGCGGGTGGCGGACGTCCTCACGAAGCTTGGCCTGGCGTGAGCTCCTCACCAACACTGGCCTCACGGCTCAAAGGCCGCTCCGAGCTGGGGGTTGCCCTCCTGCTCGGGGCGGCCGGGGCATTGGTCATCGCGGACGCGGCCCGCATCGTCACCCCCTATTCGCAGTCTGATCCCGTAGGACCAAAAACCCTGCCGTTCATTGTGGGCGGCCTGCTGCTGGTCTGCGCTGCCTTGCTGGCCGTCAACGTGCTCCGCGGTGGCCAGGGCGAAGCCGAAGGCGGTGAGGACGTGGATCTCACCCACCCCGCCGATTGGAAGACCATCCTGCCGCTGGTGGGGGCCTTCGTCGCCAACATCCTGCTGATCGATTGGGCAGGCTGGGTTATCTCGGGAACCATCCTGTTCTGGGGCAGCGTCTGGGCACTGGGAGGCCGGCACTACATCCGTGACGGGCTCATCTCCGTGGCCCTGTCCCTCCTGACCTTTTATGGCTTCTACCTTGGCCTCGGCATTGCGCTGCCCGCCGGTCTCCTGGAAGGGATTCTCTGATGGATGTCTTTTCCTCCCTGATGGACGGCTTTGCCACCGCCCTGACCCCCATGAATTTCCTCTACGCCGTCATCGGCGTCGTCCTGGGAACCGCCGTCGGGGTCCTCCCGGGCCTCGGCCCGGCCATGACCGTGGCACTGCTGCTTCCGGTCACGTACGCCCTGGAACCCACCAGCGCCTTCATCATGTTCGCCGGCATCTACTACGGCGGCATGTACGGCGGCTCCACCACCTCCATCCTGCTTAATACGCCAGGCGAATCGTCGTCGGTGGTCACCGCCATCGAAGGCAACAAGATGGCGAAAGCCGGCAGGGCCGCACAGGCACTAGCGACGGCGGCCATCGGCTCGTTCGTGGCCGGCACCATCGGCACCACCCTCCTGGCAGTCTGTGCTCCGATCGTGGTGGACTTCGCCGTCAGCCTCGGCGCTCCGAGCTACTTCGCCATCATGGTCCTGGCCCTGCTGGCCGTCACGGCCGTCCTGGGCTCCTCGCGGCTTCGGGGCTTCGCATCCCTGGGCCTTGGCCTCGCCATCGGCCTGGTAGGCCTGGACGTGGTCACCGGCCAGGCCCGGCTAACCTTCGGCGTGCCGCTCCTGGCGGACGGTCTCGACATCGTGGTGGTGGCAGTGGCCATCTTCGCCGTCGGCGAGGCACTCTGGGTTGCCGCGCACCTCCGCCGCAACCCCCTGCAGGTCATTCCCGTGGGACGCCCGTGGATGGGAAAGCAGGACTGGAAGCGGTCCTGGAAGCCCTGGCTCCGCGGCACCGCCTTCGGCTTCCCCTTCGGCGCACTGCCCGCCGGCGGCGCCGAGATTCCCACGTTCCTCTCCTACGTCACGGAAAAGCGCCTCAGTAAACACCCCGAAGAGTTCGGCAAAGGCGCAATCGAGGGTGTGGCCGGTCCGGAAGCAGCCAACAACGCTGCAGCTGCAGGGACGCTGACGCCCATGCTGGCCCTGGGCCTGCCCACCAACGCCACGGCCGCAGTGATGCTGGCAGCGTTCACGCAATACGGCATCCAGCCCGGGCCGCAGCTGTTCGAAAGCGAGGGACCGCTGGTCTGGGCCCTCATCGCCAGCCTCTTCATCGGCAACCTGCTGCTGCTGATCATCAACCTGCCGCTGGCACCGATGTGGGCGAAGCTCCTGCAGATCCCCCGGCCCTACCTGTACGCCGGCATCCTGTTCTTCGCCACGCTGGGCGCCTACTCGGTGAACCTGCAGGCGTTCGACCTGGTCCTCCTGCTGGCGCTCGGCGCGCTGGGCTTCATGATGCGGCGCTTCGGACTTCCCGTCCTGCCGCTCATCCTCGGTGTCATCCTCGGACCGCGCCTGGAAAAGCAGCTCCGCCAGACGCTGCAGCTCAGCGCCGGTGATCCTGCCGGCCTCTGGAGCGAGCCGATCGCCGTCACCGTCTACATCATCGTGGCGCTCATTCTCCTGTGGCCGCTGCTGTTCAAGCTGATCCGCCGGAGCCGGCCCGCAGTTGCAGTCCAGCCCTCGGTTGCAGACCAGCCCTCAGTTGCAGACCAGCCAGGGCAGCGGCCGGATTCATCCGCACCGGGGACCCACCACACCACGGATGACGGCGACGCCGGGCACCGCAGCACTGTCCCCCACGACACCGTCCCCCACGACTCCATCCAGCACGATAAGGAGAAACCATGACCATCGTTGTGGGCTACGTCCCGACCCCAGAGGGCGAAGCGGCATTTGACCAGGCCATCAAGGAGGCACGGAAGGCACAGTCCAAGCTGGTGGTCATCAATTCCTCCCGGGGCGATGCCCTGGTGGACAAGCGGTATGCCGGGGAAGCTGAAATCGAGGGCATCGACCAGCGGCTCGGCAAGGAAGGAATCGAGCACATCATCCTCCAGCCGGTGCGCGGCCACGACGCCGCCAATGAGGTGCTGGAAGCGGCGGAGGCACACCAGGCCGATCTGATTGTGATCGGGCTACGGCGGCGCTCGCCCGTCGGCAAGCTGATCATGGGCAGCACGTCCCAGCGGATACTCCTGGAAGCGGATTGCCCCGTTCTCGCTGTGAAAGCGGGCTAAGCGGGCTAAGCGGGCTAAGCGGTACAGCTGAACATGCCAGAGGCCGGGAGTCATCCGACTCCCGGCCTCTGCCGTGGTGCTGCACCGCTATTGGTTCAGTCCTGTCCCCGGCGGCGCTTCCTAGTGGACTGCCCGCCGCAGGGTGGATTCCGCGTGCTTCAGGATGGGCCCGTCGATCATTTTTCCGTTGAACTGGAACACGCCGCTCCCGGCAGCAGCGGCAGCCTCCAGGAGCTCCTTGGCCGCGGCGACGTCCGACTCGGCGGGAGCGTAGGCGCCCCGTACGATGGCAACCTGGCTGGGGTGGATGCAGGCCTTGGAACCGAAGCCCGAGGCCACGGCGTCGCGTGACTCGGCCGCGAGCCCTTCAAGATCCGGAATGTTGACGTACACCGAGTCGATGGCCTCTTTTCCGGAGGCCCCGGCTGCCAGAAGCACTGTTGACCTGGCGTGCAGCGCCACTGCCCGGTAGGCGCCGTCGTCATTCCTGCTGGAGGTTCCGCCGAGTGAAGCGAGCAGATCCTCGGCACCCCACATCAGGCCCACCACATTGGGTTCGGCGGCGATGGCGGCGGCGTTGACGATACCGGCGGCCGTCTCGCAGAGCGCAATAACGCTGTAGCCCTCGAGCGCCTTGAGCTGGCCGGGGTTTTCGGCCTTGGCCAGCATCACGTGGCGGTACGGGGTGTGCTTCAGGCAGTGCAGGTCCTTCTCGAACTCGTCCGTTCCCGCCGGGTTGATCCTGATGATGGTGCGGCTGGGATCCAGCTCCGGAACGTCGCCGGTGGCGCCAAGCTGGGCGAGGATGGCACCGCGGGCACGCTGCTTGTCAGCGGGCGCGACGGCGTCCTCCAGGTCCACGATCACGGCGTCGGAACGCTCCGCGGCCTTCTGGTAGCGCTCGGGACGGTCGGCGGGACAGAACAGCAGGGCAGGACCCATCAGGAATGTCATGCTTAGATTGTCCTCTTTTCGGCGGTTTCTTTCTGCCCGGTTTCTTTCCCCGCGGATTCTTTCTGCGCGGTTTCTTTCTCCGCCGCTGCGTGCGCCTCCCGCGTCCACATCAGGCAACTGCGTGCCGCCAGTGCCACCACTGCGCCGTCCTGGTTCCGGCCCGTGTGCTGCATGGTCACGATCCCCTGCCCGGGCCGCGAGGACGACAGCCGTTTGCCCGTGATGACGGTCTCCGTGTACAGGGTGTCCCCGTGGTACAGCGGATGCGGAAACGACACGTCGGTCAGTCCCAGCTGCGCGATGATGGTCCCCTGCGTCAGCTGCGGGACGGACTGCCCCACCACCGTGGCAAGCGTGAACATCGAGTTCATCAGCCGCTGGCCGAACGGCTGCCCGGCGCTCCAGGCCGCGTCGAGGTGGAGCGCCTGGGTGTTCATGGTCATTGTGGTGAAGATGACGTTGTCCGTTTCGGTGACCGTCCGGCCCGGCCGGTGGGCGTAGACAACCCCCTCTTCCAATTCGTCGAAGTAGAGGCCCCGCTGTTCAATCACGCGCGGACTGGCGGTGGCGGGGCTGGTCGAAACCCCATGGGCACGCTGTTCCGGGTCGCCCGCCGTCATACGGTCAGTTCCTGGTCTTCCTCGAAGAGCTCGGCGCCGGTGGCCGCGGCAACGTCTTCAGCGGTGACGTTGGGAGCCAGCTCCCGCAGCACCAGCCGGGACGAGCTGCCCTCGGTGACCACGTCGATGACGGCGAGGTCGGTGATGATCCGGTCCACGCACCCCTTCCCGGTCAGCGGCAGCGTGCACTTCTCCACGATTTTCGGCCTGCCGCTACGGTCCACGTGCTCCATCATGACAATCACCTTCTTGGCCCCGAACACCAGGTCCATGGCACCGCCCATGCCCTTGACCATCTTGCCGGGGATCATCCAGTTGGCCAGGTCGCCGTTCTGCGCCACTTCCATGGCGCCAAGCACGGCCACGTCCACGTGCCCGCCCCGGATCATGCCGAACGAGGCCGCGGAGTCGAAGAACGCGGCGCCCTTGTTGACGGTGACGGTTTCCTTGCCGGCGTTGATCAGGTCCGGATCCACCTGGTCCTCGCCGGGGTACGGCCCGACGCCCAGGATACCGTTTTCCGAGTGCAGGACCACTTCGACGCCGGCCGGAATGTAGTTCGGGATCAGCGTCGGCATCCCGATTCCGAGGTTGACGTACTGCCCGTTGTGGAGTTCCAGGGCCACGCGGGCGGCCAGCTCATTGCGGGTCCAGCCTTTGGTCTCCGGCGTGTCCTCGGGATGCCCGACGGCTGGCCGCCGGTATTCGTGGCGGACGGCCTCGGGGCGGGGCGGGGCTCCTGGCGTACTGTTCGATTCCACGGCTATGCTCCTGCCTGGTCAGTTGCGTGCTGTTCAGTTCCTCGGGGGGCGTTGCCGGCGGCGGCCACTGCGACCGTCCGTTTTTCGATGCGCTTCTCGCCCTGGGGCGCGACGACCACCCGTTGGACGAAGATGCCGGGAACGTGGACGTGCTCGGGATCCAGCTCGCCCGGCTCCACCAGCTCCTCGACCTCGGCGATGGTGATCCGTCCGGCCATGGCGCACAACGGGTTGAAGTTCATGGCCGTGGCGTGGAAGACGAGGTTTCCGTGCCGGTCGCCCTTCCACGCGTGAACGAGGCCGAAATCCGGAGTCAGCGACTCCTCCAGCACATAGTCGGCGCCGTTGAAGCTGCGGACTTCCTTGGGCGCGGAGGCGAGGGCGATGCCGCCGTCGGCGTCGTACTTCTGCGGCAGGCCGCCGTCGGACACCTGGGTGCCCACGCCGGCTGGCGTGTAGAACGCCGGGATGCCGGCGCCGCCGGCGCGCAGTTTCTCCGCCAGCGTCCCCTGCGGGGTCAGCACCACCTCGAGTTCGCCGGAGAGGTACTGCCGGGCGAATTCCTTGTTCTCCCCGACGTAAGAGCTGACGGTGCGGCGGATCCTGCCGTCCTTCAGCAGGATCCCCAGCCCCCAGTCGTCGACGCCGCAGTTGTTGCTGACGGTTTCCAGGTCCCGCGTTCCGTGCCGGTGCAGGGCATCGATCAGGGCGACGGGAATGCCGCACAGTCCGAAACCTCCGACGGCGAGTGACGCGCCGTCGGGGATGTCGGCCACCGCGGCCTCGGCGCTGGCAACAACCTTGTCAATCATCGTCGATCCTTCCTGGTTACGCGCGCTGGTTGCTCCCCGACGGGGTGCTATAGGCCGAGTTCGCGGGCTATCAGCATCAGCTGCACCTCAGTGGTGCCCTCCCCCACTTCAAGGATCTTGGAGTCGCGGTAGTGGCGTGCCACAGTGAATTCGTTGATGAAGCCATAGCCGCCGAACACCTGGGTGGCGTCCCGCGCATTGTCCATGGCTGCCTCACCTGCGACCATCTTAGCGATGGCCGCCTGCGTCTTGAACGGCTTGCCGGCGAGCATCCGCGCCGCGGCGTCGTAGTAAGCCAGCCGTGCCGTGTGGGCGCGGGCCTGCATGCGGGCAATCTTGAAGGCGATGGCCTGGTACTTGCCGATGTTGTTGCCGAATGCGCTGCGTTCCTTGGCGTATTTCACGGACAGGTCCACGCAGCCCTGCGCCGCGCCGGTGGCGAGGGCGGCTATGGCAATGCGGCCCTCGTCCAGGATCGACAGGAAGTTCGCGTAGCCGCGGCCCTGCTCGCCGAGGAGGTTGGCCTCAGGGACGTGCACGTCCTTGAGCGTCAGCGGGTGGGTGTCGGAGGCGTTCCAGCCCACCTTGTTGTACGCTTTCTCCGCCTTGAACCCGGGCGTGTTGGTGGGCACCAGGATGGTGGAGATCTCCTTCTTGATGCTGCCGTCCTTGCGCTCATGCTTGGCGGTTACGGCCGTCACGGTGACCAGGCGGGTGATGTCGGTGCCGGAGTTGGTGATGAATTCCTTGTTGCCGTTGATGATCCACTCACCTCCTTCGAGCCGTGCCGTGGTCTTGGTCCCGCCGGCATCCGAACCGGCCTCCGGTTCCGTCAGGCCGAAGCCGGCGAGCGCCTTGCCGGATGCCAGGGACGGCAGCCATTCTTCCTTCTGGGCGTCGGTGCCGAACCGGTAGACGGGCATGGCACCAAGGGAGACGCCCGCTTCCAGCGTGATGGCCACTGACTGGTCCACCCGGCCCAGCTGCTCCAGTGCCAGGGCCAGCGCGAAGTAGTCTCCGCCCATGCCGCCGAACTCCTCCGGGAAGGGGAGGCCGAACAGGCCCATGTCGGCCATCTGGGAGACGACCTCATACGGGAAGCTGTGTTCCTCGTCGTGTTTGGCGGAAACCGGTGCCACCACTTCGTCGGCGAATTCGCGGACGGTGTTGCTGAGGTCCTGGTATTCCTCGCTGAGCTCAAAATCAGCCATGTTGGGACTTCCTTGTCTTAACTGTGTGACGGTCTGTTGGGTGCAGTGAATGGTTTTGCGGCGGGGCGGGCTAGTCTCCGGCGCCCATGGCGATCACGGATTCCTCCACCGCGTCCTCCGCAGCGGAGGGTTCGGCCGCGGCAGCAGGGTGGACCGTGGCGAGCACCTGGTCCGCCTTGACCAGGTCGCCGGACGCGGCGCTGATATGGACCGTGCCGTCGAGGGGCGCCACGAGCTGGTGCTCCATCTTCATCGCCTCCACCGAAAGCAGGACCTGGCCGGCCTCCACGTGGTCGCCGTCACTGACGGAGACGGACACCACCGTGCCGGGCATCGGCGAGCGCACGGCCGGGTCGGCGGCACCTTCCTCACGCTGGATTGCAGCCAGGACGCGGGCAAGCCGCGTCTCGCGGGTGAGCACTTCGAGCCGGCAGGACCAGCCGCCGTTGCCGAGGAACAACGCCGTGGGGACGCTCGGGGCCGGGTTGCTCCGGTCCGGTGCGGCGTGCCCCCGGGACACCGGCGCCAGCGAATACTCCCGGGCTTCACCGCCGAGGTTCAGCTCTGCGCGGTTGCGCCCGTACAAACGGAACGACGCCCGTTGCTGCGGGCCGCCGTCGACGGTCACCGCCGCTGTGCCCTGCCCTGCCCCGCCGGACACGGCTACCGTGGCGACGCCGCCGTCGGCCGTTCCAATGCTGATCCGGCGCGGGGCGCGGGCGCCGAGCCTCCAACCGTCGCGGCGACGCCACGGGCCTTCCCCGGCGGACTGCGCATCATGCTCGTCCGTGGCTTCGGCGAACAGGGCGGCGGCCACCACCTCGAAGTCGCACACGCGGCGGAAAGCAAAGTCCGGCATCTTGCGCTCGATCAGGCCGGTGTCGAGCCGGCCGGCTCGGACATCGGCGTCGTTGATGAGCAGGCGCAGGTATTCGACGTTGGTGTCCACACCCAGCGCGGTGTACCCGGCGAGCGCCGCATCCAGCGTGTCAAGGGCGGCCGTGCGGTCTTCGCCCCAGGCGATGACCTTGGAGATCATGGGGTCGTAGCTGGAGGAGATCTCCAGTCCCTCCAGCAGGGCCGAGTCCACGCGCACCGTGCCGTCTGCATCACCGGGCAACTCGTCCAGCAGGAGCACCGTTCCCGTGGACGGCAGGAAGCTCTTCTCCGGAATTTCGGCGTAGACGCGTGCTTCCACCGAGTGCCCGTTGAGCACGACGTCGTCCTGGCGGACGGTGAGTTCCTCACCCGCGGCGATCCGCACCTGCCATTCGACCAGGTCGACGCCGGTGACCATCTCGGTCACGGGGTGCTCCACCTGCAGGCGGGTGTTCATCTCCATGAAGAAGAACTCGTCAGGGGCGTTGTCCGAGACGAGGAACTCCACGGTCCCGGCGCCGCTGTAGTGGATGCTGCGGGCCGCGTTGCAGGCTGCCTCGCCGATCCGCGCCCGGACGGCGGCGCCGTCGGGTAGGGATTCCAGCAGCGGCGACGGTGCTTCCTCAATGACTTTCTGGTGGCGGCGCTGCAGCGAGCACTCGCGCTCGCCAAGAAAGATGACGTTGCCGTGGTTATCAGCCAGGACCTGCACTTCGATGTGCCGCGGTGTGAGTACGAGCCGTTCCAGGAAGAGGGTGTCGTCGCCGAAGGCGCTCGCCGCGACCCGGCGGGCTGTGGCCAGCGTGGCTTCCAGTTCCTCGGGGCGCTCAACGATGTGCATGCCCTTGCCGCCGCCGCCTGCGGACGGTTTGATCAGCAGCGGGAAGCCGACGCCGGCTGCGGCCTCAATCAGCTGGGCGTCCGTCATCCCGGGCTCGGCAATGCCCGGGACCACCGGGACCCCGTAGCCGGCGACGTGGTTCTTGGAGCGGATCTTGTCGCCCATGACATTGAGGGATTCGACGCCGGGGCCGATGAAAGTGATGGCGGCCTTTTCCAGGGCGCGGGCAAAGTCGACGTTTTCGCTCAGGAAGCCGTAGCCGGGGTGCACTGCCTCGGCGCCGGTCTCGCGGCAGGCCTGGATGATGGCCTCGATCTTGAGGTAGCTCTCGGCGGCGGAGGCGGGGCCGATCCGTACGGCTACGTCGGCTTCGCGCACGTGGCGGGCACCGGCGTCGGCGTCGCTGTAAACGGCCACCGAACGGATGCCCAGGGCACGCAGGGTGCGGATGACGCGGCAGGCGATCTCGCCGCGGTTGGCGACGAGGACCGTGTTGAACAGCGGCTTCTGGGAGGTTGTAGTCACAACAGGCTCACATCCGGAAAAGGCCGAAGGAGGTCTCCGGCAGCGGGGTGCGGGAGACGACGTCGAGCGCCAGTCCCAGGACGGTGCGGGTGTCCGCGGGGTCGATCACGCCGTCGTCCCAGAGGCGGGCGGTGGAATAGTAGGGGCTGCCCTGGTCCTCGTACTGCTGTTTGATGGGGGCTTTGAACGCTTCCTCGTCCTCGGCGGACCATTCCTCGCCGCGGGCCTCGTACTGGTCGCGTTTGACGGTGGCGAGCACGCTGGAGGCCTGGTTGCCGCCCATCACCGAGATGCGGGAGGCCGGCCACATCCAGAGGAAACGCGGCGAATAGGCACGGCCGCACATGGAGTAGTTGCCGGCGCCGAAGGATCCGCCGATCACCACGGTCAGCTTCGGGACGCGCGCCGTGGCGACGGCGGTGACCATCTTGGCGCCGTTCTTGGCGATGCCGCCCTGTTCGTAGTCTTTGCCGACCATAAAGCCGGAGAGGTTCTGCAGGAACACCAGCGGGATGCCGCGCTGGTCGCAGAGCTCGATGAAATGCGCGCCCTTGAGCGAGGACTCGCTGAAGAGCACGCCGTTGTTGGCCACGATGCCCACGGGGTGGCCGTGCAGTTTCGCGAAGCCCGTGACCAGGGTGGTGCCGTAATTCTTCTTGAACTCGTGGAAGCGGCTGCCGTCCACCAGCCTGGCAATGACCTCGCGCACGTCGTACTGCGCGTTGACGTCCGTCGGGACGGCACCGTACAGCTCGCCAGGGTCCGCGAGCGGCTCGACGGCGGTGTCCACATCCCAGGCAGGGGCAGCCGGCTTCGGCAGGGTGGAGACGATATCCCGGACGATCTGGAGGGCATGCTCATCGTTCTCGGCCAGGTGGTCGGTGACGCCGGAGATTTTCGAGTGGACGTCGCCGCCGCCGAGTTCCTCCGCCGTGACGATTTCGCCGATCGCGGCCTTCACCAGCGGCGGACCGCCCAGGAAGATGGTGCCCTGGTTGCGGACGATGACGGTTTCGTCGCTCATGGCGGGCACGTAGGCGCCCCCGGCGGTGCAGGACCCCATCACGGAGGCAATCTGCGGGATTTTTGCCGCGGACATCTTCGCCTGGTTGAAGAAGATCCGGCCGAAGTGCTCCTTGTCCGGGAAGACCTCGTCCTGTTTCGGCAGGAAGGCTCCACCGGAGTCCACGAGATAGATGCAGGGCAGCCGGTTCTCCAGCGCGATCTCCTGCGCCCGGAGGTGCTTCTTGACCGTCATCGGGTAGTAGGTGCCGCCCTTAACCGTGGCGTCATTGGAGATCACGAGCACCTGGCGGCCGTGGACCAGGCCGATGCCGGCAATGACCCCGGCACCCGGGGAATCGTCGTTGTACATGCCGTTGGCCGCGAGCGGCGCGATTTCGAGGAAGGGACTGCCATCGTCAAGGAGCTGGTCTATGCGCTCGCGGGGCAGCAGCTTGCCGCGGGCCACGTGGCGTTCCCGGGACTTCTCCGGACCGCCAAGCGCGGCCTCGGCGAGCCGATCCCTCAGCTCGCCTGCAAGTGCCAGCTGGGCTTCCCGGTTGGTGGCGTAGGCTGCGCTGCCGGTGTCCACCAGGCTGGCGATTGTCTCCATTGGCTGCTTCCGTTCCCGGACGCCCTGGCAAGGCCGTCCTGAGCAATTCGGTTAGTACCGCATAACTGAGATTTAGGTTAGTCTCTATTAACTGTGATGTCCAACACGCGCTGTCATTGCTAGGATTTGCGGGTCCAAGGAGGAAATGTGCCGATCATCGAGCGCAGCCAGGCCACGCAGCGCAGCCAGGCCACGCAGCGCAGCCAGGCCAAAGAGAGCCGGCGCCAGGCGCTGTTGTCCTCGGCCGCCACCCTTTTTGCCCTCAATGGCTTCAACCGCGTGTCGCTTGAGGACCTGGGCGCCGCAGCGGGCGTCAGCGGCCCAGCGGTCTACCGGCATTTCGCGGGCAAGCAGGCCGTACTGGGGGCGCTGTTGCTCAGCGTAAGCCAGGAACTGCTGGAAGGCGGCCGCCGGGTAGTGGCGGATGCCGGCGACCCCGCCGCAGCACTGGCACGCCTTGTCCAGTTCCACGTTGACTTCGCCCTGAGCAATCCTGATGTTATCCGGGTCCAGGACCGCGACTTCAGCAATCTTTCCGACGACGACCAGGCCGAGGTCCGCACCCTGCAGCGAAACTACGTGGAGCTGTGGGTTGATGTCCTGCAGGAGCTGCACGGGGACACGGACACCGCGGAGCTCCGGATGCGCGCGCACGCGGCTTTCGGACTCATCAACTCCACGCCGCACTCCGTCCGCAGCCACGGCCGGAGCGTCGCGGTGAAGTCCGCCCGGCCGTTGCTGGAGAGCATGGCCCTCGCGGCACTCATGGTGACGGCCAGCCCCGTACCCGGCGAGTAGACGCAAGCCCGGGAAGGGGCCCGACCCAGGAAAGCTGCCAGCCGCCACTTCCTTTCGGAAGAGGTGGCCGGCAGCTTCGTTGGCGTCAGCTTGTCGAGGTGCGCTGGTTACACCATTGCCAGGACCATGCCGGGGTCGGCCAGGATCGCCCCGATGTCAGCCAGGAAGCGCGACCCCTGCTCGCCGTCGACCAGCCGGTGGTCGAAGGACAGGCTGAGGGTCATGACCTGGCGGAGGGCAACCTCGTCCTTGTATTCCCACGGCATTCTCCGCACGGCCCCCATGGCCAGGATGGCCGCTTCGCCGGGGTTGAGGATCGGCGTCCCGGCGTCGATGCCGAACACTCCGATGTTCGTAATGGAGATGGTGCCGCCGGAGAGCTCGGCCGGGCTGGTCTTGCCGGCGCGGGCAGTCTCCGTCAGGCCGGTGAGCGCCGTGGACAGCTCCGTCAGGGACATCCGGTCGGCGTCCTTGATGTTTGGCACGGTCAGTCCCCGGGGAGTCGCCGCAGCGATGCCCAGGTTCACATAGTTGAACTGCACGATCTCCTGGTTGGCTTCGTCCCACCGCGAATTCAGCGACGGCTGGCGGCGGAGGGCAATCAGCAAGGCCTTGGCCACCAGTGTCAACGGAGTCAGCTTGAAGCCCTCAAACGCCCGGCTGGCCTTGAGCCGGGCCAGCAGCTCCATTGTGGGCGTGACATCGACCGTCAGGAATTCCGTGGCATGCGGTGCCGTGAAGGCACTGGACACCATCGCCGCCGCAGTCAGCTTGCGGACCCCCTTGATGGGCATACGCGTTTCGCGCTCCCCCTGGGTGACGCTGCCGATGCCGGCTGCCGGAGCTGCTCCGGCCACGGCAACAGCTGCCGGATGGCCGCCGCCGACGAAGTTTTGCACATCCTCCCGGGTGATCAGCCCGCCGGCGCCCGTGCCTGCCACCGCCGTGAGCTCGACGCCGAGGTCCTTGGCCAGCTTCCGCACGGGCGGCGTGGACCGCGGTCGCTCTCCCCCGGGTGTTGCGGCAGCAGTCTCGGCCGGGGCCCGGATGTCGGCGGGTTCGACCACCGGCGCTGCGGCTGGCTCAGCAACCCGCTCAGCAACCCGCTCAGCAACCGGCGGTCCTGTCGGAGCAGCGGCAGTCGCTGCGGCCGGAGCAGCGAAAGTGCGGGCACGCCGGGTTGGCCGGCCGGAGGCTTCGACGATGGCGCCGTACCCCACGAGGTTGGGCTCGCGTTTGGCGGTCTCGGCCTGGGCCGGACCGCCGGCGGAAGGCCCGCCGTCGTCGCCCTCTACCTCGAAGGAAACGATCGGCTTGCCCACCTCCACGACGGTCCCCGGCTGTTCGTGCAGGGCGGTAATCACACCGGCGAACGGCGACGGCAGTTCGACGACGGCTTTCGCCGTCTCCACTTCCGCGATGACCTGGTTCAGGGCAACGGTGTCGCCCACGGCAACTTTCCAGCTGAGGATTTCCGATTCCGTCAGCCCTTCGCCGAGGTCCGGGAGCCTGAATTCCTTGATCATGGCCGCGCTCATCCTTCCAGCCCGCTGAGGGAGTTGGGGCGGCCCAGGGCACGGTCCACGCCGTCCAGGATCCTGTCGAGGCTAGGCAGATGGTGCGATTCGAGCTTCGAGTACGGGTACGGGACATCGAAACCGGTGACCCGGACGGGGGCAGCCTCGAGGTGGTAGAAGCAGCGTTCGGTGATGCTCGTGGCCACCTCGGCACCGAGGCCGCCGGACTGCCCGGCTTCGTGGGTGATCACCAGCCGGCCCGTCTTGCGCACCGAGGCTTCCAGCGTTGCGAAGTCCACCGGAGCCAGCGAGCGCAAGTCGATGACCTCGACCGAGACGCCCTCGTCCGCAGCGGCCACGGCGGCGTCCTTGGCGGTCTTGACCAATGGCCCATAGGCGACGAGGGTCACGTCCTTGCCCTCGGCCACCACACGCGCCTTTTCCATAGACAGGGCGGTGGCCGGATCGATCGATTCATCCACCTCGCCCTTGTCGTGGTAGCGGCGCTTCGGCTCGAAAAAGAGCACCGGATCGTCGGAGGCGATGGCCTGCTGGATCATGGTGTGCGCGTCCTGCGGATTGGAGACGCTGACCACCCGCAGCCCGGATGTGTGGGTGAAGTACGCCTCTGGAGACTCCGAGTGGTGCTCCGGGGAGCCGATGCCGCCGCCGAACGGGATGCGCACTGTGATGGGCATCTTCACTGCGCCCTGGGTCCGGTAGTGGATTTTGGCCACCTGGGACACGATCTGGTCGAACGCCGGGTAGACGAACCCGTCGAACTGGATTTCCACCACCGGCCGGTATCCGCGGTAGGCAAGTCCGACGGCGGTGCCCATGATGGCGGACTCGGCGAGGGGGGTGTCCACAACGCGGTGTTTGCCGAAGTCCTTCTGCAACCCGTCGGTCACGCGGAAGACGCCGCCAAGGGTGCCGATGTCCTCGCCCATCAGGATGACCTTGGGGTCGTTTTCGAGGGACTTGCGGAGGCCGGAGTTAATCGCCCGGGCAAAGGTCATTTGCGTCATCAGCGAGCACCTTCTTCTGAGTGGGCCCCTGCGGGATCGCCGAAGGAAGCCAGGTAGCGGGAGTAATGGTCCTCCTGGCGGTCCAGCCAGGAGTTGGGGGTGCTGTAGACGTGCTTGAAGATGTCCAGCGGTTCCGGGTCCGGCATGGTGATGCATCCCGCCCGCAGCTCGCGGGCTACGGCGTCGGCTTTGGCGGCCACCCGCGCCTCAAACTGCCCGGTCAGCAGGCCCTTGCGTTCCAGCAGGCCCTTGACCCGCGCAATCGGATCCTTGGCCGCCCAGTCTTCCAGTTCGTTGGCATCCCGGTATCGGGTGGGGTCGTCGGCAGTGGTGTGCGGGCCCATCCGGTAGGTGACGGCTTCGATGAACGTGGGGCCGCCGCCGTGGCGGGCCCGCTCGAGTGCCTCGCGCGTCGCCGCCATCACGGCAAGGACGTCATTGCCGTCCACGCGGATGCTGGGAATCCCGAATCCTGCCGCACGGTCGGCGATCCTGATGTGGGACTGCAGGCGCACCGGTTCGGAAATGGCCCAGTGGTTGTTTGAGCAGAAGAAAACCACCGGGGACTGGAAACTGGCTGCGAAGACCATGGCCTCGTTGACGTCACCCTCGCTGGTTGCGCCGTCGCCGAAGTACGTGATGGCCACGGAGTCGGCGCCGTCGTTCTGGATGCCCATTGCGTAGCCGGTGGCGTGAAGTGTCTGGGCGCCGATGATGATCTGCGGCGTGGCCATGTTCACGGTGTACGGATCCCAGCCCGCCGAGGCGTTGCCCCTCCAGACCTTGACGATGTCGGCAAGATCCACGCCGCGGCAGTAGGCGACGCCGTTCTCGCGGTAGCTGGAGAATACGAAGTCATCGTCGCGGAGTGACCTCGCCGAACCTATCTGGGCGGCCTCCTGACCCAGGAGCGGCGGCCACAGGCCGAGTTCCCCCTGGCGCTGGAGGGCGGTCGCTTCGGTGTCGATCCGCCGGATGACCACCAGGTCCTCGTAGAGGAAACCCAGCTGCTCGTCACTGACATCCTGGACCCATGCGTCGTACTGCGGATGGCTGACGCGTTCACCGCCGGGAGTGATCAATTGGACCAGGCTCTCGCCCGCCCCGCCGTGATGTCCTGCACTGTCGCCCGGGCCGCCGGCGGGGATTCCGCCCTGACCCAACTCGTCTGTAAACACAGTTGCACGCAACCTTCATACGTCGTGTCACCAGCGCTCAAAGGACTCGTGATCCCCGTGCACGCCAGCCGCCCGGGCGCCGTTGCCCCGGATATTTGTGACGATACTCACAATGCTCAATGGGTACAACCACCGCCAAAAAAACTGAGCAGAATGCACTGTCTGGACACCAGTGGCCGTGCTAGCCTTGCGCATTATGCAAGCTTTGGATGGCACTGACACACGGCTCCTTTCCGCCCTCGCCAGGGACCCGAAACGCACGGTAGTGGCCTTGGCGCAAAAGCTTGGGCTGTCCCGCAATACGGTGCAGGCCAGGATGGCCCAGCTGGAGAAGAAGCACGTCTTCCTGTCCTTCGAGCGGCGGATCAATCCGGCAGCTCTCGGATACCCGCTGATGGCGTTTATCTCTGTCCACGTGCAGCAGCAGAAGCTTGGCCAGTTGGCAGTGGACCTGGCCGGCATCCCGGAAATCCTGGAAGGCTACGGACTGACCGGCTCGGCGGACCTCCTGCTGCGGGTGGTGGCGCTGGACGCGGAGGACCTTTTCCGGATCAACGGCAAGATCCTTGCCTGCGAAGGAGTGGACCGGACCGACACAGCGCTTGCCATGGGAGAGCTCATCCCGTTCCGGATCCAGCCGCTGCTCGAGCGGGGCTCCGCCGAAGGGTGAGGGCTATAGGCTGGGTTCCAGTTCGACGAACCGCGGCCGTGACCGGCCCGTCCCATCAGGCAGTGGCCAAGCCGGCTGCCGGAAAGGCTTGATCTTGAGCAGTCCTCAGGAAGCGTACCAGCCAGGGCAACCGCCGATCCCGCCGCATGCGCCCTCGGGTCAGCAGCCGCCGCTACCGCAGTACGATCCGCACTATGCTGCCGCCGGACCCTACGGCGGCGCACCGGACCAGCAGCCGGCGGGAAACCGCAGGAAATGGATCGTGCCGGGAGTTGCGGGTGGCGTACTACTCCTTCTCATTGCGGGAGGGGTGTCCGTGTTCAACCTCGTGAGCAGCGCAACGAACAAGGCCAATGACCTGGCGGACGATTTCACGCAGCTTGTCATCGCCGGTGACACCGACAAGGCCTACGACGATTTCCTCGACCCGGCCCTGCAGGAAAAACTTTCCAAGGAGGAATTCGCCGCCGGCGTCCAAAGCCTCGAACTGAACGACACCTGCAAGCCGACGTACAACGACTCCGAGGTGCGCAACGAAAACGGCAATAACACAGCCGACGTCGCAGGGGTCATCGGCTGTGACGGCAAGCAAGTGAACCTGGCCTACAGCTTCGACAGCGACAGGGACATGAAGATGATCAACATCAAACTCAGGCCCAAGGACTGACGTCACACAAGGCGCAACCTCCGCTTGCCTGCCCGCACGGCTGAACGCAAGACAACAGGAGCTCCCGTCTTCACGGGAGCTCCTGTTGTGTCTCAGCTGGTTCTCAGCACCGGATTCTCAGCACCGGCGTGTCAGTGTTCCACCGCCTTCTCGGCACCAACACCGGTCAGGGAGCGGACTTCCATTTCGGCCTGCTTGGTGGTGTCTTCCAGCTTCTTGTCCAGCACGGTGCCCAGCCAGCCCAGGAAGAACGCGAGCGGGATGGAGACGATGCCCGGGTTGCTCAGCGGGAAGACCGCGAAATTCACCGTCTGGATCATCGAGGTCTTAGTTCCGGACACCACCGGCGAAAGGGCAATCAGGATGATCGCCGACGCCAGGCCACCGTACATGCTCCAGATTGCGCCCTGGGTGGTAAACCTGCGCCAGAACAGCGAGTAGATGATCGTGGGCAGGTTCGCCGAAGCCGCGACCGCGAAGGCGAGCGCCACCAGGAAGGCGACATTCTGGCCGTTGGCGAAGATGCCGCCGACAATGGCCAGGATGCCGATGACCACCACGGTGCGCCGTGCAACCTTGACCTCCGTGTCGGCGTCGGCCTTCCCCTTGGCAATCACGTTGGCGTAGATGTCATGGGCAAACGAGGCCGCGGCGGTGATGGTGAGGCCGGCCACCACGGCGAGGATGGTGGCGAAGGCCACCGCCGAGATGAAGCCGAGCAGCAGCGGGCCGCCCAGGTGGAAGGCAAGCAGCGGTGCGGCCGAGTTGACGCCGCCCGGGGCCGTCTTGATCGTTTCCGCGCCGACAAGAGCAGCGGCGCCGTAGCCCAGGACCAGTGTGAACAGGTAGAACAGGCCGATCAGCCAGATGGACCACACCACGGACTTGCGGGCTTCCTTGGCCGTGGGCACGGTGTAGAAGCGCATCAGCACGTGCGGGAGGGCTGCGGTGCCGAGGACCAAGGCGAGGCCCAGGGACATGAAGTCCAGCTTGGAGGTGTCCGACTTACCGTACTGCATGCCCGGGTTGAGGACTGCGGGGTTGTTGGCCGTCTCCACCGCGCCGCCGAGGAGGTCGGACAGGTTGAAGCCGTAGATTGCCAGGACCCAGAAAGTCATCACGGCGGCGCCGGCTATGAGCAGCATGGCCTTGATGATCTGGACCCAGGTGGTGCCCTTCATGCCGCCGATCAGCACGTACATGATCATGAGGGCGCCGACGACGATGATCACCAGAGCCTGTCCGCCCCAGTCGCTGATGCCAAGGAGCAGGGAAATCAGGCTGCCGGCGCCGGCCATCTGGGCCAGGAGGTAAAAGAAGCAGACGGCAAGGGTGGAAATGGCAGCGGCGATCCGGACCGGACGCTGCTTGAGCCTGAAGGAGAGCACATCGGCCATGGTGAACTTGCCGGTGTTGCGGAGCAACTCCGCCACCAGGAGCAGGGCCACCAGCCAGGCCACCAGGAAGCCGATGGAGTACATGAAGCCGTCATAGCCGTTGATGGCGATGGCGCCGGTGATGCCCAGGAATGATGCCGCGGAGAGGTAGTCCCCCGCAATGGCGGTTCCGTTCTGCGGGCCGGTGAAGGAACGGCCGGCCGCGTAGTAGTCGGCGGCGGTTTTGTTGTTGCGGCTGGCGCGGATCACGATAATCATGGTGACCGCGACGAACAGGCCGAAAATGGCCATGTTCAGCAGGGTGGTGTCTTTGAGGGCGGCGACGTTGACCGCTGGAACCATTCCGATCATTTTGCTGTTCCGCTCACTCGGTTGCCGTCTTTGTCGAACTCGTGGCCTTCGATTTCATGCCGGATCTCGGCTGCGATGGGATCGAGCCGCCGGTTGGAGTAGCTCACGTACCAGCCTGTGATGGCGAACGTGGACACGAACTGCAGGAGGCCCATGATGAGCCCGATGTTGATGTTGCCCCAGACCTTCGTGGACATGAAGTCGACGGCGTAGTCGGCCAGGAGTACGTATGCGAAGTACCAGAGCAGGAACGCAACGGCCATCGGAAAGACAAAGCTGCGGTGACGCTTGCGCAGTTCCTGGAACTGCTCGGTCGACTGGACTTGCTTGAAATCCACGGACGCCGCTACGTCCGGAGTTGGGGCATCGTTACCCATCATTCCTCCTCATTGAGACTTTCCGTCCACACCGGCTGCCTGCTCTTCCACAACAGTCCTCAGCCAATGTGACTGCACTCACTCTGACGGGTGATGGCGGTTACATTCCAGAGAAGCCGCCGGGCCGTCGCTCAGCGGTCCCGATGCTGCGCCAAACGGTGCCCCGCGGCTACGCCGGGCAGGCTACGCTGGGCACCATGCCGGACTCCCCCTTGTTCACCGCTGCCGCCATCGCCGTGATCGCGATGTCGATCGCCGTCGTCGTCGGAGTGGGCCTCAAAGTCCTGCGGTCCTTCCGGGAGCTCGGCACCGACGCGGAGCGGGCCACCTACAAGACCCTCCATGCGGCCTCGCGGGCCGGACAACACCTGCGCACCGGGCTGAACCCGGCCGGCGCGGCCAAAGCCAGCAGGCAGCTCCGCACCATCCTGGGCTGCGATGCGCTGGCCATCACCGACACCTCGGGCGTGCTCGCCTGGGACGGCGCCGGGGAGGAACTCCGGCCCGCGCTGATGGGTCTCGCGGCAAACGTGCTCGACGGCGGCCACACCGCCGTCATCCCGGCGGGCGAGCTGTATCTGCTCGCCGGCGACGCGGCCTCCGGGCCAATCCCCCAGGAGGTGGAACGCGCCGTCGTTATCGCCCCCATCAAGGCCGGCGCGCGCGTTGTCGGAGTGGTGGCTGCGTTCGCCCCGTCAGCGGGAGCCGGACTGGTCCGGGCCACCGGCGAAGTGGCCGACTGGGTGGCGGCCCAGGTTGAACTCGCCGAACTCGACGCGTCCCGGACCCTCCTGATGGAGGCAGAGGTCCGTGCCCTCCGCGCCCAGATCAGCCCACACTTCATCTACAACTCGCTCAACGCCATCGCGTCCTTCATCAACACGGACCCCGTGCGGGCCAGGGAACTGGTGGTGGAGTTCGCCGACTTCACCCGCTACTCCTTCCGCCGCCACGGGGACTTCACCACCCTCGCCGAAGAGCTCCGCTGCATCGACCGTTACCTGCTGCTGGAGCGTGCAAGGTTCGGCGACCGGGTGCAGGTCAGCCTGCAGATCGCCCCGGAGGTGCTGAGCACGGTCATTCCGTTCCTCAGCCTGCAGCCGCTCGTCGAAAACGCCGTCAGGCACGGCCTTGAGGCCAAGGAAGGTCCGGGCCACATCACCATTTCTGCGAATGATTCCGGAACCTTCGCGGAGGTCACCATAGAGGACGACGGCGTGGGGATGGACCCGGACCAGCTGCGGTCCATGCTGGCCGGACACAGCGACGGCGACCACGTGGGACTGCGCAACGTGGACGCCCGGCTCCGCCAGGTCTACGGCGAGGACAACGGCCTCGTGATCGAAACGGCTCCCGGCGAGGGGACGCTGATCACCATGCGTGTCCCCAAGTCACAACCCGGCCACGACGCCTGAGCGTCCCGGCATCGCCGGCGGGGACACCGGGATAACCTAGAACCATGATCAACGTCCTCGTCGCCGACGACGAACTCCCCGCTGTCGAGGAGCTGGCGTTCCTGCTTGGCCGGGACGACCGGATCGGGGCCATCCACCGCGCGTCATCCGGTGCGCAGGCCCTTCGGGTGCTCGACGCCGAAGCCGTGGACGCGGTGTTCCTCGACATCCACATGCCCGCCCTGTCCGGCCTGGACATCGCCCGGGCCATCTCGCGCAGCAGCAATCCCCCGGCAGTCGTCTTCGTCACCGCGGACGAAGAGTGCGCGCTGGAAGCGTTCGAACTCGCCGCCGTCGACTACCTGCTGAAGCCCGTACGCGCGGAACGCCTGGCCAGGTCCGTGGGCCGCATCTGCGAACTCATGAAGGACGGCGCCGCACCACCGGAAATGATCACGGTGGATCTCGGCGGCACCACCCGGATGATCCGGCGCGACGACGTCACGTACGTCCAGGCCCAGGGTGACTACGCGCGGCTGCACACAACCGATTCCAGCTACCTCATCCGCGTGCCCCTGGCTGACCTGGAGCAGCAGTGGGCCGAGGCCGGCTTCCTCCGCACGCACCGGTCCTACCTCATCGCCCTCAACCATGTCAGCCATATGAAGCTCGCCGCAGCCCGCCCCACCGTCACCGTCGCCGGGGCCGAACTGCCCATCAGCCGCCGCCACCTGCCGTCGGTCCGGGAGAAGCTCGAAACCACACGCATCCGGCCGCAGGCATGACGCGCGTCAGGGTGACGGCCCCGCGGTCCGCAGCAAGGCCAGTACTGGAGTCCCGCGAGGCCGCCGAGGAATCCGACGTGGGCCAGGTGTTCGTTCGGTCCCTGATCCGCACGCAGCTTCGCCTGGCCGTGGTGGTGGCCGGCGGGTTCCTGCTGATCCTGCTGGCCTTCCCCCTCATGCTGGGACTGGTGCCCGGGCTGGCGGAATCGAAGATCGCGGGCATCCCCTTCGGCTGGCTCCTCCTCGGCGCCGGAATCTACCCGGTGATCGGCCTCAGTGCGTGGCTGTACATCCGGACGGCCACCCGCAACGAGTCCCGGTACCGGGACCTGGCGGAGGACCGGTGAGGCGGCGTTGAACCCGGTGGTGGGCATCGCCGCATTCGTTGCCGTGTCCGTGGCCACGGCGGTTATCGGGTTCTACGGGTTGCGGATTTCACGCACCACCGGAGACTTCTACGTGGCATCCCGGACGGTCCGGCCGTGGTGGAACGCGTCCGCGATCGGCGGCGAGTACCTGTCCGCCGCCAGTTTCCTGGGCGTGGCCGGCCTGATCCTGCTGTCCGGCACGGATGCGCTCTGGTTTCCCATCGGCTACACCGCGGGGTATCTGATGCTGCTGCTCTTCGTCGCCGCGCCGCTGCGGCGCTCCGGCGCCTACACCATTCCGGATTTCACCGAGGTGCGGCTGGATTCACGCGCGGTCCGCCGGGTCACCAGCCTGGCAGTTGTTGTGGTGGGCTGGCTCTACATCGTGCCGCAGCTCCATGGCGCCGCCCTGACAATCCGCATCACCACAGGGCTGCCGTCCTGGGTGGGATCCGTGGCGGTGGTCATCGTGGTGTGCCTGACGGTGGTGGCCGGCGGGATGCGCTCCATCACGTTCGTGCAGGCGTTCCAGTACTGGCTCAAGCTGACGGCCCTTGCGGTGCCCATCGTGTTCATCGCCCTGGTGCTGGCGGGCAACGGGACCCCGGCAGTTGCCGAAGCCAACACCAACCCCACCGGGCTGGCACCGAACGGTCCCTACCAAAACATCTCGCTGCTGGTTGCCCTGCTCTTCGGCACACTCGGCCTGCCGCATGTCCTGGTGCGGTTCTACACCAACCCTGACGGGCAGTCGGCGCGCCGCACCACGCTGATCGTATTGGGCCTGCTGTCCGTTTTCTATCTCTTTCCCACTGCGTACGGACTGGCCGGGCGGATGTTCGCCCCGGGCCTCGCCCAGGGCGGCCGCTCGGACGCCCTGGTCCTGCTGTTGCCGGGCCGGCTGGTCGGAGGGCCTGCAGGCGACATGCTCTCCGCGCTGGTGGTCGCGGGGGCGTTCGCCGCGTTCCTGTCGACCACCTCAGGGCTGGTGGTGTCGCTCGCAGGCGTCATCAGCCAGGACGTTCTTGGCGGGAGCGTCCGTGGCTTCCGGCTGGCCGCACTGATTTCGGCCACCGTTCCGCTGGGCTTTGCCTTCATGACCGACTCACTGGCTTTGGCCGGGAGCGTGGGACTGGTTTTCGCCTTCACGGCCTCGACCATCTGCCCCGCCCTGCTGCTGGGCATCTGGTGGCGCGGCCTTACCGACGCCGGAGCCATTGCCGGAATGGTGACGGGGGGCGTCCTGTGCGGCGGCGCCCTGGTCGCCGGCGCCCTGTCCGGTCCGGCTGCTTCCGGCGCCGCGATGCCGCCGTGGCTGGCACAGCCGGCTGCCTGGACGGTACCGGCTGCCTTCGCTGTGATGGTCCTGGTGTCCCGTGCCACCAAGGACCGCGTGCCAAGGACCCTCACAAAGGTGATGACCAGGCTGCACACACCGGAACGTCCGCTGGCCACCGAACGCTAGGAGGCGGTGTCGAGCCCGACGGCCGTCGCCCGTCAGTCGATGGCGGCCATCAGTTCGACCACGCGGTCAAGGAAAGCGTCAACCTGGGTCTCTTCGTAGCCGTCCTTACCCTTGGCCGGACGGAAGACCGCGCGGCGGACATTGTCGACGCTGAGCGGCTGGTCCTCTTCGAGGTACCCGATGAGGTCACGGCACAGGTTGTCCACGTCCACGGTGTTGTAGCTTCGGCCGCGGGGGCCGGCCGGCCGACGGAACCGTTCGCCGTCGGGACGGTGGAGGCGCCCACGCAGCAGGCCGGACAGTTTCCCGATTTCGCGGAGCCAGGCGTCCTCGCCGCGCGCCTCAATCAGGTCATCGCGCTCGCGCCGGGCAAAGGCGTCTTCCAGCCGGTCCAGGGCAGCGTCGACCCCGGCCGCGGCGTAACCGCCTTTGACGGGATCAAAGCAGACAGCCCGGACGTCGGCGCTCTTGATGACCTGGGCGGCCGCTGCCGGATTCTCAAACGAAACCCGTGCGCGCTGGAGGAACTGGTCCACCTGCTTGGCGTTGTAGCCGTATTCGTTCCGCTGCACGCGGTCAAATGACGCAGGTATCTGCCGTTGAATGTCCACTGTCACTATGCTTCCTTCAGTGCTGTTCAGCTGTTTTTGCTCCGCACCAGTCTATGGCGCCGAACTGTGGCCAGGCGGGACGCCTCAGGCTCCGGAAACAGCTGTGAACAGGATAAACGCCGCCGGGGAGGCGAAGACGATTGAATCCAGGCGGTCCATGACGCCGCCGTGTCCGGGCAGGATGCTGCTCATGTCCTTGATGCCCAGTTCCCGCTTGACCATGGATTCGGCGAGGTCGCCGGTGGTTGCCGCCGCCACCATGCCCACGGCCAGCACCACCCCGACCCACCAGGGCTTGTCCAGCAGGAAGAGGCACGCCAGGACACCCACGGCGATGGCTCCGCCGATCGATCCGGCGAAGCCCTCCCACGATTTCTTGGGGCTGATCTTGGGCGCCATGGGATGCTTCCCGAACGAGGCCCCCACCAGGTAGCCGAACGTGTCGTTGGAGACAACCAGCAGGAGCATCGTGGCGATCTGCCACGCACCGTGCGGAATCACGCCGCCGGGCCACAGGCCCACCGGCGTGACGCTACCCACCGCATGCAGCGGCAGGATCGCAAAGCTGATGAAGAACGGCACCCAGGCCAGGGTGAAGACGCCCGCGAAGATGCTGCGCGCTGATCCCGCTGCGCTCTCGATGGTCCGCCACAGCAGCACCGCCACGCTGCTGGCCAGTAGCGCAAACAGCAGGCTCTCCAGTCCGCCGAAGTAGGCGGCCAGCGGCATTCCCACGGTGCCCACCATCACGGGGACGATGGGCAGGCGGGTGCCGCTTACCTCGAGCGCCCGAAAGATCTCCCACACGCCGAACACCGCGAAGGTGGTGGTGACCAGTACAAAGCCGAGTGGCAGGAACAGGAGACCCCCCAACACGGCGAAAAGCATTGCGAGACCCACCGCGGTGGCGGCCGGAAGGTTCCTTCCGGCCTTGGGCGTTGGGTTGGAGCGCTGCTTCCCCCGGACCCGGACCCTGTGTCCGGGTGCCTGCTGTGCCTGATCCATCAGACCTCGAGCAGCTCGGCTTCCTTGCGCTTGAGCAGGTCGTCAATGCCGTCAACGTGCGACTTGGTCATGGCGTCGAGTTCCTTCTCGCCGCGCGCGCCCTCGTCCTCACCGGCTTCGCCGTCCTTGACCAGTTTGTCCAGGGTTTCCTTGGCCTTGCGGCGGATGTTCCGGATGGACACCTTGGCGTCCTCGCCCTTTGACTTGACGATCTTGACGTATTCCTTGCGGCGTTCCTTGGTCAGCTCCGGGATGGTGATCCGGATGACGTTTCCGTCGTTGGACGGGTTGGCGCCCACCTCGGAGTCGCTCAGGGCGCGCTCAATGTCCCGCAGGGCCGTCTTGTCGAACGGGGTGATGAGGATGGTGCGCGCGTCCGGGATCGCGAAGGAGGCCAGCTGCTGCAGCGGGGTGGGTGAACCGTAGTAGTCCACCAGCACCTTGTTGTAGAGGCCCGGGTTTGCCCGTCCCGTGCGGATCGAGGCGAAGTCTTCCTTGGCTACCTCGACAGCCTTGTCCATCTTGTCCCCGGCTTCGAGCAAGGTCTCTTCGATCACGGTCTCTCCTCAGAAATTGGTGCATTCCGGCTGCCCGGAATGCACGGTTCGTTCCGTCTTTGCGGCCTGCCCACCGGGCCGGCCTTCCTCAAATCATCCTAGCTGTTGCTAGGGGGTGACTACGGTGCCCAGCTGCTCGCCGCGGATGGCCCGGGTCACGTTGCCTTCGCCTTCCATGCCGAACACCACCATGGTGAGGTTGTTGTCCTTGCACATGGTCATGGCCGTCTGGTCCATGACGCGGATGTCGCGGCGCAGGGCGTCGTCGTAGCTGAGCCGTTCAAGCTTCTCGGCGCTGGGGTCCTTCTTGGGGTCGGCGGTGTAGACGCCGTCCACTCCGCTCTTTGCCATCAGCACGACGTCGGCATGGACTTCCAGCGCACGCTGGGCTGCAACGGTGTCGGTGGAGAAATAAGGCAGGCCTGCGCCAGCGCCGAAGATCACGACGCGGTTCTTTTCCATGTGGCGGATGGCGCGGCGGGGAATGTACGCCTCGGCTACCTGGCCCATGGTGATGGCGCTCTGCACGCGGGTCTCGACGCCGGCCTGTTCCAGGAAGTCCTGGAGGGCGAGGCAGTTCATCACGGTACCCAGCATGCCCATGTAGTCGGCGCGGGAGCGGTCCATGCCGCTCTGCGACAGTTCGGCGCCGCGGAAGAAGTTGCCGCCGCCCACGACGATCGCAACCTCAACGTCGGGAACTGCTGCGGCAATCTGCTTGGCGACCCCGCGGACGGTATCAGGGTCGACGCCCAGCTTTCCGCCGCCGAAGACCTCGCCGGACAGTTTCAGGAGGACGCGACGCCGGCTCTTCTCTGACTGGACAGAATTGTTGACGGTTTCCATGGTGCCTTCCCGTAAATGAGCTCTGAGCTAGGTTATCGTGCCGGATGGCCAAAGGTGTCATTTCCCCGGCCCGTTCGTGCAGCCCCGGGGCTGCGATTGCATGCAAAAGGGGCGGCCACCGAAGTGACCACCCCTTTGCGTGTCTAACTAGGAACCGACGCGGAAACGCGCGAAGGCCGTAGCCTTGACGCCGGCCTCGTCGAGGATCTGCGCCACAGACTTCTTGGCGTCCTTGGCGAATGCCTGGTCAACCAGCACCTCACCCTTGTAGAAGCCCGTGACACGGCCTTCCACAATCTTGGTCATGGCTGCCTCGGGCTTGCCCTCAGCCTTGGCCGTTTCCTCGGCGATGCGGCGCTCGGACTCAACAAGCTCAGCCGGAACGTCTTCGCGGGTCAGGTAGTTCGGAGCCATGGCGGCAACGTGGACAGCAACGTCGTGTGCTGCGGTTGCGGCCGTTTCGCCTTCGCCCTCAACGGCGAACAGGACGCCGACCTGGGCCGGGAGGTCCTTGGAGGTCTTGTGCAGGTAGGCGTCAACAGTGCCGCCCTCGATGCGGGCGATACGGCGGACAACAACCTTTTCGCCGAGGATCGCGCCCTCTTCGACGACGACCTCGGACAGCGGCTTGCCGTCGACCTCGGTGGCCAGCAGGGTTTCGATGTCGGCTGCGCCGGACTCGACCGCGATGGCCAGGACCTTGTCGGCGAGCTGGATGAACTTGTCAGCCTTTGCCACGAAGTCGGTCTCGCAGTTGACTTCGATCATTACGCCGACGCCGCCGTCAACCTTGGCAGCAACCAGGCCTTCTGCGGTGGAGCGGCCTTCACGCTTGGTAGCGCCCTTCAGGCCCTTGATGCGGATGATCTCGATGGCCTTTTCGGCGTCACCGTTGGCTTCGTCAAGAGCCTTCTTGACATCCATCATGCCGGCGCCAGTGCGCTCACGCAGAGCCTTGATATCAGCGGCAGTGTAGTTCGCCATGTGAACCCCTCTGTCTAGAAATTTTGTGTGGTGTACGGACTGACAGGACGGCAGCTCACGTAGTGAGCGGCCATCCTGTCAGAAACCCCCGGCACTGCGGACAGTGCCGGGGATGGTCCAGATTTACTTGTCTGCTACTTGGCAGCGTCGGCTTCGCCGGCGGCAGGTTCGGTTGCTTCGGCAGCTGCCGGAGCTTCCTCTGCAGCGGCGGGAGCCTCTTCAGCAGCCGGAGCTTCTTCAGCAGCCGGTGCCTCTGCGGCGGCGGGAGCTTCTTCAGACTTGCTGCCTTCGAGGAGCTCGCGCTCCCACTCGGCCAGCGGCTCTTCCGGAGCTTCCGTGGTGCCGGTTGCGCGCTGGTTACGGGCGATCAGGCCCTCAGCAACAGCGTCAGCAACAACGCGGGTCAGCAGGTTGACGGAGCGGATGGCGTCGTCGTTGCCCGGGATCGGGAAGTCGACTTCGTCCGGATCGCAGTTGGTGTCCAGGATGGCAACAACCGGGATGTTCAGCTTCTTGGCCTCGTCAACGGCGAGGTGTTCCTTCTTGGTGTCCACGATCCAGAGCACGGAAGGTGCCTTGGTCAGGTTGCGGATACCGCCGAGGTTGGTCTCGAGCTTGGTGAGTTCACGGCGAAGGAGCAGCAGTTCCTTCTTGGTGTAAGCGGAACCGGCGACGTCATCGAAGTCGATCTCTTCGAGTTCCTTCATGCGCTGGATACGCTTGGAGACCGTCTGGAAGTTGGTCAGCATACCGCCGAGCCAACGCTGGTTGACGTACGGCTGGCCAACGCGGGTGGCCTGCTCGGCGATGGATTCCTGCGCCTGCTTCTTGGTGCCGACGAAGAGGACGGTGCCGCCGTGGGCAACGGTGGCCTTCACGAACTCGTAGGCACGGTCGATGTAGGACAGCGACTGCTGCAGGTCAATGATGTAGATGCCGTTGCGCTCCGTGAAGATGAATCGCTTCATCTTCGGGTTCCAACGACGGGTCTGGTGTCCAAAGTGGACGCCGCTGTCAAGCAGCTGGCGCATAGTTACGACGGGCATGCCGACGCTCCTTCCGGCAGGTCATTCATGAGAGAACCCAAGGCTCTCTTACCCTGCCAATAGTTGACGGTTGAATAGCTTCGCCCAGGCGGACGCTGCTCCTGGCATCCACTGCACTTCCCATCCGTTCCATATGGCACGGACCGCAGGAGGCACAGTCCTCCGCACCGGAAGTTTTCGGCTTCTTGCGAGGAGGGCTGGATACGCGTAGTCAGCCACTGCTCCCCCACACCTCTGAATGAGACGTGCTGACTAGAACGACCGGAAGGACCAAGCGACCAGAAAGTGACTTGAACCGCCGGCCGGGCATCGTTGAGGGCACAGCAAACTGCTCCGTCAAGTGTACTACAGCGGGCCCACCGGATCGGACCATTTTCAGGCCTGCCGCCTTGCCATTTACCGGACCGCTTTCCGGCTTATCCACATACCGGTACGCGCCCCTGTCACAGGATGCCCGACGCGGGCAGGCTGAGGGAATGAAAGCCGGAATCCTGTTGGCAACCCTTGTACTGGCAGCGTCAGCAATGGTCCCGGTTTCCGGGGCCGCCGCCGGCACTGCCTCAGTGCCCGCCGCTGCGCCAACGTCGGGTTGGAGCTGGCCGCTGGCGCCCAGGCCGGCGGTGCTCCGCACGTTCGATCCGCCGGACAAGCCGTGGATGAGCGGGCACCGCGGCGTGGACCTCCAGGCAGCGGTCGACGGCGCCCCGGTCACCGCACCGCAGTCGGGAACCGTCAGCTTCGTAGGCGTGGTGGTGGACCGCCCGGTGATCACCATCGATCACGGCAATGGGCTCCGCAGCAGTTTCGAGCCAGTGGAAAGTGGCCTTGCATCCGGGGCCACAGTGTCAAAGGGGGATGTCCTCGGAACAGTGTTGCCGGGCCACTGCGCCGCCATGCCGTGCGTTCACTGGGGCGTGCGGCGGGGCGAGGAATACATCAATCCGCTGCCCCTGGTGGCGGACCTGCGGCCCTCCATCCTGCTTCCCCTGCGTGTGCCGGGATGAGGATGACGGACTAGACGATTGCCGAAATGCCGGTGATGGCGCGGCCCGTTACCAAGGTGTTGATCTCGTGCGTGCCCTCGTAGGAGTAGATGGCTTCGGCATCCGAGAAGATTTTGGCCATCTCGTAGTCGGTGACTATGCCGTTGCCGCCGAGGAGGCTGCGGCCCATCGCCACGCTTTCGCGCATTCGTGCCGTCGTGAAGGCCTTGGCGAGGGCGGACTGCTCGTCCTTGGCTTCGCCCGCGTCTTCAAGCTGGGACAGGCGGACCATCATGCCCATGGAGCTGACGGCGTTGCCAAGGATCTGCACGAGCTGGTTCTGGACCAGCTGGAATGAGGCGATCGGCCGGCCAAACTGGCTGCGCTCCACGGCATAGCGCCTGGCGACGTCGAAGGCCGCGAGCTGCTGGCCGACGGCCTGCCAGGCTACGGCGAGGCGGGTTACCTTCAGGACCTTGTTGGTGTCCCGGAAGCTGTTGGCGTTGGCGAGCTTGAAGAAGTCCGGCACCACGACGTTTTCCAGCGTGATGTCGGCGTTCTGGACGGTGCGCAGCGAGATCTTGTTTTCGATCTTCGTGGCGCCGTAGCCCTCGGTCCCGGTGTCCACGAGGAAGCCCTTGACCTGATTGTCGGCGAGGTCGCGGGCGTAGATGACCACCCAGTCGGCGAACGTGGCGTTGCCGATCCAGCGCTTGGCGCCATTGAGGATCCAGCTGTCGCCCTCGCGGCGGGCAGTGGTGCGGGTGCCGCCGGCAACATCGGAACCGCCCAGCGGCTCAGTGAGGCCGAACGCCCCGATCTTTTGAAGCGAGTAGATTTCCGGCAGCCAGGCATCCTGCTGCTCCTGCGAGGCGAGGGCCTCGATGGACCCGGTGAACAGTCCGTCATGGACGCCCATGAACGTGGCGATGGACGTGTCCGCGCGCGTGACCTCGGCGTGCAGGATGCCGGCGAAGAGGTTGGAGTAGCCCTGGCGCCGAACGGGGCTGACGAGGTCGATCTCGGCCAGCTTCGGGATCAGTTCCATCGGAAACTCGCCGCGGTTCCAGCAGTCGACAGCGATGGGCTTGACCTCGCGCGCCAGGAACTCCCGGACCTCGGCCAACCGGTCCCGCTCTTTGGCGCTGAGCAGCTGCTCGAACGCGAAGAAGTCGCCATCGGCGTACGGCAGGTTGTTGATGTCGATTGCAGCTTTGGACATGTTGTTCCTTCACGTGTGATCAGCAGCGACCAAAGGTCCCGGGCTACGAGGGAGGGTAAGTTACTCACGAGTAACATACCCCAGCGCGGGCTGCCGGGCAAGCGGGAACAAGGCAAACAAAAGGAGCCGCGGCCGATGTCTGAACATCGGCCACGGCTCCCGTGGTACAGGATCTGTTGCCCGTGGCGCTCCGCCAGGGGCGAAGCTGGAGGTTTCGTAGGGCTACTCGGACTTGAACCGAGGACCTTAGGATTATGAGTCCCGCGCTCTAACCAGCTGAGCTATAGCCCCGTGTGCCCCGCGGACTGCAGGCTCCGCCGGGAGCCTCCGCAGTTCCGGGGCAAAAACACTCTAGCAATAGTAATCCCCTGGTACGCGCACCTGCGCCCCGGGCGCGGGCGGCACCTTGGGATTACACCGCTTTTGGATCACACCACTTTGTCGTCGTAGCTTGCGCCGTAATAGAGGTCCTCGAACGTCTGCAGCGTTCCCTGGATGCTGTGCGGCTCCACCATGCAGCGGCTGGCCTTGCCCATCGCTGCAAGGTCCTCGGCCGGAAGCTGAAGGACGCGGGTGATCTTCTCGGCAAGGTCGTTGCTGTCGTTGGGAGTGAACAGGTAGCCGTTCTCGCCGTCGCGCACCAGGTGCGGCAGCGCCATCGCATCCGCCAGCAGCACCGGGGTGGAAGCGGACATGGCCTCCAGCGTGACCAGGGACTGGAGCTCGGCCGTACCCGGCATGCAGAACAGGTCCGCCTTGATGTAGGCCTCGCGCAGTTCGGCGTCACTGGCCAGGCCCAGGAACTTCACCCGCGATTCCAGCCCCAGCCGCGCCACCTGGGCTTCGAGGGCGGCCCGCACTTCGCCGCCGCCTACGATTTCCACGTGCACGTTCAGTTCGGCCGGGGTCTTCGCGACCGCATCGATGAGGACGTTGACGTGCTTTTCCTCCGCGAGGCGGCCCGCAAAAAGCACGGTGGGGTGCGGGTGCCGCCCGATCACCTCGTCGTCCCGAAGTTCATAGGCAGCAGAGTCGATGCCGTTGGAGAGCGGCAGGACCTTGCGCAGGAACGCATGCTGGTGCATCGCCTTGGCTGCGAGCGGCGTGGGTGTGGTGACGACGTCGGCCTTTCCCATCACCTTTCCCATGTCCTTCCAGGAGATGCGTCCCACGATGTCCTTGAACCACTGCGGGAACGGCAGGAACGGGTTCAGGTTCTCAGGCATGAAGTGGTTGGTGGCCACAATCCTGACGCCGCGCCGCTCTGCCTCGTAGAGCACGTGCTCGCCGATCATGTAATGGCTCTGGATATGCACTACGTCCGGCTTGACGCGGTCGAACAGGAGGCTGATCTCCTTCTTGATTTCCCAGGGGAACGTGATCCGGAAGTACTCGTGCGTGGGCACGGAGTGGGAGCGGATCCGGTGCACGGTGCCCTCCGCGCGAAACTCTGTGAAGCTCTTGCCCTTGTCCGGCCGGCACGCGAGCACATGGACGTCGTGTCCGCGTGCGGTCATGCCCTTGGCCAGCCGGTATCCGAATTGAGCGGCTCCGTTGACGTGGGGCGGGTAGGTGTCCGCAGCAATCAGGATGGTGAGTGATTGCTTGCTGTCGGGCATGGTCACGTGGAGAGCTCCTGGTGGTCACGGTGCGGTCAGCACTGGCTGTAGCGGCCAGCTGTCCCTCGGCGCGGTGGCGCCGGGACTTCTGGTGAAGTCTGGATATCGCTCGCCCTACGACACCCGTCCAGCGGCCGTGCGCGCGTCCTTCTTGCGCTTGGTCACTTCGGGATGGTGCCGCGAGAGGGCGATTACCCCCACGATAGCAAGGGAAGCGGCTGTCCCCATGGCAATCGCCAATACGGCGTGGACATCCGGCCGGAGTTCGCCGAGGATGGCAATGCCGATGGCGATGCCCACGATGGGGTCGATGACCGTCAGCCCGGCGATGACAAGGTCCGGCGGCCCGCCGGAGTAAGCCGACTGCACGAACCACGAGCCCAGGCCGCCGGCAGCCACAATGGCCACCACGGAATACCATTGCACGTTGAGCAGGGCCAGTCCGTTCGGATCGAGCAGGTGTTTGCCGATGATCCGGGTCAGCACCGCAACGAAGCCGAACAGGACGCCGGCCCCCAGGATGTAGATGAAGGCGCTCATCCGGTGTTTGAACACCAGCGCCAGGGTACCGAAGAGGCCCACGGCCAGACTAAGCAGCAGCACGATGGTGAGTTCGTCGTCGAAACTCACGTGATGGTTTTCCTGCGTCACGTTCACTGCCAGCAGGACGAACATCGCCGAACCTGTGACGCAGGCTGAGATGGCCACCACGGTGGCACGGTTAATGCTCAGGCCCTGGTCCTTGGCATTGACCACAGTGGTGATGACCAACGCGATTGCACCGATCGGCTGCACCACCGTCAGCGGTGCCGATACGAGGGCCACGGCGTTCATCGCCATGCCGGCGCAAAGCAGCAGCAGCCCGAATACCCAGCGCGGGTTCCGGAGCAGCCGAAGGAAGCCATGAGTGCTGAGCGAAAGGCCGCCGGTGTCCGCTTTGACTGCACTGCCCTGGCGCTGCGCGCCAATGGCCAGGCAAAAGGCACCCAACACCGCCAGGAAGACGGCAAGCCACACCATCAGCCGGGTCCGCCGTCGCCCGCGGCCTTGAGCCTGCCCTTACGGATGATGGCCACAAAGTAGTTGTAGCCGGCCACCCAGTGGCCCAGCAGTCCGAGCCCAAGGAAGATCCACGCCGCAACGAAATAGACCTCGGTCAGCGGGATAGGCAGTTTGGCGAGCACCAGCAGCGGGGTGCCCACGAGGAGGAGAGCGGTACGGATCTTGCCGATGCGGCTGACGGGGAGATCGGGGTGGCTGCGGAAGTAGAAAAGCGAAGCGGCCAGCAGGATGGCATCCGGGACTACCAGGGCGGTCAGGTACCACCACTCCACGACGCCGGCAATCACCAGGGTGACCGCCACGGCAATGAGCGCCAGCCGGTCTGCTACCGGATCCATGATCCGGCCCAGCCGGGACGTCTGGTTGAAGCGGCGGGCAATGTATCCGTCCACCCAGTCCGTGCTGCCCATGATGACCAGGACGAGTGCGGCCAGTGCGTACTCGTGCTGCCCCAAAACCAGCCAGATGAAAAGCGGTACACCCATGAACCGGAGGACCGTCAGGACGTTGGGGATGGTGAAGACGGCGTCGCTGTCCACATGCCTCTGGCCCGGACGCGCGCCGGCGTTGATGAACTTCATCCCTAACCTCCTTCCGTTTCCGCCATGGCTGCGTGGGTAGTGCCTTGACCTCGCAGTTGCCTATCCTTGTGGTGGCCTGTCCTGGCAGTGGCAGTCTTGCCAGTGGCTTTCTTGCCAGTGCCTGGGCTTAACCCTTGAGGAGCTTTCGGAGCAGGACGACGAAGACGGCGGCGGATGCGGCCAGGGCCGCCAGCGGCTTCCAGCGCACTCCGGTCTGTCCCTCGTTGGCCCGGTTCAGGAAACTGGACGCAGAGCGGCCGAAGGATTCGAACTGGTGGCCGGCGCGTTCCTTGCCGGTCTTCAGCTGGGCCTGGGTGGCGCCCAGCAGGATCTGGGCCTGGGTCTTGACGTCGAGCTCCTCGCCGAGCTCATCGCGGACGCCGGTCAGGTGGCGGCGGCGCTTGTCGAGGCGGCTACGCAGCTCGGCTTCCGTGGGGGCGGGCCCCAGGTCCGGCTTGGCCGCTTCCTTGGCTTCCTTCTCCGCCTTGTCCTTTGCCTTCTGCGCTTCCTTGGCCGCCTTGGCTGCCTTGGCCTCTTCGGAAGACGGATCCAGGACGGCCGGGTTGAAGTCCGAGCCCTCCTTCACGATGCCGAGATCGTGCTTGAGTCCGCGGATCGTTTCCTCGGGAACCAGGGGCATGGCCTTCTTGAATTTCCGCAGGCCGACCAGCGCGCCGATGAGGGCGATAATGAGGAAGACGGCACACACCAGGAGGGCCGCCAGCCAGGCGGGCATGATGGTGGCAAGACCCATGATCGCGGCAACGATGAGTCCGGTGACGAGGAAGGCCACGAACAGGAGTGCGACGGCGAAAAACGCTGCCGCCGTCCCGACCTGGATGCCCTTGCGCTGGATCTCGATCTTCGCGAGGGCAATCTCGTCGTTAAGCTGCCTTGGCGCCAGCTTGGCAACCAGCCTCAGCGTTTTGGGCAACGCCCCAATACTCAGTCCGCCGTTGGTCCGGCCGCTGTGTCGTCCGCTCATCGATCCCGCCTAACTGGTTCCATCTTTGATTCGGATTCCGCTGGATTCCGGGGGCCTGCGGCGCTTCACACACTCCCCGCTGTCAAAACTATCATTCAGGTTCAGACCCTCCTTCGGGTAATAACGCGTGGCGCGCCCTGCAACGCTGTAAAAGTATGATCTGAGGGCCATAGGATGGTTCTCTGTGAGCATCCCCGCCAATCCGGGCGACTCCTTGAGCCGCAAACGGAAACTCCTGTACATCCTCCTCCTTGGCGCCCTAACGGCGCTCGGCCCCTTTACGATCGACCTTTATCTCCCGGCCTTTCCCGCCCTGGAGGCAAGCCTTGGAGTGTCCGAAGCGGAAGTCCAGCTCACGCTGACCGGCACTACCGTGGGCTTCGCCCTGGGCCAGCTGGTGGTGGGGCCGCTGAGCGACAAGTTCGGCCGGCGGCTTCCGTTGATCCTTGCCACCGCGCTGCACATCACCGCCTCGGTGGGCGCAGCGCTCTCCACGGACCTTGCCACGCTGGGACTCTTCCGTGTGCTGATGGGCATCGGCGCGGCCGGAGGCGGCGTGGTGGCAATGGCCATGGTGCGGGACCTCTTCAGCGGGTACGCCATGGTGCGGATGTTCTCCCGGATGGCACTGGTGAACGGCCTGGCCCCGATCCTGGCGCCGGTCATTGGCTCGCAACTTTTGCTGATCATGCCCTGGCCGGGCATCTTCTACTTCCTGGCCGGCTACGGCACGCTGGTGATCATTGCCGCCACCCTCCTGGTGCGCGAAACCCTCCCCCGCGAACTCCGCGGCAAGTCGGGCCTCACTGCGGGGCAGCGCTACAAGCTCCTGTTTTCGGACCGGATCTTCGTTGGCCTGCTGCTCGTTGGCGGCATGAATTTCGCCGGGCTCTTCGCGTACCTCTCAGCTTCCCCCTTCCTCTTCCAGGACGTGTACGGGTTCACGCCCCAGCAGTACGGCCTGCTCTTCGGCATTAACTCACTGGGCATCGTGGCCGGCGTGCAAACCAGCGCCCGGGTGATCAGGCGGGTCCCGCCGCAGTGGATCCTGGCATGCTCCACCGCGTGGATGTTCCTGATGGCCGTGCTGATCGTCGTGTTCGACCAGCTTGGCTTCGGGCTCTGGGGCGTGATGGTGCCGCTCTGGTTCTACATCCTCGGCACCGGCTTTATGTTCCCCTGCGTCCAGGTCCTTGCGCTGTCCAAGCACGGAGCACAGGCAGGAACGGCCGCGTCGCTGCTGGGAGCGGCAACCTTCATGATGGCCGGCATTGTGTCCCCCGTGGTGGGCTGGTTCGGCGACATCTCGGCCACCGTCATGGGCGGCGTCCAGGCCTCGAGCATCCTGCTGGCAGCGGCCGCACTATGGCTCGTGGTCCGGCCGCGCACTGTCCCCTCGATCCACTAGGGCGGCTCGATCCACTAGGGCGCCCGCAACGTCCCGGTACGCTAACACCATGGCCAAAAAACCGCACCGAAACCGCAGGGGGCTGTTCCTCGGAGCGGTGATTGGCGCCGTCGCCGGGTACTTCGCCGGACGCGCGATGGGGAACCCGGCCATGGGCATCATCCTGGGCGCGATCGCCGGCTCCGCCCTCCTGTACCGGGTCAATCCCGGCCCCTGGAACAGGCCCTAACGCCCCTGTTCGCGGAATTCAGCGCGCGATAAAGTTATTCTGTGCCCGACCGGCAGCACCATCAGCCCTTACCGGCCACGTGGCAGCGATGCGACGCCGGCATCCTGCCCCTGTGGTGGGAACGCCTGTGCTCCCAGACCAGCGCCCAATCAGCTGCCCTCTACGCGGCCGGCCTTTTCACCGAGGACCGGCGGCGCCCGATCGCCCAGTGGTTCAATCCCGCGTTCAACGCAGCGCTCCTGGTGGCCCCGGAGACATCCCCTGAGTGGCCCGTGCAGCGGTTTGGAATCTTCTATGCCCCACCGAACGAGGGCTTCACGAGGGTGCATTCCGCGCCGCATGAATGGCACCCGCGGGAGCCGCGGAAATCCCCCACCGAGGACGAGGCGTTCCAGGCGGCCATTGCCGAGGCCGAACGCTTCCTGCAGGTGGAGATGGACTTCGTTTAACGCGTGCAAACTAACGCGCCCCAAGAAAAAAGGCCCCGTGGCCGGCTACTCGCCGGCCACGGGGCCTGTCCGCTCCTCCTGCTGGACTTGAACCAGCAACCCTTCGATTAACAGTCGAATGCTCTGCCAATTGAGCTAAGGAGGAATGAAGCAGGTATGACATTAGCAAAGGTTTTGCCCCAATGGGAAATCGGCTGTCGCAGCGACCCGAAATACCCTGCCTGGGTATAAAAAGTCCCCGTCCCGGTGACCCGGAACGGGGACTGCGCGCTCCTCCTGCTGGACTTGAACCAGCAACCCTTCGATTAACAGTCGAATGCTCTGCCAATTGAGCTAAGGAGGAATGAAGCGGGTACTAGCCTAGCAAGCCCCCGTCAGGAAGTGAAATCGAGCTGAACCTAGGCATCGGAACGCAGCGAACGGCGTTCCATTTCCAGCATCATCAGCTCACGGTTCAGCCGCTGGAACTCTTCCGGCTGGGCCGAGGCGTCCAGCCGCTGCAACTGCCCCATCTTGTCCGCTTTGACCCTGGTGATCTGCAGTTCAAACAGCCGGGCCAGGATGTCGCGGCAGTACTTGAGCACACCTTCTGCGTTGCTCGCCGGCAGCGGCACGACGGCAAGCTCCGAGACCAGCGGGCGGAGCGGCTCCGGTACCTCGTGCATCACCTGTTCCACCCACCGCACCGGATCACCCGTCAGGCCGGGCCCCGAGGCGCGCATGGCCTCGTGGACTGCCTGGTAGGCAGGGGTCTTGAATCCGGCCGCACTGAACCGGTCCCAGATCCCTCCGGCGAGCGTGGCAGGCTCCTGCAGCGCCACTTCCAGTGCCTGCCGCTCCATGGACGCCACCGGGTCCCTGGGGTCCGGCCTGTTGAAGGAGGGCACCACGCCCGACGCCGGCAACTCGGCAATGCCGGGAGCCGCGCCTGTCCGCTGATGTGCTGCGCCTTGGCCTGTGCCCTGGCCTGCGGGCGTTTCACCCTGGGCGGCACGTTTGGCGGCGACAGCCATTGCGCGGCTGACCTCCTCGACAGGCATGCCCAGCCAGCCGGCAAGCTCGCGAGCGTAGGCGGGCCGGATGCCGGCATCGCGGATCTGGGCCACCACCGGCGCGGATTCGCGCAACGCGGCGATGCGGCCCTCCACCGTGTCCAGGTTGTGCCTCTTCAGGGAGGCCCTGATGGCGAATTCGAACAGCGGCCGACGGGTGCCTATCAGGTCCCGGACGGCAGCGTCCCCCTTGGCCTGGCGCAGCTCACACGGGTCCGCGCCGGTCGGTTCCACCGCGACGTAAGTCTGCGCCACGAATCTCTGGTCCTCTTCAAAGGCCCGCAGGGCAGCCTTCTGACCGGCGGCGTCGCCGTCGAAAGTGAAGATGACCTCTCCCCCGGTGCCGTCGTCGGACAGCAGCCGCCGGGCAATCTTGATGTGGTCGGCGCCGAAGGCGGTGCCGCAGGTGGCCACCGCCGTCGGAACCCCTGCCAGATGGCAGGCCATCACGTCGGTGTAGCCCTCCACCACCACCAGCTGGCGGTCCTTGGCGATGTTCCGCTTCGCGAGGTCGATGCCGTAGAGAACCTGGGACTTCTTGTAGAGCGTGGTTTCGGGGGTATTGAGGTATTTGGGGCCCTGGTCGTCCTCGTAGAGTTTGCGCGCGCCAAAGCCGATGGTGTCACCGGCGATGTCCCGGATGGGCCAGATCAGGCGCCCGCGGAAGCGGTCGTAGATCCCCCTATTGCCTTCAGAGAACATCCCCGTGAGTTTGAGCTCGGCGTCCGTGTAGCCGCGGCCGCGGAGGTGTTTGAGTAGCGCATCCCAGCCCTGCGGGGCGTAGCCGACACCGAACTGCTCGGCGGCGGCGCGGTCAAAGCCGCGTCCATGGAGGAAGTTGCGTCCCTCGGCGGCGGCGGGGGTCAGCAGCTGGGCACGGAAGAACTCGTCAGCCACTTTGTGGGCATCCAGGAGTCGCTGGCGCTTGCCCACGTCTTCCCGGTTCGGACCCGTGCCGCCGTCCTCATACCGCAGTTCGAAGCCGATCCTTGCCGCCAGTTTTTCCACGGCTTCATGGAATGAGGTGTGGTCCAGCTTCTGGACAAAGGAGATGACGTCGCCGTCCTCGCCGCAGCCGAAGCAGTGGTACCGGCCCACCTGGGGGCGGACGGTAAATGACGGCGAGCGCTCGTCATGGAAGGGGCACAGGCCCTTGAACGAGCCCAGGCCGGCGCCCTTGAGCGTCACGTAGCCGTCGATGACTTCCTTGATGTCCGTGCGCTGGCGTACTTCGTCAATATCTTCGCGTTTGATCAGCCCAGCCACAGAGCCATCCTAGTCCCCGGGTCCAAGGCCGGCCCAAGCGCCATCGGCCGTATGTGGGCAGTTGCGTCCAAAGTCACCAAAGCGAGGGCAGGCTGCCGACCAACCGCTCGTACATGGCCAGCGCGGAACCGTCGGTGAGTGACGCGACCTGGTCGATGACCACGCGCAGGCGGGCGCCGTCGTCGGCCGCATCCCTCCAGTCGGCGGCGAACATCGGCTCCAGGTGGCGGTCCCCGGTGGCGTTCAGCGCTGTCACCAGGGCGTGCAGGACCTCCCTCTGGCGTTCATAAATCGGCTGGCGGTGCTCGGTGGTCATCACAAACGTGGTGGCCAGGCCCTTCATGACCGCGATTTCCATCACGGTCTCGTCCGGCACCATCAGCTCGGCGTTGTACCGGGTCAGGTTTTCGGGGCCGTAGACGGTGCGCGTGGTTTCCAGTGCACTCTGGCAGAACCTGCCGATCAGCTGGCTGGTCATGTCTTTCAGCGCGGCCATCGCCTTGCGGCTGCCGTCGGCTTCGCGGACCCAGACGTCGGTGGCCTCGAGCCGGGCCAGGGCGGCGTCGATGGCGGCGGGGTCATTGTGGGGCAGGTACCACTGCTTGGCGTACCCCACCACGCGGGCACGGTGGTCCGGGTTGTCCATCCAGCGCAGCTGGAAGTGGCCTGCCACGATGGCGTCCTCAACGTCGTGGACCGAGTAGGAGATATCGTCGGCGAGGTCCATGACCTGGGCTTCCAGGCAGGACCGCCGTTCGGGTGCACCCTGGCGGAGCCAGTCGAAGATCGGCAGATCGTCCTCGTAGGCGCCGAATTTACTGGTGCGCTGGCCGTGGATCACGGGGGCATTCAGCGCTGACCACGGGTATTTGGCGGCGGCGTCCAGGCTGGCGCGGGTGAGGTTCAGCCCCGCAGGTGTTCCGTCCGGAGCCAGGACCTTGGGCTCGAGCCGGGTCAGCAGCCGGAGAGTCTGGGCATTGCCCTCGAACCCGCCGATGCCGTGCGCCATCTCGTTCAGCGCGGATTCGCCGTTGTGCCCGAACGGCGGGTGGCCGAGGTCGTGGCTGAGGCAGGCGGTGTCCACGACGTCGGGGTCGCAGCCGAGCGTCCGTCCCAGTTCGCGGCCGACCTGGGCCACTTCAAGGCTGTGCGTGAGCCGGGTCCGGACGAAGTCGTCGGTGTCGGGCGCCACCACCTGGGTTTTGGCGCCGAGCCGGCGCAGCGCGGACGAGTGCAGGACCCGTGCCCGGTCCCGCTCGAAGTCGGAGCGGTACGTGGTCTTGGGCGGTTCCTCCACCCAGCGGGCGGAATCGTGGGCCTCATAGCCCGGCAGCACGGGTGCGGCAGTCCGGGTTTCAGCCACCTGACACGTCCAGTTCGGCGGCGGCGATGTCGCGGGTCTGGTCAGCGTCCATCTGCCGGCTGAGCAGCCAGTCCTTGGGCAGCGCGGGCTTCTTGGGAGAACCTGCCCGGCCGCGCGGACCTTCGGAATCGATGCCCGGGTAGGGCAGGTCCATGTCCAGCTGGTCCAGGAGTTCGCGCAGGACCTCCAGGGTGGGAACGGTGGCGAGTTTGGCGCGGAGTTCGCCGCCCACCACGTAGCCCTTGAAGTACCAGGCCATGTGCTTGCGGATCTCCCGCAGGGCCTTGTATTCGTCATTGCCGAAGGTTTCGATCATGAGCTGGGCGTGGCGATAGACGCCGTCGGCCACCTCGCGAAGGCCCGGACGGTGGCGGTGCTCGCTGCCTTCGAAGGCGGCCTGCAGGTCACCGAAAAGCCAGGGGCGGCCCTGGCAGCCGCGGCCGATCACCACGCCGTCCACTCCGGTTTCGCGGACCATCCGCACGGCGTCCTCCGCGGACCAGATATCGCCGTTGCCCAGCACCGGTACATCCGGCAGCGCTTCACGCAGCCGCGCGATCGCGGACCAGTCGGCCTGGCCGGAGTAGAACTGCGAGGCCGTGCGGCCGTGGAGTGCGACGGCGGCAACGCCGGAATCGCGGGCGATCCGGCCGGCGTCGAGGTACGTCAGGTGGTCCTCGTCGATGCCCTTGCGCATCTTGATGGTCAGCGGGATGCCGCCCTTGGAGGCCTCGCGGACGGCCGTCTGCACGATGGACGTGAAGAGGTCGATCTTCCACGGCAGCGCGGAGCCGCCGCCCCGGCGGGTCACCTTGGGCACCGGGCAGCCGAAGTTAAGGTCGATGTGGTCCGCCCGGTCCTCGTCGACCAGCATCCGGACAGCCTGGCCCACGGTCACGGGATCCACGCCGTAGAGCTGGACGGACCGCACCTTTTCATCCGGGTCGTGGGAGATGATCCGCAGGGATTCGGGGGTGCGCTCCACGAGCGCCCGGGAGGTGACCATCTCCGCAACGTACAGGCCGCCGCCGTATTCCCGGCACAGCCTGCGGAATGCGGTGTTGGTGATTCCGGCCATGGGTGCCAACACCACGGGGGTGTCCACCGTGATGGGGCCGAGCTTCAGGGGCGGGAGTTCCAGCTTGGGGGCGGGAGGCATTGCTACAACAGTCACCCGTTCATTGTCTCAAAGCCGGGCAAATCGGCGAGCCGCGTGCCGGAACGCCGCTCCGACGGCGGCGAGTCCCCCCGCTACTCCCGTTCTGCCGCCCGCCGTGCGCGCCTACCGCCGGGCAATGCCTCCCGCCCGCCGTCCCGGGCACCTTCCGTTCCTGCTTCGCTCGCGTCTTCACGGGAGGCGCGGGAACCGGCCGCCCGCGTCCGCCCAGCGCGCGAAACCGCCGCTGCCGCCGCGAGCGCGCCGGTGTCCGCGACGTCGTCGGGCGTTACAGGCGGACGCCCGGAAACGGTGTCGCCGGAAGCACTGCCCTCCGCCTGCAGGCCGGCGGCCGGTTTGATCCCGGTGGCCTTGACCACCAGCACCGCGATCAGAGTGGTGACGGGGATGGCCAGCACCAGCCCCACGGAACCGACGAGCGTCCTGATGACTTCCTCGGACAGTTCCGCACTGGTCAGTGCCTCGCCGAGGGGACGGTCGTACAACATCACGATGATGAGGATGGGCAGCGCGGCGCCCGCGTAGGCGAAGGCGATGGTGTAGACGGTGGACGCGATGTGGTCCCGGCCGATCCGCATCGCCGAGGAGAAGAGCTGGCGGGCGCTGGTCTCCGGTGCAAGCTCGTACAGTTCCCACACGGCGGAGGACTGCGTGATGGTGACGTCGTTCAGTACGCCGAGTCCGGAAATGATCAGGCCGCAGAGGATGATGCCGGAAATGGAGATGTTGTCCGAGATATTGGCCAGGGTGGCGGCGTCGTGGCTGCCCACACCGGCCAGGTTTGCCGCGTCGGTGGCCCACGCCGCCAGGAGCGCTGTGATGCCCAGGCCGAACATTGTGCCCAGCAGCGCCGTGGAGGTGCGTGCCGAGAATCCATGGGCGAAGTAGAGGACGCCGATCATGATCACCGTGGATCCCACCAGCGCCAGCAGCAGGGGCGGTTTTCCTTCCACCAGGCCCGGCAGCATGAAGGACACCAGCACCGCGTAGGCGCCGAGGAGTCCGATGAGCGCCCGCAGTCCGCGCCAACGTGCAACGGCGATCACCACCACGGCGTAGAGGACAGCCAGCAGGATGATGGGCATGGTGCGGACGAAGTCCACGAAGATGTAGCCCGGGGCGCCCTGGCCTGCGGATGCGCCTTGGGCGTTGGAGAGGTTCAGGTAGCGGATGTTGTCCCCAACCTTGACGCCGTGGGACTTCACCACGTCCGGGTTGATCACCACTTTGACGGGGTTGCCGCCCTTGTCCGGCTCCGTGAAGGCGAAGGTGCAGTTACTCCCCTGCTGGGCAGCGCCTTCCTGGCCGGCGCCGGGCTGGGCAGCGCCGTCCTGGCCGGTGCCGGGCTGCGCGCCCTGTTGTGGTGTGGCGCCCTGGGTGCAGCTTTCCACCACCACGCGCTGGATCTTGCCGGTGTCGAAAGTCACACCCGGTGCCGCCGCATACGGGCTGGCCAGCTTCAGGTCCTCCTTGTCCCCGGACGGCCACATCATGGCCATGGACGCCAGGGTCAGGAGGGTCAGCGGAATCAACACCGCCGCCAGTAGCCAGTTGGCCCGTTTGCGCGCGGCAAGAGCCCGTGGTGTCGGCTCCGAATGATCTGTGTGACCGTGGGAGTGTCCGGCACCCATCAGCAGTAAAACCTCATGCCTGCACTTTACTGGGGCTTGATGTTCTGATTCACATGGAACAGGTTCCCCGGATCGTACTTGCCCTTGATTGAGGCGAGCCGTGCAAAGTTCGGTCCGTAGTTCTCCGCGACCCGGGGCATGTCATCGCTGTCCTGGAAGTTGATGTAGCCCGCGGTCTCCGAGTAAGGCTGCAGCGCCGCCGCGTAATCCCGTACCCAGGCGATGTTAGCCTCGGAATCCCCGGGATCCTCCCAATGGCATGCAATGACCGGGGAGAATTTGGCGTTCCGGTTGGGGAACGCCGTGTCCGTGACGCCCACACGGTGCACTGCGCCGTCGATCGGGTAGATGTGCACGGCGGTCGAGATGCTCGGCACCAGCTTCCCGTACTCGAGGTGCGCGTTGATGGCACCGTCGCTGAGCTCGGACAGGAAGGCCGCCTTCCAGTAGGCCAGGAGCCCCTTGGGATACATCCCGTCGAAGGCCGAATTCAAGGCCGGATAGGGCATCGGCGCCACCATGGACCCTGCCACTGGCGCGGCGTCGAGGAACGGCTGCCAGCGGGCCGGCCCTTCGGCCGGGTCGCCTGTCCACATGCCGACCACAATGCAGACCGGTTTCCCATGCCATTCCTCCGGAAGAAACGGAACCGGCGGCCCCTGGTGGAAGGCGAGGAAAGCGCCCAGCTCCTCGGGAGCTGCAGCCAGGTGCTCGCGGTAGAACTTCGCGACGGTCTCTGCGTGCTCCAGCGGGTAGATGATGATGCCGGCGTGGACCATGTCCACGGGATGCAAGCGGTATTCCAGCGAGGTCACGACGCCGAAGTTCCCGCCACCGCCGCGCAGCGCCCAAAACAGATCCTCGTTCTCGTTTTCGCTGGCCGTGAGGAAGTTCCCGTCCGCGGTGACGACGTCCGCCGAGAGCAGGTTGTCGCAGCTGAGTCCGTATTTCCGGTCCAGGTAGCCTATTCCTCCGCCGAGGGTCAGCCCCGAAACACCGGTCGAACCGACGATGCCGCCGGTGGTCGCCAGCCCGAAAGCGTGCGTGGCGTGATTGAAGTCGGCCCACGTTGCGCCGGCCTCACTCCTGGCTGTTTTGCTGACCGGATCGACCCGGACCCCCCGGGTGTTGGCAAAGTCGATGACCAGCGCATTATCCGCCGTGCCAAACCCCGGCCCGCTGTGTCCGCCTCCCCGGATCGCGAGGTCCACGGCGTTGTCCCTGGCGTAGTTGACGGCGGCGATGACGTCCGCCACTTGGGACACCCGCAATACGGCTGCGGGCCGCTTGTCGATCATTCCGTTGTGGACGGCTCGTGCAGAGTCATAGTCCGCGTCGTCCGGGGTGATCACTTGCCCGCGCACCTGTTCCCGCAGGGCGTCGAGCGTTTTTGCGTTCATTTGCAATACCGCCGATCCTCTTCGACATCGGATCCGGACCGTTGTGTTCGCTTCCCATCAGATTTAACGACCGGAGCTTACTGGACAGGGATACACCCCCTCCGCGGGCACCGTCAAGGGAATTTCGGAGCGGCAACGGAGCAGCAATCTCCGGGCGCCGCTGCTCCGAACACCTTGTAAGACCCCGGGAGACCACAGGCCCTCAACAGTCCGGCTCCGCCCGGAACTAAACGCCTGCATCCCGGGGTTTATAACTGTAGGACGAGGAGTCTGGAGGCCCGCGTGGGTAATCGCAGGAATGACGAAGTTATCACCAAGCCCGTGCTGACCGTTCGGGATGCGGCGGGTGCCACCCTCGGCGTGGCCCTGGTGCTCCACGGCGGGCGCTCGCACAGCTACGAGCCGGTGGAGGCGCGCCACCTGAGCCCCGCCCGCATGGTGCCCTTCGCGAAGCATCTCCACCGCGCCGGCCGTAAGCACGGGCTTGCGGTCTGGACCCTTCGGAACAGCGTCCGCGGCTGGAACGGCCCGGACATGTCACCGCTGCAGGATGCCCGGTGGGCGCTCGCCCGGATCCATGATCAGCACCCTGGCGTGCCCGTGTACCTGCTGGGCCACTCGATGGGAGGACTCACCGCCATTTGCGTGGCCGACGATCCCCTGGTGGATGCCGTGGTGTCCCTGGCCCCTTGGCTGAATGCCGGCACGCCCGCCGACCCGGTAGCCGGACGCAAAGTGCTCATTGTGCACGGCTCCGCAGACCGCTGGACGAGCCCGGCCGAGTCGCTGAAATTTGCCCAGCGCGCCGCCGCCGTGGCTGATGAGCTTCGCTACGTCTCCCTGGCCGGCGCCGGTCACTTCATGATCCGCCGGATCCGGCTGTGGCACACCCTGGCCACCGGCTTTGTCCTCAAAGCCTTCGGTGAAGCCGCAGGCGTGGAAATCGGCGCCGGCCCGGCACGGTTTGATGCCCTGCTGCCCGCAACAGAACCCGGCACGCCGGTGGTGCTGTGACCATGGCCGCGTTTCCGATCAACGAATTCATGGCAAGCCTGCCGTGGACAGTCCTGGCCGTGGCCGTCGCCCTGGCCGTCACGTTCGCCGTGGCCGTCGCCCAGCGGCGGCATTCGGTGATGGACGTGGCGTGGGGACCCGGCTTCGTGGCCGTCGCCGCTGTGTCCTGGCTGCTGTCCGCCGGAACGGGCGACGACGGCAGGCGCCTCCTGCTCCTGCTGCTGACGGGCGTGTGGGGCCTTCGCCTCGGTACCCACATCGGCTGGCGGGCCCGCGGCGGCCATGAGGACCCCCGCTACGAGGCAATGCTCAGGACGGCACCCGGCTCACGCAATGCCTATGCCCTGCGCCGCGTCTACCTGCCCCAGGGCATGGTGATGTTCTTCGTTTCGCTGACGGTGCAGGTGGGGATGTTCGCCACCGGTGCCTTGGGCTGGGTGGCGGTCCTCGGAGTGCTGCTGTGGGTCATCGGCTTCGTGTTCGAATCCGTGGGTGACTGGCAGCTCGCACAGTTCAAGAAGGACCCGGCCAACAAGGGAACCGTGCTGAACACGGGGCTGTGGCGTTACACCAGGCACCCCAACTACTTTGGCGACGCCGCCGTGTGGGCCGGCCTGTTCCTGATTTCCGCAGACTCCTGGCCGGGAATCCTCACCGTCCTGTCCCCCGCGCTGATGGTCTGGGCCCTTGCAGGCAAAACCGGGAAGCCGCTGACGGAGAAGGCGATGTCCGCCAGGCCGGGCTACAAGGAATACGTGGAGTCGACGTCGGGCTTTATCCCCTGGCCGCCGCGCCGGCCGGCAGGCAGGCGCTGAATTGGCATTGCCGGCTTCCCGCTGACACCCGGGCTCACCTTGCTCATCCTCATGGCGCTCACCACGGTCATCGCCCATTTCTCGGCGCCGCGCGGTGCCGCCTGCGCACCGCCGAGGACCTCGGCGTGGACCTCGACGACGAACCCAGCGAACCGGCGCCGCGGTCCCGTCCCGGCGAATGGCTGGAATACAGCATGATCCTGCCGGTCCTCGCCGGGGTCCTGACCTTGGGTTGGCTGGTGTCGCAGTTCGTCACCAAGCCGTTCCTGACAGTAGTGAGCAGCCTTAACGGATACCTGCTGGTGTTCCTCGTCCTGGGACTCGTTCTGCATCGGACACCCCGGAACTTCCTGCAGGCCGTGACCAAGGCCGTGCCGGCGACCGCGGGCATCCTCGTGCAGTTTCCGCTCTATGCGGCCATGGCCGCCATCCTCACGAAGGCGACAGGCCACGGCGGCGTGTCCCTGTCGGCACACCTGGCCGAATTCTTCTCGGACATCGGCGGCGGCGGCGCGTTCGCCGTCGTCATTGCCCTCTATACCGCCGTGCTGGGGCTGTTCGTTCCCTCCGGCGGGGGGAAATGGCTGGTGGAGGCGCCGTACGTGATGCAGGCAGCCACGGACGTGAACATGAACCTGGGCTGGACCGTCCAGATCTACAACATCGCCGAGGCCCTGCCCAACCTGATCAACCCGTTCATTATGCTGCCACTGCTTGCGGTGCTCAGGCTGCAGGCCCGGGACCTTGTGGGCTTCACGTTCCTGCAGTTCGTATTCCACCTTCCCGTAGTGCTCCTGCTCGTGTGGTTGCTGGGAATGACGTTCGATTTCGTTCCCCCGGTGCTCCCCGCAGGGAAGTAGTCCTCAAACCACGATGACCCGCAGCAGGCGCCGTTGAACGGCATCCGCTGCGGGTCATCAGGTTTTAGTCGCTAGGCGGGGTCGGAAACCACCTGGGTTTCGCTTCCCCGGAGGCGTGCCTTACCGCTCTCCAGCAAAGGTTCGACGACGGCGCGCAGCGCAGCCATCGAGTCGTCCAGTTCCAGCACCACGGGGTGCTGGAACGCGATCAGCGCCAACAAGTCGCGGACGGCGGCGCGGGCTTCCTCCTCGGACAGCTTCGGCTCATGGCCGACGAACACGTCCGTGGGCTGGCCCGACGCGGACCCGTCGCCGCCACCCGGGTTCCCGCCGCCGGGGGCAAGCTCCGCGTAGCTTATGGCAAACGCCTCGAGCCTGCCCTTCCTGCTGGCCGGTACACCCTGGCCGAACGCGCTGGCTTTCGGGGCCCGCAGCACGATCGCGCCGTGGGCCCCGCTGAGCTCGTCGAGGAACAAACGCTGCACCGTGCCGATGCTCAGCTCGCCCGGGCTGTCCCAGCCGTGAACGGCCGTGTAGTACCGGCCGACGACGTCGCTCAGCTCAACCGAGCCGGTGGCAAGGTCCTCGATTTGTTCCGACGCCGCGGCCTCGGAACCGTCGCCGAAGACCGGCAGCTTGAGCGCCGCCGGCTCGATGACAACGAGGCGTGAGCGCTGGATCGGAGCCAGGCCGGCAGCTTCGGCGAAAGCGGCTCCGGGCGTGCCCGGTTCCACCTTGGTCCGCAGCTTGGCAACGCCCGACGGCGCCTGGCCGGCTTCGTGCCGCAGCATCGTCAGCAGGGTGGAGCCGACGCCGGCACGGCGGTGGTCCCGCGCCACCTCGATGTAGGCCCAGAGCCGCTCCGGGTGGAGGGAGGCCTCGTGGACCACGGCCGCTCCGATCGGGATGGCCACACCGTCCACGACATCCTCGGCCACGATGCAGCGTCGCCACGGAGAGTTGCCCGAAGGCGCCAAGGTGCCGCGGAACTGCCGTGCCTGCTCAGTCTCCGGGCCTCCCCAGAGTTCCAGAAGCGCCAGGTCGTCGCCCTCGCGCCATTCGCGGTATTCGATGGCCATGCTCAGGCGCCGATCAGCCGTGCGGCCAGGTAGCCCTCCACCTTGTCCAGGGAGACACGTTCCTGGCTCATGGTGTCGCGTTCGCGGATGGTGACGGCCTGGTCCTCGAGGGTGTCGAAGTCCACGGTGATGCAGAACGGCGTACCGATCTCGTCCTGCCGGCGGTAGCGGCGGCCGATCGCGCCGGCATCGTCGAAGTCGATGTTCCAGTTCTTGCGCAGCTGCGTGCCCAAGGCCTTGGCCTTCGGGGACAGGTCCTCGTTGCGGCTCAGCGGCAGCACGGCGGCCTTGACGGGAGCCAGGCGCGGGTCCAGCTTCAGCACTGTACGGACGTCTACGCCGCCCTTGGCGTTGGGGGCCTCGTCCTCGGTGTACGCGTCGATGAGGAACGCCATGAAGGAACGGGTCAGGCCGGCGGCGGGCTCGATCACGTACGGGGTGTAGCGCTCGTTGGTGGCCTGGTTGAAGTAGCTCAGGTCCTGGCCGGAGGCCTTGGAGTGCGTGGAGAGGTCGAAGTCCGTGCGGTTGGCAATGCCTTCCAGCTCGCCCCACTCGGACCCCTGGAAACCGAAGCGGTATTCGATGTCCGTGGTGCCCTTGGAGTAGTGGCTCAGCTTCTCCAGCGGGTGCTCGAAGAAACGAAGGTTTTCAGCCTTGAGGCCCAGGGAGGTGTACCAGTCCATGCGTTCCTTCATCCAGTACTGGTGCCACTGCTCGTCCGTGCCCGGCTCGACGAAGAATTCCATTTCCATCTGCTCGAACTCACGGGTGCGGAAGATGAAGTTTCCGGGCGTGATCTCGTTGCGGAAAGACTTGCCGATCTGGCCGATGCCGAACGGCGGCTTCTTGCGCGAGGTGGTGAGCACGTTGTTGAAGTTCACGAAGATGCCCTGCGCGGTTTCCGGGCGCAGGTAGTGCATGCCTTCCTCGTTGGCCACCGGGCCGAGGAAGGTCTTGAGCAGGCCGGAGAATTCCTGCGGCTCGGTCCATTCGCCACGGGTGCCGCAGTTGGCGCAGGCGATGTCCTTCAGGCCGTTTTCGGCCGGACGGCCCTTCTTTTCCTCGTACTCTTCTTCGAGGTGGTCGGCGCGGTAGCGCTTGTGGCAGGAGAGGCACTCCACCAGGGGATCGGAGAAGACCTCCACGTGGCCGGAAGCTTCCCAGACCTGCCGGGGAAGGATCACCGAGGAATCCAGGCCCACCACGTCCTCGCGGCCCCGGACAACCGACTGCCACCACTGGCGCTTGATGTTTTCCTTCAGCTCGGCGCCGAGGGGCCCGTAGTCCCAGGCAGAACGGGAGCCACCATAGATTTCACCGGCCTGGAAAACAAAGCCCCTCCTCTTGGAGAGGGAGATGACCTGGTCGAGAACGGATTTTGCTGCCATGGGAACTCCAATTTCTACTGGGCCGCTGGGTGCGGTCCGCGCGGTTTCTAGGCCCCTGTACCCGGCTGGTTGCCGGGCGGGGCGGTACGAAGGAAAGATGTGCAGGAAGCTGCGTGTCCTAGCCTACCGGCCCGGCTGCCGCTTGAGGGCGCCGCGGGGCCACGGCAGGGTGGCCAGGACAATTGCGCCGAGGGTCAGGACGGTGCCGAGGACGGTGGGCAGGGCAACCACCGTGCCGGGTGCGGGAAAGGCCAGATCCAGGCCCAGCGAGCCCAACAGCTGGCCGGCAATCATGCCCAGCCCGGTGACCAGCACGCCCAGGCTCCGGACCAGCAGTGCGCCCAGGCCGATGAACGCGCACCCCATGGGACCGCCCAGATAGTACCACCATTCAGCGGGCAGTCCGTTGCCGGCTCCCGCGACAGCGAGCTTGATCAGCCAGGCGAGCCACAGCACGGTGGCGCCCGAGATGAAGTTCACCAGGGTTGCGGCGATGGGTGTGCCGTAATGCACTGTGGCCGTCCCGTTCATTGCCTGCTGGAAACTCATCAGGAAGCCCGCGATGACGGGCAGGAGCACCGGCAGCAGCAGCTTGGCCGGGTCCGCGCCGTCTCCCCCGGCGCCGGAACCGCCAGCCCCGCCGAACCGCGGGGACACGGCCCAGGCGACGGCGGCGATCGTGAGCACGGTGCCCAGGACTCGGATGCCGGTGACGGACTTCTTGCCGGCGGGGCCGATACCTAGCCGGTCCACCAGCAGCCCGCTCAGCGTCTGCCCCGTGACCGTGGCAACAGTAAAGAGGGCAACACCAAGCAGGCCAACAGTGAAGGACTGGGCAAAAACGAAGAAGGCGCCGATGCCGCCGGCCATGACGTACACCGGCGGAAACCGCCGTTCCCGGAGTGCGGGCAGGATCTGGGCCAGTCCTCGGCGTCCCCTCGGCAGGACCAGCGAGACCGCGGTCATCACGACCAGTCCCGTGGTGAAACTCACCACGGCGGCGGCTATGCCATCGTTCAAGCGGGCGCCCAGGGCCCCGTTGATCCGGCCCTGGACGGGGATGGCGAGTCCGGCGGCTACAGCCAGCGGTAGTCCTGCAATGAGTGGGAGACGGGGTGCGTGGGTCACTGGATTCACCTTACGTCAGGCATCATTGCTTGTATGAGCAACCCGGAAATCGAAGAGATCCCCATCCGCGACGACATGATCCGCCTGGGCCAGCTCCTGAAACTGGCCAGCCTCGTAGAGGACGGCGTCGAGGCTGCGGAGCTGATCAGGAACGGGCTGGTCAAGGTCAACGGCGAGATAGACGACCGCCGTGGCAGGCAGCTCCACCACGGCGACACCGTCACAGTGAACGGCCGGACCGTGCGTATTTCAACGCCTGCCGGTTCCTGAACTACTTTTTCAGCACCTCGTGGGTGAGGAACTCCGAGACGTGGCCAATCTCCTGCTGGTTGATCCCGTGCCACATCCCCGTGTAGAGGACCTTCGTCAGCTTCACGTGGTTCCGCACCCAGCCCATGGTGTATTCGATCTTGTCCTGGGTGATGACGGGGTCCTGCTGGTCACGGCCCCAGAACAGCGGCACGTTGCCGTCCAGTTCGTCGTCGTGGAAGCTCGGGTCCGCTCCGGCATTCACCACAAACCCGGAGAGTCCGACGACGGCGGCGAAGTCGGCCGGGCGCTGCCTCAGCAGCGTGGTGGCCATCGCCATGCCCATGGAGAACCCGAGGAGCGTGACGGAGGAGTGGTTGCCCTTGACGCCGTCGAGCCAGTCCAGCACGAAGCCGGCGGCAGTCTTGACCGCGTCCAGGGAATAGTCCGCGGAGTCCGTCAATGGGAACCAGGTGAAGCCCGGACCCATGGCGATGGGGGCACGCACGGACGCTACCGCGAAATCGCCGGGCAGCAGATCGGCCAGGCTGAGCAGGTCCTGTTCGTTCGCACCGTAACCGTGCAACAGGACCAGTAGGGGCTTTCCCGAGCGCGCTTCGTCAGGAGTGGACCACAGGACAACAGGGGCAGTGGAAACGTCGGCTTCAGTCATGGGTCCATTCTTACAGTTACCCTCGGGTAACAACCTACGGTGGCGTAGCTTTGCACTAACGAGGCAGGATGGACACGTGAGCGAAACTGAAGCCATTCCGAACCCGCAGGACACTGTCGACGCGCACCCCTGGGGCCGGTACGTGGCCATGGGCGATTCCTTCACGGAAGGCATCGGGGATCCTGAGCCCGGAAGCCCCGGCGGGCACCGCGGCTGGGCCGACCGGGTGGCCGAGGAACTGAGCCGTGGCCACGCTGATTTCGCCTACGCGAACCTGGCCGTGCGCGGACGGCTCCTGGAGCAGATCGTGGATCAGCAGCTTGCACCGTGCCTTGCCCTCAAACCGGATCTGGTGACGCTGTCCGCGGGCGGCAACGACCTCATCCGGCCCGGCGGCGACCCCGATGCGCTGGCTGAAAAGCTCGATTCGGTGGTGCATATCCTCAGCCTCGGCGGCGCCACCGTTGTCCTGTTCAACGGCCCGGACACCGGATCCTCCGTCCTCGGCAGGCTCCGCAGCAAGATCGCCATCTACAACGAGAACCTGCGAACCGTTGCGGCACGGCACGACGCCGTCATCGCCGACATGTGGTCGCTGCGCCAGCTCGGCGATCCGCAGATGTGGGATCAGGACCGCCTGCACTTCTCGCCGTTGGGCCACCACACCATCGCGGCCATGGTGCTGGATTCCCTCAACATCCAACACACCCTGGAGCCGCTCTCCCCTAAGCCACTCCCCCAGCGCACCTGGCGCGAGGCGCGGTCCGGCGACCTGGTGTGGGCACGCGAATACTTTGTTCCGTGGGTTGTCCGCCGGCTGCGCCACCAGTCCTCCGGGGACGGCATCACTGCCAAGCGGCCCACGCCGGGGCCGGCTTTCGGTCCCGGGATGCCGCTGGGGTCGGGCGAGGTCCCGGGACTAGAGCCCGGGCGGAAGTAGCGCACAGGTGGACTCCGACGACGTCGTCAGGCTGAGGCTAAGACGGCAGCAGCTGCGCCCGCCCCACGCATCCTCGCCGGAAGCCGCGCTGAAGAACCTCCTGGCCGTGCAGTCCCAGGAATTCCCCTATGCGCGCTGGTCCTTGGCGCAACGCACTGCAGGAGCCTCCGCTGCCGACGTCGAACAGGCGGTGGCCGACGGCCGGATCCTCAGGACGCACATCCTGCGGCCCACCTGGCACTTTGTGCACCGCGACGACCTCCGCTGGCTCCTGGCGCTGTCCGCACCGCGGCTGCATCGGGGAAACCAGGGCATGTACCGGCAGACCGGCATTGACGCCGAGAGGGCGTCGCGGAGTGCTGGAGTCCTGGCCGCTGCCGTGGCCGGCGGCGCCCACAAGACCCGGGAGCAGCTGGCGGCGGAACTGCAGCGCAGCGGTTTTGCGGGCAAGGGCCTGGAGCTGGCGTACCTGATCATGCACGCGGAGATCAGCGGGGTCCTGACCAGCGGAACGCCAGTCCGCAGCAAGGGCGGTGCGCTCCGGCAGACCTACGCCCTGTTCGACGAACGTGTCCCGGCGGCACCCGGCGCGCCCGCCGACCGTCCCGCGGCGTTGGCTGAACTCGTCCGGCGCTATTTCCAAAGCCGCGGGCCCGCCACCGCCAAAGACTGCGCCGACTGGTCCGGGCTCACCGTCACGGACGTCAGGCTCGGGCTGGCACAGGCGCTGGAAAGCGACCCCGACTCGCTCGAGACCGCCGCGCTGGACGGTATGGAGGTTCATTTCAGCCCGGTTCCTTTCAGCCCGCTTCATTCCCAGCTGAACCCGCAGCCGGAGCCTGCGGAAGGTGGCCAGCCCCGGATCGACCTGATCCAGTGCTACGACGAATACGTGATGGGCTATTCCCGCACACGGCACTTCCTGGGCGGCACGGCCCCGGCAATGCCCGAGCGGGACGCCCCCATGCACGTTGTGCTCCGGGATGGCCGCATGATCGGATCCTGGCGCCATGTCCTGGCCGGCGGAAACTGCGAGCTGGACATCCGCACCGGACCGGACCCCGGCAATGGCGGCAACCGAGCGACCAACCGCGCTATCGATGAGGCGGTTGAGGCCTACGGGAAGTTCCTGGAAATGCCGGTGGTCCGGAAATAGGTGGCCAGAACGGCCAAACGCCGGGCTTGGCTGCCGGGGTTAAACTTAAGGGACACTTCTGAGAGGCCCTCCACCGTGAGTAACATGTTCTTCTGGATCATCATCCTGTCGTTCCTGATTCCCTTCGCCATGCGCATGTACCGGAAGTCCGTCCGGGGCAGGAACCAAAACCAGGGTTTCAACGGACAGTACCCCGGCCAGTTCCCCGGCCAGCAGCCGGGCCGCCCGAACAACCAGCCCCGGGACGGCTACACCCAGCAGGACTACTTCGGCGGCGGCTTCCGGCAGCTCGGCGGGCCTCAGCAGCCCCCGCTGGACCAGCCCTACCAGAACCCGGGTCACCCGACCGCTGACTACCAGAATCCGGGCTACCAAAACCCCGGCCACCCGACTGGCGGGTACCCGGCTCCGGGCGGCCCCGGCCAGGTGCCGTACGAGGACAGCCCGGAATACCCGGCCAACCAGTCACGCCAGCAACAGCAGCAGCCGTCCGCCCCGGCAACTCCCCCGCCGCCGTCGGCTCCCCAGGGTTTCCGCGCGCGGAAACTGGCCGAGCTGGACCAGCAGTACAGCAACGGCGAGATCGCCATGGAGGAATACATGGCCCGGCGCGACGAGATCATGAAGGGCTAGACGCCCAATCTCCCGTTTCTCCTCAGGACAGTTTCTCGTCAGGCCGCCAGCGAGTTGCTGAAGCGGGTGCGTTTCAGGACTTTGGCACGGTGGAGTAATTCGCGTCTCCTGCGACGGTTGACGGGCAGCATCGATCCGGGCACCCGCGAGCCCGCCGGTTCCATCCCAAGTGCCGGTGTCCCCGGCAGTGGCGGCGCGGTGGATTGGTAGGTGTGCCCGGTCGCGGTGCGGATTTGCAGGGTGTGCCGGGGCCGGGGCGTGGTTCGGAGCGCCAGCCGGGTGATTCCTTGGTGGTTGCAGGATTCGCAGAGTCCGCTGCCGTTGCTGTGGCTGGTGGGCCCTCCGTGATGCCACGCGAGGATGTGGTCGTGGTGGCGGATCGGCGCATCGCAGTAGGGTCTGCGGCACGTGTCGTCCCGGGCCTGGATGAAGCGGCGCAGTCCGGCCGGGAAGAGCCGGGCCCGGGAATCCATTGCTACCAGCTCACCGGTCCCCGGGGGCGGTGTAGAGCCGGCCGGCGCCGGCCAACGTCCCGGTGTCCGCGGCGAGCTGTTCGTCGACGGCACACCGGTCGGCAGCGGACAGGCAGGCTGTTTCCTTGACCAGCAGCGTGGCACGCCATTCATTGAGCTGTCCGTTGTGCAGGGCAGCCAACGTGCGGGGCATCTCCTTTACGAGGGCTTTGGCTAGTCCCGGAAGCCATCCGCCGCGGGCCGGGGATTCACGCCGGGCCAGAGCGATCTGGGCGGCAACACCTTTGCCCAACTCATCCTCGGGAAGCCCTGCTTCGGCTTGAGCGCAGCGCTGCTGGACGGAACGCCACCGAGAAGCTGGCCTGCAGCCCCGCCGCGGCCGACTTCAGATCCTCCAAGTCCCGCAGCTGGTCAATGAGGGCAGCACTCCCGCTGCAGGGGCGCACCGAGGCCAAGGACCGGATAAGTTCCTGAAACAGCCCGCGACCCGACTGCTTTGGCGGTCGGGGCACGGGCTGTTTGCTGCAGGCAGATGGCCTGCCCAGCGTGACGCCTAGTCGACCTGCGGGAAGCCGAGGTCAATCACTGAGGTGGACGGATCCGGCCAGCGCGTGGTCACCACCTTGCCGCGGGTGTAGAAGCGGATACTGTCCGGGCCGTACATGTGGGTGTCGCCGAACAGCGAGTTCTTCCAGCCGCCGAAGGAGAACGTCCCCACCGGAACCGGGATCGGCACGTTGACGCCCACCATGCCGGCCTCGACGTCGAACTCGAACTGGCGGGCTGCCCCGCCGTCGCGTGTGAAGATCGCCACGCCGTTGCCGAATTCGTTGTCGTTCACCAGCCTGACGGCGTCGCTGTAGCTGTCCGCGCGGACCACCGACAGCACGGGGCCGAAGATTTCGTCGTCGTACACCTTCATGCCCGGCTTCACGTGGTCCACCAGGCTGACCCCGATGAAGAAGCCGTCGGAGTCGAACTGCTGCGAACGGCCATCCACGACGACGGTGGCACCTTCGTCTTCAGCGCCGGCAACGTAGGAAGCGACCCTGTCCCGGTGTTCCTTGGTGATCAGTGGCCCCATCTGCGAGGAGGGGTCCGTGCCGGGGCCGATCTTCAGGGTCGCCATGCGGCTGCTGATCGCCGATACGAGGTCGTCGGCAATGTTGCCCACCGCCACCAGCACGGACACGGCCATGCACCGTTCCCCCGCCGAGCCGTACGCGGCCGACACGGCCGCGTCTGCCGCCATATTCAGGTCTGCGTCCGGCAGGACCACCATGTGGTTCTTGGCACCGCCGAGCGCCTGGACGCGCTTGCCATGGTCGGCCGCCCGCTTGTAGATGGACTGCGCAATGGGCGTGGATCCCACGAAACTGACGGCCTTCACACCGGGGTGTTCCAGCAGGACGTCCACAGCCTCCTTGTCGCCGTGGACCACGTTCAGGACCCCCGGCGGCAGGCCCGCCTCGGCGAAGACTTCAGCAATAAAAACGGCCGACGACGGGTCCTTCTCGCTGGGCTTCAGGAGCACCGTATTTCCGCATGCCAGCGCACTGCCGATCATCCACAGCGGCACCATGGCGGGGAAGTTGAACGGCGTGATGCAGGCGACCACGCCCACGGGCTGGCGGACCGAGTGGACGTCCACGCCGCTGGAAACCTGCTCCGAACGCTCGCCCTTGAGCATGTGGGAAAGCCCGGTGGCGAACTCGATGTTTTCCAGGCCGCGGGAGATTTCGCCCTCGGCATCGGAAAGTACTTTGCCGTGCTCACTGGTCAGGATGGCGGCCAGCTCGGACTTGCGCTGCGTCAGGAGTTCCCGGACGCGGAAGAAGATGTTGGTGCGCCTGGCCAGGCTGGTGGCCCGCCAGCCCGGCAGGGCGGCCTGGGCGGCGGCGATGGCTTCCTCCACCCGGGCGGCGGAGGCCAGGGCCACTTCCTTTTCCTGGGCGCCGGTGGCGGGGTTGAAGACGGGGCCGAAGCGGTCGGCGTCGCTGATCAGGGCGCCGTTGATGAAGTGCGGAATGCGTTGCATGGGGAAAGTCCTTTTCGTGATGCCGGCTGAAGCTAGTTGGCGGTCTCGAGCGAGCCGTCGACGAGTTTGATGATCATCGAGCAGTCCTTGCCGGACTGGCCCGAATCGATGAGCCGCTGGAAGAGGGTTTGCACGTGCTCGCCGATTTCCAGCGGCGTGCCCGTGTCGCGGGCAGCACTGATCGCCAGGCCGATGTCCTTGTTGGCGAGCTCGGTGGTGAAGGTAGGGGCGAAGTCATTGTTGGAGGCGGCGGTGGGAACCACGCCGCCCACCGGATACCAGGTCCGCAGCGCCCAGCTGTCTCCCGAGGACACCGAGGCGATGTCCCAGAAGACCTGCTTGTCCAGGCCCAGGCGATCGGCGAGCACGGCTCCCTCGGCGGTGGAGGCAAGGTTGATGAAGAGCATCAGGTTGTTGCAGATTTTCGCTGCCTGCCCCGTAGTGGCGCCGCCGGTGGGAATGACATTGCCAGCCATGGGACGGATGTAGTCGGTGGCCTCGGCCACGGCCCCCGCCTCGCCGCCGATCATGAAGGTGAGTGTTCCGGCCTTCGCACCGCTCATGCCGCCTGAGACCGGGGCGTCCACGAAGCGGAAGCCGGCGGCAGCGGCGGCGTCGTGCAGCGCCTGGGCGGAGGCGATATCGATGGTGGAGGAATCCACCAGGAGCGTACGGGTATCGGCGTGGGCCAGGACCCCGTCCTCGCCCAGGTACACGGCACGGGCGTGCTCGCCCTTCGGCAGCATCGTGAACACGACGTCGGCCCCGTCCACCGCATCGGCAATGCTCGCCACGGGCTTCACACCGCCGGCTTCGGCAGCTGCCACCGCCTCGGGGTTGAGGTCGAATCCCCGGACCTCATGCCCGGCTTTTGCCAGGTTTGCTGACATGGACCCACCCATGTTCCCCAGACCGATCCAGCCGACTACTGCCATGGCGAAAGCTCCTTTGCTTCGTGTACCGGCCGATGCGGCCGGAAGTTCCTTATCCACCATCACACCCTGTTACAGTGCAATCAAGGGGAGAAATTACAGAGGGTATGTGCATTGATGCACACTGATCCGAAAAGGCTGAACCATGGATTTGAACCGGCTGCCGAGTCCGGACGACCTGCTGATCCTGCTGACCGTTGCCCGGCTGGGCAGGTTCAACGCCGTCGCGGAGACGCTTGGCACCACCCACACCACCATCTCCCGCCGCATCCTGGCGCTGGACAAGCAGCTGGGCGGACGGACCTTGGAGCGCACCCCGCACGGCTGGGAACTGACCGAACTGGGCAGCCAGGCCGTTGCCGCAGCCGAGGCGATCGAGGCGACGCTGGGGTCACTCGCCGGAGCCATGGGGAACGGCGACGCTTCGCTCTCGGGCATGGTCCGGATCAGCACGTCCGACGGATTCGGCGCCGAATTCGTCGCACCGGCGCTGGTCCGCCTGCAACAGGACAATCCGCTGCTGAACGTCGAGATGCTCAGCGCCACCCGCAAAGCCAGCCAGAACCGGTCAGGCGTGGACCTGGAAGTAGTGGTGGGCCGGATGGAAGTCACCAACGCGCAGCCCATCTTCCTCACCAACTATTTCCTGCGGCTCTACGCCAGCCCGCAGTATGTCCGGTCCCGCGGGCTGCCTGCCGCACTGGACGACGTCCGCGATCACGGCTTTGTCTCCTACGTGGAGTCGGCGCTGCAGGTCACCGAACTGGGACACCGCTCCTCACAGCTGCCCGCCCCCAAATCCAGCTTCCAGGCAACCAGCGTGTTCGCCCAGGTGGAGGCTGTCCGCTGCGGCGCGGGCATCGGCCTGCTGCCGAATTTCATGGTTGCGGACAAGCCGGAGTTCGTGCCGGTGCTGCCCGAGCTGTTCCAGCGCCAGCTGCCCATCTGGGCGGTGGCGCGTCCGGAGTCGCTCCGCTCGGCGTCCGTCCGGGCCGTAGTGGATGCGCTCAAGGCGGAAGTGTCAGGCCGCCAGGAAATCCTGGCGGCCTGACACTGGGGCCTTCCGCGCCAAAGCGCGCCCGCTAAAGCGCCCGACTGGAGTGCACCTACGCCTGCTGAAGCGCAGCTACGCCTGGAACAGCCGGCGCACCACGTCGCCGGCGGCCAGGGCATCGAGGCCTTCATTGATTTCCGCCAGCGGCCTGGTGTCCGTGTGCAGCAGCTCCACGGGAAGCCGCCCTGCCCGCCAGTGGTCAAGGTACAGCGGAATGTCCCGCTCCGGCACGGCATCCCCCATGTAGGAACCGAGCAGCCGTTTCCCGGCGCCGGCGAACTGCAGGGCCCCCACCGTCAGTTCCGCGGTGGGGTTCGGCAGTCCGACGGAGACGACGGCGCCGCCGCGCGTCACGAGGTCCAGGCAGGAGGCGATCACCCCGGCGGATCCCACAGCCTCGACGGCGATGTCCACGCCGTCGCCGGTCGCCTCAGCGACCAGCCGGGCGGCGTCGTCGGGTGTTCCCACTGCCGTGGCGCCGCAGTCCCGGGCGAGCTGGTGCTTGCCTTGGTTGGGATCGATGGCGATGACGGCAGCGGCACTGGCCAGGGACGCCGCCATCACGGCGGACAGGCCCACCGCGCCGAGCCCGAACACGGCCACCGACTGGCCGGCGGTGACCTCCGCCGTGTTCAGCACGGCGCCCATTCCGGTGAGCACGGCGCAGCCGAACATGGCCGCCACAGTGTCCGGGACGTCGTCGCCGATCACGACGACGGATTCCCGGGCCACCACGGCATAGTCCGCAAAGGCCGAGACTCCAAGGTGGTGGTTGATCCGCTCCCCCGCCGGCGTCCGCAGCAGCGCCTCGCCGTGCAGGAGGTCCCCCGAGCCGTTGACCTCCGCGGCGCGGTGGCACAGGGCCGGGCGGCCTGCCCGGCATGCGCGGCAGTTTCCGCAGCTGGGGACGAAGACCAGCACCACGTGGTCGCCGGTCGAGACGTCGTCCACGCCCTCGCCGACAGCCACCACCCTGCCCACGGCTTCGTGTCCGAGCGCCATAGGCAGCGGCCTGACGCGGGAGCCGTCCACCACCGAAAGGTCCGAGTGGCACAGGCTTGAGTAGGTGATAGCGACGCCGAGCTCGCCGGACCGCGGTTCGGGCCGGTCCAGTTCCTGGATCTGCAGCGGACGGGCTTCGGTGTAGCCGGTTCCTGCGGGAACCGTGGAGTAGAGGACTGCTGCTCGCATAAGGGACTACTTCTTGCCTGCGGCAAGGAGGTCCGCCGTGCCCTGCGCGTCTGCCGCGTCGACGTCGTGCAGGGAAATGCCGCGCGTCTCCTTGAGGAAGTACACGGAAACCGCCGTCACGATGCAGGCGCCCAGCAGGTACAGCGCCACCGGGGTGGAGGACTTGAAGGTGCTCAGCAGGGCGGTGGCGATGATCGGCGCCAGGGAACCGGCGACGATCGAGGTGACCTGGTAGCCCAGCGATACGCCCGAATAGCGCATCCGGGTGGGGAACATCTCGGCCATGATGGACGGCTGCCCGGCGTACATCAGCGCGTGGAAAAGGAGCCCGATGGTGATGGCGGCGAGGATGACGAGGTCGTTGGCGGTGTCCATCATGGGGAAGGCGAAGAAGCCCCACGTGCCGCCGAGGATCGCGCCGGCCATGTACACGGGGCGGCGGCCGAAGGCGTCGGACATCTTTCCCACCAGCGGCACTGCGCAGAAGTGGATGAAGTGTGCCACAAGCAGGAGCAGCAGGATCCTGGAGGTGTCGGTCTGGACCACGACCTTCAGGTACGTGATGGAGAACGTGACCACGAGGTAGTAGAGGATGTTTTCCGCGAACCGCAGGCCCATGGCGGTGAAGACACCGCGCGGGTAGCGGCGGAAGACTTCGGCGACGCCGTAACCCTTCTTTTCCACGGTGACTTCCTTGCGGGCCTCGAGGAAGATGGGGGCATCCTGGACCTTGGTGCGGATGTAGTAGCCGACGATCACGATCACCGCGGACAGCCAGAACGCCACGCGCCAGCCCCAGCCGAGGAAGTCCGCGGAGGACAGCGTGGAGGACAGCGTGAACAGCACGCCGGTGGCCAGGAGGTTGCCCATGGGGACGGCGGACTGAGGCCAGCTGGACCAGAATCCGCGCGACTTGCTGGGGCTGTGTTCGGCTACGAGCAGCACGGCGCCGCCCCATTCACCGCCGACGGCGAAACCCTGCACGAAGCGCAGGAACACCAGCAGTGCCGGAGCCCAGTAGCCGATCTGCGCGAAGGTGGGCAGGCAGCCCATCAGGAAGGTGGAGACGCCCACCAGGATGATGCTCAGCTGGAGCAGCTGCTTGCGGCCGAACTTGTCGCCGAAGTGGCCGAAGACGATGCCGCCGATGGGGCGGGCGACGAAGCCCACCGCATACGTGACGAAGGCGGCAATGATCCCGTCCAGCTCCGTACCGGAATTGGGAAAGAACATCTTGCCGAAGACCAAGGTGGCCGCGGAGGCGTAGAGGAAGAACTCATACCATTCCACAACGGTGCCGGCCATTGAGGCCGTTACCACTTTCCTCAGCCCTGAGGCTTTGACGTCAGTCTCGTCCGTGCGCCTTGCGGCAGAGTTTTGTGTGCTCATTTTGTGAACTCCTTCGGCGTCTCCGTCGACACCATGTGGACCATTCCGTAGCGGACGCGTGTGATGTGCACCACCAACGCGCCGGTCCCCTAGAGTATGGACTCACATTGCCGCAGGCTCAACGCCATTTTCTGCAGGACTGCTCTGCAAAAATGCACATTGAGCGGGGCGTACTACGCGAAGAAGTTCTGCCGAAGCTGCTTGTTGAGCTGGCCGATCTCGGTCAGGAATCCGTCGTGGCCGATGGGCGCCTCGATCACGTGCACCGGCACCTCACCCGGGAGCGCAGCGGCGAGTTCGTGCGACTGGGCAGGGAAATACAGCCGGTCAGTGTCCACAGCGGCAATGAAGAATTCGGCCTTGGTCTGTGCCAGGGCTTCCTTGAGCGGACCGCGGCCCCGGCCGACGTCGTGGCTCATGAGTGCCTCGGTGATCGCGATGTAGCTGTTGGCATCGAAACGCCGGACCAGTTTGGTGCCCTGGTGGTCGAGGTAGCTCTCCACCTGGTAGCGGCCGCGGTCGCCCAGCGAGACTGCCTGGAGCGGCGCTTCACCGCCCTGGGCGCTGCGGCCGAAGCGGGTCTCGAACTCGCCCGCGGAGCGGTACGTGATGTGTGCAATCCTGCGGGCAAGGGCCAGCCCGGCTTCAGGCTCGGGGCCGCCGTAGTAGTCGCCGCCATTGAAGTTGACGTCCTGGCGGATGGCGAGGGTTTGCGCCTGGGCGAAGGCGATCTGCTCGGCGGTGCTGCTGGCGCCAATGGAAATCACGCCGCAGCGCCGGACCCGGTCCGGGTAGCTCACGGCCCATTCCAGGGCGCGGGCTCCGCCCATGGATCCGCCCAGCACCGCGTACCAGCTCCCGATGCCCAGTGCATCCGCCAGCCGGGCCTCTGCCGCGGTGGTGTCCCGCAGGGTGACCAAGGGGAACCGCGAGCCCCAGGGCTTCCCGTCCGGGGCGGGGGTGGACGGGCCGGTGGAACCGTAACAGCCGCCCACGATGTTGATGGAGACCACGAAGTACTTGTCGGTATCAACGGGGGCGCCCGGGCCGGCAAGCTGCTCCCACCAGCCTTCTTCGTCGCTTGCCCCCCTGGTCACATGGGTGCTGCCGGTGAGTGCATGCTGCACCAGCACGGCGTTGGAACGGTCCGCGTTCAGCGTTCCCCAGGTTTCGTAGCCGAGCGTGACGTCGGGCAGATGACCGCCGGCTTCAAGGTCAAGGCCTCCGATGCTCAGGAACCTGACGGCGCCGTCAGGGAAGGTGCCCTGAGGGGCGGTGCCTGTGGTGTTGGTATTCACTGTGTTGCTCGCTGCGTGAATGTTTGTTTCGGGTACACCGCTGCGGGTGACGGCAATCGTCATCTGAGGACCTCTTCTTCGCGCTTGCCTGCCGCCAACTGGCCGGCAGGCCAGGTCTTCACCCGGGGCACCCCGCCGCGTAAGGAGGGTTGCCGGCCAGCAAGCCGGGGCTGTCGCTGGCACTCATGACCTGTAGTGAGTCTACGAAATGCGTCCCGGCAATGGCGAAGATTGTGACACCAATATGACTCCCGGCGTCGTGGCACCGGGAGTCATACGGGGTCAGCACTGCGGCGGCAGGTCCGTCCGGGCAGCCCCTTCCGGTCCCTCAGTCGCCTTTGGCGGCGCGGAATCCGGCGTCAAGGTCGGCGATGATGTCATCGATATGTTCCAGCCCCACCGAGAGCCGGACCAGTCCCGGCGTCACGCCCGCCACGGCCTGCTGTTCGGCTGTCAGCTGGCTGTGCGTGGTCGACGCCGGGTGGATGACCAGGGAGCGCACGTCGCCGATGTTCGCCACATGGGAGTGAAGTTCCAAGGCATCCACGAACCGCTTACCGGCCTCGGCCCCGCCGGCAATGTTGAACGACACGATAGCGCCGGTGCCCTTTGGCCCGTACTTACGGCCCCGCTCGTACCAGGGGCTGGACGGAAGCCCTGCATAGGCAACGGATTCGACGTCGGACCGGGCTTCCAGCCATTCGGCAACGCTCAGCGCATTGGCAACGTGGCGCTCAACGCGCAGGCTCAGGGTTTCCAGTCCCTGGGCGATGAGGAAGGCGTTGAACGGGGAAACTGCCGAGCCCAGGTCGCGAAGCAGCTGGACCCTGGCCTTGAGGATGTAGGAGAGGTTGGCCCCCAAGGCACCCTCCGCCCCGAGGTCCCGTGCGTACACGAGTCCGTTGTACGTTGGGTCCGGGGTGTTGAAGCCCGGGAACTTCCCGGGGTCCTTGCCGAAGTCGAAGTTGCCCGAGTCCACGATTACTCCGGCGATGGCACTGCCGTGGCCGCCAAGGTACTTCGTTGCCGAGTGAACCACGATGTCCGCGCCCCACTCCAATGGCCGGATGAGGTACGGCGTTGACAGCGTATTGTCCACAATCAGCGGCACGCCTGCCTCGTGGGCGGTGCGCGAGACACCCTCGATGTCCAGAACGTCCTGGCGCGGGTTGGACACCACCTCGGCGAAGAAGAGCTTGGTGTTGGGCCGGACGGCGTCCTGCCACTGCTGCAGGTTGTCCGGATCCTCCACGAACGTCACCGAGATGCCGAACTTCTTCAGGGTGTGGGCCAGCAAGTTGTACGTGCCGCCGTAGAGGCTGGGGCTGGCCACCACGTGGTCGCCGGCTTCGGCGACATTGAGGATGGCGAACGTCTCGGCAGTCTGGCCCGAGCTGAGCAGGAGCGCTGCCAGGCCGCCTTCGAGGCTGGCCACGCGCTGTTCCACCGCGTCCTGGGTGGGGTTGCCGATCCGCGTGTAGATGGGCGCAAGCTCGGCCAGCGCAAAACGGTTGGCTGCGCTCTCCGCGCTCGGGAACACGAACGACGTCGTCTGGTAGATCGGCAGCGCCCTGGCACCGGTGGCGCTGTCCGGCTCCTGGCCGGCGTGGATCTGGCGGGTTTCGAATTACCATGCGTTGGACATCGGGAAGCTCCTTCTTGGGAAGGGCACCTGTGCCGGAGGCAGGATATATGCCGTGGCAGGACCGGTGCCGCGCTTGCCGCCCGGCGGTTGCCGGAGGGCCAGGTCTTCACCCGGGGCACCCCACCGCGGAACGAGGGTTGCCGGCCAGCAAGCCGGGGCTCAGTGCTGGCGCTCATGACCTGGGCCCAGTCTAGGAATGGGAAGTTGCGCGTGAACAGCTTTGTGACGAAGGACGTCAGGCGTGTGATTTCGTGGTCTTCAGGCGGGTCTCCAAGGACATCCCATCACAGTTAGGGGAACCTTAGCTGAGAGCTCCATCACAAAGTGCCAAGATGATGGCATGCGCATGGATCACGTCTCTTACGCCTGTGAACAGGATGGCTTGGCAGCCACCACCGAACGTATTTCGTCCGCCCTCGGCGTCGAAGCCGTAAAGGGCGGGGTGCACCCCCGTTTCGGCACCCGCAATATGATCATCCCGCTCGCCGGGCACAAATACCTGGAGGTCGTGGAGGTCCTGGACCACCCGGCATCCGACAAGGCTCCGTTCGGCCAAGCCGTTCGGGCACGCTCCGCAGCCGGTGGCGGCTGGATGGGCTGGTGCGTCGAAGTGGACGACCTGGCACCGTTCGAAGAACGCCTCGGCCGCTCCGCCGTCAACGGCAACCGCAAGTTCCCCGACGGCCGCGAACTCGTCTGGAAGCAGATCGGCATCCTGGGCCTCATCGCGGACCCGCAGGTGCCCTACATGCTCAAGTGGGAAGGCGACCCGGACCTTCACCCGTCCAACGCCTACGCAAGCAACGTCAAGATGTCCAGCCTCACCATTGCCGGCTCCGCGGAGCGGGTCACGGAGTGGCTGGGCGAACCGGTGGAACGGCCGCTGGAAGACGTTGCGGTGAACTGGATCGCCCCTCACGGGACGCCGGGAATCCTTTCCGTCACTTTCGAAACCGCCGCCGGGGCAGTAACCATCTGATCCTGATCCGCTATGTGGTCCGCCTTGGACCACGGGCAGCCTGCTGCCCCTGAACTTCGGCCGCTATCAGCGGGTGCCAACGACGTCACCCACCGATAGCGGCCGAATCCTTTTAAGCCGATCGCCCTGGTCGGCGGCCTGCCGCTAGCCCAGCCCCATGGCCTTGCCGAAGAGGCTGAAGCCGACGAAAGCCACGATGTCCAGCAGCGCGTGGGCGATCACCAACGGCATAACCCGGCGGGTCTTCGTGTAGATCCAGGCAAACACCGCGCCCATCACGGCGTTGCCGATGAACGGGCCGAAGCCCTGGTAGAGGTGGTAGCTGCCCCGGAGCATGGAGCTGGCGAAGATGGCCAGCGGCATGCTCCACCCGAATTTGCCGAGCCGGTCCAGCAGGTACCCCACCACGATGACTTCCTCAACGATCCCGTGGCGTACGGCGGAGAGGATCAGCACAGGAATGGTCCACCAGTAGGCGTCCAGTGCGCTGGGAATGATGGCGGTGGTGATGCCCAGCGCCCGGCCGGCCGCGTAGAGCCCCAGGGACGGAATGCCGATCAGCGCTGCGAGGCCCAGCCCCTGCAGGAGGTCTTTGCCCGGACGGGCAAAGTTGAAACCAAGTTTGCGGAAGGCCGAGGCGCCGGACTCCCCTGCCGGCCGGTGCTCGGTGAGGAAGTAGATCACCAGCAGCACCGGCACCAGCGCGAACACAATGTCCAGCAGCTGGTACGTCAGGTCGAAGTATTCGCGGGTGCTCTGCGAGCGGTTCAGTGTGGAGGTGCCCTCCGCCAGGGGTGCACGCGTCATCTTGTCCAGCAGCTGCACGACCGAGTACACGGCGGACTGCCCCAGTGACAGACCCAGGACAATCCAGACTTCGATCCGCAGACGACGGCGGGAGGGAACCAGCATGTTCCTATCTTGCCTCCACTTTCTGGTTCTTTCCTGTCCGCGGCGAGCCGACCCTCCGAGGAGGCTCCCCCGCCCGGGCCTATGCTTGGAATTTATGAGCGCGCCCGGAAAAATCATCATGATCCGGCATGGCCAGTCCGCCGCCAATGCCGATACTTCCATCTATAACCGGGTGCCCGATTACCGGATACCGCTGACGGAGCTCGGCGTGGAACAGGCGAAGGCCGCCGGTGAGCAAATCCGGCGGGAACTGGACGGGCGGCAGGTGTGCGTTTACGTCTCGCCCTACCTTCGCGCGTACCAGACCCTCGAAGCGCTGAACCTGGGATCCCTCGTGGAGCGGGTGATCGAAGAGCCCCGGCTCCGCGAACAGGACTGGGCGAACTTCCAGATCGCCGGGGAGATCGAGGACCAGAAGGAACTCCGGAACGCCTACGGCCATTTCTTTTACCGGTTCCGCGAGGGTGAGTCCGGCTCGGACGTCTACGACCGGATCTCCTCCTTCATGGAGACCCTGCACCGGCACTGGTCCAAACCCACTTACGCCCCTAACGCGCTGTTCGTGACGCACGGGCTCACGATGCGGCTGTTCTGCATGCGCTGGTTCCACTGGTCCGTGGAGTATTTCGAATCCCTCAACAACCCGGACAACGCCGAGGTCCGGACCCTGGTGCGTACCGACATGGGCAAGTATGAGCTGGACAAGCCGTTCAGCCAGTGGGTGGACCGCCGCGTGGACGAGACGGTCCTGAACGCCCCGCCCGTGATCTTCTAGCGCGCGGTCAACGGGCGCGGACTCCCGCCCGCCAGACGGCGTGGGTCAGCGGGATGCCCGGCCGGTACGCGAGGTGCGTGGCGGAGGGTGCGTTGAGCAGGTGCAGGTCCGCGCGGTGGCCGACGGCGACCGAACCCACGGCCCGTTCGCCGTCGACGTCGTTCCCCACTTCGCGCCGCAGCGCCAGCGCGCCGCCGTACGTCGCGGCCCGGACGGCTTCGTGGACGCTGAGCCGCATCTGCAGCACGGCGGTGGTGACGCAGAAGGCCATGGAGCTGGTGTAGGAGGTGCCGGGGTTGCAGTTGGAGGCCAGGGCTATCGGCACCCCGGCGTCGAGCAGTTCGCGGCCGGGAGCCAGCGGCTGGCGCGTGGAGAGGTCGCAGGCCGGCAGGCACGTGGCCACGGTTCCCCGCGGTCCGGACGCCTGCCACCCGGCCCAGCTGGAGGCCAGTGCATCAATGTCGGCGGCGGACAGATAGTTCACATGGTCCACGCTTGCCGCACCGAACTCCACGGCCAGCTGCACGCCGGGGCCTTCACCGAGCTGGTTGCCGTGGACGCGCAGGCCCAGGCCGGCCTCCTTGCAGGCCTGCAGCACTCGGCGTGACTGTCCCTCGTTGAAAGCGCCCTGCTCGCAGAACACATCCGCCCAGCCGACATAGGGCCGGACGGCCGCCAGCATGGGTCCGCAGACCAGGTCCGTGTATTCGTCGGCATCGGCGCCGGCGGGGACCAGGTGCGCGCCGAGGTAGGTCACTTCGTCAGCCACCGTGGAGGCGATGCGCGCGCTGCGCGTTTCATTCTCCAGGTCCAGGCCGTAGCCGGTCTTGGTTTCCAGGTAGGTGGTTCCCTGCGAGACGGCCTCGGCCACGCGGCCCAGGGCCAGCCGGGTGAGGTCGAAGTCGCTGGTGCTTCGGGTGGCTCCCGTGGTCACGGCAATGCCTCCGGCGCTGTAGCTCTCCCCCGCCATCCGGGCCTCGAACTCCGCGGTCCTGTCGCCGGCGAAGATCAGGTGCGTGTGCGAATCCACCCAGCCCGGGAGCAGCGCCCGGCCGCCGGCGTCCACGGCGTCGTCGGCTGCCGGCGCGTCGGCGGCAGGCCCGATCCAGGAGATGCGTTCGCCTTCGATCACCACGGCGGCATCGTTGAGGACGCGGTGCTCCGCGTCCTGGGTCATCAGCTCGGCAATGTTGGTGATGAGGGTGCTCATGAGTCCATTCTTCAGTGCCGGATGGACCAGCGGGTCGCGGCAAGGGCCGCCGCTGTCCGGGATGCCGGACTTAGCCCGGTTTCCTCGTCCCAGGCACGCTGCCCCACGGACGGGCCGGCCAGGATCAGTTCCGCAGCCAGTTCCGCAATGCCGGACGAGGTCTGGAAACCGTAACCGCCCTGCCCGGCGAGCCAGAAGAATCCGGTGGCTTCGGCGTCGTACCCCACTACCGGAACGCCGTCGGCGGCTTCCGTGCGGAGGCCGGTCCACGCAGACTTGACGCTCCGGATGCCCATGGTGGTCACCGCGTTGAGCCGCGCCACCAGGGCCTCAACGTCGCCGGGATAGGGTTTCGCGTCCTCCGGGCCGCTCGGCACCGATTCCGACGGCGAAATCAGCACGTCGTTTCCTTCCTTGCGGAAATAGAACGACTCGTCGGCGGCCGCCACCATGGGGCATGACTCAGGAAGGGAACGTTCGACGTCGACAATCGCCGCCGTGCGGCGGTACGGCTGCAGGCCGAGCTTCTCCACGCCGCTGATCACGGCAAGTTCATCGGCCCAGGCGCCGGCCGCGTTGACCACGACGCCTGCCTGGAACGCCTCCTGGCCGGCCCCGAGCTCCCAGCCGGATCCGAGACGCTGGGCGGAATGGACCTTGGCCCCGGTGATGATGTCCACCCCGTCCGCCTCGGCGCGCTGCCGGTGGTCCTCCAGCAGCACGGGGGCGTTGCAGGCGAACGAACCGGTGTCCAGGCCGGCGGCGGTGAAGAACCCGGGGTCCAGCACCGGGCACAGCTCCAGGGCCTCGGCATGGGAGATCCGGTGCATGTGCCCGCTGGCTTCCTCCCGGACGGTGTCCTCATCCCCGATCAGCATGAAGCTGCGCGGCGACAGCACAGGCTCCGGCAGCTCCGCGTCCCGTGCTGCGATCAGCCCGAGCGTGCGGAGGGTCAGCTCCTGCACCACCACGGGGCCGTAGCTGGGGATCAGTTGCCGGGCCGACCGGGCGGAGGTGTGGTAGGCGAGGGACTGCTCGGCCTCGACAAGCGCCACACTGCATTTACCGGCGAGGGCGGAGGCGAGGGACAGCCCGGCAATGCCGCCGCCCACAATCACCACATCGTAATTTGCTGACATGCCTCCATCCTTGCACCCGTCAGGACGTCACGTCAGTACCTTAGGACCCCACCGCGTTGCGGCTGGCGACGAACGCCTGAACGCACGCTTCGACGTCGTCCGCGCTGTGCGCCGCGGAAAGCTGGACGCGGATCCTGGCGGCACCCTTGGGCACCACCGGGTAGCTGAACGCGGTCACGAACACGCCGTGGTGGAGCATCCGGTCGGCCACCTTGGCGGCCATCACGGCGTCGCCGAACATCACCGGCACAATGGCGTGCTCGCCGTCGAGAAGGTCAAAGCCCTCCGCCGCCATGCGGCTCCGGAACAGCTCGGCGTTGGCGAAGAGTTTGGAACGCAGCTCGGCGGAGTTCTCCACGAGGTCCAGGGCCTTCAGCGTTGCCGCCACGATGGCCGGTGCCAGCGAGTTGGAGAACAGGTAGGGACGTGCCTTCTGGCGGAGCATGGCCACCACTTCGGCGCGGCCGGAGACGTAGCCGCCGGAGGCGCCGCCGAGCGCCTTGCCGAACGTGCCGGTGTAGATGTCCACCCGCTGGCCCACTCCGGCGTGCTCGGGGGTGCCCGCGCCGGTGGCTCCCATGAAGCCCACGGCGTGTGAGTCGTCCACCATCACCAGGGCATCGTACTTCTCGGCCAGGTTGCAGATCGCTTCCAGCGGAGCCAGGTAGCCGTCCATGGAGAAGACACCGTCCGTCACGATGATCTTCCGGCGGGCCGGCTTCTCCTGTGTGGTGGCCTCGATCAGTTTCGCTTCAAGGTCCGCCATGTCGCGGTTGGCGTAGCGGAACCGCTGGGCCTTGCAGAGCCGGATGCCGTCGATGATCGACGCATGGTTCAGGGCGTCGGAGATGATGGCGTCCCCGGGACCGAAGAGGGATTCGAACACGCCGCCGTTGGCATCGAAGCAGCTGGAGAACAGGATGGTGTCCTCCGTGCCCAGGAACTTGGAGACACGCGCCTCCAGTGCCAGGTGCAGGTCCTGCGTGCCGCAGATGAAGCGGACGCTGGCCATGCCGAAGCCGCGCTCATCCATGGCTTCCTTAGCGGCGGCAATGATGTCCGGGTGATCCGCCAGGCCCAGGTAGTTGTTGGCGCAGAAGTTCAGCACGGTGGCCCCCGCCTCGCCGATCTGGCCGGCGGTGATGTGGCTGGCCTGGGGCGAGTCGATGTGGCGTTCGGTCTTGAACAGGCCCGCGGTGCGGATCTCATCCAGCTCGTTCTGCAGCTGGTCCTTGATGGCTGAATACATTGGTGCGCTCCTCAGCGGAAGTGGAAGGGTGTGGGTGGTGGTGGCGGCGCAGCCGCCGCGGGCGGAACCCCCGCCGCGGGCGGAACCCCCGCCGCGGGGCGCGTGCTAGAAGACGGTCCAGTCGAGGACAACCTTGCCGCCCACGCCGGCGCGGGCAACTTCGAAGCCCTTTTCCCAGTCCGTGGCGGGCAGTGTGTCCGTAACCACCGCCGAGATGTTGGCGTGCAGCACGGGATTGGAGGACAGCATGGCGCTCATCGCGTACCAGGTCTCGAACATTTCGCGGCCGTAGATGCCCTTCATGGTCAGCATATGCGTGACCACCTTGCCCCAGTCGATGTCGATGGACTGGCTCGGCAGGCCAAGCATCGCGATCCGGCCGCCGTGGTTCATGTTGTCGATCATTTCCGGCAGGGCGGTGGGGTGGCCGGACATTTCCATGCCGATGTCGAACCCTTCGCGCATGCCCAGTTCGCGCTGGGCATCCCGGACGCGCATTTTCGACACGTCGATGGCGAGGTCCACGCCGAGTTGGCGGGCCAGGGCCAGCCGGGGCGCCGAGACGTCCGTGATGGCGATCTTCCGGGCGCCGGCGTGGCGGGCCACGGCAATTGCCATGAGTCCGATGGGACCGGCTCCGGTGATCAGCACGTCCTCGCCCACCAGGGGGAAGCTCAGCGCGGTGTGGACGGCGTTGCCGAACGGATCGAAGATCGCACCGAGTTCGGGAGTGACTGACGGATCCTGGTGCACCCAGACGTTGGTCTCGGGAATGACCACGTACTCGGCGAACGCGCCGTCGCGCTGGACGCCGACACTGACGGTATGGATGCACATCTGCTTGCGTCCGGCGCGGCAGTTGCGGCAGATGCCGCAGACGATGTGCCCTTCGCCGGAGACGCGGTCACCCACTTTGACGTCCATGACGTCCTCGCCGGTTTCCACCACTTCACCGTAGAATTCGTGGCCTGCAATCAGAGGTGCCTGGATGATGCCCTGGGCCCACGCGTCCCAGGACTGGATATGGAGGTCGGTGCCGCAGATTCCGGTGGTCATCACGCGGATCTTCACGTCGCCGGGGCCGGTTTCCGGCTCGGGACGGTCCACCAGCTCAAATCCGGCGTGTGCGCCGGCCTTGTACAGAGCCTTCATTGGCTTCCTTACTCTCGGTGTTGCGGTGCTGGGTCATGCGTGTCCCGCCATCGTGTGGCGGGGCTGACTCCTTTCATTACAGCCACAAAAAAGCATTAGCACAACCGAATTCTTCTCAATCGACGATTTAGAAATTTCTAAGCAATAGAATCGGTGGATGGAAATCCATCAGCTGGAAATGCTTCGGGAACTCGGCGCCCTGGGCAGCGTCAAAGCCGTCGCGGAAACGCTCCTGGTTACCCCCTCCGCCGTGTCCCAGCAGCTTGCGGCGCTGCAGCGCAGCGTCGAGGTGCCACTGACGCGCAAGGAGGGCCGGAACCTGGTGCTGACCGAGGCCGGCCAGGCGCTGGCCGACGCCGGTGCCGCCGTCGTCAGCGCCATGGCGGATGCCCGGATGGCGATTGGTGCGTACCACGGCTCCACGGTGGCCCCCGTGACAGTGAGCGGCTTCCACAGCGCCGGGCAGGCGCTGTTCGCGCCGCTGGCGCGGCTGCTGGACTCGCCCAACAAGCCCCGGGTCCTGCTCTCGGACGAGGACGTGGCCCAGCAGGACTTCCCGGCGCTGACCGCGCGGTACGACCTGGTGCTGGCCCACCGCATGGACCACAGCCCGCGGTGGCCGGAAGAACGGGTGGCCGTCATCCCGCTGGCGCACGAGCCGCTGGACGTGGCGTTGTCCGCCGGGCACCGGCTGGCGGGCAAGGAAACCCTGACGGCGCACGACGTCGTCGGCGAACCGTGGGTGACCAGCCACACCGGCTACTCCCCCGCGGACGTGCTGTCCGCCGTCGCGGCCGTGTCCAGCAGGGAACTGAACATCGTCCACCGGATCAACGACTACTCCACGGTTGCGGGGCTGGTGGCAACCGGCAGCGTGATCGGGCTGCTGCCGCGGCATACCGCGCGGCCGGTGCTGAACCCGGAGATTGTGCTGCGGCCGCTGCAGGGCATCAGCACCCGCCGTCGCATCGACATCCTGGCCCGCCCCGAAAACCTCAAGCGGACCTCGGTGATGATGGTCTGCGAGGCCCTGGAGGACATCATGGCCGGACTCGTTTCCCCTTAACCCAACTGGGTCGCAGTTAATGTCGTTATGAACGTTCTAAACAACATTAACTGCGACCCAGTTGGGTTAAAACAGGTGGCTCAGCCTTCGACGCCGAGTTTCTGCAGGATCAGCTCGCGCACGCGGCCGGCGTCGGCCTGCCCGCGGGTGGCTTTCATGACACCGCCCACGATCGCGCCGATGGCCTGCACCTTGCCGCCGCGGATCTTGTCCGCGACGTCGGGCTGGGCGGCTAGGGCAGCGTCAATGGCTTCCAGCAGGGGGCCGTCGTCGGAGACCACGGCGAGGCCGCGCTTCTCCACGATCTCGGCCGGTGTGCCTTCGCCGGCGAGGACGCCGTCCAGCACTTCGGCGGCCATCTTGTTGTTGATCTTGCCGCCTTCCACCATCTTGTTCAGTTCAACGATGGTTTCCGGCTTGACGCCCAGCTGGCCGGGGTCGACGTCGGCGTTCTTGGCGCGGCCGACGATCTCGCCCATCCACCACTTGCGGGCCACGGTTGCGGTGGCGCCGGCGGCAATGGTTTCCTCGATCTCATCCATGACTCCGGCGTTGACCACATCTCGGAATTCCAGGTCCGAATAGCCCCAGTCGGCCTGCAGTCGCTTGCGGCGCTCGGCCGGCGGCTCGGGCAGGGTGGCTCGCAGTTCCTCCACCCATTCGCGGGAAGCGACGATCGGCACCAGGTCCGGCTCAGGGAAGTAGCGGTAGTCATCGGCGTCGGACTTGGCCCGGCCCGACGTCGTCGAGCGGGTGTCCTCGTGCCAGTGGCGGGTTTCCTGGATGACCGGCTCGCCGGAATCCAGGACGGCGGCGTGGCGCTGGATCTCGTAGCGGACGGCGTGTTCGACGGCGCGCAGCGAGTTGACGTTCTTCGTTTCCGAGCGGATGCCGAAGCGTTCGCGGCCGTGCGGGCGCAGCGAAACGTTGGCGTCGCAGCGCACGTTGCCGCGTTCCATCTTCGCGTCCGAGACGCCAAGGTTCTTCACGATTTCACGCACGGCGGCGACGTAGGCCTTGGCCAGTTCCGGTGCGCGGCTGCCGGCGCCCTGGATCGGCTTGGTGACGATTTCCACCAGCGGAACACCGGAACGGTTGTAGTCCACCAGCGAGTAGTCGGCACCCTGGATGCGGCCTGCGGCACCACCCATGTGTGTCAGCTTGCCGGCGTCCTCTTCCATGTGGGCGCGCTCGATTTCAACACGGAACATGGTGCCGTCCGAAAGTTCGATGTCCAGGTAGCCGTCGTACGCGATGGGTTCGTCATACTGCGAGGTCTGGAAGTTCTTCGGGGTGTCCGGGTAGAAGTAGTTCTTCCGGGCAAAACGGCAGGTCTCGGCGATCTTGCAGTTCAGCGCGAGGCCGATCTTGATGGAGGATTCGATCGCGGTCTTGTTCACCACGGGCAGCACACCCGGCATGCCAAGGTCCACCTCGTTGACGTTGGTGTTCGGCTCGTCGCCGAAGACGTTCGGGGCGGAGGAGAACATCTTGGTCTTGGTGTTGAGTTCCACGTGGACCTCGAACCCCAGCACGGGATCGTACTTCTCCATGGCCTCTTCGAAGCTCAGGGTTGCGTCAGTCATTAGTGTGAACCTCCGTGGCTCGGAACAGCCTCAATCGAAGCAGCGTCAGTGAGGGAAGGGGCCTCCAGCGAGGTGTCCGTCAGCTCAGGGGCACGGTCCAGCAGCGGGCCGCCCCACTGGGCTTCCAGCAGCGATTCAAGCACGGCACCCACGCGGTACAGGCGCGCATCCTGGCGGGCCGGGGCCAGGAGCTGGATGCCGACGGGCAGGCCGTCCTCATCCGCCAGGCCGCCCGGCAGGGACAGGCCCGGAACTCCGGCCATGTTGGCCGGAATGGTGGCGACGTCGTTCAGGTACATGGCCAGGGGGTCGTTCAGCTTCTCGCCCAGCTTGAAGGCCGTGGTGGGGGCCGTCGGAGAAATGAGCACGTCGGCCTGGGCGAATGCGGCCTCGAAGTCACGCTGGATCAGCGTACGGACCTTCTGGGCGGAGCCGTAGTAAGCGTCGTAGTAGCCGGCGCTGAGCGCGTAGGTGCCCAGGATGATGCGGCGCTTCACTTCGTCGCCGAAGCCTGCGGCGCGGGTGGAGCCCATGACGCGTTCGATGGTCAGCGGACCCTCTTCGGGCAGGACCCGCAGGCCGTACCGGACGCCGTCGAACTTGGCCAGGTTGGAGGAAGCCTCCGAGGGCATGATCAGGTAGTAAGCGCCAAGCGCGTACTTGAAGTTGGGGCAGGACACCTCAACGATTTCCGCGCCGGCCTGCTTGAGCAGCTCCAGCGATTCGTTGAAGCGGTTCTCGACGCCGGCCTGGTAGCCCTCACCGTGAAGTTCCTTGATGATGCCGATCTTCATGCCGTTCACGTTGCCCAGGCGTGCGGCCGCCACGAGGTCCTCCAGAGGATCGGGCAGGGACGTGGAATCGAACGGGTCGTGGCCGCCGATGACCTGGTGCAGGAGTGCCGAGTCCAGCACCGTGCGGGAGACGGGACCGATCTGGTCCAGCGAGGAGGCCATCGCAATGGCGCCGTAGCGGGAAACGCTGCCGTAGGTGGGCTTGACGCCCACGGTGCCGGTGACGGCGCCGGGCTGGCGGATGGACCCGCCGGTGTCCGTGCCCAAGGCAAGGGGCGCTTCGAAGGCGGCAACGGCTGCAGCCGAGCCGCCGCCGGAGCCGCCCGGGATCCGGTCGAGGTCCCACGGGTTGCGCGTGGGGCCGTAGGCGGAGTGCTCCGTGGAGGAGCCCATGGCGAATTCGTCCAGGTTGGTCTTGCCCAGGATGGGCATCTTGGCGTCGCGCAGGCGCTTGACCACCGTGGCGTCGTACGGGCTGTGCCAGCCCTCGAGGATCTTGGAGCCGGCCGTGGTGGGCTGGCCGATGGTGACGATGAGGTCCTTGACGGCGATGGGAACGCCGGCGAGTTCGTGGAGTTCCTCGGCAGCGGCGCCGCCGGCGGCGCGGATGGCGTCCACCTCCGCGGCGACGGCGAGCGCCTCCTCGGTGTTGACGTGCAGGAAGGCGTGCACTCCCCGGTGGCCGCCGTCAACCGCCGCGATGCGGTCCAGGAAGGCCTGGGTGACCTCGACGGAGGTGACCTCGCCTGCTGCGAGCTTCTGGGCGAGCCGGGCCGCGGAGAGGCGGATCAGGGCGGAGCTGGAGTCGGTGCTGTTCAGTTCAGTCATTTATCAGTCCTCATCCAGGATGGCCGGAACCTTGAAGCGGCCTTCGTATGCGTCGGGTGCACCGCTCAGGGACTGCTCGGCCGTGAAGGTGTGGCCCACGACGTCCTCGCGGAACACATTCGTCAACGGGATCGGGTGGGACGTGGCCGGGACATCATCACCGGCGGCTTCACTTACGGACTTCACTGAATCGACGATGACGGCCAGTTCGCCGGCCATACGGTCCAGCTCTTCAGCACTCATCTCGATGTGCGCGAGACGCGCGAGATGCGCGACGTCGTCGCGGTTGATCGCAGCCATGGATCTCCCCTGCAATGTAGTTTTGGTTTCCCCAATAGTCTACGTTGCAACAGTGTGCCCGCCTGACGACCCCCAGCGGGCGTCAGACGGGCAACACCGACCCGCGGCACAGCCGCAGGCAGCTTTACCCTAGCCGATCCCGATGGCTCCCGTCAGCACTCCAACACCCAGCATGACGAGCGAGATGACTGCCGTGCGCCACAGCACCTTTTTGTGGTGGTCGCCGAGGTCCACCTTGGCCAGCGAAACGAGCAGCAGGATGGCGGGCACCAGCGGGCTCTGCAGGTGGAACGGCTGGCCGGTGATGGAGGCCCGGGCCATCTCGGCGGCGCTGATGCCGTAGTGGGCGGCCGTCTCGCTCAGCACGGGGAGGACACCGAAGTAGAAGGCGTCGTTGCTCATGAAGAAGGTCATCGGGATGCTGAGGACGCCGGTGATGATGGCCATGAATGGGCCCATGCTCGTGGGGATAATCTGCACGAGCCAGGCGGACATCGCCTCGACCATGCCGGTGCCGGTCAGGACGCCGGTCAGGACGGCAGCGGCCATGACCATGCTGACGACGGCCACGATGGACGGCGCGTGGGCAATGAGCTGGGCGCCCTGGTCCTTGACGTTGGGGAAGTTGACCAGCAGGGCGATCGCGGAACCCACCATGAAGACGAACGGCAGCGGCACCAGGTCGGCGACGAGCATGACCATTACGGCGACGGTGAGGCCGAGGTTGAACCAGAGCAGCTTGGGGCGCAGGGTCTTGCGGTTGGGATCGAGGGCGGTGTCCGCCATCGCGGAGTCGCGGTCATCAACCAGGGTGGCGTCGGCCAGGATTTCGTTGCGCTCGAGCACTGCAACGGAGGAGCCGCCGACGGCGGGGCCGCCCGTCGCGGGAACAGGTGCGGTGCCGCTGCCGCTGCCGCCGGCAGTGCTGCCGCCGTCGAACTCTTCAGGAGTGAACTGCTCTGCAGTATCCGGCATTCCCCAGATTTCCGGTGCGATGGCGCGGAGGCGGTTGCGTTCCTGCAGGCCGAGCAGCCAGGCGAAGGCGAAGACCACAACGAGGCCGGCGATCAGGGAGGGGATCATCGGGACGAAGACGTCGTTGACATCGATCTTCAGTGCGGTGGCGGCGCGGGCGGTGGGGCCGCCCCAGGGCAGGATGTTCATGGTGCCGTTGGCAAGGCCGGCAACGCAGGTCAGGACGACGGGGCTCATCTTGAGCCGCAGGTAGACCGGCAGCATGGCGGCCGTGGTGAGGATGAAGGTGGTGGAGCCGTCGCCGTCCAGGGACACTGCGGCGGCCAGGATGGCGGTACCGAGCACCACCTTGGCGGGGTCGTTACCCAGCTTGCGGAGGATGAACCGCACCAGCGGGTCGAACAGCCCGACGTCGATCATCAGGCCGAAGTAGATGATGGCGAACATCAGCAGGGCCGCGGTGGAGGTCATGGACTTCATCGAGTCCAGCACCATGTCCCCGATGCCCAGTCCCGCCCCGGCGAACAGCCCGAAGACGGTGGGCACAATGATCAGCGCCAGTACTGGCGTCAACTTCTTCGTCATGATCAGCACCATGAATACCGCGATCATGGCGAATCCAAGTAATACCAGCACGGCCGGCTCCTTTGTCAGTCAGTGGCACCACTCCGGTGTGATGCGCACTACAGACGTTAGAGTGGCCCGCGTCACGGCAGTGCCTTTGGTTCAATTGATTGGCATACTGCTTGTTGGGAGCATTTTGCGCATTTAGCTCAGCAGGTCGGTTTGCACGTTCCGGCCATTCCGCCATTCGGCGGGAATCCCCGTCACAGCGGCCTATACCCCGTCAGGAGGGCAATGAAGCGTCCGGCACCGAGGCCGCCCCTGCGATTTTCCACGCAGACCCTGCTGCTCCAGCTCGGAGTGGTTCTGCTCGTTGTGCTGCTCAGCGGCGCCGTGCATGCCTGGCTGACCTACGAACGGCTTGGCCGGGAAGCGGAAAACCAGGCACTCACGCTGGCCCGCACCGTGGCCTCGGACCCCGCGGTCCGCCGGGAAGTCCTGGCCATCAGCCGCGAGGCGGGCACTCCCCCGGCGTCGGTGCTGCTGGCAGGCCCGCTGATGGCGGTGGCGGAGGGTGCCCGCACCCGCACCGGAGCCCTGTTCGTGGTGATCACGGATGAAACCGGGCTGCGGCTGGCGCACCCTGACGCCGAACGGCTGGGCGAGAAAGTCAGCACGGATCCCTCCGAAGCGCTCGCGGGCAAGGAAGTAACCACCCGGAACACCGGCACGCTGGGACCCTCCGCGGGAGCGAAGGTGCCCGTCTTCGCGCCGGATTCGGACACGGTGGTGGGCGAGGTCAGCGTGGGCTATTCCACTGAGAGCATCGTCCAGAGCCTGGCCCGGGACATCATGCCCATCGCGCTGACCGCAGCCGGTTCGCTGCTGGCCGGAGCCCTGGCCTCGTTCCTCCTGCGCCGTCGCCTGCAGCGGCTGACGCTGGGCCTGGAACCGGAGGAGATCAGCACCCTGGTCCATGACCAGGTGGCTGTCCTCCAGGGCGTTGACGACGGCGTGATCGGGGTCTCGGCCGACGGCCGGATCAGCGTCTTCAATGCCGCCGCGCAGAGGCTCCTCGGCCAGCCTGACCTCACAGGCACACCGTGGGAGGAGGCACCGGTCCCCGAACAGCTAAAGGTGCTGACCCGGCCGGATGCAGCTGAGGCGGACGCCGTCGAGGTCATTGCCGGTGCCCGCGTGCTGGTGGCCAGCGCCCGCAAAGCGCTGCACCGGCGGGAGGACCTGGGGTGGGTGGTGATGCTCCGCGACCGCACCGAACTGCAGCACCTCACGCGCCAGCTGGACGCCGTGGGCACTATGTCCACCGCCCTGCGCGCCCAGCGCCACGAGTTCGCCAACCAGCTGCATACCATCGCCGGCTTCATGAGCATCGGGCAGCACCAGCAGGCCCGCGACTACCTGGCCCGCCTGGCCGCCACCGGCCCGCTGAAGTTCCCGGTGGACCAGGCCGAGCTCCTGCAGGACCCTTACCTGCAGGCTTTCATCGGGGCCAAGGGCGTCGAGGCGGACGAACGCGGCGTGACACTGCGCATCGGCCCGGAAACGCTGGTGCGCGGCCAGGTCACCGAGCCGCAGGACGTCACCACGGTGCTGGGGAACCTGATCGACAACGCCGTGAACGCCGCCGTCGCCGGCTCCGCGGCGGACCGCTGGGTGGAAGTGGAGTTGCTGGACGAACCGGGACCCGACGGCGGGACGCTGCACGTCGTTGTCGCGGACTCCGGCGACGGCCTGGCTCCCGAAACGGCCGCCGGCGGGGCGGAGGCCGTTTTCGCGGAAGGATTCACGACGGCGGCGCGGCCGGCCCGTGCCGGCGGCGGCCAGGGTCTGGGGCTGGCTCTGGCCCGGCAGCTTGCGCGGCGCCGCGGCGGCGACGTCCGGGTACTTGAGCCCGGCACCCCCGGCGGTCCGGGTGCCGTCTTTATGGCAACATTGCCGCGGACCACAGCCGACCTGCCCGGGAAGGACAAGCCCATCGGGAAGGACAGTTTTGCCGGAAACGACAGTTTTGTCGGGAAGGACAGTTTCATCGGAAAGGACAATGATGTCTGAGGATTTCAGGGTGCTGATCGTGGACGACGATTTCCACGTCGCCAAGCTGCACGCGGCCTATGTGGATTCGGTGGCCGGCTTCCTGGCACTGCCACCCGCGGGATCGGCGTCCCAGGCGCTGCAGGCCATTCACAGCCTGCGCCCGGACCTTGTACTGCTGGATGTGTACCTGCCTGACGGCTCGGGCCTTGACCTGCTAGGCCAGCTGGACGTCGACACCATGATCCTGAGCGCGGCGTCGGACGCCCTTTCGCTGCGGGTGGCCTTCCGCCGCGGCGCCCTGGGCTACCTGCTGAAGCCGTTCACGTCCGAGTCCCTGTCGCAGCAGCTCCGTTCCTATGCCCGATACCGGCGGATCCTGGCCCAGCCGGGTGCACTGGACCAGGACACGGTGGAGCGGGCCAAGCGCTCGCTGGTCCCCGGCGACATCGCGGCGACCGCCAAGCCGCGCTCGGCCACCGAGGCGGCCGTGCTGGAGTCCTTGGAACCCGGCGAGCAGTATTCGGCGGCCGAAGTGGCCGGGCGGGTTGGGGTTTCCCGGGCCACAGCCCAGCGGTACCTGTCAGCACTGGCGGACGACGGCGCCGTCGACATCCAGCTCCGCTACGGAACCACGGGCCGCCCGGAACACCGCTACGGCCTCCCGGCTAGCTAGCTGGCGCTCTTCTGGGCCACGAGTTCGATCTCCACCAGCATCTTGGGGTCGAGGAACGGCAGCACGTGAACCAGTGACAGGGTGGGACGGATCTCGCCGAACACTTCGCCGTGGGCGCGGCCGGCGTCTTCCCACTTGCTGATGTCCGTCAGGTACAGCTTCGACTGCACCACATCGCCGTATTCGAAGCCCGCCTCGGCCAGGACGGCGCCCAGCTTTTCCAGGATGTACTTGGTCTGGGCATAGCAATCCTCGCCCACGATTCCGTCTTCACCGCTGGCCGCCGTGGCGGAGATGTACAGGGTGCTGTCCACCTGCACTGCCCGGGAATAGCCGAGGGTCTGCTCCCACGTGGAGCCGGAGCCGAATGTCTTGCGCATGGTGTGCCTTTCGATGGTGCCTTGAGTCGGCACCACTTTAGGGCGGCTAAACGTCCAGCCGGTAAACCAGCAGCTTTATGTCGGTATCCGGCACGAACCAGTCGCGCTCCGGGACGCGTTGGAAGCCAATCTTGCGGTACAGCCCGTGCGCGCTTTCCCACGTGAGGCCGGTGGTAAGGGCCACGGCTTTGATGCCGTCCAGGGACTTGGCGTGGGCAATGATCGCCTCGACCATGGCCTTGCCGGCGCCGCTGCGCTGCACCGCCGGGTCCACCACGAGCATGCGGAATTCGAGTTCGTCCGCCAGTGCGATATCCGCGAAAGGCTCACCGGCGACGGCGAGTGTCACGGAACCGACGATGTGTCCGGCCCGCTCGGCAACCCAGATGGTGGCCTGGGCGGCGCGCTTGGCCACATCCTGGATCTGCAGCATGTACGGGTGGTCGGCATCCGCGAAGTAGCCCGCGGCAAGGTAGGCGTCGCGCGTAATGCGTGCCACGGCGTCGTAATCTGCCGGGATGGCGGGGCGAATCAGGATCTGCGGATGCACTTATCCATGTTAGTTGCGCCCGGATTCCGCCCCCGGCCAAACGGCTGTTTCCGTGACTGAACTATCACTGGGCCGCGGGTTTCTGAGTGTTGCCCCTTGTGTCCGGGCATTGCACTGTGTGTCCGGGCATTGCCCCTTGTGTCCGGGCATTTCCCGCTGTTTCGCGCCGTTTCGCCAGTGGTCGGCAGGGTTGGCAGCGGCCGGAGCGGCTGTGGTTGATTTGCACCACCAACGCCTTCCGAACAACAACCCCACCCCGCAACCCCGCCCCGCAACCCCACCCGACAGGATCACACCATGGCACCCTCCCAGCGCACCCTGCACCTCAACGCCTTCCTCATGAGCACCGGCCACCATGAAGCCTCGTGGCGGCTGCCCGAGAGCAATCCCCTGGCCAGCACCGACATCAGCCATTACCGGAACCTCGCACAGATCGCCGAGCGCGGCACTTTCGATTCCATCTTCTTCGCAGACTCGCCCGTGATCTTCGGCAACGTCGGCCGCCGGCCGGCCGGAAAGCTCGAGCCCACGGTTCTGCTGACCGCCATCGCAGCAGCCACCGAGAAGATCGGCCTGATTGCCACGGCCTCCACCACCTACAACGATCCGTTCAACCTCGCCCGGCGTTTCGCCTCCGTCGATTTCGTCAGCGGCGGCCGTGCGGGATGGAACGTGGTCACCACTGCAGGGCCCGACGCCGCGCGGAACTTCGGCGTCGATGACCAGCCGGCGCACGCCACCCGTTATGAACGGGCGGCGGAGTTCCTGGACGTCGCCGGCAAGCTCTGGGACAGCTGGGATGACGACGCCGTGGTGGCGGACAAGGAGGCAGGCGTCTGGGCCGATGCGGACAAAGTCAGGCCGATCGACCACGTTGGCAAGCACTTCAGGGTGCGCGGCCCGCTGAACGTGCCGCGGTCGCCGCAGGGCTACCCGCTGATTGTCCAGGCCGGTTCCTCCGAAGACGGCAAGGGCCTGGCGGCGCTCTACGCCGAGGCCGTGTTCACTGCTCAGCAGACGCTCGAAGACGCCCAGGCTTTCTACACTGACCTCAAGGCCCGCACCGCAGCTGCCGGGCGCGACCCGGAAGGCATTAAGATCCTGCCCGGCATAGTGCCCGTTCTGGCCGGAACGGAAGCCGAGGCCAAGAATCTTGAACGCGAACTCGACGAGCTGATCCGGCCCGAGTATGCACGCATCGAACTGGCGAAGACCCTGGGCGTCAGCCCGGACGACCTGCCCTTGGACAGGCAACTGCCATCAGACCTCCCGGACGAGGACTCCGTCCAGGGTGCGAAGAGCCGCTACACCCTGATCGTGGAGCTAGCGCGCCGCGAACGGCTCACGGTGCGCCAACTGATCGGACGCCTCGGCGGCGGGCGCGGACACCGCACCTTCTCGGGAACGCCGGAGCAGGTGGCCGATGCCATTCAGCTCTGGTTTGAGAACGGCGCCGCCGACGGCTTCAACATCATGCCCGCGGTTCTCCCCTCGGGGCTGGAGGCCTTCGTGGACCACGTGGTGCCGGTCCTTCGGCGGCGGGGGCTGTTCCGCGCGGAGTACACGGCAGATACGCTGCGCGGGCACTACGGGCTGGAGCGGCCTCTCAACCGGTACTCAGGTGCCGCCGGGCTGGCGGCCGCGAACGCCTGAGTTTCCCTGAGCCCCTGCCGCCTGTCAGAGCGGGAACTTCCCCGACAGCTCAAGGGTCCCGGCGCATGTCCACGCGGCGAGGCGTTCCTCGTCCGAGGGTCCGCCGTCGAGCGGGCTCGTGAGGCGGGGGCGGCGGACCCAGCATCCAGCCTCCTCGGCGATGAGGGCGCCGGCTGAGAAATCGTGCTCATTGAGTCCGCGTTCGCCGAAGGCGTCATGGGTGCCGTCCGCCACCAGGCAAAGGTCCAGGGCAGCGGACCCCAGCCGGCGCATATCGGCGAAACCGTCCATGAAACCGCGAAGGGCCTCAGCCTGCTCGGCGCGGATATCGGGATCGTAGCTGAAGCCGGTGGCCAGGATCTGCCCGGCCCGGCCCGGAACAGGACCGGTGAGCTGGGTCCGCTGCCCGCGCTCCTCCAGCCACGCGCCGTGCCCGCGCGATGCGTAGTAGACCCGGCCCAGCGCAGGGGCATTGACGACGCCGGCCAGCCAGGCGCCGTCGGGATCCGCCACTGCCACGGACGTGCCGTAGTAGACGATGTTCCGGATGAAGTTGGTGGTGCCGTCCAGCGGGTCGATTGACCAGCGGTACCCGCTGGGATTGTTCCGGCTGAGCGTGCCGTGTTCCTCGCCGGTCACGGTGTCCTGCGGCCGGGCGCGGGCGATGACCGCACGCACGGCGTTCTCGGCGGCTACGTCGAAAGCCGTGACCCAATCCCCCGAGGCTCCCTTGTTGCTGATGTCCAGTTCGGCGGCGTCCCGGGTGGCGAGCACCGCGGCCCCGGCTGCGGCTGCTTCCTTGGCGACCTCAAGCAGGTCAGCCGGTGCCACGCTCATTCCGGCAGCTCTTCCTGGTGGTCTTCGGCACCGTCGCCGTCATTAGCGGCTCCGGTGGCGGCTCCGTCCGAAGCATCGGTGGGAGCCCTGCCGGAAGCGCCGGCGGGGCCGTTGGCCAGGAGCTCCCGGAACCCGTCCTCGTCCAGCACCGGAACGCCCAGCTGTTCGGCTTTGTCCATTTTTGTGCCGGCGTTCTCGCCGGCCACGACGTAGCTGGTGTTCTTGGAGACGGACCCGGCAGCCTTGCCGCCGCGGATGAGGATGGCTTCCTTGGCCTCGTCCCGGCTGAATCCTTCGAGGCTTCCGGTGACCACGATGGTGAGCCCTTCCAGGGTCCTCGGGGTGGATTCGTCCCGCTCGTCCTCCATCCGGACGCCGTCTGCTGCCCAGCTGTCCACGATTTCGCGGTGCCAGTCCTCTGCGAACCATTCCTTCAGCGCCGCGGCAATCACGGGGCCCACGCCGTCGACGTGGGCCAGTTCCTCCTCGGAGGCCTGCCGGATAGCGGCCATCGAGCCGAAGGCCGTGGCAAGCGCCCGAGACGCCCGGGGGCCGACATGCCGAATGGACAGCGCCACCAGGACGCGCCACAACGGCTGGGTCTTGGCCTTCTCCAGTTCACTGAAGAGCTTTTCGGTAGTGGCCGTCGGCTTGGACGGCGATTTGGCCGTGCCCTTGCTGTAGAAATACGGCACGAGTTCGAATTCGCCGGTGCCCACGCCTTTGGACCGCTTTTCGCGGCGGATGCGGACCCCTGCAAGGTCCTCGCGCGTGAGCCGGAACAGAGCGGCCTCGCTGGTCAGGGGCGGGGTTTCGGGTTCGGCCGGCTGGGTCAGGGCGATGGCGGCTTCCCAGCCCAGGGCTTCGATATCGAAGGCGCCGCGGCTGGCCACGTGGAAGACGCGTTCACGCAGCTGCGCCGGGCAGGAGCGTGAATTGGGGCAGCGGATATCCACGTCCCCTTCCTTCCCGGGAGCAAGCGGCGTCCCGCAGGACGGGCATTCCGTGGGCATGACGAAATCCCGCACCGGCGGGTCCTGCTGGTCCCGAAGCGCAAGCACCGGGCCCACGATCTCCGGGATCACATCCCCGGCCTTGCGGAGAATAACGATGTCGCCGATTTTGACGCCCTTGGCCTTGACGACGTCCTGGTTGTGCAGGGTTGCCATGCCCACAGTGGAGCCCGCCACCTTCACCGGATCCATGATGCCGAACGGGGTGACCCGGCCGGTGCGCCCCACGTTCACGGCGATGTCCAGCAGCTTGGTGTGGACTTCCTCCGGCGGGTACTTGTAGGCGACGGCCCAGCGCGGCACCCGCGAGGTGTACCCGAGGGCTCGCTGCGTGGCGAAGTCGTCCACTTTCACCACGATGCCGTCGATCTCATGGGCGAGGCTGTGCCGCTTGTCGCCGTAGCGCTGGATGAAGCCGAGCACGTCCTTGAGGCTGCCGAGGAGCTCAAAGTACGGACTCGTGGGCAAACCCCAGGCGGCGAGCTGGCGGTAGGTGTCCGACTGGCTGGCCGTTTCCAACCCTTCGCGGGCACCGATGCCGTGCACGTACATGCGCAGCGGGCGCTTGGCGGTTTCCGCCGGGTCCTTCTGGCGGAGCGAGCCGGCCGCCGCGTTGCGGGGGTTGGCCAGCGGCGCCTTGCCGGCCGCGATGAGTGCCTCGTTGAATTCAGCGAAGGCCTGGGATGGAATGAAGACCTCGCCGCGGACCTCCATTTCGGCCGGGAAGCTATCGCCGGCCAGCTGCTGCGGGATTTCCTTGATCGTCAGGACGTTGTGGGTGATGTCCTCGCCGGTGTAGCCGTCCCCGCGGGTGGCGGCGCGGACCAGTTTGCCGTCGCGGTAGAGGAGGTTGACCGCAAGGCCATCGATCTTGAGTTCCGTGAGCCACGTGGGACCGGCGGTGCCGTTGCCGAGCTTGGCGACGCTGGCTTCGGCCTTCGCGATCCAGGCTTCGAGTTCCTCAAGGGAAAAGACGTCCTCGAGGCTGTACATCCGTTGGAGATGTTCGACGGCGGCAAAGGCGGCGGACACCTCGCCGCCCACCTCCTGGGTGGGCGAATCGTTGGACACCAGTTCGGGGTGCATCGCTTCGATGGTTTCGAGGCGCCGGAAGAGTTCGTCGAACTCGGCGTCCGAAATGATCGGTGCGTCCTCCTGGTAGTAGGCAAAGCGGTGTTTGCGCACCTCTTCCACCAGGATTTCGTATTCCTCGCGCACGGCGCCGGAGGGCACCTGGCCGGTGCCCACTTCTGAGCTTGTGCTGTCTGTTGCTGTGTCTTGTGCGGTGTTCCCTGTGCTCACAGACCTATCCTGCCTTAGATCCCCGACATTGTCTGGCTCCCGCAAAGCCGGATGCCTCCGTTACATGCCGATGCCCCGGACGCTGTGTTGCGTCCGGGGCATCGGTATGTAAACGGTACTTCCGCTGAATCCATCCCTAGCGGGAGCTGGCTTCCTAGCGGGAAGCCTCTTCCTGCTGGGAAGCGTTCTTGGTAGCCTGCTTGCCGGCTTCCTGCAGCGCCTGTGCCACCTTGGCCAGGGCCGTCACGTGCGAACCGGACCACTCGCTGCGGAACTTGTCCGCGTCCGGACCCTTCCAGTCAGTGCCGTCAAGAGCCTTCGACAGCTGCGACTTCTGCTTCTCAATCTCGGACGAACCAGCCTGAAGCTTGGTTCCGAGCGCCTTGAGCTGAGCAATGTCTGCACCCCAAATAGCCATTAGTTATCTCCTTTAGTCAACGGACCCGATCCGATCGGCTCCCCAGCGGCCCCCGGCTCATCCGGAAGATCCATTACCTAGAACCTATCCCGCGGCCCAACCCACCGTCGATGGGCACCGCTCCCCATGCAGCACTCACCGTGCCGCTCCCACGCGGCCCAGGTCCGGTTCGGTCTGGTTGCGGTTCTCAGGGGGCATCGCAATTTGCAGCTTGCGGACCTTGCCCCGGCCCACAATGTACCCGCGGCCCGGGATGAAATCTGAACTGATCTTGCCCAGTGAGGTGCTGAGGAGACTGTCACCTTCGATGTCGCCGGGGTTGATCAGCAGTCCCCGCCGGCCCGATTTGAACGGCTGCGACAAGGACCAGGCGGAGGACCAGGTGGAGGTCTCAGACTCCCCCACCACCCACTGATCGGACTTGATGGACGTGGTGACAAGCCGCTCGATGCCGGACTCGGCGCCGGTGTCCGTGAACTCGGTGAGACCCTCGATGAAAATGGCAAGCCTGCCGGGGTTCTCCGAGGAGTGGTCCACCAGCCCGTCAATTGCCTCTTCGACGTCATCAGCACCCACGAGTGACCGGTTCCATACCTTCAGCGACGCCACGGCGGACCGGCGGGAGCCGATGTAGATCAGTTCCGTGCCGGGGTTGGACCGGCGCAGGGCGTAGGCCATGGTAACCAGGGCTACCGTCCGGCCAGCGCCCGGCGGACCGGCCACGAGCAGCGGGCCCTTGGCCATGATCTCGGCCGGCTGGAGTGTTTCGTCGTCCACACCGATAACCGGCAGGTCCGGGCTTCCCGCCGGGAGGATGTCGAGGTCCACCTGCTCGGGCAGCCGTTCGATCTGCGGTGCCTTCTCCATGCCCTGGCGCAGCATGGCCTCGCTGAGCTTGCGCACTTCGCGGGCCTGCAGCGCCAGGTTCGAGTCGCCGCCAAGCACGGCAAGCTGGACCTCATGTGCACCCAGCAGGCCGCGGCCCGGGGGCGACGACTGGCTCAGGACGTCCTTCGGCACATCCAGCGAAATGTAGTCGTCCTCGGAGGAGAGCCGCAGTACCAGGCGCCGCTGGATGGAAGCCAGCAGCGAGGCGGGGACGGAGTTGGTCCGGTCACCGCTGACAACGAGGTGGATGCCCAACGGCCGTCCGTCCGTGGCCAGCTGCAGGAAGATGTCCCACAGCGCGGACAGCCGGCTGTATTCGTACGCTTCGCGGAAGCTGGACATGCCGTCCACCAGGATGAAGATCCGCTTCTCGTCCGGTTCGTTGGCCAGCTTGCGGTATTCCACGATGGTGGAGGCCCGGACTTCCGAATAGCGGGCGGCGCGGTCGTCGGCCACGTCGCGCAGCCACCGCAGCAGCCTGCCCACGCGTTCGACGTCGTCGCCGTTGATGATCTCGCCCACGTGCGGCAGTCCGTCGAGCATCTTCAGTCCGGAGGATCCGCAGTCGATGCCGTAGACATGGACCGGACCTCCGCGCGGGGTGATTGCCGCAGCGATGGCGATGCCGCGCAATGCGGCAGACTTGCCCGATCCGCCGGTTCCGTAGATGGCCATGTTGCCATCTTTGTCCGGCTCGTAGAAGACGGTGGGCTGGTCCTGGTGGGCCGGGTCGTCGGCCACGCCCAGGAGGAGGCGTTCGTCCGTCCTGGGGTTGGGCAGCTTGGAGAAATCGTAGGTCTTGGCCAGCTCGTTGAGCCACGGCTTGCGGGGCGGTGCAATGGAAAGCACCTCGGCGGCCTTAATGATGTTGGCCGTCATCCGGGCAATGTCGTTGGGTCCGGCAGGTTCCTCCCGCACCGGCTTCTCGGGCGCGGGCGCGGCCCAGCTGGGCCCCGAGCCGAAGGCCATTTCCACAATGTCGATTTGGGGAAGCTGCGGCTTTTCCGTCGTCCACCCGCCTGCGTAACCGGTCTGGAAGCCTTGGATCCGGCCGGGACCGGTCTTCGCGGCGCCGCGGCCCGGGATCGAGGGGTCAAAGTAGGCGGCGGTGGGGACGCCGAGGATGTCCGTGGCGTCCTCCTCGTCAGCCATGCGGAGAGCCACCCGCAGGTTGGTGTTGGCGCGCAGGCTGTCCTTGATGACGCCGGCGGGGCGCTGGGTGGCAAGGATGAGGTGGAGGCCCAGGGACCGGCCACGGGCTGCCACGTCCACCACACCGTCCACGAACTCGGGGACTTCGGTGGCGAGGGCCGCGAACTCGTCCACGATGATGATGAGGTACGGCGGAGCTTCTGGATCCGCCTCGCGCTGGAGGCCCAGGAGGTCCTTGGCCTTCTTCCGGTTGAGCAGGTGTTCCCGGTAATGCAGTTCCGCCCGGAGGGAGGTCAGGGCGCGTCGCACCAGGTGCTGCGAGAGGTCCGTTACCAGGCCCACGGTGTGGGGCAGGTGCAGGCAGTCGGCAAAGGCGGCACCGCCCTTGTAGTCCACGAACAGGAAGCTCACCCGGTCCGGGCTGTAGGCGGCCGCCATGCCCATGACCCAGGACTGCAGGAATTCGGACTTTCCGGCGCCCGTGGTGCCACCCACCAGCGCGTGCGGGCCCTCGTTTTTCAGGTCGAGGTACAGCGGCTCGACGCCCTTGGATCCCACCAGGGCACGGAGGGTGCCGTTGTCCTTGCGGTTGGCGACGGCGGTGGCGCGGACCGAGTTGTTCTCTTTCCAGCGGTCCGCCACGGCCTGGGGGTTGTCCATGAAGTCCTTGCCGATAAGGCTCACGTAGGACACTGCGCGGGGAAGGTCGGAGTCGTCGTCAACGGGCTTGCCCACATCCACCACCGGGGACAGCATCCGGGCCAGTTGGGCGGCCAGTTCGGCGTCGAGGCTTTCGCAGCTGACCGGGTAGGTGTGGCGGCCCAGGCGCACCTGGCCGGTGGTGGTTCCGTGGTCGCCGTCGACAACCATGAAGTCACGGCACGCTGCCGGGAGCGACTGCACGCTGGTGGCCACCCACATGACGTGGACGCCCGAGTCCGGGCCGCGTTCCACGAGCCGTGTCAGCCGGCCGCGGTCTACGGGTGCATCGTCTTCGACGATGACCAGCACGGACGGCAGGACGGGGGCGGGGATGTCGCCGTTCTCGCTGTCGACGCCTGGCCGGGGTGCGGGACGCGGCGACTGCGCGCCCGCTTCGCGCTGGTCAACGAGGTCCTCCAGCCGGGCGAGCAATGAGGACCCGCCGGCCGGTCCGGCCGCGAGGTGGTCGCCGCCGAGCGGGCTGTGTCCCGAGCCGACGTGGGGCAGCCACTGCAGCCAGTTCCAACGTTCCCTGGACTGGGCGGAGGTGATCGCCGTGACCACAACTTCGGCCGGGGAATGCAGCCCCACGGTCTGCAGCACCATGCCGCGCGCCACATCGTCCACAAGGCCGCGGGCACCTGCGAGCCCGAAGGCGCCCGATGAGCGCAGCTGCGACACGATGGGAACGCCTTCAATGTCCCGGAACTGCTTGAGGCAGGCTTGGATTTCCTGCATGTACTCGACTTCGGTTTCGTTGTTGCCGGGTTCCTCGAACGAAATGCGCGACGGCGCCGTACCCAGCCCGAAGCGCAGGCCCAGGAATCCCTTGTGCTCGGGCCGGTGCGTCCAGAGCAACGGTCCCAGCTTGTAGATCGAATCGACGGTGTCGCTTACGGACGGAGCCTCCTGGAGGCGTACGGACCGCTCGATGTGCTGCAGCTCGGTGATGTCGTTGCGGAACGCCGCCATCGCTTCCCGGAACTGTTTGAGCTGCTCCTTGCGTTCACGCTTGCTTTGCATCTTGTGGTCGACGTAGTGGCCGATGATGAACAGCGGCATCATCATCATGAACAGGACTGATAGCACGTTGCCGGTGACCGCAAACAAAATTGCGCCCATCATGAGGGGCGCAATCAGCATGATGTAGGGGAACGGGTGGTGGTCCTGGCGTTTGGGCCCGGCCGGGAGCACCCGCTTGGGCGGGGCGAAACGCGGCACCACGCGGGGCGAACGGTTGAAGTCCACCAACGGCGATGTCGGCGCGCCTCCGTGGTGCCCAAGCCCCACGACGGAAATGGTCGTGTCGCCCAGGGTCACCGTGTCCGAGGAGTTCAGCGTGGCCCGTGTGACGGGCAGCCCGTCCATGATCAACCCGTTGGCGGAATTCGTGTCCACGATTTCCACGGTTTCCCCCACCGTGATGCGGGCGTGCCGCTTGGACGTCATGGGGTCCGCGAGGCGGATATCGACGTCCCGGTCCCGGCCGATGTAGCTGGTCCCTGTCGGCAGCGAAAATTCCTGCCCAACGTCGGGCCCGGACAGGACCCGGAGGGTCGCCGCTGCGGGTCCCCGGTTCGCCCCCGGTGTCGCAAACTGCTCACTCACCTGTTTCAGCGAGACGATTGACCCGGGCCTCAGCCCCGATTCCAGCAGGTTGTCTGAGCGGTTGAGGATGTTGCCGCGCATTCCGCCGGCCACGAACGCCTCATCAATGCAGAGCGACAGGTTCTCCGGCGGCTGGGTTCCGCGCCGTTCGGGGTCGGCGGCCCACAGTTGGGTGGCGATGTCCGCCACGGTTGCCAGGCCGTCAACGGTTACGGCGAGATCCTTGGCCTCGGCCGGATCCCGGCGCAGTGTCAGTCGGATTTTCACGCTTCGTCGACCCCCCTCATTTGCTCGATCAGGTACAGGTCGTCCGCCGTCACCAGGTGCGATGTAACAGCGTGTTCAACCAGCCGCGCGCGCCGGTTGGTGGCCAGCTTTCCGCCTCCCCCGCGGAGCCCGGCTACGCCGACTCGGTCCAGTTTGTCGCACACGTTGTCCAGCTTTCTGTTGAACCGGGTCAGCGCCCAGCCCAGGGTCTTGGCGGCCGCGGCCGACGACGGGATGGCGCTGAAGCCTGTGCCGTCGCGCCGAAGCATGGGCTCGGCGAGGGCAACGATGAGGGCTTTTTGGGAATCGGTGAAGACAACGGGCCCGATGGTCGTGTCCCCGCCGCTCTCGTCTCCGGGGGCCTCCTGCCGGAAGGAGGGTGTCTTGAGGTGAACGGCAAACTCGTAAGTGGTGGGACCGGCGGTGAAGATCACGTTGGTGTGGCTGAAGACGAGCGGAATCCGTGCGCCGGGTGATAGCCAGGCCTGCATCCCTCCGGTGCCGTCCGCAATGGTGGCGGACAGCATGCTGCCGACGTTGCTGAGCCACCAGATGCCGTCGTACCGCGCGATCTGGAGGAAGCGCCGGTGCAAATACGGGTTGTCGTCGACTTCCAGGTCGCCCTCGCGGCCGATGCTGAAGACGTCCTCGTCCGACGGCTCGTACCATTCGCCACAGAAATCTACTGCTAGATCCCCCATTTTCCGTGCCTCCTTAGTCGGCTGAGTGTTTGTTTCATATGCCGGCTACGAGTCAACGCAAGCAATGGAGTCAGGCCCTCCCGGTGACGCGGCACCGTCGGCGCGAACCATGATGACCTGCACGCAGACGGGCAGGGACTTGGCGGAAACCCAGGCATTCCACGCAAGCGTGGTCTCATAGGTGCCCTCGGACTGGGCCGTCCTAACCCGCCACTTGTACGTGTCGCCATCCTTGGGCTGCGGATTCGTCCACCTGAAGACGACCAGATTGCCACCCCCGTCATCACGCGCCCCGGCAAGGCCTTGGACGTCGGGAACGGTGCCGCTGTCCAGCGCGTCGGCAGGTGGCTTACTCACCGTTTCGCTGGGCACCACCTTGGGCGGCGCTGAATTGCCCAGGACAATGCCCACGACGACGGCGACGACGAGTACGGCAGCGCCCGCCACCGACAACCAGAGGTTCCGCTTGCTGTGGTCAACGGTCGCCTCCGCTGTTGCGTCATGGACCGGCTGCGGCCTGTTGACCGTGGCGGCGATGTCGGCGTCGCTACGGTTGTCCCGGCCCGCCGGACCGCCCTGCCAGCTTCCCGGCCGCCCCGGGGAACCCCGGTGGACGGTCGCGTCATCGGTGGCATCATGTCCCGGGCCCGGCTGCGACCGTGCCGCCAGGCTCCCCCGCAGCATGGTGCCCTGTGCCCAGTCATCCTGTGTCTCCGGACGACCGGCGGGTCCCGGAACCGGCCCCGAAGGTGCGGGCGGAGCCGAAGGTATGACGGGAGTTAACCCGGAAGGAGCCGCGGGGCGTGTCCTGGCCGGGAACGTGGGGACGTGCCCGGTCTGGTCGGGGTCCACAGCGGCGATGCTCCGAACCCGGGTTTCCTCGAAGCCGTCGTCCGGGTGGCTGTCGTCGGCGTGCGCCTCCTCGAGGACCTCGAAGGGGGTGACCGACAGGTTCAGTTCCGCCTGGATCCGCTGCAATGCCAGTGCGAAGGCATGGGCCGAGGAGTACCGGGAGGCGGCCGACTTGGCCATCGCCGTGGAGAGCGCCAGTTCCAGCGATTCGGGGACGTCAGCGCGTCCCAGCCGGGGCACGGGTGAGTTGGTAATCCGGGAAATCAGTTCGCGCTGGGAGTTGTCGGCACCCGGAAGGACGAACGGTGACCGTCCGGCCAGGAGGGTGTACAGGGTGGCGCCCAGGGCCCAGACGTCCACCATCACGCCGTCCACGGGACCGTCCCGGAATTGTTCAGGCGGGGACCAGGGGATCGACATGCCAGCATCTTCGTCCGCGTCGCTGCCGAGGGTGCCGGAAATGCCGAAGTCGGTCAACGCCGGACGGTTGTAGTCAGTGACCAGGATATTTGCCGGTTTGATGTCCCGGTGGGCGATGCCGGCCCGGTGGGCGGTCTCGACGGCGGATGCCACCTGTATCCCGACGGCAAGGACTTCGTCCACGCTGAACCGCTGACGGCGGTAGCGGACGTCCAGGCTGGGCCGGGAGCAGTACTCCATCGCCAGGTAGGAATGGCCGTCCTTGGTAACTTCGGCTTCGAAGATGGTGACGATGTACGGGTGCGAGGACAGCTGGGCCATAAGGTTTGCTTCGGATTCGAAGCGGCGCCGGGCACCCTCGGTCTTCAGGTCGGACAGGAGCACTTTGACGGCGACCTTGCGCCGTGGCCTGTCCTGTTCGTATAAGTAGACGTCGGAGAACCCGCCTGAACCGAGCAGGCTGATGTAGGTGAAGCCGGGAATCGGGGGCGGCGGGGCAACGGGCCGCTTGGAACTCATAGAATCTCCTCGAACCGCAGCGAGACGTCGTCGCCGAGTTCTGCAATATCACCATCTAAAAGGATGGCCATCTCGTTCTGGGCAAGGCGCCTGGGTGGCTGGCCCTCCCGGACCAGGACGGTGCCGTTGGTGGCTTTGAGGTCGCACAGCATCACGTGCCAGCCTTCAAGCCGGATTTCGACATGTGACCGGGAAATGTCGCCGCTGGGACTGGCCACCTGGACGAGCTTCGGCATGCCGCCGCCTTGGACCCGGGATACGGAGGGCTGGCGGCCGATCACGAGTGACTGGTCCAGGTCGATCAGGTCACCGGTGGATACCCGGACACGCCCCAGCCGTGGCCGCCGTACCTGCACGGCGTCGGAGCCCAGTGCCAGACCGCAGCCGGCGCACTGCGAGTGCGTCGGCGGGTTCGCGTGTCCTTGCGGGCACACACGGGCCAGAACCATGGGACCCGTCGCCGGGGCGTTTGCAACGGCCGGCGCCGGCGCCTGCGGGGCAACCCCGAGCCCAAGGTCGCTTTTCATGATCGTTTCGCCGTCGTGGTCGCCTTCCGGCGCCGGGGGCACCGCTGACAGGCTTTGCCAGTCGGGCGTCTCGGCTGACGACGGCTGCGCGGACGGCTCCGGAACGAACGACGGCGGCACGGACGGCCGGGCCGGCTGGTCGCCGCTGGTGTTCCAAGGGACTGAGTCGATCAGTCCGCCATGCTGGGCGGGGATCAGGGGCGCGACCGGCATGCTCGGCGGGCCGGGGACAGCTGGCTGTGCGGGGACCTGCGACGGTTCCTGCACGGCTGCTTCCTGCTGATCGCCTCCGTCGGCGGATTCCTCCGGGCTGTCCGACTGCTCGCCGCTGCGGTTCCCGGGCTGGTTCCCGGGCAACTCCTCGGGCTCCTCCTCGGGTTCGTCCCGCACCGCGGCGTCCTCAATGCGGCGCATCACGGTCTTGTCCCACAGGTGGTCGTAACTTCCGGTGAGCTCGTTTGCGGGAACCGGCTCCGGCGCCTCGGTCCCGGCGACGGTATGGGGAACCTCCGTGCCGTGGGCATCCGTAGCCGCATTGTCCGAGCCCGTATCGTCCGGCAGGCCGGGCGTTCCATCGTTCGTGTACTCAAGGTCGTCGGGAAGACCCATCACGGTCTCGGCCGACGCACCGTGTTCAGCCGGCGCTTCGCGAACCGGTTCCGGAACCTCCGCCGGCGCTTGCGCGGGTTCCACTGATGCCGCAGGCACCTCCGCCGCCGGGACTTCGGCCACGGGCGCTTCAGCGACCGACACTTCAGCGACGGGCACTTTGGCCACGGGCACTTCAGCGACAAACACTTCAGCGACGGGCACCGCAGCCGGTCCGGCCGCTTCCGTTCGGGGCGTTTCCGGCATCGGCGGCAAGGCAGCGGCAATGTGTCCCACAGTGAGGCTCTGCATCAGCACAACCCCCTCCCGCAGCGGGAGTTCGGCCGCCTCGGCCGAGACGCCGGGAACGGGAGCGTCGCCGGGAACCGTGACCTTGTACCATTGCGGTTCGCTGAGCCGGCGTTCGGTCCAGGTGGTCACGTCGCTGCCGTTCAGCTCCACCGGTCCTGCGGCAAGCCCGGCTGTCAGCTCGATGTCACCCCGAAGGAACACGCGCAGGGAATCCCGGAACTCCACGATGCCGAACCACGGAATCTGAGCCAGGGAGCCGGAGGAAGCACTGGTCACCGCATGCAACACTTCATGGACCTCGGGCTCGCCGCCCAGAAGCTCCCACAGTGAGTCCACGAGGCCGGGCGGTGTCGCGGGCGCCAGCAGCACAGCGGTCCCTGACCGGACCACCCCCAGCCAGGTTCCCGGCGTGTAGCTACTTGAGACCATCGTTGCGGTCCTCGTCTTCGTTGACGGCATCCGGATCCTCCACGGCCGGGGCCTGGTCTGAAGAGTCCGGTGCATCCGCGGGCCCTACGGCACCGGGAGCCTCGGGAAGTTCCTCTGTGTCTACCGCGGTGCTGTCGAGCACTTCGGTGCGCGGCAGTGTGTCCTCGTCCTCGACGGCGGGACGCGGCGCGGTGTCCGTGCCGGCGTCGTTCATGACATTCTTGGCATCCACAACGATCACGGTGACGTTGTCACGGCCGCCGCTGCGGAGTGCCGCCTGGATGAGGGCGTCAACGGCGTCCTGGGGATGGCCCACCGTGCTGAGGATGCGGAACATATGGTCGTCCGTGAGCTCGGCGTTCAGGCCGTCCGAGCAGACCATGATGCGGTCGCCTTCCTCGACGGGCAGCAGCCAGTAATCGGCTTCCGTCTCGTCGCCTGTCCCCAGCGCGCGGGTCACCACGTGCCTGCGCGGATGTACTGCTGCCTGCTCCTTGGTGATTTCGCCGGCGTCCACAAGTTCCTGCACTTCGGAATGGTCAACGCTGACCTGCGTGAATTCGCCCTGGCTCAGCCGGTAGGTCCGCGAGTCGCCGATGTTCACGACCAGCCAGTAAGGGACGCCCATTTGTTCCACAACCACGACTCCGGAGAGCGTGGTCCCGGCCCGCGAGCCGGTGGCCGTGCGGATGCGTTCATCGGCACTGACCAGGTACTGCTGGACGACGTCGGCCGTGGCGGTCCGTTCCCCATTAGCCAGCTGCGGCATCCCGGCAAGCGTCCGGACACAGATTCCGCTGGCGATCTCGCCCGCTTCGTGGCCTCCCATGCCGTCCGCGACCGCGAACACCGGATCCGAGGCTATGAACGAATCCTCATTGAGTTCCCGGCGCAGGCCACGGTCGGTGCCGTAGCCGCAGCTCAATTGGAGTCCGGGCTCCCGGCCCGTGTCGGAGGTGGCGGCTGCCGGCTGGGGATTCATGCCTGTCCTAGGTGGAAGGTGCGGTCACCGAAGTGCACGGTGGACCCTGGGCGTACATAGGCGGGTTCCCCGGCCTGCAAAGCTGTTCGGATGCCGTCAGGGGTGGTGACGGCGCTGCCGTTGGTTGAGTTGCGGTCTGTGACCCAGACGCCGCCGTTGTCCTCGAGAAGGTGCAGGTGGGTCTTGGAGATGGAACGGCCGGGGTCGGCGACTGCCAGCAGCTGCGCGATATCTTCGCCCGGCAGCCCGCGCGGATTACGCCCGATGAGGACGCTGCGGTCAAGCTGGAAATCACGGCCGTCGTCCAGCCGGATCCGCAGCACGGCAACCGGTGCCGGGGCGGCTTGGCCGCGCATTTGGGTGCGGTCGTGGTCGTCGTCCGGGTGGAAGCCCCACGCCGGAACCGAGGGTGCCTGCGCCGTCGGTGCCTGCGCCGTCGGGCCCTGGATCGGGGCAGGCCCCGGCTGGATCCCGACGGGGGCAGGCCCGGCGGGCTCCGCTTGGGCAGGCGCCACCGGTGGAACAGGGGCCGCCGCGGCCGGGGCCGCCCACGGCTGGGGGGTCGCCGGCGGCTGCCACTGGTTCGGGTTCAGGGGTGGCTGCGGAACAGCGACAGGCTGGTTGGAGCCCTGGACCGGAGCGCCCTGGGGGTTGATGACCTGGGCATTGGTGACCTGGGGGTTGATGACCTGGGCATTGGTGGGTGCTTGCGCGGTTTGCGCCGGCATCGCTTGGGCCGGCCTGCCCGCCGCACCCGCAATCGGGGAGGACACCTGCTGCACAGGCGGAAGGTCCAGCGGCGCGAAACTGTACGGACCTTGGATGCCGCCGCTTGTCACGGGGTTGCGTCCGGCGTTGACGTCGAAGACGAGGGTCTTGGCCGCGGTGTCATGCCAGCCCCTGAGCCTGCCGTTCTTGTCCCAGGAGTTGGAAACCACCACTACGAACGCCCAGGCGACGCCGAGCAGCAACAGTGGCACAAGGATCCAGAGGGCGGCCTCGAACCACTTGAAAACCACCACGAGCACGGCTGCCACCACGGAAAGGATGAGTCCCGCCCCCGTGATGAGGCCCCGCAGGAAAACGGGCCCGGCGCCAGGGGCGTACCCGTCAGGGTCGGTGCTGCGGATGCCCATGAGCCGGTTGCCGATGGTGTTGCCGGTGCGTCCTTCGATTCCGAGCTGGACCAGCATGTAAACCACGGTGATGCCAACGGCGATGCTGCCCAGCAGCACCAGCGTGCCCGTGTTGTAGATGATGAAGCCGCCGCTCTGGGTGCGCGTGATGGTGGTGAACCCGATGGTGAGCATTGCCACCAGCAACGCGGCCGGCCCCACCCAGTCGAGCACGGCGGCGCCCAGGCGCCGTCCGGCCGCTGCGGGAATCAAGTCCAGCTTGCCACCCATTCCGGTACCTCCCCCTTGTACGTCGGCGGCGGCGTCCGCCCCTGCCTGCGCTACGGGGATACTACCGGGAATCGGGCTGCCATGCGCGGCGGACCGCTCCATCAGCTCCCGCTGCGAGTGGTCGATGTTCCGGACATTGCGGGCGGCCCTGTTAGTGAGAGGGGCCCCGCAGGCCGGGCAGAACGTCGCTCCGGGACGTATCAGCTGCTGGCAGCGCTGGCAGCGCTCAGGGTCGTGCATCATGGTTCGTTGCGGTTCTCTCTCAAATCGCGCCGTAGCACGGTCTGTTCATCGTCCGTCGCGGACGCGGCAGGGCCCGACGGTGCCGGACCGCCATCCACCCTACCCGCGGGTTCCGGTTTTGCCGTCCGGACAGGCCGGAGGCCCTTCAGCTTGAGTGCGGTCCTGCCGTCCGACAGGAGGGAACGCGGCGAGAAACGGGCAGCTTGCCGTCCCCAGAAACCCACGGTGGCGGTCATTTCCTTCAGCGAGCCGTCCACGATGGTCCAGTACTCCTGGACCTCTGTTTCGCTGGGCTGGCCGGCACCGAAAATGGAAGCATCGGCACGGTGCGCCAGCAGCGTGGTGGTGCCCGCCGTTCCGGGGAATGCCTCGCCAAGGACGACGGCGGACTCCCGTCGTGTTGCGCGGGTGTCCACGGCGGCACCCATGTCTGTTGCGAGGCTGACTACTTCGTTCCAGCCGCCGCCAACCCGTTGGGCCGGATGTCCGTCAGAGAAACGGGCCTTGCGGCGCCGGCTCTTGAGCAGCGCGATGAGCAGCAGCGGCAGCGCCAGGGTTCCGATGGGGATCAGGGCAATGCCGATTGCGGTGAGGATGGGCCCCCAGAACAGCCACGGATTGTTCTTCTTCTGGTCCGCGTCCAGCGCGTCCGGGGAGGAGTCCGGCGGCAGGTCGGCCGGCTCCTGCGGCGGGGGCGGCGGCTGCAGGACCTGGGGCTTGGGCTTGGACTTGTTCTCCGGGTCCGGCGGAATCGGGACGTTGTCCTTGGGCGGAGTGGGGTCGAAGGACACCCAGCCGACACGGTCGAAGGCCACCTCTACCCAGGCGTGGACGTCCTTGCCGGTGATCTTCACTTCTCCGGCACCGTTCTCAGGGCTCTTCGGATCAGGGTAGAAACCCATCACTACCCGCGACGGGATACCCAGGTGCCGCAGCATCAGCGACATCGCCACGGCGTACTGCTCGTCGTCACCCAGCATCTGCTTGGCAGTCAGGAGGCTGCGGATGCGTGCCGAACCGTGCCCGGACACGCTCGGCAGCTGGCCGTCGTCGATCAGGCCGTTGCTGAACGCCCCCTTCTTCTGGAAGTGGGCCTCGATCTGCCGGACCCGGTCGATTGCCGTGGGAGCATCTGCGGACAGGTCATTGGCCTGCGAACCGACCACGGGCGGTACTTCCGCGGCGTCCGGCAGAGCCACCTTGGCGAAGTCGTACTGCGTCAGCTGGCCATGTTCGAGTTTTGCGGGATCGGATACCTGGACGCTGTACGCATCGCCCTTCGCGAGGCCCTTGGTGGTAACCGCGGTGTCCGTCCCGGAGTTGAAGTACAGACCGGACGCGGCTCCGGAAGAGTCCCCGGTGAAACTGATTCCAGTGGTGCGGCGGCCACCGGGCAGGAAGTACCCCTGGTAATCCTCAATGGTGATATCCAGCGTGTAATCGTTGCTGGGTACAATTCCGTCGGAACCGGCCAGGGTGTTGAGGGACTTCGCGTCCCCCACCTTGCTGAAGTTACCGGAGCTGTCCGGGTCCATGTTGTAGTTGGTGCCGTTGAAGGCGTCCAGCGCCGCAAGCCTGACTCGTCCGTCCCGTGGCAGCCCCTTCACGACGAAAAGATTGTCGTCCTTCTTGTCTTTGACGAAGTTGCGGAAGCTCGCCAAGGGGGTGATGTAGTCCTTCGGGTCGAACGGCGGAACGATCGTGTTGCGAAGGACCGTCCTGTCATCACTGGCGGTAACCAGCGGCGAAGCCACAGCGGTGATGGCAACGCAGGCAGCTATGACTCCGGCGGTGGATCCCAGCCGGCGAACCCTGGCGCGGCGCGTGGTGGCCGCGTCCGACTCCGGCCGGTTCACGGACACCTTGCGCGTGTCGCGGCGCCGGTGCGCGTCCCGGCGGAAGGTAGCCCAGGCCACCGCCACCACCGTCAGCGAAATTCCGCGCTCCACATTGAGGAAGCCGGCGTTGGTGCTGAACGCGATACCGGTGACGAACAACACCAGGACGGGCAGGAGTGGCCAGTAAGGGCTCTTCAACCGCCACGTCATCAGCCCTGCGGACAGCGCCGTGATGAGCGCGCTGAGGAAAGGGACTATGAGCATCCCCCCGGCGGTTCCCACCGGAACACCAACCGTCAGCATGTCCTTCCAGGAAAAGACGACGCCGAGCAGGAGGGTCCGCAGCGACTCCAGCGTGGGAACAAAACCGGCGATGGCCGCGTCCGGCACTGCCAGCAGGGTGCCCAGGACCAGGTACGAGCCGAGCGTGGCGGCCGCGGTGATCAGCGTCCCCAGCCTGAAGTGTGCGTTGGCTGCTGCAATTCCAAGCCCGAGCAGGATCCCGCCGAATCCGGCAATCAGATAGTAGGGGTCGCCGCCGAAGCTGAGGCTAAACCCGAGGACCCCCAGCCCCAGCAGGACAACCAGAGCACCGGCGTCGAGCGCAAAATGCCAGGCGGGCTGCCCGTCGCTGAAGACGGAGGGCTGTGGCTGGGCGGGCTGCCTGCGCGGTCGGAAAGCGGGCGCGGAGCTCATGCAGCCGCCTTCCTGAGGATGATGGCGAGGTCGGACAGGTCTCCCAGCGTCAGGACTGTCAGGTCCGCAATGTTGGCACGCGCGGGCGCTGCGCCCGTCTGGAGGCGGACGGCGAGGCTGCGCACTCCCGGCGCCACCGAGGCAGCGGCCGAGCGAAGCTGGGCGGGAGTGACCCGGCTGCCCACAACGAAGAAGACCACCGAAGCATTCGGGATGGTGTCGGCTAGCGTCCGGGCAAGGTCGACGGCGGTCTTCCGCATCGGTGAACCCACGATCCGGGTCATGTCGTCGAGCATGTTCCGGCCCGTTTCGCACCGGAGGGGCCCCTTCTGGGTGAGCACATCGAGTTCGCGCTGCTCGCGGATTGCCTGGCGCCCGATGGACGCGGCGGCGGAAATGGCCAACTCGAATTCCTGCTCGGACTCGTACTCGTCCGTGTTGATGGAGAGCGAGATGGCAAGGTGCGCGCGGCGGGTCTCTTCGAACTGCCGCACCATAAGCTTGTTGGTCCGGGCTGTGGTTTTCCAGTGGATGTGGCGGCGGTCGTCGCCCGGCACGTAGTCGCGGAGGGCGTGGAACGACACATCCGCACTGGACAGGTCCGTGGTGGGCATGCCCTCAAGATCGCGGATGAAACCGGCGGCGGAACCGGCCAGGGCAACCGTTCGAGGGTGTACGTAGAGGTCTTCCGGCTCAGTCCACAGCACTTGGCGCCGCAACAGGTGAAGGGGGTCGGCGCGGACCGACCGCACCGGACCCACCATGATCACCGCGCGCCGGGCCGTGGGAATAGTGAACAGGTCCTCGTGGACCTGCTGCGGTTTCATCCGCGGCAGGTGAAAGACGGCAGTTGCGGCCCCCACGGGGAGCTCCAGTGCGGCCGGCAGGAGGGGGCGCGTGGAGGTGTTGGACACCGCGATGCTACCGACGGCGCTGTCCCCTACTGCCACCCTGGTCCTGGCCAGGTCCAGCACCACACCATAGGAGGAGCGGCCCAGGATGAAGCCGACGGCGAGGACAAACAGGACGAAGGCTGCCACCGCGGCGGCCTTCGCCTCCTGCCAGCCGTAGGCCTGGCCGACGCTCCACAGCAGAATGGAAGCGGCCAGGACGGACCAGCCCAGGACGCTCACCACCGAGAGCACCGGCCAGGCGTACTTCAGCCAGAGACCGCGGACGTTGGACCAGACGGGTGCAAGTGCGAGGCCGGCCGTGCTGACGGCTTCGGACCACATGGCGGCCGGGTGCAGCCGGGACGCCGCCCCGTCACTGGAAAACCGCCTCTTCAGGCGTTCAGCAAGCCGGGTCAACGGAGTGCTGCTGGACATATCTGTGCCTTTGTTCGCGCGTGAGTCGTGCCGGAACGGTGAGGGCACCTTTAGACGCCGGCGCGCTGCTGCGGGGCAGCGACCTCGGTCAGGACGCGGGCCAGCACAGCTTCCGCGGTGGCGCCGGAGAATTCGGCTTCCGGATCCATCACAAAGCGGTGGGTCCAGACCACGCTGGCAAGATCCTTCACGTCATCCGGAAGAACGAAGTTGCGGCCCTGGCTTGCTGCCCAGACCTTGGCGGCCCGGACCATGGCCAGGGCACCGCGGACGGAGACACCGAGCCGGGTCTCAGGGGCGTTGCGGGTCTCCTCGCAAAGCCGCGAGATGTATTCCAATACCGCGGTGTCCACGTGGGTCGTGGCGGCCAGGTCCGCCATGTCGCCGATTGCCTGCGTGGTGATGACGGCGGTGATTTCCTTGGACCGGTCCTTGAGGTTGGCGCCGCCGAGCAGTTTCACGGTTGACGCGTGGTCCGGGTAGCCAATGGAGGTCTTGATCAGGAAGCGGTCCAGCTGGGCTTCGGGCAGGCGGTAGGTGCCCGCCTGTTCGATCGGGTTCTGCGTGGCCATCACCATGAAGGGGCGGCCGGCTTCGTACGTGGTGCCGTCGACAGTGACCCGCGATTCCTCCATGACCTCGAGGAGGGCGGACTGTGTCTTGGGCGACGCACGGTTGATTTCGTCAGCCAGCACGATGTTGTTGAAGATGGGGCCCTTGTGGAACTCGAACTTCTGCGTCTTCTGGTCGTAGATTGTTACGCCCGTGACGTCGGAGGGCAGCAGGTCCGGGGTGAACTGGATGCGGTTGTTGGAGCCCTGCACCGTCGCTGCCAGGGCGCGCGCCAGGGAGGTCTTGCCGGTCCCGGGCGCATCCTCGAAGAGGACATGCCCTTCGGCCAGCATGGCTGTGAAGGTCAGGCGGATGACGTGGGCCTTGCCCAGGACCGCCTGCCCTACATTGGCAACGAGCTTCTCGAACGTACCTGCAAACCAGGCGGCCTGCTCAGTTGTCATGGTCATGGGTGAATCCTCTTCCGGGTTCGGGTGAAACTTCGGGCCGCTGCCCGCTTCGTCCAGCGATTAGTCTATTTGTTTCGGTCTTGTCGGTTTCACCGCTTGGGCATGCCTGCCGGCGGTCCTGAGTTTTCCCTGCTCGTTGTGTCATGTCGCACGAAGTTTCCGGCGGCCGGCCCCGACGTCAGGTGGTACCAGATTCCACTCGGGTTATCGCTGCTCTGGTACCAGACGACGTAGTAGTCGGACTGGGCCGTGACGCCGGCGTTCATCCACTTGCCCGGGGAGATGCAGCTTGAGGGATTGCCTTCACGGAAGCTGTCGGTGTTCCTGCTGGGCTCAGTGCAGCTGCGGACCGGGGTCACAGTGATATCCCAGGATGTCGGAGCCGGAGGCGGCGGTTCCGCCCCGCTGCGCGAGGTATCGCTGCCGATTCGGCCCGGCTGCCCTGCGCTGATGGCCCGGACACGCAACTGGACCGTCTCGCTGTATCCAACAGCCTTCGAGAACGACCGCTGGTCGGTGTTCTGCCAGCCTCCGCCGTCCACGCTGTACTGGTAGCCGGTTACCGCACGGCCGTTTCCGCTGGGCTGGTTCCAGGTCCAGGAGACCGTCCTGTCCCCGACGCCGCTGCTATTGCTGCCGGTAACGGTAGGCGCGAAGGCCAGCCCGTAGGGGTTCACGCTGTTCGATGCGGGGCTTGCGTCGCCGGCAGTGGAGCTACGGGAAGAAACAGCCCAAACAACCACGGCGGTATCGGTGCCGTTGGCTGCTGACACGATTCCGCCGCCGGCGGGTATGTTGCCGCTGCCGCCGCCGGAAGTCAGCCTGTACTTGTAGGTGATTTCGCCGGCTGTCGAACCGTTGCGCTGCGCATCGGTCAGGATAGGGAACCTCACATCGATCTTCCCGCCGTCGCCGCCGGTGTCGTAGAGGGTCGCGGTCGGTTTGCCGACCATGTCCGGCTTGCCCACCGCCCGCACGGCCGCGGATTGCGCGCTCGTGCCGGAGGTGCCGGCCTTGTTGGTGGCCGACACGGTGAAGGTGTAGCCCGACTCGGAGTTATCCACCGTGACGTTCTGCGACGTCCCGGAAACCTGCTGCGTGGCCACGACGGCCCCGCCCCTCAGCGTGGTCAGCGTGTACGCCGAGATGGCATCGCCGTTGTTGTTCGGCGCCGTCCAGTCCACCTTGAGCTGGCTCTGCGTGCCCACGGAGCTTGCCGCTGCCGCGCTGGGCGCGGCCGGGGTCACGGGAACACCGGCCGGGGTTTCCGCCGCGGAGTAGGCGCTCCATTCGGACGGCTCCTTGGCATCGTTGCGCGCCAGGACCCGGACCTTGTAGGCCACGCCGTTCTGCAGGCCCTTCCAGACGTAGCTGAGGGACGTCAGGTTCTGGATCTGGGCGTTCTGCCCGGCGGGTGCCGGGGAGATCTCCAGGTCATAGGACTTGACGGGCGAGCCCTTGCTGGCCGGAGCGGACCAGGCAACGGTGAGTTGCTTGTCGCCGAACTTCAGCGCCGGGGCAACCGGAGTGTCGGGCTTGACGTCCGGACGGACCTCGGCTGAAGCCGGAGACCTGTCCGATTCGCCAAACTCGTTCGTGGCCGTGACCTGGAAGTGGTACTTGGTGTTGTTGACCAGGCTGTTCAGGGTGCAGGAGTTGGCCGGGCAGTCCTGCTGGTAGCCGCCCTCGCCGTACACCGTGTACTTGGTAATGGGTGAGCCGCGGTCCGCCGGTGCAGTCCAGTTCAGCAGGGCCGTCTGGTCACCAACGCTCTGCGCCTGCGGGGTGGCGGGGGCCAGCGGCTTGTCCTTCACCGTCAGGCGGATCCGTGCCGTGGCGTGCCGCGAAGTTTCCCCGGTCTTGTCCGCCACGGTGTAGGACACAATCAGTGTTCCGGTGAAGCCGGGTGCGGGGGTCACACTGACGTTGCCTCCGGCCACCTCAACGTTGCCACTGCCTGTCTCCGTTGCGGCTGAGACGATCTTCAGCGGCGTTTCGGGGAACGGGTTGGAGTCGTTGGCGAGGACATCTACGGACACGGTCTTGCCGGCGGCCGCGTTGGGCTCAAGGTCGTCACTGGCTACAGGTTTGGGCCGGTTGGACGCCGTGACAGCGAGCTGGAACGTTGCGGTCGCTTCCAGTCCCCGTGAATCCTTCGCCTTGACCTGGACCGCTCCGGACGTGCCGGTGGCCATTGAGCCGTCGACGGATGTTTTCAGGGTCTTGCCGTCAATGCGGGCATTGAAGCCGGCGGGGCCGTCCCCCACGAGTTCGTACTTCATGTTGTCCATGTCATCCCGGTCCGGGTCCGAGGTCAGCCGGCCCAGGTCGGTGTCCGCAGATTCACCCTTGGGAACGTCCACCGAGCTTCCCAGCAGGGTTGGCGGGTTGTTCCGGTTGGGATCCGGCAGAACCTTGGTCCGGATGCTGAGGGTCGATTTCAGCCCTTCCGCGTCATCCGGGCCGGAGCCGTCGGTGACTTCGAAGCTGATGGAGCCGGGTCCCACGTAGTCCTGACCGGCCGTGTACTTGATGGCCGCGCCGTTTCCGGCTACGGGATCCCCGCCGTCGGCGCCGATCAGCTTGATCCGGTCGGTCTGGGTGAGGCGCGGCGATCGCCCGTCGCGGACCTTCACCCATTCCTTCAGGTCAACCGTTACCGACTGTCCGGCAATGACTTCAAGGACCTCGTCCTTGGCGAGCGTGGGGACCTGCTGGCCGACGCCGGGCACCCAGATGATGGCGGTCGACTTCTGTCCGTCCACGTCCTCGACGCTGTACGGGATGAGCTGGGGCTGCTCCGTCAGGTCCACGATCATATTGCCGTCGGTGCCGGGCCGGGCAGTGGTGGCGTCCGTGGCGATCTTGAGATTCTCCCCCACGCCGTCCGGGTCTTCGTCGTTCTTCAGTACCGGTACGTCGACGGCGGTCTTGCCCAGCGTCTGGGCGGAGGTCACGCGGTCATCCCTGGCGATGGGTGCCTGCAACGGCACGTCATTGCGGACGTTCACCCGGATGGTGGCCTGGGCCGAGGCGCCGCGGTCATCGGCAATCTTGTAGCGGACATTGACGGTGCCCTCGCTGGCCGGGGCCTGCAGGATGATGCGTCCGCTCGTCTTGCTCACCGTCGCCTGGAGTTCCGCGGGCGCCTCGATGCCGTCACTGACTATGCCGATGGGGTCGCCGTCGGGGTCGGTGTCGTTTCCGGTGGCGTCCACCGCAATCTGGCGTCCCGGGCGGACCTGGATGTCGTCATCAACAGGAGTTGGCTTCTGGTTCGCGTCGCCGCGCGGCGCGATGCCCACGGTGACCGTGCCGGTGTTGACGGCACCCTGCCGGTCCACCACCTTGTAGCGGAAGGTGTCCGTGCCAGCGCCGTCGCCCGCTGCGGTGAAGTCGATAAAGTTGCTGCCGACAGTCGCGGTGCCCATGTTGGGGGTGCTGTCGATGCCGGTCAGCTGGACCGAGTCGCCGTCGGGATCGATGCCGTCCAGTTCCACCGGGATGCGGACCGAGCCGGCCGCCACCACCCTCGCCGTCAGGTTCTTCGGTTGCGGCCGGGAGTTCTCGGCGCCTTCCAGAGGGAGGATGTGGATGGTTACGGCCGCAGCGCTCTTCTGGCCCTGCGGATCAACGGCGTTGTAGATGGCCCGGACCGTCTTCGGCTGCGGCCCTGCGATGAACCGGAGGGTGTTCTCCGAGACGAAGCTCTTGCCGTCCTCTTCGGCCACTGCCTGCGGCAGCACCGGATCCACAGTCAGCTTTTCACCCTGCGGGTGGGTGTCATTGGCCAGCACCGGAATGGTGACGACGTCGTTGACCCGGACGTTCACTTCGTCCGGTTTGGGCTGGGGGGCCTCGACCACGGCGGGTGCCGGAACCGGCACCACAGAGACGCTGCCGGTGGCGGACTTCCGGCCGTTGGACATCGTGTACTGGAAGAGGAAGGGATCCTTGGTGCCAAGGACGTCGGTGATCCGCAAGACGCTGTGGTCGATCACGCTCACCGATGCGGTGGTGTTTTCCGGAAGCTGGACCGACTGCAGGACAAGCACTCCCCCGGAGGGGTCGGAGTCGTTGGCCAGCGGGTCGAGGAGGACGCTTCCGCCGGTAGGCATAAGTGCCACGTCGTGGACCGCCACGGGATCGCCGGTGTCCTTGCCGGATTCGACGTCAACGCGGATGAGACCCTGGCTGCTTTGCGGACCGTTGCTGGCGATATAGGTCAGGTAGACGGGTCCTGCGGTCTCGCTGCGGAACGTGAACGTTCCGCCATCGGTGACGGGGCCGAGTTCGGCCGGGCCGGAGGCTTCCACCTGGGCAAGCCGCAAGGCGCCGCCGTTGGGATCGACGTCGTTCTTCAGCGGTGCGATCACCAGGTCCTGGCCGACGACGGCGGTGACGTGGTCGGCGTTGACCACCGGAGCCAGCGCCCCGGGCGGCTGGACGTTGACGACTACCTCGCCGGTGGTGGTGTCGCGGCCGTCCCAGACCGATACGGTGACGGTCTTCTTGCCGGGCGCGGCCCCGGAATCCTGGTAGGTGAGCAGCCCGTCGCGGCGGACCTTGACCTGGTCCTGGTCGTTGTCTGCCTTGGCGTCCATCAGCACAAGGTCATCGCCGTCGGGGTCGGTCCAGTCGGTGAGGATGTTCTGGCTGACGGTTTTCCCCTGCTCCACCAGCATGGTGGTGGGCTCACCGCGCTTGAACACGGGCGGTTTGTTCTCGTCAGGACCAACTACATTCAGCGAGACCTGTCCTCCCGCGGAAAGCCCGCGGCCGTCCGCCGCGTTGTAGCCGAACGTTTCGCTGCCGGGCTTGGCGTCGGCCGGCACGGTGATCTGGAAGGCCGTCCCCCCGTAGATGTTCTGCAGGGTGCCCGAGGTGGGACCGGAACTGCCGACTGACGCGGTTAGAACGTCGCCGTCGGGATCCGAGTCGTTGTCCAGGACGCTGAGGATGGTGGTGCGACCGGGCCGTACGCCGACGGCGTCAGGCTTGGTCTCCGGCGGCCGGTTGGGTTTGGTGCGGTCCGGCAGGATGTTGATCGTGTTGTTGTCAGCCGACTCCTGGTCCTGGTCATCGGACTGGTTCTTGGGCGGGACGACGTCGTCCCAGTTGTTGACCAGCTGCATGTTCTGGTTGACCAGCCACACATTGCCCGAGTTCACGTCGTTCAGGACCACCAGGTCCCGGTTCACCCGGAACACATACGACGGCGATGCACTCGCCTTGGGCACATCAACGTTCTTGTCATCGGCATCATTTACACAGTCGCGGACGTACTTGTTCGCGCCCGACCACGCCGCGTGGATGCACCCGCCCAGCTGCACCGGCGCAGCCGGAACACCCTCACCGTCAAACGACACAGTCTTCGCCGTGGACCCGTCCAGCGGCTGCTTCAGCAACGCCTTGTGCGTCGCCACGGCCACAGTGTCAGCGGCCGGACCGGACTGCTGCAGCTTCGCATCCCGCGCCTCCGCCAGATCCAGCGCACGCCCGCCCGGCAGGAACAGCTTCCCGCGGCTTGCATCCAGCACCACCGGTTTGTCCCCCACCACCGCCAGCTGAAGATCACCTGCGCCCTTAAGCTCGTTCCACGTGTTGGACTCGGTGGACGTTGTCTCACCGTTCGAGTCCACGGTCGTGACGGTCACAGCGCCAGACTTGGGATCGGCACTGTAAATCCGGTTGTCGGAACCGACAGCGGAAACCAGGCCTTCGGAGCCGACCAGGGCTGGCTCGGTGGCTTCCTCGTCGAAGGCGTTGACGGTCGATGGAGACAGCGCCCAGACCTTGCCCTTGGCGGGATCGGTCACCGAAATGACCTCGGACCCGAAGCTGACATCCGCCGAACCGGGCAACTGCTTGTCGCCGCCGAGCTGCATGTTGGCCGGGGAAACCTGGTTGAGGGTGGAACCGGTTTCGTCGTCGACGAAGACGTCGCCGGAATTCTGCAGGATATCGAAGGTGGTACTTGCCGGTGTCACCGCACCGTCAAGCACACGCGAAGGGTAATTGAGCCGGCCAACAGCATTCTTGGCTTTGCTGACTACCCACACTCCGCCGTCGTTCAATTCCACCTCAGTGGTCTTGAACCCCGGATAGATCACCGCACCGGCCACCAGAGCAGCACCGGCCACCGCAAAAACGGTGCCCGAAACCAACTTCCTGCGGCGCTCCCTGAGACCCAGCTTGCCGAACAGAGTTGTCACAAGTTTTCAAATCCCTCAAAATCGCAGCCGCCCCCAGGGCAGCGTTTCCAAAGACCCGGTACCGGGCTCTCTGTTTCCCGCGATAGCCTATCCAACCATTTGCCGGACCGCGATGGGGAGCACTCCCCAACGGCCCGATCTGCGGGTTCTTCCGTAACAGGGCTCAGCACTGCAGTTCCCGCGGGAGCCGCATTCCGGGCATGCCAGGACCCGCTGTGCAAAATAGCCGGATCAGTCCGACTATGTCATAAGACCATCAATTTTAGAAACATGCGCCGGCAGTTCCCGGCTGCGGGAACACGGGCTCGGATCTCAATCGAGGATCAGGCCCCGGCCGCTGCCACGCTGCAGCAGTACGGGATGGATTTCGCCGAAGCCGCGGACTTCCTCGGCCTGCTGAGGCTCCAGGACAAACCGTTCGTCGTGTTCCAGCGCTGCGGCGGTCATCGAATCGACGAGGACAGTACCCGGATCGGCCAGCGACGTCAGACGGGCAGCGAGGTTGACGGTAGGGCCGTAGATGTCGCCGAGGCGCGAGAGGATGCGGCCCCACACCATGGCAACCCGGGCTTGCGGAAGGATTTCATCCTCGGTGAAGGCATGTGACAGCGCGAGCGAAATTTCGGCACCGGCTGCCGGTGTCTCGGCAATGTAGAGGACTTCATCCCCCACTGTTTTCACGAGCCGGCCGCCACCGACGGAAATGATCTCGGCGCACTTGTTCTCAAAGCGCTGGACCAGCTGCGCGAGCGTCTTCTCATTCATGCGCCGGGAAAGGCTCGTATAGGACACCAGGTCCGCAAAGCCCACAGCCCGGGCTAGGGGCAGCGGGGCGTCATCCTCGTCGCCTTCACGGCCCTCTTCACTGGCCTGCAGTCCGGCTTCGGCCCGTACGGCAAGCCTCTGGACACCGGCGTTGAGCTGCCGTCGCCAGGAGTAAGTCAGCATTTCTTCCAGGGCATCCACAAGGGACGGCAGTTGCTTAACCAGCATCTTGCGGGCCACGGCGTCCGGTACGCCCTGCTGGTGCACCAAATCCTCCACGAGGGCTTCGATCTGCCACACCACCATGCGGTCAGTCATTTGCCCGATGGCACGGGTAACGGAGATTGCTGCCTCTTCGGTAAGCGCCCCCGTCCGGACGAGGTCCACCACAGTGGACAGGGCCGCCTGGTCACGTTCCGTGAAGGCAACATCTTCGTCGCCGAGGTTGGGGAACCCCAGGGCACGCCAAAGCTTGCGGGCGGACAGCAGGGACAGCCCCGCACCGGCCGCCACCTCACGGCGGCGCAGCTTGCGTTCCCCGCCAAGGAGCCTGGCCTCGAGCGCCTTGGCGGCGAGCCGTTCGGCGGAAAGGGTTCCGGTGGGAGTGGGTTCGACGGTCTCCGCGGACCGGCTTACGCCAGCAGGATCATACGGCTCAGGATCGTGGGGTATCGGGTGGTGCACTGCCGGTCGGGCATCGGCAGGGTGACCAGGGAGTGTCGCACCGAGCACCGGGGCCTCCACGGAGACAGCGTCGAGCGAGGCCCCGTCAACGAAGGCACTGTCCACCAATGACGGGGGCGGCTCCAACGAGACCGTTTCCAGGGTGGCGGTTTCCAGCACAGCGGCTTCGAGCGTGGCGGATTCCACTACGGCGTCCGGCGGCGAGGGAAGCTCTGACGGCTCCACGTCGTTCACAGGCCCGGCATTCTCAGCGCTCATCTCTTCCACCTTCTCTCGTATCCCATTGCTCCCTCGTATCCCACGGCTCCCTCATATCCCACGGCCGGTACTGCGGCGCGTCCCCCGCATCGCCCTGCACCCGGTCGGCCTCAAAAATCACGCCGTCCGGCAGCTCATCAATCGCATCGAGGACGAAGTTCCGGAACTTCGCGGCCTCCGGAACGTCCGGGATCACGGCGTCAGCACCATGCCCGGTATCCAACGATATATTCCCGGATCGCAATATGCGTTGCCACAGCGACTGGCTGACTCCGACGTGGCGTACGGATGCGAGCGAGATCTGCACGTCCCGCCTGCGCAACATGCCGTAACGGGCAACTATCCGCCTGCTGGTCAATATGTACTGGGTGGCGTGCCATCTCAGCAGTCGCGGCAGGCAGTACCCCAACAGTATCCACGCAACTCCGGCGACGCACACTGCGACAAGCCAAAGCGTCCATTCCTTGGTAATCAGCGGCACCAGCCTGGCCGGTTCGCCTTTGACGATCCAGGCACTCGCGAAGGCACCCAAAGCGGGCGCAACGATGAACAGCAGCCCTGGAAATGCCAGCTTCCGGGGCTGAGGCCGGGTAACAGTGATGACCTGTTCCCCCGGCAGGAGGTCTTTACGCATATCCGCTTTCCGCGGTTCCGGTCTGCGAACCCGCCGCGCCCGGCGGCGTCCACGGCCGGAGGTGGACCACGTCACCGGCAGTCACCACGTGCTCGTGCTTGCCCGCATCGACCACCAGCAGGGAGCCGTATTCGTCCAGGCGGGATGCGTGACCGATGATTTCGTGGTCACCGGGCAACTGCGCGCGCACCTGCTTGCCGAGGGTGGACATCACCGCTTCAACACGCTTGTGCAGCGACGGCCCGCCGGCCATCCCGGCGGCGGGGTCGCCGTCGGCATTGCAGAAGTTGCGGTACAGGGAGGCAAAGCGCGACAGGTAACTCTTGAGCAGCGTGGTCCGGTCGACGGTCCGGGCACTTTCCAGCAGCACGGACGTGGCCGTGGGAACAGGGAGCTCCGCGGCGGTCAATGTCACGTTGAGGCCGGTGCCGAGGATAACGGGAGGGACGGTTCCATCCCCCATGGGTCCCAGCTGCGCCAGGATGCCCGCGATCTTCCGGCCCCGCACCATGACGTCGTTGGGCCATTTGATCTCGGCGGGGATGCCTGCCGTTTCCAGGAGCGCCTCCCGCAGGGCAAGGGCCGCGAGCAGCGAGAACCAGGAGTAGCTGTGGGTGGGCAGCGGCCGTCCGTCCGAGTTGACCGGCCGGAGGACTACTGAGACAGACACCGAGCTCAGCGGAGGCGCCTCCCAGTGGCGGTCGAGCCGGCCGCGCGCTGCCGTCTGGTGCTCTGCCGTCAGCACGGAGAGGTCCGGCCAGGCATGCGGGTCCACGGCCACCCCCTGCAGGAGGTCCGCATTGGTGGAGCCGGTCGAGTCCACCACAATGAGCTGCGCTATCCCGTTGGCCGCCAGGAAATCCTCGCCACTCAACTCGTTCCTATTGAGTCCGACCCGGGCCGCGGACACCGGCTGGGCCGCGGAAGGCTCCTCCGGGTTGCTCTCGGGAGAAGGCACGTTGCTCGGGTCCATGCCGTCGGCAGGCTGTGGGGCGTCCATAGTTGAATCCTACCGAGTTGCCGCAGCTGCGGCGGCGGCCCACGGCGTTCTCAGAGGAAAATGTCAGGGACCAGCCGGCCCTCCGGCACCCCGAGGCTATATGGGGAGAAATCGGTCACGCCGGCCGCAGCGAGCACCTGTTCGTCCGTGTAGAAATTGCCGCTCCGCGAGCCTCCGTCGCCCACTGCATTGCTGCGCGTCAGCACCGCGTGTGCCGCATCCGCGACGATCTCCGGACCGCGTGCGGCCTTGACCATGTTCTCGCCTCCGGGCATGTTGCGAATGGCGGCAGTGTCTATCAGGGTGCAGGGCCAAAGCGAGTTGACGTCGATGCCGTCTCCCCTGAGTTCCTCGGCCAGTCCGAGCGTGGTCAGGCTCATGCCATATTTGGCCATCGTGTAGGCAAGGTGCATTCCGGCCCACTTGGGGTCAAGGTTCAGGGGCGGCGAAAGGGTCAGGATATTGGCGGACGATGAGCGGCGAAGTGCCGGCAGTGACAGCTTGGACAGCAGGAAGGTGCCGCGGACATTGATGTCCTGCATGAGGTCATAGCGTTTCATGTCCACGGCGTCGGTCTTGGAAAGGTCAATGGCCGAGGCGTTGTTGATCACAGTGTCGATGCCGCCAAACCGTTCGACAGCAGCGGCAACTGCACCGGCCACGTCGTCGTCATTGCGCACGTCTCCGACGATCGGGAGCGCCTGGCCGCCAGCAGCCTCCAACTCTTCGGCGGCGCTGTAAACCGTTCCTTCGAGTTTGGCGTGCGGCTGACCGGTTTTTGCCATCAGCACTATATTGGCGCCGTCGCGGGCGGCGCGGAGGGCTATCGCCAGACCGATACCGCGGCTGCCGCCGGACATCAGGATAGTGCGGCCTTTAAGGGAACCGGCGGCCTGGTACGGCCCTGCGGCGGTGCCCGAAGCATCGTTGCTTGAAGTCATGAGGCAACTCTAACCGAACTATGTTACCGGTGGGTAACATAGCGGTCGGCGTCACTCAGGGGCAGAAAATTGTAGGGTTTCTACAGCGGTCCGTGCGAATAGCGTCACTAGACTTGCCAGCAGGGTCCTGTTTTTGTGCGGAAGCTACTTAAGCGCCGATGCATCACAGGGCCAGCGACTATCAGCTACAGAGCCGGAGACACTTGATGAGCCACGATCTGACAACGACAGCGGGCAAGATTGCAGACTTCCGCGACCGCCAGGCTCGTGCCGAGCAGCCTTCCGGCCCGGAAGCAATCGAAAAGCAGCACGCCCGGGGCAAGAACACCGCGCGTGAACGCATCGACCTCCTTTTGGACGAGGGCTCCTTCGTCGAGTTCGACGCCCTTGCAGTGCACCGCTCCACTTCCTTCGGTATGGAGAAGAAGAAGCCGCTCGGCGACGGGCTCGTGTCCGGCTACGGCACCGTGGACGGCCGTCCCGTAGCGGTCTACAGCCAGGACTTCTCCGTCTACGGCGGCTCGCTGAGCCAGGTCAACGGCGAGAAGATCGTCAAGGTGCAGGAGTTCGCACTCCGCAACGGCTGCCCGGTGGTGGGCATCCTCGACGGCGGCGGTGCGCGCATCCAGGAAGGCGTCGCTTCCCTGGCCATGTTCGCGGACATCTTCCGCAACAACGTCCACGCTTCCGGCGTCGTCCCGCAGATTTCGCTCATCATGGGCCCCTCCGCCGGCGGCGCGGCCTACTCCCCCGCCCTGACCGACTACGTGGTCATGGTGGACAAGACCTCGCACATGTTCATCACCGGCCCTGACGTGATCAAGACCGTCACCGGTGAGGACGTTGACATGGAGACCCTCGGCGGTGCGCGGCAGCACAACGCCACCACCGGAACGTCCACATACCTGGCCTCGGACGAGGCAGACGCCGTCGAATTCGTCCGCGAGCTCCTGGACTTCCTGCCCTCCAACAACCTGGCCGAGGCCCCTGTCCTGGAGCACCAGCAGGAACTGGAAGTCGACGACGACGACCTCGCCCTGGACTCGCTGATCCCGGATTCCGCCAACCAGCCCTACGACATGCGCAAGGTCGTTGAGCAGATCGTGGACGACGCCCACTTCCTGGAAATGCAGGCCCTCTACGCGCCCAACGTGATGATCGGCTACGGCCGCATCGAAGGCCACACCGTGGGAATCGTGGCCAACCAGCCCATGCAGTTCGCGGGCACCCTCGACATCTCGGCCTCGGAAAAGGCCGCCCGCTTCGTGCGGCACTGCGATGCCTTCAATATCCCCATCATCACGCTCGTGGACGTGCCCGGTTTCCTCCCCGGCAAGGACCAGGAATTCCAGGGCATCATCCGCCGCGGCGCCAAGCTCCTCTACGCCTACGCCGAGGCCACGGTTCCCAAGCTCACCGTGATCACCCGCAAGGCCTACGGCGGCGCGTACATCGTCATGGGTTCCAAGAAGCTCGGCGCCGACCTGAACCTGGCTTGGCCCACCGCGCAGATCGGCGTCATGGGCGCACAGGGCGCCGTCAACATTCTTTACCGCCGCGAGCTCGCCGCCGTCGCTGAGAACGGCGGGGACGTCGAGGCGAAGCGCGCGGAGGTCATCCGGCAATACGAAGAAGAGCTCCTTAACCCCTATCAGGCGGCCCAGCTTGGCTATGTGGACGCCGTCATCGCACCATCCGAAACCCGGGTGCAGATCATCAAGGGCCTGCGTGCCCTCCGGGACAAGCGCGCCAGCCTTCCCGCCAAGAAGCACGGAAACATCCCGCTGTGACGCCGGAAGCGGAGCCGGCCGCCCTGCCGGCGGTGAACGAAACAGCACCCGAAACGGCCGCCGCGGAGCCACTGTTCTCCGTGGTCAAGGGCGAACCCACGGACGTGGAGCTAGCGGCGCTGGCCGCCGTCGTACTGTCCCTTGGCACGTCCGCGGCAGAAGGCAAGTCGAAGCCCAGCGTCCGCCAGTGGGTCCGCCGGCAGCAGCTGCGCCTGGCCCCCACACCGGGGCCGGGCGCCTGGAAGCGCAGCCGGGGCTAAGCCGGCGCCGAAAGGCCGCCGCAGCCAGCGGCAACTGACACTCCGAAAAGTTCAGTGAGTCTTTCATAACTGGGATTGCCCCGTTAGTCTCGTGGGGTGACTACCGAACCCGCCGCCCCCGCGCGCCCCCAAACAGCCATTGACGCCGTCGCCGACGCCTATACAGATACCCTTATCAGGCTCGACCCCAGCCTTGCCACGACACTCGGTGTGCCGGGCAGCGAGACTGAATTCCAGGACTTCTCACCGGCCGGAATCGAAGAGTTCATCGCGGCGGCCAAGGAAACGCTCAGTGCCCTTGACGGGCTGGAGCCGGCAGACGACGTCGACGCCGTCACGCTGGACGCCATGCGTGAACGGCTGGGGCTGCAACTGGAAATCCACGAATCCGGCTGGGATGCCGCGGACCTGAACAACATTTCCTCGCCGGCACAGGACATCCGCGCCATCTTTGACCTGATGCCCACCGATTCCGCGGAACACTGGGAGCACATCGCCGGCCGTGCCCACAGTGTCCCCGGAGCGATCGACGGCTACATCGCGTCGCTGCGGTCCGCCAAGGAGCTGGGGAAGGTCTCGGCTGCGCGGCAGGTGTCGATCGTCGTCGAACAAAGCACCAAGTACGCCGCCGAGGACGGCTTTTTTGCCAAAATGGCCGCCGGCGCAAAGACCAAGGAGGGCCCGCTTTCCGAGGAACTTCAGGCAAAGCTCGACGACGGCGCTGCCGCGGCCCGCGCGGCCTACACGAAGCTGGCGGACTTCCTGTCCACAGAACTGCTGCCCGCAGCCCCTGACAAGGATGCCGTGGGCAGGGACCGATATGCGCTGGCATCCCGGGAATTCCTCGGTGCGACTGTGGACCTCGACGAGACCTACGCCTGGGGCGTCCAGGAACTTGAACGGCTCATTGCCGAACAGGAACACGTGGCCGCCGAAATCCGCCCCGGGGCGTCGGTGAAGGAAGCCAAGGAGATCCTGAACAGCGATCCCGCACGTCAGCTCGAGGGCACTGACGCGCTCAAGGCCTGGATGCAGGGCCTGTCGGACAGGGCTGTGGCGGACCTCGCCGGCGTGCACTTCGAGATTCCGGACATCATGAAGACCCTGGAATGCCTGATCGCCCCAACCGATGAGGGCGGCATCTACTACACGGGACCCTCCGACGACTTCACACGGCCCGGCCGGATGTGGTGGTCGGTCCCCGCCGGTGAGGACACCTTCACCACCTGGGCCGAGACCACCACGGTGTTCCACGAAGGCGTCCCCGGGCATCACCTCCAGATCGCCACGGCAATCTACCGCCGCGAACTGCTGAACAAGTGGCGCCGCAACGTGTGCTGGACGTCGGGGCACGGCGAAGGTTGGGCTCTCTACGCCGAGAAACTGATGCAGGAGCTGGGCTACCTGCAGGACCCGGGCGACCATATGGGCATGCTGGACATGCAGCGCATGCGTGCCGCGCGCGTGGTGTTCGACATCGGCGTCCACCTGGAGCTGGAGGTTCCGGAACGCTGGGGCAGCGGAACCTGGACGCCGGACAAGGGCTACGACTTCCTGAAGGAGAACCTGGCGATCAGCGAGGGCCAGCTCAACTTCGAGTTCGCCCGTTACCTGGGCTGGCCGGGCCAGGCGCCGTCCTACAAGGTGGGCCAGCGGCTGTGGGAGCAGATCCGCGCCGACCTCGAAGCCCGCCCCGGATTCGACCTCAAGGAGTTCCATACCAAGGCCTTGAACATCGGCTCGGTCGGACTCGATACCCTCAAGCGGGCATTGCTGGGTTAGGGCCTGATGGCTGGCTGCAGCGGCGTGGCCGCCCAGCCGCGAGATGTTTGCCACATGCCCGCCGGGAATAACTTCATAAATGTGCCTAATTACGCCGTTCTATAGGGAATTGCGAGGCGCGCATCGATTTTATTCCCGTAACATTTCTCAACGTGCGTTCGTGGTGGTATGAACCATCCGCCTAGCGTGTTCGGGTGAGCACTCAAACCAGCACCCCCTCCCCCGCAGGAAACACCGGCTTCCGGCTGCCCAAATGGGCCGGTTCGTTCGGCTTCCAGATCATCGCCGCCCTGATCGTGGGCCTGGGCCTTGGCCTCCTGGCCAAATACACGGGCAGCACCAAGGCGAGCCCCAATGCCCTCGGCGCAACCCTGCAGACCATCGGCTCGAGCTACGTCTCGCTGCTGCAGACCGCCGTGGTGCCCCTCATCTTCACCGCCGTCGTCAGTTCCATATCGAACCTCCGGCAGGTATCCAACGCCGCGAAGCTGGCCTGGAACACTCTGCTCTGGTTCGCCATCACGTCCCTGATCGCCGTGCTGATCGGCATCGGCCTGGGTGTGCTGCTGCAGCCCGGTGCCAGCACCGGCATCACCCAGGAAGCCAAGTACGCCGGCAAATCCGGTGACTGGTGGGCCTTCCTCACCGGCCTCTTCCCCAAGAACTTCCTGGGCCTGGGCGCCAGCACCACCGTCACCGAGGGCGTGGCCACCACCGCCGTCAGCTTCAACGTCCTGCAGATCCTGGTGATCGCGATCGCCGTCGGCGTGGCTGCCCTGAAGGTGGGCAAGGCCGCCGAGCCGTTCCTGAACCTCAACGCGTCCGCCCTCGCGGTCATCCAGAAGGTCCTGTGGTGGATCATCCGGATCGCACCACTGGGCACGGTGGGCCTCATCGGAAACGCCGTGGCCGTCTACGGCTGGGACACCATCGGTTCACTGGGCAAGTTCACGTTCGCCATCTACGTCGGCCTGGCCCTGGTCCTGTTCGCGGTCTACCCGATCCTGGTCCGCACCCACGGGCTGTCCGTCAAACAGTACTTCTCCGGCGTGTGGCCTGCCGTGCAGCTGGCCTTCGTCTCCCGCTCCTCCGTGGGCACCCTGCCGCTGACCCAGCGCGTAACCGAGCGCAGCCTGGGCGTCCCCCGCGCCTACGCCTCCTTCGCCGTGCCGCTGGGCGCCACCACCAAGATGGACGGCTGCGCCGCGATCTACCCGGCCATCTCCGCGATCTTCGTGGCCCAGTTCTTCGGCATCCAGCTGGATTTCAGCCAGTACCTGCTGATCGCCCTCGTCTCGGTGCTGGGCTCCGCCGCGACCGCCGGAACCACCGGCGCCGTCGTGATGCTGACTCTGACCCTCTCCACGCTGGGACTGCCGCTGGCCGGTGTCGGCCTCCTGCTGGCGATCGACCCGATCCTCGACATGGGCCGCACCGCGGTCAACGTCGCCGGACAGGCGCTCGTCCCCACGATCGTCGCGAAGCGCCAGGGCATCCTGGACGAGGCACTGTATAACGCCCCTCGCAACGGTGACCCTTTCGTGGACGACGACGCAGCAACCGATCCGGCTACCGATCCGACGGCGGCCGCTTCGGCTCCCGTCACTGGACGGGAAGAACGCGAGCTGGCAGACGCGAAGGCGTAACCGCTTTGACCCGGTGGCTACGCGCCGCCTACCAACGCGGCAGTCCCCCGGCAACGTACCGGGGGACTGCCGCGTTAAGCCAGCTTCCTGTGACGGCCCGCGGCACTAGCGGCCTCCGCCGCCAATCACACCCTGCTCAACGGCCTTGGTGACAGCGTCCGCTTCGGCCTGGGTGAGTTTGCCATCCGCCACCGCCTTGTCCAGCCGGGCCTTGAGGGCTGCGGCGCGCTCTGACTGAGCGTCGTTGCGCAACTCCTCAAAGGCTGCCGTGACCTTTGCCTCGTCGATGCCGAGGGATTCCGCGAGGGATTTGGCCAGTGCAGCTTCCATGGCCGCACGGTCCGGCTTCGTACCCTCGGCAGGACGCGCGGACGGCTTGTTTGCTTCACGGAATGACTTCAGCGCTTCAGTGACCTTTGCCTCGTCGACACCGAGCTTGGCGGCGAGCTCCGATGCCCGCACACCTCCTCCGTGCCCGTGCCCGTGCCGGCCACCCATGTGGCCGCGGTCGTGACCGCCGGTGCGGGTGTCAGCCGATGCGCTGGCTGACGGTGTGGGCGTCGGCGTGGTCGCGGCCGACGCAATTCCGCTGACACCGATCCCGGCTCCAACGACCAGGGCAGCGGCGCCCAGGCCGAGGCCCAACTTCTTTCTGCTAGACATGGCACGTCTCCTCGATCTGCCGCGGGAACACGGCTGCTTTCCGGTGGTAGCTACAGTTCGCCTACCTTCCATAAGGCTGCGGCATCGGCATAAGGATGAGCTGTCATGAAGCTGTTAGGAAGCTGTGAATCCCCCTAGGCAGAAACTTGCACAGAGTGTAAAAATGCACGTAGTGTAAGGGCATGCCCAAAACCCAGACCGGGACCGGCACCCCGGCGTCTTCGCCGACTTCTCGCCGTGAACTCAATAAGGCCGCAACCCGTCAGGCCATCAGCGACGCCGCCCTGCAGCTCCTGCGCAGCAAAGGACCTGGGAACTTCACCGTCGAGGACATTGCCGATGCCGCCGCCATCTCCCGCCGCACCTTCTTCAACTACTTCAGCAGCACCGAGGCGGCCCTGGCCTCAGTTACCCACGGATTCCTGGACAACGCCCTGGCGCAGTTCCGGCTGAGGCCCGCCGACGAACCGATCATTGAATCGGCGCGGGCGGCACTGGTGCAGTTGGCCGACCCCATGACGGTTGCCCCCATGGCCGAGCTGTACAGCCTGGCGCAGTCGAATCCCCAGCTGAACCGCTCCGAACTTGAAGCCTGGGACCACTGCACCGAACAAATCATCGAAGCGGCCCGGGAGCGCTTCGCCCGGACCTCCGGCACCGAACTCGACGAGCTTTACCTCCGCGCGCTGGCCGGTTCCGTGATCTCCTGCGGAAAGGCCGCCATGGACGTCTGGTTCGCACAGTGCGGCGCCGACCTTTCGGCCAAGTCGCTTTCAACACTCCGTCAACTCCTGATCGATGCCATGGGCCTCCTCGGCTCAGGTTTCATGCCCACCGCCAACCTCTCCACAGATCGGCACTGACATGGCCCTCTTCCTCTACCGCCTCGGCAAGTTCTCGTACCGCCGCCGCTGGCTGGTCATTTCCCTCTGGTTGGCCGTGCTTGTCGCCGTGGGCGGGTCTGCCGCTGCCTTCCACGGCACCATGTCAAACAACTTCCAGATCCCTGGCACCGAAACCCAGCAGATGGCGGACAAGCTCAAGAAGGAGATCCCCAATGCCTCCGGCGGCTCGGCCACCATCGTCTTCGAGGCACGGGACGCCCAGTTCAGCCAGGTCGGCAAAGATGCAGTCTCCGCCGCACTGACCAAGCTCAAGACCCTTCCCGACGTGCAGGGAACAGTGGATCCGTTTGCGACGCAGGCGCAGCTTGACCAGGCGGCCGCCGACCTCGCCGCCGGTGAGCAGCAGGCAGCAGAGGGCAAGGCACGGCTGGACCAGGCCGCAGCCGAGCTGGCTGCGGGCAAGGCGCAGCTTGAGGCCGCGGAACAGCAGATGACGGCCGCCGGCATGCCCGCCGCCGCGATCGAGGCGCAGCTGGGGCAGCAAAAGGCAGCCCTCGCGGAGGGCCAGGCAAAGCTCGACGCCGGCACCCGGGAACTGGAGGCGGGCGCGGCAAGGCTTGCGACGGGCAAGCGCCAGCTGGAGGCATCCCGGGGAATGCGGTTCGTGTCGGAGGACGGCAAGGCCGCCGTCGCCCAGGTGCAGTTCAAGACTTCCATTAATGGGCTGACCCCCGAGACCCGCCAGCAGGTCCAGGACATCGCCGGCGAGACATCCTCCGCCGGTGTCACGGCCTTGGCCAGCAAGGACATCACCGAAGATATCTCCGAGCTCTTCGGCATCTCCGAAATCCTCGGTATCGCCATCGCCGCCCTGGTGCTCATCGTGATGCTGGGTACCCTGATCGCCGCGGGGCTTCCGCTGCTGATGGCCGTGGTGGGCGTGGCTGTCGGTGTGGGCGGCACGATGGCCCTCAGCGGCGTCGTGGACATGAGCTCCATCTCCCCCATGCTGGCGCTCATGCTCGGCCTCGCGGTAGGAATCGACTACTCACTGTTCATCGTCAACCGGCACCGCAGCCAGCTGCTGACCGGCATGGATGCTGAGGAGTCCGTGGCCCTGGCAACCGGAACGTCGGGCAACGCTGTGATGTTTGCAGGCCTGACTGTCATCATCGCACTGGCCGCCCTGGTGGTTCCGGGACTGCCGTTCCTGGCAGTTATGGGCCTGTCCGCCGCCGCGACGGTGGCCGTCGCCGTCGTCGTGGCGCTGACCCTCACCCCGGCGGTGCTGTCGCTGGTTGGCCGGAGACTGATCTCCAAGCGGGCCTGGGCCAAGGCCGAGCGGCACAACGCAGCCCCCGGGCACGAAACCGAGGACCGGGCCAGGGAAGAACACCGCAGCAGCCACGGATGGGGCGGCCTGGTCACCCGGCACCCTGTAATGGCGCTGCTCGCAGGTGTGGCGCTGCTGGGTGTCCTGGCGCTGCCCGCCGGCCAGCTCCGCCTGGCGCTTCCCGACGGCGGTTCGGAGCCGGTGGAGTCCCAGGCCTTCAAGGCCTACGATGTCACCGGCCGCAGCTTCGGCGCAGGCATGACCGGCCCCATCGTGGTGGTGGGCGATTTCCCCGCCGGGCTCACCGACGAGGAAGCCCTGGCCAAGCAGCTCGACGTCGCGGACATCCTCCGCGGGGTGGATAACGTCACCGCCGCTGTCCCGGTTGCCCTTAGCGAGGACCGCCGCACCGCGGTGTTCCAAGTGATTCCGAAGGAAGGCCCGGCAAGTGCCAGCACGGTAAAGGTGGTCTCGGAACTGCGGGCTAGAAACGCCGAAATCCGGGACGCCACGGGCGTTGGCATCGGCCTCACCGGCCAGACGGCCGGCAACGTGGACGTCTCCACCAAACTCGGCGATGCCCTGCCTCCGTACCTGGCCATCGTCGTGGGATTGTCCCTGATTCTACTGCTGCTTGTTTTCCGCTCCATTGTGGTGCCGCTGCTCGCCACCGGCGGCTTCCTGCTGTCGCTCGCTGCGGCCTTTGGCGCCGTGGTGGCCGTCTACCAGTGGGGCTGGTTGGGGACGGTGTTCGGCGTCGAAAATCCGGGCGCCGTGCTGAGCTTCCTGCCCATCATCCTGATCGGCGTGCTGTTCGGACTGGCCATGGACTACCAGGTGTTCATCACGTCCGGAATGCGCGAATCGTTCATGCACGGGGAGTCAGCCAGGCATGCCGTCCGCAGCGGCTTCAGCCATGCCTCCGCCGTGGTTACCGCGGCCGCCATCATCATGGTCAGCGTGTTTGCCGGCTTCATCTTTTCGCACCTGAACATGGTCCGGCCCCTCGGCTTCGCCATGGCCTTCGGTGTGCTGGTGGATGCCTTCGTGGTCCGCATGACGATCGTCCCGGCCGTGATGTACCTGCTGGGAGGCAAGGCATGGTGGCTGCCGCGCTGGCTGGACCGCATCCTGCCCGACGTGGATGTGGAAGGCGCGAAGCTCCGCAAGGATGCGCCGGCCGCGGTCTCCCCCGCCGGGGCAGAACCGGAAGAGGTCGGCGCACGCTGACAGAACTCCTCGAGTCCCTCCGGGCTATGACATTTTATGGACTCTCCCGGACCGGTCTGGGCACACTGCCGCCCGGGCGACGAGACCCAGCGACCTACGACAATAAGGCCCACCGCCAACCGCGCAGAAGGGAACTAGGCTGGAGCGGTGACCCGCCTCATTCTTGCTTCCCAGTCCCCCGCCCGCACCAAACTGCTGAGCCACGCCGGCATCCGGCACGAGATCCTGGTCTCCGACGTGGACGAAGACGCCGTCCAGGCCCGCTACGGCGTGACGGACCCGCACGACACCGCCCTGCTGCTGGCACGCGCCAAGGCCGAGGCCGTCGCCTCGCTGCCCGACGCGGAAGGAGCCCTGGTACTCGGCTGCGATTCCGTCTTCGAGTTCGACGGCGAGGCGCACGGAAAGCCGTACACGGCGGAGGTGGCAAGGGAACGGATGCTGCGCATGAGCGGCAGGATGGGCGTGCTGCACACCGGCCACTGGCTGGTGGACTGCCGCGACACCAATCCCGACTCGTCGGAGAACAGCGACGGCACGGGCGCCGGTTCCGGCGCGACGCTGGGCTCCGTGACGTCCGCCGAGGTCCACTTCATGGAGATGAGCAGCGAGGAGATCGAGGCCTACATCGCCACAGGTGAGCCGCTCCAGTGCGCCGGCTCCTTCACGATCGACGGCTACGGCGGGGCCTTCATCCGTAAGGTCGACGGCGACCCCCACACCGTCGTCGGACTCTCCATATCCACCCTCCGCGGCCTGCTGGGCCAGGCGCAGGTGGGCATCACAGAGCTATGGACCGGTGGTGCCGTTGACCCCGCGGAAGTCCGGGCTGAGTGAACCAATTCGCAACTCTTTGTAGCTTCCCTACAAAGGTTAGGAGCTTTACGCGCGGAATCCGCAAGTAATATCGGCGGAACCCTCAAAATCGCGCTAGGCTCCCTGAAGGAAAGAAGGAGACGCCTTGTCAGCAAATTCGGAGCAGTCCGCAAGTCCAGAGCAGTCCGCCGCCCCAAGCCACGCAGGAGCCGCCCTGACGAGCTCCAAGCGGCTGAGCAAAGTCCTGATCGCCAACCGCGGTGAAATCGCCGTGCGCATCATCCGCGCCGCCCGCGACGAAGGCATCACATCGGTGGCCGTCTACGCCGACCCGGACCGCGATGCCCTGCACGTGCGCCTGGCGGACGAAGCCTACGCGCTTGGTGGCAACACCGCCGCCGAGTCCTACCTGGTCATGGAAAAGCTCATCGAGGTGGCCCACCAGTGCGGCGCGGACGCCATCCACCCCGGCTACGGCTTCCTGGCTGAAAACGCACAGTTCGCGGCCATGGTCATCGGGGCCGGCATCACCTGGATCGGACCCTCCCCGGAGGCGATCTCCGCCCTCGGTGACAAGGTCCAGGCACGTCACATCGCTGAAAAGGTGGGTGCACCGCAGGTCCCCGGCACCGCCGATCCGGTGGAGTCCGCCGAAGAGATCCTCGAATTCGTGGACAAGTTCGGCCTTCCCGTGGCCATCAAGGCTGCCTTCGGCGGCGGCGGCCGCGGCATCAAGGTAGCCCGCACCCGTGAAGAAATCCCCGAACTCTTCGAATCCGCAGTCCGTGAGGCTGTCGCTGCCTTTGGCCGCGGTGAATGCTTCATCGAGCGATTCCTGGACGCACCCCGGCACGTCGAAACCCAGTGCCTCGCCGACGCCTACGGCAACGTCGTGGTGGTTTCCACCCGAGACTGCTCACTGCAGCGGCGCAACCAGAAGCTCGTGGAGGAGGCGCCTGCGCCGTTCCTCACCGAAGAGCAGAACCGGCGCCTTTACGAGTCCTCCAAGGCCATCCTTAAAGAGGCAGGCTACCTCGGCGCGGGAACGTGCGAATTCCTGGTGGGCCAGGACGGCACCATCTCCTTCCTCGAGGTCAACACCCGCCTCCAGGTGGAGCACTGCGTCTCCGAGGAAGTCACCGGAATCGACCTCGTCCGCGAACAGTTCCGGCTGGCCCGCGGCGAGAAGCTGGGCTACGACGATCCCGAGGTGCGCGGACACTCGATCGAGTTCCGCATCACCGGTGAAGACCCGGGCCGCAACTTCATGCCGGCTCCCGGCACCATCACCACGCTGAAAAACCCCACCGGCCCCGGAGTCAGGATCGACTCCGGGGTGGAGCAGGGCGACGTCATCAGCGGCAACTTCGACTCGATGCTCTCCAAGCTGATCGTCACCGGCGCAACCCGTGAGCAGGCATTGCAGCGCTCCCGCCGCGCCCTGGAGGAGATGGTGGTGGAGGGCATCCCCACCGTCATCCCCTTCGACCTCGCCGTCGTCACCAATCCCGACTTCGCCCCCGCCGAGGGGCCGTTTAAAGTCCACACCCGCTGGATCGAAACGGCGTTCGTCAACGACATTCCCGCCTGGACCCCCACCGGCACCGACGTTGAAACGTCCGACGCCGGCGATCGCCAGCGCGTCGTCGTCGAGGTGGGCGGCAAACGCCTGGAGGTGGTGCTGCCGGCATCGCTCGGCTCATTCAACACCGGAGGCGGTTCCGCCAAGCCGGCCAAGGCGAAGAAGCGCTCCCGTTCCGGCGGGGCGGCTGCTGCCGGCGGCGGCAACGCGCTCACCTCACCCATGCAAGGCACCATCGTCAAGGTGGCCGTCGCCGAAGGCGCCGTTGTTGCCGAAGGTGATCTCGTCGTCGTGCTCGAGGCGATGAAGATGGAGCAGCCACTCACGGCGCACCGGGCGGGCACCATCACGGGCCTCGCTGCCGTCGCCGGGGCAACGGTTTCCGCCGGTGCAGTGATCGCGACGATCGAGGACTGATCCCCGCGGAGGTTCCCCCGCCGCAGCACAGCATTGCCCACCGCCCCCGGCGCGCCCATGGCGCCCGGGGGCGGCTACATGCAGACTTAGCGTGTGAAGCCATTTCTACTGCTTGCATCGCGCGCTGAGGACAAGGCCGCCGAGGAAGAATACGAGGCCTACCTGCGCTATGGCGGGCTCGAACCCGCGCAGCTGCGGCGCATCCGGATGGAAGCCGCACCCCTGCCCGAGCTGGATCTCTCCGACTACTCAGGGGTGATCGTCGGCGGCAGCCCCTTCACGTCCAGCGACCCGGCGGACCACAAAAGCGCAGCCCAGCACCGGGTGGAGCGTGAGCTGGCCCTGCTGCTGGACCGCATTGTGCCCGCCGATTTCCCGTTCCTCGGAGCCTGCTACGGGGTCGGCACGCTGGGCCTGCACCAGGGCGCGGTGATCGACCGGACCTACGGCGAGGGGCTGGGCGGCACCACCATCAAGCTGACCGCCGAAGGCCTGCAGGATCCTGTCCTTCGCGGGCTGCCGGAGAGCTTCACGGCCTTCACCGGCCACAAGGAAGCCTGCACCGTCCTCCCCTCCCACGCCGTGCTCCTGGCCAGCTCAGCAGCCTGCCCGGTTCACATGTTCCGGATCAGGACCAACCTGTACGCCACCCAGTTCCACCCGGAGCTCGACGCGGACGGGCTGGTCACCAGGATCGACATCTACCGCCATGCCGGCTACTTCCCGCCGGAATCGGCCGAAATCCTGATGGAGAACGCGCGGCAGTTCACCGCGACTGAACCAATGAAGATCCTGGGCAATTTCGTGGAGCGCTACGCGCGGTAGCCGCCGGATACAACAAATGCCCGGCACCTCCGTGAAGGAGTGCCGGGCATTTGTTGTGAAAGGCGAAACGGGTCAGGCGACGTTGTTCTCGTAGTCCAGGTCCCGCGTTTCCTTGCTCAGGAACAGCGCAACCAGGGTCAGGACCGCCATGACGGTCAAGTAAATGCCCACGAGGACCGGGCTGCCGTCAGCCTGTTCCCAGAGGGCGACGGCGATGAACGGCGCCACAGCCGCACCCAGGATGCTGGACACGTTGTAGCTGACAGCAGAGCCGGTGTAACGGACGTTGGTCGGAAACAGTTCCGGCAGCAACGCACCCATCGGCCCGAAGGTGAGCCCCATCAGGGAGAAGCCGATGACCAGCAGTGCCATGGTGCCCACGAAGCCGCCGCTGAACAGCGGGACGAACAGCAGGCCGAAGACAAAGATTCCACCGGTCACGGCCAGCAGCATCTTGCGGCGGCCGTACTTCTCCGCCAGCGGACCGGAGACGAGGGTGAAGATTCCGAAGAACACGACGCCGGCGATCAGCATCCAGAGGAAGTCGTTGCGGGTGAAGCCCAGTCCTGGAACGAACGCCGCGGCGGCTGCCTCGGTCATGGGCTTGCCCGCCTTCTCCGCAGCTGCCTTGGCGGCGTCCAGGCTGGCCGGGCGCGTGCCGTAGGTCAGCGTGAACGTGGTCATCAGGTAGAAGAGCACGTACGTAGCAAGCATGATGAACGTGCCCAGGATGAGCGGGCGGGAGCTCGTCTTGAAGACCCGGGCAAGCGGCAGCTTGGCCACTTCGTTGGATTCGAGCACCTTGGTGAACGCCGGCGTTTCAATGAGCTTGAGGCGGACGTACAGGCCAATGATCACCATGACGGCGCTCAGCAGGAACGGTACGCGCCAGCCCCACGCTTCGAAGGCGGCCGGGGAAAGGACGTAGCTGGCCACCAGGAAGATCACGTTGGCAATGATGAAGCCGATGGGCGCTCCGAGCTGCGGGAACGTCCCATAGATAGCCCGCTTGTTGGCGGGGGCGTTCTCCGTGGCCAGGAGGGCCGCGCCGCTCCATTCGCCGCCGAGCGCGAGGCCCTGGGCGAAGCGCATGACCACCAGGAGGGCAGGGGCCCAGAAGCCCCAGCCCGGAACGAGCGCTGTAGGAAGGCAACCAATCAGGAACGTGGCAATGCCCATGGTCAGCAGCGAGGCCACCAGGGTGCCCTTGCGGCCGAATTTGTCCCCGAAGTGGCCGAAGACGATGGACCCCAGCGGACGGGCAATGAACGCGACGCCAAACACTGCGAAGGAGCTCAGCAGCTGGGTGGTTTCATTCTGTCCCGGGAAGAATAGCCTGGGGAACACCAGTACGGCGGCCGTGGCGTAGACATAGAAGTCGTAGAACTCCACAGTAGTGCCGATCAGGCTGGCGACGATCACGCGCCCGCGCGAGTTAACCTGCTTGGCTGACCCCGGTTGCGGTGAAGTGGCAGTGGATGACATGTAGTAACACTTTCGTGAGAACCGGGCGTTCATCCCCACAAGGCTGCCCGGCTAACGGATACATAGGTCTCAATAATAGTTCCGGTAGTCCATCGACTGGACAAAGGCGTCCATCATCCGGACTTTTGAAATTGTCTCACTAACGGCGCCTCACGCCGTCACAAAGGTCACGATAGGCAAACTTCACAGCACGTTAACAAACGGCGACGCTTCACGAAACGCGCCGTCTCTACCTTGGAAGGACAACAAACCCCAAAGGAGGTAAACCGTGACTGTTGACCGCAACGCAGATGCCGGAGCCGGCAATTCCCCTGAGACTGGCTCCGAGCCTTGGCACGGAAGTGTTGCCACTTCGTCCAGCGGACAGCCCGGCACTACCCGCACCACTGACGCCCCCGCCCTTGAAGTCCGTCCCGGCCGCTGGATCGCCAACTGGGATGCCGAGAACAAGGAGCAGTGGGAATCCCAGGGCCGTTCCATCGCCCGGCGCAACCTGAACTGGTCCATCTTCGCCGAATTCCTCGGCTTTGTCGTCTGGCAGCTGTGGTCCATCGTGGTGGTCCAGCTCCCCGCGGCCGGCTTTACGTTCTCCACCTCTGAAATCTTCTGGCTGATCTCCATGCCCAGCCTGGTGGGTGCCACACTCCGCATCCCCTACACGTTCATGGTCCCGAAGTTCGGCGGCCGGAACTGGACCATCGTGTCCGCGCTGCTGCTCCTCATTCCCTCCATCGGCCTGGGTCTCTGCGTCTCCAACCCTGAAACCCCGTTCGGTGTCATGCTGCTGGTGGCGGCCCTTGCAGGCTTCGGCGGCGGAAACTTCGCCAGCTCCATGGCCAACATCACGTTCTTCTACCCGGCCCGTGAAAAGGGCTGGGCCCTGGGCCTGAACGCCGCCGGCGGCAACATGGGTGCCGCCGTCGCACAGCTCGCTGTTCCGATCGTGATCACCCTCCTCGCCGTTGGCACCGTCAACCTGCCCCTGGCCGGCTGGATGTGGGTCCCCTTCATCCTGATCGCCGCCTTCGGCGCCTACAAATACATGGACAACCTCACCAGCGCCAAGGGTGACGTGGCCGGCTCGATCGCAGCGCTCAAGGAACCGCACCTGTGGATCATGGCACTGCTGTACATCGGCACCTTCGGTTCCTTCATCGGCTTCGCCGGTGTGTTCCCCAAGCTCATCAAGGACTACTTCCCGGCTTTCTCCTCCATCGGAGTGGGCACGGTGGCCCTGTCCCTGGCGTTCCTCGGCCCGCTGGTCGGCTCGCTGGCCCGCCCCTACGGCGGACGCATGGCGGACCGGATGGGCGGCGCCCGCATGACCGTTGCCGCTTTCGCCTCCATGGCAGTCATTACGCTCACCATGATCTGGACCCTTCCTCTGAAGAACTTCTGGCTCTTCCTGGTCCTGTTCCTGATGCTCTTCACGGCCAGTGGCTTCGGAAACGGCGCCACGTACAGGATGATCCCGGTCATCTTCGCCACCAACAGCCGTGCAGCACGCAAGGGCGCCAGCTCGGTGCAAACCCAGCGCCTGGCCTCCTCTGCCCTCGGACTGATCTCGGCCATCGGCGCCTACGGCGGGTTCGTTATCCCGCAGATGCTGAACGCTTCCAACACGGCCAGCGGCTCCTACACTCCCGCTTTCTACGGCTTCGTCGGGGCATACGTCCTGATGCTGGTGGTCTGCTGGGCCTGCTACATCCGCAACGCCAACCGAAATGCGATGGGACACGTCTAACATGACCAAAAGCGCCGATACGCACTGCCCCTACTGCGCCTTGCAGTGCGCCATGACGCTGAAGTCTCCAGCGGCTCTGACCCCGGCTGTCCAGCCGGGGTCAGACCCCGTGCCGGCTCCATCCGCTCCAAACGTTTCCGCCGCAGCTGCAGCTGCCGGCGGCCCGGCAACTGCGCCCGTCCTGGAAGTTTCCGGGCGTGACTTCCCCACCAACCGCGGCGGACTGTGCCGCAAGGGCTGGACGTCCGCCTCGCTGCTGAGCCACCCCGGACGCGTCACCGAGCCCATGCTGAAGGGCTCCGACGGCGTCCACCGCCCCGTCAGCTGGGATGATGCCCTGAAGCTCATCACGGCGGCAGTCAAGGACACCCGCGCCCGCTACGGGAAGGACGCCGTCGGCGTATTCGGTGGCGGCGGCCTCACCAATGAGAAGGCCTACATGCTGGGCAAGTTCGCCCGCCTGGCCCTGGGCACGTCCCGGATCGACTACAACGGCCGGTTCTGCATGTCCTCCGCAGCCGCCGCAGGCATGAGGGCCTTCGGCGTCGACCGCGGCCTGCCGTTTCCGCTGGAAGACCTCGACGGAGCCAGCACCATCCTGATGCTCGGCTCCAACGTCGCCGAGACGATGCCGCCCTTCGTGCAGCACCTCCAGGGAGCGCGCGACGCCGGCGGGCTGATAGTGGTGGATCCGCGCCGCTCCGCCACGGCCGCGTTCACGTCCGACGGCGGCGGCCTGCACCTCCAGCCCCTGCCGGGCACCGACCTCACCCTCCTCCTCGGTCTGTCGCACGTGGTCATCCACGAAGGCCTTGCAGACACCGAATTCATCCAGGCGCGCACCAGCGGCTTCGAAGCCCTGGCCCGCAGCGTCAACGCCTTCTGGCCCGAACGCGTCCAGTCCCTGACCGGCGTACCCGCGGACCTGATCCGCGAGACGGCCCGCCGGCTTGCCCACGGCGCCACCCAGGGCGGAAGCTACATCCTGACGGGCCGCGGCGTGGAGCAGCATGTGGACGGAACGGACACCGCCACCGCCGCCATCAACCTGAGCCTGCTGCTCGGGCTGCCCGGCTCTGCACGCAGCGGCTACGGCACGCTCACCGGCCAGGGCAACGGCCAGGGCGGCCGCGAGCACGGCCAGAAGGCCGATCAGCTCCCCGGCTACCGCAAAATCACGGACCCCGCCGCCCGCGCGCACATGGCGAAGGTGTGGGGCGTGCCGGAATCCCTGATTCCCGGCCCCGGTCTCCCCGCCGTCCAGCTCCTGAAATCCCTCGGACAGCCCGACGGCGTCCGCTGCCTCTTCGTGCATGCCTCGAACATCGCGGTGGCCTCCCCCGATGCCAATGCCGTCATTGACGGGCTCCGAAGCCTGGACTTCCTGGTGGTCTGCGATTTCTTCGTCTCAGAGACAGCGGCCGAGGCCGACCTCATTTTGCCGGTGCTCCAGTGGGCTGAGGAGGAGGGCACGCTGACCAACCTCGAGGGACGTGTCCTGCGCCGCCGCCGCGCCCTCCAGCCGCCGGCCGGCGCCCGCAGCGAACTCTGGATCATGGCGCGGCTCGCGGAAGCCCTCGAGGCTCCGTCAACCTACAGCGAGGATCCCGAGACGGTCTTCGAGGAACTGCGCCTGGCCTCCGCCGGCGGCCTGGCTGACTACTCCGGCATCGACTACGCCATGCTGGACCGCGGCGAAGCGGCCTACTGGCCGTACCCCGTGGGCAGCAGCGGCACGCCGCGGCTCTTCCTCGACGGGTTTGCCCACGCCGACGGCAAGGCGGTCATGACCCCGGTGGCGCCGCGCCGCCGTCGTACTCCCGCACCCCCCGCCCGGGATATCAGCCGGGACATTGCAAACCAGGGCGCCAAGTCCATGACGCTCATCACCGGCCGCCTGCTGGAGCACTACCAGTCCGGGTCGCAGACCCGCCGCGTGTCCGAGCTGCTGGCTTCGCAGCCGGAGGCGAAGCTGCAGATCCACCCAGCGGCCGCTGCGTCCATGGGCGTCACCGACGGTTCGTTCGTCTCAGTGGCCAACGAGCGCGGCGAGGTGGTCTGCCGGGCCGAGCTCAGCACGGCGATCCGGCCCGAGACGGTCTTCCTGCCGTTCCACTTCCCGGAGCTCGAGAGCGCCAACCGCCTGACGGAGGCCGCCACCGACCCCATTTCCGGGATGCCCGAGTTCAAATTCAACAAGGTGTGGGTGCGGGTGGCCGCAAAAGGACTTCAGCACAGCGTTCTTCAGACATCGGAGGCCTCATGAGTGAGCAGATTGTAATTGTTGGCTTTGGTCCGGTCGCCGCGCGGCTGATCGATGAGCTGCTGCCCGCAGTGCGCAGCGGACTCGCCCGCCTCACAGTGATCGGCGAGGAAGACGACGCCGCGTACAACCGCGTGCTGGTGGCCGACGTCGGCGTGGGGCGGACGACGGCTTCAGCGCTGGCGCTGTCCGACGCCGCCGCGTTGATCGCCGACGGCGTGGACGTCCGGCTCGGCGTCCGCGTCCGCCGGGTGGACCGGGCCCGCCAGCAGGTGGTCCTCACCGACGGCACAACGCCGCACTACGACCGTCTGGTGTTCGCCACCGGTTCGCGTCCCGTGATCCCCAATCTGACCGGCCTCAACCCGGACCCGGCCCACCCCGTCCTGCCCGCCGGCGTGACCGCGTTGCGTGACCTGCGCGACGCCGAAGTTCTCCTCCAGGCCGTCTCCGGCGGCAAGCGCGTGGTGGTGCTGGGCGGCGGCGTCCTTGGACTCGAAACGGCCCTGGCCGCAGCCGAGGAAGGCGCCACGGTGACCGTGGTCCACAACGGCCCGCATCCGCTGGGCCGGAACATCGACCGCGGCGGCGGCGCGGTGCTCGCCGCCAGCATGCGCAACTGCGGCGTCCGCATGGCCGGCAACGCGCGCTCCACGGGGGTCGAACACAATGCTCCCGACGGCGGTTTCTCCGCCCTGCTGCTCGATGACGGTTCGGCGATCGACGGCGACCTGCTGGTGCTGTCCTGCGGCGTCCGTCCGCGCGTGGAGCTCGCCGAGGGCTGCGGCCTGTCCACTGCCACGGGCATCCTGGTGGACCACAAGCTGCGGGCACACCACGAGCCGCACATCTTCGCGATCGGCGACTGCGCCGAGGTCCGCTGCCCCGATCCCTCCTGCAGCGATTGCCGGGCAGCACGCGGTCCGTCCGGTTTGGTGGGCCCGGGCTGGCGCCAGGCGGAGTGGCTGGCGGAGTACCTGACGCTCCTCGCCGGGGAAACCGTTGACAGCGCCGGCGGGGGTTCGCACGAAGGCGATTCCGTGGACGCTGCCGAGTCCCTGCCTGAGCTGCCCACGGAGAAACCGGGCGTCATCGTCCTCAAGGCCCGCGGCATGAACATGGCAGTGGCCGGCGACAACGCAGCGGAACCGTGGGATGAAGAAGTGCTCACCGCCGGTGCCGTCAACGGGCGCCCGCGGCTGCAGATTGCGCAGTGGGCAGATCCGGAACACGGGCGCTACGTCAAGATGACCACGCGGGGCGGCGTCCTGGAAGGCCTCGTGGCCGTGGGCATGCCGCGAACGGCCGCGGAGCTCGTCTCCCTTTTCGAGCGTGGCGACGAGCTGCCCGCCGACAGGTCGCTGCTGCTGCGCCTGGACGGACCGGACCAGCTGGCCGCCCCCGGCAACAGCGACCCCGAGCGCACCGTGTGCCGGTGCGCCGGTGTCTCCGGCACGAAGATCCAGGACGCCGTTGTTGACGGCTGCTCCACGGTGGCCGAGGTGTCCGGCGCCACCCGCGCGGGCACCGGCTGCGGCGGCTGCCACTCCGACATCAAGGACATCATCGAAAAACACTTCCAGGCGGCAGCGGCCGCCTAACCTGATGTGACGCTGGGCCCGGCAAATTCAATGCAACCCGGGCCCTGGCCGCTCAGCCGTTCCCGGGCCCGCCGCCTAGTCGGTCGCCGGCCTGTTCATGGGCGGGTGGATGTGGCGTTCCGTGGCCGTAAAAAGCGACGCCGGCGCCCCGGCTGCCGCTTTGGACTTCCGCCCGGTGTCGTGCAGGTGGGGCAGCATCTTGCGGGTGAAATTTCCTGCTGCGAGGCGCGTGTTCCAGGTCGCCTCATAGACGGTGCGAAGCTGCGTCATGGTGAACTCTTCCGGCACAAGCCGGGCGGCAACTGTGGTGTATTCCAACTTCCCCGAAAGCCGTTCCAGGCCATCGCGGAGGATTGAGGAATGGTCGAACGCCATCGGGCTATCCACCACCGCGTGGACGGGGTGCCACCCGGCGGCCGCCGCGTCTGACCCGGCCGACAATGCAGGCAGGGTCTGGCCGTCAGTGGCCAGCAGGGCCAAATGGGCAACGGAGACCACCCGAATGCGCGGATCGCGGTCCGGGTCGCTGTAGGTGGCCAGCTGCTCTACATGCACGGGCAACCGGCCCAGATCCAAGCCCGTTTCCTCTTCCAGTTCACGGAAGGCCGCCTGCTCTGCCGACTCGCGTGGACCGACGAACCCACCGGGCAGGGCCAGTCCGCCCATGAACGGGTGGACACCGCGGCGGACAAGGGCTGAGTGCAGCACTCCCGCCGCGACCGCGAGAACCACCAAGTCCACCGTCAGGGCAACGGACGGGTAATCCTTTGGCGTGTAGGCGTTGAGGTATTCCTGCTCGCCCTTCGGGGTCCTGCTCATACCGCTGCCCCTTCCAGGACGGTGCGGGTGGCCCACGGCGGTGAGGTGAAACAGTGCCGCTGGGCCAGGATCGCATCAATGACTTCAATGGCGGTGCGCATCCGCCGGTCCGGGTCCCCCGTGAGCAGGATCCACGAGTGCCCTTCCTCAGTGAGGGTCTCCTTGAACCATTCGGTCATCTCGGATCGGCGGTGTTCGCCCTCGCGCCAGCCGTCGTCTTCGAACTCAACGCCCTCGTGATCGGTGAGCAGATAAAGGTCGCGACGGGGCAGGCGGGCAGCGGCGGCAAAGGAGCCAAAGCTGCGTTCGCCCAGATAGTAGCGTTCCCAGAGCGTTGTGGCCAGGGCGTCGGTGTCCGCAATGACGAGCGGACAGGTATCGGCGGCGGCGTTCTCCATCCCGTTCTGTCGGTTGCCGATGACTCCGAAATCAGCCGCGGTCCAGACCATGTCCTCCAGCCTTGCGTCCGGTTGGTTGGCGCGCAGGGCGTCGAACTTCTCGTAGGTGTACTGCCGGCCGAATTCGGGTACCTCGGCGATGCTCGGGAATCGGGGCCGGTAGTAATCGGTAAGTGCCCTTGCCAAGGTTGTTGTGCCGGTTGATTCGGCACCGACGACGATGATGCGGGTGCACATCTGCAGCCGGGCAGGGGCGATGATGCTGGGCCAGGCAGCCGTGAGGTCGTCACGGCATAACGTCCCGCTGACCGGGTATGTGGACCGCGCCGGGTCCACCAGGATGTGTTCCGCATCGAAGGCGACAGCCAGGCGGGATCCGTAGTCCTCGGAGCTGAAGACAGCGTCAATGGCAGCTACGCCGTGCGTCTTCAGCGCAAGGCGCATTAGCTCGCTCTGGGCCTTCCAGATCTCGTCGGACGCGTAGTCCTCGGGGCAATCATTTCGCATGCCGATGATCTGTACCCCGGCGTCGCCGGAGAATTCTTCCTCGAGCCACCGCGTCCGCTCCGCGACGTCCACGGATTCGAACCTGCTGCCCAGGACCAGGACCGAAACCCGCTCCGCCTGTGCAGCTGCCGTCGCGATGAGGTGGGCATGTCCGGCATGGGGCGGGTAGAACTTTCCGATGACCATGGCGTTCTTGTACATGTCAGGCTCCTGCGGTAACGGTTGCCGGGAAGGCATCGGGCGCCCCGGCTGTACGGGTGCGTTTCCAGTCGATGAGCCCGTAGACGCAGAGGAACAGGAATCCAACGTACAGGAAGGCAGTCAGCGTCAGCCCGCGGCTGAAGTACAGCGGAACGGAGACCACATCGATGAGGATCCACACGTGCCAGTGCTGGAAAATCTTCTTTGCCTGGCCGTAGGTTGCCACCAGGGAGGCAGTCAGGACGAAAGCGTCCGGCCAAGGCACCTGGGAGTCGGTGCCGTGAGTGAGGACCATGGCGACGGCGGCGGTGCCGATGGCGGTAATCCCAAGGCCAGTGAGGATCTCCTTCCGCGAGGCATCCCGGATGGGAAGGTCGTTCCTTCCTGCCGTCCCGGCATTACCGCGGAGCCAGTTGTACCAGCCGTAAAGAGCAACGGCCGCGAAAATCAGCTGGAGAAGAGTCTCACCGTAGAGACCTGCACCCAGGAACAGGAGGATGAAGCAAATGTTGTTCAGGATACCGACGGGCCAGTTCCACAGTTTCTGCCGGGCGACGCCGTAGACACAGGCCGCGCCGGTCGCGAAGCCGATGACTTCGATCCAGCTGACAGGGCTGTCAAAGAGTGTGAAGGCTGCCGAGTTCATCCAGGCAATCAAGTGGTTCATGTCGCTTTCCCCTTTTTATTATCAAACTGATAATAAAAACCTACCACCATTTTTATCAGTCTGACAATAACTGCGGGGCGTTCCCCGGCAGGACTTTGGCCCCTTGCCCGACCCGAGCTGCTGGGGTGTCATGGGACGTACGGTCCCTGGATCCGGAGGAGGGCCGCGATGTTTGCTGTCACCATATTCCTGGCTGCGGCCGCACTCACCCTGGCTGCCGCGGTGATGGCCATCGTCTCACTGCGGCAGCCGGACCGTTCCTTCCGGGCCCGCGCGCTCGTCTGGACGGCGGCCGCGATCATGACGGCCTTCACCGCCGTTGCCGGCCTGTTCATCAGCGGCTATGCCCTGGCTGATCCAGGCGGCACGGAAGGAGTCATGCTGATCGTGTCCTGGGCCCTGCCGATGGCCGCACTCGCGGTACTTGCCTGGCTTCGTCCCGCGTGGGCTGCCCCTGCCCTGACCGTGCTGACCGGTTTGCTCATCGCGGCGGGCGTCTGGTTCGCCGTCGATTCGGCGTCGTGGCGTGCGTTTGAGAACGCGAACGGGCCCGTCCGGGCGGTGGCTGTCCTGGTGCTGGCCTTCCCGGCAGCCGTCCTGGGCCTGAAGCGGACATCCGCCGCGGGCTGGCTGCTGCTGGCCCTCGGCGTCGGCCCTGTCGCGTTCTCGGCACTGGGGAGCCTCGCCGGAGTGGTGGCCCTCTCTGCCGTAAGCGTGGTGCCGCTGATCACCGGGCTGTTGTATCTGGTGGCCGCCCGGGTGACCCGGAGTGCGGCCTCAGCTCAACCTCCGGTGCTACATGTGGACGTGCAGGCGCCTGGCCGCTTCAGAGATGGAACCGCTGAGTGACGGGTACACCGTGAAGGTGCTGGCGACGTCGTCGACGTGAAGCTTTTGGGTGACGGCGATGGAGATCGCGAAAATCAGCTCGGAGGCGTTCGGGCCCACTACAACGCCGCCGATCACCGTGCCGGAACCCTTGCGGGCGAAGATTTTGACGAATCCATCACGGTGGTTGCGCATCTTGGCGCGAGCGTTGCTGCGCAGCGACAGCTTCACCACGTCGCCCTGGTATTTGCCCGAATCAATTTCCGCTTCGGACACACCCACGGATGCAATCTCCGGTGAGGTGAAGATGTTGGAGGCCACCTGGTGCAGCTTGATCGGCATGACGGCGTCGCCCAGGAAGTGGGCCACGGCGATGCGGCCCTGCATGGCCGCGACCGATGCGAGAGCCAGGACGCCGGTGCAGTCACCGGCGGCGTAGATGTTGGGGGCGGTGGTGCGCGAGACGCCGTCCACCTTGATGTGGCCGCTCTCGGTGACCGCAACGCCTGCTTCCTCCAAGCCGATGCCTGCCGTGTTGGGGATGGAACCGACACAGACCAGGCAGTGGCTGCCGGTCACCTTGGAGCCGTCGCCCAGGGTGACCACGACGCCGTCGTCCGTCCGTTCCACCGTTTCGGCGCGGGAGCGGGAAAGCACCTTCACGCCGCGGCGTTCGAAGACGCCTTCCAGGACCTCGGCGGCGTCGGTGTCCGAGCCCGGCAGCACGCGGTCGCGGCTGGAGATCAGTGTGACCTTGGAGCCCAGGCCGTTGTAGGCGGAGGCAAATTCCGCGCCGGTGACGCCGGAACCCACCACGATGAGCTCCTCCGGAAGCTCGTCCATGTTGTAGATCTGCGCCCAGTTGAGGATCCGGTCGCCGTCCGGCCGCGCGGTGGGAAGTTCGCGGGGATGGGCGCCGACGGCGAGAAGGATGGTGTCCGCTTCGACTGTCTCCGTGCCGTCAACGGTGAGGACTTCGATGGTGTGGTTGTCCAGCAGCCTGCCGGAGCCGATCAGGATGCGCACGCCCTGATGCTCCAGTCCGCCCCTGATGTCCTCGGATTGTTTCCGTGCCAGGCCGAGCAGGCGGTCGTTGATGTGCTTCAGGTCAGCGCGCATCACCGGCGCGAAATCGCCGCCGTCGACGTCGAACTTCACGCCCAGCTCCCCCGCCTCACCGACGCGGGTCATCAGGTCCGCCGTCGCGATGAGGGTCTTGGAAGGTACGACGTCGGTGAGCACCGCGGAGCCGCCGAGGCCGGCCCGTTCGATGATGGTGACTTGCGCCCCCAGGGAGGCGGCCACCATGGCGGCTTCATAGCCACCGGGCCCTCCGCCGAGAATTGCGATGCGAGGTGAGCTGAAATCCGGATGCGTAGTCACAAAGATCCATTCTCTACCCATCCGCCGCCGCACACCAAGAAAAGGGAGCTGCGCCACTGCTGGGCAGCGCACCGCAGGCACGATAGCTTGTACCAGTGAGTAATACAGAATTCCTGAACACGGACCCTTTTGATGCCGCCCGCGCAGCCGCCGACTACATCGCCGAGGAGACGGGCGTGGACCGCCACGACGTCGCGCTGGTGCTCGGCTCAGGCTGGGGCGACGCCGCGGACCTGATCGGCGAGACCACCGCAACGCTGTCCGCTGACGAGGTCCCCGGTTTCTCCGCCCCGGCGGTGGAAGGCCACGTCGGCACCATCCGCTCCGTCCTGACCAAGGAAGGCAAACGCGCGCTGGTGCTAGGTGCCCGGACGCACTATTACGAAGGCAAAGGCGTCCGCGCCGTGGTGCACGGAGTCCGCACGGCCGCAGCTGCAGGCTGCAGGACCCTGGTGGTCACGAACGGCTGCGGCGGCCTCAATGAGAGCTGGACGCCCGGCACTCCCGTGCTCATCAAAGATCACATCAACCTCACCGCCACGTCCCCGCTGGAGGGCGCAACCTTTGTTGACCTGACAGATCTGTACTCCGCACGGATCCGTGGACTGGCCCGCGAAGTCGACCCCTCCCTCGACGAGGGCGTCTACGCGCAGTTCACCGGCCCGCACTACGAAACGCCGGCGGAGGTGCAGTACGCCAAGCGGATCGGTGCCGACCTGGTGGGCATGTCCACAGCCCTCGAAGCCATCGCCGCACGTCATGCAGGCATGGAGGTTTTCGGCATCTCCCTGGTGACCAACCTCGCCGCCGGCATCAGCCCGGTGCCGTTGAGCCATGAGGAAGTGCTGGAAGCCGGACACTCCGCCGGCCCGCGCATCTCCAAGCTGCTCGCGGAAATCATCGTCAAGCTCTGACAGCTGGTTCAGCCGGTGCGTGGGGCAGCCGGTGCACTACCCGCCGGGTCCGCTTAAAACCTGGCGGGCATCAGCCGGCGCAGCGTGTCTTTGCGGGATCCGGGAAACTTCCGTTCAACGTTGGCGGCGATGCCGGCGACGGTCTGCCGGGACAGCGTCTGCCGCCAGGCAAGCTCGGCCTGCCGCATGGTCTGGGACACCAGGCAGCTGCGGAGGTAGTCTTCGGCGGGATCCGCCCCCGGCGCCTTCGCGAGGATGGACTCGCAGCGAAAGGCCGGCTCCTGACCCTCAATAGCCAGGACAACGTCCAGCACGGTGATCTTTTCCGCAGGCTGAGCCAACTGGAAGCCGCCGCGGGGTCCGGACACGGAGGACAGGATGCCGGCCCGGACCAGAGCCTGCAGTTGCTTGTTCAAGTAGGCGGCGGGCAACTGGTACAGCTCCGCCAGCCGCGCGCTGTTCACCGCCTCCCCGGCGGGCGCCCAGGACATGTTGACGCAGCAGTGCAGCGCCCACTCAACCCCCTGGCCCATCTTCATTTTTCAGACATTACGTGTCCAGAAAATTTACTGTCAAGGATTCCCTCCGGTGCTTGTCGGGCAGCGGATAGTGACGGTTAGACGATAGCTTGTTCCTATGACGTCTTCCGATGCCGGATTTCCGCAGCTGCTGAGCGACGCCCGTAACTGGGCCGCCCAGGACCCGGATCCCGCCACTGCCGCCGCTTTGACAGAACTCATCCAGCTCACGCAGGACGGGGTTCCCTCTGCCCGCCAGGAACTCGAAGACAGCTTCAGCGGAACGCTGCAGTTCGGTACCGCCGGCCTCCGCGCGGAACTCGGCCCCGGACCCAACCGGATGAACCGCGTCGTGGTGCGGCGGGCAGCCGCCGGTTTCGCCGCATTCCTGACCGCCGCTGTCGCGGAGGCCTCGCCGGGCACCAGGCCCCGCGCCGTCGTCGGCTTTGATGCCCGCTACAACTCCGATATTTTCGCCGAGGAGACGACCGCGATCTTCACGGCTGCGGGAATCGAAACCTTCCTGATGCCGCAGGCGCTCCCGACGCCGCTGGTCGCCTACGCTGTCCGGGCGCTGGACTGCGACGGCGGCGTGATGGTGACGGCCAGCCACAACCCGCCGCAGGACAACGGCTACAAGGTGTACCTCGGCCGTCATGCGGTCGAGGAAAGCGGGCGCGGGGCGCAAATCGTGGCACCATACGATGCCCGGATTGCAGCAGAGATCGATGGGGTCGGTGCTCTGGAATCCATCGCCCTTGCCCCCTCGGGCTGGACCGTTCTTGAGCCGTCCATCACCGCCGGATATCAGGCCGCGGTGGCCGCCCTGGCGCTTCCCGATAGGTTCCCGGCCCGCGACCTGAAGATTGTCCTGACCCCCATGCACGGCGTGGGCGGCGACACCGCGGTGGCCGTGCTGAAGGCTGCAGGCTTTGCCGACGTCACCCTGGTGTCCGAACAGGCCCTGCCGGACCCGGACTTCCCCACGGTGAATTTTCCCAATCCGGAGGAACCTGGCGCACTGGACCTGGCGCTGGAAACAGCGGCCCGCGAGGACGCTGACATTGTGCTGGCCAACGACCCCGACGCCGACCGCGCCGCCGTTGCAGCCAAGGATCCGGACACGGGGGCCTGGCGAATGCTGCGCGGGGACGAAGTGGGTGCGTTGCTGGGTGCGCACGTTGTGGCCAGGCTCGCCGCGGGCGGGGACAGCAGCACCGAGGGTGTCTTCGCGAATTCGATTGTTTCCTCGCGCCTGCTGGCACGGATCGCCGCTGCGGCCGGGTACTCCCATGAGGAAACGCTGACCGGGTTCAAGTGGATCTCCCGCGTTCCCGGCCTGCTCTACGGCTACGAGGAAGCGCTGGGATACTGTGTGGCCCCGGAACTGGTCCGGGACAAGGACGGTATTTCCGCCGCCGTGCTGATCGCGGAACTGGCGGCCGCGGCCAAAGCGGACGGCAAAACGATTTTCGATACGCTCGATGAGCTGTACCTGGTGCACGGGCTGCACGCCAGCGACCAGCTAAGTATCCGCGTGGCGGACCTGGGCCTGCTGGATGCCATGATGAACCGGCTCCGGGTCAGCCCGCCGGAATCCTTCGGCGGCTCGGCCGTCGAAGCGTTCCGGGACCTGGCCGTAGGCAGTGAAAACCTGCCGCCGACGGACGGCCTGCTCTACCTGACGAAGGACCTGAGCAGGGTGATCATCCGCCCCAGCGGCACCGAACCGAAGCTCAAGTGCTACCTCGAAGTCATCCGGAGCGTGGGTTCAGCCGCGGAGCTGCCCGAGGCGCGGCAGGCGGCCCGGGCAGCGCTCGACGGCGTGCTGGGAGACGTGCGGGAGGCGCTGGGGCTTTAGCCCCGCGGGTTTTAGCCGCGCGGGCTTTAACCCCGGGTGTTTTGGCCTAGAGCTCAACCTCGACGTAGCCGTCAACCATACGGGTGCGGAACGTGGGGAGGCGGAGTTCGGCGGTGCCAAAGCACTCACCGGTTTCCAGGTCGTAGACCTCCTTGTGGAGCGGGGAGGCAATGGTCGGGCGGGCTCCGCGCGATCCGACGATGCCGCGGGCCATCACGTGGGCACCGGTGGCGGGATCCTCCTGGGCCACGGCGAACACCTCGGCAGTGCCGGTGCGGAACAACGCAACCTGGCGGCCTGCTATCAGTGCAGCCTCACCCCATGCCAGTTCCAGTTCCTCCACGGCACAGACGCGGTTCCAGCCCGTCGCAAATCCGGTGGTCTGGTCATCAAGTTCAAGTGTTGCGGTCATTTCCGGCCCCTCTCGCATTGCCTGCGGCCCGGCGCACTTTAGAACGGCTGCCAGGCCCGGACCGCCGACGCGGCCACATATCCAAGCTAGGGCGGCGGTGTTTCAGCAGCGTGCAGTGAATGTGTCCGGGACGTAAAAGGCAACTCACCTGTCCGGAAATCCATTCGTGATGCAGAAGTTAAGTTCACGAAACATAAGGGAAACTGAAGCGAAACTGCGGGTACCTAGTCTGGATGGACACCTCGTCAGAGAAGGTCGCAGAAAACCGTCTGCTGCCCATGCGAAAGGCCCACAGTGACCGAACAGACTTCAAGCACAGAGACTCCGCGCCGCATCGTCGTCGCCGGCGGCGGCCCGGCGGCCCACCGTTTTGCGGACGCAATGCATGCCCGCGGCCTCGAAGGCTGGCATGTCACGGTCCTCACTGAGGAAGCCCACCTCCCCTACGACCGCGTGGCCCTCAGCAAGGCCTTGACCGTCATGGACTACGACCTCACCCTCGGTGAGGCGAGCATGTGGGACCACGAAGCCATGTCCCTGAAGACCGGCGAGCGCGTCGTCAAAATCAACCACGAAGCCAAGTCCGTGGAGACCGCGGCCGGCAACGTCTTCGAATACGACCACCTCGTCGTTGCCACGGGTTCGAATGCCGCCCGCCTGCCGATCCCGGGCGCCGAGCACACACACGTCTACCGCACGCTCGAGGACGTCTGGGCCATCAACAAGGCCATTGCCGAACTCACCGAGAAGCTCGGCCGCAAGGTCAACGCCGTCACTATCGGCGGCGGCCTCCTCGGGCTCGAGTCCGCAGCCGGCACGGAGCAGCTGGGCGCCAACCCGATCGTCATCGACGGTTCGCAGTGGCTGATGGCCACACAGCTGGATGAAGGCGCGGGCCAGGCAATGGGCCGGCTCATCAAGGGCAAGGGCTTCGAAGTCCACGGCGGCGTATTCCCTTCAGAAGTACTGTCCGACGACGACGGCCAGGTCACCGGTGTCCTCATGGCTGACGGCCGCATCATCGACGCTGACCTTGTAATCGTCGCGATCGGTGTCCGGCCGCGCGACGAACTCTTCCGCGCAGCCGAGGGCGAGGAGCAGATCTTCTCGCTGGGCCAGCGCGGCGGCGTCGTGATCAACGACTACTGCGCCACCGAGGTCGACGGAATTTGGGCCATCGGTGAAGTCGCCAACTTCGGCGGCATGTGCCTGGGCCTGGTCGCCCCCGCCAACACCATGGCGGAGATCGTCGCTGACCGCCTCCATGGTGGAGAGGCCACCTTCCCGGGCTTCGACACCGCCACCAAGCTCAAGCTGTCCGGTGTGGACGTTGCCAGCTTCGGTGACGCGTTCGCCAAGACCGAGCACGCCCTCGAAATCGTCTACGCCGACCCGGCCCGCGGCGTGTACCAGAAGATTGTCACCACGGACGATGCCAAGACCCTCCTGGGCGGCATCTTCGTGGGCGACGCCACCCCCTACACCAGCCTGCGCCCGCTCCTGGGCCGTGAGCTCAGCGCCGAACCCGGCGCGTACCTCACCGCGGCCGGCGGCGGCGACGCCCCGGACACCGAACTCCCGGACGACGCCATCCTGTGTTCCTGCAACAACGTGTCTGCCGGAACCATCCGCGACACCGTCAACGGCTGCGGGGCCTGCGACGGCAACGCTCCCGTCCAGGAACTCGGCGAACTGAAAGGCTGCACCCGCGCCGGAACCAGTTGCGGTTCCTGCGTGCCGATGCTCAAGAAGCTGCTCGAAACCGAACTGACCAAGTCCGGCGTCGAAGTTTCGAAGGCACTCTGCGAGCACATCGAGCTGTCCCGCCAGGAACTCTTCGAGACCATCCGCGTCCTGGAACTCACCTCCTTCGAGGAGGTCATGGCCAAGTACGGCACCGGCGCAGGCTGCGACATCTGCAAGCCGACCATCGCCAACATCCTGGCCAGCCAGAACAGCGCGTACGTCCTGGACGCCGGCCGCGGCACCCTGCAGGACACCAACGACCGTGCCCTCGCCAACATGCAGAAGGACGGCACCTACTCGGTGGTCCCCCGCATCGCCGGCGGTGAGATCACCCCGAAGAAGCTCGGCGTCATTGCCGCCGTGGCCGAGAAGTACAACCTGTACACCAAGATCACCGGCGGCCAGCGCATCGACATGTTCGGTGCCCGGCTGGAGGAGCTTCCGGAAATCTGGAAGGAACTGGTCGATGCCGGCTTCGAATCCGGCCAGGCATACGGCAAGAGCCTCCGCACGGTGAAATCGTGTGTCGGGTCCACCTGGTGCCGCTTTGGTGTCCAGGACTCGGTGGCGATGGCCATCCAGCTCGAGCTCCGCTACCGCGGCCTCCGCAGCCCGCACAAGCTCAAGATGGGCGTCTCCGGCTGTGCCCGCGAATGTGCCGAGGCACGCGGCAAGGATGTTGGCGTGATCGCCACCGCCGACGGCTGGAACCTCTACGTCGGCGGCAACGGCGGTGCAACCCCGGCCCACGCCCAGCTCCTGGCCAAGGACCTCGACGACGAGACGCTGATCAAGTACATCGACCGCTACTTCATGTACTACATCCGCACCGCTGACCGCCTGCAGCGCACGGCGCGCTGGCAGGAAGAGCTTGACGGCGGCATCAAGCACGTTGAGGACGTGGTGGTCAAGGACACCCTGGGCATCGCCGAGGACCTCGAGGCAGCCATGGCCAAGCACGTTGACACGTACGTCGACGAATGGGCCGACACCCTGAAGGATCCCGAGCGCCTGCGCCGGTTCCGCTCCTTCGTCAACGCTCCCGACCAGAAGGACGACTCCATCACGTTCGTCTCCGACGAGCGCGGCCAGATGCGTCCGGCCACCCCCGAGGAAAAAGGGAAGGTCCTGATCGGGTCTTCCATCCCGATGAGGCCCCGCGACGAGAACGAGGTATAGGCATGCAGCTCAGCATTGATCTCACCGGCCGTGAAGTCCTGGTCACCGGCGGAGACCACGCCGCCAGGCAGGCGGTCCGCCGCTACCAGGCCGCCGGCGCCGTCGTGTCCCGGCTCAGCACCCCGCAGGGCGCGAGCCATGACGGGCCGCTGCCCGAGCGCCCGTTCCTCGTGGCTGCCGTCGACGACGGCCAGCCCGGCTGGGATGCGCTGCTGGACCGGTGCCGCGAAACCGGCATCCCCGTTTCAATGGAACCGTCAGCCGGACCAGTGGGCCACGTGACCCTCGTGGGCGGCGGCCCAGGCGTCAGCGAGCTGCTGACCGTGGCGGCTGTGAAGGCCCTGCGCGATGCGGACGTCGTCTTCTACGACAGGCTGGCCCCCTACCAGGACCTGCCGTCCCTGACCTCGGCCGAGCTGGTGGATGTGGGCAAGCAGCCCGGCCACCACAAGGTCAGCCAGGGCGACATCGAGAAGCTCATGGTGCAGAGCGCGCTAGCCGGCAACAACGTGGTGCGCCTCAAGGGCGGCGACCCCTACGTGTTCGGCCGCGGCGGCGAAGAGGTTGCAGCCTGCGTGGCTGCCGGCGTACCCGTCAAGGTCATTTCCGGTGTCACCAGCGCCATCTCGGTCCCTGCAGCGGCAGGAATCCCGGTCACACACCGTGAGGTCAGCCACATGTTCACCGTGGTCTCCGGCCACGCGCCGCTGACCGAGAAGGAACTCACCCACCTCGCCGGACTGGGCGGCACCATTGTGGTCCTCATGGGCATCGGAACCCTGCACCACCTGGCTGCAGGCCTCCGCCGCGCCGGCATGAAGGCAAACATGCCGATGGCCGTCATCGAACGCGGCTACCGCCCCGGCCAGCGCACCACCATCGCCCAACTGGGTACGATTGTCACAGCGGCCGCCGATTGCACTAACCCGGCAGTGCTGGTCATCGGCGAGGTGGTGCGGGTGGCTGAAGCCAACCGCGGGCACGCTGAGGCGGCGGCCGATCTCAACCGCCTCGCAGCGTCACTGATGGGATCGTGAAAGTAACACCATGAGCGCCATGAACACTATTGCCGCCGCATCCGTGCCCCCGGCGTCCGGCCCGCAGGACTCTCCGGCTGCCGACGCCCCCGATTCGCCCTTGGAGGGCTTCCGGATCGGCGTCACGTCGCACCGGCGTTCCCAGGACCTGATCGAGGCTTTGGAACGGCGCGGAGCCGAGGTGCTGCATGCGCCCGCCCTCAAGATCGCGCCGGTGCAGGAGGACATGCGGCTCATCGACGACACCAAGGCCATCATCGCCGCCCGGCCCGACCTCTGCATCGCCACCACCGCCTACGGCATGCGCCGCTGGTGCGAGGCGGCCGACGCGTCCGGTATCGGCGATGAACTGCTGGAGACCCTCGCGGCATGCCGGATGTTTGTCCGCGGGCCCAAAGCCCGCGGCGCCGTCCGTGCTGCCGGACTCGCCGACGTCGGGATCAGCAGCGACGAAACCACCGCCACCCTGGTGGACATGCTGCTGAAGGAAGGCGTCCGCGGCAAGACCGTGGCCATTCAGCTGCACGGCTACACGGACGTCCGCCAGCTTGAGCGCCTGAAGATGTCCGGCGCCACCGTCCTCACCGTTACGCCCTACCGCTGGGTCAAGCCCGACGGCGAGGACAAGCTGCCGCGGCTGATCGAGGCCGCCTGCAGCGGGAACCTGGACGTCCTGACCTTTACCAGCGCGCCGGCCGTCGACGCCATGTGGAGCACCGCCCACGAAATGGGCCTCTACAAGCAGCTCGTCGAAGCCCTCAAGACCACGGTCACCACCGCCGTCGTCGGTCCCATCACGGCACAGCCGCTGCTCGACGCCGGGCTGTCACCGCTCGTTCCGGAACGCTTCCGGATGGGTGCCCTCATCCGGCTCGTCTGCGAACACCTTGCCCTGAACCACGTGCGCCGCCTGGACACCCGGTCCGGCAACGTGGAACTGCGCGGACGGTCACTGCGGATCGACGGGGAACCTGTCGAAATGGCTCCGGCACCGCTCCTGCTGCTGCGCGCCCTCCTGGGTGCCGAGGGTGCCGTCCTGTCCCGGGAATCACTCTCCGACCTGCTGGAACTGCGCGGCTCGGTGCACGCACTGGACATGACCGTCAGCCGGCTGCGCTCCTCCCTTCCGGACGGCCGGATGGTGGAAACCGTCGTTAAGCGCGGGTACCGGATCCGCGTCTAGCGGTTCCCTGCCGGCGCCGGCTGCCCGGTGTCCGTGGACAGACCCGGTCCGCAGTGGGAACATGTCGCTATGGTTTGCGTGTGACCGCCCCGCTGCCGCTTCCGCACCCTCCAGGTGCGCTGCCGCAGGGGCGTTCGGCGAGTCAGCTCTTCCGAGAGGAATTGCGTGGAACCGGTGGTGCAAAGCGACGATGATCCCGCGGAGTCTGTGGACGCCGTGGTGGTGGGATCCGGCTTTGGCGGTTCGGTAGCGTGCTACCGCTTGGCTGCGGCGGGCCAGTCCGTGGTCCTCATGGAACGCGGCAAGGCGTACCCGCCGGGAAGCTTCGCCAGGACGCCATCCGAAATGGGACGGAACTTCTGGGACCCGGACAAAGGACTCTACGGGCTGTTTGACGCCTGGACGTTCCGGGGACTGGAAGGAATCGTCTCCAGCGGCCTGGGCGGCGGTTCTCTCATCTACGCCAATGTGCTGCTGCGCAAGGACGAGAACTGGTTCGTCCAGGAAGCCCCCGTGCCCGGCGGCGGTTACGAATCCTGGCCGTTCAGCCGGCAGGACCTCGATCCCTTCTACGACGCGGCCGAGGCCATGCTCCGCCCGGTGCCCTATCCCTACAAGGACACGCCGAAGACCGTGGCCATGGAAACCGCAGCCGGGACCCTCGGACTCAGCATCACGCGGCCGCCCATCGCCGTCACCTTCTCCCCCGCGCCCGGCGCCGCCCCCGTCAGGAACCAGGCGCTGGCACCCGAGCCGTACGGAAGCGTCCACGGGGACGGCACCGTGCGCACCACCTGCACACTCTCCGGCGAATGCGACATCGGCTGCAACACCGGCGCCAAGAACACGCTGGACCATAACTATCTGTCCGCGGCAAAGGCCGCCGGAGCCGACATCCGGACCCGCCACGACGTCCGGGGCATCAGGCCCCTGCCGGGAGGCAGCTATGAAGTCCGCTACGTCATCCACGATCCCGACGACGGCGCGCCCGGGCTCCTGCAGGAACGGGTGATCCACTGCCGCCGGCTCATGCTCGCCGCCGGAACCTTCGGCACCACCTTCCTGCTGCTGCGCAACCGTGCGTCGCTGCCCGCGCTCAGCGCAGCGCTGGGCACGCGGTTCAGCGGCAACGGTGACCTGTTGGGCTTCGTCCTGGACGCGAAAGACCCCGACGGCGCCACACGCACCCTCTCTGGCAGCAGCGGCCCGGTGATCACCACAGCCATCCGCACAGCCGATTCCACCGACGGCGGCGAGGGCCGCGGCTACTACATCGAGGACGCTGGCTACCCCTCGTTCATGAACTGGCTCCTGGAGACGGGGCAGTTCCGCCAGGTGGCCAAACGCGCCGGCAAAGTGATGGTCCAGCTCCTCAAGGACAGGCTCTTCCACGCCCAGCGCTCCAACATCTCCGCCGATCTTGCTGCCGCCCTGGGCGACGGCCGGCTCTCGGCGTCGTCCGTGCCGCTGCTCGGCATGGGCAGGGACATACCGGACGGCGTCATGACCCTCCAGGGCGGCCGGCTGGCCATCAACTGGACCCTCGCCACCTCGGCCGCGTACTTCGGCCGGATGCAGGCCACGATGCAGGCCATCGCCAAGGAACTGGGCGGCAGCTTCAAGCAGAATCCGCTCTGGTGGAGCAAGCGGGTCATCACGGTGCATCCGCTGGGCGGCGCCCCGGCTGGCAGGAACAGCAGCGAAGGCGTCTGCGATCCGTACGGCGAGGTCTTTGGATACCCGGGCCTGCACGTGGTGGACGGCGCCGCGATGCCCGGACCGGTGGGGGCCAACCCCGCCCTGACCATTGCAGCCTTTGCCGAACGTGCGTGCCACCGGATCCTCAAGGGAGCCGGAGGGGATGGACACCGGGATGTGGCGCGGGGCGGGCTGGACAATGCAGGCTATGCTGCTCCCGACTACCCTGCTTCCCCCTACGGTCCTGGGCCCCTTCGCGCCCTGGTGCCGGACGCCACCAAAGGTGCCGAGGCCCCGGAAGAGGAACGCCCGTTTGTCCCCAGCGTCGCCAGCCGTGGCCTCAGGCTGCCGGGAGCCCCGGTGTCCACCGCTAGTGAGGCCTTGCAGGAGGCTGAAGTCGAGGAGGACGCCGAGGCGGCGGCGACAGGGCCAACGTCCGTCAGCTTCACCGAACAGATGCACGGGTGGTTCAGCGCCGGAGTAGCCGACCCCGTGATCGGAGGCAGCCTGGGACGCGACCGCAGCCGTCGGATGATGTTCGAGCTCACCATCACTGCCGCCGATATCGAAGTGTTTACCGAGGATCCGCTCCATCCGGCGAGCGCGGAAGGGTATGTCCTCGCTGACCAGTTCGGCGGCCGCCTCCCGGTGGAACGCGGCTGGTTCAATCTCTTCGTCAATGAGGGCGCTACAGGCGGGGATGGGGATGCCACCATCAGTTCTTCGATGAGTGCCGCCACCGGACGGAAGATGCTCTACCGCCTGTGGCTGCGCGATCCCGGCGGAACCCCGCTCACCTTCGTGGGCCACAAGGACGTCAGCAACGACGCAGGCTTCGACGTCTGGGGGGACACCACCACGCTGTATGTCACCGTCCTCCGCGGCCATGTTCCGCCGCCGGACCCAACAGCCCCCGCCCTAGGCCCGACCCCCACGAGTTTTCGTCCACATAATGCGACCTCCGGGGCTCCGAAGTCGCATTATGTGGACGAAAACTCCGTCGCGGGGGCAGGAATGCTGTACATCCGGCCGTGGGATTTCGCCCGGCAATTGACCACCTTCCGCGCGGTGGGCCCGGCTCCCGCGAGCGCCCTTGCCGCGTTCGGCAAGCTGTTCCTGGGTGAGCTCTGGCAGGTGTACGTCCGCCAGACGAGCGGCCGATCAGCGGGCCGCGTCCCGTCTCCGCTGCGGGCAGGCAGGGGTACCTCCAAGTCCCCCGGCCGGCGATGAAGGGCCACGGGGCATGAAGCGGAGGGAGCTGGCGCAGCACAGCAACGGACTTGGCTTCACTCCCCGGGACGCCGTGCGCTGGCTCGCCCCTGCCCAACTCGGCAGGACCGCGGTCAGGGTTGTCCTGGCGTCCGTCTTTGCCGACTTCGGCGACAAGCGCGAACTCGAGGGCGGCTTTCCCCGCTACGAGCTCGACCTGGAAAGACTGCCTGTACCCGGCCAGCCCGCGCAGCCCGTCGTCCGGGACCTTGGACTGCCCGGATCACCGACAGCAGCGTCGGCCGGGGAACCGCACGGACAAGACCCGGGTCAACGCAACGGTGCCGGGGACGCAGGGACCGCCGCGCTGTGGCTCGATTTCACGGCGGACCTCGGCGACGGCTTTGACTCCACCTACACAGTGGCCTCGTTGCTGGCCGAGAAATCGCTCGTCGTCGAGGGGCATGACCTGCAGCGCGGCAAGGTGCTGGTGCTCGGCGGCGACGAGGTGTACCCGGTGGCGTCGCCCGCCGCCTACGAGGACCGCATGGTGGGGCCCTACCGGACGGCGCTGCCGGGCGGCCGTTCCCCCGGCGGCGCCGGCGTGCTGCTTGCCCTTCCCGGCAACCATGACTGGTATGACGGCCTGACATCCTTCATCCGGCTGTTCACCAGGCAACGCAACATCGGCGGCTGGCGGACCATCCAGACGCGCAGCTACTTTGCCCTTCGGCTCACCGGCAGCGATGACGAACCGGGGTGGTGGCTGGTGGGACTGGACAGCCAGCTGGGCCAGTACATCGACGAGCCGCAGCTGGACTACTTCTACAACGCGGTGACCGCACGGCTACTTCCGGGCGACGCCATCATCCTGTGCGTGGCCGCCCCGTACTGGGTGGAGGGCGGCGAGGACGCCGATGCGTTCCGGCAGGTGCATTTCTTCGAGCAGGACTACCTCCGCCGCCGCTTTAACCGCCGTGCCGGGACCTTCGAAGCAACCGGGGCCGCTGTGAGGCTGTGGCTCACCGGGGACCTCCACCACTACTCGCGCTACGAGGAAACAACGCCGGGCCCGGACCCTGAAGACGGCCCGGACCATGTAGACAGCCCGGCCGCCGACCCCCGCAGGACCCAGCTGATCACCTGCGGCCTGGGCGGCGCCTTCCTGGCGGACGCGCAGGGGCTGCCCGCTGAGCTGGCGCTCCCCGCCGCGGCACCGTCGTTGGCTTCGGCACCCTCAATGAGTGACCCTGACTCCGGCAGGCGCTTTGTCCTGGCTCCCGGGACGTTCCCCGGCATGGCGGAGTCCCGGCACTTCCGCGGACGCCTGGCCAATCCCCTCTCGCCGTTCTGGCTTCCGGTGCGGAATCCCGGCTTCGGGTCAGCCATCGGCGTAGTCCACGTGGTGGCGGCCCTGACACTCTGGACGGTCTTCAGCGCATTCCGCGGCCTGTCCTTCGTGGAAAGCCTGCTCAGCCTCAGGGCAGGAAATACCGTGCTCCTCGTGCTGGCCATCGCCGCCGTCCCCTTGTTGCTGCTCCTGCTGGTGTCCGCCGTTGGTACTGCGCTCGGTCTCGCCCGGGATCCGCGGGAAACCGGCGCCGGGTTCACCGTTGCCCGGGGCGCGTTCTGGCAGCTTTCGGCGCTTGCGGCGGGGATCGCCGTCGTACTCCTCATACCCTGGCGCGGGGACTGGCCCCCCTTCCTGACACTGGGACTGGTGCTCGCCATCATCTATGTCGTGGGTTTCACGGCAGGCAGCGAGGCGTTCGCCTTCTTCATCCTGGGCACACCCGGCGGGGAGGTGGCCGCGTGGGCAATGTCCGGCCAGGCCATCGAGGACCACAAGGGTTTCCTGCGGATCCGGATTGCCGCCGACGGCACGCTGACGGTTTATCCGGTGGCAGTGGACCGCATCTGCCGAGACTGGAACCTGGGAACCGGCAGCGACGGCGGCCTCCGCCCGGTGCCGGCCGACGGGCTCCCCCCGCTCCGGCTATTCGAACCGCCCGTGACCATTGCCAGGGAGGGATTTCCGCCATGAACAGCCCCCGCACCATCACCCGGGCGGATCACGTCACCGAAGTGATCCCGTTCCCTGCCGGGGACGGGACGCCGCTCACCCTGGTCCACGTCACCTCCGCCGTGCCGCCCGACGCCGGCGCCCCGGACAAGGGGCCGGTGCTGCTGGTCCACGGAGCGGGGGTCCGGGCCGAGCTGTTCCGCCCGCCGCTGCCCCGGACACTGGTGGATGCCCTGCTCGAGGACGGGTGGGACGTCTGGCTCCTGAACTGGCGGGCGTCCATCGACTTTGAACCGCTCTCCTGGACGCTCGGGGATGCGGCGGTGTACGACCACCCCGCCGCCGTCGACTACGTCCTGAAGGCAACCGGCGCCGAAACCCTGAAGGCGGTCATCCACTGCCAGGGCTCGGTCTCCTTCACCATGGCGGCCGTTGCGGGCCTCCTGCCCCGGGTGGACACGGTGGTCTCCAACGCAGTGTCCCTGCATCCCGTGATTCCGCTGTGGTCGGTCGTGAAAATCACGTATCTGGCGGAGGTGCTGAAGCCGTTCACGCCGTACCTTTCCCCGGCATGGGGCTACAAGTCCAACGGGTACTTCTCCCGGATCCTCAGGTCGATGGTCAAGGCCACCCACCGTGAATGCGACAACCTGGTCTGCCGGCTGGTCAGCTTCACGTATGGCAGCGGCCGGCCCGCACTGTGGTCGCACGAGAACCTGGACGAGGCCACGCACAGCTGGATCAGCGGGGAGTTTGCCGAGGTCCCGTTCACGTTCCTGTCCGAGATGGGCCGCAGCGTTCTGGCCCGGCGCATCGTGGCCGCGGGGAACCACCCTGAACTGCCCGCGAACTTCCTGGCCGAAGCCCCGCAGACGGACGCCAGGTTCTCGTTCCTGGCGGGGCGGAACAACCGCTGCTTCCTGCCCGAGAGCCAGGAGCGGACCTTCAGCTTCTTCCAGGGCCACCGTCCCGGTAAGGACTCGCTGCATCTGTTGTCCGGCTACGGGCACCTGGATGTCTTCTTTGGTGCCCGCGCCTGGGCGGACACCTATCCCATCATCATCAAGGAGCTGAACAGATGAACAGACTCATCGGACTGGCTGCATCCCTGCTGAGGCTGGTGCCCTCCCCCGTGCCGCACCGCCAGGAACGCCTGCGTGGACAGCATGCCATGGTGGACGGCATCAAGTACTCCATGCCCGTCAATTCGGACGATTCCCCCGTACTGATGGCTGCGTTCCCCATCAACAGGCGGGCCGCCGCGGCCGTCCTGCCGGGCACGGAACTGCGGCCGTTCAGCCTCGGCGGCAAGGGACTGCTAGTGGTCACCGTGGTGAACTACCGGTCAACGGACATCGGCAAGTACATCGAATACTCCCTGGCGATCGCCGTCACGCACGGCTCCCGGCCGGTGCCTCCGCTCCTGCCGCTCGTCTTCCAAAAAACCTTCGGTCTGGGCCAGTATGTGGTGGACCTGCCGGTCAGCACCGAGGTCTCGGTCAAAGGCGGCAAGGGCATCTGGGGCATGCCGAAGCACCAGGCCAACCTGGACTTCGTAGTCACCGACGACACCGTCTCCGCGCAGTACGACGACGGCGGCAAGCTGGGCTGTTTCATCGAGATTGAACGCCCCAGGCCGATGGGCCTGCCGCTCAAGCTCGCCGCCTCCAACTACTGTGCCTTCCGCGGGATGCTAATGAAGTCCGACATCTATTTCGAAGCCACCGGGGACATCGCGCTGGGAGGCGACGCCAAGGCGCGGCTGGTGCTGGGTGATGCGCCCGGAGTGTCCGCCCTGAAATCCCTCCAGCCGGCGGACAAACCGGTGTTCACCGCGTACCTCCCCGAAGCCCATGGCGTGCTGGACGACCACTACGAGGCGTGGTTCCTGACCGCCGCAACCACCGAGGACGCCGCCCGGATCCCCGGCGGTGACCCGCTCGAATCGGTGGCAGGGCTGGGCCAGGGCCAGGAATGGCTGCCCGCGCCGGACCGGAGTGCGACGGCCAGCAGTGCGACGGCCCGCAGGGAAGACACCACCCGCGGCGGCGCTGCCCCTGGCGGAGGCGCGGCATGAACTGGCTCCTGCTGCTGAACGCGCTGTATTTCCTGTTCGGCGCCACGATGTACGTGGGCACCATGTGGGTCCTGAAGTTTTTCCTCTACCCCACGTGGGAATCCCTGGACCGCGGCAACGTGGACATGCACTTCGGCATCCCCACGCGCCAGGCCACCAAATTCTTCACCGTGGTGGTGCCGCCGATGTTCATCTCCGGCATCATCCTGGTCTGGACGGAATGGGGCACGGTGCGGCTGATCCCCGCGGTGCTCTGCCTCGCCGGGATCATTGTCCTCACGGTGGTGGGCCAGGCCATGATCATTCCGGTCAATATCAGGATCCGCGGCGGAGACTTTGCCGATGACACCGAGCTGCGTTCCCTGCTGCGCCGCTGGATGCTGCTCAACGACATCCGCTTCTACGTCTCCACGCTCACCTGGCTGGCCACCGTCTGGCTGCTGGTGGACAGGGGCCGGCTGTGGGAGGCCTGGGCATGAGCGGGGCAGCACGCCCGTCCGGGGCGCACTTCCCCGGCGTTGGCACCTGGATCGCGGCCGATCCGCTGCGCGCCGTCCTGGCCGCGATCGCCGTCGTCACCGTCTTTTCCGGCGCGGTGCAGATACCCTTCGGCGGCACCGTCCTGGCTCTGCTGGGAGCGGAGCCGACGACGGCGGCGCGCCAACTGTTCGCCACGGTGGGCATGTTCATGGTGGTGGTGGGCGGCCTCCTGCTGCACACACTGCTCCGTCCGAAGCCGGCCCCGGAAGTGGTGCTGTGGTCCGGCATCCAGAAGGCGGGGGCCTGCGCCGCCGTCGCGGTCGGTGTCCTGAACGGCGTTTTCGCACCCGTCGCGCTTTCGGTGGCTGCCTTCGACCTGGCGACGGCGGCACTCTGCTTGATCTACCTGCGCCGGATCTACTGGGAGAACGGCGCCCGTGACCACGGGGCCGGACCGGGGACACGGCCGTGAAGCGCTCGCTGGTCCTGGCCGGCGGCGGAATGCGCGTCGCCTGGCAGGCCGGAGTGGTGCGCGCGCTGGCTGAAGAGGGGCTGCACTTTGACCACGTGGACGGGACGTCCGGCGGCATCCTGACGGCGGGCATGCTGCTCTCCGGGGTCTCGCCCGAGCAGATGTGCCGGAACTGGTCCGGCGTCAATGTCAAGGACTTCGGCTCGGCACTGCCGCTGGGCGACTACGTGAAGGGGCCGTGGTCGCTGCCCGCAATCGGCGACGCCGACGGCCTGCTCGGCAAGGTCTTCCCGGCTCTTGGGATCGACGACGGCGAGGTCCGGCGCCGTGCCGCCCTGCCCGGCGCCGTCGAAGGCACGTTCAACGTGGCGGAGTTCACCGCGAAAGGCTGCCATGCCATCGACGCACGTGACGTGGATGCCGAACTCATGGCGGCGGGAATGTCACTGCCGATTTTCCTCACCCCGCTGCGGCGCGACGGGCAGATCTGGACAGATGCGGTCTGGATACGTGACGCCAACGTGGGCGAGGCCCTCCGCCGCGGGGCCGACGAGGTCTGGCTGGTCTGGTGCATCGGAAACACCGGATACTGGGGCGACGGTCCGCTGGAGCAGTACGTCCACATGATCGAGATGAGCGCCATGGGCGCCCTCGTGGCCGACTTCGAGGCCGCGCAGGCGGCGGGCCGGGACTTCACCCTCCACGTGGTCAAGCCGGAAAACCCGCTGCCGCTGGATCCGGAGTTCTACCTGAACCGGATCGATGCGGACACGCTGATCGGCATGGGTTACCGCGACGCCCGCAACTACCTCAAGGGAATGACTGCCGAAGGCCTGCCCAAGGACGCCTCCTGCACGGCCATGGCCGAGCCGCCTGCCGGCATCCGCTTCACTGAGCGGTTCGGCGGCCGGCGGTTCGACGGCCAGGACGGCGTCGGCCAGGACGTTCGGCTCACGGTCACGGTCGCCCTGCCCCTCGACCCTTCAGCGGCACCGGCCAGGCTCACCGGGTTCCTGGACCACGCGCCATTCGGACCAAGGGTTTTCCTCGCGGGCGGACGCGTGGATGTCCGGGGGGAGTCGGTGACCTACCGCGCTTCCGTCCGGGCAGGCGGCGCCTGGCACCGCTTATCCCTGGCCAGGATCTTCCACGACGACCCCGGACCTGATGCATGGGAGGACACCAGGCAGGCACGGCTCACCGTGGGATCGCTGCTGGATATTCCGGTCACCATGGACCTGGCAGACGCGGCGGCCCTCATCGCCTCTGTGGAGCCGGCGGGCGCCCACGGCCCCGGCGAGCGGGCCGCCGTCGTCGGGAAAGTGGCAGCGGGAGGACTCCGGGAGGCGTTCCGCCGCTATGGCTGATCTGTGCTGCCGGACACGTTTGTTACCGCGCGGTAAACAGCGTCGAACGTACAGGGACATTGCGGCAACAACCGGGAAACACCCGCGAAAAACCGTAAGCCTACGCTGGTGCCATCACCAACCGGGCCAAACAAGGGCCTCACCAGCGAAAGGGCCTTCACATGTCCGCTCCGGCGCCGTCCTCCTCCTCCTCCTCCTCCTCCTCCTCCTCCTCCGCCACGGTCCAGGCGTCGTCCCCGTTGCCGCGGGTGGTCATCGCCGGTGCCGGACCGGCTGCCCGGGCCTTGGTGAGCCAGCTGGACCGGTCCCGCTTCGCCGGCAGCATCACCGTACTCAGCAACCGCGACGACGCCCCGTCCGAACTCCTGGAACTCGCGGCGCTCCCCCAGGTTTCGGTCCGTTTCGGCCAGCCGGCCAGCTTCATCGATGCGGCCAACCGCATGGTGGCCACCGCTGACGGCATGGAGTTCAGCTACGACCAACTGGTCATTGCCACCGGCTCCGCCCCCGCCCTGTCGCCCGTGGACGGCGCCAGCCGCTGCCTCAGCTACTCCACCATCGACGACGCCGCCCGGATCGGTGACGCCGTCAAGGAAGTGACCCGGGTCCTCGGCCGGAGGCCGCTGGGAATCCTGGTGGGAACCGGTCCCGAGGCGGGCCAGGCGGAAGCGGTCCTGCGGGCTCGCGGGGTGCGCCCCATCCGCACCACGCTCCGGCCTGCCTCGGTGGTCCCGACTATTGCCGGCTCTGCAGTACCCGCCGCCGGGATTGTCTTCGACGACGGCAGCAGCATGAACGGCGACCTGGTGGTCCTCGCGGAGGAGCGCGTGGCGCGGGACGGGCTGGCAGCCAGCGCAGGCCTTGAGACGGCAGCGCACGGCGGGATCGTCATCGGCCAGGATTTCCGGACGTCCGTCCCGGGTATCTGGGCCATCGGCGATGCCGCGTCATTCGACGGTGTACGCCTCGGGCTCCTCGTCGCCTCCGGCTCGGCCGCGGGCGCCTGCGCTGCCCAGCTCATGCAGGCCACCCTGCAGGAAGCTGTCCCCGCAGCTGCCTAGTGCCGTTGTGGCAAGATGGTCACCTGAGAAGCCACGCAGAACACGGAGCCTGTTGCCCACGAGGCCCCGCAGGCCCACCAGGAAGGACCACCATGAGCAACGAAGCCACCGCGGCCGGCATGCCTGACGCCGCCGCAGCCGGGACCACCGCACCGGCAGAAATAGCCTCCTTCATCGACCACACGCTGCTGAAGCCGGAGGCCAGTGAAGCGGAGGTCCTCAAGGTTTGTTCCGAAGCCGTCGAGTACCATTTCAAATCCGTCTGCGTGAACCCGGTGTGGGTCAAGACCGTCACCACCGCCCTTAAGGGCTCAGGCGTCCTGACCTGCTCGGTGGTGGGCTTCCCCTTGGGTGCCACTCCCACGGACGTCAAGGCCTTCGAAGCCCGGGGCGCCGTGCTGGACGGCGCCGACGAGGTGGACATGGTGATCAACATTGCGGCGGCACGCGCCGACGACAAGGGCGCACTGGTGGACGACATCCGGGCCGTCGCCGAGGCCGTGCATGCCAGTGACGCCATCCTGAAGGTGATCATCGAGACCGCGCTGCTCAGCGATTCCCAGAAGGTCCTCGCCTGCGAAGCAGCGGTGGAGGCCGGCGCGGACTTCGTGAAGACGTCCACGGGCTTCAACGGCGGAGGCGCCACGGTGGAGGACGTGGCCCTGATGCGCCGCACGGTAGGTCCGGATGTCGGGGTCAAGGCCTCCGGCGGCGTGCGTTCGCTGGCCGATGCTCAGGCTATGATTGCTGCAGGTGCAACACGTATTGGCGCCAGCTCCGGCATCGCGATCGTCAAGGGCGAACAGGGTTCGTCCGCGTACTGACAGATCCGGCAGCGCCACAGTTTTTGAGCCCTTCGGGGCGTTTTGAGCCCTGCGGGGCCGAGGAGGAATGAATGTCCAAGACCGTTGATAGCCCCAAGACCCCTCAGAACGAGAACAACCTTGCAGCCAGCATCGTCATTTTCGTCATCATGATGGCCCTGTTCCTCGGCTCCATCTACTCGCTGTCGTTCCTCACGCTGGGCAACCCGTGGCCGATGGCTGTGTGCTTGGGCCTCTTCGCCGCAGCGTTCTGGATCCCACAGACCGTCCTGGGCCGTTCGGATTCTGCCGGCGAGCACTAGGACCCACAACTAAAACTAGCTGAAGCCCCCGGATCTCCCGGGGGCTTCAGCCATTTAAGAGCGTTGGTACAGCGGCTAGCCGGTGCCGAGCAGGCCGCTGACCAGGGAGCTTCCGAATGCAAGGGCTGCCGGGTAGTGCGACTTGGCCAGCGCCCAGGCCGCCACGCACATTCCCACCATGGCGTAGGCGCTCACGGGGATCAGCACGAGCCACTCCCGTTTGGAGCCCGCCCGCCCCAGCAGCGGAATGGAAAAAGCGCCGTTCGACTTCCAGATGTCGTTGAGCACCGGCAGTTTCCGCAGGAACTTGGGCGGCTTGATCACGATCGGCCACAGCAACGGCACTCCCCCGGTGGTGATCATGTCTCCCACGATATGCACCACCACGCCGGTCAGCATCGAGATCGGCAGCCACGTCCACTGGTCCGGCGCGAACCAGGTCACCAGCCCGGCCATGGCCAGGGCGAAGAGCCAGTTGCTGATGAAGCCGGCCTTCGGGAACAGCTTGAGCGCCTTCGCGGCAATGTTGATCATGAACATGCAGAGCAGTCCCGCGCCCACCGAGAGCAGCCCCCAGTCCGTCTGCAGCTGGATCTGCCCGGCCAATGTGGCGAGCAACACGAAGAAGGCCGCCCCGAGCACCGAGTGCGTACCCTGCCGGTGCCCGCCGCTGGCGTTTTCAATGCCCACGGCAATCACGTTGGACAGCGGCGGCAGCGAGTTGGCCACGGTGCTGTGGCGGTGGTCCCAGTCGCAAATCAGCGCAGTTCCCGCCGTCGCCATGCCGCCAATCAGGATTCCGGTGGCGTCCAGCGGGTACCAGCCCAGGGTGTACGGTCCCGTGGACGCAATAGCTACCCACGCCGCGGCTCCCGACGCGGCGTGATGCCCTCCCATCATTCTTTTATTTCACCGCCGGTGTTGCAGGGACTGCCGAGTCGGAGAAAATGTTCCGGATCACTCCGTTGGCCCACTCCAGGATCTCGGCGTCCTGCAGGTCCCGGCCACCGATTTTGGCGGTCTTCGGCTTGGGGATGAGCACCGCGTCGAGGGCAGGCTTGGACTGCGCCCCGGGATACATGCGGTTGAGCCGCATGGTCTTCGATTCGGGCAGCTGCGCCGGCGAAAACTTGATGAAGTTTCCCTGCAGGGCGACGTCGGACAGCCCGGCTTCGCGGGCTCCCACGCGGAAGCGGGCGACGGCGATCAGGTTCTGGGCGGGCAGCGGCGGCTCGCCGTAACGGTCCACGAGTTCGGCCAGGACCTCGTCGATGGCCTCGTTCGTGAGGGCGGCAGCCAGTTTGCGGTAGGCCTCGAGGCGCAGCCGCTCGCCCGGCACGTAGTCGTGCGGCAGGTGGGCGTTGACGGGCAGTTCGATCTTCATCTCCGCGGCCTTTTCCTCGGCCTCGCCGCGGAAGTCCGCCACCGCCTCGCCAACGAGGCGGATGTAGAGGTCGAAGCCCACACCCTGGATGTGGCCGGACTGTTCGCCGCCGAGCAGGTTGCCGGCGCCGCGGATTTCAAGGTCCTTCATGGCCAGCTGCATGCCTGCACCGAGCTCGTTGTGGGTGGCCACAGCCTTGAGCCGTTCCAGCGCCACCTCACCCAGGGGCTTCTCCGACGGGTACAGGAAGTACGCGTAGGCGCGTTCGCGGCCGCGGCCCACGCGTCCGCGCAGCTGGTGGAGCTGGGACAGGCCGTACTTGTCCGCGCCGTCCACGATCAGGGTGTTGGCATTGGAAATGTCCAGGCCGGTTTCGATGATGGTGGTGCACACCAGGACGTCGAAGCGCTTCTCCCAGAAGTCCACGATGATCTGCTCGAGGCGGCTTTCGGACATCTGGCCGTGGGCCACCTCCACGCGGGCTTCCGGGACCAGTTCCCGGATCTTCGCTGCAGTGCGGTCGATGGTGGACACCCGGTTGTGGACGAAGAACACCTGGCCTTCGCGCATCAGCTCGCGGCGGATCGCCGCGGAGGTCTGCTTGTCCGTGTAGGGACCCACGTAGGTCAGCACCGGGTGCCGTTCCTCCGGCGGAGTGGCCAGCGTGGAGGTCTCGCGGATCCCGGTCAGGGACATTTCCAGGGTGCGCGGAATCGGGGTGGCGCTCATGGCCAGGACGTCCACGTTGGTGCGCATCTTCTTGAGCGCCTCTTTGTGTTCGACTCCGAAGCGCTGCTCCTCATCCACGATCACCAGGCCGAGGTCCTTGAAGCCGAAGTCCTTGGACAGCAGCCGGTGCGTGCCGATGACGACGTCCACGGATCCGCTCTTGACGCCGTCAGCGGTTTCCTTGGCCTCCTTGCCGCTCTGGAAGCGGGACAGCGGCTTGACGATCAGCGGGAAGCCGGAGAACCGTTCGGTGAAGGTCTCGTAGTGCTGCTGGGCGAGCAGCGTCGTGGGCACCAGCACGGCCACCTGTTTGCCATCCTGCACGGCCTTGAACGCTGCACGGACCGCGATCTCGGTCTTGCCGTACCCGACGTCGCCGGAGATCAGGCGGTCCATCGGGATCTCACGCTCCATGTCCGCCTTGACCTCGTTGATCGTGGTCAGCTGGTCCGGGGTCTCCACGTACGGGAAGGCCTCCTCCAGTTCCCGCTGCCAAGGGGTGTCCGGGCCGAAAGCGTAGCCGCGGGAGGCCATCCGGGCCGAGTAAAGCCGGATCAGCTCGCCGGCGATCTCCTTGACCGCCTTGCGGGCCTTGGACTTGGTGCTCGCCCAGTCCGCGCCGCCCATCTTGCTCAGCGCCGGAGTATCGCCGCCCACGTAGCGGGTGACCTGGTCCAGCTGGTCGGTGGGAACAAAGAGCCGGTCGCCGGGAGCCCCGCGTTTGGATGGGGCGTACTCCAGGACCAGGTACTCGCGGACGCCGTCGCCGCCTCCCGCCACCTTGCGCTGGATCAGCTCCACGAACCGGCCGATGCCGTGCTGTTCGTGCACCACGGAGTCCCCGGCCACGAGCTGCAGCGGGTCCACTGCATTCCGCCGTTTGGACGGCATGCGCCGCATGTCCTTCGTCGAACCGGCGGACGTGCGTCCCAGCAGGTCCGCCTCCGTCAGCAGCCCCAGTTTGAGCCCGTCCAGGACAAAACCGCGTCCGACGGCGGCGGTGGTCACCTCGATGAGGCCCGCCTGCGGTTCGTCATTCAGCGAGTCCACCCGGGCGCACGGGATGTCGGCGTCGTGGAAAAGTTCGGCCAGCCGCTGGGCCGGCCCGGGACCTTCCGTGGCAACGACGATGCGCCACTGGTCCCGGACGTGCGAGCCGATGAACTCCATCATCTCCGCCACGTCGCCCTGGTAGCCGCGGGGCTCGCGGGCATGCAGGTTGAGCACGTTGATGTCCGGCGTCAGCTCTTCATCGGTGGCCAGCGAGGTGATGGACCACCACGAGACTTCCTGGCCAAGGGCGGAGCTGCGGGTGTCCGTCAGGGAGCGGAAGCTGGCCGAATGCAGGGCCGCTGAGGCCTGCGAGCTCAGATCCAGAGGTGCCGTGCCGCCGTCCGACGCCGTGGACCATGCCGCTTCCAGGAACTCCTCGTTGGTGGCCGCAAGGTCGTGGGCGCGGGTGCGGACCTTTTCCGGCTCGATCACCACGGAGATGGACCCGGCGGGCAGCTGTTCCACGAAGGGAACCATTTCATCCACCAGCACGGGGGCCAGCGATTCCATGCCTTCCACCGTGATACCGCCGGCAATCTTCTCCAGCATGTCGGCAGCGGCTGGCAGCTGGGCCTTCAGCGTCGCGGCCCGGGACATCACGGAAGGGGTGATCAGGATTTCGCGGCACGGCGGGGCATGCAGTTCGGTGGGGTGGTGCAGGCCGGGCGAGGACAGTGACCGCTGGTCGGCGACGGCGAACCAGCGCATCTGGTCCACCTCATCGCCGAAGAACTCCACCCGGACGGGGTGGTCCTCGGTGGGCGGGAAGACGTCCAGGATGCCGCCTCGGACGGCGAACTCGCCCCGGTGCGTCACCATGTCCACGCGGGCGTAGGCGGCGTCGGCGAGGCTGCGCACCACGTCGCTGAAGGGGACTTCCTGGCCAACCCGCAGCGTGACGGGAACCAGCTCGCCGAGCCCGGCCACGATCGGCTGAACCACCGCGCGGACAGGAGCCACCACCACACGGATCGGCCCTCCCGAGGCCGTCTTGGGGTGCGCCAGCCTGCGCAGCACGGACAGGCGGCGGCCCACGGTGTCCGAGCGCGGGGACAGCCGCTCATGCGGAAGGGTTTCCCAGCTCGGGAATTCAACCACCGCATCGGCCGGCAGGTAGGCCCGCAGGGCTGCGGTGAGGTCTTCCGCTTCCCGTCCGGTGGCGGTAACGGCCAGCACCAGGGGCGCTCCGCCGTCGTCGTTGTTTCCCTCAGAGCCAGCATGGGGGGCGGTGAGCGCCGCCAGGCCGTCGGACATTTCCGCCAGCAGTGCCGCGCGCAGGCCCGCAGGTGCGCTGATCTGGTAGTCCTCGCTGCGGGATCCAAAGCTTCGGGACGCTTCAGCCTGCACCCGGGCAAAGGTCTTGTCTCCGGCGAGCGCGCGGCGCAGGCCTGTGAGGGACGGGCCGTTGAGGCTCATGGCAGAAGCTCCTGAATGATCACGGGAAAGCAGGCAACACGAAGACCCGAAATTCGCGAGAATCCCGGGTCTTCCCAGCCTACCGCGACCGCGGAGCCGGGAGCACGTCAGACAGCGGCCCGGGCCCTCTGGAGGAAGGAGTCAACGATGCGTCCGGCATGTTCGCGGGTGAGGCCGGCCTCGGCGGCGAATCCGGCTGGCTGCCTGCGGCCGCTCAGGGTCTCCCCCAGATACAGCAGTGCGGCCATGACTTCCGACAGCTCCACGTCTGCCTCCGCGTGCTGGCGCAGGAGCCTCAGGTGCGCTGCCTGCAGCGCCGGACCCGGGGCGCAGCCGAGGTCACGGTCAAAGATCCGCCGACAGCGCGCGTACGCGGACAGTCCTTCGGCAGGCAGCCCGGCCAGTTCGTAGGCAGTGACCAGCACTGTCCATGCCCGCTCGTTGAGTGGGTCGGACGCCACGGCTGCCCGTGCCATGCGGACGGATTCCGTAGGCCGGTTGAGCAGGGCGGCCGTTTCCGCGGCGTGGATCTGGGCAGCCACTCTATCGGCCAAGTGCCGTGTCCTCGCCTCATCGGCCCAATCTGCGGCCAGTTCTGAGCCAAGCAGCGGATCCGCGGACAGGTCCAGGGCCTCGGTCAGCAGGGGGTAGGCCTCCTCGGGCGAGGCTTGGGCGGCGTTCCTGATCAGCTGGCGGAATTTGGAGAGGTCGAGGTCAACAAGCTGCGGATCCAGGAGGTAGCCGCCATTGGCAGTACGGAGCGGGCCGTCCTTGGTGTTGCCCGGCTGGATCGCGCGGCGGATACCGCTGACATAGCTTTCCAGTGTTGCGACGGTTCCGCCGCCGGCGCTGGAGCCCCAAAGAATGTCAATTATCCGGCTCTTGGACACGGGGCTGCCCAAATTCAGAAGCAATATCTCGAATATGTGCCGCGGCTTGCATCCGCCCATATCGACGGCGGACAGTGACGCACCGTTGCGCCGGACCTCGAACATGCCAAACAGCCGAACAGATATGGCCTTTGATGATTCAGGAGTATTCCCCACGATTTTCTCCATTTTTCCCCTGGCATGCGAAGCTGGCCGATGCCTTCCGGTCGGATGAACCAGCGGTGCGGTGCTGTTCATTCCGGCTTTCCAAAACCACCGTGACACGGGTGAAGGGGCCCACAAAGCGATCCTCCTACCTGTCTTTGCGTGGGGGCAAAGACACGTACACCCGTCTTTACCGACGGGTAGGTCGGGAGCGGCCAACCGAGTACAGGAAAGCTCTTGGCCGAGTAATTCCTGAGCCTGGAGTGACAGGTGAGCAAGTACTGCACAGAAGCCACAAGGAGCGAAGAATCAAACACGAAGACAGGCCCCGGATGCCCCGGGGCCTGTCTTTGCTTTGTGAGCGTTCAGGCTGTCAGCCGGCCGTCGGATTGCCCATCCGGTAAAGGAAGGCCGCCATAGCGTCCCTGCTGATCGGCTGCAGCGGCCGGTACGTGACCGTACCGTTTGCTTCAGTCCAGCCGGTGGAGATGCCCTGGTCTGCCAGCCATGCCATTTCCTTGTAGAACTGCTGGCCTGTGGACACATCCACGAACGGCGACGCAACCGGTGCCGTGAACTCCGGCGAACCTGCTGCCCGGTAGAGGAAGGCTGCCATCGCGTCCCGGCTGATGGACTGCAGCGGACGGTACGTCACCGTTCCGTTGGCCTCAGTCCAGCCGGTGGAGATGCCCTGGTCCGCGAGCCATGCCATTTCCTTGTAGAACTGCTGGCCCGTGGACACGTCAGCGAACGGTGAGACCGCGGGTGCCGTGAACTCCGGGGAGCCGGCCATCCGGTACAGGAAGGCAGCCATCGCATCCCTGTTAATGGATTGCAGCGGGCGGTAGGTCACAGTGCCGTTGGCTTCAGTCCAGCCCGTGGAGATGCCCTGGTCTGCCAGCCACGCCATCTCCAGGTAGTACAGCTGGGTGGTGGAGACATCCGCAAACGGAGAGACCGCCGGAGGAACGTAGGCCGGTACCCGTGGCGTCACCTCGTTGGACGAGGCCGACCAGGGGCTCTCGCCGGCTGCGTTGACCGCCCGCACCTGGAAGTTGTATGCCGTGCCGTTTGTCAGGCCGGTGATCTGGTGGCTGGTGGCATTTCCGGGCACATCGTCGATGGTCCGGACCACGGTGGTGCCGGTGCGGACTTCCACGCTGAAGGACTCAGCCGGGGACCCTGCTGTCGGTGCAGTGAAGGCCACCGTCGCTGACGCGTCTCCCGCCACGGCCGTTCCGATTACCGGAGCTCCCGGAGCCTGGACCACGGGTGCCGTGAGGTTCACTGTCTGGTCGGTAAACCGCAGCCGTTCGACGTTCGTGATCCTGTCCGTGCCGTCGTCGCCGTTGCCGCCCGTGTGGGACACGGTGGTCACGCCGTCGGCGGTGGTGATGTCGTATTCGTCCATTGCTCCGGAGAAGACTGCCGTGTCGATGTCGCCGTCGCCGGGGGTGGAGAGGATTTCCCGGACGATCTCGACGTTGCCCGGATCGATGTTCCCGGCCATGATGTCCGCCTGGAGCTCCGACAGGGTCGTCACCGACCTGGTCTCGGCGCCCTGTGCGTCGCGGACGCTGAGCCGGACGTTGAGCCATTTGTCGCCGTCGATGACGTCATCGGCGCCGTTGCCCCAGATCTCGTCACTGCCCGAACCGCCGATGATGATGTTGCCGGCGCCGAAAGTCGTTGCGCCTGCCGGGAGCAGGGCGGCCAGGCCGTTGATGCGGGCGATGCCGGCGGCATCGAGCTCGTTGGTCAGGCCGTCGACGTTGACCTCTGTGTTCGGCTCTGACGGCACTTCGTCGTCGCCCCGGAGTACGTCGTCCTTGTCCCAGCCGGAGAGGGCTTCGACGAGCAGGAAACGGTCCTTGAGTGCGTTCGGTCCGTCGACGATGATCTGCCTCATGTCCGAGTCGGCCCGTTCGACGGAGCGGGCGTGCGTGACCCAGTCGAAGCCGAAAACACCGTGGTTGCGTTCGATGCCGGGGCCGGCGACCATGACGTCGTCGCCGCCTTCAGCGTCGTAGTCGTCTTCGCCGGAATCGCCGATCAGGACGTCATGCCCCGGTGCGTTGATGTCGTCGAAGAACGGTGCTCCGCTGTCGCCCTGGAGCAGGTCGTTGGCATTTCCGCCTTCCTGCCAGTCGTCACCGCCGCCGCCGAACACTGCGTCGGGGCCGTCGCCGGAGAGGACCAGGTCGTTGCCTTCGCCTGCGAATGTTTCGTTGCCGTTGAGGCCGCCGTTGGCAAAGTCATCGCCCTCACCGGACATGATGATGTCCAGGCCGGGGCCGGCGTCGATGGCGTCGTTTCCGTTGCCGCCCTTGAGGACGTCGTCGCCGTGCGAGTCGGTGATCCGGTCGTTGCCGTCGCCGCCGAGAACAGTGTCGGCGCCGTCGTTGCCTTCGATGATGTCGTTGCCGTCGTTGCCCCAGAACGTATCGTTGTCGATGCCGCCCCAGATCCTGTCCCCCAGCGAGGTTCCGTTGAACGTGGACTGGGCGTTGAGTCCCGGACGGTCCACGGTGTTGCTGACGCGGTACCGGATGGTGCCGTCGGACATCCTCATGAGGAGCGCGGATTCGTCGCAGGCGGATGCCAGGTCGTCGGCAACGGAGTTGCCGGTGCCGGCGGAGATGCGGCCGATCTCGAATTCACAGTCCGCCACCCCGAACACATCAGCCTTGAGGGCAGAGGCGTCGGTGTTGCGCATGATCAGCTCGGCCAGCGAGTTGCCTTCCAGCTGGGTCCGCAGGTTCAGGCCCGAGGTGCGGGACAGATAGTACATCCGGTCGCCGTCCTGCAGGTCCGTCATCTGGCGTTCGAAGATGTAGTTGAACGTCGATCCCAGCAGGCCGCCGAACAGGTTCTGGTACTCGGCCAGGCCGCCTACCCAGAGGTCTACACTGTCCAGCCCGGAAGGCTGTGCTGCCCAGGCGCCGGCGCTGTTGACGAAGTCGTAGGCGTCCGCGGGCGTGGCAGGATCGGCGGTGTCCATGTCGAACAGCCGCTGGGCCGCAATGCGCTTGTCCGTGATGCTGGTGGCCGCCGTAATGGTGCCGTGGGTGCCGTAGGCGGCCATGAAGTTCACCACGGAGTCCGGGTGCTTCAGGTTCTGGCCGAAGTCCACCCAGCTGGTGTAGGGCTTCAGCGAGGACTCACCGGTTTGGGCGTACAGCTGGGAGCGGAACTTGTTCAGTGACGGGACCCCTGTTTCCCTGCCGCGGGCAATGTTAAGCGACGCGAGGTCCAGGGGCAGGCCCAGGACGTTGTTGCGCAGGGTATCGGTGACGAATTCGTCCAGTTCGGCGCCCACCTGGTCCGTCATGCCCATCGCGATCGCGCCTGCCGCCTGCTCCGGCGTCAGTGTGCCGTTGGGGCTGGAGTAGTAGGCCGGCGGGTTCAGGAAGGCATCGAGGAGGGGCATTCCGATGTCGGTGCCGTCGTTGGTCTTCCGGTCCACGGTCTCCGTCAGCATGGAGTGCCCGAACCGGTAGGTGGCGTGGGCGAACTCGGCGTGAATGGCGGGATCTATGCCGGTGTCCGACTGGGTAAAGACGTTGAACGGGTTAATACCGGGCTGGATCTTGCGGGCGAAGTCCTCGAACACGATGTGCTGGTATTCCATCTCCGTTACATACCGGGCAGCCTGGAACAGGCGTTCACCGTTCCATTCGCCGTTGGGGAGCTTCCATTCATTCACGTCGAGGTTGAGCGACGTGACGAGCTCCTCCATGTAGCCGACGAGCCGGTTGTGCTCGGAATGGAACACCTGGTGGATGGCCGTCAGGCCGATGTTCTCGTTGACGCGGCCGTCGCCTGCGATGAAGTGCTTGTCCAGCATTTCGTCGTCGTACTCGCCGGCCGGCCGCGGTACATTGACGTCGTTGACGTCGCCGTCGCCGTCCGGCTGCAGCGGTGCGCCGGTCTGGGAGTTGAAGGGCGCCGCGGTGTGGGCGATGTCATCCAGGAACGCGATACCGATGCGCTCCACGTTGGCGGGCGGCGCCACGGGGGCGGCGAGGTTGCCCTCCACGCGACCGGTAGCGGTCTCGTACTGCGGGAGTCCGTTCGGCCCCCGCAGGAACCGTCCGTACTGGTCTGTCGCCAGCTTGGGGATGTCCGCCACGTCGACGTCGGACAGCTCGAGGCCGAGCATCGTCCGTGCCTGGTCCTTGATGTCAGCCCAGGTGGCCATGCCGCCGGGTGCACCCTCGATCAGCTCGCCCGTGGACACGGGGTCGCCGTTCTCGTTCAGCGTGTAGTGGCGCAGGAAGACCTGGTGCGACGAGTGCGAGGAGTAGGTCTGGCTCTGGTCCACCCACGGCGAGTCCGTGTTGGTGCCGTTCTGCACGTCGTCGGCAGTGCCCAGGACGCCGTCGGGACCGGGCTGGTTCTCGGCCCGGTTGAGCAGCATGAAGTTGGTGCGGCCACCCGGGACATACAGGGGATCATCGGGCGACAGCGGCATCATGACGTAGTTCTTGGTCTTCTTGGTGAAGTCGATGCCGTGGTCGAAGAACTGGCCAAAGAGCGCAAACATGCCGTTGTACGGCGGGGACAGGCCAAAGTCGGTAGTGACGTTGGGGATGTCGAGGGTTTCACCCGCCGGCACGCAGTTCTCCGGGACACCCTCGCTGACACAGGGAACGGCGGTGGGACTGTCATTGACCGTGCGGTGGGCCTTGCCGGCGGCGGCCACGGCGGCGGGATTCGTGACGGTCTGGTCAACAATCACGTTGCTGACGAACCGCGGCCCGCTGTCGGTGACATTGGTGTTGACGGACTCGTAGTTCTGTCCGCCTGACGAAGTGCGCCATTCCGGGTCCGACAGACGGGGAAATTCCCGGCTGGCTGAGCCATAGTGCTCCTGGCCGGCAACAAGGTTGTTGTCCGTACCGTCCACGGTCCGCAGCCCATACGGCAGCAGGGGGCTGGCGATCTGGTTAGGCCCGTTGCCCAGCAGCGGCTGGCCGGCAACATCGTTCCCCTGCGCGTCCTCCTTGGTTGCGTGGTTTTCGGCGATCTTGATCTGCTTGAGAATGAACCGCATATCACCGGCATTGAGCGTGAAACCCTGGCCCGTCGGAGCCGCGGAAACCGCTGGCGCCAGCACGGACGGGACAACCCCGGCCCCAATCAACAGGGCCAGCGCACCGGCTGTGACTTTGCGGGTCACTCCGGCCGCTGAGCCCTGTGTATGCGGCATGCCGTCCCCCTTTCGGGACTTGCGATGTTTAGCCATGACCTTTCCTCCATCGACTTCATACCGGCTCCCCCCTCAACGTGGTTGCTCGGTTCACTGGATGGGCCCAGCATTGATCAGCAGCCTTTGGAAAAACTTGGATTGCTAAGCTGGCTTTGCATCGACGCCTTCCAGCAACGTTCCGAGGAGATCCAATGAACGGCACCCCCAAGACCGTGCTTGTCACCGGTGCCACCGGCTATGTCGGCGGTCGGCTGGTCCCCCGGCTCCTCGAGGCCGGGCACACGGTAAAAGTCGTCGTCCGGACCCCGGCCAAGATCGCCGGCGTGCCGTGGCTGGAGCAGGTAGACGTCATCCCCGGCAGCCTCGACGACGGCGACGTGCTCCGCGCAGCGCTGGACGGCGTCGACGTGCTCTACTACCTGGTCCACTCGATGGCCGCGGGCGCCGGCTTCGAGGCCAAGGAGAAGGCCATGGCGGAAACCGCCGCAAAGGCCGCAGCCGACGCCGGTGTGGCGAGAATCGTCTACCTCGGCGGGCTGCATCCGGAAGGCGCCGAACTCTCAACACACATGCGGTCCCGCGAAGCCGTGGGCAAGGTCTTCCTCACGGGTCCGGTGGACGCTGTCGTGTTCCAGGCCGGAGTCGTTATCGGATCCGGGTCGGCGTCTTTCGAGATGATCCGGCACCTCTCAGAAACCCTCCCCCTTATGCCGGCGCCGAGCTGGGTGCGGAACAGGATTGAGGCCATCGCGATACGGGACGTTCTGCATTACCTCGTCGCCGCCGCATCCCTGGAAGGGCCCATCAACCGCACCTTCGACATCGGCTGCCGGCAGGTACTGTCCTATGCGGGAATGATGCAGGAGTACGCTGCCGAGGCGGGACTGCCGCACCGCGTGGTGCTGGCGCTGCCCATTCCCGCGCCAAAACTCGCCGGTATGTGGGTTGCCCTGACCACGCCGATCCCGCTGTCCATGGCCCTGCCCCTGGTCCAGTCGCTGCAACACGACGCCGTGTCCAGGGAGCATGACATCGACACGTACATCCCGGTGCCTGAGGCCGGCCTGACCCCGTACCGGCGCGCCGTAGCCCTCGCCCTGGGCAAGGAGCGCGACGCCCAGGTGGAAACGACCTGGGCCAGCGCGGGCGCGGATGCCGATCCGCTGCCGAGCGACCCCGACTGGTCCGGGCACCGGGTGTACGTCGACGAGCGGAGCTATTCCAGCCCGGTGGACCCCAAGTATGTGTGGACCATCATCGAGGGCATCGGCGGCCGCAACGGCTGGTACTCGCTGCCGCTGGCGTGGCGGGTCCGCGGGTGGCTGGACAAGCTGACCGGAGGGGCCGGACTGCTGCGCGGCCGGCGGCACCCGCACCTGCTTGCCGAGGGAGAGGTGGTGGACTGGTGGCGTGCCGAGCGGATCGACCGCGGCCGGCTGCTGAGGCTGCGGGCCGAAATGCGCGCCCCGGGCCGTGCCTGGCTGGAGCTGTCAGTGGAACCTGACGGCACCGGCAGCCGGTACAGGCAGCGCGCCATCTTTTTCCCGAAGGGCCTCAGCGGCCGGCTGTACTGGCTCGCCGTGCTCCCGTTCCACAGCGTCATCTTTCCCGCGATGTCGCACAACATCACGGCCGCAGCGCAGAAGCTGGAGGCGGCCGAATCGGAGTAGGCGGGGCACGCAACGTAGGATGTGTGAGGCAAAAACCATGGCCCATACCCCCAACCAATGGAGGAACAATGGCACTGAGTGCTTCCACCACCCTGCCGCACAGCGTCGATCGCGTAGCGGCGGTGTTCGCCAATGAAGATTTCCAACGCCACACCAGTGAACTGGTTGGCGGAACCCTTGAATCATTCAAGGTCGACGGCGATGTTGCCGGCGCTTTCAGCACCACTTCGGTGCGCACCCTGCCCACCACCCGGCTGCCGGAGATTGCCCGCAAGTTCGTGGGCGAAAGCCTCACCGTAACCCAGCTTGAGACCTGGGAAGCGCCCGCTGCGGACGGCTCGCGGCAGAGCAATATCAGCCTGAAGATTGCCGGTGCACCGCTCGACGTGAGCGCTGTGCAGCGGCTCATCGCCGACGGCGGCAGCACCCGCGTTGAGCTTGAAGGCAGCGTGACTTCCTCGGTCCCGTTCCTCGGCGGCAAGATCGCCGATGCGGCCGAGCCCATGGTGGGCAAGGCACTGAACATCCAGTCGCAGCAGGCGCAGGCCTGGCTGGAAAGCCACTAACCCCCGTGCAGCTCCCCGTAGCACTTGCCTGGATCCTGATCATTGCCGGCGTCTGGTCCCTGGTGGTCTGGCCCCAGTTCCTGCGGCGCGTGATGAAGGACCCGCGGGCCCGGGACGCAGCAGGTAAGGCCACCAAGTTCCTGACGGTGCACGTGGTCCTGGTGTCCGTCTCCATGGTGCTCGGTGCCGCCACGGCGGCGATCGGCATCGCCGGCCTGGCCGCCTAGCCGCCAGGGCGGCTGTTCCTTCCGGCCGGCACGCTCCGGCCGGAAGGAACCGTCCTAGTTCTTTTGGCGGGACTTCCACAACCGGGCTGCCACCCGGACCGGCCTGCCCACGAACTCGAAAACACTGGTCCGCCGGACCACTGTCTCCTCCAGCACCGAAATCCTCCGGTTGAGGTCCTCCAGTGTGGACACAACCCTGTCAGCCAGGAGCCGCGCTTCCGCCGCGGCCTCCTCCTGCTGCCCGCTCAACTGAGCCAAGTACAACAGGTAGCCCACTCCGGTTTTTCCGGCCTCGCGCCGCAGGAAGGCATCCCGCACGAGGCTGTCGAACTTGGCATGCTCTGCGGCGGCGGCAATGACGCTGTTGCCCATGTCGCCGCTGGCCGCAGGACGCTGGCACCAAAACGCCAGCGGCTCGTCGTCGAGCAGTTCCATCGGATGGGCCTGCAGGAACCGCAGGTAGAACTCCCAGTCCCCCACAACGTCAAGTTCCTCGTTGTAGAAGCCGACCTCGTCATGGACGGACCGGCGATACAGGAATGAAATGGGCACGATTCTGTTGATGCGCAGCATGTCCGTCAGCGTGATGGCTTGCAGTTCGGGCCAGTACGGGAAGGAGCCTGTCTCCACGATTATGCCGTCACGGACTTCCTCGTAGACCACGTTCGTCCTGACCGCGACGCCCTGGGCATTGGCCTTCCCGTCCAACAGGCCAACAGTCTTCAGCAGGAAGTCCGGGTGCCACCGGTCGTCGTCATCATGCACGGCAACATACTCGGACGTCGCCGCCGCGATGCCTGCGTTGGTGGCCGCTTCCATACCCTTGCTCGCCGGGTGGTGGATCACGGTCAGTTTCCCGGCAGGAAGGTGGCCATAACCCTCAGCCAAAGCATCAACCGGAGCCGGATCCCCGCCGTCATTGACGACGACTATGGAAAAATCCTGATAGGACTGGCCCACAATATTCTCCAGGGCGCGGTGCAACAGGACCGGTCGGTTCTTTGTCCGCACCACCACCGTAACGCGGCCGTCAGCCATCACTGCTTCCTTCCGGTCAGTCGGCGTGCAAAGCTCACGCCGCGGCCCAGCAGCGCCGCTGCCTTGAATGTTCGTGATTCCAGGATTCTGTCCTTTTCCCGTATTGCTTCATCGCGTTCATGGTTGAGTACATCGCGCTGGGACCGTACGTCGTCCCAGTCAGTCCACAGTCGGCCGATTTCCAGGCTCAAGGTGCGGAACAGCGTCCTCTGGGCAGAGGCCTGGCCGGACCAGGGTTGCCGCGAACGAAGGGGCCGTGCTTCCTCCAGCCCCATATAGCCGCCCTTGCCCCCGCCCGCCAGGACCGCAGCCACGGCATCCCACCAGTCCGCCTGCGAACGCTCGAATCCGGGCCGTAGCGCGTCCAGATGACGCCGGATCTCGTCACGCCGGTTCCAGGCCTCCGCCACGGCTTCGTCCACTCCGCCCGGGGAAAGACTGGGCTGCGGCAGCGCCCAATCGCCGAGTCCCCAGTTTCCGTGGGCGCCCGAGAGCCTGATGTCCGAGTAGGCGTCGTTCGCCAGGGAGACTACCGGCACGCCGGCGGCCAAGCCGAATACAGCGGGGTGGTAGCGGTTGGTAATCACCAGACCGGCGGCTGCGGTCACGGCAGCGGCCGTGCGGACAGGCAGGACCGGCAGCATTTTCAGTTGTCCAGAGCGGGAGTGCGCCATTACGGTGCGGTGGGAATCGTGGTCCGGGCCGTTGCCTGCAGATCCGAGGGCTCCCATGTGCGGCAGCAGGTAAACCGGCAGGCGTGTCAGCTGTGCGGCCCGGTCCAACACCGCTGCGATCCCGTCCAGGGTGCGTGTTCCCTCCCGCCAGGCATCAGGGCCGACCGTTGCTGCGATGTAACCGTCCTCCGGCAGGCCGGCAGCCACGGCCGCCGGCACGGGGTCCACCTGCGACGGCAGGAAGCTACCGTCATCGAGCACGCGGACAAGCTTTTCCGATCCGAGGCCGAACTCAAACCCCAAGGCATACGAAACAGGTTCGCGGGCGCCGACCAACGCGGCGCAATCAAGGAGTTCATGGAGCACCTTCCGGTCCTGCGGCAGCAGGGTGGGGCCGAAGGTCTGGCCGCTGACCACCAGCGGCTTGCCCAATTCCCTGGCAATGATGCCGACCGCGGCGCGCTCGTACAGCAGCCAGCCGTAAAGGGAGTTCATGTTGCCGCCGCCGGCAATTAGTACGCCGTCAGAGGTCGCCACTTCCTCGATAACGCCCCAAACGTGATCGGCTGGCGGGAGGGCGGCACGGTCGCCCCGGGCGGCACGGCGTACCCGCTCCAAATGCGCGCTCCGTTCGGCCGGCGGCCATGGGAATTCAATGGTTGGCACAGAACCGGTGCCGTAAAGTTCAGCCGTCTGTTGCGGGTCGCGGGATAGCAGCACAAAGGACGCATCGGTCCGCTTGGAAAGCTCATCCACCGCGGCAACCGTCATTGCCTCATCGCCGACGTGATAAGCCCCCTGGCCCAGATCACCCTGCACCACGAACTTCACTTGACGGTCCTCTTCTACTGCTACTACCTGACTGACTGATTGCGCAGCCGGGAACGTAACGTGCACGGACCGCTGGCGCGCAACCAGACTACCGCCTTTGCCGGTCCTCCCGCCCGGACAGCCGACGTATCCGGAAACAACCCGGCGGTCGCCGGACACTCGAGTACCTCGCGCGGAAAATGGAGTAGGCGGGGGCATAAATGAGGTGGAGGCCACGCTGTTATCTGATCGTGATAAGCCATAGATTTCTGCTATGGATGCGAACGATATGGAGCGGGTTTGGCACGGAAGCCACCGTAAAAACGACCGTAGAAATTGGTCGTTATATTTCGCCCTTACTCTATTGGGGCTTATCGCGTGGGTAATTCTTGTATTTCCCCACTAATCAAATTTCCACAACACAATCAAAGCTCCGGTTGGTCCCCACCTGCCGGAGTTTTTGTTTGCACTGCCTGATATCCCACCCCTTCGGAGCTACCGGACAAAATCCGAGAAGCCGGCAATGATGGTGAGCGCCGTAAGCACCACCAGCGCTATAACGCACACAATTTCCGCCCTGCGAATCCTGTGCTGCGTTTGCCGCCATTCACCGTCGTCCTGGATATCAGCCATATTAAGAGGCTACTGGGACGCCCCGGACGCCACTAGAGTAGTCACTACTTGTCTTTATCCCCATTGCTGTGCGCTCTTCACATCAAGCTCACCATGCCATAAAGTAGCGGTAAGATCGGCGATCGGCTCAGCGACGTTTATCTCAGGATTCAAGTACGTCCTCAGGATCGAACTACGTCGCAGGAGAGCTGAGAACAGTGGCCGCTGAAGGTTTTTCCAATACCCGTTTCCTCACAGTTTCCGAGGTCGCAGAAGTCATGCGGCTTTCGCGGATGACCGTGTACCGGCTCGTCAAGGCGCACGATCTGCCGGCAGTCCGGTTCGGCAGGTCCTACCGGGTCCCCGAGCACGCCATCGAAGACTACGTCCAGCACCACTCAACACTGGCGGATGAAGAGAACCCGGACGCTGGCCGCACCTAACTGCTGGTGGATACGGCCTGCCGCAGGGCGTCCTCGGCAGCCACCCACGCCAGCATGGCGCACTTGACCCTGGCCGGATACTTTGCCACGCCCGCCAGGGCCGCCGCATCACCCAGGATTTCTTCGTCCGGCTCCAACCGGCCGCGTGAGCGCATGAGCTCCCTGAAATGGCCGATCATTTCATCCAGCTCCCCCGGCGTCGCCCCTTCGGACAGTTCGGTCAGTATTGAGGCGGAGGCCATTGAGATGGCACAGCCGTCTCCGTGCCAGTGGATGCCTTTCACAGTCGGCTGCGTTCCGGCCGCCTCCAGCTCAAGGCGAAGCGTTATCTCGTCGCCGCAGACCGGATTCAGCTGATGACACTGCCCCACCCCGGCTTGTTCAGGCATGGCCGCGGCTTGGTCAGCCGTCAGGTCTGATCCGCTGCGGGTCTTCGCATGCTCCAGGATCAGTTGCTGGTACATCGCATCCAGCGCGCTCATTTGGATGCCCCCGCGCCCGCTACACCGAAGTAGGGCCGGACCTGGGCTACAGCCTCAAGCAGGAGGTCCACTTCGTCAGTGGTGTTGTACAGGTACGTGCTCGCCCGGGTGGTGGCGGTCAGGCCCAGCCGGCGGTGGAGCGGCTGCGCGCAGTGGTGCCCCACGCGGACGGCGATGCCCTTGCTGTCCAGGTACTGTCCGACGTCGTGCGCGTGCACGCCGGCAACGTCGAAGGCGGCCAGGCCGAGCCGTTCAACGCCTGCCGCCGGCCCCACGACGCGGACACCGTCGATGGCGCTCAGCCCGCGGACCAGCCGCTGGCCCAGGGAGGCTTCCCAGCCGGCAATGCGTTCCATGCCTGTTTCGCGCAGGTAGTTCGCCGCAGCAGCGAGCGCCACCGCCTGCGAGATGGGCTGTGTGCCGGCTTCGAACCGCTGCGGCGCAGGGAGGTACTCGGCTTTTTCCATCGTCACGGTCGTGATCATGGAGCCTCCGGTAAGGAACGGTGGCATTGCGTTCAGGAGTTCCCGCCTCCCGTAGACGCCGCCGATGCCCGTGGGAGCCAGCATCTTGTGGCCGGAGAAAACGGCGAAATCGACGTCGAGGGCCTTGAAGTCCAAGGGTAGGTGCGGCGCGGACTGGCAGGCGTCCAGCACCACCAGGGCGCCCACTGCCCGCGCCAGCCGCACGAGCTCGGACACCGGGTTGATGGTTCCGAGCACATTCGACGCGTGTGTGAAGGCAAGGATCCTGGTGCGTCCGGTGACAAGGCGGGACGCCTCCTCAAGCCGCAACGCGCCGTCGTCGTCGATGGGGATGAACTTGAGCGTGGCTCCGGTGCGCCGGCAGAGTTCCTGCCACGGAATCAGGTTCGCGTGGTGTTCCATTTCCGTCACCACCACCTCGTCCCCGGGGCCGAGGGCGAAACGGCCGGCCTCGCCGCCGACAGTGCCGATACTGGCGTTGGAGAAGGCGTACGCAAGGAGGTTGAGCCCGGCAGTGGCATTGGCGGTCCAGACGAGCTCGTCCTCCGCAACGCCCACAAAGCCGGCCACGGTTGCCCGGGCGTCCTCAAACGCGTCGGTGGCCTGGACGGCCAGATGGTGGGCGCCGCGGTGCACCGCCGCATTCCTCAGTTCGTAAAACTCCTGCTCGGCTTCGAGCACGCTGCGCGGGTTCTGCGACGTGGCACCGGAATCCAGGTAAACGAGGGGGCTGCCGTTGACTTCCTGATCCAGCACCGGGAAGTCGTTGCGGATACGCAGGACCTCGACTTCGCTTAGCGCGACCTGGGTGTCTGCGGTAGCGGGAGTGGATACCATGACCAAACTGGAGCTCCTTGATAGGCAAGACCTGCCGACAGCTCAGTGCCGCGGCCAGGCACACCGCTTGGGTCCGCGGTGCTACTCCTCAATTGTCCCACTATTGACCGGCGCGGGTTCCGCCCGGCATCACTGCCCTGCCCCGTCCAGGCTCTTCCACAGTTCAGCGAGCTCCTGGCGCCGGGAAACCCCAAGTTTGCCGTAGATCCTTTGCAGATGGGCGTTCACCGTATTCACAGCGATCCCGAGCTCCGCCGCGACGCGGGCGCTCCCCATGCCTGAGACGACAAGAACTGCCACTTCACGTTCCCGCAGTGAAAGCCTGGCGGGGTCGGCCACGGCCAGCCTGTTCTTCGCTGCTCCGCCGGAAGTCCGCTCGGCGCTCCGTCCGGCCCGCCGGCCCCCGCCGCCGGGCAGCCACTCCAGCGGTTCGCCCGGCAGCGGCTCACCGGGCAGCGGCTCACCGGATAGGGCTTCACGGGGCAGGGCTTCACGGGGTACCGGCCCGCTGTTTCCATCGCTCGACCACCGCCATTCGGGTGCCCCGTCGGCGGCCTGTTCAATGCCCGGCTTCTCAGGCCGTGCCGTCACCCCGAGGTTCAGGAGTTCCAGTGCCCTGCGGCCCCTGCTGCCGCCGCCGGGCGCCTTGGCGGGCTTTCGGAGGGTCCTCGGGGGCGGACCTGCGGCCCCGGTAACGGCCGGCCGGGCCACGGCGGCGTAGGTTTCGGCGAGCTTGGCCGCGACGTCGCCGTCGGTGGCCCTGCCGTCTGCCGGCGAAACCGCACGCCCGGGCACCTGCGCCAGGTCCCACGCCAGCCAGTCGGCCGTGGCCTGCGCGCCAAGCGTGAGAGCAAGCAGGTCATCCGGGTCACCGGTGGTTCCGCCGCCCGCACCGTGTGCGGGCCCCGCTGCACGGCCGGCGGCTGCGTGGCGGCAGAACATCATGGCCCGGAAAAGTTGAAGAGGACCTCCCGGATAGCTCATCCAGTTGTTGCCGGGACGTTCGGCCGCGGCCCCGGGAACGCACCCCACCCTCGTCAGGTTGGAGGCGTGGATGGTCAGCACCGTGGAGTGGAGATCAACGCTGCACCGTGGCAGGCGCTCCACCGCGTTGAGCGCCCGGGTGGAAAGTTCGACGGCGTCAGCGGACTTTCCCCGTACGGACAGTCCCTGCGAGGCCAGCGCCAGGAGCAGGATGCCGGCGTGGGTTCCCGGTGCGTGGTCAGGACCGGTGTGTCCGGCTTCGCAGAAGCCGGCGGGACAGAGCCGGTGGAAGAGTTCCCCGCCCGGGCTGGGCCAGTTTCCTTCCCGTGCCTCCAGGAACAGCTGCAGGACGTCCAGCTCATCCTGGACGGCGTTCTGGTAGGTGTCGGCTGCCGTATCACCAACCGATGCGGCGGCCGCCAGGCTCAAGCGCCGCCTTGCCGTGTCGAGCACCGAGTTGAGCGCGTCGCGGCCGGGATCCGTCGGCATCAACGCCTGCAGAAGCAGTGCCACGGCGCGGGCGAACTCAATGCTGAGGACTGCCGGCGTCGTTTCCACGAGGGTTCGGAGCAGCTCCGCGCTCTTGCCGTACTGCCGGGAGTGGAACAGGGCACGGGCGGCCTCCGTCTGCGCCATCAGCTGGAGCTCGGGTGCCTTGATGGTTTGGGCCGCCCGCAGCGCCCGCTCGCTGTCATAGAGGTTGTTTGCGGTGGTGGCCACAGCCAGGAGATCCAGGTCCGGAACAGCCCATCCGGCTTCCAATGCGGCCTCCACCCGCCGCAGGAGATCCCACAGCGACTCCTCACCCGGACGGCCGGAGATGGCGGAAGCTTTGTCCTGCATCTCCAACGGCTTCACCCCGCCGGGGAAATGCCGGGCAGCGCTGGCCTCGACCTCGTGGTTCAGGGTGACGTCCGCCCCGCCGTCGCTTCTGATCTGAAGTCGGATCACGTGGCGCTGTTCCAATGCGGCCAGCGCCTCCGGCGGCACCGCCCTGGCAAGGACGGACAGCGGAGCCGGATCAGCAGCCGCCAGGAATTCGACCACTTGGCGCTGGACCGGCGGGAGGGCCTCAATCCGCCGCCGGGCCAGGTCAAATTGCCGCGCTTCACCCGGTCCCGGTGGATGGGCCATGGCGCAACTGCCGTCATGCTCCACAATCTGCCCGCCCGCCAAAGCTTCTTCGACGAGCCAACTGGCCGTTAACGCGTTGGCGCCGGAGGCCGCGTGGATGTCCCGCACCAGGTTGCGGCAGGGCCGGGCAGGCAAGCGGTACTCAAGGAAGGTCCGGAGCTGTTCCAGCGTCAGTTCCTCCAGGGTCACGACGGACAGCTGCCTGGCCACCACGGATTCCATCAGTTCCATCTGCAGTTGCCGGTCGGAACGGTGGCTTGCCAGCATCTTGATGTCCGGCTCTGCGAGAAGCTGGTTCAGGACCCACAGCGATGTGCCGTCAAGGTGGTCCACATTGTCCAGGACCAGCAGGATCCCGGTTGCTCCGGGGTCCTGGCTTCGCAGGGCATCGCGGCAGGCCCTGACAATGGTTAGCGGAGACACCTTGAACCCGGCGGGCAAGGCCGGCGCCAACACGCTGCCGATGCCGAACTTCATCCGGCGGCAGGATTCGGGAATGTTGTGGGCGATAACTGTCAGCTGTCCGGAAAGCGCCTCAGCGGCGGCGGCAAGGAGCCTGGTCCGGCCTGAGCCGGCAGCCCCCGTAACAATGACTCCTGAACTCTCGGAGCCGGTGAGTTCGTCGATGGCCGCCCGCAGTTCGGTCACCCGAATGACCCGGGGGAAAGGTGAATTTCCTGCCCAAACGTCCATGGTTGCGTCGATTCCTTTGCCGCGGAGCGTGAAGTTCCGGACCGCCCCCAACCCATCTGCCGGCATTAGCAAGTCCTACGCTACCTAGCTACTGGTTGTGTTGGCGTGAGTAGTGACTACTCGAATATCCCGGCCCGCCTCCCGCAGGACCGTTCAGGCTACCCACAGGCATCCGTGTAAAGTGGAGCGGGTGTTAACGGTCTCTACGGGTCTCCTGACGGTCCCGCTGGCTGCTTCTGGGGAGTAAGCGGCGCAGCTGGTTTTCACTCCGGCAACGATTTTTCGGCGCGGCCACAGCCGCGCCGATCTGGCGGTCATGACCCGTACTTGGCGTGCCCTTTAACGGGCATCGGCCAACCCTGTTAATGTCCCCGACAGATATGTATCCCAATAAAAAAATGAAACACATGACCACCCCAATCATGGCTGTGTTGATCCTCCTTATCGGAGTATTGACCGCCGGCTGCGCCGCGCAAACGGCGCCGAGCCCGTCGGCCTCCACCAGTCCTTCATCGGCCAGCGCAGAAGCAGCGCCGGCAACGGCGAAGACATCACCGTCACCTAGTTCGGCTCCGGCTGCGGCTCCCGTCGAGGAACCTGCACCCGCTGCCGTTTCCGCCCAGGAAGCAGCTCCTGCAGCTCCTGCCACCGTTGCCGTGGCAGCGGCAGCCCCCGCCGCCGCACCGGCCGCCAGCAAGTACCCGTTGCACACCAACGTCGTGAGCACCACTTTCTGGGTGGGCGAAATCTTCAACGCCAACCTTGCCGACGGCTCCCAGGTCTGTTCGACATACAACGGCCAGTGGGCCTTCCAACACACCGGGATCAATGCCGGAACCACGCCGGATTCGGCCTCGGGCTGCCCCGGCAGCATTTACGGCGGCTGCGACGGCGTGAGCTCCGGCTCCGGCAGCTCGTTCACGTGCGCCACGGAAGCACGCGACGCCTCCAACGGGTACTTCCCCAAGAACCAGCCCGCTCCGCTGGAGAACCCGTTCTACCTCGACCTGCCCTATGACGACGTCAATGACAGCGTCGCGTTCCAGCAGCGCTGCCAGGTCATCCCGTGGGCTGCCGCGGACAACGCCGCCACCGGTGTCGACCACTGCGCAGACGGCAACTACTCGTACATGAAGAACCGCTGGGTGCAGATGACCGGTCCCAACGGCAATGTCTGCTACGGGCAGATCGAAGATGCCGGTCCTTCCAGCGGGTCCGAATACCATGACGCGAACTATGTCTTCGGTGCGGCCGATGCCCGCCCGGCCAACACCGACTTCTCCGCCGACGGCACCCAGGGCGCGGGAATGGATGTTTCTCCCGCACTGAACGGCTGCCTCGGCTTTGCCGAGCTGGACGGCAGCGGCGATCACGTCTCCTGGAGGTTTGTTGACCGCGCAGATGTCCCGGCAGGACCGTGGCTGAACGTCCAAACCACTTCCGGTGTGAGCTGGTAACCGCAGCACCGCGGTGAACGCAAAGGCGCCCCTCCCGCAGGACTTGATGGTCCTGCGGGAGGGGCGCTTTTCGTTTCCGGTTCAGGGGGCCCGACGACGGCGCTAGCGGGTGACTCCCGCCCCCGCCGTGGCCTCCTCGAGTTCGAGCGCCTCCCCCTGGACGCGCCGCACGGGGCTGACCCACACCCCCGATGACGCCGCCGAGAAGGCCCGGGGAAGCACCATCAGGCAAATGACCGAGTCGAGGATCCGCATGAAGGGAAAGAATGGCGCCATCAGCAGGATGCCGGGCCGGCGGAGTGCCACCGCCGCGACGACGGTCAGCAGGAAGTCCGGGAGCAGGACACCCAGCAGGACGTCCTGCGGACGCATGAGTCCGGAGAGGTACAGGAAGGATTCGCCGTTCTCGCCGAACGCCTGTACTTGCATCGCCGCTACGAGTGATAGCAGGAAGACCGGAATCAGCAACACGAAGAACATGCAGCTTACGACGAGTTCGACGATATAGAACACCAGCACGAACCAGAATTTTCCGGCCTGCAGCCGGTGCCGGCGTACCGTCTGCCAGAAGCCGAGGATCCAACGGCGGACCTGTCTGGTGTAGTCCTGCAGGTTGTCCGGATCCTGCGTATAGGCCACGGCGGCTGAGGGGTGGAACGCGATCCGCCCCAGCTTCTTCGCATGGATTTCAAACGTCATGTTGAAGTCCTCGATGACCAGCCCGGGTGCCAGCACCTTGATTTTCGCGAGTGCATTTGTCCGGTACATGCTCGCGAAGCCGGGCACGATGGATACGACGTTTGCTCCCCTGGCTGCCTGGCCATATTTGAGCAGCAGCTGCACCACGACGTAGAGCCGTTCCCGGTAGGCCACCAGGAAACGGCCAAGCGCAGTGGGGGCCGGCGGCGTCATGATCGACTTTGCCCGGCCGGCAACGGCAACCACGGCGGGATCAAGGAAGAGCGGCAGGCCCGTCTCCAGATAGTCCGGCGTTGGCCGGGTATCCGCGTCAAGCATCATTACTACCTTGAATTTCCGGCACAGCTCGAAATGGGCGATCCCTGCGGCAAGCGCGCCGGCTTTCCCCCTGTTCGGTTCGAGTTCCAGAACCTTGACGCCGGCTGCGCGGGCAATGGCTGCAGTGTCGTCCGTGGACATGTCCGAGATCACGTGGATGTTCCGGAGCGGCACCAGCACCGCGGCGGCCCGGATGGTCTCACTGATGACCAGCGCTTCGTTGTGGGCGGCAATCAGTATCGCAACATGTGCCGGCATGATCCTGGGGTCCCTGGCACGGTGGCGGCCGTGCTCCCGCTGGAACTGCCCCCGGTGTGCCCGTGGCGCCGGCAGGGTGTGGGCGCCGTGGACGCCGGCACCGATCCGGTTGGCCAGCGGCCACCGCTGGAGGAGCCTGAGCGCTCGCCCGCTCAGCGGGGGCCCCAGCGCCACCCGGCGGATGTACTGCTCATTGGCCAGGCGCAACAGCCCAACAAACGACCAGAAGACCGTGCTGATTCCGAGGACAAGGACAACGTAGACGGCTATCACAGTGACGGCGCTCCAATCGTGTCGTACATGGCATAGTCGTCCGTCGTCAGGGTGCCGTTCCTGAAGAGGCTCAGCCCAAAGCTGATTGCGGTTGCGCCGGCGGGCAACGCGGGGGTGGTGAAGCTCGCCTGCGTATAGGAGCCTGCGGCGGCAAACCACGGGCTGGAGGTCCAGTAGACCCACGTACCGGCAGAGTTCCGGTAATACACGGCGAACTGCGTCACCGTCGTCGAGGTGTACCAGGCGCGAAGCGAATAGGTACGGCCAGCGACTGCAGCCGGCGCGCACGAGCCGGAGTCCAGGGCCGGCAGGAGCTTCGCGTCACCGTTCACGTAGTTGCTCACCACGAGGCGTTCGGCCTTTGTCCCGGTCCTGGCCGTGGCCACGGTGCTGAAGGACGCGGTATTCGAACCGTACCCGGCGGTCTGCCAGCACTGTGGCGTCGACCCTGCGCCCGCCGTTTCAAGGCTGGCGTTCTGCACCAGGTTCGTACCGGCCGGCGCCGGCGGTGGCGGTGGGGGCGGTGGGGACGAGGCGGTGTCGATCATTTCGTAGTCGTCCGTGACGAGCGTTCCGTTGCTGAAGAGGTTGAGCCCGAAGCTGATGCCGCTGGCTCCCGCGGGCAGGGCAGGTGTTGTCCAGCTCGCTTTCTGGAAGGTTGTGGCAGGCCCGAACCACGGACTCGAGGTCCAGTAGACCCAGTATCCAAGGCCGGTCCGGTAGTAGAGGGCAAACTGGGTGTTGGCCGTGGATTTGTACCAGGCGCCGAGCGTATACGTGTGCCCGGGCGTTGCTGTCGGCGAGCATCCGCCGAGGTCCAGTGACGGCAGCCATTTCGCATCGCCATTGGCATAGCCCGTCACAACCAGACGCCCTGCCGTCGACCCTGTGCGTCCCGGGCTCACTGTATTGAAGGTACGCGAATTCGTGCCGTAGCCGGCCGCCTGCCAGCACTGGGGCGCACCGCTGGCCATGGTTTCGAGGCTCGGGTTCTTGACCAGGTTGCCGCTCGATGGCGTCGGAGGCAATGCCGGGCCGGAGACGGCAGGCTTTACGGTGCCGCCGACGACCTGGTCCACCGTCTTGACGGTTGTTGTGGCGGGCCGGGTTTTTAGCCAAGAAGCGAATTGAGTGAAGAGCGTAGGACTGATGCTGAGCGGGCCGGGCGTGGACGATATGTGGTGAAAAGTAAATTGGACCCATCCACCCGCACTTTCAGCTCTGGTCACGCTATTTTGAAAATCAGCCAGTGTCCACGGGCTATCCACTTGATCCAAAGCCGCGGTGCGAAATGGATTTTGGGGAGGAACGGTTTCCGCAAAAACGCACCCCGAACATCCAAAGCGGGATTGAAGGTCTCCGAGCGCACGTGCGCTGTTATAGCCACAGTTTTTCACTGTGGTCTGCACGGCCGGATTGACCGCGCTGAAAGGATAGGCGAAACTCGTCACCCGGAAACCCCAGTTGGTGAGGTTGACCCTGTCGTTGCATACCTGGCGGGTGACCTCGTCTGAGGGCAGGGTCGTCAGATCGGAGTGGGTCACGGTGTGTGCGCCGATCTCGTGACCACTGGCTGCCAGACCTTGAAGGTTCGCGACTGTCATATAACCGGCATTGTTTACATTCCCTGAAGGAATATAGAAGGTCCCGTCCAGCCCGTAGTTGTTCATGATCTGGGCAGCGGTCATCTGGTTGGCGTTGCCGTCGTCGAACGTCAACGAAACCACGGTGGGCGCCGCCGCCTGGGCCGGGAAGGCCAGCGTGGTCAGTCCCGAGACCGCCAGGGCCATGATGCCCATCGCCGTCACGGCCGTGCGTGCCCATTTTCGCAGTCCGTGCCGCCCGGCGTCCACGTCAGTCTGGCCTGCTATTCGCCCGGAAGTTTTCAACCTCATGGGAATCGACTCGATTCTTGTTTTCGAGCCCGTGGAGCCTCTGGACTGGCAACGGGCGGGGGCATTACGGAGCGACCGGCGCCCCCGTGTCTAACATCTCGTAGTCATCCGTCGTCAGCTCCCCGTCGCTGAACAGATTCAATCCAAAGCTGATGGCGACGGCGTCTGCCGGCACCGGTGGTGCAGTCCATTCAGCCTGCCGGTAGGCAGAGCTGGCGGGAAACCATGGACTGGCTGTCCAGTAGGTCCAGGTGCCAACCTTGTTGCGGTAATACAACTCGAACTGCGTGGATGCCGTGGACGTGTACCAGGCCCGCAGGGTGTAGCTGTGGCCGGGAACGACGCTCGGCGCACAGGCCCCCAGATCCAGGACAGGCAGCAGCTTCGCGTCGCCGGATACATAGCCGGTAACATCCAGCCGGCGTGCGATGTCCCCGCTGCGGCCAGGGGTCAAAGTACTCAGTACGTGCGAATTCTCGCCATAGGAGGCCACCTGCCAGCACTCCGGAAGTCCGTATTTTCCGGGTGCTTCCAAGCCGGGGTTGCGCAGCGCGTTGACGCCCGGCGGTGCCGGCGGAGCAACCGGGCCGGCAACCGCAGGCTTGGCCCCTCCCCCGATGACGTCGTGGACGGTGCGGATGGCCGTGGTGCCCTCGTCGGTGCGGGTGGCCAGCCATGAAACGAAGTCGCTGAACAGTGCCGGGCTGATGGACCGCGGGCTGCCACTGTCATCGATGTCGAAGAAACTCAGCTGCAGCCAGCCGCCGGTCGTCTCTGCTTGCATGACTGACTGCTGCAGGTCATTGATGGTCCATGTTGAGCCGACTTCCGGCGTCGACCTTGTGCTGAAGACGTCTGCTGGCCGGACTGTTTCAGAGACGGCGCAATCCGTGCAGCCCAGCCGGCTGCGGAGATCGCCCTGGCTACGCGCGCTGTTGTAGCCGCAGCCGGCCACCATGGCCTTGGCCTCGGGTGACTTCGCGGCGAAGGGGTAGGAGAACGACGTGACCTTGAATCCCCAATCAGTCAGATTGGTCCGGTCATTGCAGACCTGCCGCCTGGCCTCATCCGGATCCAATGCCGTCAGGTCGGCAAGGGTTGCCGTGTGGCCGCCGATCTCATTTCCGTCGGCGGCGAGGGTGTGAAGGTCCTCCACTGTCATGTAGTCCTTTGCCCCCATAAAGCCTGAGTTGACGAAGAACGTCCCACGCAATCCGTGGGTCTCCAACACCCGGGCAGCGGCCAGCTGGCTGGCCCGCCCGCCGTCGAATGTCAGCGTGACAGTGGTCAGCGCAAGGCTGGTGTCCACGGGTGCCGAAAAGTTTTTCAGTGGCCCTGGCACATTTCCGCCCGGCGCCGGGCCTTCCTTCGGCGCAAGGGCGGCGGACCCGGTCAGGAGGGCCAGCACGCCCAGCCACGAGACTGCCCAGAGCGTCGTCCGCTTTCGCTGCCTCGTCAACCCGGACCGGAGCGGATCGCCCTGACCCCCCAATGGTTCCAGCCGTTGCCTCATGACAGATATCCCCTCTTACATCCGTAATGCCCGGCCGCAAGAGGATCCCCCCAGGCCGCAGTGATTCATGGATTGACACCTCGAAGGGGTCGGTGACGACTGGGGGGAAGCCTTGGTCTCAAAGGCTTGTTCGCCACCGACCCCCGCTCATGGGCCCCGGGCCTGTGCGCCAGGGCTGGCTGCCTCACGGCAGCGGTGTCGGCAGGACTGGGAGAGAAAGCAACAGCTGGTTCCACCGGCCGGGACAATCCTGCCGCCTTGACCGTCATGAACTGCTGTTGAGGGGCATGGTTGCGTGCTTTCGCCCGCAATAGTGCGTCCATTCCCATTTTGAGACCCGACTCTCCCCCGGAACTCTGTATCTATCCGACATCCAAAGCCTATGAAGGAGAGCGTTCGGCGGCACGAGTGGTGCCTACCCGTCTTTGCGTGCGGCAGGCGACGGGCAGCCCCGGCGCCACTCGTCCACTACCCGAATTGGTACTCGATGTGCACCTGACAACACCCGTGTTGGCTTGCGGTCAGACACTGCCACTAGGCAGGCCGTGGTGAAATGGTGTCTAAGTACACCAGAGGGGGGCGTGGGATCTAAAATGACAGCACTAAACCGCGGCTCGGATCCGGCTGCCAAGGCCGAAGAGGAGAGCGCACCGCCACCGGTTCCCGGCGGATTCCGCTCCCGCCGAAGGCCGGGGCTGCGGCAGCGGCAGCGGCAACCCTCAACGCCCCTAATGGCGGCCCTGGCCGTGACCACCATCCTGGCCTGCGTCATCTTTTTTTGGACGTGGCGGTCCGGCCTGGCCACCGGGGCCGCACAGCCGACGTGGTTCGCCGGGTATGTGGACGTCACTGTCTCGCCGCCCTACGCCTTTGAAGAGTCCTCCGGTCCGGGCACCAGGGACGTGGTCCTGGCGTTCCTTATAGCCTCCCCCGAGGACTCCTGCGTGCCCAGCTGGGGTGCCGGCTACGGCCTCGAAAAGGCCGGAACCGCCCTGGGTCTGGACAAACGGCTTTCCGTGCTCCGGTCGCAGGGCGGGTCGGCCGCAGTGTCGTTTGGGGGTTCCCTCAACCGTGAGCTGGCCACCTCATGCGAAGACGAGGGAAAACTCCGCACAGCGTACCGGGACGTTGTTGAACGCTACGAGCCGTCGTTCATCGACTTCGATCTGGAGGGCGCGGACCTCCTTGACCAGGCAGGCGGCGAGCGGCGGGCCAGGGCAGTGGCTGCCTTGCAGGGGGACCGCAACGCGTCGGGCCAAAAGCTCGCCGTCTGGCTGACGCTGCCGGCTTCTCCACGCGGCCTTACCGACGCCGGCATAGCCGCCGTGGAGCAGATGCTCCAGGCAGGTGTCCGGCTGTCCGGAGTCAACATCATGACCATGAACTACGGTGCCAGCCGCAGCAGTTCCCAAGGGATGCTGGAGGCGGCCAAGGCGGCGGCAGGCGCCACCCACGACCAGCTGGGCATCGTCTACCAGCGCGCGGGCATCAACCTTAGCCGCGAACAGATCTGGAAGAAGATCGGGCTGACACCGATGATCGGACGTAATGACCTGCCGGGCGAGATCTTCGAACTGGAGGCGGCCCGGGGACTGAAAGACTACGCAGTGGAATTGGGGGTCCAGCGTCTCTCGATGTGGTCGCTCAACCGCGACGCTCCCTGCCCGTCCAGTGAGCAGGGGCCGGACGCAAGCTTCACCTGCAGCGGCGTGGACCAGGGCACGACGCGCTTCGCCGATCTCCTGGGATCCGGGCTCCCGGGCAGGATGGGCTGAACGCCTGCCGGCTACTTCACCTGGCTCGTAGTGACCACGTCCAGCCAGGGGCCCGGCGGAACATCCTCAAACTCCACGAATTGCCAGTCGACCCTGTCCGATTCGCCGTCCAGGTCGCTGAACCCCAGGCAGCCATTGAGCGCCGGCGACACGTCCATGCCGGCACCGTTGAACTCCCGGTTGACCGGCCGCGCGTCGTTCGAGCCGAAGACGTACTCCTTGTCCTGGTACTGCCCCGGGCCGGCATCCTGGATCTGGCCGAAGCACTCCTTGCCGTCCTTGCGGATCTTGACCCAGCGGTTCTTCATGTAGCTGAAGGAGCGGTTGGTGGCCTGGCCTCTGTACCCTTCGTCGTTGGCCCAGGGAATAACGCTGGCCCGCTCGCGGAAGGCTGCCGCATTGTTGATGTCGTCATAGGGGAGGTCCAGGTAGAAGGGGTTCTCCTTGGGCTTGAAGCTGCTGGGCGCGTAACCATTTGCACTCGATCTCGCCTCGGTCTCGCAGCCGCCGGACGTTACCCTGCCATCACAGCCGCCGTAACTCTTCATCCACTGCGAGTCATAGGTGGAGATAACCTGGCTGCCGTCCGCTGCGTTGGGGTCAAAGACCTCCCCCACCCAGAATGTGGTGGCCACAATATTCGTATGCCAGGGGTACTTACCCTGTGGTTCCGGCTTCGGAGGCGTGCAGGCCGTGGCGACCACTGCCAGCAGCAGGACTGCTGACCCAATTCCGCCGAGGCGGCGGTTGCGCACGGAGCCTCGATGTTTCATCTCTGATCCCCCGAATCAAATGGGGCTGCGGTGTTGCGGACAGGACAGCGGCGAGGACGGCCGCGCATCCGGGGACTTTCCGGATGCACGGCCGCCCGTGCCATTGCTGGGAACTAAATGGTTGGGAACCTACCTGCCGGGCGGCCCTACATGCCCTTGGGGAAGTTCAGGTTGTAGCGGTAAACGAAGGCGGCCATGGCATCCCTGTTGATGGGCTGCACCGGACGGAACGTACCATCCGGATAGCCCGTGGTGATTCCCGTCGCTCCGAGCCAGCGGATCTCGTTGTAGAACTGATTGCCCGAGGTGACGTCCGGGAACGTTGGTGCAGTACCCGGAACGGCGGGGCTGCCGTTGTAGCGGTAAAGGAACGCCGCCATGGCGTCACGGTTGACGGGTTGCAGCGGCCGGTAGGTTCCGTCCGGATAACCGGTGGAGATCCCCCGCGAAGCAAGCCAGCGGATCTCGTTGTAGAACTGGTTGCTCGGCGCTACGTCCGTAAACGTCGGGGCATTGGCCGGGACAGCCGGGCTGCCCGCCAGCCGGTAGAGGAAGGCTGCCATGGCGTCCCGGTTGATCGACGTCAGCGGCCGGAACGTGCCATCCGCATACCCCTGGGTGATGAGGTTGTTGGATAGCCAGCTGATCTCGTTGTAGAACTGGTTGGTGGTGGCAACGTCGCTGAACGTCTTAATGCCCGCCTTGTCGTACAACTCATAGTCGTCGGTGGTGAGCGTGCCGTTGGCAAACAGGTTTAGCCCGATGCTGATGGCCGTCGCGTCCGCAGGAACGGCCGGCGTATCCCACTTGGCCTGCACCCAAGTGTCAGATGCGGCAAACCAAGGGCTGGACGTCCAGTAAACCCAGGCACCCTGGGCCGTCCGGTAGTGCGCATCGAACTGCGTTACTCCGCCCACCGCCTTGTACCAGGCCTTGGCCTCGTAGACGTGTCCGGGGGTGGCGCTCGGAGCGCACTCCCCTGTGTCCAGTTGGGGCAGCAGCTTGCCGTCTCCTGTGGCGTACCCCGACACCACAAGCTGCTGCGCGGCTGTGGCTGTACCGGCGTGGCCCGGTGACACGTTCGAGAAGGTGCGGGTGTTGGTTCCGTAACCGCCGCCCTGCCAGCACCGCGGGAGAAGTGACCCGTTCAATCCGGGGGTCTCAAGGCTTGGGTTTTTGATGAGGTTGCCGGTGGTCTGGGGTGCCGGGGCCGCAGGACCTGCAATCACAGCCTTGGTGGGCTGGTTGATGACTTCCTTGACCGTCTTCACCTGCACCGGGTTGGTGGTGTTTGTGGCCTCCTGATTTGCCAGCCAGTCCGCGAACTGGTTGAAGACCTCCGTGCTGACGGTGAGGGGATCCTTCACGCCAGAGACGGGGTCGATGCCCGTCCCGATGTGGTGGAAGGTGAGTTGGACCCAGCCGCCACCATTCGCCTGAGCCTGGGTGACCAAGGTCTGCATATCCGCCAGGGTCCAGGTCTCATCGAGTTGGTCGGGCGCTCCGGTGTAGAAGGGGTTCGCCGGCGTCAGTGACTCGGCAAACGGAAAGGTCTCCGAACCGGCAACCTTGCTCCGGATATCGCCGAGGCCGCGCGCACTGTTGTAGTTGCACGCTGCCACAGCGGCTTCCGCGCTCGGGTTTGACGACGCAAACGGATAAGCGAAGTTCTGAACGTCCAGCCCGTATCCGGACAGGGTGGCCCGGTCGCCGCAGACCTGACGTGCGAGTTCATCGGGTCCCACTGCCGCAAGGTCAGCGTGGGTCACGCTGTGGCCGCCGATCTCGTTGCCTGCGGCCTGAAGGGCCTGGGCCTGGGCTGTGGTCATATAATTCGGACGGTTCATGTAGCCGGAGGGCAGGAAGAACGTGCCGGGCATGCCCAGCGCATTGATCTTGGCTGCGGCAGGAATCTGGTCGGCGTTGGCGTCGTCGAACGTCAGCGTCACGACCGTTTCGCCGACCGCATTGGCGGCCGGGGCAGTGAGCCCCAAAAGGGAGGCGGCCAAGGCCACCGTGGTGGAAGCCGCCAGCCAGCGGGACTTCCGCCGGCCGGGCGGCCGTTCAGCCCTGTGCCGGGGCTCCGAGGCCGCAGTGTAGCGTTGCAGAAGCGTCATGGAACTCAACTCTCTCGTCGAAGGTGCACATAACTTTTGACGGTTGCCGCCCCCCGTCCGGCGCGGCACCTCACGGACGGCTAGTTGGCCGCCATCGTGACTTTCCACCCGAGTGGATCGGGCGCTTTTACCGGGCGGTGGTCGGCCGCCACGTTCTGGATGATCTGGTCCAGGGTGGTCTTGGGATCGAAGCCCACCAGATCCTTCGCTTTGCTGTTGTTGGGTACACGGCGGCGCATGTCCTCATAGCCCTCGGCATACGCCTGCTCGTAGGGCACCAGCGTGATGGGGCTTTCGCTGCCAAGCAGTTCGACGATCCTCTGGGCGAGGGTCAGGATCGAAATCTCGTAGCTGCCGCCAAGGTTGTAGGCATTGCCGTAGGCGGACTCCTCCTCGGAAATCCTGGTGATGGCGGGGACGATGTCGCCCACGTAGGAGAAGCACCGTGTCTGGTGGCCATCGCCGTAAACCGTCAGGGGTTCGCCGGCGAGCGCCTGCTTGACCAGGCGCGGCACCACCATTCCGTACCGCCCCGTTTGCCTCGGACCCACCGTGTTGAACAGCCGTACGATCGCCACCGGAAGCCCGAACTGCCGCCAGTAGGCGTGCGCGAACGCCTCGTCGATTCCCTTGGCAGCCGCGTACGTCCACCGGGACTTGAGCGCCGAGCCGAGGATCCGGTCCGATTCCTCGGACAGGCTGTCCGAAGTGTTCTTGCCGTAAATCTCGCTGGTGGATGCCAGCAGCAGCGACGCACCGGATTCCAGCACGGCATCCAACACCACTTCCGTGCCGTGGATGTTCGTCCGCAGGCTCTCCAGCGGGTGCTCCACAATCAGGTTCACGCCGACGGCGGCAGCCAGGTGGAAGACCCGGTCAGCGCCGGCCACCACCCGGTCCACCGCCGCGCGGTCGAGGATGCTGCCCTCGACGAAATGAAAATCCCGGTGGCCGATCACAGTCCGGAGGTTTTCCAGGCGGCCGGTAGAGAGGTCATCCAACACCGTGACTTTGTCGCCGGCCGCGAGGAGGTGCTCCACGAGATGGCTCCCGATGAAGCCGGCTCCGCCGGTGATTGCTGTTTTCACTTCTCCTACTTTCTTTTGAAGACCAGCGAAACCGCTGGAATCACAACCGGGTGACGTTCGTGCCGGCGGGTAGCCGGTAGGTGGTGTCAAGGACGGCCGGCGCCTCGCGCAGCCAATCGATGTCCATTGCGGCGTGCCTCGTGTGCAGGATCACCAGATCTGCGTCCCAGACCGACGGATCCTCCAGGGACTCCAGAGCACCGCCTTGGCCGTCCGGAGCGGTGGGGCACCACGGGTCGTGGTACGCCACGTCAGCGCCGCCGGCGATCATCGCGGCGATGATTTCCAGTGCCGGAGATTCGCGGAGGTCCTCAACGTCGGGTTTGTAGGCCACGCCAAGGACCAGGACGCGCGCGCCGGAGATTCCATGGTTCCGGTCCGACAGGATGCGGCGGGCCTTTTCCACCACCTGGTGGGGCCTTCCGGCGATGCCGGCCATGGCGTGTTCGATGACGGGTGCCGTGACCCTGGCTTTCCGCAGCTGCCACAGCAGGTAGTGCGGGTCGCAGGGGATGCAGTGGCCGCCGACGCCCGGCCCGGGGGTGAACGGCATAAAGCCGTAGGGCTTGGTCGAGGCCGCATCAATCACGTCCATGACCTCCATGCCGAGGCCGTGGCAAATATCCGCGAACTCGTTGGCCAGGGCGATGTTCACTGCCCTGAAGGTGTTTTCGACGAGCTTGGTCATCTCGGCAACATCTGCGGAGGGCACGACGTGCACCAGCTTGGTGCTGGCCTGCAGCAGCGCCTCTGCGGCTTCACCGCAAGCCGGTGTGACTCCGCCTACCACCCTCGGGACGTCTTCGTGTGAGAAGGCGTCCACTCCGGGATTGATGCGCTCCGGGGAGAAAGCCACAAAGACGTCCCTGCCGGGGATAAGGCCCTTGGCAGCCAGCGGAACGGCCAGGAGGTCCCTCGTGGAACCCACGTAGGTGGTCGACGTCAGCATCAGCAGCTGGCCCGGCACCGCGAATTCAACCACCGAAGCGCAGGCTGCCCGGAGAATCCCGAGATCCGGCACCAGGTAGGGATCCACAGGAGTGGGAACACAGACCACCACTGCTGCTGCCCGGGCCAGCAGCGAGAGATCCGTGCTGATCATGAACGAGGGATCCTCAAGTGCGTTGTTGAGGCGGACCTTGTCCGAGTCGAGCAGGTCTGCCTGCTGGGACCGGATTACCGCCAGCCTGTTCTCGGAAACGTCCAGTCCCAGGACACGCCGTCCTGAGGCGTTGATGGCGAGGGCCGTCGGCAGGCCGACGTAGCCCAGTCCGACAATTGCGACGTCAAAAGTGAACGTGAGATCCTGGGCATCTGCTTCGCTCGCCGGGGCCTGTGATTCAACGGCTTCCGCCGCCCCTTCAGGCGCTCCGGCTCCGTTTTCCGGCCATTCCCGGGAATCCTCAAGCAGCGGTGGAAGGGCTGCCCTGGTCAGCGGTGCCTTATGGGATTTTAGCTTGGTGTTCGGTGTCATGCTAAACCGACCTCCCGGTATTCGATTTGTCCCGTTTGTAAGAAAGCCGGCGACGAAGACTGGCAGATCCCGGTCTCAGAAGACGCTGCCCGGATCGTCGCCGGCTCGAATGGGGTACCCGCCATCGGCGGGATGCTGGTCGCCCTGGAGGATCTTTCCAGGTGGATAGCCACATGAAATTCCGAAAGCCAAGTGTCAGCTGATTGATGCATTTAGAGACCCACTTCTTTCCCCAATATTTGCCTGCGGCCCAACAAGCTACAGCGTATTAACCAACCACCTGCCGGGGCGCGAGTGGGCTCTACCCGTCTTTGCGGGTGCATCACCGGCCGGAACTGGGTGGTACGCGCCCGGCCCGCCCCCACTACTCGCATCAGTACTCGTTTGGGGGCAGCGCGAAATGAGTGGCGGCTCCGTTTTCGGCGCGCAGGAAGATTTCTACGGGCAGCCGGGCGGCCTTACTACCTTCACGGGCAGCCGCTCAGGGGCTGGCCGGCAGCCGGAAGCCGACGTCGGGCGGTCCCGGTTCCCGGGCCCGTGCCGTTCAGCTCAGGGATGACGTAACTACGCGGTGCCGGGCAACCCGGCGTGGCGGGCACCGTAGGCCACCATGGCCAGGTCTTCCCGGTGGCTAATGCCGAGTTTCGCGAACATCCGGTACAGGTGGCCTTCCACGGTCCGGAGCGAAAGCCCAAGCTGAAGGGCGATCTCGCGATTGCTCGCCCCGGCCTGGACAAGGGCTGCGATTTCCTGCTCGCGCCGCGTCAGCTTGTGCAGGTCCGGCGGCATCTCAGCGGCGGAGGACCCGGTCTTGTTGAGGGCTGCATTGCGTTGCTTGACAAGCTTCTGGGCCTCGAACTGACGGGGTTTGTCCCCCCTGGTCTCCAGTATCCGCAGGGCGTGGGCAGCGCATTCCGCGGCGGCCAGGTCCAGGCCGTCCCGGGCCGCGGCATCGCTCATTTCCACGAGCCGGTTGACGTCCTTCGCGGCGAGCGCACGGCAGTACGCGGCCACAAATTCCGCGCTGCGGCCTTCGCAGCCTTCCGCCGTGGCGGCAAGGCGCGGCACCACTGACAAGTCGCCGAGCCGGAGCACCAGGGAGAGGATCTCCACTTCATAGCTGAGGAAGCCGGACGCGGCGGCGGCATCGGCGAGGGCCATCAGCTTTGACACGGAAGCCTGGACACCGATGCGTTCGGCCCGTGCTGCCACGGCATAGGCCCGCCCCAGCAGCGAGGCATGGCGATGGTCCGACAGCAGCGCGTCGTAGGCGTCGGCATTTGCCTTGGCCGAGTCCGTCCGGTTGAGGATGGACGCTGCATAGGCGGTGGCCGCGAGTGCATCGGGCAGGTCACCGCCGGCATCGGAGAGGCGCAGCACTTCGGCGGCCTGGCTTAGTTTTGGCAGGGCGGCACCGATGGTGCCCCGCCGGAGGTCTGCGTTGCCGGCTGCGAGGTGAAGCATCCCGCCAAAGTAGATCAGGGAGTTGGAGGCCTGGGCGATGTGGTTTTGCAGATAGTCATCCAGGACATCGAGTTCCCCCGCATGGAGCAGCGCCAGCAGGTAGCGCCGCATCACGAACTCGGCGTACTCAAGTCGTCGGTCACCGCTGGCGGCGAGGATGTCCTCGACCACCATCACCACCTGGAGTGCCGAAACGGCCCGTCCCGTAAGTGCCAGTGACTCGGCCAGCAGCGTGCCGGCCAGCAGCCGGGACTCGTCGTCGTCCGTGGATTCCCAGATCTCCTGCAGTTCCGGCTCTGCTTCCACGTGGCGTCCAGCAGCCTGGTAGCCCTCCAGGGCCAGCAGCCTGCTGCCCAGCCGGGCGGTCTCCAGCTCTTTGGCATCGAACCCGGGATGGGCCTCTTCCAGCCTGGAGACGGCCTCGGCCCAGGCATCGGCGGCCCGCAGCACAGCCTCCGGCCCGTTGCGATGCCCGGCGGCCAGTTGGGCCGCCAGCATGGAAGCCTGCCGGACGGTGCGCAGATCGGTCGCTTGTTCCACCACGCCTTCGAGGCACAGGCTGGCTCCCAGCGGATCCCGGCCGTACAGCTTGGCGCGGGCAAGTTCCACTTGTGCTGCGAGCTTCAGGGACGGCTCCCTGATGGCGCCCACTACCCGTTCCACGTATTCGGGAATGAACAGGCGGTTCGCCAGCTGCGCGGCCTCCAGGATGTCGGCGTCGGGAACGGTTGCACCGGACTCGAGTGCCCAGGTGACGTGCCGCAGCCTGCCGTCCAGTGTCTCCGGGCGCGAGTCCAGAAGGTTGACGATCCGCCGTCGAATGGTCACGCTGCGGGCGGTCGGCACCAGCTGCCTGATCACCTCGCCGATCAGCGGTTGCGCCAGGCGGACGTGCCTCGCCGGGTCTGCGGAAATCGCGATGAACTGAAGCTCCTTGAGTTCGTCGACGGCGCGGCTGTCGCTGGCGCGCTGCAGGACGCTTAAGGGGATGGCTTCGGCAAGCGCCACTGATTCCAGGGCCTGCCGCTGGTCAGGGTTCAACTGCATGATCTGGTTCCTGACCAGGTCCATCAGCCGTACGGTGGCCGCTCCCGGCTCGCCCAGGAGTACCCAGGTGTCATTGCGCCGCAGCAGGTGGCCGCGGCTCCTGGCGTGGGCTATCAGTTCCAGCAGGAACATCGGGTTTCCGCCGGATGACCTGAACAGGACGGCGCTGGCACTGGGCACGAGCGGTGAGCCCAGCGTCCGGGTGCAGAGCTCTTCGACCTCGTCCTTGGTCAGCGGCTGCAGCTCGAAGCGGTCCACCAGCCCTTCCGACCACATCGACAGCACTTCCGGCGGCGGCGAAGGGTGCGGCCTGCACAGCAGCACCACCCTGGCGGCTTCCGCGGCAGCCAACTGCGCAATGACAGCGGCACTGCTGTCATCCAGGTGGTGCGCGTCTTCGACCACCAGCACGGCCTGCGACTGGTCCCTTTGGCCGTGCGGATTTAGTTCCGTCACGAGCGCCTTAAGCACGGCACGGGGCTGGTCCGTCTGACCGGGTGTCAAAGCGGTCAGCAAAGGGGCAAGGGCCGCGTAGGGAACCTCGGACAGCGACGGCCCCGCATAGACGTAGAAAGGACGGACGCGGCTGCCAAGCTCAAAGAGCACTTCGTTGGTGAGCGCCGTCTTGCCGATGCCGGCGTCGCCGAGGATCAGGGCGCCCGGGCCGTTCGCGTCCACCAGGCAATCAACAACCGAGGCAACCATGCCGAAGCGCCCGATCAGCCGCTCTGCCGCGAGGGTGGTTTCAGTCATGGCTAGTTATCTCCTGTACTGCCAAGGGCTACCGGAAGCTCCAAGCGCTCTTCGATTTTTAGCTTGCCGTAGATCTGGTACAGGTGGCCCTCGACCGTCCGTACCGAAACGTGGAGCTGGGCCGCGATGCTCTTGTTGCTCGCTCCGGCTGCAGCCAGCTGCGCTATTTGGAGTTCGCGTGCGGTGAGCGTGAGCCTGTCGTGGTTGCCGTCCTGCGGCGTCCGCAACTTCCTGCGGCAGGTTTCCGCCAGGTGCTTGGCCTGGCGGATCAGGCTTCTCTCGAGCCGCGCCTGGTCGAGGTTCAGGACCGACTCGGCGATGTCCAGGGCAAATCTGTCATTGTGCAGCCGGGCTGCGAGGTTGGCGGCGGCCATGAGTTCGTCAGCTCCGCCGGAGATTACGCCCCGTGCGTACTGCGTGCACAGTTCCGCAAAGGGTCCCTGGCTGTTTAATGCGGCATCCAGCAGCCGCGGCGCTGCAGCGGTTTCTCCCAGCCTGACGGCCGAGCTCAGGCACAGCAGCTCATGCCCCACCGTACCCGTGGCGCGGTCCTCGTCTGCCAGGCGCAGCAGCTGCTCAATCCCGGTCCGCGGGCCATCCAGCTCCGCCCGCGCCAGCGCCGTGAAGTACCCTTCCGCCCTGGAAACCTTCCATGTTTTCCGCCTGGAGCCGGAGGCCGTCTCTGCCAGGTAGCCAAGTGCCTGCTCGCGTTCACCCTGCAGGGCCGAGGCATATGCGGCCGCCGCGCAGGCGAGTGTGAGGATGCCGTCGCTGTCCTGGATCCGCAGCTGGCTGATGCCGGGAACTAGCAGGTCCAGCCCGTCGCGTCCGCGGCCCTGCATGCAGGCGCAGATCGCCTCGGGCACTTCGGTGGCGCTGAACCGCCGGTAGACGGCGAAAGTCGGCAGCCAGTCCTCGGTGGGCAGCGTCTCCGTCGCCTCGTCCCACCGGCCGGCCACCAGGTAGGCGAAGCGCAGCCGCGAGATCACTGACTGGGCGATAGCCACCGGAATTTCCGGCCGCAGGCACTGCAGCTTCAGCTGTTCGGCGAGATCGGCGGCGTCGGACTGTCGACCGGTCACGGCCCAGGCTTCGCACAGCCAGCTGCCTGCCTGAAGCCGGAATTCCGCGCTGTGGAATTCAACGTTGTCCAGGGCTTCGGCAAGGCTGGCAGCCATATCACGGTAGGTACCGGCGTAGCTTGCCGCTTCGGCTTCGGCCAGCGTCAGCTGTTCCCGGATGCGCCGGAGGTCCGGCACCGACAGTTCGGCGGCCGGACCTGTTGAGTCTTCGTAAAGTACCTTCCGTGCCCGGGTTAGGGAATCCGGGGCCTCTTGCCAGGCATCAGGGGTGGCGAGGAACACCGAGCTCTCCGCCAGGAGCAACCCGATCCATTCCGCGAGCGCGGGGTCACCCCGTGACACCTCGCGATGTCGGCGGACCACTGCCAGGGCCTCCTCGACCTCGCCGAGCGTCATCAGCGCCGTGACCTCCTCGGTGACCGCCGCGGCTAGCTCCTCATGTGCCTTGATGGTGCGGACAAACCGCAGCGCCAGGGCAGCGTCCAGTCGTCGGTTGGCGAGTCGTGCCGCGGAGAGGGCTTCATCCGTCGACAACACTGCGCCGCAATCGAGGGCCCAGACCGCGAACGGCAGTTCCGTGGCTGGCGTCCGAAGGGAAGGTGCTGCAGCAGACAACACCATTTCGCGGAGCTCGTTGCTCCGGCCCGGCGGGACATTCTCCCGCACCACATCGGCAACCAGTTGGCTCTGGATCCTGACGCGGCGGGGCAGGGAGTCCTCGACCGCCAGAACTCCGCGCTCTTCGAGGGCGTCCACATCGTCGGCGTCAACAAGCGTGAGCAAGGTATCCAGGGGCAGCGTCTCCGCCAGCGACAGGATTTCCAGGATTCGCCGGTCAGCCTCGCCCATGCGTCCCAGCCGCGTGGCGATCAAGTCACTGATCGCCCGTCCGTGAACATGGTGTTCCGCCGTCAGCACCCAGACGCCGTCCCGGACAACCAGGGAACCAGAATCGGCGAGCTCCATCGCAAGCATCTTCAGGTAATGCGGGTTGCCGTCGCTGGCCGCCCACAGCGATTGGACGGCGGAGTGCGAGACTTTGGCGCTGAGGCCTTCCTCCAGCCAGCTGACAGCCTCGCGGAAGGACAGCGGTTCGAGGTTTACGCGAGTGAGGAACCCGCCATCACAGAGTCCTGAGATCTCGGCCGAGAGCCGCAGCGGGTCCGAGCACGTCAGGACCAGGCGGACGGCGCGGTTCCGTGCCAGCTGCGCGATTGTCACGGCGGTCAGTTCGTCAGCTTCGCCGGCGTTGTCGACAAAGAGGTAAACGGTTTTTCCGTTGGCGCGTTCGCGCAGGAGCCGCATGAGTCCGGACAGGACCAGGACGGGGTGGTTCAAGTACCCGGGCTCCAGGTCGCTTAACAGCATATTGAGTGCGCCGTAGGGTGATCGGGAGAGGGCTGCGCTGCACCGGAGCGTTACTACCAGGGAATCGTCGCGGAACTGTTTGAGGGCGTGGGTGGTGAGGAAGGTCTTCCCGGTGCCCGAGGACCCGGTTACCAGCACTCCCCCGGTGGACTCGGCCAGGGCACGGGTAATGTCGCTGACAGCCTGCTTCCGACCGATCAAAGGCCATGCGGCGCTCCGTGTCATTCCGGCGGATCTGGTGGCGTGTGTACTGGCCACGCTATCGGCTGTCAACATGAGTGAGACCTCTGTATTTATTAGCGATTCCTGGTAACCCAAATTAACCAGCTGGGACGCCCGCGGACACCAGTAGTGAGTACTCGAATTTGCCCGTTACTCATACCTGTACTTGGAAGGCAGGTACCCCCGATCGCGTTGTCGGGCTACGCAGGGAGGCCCCAGGGACGCTGCTAGCCGCCGGGAACCCGATAAACCAGGGCCGTCGGGCGGCCAAATAGTTAACGCGTCCGCCGTGGCGGCGCCGGTTCGGCACCGCCAACGAGTAGTACCCGGCGGCCAGGTACTTATTTCCCGGGCTTCCTGGTGTCCCCATTCGCCGTATCTTCAACAATTCCGGCGGCCGCGGCCAACTCGTCACGTCCGGCGATGCCGAGCTTCAGGTAGCAACGGTACAGATGGCCTTCCACCGTGCGAACGGAGATCTGCAGCTTGTCCGCGATCATGCGGTCGCTAAGGCCCGTGGCTGCCAGTGCAACAATGTTCCGCTCACGCTTGGTCAGGATGGGTGCCACCGTGTCCGGCTGGGCCTCGCTGCCCGCGTGGCCCAGCTCTTCATTGCACCGGGCAACGCCGGCGCGGGCCATGGCCGCCAGCTCCCGGTTCCGGCTGCGGTCCAATGAGGCCAGGGCAGCTGAGTAGGCGTCGGAGGCGAGCTGGAAGACAGAGGCAGCATAAAGGGCGTCCCCCGCGCGGAGGTACTGTTCCGCACTCCCGTCGGAGAGTGCGGAGCAGTACTTTGCCAGGGCTCCTGCCCAGGGGCCCTCTACTGAGCCGGCAACGGCAGCCAGCCTTTCCAGCCTTGTGGTGTCGCCTAGCGCCAGCGCCATGGCGAGGGCGTGCAGTTCCAGGTGGCGGGCATCCTGTTCCTCGGCTTCCTCCGCACTCTTGTTGAGGGCAGCGATTCCGCTGCCGTCGCCGCGCAGGTGTTCGTCACCGGCAGCGAGGAAATCGCGGCCAAAGGCCGTCACCAGGTGCATGCCGCGCTCGCCCCAGGCGTCGTAGTCCTGCTTCAGCCTGTCGGCCTCCGCGTTGCGGCCCTGCGTGGCCGCGACGTAGTAGGCCATGGCGGCGCAGAGCCGGAACATCTGCTGGGGATCGCTGTCGCGGAGGGCCTCGAGGCCAGTGGTCAGGAGCTCCAGGGCGTCGGCGAGTTTTCCCTGCCGGACTGCTATGTAGCCCATCACGACGTAGGCTGCGCCACTGAACGAAACCATGGCGGAGCCGAAAGATGTATCCGCGTAGCCCGCCAGGAGCTGCTGGGCCTCCGCCCAGTCCCCGGCGGCGAGGTCGCAGGCGACGAGCCGGACCACGATGAACTCAGGGAGGAAGAAGATGTCGTTGTCGGGCGGCTGGTCCTGGCCGTAGGCATCCATGGCGAGCTGGCGCCCCTGCAGCGGATACCCCAGCGCGCACAGCCGCTCAGCCTGAAGGGCAAGCGCCATTGACCTGGTGAGGGCGCCGTCGGGCTCCCCCGCCGAGCTGCCGGCCTCCAGCAGTTCAGCCAGCAGGGGGCCCATCTGCCGGTAGTCGCCCGACAGCGAGTGCGCCATGAGTTCCACCAGCGTTGCCCGGCGTGCCGTGGCCGCGAGAATACCGGGCGCGTCCGCGGGTTTGGCCGCGGCCTCTTCATCGCCCCATTGCCGGAGCCGGCGGGCATCGTCCGCAATCTCCGAGGCGGGATGCCCGAGCGCCGTCCGCGTGGCGGATCGCAGGAGGCTGTTGACTACCATGTGCGTGAGGCCGCTGCCGGCGTCGACGTTGATGTTCAAAAGGGCGGCGGCTTCTTCGTAGTGCCCGAGGTTGTAATGCGATCGGGCCATCACCGCCCGGGCAGTCTGCTGCAGTTCGGGGTCCTGGACGGCCCAGGCGATGCGAAGGGCCGTCTCGCTCTGGAAGAGTTTGCAGGCAAGCACAGCGGCCCGGATCAGCAGCCGGCCCGGCACTTCCGCGCCGCAGTCCAAGGACCAGGACACCATGCGGAGCAGTGACTCCGGTTTGTCCGCAGAGACTTCCATGCGGGACACGAGCTCCCGGTGCAGCTGAAGACTCCGGGCCGCGGGAACGATCCTGCGGAGCACTTCCCCGTAGACCGGGCTGACCAGCCGAAGAGTTGGTTCGCTATCCACGGACTGGACCACCAAGCGCTGGTCCAGCAGTTCCTTGACTGCCGGCTCACCCGCGATTTCGCCGACAAGGGTTCTATCGACAGGTTCAGCGAGGGCGATGAGGTTCAGCGCCTCACGGCCGTCGGTCGAGATGCGCATGAGCTGGACCTTGACGACGGCGGTAAGTTCCAGGGTACGGACATGCGAGGAACCGGCGTTGAGCCAGACCCCGTTCCGCTGGATCAGGTCACCGGAACGCTGGGCTTCACGGACCAGGGTTTTGAGCAGGAGCGTGTTCCCGCCGGCTTCCTGCCAGAATTCACGCGATGTGCTGTTGAGGACTTTGCCGCCGAGCAGCGCCTCGCAGAGACGGTGCCCCTGGTCCAGGGTCAGCGGGGCAATATCGAACCGTTCGGCAGTCCCGTCGTGCCAGAGCCGGAGAAGGGGCTGGGGTATGCCGGGCCTCGGGATGCAGGTGGCCACGAGTTTGGCCCATCCTGCCTGCACCAGTTCGGAAATCATTTCCGCCGTCGCGGTGTCCAGATCGTGGGCGTCATCAACCAGCAGCAAGGCGGGTCCCGGATTCTTCCTGGCGGCTTCGAGGTGCGCCCACAGGGCCCTGAGCACGGCTACCTTTGACGTGACGTCCTCAACGGAGAGGTCAGACAGGTACGGGGACAGTGCCCCATAGGGAACGGGCGCCAGTGACGGGCTCCCGTGGACTGTCATGACCGCCGTCCGGCCTTTTCCTGCGCTATTCAGTTGCGCCAGCAGCGAGGATGCTCCCAGCCCGGCGTCGCCCACGACGAAAACTGCCCAGCAGTCATCCGACGCAAGTGCGTCCTGTACTGAGGACAACATGTCCCCCCGGTCTATCCAGGGCTCACCAGCATTCTGACGCTGGGTCCCGGCGCGCGGCCGCACCGAAACCTTCCCATCAGACTTGAGCGGATCCTTCAAGCTCACTCCTCGATGAAATCCCCATTTTCGTGAAGATTTGGTAGAGATGGCCTTCCACAGTCCGGATGGAAAGCTGCAGCCGGTTGGCAACCTCCTTGTTGCTCAACCCCTGACTGGCCATCCTGGCAACCTGCCGTTCCCGTTCGGTCAATTCCGGTCCTACCGTATGCGGCATCAGCGGCAGCACCGGCAGGGTCTCCACGAGCCGGTCCAGGCGATGCTGGGCCGCCCGGGCGGACTGGGAATCTCCCTTTTCCCTGGCAATGTCCAGCGCCAGGACCACGCACCGGGACTCCACCGCATCGAGGTGGAGCTCCTGGGCCAGGGACGCCGCCTGAAGCAGGACCTTGGAGTCCTTCTTTCTGCTCCCCTCCCCGACCAGACGGTTGACGCTGGCCATTTTTCCTTGCCGGCGGGAGGAAATTTCGATCAACAGGACAAGCTCTTCCTCCGTTCCATGCACCGTAGCACCGAACAGGCTGATGGAGGCAGTGGTTGTCCGCCCCTTGGAAATGTCTTCGTGGGCCGACTCGATCAGCTTCTGTTTGGCTCCCGGATCCTTGAGCCACCGCCTGGCCATCCGGACGCAGAAGTCTGCCATCCAGGAAGTGAACCACGCGACATGCTGCTCCTCCTGCGCCGCCAAATCCAGGAAATTGCGCGACTCCTGGATGTCACCTGCCTGGGCATAGGCGAAGGCAAGCGCCGAGCAGGCCAGGGCTGGCCCGTAGTAGCTCCGCCTGATTTCCAGCTGCGCCTGGGCACCAAGCAACGTGTCGATGGCAAGGTCGGCCCTACCGGCATAGGTGTAGGCCACGCCGAGCGCGAGTTCGGCCGCCCCGCCGAGGTACTGCATGATTTTTGGCTTCTGGTCCAAGGCCTCGGTGAGGATCCTGACGCAGTCCTCCCATTGGCCGCTGCAGAGGAGGGCGGCGAACAGGCCTTCCGCCCGCCAGCTCAGCATGCCGGGCACAACGTTGGACTGCTCCATCCTTTGCTGAATCTCGGCAGCCAGGGCCATCGCGTCCGCTTCCCTGCCAAGGACTGCCCAGGCCATGGTCAGCAGGCAGGCGCAGTTCAGGACGTACAGCGGATCGCCGTCTTCCTTATAGGCCCGCTCCAGGTCTTCGGCAACGGCTTGGTAGTCCCCCTGGTGGACCATCTGTTCGAATTCCGCGAGCCTGATCAGCTCATGCGCGCGGGCAAAGTCGGCTGGCGTCTCATTGCCGATTGATGCCCGCTCCCGCCGGGCCAGCTCGTGCCGTGCCGCCGACAGGATGCCTCCGATCCGGCTGTACCCGCCGTGGACCCAGAGCAGCGAACTGCAGAAATCCAGGACGTAGTTGGCGTAGGCTGCGGCCGGAAGCCCGGAAAGCTGCTCGTCCGTGACTTCCTCCAGGACGGCCACGGCGGATTCATGCTCGGCCAGTGTCATGTAGGCGGCGGCCCGCTGCTGCGCTGCCTCCGCCCAGTGCGGGTCTTCAACGCGGATCTGGGCCAGGGCCTCAAGGGCGAACATCGGGTCAAAAAGCCGGTTTGCCGCGACGGCGGCGGCCAGCGCGAAGGCTGGCTCCACGGGTTCGCCGCAATCGAGCGTCCAGGCCACGTAGCCGAGGAGTTCCTCGACATCCATCTCCGCCGGGGTTGCCCCCACAACCCTTGCCACGAGCTGGTGCAGTTCCTTCCGCCGCGGAAGGTCCATCCAGCCGCGGATGACTTCACCGACGTAGTCGTCCTTCAGGGTGACCCAGCGCCGTCCGGTCTCGCCGACCTGCAGGTAGCCGGCCTTTTCCAGATCCGCGACGACAGCGGGATCCAGGACGTCGAGGAGGACAAACAGCGGCACCCGTCGGATCAGGGCAAGCCACTCCAGCCCCTCCCGGACCTTGGGCGACTCCCTTGCCAGCCTCGACCTGACCAGGTCCACCAGGGCGTCGGCTTCCGCAAGGTTGATTTCCCCCCTGAGCGCCCAGACCTTTCCGGCCAGGTGGAGGTTGCCCGAACGCAATTGCTCAATAACGATGGCCTGCAACACTAGGGGATTTCCGCCGCTCGCTGCATAGAGCGAACTGGCGGCTGTGGCCGTCACCGGACGCCCCAATACTCCGGCAAGTAATTTGCTCACTTCGGGGCGGGAAAAAACCTCGAGCCGGATTTCCTCCAGTGAATTGTTGCGCAGGAGCCGGATCAGGTCTTCGGGCATGTCCGTTACGTTGCGGACGGTGACCATGAGCTTCGCGGCGCCGCTGAGGATGAGGTGCATGAGGACTGCCGTGCTCATGCTGTCGATGGCCGGCAGGTCCTCCAGCACGACCAGGACGGGACGTCCTGCGGCGTCCTCGCGGATCAGCCGGGAAATGCCGTGGACGATTTCGCCCGGTGATTCGAGCGCATGGCCGGGCAGCCGGGCCACGAGAAAGGCCAACTGGCCAAAGGGGATGGCCGGGTCGGTTGATGTTCCGTGCAGGTGGATTACATGCGTCTTCCCCACCAGCTTGGCTTCTACAGCACGCGCGAAGGTGGACTTGCCGACTCCTTGGGCACCGACCACGACGACACCGTGAAGATCGCTTTCCTCGAGGATGGAAACAACGGTGGCCTGGATTTCCTGCCGCACAAGGGACGACCACTTACGACGCTCTGAGGCGCCCATGCCCCGGCGTTCAGTCTCCAGCAGCCCCCCATGTTCAGAGCCGTGTGATGCAAGCACGATCGATCACGCTACCTTCGTGGCTCCAGCTGATGCGACTTGGCTGCGCCGTCGGGTTTTTAGTTTTCCGATGCCGCCAAACGAGGCAACAAGACCTTGAATGTGAAAATTACCATAGCAGATATGACTAAACAATTAGGCGACTTAATTGACCTTGTTAACCAATTGCCAGGTACTAACCGCAGCGTGTCCCCCACCCGCACATTACCGCCATTCAGGCCGGCTGCGTGGCAAAGTTACTGAACTGCACTGTGATATTTCTGCTGTGCCGCCGGCAGGCCGTCCGTGACCACGGTCTCCACGGCATCCGCGGCGTCATCCAGGAGGAACGGGAGCTCTTTTTTCTCGGCGGCGGCGAAATCTTTCAAGACGAAGTCCGCGGTGTCCATCCTGCCCGGCGGGCGTCCCACTCCGACGCGGACCCGCAGGTAGTCCTTGGTGGCCAGGGCCTTCGAAATGTCGCGCAGGCCGTTGTGTCCCCCTTCGCCCCCGCCTATTTTCAGCTTGACCGTATTAAAGGGAATGTCGATCTCGTCATGGACGGCGACCACATGCTCCGGATCGATGTCGTAAAATTTCGCCAGCGCGGACACCGGCCCGCCCGAGACGTTCATGTAGCTCATCGGCTTGGCCAGCACGACGCGCGGTCCGCCAATGCCGAGCCGGCCCTCCAACACGTGGGCGCGCGCCTTATGCACTTTGAAGCTGCCCCCTACCCGGCGCGCCAATTCGTCCAGCACCATCTGGCCGACGTTGTGCCGGTTCTTGCTGTATTCGGTGCCGGGGTTGCCGAGGCCTACGATCAGCCAGGTGTCAGTCATGCGTCAATCCTAGGGTGGTCAGGGTCCGGCCGCTAAGGCAGTGCGCCGGCTGCGCCAGGCCTGCAGCAATGCGGCTGAGGTTGCGGCGGGGGTCTTCTAATACGGCAGTGGCCGGGCCCCGGCAGGGGCCCGGCCACGAAAATCGGGCTGCCGGAATTACTCGGCTGCCGAGGATCCTTCGGTGGTGTCGGCCGAAGCCTCTTCCTCGGAGACCTCGGTGGCCTCGGAGATGTTCACTACCAGGGACTCGGGATCAGCCAGCAGGACGGAGCCCTTCGGCAAGACCAGGTCGGAAGCGTGGATGTGCTCGCCGGCGGAGCGGCCTTCGATGCTGACCTCGACGGCGGTGGGCAGGTGCGTTGCCTCAGCTTCGAGGGACACGACGGTCATTTCCTGGTTGTACACGTTGCCCGGTGCAAGCTCGCCGGTCACGTGGACGGGAACGTCGACGGTAACCTTCTCGCCCGTGCGGACGGTCAGAAGGTCAATGTGCTCGATGATCTGCTTGATCGGGTTGCGCTGGATGTCCTTGACGAGCGCGAGGTGCTGTTCGCCGTTGATGTCCAGGTTGAGCAGGGCGTTGGCAGCGCGGACAGCCAGCGTGGTGGCCTTGGCCGGCAGGGTGATGTGGATCGGCTCTGCGCCGTGACCGTAGATAACGGCCGGGATCCGGTTGTCCATGCGTGCGCGGCGGGCGAAACCCTTGCCGAATTCGGTGCGTACTTCTGCTGCGAGCTTCTGCTCAGACATGTAAATCTCCTTGAAATCTAAACGGTGTTCAGCAAGGGCGGAGGTCTGTTTGCGACCTTCAACGCCGGGCGGCCCGTGGGCGGCCCTTCAAGAAGGGAGATTCAGACCCAGTCGATAACGGAGACTGCTCTCCCTCGCCAAGGTATCGTTGACCAGCCTACCAGCGTCGGGCCCGGTTACTGAAAACGGGCCCGACGCCGGCTTTGGCGGGTACGGGGATCAGGCGTTGCCGTCGAAAAGGCTGGTGACGGAGCCGTCGTCGAACACCTCACGGATGGCGCGGGCAATCAGCGGAGCGATGGACAGCACTGTCAGTTGCGCGAAGCGCTTGTCGGCCGGAATAGGCAGCGTGTCGGTGACCACCACTTCACGGGCGCCTGATTCGGCCAGCCGGCGTGCGGCCGGGTCGGAGAAGACGGCGTGGGTCGCCGCGATGATGACATCCTTGGCTCCGGCGTTCTTGAGCACCTGGACGGCACCGGAAATGGTTCCGCCGGTATCGATCATGTCGTCGATCAGCACGCAGGTGCGGCCCTCGATCTGGCCCACAACAGTCTTGGAGACGGCCTGGTTCGGAACGGTGAGATCGCGGCTCTTGTGGACGAATGCCAGCGGGGCGCCACCGAGGCGCTCAGCCCACTGTTCGGCCACACGGACGCGGCCGGTGTCCGGCGAGACAACAGTGATGTTATCCGCTGCCACCCGCGTGCGGATGTAGTCGGCCAGCAGCGGGATGGCCATGAGGTGGTCCACCGGGCCGTCGAAGAATCCCTGGATCTGCGAGGTGTGCAGGTCAACGCTCATGATGCGGTCGGCGCCGGCAGTCTTGTAGAGATCGGCCACCAGTCGGGCGGAAATCGGCTCGCGGCCACGGCCCTTTTTGTCCTGGCGGGAGTAAGGGTAGAAGGGCGAAACCACGGTGATGCGCTTGGCGGATGCCCGCTTCAGCGAATCAATCATGATCAACTGCTCCATGAGGTGGTTGTTCAGCGGTGCCGGGTGCGCCTGGATGACGAAGGCGTCGGTCCCTCGGACGCTCTCCCCGGCGCGCACGTAGATTTCCCCGTTCGCAAAATCGTAGGCATCCACCGGCAGCAGTTCAGTGCCCAGCTCCTTGGCGATCTCCCGCGCAAGCTCGGGGTGTGCCCGCCCTGCGGCGAGAACCAGTTTCTTCTCGCCGCGTGCCGTAATTTCGGTCATGATTGCTTGCCCTCTTCTGTAGGTGCCGGGGTGCTTGAGGAATCCAGGGGCGGCTGTGCCGCGGCTGTTTCGCTGACCGGCGCCGTTGCCCCCGCGGCTTCGGCCAGTACTGCTGAGATGGAGCCAGGGCGGTGCGAGATGACCCAGCCTTCGGCGTTCCGCTGCTTGGCCACTGAGATTGCCAGCGCGCCTGCGGGAACGTCCTGGCGGATGACTGCGCCGGCACCGCTGTACGCGCCGTCGCCTACTTGGACCGGAGCCACGAAGACAGTGTTGGAACCCGTGCGGACGCCCGAGCCGATCACGGTGCGGTGCTTGTGCTCGCCGTCGTAATTGGCCGTGATGTTGCCGCAGCCGATGTTGGTGTCCTCGCCGATCTCGGCGTCACCGGCGTACCCGAGGTGCGACAGCTTGGAGCCCCGGCCAATCGTGACGTTCTTCGTCTCGTAGAAGGCGCCGATCTTGCCGGTCTCCCCCAGCACCGTGCCGGGGCGGAGGTAGGTAAACGGCCCGACGCTGGCGTTGGCGCCGATCGTGGAACCGGAACCGTGTGTCCGGGTCACTTTGGCGCCTTCGCCTACGGTAACGTCCGTCAGCGTGGTATCGGGGCCGACGACGGCGTCCCTCGCCACCGTTGTGGCACCGTGCAGCTGGGTGTTGGGCAGGACGCGGACGTCCTCTGCCAGGGTCACCGTGGAGTCGATCCAAGTGGTGGCGGGATCCACGACCGTGACGCCGGCCCGCATCCAGGCTTCGACGGTGCGGCGGTTGTGCTCGGCGCCCAGCGCCGAAAGCTGCACGCGGTCGTTCGCGCCCTCGACCTGCCAGCGGTCGTTGGTGACAACTGCGGCAACGCGGCCGCCCGCTGACCGTGCCAGCCCCAGGACGTCGGTCAGGTACATCTCGCCCTGCGCGTTATCCGTGGTGACGTGGAGCAGTGCGTCGCGGAGCACCGCGGCGTCGAAGGCGTAGATCCCCGAATTGATCTCGCGGATCCCACGTTCCTCGTCGGACGCGTCCTTGTGCTCCCGGATGCCCGTGACGGTGCCGTCTGCGGCGCGCAGGATGCGGCCGTAACCGGCGGCGTCGTCCAGGACTGCGGTCAGGACGGTGACCGCGTTGCGTTCGTGTTCGTGGATCAGCACCAGTTCGGCGAGCAGCTCCGCCGAAAGCAGCGGGACGTCGCCGTACGTGACCACAACGGTGCCGTCGAGGGGACCGCCGGCGTCGAGGGCCTCCAGCGCCGCCTGCACGGCGCGGCCGGTGCCGGGGACTGCATCCTGGTCAACGATCAGCGCTGCGGGGTCGAGACGGGACACATGCGCAGCCACGAGGTCGCGCTCGTGCCTGACCACCAGGGCAAGCTGACGTGGGTCGATGGTGCGGGCGGCACGCAGGGCATGGCCAACCAGCGACAAGCCGCCGATTTCGTGAAGGATCTTGGGGGTCCGCGACTTCATCCGCGTGCCCGCACCTGCAGCTAGGACGATGACGGCGGCGGGGCCGGTTGTCTCGGGGCTCACGTACAGGCTCTCCTTGCTTGGTGGATCTCAGTTGCGCGCACTTTCACACCTTGCCGGCCTGTCCCGGATACACGACCCGTACAGCGGCAGTTCCGCCCATAGGATTCGAACCTATACTCCACGGCTCCAAAGGCCGGGGTGCTGCCATTACACCAGGGCGGACCGTGCCCGGACCCGCAGCCCCGTGGCACGAGAACCAATTCTGCCACGAAGGTCGGCGCTCTTGCGACTCGGTGCTCTCTCCTAAGACATTCCCGTTAAGGCATGATTGGACGGTGAGCAAGATCAACGGTGCACCCGATGGTGCCGGAAACCATCCAGGCAGGCCCGTCAGGGCTCCCGGGTACGTGCCCCGGCCCCGCATGACCGGGGCGCAGCGCCGCTCACAGCTGATTGACATCGGACGCGGCCTTTTCGCCGTCCGCGGCCTGGACGGCACCACCATCGAAGAGATTGCCGCCGCGGCAGGCGTTTCCAAGCCCGTTATCTACGAGCACTTCGGGTCCAAGGAAGGCCTCTACACCCAGGTGGTGGAATTTGAGTTCAGGATCCTGCTGGCTGCCATCAACGACGCCCTGACGGACGAAGCGAAGCCACGGGTCCAAGTGGAGCGGGCCGCGCTGGCACTGCTGACGTACATCGAGGACCGCACGGACGGTTTCCGGATCCTGATGCGCGACGCCCCGCCGTCGCAGCCCGAAGGCGCCTTCTCCACGCTGCTCTCCCATGTCACGGCACGGGTGGAACACATCCTGTCGGACGAGTTCGCCCGCCGCGGCTTCGGTGCGGCCGACGGCGCCATGTACGCGCAGATGCTGGTGGGGATGGTGGCGATGACCGGGCAGTGGTGGCAGGACAGCCGGACACCGGACAAGCGCGCCGTGGCCGCCCACCTGGTGAACCTCGCCTGGAACGGCCTCACCGGCCTGCAAAAGGAACCCGAGCTGAAGTCCGAGGCTTAATCTCCCGGTCGCCTTCGCGGCGCAGCGGCCCTTCGCACCGCTATTGCCGAAAGTTCCGTTCGCGCCCGCGCCCGCCAACAGTCCCTAAGTAGGTCCGCCGCGCCGTCCCACGAATGCAATTGCCGAAGGTTTCGCGCGTTGCCCACTGTTCCACGGCGGGAAGTGACGTTCCTCGCCGGAGGCGGTCCTTCGGAAAGGAGCGCATCGCGACGCGTCAGGGCCTGGAGGTCGCCCAGCGACCGGAATGCCCTCTACGCGTCGTGTCTAAGCGACGGCGAAGAACCGGCTCCGGTACCCAAGGCGAGCACCGCTGGCGGGACTAAGTGTGGGCTATTCGCCGAGGACTTCCAGGGCCTCGAGCCATTCGAGTTCCAGGGCTTCGCGTTCTTCGGCCAGGGTCTTCAGCTTCTTGTTCAACTCGGCCATCGTGTCGAAGTCGTTGTCGGCTGTGCTCTTGACCATCTGGGTGTGGATCTTGTCTTCCTGCTGCGTCAGTTTGCCCAGCTGGCGGTCAATCCGGTTTTTCGCCTTGCGGGCGTCGCGCTTCTCCGCTTCGGAGGCGCCGGCGACGGCCGTCGCGGAACTGCCGCTCGCGCCGGTCACGGGGTTGCCTCCGCCGGTGATGGTGGAGCCGGCCAGGGCGCCTTCGCGCAGTTCAAGGTACTGGTCCACGCCGCGCGGCAAGGCGCGGATCTTGCCGTCGCCCAGCAACGCCATCTGGTGGTCCGTGACGCGCTCCAGCAGGTAGCGGTCGTGGCTCACCACAACGAGCGTGCCCGGCCAGCCGTCCAGGACGTCTTCGACGGCCGCCAGGGTGTCCGTGTCGAGGTCATTGGTGGGTTCGTCGAGCATAAGCACGTTGGGTTCACCCACGAGCAGGCGCAGGAGCTGAAGCCGGCGGCGTTCGCCACCGGAGAGGTCCTTGACCGGGGTCCACTGCTTTTCGTTGGTGAAGCCGAGCTGTTCCACGAGCTGGCCGGCACTGAATTCCTTGCCGCCGACGTTGAAGGACCGCTTTTCGCGCTCGATCACTTCGATGACGCGCAGGTCGCTGACGTCGTCGAGTTCCTTGACCTCCTGGGTCAGCACGGCGGTGACAACCGTTTTGCCCCGCTTGACCTTGCCGGACGTGGGCTGGATTTCACCGTTGAGGAGCTTCAGCAGGGTGGTCTTGCCGGCACCGTTGACGCCGACCAGCCCCAGCCGCTCCCCCGGTGCGAGGCGGAGGGTGATGTTGTCGAAGAGCTTCTGCCCGGCGTCGCCACCGAGGTAGTCCAGGGAGACGTGCTCAAGGTCCAGCACATCCTTGCCGAGGCGCGCCGTGGCCATCTTGCTCAGCGCCATCGAGTCGCGCGGCTCCGGGACGTCGGCGATCAGGGCGTTGGCTGCCTCAATGCGGAACTTGGGCTTTGCGGTGCGTGCGGGCGCGCCGCGGCGCAGCCAGGCGAGCTCCTTCTTAACGAGCTGCTGGCGCTTTCCTTCCATCACCGAAGCCGAGCGGTCACGTTCGGCCCGGGCCAGGACGTAGGCCGCGTAGCCGCCTTCGAACGGGTCCATGATCCCGTCGTGGATTTCCCAGGTCTTGTTGCAGACTTCATCGAGGAACCAGCGGTCGTGGGTGACCACCAGGAACGCACCCTGGTTGGCACGCCAGCGGGTCTTCAGGTGGCGGGACAGCCAGGCGACGCCTTCGACGTCGAGGTGGTTGGTGGGCTCATCGAGCATGATCACGTCATGGTCTTCGATCAGCAGCTTCGCGAGGGCCACGCGCCGTTTCTGGCCGCCGGAGAGCGCATGCACGTTGGCGTGCCAGTCGACGTCGGACACCAGTCCGCCCATGACCTCGCGGATCTGCGGGTTGCGGGCCCACTCGTAGTCAGCCTGGTCGCCGACGATGGCGGCGCCGACCGTCAGGTCGCCGTCGAGCACGTCGCTCTGGTCCAGGTATCCGATGTTGACCTCGCTGCGCTTGGTGACCCGCCCCGAATCAGGGGTGGAGCGCATCGCCAGCAGGCGCATGAGGGTGGACTTGCCGTCGCCGTTGCGGCCCACCATGCCGATCCGGTCACCCTCTTCGAGGCCGAGGGTAACGCCGTCGAGGACGGTGCGGGTTGCATACGAGACCGTGAGGTTCTCGCCGCCGAGCAGGTGAGCCACTGGGAACTGCTTTCTTCGGTGGAAATTGTAAGGAGTTGAACGCTATGGGTTAACAAGGTTCAAAAGGTACTGGTTCAAAAGGTACTAAAGGAGCGTATCGGAGATGATGCGCGCCCCGTGCACCGGTCCGTGGACGGCCAGGGCGTTCAGGCCGTGATGGCCGAGGTCTTCGGCGAGCCCGGCCGCTGCAGCGGGGCTGTGCGTGAGCAGGGCGACCGTGGGGCCGGAGCCCGAAATGAGTCCGGCGATGGCTCCGCAGGATTCACCAAGCCCAAGGGTATCGCGCAGCCCCGGCGCCAGCTCAATGGATGCACGCTGGAGGTCGTTGACCAGGACACGGCTGAGGGCGTCCGCGTCGCCGCTGCGCAGCGCCTGCAGGATCTTCGGGTCGACGGCGGTGGGCTCCTCTGCAGCCACGCCTTCGGCGAGGCGGAGGCGGTCCAGGGTCTTGAAGACGTCGGGCGTCGACAACCCATAGTCGGCCGTGACCAGGACCCAGTCCATTTGCGCTTTGGCCAGCGCAGGAGACAACTCATCGCCAACCCCAAGGCCGACGGCGGTGCCGCCGAGTAGGGAAAACGGGACGTCGGCTCCGAGTTCTGCGGCCAGGTGGGCCAGCTCATCGCGGGACAGTCCGCTGTTCCACAGTGCGTCGCAGGCAAGCAGCGTGGCGGCAGCGTCGGCTGAGCCGCCGCCCATCCCGCCGGCCACCGGCACACGCTTGGTGATCTCCAGGTGGACGCCGGTGGAGTGCTCGGACACGTCGGCCATAATGGCGGCCGCCTTATAGGCGAGGTTCCGTTCGTCGAGCGGAATGTCCACATCCTCAAGGTCCAGCGTGCTGGCCGGACTGATGCTGACGGTGATCCCCTCCGCGACGGTGCTGGTGGCGGCCACTTCCTCATAGAGGGACACTGCCAGGTAGACACTGGCAACGGAATGGTAGCCGTCCTCACGCAGCGGGCCCACATCCAGCGAGACGTTGATTTTGCCGGGAGCCTTAACCCGGACCGTCCTCGCGGCAAAGCGCCCTCTCACTGCGTTCATGAGTCCAAGCTATGGCATGGCAGTGTCAGGCTCCAAGCATGCACCCGGACAAGGACGCACAATGCGGGAGCGCCGTCCGGCCTCAACCCTGCTGGGCCTGGCGGGCTTCGGCAATCCTTGCGAACGCTGCGATATCGATCACTTCGCCCCGGGCGGTGGGATCCACGCCCGCAGCCAGCAGGCAGCGTTCGGCAACAGCTGCGCTTCCGGCCCACCCGGCGAGGGCCGCCCGCAGGGTTTTCCGTCGCTGGGCGAAAGCGGCGTCGATCACGGCGAAGACCTGTTCACGGGTTGCTGACGTCACAGGCGGCTCACGGCGGGTGAACGCCACAAGCCCCGAGTGGATCTTTGGCGCCGGCCAGAAGACGTTCATGCCGATCACCCCGGCCTTGCGCATGCTGCTGTACCAGGCGGCCTTCACCGACGGCACGCCGTATGTCTTGGATCCGGGACCGGCGGCAAGGCGGTCGGCGACCTCGTCCTGGACCATCACCAGGCCGTGCCGGAGGCTCGGGAAGTGCTGCAGGAGGTGCAGGACGACGGGCACCGCCACGTTGTACGGAAGGTTCGCCACGAGCGCTGTCGGTTCAACGGGCAGTTCGGTCACCTTCATGGCGTCCGCCAGCACCAGGTGGAAGTCCTTGGCGGCATCCGGCCGCCACTGCTGCACAGTGCCCGGCAGCTTCGCCGCCAGCACCGGGTCAATCTCGACGGCGACAACAGCCTTGGCTGCGTCCAGCAGTCCGAGGGTGAGCGATCCGAGCCCGGGACCGACCTCGAGGACCGTCTCATCGGCGTGGATGTCAGCAGCGGCCACGATCCGGCGGATGGTGTTGCCATCGATGACGAAGTTCTGGCCCAGGGTCTTCGTGGGGCGGACTCCGATCTCCTCGGCGAGCCGGCGGACATCGGAGGCGCCCAGCAGGGGTGCGGGCGCGGTGCCGGAGGCAGCGGGGGTCGGTTCAGTCACCTAGGTATCCTATCCCGTTGGCCTGCAGCGGCCGCGCCGGTGCGCGTCCGGGGACGGCGAGGGCCGGGCCCGGTTTTCCGGACCCGACCTTCGATTCCCCGCGGCGGTGGTCAGCTGCCGCGGCGGAATGTTCCGTCGTGCAGGGTTAGTGTGGTTTGCCGGCGGGCGGCCGGCAGGTCAGTTAGCTGGTCGCTGCCCAGCCGCAGCCCCAGGGCTGGAGGCCTCGCTGTGCGTAGACGCGGTTGGCGATGTCGATCTGCTGGGCCTTGGTGGCGAGGCTGGCGTTGGGTGCGTACGCGCCGCCGCCGGCTCCGATCCAGGTCTGGATGTCGAACTGCAGGCCGCCGTAGTAACCGTTGCCGGAGTTGATGGACCAGTTGCCGGTGGATTCGCACTGCGCGATCTTGTCCCACATGGCTTCGTTCATCATGGCGGGGGCTGCTGCACCGGTGTTCGCACCGGCGGCTTCGGCCTCCGGCTTTTCCTTGGTCCCGACCGCGACCTTTTCCGTCACTGGCTGGACGGAAACGGTCTCGGAGACCAGGGTCCGGGAGGCTTCGCGGCCGTCCACGAGCACCAGCTTGAAGTTCTTGTCCACCTTGCCGGGAACGCCGGCCTGGGTGACCTTCTTTTCGCCCACGAAGAGCTCCGCACTTTCGGAACTGAGCGTCTCGAAGGGAACCTCCTCGGTGGTGGCGGCAGTCTTCGAGGAATCAACCCGGGACACCTTGATCGCCATGTCATTGACTACGTGGGCGTTGCGGGGCTGGGAGAGCCTGTCACCGGCACCGACGGTGACTCCCGCGTCCTTGAGGACGTCGGCCACAGTGGCTGCAGTGGTGGTGGTCTTGGACGCCTTGCCGTCCGCCAGGATGCTGACGGTCTTGGGCGTGGAGATGGAGACGAAGGATCCGGAGACGGCCAGCTGGGCGTCCTTAGGCACGGAGACTTCCGAGGCGCTGGCCACACCCAGTTCGGTGACGAGTCCTTCGACATTGGCCGAGGTGGTGTTGATTGTCTTCTCTGCACCGTCGAGGCTGATCTTCACGGCCTTGGCGAGATTGACGTTGATGACCGAGCCGTCCTCCACGCGGGCGTCCGCCGAGGGGGAAACCCGGTCTGCGCCCTGCAACTCCACCTTGGCGCTCTTGACCACTTCGCCTACGGTCCCGCCGAAGGTCTGGACGGAACTGACTTTTCCGTCCACGTTCAGGGTGACTGTCTTGTTGTTACCTACGAAGGCCACGAGGCCCAGCACGAGTGCAGAGAGCACAACGAGCTGGGCGCCGACCTTGACGAAACTGAATTTACCGTCGGAAGTGAAGAACTTGACCACGATTGCCCGTAACTCTAGGACCATCCGGGCACGGGGAATAACGCACATCACCCACCGACGCAAACACCCTCAGGGCAACTCCGGACAAGGTCCGGATGTTCGCAGCAGACGTGTGCGCCGCCATACTCAGGACTGCATGGACCCGCCGCTAGGGCGTGCCCGGAACTGAGTGAAATTATCCGAAGGCCTTCCCCGACCCCGGCTAATAGTTATCCACTGTAACCGAAGCGTTATAAAGCAACCAAGATTCCGTGCATACCTGGTATTCCTGACTGCTCCCTGAATGGGGGCGCGCTCAGTCCCAGGATCCGTATGCCCGCACGGAATTTTCGGCGATTTGGGCGCAAAGTCCGGACAGCTCGGTGCTTGTCAATTCCGCCATGGTCCGGACCGTGTGCGGGATCAGGTAACTGGCATTGGGGCGGCCGCGGAACGGATGCGGGGTCAGGAAAGGGGCATCAGTCTCCACCAGGACCCGGGCGGGTTCTGCAATCGCGAGCGCAGCGCGCAGGTTGGCCGCGTTCTTGAACGTCACGGTGCCGGCGAACGACATGTACCAGCCCTCGTTGTTGCAGGTCCGGGCCAGCTCTTCGTCGCCGGAGAAGCAGTGGAACACCACGCGTTCCGGGGCGCCTTCTTCGCGCAGGACCTGGACGACGTCGTCATGGGCGTCGCGGTCGTGGATCTGCAGCGTCAGGCCGAGCCGCTTGGCGATGTCGATATGGCGGCGGAATGAGTACCGCTGGTGCTTCAGCCCCTCCCCCTCCGTGCGGAAGAAATCTAGGCCCGTCTCGCCGATCGCTCGGATCCTGGGATGCGAGGCAAGGTCTTCGATCTCGGCAAGCGCATCCTCCAGTTCGCCGCGCTTAGCATAGTCCGGAGCGTCGTTCGGGTGGATCGCCACGGCGCCGAGCAGCCGCGGATCCTGGTCGACGGCCTGGACCGTGAACCTGGAGGACTCGAGGTCGCAGCCAACCTGCACCGCACCCTGGACGCCCACCGAGCCGGCGATGTCCAGGGCCGCAGAGACGTCCACCGTCACATCGGCGTTCGGAAAGTCCAGGTGCGTGTGGTTGTCCATGACCGGGACGGGCAGCGGCTCCGGTGCCGGCGGATAGCCGTGCCGGCCGGAGCCGTCGCTTCCGGGCGCACGAAACGGGGCTGGCGTCAACGGGGTGCTCATCCTTCTACCCTAGCCTCCCGGGCACCTCCGGCTCCTGCCGGGAAATACCGGAACTCTCTGTCAGGTCCGGCAGTTGTGTTAGTAGTCTGGTAGGCATACGGGCGAACGCCCGACGGCGGGCGCCGGCAGTTCCTTGCCAACCCGTTCCAGGCTTCCCCCAGGGCTGAAAGGCTGCCGATGGACTCCCACAGACGCACCACAGTAAGCGAAGCACCCCCGGAAGGGCAAAGCTTCCCTGGCGGCGCGGGAATTGTCGGAAACCAACTCAACGGACTTAAGCCCCCGGCCATGGAGGCTGAGGCCTTTCACAACGCCAGCGAGCGCATCCTGTCCGCCATCAACACCGTGATCGATGGCAAGGCGGAGGCCGCGAAGCTTGCCCTCACGGTCCTCCTGGCCCAGGGGCACCTGCTGCTCGAGGACGTTCCGGGCGTGGGAAAAACCCTGCTGGCAAAAACGCTCGCCCGCACCATCGACTGTTCGGTCAGCAGGATCCAGTTCACTCCGGACCTCCTGCCCTCCGATGTCACCGGCGTCTCCATCTACAACCAGGCGTCGCGGCTGTTCGAATTCAGGCCAGGCGCCGTTTTCGCCAACATCGTCATCGGTGACGAGATCAACCGTGCCTCAGCCAAGACCCAGTCGGCGCTGTTGGAATGCATGGAGGAACACCAGGTCACCGTGGACGGCGACTCCTACAAGCTGGATGAGCCCTTTATGGTGGTGGCCACCCAGAACCCCATCGAGATGGAAGGGACGTACCCGCTGCCTGAGGCCCAGCGGGACCGGTTCATGGCCCGGATCTCCATGGGCTATCCGGACAAGGACTCAGAGATCGAAATGCTGGAGACGCACCAGGCGACGTCGCCGCTGACCCGGGTGACCGCCGTCGTTACCTCGGCCGATGTGGCGGCCATGATCGCCACCGTCCAGCGGGTCTACGTTTCGCAGGCGGTCAAGGAGTACACGGTATCAATCGGCCGCGCCACGCGCGAAAGTGCCATGCTTCGCCTCGGCGCCAGTCCGCGCTCCATGCTCCAGCTGCTGCGGGCGGCGAAGGCCACCGCCGCACTGGAGGGCCGGGACTTCGTCCTCCCCGACGACGTCGTCAGCGTTGCCGAATCCGTGCTGGCCCACAGGATCATCCTGGACCGCAAGGCCGCCAGCACGGGGGAAACCCCGCACAGCGTCGTCCGCAGCATCCTGGCCAAGCTGCCGGTGCCGCAGGAGATGTCCACGCCGTCCCGGGGCGGCGGCCAGCGCAGCGGTCCGGACCTGCGGCACACGCGATAGCCGAAGGCACCACGATGGCCCTGACGGACAGGCTTCCGGGACACCTCTTCAGCACGCGGGGCTGGGGGCTGCTGGCCGCCGGCGTGGTTTCGCTCCTGGCAGCCCAGGTGATGGGCCGCCGGGACCTGCTCACGCTCGGCATCCTCCTGATCGTCCTGCCCCTGGTTTCACTCGCCGGGATCCGCGTCCTCAAACCCAGGTTCAAGGTGTACCGGGAGTTCAGCCCCGCCAGCGTGGAAACGTCATCCACCACCACGGTGCGGCTCGCCGTGGCACGGACCGGGATAGCCACCGGACAGGTGGTCATGGAGGAACACCTTCCGCCGCGGTTCGGCGACTCGCCGGCTTTCCGCTTTCCGGCCCGCTCTGCCGTCGGCGGGACCAGCCGCTATGAATACCACCTGCGTTCCGGCAAACGGGGACAGTTCGTTATCGGCCCGGTGACGGCCGAGTTCACGGACCCCTTCGGGCTCTCCCTGCACCGCCACGCGATCGACGACGGCGACACGCTGACCGTGACGCCCGCCGCCGTCGAGCTCCCTGCGACAGGACTGGCCGGCGCGCGCGGCAACGATGGCGTCACAGCCACGCGGATCCGCGCAAATCCGAGCGACGACGACGTCATGACCCGCGAATACCGCCACGGGGATCCGATGCGCCGGGTGCACTGGGCCGCGACGGCGAGGCACGGCTCCCTGATGGTGCGGCAGGAGGAGTCTGTCACCACGCCGGAGGCCACCATCATCCTGGACCAGCGGTGGGCCGCGTTCGCGCGCGGACCGGGGGCTGCCTTTTCCGCCACCTCCGGTGAGGACGGCCACGACCTGGTGACCAGCGATACGTTCGAATGGGCCGTAACGGCGGCCATGTCCGTCAGCACTCACCTGGCGGAACGGAATTATGCCCTGCGGTTCCTCGATCCCTCGGGGGAACCGGCGTTCCTGCACTCGCCTTCGGCACCCGAACCTGGGGCGGAGGAGTACACCGGGTCCGGCGGCCTGCAGTCCATTGCGGAGAGCCTGGCCGCCATCCAGCTGTCCGGCGCCCACCATGCTGCGGCAACTGAGTCGGGTCCGCACCCCTTCGACGACCGGCTCATGGACAAGCTCTCCGCCCACCGGCAACGGGGCCCCATCCTGGCCGTCCTCGGACATCTGCAGCCCGCGGAGGCGCGCTCCCTGTCCGCGGCCGCGGGGTTCGGGGCCAACGCGTTCGCGATTGTCGTGACCGACCATCCGGGCGATTGCCAGGCCGCCCTTGAGTTGCTGAGGTCCGGCGGCTGGCGGGCCGTGGCCGTCGCGCCGGGCACGTCGGTGCCGGCGGCGTGGTCCTACTTCGACCAGCGCGATGCGGCAGCCGCCACGGCCGCCGCGGATGTGCGCCGCGGAACGGGGGTCAGCCGATGACCCTGACTCCCCAGCGGCACTCCGGGGCGGACGCCGGCCGCACCCCTGAAGTCCTGGCACCGTCACCGGCCCCGGCTGCCCGGTCACGCCGGGTCGGCGCGCAACCGTGGGTGATGGCGGCCGCCGTCGCCATGTCAGTTGCCGGCGCCGCCCTCACCCTCAACGGAGTGCTCCGGGGCTGGGCCTGGTACCTGCCGGTGCTGACCACCGTCTTCGTTGTGGCCCTGGCCATGGCTGTCCTGCGGTCGCTGCGCGCTCAGCCGTTCGTGGTGGCGCTGGGGGGCTTTGCGTCCCTCGTCTTCATCCTGACCTTCACGTTTTTCCGCAGGGACAGCATTGCCGGATTCATACCATCCGAGGACACCATGGCGCAGCTGGGCCGGTACCTGCGGCGGGCAAGCGAAACGGTCCTGGCCGAAAGCTCCCCGGTCGCGCCCAACGCGGGCATCGTGCTGGTCACGTGCGCGGTCCTGGGGCTGGTGGTCATCCTGGTCGACGCCCTCGCGGTGCCTCTGGCCCTGCCGGCAACCAGCGGGCTGGGTCTCCTGGCGATCCTGGTGGTGCCGGCCATGGTCAAGCCGCAGAGCGTCGGGCTGTGGGGGTTTGCCGCTGCCGCAGCCGGATACCTGATGATGCTGGCCTGCAGCCAGTGGTTCGCCCCGGACAACCGGACTACGGCCGACACCGCCCGCAATCCGGGACAGTTCCGCCGGGCAGCCCTCACCGGCGGCATGGCCCTGGTGATCACGCTCCTCCTCCCCCTCGCCGTTCCCGGCTTTGACCAGGGCACGTTCCCGCAGGGGTCCCGGCTGAATCCGTGGGGTTCCGCTACCGGGCTCAACCCCATGATCAGCCTGGGCAACAGCCTGCGGAGTCCTTCCGGCGACGGGCGCATCACCTACGCCTCCAGTGCCAGCCGCCCGCAATACCTGCGCTCGGTCACCGTGGACCGGTTCGACGGCGAATCCTGGTCGCCGGACGACCGTGAGGCTTCCCGCCGGGTGGGGGTTGGCCGAATGGACGTCGGCTACGAGATCCTCGCGGACGAGCAGGTCCGCCAGGTCACGGCGATCAACACCGGCCGTTTCACCAGCCCGTACCTGCCGGTGCCGTACGCTCCGGACGCGGTCAACGGCCTTGACGGACGGTGGAGCTGGGACCCGGCCACACTGAGCATCAAGGGCGTGGACACCAACTCGCGCAATCAGCAGTACGTGGTGCAGTCGACTGCCCCCAGGCTCACGTCGGAGCTGCTGGCCGAGTCCTCGGCGCCCGTCCGCGGGATTTCGGAGGAGTTCATCCGTCCGCCCAACAATGTGCCGGACATCGTTCGCAGCACTACGGACACGGTGACGGAGGGGAGCCGGACGGCGTACGCCAAGGCCATGGCCATCCAGAATTACTTGCGCTCCGTCGAGTTCACCTATTCACTGCAGTCCCCCGTCCAAGGCGGTTACGACGGCAACGGACTCTCCGTCCTCGCGGACTTCCTGACCCAGAAGAGCGGCTACTGCATCCATTTCGCCTCGGCCATGGCCGTCATGGCCCGGCTGGAAGGAATTCCGAGCCGCATCGCCGTGGGCTATGCCCCCGGCCGGTCCACGGGTGCCACGGTTTCGGTTCCCGGGCAAGGGGCCCTGCCGGAATATGAAGTTGATTCGAGGGACGCGCACGCCTGGCCGGAACTGTACTTCCAGGGCCTCGGCTGGGTTGCGTTTGAGCCAACGCCTTCGCGTGGAGTGGTGCCGGACTACGCGTCGCAGGCCGCCACCCCCGGCGGTGCCAGCACCAACGAAAACAACGACGACCTCATCCCGTCCAACGCCGCCACGCCGGGAGCCACGCCGGGCGCCACGCCCGTGCCGCTGCCCGGGCTGGACTCCTCCAGTGGAGCCCAGAACGCGCAAAGGCTGCCGCTGTACGGGGCCGCCGGCATCCTGCTCCTTGCCCTGCTCGCCGCCTCGCCCCGGATGGTGCGGGCCGGGCTGCGGTCCCGGCGACTCAGGGGCTCACCGTCCGCCGGCGGCAACCCGGCCGCCGCGGCCTGGGCCGAGTTGCGGGACCTGGCCACCGACTACGGCCTGGCTCCCGGCGTCAGCGAAACTCCCCGGCACTTCTCCGGCAGGCTTCGCGATTCGGGGGCACTGGGCGGTCCGGACGGAGCGGACGACGCCGGTACGCGGGCGGTTGCGTCGCTCACCGCTGACTTTGAACGCCAGCAGTACGGCCGGCCGGCCGGTAGTCCTGAAAGCGCCGCGATGGGCGGGCAACCTGCTGCTGCCGGAGCCTCCGTGGCTTCGTCCGCCGACAGGATTGTCCGGGTCCAGGCATCCCTGCGGCGGCATTCGCGGCTGGTCCAACGGCTCCGGGCGGAGTGGCTGCCGCCGTCGGTGATGAATCGCTGGGGACTCATAGCCTCCGCGCCCTTCCGGGCAGTCTCGCGTGCCGCCGCCAAACTGGGGCAGGCCGCCGCGCGGTCCTGGCGGACGGTGCGCGACGGCCTGCGGCGCCTGCGGAAGGGCTAACCTGCTGCAGGCCTAACTTGCCCTGCTGAGCTGCTAGCCGGCGTAGGGGTCGGCGATGCCGATGTACTGCGTGTAGAGGTATTCCTCGATGCCCTCCAGGCCGCCTTCGCGGCCCAGCCCGGACTGCTTCACGCCACCGAACGGGGCGGCCGCGTTGGACACTACGCCGGCGTTCAGGCCGAGCATGCCGGTCTCGAGGCGCTCGCCCATCCGGATGCCGCGGTTCAGGTCGCGGGTGAAAACGTAGGCGACCAGGCCGTACTCGGTGTTGTTGGCCAGGCGGACCGCTTCGTCCTCGGTGTCGAAGGTGATGATCGGCGCGACGGGTCCGAAGATTTCCTCGGACAGAATCCGAGTGCCCTCGGTGACGCCCTTGAGGATGGTGGGCTGGTAGAAGTAGCCCGGCCCGTCCACGGGTCCGCCTCCGGCTACGGCCACGGCCCCTGAAGCAACGGCGTCTGTGACGAGCTCGTGAACCTTGTCGCGGCTCTTCGCATCGATCAGCGGACCCACCTTGGAGTGCGCTTCCGTGCCGCGGGCGGTGGTCATGTCCGCCATCTTCGCGGCGAACTTCTCCGCGAACTCGTCCGCGACGGACTCGTGCACGATGAACCGGTTCGCCGCGGTGCAGGCCTCGCCCATGTTCCGCAGCTTGGCCAGCATCGCCCCGGCGACGGCCGCGTCAACGTCGGCGTCCTCGAACACCACGAACGGGGCGTTGCCGCCAAGTTCCATGGAGGTCCGCAGCACGGTTTCGGACGCGTCCGAGAGCAGCCGGCGGCCCACCTCAGTGGAACCGGTGAAGGACAGCTTGCGCAGCCGGGAGTCCTTGATCAGCGGGCCCGTGGTGGCACCGGCCGTCGAAGTCGGGATGACGTTCAGCACGCCGGCGGGCAGGCCGGCCTCCTGCATCACAGCGGCGAACAGCTGCGAGGTCAGCGGCGTCAGGTTGGCGGACTTGAGCACCATGGTGCAACCGGCAGCCACCGCGGGGGCGATCTTCCGGGTTGCCATGGCCAGCGGGAAGTTCCACGGCGTGATCAGCAGGCAGGGGCCCACCGGCTTCTTGGTAACCAGGAGACGGGACTTGCCGTCCGGGGAGACCGAGTAGCGGCCGAACGCGCGGACGGCTTCCTCGGAGAACCAGCGCAGGAACTCGGCGCCGTAGGTGACCTCGCCGCGGGCCTCGGCCAGCGGCTTGCCCATCTCCAGGGTCATCAGCAAAGCGAAGTCCTCGGCACGCTCCGTGACCATTTCGAAGGCACGGCGCAGGATTTCCCCGCGTTCACGGGCCGGGACCTTCGCCCAGGACTCCTGCGCGGCAGCGGCCGCATCCAGGGCGGCCCTGCCATCCTCCGGACCGGCGTCAGCGATGCTCAGCAGGACCTTGCCGGTGGCGGGGTCCTCGACGTCGAACGTCTTGCCGGACGCAGCCGGGCGCCATTCGCCGTTGATCAGCAGTCCGGTGGGAACTGAGGCCAGCAGCTCGCTCTCGCGCTCCGCAGTAACGGTGGGCTGTGCAGTTACAGTCACGATGACTCCCTCGTCAGCAATTGGGGTTGGGGATGGGTTCAGCTCTGGGCTGCTTTAATGCCACGGTACTGCCGCGCACTCCGGAGCGTCTATGCATGCGCGCACTATGCACTTCAGGCTTTGCTGTGCAGCTGCACAAGGCCCACGCCCGGTTTCTAGCGGGCTGCGAGGACCGCGGAATAGAGCTCCCTCTTGCTGACCTTCGCGTCCTCGGCTACGGCAGCCACGGCCTCCTTCAGCCTGATTCCCTGCGCAATCAGGCCGTTGACGGCGGCAACATGGTCCTCCGGCTTTCCGGGCTCACGCTCCGGAGCGCCGCCCACTACGACTGCTATCTCCCCGCGCACCTCGTTGCTCTCTGCCCACAGCAGAAGTTCACGCAGCGAGCCGCGGATGACCTCTTCATACGTCTTGGTCAGCTCGCGGCACACTGCAGCCGCGCGGTCCGGACCGAAACGCTCGCGCAGCGCGCGAAGCATCGGCTCAAGCCGGTGCGGGGCCTCAAAGAAAACCATCGTCCGGCGTTCGGCGTCGAGGTCCGACAGCCGGGAGGCGCGTTCGCCCGCCTTGCGGGGAAGGAACCCTTCAAAACAGAACCGGTCCGTGGGGAGGCCGGACAGCGCGAGGGCCGTCAGGACCGCGGACGGGCCAGGCACCGCAGTGACCGTCAGGCCGGCCGCCACCGCGCCTTCGACGAGCCGGAAACCCGGGTCCGAAACAGCAGGCATTCCGGCGTCGGTCACCATCACGATGGTCTTGCCGGCCCGCACGTGGTCCAGGAGTTCGGCGGTCTTCACCGCTTCGTTGTGCTCGTGGTAGCTGATCACCCGCCCGCCCACAGTGACACCCAGGTTCTGCACCAGGCGGTGCAGGCGCCTGGTATCCTCGGCGGCGACAATGTCCGCAGTGGTGAGCAGTTCAACCAGCCGCGGGGACGCATCGCCGACGTTGCCGATGGGTGTCGCCGCGAGCACGATCCTGCCGGGCTGCCCTTCAGTGGAGCGCGCCGCCGGTTCCCCGGCCGCCTCCACGGCTTCCTCCACGGGACCTGCCGCGCCGGACAGTGTCGCAGACGGTGTCGGACCTGCTTCTTCGGAAGTGTTGGCGTCATCGGAGCCGCTGGCGCGGGAAGTGCTTAGTTGTTGGTCCACACGACCAGCCTACTGCTGGCAGGCTCTTCCAGCCCCAAAAGGTAGCATGGGCACGTGACGCAGACCTCCGTACCTCCTGTCGAGGCCGACTCAGCCAGCCCGGTGCAGCCGGAGTCCGGGACATCGGGACGAAACCTCGAGGGGCACCGGTGGATCCGCCGGCCGCGGGAGGCTTTCACGGAAAGCGCCCTGCAGGAACGGCTACTCGGAAGCATCCGTACCTGGCGGGACTATCCGCCGTCGCTGCGGCTGTGGTTCTGGCTGGTTCCAGCCATCACGGCGGCGATCGGCGGCATCCTTCGCTTTGTCCGCCTGGAGGATCCCCGGAGCCTGGTGTTTGACGAGACGTACTACGTCAAGGACGGCTATTCGTTCCTGGTCAGCGGCTACGAGCGCGGCTGGCCGGACAAGGCCAACGAATCCTTCGTGGCAGGGAATCCTGAAGTCATCCTTGCGTCCCCCGAGTACGTGGTGCACCCGCCGGTGGGCAAATGGATGATCGCGGCAGGTATGTGGCTGTTCGGCCCTGACAATCCCCTGGGCTGGCGGTTCGGCGCAGCACTGACCGGAACGCTGTCCATCCTCCTGATCGCCCTGATCGCACAAAAACTCTTCCACTCGCTGACCCTGGGGGCCGCGGCCGGCCTCCTGCTGGCAGTGGACGGCCACCATCTGGTGATGTCCAGGACGTCCCTGCTGGATATCTTCCTGATGTTCTGGATCCTCGCCGCTTTCGGGGCGCTCCTGATGGACCGCGACGACGGCCGACGGCGGCTGGCAGCGAGGCTTGGCCGCCAGTCCGCGGCCGCCACGGACGGCAGGCTGTCGGTGCTTCAACTGGTTTCCGGACCGTGGCTGGGCGTCCGCTGGTGGCGCATTGCGGCGGGGGTCTGCCTGGGCCTTGCGGTGGGTACTAAGTGGTCCGCCCTGTTCTTCATGGCCGGCTTCGGGCTGCTGACCGTCTTCTGGGACCTGAGCGCGCGCCGGATCGCAGGGATCCGGGGCTGGATCAGCGGCGGCATCATCAAGGACGGCATTCCCGCTTTCCTGAGCATCGTCCCTGTTGCCGCCCTGGTGTACGTCTCCACGTGGGCCGGCTGGTTCCAGTCGAAGGATGCGTACTTCCGCCACTGGGCCGACACCAACCCCTCTGCCCAGTGGGACTGGATCCCGGGTCCGCTGCGGTCCCTGGCCCACTACCACCTGGAGGCGTACAAGTTCCATCAGGGGCTTAGCTCCGACCACCCCTACGAGGCCAGCGCCTGGAGCTGGCTGGTGATGGGGCGCCCCACATCTTTTTTCTACGAGTCCCCCAAACAGGGAAGCCCGGGGTGCGACGTGGCCAGTTGCACGTCCGCCATCCTCTCGGTGGGCAACCCCCTGATCTGGTGGAGCGCCACGGTTTCGCTGGTGATCCTGCTCTTCTGGTGGGCGGGCCGCCGCGACTGGCGGGCCGGTGCCATCCTGGCCGGGGTCGGTGCGGGCTACCTCCCGTGGTTCCTGTATCCGGAACGCACCATGTTCACTTTCTACGCCGTGTCCTTTGAACCATTCCTGGTACTTGGCCTGACATTCTGCCTGGGCCTGGCGCTCGGACGGCGTCAGGACCCGCTGTGGCGCCGTCGATCCGGGCTCTACCTGGTGGCACTGTTTGTTGCCGGTGCCGTGCTGCTGTCGGCGTTTTTCTACCCCATCTGGACCGCGGAACTCATTCCCTACCAGGACTGGCGGTTCCGGATGTGGATGCCGTCCTGGATCTAGGGCAGTATTGCAGGGGTGCCGCGTGCGATGGAACCGCGAACGAGGAAACGGGGTACCGGGAAGTCGAATCACGGATCCGGAACGGAGACTGGCTGTGAGAGAAGCAAGCACTGAACTGCTCGTGGAGCTGGATCAGGACAGCAACGTCACTGACCTGCTGCTGGGGCAGCACGCCAAGGACCCTTCCCACGCCGTGTACTCCCGCAAGGGCCCCAACGGGTGGGTTGATGTCCCCGCCCGGCAGTTCCTGGACAAGGTCAGGGCTCTTGCCAAAGGGCTGATCGCCGGGGGCCTCACGCCGGGCGACACCGTCGCTGTGATGTCCGGAACCCGGTACGAATGGACCCTCGTGGACTTCGCCATCTGGTTTGCCGGCGGCGTGACCGTTCCGGTTTACGAGACCTCCTCGGCAAGCCAGGTCGAATGGATCCTGCATGACTCGGGCGCCCGCAGGGTGTTCGTCGAGGACCGGGCCAAGGAAGAGCTGGTTGGCGGGGTACTGGTCCACTCCGAACTGCTCGGCAACGCTGTGCTGACTGTTGTGCGGATGGACGACGACGGCGGCGCACCCAACCTGGCGAGCCTCGCCGCAGCCGGCGCCGGCGTCACCGACGCGGAGCTGGAGCGGCACCGCAGCACCGCGGGCCTGGCCGACGTCGCCTCGCTGGTGTACACCTCCGGAACCACAGGCAAGCCGAAGGGCTGCGAGATAACGCACGGCAACTTTGCCCTGGTGGCCGCCAACATCGTTGAATTCCTACCCGAGCTCTTGCGGCAGGAGGGTGCCCGGACGCTGATGTTCCTCCCCCTCGCCCATGTCCTGGCCCGTGCCGTCCAGGTGGTGTGCCTCAGCGCGGGAGTAACCCTGGGGCATACTTCCAGTGCCGCCCAACTGCTGGAGGACCTGGGCACGTTCAAACCCACCTTCCTGCTGGTGGTGCCCAGGATCTTTGAGAAGGTTTATGCGGGTGCCGGCCACAAGGCAGCCCTCGCGGGAAAGGAACGGCTGTTCGCCGCCGCTTCCGTTGCGGCCATCGACTACTCCCGGTCCCTCGACGCTGCCGCACGCGGAACGGGCACCGGGCCGGGCCTGATGCTCCGCACCAAACACGCCGTTTTTGACCGGCTGCTCTACCCCAGGCTCCGCCAGGCCTTCGGCGGCCAGCTCAGGTACACCGTCTCCGGCGCCAGCCCGCTGAGCTCCAACGACGCGCACTTCTTCCGCGGCGCAGGCATCCCCGTGCTCGAGGGTTACGGGCTCACCGAGACCACGGCCCCGTGCACCGCCAACACCCCGTCGCGGACCAAAGTGGGAACCGTAGGCATCCCGGTGCCCGGAACCACCATCCGGGTCGCCGAGGACGGCGAGATCCTGGTCAAGGGCATCGGCATCTTCAAGGGCTACCACGCCAACGAGGCCGCCAACGCGGAAGCCTTCGTGGACGGGTTCTTCCGCACGGGAGACCTCGGTTCCCTGGATGAAGACGGCTTCCTCACCATCACGGGCCGCAAGAAGGACCTCCTCGTGACCGCCGGCGGCAAGAACGTGGCACCCGGACCGCTGGAGGAAAAGATCCGGGAGCACCAGCTCGTGGCCCAGGCCGTGGTGGTGGGCGACGGGCGGCCGTTCGTTTCGGCACTGGTCAACCTAGACCCGGAAGGCTTGGAGAACTGGTGCGCGGCCCGGAAGATCCCGGTCATCAGTGTTGCCGAAGCCACGTCCGATGACCGGGTCCGCGAGGCTGTCCAGGGCGCCATCGACCAGGCCAACCAGCTGGTGTCGAAGGCGGAGTCCATCCGCAGCTTCGCCCTGCTGAGTGCTGAATTCACGGTCGAGTCAGGCCACCTGACGCCGTCGCTGAAACTCAAAAGGGCCGCCGTCGTCAGCGACTTCGAAGAGCACATCAACGGACTGTACCGCTAGCAAAACGTCATGGGCGGTCCGGGCACCGGGCAAGCCCGTGCACAGGGCAAATGAAGGCGACCGGCACGCGTGCCGGTCGCCTTCATTTGTAGTTGGTTCTGGTGCCGTTGTTTACACCGCGGCTGCGTCGTCCTTGGTCCCGTCCTTGGTCCCGTCCTTGGCGACAGCGTCCTTGGGAGTGCTGTCCTTGGCGATGCCGCGGCGCTTCCTGGTGGGCCAGGTGAGGACCAGCGTCACCACGGACGCGATCAGCACGAGGGCTCCGATAACGATCCCGGCGTCAACCCAGAACTGTCCCGGGAAGAGCCGGATGAGGGTGTCTTCCAAGGCGAACGTCCAGGTCCCGCTGGCGAAGAAGATGCGGTGGAACTCCGTGAAGAACTGCTGCCAGCCCAGCGCTGCCAGTGTGCCGAGCCCCAGAATGATTACAAGGGTCACGATGGAGCCGGCGAACAGGCCTCGACGGACTCCCCCGGTGCTGCGGCGCCGCAGGTAGATGATGGCGATGATGGCCAGCAGGATCAGCAGCGCACCCCCGGCGAAAGTGGAGAGGATGACCAGTTTGACGTCGGCCATGTGGCTGACTTCGCCTTCCTGGAACAGCGGATCGCCGCTGCGGTTCACCAGCTCGCCGAGATACCGCGGGCCGGACCAGTTGCTGAGGTAGTCCACCGCGTAGGACCCGTAGGTCATGCGGTCATCGGTGCTGAAGCCGTAGCCGTCGCCGGGGAAGCCGGGACGGTTGTATTCCACCCACAGAAACAGCGGGCTGGTGACGGCCCGCACGGCCAGGACCAGCAGGATCAGCGGGTAGAAGGCAGCAAGCAGTACCTGCATCACGCGGGGCAATACGGGTTTGGTATTGGCGGCGTGTTCACGCTCGGCGTTCCGGCGCTCCACCTCATCCTGCGGCGGGCGGATCTGGAGCGCGGACGTGGGAAGTGGTTCGCGGAAGTGCGTCCCCCTCCCCTGCGGCTCGGGAGCGCCAGGCTCGACGGCGGCCTCCGCGGCCTTGCGGTCCGCGCGGCTTTCGGCCTGGGGCGACGCTGCAGCCCGCGGCATTCCGGCCCGGGATGCGGCGGCCGGGGAAGCAACTGTTTGGGATGCAGCGGCTTGGGATGCAACAGCCGGGGAGGCGCCGCTCTGTCGTGCAGGGGTGCCGCCTTGGCGTGCAGGAGTGCCGGCGGACGCTGCCGGCTGGTCCTTGCCTGCGTCAGGGATGGACTTTCCAGCCGGGGCCGGTTCCTTTGCCGTCGCCGCTGTGCCTGCTCCCGCACCGGCGGGCTTCATCCAGTCGAACGCAGGCTCGTCAGTGTCGTCGGCGGGGTCCACGTGCGGATCCTGCCGATTCGGCGGGGTGGGAGTTTTCTCAGTCACTGCAGCTTCACTTCCGTAGGCGTCCGCGCCGCCCTGACACCGCCAGGCAACGCTACTTATCTCCAGATGAGCCTACCGTCAGCCACTCCGTGGCGGGAGGTGCCACCCCGTTCCTAACCGGATTCAGATGACGGGATTCGGCTGACCGGATTCAGGAGGCCAACGCCGTGTACCCGGCATCCGCGCTGTCCAGGTCGCCGCTGGCACCGGAAAGGTAGGCGCGCCGGCCCCAGACCAGGACGTACGTCCAGTACGCCGCCAGTACCGCGGCGCCGATGCTGATCTTGGCCCACACGGGAAGGCTGCTGGGTGTGACGAACCCTTCCACGAGGCCGGAGACGAACAGCACCAGGACAAGTCCCAGTGCCACAGTGATCAGCGAGCGGCCTTCCGCCGCCACGGCCTGGCCCCTGGTCCGGGGCCCCGGCGAAACCATCGCCCAGAAGATCTTCAGGCCGGCCGCGCAGGCAATGAAGACCGCGGTGAGCTCCATCAGGCCGTGGGGAAGAATGTAGCTGAAGAAAACATCCGACTTGCCGACGGCGGCGAAAACTCCTGCCGCGACACCCACACCCTGGGCATTGCCGAACAGGATCATGGGAACCCAGAAACCCGTGATGCCCAGGGCCACTGCCTGGGCAGAGATCCACGCGTTGTTGGTCCAGACAGCTCCCGCAAAGGACGCCGCGGGATTCTCCGAGTAGTAGTCGATGAAGTCTCTTTCGACGTACTGCTTGATGGTGGCGTCCGAACCGAGGGCACGGAGCGCATCCGGTGACGTGGCGATCCACAGCGCGTACGCGCCCGCGATCAGGCAGAACGCCAGGCCGCACCAGACAGTGAGCCAGCGGAGCCGGTAGAACGCCGCCGGCAGGGCGATGACGAAGAACCGGGCGAGGTCGTCCATGAAGTTGGACCGTGCCCCGGTGAAACGGGTGCGGGCCTGCGCCAGCGTGGCCGACAACTGGGCGGAGAGCCCGCTCTCCGGCGCAACGGAACGCAGCAGGGACAGATGCGATGACGTGGCCTGGTAAAGGCGCAGCAGTTCATCGGCTTCGCTCCCGTTGAGCCGCCGTTTGTACGCCAGCACGTAGAGCCGCGCCCATTTGTCCCCGTTAACGGCGGAGAACGCATCGATGTCCACGGCACTACCCTAGCGCGCCCGGATTAGACTGTGAGCGTTCGTAGGTGGCGTGTAGGGACGGGGACCCGGCTTGAGCTCAATCATCACAGGTGAAGCAGTTGTACTGGAGCTACGCCCGGCGTCGTTCGCCGCGCGGGCGCTGGGGGTGATTCTGGACGTCGTTGCCAACGTGGTCCTCCTCATCGTCATGATGACGGTGATTGCGTCCGCCTACAGCGACCTGGACGGGGCGGCCGCGCGCACACTGGTCCTGGTCAGTGTGGTTTTCTGCTTCGTGATCCTCCCCGTGGCAGTGGAAACCCTCACCCGGGGCCTGTCGCTGGGCAAGCTCGCCGCCGGTCTCCGGATCGTTCGGGACGACGGCGGCGCCATCCGGTTCCGCCACGCACTGATCCGCGGCCTGATCGGTTTCCTGGAGATCTACGTAACGTTCGGCGGACTGGCAATCGCCGTCGCGCTGTTCAACGACAAGTCCAAGCGGCTCGGCGATGTGGTGGCAGGAACCTACTCGCTCCGCCGCCGGGTGCCCGCGGAACCACCGTTCGTCCCGTTCGTCCTTCCGCACCTGAGGTCCTGGGCCGCGCTGGCTGACATCGGCCGGATACCGGACGCCGTGGCCCGCCGGTCCGCGCAGTTCATCCGCCAGGCCGGACGGATGTCGCCGTCGTCGCGCGCCTCAATGGCGGCCTCGCTGGCCAACGAGGTTTCAGCCTGCGTGGCCCCGCCGCCGCCTGCGGGCACAGGACCCGAAGAGTACCTGGCCGCAGTCCTGGTCGAGCGCCGCGAGCGGGAACTTAGCCGGCTGACCCGGGCACGGGCACGCAGCACCGGCGTGGGGGAACGGCTGAACCGAATCCCCTACGGCCGGGACACCCCGTAGGCCACAGCAGCTACCTCTTGGCGTACTGTGCCCAGGGAATGTTCCAGTCGCCGTACCCCTCAAGCGGCTCAACCGCCGGGGCACCCGTGTTGAGGGTCTGAACGACGTCGCCGGTCTTCATGTTGTTGAAGAACCAGGCGGCGTCAGCCGGCAGCAGCCCGACGCAGCCGTGGGAGACATTGACCCTGCCCACGGAGCTCCAGGCCGACTCGAGGGCCTGGTGGACGTAAACGCCCGATGACGTGAGCCTGTTGGCGTATTCGACGGTCAGCGGCGGGTAGTAGCCTTTGTCACCGGGCTTGAGGCCGATGCTGCCGGCGTTGAATTTCGAATGGCGTTCCTGTTCCATGATTACGGCGTACCCGGTGGGTGAGAGCCACTCGGCGTCGCCCAGGGTCACGGGGGCGGTCTTCACCAGCTGGCCGTCAAAGTACACGTTCATGGTCTTGGTGAGGTCATCCACGATTGCGACGCGCTGCGGGCCGACCTTGAAGCTGACTTTGGTGTCGACGTTGCCAATCATTTTGTTCCCGAAATCCACACCGAAGAGCTTGAGGTCAACGGTGACCTGGCTGCCGGAGGCCCAGAAAGCCTCCGGTCGGATGCGCACGCGCTGGTCGGAATACCAGCGCCAGGCGACTGCCTGGCCGGAGGACGCAGTGACGGTCACGGCCTTCTCCATGGCTTCCTTGTTCAGGACCGGCTCGGAAAAGACGATTTCAATCGGCTGGCCCGATCCCACAGTGGAACCGTTCTGCGGGTACACGGCAGCGTCGGCCTCGTTTGCCGTGGCCACCGTGGTGAACGTCTGGGTCTTCTTGGTTTCGCGGCCTGCCTGGTCCACGATCGTGAAGGCGTACTCGTAGGCGGCGTCGAACTGCAGGGGGTCCAGGGCGGTCCAGGTGGAACCGTCGGCGCTCAGGGTGCCCTTGACCGGCTCGCCACCGGCCGTTGCCAGCACAACGTCCTTCACCGTTCCGTTCACGGCCTTAACCGACGGCGCGACGGCCGGGTTGACCCCCGCGGCTCCGTCCGTGGGCGTCACGCCCAGCTCGACGGCCTTGACGACCGGAGCAGCCAGCCCGGGTTCGTTCCGGACCGGGCTGGAAGACTCAGACTGGAAAACGGGCTCAGCCCAGCTGGGGGCCGTGGCAACGCCGATGCCGCCGGCAGCCACCGCGGCGCAGATGGCGGCGACGCCCAGGATCTTCATGGTTTTACGCTTGCGGACTTCAGTCATGACCTTCTCCATGTCCCCCGACAGGCCTCTGATCAGCCCCATACCGTGTTCCAGCGTCGTTATCTTCAGCTGTGATGCGTGTTCAGTTGCGTGCAGCGTCCAGCGCTGCCCGGTCAATTTTATCGCACGGAAGCCGGAACCCGTTGCATGTTGCAGGAAGGGCCCCGGATTGTGATCCGGGGCCCTTCCTCCGTGGTTTTTCCTGCCGGTTTGCCGACCGCCTCGGGTTTAGTAGCGGTAGTGGTCCGGCTTGTACGGTCCGGCAACGTCCAGGTCCAGGTACGAGGCCTGCTCCTTGGACAGTTCCGTCAGCTCCACACCCAATGCGTCCAGGTGCAGCCGGGCAACCTTTTCGTCGAGGATCTTCGGCAGTACATAGACCTGCTTTTCGTATTCCCGCTCGCCCTCGGGCTGGTCCCGCTTGGTGAACAGTTCAATCTGAGCAATCGTCTGGTTCGCGAAGGAGTTGCTCATCACGAAGGACGGGTGGCCGGTGGCGTTGCCCAGGTTCAGGAGGCGGCCTTCGGAGAGGACGATGATGGATCGACTGCCCGTTCCCGTGTCGGAGTCTGCGGCAAAGACCCATTCGTGCACCTGCGGCTTGATTTCCACCTTCTTGATGCCCGGAATCCGTGCCAGTCCGGCCATGTCGATTTCGTTGTCGAAGTGGCCGATGTTGCCCACGATCGCCTTGTCGCGCATCCCGGCCATGTGCTCGGCCATGATGACATCCTTGTTGCCGGTGGTGGTGATGAAGATGTGTCCCTCGCTGAGGATGCTCTCCAGCTTCGCCACCTGGTAGCCGTCCATGGCCGCCTGCAGGGCGCAGATCGGATCGATCTCCGTGACAATCACGCGGGAGCCCTGACCGCGGAAGGCTTCAGCGGCGCCCTTGCCCACATCGCCGTATCCGCAGACGACGGCGACCTTGCCGCCCATCAGGACGTCCGTGGCGCGGTTGATGCCGTCCGGCAGCGAGTGGCGGATGCCGTACTTGTTGTCGAATTTGCTCTTGGTCACCGAGTCGTTGACGTTGATGGCGGGGAAGAGCAGTTTGCCCTGCTCAGCCAGCTGGTAGAGGCGGTGCACGCCGGTGGTGGTCTCTTCCGTGACGCCGAGAAGGCGGGAGCCGATGCTGGTCCACTTCTGCGGGTCCTTGGCGAGGGAAGCTTTCAGCACGTCAAGGAAGACGCGGCCTTCCTCGGACTCGTCCTCTGCTGCGGCAGGTACGGACCCGAGGGCTTCGAATTCGACGCCCTTGTGCACCAGCATGGTGGCGTCGCCGCCGTCGTCGAGGATCATGTTCGGGCCAAGGTCCGGGTTGCTGTCCGCACCGGGCCAGGTGAGGATCTGCTCGGCGGTCCACCAGTATTCTTCGAGGGTCTCGCCCTTCCACGCGAACACGGGAACGCCCTGCGGGTTCTCAACGGTGCCTTTGCCCACCACAACGGCGGCAGCGGCTTCGTCCTGGGTGGAGAAGATGTTGCACGAAGCCCAGCGGACCTCGGCGCCCAAAGCGGTGAGCGTTTCGATCAGCACGGCTGTCTGGACCGTCATGTGGAGGGATCCGGCAATCCGGGCTCCCTTGAGCGGCTGGCTGGCACCGAACTCTTCGCGCAGGGACATGAGTCCCGGCATCTCGTGCTCCGCGAGGCGGATCTGGTGACGGCCGGCCTCGGCCAGGGAGATGTCGGCAACCTTGTAATCGAAAGTCATGTGAGTCCTAGTGTTGTATCCGGGGAAATTCTGGAACGGAGGAAAGTCGCGGCCGTTCGGCGAACTATGGGAAGTTCGACGCCGGGCGGACGCGCGATGGGCCGGCCGGTCAGTTATTCGGCGCTGGCGGGACCCGCGGCGGCGGAACTGGAGGATGCGGAACCGGTAGCGCTGGAACCGGACGCTGAAGTGCTCTGCCCGCCGTCGTGCTGGTCCGACGACGCGGCGTTGGCGGCTGAAAGCAGTTCCGGCGGCAGCAGCAGCGGGATGCCGTCCTCGATCGCGTAGCGCAGCTTTTCCCCGGACTCGCCGGCGGCGGTCGAGACGAGTTCATCGCCTTCCTGTACCAGCGTGGAGCCAGTGACTGGGCAACGCAGGACAGACAACAAGTCAGGACTGATCTTTGGCATGGTGGATGCTCCCTGATGGGCGCCGCAGCAGGCGCGCCGGTGGCCGATGGATTTGCAGCTTCAAGCGTACAAGCTTCCCGGCTGTACCGCGTTTAGGAGGGACGCGGCTTAGGACGGTTCGCGGAGGATGCGCAGGTGGCCCCGTCGGGTGCCTTCGGTCACGGGCGGGGCCTCCAGCGCGGCGTGCGCCGACCGCTGGCCCGGCGCCCCATCCGCGGCGGACGGCCGCAGGGCCGCCTCCCGGACGGCGTTGGCGAGGGCCAAAAGGTCATCGGGCCCCGGCTGCGGCGGCGAGGCCGGCATGGCCAGGCGTAGCACTTCCCAACCCCTCGGCACCGTCAGCGACCCGGCGTGCTGTTCGCACAAATCGTAACAATGCGGTTCCGCGTACGTGGCCAGCGGACCCAGGACAGCTGTGGAGTCCGCATAAACGTACGTCAAAGTTGCCACCGCAGACTTGCGGCAGGCCGATCTTGAACATTGACGAATAGCACCCACGACATCACAGACTACTCCCCGTTAATGGCGTTGCCGTGCATTCCGGTCCGCAGGGTCCCGTGGCGTCGCATGAGGCCGGGCTGGTCAGTGTGGCGTTTCGGGTTATGTCGCGTATTTCATGCGGCGGGTTTAGAGTCAATGTATGCAGCAATCGCACCACGTTCCGGGTTTTACGGTCCGGTTGGCTGACCCGGGAGCCGGCCAGCCGGCGGACAGCGCCACGCCCGCGGAAGCGGCCCGCGGGAAGGGCTTTCGAGAGCGCCGCAGGAACCGGCACGGCCGCGGCCTGCGCGGCGAACTGATGCTGCCCACTCTGCCCGGATACCGCACCCGCTCGGACCGCTTTGACGAGATGGTCCTGGACTCCGCCCAGCGGCTGCACGACATCTGGGGAAAGCCCCTGGACGGCGTCAGGTTTGCCGTAGACGAGATCCCGCAAGGCCTGGAACAACTGGTTGCGGACCGGTCCCCCGCGCCCATGGGACTGTATGAACCCGCCACCGCCGATGAAGGTCCGGTGATCACGCTCTATCGCCGGGTCATCGAGAACGCCTGCTCCAGCCGTGAAGAACTCCAGGACCTGGTGCACGACGTCGTGGTGGAACGCACCGCCGAAATGCTGGGTGTCGCGCCGGAAACACTGGACCCCGTGTACCGGCGCCGCTACTAGCCTCCGGCTAGTAGCCCAGCTTTACCGCAACCTGCTCCTGGCCCGCAGCGCCGGGGGCCACTGCGACCGTTGCGATGTCCGCGCGCCCGTCCTGCTCCAGCAGCACCGTTCCGTACGCGGCATCGCCGGATGCTGACACAACGTACCCGAGCACGTCAGCCCCGCCCACTTCGCCCGGAACCTTGATGAGGGCCGTGGTACCGCCGGCGAGGTCCGCGGTGGCGGCCGTGCGGACCTTGCCGTCGGCCGTGATCGGCGTATAGGTGATCTTGGCCCGGTCATCGGGCGCCCCCAGGACCAGGTACCGCTCTCCGCTGCGCGGCACCGCGACCACATGCTGGCTGCCGAGCCTGGCGGACGACGGCGACCACGCGAAGTCCGTGGCGCTCTCCGACTTCTGGCCGCGTGTGACCCGAACAGCGGCGGCGAACGAGACATCGGCGCTGGCTGCGACGGTGTACTGGCCGGCCGGGACACCAGCCAGGGAGACCTCGGTCACGGATCCGCCCTTGGCCGTGACAACGCCGCCGCCTGGCAGTGCCTTTTGCCCGTCGCGCCCGTAGAGCTTGATCTCCACCACGGCATCGGCCGGACCGGGAACAGCGATCTGCAGGGCCGCCGCGGCGTCGGCAAACCCCTGTTTGGCGGTGAGGGCTTTGGCGGAAGCCGGATCCTGGATATCCACCCCGGACATCACCTGCCGGGTTGCGGGGGCCGCCCCCGGCACAATGAAGTCCACGCCGCCGGGAGTGAGTCCGCGAAGGGTGCTTTGCTGGATGACAGCGGTAACCGGTCCCCCGGCACTGCGGGCATGGATGCTCAGTTTTTCCTGGTCCGGAGCCAGGCCGGCCAGGACGATTGAACGGGTGGTCCCTGGCGCCACCAGCAGCCCCCTGCTGCCGGGCGCCTGGATCTGGCCCTGCGCACCGTACAGGTCCAGGCTGACGGTGGCCGGGGTGCTGGAGGCGTTGCTGAGGTTCAGTACCGCGGTCCGGCCCAGCGCAGTGTTCGCGCCCACCAGCCACAGATCGTTGGACGGCGGCTGGCAGCCTGCGGCGGCGGACCCCTGGAGGTCACCGTCGGTGGCGGTGTAATTCATGACGGCTCCGGCCGTGGCCTGCTGGTTGCCCACGGCGTCCGCGCTCAGGACACTGACGGAATCCACTGCCCGCTGGGAAACAACCCCTGCCAGCAGTGCGGCAGGCGTGGCCGCGGCGGTGGGGGTGCCGGGGTCCTTGGCGATTTCGGCAAGCGCAGTGCCGTTCAGTTCGGCCAGCCTGCTGCCGGGCAGCACACCGGCATTGGTGCTCAGCACGGCGGCATTGACGAGGGTCCTGGCAGTAGCCGACTCCGGGCTGAACTGCGGATCGGTGCCCACGGGAGTGCCTTCCAACAGCCTGGCCGGGCCAGGGCAGATCCCCACATTGCTTCCCGCAGGGACTGCCGTCAGCGGCGCTTCGAGCCGGCGGCTGCCGGCGCTCTGGGGCGCCATCGATGCCGCGGCAACCAAGGTGCCGGCGGCGGCCACGATCGCCACTGCGGAGGCGATCCCGGCAACCCTTCCGCGGACGGAATTTCCTCGTCCGGAATTTCCAGGTCCGGAGGTTCCGCGTCCGCTGAGCCGCTTCAGGCCGGCGGCCAACGGAGCAGCCCCTCCGGCGTTGGCGTCTGTGTCAGAGATCGCCGCTGCGTCGTGGGCATCCGCGTCAAAGTCGTTCACCGGGGCTCCAGTGCCCGTCGCGGAGGCTACGTCGTCCCGGGTGGGTTCCGGCACGCCGTCGTTCTCGTCCTTATGCATGCTGATGTTCCTTACGCAGGGAGCCTTCGTCCCGGGAGAGGCCGGTGTTCGGCCGGCGGGCTGGCATGGGGACTGCCAGCAGTACCGTCAGACCGATGACCACTGCCTGGCCGACGGCGGTCCACGCTGCCCAGGGGCTCTCGTAACGGATGGTGAGCTGGCCGGCCTGGGCTGGGAGGGTGAATGCTTGGGACCAGCCGGACGCCGTGGACGTCAGGCGCCGGCCGTCCATCCATGCGGACCATCCCGGATCAGCGCGTTCGGCGAGGACCACGAGCCGGCCTTCAGGGCCATCCGGGACAGCGGCGTCAACAGTTTCCAGGCCGGACGGCAGGAGCCCGACCGCAGCGCCGGAGCCGTCAACGATGCGCACCCGGTGGGCTACGTCCGCGGCGTCAATGACCGGCTGGTTGAGCGGGCTGATCCGCCAGAGCCAGCCGACGTTGGTTTGCCCCACGGCCACAAGCCCGGGCACGGCATCCATCCTGCTGGCGGTCAGCTGCGCAGCGGTGTCCGCGGCCCGGAGGACAACGAATCCTGCTCCCAGGCGTTCAAGTTCGGGTCGCGGGTCAACGCCCTGGCCGGCGACCACTGTGGCCACAACGCTGCGCAGGGCTGCCGTGACGGCGTCGTCGTCCCTGACGGTTTCCTGGCCGGGGTCGCCCATGATGTTGCGGGCGGCAGCGATGGTGGACAGCCCGTCCAGGGTGGTTCCGGCGCCCCTCACGATGGAGGCATCAAAGGTGCCGTCCTCCGCCGTGTCGATGACCAGCGTCCGTGCCTGCTCCGGACCCTGGCCGCGGTCGATCGCCGTGGCCGGAAGCGTGCGGGCAGCCGTGGGCGCAATCTGCCGGGCGGTTCCCAGAGGTGCGGTTCCCGCCGTCGCAGGGGCAGCCCCGGACGCCGACTGCAGAAGGTTCTGGGCGGCCCAGGCGGTCAGGCCGGCCACGGGTCCGGCGAGGAGCAGCACCATGGCAAGGACGGACACGGACTTGAGGGCGATCCTGCGGGCGGACGGGACAGCAGCCGGCTTCTCCGCGAAGCAGAGAAGTCCGTCGGCCCCGATCAGGGCGGCGCCCAGCAGCACGAATCCGGCCGCGGACACGGCAGGACCCGTGAAGGGCGTGACGAGGGTGTCGGCGCTGGCACCGGTGGCGACGTGGCCCGCGAGCCAGCCGCAGGCGAGGATGATCAGGCCTGCTACCCACAAGGCACGGGCGACGCGGGTGCGCTTGCCCGGGACAAAGAGTGCCGCCGTCGCAAGGGCCAGGACCGGGGCCCCGATCAGGAGGGCCAGCAGCAGGGCCCACGGGACAGCGGATCCGTCGAACACGGGAAGGCCGGCCAGGCCGCCGTCGGCATCGAAATGGAGCGGCTGACCCAGAATCTGCTGCCACAACGGCGCGGCGTCAAAGCCGAGCGGCACGCCGGGGTCTGCCAGCATTGCCCGGGGACGGTCGAGGATAGAGATACCAAACGGAACAAATAGTGCGGCGCTGGGAAGCAGGGCCCACCATACGGTGCGGCCGCGCCTGCCTAGAAAGATCCCGGCCAGGACAACCACGACGGCGGACGGAAGCAGCAGCGACGGTGCCGCTGCTGCCACAACGGCAAGGGCCAGGCCGGCGGCCGCAGCGGCCGTCCAGGACGGGGTTCCGTTGACGCCCGGTTTGGCGGGGGGCTTTTCCATGAACCGCCGGTCCCCTGCTTCGGGAACGGCAAAGCGGCCGTGCCCCCGGGCGGTGCCGGTGGCGCGCAGCAGCGCCAGGACCAGCAGCGGCATCATGATGTGGGCAATGAGTGCGCCAAGTCGCCCTTGGTTCAGCGCGATCTGCAGGGCGGGCGCTCCGCCCCACACGAGGGCGGCGACGAGGCGGAACCGCCGCCGCGTGGTCAGGCCGCCCGCGGCGAACCACGCAGTGAGGCCGGAGAGCGGCATGGCCAGCAGCAGAAGCCACGCCAGGGCGCTGTTCGCATCCCCGCCGCCGGCCAGGCCAAGGATCCACAGGAGAAAGGCGAAGGGGTCGCCGTGGCCCGGCATTCCGGCGCCCAGCCCGATCCACCAGCTGGTGGCGTGGTGCCAAATGTCCGAAACCCTCGAGGAGAGCGGAATCAGCGCCCCGCCGGACACGGCTTCGGCGCGGAAAAATCCGGAGAGCCCAATCAGCGAGGCCGCAGCCGTCAGGAACACGGCAAGCACGGCACCGCTGCCCACCCAGCCGCGATCGGAGGTGGTCAGTGCGGCGAAATCGTCCGTGGAGTCGCCGCTCGGCTGCTCGGCCAGCGGATCGGCCCTGGCGGCGTCCTCGGTCGAATCGTCGGAACCCAGGGCTTCAATGAGGGAACGCCGGTGGGCCCAGACCTCGCGCCGCGGGGTCTGGAGCCCTTTGATGACCGAGCGGCGGATCTTCCGAGTGCGTGCTGCCTCGCGGCGTCCGCGGATCACGGAGCGGGGCCTGCCCAGTGCAACGAACGTTGCGGTGAGCTGGGAGAATCCGTGGCCGGGGTCCTTGACAGCAATGCTCAGGACGAGCTTGAAGAGGCTCCCCAGCAGCGCCCCTGCCGCATGCAGCGGCACCTTCCAAAGCACCGCGTGCTTGAGGCGCAGGTGAACCTGGGCCTTGCGGGCGGCGCTGGCGCTGCCCAGCGCATGCGGCCGGTGCGAAACATGGAACATCCGCGCCGTCGGCACCACCACCACGCGGTGTCCGGCCAGCCGGTTGCGCCAGCAGAAGTCGACGTCGTCCCCGGTGCCGGGCAGGCCTGGGTCAAAGCCGCCCAGTTCCTCCCAGACGTCCCGGCGCACCAGCATGCCGGCGGAGTTGACCGCAAAAGTGTCGCTGCGGCCGTCGTACTGCCCCTGGTCGAGTTCGTCCGCCTCGATGAGGGTCAGCCGCTCAGCCCAGCGGCTGGTGGAAAGCCCGACATCGATCAGGCGCCGTCTGGCGTGCCAGTCCAGCTGTTTGCAGCCTGCCACGGTCACCGACGGTGCCCGCTCCACGGCATGCAGGAGTTCGGCAAGGGCTTCCGGGGCGGGGGCTGCATCGTCGTGCAGCAGCCAGACCCACTCCGTGTCGGCCCCGGGCCGTTCCGGGTCCCAAGGGGCGAGGGCAGCCAGTCCGGCCTTGACAGCGTCCCCCATCCCGCCCCTCCCCTGCTGGAAGGTAGTGACATTGGCTTCGCCGAACGCGTCATCAAGCAGAGCCACGGAATTGTCTCGTGAGCCGGTGTCGACGCCGATGAAGGCGTCCACCGGACGGGTCTGCTCCGACAAAGCCGCCAGGGTCGTGGGGAGATAGTCACCGCCGTTGTGGGCGACCACAACGGCGGTGACGTGTACTACTTGAAGAATTAGACTGCCCGCTTCCTCAGCCGACGGCGCTCGCGTTCGGAGAGGCCTCCCCAAATGCCAAAGCGTTCGTCGTTCGACAGCGCGTATTCCAGGCACTGTGAGCGTACGTTGCAGGCGCCGCAGACTTTCTTGGCGTCACGGGTGGAGCCTCCCTTTTCGGGAAAAAAAGCCTCCGGATCTGTCTGTGCGCAGAGCGCGTCCGTCTGCCACCCAAGTTCGCCTTCGTCGTCGAAGTCCTGTTGGAAGGGAAGGCCGATCCAGACCGGCTGCGCGGTGGTTCCCGAATGAAGGGTCTGCAGTTCCATCGGAGGATCATGCAGATCGTTGTCCTGGTCCGGATTGCCTGCCAGGAGCGCTTCATGCGCTGCCAGGAAGGCGGTGGCCTGGTCCTGCAGTGAATCTTTGGTGCTTTGGTTGTACCGCTCGGCAGCATCCGGATCGGCCGGATCTACATACCAATCGCTTGGCACGCCCCGTGAACGGTATTTTGCCGACGCCTGACCGGCGACGACGGCATCTTCATGGATACGCTCAACTTGCCCCATTATGGCGTCCCTCCTGATGTTGCTGCCCCTGCCTGCATACCTGGACACTCGGTTGTGTGGCCCGTATTGCGCAATGGCTTTCGATAACTAATTACACGTGTGTAAGTCGTTGGGAGTCAAGCGGCAGCGGGATAATAATCAACTCGGAGCACAATCCGCCGCCACGCCACGCCCGGGGTTTTTCGGCCGACTCGCCGGGATCTCCGCGATTTTGACAGCCTACTGACTAGTTTTCTGTGAATTTTCCGGGAATTCCGGGATTTCCGCCGTCCGCGCCTCATTTAAGCTAACAAAGTTAGTTATCGACGCGTGGCAGAGATCACATGACGCTTGATGCTCTCCCCGGCTCACCCCGGCTTCCCACCGCCCCCAAACTGACCTCCCGCGCGTGCAGGCGCCGTGGCAAGATGTTGGCATGAGCATACCGGCGATCGATTTGATGACTGCACTGCGGTCCGGCCACTCCACGTCCCCGCGACTGACCTGGTACGGACCCGACGCCGAGAGGGTGGAGCTGTCCGGCCGCGTCCTGGACAACTGGGTCGCCAAGACCAGCAACCTGCTGCAGGACGAGCTCGACGCCGAACCCGGGATGCGGCTGCGGCTGGATCTTCCCGCGCACTGGAAGTCCATGATCCTGGCCCTTGCCGCGTGGCAACTCGGGATGGAGGTCGTCCTGGACTCCGGCGACGCCGAACTGCTCGCCACACACTCGCCGGAATCCGGCTACCCGGAATCGGCGTTCGACGCCGTTATTGCCGTCCCGCTTCCCGCACTCGCCATGCGCTGGCCCGGAGAGCTGCCTCCCGGCGTCGTCGATTTTGGCTCAGAGGTCCGCTCACATGGTGATGTATTTATGGCGCATGAGGACCCGGATGGTTCGGCGCGGGCAATCGTGTCATCCACCGGCACCGCTTACGCACACTCAGACCTGCTCGAAGGCTTCGCGGCTGCCCACGACGCCGGGGTGCGTCTGCTGGTCCGGGCCGCGGACGGCCTCGAGGCGGCGCTCGTCCAGTCAGTGGGCGCCTGGCATAACGGCGGTTCCGTCGTGCTGGTCCACGCTGACGTCAAGGTGACAGACAAGCTCCTCAGCGACGAACGCGTGCAGGGAGAATAATCCCCGCTAGTTCATGCGGGGCGGGCTGGGGAGGTCCGGATCCTTCAGCCTTGCCTCCGGCTCGCCGCCGGGAACGTGGACTGCATGCTTGTTCTGGTGGTGGTGCAGCTCGATGATCTCGTGGTCATGCGAGAATGCCGGCTCTTCGTCGAGTTCCTTGTTGAAGACGAGGAACCGGTATGCGAAGAAGCGGACCACGGTGGCCACCAGGATGCCCGCCACACCGGCAAGGAACAGCATGTTCTTGTCCGTGACGCCGAACGAGTATTTGGCCAGTGCCGTGAACCCGGTGGAAATGCCGATGCCGATGCCGTTGATCAGGATGAACATAAAGAACTCGCGGATCACGTTATCCTGGCGGCGGTGCCGGAAGGTCCAGAACCGGTTGGCGATCCAGGAGAAGATCGTGGCCACCGAGGCGCCCACGAACCTGGCTTTGGCCTCGCTGTCGGACATCGGGCCGTGCATCAGGAAGTACGTCAGGCCGTTGTCGATAACGAAGGCGACACCGCCGACGGCGCCGAACTTTGCCACCTCACGCCAGAAAAGTGAGGCGAGTCCGCGCAAACGTTCTGCAAGTGTGTAAATCATGACCCTCCATGGCCGTCTGAGATTTCCGGCCACAGGGCCAAGAACCCATTTTAGCCCGAAAAGGCTGGGAGCAGTCCCGACGGCCCTGCAGCACAGGACTGCGCGGGCATCGAAATGACGCAAATTCCGGGCCGAAACGATGCGGACGCCCGTAACGCCTCTGCTCTTCTGTAGGCTGGCTCTTGTGACTTTTCCAGTAATCGGCGTAGTTGGCGGCGGCCAACTTGCCCGCATGATGGCCCCCGCCGCAACGGCCCTGGGCTTTGAACTCCGTGTCCTGGCCGAAGGCGAGGACGTATCCGCAGTCTCCGCTGTGCCGACGTCGCCGGTAGGTGACTACAAGGACCTTGACGCCCTGCTGGAGTTCTCCAAGGGGCTGGACGTCATGACGTTTGATCATGAGCACGTCCCCAACGACCACCTGCGGGCCCTCCAGGAGGCCGGTGTCAATGTGCAGCCCGGCCCGGATGCCCTGGTCCACGCACAGGACAAGCTGGTGATGCGTGCCGCCATTGACAGGCTGGAGCTGCCGAACCCCGTATGGGCCTCGGTGGCCGACGTCGATGCCTTGGTTGCTTTTGGCGAGAAGACCGGCTGGCCCGTGGTGCTGAAGACGCCGCGCGGCGGCTATGACGGCAAGGGCGTCCGCATCGTCGGGTCGGCAGCCGAAGCCGCGGACACCGCGGACTGGTTCGAGGCCATGGCCCCCCTGCTGGCTGAAGCCAAGGTGGAGTTCAGCCGGGAGCTTTCAGCGCTCGTTGCCAGGACTCCGGATGGTGAATCCCGCGCATGGCCCGTAGTCCACACCATCCAGGTGGACGGCGTCTGCGACGAAGTAATTGCCCCCGCCCAGGACATCCCCCTCGAAGTGGCCGCAGCAGCCGAAGACGCGGCAATCCGCATCGCCAACGAACTCGGGGTCACCGGTGTCATGGCCGTGGAACTCTTCGAAACTCCGGGTGTTGGCTCCGGCTTCCTGATCAACGAACTCGCAATGCGTCCGCACAACACCGGGCACTGGACCCAGGACGGGTCTGTAACGAGCCAGTTCGAGCAGCACCTGCGGGCGGTCCTGAACCTGCCCCTCGGCGCCACGGACGCCTTGGGCCCGGTAGTGGTTATGAAGAATTTCCTCGGCGGCGAGAACCAGGAGCTGTACTCTGCCTTTCCCCAGGCCATGGCCACAGAGCCCGCCGCGAAGATCCATTGCTATGGCAAGTCGGTCCGGCCCGGCAGGAAGATCGGCCACGTCAACCTGGTGGGGGCTTCGGCATCTGACGTTGATTCGGTCCGGCAGCGTGCCACGATCGTCGCAAGCATCATCCGTGACGGCCGGACGCCGGCCCGAACGTCGCAAGACTCCGAGGAGACCGCATGAGCACCCGCACAGCTTCAATCCACGCCGCTGACTCAGATTCAGCCGCGCCGATCGTGGGCCTTGTTATGGGTTCGGATTCGGACTGGCCGGTCATGGAGGCCGCTGCTGAGGCCCTGGCCGAATTTGGCATCCCCTTCGAAGCGGATGTGGTTTCGGCCCACCGGATGCCGACGGAAATGATCCGCTATGGCCAGACCGCCCACGAGCGCGGGCTGCGCGTCATCATTGCCGGCGCCGGCGGCGCTGCGCACCTGCCCGGCATGCTCGCCTCTGTGACCCCGCTGCCGGTCATCGGAGTTCCCGTCCCGCTTAAGACGCTCGACGGCATGGACTCGCTGCTGTCCATCGTCCAGATGCCCGCCGGCGTTCCGGTGGCCACCGTTTCGATCGCAGGCGCCCGCAACGCGGGGCTTCTTGCCGTCCGCATGCTGGCCTCAGGGACGGACGACCTAGCCGTCCGCCTGCGGGGCGACCTGATCGAATTCGCCCAGGAGCTCAACGACGTCGCCACCCGAAAGGGCGCGAACCTGCGCCACAAAGTCAGTGAAGTATTCTCCGACGGCAACGTCGTTCTCCGGGGCAGCCGTTAGGAATCAACAGATGACCACCAGCCAATCCCGTCCACAGGCGCCGCAGCCGGCCCTAACGGACCCCGTCCGTAACCCCTTGAACGCTCCGGCGCCCGTCAGGACAAAGCGTGCGTTTGTCCTGCTGCTGCTGACCCTGTTTGTCCCGGGCAGCGCCCAGATCGTGGCTGGCGACCGCAAGCTTGGAAGGATCGCCCTCCGGGTGACACTCGCCGTCTGGGGCCTGGCGATCGCGGCGCTGGTGCTGTTACTGACCAACCGCACCCTGCTGATCGGCATCCTCACCAACACGGTGGCCTCACTCCTGATCATCATCATCCTCGTTGCGCTCGCACTGGGCTGGGCAGCGCTGTTCGTCAACACGCTCCGGCTCATCCGGCCGGTCCTGCTGGCACCCGGGATGCGGCCCATCGTCGGCGTCGCCCTGGTTCTGGCAATGGTGCTCAGCAGTGGCACCCTGGGATACGCGGCGTACGTGCTGAACGTGAGCCGGAACGCGATCGGCAGCATCTTCTCGGCCGGGCCCGCGATCGATCCGGTGGAAGGCCGCTACAACTTCCTGATGATGGGCGGCGACGCCGGCGACGACCGCACGGGCCGCCGTCCGGACAGCCTGTCCGTCCTCAGCGTCGACGCCAAGACCGGTCAGACCGCCATCATCTCAGTGCCGCGCAACCTGCAGAACGCACAGTTCAGCGAGGGCTCGCCGATGCGGCAGATCTACCCGGACGGCTATGACTGCGGCAACGACTGCCTCATCAACGCGATCAACACCGAAGTGACCAACGAACACGCGGATCTCTACCCCGGCGTCGCCGATCCCGGCGCCCAGGCGACCCTCGAGGCCGTGTCGGGTTCGCTGGGCATCACGGTCCAGGCCTACGTCCTGGTGGACATGGACGGGTTTGCGAAGCTTATCGACGCCATGGGCGGCATCAGGATCAAGGCCGGCGGCTGGGTGCCGCTGAGCGGCGACATGGTGGACGAGGCCAACGGCATCCACGGAATGCCCCTCGGCTGGATCCCGGCCGGCGAACAGCACCTGAACGGCTACCACGCCCTCTGGTACGGACGCTCCCGCGAATTCGTCGACGACTATGCCCGGATCCAGCGTCAGCAGTGCGTCCAGCAGGCCATGCTGAAGCAGCTCGACCCTGCAACGCTGCTCTCCAAGTTTGAAGACATCGCAAATGCGGGCACCAAGGTGGTCGACTCCAACATTTCCGCCAGCCAGCTAGGCAGCTTTGTGGATCTGGCCATGAAGGCCAAGGGCCAGGAGGTCAGCAGGCTGACCATCGGCCCGCCGGACTTCGACGCCTCGTTCTCCACAGTTCCGGACTTCGACCAGATCCACGAGAAGGTTGACCAACTGCTTGCCGCACAGTCCGAAAAGTCGGCTGGGGCAGCCGGGACTTCCGGCATGGAGGACAGCATCGTGCAGCCCGGAACGGCCCCGGGCCCGCTCATGGCGGCCGCACCGGCGGCTCCCCTGACCCAGCCGGCTCCGTCGCCGACGGCGTCGGACTTCACACCGGTGACCACCACCCCCGATGGCGAGCCCATCACGGAAGAGATGCTCAACCAGTTCAAGCGCGAGGGCAACGAGCAGGCAATCCGGGACCTCGTGGCCACCAACGGCCAGTGCCGCCCGCTTTAGGCGCCCTTTCCCAACTCCTCCCGCCGTCCAGGCGGCCAGCACGCATCGATGAATCTGCAGCAGCCAGCCTGCTGCAACGAGATAAGGACACCAGGCCGTGTACGAAATTGAGAATGTCCTCCGCCCCTACGCCTGGGGATCCACCACCGCGATCGCCGGCCTGCTGGGCAGGCAGGCCTCCGGCGGCCCGGAAGCGGAACTGTGGGTTGGCGCGCACCCGGACTCGCCGTCTGTGGCCACCCCGGCCGACGGCGGTCCGCTCGCATTGGATGAACTGATCAGTTCCGATCCCGAACACCATCTGGGCGGTGCCAGCGTGGCAGAGTTCGGCCCCCGCCTGCCGTTCCTGCTCAAGGTCCTGGCTGCCGAAAGTCCCCTCTCCCTTCAGGTGCACCCCACGCTGGAACAGGCCCGGGCGGGTTTTGCCCGCGAGGAGGCTGCCAGCGTCGACCGTTCCGCCGCAGAGCGGAACTACAAGGACGACAACCACAAGCCGGAGATGGTCTTCGCCCTCACGCCGTTCGAGGCGCTGTGCGGCTTCCGCCCGGCGCCTTCGTCCCGCGCGCTCTTCGAGCACCTGACGGCATCCATGCGCGAAATGTCCGTTGACGTTCCGCAGGTGTTCCTGGAGGTTGTCGAGGACCTCTCTGCCCCGGTTGAGCACGATGCCCTGAAAGCTGCTTTCACCAGGCTCATCGGTGGGGGCCACGCCGTTTCGCATGCGGTGCGCGAGCTCGTGGCGGCCCTCAAGGCAGGGCTGACGATGACCCCGTACCAGACCGAGCTGTCGACGGTTGTCAGCCTGCACGGCCACTACCCCGGCGATCCCGGGGTGCTCATCTCGCTGCTGCTGAACAGGATCTCGCTGTCCCCCGGCGAGGCCGTCTACCTGCCGGCGGGCAATATCCATGCATACCTGCACGGGCTCGGAATCGAGGTTATGGCTTCGTCGGACAACGTGCTCCGCGGCGGCCTCACGCCGAAGTTCGTGGACGTTCCCGAGCTCTTGGCCACCGTCGAGTTCGAGTCGGTGGGAGTGCCGATGCTGGACCCTGAGGTGTCTGCGCTGGGCCAGGAACTCTACCGGCCGCCGTTCCGCGAATTCCAGCTGCAGCGCATCGTGCTGGAGCCGGACGGCGGCGCCGTTCCGCTGGCGCAGTCCGGTGCCGCCGTCATCATCGTGGTGTCGGGCTCGGTCCTGCTGGACTCCCCCAAGGGCGACCTCCACCTGGACCGCGGGGCCAGCGCCTTCCTCCCCGCCGCGGAGGCTCCAATCAACGTACACCCGGTTGCCGGCACCAGCGAGGGCGCAGTCGCCTTTGCCGTGACCACGGCCGTCGGGTCCTGATCCGGTGGAATACTTCCTGCAGACCCCGCAGTGGGCGGATTTCCAGCGTTCCCTCGGGCGCACGGTACACGAACAATCGGGGCCGGGTTGGAGCTTTCTGGCGGTCGAGGAGAGGAATCCTGCGGGCAAGGTCCTCTACGCCCCGTACGGTCCGGTAGCGGCTTCCCTGGAAGCGTTCGACGACGCGCTGGCGGCCCTCGTGGCCGTGGCCCGAAAGAGCAGGGCAGCGTTTGTCCGGATTGAACCTGTCAGTGCCGGAATCGATACTGCTGCGTCCGAAACCGTGCTGCGGAGCCGCGGCCTGCAGCCCGCTCCGGTCAGCCAGCAGCCGGAACTGAGCTGGATCGTGGACCTCGAACAGGACTTCAAGGACATTCTGGCCGCCATGAAACCCGTGAACCGGAACCTCTACCGGAACATTCACAAGAAGGACGTGACTTTCCGGTCGTCGCAGGATCCGGAGGATATCCGCGTGCTGCTGAACTTCCTGCACATGACGGCCAAAAGGAGCGGGTTCAAGCCGCAGAGTGATGAGTACCTGAGCCAGGTGGCCCGTTCCCTCATGCCTGCGGGAGCGGCGACGCTGTTCATCGCCGAACGCCACGGCGGCCCCATCGCCGCTGCCCTTGCCTACGATTCCGCCGACACGCGTACCTACGCCCACGCGGCCCTGGACGACTCACACCGGAAGCTCAGTGCCGGCATACCGCTCCTGGTCACCCTCATGGCGGACGCCAAGGAAAAGGGCCTGAAATACGTGGACCTATGGGGTGTTGCCCCGGAGGACCAGCCGAACCACAAATGGGCCGGGTTCACGGCGTTCAAGAAGTCATTCGGAGGGCGGGAGATCGCCTACCCGGGCACCTGGGACCTGCCCGTGAAGAAGGTCCGCTACGGCGCCTACCAACTGGCAAGGAAGGCCCGCGAAAAGCTGCGCGCCCTCCGCAACTGACCCGGCCCTCGCTGCCCCGCTCCTTTCCCCCAGCGCGAACGGACACTTGAGGACCTCGCTGCCAGCGCGAACGGACACTTGAGTCCTTCGGAGCACGGCGGGCCGGGCCTCAAGTGTCCGTTCGCGCTTCTCCAAGAAGTCCCCCTGTGGATAACGCCTTCGAGCACGTTTGGCCGTTGCAGACTGGAGTGTGCCCAGAACACCTCTGCCGCAGGAACTGCTTAGCGGTTCCTTCACTGTTCACGCTGCCAGGGACCTCGGCGTCACCCGGAAGCGGCAGCGGCATCCCGACGTCGTCATCCCGTCGCGCGGTATCCGCATCCCTTTGACCGGAACCGGTGGCCCCGCAGCCAACCTCCGTGCCTACACAGAACTGGACGGCGCGTCAGTACTGACGCATCATTCGGGCGCCCGTGTTTGGGGGTGCGGACTTCCGGCCTGGATGCAGGAGGATTGGCGCATCCACGTTGCCCGGGAACGGGAGGGCAGCAAGCCGCGGCGCCGCAACGTTGTCGGTCACCGGATGACGTTCAAGGCAGGAGAAGTTGTAATGCACGACGGCGTCCGGGTCACCTCGCCGGCAAGGACGTGGCTTGACCTCGCCTCGCTCATGACCGTCGACGAACTGGTCGCGGCCGGTGACTCATTGGTCTGTGCACACGGCCCGAACTTTCCAAGGCCGAAAACGGCACTTTGCAGCATTGAAGAACTACGCAGGATGGTGGCTGCGCACCCGGGAATGCGAGGGATGAAGACGGCACGCCTCGCGCTGCCTGAAATCCGCGTGGGTGCCGACTCCCCACAGGAAACCCGGATGAGGATGATCCTGGCCGGTTCCCGGCTGGGTGAACCCACGCTCAATTACGTCATCATGAATGGCTGGGGGCAGCCAGCCGTTTGGCCTGATGCGGCCTATCCACAGCAACGGATCGCGTTGCAGTACGACGGCGCGCACCACGCCGACCCGGGGCAAGCCCGCAGCGACGCGCGCCGGCAGGGCGTAACTGAGCAACTGGGCTGGCGGGAAGTCAGGGTCTTCAAGGAGGATCTCGACGGCGACAAACCGTTTCTGGTCGAAAAGGTCAAGGCAGCGATCAGGTTTCGGGATGAACGGCAATCATCGACGCCGACAGGCACCTGAGGCCCCGAATCGCCAGGATTCAGGGCCTCAAGTGTCCGTTCGCGCTCAACGACGGACGTTCCGTAAAACGGAGGGACTAGCTCTTGCGGGCGTAGCCTTCCCACTTGCTGGCCTGGTGCTCGCCGTCCACGAAGCGGATGGTGCCGGACTTGGACCGCATGACGATCGACTGCGTGAGGACCTTGTCCTTGGAGTAACGCACGCCCTTGAGGAGGTCGCCGTCGGTGATGCCCGTGGCCGCGAAGTAGCAGTTGTCGCTGGAGACGAGGTCGTTGGTGGAAAGCACACGCTCGAGGTCGTGGCCGGCGTCGATGGCCTTCTGCTTCTCGTCATCGCTCGTGGGCCAGAGGCGGCCCTGGATGACGCCGCCGAGGGACTTGATGGCGCAGGCCGCCACGATGCCTTCCGGCGTTCCGCCGATGCCCATGAGCGCGTCAACGCCGGTGCCGGAGCGGGCTGCAGCGATGGCGCCGGCGACGTCGCCGTCCATAATGAACTTGGTCCGGGCACCGGCTTCGCGGATTTCCTCCACGAGGGGACGGTGGCGGTCCCGGTCCAGGATCATGACGTTCAGCTGGTTGACCTTGACGCCCTTCGCCTTGGCGATCAAGTGCAGGTTCTGCTTGACGGGGAGCCGCAGGTCGACCATGTCCGCCGCTTCCGGGCCCGTGACGAGCTTCTCCATGTAGAACACGGCGGAGGGGTCGAACATGGAGCCGCGCTCGGCGACGGCCAGGACGGCGAGGGCGTTGTTGATGCCCAGGGCAGTCAGGCGGGTTCCGTCGATGGGGTCGACGGCGACATCGCACTCGGGGCCGGTGCCGTCGCCTACGTGCTCGCCATTGAAAAGCATGGGAGCTTCGTCCTTCTCGCCTTCACCGATGACCACAACACCATTGAAGTGGACGGTCTGGAGGAAGGAACGCATGGCGTCGACTGCTGCGCCGTCAGCCTTGTTCTTGTCGCCGAAGCCTACCCAGTGGCCACCGGCGATTGCCGCGGCTTCGGTGACGCGGACAAGTTCCAGGGCAAGGTTTCGGTCCGGCTCGTCAATGCCAACGGCAAGCGACGGGGAAATCGTGGAATACTGCTGGGTCATAGGCGCTGGTGACACGTGAACCTCTTCTTCGAGTGGCGATCATTGAACCCGTGCGGCCGGTATCAGTCCGTCACGGTGATTCCTCTGGTACTGATCATAGTCGCGGGAGCATCCGAAGGTCATGGGATGACCACCCCGTGAAACGCGGCGTTTCCTCACCGGCGGAATGGCACGAATGTGAGAACAGCGTTCACATGGGCGACTATAGAAGCGTGAGCGAAACGCAGGACAAGTCCACCCCCGAGTCCCAGACGCCCAGCACCGGCTCCCCCGCGGGCACCGCCGGCGCTGCCGATGCACCCGTGGTTAAGCCCGTTATCCGCGCTGCGGCGGCGAAAAGGGCCAACGCCTCGGTCATCGGGATGATCATCGCCCTGGTCGTGAGTGTCGCCGCATTTCTCCCCATCGTCTTGATGAACCCTTCGCCGAAGTCCGACGGTTACCGGCCCAACGTCAACGTCAGCGCCGTCGCCCAGAACGCCGCAGGTGTGGCGGGATTCACACCTGTGGCGCCCGAAGCCGGCGACACATTCAGTCCGAATTACGCGCGCTGGGAGTCCGGAACGGGCAGCGGGGTGCCCGTGTGGGAGGTTGGCTACCTCACGCCCAAGGAATCCTTCATCGGCCTCGTCCAGACCGCGCGGGCTAATCCCACCTGGCTTCTGCAGCAGACGAAGAATGCCCCGGTCACGGGAAGCCGCAACGCCGGGGGCCTCGATTGGGAACTCCGGGATACAGGCAAAGGCGAGAAGAGCATGGTGCTCGAGCACAAGGGCACCACCGTCGTCCTGACAGGCACGGCGCAACTGGACGAGTTCGCGGTCCTGGCGGACGCCGTCGTGAAGTCGCTGGAAAGTAACCCGGCCGCAACGGTTTCACCCTCGGCCTCCCCTTCACCGTAAAGTGGCCCCGTGGCTACTTACCTGACTCCCGCGCTGGCTTGGCGGCGACTGCGCGAAGGAAATGAACGCTTCGTCGCCGGCGAATCCTCCCATCCCAACCAGGACGCGTCCCGGCGTTCCTCACTCGTTGAGAATCAGCACCCATTCGCTGTTATCTTCGGCTGCTCGGACTCCCGGCTTGCGGCGGAAATCATCTTTGACCTCGGCCTGGGGGACGCCTTCGTGGTCCGCACCGCCGGCCAGGTGATTGACGACGCCGTGCTGGGCTCGCTTGAATACAGCATCGGCGTGCTCGGCGTTCCGCTGATCGTGGTCCTCGGACACGACAGCTGCGGCGCCGTCAGCGCCACAAAGACGGCCGTTGAAACGGGCAAGATGCCGGTCGGCTTCATACGCGACCTCGTCGAGCGGATCACACCGTCCGTCCTGACCTCCCTCCGCAACAACGAGACCGAGGTCAACGACATGGTGGTGGAGCACGTCAAGCAGACTTCGCAGCGGCTGGTCGACAGCTCGCGTGTGATTTCCACCGCAATTGAGACCGGGCGCGCCGCAGTCATCGGCCTGTCTTACAGCCTCGCGGAGGGCCGGGCGGACCTCGTTTCGGGAATCGGCGACCTCTAAGGGACTACCGCCGTCGGCGCCTTCCGGCGCCGACGCAAGCCCTTCACGGTTTTAGTCCCGGCCGCCAATCGCCCTAAGCTAGCCCCATGACTTCCACTGAAGAATTCCGCATTGAACATGACACGATGGGCGAAGTCCGCGTCCCCGTGAACGCCCTGTACCGTGCACAGACGCAGCGTGCAGTTGAAAACTTCCCCATTTCCGGCAAGACCCTGGAACGCGCACACATCGAGGCCCTCGCCCGGGTCAAGAAGGCTGCCGCCCAGGCCAACGCAGAACTTGGAGTGCTCGACGGCGAGCTGGCCAAGGCGATCGCGGATGCCGCCGATGAGGTTGCCGCCGGGAAGTACGACGGCGATTTCCCCATCGACGTCTTCCAAACCGGCTCCGGCACGTCCTCCAACATGAACACCAACGAGGTCCTCGCTGAACTTGCCACCCGTGCCCTCAAGGCCGCCGGAAGCGACAAGGTGGTCCACCCCAACGACCACGTCAACGCCTCGCAGTCCTCCAACGACGTCTTCCCGACGTCGGTGCACGTTGCAGCCACATCGGCCCTGATCAACGACCTCATCCCGGCCCTCGGCTACCTCGCCGAGTCGCTGGAGCGCAAGGCCGTGGAGTTCAAGGACGTTGTGAAGTCCGGCCGTACGCACCTCATGGATGCCACCCCGGTGACGCTGGGCCAGGAGTTCGGCGGCTACGCCGCCCAGGTCCGCTACGGCATCGAGCGCATCAACGCCTCCCTCCCCCGCGTCGCTGAAGTTCCCCTCGGCGGAACCGCCGTGGGCACCGGCATCAACACTCCTGCCGGGTTCCCCGAGCGCGTCATCGAACTGCTCGCCACCGATACCGGCCTGCCGCTGACCGAAGCACGCGACCACTTCGAGGCCCAGGCCAACCGCGACGGCCTCATCGAAGCCTCCAGCCAGCTGCGCAACATCGCGATCTCCTTCATGAAGATCAACAACGACCTCCGCTGGATGGGCTCCGGTCCCAACACCGGCCTCGGCGAAATCGCCATCCCGGACCTCCAGCCGGGCTCCTCGATCATGCCGGGCAAGGTCAACCCCGTCATCTGCGAGGCGTCCATCATGGTCTGCGCCCAGGTCATCGGCAACGACACCGCCATTGCCTGGTCCGGAACCAACGGCGCCTTCGAACTGAACGTGGGCATCCCCGTGATGGCAGCCAACCTGCTCGAGTCGGTGCGCCTGCTGGCCAACACCAGCCGCGTCATGGCCGACAAGATGATCGACGGCATCACCGCCAATGTGGAGCGCGCACGCTTCCTCGCCGAGGCCTCGCCGTCCATCGTCACGCCGCTGAACAAGTTCATCGGCTACGAAAACGCCGCCAAGATCGCCAAGAAGGCCGTGGCCGAGGGCCTCACCATCCGTGAGACCGTCGTGGCCATGGGCTTCCTGGAGCGCGGCGAGCTGACCGAAGAGCAGCTGGACACCGCCCTTGACGTCATGTCCATGACCCGCCCGCCGCACAAGGCCTAGTTTCCCAGAAGTACGACGGCGGCCGCCCACCTTCCCAGCGAAGGCGGGCGGCCGCCGTCGTTCTCTGCAGTTTTTGTCCAAACGAAGGGACTTAGAGGCCCACGAGCCCCCATTATCTGGACAAAAACTCTAAGCAGGAAAACCTAAATTTGCACTCATTCTGAATGAGTGCAAAACTTTACTTTGTGAATAATAGTGCAACTAGTGACGGCGGGCTGCGGGAGCGCAAGCGGGCAGCCACGCGCGGTTCCATCAGCGCCATCGCCCGGTCGCTGACGGCCGAACGGGGCCTCAACGGCTACACCGTCGAGGAAGTGTGTGAACAGGCCGGCATCTCCCGCCGGACGTTCTTCAACTACTTCCCGTCGAAGGAGGACGCCATCCTCGGCCACGTCGACGACGAGCTCCCCGAGGAGATCTTCACCGACTTCATCCGCGGCGGCGCCGGCTCCGGTTCCGGTTCCGGCATGATCTCACCCACCCTCCTCCAGGACCTGGTCGAGTTGGCCCTGAAGATGTCCGAACGGATGAGTTCCTCCGAAGAGGAGACGCGGCAGCTGATCGGCGTCATCAAGAAAGAGCCCCAGCTGATGCTCAAAATCATCGGAGCCACGGAGGAACGCGAAGCCCACTTTGCCCGCGTCCTCGCCGCCCGCGAAGGTGTGGCCCCGGACCATCCGGTGGTACGGATGGCTGTCGTGGCCATGGGCAGCATTGCCCGGCACACCAGCATGGCCTACTTCTCCGAAGGCAACGCCCGGTCCTACCAGGACCTGCTGCTGGAAAACATCTCCTCGGCGCGGCTGCTCTTCTCGCAGCCCCTCAACACCCCAGAACAACCCTCCGCAGAAGGACCCCAATGAGCACCGCCGTCAGTCCCAAGGCTGCAGCCGAGCCGCTGCTGCTGACCCAGAAACGCATCTGGATCACCTTCTCGGCCCTGATCGCCGGGATGCTGCTCTCCAGCCTGGACCAGACCATCGTCTCCACCGCGATGCCCACCATCGTGGGCAAGCTCGGCGGCGTGGAACACCAGGCCTGGATCACCACCGCCTACCTGCTGGCCACCACCATCGTGATGCCCATCTACGGCAAGTTCGGTGACGTCCTGGGCCGCCGCAACCTGTTCCTGGTAGCCATCGCGCTGTTCACCCTCGCCTCGGTGGGCTGCGCCTTCGCCACCGATTTCTGGGGCTTCGTGATTTTCCGCGCCATCCAGGGCCTCGGCGGCGGCGGCCTGATGATCCTCTCGCAGGCCATCATCGCAGACATCGTTCCGGCCAAGGACCGCGGCAAGTACATGGGCCCGCTTGGGGCCATCTTCGGCCTCTCCGCCGTCGCCGGCCCCCTGCTGGGCGGCTACTTCGTAGACCACCTGACGTGGGAGTGGGCCTTCTACATCAACATCCCCATCGGCATCGCCGCGTTCGCCATCGCGTGGTTCACCCTGACCCTGCCGAACAAGAAGGCCGAGAAGCGGATCGATATCCTCGGCGTCCTGCTGCTTTCCGCGGCCACCACGTGCCTCATCTTCTTCACCGACTTCGGCGGCAAGAAGGACGAAGGCTGGGATTCGCCGCTGACCTGGGCGTTCGGTGCCGGCCTGGTGGTGGCAGCTGCCGCCTTCGTCATGGTGGAACGCCGGGCCGAAGATCCCATCATCCCGCTGGGCCTGTTCAAGAACCGGATCTTCGTGAACTCCACCGCCATCGGCTTCACCCTGGGCCTTGGCATGTTCGCCGCCATCGCGTTCGTCCCGACGTTCCTGCAGATGTCCTCCGGGACCTCCGCCGCCGAATCCGGGCTGCTCATGCTGCCCATGATGGCGGGCCTCATGGGCATGGCCATCTACTCAGGCATCCGGATCTCCAAGACCGGCAAGTACAAGATGTTCCCCATCATGGGCGCTGCCCTCACGATGGCCGCCATGCTGTGGCTGACCACCCTGACGGCCGACACCCCCATCTGGGTGATCTGCGTCCAGCTCTTCGTGTTCGGCGCCGGCCTGGGCTCCATCATGCAGGTCATCGTCCTGGTGGTGCAGAACTCCGTACCTGCGGAACAGATCGGCACGGCCACCAGCACCAACAACTACTTCCGCGAAGTGGGCGCCTCCCTCGGCGTGGCCGTGTTCGGCTCCATCTTCACTTCACGGCTCGCCGAGTCCCTGACCAACGCCTTCACCGGGGCCGGCGCTTCCGCCGACCAGGCCGCGCAGTCCACCCAGACGCTGGACCCGCAGGCCCTGAGCCAGCTACCGGAACAGCTCCGGGACGCCATCGTGAACGCATACGCGGACTCGCTGGCACCGGTGTTCTGGTACCTGCTGCCGTTCCTGGGCATCGCGCTGGTGCTGGCCCTGACCCTGAAGCAGATCCCCCTCTCTGACACGGCCGGCATGGTGGCCCGCGGCGAGGCTGTGGGCGGCGAAGAAGCTGAGCGCCTCGAAGCCGAACGCGTCGAAGCTGACAGGCAGTCCGCCACCGTTTAGAGCACCAACGGCCAGGAGTGCGCTGCCGGAGGCTCAGGGTTCGTAGTGGACCGAGTCCTCCGGCAGCATCGCCCGTCGGATGCATTCCCGGTCTCCGGGCCTGAGCTCCGGCAGCCCGTCCAGTGGAAACCAGCCCACGGCCAGGGATTCGTCGTCGTTAACGCGCGCTTCGCCGGAGACGTGGCGGCAGCGGAACACGATGTCCAGGAAGTCGCACACGTCGCCGTTGGGGAAGGTCACGGGGCCCACAACGCCCACCGACACCAGACGCTCCGTTTCGGCCACGACGGCGGTCTCCTCGAAGATCTCCCGCACCAGGCCGGGCGCGGGGTGCTCGCCGGGTTCCAGCATTCCGGAGATCAGGGCCCACCTGCCGTTGTCCGAGCGCTGGCCCAGCAGGACGTGGCCGTCGTCGTTGAAAACTACTCCCCGCACGGCGGGAACCCACAGCGGGTCATGGCCTATTTTTTCGCGGAGTCTGAGGACGAAATCAGGTGCTGGCATACGTTCAGCCTAACCTCAGCAGGGATCGCCCAGACTCTCAGCCCGCAGGCAGCAGCAGCATCGCGGCGGCCGTACCGGCCAGCATAAAGGGGCCGAACGGGATGTCCGATTTGAGCGTTCCGCGGCGGGCGGCGAGCAGGCCAAGGCTCCAGAGGCCGCCCAGAAGGAACGCGGCGAAGGTCCCGGCGAACACGTGCCCCCAGCCGAGGTAGCCGAGGTACATGCCCAGCACCCCTGCGAGTTTCACGTCGCCGAACCCCATCCCGGGCGGATAGACCATTCGCAGGATGAAGTAGAAAAGCCACAGCACCGCTCCCCCGGCCAGGATCCGAACCCCGGGGAGCCCGAAAAGCCGGGCGGCGCCGTCGGGCACAGCCTCGACGTCGGCGCCGGATACCAGCACCGTGGCCGCCGCTGCCAGCAGCAGCACGCCTCCCACGGCGTAGGACGGGAACACAATCCTGTTGGGCAGCAGGTGGTGCCTGACGTCGATGACGGTAAGCCGCACGGCCATCACGCCGAAGTAGGCGCAGGCCGCCAGCACCAGCCAAAAGGCCAGCGGGGTGGATTCCCAAAGTTCGCCCAGTCGTTGGATCACCCTCGGATGCTACTGGATTTTCCCGCCCCGCCGCTGAGCCCGCGCGTAAACTGTGGATATGTCGACATGGGACGCGAGGCGCCAGGGGGAAACCGGTCAGCAGAATGGGCCCGCAGACATGGCCATGAAGTTCCGGAACCTCTGCCGTTCCTCGCCCTGGAAGTGGCAAACCCTCCGATTCGAGTACGTCGACGGCCCTGACCCTGACCCGGACAACACCGTGCGTGCGTGGCTGCGCCGGCCCGGCGCCCTCAGGTTGGAGTCCGCGGCCGGTGTGGTGCTGCACAGCACCACGGGAATCAATGACTCAAAGGACGGGTTCTACGTCAGTTCCACCCGGAAGTCGTGGCTGTTGCCCCCGCAGTTGGTCACCCCCGTGTACGACGACGGCGGCCTGGTCCGGCGCCGCCCGGAAGCCGCCTACGGCGAGCCCTGCTTCGGTAACGGACACTTCGCCGCGGCGCTGGATCCGGTGGAACTGGCCGGCAACGCCCCGGTTCCCATCGAATTTCCGAACACCAACGCGGTGGAACTCGGCACCATCACCGCCGTGGACCATGAGGGGCGCCCCGCACTGGAAACCATCGTGGTTCCCAATGCCGCCTACACCCCGTCAGACCACGAAGCGCCGCTGTGCCGGCCGGGCCGCAACCTCGTCCGGATCGACCTCGCCACCGGAGTGTGCGTTTCAAGCCGCTCCCTGGAGGACGAACGGAAGGACTTCGGCCACTGGCTCCGGATCCTGGCCGTGGACGAGTACATGCTGGATGACCTCTTCCTCGCGGAATCCATGAACCTGACCGACGTCCGCCGCCACATCAGCTGGGACATCTCCCCGCGGCGTGTGACTGGTTGAGCGCTGCACAGAGGCTAAGCTTCCCTGATGACCGACCTCTCCGACATCTGGCCGCCCCTGGGCCTCACCCTGACGACACCCCGGCTGGTAATGAGGCCGATCCGGGACGACGACATCCCTGCGGCCGTCGAAGCTGCGCTCTCGGGCATCAGCGAACCAGGCCGCAGCCCCTTCAGCACGCCGTGGAACGAATTTCCCGCCGAGAAACTGGCCCCCAACATGGCGCAGTGGTACTGGCGCTGCCGTGCCGGGGTTACTCCCGAAGCCTGGACGATGCTCCTGGGCGTCTGGCACGACGGCCAGATCATCGGCTGCCAGGACATTGAGGCCAAGGATTTCGGAATCCTGCGCACGGTCACGACGGGCTCCTGGCTCAGGAAGTCCGTGCACGGCCGGGGCATGGGCAAGGAAATGCGGGCCGCCGTCGTCAGCTACGCCTTCGACTACCTGAAAGCGGAGGTCGCAGAGTCCGAGGCAGCCGCCTGGAACGAAAAATCCCTGGGCGTCTCCCGGTCCCTCGGTTACGAACTCAACGGTGTGGCCCGCAGGTCCTGGGCTGGCATCAGGCAGGACGTCCAAATGGTCCGAGTCACCCCGGAATCATTCAAGCGCCCCGACTGGACCCTGAAGGTGGAAGGCCACGAAGCGACTGCCAAGTACTTGGGGCTCTAGCAGCGGACGACGGCGAAGGGGCCGGGGGGGGGGGGGGGGGCCCCCCCCCCCCCCCCCCCCCACACCCCGCCATGATGAGCACCAAAACAACCCTATAGAAGAGGAACCCGCACGGGCGGCCCGGCGCCGCCCCGGGGGGGGGTTGGGGGGACGA
>NZ_JAUSSM010000004.1 GCF_030812315.1 Arthrobacter oryzae | reverse complement strand
AACGCCCGGTCCCATTCCGAACCCGGAAGCTAAGACCCACAGCGCCGATGGTACTGCACCCGGGAGGGTGTGGGAGAGTAGGTCACCGCCGGACATAAATTAGAACTCAGGCCCCGACAAGGATTGTCGGGGCCTGAGTTATTTAACGGCCGCTTCAGTGCCGTTTTGGGCGGGCCGGCCGCCGGGTAAAGTTGTTGACCATGGATAACCTCTTCAGCCACGCGTCCCCTGCGGACGAAGCGTCCGATCCCGTAGACGCCCTGGACGCCATAGTTCATACGGTGGTGGTGCCCGGTTCGGTTTCCAAGGTATTCATTGGCTTCACGGAACACACCCATCTTTGGTGGCCGCTTGAGGATCACAGCGTGTTCGGCGCCGGCTCGTACGTCGAATTCGAAGAGAACCTGGTTCTTGAAACAGCCGACGACGGCCGGACCGCTGTCTGGGGATCCATAGACGACTGGCAGCCCCCGATGTCCTTCCATGCCAGCTGGCACCCGGGGACCACGGCGTTGTGGTCCACTGAGCTCAGGGCCGCGTTCAGGGCTGTGGAGGGCGGGACTGAGCTCCGTCTGGTACATGACGGCTGGGAGGGCGCCGAAGACCCGGCACGGACGCGCGCCGAGTACGACGCAGGATGGCCGGGCGTACTGTCCCGCTTCGTACGGTTTATGGGAGGGGCAGTTGGCTAGCGTCCGGCGCATGGCTGAGGGGGAATGGGAGCCGCTACGCAGGGTGCGGCTTGAGATGCTCGCCGATACTCCCTCTGCCTATGTGGAGTCGCTGGAGTCCGCCCAGGCGCAGACAGTGGGGCAATGGCGGAACCGGGCTGTCGCCATGACGGCTCCGGGTAGCGTGACTTTCGTCGCCGAGGAGGTCCCCGGGGCCTTGGCCTTCTGCGGCCTGATGCGCGTGGTGGTCAAGCAGCCACAGGAAACCAACCGGCCCCTTCAGGCCATGCTTATCAGTGTGTATGTGGCTGCCCCTTATCGGGGAACCGGCCTTGCGGATGAGCTGCTGCGACGGTCGGTCGCGGTCGCAGCGGATGAGCTGGGAGCCGGGATATTGCAGCTGGGAGTCCACGAGGACAATACCCGCGCCGCGGGCTTCTATGCACGTCACGGCTTCCATGACACGGGGCGCCGGGAGGTATACCCGCTCGATCCCAGTAATAAGGAAATCATCATGGAGCGTGAGCTGTCGCCGGCGGGGCCGGAGGCCTAACCACGCAGGGTTCTTAGCGCGCCGGCGCTGTATCGCCAGGTGGTACGGACGTACTGGACCTGACCACGAATTTGGTAGGGAATTCCGTATCGGTTGCCTCGCCGTCGGCCGCGTCCCCAAGCCCTGCCAGCAGGAGCCGTACCGCCAGAGCGCCTTGGCCGCGGGCGTCCTGGTCGATGGTGGTCAGACCGAAGACCTCGCCAAGCTCGTGACCGTCGATGCCAATGACAGAAAGGTCGTAGGGGATCCGGAGGCCGAAGTCGCGTGCCGCCAGAATTGTACCGATGGCCATCTCGTCCGAAGCAGCGAACACCGCGGTGGGACGTTCGGAGATGCCGCCGAGCAGCCGCCTGGCACTCGCATAGGCGCCCTGGACAGTGAAGTCGGCGGAGACCTGCCATTCGGGGCGCACCTGCAGCCCGGCGGCCGCCATGGCCTTGTGGTAACCGCCTTGGCGCATACCCGGAAGCCGGAAATCCTGCTCGAAGAAGGCATCACCGGTCATATGCGCGATCCGGGAGTGTCCAAGGTGGATCAGGTGGTTCGTGGCGGCCTCTGCGATACCGGCGTCATTTATCCGGATGGTGGAGGCGCCCGGCAAGGGACCGCCGATACCCACAATTGGCCGATGGATAGCCAGCAGCTGTCGTATTTCCGCTTCACTGAGCTCGAGCGACACGGCGATGACCGCATCCACGCGCTTCCGCAGCAGGAAGTCGTTCAACACGCTATGCCGTCGGTCCGGGCCTTCGCTGACGTTGTAGAGCGTGAGGTCGTATCCGGCGTCGAGCAATGTAGCCGAGACGCCTTCCACCACCGCGGAGAAATACCAGCGGTGGACGGAAGGCACCACCACGCCCACGTTGTGGTTTCGGCCGGAAGCGAGGCTGGAAGCGTGGTACGACAACACGAAACCGAGCTCAGCCGCGGCAGCCCGGGCACGTTCGCGGCTGCGTGCCGAGACATTGCCCTTGCCACTGAGTGCCCGCGACACCGTTGCGATGGAAAGGCCCGCCCGCTCTGCGACGTCCTTGATGCCGGGCATATTCAGCTCTCCGTGTCCTCAACTGCGAAATCAGACGACAGCAGGATTACCCAAGTGGAAGGTTCAACCAGACCGTCTCACCTGAGCCTAGCTGATGGCCGCCGTCATGCGTTTCCGCTGCGGCCGGTGAGCTGCGCAGCAGCACCAGGCCCGGCGGAAGCTCCAGGGGGTCCCGTCCCACGTTCATGACTACAAGCGTGGTTCCGTTGAGGTAGGCCAGGGACCTATCTGTACACCAGCTTTCCAGCCATGCCAATGACCCCCGGCCCAGGTCAAGCTCCCTGCGCATCGCCAGTATCCGGCGGTAGAGGTTCAAATGCGACGACGGCTGGTCCGTCTGGGCATCTCGCGCCAGTTCACGGAAACCCTCCGGCTGAGGCAGCCACGGGGCCTGCCCGGACCCGAACCCGGCGTGCAGCTCAGCGGCGCGCCACGGCAAGGGCACCCGGCACCCGTCGCGGCCCAGCCGTTCGCCACCCGTGCGCGCAAACGTGGGGTCCTGCCGCTGGCTGTCTGGAATATCGATGCCGTCGGGAAGCCCCAGCTCCTCGCCCTGATACAGGTAGGCCCCGCCCGGCAACCCCAGCATGAACATGGATGCTGCCGCTGCCCGGGTCCTGCCCGCCACGACGTCGGGCTGATGGTCGAAGATGCCGATCCCGTCGCCGTCGCGCGGTGCGGGGCCGTCGTAGCCGAAGCGAGTGGCATGGCGGACGACGTCGTGGTTGGAGAGCACCCAGGTGCTGGGTGCGCCGACGGCGTCCAGCGCCACCAGCGAATCCGTGATGACGCCGCGAAGGCGGCGAACGTCAAGGCCGGCATGCAGGTAGGGGAAATTGAACGCCTGGTGCATTTGATCAGGCCGGACCCAGTCTGCCAAACGGGGCAACGGGTCCACGTTGGCTTCGGCGCACAGGATACGGTCGGGACCGTACTCCGCAAGGATGCGGCGCCAGGCCCGGTAGATGTCGTGCAGGGCCGGCTGGCCGAACATCGGTGCCTCATGCCCGGGGTAGCCGTCCGAGCTGCCGCCGTCGGCCCGGCCGCCCCATTCCGGCAAACCGGGAGCCTTCACCAGGGCGTGCGCAACGTCCACGCGGAATCCGGCGACGCCCCGGTCCAGCCAGAAGCGGAGCACGCGCTCGAATTCATCGTGGACCGCCTGGTTGTCCCAGTTGAAATCGGGCTGCGACGCGTCAAAGAGGTGCAGGTACCATTGCCCGGGCGCCCCGTCCGGCTCCGTGATCCGGGTCCAGGCCGATCCGCCAAAGTGCGACTGCCAGTTGTTGGGCGGTTCTTCACCGAAAGCGCCGCGGCCCTCCCGGAAGATAAACATTTCACGTTCCCGGCTGCCGGCCGGTGCGGCGAGGGCCTGCTGGAAAGCGGCGTGCTGGTCCGAACAGTGATTGGGAACGAGGTCCACGATCACCCGGAGGCTCAGGCGGGCGGCCTCCGCCATCATGGTGTCGAAGTCTGCCAGCGTGCCAAAGAGCGGATCAACATCGCAGTAGTCGCTGACATCGTACCCGGCGTCCTTCTGCGGGGACCGGTAGAACGGCGATAACCAGACAGCATCGACATCCAGCCGGGCCAGCTGCGGTAGCTCTGCCGTAATTCCGGCGAGATCACCGACTCCGTCCCCGTTCAGGTCGCGGAAGGAACGCGGATAGACCTGGTAGATGACGGCGGACCGCCACCATCCTGGAGCGTCATCGGCGGTGTGTACCAAGGTCAGTGGCCCGGCCGAGACGGCGGGGGCTTCGAGCATTTGAGTCAACGGACATGCCGGTAATCGTAGAACGGATTTTCCCGGAGCTGAAAACGCTTCCAATTGTGACGCACGCCTCATTCGATTAAGTTTGCCTCGTTTCTGCCTGGAGCATTTTTCGGCTTGGTGGTATGGCATACGGTGATAATGCTGATCTCGCAAAGCTCCACCCGCGGCTCTTGCGCCACCCACTACCGCCGAGTAATGTGGCTTTCCACTGTGCTTCCGTCCCCCGACTTTGGAAGCGTTTGCACTCCGGGCTGCACTAGGCATTACCGTCCGGCGCTCAGGCACCCGGGGCCCCCGCGGACTAGACTGAAGGCCGGATTCAACGGACCTGGAGGCCGCATGGTCAACATTGTTGACGAGCTCAAAACCATCCTGGAGCCCGGCAAACTTGCCGTGGACGAACAGACCCTGGCCGTCTACGCCATAGACCAGGCCCCGGTCCTTGACTACCAGTTGCCCTTGGCCGTGGTGTGGGCCGAAACGGTGGCGGACGTTCAGGCAGTGGTGAGTGCCTGCGCCAAGCACAAAGTGCCCATTGTTGCCCGCGGGGCCGGGACAGGTGTCTCCGGGGGCGCGCATGCCAGCCCGGGGTGCATCGTGCTGTGCCTTGAACGGATGAACCGCATCCTGGACCTTAAGCCGGACGACGAGACCGCCGTCGTCGAACCGGGTGTGATTAACGCCGACCTCAACGACGCCGCGGCCGTCCACGGTCTGATGTACGCGCCGGACCCCGCGAGCTTCCGGACGTCCACCATTGGCGGCAATGTTGCCACCAACGCCGGCGGACTGCGCTGCGCCAAGTACGGCGTCACCCGCGACTCCGTGCTGGCCCTCGACGTGGTACTGGCCGACGGCTCGCTGATCCACACCGGCCACCAGACTTTCAAGGGCGTGGCCGGCTATGACCTCACGGGGCTGTTCGTCGGTTCCGAAGGGACGCTCGGAATAGTCGTGGGGGCAACGGTGCGGCTGAAGTACCTGCCCCGCGAAGTGCACACCATCGCCGCCTTCTACCCGGACTTCCGCAGCGCTGCGGCGGGCGTGCTGGCAGTCGGAAAGGCGCGTGTGCAGCCCGCCATCATGGAACTGCTCGACGGCGGTTCGCTGCTTCAGCTCGACGAGATCCACGGCTCGGACCTGAGTGCACGCGGCGCCTCGCTCCTGCTGGTCCAGACAGACGGTTTCGGTGCAGCCGCCGAAGCTGACGTGGTCCGCGATGTCCTATCCGCCAGCGGAGCCACGGTGACCACGGAGGACAGTGCCGAAGCGGAGCGGCTGGTGGACCTGCGGCGCAACAGCCGCGGCGTCGAGGTGGACGACGAATACCGCGTGGGGGAGGATGTGGCGGTCCCGCGCTCACGGCTGGTGGACTACGTCGGCGAACTCGAGGCCATGGCCGTGGATTACGGAGTTCAGCTCAAGGTCGTGGCACACGCCGGTGACGGCAACCTGCACCCCACCTTCTGGGTTGACCGGCTGGACAACCAGGTGGACGCCGAAGCCATGCAGCGGCTGGGCGCCGCGTTGGACAAATCCATCACGGTAGCCCTGGCGATGGGCGGCACCATCACCGGCGAGCACGGGATCGGGCAGTACAAACTGCGGTGGCTGGGCCTGGAACAGCCGGCACCGGTGCGTGAGCTGCAGCGCCGGATCAAGGAACTCTTCGATCCGGCCGGCATCCTGAACCCCGGAAAGGCGATCTAGGCCGCGGGGCGTTCCGCAGCAGCGGTCAGCCCGCGGTCCCGCCGGCGGCCTTAGTCGTCGACGTCCGGGTACTCGTCGATCGTTTCGTCGTCGCCGTACCGGGACTGCTCGGTCTCCACTTCGAGGATCTTGAGCAGCCCGGTGTCCGGGTTGAGCATGATCGCTGCCTCGTCACGGCGGTGCCGGAGGATGGAATCGATGTAGGACTGAACGGCTTCGGCCAGCGGGATGTGCCGTTCCTGCTTTTCTGACATGTACCAGCGGTGCTCCAGGACCTCATGGACGGCTTCCGCGGGTTCGAGCTTGCCGGAGAGGTCGCGCGGAATCGAGCGGACAATGGGCTCGAAGATCTGGCTGACCCAGAGGTGGGCGCTGTATTCCTCGTCCATTTTCGGGTTGTTGTCCGCCCGGAATGAGTCCATGTCGTTGAGCAGGCGGCGGGCCTGGTTCTCCTGGGCGTCCAGCCCCGTAAGCCGCAGCAGGCGACGCTGATGGTGACCGGCATCCACCACCTTGGGCTGGAGCTGGATGGTGGAGCCGTTCTGGGTGGTCTTGATCGCGTATTCCTCGACGTCGAACCCGAGCTCGTTGAGCTTCCGGATCCGGGCGGCCACGCGCCAGCGTTCGCCGATCTCGAACGATTCCTTCTCCGTGAGCTCGGTCCAGAGCCGCCGGTAGCTGTCCATGATGAGTTCGCTGGTGGCGACCGGGTCCACTTTCTCTTCGATGAGGCCGCCGTCCAGCAGGTCCATCAGCTCACCGGCGATGTTGACCCGGGCGATCTCGAGATCGTACTCGCGCTGGCCGGTGGACAGGTCCGGGTACAGCTCGCCCGTCTCGGCGTCCACGAGGTACGCGGCAAATGCGCCGGCGTCACGGCGGAACAGGGTGTTGGAGAGCGAGACGTCGCCCCAGTAGAAGCCGATGAGGTGCAGCCGGACCATCAGCAGCGCCTGGGCGTCAATAAGGCGGGTGAGGGTGTCCTTGCGCAGCATCTGGGAAAAGAGCGCACGGTAGGGCATGGAGAACTTCAGGTGGCGGGTGACCAGTACAGGGTTCAGCGGCCTGCCGTCCGGCGTGGTGCGGCCGGTGATGACGGCCACGGGTTCAACGCAGGGCACGTCCAGGCGCGCCAGCTTGCGGAGCATGTGGTACTCGTGGCGGGCCACGTGCTCTGACGTTTCCTTGATGGCTATCACGGAGCCGCCAAGGTGGGCGAAGCGCACAATGTGGCGGGAAATGCCGCGGGGGAGCGCGGCGAGGTTTTCAGCCGGCCAGTCCTCCAATGCGATGTGCCACGGCAGGTCCAGGAGTTCCGGATCAGCCGCCGCGGCAGTGATGCTCAGGTTGCTGGAGACGCTGGAACTCTTGTCGTCGTTGGCGCTGGCCGCTTCAAACCGAGGCAGTTTGCCGATCTGGCCGTAGTCGGTGGGCTCGTCGTGCCATTGGGCGTTGCTTTCCTCGGTCATGTGCCAATTCTTCCGTACGTAGGGGCGGGGTGCCTAAACACAGTCAGGAAAGCCGCGCTTAAACCACGACGGCGGCCCGTCCAGTAAGGAGGGGCCGCCGTCGGTCAATGCAGTGAGGTGCCGGTCAAGTGGTCGCAGCTGACGCAACCGCCTGACTCAGCATCCACATCCGGGAACTAGTCGCCGAGGCGCAGGCCGGTCTTGGTGTCGAACAGGTGCACGTGGCCCGACTGCGGACGGACGTAGATGGCCTCGCCCTTCAGCGGGGGACGCCGACCGTCGACGCGTGCCACGATGTCGTGGTCCTTGCCGTCGAGCGTGGTGTGGCCGTAGACGTAAGCGTCGGCGCCAAGCTCTTCAACAACGTCAACTTCGACCTTCAGGCCTTCACCCTGCGGTGCGGTCTCGAGGTCTTCCGGACGGCTGCCCAGTGTAACGGTGCTGCCGTGTGCCTCTTCGAGGACATCGCGGGGAACCGGGTAGACGGTTCCGCCGAACTGGACGCCGCCGTCGACGACGGGGAGTTCCAGCAGGTTCATGGCGGGGGAGCCGATGAAGCCGGCGACGAAGACGTTCTTGGGCTTGTCGTAGAGGTTGCGCGGGGTGTCAACCTGCATCAGCAGGCCGTCCTTCAGCACAGCCACACGGTCACCCATGGTCATGGCCTCGACCTGGTCGTGGGTCACGTAGACGGTGGTGACGCCCAGGCGGCGGGTCAGGGATGCGATCTGCGTACGGGTCTGCACGCGGAGCTTGGCATCAAGGTTGGACAGCGGCTCGTCCATGAGGAAGACCTGCGGGTTACGCACGATGGCGCGGCCCATGGCAACACGCTGGCGCTGACCGCCGGAGAGTGCCTTCGGCTTGCGGTCCAGGTACGGCTCGAGGTCGAGAAGCTTTGCTGCTTCGCGGACACGCTCGGCGCGCTCTTCCTTGCTGACGCCGGCAATCTTCAGCGCGAAGCCCATGTTGTCCGCAACAGTCATGTGCGGGTACAGAGCGTAGTTCTGGAAGACCATTGCGATGTCGCGGTCCTTCGGCGGAACGTCGGTGACATCGCGGTCACCAATGAGGATGCGGCCTGCGTTGACGTCCTCGAGGCCGGCGAGCATGCGCAGCGAGGTGGACTTTCCGCAACCTGAGGGTCCAACGAGGACCAGGAATTCGCCATCGGCGATGTCGATGTTGAGCTTATCGACGGCGGGCTTTTCTGTGCCCGGGTACAGACGCGTAGCGTTATCAAAAGTAACTGTTGCCACAGTTATCAATCCCTTCACCGGCAGGTACGTGCCGGACGATCCGTTGTGAATGGTTCATATTTATTCAGTTGTCCACGGTTTTTCAGCCGTGTACTCCCCGGCCGAAGCCGAGGAGTATCGCGTGACGCCGCACGGTGTCTGTGCGCCACATCACAAACAGAGTATGTCAGATTTTATTCATTATGTTGCAAATGTTACGGAGGTCACATGTGAGATCCGTAACGCGAGGCGCGGACTACGCTGACCCGGACACCGCCTGGGCGCGTTCCCTGAGCAGGGTCTCGAGCAGTTCGGCAATGTGCACCGGAGCCTCGACGCGGAACTGCGCCTGGGTGAAGTCCAGTCCCACCTTCACGCCCACATCCCCGGGGTAGAGACGTCCCAGGGCGTCTTCATCCGTTGTGTCGTCACCCGCGAACACCACTGCCGTTGCGCCGGTCGCCTGGCGGAGGAACGCCATGCCTTCGCCCTTGGAGGCGTGGACTACGGACGTCTCCAATACGCGGTGGCCGTTCTTCAAGTACACGTCCGCGCGGTCCTGCAGAACCGCGCGGGCCGCGGCGACGGCGTCTTCCGCCACGTCGTCGGCAGCCAGCCGGGTGTGGAGCACCACGCCCGCTGGCTTGTCCTCCAGCAGTGTGCCAGGCGCCTGCTCCACAATCTCTTCGAGGATGCGGCGGACGTCCGCCAGCAGGGTCAGCTGTTCCGGGTCCAGCGTGAGTTCGGACGAACCCGGTCCGAGCCAGGCTTCGGCCCCGTGGCTGCCGATCAGAAGAGTCTCGGGCGGCGGCGAAGCTACCGCCCGGAGGCTGGCGAGGGCCCGGCCCGAGATGAGGGCCGTCGTCGTGCGCGGGAGCCCGGCCAGGCCGGCAAAAGCGGTGGCGGACCGGGGGAGCGGGCGGGCGTCAGCCGCGTGGTCAACCAGCGGGGAAATGGTTCCGTCGAAATCCATGGCCACGAGCAGGTGGTCGGTGGCGGCAACCTCCTTCAGGGCTGCCAGGAGTTCCGGCTGAAGGGTGAGGGGCGTCGTGCCCGGAGCGGCATCAGGAGTCATCGCGGACCACTTTCTCTTTAAGCGCTGCTAGGAAGTCTGCTGACCAGAGGTCGACGTCGTGGTCCAGGATCTGCTTGCGCATGGACCGCATCCGCCGGGAAGCCTCCGCCGGCTGCATGTCCACGGCCTTCATGATGGTGTCCTTGAGGCCATCGATGTCATGCGGATTCATCAGGAGAGCCTGTTTGAGCTGGTCCGCGGCACCGGCGAATTCGCTGAGCACAAGGGCGCCGTCGTTGTTGGTTCGGGCTGTCACGTACTCCTTGGCCACCAGGTTCATGCCGTCCCGCAATGCGGTGACCAGCATGACGTCGGCGGCCAGGTAAAGAGCCACCATTTCGTCGATGGGATAGCTGTGGTGCAGGTACCGCACCGCCGTGTTCTGCATGGTGTCGTAGGTGCCGTTGATGTGGCCCACGGTGCCCTCCACCTCTTCACGAAGGAGGCGGTATTGCTCCACGCGCTCCCGGCTGGGGCTCGCCACCTGGATCAGGGCCGCGTCCTCCACCGTGACCTTGCCGTCGGCCAGCAGCTCCTCATAGGCCTTGAGCCGGTGGCGGATGCCCTTGGTGTAGTCGAGGCGGTCGACGCCGAGGAGGATGGTCTTGGGATTGCCGAGGTCCCGGCGGATCTGGTGGGCGCGCTCGATGATCTCGGGATTGCGTGCCAGTTCGCTGATCTGCTTGACGTCGATGGAGATGGGAAAAGCCTGCGCGCGGGCGATGTGGGTGGTTCTGCCGTCAGGGCCCTTGACGTGCACCTGCTGCTGCTTGACGCTCGCACCCAGGAAGCGCCGGGCGGAACGCATGAAGTTTCCGGCGTCGCTGCTGCGCTGGAAGCCCACGAGGTCCGCGCCGAGGAGGCCGTCAATAATGGCTTTGCGCCAGGGGAGCTGGGCGAAGATTTCCGGCGGGGGAAAGGGAATGTGGTTGAAGAACCCGATCTTCAGGTCCGGGCGTGCTTCGCGGAGCATCTTGGGAACGAGCTGCAGCTGGTAATCCTGGACCCAGACGGTGGCTCCCTGGTCGGCATGCCGTACGACGGCGTCGGCGAACCGCCGGTTGACCTTCCGGTAGGAGTCCCACCACGTGCGGTGGAATTCCGGCGGCGCGATCACATCGTGGTACAGCGGCCAGAGGGTGGCGTTTGAGAAGCCCTCGTAGAACAGCTCGACGTCGTCGTTGCTCAGCTGCACCGGGACCAGATCCATGCCGCCGTGGCTGAAGGGCTCGATGGTTTCATCCGGGGCGCCGTGCCAGCCCACCCAGGCGCCGTCGGTCTTGGTCATCATCGGAGCCAGTGCGGTTACCAGGCCGCCCGGTGACCGGCGCCAGCCGTCCTCGCATCCGCTGTCCTCCGGTGCGCAGCGGTCAACCGGCAGTCGGTTGGACACCACCATAAAGTCATACAGCGCGGCTTCCGCGTGGCTGTCGCCCGGAGCGGGCTTCCCGTCAGCGTTTGCTTCGGGTTTTTCACGGTGCGTAGTGTGCATTGGTGCCCCCTGGGGTTGCTAATAGCTCAACGTCAACCCTAGCCGGACGGAATCTTCCCTGCTATTCATCCGTTGGGAAGGCTGACGGAAACTTGAAAGCGCAAGCTCTCAGGTTTCTCCCCTAAACTGAAAAAGTTGCCACTGACGTGGTCCGCACCTGGCCGATCGACACGAGGAACTGATGAGCGCCGCAAACGAACCCCGCAAGTCCAAAGCAGAACGCACTGCCGAGGCCCGCGAGAAAGCCCGTGAGATCCGTGAGGCGCAGCTGAAGAAGGACAAGCGCAACAAGCTCCTCATCGGCTGGGGCATCGTGGTGGCCGTCGTGGCCATCCTCGCCATCGTTGCCCTGGTGGTCAGTACCAACATCCGGAATAACGCCCCGGTCGCAGACGAAGGACCCACGCCGGCCAACGGCAACATCCACGGCGGCGTGACGCTGCTGGCCAACTCCGAGGTCGTGAAGTCCGATCCCGCCACGGTCAACGTCAAGGACGTACCGGCCAAGCCGGCAACGCCCCCTGCCGAGGTGACTGCTCCCGGCGCCGAAGCGGAAGCGGGCAAGCCCGTGAAGGTGGTCGTCTACATCGACTTCATCTGCCCGGTCTGCAAGCGGTTCGAAACCACTTATAACGAGCAGCTGACCAGCCTCCGCAACGAAGGCAAGATCTCGCTCGAGTACCGGCCGCTCGGCTTCCTGGACCAGCAGTCCACCACCAACTACTCCTCCCGCGCGGCCAACGCCGCAGCCTGCGTGGTCAACGAATCACCTGAAAAGTACTCTGACTTCGTCAACGCTCTCTTCGACAAGCAGCCGACCGAAGGCGGAGCCGGCCTGTCGGATGATGAGCTGAAGAAGATGGCCACCGACGTGGGTGCCAAGAGCATCGATTCCTGTGTGGAAGAGAAGAAATACCGGCCATATGTAAAGGTGGCCACGCTGGAAGCTGCGGCCATCGGTGTGAGCGGTACTCCGACTGCCTTCGTGGACGGCAAGCAGTGGGGCAAGGGCGATTCCGCCAACACTGACCTCATCCCGTTCATTCAGGCCGCCATCGACGCCAAGGGCTAGCAGCCGCCCGCCGCGTACAGCCGTTCAGTGGCCCGGTTCCGGAACAATCCGGAACCGGGCCACTGCCGTTTTTACCGGGGGGCGTCCTTGGGCTAACCTTATCTAGCACCGGATCTTGCCCAGCACCTGGCACTGCACGGTGCGCCTGATCCGTCAGGCAGAAACAATGCACGCCTCCTTAGCTCAGTTGGCCAGAGCACCGCTCTTGTAAAGCGGGGGTCGTCGGTTCGAATCCGACAGGGGGCCCTGTACGCCGCCCGCACGGGCCACGTCCGCGGCCGCACGTCCGCGGCGGGGCCGGCGTCTGGCTACGAGTCGGCGTCTATCTTCTCCAGCAGGTCCTTGGCGGCTTTGGCGATTTCGTCATGGTTATATTGCGCCGCCCGGCTTTCCAGGGAAACGACTGCGCAACGGTGAACCTTCTTGAAATCGCCAAAAGGAAAACTGACACTGCCCTTTGTGCCTTCGGATTCCTCCGGGTCCAGCCCCAGGTGCCACTTCGAAAACTCCGAAAAGCCGTGCTTTTCGATAAAGGCATTTTCCTGGTCAGCGGACGGTGCGTGCTCGCTCCAGTCGTCCCGCGTGTCGCGGACAACCTTCCCGTCCTTCACGAGGCTGCGGGCGTTGTCCAGTGCCTTCTTGTTTAGCTTCGTGGCCATGCCATACCTCCGGGGATCTCGGGTGTGCTGTCCCTCAAGGCTAAAACCACCTGCCCCGGCCCGCCAGAGCCCCGGCCCGGAGTTGTAACGACGCGGAGACTGCGCCGAAACGTGCCCACAACATGGCGCGCCTACCTTGAGCGTATGACAACACGCCTGCTCGCCAGAATAGCCTCGTGGTTCGAGGCCCGGCCCACGCCGGCCGCTGCGGTCTCCCCTGAAGCCAGCGCCTGGGAACAGGGAAATGCCGCCATCGCCGATGTCACCCGGTGGGGCTGGCTCCCGGCGCTCAGCGGGGTGTCCGTTGCGGCCGATCACGCCGCGAGGGCGCACCGGGATACGGGCGGCACTGCAGGCCGGGGATAGCCGCCGGTCTGATGTTCAGACGGCCGGGCGGCAGCACGGGGCGACGCAATTTGTCGGGTTGAACACACTATTCCTCAACAACCCGCGTAATGCCCTAAACTGCTTCACTGAGGTGCCTGAAATGGCGCTGTGCAGCAACGAAAGTGAACCACGCTATGGCTACCGATTACGACGCCCCACGCAAGACAGAAGAAGAGTCTCCCGCAGAATCTCTGGAGGCCCTTCAGGCGTCGCGCAGCGGTGGAGTCCAGACCGCCGTCATCGACGTTGATGAGAACGACACGGCCGAGGGCATTGACCTTCCCGGTGCGGATCTTTCCGGCGAAGAGCTCACGGTCACTGTTGTTCCCGAGCAGTCCGATGAATTCACCTGCTCCTCCTGCTTCCTGGTCCGTCACCGGTCCCAGGTTGCCCGCGAAAAGAACGGCATGAAGTACTGCCGCGACTGCGAAGGCTAAGCCACTTTCCGACGCGCTCCACAACTTCACAGCAAGGAACGACGTAGGCGCCGGCAGCCCGAAAGGGCGGCCGGCGCCTCGCTGCATCCGCAGGGATTAAGTCCACCGCCGCCGCCGTTATCCGACATCACGGAACCACGCCCAAAATCCGTCTGGAGGGCTTCCGAACGCCGCCAAAGCCACCGCCGCAACACCGTCTTGTAACCTGCGCCGAGGCACGCTAACAGTTGGGTGCCGAACGGATTTCAGCCCTCGTTTTCGCCTGCCCGGACTCCTACGCTTGAGGTATCTCATCACTTCCGAGGGTGGCTCAAATGAAGAAATTTCAAGTATGGCTGGCGGCAGTCCTGATGGCGGCCGGACTTGGCTTAGTGGCTCCGGCGCCGGCATCCGCCTCCTACTGCGGGCTGGCCTGGGGATCTCTGGAGAAATCCGAGGCAACCATGAGCACCGGAAAGGTCACGAATGTCCGGACGGGGCAGCACTACTGCTTCGACCGCCTGGTGGTTGACCTCAACGGGCCTGTGGAGGGCTACACCGCACGGTACGTCCCCACAGTGGTGCAGGATGGTTCGGGGTTCCCGGTTCCCCTGCGGGGCCGGGCGTTCCTCCAGATCACTGCCACTGGGCCGGCTTATGACGATGGCGGCAACTCGACGTACAACCCGGCCGACAGGAATGAACTGACCAACGTCGGCGGCTACCAGACCTTCCGCCAAGTGGCGTGGGCGGGGAGTTTCGAAGGGTACTCGAACGTCGGCCTTGGTGTCCGCGGACGCCTTCCCTTCAGGGTGTTCACCCTGGATGGGCCCGGGGCGGGATCACGCCTGGTGGTTGACGTTGCACACTACTGGTGACAGGCGCTAGCCAAACGCACTGCAGGCCCCGCTCCGGAACATCCGGGACGGGGCCTGCGGCCGTGTGGGTCCAACGCGCTGGGTGCCGGGAGGCCTTACTCGGGCACTACCAGGGCAGGGGTGTCCTTGCGTATGGTTTCGCCGCGGAAGAACCCGGGCCGCAGCCTGGCCATGATGAGCATGAACACGGCGCCGAGGGCGAGGATTCCGACGCCGAGGACGAACACCAGCCCCACGCCGAAGATCTCGGATCCGCTGCCGAATTCCGGCGCCCAGCTGTCAGCGGCCGTCTGCAGAAACACCACGAGCAGGCCGAGTCCGCCCAGCAGCGGGCAGAGCAGCCGCAGCATGAAAAGGCGGAAGCTGCTGAAGACGCTGTTGCGGAAGTACCAGACGCACGCGAACGCTGTCAGCCCGTAGTAGAAGCAGATCATGAGTCCGAGGGCGAGGATGGTGTCGTTGAGGACGTTTTCGCTGACCACGTGCATGATCGCGTAGAACCCCGCTGAAAGGACGCCCGCAGCGACGGTGGCGAAGCCCGGCGTCGCAAACTTCTTGCTCAGGTGGCTGAAGGGCTTGGGCAGGGCGCCGTAGTGCGCCATGGCCAGCAGGCTGCGGGACGGCGAGGTGAACGTGGACTGCAGCGACGCCGCGGAGCTGGAAAGCACGGCCAGGGACATCAGGATGGCGAAGGGGCCCATGATCGGGGAGGCCAGCGCGGTGAAAATGTTGGCGTGGTTCTCCTCGTTGTTCAGGCCGACGCCCTCGGTGCCCACGCCGGCGAACATCATGGTGGCGATGGTCACCAGCAAGTAGATGCCCAAAACCACGACGGCGGTGAGGGTGCCGGCAATACCCGCGGTCTTCTTGCCGTTGGCCGTTTCCTCGTTCACGGTGAGGCACACGTCCCAGCCCCAGTAAACGAAGATAGACAGCGAAATTCCGGCGGCAATCTGCCCGAAGGTTTCGATCTTGGTGACGTCAAACCATTCCCAGCTGAACGGGATGGAGGTTTCCGAGGAAGACCAGTTGGCGAAGGCCATGGCAACGAACAGCCCAAGCACCAGCAGCTGGAAGCCCACCAGGCCGTACTGCACGATCTTGGTGGTGTGCAGCCCGCGGTAGCTCACCCAGACGGCCAGCGCCACAAAGACAAAGCAGGTGGCCACGTTGAGGAGCTTGTTGGCGGCAAGGTCCGCCAGTTCCGGCGTACCCGTGAGCTGGGCGAGGAACAGGTAGAAAAAGTCCACCGCCACCGCAGCCAGGTTGGACAGCACGATGATGTTCGCCGCCAGGAGACCCCAGCCGCCCATCCAGCCCACCCACGGGCCAAAGGCCTTGGTGACCCAGGTGAAGGTGGTGCCGCTGTCCGGCGAGTCAGCATTGAGCTCCCGGTAGGCAAGGGACACCAGGATCATGGGGATGAAGCCGATGAGGAAGATGACCGGCAACTGCAGCCCGGCCTCGTTCACAGTGGGGCCGAGGGCGCTCGTCAGCGTGTACGCCGGGGCGATAGTGGAAATGCCGAGGACGACGACGGCGAGGAGGCCCAGCTGGCCGCCCTTCAGTCCCTTTCCGGTAATGCCGTGCGGCGTGCCCGGCGCGTCAGCGCCGGCTGCCCCGGTGCCGACTGTTCCGGCCTCGGAGCTGTGTCGGATGGTTTGGGTCATGTCCGTCCCTTTCTGGGAGTCAGCACGGTTCTAGGAAGCAGCAGGCTGCTGCTGGGTGATGCAGTGGATGCCGCCGCCCCGCGCGAACAGCTCGCGGGCGTCGATGCCCACGATCCTGCGCCCCGGGTAGGCGTCGGCAAGGATCCGAAGGGCCTTTTCGTCGTTGGGGTCCGCGAACGTGCAGGCAATCACTCCGCCGTTGACCACGAGGTGGTTGATGTAGCTGTAGTCCACGAATCCCTCCTCGTCCGTCAGCGCGGCGGGAGCGGGGACTTCGATGATCTTCCACTCCCTGCCTGCTGCGTCCCGCGTAGTAGAGAGGAATTCGATGATCTCGCGGCTGACCTCGAAATCCGGATGGCCGGGATCCTGCTGGGAATGGACCAGCAGCGTGCCGGGGGAGGGGATGGCCGCCACGATGTCCACGTGCCCGCGGGTGCCGAACCGCTCGGAGTCCCGGGTGAGGCCCCGCGGCAGCCAGACGACGTGGGTGGCGCCGATGGTCCGGGCGAGCTCGGCTTCCACCTCCGCTTTGGACACTCCGGGGTTGCGGCCCGGATCCAGCTGCACGGTTTCGGTCACCAGCACGGTCCCCTCACCGTCCACGTGGATTCCGCCGCCCTCGTTGACCAGGTCTGAGGCAAGGTGGCGGGCCCCGGACCGGCCGGCGACTTCGGCCCCGATCAGCGAGTCCTTGTCCCAGCGGGCCCAGTCCTGGCCGCCCCAGCCGTTGAAGACCCAGTCGACGGCGCCGAGGCGGCCGGCGTCGTCCAGGACGAACGTGGGGCCGATGTCCCGCATCCACGCGTCATTGAGATCCGCGGTGAGCACCTCAACGGCCGGATCCAGGTAGCGGGTGGCGGTGTCGACGTCGTCGGGGGTTACCACCACGGTGACCGGCTCAAATTCGACGGCGGCATTGGCGACGGCGGCCCACACGGACCGCGCCGCATGGGCATCTTCCGCCGTGTCGCCGAGGGTGTAGCCGCCGGTGGGGAACGCCATCCAAACACGTTCCTGCGGCGCGGTCTCGGCGGGCATGCGCCACCGGCTCATGCGGTCACCTCGTGGTATGTGGGTGCTTCGCCGCCCAGCGGCTCGCTGCGGCGGACGGGTTCCGTGAGCCGTCCGTAGGTGTCGGGGCGGCGGGTGGCAAGGAACGGGAACAGCGTGAGCCAGTCCTTGCGCTGGTCCAGGTCCAGATCGGCGACGAGGACTGCGGATTCGTCGCGGGGAGCCTGGGCCAGGATCCGGCCGTAGGGGTCCGAGATGAACGAGGAGCCGTAGAAGTTCAGCGTCCCCTCGCTTCCCCAGCGGTTCGGCACCACCATGAACAGGCCGTTGGCGATGCCGTTGCCGACGATCACCTGCTGCCAGAGCGGCTGGGTGTCAAAGTCCGGGTGGTCCGGTTCTGAGCCGATGGCCGTGGGGTAGACCAGGATCTCCGCCCCGCCCAGGGAGTACAGGCGGGCGAGCTCGGGGAACCATTCATCCCAGCAGGTAGGCATGCCCAGCCGGGCTCCGCCCAGTTCGGCAGGGGAGTGGACCTCGTAGGCGTCCTGCGCGGCCGGGCCGTGGCGGAAGAACTTGTCCTCGTAGTACCCGGCGGTCACCGGGATGTGCAGCTTGTGGGTTCGGGCCAAGAGTTCACCCTCGGGGGACACGAGGATGGCGGTGTTGAGTCCCAGGCCGTCGTCCGAGCCGTCCAGGTTCTCCGCGCGCTGGTACAGGGAGGCATGGATGCAGACGCCGTGCAGGCGGGCGGCCTCAGCGGCGAAACGGAAAGTGGGGCCGGTCAGTAGGTCCTCGGCGAAGTCCGAGGGGCGGGGGCGCACGGCCCACGAGCGGGACGTGTCGTTCTCGGGTAGCGTATCCGCCGGGTAGCGGGAGAGCGTGAGTTCCGGGAGGAAAACGACGGTGGCTCCCAGCCCGGCTGCGCGTCCGATGCCCTCGTCCAGTTCCGCGCGGAGTTCGGCAGGGTCCGCGTGCCAGCGGTGCTGGACCACTCCGATCCTCAGCGCAGGACGTTCGGAGGGCTGGGTCCGCGCGAGCGAAACGGGCGGTGTCAGGCAGGTGATTTCGATCATGGTGAATACTCCAGTGAGACGGCGGTCACTAAATGAATGACGTTCATTTAGTATCCACGCCCCGCCACCGCATGGCAAGGGGAAAAATGAACAAGCATCATTTTGTTAAGCCGGAGGCGAGAATCGGTAGCGCCGCTGTGTCGGCTGGGATAGTTTCGAATTACCCGAGAAACCGCTGATACCAGGAGGATCAATGAAGGCATCACCGACGCTGACCAACAATCTGCAGGCTGTGCTCGCGGACTTGATTGAACTGCACATCCAGGGCAAGCAGGCGCACTGGAACATCGTGGGAACAAACTTCCGTGACCTTCACCTGCAGCTGGATGAAATCATCGATGCGGCGCGGAACTTTGCCGACGACATGGCCGAGCGCATGCGCGCACTCCATGCCCTGCCGGACGGCCGCAGTGCAACTGTTGCGGAATCCACCAGCCTCGCCCAGTTCCCGCAGGGGCTGATCAGCACCAAGGACGCCGTCGACCGCATAGTGGCCGCGCTTGAGGCTGCCGTGGGCACGATGCGTAAGGTCCACGACGAGGTTGATGAAGAGGACCCCACCACCGCAGACCTGCTTCATGAGTTCATTGCGAAACTCGAGCAGTACGCCTGGATGGTGGGCGCGGAGAACATGAAGGCTTCGGCCAGCGTGACCACTCCCGACAGCAAGTAGCAACGCCAGCAAGAACCTCGACAGCAAGGGAGGCCTGTTGCGGCGACGCACGCAGTCGCCGACAACCACCCGGGAAGCCCGGAGCCGGATATCCATCCGGTGCCGGGCTTCTCTTTTGCCGGGCTCCCTTTGGCGGACCAGGGGGTGCCCCTACTTCGCCGTCGGCACCTTGCGGAGCCTGACGGCGGTCAGGACCGCAGCCGCGGCCATCAGGACCAGCGCGATCGCTGCCGTGATGTGGACGCCGGAATCGAATGCCGCCCGGGCGGCGTCCGTCAGGGACTCGGCCAGCGGAGCCGGCAGCGTGCCGGCAAGCTCAACTGCGCCGGCGAGCGTTTCGCCGGCCTGCCGGACCGCCTGGCCGGACGCTGCCTCGCCGACGCCCGCCGGGAAGTGGAGGTTCTGCTGGTAGGAGGCCGTCAGGATGGAACCGAGAATGGCGGTGCCGAGAAGGGATCCCACTTCATAGCCGGTCTCCGAAATCGCGGATGCGGCGCCGGACTTCTCGGCCGGGACCGAGCCCAGGATCAGGTCATTGGAAATGGTCTCGGCAGCTCCCACGCCCAGGGCAAGGATCAGCAGGGCGCCCAGCAGCAGGGCCGGGCCAGAGCTGTGGTCACCGAAGGCCACCACGAAATAGCCGGCTGCGCTGAACGAGAGGCCCCCGGCCACAACGAAGCCGGGACGGACCTTCCGTACCAGCGGTACCACCAGCAGCCCGGCGGCGACGGTTGCCAGCAGGGCCGGAATCATGGCCACCCCCGAGGCTGACGGCGACATGCCTTCGAGCAACTGCAGGTGTTGGGCCAGGAACAGGATGAAGCCGTTGAAGGAGAACAGGGCCAGCACATTCGCCGTAATCGCGGTGCTGAAGACACGGTTGGCAAAAAGGGACATGTCCAGCAGCGGTGCCGGCAGCCGCAGCTGGCGGCGCACAAAGACCGCCCCCATGGCCAGGCCAAACGCGATGATGGCCAGCGGCGCCGCCCCCGGCCCGTGGGTCGCCAGTTCTTTGATGCCGTAAACCACCGGCACCATGACGAGCAGCGACAGGACGATGCTGGGCAGGTCCACCCGGCCCGGAGCGGGATCCCGGGATTCCGGTATGAACGCCGGTCCCAGTATCAGCAGTGGAAGCATGATGGGCACGGCCACCAGGAGCACCGCACCCCACCAGAACTGCTCCACCAGCCAGCCGCCGAAGATCGGCCCAAGGGCCGCGCCGCCGGAGAATCCCGCCGCCCAGATGGCCACAGCCAGCCGGCGCCGGTTCGGGTCAGGGAAGATGTTGCGGATCAGGGACAGCGTGGATGGCATGAGCATGGCGCCGAAGAAGCCCAGTGCTGCCCGTCCCGCGATCAGCCATTCGGCACTGGGAGCAAATGCGGTGGCGGCGGAGACGGCGGCGAAGCCGGTGCTTCCGATCAGAAGCAGCCGGCGGCGGCCGATCCTGTCGCCGAAGCTCCCCATGGCCACCAGGAGTCCGGCCAGGACCAATGGATAGGCGTCAACGATCCAGAGCAGCTGAACGCCGCTGGTCTCCAGGCTGCGGGCGATTGCCGGCAGCGCAAACGTCAGGGCGGTGTTGTCTACTGCCACCAGCAGAACCGGAAACATAAGCAGGCCGAGGGCCAGCCAGTCCCGCCAGGAACTGGCGCGGGGAGGGGCCGCGAGGGCGGACGGGTTGCTGGGGCGGACGGCGGCGGACGGGGTCATGGATTTAACTATACCGTCCAGACGGTACAGTTAAGAAATTGACTCCCGGACCGGCATGATGGGAACCATGGCAAGAAAACCCGTCGCACGTGAGGCCGTCCTCGACGCCTTCGAATCCCTCCTCATCGAAGTGGGGGAGCGGGCGGCAACCCTGGACGCCGTAGCGAAGCGGGCCGGGGTTTCCAAGGGTGGCCTGCTGTACCACTTTCCCAACAAGGAAGCGCTGATCGGCGTGCTGCTCGACCGACTCGATGAGTTTGCGGTTGCGGACACCGAGGCCATGGCCCAGGCGCCTGAAGGCGCAGCGGCGTACTTCATCAGGTCCTCTGTCTGGGATGACACGCCGCTGGACCGCGCCGTCGTCGCCGCCACCCGGCTGGCCGAGGTGGCACACGAGGAAACGCGCCGGAGGTTCGCCCGGATCCAGCAGCGCTGGCTGGAGGCGATCGCTGCCGACGTTGGCCCCGCGGTGGCCCGGGCCGTTCTCTACATGGGCGATGGCCTGTATTTCAACGCGATGCTGTCCATCGGGCCGGCTGCGACACCGGCCCAGACGGCCACCGACGTCGAGAGCCTTTTGGCGGCACTGGAGCGGCTGCGCGCCTGACGCGGCGGGCCGCGTAACGCTGAGTCCGCTACTCGCCGGCGGTTTGCAGACGCGTCTCCGGCGTAGGACAATGGAGGCTGTGACTGTTGTCACCGCTAACTAAATATGCCTTTGATCTGCGGCGGGAGAGTTCTGCAAGTAGGTACAAGCAGGCGCCGTAGGAGCAAATCCTCCCCAGGAATCTCTCAGGCCCATGTACCGCCGCGGCAAGGCAACTCTGGAAAGCAGCAGGCTGTCCGCCCCGTGTCCCAATCCTGTTGAGGACACGGAACCCTGACATGCTGTGCTCACCGACGGTGCAAGCGGAGCCATGCGAAAGCGCGGCTGCGCGGAAACTCTCAGGTCCAATACAGAGTGGGGAGGAACCCGAATCGATGTGGCGTACCCTGCGCCGCCTTAGTTATGGAGTTCCTTGTGACTGTCAATTCAGCCTCCACTTCCTTCGTTGACCGCCATATCGGCGCGCGCCGCGAAGCCGACGTCGACGCGATGCTCAAGGCTGTCGGCTACGACACCGTTGACTCGCTGGTGGACACGGCCGTTCCGAAGGATATCCGGCAGGATTCGCCGCTGGAGCTCACCGCGGCCCTCAGCGAAGTGGAAACCCTGACCGAGCTGCGCAAGCTTGCCGCCAAGAACAAGACTGCCGTGCAGATGATCGGCCAGGGCTACTACGACACGGTCACCCCGCCGGTGATCCGCCGCAACATCCTCGAAGCGCCGGCCTGGTACACGGCCTACACTCCCTACCAGCCCGAAATCTCCCAGGGCCGGCTCGAAGCCCTCCTCAACTTCCAGACCATGGTGCAGGACCTGGTGGGCCTGCCCATTGCCAACGCGTCGCTGCTCGATGAAGCCACCGCCGTGGCAGAGGCCGTGCTGATGATGCGCAGGGCCAACAAGGATAAGGAAGCCCGTGAAGGCAAGACCGTCCTGGATGCCGACTGCCTCCCGCAGACCATCGCCATCGTCAAGGGCCGCGCGGAAGCGCTCGGCTTCGAGGTTGAGGTTGCGGACCTCTCCAAGGGACTTCCTGACGGCGTCATCAACGGCGTTGTCCTCCAGCAGCCCGGCGTTTCCGGCCGTGTTTTCGACCACTCCGAGGTCATCGCTGCCGCGAAGGAACGCGGCGCTCTGGTGACCGTCGCCGCCGACCTTCTGGCCCTAACCCTCATCACCCCTCCCGGTGAGCAGGGCGCTGACATCGCTGTCGGCTCCGCCCAGCGCTTCGGTGTTCCGCTGTTCTACGGCGGCCCCCACGCTGCCTACATGGCTGTCCAGAAGGGCCTTGAGCGTTCCATGCCGGGCCGTCTGGTCGGCGTTTCGAAGGATTCCACCGGCCTGCCGGCGTACCGGCTTGCCCTGCAGACCCGCGAGCAGCACATCCGCCGCGAGAAGGCCACATCCAACATCTGCACCGCGCAGGCCCTCCTGGCCATCGTGGCGTCCATGTACGCCGTTTACCACGGCCCGGAAGGCCTGAAGGCGATCGCTGAGACCGCCCACGGCCACGCCAGGACACTGGCCACTTCCCTGAAGGCCGCCGGCCTGGCCGTCCAGCACACCAGCTTCTTCGACACCGTCACCGTTTCCGTCAAGGGCAAGGCAACGGACATCCTGGCCGCTGCCGAAGCCAAGGGCATCAACCTGCGCGGAATCGACGCCGATACGGTGGGCATCTCAACTGATGAGGCAACCACCGACGCTGTCGTGGCCAACGTACTGGCCGCCTTCGGCGCGACTGTCGCAGACGCCGACGGCGACTTCCGCCTGGATGCCGCCGTCGAACGGTCCTCCGACTACCTGCAGCACCCCGTCTTCCACACCCACCGCTCCGAAACGCAGCTGCTGCGCTACGTCCGGAAGCTCTCGGACCGTGACCTCGCGCTGGACCGGACCATGATCCCGCTGGGCTCGTGCACCATGAAGCTGAACGCCACCGCCGAAATGGAAGCCATCTCCTGGCCCGAGTTCGCGTCGATCCACCCGTTCGCTCCGGACTCCCAGACCGAGGGCTGGCGTGAACTCATCGCCGATCTCGAAGCCCAGCTGACCGAAATCACCGGCTATGACCAGGTGTCCATCCAGCCCAACGCAGGATCCCAGGGCGAGCTCGCCGGCCTGCTCGCCATCCGCGGCTACCACCTGTCCCGCGGCGACGAGCAGCGCAACGTCTGCCTGATCCCGGCGTCCGCACACGGCACCAACGCCGCTTCGGCGGTCCTGGCCGGCATGAAGGTTGTTGTGGTTGCCACGGCGGCCGACGGCACGATCGACCACGCCGACCTGAACGCCAAGATCGAGCTGCACAAGGACGCCCTGTCCTGCATCATGATCACCTACCCGTCCACCCACGGCGTGTACGACGCCGACGTCCGGGAAGTCTGCGACGCCATCCACGCCGCCGGCGGGCAGGTGTACATTGACGGCGCCAACCTCAACGCCCTGGTGGGACTGGCCCAGCCCGGCAAGTTCGGCGGCGACGTCTCGCACCTGAACCTGCACAAGACCTTCTGCATCCCGCACGGCGGCGGCGGCCCAGGTGTCGGCCCGGTCGCAGCGAAGGCGCACCTGGCCCCGTTCATGCCGGGCAACGCGGCTGATCCGGCCAACGGCGCCGACGGCACGCCCATCTCGGCCTCCAAATACGGATCCGCCGGCGTGCTGCCCATCTCGTGGGCCTACGTGAAGCTGATGGGCGGCCGCGGACTGACAGATGCCACCAAGTCCGCGCTGCTCGCTGCCAACTACATTGCAGCCCGCCTCAACGATTTCTTCCCGGTCCTCTACACCGGCGAAGGCGGCCTTGTGGCGCACGAGTGCATCCTGGACCTCCGGGAGCTGACCGCCAAGACCGGCGTCACGGCCGAGGACGTGGCCAAGCGGCTGATCGACTACGGCTTCCACGCGCCGACCCTGGCTTTCCCCGTGGCCGGCACCCTGATGGTGGAGCCCACGGAGTCCGAAGACCTCGCCGAGATCGACCGCTTCATCACCGCGATGATCTCCATCCGTGCGGAAATCGACCAGGTGGCACACGGTGACTTCACCCTCGCGGACAGCCCGCTGCGCAACGCGCCGCACACGGCTGCTGCCGCCATCAGCACCGACTGGAACCGCAGCTACCCCCGCGAACAGGCAGTGTTCCCTGTGCACTCCCTCAGGCAGGACAAGTACTTCCCGCCCGTGGGCCGGATCGACGGTGCCCTTGGGGACCGCAACCTGATCTGCTCCTGCCCGCCGCTTTCCGAGTTTGAAAACTAAGGACTCTACGATGACTGAGAACTACACGGCGCTCTACGAAGAGCATAAGAAGCTCGGCGCCTCCTTCACCGACTTCGGCGGGTGGCAGATGCCGCTCAAGTACAGCTCCGAGCTGGCCGAGCACCACGCCGTCCGCAAGGCGGCAGGTATCTTTGACCTCTCCCACATGGGCGAAGTCTGGGTCACCGGCCCCGATGCCGAGGCCTTCCTGGACTATGCCCTCGTCGGCAAGATTTCGGCGATGGCCGTCGGCAAGGCCAAGTACTCGCTGATCTGCAACGAGGACGGCGGCATCATCGATGACCTCATCACCTACCGCCGCCCTGCTGCCGCAGACCCCGCACAAGGGAGCACGGACAGGTTCCTGGTGGTCCCTAACGCCGGCAACGCCAAGGTCGTGGCCGATGCCCTGGCTGAGCGGGCCGGTTCCGGCAAACAGGGCGGCTTCGACGTCGTCGTCGACGACGTTTCCGCTGCCACTTCGCTGATCGCCGTCCAGGGTCCGAAGGCCGAAGGCATCCTGCTCCGCCTCGTCCCCGCGGCCCAGCACGAGCTGGTCACCGGCCTGAAGTACTATGCCGCCGTCGAGGTTCCCTTTATGGTGGCCGGCCGCAGCACCGACCTCCTGCTCGCCCGCACCGGTTATACCGGCGAGGACGGTTTCGAGATCTTCGTGGAGAACGACGACGCCGCCGCCCTCTGGCAGGCAATCGTCGCCATCGCGGATGAAGGGGAGCTGACGCCTGCCGGCCTGGCCTCCCGCGATTCGCTCCGCCTCGAAGCCGGCATGCCGCTGTACGGCAACGAGCTGTCCATCGACGGCGACCCGTTCGCCGCCGGCCTGGGACCCGTCGTCGCGCTTTCCAAGGAAGGCGACTTCGTGGGCAAGGAGGCACTGGCGGCCAAGAAGGAAGCCGGCGCAGGATCAACCAGCGGCCGAAAGCTCATTGGTCTCAAAGGCCTCGGACGCCGTGCCGGCCGCGGCCACTACCCGGTCCTCAAGGACGGCAACGTGGTGGGCGAAGTGACGTCCGGCCAGCCCAGCCCGAGCCTCGGCTACCCGGTCGCCATGGCCTACGTCGATGTCGAGTTCACCGAGCCCGGCACCGCCCTGGACATCGACCTCCGGGGCAAGGCGGAGCCGTTCGAAGTCGTCGCACTGCCTTTCTACAAGCGCGCAAAGTAGCCCGGGCTCCGCTGTTCCCGGCTCTGGGGCCCTGGCTGGCTCCGGGGCCGGCACCGGTGGCCCCGTCGGGGCTGACATCCTCCGCGTGCTCGGTCGCGTAGACGCCCGCTGGGCGGACGTGACGCTCCCTTAGACGCACGCTTCCGGATGCCAGCCCCGAAGGGGGCTGGCAGCTCACCTTCGGACAAACGGACAAGGCAAGACCGCTCCGGCCGTCCCGCCTTCGAAAGCCAACGGTGCTGGGGGATGGACCGCCTGCCGCGCAGGTGGGCTGGTGCGCACCCCGACAAGCTCGATCATTGGGGGTTGAGCTTGTCGAAACGCTTGCAGCGAACTCGGACCCCCGGCGCCGTACGGAACCAACAGATTTCAAACGTAAGGAAAAAAACATGGCAAAAGTTGCCGCTGAACTGCAGTACTCCGACGAGCACGAGTGGGTTGCCCGGGATACCGGCAACGCCGGATCAAATATTGTGTCCATCGGCATCTCCGCCGTGGCCACGGACGCCCTGGGCGACATCGTCTACGTGGACCTTCCCGAGGTTGGCTCGACCGTGAGCGCGGGGGAGACCTGCGGCGAAGTCGAGTCCACGAAGTCGGTCTCGGACCTGTACTCCCCGGTGACGGGCGAGGTCACGGAGATCAACCCCGCCGTCGTCGACGATCCGGCCCTGATCAACAGCGATCCGTACGGCGCCGGCTGGCTCTTCAAGGTGGCCGCTGAATCCGACGGCCCGCTGCTCTCCGCGCAGGAATACGCGTCCAAGAACGGCGGCGAGCTGTGAGCGGGGCAGGTGCCGCAGGCACCGCAACGGCGTTTGAGCAGGTAGTCTCGCCGAGCCTGGACGCCCAGCTGTCAGAGCTGGACCCGGAAATCGCGGCGAAGATCGACGACGAGCTGGCCCGCCAGCGCACGGGCCTGGAAATGATCGCTTCGGAGAACCACACCGCCGCGGCCGTGATGCAGGCGCAGGGCTCGGTGCTGACCAACAAGTACGCCGAGGGCTACCCGGGCAAGCGCTACTACGGCGGCTGCGAGCACGTTGACGTGATCGAGCAGTTGGCCATCGACCGGGTCAAGGCCCTGTTCGGCGCGGAATTCGCCAACGTCCAGCCGCACTCCGGCGCGCAGGCCAACGCTTCGGTGATGCACGCCCTGATCAAGCCCGGCGACACCATCATGGGCCTGAACCTGGCGCACGGCGGCCACCTCACGCACGGCATGCGGATCAACTTCTCCGGCCGGCTGTACAACGTCATCCCGTACCAGGTCCGCGAGGAGGACCACCGGATCGACATGGCCGAGGTGGAGCGCCTGGCCCAGGAGCACAAGCCGGCCCTGATCGTTGCCGGCTGGTCCGCGTACGCACGCCAGCTGGACTTCGCCGAGTTCCGCCGGATCGCCGACTCCGTGGGCGCCTACCTGATGGTGGACATGGCGCACTTCGCCGGGCTCGTCGCGGCCGGGCTGCACCCGTCCCCGGTCCCGCACGCGCACGTCACCACCTCCACCACGCACAAGACCCTGGCCGGTCCGCGCGGCGGGATCATCCTCTCCAACGACGCCGGCATCGCCAAGAAGATCAACTCCGCGGTGTTCCCCGGCCAGCAGGGCGGCCCGCTGGAGCATGTGATCGCGGGCAAGGCCGTGGCGTTCAAGATCGCCGCGTCCGCGGAGTTCAAGGAACGCCAGGAACGCGTCCTGGCCGGTGCCCGGATCCTGGCCGACCGGCTGGTCCGGCCGGACGTCACCGCGAAGGGGATTAACGTGATCTCCGGCGGCACCGACGTGCACCTGGTCCTGGTGGACCTGCGCAACTGCGAGCTGGACGGCCAGCAGGCCGAGGACCGCCTCGCGGAAATCGACATCACGGTCAACCGGAACGCGGTACCGTTCGATCCGCGCCCGCCGATGGTCACCTCCGGGCTGCGCATCGGCACCCCGGCCCTGGCCACCCGCGGTTTCGGCGAAGCGGCCTTCGCCGAAGTTGCAGACATCATCGCCGAAGCACTGACCGCCGACGCCGGCACGGACCTCTCCGGCCTGCGTTCCCGGGTCGAAGCCCTCGCCGACGCCCACCCGCTCTACCCCTCGGTTGCCAACCTGGGCTAGAGGCCGTATTACAGAAGTAGAGATCACGACACCGGGCGGCCGCCACAAGCTGCCGCCCGGCGCCGCGCATCAGGCAATGCGCCCGCCGCCCGGCGAGTACGCGGCCTTCCGGCAGGACCATCTGCCGGACCACAGTTAGACCTAGTTAGGAACCGACAATGGCCGTTGGAGTCTTTGACCTTTTTTCCATCGGAATAGGACCGTCCAGTTCACACACGGTGGGTCCGATGCGGGCCGCCGCGGTGTTCGCCGAAGAGCTGAAGTCGTCCGGGAAACTGGACCGGGTGGCGTCGCTGCGGGTGGACCTGTACGGCTCGCTCGCCGCGACGGGCCACGGCCACGGCACCATGACCGCCATCCTGCTGGGCCTGGAAGGCTTCCACCCCGAGCTGATCCTCCCCGACGAGGTGGAGGAGCGGCTGGCCGCCATCGCCGAGACCGGGAAACTGCAGCTGGCCGGGTCCGTGCAGCTCCCGTACGGGGTGCAGGACATCGTCCTGCGGCCGCTGACCATCCTGCCCAGGCACACCAACGGCATGACGTTTACGGTCTCCGACGCCGACGGGGAAGTCCTGCACAGCGCCACCTTCTTCTCCGTGGGCGGCGGCTTCATCGTCCGCGAAGGCGAGGAAGATGCTGCGCTGAAGGAACTCGATGAGTCCAAGAAGGAGCTGCCGCTGCCGTTCCGCACGGCCGCCGAACTGCTCGGACGCTGCCAGTCCAAGGGACTGTCCATTGGCGAGATCATGTTCGTCAACGAACGTGCCTCCCGGACGGAGGAGGAGATCCGGCAGGGCCTGCTGCACATCTATTCGGTCATGCAGGGCTGCGTGGAAACCAGCCTCAAGCGCGAAGGGCTGCTGCCCGGCGGGCTCAAGGTCCGCCGTCGTGCCCCGGACTGGCACGAGCGGCTCCTGAAGGAAAGCCGGGACCACGATCCCGGCTACCGGGACCCGAAGTACTGGCAGGAATGGGTCAACCTGATCGCCCTTGCCGTGAATGAGGAAAACGCCTCCGGCGGCCGGGTGGTCACCGCCCCGACGAACGGCGCGGCCGGGATCATTCCGGCCGTGCTGTACTACGCCCTGCACTTCGCCCCCGGCATGGACGTGGCCACCCAGGCGGACCGCGACGACGTCGTGGTCAAGTTCCTGCTGACCGCCGCCGCGATCGGGGTGCTGTACAAGGAACAGGCCTCGATCTCCGGCGCCGAAGTGGGCTGCCAGGGCGAGGTGGGATCGGCGTCGTCGATGGCGGCCGCCGGACTGGCCGAAGTCATGGGTGGGACCCCGCAGCAGGTGGAGAACGCCGCGGAAATCGCGATGGAGCACAACCTGGGCCTGACCTGCGACCCGATCGGCGGGCTCGTGCAGATTCCCTGCATCGAACGCAACGCCATCGCCGCGGCGAAGGCCATCAACGCCGCCAAAATGGCGCTCTGGGGCGACGGCACACACCGGGTATCCCTCGACGAGGTCATCGTGACCATGCGCGAAACCGGCAAGGACATGAGCTCCAAATACAAGGAAACCGCCATGGGCGGCCTCGCCGTCAACGTCGTGGAGTGCTGACTCAGTTGTGCAGTGCGGCCCACAAGTTCAGGCTGGCGGCGAACACCAGCCAGGAGACGTAGGGCAACAGCAGGAGGCCGGCTGCACGGCTGATGGGGCCGAAGAACAGGACGGTTACGGTCACAGCGACTATCAGGGCGATGATGACGGCGAAGCCGAGCCAGAGTGCCGCCGTGCCCATTACCGGATAGAGGCCGAAGAACACCGGCGTCCACAACAGGTTCAACAGCAGCTGGATTCCGTAGGCAACCAACGCAGGGGCGGAGCGTTCGGCGCGGCGGCGCCAGACGAGCCACGCGGCCACTGCCATGGCGGTGTAGAGCAGCGTCCAGACCGGGCCGAACACCCAGTTGGGCGGCGACCACGGCGCCTTGTCCGCAGCCACGTACCAGCCGTTCACGTTGCTTACCGTCGCGAACGCGCCCAGCCAGGCGACCAATGCGGAAGCTCCCAGGAACACGGCCAGTCCGAGCACCTGAACGCCGGGGCCAAGGCCCTTTGATCCGTACCCGGTCCTGCTGACAGGCCCGCCGCCGGGACTGGCGCCGGGACTGGCCATGGACTGTTCGTGGTGAGCCTGCATCCTTCAACCCTTGCGAGTCCGGCGTGCCGCGTCAAGCGCCGCACCGACACCGGGCACGTGCGAACAGAGTTCCCCTGTTCACGCTCAGGCCACAGTGCCACTATGGAGCTATGACTGGGGGATACGACCGGGACTTTCTGCGGGCACGCCTTGAGCTGCCCAGTCCACCGGCAGCAACTGTTCTGCTTGACTACATCCACTTTTCGGTCCGGCTGCGGGCCGCCCGCAAACTGGCCGCCGTCGTCGGGGTGAACATCCACGGGCGCGAGCTCGTCCCGCTGGCGCGCCAGGGCACGTGGCATTTCGACCCCCGGATTCCCAAGGAGCAGCAGGCTGGCCCGGACGTCTATAAGAACAACGCGTTCGACCGCGGGCACCTGGTGCGGAGGCTGGACCCGGTCTGGGGGGACGAGGCCACGGCCAGGGGCGCCAACCAGGACACGTTCGCCTTCACTAACGCCGCGCCCCAGGTCGACGACTTCAACCAGGGCAAGGAACTGTGGGTGGGACTTGAAGACCACGTCCTCAACCATGCCGATCTCAACGATGCCAAGCTCAGCGTCCTAACCGGCCCCGTACTTGCGGAGGACGACCTGCCCTACCGCGGTGTCCAGATTCCCAGGAAGTTCTGGAAGATCGCCGCCTGGACCATGGACGGAAAGCTCGCCGCCGCGGGATTCCTGCTGGACCAGTCGCCGCTGCTGGGGAAAGTGGAGCTCAAGAAGGCCATCCGGGAACGGCTTCTGGCGGATGAACCGCCCCCGCTTGGCCCCTTCCGCACGTTCCAGGTCCCGGTTCGGCAGATCGCCGAGCTGACCGGGCTGAGCCTTTCCCGGCTGGAAAACGCGGACCGGCTCGTCAAGAGCCAACGATCACGGGGCAAGGAACCCATGGCGGTACGGCTCGAGTCCATGGAGCAGGTCCGGCTCTGAAACCGTGCCCGCGGGAAGTACCCGGTGAGCGTCCTCCTAGGCATGGCCGATAGACTTATGGATTGCATGCCCGGCATGCAGCCGAAGCAACGCCCGCAAAGATTGGACACCGCGCACTTGCGAGAATTCACCGCCCGCTTTGCCTCCGCCGAGGAGGTCGCCAACTGGGACACCCACGTCACCTCGAACCCGAACGGCGGAAACCTGCTTCAGTCCGAGGCCTTCGCCCAGGTCAAGCAACACTTCGGCTGGAAGCCCCTCCACCTGGTCTATGAGACCCCCGACTACACGAGCTACAACCTGGTACTGGAGAAGTCCTTTCCGGTCCTCGGCAAGCTCTGGTACCTCATCAAAGGGCCGGACGTGGCAACAGTGGAGGACATACCGGGCATTGCGGCGGCAAACGCCGAGTTCGTCAAGCGCGCAAAGCTCGGCGTGTTCGCCATCAAGATCGAGCCCGACATCATCCTCTCCGAGGACGCCCAGCGGGTGATCGAGGGCGCCGGCCTGGTCAAGACCCACAACCTGCAGCCCAACGACTCCACAGCGCTGCTGGACATCGCGCCGGAAGAGAACCAACTGCTGCGGAACCTGCATTCCCGGGGGCGTAACGCCGTCCGACGAGCCATCCGGGAGGGCGTGGAAGTCCACAACGCGGAGCCCACCGAGGAGAACTTCCGGGCCATGTACGGCCTCATGACCACTACGGTGGAAGCGAAGTCGCAGGTCAGGGTCCGGGAATACGAGTACTACCAGAAGTTCTGGACCAACTTCATTGACCGCGGCCAGGGCCGGCTGCTGTTCGTCTACGAGGACGGGGTTCCCTCCGTGGGCGCCTTCGTGATCAACTACGGACGGAAGGGGACGTACAAGGACGGCGGCTCGCTGCAGAAGCGCAGCCAGTACGGGGACTCCCATCTGGTCCAGTGGACGGCGATCAACCAGGTCAAGGAACTCGGCTGCACGGAATACGACTTCTGCGGCACGCCTCCGAGCGACAAACTCAAGGACACCTCCAACCCGTTCCACGGGCTGGGGCTGTTCAAGACGAGTTTCAGCAAGACGGTCACCGACTTCGTGGGATGCTACGACCAAGTAATCAGCCCGCTGAAATACAAGGCCTGGATGGCCGCCGGCGAACGCGTAGCGCGCCAGCTGTACACCCGGCGAACAGGCCAGCAGTTCTACTAAAAAACTTGTGATGCCCTTGAGGAGGCCGCAATGACCAAAGCACCGGACGGTCGCCGCAGGCCGCCCACGGGGGCGCTGCCCCCGACTGAACCACTGACCGCGTCCCAGATACGCCAGAACGCCGCGGCCAAGCGCATGCTCCGCAGGCTGGTACAGGGCGAAAACCCGCCCACGGCCCCCATGAGCATTGTGGACAGGCTCGCGGGGAGCCCCTACGCCAACCCCATGATCCAGGTCGGGGGAGTGGACGCGTCCGCGCGAAAGACCATCGACTTCGCCCTCCATCTGGCCGAGTCCATGTTCCGGTACGGCGCCGGCGCCTTGGAAGTGGAAACCAGCATCATCGCGATCACGGCCGCACTGGGCCTGAAGCACATCGAAGTGGACATCACCAACCAGTCCGTGGCCATCAACTATGCTCCCAAGGACCAGACACCCATCACCCTGCTCCGAGTCGTGCGGTCCTGGACCAACAATTACGCGGGACTGGCCCAAGTGCACCAGCTGGTCACGGAAATCGTGGCCGGCGGTGTGGGCCGCGATGAGGCAGTACGCCGGCTGGACGAAATCGTCCGGAGCTCCAAGCCGTTCCCACGCTGGATGGTCACGGTCGCCTTCGCAGTGTTCGCCGCCGTCTTCGTCGGTGTGCTCGGTGGCGGGCTCGGAGCCTCCGCAGTTGCCTTCGCTTCCAACCTGCTGGTCAGCCTGTTGGCCCGGCAACTGGGCAGGTGGCGCACACCGGACTTCTTTATTACCGCGTCCTGCGCGTTCCTTGTCACCTTCATTGCCCTGCTCCTGTCGCGGTTTGGCAGCCCGGTGGGGATACAGATCGCCCCCGAGATCGTGGTGGTCGGCGGGATCCTGCTGCTGCTTCCCACCGGACGACTCGTCTCCTCGGTACAGGACGCCATCAACGGATTCCCGGTCACGGCGGCCGGCCGTTTCCTGTCGACCATCCTGACCTTCGGCGCCCTCGTGACCGGCATCGCCGTCGGCTTCGTGGTGGTCGCAAAGACCGGCATGGAGCCGATAGACGTCACCAAAACCTTCCCGCCGGCGTACCCGTGGTGGGCAATTGGAGTCTTCGTTGCCATCGCCGTCGTCGCGATCGGGATTACTGAACAGACGAGCTGGAAGCTCCTCCTCCCTACGGCGGCCGTGGGGGCCATCGGCTACCTGGTCCTTATCGGTGGAGAGGCCTTGGGAATCGGTCCGCGCTTTTCCCCGGCCCTGGCCGCCGTCGTCATCGGCCTGCTCGGCCGGGTGGTGGCACTCCGGATGGGCGCCCCGCAACTGGTGGTTGCCGTTCCAGCCGCTCTGATCCTGTTGCCGGGACTCACCATATTCCGGTCCATGTATGTATTGACGATCGAAGAGTCGGATATCCTGCTGGGCGCCGGGGGCATGCTGAACGCAGGGGCGATCGTTCTCGGCGTCGCCGCCGGGATCGTCCTGGGCGATACCTTGGCCCGTCCGCTGACCCGCAGCCTGGCGAGCAACGAACGCCGCCGCGCCCGCCGCCGCTAGCCGGGCACGGCCTCCGTTTCCGGATCAGTCTTCCCCATCGGCCAGCAGCTAGATCTGGCCGATGGGGAGCTTCTTTTCGGCCTGGAAGTCGTCCTCCACGCGCCCGTTGGCCCAGTACCCGGAAAGCGACACCTGCCCGCGCTCGAGGCCCCGCTCACGGAAGAGGACGTCCCGGAGGGACTTCATGTAGCCGCGCTCGCCGTGGGCGAAGACCTGCACCCGGCCGGCGGGCCATTCGGCATCCCGGACGGCGCTGATGAGCAGTTCGCTGGTTCCGGCTGGGACCCCGTTCCGCGGCAGCCAGTTGATCTGCAACCCGGCCGGCACTGCTATGGGCTGGATCTCGGCATCGCTGTCCACCTCCAGGAACGCGAGGCCACGGGCCTCCGGCGGCAACGACTCGATGGCGGCGGCGATTGCCGGGAGGGCGGCCTCGTCACCGGCGAAGAGGTGCCAGTCGGCAGCAGGGTCGGGGTTGTAGCCGCCGCCCGGACCGGTGAACACCAGGGTGTCGCCGGGCTGCGCCTTGGCTGCCCACGGCCCCGCCAGGCCCTCGTCGCCGTGGATGACGAAGTCGATGGCCAGCTCACGCTTTTCTTCATCGACCCAGCGCACCGTGTATGTCCGGGTGTGCGGCCACTGTTCGCGTGGCATCGACTCCCGGACGGCCCAGAGGTCCAGGGGGAGCGGGTAGTCGACGTCGGGCTGGGGGAAGGCGATCTTCACGTACCGGTCGACGTAATCGTTGTTCACAAAGCTGGAGAAGCCTTCGCCGCCGGCCACGATCCGCACCATGTGGGGCGAGAGTTCCTCGCTCCTGAGGACCGTGAGATTCGTCTGGGGACGCGATTTTCGGTTGGCTGAAGTGGCAGCGGGCAGTGAAGTCATGGAAGTAAGGATAGGCTAAGAAACTGGGGGCAGCTCCCAGTCCACGGGTGCGGAACCCTGCGACCGGAGGATTTCGTTGGCCCTGCTGAAGGGGCGGGAACCGAAGAAACCGCGCGCGGCTGACAACGGGCTGGGGTGGGCGCTGGCCAGCACGGGTGCGTTCCCCAGCAGGGGCCGGACGCTCTCGGCATCCTTGCCCCACAGGACGGCCACCAAGGGCATATTGCTGCCGTCGGCGGAGCGCCGTCCGGCCACTGCGGCGATCGCCGCCGTCGTGATGGGCTCCCATCCTTTGCCGCGGTGGGATCCAGCCGCACCGGCGCGGACGGTAAGGACGCGGTTCAGCAGCAGCACCCCCTGCTCCGCCCACTGCGACAGGTCACCGTGGACACGGGACGGAAGGCCCAGGTCCGCTTCAAGTTCCTTGTAGATGTTCGCCAGGCTGCGCGGAATTGGCCGGGTGTGCCCGTCAACTGCGAAGGACAGCCCGATGGCGTGGCCCGGGGTCGGGTAGGGATCCTGGCCCACGATGAGCACCCTGACGTCAGCGAGGGGCCGCCGAAAGGCACGCAACACGTTTGACGGCGCCGGAAGCACCGGGTGCCCGGCCGCCACTTCAGCTGCAAGGAACTCCAGGACGCTGCGCAGTTCCGCTTCGACGGGAGCCAGCGCCGCGGCCCAGTCGGCAGCCACCAACTCCTCCAGCGGCATCCCTGCCATCTCAGCGAAACCCGGAGTCGCACCGGCAGCCGGCTCCAGCTCAAACAAAGCTTCAGAATCAAACACGAGTACATTCTCGCAGTGCTGGACCGCGCAAAGGCGGGCGGCAGTGCTGCCGGGAGCCGGTTCCACTCAGCCCAGCCTCACAGGGGCGCGTCACACTGCGTAAATGACAGGCGTGTTATTCGCCCGTACCATGGAAAGAGACTTTGACCGGATCGAGTGAGGGAGTTTGCCGTGGCCGAACCAGTGCGCGATGACCTGCCACTTGCGGAGACGGGCAGCCAAACCGCGGTGGCGATGGGCTTATTGCCTGCACTGCAACCGGGCTCACTGCTGAGTGAGCGGGACCAGCAGATGCTGGCGCTCGAGCGGCAGTGGTGGAAGTATGCGGGGGCCAAGGAACAGGCTATCCGGGAGCTGTTCGATCTCTCGGCCACCCACTATTACCAGATCCTCAACACGCTGATTGATACCGAGGACGCCGTGGCGCACGACCCGATGCTCGTTAAGAGATTGCGTAGACTACGTACGTCACGCCAACGGGCACGCACGGCGCGCCGTTTGGGCTCGGACGCGTAAGAGTCAGGGCTGAGCAATCAGCAAGTACCAGCAAGGACATCGTTTTACCATGACCAAATACGCTCGGGATGAATTCGACAGGGTCCCGGAGACCTCCTCGCGACAGGGTGTCCACCGGGTCGCTTCCGATGCTCCCCGGCGCCGGCTCGGACCCATTTTGGCCGTCGGTGTTGTGGCGCTCGCCATCGGCCTTGTTGCCTTCCTGTTTCTGCCCAAGCTGGGATTCGCTCCCACCGGCAGCCCGCTCATGGCGGCAGGGTCCGCCCTGGAAAGCCCCTCCGCTTCCCCCTCCGCCGAGGCGTCGCAGGGCACCGCTTCCCAGAGCGCCGAGCCGAGCGTGGAGCCGAGTGTGACTCCGTCTGCCAGCGAAACACTTCCGAACAGCGGCACTCCCTCCACCGCTCCCGAAGAAGAGGCGGCGGCTCTTGACAAGTCCCAGCCAGTGGCGGTCTACAACGGAACCACGACTGCAGGACTTGCGGGCCGGGTCAGCGGCACCGTTTCGGCGGATGGCTGGACACTCGGTCCGGTGGGCAACTGGGGCGGAATGCCGGCGCAGACTTCCGTGATCTACTACAGCGGGGCTGAGCAAAAGGCCAACGCCGAGGCATTGGGCGAGCTCCTTAACATCACCTCGCTGGTGGACTCCACCGAGTTCCAGCAGCCTGTCGTGGTGGTCCTCGGGCCGGGCTTCCAGTAAGGGAAATTCGGTTACGCCTGAATAACTATTGGGCGCTCGCAGGCCGCAGTCCTGCGCCCGGCAACGGCAATAGCTAGAGTGATTCCGGATGCTGCGCCTAACGCGCGGAACGTCCCGACGGCGCACAGAGACGTGGGCCGAACAGAAGCAACCGGAAAGTGTGGGCAACATGGCATTGGGAACCGTCAAATGGTTCAACGCCGAAAAAGGCTATGGCTTCATCACCGTTGACGGCTCCGGCGACGATGTGTTCGTCCACTGGTCTGCCATCGAGGGCGAGGGCTATCGGGCCCTGGACGAAGGGCAGCGCGTCCAGCTCGAAGTCGGCGAAGGCGAAAAGGGTCCGCAGGCAGAGAACGTCCGGCCGGCCTGATGCTTCCTTCCGCGGCGGTGCATGGCACAACGATCACTGCCCGCTCCGGCGGTGCGCGGCGGCGCTTCCCTGCTGCTGCGGTGCTCGCCGCGGGCACGGCGCTGGTGCTGGCTGGCTGCTCTGGCCAGAGCGGCAACGCGCGTGTCGACACGGCTGATGCCGGCGGCGACGGGACGCTGCGGATCGGCCTGATCCTGGACAACACGGGAAAGCAGTCGTTCCTGAACGCCTCGCAGCTGGCGGCGGCCAAGCTCGCCGTCGAGGAGATCAACGCCGCAGGGGGCCACAAGGGGCGTCCGGTGGAGCTGCTCCCTGCGGAAATCGGCGAGGACACTATCGCCCGGGCCAAGGAACTCGTGGCCGCGAAGGCGGATGTCGTCATCGGTCCCACTGACTCGAGCCGTGCTCCAGGGGCCATAGATGTCCTGGCGCGCGCCAAAGTGGCGATGATTTCTCCGGCCAATTCCGCGCACGGACTCTCCCGGTACAGGAGCGGCGGGTACTACTTCCGCACGTCAGCGGCCGACGTGGCCCAGGCCCCCGTTCTGGTTAAACTGGCCAAGGACGGCGGTGCCCGGACACTAACGGTCGTGCACGAGGAAGGCAGCTACGGCAAGGACGTCTCAGTGGCGGTGGCCGCCGCCGCCAAGGCAGCCGGTCTTGGCATCGTGGCAGACGCCGAATTCGCGCCCGGCCAGACGCAGCAGGCGGCGGCGGCCACCAAGGCCGCCGGCCCTGATGCCGTCATCCTGGTGGCACGCTCCGGCGCCCAGGGCGCCATTGCGGAACTCAACAACGAGGGTCTTGCCGGCAAGAAGCTGGTCCTCAGCGACGGCGCCATCAACCAGTACGGCTCTGCTCTCGGATCCAACGCCCTCGACGGCGCCCGCGGGATCCTCCCCGGGGTGTTCCCCTCGGCACACTTCCAGGCTGAACTCGTGGCGGTTGACCCCGCCCTCCAGGACATGACATTTGCCGCGGAAACCTACGACGCCGTTAACCTGGCGGCCATAGCCGCGGCAGCGGCCCAGGACGACGCCGGATCCTCCATTGCAGCGAAGCTGATCTCCGTCTCCGGCGGGAGCGCGAAGTCCGGAGGAACAGTGCCGTCCGCGGCCGCGGGAGCGCCCGCGGACGCGGCCTCGGTGTGCAAAAACTACAGGGAGTGTGTCGATGCCATCAAGGCGGGAAAGCCTGCGGATTATGACGGCGAGTCCGGCCGGGTCGGCTTCGATGACAACGGGGACGTAACCTCGGCCAACTACATGGTGTTCACTTATGGCCCGGACAACAAGGCCAGGATGAGCGGCAGCGAAACCGCTGCCCGCACCGGCGGCTGATCGCTCCTAGCGTAGTGCGGGCCGCAGCCGGGCCGTTTCCGGCAGTCGCTGCTTGCACTCTCCCCGGGGGAGTGCTAATTATTGACTTAGCACTCCCACGGACTGACTGCTAACTCGACGCCCGGTTCCGGCCGGTAGCGGAGTAAGCAGGAAGGACAAGGAGCGAAAGAAATACCTTGCTGGGGTGAGATCCCATCCGCGCGGCATACAGAGGCCGACGGTGAAGGGTCGTCCGTCGCGGGCACCGCAGCGAAGGTTCATTCTTAACGACTGTCCCGAAAGGACTACTGCCGTTATGGCCAAGATCATTGCATTTGATGAAGAGGCACGCCGCGGTCTTGAGCGGGGCCTGAACATCCTCGCCGACGCCGTCAAGGTCACCCTCGGCCCGCGTGGACGCAACGTCGTCCTCGAAAAGAAGTGGGGCGCCCCCACGATCACCAACGATGGTGTTTCCATCGCCAAGGAGATCGAGCTGGACGATCCCTACGAGAAGATCGGCGCCGAGCTGGTCAAGGAAGTTGCCAAGAAGACGGACGACGTCGCTGGCGACGGCACCACCACGGCAACCGTGCTGGCACAGGCCCTGGTCAAGGAAGGCCTGCGCAACGTCGCGGCCGGCGCTGACCCGCTGTCCCTGAAGCGCGGCATCGAGAAGGCTGTTGAAGCCGTCACCACCGAGCTGCTCGCATCCGCCAAGGAAATCGAAACCAAGGAAGAGATCGCCGCCACGGCATCCATCTCCGCCGGTGACGATGAAATCGGCGCGCTGATCGCCGAAGCACTGGACAAGGTCGGCAAGGAAGGTGTTATCACCGTCGAGGAGTCCAACACCTTCGGCCTCGAGCTTGAGCTCACCGAAGGTATGCGCTTCGACAAGGGTTACATCTCCGCTTACTTCGTCACCGACGCTGAGCGCCAGGAAACGGTCCTCGAGGATCCGTACATCCTGATCGTCAACTCCAAGATCTCCAACGTCAAGGAACTGGTTGCTGTCCTCGAAAAGGTCATGCAGTCCAGCAAGCCGCTGCTGATCATTGCCGAAGACATCGAGGGCGAGGCCCTGGCCACCCTGATCGTCAACAAGATCCGTGGCACCTTCAAGTCCGTCGCCGTCAAGGCTCCGGGCTTCGGCGACCGCCGCAAGGCGCAGCTCGCGGACATCGCCATCCTCACCGGTGGCCAGGTCATCTCTGAGGAAGTCGGCCTCAAGCTTGAGACCGCCGGCCTCGAACTCCTGGGCAAGGCACGCAAGGTTGTTGTCACCAAGGACGAGACCACCATCGTCGAAGGTGCCGGCGACGCCGACCAGATCGCCGGCCGCGTTTCCCAGATCCGTGCCGAGATCGAGAACTCCGATTCGGACTACGACCGCGAGAAGCTGCAGGAACGCCTGGCCAAGCTGGCCGGCGGCGTTGCAGTCATCAAGGCCGGTGCCGCTACCGAGGTTGAACTCAAGGAACGCAAGCACCGCATTGAGGACGCTGTCCGCAACGCCAAGGCTGCTGTTGAAGAAGGCATCGTCGCCGGTGGCGGCGTTGCCCTCATCCAGGCCGGTGCCAAGGCATTCGCCAACCTGCAGCTTGAAGGCGACGAAGCAACGGGCGCCAACATCGTCCGCGTTGCCATTGACGCACCGCTGAAGCAGATCGCATTCAACGCCGGCCTCGAGCCGGGCGTTGTTGTGGACAAGGTCCGCGGCCTGCCTGCAGGCCACGGCCTGAACGCTGCAACCGGACAGTACGTTGACCTGCTGGCTGCCGGCATCAACGACCCCGTCAAGGTAACGCGCTCTGCACTGCAGAACGCTGCTTCCATCGCGGGTCTGTTCCTTACCACCGAGGCCGTAGTGGCCGACAAGCCGGAGAAGAACGCTCCGGCCATGGGTGGCGGCGACGAGATGGGCGGCATGGGCGGTTTCTAACCTGCCCAACCGCGCCTAGCGCACACACGAAGTGCGGCTCCCTCGATTCGAGGGGGCCGCACTTTGCTTTTATCGCCCAGGCACATAACCACAATGTCGGGCCGGTCTGGCAGGATAGTGCGGTGACGATTACTGCAGCAGCCGATGGTTCGGCTTTAGGAAATCCCGGCCCGGCCGGATGGGCCTGGTACGTGAACGATGACTGCTGGCGGGCGGGCGGCTGGCCGCACGGCACAAACAACCAGGGCGAGCTGATGGCGGTGCTCGATCTTTTCCGCTGCACGGCGCACCTTCCGGACGAGGAACTGCACATCCTGTGCGACAGCCAATACGTGATCAACTCGGTCACCAAATGGATGCCGGGGTGGAAGCGCAAGGGCTGGCGCAAGGCCGACGGCAAGCCCGTGCTGAACGTGGAGATCCTTCGCGAAATCGACCAGGCGCTTTCCGGACGCAAGTACCGGTTCGAATGGGTCCGCGGTCACGCTGGCCATGACTTGAACGAGGCCGCTGACGACCGCGCACGGGCAGCAGCGACTGCCTATCAGCAGGGTGTTGCAGTGCGGTCAGGGCCGGGTTTTGTCCGCGGGGACGGGGCCGCCACGGCTGCCGCTGCCAAGGCGCCGGAGCGTCAGGGGCCCGTAACCCCGACGGGGAACCGCACTCAGCCGGATCTATTAAGCGAGCCTGACCTTTTCAGTGAGTTGGATGCGGATCCCTTCGCTGTCCAGGCCGGGCCGGAAGCAGCACCCGAGGCCATTGTTGAAGCACTTGAACGGGAGTTGCTCCGCCCGGACACCCGCGCCGACATCGGGCGTACAGGAGTGCTGCTGCACCCGGAGTTTACGGAGATCGGCACCTCAGGACGGCTGTGGACGCGCGACTCAATGATGATGGCGATCGAGGAGAACCCCGGTGGCGGTGCCGAACTGGACGTGATCAGCGCCGATCGGCTCGGAGGTGAGGCAGTCCTGTTGACCTACCGCAGCCAGGGCAGGGCCGGGTCCTCCCTCCGCAGCTCGCTCTGGGTGCTCGACGGCACCCAGTGGCGGCTCCGCTTCCACCAGGGAACACCGGAGGCTTAGTCCGCCTCAGCTGAACCGCTGGGTATTGCCCTGCTCGGCCTGGGCGTAGGTGGCCGCCGCCGTGGTGAGGGCAAGATTGATGGAGGCGAGGGAAGCCTCCACCTTGCCCTGGGTGAGGGTCCACTCCGTGATCAGCGCCTGGAAGTTGGTGGCAGCTGATCCGCGCCACGTGCCCTGCAGCTCATCCAGCCCGCGTTTCATTGTCTGGACGTCCGCGCTGATGCGGTCCACTGTGGCCTTGACGTTGGCTGATTTGAGCTGGAGCAGTTCGGTATCAACAGAGATGATGCTCATGGTTATGCCCTTCGACGCTGTTCGGAAGCTTGTTCAAGCCTGCGGACGGCCCTGGTGTTCGGGACCGTTACGTCGAGCCTAGGAACAGAGCGGAAACCCGCGCTACAGCAGTCGCCTATATGTGGACAACTTCGCCGCCGTCGTCGCCTGCGGCAGCTGCCTGTTCTGCTCCCGCGTCCTGACACGGAAGGCTGACCACCATGGTGGCACCGCCGCCGTCGGTCTGTTCCACCCGGACGGAGCCGGCGTGGGATCCCACGATGGCCGCCACGATGGCCAGCCCGAGACCGCTACCGCCTGTTTCTCGGGTCCTGGACGTATCCGCCCGGTAAAAGCGTTCAAAGATCCGGGGAGCCTCGTCCTCGGAGATCCCTGGTCCGTGGTCGCGCACCTCGATGACAGAGAAGCGTTGGCCGGCGTCGCCGGTCCGCACACCCACGGCGAGCTCAAGGGGCGTTCCGCCAGGGGTATAGCGGAGGGCATTGCCCACCAGGTTTCCCACCACCTGGCGAAGCTTCGCCTCATCGCCCAGCACCGGCGCAGGGGACGGCGGGCCGCCGTCCAGGCCGGTCAGCGAAATGGTCCGGTCCCGGTCGCTGGCCTGGGTGTCCACCACCGCGTCGTTGGCGAGAAGGAGAAGGTCCACGGGCTTCTGCTGCAGGGGGCGTTGCTCGTCCAGCCGTGCCAGGAGCAGGAGGTCCTCCACCATGGAGCCCATACGCTTGGCTTCGCTTTCGATTCGACCCATCGCGGTGGCCACGTCCTCTTCCGTGGTGAGTGCGCCCTGGCGGTAGAGCTCCGAGAACCCGCGGATCGTCACGAGGGGCGTGCGGAGTTCATGGGAAGCGTCAGCGGCGAAGCGGCGCATCCGCTCCTCGGAGGCCATCCTGGCTGCGAAGGCTGACTCAATATGGCTGAGCATCGCGTTGAGGGAGCCGCCCAGCCGGCCAACTTCCGTGGCCGGATTCTCCACATCGACGCGGCGCGAGAGGTCACCCGCGGCGATGGCGGCCGCCGTCTTTTCGACGCGTGCCAAGGGGCGGAAGGACCGGGACACAGTCCAGGTGGCAATGAAGAAGGCAAGCACCAGGGTCAGGAAGCCCACTCCGATCACCACCAGCGCAGCGTGTTCCACGACGGAGTCCACCGGGGCCAGCGGCAGCCCGATGATCACGACGGCGTTGCGCTGGTTCCCGTCCAGTACGTTCAACGCCACGACGCGCCAGTTGCGCCCGTCCGTTCCGCGGACCTGGAAGGGGTCAAGATCGAGCCTCTTGGCTTCCGCCGGGGAAAGGCTGTCGATGTCCGGGTGCGAGTCCTTGCTGCCGCCGAAGGGGAAGGCCTCCTGGTCCGGCCGCAGGAGCATCAGGGAGTAGTCCGTCGGGATGTTCGGATTCTGTTCCTGCAACTGGCTGAAGGACTGCTGCTGCCTCACGGAATTGACCGCGACCTTGAGCTTGTCGTCCACCTGCCCCTGCAGATAGCTGTGCAGGAGTGTCAGCGTGCCGGACCCGGTCACAGCGAGTGCCACCAGCATCAGGGCCATCATGATGGCCACCAGCTGGGAACGCAGTGAGGCCGACTTCCAACGGTGCAGCAAGGTCAGCGCTTTTCGGCTGTCCGCAGTACGTAGCCCACGCCGCGCTTGGTCTGGATCAGGGCAGGGGCATCGGGATCGATGTCCACTTTGCGGCGCAGGTAGGAGATGTAGGACTCCACAATCGAGGCATCGCCGTTGAAGTCGTATTCCCAGACATGGTCCAGGATCTGGGACTTGGAAAGGACCCGGTTCGGGTTCAGCATGAGGTAGCGCAGGAGCTTGAACTCGGTGGGCGAGAGCTCAATGACGGTGCCGCCGCGGCGCACCTCGTGGGCATCGTCGTCGAGCTCCAGATCGTCCACCCGGATCACGGCGTCGTCGTCAACCATGGGCTGGGTGCGCCGCAGCACGGCGCGGATCCGGGCCACCACCTCGTCCAGGCTGAAGGGCTTGGTGACGTAGTCGTCGCCGCCGACGGTGAGGCCGGTGACCTTGTCTTCGGTGTCATCCTTGGCCGTGAGGAAGAGGACGGGGAAGTGCTTGCCGGCGGCCCGCAGCCGCCGGGTCACCGTGAAGCCGTCCATGTCCGGCAGCATGACGTCGAGCACCGCGAGGTCCGGGGCGTGGAGCTCGGCTGCGGCGAGGGCGTCGCGTCCGTTGCCGGCCGAGACGACCTCGAAGCCGGCGAACCTCAGCGATGTGGAGAGCAGCTCGCGGATGTTTGGTTCATCATCGACGACGAGCAGCTTGGCTTCGGGACCGTTCTTTTTCATACCTCCCATGATGCTCCCAGAAACTGGGAGTTTTCTGAATGAATGTTGTGTGTCCCATGTGCCCGGCCCTCGGGAACCCGCTCAGGTGGCCGTGGGATTCCGTCCGACGTCCTTGGCATCCATGATCCGGTAGGCATACCCCTGCTCGGCAAGGAACCGCTGGCGCTTCGCTGCGAAGTCCTGGTCGAGCGTGTCCCGTGCCACCAGTGAATAGAAACGCGCCGCGCGGCCGTCTTTTTTGGGGCGGAGCAGGCGGCCCAGGCGCTGGGCCTCCTCCTGCCGGGAACCGAACGAACCGGACACCTGGATGGCTACTGAGGCTTCGGGAAGATCAATGGAGAAGTTGGCCACCTTGGATACCACGAGGGTCTGCACCTCGCCCGTCCTGAAGGCATCGAACAGTTTCTGGCGCTCCTTCACGGACGTGTCACCCTTGATCACTGGAGCCTGCAGCCGTTCACCCAGCTCGTCGAGCTGGTCGATGTACTGACCGATGACCAGGAGTTGCTCACCCCGGTGCTGCTCCACCAGTTGTTCCACCACGGTGGTCTTGGTTTCGGACGTGGCGCACAGCCGGTATTTGTCGGCGTCCTCGGCCATGGCGTACGCAACACGTTCGTCGTGCGGCAGGTCCACCCTGACCTCCACGCAGTCTGCCGGGGCGATGTAGCCCTGGGCCTCGATGTCCTTCCACGGCGCGTCGTAGCGCTTCGGGCCGATAAGGCTGAACACCTCGCCTTCGCGGCCGTCCTCGCGCACCAGGGTTGCCGTCAGGCCAAGCCGACGCCGGGCCTGGAGGTCCGCCGTCATCCGGAAGATGGGTGCCGGCAGCAGGTGGACCTCGTCGTAGATGATCAGGCCCCAGTCGTGGCCGTCCAGCAGTTCCAGATGGGCATAGAGTCCGCCGCGTTTCGTCGTGAGGACCTGGTACGTCGCGATCGTGACCGGGCGGACTTCCTTGACCGAGCCGGAGTACTCGCCGATCTCGTCCGCCGTCAGCGACGTCCGCTTGATGAGCTCGTCCTTCCATTGCCGGGCGGACACGGTGTTTGTCACCAGGATCAGCACGGTGGTGGAGCTGGTGGCCATGGCCGCCGCGCCCACGAGCGTCTTGCCTGCGCCGCAGGGAAGCACCACCACTCCGCTGCCGCCGGCCCAGAAGTTCTCCGTGGCCAGCTTCTGGTAGGGCCGGAGCTTCCAGCCGGATTCATTGAGCATGATGGGGTGCGGCGTGCCGTCCACATAGCCGGCCAGGTCCTCGGCGGGCCAGCCGATCTTGAGGAGCAGCTGCTTCAGCTGCCCCCGCTGCGAGGAATGGACCACCACGGTTTCGCCGTCGATGCGCGGGCCCAGCAGCGGCTGGATCTTCTTGGCCCGGCAGACTTCCTCGAGTACGGGGTAATCGTTGGTCCGCATCACCAGCCCGTGCTGCGGATCCTTTTCCAACCGCAGCCGGCCGTACCGTGACATGGTTTCTTCGATGTCGATGAGCAGGGAATGCGGCACGGGGAAACGTGAATACTTCAGGAGGGTGTCCAGCACACGCTCCGCGTCCAGGCCGGCGGCACGGGCATTCCACAGGCCCAACGGGGTGAGACGGTAGCTGTGGACGTGCTCCGGCGCGCGCTCAAGCTCGGCGAAGGCGGCGATGGCGTGCCTGGCCTCCGTTGCCTGCTCATGGTCCACTTCGAGCAGGATCGTTTTGTCACTCTGGACGATCAGGGGGCCGTCGTTCACGGCGCCAACGCCCTTGGGCTTCCGGTCGGGTGGATGCTGGTCACTGCTGGAATTCCTCTTCCGCCTCAATATCGATGATCCGGTGGATGGAGAGCACGCGCTCGGTTTCCCGGGCGGGGTCGAACACCCTGACCCGTCCTCCGGTCACAGAAACCGGAACAACCGTTTCCCTGCTGGAATTCCCCTGGCTGTCCACAACGTTCATCACCACGGCCTGCCGGAGCCGGATGGCCTTCTGCAGGGTTTCGAGCCCGAGCTGCGTTGCTTCCTCTCCGGTCGTTCCCGGCGTCGGCCGGTGGCTCCCGTTGCCGTTCCCGCCGTGGGATGCCTTGGCGCTGCGGAGAACCGCCAGCTGGGCGTCGACGTCGGCCTCCGGAGGTGCCGTCCGCGGCGCGCTGTACACCGGACGCCCGCTGCCCGGAACTGCAGTGGTGCGGCGCAGCCGGACCAGCGCTGACTCCGGTTCCTCAACTGCCGGCGACAGTCCCAGCGCCCGCAAGACCTGGGCGGTTTCCTTGGGGCCCGCGTGGGAAATGAGGACTGTGGGCGCAATGTGTACCAGCCCCAGTCCGGACGCGCTGGACTCCTTGACCAGTTCGAGCAGGGCGTCTTCATCGTCGCTCTGGATGAAACTGGAGGCCACGCCCACCCGGAGCCTGCCGTGCCGTGCCGAGGTGTCCTCCACAAGGTACTCGAGCGGCTGCGGAACTGCAGTGGCCGAATGCTCGCGGAGGAAGCCCAACAGACTGGCGGCGTCGTGCCCGGCGTCAAGGGCGCGACGGATCGAGGCCACCGAGAAGCGGTAGATAGTGGCCGGACCCTGGCCCTCGGCGTCGGCCATCAGGAGGAGCTTTTCGCTCAGCTCGGGCGCCAGGTATCCCGGCGCCACGGCGGTGAGGTCGGCCTGCAGCAGGACGTGGTTGAGTGCGGCCGGCAGGTGTTCTCCCAGGATGTCCAAGGCTTCATCAGGGCGTTCCGCGGCGATAGCCGAGCCCAGTTGGCTGAGCGCACCCGAACCGATGAGGCCGAGCATTTCGGCTTCAGCGAGGACCCCCCGGATCAGCGAACTGAAGCGCCTGGCCATGCGAGGCTGGGTCCACTCGGCCCGTTGAAGCACCGCCGCGGCGTCAAGCACCGGCGCCTTGCCATCCGCCTCGGCAGCCTCAAGCGTAAGTTCGTTGAGGATCTCCAGAATCCGCTTCCGGATCACGGGCGCATCGGGCCGCTGGGCTTCAGCGGACAGTGCGTTGATGGTGGTGCCTGCCGCCGCCCGATGCGGGGCGGGACCCGCGCCGGGGCCCGTGATGGGCTGGCCCACCAACGACGGGGCGCGCTCGCTGGCCAGCCAGGCATTGACCAGCCACAGCCACTGCTCCTGGCGGGGCAGCGTGAGCCACTCCAGCTGCTCGGGCTGGACCCAGGCGGAGCTGTCAACGTCAAGCCGGACGAGGCCGGCCAGGGCACAGAGCTCAAGCAGCAGGCCTGCGCTGTGCAGTTCGATCCGGAGCGAGTCGGCCAGCCGCTTCATCTCGCGGACCCCGACGCCGCCGCTCCGCAACGTCACGAGTGGCTGCTCGCGCACGCTGTACAGCAGTTCGCCTGTCAGGCGGAGGGTTTCCGCGATGGCGCCCAAGGCGGCGTTGCGCCGCAGCGCCGCCGTGGTCTGTCCAAGTTTGGGGACCGGGGGAGTCAGGGTGAAGTCCTCGATCACGGCGCCGCCGCGGAGGGAGATGCCCACGCTGTGCGGCAGTTCCACGTGCGCGGCGTCCAGCGGCACCAGCAAGCCCCTTGCAAGGAGCCAGTCCACAGGGCCGACGTCGGCGCCCTCGTTGAGGACCGACGCGCGCCGTTGCGCCTGGGGGACCGCGCCCATGGCCCAGTTCCCGAAGCGGGCCAGGAGTCCCGTGGTCCGGTCCGGTGCCGTGGCGAGGATCCGGTTCAGCGCATCAGGGGTCGCCGTCCAGTGCTGCAGCGACAGGGCCGCTTCCATGGGTGTTGTGGCGGGGTGGATGGCGGCGCCGCTGTGGTGCAGCTCGCCCACGAGCTGCACCACGCGCTGGGCGAAAGCCGGCTGCAGCCGGACGAGTTCCGTGTAGCTGCGGCCCAGTCCGGCCGGATAGATCCCCACGACGTCGCGCAGACTCCCCACCGGAAGGTAGAACCGCTGGCGGGGACCTGCAGGCAGCACCGCGCCGTGCGGGGGATCTGCACGGTGCACAAGGGCCAGTTCCTCAAGGGAATGCAGGATGCGTTCGATGGCGGCAAGCGAGCCGCCGTGGATGAGTTTCTTCAGTCCCGCAGCCGACGCGCTGTGCGCCGTGTCCGTGTTGGTGCAGAGGTGGAGTGTCTCCAGGACCTGCATCTGCGGCCGGTTCAGCCGTTCCAGGGCCCGTTGCACGCTGACCCGCGCGCTGGCCCGGGCCGCAAGGGCCGCGAAGTCCGGAACGTTCGGTGAGATGAGGTCCGGCCGCGCGGAGAACAAGGCCCGCAACGAGTCGTCGCTGCGTGCCTCCAGTTCCTTGCTGAGCGCGCGAATAAGGGACATCAGTCCAACGTTACCGCCCGCCGGACTTTCCTGCCCGGCGCCGGGCGGCGACGCCGTCGATCACCAGGAAAATCATCAGGAGAAATGCCAGCGGCAGGCCGTACAGGGCAAAGGACGTCACCCACGCCGGGGCGGCGCTTCCGGCGAAGGCGATGGCCATGACGGCGCCTACGGCCGCCAGGGAAAAAACGGCAATGACCGCCGCAACTATCATCAGTGGCCGCTGGTAGCGGGAGGGTGTCATGGAAGTAACGCTAACAGCCCGGCTGTGCCCGCGCCGCAAAGCGGGAAACCGGGTCCCGGCAGGATAACCTTGAAGATACAGACCAACATGGTCCAGGCAGTCATACCCTGAACCCGCATATCAATGCGGATGCGGTGGCCGCCGGCCATGTCTCAGAAAGTCCAGAACGAAGAAGGTTGATTACGTGCCTACCGGCAAGGTCAAGTGGTATGACAAGGAAAAAGGGTTCGGATTCCTCGCGGGCGAGGACGGCCAGGAAGTATTCCTGCCCAAATCCGCCCTCCCCGAGGGTGTGACGGAACTCAAGGCCGGCACCCGGGTGGAGTTTGGCGTGGCTGACGGCCGCAAGGGCGCGCAGGCCCTCGGGCTGCGCGTACTGGACAAGACACCGTCCATCGCCAAGGCAAAGCGTCCCAGTGCCAAGGACCTGGCGCCCCTCGTCCAGGACCTGGTGACCGTGCTGGACAACCTGTCCGGAACCCTTTCCGCCGGGAAGTACCCGGAAGGCAACAAGGCAAAGGCGATTGCCGCCGCCCTCCGTAAGGTTGCCGACGAGCTGGACGCTTAGGCCTCCGCATGACTTCCGAACCTGATCAGAGCGCCCCCAAACCGGCCTCAAAGCCCCGTGCCGGCGTCCCCGTGTGGCGCACCGGTAAACCGGATGCCGTGCTCGCTGCAGCCGTGGACTTTGCCCGGACAGCGGTTGAGGGCATCGCCCCGGCCTCACAGATCGGACGGCATCTCGGTGCAAAGACCGAGGGAGACCGTGTTGTCACGCATCTTTTTGAGTCCAGGCTGGCCGGATACCTGGGGTGGCACTGGTACGCGGTGCTCACACGCAATTCGCGTTCCAAGGTCATTACGGTAAACGAACTCGGCCTGCTGCCCTCGGAGGATTCAATCCTTGCGCCGGAGTGGGTGCCGTGGGCCGAACGCGTGCGCCCGGAGGACGCCCAGGAAGATGAAATCGCGGACGCCGAAATTGCGGACTCAGGCGCAGCCGCCGACGGGATCGCCGTGGACGCTGCGGACGAGGCAGCCGCGGACGACGACGCCCTGGACCTGATGGCCGACGTGCCCGTTGCCGACGGCGGCGCGGCTGACGTCTCCGAGGACGGGCCCGCCGAGGAACCAGACGCCCTTCCGGACGCAGGCGATCCGGAATCAGGCGACAGATACTCCCTCCGCGAGGTCGACTAACCAGTTGGAATTGACGGGGACTAGGCAACACGGAGGCCGGCGATGATGTCCACCTTCAAGTCCCTGCATATTCTCAACTACCGGCTCTGGTTCGTTGGCGCCCTGATATCCAACATCGGGACCTGGATGCAGCGCACAGCCCAGGACTGGCTGGTCTTTGACCACCTGACGGATCACGACGCGGGCGCCATGGGCATCACCATGGCCCTGCAGCTGGGCCCGCAGCTCTTTCTGGCGCCCGTGGCCGGCCTGGTAGCGGACCGCTTCAACCGCCGGCACCTCCTGGTGATGACCCAGTCCACCATGGCCCTGCTGAGCACCGGCCTCGGCCTCCTGGTGGTCCTCGGCGCCGGGCAACTGTGGCACGTCTACGCCTTCGCCTTGTTGCTGGGACTTGTCTCCGCCCTTGACGCACCTGTCCGGCAGACCTTCGTCTCGGAGTTGGTGCGGGACGACTACCTGCCCAACGCGGTGGCACTCAACAGCGCTTCCTTCAATGTCGCCAGGATGATCGGACCCGCAGTAGCAGGCGTGCTGACGGTGGCCGTCGGCCCGGGGTGGGTGTTCCTGATCAACACCACCACGTTCCTGGCCCTCCTGGTCAGCCTGTGGAAGATCCCGGCTTCATCACTGCGCCTCCTCCCGCGCGCGGCTCCCGGCAAAGGAAGGATCCGCGAAGGACTCCGTTACGTGCGGTTCCGCCCGGACATCGTGGTGGTGCTCGTGGGCGTATTCATCGTGGGCACCTTGGGACTGAACTTTGTCCTGTTCATTGCGGCCATGGTGGGAACCGAGTTCGGTTTGGACGCCAGTGCCTTCGGGCTGATGAACTCGATCATGGCCATCGGCTCCGTGGCGGGTGCGCTGCTGTCGGCCGGGCGGAGCAAGCCCCGGCTTCGGGTCATTTTTGGGGCCGCCGGCGCCTTCGGCGTCACGTCCGGGCTGGCGGCCCTGGCGCCCAGCTACTTCTGGTTCGGCGTCGCCCTGGTCCCGGTGGGCCTCTTTGCCATCACGATGATGACCAGCGCCAACGGCTACGTGCAGACCACCACGGACCCGGTCATGCGCGGCCGGGTGATGGCCCTCTACATGGCCATCTTCATGGGCGGAACACCCATCGGGGCGCCGCTGGTCGGCTGGGTGGCCAACGTTGCAGGACCCCGCTGGTCCATGTCCGTGGCCGCGGTTTCCGGGCTGCTGGCCGCGCTGATCGGAATGGTGTGGATCATCCGGGCAAAGCAGCTGCGGCTGGGCTTCAACCGCCGGGCCCGGGGGATGCGGTATTTCCGACTGGTATCCGGCGCGTCCGGCCAGACCAGCGAGGCGCAAAGAAAAGAAGACAAAGAAGAAGGCGCCGTCCGGGAGCAAAACCCGGACGACGCCGTCGAACGCTAACGGGGTCAGCGTCAGCTGATGCGTTACTTTCGAAGTTCGCCCACGACGTAGTCGATGCTGGACAGGAGGGCCGAGATATCGTCCGGCTCGATCGCAACGAACGTGGCGATGCGCAGCTGGTTGCGTCCCAGCTTGCGGTAAGGCTCCGTGTCCACGACTCCGTTGGCGCGAAGGACCTTGGCGATGGCCGCAGCATCAATCGAGTCGTCGAAGTCGATCGTGGCGATCACGTTGGAACGGTCTTCGGCCTTGGCAACAAACGGGGTGGCGTATTCGGAGGCCTCGGCCCAGGAATAGATGCGCCCCGCTGAGTCGGCCGTGCGGGCAGCGGCAAAATCGAGGCCGCCGCTGGCGTTCAACCACTGCACCTGCGCGTCCAGCGTCACCAGGGTAGCCAGCGCCGGCGTGTTGTACGTCTGGTTCAGGCGGGAGTTGTCAATGGCAGTCCGCAGATCCAGGAAGTCCGGGATCCACCGGCCGCTTTCCTTGATCCGTGCAGCGCGCTCGAGGGCTGCGGGGGAGAACAGGCCCAGCCACAGGCCGCCGTCGGACGCGAAGTTCTTCTGCGGCGCAAAGTAGTAAACGTCGGCTTCGGAGACGTCCACATCGAGGCCGCCCGCGGCGGACGTGGCATCCACCAGGACCAGCGATCCTTCATCCGCCCCGGCAACCCGCTTGACCGGGGCAGCCACACCCGTGGACGTCTCGTTCTGCGGCCAGGCGTACACGTCGACGCCCGCTTCTGCCTGGGCTGTGGGCCGAGTGCCGGGCTCGGCCTTGATGATGGAGGAGGCATCCAGGAACGGAGCCTTGTTCGTGGCGGAGGCAAACTTGGAACCGAACTCGCCGAAGGAAAGGTGCTGGGCCTTGCTGTCGACCAGGCCGAACGCCGCGACATCCCAGAACGCCGTGGAGCCGCCCACGCCAAGAACGACTTCGTAGCCTTCCGGGGCGCGGAAAAATTCGCTGAGGCCGTTGCGGACTGATCCCACGAGGTTCTTCACCGGGGCCTGGCGGTGGGACGTACCCAGCAGCGTGGCAGACGCGGCGGACAGGGCCTCGATCTGCTCCGGGCGGACCTTTGAAGGCCCGGCGCCGAACCGTCCGTCCTTGGGCAGGAGGTTGGCGGGGATAGTGATGCTGGTGTCGCTCACGATGGCTCCAATTTTTCGGCGTGGACGTGGGAGAGGCCCGGCAGTACACGGGTTCCTGCCGGGGGAATCCCCTATATTCTGCCTGACATGCCTGCGGGGGACGGAACGGCATCCGTCATAGTCCAGTCACTGAGACATCCCGGCGGCACGCGCAGTTCTGCCCTGCGGTCTGTGCTTGCGCGGATTATCCAGACTAATTCAAAATAGGCTAGGCTTGACTTTGACGTACAGCGGGCCGCGACGCCGGCCGGGCTGATCCCCGCGAGGCTGTTCCCAAGGCCTATCGGTGGATGCAGTTCCACTTCGACGAGACCACGGAGAACGCCTCCGCGCGGTACGGTGGGACTGACGCAAGGACTGTGCTCGAGGAGCTGAGCTGGATGACGGATCTGATCGACACCACGGAGATGTATCTTCGGACAATCTTGGAGCTTGAGGAAGAGAACATCGTGGCTCTCCGTGCCCGGATTGCCGAACGGCTGCGCCACTCCGGGCCGACCGTTTCGCAGACCATCGGCCGGATGGAGCGCGACGGACTGGTGGTTGTTTCTGGCGACCGGCACCTTGAGCTGACCGAAACCGGCCGGAAACGCGCCACCGAAGTCATGCGCAAGCACAGGCTTGCGGAGCGGCTCCTGGCTGACGTCATCGGCCTTGACTGGGCATATGTCCACGACGAAGCCTGCCGCTGGGAACATGTCATGAGCGAGCGCGTTGAGCGGCGCATCTATGAACTCCTGAACCACCCCACGGTTTCCCCCTACGGCAATCCCATTCCCGGCCTGGCGGCACTTGGCGGCCAGCCAGCCCCCTTGTTCACTGACGGTGTGGTGAATCTGCTCGACGCCATGACCGGGTACGGGGCCGACTCGCGCATTACTGTCAGCCGGCTGGCCGAACCCATCCAGGTTGAACCGGAGCTGCTGGTCCAGCTCGATGAAGGCGGGATCCGGCCGGGAGCGACGCTCGCCCTGGAGCGGGTAGGGGAGTACATCTCGGTGCGCGTGCCCGAGATCGAAGGCGCCCTTGAGCTGCCCCCGGAAGTGGCAGCCCACGTGTTTGTTACGGTCAGCTAACCGCGTCCCTCATAGGACCACCTACGACCGACTGAGACGTAGATAACGGAATTATTACCGCGCTGATTAATCCCCTATAGTTGGGGACTAGCGCCGATACTAAAGCGTTACCTGATCCGAAGCCGAACTCTGCCAGCGGATCAGCGTACGAAACACCTCCTGGCAGGGGCGGGGGAACCACAACCGGCCGTTGAAAGACGGCCTTGGGGTGAAGTCCGTCAGCGGCAAGTCATCTCCGACGAAGGAATCCTTTGGGATACCCCTGTGCCGGATTGCCTTGCAACGGCGGACCGGGTCTTTGATCTCTCTGACCCGAATCCGACAGCTAACTCCGCAGGCTATCCAGAGAGGATATTTCTTGACCACGCAGACCGTCAGGGGCCGCCGCAGGGCGACAGGTCCCGCTTCGGAGTACCCCGTGGCCGAAGCCGTCATGACGGTCAGGCCGCGCGATGCACATCGTGATGCGCGCCGGCGCCGGAGCCTGTTCAGCCAGGTGACGGAGTTCGCTTCCGCCAGCGGTGTGGGTCAGAAGGCCGGCATTGCCCTGGCCGCAACCGGACTGGTCCTCACAGTGACCGTCCCGTCAACCGGACCCGTGATGAGCACGGCGGACGCGGAACACACGTCCGCTGCCGCCTCTGTCAGGGCTCAGCCTGAGGTTTCCGCGGCTGCAGGCGCCAAGATTGATTTCAGCCGGACATACGTCGCCACCAAGGGCGATCCCGACGGCAAGCTCAAGCAGCTGCTCAGCGCGCAATCCGCGGGCACCATCACCCGCGCGGCGTCCACCGGAAGCCTCGGTGCGCCGCTGGAGCAGATGGTGTCGGCTTCCCCCTTCGGTTTCCGGGTCAGCCCGATCACCGGCGGTGCCGGCGAGTTTCACCGCGGGCAGGACTACGCCGCACAATGCGGCACGACCGTTCTGGCAGCGGCCAGCGGCACAGTGACGTTCTCCGGATGGCACCCGTACGGAGGCGGCAACCGCGTGGTGATCGACCACGGCAACGGCCTCGAGACCACGTACAACCACCTGTCCTCGTCCAGCGTCCAGGTAGGCCAGAAGGTCAGCCGTGGCGACGTTGTGGCGCTCAGCGGGACCACGGGCGCCTCCACCGGCTGCCACCTCCATTTTGAAGTGATGGTCAACGGCGAAGTCGTTGACCCCACCGGCTGGCTCTGATCCATCCGATGGAATACTCTCGCATTCCTGTGACATGCCGTGACCTGAATGTGACATTGCTGCGGAATTCCTGTACCGTCTAAAGCACGCCAACTTTTCCGAAGTTGGCGCTCTTGAGTGGATTGCCTAACTCTGCCACCGCTCAAGGTCCGTTCGCATTACATCGTCTGGCAGAGGCGGGGGAACCAATTTTGGTCTTCGCAAGAAGACCTTGGGGTTAAGTCGCAAAGCTTCCCAGGAAGCCGAGTGGCCGGGTGACTCCCATCCGAATCCGACAGCTCACCTCGTAGGCATTGGGAGAGGCTACCTTCGTGTCTTCACGTCACAATTCCGCGCGCCACCGTGCGCAAACGGTTCGTACGAACCCGTTGAACTCCGTGTCCAAGGCTGTTACTGCCAACGCCGGGACCGTAGGTCGCCAGGCGGCTGTCATTGCAGCTGCGTCCGGACTGATCCTCAGCGTTGGAATGCCGGCAAATGCCGCAGACTCCAACCTGGGAGTTTCCGCTTCCACCGAGTCCGGCTCACAGTCGGTCCAGCTGGCCGTAACCGCGGAACCGACAGCGACTGTTACCTTCGAGCGTCCGGCAGTGACCACGAAGGCAGCGCCCAAGGTTGAAACCGTACGGGCTCAGTCAACCGGTTCAGAATCCGAGACCTCAACTGAGGCTGAGGGAGAAGCGAAGGCCGGCAAGCTCGCCGACGCCGCTTCCTCCGCCGCCGCATCGGGCCTCGCCGCGATCGCCTACACCGGGATCGGCAGCCCCTACGTCTGGGGCGGCACCACTCCCAGCGGCTGGGACTGCTCAGGGTTCACCCAGTGGGTCTACGCCCAGGCCGGCATCAGCATCCCCCGCACCAACGCATGGAACGCCATGACGCCTACCGCCACGCCGGCGCCGGGCGACCTGGTCATGCAAAACGGCGGCGCGCACGTTGGCATCTACGTCGGCAACGGCATGATGATCAGCGCGCTGAACCCGTCGCAGGGCACCATCCTGCACGCTGTGTCCGCCACGGGCACGTCTGCGTACTACACGCTTCGCTAAAACACGCCGCTTCCCTTCGCTGAAGCGCGCGTACTTCGCTAAAAAATCCATTCGGGCCGTTCCGGCCTACCCCCAAGATGCCGGAGCGTCCAAAAACCGCGGCCTGCCACGCAGTCTGAGGAAAACGAAAGAGAGAAATAATGACTACTCGTGCCATCGCACGTCACCGCGCCGAGGTTACCAAAACCAACTCGCTTGCTGTCATTGCCAAGGCTGTCGGCGACAACGCTGGCGGCATGGGCCGTCAGGCTGCGGTTATCGCTGCTGCTTCCGGCCTGGTCCTGACGAGCGGTATCGCAGCAAACGCTGCCGACACCAACGTCCAGCGCGAAGCGACCTCCGCTTCCACCCTGGAAGTTCAGTCCTCCGCTCCGGCCAACATCTCGGCTGCTTCCAGCATCGCCATCTCCTTCGAGAAGCCGGCTGTTTCCACCTCGCCTGCCCCGGTCGTTGAGGCTCCGAAGCCGGTTGTCGAAGTTCAGGAAGCTGCTCCCGAGGCCGCTCCCGCAGCCGTTGCCGCAACTGTGTCCGCCCCGGCCGCCCCCGCAGCTCCCGCCGCACCTGCCGCTGCCAGCGGAAACGGTGCCGCGATTGCAGCCGCCGCTTACGCCCAGCTCGGCGTTGCCCAGGACTGCACCGCCCTGGCCACGAACGCGCTTGCCGCAGTGGGCGTCAACTACCACGGCTGGCCGGCAGGCTACCTGTCCCTCGGCCGCACCGTCAGCGCCGCCGAGGCACAGCCGGGCGACCTCGCCTACTACCAGAACGGCGGCATGGGCATGGCCCACATCGCTGTATACGTCGGCAACGGCCAGGCCGTGCACGGCGGTTGGAACGGTGGAACCACTTCACTGTTCAGCGTCAACGTCGGCTCCGGCCCGGTCTTCATCCGCGTTGGCGGCTAAAGCCTCCGGCTGAAGTCTGTTAGAAGAACCCCTGCCATCCGGCAGGGGTTCTTCTGCGTTTCCGGCAGGTGAATTTTTACCGACACACAGTGTATGGTATTGGCCCGATTCGGCGATCGGGCACTTGAGTGTTTACTCTTGTGTTGTCGATCCATAGCCCGGACAAGCAGAGGGCAGCCGGCCCTCGAGCCCCTGACGGGTGCGGCCGTGAAGAGGTATGTGCATGCGCACTCTCGTTCTTAATGCTGGATATGAACCGCTGGCGGTTGTGACCTTCCGCCGGGCGCTGGTTCTTGTGCTGACCGGAAAAGCAAGCGTGGTGGCCGAGGGCGACGATCCCGTCGTTGGGCCGCAGGAGATTCTGGGCCGTCCGTCCGTGATTCTCCTCAACCGCTACATCCGGCCCCGGTACAACACGATCACGGCTGTGAGCCGCCGGGGCGTGCTGCGCCGTGACGGCCACCGCTGCGCCTATTGCGGTAAGGCAGCACACACCATTGACCATGTCCACCCGAAATCGCGGGGCGGTGCGGACTCCTGGGAGAACCTTGTGGCCGCCTGCCTTCGCTGCAACAACGTCAAGGGTGACCACACGCCGGCCGAGATGGGCTGGAAACTCAGGTTTGTGCCGGCCCCTCCGCATGGCACCATCTGGCAGATCAAGGAGCTGGAGAAGCCCACGCCGGCGTGGGACCCTTTCCTCCTGCCCGAATCCGCCGCCTGAGACGTCACGGCTGCATCAAGCCGCGGGGTCGGGGGCTAGGCTTGCCATGTGGAGTTTGATGCCTTAATCCTTGCCGGCGGCCGGTCATCTCGGCTGGGCGGGGTGCCCAAGGCCCAGCTGGTGTACGACGGCGCCACCCTCCTTGCGCGGTCGCTGGCTGCATCCGCCGGGGCCGGCGCCACGGTAGTGGTGGGACCTGATCCCGGGAGTCTGCCCCCGGGTGTTCTGACGTGCCGCGAGGAGCCGGCCTTCGCGGGCCCTGCTGCCGCCATCGCCGCCGGTCTGGCGTCCCTCGACCGCTCCCGAGGCCCCCTCAGGGCACCGATGACGCTGGTGCTGGCCTGTGACATGCCCAAAGCGGACCAGGCCGTCGCCGCCCTGCGGGATGCCCTGGTCCGTGACGGCCCGGATGCCACCGAATCCGAGGGGGTCATGGCCGCTTCTCCGGACGGCCGCAGACAGCCACTTGCCGGTTTTTATGACACAGGTGCGCTAAAACGTGCGGCGGACGAAATGGAGAAGGGCGGAAGGCTCACGGGGGCATCAGTCTTCGCCCTCCTTGCTAGGCTTGACGTGCGGGCTGTTACCGTCCCTGCGGGCGCCACGGATGATGTGGACACATGGGACGATGCCACCGCGTTAGGGGTGTCCCGCCAGGGGTCATGATCCGCCGTTTGGTGGGGAACCGTGCAGTGGCACCGCAACTGAATTTGAGTTTGGAGGCAACAGTGAAAAGCCAGGACGAAACGCTGGAGGACTGGTGCCGGGCCCTGCTGCAGGCCTTCGAGCTGGAGGACGTCGAGGTGGACGTCAATGAAGTGCTTGCGCTGGCCGGTGTCGCAGCGCATTCCGTGGTGCGTCCGGCGGCACCGCTGACCACGTTCATCGCCGGCTTCGCCGCGGGAATGGCATCGGGTTCGGGGCAGGCCCCGGATGCCGTCTCGATGCAGGCGGCCCTGGGAGTGGCCCGGGCACTGGCCATGGACTACGCAGCGGCGGACTCAGCGGCCGGCACGGCCGATCCGGCCGGACCGGGCGCCTTGCGGGCCGACGCTGCGCCAGGACCGTCTGTCAGCAGTGGGAACACCGGCGCATGACTGCTGCGCCGCCGGACGGCCGTGACGCCGCCAGCGACGTAGGTGGACGCGGGGAAGCCGCCGTATCCGCTGATCCCCGCGCTGAAGGGGGCGCCAACGGGGCTTCCGGCGATACCGGACCCGGGGATGCAGGCACTGAGGATGCAGGACCCGGGGATGCAGGCACGGGGGATGTCCTCTCCGAGGATGCCGGACCCGGCGACGCAGGGTCCGGCGACTCCGGATCCGCCGACTCCGGGCACAGCCATTTGGCGCACACCTGGCAGGAGGCCCGGCAGGCGTCATTTGATTGCGCAACACCCATTCCGCCTGGACTGGTGCCGCTCGGAAACGCACTGGGCAGGACGCTCGCGGCAGACATTACCGCCCTTCAGGACATGCCGCACTACGCGTCGTCCGCAATGGACGGCTGGGCGGTCAATGGCACCGGGCCCTGGATCCTGGCAGAGCCCGGTCATCGCCTCGCACCTCACCAGGCCAGCCCCATCGTCACGGGCGGCCTTCTTCCGCCCGGCGCGAAGGCTGTGCTCCGCAGCGAGAGCGGCACCATGGCTACAGACGACGAAGGGCTCCCGGTGCTTGCCCTTGGCGGGGCAGCACGGCCCGGCGAACCGAAAAACGGCCAGCACATCCGGAAAGCGGGCGAGGAAGCGGCCGCCGGAGATGTCCTGGTCAAAAGCGGCACAGTCCTGAACCCTGCCCACCTGGCCCTCGCGGCGCTTGCCGGCCATGACGCCCTGCGGGTCCAGGGGAAACCTGTAGTGAAGATCCTGCTGACGGGATCGGAGGTGGTCACCGAGGGCCTTCCCGTGCCGGGCAAGGTCCGCGACACCTTCGGCCCGCAGCTTGGGGCCGTGGTTGAGATGCTCGGCGGCATCAGCGCCGGGCAGGAGAAGATCGGCGACGGCTACGACGAGTGGCTTGCTGCCCTGGAAGACACCGGGCCGGAGGGCTCAGTGGCCCTTGATGAAGCAGGGGAGCCAGCAGCGGAAGAAGCGCCTGCCGACGTCGTCATCACCACCGGCGGAACCGGCCGTTCCGGGACCGACCACCTCCGCCGGGCTGTCGCGGAACTGGGCGGTCGCCTGTTGATCGATGGCATCGCCATGCGACCCGGGCACCCGGCGGTCCTCGCCGAGTTGCCGGACGGCCGCTTCATCCTTGGCCTGCCAGGCAACCCGCTCGCGGCCATGATGGCTCTCTGCACTGTGGGGGCGCCGCTGCTGGCCGCCCTGGGCCATGGAACGCTGCCGCCGGTGGGTGAGGTGCCTTGCGGAACGATGCTCGACCCCGATCCGGGGCGGACGCGGCTGATGCCGTTCAGGCTCCTGTACGGGATGGCATCCCCGGCCCAGCACGCCGGACCCGGCATGATGCGCGGCCTTGCGGCGGCGGACGGCGTCCTTGTGGTTCCGCCGCACGGCGTTCAGCTGGGGGAGGCGGTGCCCGCCTTCGCCCTGCCCTGGGGTGCGCCGATCCAGCAGGCGGAACCGGCCACGGCGAAGCCCAGGACGGCTCCCCGCAAGGCCTCACGAAAGCCCCCGGCTGCGGACGGCCCGGTGGACTGGAGTGCGCTGCTGGGCTAATTCGATCCCCGCTGGTGAAGGCGGTCCCGGCTTGCAATGATGGTCATATCCCGCACTGTTAGGAGCACATAGTGGCCCGTATGACGCAACGCCGCAAGATCCACAGGTTTGTCCTGGACGGTTCACCCCAGTCCCGCGAGTTCCCCGTGCGGCACCGGGAAGACGTGCTGGCGGTGGAGGAACCGCTGGAGATACGGCTGGGTTCCCTTCCCTTTACCGTCACCATGCGGACGCCCGGAGACGATTTCGACCTCGTGGCCGGATTCCTGGTTTCCGAGGGCATCATCTGGGCCCCGGAGCAGCTCGTCTCGCTGCGCTTTTGCGCGGGCGAGGACGAGAACGGCGTGCAGACGTTCAACGTGGTGGAAGCGCAGCTGCGGCCCGACGTCGTCCTGCCTGACAGGGGCCGCAACATCTTTACCTCGAGCTCTTGCGGCATCTGCGGCACGGACTCCATCGACGCCGTCCGGAAGTCGTCGCATTTCAGCCCCGCGGCGGACCCCCTGACGGTCCCCGTGGAGACGCTGTCCGGGCTGCCGGACAAACTCCGCGCGGCACAGGCGGTCTTCGATGCCACCGGAGGCGTCCACGCCGCCGGGCTCTTCAAGATCAGGGACGACGGCGGCACTGAGCTGTTGTGCCTGCGCGAGGACGTGGGGCGGCACAACGCCGTGGACAAAGTGGTGGGCTGGGCGCTGCGGGAACGGCTGCTGCCGCTGGCGGGCACGGTGCTGCAGGTCTCGGGCCGCGCCTCATTCGAACTCGTGCAGAAGGCGGCCCTGGCCGGCATCCCGGTGCTGGCCGCGGTCAGTGCTCCTTCCAGCCTGGCCGTGGAACTTGCTGAGGCCAGCGGCATGACGCTGGCGGGTTTCAGCAGGGGCACCACGCTCAATGTCTATGCCGGACAACAGCGGATCACGGCGCCCGCGCCCGTGCCGGGATAGGTCAAAGCGCTTGGATTATCGGGCCGGGCGCAGTAGATTTTATCCATCGAATGGACGCGCCGAACCGCTCTTTCGGCCGAGTTCCAGGGCGTGCGCATAAGCTGAGCCTAGCGGCCAGGCACGTACCGCGAACCAGCTGTCAGCTCCCAGGCCACAGGCATTAAAGAGGACCACATTGCACGACGACCGCCGCATCACGGAAGTCCGTCTCGACCGCTTCATGCGCGAACGCGTGGACACCGCGGTATATACCCGCAGCGTCCCGTTGAACCTGAGCAGCTGGGAGGTTCCGGACGAGCCAGTTTCCGTCATGGAAGCCCTGCGCCAAGACTTCACCCCGCTGGAACACGGCGCATCGTGGGGCCGGCCGTGGAGTACCAAATGGCTGAGGCTGCAGGGCGAGGTGCCCGATTCGTGGGGAACCGCTCCTGATACCGCGGTGGAAATCGTGGTGAACCTCGGATTCACCCGGGAGCTTCCGGGCTTCCAGTGCGAGGGAATCGCGTGGCGGCCTGACGGGACCATCATCAAGGCCATCTCGCCGCGGAACCAGTACATTCCGCTGAAACTCCTGGGCAGCGGAATGGCAGTGGACTTCTACGTCGAGGCTGCCGCCAACCCCGACGTGGCGCAGGGCTGGACTTTCGCAGCCATGCCGTACGGCGACAAGACGACCGCGGGGCAGGATCCCACGTACCGGCTGGGCACCATCGCCATCGCCGAACTCAACCAGACCGTCTGGGCGCTGCAACAGGACGTTTGGACCCTGAGCGGCCTCATGCACGAACTCCCCATGGAGCTGCCCCGCCGCCACGAGATCCTTCGCGCCCTGGAGCGGATGCTGGACATCATGGATCCGGACGACGTGCCCGGGACCGCGGCGGCCGGCCGTGCCGCCCTGGCCGAAGTGCTCTCCCGCCCTGCCTACGCCTCGGCCCATCAGCTGGTGGCCACGGGCCACGCGCACATTGACTCTGCCTGGCTGTGGCCGGTCCGGGAAACCATGCGCAAATGTGCACGCACGTTCTCCAATGTCGTGGCTTTGATGGATGAGTTTCCTGACTTCGTTTTCTCCTGTTCGTCAGCGCAGCAGCTGGCCTGGATGAAGGAGTTCTACCCGGAGCTGTTCGGCCGGATCCGCGAGAAGGTCAAGGCCGGACAATTCGTACCCGTGGGCGGCATGTGGGTGGAATCGGACACCAACATGCCAGGGGGCGAGGCAATGGCCCGGCAGTTCCTTGAGGGCAAGAAATTTTTCCTCGATGAATTCGGCGTGGACTGCCAGGAAGCCTGGCTGCCTGATTCGTTCGGATACTCCGGCGCTCTGCCCCAGATCGTGAAGGCGGCCGGCAGCAAGTGGTTCCTGACCCAGAAGATCTCCTGGAACCAGGTCAATAAGATGCCGCACCACACCTTCAACTGGGAAGGCATCGACGGCACCCGCCTGTTCACCCACTTCCCCCCGGTGGACACCTACAACTCGGAACTGAGCGGCCGCGAACTGGCCCATGCCGAACGGAACTATCGGGACCACGGCCGCGGCACCGTCTCGCTGGTCCCGTTTGGATACGGTGACGGCGGCGGCGGACCGACGCGGGAAATGATTGCCGCAGCCCACCGCACGGCCAACCTCGAAGGCTCCCCGAGAGTGCGGATCGGAACTGCCGCGAACTTCTTCTCGCATGCACAGGCTGAGTACACGTCCCTGCCAGTGTGGGTGGGCGAGATGTACCTGGAACTGCACCGCGGAACGTACACCAGCCAGGCGAAAACCAAGCTGGGCAACCGGCGCAGCGAACACCTGCTCCGGGAGGCCGAGCTGTGGTGCGCCACCGCCTCCGTCCGTACCGCGGGCGATTTCGTGTACCCGGCGGCCGAACTGAAGCGCCTGTGGCAACTGGTCCTGCTTCAGCAGTTCCATGACATCCTGCCCGGCAGCTCGATCGCCTGGGTCCACCAGGACGCAGAGCGGAACTATGCGGCCATCGCGGATGCCCTCGAGGCCATCATCGCCGGCGCGGCGCGCGCGGCGCTCGGGGAAGGCGGCAGCGAGTTCCTGCTCAACGCCGCACCGCACGAACGCAGCGGCGTTCCCGCGCTGGCCGCCGCCGAACCCGCCAGGAGCGACAACCCGGTGACGGTGACCGAAGCCGGCGGGGGCTACATCCTGGACAACGGCGTGATCCGGGCCGTGCTGGATGCCAACGGACTCCTGACTTCGCTGCTCGACCATGCAAGCGGCCGCGAAGCGATTGCCCCGGGCCAGTTCGGGAACCATCTGGAACTCCACCGCGATACGCCCAATGAATGGGACGCGTGGGACATTGACGAGTTTTATCGACGGAACGTCACCTCGCTGACCGAAGCGCGTTCGGTAACGCTGGAGCGGGGCGGCTGGGACGCCGTCGTGGTGGTGGAACGGCTGGCGGGATCGTCAGCCATCACCCAGCGGATTTCGCTGGAGGCCGGGTCCGGATCACTGAGCATCCTGACCGCCGTGGACTGGCAGGAACGGGAAAAGCTCCTTAAGATCGGCTTCCCGCTGGACATTCGCGCGGACCGCTCTGCATCGGAGACACAGTTCGGGCATGTTTTCCGGCCGACCCACACCAACACATCCTGGGAGGCGGCGAAGTTCGAAATCTGCGCCCACCGCTGGATCCACGTTGCGGAACCGGGTTATGGCGTGGCCGTGTCCAACGCCTCCAGTTACGGCCACGATGTCACCCGCAGTGTGAGGGACGACGGCGGCACAACCACGACGGTGCGCACGTCGCTGTTGCGTGCCCCCAAGTATCCGGATCCGGGCGCCGACCGCGGCCGGCATGAGCTCCTGGTGACCATCAGGCCCGGCGCGGCCATCGCCGATGCCGTGGAAGAGGGCTACCGGACCAACCTTGCCCCGCGCATCGTGAAGGGCGCGCACGCCGTCAGTCCGCTGTTCACCGTGTTCAACCAGGGAATTGTGGTCGAGGCGGTGAAGCTCGCCGAGGACGGCTCCGGCGATGTCATCGTGCGTCTCTATGAATCCCTGGGGGAGCGGTCCGTAGGACTGGTGACGGCGAACTTCGACACCAAGGGAGTCCACGCCGTGGATCTCCTGGAGCGTCCGGTTAAGGGTCAGGGCGTCACGGCGGGCCGCGATTCGGCGGAACTGACGCTCCGCCCGTTCCAGCTCATGACCCTGCGGTTCGCGCGCTGAGCGGCCGGGGCGTTAAGCCGCTGCCCTTAAACAGGCTGAGTGGGGGCGGTCCCCAACGGCCCGCCACCACTCATCCCCCCAATAGCGCTCAGCGGCCACCCGGCGTCGAACGGATTGTCCCCATTCGCGACTCCAGAAAGAGGCCACTTTCACACATTCATGATTCTCTCACGTTCTAATGATTTTGTGAAAGCCCTCAGTCTACTTTGCAGTAGATGACTTTTGCGGGGCGAGTTGCGTTGCCCTGACACGTGCGATCCAGAAAGCCGCAAGGCCCACTACGAAGCACAGCGCGGCTCCGTAGTTAATGATGAATTTCAAGGGAGACCACGGTTCCGGAAAGAAGGGGAACAGCAGGCTCACAGTCAGGCAGACACCGCCGACGGCCAGCAGGAGGGCACCTGCCCGCACCAGCACCGGCAGCCGGCTGCCAACCGCCTTCACCATGGCGGGAAGGAGGACCAGGGAAACGTAGGCCGGGTAGGCGCGCCCGGCTGCACCGTAGTACTCCACCAGGTGGGCGTTGCGGGTGCTGCGCTCGTAGACCGCAACGAGCCCCGCCGACGACCCGGACGAATCCATCATGGTGAAAAAGACGACCATGACCCCAGCTATGAGGCCAAACACCACGATTCCCGGCACCCCGAGCAGCCAACGCCTTTGCTGGTCGGCGCCGAAGGCATTGACGCACCGCAGCCCAATGAAAAAGATGACGGCGAAGAGGACGAAGCGCAGGATGAGGTTGGCGACGTTGCTGCCGCCGAGCAGGCCGTCGATGGCAACGTACGGGCCGTCAATGCTCAGGAGTATCGCGAGAGTGGCCAGCACGAAGATGTAAAAGAGCGACCTGTTCTCACCCCTGACGGCACTTGGAATTCGCGCCAGCGCAGCTGCGCAGCAGACGGCAAGGGTGGACCACTGCAGGATCTCGATCATCCGAGGTTCTCCCAGATCGTTTTGGTTTGTTGATGGTCTTGCTCCTGGCGCTTGAGGGTCTTCCCCAGCGCCTGCAGCCGCTCGCCGGCCAGTGCGGCGAGCTCGCCGTCGGATAACGCGTCCAAGGCGGCCTGCCGTGCGCCGGACGGCCAGCCGGCCTCAGACTCCGTGATCATGCCCGTGGCCACCAGCCCGCCAGTCAGGCCGACGCCGGCTGCCCTGGACGTGGCGATGGCCAGCTCCGGGGTCAGCCGGTTGGCCGTCAGCTGCGCGGAATAATTCTGGGGGGCGATCCCGGTGGCGACTGACACCCGGTGCCGGAGTTCGCCGTCGTCGATCGCGTCAACCCAGTTCTTCACGGAGGTCGCATGCGGCGCTGGCGTGAGCGGCGGGGCCTGCGGCTTGTCCACGTCGTCGCCGCCTCCCGCTGCACCAGCGGAGCGGGCAATGACAGCACTCAGTAGGTCCATGGTGGCGATCTGGCTGACCAGCTCCGCGGCGGTGGGCAGCACGGGGCTTCCGGCAAGCTCGCTGTAGTTCGCAAACGTGGCCAACGCCGCCACCGGGTTGATATTGAAGGCCCGGCTGATGCTGACGACGGTGCTTTCCGCCACCTTCCCGCGGACCAGCTGCTGCGCCAGGGTGGTCCGCTTGACCCCGGAGATCCTGCAGATATCGGCGGTGCTCGCCTGGGGCGCTATTCCGTGAAGCCAGCGTTGGAACGCCTTGGCGGGGAGTGGCATGGATGGCTTCCTGCGGGGTGGGGCGGTTGGAGTAGCGACGGTCGATTTTACGGCGGGGGGTATGTGAACTATGCTAGATGGTCGAACCCGTTGGTCCGTACACCCCCCAAGTCCGGACCGGCGGGTTCTTCCATGTCCGGCCGGATTCCAGGCCGTTTTGGGCCGCAGTGAGAGGATGGACTAATGACTGCAACCCTTGTTGCCAAAGACCTTTCAGGCGGTCACGACCACCGCACACTCTTCTCAAAACTTTCCCTCACCGTGGCCCCGGGCGACGTTGTGGGCGTTGTTGGCGCCAATGGCGCCGGCAAATCCACCCTTCTCCGGCTGCTGGCAGGTGTGGACCAGCCACTGGCCGGATCGGTGAGCCTGGCCCCGGCCGATGCCTTCGTTGGCTGGCTGCCGCAGGAACACGAGCGCGTCGCCGGCGAGACGGTGGCGGAATACGTCGCCCGCCGGACCGGCTGTGCACAGGCAACGGCTGACATGGAATCCACGGCGGAAGCCCTGGGCTCGGGTGCCGCCGGCGCCGACGACGCCTACTCCCTGGCATTCGACCGCTGGATGGCCTCCGGCGCGGCGGACCTGGACGAACGGATCGCGCCGGTCCTTGCCGACCTTGGCCTGGATGTGGGGCCTCAGGCTCTTATGACGGGGCTGTCCGGCGGTCAGGCGGCACGCGTGGCGCTGGCTGCCCTGCTGCTGAGCCGCTTCGATGTGGTTCTCCTCGATGAGCCCACCAACGACCTTGACCTCAACGGGCTGGCCAAGCTGGAGGCGTTCGTGCAGGGGCTCCGCGGCGGTGCGGTCCTGGTGTCCCACGACCGTGAGTTCCTGGCCCGCTGTGTCACCACCATCGTGGAACTGGACCTCGCCCAGAATTCGGTGGCGGTATACGACGGCGGCTACGAGGCGTTCCTGGAGGAACGTGCCGTGGCCCGCCGCCATGCCCGGGAGCGGTACGAGGAGTTCGCCTCAACGAAGGCGGACCTCGTTTCCCGCGCGCGGACCCAGCGTGAGTGGAGCTCCCAGGGTGTCCGGAACGCCATGAAGAAGAGCCCTGACAATGACAAGATCCGCCGTGCGGCCTCCACCGAGTCGTCGGAGAAGCAGGCCCAGAAAGTGCGGCAGATGGAGTCGCGGATTGCCCGGCTCGACGAAGTGGAGGAGCCGCGCAAGGAGTGGCAGCTGCAGTTCAGCATCGGCCAGGCCCCGCGCTCCAGTGCCGTTGTGGCAACGCTGAGGGACGCCGTCGTCCACCAGGGTGACTTCACGCTGGGCCCGGTCAACCTGCAGCTCAACGCCGGGGAGCGCATCGGCATCACCGGTCCCAACGGGGCCGGCAAGTCCACGCTGCTCCGGCTCCTGCTGGGGATCCGGCAGCCGGATTCCGGCAATGCCGCCATGGGCGCCTCCGTAGCTATTGGCGAGATCGACCAGGCCCGTGGCCTGCTCGCAGGTGACCTCAGCCTGGGCGACGCCGTCGAGGCTGTCCTGACGGAGCTGACTCCGGCGGAGGTCCGGACCCTGCTGGCCAAGTTCGGACTCAAAGCGGACCACACATCGCGCCCGGTCGACTCGCTCTCCCCGGGCGAACGGACCCGCGCCGCCCTTGCCCTGCTGCAGGCGCGCGGCGTGAACCTGCTGGTCCTGGACGAACCCACCAACCACCTGGACCTGCCCGCCATCGAGCAGCTCGAGGAGGCACTGGAAAGCTACGATGGCGCCCTGCTACTGGTCACGCACGACCGAAGGCTGCTGGAAAACGTGCGCCTGGACGTCCGCTGGAACGTGGAGGGCGGTGTGGTGACCGAACTGCTCGCCGGCGCGGCTGCACCGGGCGCAGCATCATCCCCGGGCACCGCATCATCCCCGGGCACTAGGGACCGCGTCATGAAAGGCCAGACCCGATGAGCATGGACCGGGTAGCGTGGAGCTCCCTCTACAACATCACACGGGCCGCCAGCGGTTCCAAGCCGTTCTCAAAGGCGACGTTGAAGCGGGTATTCGGCTTCGCCCGGCCGCACCGCCGCAAACTGATCGCCTTCGTGCTGCTGTCCATCGCCATGGCAGTCCTTGCGGTGGCCACCCCCGTCCTTGCCGGCCAGGTGGTGGACGCCATCATCGCCGGGGTCGGCGCCGACGTCGTGATCCGGCTGGCGGTGCTCATCGCCGCAGTGGCCGTCGCGGAGGCCGGACTGGGACTCGTAACCCGCTGGCTGTCCTCCACCATCGGCGAGGGCGTGATCGTGGACCTGCGCACCAAGGTGTTCGACCACGTCCAGAAAATGCCCATCGCCTTCTTCACCCGCACCCGGACAGGTGCCCTGGTCAGCCGGCTGAATAACGATGTCATCGGCGCCCAGTCGGCTTTCGCCGGCACGCTGTCCGGTGTGGTCAGCAACGTGGTGGCCTTGGCGCTGACCCTCGTAGTCATGCTGGGCAAGTCCTGGCTCGTGACCGTGCTGGCCATGATCCTGCTGCCAATCTTCCTCATTCCGGCCCGCCGGATGGGTTCCAAGCTGGCCGACCTGCGGCGCGAGGCCGCCGAGCACAACGCCGCCATGGGCACCCAGATGACTGAGCGGTTCTCCGCCCCCGGCGCTACTTTGGTCAAGCTCTTCGGCCGCCCCGACGAGGAATCCCGCGAGTTCGCCGTCCGTGCCGGGCGCGTCCGGGACATCGGCGTCCGCACCGCGATGCTGCAGTTCACGTTCGTCACGGCCCTGACGCTGGTCTCGGCACTGGCGCTGGCCCTGGTGTACGGGCTGGGTGGCTGGCTTGCGCTGGGCGGCCAGCTCGCCGCGGGCGACGTCGTGGTGCTGGCACTGCTGCTCACCCGCCTGTACGCGCCGCTCACCGCGCTTTCCAACGCCCGCGTGGAAATCATGAGTGCCCTGGTCAGCTTCGAGCGGGTTTTCGAAATCCTCGACCTCAAGCCCCTGATCCAGCAGAAGCCCGACGCCGTCGAGGTGCCGCCGGGTCCCGTCTCGGTGGAGTTCGACGACGTCCGGTTCGCCTACCCCTCAGCGGACAAGGTGTCCCTGGCATCGCTCGAGGATGTCTCCACCCTGGACACCCGCGGCGGCGAGGAAGTGCTGCACGGCATCAGTTTCCGGGTGGAACCGGGCCAGACCGTTGCCCTGGTGGGTTCCTCGGGGGCCGGCAAGTCCACCATCGCCCAGCTGCTGTCCCGGCTCTACGACGTCGATTCCGGCGCCGTACGCCTCGGCGGAACAGTGCCCGGGAGCGGACTGGACGTCCGCGACGCCACCTTTGATTCGATGCGGGCGACGCTGGGCATGGTGACCCAGGACGGGCACCTTTTCCACGAATCCATCGCGTCCAACCTGCGGCTGGCCCGCCCGGACGCCACCGAAGCGGACATGTGGGACGTGCTGCGGCAGGCCCGGCTCGAGTACATGATCCGGTCGCTGCCGGACGGCCTTGACACGGTGGTGGGGGAGCGCGGCTACCGGCTTTCCGGCGGTGAACGCCAGCGCCTCACGATTGCCCGGTTGCTGATTGCGCAGCCGCGCGTCGTCATCCTGGACGAGGCCACGGCAGCCCTGGATTCCACCAACGAAGCAGCCGTCCAGGTTGCGCTGGGGGCAGCGCTCGAGGGCCGCACCGCGGTTGTGATCGCCCACCGGCTGTCCACCATCCGCGCCGCGGACATGATCCTGGTGGTGGAGGACGGCGCCATCGTGGAGCGCGGCACCCACACCGGCTTGCTTGCGGCGGACGGCCGGTACGCGGAGCTCTACCGCACGCAGTTCGCGGAGGCGAGTGCCGTGGTCGAAGAGGCCGTTCCGGAGTTTTAGCCCTGGCCCTTTAGGCCCGTCCTGCCGCCAAGGCGGGCAGGATGTGGTCCGTTAGCAGGGGCGCAAGGTCCGCCGGCAGTTCGGCGGCAAGGTCCAGCCAGCGGATTTCGGCGATCTCCGCGGAGGGGTGCGCGCTCCAGGTGCCCGGTGCGGTAAACACCGTTGCCTCGATATCCGTGGCGGCCTCGTTGGCGGCGTCGGCAAGCCAGACGCCCATGCGCAAAAGGTCTTCGGGGGCTACGTCGATGCCCACTTCCTCCAGCAGTTCACGTGAGGCGGCCTGGGCTGCTGATTCGCCGGGTTCGGGCTTGCCGCCGGGGTGCATGAACTTGTCCGTGCCGCGCTTGCGGACGGTCAGCAGCCGGCCGGCCTCGTCATAGACGCAGACGGCGGACACAACAATTCGGTCTTTCACGGCTACGACCCTAGCCCATTCGGGCCTGGCCCGGTCGGACCTGCCCCGTTAGGGCCCAGCCGGCGCAGTACGGATTCCAGGAGCTGGTCCTTCCGGGGCCCGTGAACGTCCCAGGCGTAGCTGAACTCGTCCGGCCCGCGGAGTGCGTAGGTGACGCGGTAGGTGTCCGGGTCACACCAGTGCTCATCCTGGCTGGACTCATCCCGGAAGCTCATCCGGTGGAACGGCCGTCCGTCGGGGAACATCATGTCCATGGCATCGGGGACGGCGGTGGGATGCAGGACGTAGTCGCGGCTCGCGGGGCCGGTGAACCTGTCGCCGGCCGGAGTAGGCCAGTGCATGGTGCCCTCTTCATGGAAGGCGAGGCCGCCGTCGTCGTTCGGGGAAAAGCGGACGACGCCGGTGAAGGTTCCCCGGGCGTCGGAGCTGCGGTCCCACAGGGTGCGCTCCACGGACCAGCTGCCCAGCAGGTAGGCGCGCAGATCGAATTCCTGCGGCTGGTGTACCGCAGGGTCCCGTGCTGCATTCTGCGGCTGGAAGTTCAAGTGCCCTCGATTGGAATCGAACCAACGACACCGGCTTTAGGAGAGCCGTGCTCTATCCACTGAGCTACGAGGGCGGGCGACCGAACCGGTTGGCACCAGGCCGTCCTGTTCGGGCACGGATACAAGCATACAAGGTACCAGCGCGTACTACGCTCTTGGCATGACTGCAGCAACACCAGCAACGTTGTCCCGGGCCGGATTCCTCCCGAACATCGCCTCCACCAGGGAGTATTTCGGCGCGTGGGCGAAGCTCAGTGTCCTGCAGTATTTCGTGGCCGAAGCCGCTGTGATCGGTGCATGGGCGGGACCGGAGCAGTACAGCCGCAGAACCGGATTCATCAGCGACCTCGGCGCCATTCACTGTGGAATCCACGAGGAGAGGAATGTCTGCTCGCCCCTGCATGCGCTGATGAATGCCTCGTTCGTGTTGCAGGGATTGGGAATGTTGCTGGGGGCGCTGCTCCTCAGCTCGGCGCTGTTGTGCATCGCCGCCCGGCCCGGCGTCCGCATCCCCGTCGCGCCGGCCCGCCGTTCCCCGTGGTTCGCAGCTGTCGGCGCCAAGGTTCTGACCTTCGCCGCGGGCACCGGGACCATCATCGTGGGAGTGGTCCCCGAGGACGCCGGATTCTTCGCCGTGCACCTTGCCGGCGCCCTGATGTTCTTCATCGGGGGAGCCCTCGCACTGCTGCTGCTGGGTGCGCTCTGGCTGCGGCAATCGCCACTCGGCTGGTTCATCCTGGCGTGCGGGGCAACCTCATTCGTGGCACTGGGCCTTGGCGGCGCCACCGGGATGGACGTGCCCGAGCCGGGGACCTTGGAGCGGTTCATGGGTTATCCCGTCACCATCGGCCTGGCCGCTGTGGGCCTGGTCATAGGCCAGCGGGTGCGCCAGGAACTGAAGGCCCGGAAGGCTGCGCTGGGCGCCGCTGCTGCACGGGGCGCCGCGGGGGCGGGCGGCACGCGGTGAGGCCGTGCCGACCGTCCCGCCGGCTACTCGGAAAAGAACTCGCGGTAACGAACCAGCGAGCTTGACCCGGAATATCCGAGCTCGCCCGGCTCCGCCGACACGGAGTCGTCCGGGGAGAAAATACTGACGCCAAACGTACCGGATTCAAGATCCTTGATGCTGTCCAGGAGAGCAGGGATCGCGGTCCTGAGGATCTCCGTGAGCTCGGACTTGTCATCGGTATCCCCGACGAGCTTCACGACGATGAAGTTTCCCGACGTGTTGGCGTTTGCATTGACGCTGACGGACTTGATCCCCGGAACGGACATGGCTGCGTCCCTCAACGAAGACTCCAGGCGGTCAGCCCGTGATGCCCCGCCGAAAACGCACCCTGAGAGCGCAATGGCCACCGCACCCAAGATGAGTGCTCGGGTGATGATTCTACGGAAGCTGCGCATACTCACTGCTTTCGGGACAAATTGGACGCGGTGGATGTTACTTGGCCGGGATCCGTGGTGGTGAATTTTTGTGTTGACGCCTTTTGACTGTACTCGGCGATCTGACCGCCCGCCTCGTTTGCAGCGGCGGACTCCACGTACTTGCCGCCATCGTGGTAATTCATATTCGCGATACCGGGGTCGCCGGCAGGGTTGGGCAGCGTGATCTTAGTGGCCGCATTGTCCTGAGTAGCGGATATCCGGCCGTCAGGCGCCACGGCGGCGTCACCCAAATCCACCTTCGGTACGGGATCTCCAGCGTGCTGCAGGGCAAGGACGTCGATGTCGGCAGGGATCGGCGTCGAATCTATCGGTGAGCCAAAGGTCACGACATTCGTGACGTTGAATCTCTCGGTGAATTCGGGATTCGACGCCAGGGAAACTGCGATCATTCCGCCCTGCGAGTGCCCGGACAGCATGACAGGGGCGCCGGGCGGAATGCCTGCTTTTTCCATCGCCAACCGGACCGCTTCGGCAGCGGTGGAGAGGTTCCCGCCTGCGAGCTCCAGGTTCCCGGTGAGGTCCGTCGGGTTGTTCGCCCCGTCCGGCCACCAACGGGTGGTACCGGGAATACTGATGATGTACGCGTCAGGCTCGCCGGGCTTGTGGACCGCGGTGATGCGGACGCTCGTGTCCGGCGTCCCCGGCTGGCCCTGGTCACTGTACGCGGCGATGGTGCTGTCCATGATGGCGCTGACTGTCGACGGGACCGGAGTGTTCAGGCGGACGCCTTCGTCGGCTGCGCCCGGGTCGCCCACGCCCACGGGAATCGGATCACCGGCGACAGGACGCCCGTCGTCGAACAGGTGCGGGTTATAGGCTCCCAAGGTCCTGATGGTGATGCCCAGGGTGGCGGCCGCAGCGCCCAGCAACACAGTGTTGGAGCCGAACTCGGTAATGGAAGGCGGTTCCCCTGTGGTCAACCAGCGCCAGCCCATGTCGCCGAAATTGCCGAGACGGTCATGAAGGTTTGCGTGGGCGTCCATCAGGTTCCCGATGCCGGGCGGAGCAACGTCCTGAAAAAGGTTCCAGCCCGCCCTGGCTGAATCTTCCACGGTGCTGATGAAACCGCCGGCACCGTCCCAGAGATCCCCGGCTCCGCCTGCGATGCTATCGTTCAGCCGGTCGAACAATGAGGCGGCGCCCGCGTGCCCTGGCTGTCCGGCCTCCAGGCCCCGTGTTTCGCTGGCAACAAGCTGCTCCTCGACGTTGCGCCTCACCGCGTTCGACGCCGCCTTGAGGGCATGCGCCGTACCGATCAGCTGCTGCCGGTGCCCCGTCCAGTCCTCCTGGAACTTTTGCCCGTCGGGCCCGTGCCAGGGTGTGGCCTTCACTAGGGGTGTGATGCTGCCGCTCAGTGCCAGGAGCCGCTCGCTGGCCCGGGCGAAGTCCTCGCTGAGGCGCCGGCCGGACTCAACGTCCATTCCATAAAGAGTCATCGTCAGGCCGCCTGCACCGCTGAGCTGGCAAGGAATTCGCGGGCACCGAGGATCCGCCACGCGAAATCACGGCCGACGTCGCCCGCCGGCACGTCGACGGCGGATAGGTTCCCTGTGCCCGGCTCAGTGCGCAGCGAGTAGAGCCGGTCCGCCAGCGCCCACACTGCCGCGCTGTAGCGGATCCGTCCGCTGCCGGGGTCCGACGCAGCCACCCCCAAATGCACGGTACAACGGGCATGTGCGATGGCGGCCGGTACACCGTCAGCGACTGGCTGCAAGGACGGAGGGAGGGCTGCGAGCGGAATGGTGGTGTGCTCGCCGTCGAAGCCGGAGGCGCCGGAGGGGGCGGCATGCAGTTCGGCCACGGCCGGCAGGCTACGGGCCGCTGCAGCCCAGGCGTCTTCCGCCCGGAAGAAGGAGATTTCGACGGCGTTCCTGACTTCTGCCACCTCAACGCCGAGCGTTGTGCGGCTGAGACGGCGCCGGTAGGACACCGCGATGCCGCGGCCGCCGGCGAGCCCCAGCTCGCAGTGCGAAGACTCCAGCCCGGCCCGGGACACGGTGGTGACCTTGATGGGAGCGAAAGCTGACGTCCAGACCGCCAGCACCCATTGCGCTGAAATGTTGCCTGCCGCATCCACAATCCCGGCCCTTGCCAGTTCGGCATCGACCATCCGGGTGTCCTCCGGGCTGGGTTCACCGACCGCCTCGACGGCCAAGACATCAGCGGCGCTGACGAAGCCGCCGGGTTCGGCTGCCAGGACGGCGGCCGCTTTGTGAACTGTCGTTGCCCAGGCGAGGCCGCTGATCTCAAAGATGTTGAGATGCGGATCGGACCGCACTTCCCCCATGATTCCCCCCAATGTTAAGTTGTCCGCCCCATTGGACAGCTGTCCGTCACGCTACGCGGTGTGAAACCAAAGCGGTATGGGGAGAGGTGCCCTGGGGCGTGGCGGGGTGTCACACCTGGCAGCCGGGAGCCTGCCTACTGCTGTTTCCCGGACTTCCGTCCCAGGAACACCGCGGCGCCGCCTGCCACCAGGCTCAGCACGAGCAATACCCAACCGGCAACGGTGAGGGCCGAGGCCAAGGCCACCTGGCCGCCGTCGGCCGTGGACGCCGACATCATGGAATCAACGGCGACGTTTCCCCACAGCCGGACGGCGGCGAAGAGGAGCGGGAGCGCCCAGAGAGCCCATCTCAGCGATTTGCGGGCAACATTGGTCCCGATCAGCAGAAGCCACGTGAAGCCGAAGATCAGCGGAAACAGGGTGCCTGCCGTCTTGTGGACGTAGTTGAGCTGGCCGCGGGCTTCCTCATTCATGGCCGCCCTCAGCTGGTCCACGAATGCCTGGTCAAAGCCGCCGATCAGCGAATCGGGCATGGGCAGGCCGCCGGACAGCTGTGTGAGCTGGTTCAGCGTCAGCAGATGCAGGTACCAGAACAGGAAAAGGCTGGCCACCACACCCGCTATGAGGATCACATTGCTGTTGTCCCGCGCCTTCTCCGGCGACCGCTGGGTGGTGGGGTTGATCACCGGCGGCAGATGGTGCTGGGGAACGGACGCGTTGGCGCCGTGCTTCTTGATCCGCTGAGCTGGGGTCTTGGCCATGGGTTCATTATCGCTGGTCCTGCTCACTGTTCCCTGTTGCTGTTCAGCTGCCGGTGGCCGCGGATAGGCTGGGACGCGTGACGGAACTTGGAAGACACAAACTTGGCAGGCACAGCGCGGCGGAACTGAACGCGGGACTGGACGACTACCAGCTGGCCGAGGCACTGGTCCGGGAAGCGGGCATGTTGGCACTCATGATGCGTCAGGGCGGCCTGGAAGGGCAGCAGAAGACCTCGATATCCGATGTTGTCACCGCTGCCGACCACGCCGCCGAAGCCTACGTCCTCGAGCAGCTGCGGCGCTGCCGCCCGGACGACGGCATCCTGGGGGAGGAAGGCGCCTCCGTGGACGGGAGCAGCGGCCGGACCTGGGTGATCGACCCCGTGGATGGTACCTACAACTTCCTGCACGGCTCCACCTACTGGTGCTCCGCGCTCGCCCTCAAGGACGCCGCCGGCACGGTTCTTGGGGCAATTTTCCAGCCCGAAGAGGACAAGCTCTGGCTGGGCGGAACCACCCGGCCCGCCACCCTGAACGGTGAACGGCTGGCCTCCTTCCAGGCGGACGGCGGCGCCCGGACGCTGAAGCCGCTGGCCGAACAGGGCGCCGCCACCTACATCCACCCCACGTGGCTCGCGGACCCGCTGTGCGCCATGCCCTGGCACTCCGCGGCCACCGCTGCCGCATCGCTGCGGATGTTCGGATCAGGGTCCTGCGACCTCAGCCGGGTGGCCGACGGCGAGCTCGACTGCTGGTTCCAGCACAGCTGCCCTGAATGGGACTGGCTTCCCGGCAAAGCCATTGTGCTTGCTGCCGGCGGCGCCGTCGACGTCGTCCGCGTCAACGGACTCGAGTGGTTCGTTGCGGGAGGCACGACGGCGGTCCGGCAGCTCCGTGCCGCCCTCGAGTCAGGCTCGGTGGAGTAAGGCCACTTCATTCGCTGCGGAGTGAAGCCGGCCGGCCCGGAAGTGAGTGTCGGCCCCACCGCCTAGACTTATAGCACCATGGATATGTTGTTTGACCCGTATGCTGACGGACCGTTCAAGGCTGCCCCGAAAGCGGCAGCACTCACCAAGTCGCGCCCCGCAGCCGGGGAAGATCCGGCGCGTTACGGGAACGGCGGGCCGGAATCCGAGGGGGAACGGTCACGTCCGAAGCTGCCCGGCGTGGACGAACTCCTGCAGGGCCTCAACCCCCAGCAGGAAGAAGCGGTCAAGTACGCCGGCAGCGCGCTGCTCATCGTGGCCGGAGCCGGATCCGGCAAGACACGCGTGCTCAGCAATCGGATCGCATACCTGATCGCCACCCGGCGGGCGCATCACGGTGAGATCCTGGCCATTACCTTCACCAACAAGGCCGCCGCGGAAATGCGGGAGCGCATCGAGGCGCTGGTGGGCGGCCGCGCCAAGATCATGTGGATTTCCACCTTCCACTCGTCCTGCGTGCGCATCCTCCGGCAGGAAGCCGCCAACGTTGGGCTCAAGTCCAATTTCTCCATCTATGACTCCGCGGACTCCCTGCGGCTTGTCACGCAGGTGTCCAAGAGCCTTGACCTGGACCCCAAGAAATTCGCACCCAAGGCCATCCAGCACAAGATCTCGGCGCTCAAGAACGAGCTCATCGACGCCGATTCCTACTCCTCCTCCGCCAACCATAACGATCCCTTCGAGTCTGCAGTGGCCGACGTCTTCAAGGGCTACACCCAGCGGCTGCGCCAGGCCAACGCCATGGACTTCGACGACCTCATCGCCGAAACCGTCTACATGTTCCGCGCCTTCCCGGCACTCGCCGAATCGTACCGCCGGCGCTTCCGGCACGTCCTGGTGGACGAATACCAGGACACCAACCACGCCCAGTACGCGCTGGTCCGCGAGATCGTGGGCGAGGGTCCAGGGGCTTCCGAACTCACCGTGGTGGGCGACTCGGACCAGTCCATCTACGCTTTCCGCGGCGCCGATATCCGCAACATCGTGGAGTTCGAAAAGGACTACCCGAACGCCCGCACCATCAAGCTGGAGCAGAACTACCGCTCCACCCAGAACATCCTCACGGCCGCCAACTCGGTGATTTCCCGAAACCCCAACCGACCCGAAAAGCGGCTCTGGACCGCCGAAGGCGAAGGCCACAAAATCATCGGCTACGTGGGCGAAAACGAACACGACGAAGCCCAGTTCATCGCCAAGGAAATCGACAGGCTGCAGGACGAGGACAACCTGCGCCCCGGAGACGTCGCCATTTTCTACCGCACCAACGCCCAGTCCCGCTCCATCGAAGACGTCCTGGTGCGCGTCGGCCTGCCGTACAAGGTGGTGGGCGGCACCCGCTTCTACGAGCGCAAGGAAATCAAGGACGCCCTCGCCTACTTGCGCGTCCTGGTAAACCCCGACGACGACGTCAACCTGCGCAGGGTCCTCAACGAACCCAAGCGCGGCATCGGCGACCGCGCCGAGGGCGCCGTGGCCGCACTGGCCGAACGCGAACGGACCTCGTTCATGGACGCCGCCCGCCGTGCTGACCAGGCCCCCGGGATGGCCACCCGCTCGGTCAACGCGGTGCTGGGCTTCGTGAAGCTCCTCGACGACCTTGCCGAGGTGGCAAGCGGCTCCGGTGCGGCTGCTGCCCTGGAAGCGGTCCTGGAGCAGACCGGGTATCTGGCAGGGCTGCGGTCCAGCACGGATCCCCAGGACGAGTCCAGGGTAGAGAACCTTGCGGAACTCGTCGCCGTAGTACGCGAATACGAACAGGAGAACCCAGAAGGTTCCCTGGGCGCCTTCCTGGAACAGGTGTCCCTCGTGGCGGACGCCGACCAGATCCCGGATGCCCCGGCGGGTACCGCCGACGAGCTGGCCGCCGCCGTGGCCGAAGCCAAACGGCTGGGCGTGGTGACGCTGATGACACTCCACACGGCCAAGGGCCTCGAGTTCCCGGTGGTCTTCCTCACCGGCATGGAGCACGGCCTCTTCCCGCACCAGCGTTCGGCCACCGACCCCAAGGAGCTCGCGGAGGAGCGCCGGCTGGCCTATGTGGGCCTGACCCGTGCCCGGAAGCGCCTGTATGTGACACGTTCAGAAGTCCGCAGCATGTGGGGCCAGAGCCAGTACAACCCGGCCAGCCAGTTCATCGAGGAGATTCCCGCGGAACTGGTGGAATGGCGGCGTGAAGGCACCTCCCGGCAGGTCAGCGGCTGGGGGAGCGGGGCCCCCATCGGGTCCAGCCGGTACGGCGGATCGTTCTGGGGCGCGGGCACGGCCCGCGGCAACGCGGCGAGCCCTTCCGCCGGGTTCAACGCCGATGTTCCTGCCGCCGTCGCCAAGAACCGTGTGCAGCCGCAAAAGGAAGTCGTTGCCGTCAGCGTCGGGGACCAGGTGAACCACACGAGCTTCGGCAACGGCACCGTCCTGGCAGTCGAAGGCGCGGGGGACAAGACCGTAGCAAAGGTTAAGTTCAGCGTCGGCGAAAAGCGCCTGCTGCTGAGGTACGCACCGCTGACCAAACTGGACGCCTAGCACTTACGGGCATAATGGGTGCCATGCGACGGACTGTACTGGGGATCCTGGCCGCCCTCATTCTGATGGCCTGCACAGCGTGCACCATCACCCAAAAGGACCCGGACTATGTGCCCCCACCGCCGCTACCCGTGCTTGAGCAGCTGAAACAGGCCCCCGTGGCGGACGCCGCCGGCTTCTCCGCAGGCGGGGACGTCCTCAGCTTCGTCACGGCGGACCGCAACACCGTCTGCTCCCTCACGTCGGCGCGCGGCGAGCACGTCAACCTGCCGTATGAACAGAACGCGTTCAGCGACGCCGGAAACAACAGGCTCGCCATCGTTCCGGTGGCGCACTGCGAGCTGGCCAGGTACCCCAAACCCGAAGCCGCGGATGTGGCGGATGACTGTGCCGGCACCGGCCTGGGCTACCTGGGCGGCGCAGCCCTGCTCACGCCGGACAAGGCGAGCTACGGGGAATGCCGCTCCGGAGTGACCCAGATGGAAGCCGAATTCGGGCCCAAAGGCAGCAAAGCGGGCCCCGTATCCCAGCTGCCCGTCCTGGAGGACGGCCAGAACCTTGAGCGGAACGGCCTGCGCTGCTCGGCCTACAACGGGGGCGTGGCCTGCGGAAACGTCTCAGCGGGGGTTGCCTTCTTCATTTCCCGGGACCATTACGAACTAGTTTCCGGCGGCAGTGAAAACGCCTCAGCCACGCCCTCGGAGGCGCCAAAAAGCCCGTAATCTAGGGGTTTTTCTACGCTCCATAGAATAGTGTCCTTACTCACATAACAGGTACTCTGGAACGGGCCGGTCCGCAGAAAGGACTAGAGTTCCGAGAGGAGCATTGCGCCGTGTGGCTCGTTTCCAAACCTGCCGCAGGGTGCGTTTATTCCGCAGCCCGGTAACCACGATTACGTGGGGTCCGGCTGTACAGAAACTACTTCGACGTAGAAGGACACTAAACCGTGGACCTGTTTGAATATCAGGCGCGCGATATGTTCGAGGCGCACGGTGTACCCGTGCTTGCTGGCATCGTGGCGCACACCCCTGAAGAAGCAAAGGCAGCTGCCGAGAAGATCGGCGGCGTAACTGTCGTCAAGGCACAGGTTAAGGTCGGTGGCCGAGGCAAGGCCGGCGGCGTTAAGGTCGCCAAGACCGCCGATGAGGCTCTGGAGCACTCCACCAACATCCTGGGCATGGACATCAAGGGCCACACGGTCAACAAGGTCATGATCGCCCAGGGCGCGGACATCGCCGAAGAATACTACTTCTCCGTCCTGCTGGACCGGGCCAACCGCAACTACCTGGCCATGTGCTCGGTTGAAGGCGGCATGGAAATCGAACAGCTCGCCGTCGAACGCCCCGAGGCGCTCGCCAAAATCGCCATCGATCCCGCTGTGGGCATCGACCAGGCCAAAGCCGATGAAATCGTTGCCGCTGCAGGCTTCGCTGAGGAACTGCGTGGCAAAGTCGCCGACGTAATCCTGAAGCTGTGGGACGTTTTCAAGAAGGAGGACGCAACCCTCGTTGAGGTCAACCCGCTGGTAAAGACCGGCGCCGGCGAGATCGTTGCCCTTGACGGCAAGGTCACCCTGGACGAGAACGCCGATTTCCGTCACCCCAAGCACGTACTCCTCGAAGACAAGGATGCTGCTGACCCGCTCGAGGCCAAGGCCAAGGCGCAGGACCTCAACTACGTCAAGCTGGACGGCGAAGTTGGCATCATCGGCAACGGCGCCGGCCTGGTCATGTCCACCCTTGACGTCGTTGCCTACGCCGGCGAAAACCACGGCAACGTCAAGCCCGCCAACTTCCTGGACATCGGCGGTGGAGCGTCCGCCGAGGTTATGGCTGCCGGTCTGGACGTCATCCTGGGCGACGAGCAGGTCAAATCCGTGTTCGTGAACGTCTTCGGCGGCATCACCGCCTGTGACGCTGTGGCAAAGGGCATCGTGGGTGCACTGGCTGAGCTGGGAAACTCCGCCAACAAGCCGCTTGTTGTCCGTCTCGACGGCAACAACGTCGAAGAGGGCCGCCGCATCCTGGCCGAGGCCAACCACCCGCTGGTTACCCTGGCCGCCACCATGGACGAGGGCGCCGACAAGGCCGCCGAGCTCGCCAACGCAGCTAAGTAAAGGGACGCACCATGTCTATCTATCTGAACAAGGACTCCAAGGTCATCGTCCAGGGCATCACCGGCGGCGAAGGCACCAAGCACACCGCCCTGATGCTCAAGGCCGGCACCAACGTCGTGGGCGGCGTCAACGCCCGCAAGGCCGGCACCACCGTCCTGCACGGCGATAACGAAATCACCGTCTTCGGCACCGTCAAGGAAGCCATCGCCGAGACCGGCGCCGACGTCTCCATCGTCTTCGTACCGCCGGCCTTCACCAAGGACGCCGTTGTTGAAGCCATCGAGGCCGGCATCGGCCTGGTCGTCGTCATCACCGAAGGCGTGCCGGTCCAGGACTCCGCTGAGTTCTGGGCACTGGCACAGTCCAAGGTCGACGCCAATGGCAAGCAGGTCACCCGCATCATCGGGCCGAACTGCCCCGGCATCATCACCCCCGGCGAAGCCCTCGTGGGCATCACCCCGGCAAACATCACGGGCAAAGGCCCCATCGGCCTCGTCTCCAAGTCAGGCACCCTGACCTACCAGATGATGTACGAGCTGCGCGACCTGGGCTTCTCCACCGCCATCGGCATCGGCGGCGACCCGGTCATCGGCACCACGCACATCGACGCCCTCGAAGCGTTCGAAGCCGACCCCGAGACCAAGGCGATCGTGATGATCGGCGAGATCGGTGGCGACGCCGAAGAGCGTGCCGCGGACTACATCAAGGCCCACGTCACCAAGCCGGTTGTCGGCTACGTGGCAGGCTTCACTGCTCCGGAAGGCAAGACCATGGGCCACGCCGGCGCCATCGTCTCGGGTTCCGCGGGCACGGCCCAGGCAAAGAAGGAAGCGCTTGAGGCTGCAGGCGTGAAGGTCGGCAAGACGCCGTCCGAGACCGCCAAGCTGCTGCGCGAGGTTTTCGCGACTCTCTAAGTCCGGCCCTCAAGGTACGAACTTTTCAAAGTACGACGGCGTCCGGCCGCCTTCCCCAGGGAAGGTAACCGGACGCCGTCGTTCTTTTTTGCTTATCAGTCCGTCCGCTGCTGCCTGACGTGCTGGCCGAGGATCCCGTCCAGCTGCTCATAGCCGGCGGCTATGCCGGCTTCCATGCCGTCAGCCAGGAACCTGGCGCGGGCTTCCACGCTGGGGTAGACGGACCTGCCGGTGAGTTTGCAGCGTCCATCCGGCAAATCCTCGAACGTTCCATACTCCAGCGTGACCACATCCGGGTACCCCTCGTACTCGAATGTCTGCAGCACGAACTCATTCTCGCGCACTGTGTGGAAGACGCCGCGGAACGCATGCTCGCGGCCGTCCCTGCCCTCCTGCACGAAGCGGTACGCTCCGCCGGGACGGCAGTCGAATTCGTCAATCCGCGTGGTCAGTTCCCGCGGTCCGATCCATTGCCGGAACAACCCGGGATCCACATGCGCGCGGAAGACCGCAGCCGCCGGGTAATCAAACTCCCGCTCGGAGTCCACAAACGGCAGATTCTCCGGGACCACGAGCCTCAGTGCGTTGCTCATGCCGTTTCCTTCCCGGCCTCCCGGCTGCCGGCAGCCCCGCCGAGGAGTTCATCGAGCCGCTCATAGCCCTCCGTCATGCCGCCCTCCATGCCGGACTGCGCCATGCCGTCGCGGGACGCCTGGCTCGGGTATACGGAGTGGCCCACGATGCGGCACCTGTCGCCGCCCACGTCCTCAAAGGTGAGGAACTCGATGCTGACAACGTCAGGGTAGCCGCCGAACTCGAAGGTCTGGACGGCGAACTCGTTTTCGCGGACAGTATGGAAGACGCCGCTAAATTTGTAGGCGACGCCGTCCGGTCCTGTGTGGATGTAGCTGTAGCCGCCGCCGGTGCGGAAATCGTAATGGTTGATTTCCATCTTGAGTCCCCGCGGGCCGAGCCACTGGACGATCAGGTCCGGGTCTTTGTGGGCGCGGAACACGTCCGCCACCGGGAAATCGAATTCACGCTCGTAGTCAATGAAGGGCTGCCCCTCAGGGATGCTGAGTTTCAGTTCGTTGCTCATGATGGGTCCTTTGCCTGTGTGCCGCTTGCGGCGGCCCTGGATTGGAGCACGGCATCGAGGCTGCGGAACTGCCCCTCGCGGACCAACCGGTACTGGTCAATCCATGCGGTGAGCGCCTCCAGCCGTGCGGGGTTCAGGTGGACGGGCCTGCGCTGGGCGTCACGCGTGCGGGTGACCAATTGCGCCTGCTCGAGGACCTGGATGTGCTTCGAGACCGCCTGTTTGGTGATCGCGAAGGGTTCCGCCAGTTCGTTTACGGTGGCCGGGCCCCGGCTGAGCCGGGAGATGATGCGACGGCGGACCGGATCGGCGAGGGCCAGGAAGGCCGCGTCAAGCAGTTCATCATCGCCCGTGTCCATGGCCTGCGAATCACTCCGCCCCTTAGTCAATCAATTGCTTTATCAACCTATTGGTTGTTTAAGGCTACTCCCGGCGTGTGCAGTCATGCAAGGGCTTATTTTTCGGCTGCGCCTTGTTGCCCGTGGGAATAGTTTGTTAGTATGTCAGGACAAACTATTTGAGGAGTCCCACATGCCGCTTGTGCGAATTGATGTTAACCAGGGCCGTAGCCCCGAGGCCCTGGGTCTGTTGAGTCGGGGGATCCACGACGCGATCCTTGCCGAGTACGGGATCCCGGAGCGCGACTATTTCCACGTTCTCACCGAACACCCCCAGGGGCAGATCTTTGCCCAAGACGCCGGGCTCGGGTTTGAGCGCACGCCGGACGTGGTCATGATCCAGATTTTCACGCAGGGCGGCCGTAGCCAGGAAGCCAAGCAGTCTCTCTTTGCGGCGATCGCCGGCCGGTTGGAAGCGCTGGGCGTGGCCGGTGAGGACGTGTTTATTGGGTACGTGGAGAACGGCGCCGGCGACTGGTCATTCGGCTTCGGGCGGGCCCAGTATGTCACCGGAGAACTGGCGGTTCCCCGCAAATAGCCCCGGTTTTAAGCACCCGCCGAACTGTTCTGCGGGTGCCAATTCAGCAGCCTATGCCAAGTTGTAAATATGTCAGTACAAACCTTTGACAGGACAATAATTCTAGGGCAAAGTAGTGGTTGTGGCCCCGCTCACGGGGGTCCGCCAGGAACCGGAGCTCTCTCTGTTCAGAGGTACAGAGTTCAAACCAGAAAGGTCCGCGATTACCGTGACCCACGAACTGCTCACGATCGGGCGCATCAGCGTTGATATCTACCCGAACGACATCGGGGTGGATCTGGAGGACGTCACGTCCTTCGGAAAGTACCTCGGTGGTTCACCTTCCAACGTGGCCGTCGCAGCCGCACGGCACGGCCGCCGTACCGGTGTGGTCACCCGTACGGGCGATGACGCTTTCGGCACGTACCTGCACCGTGAACTGCGCAAGTTCAACGTGGACGATACGTTCGTTACGGCGGTGAAGGAATGGCCCACCGCGGTCACGTTCTGTGCGATCAAGCCGCCGGAAGACTTCCCGCTCTACTTTTACGGGCGGTTCCCCACGGCCCCGGACCTGCAGATCAAGGCCGAAGAGCTGGACCTGGATGCCATCCGGGACGCGCGGATTTTCTGGTCCACGGTTACCGGCCTGTGCCAGGAGCCCAGCCGCGAGGCGCACATCAAAGCGCACGAAGCACGCCCGCACGCCGGCCTGAAGGAGGGCCAGTACACCATCCTCGACCTGGACTACCGACCCATGTTCTGGGCGTCGGAAGAGGAAGCCCGGGCGCAGGTCGCCAAGATTCTGCCGCATGTCACGGTGGCGATCGGCAACGACAAGGAATGTGCCGTCGCAGTGGGGGAGGGAACCCCGGATGAGCAGGCAGACCGGCTCCTGGCAGCCGGCGTTGAAATCGCCGTCGTCAAGCTCGGCCCCGAAGGCGTGATGGCCAAGACCCGCACGGAACGCGTGGTGTCCGCCCCCGTTCCGGTGGAGACCGTCAACGGCCTCGGCGCCGGTGATTCCTTTGGCGGAGCGTTCTGCCACGGACTGCTGTCCGGCTGGCCGTTGGCCCAGGTTTTGGATTACGCAAATGCCGCCGGTGCGATCGTCGCATCCCGCCTGTCCTGCGCCGACGCGATGCCGACGCCGGCCGAGGTCACCTCGCTGCTGGCCGAACGCGGCCGCCTGGTTCCCGGGCAGTTCGCCACCGAAGGAGCAGCACTGTGACCCTCACGCCCATCGCCTCGAACAATGCCCTCGACGACGACCCGCGCCGCTACGCGCACCTGAGCACCATCCGCCTGGAGGATCCGGATGCCGTTGCCCGCGCTGCCAAGGCGCGGCGCCGCCACCCCGGGCTTAAGTACGGCCGGCAGAACTTCATCGTCGCCGCAGACCACCCCGCCCGCGGTGCCCTCGCCGTCGGCAACGATCCCGTGGCCATGGCGGACCGGCGGCAGCTGCTGGACCGCCTCCAGATCGCGCTGGCCAACCCCGACGTGGACGGCGTGCTCGCCTCGCCGGACATCATGGACGACCTGCTACTGCTGGGCGCACTCGACGGCAAACTGATTTTCGGATCGATGAACCGCGGCGGGCTGGCCGGCCTGGTCAACGAATTCGATGACCGCTTCACTGGGCACACCGCCGCAGCCTTGGAAGCCCTGGGGGCCGACGGCGGCAAGATGCTGACGCGCATCTGCCTCGGCGACCCGGACACCGTTTCCTTGCTGGAAGCGACGGCCAAGGCCATCGACTCCCTCGCCGAACGCAAGCTGATCGCCATGGTGGAGCCCTTCCTGTCCGTCCGCGAGAACGGTAAGGTCCGCAACGACCTGTCCACCAACGCCGTCATCAAGTCCATCGCCATCGCCGAGGGCCTGGGTTCAACCAGCGCCTACACGTGGATGAAGCTGCCCGTGGTGGCCGGGATGGAGCGCGTCATGGCCGCCACCACCATGCCCACGGTGCTGCTGGGCGGAGACCCGGAAGGAACCCAGGACGAAGTCTTCGCCACCTGGGAAGCCGCCCTGGCCCTTCCCGGCGTGCAGGGCCTCACCGTCGGCCGGACCCTCCTGTATCCGCAGGACGGCGATGTTGCCGGCGCCGTGGCCACCGCGGCCTCCCTCCTTCACCACACCGCATCAGCCCACACCGCAGAAGTATCGGAGTAATTCCCATGGGGATCAGAACTGGCACAGCCGCCGGAACCCGTCGAATGACCGTGGCCCAGGCCGTGGTGGAATACCTTTCTAAGCAGTACACCGTTGATTCTGTCGGCGGGCTGGACTACCGGGAACGCCTGATCCCCGGAACGTTCGGCATCTTCGGGCACGGCAACGTTGCCGGTGTCGGCCAGGCCCTCAAGCAGTACCAGCAGCTGGATCCGGCGATCATGCCGTACTACCAGGGCCGCAATGAGCAGGCCCAGGCGCACCAGGCCGTGGGCTACGCACGCCACACCCGGCGCCGCCAGACGTTCGCCATCAGCACCTCGATCGGGCCGGGTTCCTCCAACCTGCTCACCGGGGCGGCGCTGGCCACCACCAACCGCCTGCCGGTGCTGCTGCTGCCGAGTGACACCTTTGCCACCCGCGCCGCGGACCCGGTCCTGCAGCAGCTCGAGCAGCCCTACGCCTACGACATCACCGTCAACGACGCCTTCCGGCCGCTGTCGAAGTTCTTCGACCGCGTCACCCGGCCCGAGCAGCTGTTCTCCGCGTTCCACCACGGCCTGCGCGTCCTGACGGACCCGGCCGAGACCGGCGCCGTGACCATCTCGCTGCCGCAGGATGTCCAGGCCGAGGCCTTCGACGTGCCCGGGGAGTTCCTGGCCGAACGCGAATGGCGCATCCGCCGTCCCGACGCCGAGGACGAGGACATCCGCCGTGCCGCCGAAGCCATCCGTGCCTCGAAGCGCCCGCTCATCATCGCGGGCGGCGGCGTCCTGTACGCCTACGCCAACGATGAGCTCGCGAAGTTCGTCGAGCTGACGGGCATCCCGGTGGGCAACACCCAGGCCGGGGTCGGTGTCCTGCCGTGGGACCACCGGTTCTCGCTCGGCGCGATCGGCTCCACCGGCACGACGGCGGCCAACGCCTTCGCTGCCGAGGCGGACCTGATCATCGGGATCGGCACGCGCTACGAGGACTTCACCACCGCGTCCCGGACCGCGTTCCAGAACCCGGACGTGAAGTTCATCAACATCAACGTCGCTCCGATCGACGCGTACAAGCACGGCACCTCGCTGCCCATTGTGGCCGATGCCCGCAAGGCACTGGTCAAGCTGAACCAGGCCCTGGGCGGCTACCGCGTCGGTGCCGACCTGGAACAGCAGGTCGCTGCCGAGAAGAGGCGCTGGGACGCCACCGTGGACGAAGCGTTCGACACCCGGTTCACCCCGTTGCCGGCCCAGAACGAAATCATCGGCGCCACGTCCCGGGCCATGGACGCGGCGGACGTCGTCATCTGCGCTGCCGGGTCCCTGCCCGGTGACCTGCACAAGATGTGGCGTGTCCGGGACCCCTTCGGCTACCACGTGGAATATGCCTACTCCTGCATGGGCTACGAAATCCCCGGCGGCCTCGGCGTCAAGCGCGCAGCGCTGGCGGAAGCCGCAGCGGGCGGTGCGCAGCGCGACGTCGTGGTCATGGTGGGGGACGGCTCCTACCTGATGATGCACACCGAACTGGTCACCGCCGTCGCCGAACGGATCAAGCTGATCGTGGTCCTCATCCAGAACCACGGCTACGCCTCGATCGGCTCGCTCTCCGAAATGCTGGGTTCGCAGCGGTTCGGCACCCAGTACCGGGCCCTGAACGAGGAGCAGCACAGCTTCGACGAAGGCGAAACCCTCCCGGTGGACCTGGCCCTGAACGCCGAGTCCCTCGGCGTAAAGGTGATCCGGATCGAACCGGGGGAGAAGGTCATCGCCGAACTCGAGCAGGCCATCCGTGACGCGAAGGCCGCCCCCGAGCGCGGCGGGCCCATCCTGATCCACGTTGAATCCGACCCCCTGCTGGACGCCCCGAGCTCCGAATCATGGTGGGACGTTCCCGTCTCCCAGGTCTCGGACCTCGACTCGACCCGGCAGGCCTTCACGACCTACACCGACCACAAGAACCGCCAGCGCAAGCTGCTCGGCTGATTTCCCAGACACACAGCCCCCCACAGACCAAGGAAGTCCATCACATGTCAACGACGACCGTCACCACCACCATCAACCACTTCATCAACGGCGCCGAGACCGCCGGCGAGGGTACCTGCACCCAGCCCGTCTACAACCCGGCCACCGGCGCCGTGTCCGCGGAGCTGCGGCTGGCCAACCGGGCGGACCTGGATGCCACCGTGGCCGCCGCCCGCGCCGCCGCCGATTCCTGGGGTGATATTTCCCTGGCCAAGCGCACCAACGTGCTGTTCAAGTTCCGCGAACTCGTCGCCTCCCACGTGGACGAACTCGCCGAACTGATCACCGCCGAACACGGCAAGGTCCTCTCCGATGCGAAGGGCGAGATCGGCCGCGGCCTTGAGGTCATCGAGTTCGCCTGCGGCATCCCGCAGCTGCTCAAGGGCGACTACTCGGACCAGGTCTCCACCGGCATCGACGTCTTCTCCTTCCGCGAGCCGCTCGGCGTCGTCGCCGGCATCACCCCGTTCAACTTCCCCGTGATGGTGCCGCTGTGGATGGCCCCGATGGCCATCGCCACCGGCAACGCCTTCATCCTCAAGCCCTCCGAGCGCGACCCCTCCGCCTCGATGCTGCTGGCCAAGCTGTGGAAGCAGGCCGGCCTGCCCGACGGTGTCTTCCAGGTCCTGCACGGCGACAAGGAAACCGTCGACGGGCTCCTGACCCACCCGGACGTGGACGGCATCTCCTTCGTCGGTTCCACCCCGATCGCCCAGTACGTCCACGAGACCGCCACCAAACACGGCAAGCGCGTCCAGGCCCTGGGCGGGGCGAAGAACCACGCCATCGTGATGCCCGACGCGGACCTCGACAACGCCGCGGACCACCTCGCCGCCGCAGCGTTCGGCTCCGCCGGCGAACGCTGCATGGCCATCTCCGTCGCCGTCGCCGTCGGCGACGCCGCCGAACTGCTGGTCAAGAAGGTCGAAGAGCGCGCCCTGGCCGTCAAGGTCAACAACGGCACCGCGCCCGACGCCGAAATGGGCCCGGTCATCACGCCCGCCTCCAAGGAACGCATCGTCAGGATCGTCACTGAGGCCGAAGCCGCGGGAGCGGCCATGGTGGTAGACGGCCGCGACCTGGTGGTCCCCGGCCACGAGGAAGGCTTCTGGGTCGGCCCCACCGTCCTGGACCACGTCAAGGCCGAAATGACCGCCTACACCGAGGAAATCTTCGGACCGGTCCTCGTCGTGGTCCGCGTGGAGGATCTGGAGGCAGGCATCAACCTGATCAACTCCAACCCCTACGGCAACGGCACCGCCATCTTCACCTCCTCCGGCGCGAACGCCCGCAAGTTCCAGCGCTCCGTGACCGTGGGCATGATCGGGATCAATGTGCCCCTCCCGGTTCCGGTGGCCTACCACTCCTTCGGCGGCTGGAAGGCCTCCCTGTTCGGTGACAAGCACATCTACGGCCCCGAAGGCGTCTCCTTCTACACCCGTGGCAAGGTAGTCACCTCCCGCTGGCCCGAACCCACCCACGCCTCGGGTGCCTCCTACAACTTCCCGTCCAACTAAGGCCCCGACCAACCACGATCGACTGCTCCGTAACTGCCGTTTTGACCGTCCAAAAGGGCACTTGCGGAGCAACCGATGAGAAGGAATCGATATGACTGAGAACAAGCTGATCATCGGCACAGCACCGGACTCCTGGGGCGTTTGGTTCGCGGATGACCCCAAGCAGACCCCGTGGGAGCGCTTCCTCGACGAGGTGGCCGAATCCGGCTACAAGTGGATCGAGCTCGGCCCGTACGGCTACCTGCCGAACGACCCCACGCGGCTGGCGGAGGAGCTCAAGCAGCGCGACCTGAAGGTCACCGCCGGAACGGTCTTCACCGCGTTCCACCGCGGGCTTGACCAGTGGGAGACTGCCTGGGAGCCGGCGCGCAAGGTCGCAGAGCTCACGGCGGCCATGGGCGGCGAGCACATTGTGGTCATCCCGGCCATGTGGCGCGATGACGTCACCGGCGAAGCGGTGGAAAGCGGGCAGCTCACGGACAAGGCGTGGAGCGACCTGTTCGCCGGCCACAACCGCCTGGGAAAGACCCTGCTGGAGGACTTCGGCCTGAAGCAGCAGTTCCACTCGCACGCTGATTCCCACGTCGGGGCGCAGGAGGACATCGAAACCCTACTGGGTGCCACGGACCCGAAATACCTGAACCTATGCCTGGATACGGGCCACGCGGAATACTGCGGAGCCTCCAGCCTCGAGCTCATCAAAAATTACCCGGACCGCATCGGCTACCTGCACCTGAAGCAGATCAACCCGGATATCCTCAGGAAGGTCAATGAGGAAAACATGACGTGGGCGGCTGCCAACCTCGCCGGTGTCATGACCGAACCGCCGAACGGGCTGCCCGACCTCCGCGCTGTCATCGAAGCAGTGGAGGCCCTGAACCGCCCCATTTTCGGCATCGTGGAGCAGGACATGTACCCGGTGGCCTTCGACGTCCCCATGCCGATCGCCAAGCGCACCCGCAACTACCTGCTGTCCTGCGGCTCCCGCACGGCCGTCAACTAACAGCCGTCCAGGCTCCCGAAACGTAAGGAAAGAACAATGACTGAAACCCTTCGTGTCGCCGTCATCGGCGCCGGCCGCATGGGCGCGGACCACATCCAGCGCCTTAGCAAGCGCATCCACGGCGCGGAAGTCGCCGCCGTCGTCGACGTTGACCTTGCACGTGCGCAGGCAGCCATCGAAGGCATCCCGGGTGCAGTGGCCCTCGCCGATGCCGAAGAGGCGCTCAACAACGGCGACGTCAACGCGGTGCTGATCGCCACCCCGGGCTTCCTGCACGAGGACATCCTGCTGAAGGCCCTCGCCAGGGACATCCCGATCCTCTGCGAGAAGCCGCTCACGCCCGACGCCGAATCAGCCTGGAAGATCGTCCAGGCCGAGGAAAAGCTGGGCCACAAGCGCATCCAGGTGGGCTTCATGCGCCGATTCGACGCCGAGTACGCAGCCCTGGGCCAGGTTATCCGGGACCGCGAACTGGGCGAACTGCTGATGCTGCACCACCAGCACCGCAACCCCACCACTCCGGCGGGATTCACCAATGAGATGCTGATCAACGACTCCGTGGTGCACGAATTCGACGCCATCAGGTTCTTCACCGGCGAGGAAATCACCAGCGTCCAGGTCCGCCTGGGCAAGGCCACGAAGAACGCCCCGGCCGGCCAGCACGATCCCCAGCACGTCCTGGTCGAAACCGAGTCCGGTGTCCTCGCCGACGTCGAAATCTACGTCAACGCCAAGTTCGGCTATGAAGTGGCCACACAGGCTGCGTTCGAGGACGGCATCGTCAACATCGGCGGCGACAAGGGACCGTACACCCGCAGCGCCGGCCGCTGGGGCGGCAGCGTCACCCCCGGCTTCGAAGAGCGCTTCGGTGCGGCCTACGACGTCGAAATCCAGGCCTGGGTTGACGCTGCACTCCGCGGCGAAATCGGCGGTCCCACGACCTGGGACGGCTACGCCACCGCAGCATGCTGCGAAGCAGGCGTGGAAGCACAGAAGAATGGCGAAAAGGTCGCCGTGAAACTGCGCGCCAAGCCTGCCCTCTACAGCTAGGCCCCGCCCGTAAGAGAGTTTTTGTCCAGATAAAGCGAGTTTTAGCCCTCCGGGGCCGCTTTATCTGGACAAAAACTCCGCAAGTTCCTGACTGATCCACAATGGAGTGTTCCTCGTGAAAATCGCACTTGACCCCACGCCGTTCCACCACTCGCACAGCCTGCTCGAATTTCCCCGGGTGGTGGCGGACCTCGGCTACAAGTACATGCAGATGACCCCGCACGCCGACTTCATCCCGTTCTACAACCACCCCAAGGCCGACGACGAACTGGTGGGCCAGCTCAACAAGGCCTGCAAGGACGCCGGGATCGAGATTGCCTCGATCCTGCCCGTGCTCCGCTGGTCCGGGCCGGACGAGGACGCGCGCGAAGCAGCCGTCCGCTACTGGAAGCGCGCCATCCAGATCGCCGTGGACCTGGGCGTCAGCACCATGAACACCGAATTCAGCGGACGCCCGGAGAAATCCGAAGAGTCGGAGCGCGCCTTCTACCGCTCCATGGAAGAGCTGCTGCCCATCATCGAGCGGGAAGGAATCGACCTGCTGATCGATCCGCACCCGGACGATTTTGTGGAAGAGGGCCTGGCCGCCATCCGCGTCATCCGCGGCCTGAACTCCAAGAATGTTGGCCTGGTCTATGTGGCCTCGCACAGCTTCCACATGAAGAACGCGCCCCTGGACATCATGCGCGCCGCGGGGGACAAGCTCCGGCTGGTCCACGTCGCCGACACCATGGACCACCACGCGTCGCACGGCCTGCGTTACATCACCAACCCGCCCGGCAACCCGGTCCGCGTGCACCAGCACCTGAAGATCGGCGACGGCGACGTCAACTGGGAAGAGTTCTTCGGCGGCCTGCAGGAAATCGGCTTCCTGGACCGCGACAACACGGTCATGGTGTCCAGCGTCTTCGCCGAAGACGACAACGCCGCGGATGTTTCCCGCTACCAGCTCGACACGATGAACAACTACATCGCCAAGGCACGGTAGCGGGCCGCCCTATGACGCAACCTGAACAAACACTCACCGGTTCGCCCAGCCAATCCGCAGCCCGCCCGGCCGTTGGGCCGGCCGGTGCTCCCGCCGCTGCCCCCGCCAATCCCAAGGGGTTCATGCGGCGGGTCGCCCTGTTCTCCACCTTTGGCGGACTGCTCTTCGGCTACGACACCGGCGTCATCAACGGTGCCCTGCCGTTCATGCAACGCGACCTCGGGCTGACGCCGCTGACCGAAGGACTGGTCACCTCCACCCTGCTCTTCGGTGCGGCGTTCGGTGCCATCACGGCCGGCCGGCTGTCCGACCGTTTTGGGCGCCGCAGGACCATCATGGTGCTGGCCCTCATCTTCGCCGCCTCCACCATTGCCTGCTCCCTCGCCCCCACGACGGAGCTGCTGGTCGCGGCCCGCACGGTCCTGGGCCTTGCCGTCGGCGGGGCATCGGTGATTGTGCCCGTGTACCTCGCGGAGATGTCACCGGCGGCCCAACGCGGGCGGATCGTCACGCAGAACGAGCTCATGATCGTCACGGGCCAGTTCCTGGCCTTCACGTTCAACGCCGTCCTGGGCAACGCTTTCCCCGAGGCTTCGCACGTGTGGCGCTGGATGCTGGTCATCGCAACACTGCCGGCAGTGGTGCTCTGGTTCGGCATGCTGGTCCTCCCAGAGAGCCCACGCTGGTTGGCGTCGGCCGGACGCTTCGGCGAGGTCCTCGAAGTGCTGCGCAAAACCCGGGCAGCGGCCGATGTCTCCACGGAATTCGATGAAGTGCGGCAGGGAGCCCGGGAGGACTACCAATCCAAGCTCGGCACATTCAGGGACCTCACCGTGCCATGGATCCGCAGGATTTTCGTGGTGGGACTGGGCATGGCGGTCATCAACCAGATCAGCGGCGTCAACGCCATCATGTACTACGGCACTTCCATCCTCTCCAGCTCCGGCTTCGGGGACCAAGGTGCCTTGCTTGCGAACGTCGTCAACGGCGTCACCTCAGTGGTTGCCGTGATCGTCGGCATGTCCCTGATGACCCGGGTGCGCCGAAAGTCCATGCTGATCGTCGGCCTTGGCGGTACCGCATCGTCGCTGTTGGCCATTGGGCTGATTTCGATGCTGATCCCGGAAAGCACCCTTCGTGGCTACCTGGTGCTGCTGTTCATGGTCACGTTCCTGGGATCCATGCAGTCCTGCATCGGCACAGTCACGTGGCTGACGATGTCTGAAATCTTCCCGCTGCATGTGCGCGGCGTCGGCATGGGTATCTGCGTGTTCGTGCTGTGGATGATCAACTTCCTGATCGGCTTTTTCTTCCCGCAGATGGTTGCGTGGATCGGCGTTTCAACCACCTTCTTTATCTTCGTTGCCATCCAGCTGGCGGCCATCGTCTGGGTGAAACGGGTTGTCCCCGAAACCAAGGACAAGAGCCTCGAAGACCTGGAACACTACTTCAAGATCGTGGCCGGAAAGTAGGCCAACACCGACTGAAAGCCCCGCGGGCGCGCTTCGGCGCGGCGCGGGGCTTTTGCTGTGCCCTTGTTTTGTGGAGCTCGGGTTTTGGGGCTAGGCGTGCGCGTGAAGTTTGGGCAGAGCGTCCACCAAAGGGGCCAGCTCCGGTATGTCCTGGGCCTCGGCGAGGGCGCGTTCCAGGGTGGCGTCGTGGGTGGGGCGTGCCTCTTCGAGCAGCTTGATCCCGCTGGCAGTGAGCTCGGTGTAGATGCCGCGCCTGTCATCTGCGCAGAGGATGCGGGTCAGCAGGCCGCGGTCCTCGAGCCTGTTGACCAGCCGGGTTGTGGCGCTGGCACTGAGTGCGGTGGCCCGGGCCAGCTGCTGCATGCGCATGTGCCAGCCGTCCTGCCGGCTAAGGGCGTCGAGCACGGTGTATTCGACGACGGACAGCTGGGCTTCGGCCTGGAGAGAGCGTTCCAGCTCCGATTCGATCAGGCCGTGCAAGGCCGCCAGCGTCCGCCAGCCCTGCGCGCGGACTTCAACGGCGTCGTCCTTGATGCCCATCTTGTACTTCCCTTCGGATCGTGCACCCCGCGGATGTGAAGCGGGACACAACAAATAATAGTTGCTTGCGCGTGGTATCTGCTTGTGCAACAATAAATAAAGCGTCTGCAACTACTAGCCTACGCGCCCTACCCCATTCCGTACAGTTTTTGAAGGAGCTTCACCATGCCTATTGGCCTGTTAGCCCTCGCCCTCGGCGGGTTCGGGATCGGACTCACCGAGTTCGTGATCATGGGCCTGCTGCCCGAGGTTGCCGCTGACTTCAGCGTCAGCGAGGCCACCGCCGGCTGGTTGATCTCCGGCTACGCCCTTGCCGTCGTCGTCGGCGCCCTGCTGCTCACCGCGGCAGTGACCCGCTGTGAGCGCAAGCCCGTTCTCGCCATCCTTCTGGTGCTGTTCATCGGCGGCAATCTGATCTCGGCCATCGCCCCCGACTACTCCATGATGATGATCGGCCGGATCGTTGCCGCCCTGGCCCACGGTGCGTTCTTCGGCATCGGCGCAGTAGTGGCCGCCGACATGGTGGCCCCCACCAAAAAAGCCGGCGCCATCGCCATCATGTTCACCGGGCTCACCGCCGCCAACGTCCTCGGCGTCCCGTTCGGCACCATGCTGGGTCAGGCGGCGGGCTGGCGCTCCACCTTCTGGGCCATCACTGGAATCGGTGTCCTGGCCCTCGTTGGTATCCTGACGCTGGTACCCAAGACTGACCGCGGTGCAGCCACCACGGGCGGGCTCCGGAGTGAACTCAGCGCCTTCCGCTCCGGACAGGTCTGGCTGTCCATCCTCGTCACCATCCTCGGCTACGGCGGCATGTTCGGCGCCTTCACCTACATCGCATTCACCCTCACCGAGGTCACCGGCTTCGCGGCCTCCACCGTGCCCTGGCTGCTCATCCTCTTCGGCATCGGGCTGTTCATCGGCAACACCGTGGGCGGCAAGGCGGCGGACAGAAACGTGGACCGCACCCTCCTGGTGGTCCTGGCCGTGCTGGTAGTGATTCTGGTGGCTTTCGCCCTGACCGCCCGCAACCAGCCGCTCACCATCGCCTCCATCGTCCTGATGGGTGGCTTCGGCTTCGCGACGGTCCCCGGACTGCAGATGCGGGTCATGAAATACGCCAACAGCGCCCCCACGCTGGCCTCCGGCGCCAACATCGGCGCCTTCAACGTCGGCAACGCCCTCGGTGCCTGGCTCGGCGGCGTGACCATCACCGCCGGACTCGGCTACACCTCGCCGATCTGGGCCGGCGCCGGCATTACCCTCCTCGGCCTCGGCGTAATGGCCGTCGCCGCAGCAAGCGCGAAGCGGCACAACAACGCCGCGGCGCCGGTGACTGAAGCGCCGGTGACGGAATCGTCCGTCCCTGCCACGGCCGAGCCGGTCGCCGCCCGCTGACGCTGCGTCGTCACCCCTGCATCGCAACCCCAAACCATCGAGCTAGAACCTCTGGAGACACCATGACCTCAATACCTACCGTTACCCTCAACAACGGCGTGGAGATGCCCCAACTCGGCTTCGGCGTCTTCCAGGTCCCCGACGACGAAACAACCGCGGCGGTCACCGCCGCCCTCGCCGCCGGCTACCGTAGCGTCGACACGGCCGCCATCTACGGCAACGAAGAAGGCACCGGCCGCGCGCTGGCGGAGTCCGGCATCCCCCGCGAGGAACTGTTCATCACGTCCAAGCTCTGGATCGACGATCTCGGCTACGAATCGACGCTTGCCGCCTTCGAGGCGAGCCTGGACAAGCTCGGACTGGAGTACCTCGACCTCTACCTGATCCACTGGCCGGCTCCGGAATCAGACATGTACGCGGACTCGTGGTTGGCGCTGGAGAAGCTCCTGGCCGACGGCAAGGTCCGGGCCATTGGGGTCTCCAACTTCCTGCCCGAGCACGTGCAGCGGCTCGTTGACCTGGGCGGAACGGTGCCGGCCATCAACCAGGTTGAACTCCACCCTGCACTGCAGCAACGCGACGTCGCAGTGTTCAACGGCGCCCACGGCATCGCCACCGAGGCGTGGAGCCCGCTGGCGCAGGGCGCGGTGCTGGACGATCCGGCCGTCGTCGACATTGCGGCCCGGCACGGCCGCACGCCTGCCCAGGTTGTGCTGCGCTGGCACCTGCAGCAGGGGAGGGTCGTCATTCCCAAATCCGTGACGCCGGCACGCATCAGGGAGAATCTCGACGTATTCGGATTCGCCCTCACGGCCGAGGAGCTTGCGGCCGTCGACGCACTCGAGCGCGACGGGCGCACGGGCCCGCACCCTGCCGACTTCCACGGCTAGGCGGGGCCCCGGAACGTCCCTGGATGACGGGCCGGGGGTGGCGGCAACAGCCGTTACCCCCGGCTTTTTTGGTGCACGGAACCTCCAATCCAAGTTAAAACATCCTAATGTCAGGACAAACTATTGACATTAGTGAACTGAGTCACGATGATCGAGGTAGACAGTGCTCCGGCGGCTGCAGAGTGGCAGCCCGGAACCTGAGATCAAAGGAGATTAAGGTGGCACAATTTTCCTGGCGCAAGGCGGCCCTCGTTGCAGCGGTAGTCCCGATGATGGCGCTGAGCGCATGTTCAAGCAGCGGCGGCCGGCCCACCGAAGCAGGCGGCGGCGCTGGCGGCGGCCAAGTCGCAACCACTGACCGGATCAAGATCGCCCTCATCACCCACGCTGCAGCCGGCGATACGTTCTGGGACATTGTCCGCAAGGGCGCCGAGGAGGCTGCGGCGAAGGACAACGTCGAACTGCTCTACACTTCCGATCCGGAGGGCGGCCGCCAAGCCCAGCTGATCGAGCAGGCTGTAGACCAGAAAGTGGACGGCATCGCCGTCACCCTGGCCAAGCCGGATGCCTTGAAAGACGCCTTGAAGAAGGCAACTGATGCCGGCATTCCCGTGGTCAGCCTTAACGCAGGTGAAGGCGTCTCGAAGCAGCTCGGCGCTTTCACCCACTTCGGCTCGAACGAAAAGCTCGCCGGCGAGGCGGTCGGTACCGAGTTGGCTTCCCAGAACTTCAAGCACCCCGTCTGCATCATCCAGGAGCAGGGCCACGTGGGCCTCGAGGCACGGTGCGCAGGCGTCAAAGCCAAGGTTGCCGGCACTGAGGTCCTTTACGTCAACGGCCGTGACATGACGGAAGTCGCCTCCACCATCACCGCCAAGCTGCAGGCCGCCAAGGACGTTGACGCCGTCATCGGCCTGGGCGCCCCCATCACCCTGACGGCGTTGAAGTCCATCACCGACTCAGGCAGCTCCGCTAAGGCGGCCTCGTTCGACATGAATGCTGAGCTGGCGCAGAAGATCGTGGACGGCACCATCCTGTTCACAGTGGACCAGCAGCCCTGGCTCCAGGGCTACGGGTCAATTGACGCCCTGTGGCAGGCCAAGCGCGGCGGCTTCGAGATCGGCGGCGGCCAGCCGGTTTTGACCGGGCCTACCGTGGTGGACAAAGAGTCCGCCACCGATGTCCTCAAATTCGCCCAGCAGGGCGTCCGCTAAGTCGCAGGCACCCCTGGCCGTGGGAGGGCCGGAGCCCGGTTCTCCCGCAGCTAGACCAACAAGGAGTTTTTCATGACACAGACGTTAGCAAAGCCGGCACCGCTGGCGGCGGATGAACGGATCGGCCGCCGAAGTCCGTTCCAAAAGCTGCTGGGGCGGCCCGAAGTCGGCGCCCTGGTGGGTGCCATTGTCCTGTTCGTTTTCTTCTCAGTCGTTTCGTCCACCTTCATCCAGCCGAGTTCATTTGCCACGGTGCTGTACGGGTCGTCCACCATCGGCATCATGGCAGTGGGGGTGTCCCTGCTCATGATCGGCGGCGAGTTTGACCTCTCCACGGGTGTGGCAGTCATCAGCTCCGCCCTGACTGCGTCCATGTTCGCGTGGTACTTCTCGCTGAACGTCTGGGTGGGCGTTGCGCTGGCTCTGGTGGTTTCCCTCACTATCGGCTTCATCAACGGCTGGATCCTGGTGAAGACCAAACTGCCGAGCTTTATCGTCACGCTCGCAACGTTCCTCATGCTGACCGGCCTGAACCTCGCGCTGACCCGCCTGATCTCCAACGGAGTCTCGTCGCCGTCGATCGCCCAGATGGAGGGCTTCGCTTCAGCCCGCGCCGTCTTCGCCTCGTCGGTGAACATCGCCGGGGTGGAGGTGAAGATCACCGTGTTCTTCTGGATTGTCCTGGTGGCTGTGGCGTCCTGGGTGCTGCTTCGTACCAAGGTGGGCAACTGGATCTTCGCCTCCGGCGGCGACGCCAATGCCGCCCGCGCCGTGGGTGTGCCGGTCACCAAGACCAAGATCGGCCTGTTCATGGCGGTGGGCTTCTGCGGATGGGTCCTGGGCATGCACAACCTCTTCGCCTTCGACTCCGTGCAGTCCGGCGAGGGCGTGGGCAACGAATTCCTCTACATCATCGCTGCTGTCATCGGCGGCTGCCTGCTCACCGGCGGGTACGGCTCGGCGGTGGGCGGCGCGATTGGCGCCTTCATCTTCGGCATGGCCAACAAGGGCATCGTCTACGCCCAGTGGAACCCCGACTGGTTCAAGTTCTTCCTGGGCCTGATGCTGCTGCTGGCCACCATCGTCAACCTGATCGTCAAGCGCCGAGCAGAACTCAAGTAAGGGGCCCGGAGACATGAATGCCAAAGAGATCGACCAGAAGACCCTGCTCCAGAACGAAACGGACCCGCTGACCCACACCCCGGTGCACCTGCTCTCACTGGACAAGGTCGGAAAAAACTACGGCAACATCGTCGCGCTGAGCGATGTGACCATGGCCGTGGACAACGGCCGCGTCACCTGCGTCCTGGGCGACAACGGCGCCGGAAAATCCACCCTGATCAAGATCATTGCCGGTCTGCACCAGCACGATCACGGCGTGCTGAAGGTCATGGGGGAGGAACGGAAGTTCACATCCCCGCGCGACGCCCTGGACGTGGGCATCGCCACGGTGTACCAGGACCTGGCCGTGGTCCCCCTGATGCCCATCTGGCGGAACTTCTTCCTCGGTTCCGAGCTGACCTCCGGCTTTGGCCCGTTCAAGAGCCTGGATGTCCAGAAGATGAAGGACATCACCAACCACGAACTCGCCGAAATGGGCATCGACCTCCGCGATGTGGAGCAGCCCATCGGCCAGCTCTCCGGCGGCGAACGCCAGTGTGTTGCGATCGCCCGCGCCGTGTACTTCGGCGCCAAGGTCCTGATCCTGGACGAGCCGACGGCGGCATTGGGCGTGAAGCAGTCCGGGGTGGTGCTGCGCTACATCCTGCAGGCACGGGATCGCGGTCTGGGCGTCATCTTCATCACCCACAACCCGCACCACGCCTTCCCTGTCGGTGACCGGTTCCTGCTGCTCAAGCGCGGCAAATCCATCGGCTACTACGAGAAAAAGGACATCACGCTCGACGAACTCACCGCCCAGATGGCCGGCGGCGCCGAACTGGCCGAACTCGCCCACGAACTCGAACAGATCGGCGGGCACGGTGACGTCGTCAAGGAAGTCAAGAGCGAAGTGGCGCAGACCTCCGGGAAGTCCCACAGCTGACCTTCCGACCCAGCTGGACGTGCAGGGCCCGCCCACACCGGGCCGGCCCTGCTCAGCCGTGCCATGGCCTGGCACCTGTAAGACCTGGAATGCCCGTTGAGCGTTCCACCCAGTGAGAACCTCGGACCCATTGAAAGGACCAACCCGTTGGCCTACATCACTCAAGACCCTGCCGAAGTCCCGGCTCCCGTACGGATCGGTCTCATCGGCTCCGGCTGGATGGGGGCATTCCACGCTGAAAGCATTGCCCGCCGCGTTCCGGGTGCCGTCCTCGCGGCCATCGCCGATCCGAATGTCGAATCCGCTGGGGCACTGGCCCGATCCTTGGGCACCGCCAAGGTGACCCCCAACGCCGAAGACATCCTGGCTGATCCCGGGATCGACGCAGTGATCATCGCCAGCCCCGCGCGATTCCACTCTTCCCTCATCGCGCAGGCGGCTGCCGCAGGAAAGCACGTTTTCTGCGAGAAGCCTGCCGGACAGGGGCTCGACGAGCTCGATGCGGCCCTGGCCGCGGTGGACGCGGCCGGCGTGCACTTCCAAGTCGGCTTCAACCGGCGGTACGCGGACGATTTCCAGGCCGCCAAGAAGGACCTCGCCGCCGGGGTGGCCGGGACACCGCAGCTCCTGCGCTCGCTGACCCGCGACCCCGGGAACGGAAGCATCCCGAATGCGGCAAGGGTCCCGGCATGGACCATCTTCCTGGAGACGCTGATCCACGACTTTGACACCCTCAACTGGTTCAACGAAGGTGCCGAGCCAGTGGAGGTCTACGCCGTTGCGGACGCACTCGTGGAGCCCGGGCTGCGTGACCAGGGATTCCTGGACACCGCAGTGGTGACCATCCGCTACAGCAATCGTGCCGTGGCCGTGGCGGAGGCAAACTTCAGCGCGCTCTATGGCTACGACATCCGCGGAGAGGTCTTCGGTTCGAAGGGTATGGTCCAGGCCGGCCGTGCCACGGAGACGGCAGCGCGCCGGTACACGGCCGAGGGAATGTCCGCTTCCACGCCGAGGCTCAACGTTGAACTCTTCCGGCAGGCGTACACGGAGGAACTGGCCGATTTTGCGGCTGCGGTGCGTTCAGAGCGCGACGGCGTGCCGCCGTCGTCGTCGTCCGGAATCACCCTCACGCCGGGTGCCGCCGACGCCAGGCGCGCGTTGGCCATGGCGCTGGCCTGCATCGAGTCGGTCAAGCAAGGCGCTCCGGTGGCGGTGGCAGGGCTGGCCGCAGCATCCGGGCTCAGCAACAAGGCCGGAGTCTGATGCGGCTGGCAGTTTGCGCAGAGATGGTCTTCACGGACCTGCCTTTTGTGGAACGCGTTCGTCGGATCCACGAGGCCGGCTTCGACGTGGAGCTGTGGGATTCGCGCACGAAGGACATCAGCGCGCTCAAGGCAACGGGTGCGGTGTTTTCCTCCATGACCGGGTACACGTCAGGCAGCCTGGTGGACCCGGACACGGCCGATGATGTGGTGAAAACGGCCGCGTCGCTGATCCCGACTGCGCTTGAGCTGGGTGTCAGCCGCATGGTGGTGCACCCGGCGGAACTCATTGACGGCCACGCCGCGCGTCCCGTCTTCCGTTCCACCGGCCAGATGTGGAGCACCGGTGCCAGGACCTTGGAGCGTCTTGGCAAGCTCGGCGGGAAATACGGAGTGACGTTCTGCCTCGAGAACCTCAACACGGTGCTGGATCATCCGGGCATCCCGCTGGCACGGGCCAAGGACACGCTGGCGCTGGTGGAGGCCGCCGGGCACCCCAACGCCAAACTGATGCTGGATCTGTACCACGCACAGCTGGGGGAGGGTAACCTCATTGAGCTGGTGCGGTCGGCCCTGCCGCACATCGGCGAGATCCAGGTGGCGGACGTCCCGGGCCGCTGCGAACCCGGGACCGGGGAAATCAACTATGCGGCTGTCGCGAGGGCGCTCGCCGACGCCGGCTACGGGGGCACTGTGGGCATGGAAGCCTGGGCGAAGGGTGACAGCGCCGCGGCGCTGGATGCGTTCCGGGCTGCGTTTACTGTTTATGCGGAGGAGAAATCATGAAGGACGTCATTCTTGGCCTGGTCGGAGTGGGGCGGATCGGCGTGATGCACGCCAACAACATCGCCGCGCTGAACGCGGTCCTCAACCCGGAGGGCATCAACGTCAGGCTCCGGCTCACTGACGTGGCCGCAGACCACGCCCGGACGGTCGCGGCCGGGCTCGGCGCCGAATTCCTTCCTTCCGTGGAGGCCCTCATAGCTTCCGGGATAGACGGCCTGGTCATTGCGACGGGGACGGCAACACACCCCGAGCTGATCAAGGCAGGAGTAGATGCCGGGGTGCCGGTTTTCTGCGAGAAGCCGGTTGCCATGAACGTGGCGGATGCACTGCCGGTGCTGGATTACGTCAGGGACAGGCGGGGCGTGGTGCAGATCGGCCATCAGCGCCGCTTTGACGCCGGATACCTGGAAGCCAGGCGGGCCTACCAGGAGGGCGAACTGGGCTGGATCCACTCGCTGCGGGCCGTCACGTGCGACATGGCACCGCCCCCTGTGGAGTTCCTGGCCAGCTCCGGCGGCCTCTTCCGGGACTGCTCCGTTCACGACTTCGACATCCTGCGGTGGCTGACCGGCCGGGAAATCGTGGAGGTGTATGCCAAGGGCTCCAACAACGGCGACCCGGCCATCGGGGAAGTGGGCGACGTGGACACCGCCTTGGCGCTGGTGACGTTCGACGACGGGACGGTCGGAACTGTCTCTGCCACCCGGTACAACGGCGCGGGCCATGACGTCCGCCTGGAAATCCAGGGTTCGCGCCGTTCACTGATGGTGGGATTGGATGACACAACGGCGATGGCCTCGGCCGAAGCCGGTGTCGGGTTTCCGGCCGGGGAGCCCCACAAGACGTTCGCCGAACGGTTCGACCAGGCGTACCGCTCCGAAATGGAAGCGTTCGTGGAGCTGATCCTGGGCCGGCGGGAGAATCCGTGCACCCCCGAAGATGCCGTGGCTGCATCCCGGGTTGCCGATGCCGCCCAGGAATCGCTGGCAACCGGGGTTCCGGTCCGCGTGGCCCAGAAAGTGGCCCGTTAGCCTGGTCAAGCAAGGCTGATGCCCCACACCGACTGCGGTGAGGGGCATCAGTTGTTTCGACGCCTAAGCGGTGAACGGCAACCGCGGGTCCACGTCCTGGCCTTCCCACGTCTGCCTGATCCAGCCGTGGTGCGGGTCGTCGCTGATGAGCCATTCGCGGACGGGGCCGGGACCGGCCATGACGTTCAGGTAATACAGGTCGTAACCCGGGGCAGCCATCGCCGGCCCGTGCCAGCCGTAGGGAACCAGGACCACGTCACCGGTCCGGACCTCTGCCGAGACGTCAATGGGCCGCTCGTCCGAGGCATACACGCGCTGGTAGCCGATGGCGTCCCCCTGCGAAGCGGGTGCGGCCGGACCGACCGGCGCCACCCGGGTCTCGAAGTAGTAGATCTCCTCGAGACTGGTTTCGCCGTCCTTTTCCTCGTCGTGCTTGTGCGGGGGATACGAGGACCAGTTGCCGGCGGGGGTGATGACTTCGCAGACGATGAAGCGGTCCGCTTCCAGTGCTGCCGGAGTGCCAAAGTTGTGGACCTGCCGGGAGCAGTTGCCGGCGCCCCGCAGCTCCACGGGTGTCTCGGCGGCAGTCACGAGCCGGGTCGGGTAGGAAGTTTTCGCGGGAGCCGTGGCGACCGCCACCCGGCCGCCGTCTGCCGAACTGATGGTGACGGCCTTCCCGGTGCCGGTGTAGAGCACGTCACTGGGGCCGTTGAATACGCTGGACCGGCCGGCAAGCCGGAAGTCCTCGCCGTCGACAGCGGCGGTGAAGGACCCGTTGAGCGGAACCACGATGCGTTCCTCGCCGGCCGCGGGGAGTTCGACGGCGGCGCCGGCTGCCAGCGTGGCGACCTTGAGTCCCGTGTGGGCCCAGCCGTCCACCTCCAAGGCGGAGTCCGACGTTCCCAGCGAGACGTCCCAGCTGCCGTCGGCAGCGGAACCCAGCGGATATACCCAGTTGGCCATAGATCTACTCTTTCGTATACGTGCGTGCTTAATGGCAGCGTGCAGCTGCAGCGCGTAGCGCTATCGCTATCGCTATCGCTAGCGCTATCGCTATCGCTATCGCTATCGCTATCGCTAGCGCTATCGCTAGCGCTGGACGAGGGTCATTTCAAAGCTGTAGGAGTCACCCCGGTAGACGTGGTGCCCGGTTTCCACCATTCGCCCGGTGTCATCCACCGCGGTTCGTTCCATGGTCACCAGTGCCGAACCGGGCTGCGTGTCCAGCAGGGGCGCCTGGTAGTCGTTGGCGACCATCGCACCGATGCGCTGCGAGGCCAGCCGGAAGTTCACCCCGCCGTTGCGCAGGATCGCGTACAGGCCCTGGGCGCCCAGCTGGGCTTCGTCGATGGGCGTGATGTCGTCGCGGACCCAGTTTTCCATCAGCGCCAGCGGCTTGCCGCCCACCTTGCGCAGCCTGGTGAAGTGGTAGACCTTTGCACCGGCGGGAAGCTGGAGGGCTTCACGGGTCGGTGCGTCGGCCTCGATGTGCGAGAAGCTGAGCACCTCAGTGGTGGGCTTGCTCCCGTTATTCGTAAGGTCGTCAAACAGGCTGGACAGTTCCAGCGGCCTCCGGACCTGGCTGGAGACCACCTGCGTTCCTACGCCGCGCTTGCGCACCAGGAGGCCGGAACGCACCAACTCGTCCATGGCTTTGCGCATGGTGGGGCGGGACAGGTTGAGCTGGGCTGCAAGGTCGATTTCGTTGTCGAGCCGGCTGCCCGGGGGGAGTAGTCCGGTGTGGATGGCGGACTCGATGCCCTGGACCACCTGGTGGTAGAGGGGCACCGGTGAAGAGCGGTCGATGCTGAGATTAAATTGATTCGCCACTGAGCGCTCCCTTGTGCTCCGCGGGTCCCGATGGTGCCGGGGAACCCGCGTATGTCAGCGTATGTTCTCTTGATAGGACATACTGCCTTTTTGACGATAATAGCAGGCTGGTTTGGAGGCGCCAAGGACCGGCAACCGGATGCCGTCCGAAGTTGCGGGCCCCGCGCGCTAACGGCCGGCCCCCGCCGGCTAGGCCTGCTGCCGGGTGCGGCATACCTCCACAAACGCCCGGAACGGGGCAACGCGTTCCTCCGCCGGGAGCTCGCGCGCCTCGGGATGCCATTGAACGGACGCCACCCAGCGTTCCGGGTCCTCGAGTGCTTCCACGGTGCCGTCGCCGGCAACGGCCGTCACCACCAGCCCGTCCGCAACCCGCGCCACGGCCTGGTGATGGCCGGAGGCAATCTTGACCGTGAGGCCTTCCGTCCGGTCCGGCGGGCCGTATAGCCCTGCCAGTTTGGAGCCCGGGACGATGTCCACGTCGTGCCAGGCCCAGGGGCCCGTGCCGGCTCCATCGGGACCGTTGGGTTCTGCGGCGCCCGCAGCTGCGGGTTCATGGTGCGTCACCGCGCTGACGGCCATGTCCTGGACAAGGGTGCCGCCGTACAGGATGTTGAGGAGCTGGTGTCCGCGGCAGATCCCGAGCAGCGGCAGCCCCTGATCGATGGCCCCGCGGGCAACTGCCAGGTCGAGTGTGTCCTGCGCGCGGTTCACGTCGTAGCACGCGGCACCCTGCTCCTCGCCGTAGAGGCGCGGGTCCAGGTCGCCCCCGCCGGGGAGTACGACGCCGTCGAGCCGCCTGAGCGTTTCGGCCAGCCGGCCGTCGCCGGAACCTGCGGTAAGCAGCACCGGTGCCCCACCGCCGTCGTGGACCAGGTCGGCGATGAAATTGAACAGCTCATTGGCTTCACCGACCCGCGGGTCCGGGTCCAGGGAGCTGCTGAGGCGGACCGGGATTCCGATCCGCGGCCGGCCTGACAGGGCAGGGGAGGAGTGCGCATGATTCATTCTGCAACAGCCCGATGCGGTTCGGGCCGCGATGCTGATCCGGGCCGCATTCGACAGTAATGTGGAAAGCAACCCGCAACAGAGCGCTAAACCGAAGGCAGGAGCCAGGATGGGCCGCAGGACACTCGTTGACGACCTTGTCGACGGCCTGCTTGACGACATCCTCGACGGCAAACTGAAGCCGCACGATGCCATCCCGCCCGAAGCCGACATCGCCAAGGCCTATGACGTCAGCAGGCTCACTGTGCGGGAAGCCCTCAAGGCGCTGAGGGCGCAGAACATCCTTTACGTCAAGGCCGGGCGGGGAACGTTCGTCAATCCCTCGGACAACTGGACCGGGCTGGACGCGATCTTCAAGGCTGCGTCCCACGGAAACGGCGCGGACCAGGTCTCTGTGGGGCTGATCGAGATGCGGCGCATGGTGGAAACCGGGGCCGCCGCCCTTGCCGCCAAGCGGCACACTCCCGAGCACGCCGAGCAGATGCGGGAGTGCATCGCGGACATGAAGCGCTTCCATGAGTCCGGGGACCTGGACCGCTTTGTGGAGGCCGACATCGCTTTCCATGACGCCGTGCTGAAGGCTTCGGGCAATCCGTTTGTCCGGGCGCTGTTCGCGCAACTGGGGCAGCTGCTCTACATGACCCGGCGGGAGACGTCGGCCGTGCCCGAGATCCAGCTACACGCCATTGAGTACCACCAGAAGGTGCTGGACGGCATTCTGAGCGGCGACGCCGAAGTGTCCCGGCGCACCATGGACGAACACATGGACCAGACGTACCAGGACTACGAGCGCTACGTCCACCACACCGAGCCCTGACGCCCCCCGCGGGCGCACCCGAATCGGTGCCCGGTCGACCAAGGCGCGCCCGCCCAATCACCAAGGCTTGACGTAACCGAGATCACCCTCCTATGATCTTTCTCATGTTCTTCCGTCAGATGTCAGACATCAGACTTAGCTAGCAAGCCGACGGAACCCCCTCAACATCCCCCTCGGATCCCGCCGCCGTCCAGGTGCAGGATCCGACAGATAGAAGGTCGACGATGACTTCACTCTCCATGCAGTCCGCAGGACTCGGCGAGCTCGGCGAACGCACGCTTCGCAAGGTTCGCCGCCGCATCATGCCGCTGATTGTCCTGCTCTACTTTGTTGCGTACCTTGACCGCAACAACGTCGGCTTCGCGAAGCTCACCATGAGCGAGGACATCGGCCTCAGCGCCGCCGCCTATGGCCTGGGCGCCGGCATCTTCTTCCTCGGCTACGCGCTCCTGGAGGTTCCGAGCAACGCCGGAATGTACCGGTTCGGTGCCCGCAAGTGGCTTGCCCGGATCCTGATCACGTGGGGAATCTTCGCCACGGCCATGGCCCTGGTCAACGGTGAAAGCACGTACTACATCATCCGGTTCCTGCTGGGTGCGGCCGAGGCCGGGTTCTTCCCGGCGATCCTCTTCTACCTGACGCTCTGGTTCCCCGCCGCGCAGCGCGTCACGGTCCTGGGCATCTTCATCCTTGCCCAGCCCCTGTCCAACGCCCTGGGCGCCCCGGTGTCCGGACTGCTGCTGCAGATGGACGGCATCCTGGGCCTGCACGGCTGGCAGTGGCTCTACGTCATCGAAGGCATCCCTGCAATCCTGCTGGGCCTGCTGACCCCGATCCTGATGACCGACCGCCCGCGGGACGCCAAGTGGCTCAACACTGACGAGCGCGAATGGCTTGCCACCACCATGGAGGCCGAACTGGCCGCCAAGTCCAAGGGTGGAAACCACAACTTCCTGGCCGGCCTGAAGGACAAGCGCACGCTGGTCTACTCGGCCCTGTACTTCGGCCTGGTCTGCGGCATCTACGGCCTTGGTCTCTGGATGCCCACGATCGTTGCCGCGCTGGGAAAGTTCTCCACCGCCGAAGTGGGCTTCATTGTCCTCATTCCCTACGCCATCGCCGCGGTCTTTGTGTACTTCTGGAGCAAGCGTGCGGACCGGACTGGCAAGCGCGCCTGGCACACCGCAGTCAGCATGGTGCTGGCAGGCATGGGCTTGCTGGCAGCCGGTTACCTGCTCCCGGTCAACCCCGTCCTGGCGCTGATCGCCCTGACGGCCTCGGCCATGGGCATCTACGGCGCCATCGCCCCGTTCCTTTCGATGCCGTCCGCCGCGCTCACCGGAGCAGCAGCTGCCTCCGGTCTGGCCCTGGTCAACTCGCTGGGCAACCTCGGCGGTTTCGTGGCACCGTACGCCGTTGGCCTGTTGAAGGACGCCACGGGGAACAACCAGAGCGGACTGCTGTTCCTGTCCTTCTGCCTGTGCGTCACTGCCGTGGCCACGTACCTCTACGCACGGAAGCGCCCTGAAGGCGACGCCGCGCTGGATCCCGCAGTTGCCGCGCTGGATCCCGCAGTTAAGGCCACGGCGGCCGTAAACACAGCCGCCGTGAACACCACCAAAGTCTCCTGATTTCCATTTTCGACGAAAGAAATATCGCTATGACAACCACTTCATTCCCCGCAGAACGCACCGTTGTACTGACCGGAGCCGCCTCCGCCCGCGGCATCGGCCGTACAGCCGCTGACCGGATGGCCAGCGAGGGCTGGTCCATCGCCATCCTGGACATCAACGCCGAGGACGCCAAGGCAGCAGCTGCCGAGATCGGCTCCAACCGCGCCGTGAAGGCCATTGGTGTGGGCGCCGACGTTTCCGATGCCGCCTCTGTGGACCGGGCTATCACCGAGATCGAAGAATCCCTGCCGCCCATCGTGGCCCTCGCGAACCTTGCGGGCATCAGCTCGCCGACGACGTTCATGGAGACCACGGTGGAGGAGTGGGACAAGGTCTTCGCCATCAACATGCGTGGAACTTTCATCGTGTCCCAGCGTGTGCTCAAGGGAATGATCGAGCGCAAGCTCGGACGCATCGTGAGCATCTCGTCGATTTCCGCCCAGCGCGGCGGCGGCACGTATTCCAAGGTTGCCTACAGCGCATCGAAGGCCGGAATCATCGGCTTCACCCGCGCCCTTGCCCGCGAAGTGGGGGAGTTTGGGGTTACGGTCAACGCAATCGCACCGGGCCCCATCGACACCGACATCATGGGCGGCACCCTGAGCGAGGAGCGCAAGGCCCAGATGTCAGAGGGCATCATGATGGGACGGGTGGGCACCCGCGAGGAAGTCGCCGCCCTGATCTCCTTCCTGCTCGGCCAGGACTCGGGTTACATCACTGCCGCCACGTACGACATCAACGGCGGGCTCCAGGTCTCTTGATCCGGCGCGGCCCTGCCCGCACCTGAACGCCTCCCGAACATTAACCCAGCCCGCACCTGAAGGTGGGCACAGAAGCGCCCCGCGGATCTCCGCCGGGGCGCTTCTGCTGCGCCCGCTGCGGACTAGGCTGACTTCATGAACGCCGCCGGCAGCCTGAGCCCCAGCCCCAGGACCCTAGAGGTTGAGAGCCTGGACAGCTTCGACCGGCTGGTGAAGGCGGGCATCCGCAGCATGCACGGCTGGCATGCGCAGTCATTGGACCTGCGCGGCCGCGCCGCTTCGCTGCAGGCCATGGACGCGCAGGGCGCGATCTTCCTAGGCTGCACCTTCGACGACGGCGTGGAGGATTCGCTGCGCGACCGCGGGGCGCTGATCTTCCCCCGGCTGGAATCCGTGCCGTTCAACCCGTACCGCGGGCAGCTCTACTCACCCCAGGAGCTCTACTCCGGTCCGCCCGATGCGCCCTACGAAACCACACTGGACGCCCGGATCTACCACTGGAGCATCCGGCCCGGGCAGCGGCACCGGCTGGATGCCACGCTGGCCGCGGCGCTGCATGACCATTCGATCGGCGACGCCCTGGATGAACTGGTGCGCTCCGAGCTGGGCGGCCGCTCGATGGTGGGGGTGATGGGCGGCCACACCGCGAGGCGCGGAACGCCGGCCTTCATGGAGGCCGCCGTCGCCGGCCGGCTCCTCGCCAGGAGCGGCCGGGTGGTGGCCACCGGCGGCGGCCCCGGTGCCATGGAGGCCGCCAATATGGGCGCGTACCTCAGCGGACTGCCGGACGCGGACTTCCACGCTGCGCTTGCCCAGGTGGCAGCCGTTCCAGGGTTCCGGCCCTCTGTGTCCGCGTGGGCGCGGACGGCGGCCGCCGTCGTCGAACGCTATCCGGACGGGACGCCGTCGCTGGGGATTCCCACCTGGTTCTATGGCCACGAGCCGCCCAACTACTTCGCCACCCACATCGCGAAGTATTTCGCCAACGCCATCCGCGAGGCGATCCTGCTGGAGCTTTGCGACGGTGGTGTGATCTTCCTGCCGGGGTCCGCCGGCACCCTGCAGGAAATCTTCCAGGATGCGTGCGAGAACTACTACGGAGCCTCCGAAACCATCAGGCCCATGGTGCTCGTCGGCAGCGACCACTGGAAGCGGCGGTATCCGGCGTGGCCTTTGCTGCAGAGCCTGGCAGCGGGCAAGTCAATGGCCGACAGGATCTTCCTGGTGGACACGGTGGAGGAAGCCCTCGACGCAGTGGCTCGTTAGCAGGGTACGACTAGCAGGGTCCGGCCAGCAGTGGCCGGTTAAAGGTCCTTGCGGCAGGCGGCCCGGCCCAGCTGGTACAGGCCGTTGAGGTCGCCGGCGGCGAGGCCGTCCGGGGTTCCGATTTCCGGGTACATCAGCTGCAGGGGGTCGTCCACGTGTTCCAGCCCCATGACGTGGGACAGCTCGTGCAGGATCACGGCGGTGGCGTAGGCGGAGCCTTCCGGCCGTTCGAGTTCGCCGGCGATCTGCGGTGCGTCAAGGTCCAGGCTGCCGGTGACGAAAGTCTTCGAGCCGCCGTCAAAGCTGTAGTGCGTGCTACCCCCGGTTCCGATGACCTGCCCCTTGAGCTCGGGGGAGACCTCCGGGGTAGTCCACGAAATGAGCAGCGGCGCCCACCGCTCGCCGTAAGTCTCCGGCTGGTAGGGATCGCGGTCCTCCGACGGCGCTTCGGTGGACGGGCCGTCGTTGATGAAGCGGATACCCGTGGCGCGGGCAATGGTGCTGACGGCTTCCTCCACCAGGTTCTCCGCGCCCGCCGGTGCCAGGCCGGCATTGACCACGTAATGCAGCGGGCGGCAGGGCGAATAGCCCACGGGCGTGCCGTCGTCGTTAGTCGCCAGGAATTTGAAGGAATCGCTCGGCACGGGCGGCTTCTCCGCTGTTCCCAGCGGTGAGTCCTCTTCCTCCAGACCCGGTGGAGGTGCGTCGGAACCGACGGCTTCCGCAGCCGTTCCCGGCTGCTGGGCCGCGGCCTGTCCGTTGGGAACTGTGCTGTTCCGAAATTCGAAGAGCCCCACGAACCGGGGATCGCCGTAGAACAGTCCGGCAGCCGTAAAAGCCGCTACTGCGATCAGGGCGGTGAGGGCAACGTTGCGCAGGATTCGGGCCATACCCATCCGGCTGGAATGCCGCGGATTCCGTCGGCCGGACGGTGGACTGTCCACTAGGCGACCACCGCGCCGAATGCCAGGCCGAGCAGGTAGGTGACGCCCGCCGCGCCCATGCCGATGGCCAGTTGCCGGAATCCGCGGCTCGTCGGGGAGGTCCCGGACAGCAGTCCGACGACACCGCCCGTCACCAGGAGCGCCAGGCCCACCAGCACGGCGGAAACCACCAGCGCCGCGACGCCCGTCATGCCCAGCAGGAACGGGATGATCGGAATGATCGCCCCGGAGGCGAAGAAGCAGAAGCTCGACGCCGCCGCGCTCCAGGCAGTGCCCACCGCTTCGTGCTGGTCCTCGGCCTCGGGGAGTTCCGGCTGGAGCGACAGGCTGGGGTCGCAGTCGCAGCTCAACAGTCCCATCCGCTCCGCCACACGGTGTTCGGCGGCTTCCCGGGACATCCCGCGGGCCAGGTAAACCAGCAGCAGCTCGTTGTGCTCGATGTCCAGCCGCGGGGCGGCGGAAAGGGTGATCTGGGTGGGCCGCGTTGCCGCCAGCAGCTCGCGCTGGGAGCGGACGGAGATGAATTCGCCGGCGCCCATGGACAGTGCCCCGGCGAGCAGCCCGGCCACGCCGCTCAGGAGTACCACTTGGCTTCCGACGCCGGACGCGGCCATGCCCATGACCAGCGAAAGGTTGCTGACCAGGCCGTCATTGGCGCCGAACACGGCGGCCCTGAAGGTGCCGGCCAGCCGGTTCCTGCCGCGGGTGGCGAGTCCGCGGACAACTTCTTCATGGATCTGTTCGTCGGCAACCATTGCGGGCGTGGCGAATGGGTCCGAGGAGTAGGGGGAGCGGCCCTCGGCGCGCTGGGCCAGCGCCAGGACGAATACGGAACCGAAATGGCGGGCCAGGAATCCCAGCAGCTGGCTGCGGAGGGATGCCGGGCGGGGCTTCCCCGCGTGATCGCCGAGGAGCCGGAGCCAGTGCGCCTCGTGGCGGCCCTCTGCTTCGGCAAGGGCCAGCAGGATATCCCGCTCCTCGCCGCGGCGGTTCTGGGCCAGGTCGCGGTAGACCGCGGCCTCGGCGCGTTCGTCGGCAAGGTACTGGCGCCAACGCTTGATGTCGCCGGGGCCGGGGGCTGTGGCCGGCGTTGCGGCGGTGTTGGCTTGCGGGGTTTGCGCGGCCGGGGTGTCGGCGGGACGGGGCTGGTTCCGGTCAGATTTAGCGTGCTGAGACACGAACACTCCTGGGCTTGATAGGGCATGGTTCGGCCCCATTGCAGGTCCAGCCTACCCCGGATTCACGCCGATTTTCGGCCGGTGGTCCTCACCAGGAAGTTTAGGCGGACCTCAAAAACCGCTGTGGTGGACGGGCTTTTGCGGGGTGCAAAGCTCCGGCTCTTGACCGCGCGGAATGCCGGTGCTGTGATGATTGCCAGGGCAGGTGCTCCCACGGCCCGGCCCCTGGCCGCACAACCAGACACGGAGGTTTGCACCATGGATACCACCGGATCACGCCCCATCCAGCCGGAACGCGACACCATCGAATCCGATCCCGCCTATGACTTTGCCGAGGACGCGCCCATCGATGACACAGCGGAGACCGAGGAAGAGGAACTGCTCCAGGAGGCCGATCGGCTGGTTCCCTTGGGCGAGGAGGATTTCCTCGGCGACGAGAAACCCGTGGTGCCGCTGGAAGAGTTCCCTGAGCCCCGGGAAGACGAGTGATTCACTGCGTCCGTAAGCGCCGCCCCCGATATTAACGAACGACGGCGGTGCCTCCCGATGGTGAACCCGAGGGAGGCGCCGCCGTCGTGCGCCGTTCTGGTTTAGTGCTTGGTGAGGACCGGAGCAGTCTCTTCTTCGGAAGCGTTGCCGGCAACGCGCCGGCGCCAGTTGGCCATAACCGCCGGATCCGTCGGCTTGGTCGCGAAGGAAAGTGCTACATAGACCACCAGTGCAGAGCCGAGGCCGTAATAGATCGGCTCGTTGGCATAGATACCGTCAGCGCTGGGAAGAACCCCGGTTGCGTAAAGCGTCAGCAGGGCAAGAGTAACCACCGATCCGACTGCCATGGACCAGGCTGCAGCGATGCCGGTGCCACGCTTCCAGACCAGTCCGCCCAGGATCGCCACCAGCAGGCCGCCCACCAGGATGTCGTAGGCGATGGTCAGTGCCACGATGACGTCCCGGGTGATGATGGCAATAAGGATGGCCACGATACCCAGGCCAAGAACCCACATGCGGTTGGCCTTGACGTCGTGCTCCGGGTTGTCGGTGTCATCTGTGTTGATGTCCTTGCCAAACCAGCTCGCCACGAACGGAAGGACGTCGGCGCGTGCCACCGTTGCGGCTGCGATGAGGGCACCGGAGGCGGTGGACATCATGGCGGCAACGGCTGCTGCGAGCACCAGGCCGCCGATGCCGATGGGCAGCAGGGTCTGCGCCACCTCGGCGTAGACAACGTCCTTGCCCTCCGTAGCGACATCGATCTCCGGCAGGGCAACCCGTGCACCCAGGCCGATCAGGGCGCCGGCAGCGCCGTAAAGGATGCAGTAGACGCCTGCAGTGGCGCCGCCCCAGCGGGCAACAGTGGGGGTCTTGGCGGTGAAGACGCGCTGCCAGATGTCCTGGCCGATCAGCAGGCCCAAGGTGTAGACCACGAAATACGTGAGGATGGTCTGGGCGCCGATGCCGTCAATCTGGAAGAAGCTGTCCTCGACGCGGCTGCGGATGCCGTCCAGGCCGCCCGCTGCGTTGAGCGTGAAGGGCAGCATCAGGAAGAAGATTCCCACGGTCTTGATGACGAACTGGACCTGGTCCGCAAGGGTGATGGACCACATGCCGCCGATGGTCGAGTAGACCAGGACGATTGCGCCGCCGATGGCGATGGCCAGGGCGCGGTCCCAGCCGAACAGGACCACGAAGATCGTGGCGTAGGCGCCGGTGGAGGTGGCGCAAAGCATCAGCGTGTAGGCCAGCATCACGATGCCGGAGGTCTGCGTGGCCCGGCTGCCGTAGCGGAGCGTCAGCATCTGGGACACCGTGTAGATCTTCAGCTTCTGGATGGTGCCGGCAAACAGGAGGCTCAGCAGCAGTACGCCGGCGCCGATGGCCACCACCAGCCACATGCCGGAGATGCCGAACTTGTAGCCGAGGCCCACGCCGCCCACTGTTGAGGCGCCGCCGAGAACCACGGCGGCCATGGTGCCGGTGTAAAGGAACGGGCCAAGCCTGCGGCCAGCCACCAGGAAGTCGCTGTTGTTCTTAGTGCGGGACTTGCCCCACCAGCCGAAGGCCAGCATGGCGACCAGGTACACCACCACAATGGCGATGTTGACGAAATTTGCGTCCATGAAAAGGCTCCTTGGAGCTGATTGGCAGCAGGGCGGGAATTCGCGGGAGCGTCAGCGCAGTGCCGGAAGTCCGCTGCTATGTTGCGGTTGATGCAGGGGGAGATCCCTGTAGGTGTTTCGGTGAGTGTAGGTGATTGCCTAATAGACAACACCTGTTGCCTAAAAGGGTATGTTGTGACGGTGGTAACAGTCAAGGGCATTTGACATCCACGGCCCGTTCCCGCGTCACAAGGTGGCTCTCCAGCTAGTATGGCTCCAGCGATGGGGCCGTGCGGCCGGCTGCGAAAGGTTCGTTAATGAAGGCTCTACCAGTTGAACCGAGCAACATTCCAGTTGCCATCGGTTCGCGCATCCGTGCTGCCCGCCAGTCCCAGCGGCTCACCATCGAGCAGGTGGCAGACGCCACCGGTCTCACCAAAGGATTCCTCAGCCGGGTTGAACGCGACCTCACCTCCCCGTCGGTCGCCTCCCTGGTGACGCTGTGCCAGGTGCTGTCCATCTCCATCGGCGACTTGTTTGCCGCGCCGGAGACCCATCTCACCAAAAAGGACGAGGGGCCGCGCATTTCACTGGGCGGAGAGGGCATCATCGAGCGCCTCCTGACGGCGCGCTCGGAACGGCGCGTCCAGATCATCCAGGCCGTGATCGAGCCCCGCGGCCGCGGCGAATCCGAACTCTATGCCGTGGACTGCGACGTTGACGTCCTCCACGTGATCAACGGCCGGATCCGGCTGATCCTCACGAACGAGGAATACGAGCTCAGCACCGGCGACACTGTGACGTTCCCCGGCAGGGAGCCGCACACCTGGATCAACCCCACGGACGATGCCGTCGAGGTGCTCTGGGTGCTGGTCCCGGCCGCCAGTCGCTGACCCGGCGGCCAGCCGCTGACGCGGCCCGGGCTTGGTAAAGCCGGGTTGACTAGCCCACGTGGACCCAGGGCCGGCGGGTGACGTCCGGCTCCGCCTCGCGCAGCACTTCCCGGGTAACGGGGGCGATCTCACCCTCGCCGAACAGCAGGAACCGCGTCAGGTTGGTCAGCGGGTTCCCCTCGGTCCAGCGGAAATAGATGTGCGGCATCAGGCCCGTGACATCCCGGAGGTGCAGCAGCACGGCCGCCAGCGTGTTGGGCACGTTATTGCTGTGGATTTCAAGGATGCGGAAGCCGTGCCGGACCTTCCCGGTGACCAGGAGTTCCTGTTCGAAGTCCGAGCTGTCGTCAACAAGGATCTCGATGAAGATCGCGTCGCTGTCCCCCGGCAGGTGGTTGGCAAGTTCTGCGTGCTCAAGTTTGGCCCGGTACCGCGCGGCGCTGAGGCGTTTGGGCTCGTGGGCGATTAGCCGGATGGGCCCCTCTTCGCTGGCAGCCATGAACTCCAACGCCCGTTCGTCCAGCCTGATGTGGGTGGCGCGCAGCTCGAAGGAACGCCTGACGCGTGAAGCGAAGCTCACCACCACGATGCCGAGGATGAACATCGCTGCGATCTTCAGGCCGTCGGGGCGTTCCACCACGTTCGCCACAGTTGTGTAGAGGAAGACGACGGCGATCGCCCCGAAGGCGACCGTCCGGCCGCGTTGCTGCTTGCGCCGGGCGGACAACGTGACGGCGATGGAAGCTGACGTCATCAGGACCAGGACGCCGGTGGCATACGCGCCGCCCTGCGCTTCGACGTCGGCCTCGAAGACCACCGTGATGAGGAAGGCGACGGCGGTGAACACCAGCACCAGGGGCCGCACGGCCCGGGTCCAGGCGGGCGCCATGCCGAAGCGCGGGAGGTAGCGGGGCACCAGGTTGAGGAGCCCTGCCATGGCGGAGGCGCCGGCGAACCAGAGAATGGCGATGGTGCTCAGGTCGTAGACGGTTCCGAAGCCGTCGCCCAGGTACTGGTGGGCCAGGAAGGCCAGCGCCCGGCCATTGGCCTTGCCGCCCGGTTCGAACTCGGCTGCCGGGATCAGGAACGTGGTGATGAAACTGGACGCGATGAGGAACGCGCTCATGATCAGGGCGGCTGTGGTCAGGAGCTTGTGCGCGCCGCGGATCCGGCCGGCCGGCTTCTCCTCGGTGTCGTCCGGGCTGCCCTGGATCTGCGGCATGACGGCCACACCCGTTTCGAAACCGGAGAGCCCCAGGGCAAGTTTGGGGAAGACCAGCAGGGCGATGCCGATCATCACGAGCGGGTTCCCGTGCTGCTGGTTGAGGGCGGCCCACCAGTCCGTGACCACGTGGGCTTCGCTGTACACATGCGCGAGGCCTACCAGCACCACCACAGCATTCAGCAGGAGGAACACGGCCACCAAGACTACAGCCACGTTGATGGCTTCCTTGAAGCCGCGGAGGAAGACGATTCCGAGACCTGCGATCAGCCCCAGCGTTATGGCCACTTCCTGGCCGTGCAGAAAGTCGGGCGCGAACGGGTTCTCGATGGCGTGCGCACTGGCATCCGCGGCCGAGAGCGTGATGGTGATCATGAAGTCCGTGGCCGCGAACCCCAAAAGCGCCAGGACGAACAGCTTGCCGCCCCACCGCGGAAGGAGTCGTTCAAGCATTGCGATGGAACCTTCCCCGCGGGGACTTTCCGAGGCGACCCGGCGGTACACCGGGAGGGCGCCGAGGAGCGTAACGGCCACCAGGACCACAGTGGCCAAGGGGGAGACCATTCCTGCGGCAAGCGCGGCAATGGCCGGCTGATAGCCGAGGGTGGAGAAGTAGTCAACGCCAGTGAGGCACATGACCTTCCACCAGGGCTGCGGTGTGTGGTTCGCCTGCGGCTGGCCGTGGGGCCCCTGCCGTTTGCCGGATCCTTCAGGCATGCCCTCCAGCAGCCAGCCCCTTAGCTGATGGGGCTTGCGGTTGTACCTGTCCGAGGGGTCGGCGGGCGGCCGGGTGAGCGTGGTCACGGTGTCCTTTCAGGCAGCGTGCCTCCGGCCGTGTTCGGCCCATGGTGCTGCTCCTGATTGGAGCGTAGGCCCGGGAAAGTGTGCAGGATGCCGGCCTTAACGAAACCTTTACGCCCCCTGTGACCGCCATCACTTTCCGCGTGGAGGCGCCACGCCTGCGGGCTTGGCGCACGGACGTGGGCCCTGGGCATCCATGGTGAGATGTACGTCACATTTTGGAAACCTGCCGGTAACCCAGGATTCATGCCCGGCCGGGCTGTTTAACGTCCCGGAAAAACTTCGGGGCTATGGCCGAAACACCGCGGTTGTAGCGTCGGATTCGGGGAACTCGTAGCTGCATCGTCGTTTTGAATGGTCTCGCCGTAGCCGGCGCCCAGGAGCGCCACTTCTTGAGGAAGGCTCCCAAAATGAACATCTCTACACTCAATGTGGGAATGGCAGTGGATCCCGCGGTGCTCGATCCCGGCGCCACGGCCTGGATGCTCGCAGCGTCCGCGCTCGTCCTGCTGATGACCCCCGGCCTGGCGTTCTTCTACGGGGGCCTTGTCCGGATGAAATCCGTCCTGAACATCATGATGATGAGCTTTGGCGCCATGGGCGTCGTTGCCGTGGTCTGGGCGCTGTGGGGCTACGGATTGGCGTTCGGGCCTGACACCATGGCCGGACTCGTCGGAGACCCCTTCGCGAACCCCGGACTGAGCGGGCTGACGAGCACCATCGGGGGCAAGGCTCCCGGGCTCCCGGACATGGTGTTCATCGGCTTCCAGGCCACTTTCGCCATCATCACCGTGGCGCTGATCAGCGGAGCCGTGGCTGAACGCGTGAGGTTCGGGCCGTGGCTGCTTTTCGCCGCGCTGTGGGTCACGCTCGTCTACGCCCCCATCGCCCACTGGGTCTGGGGCGGCGGATTGTTCGGCCCCACGGGCATCGTAGGCAGCAAGATCTCCGCACTCGACTTCGCCGGTGGAACCGTGGTGCATATGAACGCCGGCATAGCGGGACTCATGCTCGCCGTCGTTCTTGGAAAACGCCTTGGATTCATGAAGGATCCCAACATCCGTCCGCACAACCTGCCTTTCGTGATGCTCGGCGCAGGACTCCTGTGGTTCGGCTGGTTTGGCTTCAATGCCGGCTCTGAACTCGCAGCCGATGCCACCGCCGGCCTGGCCTGGACCAACACCCTGCTGGCCACGAGTGCAGCACTCCTGGGCTGGCTGCTGATCGAAAGGCTCCGGGACGGCCATGCCACTTCCCTTGGTGCCGCGTCGGGAGCCGTGGCTGGCCTGGTCGCGGTCACGCCGGCCTGCGGGTTCGTGGACCCCGTAGGCGCCATCCTGATCGGAGCCGTGGCCGGGGCAATCTGTGCGCTCGCGGTCGGACTCAAATTCAAGATCGGCCTCGACGACTCGCTGGACGTGGTGGCCGTGCACTTCGTCGGCGGCCTGTGGGGGACGCTCTCACTGGGATTCTTCGCCGTCCCCTCCGTCAAGACCGAGGGCGGACTCTTCTACGGCGGCGGCCTGACGCAGTTCTGGCCCCAGGCCCTCACCGCGCTGATCGTCACCGCCTGGAGTGCCATTATGACCACGCTGATCGGATTAGCCATCCACAAGACGATGGGCATGCGGGTATCCGAAGCCAACGAGCGGTCCGGTATCGACGTCACCGAACACGCGGAAACCGCCTATGAGCTGCTGATGGTTGGCGGCACGTTCCATCCCGGCGAACACCACGGCAAGACCGTACCCGCGGAGGGGAAGGCGGACCATCCTGCTGCTGCTTCCGCGGAAACCCCTTCGGAAGTGACGGCGCAGGGCCAGGTGGACCGCCAGACAGGCCGTCAGGCAGAGAACAGCAAGGTGCGGACATGAAACTCATCACCGCCATCGTCCGTCCGGAAAAGGTTGAGACCGTCAGGGCGGCTTTGGAAGGATTCGGCGTCAGCGGCCTGACAGTGAGCCAGGCCAGCGGCTACGGCCAGCAGCGGGGCCACGTCGAGGTATACCGCGGAACCGAATACAACTCCGACCTCCTGCCGAAAGCCCGCGTGGAGGTGCTCGTGACGGAGGAGGCCATGGACGGCGTGATGGCGGCCATCGAATCCGGTGCCAGCACCGGGCGGTTCGGGGATGGGAAGATCTGGACCGTTTCCGTCTGCGACGCCGTCCGGGTCAGGACGGGGGAGCGGGGGTCGTCCGCCATCGACTGAGCGGAATGCCGCTGCGTGATTGGTAAACACTTGATGCACAACGGGAAACTTGAGTGTATGATGGGTGTCACACTACCGATCCATCCTCGAAGGAGAGGCGTTCCTTTGGAAGAGCTGCGCATCGAGGCCAACGGCAACCTTGGCCCTATCGATTCATCCCGTATCCCCCGCTACGCCGGGGCTGCTACCTACGCCCGGCTGCCCCGCCTGGACCAGGTGGCCAAGGCCGACATCACGGTGGTGGGAGTGCCCTTCGACTCCGGCGTCTCCTACCGCCCGGGCGCCCGCTTCGGTGCCAACCACGTCCGTGAGGCCAGCCGGCTGCTGCGCCCCTATAACCCGGCGTGGGACGTCAGCCCGTTCGAAAACGTCCAGGTGGCAGATGCCGGCGACATGGCCGTGAACCCGTTCAACATCAACGAGGCCATCGAGACGATCCAGCAGAACGCCCTGGACCTGACGGCCGGCGGCAGCAAGCTGGTTACCCTTGGCGGGGACCACACCATTGCCCTGCCGCTCCTCCGGGCCGCCGCCGAGCGCGCCGGCGAGCCTGTTGCCATGCTGCACTTTGATGCGCACCTGGACACCTGGGACACGTACTTCGGGGCCGAATACACCCACGGCACGCCGTTCCGCCGCGCAGTCGAGGAAGGCATCCTGGACACCGAGGCCATCAGCCACATCGGAACCCGCGGCCCCCTGTACGGCAAGAAGGACCTCGACGACGACCACCGCTTTGGGTTCGGCATCGTCACGTCGGCCGATGTCTACTATCAGGGCGTCCTGGAAACAGTGGCCAAGGTCCGGGACCGCATCGGCAACCGTCCGCTGTATATCTCCGTTGACATCGACGTCCTCGATCCCGCGCACGCGCCGGGCACCGGGACGCCGGAAGCCGGCGGCATCACCAGCCGGGAGCTGCTGGAGATCATCCGCGGCTTCCGCGGCATGAACCTGGTGGGCGCTGACATCGTTGAGGTTGCTCCGGCCTACGACCACGCCGAAATCACCGGCGTCGCGGCCAGCCACGTTGCCTACGAACTCGTCACCCTTATGGCGGACTCCGCCGTTGAAGGCAACAGGTTCGGCAGCGCCAACGGCTACGCCGCGCAGGCGCTGGGGCAGGAGAAGCGGCACCAGGCGGGCTTTGCTGCCGCCGCTGCCCAGTCCGCAGGAATCATCCGTCCAACCGTCGAGGAGTTCTCCAAGTGATCGATTTCGATCCGGGCGCGGCAGCTCCGACAAAAGGTACCAGCGTCCGCAACGGCGGGGATCTCGTCGTCGAGACCCTTGAGGCGCTGGGCGCGAAGACGGTCTTTGGCATTCCGGGCCAGCACGCGCTCGGCCTGTTCGACGCGATGGGCCGGGGAAACCTGCACTTCGTGTCGTCGAGGGTGGAGAACAATTCCGCGTTCGCGGCCGACGGGTATTCGCGGGCCACGGGCGAGGTCGGTGTCCTGTTCCTGTCCACCGGCCCGGGTGCGCTGACGTCGCTGGCCGGGCTGCAGGAAGCGTACGCCACCGGTGTGCCCATGGTGGTGGTGGCCAGCCAGATACCGCTGGACGGGCTTGGCGCCCGCCGCAAGGGCATGCTGCACCAGCTCGATGACCAGAAGGCCTCGGCCGCGAACGTCACCAAAAGCCAGCGGCTGATCCAGCACGCCTCCGGAATCCCTTCGGCCATCCAGGACGCCTGGACCGAGGCGATTTCCTCCCCGCAGGGCCCCGTCTGGCTGGAGATCCCGCAGAACGTCCTGCTGGATCCCATCATGGTCCCGCCGGTGGAGGACGCGCTCGCCGAAGCGGCGGACAACCCGCCGCGCGTCGAACTCGTCCGTGAAGCAGTCAAATGGCTGTCGACGGCGGAACGTCCGGCGATCATCGCCGGCGGCGGCACGCGCCGCGGCCGGGCCGAGAAGTCCCTGCTGTCCATCGCGGAGAAGCTGCGCGCACCGGTGATCTGCACCCCCGGCGGCAACGGCGCGTTCCCCTGGAACCACGAACTGTCGCTGCAGTCCTGGATCGAGGACCGGCACATGACGGACCTGCTCGAGGACGCGGACGTGCTGATCGTCATCGGCTCCTCGCTGGGCGAGGTCACATCCAACTACTTCACGTTCGAGCCGCGCGGCCGGATTATCCAGATCGACGCCGAACCCCGGGTCCTGGAGTCCAACCGGCCCGGACTGGGCATCCGTGCCGACGCCGGCCAGGCCCTCGCTGCGCTCGATGCTGCACTCACCGAACCGCACGGTGAGCGGGCCGACTGGCACGGCATCTCGCCGGAGGCGCTAGTCAAGGAGTCCCTGGCCAAGGTCAAGGCCCGGCTCGAGTCCCAGGACCTCGGCAAGGAGCTGAAGTTCATGGCCGACATCCGCGAAGCCGTACCCGCGGAGATGCAGACCTTCTGGGACATGACCATCTCCGCGTACTGGGGCTGGAGCTGCTGGGACGCCCGCGAGGGACAGTTCCACTCGGCCCAGGGTGCCGGCGGGCTGGGCTTCGGCTTCCCCTCGGCCATCGGCGGGGCAGTGGGGCTGGAAACCACGGGCAAGCCCGGACGGGTCCTCGCAGTCTCCGGTGACGGTTCGGCCATGTATTCCATCTCAGAGCTGGCCACGGCCAAGCAGCACAACGTCCCGGTCACCTGGCTGATCGTGGACGACGGCGGCTACGGCATCCTGCGCGAATACATGGTGGGCGCCTTCGGCCAGGCCACCGCCACCGAACTCGCCCGCCCCGACTTCGTCAAACTCGCCGAAGCGTTCGGCGTCCCGGCCGTACGGGTTGCCCCGGAGAATGTCGGGGACGCACTGAAGTCGGGCTTCGCGGCGGACGGACCGAACGTCGTCGTCGTCGAAACCCTGCTCAAGATGTTCGGCCCCACCCACCTGGGCGTCTGAACACTCCACCCAAGCAGGCGCACCTAAGCAGTCCACAACCGCAACACCCCGCCGCCACCTAGCGCGAACGGACAGTTGAGGCCCCTTTTCCAGCCGGAATTGGGGCCTCAACTGTCCGTTCGCGCTATTGCTTTAAGGTGCCGCCATGCGATTAGTTTCCCAAAGCAACTATTTCCCCGGTATAGTTGCCTTAGGCAAGCAAAAGGGGATATCCAGCATGGCAGTTGCACCGGACACCGCGGCCGATCTCGTCTACCAGATCTTCGACCTCCAGCGCGCGGTCCGCTGCGTAGCGGTCTCAAGCCTGCGCGGGCAGGATACCGGAGTGGCGCTCCAGGGCGTCCTGCGGTTCGTGGGGGAGGGGGAGTCCCGGGCCACCCACCTCGCCGCGAGGCTCGGAGTCAGCGCTCCCGTCCTGAGCCGGCATATTGCCGATTTGGAGGAGCAGGGCCTCGTGGTCCGCAGGCCTGATCCGGAAGACGGACGGGCCCAGCTGGTGGCGCTGTCCGAGGCCGGAGCGGGAAAGCTGCGCGAGATAGAGCAACAGCGAACTGCGACGCTCCAGGGCTACCTGCAGGACTGGAGCGAGAACGACGCCGAAGAGACCGCGAAAATCCTGAAGAAACTTGCCGAATCCCTCAGGGATTCAGCCCGGGCAAAGACGGCCGGATCCACCGAAAACATTCCAACCGCTTAGGAGCTGCACATGGCAAGCCACGCTACAGCCACCGGTCCGTCCCGGGCCCTGTCCACGACACCACAGCGGTCATCGCCGCAGCCAACCACGTCCACACCGCAGCCTGCAATGACCCACCGCCAGATCATGGAAGCCCTCACCGGGCTGCTCGCGGCGTTCTTCACGGCGATCATCAGCAGCACCATCGTGGCCAACGCGCTGCCCACCATCATGTCCGAGCTCAAGGGCACCCAGACGGACTTCGCCTGGGTCATCACGGCCGCCCTGCTCGCCAACGCCGCCACCACCCCGATCTGGGGCAAGCTCGCCGACCTCTTCGACAAAAAGGTGCTCGTCCAGCTGAGCATCGTGATCTTCGTGGCCGGTTCCGTCATGGCGGGCCTGTCCGAGACGATACCCCTGCTGCTGACCGCACGCGTTATCCAGGGCGTCGCCATGGGCGGCCTCACCGCGTTGGCGCAGGCCATCATCGGCTCCATCATCCCGCCCCGGGACCGCGGTAAGTACTCCGGCTACATGGGCGGCGTCATGGCTGTGGGCACGGCCGGCGGCCCGCTGCTCGGCGGATTTATCGTGGACAGCCCGCTGGGCTGGCGCTGGACCTTCTTCGTCTGTGTCCCGCTGGCCGTCATCGCCCTCATCCTGCTTCAGATCACCCTTAAGCTTCCCCACGTCAAGCGCCACGCGAAGATCGACTGGCTCGGTTCCATCCTGCTCACCTCCGGCGTCAGCCTGCTGCTGATCTGGGTCTCCTTCGCCGGCAACCCGGAATACTACGACTGGTGGTCCTGGCAGACAGCGGCCATGGTGGGCGGCGGCGTGCTGCTCCTGGCCCTCCTGGTCGTGGTGGAGTCCAAGGTGGAGCAGCCCATCATCCCGCTCAAGATCATCAGCGAACGCACCACGGCGCTGGCCATCCTCGCCTCCGTGGCTGTCGGCGTCGGCATGTTCGGCTCCTCCGCCTTCCTGGGACAGTATTTCCAGGTGGCCCGCGGTGCCACTCCCACCGAAGCCGGGCTGCTGACGCTGCCCATGATCGCCGGCAACCTCATCGGCTCGGTCCTGTCGGGCCAGCTCATCAGCCGGACCGGCAAATGGAAGCGCTACCTGGTAGCCGGCTCCATCCTGCTGATCGGCGGCCTGGGGCTGGCCGGTACCATCGACCACACCACCGAACTTTGGCTGACCGGCCTCTACACCGCAGTCCTGGGGCTTGGCCTCGGCCTGCTGATGCAGAACCTCGTGCTGGCTGTGCAGAACACGGTCCGGGCCACAGACATCGGCACCGCCAGTGCCTCCGTGGCGTTCTTCCGCTCCGTGGGCGGCGCGATCGGCGTGTCCGTGCTGGGCGCCGTCCTGGCCAACCGCGTCAAGGAACTGGCCACTGACGGCCTGGCCGCAGCCGGGATCCCTTCCACCGGCGGACCCGCGGGAGCCAGCATGGACCTCCAGGACATGCCCGCCCCGATCCGGGCCATCATGCGGGCCGCCTACGGTGACGCAACGGCGGAAATCTTCCTGATTTCCGCGATGATCGGCATCATCGCCCTCGCGGCGGTGCTTTGCATCAAGGAACAGCCCCTGCGCCGCACCGTGGACATCGTCCCGGCAACTGCCGCCACCGGGAACGCTGCCGCGCCCCCCGGGAACCACGCCGGCCCTCCAGTCAATTCCGCCCCGCCCGCGCCTTCCGACGCCGGCATCGTGGACCTCGACCGGGAGTTCATCGAGGTCCTGAGCAGGCAGCGCGCGCAGGAGACCCGCTTTCCGGACGCGGCACGCCAGGATCGGAGCACCCCCCGCGACGGCCGCGGACACCTCGACGGCGACGCCACGTCTGCGGCCGCGGATGGTTCCCGGGCGCGCTCCCGGACCCTGGTGGCCGATCCGCAGCCAGAAGCCGCCGACGTCGTGCCCCTGCTGCTGCAGACGCAGCAGCTGCTGGCCGAACAGCAGCTCCACTTGGCAGAGGCGCTGCGCGCCGTGCACGAACAGACGGCGGAGCAGCGCGAGATCGCTGCGGAACAGGCGCGCATCAGCGGGGAGCTCACCACCCTCCGGCGGCAGCTCGCCAAGGAACGGAAACTGCAGCGCGCGGCGGCGGACTACATCGCAACGCACGGGCGTCACCGCACCGGATAGTCGCCAACAACACCGGACGACGGCGACGGCGGCTGACTGCCGCCGTCGCCACCGTCAGGGTCGCTGTTGTCAGGGGTTCGGCACCGGGGACGCAACGACCACCACGTTCTTCCCCCAGGGGTCTTCCGTATAGCAGCTGATCAGGACAAGTCGGTTGGGAACGGCAGTCCAGATGGGACTGTCCTTGAGGCTTGCCTTCACGTAGGTGTCCACGGAGTCCACCCTGTACCGCATGGTTCCCGATGCGGTGGTGGCTTCGAAGATGTCACCAGGGGCGCTTGCCGCGCTAAGCCGGTTGAAGGGAGCATCGCGGCCTTCCCAACTGTGGCCAAGGATGTACGTCGTGTTGGTGGACCCGGCCCCGGGCATTCCGAAGTCAGATACCCAATAGCCGTCCACGGTGATGGGGGGCACGATCGCCTGGGACTCCAGCTCCTCGCGCGTCGGGGTCAGCGGATGAATCACGACGTCCAGCCCGGCTGCCGGATACACGATCCTGGTCGGGGCTGCGGCCGGGGGATAGTTGGGTAGGATCGGCGGCGGTTCCTGCGCCGCGGGTGCAGTAGTCGGGGACCCTTTGCCGCTCCAGGGGAAGGTATCCGGCGGGACGGCATAACCAGGCATAGCAAGGTCGGCCGACCGTGAATACGGGGCGGTCGCCGGATCGGACCCGGCCCTGCCGCCCGTGTTTCCCGGAGCGACGATGCCTGGGAGGAACGTCAACATAAGGAAAGCCACGACGCCAGCAAGGAGCAGCAGCAGATCGCCGCGGTTCAGCGACAGGTTTTTCAATGGGATGCGGTTCAGCGAGAGGCGGTTGGAAGACCAGCCGTGTAGCGACCAGTCGCCGAGGGCTTTGACCTTCGACGACAGGTTTTCCGGCAGCAACCGGTTCAGTCGCAAAAGGTCACTGCGCCACTGTTCCAACGCCCGTTGATAGTGGGCCCCGTTCTGGGTTGCCCCGTCCTCCGGAATCCCGTCCTCTGGAACCCCGTCCTCCGGAGGGTCGGGCGGGCTGTCTACGGGACGGCCGTCGGGGAAGGACATCGGAACTCCTCCGTAGGGATAGGTGTGGACGGGCATCCGCCGTGACGGCGGATGCCCGTCCTGACCACAGGATCGGCCTTACTTCTGGAAGTCCTGCAGACGTGCCCTGTGCCGCAGGGCAACCAGCCCCGTTGCCCCAAGCAATGCCGCAAGGCCTCCGAACCAGGCGGGATTACCGGGGTCTGTCTGGGTTCCGGCAGCAGTCTGGGCGTTGAACCCGCGGTTGACTACCGGGGCAGCTGCGGCTCCGGCCGGCACTGCGACAACAACCGGCGGAGTGACAGCAGGCGGTGCCACGACCGGCGGGACCACGACGGGCGGGACCACGACGGGCGGGACCACGACGGGCGGGACCACGACCGGCGGCTTCTCAACAGGGGGCTTCTCGACCGGCGGCTTCTCGACCGGGGGCTTCTCGTGCGGCGGCTTCTCGTGGTCCTTGTCGACGCAACCGCCCGCAGGGACCGGGTAGATGTCGGCCCTGCCGTTGTGTCCGTCCTTGTGGCCGTTCCACCACGCCTTTTCGGGAATAGTGATCACGACGTAAGGGTTCTTCTCGGATCCCGTCGCGTGGCAAATGGTGAGCTTCTTCGAGCCGTGGCCCCCGTCATCGTCCTTGTGGTCATGGTCACCCTTTGACCCGCCAGGGCAGCCGCCCGCCGGCGCTGGAATCAGGTCACCATGGTGCGAGCCATGGCCACCATTTCCGTTCACCGCGTTTTCGCTGACCGTGATGCTCACGTAGGGGTTCGATTCCGAGCCCGTTGCGTGGCAAATGTTGACTTTGTTGTTGTCGCCGGCATTTGCCGGGGCTGTAACGCCTATTAACGCAATGCCCGCAATGCCGGCGGTTGCGAGAATTTTTTTCATGGGATTCTCCATCTGGATCATTTGCACTGACCAGACTGCGGGAGTAGGAGGCCCCATGGCGGAGCCGGCCGTTGGCCGTAGGTGCCCAGTTCGCCTGCGACTCTCCTGCAGAGTTGTCAATTAACTGACCACTTCACGCTAAGCTCCAGGCACTGGCGTAGTCGCGAGTAGCCGCTACTTGACTGGGTACCCGATTTTCACAACCGTTCCCTCGGGACCGGGGGATAACACCCGTTTCACTCGTCACAGGACGCACGTGGGGCTCTGCCGGCACCCTGGTGCGGATACGCCCTTCGGATGATATTTGCGGCCTGTTGTTTTGCATAGGCAACGGATTTCGTATTGTTGGAAGGCTAAGAGTGTCAGCCCCGGCTGGTATTACTTCTTCTATTCACTTCGCGCTCTTCCAAAGGATTACCGGGCATGCTTGTCACCCTCGTACGGCGCTACTCCAAGCCGTATTTGCCGTATATCGCGGCAGTCATTGTTTTCCAGTTGGCGTCCACCATCGCTGCCCTCTACCTTCCCAGCCTGAACGCCCAGATCATCGATGAGGGTGTCTCCCGAGGGGACACTGACTACATCTGGCGAACGGGCGGGGTCATGCTCGGCGTGGCGCTGATCCAGGTTGCCACCGCCATCGCCGGCGTTTACTTCGGCTCGAAGGCGGCCATGGCCTTCGGCCGGGACCTGCGGCGGGGCGTCTTCCGGAAGGTGACAAGCTTCTCGGCCAAGGATGTCAATGTCTTCGGCGCCCCAACCCTGATTACCCGCGGCACCAACGATGTCCAGCAGGTTCAGATGCTGGTTCTCATGGGGCTGAACTTCATGGTGGCCACGCCCATCATGTGCATCGGCGGCATCATCATGGCCCTGCGCGAGGACCTGAGCCTGTCCTGGCTGGTTTGGGTGTCCGTTCCGGTGCTGATTGCGGTGGTGGGGTACCTAGTGGTCCGCCTCATGCCGCTATTCCGCTCCATGCAGACAAAAATCGACCGCATCAACGGCATTCTCCGCGAGCAGATCATTGGCATCCGAGTGGTCCGCGCCTTCGTCCGGGAACCGCACGAGACCGAGCGTTTTGGTGAGGCCAACCGCGAACTCACCGACGTCTCGCTGAAAATCGGCGCCCTGTTCGTCCTGATGTTCCCGGCCATCGGCATGATCCTCCATGTCTCCACCGCCGCCGTGCTGTGGTTCGGCGGCCAACGGGTGGATGCCGGGGAGATGCAGGTCGGTTCCCTGACGGCCTTCCTCCAGTACCTCCTGCAGATCCTGATGGCGGTCATGATGGGCACCTTCATGGCCATGATGATTCCGCGCGCGTCGGTCTGCGCGGACCGCATCGGCGAGGTGCTCGACGTCGAGCCCTCCATCCATGAGCCGGTGGAGCCGGTGGCGCCCACCCACCGGACCGGACGCGTGGAGTACCGCAACGTCTCGTTCGCGTACCCCGGGGCCGAAGAACCCGTCCTGAGCAACATCAGCTTCACCGCCGAGCCCGGCCAGACCGTGGCCATTGTCGGGTCAACCGGCGCCGGCAAGACCAGCCTGCTGTCCCTGCTGCCGCGGCTTTACGACGTCGCCTCCGGGGAGGTGCTGCTCGACGGCGTCCCCATCACGAACCTTGAGCGTTCCGAGATCACCGGCCGGGTGGCCATGGTGCCGCAGCGGCCCTATCTTTTCTCGGGGACCATCGAGCACAACCTGCGCTTCGGTAAGACAGAGGCCACGGACGAGGAGCTGTGGGACGCGCTCACGGTGGCCCAGGCCGCGGACTTCGTTCGGGACAAGAAGAACGGTCTCGGTTCCAGGATCGCCCAGGGCGGCACCAACGTCTCGGGCGGCCAGCGCCAGCGTCTATGCATCGCCAGGGCATTGGTGACCCAGCCCAAGGTGTACTTGTTCGATGACTCCTTCTCGGCCCTCGACGTCGCTACGGACGCCCGGCTTCGTCATGCGCTCAAGGCAAAAACTGCGGATGCCACGGTGATCATCGTGGGCCAGCGCGTGTCCACCATCGCCGACGCCGACCAGATCCTGGTGCTGGACAACGGCCGGATCGTGGACCGGGGCACGCACGATGAACTGCTGCTAAGTTCCACCACCTACCAGGAAATCGTCGAGTCCCAGCTGACCGCGGAGGAAGTGGCATGAGCACCAACGAGAAACTCCCCGCAGGCCAGGAAACAACCCCCGTGGAAGACGACGACTTCTACGAGGAGGAATACAAGCCCACCGAGGCCGACGGCGACATGTTCGGCGGCACTCCGGCCAAGAAGGCCGAGCATTTCTGGCCGTCCGCCAAGCGCCTGATGGGCCTGCTGAAACCCGAGTCCGCCGGCATCGCCCTGGTACTCGCCATGGTCACGGTGGCCGTGGTCCTCAACGTCGTTGCCCCCAAGATCCTGGGCCAGGCAATGGATGTCATCTTCGGGGGAGTGGTGGGTAAGCAACTGCCCGCCGGAGTCAGCAAGGACCAGTTCGTCGACGGGCTTCGTGCCCAGGGCGAAAACAACTTCGCCGACATGATCGCCAAGATGGAACTGATCCCGGGCGTGGGAATCGACTTCCAGAAGCTGTCATTCCTGATAAGTGTTGTGCTGGTGATGTACTTCGTGGCCAACATCTTCACCTGGCTGCAGGGCTACGTCCTGAATGTGCTGGTCATGCGCGTGGTCCGCAAGCTGCGCGACGACACCGAGAAAAAGCTCAACCGGCTGCCGTTGAACTACTTCGACACGCGTCAGCGTGGTGACACCCTGTCCCGCGTCACCAACGACGTCGACAACATCCAGCAGGCCCTGCAGCAGGCCTTCGCGCAACTGGTCAGTTCCGCGCTGACGGTGATCGGCATCGTGATCATGATGTTCATCGTGTCGTGGCAGCTGGCCCTTATCGCGCTGGTCGCCCTGCCGCTGTCCGGTGTGGCAGCGGGCATCATCGGCTCGCGAAGCCAGAAGCTGTTTGCAGCTCAATGGAAGAACACCGGCCAGCTCAACGGCCAGATCGAGGAGTCGTTCTCCGGACACGACCTGGTGCGTGTCTTCGGCCGCGACGCCGACATCCTGGAAAGCTTCGACGAGCGGAACGAAGCCCTGTACAAGGCCAGCTTCGGAGCCCAGTTCGTCTCCGGCATGATCATGCCGGTCATGCAGTTTGTCTCCTACCTCAGCTACGTTGGCATCGCGGTGGTCGGCGGGCTGAGGGTGGCTTCCGGCGGCATGAGCCTCGGCGACGCCACCGCCTTCATCCAGTACTCGCGCGAGTTCACGCAGCCGCTGGGACAGATGGCCGGCATGGCAAACATGCTCCAGTCCGGCGTTGCCTCGGCTGAGCGCGTCTTCGAATTCCTGGATGCCGACGAACAGGATGCCGAAACTGCCACCGAGCACCTGCCTGCCAAGACCGACGGCCATGTCGAATTCAAGCACGTGACCTTCAGCTACTCGGAGGACAAGTCCCTGATCGAGGACCTTTCCTTCAACGCCGAACCGGGGCACACCGTGGCCATCGTCGGCCCCACCGGCGCGGGCAAGACCACCCTGGTCAACCTGGTGATGCGCTTTTACGAGCTCAATTCGGGAAGCATCACGCTGGACGGCGTGGACATCACGCACCTGAGCCGCTCCGAACTGCGGGCGAAGGTGGGCATGGTGCTGCAGGACGCCTGGCTGTTCGGCGGCAGCATTTACGACAACATCAAGTACGGAAACGTCAACGCCACCGACGACCAGATCATGGAGGCGGCGCGGGCCACGTTTGTGGACAGGTTCGTCCGGGCACTCCCGGACGGCTACAACACGGTCATCGATGAAGAAGGCAACAACGTCAGCGCCGGCGAGAAGCAGCTCATCACCATCGCACGTGCCTTTGTGGCCAACCCGTCCCTGCTCATCCTCGATGAGGCAACCAGTTCGGTGGACACACGCACGGAAGTCCTGGTCCAGAAGGCCATGGCGGCCCTGCGGACGGACCGCACAAGCTTCGTCATTGCCCACCGGCTGTCCACCATCCGCGACGCCGACACCATCCTGGTGATGGAAGCCGGGCGGATCGTGGAGCAGGGCAACCACCACGACCTGCTGGAACTCAAAGGCGCTTACTACCGCCTCTACATGTCCCAGTTCGCGGGCGAGGACGCAGACGCGATCTTCGAGGACTCCACGGATGATGCGACGGCGGTGCACAGCTGAGCGCCGCCGGCCGGCGCATCGAGGTCCTCGTACCCATGCGGTGGGGCGACATGGATGCCTACGGCCACATCAACAATGTGCAGATCGTTCGGATGCTGGAGGAGGCCCGCATCGCGGCCTTCGGGCCGCCACGCGGTGCAGGGCTACCCGGCACAGAGCCGCAGGTGTCCCTCTTCAACGATGTTGAGGAGGGCACCATGGCTTTGGTGGTGGAACACAAGATCCGCTACGTCAGGACCCTCGAATACCGGAACGTGCCGGCAGTGGTTCACTTGTGGATCGGCGCCGTGAAAGGCGCCAGCTTCGACATCCACTACCTTTTGCAGGACCCGGTCACCCGGGAGGACTGCGTCAAGGCCACCACCCACCTGGCTTTCGTGGATGAGGCCACCGGCCGGGTGCTTCGCCTGACTCCGGAGCAGAAGGAGCGGCTCGCCCCGTTCACGGCCTGAGCCTAAAGCCCCTACCTTCAGGCGGGTCCGCGTCCCTATGATCGTCACTACGATGATCCGCCCGGCAACCGTCCACGGAACCAACAGTCAACGCACCAACCAACTACCTGCACCAATAACCGGAACAAGGAGCATTGGCCATGGCCACGAAGAAAAAGAAGAAGTCCTGGAAGGAAATGCCGCCGTTGGCGCGATTCGGAACCTTGGTGGCAGCTGCAGTGCAGCTCTCGCTCCTGATCGCAGCCCAGCGGGACATTTCCCGTCGGCCCGCAGAGCAGATCCGTGGCAGTAAGGCGGTCTGGCGGATGGTCACGCTGATCAATTTCGTGGGCCCGGGAAGCTATTTTGCGTTCGGGCGCAAGAACCTGCCCGCTGTCGGAAAGTAGCCGGCCGGCCCCGTCGGGCGCAGGCCCAGGAGCCCGAAAATAGCTGGGAAGCCAGTCCGGCGGCCAAGTAAACATCCATCACCGTCCAACACCTACCGAACAGTAGCGTGCAGAGGTCCTTGGTGTTTGCGTTCAGGTTAAGCCTGTAAATTTGAAGGCATGACCCCCACCGCGAAGCCTGCCATGACCCGCGCCCCCGGTATCTCCAAGGAGATCGAGGACGCGGCGTGGTTTGTTCTGGGGGCCGGTCTTCAGCGCAGGCCGTCGGCGCTGGACGGGCGGACTGCCACGTGGACGGCAAGTGCCGCCACAGAGCTGCTGGAACGCCTGGAACGGGGCGTTGCGGACCCCAAGGCGCCCATGATGACCAACCTGCGCCAGAACCTGACGGACGCCTCCCGCGGAGCCAAGCAGCTTGCCGTTGAGCTGCTCTTCCTGCAGTCGCTACCGCTGGCCCATGAAGTGAAATCGCTCAAGGTCAAGCGCGCCAGGGTGGCAGAAGCTGCCTCTTGGCTCGAGCCGCCGCTTGAACTGCCGGGCGAGCTTTACCAGGGCATGACTGACCACGGCGTTATCCGCGACCGCACTGCCGAGTTCAACTGGACCATCTGGGACCACCTGAGGTGGCTGTGCCGTTTTGTACAGCACGTGGACCGGCAGTCCGCGGCCGCGATGGCCAAGGCGTTGAAGGATCCCCAGGCCTTCCACCTGCTCGCGGCCGGGACACCGGATGACCAGCCCGCAATCCGCCGCAGCATCGAATACCTGGCCTGGCCCAGCTACTTCGAGCCCGTAGTGGCTGACGTCGAGCGGCAGGAAATCCGGGACGCTTTCGCTTCCCTGGTGGGCGGCGCAAAGGGCGACAGCGACGAGGAAATCACCGCTGACATCCACCGCATCCGCCTGTACCTCGACAAGCAGGCGGGCCAGCGCATCGACTGGTACGCCCGCCAGCTGGTGAGCCAGTGGCGCAAGGTGGGGGATCCGGGCCGCCGTGCGTGGCTGCTGCGCACCCACCACGACGTCAAGGACCTGCTGTCGGCGTGGCACGGGGAAGAGAAGGTGACACTCGACGTCGAGCACCTGCGGCTCCTGGGCCCCGGTGTCACTGCAGGACTGGTCCAGCACGCCGTGGACGAGGACTACAAACATCTTGGCTACGTGGAGCGCGAGGACAACAAGACCGCCGTCTTCGCGTTCCTCACTGTCATGAAACCGGGCGACCTCGTCCTGTACCAGCACGCCGGCTCTGTCCGGCTTGGCGTCGTCCTGGGCGAGCCGGAGCACAACGAGGACAACCGCAGGATGCGGCGCAAGGTGCGCTGGTTCGACGAAGCCCACAGCATGACGGACCTGCCCCGCCACGTCCAGCGCCAGCTGGCCACACCGGGGATCATCGTGGACGTCACCAGGGTGGTGCAGGCCCTGCAGGCACTGTTGCCCGCCGAAGCGGAAGCGGAGGCCGACGACGCCGCCGCGCCGGCCGCCGTCGTCGAACCCGTCCCGGAAGGGTTCCGTCCGCTAACGGAGGAGTTCGCGGCCTCCCTGCACATGGACCTGGAACCGCTGCAGGAAATCGCTGAGCTCCTGGAGGAGAACCGGCAGCTCGTGCTGTACGGCCCGCCCGGAACCGGCAAAACCTACCTCGCCAAGCACCTGGCGGCCGAGCTTGCCGGCGACAGCACGGACGAACGCGTCAAGCTGGTGCAGTTCCACCCCTCGTATGCCTACGAGGACTTTTTCGAGGGCTTCCGCCCGGACAAGACCGACGAAGGACAGGTGTCCTTCAAGCTCGTGGCTGGCCCGCTGCGGCGTTTGGCGGAGGAAGCTGCCAAGCCCGGCAATGAAAAGAAGCCGTACTTCCTGATCATCGATGAGATGAACCGTGCCAACCTGGCCAAGGTTTTCGGCGAGCTGTACTTCCTGCTGGAGTACCGCGACGACCGGATCTACCTTCAGTACAGCCCCAATGAACCGTTCACGCTCCCGGACAACCTGTACATCATCGGCACCATGAACACGGCGGACCGCTCGATCGCCATGATGGATGCCGCCATCCGCCGGCGCTTCTCCTTCATTGAACTGCATCCCAAGACCGAACCAGTGAAGGGTTCCCTGCTCCGCTTCCTGCAGGCCCGGGACCTTGACACCACCCCGGCCCTCCTGCTTGATGCACTCAATGACGCCATCGACGAATGGGACCGCGACCTCATGATCGGGCCGTCCTACTTCATGAAGAAGGCGGCCCAGACCCCTTCCGGCCTGCGCCGGATCTGGAAATACGAGCTGATGCCCCTGCTCGAGGAGCACTACCACGGGCAGCTGAACCGGGCCCAGCTGCAAGAGCGCTTCGGGCTTGAGCAACTGCTGGGCCGCCTTGCGTCCCGCTAACGGACTGCAGGTCGCTGTTCCGCCGCTGCCGGCACGGAAACCCTCCAGCTCCGCCAAAGCGGTCCGCCACATCGTCCTCGATGAGCTGTCCGGCGGCGTGGTGGACAAGCTTGACGCAGCCAGTGCCGCGTTCCTGAACGCCAGCGGCCTTGCCAAGGCGTCCCCGATGGGCATGGGCCTGTTCAGGATCGAGCCGGTGGGCATGGTGGGGTCCGTACGCACGCCCACAGTGCAGCTGGAAGTCCGGCCGAAGGACCGCCTGGGCCTCAGCCGGCTGTTGTTCCTCCTCAGCTATGCAGGGAACCAGGGCTTTCGCGAGGATCCGGTGGCCGCGGTGGAGGACTCGGACCTGTGGAGCGCGCTGGCTGAATCGCTGGCGCAACTGGCGGACCGGGCCTTGAGCCGCGGTGTCCTGCAGGGCTACCTCACCGTTGATGAATCGTTGCGGACGGTCAAAGGCAGGATCCGCATTTCGGACCAGATTTCCCGCCGGCCGGGAATGCTCGTGCCCTTGGAAGTGTCGTACGACGAATTCACCGAGGACATTGCCGAGAACCGCATCCTGCGGGCCGCCCTCGAGCGCATGGCGCAGGTGCCCCGCGTGCGGCCCGACGTCCAGAGCCGCCTCCGGCAGCTTAAAGGCAAGCTCGACGCCGTCACCCGCCTTCAGTCCGGAGCGCCGCTGCCGCCGTGGCGGCCCACCAGGATGAACGCGCGGTATCACGCGGTGCTCCGCCTGTCCGAGGTGATCCTGCGCAACGCCTCGGCCGAAGCCGGCGACGGAAAGCAGCAGACGGCGTCGTTCGTGGTGGACATGGGTCAGGTGTTCGAGGATTTCGTGGGGACGGCGCTCCGCGAAGCCATGGCGGCCTACCCGGGCGAGATGCGGCTGCAGTACAACGCCCTGCTGAACGAGGCCGTGCGCGACTCAGACCGGCTCACGGTGAGCCCGGACGCAGTGCACCTCCTGGGCGGCCGTCCTGTGGTGGTCTACGACACCAAATACCGGGCAGCCACGGACCAGGGCGCGTCACTGTCCGGGGACCATTTTCAGATGCTCGCGTTCTGCACGGCCCTACGGGTTCCCACCGCGTGGCTGGTGTACGCAGGCGCGGGGGAAATGAAGCTCCGCCGCATCCTCAATACCGACATCGACGTGGTGGAGTACCCGCTTGATCTTTCCCTGCCGCCGTCGGAGATCCTGGCAGCTGTTGCTGACCTGGCACAACAGTCCTGGGGCGAAGTGGTGCGGCAGGCAGGACTTAATCAAGGATCGCGGGCTCGGAGCGGCCCGGCATTGACATGAGGTGCATGAGCAATGCCCTCTCAGGGTTGCCTTCGCTCTTGTTGAGGCAACGGCGCAACTGATTGCGGATCTCAGATCCCTCCGGATCGGTGTCCGTCAGGATAGCGTTGATGATTTCCCATGATTGGTGACGAATCGGCTCAAGCTTCACACGCCCGCGGACGGGCCCCCCAACCGCATGGATCCCGGACCGCGCCTGCCACGAATCGCCCTGATGGGACCCAACGGCTGACAACATTCTCTTCGGCATCTCACCCTCCTGTGGCACAAGCGCTCTGGCTCAAACGCCTGGGAATTCGACCGACCGGAATATAGGAATCCTATCTCAGACAGACAAGTCTGTCTGCCCTTTGCGTTAGACTAATTGTAATGACCCCCACGCCAGACTCAGTAGCAATGCAGCCTGCGCCGCAAGGCGAGGTTGCGATGAGTCCTGCCGCCGCGAGGCAGAGGATTGTTGATACGGCGTACCAGCTTTTCGCGCGCCGTGGCATTCGCGATGTGGGAGTGAATGAGCTGATCAGCAGTGCCGGCGTGGCGAAGGCAACGTTCTACCGTCACTTTGCATCCAAGGATGAACTGGTACTCGCCTTCCTGGAGCAACGCGACCGGGTGTGGACCGTGGACCTGATCGTTGCCGATGCGCGGGGCCGGGCTGGCACACCCACTGAGCAGCTGCTGGCGATCTTCGACGTCTTCGGGGACTGGTTCCGCCGCGACGATTTTGAGGCTTGCTCCTTCATCAACATCCTGCTGGAAATGGGTGCCAATCATCCGCTGGGACGTGCGAGCATTGACTACCTCGCCAAGATCCGCGGCCACGTCCAGCAGCTCGCGGAGGAGGCGGGGCTCCGGGACGCCGAGGACTTCTCCCGCTCATGGCACATCCTGATGAAGGGGTCCATTATTTCCGCCACGGAGGGTGACCTGGACGCCTCCAAGCGTGCGCAGCGTATGGCCCGGATGCTCATCGAGGATTACCGGCCACGTCCCTAGACCGGCACCTTGACTGTGAAGGTGGTGCCTTCTCCCAGCGCGCTCCGCAGCTGGATGCTTCCGCCGTGTGCTTCAACGATGGCCTTGCTGATGGACAGTCCAAGCCCCACTCCCGGGATGGCCGTGTTCCGCACGTTGCCGGTCCGGAAGAACTTCTTAAACACGTCGGCCTGGTCCTGTTCGCTCATGCCCATGCCGGTGTCGCTGACATGACACACCAGCTCTGATCCTTCCGACGCCAGGGACACCACGACGTCGCCGCCGTTGGGCGAGTACTTGATGGCGTTTGAGACCAGGTTGTCCAGTACCTGTGACACGCGCGCGGAATCCACATGGGCGTCCAGCCGCTCGGGGGCTTCCGCGCGGAGCCGCACGTTGGCTGCCGCTGCGCGGGGGAGTGCGGCGCTGACGCTGGCCCGCACAAGGTCGGCCACGTTGACGGCCTGCGGGCTGACGATGAGCTGCCCTTTGCGGCTGGCGAGCAGGTCCGAGACAAGCCCCAGCAGGCGCTCGGAGTTCCGGCGGATGATGTTCAGCGGTTCACGGTGGGAATCCGGCAGTACGTCTCCGTCGTCCAGCAGCAGCTCCACATAACCCAGGATGGAGGTCAGCGGGGTCCGGAACTCGTGGGACACGTTGGCCACAAAGTCGTCTTTGGCCGCCAGTGCGTTCACCAGGTCGGTGACGTCGCTGAACACGATGACGGAGCCGGCGAAGGCGCCGTCGTGGTCCCGCATGGCGCGGGCGCTGGTGGTTATGGCGCGCTGGTCACTGCCGCTGCCAAGCCACACCAGGTTGTCCGTGAAATTTTCGCCCATCACCGCGCGGCGGACAGGGCGCTGTTCCACCGGCACCTTGGTGGTCCGGTCCGGCTGGAACACCAGGAGCTGGGACTCGTTCGGGTCGTTGTTTCCCGGCGGCGTGGCGAGCCGGTGGTGCTGCCGCTGTTTCCGGTTCATGAGGATGTCGTGCCCGTCCGCGTCCACTGCCAGGACGCCCAGGTGCACCGTTTCCAGTACCGAATTGAGCAGCCCTTCCTGCCGTTTGCTGTCCTTGAGCGCGATGCGCAGCTGCGCATCCTTCTCCTCCAAGTCGCGCTGCTGGCGGACCATGCTGAGCGTCAACACGCTGACGGACACTCCGATGCCCAGCATCATGACCGGCAGTAGCAGGGACTTCGCCAGATCCTGCCCCGTGACGTCGCCGCGGACAAACAGTGGCAACCAGATGATGCCCAGGGGAGCGAGGAATGACAGCAGCAGGGCGGTGCGCGGAAATATCCCCGAAGCGCACAGCCAGATAACGGGAAAGACTGCCAGGAGACTGATGCCCGTGAGGCTTTCCTGTCCACCCTCCCGCCCCAGTGCGATCGAAACGAAATCAAGGAACGGGATCACCAGGAAGCTGGGGTACGGCAGCCGGTCCCACGGCGTTAGGTAGCACAGCGCCAGTATGAGGACCTGGGTCACCAGGAACGCGATGAAGAGGGCATTGGTCAGGGTGCCGGGAAAAAACAACAGCATCAGGACGGCGGTGAGCCCTGCCGTGATGGACAACGGCATTTGACTCAGCACTACACGCCCCCGCAGCGAGTACTCGTGGAACGGCCGGCGAAAGAACATTATCCGGCCTGAAGCGATGTCCCAGGTGAGGTTGCCGCTCATGGCCGGGTGAACAAAGACGTGCCGTTTACAAGACGCATACCACCACGATATCTGTCGACCGCTATACTTCTGACGGTATCGAGCGGACTGAGGGGGCTGCGATGAGTGAATCACGTGTGGGTCTGGTAATCGAGGATGATCACGACATCCGTGAACTGGTGCGGGTAGTGCTGGTCCAGGCCGGGTTCGATGTCCAGGTGGCAAGCAGCGGGGCGGCCGGTGTCGTGGCGGCCAAGGAGCTCAAGCCCGCAGTCATCACCCTGGACCTGGGGCTCCCGGACATCGACGGCTTCGAAGTCGCACGCCAGATCCGGGAGTTTTCCGACGCCTACATCGTCATGCTGACGGCGCGCGCCGAGGAACTGGATACGCTCATCGGCCTGGAATCAGGAGCGGACGATTACCTGACAAAGCCCTTCCGTCCCCGGGAACTGCGCGCACGCGTCGCCGCCATGATGCGGCGTCCGCGTTCGACGTCGGACTCCGCCGCCGCCGAAACGGCACCTGCCGCAGCGGGCGGCACCGGCCGGACGCTCACGCACAACGGCCTTGAATTCAGCTACGAGGCGCGGACCGTGAGTGTGGACGGGCGCGAACTGCACCTGACGCGCACTGAATTCGACCTGCTGCATGCCCTACTTGAGGCAGGCCGGATGGTGCGCACCAAGTCGGAACTGGTGAGGCGGCTGCGGGACGAGCCGTACGACGTCGGTGGCTACATCTCCGAGGCAGACGAGCGGTCCGTCGAAGTGCACATGGGAAACCTCCGCAAGAAGCTGGGCGACAGCCCGCAGAACCCGCGCTGGCTCCAGACTGTCCGCGGTGTTGGCTACAGGTTGGCCCCGGCTGAACGCTGACCACGGAGGTTTGGACCTGGGGCTACGGTCCGGGCAGCCTTCAGGAAGCCGGGTTCAGGCCGCTACGGCGGCGGAGAGCCCGGCCACCGTTTGGCCTGTGCAGGCATCCATGCTCTCCAGCAGGGCCATCTGGAGCAGGGCAGGTTGTTCGCGGGGATTCCCCGGGTGGGTCTCCAAATGCCTGAGGATGGTCTCGAGTTCGTCAGCGAGCATCCCCAGATACGCCGCGCCAACCATTCGGCTGGACGTTTTGACGCTCAGCACGGCGTCCATGGCCGCGTCCAGATCCATGGCTTCCACGGCGTGCCGGAGCCGGTCCAGGCGTCGGGGCAATTGCTGGATGTAGCTGTTGACGAACACGATGCAGTAGTCCGGGTCCGGCTCAAGTTCGCAGCGAAGTGTTTGCAGCACAGCGGGGTCAACGTACGGTTGGCTGGCGCCATCCTGTCCGTCCATTGGACACCCCTTCCCTTTGCCTCGCACAGCTGGGATAGCGGGTGCGGACATAAACCTTGCCTCTTTTACAGTAGGGCTCCCGCGGCTGCGGAATGCGATTTCCAGAAAAATTTGCGCCAATCTTGATCGGACTGGCCCGCTTGCGCTTTGGGATCGGGACACGTGCTTGCCGGCACCGAACTGACCTGTGGCCGTCGATGCCACCAGCCGAGTGCGGGGATCACCTTGTTCAGGACCGTGAAGACACTTGTTACTGGCATTTTTGTGGGGCTGGGATTGACCTTGGCGGCCATCCAGCCAGTGCAGGCAGCGCCGGCGACAGCCCAGATTTCACTCAATCCGAGTACAGGACCGGCAGGGTCCGCGGCGACAGTCAGCGGAACAGGTTTCAAGGTTTCCACTACGGGCACCGGCATAGCCGGGTCCTCCACCTTTGCCTTTAAGACGGCGTCCTCCGGTGCCTTCAGCACTACCATCACGATCCCCGCCACAGCCACAGGGTCACTGACCATCACGGCCAAAACCTCCTCCGTCAAGGCCTCGTCCGTGTTCAAGGTTGCTGCTCCTGGTCCCACCATCCCGCCGGTCAGCACGGCGGCCCTGCGCTTTGGAGTGGCCACCGCCGGCGGGCCGCTGGCCGGCACTGAACTGGATGAAGTGTCACAGCTGGCAGGGGAGAGGCCCTCCAGCGTGCTCTTCTACAAGGACTTCCTCCAGGCACCGCCCATCAGGCTGTTCCCGGGCGCCGGCTACGTGGACATCGTGGCCCTCGACGGATACAACTGGGGAACCTCGGCGTCGTGGAGCGGCTGGATTTCCCCGCAGGACCTCTTCGCTCCGGGGATTGCACAGCTGCGGACACTGGCACCCGGTGCTCCCATCCTTATTGCGGAGACGGCATCGAGTGAGGCAGGCGGCTCCAAAGCGGCCTGGAACACCGAGCTGGTCACCTATCTCGCAGCCCAGCCCGATGTCCAGGGCTTCGTCTGGTTCCTCTTCAGAAGGAAACGGACTGGCGCATCAACAGCACCGACGCCTCGGCGGCCGCGTTCAATACTGCGTTAGCGGCTCGCCGGGCGTCCTAGTGGTCGCTCAAGCGAGGAACTGCTCCAGCTGCATTTCCAAAGCGGAAATGTCCTTCAGTTCGCATTCCCAGACGGTGAGTACCTGCCAACCGGAGGCCTCAAGCAGCCGTCGCTGTTCGGCGTCGCGACTCCTTGTGCGCGTTCGTTTGCTTTCCCAGAATTCTGCGTTCGCAGTGGGGGAGTGCTGCCCCGCCCTGCAGTCGTGGAAATGCCAAAAACAGCCGTTGACGAAGATGACCTTATGCCGTCCGGAGAACACCAAATCAGGGTTGCCAGGGAGTTTCCCGCCCTTCGCGCTGCCATGCAGCCGGTAGCGGTAGCCTTTCGCGTGCAACAGGCTCCGAACCAGCAATTCCGGTTTGGTGTTCTTGCCCCGGATCCTGGACATGTTCCAGCTGCGCTGTTCTGGAGTCAGCCGGTCAACCATAGTTCAAGTCTAGGCGGCCCACATTCGAGGGGCCTGGGGGCTGGAATGCCTAGACGTCACGCTCCGGCTGCTCGCCGAACTGGAAATGGCGGCCGCTGACTGAGACAGGCTCGATCTCAACGTAGAAGTCCTTCAACGTCGGCACCCATGACTTCAAACCCAGGGCGTCTGCCGCTGCGATGTCCGCGGATTGATCCAGGACACGGGCTGTTCCGCGAAGCACCACGGACCATGCCTCGTCGGACATGATGCCGTCCGCCTCAAAGAGGACGTTCGAGTTGATCGTCAGTTCCGCAAGCTTGTTCCCGGGGGCCGTCCGGAGGTAGAGCTTCCGGCCGCCCACTGCGTAGTTGACCGGGAAAATGTCCGGTTCGCCGGCCACGGTTACGACCAGCCGGCCGTGTTTTGTGCCCTCGAGAAGCATCCACGACTGGTCATCGTCCAGATTCAAAATGGGGTTGCCGTCTGCGTGTGTGAACATCATGGGCTCATTGTTCCGCCGGCAGCGCCCGATGGCCAGTGTCCTATGGACGCATTCTGGGCACAGCGGTCCTCCCTGGCGTCGCGTTCGCCGCAGCGGGGCGCGCCGCCGCGGCGGCGAACGTCCGACGTCGGGCGTAGCGTTGGTATTGCCGGTTACGAAGATTCAACTCACCCGACGAGTCCGGCTGAACCGGGAGGGTGTTCCCATGAAGGCGATCATTTGTGGGGCGGGGATCAGCGGGCTGTCCGCTGCGGCGTTCCTGGACCGTGCCGGGTGGGACGTGGTGGTGGTGGAACAGGCTGATGGGCCGCGGCCGCAGGGTTACATGATCGATTTCTTTGGTCCGGGCTGGCAGGCTGCAAACGCCTTGGGCATCGTCCACCGGATTCGGGAGCTGGGCTACCGGGTAGAGCGGCTGGAATATGTCGACAGCCGGGGTAATGCACGGGCCACCCTGTCCTTGGCCAAATTGAGTCGCATCGCAAAGGGTGAGTTCGTCAGTATCCTGCGTCCTGACCTGGAATTAGCCATCCGCGAAGCCTTGCCGCACAGGGTGGATCTGCGCTATGGCCGCACTGTTGTTGCCGTCGGACAGGGCCGCGCCTCCGTGACTGCCACCCTTGACGACAATGCCGTGTTGGAGGCGGATTTGCTCATCGGCGCGGACGGCATCCACTCAGTGGTCAGAGAGCTTGTCTTCGGGCCGGAGGAAGAGTTCTTCCACTACCTAGGCTTCCAAGTGGGCGCCTATTCATTCAGGGACTGGGACGTCGCCGCCCAGATAGGTGACAGGTTTGCCGTCACCGATACCCGCAACGAGGCTATGTTCTTCTACCGGTTACGCGACGGACGGATCACGGCGATGGCCGTGCACCGTTCGGATGACGCGGCCCTTCCTGAGGACCAACAGGCCATGCTCCGCTCCAGATACCGAAACCTCGGCTGGATCTGTCCGGCGGCCCTCCGCCAGTGCCCGAAGGATTTCTACTATGACCAGGTCGCGCAGATCAGGATGGAACGCTGGCACACCAACCGTGTGGTTCTACTGGGCGACGCCGCCGCCGCGGTGTCCCTGCTCGCCGGTCAGGGAGCGTCTTTGGGAATGGCGGCGGCTTTTGTGTTGGCAGACGAACTGATGACAGGGGCAGACCTCCGGCAGGCGCTCGATACATTCGAAACACGCATCAGGCCCTCGGTCTCGGCGAGCCAGGAGGCGGGTGTTTCTGCAGCACAATGGTTCGTGCCCGCCACACGGTACGCCGCTTTGATGCGCCGCACCATGATCCGGCTGGAAGGAATCCCGGGCATGGAGCGATTGATCAGTTCCGCATTAATCGGCAAATCCGGCGCAGCGCTTTAGCCGATTGTGTTGCCGTTTCCGAATGTGCGTCGTCCGGCTTCTGAGCTCCCGCCCGAGCCATTTGTGTCTTCCTATCGTGCGTGCTGAGTGGTAGAACCGGAGGCATTGGCTGTGGATAACTTTGAGCCTTGAAGTGTGACCTCGGTTACCCTTTAACAATCGTCCGGATTTATTGGCGGGCGGCTCGGACGTCTTGAAAACTATCGGGGGAATAGCTGCCCATGACATCTCGCACTTCGTCCCTCACTCGGTTGCGCTATTCCGTGGCTGCATTCATGGCTGCTTCCGCGCTGGCCCTAGCGGCATGCAATGGAGGCGGCAATCCGCCGGGCACTGACCCGACTTCCGCCTCGGCTTCTGCATCGGAGTCGGCTTCAGTTACCCCGACGCCCACGCCGTCCGCCGCCTACAAGCCGGCCGACGCCAAGGGCAAAGCGCAGAACGTGCCGGTTCCGGTGTTGCCTGAGGCAGCGAAGACGGAGACGAAGGAGGGGCTGGAGGCCTTCGCTGATTATTGGTTCAAGTTGCTGGACTATGCATATGAAACGGGGGATATTTCGGGCCTCGGGGCGGTCACATCCCCCGCATGCGAACTCTGCTCGAATATCACCACATCACTTTCAACGAACTACGAAGGCGACCGGTGGCTCGCTGGCGGAAAACTCGTAACGCCCTCAATCACGACGACGTTCACTCCAGAATCGGATGGCTCATACCAAGTTCTTGTCCAAGTGCAGCAGGCAGCTATTTCATACTTCGCCCCAGGGGGAAGCCAATTCAGGTCGCCGACACCGCCTTCAGACACTGGAAATGTTTTGTTGGTGGAATTCAAGGACCGCGGTTGGTATCTCAGCGGGTTGCACCCGATTCGATGAACAGTCGCATGCTCAGGCGAACGCAGACTCTTCTTGTAGCAGTCATCTCCTGCGCGCTATTTACAGTCCCTTCAACGTCAGCCCTCGCGTTTGGGGATGATAGTGGAGTCGATTCGGGGTTCGGGAATCACGGTGTCGAAGTTGATGCGTGGACCGTCGACCCATCCACGGGCAAGGTGGTCCCCCGGGAGCCTGGTGCTCCCAACACAGATCCCAACCAATACAAGGCTGATCTGCAGTGCCAGACTGACGAGAACAACCTGAGTGTGAAGTGTCTGCCTGGGCAACAGCAATGCCCGCCCCGTGAAGAGGGTGGCGAACCCGGGATCCCCGTGATCTGGAAGGTGGCGCCGCGGGGAATAGCCGATCCTGCGTGGTCGGACTGGACCCCGAACGGTGGTGGGCCGTCGTGCTTATATGACGAGCGCCCTGAGGATCTGCTTCCCCGCATCGCGGCGCTGATCCAATCTGAATTCCAGAAACTTCCCGTTGCCGCGGGAACTGTCACCGCTCAGCCGAGTCCGCACACCCTGCGAGGAGCCGAGACTAATTTCTACGCCGATTCTGCAGAGCAGCAGTTCGACATCACGGTCCTCGCCCAGAAAGTGCACGTCGTTGCGACCCCGGCCCAATACACCTGGAGCTACGGCGACGGGACAACGCTGGGACCGCAGTCCTCGGCCGGTGGCCCGCTCCCGCAGGATCGCTGGGGCGAGAAGACCCGCACAAGCCACGCCTACACACAGACCGGCGATTTCCAGGTGGTGCTCACAACCCACTTCCAGGGGACGTACTCCGTCAACAACGGACCGCCGCTGCCCATCCCGGGGCAAGGGCAGTTCAATTCGCCGCCTCAAACCATCAGCGTGTGGCGCTCCGTCACCCGAAACTACGCGGACGACTGCATCAGGAATCCGCAAGGCCAGGGCTGCCCGGGCGTTGCGCCCTCGGCTCCGTAAGTCGAACGGCTCCGTAGAGGTCGCCGTCACCAGCAGCTAGGCCTGCAACTCCCGGTCCACCCGCTCCATGCGCGCCCGAACCACCTGATAGCGCGGATCTCCGGGACCTACAAGGCTGGCCATGGCCGAAGCTGCCTCGGTATCTGATGCACCCATATCGCTCGCGCACCACCCCATCATGAGCTGGGCATTCCCGCTGGCGCGGACGGACGCGCCCACGGCTTCGTTGAGCTCGTCACGCATCAGCTCAATGGACAGGTTGGCCGAACGGTTGAGCAGCTTTGCAGGGTAGGCCGCCAGCGCCTCCGGCACCCTGCCTTCGCGCAGGTGCCCGGCGACGACGGATGCGTCCGTGACGACGCGGATGGCCGAAGCGAAACGATACGGGTTGGGTTCCACCACGTTGCCCAGGATGCTGCGGATTCGATGCATCTCGGTTCTGATGGCCGTGGCGGCACCGTCCTCGCCGTGAAGCCGGTACGCCAGTTCATCGGCGCTCCACCCTTGGGTCCGGGACGCCAACAGAGCCAGGATCTCCGCTCGGCGAAGAGTCAGCGGGAGCCGGGCACCGCCGTCGACCTCGGCGCTTGGAGTGTCACCCAGTAACCTCAGCATCAGTGTCGAGCGCACCGCGCTCGCGGGCTGCCGCGTGGGGCGGCCGGCCGCCGGGACGCCGGCCGTCTTCAGCAGCTCCTCCGCCAGCCGAACGCCGCAGCGCACCATGCGGAGGCTGTCCGGCGTTACTGATTCGAACGGGCCGGACACATCGAGCACTCCCACAACCCCGCCCGTGAACGGATCACGAATCGGAGCCGCCGTGCAGGCCCAGTCGTGATGCGTCCGCACCAGGTGTTCGGCGCTGAATAACTGCGCCGGTGCGCCGGTCACCAGGGCCTCGCTGATGGCATTGGTCCCGACACCGGATTCGGACCAGTCGGCTCCCTCAACAAACTCCAGGGAATCGGCCAGCCGCAGCGCCTGCCGGCTGCCGACCCGCCACAGCACCTCGCCCTGCTGGTCGGTGACGATGAGGAGGTGACGGCCCGCGGCTGACTCGTCGGCCAGCAGCTGGGACAGGGCCGGCATCACGGAGGCCAGCCGGTGCCCGGCGCTGAGTGAGCGGGCTTCGGATACGTCGTGCCGGTGAACAGGTCGGTGTTGGTCAGGGTCGATGCCGAGTGCCAGCGATCGCTGCCAGGACTTAACGATGCCTGGCGAAATGAACGGATCAGGATTGCCCGAAATCGTGGCTTCGTGGGCCTTGCGCAGCGTTCGTGCGTACTCCGCCGGTGCGGTAAACCTCAGGTCAGGAAGATAGTTGGTCGCGCCGGTGCCCGTCCGCATCCGCAATCTCCCAACTCGTCATCGAATCGATCCCGGCCATAATCCGGAGGCCGCTCTCCAGCAGTTCCTACGGCAGTCAGCTCGAATGAACAGGGGGAGAGGGCCATGTCACTCGATTGTAACCCTCGGCGTCTTTTACTTGTGATGCGGGTCACGGGGCGGTCATTACGAGACGGACCGGGAGTGGCTCACCGAAAGCAACGGAAAGAGGAATCATGCCTGAGACACCAAACGGCATCGTGGAGGCCTGGCTGACGCAGTTCGATGAGGCGCTGCGCAGCACCAACACTGACGCCGCACTGCAACTTTTCGAGGACGATTCGTACTGGCGCGACTTCGTATCCTTCACCTGGAACCTCAAAACACTGGAGGGCAAGGCGGAAATCCAGCGCATGCTGGACGCGACTCTTGCCGATGTTCAGCCCGGAAACTGGGAACTCGCCGAGGATGCCACCGGGGACGCCGCGAACACCGAGGCGTGGGTGAACTTCGAAACCGCCCAGGCGCGGGGCTATGCCCACCTGCGGCTCCGCAACGGCAAATGCTGGACCCTGCTCACCACCATGCAGGAGCTCAAAGGATTCGAGGAAAAGAAGGGCCCCAACCGGGAAAAGGGCGTGGCGCACCAGATCAGCAAGGGCCGCAGGTCCTGGCTGGAACTCAAGGAGGAGGAAGCAGCAAAGCTTGGTTATGAGGATCAGCCCTACACCGTGATCATCGGCGGCGGACAGGGCGGAATCGGACTTGGTGCACGGCTCCGCAGGCTCGGCGTCCCCACCATCATCGTGGAGAAGAACGAGAAACCCGGCGACTCGTGGCGGAACCGGTACAAGTCGCTCCACCTGCACGACCCCGTCTGGTACGACCACCTGCCGTACATGAAGTTCCCGGACGACTGGCCCGTCTTCGCCGCCAAGGACAAGATCGGCGACTGGCTTGAGCACTACACCCGGATCATGGAGCTCAATTACTGGTCCAGGACCGAATGCACCAACGCCCATTTCGATGAAGCGGCCCAGGAATGGATCGTCCAGGTAATGCGCGACGGCGAACCAGTCACCCTGCGGCCCAAGCAGCTCGTCTTCGCACTGGGCGTCTCCGGTTACCCGAACGTTCCGACCTTCGACGGCGCCGAGTCCTTCCTGGGGCAGCAGTACCACTCGTCCAAGCACCCTGGCGGTGGAGACTGGACGGGCAAGAAAGCCGTGGTGATCGGGTCCAACAACTCGGCCCACGATATCTGCGCCGATCTGTGGGAACACGGCGCGGACGTCACCATGGTCCAGCGCTCTTCCACGCACATCGCCCGGAGCGAGTCACTGATGGACCTCGCGCTCGGCGACCTGTACTCGGAGAAGGCGCTGGCCAACGGCGTCACCACCGAGAAGGCCGACCTCCTGTTCGCGTCCCTGCCGTACCGGATCCTGCCCGAAGCCCAGATCCCCGTCTACCAGGAGATGGCCAAGCGCGACGCCGGGTTCTACTCCCAGCTTGAGGCCGCCGGTTTCGACCTGGACTTCGGAGTCGACGGTTCCGGGCTGTTCCTCAAATACCTGAGGCGCGGCTCCGGCTATTACATCGACGTCGGCGCCTCCCAGCTGATCATTGACGGACGCGTCAAGCTTGCGAACGGCCAGGTCAGCAAGATCACCGGCAATGCCGTGGTCATGGACAGCGGAGCGGAGCTCGAAGCCGACGTCATCATCTATGCAACTGGCTACGGTTCCATGAACGGATGGCTGGCGGACCTGGTCTCGCCTGCGGTGGCGAACGCCGTCGGCAAGTGCTGGGGATACGGCTCGGACACTCCCAAGGATCCGGGCCCGTGGGAGGGGGAGCTGCGCAATATGTGGAAACCCACGAATGTTGAGAATCTCTGGATTCATGGCGGCAACCTGCACCAGAGCCGCCACTACTCCAACTATCTGGCGCTTCAGCTGAAGGCCCGGATGGAGGGGCTGCCGACGCCCGTCTACGAACTCCAGCCCACACACCACGCTCGCTAACCCTGACCGACGGTGACAATCACCATCCCGGGAATCACACTGGGGGTGGGGCCACCTGCTGGCAACCAACGACATGCCGTGGATGCGCCTGACGGGTGCATCCACGGCCCGTAATGCGAAGGAAAACATCATGAAAGCAGCACGATTCCACGCCCGCGAGGATCTCCGGATCGAAGAAGTTCCGGAGCCGGAGCTGCGCCGCGGAGCCGTGAAGATCGCCGTTGCCTGGTGCGGGATCTGCGGCACGGACCTCCATGAATTCCTGGAGGGGCCCATCTTCACGCCGCCGCCCGGACACCCCCACGGGCTGTCACACGAAGCCGCCCCGGTCACCCTGGGTCATGAGTTCTCCGGCACCATTGAGGAACTGGGCGAGGGCGTTGCCGGGCTCGACATCGGAGACAGCGTGGTGGTGGAACCCTACTTCGTCTGCGACGAATGCGCCCCGTGCCGGGAGGGCAACTACAACCTGTGCACCAATTTGGGCTTCATCGGGCTGGCCGGCGGCGGTGGTGGACTCAGTGAAAAGATCGTGGTCGACTCACGCTGGGTCCACCCCGTCGGCGACATTCCGCTCGACGAAGCCGCGCTCATCGAACCCCTCGCAGTCGCCCATCATGCCGTGAGCCGAAGCGACCTCAAAGCCGGGGACGTCGCCGTCGTCGGCGGTGCAGGGCCCATCGGACTGCTCACGGCGGCTGTCCTGAAAGGGCTCGGCGTCACCACCGTGGTGACCGAACTGTCCGCCGCCCGCAAGGAGAAGGCGACGTCGTCCGGCGTCGCGGACCATGTGATCGACCCCAGTGCAGACGACGTCAAGGCTCGGGTGCTGGAGCTGACCGGGGGAGCCGGTGCGGACGCCGCGTTTGAATGCGCCGGCGTGAACGCGGTGCTGGACACCATGCTCGACGTCGTGAAGCCCGCCGGAGTGGTGGTCAATGTGTCCATTTGGGGCCGCCCGGCCTCCGTCGACATGCAGAAGATCGTCCTCAAAGAAATCGACCTGCGGGGCACCATTGCCTACCGCGGCGACCATGCTGCTGCCATCAAGCTGGTCCAGGAGGGGAAAGTGGACCTCAAACCTTTCATCACCGGAAGAATTGCCCTCGAGGATCTGGTGGACAAGGGCTTCGACACGCTCATCAACCACAACGACACGGCAGTGAAGATCATCGTGCACCCTTAGTGATCCCGCTCTCACCCGGAATAGTTGCACGCGCGCCCCAGTTGAGCTTAGTGGACCCCATCCGCTTCGAAAGGAACCGCGCATGTTGTTTTCCCCCATCACTCTTGGCGAGCTCGAACTGCCCAACCGCCTCGTAATGGCGCCGCTCACCCGCCTCCGCTCCGGCGAGGAGGGCGTGCCCGGTGCGCTCGTCGTTGAGCACTACCGGCAGCGCGCTTCCCTTGGCCTGATCGTCAGCGAAGGCACCTACCCCAGCCCCGCCGGCCGCTCCTACCCGGGACAGCCCGGCATCGTCACGGCCGAACAGGTTGGCGGCTGGAAGAAGGTCACGGACGCTGTCCATGCCGAGGGCGGCCGGATTTTCGCACAGATCATGCACGGTGGCCGGGTCTCCCACGAGGACATCAACGGCGGCCACCAGGTCGTCGCACCGAGCGCCATCGCCCTCGAGGCTGAAACCCGTACCTACAAGGGCAAGCAGGCTCACCCCGTGCCGCACGAGCTCACTGCCGATGAAGTGCCCGTGGTGATCCAGGAAATCGTGACGGCGTCACGGAACGCCATCGAGGCAGGGTTCGACGGCGTTGAGCTGCACTCAGCCAACGGTTACCTGCTGCACGAATTCCTCGCCCCGGACACCAACGTGCGGACTGACGGCTATGGGGGGTCTCCCGAGAACCGGGCGCGGTTCGTCATTGAAACCGTCAACGCCGTAGTCGAAGCGCTCGGCGGAAACCGCGTGGGGATCCGGATCTCACCCGCACACGGCGTCCAAGGAATCGAGGAGAATGACCCCGCCGATGTCCGCGCCACCTACGAGGTGCTCGTTGACACGATCGCGCCGCTCAACCTGGCCTACCTGAGCATCCTGCACAAGGACCCGGCCAGCGAACTGGTCCAGGACCTGAAGGCCCGCTTCAAGGGCACGTTCCTCGTCAACACCGGCTTCGGCGTCGTAACAACCCGCGACGAAGCCATCTCGCTGGTTGCCGATGGCCATGCCGACGCAGTGGTCGTGGGCCGGCCGGCGATCGCGAACCCGGACCTCGTCCGCCGCTGGCGCGAGGACCTGCCGGTCAACGAGCCGGACCAGGCCACGTTCTATGGCGACAGCGCGGCAGGCTACACCGACTACCCCTTCTACGAGGAGTCCTCAAACTAGCCGGCAGGTCGGCAGCCCGCCTAACAAAAGCGGGGTCGCATCGCGTCCAATGCCGTGAGGCCATTGGCCGGGATGCGACCCCGCTTTGTCGTTCTCACCGGGGTTCGTGCCAGCAGCTCCGTACCAGCCCTATAGGATCTGAACATGCAGCGTCCGTCCCAGATCAACAGTCCCGGCACCCGTAAAGGCAGGCCTGTGAGCCGCCAAGTGCTGGCCGACCACGTCTACGAGGAGCTGCTGGAATCACTGATGGATGGCCGGCTCGAACCGGGCGCCACCGTCAGCATTGATGGAACCGCGCGGGATCTCGATGTTTCACCCACGCCGGTCCGCGAAGCCCTGGCCCGGCTTGAGCACACAGGCATGGTCCGCCGCGTGGCCCTCAAGGGCTACCGCGTGGCGCCGGTCTTCACCCGCGAGGACTTTGCCGAGCTTATGGAGGCCCGGCTCGCCATTGAGCCCGTCAACGCCCGGCTCGCCTGTGCCCGGCTGACCCCGGAACGGCTTGCCCAGTTGGAACAGGCAGTGACGGACCTGAAGACCGCCCCGCGCGGGCCGTCGTTCGCTGAATACCGTGACTACCTCGAAGCCGACGAACGCTTCCACCGGCTCATCGCCGAGCAGACCGGAAACCAGTTCATGGTGGCCGCCTATGCCGCGCTGGGCGGCCAGGTTCAGCGGTTCCGGCTGTTCGGCGGCGTCGGCATCACTGATGCTGAAAACGCCATCGCCGAGCACCAGGCGGTCCTGGACGCGCTATCCACGGGGGACCCGGAGAAGGCAGCCGCTGCCATGGCCGAGCACGTCCGGAAGGTCCGCGGCCGCGCCATCGCCGACGCCCCGGAAAGCTGAAGCACCCCACCCAACTGACTGGCAGTTAACGTCGTCATGAGGCCTCATGACGACGTTAACTGCTAGCTAGTTGGGCCGGCACCACCCGAAGTGTGACCTTGACAACTCCTTGTTGATAGTAAATCCTATAGGAAACAGGATTCGCACAAGGAGTGAACATCATGGCTTACACAGCTGAGAACTGGCCCATTACCGCGGCCCTGCTGCAGTTCCCGGGCACCGACGCCCAGGGAACCCCCATCAACGACGCCGACGCTTCCGCCTGGGCCGACGTCCTCACCGAGGTCAAAGACGCCGGGTTCGCTAACGCGGACCTCACGGACAGCTGGGTGCGCCCCGGGGACCTGAGCAAGGAGCGCCTGGCCGAGTTCAGGCAGACGGCTGACGCCGTCGGCATCGGCGTCCCGGTGATCTCCGCGATCCGCCGCAGCGTCATCGAGGAAGGCAACTGGGAAGCCAACCTGGCCTACAGCCACCGCACCATCGACGCCGCCGCCGAGCTGGGCTGCGAAGTTGTCTCCTTCGGGCTCCACCAGGCCATCACGCCCGAGCAGCAGAAGCAGCTCTGGTTCTGGACGGTCGAAGGCCACAAGGACCCAGTGGGGAACAAGGAAGCCTGGGGCAACGCCGTCACGCGTCTCCGCGAACTCGGCCGGCACGCCGCCGAGGTTGGCGTCCTGCTTTCGCTCGAAATGTACGAGGACACCTACCTGGGCACCGCGGATTCGTCCGTGCAGCTGGTCCAGGACATCGGCCTCTCAAACGTCGGCCTCAACCCGGACCTCGGCAACCTGATCCGGCTCCACCGGCCCATCGAGGACTGGCGCGAGATGGTGGCCAAGACCCTGCCGTACTCAAACTACTGGCACATGAAGAACTACATCCGCGACGAGGACGCAGCCCGCGACATGTACGTCACCATGCCGGCACCGATGGAAAGCGGCCTCATCAACTACCGCGAAGCCTTCAAACTGGCGCTTTCCGTAGGCTTCCAGGGCATCCTCTGCACTGAGCACTACGGCGGAGACGGCCTGAGCGTGACGGCCAGCAACCAGGACTACCTGCGCCGCCACGTCCTCCCGAAGACCGACGGCTACGCGCTCGGCCAGAGCCACGTGGCCCAGGGACGGCAGCAGCCGTCCGCCGTCGAACTCGCCGGCGTCTAAGCGGATCCGGCGTCTGACTGAAGCCGGCCTCCAAACCCAGCCCCGCTTTCCCAACACGGATTCAATGAGGAACCATGACCCAGATCTTCGACAACCCCGCTGACTTCGCGGATGAGGCACTGGACGGCTTTGTGGCGGCCAACCGCGGTTACGTAGCCCGGGTGGACGGCGGCGTCGTCCGCTCCACCGAGGTCCCTGCCGGCCAGGTGGCACTGGTGGTGGGCGGCGGCTCCGGCCACTATCCGGCCTTCGCCGGCCTGGTGGGACCTGGCCTCGCCACCGGCTCCGCCTGCGGCAACATGTTCGCGTCCCCGGCAGCCGGCCAGGTCTACCGGGTGGCCAAAGCCGCCAACGCCGGCGGCGGCGTGCTGCTCAGCTACGGCAACTACGCCGGCGACGTCCTCCACTTCGGCCAGGCACAGCTGCGGCTCAACGCGGAAGGCATCGAAACCCGCACTGTTGTCGTCACAGACGACATCGCCAGCGCCCCGCTGGACCAGATCGAGAAGCGCCGCGGTATCGCAGGAGACCTGACGGTCTTCAAGATCGCCGGCGCAGCAGCCGAAGCGGGACTTGACCTCGACGCCGTCGAACGGCTCGCCATCCGGACCAACCACCGCACCCGCTCCCTCGGCGTGGCCTTCGACGGCTGCACCCTCCCGGGCGCCGCGGAACCGCTGTTCCACGTACCGGCGGGCCAGATGTCGCTGGGCCTGGGCATCCACGGCGAACCGGGGATCTCCGAACACCCCATGCCCACCGCCTCCGAACTCGCCGAACTGCTCGTCTCCCGGCTCCTTGGGGACAAACCCGACGACGCCGGGAACCGCGTGGTGGCCATCGTCAACGGCCTGGGCACGGTCAAATACGACGAGCTGTTCCTCCTGTTCGGCAAGATCGAAAAGCTCCTGACGGCGGCCGGCCTGACCGTGGTGGAACCGGAATGCGGCGAGCTGGTCACCAGCCTGGACATGTCCGGACTCTCCCTGACCCTGCTCTGGCTGGACGACGAACTCGAGCAGCTCTGGGCAGCCCCGGCCGACACCCCCGCGTTCCGCAAGGGCAACCTCGCCCCGCGGGCACGCCGCGAGCTGGCGGGACCGGAAGACGCAGTGGCCTCCGCATCGGAAGAAACGACGCCGGCAGCAGCCGGCCTGGGCCGGCTGGCAGCCGCTGTGCTCGCCCAGGTGCAAGCGGTCGTCGTCGAGCATGAAGAGGAACTGGGCAACCTGGACGCGATCGCGGGCGACGGCGACCACGGCATCGGCATGCGCCGCGGCGTGGACGCGGCAGCCGCGGCAGCGCAGGAAACCTCGGCGGCCGGGGACTCGGTGGAACGCGTACTCACCGCGGCAGGGGAGGCCTGGAGCGAACGGGCCGGCGGAACCTCCGGGGCGCTGTGGGGATCCGCGGTGATCGCCGCCGGCCTCGCGCTCGGCAACAAGGACGCGTACCGCGGCGAGGATGCGGCGGCCGTCGTCGCCGCCTTCGTGGACGCAATCACCGCCCTCGGCAAGGCCGAACCCGGGGACAAGACCATGGTCGACGCGCTACATCCGTTCAAGGACACCTTCCTGGCCGCGTTCGACGGCGGCACTCCCGTGGCCCCCGCCCTCGCCGCCGCAGCGTTTGCTGCTCAGGAGGCCGCGGACGCCACCGCTTCGCTCCGGCCGCTTAAGGGCAGGGCACGGCCGCTCGCCGAAAAGAGCCTGGGCCACCCCGATCCAGGTGCTGTCTCCTTCGGACTGATCGCGGCCCGGATCTCGAACTACCTCGATTCTGAACTGACGGATTCACACGATGCACAACTGGCCTCCGCGGCCGGAAATGGAGCCCAAGCATGAGCGCAAACCAGAGCGCTGCGGCAGGATGGCGGATTATCATCGGCAACGATGAAGCCGGCGTCGAGTACAAGGAAGCGCTGAAGGCGCTGCTCGAAGCGGACAGCCGCGTGGCGTCCGTGGTGGACGTGGGCGTCGGGGCGAACGACTCCACCGCGTACCCGCACGTCGCCGTCGACGCGGCCCGCAAGGTGGCCGACGGCGACGCGGACCGTGCGCTGCTGATCTGCGGCACCGGGCTGGGCGTGGCCATCGCGGCCAACAAGGTACCGGGGATCCGCGCAGTCACCGCCCACGACGGCTACTCCGTGGAACGCTCGGTGCTGAGCAACAACGCACAGGTCCTCACCATGGGCCAGCGCGTCATCGGCCTGGAACTGGCCAAGAAGCTGGTGGTCGAATGGCTCGACTACCGTTTCGATAAGACCTCATCCTCCGCCGCCAAGGTGGACGCCATCTGCTCCTACGAGCCCGACTACACGAAGGCAGTCTGATCATGACCGAAACAGCAAGCACCCCCACCAGCGCGGCCGCCAGCGCGGCAAACAGCGCCCGGAAGATCGCCGTCGTCGGCTCCGGCTACATGGGCGGCGGGATCGCACAGGTCCTGGCCCTCGGCGGGGCCCGCGTGGCACTCGCCGACGTGTCCGCCGAAGTTGCGCAGAGCAACTACGACCGGCTCCTGGCCGAATCCGACCAGTTCGTGGCGGACGGCCTGTTCCCCGCAGGTTCCACCGAAATCCTGAAGCAGAACCTCTGGGCCGCCAAGGACATCGAGGAAGCCGTCGCGGACGCCGACTTCATCGAGGAAGCCGTACCCGAGGTCATCGCCATCAAGCACCAGACGCTGGCCCGCATCAGCGCAGCGGCCCGGCCGGACGCCATAATCGGCTCCAACACGTCCACGATTTCCATTGCCGACCTGTCCGAGCCGGTCACCAACCCGGAGCGCTTCCTGGGCGTGCACTTCTCCAACCCGTCGCCGTTCATCCCCGGCGTCGAGATCATCCCGCACGCCGGCACCTCGGCCGGCGCCGTCGGCGCTGTCCGCGTCCTGGTGCACGCCGCCGGCAAGCAGACCGCAGTCGTCAAGGACGTCACCGGTTTCGTGCTCAACCGGCTGCAGTACGCGCTGTTCCACGAGGCCGCGCAGCTGGTGGAGCAGGGCATCGCGACCGCGGACGACGTGGACACCCTGGTCCGCACCACGTTCGGCTTCCGGCTGCCGTTCTTCGGGCCTTTCGCAATCGCGGACATGGCCGGGCTGGACGTGTACAACTTCTGCTACAAGTCCCTCCAGACCGACTTCCCGGAACGGTTTGCCACCCCGAAGATCCTCAGCGACCTCGTGGACGCCGGGAAGCTGGGCACCAAGACCGGCGCAGGCTTCCTCAACGTCCCGGCAGAGCGCACTCCCGAACTCATCGCCTACCGCAACAAGGCCTACGTGGCCATGCAGAAGCTGATCGAAGACCTCGGCCCCGCGCCCATCAACTAGGCGCGAACCTAACCAGGCCCATCAACTAGGCGCTTCTACCTGCGCGAGTCCTCCGGGATTCGCCCCTTCCGTGAGTCCTTAGCGCCCGAATACTCCTCTGCCCGGCAGCCACCGCCGGGCAGAGGACCCTCCTTCGCCATCATCCAGGAGCAACCATGAGCATTTTCCCCGCAGACCGCACGGCAATCGTCACCGGAGCCGTCTCCGAGCGCGGCATTGGCCGTGCCACCGCCAACTACCTCGCCGCCCAGGGCTGGAACATCGGCATCATCGACCTCGACGACGCCCTGTGCAAAGCGACCGCCAAGGAACTCGCCGCCCAGTACGGCGTCCAGGCCCACGGCGTCGGCGCCAACGTCGGCGACGAAGCGTCGGTCCGCAGCGCCATCGATTCGATCGAGGCCGAGCTGCCCCAGATCGTGGCCCTGGCGAACGTGGCGGGCGTCAGCTCGCCGGTTCCGTACCTGGAACTGGACGCCGCCGAATGGGACCGCGTCCTGAACATCAACCTCAACGGGGTCCACTACGCCACCCGCCGCGTGGCCGAATCCATGGTGAAGAACCGGATTGGCCGCATCGTCAACATCTCCTCCGTGTCCGCGCAGCGCGGCGGCGGCACCTTCTCCAAAACGCCGTACTCGGTGGCCAAGGCCGGCGTGATCGGCCTGACGCGCTCCACTGCCCGCGAGCTGGGGGAGTACGACATCACCGTCAACGCCATCTCCCCGGGCCCCATCGACACCGACATCATGGGCGGCACCCTCAGCCAGGAACGCAAGGACGAACTCACCAAGGACCTCGTGGTCAACCGCGTCGGATCCACCCGCGACATCGCAGCAGCCATCGCCTTCCTCATCAGCGAGGACGCCGGGTACATCTCCGGCCAGACGCTGAATGTGGATGGCGGGCTCTACATGCACTAGGAACGGACAGTCATGGCACAGCACGGCGGCACCACACGAACAGCAGCACAGCCCGCAGCCGCTACGGGGTTCAGGTCCTGGAGCCGCGAACGCCGGATCTACCTCGCCGTCGGCATCCTTGCCTGCATCGCCGGCGTCCTCATCATCGCGTTCTCCCGCTAGGACCCCACGGGTCAACCTTCGTTCGCAACGGATTTACTCAAAGAGGAGTTTTGATGTCCCTAACAGCAACTTCCACCAGGGAGCTCCTGGATTCGCCGATCCTCAAATCGGCGATATCCAAGGCCTCGTTCCGGCTCATGCCGATGCTCGTCATTCTGTATGTCGTCGCCTTCCTGGACCGCACCAACGTGGGCTTCGCAGAAGCCGCGCTCGGAGTGGACCGTGGGATCACCGCCGGCGCCTACGCCCTGGGTGCAGGCATTTTCTTCATCGGCTATGCCCTGTTCGAAATCCCCAGCAACCTGCTCCTGACCAAGTTCGGCGCCAAGGTGTGGCTGGCACGCATCGCCATCACTTGGGGCGTCGTGTCCGCGTGCTTCGCCTTCGTCCAGGGTGAGACCTCCTTCATCATCCTGCGCTTCCTGCTCGGTGTGACTGAGGCCGGCCTGTTCCCGGGCGTCATCATGTTCCTGGCGGCCTGGTTCCCGAACAAGGTGCGCGTGAAGATGTTCGCCATTTTCTACCTGGCCCAGCCGTTCTCCCAGATGATGGGCGCCCCGCTGTCCGGCTGGCTGATCAACATCGGCGACCAGGTGCCCGGTGTGGCCGGCTGGCAGGTCATGTTCTTCGTCGAAGGCATGCTGGCGGTCGTGGCCGGCATCGCAGCGTATTTCTTCCTGATCAACAGCCCGCAGGACGCGAAGTTCCTGAACCCGGGTGAAAAGAAGGCGCTGCTGGATGTCATGGCGCTCGAGGACACCGTCAAGGAGGAAACCGGTCCCCGCGGCGTGCTGGCAGCCATGAAGAACCGCAAGGTCTGGTACTTCACTGTCATCTACTTCTGCCTCCAGGTGGCGGTGTACGGCGTGACGTTCTATCTGCCGCAGCAGGTGGCCCAGCTGACCGGCCAGAAGGTGGGCATCATGGTGGGCCTGCTGGCAGCCATCCCGTGGTTCTTCGGTATCTTCGCCTGCTACTTCATCGGCAAGGCGGCTAACACCATCGTCCGCCGCCGGATCTGGGGCACCGGGCTCTTCCTCTCCACCGGCCTGTGCATCTTCGGTTCGGCCTGGGCCGGCGCCAACCACGTTCCCGCGCTGGGCATCCTCTTCATCACCCTGGCGGTCTGCAGCTTCCTGTCGATCGGCCCCATCGCCTGGTCCTATCCGACGGCGTTCCTCACCGGGACGGCAGCGGCCGCGGGCATCGGCCTCATCAACTCCCTGGGCAACCTTGGCGGTTTCGTGGCGCCGATCCTGCGCACCACGGTCAACCAGGTCACTGCGTCCGACACCGGAACCATGGGCGTCTATGCCCTCGGGGTCCTGCCGTTCGTGGCCGCGATCATGATGTACGCCACCAAGAGGTTCCAGAACAAGGCCGACGAACTGTTGGAGAAGTAGGTTGCGGAAGCCTGCGTCAGCCAGCCAATCCCCGGCGTCCGGTGCCCACGCCCCGATCACCTACGTGGGCGTCAGCACCAAGATGTACCTGGGATACCGGGAAACCCTGGACTGGTTGGAACAGCTCCGGCACGAAGTGGACTCCCGTCCGGCCCTCGCGGCCGGGCGGGTTGTCCCGTTCGTCATTCCGTCGTTTCCGGTGCTTCCGGCGGCTGCTTCGATGTTGGACGGGTCGCCGCTGGTCCTGGGCGCACAGAACTGCGGCTGGGCAGACGGACCGTGGACCGGCGAGGTGGCACCGTCCATGCTCGCCGAACTGGGCGTCCGCCTCGTGGAGATCGGTCACGCCGAACGCCGGGCGCACTTCGGCGAAGACGACGCCGTGGTGGCGCTCAAGGTCCGGGCCGCGGTCGACGCCGGGCTGACGCCGCTGCTCTGCGTCGGAGAAGATTCAGCCGGTGAAGTCTCAGCTAGCGACGGCTCAGCTGGCGGCGCGACTGCCGCCGACTTTGTGCACCGGCAGATCGAGGCTGCGGTTGGCGGTGACTGGGCGCTGGCCTCGCGCCTCGTCATTGCCTACGAGCCCGTGTGGGCCATCGGCGCTGCCGAACCGGCCGACGCTGCGTACGTGTCCGACGTCGTGAATCACCTCCGTGCCCTCCTTGCCGTACACGGGCTCCAGGAACTTCCGGTCATCTACGGCGGTTCAGCAAAGCCCGGCCTGCTGCCCCGGCTCGGCGGCGTGTCCGGGCTGTTCCTTGGCCGCTTCGCGCACGACGCCGCCAACTTTGGCAGGGTGCTGGATGAAGCCCTGCTGATCGCCTCTAGGCCGGAACAGACCTCTGACAGAGCCCGATGAAACCGCCCAACTGTTCGAGGCCCTCCGGATGAGTGGGCAGGTAGTTGGTCAGCTCCGGAGCCCGCACCACCACAGCGCGCCATTTCCCGCGGGAGACTGCGACATTGATCCGGTTCCGGGAGAGCAGGAACTCCATGCCGCGCGGAGCCTCGGCCACAGCTGAACAGGCCATGGAAACGATCACCACAGCCGCCTCCTGGCCCTGGAATCTGTCCACGGTACCGACACGGACGGCCGGGTGGCCGGCAGCATCCAGGGCATCCCTGATCAGGTTCACCTGGGCGTTGTAGGCCGCCACCACCAGGAGGTCTTCGGGCCCCAGCGGTCTCCTGCCGCCGTCGTCGAGCCACGTCAATCCCAGGTGCCTGCCGACCTGCCGCACCACTTCGGCAGCTTCCTCGGCCGAAGACGTGATGTTTCCGCTGTGCGGCACCATGACTGTTTCGATTCCGGCGGGAACGCCGTCCAGGAAGCGTAGGTCCGCCGCGCTGGCAGACTGCAGCCGGCCCTCGTACGAGAGCTCAGACACGGCAGCGCACAGCGGAGATGCCATCCGCCAGGTGTCTGCCAGGAAGTAGCCGTACTCCGGCGGAAGCGTGGCATTGCCGGCAGAGATCCAGCCCAGGGCGGATTCGTTGACCGGCTCAGGATGCGTGCCCTGGCTGACCTGGGGGAGCTGCTGCGGATCGCCAAGCAGCAGCAGCCGCGGGCTGGCCTGCGCAACAGCCAGGGTGTTGGCGAGCGAGAACTGCCCGGCTTCATCGATCACGAGCAGGTCCAAAGACCCCGCGGGCACGGTGGCGCCGGTCATGGTCCAGGCGGTGCCGCCCACCAGGGCCCCGCCCGGGGTGTTGAGCAACCTGTCCACATCAGCGGCCGCCCGGTGGTCCCACGGCAGGGAATCATCGTGCTTCACGTCTTTGGCTACCCTGAGCGGGTCCACTCCCGCCTTTTCCACGGCCGTGCAGAGAAGGTTCTCCACCACAGCGTGCGACTGGGCAACAACTCCCACCTTCCAGCCCCGGGCCACCAGCCGTGCAATGACGTGGGAACCGACGTGTGTCTTGCCGGTACCCGGCGGACCCTGGACGGCCAGGTACGAATGGTCGAGCGCTTCTACGGCGGCCGTGATGGCGTCGATGAAGCGGTCCGGGCCGCCGGCCGGTGCTGGCAGCGACCCTCCTGTCACCAGCCGCGGCGGAACCCGGCGCACGAGGTCCAGGGCCGGATGATTCCGGAACGCGGGTTTCCCCAGGGCTGCTGCCGTGCCGTCGGGAAGCCCGGCTGCGACCTGGTCTGCCAGCAGCGCCAGCGCCTCCTCCAAGCTCTTGGTGGGGATCGGCCGGTCCTCGGTGAGGGCGACGGGCAGGCTGTTGTGAGGTTCGATTTTCCGGGGCAGCCTGTCCAGGATCACCACGGTATCCCGGCCGTCTTCGTGGCCGAGCTCCAGGACCTCTGTCCCGAACAGGCCATTGCGCCCGGAGCCGTCGCTTCCCGCGCCCTCCAGCCCGGCCGGCAGCGGTCGGTCGTACATCCGGAACCACCGGCTGCCCTCGCGGAGGTCCGAACCGGCGCTCACCGTGCCGGTCAGCTGCACCCTGCGCTCCGGGAGCTTTGTGCCGGCCTTTTGCCAGTCATCGAGGATGCGGGCCTCCTCCACGAGGAAGACGTTGCGGTCCTGCTGATGGGTGTCGGGTCCGTTTTCGCAGCGGTCGAAGTGTGCCCACCAAAAGGCCTTGCGCTCACGCCGGTGGTAGCTGACGGCCGCGTCCACCATGGCCACGGCTTGAACGTCGGGGTCCGTGCCGCCGTGCCCACCGGCGGCACGGAGGGTGCCAGCCGCTGCACCTTCGGCGCGGAACTCCGCTGCCCGGTGCAGGAAGGCTCTGATGGCGAGTTCAGACCGCCTGGGCGCGGCACCATCATCGGAGTCAGGTGCCGCTAGCCCTAAATTTCCTGCAGTCTTTTTGCTCCCCGGTGCGGTGCCGATGCCGCGCTCGCCGGCCAGCCGCAGTAGCCAATTGCGGAGTTCCAGGGTGGAGAGGCAATCGTATTCGTTGTAGTCGGAGATGCCGGCGAGGATTGTTGCTGCATCCCCGTCCAGCCCGGCGTCGCGCGCTTCGCAATAGTCGGCATAGGCCACAACCGAGGCGCCGGCGTCCTTCACATCCCCGGAGCGGAGGTTGTTGCCCATGTAGAGTGGCTCGAGTTTTTTGATGCTGTAGGAGTTCTCGGAGACGCGGATGCTGTTCCGGACGGTCTGGTACAGGTCCACCAGGAGCCCGTCCCGCAGCCAGTTGTCCACGGTGTCCTCCCCTGCGACGTGCATGACCGACAGTTTGCGGAGGGCGGTCTTCTCATAGGCGGCGTAGTGGTAGACGTGCATGTCGGGATACCTGCGCCGCCTGTTCTCCACGTAGTCCAGGAAATCCAGGAACGCCTGCTTCTCCGCCGCTCGGCTGTGTGCCCAGAACGGCTTGAAAACGGTAGTGCCCCCAGGCTCCAGCGGTGCTTCAATGACCCCGAAAAGGTACTCAAGCCCCCAGACCCCGGTGGCGCTGTCCTGCCACAGCGGGTCCCCTTCGAAGTCGAAGAAGATGTCTCCGGGGCTCGGCGGGGGAATCTCCGCCAGCGTGTTCTCCGGGATTACACGGTAGCTAATGCAGTGCTGTTCACCGTCCTTGACGTAACTGACGGATCCCTCCGCCGTTCCGGCATTGCTTTGCATCCTGGCCTGATCCTGCATACGCAGTAGCGAGGCGTTGGCTCCGGGCAACGTGGCGTCTGCCAGCTGCTTGACCGTGAAGATCCCTTGCGCGTGAAGTTTCTTCCGCTGGGACGAGTTCATCCGTGCCACCAGGAGGAGATCATCAGTGGCTTTTACTTGTTCCTGGCAGTAATCGCAACGGCCGCAGGCCACGACGCCGGACGCGCCCCAGCTGACGACGTCGGACTGGTTGCGGTGGCCGGCAGTGAGCGCCAGGAACCGGTCCCTCCTTTCGCGGAAGACCGGCAGGATGTCCGCCAGTTTGTGGCTGCTCCGAACGTAGTCGAAGCCGCCTTCGGGCATATCCACCGTGGCGCCCAGGATCAGCGTGACCGCAGGGTCCGGCGCAATTCCTGCGTGGAGAAGCTGGTCGCCGTACGCGGCTAACTGGAGCAACGCCGTCACCTTGGCGTGGCGGGCGAGTTTGGTGTCGTACACGGCGTAGCTGCCGTCGGCCTGCTTGACCAGGAAGTCGGAACGGCCGTGGAAGCGGCCGTCGAAGAAAGCCGCCTGGAAGACGACGTCCGCCCCTGCCCGCAGGGCATGAACGGATTCGGCATGCTTGGCCTGCAGGGTGGTGCGGTCCATGGCCCCGGCGGCCGCGACGTCGTACACACCTCGGCCGGTGGCGGGATCCCACGGGCCGAACTCTTCCAGGAACTTGTCCAGGACCTTGTGCTCGTGGATGTCACCAAGCTTCGCTGTGCGCGCCAGCATTTCGTCGGCCTCGAACTCCGCTTTGGGGGACCGGCCCAGTTTTTCGTCCAGCTTGCGCAGCAGCTGATACTCGCACGTGGCCGCGATGACGAGATCGCTCGCGGAGAAGACCAGATCCTGATCCAGATCCGGTGCTTGCGGTTCAAGAAGAAACACTGCGCCTCGTTGCCGTCGATATCGTGTTGCCGTTGATGTCCTATAGCCAAGCTACCAAAGCCCCCGGACATTATTGGGCCGCCGGGAAATTCACCGCCGCGGTGACCACCCGGGACCGGATCTGAGAGCCACGCCCAAGGGCCGTGGGGTCTGGTCGGGGTTCGCACCGCCGGCGTATGGTCTGAGAAGCACCAGGCACTGAAAGCCCAACAACCCAGGGCCCGCTGGATTGCCGACCCGAACCGCCGAGACCGAACTGGGGAACATGACTGAGCAGATTGCCTTTACTGCATTCGACGAAGCCGCTTTCGAAGCTGCCGTCCGGGCAGCACAAAAGAGCCTCAGTGAAGGCGGCATACCCATCGGGGCTGCGCTGGCGAGGGGGAGCGAAGTGATCGCCAGCGGGCACAACGAACGCGTGCAGCACGGCGATCCGATCGCCCACGGCGAGATGGCCGCGCTCCGGGCAGCCGGCCGGCAAAAGAGTTACCGGGACACCACGCTGTACACCACGCTGGCCCCGTGTGCGATGTGCACAGGGACGATCATCCAGTTCAAGATTCCCAGGGTGGTGGTGGGGGAGGCCCGGACGTTCGCCGGCGAGTTTGAGCTCCTGCGCTCGCGCGGGGTGGAAGTGCTGGTGCTGGACGACCAGCGCTGCGAGGACATGATGCTCAGCTTCCAGCAGGACCACCCGGCGCTGTGGGCTGAGGACATCGCCGAGTAGGCGGGCATCTTCAACTTAAGCAAGACGGCAGTGGAACGAGATGGTCCAGGCCCTGTTTGTAGGCAAAAATCGACCCCAAACCGGCCCGGGCGCGCCGTCCTGATCCGCGGTCCGACGAACCATGATTGAGCCTAGTCAGGGCGTTTGCCCGGGCGTAGGCTGACAGCATCGGCGCCGGAGCCGAGGCCCCTGCGTCGAACCCCAACCGATGAAGGAGGACTGATGAGCGTCGTACGTGAATTCATGACCACCAACGCACAGTGCGTCAAGGAGGATCAGACGCTGCAGGAAGCAGCTGTAATGATGCGTGACCTTGACTGTGGATCGCTGCCGATCTGCGGCAGCGAAGGCAAACTCAAGGGACTCATCACCGACCGCGACATCGTACTCCGGTGCGTTGCCGAGGGCCTGGACGCCAGGGAAGTCAGGGCCATCGATCTGGCCCAGGGCAATCTGCGCTGGATCGATGCTGACGCCAACATCGACGAAGCCATCGCAGTGATGGAGCAGTACCAGATCAGGCGCCTGCCTGTCATTTCCGACCACAAGCTGGTGGGCATCATCAGCCAGGGCGACATTGCACGCAACTACTCGGAAGAGCGCGTCGGCGAACTGGTGGAACACATTTCGGAAAAAAGGCCCATGGAGAACATGGCCTAAGGCCGGATGAAAGCACCGGCTGACTGCAACTGACCCAGCGCCAACTGACCGAGCGCCGCGAACCGTTCGCGGCGCTCGGTCAGTTGGCGCTCGTCCCTGTCTGCCGGTGTTTACTTGCGCCGGGTCTCCTGCGCCGGGTCTCCGGTGGACCGCAAGCTACAGGAAGGCCTCGCGTCCGGTTCCTTCCCGAATCACCAGTTTGCCTTCCTCGATGGACACGAGGAGGCTCTTCGGCCGTCCGCTGAGCTTGACGCCGCCGGCCAGACCCCGGCTGGTGACTTCGACGCCGATGGTGGCCCCGCGCGCCGGAAGCTCGATTGCGACCTCCTCTGCTATGCCCAAGAGCGGATTGGTGGAGAGATCGGTGTCGCGCCTGGCCTGCTTGCCATTAACGAAGACGGTGACATTGTCCTCCTCAAAGCCGTCCTGAAGGATAATGAGCAACTCCTGCATAATGGACCGCCTCCGTTGGTTGCTGGCCTTCCTACTGCCACTACATCACTTATGCCCCGGGCCCGGTAGACCCAATCTCGCGCAGCCCGTGCCATAGTGTCGGTCCGGTAAGGCAAAATGTTCTGGGTGAACCACATCCCGCAGCGCCCTTCCCCGTCCCCCGCAACTCCGGGCGCCGCGATGCCCGGAAAAACTGCCGCCCTGGCAGCCGACCAGCCGGCCGGCAAGACCACCGGCAAGCCCGCCGGAAAGACAGCCGACGCCGTGGCGGAACAGATCGCGGCCCAGATCGCCCGCGAACTGGGCGTGAAGGCCTGGCAGGTCAAGGCAGCGGTGGAACTGCTCGACGGCGGCTCGACGGTTCCCTTCATCGCCCGGTACCGCAAGGAAGCCACCGGGACCCTGGACGACACGCAGCTCCGCGAGCTCGAGGAGCGGCTACGGTACCTCCGCGAACTGGAGGACCGCCGTCGGACCGTCCTGGAGGCGATAGCCTCCCAGGGCAAGCTGACACCGGAACTGCAGGCCGCCGTCGTCGACGCCGATACCAAGTCCCGACTCGAAGACATTTACCTCCCGTTCAAGACCAAGCGGCGGACCAAGGCTCAGATCGCCCGCGAGGCGGGGCTGGAGCCGCTCGCCGATGCGCTGCTCAAGCGCCCGGAACTGGATCCGGAGCGCGAGGCCGCCAAGTACCTGAACGCTGAACACTCCATCGACGACGCCGCCGCGGCGCTGGCGGGCGCCCGGTCCATCCTGGTGGAGCGGGTGGCGCAGGACCCCGACCTCGCCGCCAGCCTCCGTGAAAGGCTCTGGACCCAGGGCCGCATGGTGTCCCGGGTAAAGAAGGGCCAGGAGACCGAGGGCCAGAAGTTCAAGGACTACTTCGAGTTTTCTCAGGCGCCGTCCGGGATGCCGTCGCACCGTGTCCTGGCGCTGCTCCGCGGGGAAAAGGACGGGGTGCTGGAGCTGGATCTCGCCGAAGCTGAACCGTCCGACGACGACGCCCTGGCCGCCGCCCGCGGCCGGTACGAATCCGCCGTGGCCAGGTTCCTCGGGGTTGCGGACCGCGGCCGGCCCGCCGACGAGTGGCTCCTGCAGACGGCGCAGGTGGCGTGGCGCTCGCGGGTGCTGGCCCGGCTGACGGCCGACCTGCGCGGCCGGATGTTCGCCGCGGCGGAAGACGAAGCGGTCCGGGTTTTCGCCGCCAACCTTCGCGACGTGCTGCTGGCTGCCCCGGCCGGGAACAGGGCCACCCTCGGACTGGATCCCGGGCTGCGCACCGGCGTGAAGGTGGCGGTGGTGGACGGGACGGGCAAGGTGGTGGCCACAGACACTGTCTACCCGCACGCCCCGGCACGGAAATGGGACGAAGCCCTGGCCACGCTGGTCCGGCTGGCGCGCCAGCACGCCGTCGAACTCGTGGCGATCGGCAACGGGACCGCATCACGGGAGACCGACAAGCTTGCCCTCGAACTGATCAAGAAGCTGTCAGCGGAGTCCGGGGCAGGGCAAACTGCGGGGCAATCGGGGACCGGAGCGCCCGGAACCCGGGCGCCCGAAAAGCTCGTGGTGTCCGAGGCTGGAGCGTCCGTGTACTCGGCGTCGGCTCTGGCTGCTGCCGAGCTGCCCGGTATGGATGTTTCCCTGCGCGGGGCTGTGTCCATCGCCCGGCGCCTGCAGGATCCGCTGGCGGAACTGGTGAAGATCGAGCCCAAGTCGATCGGCGTCGGGCAGTACCAGCACGATGTCACGGCCGCGAAGCTGGACCGCAGCCTGGATGCCGTGGTGGAGGACTGCGTCAACGCTGTTGGGGTGGACGTCAACACGGCGTCGCCCGCATTGCTGAGCCGCGTGGCCGGCGTCGGACCGCTGCTGAGCGAGAACATCGTGGCGTACCGGAACGAGCACGGGCCCTTTGCCAAGCGGAGTGAGCTGAAGAAAGTGCCGCGGCTGGGCGCCAAGGCGTTCGAACAGTGCGCGGGCTTCCTGCGGATTACCGGGGGAGCAGAGCCGCTGGACGCGTCCAGTGTGCACCCGGAGGCCTACCCGGTGGCGCGCAAGATCCTCGCCGCCGCAGGCGGAACGGCAACTGCCGGCAAGGCAGCCTTTGGCGCGACGGGTGCCGGCAGCCTCGCGGCGCTCAACCCGCAGGACTTCGTTGAGGGCGCATTCGGCCTGCCCACCGTGCAGGACATTATTTCCGAGCTGGAGAAGCCCGGCCGGGATCCACGGCCGGCCTTCGCAGCGGCCAAGTTCTCGGAAGGGATCGAGAAGATCTCCGACCTCCGGCCCGGAATGATTCTGGAGGGAACCGTCACCAACGTGGCCGCGTTCGGGGCGTTCGTGGACGTCGGCGTGCACCAGGACGGGCTGGTGCACGTGTCTGCGCTGGCCAACCGCTTCGTGTCCGATCCGCGCGAAGTGGTGAAGTCCGGGCAGGTGGTGCGGGTCAAGGTCCTCGAGGCCGATCCTGAGCGGAAGCGCATCTCGCTCACATTGAGGCTCGACGACGAACCGGCACCTTCCGACGGCCGGCCGGCTGCTGCCGGCGGGCGGCAGGGGAGCAGTGCGCCGCGGCAGGGCAACAGTGCACCGCGGCCGGGGAGCGACGCCCGGCCTGCGAGGAACGACGGCCGCCCCGCGAGGAACGACCGTGCCGACGCCAAGCGGACGCCGCCGCCCAAGCCCGCCCCGGTCAACACCGCCATGGCCGAGGCACTGCGCAAGGCCGGCCTGGGAAAGTAGCCCATGACTTTCACCCGGCCCGATCCGTTCACCACGCGCCCCACCCTGCAGGGCACCTTTGGGATGAGCGCTTCAACGCACTGGATCGCGACGGCGGCCGCGCAGGCGGTGCTGGAACGCGGCGGGAACGCGTTCGACGCCGCTGCCGCCGGGGCGTTTGTGCTCCACGTTGTCGAGCCGCACCTGAACGGTCCGGGCGGGGACATGACCGGTGTGTTCGTCACCGCCGAGGACCCAGGCCGACCGGTGGTCCTGATGGGGCAGGGTCCCGCGCCCGCCGGAGCAACGCCCGAACACTATCGTTCGGAAGGCCTGGAATTGGTCCCCGGCTCGGGTGCCCTGGCTGCAGCGGTGCCTGCCGCCGTCGACGCCTGGCTTCTGCTGCTGCGCGACCATGGGACGTGGGAGCTGCAAGCGGTGCTGGAGTTTGCGATCGGGTACGCCCGCGACGGCCACCCGGTGCTGGGCCGCGTCGGCGCGACGATCGCCGCCGTTTCCGGGCTGTTCCGGGAGCACTGGACCACGTCGGCCGAACTGTGGATGCCCGCAGGCAGGGTCCCGGCCGAAGGGGAGCTGCTCCGCAATCCGGCCTACGCGCGGTCCCTCGAGCGGCTTCTGGAGGCGGGGGCGACGGAGTCCTCGCGGGAGGCGCGGATCGATGCGGCCCGCCGTGAATGGCGTCAGGGCTTCGTCGCAACGGCGATGGTGAGGTCCGTCCAGGCGCCGCACAGGCACTCATCCGGCATGGACCATCGCGGCGTGCTGGAAATGAGTGATCTGGCGGACTTTGAGGCGGGCTACGAACCCGCCGCCACCTTCCGCTTTCGGGGCCACACGATCGCGAAGACCGGCCCGTGGGGTCAGGGTCCGGCACTGTTGCAGGCCCTTGCGATCCTGGATGGGTTCGCTGACGAATACCTTGATCCGTCCACCGAGCTTGGCGCGCACACCATCCTTGAGGCACAGAAATTGGCGCTCGCGGACCGGGAGGCCTACTACGGCGATGCGGATGTTCAGCTCGATTATCTGCTGTCCGCCGAGTACGCCGCTACGCGCCGCGCGTTGATCACGGGGCGGGCGTCGCTCGAATTCCGGCCCGGCAAGGTTCGGGGACGCGAACCGTTCCACCCGCCGCTGCGGACCGAGTATTTGCCGCCCGCGCTCGTGAACGACGACGACGGGTCGGTCCTGCGCGGTAGCGGTTCCGGAGCAGGCGTGGGTGAGCCGACCGTGCTGGGGACTGGTGAGACCCGCGGCGATACGTGCCATATCGACGTGGTGGACCGCTGGGGAAACATGATCTCTGCGACTCCTTCAGGCGGCTGGCTGCAATCGTCCCCGGCGATTCCCGAACTGGGTTTCTGCCTCGGCACGCGGCTTCAGATGACCTGGCTCGAACCCGGTACGCCGTCCACGCTGACCCCGGGGAAGCGCCCCCGCACCACGCTGACGCCAACGCTCGTGCTTCGGAACGGCAGCGCGGTAAGTGCGCTGGGCTCGCCCGGCGGGGACCAGCAGGACCAGTGGCAGTTGCCGTACCTGCTGCGGACAATCGTAGGCGGCTATTCGCCTCAGCAGGCCATCGATGCGCCGACGTTCCACACGACGTCGATGCCCGGATCATTCTGGCCCCGCACCTGGGAGCCGGGCGGCGCCGTGATTGAGGACCGATTGGGCGACGGCGTCATTGCGGGCCTGGAGCGTCGGGGCCACCGAATCACGCGGGCTGGTGACTGGACGCTGGGACGGTTGTCCGCCGTCGTGCGCGATCCAATGACGGGTGTGCTGCAGGCCGCGGCCAATCCGCGTGGAGCGCAGGGGTACGCGGCGGGCCGCTAGGGCCCACCCTATTCGTGCGGTGGCCAGCCCATCATTTCGTTCAGTGCAATGATGTTTCCTTCGGTGTCCTTGAGGAACGCGGATTTCACGGCACCGAAGTCAATGATCTCGCCCTCGGCTTTGCCCTCGACGCCTGCGAAGCTCCCGGCGCTCGGGGGCTGGAACGTTGCGCCGCGCGCTTTCAGTTCCTGCACCAAGGCTTCGATGTCTTCGACCATGAAGCTGATCATTGGGTAGGGCGGCGGAACCCTGTTCGGAAGCTCGGTAAGCGCGATGCTCGTACCGGACGCGGCGCCGAACACCATGGGATCGTCCGCGGGGCCGGTGAGAAGGTCGAGGCCAAGGACATCGCGGTAGAACTTCCGGGCCCGGGCACCGTCCTTCGCGGGAAGGATCGGATTCACGTGGAAGCGGTTCAGCATGGCGACTCTCCTTGGGCCGGGGGCTGATTTTTCAATCCTCCCAGATAATGCGGCTTTCGGCGGGAGTATTTATTTGTCAGGCTGGGCCCATGACCTTCTTTCTTGAGTACACAATCCCGACGCCGCCGGACGAGACAGAGTTTGCGTTCCCGCATGACGAGATTCGTAGCGGCACGACCATTCCGTTGTCTGAGACAAAAGCCGAAATCGTTCACGCGGCAGAGCTCCCGGCCCGCACCTCGATTATTGGTGCCACGGTTCCGGAAGCGAAACTGGAGGCCGAGCAGCTCATCCTGCACAGCAGGTGCAGCGAAGCCGCTCTATATGACGACCCCTCAAATTCCCTCCGGGAGGGGATCGGAATCCTTGTGTCCACGTTTGCGAAAGGCCAAGGCTGGACTGACGCCCGGCCAGATGAGTACGAGCCGGTGTCGTTGCCGTCGGAGGACTAGGTTTCACCAGTTCACTGCAGCCTAGCTCCCGAGCACCCGCGGCTTCCCGAACCGGGTCCGGACACCGGGGGAGTACAGCACGGAGTCGGGCGGCCCCGTCACGTTGAGGCCGGCGGCGCTGATCAAGCCGTCGTCCAGTACCGTCAGTTCGGCACGGAACAGCGGCCAGGCCGAATGCGTGTTCGGAATGTAGAGCGTGCGGCCGCGGAAGCGGGAGTGCAGCCCGAACCTGGCCGTGAGGTGGACGGACAGCGGATCCGCCGCGACGTCGTCGAACGCCGGCACAACCGCGAAATCGCTCCGAGCCCCGTGCCGGAACCTGCGCACGGAATAGCCGGTGGCAGGGTTGCCGGAGTGGGCCGGGCGGAAGCGTGCGTGCGACCACACATAGGGGATCCCGGACGCGCGGGCGGCCAGGACAACGGCCAGCCGGTCAGCATCCAGGCTCAGGAAAACAACGCCCCGGGTGCCGTCCGGTTCCCGCGAGTACAGGCGGACGTTGATCTCGTTGAAGTCCCCGAAAAACGGCACAGCGGGCCCGCGGCCAAAGCCCGCTTTCTGCATTCGGAAGCCGATCAGCCCCACCCAGGCGGACCCGTCGAAAATGTCGGGCACCACTCCGGACGGCATGAAGGCCGCGGCCTCCTCATAAGGGATGCGCCAGTGCAGGAACACGGTGTCCGTCCACCGTTGTTCCATGAGAACCGGGCCGGGCAGTTCGGGCGGCTCCGGCCACGGGTCAGGCAGGCCCGTGTGTTCAGGCTCAGGCACTTGCTGAGCCCGCGGAGCCGGCCGGTGCCGCCTCGGCCGCGGGCTCTTTCTGCCAGGGCCACCGGCCGGTGATCTCCAGTTCCAGTGAGAAGCTCAGGAAGGTCCGGATGAGCACAATGATCGCCAGCACGCCTACGCTCTCGTACGTCGGGGTGACCGCGACCGTCCGGATGATGTCCGCCGCCACCAGGAGCTCGAGTCCCAGCAGGATGGAGCGCCCCAGCAGCTGCCGGTACGAGCGGTAGACGGAGAGCCGTTCGGCGCCTTCCGGCAGGCGCCTCGGCTGGAATCCGCGTACGGCCATCGGGATGGAGACGACGGCGCCGATCACCATAACCGCGACGCCGGCAAAGTCCATGAACCGGCCGACGGTCTCGATAATGTGCTGAAAATCCACAGTTCCCCTTACAAAGGCTTCGGCTATGACGGCAGCTACGGACTGAACATCACGGGTGCCGGACGCCTTCGCCGGCCAGGATGGCGCGGTACCCCTCACGGAAAGTCGGGAAGGTGAACTCGAACCCCGTGCTGCGGAGCAGCGCGTTGCTGCACCTCTTGTTGCCGCCGCGGGATGGCCCGCCCCCTGGAACACCGGGTTCACTAGCAACGGCCGACGCCGGCTGGGGGAGTCCCAGTTCGGCGGCCAGGAAGCGCTGGACCTCGCCGAGCTCTGCGGGATCGTCGTCCACGCCGAGGTACACGGGACCGGGTTCTGCGGCCATAGTGCAAAGGTGCACGATGGCCCCCGCGGCGTCGTCGCGGTGGATCCGGTTCGTGTACCGGGGTTCCGCCGGGGCCACCGCCGTGCCTCCACGCACCTGGTCGATGAGCCGCGTCCGCCCCGGGCCGTAAATTCCGCCCAATCGGAGCACCACGGGAGCGATTCCGGTGCCGAGGAGCCGTCTGTGCAGCAGTTCCTCCGCCTCGTGGATGATGCGGCCGGAGAATCCGCCGGGGGCCGGCGTCGTGCCTTCATCCACCCAGCCGCCGTCCGCGTCACCGTAAACGGCGGTGGAGGAGACGAACAACACGCGCCGGAGCAGCGAAGGTGACGCCCCGGCGTCGTGTCCGCGGGCGCGCTCAAGTGCGTCGAGTACGTTCGCCAGCCCATCCACGTAGGCGGCCCGGTAGGCGTCCTCGGTGGGCGAGTCGGCGGCAACGGCAACGACGACGGCGGTGGTGTCCGCCGGGATGGGCGGCAGCGCCGCCGTGGTCAGGTCAGCCGCGACACCTTCGATGGCAGCCGGAAGCTTGTCGGGCGACCGGCGCCAGCCCACCACGCGGTGGCCGGCGGCAGCGAAACGCAGCCCGGCCTCGGTACCAAGATCGCCGCAGCCGGCCATAAGAACAGTCATAAGGGCCAGTCTGCCAGAGCTGCCCCGACGGCTCGGTTAGGCGCCGCTAAGCACGCCTAGGGCGCAGGAATCGGGAAGAACAGCCGCGGGTCCTGCAGCAGGGCCGGGTAGTCGAACGATGAGCGTTCCACAACCTCGGTCACCTGGAAGTTCCGGGCGAAACGCCCGTCCACCGTGATGGGGCGGCCCTGCACCTTGCCCAGCGCAAACGTGGCGCCGCCGTCGAACGGCACGGCGATCGCCGAATTGCCGGGGAGGGTGCGGAAGGCCTCTTCCTGCAGCTGACGCTTCCGGGTGGGCTTCTTGACGAGCTGCTTGGGAGGCCGCTTCTTGGGGTTCTTAGCAGGCCGGCGCGAGCCGGAGTCGGCGTAGACGAACTCGTATTCGTCGGACTGGGCGGCGGCCTTCGCGGCGCGGCCAACCTCCGGCAGGCTGATGGTGTCCAGCTTTTCCGGGTCGGTGTCGCCCACCTGGGCGCGCAGGATCCAGAGCCGGTCGCCAACCGGATCTTCGGGGAGGAACTCGTGCCGCGGTTCGGGCCAGACGTACTCCAGGTCGGCCGGCGTTCCCGGAAACAGTTCACTATAGAAGCGCGGTTCCTTCTGCAGCAGCCGGGAGCGGTGGCTGAGGTGGAGGTCCGGCTCGCCGAGCCACGGCGGCATGGGGATCTTGGCCGCGTAAGCGGGGTGATCTGCCTGCGGCGCGAATTCGACGATCTTGGCGCGGGTGGTGTCTTCGCCGCCGCGGGCGATCCATTCATCCGCCATGGCCAGGCCGTACATGGTCAGGGCGGGGACGTGGCCCATCCACATGCGGACGGCCGGGTGCGACTGCCAGCCGTACTCCGGGATCACCAGCGCACGCAGGGTCTGCAGCGCCTCGACACGCTGCTTGCCGAGCCGGACGCGGTCCAGGACCGCGGCGCTCTGCTGGAAATCTGGATAGGGAAGGAAAGTCTGCATCCTCCAAGTGTGGAGGTGCCGGGGTCCCAGACCAAATGCCGGGTGCCGCCGCGCACCGGCAAACACTGCTAGGCTGTCAGCGGCTGGCAGGGGATGCGGCGTAGTCTACTGGACCGTATGGTGAGACGGTGGCGACAACACGGTCACAATTTGACTAAGATGACCGCAAGCAAATCCCGCCTCAGCCACCCTCCGGAAGATACGACATGACACTTACCCAAGCAGTTCCGTTCACTCCGAAGTTCGGACAAATGCTGAGCCCGGAAGCCAACGGCGTCCTGGTGCTTGATGAGTTCACCCTGGACCCGGAAGCAGCCCGCAAGGAGCAGCACGGTTTCCGCGCCGCCATCGGCTCTGTCGCCCTCACTCTTCGGCGCATCGTAGCCCTCCGCCTGTTCATCGCAGTCGTGGCCATCGCCAACCTCCCCCTCTTCCTGCTGTCCACCGGCTGGTGGATCTACGCCGTATCACTGGCCGTTGTGATCGGTGTGCACGCAGGCGTCTCGTGGCTGAATAAGCATGAGCCGAAGGTCCGCCAGCGCCACTCGCTGGAGCTGCACATGCACCGCGAGCGCAGCGACAATTACCGCAAGGTGCGCGACGCCGTGAAGTTCGTGATCGATTCGCCGGCGCGAATGAACGAGCACCTCTACCTGGAACTCCTGGCAGCCAAGCGCGTCGCCCTGCACCTGCACATCGGCACCGTGGCTGTCCTGGACACCAGCGACGATTCCGCGTGGAAGGTCCGGATCGTCCGGGAACTGCCGCAGGCCACGTACACGCACGCCAGCCTGAACTGACTTTCTGAATTGGCCTAAAACAACGACGCCGGAGCTCCCCACAAAGGGGACGCTCCGGCGTCGTTGTCATCTGCGTCCGCTGGACCGGGCACCGGTGGTTTTGCGGGTCCCGGCCGCGGTGCCCGTTCTAGCTGCGGTGCCCCAGCGGAATGACGTGCGGCCGGCCGTCCGTCGGCTCGCTAACCACTTGCGCGTCGAGGCCGAAGACATCGAGGAGGCGCTCGGGCGTGACTACTTCGGCCGGGCTGCCCTGGGCCAGGATGCGGCCGTCCTTCATGGCCACGATGTGCTCCGAGTAGCGGGCCGCGAGCGAAATGTCGTGGAGCACCATCACCACCGTCCGGCCGTGCTCACGGTTGAGGCGGCGGACGAGCTCCAAAACGTCGACCTGGTGCGCGAGGTCGAGGTACGTGGTGGGTTCATCCAGCAGCAGGATGCCCGTTTCCTGAGCCAGTGTCATGGAGATCCAGGCCCGCTGCCGCTGGCCTCCGGAGAGGTCCTCGATGGGCGTGCCGGCGAGCTCCAGGATGTCGGTCGCGCGGAGGGCGTCCTCCACGACCGACTCGTCCGCAGGGGAAAACTGCTGGTACCACTTCTGCCTGGGATGCCGGCCGCGGGAGACGAGGTCGGCCACCGTCAGCCCGGACGGCGCAACGGGACTTTGCGGGAGCACACTAATTCTCGTGGCGATCTGGCGTGTCGACTGCCCGGCCAGCGGCACGCCGTCCAGGATCACTTCGCCGGAACGGGGTGCGAGCAGCCGGCCGAGCCCGCGAAGCAGCGTGGACTTTCCGCAGCCGTTGGGCCCGATGATGGACGTCACCTGGGCATCCCGAATGGTGAGGGACAGGTTGCTGATGATGTCCGCGCCGTCGTACCCGAGGCTGAGGTTTTGGGCGCGGAGCCCTTGTTCGAGCAATGTGGGGGTGGTCAACTCAGCCTCCGCTGGTACTTCAGGATCAGATGGATCAGGAACGGCGCCCCAACGACGGCGGTGGCGACGCCGACAGGCAGCGGGGCGCTGAGGGCGTTGGCCGCCACCGTATCGGACAGCAGGACGAAGACCGCCCCCACCAGCGCTGATACGCCCACCGGAGGAATGACGGTGGAGGTCAGGGACCGGGCGATCTGCGGGCTGGCCAAGGCCACGAACGCCACGGGACCGGCCGTCACGGTGGCAACAGAGGCCAGCAGCACGGCGATGGTGAGCACGACGAGCCGGATGGCACCGATCCGTGCGCCGAGGCCGATGGCCGTGTCTTCGCCGAGGCTCGTCAGCAGGAGCCAGCGGCTGCTGAACAGGGCCGCGGCGATGAGCACCGCCGCACTGACGGCCATGGGCTGAACGGTGGCCCAATCCTTGCCGTTGAGTGAGCCTGTCATCCAGGTCAGGGCCTGGGCCGCGCTGGTCACGTCGCCCAATGTCAGCATCCAGGTGGTCAGGCTGGCGGCCAGTCCGGAGATGCCGAGGCCCGCCAGGACCAGGCGGTAGCTGTCCAGCCCGCGCCGGTAGGCGAGCAGGTAGACGGCCACGCCGCTCACGATGCCCGCTGTGAAGGCCGCAACCGGCATTCCCACTGTGGCTGCGAGGCCGCTGAGTCCGGCGTGCCCGCCGCCGGCGACCACCAGCACGGTGACCGCGCCCAGCGAAGCGCCGGCGGTGACGCCGAGCAGGTCGGGGCTCGCCAGCGGATTCCGGGCCACGGTTTGGGTGATGGCCCCGGCTGTCGCCAACGCGGCGCCGACGACGACGGCGGCCACCATCCGCGGTGCGCGGAATTCGGTGACGGCAAGGTGGGTGCGGGCTTTCGAGTCATCACCGAGGAGCGCCGCCAGCACATCCGGGTACGGCAACGGGGTCCCGCCGAAAGCGACGTGCAGGGCCATGGCGCCGACCAGGATGATGCCAAGCACACACCCCACGAGGACCGTGCGTAGATTCAGCCGGACCGAGACCGGGCCTGCCCTGAGGACACGGATGGTGGTTGCGGGCGACGGCGGTTGCTTCTGCAGGAGTGTCATACCGTGGCCAGCCTCCGCCGTCGGGCAAGGTAAACGAAGAACGGAGCTCCGACCACGGCCAGGACCACTCCCACGGACAGCTCGCCGGGGCGGGCAATCACCCGCCCTGCCGTGTCTGCCAGCAGGAGCACGGTGGCGCCCGTTATTGCCGAAACGGGAACCAGCCAGCGGTAGTCCGGGCCGGTCATGGCGCGCGTAATGTGGGGAACCAGGAGTCCGGCGAAGGCGATGGGTCCCGCCATGGTCACGGCAGAACCGGCCAGCAGCGTCACGGCGGCAATTCCCGCGGCCCGTACCTTGAACACGGAGATCCCCAGCGAGACGGCGGTGTCCGCACCAAGGGCCAGGGCATTGAGGGGCTTGATGTTCAGTACCGCCAGTACGGCGCCGGCCACGATGAACGGCCAGATCACAGTGACCACGTCGCTTCGGGCTGCCAAGGACCCGACCTGCCAGAACCGCAGGGTGTCCAGCGCCTGATCGTTGAGCAGCACAATCCCGGAGACGAGTCCTGCGCAAAGGGCCGTTACGGCGGCTCCGGCCAGAACCAGGGTGACCGGAGTCGCGCCACGCTGGGCGGCCGAGCCGATCATGAAGACCAGCACGCTTGCAGCCAGCGCGCCGGCGAAAGCCAGCAGGGCCTGCGGCAGCGCGGTCAGTTCCCCGGCAAGGGCCGTGGCGGCGACTATTGCCAGTGCCGCGCCCTGGTTGATGCCGAGCAGCCCCGGATCCGCAACCGGGTTCCGGGTGTGACCCTGCACCAGGGTTCCCGCCAGTCCCAGGCAGACACCGGCACAGACGGCCAGCACCGTGCGCGGCCACCGCAGCTCACGGATGGTCACGTCCATGACGCTCCCATCCGGTGTGGCCACCGCGTGCCACACATCCTGCAGGGACGAGGGCTGCCCGCCGATGCAGATGCTCAGGAAGGCTGAGCCCAGAAGGGCCGCCACGGATACCCAGAGCCAGCGGGCAGCGGAGGCCCTCTTGCGCGGACGCGGCAGGGGGACGGGCGCTCCTCCCCGCACCCGGGACGGGGCCACGGCCGGGTCGAGTGTCACCACGCGGCTCCGATCTATTACGTCATTCATCCGTGATGTATTTCAAAAAATCCTGCTACAGTCTACGCCAGACGCAGGTAAGCCTTGCCTAAGAGTCATCTCCCCGTCACATCGTTTGAAAGCGACTCCGTGAAAACACGCATCCTCAAGCACTTCGGCGCTGCCGCCGCCGGCCTGGCCCTGCTGGCCACTGCAGCCTGCGGCGCCCCGGCCGCCACCAGCGAGACTTCCAGTGCACCCGCTGACACCGCGGGATATCCCCTGACCATGGAACACACTATGGGTTCCACCACCATCGACACCGTCCCGAAGCGCGTCGTTGCGCTGGACCCCAGCTACATTGACGCAGCCCTCCTGCTCGGCGCGGACCTGGTGGGCTATGTCCAGTACCGGCAGGATCCGAAGTCCCCCTTCGCGCCGTACCTCGGCGACGTCGCGGAGGCCACCAAGGATTCCGTCAATGTGGGCACGCTGGCCGAGCCCAACCTGGAAAAAATCCTGGAGCTCCAGCCCGACCTGATTGTCTCGGCGAAAGTCCGGCACGAGGCCCTCTACCCGCAGCTGTCCAAGATTGCCCCGACGATCTTCTCCGTCAGCACCGGCCCCACTTGGAAAGAGAACGTCGTCTTCCTGGGCGAGGCGCTGGGCAAGAAGGCCAAGGCCGAAGAACTGGTCAAGGCCTACGAGGACCGCGCCCAGAAAGTCGGGGCCGAGATCCTGGCCAAGAAGCCGGACGCCACCTACTCGCTGGTCCGGTTCACCGGCGGCGACACCGCCCGCCTCTACTCGTCGAACTCCTTCATCGGCGAAATCATGACGGACATGCGCATCCCGCGGCCCAAGGGCGCCCCGGACAGCGAGAAGGAAATCTTCGTGCCTCTCTCGTCCGAACAGATCCTCCAGGGTGACGCCGGACTGGTAATGGTCAGCGCGTTCACACCCGCCGGAGCCGAGGGCGACAAGGCCCGGGCGCAGCAGGAAAAGTTCCAGTCGAACCCGCTGTGGGAACGGCTGGAAGGCGAAGTCCTCGACGTTGCTGACGCGACCTTCCTGGCCTCCGTCAGCATCCAGGGCGCCCATGCAGTCATCACCGACCTGGCGAAGCACTACGGCGTGGACCCGCAGCTGCCGTAGCGGCCTCTGAGGCGGCGGCCGGCAGGACGAAATCCTGTTACCGCCGCCTTCGCCGTCTGGTCCCCGAGTTTGAAAGTCGATCAACGAGTCATGAAAGCCGAGCCATGAGCACAACCGTTGACACTCCGCCCTACCCGCTCCGTGCCTTCGACGTCGAAGTCTTTCGCATCAAAGACGTGGGTCCGCACTTTCGCCGCATCACATTCTCCGGCGCCGTACTGGAACGGTTTGGGGTTCCCGGGCCGACGAGGGACCTTCGAATCAAGCTGCTTATTCCCGCTGCCGGCCAACCCTTGGCGCCCCTCGGCGGACCGGACGGCCAGTTGTACCCGGGCTGGTACCAGGACTGGCTCAAGACCGAACAGCCAGGGCGGGGATTCATCCGCAGCTACACCGTCGGCGCCATTCGGGCCACCGCGCAGGGGCGGGAGATCGACGTTGATTTTGTCATCCACCGTGTAGCGGAGGGTCACGGCGCTCCGGCCTCGGAGTGGGCCGCGGCTGCCGAAGTCGGAACGGGGGCCGTCATCATCGGCCCCGAGGCCAGTGCCATCACCAGTGCCACGCGGCTCAGCGAAACAGGAATCCGCTGGGAGCCGCAGGGAGCCAGCCAAGTGCTTCTGGCGGGAGACGAGACGGCGGTCCCCGCGATCAACTCTATCCTGGAGACCCTGCCGGCCAACGTCGGCGGGCATGCATTCCTGGAGGTCCAGGATCCCGCGGACTTTAGGACCATCAGCACCGGATCCTCAGTTCGGGTTACCTGGCTGGCCAGGCAGCCCACAGACAGCCCGCGCGGAGGACTGCTGGACGCGGCAATCAGGAAGGCTGTGCCGAAAGCCGGCTCTTCCACAGCGCCGGTCCGGGACACCTACGCCTGGGTGGCGGCGGAGGCAGCAACAGTGAAGATCCTGCGCCGATACCTCGTGAATGAAGCGGGCCTTGATCCCAAACGCTCCGAGTTCAGGGGCTATTGGAGCCTGGGCAAGGCCGGCTCGGGCGTCAATGGGACGCCCGTCGGGCAGGAACCGCAGGTGCTGCAAAGCTGACGCTGACCAGTTAGTGCTGACCAGTAGACAACGACCCAGCAAACAACGACGCCGGAGCTCCCCGAAAAGGGGACGCTCCGGCGTCGTTGTCTATCAGTGCCCCTGGTTCAGGATGGCTGCTGCCTTAGGCAGGCAGCTGCAGCACCTGTCCTTCAAACACCAGGTCGGGATCCACGATGGTGTCAGCGTTGGCGTCGGCAAGGGTCTGCCAGCCGCCGGTGATGTTCAGCTTTTCGGCGATGGTGCTCAGGGTGTCGCCGGCCTCTACCGTGTAGGTTTCGCCGCTCAGCGGCACCTCGGCGGCATGGCGCGGTTCGGCCTGGACGGGCGCCTGGGCGGGCGCTACTGCAGCCGAAGCGGCCTGGACGGGAGCCTGCGCGGCCTGCACGGGAACTTCGGCGGGGGCCGGGGCGACCGGAACGCTCGGTGCAGGTGCACCGCCGCCGCCACTCAGTCCCAGCTTGGCTGCACAGGCGGGCCAGGCGCCCCAGCCCTGGCTGGCCTGGACGTTCTCGGCGACTGCGATCTGCTGCTCGCGGGTGGCGTCCGCGGCCGATCCAGTGCCGCCGTAGGCTGCCCAGGTGCTGGCCGTGAACTGCAGCCCGCCGCTGAAGCCGTTGCCCGTGTTGGTGCTCCAGTTGCCGCCGCTTTCACACTGGGCCAAGGCGTCCCAGGTGCTGGCGCTCGTTGCTGTGGGCATGGCCGCGTTAGCAGCTGTCGCGGAGAGTGCGAGGCCCGCGGCCGAAACGGCAGCAAGCGTGACTCCGCGGCGCGCAACGGTTCCCAATTTGGATTTGTTCATGCGAGTGGAAGTGTTCATGAGGGTGGATGCTCCGAAGGGCCACCTGCGCTCGGTCCGTCCCCGGACGTTGTCGCGCCACTGCCCGCCCCTGACAAACTAGAGGTCATTTACGGTGTCTGCCGGCCGGGCAGTAACTGGTGGTGGCAGCACCGGGCATTCGTTGTCCCGCTCGGCGGGATCACGTTCCACGCTAAAACAGTGGCGCCGCGTTATCAAATCGAGATACTTACCGGGCGTAGCGTTGATGGCCTGCGCGGGCCGCTGATCACTTGCGGAGCGCGGTTGCCAGGTACGGTGCCGTCCGGCTCTTCTTGGAACGCGCAACGGCGGCGGGTGTCCCGGATGCCACGATTTCACCGCCGGCGTCGCCGCCGGCAGGCCCGAGATCGATCACCCAGTCGGCTGCGGCCACCACGTCCATCTCGTGTTCCACCACGATGACCGTGTTGCCGGCGTCCACCAAACCGTGAAGCTGGGCCATGAGCAGCTGGACGTCCGCGGGGTGCAGGCCCGTGGTGGGCTCGTCCAGCAGGTACAGGGTGTGTCCGCGGCGCGCCCGCTGGAGTTCGGTGGCCAGCTTGATCCGCTGCGCCTCGCCGCCGGACAGTTCGGTGGCGGGCTGGCCCAGCCGAAGGTAGCCCAGGCCCACGTCGCGCAGCGTCTGCAGGCTGCGCGCGGCAGCCGGAACGTCCTTGAGGAATTCCGCGGCGGAGTCCACGGTCATGGCCAGCACCTCGGCCACGTTCTTGCCGCTGTACGCGACCTCAAGGGTTTCCGGGTTGTAGCGCGATCCCTGGCATTCGGGGCAAGGGCCGTAACTGCCCGGCAGGAACAGGAGCTCCACGGCCACAAAACCCTCACCCAGGCACGTCTCGCAGCGGCCGCCGGCAACGTTGAAGGAGAACCGTCCGGCACCGAAACCGCGGGCGCGAGCCTCCTCCGTGGCGGCGAACTCCTTGCGCACGGCGTCAAAGAGCCCGGTGTAGGTGGCCAGGTTGGACCGCGGCGTGCGGCCGATGGGTTTCTGGTCCACCCGCACCAGCCGGTCAATCCGGTCCATTCCGCTGGTTTCGCCCACTGCCTCGGCGACATTCAGCAGCCCGCCGGATTCATTGTCCTCGGGTCCCAGGTCCTCGGGTGCGGCAGCCGCCTCCGCGCCCTGTTCCGGGTGCAGCCGTGCCCCCACCGCCTCGGCCAGGACCTGGCTCACCAGTGTGGACTTGCCCGAGCCCGAAACACCCGTGACCGCGGTCAGGATGCCGAGCGGGAATTCTGCATCGAGGTCCCGGAGGTTGTGCCGGCTGATGCCCTTCAGCCCCAGCCAGCCGTCCGCCGCTCTCACCGCAGGCTTCCTGACCGCAGGCGCACCGGGCGCAGCGCTGCCCCGGCGCGTGCCGCCGTCGCGCTTCCCGTTGTTCCCGTCAGGGAACAGGAACGGCCGGGTGACGGACGACCCCACCTCGGCGAGCCCGGCCACGGGGCCGCTGTACAGGATCTCGCCGCCGCCTTCACCGGCGCGGGGACCCACATCAACCAGCCAGTCGGCACGGCGGACCACGTCCATGTTGTGTTCCACCACGAACACGGAGTTGCCGGAGGATTTGAGCGCTTCGAGCACGGCCTGCAGCGGTTCGGCGTCGGCCGGGTGGAGCCCGGCGGACGGCTCGTCCAATACGTACACCACGCCAAACAGGCCGGAACGCAGTTGCGTGGCGATCCGCAGCCGCTGCATTTCGCCGGGGGAGAGGGTGGGAGTGGCGCGGCCCAGGGCGAGGTAGCCCAGGCCCAGCTCCAGCAGGACCGTGATCCGCAGCAGGAGGTCGCGGGTGATGGCGACGGCCACTTCGTTGGTCTCGCCCGAGGCGGCGGCCCGGCTGGCTGTCCCGGCGTCCCTGAGCTTGCTGGTGGGCCGGATGATCCCGGCCAGTTCGGCCATGGGCACGGCGTTGAGCTCTGCAATGGTCCGGCCGGCGAACGTCACGGCGAGCGCGTCCGGCGTCAGGCCGCTCCCGCTGCAACGCTCGCACGGTCCCGTCTCCATGAAGCGGAGGACGCGCTGGCGCATCGCGTCGCTCTTGGAGTCGGCCAGGGTGTGCAGCACGTAGCTTTTGGCGCTCCAGAAGCGGCCCTTGTACGGTTTGGCGACGCGGTCACGCTTCGGCGTCACCTCCACCACAGGCTGTTCCTCAGTGAAAAGGATCCAGTCGCGGTCCTTCCTGGGGAGCTTCCGCCACGGCGTGTTGACGTCATAGCCCAGGTGGCTAAGGATGTCGCGGAGGTTCTTGCCCTGCCAGGCGCCGGGCCAGGCGGCGACGGCGCCGTCGGCGATGCTCAGCGAGGTGTCCGGAACCAGCGATGATTCACTGACGGTGTGGGCAATGCCCAGGCCGTGGCACACGGGGCATGCGCCGGCGGCCGTGTTCGGCGAGAAGGCGTCCGAATCCAGCTGCGCCATGCCGGCCGGGTAGGTTCCGGCGCGGGAGAACAACATGCGCAGCGAGTTGGACAGCGTGGTCACCGTGCCCACGGTGGAGCGGCTGCTCGGCGTACCTCGCCGTTGTTGAAGCGCGACGGCGGGAGGCAGCCCGGTGATCATCTCCACCTTCGGGTTGTGCCCCTGCTGGATGAGGCGACGCGCGTACGGGGCCACGGACTCGAAGTAGCGGCGCTGGGCCTCAGCGTAAATGGTGCCGAACGCGAGGGAGGACTTGCCGGAACCGGAAACACCGGTGAACGCGACGATGGCGTCCCGGGGCACGTCCACGTCCACGTTGCGCAGGTTGTTTTCCCGGGCTCCGCGGACCCGCACAAATCCGTCTGTGGTGTGGTCCGGAACCAGGAACGGCAATTCGGAAGCATGCTGTTCAGTGTGCATTCATTCGACTCTATCGGTGCCGGAGCCATGCGGGCATATCCTTACCGGATGGAAACTTACGACGGCGCGCCCGAACCCTCGACTGAACCCGACGCTGAACAGCCGGACGCCGCACAACCCGCAGCCGAAGAACCCGCTGCCGAAGAACCCAGCAAACTGTTGCCGGTGGCGGAGCTGCACCTCCACATCGAGGGGACGCTGGAGCCGGAGCTGATTTTCGCCTTGGCGGAGCGGAACGGAATCCAGCTTCCCTATGCGGACCTGGACGAGCTGCGCGCCCGCTACGAGTTCACCGACCTGCAGTCCTTCCTGGACCTGTACTACGCCAACATGGCCGTGCTGCAGACCGAGCAGGACTTCGCGGACATGACCCGCGCCTACCTTGTGCGTGCTGCTGTCGCGGGAGTCCGACACGCGGAAATCATGGTGGATCCACAGGCCCACGTGTCCCGCGGCGTGCCGCTGGAAACCTGCGTGAACGGCGTCGCCTCGGTGCTGGCCAACTCCTTGGAGGAGTTCGGGATCTCCACACTGCTCATCGCCGCGTTCCTGCGGGACCTGTCCGAGGAATCAGCTCTCGAAGTCCTGGAGCAGCTGCTGGCCATGAACGCACCGATCGCCGGCATCGGTCTGGACTCGGCCGAGGTGGGCAACCCGCCGGCCAAGTTCGAACGGCTGTTTGCCCGGGCCAAGGAGGCGGGCTTGCGCCGGATTGCGCACGCCGGCGAGGAGGGCCCTCCGTCGTACATTATTGATGCGCTGGAACTGCTGGACGTGGAGCGGATCGACCACGGTATCCGCTGCATGGAGGACCCGGAGCTCGTGGAACACCTTGTGGAGGAGCGGGTGCCGCTGACTGTTTGCCCGCTGTCCAATGTCCGGCTGCGCACGGTGGACACGCTGGCCGACCATCCGCTGCCGGCCATGCTCGCGGCAGGACTGAACGTCAGCGTCAATTCGGACGACCCCGCCTATTTCGGCGGATATGTGGACGACAACTTCGTGCAGCTCGAGACCGTGCTGGGCTTGTCCGAGTTCGACCGGGTGCGGCTGGCTTCCAACTCCATCCGGTCCTCGTTTGCGGACGAAGATCGCAAGGCCGAGCTGCTCGCGGAGCTGGGCCACTCCTGAGCGGCCAGCCTTAGAGAGCAGCTGCCCCTCAACCGCGCTACCGCTCAGCTGCGCTACCGCTCAGCTGCGCTACCGCTCAGCTGCGCTACCGCTCAGCTGCGCTACCTTCAACAACTGCGACGCGGCGGCTCGTGCTGCGGGTGATCCACCACCCGAGTGCCGCCATGGCCAGGCCGATGGGAATCCCGTACGGCGGGAGGCCAGCGTTGTAGCCGAGGACGCCGGCCACCACGAAGACCGCACCCAGCCAGGCGGGAAACATGCGTGCCCGCCATCCCGCAATCCCGAAAACCATCCAGCCGAGGGCAAAGAGAACGTAGCTTGAGAGCCCGCCCACGGCCAGCATTCCCGAGCCGCCCGCCAGGATAGCCTCCGGCGCGACGTCGGCAATCCAGGGGCCGGCGAAGCCGTCGAACCACATGTTGCCGGCCATGTCCATGGTGCCCACCAAGGCGAAACAGAAGGCGACCGCGCCCAGCGTCCCGGCGTCAGCGTGGTGCCTCAGGTAGACGGAGACCAGTGCCAGGAGCAGCCCGATGAAGACCACAAAGTAGAGCGCGTTGGTCACCTGGAACGGGGTTTCGCGCATCATCGCGATCCGCTCCTTGCTGGTGTCGGCCGCGACCAGCCGTGAGAGGTCGACGGCGGCGAAGGTGATGCCTGCAACCAGGGCGATCGGTCCGGCGGCTGAAGCGAGTGGTGAGGACATGACTCCTCCTAACAAGGTCGGTGCTGGGATGACGTCAGGCCGGTGGCCCGGATGCGGTGCGGTTGGAACGCACGGTGAGAGGACCTCCGTCGGACGCCTCCGGAGGTGCGGAGCGCCACGACTGCCGGTCGAACAGGATGGTGACGAGGACTGCGGCGGTGACCGCCAGAAGGTAGATCAGTTCCGCGCGGGCCATGTCGGAACCCGTGAATCCATAGGAGCCCATCGTGAACGTGCCCTGGCTGTTGTGGAAAAGGAAGGTGAGCAGGACGCTGCCGCCGGTGCGGTTAAACAGCCAGACGTACAGGAAGGTGATGACGAAGGTAATCGGAAGCCCGATCACGCTGAGGCCCCCGAAGACGATGAGCGGCAGGTGCCAGAATGCCACCAGCACCCCGAGGATCGCCGCCGACTGCAGCGGCGTGCGGGTTGACTGGAGCAGGGGAACGGCGTAGCCGCGGAACCCGGGTTCCTCACCCAGCGGCCCGTCCAGGGGATTCACGAATCGCACTGCGAACACCGTCAGCAGCCCGGTCCAGGTCATCTGGGAGAGTCCCGGCGCGGCAGCCCCCAGCAGCATGTTGACTGTGCCCGTGACCAGCACCAGAACGGCCGGGAGAAGCAGGGCCACGGCGTACCAGGCCCAGCCCACCCGCCAGCGGATGATCCGCCGGCCCCACACCCTGTAGCCGGCGCGGCCTTCCGCGAGGCCGATCACAATGACTGCGGCTGCCAGAGGACCGATCGGCAGGAACTCCATCCTCGGCATCATTCCGAGCGCATACACCGGCCAGGACGACCAGGAAATCGCATAGGCGAGGACAAAGAAGGCAGCGAGGCGCTGATGCTGAAGCCAGTTGTGGAAGCGCGGCATGACGGCTCCGGACAATCAGGACGGTGGGTCCCATTGTCCGCCCATCGGCACCTGAGCAACACCCCGGGGGGGATAGCCGGGGAAGCCGGGCCAAGTGCTTGCCGGGGACCTCCATAACTGCTAATCCTGATGAAAGGGCAGCACTGAGCTGGCAGTTCTGAACTGGCAGTTGTGAATCAAGGAGGGTGCAGCATGCCGCGCAAGAACCCGCATGTCGAAGAAGCCGACGAGAACAACCTCGAAGTGGCGAAGCCCAAGGACTGGGCCGCGGGCATCCCCGGGGTCTATCACTCCATGCAGCCCGCCCTGAAGCACATGGGCGTGGGACGGGCAGGGAAGACGCTGCTGGGCCTGAACCAGAAGGACGGCTTCGACTGCATGAGCTGCGCCTGGCCGGATCCCGGGCACCGCAAGACTTTCGAGTTCTGTGAACAGGGCGCCAAGGCAGTCACCTGGGAGGCAACGCCCGTGGTGGTCCCGTCCCAGTTCTGGGCCGGGAATCCGGTCAGCGAACTGCGGGGAAAGTCCGAATACTGGCTCGGGATGCAGGGCCGCCTCACCGAGCCGGTGTACAAACCGGCGGGGGAGGACCACTACCGGCCGGTCAGCTGGGACGAAGCATTCTCCATTGTCGGGAGCAAGCTGCAGGGCCTGGACAGCCCCGACCACGCCGCCTTCTACACCAGCGGGCGGACCTCGAACGAGGCCGCCTTCCTGTACCAGCTCTTCGTGCGGGCGTATGGCACCAACAACCTGCCGGACTGCTCCAACATGTGCCACGAATCCTCGGGCTGGGCCATGGGCCAGACCATCGGCGTCGGCAAGGCCACCATCTCCTATGACGACTTCGCGAAGGCGGACCTGATCATCATCATGGGGCAGAACCCTGGCAGCAACCACCCCCGCATGCTCACCGCCCTGGAGGAGGCCAAGGAGGCCGGCTGTGAGATCGTGGCCATCAACCCGCTCCCGGAAGCCGGGCTCATGCGGTACAAGAACCCGCAGAAGGTCAACGGGATTCTGGGGCGCGGGACGGAGCTGGCGGACCAGTACCTGCAGATCCGGCTTGGCGGGGACATGGCCCTGATGCAGGCGCTGTCCAAACGGGTCCTCGACGCCGAGTCGAAGCGGCCCGGCAAAGTCCTTGACCATGAGTTCCTCCGGGAGCACTGCCAGGGCCTCGATGAATTGAAGGCCCACCTGGCAGGGCTGCGGGAAGAAGCGGTGCTGCGCGCCACCGGGTTGAGCAGCATGGAAATCGACGAACTCGCCGAGCGGTATTTGCGGGCCGGAAAGGTGATCATCACCTGGGCCATGGGCATCACGCAGCACAAGAAGGCCGTGCCCACCATCAAGGAGATCATCAACCTCCTGCTGCTGCGCGGAAACATCGGCAAACCCGGCGCCGGGGCGTCCCCGATCCGCGGTCACAGCAACGTCCAGGGCGACCGGACCATGGGCATCTGGGAGCAGATGCCGCCGGCCTTCCTGGACGCGCTCGGCAGGGAGTTCAGTTTTGAACCGCCGCGGGAACCCGGCGCTGACGCCGTGGAAACCATCCGCAAAATGCGCGACGGCGGGATCAGGGTGTTCGTTGCAATGGGAGGAAACTTCGTGGCCGCCATTTCGGACACCCACGCGGCCGAGGCTGCCGTGGAGAACACCGAGATGACGGTGCAGATCTCCACCAAGCTCAACCGCTCGCACACCGTCACCGGCACGGAAGCGCTGATCCTGCCAACCCTGGGACGCACGGAAATCGACCTGCAGGAATCCGGTCCGCAGTTCGTGTCCGTGGAGGACACAGTTTCCGCCGTGCACGCCTCCGAGGGGAAGGTCCAGCCGGTGGCGTCCGGGCTGTTGTCCGAGGTGGCGATTGTCAGCCGGCTTGCCCGGGCAACCGTGGGCAGCCGGATCGACGCGGACTGGGCGGGATTCGAGCGGAACTACGACCTCATCCGGGACCACATCGCGCATGTGGTGGCCGGCTGTGAGGACTACAACCGGCGGATCCGGGAATGGGGCGGATTCGTGCTGCCCAACGGTCCGAGGGATTCGCGGACGTTCCGCACACCCACGGGGAAGGCCATGCTCACCGTCAACGAGCTGGAGTATGTGGAGCGGCCGGCAGGGACCCTGATCCTGCAAACGATGCGTTCGCATGACCAGTTCAACACCACCATCTACGGGCATAACGACCGCTACCGCGGGGTCAAGAAGGGCAGGGACGTTGTTTTTGTCAGCGCCGAGGACATCGCCGAACTTGGGCTCGCCGACGGGCAGCACGTGGACATCCACGGGGTGTATGGGGACGGTGCCGAGCGGGTGATCAGGAACTTCCGCGTCGTGTCCTACCCCACGGCCAGGGGATGTGCAGCGGCCTATTACCCGGAGGCCAACGTTCTGGTGCCCCTGGAGACCGTAGCCGAGGGTAGCCACACGCCGGTGTCCAAGGCTGTGATCGTGAGGTTGGAGCCGAGTACGGCGTGAGCGGACTGCCCCTTGGAGGTGATCATGAGTGATTTCGTTGTTTATCTTGATACGTCCGATGTTCGGCCCGGGAAGCTGGGCGAACTGGAGGCGGCGATGGAGGACCTTGCCCACTTTGTCGAAGCCAATGAACCACGGATCATCGCCTATAACGTCTACTTTTCGGCAGACGGCACCCGCATGAGCGTCCTCCACGTGCACCAGGACCTGCCGTCGCTGGACTTTCACCTGAAGGTAGCCGGCCCGCGCTTCCCACCGGTTGCGCCCCTCGTCCAGCTTCGGACCATCGAAGTCTTCGGTGCGGTCAACGAGGAGCTGGTCAAACTGCTCGAGGCAAAGACGCAACTGCTGGGCGGCACCGTGATTATCCACAACCGCCACGCAGGGTTCGCTCGGGTTGCGGATACCTGAATGACCGGCCAAGGTCCCGCCGCATGACCGACGCCTAAACCCCGCCCGACTGTCAACGGGCCGAAAGTCCCGATATATCCGCCACTTAGCTGAGACTGTAAGATCACTTGCGTCCCATTCCGCGTCATAGTCGGTCACGACACACATTGTTAACGCGCATAGTCGCCTCTATTTACAGTTCACTGGCAAAATGCTGAGTGATCACATGCTCGAAAGGACAAACATGCCCACGGCTATTGCAGACACCACCACGGTTCGACTCAAGTCAGTGCTCGACATTCTCGCGGAAAGCGTCCTGTCAGGTGAGACCCTCGGCGCCGGCGCCGTCCTGGCCCAGGCCACGGTTCGTGTCCCGCTGAACGAGAAGGAAAGTGAACTGCTCAGCGGAGGCATCCCCCGGGGACACAAGGCCCTGACCACTGCCACGAGCAAGCTGGTCAAGGCCGGCTGGCTCGTCAAGGGACGAAGCGGCTGGAGCATCACCGACGACGGCCTCCGTGCCACGGTGGCGTTCCCGGACGCGGACACGTTTGCAACAGCGCTCGCCGAAGGCACTCCAGTGCCGGCTGACGTGCCTGTTCCCACGGAGCTCCCCGCCAAGGCCGCCGCTGCGAAGGCGGCTGCCGCGAAGGCCCCCAAGGCCGCCCCGAAGAAGAAGGCGCCGTCCAAGGCGGCCAAGGTGGTCGAAAAGGCTGCCGAGCTGATCGAGGATGCCGTGGCACCCGTAGCGAAGGCCGTGCGCACGCGCAAGACCCCCGCCAAGCCGGCCAAGGCCAGCGAGGAGAAGCAGGCCGAAGCCTCCAGCGTCGAGACGATCGACCAGCCGGAAGCCGTGGCAATCGCCGGCGACTTCAACGTGCTGCTTGGCGCCCCGGCGAACTGGGCTCCGCAGTACGACGAGTCCCAGATGCAGCTCGATTCAGTGGACCAGCTGTGGAAGCTCACCACAGACCTTCCCGCCGGGCACTACAGCTTCAAGATCGCCCTCAACCGTTCCTGGGATGAGAACTACGGTGCGTTCGGTGCGTTTGATGGCGCCAACCACGAACTCCACCACCCCGGCGGCCGGATCACGTTCAACTACGATCACCGGACCCGGGACATCACCCTGGTCTAGCCGGCCTGGCCTAAGCCGGGCGGGCAATACTCGCGGACGGCTTGTGCCTGTAGGAAGCTGACCCTGATCGGCCTAGAATCAGAGCAATCAGGGTCAGCTCCCCAAAGGACCGGTGCGGCATGGACACCGTAGAGATTTCAGGGCTGCGCATCGGTTATCAGCGCGCGGGCCAAGGGCCTCCGCTGGTCCTGCTCCACGGTGCCTATGAGGACAGCCGCGTTTGGCGTCCGCAGCTTGAGGGGCTGTCCAACGACTTCACCGTAATAGCCTGGGATGCCCCGGGCTGCGGCCGTTCCGACGATCCCCCTCCGGACTTTTCCGGTCCGGAGCTTGGCGACGTCCTGGCAGGGTTCCTCCGGGAAGTAGCGCCGCGGAAACCCCACATCGTCGGGCTGTCCTGGGGCTCAGGTGTCGCGCTGGAGCTGTACCGGGGCCACCCTCACATGGTTGCGTCCTTAGTGCTGGCCTCCGCCTATGCGGGCTGGGCCGGCTCGCTGCCGCCCGAAGAGGTGGAACGGCGCTACGCGCAAATTCTGGCGGAACTCGACCAGCCGCCCGAACGATTCATCCCCGTGTGGCTGCCGACGCTTTTTACTCCGCGGGCCGATTCCGCGACTGTCGAAGAGGTCAGCGCCATCATGGCGGACTTCCACCCTGCCGGCATGCGTGCGCTGCTGAGCGCGAACGGGCGCGCCGATTATCGTGACGTGCTGCCCGGCATCAGCGTGCCTACGCTGCTGCTCTACGGCGCAGAAGACGTCAGGTCGCCGCTGACAGTCGCCCGCGAGATGCACCGCCAGATTCCGGATTCACAACTCGTGGTGATTCCCGACGTCGGGCACTTGGTCGCCGCTGAAACGCCGGAGGCGTTCAACGCTGAAGTCCGCCGCTTCGTGCACAGCATTGGCGATTAAGCCGCCGCTCCCGTGACTGATCGCTCCCGGGACTGATCGCGCCCGTGACTGGCCGCGCCCGTGACTGGCCGCGCCCGTGACTGGTCGCGCCGGGAGTGACCCAGCCAAAGTTCCCGGGTCAGAACCGCGTGGGGTCCGGGTGGGGCGGCGGAGGTGTCGGCGGGACGGGTCCGGGGTCGGGAATCGGCAGCGGGCCCGGCGAAGGCGCAGGCTCGGGTCCGGGGCCGGGCGGACGCGGTTCCGTTGGATCCGGCCTGTTGGGCGGGAACGGATTGTCCGGGTCCGGCGGACCGGTGGGGCCCGGCTCCGGCGGGAACGGATCCGGCTCGGGCAGCGGTGGAATGGTCATCATGAACTCCTTGCTTCGCTGGTTTGGTGGCCTGGCTGGTGAGTTGCTCAGGTGTTGTGTTGCCGACGGAAGACCTTCAGTTCCCAGGGACGGAGCGCGATCTCCGCGTGGGTCCCCGTGGCCTCCAGCGGGTAGTTGCCCAGGATCAGTTCAGCCGGGTAATGGCCCAGTTCCGGCTCGTCAGCGCCAGCTTCGGCGTCACCCCAGCCGCCGCCGTCGAGCGCCACAGTCCGGTCCTGCCCGGAGAAGTTACCCAGCACCAGAAGCTGGACGCCGGGTGCAGTTGCCGAACCGGGCCCCGGTGCCGGAGCTGGAAGTGCCCGCCGGAACGCGTACACGTGTTCGTCGTCCGGAAGCAGCATGGTGAAGTCACCATCCGCCACCACCGGTTCAGAGTGCCGCAGGGCGATGACCTGGCGGTAGAAGGTGAACACCGAGTCGGGGTTGTCCTCCTGCTCCGCGGCGTTGATGTGGCTGGTGTTCGGGTTGACGGCGATCCACGGTGCGCCGGTGGTGAAGCCGCCATGCCGGCTCGCGTCCCACTGCACTGGGGTGCGGGCGTTGTCCCGGTTCAGGGGTGCCAGTGCGGCGAGGACATCGGCGTCGGTGTGGCCCAAGTGCGTGGTGGCCTCGCGGTGGTGGTTGAGCACCTCGATGTCGCGGTAGTCGCTGATGGCCCCGAAGCTCATGTTGGTCATGCCCAGTTCCTCGCCCTGGTACACGTAGGGCGTGCCCCGGTGCAGGTGCAGGATGCCGGCCAGCATCTTGGCGGAGAGCTCGCGGTATGGCCCGTCGTCTCCGAATCGGGACACCGCCCGGGCCTGGTCGTGGTTGCCCCAGTAGAGGCTGTTCCAGCCGCGCTCGGCCAAGCCTTCCTGCCACCGGCCCAGGGACTTCTTCAGGTCAGTGAGCCGCAGCTTCCTGGGCCGCCACTTGTTGCCGCCCTCCTGGTCCAGCGCCACGTGCTCGAACTGGAACACCATGTCCACTTCACGCCGCGCCGGGTCGGTGAACAGGACGGCGTCCCCCACCGTGACGCCGGGCATCTCGCCCACGGTCAGCAGCGGCTTGTCCCGCCCTGCGAAGACCTCCAGATGCATCTCGTGCAGGAACTCGTGAATCCGCGGTCCGGACATGAAGTGCGGGCTGCCATCGCCGAACAGCATGCCGTCAGCCCGCGGTCCGTCCGGCAGCGAGGTGTCCTTGGAGATGAAGTTGATGACGTCCATCCGGAAGCCGTCCACTCCACGGTCCAGCCACCAATTCATCATGTCGTAGACGGCGGCGCGGACTTCGGGGTTTTCCCAGTTCAGGTCCGGCTGCTTGCGGGAGAACAGGTGGAGGTAGTACTCGCCGGTGGCCTGGTCGAACTCCCAGGCCGGGCCGGAAAACGCCGAACCCCAGTTGTTCGGTTCCGCCCCTGCGCCACCTTCCGGATCCTTTCGTGGCGGCCGCCACCAGTACCAGTCGCGCTTGGGGTTGTCCTTGGAGGAGCGGGATTCGATGAACCACGGGTGCTCGTCCGAAGTGTGGTTGACGACGAGGTCCATCACCAGCTTCATGCCCCGCGAGTGCAGCCCGTCGGTGAGTTTCTTCAGGTCGGCCAGGGTGCCGAAGATGGGATCAACATCGCGGTAGTTGCTGATGTCGTAACCGTTGTCGTCTTGCGGTGACGTGTAGATGGGGGAGAGCCAGACGACGTCGACACCCAGCTTCTGCAGGTAGTCCAGCTTGCTGATGATGCCGGGCAGGTCGCCGATGCCGTCACCGTCGGAATCTGCGAAGCTGCGCGGATAGATCTGGTAGACCACCGCCTTCCGGAACCAGCCGGGATCCGTGGTCACCTCGTCGTCGGTGTCCGCCTCATCTCTGACAGGTGGTTCCGTTGCGGGGTCCGCGTGGGTGGTCATGGCCTGGTCTCCTCAGTTGCTTGCGGCTGGTCTGATGATGGGGCTCGGTTCGATTATTGTTCAGATCCGTCGGGCAGGAAAGGGCATTCGCGGCTCACGACGTCGGCGCGGCACCTTCCCGGGTTTGGCAACCGGAGTCCGGTTGGCTGGACCGATAACATTTAGACATCGTTTGGATTTATTGCTAGGGCCTGCGTTGGCGGAGGTTCAGAATTGAGGCATTACTCGCGGTCTCATGAGATTCAGGAGAACAGATGCACCGCTCAGCACCCCCGCCCATTGCAGTCTCAGGGGCCCTGTGCCTCGCGTTCCTGCTCGTAGCCTGCGGCCCGCCCGCATCGTCACCGGCGACGACCTCCCCGGCGGCCACGGCCACTTCCACCACTACGGCGACCCCCACAGCCACCTCTGCTTCCCCGAGCGCCACCGCCTCCGCCTCGGCGTCCTCTGATCCCGAAGCGGGCTGGAAGTCCTACACAACCGCGGACGGCCTGATCTTCGACTACCCGGCCGAGTGGAAGATTACCGATCCTGCCGGTGAAGCTGCTCCCGGAGGCGTGTTTGTGAACATCACCAACGCCAACGGCAAGAACTTGGCGACGCTGCGGACGAACATGGTCACGGGCTCCGAGTGCACCGAGAAGCAGCCGTTCGGAGTGTATGAATCCGAGCCCGTCCCGGCACTGGAGCAGGACGGCAGGGTGCCCCGTTACACCTTCGAATCACGGACGGATACCACCGCGACGGATCCGAAGCTGATGACACTGTTCGCCTACGGCATCACCACGGCGGCCGAACCCACCGGAACAGAAGCGTGCCCCATCTTCCACTTCTTCACCTGGCCGCCCAGCGGCGCGATGTTCGGCGGCGTCTACGACCCCTTCGACACCACCCCCGGAAATGAGATGCATGTGGATACCCCTGAGGTCTACATGGGCACCCAGGAGTACAAGAACATCAAGAAGATGATCACCTCGTTGAGGCCCGCCTCCTAAGGGGAACCCGGACAGGCAGAACCCGGACAGGCAGAACCCGGACAGGCAGGAACCGTTGCGCACCGAGGAGCAATCCGCGGTGCGCAACGTTTTGGCGGCAAATTTGACCGGTCCCGCGCCACGCGCGGGCGGCAGGGCCACAATTAATCCCTCAGCTGTATGAGGAGGATTGCATGCGCCGATCAATGAAGCCCGGCTATGAATCATCTGGACCGGCACGTTCAGGGGCCGCAGCTGCCGCCGGGGCCTGCCTCGTGGTACTTCTTGCGGCCTGCGGACCGCCTGCCGCACCGCCTGACACCGGATCCGCGACCGCCACCCCACCGAGCGCATCGGCAAGCGGGACAGCCAACGGCACCCCCAGCCGAACGGCCACTGGCACGGCCAACGCAACGACCGACCCGCCAAGCGCGACGGCGGGCGGAACACCGACTGAACCGGCGCCGTCGGGGACGTCCCGGTTGCCGTCCCCGACGGCGTCCGGCTGGAAGACGTTTACGACGTCGGACCGTGACCTGACGTTCGACTATCCGGGCGACTGGACCATCAAGGATCCCGCCGGCACCTCACCGCTCGGAGGCATGTTCCTGGAGGTTTTGAATGCCACGGGGAAGCCTATGGCTGTCCTGCAGACCAAGGTGGTTACCGGATTGGAGTGCGTGCAGCAGTACCCGTTTACGGTGCTGGATTCCGAACCCATGACGGCCCTCGCCGAGAAGGGCGTGCCGAACGAAAATGCGCCGCGGTTCATGTTCGAGACCAGGGGAGATGCCTCCGCTCCTGCCCGGACTGACGAAACCATTGCCGCCTATGGCATCACCATGATTCCGGAGAAGATAGGGACGCTGGAGTGTCCCATCTTCCTGCTGTTCAGGTGGCCGCCCAGCGGTGCCATGTTCGGCGGGGTCTACGACCCCGCAAACAACGCCACCCCCGGGGAACCGTCGCTCCCGTACCTGGAAAAGGCGAAGCTGTACGCGGAGACCGGCGAGTACCGGAATATCCGTCGGATGATCACCTCGCTGCGGCCCGCGGAGTAGCTGCTGCGCTCCTTGACTCGCCCTAAACGCCCGCGCAGACTCGAATCAGGACGCAGTCCGATAAGTCGGAGTTCTGATGTACGCACTGGGGAAGCAGCGGCTCGTGAGCGGTGCGAAGGCAATTGCATTCGCCCTGGCAACCCTGTGCGCCGCGGTGGGTTTGGCCGCCTGCGACGCGGCGCCGAATTCCGGGCCGTCGACGCCGGCAGCTAGCACGCGGCCGACGCCCGGCGACGGTCCCGGCAGTACGCCGGGCGCGGGACCCTTCCCTACAACGCGCCCCACCCCGACAGTCACCGGGCCGGGCGACGGCGGAGAGCCTAGCAACGGTGCCGAGCCCACCACGTACTACGTGACCGAAACCGGGCCCTTTCCCGAAGAGACCGCAAGCCGTCCGCCGGGCCCCACCTCTACTGCCTTCGAACGGGCCCGGCGGGCCAAGGAAATCCTGGACACGTGCCTCGAGGGCGAGCTGACGTTCAGGCCGCCGTCGCCCATGCGCCAAGGCGAGACGAGGGAGTTCGTCCTGCACGTCACCATGGGCGACCCCGGGGCAGGCCATGAAGAGAAGATCCCCGGCAGCAACCCGGTGCAAACGCGCGCGCCCATCGTGTGCGAAGAGATGCGGGCGGACCTGTCCGGCCCGGGAATGGACATTGAGCGAGCCGGCAATCCGGACGGTGAGATGCTGGTTCCGGTGAAGGGCGTTGCGGAGTGGCGCTGGTGGATCACACCCAAGGAGTCGGGACGCAAAACCCTGACCCTGCAGCTGTTTGCCACGGCCGAGGACGGTCCGGACCTGAGCCTGGAGACCTTCCGTGAGGACATCCAGGTGGAGATTGAACTCGGCTACATGCTGAATGCGCTCGTGAAAGACTGGGCAGAGCCGCTGGGTGTCACGATTCCGGTGCTCATCGGAGCCATCGGTGCCATCCTCGTCTGGTCGCGCTCCAAGCGCCGGAAGGCCAAGCACGCCGCCAACACAACGCCGGACAAATGAGGCCCGCGGCCGAGCCTGGGCCACGCCCTCGGGGTTCCCTGGCCTAGCTTGCGACGTAAGGGGTCGGGTGGGGAGCGAAACCCGCGGTCCCCGCACTACATTGGAACCATGGCTCATGCTGCAGATCAGGACTCTGGCCCGGACGTCCGCTTGCAGGCGCGCGTGGAGGGCATCGTCCAAGCGGTCGGATTCCGGTATTGGACCGTGCGGAAGGCTGAGGAACTCTCGCTGACCGGAACGGTAAGGAACGACGACGACGGTACGGTCGCCGTAGTCGTCGAAGGTCCCCAAGCGGTGGTACTGGAGTTCCGCCGCTGGCTGAGGTCCGAGGACGCGCCGGGGCGAGTGGACCACGTTGACGAGTCGGTGTCGGCGGCAACAGGGGAGTTCAGCAGCTTCGACGTCGTGTACTGAGTTCGCGGAGAAAGCGAGGCTTTGCGTCAGCGGGGCGCGAGGACGCAGAACTCGTTGCCCTCCGGGTCGGCCAGGCACACCCAGGGCACATCGCCCTGGCCGACGTCGGCGTCAGTGGCGCCCAGGGCCCGCAGCCTGGCCACCTCTGCCGCCTGATCGTCATCGGGATACGGCATCAGGTCGAGATGCACACGGTTCCACACGGTCTCCACGCCTGACGTGCGGAGGAACTCCAGATACGGCCCCACACCCTTGGCCGAACGCAGCCTTGCATGATCGTCGTTCACCTCGTGCAGGGTCCAGTCCGTGGCCTCGCCCCAGAACCGGGCCATGGCCAGCGGATCCGAGCAGTTGACCACCACCGTTGCGATTGGCCCGGTGTCCAGGTAGATCGGTCGCGGCTCCAGAACACAGAACACATTGCCCTCCGGGTCGGCCAGGACCTTCCACGGCACATCACCCTGGCCCACATCTGCTGGCGTTGCACCAAGCTCCAACAGACGTGCAACCAGCTCCGCCTGATGGGCCGCAGAGGCGGTGGCCAGATCGAGGTGCGCACGGTACTTCACTGTCTCGGGGTCCGGGACGGTGACGACGTCGATGCATACGGCGGTGGGGTCCGGCCAGTCGAAGCCCAAAGGTTCAACATTGGTCACCCCGGGTCCCTCGCTGGACGCACCCCAGCCGAGCGCCTCCGCCCAAAACCGGCCGAGGGCCGAGTCATCCCGAGCCTTGAAATTCACCTGAACAAGTCGCAATGCCATACCCCAGACCCTATTCCGTCAGGTAATACCCGATGCGGGAGGCACGCCCTAGTCGTGCGCGGCCGCGAAGCGCCGGACGAACTCCAGCACGGCCGGATGCGCGGGGTTGATCAGGTGGCCGCCGCCGACCAGGACGCTCTCCGAGTTTGGCAGGGCCCCGGCCAGGCGCGAATTGACCAGCCGCAGGACTTCCGGCGAGTCTTCCGCGGAAACGATCAGTGTTGGCTGGCGCAGCTGCCCGAGTTCCTCGGCGCCCAGCTCAGCCTGCTTATCGCTGAGGTCCAGGCCTTCACCCCTGATTTCCGCGAGGACGGCGGGGCTGGTGGCTGCGAACATGTCCCGGAAGCTGGCCGGCAGCCCGTCCCAGGCCTGGTCGCCAAGTGCCGCACGAATGACCGTTTCCGCGGCCAACCACGGATCCCTGGCGGCGGCGCCGAGCACTGACTTCCGCAGCTCCATGGCCCACGCGAGGGCCTCGGGGTCGATCCAGAAGACCGCCGGCTCAAGCAGCACGAGGGCTTGTACGAGGTCGGGAAACCGGTGGGCGAGGTAGAGGGCTATTTGGCCGCCCGTGCTGCGGCCGATGACCACGGCGGGCGCCGCATGGAGGATCTCCAGGAGGGCGGCGGCGTCGTCCACGTGCTCGGCCAGGTCGACGGCGTCGAACGGCTCGGGGCGGCCGCTGCGGTAGAAGCCCCGGCGGTCGTAGATGATGCACCGGCAGATAGTGGCGAGCCCCACGGCGGCGTCTTCCCACAGGAGAGCTGAGCTGGGCGTCCCGTGTATGCCCAGGACGGGTACGCCTTCGCCGTGCTCTTCGTAGTAGAGGTCAATGCCGTTGACGCTCAAGCGGGGCATGCTTCAAGCGTAGAACAGGGGACACCGTCGGTCGAGATCCGGGTTATTGGACCGGATCCCGGTTATTGGATCGGATCCCGCCGCCCCGACCGCAAAGCCCGCCGAAGCCGCGAACCGGCTACGTGCGGCCTTCCCGGTTCAGGGCCTCGTCGTGCTCGGCGTGGGCTTGCTTGATCAGGTCCATGAACTCGGTCTGGTTGCGGATGAGCCGCTTGTACTTCTCAGGCAGCTTTCGAAGTTCTTTCTCTTCGTGGACCATCTTGTTGAAGATCGCCTCGCGCTCGGCAATGTCCGTCTCGTAGTTGAGGTCCACGTATTCGGTGGCGTGCCGCTTGGCGCGGGAGACCATGTTCTTGGCCTTGCCCTTGGGGCTGTAGATCGAGGCCAGGATGGTGACCACCAGGACGCCGATGATCACGGTCAGCGACAGGGTGGTACTGATCTCCAGGACGTTCACGTGCTGGCCGTCGTTGATGAACCGCAGGTTGTTCTCGTGGAGCGCGTGCAGGATGAGCTTGACGCCAATGAAGCCGAGGATGGCGGCGAGGCCGTAGGACAGGTAGATGAGGCGGTCCAGCAGTTCGTCGATGAGGAAGAACAGCTGCCGCAGGCCCATGAGTGAGAAGGCCGTGGCGGTGAACACTACGAACACGTTCTGGGTGAGGCCGAAGATCGCGGGGATGGAGTCCAGGGCGAAGAGAATGTCCGTTCCGCCGATGGCCACCATGACCAGGAGCATGGGAGTGAGGACGCGTTTGCCGTTCTCCATGGTGAAGAGCTTGTCGCCGTCGTAGTGCTCCGACGCCGGGAGGAACTTCCTGGCCAGCCTGACCACGAAGCCCTCGCGTTCCTCCTCGTGCGAATCGGGCCTGAGCAGGTTGCCGGCGGTGATGAGCAGGATGAGGCCGAAAATGTAGAACACCCAGGCGAAGCTGTTGATGAGGGCCGCGCCGAGGAAGATGAAGCCGGTGCGGGCAATCAGCGAGAACACGATGCCGAATAGCAGCACTTTCTGCTGGTCCGCCCGCGGGACCCTGAAGCTGGACATGATGATCAGGAAGACGAAAAGGTTGTCCACGGACAGGGCCTTCTCAGTGACATAGCCGGCAAAGTACTCGGTGCCCATCGTGGTGCCGCCGAATACCAGGACGCCGACACCGAAGAGGAGGGCTAGGCCCACGTAGATGGCGGACCAGGTGGCCGACTCCTTGAGCTTGGGGGAGTGCGCCTTGCGGACGTGGAAGAAAAAGTCGAAGGCCAGCAGGCCCAAAATTCCGACAACGGTCAGTATCCAAACGTAAAGGGGGACCTGCATACTTGCTGCCTTCCTGTCGGTGCGGTGTTATCACCATACCGGCCGGGTGTTACTGGGCGGTGTCCGCCCAGCCGCTGCCGGCCGGGCCGCCGTCGGCTCCGTTTTCACACAGCTGCAAGGCGACCCCCGCTGCCTGGGCGACCGCCGCGGCCGATGATTCCTTGGACCCGGCACTTCCGGTGCCGGCGGCGAGCCCGGCCGCGTAGCCCACCATCAGCGCAGTGATTGGCGCCGCTGCGTGGGTCACAGAACGCGCGGACTCCCCGGCGAGGTCCAGGATGAGTTCCCGGTCAAAGTCGAGGTCCAGAAGCTGCAACGCCTGGGCCAGCCGGTGGCTCCATTGGTCCAGGATCTGTGCTTCGTTGTCGTTGACGGCCATGGTCTCTCCTCAGTCAGAAATGGCAGCTGTCAGAAATAACAGCAGGTCCCCCGAGGTTAGGCTGTAGCAGAAGCCCGATCAAGGAGATCCCGATGACTGAAGCCACCATCCACCACAACCCGGACCGCGAGCGCTTTGAAGTGCTCGTTGCCGGCAACGTGATCGGCAAGGCCGTGTACAAAACGTACGGCGCCGGTGACTCACCACAGCGGATTTTCTACCACACCGTGATTAATGAGGAATACGGCGGCCAGGGGCTCGCTGGCCGTTTGGCCACCGTGGCACTGGACGAAACGGTCGCCGCCGGGATCAACATTGTGCCGGTGTGCCCGTACATCAAAAAGTTCCTCACCAAGCACCCCGAGTACGCCGGCAGCACCACAGCCACCACGCCGGCGCACCTCGAGTTCCTCAGCGAGGCCTTGGCGGCGCGCGCCCGGGCTTAGCGCGCGCCCGAGCTTAGCCGGCGCCCGGGCTTAGCCGGCGCCCGGGGGCTTCCGCGCACGGGCAGGCTGGCAAGGCAACCGTGTTGGGCGTTGAAAGCGACGCGCGCCCTAAGCGACGACGTGCGGTGCCGCTAGGCTGCGATCCACGTTTCCCAATCCGGCAGCGTGTCAACGGGCAAGTCTGCGCCGGTGACGTGGTCCGTCCTTTGGGGTGGGTCTGTCCCCTGGGCGTGTTCAGTCCCGTCGGCATGATGGGCAATGCCGGGTGGCCCTGCGGCGGCGGGCATCCAGGGTGGTTCCCAGTCGTGCCTTTCGCTGGAGTAGCGTCGCCCCGAAGGCGCCACCCAGCCGGGCGGCGCGTCGCGACTTGCCCCGATGGGTTTCCAACCGGTGGTGTGCCTGAGCCGGTGGTGCTTCCGGCACGGCTGGCCGAGGTTGGAGATCCCCGTAGCGCCACCTTTGTGCCAGGCCAGGACGTGATCCGCCTCAGTATCGAGGGATTGGTTGTTGCAGCCAGGGAAAGGGCATTTGCCGTCACGGAGGCGCAGCCATTGGCGCATAGCCGCCGTGATGCGGTAGCTGGTGCGTCCGATCTCCAGCGGCGCGCCGGTGCCAGGTTCGGTGAGGACGCGGTGGAACGAAGCGGCGCCATCTGCGACCAGCCGGCGGGCCATACTGGGCGGAATCGGGCCGTAACCATCCAGAACGGCGGGTTCTTCGGTGGCGCCCAGGAGCGAAAGCGCGGGTACCGTGACCAGGACCTGCGCATTCGGCGACGGGACACCTTCAGCGACGCCGGCGAGTAGCCACGCGGCGGCGGTGTCTGCACGGAGCTGCGAGAGGTTCCGCTGCTCTGCCGGGCCTTGGAGGGCCCTGGCTGCGGCGGTGGAACGCTGCCAGATGGAAGCAGCGGCGTCGGCAGGCAGGTAGGCGGAGAGCCAGGCCATGCCGTCCCGGTCCGGGGTGTATTCCAGCCGCCGGTCCAGTGCGCTGGTGCGGTGGCGCTGTTCGATGCTGACAGGATGATGGCGCTCCCGCCAACTGCGTGCTTTGGCTCGGAAACGCGAGGGCACCAGGTCGCCGGCCGGGCACCCCCGCGCCGGGTTCACGGCGTCAGGATCCAGGAAATGCGCCTCCAGTGCAGCGGCAGCGGCCGGGTGGACATCAGTGGTTTCGTCCACCAGGATCCGTGCATGCTGCCATGAAATGGACCCGGCCTGCAGGGCAGCGAGCGTCAGCGGCAGGGCCGTGGTGAGTTGCCGGGCTTCCTCCAGGAAAGCTCCCGCGGTCCTTTCGCTGACGGTCAGAACGCAGGCCAGTTCGGCAACCATGCCCATCTCAGCGGCGGACTGCTCCTGGGGCGACACCGCCGGGGACGCCATGGCCCTGGTCGCCTCGACAAACGTGGCAGTCAGCCGGACTTTGAGGGCCGCACTCCGGGCATCCCTGCGGGCCACCTCAGCCAGCCCGTCCAGGCAGTCGTCGGCCAGCTGCCGCAAAGGATCGGAGCCCGATGCTCCGGTTGGCTGTGGACCATCGCACAGGCGGTACAGCGCAGCAACGGACGCCGCTTCGGCGTTTAGCTCGTCAACTGCTGCGGTGCTTTCCATACACACAAGTTTGGCTCGAGGGTCTGACATTTTTAGGGTTACCGCGGACACCTAGATGACGGCCCGCGGTGCCGCGGCGGCGGCCCTGCCGCCTTACCGGGCCGCCCGCCGTCGTGCTTTCCTGCTCCCCGTGCCTTCCTGCTGCGCGTGCTTTCTTGCTAAACCTGAGGCCCGTAGGCCTTCGGCAGCTTCAGCCCACGCTGTTCCATGAGCGTGCGCAGGCGGGTGGGGTAGTCGGTGATGATGCCGTCCACGCCCAGGTCCATGAGCTGCGCCATGTCCGCCGTGGTGTTCACGGTCCACGGAATGACCGGCAGGCCCAGCTGATGGGCCTCGGCGATCAGCTCCGGGGTGACGGAGCGGAACGTGGGGGAGACGACGTCGTACCCCTGGGCTGCCGCCGCTTTGGCGAGCGAACCGTCGTAGTCGTCAATGTCGATGCCGCCTAGGTTGGGGCTGGCGCCCGGCTGGCCCACCTGCAGCCAGGCATCACCGCTGGACAGGGCCACAAGCGGGAGCTGCGGGGCGATCTTCCTGGTCAGGTTCAGCGAGGACCAGTCGAACGACTGCACGCTGGTGCGCTCCGACACGCCGGCCTTGTAGATCTCGATGACCGCGGCCTTGGTGAGCGCTTCCATCCCCGCGCCGCCGACCATGCTGGATTCCACCTTGGTCTCCACGTTGAAGCGGACCTTCGCGGCTCCGTAGTCCCTGGCCAGCTGGAAGACGTCCTTGAGCTCGGCGATCCGGTTGCCTTCGATCACGTCCTGCTCCGGGTAGCCGGGCAACTGGGCGTGGCCGCAGTTGAGCGTCTTGACCTGTGCCAGGGTCAGTTCCGCCACGGGGTCGCCCACGTAGGGGTATTCGGCGTCGCCCGGGGTGGCCGGTGCACTGTCCAGGCACTTGCTGGCCTGGATGGTGTCGTCATGCCACACGATGACCTTGCCGTCCTCGGTCAGGTGCGTGTCCAGTTCCAGCGTGGTCACGCCCAACCTGAGCGAGTTGCCGAACGCTGCCAGGGATTCCTCCGTCCACTCACCACGGCCGCCGCGGTGGGACTGCAGGTCGAAGGAGCCGTTACGTTCGTTGGTCTTGAGGGCGGCGTTCGACGTCGGCGCGGCGGCCTCCGCAGCAGGTGCGGCGACGGCGGGACTCGCCAGCGAACCGATGAGCGCGGCAGCGGCCGCGGCAGTCAGGATTGTGCGCATGTGGTTCCTCCTGGATGACAGGTCCCCGGCCGTGCGCCGGTGACCCGTCCACGCTAGGCAGGCGAGGTGGACTGCGGCCTGCCGGGAGCTGGACCGGAGGTAAACACCCTGGCGAGCAGGAGGACAGTTCGGGGGAGCGGCCAGATAATGGCCAGCGCCAGCACCGGCACCAGCGAGATTCCGACGTCGGGGAACTGGCGGACGATAACGGCCAGATGCGTTTCGAACCGGCTGGGCGCGTAGATGAAGCACAGCCACAGTGCAAACACGTCGAGGGCGAGCGCCGTGACGGCATAAGCCAGCAGGGACCACCGCTTTCGGGCCGGGGCCAGTTTTCGGAACGTGCCTGTCCGGAACACGACAGTGAGCGCCAGGGCCAGGCTCAGCAGTTCGGCCAGCAGCAGGGCCAGCGATACCATCCAGCTGTAGCGCTGAAGCCAGTCCTCCTGGACCACCGTCGGCGTCGGGGGGTGCCCGTGCAGAATCCGCAGGACGTTGCTGTCCAGGGCCTTGAGCCGTGAGGGGGCCGAGGTGTCGTTGGCGTTGACCATCAGGGCGACGCCTATGCCCGAAGCCGGAACAATGGCCTTGAAGGTATGGGTGTTTCCCCATTCCCCCTGATGCTCAAGGACCAGTGGCACGTCGCCCCCGCTATCGGCTGGTTCCAGGAGTGGCCGGGTGAACCACCCCATGGCGTACTCTTTGGACCCGTCTACGCGGGCGCGCGGGGTGAGCAGCGCAGCCACGCTTTCCGGCTGGAGGATGCTGCGGCCGCCGTACCGTCCCTCGCTCAGGAGTGCGGCAAGCTCATGGCCGATGTCCTCGGCTGACGCGTACATGGTGGTGGATGGCATGCCGGCGGAGGGAGCGGGAACGTCGGTCTGGCGCCAGAATGCGCTGAACCAGAGCGAATAGCCGGCGGCCGCATTGTCAGCGCGGGCAGCCTCCCGGGTGGTATGGCTGTGAGCCATGCCCAGGGGCCCAAAAACGTGCTGCTCCATATAGTCCCCGAACGGCTGGCCGGTGACCGTCTGGACCAGGAGGCCCAGGACATTGAAGTTGGCACTGGCGTACCGGAACCCTTCACCCGGCGCTCCGGCCAGCGGGGAACCGGACAGGGCGCGGACACCTTCCTCGATGGCCTCCGGCCCCTGGGCATCGGAGGCTTCGAAGGCGGTGTCCCCCGAAGCCATGCCGCTGGACTGGTGGAGCAAATGGCGAACCGTGATTGACGCGGATCGGCTGTCCTTCAGGGTAAACCACGGAAGGTAGGTCCGCACCGGCTCGTCCAACAGCAGCCGGCCCGCCTCAACCTGCTGCATCACGGCAATGGCTGTCAGTGACTTGCTGGTGGACGCCAGCAGCACCGGAGTCTGCGCGGTCATCGCGCGGCCGGAGTCATCGGCCCGGCCAAAAGCCGCAGAGTGCACCTGCACGCCGTCCTTGATGACGGCGATGGCCGCACCCGGAATCCCGAGGACGTCCAGCTGCTCCCGGAGGAAGGCATCAACCGCGTCATATTTCGGGTCCGGCGATGCAGGCGTCGCTGGCGCGGGTGCGTCAGGTGCCGCAGGCGCAGCAGGTGTGGTTGCCGACGCCCGGGTCGGGACTGCCGTCAGGCTGACTGTGCCGGCAAGAACGCCGGCAGCTATGCCGGCCGTGAGGAGGCACGACAGGAACCAGCGCGCTGACCACGTCGTACTTCCCATGCCCGTACCTGCAACTCGGCTACCGTCCTTTCACGGTAGGGCCTGGCCAGGTGGAAGACAACGCCTCCTGGAAGACAACGCCTCCGCTCAGAGTCCGTTGCGGACCAAGGCTCCCTGGGCCACGACGACGCTGACTTTCTCCAGGGCAGCAGCGTCCGCCAAGGGATCGGCGTCCACCACGATGGCGTCGGCGAAGGAACCGCGCACCAGCCGGCCGGCAGTGTCGCTCCAGCCGAGCAGCCTGGCGGCGTGGACCGTCGCGGACCGCAAGGCCTCCAGCGGGGAGAGCCCAGCCTCGGCGAGGAGGCGCGCTTCGGTTCCGATCGGCGTCACGTCGGTCCCGAAGGAGTCGGTGCCGGCCACGATCGTCACGCCGGCGTCCTGCGCGGCACGGACGGCTGCCTGGAGAATCGGCGTGTACTCCTTGCCGCGCGCGGCCAGGACCGGGTTGGGGGAGGCGGCCATGCTGGTGATGGCATCCATGGTGGGCGTGAAGTACGTTCCGCGGCGGGCCATCTCGGCGATTGTCTGCTCGGTGACGAAGACGCCGTGCTCGATGCTTCGCACCCCGGCCTGGACGGCGCCGTCGATCCCCTCGGCGCTGTAGGCGTGGCACAGGACGCCGGCGCCCTTGGCCGCCTTGACCACGGCGGAAAGCTGCTCGTAGTTGTAGACCAGTTCGCGCGGGTCCTGCTCCGGCAGCCCGGCGCGGGGGTTGGCGCGGGTCTTGATGACCTCGGCTCCGCGCTTGAGGTTGACCCGGGTCAGGTAGGCGAGGTCCGCTGTCTCCTTGACTCCCCCGGAGAGGGTGGCCAGCGGCGCTAGGTCGGGGTCCGCGAGGAGGGAGTCACCCAATTCCGGAGAGATGAACAATCCGGCGGGCAGCATACGCGGTGAGACGCCGGGCGCCCAGTCCGGAAGCGCCGCCAGCGCGACGTCCTGGTAGTAGCTGCTCGAACCGCTCCTGACGCTGGTCGCGCCGCCCTGCAGGATGGCGCGGGCATCGGCGAACGCGTTCGCGTGGACATGCACGTCGATGAGTCCGGGGAGCACCCAGCGGCCTGAGGCGTTGAGGACGCGGGCGCGGCCGGCGACGGCAGCCACAGCCTTTCGCGTGGCGTCCCGGCTTCCGACGGCGGCGACCCTGCCGCCGTCGAGCACCAGCACGCCGTCTGCGACGGCGTCACCCGTCTTGGGATCCACGATGGTGCCGCCCTCGATGATCAAGGGCGGGTGCGCGATGGGGCTGCCCGGGTAGTTGGTCCCGGACGGGCGCTCTGCGGCGTGTGCAGCCGGGGCCCCGCCGAGCTGGGCGGCGATGCTCGCAACGGAAATTCCGGCGAGGGCAGCGGCGCCGGCCAGGATGCCGCGGCGCGGGACTTCGGCCGGGACCTGCGGGGCAGAGGTGTGGTCGTGAAGGCACATCATTGTCTCCTTGGGGGAAGCCGCCCTTGGGGGCGAACACGGGGTACTTAAACGGTACTTGGTATTCCAAACTACGGCCACAGTCTCCGTGGAAGTTACGGCGCTGAGGCCCAATGATGTCTGAAATACCAGTGGCCATATCAGTTTCTCATCTGTTTGCCGCGCCAAGGCGATGGATAGGAACCGCGTTTGGTATTCCAGAGTCCAGTCGACGTCTGCGTTCCAAGAAGCGACCGCAACGCTTTCCTCCAGCCCGGCGCAACTCAGTGCCATGCTTAAGGCGTCCGCGTTGCCTCAAGCTGAGGGATGAAGCCATGGCCGAAACTGCTGATGCCGTCCTGCACGATGGAACGACCATTGCCGTCTCCATTCACGGAGACGGACCCCCGCTCCTGTTACCCGCCAGCCTTGCAACACACCCGCCGGCGGAAGCCGAAACACTTCGGCAGTGGGGCGGCGACCCGGACCTCGGACCCAACCTGGTGAACGGTTTGGAGAGTTCAAACCGGGTCATCGTGGCGGACTACGAAGGTCACCGAATGGCGCACCCTGCACCGGACACGCTCACCCCGGAGAATGTGGCCGCCGATTTCCTGGCCATCGCCGATGCCGCCGGCGCCGAGGGCTTCGCGTACTACGGCTATTCCTGGCTGGCGTTGAGCGGCCTGCAGCTCGCGATCCGCACCGACCGTCTCCGGGCGCTCGCCATAGGCGGATTCCCGCCCCTCGACGGGCCGTACACGAGCATGCTGGCGGTGACCAGGGCTGCGCATGCGGCGGCAGCCCAACCGGCTGATCCTGACTTGCCGGCCGTTGCACCCGAGCCGGGTGACTGGGATTCGGCCGCGATCCAAACCAGCGTTGCGCAAACCCGCCAGTTCGTGACTCTCTACGAAGCGCTGCAGGACTTCGACGATTCTGCCGCCGTCCTGCCCCCTGGCTTGCCGCGGCTCGCCTTCGCCGGCGCGGCCGACCGGATCGACTATGCGCCTAGGTGGGGCGGCGTCCAGGTGCTGATCGGTGAGCCCCTGGCCGCGCACAAGGAGGCACTCATCAAGGCCGGATGGGACGTCGAGATACTTCCGGGCCTGGACCACCTGGCGGCGATGAACAGTTCAGTGGTGTTGCCCATCCTGACTGGCTGGCTCCGAAAGGTCGGCTGGGTGAAGTAGCTGGGCTAGTGGGCGGAGCGCCGGTTGCGCGCCTGGTTCACGAGCCGGGTGAAGGCATAGAGGAAGGCCGCCTCAATCAGCACCATCAGCGCGAGCATCAGCCACTCGCCCTGGCTGACGAAGAAGACGGCGCCCAGGAGGACCAGCACGGTTCCGAGGACCAGGGTGTACACGGCGAATCCGAGGGCCACCCTTGCGCTGCGGACTCCGGTCCGGAAGCCAAAGCCCATGGGCTCACCGCCGGGGTAGCCCTCGACGCGGTCCGGAGCTCCGGGCTTGAGACTGTCGAACTCGTCCCAGAGGTCCCTGTCCTGATCCTGGTTGGCCATAACTCAATTATCCCGCGAATCAGGCTCCTGTCCGCCGTCGTTGGCGGCGGACGCCAGGTCCTCCACATCCTCGGGTTCCCACCGCAGCAGGTCCCCGGGCTGGCACCCAAGCACCTCGCACAGGGCCTCGAGCGTTGTGAAGCGCACAGCTTTTGCCCGGCCGTTCTTGAGCACCGCCAGGTTGGCAGGGGTGATCCCCACACGGTCCGCGAGCGTACCCACGGGCATCTTACGCTTGGCCAGCATCACGTCAATGTCCACGATGATCGGCATCAGATCACCTCATCCAGTTCGTCCTGGAGGTGTTTGGCTTCGGCATCGCGGGCAACTGCCTGCGCCAGCAGCATGCGCAGCACGACGACGACCAGGGCCACGCCGGCGACCAGCACGCCCGCCCCGCCGATCAGGAGGACGACGCCGGGGGCCACGCTTTCGCCCGGAGCGAGGACGACGCCGAGCCCGAAGGTGAGCAAGGAAGCCGCCGCGACGGCGCCGGCCACCACATCGACGTAGCGGAACGCTGCGTGCGAGAACACGGTTCCGCGCCGCACCATCGTCAGGAGGCGCCAGACGCAGACCATGGTGACCTGGATGGTCACGATGCCCAGCAGAACGATCACGATGACCGGGGTGCTGACGGCGGCAATGTCCGGGCTGAAGTCCTCGTTCAGGTCACGGGCCAGCAGGGGCACCATCACAGCCTGCACGAACACCGAGCCGGCGAGTGCCAGCGCGAGGACAATCCGCAGCGCGACGACGGTCAGCTTTCCCATCGGAGTCTCCTTATATGTCGTTTATCAGTGAGATAGTATCGATAAACGACAGGTCGGGCAAGCGCCTAGGCAGCAGTCGCGGAGGTAAGCCAATGGGGCAGCGCTAAGGGCGAGGTTCCTCAGCCAAGCAGTTACTCGTCCGGGTCAGGACTCCGAACGTCCTTCTCACCGATATCCGCCGCCCCGAGGACGTCGGCCGCTGGCGAATGCGTGGTTTCGTGTTCGCGCACCCGGAGCTCCGGGTGGTGGAGGTCCAGGGCAGGACGCTCCGAACGGATGCGCGGCAGGGAGGTGAAGTTGTGTCGCGGCGGCGGGCATGACGTGGCCCACTCCAGCGAGGCACCGAAGCCCCAGGGATCGTCCACCTCAACCTTTTCGGTGCTGCGCCAGGTGATGTAGACGTTCCAGAAGAACGGAATCAGCGAGGCGCCCAGCAGGTAGGAGGAGATGGTGGAGAACTGGTTCATCCAGATGAAGTTGTCCTGCGGCATGTAGTCGGCGTAGCGGCGGGGCATGCCCTCGACACCGAGCCAGTGCTGGATCAGGAAGGTTCCGTGGAACCCGAGGAACAGCATCCAGAAGTGGATCTTGCCCAGGCGTTCGTTGAGCATCTTGCCGGTCCACTTCGGCCACCAGAAGTAGAAACCGGCGAACATGGCGAACACCACGGTGCCGAACACCACGTAGTGGAAGTGTGCCACCACGAAGTAGGAGTCCGAAACGTGGAAGTCCAGCGGCGGCGAAGCCAGGATGATGCCGGTCAGCCCGCCGAAGAGGAAGGTCGCCAGGAAGCCGATGCTCCACAGCATGGGTGTCTCAAAGGTGAGGGAGCCGCCCCACATGGTGCCGATCCAGTTGAAGAACTTCACACCGGTCGGTACGGCGATCAGCATCGTCATGAAAGCGAAGAACGGCAGCATGACCGAGCCGGTCACGTACATGTGATGCGCCCACACGGTCACGGACAGCGCCGCGATGGCGATGGTCGCGTAGACGAGGCCCTTGTAGCCGAAGATCGGCTTGCGGCTGAAGACCGGGAAGACCTCGGAGACAATGCCGAAGAACGGCAGGGCGATGATGTACACCTCGGGGTGGCCGAAGAACCAGAACAGGTGCTGCCAGAGGACGGCGCCGCCGTTCTCCGGGTCGTAGATGTGCGCACCAAACTTGCGGTCGGCGCCAAGGGCGAACAGGGCTGCTGCCAGCGGCGGGAAGGCCATGATCACCAGGATGGCCGTCACCAGCGTGTTCCAGGTGAAGATCGGCATGCGCCACATGGTCATGCCCGGGGCACGCATGCAGATGATGGTGGTGATGAAGTTGACCGCACCGAGGATGGTGCCGAAGCCCGAGAGCGCGAGGCCAAAGACCCAGAGGTCACCGCCGACGCCAGGCGTGAACGTCGTGTTATTCAGCGGCGCATAGGCAAACCATCCAAAAGCGGCAGCACCCTGCGGGGTGATGAAGCCGGAGACCGCGATCGTGGAACCAAAGAGGAAGAACCAGAAGGCCAGTGCGTTCAGTCGCGGGAAGGCGACGTCGGGGGCGCCGATCTGCAGCGGCATGATGACGTTGGCGAAGCCCGCGAACAGCGGCGTTGCGAACATCAGCAGCATCACCGTGCCGTGCATGGTGAACAGCTGGTTGTACTGCTCCTTGGTCTGCAGAACCTGCATGCCCGGCTCGAAGAGCTCGGCGCGGATCAGCAGGGCCATGACGCCGCCCAGGCAGAAGAACACAAAGGACGCGATCAGGTACAAATACCCGATGGTCTTATGGTCGGTTGTGGTGATCCAGTTGACGACGATGCGTCCCTTGCGCTTCGGCACCACCTGGGGGTGGGCGGTGTGCGCCGCAGTTCCGGAGACGTAATCATAAGTGGCCATGACCGGCTCTTTCCCGTCGTGCATCCAGTGCCGCCGCGTGGCTTCAGCAGCTCGTCCCTTCCGGGCTGTGCACAGGGTCCGGAAGGAAACCTCATCCCCGAAGTAGGTCCCGGAGGGAGGTGGGATCTTTCTTCGAATTTACTGACGGCGGATCGTGCTGTCCAGAGCTTGTGCTGGCTGTGCTTCTGAGTACGGTGGCCTCATGCAGAAAATTTCGATCGACGCCCTGGCCCGGCAGCAGCTTGCGGCTGCCCTGGCCGCGAGCAACGGACGGGCTGCCGACACCGTCTACGGCGGACACGAGAAGGTGCTCCGCCAGACCGTCATGGCGCTCAAGGCCGGCACGCAGCTGAGCGAGCACCAGAACCCCGGTGACGCCACAGTCTTTGTCCTTCAAGGGAGCCTCCGGCTGCGGGCCGGCGAGAACTCCTGGGACGGGAAGCCCGGTGACCTGCTGATCGTCCCGGAGGGGCTGCACAGCCTGGAGGCCGAAGAGGACTCGGCGTTCCTGTTCACGGTGGCGAAGGCCGCGAAATAGGGCTGAGGCCTCCTTAACCTTTCCGCGGGCCCAACTGACTCGCAGTTCGGGCCCAACTGACTCGCAGTTAACGTCGCCAAAAGCGCTTTTGACGACGTTAACTGCGAGTCAGTTGGGGACGAAGCTCGGCCGTGCCACGCCAGCACTGTAACCAAGTTCGGCCTCCTGCACCCCAGTGCGCAAGACTGTTTCCGTGAGCAACAAACCCCGGACAGCCCTCGCCGTCGCAGGCCTCAGCCTGGGCACGTCGCTGAACCCGCTGAACTCGTCAATGATCGCCGTCGCCCTGGTGGTGCTGCGGACGGATTTCGGGCTCGACGTCGCCACGGTCACCTGGGTGATCACCGCCTTCTACCTCACCTCCGCGGCGGGCCAGCCGCTGATGGGCCGGCTGGCGGACCGCTTCGGTCCACGGCGCCTGTTCACGTTCGGGATGGTGCTGGTGGCGGTGACCTGCGCGCTGGCTCCGTTCGCGCCGAACTTCGCCCTGCTGTGTGTCGCCCGGGCATTCATGGCGCTCGGCACGGCCACCGCGTACCCGAGCGCCGTCGTCATCGTCGGAGCACTGGCCAAGACGGCCAACGTGAAGTCCACCCGGCCGCTCGGCCGGATCCAGATGGCCAATACGTCCGCGGCGGCAGTGGGCCCGGTGGTGGGCGGCTTGCTCGTGAGCCTGGTGGGATGGCAGGCGTTGTTCCTGATCAACGTGCCGTTGTCCCTTGGAGCAATGCTCGTCGTCTGGAAGTTCGCCCCCATGGACGAGGACCGCGAGCGCGGGAGGGCCGTCGAGCTGCTGCGCGATTCGGACATCCCCGGCATCTTGGGCTTCGTCGGATCCCTGATGCTCACCATGATGGCGCTGCTGAACGTGCTGCCGGACGCGCGCTGGTGGCTGCTCGCCGGCGGAACTGTGTTGGCGGGACTGTTCGTCTGGCGGGAGCTGAAGTTCAGCCCGCCGTTCCTGGACCTGCGGCTGCTCGGCCGGAACCGGCCGCTGCTGCTGGTCTACCTGGGCTTCGCCGTGTTCAACGGCATCTACTACTTCGCGTTCTTCGGCCTGCCGCAGCTGCTGCAGGAAGCGGCCGGCTACGATCCCGGCGTCGTGGGTCTGCTGATGTTGCCGCTGGCAGCGATGTCCGTGATCGCGACGCCGTTCGCGGTCCGCGCGATCGAACGATTCGGGGTGCGGCGGGTGCTGATTGCCGGGGTGCTGTTCCTGGTGGCCGCCGCGGGGACCATGTGGCTGCTGACTGCTTCATTCGCCATCCCGCTGGTGCTGGTGCTCACCGCGCTGATGGGGATTCCGTGGAGCGTGGTGAGCATCGCCTCCAGCCAGGGCATGTACGTCTCCACCCAGCCGCAAGAACGCGGGGTGGCCGCGGGCATCTTCCAGACTTGCCGCTACCTCGGCGCCATCACGGCGACGGTGATGATCGGCATTTTCTACGGGAGCGGCGTGAACCAGGCCAACTGGGGCCTGATGGTGATCGCCATGTTGGTGCTGGGCGGCGTCGCGTTCGGCGTCACGCTGCTGTGGCGGGAGCGGAAATAAGCTGCCGAAGCAGGGCTGAACACACCGAAAGGGGTGCGCCGCTTTCTAGGGATAAGCCGGGACCAACGGCATCTTGACAGGCGATTCGCGCAGGAATAGCGTGCGCCTTAACAGGGTGCTCTGCCCTGTGTATCTCGGCGCTGACCCTGGGCCGGTTCTGCTTGGCGACAGCGCCAGCGAGGAGGGTCCTGTGTCTTGGGAAATATCAGGAACGTACGTTGGAAACTGCAATTGCCAGTTGATTTGCCCCTGCCCGATTGACGGGGCGCCCACAGGCCCGGACGGCGAATGCCGCGGCCTGAATATCTTCCATATCGCCAAGGGAAACATGGACGAGACGGACCTGGCCGGCGTCGACTTCGCGTTCTCCAACTGGTTCCCTTCGAACCTCAGCGCAGGTGGCTGGAAGGTAGGAGTGGTCGTCGACGACGGCGCATCGGATGCTCAGGCCACCGCTTTGGAAACCATCCTTCATGGTGAGGCCGGCGGCCCGTTCGCGGATTTTGCGGGGTTGTACGGAGAATGGCTAGGCGTCGAGCGTGCAAGCGTCTCATTCTCTGATGGCGACAGCCCCTCGGGTTCGGTGGCCGGGCGCGCTGACGTCAGATTCGAGCCGCTGCCGGGGCCGGGCGGCGGGTTCACCACCGAGAAGAACGCGATGTTCGGCTTCGCCCCGGAATTCCGGATCGGCAAAGCACAGGGACACTCGGACCTCTTTGGCCTCGAGTTCGACGGCGTCTACGGCGAGACGTCCGACTTTACCTTCGCCAGCGAAATGGCAGAGGGCGCCCCGAAGGGCCGGGGCTAAGCGCGGCCGGCCGATGTATCACCGGAAACTGTTGAGGAGGGGCCGCGGGCGCATCTTTGCGCGCGCCGCCCTCTCCGGTTCTACTGCCCCGTCCGGGCTCGCCGCCACTTCCCCCGTCAGCCCGACGCCAACGGCGCCAAGCCCGTCAGCGGCGGCTTCGGTCCCGGCAGGAGCCCGGATCGACCCGCGGGAGGTCGGCCTGATCGCCACGTTGCTGATTTTGGCTGCAGTGAGCTGGGTGGTCACGTCCACCCAGCTGAGCGGAATGGACATGGGCCGGTGGACGGATCCGGGACCGCTAGGATTCTTCGTCACTACCTGGGTAGTGATGCTGGCGGCCATGATGTTCCCGTCCGTGGCGCCTATGGTGGTGGCCTACTCCAGGATCCAGAACCACCGGCGCAGGCAGGGGCGGTATGCCCCGGCCGGCTCCACTGCGGTGTTCGTGGCAGGGTATCTCATCGCCTGGACGGTGTTCGGGGTGCTGGCCTACGGGCTCTACAACGCAGTGGCGTCGCTGCTTCCCGGCTTCTTCGGCTCGGACCAGGGCGGCCGCTACCTGGCCGTCGCAGTGATTTTGGTGGCGGCGGCCTACCAGCTGACGCCCGCCAAGAACGTCAGCCTGATGAAATGCCGGAACCCCATGGACTTCCTCCTGCACGGCCTGCGCCCGGGCTACAGCGGTGCGTTGCGCATGGGGATCGAGCACGGGGCCTGGTGTGTCGCCTGCTGCTGGGCGCTGATGGTTGCCCTGTTCGCACTCGGGGTGATGAGCCTTGGCTGGATGGCGCTGATAGGGGCCTTCATCGCGGGGGAGAAGATGCTGCCCTGGAAACGGCTGGCCAACCGCTCCGTCGCGGTGGCGCTCGCCGTGATTGCACTTGGTGTGGCCCTCATACCCGCGGCGACGGGGGGCATGGGGATGTAACCGGCCGCCCTGCAAAAGCTGCACAGCGCGCGGCGGCGCGCGGCGGCCGTGGAAACGGGGGAATTCTGACAGGTCTCATCCAACAAAGGAGCAGACAATGGCTGACGGGGCTGGACTGATCGAGCGGTTCTATAAGGAAATAATCGAGGGCGGAAATCTGTCCCTTATTGACGAGTTGTCGACGGATGACTACGTCGATCATGAGGAGGCTCTACCGGGGCAGCCGCCCGGCAAGGATGGTGTTCGCTACTTCGTGAATGCGATCCGGACGGCGTTCCCGGATATTAAGGTCAAGGCGATCGGAGCATCATTGGCCGACGGAAACCTGGAGGCCTGCCACGTAATTCTCACGGGCACTCATCGCGGGGAAATGGCCGGTATGCCCGCAACGGGCAAGAGCGTCGAATTCGGCACGACCGACATTATCCGCGTCGAGGACGGCAAGGTGGCCGAGCATTGGGGAACCACGGACAACTTGACCCTCATGCAGCAGCTTGGTGCAGTCCCTACCTAGGCTCGGACGTCCGCAAATCGGGCCAACAGAGTTTCCCGCCGCCGCTCCTAGCCGACGGCGGGAGGCACAGCGTGCGGCACCGTCCCGTGGCGGTGCCGCACCCCTATGCCCTACGCGCGGGCGGACACGTCCGCCGCAGGGCCGTCAGCTGCGTCTGCGGCAACCACGTCCGCACCGGGTGCGTCAGGCGTGTGCTCCAGAGCTGTTTTTTGTTCCGCTGCCAGATAGCCCGCCTCTTTCGGCCCGGGCGGGTAGGCGTGCTTCCGCCCGGTCACCACAATGACGAGGGCGACGGCGACGGGCAGCGCTGCGGCGACCGGCACCAGCAGCGGGCCTGCCGTGGTGAGGGCGGCCGCGCCGTAGAGCGCGCCGATGGTGATTCCCAGCTGGATGGTCAGGACGGTGAGGCCGTTGGCGGCTTCGCGGTACTCCTTGCCGGCACGAAGGATGGCGGACTGGTTGTAGATGCCGATCGCGCCGAAGGCCGCTCCCCAGACAGCCATCAGCACCAGGGCGCCGGGGACGGTGACCCCGCCCAGCGGCAGGAGGAGGAACACGACGGCGACCACCGCCGTCGTGATCAGCAGTGAACGGCGGGGCCGCATGTCCACGGTGACGCCGGCGATCCAGATGCCTACCAGCCCGGAGACTCCCAGGACGGTGAGGGAGAGGGTGATGCTGTAGTCGGGCAGCCCGGCCTCGCGGAGGAACGGGGCGATGAAGGTGAACAGCGCGAAGTGCGCCATCAGCATCAGCGGCCAGGCGATGGCCACGGACATCACGCCCGGCTGGGTGGCCGCCTTGCGCAGTGACGGGCGCGGAGCGTCCGGGATCCGGCGGACGGCGGGCAGCAGCCACATGGCCAGGGCCGCGAGGACCACGCTGGTGCCCGCCAGCAGCAGGAAGGACGCCCGCCAGCCGATCAGCCCGCCCAGGGCAGTACCCAGCGGGGCGCCGATGGCCAGGCCCAGGCTGTTGCCGCTGAAGACGATAGCCATGGCCTTGCCCACCTTGTGGGCCGGAACAATGCGCGCCACGAAGGGGGCCATGGTGGTCCAGAGCAGGCCGTGGGCGATGCCGCCAACCAGCCGGGCAGCGAGGGCGGCGCCAAAATCGGACACCAAACCCACCAGGGCGTTGCTGATGGCGAAGGTCAGGACGAGCGCCACCAGAAGGGTGTGCCGGGGGACGCGGGAAAGCAGCATGGCGGCCGGGATCACCGTGGCCACGATGACGGCGGCGTACCCGGCCGTGAGGTAGCCGGCCACGGGTTCGGAGACATTGAGGCCGGCGCTGATCTGGGGGAGCAGGCCGGATGGCAGCAGTTCGGTGGTGATGGCAGTGAAGCCGATCATCGACAGCACCAGCAGGGCACCGAAAGGCATACGGGTGCGCGCGGAAGCGGAGGTCGCGGGAGACACGGGTGCAGAGTCCTTTTCAGGGAGAGGGGGAGGACCGCGGCGCCGGTTGCCGGGTCCTTAACTCAAATTACCTGATTTATTCGACCCGAGGCAGGGTCTGTCAGACCCACCTTCACGGATTCGCGCTGATGATGCCGGCTCCCGCGGGTCGGGCGGATCAGTCCGCGCCAGCAGTTCGCTCATGGAAAGCCCGTCTGGAGGCTGAAGTCGCGCAGCTTTGCTTCCACATCGTCAGTCTTGGGCGGGGCCACCGCCCGCTCACTCACCACCCGGGATCCCGATGCCGACAACGCCGCCGCCGTAGTTCCGTCATGAGATCTCGACTGCTTCACCGCTTACCGCAATCCCGCCGGACGGAGGAGTATCGACTGTGAGCACGCTCGGGCGGCCCACATGGCTGCCTTGGTGGACAACTACGCGGCTTGGCGGCTCCACGAGTGAAAGCAGGCGGAGGTATCCGCCGAAGGCAGCGGCTGCCGAGCCGGTCGCCGGATCTTCAGTGATGGTGCCAACCGGGAAGAGGTTGCGCGAGTCGTATACGCCCGGTCCAATCTCGCAGAGCGTCGTGACGGTGCCGGCCCAGTTCTGGGCATCCATCAGAGTGCGCATGGAGTCCGGGTCGAAAACGAATGAGTCGAAGATCCTTCGTTCCGCGAATACGAGAATGGGATGCCAGTTTCCGGCAAACGCGACCATCGGAGGGTAGTCGGGGTGCAGGTCGTCCCGGTCCGCGCCGAGCAACCCGAGCAGCGTCGCCAGAACACCGTCGGGGAACTCGGCCACCCGCGGCTCAACACTGGTGAAGCACGCCGTCACCGCTGCACCCTGGCCTGCAGTCTCGATCGCGACAGGACCCACGGCCGTGTCGAAGACAAAGGTCCCCGTACCATCACGCCCTGACAGCGCGACGGCCAAAGCAATCGTGGCATGGCCGCAAAACGGCACCTCGGCAATCGGGGAGAAGTACCGGACACGGTTTCGGCGGAAGTCGCCGTCAACCCTCGCTTCGGTGACGAAGACCGTTTCCGCATATCCGATGTCGGCTGCGATGGCCTGCATCCGGGCGTCGTCGAGCCGGGTTGCGTCCAGGACTACTCCCGCAGGGTTTCCCCCGTCGGGGGTGGTGGTGAAGGCGGCATAACGCAGTACTTGGGAGGTCATTTCCATTCCGGTATCCTCGCACGGCGTCCGGCCCCCCGCCCGTCAACTTGGCACCGGCACGGCCGGCCTGGCCCGGGGTTGTTCCCCGATGTCCGGGGAGGGAGGATGATTGCATGCTTCCCGAGGAGCGGTTCAACGCGCTGGTCGACGAATTCAGGGCCAGTCCAGGGGTCATTGTGCCGGGCGAACCGGGGCAGCACGGGTTCGGATCGTCCGCACTGAGGGTCAACGGCTCGATTTTTGCGATGCTTGCCGGAGGCCGGCTTGTAGTGAAGCTGCCGCATGATCGTGTCACCGCGCTGATCGGGTCCGGGGCCGGGGCACCGTTCGACGCCGGCAAGGGCCGTGCGATGAAGGAGTGGCTTACCGTCACGGCCGACGACGAGGAGTCATGGCTGGCCCTGGCGCGGGAAGCCCGGGACTTCGTGGGGTCTGCGCACCGTTCCAGCCATGGATAACCCACCGGTGTCTGGTCAGTACTCGCCCTTGATTACAAAATAGGAACCGCGAATAACGCCCGCCAGCTTCGATTTTTGCCGGGCGAACTTGAACCGCTCAGCCAATTCGTCCGGAATTTCCATGCCATCGGCAAGTTTGAACCCGACTGCCCGCTTTCCGCCGTCCTCGATGCTGTACATGACGTTGACCGACAGCCCCGACTCGTAGAAGACGTAGGCCATCCGCAAACCGTCGACTTCGAAGGCTGTCGCTTCCAGCGGGCGGGATCCGATGACGATGTCCCGCTCGTCCCGGAGGATCCGGCTCACCCGGTCCACCACTTCCGGAACCTCGCTTGCGGGGCTCACTGAGAAGACGTGGTGGTACTTGTTCCGGTAATAGCGGGCCTCGTTGGCGCGCAACCCGGCGAGGGCCTCGGGCACCGGAGACGAGTCCAAGCCGACAGTAGAGACGTTCTCGAAGTCAACGGTGTACGGCATGCAGCCTCCTGATAAGGACGTGTTGGGATCCTAACGCTACGACGTGCCCCCGGCTTGGTCCTGGACGACTGACCGGCGGTACGTGCTCGGCGTGAAGCCCAGGGTCTTTTGGAAGTCGTTCGTCAGATGGGCATGATCGGTGTAGCCGAGCTCGGCAGCTATCGCCGCGAGGTCTGCCGCCGGGTCGGTCCGGGACCGGTCAGCGGCCTCCTGCAGGCGGCGCCTTCGGATGAGCGCCGACGGGCTCAGGCCGATGTACTTCTTCGCCACCCGTTGAAGGGTCCTCGACGAAACGAACAGACGCGCCGCGACGTCTTCAAGGCGGGTCACGTCGGTGCCTGTTCCGACCAGGTCCATCATCGCGTTGGCAAGAAGGCCCTCCTCGGACACCTCCGGCCCCTCCGTTGCCAGCCAGCCAGTGAAAGCCTCCACCGCGCGCTGCCGACGTTCCGCTGGATCGGTCCCGCTCATCGCCGCCGACACGGAGGCCTGAAGATCCGGGAACGGAAGCCGCACCTGGGCATCCCGCAGGCTCCCCGGATCATCCGTGAAACGCGGCACCAGCGCGGGACGGAGGAGCGCCCCAACCGCCCAGCCCCGGCCCGTGAGATCGCGATGTGACCGGCGCGTTGTTGGGCCGGCGAACTCAACGGCATCCTGCTGAACCACCAGGTTGGACGCCGGAAACGCGATCACGTGCTGGCGTGACGTGTGCCCCGGCTCAATGTCCCATTCGGGGATCCAAAACCACTGCACCAGGTCCGTGACGGAGGCAGGCGCGGGTACGCGGTGAAACGTGGGAAGCCGGGCCGGGTAGAGGATTCCCTTGAACGAATCCACCATCGGAGGGCACTCCTTATCCAGGCTGTCGCAATTCTCCAAGCCGCCGGGCGGACCGCTGCGTACCGTGAGATTTATGACTGATACTACAAGCCCCGCACTGACCACGGCCGCTGACGGCAAGCACACCACGTCCGGTATCCCGCACGGCTTCACGTGCCTCACGCCGTTCCTTGCGATCACCTCTGCCAAGGAGGCGATCACCTTCTATCAGGATGTCTTCGGCGCACGCCCCGTTAATGTCACCGAGATCGGCGGAACCGTGGTCCACGCCGAACTCGACTTCGGCCAGGGGAGGCTCCAAATCGGCGAGCCCAACCCCGACTATCACCTCGTCCCTGCCCCGAACGGCGACGATGACTGCTACTCCGTCGGCTTCTACTGCGCCGATGCGGACGCCCTCGTGGCGCGGGCCGAGCTGGCAGGGGCAACCGTTCGGGAGCCGCTGTCCACCTTTGTCTCAGGAGACCGGTTCGCCAGCATCCGGGACCCCTACGGTGTGCGCTGGTCCATCATGACCCGCGTCGAGGACCTCTCGGAAGAGGAAAGCACTCAGCGCGTCGCCGACTGGGCCGCCAAGCAAGGCTGAACCCAGGCAGCACCTCTCCCGAAAAACTCAGTCCCGAAGCACCCACGCGGCGTTGTCCGGCTGCAGCCAGCCGTCGGTTTCCAGTGGGACCGCGCTGGCGATCACGGTCCCGGCCGGCAACCGCACCGGCCCGGTTCCCATCGCGACGGCCACCAGGAACTTCGGGCTGCGCTCGCAGATCAGCAGGTTCCCGTCCTCCACACGCCAGCTGCCGCCGTCGTCCGCGGTGAACACGCCCTGCTCCCACAGCTTGCGGCGGAGTCCGACGGCGGCAGTCACCAGCGCGAGCGTGGAACCGGGATCCTGCTGCTGGGTTTCGACCGCGTGCCGGCCCCAGCCCCTGGGCTGCGGCAGCCACGGCGCTGATGCCTGGCTCGCCGCCGGCTCACCAACAGGACCCAGCGAGAATCCGTGGTTCAGCGCCGCGTCTTCGGTCCAGGGCAGCGGGACGCGGGCGCCGTCGCGGGTGATGCCGCCGCGGGCCCACATCGGGTCCACCCGGGCGTCCACCGGGACGTCCACCTCGGGCAGGCCGAGCTCCTGGCCCTGGTAAATGTAGGCGGCACCCGGCAATCCGAGCAGAGCCAGCAGGCCGGCCCGCGCCCGGCGGACACCCAGTTCGCCGCCGCCCGCTCCGCTGCCGGCGAACCGCGTCACCGAGCGGACGATGTCGTGGTTCTCCAGCGCCCAGCTTGGCGCGGCGCCATGGAGCTGCCGCGCGGCCTCCAGCTCCGCCCCTACAGAAGCCCACGCCGCGGGATCCCAGCCGAGCTTCACGAAGGCGAAGGCGAAGGCCTGGTGCATTTCGTCCGCGCGGGTGTAGCGGGCTGCGCGGGCAGGCTCCAGGTTGACCTCGCCCACCAGCAGCCGGTGCGGCTGGTACTTCTCGGCGAGGGTTCGCCAGCGGCGGTACACCTCGTGGACCTCCTCCTGGTCCGAGACCAAGGGATTGGACCGGAGCCCGTCCACGACGGCGGTGGCGGACGGCGCGTCCGGCAGGCCGTCGGCCTTGAAGAGGGCATGGGCGACGTCGATCCGGAGGCCGTCCACGCCTTTGTCGAACCAGAAGCGGAGCACGCCTTCGAAGTAGTCGCCGACGGCCGGATTCCGCCAGTTCCAGTCGGGCTGTCCGGCGGAGAAAAGGTGCAGGTACCACTCGGTGTCCGTTGGTGAGCTGCCGCTGTCCGGGTCCGGGTTGGCGCGGCTCCAGGCCTGCCCACCGAATACGCTCTGCCAGTTGTTGGGCGGCAGGTCGCTGGGGGAGTCCGGGCCGGAACTGCGGCCTTCGACGAAGTGAAACAGCTCCCGCTCCGGTGAGCCCCGCCCGGCAGCGAGTGCCTGCTGGAACAGCGGGTGGGCCGAGGAACAGTGGTTCGGAACGACGTCGAGCAGGATGCGCAGGCCCAGCGAGTGGGCCAGTTCCAGCAGCCGGTCGAACTCGTCCATGGTGCCGAAGAGCGGGTCCACGCCGCAGTAGTCGCTGACGTCGTAGCCCTGGTCCACCTGGGGGGAGGGTTGGAACGGGGTCATCCAGATGCCGTCCACGCCGAGCGAGGCGATGTACGGGAGCCGGGCGATAAGTCCGGCGAGGTCGCCCACGCCGTCGCCGTTCCCGTCCGCGAAGGAGCGCGGATACACCTGGTAGATGACCGCGGACTCCCACCAGCCGGCGTCGTGCGCCGCTTCCGGTGACGCGGCCCCCGAAACAGAGACAGCGCTCATTTGCCGGCCCCGGCGGTGAGGCCTTCCACGATCCGGCGCTGGAAGATCAGCACCATGATCACCAGCGGGACAGTGACGATCACGCCGGCGGCCATCTGCTCGCCGAACGGGGCCTGGAATTCGGTGGCGCCGGTGAACTTGGAGATGGCCACGGTGGCGGTCTGGATCTTGGGGTCGTTGATCATCGAGAGGGCGATGATGAACTCGTTCCAGCTGTGGATGAACGTCAGGATGGCGGTGGTGAACACTCCGGGCGCGGCCAGCGGGAGCAGCACCTTCCGGAAGGCCTGCCACTTGGTGCAGCCGTCGATCATCGCCGCTTCTTCGAGGTCGAACGGCAGCTGTTTCATGAACGTGGTCAGGTTCCAGACGGCGAGCGGGATGGCGAAGGACAGGTTGGGGATGATCATCGCTTGGTAGGTGTTGATCCAGCCGAGGTCCGTGAAGAACCTCAGCAGCGGGACCACCACCGAGATGCCGGGGAACATCGACGTCGCAATAATAACGCCGAGGATCACGGACTTGAACCTGAAGTTGAGCCGGGAGATCGCGTAGGCGGCGAAGACACCCAGGACCAGGGCGAACACCGTGGTGGTGCCCGCCACGATCAGGCTGTTGAGCAGGGCCTGACCGAACATGGTGGAGCCGTCGAACACCTTCACGTAGTTTTCGAGGGAGAACGGCGCTGGCAGCAGGGTGTTGTCGAAGATGTCCGCGGTGCGGCGGAGGCTGGAGACGATCATCCAGTAGAACGGCGCCAGGCAGTAGGCGAAGATCAGCACCAGCCCGGCGTACACGGAGTAGGAGCGCCAGGTGCGCTTTTTCCTCGCTGGGACGGGATTGTCGGCGTTCCGCTGGCCGGCGCGCCGGTTACCGTCAGTGGCGAGGCTGCGGAGTTCGGTGATGGTCATCGGGTGGCCTCGGCCTTCTGTGAACGGTTTGCCTTGCGCTTGATACCCAGCTTTTTTGTGCCCGTGACGTCCGCGCCCAGTACCTTCACAAATACAATCGCGACGACGGCGACGTACAGGAACAGCACGACGGCGAACGCGGAGGCGGAGCCGTAGCGGAGCTGGTTGGATTCATCCCAGGCGAGCATGGAGAGGGTTTCCACGGATTCCTTGCCGGGCCCGATGAGGACGAACGGAAGGTCAAACATCCGCAGGGCGTCGAGCATGCGGAACAGCACTGCCACCAGGAGCGTGGGCTTGACCAGGGGGAGTGTGATGGAGCCCAGCTGGCGCCACCAGCCGGCGCCGTCGATCTTCGCGGCCTCGTACACTTCCTCGGGGATGATCTGCATGCCGGCCAGGACCAGCAGGCCGATGAACGGTGCCGTCTTCCACACCTCGGCGATGATCACGGCCAGCTTGGACGCGGTGCCTTCGGCGGTCCAGAGGATCTCGCTGCCCAGCAGGCTGTTGGCGATGCCGTCCGACTGGAAGATCCAGCGCCACAGCAGGCCGGAGACTGCGGTGGGCACGGCCCACGGGACCAGGATGCTGGCGCGGAGGAAGGCCCGGCCGCGGAACGCCCGGTTCATGGCCAGCGCAAGGCACAGGCCCAGGACGGTTTCCAGCAGGACGGTGGTGACGGTGAAGAACGTGGTGTTGCTGAAAGCGTTGAGGAAGCGCCGGCCGGATTCGCCCACGAACAGGTCCGCGTAGTTGGCCAGGCCCACGAAGGCCTCGCCCTCGGTGACGAACCCGTCCGCGTCCAGGCCGGACTCGGCGCTGAAGAGTGACTGGTGGACGGCCGAGATGAGCGGGTACACGATCACCAGGGCCAGGACCAGGAGCGTGGGAGAGAGCAGCATCGCTGCCATGCGGCCTTCGCCGGAACTGCGGTTCTTGCGGCTGCGGTTTCTTGGGTTCTTCAGATCCTGAGGCGCCGAAGGAGGCGCCGAAGGAGGCGCCGAAGGAGTAACTGTGGTTGTCATTTCGCGGTGATCTCTTCGAGCTTGGCCTGCATGTCCTTCAGCGCCGTGTCCGTGTCCTTGGCGCCGGTGAGGGCGGCGTAGGCCTCTTCCTGGATGGCCTTGGTGGTGGCGCCGTACTGGACCACCTTGGGGCGGGGCTGGGCGTTGGTCAGGGATTCGAGCAGGGTGGGGAAGAACGGACGCTTGGCCACGACGGCGGGGTCCTCATAGAGCGCGGCGTAGGCCGGGGCGCGGGAGCTGAGGGCCAGGCGCTTCTGGGCCTGTTCCTGGCCGGTGAAGAACTTGATGAACTCCAGGGCCGTGGCCTTGTTCTGGGTGAAGGGGGAGACGGCCAGGTTGCGGCCGCCCAGGGTGGAGACGCCGGGGCCGTTGGTGCCCGGGATGGAGGTGATGTCGAACTTGCCGGCCACGGAGCTGGAGCCGTCCGTGGCGCTCAGGGACGAGTAGAGGAACGGCCAGTTGCGCAGGAAAACCACCTTGCCGTCCTGGAATGCGCGACGGCCCTGCTCCTCCAGGTAGGTGATGGCGTCGGACGGGAAGAGGCCGTCCTTGAAGCCGTCCACCAGCTGGGAGAGGCCTTGCCTGGCTTCGGCGGTGTTGACGGTGGGCTTGCCCTCGGCGTCCACAATGCTGCCGCCGGCGGAGGCCACGGCCTCGGAGAAGTTGACGGTGAGGCCCTCGTTCTTGTCGAACTGGCCGGCGTAGCAGGACATGCCCTTGGCCTCGGGGAGTGCCAGCACCTTTTCGCAAGCGGACTTCATCTCGTCCCAGGTTTTGGGCGGGGCGGCCACGCCGGCGGCTTTGAGCAGGTCGGTGCGGTAGTAGAAGAGCGCGCCGTCGGTGTAGTAGGGGGCGCCGTAGAGGGTGTCGCGGTACTTCGCGGCGTTGACGGTGGCGGGGATCATGTCCGCGGCGGGGATCGCGTCCTCGGGGAGCGGCAGGACCCACTTGTTGGCCGCGAATTCGGAGTTCCAGACGACGTCCAGGTTGAGCACGCTGAACGTGTCCGACTTGATCTGCGCGTTCTGGATGAGCTGCTGGCGCTGCTGGTCGGCGGAATCCGGCAGCTCGATGAAGGTGACTTTCTCGTCCGGGTGGGCGGCGTTCCACTCGTCGATGCTCTTCTGCGCAGCGCCCGAGGCGTCGCGGGAAGAGACGTAGTTGATGGGGCCCTTGCCTTCGAACGCCGCGGCGGCGTTGGCGGCGGCCTTGGGTTCCTGCGCGGATCCGCCGCAGGCCGTGAGCGAGACGGCGGCTGCCGTCACGAGGGCGGTGGTGGTGAGAAGAGTCTGCCAGGTCCGGCGGCGCTGCCTCATGTGTTGCTCCTTCAGGGGGTTTTGGGCATGGGGGAGAACGACGACGACGGCACGCGTCAGTGCCGGCTGTTGCCGTTGGGTTTTGGGTTGGGTGTGGTGTGGCTGGGTTGGGGAGTTTGGTCTAGGTAGAGGTACAGGGTGGCGCGGTGGAGCCGCGTTCGATGAGCTGGTGCGGCATGATCTTGGGCCCCAAGTCGCGGGAGCGGAGGAGTTTCTTGACCGCCATCCGGCCCATGTCCTCGAGCGGCTGGGCCATGGTGCTCAGGGGCGGGTGAACGTGCAGGGCGGTGGAGGTGTTGTCGAACCCAAGGACGGAGACGTCTTCCGGAACCCGGCGGCCCCGTTTCTGCAGTTCGTTCACCACGGCGGCCCCCATCTCGTCGCTCATGGCGAAGATGGCGGTGAGGTCCGGTTCCTGGTGGAGGAGTTCGTCCAGGCCGGGGGCGCCGCTTTCGTAGAAGAAGCTGCCGGTGGCGGTGACGGGGGTGCATTTCGCCTCGGACATGGCGCGGAGGTAACCGCGTTGGCGCGGCTGGGCCACGTAGATGGAGGCGGGGTCGCCGGCGAGCAGGCCGATGCGGCGGTGGCCGAGCTTCAGCAGGTGACGGGTTGCGTCGTAGGCTGCCTGTTCGTCGTCGATGGCCACACTGGGTGAGCCGGATTTGTCGCTGATGGCCACGGAGATGATGGGGATGTTCGGCCCCAGCAGCTGCCGTGTTTCGGGGGTGATGACGGCGGAGATGAGGATGACGCCGGCTGCCCGGTAGGTGCGGAGCGTCCGCAGGTAGCCGGCGATGAACGCCGACTTGGCCCCGGTGCGGCCGAGCATCACGGCGTAGCCGCGCTCCTGGGCTTCCTGCTCGACGCCCAGCATGACCTGCGAGGCGAGGGCGTCCGAGACCATCGGCGCGAGGAGCCCGATCACGGAGGTCTGCCGGGTTTTCAGGCCGCGGGCCAGGTAGTCCGTTTCGTAGCTGAGGCTCCGGACCGCGTCCTCCACGCGCTCGCGGGTCTCGGTGGAGTAGCCCACCAGTCCGTTGACCACCCGCGAAACGGTGGCGGGAGATACGCCGGCGTGCTTGGCGACGTCCCTGATGGTTACCACTGTTTCTCCTTGCGGGTGCTGCGGGGGCTGAATGCTGCTTCACCACGGCGTTACGCAAACGGTTTACGTAATCGGTTTCGTGATCTGCTCCACCAACACTAAACGGAGGGGAACGGGATTGCTGTACGTTTCGTAAACGGGGGAGCAGGTGGAACCATTGGCTGACGCCTGAGCAGCAGCTGCGTTCTTCCCGGTCACTCAAGGGACCGGAAGAACGCAGCCGCATCCTCGGCGACACGCTCCGGGCACTCCCACAGGACCACGTGCGCCACATCGGGGTACACCTTCAGTGCTGAGCCGGGGATCCGGGCGGCCAGGGTTTCCTGGTCGCTGCGTGGCAGCAGGTTGTCCTGGGCGCCCCACAGAATCAGCGTGGGCGCCTGGATGGTTCCCGATTCCGTGGGCGGCGTGGCCGTGATCAGGCCGTTCAGGATGGCTTTCCACGCGTGGGCAGGCATCCTGAGGCCGTCGCGCACCCGGTCGTCAAGGAACCACTGCGGAACCTCGTGCAGCAGGGTGAACCAGGTCAGCGACTCCCGGACCCAGTCCTGGTCGAGGGGGTCGGTCAGGGCGTACACTTCGTCGGCGAAAGCTGGGCGCCCGCGGAGGCTTAGGGGAGCGCCCACCAGCGCCAGCGCCGCGACCTGCTCGGGGTGGGTAACGGCCAGCTGTTGGGCGACGTAGCCGCCGCTCGAGGAGCCGACGACGAAGGCCTGCGGCACGTTGAGGGCTGCCAGGATTGCTGCGGCGTCCTCGGCCTGTTCCGCCAGGGAGTAACCGTCCTCCGGTTTGTCCGCCTCGCCCTGCCCGCGGAGGTCCGGGGCGTAAATCCTGTAGCCGGTCAGCAGAGGTATGAGGCGGTCGAAGCTGCCGCGGGATTCGCCCCACGCATGCAGCAGCAGCACCGGCTTCGCACCGGCGTCGCCCTGGACGACGCACGGCACCGTGATGCCTGTGTGGAGCCTGAGATCCCGGACGTCGGATTCCATAGCCTCAGCGTACGCCGCGTCCTGACGGCCACGGGCGAACCACCTCGTCGTGCCGCCACAGGCCAGCCACGAATAGCGTCGCCCGTGAGCCGCTACTCTGTGGTGAGCTCAATGCTGACAAGCCAGTTGTCGTCCAGAGCCGGGGCGGGGTCGATGCAAACCCTTACGATGCCTCCGTCCTCCATTTCGGACTTGAGGCAACCGGTGTACCTGCCCATTGGTGGTCCGCTGATGTCCACTCCCAGCCGGCCGGCGGTGTCTTCAAGGCCCACTTTGTGGTTCACCGACCATGTTGCGTTCAGCCGGACGCAGGCGGTATCTGTCGCAAGGCAGCCGGTGTCCGGATCTGAACGTTCCACCAGTTGCCAGTCGTTCTGCGGCAAGTTGTCCGCCTTGGCGATCATCGCCTGGGCTTTCTCCTCATTGCTGCCGCCGTTCTTGACGGCGTCAGCCAAGGCGGCGCAACCGGCGAAGAGGAGGACCACGATCAGTGCGGTTGCAGCGCCGGCGCCACCGAGAATCCATCCGAGCCTGTTCTTCTTCTGCGGAGCGTGATGCTGCTGCGCAGGCATAGGCGGCGGGCCGTGGCCCTGAGGTGGTTCCATCCCTTGCATCCCTACCTTGCCCTGAGGTCAATGGTGACCTGCCACGTGCCTGGCGCATCCTCGGCCGGATAAATGCGAAGGTCTGCAGTGATGCCGTCTGTCGAGTTTTTCCGTGGGCAACCCTTGTAGGTCCTTGCGGAATCACTGCAATCCAGTCCCAGACGAGAGACAGCGTCTTTCATCGTCACCTCATGGGGCACCCGCCATGTGGCACTCAGTCGTACGCACTCGATGTCGATCGAGAGGCAACCCTGCTCCACTTTTGGATCGAATCGTCCACGGAGTTCCCAATCCTCTTCCGGCAGGTTGTCCGCCATGGCCATCATCGTGCGGGCCTTTTCCTGATGGTTGCCTCCTTCGTTGATGCCATTGACCACGGCGGTGCATCCGGCGAAGAGGAGGAGAACAAACAAGACGGATGCCACACCGACCGCACCCGGAATCCATTTGAGTTTGCTCTTCTTCGGCGGCGGCTGAAATTGCTGCTGCGGTGGTCCGTATTGCGGGTACGGATGTCCATGGGCCCGATGAACAGGCATCTGGGGTGGCCCATACTGCGGGTACGGAGGTCCTTGAGGCTGATGAGAAGGCATCGGCGGTGGGCCGTAGCCCTGAGGTGGTTGCATCCGTTGTCCCCCTGGTTTCGTCTGACAGCCGAGCCTGACTCTACGCGGTGGTAGCCCCCTTGGGGATTGCAAACGATGGGCAGAACTATCCGGCGCCGCAGCCCTCATGCGAGCATGGGCTCACCGAAATGCTTAGTAAGGGGACGCCATGAAATCCAACGAACTGCTGCTGGACGCCTTTGGCCGGATCCGGGAGACCGTGGAGGCAACCCTTGAAGGGGTCGACGGCGAGTCCCTTGTCCGCCGTCCGGCAGGCACCGGCAACTCGATTGCGTGGCTGATCTGGCACCTTGGCCGCGTGGAGGATGCGCAGGTGGCCTCCGCCGCCGGGTTGGAACAGGTCTGGACCTCGCAGGGGTTTGTGGGCCGTTTCGACCTGCCGCTCCAGAAGCGCGACACCGGGTACGGCCATTCGAGCGTGCAGGTCGATTCGGTGAAGGCTCCGCCGGCGCTACTGCTTGAGTACTACGACGCCGTACACCGGCAGACCGCGGACTTCCTGCAGACCCTCGGCGACGAAGACCTGGACCGCATCGTCGACACCCGCTGGGACCCGCCCGTCACCCTCGGCGTGCGGCTCGTCAGCACCATTGCAGACTGCCTCCAGCACGTGGGGCAGGCCGCGTACGCCAGAGGCTTGAATCCCGGGCGAAGGTAGGAAGCGCAGGTAGGGCCCGCACGAGCCGGCTGCTTCAGGTGTACATGAGGGAGCCGGGCGTGGTGAGGAGCTCGCCGGTTTCCAACCAGGTCTTCAGGCCGGAGAGGATCATCGGCCAGCCGCCGTAGAGCTGTTCGTTGGCGCCTTCGCGGAGCTGGTCATGCGTGACGGTGAGGTGGCAGGAATCGTCTCCCACCGGCTCGATCTCCCACGTGATGCGCGATGTACCTTCTGCTTTGACGTCCTCGCCCCACAGCGCCCGCATGGACTGGACGAGCTTCCGGGGCGGATCCACCTCGATGTTTTCGCCTTCGCCCAGGGGTTCCCCGCCGTTGGGAGCCATCTCGAACCGGGATCCGGGGGTCCAGTCCGAGCTGATGTTCATCCCGAACTGGTACTTGCTGCGGATCTCGCTGTCCGTGATGGCCTCCCAAAGACGTTCCGGGGAGGTCTTGATGTAGATTTCGAAGATCTTTTCCATGGGACTTTCCAATCGGGTTTTGAGGTCGCTGAGGGCAGCGGCCCATGGTTCTGCATATTTGCTGACCCAGCGGTCGTGGACCAGCCGGATGGGCACCGGATTCAGGAAGTGGAGTTTCTCGCGTCCCCGGCGGCGGGTGACCACCAGGCCGGCTTCCTCCAGCAGCTTGAGGTGCTTCATCACGCCGTAGCGGGTCATGTCGAAGCGGGCCTCGAGCGCATGGAGGGTCTGTCCGTCTTCCCGGAAGAGCTCGTCCAGGAGATCACGGCGGGTGGGGTCGGCGAGGGCCTTGAATACGGCGTCCACAGCTCCAGAATAGGTGACCAATTAGTCACATGTCTAGAGGTCTTTTAGCGTGCCAAGCACCCGGCCACCAAGACCGGACGAAGCGCCGAATTTTCATTGATGCGCTCGGACAGCGGTGCGAAAATGGTCGGAGCACCGGAAGTCCAACGCCCAAGCTGGCGCCATTTGGGGATGACGCGTGACCTCCCATGGAGGAATGAAATGCAGCCTTCGAAAATCCGCCGCCTCCGCATCTCGGACATCAACGTCGTCGATCACCGCACGCTGAAGAAGGCGCTGGGCGGCACCATCGCCGGCAACACCATGGAATGGTACGACGTCGGCGTGTTCGGTTACCTGATCACCACCATGGGACCGGTGTTCCTGCCCGAAGCTGACAGGGCCGTGCAGAACCTGTTCCTGCTGGGAACCTTCGGAGCCACGTTCATCGCCCGTCCACTGGGCGGCGTGTTCTTCGGCTGGCTCGGTGACAAGATCGGCCGACAGAAGGTGCTGGCCATGACCCTGATGCTGATGGCGGCGGCGACTCTCGCCGTCGGCCTGCTCCCCGGGTACGCGGTGCTGGGCATCTGGGCCGCGGTGCTGCTGGTGGTCACCAAGGTGGTCCAGGGCTTTTCCGCCGGCGGCGAGTACGCCGGTGCCACCACGTTCGTCTGTGAGCATTCGCCGGACAGGCGCCGGGGCTTCTTCGTCAGCTTCCTGGATATGGGCAGCTACCTGGGATTCGCGATGGGGGCGGCCGTGGTTTCCGCCCTTCAGCTGACCTTGGGCCAGGACCAGATGGAGGCCTGGGGCTGGCGCATTCCGTTCCTGGTCGCCGGTCCGCTGGGCGTCGTCGCCATCTACTTCCGGATGAAGATCGAGGAGTCGCCCGCCTTCAAGGCCACCCAGGAGGCCGAAGCCGTGGCCGCCGCCCACCACGAGACCGGAGACGAGCTCCGCCCGGTGGGCCCCGTGGGGATCTTCAAGGACCACTGGCGCAGCATCGTGCTGGCCATGATCCTCGTGGCCGCCGGCAACACCGTCGGCTACGCGCTCACGTCCTACATGCCCACCTACCTGACCACCAACAAGGGGTACGACGAGATCCACGGAACGCTGCTGACCGTTCCGGTGCTGGTGGTCATGTCCCTGTGCATCCCGCTGACCGGACGGCTCTCAGACAGGATCGGCCGCCGCCCCGTGCTCTGGATCGGGGCCGTCAGCACGGTGGTGCTGTCCCTCCCCGCGTTCCTGCTGATCTCGATCGGAACCGTTCCCGCCACCCTCGCCGGCCTGGCCCTGGTGGCGTTCCCCGTGGCGTTCTTCGTTGCCATTCTCGCGTCGGCGCTGCCGGCGCTGTTTCCCACGGCCCACCGCTACTCAGCCATGGGCATCGCCTACAACTTCGCCGTGGCGATCTTCGGCGGCACGGCCCCGTTCATTATCGCCGCGCTCATCCAGGCGACAGGCAACGACCTGATGCCGGCGTTCTACCTCATGGCGACGTCGGCCATCGCGGCAGTGGCGATCTACTTCCTCCCCGAATCTGCCGGCCGGCACCTGCCCGGCTCCATGCCCAGCGTTGACTCGGAGGAAGCGGCCCGCGAACTGGTGGCTACCCAGGATGCGAACCCGCTGCTGGACATGGACACGCTGCCGTTCGACAGCAGCTACGAGGCCGCGCGGGCATCGCACGTGGGACCCGCCGGGAAAGCGCCCGGCAGTTAACAGCGCCCCGCCAGCGCGCGGCTCAGCCCCGGTCCTCCAACACCGCCTGCAGTTTTTCGAACGACTCCGTCCAGCCGCCGCGGTGCAGGGCCACCCGCTCCTCCGTCAGGAACGGTCCCTGCGAGAGCGCCAGGCGCGTGCCCTTGCCCTCGCTTTGGAGCGACAGGTCCGCGACGGTCTCGCGGTCGTCCGGCGTGGGTTCCTCCCAGCGGAAGGTGAATACGAGGCGCCAGGGCGGATCGATCTCCAGGAACTGGCCGGATAGGTGGAACGGCTCGCCCTCCGGCGGTGCCATCCGGAACCGGTAGCGCCCGCCCGCCACGAGGTTGAGGTCGACGGCGGGAATGGTGAAGCCGTGCGGGCCCCACCAGGTCACCAGCTGGGACGGCTCCGTGAGCATCCTGAAGATTTCTTCCGGAGGAGCGGGGAGGGTGCACTCCAGGTTCAGGACCAGCGCCCCGGTTGCGTCGGTCATCAGTCGACCCCCTTCACTTCGCCAGCGTCAGCAGCCCGTTTTCGGTGACGGCCTGGCGGGACAGCGTCTTGTAGCCTTCCTGCTCGAACAGCACGGTGATCACGTCCTCCTCGTGCCGCATCACCAGGCCCGGCCCCCATTCCTTGTGCACAACTGAGGCCTGGAGCGGGAAAGGTTCCCCGCCCGCGGCGGCCGCGGCGCCGTCGTAATCCTCCTCGTAGGCGGAGCCGTCGGCGCAGGTATCGCAGTTGCCGCAGGGCTCGGGGAGGTCCTCGCCGAAGTAGCCCAGCAGGAACTGGCGCCGGCAGCCGTCCGTCTCGGCGTAGCCGCGCATCATCTCGATGCGGGAGCGGTCCACGCGCTGGCGTGCTTCGGCGTGCTCGACGGCGCGCTCCACCACCGTGGGCAGCTTCGCGCCGGTCTTCAGCCGGATGCCGCGCTTGCCGGCCTTGACGGCGCGGGTCTCTTGCAGCTGGTTCAGCAGTCCGGTGAGCTTCCGCGGGGAGAGGCCGGTCTGCTCGGCGAGGGCCTTCTGCTTCACCGGCCCGTCGGCGGCGCGCAGCACCTGCAGGACGGCCAGGAGAGATTCCTCGTCGGGAGAATGGGTCCCGAAGAACTTGCGGAGTCCCAGGTCCTCGGGCCGGTAGTGGAGGACGGCGGCGGCAGGTCCGCCGTCGCGCCCGGAGCGGCCGATCTCCTGGTAGTAGCTGTCCAGCGATTCGGGGATGTCGGCGTGGATGACGAAGCGGACGTTGGGTTTGTCGATGCCCATGCCGAAAGCGGTGGTGGCCACGACGATGTCGAGGCGGTCGTCCAGGAACTGCTCGTGGACGCGGTCCCGCTCGCCCTGCTTCCGGCCGGCGTGGTACGCCTCGGCGCGCAGGCCCAGTTCGGTGAGCTCGGCGGCGTAGGCCTCGGTGTCCTTGCGGGTGGCGGCGTAGACCAGCCCGGGACCCTTGAGCGCGGCCACCTGCTCCGTCACGGCACGGCGCTTGTCCCGGTCCGTGAGGTGGCGCACCACCTCCAGCCGGATGTTGGGGCGGTCGAAGCCGTGCACCAGGACCAGTGGGTCCAACATGTGAAGGCGCTGCTGGATTTCGTCGCGGACCGGGGGAGAGGCGGTGGCGGTGAGACCGACGACGGGCGGGTTGCCCAGCTGCCCGCGAACCTCGCCGAGGCGCAGGTAGTCGGGCCGGAAATCGTGGCCCCACGAGGAGACACAGTGTGCCTCGTCCACCACGAACAGCGAGACGTCCAGGGCCGCGAGCCGTTCCACGGTTTCGGCCTTGGCCAGCTGCTCGGGCGCCAGGAAGACGAACACGGCGTCGCCGCGCTCGGCGGCTTCCCAGGCGCCGTTCACCTCGGCATCGCTGCGCCCGGAGTTGATGGCGACGGCGGCCTCCCCGCCCAGCGTCTCCAGCAGGCCGTCCAGCTGGTCCTCCTGCAGCGCGATCAGCGGTGAGACGACGACGGCGGGACCGCGCCCTGCGCTGCCCGCCTCGTCGGGGTTCGGGGCCACTTTGTCCTGGTCCTGGTTTCGGTGCAGCTGCAGCGCGGCCACCTGGTAGATGGCCGACTTGCCGTAGCCAGTGGGCATCACGGCCAGTACGTCCCGGCCGGCCGCAATGGCGCGCATCCCGGCGAGCTGGCCGGTGCGTAGCTGGGGGAGTCCGAAGGTGCTGGCCGCGAGCTGGCGGAGGCCGGCGTCGGGATCCTGACTGTCCGGGTCCGCGACTGCGGCGGTGGGGACTGCGGGGGCAGGGGCCTCGGTCATGATGGCAGCTCCGTGGTGGTGCGATCCGGTGGCCGGGTGTCTTCAGCCGAGGGGTTCAGCATAGCGCCCAACGTTTGTTGCTGCGAGAATCGCCCCGGCGGCTGTGGGCCAACTTAACGTTGCTTAAGACTTTGACGCCAAACTAACGTAATTGAGGTCACATCAACCCGGCACGCAGGAAGGAACGGTCATGAAGCAGCCCGGCAGCAATGAAGCTGTGGTGAACCGTCCGTCCCCTGTGTCGGCGGCGGAAGTCGCCCGGGCAGCAGGCGTTTCTGCTGCGGCCGTGTCCTACGTCCTCAACGGCAAGAGCGGCGTCTCCACCGAAACCAGGCGCCACATCATCGGCGTCGCCAACGAGCTGGGCTTCAGGCCCCGTAAGTCCACCCAGACAACGGACCCCCAGCGGACGCGCGTCATCGGCCTGATCCTCCCGAATATCATCAACCCGATGTTTCCGCGGTGGGCCCAGAGCATCATCACTGCCGCGGCGGACGGCGGATACGACGTTTTCGTCGCCACCACGCAGGACGATCCCACCGTCCTCGCCCAAGTAACAGCCACCCTGGCCAGCCGCAACGTGGACGGAATCATCCTCGCGGCGGCGCTCCGGGAAGACTCAACCGCACTGCGCACCCTTCGCTCGGCGCGGATTCCGTACGTCTGCCTCTCCCGGCGCGCCGAATTCCTGCAGAGCGACTTCGTGGGAATCGACGATGACGCCGCTGCGACACTTCTCATGCAGCACATGCTGGAACACGGCTACACGGACATCGCCACGGTGATCGGACCGCGGTTTTCCACCGCCTCCCTCGCGCGGGAACAGGCATTCGTGCGCACCGCCGCCGCTGCCGGCATCACCATCAGCGGCGAACGCAGGATCAGTACCCGGGTCAACAATGAAGGCGGCCAGCTCGCCGCCGAGCGGCTCTTCTCATCGGAGCGGCCTCCGAGGGCAGTCGTCTGCGGCAGCGACGAACTGGCGATCGGAGTCATGGAATATGCCTTGGCCCGGGGCCTTCGCATTCCGGACGACGTTGCAGTGGCCGGATGTGACGGCCTTCCGCACAGCAGGTCCGGCCTCATTAACCTGACCAGCATCGTCCAGCCGCAGCAGGAGATGGCCCAGGAAGCCTTCGCCATGCTGCTGAAGCGGATCGATGCACCGACCAACACCTACAGCTCCCTGATCTGCCCTCACCGGCTTCATCTCGGGAAGACGTGCGGCTGCAACCCGCCGGACACCTGATCCCCGCACCCGAGGCCGGTTCCTCCTCATAACCTGCGGCCCGTTCCGCACTGCAGGTTCCAGTACCTCATCGCCCGATCCCGCCATGCCCAAAGGCCCACCGCGCAGCACAGTCGGCACACGACATTCCGCGCATGGCCCCGATTCAAGGACAAGACCCATGTCAGCTGTCTCCGCACCAACGAAGATGCGCACACCGCAGGAAATAAACCGCGTGATTCTCCACCGAGTCATGCCCCTGCTCATCGGCGCCTACATCATGGCATTCCTGGACCGCACCAATATCGGCATGGCCAAGGACCGCCTCGAAATCGACCTGGGAATCTCCGCCACCGCCTACGGCATCGGAGCCGGGCTGTTCTTCCTGACCTACGCCATGTCCGAGATCCCGTCCAACCTGATCATGCATAAGGTGGGCGCCCGGTTCTGGATCATGCGGATCATGATCACCTGGGGCATCATCTCCGCCTGCATGGCGTTTGTGCAGGGCGAATGGTCCTTCTACATCATGCGGATGCTGCTCGGCGTCGCCGAAGCCGGCCTCTTCCCGGGGGTCATGTATTTCCTGACGCAGTGGTTTGTGGTCAAGGACCGCGCCAAGGCCAACGGCATGTTCCTGCTGGGCGTCTCCATCGCCAACATCGTCGGCGCCCCGCTCGGCGGGCTGCTGCTGACCCTCGACGGATTCGCTGGCCTGCACGGCTGGCAGTGGATGTTCATCATCGAAGGCCTGCCGGCATGCCTCCTGGCCTACGTCGTCTGGAAGAAACTCCCGGACCGCCCCACCCAGTCCACGTTCCTCACCGCCGAAGAAGCCACCGACCTCGAGGCCCGCATTGCCGCCGAGGAGAAGGCCGGGGCGGAAGCCTCAGGCAACCACCGGCTCCGCGACGTCCTCAAGGACAAGCAGATCCTCCTCGTGGTGGGCATCTACTTCACGCACCAGATCGCCGTCTACGCGCTGTCCTACTTCCTGCCTTCCATCATTGGCACCTACGGCAAGCTCAACCCGCTGCAGATCGGCCTGCTGACGGCCATCCCGTGGATCTTCTCCGCCGCCGGCGCCCTGCTGGTGCCCCGCTTCGCCACCGATGGCCGGCGCTCCCGGCTCCTCGTGACGGGGACGATGATCGGCATCATCGCCGGCTTCGCCCTCGGTGCCGTCGGCGGCCCCGTGCTCGGCATGATCGGCTTCTGCCTGGCCGCATTCAACTTCTTCGCCCTGCAGCCGATCCTCTTCACCTACCCGGCCACCCGGCTCACCGGCGCCGCCCTGGCCGGGGGAATCGCGTTCGTCAACACCATCGGCCTCTGCGGCGGCTTCCTCGGCCCGTACGTCATGGGCCTGATGCAGGACGTCACGGGTTCCAAGCTCTCGGGCCTCTGGTTCATCGTCGGCATGTGCACCATCGGCGCGCTCCTGTCCCTGTTGCTCAAGCGGGGCACGGAAAAGCCCGTGGGTGCTCCGGCCGCGCACTGACCCCGAAACCAGCACCGAACCACCACTGCAAGGAAAACTCATGGATTTCAGCTCAAAAAGGGTCCTGGTCACCGCCGGAGCCAACGGCATCGGACTGGCCATCGCCAACAAATTCCAGGAACTCGGCGCCACTGTCTTCGTCACGGACATTGATCCCGACGCCGTCGAAAAGGCCCGCGTCAGCGGCCTCGCCGCGGCGGTCAGCGATGTCTCCGACGAAGAGCAGGTCAGCGCCCTCATGGCCACGGTCAAGGCAGAACTGGGCGGCCTGGACATCCTCGTCAACAATGCCGGCATCGCCGGGCCCACCGGCCCGCTCGAGACGCTGGACACGGCGGCCTGGAAAGCGACATTCGACGTCAACATCCACGGCCAGTTCTACTGCATCAAGCACGCCCTCCCGATGCTGCGGCAGGGGCGGGACGCGTCCATCGTCAACCTCTCCTCCGCCGCCGGGCGGCTGGGCATGGCCGGACGCAGCGCCTATTCGGCGTCGAAGTGGGCCGTCGTCGGGCTGACCAAGACCCTCGCCATCGAACTCGGACCGGACCGGATCCGGGTCAACGCCATCTGCCCCGGCGCAGTCAACGGCCCCAGGATCGACGCGGTCATCAACGCCAAGGCCGAAATGCTCGGCCTGCCGGCGGACCAGGTCTCCGAGCTTTACCACAACCAGTCCTCGCTGGGACGGCTGATCGAGGCCGAGGACATCGCCAACATGGCCGTATTTGCCGCCAGCGATATGGCGCGCAACGTCAACGGCCAGGCGCTGGCGGTCGACGGCAACACCGAAAAACTCTACTAACACTCAAGGAGCGACCCCCATGGCTGCTGCACGCAAAGTCATCATCACCAGCGCCGTCACCGGCGCCATCCACACCCCTTCCATGTCCAAGTACCTGCCGGTCTCACCTGATGAAATCGCCGACGCCGCCATCGGCGCCGCGGAGGCCGGCGCCGCCATCGTGCACATGCATGCCCGTGATCCCCGGGACGGGCGGCCCTCACAGGATCCGGAGCACTTCGCCCCGATCCTGGACAAGCTCAAGCGCAACACGGACGCGGTCATCAACATCACCACCGGCGGCTCGCCGCACATGACCGTCGAGGAGCGCATGCGGCCCGCGGCCCTGTTCAAGCCCGAGCTGGCGTCGCTCAACATGGGCTCCATGAACTTCGGGCTGTACCCGATGCTGGACCGCTTCACCGAGTTCGGCCACGAGTGGGAGCGGGAAGGACTGGAAAAGAGCCGCGACCTGGTCTTCAAGAACACCTTCCAGGACATCGAGACCATCTTGGGGATCGGCAAGGAGAACGGCACCCGCTTTGAGTTCGAGTGCTACGACATCTCGCACCTGAACAACCTGGCCCACTTCCACGCCCGCGACCTCGCCAGGGGCCCGCTCTTCGTCCAGTCGGTCTTCGGGCTGCTCGGCGGGATCGGCGCCCACCCGGAGGACCTGATGCACATGCGCCGCACCGCAGACCGGCTGCTGGGGGAGGACTACGAATGGTCCATCCTGGGCGCCGGAAAGAACCAGATGCCGCTCGCCACGATCGGCGCGGCCATGGGCTCCCACGTCAGGGTGGGCCTGGAAGACTCGCTCTGGATCGGACCGGGACAGCTCGCCACGTCCAACGCCGAGCAGGTCACCCGCATCCGGACCATCCTCGAAGCGCTCAACTTCGAGATCGCCACCCCCGACGAGGCCCGGCAGATGCTGCAGCTCAAGGGCCGTGACAACGTCGGCTTCTGAGCATCGGCACTATTTCCGTAGCCAAGATTCGGTTCCATAATGGCCCCATAAGCTTCGGGGACCCTCACCCCTCACGCCGATGATGGCTGGCGGGGCGTAGGAGAGTCCCAGGTGGCCGGCCCGGTACTTGGCGGAACGGGCGGCCACGCGGCCACGGGACGAAACGTTCCGGGGCCGCTACCGGGGGAGAGCATCGCCATCAGCGAGAGAACAATGCACAAAGGAAATCATCATGCTCACGGATTCAGACATCATGGCTGTCCTTCCCGCGAAGGACATCAACAGGGCGAAGGATTTCTATCGGGACAAGCTCGGGCTGGAACCCTCCGAGTCCATGGAGGACGACAGCCTGACGTACCGCGGCGGCCACGGAACGGGTTTCCTGATTTACCAGACCGAGAACGCAGGGACAGCCAAGAACACCCAGATGGGCTGGGAGGTGGACAACCTCGAACGCGAGATGGAGGAGCTGCGGGGCCGCGGCGTCGTCTTTGAAGAGTACGACCAGCCCGGGCTGAAGACGGAGAACGGCATTGCCACCAACGAGTGGGGGAAGGCCGCCTGGTTCCTGGACAGCGAAGGGAACATCCTCAACATCTCGCAGCGGCCATAGCAACAAACGCCTGAGCGGATCAATGCGGCGGGCGCCACAAGAAGCTCCGGCGCGGCGTTCAGAAGGAAAAGAACGACCCCGGCGCTCTCCGCTGCGGTCCCCTCACAGTTGTACCGGCCCTACGTCGCTGATTCGGGGGCGCTCTCAACGCCGAGGTGCCACAGTGCAGCGTCCAGGTCTTCGGCGCGCCACCCACGTGAGTCTGCAGCAGCGCGGATCACGGCCGACATGTTGGCGTAAGAGGTGTCCTCGATGCCGGCGGCCCCGGCAACTCGCCGTATCCGCGCATCAGTAGCATCCCCCGTGGAGAGTCCGCTCAGGGTGTCGATGTAGTCCAGGGTCTTGGGGCTCACATGGCGTACGGCTGCGAGGGCGTCACGAAAAACCGGCCTTTCTGCCGGGTCAGTGAGTCTGGCTCGGAGTTCCTCCACGGTTTCGACGCCCTGATCCTCAAACACACAAGTTAGGTCGTCTATCTGCGCAAGCCGGCCAGGCGATGGCCAATCGATGACCTCCGAGAGGGTTCCGGTAGCAAGACGTTTCCGGAACCCAGTGGTGGTTTGTGCATCTGGCCATGCGGCGATCAAGGCGTCAACGCGCGGCTTCACGGTTGCCTCGTAATTTTGGCGTCGCTGCAAGGAGGCATCGACAATGATCGCTCCGATGGAAGCCCAACCACGGCTAACCTCAGTCGAGGCGTCGATGCCGTGGGAGTCAATGAAGGCCAGGAGTTTGGCGGTGTCGCCATCGATAGTCATAGGTGAATACTTCCACGTGTCGTCACGCCTACCGAGTCGACTGGTTTCGTGGGCGTCAGCGCCAGAACTCGGCGAGCTGCTCGGCAAGGGCTCTGCCCTGGTCGTGTCCGGCCCGGGCCGCGGCCGGACGCAGCGACAGATCCATCGCATTGGCGCCGAACATGTGCTCGGAGTCGCTGTCCGGGAAGATCGTCGCGACTCTGCTGCCGCGTGCGCGTAGCTTGTCGACCTGTGTTGCGAGATGCACGCCCCACTCCAGCGGCGCCAGTGACCTGCCGCCGAAGGGTGACAGCACCAGCACCCGTGCGTATCCGGCTGCCAGATCGGCATTCTCGGCGTTGGATCGGTAGCCGCCGTCGATGTATCGGTTGTCCCCGATCCTGTAGGGAATGCCACTGGCACAGCTGGCAGCGACGGCGTCCGCCAGGTCGATTCCGCTGTGGCGGTCGAACACGACCGGTTCACCGGTACGGGCATCGACCGCCGTGATGAGCACTGTTCGTTGCGGCCAGCGCTGACTGGGCAGCCGCGAGGCGACGGTGGCGCGCCACTGTGTCTGCCAGGAGCCGTCCGACGCCGCATCCATGTCGAGTGCCGCGGCGCCCATTCTGCGGCGCATGTCAGCCGCATCCTCGGCGGAGGCGATGATCTTGGTTATCCTCTCCAGGTGGTCCGCCACTGGCCTGTTCGGAACGCGTCCTCGGTCGGATCCGACCGGACCGCTCCGTTGCTGGGGGTCAGCGGCAAGGACGGCGGTAAACAGCTCGGGTGGGGTCGCACCAGCTATCTGGGCCGCGGCCGTCGAGCCGGCTGACGTCCCGATGGTCAGGTCGGCTGTGGTCACGTCCAGCCCGGCATCGAACAGGCCGGCGACGACGCCGATCAGCCACGCGTTGCCTGTCGATCCGCCGCCACCGAGGACCAGCGCTCGCTCGTCCGCGGCGGGCGCCTGCTTTGTGGCGTCGGCCTGCGGCTGATCCTGGTCGGACCTCGGCAGGTCGGAGGCCGTCGTCGAAATGGAGTGCAGAGGTGAAGAAGGTTTTGTGTTCATGGGAGTCGCCTTTCGCGAGTTGCGTGTCGGGCGCTCCCGGTGGCGACTACCTCTGTCGCGCGATCGTGGACTGCGGGGGAGCACCCATTGCGGATACTGCGTTCATGGGACTCACCTCCTGCCGATAGATCACGATCACCGGAAAATTATCACGCCGGCGAGGCGGTGCGCAACGGCAGCATGCCGGGTGCCGTGTCGCTGTCGAACGCGCCGCCGACGGCCGTGACGCTAGTTTGTGTCCGGTTCCCCGCGCTGCCGGTGCCGGTGGTGCAGCTCGTAGCTGTCGAACACATCGGATGAGGTGGTTCCGGAGTGGCCGAACTTGCCGCGAAGGACCCCCGCTAGTCCGTCCAGCGCCGCGTGGAGCATTCGTCCCGCGAACTGGAGTTCAGGGCTCTCGCTGCGCTGGGCCTCGGATGCCAGCTCCTGGGCGTAGGCCACTGTGGCCGGCAAGGAGCCGCGCTGCTCGACTTCACGGAAGTAGTAGGTTTCATGGAACGCAAGCAGGTCTATGCTCACCGAAGCCACGTTTCCGGCCATTGATTCCAGCAGCCCGGCAGCATGCCTGGGATCCAGGGACAAGACACCACCCGGACCCACAGCCTCCCGGAACAGGTTCAGCTGGTGGGCAAGGGCCCGGCGGCGGTTCAGGGCCGGGTACATCTGCAGGATCCAGGTGACCGTTGCCGTCAGCAACCCGAAACCGGTGACGGCCTGGAGGGCCACCACCAGCCTGAGCAGCGAATGCGCCGGCACGATTTCGCCGAACCCCACAGTGGAAAGAGTGACAAGGGAGACGTAGAGCGCTTCGGCGAAGTCGCCCCGCTGTGGAATCCCGGCCCCGTGAACAAAACCGTCCGGAAGGTGGGGCAGATAGAGCAGGGCCCAGCCGATGGCCGCCAAGCCAGCCCAGGCACAAATGACAGCGGCCATGGCCAAAGGTGCCGCGATGAAGGAGCCGCGGCCCCGCAGTTTTCTCGACACCAGCCAGAATCCGCGCATGATCGCCCGGCCCACCGGACCGGAACCGTGCGGATAAAGGAGCGTACGAAAGACGTCAACGAGCATCAGCAGAACCAGCCCGGCCCCCAAAAGCGTCCAGAGCGTGTCCTCGAAGTCCATGCCTCATCTTAGGGCGGCACTGTTTGGAACCAGCGCCGGACATCACGGGACAGGGCGACGGCGCCAGGTCGCTCAGAACCGGCTTGCTCAGAACGGCAGTGCCACCAGCGCAATAAGGGGCGGGATGGTCGAGCCTAGGGTGCCGGGGATGCTGTCTCCCTTCCGTGGGTAGTGGCCCAGCCAGTCCGCCAGCCCCATGGTGGCGCCGCTGAGCACCATGTTCGCGCAGCAGTAGACCACCAGGGTGTAGCCCACCACCACGTAGCCGGTGTTCACCGCGACCACCCCGGCGATGTTCCCCAGCCCGATCAGGAGGTTGCGGAACCCGGTGGGGATGGCCCACATCATCACGGCGGGCACGTTCTGAGCCGGTGTGCTGAGGAATTTCTGCGCTGCCGGGTGCCGCAGGAAGAAGCTTTCCAGCGGGAACACCACGATGTAGATTAGTGCGGCAAGCACCGCGAAGAGCTGCGATACGGCGTTCATGAGGGAAGAGTACGACGGCGGCGCGCGGGCCGCGATCCCCTCACCGGGGGGTTCCGGGAGGCCCGCTCAATCCCCGATTTGGGGGATTGCGGTCCGGCCCGGCGGCTGGATACTGGAGGTATGTGGGAGGAGCGCGCTCAGCGTGCCCGCCGCGAGATTGCGGACTTCGCCGCGGGCGGCCTGGACCTGGCTGAGCTCTATACCGCGGCGCTGGCCGTGGTGCGGCAGGCGGTTCCGTTTGATCAGGGCTGCTGGGCCGGGGTGGACCCGGACACTCTGGGGATGACGTCCGTGACCAACTGGCGGCCGTGGCCCGTGACGGACGAATATGCCGCCCGCTTCGCCGAGTCCGAGTACACCGGTGCCGAACCGAACACGTTCAAGGAGCTTTTGCGGAGGCCGCGGCCGGTGGCCAGGATTTCCGATGCCCCGCACCGGGACGTGGTCCGCAGCGTCCGGATCAATGACCTGCTGGGACCCCTGGGGCTGCATCACGAGCTGCGCGCGGCGTTCCGCGTGGACGAGGCGTGCTGGGGTGTGGGCAGCATCTTCCGGGAGGGCGGGCAGGACTTCTCGGACCGTGAGATGGAATTCCTGGACGCCGTCACCGCCACGTTGGCAGCTGCCACCCGGGTGGCAGTGCGGGTGCAGCGCGGGCAACGCCCCGTTGCGGGCGGCCCGGTGATCGTTATCGCCGGGATTCACGGCGAACTCCGGGCGGCCACTCCCGCCGCGGTCCTGTGGTTGGCCGAGGTGGAGGATGCGTCGCCGGGAGGTTTCACCATGACGCTGCACTCGGTTGTAGCGCAGGCCCACGCCTCCGCCTCGGGCACTGCCCGAGCCAGACTGCGCGACGCCGGCGGCAACTGGGTGGTGCTGCAGGCCAGCCGCCTCATTACCGGCGACGACCCCGAGCAGATGGTGGTCACCGTGGAGCCGGCCACCTCGCACGACGTGCTCAGCCTCCTGCTTGCCGCCTACGGGGTCTCCGCCCGTGAGCGGGATGTCTGCCTGGAGGTCCTGTCCGGAAATCCGACGGCGGACATCGCCCGGAACCTGTTCATCTCCCCGCACACGGTGCACGACCACCTGAAGGCGCTCTACGGAAAAGTGGGGGTCGGAAGCCGCGGTGAGCTGGTGGCGAAGCTGCTGGTTTGAGGCTGCCCCCAGCACTTTGGGCGCCCGGCGTGCGACCATCAACGTACCGGTAGCCGGGGCGTGTGCCGGCAGCATCGGCTGTCTTGCGCAGAGTGGACCGGAATGACGTCAAGGGGGAGCGTTGTGAGCAGTGGATCTCGGCCGAATGAAACGGCCCTGCCGCGCTGGGCCATAGCCGCCGTCGTCGTCTATCTGTCGGTGACGGTCGCCTTTGTTGTAGCGGCGCTACTTACCAATGGCTTGGAGCTGGACGTGGATGCCCGGACCAAGGAGGGCCTGCTGCTCGCCATGGTGTTTCTGACGCTGCCCGTCTCGGCTGCGTATTTCATCATCGGCATTTTTAGCTCAGGCCGTCCGCCCTCACCGGACGAAATCAGTTTGGGCGGATTGAGCCTGGCTGCGGTCGTCTACTATTTGGGATACGTCCTCCTTGCGGCGGTCAACGCGGGTGTCTTCCGATCGATTGTCCTCAGTGTCCGGAAGGGCACATCGGTTCCGGGCGCCGGCATGCCCGGCGCAGCAGCCCAGTATCCGCGGGTGACGCTGCGCGGGGTCACCCCGGACGTCAGAAAGCTCTGGTGGGCCGTGCCGCTGGCAGTTCTTCTGAGCCTTCCGCAGTGGATGGTGGCCGGTTTTTTCTGGTGCGGGATCAGCGGTTGCAGCGGCGGAGGCTTCGGGGTGGCCACCGGGACCGAGTGGGTCGCAATCATCCTGAGCGTCGTCAACGGCGTCATTCTGGCAGTAGCCGTGTTTGCAGTGCGCTGGCTGTATCCCACCCGGAAACGTGCTCTCATTGCCTTGGCGGCCGGGACGTTGTTCGGTCTGGTGGGTGCTGCAGTCACCCACGGGTAGCGGCAGGGCGTCAGCAGAACCAGCCCACAGTGACAAACAGAGGAACCCCGCAGTGCTGGGCACTGCGGGGTTCCTCGCGGACTGAATGCCGGTTACTCGGAATCCGGTTTCTGTTCCCGATCCCGGAGGTTCTTCTTGATCTCGTCGAACTTCTCCTTGATGACCCGTTCCGCCTCCGCGAGGGTTTTCCCGGCGGTGCTCAGGGGATCCATCTGAACGTAGACGTTGTGGCCGACAGGCAAGTCGTACTCGTCCTTCAGATGGGTGCCGCCGCCCACTCCCTGAAGCGACAGGTACACCATCGCTTCGGTCCGGGCAATGCCGGAGAGTGTTCCGAAGACAACCGTGAAGTCGTTCGATTCAAAGCTCACAGTCTGACCGATATGGCTGCGGTCTAGATCGCCGGCTGTTACCGGCTTCTCGGACTGACTTCCGCTGTAGCTCATGAACTTCTCCTAATAGTCGAGGTACACGTACCTCAGCAGTCTATATACAGGGCTCGTGGCGTTCCGGTGGTTAATGGTGATTATTGCCATTCCACATACGGTTTCGACGCACAGTCATGATTCATCAGCGACGAGGGCAGTGTTCACCGGGCGGAATTCCCTTCGGAGATCTGCCGCTTGACCTCCTCAAGCTCCTCTTGGAGCAGGTCAACGGTGGCACGGTATTTTGCGAAGTCCGCCGCTCGGCGCCTGGCCTCGGCGTAACTGATGCTGGCGGCGACAATGGCAAGCGGGAACGCCGCCAGCAGGGCCCAGCCGGAAGCGGCAAGGAAGTCCAGCGCGACGGGAAGTGCCTGCTTGAACGCCAGGAACTCATTCACCCCGCCGACCACTCCGTTCAAAGCGGAGTCGAGGGGTTCCAGAAACTGTCCGACGACAGGGGTCCCGGAAAACGACGGGACGCTCAGCGGCGGTTCTCCGCCCGTAGACCAGCGCGAGTCACTGAAATGGTTCAGGACGTAGATTCCGGCACCCGCGTTGAGGGCCGCGAAGAGCAGGACGGAACCAAGGGCAGTCCAATGAAGCCGGTGCGGACGCCAGAGGCCGGCCACCAGCGCGAAGACGGCGGCGGCAATCCAAGAAAAGATGCGGAGTTCGTCGCGGCTCACGCCGCCCAATAGATCCAATGAATTCCCTGCCCTGAGATTTGGAGTCAAATGCTTGTTCCGGTGCCAAGCGAGCCTATCCCAGTCGCTCCCGGGCGTTCCGCGGCAGTTACTGGCGCAGGCTGCTGGGCGGGCATGTGTCAGCGACGCGTGGTTCCCGCAGGTGTGACGAGCATCAGCCGTTGTCGGAGCGTAGGGCTGACACCTCGTAGCTAGTTCTCCGTCGCGGCAAACGGTTCGCGCTGCAGGGCCGGCGGCAGCGAACGTCCGGCACCGCATCCATCCGTTGGGCATGCAGCAGGGCTTGTCTTCGTTTCTGGGTCCCCGACGGGTGGGGACAAAATATGGCCGTCCGAACATGGCCAGATACTCGACACACTCACTTGATCGCCCGCCTCGTGCCAGGACGTTCTCGAGAGCGCAGCCGAACCCCTGGCTACCCACTGATTCATTCGACGCCAAGGGCTGGCACGGGCAGAGAACTCAGTGCCCAGTACCAGCCCTTCAGCGACTCTACTTCTGCCAGGTGTTTCCGGAGCAGGAAGCGTGAGCACCGGTGCCGTTGCCCGTGTTCTTCCCTGCGCTCTTGCCGTCGATCAGGATCTCGCAAGTGACAGCGGCGGAAGCGTCGGAGTAGCTCCCGGTGACAGAGAGGCTCGCGATGTTGAATTCGTTCGAGGTGATGGACTTCTTCCATTCAGCCGTGATGTCTTCCGTGGAGGTGCCGCCCGGTGTCCAGTACGAAATGCTCGCCGGACCTGACGTAGTGACGACATACTCCACGGTGTGCTCGGCATTGATGCTTTCGTCAATGGACTTTGCAGCTGCGCTCACGCCGGCGGTCACCATGCCGGCGACGATGAGGCTGACGGCGCCCAGGATGAATCCAGCGACTGCCGTTCCCTTTTTCCGATTCTTGAGGAAGACGGCGATGACGCCAAGGATGATGGCGACCGGGCCGAGGAAAAAGGCAATCATTCCTACCAGCGGAATGATGCTGAATGCTGCAGCGACGATGCCGACGACGAGGGCCGCGACTCCCAGGCCGTTCTTGCGCCTATCCTCGACCAATTTGACGTGATGGATCTGTGGCTGACTAGCAATAGGAATTGTTTGGTTCTCTGACATTTTTTCCCCTTTTCAATGCGTTCATTTCATTGCGTTCTGATTCGGTGGAGCCCGAATGACTGAGGCTGATCCGCGCTATACCGGTTATTCGTAAATTCTGGTGGTGTCGGCAAGGTGTGCAGTCATGTGGGACAGCCACGGTGGAGAAGCGCACCGCACCAATCCCTCTTTGGCGAGCTCCAGAACCAGGTCAGGAGACAGGTCGAGCAGCGCAAACCATGAGAAGTGGCGTCGGGTCCCAAATCCTAAAATCATTTCAACAATGCCTATTTGGTCACATGGACGACAACTGCTTCGTCGGTAGATTGCTCGATTCCGGCGTTATCTATGCTCGTTACGGTCCAATTGCTGAGCAATAGGACGGTTTTGCCTGTATCGGCGTTATATATGACCTTTTTGAAACCTAGCGCAGACAGCTCGTCATCGAGTGCTTCTGCGTTCATCCCCGCTGCATTGGCGGGAATTACGGCCGTTGCAGGAGTGGCGGGAGCAGGTGCCGGAGCGGCGACAGCCGAGGGTGCAGCTGCTGCGGTGACAGCGGCTGTAGCTGTCACGGTTGCTACCGCTGTCACGGTCGCCGTAGCCGTCGGCGTCACAGTATGCGTCACGGTCGGAGCTGTCTGCGGTGTGCCCCCGGCGCAACCGGCGAGCACTACGCACAGAAATGCACTGGCGGCCAACTTGCTCGTAATTTTCAAATTCAGCTTCCCCCAATAATAACTTTCGAGCTTTAAATCCAGTTGAGATGGGTCGTTACTAGGAGTCTCAATTAGCCGTGATAATCCATTACTCGACTGGTGGACTTATTCTTCACCAGAAAGTGGGCCGTCGACTACAAATCATTTGATTCTTCAGCAAAAACTGTGAGAATCTTGAGGAATGATTGATTGGTTACGGTCTTGGCGGAAGTTCAATTTGGTTCAGGCCTGCGAATGAACTGCAATGCGTCCACTAAGTTCACTCCGCTTTCCGATCCGCTTGGGGTCTGACTCTGCTCGCTGGCAGGTCGGCCGTTCGTCGCCCGCCGACCAACCGGGGGCACCGGGCGTAGATGTCGTCATTCGTACGCGTCGGATCCGTGGCAAGGATGGCGCCGGAGGACAGATTCACAACGTTGAGACTGTTGGAGACGCTGTGGTCGTTCAGCAGCTCCCAGCCGGTGCGAAACCAGAGACTCTTAGCTCCGTTGTCTGTGCTGAACATCAGTCGATCACTCAGGTCATCGACGAGACCGACGCCGAGGTCGTTGCCTTCGTCCAGGCCCACATAGACAAACGTGTCGCGGCGGGCGTGGTGTTCTCCGCGACCATAACGGACGTGTCATTCAGGGACCGAATCCTCCGTGTCACCTCCGACCCCGCCGCGGTTGGCTACGACCAGGCGACGTTCGATGAGGTCACTCCGTTCAAGGAGAACTACGAGGGTTTTCGTGGCCAATCCCTTGGCGTCGAGTGCGAGAACGGCCCGGGCTAAGGTGAGGGCGCTCAGCCGGCGAGCCGGCTAATCGCGGAAGAGGGAGTCAATGGGACCCATCGACAGTTGGCGGACGCCGGCGTATGGGTCACCGCTGCGGGGTAGGAGCCTTGGCCATGATGGCAGCACTCCGTGGGATGGGATCCATGGCGGGTGTCTTTCCCCGAGGGTCCCGGACCAACCTTGCTGCGATCGCGGTGCGGTGGCATGGCTACCCCGCATGCCTTACGAGACCACGCATCTCACCAGCGCTGAGGGATCGAGGCGAGCCACCGGTGTGTGCGTCTCACGCACAAGATGCGTGGCAGTTGTCCATTGAATTCACAGTGTGACACGAACCCTCAAGGCTGGCTCAAGACTGAATCAGCGTTGTGCAAGGATCCACGCACTTTCCGTTTTCCCAGCACGGCGAGAAATAGGCTTTCATGAGCAACATTTCGGCTTGAGCAAAAGGCCCGGCTATTTGAACTGCTCCCCGAAAGTTGGACTGAGAAATCAGTTCTAACTTTTAGGGAGCAGCTTTATGCATGGAAGAAGTTCGTTGTCCGAGGAGCAGCGCGAGGCCGCGGTAGCGTTGTTTGAAACGGGTTGGGGTGCTTGGGCGGTAGCGACCCGACTCGGAGTAGGTAGAGCTGCCATCAAACGTTTGTATGGTCGATGGCGGACGCGCGGAGGTACGACGCTGGTGGCGAAGCCAACACGACCGGTGTTCTCGTTTGAGTTCAAACTTGATGCTGTCCAGCGATACCGTGCAGGTGAGCCCAAAGTCGCCTTGGCGAAAGACCTTGGGCTGTCCTCTCCACTGTTGCTCGAGAAGTGGGCGCGACAATACCGAACCGAAGGCGAGGACGGGCTGCGGCCCAAGCCGAAAGGCCGCCCGAAGACGAATCCCGGGACAGCAAGGAAACCTGAGCCTGAGGTAGAGCGACTGCGCCGAGAGAATGAACGCCTTCGCGCAGAGGTGGCCTTCCTGGGAAAAGTAAACGCCTTGAGGGACGAGGAACAGCGCTAAAGGTCCGCGCTGTCATCGCTCTCAAGGCTGAACACCGCTTGGAAATTCTCCTGGACGTCGCGGGATTACCCCGGTCCACGTTCTTCTACCACCAGTCCCGCCTCCAAGGCCCCGATCCGAGGGCCTCCCTGAAGGCCGCTGTCACAGAAATTTTCGAGAAGAGCCGGGCCCGGTACGGGCACCGCCGCGTCCACGCCGAGCTGACCAAGCAAGGCTGGAAGATCGCGAAGAAGACCGTGCTGAAGCTGATGCGTTCGCTGCGGCTGGTCTGCAAGGTCCGGAGGAAAAAGCGCTATAGCTCTTACCAAGGCGAGCAGGGCGTTGTTGCGCCGAATCTGCTGAAACGCCAATTCGACGCGGATGCCCCGAATAAGAAGTGGGTTACCGATGTGACCGAGTTCAGCGTGGGTGACCAGAAGCTCTACCTTTCGCCGGTCATGGACCTCTTCGACCGGCAGATCATCTCCTACGCCATTGGAAGCTCTCCCAATCTGGAGCTGGCTAATGCCTCGCTGCGCGAGGCTTTAGCCACCTTGAAGGACGGGCAGAAACCACTCGTGCACTCCGATCAGGGATTCCAATACCAGCACAGGCTCTGGCGCCTACTCCTGCAGAACGCCGGCGCGGTCCAATCGATGTCCCGCAAAGCCAACTGCTACGACAACGCCGTCATAGAGAACTTCTTCGGGCACCTCAAAGAAGAGCTCTTCAACCGCGTCCGATTCCTCAACGCCGACGCACTGACGGCCGCGCTGCACGACTACATCCACTGGTACAACACCGAAAGAATCTCCACCAAGCTCAACGGCCTAAGCCCCGTTCAATACCGCGTTAAGGCCCTGGTGGCCTAGAGCATGTCGCCTCATTCCGGTGTGTCTGGGGACGGAGCCTTTCCGTGAAGAGCCGATCCACTGCCCCCTAAAGTGAAGATCTCACAAACCGTCGTAGAGAACTTCCTTGGACACCTCAGGGAAGAGCTCTTCCACCGTGTCCAAATCCTCGGCACGGAGGCACTGGCAGCAGCGCTGCACGAATACATCCGCTGGTATAACGCCGGGTTGCGTTCAGCCGCTCAGCTGCGCCCTCCTCAGTGGCGGCTCACGCGTGGCAGCAACGCGAACGCGCTCTCGGCAATCTGGGTCAAGCGGGCAGGACCGTGGCCGTACGCACCGACGACGTCGGTCCCGCGGATAACGGTCAGCAAGAGGTATGCAAGATCTTCAGCATCCGCGTCCGGGTCGATGTCTCCGTTGCGCTGCGCCGCGCGCACACACTCGGCCACCGCCATCACGAGCACAGCGAAACACTCGGCAGCAAGGCGCTGCACCTCGGCGTCGGAGGCGCCGATCTCCAGAGCCATCTTGCCCGCGAAGCAAGCAGCCGCCGCCCGGTCGGAAGCTGGGGACACATCGTCGGCAAGAGGCACCCCGTGGACGGCGCGGAGCAGATAGCCGTGGAGGCGTTCGAGTGCGCCCTCGTCCGGGCCGGCAAGCACCTTCGGCGCAACGTTTCCCAGCCGGTCGAAGTATCCGGCCATCGCTTGCACCAGCACACCGTGTTTACCGTCGAAAGCGGCATAGAGACTGCCACGGCCCAGGCCCGTGGCTGCGCTGATGTCGTCGACGCTCGTGCCGTTGTAGCCCGACTCACGAAATTGCCGCTCGGCGGCATGGAGAACGTGGTCGCGGTCGAAGGTTCGTGGTCTCGCCATACATACAAGGTAGAACCAAACGGTCGTAATTGACAAATCAGTACAGAACCCTCTAGCGTTATTGACTGTTCAGTACACAAACGTCTCCCCCACATCTGGCGAGGCGAAGTCACGCCTATAGACGAAGGAATCAACATGCAGACAGCTTCCCCGGTAGCCCTCGTGACGGGCGCTTCCTCTGGGATCGGACGGGCGGCAGCGCGAGCCTTCGTGGACGCCGGCTTCGCGGTGGTCGGTACGAGCCGCAACGCCGCGAACGCCAGCCCGATTGCCGGGGTGTCGTTCCTCGATCTCGATGTAGCCAGCGACGAATCGGTCCATTCCCTGGTCGAGGAGGTGATCGAGCGGTTTGGTCGGATCGACGTCCTGGTCAACAACGCAGGCGTGGGCGCAGTCGGTGCCGGAGAGGAAAGCTCGATCAATCAGACCAAGGAGGTCTTCGACATCAACGTCTTCGGCTTGATGCGGATGACAAAGGCAGTGCTGCCCCACATGCGCGCCCAGGGCAGTGGCCGTGTGGTCAACGTCTCCTCGGTACTCGGTCTGATCCCAGCCCCCTTCATGGCCAGCTACGCCGCCACCAAACACGCAGTCGAGGGCTACTCGGAGTCCATCGACCACGAGCTTCGCGAACACGGCGTCCGGGTGCTGCTGGTCGAGCCGGCCTTTACAAGCACGAGTTTCGAGGCGAGCAGCCTTGCACCGGACTCACCCCTGCCGGTCTACGCAGCACAGCGGAAGATCTCCCGAGACGTACTGGCCACCGCTTTACGTACCGCCGACGACCCTGACGTTGTCGCAAAGGTGATCGTCGCGGCCTCCACCGATTCCAAGCCCGCACCCAGGTACACCGCCGGTTCGATGGCCGGACGCGTGAGCGTCCTGCGCCGGTTCGTGCCCTCGCGCGCCTTCGACAAACAGATCCGGAAGCTCAACCAACTGGCCGGCTGACACCGAAGCCAGCACCAGCATCTCTCGTCCGCCCAACCTCGAAACAGGCGCAACACATATGGACTTCGAACACGTCACTTTCGACTTGCCGCATGGCACTTTTCACGCTCTGCAGGGCGGTGACCCCACAGGTCAACCGACGATCTTCCTGCACGGGTTCCCGGACCACCCGCCGACGGCGAAGGCGTTCCTCGCCGAACTCGGCCGCCAGGGTCGCTACGTCCTCGCGCCCTGGCTTCGCGGTTACGCCCCGTCCCCGACCGCGGGTCCATTCGATTTCGCATCCTTGACCGGCGACGTGGTCGCACTGATCGACCAGTGGTCTCCCCGGCGCCAGGTGGACCTCATTGGCCACGACTGGGGCGCCTTCATCACGTACGACGCCACCGTCACCGCGCCGGAGCGCATCAAACGCGCAGTCACGCTCGCTATCCCCCACCCCCTCACATTCATCGGCCGGCCTCGCCCCGCCCAGCTCCGCCGGAGCTGGTACATGGCCTTCTTCCAGCTTCCCGGAAGCGGCATGATCGCCCGAGCCCGCGACTTCGCCCTCATCGACCGCCTCTGGCGTCAATGGTCACCAAGCCTGACGCTCGACCCGGCTCTCCAAGTGGAGCTACACGAGCACCTCGGAGCGAGCTTTCCCGCGCCCCTCAAGTACTACCGGGCGATGACTCGCCTGGGCATGCTGAAGGCTGCACGCCGACTCTCCCACCCCATCACGGTGCCCCTGCTGCACATCCACGGCGCAGACGACGACTGCATCCTCCCCCCGAACGTCGACGACCGGCATCGATACGCCGCTCCGCATGTGCGCGCGATCGTCCCCAACCTCGGCCACTTCCTGCACATCGAAGCCCCCGAAGCGATCGCGGAACGGATCGCGACATGGGTGGCGAGTGGCTCACCTGACCCTCGCGGCGAAACCAACCCAATGGCCGTCCAGAACCCGAAAGGCTGACCAAACCATGACTGAGACGACTCCTCCATTCACGAGCGACGAACTGGCCGAAGGCACTATCGACACGGTGGTGATCGGAGGCGGCGCCGCAGGACTGAACGGCGCTCTGATCCTCGCCCGCTCCCGCCGCTCGGTCGTCGTGATCGACAGCGGCTACCCCCGCAACGCGCCAGCGGAAGCCGTGCACGGCCTCCTCGCCCTAGACGGCACTCCGCCGTCCGAGATCCTTCGACGAGGACGGGAGCACGTGCGCCACTACGGCGGACGCATCGTCCTCGGCGAGGTAGTCACGGCTGAGCCTGCCGCCCCCTCAGCTGACGGGGATTTGCGGTTCACCATCACCCTCGCCGACGGCCGCAGCATCACCGCCCGCCGCATCCTCGTGGCCACCGGCCTCACCGACGTTCTGCCGGACGTGCCCGGTCTCGCCGAGCACTGGGGGCACAGCGTGGTGCACTGCCCTTACTGCCACGGCTGGGAGGTCCGCGACGAACCCATCGGTATCCTCGCCACCGGTCCGGTCTCCATCGCCCACGCGTATCTGTACCGTCAGCTGACCGAGGACCTGACCTACTTCACGCACGGCACCGAGCTGGACGAGGACAACCGCGCCCGCTTCGCCGCCCGCGGCATCCGTGTCATCGACACCCCGGTCACCGAGGTCGTCAACGGCGAGGAGGGCGCTCTCGCCGGGGTGCGCCTGGCCGACGGTCAGGTTGTGGCCCGCCGCATCCTCGCGGTCCTTGCGCAACTGCAGATCCGCGCCCAGGGCCTGGAAGGTCTACACCTGCCCGTGCAGGACCTGCCGAACAAGGGCCGCAGTTTCGCCTCCGGCACGGCCGGCATCACCGACGTGCCAGGGGTGTGGGTGGCCGGCAACGCCACTGATCTGACCGCCCAGGTCGGGGCCTCCGCAGCGGCCGGCGCACTGGCCGGGGCCGACATCAACAGGATGCTGGCCATAGCGGACACCGACGCGGCCCTGCACGCGGCTGGACCGAGTCCGACACCCCATGTCTGAACGCGCCGGCGTCGAAACCACCACTCCCGAAAGGTACGAGATCCCATGATTGCTGCTGAAGACACGTTCGACGCGCCCAATCCCATGGACAAGAACATGACATTGCGACAGCGGGCCCTGGTGGTCGGCCTCGGGATCAGCGGGACCGCCTCCGCGCTGCGACTGCATCGCGCGGGCTGGGACGTGGTAGTGCTGGAGAAGGCCCCCGAGCGGCGCCGCGGCGGATACTTCATCGCCCTGTTCGGGACCGGGGTCGCCGCCGCCGAACGACTGGGCATCGCCGATGCCGTACCGAATCGCGTCGCTCCGGAAGCCTTGAGCTACGAAGTCGACCGCACGGGCCGGCGCCGGCCCGGTCTAAGCTACGCCGACGTGTTTGGCGGGTCTCGCCTCGTCTTGCGGGGCGACATCGAAGACGCAGCCTTCAACGCCCTGCCCGACGAAGTGGAGATCCGGTACTCGACCGTGCCGATCGCGCTGGAGCAGTACCTCGACGGGGTGGACGTAGAAATCCGAGACCTGACGACGGAGACGGCCACCGTCGAACGGTTCGACCTGGTGGTCGGGGCAGACGGACTGCGCTCAACAGTGCGCCGGCTTGCGTTCGAACCCGAGCAGAGCCCAATCCGTCCAATGAACTACATGATCGCCGCGTACAGCCTGCCCGGGGCGGTACCTGGCTACCGCCCGCAGGACGGGCTCATCCTGGCCGAGGAGGGCCGATCAGCCTGGGTGTTCCCGTTCGCTGACCGCCCGCCGACGGTGCTGCTCTCCTACCGAACCGACGACGTGGACGCCGAGTTCACCCGGCCGGCCATCGACTCGCTGCGCGCCGCCTACGGCCCCGAGCCCACCGGCTCCACGCTCGGTTGGCTGCTCGATCAGTTCGAGAAGGCCCCGGACCACCTGTTCGACTCCGCCGAGCAGGTTCACCTCGACCATTGGCACCGTGGCCGAGTCGTCCTCGTTGGCGATGCCGCGTGGTGCCTGACCGTTTACTCCGGCATGGGGGCATCCACCGGCCTGGCCGGGGCCGACCTGCTCGGCACCATGCTCGAACGCCACCCGCACGACGTGCCACGAGCGCTGCAGGACTGGGAGGACCACCTGCGCCCGTTCGTCGCCCACCACCTCGGCAGCGGTGTGAACATGCGCAGCTTCTTCACCCCAGGCAACCGCGCCGAGTTGCTGCTTCGGTCCGCGATCATCCGCCTCGCCCGGCTGCCGATCGCCGGCCGGTTGCTCGCCAAGATGAGGACCAACAGCGCGGGCGTGCAGATGAAAAGTCTGGATATCGCCGACGCTGCAGCGTGAGGCCAACCCGGTGCGGACCGTGTCGACCTGAGCACATAGAGAGGCATATGCCAGCCAACACGCCCGCCGACAGCACCCGTTGACGACGGGCATTACCGCCACGCGAAGAAGGCTCCGTCCCACGTGGGGACGGAGCCTTCTCAGAAGAGCCGGTCGCTGGCCGCTAAAGTGGAGACCTCACAAATTTGAGAGTCCAACTTTCGGGGACCAGTTCAATTTGCCGGGTCTTTTTTATGGGGGAAAGAATGTCCAACTACGAGACACTCCTGGGGTCAGGAGCAACGGGTGCGCGACCGGGCCCGAGGCCACCGCGAAGGCCACGGGCGTCCACCTTCATTGTCGGGGGCATAACAGCGCTGTTCGTGATCCTGGGGGCGTTCAGTGGCGGTCTTGGGGGTGCGCTGGTCTTCCTTGCCATCGCGGCCGGCCTGACCGGCCTCTATGTCCTGGCGACCGGACGCCGGTCATGGGCTTGGCTCCCGGCCAAGCGGAAGGCGGGGGCCATCGCCCTTGCCGCCTCCTTTGCCCTGCTCATCACGGGCGGCTTGGCGATGCCGCGCACTGCGACGCCGGAGCTGGAGGCGGCCTCGTCGGAGGGCGCTGCCTCGCCAGCCACCGCAACAGCGAGCGCGAGTGCCAAAGCCACGCCGACGCCGTCGTCCGCCCCAACTGTCCAGGAGACGGGCGCCCCGCTGGATCCGGACAGCCCCTACCTCCTGGCGCAAGGGGCCAGCGTCACGGCTCCGAAGACGCAGCCTGCCTTCGCCACCAAGGCGGTGGACCTGCTGGCCACCCTTCCCATCAAGGGCAGGGCACCGAAGACGGGATATGACCGCGCGCTGTTCGGGCAGGCGTGGGCGGACGTGGACCGCAACGGTTGCGACACACGGAATGACACCCTCAAACGCGACCTGACCGGCATCACATACACCAACAGCGTCCCCTGCAAGGTGCAGTCCGGCACGCTGGCGGACCCGTATACGGGCACGTCCATCAACTTCCTGCGGGGGACCGCCACCAGCAGCGCGGTCCAGATCGACCACGTGGTTGCCCTCAGCGACGCCTGGCAGAAGGGTGCACAGCAGCTGACCACGGAACAGCGGACAGCTTTCGCGAATGACCCCCTGAACCTCCAGTCGACGGACGGCCCGACCAACATGAAAAAGGGCGACGGCGACGCCGCCACCTGGCTGCCGCCGAACAAGGGCTTCCGGTGCGAATACGTTGCCCGGCAGATTTCGGTGAAGGCGACGTACAGCCTGTGGGTCACCCAGGCGGAACACGACGCGATGGCCAGGATCCTGGCCGACTGCTCCAGCCAGCTCGCACCCACAAACGAGCAGGCGCCCGCCGCTGCGGCGCCGGCACCTGCACCCGCTGCCGTTCAGCCTGCACCTGCGGCGGCGGTGCCTGCTCCGGCCGCGCCTGCTCCGGCTGCTGTTGCGCCTGCCCCTGTTGCTCCCGCACCTGCAGTACAGGTTCCCGTTGCGCCGGCGCCGGCAGCAGCCTACTACGCCAACTGGACTGCGGCGAAGGCCGCCGGTGCTGCGCCGCTGTACGCGGGGTCAGCGGGTTACCGGCCTGCGCTGGACCGTGATTCCGACGGGGTTGCCTGCGAAGGCTAGACCGATTCCATCACTCCACAGTTTCAAAACTTTCCAAGGGGGAAAAATGAAGAAGACACTGGCACTAGTTGTGCTAACCGGGCTCCTGCTGACCGGATGCGGCGGCAAGCAGGAGGCAGCGCCGACAGAATCAGCCTCGGCTGTTGCAGCGGTTACTGATACCGTCGCGGTTCCAGGCGTGACGGGCCTGACCCTGGATAAAGCCACGGATCAACTGAAGGATCTCGGGCTCGAGGTTGAGTCGGTGGATACCGTGGACGGCAAGATGATCATTTCAAAGAAGAACTGGCAGGTAACGTCCCAGGACCGCGCCGAAGGTGCCCAAGCGGCAAAGGGTTCCACCGTTCACCTCGGCGTCAAGAGCCTTGACAAGGTTGCGGCGGAAAAGGCTGCCGCAGACAAGGCAGCAGCCGAGAAAGCTGCAGCTGAACAAGCGGCTGCGGATAAGGCGGCAGCTGACAAGGCTGCGGCTGACAAGGCTGCAGCGGATGCGGCTGCCGCGAAGTTGGCGGCCGAACAAGCGGCGGCGCAGCAGGCCGTCCCTCAGCCTCCGGTGCAGCAGGCTGTCCCGCAGGCACCGGTTGCTCCCGCCGCGTCCTACGCCAACTGCACTGCGGCGCGTGCAGCCGGAGCCGCGCCGGTTTATGCCGGTACGCCAGGGTACGGGAAACACCTCGACAGGGATGGCGACGGCATCGGGTGCGATAAGTAGTCGCAAAGATGCCGTAGAAAGGCCGTGGGTACCTTCAGATTTCGGGGCATCCACGGCCTTTCATTTGGTTCAGCGCTTTTCCGCGTCGGGCTCCGGACGGGTGTCAACGTACCGTGCTATGGCCCTATTTCAGCCCCGGTCTCTTCCACAGCGCAACTGCGAGGACCGCTACCCAGAGCAGGAACGCCCCGATGCTGATCCGCCCGCTGATGCCCAGCACGAGGTTGGGGCCCGGGGCTGCCATGAACGCCACCATGCCCATCACCGCGGAAGCAGCAAGCGAGACGATCGAATACACCCGCATCCGGCTGTGGAACCCTGCAGCCACGAAACACATTGCTGCGACCATGAGGGCGAGTTGGATGTTGGTGGCGAGGATATGCATGGGAATGGAAGCATCGTCCCCCAGCGTCAGCGGGAAAAGGGCTCCCATGATGTTCCACAGCCCGTACCCGATGAGCAGGCCGCCGCCGATGCGCAGGGCGCGGTTGCCCCGCACGGAGTTCCAGACGCCCACCCCGAACGCGGTAAATAGCACGGTGTAGACCCATGTGAAGGGGAGCAGTACGTCCCGACCGGGGGAGCCGACGGCGAACAGTTCGCTCACCATCTGTTCGGTGCGCCGGTACCCGTCCCACATGGACGCCGCCACGACGTCTGTGGCAACCACGTAGAGCAGCGAAGACAGCGCTCCTGCCGCCAGAAGGGCCCTGCGAGTCACGTCACGGCGCTGGCTTCCCTGCGTCGCGGCCCGCCCGCGCTGCGGTGGCTGACGCTTGTCGATTGACATGTCCGGCTGTCCTCAGAGCGCCCGCGGTCTGGCAGCTCGATGCAGGAGCCCGCGGGCGTCCGCCCCAGCGCCTATCTGATTTAAGCTTTGGGCCGGGTTGCCGCAGGTTGATAGGGCCGAACGGCCTTTTGCCTGCGCCCGTAACTACTGCCGCCGACGTCTTACCGTTGTGGCCGGACTTTGGTGTTGGCGCAGATTTCATTGGACTGGGCCGGATCTGGGCCGCTCCTGCACGGCGATGGAGCCAGGTGAGGAGGAGTCTGTGTGGACGTCCTCCTGCACCACAATTACCTGGCGATGAGCGGCCGATGGGATAGGAATCCAGGAAGGAAAGACCATGCCGAAGTATCTGTTTGAAGCGACGTACGTGGGCCAGGGAATCAAGGGGCTCATGCAGGAAGGCGGCACCAAGCGGCGCGATGCCCTGGGTGGAGGCCCTCGGCTCGGTGGGAGGAACGCTGGAGAGCTTCTACTACGCTTTGGGCTACTACGACGTCCTCGGCGTTTTTGAGGCGCCGGACGATGCCAGTGCCGCAGCACTGTCGCTGCTGATCAATTCGACGGGTAGCGTCAACGTCCGCCTGAAGCCGCTCCGGTAGGTGGAAGACCTCGACGAGGCCGCCAAGAAGACGCCGTCCTACCGGCCCCCGGGACAGTAGGGCCGCTGGACAGTAAAGCCCCGGGACACCAGGGGAGTTCGGCACCCTGCCTGCGGGCCGCCGTCGCAAATTACGACGGCGGCCCGCCGGTTGTGTGCGCAGGCACCACTAGCTGCCCGGCCACCGCCGCCGGGCCGTCCAAGCCCCGGCACCGCGAAATCTAGCGCTGCCCTGCTGCTGTGGTCCCGAACATCAGCGTCCGCCGGGGTACGTCGTAGAACACGGTGGCAGCGGCTGAAAGAAGACTCTGGAGGTTCTCGGCATCCTGCCCGTCCAGGGTCAGGACCTCTTCCCACGCCCCCTGATCCAGAACCAGCTGCAGGGTCCAGGTTCCTGGCTTCCCGGCGCCATCGGCCACCCAGGAGAACTGGTAATGGCTGACCTGCCGGACCTTGATGCTGTCGTCGGTCATAGGCTGCTTGGGTGGCGGGCTCATCATGTCCTCCTTGACACGTCGGGCCGGTTGTACCGGACGTGCAACCGGGTATTAAGCAATATAGGCCCGGCAGCGGCCCTGATCCAGAGTCCCGGGAGGATCCTCGTCCCTTCACAATTTCCCCCGATTTTTGCGCCTTTTCCGACCAATGGGGGCTGTGACCGGCGAGACTTAGGAGAAACGACACGGATCCCGGGACTGGCCTTCAGGGCTGGGCGATGCTGATGATTCCGCGGTCGATGGCATGCGTTGCCGCCTGCGTCCGGGAGTTCACGCCGAGCTTGTCGAAGATATTGCTCACGTGGCGCTGGACGGTTCGCTCGCTGAGGAACAGCTCCGCCCCAATTGCCCGGTTGGTCAGGCCCCGGACGATCAACCGGAGCACCTGGACCTCACGGGGGGACAGACCATGCTGCAACGGAACGCTGGGGTGAAGGAGCATTCCGTCGACCACCTGCTGGTCGGGATGGGCGCCGAGGCGCGTGAAAACCGCGCGCGCCGATTCGAGCTCAAGGTCCGCCGCCTCTTCGTCCCCCACACTCCGGTACGCGGTGGCCAGGAGCACCGAGCAACGCGCCGTCTCGTAAGGGACGTCAAGACTCCGCCACAGTCCGGCGGCCCGTCGGAGTTCGGGAAGCGCCTTCGGCCATTCATGATTGGCAAGAGCCTGTTCGCCAAGGGCCCGCGCGTGGGCGGCACGCACGCTGTCGGAAGCGAAATGTTCGGCGAGGCTGCCCAGCTCGGCTGCGGCGGCCGCGGCTTCCCCGCCTGCCCCTGCCGCGAGGAGGACGGTCACTGCCGCAGGAAGCAGCTCCACCCGCGCACTCGGCCCCAGAGACTCGCCGAGCGCGCGCCGTATGCCCGCTGCCGCCGCGGGTACGTCTCCCAGGCTGAGCCTGAGCAGGGCTAGCCCTGGCTGCGTCGGACCTCCGGCGAATGCCGCAGCCCGGTAGGCTGCCTCTGCTTCGGGGAAGTTGCCGAGCAGACGGTGCGATTCACCGAGCTCGTAGCGCGGATGGCCAACCAGGCGGGCACCTGCTCCCTCGGCCAGGCTCCGGCATGCCTCCTCCAGTTGGGTGATGGCAGCCGCCCAATGGCCTGCCAGGCGGAGGTGCGCGGCCCGGTAGGTCAGGCAGTTGCCGTAGAAGGGCCCGCCGAATGGAGGTACCGTATCGAGCCACGATCCGAGGGCAGCGCTCCATTCCCGGACCCGCGAGAGGTCGCGGGCCTCCACTTGGCAGGTGCCGATCGCTGCGCAGAAGAGCAGGCTTGTGGTCCGTGGCGTTGTCTCTCCTGCCAGTACGCGGAGCATCGCATCGTCGAGCCAGTCCAGTCCTTCCGTGAGGCGGCCGGACCGGACCAGGGCGCGGCCGGTGAGGAGCGTCGCGAAGGCGAGCTGGTCGCCGTCGTGCACTTTTGCGGCCCCTTCGCGGGCACGGGCGAGGAGCTTCAGGGCCTCGTCATGGGCACCCGCGGCGATCCGGCCGTATGCCGTGGTGATGAGCAGCCAGCCGGACTCTTCGCCGGGGTCGTCCGGGCCGAGTTCACGGGCCCGTGCCATCCAGCCGTTGGCCTGGGCGAACTCGCCGTTGAGGTTGTAAGCCTCCCACAGCCAGAAAGCGGAGGCGAGCGCGGGACGGACCTGGCCGTTCGCGGCCCGCGCCTCGAAGGAATGCACCAGCGCGGCAAGCGCGTCGTCGCGGAGCCCTGCGATTTGTGCGCACTCTGCGAAGCATTCAACATCTTCGATATCCAGCCCCGCGAGCCCGCCGGCGGCGCGGTACTCGTCGCATGCCTGATGCCAGGCGGACGCTTTGTGGAACGCCCGGGCCCGCGTGATGTGATTTGCGTCGTCGGCCACGTCAACCTCCTGATCACCACTATGCATCGTTGGACTGGGCATAACTACCCAGTGGCGGATGTCGGAGCTGGCGCGAACTGCCGATGTTTGGGTGACGCGTCGGCGGGATCCTGAAAGTGGTCCGCACGGTGCGGATCACTCAATTCAGGAGGACATCATGTACGAGCCGTTTGTCTACTTGAGCACTTATACCGTGCGCGACGGGCACCTCGATGAAGCTCTTGAGGCTTGCCGCGAGGTGGCGCGCCTGGTGGAGAGCCGTGAGCCCAGGATGCTTGTGTTCCAGTTCTTCGCCGATGAACCGGGCCGGCAGATCACGTGCCTTCAGGTCCATGCCGACGCGGAATCCATGGCCAACCACATGGCCGTGATCAGCGAGCACCTGGCACGGTCCGGGTCGTGGCTCGAGTCGTTCAGCAACGCGATGGCCCTGGGCCAGCCCCCGGCGGTCGTGACGCAGTGGTACCGGGAGGCGGGGGAGGCCCTGGACCAGTTCCCGCGGCACGTAGCCGGAGTTCTCCGGGTCGGATCGCCTGTTGGGTGAAGGCCGACGAATGACGCGCCGTGACAACAGTGGGAAGTACGACGGCGGCCAGCGGCTTGGGTGCGGCGGCTACGCCTCCCGCCCCTCCCGCTGGAACGCCCGCGCCGCCTCCATGCGCGGCGGTGACCTTCGGTACTCCGACGGCACACCTGTATCCTGACAATGCAGGTTGAATGGCTACAGCGGCCATCAACCAAGCTCGGTTCGCGGCCGGATGACGGTCCGGAATCCTGGGCCGTCGCCATCCACGTTGTCGAATCACCGCCGCAATCGTCAGTCGCCGATCGGCTCCTCTGACGCTTGGAATGGATCTTTATCACTACCGACACGCCAGCTCCCGTGGGAATCCCGACGTCGGTCCTCAAGCCCTCACGCGGAGTTGCGGTGGATGATCCCGCGGTCGTGACCTGGGCCGAGGCTGGTGAGAACATGACCGCGCGATGGCGTTCGGCGAACGGCAGGCCGGCGCCGACGCGCGTCGAAGTGGTCTCCGACTCCCTCACGGCCGATGATGCGAACCGGATGGCGTCACAGGGGATCGCGATGCTCTGGCACGGTGACTTCCACAACGCACGGCAGATCCTCAACGCCATGGACCGGCGGATAGGCGCCGGAAAGAAAGAGACCGCAGCAACTCCGGCCGATAAGTTCTATCGGCACCGTCAGTCCCGCTCGCATCGTGCACGCGTTCTCGGCCTGCTGCTGATTCCCCTTGATCCGGGCCCGGTGGTGCCGCTGCGCCGCGCACCGGACATCGCCCAGGCCGCCGCTGAAGCGTACGGCGATATCGGTGAACCTTCCATTGTGTCCCTGCATGAGCTTGTCGGGGCCGTTGGCGCCCACGAGTGGCGGCGGAATGGCGTCCACGTCGATGCCCTGCAGGGCCGCATCCACCCGCACTATGGCACGTTCTTCCCCACCCGGAGCGAGTATGTGGATCTCGTGGCCGCCGCTGCGCTGCCCTCTGACACGCTGGCGTTCGACGTCGGCACCGGCACCGGGGTGCTCGCTGCCGTCCTCGCCCGCCGTGGCGTCCAGCGCGTGGTGGCGACGGACAATGAACCGCGTGCCATTGCCTGCGCCGCTGAGAATTTCCGGAACCTCGGCGTCCAGGACCGTGCTGAGGCCGTCCTGACCGACATGTTCCCGCCCGGGCGGGCACCCCTCATCGTGTGCAACCCGCCCTGGATTCCGGCCACGCCGCACTCCACCCTGGACAACGCCGTCTACGACCCCGGGAGCAGGATGCTGTTCCGCTTCCTGAACGGGCTCACCGACCATCTGGAACCGGGCGGTGAGGCCTGGCTTGTCCTCTCCGACCTGGCCGAGCACCTTGGCCTGCGGACGCGTGAGGATCTGCTGACCGTCATCACGGCGGCCGGGCTGAAGGTGGTGGAACGGCTGGACACCAAGCCAACGCATCCGAAGGCATCGGACCGCGACGATCCCCTGTTCGAGGCGCGCACGGCCGAGGTCACGTCGCTGTGGCGGCTCGTTCGCCGCTAATCACAACCTTCCACCGTCGGGAATCACGACGGCGGCCAGTCCGCGGCGCCAGGTCCGTCGAACAACGCGCTGGTGCTGCTCTGGGGCACCACAACGTGGACGGCGTTGCGCTGGATGGTGAAGTCGGTGGGCGTGACCGTCGCGATCTCGCCGTCGAGGTTTACCGGCAGCGGCGGCTCAGTGACCAGCCGGACATGCCGGCTGGTCAGGTGGTACACCTTGTCGTGTTCGATGAAGCTTCCGTCTTTGAGTAACCGCGCGATACTCACGTGCTCCCGGAGCGGGCCGGCCAGGATGGCGTAGATGTCAAGGATGTGGTCATCGATCCCTGCGGTGGGGGAGACCGTGTTGCCGCCGCCGTAGTGCCGGCCGTTGCCGACCGCTACCTGAAGCAGGGTTTCCAGTTCCATCGGCTCGTGGTCGCCCTCGGGGAACTCGAGACGGGCCCGGAACGGCTTGTGCCGGGCATAGGCCCGCAGCGTGGCGATGCTGTACGCCAACGGCCCGATGTACCGCTTCAAGCGGGGGCTCAGAGCCTCCGTCACAGCCACCGACAGGCCCACGGACGCGACGTTGAGAAATGGCTCGCCGTTGGCCCGGCCGAGGTCGATGTCCACCACCTTTCCGTCGGCGACGGTGCCGCACGCCTCGGCCAGATTGTTCGGTATCTCCAGCGTGCGGGCGAAGTCGTTGGCGGTGCCCAGCGGAAGAACGCCGAGCGCAACGTTGGTGCCGGCAACGCGACCGGCGGCGTAGGACACGGTCCCGTCGCCGCCGCCGACAACCACCAGGTCGTGCCCGTCCGCAAGCACCCGGTCAAGGGTCGCGGCCAGCTCGCCCCCGGACAGCACGTGGTGCACGGAGGAGATGGGCACGCCTGCCTTTCGCATTGTGTCCACCGCAAGTTCGTGTGCCGCCCCTCGGCGTGATCCGGCATTAATCACCACAGCGGCAGAGCGGGCGTCCCGGGCAGCTTTCATGTTGGCCATGTTAGGCGGCGGACCTGTGAATTCTCCAAGCCCCAGTGCAGACCCGCCAACCAGGGCCGGGCCTTGTCTGGAGGCGTACGACGGCGGCGCGGTGAGTCCCAGCCGAACGAACCTACATGCGGGGGAGCCAAAGGTAGCGTGGCACTTTTTTCGCGTAGTCCGGATAGGACTGCGGAAACAGCTGCGCGAGCGCGGCCTCTTCCTCGAGGACAAACCGGTGCTCCATCAGCAGCTCGGCCGGCAGCAGCGCGAGAGCCCAGGAGGAGCTGGCCAAGGTGCCCGCACCGAGTTGCATGAGCCACCAGCCCACGTACATGGGATGGCGGGTGATCGCATAGGGTCCGGTGTCCACCACATCCTCCGGCCGCTCCAGCTCAAAGGGATCCGACGAGCGCCGTCGACGTTCAGCCAGGGCCCAGACATTCAGGCCGGCGCCGGCCACCACCAGTCCCGCACCCGCCATCCTGTGAACGGATCGGGGGCCGGGAAGCGGCATGGGCCGGAGCCGGGCAAGGAGGAGATCAAGGGCCATCGCGGCCACAACGGGCGGCGGCAGGGGAAGGTTTTCGTAAGCCGCCTTCACGCGTTCCGCCAAGATGCGTGGAGACCTGCCGTCGGCTGCCATGATTTCAGGGTACGCCGGGTGAGCCATGGCGCAGGGCTGAGATGAGCAGCCAGACGGTCCGCGGAAGCGGCCACAGGGTGGCGGCCAGCCCAGCACAGGCACCAGCGAATACTAGGCGAGCGGCTCCTCCACGGTTATGGGAGGCCCAGCCAAGGGCTAGTCGCAGTTGTCGGCGTCGGAAAGTAGGAGGCGGTGATGGCGTCGCTGCCCGTACCAATGCCTCCCCCCGGAAGTGTCGGTGAAGATGAGGTAGCCATCCCCACGATTCGGCGGCACGATCGGAGCGAACAAGACGCCGGACCTCAGGGGGATTGAAAGATTCGTTCTTGAGGCAATTCTGCGCTGATCTTTCCCTCACCCCGTTCTGGTCAAACGCCTGGCTTATGACGTGAGTCTTCCCATGTTATTTTGAGTAGCTCACGATAAGCCTGTAAAGTTAAGCACAGGCCGCCGTAGCCCTTGAGTACCGCACCGGTGAAGACACCCGGGCCAGCGGGGCAAGCGACACAACGCGTAACCGCCCTCCTGCTTGAGCGGCACAAGAACCTGTATAGCCCTCATCCCGAAACCCCACGGAGAACCCATGACTTTGCTGACCAAACGCCCCGAAGCCTCCTCATCCACCGCCGAATCCACCCTTACGGCCGCTACCGCTAGCACTGCCGCTGACACCGCAGTGCGTGGCGGCAGCTACGTGACTCTCCCCGCCGGCAGCGTCCCCGCCGGCGTCGAGGGCAGCTACGTCACCGTCGCTGGCGCCCGAAACCTGGCTCCCGTCACCCGTGGCAGCTATGTCACAGTAGACGGCACTCCCGTTGTTGCCGCCAGCGTCATCGAGGGCAGCTACGTATCGCTTCCAAGGGCGGCATAGAGCCCCAGCGCCCTGCACGGGATAGCACCACCGCGGGCTTAAAAGGAGGCCGACGGCGACACCCAGTGTCGCCGTCGGCCTCCTTTTTCGTGCCAGCCGGGCAACTACCCCGCCACCGCCGCCGTCGCCTCCTGCTTGGCCTGCATCCATTCGCTCAGCCACGGGGCCCGGACGCTCGACGTGATCCGGCAGTCGGCCACGAAGGTGCCTTTGGCGCCGGCGTCGAGCCAGTCCTTGAGGGCGGAAAGGTCCGCCAGCGAGCGGATGATCGCCGACTCGGCACCGAGCGCGCGGGCGACGCCGCTGAAGTCCACCTCGGGGATCAGCATGGGCTTTTCGGTCAGGCCCTGGGAGCCGTACTGGTGGATCTCGGCTCCATAGGCGGCATCGTTGTAGATGACAACGACGGCGCTGCTCGCCGCACCAATGAGCGATTCGAGGTCGGACAGGCCCATCAGGAAACCGCCGTCGCCGGAGGCCAGCACCAGGGTGCGGCCGTCCTCCACGGCGCGGGCTGCCCCGACGGCGCTGGCAAGGCCCAGCCCGATGGTCTGGTAGGCGGTCCCCACCATGACCAGGTCCTGTGGCCGCGGGATGCGCCAATACATGGGTGCCCAGCCGAGGAAGTGCCCTCCGTCCTGGACCACCGTGCGGCGCTCCGGCAGCATGTCATCCAGTGCCCTGGCGAGGAGGCGCGGGTCCAGCCGTCCGTCCGGCGTCTCGGCGGAGCCGGGGTGGTGCCCCGGTCCTTCGGCCAGGCGCCTGCGGGCTTCAGCGCGCCAGGCTTCTGGGCGGCTGGCGGTCGGTGAGGCCGGGCCATCCAGGATCCCCAGGATGCGTCCCGCGGCAGACTTCACGTCCGCGGTGACGAACGTATCCACCCGGGGGTGCGTCGGCTGCAGGGCGGCGTCGATCTGGATGACGGTGCTGTCCGGGCCGAGCAGGTGCCCGAACCGCATGGTGAAGGGGCTCAGGCTTGCCCCGGCTACGAGAACCACATCGGCCTCACCCATGAGCCCGGCCGCGATGTCCGTGCCGAAGCCGCCGGCGACGCCGAGGTATCCCTCACCCTGGAGCAGGTTGAGCGCCAGCGTGGTTCCGGCGGTCAGCGCGCCCAGCCGGTCGGCGAGCTCCCGGAGATCCGGGCCGGCACCGGCAAGATGCGCACCGCGGCCAGCGAGGATCAGCGGCCGCTTCGCCCCGGCGAGCAGCCGGGCCACCTGCCCGAGGCCGCCGTCGACGTCGTCCGTCACCTTGGGTGCCAATGGCACCGGAAGTTCCTCGTCCGCAGCCTCGAGTGCCGCGAGGTCGTACGGAATGGCAATCACGACGGCGGTGCGCTTTGTGAGCGCGTATTCCACCGCCTGCTGCGTGATGGAGCCTGCGGCGTCGCGGGTGACGGTGAAGGTGGCCGCGCCGAGGCCCGCGGCGATTGCCGTTTGGTCCACGTCCTGCGGCCGGGCGCCGCTGCTCGGCGCGTCCCCGGTGACCAGCACCACGGGGATCTGGGCCTGGACCGCCTCGGCCAGTGCCGTGAGTGCGTTGGTGTAGCCCGGGCCGTAGGTGGTGGTGCCTGCTGCGAGGCGTCCCGACGTCCGGTAGTAGGCGTCGGCCGCGGCGATAGCGGCGCCCTCATGCCGGACGGCGGAGAAGCGGAGGCCCAGCTTTTCCGCGGCGTCCAGGAAGTAGACATTCCCGTTGCCCATGACGCCGAACACGTCGCTGAGGTAGCTGCTGAGAACATGTGCCACGCGGCCGGAGACGGTAAGAGTAGTCATGCAGGAATCTTGTGGGCTGGTTCACAGATAGGCAAGAGAGTGAATTTTGGTTGGGATATTTGGCAGGAGAAGGCGGGAAGAAGTGAAAATATGCGCACCTGTGGCGCGCATCACCCGCGCTTAGTGGGAAGTGCGGGATTCGTGCTCGGACAGCCGGCTCAGGAGGCCGTCGTAGCGGGGCGGCATGAGTTCCAGCACGGAAATGGCGGTACTGGTCCGCTGGATCCCCTCGATTTCCAGGATCTCGTTGGTGATGCGGTAGAGATCGGCCGTACTGCGTGCCACCACCTTGGCCATGAGGTCCGCGTCCCCGGTGGTGGCGTGCACCTCGATGACTTCCGGAATGGCGGCGAGCCCGTCTTCCACCGCACCTGTCCTCGTCTGGCTGATGGACAGGGAGAGGAAGGCCATCAGGTCATAGCCCAGCGCGGCGGGATCCAGCCTGCGGCTGAAGGAGCGGAGGGCGCCGCTGCGCTCCAGCCGTGCCAGCCGGGCGTGGACGGTGTTGCGTGCGACGCCGAGCGTCCGCGAGAGTGCCAGGGCGCTGGCTTCGGGATCCTTGTCGAGGGCCAGGATGATCCTGCCGTCGAGGGAATCCAGGGTGCGCGGGTTCGGGATGGTCATATTTTCACCACAGTCAGTAGAAGTTGAGCAGAAGTCCCAATGGGTTGAGGGTATCTTGCATTGTGGGCCGGGTCACAACATGATCGGTGCTCATGACCCCCGATCAACTCCTGACCGCCTCTGCCTCTGCACTGCAGGACACCGCACTCCCCACCCTTCGCGGCGCTGTGGCCGGACTTCCGACCTACGTCCCCGGCCGGCGCGGCGCCGGTACGGACATCGCAGCCCTCGCCAGCAACGAAAGCCACTACGAACCGCTGCCCGCCGCCGCCGCTGCGGTGGCTGAAGCGGCCGGCACCATGAACCGCTACCCGGACAGTGCCGCCGTCGAACTCCGCGAACGGCTCGCCGGGCACCTGGGCGTCACTGCCGGGGAGGTCGCGGTGGGACCCGGCAGCGTGGGCGTCCTCCAGCAGATCATCACCGGACTGTGCGACGCCGGAGATGACGTGATCTTCGCCTGGCGTTCCTTCGAGGCCTACCCCATCCTGGTTGAGCTGGCAGGCGCCCGGCCGGTGCGCATCCCGCTGGACGACGCCGAGGGCCACGACCTTCATGGCATGGCCGCGGCCGTCACTGACCGCACCAAGGTCATCCTGCTCTGCAGCCCCAACAACCCCACCGGCGTGCCGATCAGCCACGAACGCATCGAGGCCTTCCTGCAATCCGTCCGCTCCGACATCCTCGTGGTGATCGACGAGGCCTACGTGGAATACGCCGAAGCGGGCAGCGGCCCCGATTCCCTGGCGCTCTACCGCCGGTACCCGAATGTCTGCATCCTGCGCACCTTCTCCAAGGCCTACGGGCTCGCCGGCCTGCGCGTGGGATACGCCGTGGCGGCGCCGGACATCGCAGAGGGACTGCGCCGGACAGCCCTTCCCTTCTCCGTGAGCGCGCTGGCCCAGAAGGCGGCCATCGCGTCGCTGGATGCCGGGCAGGAGATGGAAACCCGGGTGGCCGCCGTCAGGCAGGAGCGCACCCGGATGGCCGCGCAGCTGGAAGCCCAGGGCTGGAAACTGCAGCCGAGCCAGGGAAATTTCCTGTGGATCCGTGCCGATGACAGCCTCCGAGCGAGGCTGGTGGACGCGTTTGACGCCGCCGCCATCCTGGTCCGGGCGTACCAGGGCGACGGCGTGCGGATCACCGTTGCCGATCCCGCCTCCAACGACCGCGTGCTCGGGCTTTTGGAAGCCCACTCAGCCTGATAACCGACTGACCTTTTACCAACCCGTTCCACCTACAACCAGAGGAATCCCCATGGAACAACAGACAAAGACGTCTGCCCGCGCCCTCGGCGCGGCCCTCAAACCCCGCCAACTCACCATGATGGGCCTGGGAAGCGCCATCGGTGCTGGTCTCTTCATCGGCTCCGGTGCCGGCATCCAGGCTGCCGGCCCGGCCGTGCTGATCTCCTACCTCGTGGCGGGCACGCTCATCATCCTGGTGATGTGGGCCCTCGGCGAGATGGCCGCCGCCAATCCGGACAGCGGTGCCTTCTCCGTTTATACCGCCAAGGCCTACGGGCCGGTGGCCGGTGCCACGGTGGGCTGGCTCTGGTGGCTGCAGCTTGTGGTGGTCATCGCGGCCGAAGCGCTCGGTGCGGCAGGCCTGCTGTCCACCATCTTCCCCGCCCTGCCGGTGTGGCTGATGGCCTTCGTGTTCATTGTGGTGCTCACCGCTGTGAACCTCACCAGTGTGAAGAACTTCGGCGAGTTCGAGTTCTGGTTCGCCCTGCTCAAGGTGGCGGCAATCGTCGGGTTCCTCCTGGTGGGCGCTGCCCTGCTCTTCGGCTGGCTGCCGGGTGTGCAGTCGCCGGGCCTGTCCAACTTCACCGGTGCCGGATTCGCACCCAGCGGTTTCGCAGGGATCGCCACGGCACTCTTCGTGGTGGCCTTCGCGTTCGGCGGCACCGAGATTGTGTCCGTGGCGGCAGCTGAGACCGCCGAGCCTGCCCGCAGCGTGAAGAAGGCAGTCCGGACGGTACTGTGGCGCATCCTGGTGTTCTACATCGGTGCGATCTTCGTGATCGCGGCAGTGGTTCCCGTGGGTTCGGCGGGGCTGAAGAGCCCGTTCGCCGCGGTGCTGGATGCGGCCGGCATGCCCGGTGCGGCTACCGCCATCACCCTGGTGGCTGTGGCGGCACTGTTGTCCGCCCTCAACGCCAACCTCTACGGTGCGTCACGGATGGCGTACTCCCTCGCGGAGCGCGGTGAGGCTCCGCGCCTGCTGGCCTCCGTATCGAAGGCCCGGGTTCCGGTGGTCGCGGTCCTGGCCAGCGTCGCCTTCGGTGTTGTCACCGTTGTGCTGGAGCTGGCCTTCCCCGAGAAGGTCCTTCCGGTCCTGCTCAACATTGTGGGCTCGACGTGCCTGCTGGTGTGGACGTCCGCGCTCCTGGCCCAGCTGGCGCTGCGCCTCCGCGCCGACCGGGAGGGGACGGAGCTTCCGCTGCGGATGCCCGGCTTCCCGGGGCTCACGGTGTTTGGTCTGGTCATCCTCGCCGCGATCTTCACGGTGGGCTTCATCGGCGAGGATTCCCGTCCCCAGCTCCTGAGCACTTTCGCACTCGTGGCGCTTCTGGCCGTGGCGAACTGGGTGAATCACCGTTCGGGCAAAGTTGCGCCCATTGTCGAAGCTTCGGACGGTGCCAAGGAGCCGGTGCTCATCGACTGAACCAGGCGTGGCGAACCACTTCGTTGGTTCGCTGCACGCGGAGGGCGCGTCCGGCTATTGCCGGACGCGCCCAACTCTTCGACAAACAAACCAATCTCAGGCCAGGGAAAATTTCACGATTTCTTCGGTTGCCTGGTGAACAACGTTCCACCGAGCTTTGGCTGCACAGTTGCTACGCTGGCATCGTTAATGATCCAGTTTTCTCCGACAAGCAAGTTCATTCCAACTATGTCGGCAAACTGCTTCATGTTCGCAACGACGCCATCCCTGTCCGACACTGAGGAATAAATCGTCAGAACTGCTCCCTTGCCGCACGTTCCCGACTGCGCGGCAAGTGTCACATTGTCTGTCTGCGTGTACCCCGAGCAAACGCCACCGGCGAGTACGAATGCTTCCTTTAACGATTGAACTGAACTGTAGTGCTCACCGTTGACGGGCACGGTCTTGGTGGGAGAAGGCGAAGGCGTAGCCTTGGCAGACACCTGCTGCGACTGGCTTGCAGTCGCACCTCCCGAGCAACCGCTGAGCGCGGTAGCCCCGAGAGCTAGAGCCGCTAGAAGTGACATAGCGTGTTTCATATTGAATCCTTTGAATGTTTGTAAGTGTTCACTTGGAAGCACTGCTTCCCCAAGACGGGCTCATGAGGCACGCCCTCTGCTGCTGCGGCGCCGTACCGTAGGCTGTCGTGAACTACTCGCAGGTGCTCGCATGAGCCGAACGCTCTATAAAGACAGCCCCACCCCAGTACCGAGACCGACGCCTCGCGGCAGACAAGGCAGGGCTGGCACCAGCAGAAAGATCACTGCCTGGTGCCAGCCCTTCAGCGACTCTACTTCTGCCAGGTGTTTCCTGAGCAGCTAGCGTGGGCGCCTGTGCCGTTGCCTGTGTTCTTTCCTGCGCTCTTTCCGTCAATCAGGATTTCGCAGGTGACAGCCGCAGAAGCGTCGGTATAGCTTCCGGTGACCGAGATGCTCGTGATATTGAATTCCTTCGAGGTGATGGACTTCTTCCAGTCCGCGGTGATGTCTTCCGTCGAGCTCCCGCCGGGTGTCCAGTACGAAATGTGGGCCGGTCCTGACGTAGTGACGACGTATTCCACCGTATGCTCGGCGTTGATGCTTTCGTCTATGGACTTAGCAGCAGCGCTCACGCCTGCAGTCACCATTCCAGCGACAATTAGGCTGACGACACCCAGGATGAATCCGGTGATTGCCATTCCCTTCTTCCGATTCTTCAGGAAGAAAGCGATGATGCCCAGGATGATGGCGACCGGGCCGAGGAAGAATGCGACCATTCCTACCAGAGGGATGATGCTGAATGCCGCGGCGACGATGCCAACGACGAGTGCTGCTACTCCGAGGCCGTTTTTGCGTTTTTCCTCGACAAGTCGCACGTGATGAATCGGCTGGTCGGGCAATGCCGAAGGTGTTGTGTCGTTCTTGATGTCGGACATGATTTTCCCCTATTAATTGGTCCAAGTGAGACCCTTGCAGATCGAGACTGTAAGTTCCCCCAACAGTTTCTGTCCGCAGGATAGAACGGACCCACACAAAGATGGAAGCGGCGTCCTTGCCATCAACTTCTACGTTTATGGGTGCGGATAACAGCAGCATTCGGTGGTCCAAACTGAAGCATATATGGCGATGCGGACAAAATTTCAAGAACGTGGAGCCAGTGCAGTCGCGGCAAAGTAATCGATCGAATTATTTGGCTTTTCAGTTACCAGTTTCGCATTCTTGGTTGTAAGTTCAATCTATGGTCCAGTATCCTACGGCGCGTCGCTTTGCAATCGGCATGGGTGCTGGAGCCCATACATCATCTCGTCATCACTAAATGGGGAATTGCATCATGACCGAAAATAACTCCGATTCGGGTATCCCGGATAAGCCGTTGCAGCCGCCTGCGCTTCATGAAGAGCACGGCGCTGACACTAACCTCAGTCTGGACTCGGACATCAACGGAACCGCCTCGTCCAATCGCCGTTGGTGGTCAAAGCGAAAGAAAGTCGCCGACTCGCCCAAACTGGCTGGTGCCACACTGCCGCCCGCTTTTGAGCAGACAGTCGGTGCTGAAAGCCGGCCCGTTCGAACCCGGCGCAAGCTTGCTTGGTATTGGGTGGCAGGCATTGCATGCCTCCTTCTGGCGTCCGGAATTGGCATTGGTTTCACCCTGCCCGATCCGACGAACAGCAAGGAATACGTTGCACTGACGTCGGACAAACAGGGCTTGCAGTCAGACCTCAACAAACTCCAAGGGCGCTTCGACACTCTCGACGCTGGCATCAAAGGCCGGGAAGCCAAGGTCCAGGCTCGTGAAGACGCGGTGGCTAAGGCAGACGCCCTCGTCAAATCTGCAGATGCAGCCGTCAAGAAGCGCGAGGAAGCAGTGACGTCCGCGGAGAAAACGAAGGCGGCAAACACCATCAAGGAAGGCACCTGGACGGTCGGCGTTGATCTCGAACCGGGAACCTACCGGACGAACTCCGACGTGACGTCTGGATGCTATTGGGGGATATACCGGACCGGCTCCAACGGATCTGACATTGTCGACAACGACATCGTGACCGGTGGCCGTCCATCAGTCACCTTGTCAGCTGGCCAAGACTTCAAAAGCTCACGCTGCGGAACTTGGTCGAAACAGTAGCTTGCTCGTCCTTCACTGAGGTCCTGAGGTCCTTGACCGCAGGACCTCGGTGAAGAGCAGCCAGATGCTAGGTGCACTCGCCGCCCAAGCGTGCTGATCTCGCGATTAGCCGCAACGCGTCAAGAGGTCGGTGCCCGCAGCCTTGAAGTCATTTATATCCTCCGAAAAGAGTGCGGTCAGCAACTCCTTCATCTCCGGATTCGCGCTTTTTGCGATCGCCTTAACTTCATCCCGTGTGGCGACAAGCTTTGCAACTGCTGCCTGGTCAGATGGATCGATGCTAGTGACTCCGTTGACGTACTGAATTAGCGGTCCGTCCTCATCGGGGCCGACCAGTAATGTGCATGTTGCCTTCTCTGACACGGTGAGTGTGGTTGGCGTCGTAGTCGCCGTGGCGGACGATGAAGCCGGCGAGACCGCTGTTGAGGGCGTCGCATCTGGAGTTGCTGGACCTCCGCAACCGCTCAGGACTAAGGGCGCTGCCAACACGACTGCGAATGTTGCTTTTCTCATTGTTTGCCCTAGGGCCTGTACTTTCTTCATTTCCCCATTTTCGGAATGCCTCTGAATGGCCAGTCTTGTCGTCGAGAATCATGTCAGTTCTAGGTTCGAACAAAGCGCCGGGACGTCCTTTGCGTCGGCCACAAATCTGCAACAATGCGGAGCATAGCCCGGCGCGCGGTTCGGTACCATGAATGCAGGCGTCCATCGACATTTCTTAGTCAGAGGTTTGAGCTCCGCCCTCCGCCAACCCCATGAACATCGTCCGGTGCAGGATGTCCAGGTGCTTAGGCGAGACCTCCACAGCCTCCCATACACCGCCGGCACGCAAAGCCGCTACCAGCGCCACATGGTCGCAGCTTGATTTGTGCAGCAGCTCGATGGGGTAGGGGATGAAGCAGGCGTAGAGCTCCGCCAACGTCTCGTGGTAGTCCTCGACGGCGGTCCCCGGTCCTGACGCCGTGCCCACCAGTTGGTGGAACTGCTCGTCTGCCGGGTGCTAGTCGGAACAGTCCGACGACGCAGGTGGGAGACACTTGGTCGAGGAGTTTGAACGCGCCGCGACCTGCCAAGCCAGGATCCATGAATACAATCACGAGAGATCCAGGCGGCACCGGCGGTTTCTCACCTATCAGCCGCATTCACACCTCCTGGAGAGGTGCAACCACAGAGGAGTATGCGATGACCAATATCGAGAGCATCACGCTGGAGGCGGAGCTCGTCGGCGAGGAGGCCACGCGTGATATTGCAAAGGCGGTCAGCGCCCGTCACTCGATCGCTCGCAAGTACGTCATGAGGCTGCGCCGGCGGCATCCGGACGCAACGCCCGCTGAAGTGATCCAGATGCTGGAGCGTCACTACGGAACCTCGATCACCACTGCGGGTGCCCTCATCAGCGCCGGCGCGATCGCGGCTGATATTGGTATCGCGATGATTCCAGGAGTCGGGGCGGCAGCAGCCGGCATGAAGAGTGCGGGACAACAGGCCGCCAAGAAGACCGGCAAGGAAGCCGTCAAATTTGCCGCAAAAAGCGCTGCGAAACAGGCCGCAAAGAACATAGCCCTGGGTACTGCGAAGAACGGTGCACAGCGGGCCGCTGCTCTCCTTCCCGCAGGCGATGAGCAGCTGCAGTTCGAGATCACCGCGGTCTTCGCGCTCGCTATTGCCGACATTCACGGAATGGACCTCGACAAAGACCAGGCCCTCGCCCTTGTCTACGGACTCTCGAACGAACGCGTGAGCCAGAAGCAAATCGCGACGATGGCGACAGACCTATCGAGCGCGTCGTCTGACGGCGTCGTCGGCGTCGGCAATAGGATCGCTGCTGGCCGCACGGACTGGTCGCACTGGGCGAACACGCTCGCGGACACCCTCCCTGGAGGCGCCGCGCAGAGTTTGGTTCGGACCATGGAAACAGGTCAGCTGGACGCCGTGCGCGAAAATTTGAGTGGAAAGCAGCAGGCAACGATTGAGTACGGCGTTGGAGCCTTGGCGGGAGGGGTCACGCGCTTCGTGTTCGGTCGCGACGTCATCGTCGCAGCGCGGGCAGCATTTGCCGATGCCCCCGACACGTTCCCCGAACATCTGGCAGTTCGTGTAGAGGCAGGCGACGAAGACCGCGACGTCGAACAGAACCGAGCGATCGCAGCCATGGAAGATGCCGCAAAAGTGACGGGAAACTGGATTGCTGGCACTGCCAGCACGGTCGGAGGCGGCGTCGCAACGGGCGCCGTGGCAGTGGGCGCCGGAGTGGCCACCGCTGCCGACACGGTATCGCGCGTGTTCCGGAGCGTGGATATTGACGGGGACGGGATCCCGGATGAGCCCCAGGCCCTCAGTGCTGTCAAGGGCGTCGGTGGCGCCATCGCCGGTACGGCGGGCTCGGTCGGAGGGAGCGTCGCAGGGTTGTTCAAACGGAAGAAGCGTGGCGAACAGACGGCGGACGGGTCTGAGACCGGCGACGAGGAAGTGGTCGAGAAGTAACCCTGCACAGCAGAGGGTGTTCAGCGGCGATGTGGCTACGTAGGCGGCCAACCTCTGGCCCCGTTACGTGCTCCCAGTCTTTTCCCATCTGGGACGCTATGTAGTTGGCCGACCCTGGCGAGCTACGTACCGCCGCATCGCGTCAACGACCATCACTCGCGTGCTGTGACGGAGCTCCACCGGGCCGGGGTCTGGCCACAGAAACTTTGAGCATCATGATTGGTGACAACGTCGCTCGCCGAAGCAGCGACACAACGAACCATGAGGCGAGGGTGGGTAACGGAAACAACACGTTAATCTGCTACCTGACGTGGTTGAATCTAAATTCCATGTAAAGTTCCCAGCTATAGCCATGTGGGGGTTTCGCAGCGTCGCCGTCCTCCATCTAACCTTCACGTCTATGCTCGGGGGATGATGTCGTGTCAGATGACTTGGTAACTGGGCTCCTGCCAGTGCTTGGCAGGTCCCTCGATCTGGGTTTCAACGTGTTTGACGTCATGCACCACGGACTCCACGAGAAGCAGATCTCGAATGTATTCAGGTGGTTGTTGGACCCCGAGCAGACGCACAACCTGGGTGACCGTTTCCTGCGGATCTTTATCGACGAGTTGAACCGGGTTTCGGTGGGGAGTGAACCGCTTCCGCATGGCAGCTACTTGGTGCGTCAGGAGGTGAACACCTCGGTGGGCGGGTCGGGAGCGGACATCGCCGACCTTGTCCTTGAGAGCGAAGCTGCGGTCGTCGTCGTCGAGAACTATTTCACCTCTGACGGCCACGGTCACAGTTACAGCGGTTACCTGGCATTCAGCGTCCGGGACGGCAAGCATGGTGCCGTCGTGCTCTTGTCTCGCGATGAGGATGTGTCCTTGCAGACCATGGGGTGGGAGAACGCCGCGGTCCTCACGTATGGCAAGTTGGCTAAGCGACTGCTGGAACACGTCGGTGGCGACAGAGCCTACCAGCGGAAGAATCCTGATGCCTACGCGTTCATCGAGCAGTTGCACCGTAAGTTCGTTAGGAAAAGGGGTCGCGTGGGTGATCAGGAAGTGCTCAACTTCGTTGTTGCCATGTGTGATACCGGGGAGGTGCGCAGATATCAGGAGCAGCCGCAAGAAGTAGCCGCCGAGCGCTTTGCTGATGATCTTGCGGTGCAAGCGAGGGAACGGTTTGGCGAGGGCCGCGACCTCCTCCAGCGAGTCAAGGGGCGACTCAGCGCCTTCAGCGAAGGACCGCTCAGACGCCAACTCAACGCGACTCGGCGCGAGGGGTTTGTGCGCCGAATCGACGCGAGATTGGCGGGGATATACCAGTGGACCGTCAACATCGACGTGGAAGAAGAATCGAACGACTCGGGCCAGTCGAGGCTCCAACTCAAGTTCGGGCCGTCCGCGTGGTTTGCCAACGAACGGGATCCGAGCTGGACCCGAACGGTCGAATCTGGCCAGGCGGACTATTCGCGGTTGTTCCTTACGCTGTCCAGCGTCAAGGAGGTCCGTCAGTCGACCCTGAGTATCCAGGACGTCCTTGACGGCCTCGGACCCGCCGACCAAAGGCTTCACGACGAGATCATTGCGTTGCTCAGAGGAAACTGAAGGCTGCCGGACCGGAGCGCACTCGGCCGGTCTGCCGGCAGGCTTTCAGGTCTTCGCGCCTATCTCGAGGACCGGGCCGCAATCGACATCGGCCGACACTTAGAACGTGTAGCAGGCCGGCTGACCCGCAACTAAAGTAGTCGGCACCTTCCCTGTTGACATGTGGCGAAGCGGGCCTACAATGAGCCATGCCCGTGACTGGCCGAGCCGTCTCTGCCGCGGTGCTGCTCGTCATTGGGGCAGGACTGGCTCTGCTGGCTGTGCTGGTCCATTACGGTTTCATGGCAATGTACGGCGGTGTCACCGATACGGCGTTCGAGGGGTTCACGTGGGGGTTGACGTCTGGTCCCTCCGGATTGGCGCTCGGTCTGGTCGTGGTGGTTGCGCTGATCGGTTTCATGCTCTCGACAAGACGGTGGATGCGGCTGACGGCCGTGGCAATCCCGGTCCTCATGCTGATCGGGATGTTCGCGGTCACCCCTGCGGCGCTGGGTCAGAAGATGGAGAAACAATTTGTTTCCGCTCCGCAATGCGTGACCGAGGGCACCGACGAGCCCATGGCCTCCGCAGACCGTGAGTCCCAGCAGGTGTTCGATTCCATCGAGCACATCGGCCACTTTAAGGGTGGCGGCGGCATGAGTGGCGTCGCCGGCTGTACCCGCTGGTTTGTGCTCCCGGAAGACGTCGATGTGTTGCAGCACTATCGGGCAGCGCTGCCGGCAGCAGGCTGGGAAGTGGTCGAGGATGACGGGCGCCACCTGCGGGCGCAGCGTGATGGCCGGGCGTTCGATGTGACGCCCTGCCCCGGAGGCGGTGTGGTCTGGGCCGGCAGCGACGACGACCGCTCATACGGACAGGGAAGGCCTGAGCTGGCGGGCACTGAAATTTGTCCCCACGACCTCTAAAAACGACATGCCGCGTATGGCCAGGTAATAGTGCCTAATATGCACATTCCTAGCGGTCTAACCCACCCTCCGTCAGACCCATAAACATCGTCCGGTGCAGCACGTCCACGTGCTTCCGCGAGACCTCCACCGCCTCCTGGACATCGCCAGCACGCAGCGCCGCCACCAGGGCCACGTGGTCGCAGTTCGACTTGTGCAGCAGTTCGATGGGGTAGGGGATGAAGTACTCGTAGAGCTCGGCCAGCGCCTCGTGGTAAATCTCGACGGCGGTGCCCATCCCTGATGCGGTGCCCACCAGTTGGTGGAACTGCTCGTCTGCCTGGTGGTAGTCCGACCAGTCCGCGGACTCTGCCATGTCGCGGGTCAGCCGGTCGAGCTCATCAAGCTGCTCCGCCGTGGCGTTGAGCGTCGCGTAGTGCGTCACCGCGCATTCGAACAGCAGCCTCCGGTCCACCAGGCGGTTCACAGCCTGCGACTCCGCTGGCGAAGCCACGAGTTCGGCCAGCACGTCCCGCGGAGGCTCGTCCGCCACGAAGGTTCCGCCGGCCCGGCCGCGGCGTCGTACCACCACGCCCTGCTCCGCCAGGCTCGCGAGCGCGCGGCGGGCAGTGATCGGGCTGACCGACAGGCCCAGGGCCACATCCTCCTGGTCGGGCAGACGCTCGCCCGGTTTCAGCAGCCCCAGCGAAATCGCCATGCCGATCCGCAGCCGCACGGCATCAATGGCGCTGCGCCGGTCGATTCCGGCCAGCCTGGCGGCGCCGATGGGTGATGAGTCGGCGGTGTCCTCCAACTGACGGGTCATATCCGCTACTTTACGGCCCAAACCCACCCCTTCCCATAATTGGATCATTCTGATCTAATATAGCTCAGATCACATCCCCAACGTGGAGAACACCATGCAACGCATCCTTCCCCTCATCGCGGCCCAGGCCCGGCCGCGGCTCATCGGTGAACCCGTCTCGGCCTTCGCGGACGAGGTCAAAGCCACCCTCGCCGTCCAGCCGCACAGCAAACTGGTGGTCTTCCCCGAGCTGCATCTGTTCGCGGACGCCGAGCCGGACCAGCAGCGCACCGAAATGCTGCAGGCTTCCGCGGAGCCTCTGGACGGCCCCCGGGTCAAGGAGCTTCAGCAGCTCGCCGCGGACCTTGGCATCTGGCTGGTCCCGGGCAGCGTCTGCGAGCGCGGCCCGGAAGGGCAGCTGTTCAACACGCAGCTGGTCCTGTCCCCGCAGGGAGAACTGGCCGGCTACTACCGCAAGGTCTTCCCCTGGCGCCCGTTCGAGCCCTACGACCCCGGCGACCGGTTCACCACCGTGGACCTGGCCGGCGTCGGCAGGGTAGGCCTGAACATCTGCTACGACGCGTGGTTCCCGGAGGTCTCCCGCCAGCTCGCCTGGATGGGCGCCGAAGTCATCCTCAACGTCGTGAAAACCACGACGCCGGACCGCCGGCAGGAGCTGGTGCTCGCCAAGGCCAACGCCATCGTGAACCAGGTCTTTGTGGTCAGCGTCAACTGCGCCGGTCCCACCGGCAAGGGCCTGAGCATCATCGTGGACCCGGAGGGAAACACCCTCGCCGAGGCCCCCGACGCCGCGCCGGTGCTGCTCACCGCGGAACTGGACCTCGCCGCCGTCGAGCACGTCCGTACGCACGGCACCGAGAACCTCAACCGCCCCTGGTCCCAGTTCCGCGACGGCGAGGACACCGTCGAACTGCCCGTGTACCAGGGCCGGATCAGCCCCGCCACCTGGGCTCCCCAGTCCTTCAACGCCTAAGGAACCACCCGTGACAACTTCACCCACGCTCACCCGCACGCTGAAACTGCCCAGCCTGGTCCTGTTCGGCCTGGCGTACCTGACCCCGCTGATCGTCCTGGGGATCTTCGGCATCATCGCCGAAACCACCGGCGGGGCATCGCCGGCCGCCTACCTGGTGGCCATGGTCGCCATGCTGTTCACGGCCCACAGCTATGGCCGGATGGCCATCGCGTACCCCGTGGCCGGTTCCGCCTACACCTACGTCCGCCGGTCCATCGATCCAAGGGTGGGGTTCCTGGTGGGCTGGGCCATCCTGCTGGACTACCTCTTCCTGCCCATGGTCATCTGGCTCATCGGCGGCTCCTACCTGACGGCACAGTTCCCCGGGATTCCCATCGGACTCTGGATCGTGGGCTTCATCCTCATCACCACACTGCTGAACATCCTGGGCATCAAGGTGGCGGACAAGGCCAACTACGTGCTGATGGCATTCCAGCTGCTGGTCATCGTGTTCTTTGTGGTGCTCTCCATCGGCAACGTGGTGTCCACCTCCGGCGCCGGCGGCCTGGCCAGCACCCAGCCGTTCTTCAACGACACCTCCAGCCTCGCCACCATCTCCGCCGGCGCCGCCATTGCCGCCTACTCGTTCCTGGGGTTCGACGCCGTCACCACCCTCACCGAGGAGACCATCAACCCGCGCAAGAACATGCCCCGCGCCATCATGCTCATCGCCCTGATCGGCGGCGGCATCTTCGTGGCCGTGTCCTACGTGACTCAGCTGGTCCACCCGGGCGGAGTGTTCGAGGACTCGGCCTCCGCGGCCAGCTCCATCGCCCTGCAGATCGGCGGGCAGCTGTTCGGGGCCGTGTTCCTCGCCGGACTGGTGGTGGCGCAGTTCGCCTCCGGCCTCGCGGCGCAGGCCAGCGCCTCCCGCCTGCTGTACGCGATGGGCCGGGACTCGGTCTTGCCCAAGGCGGTGTTCGGCCGGCTCAGCGCCAAGTTCCACACCCCGGTGGTGAACCTGATCGTCACCGGCATCATCGGACTGATCGCGATCTTCCTGGATGTGGCCACCTCCACCTCGTTCATCAACTTCGGCGCCTTCACCGCCTTCACCCTGGTCAATGCATCGGTGGTGTTCCACTACGTTCGCCAGCGCCGTGCGGGGCACCAGCTGAACCCCGTGTCCTACGTGGTGGTCCCGGTGGTGGGGGCCATCATCTGCGCCTACCTGCTCTCCCAGCTGGACAGCAACGCGATTACGCTGGGAGTGTCCTGGCTGGTGCTGGGCGTGGTGGTCCTGGCCCTGATCACGCGCGGTTTCAAGGCGGCGCCGCCGGAAATGACGGCGACGGAAAAGGCGACGGTTGAGGCGGCCGCCTGAGCCGGTGTCTCGGGCCGGGGCCTGACCCGGGCAGGGCTGACGGAAGGGAAGGAACAACTGTGAGGATAGCGCTCGGGCAGCTGGAGTCGGGCACCGACATCCAGGCCAACCTCGCCGCGATCGACCGGTTCGCCGCCGAGGCCGCGCTCGACGGCGCCACGCTGGTCGCCTTCCCGGAGTACGCCACCTATGAGAAGAAGAAGGTGGACGCCACATTCCCGGAGATGGCCGAGCCGTTGGACGGTCCCGTCTGCCAGGAACTCGCCGGTATCGCCCGCCGCCACGGCATCGCGCTGGTGGCGGGCGTGGTGGAAACCTCGGAGGAGTCGGGCAAGGCCTACAACACGTTGGTGGCATTCGGGCCCGACGGCGACCGGCTGGCCGTCTACCGGAAGATCCACCTCTTCGACGCGCAGGGCTTCGGGGAGTCGACGTTCATCAAGCCGGGTCCGTCGACCAGCCCGGTGGTGTTCGAGCACGGGGGAGCGCGCTTCGGCCTGATGACCTGCTACGACCTGCGGTTCCCGGAGCTGGCCAGGTCACTGGCCGACGCCGGCGCCCAGGTGCTGCTGGTCTGCTCGTCGTGGGTGCCGGGCACCCACAAGACCGAGCAGTGGCTGGCGCTGAACGCGGCGCGCGCCATCGAGAACAGCGTTTATGTGGCAGGGGTGTGCCAGGCTCCGCCGGTCTCGGTGGGGCGGAGCGTGCTGGTTGATCCTATGGGAGTTGTGGAAGCCGATCTCGGACTGGAGCCTGGAGTGCGGGCGGTGGATGTCTCTCTTGAGACGGTGTCACGGGTGCGGGGGCTGTTCCCGATGTTCCGGCAAAGGCGGCTGTAAGTAACTGCCGTCAGCCCTATGGGAGGCGGCGCGGGCATCATCCACCAATCGGCCAAGGGCACCTTGAAAATCTGGTGCCAAAAGTGGCACCATGGGTTGTGTGGCAAGCATCGACAAGATCGAAAAGCAAGCTAGAAACTCACCTGAGAACGTCTCCTACAGCGACATGCTCAAACTTTGCACTCACTATTTTGGCGAACCTAGGTCAGGTTCTGGGAGCCACAATGCAGTATTCAGGATGCCCTGGGCCGGGGATCCCAGAATCAATCTGCAGAACAAGCATGGCAAGGCCAAGCCGTACCAGGTGAAGCAAGCCATAGCCGCTATCGATCGCAGTAAGGAGAAGTAGATGTCCACTCGAAAAGCAACTGTTCCATCCCCGGTTGCGCAGTACCGATACTCGGTGCAGTGGTCGCCGGAGGACCAGGAGTTCGTTGCCACTGTTTTTGAGTTCCCTTCGCTGTCGTGGCTGGACGAGGATCAGTTCGAGGCTCTCCGCGGTGTTGAACGATTGGTTTCCGATGTCATCAAGGAACTTAAACAGTCCGGCGAACCCGTGCCGCAACCAATAGCGACCCAAACGTTTAGCGGCAGGCTTAACCTCCGGGTACCCCCCGAGCTTCACCGGAGGCTGGCGATTGAGGCCGCCAATCACGGAGTGCCGCTGAACAAATACGCCACTGAGCTGCTGACGGCCTAAGGGAAGCTCTTTTTACAAAAAGCGCTCAGCGCTGAGAACTTTTTGTAATTGTCTGAATTGTCCGCGGTGGCGGCTACTTTGTCGGTATGGCTGAATCAGGAAAGACAAGGAAAGCTACTGCGACAAGAAGTTGCCCGATTTGCGGGCACGAATCCTGGCGCATCATCTACGGCATGGTCATGCGTGACACAGTCGAGCAAAACCCGAAGGCGGAATTTGCTGGTTGCGTCATGATGGATGAACAGCGTATCTATCCCGCGACTGGCCACGTTGAGTGGGGCTTGCCGAAGTGGGCTTGCCAGAGTGCCGAGTGCCGGCACCGCTGGTGGTAGACGGCACCCGGCAATCTATAAGTCGTCGTCGGCTTTACTCTGCCGAGACTGACGCAGGACCTCGGCTTCCCCTGCCCGGCAGAAAATCAACACGAGTTCGCTTACAGTCTGTCCCGTGATGCGCTCCACCATGCGGGCGTAGGTAGAAAGCTGGCGCCAGTATGAGCTCAACCTCTCCTGCGTGACGCTGATGTCTGTCTTGAAATCGGCGATCACGAACGTCCCATTGTCCTCGCGGTACATCAGGTCGATGATGCCCTCCAATGTCATGCCGTCGACGGACGTGACAACGGGCAGCTCCAGCCAATGCTCCCTGCCAGCCGCGCGCTGAACAGGCGTGCTCCTCAGGGCTGAGCGGGCCCGGTCTGCGAGGCCGGCGGGATCTTCGAGGCCGGCTGCGCCGCCGATACTCCCGGCCAGCGAACCGAAGTTCTCGGTCTCCTGCAGGTCGCTCAGTTCCAACAGCCGGTGCAGGGCGGTGCCGAAGTCCGTGCCATGCTCCCCGCCAGGCTCAGCGAACGACGGCATCTTTCCGGCCTCTTCCAGGCTCACAAACCGTGCTGCCCCATCCGTTTCTATTCCTGCCAGTCCGTTTTCCGTGCCCTTTGCAATCGCGGTGACAGAAGTGGACGACGCCATTGCGGAGGCCCTATGCCACGTCTCGCGTTCCTGCTGCCAGGCGGAGAACGTTTCTACTGGCCGGACGTCTCGGGTTACTTTCGCCTGTCCTGGCATGTCCTCCGGAATTTCCAGATCCGGTGCTGAACTTGCCTCGGCTGCATCCTTGAGGAACTGGCCCAGGCTGTTCTTGGCGTTCACGTAGTGGGAGACCACGAGGTGGCTTTCCGCACGCGTGCAGGCGACGTAGAGCAGGCGGCGGCGCTCGGCGTCGTCGAACTGCTTCTCGACTTCCTCCGCCGTGCCATATCCAGCCGACCGGATGTCACTAATGAAGTGCACTTGGAGTTGTGCGCTTTGATCCCAAAGAGCTGCGGCCTTCTGGTTGTTAGGGCCTGATCCGGTGCCGGCCAGAATCACCATGGGGAATTCCAGGCCCTTGGAGGCATGGATGGTCATGATCCGTACGGCCTGGACGTCGGTTTCAGGCACCACAGCTTCCTTGACCCGCGAATTCTCCTCCTGCTGCACGCCGGCCCACACGAGGTAGTCGCGCAGGCCGCCATGCGTGGCTTCCGTCCAAGCCCGGGCCTGGTCTATGACGAAGCGGAGCCTGCGCCAGACGTCGCGGTAGCGGGGGGCGTCAATTGCCGCCTCCAGCATGCGCCGGTCGGTAACAAGCCGTTCCATAAGTTCAGCGGGCGTCAGCACCTCGATGTCACGGCACAGGGCCGCAAGGTACTGAAGGGAGTGCGCGACGGGTGAGTCGTTGGCCGCGTCCGGCGCGGGGGAGAAGATGTTCCATCGGCCTCCGGCCTGCTTCCATTCGAACAGTTCATCATCGCCGCAGCCGAACACCGCCGACCGAAGGGTCAGCACAAGCGCAGCTTCGTCCGCCGTATTTGCGATTGCCCGCAACGCGAGCAGCAGGTCGGTGACCTCCTGTGTCGAGTAGACCAGGGACGATGCTTCGGCCCGGTACTCAATGCCGGCGTCGTCCAGCGCATCCTCCAGGGCGGCAAGGGACGTGCGGGTGGGGATCAGGACGCAAATGTCCTTCAGCTGAATCGGGGAGGAGTCGAAACCGCCGGACCGTTTGCTTTGTTTTTGCCAGGCCGGCAACCCTGCGGTGCCGGTCGCGATTCTAATCGCGGCAGCAACATCGGCTGCCTCCTGCCGGCGCATGTCGTCAGCGGAGACCTTTCCCGATTCGCTGGGCTGAGCGCCCGCGCGGCCGATGACTGAGACAGCCGGGCCGTGTTCGTCGCTCCACTCCGGGCGCAGGGGATCGGGCGTCAGCGGGCGGTACTCAGGCTGAATGGTGCCGCTCGGCGTAATGAGCTGCCCGAACGTGGCATTGATCCACTCGAGGAGGCTTCCGGTTGACCGGAAGTTGGTCTGGAGCGACGCGATTTTCGAATTTTGGTCGTCGGAGAAGCGCTGCTGGGCACCCAAGTAGGTGGCGATGTCGGCCCGGCGGAAACGGTAGATGGACTGCTTCGGATCGCCGACGGTGAACAGCCGGCCCGGAGGGATGCTTAGCTGCTCCCAGCCATCGGGTCCGCAGACTTCTTCGGCTGTAATCCGGGTTGCCAGCTCGGCCTGGATCGGGTCCGTGTCCTGGAACTCGTCCAGCATGATGCAGCGGTAGCGATTGTGGAGGGCCGCATGGACGGCTTGTTTGTCATCGCCGACGAGGAGGTCGCGGGCATGGATGAGGAGGTCATGATACTCGAGTTCACCGCTGTGCTGGCGTTCGCGTGCAGCCTGAACGAGTACTTCAGCCATGGCGGCCGTGACCGTTTCGACGGCAGGTTGGACGAAGCTGTTGCGCAGGGCTGTCGCCTGTTCGGCCAGGTCCTTGCAGGAGCTCCTTACGTCGGCGACGTTGACGGACCAGTTGCCTTTTTGTCCGCCGCTGAGGCCCTTCTGCGGAACAGAATGCAGGAGCTCTAGGACGAGGCCGAGCTCGCCGGTTTCGGCCTCGGCCAGGCGGCCGTGCCAGCTCTTGATGTGTTCGAATGCGGTGAGTAGCTTGTCGGCGGGGTCCGTGCAGTGGTCAGCGTGTGCGAGGACTTCGGAAGTCTGGCGCAGGAGCGGGCCCAGGTTCACCGCGGGGATATGGCGCTTCCGGGGAGGGTGGCTCTCCAACCGGTCCCAGTTGGCGTCCAGGTCGGCCGCCACGTTCTGCAGGTGGTCCAAGGAAACGCCGACGGCGAGGAGGATGCGGAGGGCGTCGTCGATGGACGGGTCGGTGAAGAGTTTCTGCCGGGCCGCTTCCCATCGTCGTGTGAACGCAATCTGGGACCGCAGCTCGTCCACCACTGTGATCAGGGGCGGAACCCCGGCCTCTATCGGGTGTTCGCTGATGATCCGCGCCGCAAAAGAGTGGATGGTGCCGATGGGAGCAGTGTCCAGCTGGTCCAGTGCCCGCCGGCGCAGCTCCGTGGGGCTTGCTTCGTTCAGCTGCCGGCGGACCCGTTCCCGCAGCTCACCCGCCGCTTTCTCCGTGAAGGTGATGGCGGCGACGCTCTTCAGTTCCACTCCGGCGTCCACCATTGCGCAGATGCGCTCCACAAGTTCGTGAGTCTTGCCGCTGCCCGCGCCCGCTTCGACGAAAATATTAGCTTCGAGCTCTTGCTCGATCAGCGTGCGGTCGGTCTGGTCTACGAGTTCCAGGACTTCGGTTTTCATTTCTCCGCCTTCAGAAGCTGGGCATAGGGCTGAAGTTCGTGGGCGTTTTGAAGCTTTAGCCACTGCTGGCCAAGCTCCTGGGCCCCCATCATGGTGGTGAAGTTGACATAGCGGTCAGACTCGGGCCGAGGGGGAAATATCCCGTTCCGCAGTGCCGACATGATGAGGCCCGCGTCCGTGCGCAGCTGCTCAATGACGTCGTCAGTCACGTCGTAGCCGATTTTGGCGAAGTCGCCGGCCTTGGAGATGAACCAGTACTCGGCCGCGACAGGCGACTGAGGGTCCTCGAGCGTCCGTGCAAACAGGCCGTAGACCGGAAGCTGGTACCGGGTGCCCTCTGCGGTGGGATGGTTTCTGAGCGGCTTGAATTTGTCGGCCTTGCCAGTCTTGTAATCGATGACCTTGACGGTGCCGTCGACATTCCAGTCGATCCGGTCCACCTTTCCCCGGAACCGGACCACAGTGCCATCGTTAAGGGTCAGCTCGACCGGCGGATAGCTGTCGGTGTCCTCCGGCCCGAAGCTGGCCTCTTCCGCGAGGTAGCTCCAGCCTTCGGCGGACCTTGCATCATCCTCAGCCAAGACCCGCTCCAGGTCTTGGCGGATCATGGCCTGGTTACGTTCCCAGACGTGACTGAGCCACGCCGGGTTGGCGAATTCCGCAAAGGCGGTGTCGGCCATTTCCCTGAGGCGGCTCGAGGATGGCGGAAGCCCTTCTTGTGTGATGCTGCGGACGTAGTCTTCCAGCACCTGGTGAACGAGGATGCCCCGCTGCTGTGGCGAAATCTGAACCTCCAGTTCGACGTCCTCCAAAATGCTCACCTTAAGAACATGCTTCAGGAAGTAGCTGAACGGACTTGTCACCCAGTCCTCGAGACGGGTCGGGGACAACGCCTTGCCGGAGTCAACGATGGTTCCGGCGTGGGCGCCGAGGTTGCCGTTGAACCTGGAGAAAATGCCATCGCGCCGGTCCCGGGTGGCGGCGAGTGCGCGCTGCAACGAAGCATCTTCGCTAAACGCCGCTGCGCGGTCAGCAGCTGTGAGAATGTGGCGCATCCTCCACTCCTGGGCAGTCGGCGGGAGCGCGGCCGATGTCGGGGCGCCGTTCTCGATGCCATGGGCGAAAGACTGAAGTTGTACATTAGGCTTCGCGGTGATCCACCGGGAAATCTGGTAACTGCCAGATCCGCGCAGATCGCCTCGAGGGCTGGTGATAATCCGCTCGGATCCGGCAGCGAGGGCAGCGAAGAACTGTTCCCTGCTGGCTTCTGCACGCTGCTCCACAGTGGGCAAGTTGCCGCCAAGAATGGCCCGGACGCTGTCCGGAAGAAGGGGGTTCTCCCTGATCCTTGCCGGCGCCAGCCCTTCCGCCGCGCCAAGCAGGAACAGGTAGTCCACGTCCCTGGCTATGGCGTCTGCGTAGCTGCCGATGACGACGCCGGTGCCGCTTTTCCCGGTCCAGCCGCCTTGCGAGGCTATAGCGTCTTCTATTGCACTCCGGACGAGCGAAGGGTGAGGTGGCGGTCCGACGCGGTCGAGGTGCCGGAGCTCCAAGGCGGCCTGAATCAAGGCTTCACGGGCAGCAGCCTTTTCTGGCCGTTCGGTGGTTGTTCGGGGGCCCATGAAGCTTTCAAGGAGTAGGACTAGCCCGGCTGACGCCTCGCCCCAGGTCCCAGAAGTGTGGATCTGACCAAGCCGGGCCGCAAGTTCTGCCACAAAAGCTCGCAACGTTCCGAGCTGCTCCCGTTGAGTGGCCCGGGTGGTGGATCCCTTTTCACCGGTGCCTTTACCGGCGTCGTCTTCGGCCGGGGGACTGGCATGAAGCCTTTCGCAGACGGCGCTGCTGGGTAGCTTCCCTCCCTGCCAGACGAATGTTCCTTCGGCATGGATGTTCAGGACGGCCCGCATGTCCGGATCCTGCGGGTCGAGTTTAAGCAGTTGAAGGAGGCCGCGCGCGAGCGGCGAGTCCGCGAGACGGTGGGCCGCCGGACCGACGAAGGTAATACCCGTCTGCTCGAGGCGCTGGGTCAACAAAGAGGCGTACGGCTCTGAGGCTGAGTGGAATATCCCGATACGGTGGCCGGGTGTGCCTGCGGCCAGCCTCTCGACGACAAGGCGGACGACGGCGCGGACTTCGTCGTCAGCGTCGGAGGCCGTCATGAGGGTTGTGCGGTCATCCCCGGTAGTTGACGCAGTGATGCCTAGCATTCCGGCCTCTTCGAGGTTCCTTCTGAAGGAAGACTCGAAGGGACGCATTTCTGTGCCCAGCATGAAGCCTATGACGGTGCCAAGCCGTCGCATCGCCGCTGTGGTTCCAAGTTTGCGGCCAGCGAGAGTGAAGGCTTCATGGTCTGTGTACCAATGCGAGCCCAGCGCTTCCTTAGCCTTCCAGTGGACCCGAAGCACTTCATGCGTGAGCTCTGGGAGTGCTGGGTCGGACGGGTTAGGTACGGCGTCCAGCAGCTCCGCCGTCTTGGCGATGGCGCGGGCTGTGGCGGGCTGTTCGGCAACGTCTTTGAAGAGACCTGGATTGTCAAACAAGATCTTGCTGACGGCTCCAAGTCTGACGACCGGCTGGAGCGGGCGTTTTCCATCAATTGCGTTGTCGTCGGCGATGAGTTCAGTTGCCAGATCCTTCAGCGTGAGTGCCTTGATGCCCGCACTTCCTGCACCCTCGTTGAGACTCCTGCCTAGGAAACGGGTCACGTCCCGCCCGGAAGCATGGGACGGGACCAAAACGGTGACAGGAGCGAGCGGATTCGCGGTTTGGGCCCGGCTGATCACTACTGCAAGCTCGGCAAGAGCATCGCTCACCGACGGAAAAGTACTGCAGGTCATGCTGTCCCCCTCATCCTGACATTTCACACAACATAGCAACGGGTACCGACAAAACTGCTACGACGGTGCCGCGCCGCTGTCCCTGCCTGCCTCTGCGGCGGCTGCAAGCAGACGGTCGAAGCTGGTTATTCCGTAATCAGGAGGCGTGACGGTGACGACGACGCGCGTTGTCCGGACCACGTTGTCCGCACGCTTCACCACTGGATTCCGGGCCGGCACTGGCGGTTGCTCACCGATTGCCTGGAGCTCCAGCCCGGGAACACCGTTGACGAGCAGCGGGAGGGGCTTGCCGTTTTCGATAAGTGCCCTGAACTGTTGAGACGATAGCCGGTGAGAAGTATTTCCCGTCAGCCCCACGACTATGTCGTTCACTCTTGCGGTGATGCCGTCCAGGAATTTTCGTTCGGCGGAGGCTTTTCCCTTGATGGACAGAGCCGTGAATACGATGGCGAAGACGGCGGTAAACAGAGTCAATGCTCCGAAACTTCTGAGTCCGGGCAAGAAGATCATGAGGATGAGGCACAGCACCGCACCGATCAGGGCGAAGCCGATGAACATGTTTCCGCCGTCCTGAGCCGGCCGGCCGCTCCACTGGTCGGAGGTGAAGCTGCTGATGTCGCGCCGCTCCGGCTGGGCATTAGGCATCATTGCTCTCGTTTCGCTTCGAGTAAGGCCTCGGCCAAGATGATTGCGTGCCGTGCATCCTGGAGGTCGTTGCGCAGACTCGGGTCCGGGGTTGCCACTGCAGCTGCGTCCGCCGTCCCTGCAAGTTCTCCGATCGCCCTGCTGAGGTTTTCGCGCTCCTGCGTGAGCATCCGCGACGACGTCAGCTTCATTTTGCTCTTCTCGAGGCCGGCCAGGGATTTGTTGATCTCGTCGCGGCGGGTGCGGACCACAGCTAACCGGTTGCCGACCCGCTGTGTGCGGTTCCTGAAGAGAGGTTCCATCTTCAGCGCAATCTCGTGGAGCTCCATTACGGCAGCCTCTCGCTCGGGGCGCCCGGCAAAGTCCGCCAAGAGGCCCGCACAGCGGCTGAGCCGGTCCTCCCAAAGCTGAAGGCCGGTGTTGTTCTGCCGAAACAGCAGAGTCAGGATCTCAAAGGTTTTGTCCAGGCCGTTGCGTCGCACCATGAGTTTGGCGCTGGCGGCATCGAGGCGTCCGATGAACTCCTTATAGTTGTCCACTTTTGCTGTATTCTTGGCTGACCACGCTGGCTTCCTGGGCACCGACATCAGTCTGAGCCCGACTCGGCGCCATCGTTCCCGGCCACGCTGCCCTCGCTGTGGTCGCGAAGGGACAGGTATTCCCTCAGTACCTGAGACCTCGAGGGATGACGCAGCTTCTTCATCGTCTTGGATTCGATCTGGCGGATACGTTCGCGGGTGACGCCGTAGACCCTTCCAATCGCATCCAGCGTCTTTTCTTCGCCGTCTTTGAGCCCGAAACGCATCGCAATGACCGCTACTTCCCGCTCGGCGAGCGTGTCAAGTATTGCGTAGAGCTGGGCCTTAAGCTGTTGCTTCTCAATGCGGTCCACGACGTCCACATCCATCGGGTCCACTAGCTGGTCTGCCAGCGGCTCCAGTCCGCCCTTGCCGTCGGGAACCAAATAGTCCAGAGAATGAGCCGGCCGGTCAAGACTCAGGAGATACTCCACCTTGTCTGCTGACTGGCTAGTGAGCTGTCCGAGCTCCGCATACGTCGGCGTAATTCCCTGCACAGCCGCTCCGCGCTGAGCGGCCAGGACTTTTTGCACCTGCTCCACCATGTGAACAGGCAGTCGGATCATGCGCCCTTGATCGGCCAGGCCCCGCGTGACGGCTTGGCGAATCCACCAGGTCGCATACGTCGAAAACTTGTAGCCGAGGGTGTAATCGAACTTGCACACCGCCCGGTGAAGGCCGATGTTGCCCTCCTGAATCAGGTCCAGGAAATCCATGCCCTGGTTCATGTAACGCTTGGCGATGGACACCACGAGCCGAAGGTTTGCCTCGAGAAGTGCGTGGGCTGCGCGGTCACCCAAGAGTGCCATCTCGCGGAGTTCCCGGGATTCCCGACGGCCGCGGGGAGCACCGTCCGCCAGAAGGTGCGAAGCGTACAGGCCGGCTTCAATCTCCTGAGCGAGCTCCACTTCCTGCTCCGCCGTCAGAAGGTCAGCGCGGCCTGCTCGACGCAGGTAGTCCTGCACGGCGTCCTCGCTGAAGCCTTCCAGACCGGCAAGTTCTTCCGGCCAGTCCGGATCTTCCAGATCAAAGTGCGTGGGCTCGGTGTCGTCCAGTTCGTCCCCGCCGGACGCCGGCATGAAGACGTCCGGTTCCGGGGCATGCAGAATATCCTCGTCAGCCTGATCCCCCGGACCAGTTGGGACATCGTCCCCGGACGGCGCTCCGGTCTCTCCCGAACCCGGGGGCACAGGTACGCCCTCGCCACCCAGCAGGTCCTCAACATCTGCCTCGCTGAGGAGGAACTCCTGCAGCCGGTCCAGGTCGGTCTTGATGTCGAAGAACTCTACGTTGCGCGCGAACGGCAGCACCTTGCCGAGGAAATCCTCGCCCTGGACGTTGGGGTCCTCAACGGTGCCGGTGGAGTAGAGGACCACGAGCCGTCCGGCGCGGCCGTCCGCCTTCTTGCGGATGACTCGGCCAAGCCGCTGCACCATCTGGCGCTGGCTCCGGTTGGCCGCCACGATGATTCCGAGGTCGGCTTCCGGAACGTCGATGCCTTCATCGAGGAGCCGGGGCGCCGCAAGTATCTGGGAGGCGCCGCTGCGGAAATCCTCCATGCCCTGCTTGCGGTCGTCCTTAGCCATCCCGCTGAACAGCGCCGAGGCCTTGGAGCCCATGGCTGTGTACAGCTCCTGTGCCCGGCGGGCGGACTCCTGGGTCTGGGTGAAGACGAGGGTGCCGTGGGACTCATCAACCGTCTGCTTCAGAGCCGCGAGAGCGTGATACTTGGTCTTTGCCTCGGCCAGGAGGGCGAGCCGCGATGACATTGCCCGCATGTACTTGCGGGCAATCGTTGCCTCCCTGCTCGGTGAATCCGACCCCGCGAGGGTGGCCACCGCGGCGATGAACTGGTGAAAGGGCTTCCGGGGGATTCCGGCGTAGGACTCCAGGTTTCGGGCCGCGTCGGACATCGTGTTGGAAAATTCCTCGTAGTTGACCTGTTCGGAGGGCGTCAGGTCAACCCCGACCAGCGCGATGTCGAACGGCGCGATGACCTCATCCTTCAAAGCACGGTTATACCAGAGCGAGTAGATGACTCCACCGAAGTAGGGCGTCAGGAGGTTCTCGTGCTCACCGTCGGACCTTTCGTAAGTAGCCGTCAGCCCGAGACGCCAGGCGTACCCTTCCTGCAGTGCGCCGGTGAACATCGGTGCGGCGTAGCGGTGGCACTCGTCAGCGATGATCAGGCCGGCCTTGTGGCTGCGAAGGGTCTCGCGGTTGGACGCCGAATGGACAATCGCCACTAGGATGTCGACGTGGTCGAGGGAGTCGAGCCGGCCGTCGCCGAGTGCTCCGAGCCGTGCTTTCGGCAGGTCGCGCTGCAGTGACGCCAGCCATTGGCGCTGGAGTTCGGCCGTCGGCACGAGGATGAGTACCTTGATGCCTTGGCGGACTGCCTCGAACGCGGCGGCGATGCCGACGCGTGTCTTGCCGGAACCGGTGACAGCTTCCACTACGCCGCGGCGGGCATTCCCGTGCCACGCCTTCAATGCCTCCTGCTGCCACGCATACAGAAAGGCGTAGTCATAAGAAGCCGGCACTGACGCGGGCGCAGCCTGGGCCGGCACCTGCGGAAGCGACATGACCGGGCTTGTCCCGGCGTCGACCAGTTCTGGCATTTCATCCCCCATTGGACGGTTCTGAATCTAGTGACTGCAGACTATGCGGTGGCTCTGACAATTAACGTGAGCACCATCACCTAATGCTCTTGCAGCACCGGATTCCACGCCTGCGTCCGTGACAACGCCACCTTCAGCTCCCGGCCGCCGGCTTCCTCCAGCAACCCCGAATCACCAACAACGACCAGAAGGCTCCGTGCCCGGGACAACCCGACGTAGAGCTGCTCGGCAGCACGGTCCATGTCCTTGAAGCCGTTGACGCACAGCACCACCACGGACCGTTCCAGCCCCTTGAAGCCCAGGACGTGGCCGTAGAACTCTGCTTCGCCCGCGTGGAATTCGCGCCAGTAGTCTTCCGTGGCACCTCGCTCGTAGAAGTCCAGATGCACCGGGTGCCGCTCCTTGGTGGTCAGGAGGGCAATCTGGTTGTTGGCCCAGCCTTCGGCGATGAGGGCCTCTATGCAGTCGTCCGCGAGGCTGAGGGCCTCGTCGGTGGGGCAATCCACCACCCGGACCGGCAATCCCGTGCTGCCGCGGGGAGTGAAGTGCTCGCCGGCAAAGGGTCTGAACGTTTCGGCAATTTTGCGGGTGTTGCGGAGGTTCTCATCAATGTGGATGGGCACGAAGGTGGCCATAGGGCCGGAGGTGAGATCCGCCGTCGCGCCGCCCCACCGGCGGTAGACGTCCTGGCGGTCGTCCATGAAGGCGTAAACCTCGCCGCCGTCGGGGTCCTTCGTGCAGGCGAGCAGCGCGTCCCACCACAGCGGGGCGAAGTCCTGGGCTTCGTCGACGACGACGGCATCCAGCCGCTCGTGCGGCTCCATGGTTGCCGCCAGTTCCTTCAGCAGGCGGGGCATCTCCACATCGAAATAATCCTGCCCTGATCCGTCCGGAACCCCCAGCCCGCGCACGTATTCGTGGAACTCGCCGGTGAACACGGGCTTGGCCTGCCGCCAGGCGGAAACACGGTCCTGCAGATACTGCCCGAGCCCCTTGTTGTAGCAGAAGAGGCCGACGCGTTTGCCCTGCCTGCTGAGCAGGCGGGCCTTCTCCACGGCCAGCCAGGTCTTCCCGCTGCCGGCACCGCCGGTGAACCGGATCCGGGGGAGTGACCGGGTTGCTTGCAGCAGGACGGCCTGGCGCTCGGTGAGGTGGTCCTGGGCGTCTTCATCCTCCTGCGGATTGCCGGAATGCCCGACGGCGGCGTCCAGGTTTCCGCTCAGCTTGCGGACGATTCGCTCAAGGAAGGCCGGAGCCAGCGGGGAGGCCCCGCCACCTTCGTTTTCTATCGCCCGGCGGACAAGCTCGGCGGGGGCCTGGCTGTCGGTCTGGCCCAGGATGAGTGAGCGGGGGCAGCCAGCCATGGCCCAATCGTTGGGCACCTCCGTGTACGGCATGCTGACCATGTAGACGCAGCGGCTGCTCAGGCGTGAACCGAGCTGATTCTCGAGCCAGCTCTTGAGAGCATGAAGTGAGCTTTGTGACTGCGCCACCGGGCTCTGTATCTTGCGTTTGTTGCTGCGGTCCGACTGATACCACTGTCCGCCGGCGATGCTGACTTGGCCGCCTTTGACTTCGATGGCCGCCATGCCAACTCCGGGCCAGAGGACGAGCAGATCTATCTCGTATTCATTCCGGCCGTCGCGGATGTGCACGGAGTGGGCCAGGACAACGTCGTCCGGAAGGCTTCTCTTCAGTGCGTCCCAGACGGCCTTTTCCGCCAGCTGTCCCTCGCCGAACTCCGGCTCCTCCGGTATGCACCTCATCGTGCCCCGACCTTGGTGTCCTGGAAGGGGGCCAGCCCGAATTGAACACGAATGTCAGCCAGATCCCGCGTATTCCGGTCGATCTGCCTCATTTGGTCCTTTTCGATAATCGAGGAAAGGATGCGATTCGCGATCGCGAGACCCACCAGCACAAAGGACGCCCAGCCCGCGGCGACAATAAAGTCCGGCATGGTGAGGAAGGCGTTCTTCAGTGCGATGACGTTGTTAACGCTGCCCGTCAGGCCGTCCAGGATGTCATTCAGCGTGTCGGTTATTGGCTGGAAGAACGGTCCCGCAGACACTTCAGGGCTCTCAACCGTTGCGTCCCTCCCGACAGACCAGCGCGGATCCATAAGGTGGGCAAGGATGTAAAAGACCACCGCAAGGTTGGCTGCGGCAAAAGCCGCCGTGCCCGCCGTCAGGGCGGTGACCACCCTCGCTGCAATTTTCAGCGGAGCGGAAACGCGGCTTCCAACGAGGAACAGTAGGCCGATCACGGCAGCAATGATCCAAACAAGATTCTTGAACGTGCCTACGCTGGCTCCGCTGAGCAATTCCATCACGGGGTATCAATCTTTCCACTGCTGCACATTTGAACGCGCACGGTTCCTAAGCTCTGGACACCGCAGCGTGGTATTGATTCCCACGGAGTTCAGAAGTTGTTTCAGATCATATTTGTATCAGCGCGGACCGCCATTATTCGATTGACTGTTTCTCGGCTCCAAAAGTGTCCTGGACTGGTGCTTCCCCAGAGGCCCGAAGCACATCCCGGAATTACGGATCCGATGTCGTCTGAAAGGGTTCGGGCGCCTTAAGCGGATACCCCACCGGCGAAGCGGGTTCGGTGGAGTAAGCGAGTTGCCTGCAGCAGGACGGACAGGCGCTCCGTGAGGCAGTCCAGGGCTCCTTCGTCCTCCTTGGAGGTGGTGGCAGGTACGACGCCGATGTCCAGGTTTACGCCCAGCTTGTGGAGGATCCGCTGCAGGAAGGCCGGGGCCAGCGAGGCGGCACCTCCGCCTTCGTTTCGATGGCCTGACGCACAAGCTCGGCGGGCGACTTGCTGTCTGTCTGGTCGATGCGACAAGAACAGGGGCTTTGTTCGACCCATGAGGTCAGCGCCCTGCAAGTAGTCAACGGCGCTTTTCTCGGGCAATGAAGGCCAGCACTTTGTGAAGCTCATACAATTCCGTAACCAGCGTGTCGCGTCGGCCGCATGCCTTCAAAAGCACCATTCTTGCCTCCTCGGCACCACTCAAATGGAGCGAACGAAGCCCGGCCATGACTTGTTCGACTTGTTTTGCATTCAACCGGTGGTGCTGAAAGAACAGTTTGTTGTGCCCGGTATCAAAGACTTCATACCCATCTGCCATTTTGGTTCCTCTCAGAGCAATCCGAGGGATCTTCGCGAGGCCGCGGAAACATCGTGAATAACGGGTCTGACAAACGTTGTGACACAGTGTCGGTTCCTGGCAATACACTTTCTTCCAGTCCTCACCACCGATCGGAGCCCTCCCCATGAATGACCGTCCGATAGTGCTCGGGACGCTGCCTGACGGCCGTCCTCTCCACCTCGGCGATGCGGCTGGACGTTGGCCAGCAGTCGGAGGTGTTCTACTGATCCGCGGGGGTGGGCCAGTTACGAGAGGGAAGACGTACCTCGACGAGCTCGTCAGTCAGTTTTGCCGTACGAGTGCGACACACGTCATCGACCTCGTCGAAGGTGACTACAGCTGGATGCTGGAAGGCATGAGAACACTTTCCAGATCGATGGGGGAAGCCTGTATGAAGGTCGGGGAAATCTTTGGGGGGATGCATGAGGATCCGCGAGGTACAACGGTCATCGTCAACGGCGCTGAGTTTCTCCATGCTGAGGCCCATCAATACTCATCACTGCTTGCCGAAAAGCTCGACCGGCTAATCGCTCGACCCCCACGAGGGGGAGCGTCCTTGGTGCTGGCCGGCCGCGACTTGGATGTAGACAAGCTTTTGGTGGGCGGACCGAATGGTGCCCATCGCATTCAGTTCGGCAGTCGCGACCAGACGAATAGCGGTCAATACCTCCTCGGTGACCTGCAGGATGCAGTCATTCCTGAGGGAACGGCCATTTATGAAAGCCCTGTGGGATCCCAGTCAACCTATTTCAGCCCCTTTATAGGCCCGGATGGCAGATCCTTGGAAGAGGGGCTTTTGGAGCTGCCGATCGGGATTGAAGGCGCCAACTTCTCGACAGCCTGGGCACAAAACCTGGTGGTTTGCGGCGGTTCACAGTCCGCCAGATCACGAGTAATTGCAGGAATGGCTCAGGTTGCGCAGGAGTCTGGAGTGCATACTTGGGTTGCTACGGCGGTCCCAGATTCCGCTCTCAGTGCCAATTGGCGACACCACCGAGGAAGGCTCGCTACCGGAGTGGTGCAGGCGCGTGAACTCCTGCGGCTCGTGTGCGATCGGGTGTTTCCTCGCATCGATGCCTGCCGCACGTTGAACACCACGGATGTAAGAGATGTACGAATACCGGTCGACTTGGCAATTCCCCTGGCGATCTTCATTGACGACCTTGATGCCCTCACCGGAGACAGTACAAACCCGCCGGAAGTTGTGGAGGCAGCCATGGCGGTGGAAACCTTGATCGATTTCCTTGCTAAGACCGCCAGTCAAACTAACGTCACCCTGGTCGTCGGCAGTACAGGTGCATTGGCAGCAATTTCTGCCCATCGAGCGCTGTGGAACAGGGCCGCACAGCTACAGCTCGCCCCGTCCGCTCCTGTTCCCAGTTCCGATGAGGCGCCGTTGTTTTTTCCGGCACCTGGCCTTCCTGCCGTGACGCTCGAGAAGGCCGAGGTGTAATAGTCGGCCCGGCGATGGTTCGCCGGTTTTCTTCGAGGTCAGCTCGCATTGCGCAACGTTTGGACTTCGCCCTCCAGCGCTCGGTCTATCGTCACGCCGCCGTCCGGGCCTGGGCCGGAGGGAAACTCACCTGTGCTCCAGCGGAGTCTGTGTGCGTCCCGGCAACCCCGACCGAGTCTGAGCCCAAGCACAACCTGATGGCCGGCCTCGGTCAACGGCACCCTCGCCTTCCACCAGTTAGGCGCGTCGTTGTTCGGCGCTGCCCAGTCATTGTTCGCAAAATAGCGCCTGTTGATGGGCCACTCAGCTGCGGGCAGGTATTGCTCAGACACAATTTCGCACCACACACCGTCGGCGCTCGGCGTCGCCTGCGCGTAGGGCCGAGTCGTGATCTCCTCATTCCCGTCGTATTCGACGCGGAGAAAGCTGTTCCACGGCATCTTTGTCAAGAGTTGACCGATGAGTTCGCCTGCTTGGTGCCACTCCTCATCCTCACGTTGGGAATTCGCGTCATTGATGGCCAGGCTTTCATCCTCAAATCCAAATGGAAAGCCCCAGTGGAAATGGTGGGTGTCCGGCTCTTCGTCGGATTCTTGTCCCTGTGGCAGTACATTTCCGATCGCTTCTTCCCAGCTGCCGTAGTGCGCAATTAACTCCATAGCGGAGGGGCGATCCTGGTGGATCGACGTCTCAGCAAAAACCCAACGGTCGTAAACGTTGATGTCCATCGGATACTCGGCGTCGATGCACTCTTCGGTGAAGTCGTCGAGAGCTTGGAAATAGTCGTTTTCGCTTAATCTTTGGCTGGCGGAGAGTAACTTCAAGCCCAGGGAACTCAGAGCGTCCTCCCAATACCCCTGACCATACCGCCGAATGAGCTGGGGCGCCGGTACCGGCCACGGGTTACTCCTTTCGCGGGTGACATGCCCCAAGGTGCGGCGGGCTTCCTCCGCCGCGCCTTCATAGGCAGCACAGGACAAGGTAGTGATCCTTCCCGTTCGGATAGCCAGTGCCGTGGCCTCGATAACCGCCAGAGCTTCCGCCGCGTGGCGGTAGGGGACAGTTGGGTGAAATAGCTCGCGCAGCTCGCCGACAGCCTCAAGCGACATCTTTCCCAAAGCCAATGGATAGTCCGGTGCGATTCCGTGATGCTTCCCGATCACGTAGAGCAGGCTCAATTTATCACCGAGTCGCTGCGGAGGATTCTCCAGACCGGGCTCCTCACAGGGAATGCCTGGAAGATGCAAAAGTTCAGCTGCCGCCTGAACATCGATACTGATTCCGAGGGCGTCGAGAATCACCGGTATCTTGGAGGGCTCAATGCCCGAGTCGTTCAACCTGGTAATCAGTTCCCGGTTAGCCCACATCGCGTCCATGGTTGCCTGAGTCCTTCGCCGAACTGACCGGTACCGGCTAAGCTCGTCACCGGACTCGGACCCCGCGACGAGCACCTGACAGATATCGTCTACGGTGCCCTGGAAATTCTCCGCTATTGCCTGAAGCGGATCACCCCTGCGGTAGGACTCTATTATTGCCTCCGGCTCAAGCATGTAGGCGGGCGGCATTCTGATCCCTAGCGTCCCCGATTGTTCGCCCATTGCGTCCCCCATATCCGCGCCTACTCCTGTACCGAACGCAGGGCATCCGCCCAAGTGCCGTAGATGTTCCGGACCGAAGCTCCGGACGGCCTTTCGCGGCCGGCGGCTATTTCCTGCTTAACCCAATGGTCGTAGCCCGAATAAGTTGCCTTCGTTTCCGCTGCCGACGCGTGGAAGCAGTAATCACGCACAGTGTCGTCGTAATCTTCCCGGGTGAATTTCAGCAGTCCTTTTGAGCGCCCCTGCTTTGTGGTCCCGATTCCCATCGCTTCCAATGCCTCGTTCCAGCCGCCAAACCGCTTCATCACGGTTTGCCGGGTAGGCGGCCAGGGGAAAGCTCCCTGCCGGGACACCAAGCCAAGAGCCCCGACAAGCTCGTCGCGGAGCGCCTGGTAGCGGGCGCCGGGGATGCTGGCCGACGGGTTTTCCACTACATGCTTCCGGGCGGCACCAATCACGCCCAGGATGGTTGCCACGTCATCGGGCGACGCTTCGGCGGATTCCAAGGCCGCCCGCAGCTCACTCATGAGGGACATGTCCAAATTCACCGCCGCCCACTCACGGTCAGGCGCAAGACTCCGGTCGGATCCCAGCAGGAACCAGATCCCGGCAGCCAACGCCTCCTGGGAGAAGATGTCGTCTACCTGTGCCTTGGAGAAGAGAATGGGCGAACCCTTCAGAGCTTCCTCGGCCAGATCGACGTCGATCGCCGGGTACAGTGCCTGAAGTTTCAGCACGGCATCGGGCCGGGTCACGCCGCGTTTGGCCATCTCGTGCGCGAGGTCCCCGTACTCAGCAAGGAAGGCTTCATGAGCGGCCCTTGTAGCCGCTTCTCGTGCCGCCATCCGGTTCTTCCGGGATTCCTCGGCGTTCGTGCCGCCCACCTTGGCGATAATCTGCCGGACCCGCTCACGGGTAATGCCGAAGCTCTGGCCGATAGCGTCCAGCGTCTCACCGTCGGCGTAGCGCTCAACCATCGCAGCGTCACGCTGCTCCCGGCTGAGTTCAGGAGTTGTTGTCATGGCATATTCCTATCAGCAGCCTCGGACATTATTGGGCACCTGCGCGCGTGGCACCGCCGGCCGCCGGATCGGTAGTGGTTACGGCTTCTGCTAGCACCTGCATGAAGAGACGATTTGGCCGCGCGTTAGGCAGCACCCGCCGCACATCCTCCAGCGCCTCCAACGGAGACACCCCGGCAACCGAAGCCCCATAAAGCGCGGCCACCGTCGGCGTCCGGGACTCCGCCCGCACGCAGTGCAGCAGCACGGTCTTGCCTTCCGATCGGAAACGTTCGACGGCGGCCGCCGCCTCCCGCAACACGAACCCGGCATGAGCGTTGTCACCCACTACATGAGAATCAACCACCCAGAACGTGGCGTGGTCTTCCGCTGCCACAGCAGGAACATCCAGAGTCCCCAGCCGGCACAACGACACCACAGCGTCGATCCCCAACTCGGCCACCCGCCCGAGTGAACCGACGCCGCCCAGCCACACGCCGTCGTCGTGCGGGTGCTGGACCAGCGCATCGGTGCGGCTCCACATGCTGTAGTCGTGGCGCCCGGCGCGCGGCCAGGACGTGGACCGGCGGCCCTCGCCGCGGCCCAGCTCCATGCCGAGGGTCATCAGGTCGCGAGTACGCATACAGGGCCAGCCGTGCAGGCGCCGCCGCCATTCGAACGGCACCGCGGTGTAGCCGTAGGCGGCGCCAACCAGTCCGCCGGCGATCGCGGCCACCGTGTCGGTGTCCCGGCCGCCGCGCACGGCCTCCTCCAAGGCCGCCCGCAGTCGGGCGGGGCCGGACGCCGACAGGCCCGCATAGTGGATGGCGCTCCACGCGCCCTGGAACGCCTCGACCACCCAGCCGTTGCGGGTGAAGTCGCGGGGACGGGAACGCTCGGCCGTCTCGATCCGCTCCAGCCACACCGAAGCACGCTCGGCGGGCAGCAGCGTCAGACCCGCCCGGAAGTCGAGCCGCCCGGTGAGCACCGCGTTGCGGATCGCAACGCACCAAAGGCCGCAGGCCTCCTGCGCGTCGGGGTCGGCGTGGGTCAGCGCGCTCATCACGCCGGCGGCAGCCATGAGTTCGCCCGGCTCCCGGTCCAGGTACGCGAGGGCCAGCGGGGCCGTGCGCATCAGCGAGCCGTTGCCGGCGCTGCGGCCGGTGCGGGCGTGGAAGTCCGCGGCGGCGGCGCTGAAGTCGGCCGCGTGGACCTTGCTCCGTCCGGCAGCGGCAGCCAGCCGGCGGGCAGCCGCGATGACGGAGCTGGTCTGCGCCCCGACGTCTTTGGCTTCCGTAGCCCAGGACGTCCATGCCCGGACTACCATGGTCAGCGCAGCGGGGGAGGAGGATCCGTCGCCGGAGGCGGACGTCAGCAGCGCCTGGGCGATCGGGACGGCCATTGACGTGTCGTCGGTCCACTCGGCCGGCGCGAACCCGAACGGGCCGCCGCCCTTCATGATGACGTCAGCGCCGTCCGGCAGCGGCGGGCCGAACTCGTAGCCAGCTCCGAGGGCGTCGCCCGCGGCCAGGGCGACGAGGACGCCGGCGGCGCGGTCATTCTGCAGGGGGTTCAGTTTCATGCCATCTCCATCAGGGGGTGTTGGGTGTTCCAGCCGGTCAGGTGCGCCAGCTGGGGGCGGCGCTGGGGGAGCGCGACGGCGATGCCGGAGGCGGTGACCGCTCCGGCGGCACGGGCGATATTGCGGCTGCGGAGTGCGCCGTGGTCACGGACCTCCACGGCCGCGGTGCCGTCGTCGAACGTTCCGAAGTCCATCGCCTGGACGTGGGCGGCCAAGTCGCGGGCGCGCTGGCCGGGCATCGGGCCGGATGCCAGCGCCTGGGGTGGCAGGAGCTCGAGGTCCAGCAGCGCGGCCTCGATCAGCTGGCGGTAGTGGCGGAGGAAGAGCGTGCTGGTGCCGAAGACCTCCAGGAGCAGCGGCTGCTGGCCGAGCCCGATCACCACGCCGCGCTGACCCTCCAGCGGTTGCGGTGCCTCCGCGGCGCTGTAGCGGTTCCGTTCCTCCTTGTCGTCCTTGAACCGGTCCATGTGGTCGAGCAGGGAGCTGGTCACGGAGGCGCCCCGGGCGTTGTCGAAGCGGCCGACCCGCTCCCAGATGCGGCCCTGGCGGTTGCCGCCGCGCTGCCCGCCGGGGCCGTTGGCCAGCTCGGACCAGACGTTGAGCGGGGCGCGCCGGGCCTGCCGGCGGTGGGTGGTTTGGCCGGCTTCCCAGCGGCCGGCTTCGACGCAGAAGGTGTCGATGTCGCGGGTCTCGCCCGGGCCGAGGACGACGTCGCGGGCGCAGGTCCGGTGCTGCTGTCCGCCTTCGAGGAGCTCGCCTTCCAGCAGCAGCGCGGGGTGGGTGCCGTTGTTGGTGACGGTGAGGCGGGCCACCTGGGCGCCGCTGGCGAGTTCGGTGACGGCGACGTCGGCGTGGGTGCCGGTGCTGATGCCGAGGCTGCCGGAGCCTGAGGTCCAGACGGGGAAGATGCTCAGGGGGCCGAGCCGGCTGCCGGCGCCGACGTGGAGCTGCGGGACTTTCATGGTGACCTCCGGTTGATTTAATGCATTTCTGCGCTAATTGATCTAAGTATGCACCGCTTGCGTCTTTAGCGCAATACTGCGATAAATAGTGGTGTGAAGGATTCTAGGAACAGCGCTGCCCCGTCCCTGCTGGACTACCCGCGGCCGTCGGTGGCGGTGGATACGGCGGTGCTGACCGTTGCGGAGAGGGGCGTGTGCGTGCTGCTGGTGCGCCGTGCGGAGGACCATCAGCACGGAAAGTGGGCCCTGCCGGGAACGTTCCTCCGTGAACGTGAGACCCTGGCGGATGCGGTGCTGCGCTGCCTGCGGGAGAAGGCAGGGATCTCCGGGCGGGTGCCGCGCCAGCTGCAGGTGTTTGACGAACCGGGGCGCGATGACCGCGGCTGGGTGTTGTCAGTGGCGCACGTGGACGTGGTGCCGCTGGCGGCTCTGGAGGAGGCATTGAAGTCCGACGGCGTCAGGCTGTCTTCCGTGACCGGGGAACCGGAGCTGATCGCCGGACTGCCCTATGGGCACGCGGACATCGTGGCTAAGGCGGTGGAGTGGCTGCGGGCCGCTTATGCCGAGGCGCCGGATCCTGGGACGCTGCTGGATGAGCCCTTCACGTTGAAGGATCTGAGGGAGCTGCATGAGGCGGTGGCTGGGCAGACGCTGATGCGGGACACGTTCCGGCGGTTCATGGAGCCGAAGCTGGTGGCAACCGGGCAGATGTCGGACGGGGCGCGTGGGAGGCCCTCGCGGTTGTGGGTGCGGGGAGGTCATGGCTCGTCGCAGTAAGGCTCTCAACCGGATGGTGGTTGTTATGACCGTCATGCATGGCTTCGACGAATCGTCGCAGTCGATAGCTGTACTGTCGGTGCATGTTTGATCAAATTTGGAACTCACTGAAGTGCGTCGATGAAAACCTCTTGGTCTTGGAATCGGCAGCAATATTGTCGTTGGTCGTACCAAATGGCGTCAGTGCCGTTCAGAGCTCATTGGTCGAATGGACGCTGATTTCTGGGAATCTGACCGGCGGGTGCGGCGCGGAAGGAATGCCATCAGCCCGCATTCTGCAGGACCAGCTAAATGAGGCAGGGCTGCGGCTCCCGTCCGTGTTAAAGGGCACCCTTTCAGTGGACGCTCGACGCGCCGCGGCGGAGTGTGCAGACATCATAAATAGGTCCTCCGCGGGAAGTGCACCGCCTCACGTCAGCCTCGCTGTTCTCAATTTCTATTCCCAAGGCGAGTGTGCCGACGAACCGATGTCCTCAAGCATCGCGAGAACGATCGAACGAGCTTGGCACAGCATGGATCAATTCCTCCAGGAGCTCAATGATTCTGTAGCCGTAGAAGAATCGCGCGCTGCAATGGCTCCAAATTTCGTGGAGCAGAGTGAATTGTGGAAAGCCCATGACCCGAAGCTAGTTGGTGACTATTACATCCATGGTCCCTCTGGGCTTGGAGCAGCGTTCCAAACAATAAATGGTTGGGACTCGGCCTGGTCCATGCCGCCGCTTGACCCCTCATCGGAGTTCAACGAGCGTCACCGTTACTGGTCCTCGTTGCCGCATGTGGCGCTTGGTCCGCTCGGATGGAAAGACCCTGCACTCGGAATCGCTCGATGGATTCTCCTCGGAATGCCCACATCGACCCCTGAGTTGGCCTTGATTGCGAGCAGATGGGGACTCGATGCGCTTATCTATTTCTCGCAGTCAGATTGGATGCAAGGCAACGACGACACTTTGCGATTGGAGTGCTCCAGTCAACCGGCGGCACAGATAATTTCTAAGTCGTATCGTGCAAGTGTTCTTGAAGGGGCTCGATCCCTCCATATGTGCGACCATTTTTGGCGGCAGTTCTTTTCGGTTGAATCTCCTGAACTCGGATCTTGGCGGATGTTTGAACGGCACCCCGATAATGACTCTCCCGAATTCGTTGTGATTCTGGACCAATTTCAGGGATGGTACCGGACTCTGACGCAATTGGACGGCCGAGAGTTTCCTGGGGGAATCAGCCCAGACGTGTCCGTAACCGTCATCGCCCGGCCCGTTGGGTTGCTAGGCACATATCGTCGGTCGTCTCAGACGGGAAGATGGTATTCGGGGTCGCATGAAGTTCACCTCTTGGGGTTTAGTCAGGCTAGCGCAGCAACCCTCCGCCCAAGCAAGAGCGTTCCGGCCAAGGCGACGGATCACGTCAAGCCATCGATTCACAAAACTGCTTCAGCCTTCTGGCTGGCCAGTGAGATCTGCCGTCGGCACCCGAGTTACGTTTTGCACGGTGACGGACCGGACACTGGCGGTGAATTGCGGTTGGTGAGCTCGTCAGGACCGGCAATCCGGATCTCCCGGGTAGGAACTGCCGGAGTGGAAGGAAGCGTCCGAGAGGCAATCGACTTAGTCGAGGCGCACGACAAGCGAGAGTTGATCCGGGCGATCGAAAAGAACCTCGGGTTGTCCGTCAAGAGCGGGTCTAGCCCCACGACCGAGCGAACAATTGTCTACCGCGTATTAGCCCAAATCCTTGCTCTCGTCGCGGGTGAAAAGATGCGATGGGACATCACTGCAGTCGAAAGTGTTTCCAACGGGTCAGTCTGGGAGTTGCTTTGCGGCGGTGAATCCGTGGCAACGTTCCTTCCAAATGGAGATGTCGTGATGACAACGGGGACAGTAAATTTGCTGGAACGGTATAACGCCCATTCACGCAAACTGTCGGCCATGATAGGAGACGTATTCGGCAGCATCCTTCCCTAGTGGGAGAAGACCAAAACGGTGTCGCAATGCAGGGGTAGGGCCGTGGTTTAATTGGGATTTCTGGCGTGAACCCGATGACTGAGGACTGGTCATACGGGTCGCGGCCAGTAATTGAGCGTGCTGATATCTCCACGTTTTTTCGGCGGCGTACGGTAGCCGTACTTGCCAATTACTTGGTCGAACAGCGGACCTTCTAAGACAGGATCGACCATAAATCCTCGCCGGCCGGAGCCGGCATCGTGCTCCCAGCTGTCCGGAATGATGCGGAAAAGACCGCGGGTGACCCCTCGGTGGACCGCCACGACATGGTCAATGCCGTGCTCTTCGACCCTGGACTGGCTCAGCTTCCACCAGCAACGGACGGAATCGCCCAGTTCATTTGCATAGGCTGCCCGGTCAGTCGAGTTGAGCCATTCCGTACGGAATCCGTATCCACTACGTACCGTACCGCCCGGCGAGACTTCTTCAAGTTCCACCCACGGTTTGAGCGTAATGAGAAGAATCTGGGGAATGTTCGGCTGAAGGTCGGGAGCTCCGAACTCAGCGACAATGTTGGACAACGTTTCGATGCCATGGCCACGGGCCGACTCTCGGCGTTCATTCGTCAGCGCAGCGAGATGAGAAAGCGGTGTCATGCGTGGGCTCGATTGAGTCAGGAACGACGACAGGAGATCGATGGCGGCGGCTTCGACGTGGGTGTATTCGCTTCCCATGCCATGCCGAAGAATCCACACCTCTGGCTCCAGTCCCGCGCTTCGAATGTCGTGGATGACCGCGATCTTTCGCGATCGCTCCACCGGCGTCTCATCGTCGCTGGCAGAGAGGGTCTCCGCCTCAAGCCCGTGAGCTGCAAGTCGGGTTCCTGTTCCCTTGCCCACGTAGAAGGGCGCCATTGTGCGTGGGTCAATCAGGAGATAGACGTAATTGCCGAGGTACTCGGCGACCTGTGTCAGGACCCGAACATCAATTTTCACAGCACTTCATTCCGTTCGTAGTCGTTGCCTGGGCTGTAGCCCAACGTCAGGAGCGCTGTGTGGAGTACCTCCCATACCTCGGCGGTAGCCTCAGACCTAGATTGTTTCGCGAGTGTCAAAAGCTGCTGTCGGAGTTGGTTTTCCTCCCTGGAGAGTCCGCGAGTGTATGCGGGAGCCAGCAGATAGGAGTGACTGTCCGTCGCGTAGGCCATCATCATGTCGAGGAAGATTTCGAGTTCCCTTCCGGCCGCAGCCACAGCGGCCTGCGTGTCCTCCTCCCCGGAACCTGGTGCAGGAGGGTTCCCCGCCATCGGCAGGATTTCTAGCTTCCCTTCCCAGACGAGTTTCTGAAGCGGCTCGTGAAAGAGTGACAGCACTGTGCCCATCTGGTGCTTCTTGGAGACCTCGGCCGGCAGCGCACGCCTGACGTCGTGGACGATTTCGTGGAAATGATCGTCGGCGAGGCCGAAGCCAACAAATAGCAGATGATGCGTGAGTAGGTGGGCTTTGACCAAGGCAGACAGGGCATCTCTGTTGCTGTTGTAGCCAAGATAGTCATCGCGGGTGAGCACGATGCTTCCAGGCTGGCTGACTGATCCGTGCAGCTTTAGCAACCAGCTGTTGCCGACGGCGGGAACATTCTCCGGCAAGACGGTTCGCGGCCTCTGCGCGTCACTGCAGGCAGTTTCGAAAAGTTTGTCGTAGTTGAGTGTGATGGCGCCAACAGAGGGCAGGGTGGCAAGCAATGCTGGCGCCAGCCCGTAGCGGGGAAGATCTACAGCCTCAGCTACGGCCTCGCCGAAGGCACTTCCCGAGCCACACTGATCTGAATAAAGCTGCTCGAGCACGCCGGCTTGGTCCAGTACACCAATGCCGTCGAATGCGGCCTCTTCAGCTGCCTCCAGACGGACGCCAGTCCTCAACTTATCGAGGAGTTGTTTCCAGCTCGGTGCTCCAGCGCTGACGCTGACGCCGGCGCCCAGGAAGGGGACCAAGTGGCCAGCCCTGGCTATGCCACCAAGGTGCTTGGCCCTTTCATGCAGTTGATCACTGAGGGAGGGCCAAATCGAGGAATCGGAGGCTTCGCGGCGCAGCTTTTGGGCCAGGGCAAAGGCAGCTCTGTCTCGAAGCACCAGGACTATGTCGACGCCGTAGCGGGAAGAGAGTTCATTGCAGGCGTCGAGAATCGCGCGCAGCGCAGCGCCGAGGTGGTCCCCGGCTCCTCCTCCGGCTGTACCGAAAAATGGCAAGGCCAGGAGCCGGTACGGCCTGTCATCTGGATCTGGAAGAGCAGACACAGCACTGCGCACGAACGCCTCGAGCCGATCGGCGACTGCGGAATGCCCCCACCTGCCATCGTCGGGGACGGCCGTCATAATGGGCAGGGGTTCGGCCGAATCCCAAGGGGAAATCGGCTCTGCTAACGTTCGTCCGTCTCGGAACTCCCTGGAAGCAGACGCAGTTGCCAATCTGCGCAGGTTGGGATGCGCCGTCAGCCAATGCTGCTCGATATGAAGGCTTGAGTCAGTTGGCAGTAGCCACGCATCGCATCTGAGATTCAGGATGTCGGCCATTGCAACGTACACGTGCGGGTTGGTCATGGATTCTGTTTATCAGATGCAACTCGCCAGCTACGACGTTCACCCGCGGAAAAGAGACTCTGGCGGCCGAAGAGCCGCCGAGGCGCCAGCCCGTGGCAAGCGCGCGTTGGCGACACTTGGCATCGTGCCGCCGAGAAATGTCGCTCCCTGCGGTTATTGTTATCTCACCATCGAGCGATCTTGGCAGGTGGATGGATGTGGGGGAAAGATTGACTGAAGCGATAACCATGGTGCCCGATCCGCACCTCATGGAGTCGATGCGGGCCGTGGGCTATACCCTCGAAACCGCCATCGCGGATTTGATTGACAACTCGATAACGGCAGGCGCATCTCGCGTTGATCTTCTCTACCATGGCGAGGGGGACAGCTACGTTGCCATCATTGACGATGGCGCGGGTATGACTTCGTCCGAGGCTCAGAACGCAATGCGGCTGGCAGGAAAGAGTTCGCTGTCAGGCAGAGCAGCGAACGACCTGGGACGGTTTGGGCTGGGCCTGAAGACGGCGTCCATTTCGCAGTGCCGCGATTTGACTGTCATATCAAAAAAAGAGGGTGAGCTCCACGGCTACCGGTGGGATCTGGACTACTTGATACAAACCGGCACTTGGAGCCTGCTACGGCTTTCAGAAGACGAATGCCGTACTCTTCCAGAGTTCTCGGAACTGGAAAAGCACTCGACTGGGACGTTGGTTCTGTGGCGCAAGCTCGACCAGCTGGAAGCCACGACCGGAAACTTGGGGAGTGGGCTCGACGAGAACATGGTGCGCGTGCGTAAGCACTTGGGGCTTGTATTCCACCGGTACTTGGCGGGCGAGCACGGCGGCAAGTTTGATATCGCGATCAATTATCGCGAAATTGAAGGCGCCGACCCACTCCTGCAGAACCACAAAGCGACTCAGCCTGGTCCAGTCGAGAAGATATTCGTCGAGGGAGAAGTCATCGAGCTTCGGCCCTTCACCCTTCCGCATCTAAATAAACTTAGCAGCGCAGACAGGCAGAAGGCCCAGGTCGATGGGTCGCTGAGGGACAGCCAAGGGTTTTACATTTACCGGGAAAAGCGGCTCGTTATCTGGGGCACATGGTTCCGGATTGCTCCAAAACAGGAGCTCGGAAAACTGGCGCGCGTGCGGGTGGACATCCCGAATACTCTGGATCACTTGTGGGCTTTGGACATCAAGAAGGCCCAAGCCGTCCCTCCGCCTGCCATTAGAAACCGGCTGCGCCAAGTTGCAGACAACATTGTCGGACCTAGTCGTCGCGTTCACGAATACAGGGGACGTCGAGCGGGCGGGGGACCGGTCAGCCACTTGTGGGACGTAGTTGATGACCGGACATCGTTCCGCTATGAAATAAATCGAAACCACCCAGCGGTCGTTGCGCTTGCGGCGGGCATGCGATCAAATGACTCAGCCTTGTTGGCGACCCTGATCACAATGCTGGAGCAATCTTTTCCAGTGGAAGATGTTTACAACCGGCTCGGGCAGGATGCAGTTCACTCCCCACAAACGGCGGAGGACGATGAATTGACCCTATTGGCGGAATCCCTGTGGCAATCGCTAAATGGCAATCTTGGCCCGGAGTTGTTTGTTGACTCGATGCTTAATTCCGAGCCTTTCAATAACCATCCGCACGCACGCGGAATCCTTGAGAATGCGACAAAGATCTGATGACTATTCCCACAGTGATGTTTCCATTGTCCGTGCTTGAAGGGGCCGTTCTTGGCTACCTTACCGACCCTGAAACGGGCGAAACGCGTATTGGACTCAATGAAACGGACGTGAGAGCCGCTTTCGCCACGTTCGCACCGATTATGCCAATCAATGCCAGCGATGACGAGCTGGAACAGCTTATCCGGCACGTGTTGGCGGCCGTCAGCGCGGACATTGAGGGGCCCGGGGGTGGCCCCGTAACGAAGCAGGACCACGAACCTTGGCTCAAAGACCTCAAGTCTGAGATCAACTGGCGCCGGTGGCGCGCATACCGGAAGATGCTGTCGAAGCAGGGGCGTTCGGGACGCGTTCTAGATCGGCTCGACAAGTTTACGGATGACGTTTTGGACCTCGCCGGCAACCCGCAAAAGCCAGGCCGCTGGAACCGGCGGGGCCTGATCATCGGTGACGTGCAGTCCGGCAAGACGCAGAATTACCTAGCACTGATCAATAAGGCGGCGGATGCTGGGTACAGGCTTATTGTTATTCTCTCAGGTAACACCGAGTACCTCAGGCGTCAAACCCACGAGCGAGTGGACGAGGGTTTTATTGGCCGGGATACGCGCCGGGTCGGCATGCCGAAAGGGGCGGTCCTCAAGGACGTGCATATCGGTGTTGGGAAGATTGACCAAGAAGTCGCCAACGCCACCAGCCTGACCACAGTCCTCATGGATTACTTGCAGGCCACGAAGAACGGGATTGACGTTCCTCTTCCGTCGCAGTCGTCAGGACCACTTGTGTTCGTTCTAAAGAAGAACAAGTTTGTCCTGGACGCGGTCAACGGTTGGGCGCGGGGCAAAGCAGGCAGCAACGGAAACATAGACCTTCCCATCCTGCTGCTCGACGATGAATCAGACTATGCGTCGGTGAACACGAATGAGGCGGAGGACCCAACCGCGATCAACGGTTCAATCCGAAAGATCTTGTCGAGCTTTACACGGTCATCCTACGTGGCAATTACGGCGACGCCTTTCGCCAACATCTTCATTGATTACGAAGCCTCCGGAAGCGTCGAAGTCGACGGTGAAGCCGTGGACGACCTCTTCCCTGAGGACTACATCTATCCGCTCGAGGCCCCGAACAACTACGTTGGAATACGGGCAACATTTGGTACCGACGAAGAGGACCGTCCGCAGTCGGTGCAGTACCTCACCGACGCTCAGCAATGGATCCCGGTGAAACACCGAAAAGCCCAACCGGTTGGTCCCCTCCCGGAGAGCCTGAAGGAAGCAATCAGGAGCTACCTCCTTGCAAATGCAATCTTGGATCTTCGGGTTAAGGCGCCATCCAAGCGGTCAATGTTGGTCAACGTATCTCGTTTTACTAATGTTCAGGATGTTGTCGGAGACCTGTTGACCGAGGAGCTGTACCGGTACAAATCAGCTATCGAACTCCACGCGCTCCCCTACGCTGAGGGGAAAAGTAACGCCGTCCTCGACGAGCTGAAATCCACGTTCGAGAAGCAGTTCGTTTCAACGGGTCCGGCTTGGACCGCGATTCTTGGCGAGCTTCACAAGTCCGTCGCCGATGTCCGAGTCAAGGTCTACAACTCAAGTGTGGACAAGGCGGAGGACGAGGACTATCGCGAGGAGGTTCCCACGAGGCAGATCGCCGTCGGCGGTGACCTGCTCAGTCGAGGACTTACGCTGGACGGCCTGCTCGTCAGCTACTTCCACCGCAGCGTGGGCGCTGCCGACACCATGATGCAGATGGCGCGATGGTTTGGCTACCGTGACGGTTTCCAAGATGTATGTAGGTTGTGGATCAGCGAAAAGTCTGCAGCGGATTATCGGTTCGTGGGTGGAGCGATCCAAGAACTTCGGGACGACCTCGCACACATGCACCGGAACAATATGACTCCGCGCGATTTTGGCCTGGCGGTTCAGCAACACCCGGAATCACTGCTCATCACGGCCAGGAACAAAATGAAGCACACCGTTCAGTACGAGAAGGAGGTCAACCTTCTCGGCCGGAACTTGGAGACTCGAAAACTGTCGGCAGACCCGACAGTCCAAGCGGTGAACTTCGTGGCCGCTCAGGATCTGGCAAAAGCTGCACTGGCTGCCGGCTGCTCAACCGACGAAACCGTCCGCGGCTATACACGCTTCAGAAACGTCTCGAAGGGGCTCGTCGCGGACTTGTTGCACCGCTACAAGGCAGCTGACGACGACATCTTCTTCACTGGAAGCGGGCTGGAAAGGATGGTCCGGGCTAGCCCTGGGGAGCAGTTCCAAACATGGGACGTGACCTTCATGAACGGCCCAAAGAAGAAGGGAGACACTGAGTTGCCAAGCTTGGCCGACCTCGTGCCTGGAAAACCAGTTTTCAAAGTTGGCCGCGCTTTGATGCTTCGGCATCTGACGGCCAAGGACGGTACTTTGACCGGGTCATCGCTCTGGGTGAGCGGAAAGAAAACCAGGCTCGCCGGAAGCGACGATCTGCGTAAAGTCTTGGATCCCGATTTGGAAGCAAATATTACTTCTGCCTATTCAGATAACAAGAAAGCCGAAACGTCCGAGGAATCTGGTTCAGAGTCTGCCAGCACCGTTCCGGAGCGTGCGGTTTACAGACATCTCCCGCGCCCCCAGCTTATGATCTATGCCGTCGAAGCAAGCGGTGAGGGCGTATATGCCGCCGAAAACCTAGCTGTCACACCGGAGATCTCCGATCTGATGGAGGAGCTATCCAAGGCGGCGAGGGAACCTAGCTCTGCCTTCATCGCCCTCAAGATTGCCCTGCCCACCTCGGATTCTGAGTACAACAGCAAGAACGGCCGGGTCAAGTACGTTCTGAATAGAGTGGCCCAAAAGTACTGGATGGCGGACTACGAGGAGCTATCGTGACAGCTTCGACATGGACATCGGAGCGCTGGAACGAAGAAGTCCGCGCGGGACTGGTCACTCTCCGGGAGCTCGACCCAATGCTGGCTACGCGGATGGTTTATGGCGCGGACGAAGTCGGTCGATTGAGCTTCGGCCTGATCACCCGCCAACCGCCAGGCTTTCCGCAACTATCTGATGCAGTATCTATCGTTCGGGCGGAGCGCGAGCACGACGGGACGTGGATACTTCTACTCACTTTGGAGGACGCCAAGTTCAGCGAAGTCTTCATGCAGCTGTGTGGTCATGTGCACGAAAAGGTTTCCGAGGCCGCAACTGAAAGCGCCGGGCTTTCCACGGCCATGGAGTGCTTTGCGGAGTGGCGCCAGCTCTTCCAAGCCTCGAAAAAACGAGTGCTGAGCATGGAGGAGTGCAGGGGCCTGTTTGCAGAGTTGGAATTCGGATTCGACGTCCTTGGGCCAACTGTCGGCTCCTCTGTGGTCGTTGAAGGCTGGCAGGGACCTTATGGATCCGACCAAGACTTCCAGTTCGTTGATGTTCACTATGAAGTGAAGAGTCGGCATGCCAGCACTCACGCGTTGAGGATCGCTTCTGAATATCAGCTCGACGGCGACAATATTGTTCTTGTGACGGTTGAGGTTGCCGATAGCGCGAAGCCCCTTCCTGGGTTCACGTCGCTCGGCGACAAGGTCGTCCTCGCGAAGGACTCCGTCGCTCTTGACGACGGAGATCTTGAAGCGTTTGACAGTGCACTGGATGAGCTGGGGTTTGACCCAAACGATGAGGTCTACGGTCGGATGTACTTCAGCAGCCGCAGTTATGACTACTACATCGTCTCCGACGATTTCCCCCGCATCACTCCCCGAGACCTAGCGACAGGAGTGGCCGGGGTGAAGTACCGCCTGGAGCTAACAGCGCTCGATCAATTCGCAATCGATGCAGATATGGCACTCAGCCGAATGAAGAATTACGGGGTCATCTAAAGTGAACGTTCAGAGCTACCACGAGAACTTGCTAGCTTCGGTCGGGTCCTTGGCCGACGCCGACGGTGAGTTTACGGCTACGGCGTTCGCGCGACATTGCGCGGAGTTGCTCACAGAAGCCGGAGAGTTTGACGATGTTGTCACCCTTGACTTTGACGGGACGGGGACGCGGCGGCGCAGGCTGAAGGTAAACGGCTACGACCTCGACAATGCCGATAACAGTGTTGCGCTAGTCGCGACGATCTATGTCGGCTCGCCTGAAATTCAAGTCGTTTCCTCCACGGACGCCAAAGGCGCTCTGAAAGCACTTCAGTATTTTCTGGCCGATTCGCTCGACGGAAGTTTCTTGGAGGGCCGGGAGGAGAGCTCGCCGGCTTATCAGCTCGCGTACGACCTCCGCAATCGCGGGAGCAATGTCTCACGGTACCGTCTCTATCTCTTGACGGATGGGCAGCTGAGCAACCGGCTGCGTGAGCTTCCAAGCGAGGCACTGAACGGCATCCCCGTCGATTACCAGCTCTGGGACGTTGGCCGACTGCATCAACTCCATGAATCGCAGAGCGGCCGGGAAGCGTTGCAGATCGACCTACGAGAGTGGCAGGAGGCAGGCCTCCCCGCGCTGAAGGTCGAGTCAACCCCGGAGTTTGCGACCTACCTGGCATCCGTGCCTGGAAACGTACTCGCAGGACTCTACGGACGCTATGGCAGCCGGCTCCTGGAGAGCAACGTGCGCTCCTACTTGACCAACAGGGGCAAGGTCAATAAGGGCATCCGTGAGACTATCTACTCTGCTCCCCAAAATTTCATGGCCTTCAACAACGGAGTCACCGCGACGGCCACCTCGGTGCAGACGGATGGTGAGAAGTCAACCATCCTGACTATTGAGGACCTCCAGATCGTCAACGGCGGACAGACAACGGCGTCGTTGTTCTTCGTTGACAAGGAGGCAAAAGATAAGGCCGTTCTGCAGAATGTCTTTGTCCCCATGAAGCTGGTTGTTGTAGCGCCCGCCGTGGCCAGCGAACTCGTGCCCAGCATCTCAAGGTTCGCCAATAGCCAAAACGCCGTAAGCGCAGCGGACTTCTTTTCGAACAGCCCCTATCACGTCCGCATCGAGGAGCTGTCACGACGGGTGCTGGCCCCGACCGTCGCGGGCGCCACCTACAACACAAAGTGGTACTACGAGCGGACACGCGGTCAGTACGAGAATGAGAAGAATAAGCTGCCTAGAGCTGAAGCTTCACGATTCGACAAGCTCTATCCAAAGCACCAGAAGTTCGACAAACCGGCTTTGGCCAAATTCATAATGTCGTGGGAGCAGCGCCCTCACATCGTCAGCGCAGGTGCCCAGAAGAACTTTGTTGCTTTTGCGGAAATGGTGGCAAAGGCATGGGATAAAGACGAATCCTCGATCAATGAGATCTATTTCAAAGACGCGATTGGCAAGGCAATTCTGTTCTCGGGTATCCATTCGGCTGTGAGGAATACCGAGTGGTATCAGCGGGACCGCGCCTACCTTGCCAATATCGTTACCTACACGGTGGCAAAAATGGCAAGCCTTGTTGAGACTCAAGGGCGTGGCCGTTTGATGGACTTCGACTTGATTTGGCGTTCTCAAGCAGCCCCCCAGAACATCTTGGACGTGGCTGTTGAAATTGCTCAGTCCGTGCAAGCTGCACTGACGAGTGAACATCGGCCGACACAAAACGTTACCGAATGGGCCAAAAAGGCCGCCTGCTGGGACCTGGTCCGCGCGGTACCGATCCGGCTTCCTGAAGCTTTCCTCGCGGGGCTTGCTGACCCGGCCACTGTGGCGCAAAGGGGACGGACTGGGAAGGAAACGCAGAAGATCGACAACGGAATCAACCAACAGACTCGTGTCTTTGAAATACCCAGGGAGCACTGGCTGGAGCTGCGCGAATTCTCGCTGGGAAACGGCGTCGCCAGCCCCACGGACCTAAGTATTCTCGACCTTGTGACGGGCAGGAAGTCAGGACTGCCGACCGAGCGGCAGTCCGCCAGGCTGCTCAACCTTGTCTCCTCCGCAAATGCAAAGGGATTCCGAACGTTTAGTCCCTGAGAGCTGCCAGCATGTCGGCAACAACGTCGCCGATCTGCTTAGAAAGCAGTGGTGGGACGGCGTTCCCCACTTGGTGAAATTGCTGCGTCCTGGCACCTTCGAAGAAGTAATTGTCGGGGAAGGACTGAAGGCGTGCGGCTTCGCGTACCGTGAAGCTGCGCGTCTGCTCCGGATCCGGGTGAATGTAGTAGTGCCCGTCTTTGGAAATGTGTGAAACCACCGTCGTGGCTGGTGCGTCCCAAACCTGCACTCTAAAGCGGTCCGTGAAAGGAGTCCCCGCTCTGCCGACGTTCCTGTGTTCGGGATGGAGAGTCGCCGGCAGGTCGGTGTACTTCGGGCTCTTTCCCAAGCGTTCTGCCAGCTCCGCCATCACGCGATACCGCGCAAGATCCGAAACCATGTGTGCGCGGGGCTCGTGCTGCACCGGTAGCGTTAGCCTGTCATCCAGCACCCAGGATTCGTACGCATCTACTGCCAGCACGCCGGCCTTTACCGGTTCCGGCTTCGACGCTACGTCTATGCCGCGTATCTGGCTTAGTGCCTCAGCTTGGACCGAGACCCAGTCTTGATCGATCTTCGGCTTCCTGCCGGAAGTCTGTGCTCGAATGCTGGGCATCGTCTGGACGGCTGCCCGGACCGTGACTGCCCCGTCAGCCTTCTCGATAATCCGTCGAGGAATATTGGCGGCGACATCACTTCGAACCCCGAGCAGAATCACGCGGTGCCTCTTCTGCGGCACTCCGTATTCTTCTGAGCGGATGATGAAATCGGACGGGTTCAAGTCTTGTGGTTCAGCGTCCACTACTAGTGAACGGATTTCGTAGCTCACACCACTGGGGAGACGTTTGAGGTCACCCAAGATCGTTTGGAACATGCTGCTGTCGCCATTTTTCGACGAGAGAAGCCCCTTGACGTTCTCCATAACAAAAATCGTCGGCTTGAACTTTCCTAGGATGTGGAGATACTCACGGTAGAGGAAGTGCTTGTGGTCTGAAGCGAACGAATGATCTCCAGTCCTACGGGACCGCCCGGCTAGGGAATACGCCTGGCACGGGGGCCCGCCGATGAGTGCCCAATGTCCTCGCTCACTCTCCGGGCCGAGCTGCTTTTCTATGAAGGTGTCCACCTCAGGGCGGTTGACCTCTCCAAGCTCCACCTGGTAGACGTGAGCTTTCGCAGCTAGATACGCCTCTCTAAAATCACCTGTGAGAACGGAGTGCCACGACTTCTTGCCCTTGATGTAGTCGAAGTAAGGTTGCAGATCTGCGCCTGATCGGACGAGCTCCCTGTACGTCGCTCGTAACCTGAGCGTTTGGCACGCAAGGGTATCCATCTCAAAAGATGCCAACGTATTGAAGACGAAGCCGCCTTGCTCGTCTCTGACGCTTGAGAATCCTTCATTCAGGCCTCCGGGCCCGGCGAAGAGATCAATAACTGGAAACACATGCACCCCTTGATATCCGAACTCCAGGATACCAGGCCCGGCTGACAATTTGCTCATCAGCTCGGAGTGGAGGCGCACTACGGCTATTTCATCCTGCATCCTTCACAGCGGGAGCTGATTCGATGACGAGAGCGCTGAGGGCGCTGTGGTCCAAGAAACCGAGGTCGCGGTACCCGTAGACCAGCGTTAGCTCCATCATCAGCGCGGCGACGTGTTTGTCAGTCGCGTACCCGCCTCCTTGAGAGGCATGTTCAAGAACGCACCTGACCACGTCGGGAAAGGCCCCGGCTTCTCTGTGAAACAGGGAATTAATGCGGTCCTCGTTCCGAAAGGCCTCTCGAGTGTAAGCGAAGGGATCCCCGACAGCTTTGGAGAGTGGGTATTGCAGCTTCGGGTCATACGTCATAGCCGCCACCCACCACAGCCGGGAGATACCGTGCCTGACGAGCGGGTCGCGAGAGGAATTTAGCATCAGCCAGCGGTCTTGCACGCGGCCTTTCCAGTTCCTCACCTCAGTGAGGGGCCATCGTTTCTCCATGTAGTCCCGGTACGTAGAGAACGCAAGATACGTCCAGAGCCGCCGGTCGGATGCGTTGGCCCGATCGAGGACGCCAAGGTAGTCGTAAACTACAGGGGCGTTTTCAACATCACGTCCGGTGCTTCCTTTCGATCCGGCATCTAAAGAGTCCGGAACTCCCAAGTTCAGGTGAAGTTCCAGCTGGTTCTCTGGCCTGCCGATGATGATGTCAGCATCAGCCAGAAAATCGTCCGGCGTCTGAGCGACTTCGAGAGCGGACTTGAGCTCGAACACCGCCTGGTTGGTCAGTGCGCGGGCATGGTTGTTTTCCATCATTCGTCCCCCAAGCCGTCGAATGGTTTCATCAGTGAGGCATCCAACGGATGGCCCAGAATTTTTTGTGCCAGTTCAAAAGAATTGTCCTCATAGGATCCTGACTCTTGCACAAGCCGGTTCACCGCCGTGTACCATTTCTTGCCGGAAAGGTCTTCCCCCTCGCTCTCAGCCGCCAAGTTCTCCTTGATGAAGGAAATCGTCTGCATGAGCGCAGGCAGGACTACGAGACTGATCTGCAGGTCCGGCCGCCCCTGTAGCAGGCCAAACCCGGGAAGCGTCTTTTCGGGGAAGGCCACGAGCACATGTTCGTCGTCAAAGAATTTAACCTTCAGGCCCTTCTTGAGCTTCGGGTCCGCGATAAATCGGAAGCATGACCCTACTGGTGGCGAGAGCGGATCGTAGCGCTTCTCCGGCTCGAATTCGAAAAAGCCACCGTCGGCGAGTACATCTCCCGGGAGGATGCTGAAGGATGCGCCCGCATAGTCACCGTGTTGGTTTTGGAGGCTGTATGGATCGACTTGGCTGGTCGCAATGATCCTGATTTCAACCTTAACTGTGCCGCGGATGTCCTGCTGATCGATCCATCCGATGTATGTGCTGCCGTCGACATGCTGCTGGTGGACCGAGGCGCTGAGCTCACCGCTGGCGATGGTGGAGCTGCAGGTCCAGCGGAAACTATACCGGGCGGTGCCGTCATCCATGAGCGACTGGATGTCCGGATCGCTCATCCGCACTTGAAACTTGATCTCCACATCATCCACGCTCGGCGCGATAGTGACGTTGACAACTTCAATGGAGGAACCCACGTCGTCCGATGCGTCGAGCACCGGATGCGGGTAGGAGCCCCTCTTCGTAAATGTATTCACTTAACCCCCAGACGGTAGCGGTGATTTGATGAGAGCTTGAGCCGGACGTGAGAAGTAATGCCGGCCTTCAGCTGCAGCTGCGATAGGACGTTGCCCTGATGCTTCAAGGGCTCGCTGGCGCCTCCAATGGTCAGCACGCCTTCGGAAATGGGCAGCATGTAGTCGTCCTCCATGCTGCCTCCAGGCCCAAGGGGCACAAGTTCGAGGTCGCCGGCGACGTCCTCCAGAGGCGTTATCGCCAGGCACAAGTCGCCGGTCGTGGCATCTGACCAGCTGCGGAAGCGCACCTCTCCCGCCGTGATCCGTCCGGCGCCTTTTCCCTGCTCGCCGTCCGCGGACAGAGTGCCCCCTTTCTTATTCCGGGTGCCTTCACCGCCTTGATCCTTGCCCTTATCCGTGGGGGAGGTGCCTTCGGCGCCGGCCGAAGTCCGTACACCGACACGGACTGTCTGACGCTCTCGCGTTGCGACCTGTGTCAGTTCGCCGTCCGAGCCCTGCACGGTGCTTGACTCTTGGTCAGTGCCGGGACCGTCCTGCGGTGTTCCGGCGCTGCGCAGAGTCCCGGACTTTTCCTCGAACAACTCGGTGGGCAAGTACCGGGCCAGTCCCTTGATGACGACCTGGTCGCCGATTTGCTGTTTGACTCTGCTCTTGAGACCGTCTCGGACGAAGTTCTTGAGTTCACGCAGCAACGACTCACCATAGGCAGCTCGGCCAGGATCCCACTTGTGATGCTGCGGGGGCTCCAAGGTGCGCAGTAGCTTGTTTCCGTGGTCATCCGAGCACTCCAAGACGGCCGCATACTTGACCGGAATGGAGGTGTGGCGAAAGATGTCGATTCTCATCAACGGTTTCCGCATGGTTATGGTGTGCAGGGTCTTTTCAAGGCTGTCGTCGTCGATGTTGATGTAGAGAGCCAACTTGCCGAGCCGCTTGCTGGTATGCCGGATCGGTTCGGGGTCCTTAATGGCGCGGTAGAAGGCCTGAGCCTCCGCGTCCTCGACAACGTACTTTTCCAAGCTGACCTGATCCAGCTCCCAGGTATGCGTGGGCGTGAGCCCCTTGACGATCAGTCCTCCACGGTCAATCGCCATCAGAAAGTTACGCATGAACGCGACCTTGATGTGCTGCAGATCCGGGTCCGCTCCCGATTTCCGGTATCCGAGGATGAAAACGTCCGTGCCCGGCTCGGTGCGCATGGGGAAAGGTCCAAGGGCTTGCGGGTTGCGCAGGTAGCGGAAATCCGTCTCATCGGTCAGGTCGGTGTAAAAGCCATCTCCGCCACGCCATACATCGTCCGCGTCGCGGTGGCTGGCAAGGCAGCTGTAGCCGGCGAGGACCGTCTCTTCTTCCTCGATGGGCAACGAGGTGTATAGGACGGTGCTCATATTCGAGGCCATGGGGCCGACGGCGGATCCGATACCGAAGGACCCGCCACGGGTGCCGTCGTCCGCGGAGATTCCCGCCCCCCTCGTCAGGGCGCTCAGGGGTGAAGTCGGATCGTGCATTGATTCGGAGCCCGTCAACCCCTTGGTTCCGTAGTCGCTGATCCTTAATACGGAAATCATCTCCTGCTGTGAGGTCCGGAGCGCCGTGGCCATGGCCTCGTGTCCCTGGGTCCCCCTCGTCTGACGCTCAACCTGCTCCAAGTGCGTACGCAGTCGGGTTATCCCCGGAATGAGCTCAGTCGCCATCTCCGCCAGCTCGAACACCATAGTGACGGGACCTAGTCCGACGCGGGCATCAATAGAGTTCTGCGCTGTCTCCCGCACGAGCGAGGACTCCGCGAGGGAACCTTCGAAGAACTGCTCGGCCGGGGAGACTGCGCCCTGCGATGCGCTTCTTCCGGACCTCTCAAAGTAAAATCCAAAATTCGCATTATTCATTCAAACGACACCTTTCTACTGGAAGGACTGGCGGGATCGAAGAGCGCCCTCACCTCTTTGAGTTCGGCCTCGATGGGGCGAAAAAGTGCGTCCACCTCTTCCGGGGTGTACTCGTAGTTCTTTCGGTTCGCTAAATTCCCTAACAAGGAAATTTCGCGAATCAGTCTGTCGCCCCGTGTTGCCCCGAGGCGTCTGAACCTTTCGTTGCGCGATTCGTTAGACATCATTTCCTGGCAATTTGTCGAACATATATCGACTATATATCCCAAATGTAGGAAGTCAAGCATTTTCTTCGACCGGAGGAAAGGCAGGACATGTGGGACCGACAGCATGGAGGTGCGGAAATTTTTCATGTCTGCTTCTGACGGTCCGGCACGATCTTTCGGACCACGCCATGGCGCCCACCTACCGGCGCCTGCTCGACCACTTGCAGCCGCAGCAGCTCCTTGGACTGACCGCGACACCGGAACGCGGCGACGGCGTCGACGTCGCCAAACAGTTCTTTGACGGCCGAACCGCCAGCGAACTGCGGCTCTGGGATGCCCTGGACGCCGACTTGCTGGTGCCCTTCCACTACTTCGGCGTCTCGGACGACGTCGACCTGAGCCAGGTGGAATGGAAGCGCGGCAACTACGACACCGCGCAGCTGAACAACCTCTACACCGGCAACGACGCCCGCGCCGCCAAGGTGATCCGCGAACTCCGCGACAAAGCCACGAGCACGGACCAGATGCGGGCCATCGGCTTCTGCGTCTCGGTCCAGCACGCCCACTACATGGCCGAAGTGTTCAACCGCGCCGGCATCGCCTCCGTTGCCGTCGACGGCAGCACCGACGACGCCACCCGTGCAGCGGCGCTGGAGCGCCTCCGTCGGCGGGAGATCAACTGCATCTTCGCCGTCGACCTCTTCAACGAAGGCCTGGACCTGCCGCAGGTGGACACAATCCTGCTGCTCAGGCCCACGCAGAGCGCCACGATCTTCCTCCAGCAGCTGGGACGTGGCCTGCGCCGTGCCGAGGGTAAGGCCGTGCTGACGGTCATGGACTTCATTGGCCAGCAACGGCGTGAGTTCCGCTTCGATCTGCGCTACCGCGCGTTGACCGGCTACGGGCGCAAGGAGCTGGAGAGGGCCGTCGAGGACGAGTTCCCATACCTGCCGTCTGGTTCGCAGATCGTGCTGGACCGGGTGGCGCAGAAGGTGGTGCTGGACAACATCAAGGCACAGCTCCGGTTTAACCAGGCCCAGCTGGTCCGGGACATTGCCTCGTATGCGGAGACCGAGCTGGAGGCGTATCTGGAGCACTCCGGGAACGACGTGAAGTCGATCTACCGTTCGACCAGGGATTCCTGGACGGGTTACCTTCGACAGGCGGGGCTGATCGAGAGGTTATCCCCGTTGGAGGCGGCCCTCAGCGGGAGGATCCAGGAGCTCTCGGATGCCGACGAGAAGAAGCTCCTCGGCCGCATGGCAGCGCTCATCCACGTGGACGATCCGGAACGCGCCGAGGCGTACTCGATGTTGGTTGGCCCCGCTGCGCCCCGCTACGCGGAGCTCGGAATGCGCGAGCAGACGTTCGCCCGGATGCTGTTTTATACGCTCTGGGATGACGGCGGCGGGTTCAAATCGTACGACGCCGGACTGGACTACCTGCGCGGCTACCAGTTTGTGTGCAGCGAGATCCGCCAGATCGTGAAGCTGGGAGTGGCCGCGTCCAAGCACGCCGCGAAGGGGCTCGGAGCGGGGCTGCAGCAGGTTCCACTGCTTTCGCACGCGACATACCGGCGTGAAGAGGTCTTGGCGGCGCTGCAATACGGCTCGCTGGAGCTCGGTAAAAACGTGCAGCACCGTGAGGGCGTGGCCTGGTGTTCGGCAACATCCACCGATGCCTTCTTTGTCACCCTCAACAAGGATGACAAGAAGCACTCGGCGACCACAATGTACAAGGACTACGCCATCAGCCCAGAACTGTTCCACTGGGAGTCGCAGAACGCGACCTCGCCGGGGAGCCCGACTGGACGCCGGTACCTAGACCGGGCTTCGCATGGTTCGAAGATCTTGATCTTCACTAGGGATACGGCGGACGACGAGACGGGCCTGACCGTTCCGTACACGTGCCTGGGACAGGTTGACTACGTGCAGCACGCGGGGGAGAAGCCGATTGCGATTACCTGGAAGTTGCACCGGCCGATGCCGGCTGACGTGTATGCCACGGCCGCTGCCGTGGCGCAGTAGTCCTAGGGGGCGTTCATCTCCCGCATGATCGTCACCGTAGGCATATAACCGATGTCACCGACGGCGTAGCCACCGCGCGTGTGGGCGCTGACAGCGACTGTCTTCGGAGCGTTCCACGATGTTCCCGGAGCACGGCGCATGAATGGACGAACTTCGTGGGCGATCTTGCCACCGTAGTTTGAGAAGAAACCTTCTTCCAAACCTGCGGTGGCAAGGCCGTCCTCTACGACCACAGGAATCAACCAGTCGCTGTGCGGTTTGTACTTGAGACCACGTCGGGGTTCGCTCGTGGCACCGTAAACGTAGTTGCGACCACGTGGTTCGGGAGCCAAGGGAGCACTATGGCGAATGTGAATACCCTTTCGGAGCTTGAGAGCGGCTTCAACCATGAACTGGGCGTCTTCTCGATCCATCGCGGTCAAATTCACATGGCGTGACACCGTGATCAGTCGTCCGCGCAGTGGGACGTACTGGCCGTGGTACATTCCTCGGACCCAATCCGACATGGCACCGAAGGTCACGACCGCCAGCTGGGTTCCGTCCTGCTCGACATGCCAGAAAATGAAGCGGCTCTTGCCGGCGTCGGTCAGGACGCCGGTGTACATAGGACGCAGGTTCGTGAGGGCATTCTTCATTGCAATCGAAGACACGTTCGGACTGTTCCTCCGAGCTGCGGATCGGAGAGTATTGCTGACCTCGTGGTAAGCGAATAGACCGAACTTTCCCTGGCAAATAAGACTGATCAGGTTTCGGAGGGGTGGCTCTGTGAGGCTACGTGGATCCGTGGCAGCCAACGACCTGACATTGCGTTCGTCCAGCTCTAGTGCCGCAGCAAGGCTGCTAAACAAGACGGGGTGATCCTTCGGTGCGAATCCGCTAAGCGTCAGCTGCAGTTCCTCCAAGGCTGGGCTGCCGGGGCCTATTTCCGTTGGTCGAGGGTCTATGCGTGGCGCGACGACCTGGATGCCTGCCGGTTCTGGTTTGGACTCAGGGTCGATTTCTCGCCTATGCCGACGCGCGTCGATTTGGCGTTTGATCTCAGCCGCCAACGGGTTGGATAACGCCGAAGTGCGTGCAATCGGTATCTCCTGCCGAGCAACCTGAGCCGTCGTCTGTGCGAGGTCGGATTTGGGTCGTGCGCTGGCAGCACTTTCATACTCTTGCGCTATTGCACCTGGTGCCGGTGCTTGTTCCGACACGAGAACCTCAACCCGTCGATGGTGTCGAATTATCCCGGGCCACGAGCGGCTTGGAAACCGATTGACATCGCGCCGGCTCGGCAGGAAACCAGAAGCCAAGAGGCTGGCCAGATAGTCCGGCTCTAGACGGTCATAAACCTTACGGCTTATGCGGCCTCCTGGGTCGGGCCTATAAGTCGCGCCGGTCAGTAGCTGCGGTTTTGCAGGACCCGCAGCGAACCGTCGGAGATGGTCTGCCTCTTCCGGGAACAACGGTGTCTGTCTCGGCTTTGAATTGAGTTGGATCCCGGCTCGACGCGACTCGCGAATGAGGTCCTGAACCTTCAGCCCGGTCTCTTGGGCGATATCGCTAAGCAGAACAGCTGGGCTATTCGTTCCAGGACCAAGAGGTCGCTGGGATCCACTACTCCGGGACCGGCTGACATTTCGGACTTGGGCCACAGGCTCCCGTCGTACAACCGGCCGTTCCGATATGTCCGGCCTTACTCCCAACACGTCTTGCTTGAACTTCCGCAGTGCCGCCTGCTGCTCTTCGTCGAGCGCGCTCATTGTCCCCCCATTGTGCAAATGCTGTGTTTCGAGAAAGGCTATCGAATGGCACCGACATTGATGGGTCTGCCACGGACGAGTGTCGCTCCGACAATAGCCTCTCCGTTCCAACCGGCTTACTGCACGGCACCTGAACCATTTCATTGCCCAGGTCCCACTTCACGGTCTCGGCCGTCGACTTTAGTTCGTGCGGCTTGCGAGCAGCTTGCAAAGACTCTCGTTCCCGAGATTCACGTGATCAATAAGTTTGTGGGCGGTATCCCCTTAGGCGCAGTCTGTGGGAAACACTTCGAGCCGCCAGCAATTTCAAACTACCCCGAACTGTTGAAGCAGTTCTTCAGCCTCGTCATGATGGATGCATCGCATATTGTTTATCTCACGCCCAAGAAGTGCCGAGATCGTAAGCAATTTTTCGTCTTCGCGGATGATGCCGACGTTATGCAACACGTCGGTCAACTTGCGCAGCTGCTCGTTCGTTGCAGTGAGGGTGCTCAGATATCCGCTGCCGCCGCCTCGCGCCGGACCGGAATCCCAATATCCGTAAGCGTCCTCGGGCATCTTTCCTCTGTTTCTAGTCCTGAATGATTAGGGTTTCTTCCCGAACGGAAGTTGCGACTTTCTAGGGCCGCAAATTCAACGGCCTGATCTCCGCGCCATCCTTGATCAACCGCAACAAATCGTCCTGCCGAGCCTGACCCAATGTCAGCCTGTACTTCGCCAGCCCAGCCAGCATGTGCTTCGTCCTCGGCACATCGCGGCTCAGCGGATGGTCCAGTAGTCGCCGCTCGATCTTGTGCTCTCCCGGGTGAATCCAGTGCGGGGCGAACTCCGTGCTGGAATCCTCTGGCCGTGCAGCGATCTCAGAGGCGGCAACCGAGAACAGCGTCCCCCACGGATCCGTCACCCCAGGCTTCATCACCGCAGCACCATGGGCTTCAGCTACGTTCTTCCGCACCGCATGCCCGAGATACCGGTGCACCCGACCCTCTCGCTGCTCAAAATCGACGGGGTTGCCCGGCACGTTCCAGTGGATGACCGAGTGCGCCCACCAGTGAAAGTCGATGCCCTCCTGGCCCACGGACGTCGAGGCCAGAACGAACGGCCAGAACGGGCTGTTGAAGGCCCTGCGGACGTCGGGCATACGGTTGCTGTCGCCGTCGTCCGTTTTGGCGTTGCTGTACCGGACGGCGAAGCGGACGCCCATTCGGAGGTCCTCGTGGGACCCATCGGGGTACTTGGCGAGCATCTGCGCAGGCTTCAGGGACAGCGAGCGGCGGATGTCGTCTGCCAGCGCCCACAGCTGCTCGTTCGTGATCTCCCCGGGTGCCTGCTGGCTGCGGAGCTGGAACACATACTCGTCCAGGACAGCCTGCAGGTTCCCGGCCTCGCAGTAGCGAAGGACTTTCTGCCAGTAATCTCCTTCGGGATAGAGCTTGTCCAGCAGCTCGGTGGCGTCGAGCCGGTTGAACAGCGTGCGCAGGCCGGTGGACGCGAACACCGCAGCCTTCCACAGCTCAGCACCATTGAACTCCTCCGGAACCACGCGCAGCAAGGCGCAGTAGAGGCAGTTGGCCGGGGAATTGACGGCCAAGTCTTCCATTCCGTCTTCCCAGCCGGCAGGCGCACCGCCGGATGCCTCCAACATGCGCTCAATGTGGGCAAGGTAGAGCCCGGCCTCGGCGCCGCCTTCCTGATCAGCCTCCCCGCCTTCGGTGGCCTTGCCTTGCTGCTGGGTGAACTCGTCCAGCTGCCGCAGCTCTCGCGTCGCCAGCTTGGCATCGTTCTTCCACTCTGCCGGCAGAGCGCCGGGAACTGCGAAATAGGAAGCCCACGCGCCGAGACGGCTTGCAGGGTCGACGGCGGTACCGCCCACCATAGTGTTGCCCGTCGTGGCCGCGGCATCCCGCACAACATCGGCAGGGACCACGGAACCACTCATGGACGCGCTCTGCAAAGGATCGCCCGCAAGGGCCAGGGCTGCGTGGGGGATGAACAGTGCCAAGGTAGACATGGCCTGAGGTTCACCGTCACGGACACGGAACCTCAAGCGGCCACGGAAGCGCTTGCGGGCCTCTGCCGAGTTCTCACCGTGGAGCGCAGAGCCTTCCATAATCTGCCGCTCGGCTTCGTAGGAGAGCATCGTGGTGATCGCCGTCGGGGCAGCGTTCCATGCCGAGAAGACCAGCTGCTTAGTGACGTTCTGTCCCACTTCTGCGAATGCCCCGGAAGGCTCCACGTAGGGGAGCGACGGCGGCATCCACAACAGCTTCCACCAGCCCTGCCCCACAGTGTGGTCCCGAACGGCCCGGAACTTGGCGTTGTCGGTCTCCACGGCGCCGTAGCGGCGGTACGCTTCGGCGTCGATCGTGGACAGTGCCGGAAGCACCGGGTCCACGGCTTCGCGGTCGCAGTGGATGCGGCCGTCCAGCATCCTCCCCACCTTGTAGTCGGTGAGGAAGTGAGCGAACATCGGCACGGACTTCCAGTACTCCATCGGGTTGCCCGTGCGGGCGGCGCGGAACAGAGCGGACAGGGACCGGTAACTGGTAAGGTCCCCGGCTCTGACATCCGTGGGCAGCATCGGGATCTTGATCAGCATGTCGTCCTCGCCGAGCTGCGGCCGCTCCGTGCGGCTCATGAACAGCTTCAGCCCGTCCTCGATGCGGTGCGTCAGCGCGTCATCGGGAACCTGCTTGAGCAGCTGCGTCCGGCGGTCATCCAGATCAGCTTCCAGGTCTTCCATATACCCGGGACGCTCGCTGCTGAGGAAGCGCAGCAGCTGCCGGAAGTCTGCGGCGTGGTCGTCGCCGTCGGTCTCATTCGCTCCGGTGTGCGCCTTGTATGGCGTAGCTGAGAGCAGAATGAGCTTGGCGCCTTTGTAGTTCAGGAACTGCCGGGCGAGCTCTGCTGCGGGGTCCTCGTCGTCGGGCACCGTCCCGGGGGAGTACAGCAGATCCCGGAAGCGCTGGAACTCATCCAGGATGATGAGGTCAGGTTCCAGGCAATCCAAACCCGCCTGAGCGAGGTCTCCCCGCAGCCCGCCGATGAGGACGCTCATGCGTGGCCGGACCGAGTCTGCTCCGTCGCGGACAGCTTCGCGCAGGGCCTTGCGAAACGCCGGCAAGTTACCGCTTTGATGGGCCAGCGTGCGGAACCGGTTCCGCACAGGAACGGCGAAGCCGTTTGGGAACTGCTCATGCATGTACTGGACGCGGCGCTCAAAACGCTGGGGGGAGGCGCCCGCGCGGAGCAGTTCGATGGCGTCGGGACGCTGCTCGTCGTCGATGACGCCAAGCTGCGTGAGGATGCGGAAGAGCACGGCTCGCTCTTTCGCCTGGCCGGTGGCCCCTCCAACATTGAACGACGTCCCCGGAGTCAGCGAAATAAAGTTGACGCGCTTCCGGGTGCCCGGCGCTGCCTTGGCGTTGAGCTTGTCCAGCTCCGTGGGCAGCAGTGTCAGCCGGCCGGACTCGATAATGTCCTTCTGGCCCGTGACGTTCAGCCGGCCGAGGTTCTGCTTGGCCAGGTCTGCATTCGAGCAGACGTAAACCACGTCGATCCGGTCAACGCCGGAGTTCCGCTGGTCGAGCCGCTCAATCGCTTTCGCAATGACGCCGCGAGCCACCATGCTCTTGCCCAGCCCGGTCTCATCCGCGACGAGGAAACGATCCGCCGGCTGATCATCCAGATAGAGGCGCTTGAAGACGTGGTCCACGGTCCGGCGCTGAAAGCCCCGTAGGCCCTCCAGCGCGGACGTTGCGTCAAATCCCATGAAGTTCCCCCATGTCGAGTGCCTCGGTGGCTGCTGTCCACAGTGCGTGCAGCTGCTGAATCTCCGGATCATCGCCGCGAAGGCCGAGCAGCCGGTCCATCACTACTTTCAGGTCCGGGAACACTGAGCTGGCGTCCGGACCGGCCATGGCGCCCACCATCGCCTCATATAGTCCGGCGGCGGAGCCGTCGCCGAACCCGGAACCGGCGAACCAACCAGTGCCGGTTCCGGACCCGGGCAGCGCATCCTCCGGAGTGAGGAACAGCAGGAGAAACCGACGGAGCTTCTCCGGATCGTCCAGCTGGCGGGCAATGATCTCGTCCAGCCGGCCGGCAGGATCGGTGCGGAGGCTGCCCTGGATCACAGTACTCTTGGACAGCCCGGCTGCCGGGTCCTCCAGCGTCAGCACCAGGTACGGGGTCACGTCTGCGAGCGGTATGGCATGGAAGGCATGTTCGTGCTGACCGCCGGAAGACTCGACGACGGCGCTCGGCTGGGGGAGCGAGAGGAGCCGCAGCTTTGCAGCGAACTCGGGCTTCGGCGACCAGTCATGCGAGACGGTCACCGTGAACGTGTTCTTGACTCCGTCGTCGGGGACGGCGTCGAGGAGGAATCGCTGTGCGGCAGCGTCCCGCAGGGCATTCTCCAGCCGGAAGGCAGCCTCATCCTCTTTGGTTCGGTCTTGGCCGCCGGTGCCGTCATAGACCGCGAAGGGAACGTCCTTCAGGCTCTCCCTGATGCGCTGCACCCCGAGGCGCTTCTTGGCTCCGCGCATTTCCAGCAGGAACTCCACGTTCTTAGTGAACCCTGCTTCGGTGGCGTTGGCTGACCCAAGGAGGGCGTAGGTGAAGTGGTCGTAGTCGCAGAAGTAGGCCTTGGCGTGCAGTCCGGTCAGGTCGTCGGCGACGCGTTGAATCCCGGATTCGTCCGTATCGCTCATTCCTGAGTCGGCCGACTCGGGGATACCGAGCTCGTCAAAGGCTTTGAACGACGTACGGGTATCGGCCACTATTGTCTCGTTTAGGAGGTCCAGTTGGTCGCCTCGCGAGTAGACGTAGAGGTTTTCCGTCCACCTGTCCTGCAACCGGCCGATCAGCTTGTCATCGAGGAAAGGCGAGATGACCAGCTTCTCCCGGCCAAGGAAGGCGGCGTCTCCGGTCTTGTTGTTGAGCGCGACGAAGTTCTCCGGGTCCCGAAGGTGAGCCACGATCGAGCCCTGTTCAAACTCGTCGCCCATGCCCATCGGCCGGAAGGCCAGGCGCTGGATGTCCTCAGGAAGGTCCCAGCGGACGTCCGCCAGACGCGAGGCGAGGCCGTGCACCCTGGCCGACCTCTCGGCGTCGGGCTTTACGGTACAGAGGTCAGGGAGCCTCTCGATGAAGCGCGCCAGGGGCCCGCTGTCCGGGCCGGCATCTTCTGCGCCCTGCACGGGTTCGCCGTCCAGCCGGACGAGGAGGTCCCAGCTGGCGTCGGTAGTGAGGTTGCGGCTGCTGCACAGGAAGCGGTAGCGGCGCTCGGTGTCGTTCTCGAATTCAAGGAGCCAGACCTTGGGGTGGAACAGCCCGCGCCTGACGCTGACCTGGTGGACCATCGGTTCCAGCAGCGCGAGCAGATCGGAGGCGTCCGAGGGTGCCTTGATGTGGCCGGCCTGGCAGAAGATGTCCACACGGTCGGAGACCTTGTGGAGGGCGCTGAGGACCGCGACCGGATTGGTGAATTCCTCACCGGAGCCGGCCACGAAGCTCAGCGGAACCGACAGCGCGCTGGTCATGTCGAGTGTGAACGTGGTGCCGACGGCATGGGCGAGCCGGAATCCGGCCGGCGGGCGCAGCTGCTGGGTGAGTGCCTGCCTGTTTGCTGCCTCAAGCATGTGACTGACCTTCCAGTGCGAGTCCTGCGTGGATGTCCAGGACGTTCCTGCGGACCTGTGCCCAGCGGAAGGACAGGGACGCGACCTGCGTTGGCGGTTGCCAGGCACGGAGCCGGCGTTCGTTGCGGAACCGCGAGTTGGACTTCTTCATCAGCTTCTCCCGGATTTCGACGGCGGCACGGAAGTCTGTGTTGTCGATCAGTTTGCTTGGGCTCAATGCCGCTGCCAGCATGGCCCGCGCGAAGTCGGCGGTGTTGTTGTTGATGCTGTGGTTCAGTACTTTGGCACGGCTGAGGTAATCGTCCACGTCCCAGCCGGCGAGAAGGTCGCGTTTGCTGCCGCGCTGGTCCTCCCACGCTTTCAGGAGCTTCTCCGTTGGCTCGAGGGTGTCACCGCTGGAGGTAAATGTCTCTCTGGAAAGCTCGGCGACGAGGTGTTGGTACAGGATGGTGGCGCCGTTGTGGATGAAGGAGAACGATTCCGCATCTTTGAGCCACTGCGCAGGGTCGCCCTCCGCGCTGCGGCAGGCCGGGTCCAGCCAGGGAGCCCAGAGCCTGCGCTCGGGGCTGGCCTCGGACCCGACAACGTGCGCCAGCATCGTTCCCGGGCAGGTGGTGAGGATGCGCTCCTGGAGCCAGCGCGCCTCGTCGTGGGACAACGCCAGCCCGTTTTCTTCGGACTGCGGGAAGCCTTCCGGCGGCTTCGGGAGGCTCTGGTTCCAGATGTGGTAGGCGTTCTCGCCTTCCTCGGGGGTAGGAGTGTCTGCGCACATGAGCTGGGCGACGGCGGAACGGTCTGTCTCGGGGTTCACGATCCCGTAGCGGCGAAGCGCCGACCAGTATGCCGCCGAGGGAAGCTGTCGCACGTTCCGGCCGGCATCGCGTCCGATGTAGCTGTCTTCGCCTAGCTCCTTCAGCCGGCCGATGAGCTGCCGTTCTGATTCCTCGGACCGCTTCCGCAGATCGTCTGGACGGCTGGTGCCGCGTTGCGCAGTGAGGTAGGCCCATGGGACCAGGAGCATATAGCGCGCGCCGAGGTGCAGGACGGATGTACCAGGGAACAGGCTGTTGCTGATCGCGTCGCGGAGCTGGCCCATGCCAAGGTCGTCCGTCGTTTCCGGCGTGCCGAAGAGCTTGACGAGTTCGCGCATCTTCGAGTTTTCCTCGGTTGACGCGTCGAGCCAGGAGATGAGGGAAGCCATAGGGAGCCTGGACTCGCTTCTGTTTGGTTGGCGAACGATTGGCGTCGGAGGGCCCTTCGCGACCACGAATTGTCCCCCCACGTGCACCATATGGCACAAGTAGAGTACTGCCAGCGAGGCGACGTCATATTGAGCAAATTCTTTGTTTAGGACGCGTGCCAACGGCACAATCCTGACCTGCTCTAATTCCGGCCCGGTGCTCCAGCGGACGCAGAGTGACAGCAGCACCTTGAGTTCCGCTTCGATCTGAGCGCTACTGAGCAACCACGGGCTGCGGCTGAAAAAAATTGGAAAGGCTGTCAAGGTTCAAAAAATCAAACTTTCGGCGGGCTTCGTTTCCGTCGCTGCGTCCAGCCGGGGACTTTTTCGTCGAGGGCTTTGGACCGGGCAGAGTCCAGCGTTTCGCGGATTCTGTGGCGCCGTTGTTTGGAAAGCCAGGCGCCGAGCTTACGTTCCTCTTCGTTGCCGGCGTTTCTCCTTCGCGGCCAGTCGTTTCCGCCGGCACGGTAGGTAGCCAGCTCTGCCAAGTTCTTCTGCCAGAGGGCTTCGTCAGCGACCACCCTTCGGGTTCCACGCCAGCCGGGGAGGGCTGCGTCAAGCCCCTCGCGGATTTCGACGTGAAGGGTACCCGCGGCGTCCTCCATCCGCCGACGGTTCAGCCACACGAAAAGGCTGCGTCCCTTGTGGTCCGGATCCTTGGACGATGGGTATCGGCCTGTGTCCTTGATCCTGGCGATCAGCGCCTCCATGAGTCGTAGGGAGCGCGGGGAGACGCGGCGCCGGACGTTTGCCCGGTGTTCATCGGCAAGCTCCGGGTTCATTGACTTGGCAACAAGGAGATGGTAGCGCAGGGTGCTGTGCGGTACTCCCACGAGCCTGGCGATGTCCGTGGAAGGGAGACCTTTTCGGTACATGAGGACCCATTCCTCATTTGGGGCGGCGTCGTGTCGTCTTGCTCTGTCAGTCAACCTTGGTTCTGATGACAATAAGCTGGCATCCTTCCTAGTTTGAAGACAAGCGGACAGTTCCCTGAGCCTACCCAGTGGTAGGCCCTCGTAACGTTATCTGGACGAGGGCCCACTTCTGTTTAATCCATCGACCAGTCGTCGTCGCGGAACCCAAGTGTCTTGAGGTTTTCACGAATAGCTGACCGCTGGTCATTGGAGAGTTTATCCAACTGGTCGGACTCAACGTCGATGGTGACTTTGACGCTTACTCCGGCGCTGACGAAGTGGGAAATGATTTCTTCATAGATCTGGCTCGCGTCGCGGACTACGCGGGCTGAGGTAAGTTCCTTGGTAGCGTGGAATCTGGTGACCGTTTTAGTCGGCGTTGGGGTGCCGGTGGTTCCGCCGGCGGTGCTCGTGCCCTTCCCAGCGTTGCTACTGGTCGCGGTGCTGCTGGACAAGCCTCCACCTGAGGAGGCCGCCGTTGCTGAGCTGCCGCTGGTGGCGGTGGCTTCTTGAGCGGCGGCCTCGTCCTTGGTGATCTGTTCGCGTGCGACGAGCGGATCGACGATGAGACCGCTGGGCCGAACTTCGAATGGCGCTGTCAAGGTGAGGCCGACGTAGCGGTCATTCTCATAGGCCTCTGCATAGGCGAACCCGTCGATGTCGATGTGGAGCACCTCGTCGAGCCGCCTAATCGCTTCCATAACAACCCTAGGGGTGGTGACCTTAGGCATGTACACATACTGGGTGAAGTACCCGGTCGTCACATCGACAGGAACGTGCGCCCTGTCCTTCCATAAGTTCAGCCGGTTTATCTCCATTCGCAGGAGGGCGGCTGAGTAATTACGGACGACGAACTCACCTGCGTCTGCTTTCTTCGTGACGCGTGAGGCCAAGGTGCCATCGCCATTCATCAGGATCGCTTCAAGTTCGATGTCCGCGGAACCTGGTGCTTGGTGTGGCACAAGAATCCACTTGTAGGCTTCGCGGATCGAGTCAGAGACGTTCTGAACGGCCTGTTTGACGCGCGACGTCGCCAGCTTGATGTTGTGTTGGTCGAGGTTGAGGGAGTCCTTGTTTTCGAGGATGTACTCCCAGGCCATTCGGTTACGGACCGCGTTGACCAGGAGATCGGTCCGGTCGACCTCGGGGGCGAGGAACACAAGACTGTTCTTGTGGATACGGGCGTTCGTGCCCCGCTTGTTCAAGAACTCCCGCGCGGCGGCTTCGGCAGTGGACTTGGCCTTCCTCGAAAACGCTCGGTCGGGGCCGAAGACGACCAATCCGATGGAGGGGACGTCTTCAACGTCGATGCTGCTGGGCGGGAACCGATGGACCCTTTCGAACAGGCCCTTGTCGGTCTCACTGCGAACCGTCGCGGCGAGTTCATCGAAGACCTGCTCGTCGTGGTAGGCGTCGGCGCGTTCCTGGACGATCTGCGAGACCGTTTGCTGAAGGCTGAGCCAGTACCGGTCCTGATCGCGGTTCATGTACTTGCCCTGGTCGCCCAACCGTCGCAGCGCATCTGCGACATGGGAGGGGTTGTCGCCCGGGTAAGTGGAGGCGAGTACGACTCGCTTCTGTTCTAGGCCACGAATCGTGGACACGGAACCGTCACGCTCACGACGGTTCGCCATCGGAGCGGTGCCGAGGAACACACAGCGGGCGGCGCGTTTCGCGGCCATCGACCTGCCGAGAATCTTGATCTCGTTGTCGATGGTTGACGCCGCTGAAGAGTCACCGGAGATGTCGGCGTCCACTATCGGCTTCCACGTGTCGTCAAGGTGGTTAGTGATCTCCTCGAACACCTTCTGGTTGTCCAAGGGGATGGAGGCCGGAAGGATGAGCGGTGCCCTGTCGCCGCTGGTCCACAGCGCGTGTACGACGGTGGCCATGAGTCGCAGGACACCACGGGTGCGCTGGAACCGTTCCAGCGTGGACCAGTCCTGGTAGAGCCGGTCGAACAACTCGGGGTGAATCGGGTATGCGGCCTTCATAGACGATCGGTAGCTGGGCTGCATGACTTCGTTGGGCAGGTCGGCGGCGTGCTTCTGGTAGTGCTCCAAGAACTTCCCGACCACCAAGTCACGGTTGGCTGATTCATGGCTACCGAAGGGCTTGAAGATGCGTCGCCGCACGATCTCGAAGGCCTCCTCAACCGACGCGGGTTGCCATGCCGTTTCCAGGCGGTGGATGACCGACCGGAGGTGGCGGAGCGCTTCGAGGCCGGCTGTGCCACCGATTTCGTGTTCGTTCTCGATGGGTGCTTCTGCCATGTTCATGTCGCGCACCACGTCGGAAGCCGGCAGCGACACGACCAGCAGGGCGTTCTTGACGGCCTTGGTTGCTTCGGTGAGGGACTGGACGAATGTCATGTGCGTGTCGAACGTGCCAGCGGGAGTTGTCTCATCGCGCGACCACAACTGCCGCAGGTAAGCGACCCACTCGTCGATGAGGATGATACAGGGACTGTACTTCTCCAGCAGGGCAGCGAGTTCGGTGGTCGGTGGTGGTGCGGACTTCGCGTCGTAACGGGCAACCATGGCGAAACCCTGGGGTCCGCCCAACTGCCAGGCGAGTTCACCCCACATCGTGTTCACGACGGTGCCGTCCGGCTTTGTGGAGCCGAGCACGGACAGGTCATTGCCGACGAGGACCGCACGGTTGACCTTAGCCGGCAGTTCCGTGAGCCCGAGGCCGTCGAGGATCTCGCGCATGCCGGGCAACTTGTCCGCAGATGTTCCCGATGCGGCATGGTAGACCGCCAGCAGTGAGTGGGTCTTGCCGCCACCGAACGTCGTCATCAGGTCGACGACCGGCTCGCCGCCGACACCGTTGAGGCGCTGAACCGCCTGCTCCAACAGGTACCGAAGGCCACGCGTCAGGTAGGTGCGCCCAAAGAACTCGGTGGGGTCACCGTATTCCGGTCCGGCAACTCCTTGGTGGACCTGTCGGAGGTCGGCAGCGAACTGAGCCAACTGGAACGACCCACGAGCCACATCGTCGTGAGGTTCGACCACGTCACGCCATGCCGGAAGGCCGGTAGAGTCGACCTGCACGGACAACGACTTCTCGGTGGCGCGCTGCAGCCGCTTTTGGTCCTCTTCGAACATGACACGGCGGAAGTCACGGCGCATCTCATCCGCAGCGTCGGCCTGTACAACAGCGCCGATAGACCGCAGCAGATGCTCGCCATCCATAAGGACGCGTTCCATGCGTTCGGACGAGACCTTCGGATTGTGCGCCCACTCGTTGCGTGCATCCCACAGGGCCGACACTGCCCGCTTGTCCTCGAAACTTAGGTGCTCCTTGAAGAGACCGTGCCACTGCTTGTCAAACACCCAAAACAGATAGGAAACGTCTGTGATGTCGCGCGCGTCTCCGCGCGGCGCCACGCCGGCTAACCGGACTACCTGATCCGCCCAATCTGACCCGTATTTGGCCTCCAGCCGCTTGACCATCCACGGACCGAGGCCAACCGCCACCAGATCAAGGACACGTCCTACGCTTTCCTTGTTCGTCAATGCCATCTCAGAACAGCCCCTCAGTCATCGTCGAATTGTCGGCACTCAGCTTTACCAGTTCAGCCCAGGAGTTGATCAATGCGTTGTAGCGCTCCTGATCTCCCGCACGACCCTTCTTGGCAGCAATATCATGTAGGCGATACACCAGGGCCATTGCAGGGTCCTGTAAGTTACCGAGCGCCGCCATCAGCCGCGCCGCCTCCAATTCGCCACCCCGGTCAATCAACCGGTGTGCGAGGTGGTGTACCGCCTCCCACGCAGTAGGACGGATGTCGGCAGACGGGACCCACTTCTGGTCGAGGTCTCCCGAGCCCAGAAGTTGGACCTTGTTGCCCTTGCTCGTAACCACTTGAGCGCGAGCAACATCGTCCACGCTGATGCCCAGGGGCCGAGCGGTCTTGGCGGCGTCGTCGAAGACGGAGGGATTCCAGCCATAGGCTTCCCACCAGCGGACGGCAAACCGCGATTCTGGGTCCAATTCGCCTTCCTGCTCATCGAGCACAGCCTCACGAGCTGCATTAATGAGGCGGAGGGCGTGCTCCACCGGAACTCGCTGTCCCGACTGGTCCAGTACGGCGCGATAGCGGGAGTAGATCTGCATGCCCGGCCCCATCGCTGCCTGTGCGAGGTCGACCGGCAGAATCGATGCTGCCTGTAGATCTCTCACGGCTCCTCCCAGTTCATGGCGAAGAGCGCGGTTGAACTCAGAGAGACTGCACGACGATGCCGCCGCCAGACGGGGACGGCAGACCATCACGATGTACGAAGCAACCGCGTTGGTTCCTTGACCGTTCATTCGGGTCGATCCGGTGCCATGGATTGGCCAGGTGCCCGTAATTTCGAGATCTGCGTCCACCATTGCGGTCAGAATGGACGACCAGCGGGTTTCCTCATCCTTCCCACCCTTCTGCTCCTTAGACGCATAGACAACGAGCATCGGGAGATCGTCTGCTAGCGAGCCCTGGAGATTGCGGAAGGTCTCCGTAAAACCGTCGATGAAGTAACGGCGTGCCGCCTCCCTATCGTTTCCGTGGTGAAGGTGGATTGCCGTCAGTTCGCCAGATTTGGGCGTGGCCATCGTTGCGTACAAATCCGGATGAACTTTTCCCAGGGCGCGACGGTGCCAAATGTAGAAGTAGTCTGACAAGTCTGCGTAGCCAATCGCCTCAAAGTATGGCGGATCTGTCGCGACAAGTCCGGGTTTAGGTGCCCGCGTGACTCTAGCGTCAGCTCGTCGCACCACACCCGTCCCCGTGGGCGCAAACGCCAGGGCTTCGAGGACTGTTGGTAGAGATCCCAACCAAGTTCCAGAGGGACCCAGCGGATTCATTTCCGGAAAATCCCATGTCATTGGAAGATCGTTGCGGCCAAAGGCTGCATTGAAACGTGTTGTTGTTCCATCATTTCTGACGGTCAGCCGAGACTGACTTGAATTGCTCATCGCCAACCGACCGACTGCAAGCCCCAGGATGGTGACGACCGCATCGGCCCACTCCCGGGATCCTCCGTCCGAAATTACTGCCGCGTGTGTATCCGCTACTAGGTCCGCAAACGTCGAAAGCGTGAGCAGCTGCCGATCGGTGTGGAGTTGGTCCCATGTTTCGAGTCCATAAAGAGCCAAATTCGTAGTTGCTCGTCCCACCAGCGGTGGTGAAATGCGCATTTCGTCACCGAGGTTGCAGTTCTCTGCCGCTGCGATTTCAGCGCTCGTGGGGTCACGATGGATTCGGCCCCGTGATCCTTCTGCGATGACGGCGATCATCCGTACGCCAAGACGCTTGGCCCGACCTTCCTTACGGATATACGTTGCTTCGAGGACGGACCGACATGAAAGGCATTCAAAAACTCCATTGCGAACTTTGGGCGAACTTGGAGGCTCACCTTCTGCCTGGCCTGAGACAACGTGCAGCTTTACTTCGCCGTCCTCAATCGAATAGTCGACCCAGACAGGATCTCCCCGCTTCTTCGACAGCCACCATGAAGCAGTCAGCACAGTTTGAATGCCGCAGGTTGGATTCGGGCATGCGGCCGTTCTGGCCCATATCCAGGCAATCGGGACCTCTCCTTCATGTTCAGGGTAGAGTCCAGCTAACCGACGCCTCACCTGCTTCTCGATTTGGTGAGCGTAGTAGGAAACGTCTTGCTTTAGGCCCTGAAAGTTGTTGCTGACGTCGTTGTGAGTCATCGCAAATGAAAGTCGACCCTCACTAGCCGATTCCGGGTGAAGCGGCTCACCATCATGCAATCCGGGGAGGAGCTCGGTGAGCGTTCGTGTAATGAGTACAGGTACGGGATTTAGATCTGAACCATACGTGGACATCCCAAGCCGTTGACCTTCAACGAGCGTCGATCCCCCACCGCAGAATGGGTCCATGACAACAGGCAGCCCACCCGGGAATTGTTTTCCAAGGATCTCCTGTGCCTCTTCGAGCGCATCGCGGTCGGGAAGATCGGCACCGTTCGCCACCAGTCGCTTGATTACGTCGAGTAGGTATACCCGCTTGTTGTCATCGACCGGGTCATCGACCAATGCTGCGAACAGGAGGGCGCGCCACGCAGGAAGCGGCATGGGGGCGAACCACTTATGGAGGTTGCGGATGGTGCCGGTCTTGCGGTCCTTGTCGGCTTTGCAGGCGGCGTTGATCTCTTCCAGCGGAAGGGCGACTTCGATTAGCTTGCGCTTGCGGTTGGTGGCGGTCACTGCTGCTCCATCTCGGTGGCGTCTTTCCAGAACGGGTCCCAATCGAAGTCGACCCGGGCTGCTCTAGGGTCTATTGGCGTGGTTATCGGCTGGCGTAGATATCTGACGGTGGTTCTGTTATCGGCGTGGACCCGCACCAGTGCAAGCACGCTGCGTTCCCCTTTGTTTAGGGCGGTGACGGCTTCCTGGCGTGTCAATACGAAGGTATCTCCACCTTCGACGCGTCCTTTGACCTCAATGAAGTCGAGTCCGGCTGGGGTTTCGGTTTCGACGTCGTAGCCGGGATTGTTGTGGGCCATTTCTTTGGCGCGGTGTTTGAGCGCCTTCTCGACCCGGAGCACCGCGTCGACAGCGAGCCGTTCGATGCGCGCGGTTTCCCTCGCGCGGACGGCTGCGCCTTCGGGATCGGTTAAGGCGTCAAGCCAGCCTTGGGTGATGACCAAGCACGCGCCGGTGACCCGTGGAGGGCGGGCAGATATGTCCCGTTCCTTTTCCAGTTCCTTGAGCCGCCGGTCGAGCCGTCGGGAAAGCGCTTCGGCGCGCTGGCGCAACTGGGAGGCGGGGAGGCGGGTGTTCTTTCCGGCTCGTTCCTGTTCACCGAGATCAAACGCGCGCTGGTCCCAGTAGTTGACCTCTTTGGTGAGGCGTTCACGGACGAGCCGTTCGGTCTTTGTGACCCGTTCGAGGGTCCGAGCTGTGACCGTGTCCGCGTGGTCGCGGGCCACCGTGACGGAGGCATGCCGAGCTACGCGTATGTCGAGGTCGACGGCTCGGCACCACTCCTCGTTCAGGATCACTTGGGCAGCGGTGAGCTCGTCGTAGGAGACTGCATCAAGGTTCGGGATAGGGCTCTGGGTGAGCGCGGTGATGGCGCCGTCCCGGTTTGCGCGAACGTACTGAGCGCGCCTGGAGATGATCTGGGGCTGTCCATCGCGTCCGGCCCTGCCGTCAGTCACATCGTGTTCGATGAGGCAGATGACGTATGGATCGATGGCCATGTCAGCACGGTCCACCAGTATGGCCCCACGTCGAAGGGCATCGTGATGGCGGTCCGTGATAACGCCCATTGTCGCGGACATAAGAGGATGTCCGGGGTGCATGAGGGTGGCGATGGGGTTGTTACCTGGGGTGCGCACGAACTTTGGGTCGAACGTGATGCGGTGGTACGTGTCAACGACGGGTACGCCGAATCCGGTGACCCGGTCGTGTTCCTTGATGTCGGCGGGAACCTTCTTGATCTCAAAGCGATGATTCTCGCGGATACGTAGGCTCCCACCGAGGTCGCGGAAGGCCTTGTGGAAGAACGCTTCGACGTGGTGCGGCTGGAGACGTGCGGCTTCAGCCCTCTCCATTTGCATGCGCACTTCGTCTACTTCGCTGTCGTCGAGGTGTGAGGGGACGAGTTGGTTCGCTTCGAGAAGTTCTCCGATACCTTCGCCGACCTTCGAGTCAACGATCTCCGTGAGGTACTTGTGTCGTTCGGGTCGGTCGCCTTCCCTGATGGCTTTGATCATCAGGTCGCGCAGGCTGTTGCCTTCGAACAGTTGGCCCAGTACGTCGTAGACACGCCCGCCGAGTGCGGCGCGCTGCTCGTCCAATTTCTCCAGGAGTCGGGTATACACGTCGCCTTCGCGGGTGTCCTTTGCAAGGATGGACCACATGTGACAGACATTTGGCTGGCCGATGCGGTGGATCCGCCCGAACCGTTGCTCGATTCGGTTGGGGTTCCACGGCAGGTCGTAGTTGATGAGCAGGTGGGCGTTCTTGTGGAGGTTTACACCTTCCCCGGCGGCGTCGGTGGCGACGAGGAAAACGCACTTTTCGTCCTGCTCGAACGTCTCTTTCGCCTTCTTACGGTCTTCGCGCTTCGTGCCACCGTGGATGGTGATGACTGCGTCCTCGCGACCCAGATGCTGGGTGAGCCGCTCCACGAGGTCGTTCAGGGTGTCCTTGTGTTCAGTGAAGATGATGACCTTGCGGCGTGCGCCAGTGGAGTCGCGCATCTCGTCGGCGTCGTCGAGAGTGTCGCGCAGGGCATCCCATTTTGCATACGTGGGGCTGGTGCGCACCGCGAGCGACTTCACGAGCAGCCGGTCTAGGATGCCAATTTCGGCGTCCAGTTCCTCAGGGTTGCGGGCCGCTGTAGCACCGGAAACTGCCCGGTCTTCGAGTGCTTCTCGTTCGGCGTCGGTGAGGTCTTCGAGGTCGTCTTCGTCCTCAGGGACGTCAACGTAGTCGCTGATCGCTGACGCCAGGATGCGCGCCTCGTGCAGTTCGCTTTCCAGGCGCTTCCTGCGACGTTCTAGCGACCGGTGGATCGCGGCCGGCGACGAGGCGAGGCGTCGCTGCAGCGTCGTGAGGGCGAACCCGACGGCGACCTTCCTGCTCTTGTCGCCGGACATGCGGTCAGCGAGGTTCATTTGATCGCGTACGTAGTCGGTGACCGCCGCGTAGAGGTCCTTCTCATGCTGGCTCAATTCGTACTGGACGGTGTAGGCGAACCGTTCAGGGAACAGGCGGGTGCCATCGAAGGTAAGGAGTTCTTCCTTCACGAGGCGACGCATGAGGTCGGAAACGTCCACTTTGCGGGCGCCTTCGCGGGCGACACCTTCGAACCTGTCCGAGTCAAGCAGTGCCATGAACAACTGGAACTGCTCTTCCTTGCCAGAGTGCGGGGTAGCTGTCATCAGGAGGAGGTTGCGCGTGTGCTTCCCTATCTCCTCGCCCATCTGGTAGCGCTTGGTCTTCTTGACCTCGGCCCCGAAAACGGACGCGGACAACTTGTGGGCCTCATCGACGATGATGAGGTCCCAGTCGACGTTGCACGCCTTGTCAAGGATGCCTTCGCTGTTTCGGGCGACCATGTCGAGCCGAGCCAGCCACAGGCCACCCCGGGCGAACGGGTTCCCTTCGTGGAGGATCTTGTCGCGGGTGAGCATCTCGAACTCAAGCCCAAACTTCTCCCGCATTTCCTCGTCCCACTGGTCCACGAGGACGCCAGGCGAGATGACCATGACATTCGCGGCATCGCCCCGCAGGAGCAGTTCCTTGATGAGGAGGCCGGCCATGACGGTCTTGCCCGCGCCGGGGTCGTCAGCGAGGACATAACGCAGGGGCTGACGGAGCAGCATCTCGCCGTACACAGCACGCAACTGGTGTGGCAACGGGTCTACGTTCGAGGTACCGAGGGCGGCGAGTGGGTCGAACAAATGCGCTAGCTTCATTCGCCGTGCTTCCGCGGCCAGGAGGAACGCGCCCGGTGAAGCGTCGAAGGTGAAGGCTCCACCCGGCTGTACGGTCTTGACGTGCGGAATCGTGTCGGCGAAAACGATCCTTTCCGCGAGACCGCCGTCTTGATTCCGGTAGGCAACGGCCGCGGAGTCGTCAGTGAGCCGGTCAACGGAAAGTATCTTCACAGGAGCCGGACCAGCGAGGCCGGTGACGGTTCCACCAACCCGGAGAATGGAAAAAAGCTGTTCCGTCACGCCGCTTGTCACGTTCTTTCTATCGTTGCTACATATTTGTCCTTACCGTAGCAGCCTCTAGCCCTTGGGAGGAGACAGCACGCAGCGCGGCAAGATGACCGACTAACAGCGGATTCAGGAGCAGGCTTGATGCACCGGAGCGGGCACTCCTTAAGATCCCCCAACGCCGACAACTTTCACGACTCAGCGGACGTTCGTATGAACAGGGGGCAGCCACCAAGGCCTCAAAAAGAGAAGGCTGGAAATGCACTATGTGCGTAGAGGTGCCATCAGGAAGGATGCCGCGGCGCAGCCCCCAACGCCGGAAGAATGCCTCTCATCTTCCCGCTACAGGCAGGCCACACGCTCGTCGTGATGTTTGCACGCGGAGACGGGGGCTTGTTGATTCAGTGCGCAAAAAGGATCGCAGCCGCTCAATCGAGAGCGATGAAAGGGCTAGACAAGCGTCCAGCTAACTCAGTGGTGCTCCCGGCGTCCTACCCCACTCGTGCGGCAGGTGGGCCTGGTTGAAGGTGTAGCGACTTCATAGCGACCGAGGCTAAGGTTCTGGCGCATGCTCAGTGCGGGCTTGCGTCCTCTGACCACTGACCACACGCGACGGTGGGATGCCTCTCGAATTTTCGTCAAGGGATGCGAGAAACGCTGCAAAAAATTACACAAGATGATGAAGTATGTACAGATTAAGCAACACCGATAATTAGCTGAGGAAGCAAGATGCCCATCTCCTACCGTTCGATCCTGAGCGTTTCCCCGTCGTCGTCCCTGATTGATGACGTTGATAAGGTCGTCGCCGTCTGGCTCGAGAGCAAGCGGCTGGCGCCTCCTGTCCAGCCTGGGACATCGATCAATGAAGGCCAGGAAGTCTCGCGGATCGATTGGTCCAACGCCGTCGTAGCCAGCCGGCGCTGGCAGTTACGCGAACACTGGGATGAACCCAACTGGTTCAGCGGGGAACGCCGGCCTGAGCGGATTGCTGTAACCTCCATCACCGTCGTTCAAGGGCGGGATCAGGCACGCATCTGGGTGGACATAGACGCACCCCTGCTGCGCTACACCAACCGGCTCGGCGAAGAAATCTCCGAAGCTCAAGAATCCGGCACGCCGCGTGTCATGAAGGCGCTAATCGCAGCGTTTGAGATTAACGATGGTGCGGCCCACCCGTTTACGGACCCTCTGGTCATTCGAACGTCGAATCATGTCCAGGAGCTGGCCGGGATTCTCGCCGATGACCAAAGGATTGGCTCGTGCTTGGTCTCTTCGCCACCGCAAGGGCTCGCGACCGATCAGTGGGTCAAGATAGTCGCCGGCATGACTCGCGGCATCGAAGGCATGGCCACCGCATATGTTGTGGACCCGGAGCGCCTCACGGAGTTTAACGCACTTGTCGGTGCGGGCTTGTCCATTGGCGCAGGCAGCCTCAGGACTTTTCAGCCTGCGGCAAAGCTTGGTACGCCGTCCGACGCTTTCCGGCACCGTGTTTTGAGTGCCCGCAAGATCAGAGAGACTCCGCTCAAGAGGATTGCCCGGATGCTTCGCGCTGCGGAGGTCAGGCGGCTGGCTGAGCTACGTCTTCCGACCATTTTGCGAGACGTGGACTATGGACTGCTTCGGTCCCAGCGCCATCAGCCGCTTCAGAGAATTGAAGATCTCAAGGCTGAAACGGAGTCCGTCGCTGGAGAGCGCGACATCGAACGCGCGCTGAAGCTTAACGAGCGCTTAGCAGCGGAACTCGAACGGCAGAAAAAGGAAGCCCTCGATGCGCTCGAGGAGGCTATTGGGCTAATGACCCAACTCGATGATCTCAAAGAGACCATCGAACTGATGGAGATGGAGACGGCAGAGGTCGCTTCCCGGGCAGATGAGTCACAAGACACTGTTGAGGCCCTTCGCCGCAGACTGATAGGCCTCAAAGCCGTTTCTGATGCATATGCGCCCTTAGGAGATGATGAGAGAACCGTCTACCCCGACAGCTTCGATGACCTCGTCGACCGTGTACACGAATTCGGCCAACTGTGCTTTTTGGGTGATGCTGAAACCGCCCGGTCTTTGGACGATCACCCCAATATGACTGTCGCCGTACACAAAGCCTGGGACGCGCTGGCGTCGCTGCAGGACTACGCCGCGTTGACGTTAGATGGCAGCTGGAGCGGGGGTGGCATTTACAGCTATATCAACGATGGCGGTCACACCGGCCGCCGCAGGCTTTTGGGCTTCCGCCCGACCGAGAGCGAAACTGTGCTGAACAACTCGAGGATGTTGGCTCAGCGGACTGTAGTCGTCCCAGCGGATGTGCATCCCAGCGGTCAGCTCATCATGACGGCTCATGTGGCACTTTTGAATGGACGAGCTGGCGCCCCAAGAATGTATATCTACGACAACGTCGCCTCAAATGGGCGTGTTTATGTCGGCTATCTTGGGGAGCACCTGGAAACCGCGAGGTACTGAGCGGAGGGGCATCGCCTCGCGACGCCGCTGATGGGTGTGGGTAGTCGCTCGGAGGCGGAAATGCCTTCAATACCCACTAATCTGAACTGAGTCAGCTGTCACTCTGCCTGGCGCGTATTGAGGGGAACACGATGGGGCTTTCCAACCGCGAGTACGTCGGCCGCGCTCTGGACATCTTGGCAACCAGTCTGGGCACGTACATCGCTTCAGTACTGGAGGAGGTTGCAAAGGGCATCGCCTGGCCCAAGCTGCTGGAGCACAAAGACGCCAGCGCCGGCCGAACAGCGACAGCTTACTCGCCGACGGATCTGAGCGCGCAACTACGCGTCATGACGGAATCCTTGGGATCTCTTGGTTACCCTTTCAACCTCGCTTACGACGCTCGGAGCTACGCGTCCGAGCTCCGCCAGACCCGTAATCTCTGGGCCCATAACGAGGCATTCGACGACGCAGACGCCTACCGCGCGCTAGATACTGCTGGGCGGCTAGCCAAGCACTTGGAACTAACCGGCGCAGCACAAGAAATTATCGTTCTCCTAGACGAATTCAAGATGCGCGGAGAAGTCATCTTAGTCCCCGAAGCCACAGAGGCGACCGTTGGAAGCGAAGCTGGTCAGCCTATCGGCCAACCTGACGCAGAAAACCACAAACTCCTGCAGCATGCGGTGAGCGTCGAGATCACGGCAGCGGAGTCACTGAGCTATGCCATGGTGCACAACGGCTTCAAGTTCGTGCGGCAGATCAAGATCACCAACCCGGGTGTTGAGATCCGCGGCGCCGTCGTCCGCGTGGAGGTCCATTCCAGCGCGGGAAAGATTTCAGAAGACTTCCAGCAATATGTCGATCTTGCGGCAGGCCAGGCCATGGTCCTAGACGACGTCGACGTGCACGTGTCCGCAACGACCATGTACGAGCTCAACGAGAAACGGCCAGGGCGCGTACTGGTGACGATCGAGTCCGCGGCCGCCGGTGCGGAAGCCGCCGGTATCGGCAAGGCCGAAGCGAGCCTGCAACTCCTCCCTGCCCAGCTCTGGATCACAGGCAAAGGACTCGTCTCCTATGAATTCTTGGCAGCCTTCGTCCAGCCACATCACCCGGCGATAGCTCAACTTGTCTCCGAAGCGGCCGACGTCCTAGGAACCACCGGCAGGAGCAGCCTGGACGGCTACACAGAAGGCCCAGAGCGCGTGGACGAGATCGTCTTCGCTTTGGCCAAGGCAGCCAGCAACCGCGACATCCGATACAGCATGCCGCCCGCCAGCTGGGGCTTGCAAGGCCAGCAGGTGCGCACACCGGCCCAAGTTCTTGAAGGCCGTTTAGGCACCTGTCTCGACACCACCGTGGTGATGGCGGCAGCGCTGGAGTTCTGCGGAATCGCTCCGGTCCTATGGGTCGTGGACGGTCACGCCTTCCTCGGATACTGGCGCGAAGACATGACGTTGCCGACGGCAGCATCAGAGGACGTCCTTGAACTCGTGAGCCTCGTCCAGCGCGGCTTCATTGGCTTGGTCGAGACCACGATGCTCAGCGGCAGCCACCCGATCACGCCGGCACTGCTGCGGAGCAGCCTTGAAGCCGAGTACATCGAAACGGGTCATGAGAAAATCCAAGCCGTCACCGACGTCCGGCGTGCGCGATTGGACGGCATCTACCCTCTACCCGCGCGGACCACCAACGAGTCCGGGTCACCTGTAGTTACCAACTACGTGCCGGAAGCGAAACTAGCGCCCATAGCGCCCGAAAAACATGGACGAGGAGCGGCGGCCGGCAGCTCTACGACGAGCATCCCTCCGCGGATTACCCAATGGAAGAATGCGCTCCTGGATCTCAGCCTCCGCAACCGGCTGATCAACTTCACGGACACGGCCCGCTTCCCGCTGGCTGTTCCCAGTACGTGGATCGGCTCGTTTGAAGATCTCGTGAACAACGGCACCCCCATCAGCCTGCTTCCGTCGAACCAGTTGAGCGCCATCCACCAAGAACGGGGTATCCGCTTCGGCAGGGACCTTCCTCAGGACGAGCTGATTGGCCTGCTGAGTTCAAAGAAGGCAGTCTTCGCCGAGGTATCCGAGGACGCTTACAACTCCAAAATGCGTGGCCTGGCGTACAAAGCCAAAACCCAGCTGGAGGAGACCGGTGCCAACAACCTTTACCTGGCCCTCGGCAGCCTCCTCTGGGAACTCGATGGCCGCACACTGCGCTCGCCGCTGGTGCTGGTACCCGTAAACCTGACCTCCGCCGGCAGGCAGGGCCTCTATCGGGTTACCCTTGACGAGACGGGTCAGTCAACGCCGAATTACTGCCTGCTGGAGAAGCTGTCCCAAGCGCACGGGCTCAAGATTCCCGGGCTGTCCGAACCGGCAGAAGACGGTTCCGGTATTGACCTCGACGCCGCCTTCCATGCCGTCAGGGAAGCCGTCTCCGCCAAGGGCCTCGCTTTCCGGGTGGAGAACACAGCTGATCTGTCCATGCTGCAGTTCGCAAAGTTCCGGCTCTGGAAAGACCTGGACGAGAGCTGGGAGCAGTTCGGGAAAAACCGTCTCGTTCACCACCTCATCAGCAGCCCTACCGAGCTCTTTCAGGATCCCTTGAAAGCAGCTGAGGAGCCTGACCTCGACGCCCTTGCCGCGACATGCCCGATCCCCGCGGACTCATCCCAGCTGCAGGCCGTCGCCTCCGCCGTCGCGGGCCAGACGTTTGTGCTGGAGGGACCTCCAGGAACAGGCAAGTCCCAGACCATCACCAACCTGCTGACGCGAGCCATCGTCGAAGGCAAACGAGTCCTCTTCGTTGCTGAAAAACGGGCAGCACTTGATGTCGTCCAGAAGCGTCTCGAAGAGGTGGGCATGGGGCCCTTCTCCCTTGACCTGCACGACAAGGGAAGCAAACCGGCCATGGTCCGTGCCCAGATCAAGCATGCGCTGGAACTCAGCCTCAGTTCTGATCAGCAGCGGCTGGACACTGCCTCCACGGACCTGGCGGCTGCACGCAGGGGACTCGTCCGCTACGCCGGCCACCTCCACGAGGAGAACGGCGCCCAACTGTCGCTCTACAGCGCCCGCACCAAAGCCCTGACTTTCGAACCCAGCGACCCAGTGCTCCCGCTGACTACGCAGTTCACGTCCACGGCCAATGGCACCGTCCTCGAGCCGGTGCGTGCGCTGCTCCGTGAGCTGCCCGAATTCACCGACCGGGCCCGTCCTGCCAAGAACCACCCGTGGCGCTTCGTTGCGACTGCATTGGGTGGGGTTGACGCCCTTCGGATTACGGATGCAGGCCTTCGCATCGATGCAGCGCTCGACGCCGTCCGTTCAGTTGATGACTTGCTTTCAGTTGCGGCGTCGGCGACGTCCTCCTCGGAGCTTCGCGTCCTTGCTCCCCTCCTTGAAGACCGCAGTGTCCCGGTTGGGACACTGGACGACGTTAGGTCCGGTCAGTGGTCAGCCGGGGCGCAGCACCTTGAAAACTTGGTGGCAGCGTTCGCCGCTGTGAATCATCCCGGTTTAGACAAAGTCCGGCCGGAAGCCATGGATCTGCCTCTGCCGGAGATTCTCGGACGCGCCGATCAGGCCGCGGCCAGCGGCTTCTTCGGGCGCAAGAAAAGGCTGCTTGCGGTGGCCGCAGAGCTCGACGCCGTCATGCACCCGGGTGCCGAGATCCGGCCCAAGGAGCTGGTACCGCTGCTGCAGAATCTCGCAAACACGCAGCATCAGATCCGGGGTCTCCAAACCGAGGCACAGGGCATCCCCGGGGTGGCTGTCCCGGAGGGCTGGAACCCTCTGACTGAGTCTGCCAAGGAGGCGCTCAACCGCAGGCTCGGCTGGTTGCGGTGGGCGGCGCAGGCGGTCCAGCCTAGCTTTGGCAACGAGGCTCCGTTTCAGACCCTACTGCGTGCGTTCCTCGAAAGCGGCCGACCGGTCCATGAAAACGTGATCGCGTGGCTGTACGAGCTGGCCGCTTCGTGGGATGCGCTCACCGAAATTCCGGCTGTGGACGCTACGGAGCTGGAGCGGTGGACAGGAGCCACTCCATTCCTGGAAGTCTGGGCGAGTACTCGTGGTGCACGTGCCCTCGACGCCACAGGATCCCGCAGCCTGGACCGGTGGCTTGAGCTGCTGCGCCACGTGGAACCGCTGAGCTCCGTCGGCCTCCCTGACGTCCGCACGTCGATCCTCAATGGCGAACTCGAAGCCGACGACGCGGCAACGGCCTTTGAGCGCGGACTCGCCGAGAGCTCACTTGAAGAACGGAAGCTGGCAACCGGACTGCAGGATTTCGACGCGAGTTCCCACGAACGCACTATCGACCGTTTCACGACGCGAGCCACGCTGGTACGTGACCTCCTGAAGCGCAACCTGGCAGCCGGCGTCGTAAATTCCCGACGCGTCTCCTCGTCCTCGACGTCCGGCCGCATGGGGGAGCTGCAGCGCCAGCTGACCAGACAGCGCGGTGGTCTCACCGTCCGCAAGCTGATGGAAGGCTATGCGGACCTGATCACACAGATCATGCCTTGCACGCTCGTCAGCCCTGATTCGGTGGCGCGGTTCTTCCCGGCGCGATCGGATCTCTTCGACATCGTGGTCTTCGACGAGGCCTCCCAGATCCGTGTGGCAGATGCCGTCGGTGCCATGGGGCGCGGCGCGTCAGTGGTAGTGGTTGGCGACAGCAAGCAGATGCCGCCTACGTCGTTTGCGGAATCGTCCAGCGATTCCTTGGATGATGTGGAGAGCGGGATTACCGCCGTCGAAGATATGGAATCGATTCTCTCCGAATGCGTCGAGGCCAGGGTCCCGCGGCAGTGGCTCTCCTGGCACTATCGCAGCCAGGATGAATCCCTGATCGCGTTCAGTAATCAGCAGTACTACGACAGCAAGCTCTCCTCGTTCCCTGGCCCGTCGCATGGGGCTCCCAACCCGGGGCTCCATGGTCACGGCGTGAACTTCGTGCGGGTCAACGGCCAGTTCCATCGCTCAGGTCCCTCCAAAGTGCTTCGGACTAACCCTGTGGAGGCGGCCGCCGTTGTGGAGGAAGTGCGGAAGCATTTCAACGGTGCTAGCGAATCGCCGTCGGTTGGCGTAGTCACGTTCAACCTGCAGCAGCGGGCGTTGATTGAGGGCCTGCTCCGCGACACGGACGACGCAGGGATTATCAAAGCTCTCGATGAAGATCCCGAGGGACTGTTCGTCAAAAACCTGGAAAATGTCCAAGGCGACGAGCGCGACGTCATCCTCTTCTCGACGGGCTTCAGCAAGAACGACAAGGGCTACCTTCCGCTGAACTTCGGACCGCTGAACCGTGCCGGGGGAGAGCGCCGACTCAACGTGGCCGTGACACGTGCACGCCGGCAGGTCATTGTGTTCTCCAGTTTCAGCCCTTCAGAGCTGCGGGCCGAGGAGACGAGTTCCGTTGGTATCAAGCACCTGCGTTCCTATCTTGATCTGGCCGAGCAGGGGACGGGAGCCTTGCCTTATGACGGACGCCGGAGCCCTGCGGTGGACCTGCACCGGGAAGAGATCGCGGACGCACTGAGGGACCGTGGCTTTGTGGTGGCCACCGACGTTGGATTGTCGGATTTCAAAGTGGATATCAGTGTTGCGACACAGGACGCGCCTGGCCGCCAGTTCATGGCAGTTCTGCTGGACAGCCCTGCCTGGGCGGCGCGGCGAACGGCCGGAGACCGCGACGGGCTTCCCGGCGATGTACTGACACGGATGATGCGCTGGCCCGCTGTTGAGCGGGTGTGGTTGCCAGCGTGGATCAGCGACCGGGAGGCCGTGCTGGACAAGCTGGAGGCGGCCTTTACTAAGGCAGCCGACAGCTCGACTAGCAACGCATTCGGGTCTGAGGCTGGTGGGGACGACGTACGTTCGACTGAAGAGGCTCCGGTCGTCCCGGTTCCGTCGAATTCTGAACGGTCCGCCGTCGACTACAGGCCGGTTAGCGAAGGACTGCTTCTGAAGGCGGCACAGGGGCTCCGGCAGCAGGATGATGTGGCTGCGGAAGTTTCTAGAGCAGGCTACAAGCCCTGGGCGATCGAAAACTTCGGAACGATCGACGTGTTGGACAACCTGCAGTCCCGTAGAGCGGTTGCTGCCGTTCGGGAGGCCATGGAGTCCATTGTCGAGGCCGAAGGGCCAGTCCATGTTGATCGTCTCGCAAAGCTCACCTGCGCCGCCTTCAATCTCAACAAGGTGAATGCGCAGCGGATGAACTCGGTACTTCGACTGCTCGACCGGAACGCGCATCAGCGGGACGCGGACGGTTTCGTCTGGGACGCGACAATCGACAGAGCTGCGTGGGAAGAGTTCCGGCCCAACGGGCCCGACGTGGTGCGCAAGCCCGAATATGTCAGCGTCGTGGAGATCCGCAACGCCATGGTTGAAATTGTCCGGCTGTCCGGCGGCATCGCAGTGGACGAGCTGCATAGGGACACTATTCGGGTCTTCGGAGGTAAACGGTTGACGGCTGGCGTCACCGCGCGGCTGAACGAAGGCCTTCAGTACGGTGTGGACACAGACCGTCTGGAATTACGTGGTGAGCTGGTGCACCTTGCCGGGTAGCTCAAGGAAGCCGCACTGGCTTTCTCACCGTGGACGAAAGTAGAAGACGATGGGCTGGCGGGTGTCCGGCGTTGTAATTGCCTGGATTGCGTTCAGTATTGCCTTTCAGCAACCTCTGCTAGCCGTTGCCTTGGCATGTTTGGCCGGTTGGCTCTTTGGTCGCGGGCGAGAGCAGAAGGTATCTACGGCTCAACGAGCCGCCCCAGAGGATGTCCAACGGCTGGGAAGAGCGCAGCCCTCGCCAGCCACGCCCCGCCCAGTATCGACGCCAAGGACTGTGCCGACGGCACGGTCAACAAGCGTCGAGGCTCCTAAGGCCGTCGACTTTCTCGCGCCTCAGCGGCCGTTGGACAAGCCGGAACCTTTAGTGCCGCCGCGTTCCTCGGAAGGTCCAACAAGCCCGAGCGCCCCGGCTATCGTGACGAGAACCTCGACCAATAACTCTGACGCCAGACTCCTCGACCCATATGCCGGAACTGAGCGCCGATGGACTCGGAGTGAGCAGGTGCAGCTTCTGGATCACTATGAGTGGGGACGCGACATACCCGGGATTGCCGCAGAGATGCAGATAGATCAACGAGAAGTAGCCATTCGGCTTATTCGATTGCTGTTGTCCCCTTCGGGGGATATCGAAGATGACGCCGGCTGTCCCCGGCACGGCAAGAAATACGACGCGGACGAAGTCCGCAAACTCGAAGATCTCCATAAGAGCGGTCTCAGGCTCCGCTTCATCGCAAATGAGGTCGAGCGAACGCAGCTCGGAGTTGGGTGGAAGCTATTGAGCCTCCATGTGCCCATCGTCCCGGCGAACCTGCGAGGGACCATCCGCTCCGATCCTTCAATCTGATTCGTGCATGACCGGTGCAAGCCCGGCCACTGTCCCGCCCGTCGTCGCCACTGTCATGCTGGACGTCGTGTTCATTACCCGGCTGCAGCTACGCCTCGCCTGCGACGTACCGGTCCTGTACCGGATGCCACTCGACCCATCGGACGCCGATGACATGTGGAAGCTCATTCGGGTGGCTTTCACGATCAAGAGCGGGGCATTTGTGCGTGAGTGAGGGCGTGGTCACGGCTGTCCCGGCCATCATGCTGCCTGTAATCAAGCGTTTCTATTCCAGAGGGTCTTGGCTGCGGGAAGGGCTTCCGGTCGTGGGAAGGTACCTCTTGCAAATCAACGTCATCAAGATTGGTATCCCCCTCGTAGGCATTCCTCTCGCGATGTTGTTGAATCGCTACACGACGTTGCTCGCGGCGGGGCTCGGATGGACGCCGAGCAACGTTAGTTAGGCGATATCCTCGGCGTGGCCAATCGGGTGGCCGCTGTGGATGGTACCGTCAACTCGCTCGAGAAAGCAGTCATCTCCGAGGTTCGAGATCGGGTCACGTGAATCTGACACTCTGTTGCGGGCGCGGGAGGTTCGATGTCCACCCGAAGCTGGAGAAAGGGCTGCGAACTCGGTGTGCGGATGCGCCAGCCGAGTCGAGCGCTCCCGCTACACTAGAGCTGAATTAGCACACCGGCACCCGCCGGACACGCAAACTGACAGGAACGGAACCCAAGCCGTTTCAAGGCAAAAGGGGTCCGATGTCCGCACCAAAATTCTTAGGGCGCGTCGCTTGGATAGTGGTGGTCGTGGCGTTGGTTGCGCTCGTCGCAACCAACATGATGGGGTATAACCCCTTTAGCCAGGCCAGCAGTAGCCAGACCGTTCTTCTGAAGTCGGTCAAGGACATGAGCCAGCTCCACTCCGTGGTCGGCACCTTTGAGCTGGTTATCGAAGACGAAGAAAATGTTGGGGGTATTCCCGATTTCATCGCTGGACGGCGGACGCTGTTTGTCGCGGTTGGCACCGTAAATGCATTTGTCGATCTCACAGGCTTGACCGAGCAGGACCTGACGCTGTCCCCGGACGGCAAGGCGGTAGAGTTGCGGCTTCCCGAGCCGCAACTCGACAAGCCCAATATCGACCATGACCAATCCCGTGAATACAGCCAAGAACGTGGCCTGGCCGACCGCATTGTGGATGTATTCGAGGCGCCGCAGCAGGCGAAGCTCTATCAGCTCGCTGAAACCCAAATGGCCACGGCTGCGGAGCAGTCCGAGCTGAAGGACAGAGCTGCCAAGAATACTAGGGCCACACTGACAGGCCTGTTTGGTTCGCTCGGATATGAGGTCACCTTTCCGGACGACACGTCGCAATAGATCGTTCAAGTCAGACATCAAACACTCACGGGTGACCGGCTGCCACGCGATAGGCCAGTGCAGTCCGTGACGGCCAACGACCTGGCCATCACATGCGAGCCGAGCGCTTCACGTGCTGTTCCGGAGAGGACTCATAGATCTGCGGTGCCGTGAGGAGCGGTTGAGCTTACTGCCGGACGTGAGCGCCGACGGCGGTCTCTGCCACCTCAACCCCGGCGTCACGAAACGTCTGCACGTGACCCGCCGCGACGCTGTCGTCCGTCACTAAACCCCAGGGGAGACGAGTCCGCCCCGCCGAAAGGTATCTTTGGTGAGGGGAGCGGGACCGCTCATGTCCTACACCGGTGTTCGGGTTGTGCGCGGCCAGGCCGAGCAGCAGCATTTCGCCGGCGTCCGCACGGACGGCAGTGTCGCCGTCATCATGACTGAGGAGCGTGACTGGTGAGCAACGCCAGTGATTGGACTGTCAGGCTCAAGGCATTCCACGAGAAGCAACTGGATCGTCCCCGCCGTGTTTACCGGCTTGGCCGCACGAAGATCCTCCTGACACGTGGCCATATAGCGTGCACGCTGGGTGCAGCCTTTGGGGCAGTGTCCGTGGATTCTCCTGACTGGCTGTTCTGGGTTGCATCCGTTGGCGGGTTTGTCGGCGGAAAGTACTTCTACCCGGTCCCTCGGAGCAGCGTGGCGAGCCCATACGGTTTCAGAGAGCTGGCGAGGAAATCTCCCGGGGATCTGGACTTCATGACGCCGGCGGAGATCCGTGCCTACCAGTTCAACGTCGAGTTCGTTCAGAAGGGTGTCACCCCTTTGGCGCTGGGGACTGAAGAAGCTCTTGGCCGCCAGCGTGAGGCAGTCAGGACGGTGTCCTTGGCCACAGGCATGGACGCCGCGCCGCTGGCGCAGCTTTCCCTGGCGGATGTGAAGGAACACGGGAGAACCGTTGACCGTCACGCACTGCTGAAGCGGCGGTGGCTCACCTACGAGGTTGATCCGCAGTTGCAGTTCGATTACCCCGCGATGTCCGACACTTCCCTCCCGACAACCGCGGCCATGGTCCGGGCCATGCGCGCAGCCGACCACGAGAGAACCACGGGTAATCCGGTGGAATACAAGCTCGCGGTGGACAGGTTTTCTCAGGCCTTGGCCGCGGCGGAATTGGCAGCCGGGGTTCCTTAGATGTAGCGGCTTCGCCACGGACCGGGCCGCTTTGAGTGAGGGCCCGCTTCAGTCCGACGGCCCGGTCCGTATGTAGCTCTTACAATGCCGTCCAACCGCAAATGCCTGCATTCAGGCCAAAGTAGGACGAGCCCGCCTCAGAGGGAACTCTCTGCAGTGCTCTCTTCCGACTTTTTCTCAGAAAGTTCGGGCGTAGTTTCCCTCGGCGATCGCTTCGATTCGATTTGGCTCGCTGCACGGATCACCGCATCACCGCCCACCTTTGCGATCCCAACGGGGACTGCCTTGGCGACGGACGAAACGGCCGTTGTTGATGTCTTGGCGAAATCGGAGAGCGATTTGCGCCAGGTCTCGCGTTCCACCTTTCCTTCAAGCAGCCCTTCCAACCCGTATATTTGTGCGAACAGGCCGATGAGGCGGACAGCGGTTTCAGCGGAGTCCAGAAGTGAACGACTCTTCTGGGGGCTTCGAACACGATTAAAATCGCTGATGTTGGCCGCGGACGTCAACGCATCCTGCAACGACTGCAAGCGGCTTGCCGCTGCTTCCTCTCGTCTGGCAACGGATCCTTGGATTGACGTGGCATGTGCCTCGACAGCTTCTGGATCACGTTGACGCAAATGAACCAGCTCAAGCGTTTCGAGGCGCTGCTGGTTCGCTTGGCACGCGGCCAGAATAACAAGCCATGAACGCAGTTCTTTGCTGGCAATTGCCTCAGCCGCGGTGGCCTTCTCAGCAAGGGAACGAACATCCAGGGATCGTGTCAGAAGCTCGATCTGTGCCAAGGCGTGCGAACTGGCCTGTGCAAGTGCCGTGGCATGGCCTGCGACTTGAGACCACGCAGTGTCAGTGATCTTGCCGGTCTCCTCGTACAACTCGAATGCGCGAAGGAGTACCTGAGCGAGGCCCTGAACATCGCCTAGGGCCCGGGCCCTATTGTCGTCAAGGAGGCGATCCAGTTTCACGTCCATGGCCTGTGCCAGCTCCTCAAGCTGCGCGACAGCGCTGCGAAGTGCCATTGTCGCGGTCAGTGTCGCCAGGTTGGACATCATAAGCGGGTTCATTCCGCCGGATGTGAACTGCGCAAAAGAATCGATTTGACCCTTCGCTCCGCGGAGCACCCCGCTGAACACGTCGCCCTGAGGAAGATTGAATTCCGCTAACTCAAGGAGACGTTGATGCGACTCGGGTGTGAGTTGCACCCAGCTTCCGTCCATCGAGGTCAAGACCGCCCCGAGCCCGGAGGCTTGAGCGACTAGGTCTAGAGTTCCCCTGCCGGCCGACTGTATCTGCGTTACGTCTACGTCCAAGCGGGCGAGGAGGGCTCCGATCAGATCGGGGTCTCCTGCGACGACAGCTGCGCCTCCGGAGACATGGATTCCGATTTCCTTAGATGATTCGATCACATCGGCATTCTGTCACAAGGTGGCTCAGCAAAACGCTTGGAAGTCCTGCGCGGCGGCCAAAGAGTCTGAGGGTAAATGAACGTGGAGGCGCCTGCCCGAATCTCTAGTTAGACAACTGCTGCTGCGCCCATGCTTCCTCGCATGCCAAGCAAGGCGCCTGCCGGCTAGCGTCGGGGACTTTTCCTCCGGGCTTTGTCAAGGAATTGCGCTGCCTGTCGGTACGCTTGCTTGGCTTCTGGACTCGTAACTGCCCTGTATACCCGCATGCCTTCGCCGGCAAAATTTCTTACTTTTGCCTGCATTTCTGGATCCGTGGCGAGCGAGTGCAGCTTTGCGCCACTGGCTTTGGCCTTGGCTCCGCCGTTCTTCAGCAAGGCAGCCGCCTTGTCCAGTTTTGCAGACATAGTTTTCTCCGTAATGTCAGTAGATCGTCCACCAAGATTAGCGGCTTCAATCAGGGGTGTGGCCTGGGCTGAATTCGCCGGGTCTTGGCGATGTGGTTGGTCTTGCCGACTTCAGTATTATCGGAGAGGCAACAGCGTGATTAGCCAGCCTCAGCCGTCGAGGTCCGACCGCACGGCTGCAAACAGCGCCGCGACGTCAGCGTCCATCCAGTAAACGGACGGAGCACCAACCTCGCCGTCCTTCCAATGCTGGGGAAGGTTACGGTTCATGTTAAGGCAGTACCGACCCGGCCAGGCGAGCACACCGGCGACGCCATTCGCACCGTTGGAGATGCTCAGTTCCTTCGCGATCTGATTCCCCGTGAACTTGGTTCCCGGGGCGTCGATCAGGAGGTTGTAGAAGCCTTTCGCGCGGCTGGTCATCTTGGACCAGAGGTTCCTAGCGTCCTCCCGGTCATCGTCCGAGCCAGTCCAGTTCCGGCGCTTTCCCGAGTCTCCGGAAGCCTCTGGGAGACTCTGAGAACCTCCATCGGAGAGGGTCAGAGATCCTGCAAGCCAAAGTCCGAAGAACTGGTAGAACTCTGCAGTCCGGTCGTCAGGGACTGGAACAGTGATGTCGGGCATCGTATTCTCCTTCTGTCATCGGAGGTGATTACCTCCTTATGGAATAAGTATTGAGTATCTATTTACTTAAGTCAATCGCTTTTTTACTTACCCCTTACTTCTATTTGGGACTACTTCCGTCGAGGGTGCAGTCGGGGGCCTGAGTCGGCGCGTTTCAGCTTGAAGTGGCGATGAAGTTGCGAAAGCCGATGGCAAAGCCGCGGTAGTTAGGCCGCTTCAGAGATTAAGTCTTAGACGCGAAGCAGCGGTAGCACGCGCCCGGCATCGGAACACCCGGCGAGCCCCTCAACAAGACGCTAAGGGTTCGACGCCACGGCAGGGCCCAACAGGAGCGCACCCTGAACATTTCGGTCCGGATGGATGCCGCGATGCCCGCATCACCGTGCAGCTCATACGCCAGTTCCTCAGCGGAACACCCCTGGGTCAGCGAATCCAGCAGCGCCAGGATCTACGTGCGGCGCAACACCCGCTGACGGCCGGCGGGTTGAAGCGGCGGTGGTTGAGCTTCCGTAGGGCTGCTGGCGGGCGCACGCCAAGAGGGGAAGACGCAGTTATGCAAGTGCCGTCGTCGTCCTTCCTCTTCCTTCGCTGTGGAGCGCCGATGTAGGGTCGTGCCGTGATCGTCCCCGAAATTTCCCAGAACGCCGTGGCGGTCGCAGATCACTACGACGAACTCGATCCCATATACCGTCTTGTGTGGGGCGACCATGTCCATCACGGGCTGTGGACGACGGGCCGCGAGACACCCGGCGAAGCCGTCGAGACGCTCGTGGACACAGTCGGCGACAGGCTGGGCCTTCTGCCCGGCCAGGCGTGCGCCGACATCGGCTGCGGCTACGGCTCCACCGCACGGCGGCTCGCTGTGACGCGCGGGGTCAGCGTCACCGGCTTCACCCTTTCGGCCGAGCAGGCCAACTATGCAGCCGGGCATCCCGTACCAGGCGTGGACATCCAGGTCCGCGACTGGCTCGACAACGGGCTGGCCGATGCCTCGGCCGATGCCGCCTGGGCCATCGAGTCGAGCGAGCACATGGTGGACAAGCCCAGGTTCTTCGCCGAGGCGCACCGCGTGCTGGCGCCCGGCGGCCGCTTCGTCATCTGCGCGTGGCTCGCCGAGACCGGCGCCAGCGGGTGGAAAGTCCGCCACCTGCTCGAGCCGATCTGCCGCGAAGGGCGCCTGCCCTCGATGGGCACGCGCGAGGACTATGAGGAGATGGCAAGGCAGGCCGGCTTTACGGTCACCGGCTACGAGGACGTCAGCCGCCGCGTCGCCCGCACCTGGCCAATCTGCGCTCGCCGGCTCGTGAAGGCCTTGCTCGTCGACAGCGAGATGCGCCGACTGGCTATTGGTGCACGCAACCGCAACTCGTTTCTGGGCATTCCCCGCCTGATTCTGGCCTACCGCACCGGTGCGATGCGGTACGGGATCTTCACGCTGGCGAAGGGTTAGGTCGGCCTGATTGCAAGGCCCCTCGACGCAGTGCCCCAGGGCGCTCCGGCCCGCCCCTCGGGGACTAGCGGCGCTGGGCCATCAGGACGAGGGCGCACGACGCCAGCACGCCGGCGAGGGCGAAGACGAGCATGCCCGTGAACGAACCATCGCCTGACTGGATCAATGCCCCGCTGACAATCGGACCGATGGAGAACCCGGTGCCGATCATCAGGTTGGTGGTGTTCATCAGGTGTGCCCCGCTGGAAAGCGAGGACAAAGTGGACAGCAGGTACGGCAGGATGAAGGTCCAGGCGAACTTGAAGATCACGGCCGCGACGGCGAATTGGATCAGGGCCGGTGAACCGAAAAGAAGCACGATGCTAAGGGCCATGCCTGCGTAACCCGCCGCCAGGTAAAGCTTCCGGCGCGGCGTCTCACCAAGTGCGGTGGCAACAAGGGCGGACAGGATGCCGCCGACGGTAGCGAGGGATAGGACCAGGCTGCTGGCGGAAAGGTCGATTCCCGAGGCCGCCGAGATCTGGGCAATGAACGACCAAACACCGCTGAGCGCGATGTAGAACAGGAGCACCGCGGCCATTCCCGCGGCCGCTTTGAACACCGGGACGCGGTTCGCAGCATGCCCTGGGACGGGTGCGGCGGCGGTCCGCAGCACTTCCCCGTCGATGCGGTTGACCACCAGGAGGCACAGCACTGCAAGTCCGGCGAGTGTCCAGTAGATCGCTGAAACTGGCGCTCCTGCGAACAGGGAGGGGAAGACTGCCAGAATCAGTGCTCCCATGGCCAGCTGGAAAACGACGAATATTCCGAAGGCCCTGCTGGGGTTGGCGGTTTTGCCGCTCAGGGTCAGGATGATCACGGTGATGGAGCCGGCCGCGAGGCTGGTCACCACCCGGGCGACCATCAACAGGCCGAAATCGTCCACAAAGCCGGAGACCACGTTGCCGGCGATGACCACCGCGGTGAAGATATAGCTCGCCGTCCTCAGGTTCATCCGCCGGAGCCAAAGATAGGCCGGTACGGTGGCCAGGCTGAAGGCGCCGAGCTCAAGGGAAAAGAGCGTCCCCACCTGGACCGGTGTCAGGCCGAACTGCTCGACAAGTTTGCCTGCGATGACAGGGGCAATCAGCAGGACGGTGTAAAGGACTGCGCTGAAAACAGCGATATAGGTGTACGTCCCCTTGTCTGAGGAGACACCTGCCGGAGCAGCGTGTGCGGTAGTGGCCATGGTTTTGTCTTTCGGGCAGGACGAAACGGCGAAGGCCGCCGTCGGCGGGAAATAGGGGTGGTGCGCCCCTGCAAGGCACGTAAGGAGCAGGGGGTTATGCGGAAGCCGTCAGGCGCGCTGCGTTGGGCGTCCTTCAGCCGGAGTCGCTGTGGCGTCCGCTGATCCTGCATCGAAGACCTTGCGGCCAGCGAACCAGGTCTGGCGGGTTGTGATGTGCGCGATTTGTTCGGTATCGATCTCGTATGGATTAGCACTCAGGACGATGAAATCCGCCGACTTTCCCGGGGCCAGGGAGCCGGTGACATCATCCAGGCCCATCGCCTGGGCCGAGTTGGTGGTGTAAACCCGGATGGCTTCCGGGAGTGAAATGGCCTGTTCGGGCCAGAGCGTGCCAGGGAATTCTCCTGTGGGATCCTGCCGGGTTACCAAGCCGTAAATCCCTTCCCACGAGTTGGGCGACACGCTGACCGGCCAGTCCGAGCCGCCGGCCACACGGGCCCCGACGTCCAGCAGGGAGCGGTTGGGCTGCATCTTCGACGCTCTTTCCGCCGGTAGCACCGTGGCAATGGCTTCGGAGATGACGCCCGGGAACCACAACGACGGGGAGATGTCGGCGGTGACATCGAGTTCGGCAAACCGGGGGATGTCCTGTTCCTGGACGAACTGGCCGTGGGCGATGTGGTACTTCGGCGTGGTGTGTCCGGCTGCGCGGACCTTGGCCACGGTGTCGAGCACTACCCGGACGGACGCGTCGCCCGTGCAGTGGATCTTGGCGGAAATACCACGCTCCGCCGTGCCCATCAGCCAGCGCTCCAGCTCCGCTGCAGGCATGGTGGTGCCGCCGCAGTGGCACTCCGGGAAGCCGGCATCCGGCAAATAGGGTTCGATGAACGCCGCAGTCCCTGCCGGAGGCACCCCGTCAAGGAAGATCTTGATGAAGTCCGGCCGGTGGTGCTCCGACCGCGACTCCTCGCGGTGGGCGATGATGCCCTCGCCGAGCGGCGTGGTGCCGAAAATGAAATCATTGGCCTGCATGGACGTCACCACCCAGGCAGCGAGTTCACCGGAGTCGTCGAGCTCTTTCAGGGCCTGCAGCAGCTGGAGGGAGGAGGCCGCATCCTGGAAGCCCGTAACGCCGTAGGAGTGCAGAATGTCGATGCCGCGTGCTGCGGCCCGGGCCAGGTCCTGGGTGGACCGTGGCTGCAACCGCGCCAGCGTCTGTTCTACCAGGACACCTCCTGCCTCGATGAGGACACCGGTGGCACGCCCCGTAGCATCCCGCATGATCTGGCCACCCTCGGGATCCGGAGTGTGCTTGCCGATCCCTGCCAGCTCCAGGCCCCGTGAATTCACCCACCTGTTGTGCTTGCTGTCGTCTTTCAGGATGGCGGGCCGTCCGCCGGTTGCGGCATCAAAACGGGCGAGCGTTTCCACGGAGTTGAGTTCGGCCAGGAGACCGGAACCCCAGCTACCGCCGACCACCCACTCGTCGGGGCCCAGGCTCCCTGAATACTCCGCGACGGCGGTGAGGAGATCATCGAGCGATTGGGTGGGCACCTCGTTGAGTTCAAACAAGTCCATCTGCCCTGCCAGTATGTGGTGGTTGTGGACGTCAAGCAGCCCGGGCATTGCGTAGGCGCCGCCGAGGTCTATGATCTCAGTGCCCGGTCCCGCCGCAGCCTCGGCCAATGATCCGACGGCGTGGACCTTCCCGGCCTTCACGGCAAGTGACGTGACGCGGGGGCGTTCGTCGTGCAGGGTGTCGATGACGCCGTTGATCAGAAGAAGGTCAGCTGTGTTATCCATAATCCCAGTTCCTAAAGGTGCTTTGGATCACAACACTAAATTGCCGTGCTACTGGTTACTTGACTCTCCGTGCACGGCTTTTGCATATCCCGGCAGGCGGGAGGCCTCCCAGCCTGGTCTCAGGGGCGAACGGGTGTGGCCGCCTCTTCTCCTAGCACCGTTGTCCAGGGGCGGGCGGTCCATGAATTCACCACGCCGCCGGTGACGTAGGGATCGGCGGCTGCAAAGGCCCTTGCGGCCTCGAGCGCGTTGTCGCCGGTGAAGATCAGCAACCCGGTGAAGGGGCCGTCACCAACGGCTCCGCCCAGCAGGAGCTCGCCCCGTTCCACGGCTTCCCAGCCCAACCTGAGGTGGTCTGAGCGGTATTGCTCGCGGGTCTGAAGGTAGTCGTCCGCGTAGGTGTATTCGAGCACGGCGTGCATGGGAATCCGTCCATTTCGTTGAGGGTTTTCACTCGTTGTAGAAGTAGCGTACCCAGCGGGACTAGGCCGGAAACGGCAACCACCCCGGCCCGGACCTCCGTGTCCGGAATTTCTGCGCCTGGCGGGGCCGCCGCCGTCGGCCTTCCTCCCTGCCTGCTTCAGCCGTCCGGCAGGAGGCTGGCCGCCAAGGTCCTGGCCATGAACCTCCCGAAGCGCTCCGCGCTCCAGCCGCGCTTGAGGACCAGGGTCTCGTAGAGCTCGGCCGAGGTGCTCATGAAGAAGACGTCGGCCACCTCCTCCGCCGTCAGGCCCGGCCGCAGGAATCCCCTTCCGAGCACCTGCCGCGCGTTGTGCAGCATGCGCTGGTACCGCTCGTCGTCCACGTCACGAAGGAGCGCGGCCATGTCCTGGTCCCCGCTCGCCGCGGCGTCCCGGATGAGGAGGTAGACGGGGGAGCCCAGGGGGCTCACCTCGGATATGAACCGACCGAACTGCTCCATGAGCTCGCTGGGATCGGTGACCGTGGCCTGCGCGCGGTCCGAGCGCTCTTCCGCCGGCGGCCCGCCGGCGCCCAGCAGGCTCTGCTCGTAGATGGCCCGCACCAGCCCCGGCTTTCCGCCGAACCCCTTGTACACGGACTCCTTGGAGACGCCGGCGGCGTGGGCGATGGCGGCAATGGTGGTCCGGCCGTACCCGTGGGCCAGGAACAGCGCCCGGGATTGGGCCAGCACCCGCTTCCTGGACTCCTCGGCGGCCTCCTGCCGGCGCCGGGCGTCGTAGCTGCGGGAGCGGGGTGGCACACCGTTGACCGCGGGTCCCATCGGGCTTAAACTCCTTGTGTCAGTTAAATACAGCTGACTGTATCAAATTCAGCGTACCAGCCTCTCCGCCTCCCGCGACTGAACCTAAGGAGCAGATCATGGACGCTTCGGGAATCGAGCGCGTCCCAGAAAGCCCGGTCCGGCGCATGCTGGCCGCGGCCGCCCGCCACGACCTTGAGGCCATGGTGTCGCAGTTCGCAGATGACTACCGGAACACCACTCCCGTCCACCCGGCCCGCAGCTTCACCGGCTCCGCCCAGGTCCGGAAGAACTGGACGGCGCTCTTTGCCGGCATGCCGGACCTCACCCTCACCGTCCACGACGCGGCCACCGGAGCGGACGGCAAACTCTGGATGGAATGGAGCAACCGCGGCACCCGGCCGGACGGATCCGTGCAGCGGGCCGCAGGGGTGGCCATCTTCACCCTCCGCGACGACAAAATCGCCGCGGCCCAGTTCTACCTTGAACCCGTGGACCAGGACTCCGGCGACGTGAACGAAGCCGTCCGGGAGGCAGTCCATGGGGCAGCGGGAGGTGACCGGTCATGATCCTGGTGGTCGGCGGTACGGGCCGCTTGGGCCGCGCCGTGGATTCCCTGCTTGTTGCCGCCGGGCACAAGGTCCGCATCATGGCCCGCGGCAAGTCCCAGCCGTTCCCGCAAAAGATGGGCGACGGCGTCGAACTGCTCCACGGGGACCTCGCCTCCGAAGCTGACTGCCGAAAAGCGGTGGCGGGCTGCACTGAGGTGGTGTTCGCGGCCTCGGGGTTTGGGATCAAGGACTCCAGTCCACGCGAGGTTGACCGCGATGGGGCCATCCGGTTGGTCCGTGCGGCGGCCGCGGCCGGAGTCCGGCACGTGGTGATGATGTCCATGCACGGCGCCGCCCCGGACGGGCCCATTGATTACCTGCGCTGTAAGGCCGCCGCCGAGGACGCTGTCCGCTCGTCCGGCATGGACTGGACGATTGTCCGGATCGGGGCGCTCCTGGAACAGCGGCTTGAGATCATGGGGACGCCGCTTGAGGCGAAGGGCAAGGTGCCCGTGTTCGGCTCGGGGTCCGCCCCGGTGACCTATACCTCGGTCCAGGACACGGCCGCCGTCGTGGTCCGTGCCCTCCGCGACCTCGTGCTGCGGAACCGCGTCATCGAATGGGGCTCGCAGACGCTCACGGCAAATGAGGTGGCCGAGGCTCTGTTTGCCCGGGCCGGCCATGGATCGGTTCAGCGGGTTCCGGCAGCCGCCGTGCGGCTGTTGTCCTTGGCGGCCAGGCCGTTTTCACCGTTCCTTGCCCGGGTGGCGGGGGCCGGTGTCTGGGAGGAATCGGGGGCCGCTTCTTTCGAGTTTGGCCCTGCGCGCGCAGAGTTTCCGGACATCCCCGTCACCGGTCTGCAGCAGGTTCTCCAGGCGTCCGGTGCTCCGGGATCTTTGACGTAAGCGCGTGCAACAATGACGCCATAACCCACGAGCAGCGCGAATCCGCCGCGCCGGAGCTGGACCGCACGGCACACCCGGCATTCGAAGCCGCCTATCAGGCCGCCCAGAAGAGCCTGGCCGAAGGCGGCATCCCCATCGGTGCGACGCTGGCCCGGGACGGCGTGGTGACGTTTTCACCACGACTCAACGACTGACCGAAGCCACCTCAACCTGTACCCCCGCGTCCCTAAACTTCCGCACCTGCCCCGCATCCGCGCCGTCGTCCGTCACCAAAGTCCAAGGCAATGCAAGCCGCGCCCACGCGTGGAACGGCCGCAGGCCAAGCTTCGACGAGTCCGCCAGCACGTACACCTCGCGCCCCCGCCGGGCCATGAGTTCCTTGAGCCGGGTCTGGGCGTGGTCGGCCTCGCAGATGCCGTCCTCGGCGGTGACGGCGTCGGCGCCCAGGAACACGCGGTCAAAGCTCATCCGCTCCAGGGCTGCCTCGGCAAGGGGGCCCACGAAGCTCTGGCTCAGGCTCCGCAGCCGGCCGCCCAGGCAGTCCACCTCGATGCCCTCCGATTCGGCGAGCTCCTGCATGGTGTTGATGCCCGGCGTGGTCACGGACAGCTTTTCGAAGCCGCGCAGCTCGTGGGCCAACGCACCCACGGTCGAGCCGGCGTCGAGCAGGATGTTTTCCCCGGGCCGGATCACGGACGCCGCCCAGCGGGCGATGGCGTGCTTCTGCTCGAACGCCTCGCCGGTGCGCTGCCGCAGCGACGCCTCCGGGTGGGCACCCAGGGCCATGGCGCCGCCATAGGTGCGGGCCAGCCGGCCCTGCCCGTTCAGGAGCGCCAGGTCGCGGCGGATGGTGGAGGCCGTCACCTCGAACCGGGCGGAAAGTTCCTCCACGGAGGCCAGGCCGGTGGTGACGGCGAGGTGGTAGATCTCCTCGCGCCTGGCATTTGCGCTCAGCATTCCCGGTCTCCTTCGCGTGGGCGTGGTTACCATGCTAGTTCCGGCCCCCAATAAATCAGTGCTGCTACACGGCCACGGAAGGCCGGGTGGCCATCTCCGCCGCCTGGTGCAGCGCCTCCACCATGCTGCGCGGGTCCGCGATCGCCTTACCGGCGATGTCAAAGGCGGTGCCGTGGTCCACTGATGTCCGGATCACCGGCAGGCCCACCGTGATGTTGACGCCGGCCTCGATGCCCAGCACCTTCACCGGACCGTGCCCCTGGTCGTGGTACATGGCCACCACCAGGTCGTAATCGCCGCGGCCGGCCAGGAAGAACAGCGTGTCCGCCGGCAGCGGGCCCGTGACGTCGATGCCGGCAGCCTGCGCGGCCTTCACACCCGGTTCGATCTTTTCGGCTTCCTCGCCCTGGCCGAACAGCCCGTTCTCACCCGCGTGCGGGTTGATGGCGCAGACGCCGATCTTCGGATTGGGGATGCCCGCACGGACCAAGGCCTCATGCCCGCGGCGGATGGTGCGCTCCACCAGGTCCGGGTTGATCTTGCGGATGGCGTCCATCAGCCCGATGTGCGTGGTCACGTGGATCACCCGGATCTTGGGCGTGGAGAGCATCATGGACACCTCCTCCGTGCCCGTCAGCTGCGCCAGCAGCTCGGTGTGTCCGGGGAAGATGTGCCCGGCGGCGTGCAGCGCCTCCTTGTTCAGCGGCGCGGTGCAGATGGCCTGCACCCTCCCGGCCATGGCCAGCTCGCTGGCCACCCGGATGTACTCGTACGCGGCATGGCCGGCCACGGGGGAGAGCTTCCCCCACGGGAGGTCCTCCGGCAGCAGCGCCAGGTCGATCACGTTCACCCGGCCCGGCGTGAACACCGCATCCTCCACGTTCTCGATCACCTGGATGTCCGCCTCGATGCCCAGCACCTCAGCGGCCTGGCGCAGGCGCAGCGCATCGCCGATCACCACGGGCCGGCACTCGGCATTGCTCTGCGGATCCAGGACGGCGGCCACCACCACTTCCGGCCCCACCCCGGCGCCGTCGCCCATGGTGACGGCCACGTAGGGGAGGGCGTTCTGCTCGGTCTTGCTCGTTGCGGCGGTTGTCATTTCTGCTCCAGATCTTTCGGAAGTCTTGCTGGGAAGGGTGTTGGCGGGAGCGTGCGCGGACTGGCCGCGGCGCTCCCGGATCATGTCGTAAAGCTGTAGGAGGGCCAGGTCATCGCCGAAGCTGCCGGGCTTGGTGCCCACCAGGGTTCCGTCACCGGCGCGGCTCAGCACCGCCCCGTGCTGCACGGCCGCGAGCGGCACCAGTCTCTGGAGGCCGACGGCGTCCAGGACTTCCCGGGCCGTCTCACCGCCGGTGAGGATGAGGTCCGCGTCTGAGTCTTTTGCTGCCTCCGCGGCGAAGCGGGACAGCGCCTGGACGATGCCGGCGGCGCGCGCCGGGTTCACTTTTCCGGCGGCGAGGGTGACGGCCACGTTGGTGCCGGCTGCCAGCGACTGCCGGACCTCGTCGAGCTGCGGTTCGTAGGCTCCGGTGGCGCCGGCGTAGAGCGGGTGCAGCCGGACCACCGTGAAGCCCTGCGCTTCCAGCTGTGCCAGTTGCGCCTGTGCCGCTCCGGAGGCAGAGCCGACAACGGCGAGCACCGGTCTGGGGGCCTTCTGCGGTTCCGCAGTGGCCACTTCAATCTGTGCCCCGGATTGCGCATTTCGCGCAGGTTCTGCGGCGAGCCGCTGCGCAAGCACATCAGCCGTTCCGCCGGTACCCACCAGAACTACGCGGCGGCCGCCGGCCGTGAAGCCAAGATCCAACAGGGCGTCCACCACTTTTTCCAGGTCCTGGACGGTCTCGCCGTCAGCCACCACCAGCGCGGGCTGCTCGGATTGCAGCAGCCCGGCGAGCTTCGCGGTGAGCGAGCCGGACCGGACCTCGGCCAGGTCCAGGTTCCGCACCGAGGCCGGGTCCTCCGGCCGGAGGAGCGTAGGAATGTCGGCAGGCGCCGCAGCCAGTTCGGCGTGCCAGAGATCCGTCTGCGCCAACGGGGTCCCGGCAACGAACGGCTGCCCGTTCCGGACCGAACGCTGCAGCTGGGGGAGTGCCCCGGCAACAACGGCGTGGAAGCCCAGCCCGGTCAGCGCGGCAAGTTCGGCGCGGACGTTCCCGCGCCACAGCGAGTCGACCTTCTTGAAGAAAACCTGCGCACCCGCAGCCACAGGGCTGGAGAAGGCCTCAGTCACCAGCGACTCGGCAACGGCTTCGGGAAGTCCGCGTGAATGGGTATCCGTAACCACAACGTCGGTGACGTGCCCCGGTGAGGAGGCGTCGCCGTCGTAGGTTGCACTATTGCTCGTTCCAAGCAGGACCTGCGCGGACAGCCCATGCTCCACAAAGCAGTAGCCGACTTCGGCGGCGCCGGAGAAATCGTCGGCCTGCACATACACGGAAGCCACGTTGCTCCTCTCGATCGATAGTCGGCTGAAGTTCTATATGGGGTTTGTCGTTTTATATGGGGTTTTGAAGTCCATATAGAGCGGGATGCTTTCCAACATCATGACACGGTTGCGCGAATCGCGCTAGTAGGGTTGCGCAATTCGCGCATTGATGGCAAAGTGATGGAGACAACATTCGGCGCAGCCAAACCGGCAGGCCGTCCCCGTTCAAACCGAGAGGTCAACGATGACCGTTCTTCCTCAAGGAAGTGAGATGTCCCGCCGCCGCCTGCTGCAGTTCGGCGCCGCGGCCGGGTTTCTGCTGGGCACAGGTGGCCTCGCCGGCTGCGCTGGCCCCACCGGCCTGCCGGGACCCAGCACCCTGACCCTGGCCCTCAACCGGTCACTGGTCAGCCTGGACAACAAGCTCAACCAGTTCGACGCAGCCGTCACCGTGCAGCGAGCCGTCCGCCAGGGCCTCACCGCCATCGGCCCCGAAACCGCGCCCGTGCTGGTCCTCGCGGACCGCTTCGAGATGACCGGTCCCACCGAGTGGACCGTCCGGCTCCGTGAAGGCATCCGCTACTCAGACGGCAGCCCGGTCCAGGTGGAGGACGTGGCCACTGCCCTGAAGATGTACCAGCAGGTGCAGGGTTCCTTCGTGGCAGGCTTCTTCCCCGAATTCCCCACGGTGGTGCCCGTGGATGACCGCACTTTCCGGATGGTGTCCAAAAAGCCCGTCCCCATCCTGGACTCGCTGATGAGCATGATCCTGATTACCCCGGCCGCGCAGAACAAGCCGGAGGAACTGCAGGAAGGCCTGGGCACCGGCCCGTACGTGGTCACCAAGTTCAACCGCGGCGCCGGCACCTACAGCCTTGAGCGCAACCCGAACTACTGGGGCCCCGCACCCCAGGTGGACAACGTGGAGGTCCGGTTCCTCCCCGAGGAATCCAGCCGCGTCATCGCGCTGCGCAGCGGCGAGGTGGACGTCATCGACTCCATCACGCCCGACTCCCGCGAACAGCTCGCGGGACTTCCCGGCGTCGTGCTTGAAGAAGCCTCCAGCCTCCGGCTGAACCAGATTTTCTACAACTTCCGCAAGCCTGCCGGCCACCCCCTGGCCGATCCCCGGGTGCGCCAGGCGCTCAGCATGGCCATCGACGGTGAGTCCCTGGTGCGGGACGTCCTGGTGGACTCCGTCTCCCAGGCCGAAGGCGTCACACCCTCCAGCCTCACCGGCTACCACAAGACCGGCACCTACACCTACGATCCGGAGAAGGCCAAGGCCACCCTGGCCGAGCTGGGCGTCAAGGACCTTACCCTGAAGATCATCTGGGAAACGGGCGAGTTCGCGTCCGACACCTCCGTGATGGAGGCCCTGGTGGAAATGTTCGGCGCCATCGGAGTGAAGGCCGAGCTGCAGCAGTTCGAACCCGGCGGCAACATCCTGGCCTGGCGCCAGGGCAAACAGGGGGACTGGGACCTGCTGGGCAACGGCTACCCCAGCCCCACCGGCCTGGCCATCACCATGCTGCAGGGCATGTACTCCGGCACGCCGGAGAAGGAACAGACCCGCGATACCTACCAGGGCTACGTCATCCCGGAGGTCACCGCCAAGATCCAGGCCGCATCCACCGAGGCGGATCCGGTCCGCCGGCAGGAACTGCTGGAAGATGCCCAGCAGGCGGTCTGGGACACCTGGCCCTGCGCCTGGGCGTTCGTGCCCAAGTCCGTCCTCGCCCACCGGGAGCGGGTGTCCGGCATCAGCCTGGCACCCACCAACTCCTACCCCCTCGTTGATGTCCGGCTGGAGGCCTGAGCCATGACGAACTACATCCTGAAGCGCCTCGGACAGGGCCTGCTGACCGTGTTCCTCACGGTGTCCACCGTGTTCATCCTGATCCGCATGGCCCCGGGCGATCCCGCCGTCTCCTACGCCGGCCCGCTGGCCACCAACGAACAGCTGGCCGCCGTCCGGGAACAGTTCGGCCTGGACCGGCCGGTGCTGGAGCAGTACTGGATCTTCCTGCAGCAGCTGTTCACCGGCAACCTTGGAACGTCCTATTCGTTCCAGGCCCCGGCCATGCAGGTGGTGGCCGAGCGGATGCCGTACACGCTGACCCTCGCCACGGCCGCCATCCTGCTTACCGCCGTGGTGGCCATCCCGCTGGGCGTGTGGATGTCCCGCCGCCCGGACACGGGCAAGGAACTCGGCGTGAACGTGCTGACCATCGCCGGGCAGTCCATGCCCGATTTCTGGACCGGCATCATGCTCCTCACGGGTTTCGCCGTTTTGATACCGATCTTCCCGGCCTCCGGGTTCGCCACCTGGGGCGGTCTGGTGCTGCCCACCATCACCATCGCAATCCTGCAGATCGCTCTGATCTCCCGGATGGTCCGGCGGGAAATGACCGCCAACTTCGCAGCCCCGTACCTGACGGTGGCCCGTTCCCGCGGCGTCCGGAACTCGGTGCTGACCTGGCGCTACGCCATGGGCAACTCGGCCATCCCGGTGTTCACCGCCCTCGGCACCCGGTTCGCCGCCATGCTCAACGGCGTGGTGGTGGTGGAAGTGGTGTTCGCCTGGCCGGGCGTCGGCTCCCTGATTGTGCGGGCACTGGAAACCCGCGACTACCCCCTCATCCAGGCAACGGTCCTCCTCACCGCGCTGCTGGCAGTGGGTGTCCAGCTGCTCATCGACCTCGCCTACCCGCTACTTGATCCCCGCGTTCGTCTTGGAAAGGCGGCAACAGCATGAGCCTCAGCGACACCGCAACGCCAACCCGGCAGCCGAGCCCCAGCGCCGTCACCAAAGCGGACATTGCCACAGCCGGCGCCACCCGCCGTCGGAAGGCCGCCAAGTGGAAGCTGATCGTGGGCACCGTCTGCACCCTGCTGGTGATCATCCCGATCATCCTGGCCCAGGTGCTGCCGCTGCCTGACGCCAACTTCCAGGACCTCGCCGCCCGGCGCCTGCCGCCGTTCACTGACGGCCACCTGTTCGGCACCGACCAGCTGGGCCGCGACCTCCTCTCCCGGGTGCTGCACGGCGGCCAGGTCTCGCTGACCATCGGTGTTCTGGCAGTCCTGGTCTCCGGTGCCATCGGCATCATCCTCGGCGCAGCCGCCGGCTACTTCGGCGGCTGGGTGGACACCATCATCTCCCGCCTCCTCGAAGCGCAGATGTCCCTGCCGCTGCTCATGATGCTGCTGCTGGTGGTGGCCCTCTTCGGACCCTCCATCCCGGTGATCACCTTCGTGATCGCCATCGCCCAATGGCCCGAAGTAGCCCGCCTCACCCGCTCCATGGTGCTGGTGGAACGCGAAAAGCCCTACGTCTCCGCGGCCCGCATCCTGGGCCTGCACCGGATCCAGATCCTGATCCAGCACATCATCCCCAACGTCATCAAGCAGGCAACGCTGGTGGTGCTGCTCCTGCTGGCCCAGGCCGTGCTGCTGGAAAGCGCGCTCAGCTTCCTCGGCGCCGGCCCGCAGCGACCCTTCGCCACCTGGGGCCGCATCATCTCCGACGGCCAGGACTACATCACCACGTCCTGGTGGATGGTCACCCTGCCCGGCCTGGTGATCGTGCTCATGGTGGTGGGCGTGAACCTGCTGGGCGACGGCCTGCGCGACCGTCCCCGCCGCAAGAAGAAGGATGCCTGACATGACTGCACAACCCCAGACCACCGGCCACCGGGAACAGCCGCTCCTTGAGGTCCGCGACTTCCAGGTGGAACTGATCACCGACGCCGGCATCATCCGGGCCGTTGACTCCGTCAGCTTCAGCATCCACCGGGGCGAGACCGTCACCATCATCGGTGAGTCCGGTTCCGGTAAATCCACGACGGCGATGGGCATCCTCCGCCTGCTGCCCGAGGACCTGGCGGTGCTTTCCGGCACGGTGCTGATCGACGGCGTGGACGTCACCGCCGACCCCAAGGCCATCGACAAGGTGCGCGGCAAGACCCTGGCGCTGATCCCGCAGGACCCCATGACGGCGCTCAGCCCGGTCCACTCGATCGGGCGCCAGCTCTTCGAGGCCATCCGGATCGCCGGCGCAGCGTCCGCCAAGGACAAAGACGCCGTCCAGGCCCGGGCCATCCGGCTGCTGGAGCAGGTGCACATCCCCACCCCGGAGAAGCAGCTGAAGAAGTACCCGCACCAGCTCTCCGGCGGCATGCTGCAGCGCGTGCTGATCGCCATCGCCCTGGCCAGCGAACCCCAGCTGCTGGTGGCGGACGAACCCACCTCGGCACTGGACGTCACGGTGCAGGGCGGCATCCTGGACCTGCTCCTGGAACTGCAGGAGCAGCGCGGCATCGGCATCCTCATGATCACGCACGACCTCGGCGTGGCCCGGCTGATCTCGGACCGCATCCACGTGATGAAGGACGGCCGGTTCGTGGAGTCCGGCGACGTCCAGCAGATCGTGGACCATCCCGCCACCGAATACACCCGGGCCCTGCTAGCAGCCGTGCCCGTCCTGGGTCCCTGGGACGAAACTCCCACTGCCTCCACCGGCGAATCCCGGGGTGCACCCGGTGCCCACGCGTCCGAGATCACCACTGACCCAGCCACCGATTCCGCCCTGACCCAGACCGGAGCAAGCCATGACTAAGCCGTTCCTCGCCGTTGAAAACCTCGTGGTGGATTACCACGTGCCGGGCGGCACTTTCCGGGCCGTTGACGACGTGTCCTTTTCCGTGGACAAAGGCAAGACGATCGCCGTCGTGGGTGAATCCGGCTGCGGAAAGTCCACCATCGCCAAAGCGCTGATGCGGCTGGTCACCCCCACCAGCGGGCGCATCGACCTGGACGGAACGGACATCGCGGCCATGAGCGAGGCGAAGCTCCGGCCGCTGCGCTCCAAGTTCCAGATGGTGTTCCAGGACCCGTACGGTTCCCTGGACCCGCACATGACGGCGCAGGAGATCGTGGCCGAGCCGCTGAAGCTGCAGGGTGTCCGGTCCAAGGCGGAGCGGCACAAGGCGGCTGCCGAGCTGATCGACCAGGTGGGCCTGCCCGTTGCGTCCCTGGACAAGCACCCGTCCGAGTTCTCCGGCGGCCAGCGCCAGCGCATCGGCATTGCCCGGGCCCTGGCGTCCAAGCCCGAACTGCTGGTCTGCGACGAAGCCACCAGCGCGCTGGACGTGTCCGTACAGGCGCAGGTGCTGCGGCTGCTCAAATCCATCCAGGATGAAACGGGAATCACGTACGTGTTCATCTCGCACAACCTTGGCGTGGTGCAGGAAATCAGCGATAGCGTCATGGTGATGCAGCGCGGCAAGCTGGTTGAACACGGCTCCACCGCGTCCGTCCTGACCGCCCCCAAGGAGGACTACACCCGGAAACTCCGCCGCGCAGCGCTGGACCCCTCCACCATGACGGGCCTGAAGCCGCGGCACCTGGTCCGCTCCCTGGCGCTCAGCGGGCAATCGAACTGAGCCCAGGCAAGCTAGCCCTTTCACTTACAAATACTGCAACCGCAAGGAATCAACGCATGAGCAAGCAGCCCAAAGGCGCCCAGGTGGACGGCCTCAAACTTCCCATCTCCCGGCTGGTCCTGGGGACCATGACGTTCGGCGACACGGTCGACGAGGCCACCGCGGGGCGGATGGTGGAGGAAGCGCTCGACGCCGGCATCACCACCATCGACACCGCCAACGCTTACGTCGGGGGAACCACCGAGGAAATACTCTCCCGCCTCCTCAAGGGACGGCGCGGCGACGTCATCCTCGCCTCCAAGGCCGGCATGCCGCACCCGGACCACGGCGACAACTCGCCGCTGTCCCCGGCGGGTCTTCGTGCCAGCGTGGAGGGGAGCCTCCGACGGCTCGGGGTGGACAGCATCGACCTCTTCTACCTCCACCAGCCGGACCGCGCCACGCCCCTGCACTCCACGTTGAAGACGGTGGCCGAGCTGTTCGCCGAAGGTAAGATCGGCGCCCTGGGCGTCTCCAACTTCGCCGCCTGGCAGATCGCCGACGTCATCCACGTAGCGCGTGAAGTCGGGGCGCCGCAGCCCGTCGTCGCACAGCAGCTGTACAACCTGGTGGCACGCCGGGTGGAGGAGGAATACCTCGAATTCGCCGCCACCCACAACGTCCACACCATGGTCTATAACCCGCTGGGCGGCGGGCTGCTCACCGGAAAGCACAGCTTCGACGCCAAGCCCACCGAGGGCCGCTACGGCGACTCCAAGCTCGCCGCCATGTACACCTCGCGCTACTGGGACCGGCAGCTGTTCGAGGCCATAAATGAACTCTCCCTTATTGCGCAGGAGCTTGGCATCACGCTGGCCGAGCTGTCGCTGCGCTGGCTGGCCTACCGGGACGGCGTGGGCTCCATGCTGCTGGGCGGCTCCAAGGTGGAACAGCTCCGCGCCAACATCGCCGCCGTCGCCAACGGGCCGCTGCCCGCCGCCGTCGTGGAAGCCTGCGACGCCGTGGGCGCCGGACTCCGCGGCCCCATGCCCGCCTACAACCGCTGACCACAGACCCTGACTGAAGGTAGAAGATTCCTATGACATCCGAACTGGCCCTCGAATTTGCCCGCAAGATCCGCGCCCGGGAACAGGCGGTGGGCTACTGGGCCGTGCTGGACGCGCCCGTGGCCACCGAACGCATCAGCCGGCTGGGTTATGACTACGTGGCCCTGGACGCCCAGCACGGACTGCTCGGCTACTCGGGCGTGCTGAACGGGCTCATGGCCATCGACGCCGGGCACACCGCCGTCGGCATGGTCCGGGTGGAGGACAACAACCTGACGGCCATCGGCAAGGCGCTGGACGCCGGCGCCGTGGGCGTCATCGTTCCGCTGGTCAACACGGCCGGGGACGCCGCCGCCGCGGTTGCCGCCGCCAAGTACCCGCCCATGGGCGGCCGCTCGTACGGGCCCATGCGCTCGGCCCTGCGGATCGGGCCGGTGCCCGCCGATGCCAACGCCACTACCCTGGTGTTTGCCATGATCGAGACGCCCGACGGCCTGGCCAACGTGAAGGAAATCTGCGCCACTCCGGGCCTGGACGGCATCTACGTGGGACCGTCGGACCTGGCCATCGCCGTGGGCGGGGCATTCCCGGGGGACCCCGCCGTCGAAACTGAATTCAACGCCGCGCTGGAGACCATTGCCGAAGCCGCAGCCTCCGCGGGCATCGCCGCCGGCATCCACACCCCCGCCGGGGAGGTGGCCGCGCGCCGGCTGGCCCAGGGCTACACCTTCGCCACCATCGCCTCGGACCTCACCCACCTGGAACAGATCGCGAAATCCCACCTCGACGCCGCCCACCTCGACGCCGCCCGCTCCGATGCCGGAACCAAGGAGAGCTGAACCATGCAGAACACCATCAGCAACGCCTACAGCACCATCACGCCGGACGGGGCGGTGAAGCGGGCGGACGGCGCGGACTTCGCCTACCTCCCGGCGCCCACCGTGCAGAGCCACGCCGCCAACCTCCTCACCCTGCCGGACGGCCGGCTGGGCTGCGTCTGGTTCGGCGGCACCCAGGAAGGCGTGCCGGACATCTCCATCTGGTTCTCCGCCCTGGACGCCGGCAGCAGCCAGTGGTCCGAACCGCAGCAGCTCTCCGACGACCCTGCCCGCTCCGAGCAGAACCCGATCCTGTTCGCGGCGCCAAACGGCGCGTTGTGGCTGCTGTACACCGCGCAGAAGGCGGGCAACCAGGACACCGCCGAGGTCCGCCGTCGTACGTCCACGGACAGCGGCCGCACCTGGGGCGAGGTGGAAACGCTGTTCCCCGCGAATGAAACCGGCGGCGTGTTCGTCCGCCAGCTCCCGGTGGTGCTGCCGTCGGGCCGTCTGATCGTGCCGATCTTCCGCTGCATCACCACGCCGGGGGAAAAGTGGGTGGGCAACAGCGACGACAGTGCCGTGATGATCTCCGACGACGCCGGCGCCACCTGGACCGAGCGTGTGCTGCCGGGGAGCCTGGGCTGCGTCCACATGAACATCCAGCCGGTGGCCGACGGTGGGTTGCTGGCCCTGTTCCGCAGCCGCTGGGCCGACTCGATCTACGAATCCCGGTCCACGGACGACGGCACCACCTGGAGTGAACCGGTCCCCACCGAGCTGCCCAACAACAACTCCTCCATTCAGTTCACCGCGCTCGCCGACGGCCGCCTGGCCCTGGTGTACAACCACAGCCGGGCCGAGGAAAACACCGAGCGCAGGCTGTCCCTCTACGACGAGATCGACGACGACGGCCTGGCCGAGGAGCAGGGCCAGCTCGCCGAGCCGGTTCCCGGCGCTGCTTCTCCGTCCGACGACGGCGCTCGCCGGGCGTTCTGGGGGACGCCGCGATCTCCCATGACCCTGGCGATTTCCGAGGATTCGGGCCGTTCGTGGCCGATCCGCCGGAACCTGGACGTTGGGGACGGGTACTGCCTGTCCAACAACTCCCGCGACGGGCTTAACCGCGAGTACTCCTACCCGTCCATCCACCAGGGCCCGGACGGTTCCCTGAATATCGCGTACACGTACTTCCGGCAGGCCATCAAGTTTGTCCGGGTGGACCCGCAGTGGGCGTACGAAGGCACCGAGACCCCGGGGGAAGCCGAAGCGAGCCGCGCCAATGCCGGCTGAGCAGCATGCGGTGGTAACGGGCTGCAGCTCGGGCATCGGCAACGCGATCGCCCGCCGGCTGCTGGCCGACGGGTGGGCCGTGACCGGGCTGAGCCGGAGCTCAACCTCGCTGGACGGGAAGTTCGAGTGGCTGCAGGCGGACCTCGCCGAGCCGGAGTCGCTCGCCGAGTCGGTGGCGGGACTGCGCCCGGCCAATGCGCTGGTCCACGCCGCCGGGTTCCAGCGCACCGCGGCGCTGGGGGCCCTTGATCCTTCAGCTTTGGCGGGGATGTTTTCTGTTCACGTCGCAGCCGCCAGCGTGCTGGCCAACGCCCTGGTGCCGTCAATGCCCGACGGCGGGAGGGTGCTGCTGCTGGGCAGCCGCACCTCCACCGGGTCCCCGGGCAAGAGCCACTACGCCGCCACCAAAGCCGCCTTGATGGGGCTGGGACGCACGTGGGCGCAGGAACTCGCGCCGCGGGGGATCACCGTCAACGTGCTGTCCCCGGGCCCGACGGATACCCCGATGCTGAACGACCCCGGCCGGGCAGCCACCCCGGTGCGGATGCCCGCCTTGGGCGCGCTGGTGGCCCCCGAGGATGTGGCCGCGCTGGCCGCGTTCCTGCTGGGGCCCCACGGAAAGTCCATCACCGGGCAGAATTACGTCATCTGCGGAGGCGCCTCCCTCTAACCACAACGCTCTCTCACTTGTGGCACCGTTCCCCCCGGACCCTCTCTCACTTTCTGCACCTTTCCCCCGGACCCTCTCTCACATCCTGTGGGACCGCGGTGCAACTTGCGGCCGAATGAGAGAGCGTTACCGAAAAAGCCTGCAGGGAGTGAGGGAGCGCTTCGTGTGAGTGTTTGTTGCGGTGACAGGCTCAGACGCCGGCGGTTCGCGCAGCGGCCGCAGCACCCGCCCCGAATCCGAACACCCAGCCAGACCGGCGAGAAACCGATAAGGGTTCGACTCCACGGCATCGCCCAGCATGGAGCGGGCCCGGAACATCTCGGTGCCGATGGCCGCGGTCGTGCCCGCATCGCCGTAGAGCTCATATGCCAGCTCCTCGGCCGTCCGGTCCTGGGCGCGGGAATCCAGCAGCGCTAGGATCTCCGCACGGCGAAGCGTTAGCGGCGCCCGGCTCCCGTCAGCAAACACCGCGGCTGGCCTGTCGCCCAGCAACTCCGGCCGCTCGACGGCCGCAACCGGCCGGCGCCCATCCCGCCGTGACGCACGCACGGAAGAAGAGGCACGCAAGGAAGCACCGCCGACGGGCATTCCCAGCAGCGACTCCGCCACCCGGACCGCGCACCGTACCATCCGCAGTGTGTCCGCGCTGAGGATGTCCAGCGGTCCCGCCACGTCGAGCACGCCCAGCAGCATGCTGGTCACGGGGTCGGTGATGGGCGCATCCGTGCAGGCCCACTCGTGGTGGGTCCGGAACCGGTGCTCGGCGGAGAACAGCTGCACCGGCGCGCCGGTGACCAGAGCCTGGCTGATGGCGTTGGTGCGGATGCCGGCCTCGGACCGGTCCGCCCCTTCGGCAGCCGGTCCGCCCGCCGCAGCAGGTCCGGGCTGCCCACCCGCCACAGGATCTCGCCGCGGGCGTCGGTCAGCACCAGAAGGTGCCGGCCGGTGCTCGAATCGTCGGTCAGCAACCGCCGCAGTCTCAACTACCGACAGTCCCAACCACCGGCAGCCCGGGTCAGCGGGTGTGGTGGCTGTCCTGCAGTTCGCACACGGGAGTCTCTAGCCTTCCCTCCGGGCCTTAAGCTGCAGGGCCAGGTGGGCGCAGCCGACACTGCTGCACCCAACCCCGGCGGCCCGCCGTCGAGCCTAAAGCGTTTCGGGAATCGCGCGTCCGGGGAAGAGGGTGGCGTATTGCTTGCGGTACATCCTGCGCCCGATGAGACGGTAGCCGAGACGGGCTGGGGCAGGAATCTCCTCAGAAAATATCTCCCGTCGATCTTCGGGCGGGTTCGTGGCCAGAACCATGCCGAGGTAGGTGACGAGGAACTTCTTGTCGTGCTGCCTAACCCCGTGCTGCACCATCGCTTTCAGTTCCTCCTCCGTGATGACCCGGTCAACGGCGGGCATCACCTCGGTGACCTCGCGGCGCAGATGCTCTTTGAGAACAGCCTGCACACCTTCGTAGCCCTTTGCGAGTACTTCCCGGTTCTCTGCGTCCGCAGTCTGCATCCAACGCTTACGGACGGGCTCGATACCCTGGATGAGTTGCCGAATTCGCTTGTGGTGGTCAAGCATCTGCTCTACGTGTGACGCACTTGCCGGTGCCCGCTCGGCCAGCTGCGGGTACATAAACAGGTCCTGGCCTTCCTGATGGATCAGGAGCACCTTGTCGAAGTTCCCGAGCACTTCCCCCACGTAAGCGGCGCGGGAAGTGTCTCCGGGCGCGGCAGAACGCACCAAGTCGGGCGCCTCCCCGTATGCCCAGAGGAGGAAGCGGTGAACCCGCCGAATGCCAGTCGAGCCTGCAGAGAGGACCGGTCCCGGTGGCACAGGAGCTGCGGTTTCACCGGGATGCATGGTGAAGAAGTCGGTCATTTGGGTGACCTCCATTTCAGAATCAGGCGGGACCTCGCCCCACTCCCCTCCGGGAGCATGCCACGAAGCTGTGCCAGGCGGCGGATCAGCCACTGTCCTACGCCGGCGCTCGGCACCGTGTTCCTGAGTGGGCCCGGGTCCATTTTTGGTTTTTGTCCGGCGTAGCGAGGACGCCGGTATGCGCCGCGGGATCTAGCCGGACGGGCAGGCTATGACCCCGCGGGAAGTGCGTGGCGCTTCACGAAGGAGCGCTATGGGCGGCAGGATGACAGCTACGCTTGCCATGGAAATAGGGTACTACTTATGTAGTGGAATCGTCACTACCTTTATAGTAGGGAACATGTCCACTCGTGCGCGGATTCTGGATGCTGCCGTAGAGCTGCTTGGCACGCAGGGCCTGAAGGCTCTCACACATCTCAGGGTCGATATGGTGGCCGGGGTTCCGAAGGGTTCGACGTCGAACTATTTCCGCACCCGTGCCGCGCTCCTGACCGGGGTGGTCGAGAGGCTTGCGGAACTGGACCTGGCTGAACTGGTCAGCCCGCCAAGCCCGCCGGCTGACGTTGACGCCTTCGTCGCCCTGCTGGCACACGCCGTTGAATCCGCCACCACAGCATCCCGGACCCGGACCATTGCCCGGTATGTCCTCTTCCTCGAAGGCACACACAACGAAGACGTCCGCCGCCCCCTGCTCGCCGGACGCACGTTCTTCCGGTCCTTCGTCGAAACCACAACAGAGCGCCTCGGAGCGACTGATCCCGTGGCAGCGGCGACTGCCATCACCGCAGTGGGCGACGGCATGATCATCCACCGGGTAACTGTAGACCCGGAGGCAGACGTGCTCGCACCCATTAATGCCGTCGTGCGGGCGTTTGTGCCGAGTCGGCAGACCCGGGAACCGGAATGACGCACGCCGCTTGGCGTTGACACAGCGCATCGTCGGAACCCTCGAGACGCCGGCTCGCGCCCCGGAGGAGCGTCCTGCCGCATCGAGTAGCATTGCTCCCAATTGGCCAGCAACGGAAGGAAGTCGTGCCCTGCAGTATGTCGTCCTACAAGTAATCCTCAAAGAGAAACTGTGGGGAACCGGTTCGGGCAACCTGACCGCTTTGGAGAAGGTCATCAAACGATCAGGCTGCGAAAGGCTACCGACTCCACACCATCACCACCGCGAGTAGTGGGGAGCAAGGGAATGATCGGCGGCGGTGACCGCATCCAGGCAACTCTAGTGTTCGAGAGCCTCGGATAATCCCTCATCGCAAACGAAATCTTGAGGCACACAAGATATACGAAGACGCGAGTTGGCGGATCCCGAGACCGTGTAAAACGTGAACTGCTGGGGACCGAGGAAAGGCGAACCCGATGCTGCCTCGTCAACCGGCGGAGATCACTCTGGAGGACTACGCGAGGTTCTTGCCCCCTTCCCGAAGGAAGCCGCTTGTGCCCCCAGCCTCGGAGTGGTGGCCCTGGAGGAATCATCGGGTCCACCTCCTCCGGCTACGGACGCCAAGGCCCCGGTTCGGATACTCGTGGTCCACGGCGCGGGAGCACATGCGGCGGCGCTCTGGCCTGTTGCGTCCCTCTTGGCAGGCCGGGCGTCGATCTGACTGCCGTGGACTTGCCTCTCTACGGCCGGACGATGACAACATCACGCGGAACGGTGACCTACGAGGACTGGGTCGACTTACTGGTCGATCTCATTTCAGCTGAAGACGACGGCCGTCCTGTCATCCTCCTCGGGGCCAGCATCGGTGGTTTGCTCACGGTGGAGGCAGCGGCTCGTTCACGCCGCGTCGGGGCCGTGGTTGCTACCTGCCTGCTCGACCCACGCGAGAGCTCCGCCCGCGCAGCGATGACTCGCTTCGGCTCTTTCGCACTGGTTTTCATGCCACTGCTCAAGCTGGTCCGCGGGCCGATCGCCAGGTTCCCCGTTAAGGTCACCTGGGTTGCCGATCTCAGGAGCATGGGACGCGACCCCAGCCTGGGGCGGCTCTGCGCGAAAGATGCACGTGGAGGCGGTGGATGGGTTCCCCTTGGGTTCCTCGCCAGCTATATGCAGCATTCACATTCCGAAGCCCGCACAGCACTCTTCCCAGTCCACCTCATGCACCCTGAGCTCGACAAGTGGACCCCGGTGGAGCTCAGCGAGGGCACTCTGCGGACGTTGCACGGCCCCACCACCAGCCAACTCTTGCGTGGTTGCGGCCACTTCCCCCTCGAAGAGCCCGGTTTGCGGGATCTCCTGAGTGGCCTCGAAGACGTGGCAGCCAACGCAGCGTCAAGCATTGCTGGGTCGCCAAGCTGATAACAGTTGCATAATGCGCTGTTGGACGAACCCACTATTGGTAATCGGTTTATGTCCAAAGCCTCAGCACCGCAACCACCGAGTTTGTGGCTGCCGGTGGAACGTGCCTGATGACGAGGTAAGTAGCCGTTTGCTAAACATGCTCCGGCCTTACGGTGCAACGGCGGCATCGCTTCTCTGGGCGAGCCGCTGCAGTTGCGATCGGTGCACGTCAGGCAGCCAATCCAAAGGGGCCGATGGGCCCCGAGCGCGTCCTGGCGTTCTGGTCCGAACACCACGGATGAGTACGGCGTCGTTGATCTGAGGGAACGGCGACGACGACGACGGTGCGCGCACCTGCGTGCGTGCCGCCGTCGTCAGTGGGAAACCATTGCCCAGTTTCCTCGGGTGGCGGTACGCTCTTCGTCCCGGCCGTGCCCTTGGAAGGATCAATCATGAAAGTCCTGGCGGCAGTCTCGCTGGCAGAGCTGATACTCCAGCTGATCGGGGCGCGAAAGGCCATCCGCGACGGGATCCCTTACGAAGCGCCCATTGGCCGGGGCAAGCCCGAAGACGTGGCGCGCGACATGTGGGCCATGGGCAGCGGGCTGTCAGCGCCGTGGCATACGCTGGCCGTCCATGCGGCAGGGACCGCTCTGCTGATTGCCAGGCCGCGGACGTGGGTGAGGCGGGCGGTCGGCTTGCTGGGTGCCCTCTACATCCTGGGCATCTCGTGGGAGCGGATCACGCGGGAGTCATTCCGGCACCCAGACCGGGAGACCACCCCGCTGATAGCTTCGGGGCTTGCGCTGTCCGGTGCCATGGCACTGCTTGGGCTCGGACGGAAGCGGCGGTAGCCGGTCGCACGATCGGCCTTCGCGCCACCCTGTCGTTTTCAGACTGGCGGCTTCGACCCGGCCCGTCGGTCATGGCCATTCGCGACCGCGCCGCCGACTTCAGCACCGCAACCACGGAGTTGTGGCTGCCGGTGGACCGCGCCTGAGGCGAGAGCTAAGCGCCTGGCACGCGTTAGAGCTGGAAAGGCAATGGCCCCGATAACAGCCGAAGCTGCGATCGGGGCCATGGCCCTTTTGCGTGTTGCTGGGTCTACCGCGGCGGACTGACTAAGCCCGTGCCTTAGCGCGACCCTTGGTGAGGACCAATGCCAAGGCCACCATGCCGACGCCGAGCAGCAGGTGCAGGCCGTTGTCGAAGCCGTTCAGCGGCACGAAGTTCCCGGCTGAATCCTGGGGAACCACCAGGCCATAGACGAACAGAACCAGATAGATGATGCCGCCGTAGAGCAGGAACGAGCGGGCGCCGCCGGCGGTCTTGGCCAGGACGACGCCGGCCGCGCCGAACAGCAGGTGGACGATGTTGTGCAGGGCCGAGACCTGGAAAAGGCCCAGCAGCATGGCCTCGGAGTGGTGGCCGGCGAGGTGCAGCTGGTCGAAGTTGGCCGTGATGCCCGGGACGAAGCCCAGGACCCCGACCAGTAGGAACACGGCACCCACAGCCAACGATGCCTTCTGGACGTTGCTGCGGGCCGCGATGCCGGTGCTGGTGTGTGTTGCCATGGTGATCTCCTGAATGCGATGTGGTCCTCGGTCGGCCCGTTTTGAATGCCAACCCAAGGGGTTATGCCAGCTATTCGGGCGCCATCGCATGACGGATGGATTTGTTCGCCAAAAATTTCCGGTGCAGTGGCGGGCAGCGCACTATCGGCGCGTGCCGCCGTCGTGCATTACAGGGTGGTCCCTATGCCGGGCAGGGGCGGGCTTTGTCCACACCGCGGACCACCGCGTCCCGCCGCCGCCATGAGATGCCGGTCCACCGCCAGCATCCGGAAGTTGAGCTCGCCAACGGTGGCGACTACAGCGTCTCGGGTATCGGTCGCCCCGGGAAGAGCGTCGAATACTGTTTCCGGTACATCCTGCGCCCGATGAGGCGGTAGGCGAGGCGGACCGGTGCGGGGATCTCCTTGAACAGTTCCTTCCGGTCCGCGGGCGGATTCGTGGCCAGCACCATCCCGAGGTAGCCCACCAGGAACTTGTTGCTGACCTGGCTGCTGCCGTGCTCCGCGGCTTTCTTCAGTTCCTGCTGGGTCACCACGCGGTCGACGGCGGGCATCACCTCAGTGACCTCCCGCCGCAGGTGCACGTTGAGGACCGCCGATAAATCCGCATAGAGCCCGGCCAGTTCCTGGCCTGCCTCCGCGTCAGCCGTCTCCATCCAGCGCAGGCGAAGCGGCTCGATGACCTCCAGCCGACGTGTGACCTGTCGGTGCTGCTCAAGCATCTGTTCCACGTGCAAAGCGCACGCCGGGGCCTGCTCCGCCAGTTGCGGGTACATGAGCTCGTCCTCGCCCTCGTGGTGGATGTGGAGCAACTTGTCGAAGTTCCCCAGCACTTCCCCCACTTAGGCGGCGCGGGCGGTGTCGCTCCACCTGGTGGACTTCGGCCTGCTGGAAAGGACCGCGTCGGGGTCCTCGTATAGCCGATCGGATTCAAGGCCGTAGCAGTCAGGCCAGTTTTGCGTGACCGAGGCGGCACAACTGGCTCCGGGGCGAGGAAATCCCGGACCACCGTTACACTTGCCGGGCTGCCGGACATTAACCGGGTATGAGCTTGGAACGCATGTGGGGGAGCGCGTGGAACGGGACAGACAAAAGCGGTTCATGGCGGCCCACGCGGCCTGCCACGACCGCATCTACCGCTACTTCCGCCGCCGCACGGAGAGCCCCGCCACCGCTGAGGATCTCTGCGCGGAAGTCTTCCGGATCGCCTGGGAGAAGTCAGGCGCGGGGGAGGAACTCTCAGCCATGTTCCTCTTCGGGGTGGCACAGAACGTTCTGCGCAACCACCTGAGGTCCGCCGCCCGGTCGGCCAATCTCATGCTGTCGCTCCAGCTGGAACGAACCGAGCAGCTCGGTTCGCTCCAGCTGGAACGAACCCGAGCAGGCCCTCGACGCCGACGGTTCCGTCCGTGACGCGCTGGCCCGGCTCAAGCCCGATGAGCGGGAGGTCCTGTTACTCACGTACTGGGACGGATTCAGCTCCAGCGAGCTGTCAGACCTGCTCAACACCACCGCCACAGCCATCAGGATGCGCCTCCACCGGGTCCGCAAAGCACTCGGCCGCCTGCTTCAGACTGAACGAGAGTCAGGGGAGTACGTACGATGAAGGACCTTTCCGCTGCCGACGAGCAGCGCATCCTCTCCGCTGACCCCGCAGCGGACGTCACCGATGGCGAGCTGGCCCGCAGCCGCTCCCGAAGCCTGGCGTTCCTGGAATCCGACGTGACCCACATCTTCCCCGGCGACGCTGAAAGTCAGAGAAGGCCCCCCGCAAAGCGTTGGCGGGCGGCCGGAGCCTTCCTGGCGGCAGCCGCCGTTGCCGCAGCCGTCCTCACCGCCAGCTTCCTGCAGGCGGCCCCGGTGGAAACACCGGCCGCCACCGAAACGGTCCCTCCACCCTCGCCGGCTGCCACCACCACTCCGGAGCCAACCCCTCCCGCCGGGCCGTTCCACAGCCTCTTCGTCTCGGCAGATGAAGTGCTTGTGCTGGAGGCACTGCCCAATGCTGCCCGGAACCTCGGGGCAGGGCTCGGCGTCGAACCCGTCAACGTGCGGCAGGTGCTGAAGGGCGACCTGACCCCGGGCGAAACCGCTGTTGACGTGCGTCAGCAGAGCGCGCGATCAACGGTTCGCTCCATTGGCGGGACAGCCAGGAGGAAGCGCCCTTCACCTACCTTGGGTTCTTCGCCAAGGACGCCGATGGCGGGCTGCATCTGATGGAGGCGCCCCATTCGCTGCTGCAGATCCAGAACATCAGGACGGCGGCCACCGTGGATCCCGTCACTGATGAACCGGTGGAGATTGGTGAAGACCTGCAGTCCCGCATCAACGTGGCGCCGGTTGGGGACGTGCCCGTGGCCACCCACCCCGGCGGTTCCTGGGCTGCATCCGCGCCGAACACCGTCTGGGGCACCCAGGCTGCAGAGGGTGCCAGGGACGGTCAGGTGCGCGGCTACGTTTCTCCGTCCGAGGCCTGCTTCACCTTTGAGAACAGCACCAAAAAGGTCTACCTGCGCTGGCCGGCGGGGTTCACCGCGAAGGTCACGCCTCTGATGGTTGACGCGGAAGGCCACGTCTCCTACTTTGGCACCACGCTGGCCAACAAAGCGGTCATTCTCAACGAATGGGGCTTCATCTACATGGCGGACCTTGATACGCGCCCGCTGGTTAAGGGGCAGCTGACCACAGAAACCGCATCGTGTGGGGGTGAGGCCCTGCCGGTTTTCGACATATGGCCGGAACGGGCAGGAGGCAGCCCGTTCCAGAAGGGCCGCGGGGTAGCGCTGCCCACGCCCTGATTCAGACAGCCTGGACGTCGGGTACGACTGAGCGGACCCTACCCGGAAACGGCGGCAGGCCGGCATGATCCTCGGCGACCTCCTGGGCGCGCCCGTATACGACAGCGACGGCGTCCGGCTGGGCCAGGTGGCCGACGCTCGGTTCGTGGTGGACGGCGCACCGCAGCAGCCCTGCTGGGGCTGGTGGTCAGCCCGCACAGCGTTTCGTCGTTCCTCGGCTACGAACGGACCGGCGTCAGCCAGCCATGGCCGCTGGCCCGGATGCTCAGGTGGCGGCACCGCGGATCATTCCTGATGCGGTGGGAGGACATCGCCATGATCGGCGGGAAGTCCGCGCGGCTCAGGAACGATTCACCGCGTACAGCCCGATCCTGGACGGCAGGTAGGAGTGAGGCGGCGGTGGCTTCGGGCTTGGGCTTTGGGGATTGCCTGGGGTCTTGCTTTTGGACGCTGACCGGTTCCTACTGATGGAAGGAACAAGCCACCCGGGAGAAGGTGCCGCCTGGCAACACGCGTTCCTGCCGCACGGACTGGTTCCCTGTGTCGCAACGGAGCCGGCTGGCGGTTCCAACAGTGGCTACGGAGGAAAATCGATGTTCGCTAGAGTCAGCACGTTCAAAACCGGCCCCGAGACGCTCTCAGACGCTCCTTCGGAAGACATCGTCAGCAGGGTGCTCCAGATTCCAGGATGCAAGGGAGTCTACTACTTGAACGGGAAGGAAACGGACAAGGCTATCGCCATCACGCTGTGGGATAGCGAGGAAGCGATGGCCGCAAGCCGGGAGGAAGCAAACAGGATCCGCAAGGACACCAGCGAAGAGGAAAAGACGCAGATCGTGGACGTGGAAGAATTCGAAGTCACGGCCAGCAGTCTCAACGGCTAGTCATAGGTCGCTTTTCCACCGACCGCAGCCACCTAGACGCTGTTACGTCGTGCTGTTAAACGAACATTTCGTCTGGCTGTCAGTGTGGCGCGGGATCAGAGTGCTAGAACGAGTGCGGCGTCGCCTCTTCCTGGCGCTGGTGAAGGGGCGCTTCGCCTGCCCGGAAATCAGCGTCCACCGTACCTGAGGAAGAACCGCGGGGGGAATGCGTCGAGGAACGCCCGGGCCACAAGACCAGGGCGACGGCGGCGGACCCCAGGATCAAACCGGCAAGGGTGGCGGGAGTGAACGGTTCCGCGAACAGGAAAGCCCCGGCGACGGCGGTGGTCGGGGCGACCAGGAAGAGGAGGGCATTGAGCCTGGTGATGCCGATCCGGCGGAGGAGGAACCAGTACAGGCCGTAGGCGAAGAGGGTGGGAACGATCGCGATCACCAGGGTGGAGATCCAGAAGTCAGCAGTGGCCGGCGGGACCAGGGCTCCGGCGAGGAACGCCAGCAGGGCGACCGCGACGAGAGTGACGGCGGCATGTGTGGACAGGGTGGCAAAGACGCCGAGGCATGCCGAGGTGCGGCGTTCCAGGAATGTGGCCGTGACAAGGCTCGCGAGGGCGACGAGCGGGAGCAGATAGGCGGGGCCTGGAGACGCGGCCGCGGACGCGTCCGAAGCCACGATCAAGGCGACGCCACCGGCGCCGAACACGAGTCCGAGCCATTGGAGGGCACGCACGCGGAGCCCGAGGAGCGGGCCGACGAGGGTGGCGACGACAAGGGGCTGGATGGCATCGATGAGCGCGGTGGTCCCGGATGAGACGCCGGCGGCGATGGCCAGGTAGATAGGGATGACGTAGCCGAATTGGGCGAAGAAGCCGATGACGAGATGGGGGCGGATGTCGCACCAGGCTGGCAGGTCCGCGCGGGGAAGGACTGAGCCGCGGGAGGGTGTCCCCGGACGGTTTTTCGAACCGATGCCGTCCGGCCGACGACGGATGAAGTTGACTCGGAGGGCGGTTCCGGCGAAGGCGAGTGCCAGGATCACCACGACAATGAGGAATCGCCAGAAGACGACCGTGAGCGCCGGGGCGCCGGCGGTGCCGATCTTGGCTACGAGAAAACCGGAACTCCAACTGAGAACGAACGCGACGGAAGCTCCGATCAGGATAATGCGCTGAGGTATACCGTTCTGTTTACTCATGCTAACTAGTATACAGAACGGTATAGTGGATGCATGAAGACCGAAGATCGCCATGAGGTGACGCCCCGAGACACGAATGAGCTGCCCAAGTACACGAAGGGCGCGGAACGGGTGCTGCGCGCCGCGTCCGAGCTGTTCTATCGGGAAGGAATCCACGCGGTAGGGGTGGATACGATCGCCGCGGCGGCTGGCGTAACCAAGAAAACCCTGTACGACCAGTTCGGTTCGAAAGAGGCGCTGGCGGTGGCCTACCTCCGACGGCGGGACGCCCGGTGGCGCGAGTATCTCGAAAATGAGCTCGCGCAGGTACCCGCAGGCGGCACCGGGCGGATCCTCGCGGTCTTCGACATCTCCGGGCGGTGGGCCATCGACAACAGCGACAAAGGGTGTTGCGCGATCAACGCGCGGGCCGAGATGGATGACCCGGAGAGCCCCATCGCGGCGGAAGCTATCCGCCAAAAGAAATGGTTGAGAGACCTACTCGAGCAACTGTGCAGGGAAGCGTCCGTTGCTGATCCTGCCCAGACAGCCGACTCGTTGATGCTTCTGTACGAGGGCGGGCTCGTGACAATGGGAATGGGTACCTTCCCGCAGCCCTTCGCGGTGGGGCGAGACGCAGCAGCGCGATTGCTCGCCCCCAGCTAGTCTCCTGGCGTCTCAGATCCCAGGCCGGACGCGTGTCGCTGAACGGACTGCAAAGTCAGGAGCCAGTTGATGCCTCACTCCTGCCTTCGGCCCGCTCCCAGTGCTTTCGGAGCAACTCGGCCAGTCGCTCCGGCTCGATCCGGTGTGGCGGGTCGAAGTGGTGGCGCTTGGAGAACACCTCGAGGTGGAAGTCCGGGAAGAAGACCCTTGCCAGCCGGCCGGCGATCTCGCCGTAGTCGTCCGGGTTGCTCAGGCCGCCGAGGGCGAAGAACACCGGCTGGGGAAACGCGGCCAAACGTGCCCTGTCCAGGTCATAGCTCTTGAAGTTCCGCAGGAACGCCCTGATACCCGCGGGCCGCTTTGCCATCCACGGCGGCGGGGGACCCGGAGGCGGCGGTGGAAGGACGACGTCGGGCCTCACCCCCAGCCTCATGAACTCCAGCATGAACTCATCCGGAGGGAGTCCTTCCAGCTCCTCGTACTTCTTCCACAGCTCCGCATGGGCAGGGCTCCAGTCCCAGCTGCCGGCCCAGGCGGGCTCGAGCAGGGCCAGGCTCAGCAGGCGTTCGGGGTGTTTGGCGGCGAAGGCAAGAGCCGCTGCGCCGCCGCCGGAGTATCCGACAAGGTGGAACGTCTCCCAGCCGAGGGCGTCGGCCTCGCGGAGTACGCCGTCGATCTCTGTGTCCAGGCTCCAGCCGGGCGGCGGCTCATCGTCTGCGTAGAGCTCCAAGTCTTTGGCTAAGGCCTCTACTTCCGGGCCCAGGGCGTCAATCAGAGCTTCGTACGCAGGCTGGGCGGGGAGCACGGCACCGGGAAGAAGGATGGCCCGTATCCGATCCATAAACGAACCATACGCCCGAGGTGGCCTACCGGCTACCGGCCGCTACGTCGTGTGGGGAAGGCCAGCACCAGGAGCTCCTCAGACGACCGCGGAGCAGCCCGGCGCCCGCTGCCGTGTGGTGCTGGAGCTCGACGGCGCCTTCGCGCCGCACCTGGTGTGACCGGCGAGCGGGTGCCCTCATGCCACCTTCCGAGGTCTGATGACCAGCCCGACGACGGCTGCCAGCGCGAGGGCGGAGAGGATGGTCGCCGACCAGAACCCGGCCCGTCCACCGGTCAGGAAGTCTCCGGGGACAGCGAAGGCCGCGTAGGTCGAAGCCACGATGGCCAGTCCAACGGCGCCGCCAAGTTGCTGCATTGTCTGGAAAAGCCCAGAGGCGGACCCTGCGTGCTCGGGTTCGACGTCGCGGAGCGCGAGCGTCGTGAGCGGCATGAACGTCATGCCGGCTGAGATTCCCGTCAAGAGCAGGGCAACCATGACGGCGGCGAAGGGCGTGTCCGGACTCAGTTGCGTGAGCGGCAGGAAGGCGACCACGCGAAGTGCGGTGCCGAGGATGACGAGGCGGACGGCCCCGAAGCGCTCGACCAGTCGCGGGACGATTCGCGACATCGCGAAGATGCTCAGGGGCATCGGCAGGAACGCCAGCCCCGTCAGCAGTGGCGTGAGGTGCAGATCGTTTTCGAGGTACTGGACCATGAGGAAGAACATCGCCAGCATCCCGCCGTAGGTGGCCGCCATTGCCGCCAGCGCCGCCACCCGGCTCGGGCTGCTGAGCAGCTGCGGCCGCAGCAGGGGGTGGGCCACTCTCCGCTCGGTGAAGGCGAGCACGGTGAGCAGCGCTGCGCCGACCACCAGCCCGCCGATCGTGCGGGGACTGGACCAGCCGTCGTCGCCCGCCTGGATGAGGGCCCACACGATGGCGACGGCGCCGCCCGTTGCGGTCACCGCTCCGAGCACGTCGAAGCGCCCGGGTCTCCGGGGAGTTTCGGCGACGAGGCGCGGCACGGCAAGGAGTACGACGACGCCGATCGGCACGTTGATGAAGAGGGTCCACCTCCAGTTGGCGATGTCGGTGAGCAGGCCGCCAAGAATGAGCCCGAGCGCGCCGCCCATCGAGGCGACGGCGGAGAACAATGCAAGCGCCCGGTTCCGCGCGCCGTCGTCCCGCGCGCTCGTGGTGATGAGCGCGAGCACGCTCGGGGCGGCGAACGCGGCACCGAGGCCTTGGAGTGCGCGTGAGATGACGAGGAGAAGGGGTGAGGTGGCCAGGCCGCCGAGCAGCGAGAAGACCGTGAAGACTGCCACGCCCACCAGGAACGTGCGGCGACGGCCGAAGACGTCTCCGATCCGTCCGCCGAGCAGCAGGAGGCCGCCGAAGGCAACGGCGTAGCCGTTCAGGACCCAGCTGAGCTGGGCCGGGGTGAAATCGAGGTCGGTGGCGATGTGGGGGAGTGCGACGTTTACGACGGTCGCATCGAGGACAAGCATGAGTTGGGCAAGCATGACCAGCCAGAGGCCAATGCTGCCGGCGGGGCCGCGCGGATTTCCGCTTCTCCGGGCGAGCCCGGCGGGCGCCCCTGTGGCGATTGTGGATGTCATGGGATGGTGTCCTGTTCTAGCCGAAGGGCTGACGTACACTAAAAGGAGAGATGCTCCGTTTAGAACTATACGGAGACACTCTCCGTTTGGCAACCATGTTTTGAGAGGTGTTTCTGTGCGCGCTGACGCCCAACGCAACCGCGATCGGATCGTGGAGGTGGCACGTGCGCTGTTCCGCGCCAAGGGCTTCGACGCCGTGTCGATGGACGAGGTGGCCAAAGGGGCCGAGGTGGGGCCCGGCACGCTGTACCGGCACTTCCCGACCAAAGAGTCGCTGTACGACGCGGTCCTTGAGGCTTGGGCGGGGAAGGTCAACGCGGCAGTCGACAGGGCGCTATCGCTCGACGCCTCCGCGCGGGAGCGGCTGTTGACCTGGCTGACCGAATATGCGGCGATGCTGACAGAACATAAGGGTGCAGCCGCGCGGATCACTGCTGCGCTGGGCGATCCCGGGTCGCCATTCGCAGCAAAATGCACGACCTACGTCAATGCGAATCAGCGCCTGATTGACGGGTTGGACTCGGCCCTGCGCCCCGGGGTGGAGGCAATCCAAATCAGCCGGCTCGTCGGCGGCGTGGCTGCAGTGGTGGACAACAGCGAGCTTCCCGCCGACTCAATGGCGCCGATGCTCGCGATTGTCGCCGACGGGCTCCTCGCTCCCTGACGCCGGACGGGAGCTGCGCCGTGGGCGGCGTAGCCGTCCCACCCGTCCGGCACATTTCTGGGCTAGCCGGCCGCGTCAAGGCATACGACGCCGTCCGGTAGCCACGGGCCAGTTGGATGGCCGCTTCGCCTATCTTGCGGCTGAAGCCAGCACGGCTGGCCTAACAACAGCGGCCGGGGCGGTCAGCGGACGAGCCGGCCGCCGCGCCGTCGTCGGCTGCTCATTACCGTCTCTGGCGCGCCGGCGCGCCGTCCTGGATCGCGAAGGAGGCCGAAGACCAAGACACCCCGGTCAGGCAAGGCGGGCGCCGTCGAGTAATTCGACGGAGAGCAGGTCACCGGTGGCGGTGCCGGGGAGGGCATGGACAGCGAAGACGAGCGCCCCGGACGCATCAGCCCTTGCCTCTGCGGGGACGGCGTATTCGGTAACCTCCTGGCCATGCTCGACGCGGGAGTCCAAAGCCTCCTTCAGCGGCACGCCATTGAGGCTGATCCGCTGTCCACGTCCTGCGTCAGGCCGCATCCTTACCCGTACGGAGGCGGCTCTGCCGCCGGAGTCCTTGAGCACATAGGAGAACCAGCCCGTAGCGCTGCGCCAGTGCACTCCGTCCTGACCGCCGGCCCGGGTGGCTTCGCCGGCGAAGAAGTGGTCGGACTCCGGCTGCTGCTCACCCGCGGACACGGCGTCGATGACATCGCCCCTCGTGTCCGCTGCCGCATCAGTTGCGGCAAGCTCTGCCGTGCGCATCTCGGCGGAGGCACCCGTGGGCCAGTACACGGTGTAGCGCTCGTCGTGGATCCCGGCAAACGGCTCGAGCTTGAGCCGAACGGTTGTGCCGTTCCGAACGGCGGTCAGTTCCGCAGTGACGGCCGCCCGGTCGGACAGTTCGACGGCGGCTGCCGGGTCCGCTGAAACTACCACCGGTGTGCCGGCCAGGGGATCCTGGCGAGCGGAAGCAACATGCCCCATGCGCTCGTCCGGCGCGTCCACGGCATCCATGCCGGCGGTTCCCTCCCGGGCGGCGAGGACCACGGGCCCGTAGAGGAAGGAAACCCAGGGAGAACCGTCAGGCAGGGCCTCGGCCAGGATGTCGGCCTGAAGACGTACGGAGACCGTGGTGGTTCCTTCCCACACGCGATGGACGTAGCCGGCGTTCCCCTGCACTGCCTGCGCCTCTGGCGGTCCGCCGGCCGCGTCCCTTTCATGGACATGAATCTCCATGGCCGTTGCCCACTCCGGGCGGCGCAGCTGCAGGGTGAAGTCTGTGGGGCTGGCAGTTGTGACGGTCAGCCGGACGGTATCCGAGTACGGGAAATCTGTCTCCATCCGGACCTTCACGCCTCTTTCGGCCCAGTTGAGCTCCGAAGCGATGTACAGGTTCACTGCCAGGTTGCCGCCGCTGTGGCTGTAGATCAGCTCGCCATAGCGGGCATGGTTTTCCAGGCCGGAACCCACACAGCACCACATGGATTCATGGACGGTGGAGTACACGCGGTAATGGGACGGACGCATCGGCGTGAAGTACACGAACCCGCCGCGCACAGGGTGCTGGGAGGACAGGATGTGATTGAAGGTGGCGCGCTCGTAGAACTCCACCGCTCCGGGGTCGCCGGCCCGCTCGAAGCGCAGCTTGGCGAGCTTGAGCATGTTGTAGGTGTTGCAGGTCTCCGGACCCTGGACGTCGAGGATCATGGGCGTGAAATCGCGCGACGGGTGGAAATGCTCCCGGACGCTGTTGCCCCCGATCGACACGGTCCGCTCACGGGTGACGGTGTGCCAGAAGAAGTCGGACGCCTCGAGATGCTCCTGGCTGCCCGTGGCCTGCGCGAACCGTTCGTACCCCACCACCTTGGGTATCTGCGTGTTGGCGTGGAGCCCGTCCAGCCGGTCATGGCATGCAGCAAGGGGTTCCAGGATGGCGCGGTGCGAAAAACGGGCAGCCTCGCGCAGGTAGTCGTCCCGCCCTGTCAGTTCGGCAAGGGATGTCAGGGTGTCGTTCATTCCGCCGAACTCGGTGACCAGGACTTCCTCGAACGAGTCATCGTCCAGGCCGGCTGAAACCGTGAGCCACCAGTCCGCCAAACGGGTGAGCATTCGCAGGGCCGATTCTGCCCCGGCATACGTGTAGGCATCCAGGAGTCCGGCGAAGGTCTTGTGGAGGCTGTAAAGCGGGACCCAACGTCCGTTGAGCGTGAACACGTCAGCATCAATTTCTCCTGCCCGGAGTTCTTCGCCGAGGCGGCGGCCGCCGGGAACCCCGCCCAGGTACCCGGTGCCCGCCGCGTTCTGGCACTCTTCGAACACGCCCAGGACGTACTGCAGCCGCTCGAGCAACCGGGCATCGCCCGTTGCCGCAAACAACTGCGCGCAGGCCGAGAGGTAGTGCCCGCCGATGTGTCCTGCCAGGCCGTCGGATTCCCACCCGCCGTACGCCGCCGCCGTCGTCGGAAGTCCTGCTTCCCTGCGGTAGGGCGTGCAGAGACGGTCGGCGTCCAGTGCCAGGACATAACGGATATCGGTGTCCTGCGCGTTCTTGAAGTCGCTGGGCAGCAGCCGGACGCTGTTCAAGGGAAAGGACGACGGCGGCAGGGTGGTTTCCGCGGTGGCGGTGGTGGGGTGCATGGGAAGTGCGGCTTTCTGGGTTCGAGTCTGTGGGGAACGGGACGGCTTCGGGTCTTAGCCCTTGACGGCCCCCGCGACGAGGCCCCGCACGTAATAGCGCTGGACGGCTGCGTAGAGGATGAGGCAGGGGAGCATAAGCAACACCGCGCCCGCGATGACGTAACCGTAATTCACCGTTCCGAACGCGCCGGAGGCGACATTCTCCACCGCGACGGGCAGGGTGAAGAGCTCCTGCCTGGTCAGGAAAGTCAGCGCGCCCAGGAAGTCTCCCCAGGCGCCGAGGAACGCGAAGAGGAATACTGTCACGGCCCCGGGGACAATCATGGGCCTCAGCACGGAGAACAGAATCCGGAGGGGACCCGCGCCGTCGATCCGTGCCGCTTCTACAACCTCCGCCGGGATCTGGGCGAAGGAGTTTCTCATCAGGAAGACGCCGAAGGGGAGGTTGAAGGTGAGGTGGAAGACGATGATGCCGGCCAAGGAGTCTGTCAGGCCCAGGGCGTTCATCTCCAGGAAGAGCGGCGTCAGGATGGCCTGGAAGGGGACCATCATGGTCAGCAGGATGAGCGCGAACGCCACATTCGATCCCCGGAACGGGTAGTTGACCAGGGCGTAGGCGGCAAGGGTGGTGATGACCACGCTCAACACCGCGGAGCCCAGCGCAATGGTCAGGCTGTTCCAGATGTAGGAGCCGGCGCCGATGTTGTTGATGAGGCCGGCGTAGTTGTCGAGGGACAGGTCCGTGAACGATTGCCCCGCCGCCGGGCCTGCAATCTGGGCTCCGGGCTGAAGGGAACGGAGGACGGACCAGAGCACCGGGGCAACGAAGAGTATCGATACGACGGTGCCAATCAGCGCGTACAGTGCCGTCCTGAGCCGTGCCGATGCAGGTGCTTTCTTGGCATGTGGAGCGTTGGGGGGAGTGCGGGGCAGCCGCGAAGTGACCGGCGGCGGCGCTTGGGTGGAAGTTGTCACGGAATCTCCTTTGATCGGACTCGGACGAAGAGTGTGTGCTGGTCAGTCCTCGCGCATGACGCGGAACTGAATGAGGGTGAGGCCTGCTGCGATGACGACGACGACAAACGACAGGGCGGTTGCGTAACCCACCTGCAGGTCGCCGAAGGCCTTGTTGTAGACGTAGAGCATGGTTGTGAGGGTGCCTGTTCCCGGGCCTCCGCCCGTGATGATGAAGAACTGGGTGAAGGCGAGGATGGCGCCGATGAAGCCCATCACGGTCAGCAGTCCGAGGTACCGCTTGAGCAGCGGAACGGTGACCAGGAATTCCTGCTTCCACCGTCCGGCGCCGTCTATTTGGGCGGATTCGTAGAGTTCGTCCGGGATGCTCTGCATGCCGGACATCAGGATGATCATGGTAAAGCCGGAGCCCACGTAGGTGCCCAGGAGGACTATCAGCACGGTGGCGCTCGTACCGTCCAGGAGCCAGGCCGTGGGCGCCGAGGTGATGCCGAGGTTAAGGAGCAGCTGGTCGAGCGCGCCGCTGTCCGGCCGGAACTCCAGGATGGCCACGAAGCTTAAGGAGGTGATGCCGATGACGTAGGGCAGGAACACTGCAGTGCGGATGAGCCCGGCGCCCCGGCGGTTGGAGCGGACAAGCATGGCGAGCAAGTAACCGACGGTGATTCCTAAGGCTGTGGAGATGACGGCGAAACCCAGCGTGTAGAGGATGGATCCCCAGAACACGGTGTCGGCGAAGGCGGTGATGTAGTTTTCGATCCCGTTGAACTCCACTTCGCCCACCAGCGGCCAGTTGGTCAGGGAGATGACCACGGCAAACACCAGCGGAACGATGACGAAAACAGCTACGAGGAGCACGGCCGGGGCGAGCATCAGCATGCCGGTGTAGGAGTCGCGGCGCGATGCGCGCCGCGGTGCCTTGGTCCCGGTCTGGGGTTGGGTCTGGAACGGGGTTGCGGTTGTCATGCCTGATTCACCTTCAGAACTCGGGCAGTCTCTTCATGCGCCCGGTGAAGAACGTCGTCGAGGGCGTCCTGGCTGAAGACTGCTTCGCGGAACATCGCAAGCCAGGGCGACTGCACGGTGTTGGTGAGCTGTGTGTAGAGCGTGGTGGGAGCGGCGAAGCCTTCGTTCATGCGCTCCATGCCCGGGACCATAAGGGGGAATTTCTCTGCGAAGCCGGTTTTGAGGATGTCGCTGCGCACCGGATACCAGCCCAATGCGGCCAGTTCGGACTGCTGTTCAAGCTCGCCCACGAAGCGGATGAAATCCCAGGCGGCCCCGGGATTCGAGGCGCCCCGGGGAATGGACAAAACCGCTCCGCCGGAAAATTGCGAAACGTTTCCGTCGGGGCCAGGGAAGGCGCTGACCCCAAGCTTGTCCAGGAAATCCGGTGTGGCGCCCCCTACCACCAGGTCGTAGGACCCCGGGAAAAGCCCCACAGTTCCTTTGAGGAAGTCTTGCCCCCACGCCGCACCGGAGTCCGCCTCGGCCCCTGGCTGGGCGAGCCCTTCAGTGTAGAAGCTGCGGTAAAGCTCCAGCGTCCTGCGGAGCGGCTCGTTGCCCAGCACCGCCGCCTGCTGGCGGCCCAGCGGCCCCTTGTAGAACGGGCTCTGGTCGGCCCAGAAATGCGGTTGGATCACGTAGCCAAGGATGCCCGCGGAGTTGCCGGTGAAGGTCACTCCGGAAACCCCCTTGATGGACTGAACCGCCGCGGCGTGCTCCAGGTATTCCGCGTAGTTGCTGGGGCCCTTATCCGGGTTCAGCCCTGCCTTCTCGTAGAGCTCTTTGTTCCAGAACAGTTGCGAGACGTTGGAAAGCGCCGGGAGCCCGTAGATTTTCCCGTTGAAGGAGGCCACGTCAAGGAGCGGCTTGTTCAGGTACTCCGCGTAGGGGAGCTCGTTGATCAGCGGGGTGAGGTCCGTTAAGGCGTCCCGGGTGCTGAAAACGGGAGTCGTGACGGAGTCAGGGGCAACGACGTCCGGCACGGAACCGCCCCGGATCGCGGTGGCGAGCTTTGTTGTCATCTGGCCCTCCGGCAGGACGGTGAGCTCAATCCTCACTGCCTGCTGGGCCCGGTGGTATTTGTCCACGATGAGCTGAGCGGGCTTGAAGGCCGTGGCTCGGCACCAGAAGCGGATGGAGCCGGACGGGTTTCTCCCGAAGTTCGCTGCAGCCACATCTGTTTCCGGCAGGACAGCCGAGCATCCTGACAGGCCGAACGTCGCTGCCACGGCTGCGGCTCCGAGCGTCAGTACAGAGCGGCGGCTAAAGTCCCGGCTGCCGCCGGTGGGGGAATTTTGGGCGCGGCGAAGGCCGGCCGGTGGGGAGTGCATCATTGGTCCCTCGTGGTCGTTGACGTTGGTGGAGCGGGATGATTGTTAGGTGGAATCGCGGACGATGAGCTGGCAGGGCTGTGCGTCGACGCCGGGCCTGCTGTTTCCGCCGATGGCTTCAAGGACACGTGCTCCTGCGGCGCGGCCCAGTTCTTCAAGGTTCATGTCGACGGTTGTCAGGGATGGCCTGCAGTTCATGGCCGCTGCTGCCCAGTTGTCGAAGCCGATGATCGCGACGTCATGGGGCACCACAATGTTTGCCTCGCGGAGTCCGTCAGCCACACCGCGGGCGATCTCGTCACTGCCGCAGAGAACGATGTCCACAGGTTCCACCCGCTGGCGCAGCATCTGGGCGGCTTGCCTGCCCCAGGCCTCGGACCAGTTTCCGTAGAGGGGACGGTCGCCCGCCAGGGTGAGCCCGAAGGCTCCGGCATGTTCCTGTACGGCCTCGGCGCGGATGCGGGCCGAGTAGTCCTGGCGGGGCCCCGCTACGTAGGCGATGTTCTGATGGCCCAGGTTGGCTGCATGTTCGAGTGCAAGGAGTACGCCCTGCACCTGGTCAACCACCACTGACATGTCTTCGGGGTCGGAAGAATGTCCCATGACATAGACGATCGGCACCGATGTCGGGGGCAGTGGGGCGCGCGGGCCGGTGAGATTCGTCATGACCACGATTGCATCGACATTGCGGGAGGCCAGCGTCTCCACGCAGTGGCGCTCGCGGACCAGATCGCCCCGTGAGTTGCTGATGAGCACCGATGCCTGCTCCGGGCCGAACGAATCCTCTAGCCCGTACATAACGGGAATGCTGAAGCGTCCGATGTCGTCCGACGTCACCAGACCGATGGTGAGGACGTCGTTGTGGTTGCCTTCCGCAGCAGGGGCCTCGAAACCGAGTTCCCGAGCGGCAGCCAGGACGCGGACCCGGGTATCTTCACGAAGCTGGCCCCGTTTGTTGAGCGCCTTGGACACCGTGCCTATGGAAACGCCAGAGGCGTTGGCGACGTCGGCCATGGTTACCCTGCGGGACGTGAAGCTCACGAATCCTCCTGGAAGTGATGAGATGTGCAACACATTCAGAATAGATTGCGGAAAGTTTTCCTGTCAATAGGAAACATTTCTGCTGACTCTTTCCGGCCGAACATGTCGGGAGGGCCCGCTGCGGTTCCGGAACGCTTCCGACTCGGCATTCGAAGCCACCTACCAGCCGCCCAAAAGAGCCTGGCGGAAGGCGGCATCCCCTCGGAGCAGCGCTCGCCCGGGACGGCATGGTCATTGCCAGCGGACACAACGAACGGGTCCAAAACGCCGACCCGATCGCGCACGGAGAAATGTCCGCGCTCCGCGCAGCAGGCCGGCAGAAGATTACCGAGACACCACGCTTTACGCCACCCTTGCCCGTGCCATGTGCGCCGGGACCATCATTCAATTCAAGATCGCCCGCGTGGTGGTGGGGGGGAGGCGCGCACGTTCGACGGCGAATTTGGGCTTTTACGGTCACGCGGGGAGTCTCTTGGCGTCTTAGCGCCATGTGAGGGCGGACGCGTGTCGCCCAGCTGACTGCAAAGTCAGGAGCCAGCGGATGTCGCACTCTCGCGTTGCGCCCGCTCCCAGTGCGCCCGCAGCAGCTCAGCAAGCCGCTCGGGCTCGATCCGGTGTGGCGGGTCGAAGTGGTGGCGCTTGGAGAACACCTCCAGGTGGAAGTCCGGGAAGAAGACCCTTGCCAGCCGGCCGGCGATCTCGCCGTAGTCGTCCGGGTTGCTCAGGCCGCCGAGGGCGAAGAACACCGGCTGGGGAAACGCGGTCAAACGTGCCCTGTCCAGGTCATAGCTCTTGAAGTTCCGCAGGAACGCCCTGATACCCGCGGGCCGCTTTGCCATCCACGGCGGCGGGGGACCCGGCGGCGGTGGTGGAAGCACGACGTCGGGCTTAACTCCCAGCCTGATGAAGGCGGGCATGAACTGCTCCGGGGGAAGGGCTTCCAGCTGCTCGTACTTCTTCCAGAGCTCCGCGTGCGCAGGGCTCCAGTCCCAGTTCCCGGCCCAGGCCGGCTCCAGCAGCGTCAGGCTCAGCAGACGTCCGGGATGTTTGGCAGCGAACGCCAGCGCAGCCGCGCCGCCGCCCGAATAGCCCACAAGGTGGAACCTCTCCCATCCCCGGGCATCGGCTTCGCGGAGCACGCCGTCGATCTCTGTGTCCAGGCTCCAGCCGGGCGGCGGCTCATCGTCTGCGTAGAGCTCCAAGTCTTTGGCCACGGCCTCTACATCCGGGCCCAGGGCGTCAATCAGAGCTTCGTACGCAGGCTGGGCGGGGAGCACGGCACCGGGAAGAAGGATGGCCCGTATCCGATCCATAAACGAACCATACGCCCGAGGTGGTCTACCGGCTACCGGCCGCTACGTCGTGAGGGGAAGGCCAGCACCAGGGAGCTCCTCAGACGACCGCGGAGCAGCCCGGCGCCCGCCACCCCAACCGAAATCCCCGCCTCAGGAAACTTAGCCTGCTCGCCTGCATCCGCGGTGGCCCCGGTGGTGACGGTCGACGCACCTGGTGGAGGTGCTGCTTTCGTTTGTCGGCGCAGTGCCGTGCGGCGGGGCGGCAGCTTTCGATCCGGCAGTCGGCAACCACTTGCCCGCTCCCACTATCTAGCTCGTGGAGATTGACGCAAGATACTCCCCATGAGAAGAATCCTTATAGCTTTTTTCACAGTGATCATCATGGGGTTTGGCGCCATCACGTTGGCGCTCCCAGGGAACGCGGCGGGTTCCGAGTCCTCCCGTATCGCGGGGCAAATCATGGTCAAATTCCGCGACCACGGAGCGGCTGCCGGAGTGCTGCGCCAGCATGGCCTCAGCGAGGGCGCTGGCATCGGCAGTACCGGCGCCCAACTCATCAAAGTTCCGGCCGGCAAGGAATTGCAGCTCATCGAAGCATTGAGCCGGAACCCGGCGGTTGAGTACGCCGAGCCGGACGAGGTGGTTACTGCCGCGACCGATGACCAGTATTTCCCGCAACAGTACGCCCTGCAGAACGTTGGCCAGTCTCTTACGAGCACCGCCGGCACGCTGCTAGCGGCCGACGGCAAAGCGGACGCCGATGTGGACGCCGTTGAAGCCTGGAAGGTCACGACCGGCGACGGCACCAAGGTGGCCATTCTCGATACCGGCGTGGCAAACGTCCACGACGACATCGCATCGCAGGTTGTTGGATACGCGAACTTCGTCAGTGCGGACACCAAAGAGGATCCCAAAGCAAACCCTGAGGACAAGTACGGTCACGGCACCCACGTCGCTGGCATCGTTGCCGCCAAGTACAACAACAAGATTGGTGTTGCCGGTGTGTGCCCGGACTGCAGCATCCTGGATGTCAAAGTGCTCAATGACAGCGGGTCCGGCTCCAGCTCAGTCATTGCAAACGGCATCAGCTGGGCCGCCGACAACGGCGCCAACATCATCAATATGAGCCTTGGACAGCGCGTCTCTTCACGCACTCTCGAAGCTGCCGTCAATTACGCCTGGAATAAGGGTGTAGTGATCGTTGCCGCGGCCGGCAACGCCGGTACCCAGGCCAAGATCTACCCGGGCGCCTATCCCAACGTCATTGCCGTGGCTGCAACGGACAACAAGGACAACAAAGCATCCTTCTCAACCTATGGAAAGTGGGTGGATGTCGCCGCGCCGGGTGTCAACGTCTACTCGACCTTCCCGAACCACGAGTTCCTCCTGGGTACGCAGAACGGCCGGTCCATGGGCTATGACGTCGCCAGCGGCACCTCAATGGCCTCACCTGTTGTCGCCGGCGTTGCCGCGCTTGTCTGGGCATCGCAGGCTAGCCCTGACAAAGATTCCGTCCGCGCGAAAATCGAATCAACCGCCGACCCGATCCCCGGCACGGGCACGAACTGGGCACGTGGCCGCGTGAACGCATGCAAGGCCGTCGCCGGCACCTGCCCTTAGCTATTACGAGGCCGAAGGACTAAGACTGGAGCGACTGCATCACGGACAGGTGCCCGGCGCGTGCCGCGATGAGGCACTTGGCCAGGTAGAAGGGCCGGTTCGCGTGCCTGACGTACTGCGTCAGCACGAGGACCGGATCCGGGGCCCGCAGGTCCAGCAGCTTGGCCCGGCTGGGTCCCACCTGGCTCAGGCTGATCTGGCATTCGCCGGGTCCGAGGACCCGGCCGAAGCGGGAGTTGAGGGCGGCGAGCAGCGTGGTGCCGCCGTCGTCGTCGATTTCCAGCGGTGCGGGGGCAGCTTTGCCCAGCCGCACGGGCTGGGCGGAGACGTTCTCCTGCAGGTGGGCGACAGGCTCGCCGTCGCGAATCAGGACGGACTCCCAGAGCCAGACGTCAGCGCCGGGTTCGACGCCCACGCCGGGCGCGGCGAACTCGGATGCCGGCTGCCGCACCACCTGGATGCGCTTGATCTCGACGTGCTGGCCGGGGCCCCCGAGGACTTCCTCGAAGGGACGGATCCGCTCGATGCCGATGCGGGGGAGGGTATCGGCGACGAACCGGCCGACGCCGCGGCGGGCCCGGATGAGTCCGTCCTCTTCGAGCAGCATCAGGGCTTCGCGGACCACGGTGCGGCTGACCTTCATGTCCGCGCCGAGCTCCGTTTCGGTGGGGAGCATGGAGCCGGGTGTCAGCAGGCTGTTGCGGATGGCCCCGGCGATCCGGGAGTACACGGCAACCCGCAGCGGCGAGCCGGGTTGGGCCTTCACCGGCTGGGACAGGAACCTGGCGGCGTCCTCGTGCACGTTATTCCTCGCTCTGTGGTCTTCGGGAATTCCAGCGTACGACACGTGTGACTTGTTTGTTGGACAAGCTAGGGCCTCCGGAATGTCCCAGGTTCTCCATAGACTCGGCGTATGCAGCCAGCCAATGATCACCCGAGCGTGCTCTCGAAGTTAGCGAAGAATAACCGCATCCACCTTCAACGCATCAGTATTGTCGGCTCGCCGGTTTTCACGCCACAGGAAGTGCGGTTCGGGCAACTCACGGCGGTTGTCGGAAGTCACGGCGCAGGGAAGACGTATCTCTTGAAGATTTTGGAAGAGTCGTTGCCGAAGTACGGCGGGGAACACATGCGGTTTCCTCCGGCCTCCAGGTCCAGATGGAAGGAGGCGAGCAGAGCGGAAGTTGGCGCCGTCGCAGGCACCCAATCGATTTACATGGGGTCGGGGTGGAACCCGCAAGAATTTAGCGTCGATCTCGCCGGGCCACGGATCGAGAGTTTCACTTTTGGCGAGAACGACGAAGCACTTCGTGTCACCGTGCCGCTCAGTGCACACCGAGCATTTGCTGACTACGAGATGTGGATGCAGGACGTTGAAGTTCCGGACCACGCCAAGGACTTCGAAGGAAACTGGTCGGCCGACCGGCCGACCTTGGGCAGCATCAACAGAATCCTTGGACGCCCATATGCGAGCGTAGAGTTCTTCACCTTCAGGAGTGATTCGTATGACGCGCCATACGTTGAAGCGACGATGCCGGACGGTCAAGTGCGTACCGCGTATGAGATGAGCTCGGGAGAACTTTGGGTTCTCTACTGCATTTGGGAACTTGGGAGGTCTCTGGCCACCGACATTGTCCTCATCGATGAACCTGAAAGCTACCTTTCGCCGCGAGGGCATATCGCTTTCTTGGATGAGATCGCCCGACGTACGCTTGCCGGCGGATTCCAAACGATCATCGCCACTCATTCCGAAGCTATGATCCGAAGGCTCCCCATCGACCTACTGCGTTTCGCCGTTCGAGGCGCGAACGGGGTAGTGATTAGAGACGACGTGACTCACGACGAGGTCATGGTGGCCCTCGGTTATGAGCAGTCGGTGAAGTACTTAGCAATAGTCGAAGACTCGCTGGGTGAGGAGATTCTTCGAATGGCTCTCGCGTTTTTCGGCCTAGACCACGGCCGGTCCTGGGACATCGTGCGACTCGGTGGTACCGGTGAGGCAAGAAGAACCTTGACCATTCTGTCCACGATGAGACGGCTCGTAACTCTGCTGGTGCTGGATGGCGATCAGCGCTCAGACGCTGAGGACGTCGACGCATTCTTTTTGCCCGGAGGTGATCCCGAGATGAGCATTCTTGAGTCTTGCGGATCTGAGGCAGCAGACCGACTCGGCGTCCCGCGTGCGAGGCTCGACGCTGCCATCGCACACACTGAAGGAATGGTTCATCAAAGGATTTTCCGCGAAATCGCGGAGTACCTAGGACTGGACCACGCCTTCGTCAGGAGAACTCTCGTCGCCTCATGGCTCAACTGCATCGAGGTTCGCGAGCAGGCACAAGCAATGGTCGCCGGTATGGAAGCCGCGGCAGCGCAATAGCTGCTACAAGTTCATGAGCGGACGCGGCGTCCGGCCCGCTCGGCGAAGGCGTCCAAGGCGTTGAGCATTTCCGGGGCCCGCCAGAACCGGCCTTTCTTGAATTTGTTCACGCCGACGACGACACCGGCTTCTTCTAGTGCGTCCAATGCCCGCTTCTGGCGTCTGTAGTCCAGGCCTAGCTTTCGTTCCAGTACCGCGGCGTTCACCACCGGCTGGTGGGCCAACAGGTCCAGGATCGGCCAAACTGCAGAGTCGCCGCGGGCGGCGATCCTGGAGGTCCAGCCTTCGGTGATCGCGACGACGTCGTCGGCAAGCCTGGCTCCATTGTCGATGGCACGGAATGACGCTTCTGCGGTGACCCTGATGATCTGCTCAGGGTCGCCAGTCCGGTAGGCAGTGAGTGCCTCGTGGTAGGCCTCTACGTTGGCAAGCAGACCGGCTGAAACCGGGACGGTGACGTGGGAGGCCACGCCGCGGTGCTTGAGCATGGCGTGGAGCAGAGCCCGCCCGGTGCGGCCGTTGCCGTCGGTGAACGGGTGGATGGTCTCGAACTGGGCGTGCGCGATGGCGGACTGAATGATGGCGGGAACATCCGTGCGGCGGGCATAGTCCATGACATCGGCCATCAGCTCCGGAACCCGTGTGTGGTGCGGTGGAACGAATTGCGCACCGATGGGACTCACCGTGCTAGTGCCGATCCACACCTGTTCCTCGCGCCATTGGCCAGCGACATCGGTGTCTCGGGTGCCGTCCAGGAGGGCCCGGTGCATGTCCAGGATGCTGTCGGGGCTGAGATGGTTGGCGGCGGCGAGGGCGGTCTCCATGGCGCGGACGTTGCGGACGACGAGAGTGGCGTTTTCACGGTCTTCGACACCGAGCTCTGCCTCTCCCAGGCTGCGGGCGCTGGCGGTAAGGTTCTCGATCTGGGAGGACGCAGTGGATTCGCTGCGCAGCAGTAAGGTCCCGAACGGCCGGAGGTGCTCGCCGTAGCGCTCATCGAACCGGCTGATCTCCTGGGCTGCCTCTTCTGCCAGAGCTGCGACCCCGGGTGAGGGTAGGTAGGTACTGCCGGCGATAAGCGGCGGGACGAACGCCTCATACTGCCGTCCGGTCATACCGGACAGGTAGCTGGAGGCCATGTAGGCGTCCTCTCTGCCCTTCCATTCGTAGGGTTCGTACGTGGCGGCGGGCCACTTCGCGCCCGCGGTCATGCCGTCGCGATCCTCCGCCTGTCCCATGTCACCCTATCTGTCATAATTCCAAGAGAATTCTGACATTTATATCGCGAAGTGTCAGAACCTTACAATGATTCTCCCACTTACTCCCACCGATGTGGGTTCGACGTCATGGGTCATTCACCGCGCTCGGTTTCGACAGGCTTAATCAACGGCCGGAGCCGCTCCAGCGCCCAGTCCCATCGAATCAGCTCCTGCTCAAGCCTGACTGACTTCCCGAAGGAATCGTTGCCCAGCGCTTCATAGACTGCATTCTCCGGGGCTGTCAGCCTGGGGAGTGTTGCACGGGATGGTGACGGTTCACTGCCCCACGCGTCCTGGTGAGCCAATAGCGTGGCCTCGTCCATCAAAACACTGGCCACGTGCGGGTGGACTGCCCGTAGCTCGTCCAGGATCCGGAAGCCATGTGTGTCCAGGTCGCCCCAGTACAGGACCTGGCAATCTGCCAGCCAACGGGCGTCCCGCAGGGACGAGAATCCGTACCCGCCGCCGTAGATGGCTATGGTCTCCATCCGTTCAGGCAGGGCCAGGAAATTGACCAGGTTCTCGGTGACGATCACTGACGTCACAGGCAGTCGCAGAGAGCTAAACGCTTCCGCAGTGACAGTAAGGTCCCTGGCGCCGCCGAGTAGAGGCACAGTGGGATCCAGCATCCGGAATCTGACGAGCTCAGGTGGGTGGAGGAAGCCGTACCTGGCAGCGAAGCGGGCTGCGGGAGTCCGCGGTGCCTGCTGCCCCAGCAGCGAACCCGGCTCTGCCGGTGTATCCGGAAGGGCCTCGCCTTCGGAAGGATCTGGCACGGAGCCAACGCGCAGGGCCTCCGCCAGCTCAGCGATCACTCGCCGATTGGTCTCGATGAACTTGGTGTGTACTCCTGGCAGGCTGAGCTGGCGGACGTAGACGCCTGGCTCAGGGTTGTCGCGCAGCCAGAGTGCCACGCGGGCTGCAGTCAGTGCGACGGTGCCCAGCTCCAGCAGATGGAGCGGCCGTTTCAAAGCCCAGGCGCGCCACGAGGGATGCAGCACGGTCAGCCCCTCCGCGAGCTCCACGAACCGGGCTGCGTCCCTTGCCTTGCCTATGAACGCAATCTCGTCGTCCACGGAGGCGAACACAGCCGCCGCTGGCAGCTGGTTGGAACCGATAGTGGTCCGGCCGACCTCGACCGTCTCCAGACGATAGTGGCCGGCCCCGCCGGACAGCTCCGCTGCCCACTCACGGGCCGCCGCGTAATCGCGTAAAAGGCCTGCCGCCGTCGGGCGCTTCAACGGCCGACGGCGGGGGTAGACGCCGGTGGGTTCGAGCAGTTCGCGCAACAGGGCCCCGCTGTTCCAGGCCTTCAGCGACAGCGAACGCAGCCCGGCCAGCGTCGTCCACGTCTTTGGTCCCTCAGCCGGCACGCCGGTCCCGCTCGTCCCGATACTCCTGGATGGTCATGTTGCGCAGCTGGGAATCGTCGCCGTTGGTGTTCGCCACGAATCCCACGTGCGAGACAAACGGCTCGATCACGTGGATCTTCTGCAGCGGCGTGACGATCAGCAGCTGAAGCTGCATGCGCTGGAACAGCTGCAGGCCGTATCGCGCCGATTCATCCGACCCGCGCCCGAACGCCTCGTCGATCACCACGAACCGGAAACTCCGGCCGCCGCCCGGCTTCTTGCCCGCACTCCCAGCCGCAGCGCCGGAGCCCAGTCCGAACTGGAACGCCAGCGCCGCCGCCAGAATTGTGTACGCCAGCTTCTCTTTCTGGCCGCCAGACTTGCCGCCCGAATCCGTGAAGTGTTCGAACTCCTCGCCTGTCTCGGTCCACTTTTCCGATGCCGAGAACGTAAACCAGTTCCGGACGTCAGTGACCTTGGCGGTCCACCGTTCGTCCAGAGTCGTCAGTCCGTCCCGGCCGCGGAAACGCTCGATCAGCCGCTCCACCTGCAGGTACTTCTCCTCTGAGTACTGGTCCTCGTCGCCGATGGTCCCCTCCGAGCAAGCCCTCAGGTCAACCCCGAACTCACGCACATCCTGGTCGGAGGTGTTCTGGTGCTCCAGCTGGATGTGCCGCCCCGGGTTGTATTCAATTCCGGCGAGGGATTGGTTGATCTCGCCGATCCGGTTCACGATGTCCTGCCGGCGGCTGTCCAAGAACGCGTTGAACGCCACCACCTCGTGGATGGTGTTCTGGTTCAGCGACTCCTTGAAATGCGCCTCGAAGCGGGGGAGGTCGTTGCTGACTAGCTGCTCCAGCAGCCGGTTGTAGTCACTGGCAGCCTCGAGGGCGGCGTCGATGTCCGTGGTCTCGTTCGGGTACTTGTTGCGGAAGTCTGCCATGAGCCGGACGGTGCTTTCCGCCGCCCGGGCGATGCGCTTGGATAGCGCGTCGATGGCGTCCGTCAGCCCGGAGCGGACGGAGCTTTCCACCGTTCCGGTGTTCTTGTAGGTCAGCGTCTTGTCCCCGAGCGCCGCCGCGGTGAGGCGTTCGACGGCGGCCAGCACGCCGCCGTCGTCCGTCAGCGGATTCTCCGCGAGAATGCCGCCGCATTCAACTATCGCTTCCCCGATGTCCTTGGCATCCTTCTCATTGGAACCGATCCGCTGCTGCAGCTTTCCGGCCTTGTACTCCAGCCGGTCCAGCTCCTCGGCCACGGCGGCCTCTTTGGCCGTCAGCTGCTTCAGCACGTCACTGGCGGTCTCCAGCTCAAGCTTCTCCGCCTTGAGCTCCTCGACGCGCCGGGCGGTGAGCTGCCAGCTGATCTCGCCGAAGTCCGCCACAGACCGCACGGTGCCCAGCTGCTGGTTTCGCCTGCCCAGATCTCCTAGTGACGAGTCAACCTTCTTCAGCTCGGTCTGGGTGACCTGGAGCTGGCCCTTGAACTCGTCCTGTTCGGCGAGGAACCGGCTGATCTTGTCGTGGTTGTCCCAGCCGAGCACGTAGTTGCGCCGGTCCGTGAGCTCCCGACGGTCGTCCTTTTCGTGCCGACCGCGGCCTCCCTTGAGCTGCCCGTTGACAGTCAGCGCCTTGGGATAGCGGCGGAAATCCTCGAGCGTGTCGCAGCAGACGTGGTCGTAGCGCGTCGCCAGTTCATCCACCAGGAAATTGCGGAAAGCCGTGCCAGGCTTGGTGGCGATCTTCGAGGCCAGCGTGCCGGGTTCTGCCGTCCTGACGGCGGGCGATTCGCCGATCTTCAGGTACACCAGCCGGCCACGCAGGTTGTTGATATCCACCCAGCTGCTCACTGCCGCATAGTGTTCAGCCGGCACCAGCAAAGACAAGGCGAAGCCGTGCAGCGTTCGTTCCGCGGCACCCTCCCAAGCGCTCTCGCCGTCACGGATCCGCAGGAGTTCGCCGACGTAGGGCAGCGCGGTCTCCGCGATCCCAGTGCCCTCGCTGAGCCGACGGCGGAGCTCGAGTTGGGGCAGCGGCAGCAGGTTGGGGCGGGACTGCAGGCTACGCAGTTCGGTACCGATTTCGGTCAGCCGCACCGTCTGTTCGGTGCGGGTGATGGTCAGCTGGGTGCGGCTCTCCTGCAGCTCATCAGATTGGGTACTGAGGTTTGTTTCGACCTCCTCGAGGCGGGCACGGTTGCCGTCGAACAGCACACGGTCCTCCGGTGGTCGGAGCCCCAGATCCTTCGCAGCGGCGGCGTACGTGTCGAAGCGCTGCCGCTGGGCCCGGAACTCGACAGTCAGCCGCGCAACGTCGGCATCGATCGCAGCAAGCCGGCCGCCGCCGTTGGTGCGGATGTCCTCCTGGACTGCGGACAGCTCGTGACGCTTGCCGGTGATCTCGGTGCGCAGCTTGGTGTTGTCTTCCTGCAGCCGTTCCCCGGTGCGTTCGAGCTCCGACTGGTGCTCCAGGCTCAGCTGCAGCTTCCGGTCCGTGAACCAAGGACGCAGCTGGTCCCGCTGCTGGCGGGCGAGTTCGTCCTCGCGGCTCAGCTGTGCGTGCTGGCCGGCGCCGTCCCGGATCGGCGTGAGCAGTGCGATCTGGTCCTTGGCCCGCAGCACCGCATCGTGGGCTTTTTTCAGGTCGTCGAAGTGGTGGATGAGGTTGCTTATGCGCTCGCCGACATTGTCCTCTTCCAGCATGTTGGTGCGCACGAAGGAGGTAATGTTCTCCACCTGCTTCATGGACACCGTGCGGTGGAACAGCTCCATAGCTTGGTTGCTGCTGATTCCGAACTGCCGCTTGAAGGCCGCGGCGTAGGGGTCAAAAGTGTCGTGGACGGCAGTTCCGGCAGCGCGCAGCTTCTTCTTCAGCTTCACCGGGTCCTGGCCGAAGTTCGAGAAGTCCGCCGCGATGGACTGGTCCGTCTCTGACAGCGAGTAGAAGCGGCTGGGAGTGCCCGCCTCCTGGGTGGCCCAAAGGGAGATTGCCAAGGTGACTGACTTGTCCAGCACCGCATTATGGAAGACGGCGAGCACTACCGTCAGGGCGCCGGTGCCCCGCAGTGCCACGGGCTTGGAGTATTCACCACCGGTGCTGCGCGTGCTCTTGTGGAAGCCGCGCACATACGACATCAGCGAGCGTTCCTTCTTCTGTGCGCCGGCGGCCTTGTTGTATTCGATCCGGTGTGCGGGCAGCAGCAGGGTGGTGATGGCGTCAACGACGGTTGACTTTCCCGAGCCGATGTCGCCGGTGAGGAGACTGTTGGCACCGTCCAGCCGGAAGGTCCGCACGCCCTGGTGGAAGGTGCCCCAATTGAGCAGCTCCAGACGGTGCAGCCGGAAACCGGGGGGAGTGCCGCCGTCGTCCGTCTTTTCTTCCAGGCTGAAGAGGGTGTCCTGCAGATCCGCGGTCATTTGCCTCCCGCCTCCATTGTGCCTGTCCCGGTCAGAGCAGCCGTGGTGGACGGTGTTCCGGCGAGTGTCGCCCGGTAGTCCGACAGCCGCGCGTCGAACTCCTCCAGCCACTGGGCATCCACGAACGCTTTGAGGACGCGCACCACTTCATATGTTCCAAGCTGTCCTTTCAGCCTTCGCAGGAATCCGAGCTCCACAACCTTCTTGATGTCGGTGGCGAGCCGGTCCATGATCTTGGCCTCGTTGCTGGATTCGGGCAGGAAGACGGCCACCATCTCGGCGATGTCCTGGTCGGTCATGATGAGCCGGAGCTCGCTGCTGTTGGTGTCGAACTCCAGCAGCCGGCCGCGCAGGAGGGCAAGCAGCAGGCTGACGTTGAAGGTCAGCTGCCGCCGCGGGATCAGCCGGGGGAGCGCGGCGTCGGCGTCCTCGCGGGACTTCAGGAACGCGTAGCCTTCGGATTCGTCCAGGATCAGGTCGAGCCCCAGGACGGAAACATAGTCGCGGACCTGGGAGGAGAGGCCCAGCAGCGACTGCCAGAGCTTCTCGTCCCCTTCGGCGTAGAGCACGCCTTTGAAAAGCCGGGTGACCACGCCGGGAAGCTCCTCGGGCGTCCTGGCTGCCGTTGTGGTGTTCGGGTCTTCGACGGTGTTCATGCCGGCCTTCCGAAGATGATCTGCTCAATGGTTGCTTCGCGGATGCCGCCGTCCGGCAGCTGCCAGGAGATCTGTTGCGAGGCTTCCGGGTTGATGCTCGCCCAGTCCGATTCCGTGGCCAGCTGGTAGTAGGCCACGATCTCTGCCAGGCCTTGCGAGACCGGATAAACGGCGGTGACCTCCGCGAGCGTCGCCTGCTCCGCTTCGGCGAGTACAGCGTCGATGTTGGCTTTCAGGCGTTCCTTGTCCACGTGGAACTGGCTGAACAGGGCGCCGGCGTCCACGTCCGCGTCGTCGGCGGTGAGGACGTCGTCGTCCACCAGTACCCTTCGGCTCGGCTCGTACAGCGGGCGCTCGAACGGCAGGGTGATGTCAACTGACGGAGCAGCGATGGCGATGAAGTCTCCCGTCGGCGGCTGCTCCCGGGTCGTCAGGGCGCCGGACTCGACGCTCCGGATAAGCTGCATGATGCGCTTGTTTTCCAGGAATACCTTGTCATCGAGCAGCCGGCGCATCTGCTGGGACAGCTGGCGGACCGTTCCCTGGGTCTGCTCGACGGCGGGCAGCCAGTCCTGGTGCAGGTTGGTGATGGCGTGCAGGTTGTCCATGCCGGCGAGGGCTTCAATCTGTGTGGCGCGCTGGAGGAGTTCCCGCAGTTCAGTGCGCAACTGCGGCGACATCAGATAGTCCCAGAAGCCCTGGAACGTCCGGCCCTGCAGCGAGCTGCTGATGTCCTGCTGGTTGGCGAAGATTGACTCCAGAAGCTCTCCCTGGGTGCCGTCCCACGTGGCGATCTGTTCGCGGACCTGACGGTCGAGCTTGCGGAAGTTCTGTTCGACCTCGCGGAAGTCGGAGAGGAGATCCTTCGCGAGGGTGGTCAGCTGCTGGAAGTGGTCGAGCGCTTCCGGGGCGGTCATGACCCGGATGTTTCCGTCACGGATGCGCTGCATCTCCGCATCGATCCCGTCGCGCTGGCGCTGGAGCTCTGTGAGCCGTACCTCGGGATCCGTTTCGGACTGCTGAACGAGCTGTTTGAGGACGGCGAAGATGCTGGTGAGCCGGGACTGGGTGGCCACGAAGTCGCGGCCGCGCAGGCTCTCCACCCAGCGGACCACGTCTTCGGCGGCGGCGGTGAGGTCGTAGCGGGGTTCGTCCTGACCTGGTACGTAGTACTTGCGCAGCCAGGCCTTTTCGGGGGCGGCCCAGTCGTCCAGATACTCCGAGGCCTGGCGCGGGAACTTGTCCTCACCGTAGGTGTCCCGGAGGCCGAACAGGACGTCGTCCAGGCTGTCGATGAGCTGCTGGCGGCCCAGGTTGCGGTGGTTGGGGCCGGTGAAGGCAGCAATGAAAAACGAGATTGCCAGTGGTGCGTTCTGGGCTCGCAGCAGGGACCAGCCTGCATGGTTCTCACGCAGGGCGTTGATTGCGTAGTAGTCCATCCGGTCCTCGTGGTGTTCCGCCTCACGTCCTATGTTCACTCTAGAGGGCGGCGCGGACATTTTCTGTGGAGGAAGAGTCGGCGTCACACCGGACGGGGCCCGGACGGCCCACTTGGGCTATGGGAGTGGCTGGCGCTCGCCGGCGGCGACTGCATCCACTGCCGAGACTCCCGGGAGCGCACCTGCCGGCAGGACGCCGTCGAGCATGGGGCGGAAGACCTCGGTGACGGTTGTGGCGCGGTGGCTGGCAGCATCCCCGTTGTTCGGGATGAAAGCGTGGGTGGCGGCGGCGAACATCCAGACAATCGCTGCGACGTCGGCCATGCGCAGGCTCTGTCGTGTCCAATAGATGCGTTTCAGATCCAGCAAAGTTTCCCGCAAGACTCAGCACAGCTCCTGGGCATCATTGCGGCCGGTGAGGAGATCGTACCCGGCATGCGGCCGGGACGAACGCCATTTGTTGCATCGGGGTTAGAGTGCAGCCGACGCGTGGATGCAGATGATCAGCGGTCGTCGCGCAGATCGGCCAGGATCTCTGGGCTGCCAGCATCAGATTTAACACGGCGGAGGATATCGAAGTCGATAGGCTGCGTGGCTGCCTGCCGTACGTTTCCGGACAGGAGCAAACGTTCAAAAGGAGGAACGGCAGGCGGAATCAATGTGGCCGCCATTTCGCCGTTCTTGGTGATAATGATGGTTTCGCCGTTCTTCACGCGCTGGAGAATCCTGCTGATCTGCTTGCGGAGTTCACGTTCGGGGATTGTTGTCATGTCGTAGCCCTTGCTAGGTGCCGGGGGAATTGAAGCCAGGGTCAGTGGTGACGGTCTCGAGGAGGCGGTCGAAGCTGCCGATTCCGTAGTCAGGCGGGGTGGCTGCGAGGACCACATGCGTCGTGGTCACTTCTTCGGGTTTCGCCAGCGCATTCTGCTTGGGCTTCGGTGAAGGCCCCCCGACAACTTTCAGGTGCAGCCCTGACACTCCGTTGACAGGCAGCGGCCGGCTACCTCCGCTGAGCAATGAGCGGAAGTTCTCAGCCGAGAGTTGCTTGGTCTTGTCCGCGGTGAGTTCAAGGACTACTTCGTTCACGGTCGCGGTCAGCCGCTGCAGGACAGCCCGCTCGCGCGAGGCCTTGGCCCGAATGCTTAAAGCGGTGCATATTGTGGCGAAGAACGTCACGATAATCATCGTGAAGCCCACGATCCTGAGCAACGGGACGAAGAGCATGAGGAACAGGCACAATACGAATCCGACGACCGCAAACCTGACGAAAGTGGCGCCCGCGCCGTCGTCTGGCCTGCCGGTCCATTCCTGCGAAGTGAAGCTGCAGATAACTAGGTGCTCTGTCCGTGGATTCGGCATGGTCAGGTCCCTTTCACTTCAAGCAGGGCTTCGGCGAGGATTATTGCGTCCCGCGCCTCCCGGAGGCTCTCGCGAAGGCCGTGGTCGGTGACACCGCGGATGATGCCTTCCGCAGGGACTGAAAGGTCCGCGGCGACCTTACTGAGATTCTCCCTCTCCAGCGCGAGCATCCTGGACGACGTCAGTTTGACCTTGCTCTTCTCCAGCTCAAACAGCGACGCATTGATGGGGTCAAGGCGCGCCCGGATCCCGCTGCACACCTGCTGTATCCGCTGCGAGCGGCTGCCGAACATCTGCTCCATCCTTTCGGCAATGTCGTGAAGCTCGCTCAGGCTCGTGTACGTCCGCGATTGCTGTTCGGCAGTGTGGCGGTTGAGGAGCTGCCTGATTCCGGAGAGCCGCTGTCCCCACAGCTCGACGCCTGCGTAGTTCTGGTTGAAGAGGAGTTCGGCAGCGCCAAGGGCCTTGTTCAGTGCATCCCGCCGCGGACTGAGCTTCTCAGCCGCCGCCTCCAGCCGTCCGATGAACTCGGCGTAGTTGTCGAGCAGCAGGGCTGGATTGTCGTTCGCTGTTCCGACCCGTGGTGGATTGGCCGGCATTCGCGGCGGGACGGCACGGCGGTGTGGATCAAAGTCAGGTGCGCCGTTGCTCATCATCAGCCATCCCATTCATGATCCGTTCAAGCCAGCTAAACACCGCCCATACGAATCCCTCACGGAAGCAGGAGCGCCGCATGCCCCTGCTAGTGAATGCTCATTCTAGAGCTCACGTAAGACATTGTCTGCGGGCCGAAAGCCCCTCCCCACGGGCGGCTTCCGGGATGGGTGGCTGCCCACGACGGCGCCCGGCCGGGGAGTCCCGGCCGGGCGGCTTCGCTGAGGAGGCTACCCCCGTGCCACCAGCCCCGGCACCCCGTCCCGGATCTCGAACGACGCCTTCGTGGAAACAGGCGCACCCGGCGTCGTGACGTGGTCCAGCACGCGGAAGTCCGCGGTCAGCGCGTCCTTGGTGATGCGCGTGGTCACGTACCCGCGGTTGTCGTTGTAGAACTTCAGGTGCGGGTTCCAGGCCATCACCGGGTCCGTTGTGGACCCCGAGCCGTCACCGGTGGACGTGATGGACGTGCACACCAGTTCGGACCCGACCACCGCCGACGCCGGGTCTTTGTAGTCCACCTTGAGGTCGTTGGCCCAGTTCCGGTGCACGTCGCCCGTGAGGACAACGGCGTTGCGCACGTTCGCGTCCACCCAGCCTTGGGTGATGCGGCGCCGTGATGCGGCGTAGCCGTCCCACCCGTCCATGGACACGTCGTCAATGTCGGCCGCCTGGGCGCGGTCGCGCTCGGCGAAGAACACCTGCTGGCCCAGGATGTCCCAGCGCTGCGTGGAGTTGCGGAAGCCGTCCAGCAGCCACTTCTCCTGCTCCGCGCCGGTGATGGTGCGGTCCTCGGCCAGCCGCTCGGCCACGTTCTTCCTCCAGCCGTCCCCGGCGAGTTGGTCGTCCCGGTACTGCCGGGTATCCATCATGTGGAAGTTGGCCAGCTGGCCCCACTGGATGGTGCGGTAGATCTTCATGTCGAACCCGGCCGGCACCGACGACGCGCGCAGCGGCATGTTCTCGTAGTACGCCTTGAACGCCGCCGCCCGGCGCTGCCGGAAGCGTTCGGTGGTGTCGTTCAGCTGGCCCGCATCGGTGTTCTCGGGGACCTCGTCCGCCCAATTGTTGTCCACCTCGTGGTCGTCCCAGACCACCAGCCACGGTGCGACGGCGTGCGCCGCCTGCAGGTCGGCGTCGGACTTGTACTGCGCGTGGCGCTGGCGGTAGCCGGCCAGGCTGGAGGTCTCCGGGCCTTCGTGGTCGCGGGGGTTCCCGCCGCCGATCACGTAGCTGCCCTTCTTGTACTCGTACATGTAGTCGCCCAGGTGCAGCACCAGGTCCGGGTGGTCCTCCGCGAGGCGCGTATAGGCCGTGAAGTAGCCGTGCTCATACTGCGAGCAGCTCGCGAACGCCATGGCCAGCGCCGCCGGCGTCTCGTGCGGCGCTGGGCTGGTGAGGGTCCGGCCGGTGGCGCTGATGTGCCGGCCGCTGCGGAACCGGTAGAAGTATTCGCGCCCGGGCTTCAGGCCGTTCAGCTCCACGTGGACGGAGTGGGCGTTCTCAATCCGGGCCTGTTCGACGCCGCGGGCCACCACGCGGCGCATGCCGGCATCTTCGGCCACCTCCCAGGCGACCGGCACGGTCCGCGACGGCATCCCGCCGAGCCCGTCCTCCGCGAGCGGGTCCACGGCCAGCCGCGTCCAGATGACAAAGCCGTCCGGCCACGGCTCGCCGGAGGCGATGCCCAGCATGAACGGATCGGTGCGGAGCCCGGCGTCGTCCGCTGTCGAGGTGGCGACGGCGGCACCCGGCAGGGCGGCGACAAGTCCGGCCCCGAGGCCGACGGAAAGAAGTGATCTGCGCGAGATGTTGGTGTCCATGGCATCGACCGTACGGAGGCCGGTTGGACGGGCCCTAAGGACGGTGTGAATGGGCGGTTAACTGCATGACAAACGCTGCCGATTTTGAGCGGTGTCTTGTTGCGCTACCGCCGCCAAGACCTTCGCCTATCTTGCCCGAAACTTTGGCGGATCTTGCCCGACCGGGATGACCATCAATTCATCACCGGAAAGGAGTGAGCATCATGGTTGACGACAAAGAATTGCTGGATTGGGTTTCCCCGCGCAAACAGCGGGAAATCGACAACCAGGCGGCATTTTTGCGCTATCTGCTGGAGCGCGAAGAGGCGCAAGTGGGTGGGAAATCATGAACGATTACGTTCGCCGCCCTCGTGAACCGTATGACGCGCATTTGGTCATCAAACGTGACCTCGCGAACATCATCGCCAAATACACCGACAGGGGCGACCATGAAATTGCCGCTGTCTACAAAGAAGCACTTGCCCGCTACAACCGCGGCTGAACCTGCAACCAGGGCAGGACGCCCCGGCAGCTAGGGAGCTCGACTTTGGGGGGAGCGCCCGTGCGGGAGAGCTACTTCTTGGCGGCCTTCGGTTTCGAAGCCTTCGGCTCCTTGGGCGGCAGGCCGGCGACGTGCTCGTAAGCCTTCTGAACCCAGGCCTGTGCCCGGGCGTCATCGCCGTCGCCTTCGGCGTTCCACACCTCCGGGAGCCCGGTGTAGCCGCCCATGGGCCGCTCCGGCGGGCCGAACGGGACGGTTCGCTCGGTGCCTTCAAGTTCCTGTTTGTCCGCCTCGGAGAGTTTTACTCCGATCGTGGGGCCGAACAGCCCGGCGAACATGTTCCCGTTGACGAACGCGCCCAGGTTGCCGAACATCGGCTTGACCACCACATCCGGATGGTCCGGCACCACCTTCCGGAAGTGCTCCTTGTCGGCGTCGGACGGTTTGGGCATTTCCATGTGAGCGTCTCCCTAAAGTGCCGGAACGTACTGCAAGTGTGGACTGCCTGCAGGATATGCCCGTTCCGGAGCCCGGTCGAGAGCGCGTTCGGGGCCCCGGGAACGGCGCCGGCAGCCGGCTTCGCGTTCCTTGTCAGCCACCTCCCGCCGGGAGGAGACTTGCTACATGTCATGCGCCGGCGGCGGATGACGGTGTCTTTCCTGCGGGGGCCGTTGTGCCCTCCTGGCTGGTCGGGGTAAGTCATGGACGGACCTGGGGTACGGAGCGAGTTCGTCGTCGTCAGCGGGGAGGCGGCGGGGACCCGGATTGTCATCCCGCACGGGAAAACGACCATCGGCAGCGACGAAGGCTCACGGCTGCGCCTGCCCGTTTCCGGGGTCAGCCGCCGGCACGCCCTGCTGACCTCGCTGGACGGCCGCACCATCCTCGACGACCAGGACTCCCGCAACGGCACTTGGGTCAATGGCCACGCCATCACCTCGCCCACCGAACTCACCGACGGCGATGAGGTCCAGTTCGGGCAGGTCACGCTCCGCTTCGTTGAAAGGACGTACGACGGCGGCAGCGCACCTCCGGATGCGGCCGTCAGACCGGAGGGACGCCGGCCAGCCCCTGCCGCTGCCCGGAAGAGGGGCCTCGGCATGGCGCTGCTCTTCGCGGCCGCGATCAATGTGGTGGGGCTGATCGGCAACAGCCTGACCGCGTTCCTGACCGAGCTAACGCCGACCTGGACGTGGTTCGTCACCCCCGCGGTGGGCCTGGCGGTTGCCCTGGGCGGGGAGGCTCTGGATTACGTCAAAGACAAGGCACAGCCGGCACCCAAGCGGCCGAAACCGCAGTACCGGCCGTCAATGCGAGTGCAGCCGGCGCGTCCCGCCCGCCCGCTGAGACCCGGCTACCCGGACACGCATGGGGAAATCCCAGGGAACGCGCATCCGTCCTATCCGGTCGAGGCTGCACCGCGCGCTGCACCGCGTTCGCGTTCCCGTCCGGTTATCGCCACAGTGCTGGCGACCTTGCTCCTGCTCGGCGGCGGCGGGTGGCTGCTCGCCGGCGCGGCGAGTTACGCCGTCGGCTACTTCTCCGGCAACGAGGAAGGCACCCAGCGGCTGGCCCGTCAGGTGGTTACCGAAGCCCAGGGCGTCACCGTCACCGTCCTCGGCATCCAGAGCACTGCACATTTCACCCGGGTGGAGATCCATGTGCGGAACGGGACCACCAGCTCCATGTCGCTGCCGCTGTTCCACAACGCCATCCTCACCGGCCCGGACGGCACCACCTTCGACGCCGATTCATTCCGCAGCACCTGGCAGCCCGACATACCGCCCGGTGGCCAGCGCAAGGGGACCATCAACTTCGAGAACCAGCTGCCCGAATCCGGCGGCACGGTGTCGCTCAGCTTCGTCACGGTGTTCATGCAGGGGTTCGACGGACCGCGGTCCATCACGGTCCCGGACATCCCGCTGATGCCCGTGGTAATTCCTCTCTGAAAACCCGTGTACAGTAGAGACCGTTGTTGTGTTTGTATTTGGTAGTTCAGGCAGTACGCGGGGTCGAAAGTCCTCGTTCTTCTGAAGTAGCGGTTTTGAACACCCCACACCGGAGGACCCGAAAGTCGGGACAGTTCCTCCACCTTCACGAAGGACATAAAAAAATGGCTACTGGTACCGTCAAATGGTTTAACGCTGAAAAGGGCTTCGGCTTCATTTCCCCCGATGACTCCTCACAGGACGTTTTCGCACACTACTCTGCGATCAACTCCTCCGGTTTCCGCTCCCTCGAAGAGAACCAGAAGGTCTCCTTCGAAACCGAGCAGGGCCCCAAGGGTCCCCAGGCTGTAAACATCCAGGCTATCTAATTTCTTAGATACCCGGGACCGTTTAGGTTTCATAAAGCAGGGCCGGTCACTGACCGGTCCTGCTTTTGTTTAACCCGGGTGTGCTGGTTTCGGCAGGCAAAGGCACCGGCGCTCTGGAACAATGGCCTCCATGCAAACAGTCCACGCCTACGACCTCAAGATCGGCATTCAAGGTACCGAACCAGAGATCTGGCGGCGACTGCTTCTCCCGGAAACCGTCACGGTGCCGGAGTTCCACCGCGTCCTTCAGGCCGCCTTCGGATGGGAAAACCGGCACCTCTATGGAATCCGTTGTACTGACCCGCAGGGAGCAAAACGCGTCATAATCGGCCCGGACGAAGCGGCCGAGGAGATGGACGACGAGCCGGCGTCTGGTGTCGTGCTCTTTGAACTTCTGGATGCAGAGCGGACCGGACCGGCCGACTTAGAATACGAATACGACTTCGGCGATGCCTGGACGCACACCGTCGAGGTGATGGGTCGGACGGAGCCCCCCGAAAAGACTGTGCGCTGCACCGACGGCGCCAACCGCGGGCCGGTGGAGGATTCCGGAGGTCCCCACGGCTACCGGCGCGTCATTGAAGTCCTCGCAGACCCCGGGAACCCGGAATATGAGGATGTCGCTGGTTGGTACGAGTCCGCCACCGGCCAGGACCCCGCAACCTTCGCGCCAACCGTGTTCGAGACCGCCGCCCTCAACGCCCGCCTGGACGAGCTCGCCCTGCAGCTCTGGCCGGAGCCGCCCACGGACGGCGAGATCGACGCCGTCGTCCGTCCGGTCCACTGGTTCCTGTCCCAGGTTCCCGCCGACGGGCTGGAGCTTACAAAGGACGGCTACCTCAAGCCGGCCTTCGTCAAGGAGACTTTTCACGCCCTCGGCCTGGACGACCGCTGGATCGGCAAGGCCAACCGCGAGGTACAGACCCTGCCCGTCCTGCACCTTCGGGAGCAGCTCCAGAGCTGGAAACTGCTGCGGAAGTCGAAGGGCCGCCTACTGCTCTCGCCCGCCGGCCGCAAAATGCACGACGGCGGCCGTCAGCTGTGGGACTACCTCGCCGATGCCGTCGGAAAGCCTCCTGAGAAAGCGGCTGTCGTCGTGAACGGCCTCGTGGTGCGGTGGCTGCTCGACGGCAACACGCCCCGCTGGGACGAGCGCCAACGGATCATCGCCGACACCCTCAACGTCGAAGGGTTCCGCACCAAGGCCGGGGCACCCATCCCGCTCGACCTGGCCAGGGAACTCTACTTGCGCATCCATTGGACGCTCGACTGCCTGAAGCTGACGGTCCCGGCCCAGCACTTCACCGTCCTTCCCGCGCTGACCGACGGCGGCCGGAAGTTCCTGCTCCAGGTGCAGTCGCTGCTCCACAGGGGATAGGCGCCAGCCGCTGATCGAGCTTGTCGAGATCAGGGCCGGCTGGTTTCGACAGGCTCAGTCACCGGCGGTTCCCCGCTCCGCCAGGACAGTATCCAGCGCCGGGTTGCCGATCTCCTTTGCCAGCCATGGCACTGACTGCGCGGCCGCCGCGTCACCAAGCACTGCACGGTGGGACTGCGCCCGCACCGTGAACTCGCGCATTCCGCTCCGGCTCGCCAGTTCGGAGAGCTTCTCGACGAACTTTGGTGCCCGCGGGGACCCTACTGCGATGGCGACCTCCGCCGCCGTATCCAGCAGCCGTGCGGTGTACCAGAGGTACCACGGCTTCGGTTCCAGGCCCCGGTCTATCCAGTGCTCCGCCGCAGCCAGGTCGCCATGCGCAAGGAACAGTTTCGCTTCCGCGCCTGCCGCCAAGGCCATGTAACAGTGGTCGCCGGCCAAGTCGGCCATCACCCAGGACCGGTCGATGAACGCCGCGGCCTCCTCGAGCTGCCCCGCGGCAAGATAGGTCTCGCCGCGCACCCCGGCGACAAACGGCTCGAACGCGGTCCAGTGTTCCTCAGCGATCCAGACCAGTGCCCGGTCCAGGGACGCAGCCGCCTTCTCCAAGTCCCCGCGGAGCAGGTGCACCCGGCCGAGCAGCGCCGCGCTGAACGCCTGCTGCCGCCGGTTCCCGACATCTTTTGCCAGCCGTCCTGACTCAGTCAGCGCAGTCACCGCATCGTCGTACCGAGCGGTGTCTGAGGCCAGCATGCCCTGAATCGCCAGAACCCGGGCCTGTTCGTCGGGGAATCCCTCGGCAGCCAGCATCGCCCGGGCGAGCCAGCCGGCCGCGCGGTCCGGGACCCCACGCTGTATGGACAGGTAGCCAAGCTCTCGGTACGCAGCGGCGGCAGTGCGGGAGGCGCCGTCGGGCCCTTCCGCCTGCAGCGCGCGGTGCAGGAAGTCCGCCACCTCGGCGCCGCGGCCACCTGCCTGGTGGATCAGCGCCCCGGACAGCGTCACGAGGGACTCGGCGAGCAGATGGTCGTCGCCGGTGCGCTGGGCCAGTACCACCGCCAGCCGCAGCTGATCAAGCCCCCTGTCCACGGCGCCCGCCCAGAGCGATGAGCCGCCGGCGTCGAGATAAGACCGCACCGTCGCCGCGGTAGCCGGCATCCCGGGGTCCGGCGCAGGAGCAGCATCGGACAGGGCACGCTGGACTTCCGCGGGCAGCGGCAGCCCCAGCTCCTGGCGGAAGAGGTTCCCGCATTTGGTGACGTGCTCGCGGGCCCGGCGGTGCTCACCCAGGGCCACGAGCGCCTTGACCAGGACGGCGTTGCAATCGGCGTGGAATGGATCCCGGTGCAGAGCCAGTGTTGCCAGCTCCGCCGACTCGCCGGGAGCGCCCGAAGCCAAGGCTGCCAGCGCGGCTTCATAGAGCAGGGACTGGACGACGTTGTCCAGCCGGTAACGCTGGTCCGCCAGCCACGAATCAAAGACCGGGGAATCAGCGAAGGATAGCCCTTCCAACAACTGGCCGCTGAATCGTCGCGGGTTGACCCCCGGGCTGCCGGCCGACTCGACCACTTCCAGTGCATCGCAGCGCCACGGCGGCTGCAGCGACAGCCGCAGGGGATCGCCTGCCACCGTCACGCCGTCGAGCGTCCGCCGCAGCTCGGACAGGTTCCAGCGCAGGGCGCCGAGCGGGTCCACGGCATCCGGGAAGAGCAGCGACGCCGTGCGCGAGCGGCCGGTGCCGTCCGCCTGCAGCGCGAGGTAGGCGAGCACCGCCCAGGCCTTGCGGCCTCTGGGCTGCAGGGGAGTTGCGCCGGGGGTCTCGATCGCGGGTGAACCGAGGAGCCGAATCCAGTTCTCGGCCATACGGCTCATGGTACCGCTGGCCGCCGCCGGCGTCTGCGGCATTCACACGCTTGCTCACACGCCGGCCGGACACACTGAAATCACCTAATCCGCACACACTCACACGAGGTGGAAAACCATGGAACTGATCGGCATCCTGCTACTCGGACTCTGGATTCTCAGCGTGACCGTCCGCTCCGTTTTGAATGACGGCCGGGGCCACACGCCCGACGTCCGCTCCACAGCACCCTGGACGGCAGGCAACCTCCCCAGCGCGCCGTACGCGTCGCCGAGGGTCTAGCCGGTTTCGGCAGGCTCAACCACTTTCAACCACTGCGGCCAGGGAGGCTTAACCAGGAGCCTCCCTGGCCGCAGCCACGTCCGGGACGGTTAGCCGGCCTTGTAATCAAAGTGCAGCGACGCAGGGAGGGGGCCCTGCAACATCTCAGGCGTGATGCCGTGGATGTCCTGGATTTTCTCCCTGAACCACTGATCGTGCGGATCGTCCGAGGTCGCGGCGATTTGGAACGACTTGGAGAGGTCCTCGGCCTCGTGGAACAGGCAGGCAAAGTCCCCCTGCGGGGTCGGCATGTGGCTGACAACTTCCCGTTTTAGTCCCATCCGCTCGCGGGAACGCCGGTGTTCCTCCTTGCGGGGTCCCTGAACCTCCTCGATGAGCGACTTCCACTCGTCCAGTTTCCCGGGCAGAATCGGCGCGAACCAGGTGATGCATTCCATGACAGGTCCTTCCACGCAGTTGCTTCGGCATTGTTGCGGCGCGGTATGCAACCGCGGCCGTGCACCTGCATGCTAGTCCTGCGGAAAGGCGCGGTATAGAGCCATTGGTACCTGTCCCGCTGACGCCGCCTGGCAGATCAGCCCTCGAGTTCCAGGACCAGCTCCACGTCCACGTCATCACCGTCACGGATGCCCGCCGCGGTCCGGATGGCCTTCTTGACCGGCAGCACGTACGAGTGGCTCTTGCTCTCCGGGAAGATCGACGTGGACCAGCTGTTTCCCGCGATCGAGGCCGTGACCTTCACCGACCCGAAGCCCTTGCGGAAGGGAGCCGACTCGTCCCGGATCTCGTCCGCCACCTCCGGCGGCAGCGTGATGAAATGCCACCCGGATGCGTCGGGATAGAGCCACAGCTCGCCGCGGAACGCGTACATCGTCGTCACGTCTTGAGTATGGCACCAGGCCCGGTTTCGGCGGGCTCAACTGCCGAATCCCTCTGAGGCCGTTCCCAACTGAGGCTTGCCAGGGAAACGGCCAGCACTGACGCCAGGACCAGCGCCGCCGCCGGCGCCGCAACAGCCCATGGGGCCCGCTCCACATAGTTGATCCCCTCGGCCAGCACCAGCCCCCACTCGGGAGCCGGCGGGCGCGGGCCCAGCCCCAGGAAACCCAACGCCGCAAGGGCCAAGGCAATACCGGGTACGCGCAGCATGGCGTGCCGGAAGACCGGTGCCAGCACGCTGGGAAGGACATGACGCCATAGGACCCGCCACCTCCCCACCCCCAACACCGGGAGGATCCGGACGTACGGCCGCGATCTGGCTTCCTGCGCGAGGGCCGCCGTGTGCGCTGCCAGCGGAGCCCAGCTGGCAACGGTGACGGCGATGGCTGCACCGTGGGCGGAAGGCCCCGTGATGACGGCGACGATGAGGCCGGCAAGAATCGGCGGGGCTGCATTGGCGACTTCAATCGGACCTGTTGCCGCCAAGGGAAACAGTCCGATCACGACGCCGATGGCCAGGCAGGCAAGCGCCACCAGCAGGGCCGTTCCCACCGTAGCCACGGCGCCATGGCCAACACGGGCCAGCAGGTCACGGCCGCTGGCGTCAGCACCGAACGGCAATGCCAGGCTCGGTACAGCCAGCCGCGCATGCCCGGACGTGAACGGATCGCGGACGAGTCCCGCCACCACGATTACCGCCAGCAGACCGGCCGCGAACAGCGGCACCGCAGCCTCCCGCCGTCGGGCTACCTTCACCGCTCCGGGGGCAGGGACGGTTCCCGAACGAAGGGCCGGCCCCAGCAGCAAGCGGCGGGCCGCGGTGCTGAGGGTGCCCACCATCACCGCCAGGGCCAGGAGCGCCAGGACCCCGGCCTGAAGCGCCGGGATATCCTGGGCGCTCGCCGCACCGAGTACCGCCCTGCCCAGTCCCGGAATCGCGAACACCTTCTCCACCGCCACGGCTCCGCCCGTCAGCCCCACCAGCACCAGGGCAATCTGGCCCGTCACGGATGGCAGGGCACGCCGGAACACCGCCGCCGTCACCTGGCCGCGGCCCGCGCCTGCCATGGTCCACGTGGCCACCCATTTCTCGGCGAAGGCTGCGCTGACTGCGTCGGAAAGCAGGCGTCCGATTAGGGCGCCCGCCGGCAGGCCCATCGACAACGCGGGCAGGACGGCGGATTGGATGCCGTCCCAGCCGTACGGCGGGAACCAGCCCAGCCACACCGCACCGATCACTAGCAGCATCGCAGCGAGCAGGAACTCCGGTACTGCGGTCAGGGCGGCAGCTGCAGCTCCGGACCCGCGGGCAGGCATGCCCCGGAGGCCGCGGACCACGTCCGGTACGCAGAAGCACGCGGCCGTCACCGCGGCGACCGCCACGGCGAAGCCCATCAGGGTGAGGGAAACCGCCAAGCCTGAAAGCGTCCCGGGTCCCACCGGCGTGTTGGTGACCCACGAGTTGCCCAGATCGCCCTGGAGCACACCGCCGGCCCACGCGAGGAACGTGTACAGGGGGCCCCGGTCGAGTCCGAGTTCCGCCCGGATCATCGCCAGGGTCTCCTCCGTCGCCTCCCGGTCCGCGTACCGTGCGCGGAGGATGGTGTACTCGGGGCTCTGACCGGAAAGCCACGGCAGGGTGCCAATCAGAACCACGACGGCGCCGAGGGCCAGGGTGCGCGAGACGGCTGTTTTCCAGAACGCCGTATTCCAGGACCCAGCGTCTTTCCGCGACGCTGCGTTGTTCCAGGACCCAGACGGCATCAGCGCGAGACTCCGGTGCCTTCGGTGATCAGGGCGCGTTCGCGCGGGTCACGCTCCACACCGTGGACCCGTGGCGATTCGCCCTGGATGACGCGTTCGTGCAGGAGCGGGACGGCAACGTCCTTGGCCAGGATCAGGGCCTCCGCAGCGGCGATCGCTGCCCTGCGTTGGGGTCCGGCCGGAATGGCAGCGGCCCCGGCCAGCGCCGCGTCCACCGTGGAATCGCAGAACTGCGGGATGTTGAAGGAGCCCTTGCAGGAGAAGTCGCTGAACATGTACGCCACGGGGTCCCCCGAGTCCAGGACGGTGGCGCGGGACAGGATGAAGGCGTCGAACTTTCCGGCGAGGGCGTCGGACTCGATGTGGCGGTATTCGCGGACGTCCTGTTCCACGATGAACCCCGCGGCTTCCAGCTGCTGCTCGAGCTGGACGGCCACCTCGGGCAGTTCGGCCCGGTCGGTGAAGGTACCCACCGAGATGCGGACGCCGTTGACCGGGGCCGCCTTGCTGCGCCCCGCCAGGGTCTGGGCGTAGGAAGGATCCTTGCGCTCGCCGGCTGCCCAGGGCAATGCCGGGCCCAGCAGGCCTTCGGCCTCGTTGGCACGGCCTTCGTACACACGCTCAACGATCGCTGCCCGGTCGATCGCCTCGCGGGCGGCGGCGCGGACTGCCGGATCGGCGAACGGCCCGGACTTGCTGTTGAGGTACAAGGTGTTGGTCCGGGGCATGGGAACCTCATGGACCAGCTCCGGGTCGATCTGCGCCACCTGGCCCACGGGGATTGCTTCAACGATGTCCGCGTTTCCCGTTCGGAGGGCGGCCGCGCGGGCCGTGCCGTCCGGGACGAACTGGACGTCGACGCCGCTGCTCGCCGCCTTTTCACCCCAGTAGCCTTCGAAGCGGTTGAGGGTTGCGGAGCTTGTGCCGTCGACGGCGACGAGGGCGTACGGTCCCGTGCCGGCATTGAGGGGATTGACCACGCTGCCCGGCTTGTACGCCGACGCGGCCAGGATGGACAGTTGCGGACTTGAGAGCCGCTGCGGGACCAGCGGATCCTCCGCATCGGTGGAAACCACGACGGCGTTCGCCCCGTCCGTGCGGACCGTCAGCTGGACGCCGTCGAGAATCCGCGGCTTCGGGCTGGCCTGGGCGGCCGCCGTCAGGGACGCCGCCACCTGCTCGGCTGTCAGGGGAGTGCCGTCATGGAACGTCACCCCTTCGCGCAGCTCGAAACGCCAGTTTTTGCCGTCCAGCTGCTTCCACTGCGTTGACAAGGACGGCTGCGCATCGCCCAGGCCGTCCAGGACCACCAGCGTTTCCGCGGTTTTCCAGCGGGAAAGCTTGAAGGCGTCGTCGCTCAGCGGAGTCAGGCCGGAGCGGGGCGGCTGCAGCATGGCCACCCTGATGCGCTCGCCGGCACCGGTGGCCGCCGGGTCCGAGGCGTTGCTGGCCGAGAAGCAGCCGCTCAGGCCGGCGGTCAGTGCGGTGGCGCAGAGAACGGACAGGAGTGTTTTGGCGCGGCGACGGGGCATGGGGTGCGTGTCTTTCAGGTTTGTCGGATGGAGCTGTCGAGGTGGGCTAGGCGCGAACGGCGGCATCCGCCGTCGCCCTGGCCGGCAGGAAGCGGCGGATCCCTGCCGCTGAAGCGGTGGCAAGGAGTGCGGTGAGCAGCCAGGGCGCGGCGGCCGCCGTCGACGGTTGGCCGGCCAGCTCGTACAACGGCCCCAGGGCGATGTTGCCGATGAGCACCATCAACCCGCCGCAACTGGCAAGGAGCCCGTAGAAGGCGCCCGTCGGGCGGCCGCCGGCGAACTCCAGGACGAGCCCCATGGCGATCGGCGCCACGAACATGTTGCCAACGCAGAGCGTGGAGACAAGGACGACGGCGGGGAGCACCTTGAGTTCGCCGGCCTGCGGGTACATCGCGAGGGCAGCGACGGCTGCGAACCCTGCGCCTTGGACGGCGAAGCCCGTTGTGAGGGCAGTCTGAGGGGCGAGGCGGCGCGTGAGCTTCGCGACGGGCCACTGCAGGCAGACGGTGACGACCGAAGCATAGGCGAAGAGGACACCAAGCGGTGCCGACCCCAGGCCGCTGCGTTCCAGTTCGACCGGCAAGCCGAAATAGAGCTGGTTGTGTGCAAGCAGGTTGACGCTGTAGAACGCTGCGAACCAGATGAAGCGCTTGTCTTTAAGGCAGTCCCAGAGCTGCGGACGGCGGGCCGTCGGATTCCGGCTGACGGGTGGCGCGGCCGGTACCTGGCGCCAGAACACGAAGGCCATCACGGTGAAAATGCCCGCACCGACGTAGAGGGCTGCGTCGAGGCCGAACCCGAGCAGGAGCACGCCCACCAGCGGGCCTGCCACTGCGCCCATCTCGCCGAAGATCACCAGCAAGGCAAAGAGTGTGGGCCGGTTCGCGGCGCCTGGTTTTCGACGTCCTTCCGCCGACCCCATCAGGCTTTCCAGTGCCGGGGAAAAGAGTGCTCCGCCGATGCCGGTAACGATGGCGGCAAGGAGGAACAGCGGAAAATCAGCGGCAGCGGCAAGGAGCAGGTAACCAGTGACGCGGATGAGGCAGCCGGTGATCATCGCATAGCGCGGCCCCCACAGGTCCGCGATGGCGCCGCCGGCCAGGAACATTCCCTGCTGGGCGAAGGTGCGGGCACCCAGAACGATCCCTACCGCCATGGCTCCCATGGCGAAGTCCTCGCGCAGGGACACGGCCAGGAACGGGATGACGGCGTAGAAGCCGATGTTGAAGATGAGCTGGCTGGAGAGCAGGAGCCGTGGGCTGGCGGTCCGGACGGCCGCGGGTGTGATGGTGGTAGTCATGCTGTTTCGAGGGTCCTGAGGGGTCGTGGAATGGATTCGATGAGTTCACGGGTGCGGGGATGCTGCGGTGCGGCGAACAGCTTCCCGGTGGGACCTTGTTCCACGATCCGCCCGGATGAGAGGACCAAGGTGTGGGGGCAGAGGTCCGCGACGGCGGTGAGGTCGTGGGAGACGAACAACAGCCCCAGTCCGTCGCGGTGGACCAGTTCCCCGAGCAGCGACAGGACCGAGTTCCGCAGCGGAAGGTCCAGGCCGCTGACGGGTTCGTCGGCGAGCAGGATCCTCGGTTGGGGGACCAGTGCCCGGGCGATGGCGACGCGCTGGTTCTGGCCGCCGGAGAGTTCCGCAGGCTTGCGCCGCAGCACGCCGTCATCCAGCGCGACTCTTTCCAGCGCTGTCCGGATCATGGCCTGGTGGTGCCCGTCGACGCGGAGCTGCTTGAGCGGTTCGGCGAGCAGGTCTTCCACAGTCATCCGGGGATCCAGGCTGCCGGCAGGGTTTTGCGGCACGTACTGCACCAGCCGCCGGTACCAGCGCAGGCCCGACGCGGAGCCGGCGGTAACCGGTCGGCCGGCGATTTCCACCTGGCCGGCGGCCGGCTTTTCCAGCGCCAGCAGGGTGCGCAGCAGCGTGGACTTCCCCGCCCCGGAACTGCCCACCAGCCCGATGCTGCTGCCTGACGGCACGGACAGGGAGACGTCGTCCAGGGCCGGCAGGTCCCGCCATCGTCCGCGGAAGCCGTGACCGCCGAAGTAGTGACCGCGGAAACAGTGGCCGCCGAAGCCGTAGCCGCGGAAACCGTGGCTGCGGTAACTGTGCGAGAGGTTGCGGGCGGTGAGGACCGGGCCGTTCGCAGTGCTCATGCGGGAAGCTCCAGCCCGGCAGGGCGGACTATGCTGGCGGCCTCGACGAGCCGGGCGGTGTACGGATGCGAGGGCTGAGTGAGCAGGGTATCCATGGGGCCTTGTTCGACGATGCGGCCGGAGGACATGACCAGAGCGCGGCTGCACAGGGCCTGCGCCACGGCCAGGTCGTGGGTGATGAACAACGTGGCGGGCCCTGCTGTGGATTGCCTTGCCAGCACGTCCAGGACCTTGGCCTGGCTCACCATGTCCAGGGCAGTGGTGGGCTCGTCGGCAACCAGGACCGTGGGGCGGCAGGCCAGGGCCAGGGCAATGCAGACCCTCTGCAGCTCCCCTCCCGAGAGTTCCCCGCTGTAGCTGGCGAGGACGCGGGCAGGGTCTCCGATGCCCACCGACGCGAGCAGGCCCGCCGCGCGTTCGCGTGCCTCCGGCGCCGAGTGGCCCTCCCGCCGCAGCGGAATCGCCAGCTGCTTTCCCAGCGGCACCAGGGGGTTGAGGGCGGTCGTCGGGTCCTGGTGAATCGCCGCGAGCATTCCGGATCCTGCCGATCCCGGCCGCCGACGGGCCAGTGGCACATCCCTGCCGTCCAGCCGGAGGCGGCCGGAGACGTCCATCCTGGCGGGAAGCGTGCCGAGCAGGGCAGACGCAGTCAGCGACTTCCCGGAGCCCGAGGCGCCCAGCAGCGCAACCTTCTCGCCCGGTGCAAGGTCAAAGGTGAGGCCGTCCACCAAGGGGCGGCCATGCAGGGAAACCGACAGGTCCTGCACCATGATGGCGGCAGTCATTTCCCAACTTTCAGGTGAACGGGCTTGGACGGATAGCCTAACCTTATCAAGAATCATTATCAATTACGCAAGAGTCGTCACAGAGTCTTTGGCCGGTCCGGTCAAGCGGGTCAGGGCGGACTCAACCGCCGTTCACACCCCCGCCACCACCGGTTCATCCGGGACCACAACGATGAACCCATGACTGCTTTCACCCGCCGAAATGTCCTCAAAGGTGCCCTGGCCGCCGCCGGTGCTGCCACCGTCGTGCCCGCCGCAACCGCTGCCGCCCACGCAACCAGCCCCGCTGGCATCGCGCTGGTCCGCAACCGTCTGACCCTCCCGTCCGGCATCGCCACCGGCGATGTCACCGCCGATTCCGGCGTGCTGTGGTCCCGTGCGTCGGGGCCCGGCCGGCTGGTGGCCAACCTGCTCGCGGTGGACGAGGACGGTGCCCCGCTCCGCGGCGGCCGCGCCTTCCAGCGGGTGCTGCGGGGGAGTGCCGGCAGCGAAGCCACCGACTTCACCTCCCGGATCAACGCCGAGCACCTCCCGGCCGGCACCCGGTTCGCGCTCACCCTGCACTTCGAGGACGCCGACGGCAACGCCGGCGAAACCGCGCAGGGCTCCTTCAGTACCGCCCCCGGTTCGTCAGCAAGCGGAACCGGCCTGCTCAGCAGCGGCCGCGCACCGCGCAAGCAGAGCTTCGTCTGGACCGGCGACACCGCGGGCCAGGGCTGGGGCATCAACGAGGAGATCGGCGGCATGCGCGGCTACGCGGCCATGCACGCCACCAAGCCGGACTTCTTCATCCACTCCGGCGACACCATCTACGCCGACGGCCCCATCGCCGCGCAGGTCACCGAGCCCGACGGGCAGATCTGGCGCAACCTGGTCACCGAGGAGGTCTCGAAGGTGGCCGAAACCCTCAATGAGTACCGCGGCCGGCACCGCTACAACCTCATGGACCGCAACGTCCGCGCCCTGTACGCAGAGGTCCCGGTGATCGCCCAGTGGGACGACCACGAAACCACCAACAACTGGTACCCGGGGGAGATCCTCACCGACCCGCGCTACACCGAACGCCGCGTGGACGTGCTCGCCGCCCGCGGCCGCCAGGCCTGGCAGGAATACCAGCCCGTCTCCGGCCTCGGCACCCGGGCAGGTGACGGCAGCACCGGCTTCGAACCCGCCCGCATCTACCGCAAGATCTCCCGCGGCCCCCAGCTGGACGTCATCTGCCTGGACATGCGCACCTTCAAGGACCCCAACACCGACGGCAGGGAAACGCACCTCACCCACATCCTCGGCGAGGAGCAGGCGCGCTGGCTCACCACGGAGGTCAGCAGGTCGAAGGCCACCTGGAAGGTCATCTCCGCCGACCTCCCGCTCGGCCTGATCGTCCCCGACGGCCCCGTGAACCAGGAATCCCTGGCCAACCGCGACCCCGGCGCCCCCTTGGGCAAGGAACTCGAGATCGCCGGGGTGCTCTCCACATTGAAGCGCAACCGGGTTAAAAACGTGGTCTGGCTGACCGCCGACGTCCACTACTGCGCCGCGCACCACTACTCGCCCGAGCGTGCAGGCTTCACGGACTTCGACCCCTTCTGGGAATTCGTGGCCGGCCCCATCAACGCCGGCAGCTTCGGCCCCGGCGAACTGGACGGCACCTTCGGCCCACAGGTGGCGTTCCACAGGACCGGCGCCTACGCTAACCAGTCCCCGCGCAGCGGCGAAAACCAGTTCTTCGGCCACGTGGACCTGGACGAGGACGACGTCTTCACCGTCAGCCTACGCAACGCCAACGGCACCGTCCTCTGGAGCAAGGCCCTCCACCCGGAACGGTAGGGAAGTTCAACCACCGAACGTACGACGGCGGGAGGCCGGCACACGCTGCCGGCCTCCCGCCGTCGGGGTTCCTGCCCTTGTGGCGCCGGCTTGGGCTGGCCGGCGCGCGGTCAGCCGGCGATGTCCACCGAGCGAGACTCGGCGTCGCTGAGCCGGGCGGCGTCCAGGACCTCGAGGGTGTGGACGGCCTCGCTGCCGGGGACCGGCTGGGGTCCCTTGCCGGCACCGGCCAGGGCTAACTGCTCGTAGTAGGCGTGATACGCGCCTTGCTCGGACGGCACGCGGACCTGGCCCGCCGCCGTCGTGAGCGTTCCCCAACGGGATTCGTCTTCGTAACCCCACGCGGCCGGGTCGTTCACCGGGCGCGCGCCCGCAATGGCGGCATCGGCCTGCACGTCGGACTGCTGCGAGACATAGCTTCCGTCGGAGCCGAGCAGCCGCATTTCCCGCGCGACGAGCCGGTTGCTCTTGGTGGCCGACACATGGGACCGCACGCCGCTCCGGTGCGTGATGGTCACGAAGAAGCCCGAGTCGGTGCGGCCGGCGTCCAGGTCCGCCCAGTCGAGAGTGGCGTAGACGCTGGCCGCCGGGCCGAAGAGCCACAGCGCCTGGTCCACCAGGTGGCTGCCGAGGTCGCGCAGCAAGCCCCCGGCGGGGCCGGCCTCGAGGGTCTCCGGCTGGTCGAAATCGAAGCGGGACTCGAATCGAGCCACCTGTCCCACCTCACCGGAGTCCAGCACCGAGCGGAGCGTGCGGATGTCCGTGTCCCAGCGGCGGTTGTGGAACACATTGAGGATCACACCGGCGTCGGCCGCCGCCTTGACCAGTTCGCGCGCCACTTCGGCGTTCGGTGCGAAGGGCTTGTCCGCCACCACGTGGACCCCGGCCGCGATCGCCTCGAGCACCAGCTCGCGGCGCGTTTCGGGCGGCGTGGTGATCACTACCGCATCCACGCCGGCGGCGAGCAGCTCTGTCAGGGAGCCGTAGAGCGGCACTTCCGGGTATTCCTCCGCGGCCTCCGCGCGGCGGACAGGGGAGCGGGTCACGATGCCGGCGAGGTCCACCCCGTCGGCGGCCGTGATGAACGGGGCGTGGAAGATCCGGCCGCCGAAGCCGAATCCAACGAGTCCAAGTTTCACAAGATCTCCTTCGTCTCCCAGGGGCCTCTCCCCACACTGGAACAGTTTGTCCTTATGTTAGAACAAACTTCGAAGAAATTGCATGGCGAAGGTGGGCGGGACGTGGATGACCCGGGCCCGGCCGATGCTCGTCTGCGCATCGCCGATGCGCAACGTTGCGGCTGAGGTTGTGCACGTCGGCGGGACGCCACCGCGGTGCGCAGTACGCAATCTCAGCGCCACCAGGCTTGAGCCCAGCTTGCGTTGCGTTCATCTTTACTGGATCTTGCGCGTTCCTTGTCCATTCTCTGCCGTTGAATTGCATTATTGGTGAAACGCTCAAACCCAAGAAGAATTCAGTGAATTCCCGTGGGGACGAATTAACTAATGCGTTGCATGTCACAACTTAATGTAATTATCCAGACTTGTGGCCGGAATTTCCAGGCTTCCGTTTTGCCTTTTTCCGAGCCGGTGGTTCTGTGATTACCGTCGTCGTACCGGCGCACAATGAGGCCGCAGGCATCGGAAAAACCCTGAGGTCACTGAAGCGCCAGGGACGCCGCCCGGACAGGGTGATTGTGGTGGCAGACAATTGCACCGATGCCACGGCGGACATCGCCCTCGAGGAGGGCGCCGAGGTTCTCTGCACCGAAGGAAACGCTGACAAGAAGGCCGGTGCGCTGAACTTTGCACTTGGTGGCCTCCTGCCCGCGGCCGAGCCCGAAGACATGATTCTCATTCAGGACGCAGATTCGCAGCTTTCCGATGACTTCATCGAACGGGCCGTGTCCCATTTGCAGCGGGACTCCAGGCTTGGCGCCGTAGGCGGCGTTTTCCGTGGCGGTCACGGCGGCGGATTCGTGGGGCACCTGCAGCGCAACGAATACGCCCGGTACGCCCGTGACGTGAAGCGCCTCAAGGGCAAGTGCCTGGTGGTCACCGGCACGGCAGCCCTGTTCCGGACACGTACGCTCCGCGATGTCATCGCGGCCAGGCTGGACGGGTCGCTGCCGCCGGGGAATGGCCGCGGCGGGGTGTACGACACCTCCGTCCTGACCGAGGACAACGAGCTCTCGTTTGCCCTGCTGACGCTGCGGTACCGGATCAAATCGCCGGCGGACTGCACGCTGGTGACCGAAGTGATGCCGACCTGGCGCGAACTGTGGGCGCAGCGGCTCCGGTGGAAGCGCGGGGCGGTGGAGAACTGCGTGCAGTATGGCTGGACCCGGGTCACGCGCCCGTACTGGGGCCGGCAGGTCCTGGCAATGGTGGGCGTCCTGGTGACGCTGGCCTACTTCGGCACGGTGGCGTTTGCACTGGGCACGGGGGCCGGGCTGAACATTCAGCCGTTCTGGCTGGCCGTGACCGGTGTCTTCGTGATCGAACGTGTGGTCACGCTGCGGCTGCGGGGATGGAAATACATGCTCGCCGCCGCCACCATGTACGAGCTGGTGATTGACCTGTTTCTGCAGGCGGCCCACGCGAAGGCGTACCTGGACGCAGCCCTCAATAAAAAGAAAGCCTGGTAATAACTATGTATGACAACCCAGCAGCTCCAGCCGCGGCCGGAGTGGGTTCCGGAACTCTTGCCATGACCGGCGCGGGTGATATTTTCTGGTTTGCGCTTGCAGCTTTTGCCCTCGTGGCATTGGGCCTTGCCATTAAGCGGATTGTTCCCGTTCGGGGCGACAAGTCCTAGGCTGTTCCGCCGTAAAAGCTGAGAAGAGAACCAAAGTGCAGGGCGCCCGGTAATCCGGACGCCCTGCACTTGTGTTTGGACTGGACGTCGTCAGGTGACCACGCTTAGGACGCCCGAGCATCCGCCACTGTCGCACACCTTGTACGTGGTGGTGTTGCCACCCTTGAACTTGTTGACGTAGCTGCCCGTGTTGGGCACTGTCTTCGGGGCGCCGTTGATCCAAAGCGTCACGTTGGTGCCCGTGGCACCGGTCCACTTCAGCGTGGTGGTGTTCACGCCCTTGGCTTTAGCGGTGGTTGAGGACAGTTTGATGGCCGACGTCGTCGGGGGCGGCGACGCGGTGGCCGCGGGTACGAAGGAGAAATCCCGGACCACCACTGACTCCGGACTCACATGGGCAGGATCCCCGCCCCCGCCGCCCGTGACCCACAGGTTGAAATGGACCTGCTCCTTCGCCGGGGCGGGAACTGTGGTTCCCTGTAGGACCGTGCGCTTCAGGAGAGTGCCGGCGAAGCCCTCACCCGCGTACGTCTCGAAGGTCAGCTTGCCCGGCTCCCACACCATCCGGTGGGTGGTGATGGGGCTTGTGGTGACATCAAAAACCACCGTGTTGTTGCCTTCGCCCGGAGGTTTGGTGGCGTCGAACCAATACCCGTGGCCCTGGCTGACCGGCCATGATTCGCCGTAGGCGGCACCGCCACCCCAAGCCGATGCTTCGCAGAGGTCGATTTCGTTGTAGCCGGGCTCGGCCAGGGGATCGTATGTGAACAGGCAGCCCCACACCACTTCCTTTTGCAGGAGGCTGAGGTTCTTTTCCACTGTGGTGCTGTAGGTTCCATAGCCGAAGCCCTGGCGGGTGGACTGAAATTCAGCGCCAACGGGGGCTTCGCCGGTTGGATTGGTCAGTTTCAGGGTGACGTGGCCGTTGGAGTCGGGATTGCTGACGTTGGCTGCGTCAAAGAGCCTGTTGTACTGCGGGGCCCCGCCCCAGAAGCGCTTTTCCCAATTGAAGCCCTTCCAGGAAAAGCTGCCGGCAGGACCGGGGTCCGGCGGAGTGGTTTCCGCCGCCTGTGCGGAGGGCATGCATGCCAGCATAGCCAGGCTCGCGGCCGCCAGCATGGCCAGGGATCTCAGCGGGCGGTTGGAATGTGAGACAGGTAACCGAGAAGAAGCCATGCAACGCCCCTTATGTGTTGCTCCCCAGCGAGCAGCTTTGCGCCCCCATTGAGCACACGATGATCATCAGTCAGACCTGTCACAAAAGGCAATAGTCTTGCTGCATCAATATTTGAGCCCGTCAGAACCTCAAAATGCGAAATTTTCTGCAAAGATCAAGAATTGCGCAAATTTGGGTGTGCAGCTTGGGATGAGAAGTAATTCGAGAGTGTAGGCTCGGTATTCAGGGCCTCCGTCATGTCATTTATAAAACCCATCCGATTGGTTCACGTCAACGAATAGAAAACGTGAAACATCTTGGATGGTGTGCCGGAGGACCAGGTGCCGGAGTGTGTACACAAGCGAGCGTCCGTCGCGGACGCCAGCCCGCTCCATCGGGGGAAATTATCCTACGTTCGGCACAGCAATGGGCAGTGTGTAATTTTTTGGGGGACAGACGGTGGAACGGGGCATTGCAGTAGTTGTCGAAGACGACGACGACATAAGGAGGTCTCTCAAGGAGGTCCTCCAGCAGTTCGGTTTTGCCGTGTTCGAAACGTCTTCGGGAATGGAAGGCGTGGAGGCCGTGCGGGAACACGACCCGGACATTGTCACCATGGATGTAGGCCTTCCGGACTTTGACGGCATCGAGGCCTCCCGCCGGATCCGGACTTTCAGTAACGCCTACCTGATCATGGTCACAGGCCGCATGGACGAAGCCGATGCGCTGATGGGCTTCGAGGCTGGGGCGGACGACTACCTCACCAAGCCATTCCGTCCCAGGGAATTGCGTGCCGGATCGCAGCGATGCTGAGGCGTCCGCGGTTGCTGGATTCCACCTTCGGAGAGAAGGTCGAGGGGCCACGTTCCCGGCCCGGAAGACACCCTCCGGCTCCAGTTGCGGCCGCCGTCGACACTCGGCCCCGGAACGCCGGCGCTGTAATGCTGTGCGATTTTGAGCACAGGGGCCTGACATTGCACGAAGGTTCGCGCGCAGCCGCCATCCAGGGGTTGCCGTTAAACCTGACCCGTACGCAGTTCGACCTGCTCCTGGTCCTGATGGAGAACGGCCGCATGGTGCAGACGAAGGCGGACCTGGTCCGCCGGTTGCGGAACGAGCCTTACAACACCGGCTCGTTCGTCAGCGACGGCGAGGAGCGCGCCGTCCAGGTCCATCTGGGGAACCTGCGCAAGCAACTGGGGGACAGCTCGCGTTCGCCGCGCTGGATTGAAACAGTGCGCGGCGTGGGTTATCGGCTCGCGCCATAGCCAACGTTATCCGCCGGTCATGGACGGCGTCAGTGCCTTGGACGGGGACGAGGATCCGGAAAGCTACGACGTTGCGGGGCGCGCCTTCTTGGCGGTGAGCAGCAGGTATTCCCATTCCATCTGCGCCGTGGTGTCGCCGTGGGCTTCGAGGAACGTGTCGGCCAGTTCCGTGAGGGCCTTGTCCAGGGCGCTGACCTTGTCCTGGTCCTCACCAAGGAATTTGTACACGGAGATCGTCGGGCCGTAGTGGGACTTGAAGTAGTGCAGGAAGTCCTCCGGGTGGTGGAAGCTGGTGATGGCCACCGTCCGCTTTTCGGCCTTGATGTCCGTGACGCTGCTGCCGAAGAGCTCGCGGACGTGGTCCTCGCTGCCCCAGAGCGGCGGCGGCTGCGCGCCGGGCGGGGGCGGCGGAGCGAACGGCTTCATGGTGGCGAACATCTTCCCGATGAACCCTTCGGGCGTCCAGCTCAGCAGCCCGATGGTGCCGTCAGGCTTGCAGACCCGCACCAGCTCGTCCGCACCGGCCTGGTGGTGCGGCGCAAACATCACGCCCAGGCAGGACATCACAACGTCGAACTCGTTGTCCCGGAACGGGAGCGCCTCGGCGTCCGCCTCCTGCCATTCCAGCTCAGCGCCGCGATCGGCTGCCTGCCGGCGGCCGGCGTCGAACATTTCTGGCGTCAGGTCGCTGGCGATGACTTCCGCGTTCATCATGGCGGCCGGGATCGCCGCGTTGCCGGCGCCCGCGGCCACGTCCAGGACGCGATGCCGGGGCTTGATGCCGCACGCCTCAACGAGGATTGCCCCGAGGTCTGAAACCAGTTCGCTGGCGAGGGCGGGGTAGTCGCCCTGCGCCCACATGGCACGGTGCTTTTGCTTCAGTGCCCGGTCCGCCTCGGTTGCTTCGGTCTTGTCGTTCATGGTGGCACCCCTCTGCTGTGGCAGGTTCTGAGTGACAGCGCGCTGTGGTCCCAGTGGAGGCTGTGGTGTGAGTTATTTTGGCCGCGGACCGGCGGGATGTAAAGGTGCCCGCGCTATCTGGGGGCGTTTCGATACTCGCCAGTAGATTTACGTGCTAGCACGGAAGTGCGGGAGGGGTCGCCGGATCCACTATGGATACATCGGAACGCAGGGAAAATCCCGGCGGATCCGGAGCCCCGGAATGCCGGGCAAAGCACCTCATCCCCACTGCATCTTTCCCCTCAGGAGCAACTCCATGTCCAACGCACCAACCACCAAGAAGTCCCACTCCGTCCGCCGCAAGGTGGCCCTGCTGACCGCCATCGGGCTCGGAGCAGTGGCGGCACCGTTCGCCCTGGCCGCCCCGGCCCAGGCGGCCGGCACCAACTACGCCTGCTCGGTGACCCCGCTCGCCCCGGTGTTCGCCGGCCACAATTCTTCCGGCGTGAAGCTGGTGGACTACCGGATGCGGGTCTACTGCAACACCGACCGCTACATCAACATCACGCAGCAGCGCTGGGAGCAGGACGACTGGCCCAACGGCGACGACCACCTGGGCACCAGCACGTTCAGCCGGCACCTGAACCAGTACAGCGGAGCCGTGACCATCTCCAACGTCCGCACCCTGGTGAACGGCGAGATCGGCAACGAGGAGGTCTACCACAAGATCAGCTTCCAGGAAGGCAGCAACGGCGTCTGGTCGCCGTACACCGGCTGGTACTACAGCGGCGTCACGTCAATGTCCGACTGACGCCCTCCCCGGGCAGCCGCTGAGCCCGGCTCCCGAAACGCTCAAGGCCCGGAACCCCCATCTGAACTGCTCCCCGAAGGTTGGACCGAGAAATCGGACCTTCTATCGGGGAGCAGTTTTATGCAGGACAGTAGTTCGTTATCTGAGGAACAGCGCGAGGCCGCGGTAGCGTTGTTCGAGATTGGTTGGGGTGCGAAGGCAGCGGCGACGAGATTAGGAGTCCGTTCAAAAGCTGTCATCCGCATTCATGCCCTGTGGAGAGTTCGCGGAGGTACGGCGCTGGTGACCAAATCGACCCATCGGAAGTTCACGTTTGAGTTCAAACTCGATACGGTCCGTCGGTTCCTGGCCGGGGAGAGCCAGGTCGCTCTGGCGAAGGACCTCCAACTCTCCTCGCCGGATCTGATCAAGAAGTGGGCGCGGATATACCGCAACGAAGGCGAGGACGGCTTGCGCCCGAAATCACCGGGCCGGCCGACCTCTCTTCCTCAGCTGCCGGCCGAGCCGGAGTCTGAGCTGCAGCGGCTTCGTCGCGAGAACGAGCGGTTGCGGGCAGAGGTGGCCTTCTTGGGAAAAGTAAACGCCTTGAGGGACGAGGGACAGCGCTAAAAGTCCGCGCTGTCATCGCTCTCAAGGCCGAACACCGGTTGGAAGTTCTGTTGGACGTTGCCGGCCTGCCCCGGTCCATGTTCTTCTATCATCAAGCTCGGCTGCTGGCTCCTGACCCGCAAGCAGAGCTCAAAGCAGCGGTCACGGGCATCTTTGAGAAGAGCCACGCCCGGTATGGTCACCGCCGTGTCCATATCGAACTCGTCAAGCAAGGCTGGACGGTCGCGAAGAAGACCGTGCTGAAGCTGATGGGTGTGCTGGGGTTGGTCTGCAAGGTCCGGCGGAAAAAGCGCTACAACTCCTACCAGGGCGAGCAGGGCGTTATTGCCCCGAACCTGTTGAAACGCCAGTTCGAAGCGGATGCGCCGAATCAGAAGTGGGTTACCGGTGTGACCGAGTTCAGCGTCGGCGACAGGAAACTCTACCTATCACCGGTCATGGACCTTTTTGACCGGCAGATCATCTCCTACGCCATTGGCACCTCGCCCAATCTGGCGCTGGCCAACGACTCTCTGCGCAGCGCCTTGGCCACGCTGGAGACGGGGCAGAAACCCCTCGTGCACTCCGACCAGGGATTCCAATACCAGCACACCTCATGGCGCACACTCTTGGCGGACGCCGGCGCGGTCCAGTCGATGTCCCGCAAAGCCAACTGCTACGACAACGCCGTGATGGAGAACTTCTTCGGACACCTGAAGGAAGAGCTCTTCCACCGCGTCCGGTTCCTCAACGCCGACGCACTGACAGCAGCGCTGCACGAGTACATCCGCTGGTACAACACTGAAAGAATTTCCACCAAGCTCAAGGGATTGAGCCCGGTCGAGTATCGTGCTCAGATGCTTGCGGCATAGGTCTCCTACTTAGCCAACGCTCTACGGGATAATCCACCCGCCTGCGTCTTGTATGTTCAATGCGAGGCATTCCAATCAAAATTGCTTGAAAGGCAGGGCCTGTGATCGAGTACGTAACTTTCGTCATACATGCGTCGGGTCATGTCGTGGACTTCGTGGTGGAGCCCTTTCCTCCGGCGGACCCCGCAGCTGCCCTGCAGGCGGCCATGCGCGGGGAGAGCCAGGCGACTCGGCTGGCGGTTCCGTTGGTCTCCACCGGAGTCCATTCAGGGCCCATTGACCTGACTGTCGAAGTCCTTCGATCGAGACCGGAGGCCCTCTCGCCAGGCTGGGAAGACATCCACGAGGTGTCGCTGATGATCCCGGAGGGCCGCGCCTACTTCAACACGCCCGCAGCCTGGGAGATGAAGGACGTCGGCACCATCACGGGTGATCAGAATGGCAGCTACCGTGCCAGACTCCACGCCACAGGCCGCGACACAGCCTTTGACCTGGTCGTGGAATCGTCAGTCGAACGGCATTTCGTCCAGTTCTGGAAGGAATCGCCATCACCAGTGTCTGTCTTGTCTTCCGAATCAGAGCACGGCAAGAGCCTGCCGCGTTTCATCAAAATGTGGCAGGGCCCGCCCACTGCCACCGCTCACGCTAATCCACGACTGGTGACCCGGGATTCCCCGCCGGAATAGCAACGACAAAAGTCCCCGTCCCAATGGGACGGGGACTTTTTCGAAGGCCGGTCTATGGCCGCTAGAGTGGACCTCGCACATTTACGAGTCCAACTTTCGGGGACCACTTCAATCCGGGCCTTGGGTTATTTAAGGCCTTGGGTTGTTTAAGGTGCGTGCCTGGCGGGGAAATAGGCGTTAGGACCTGCGGCAACGAAAAGTGCGGGACACTGGAAGTCACGACCACGAAAGCGAACGACACTTTGATTAATCTCCAGCAGGATGCCGATGGCTATGTCCGGATGAACCGGCACTTCCCGGAAAGCGTCCTTATTAGCGTCACCTTTGCCGACGGCACAACGGAGGAGCTCTCCGGCGGCAGGCTCAACAGGGCCTACGACGAGGCCCTGGCCGAATACCGGGCGCAGAACCACCTGGACGCGAAAGGATTCTCGCGGTCTCCGACGAAGAAGACCAGCCCGGGAAACAAGATCGACTTCGTGCCCGTCCACCCCGGCATGGGTGACTGACGCTGCACCACGAGGAAGACTGACCGATGGGCATGACCACGAGCGATAACAGCACCGAGCTCGATCCGCTGCTGTATCCGTGGGATGCGCCCGAATCCTCAGGTGTGATGGACGGCGACAGCTTCTTGCCCCTTGAGCTGGCAGTCGGCCTGGACCGGGCGCTCGCAGAAGCCGACGCCGCTCCGCTCGACTCCCGCTCCATGGTGGTCTCCATCGGCTCGAATGCCAGTGCCGACGTGATGCGAAGAAAGTTCGCCGCCTACCACCGGCCTGTCAGCCCTGTCCTGCCTCTGGTCCGTGGCCAGCTCCACAACATCGCCGTCGGCCACTCCGCGCACGTGAGCAGGGCCGGCTACATTGCCGCCGCTCCGTACCCGCTGCTTGGGGAGTGCACTCCGGTCTGGGTGTCGTGGCTGGACGAACGCCAGCTGCTGGCACTGGACGAAACGGAGCCCAACTACCGGCGGATCCAGCTCAACGCGGAGGCCTGCCCGCTCCAAGTGGGCCACGGCGAATATCCCGAGGACTTTTCGCTGTTCACCTCCCGCTGGGGCGTTCTGAGCGACGGCGACGGCGGGAAACTTCCGTTCCTGGACCAGCCGGCCCTCTTCGGGCTGCTTGCCGGCATTGCTGCCGGCGAGTGCGTCGAGGACGGGGAATCCGTGTTCGCCGGACCGCCGGAACAGGTCATCGAACAGCTCGGGAAGCCTTCAGTCCAGGCCTGGGCAAAGGACTGGTTCAGCGCCGCCGGCCTGGCCACACCGGTGCATTTCGACGGGCTTTGTGCGGAGTAATTTCCGCTGCTAACCGGCTTACGTAACCGGCCTACCTAAGCGGTCGCTTCACCGTGCTGCGATGTACTCCGCGATGTACTTGGCGTCGCGCCCGACCCCGGCCACAATCGACGAGCCGTGCCCGGTCAGCCACGGGAGTCCGACCGCGTAAAGGCCCGGGTGTTCGGTGACCCCGCGGTGGTGGCGGGGGTAGTTCCACTCGTCCAGCACCGGGATGTCCAAAATGCTGAAGTCCAGCCTGTAGCCCGTTGCCCAGATGACCGACGTGATGTTCGAGGCCTCAAGCTTCAGCCGCGCCGGTTCAGACGGAACCCAGTCGTCCTTGCGCGGCGGTTCCGCTTCCGGGGCTGACAGGCCCGCAACGGCAATGTAGGCATCGAACATCGGCCGCATGCGCTGGTAGAACGTCCGCTCCACGACGCCCAAGCGCGCCGGAAGGTCGTCACTGAAGACGAGTTCGACGTCGTCGGCTGCTTGCAAATGGCCGTGCAGCCGAACGCCGCGGCGGCCGAGATCCCGCAGATGGATGTCATGGCCGCCGTCGGCGCCGGACACCAGCGGGTTGCACATGAACCGCGCCGCGGGGGAGGGCAGCTGGCCCACGGTGAGGCCGTTGAGTCCGTACTCCGGGCCGTTCTGGGCAACCTGCATCATCCAGTAGATGACGTCCTGGCCACGGTACCGGCGCGGTGCTTCGGGGCAAGTGGACACCGCCAAGTGGATTTCCCGGCCGACGGCTAGCAGTTCCTCCGCGATCTGGCCCCCGGACTGGCCGGTCCCCACAATCAGGACCGCCCCGTCGGGCAGCTGTTCCGGGTTGCGGTAGCCGTCCGTGTGCAGTTGCAGGATGTGGGCCGGCAGCTTTGCCGATAGCGCGGGGAGTTTCGGTTTCTGGTAGCCGCCGGTGGCCAGCACCACGTTGCGTGCCCGCCAGCTGCCCTGGGTGGTTTCCACGCTGAAGCCGTTTCCGTCCATAGGCGCGATGCGGGTGACATCCGTGTCTGTCAGGACGGGGGCCCCGATGGTCTCGGCATACTTCCGCATGTAATCCACGACGTCCGCGCGCGGCATGAACGCCTCCGGAACCGGGCCGTCATAGGTCCCTCAGGGCAGCGCGAGGGAAAAGTTCGGCGTGTTCAGGACGAACGCGTCCCAACGGTCCTGCCACGCCCCGCCCAGCGCGGGGCGCCGTTCCAGCAACTGATGTTCGACGCCGGTTTGGCTCAGCCAGTAGCTCATGGCCAGGCCCGCCTGCCCGGCACCGACCACCAGGGTGTCCACCTGGCTCGTGTGGTTCGCGGGTGTTGCTGGGAACGGGTCAGAGAAGGTCTGCACGGTGCCTGATTTCGGCGCGGTCCCAGTGCACACGCAACAACCCGGCTAGGCGGTCGGGTTCGATCCGGTGCGGGGGATCGAAGTGGTGGCGCACTTCGAAGACCTCGAGGCGGTAGTCGGGGAAGACCGTGGACAACCGGGCGCCCGTTTCCTCGTAGTTGTCCGGGTTGCTCAGGCCGCCCAGGACGAAGAGCACCGGCCGGTCGAAGCTGGCCAGCCGTGCACGGTCCAGGTTGTAGCTCCTGAAGTTCTTCAGGAACGCCATGATTCCTGCCGGGCGTCTGGCCATCCACGGCGGAGGGTCGCCCGCCGGCGGCGGCGGAAGGACGACGTCGGGCTTGACTGCCAGCCGCATGAACGCCGGCAAGAACTGGTCGGCCGGCAGCGCCTCCAGTGCGTCATGCTTCTCCCACATCAGGGCGTGGGCCCGACTCCAATCCCAGGTTCCGGCCCAGGCGGGCTCAAACAGGGACAGGCTTAACAAGCGCTCAGGGTGTCCGGCGGCGACGGCCAACGCCGCCGCACCCCCGCCGGAGTACCCCGCGAGATGGAACGTTGCCCACCCCCGGGCATCGGCTTCGCGCAGCACGCCATCTACCTCAGTGTCCAGGCTCCAGCCCGGCGGCGGATCCTCGCCTGCATAGAGCTCAAGGTCCTTGGCAGCGGCGTCGACGTCCGGTCCCAGGGCCTCAATCAGCGCGCCGTACGCGCGCTGAGCGGGAAGCACTGCACCGGGAAGAAGCATGGCCCGAATCGGTCCCATGGAAGAACCATACGCCCGGCCCTGCAGGATTCAAGGGGTGTTTCCTCCGGGGAGATGAGGTGCTTGGACCGGGCGGGCCAGCCAGCCCAACTGGGTAGCAGCTGGTATCGTTCCGGGGCATCAAAACGGCATCTGCTGCTACCTACTTGGGGGAACTCAGCGCGCGGCCTCGGAGTATGACGGGCTCCACAGAAAGCCGTTTCGGCGGATTTTAGGGGCGGCTGCGGCCTGGCAAGTCTCCAGCCCGCGCCATTCCAGGGTTTTTGGCGCATCGGACGCCCTGATTGGCCCGGTTTGCGCAGGGTCTAAGGCCCGTGTAAAGTAATTCGAGTCGCCGCCGCTGATGCGGAAAGATAGCGACCGACCCCCTTCTGAATGGCCTGAAAAACGGCGTCTTTGCTGGCGTGCGGAAACCGGGTGGGGGCCCTTGTGGTGGAGCTTGGAACTGCGGAAACGCGGGTTTGCAAAGCTTCCCGGAAGCGGGTAAGTTTGGAAAGTTGCTCCGGAGCGATCCGCGACCGAGTTGTTGGTTGTGGTGGTGCCGGGTGTGTCTGTTGTTTGAGAACTCAATAGTGTGCCAAGTTTGTTGATACCAATTTGTTTATATGGATTGGTTGGATTTGGCTGGATTGTGCCACCCCGTGGTGTGATCCGGTTGTTTTTCAGCTGGTTTCAAATTTTGTGCAGTCTGGTTCCGCGTTTTCCCGTGGTTCCTGGTTGTGTCTGTTTTTGTTTTACTTCAACGGAGAGTTTGATCCTGGCTCAGGATGAACGCTGGCGGCGTGCTTAACACATGCAAGTCGAACG
>NZ_JAUSSM010000003.1 GCF_030812315.1 Arthrobacter oryzae | reverse complement strand
ACAGGCATAACGAAATCCATGATGGACCTTTCCCCGCTCTGAGCACCGGCTCCAGCAACAGGGAACCTGTCACACAACAGCCTGACACACAGGGAGTTACCGGCGATCCGGCACCGTTCCGGCGACTTCGCGCCTCAGGGCGCTCGGTGCCTGGATCCGGGACGGACCCGCTGCCGGCCCCACGTAGACTGGCAGTATGCGGCTGGTAGCAAGTGACATTGACGGAACGATCCTCGGGCATGACGGCAAAATCAGCGACCGTACCATCCGCGCCTTCCACGCCTGCCGTGATGCCGGCGTCGAACTGGTGTTCGTGACCGGACGCCCGCCCCGCTGGCTGCACCCCCTTGAGGACCAGCTGGGGCACGCCGGAACGGTGATCTGCTCCAACGGCGCCGTGGTGTGGGACCTTGAAGAAGGCCGCCTCGTTTCCGCCCGCGCCCTTTCCCTCGACGCGGTCTTCGAAACGCGCCGCATCATCAAGAAGCTGCGGCCCTCCGCGCTGTTCGCCGCGGAAACCCTCACCGGATTCCACCTTGAACCGGGCTTCATTGAAAACGACTCCAGCGAATTGCTGTCCGAGTTCACCCCTGCCCCGCTGGCCAGCACCCTCACGGCGGACGACGCCGTGGTCAAGTTCCTGGCTATCGTCCGGGAAGGCACTGCCGACGAATTCCTTGCCGAGGTCTCACCCGCCGTCGCCCACCTCGCGTCGGCCACCCACTCGGCACCCACCGTGGCCATGCTGGAGCTTGCCCTGCCGGGCGTCAACAAGGCCGTGACCCTGGCCGAATACGCAACCACCCTGGGCATTGACGCCGCCGACGTGGTGGCCTTCGGGGACATGCCCAACGATATCGAGATGCTTCGCTGGGCCGGCGACGGCTACGCGATGGCCAGCGGCCACCCGGAGGCCATCCGCGCCGCAGGGCAGCAGGCACCCCATTTCGACGACGACGGTGTGGCCCAGATCCTCGAAGCCAAACTCGCCGAACTCGGCGTCAAGCACCTCTAGGCGGGCGTCCGGGCGTGACTGAGTCCCCACCCTTCTTCGCCGCCGGTAGTTCCTCGGCGCGGATCGCGATGGCTCACCGCGGATTCTCGCCGGACGGACTGGAGAACTCGATGGCGGCGTTCCGTGCCGCCGTCGAACTCGGCTACCGGTACCTGGAAACGGACGTCCACACCACTGCCGACGGCGTGCTGCTGGTGTTTCATGACCCCTCGCTGGACCGTGTCACGGACGGGGCGGGCCGCATCTCCCGGCTCCCGGCCGGGACCGTTGCCCAGGCAAGGATCGGGGGCCTGGAGCCCATCCCGCTCTTCAAGGAACTGGTTTCGGCCTTTCCCGGTGTGAGGCTGAACCTCGACGTCAAGGACTGGAGCTCCGTTCCCAGCCTGGCCGCGGCCATTGAGCAACACGGCGTACACGACCAGGTGCTGATCGCCAGCTTCTCCGACCGCCGGCGCCGGGCCGTCCTCAAGCTCCTGAGCCGGCCGGTTGCGGGGTCGGCCGGGATGGTGTCCAACGCGGTCTTCACGGTGCTCGGGCCGGTGCTCCCGGCCCGCGTCATCCGGCGGGCCCTGCGGGGCGTGCACGCGCTTCAGGTGCCGGTCAGCTACGGTGCAATCCGGGTGGTGACTCCGGCCTTTGTCCGCCGGGCCCACCGGCACGGACTGCAGGTCCATGCCTGGACTATCAATGATCCCGCGGAAATGCACCGGCTCCTGGACATGGGCGTTGACGGAATCGTCACGGACCGGGCGGATCTCCTCAAGAAGGTGCTCCAGGACCGGGGGCAGTGGGACTAGCGGTACTGGCCGGACTTAGCGGTACTGGCCGCCGTGGCGTGATGCCCGCTGTGCATCGAGCACCCCCGCGAACTCATCCGCGGGGACCGGCCGCCCGAAGTAGTAGCCCTGGGCGCTGACACAGCCGATGCTGGCCAGGTGCTGCGCCTGTTCCGCGGTCTCCACCCCTTCCCAGACCGCCTCCAGGCCGCATGCCCGGATCAGCTGGAGGATCGCGGCTATCAGGGCCGGCTGTGCCGGATCGGTGCCCAGGTCCTTCAGGAGGGAGCGGTCCACCTTGACCTTGTCCACGGGCAGCCTGCGCAGGTAGCTGATGGAGGAATAGCCCGTGCCGAAGTCATCGATCTCCAGCCCGACGCCCAGTTTGCGCAGGCTGTTCAGGGAGTACCGGTCCAGTTCATTGCCGCTTACGATGGCGCCCTCCGTCAGCTCGAGCACGAGCAGCTCCGGGCTGAGTTCGGCCCCGATGAGGGCATCACGGACCTCCTCGATGAACTCGAGGCGCTGAAGGTCGGTGGGCGAGATGTTGATGCGCATGGTGAAGTCGTCACCCGCACGGCCTGTGGTCCGCCAGTGTCGGAGCTGTTCGACGGCGGTGCGGAGCACCCAGCCGCCCAACTCGGAAATGAGTCCGGCGTCCTCCGCGAGCGGAATGAATTCATCCGGCATCACCATTCCGCGGGAAGGGTGCTTCCAGCGGACCAGTGCCTCAGCGCCCTCGATCCTGCCTGTGGCGAGCTGCACCACCGGCTGGTAGAAAAGCACCAGCTGGGATTCCGTGATTGCCGTGCGCAGGTCCTCAATCAGCTGGCTTCGCAACTGGCGCGCATGCAGCATGGCCGGTTCGAAGACCTTGAGCCTGTTTCGTCCGCCGGCTTTGGACGCGTACATGGCCACGTCGGCTTCCATCAGCAGCTGTTCCGCGCTTTGGCCGGCTCCACCGATGCACAGCCCCATGCTGGCGCCGCAATGGATGGCGTCGTTCTCGAGCTCCACCTGATCATCCAAAGACGAGAGGATGCGGTTGCCCACGCTTGCCGCACGTGCCAGCGTGGTGGCGGGCATCAGTACGGCGAATTCGTCGCCGCCCAGGCGGGCCACGGTGTCCGAATCGCGGACGGATCCCTTGATTCGCTCGCCGACGGCGGCCAGCACCTGGTCCCCGGCAGCGTGGCCGAGGGTGTCGTTGATGCCCTTGAAGGCATCAAGGTCCAACAGGAGGACGGCGGGCGGCAGGCCGCCCTGTTCAGTTTCCGCGAGTGCCGCGTTGAGGGCGCTGACAAGGGCTACGCGGTTCGAGAGGCCCGTCAGCGAGTCCGTGAGCGCCATCTTCTGCATTTCCAGATGAGCTTCGTTGAGCAGCCGGGTGCGCAATTCCACCCGCTGTTCAAGCTCCTGGTACATGATCTGCAGGTCCTCGGCCAGGAGGTTGGTGCCCATGATAACGGCATCCAGTTCGTCCCTGGCGGGGGATACTTCGATTCTGGAGTGGAGCTCTCCTGCAGCGAGGCGGACTATTCCGTCCAGCAGCTTGCCCAGCCGTGGATCCCCGTCAGTGAACATAGGCATGTTCCTTCAACCAAGTGATCGCCTCGGTTTCGGACGTGAAGTAGCCGGCGGGCCCAGACTTGAAGTCGCCACCGAGGATGAAATGGGCCAGGATCCGGTCCACGGGCGTCTGGCCCAGCAATGCCCAGGCACACACTGTGGTCAAACTGCCAAAAACAGCCCTGGCCGCCCTGCTTACGGACGCCACATTTGTCACGTCCATCAGCACAGCCACCGGCGAACCGGCTACGGGGAGTTGAAGTTTCGCGGTCAGCAGGCGGGCTGACTGCTCATCCAGGTGTTCGTCCCGGGGGAGCACGATCTTGATGATTTGATCCTGCATCAATCCAAGCGGCTGAGACATTCTTCCCCCGACGATATGAGAGGAGGCTTTTGGCCTCTCTAGCACCATCAGGACTTCGATGATGCCGTGTGACTAAAAATACACTGTCAAACCGCGTCCGTGGTCCCCTGGTTCACGCCGGCCGCAAATGCGCGGACCTGGGCGCTCCGTTCCGAGGCCGCCGCATCGTCAAAGAGCGCTGCCGCATCCTCCAGCCGCTGCAGCCCTTCGTCGTTTTCACCGTTGGCAAGAAGGGCTTTTCCGAGAAGGAACGAGGCCTCACCGGCAGTTTGGGTGGCTAAAATACCGGATTCGGTGCACAGCGGCCTGAGCATGTTGATGGCAGTGGCCATGTCGCCGGTAAGGAAGTGCCAGTGCGCGCGGGCGAAGGACATTTCAAGGAGGTCGCGGTTGCTGCCGCCCACCACCTCGGTGGCTAATTCGGCCCGCTCGATGCACCGGAGGGTGGCAGGGTCGGTGAGCTCCGCCTCCAGGCGCATTACCGCGGAGGCGCGGTTGAACCTGGCCCAGAGGTCCACGTCCTTCGAGGGCGAGAGGCTCTCGGCCGCCATGTCGTGGTAGCGGCCGCCGTCCGTGAGCCTGCCGCTGAGGAACGCGACATTGCCAATCACCCAATAGGCCTTGCCGGCAGTGTCCTCGTTAACGAGCTCCGTCAGCAGGCCCTCAAGGAGGAGGCACTGGTCCCACGCTTCATCGAGCCGGCGGCTTTCGGCCAGGGCGGCGATGAGGGCCCGTTGCGCTTCCACGTGCAGGTAGACGTATTCGGCGTTGCCGGCCACCAGGTTCGCTGCAGCTGCCGCTGCCGACACGGCATCCGGGAGCCTCCCCAGCCCCTGCTGCGCGACCGCCAGGAGCGTATAGGCGCGGGCGGCCAATAACGGGTGATCCAAGGACAGGGGAGACTCGGCCAGGGACCTGGCGACTTCCAGGCACTCGGAGATTGATCCCTCGTCGCGGAGGCATTCGGCTTTCAGGTAGATCATGTTCCACCAGCCGGATTGGTCTCCGGATTCGAGGGCCAGCGCCGCGGCTGCGGCGGCCTGGGCTTTTGCACCAGCGTAATCGCGATTTCTTGCACTTTCGCGTGCCTGCAGCTCGGCCACTACGTAGGGAGTCAAATTCCGGGGAGTCCGCATTTGCCAATTATCCACCCGGGCGGCCTCCCGGGCAGTCCGGATGCCACAATTCTCTTCGTATTACTTGGCTTTAATGTTGATGTTTTGACCGTATAATGTCGCACGTAATGCAAGGTAAGCCCAATTGATTGAAAGGACCAACGGATGAAGAAGATTGCCGCAACATTCTTGCTCACCGGCGTTTTGGCTGTTGCAGGATTCGCCGCACCCGCTAACGCCGCTCCGAAGTCGGACACAAATGTCAGCACCTCCAGCAAGACCGTGACTACCCAGTCCTCCATCGGTTGGTGGCCTAACTAGTTCGACGAGCAGACTGCCCCCGGATTTCACATCCGGGGGCAGTCCCGTTTAAGGGCCGGAAATGGGCAACTGCACGGTGATTGTTGTGCCAGCGCCGAGTTCCGAGCTGACAGCCAAATACCCCCGGTGCGCCTTTACGATGTCGTATGCAATGGCGAGCCCAAGGCCGCTGCCCGGGACGGCAGTGGACGTAGCGTTGGATGCCCGGAAAAAGCGGGTAAAGAGATGCGGGATTTCTTCGTTCGGGATTCCGACGCCTGTGTCGCGTACGTGGACATTAACCCCGGGTTCTCCATCTGTCATTGGCTCAATGCGGCAGCTGACAACAATCCGCCCCCCGCTCGGGGTGAATTTGATGGCATTTGAAACCAGGTTCGTGAAAACCTGCTCCAGCTGGACTTCATCGGCAATAATCGCGGGGTCGCCGTCGTCGAGCTCCAGCGAGATGGAGACGTCCCCCAGCTCCGCCAGCGGACGCAGCGCCACTGTCACGATCTGTAGGGTGTGCCCCAGCTGCACTGGTGCGAGATGCAGGTTGGCGCCCTCGTAGTCCTGCCGCGAAACAGTGAGCATATCCTCGATCAGCCGGCGGAGCCGCTCGGAGTTCCTGACAATGATGTCCAGCATCCGTTCCACTTCAGGGGGCACCGGGCCTCCCACGCCATCCTGGATCATGTCCAAGTAGGCGGAGATGGAAGTGAGCGGCGTCCGCAGTTCGTGGTTGACGGTGGCCAGGAAGTCGGTTTTCGCCTGGTCAAGCTGCCGCAGCTGCTTGACCACCTGCTGCTGCGCGCTCATCAGGTGGCTTTGGATGAGCCCGTACGCGACGTTGCCGGCGACGTGCTGGATAAGGGAAATTTCCGTGCGCGTCCAGACCCGTGGCTCGTCGAGCTGTGCAATCCAGATGACGCCAAGGGACGATTTTCCTTCGCCCACGGGGACGAACGCGGAGGCCCAGGGGCGCATGTGTTCGGTCCACGCCTCCAGGCCTTGGTCCTCCGGGGACCACTCATGGATGTTGTGGTCGTCCACGGCGAGAACCTCGGCCTCCGACCATAGCCGGTCCGCAACGCGGTGGGCAGAGGCTTCGTGGATTCCCAGCCCGCCCGCGATCGGGGCCAGGCCGGGACGATGCCACTGGGCCGCTATCCGGGGAACGCGGTCGTCGTCGAACGTGGTGAACAGAACGCGGTCGGCGCCGAACGTCTCCCCAAATCCCTTCACCAGATGGTCCGAAATCACGTGCGGATCGTGCGTGGCCCGCACAGCGGCGGACACTTTCCGGAGCTTCTCGCGCAGCCGTTCCGCACTTTGCCGGGCCTCAGAGCGCTGCGCGGCACGGCTGATCAGAACGTCTGCCCGGTGGACAAGTTCAGCCGGTGCAGCGGGCTTTGCAATATAGTCCGCCATCCCCAGGGTCCGGACGCTTTCAGCCTCGGATTCGTCGTCCAGGTCGATCAAAAGAAGCAGCGGGGCAGTCACGGGAAGGCCCGCAAAAGAATGGTCCGCGACGACGATGCTGGGACTTTGCTGTTCGAGCAGGCCCGCAAGACCTTCCTGGCTGGAGGCCCTGGCCACATCGAAACCTGCTGCGGCCAGGACGGCCGCCGTAGCGGACAAGCGCCCGCCGTCCGGATCCGCAACGATGGCCGTGCGTGGTACGAGTGATTTCTCCGCCGCCTGTGTAACCACAGTGCCCCCTTCGGTCCCGGTTGAGTACATTGTAGGGTGACATCAGTCGCACGCATTCCGTGCGGGCGAACCCTGGCGGGAGGAAGGGTGAATATGTCCGGAGATCGCGAGGAAGGCGCAGAGGCGGGTTTGACGCTCGGAGCCGATGGAATGCTCCGGCTGAGATGGCCCCGGGGCGCGGTGATAACAGCTGCGGATGCGGAGCGCGCCATGCTCAAGGTGAACCAGCTGTGCGGAGATGACCGGCATCCCATGCTGGTGGACATGGCCACAACAGCGGACGTGAGCCGAGGCGCCCGCGCCGTGTTCGGCCGCCCGTGCCAGGCATCCCGCATCGCATTGCTGGGGACCTCGCCGGTTGACCGGGTACTGGCCAACTTTTTCCTGGGCATCAACGCGGTGCCGTGCCCCACTAAGTTCTTCACATCCGAGCGGGACGCCCTGGCATGGCTCGCTTTGACCTGATTCCCGATTCGCCTTGATCCTCTGGGCCCGTTCGTCCTTGAGGCCAACGCGCGTGTCACCTATATCGCGTGCACTTATATTGGGACCATGCTGTCCGCCCTAAAAAAATATCTGATGGTTCCCAAGCTCGTGCGGCTATCCGCGGGGGCACCCCGGGACCATCACGTGGCCTGGGACCGGTTCTGGTCCAACGTGAAGGCCACCGGCGCCGCGGGTGACGTACTTTGGGATGCCGGTACCGAGCACGAGATGCTGGGCTACGTGGACATGCTGCGCCTCCACCTGGACACAAGCCTGCCTGTGGTGGACATCGGCTGCGGCAACGGCAGCTTCACCCGCCGGCTGGCCCGGCACTTCCCGCATGCCGTGGGCGTCGACGTCTCAGCCCATGCAGTCCGGCGCGCCCGTGCGGAGTCTGCCGGAGTGCCGAACGTTTCCTACGCCGTCCGGGACATGACGGCTGCCGGCTCCGGAAGCGGACTGGACGGGGAACTGCTCGCTCTTGGCGCTGACAGCGGGGCCAATGTCTTCATCCGCGGCGTTCTCCACGTCCTGGGCGAACGCGACCGGTACGCCCTTGCCGAAAACGTCCGTGCCATCGCGGGAGCGCGCGGCCGGGTATTCCTCGCCGAAACGGACTTCCAGGGAAACGCCGTCGACTACGTGTCACATCTTGGCGCTACGATCCGGTCCATTCCCGCCCCGCTCGAGGGCGCCATCCGCGGACTGCCGATGCCCGGACACTTTGGCCCGAAAGAGCGGAACCTTGCCTTCCCCGCCGACCGCTGGGAGCTGATCGAAGATGGTCCCACCACGATCGAAACGGTGCCCCTGTCCAATCCCACCCGGGCAGACCTCATCCCCGGCTACTTTGCCGTGCTGAGGGCCCGCGGCTAGGTGGCCCTGGCCCAGCCTGCCTGGCCGCCGCCCCATGAGTGCTAGCCGCGGCCCATGCTCGTTGAAGGGTCGCCGTCCGCCTCGGAGGGATCGGCCCGCAGCTCCCCGGGGTCCGGGGCAGGAAGACCTCCGGGGCCCGGTACGTCCTGCCGGGCGGCGGCGGTTGTGCCCAGGCCTGGATTTTCACCAGGGTCCGGATTGTCGTCCGGCGCCGGGGTCCCGTGTGGGTCGTCGAGCGGCGGAACGTCGCCCGGCGGGGCCGGTGGCTGCTCCGGCGGCGTGCCCGGCGGGTTCTCCGTTGGATCCACCGAGTCCGTGGCGTTGGAACCTTCGCTGATGGAGGAATGAACGCGGATCTCCTCATTCGGATCGCCGGGATCCGGCGCATGGCCGTCGTCGGTTCTTTCGGCCGTGCCCGCCAGGTCCTCCACTGCGTTCTTGGCAGCTTCTCCGATGCTGTCTCCGATTCCCATCGACGTACTCCTCCCATTCGCCTCCGGCGCAAGCCTGAGGGCGCCAGTCGTTAATCCAGATTTATCAGCATGCTTACGATTAGTCCAGAGTCCGACGGCGGGTCGGGAGTTGGGATGCCCTAGTCCAGGGCCCGACTGCCCGCCGGAGCGCGCCCATCAGGTACCGAGTTCCACCATCAGGGCGGGCAGCTCATCGGCAAGTTCCCGTGCCAGGTACCCGAGGCTCCCGAGGCGGCTGGCCAGCCGGTCACCGGCGGCAGCATGGAGGTGTGTGCCCCAGCAGGTGGCCTGGGTATCCGAGGTGCCCCTGGCCCGCAGTCCAGCGATGGCACCGGCCAGGATGTCACCGCTGCCGGACGTGCCCAGGCCGCCGTAGCCGGTGGTGATTTCCCATAGACCGCCGCTCGCCTGGCTATCGCCATCCTTCCGGGCGCTCTTGGTGTACCCGGCCGGGACGGCGATGACGCCCTGGCAGCTCACTACCGCCCCGTAACGCTCGGCTATTTCTGCAGCGTCCTGGTGCAGGTTGTTGACGTCCCGCCCCAACAGGACTCCGGACTCGGTAATGTTCGGGGTCAGGATGAGCCGCCCGGCCCACGGGCCGAGCTCGTCGAGGAGCTCCGGAAGGCAGCCTAAAGCGTAGGCATCGAGTACCACGGCAGGTCGGCCGTCGGCGGAGTCGCCGCTCCCGGAATCCAGTTTCAGCAGCTCCCTGAGGAGGGATGCGGCCTCGCCCATGTCGTCCAGTCCCGGCCCCACCAGGACTGCCGCGGCTTTCTCCAGTTCTTCAGCCAGGGCGGACACGCCGGAACCCCGGACGGCGCCACCGTCCGTTTCGGCAAGGCCCACAACGCCCGCCTCCGGCAGGGCAACCGCCACCTGTACCGCCGTAGACCCCGCCACCCCCAGCGTGATGCGTCCGGCACCTGCACGAAGAGCCGCTGTGCCGGCCAGGAGTGCGGCTCCGGGCGTCTTCCGGGCGCCCCCGATCACCAGCACCGATCCGCGGTCGTCCTTGCCGGACCCGCCGCCGGGAAGGGGCCAGTCCCGCAGCAGCGTAGGGGTAACGGGGACGGCTGCGTCCGCCCTACCTTGGGTGGACATTGGCGTCTCCTCCATGCTCGGTCACCGGCACGCCCTCGCTGACCAAGTGGTCGGCCATGTTGAAGCTCTCCAGGATCCACGGCCCCGCTCCGTCGGGCCGCACGAACCGGGTGAGCGAGGCGTTGAGAACCGTGGACGTGGCGGCAATATCCAGGATTTCCGGTTCTGTCAGTCCTTCGAGAATGTAGCGGAAGAGCAGGATCAGGGCGTCGTGGCACACCAGCACCACCCGATCGCTGCCCGGTTGCCGTTCGAGGTCGGCCAGCAGGGAGCGGAGCCGAAGCACCACGTCGGCCCAGGACTCACCGCCCGGCGGCCGGTAGTAGAACTTTCCCAGCCACCGGCGTCGCGCCGCTTCCTCGGGCAGCCGGGTTTCCACGCCCGAGGAGGTCAGCATGTCCAGGATGCCCAGTTCCCTGTCCCGGAGCCGTTCGTCGATGAGGATGCCTGCTGGCCATCCGCCGGTTTTTACGGCGAGCTCGGCCGTCTGGCGGGCGCGGACGTAGGGCGACGACCATACAGCCGCGGACCGCCGCTCCTCCGGAAAATCAGCGAACAGCCGCCCAAGGGCCAGCGCCTGTTCGCGCCCTGTGGCGGAAAGCTCCACATCGGCATCCCGGGCCGGGACTTCAATGACCTGCGCTCCGGCCTGTCTGGCCATCGTGGCGGCCACGTTGCCTTGGCTCTCGCCGTGGCGCACCAGCAGAAGCTCGGTCAGCCCCGTTCTCATGAGACCTCTTCCGGAAGGAGTTCGGTCGTCGGATTGCGGCATTGCTACCCCCTTGGTCCGGGTCCGTTCCCAGGCCCTATTCGTGCACTCATTGGCTGCCGATGGCTCAGGAAGGCCCACGTTACTACTGCCCGTGCGTCCTTGTCGCGGCCATCAGGGACGGCTAGGCTGGCCACCCACCAGCTGGCGCGTCTTCCCACTCCCCGACGAACGGACGAAACCATGAGCAGCTACCACCCGGAGAACGACCCTTCAAATCCGGACAAGCCCCACAGCGCAGGACACGCGTCGGGCCAGCCCGGCGGGGAAGAAGCGGAGGAAAAAGACCGGACGTCCAAGGATCCTGCAGCCACCGCGAACCCTGACCCGTTGGAGGGCAACGTCACCGGGTTGGAGCCCGGTGGCGGCGTGCCCCCTGGCGAAACGCCCCCGGCTGAGGACTCCATGAGCGGGGACCAGGGTCACGAGGAATAGCTGAACCGGCCCCGGGGAAGACTATCCTCGACGGATGAAGGGTGCCGAAGCAATAGACGTCGAGGCCGGAGGCCTGCGTGGACGAATGTATGCCTCGCGCGCCAGCTCAGCCGTCCCGCCGGAGTCAGCCGCACAGCCAGTCGCGCCGGAGCCAATCGCCGGGGCCGCCACTGGCGCCCCCGCGACGGTGGTCCTCGTCCATGGAATTGGCGTCTCCCACCGGTACCTGGCCCGGCTGCACCAGGTCCTGGCCAGGACGGTGGATACGATTTCCATCGACCTTCCCGGCTTTGGATCCGCCCCGCATCCGGACCGCCAGCTCACGGTCGCGGACCACGGGGCGTTTATCCATGACGTGCTGGACCGGGCCGGAGTGGGCCGCCGTGTCCTGGTTGGCCATTCGATGGGCGCGCAATTCGTCCTGGAGGCGGCCCTGCAGCGGCCGGAGCAGGTTCCGCACGTGGTGCTGATGGGACCCGTGGTGGACGTCCGGAACCGGACAGTGCTGCGCCAGATGCTGGCGCTGACCAAGGATGCGCTCCTGCACGAGACACCGGGTTCCAACGCGGTGGTTTTCAGCGATTACCTGCGCTGCGGCCCGCGCTGGTACCTCAAGCAGCTCCGGGTCATGATGAGCTACCGGACCGAGGACCGCATCCGCAGGCTGAACCCGCCCGTGATGGTCCTCCGCGGCGCCTCGGACCCCATCGCAACGGGCGAGTGGTGCCGGGTCCTCGCCCGCCGGGCACCTGCGGGCAAGCTTGTGGAGGTGCCGGGCTGCGGGCACGTGGTCCAGTACACCGGTACGGTGCAGGTGGCAGACGCCATCACCGCCTTCGCGGGGCTCCCCGGCTCCGGGACGGCGCACGAGGCCCTGAACCGTCACTAGGTCCGGCTCGGCTGAGCCGCTTCCTTACCGAGGCGGCTTCCTTACCTGGAGGCAAACGCTTTCCGACGGATGCTGGCAGGATGGACCCATGCGCATTCTCATCGCTCCGGACAAGTTCAAAGGATCACTGACCGCGGCCCAGGCTGCCAGCGCCATCGCGGAGGGGGCGCTTCGCGTCTATCCGGACGCCGTGGCCACCCAGTTCCCGGTTGCCGACGGCGGGGAAGGCACCCTCGAGGCCGCCGTTGCCGCTGGCTACGAGGAGCGGCTGAACGCCGTCGTCGGTCCCATCCTGGCTCCAATCGGTGCGGCCTGGGCCATCCGGAAGGACGCCTTCGGCGGTGCAACCGCCGTGATTGAAACTGCCCAGGCCTCCGGCCTGGCGCACATGGAACCGACGCCCGCGAACGCGCTGCGCGCCCACAGCTACGGCTGCGGGCAGCTGATCGCTGCCGCGCTGGACGCCGGGGCTACGGAGATTGTGCTGGGTGTGGGCGGATCGGCCATGTCCGACGGCGGCAGCGGCGCTTTGCGTGCCCTGGGCCTGAAGCCTGTGGACGCCGCCGGAAACGTGGTTCCCCTGGGCGGCGGTTCCCTGGCGGACGTTGTCCGTATTGACGTTTCCGGACTGGATCCCCGGCTCGCCGCGGTTAAGATCCGGATCGCCGTGGACGTCCAGAACCCGCTGTTCGGAAACGACGGGGCAGCGCATGTCTTTGGCCCCCAAAAAGGGGCTGACGCGGACGCCGTGGAACTGCTCGACGCCGGCCTCCGCAACTGGGCGTCCGTGCTCCGGCAGGCCACCGGGCGCGACGTCAACGTTCCCGGAGCCGGAGCGGCCGGCGGGTTCCCGGCGTCGTTCCTGGCGTTCAGCGGCGCCACTTTGGAAGGTGGCTTTGCCCTGGTGGCTGGCCTGACGGGTCTGGCCGGTCAGCTGGCCGACGCCGATCTGGTGATCACGGGCGAGGGCTCCATGGATTCGCAGTCGCTGACGGGGAAGGCCCCGATTGCCCTGGCGGATGCGGCACGCGAACGGGGCATTCCGGTGATTGTGGTGGCCGGACGCATCCTGGTCACCCCGGAGGACCTTGCCAAGCACGGAGTGGTGGCCGCCGCACAGTTACTGGACGTCGCAGCCAGCCCGGAGGACGCCGTCGCCAACGCGGCCAAGTACCTCGCCTGGGCCACCAGCCAGGTCCTCGAAGGGGCCTGACGGGAGCGGTCGCTCGGCCGGGCCGCTAAGCGCCGGTTTCGTAATGCGGTTCTGCCACGGGCTTGGACTCGGGTGAGCCCCGTTCGCGCAGATAGACGGACGCGCCAACCAGGACGGCCACGGCCAGGAATTCGCTTTGCCAGTTCTGGAAGGACTCAAACCAGAAGCGGCTCGTGGCGAGGTATCCGAGCAGCGTGACGCCGGGCTGGCCGTGGCTTTGCTGTTCCTCGCTGTACTCCTCACTGCCGCCAATGGCGTGGAGGGCGAAGGATGCCAGGAACAGCAGCAGGAACAGGATTGATAGCGAGTGTTCGTAGAGCTTGAGCACCAGGCCCCCGCGGCGCACCGGCCAGGGAGTGGCGGCTTTCACCGTGGCGTCCCGCGGATCCTGGTCCTGCGGCGCCGTGCGGCCCATCGGTTTGGATTCGGAGGAGCCCTTTTGGAAGAGGAAAACGGTCAAAATGACGTACATGCCCATCTGCAGGAATTCCGATTCCCAGTTCTCGAATGTGGCCTCAAGAAAGGCCCCGGTGGCCAGGTATCCAGCGATACCCACCGCCGGCTGGCCGTGGGCAACCTGGTCTTCGCTGTAGTCGCTGGCACCGCTGATAATCATGCCTCCGAAAAAGACGGCGAAAAGCCCGATATTGACCAGCAGCAGCCCGTGTTCCTTTGCCCACTTCTTCATGGCGCCTCCCGGTGGAATGGATCGAACTTGGCCGGAATTCAATCTTTGGCATACCGGCTACTTCTTTGTTGCCCGCTTATGGAGCCAGATCGGAACGAAAACGAGCAACAGGATCATCACCGCGAGAAGTCCTCCGCCTGCGAGGAGCCCCGCATCCCGTCCGGCGGTTACGTCGAAAACGAGTGACGCCGTCCCCGCGCTGAGGAGCGCGACACCGGCCAGCGCAACCTTCGCAATCCGGTCCGCGCTCGCCACGAGCGTTGATTTCAGCTGCTTCCGGAAGAGCCTGCGGTGCACGCTGACCGGGAGGAGAATGACGGCGGTGACGAGCGCGGCGAGCAGCACGTTGGTCAGGTACAGCCCCACCTGGTAGTCGTCCAGTGTCTCGAACCGCTCTTGGAACGGAATGGTCAGGAGGAAACCCGCAAGGATCTGCACACCCGTCTGCAGTACGCGCAGTTCCTGGAGCAGTTCCCCCCAGTTGCGGTCCATCTGCTGGTTGACGGACTCGTTCCTGCCGTCCCCAGCTACTGCGTCACCGTCCGACATGGGCTCACCTCCCGGCCTCGCACGCCACGGCGCGCAAACTAACTCTCAACCTAGGCTTGAAGCCTCACAATTACAAGCAATGCTAAGTTTGCTGACTAATTTGTCCAAAACGGTGGACTTGCCCATTTCGCTGGGATAGTTTCGAAGGGCCGGTTGCGCACCGGAACCGATGGAAAACCGACACGCAGGCGAGGTGGACTATGACTGATCCCGGTAAGAAGCAAGACCAGCCCACGGACCCGCGGGGCGGATACCACTCCGGCCCGTTCCCCGAGCAAGTGCAGGAGCAGCCGGGGCTTACGGCGCCCATGGAACCCCAGCCGGACCATGGCGAAGAAAGCTATGAGGGGAGCAATGCCCTCGAGGGCAAAGCGGCGCTGATAACCGGAGGAGACTCCGGCATCGGAAAGGCCGTGGCCATCGCGTTCGCGCGTGAAGGCGCCGACGTCGCAATCTCCTACCTCCCCGAAGAGGAAGACGACGCCCAGGACACCGCGGCATGGATCCGCAAAGCCGGGCAGAAGGCGTTGCTGCTCCCGGGGGACGGCCGCTCCGAAGAGTTCAGCACCAAAATCGTGGAGGACACGCTCGCGGAGTTCGGCCGGCTCGACGTCGTTGTGCTGAACGCGGCGTACCAAAAGAACCGGGACAGCTTTGAGTCCCTTCCCACCGAGGAGTTCGACCGGGTTTTCAAAACCAATCTGTACTCCCTGCTGTGGACGGCCAGGGCTGCAGTGCCGCATCTGAAGGCCGGCGCGTCGATCATCACCACCGCCTCCATCCAGGCATTCAACCCGTCGCCGGGACTGATCGACTACGCCATGACCAAGGGTGCGCAGGTTGCCTTCACCAAGGCCTTGGCCCAGGAGTTGGGACCCAAGGGCATCCGGGTCAACGCCGTTGCCCCCGGCCCTATCTGGACGCCGCTGATTCCCGCCACGGAGTGGCCGGAGAAGCTGCCGAAGTTCGGCCAGGACACTCCCTTGGGCCGGGCGGGACAGCCGGCCGAGCTCGCGGCTGCCTACGTTCTTCTCGCCTCGGACCACGGCTCCTACATTTCCGGGGCAGTCCTTCCGGTGACGGGTGGCAAAGGACTCTGACCCGTTGCGGCGCGTCGGGGCATCCCGGCACCAGGCGCTGCTGACTTTTCCATTCAGACCCGACCAGCCAGGAGGAATGACATGACGAACGACAGCCAGGGAACCCCGATTGAGGAGGAAGGCGGTTACGGTACGCCGACAGTCGAGCAGGAAACGGGCGGAGCGGACACCAGGAAGTTCGCCCAGCCCCGCGAGGAAGAGGCGTTCGACGCCGCCGGCCTGAGCCAGGACAGCCCGGACGGCGAAACCTATCCGGCCGGAGCGCCGGACCTCAGCCAGTTCGGCGCGGAGGACCAGGACAGTGCAGGCGAACCCGGAGCAGGACGCTTCGGAGGAACGGAGGATCAGTTGAAGGCAGAGAACGAAAGCACCGACCCCGGCTTCGAGGACAGTGCGGCAGCAGATGCGGGAGACGCGGCAGTGCCGTCCGCGGAGGCGGAAATGGACGAGTCCAACACTGAGGATCCGGACGCGGGGCGTCCGTTTTCCTCGGAACCCAACCAGGACGCGGCGGGAATCCCCGACGGCAGCGGCACTGATTTGCCGGACAGCAAGGCCCCCAGGGACCGCGACGACGACACGTTCGACGCCGGCTAAACGGCCGCCGTCGTCCGCCCGTCCAATAGGACTGTGCCCCGCGGCGCTGCAGCAGCCGACGCTGCAGCGCCGCCGTCGTGCGGCACTATGACCTAGCTTTTCGCGGAAGCGGGCTCAACCAGCGGCGTGTCCGTGTGGAATGCCCCGGGTTGGCCGCGGGCCGGCGCTGTTCCGGTGATTGCTCCTACGGACGCTTTTTCGGTGCCCGCTTGGCCGCGGCGTTCATGGCGGCCTTGACCGCAGGCGGCAGTCCGGCCTGCTCGGTCTCCGGTTCAGCAACGCTGCCGCGGGCCTTCGCGATCGCCTTCATGCCGTGGTAGATCACCAGTGCGGCGGCGGATCCCAGGGCGATGCCGGTGAACGTCAGTTCGCCGATGGTCCAGGTGTAGTCGGCGATGCCGATGATCAGGGCCACCGCGGCCGTGGTCAGGTTGACGGGGTTGGAGAAATTGACTTTGTTCTGGACCCAGATCTTCACGCCCAGGATGCCGATCATGCCGTAGAGCATGGTGGCGGCACCGCCCAGCACCCCCGCTGGAACCGTAGCGATCAGTTCGCCGAACTTCGGGGAGAAGCTGAGGATGACCGCGAAAATGCCGGCCACCCAGTATGCCGCCGTCGAGTACACCTTCGTGGCTGCCATGACACCGATGTTTTCGGCATAGGTGGTGGTTCCCGAACCGCCGCCGAAGCCGGCCAGCACGGTTGCGGCGCCGTCGGCCATCAGGGCGCGGCCGGAGACGCCGTCGAGGTTCTGGCCGGTCATCGCGGACACGGACTTCACGTGGCCGATGTTCTCCGCAACCAGCACCAGCACCACGGGAACGAAGAGGCCCACCACACCGAGGTGGAACTCCGGGGTCTGGAATTGCGGGAGGCCTACCCACGCTGCCGCGTCCATCTTGGCGTAGTTCACTTCACCGCGGACCATGGCCACGAGGTAGCCCGCCACCACGCCTACCAGGATGCTCAAACGGCCCAGGATGCCCTTGAACAGCACGCTGACCAGGATGATGGTGGCCAGGGTGATGACGGCCGTCACGGGGGCTGCGTCGAAGTTGTTTTTTGCGGCGGGGGCGAGGTTCAGTCCGATCAGCGCCACGATGGCGCCGGTGACGATGGGCGGCATGAGCCGGTTGATCCAGCCGGCCCCAAACTTCTGGACCACGGCGCCGATGACGGCCAGTCCGGCGCCGGCGAGCACGACGCCGCCCAGGGCGCCGGGGACCCCGAACTGCTGCTGGGACGCCATGATCGGGGCAATGAAAGCAAAACTTGAGCCGAGGTAGCTGGGCACCCTGCCCTGCGTAATCACCAGGAACAGCAGGGTTCCGATGCCGGAGAAAAACAGCGTGGTGGCCGGCGGCATGCCGGTGATGATGGGCACCAGGAAAGTGGCGCCGAACATGGCGACCACGTGCTGCATTCCCACTCCGATGGTCAGCGGCCAGGTAAGCCGTTCGCCGGGGGCTACCACCTCGCCTGGGCGAACCGACTTTCCGTTGCCGTGGAGCTTCCATTTGGTGCCGAGCATGCTCATGGCCGGGAGCCTTTCAAGAGAAGGTATCGCGGGAGGGGGAAGGAATCTTCCGGAGCAACATTACCGCGCAGGACGCCCCGGCGAACCGCTGTGCCGAAGGTCACGCGCAGTCACGGGAAGAGGAAGGATTCGCTTGAAGTTGCAACTATGGATAGCAGAACCGCCGGCCACCCCGGGCGAGCGGGTCCCAGCGAAAGGTATGCAGATGACAATCGCACATGAAGAAGCAGTGATCGACGCAGCAGCGGTGGACGCGATTTTCGCCGAAGCCCGCACGGCCAACGCCTTTACCGGCGAAGTCACTGATGAGCAGGCCCGCGCCATTTACGAACTCACCAAGTTCGGTCCCACGGCCTTCAACTCCCAGCCGCTGCGCGTGACGTACATTCGCTCCGACGAGGCCCGCGCCCAGCTCGTGGAGACCCTCTCGGCAGGCAACCGGGCGAAGACTGCCTCGGCGCCGCTCGTTGCCGTGCTCAGCTACGACACAGCCTGGCAGGAACAGTGGGACAACTTCCTGCCCGGCTATAACGCACCGAAGGCCATGTACGACTCCGCGCCCGAGCTCACGGCAACCACGGGCAACAACAACGCCCACCTGCAGGCCGGATACTTCATCCTGGCTGTCCGCTCGCTGGGGTTCGCGGCCGGTCCCATGACCGGCGCGGACTTCTCCGCCATCGATGCAGCGTTCTTCCCTGCGGGGGACCAGAAGAGCTTCCTGGTGGTTAATATCGGCCAGCCCGGTCCTGACGCCTGGGGCGATGCGAAGCCGAAGTTCGCATACGAGGATGTGGTCCGCACCGTCTAGCGGTTGCGGTTACGCAGAGAGGCCCCCGGCACGATGGGGGACACGCCGGAGGCACTCTGGGCAACATTTCTGCAGGTAAGTGCACGGCATGTGTCCGGGGCCACTTCCCATTTTAGTCGAAATTGCCAGTCTGGCTACTGTGCCCCGGCCGCCCGCGCGGAGCGGCGCAGTGGCACACTGGCCCTATGCGGAACCTGATTCTGGTGGCCTTCATCGAGTCCGTCGCCGAGGGGCTCGTGTTTCCCCGCGACGACTGGCCCCTGCACATCACCCTGGTGCGGTTCGACGTCGATGTGAAGCACGACGACGGCATTAAGCCCGACGACGGCGGCGGCCAGGACGCCGGCCTCGCCGACCGTATTGCCGGGCTGATTGACCGGTCCATCCGGGCGGCCCTCGGCACCCGGCTCACCATCGGCGACGACGCCGGCTTCGGCCGGCTGGAATCCGTCCCAGTCAATCTCGTGGAGCCGAGCCCGGCCCTGCAGGAGCTTCACGAGTCACTGATGGAAACCGTTGCGGGGCTGCCGGGGCGCGTGCCCTCGCCGCATTACACCATGGACAGCTACCGGCCCCATGTGTCACACCACGGTGACAAGCACACCCGCCCGGGGGACGTCGTCGTGCTGGACCGCGTGGCGCTCGTGGATATGGCGCCGGACGGAAACCATTCGGTCCGGCGCATCCTCCACCTGTGGGAACTTACGAAATAACTCCGTCAACCAGGGCCTTGGCTTCAGCCTGGACCTGCTTGAGGTGGTCTGCGCCCTTGAACGACTCGGCGTAGATCTTGTAGACGTCCTCGGTCCCGGAGGGCCGGGCAGCGAACCAGGCGTTCTCGGTGACGACCTTCAGGCCGCCGATTGATGCGCCGTTACCCGGAGCCTCGGTGAGCTTCGCCGTGATCGTTTCGCCGGCCAGGTCCGTGGCGGTGACGTCGGACGGCGAAAGCTTGCCGAGGGCAGCCTTCTGCTCGCGCGTGGCGGCGGCGTCGATCCGTGCGTAGACCGGGTCACCGAACTGGTCCGTGAGCCCCTTGTACAGCTGGGAGGGCGACTTTCCGGTGACCGCGGTGATTTCCGAGGCCAGCAGGGCCAGCAGGATGCCGTCCTTGTCGGTGGTCCAGACGCTGCCGTCCATCTTGTTGAACGAGGCGCCGGCGGATTCCTCGCCGCCGAACGCGCCCTCGCCGGAGAGCAGCCCGGGCACGAACCACTTGAAGCCGACCGGCACCTCGACGAGCTTGCGGCCCAGGCTCTCGGCCACCCGGTCGATGATGGAGGAGGAGACGAGGGTCTTGCCGATCACCGACTCCGGGTTCCACCCGGTGCGGTGGCGGTAGAGGTAGTCGATGGCGACTGCGAGGTAGTGGTTCGGGTTCATCAGTCCGCCGTCCGGCGTGACGATGCCGTGGCGGTCGGCGTCGGCGTCGTTGCCTGTGGCGACGTCGTACGCTGCTTTGCCGGAACCGGAGTCGGCCATCCGGTTGATCAGCGAGGCCATGGCGGACGGCGAGGAGCAGTCCATCCGGATCTTCTCGTCCCAGTCCAGCGTCATGAAGGCCCACTGCGGGTCAACGGTGGGGTTGACAACGGTGAGGTTCAGGTGGTGCCGTTCGCCGATCTCGCCCCAGTAGTCAACGGACGCGCCGCCCATGGGGTCGGCACCGATGCGGACGCCGGCTTCGCGGATGGCATTCAGGTCCAGCACAGAGGGGAGGTCATCCACGTAGCTGCTGAGGAAGTCGAACTTGCCGGTGGTGTCCGCGGCCAGGGCGTCGGCGACGGGAATGCGCTTGACGCCGCGGAGCCCGTTCTCGAGGAGCTCGTTGGCGCGGTTGGCGATCCAGCCGGTGGCGTCGGTGTCCGCGGGGCCGCCGTGCGGCGGGTTGTACTTGAAACCGCCGTCGCCCGGCGGGTTGTGGCTGGGCGTGACCACAATGCCGTCGGCCTGCGGGGCGCCGGCGGGGGAGTTGTTGTTGTGCGTGAGGATCGCGTGGCTCAGGGCCGGGGTGGGCGTATAACCGTGGCGGGCGTCGATGAGGACGTTCACCCCGTTGGCAGCCAGCACCTCCAGAGCGGAGTTCTGCGCCGGCTCACTGAGGGCGTGTGTGTCCTTCGCCATGTATAGCGGGCCGGTAATGCCCTGGCCGGCACGGTATTCCACGATGGCCTGGGTGATGGCCACGATGTGGGGCTCATTGAATGACGCCTTCAGGCTGGACCCGCGGTGCCCGGACGTGCCGAACGCAACGCGCTGGCCCGGATCGCTCAGGTCGGGAGAAACATCGTAGTACGCATCAAGGAGCGCAGTGAGGTCAACAAGGTCTTGGGGTTGGGCAACTGTGCCCGCGCGGCTAGCCATGGCACCAGCATGCCAGACGACGGCGGGACGCAACACGCTTTTGTCCGGAATCCGGCCCCTATGACGCCGAATTTCACCGGGCATTTACCAATTCATTCCTATTCGCATTTAATTCGCGGCAGTAATTGGCCGGGAAAAAGCGAGTGGTGGCGCGAAAAGTACCTATATACCGGCCGTCGCCGGGCTGCTAATTTCTAAACAAATTACGACGGCGGACCCTCCTCCGCCGTCAGCGTTGCGGCGAATCCAAGGGGACATCCAATGGCGGCAGGGGACGGAGCGGCAGAACAGTCACGGCTGGCGGCCGAGCGGATTGCCCGGCTGAAGCGCCAGCTGGACCACGCCGAACGCGCGGCCGACAGCTGGGGCGCCGGTGCGGACGGGGAGCGCCGGACCGCCAACCGGCTCAGCCAGCTGACCCCGCACGGCTGGTTCCTGCTGCACGACGTCCATTGGCCCGGCCGTCCGCTGGCCAACCTGGATCACGTCCTGGTGGGACCGGGCGGTGTGGTGGTGGTGGATGCCAAGAACTGGTCGGGCAACGTCGAGGTCAGGGACGGGGTGCTTCGGCAGAACGGCTACACGCGGAATCCCGCCGTGGACGGCGCCCTGGGGCAGGCGGCCGCAGTGGCTGCACTGCTCAGCCCGCCCCACCGGCACCTGGTCCGGTGCATCATCTGCCTGACCGGCCAGCCCGACCTCGGGGAAGTGACGGAATCCGGAGTCGAGGTGCTGGGCATCAACCGTGTTGTTGCCCGGATAGCTGCGCTCCCGGCAGCGCTGGATCAGCAGGCGGTAGTGGGCGTCTACTCCCAGCTGGGACAACAGCTGACCCAGCCCCAGTCGTCCGCGGCCCATACCTACCGCGGGACCCCCGGCGAGGGCCCGGCGCGGTGGCCGGGGCCGAACGCGGTGCGGCCCCCGCACCAGGAGACGAGGTATCCGTCGCCCCTTCCCAGCCGCTATCACGGTCCCGCGGCCGGCAGCACAGCGGGCTGGCTGTCCCAGACACACCCGCGGCGGCCTTCGCAGTACTCCGGGAGCCAGTACGGTAAGGGCCGGAACCGCAAGAGCACAATCGCCGGCGGCTTGTGGAGCCTGCTGATCCTGGGGATCGTGGCGTTCTCGCTCTCGGCACCGCTCTGGGCCCGGTAGCCATTATTTGTTGCATGCTGTGGCATCGCGGCTGCATTGCAGATGCATTACGGGTGCCGCCGGGGACGCGCTTCCGGCCGGCGCGTTGGTAGGCTGGTTAAAGCCACTCAAAAGGGGATTTTCCATGACGAACCAGCCTGCCCCCGGCGATGAGGGGACACCACAGGGCTACCAGCCGCCGTCGTACATTCCGCCGCAGGGGCCGCAGCCCATGCCGCCCAATAATCCGTATGGGCAGCCCGCCGGACCATACGGACAGCAGTCCGCACCGTACGGGATGGCCTATGGCCAACCGTCCTACTACGGGGTGCCGCCGGAGCCCAAGAGCCTGAGCATTGCCAGCCTGTGCTGCGGGATCGCGGTATTCCTGGGGCTGGGGATTTTCATCCTGCCGCAGATTGCGGCCGTCGTCCTGGGCCACATGGGATACCTCCGGGAACCCGCAGGCAGGGGACTGGCCATTGCCGGGTTGGTCCTTGGCTACCTCGGGCTTGCCCTGACGGCCATCGTGCTGACGTTCATCGTGGTGGCCATCTTCGCCGCAGCCAACGCCGGCTACGGCTTCTGACCGGCGGGCCGGTCAACAAGCCGCCTCAATTCGGCAGCACCCGGTCAGTCCGTCAGGGCCCGCACCAGGCGGGTGGCATTTGCCTCGAGCCAGGCAGCCCGTCGCTCAATGAGTCCGCCCACGCCCTCGTCCCACATCCGCGCCCAGCCCCCGCCCAATGTCCGGGCGTTGTGTTCCATCCGCTCGTACGACAAGCGGACGGCGTTCACGCCGAAGCCCGGCAGCCGCCGTCGTTCGTCCCGGGTCCAGCCGTAGGCGTCTGCGAAAATCCGGAGCCGCCGGAACGGATCCAGCTCCTCCCAGCCGGGCCAGGCATCTGCCGGGTCCCTGAGCGCCACCCAGTGCATTGCAGTGTTGAAGGAGTCCTTGAGGGCCGTGCTTGGCCCCGCGAGGTCGAAGTCCACCAGGCCGGCGGCCAGCCCGTCCCGGACCACCACATTCTGCGGCGTCACATCCAGGTGGCAGACCAGCTCGGCGGGGTCGCCATGCACGGTGTCCTGCCGGACCGGCCGGGGAGGAAACGGATGTGCCACCGGCACGAACCCTGCGGAAGCGTCGTGCAGCCGGCGGACCAGGCGGCCCACGGACGCGAGGAGGTCCTCCGACTGCACCCACGGTTCGGGCACCGCGCCGGCGCAGTCCCCGGGCACGAACGTGAGGACATCGCGGCCTTCCGGGTCACGCCCGAGGAACCGCGGCGAGCCCTCGAAACCGGCGTCCTCCAGCCAGTCGAGGTAGTCGGCCACCGCGAAACTCTGCGGTTGGTGCGGGCGGCGGATGGTTCCACCCACCCGCACCACACCTTGGGTGACGTCGCCCGCGGGCATGCGTTCGACGTCGGACGCCTCGCCGGCGGCCGGCCGGTAGAGGCGGGACTCGACCGGACCCTGCGTAGCCTGCGGGCGGTGGTTGCTCACCGGCTCAGCGTACGCCGCCCATGAGCTTCCGGATCGCGGGAGAAGCCACAGCAAGGCCGACGGCAAGGACCAAGGCCGCGCCGCCGATGCCCGCAAAGTACGGCAGCTCGTCGGCGGGGTTGTACAGGCCGGCGAGGATGCCGGCCAGTGTGGTGCCGAGCGAAACGGACAGGAAAAACAGAGCCACCATCTGCGTGTGGAAGGCCTGCGGTGCCAGTTTGGTGGTGACGGACAGCCCGATGGGGGAGAGGAAGAGCTCCGCGAGCGTGAACAGGAGCAGGATGCCCGCGAGAGCCAGGAGTGGAGTCTTGCCGCCGCCGGACAACGGGATGAAGGCCAGGAAGGCCAGGCCCATCACGAACAGGCCGATGGAGAACTTCAGGGCCGATCCGGGCTGCTTGTGGCCGAGACGTGTCCACAGGGCCGCCATGACACCGGCCAAGATGATGATGAACACCGGGTTGATGGACTGCACCCAGGCGGCCGGCATTTCCCACCCGAACAGGTTCCGGTCCAGCTTCTCCTCCGAGTAAACGGCGATGAACGTGAATTGCTGCTGGAAGAGCGCCCAGAACGCTGCCGAAGCGATGTACAGCGGGATGAACGCCACCACGCGCTTGCGCTCCGTGCCCGTCACCTTCGTGCTGCGGAAGATCAGGCCGAAGTACAGCACGGACGCTCCGATGGCCGCGTACGCCATGGACATGGCCAGGTTTTCGGCGTTCACGGTCCCGGTGGCCAGGAGCACGGCCACCGCGGCGGCAATGCCCAGGAAGATCAGCCCGTAGCGGGTCCGCTCCGCGGCCGGCAACGGACTGGGCACGTGGTGTGCCGCTTCGGGGAGATTCTTGCGTCCCATTGCGTAGATGCCCAGGCCCAGGGCCATGCCGACGGCGGCGGCGCCGAAGCCCCAGTGGAACCCCTGGCTTTCCTGCAGCCAGCCCGTGACCAGCGGGCCGATCAGTCCGCCGGCGTTGATGCCCATATAGAAGATGGAGAAGCCGGCGTCGCGGCGTTCATCCTTTTCCCCGTAGAGGGTGCCCACCAGCGCGGTGGCGTTGGCCTTGAGCCCGCCTGAGCCGACGCCCACCAGCACCAGGCCGGCGATGAGGCCTGGAATGCCCGGCACGAGTGCCAAGGCAATGTGGCCGGCCATGATCAGGATGGCCGAGCCGAACAGGACCCGTTCCGATCCGAAGAGGCGGTCAGCCAGCCAGGCGCCAAGAATGGTGGAGAGATAGACCCCGCCGCCGTAGGCGCCCACCAGGCCTGCGGCCAGGCCCTGCTCGATTTCGAGGCCCCCCTGCGCGGCGGTGAAGTACATGTAGTAGAGGAGGATGCCCTGCATGCCGTAGAAGGAGAAGCGCTCCCACATTTCGACGGAGAAGAGGCTGGCCAGCATCTTTGGGTGGCCAAAAAAGGAAGTATCGCCCGGCGTTGTAGCGGGGCGTTCGGATAAATGAGTGATGCTCATTTACTCAAGGGTGGCACCCGAGTGCGCGATTGTCACATTCCAGCAGGCAGGAAGCAAGGCAGGCACGCGGTGCAGCAGGCCCGCCACGGCGGGCGCTGCCGCGTGCTGTTGCTGGCCTGCGCCGCCAGCCCTAGAAGCCGATCTGGGCCGCCACCTGAAGCAGGAGGGCTTCGGATCCCATGGGTCCCACCAACTGGATCCCCATCGGCAGGCCGGTGCCGGGTGAGCCTCCGGTCCAGTGGACGGGAATGCTGATGGCGGGCAGGCCGCACACGTTGACCATGGAGGACCAGGGGGCATATTCGCACTGCTTCCGGTAGTCTCCGTCGGCGTCGCCCGCCCATTCCGCCGCCGGCCAGTAGCCGTCGCCGTGGGAGGAACCCGTAAACCAGCCGACGGGCCGCGGAGTCTGGGCGAGTGCCGGCATCAGGAGCAGGTCCCACTGGGCGTACTGCGCAATGGTGTCCCGCTCGAACTGCCGCAGGAATCCCAGGGCCTCGTTCAGCTTGGACACACTCCGTTGCTGTGCCCGCCGTCGGAAGGTGCGGGTGAGTGGGGTCAGGAGCGCCTCGCGCTGCGGCGCTATCCGGGCATTTCCCACGCCGGCGGTCCACGCTGTGGTGAAGGCGTCCGGGTACCGGTTGTCATACCGGACGGCGGCTTCGGCAGTGGTGTGGCCCGCCGCCTCGAGCAGCCGGATGCCGGCGGCGAGGGCATCCATGGCTTCAGTGTCCGGAGTGAACGGGAAGATGGCCTGCCAGGGGCTGTCCAGGCTTACCCCGATCCGCAGTCGGCGGGGCGGCCGGGACGCGGCCGCGTACACGGACGCGAGGTAGTGGCCCGCGCCGCTGTTGTCCCTGTGCCCGGTCGTGGCCGCGTCGCTTTCCCTTGGCGCTGCTTCCAGCGCCGCGGCCGGTGCCGTTTCGGGCGCGGACACCAGGGCGTCGAGCATCAGGGCCGCATCCTCTGCGGTCCACGCCAGCGGGCCGGCTACCACCAGCCGGGCCGGGTCCCCGGTGCTTTCACCAGCCGGGACGAGTCCGCGCCCCGGTTTCAGGCCCACCAGCCCGCAAGCCGCCGCCGGAATGCGGACAGAGCCGCCGCCGTCGGACCCCGGCGCGAACGGCACAAGTCGGGCAGCAACGGCCGCGGCGCTGCCGCCCGAGGAACCTCCCGAGCTGCGGCTCAGTGCATGGGGATTGCGCGACGGCGGAGCGATCAGGTTCTCGCTGTAGGCGGTCAGACCGAACTCGGGGACCTGGGTCTTGCCCAGCGAGACGACCCCCGCCCCCTTCAGCACCGCTGCCAGCGCACCGTCAATAGGTGCAGGTTTGTGGTCCAGGGCCGCACTGCCGTGGGTCGTCACCACGCCCGCAACGTCGGTCAGGTCCTTGAACGCCACCGGCATGCCGTGCAGCAGGGGAAGCTCCCCCGGCGAACGGGAGTGCGGAGACTGGGCGTAAAGTGCATCCGCACGGGCGGCGTCGGCCAGTGCCCGCTCCGCGGTCACCGTGATGAAGGCCCCCAGGCCGGGATTCCGCGCGTCGATCCGGGCTAGGAAATGCCCGGCCACCTCCCTGGCGGAGAGCTCTCCCGAGCGCAGGGCGTCACGGAGCCCCACCGCGGACAATTCGTGGATATCAGCCAAGGAAACGTGGCTCCAGCCGCTCTTCGGCTGCAACGGCAGCGCCGCCAACAGTCTGCCGGGTGACGCGGTACGCCCCTTTGCCTGGCACCTCGCTGACCGCCTCCACAAGGTCCGTGCCGAAGTAAACCAGCCCCACGCCGTCGTCCGTGCAGTGGGTTTCACCGAGCGTGCCGTCTGCTACCAGCCGGTGCACCAGCGGACGGCGCTGGTCCTCGGAGTCGTAGTGCACGCCATTGGCGAACGGCAGGAAGCCCAGGGCATTGGTCACCGGACGCAGCTGCGGGCCGAACGAATCCGTGGTGCCGCCCTGGTACCAGCAGATGGACCCTGCCGAGACCCCGGCGAGGACCACGCCGCCTTCCCACACCCGCCGCAGGATTTCGTCGAGGCCGTGCGCCCGCCAGATGGCCAGCAGGTTCACCACCGAACCGCCGTTGACCCACACCACGTCCTGCTCCATGAGGTGGGCTTCCGGATCCTCGATACTGGGCATGGTGAACAGGTTCAGGTGGCTGAAATCGAAGCCGGCGATCCTCGCAGCCTGGTCCATTTCGGCGTTGAACCAGCGCTGGTCGCCCGCGGCGGTGCCGACATGGGTGACGCGCGGGGCGCGCCCGGTCACGCCGGAAAGCTCGACGGCGTGATGCAGCAGTGCGTCAAACTCCAGCCGTGAACGCCGGCCGGCCTTAATTCCGCCGGACGTGGCCAGGATGGTGGGCTGTTGGGCTGACATCGAAGATTCTCCTTTGCGGTCCCCTCGAGCGTAACGTGCCTCCTGATTCGGAGCTGCCCCCTCCGGCGAGGGATACGCTGGAGACAGACCTTCATTCCCCCGGAGAGGACTTCCATGAGCGACTTCGAAACCGTGACCGTGACCGACGTTCCCGCCGACGCCAAGATCCTTGACGTGCGCGAGGACTACGAATGGGCGGCCGGGCATGCGGAAAGTGCCCTGCACATTCCTTTGGACCAGCTGCCGGCCCGGCTCAGCGAACTGGATCCGGACGAGGACCTGTACGTCATCTGCCGCACCGGCGGCCGTTCCTTCCGTGCGGCCAAGTGGCTTGTAGGACAGGGGTATTCCGCTTTCAACGTGGCCGGCGGAATGGACCAGTGGCTCGAGTCCGGGCTGCCGCTCGTCTCGGATAACGGCCTCAAACCGGTCATCCTCTAGCATTTTGCGGCCGCCCTTCACTGGTGCCGGCAGCCGTATAAGCCTGCCGTCCGCCGGGCGGCACTGACATGATCAATCAAGGACAATCCATGCCCGCGTCGCCCGTCACCTACACCTTCCTCGGCCCGGAGGGCACCTTCACCGAGGCTGCGCTGATGCAGGTGCCGGGAGCCGTCGAGGCTGTCCGCATCCCCTCCTCCAACGTCAACACCGCACTGGACAAGGTTCGTGACGGGTTCGCCGATGCGGCCATGGTGCCCATCGAGAACTCCGTCGAGGGCGGAGTGACGGCAACGTTGGACGCCATAGCGTCCGGGCAGGAGTTGAGGATCATCCGCGAGGCGCTGGTTCCCATCAGCTTCGTCCTGGTTGCCCGCCCCGGGGTCGAGATTGCGGATATCCGCAAAATCTCCACACATGGGCACGCCTGGGCACAGTGCCGGCTCTGGGTGGAATCGAATATGCCCGACGTGGAATACATTCCGGCCTCCTCCACCGCGGCGGGGGCCATGGGCCTGCTGAACGAGGAGGGCGTGCACTACGATGCCGCCATTTGCGCGCCGATCGTGGCCACTGAGCAGCCCGGACTGCGCGTACTCGCTGAGAACATTGGGGACAACCCCGGCGCGGTGACTCGTTTTGTCCTGGTCAGCCGGCCCGGAGCGCTGCCGCACCGCACCGGTGCGGACAAGACCACGGTGGTGGTTCCGCTGCCGGAGGACCGCCCGGGTGCGCTGATGGAGATCCTGGACCAGTTCGCCACCCGCGGCGTGAACCTCAGCCGCATCGAATCACGGCCCACCGGGCAGTATCTGGGCCACTACTTCTTCAGCATCGACGCCGACGGCCACGTGGAGGACGCCCGGGTGGCGGATGCCCTGGCCGGCTTGCACCGGATCAGTTCCACCACGCGCTTTCTGGGTTCCTACCCCCGGGCGGACGCGCAGAGCCCCGAAGTCGAACCGCACACCTCCGACGACGCATTCCGGGCCGCACATGAATGGGTGGCAGGGATACTAAAAGGGGCATCCTTCGAGCCCGCCCAGCCGCCGCAAGGTTCGCCAACAGCTTAGACAAATGCCCTTCCGGGTACTTCCCCGCCTGCACCGCAGTGCGTATGCTTGCCTGATCCATTGGGGAAGACCTCTACCGGAAGGAGCGGGTCATGTCAGGATCCAGTACCGACAACGACGGCCAGGGAATGATTGTCAATCCCAAACCGACTGCCGACAACCAGGACTGGGACGGCGACGATGCGGACCGGGCAGATCGCCTGCGCTTCGAAGAGGAACAGGCCATGATCCGGGAACAGTCCGAAGCCCGCGCGGCGGCAAAGGCCGCAGCGGAAGCGGAACAGAAGAAGGCCAGCGCCTGAGTCCGGAGCCTCCGGGCAGTCTGCCTTCCTGGAGGCCTAGTGCGGGGTGGATTCCCCTGCGGCCATTTCGCCGCCCTTGCTTTCCGTAACCCGAACCAACAGCGATCCCGGCTCCACCCGGACGGTCACGTCGGTGGCCTCTCCGGAGGGGTCGCCGTCGATTTGCGTGGCTACCGGCTCTGCACATTTGATCACGATCTTGCCGGAGCGGTAGTAGCTCATGACCGGCAGGTTCCTCTTGTGCTTGAACATGATCTTTGCGTACATCGCGATCCACCCGATGGCACTGCGCGGGCTCATCACCACGACGTCCAGCATGCCGTCGTCGATCATTGCCTGCGGGATGAAGTCGATGCCGCCCGGAATCAGGCCGCAATTGGCGAACAGCACGCTGCGGATCTTCCGTGACTGTTCCGGCTGGTCGTCCAGGGCTATGGACACCTTCTTGCGGCGTCCGGGCAGGTGCCTGACTCCGGCCTCGGTGTAGGCAAGCCAGCCCACTGCCTTCTTCAGACCGTCGTTGGTGTCACCGACTACCTCGGCGTCCATGCCCATGCCGGCAATTACCAGGAACGCATGTTCCGACGAGGTGCCCGTCCGGGAGTTCCTGATGCCCATGCGGGCCATGTCGATGTGCCGCTGGTGTCCGAACAATGCTGTCTGGACGTTGCCGTGGAGGTCGTAGACGTCGAGGTCGATGTTCCTGGCCAGCAGGTTTCCCGTGCCCAGCGGGATTAGGCCCATGGGTACATTCGTGCGGGCCAGCTTCTCAGCCACCACGCGTACCGTTCCGTCCCCGCCGCCCACGAGGACGACGTCGGCCCCGCTTGCAAGCGCCGCCTCGGCCTGGGAATATCCGGGATCCTCGGCGGTTGTTTCGAAAAAGACCGGGGCGTCCCAGCCCGCGGACAGGCAGGCACGCCGGATCAGTGCGGTGGCTTCCGAGGACTTTGCCTTGACCGGGTTCATCACCACGGCAACTCTCTGACGGGACAGGCCCGGGTGGTACGTGTCCTCCTGGACAGCGCTGCGCGTATGGAGCGCCTTGAGGCTCCGCACGCCCCACCAGCTGGAGACCGCGAAAGCCAGGGCCGCCGTGATGATGAGGTAAAGCAGCCAATCGTTCATGGTGCTCCAACACTATCCCGCGCAGGAGCCCGCACGGCCCACCGCGTCATGGCGGGCGGATTCGATACTCTTGTCTGGTGATCGACGTAAAAGACCTCAGCGAAAATCCGGACAAGTTCCGTGCCAGCCAGCGCGCCCGCGGCGCCGACGAGTCCGTAGTGGATGCGATCATCTCGGCAGATGCGGCGAGGCGGGCGGCCCTGATCCGCTTCGAAAACCTGCGCGCCGAACAGAATGTCTTCGGCAAGAAGGTGGCGCAGGCCAAGGGCGGGGAAAAGCAGGCGCTGCTGGCCGAGGTCAAGGTCCTGGCCGCGTCGGTCAAGGCGGCCTCGGCTGAGGCTGACGTTGCGCAGGCGCAGCAGGAAGAGCTGCTGCGGGCCATCCCCAACCTGATCGTCGACGGGGTTCCGGAAGGCGGCGAGGACGACTACATCGTGGTCAAGACCGTCGGCGAACCCCGGGAGTTCCCTGATTTTGAGCCGAAGGACCACCTGGAAATCGGCGAGCTGATCGGGGCCATCGACATGGAGCGCGGCGCCAAGGTGTCCGGCTCACGCTTCTACTTCCTCCGCGGCGTGGGTGCCCGGCTGGAAATGGCGCTCCTGCAGATGGCCATGGAGCAGGCCATCGATGCCGGCTTCGTTCCCATGATCACCCCCACCCTGGTCCGTCCGGAAACGATGCAGGGCACCGGTTTCGACGTCAAGCACGACGCCGAGATCTACCGCCTTGCCGAAGACGACCTTTACCTGGTGGGTACCTCGGAAGTGGCCCTCGCCGGGTACCACGCGGACGAGATCCTGGACCTCTCCGCCGGCCCCATCCGCTACGCAGGCCAGAGCTCCTGCTACCGCCGCGAGGCCGGTTCGCACGGCAAGGACACCCGCGGGATCATCCGCGTCCACCAGTTCAACAAGGTGGAAATGTTCATCTACACCACGGTGGAGGAGGCGGCCGCCGAGCACGAGCGGCTGCTGGCCTGGGAAGAGGAGATGCTGGCCAAGTGCGAGCTCCCGTACCGGGTGATCGATACCGCCGCCGGCGACCTCGGCAACTCGGCCGCCCGCAAGTTCGACTGCGAAGCCTGGGTTCCCACGCAGGGCGCGTACCGCGAACTGACATCCACCTCGAACTGCACCACGTTCCAGGCGCGCCGCCTGAACATCCGTGAGCGCGTGCTTAACGAGGACGGGGCGCCCAAAGGAACCCGCGCCGTCGCCACGCTGAACGGCACGCTGGCTACCACCCGCTGGATCGTGGCCATCCTTGAGCACCACCAGAACGAGGACGGCTCGGTGAACGTCCCGCGGGCACTCCAGAAGTACCTCGGCGGCCTGGAAGTTTTCCCGGTCCTCTCCTGATGTGCTGAGAAATCCCCGTCACGTGGTCGGTTCCCCTGGTAACGCCGGGGGGATTAGGCCGCGCGGCGGGGATTTTTGCGCCGTGATCCCAGCGGCCGCGAGCTTGCGCCTCAGCAGCTCGGGGTTGGTTGCGGCTTTCCAGTCCCAGCGGACGACCGTGTAGCCGAGCGCCCGGAGCCTGTCCTCACGTTTCTTCTCGGCCAGAATGGCTTCGCGCGTGCTCCTTCCGCCGAGAAGCGAGTCGTCGAGATACTTCGCGTCGCCGTCGAACTCCCCGATGACGCCATGCTCGGGCCAGAAGAAATCCGTCCGCGCTATGAAGCCCTCATTGTCGTAGAACGTGTGCTGCAGGACGGGTGCGGGGAGCCCCAAAACATGGATGAGTGCCCTGCTCATGGATTCCCCGACGGATTCTGATTTCCCGTCCGCCAGCGCGAGCACCTCCAGGACCCGGCGGTGCTTGGCAGCCGAGCGCAGACGGGAGGACGCCTCCTGCAGCTCTGTCCGGGTGAGGTCCTCACCCTCAGCGCGGCGGCTACCCAGCACGGCATCCACAATGGCCACAGCCTCCGGCAGCTCCAACCGGACGACGCAGTCAATGACCGTCTGCAGGAGCGACGTGACATTTAGGCCATGTCGCTCCACGATGTCAGCCGCCCAGTGATGCCGGGAGACTCCGTAGCCCCGCGCGTGTTCCAGCCCGGTGAGGCCGGTTTTCGGATCCGCTGCCGCCCGGGTGGTCGACGGGAGCCTGCCGGCCTTGTGCGGCGACCGCGTGATGACATGAATGTGCTCCGGTACCCGGGGGAGGGGCAACCGCCAGATCCGAAGAGCAGTCAGGTAGCAGAAGGCCACGGACGGATCACTGCACGCCACCGCAGCTACCGTGGCGGCATACCGTTCCCAGGCTTTGAGCCCGAGCCATGCCGCCTTGCTGCAATAGACGCCAGATCTCACCCGGACCAAGTCGCCCTTGTTGTACGCGCGGCTCAGGCCACGGCTACTTCCGGCCAGGGCGCGCCTGCGGCTGGCTAGCATCAGGGTGGGGAGTGCGGTGGCCATGGTTTCCATGCTGCGCGGGCCTTCCCGGCGCAGCCAGACGCGTCCTACCGGATGTGGATAAGTCCCGTTAACTCCCCTCCAAGCGGACCCTTCCCCCGGGAACGCGGCGGGGAGTTGACCACTTGGCGGGGAATTTTGGGCGCCGGGGCGGCGTCGAATGGGAGCGCCGGGCGGAAACATGACACTGCGGTAAACACTCACAGCGTGGACAACGCTGTGGGTGTTTACCGGAAGTTAACAACGGCGTGTGGCGTGTGTCCTAGCGGCTGTCCGGGGTGTCTGCTCTACTAGGTGAATGACAACTTTGACTGAAACCTCAGTCGCTGGCAACGACGACCAGCGAAACAACGGCAAGAACACTTCAATCCAGAAGCTCATGGTTGCCCTGGATGTTGACGGCACGCTCGTCAACCACGACGGCCACATGTCGGCCCCCGTCCGCGAGGCCGCACAGGCGGTGGTAGCTGCTGGCCACGAGGTCATGATCGCCACCGGCCGTTCTCTGAATGCCACGCTGCCCATCATTGAGCAGATCGGGATCGAAACCGGCTACGCAGTCTGCTGCAACGGCGGCGTGACTCTCCGCCTGGACCCGGCACACCCTGATGGCTACGAGGTCATCCGTAAGGCAACGTTCGATCCCGGGCCCGCGCTCCGTGCCCTTCGGAAGCGGCTTCCCCTGGCCAAGTACGCGCTGGAGGACGAGGACGGCAATTTCCTGTCCACCGAGCGGTTCCAGGACGCCAGCTTCGGCGTCGAGGCCATCGGTGTGGACTTCCAGACCATGCTTGATGCCACGGCCGTGCGCGTGGTGGTGTTCAGCTCCGAAAACACGTCGGAAGACTTCAATGAGGCCATCAAGCACATCGGCCTTGCCGGCGTCACCTATTCAGTGGGCTGGACCGCCTGGCTGGACATCGCCGCCGAAGGAGTGACCAAGGCCAGCGCCCTGGAACACCTCCGCGGCCACCTGAGCATCGAGTCGCACCTGACGGTGGCCATCGGCGATGGCCGCAACGACATCGAGATGCTCACCTGGGCTGGCCGGGGCGTTGCCATGGGCCAGGCGCCTGAGGAAGTGGTCGCCGCCGCGGATGAGGTCACCATGTCCGTGCACGACGACGGCGCAGCGCACGTCCTCCGCAGCCTGCTCTAAGGCGGGGCTGCTTAGGGTTCGGCCGCAGCCACGGCAGACCGAACCGGCTGCCTAGCGGACCTCGAGGATCAGCTGGAGCAGCCGGGCCGCGGCCGGGCGGGCCGCGTGCTCCTCGTTCCATTGCGCCCGGGCCACTGCTTTGCTGACCGCCTGGGTGGTGATGCCGAGTTCCTGGGCGACCGCTTTTTGCTGGCCACGCACGCCGGGTGTCAGCAGATCCAGGACGCGCCACTCGGCTGCGCTGCGGCCGTGGACGATGTGGCCGAGCAGCTTCAGGACGGCCTCCGATTCCGCGGCGAGGTCAGCCAACGGTCCGTCAACCGCGACGGGGATGCGCTCCTTGCCGTTGCGCAGCCGGTCTACAGCCCGGCGCGCGTAGATCAGCCCGTGGCCCGTGGCGTCTTTGATCTGGTTGGGCAGCGGCTCATTTACCGGCCCGACCCCGATCCCAACGAACCAGCTGCCTGAGCGGAGAGCCACGAGGGCGGCGTCCACGGCCTGGTGCGCACAATCGACGATGCCCTGGACTTCGTCCTCCACGGACCGGTCGAAATCGAGGCGCGCGGGTATGTGCCGCAGGTCCTTGAGCAACTGCGGCACCCGGTCGCCGTCGCGCCGGCTGTCCGTTTGGTTGATGGTCAGCGTGAACATTCTGGATGACAGACTACCCCGTGGCAGGGCTCACGGGTTCAGCTCCTTGGGCGACGCCGGACCGGAGGTCTATGGCGGTGAACTTTTCGTCGAACGTGTCCCCGCTGCCTCCGCCAAGAGCGGAGGCGAAGGCGACCAGGAGGTAGACGGGCGCGAAGGACCAGCAGACGGCGCGCCAGCCACCGAGCCAGGCTCCCGACGTCGTACCGTCCACGATTCTGACGGAACGCATCCCGGCGGCGGCGTCGCCCAGGCTGCCTGCGGTGCCCATGACCATGCCGTAGGCAAAGAGGACCAGGAACCAGATTGCGGTCAGGGCGGCGACGAACAACCCGTCATTGGAAAACAGGGCCAGGGAGAGCGGGCCCAACGCCAGGTTCCGGACCAGGGCGTTCAGGACGGCCATAAGCGTGCAGGCAACCAGGATTACCACGAGGGCATCGAGGCACCGGCCCCAGAAGTGCGGCCAGCCGGCCATTCGTACGTACCAGGCACCCGAGGCTGTGTGACGGCGGACGGGGCGCCCGTTGGCAGGGTCGATCAGTCCGGTGCCGCCGGACCAATTCTCAGGTGTAGCCACGGACTCAGCGGATGGGGGCAGGTACCGCGGGGTACCGCTGGTCAACGGTGAGATGCCGGGCCTTGGGACCGTTCATCGTGGGGCTGGATCCCCCTGCCGCGGCGAGAAGCAGGAACAGGGCGACTATCGGAAACAGCACAGTGCGCGAGAATGTGACCCAACCGGACCGCCAGAACCCCGGCTTTCCGCCTGAGGAGGAGCGCACAATGCGCGTGCCCGCCGCCAGCCCGCCCAGGGAGCGGCCGCGGGGGAAACAGAAACCGTACAGCCAGGGTGTGACCAGCCAGGCGGCGATGGCAGCAACTATGGCTTTGCCTGTGGTGCCCGTGTCGGACCCGGCAACCGAGACATACGCTATGGCTGCAACTACGGCGACAATGCCAAAATCCACGCACCAGGCCCCGAGCTGCTGCCAGGCGCTGGCTTTGACCACGGGCTGGCCGTTGCCGAGATTCGTGGTTCTTTTGCGGACGCTTTCAATCAGCTTGGCATCCACGTTATACGCCCAAATCCACGAGGGCGCGGACCTTGTCCTCGGCGGTCCGGTTGGAGATCTTGGTCAGTTCCAACTGCGCCTCGCCGTCTTCTTCGTGCGCCGTCAGCCCGTGGAGTTCCGTTGCGGACGTGTAGATGGTCAGGGCACTGAACGTGCTCACGGCCAGACTGATTGCCCTGATCACGGTCACTCCGAGTGTGCTGCCCAGAACCTGTGGCGCGAGCTTTTCAAACTCCGGGCCCGTGATCTTCCGAGTGGCCTCATCGGCGGACTGAACCTTGGCCGCATTCGCCAGTTCCATGATCCTCGCGGGGAACTCGGAACGGTCCACCACAGTGAAGGTGTGCGATCCGCTGGAGTCCACGAGTTCTTCCAGCACTTTGTCGTCATGCACGTAGCCGTACAGCCACACCTTGTCTGACTCCTTGGTCAGTTCCGCAGTGACAACACGTTCGCCGAGCCGGCGGAGCGCCATGATTCCGGTGATCTCTTCGGTTGCGCCCAGCTTGGAAGGCACAGTGTCCCCTTCGGCGACGAGGGGGATTGCGAGCCCTTTCGACAGGAGGCTGCGCAGCGCCACGTTGCACAGAAGCTCCTTCTGGTCCGGATGCTGGGACAGCCAGGGCAGCTCCACGGCCTGGTGCTGGTCAATGCCGTCGAGGGCCACAATTTCCTCGTCGGTCAGCACCGGGAGGGTGAAGTCTTCCTCCTGACCGCGGCTGAGTACGGTCTTGGCGCACTCCACATCATGCTGAGTCAGTCTTGAGATGATGCTTTCGGTCATGAGAAAAGCCCTCCTAGGCTCTTAACGGGATTGCTAAAGACTTCCTTGGCGCCGTTCCAGGTGTCGCTGACCGCATCCTTGGCGCCGTTCCAGGCGTCGCTGGCTAGGTCCTTTGTGCCGTTCCAGGCGTCGCTGGCCGTGTTCCCGATCCACTTCCCGGCTGCCTGGCCCCACTCACTGTCGGCAATCATGTTGCCCAATGCCCAGCCCCCGGCCACTAGACCTGCGCCCACCACGATACCAATGCCCACCGGGTTGGTCAGGAGTCCGGCTGCCATGAGGAGGGACCCTCCGCCCGCTATCACACTGAGGCCGCCGCCGATGCGGTCGCCAGTTCCGCGCCAGCCGTCGTGTTCCGGGTTGAACATGTCATAAATGCCGCCGCCGATTGCGAACGGGGCGAGGGCGGGACCCGCGAAACGTCCCCATTTGGAAAGCATTTTGGTGGCGCCCAGGAAGTCGTCGGACAGCTTGAAGGCGGGCTTCAGGAGCGTCCCCGTGGAGTCAAGAATCTTCTTGTTGGACAAGAGTCCCCGCCAGTCATTGAGCATTCCGGCTGCGTCCTTGATTTTGAAGAACATGCCTACTCCGGCGGCGCCCCAGTCGAACGCGTCCTGGAGCCAGTTTCCGTCGTCGCCGTTGCCGGCCCCGCCAGGGCCGCCGCCGCTACCCGTGCCGCCCGCACCGCTGGTGCTGGCGCGTTCCTGGTCGTCTGCGTTGGCGCGCAGTTCCTTGGAACCCTTCTCCAGGAGCTGGGATGCGGCCAGCAGCGTTTTGCGGTGGGAGGAGTTCCATTCCTCCTTGAAAGAGTTGGCATCGTTTCCCGTCCATGCCGTGGACGAGCCGATGAGGTTGCTCAGGGTCTTGCCCTGAAGCTGCAGTACCTGAGAGGCCCGCTGGAAGTCTTTGGCCAGCGAACGCAGTTGTGCGATGTCCGCGCCGTAGAGTCCTGCCACAGTGTTCCCCTTTTTCCAGCGCCGAATCAAAAACAGCATGAACTTACCCCGCGGCGGTTGGCCCCGCGATGGGCAGAACAGCCCATACCGCCCCATCGGTGCGCTGCGGGAGACCGAAACCGCAGCGGCGCGGGGCGCCTTGAATCAAACCGCACCCGCCGCCGTCGTGCAAGTCAAAGACATCCGGCGAGGTCATCCACGCGACCGGTTGGGTGGTTGTGAACCTGCCGCGAAGATGTTGCGATGGGGGAGGACGCTGCCGACGGCGGCACTGACGGAAGCGGAGGACGGGCCATGGCGAACGCCCCCAGTACGAAAAGGGTCAGCGCGGCGGGAAACGGCGGCGCCGGTGACGGAACGGCTGACAAAGTCGAACTTGAACTCGTGGACCGCTGGTGGCGGGCTGCCAACTACCTCTCCGTGGGCCAGATCTACCTCCGCTCCAACCCGCTGCTGCGTGAACCGCTCAGCTCTGAAGACACCAAATCCCGCCTCCTGGGCCACTGGGGCACCACACCCGGGCTGAATTTCGTCTACGCCCACCTCAACCGGGCCATCCGCAGGGACCGGCAGCAGATGCTGTTCATTGCAGGTCCCGGCCACGGCGGCCCGGCGGTGGTGGCCAACGCCTGGCTCGAGGGCACTTATTCGGAGATCTACAGCAACGTGGGCGACGACGAGCCCGGGCTGGCGGAGCTCTTCCGCCAGTTCTCCTATCCGGGCGGCATCCCCAGCCACGCGGCGCCCGAGACTCCCGGCTCCATAAGCGAGGGCGGCGAACTCGGGTACTCGCTGGCGCACGCCTACGGATCCGTTTTCGACAATCCGAAGCTCATTACCGCCGTCGTTATCGGTGACGGTGAGGCGGAAACCGGGCCGCTGGCCGCGAGCTGGCATTCACACAACTTCCTGGACCCGGTGGCTGACGGCGCGGTGCTGCCCATCCTGCACCTGAACGGCTACAAGATCGCCAACCCCACCGTCCTGGCCCGCATGCCGGAGGCCCAGCTGGAACAGTTGCTCCGCGGATACGGCCACAATCCCCATTTCGTCACCGTCGCCGATCCTCACGACACGGCGGCTGCCCACCGGGACTTCGCCGCGGTTCTTGACACCTGCCTCGCCGAGATCCGCGCCATCCAATCGGAGCGCCGCGACGCCGGCACGGCATCGGCAGACGGGGCCGGTGCCGCCGCCGGTGCCGCCCAGTGGCCGATGATTGTGCTGCGTTCGCCCAAGGGCTGGACCGGCCCGGGGCGCGTGGACGGCAAGCAAGTCGAGGGCACCTGGCGGAGCCATCAGGTGCCTCTATCCGAGGTCCGCACCAATCCCGAGCACCTTGCCCAGCTGGAGCAATGGCTGGAATCCTACCGGCCCGGCGAACTCTTCGACGACCACGGCCGCCTCCGGCCCGACGTCGCGGAAAACGCTCCCGCGGGGGAGCTCAGGATGAGCGCTACGCCCCATGCCAACGGCGGCACGCTGCTGCGCGACCTGAAACTGCCGGACTACCGCGAGCACGCCGTCGAGGTGCCCAAACCCGGTGTGGACCGGGTCAGCGCCATGATCACCCTCGGGGCCTGGATGAGGGACGTTATTTCCGGGAACCCGGAGACTTTCCGCCTTTTCGGCCCCGACGAGACCGCCTCAAACCGCCTGCAGGACGTCTACGAGGTCACCGACAAAGTGTGGCAATACCGGATCGACGACGTCGACGAGCACCTCGCGCGGGCCGGCCGGGTAATGGAGGTGCTTAGCGAGCACTTGTGCCAGGGCTGGCTGGAAGGCTACCTCCTGACCGGGCGGCACGGCGTGTTCAGCTGCTATGAGGCGTTCATCCACATTGTCGACTCCATGTTCAACCAGCACGCCAAGTGGCTGAAGGTCCACCGGGGGCTCGCCTGGCGGCGGCCCGTGGCGTCGCTCAACTACGTGCTGTCCTCGCACGTCTGGCAGCAGGACCACAACGGCTTCTCGCACCAGGATCCGGGCTTCATCGACCATGCTGTGAACAAGAAGGCGGAGGTCATCCGCGTGTACTTGCCGCCGGATGCGAACACGCTGCTGTCCGTGATGGAGCACTGCCTGGATTCCCGCGATTACGTCAACATCGTGGTCAGCGGCAAGCAGCCCTCACCCACCTGGCTGGGGCCGGCCGATGCCGCCCACCACTGCCAGCGGGGGCTGGGAATCTGGGAATTCGCAGGGTCCGAGGTGCAGGGTGAGGAACCGGACGTAGTGCTGGCCTGCGCCGGGGACGTTCCCACTGTGGAGACGGTCGCAGCGGCCGAACTGCTCAAGGAAGGCGCGCCGGGGCTGAAGATCCGCGTGGTCAACGTGGTGGACCTGATGCGGCTCCAGGACGCCAGCGAACACCCCCATGGACTGACGTCACGGGACTTCGACGGTATTTTCACGAAGGACAGGCCGATCATTTTCGCCTACCACGGGTACCCGTCGCTGATCCACCGGCTGGCCTACAGGCGCACCAACCAGGAAGGCCTGCACGTCCGCGGCTACAAGGAAGAGGGGACCACCACCACGCCGTTCGACATGGCCATGCTCAACGGGATCGACCGGTTCCAGCTGGCCATCGATGCCATCGACCGGGTTCCGGGCCTGGCGGAGCGTCACTCCCTGCTCCGCCAGTCGCTGCAGGACCGGCGCATGAGGGCCCACAACCACACCCGCAGCCACGGCGAGGACCTGGACGAGATCAGTGATTGGGCCCTCGGCAGCTAGCCGGGCGCTCGGCAGCTAGCCGGGCGGGCCGATGAGGTCAGCGAGCTGGTGGGACGGCACATGGATCCAGCCCTCGCTGAGGGCTGCCGCGGCTTGATCCCCGGCAGGCCGCAGCGTCTGGCCGAGGCTGACCGCCCGGGCCGTGAGGGAAGCGATGACGGCGTCGAACATGTCGTCAGAAGCTGCCAGGTCACCGCGGTGCCCGGCAAGGTCCAGCCAGGGTGCCGCAGTCTCTAAATTGTCCAGGATGAGGCCCAGCCGTTCGGACTCCGGGGCACCCCGCCCTTTGTACCCTCGGGTGTGGAGACCCCAGAGCTTCAGGGAGGCTGCGGGGTAGACCTCCGCCAGCCGGCCGGCGCCGTCCCTGGCCTGCGGCCCGTGAACCCGGGCGATCTTGGCTTGAATGACAGCGCAGCGCATCGCGGGATGTGCCAGCCGGTCCGCGGAGACGCTGAGCGGGATCAGCCCGGTCTTGGCGGTGACGAACCGGTCGGTGTCCCGGTAGGCCAGGAGCCGGCGGCCTTCGATGCCGTCATGGTCCAGCACCGGGTGCGCGTCGAAGTTCAGGTGCCCGGCAAGGAAGGGAAGGAAGGCGTCCGGCCAGCCGACCGGGCAGTCGATGCCGGTCATGTCCGTGCTGCCGAACAGGTCCACGATCTCCTCGTCGGTGACATCCAGGGAGAGGTGGAGGAGCCGGGCACCTCCGCCGGTCCAGTTGATCACCGCCGCCGCCGTTTTCCTGGTGGCGGCCGCGAGGTCCACGCCCAGCGTCCTCACGGGCGGGCCGGGGCGGAAGTCAGCTGGCTCAGGTGCATCCGAATAATCTATGGGACGGGGGCCGTTGGAACACCGGCTCAGACCGCGCGATAGCGGAGCGCACCGGAAAGCTCTCCCCGGCTTTCAAGGCCCTGGCCGGAGGCGAACCGGGCCCAGGTGGCACGGAGGGCACGGCCCTGGGCGTTGATCTCGTCCCAGGTGGCACCCTCGAGCAGCCCGGCACCCTCCCAGGTCCGTCGGTTTCCGAACAGCAGCGGCAGGTCAACGGTGTGGGCGGCGCCGTAGAAGTTCCCCGGCGCGGCCCAGGACAACACATAGCTGTACGCCTTGCCTCCCGCCCGGGCGTGCCGGCGGGCAAACCTCCGGGCCGGCCGGCCATACACCGCTTCGGTCACGGCGCAGCTGAGGCCCTTAACCACCGCGTCGCCCAGGACCGGGATCTTGGCCAGCCGGCTGGCCACGGGACTGCTCGGCAGGAACAGGCGCGCCTCGTCGGAGGTGTGGCCGATCAGCACCTCGATGTGCGGCGCGGTGGTGTTCCACGCTGCCTCGATGCCGTATTCCGGCGGCAGCGGGGCATGCCCGTACTGGGTGCCGAACGGCATGGCGGCCATCAGCCCGTACTTCCGGGCCACTTGGGAGACATGGTCCTCGATGGCGACGACGTCCATGGCCGGGGTGTCCTCGGTGACGGCTTCCGCTGCGACGCCCATGGCGGCGTTCATTTTCGCCCGGCCCCTGGCAATTCCCAATGGCGCGCTTTGGATGATGGCTCGCTGGAACAGCGATGGCGCTTCCGGTGTCGCCATAAGGTGGGCGACGGCGTCGCCTCCTGCGGACTGGCCGAAGGCGGTGACGCGTTCCGGATCGCCGCCAAAGGCGCCGATATTGCGCTGTACCCACCGGAACGCCTCAAGCTGGTCCAGCAGGCCCAGGTTCGCGGGCCGGCCGGTTCCGGTGGCCAGGTATCCGAACAGGCCCAGGCGGTACGTCACGGAGACGACGATGACGCGGTTCTCGGACACCAGGGCCTTTGGATCGAAGATCGCCAGATCCCCGGAACCGGAGGTGTAAGACCCGCCGTGAAGCCAGACCATGACGGGGACCCGCTCGCCGTCGGCAAGGTTGGCCGGAATGGTGATCGAGAGGCACTGGCAGTCCTCGCTGCCGGGCAGCTCGCCGTAACGGGTGCCCAGGATGTCGTCCAGGAACGGCACAGGACCCTGCGGGCAGGCGGGGGAGAGCGACGTCGCCGCGCGAGCCTCGGTCCAGTCGGGAGCACTTGCCGGTGGCTGGAAACGGCCTGCTGTGGCGTAGGGGATCCCCGTGGCGCGCAATACTTCACCGTCCCGCCAGCCGGTGACGGGACCGCACGGAGGATTGAAGGAAGGCTCGGAAGTCACAAGCCCAACAATTTCACAAATTCCTGACACATCCCTGGAAACGGCCGAGCGGATACTTGAGGCCTGGACCCGCGCGGGGCGGTTCCGGGTCTCAAGTGTCCGTTCGCGCTCGGAGGGGGGCTAATTAAACGACGACGGCGGGTGCCGGGTTCGCGTGAACCCGGCACCCGCCGTCGAACCGTTTTCTAGTGCGCTGCCGGAACGTAGCGCTTGATGGATGCCTCCAGCTCGGCTTCGGCAGCGGCGCGGTCGCCCCAGCCCTCGGCCTTGACCCACTTGCCCGGCTCCAGGTCCTTGTAGCGCGTGAAGAAGTGCTCGATTTCCTTGATCAGGAATTCGCTCACGTCGCTGACCTCTTTGATGTGGTCGAAGCGGGCATCGGTGGGCACGCAGAGGACCTTGGCGTCCCCGCCGCCGTCATCCGTCATGTTGAACACGCCGATGGGGCGGGCTTCGACGATGACGCCCGGGTGCAGATCGAAGTCCTGCAGGAGCACCAGTGCGTCCAGCGGGTCGCCGTCTTCGCCGAGGGTGTTCTCGAAGAAACCGTAGTGGGTGGGGTACTGCATGGAGGTGAACAGGACCCGGTCCAGGCGGACGCGGCCGGTCTCGTGATCGACTTCGTACTTGACGCGTGACCCCTTGGGGATCTCGATTGTCACGTCATGCTTCATGGAATGCTCCTCGACTTCAGGGTGTTCGCGGCACACAGGACCATCAACTGAAGGAGTGTCGGTGCCGCCGACTACTATTGAGGATATAGCGATAGGCCCAGGTTTCATGAACTAGTGGGGACATTTCAGGACTAAAGGACCAACAGCAGCATGAAACGCATGATGAGACGCGCGGCCAGACATCCCTGGTACGCCATCATCAGGCGGCATCTGCCCCTGGCGCTGCTGACCATCCTGGTCGTGGCGCTCGCCGTCCCGGCTGCCATGCTTGTCGCGCCTGCCTTCACCGGCCAGGGCACGGAGCAGAAGACCCCCGAATCTGCGGTTCCCGCCTGGCAGCAGGTTCCCCGCGACCTCTCCCTGCCGCAGGGCATTGCGCCCCTCAAGGACTCGGCGCCAGTCCCCTGGCCGGACACCCTCGCCGCCCAGCTCAACGCCACGCTGAAAACCGACGGCGGCGGAACGTTCACCGGTGTCGTGCAAGACGCCGCCACCGGCCAGGTGCTCTTTGACCGTGGCGGGGCTGAGAGCAGGGTCCCTGCCTCCAACATGAAGCTCCTGACCGCCGCCGCCGCTGTCCGGTCCCTCGGACCGGACCACCGCTTCTCCACCAGAGTGATTGCCGGCAACGACACCGGATCGGTGGTCCTGACCGGCGGCGGCGACGTGCTGCTTGGCGCGGGGGAGTCATCCCGGGACGATGTGATGGGCCACGCCGGGCTCGCCACCCTCGCCCGGCTCACGGTTAAGTCCCTGCAGGACAAAGGAATCAAGGGCCCGGTGCAGGTGCGGCTGGACGACTCCCTGTTCACCGGCCCGGCCCTGAATCCTACCTGGAGCCCGGAAGACGTGGCTGCCGGCGAGACCGCACCGCTGTTCCCGCTGGCTCTGAACTCGGCCCGCTACGACCCCGCCGTCACCACCGGACCGCGCCCGCAGGACGCCGCGATGAGCGCGGCCGAGGCGTTTTCCGCCCAGCTCACGGCGGCCGGTGCCGCCGCCGGACTGACGGTAACTCCCGGCGTCGTGCGCGGCGAGGCGCCTGAGGCGGTAGACACGGACGCCGCAGACGCGCCCGGTGCAGATGCGCCCGGTGCAGAACCGGAGGCCACAAAACCGGCCGACGGCGGTGCTGCTCGCGGCGATGCTGCCGACGGCGGTGCCGCAATCGACACTGCTGACGGTGGGACCGCGGCCACCAGCCCGGGCAAGGTGCTGGCCGAAGTCCAGTCCGCCACGGTACGCCAGCAGGTGGACCTGATGCTGCAGACCTCGGACAACTACCTGGCCGAGGTCTTGGGCCGGATGGCGGCCGTCGCAGCGGGACAGCCCGGCAGTAACGACGGCGCCACCGCCACCGTTTACAAACAGGTCCAGGACCTGGGAATCTCCACGGACGGCCTCCGCGTTGCCGACGTCTCGGGCCTGTCGCTGGGCAACCAGGTGTCGGCAGGGCAGCTGTCCGACGTTGTCCGGGCCATTACCTCCGGCACCGAGCCCAGCCTGCGGGCCGCGATCGGAGGCTTTCCGGTGGCAGGCCTCACAGGAACGCTTGGCAGCAGGTACACGGACGCCTCCACGGAGCGCGGTGCGGGACTGGTGCGGGCCAAGACCGGGACGCTGAACTCCGTGATTGCCCTCAGCGGCTATGTTGTGGACGCCGACGGCCGCCTCCTGGTGTTCTCGTTTATAGGGAACGGTCTGGCGCCGGGCGCGGCGGGCAACAAGACGGCGCTGGACCGCACCGCGACGGTCCTGGCTTCCTGCGGCTGCCGCTAGCCTCTAGGTTCGGCCGCTGGCTTCCATTTTGCTTCCGCAGTGCCAAACGCGGCGGTACCCGGTTGCGCCACCATAAAGACGGCGGACAGAACGGCCTCCAGCTGTTGTCCCGCCTGTGCGTTCCGCCGGGCGGCCGCTGGTTCGCCGGACAGCGAACTTAAGGCGCAACCGCGGGGTGCTGTGATCTGATGGACGCATGGAGTCAACTGGCGATTCATCAGCACAGGCCCAGGCACTGATCAACTGGGAGCTCGCAGCGTCAACAGCAGCACGCCTGGCTCCGGCGGGCCCCTCTCTGGGGGCCGCCGAAATCGGGGCGGCCGTGGAGAACCTGCGCCTCATGGCGGACATTTCCGTGCCTCACGTCCACGACATCACCGGACTCGAGGCGGCGCGCGACCTCCGCGATTCCTCTGTGCTGGTGGTGGACCGCGCCTCCTGGGCCAGGGCCAATACCCAAAGCTTTGCCGTGATGCTCAAACCGGCCATGGAAAAGATGCTGGAAAGCCGCCGCGGAGCCATGAGCCCCGGCGCGCTGGCAGTCAGCGGAGCCATCACCGGAAGCCAGCTGGGCGCCGTGCTCGCCTTCCTTTCCAGCAAGGTCCTGGGCCAGTACGATCCGTTCTCGGCGCTCGCCGACGACTCCACCACCCCCGCTGCCGGGCGCCTGCTGCTCGTGGCACCGAACATCATCCACGTGGAGCGCGAACTCAACGTTGCACCCGAGGACTTCCGGCTTTGGGTCTGCCTGCACGAACAGACCCACAGGGTGCAGTTCGCCGCCGCACCGTGGCTGCGACACCACATGCTGAACGAAATCGACAACCTCAGCGAACACCTGCTGGGCAATGTCGACTCCCTCCTCGAGCGTGCGTCGGCCGCGGCGCGGTCGCTGAAGGACCGCACGGCCACCGGAACGGCTCCTGGGCGCGGCGCCATCCTGGACCTGCTGCAGGACCCTGAGGAAAAAGCCTCGCTCTCGCACCTAACGGCCGTGATGAGCCTGCTCGAAGGCCATGCCAACGTGGTGATGGACGCCGTGGACTCCAGCATTGTTCCGTCCGTCAAGACCATCCGGCAGCGCTTCAACGCCCGCGGCAAGGACCGCGGCGTCGTGGAGAAGTTCATCCGCAGCCTGCTGGGCCTCGATGCCAAGATGCGCCAGTACACGGACGGCGCCAAGTTTGTGCGGGCCGTGGTGGACGTGGCCGGCATGGAAGGCTTCAACCGCGTCTGGGAATCCGCCGGGAACCTCCCCACGGAGCCGGAAATCCATGACGCCAAGATTTGGCTCGAACGGATGGGGCTCTAGTTTGTCCCAGCCTGCAACCGGACGACGGCGGCCCGGCCGGCTGTCGCCCGTCGTCGGCAAGGCGCGCAAAATGCTGCAGAACGCCCTGGCCGACGCCGGCTACCCCGAACGGGTGCTCGTCGCCTGCAGTGGCGGCCCGGATTCCCTTGCCCTCGCGGCCATCGCGTCCTACTTCGGCCGCCGCGGCCACGTGGACGGCCACCCCGTCTCGGTGGGCGCCGTCGTCGTCGACCACCAGTTGCAGCCCGGCTCCGCCGGCGTCGCCGCCCAAACCGCCGGCGTCCTCCGGGACCTGGGGCTCTCCCCGGTGGAAGTGCGGCAGGTCGACGTCGCGTCCACCGGGATCGGCCCCGAGGCCGCGGCCCGGGATGCCCGGCATGCGGCCCTGGAGGATGCTGCCGCCCAGGCCGGGGCCGGCGTGATCCTCCTCGGCCACACCCTGGACGACCAGGCGGAGCAGGTGCTGCTCGGCCTCGCCCGCGGCTCCGGAACACGCTCGCTGGCGGGAATGCGGCCGGTCCGCGGGCTCCTGCTGCGGCCTTTCCTTGGCCTCCGGCGGGCCGACACCCTGGAGATCTGCGCAGTCGAGGGACTGGATCCGTGGCACGACCCCAGCAACTCCGACCCGTCCTTCGCGCGGTCCCGCACGCGGGTGGAGGTCCTGCCCCTGCTGGAGGACAAGCTCGGTCCCGGCGTCGCTGAATCCCTCGCCAGGACGGCAGCCATCCTGCAACTGGACGCCGACTACCTCGACGACGTGGCGAACAGCACGTATGAGCAGCTGGCGGAGCAGTCAGGCACCGAAATCAGCCTGCCCGAAACAGCTCTGGGGGAACTTGCCCCCGCCATCCGGTTCCGGGTCATCGCCAAGGCGGCCGCCGCCGTCGGAGGCCAGCAACCCAGCTACCAGCGCCTGCTCGCCGCGGAGGCGCTCCTGCGCCGGCAGGGTTCCGCCGGGCCCGTTGAACTTCCCGGCGGCGTAAACGCCTACCGGCTTTCGCTGGCGCAGATCCTCGCCGGCGAAGGGCAGAATCAGCCGGGCCCTGCGCGGGATGCCGCCACCGGCGGTCCCCGCGAAGCCGCCCGCTGTGGGAAGCTAGTATTCCGGCCTCAAAAGCCGCCTCAAAAATAGTCGCACCCGCATCTACACAGGAGCCATTGGTGGATTCAAACGACGTCCAGGCAGACCTCAAGCACGTTCTCTACACCAAGGATCAGATCCAGCAGCGGATTACCGAGCTCGCTGCCCAGATCGACAAGGACTACGAGGGCCGGGAGCTCCTCATCGTCGGCGTTCTGAAGGGCGCAGTCATGGTCATGGCAGACCTGGCGCGGGCACTTCACAGCCACGTTTCAATGGACTGGATGGCAGTGTCCTCCTACGGTTCCGGGACCCAGTCCTCCGGCGTTGTGCGCATCCTCAAGGACCTCGACACGGACCTCATGGGCAAGGACGTGCTGATCGTCGAAGACATCATCGATTCCGGCCTGACCCTGTCCTGGCTCAAGACCAACCTGGAATCCCGCGGCACGGCCTCGGTGGAAATCTGCACCGCGTTCCGCAAGCCCACGGCCGCCAAGGTCCAGATCGACGTCAAGTACGTCGGCTACGACATCCCGAACGAATTCGTCGTGGGCTACGGCCTCGACTACGCCGAGAAGTACCGCAACCTGGACTTCGTGGGCACTCTGGCGCCCCACGTCTACGAATAAGCGCATCACCCGGGATCCCTCCCGGTCCGGCCGGGCCCCGCAACGGGCCGCGGCCCTGCCCCGCTACGCCTAGAGGGAACTTTTGCCCTGCATCGTGCGTGAATCACTCCGAACGGTGTATAGCTAGAAGCTGACGCAGCACCACACGCGCGCAGACCAGTCGCCGTGCAGCACTACCAGGAGGGACGGGGCCAGCCCCCGATCAGATGAAAGCTAAGAGTTTCTTCAAGGGCCCGGGCATCTGGATCGTAGTTGTGGTCGGAATGCTCCTGCTGGCCTTTGCCACGCTCGCTCCCGGCGGGTCCACCCGGATTGACACGAAACCGGGCCTCGCGCTCCTCGCGGACAGCGGCAAGGTGGAACAGGCGAAGATCTTCGACGCGGAGAACCGCGTGGACCTGATCCTCAAGGACAACCTGGTGATCGACGGGCAGGACAAGGGCAAGAACGTCCAGTTCTTCTTCGTCAACGCCCGCGCCGCGGACGTGGTCAAGGCCGTCACGGATGCCAACCCCTCCAGCGGCTTCACAGACCAGCCGATCGAAAACAACTGGTTCTCCGGGCTGTTCTCGCTGCTGGTCCCCGTGCTCCTGCTCGGCGTCCTCTTCTGGTTCCTGCTCTCGCGCATGCAGGGCGGCGGATCCAAGATCATGCAGTTCGGCAAGTCCAAGGCCAAGCTGGTCAACAAGGACATGCCCCAGGTGACCTTCAACGACGTCGCCGGCGCAGACGAGGCCGTGGAAGAGCTCCAGGAAATCAAGGAATTCCTCCAGGAACCGGCCAAGTTCCAGGCCGTGGGCGCCAAGATCCCCAAGGGCGTGCTGCTCTACGGCCCTCCGGGCACCGGCAAGACCCTGCTGGCCCGCGCCGTCGCCGGTGAAGCAGGAGTTCCGTTCTTCTCCATCTCGGGTTCCGACTTCGTCGAAATGTTCGTCGGCGTGGGTGCATCCCGTGTCCGCGACCTCTTCGAGCAGGCCAAGGCCAGCTCACCGGCCATCATCTTCGTGGACGAGATCGACGCCGTCGGCCGCCACCGCGGCGCCGGCATCGGCGGCGGCAACGACGAACGTGAACAGACCCTCAACCAGCTGCTGGTTGAGATGGACGGCTTCGACGTCAAGACCAACGTCATCCTGATCGCCGCCACCAACCGGCCCGACGTCCTGGACCCGGCCCTCCTGCGTCCGGGCCGCTTCGACCGCCAGATCACCGTTGAAGCCCCCGACCTCGTAGGCCGCGACCAGATCCTGCAGGTCCACGCCAAGGGCAAGCCGATGGCTCCCGGCGTCGACCTGAAGGCCGTTGCCAAGAAGACGCCCGGCTACACCGGTGCGGACCTGGCGAACGTCCTCAACGAGGCCGCCCTGCTGACGGCCCGCTCCAACGCCAACCTGATTGACGACCGCGCCCTCGATGAAGCCATCGACCGCGTGATGGCCGGCCCGCAGAAGCGCAGCCGGGTCATGAAGGAACACGAGCGCAAGATCACGGCGTACCACGAAGGCGGACACGCCCTCGTCGCTGCCGCCCTGCGGAATTCCGCTCCGGTCACCAAGATCACCATCCTGCCCCGCGGCCGTGCCCTGGGCTACACCATGGTGGTTCCGGAAAATGACAAGTACTCCATCACCCGCAACGAACTGCTGGACCAGATGGCGTATGCGATGGGCGGCCGCGTGGCCGAGGAAATCGTCTTCCACGATCCGTCCACCGGCGCCTCCAACGACATCGAGAAGGCCACCTCGACCGCCCGCAAGATGGTCACGGAATTCGGCATGAGCGAACGCGTCGGTGCCGTCCGCCTCGGCCAGGGCGGCGGCGAGCCGTTCCTTGGCCGCGATGCCGGCCATGAGCGCAACTACTCGGACCAGATCGCCTACATCGTGGACGAGGAAGTGCGCCGCCTGATCGACCAGGCCCATGACGAGGCGTACGCGATCCTCACCGAAAACCGCGACATCCTGGATTCGCTGGCCCTCGAGCTCCTTGAGCGTGAAACCCTGAACCAGGCTGAGATTGCGCACGTCTTCCGGGACATCCGCAAGCGTGATTTCCGCGAGGTATGGCTCTCCAAGGAAACCCGTCCGGTGCAGACCGCGGGTCCCGTGGAATCCCGCCTCGAAAAGGCCGAACGTGAAGCCCAGGAAGAGGCCAAGGAAGCCCGGCTGGAGGAGCCGCTGGACGCGCAGCCGCCGCACCCGCAGGGCGTCGCAAGCCAGGAGAGCTTTGGGGGCGGTGTTACGGACGTCGGCGCCGACGGACCGCATCACGGCTAAGCTTCTGCTGTGAATCATTTCGACGACGACGACGTTTCCGCCACCGCCGATCCCTCAACTGGCAGTTCACCCCGCAGCTCCTCGCGGCGCTCGGACCACAAGGTGGACCGCCGGCGGATCGAGGCGGCCGTGCGGGAAATCCTGCTGGCCATCGGTGAAGACCCGGACCGCGGCGGGCTCCTGGACACCCCCAAAAGGGTGGCCAAGGCCTACGCCGAGGTCTTCGCCGGCCTGCACCATGACCCGGCGGAAATCCTGTCCACCACCTTTGACCTGGACCACGAGGAACTGGTCCTGGTCAAGGACATTCCGTTCTACTCCACCTGCGAGCATCACCTGGTGCCATTCCACGGAGTGGCGCACGTTGGCTACATCCCGTCCCATGACGGCAAAGTCACCGGACTGAGCAAGCTGGCCAGGCTCGTGGACATGTTCGCCAAGCGGCCGCAGGTTCAGGAGCGCCTCACCACCCAGATCGTCGAAGCACTTGTAACGCACCTGAAGCCGCGCGGTGCGATCGTGGTCATCGAATGCGAACACCTGTGCATGTCCATGCGCGGTATCCGCAAGCCCGGCGCCAAGACCGTCACCAGTGCCGTGCGCGGTCAACTGCATGACCCGGCCACCCGCGCCGAAGCCATGAGCCTCATACTCGGAAGGTAATAAAACAGACTATGGACTCCCTAGCTGCTGCCCCTGGAACCGGACCCGCAACAAGCCCCTTGCCAATCCTGCGTAAACCGCGGCCGGCAGCCAAGTTTGAAGATCTCCCCACGGACCGCACGCTGGTGATGGGCATCCTGAACGTCACCCCGGATTCCTTCAGCGACGGCGGCAAGCACCCGACGCCGGACACCGCCATCGCGGCGGGCCTCCGGATGTTCTACGCGGGCGCCGACATCATCGATGTGGGCGGTGAATCCACGCGCCCCGGTGCGGAGGAAGTCAGCCCCGAAGAGGAACAGCGCCGTGTGCTGCCGGTCGTCGAGGCCTTGGTCAAGGCCGGCGCCCTGGTCAGCATCGACACCACGCACGCTGAAACCGCGGCCGCAGCCCTCAAGGCCGGCGCCACCATCATCAACGATGTCTCCGGACTGACCGTTGAGCCGGAGATGGCCGAACTGGTTGCGCGTACCGGCGCCCCGTACGTCCTGACCCACCGCCGGGGTGACGCCAAGACCATGAACTCGCTCACCGACTACGGCAACGTGGCGGAGGAAGTCGCCGCCGAACTGGTGGGCGTGCGGGACAAGCTGTACGCGGCCGGGGTGGCACCGGAACAGATCATTGTGGACCCGGGCCTCGGCTTCTCCAAGAACGATGAGCAGAACTGGGAACTCCTGCGGAACATGGGACCGCTGGCGGCCCTTGGCCACAGGATCCTGGTCGGGGCGTCCCGCAAGCGCTTCCTCGGCACGCTCCTGACCGTGGCGGGCAAAGCCGCAGCTCCCGAGGAACGGGACCACGCGACTGCCGCCATCACGTCCATCAGCGCCGCACGCGGCGCGTGGGCCGTGCGGGTGCACGACGTCGGACCCAGCCTTGACGCCGTCAAGGTTGCCGCACGGATGTCGCCCGGACCGCTCGGCGACACCAGCCCCACCAACTAGGCAGGCAGCCACGATGGACACAATCACGCTGAGCGGTGTTACCGCCGTCGGCCACCACGGGGTGTTCGATTTCGAACGACGCGATGGCCAGCCGTTCATCGTCGATGCCGTGCTGCACCTGGATTTCACCAAGGCTGCCGCGTCGGATGACGTACTGGACACCGCGCACTACGGCGAGGTGGCCGAACGCATCAAGCACTGGATCACCGGCGAGCCCCTGAACCTGATCGAGGCCCTTGCCGTGCGCATCGCCGACGACCTCCTGCAGGAGTTCCCGCTGGCCGCCGTGGACATCACGGTGCACAAACCCAAGGCACCCATCGAGGTTGAGTTCGGTGACGTCTCCGTCAGCGTGCATCGGCGGCGGTCATGAACCCTCCGTATTCGAACAACCCGTATGTCCGGGCCGTGCTGGCGCTCGGCAGCAACCTGGGGGAGCGGAACGACACTCTCTCCAGCGCCGTCGCCGACCTCGTCGACCGGCCGGAAGTGCGGCTGACCGCGGTGTCCCCGGTGGTGCAGACCAAGGCCGTGGGCGGCCCCGAGGGCCAGCCGGACTTCCTGAACATGGTCATTACGGTTGAGACGTCGCTGCCGCCATTGGAGCTGCTGCGCCATTGCCAGGCCGTTGAAAACAAGCACCACAGGGTGCGGGAGGTCCGGTGGGGTCCGCGGACCCTGGACGTTGACATCATCGCCTACGCGGATGTGGTGAGCTCCGACCCCACCCTGACCCTGCCCCATCCCCGCGCCGCGGAACGGGCGTTTGTGCTGTACCCGTGGTCGCTCATCGACCCCGCCGCCGAGCTCAACGGCGTGCGGGTGGGCGAACTGGCGGCCAAGGCCGCCGATTTCCCGGACCTGGCTCCGTTTGACGGTTTCGGGGACTTCGACGGCCTGCCCACTGCCGGAGCGGTGGAGTAGCCCGTGAAACCAGTCAATCCGTTCCTCCTGATCGTTGTGGGCCTGGTCCTGGCCATTGCCGGCTGGTTCGCGGCGGTCATGACCACCCGCTACGGCCTGGCCACCCCGGTGCTGCCGCAGACCGGCCTGGTGACCATGGGAGTGATCGTGGCGCTCACGCTGGTGCTGGGGATCCGCGTCCTGCGCTGGCGGAACGGCAAGAAGAAGAAAATGCTGAACCCCATCCTGGCCGCGTGGACCCTTGTCCTCGCCCAGGCCTGCGCCTACACCGGAAGTGTGCTGCTGGGCTGGCATGCAGGAATCTTCCTGGACCTGCTGCGGCTCTGGAACCTGCGCAGCGACCAGGGAATCACCTGGCTGGCCCTGTCCATGGCCGGCGGGGGACTTGCCATGATCATCGTGGGACTGGTCGTGGAACGTTTCTGCCGGATTCCGCCGGAAGACGGCGACGCCGACGGCGCCCAGGGAATGCCCGGCAGGGCCGCCCGCAAACCCAAGGGGGAAGGCGAATATGCCTACAGAGGCGATTGATCCGCCGGGGATTTCCTGGCTCCGGGTTTCGCCCAAATACGTGACCGTCCGCCTGGTTGAGTGGGCGTTCGGGAACCTGATCGCCGTGGGGCTGCTCTCGTTGCCGCTGGTGTTCACGCTGGTGGGCTGGTGGGACTGGGTTCCGCGCTGGCTTGCCATCACGGTCCCCGCCTTCATGCTGGTCCTGGCTGTCTGGCGGCTGGTGCTGATCCCGCGGCAGGTACGGGCCATCGGCTATGCCGAGCGCGACGACGATCTCCTGATCCGCGGCGGCATCTTCTTCCAACGCACGCTGGTGGTTCCCTACGGCCGGATGCAGTACGTGGACATCGGGGTAGGCCCGGTGGAACGCGGCCTCGGCCTGTGCACGCTCAAACTGCACACCGCCTCGGCAGGCACCAATGCGGAGATTCCGGGCCTGCCCGCTGACGAAGGGGCACGGCTCCGCGAGCAGCTTTCCGCCCGGGGCGCGGCACGGCTGGCCGGGCTGTGACCTCTGAGAACGCTGTGACCTCTGACGAAGCAGGACCGGCCGGCGGTCCCGTCGGGGGAAGCGCTCCCGGCGGTGATGCACCCGCAGGGCAGGCTTCCATCAAGCCCGACGGCGAGTGGTTGCGGGTCCATCCCGCGTCACCGTTCATCCGGGGCTGGGTGGCGCTGGCCGCCATCTGCTTCTTCTTCGGCCGCGACATCTTCGAACGGATGCTGCAGGGCCGCCCCCTCATGGACGAGATGTATTCCGGACGGGTGCCCTTCCTGATCGCCGGCGGCGGGCTGGTCCTGGTGCTGTCCGTGCTGGGGTTCATCCTGACGTGGTACTTCACCCGCTACCAGGTCGCCGAGGGCTATGTCCGGGTCAACACTGGCTTCCTGTTCAAGCAGCAGCGCCAGGCACGGCTGGACCGCGTGCAGGCCATCGACATTGTCCAGCCGCTGCTGGCCAGGATCTTCGGCCTGGCCGAGCTCAAGTTCGAGGTGGCCGACGCCGGCGAATCAGCCGTACGCCTTGCTTACCTCCGTATCGACGACGCCCGCCAGCTCCGGGCCACCATCCTGGCCCGGGCGGCCGGGCTGGAACCCAATCCGGAGCGGCCTGAAGAAGCCCTGCCCGAGGCACCGGAGTATCCGGTCCTGTCCGTCCCGCCGTCGCGCCTGGTGGGTTCGCTGCTCCTGAGCGAGCAGAGTTTCTTCGTGGTCATCGGCGGTGTGGCGTCCGTGGTGCTGTCCGCCATCACCGACAACCGCGGCTTCTACTTCTACCTGATCCCCGCCGCCCTTGGCCTGGCCGCCGCTTACTGGGGATCGTTCAACAAGGGCTACAACTTCACCGCCGCCATTTCGCCGGACGGCATCCGGCTCCGGTACGGGCTGCTGGACACGCAGGCGCAGACACTTCCGCCCGGCCGGATCCAGGCACTGAAGGTGACACAGCCGCCGCTGTGGCGGATCTTCGGCTGGTACCGGATGCAGGTGAACGTGGCCGGCTACGGCGGTCCGGGCAGCAACGGCGAGGGCGCCTCACGTACCACGATTCTCCCGGTGGGCGTCCTGGCGGACGTCATGCGGATGCTGTCGCTGGTGCTCCCGGACCCGGGAACACCGGATCCCGCCCGCGTCTTTACCGCCGGCCTGACCGGACTGGCGCCGGCCCGGGGCACTTCCCCCGGGGGCACTCCCGCCGCGGGCGCTTCGTCCGGAGGCACTCCCGCCGCGGGCGCTTCGTCCGGAGAGCCCGACGGCGGGTTCGTCACCAGTCCGCGCCGCGTGCGGCTGCTGGCGCCGCTGGGCTGGCGGCGCAACGGCTTCACCGCCACTGATACGGCGCTGCTGATCCGTTCCGGCCGGCTGTGGCGCGAGCTGGTGGTGGTTCCCCATCAGCGCACGCAGTCGATGGCCCTGCATCAGGGGCCGCTGGCACGCCGCTTCCGCGTGGCGGACCTGGTCCTCCACACCACGTCCGGCCCGGTGTCCCCCCGGCTCATCCAGTCCGGACTGGACGAGGCCCGCGCGCTCTTCGACGCCCAGGCCGCCCGCGCCAGGGAAGCCCGGAAACGCCAGACCAGCGAGCAATGGCTGGCCCAGGTGGCGCCGGAGCCGGTTGCCGCCGCACTTGCGGCCGCCACCACGGACAGTGCGGACGAGGTTCCCAGCACCGGCAGCACGGTTGTTCAGCCGGCTGACACCCCGTCGGCTGAAACCCCGTCGGCTGAAACCCCTCCGGACCAGTCCGATCTCCGGGAGAATCCTGATCATCAGCAGGCGCCCGATCACCGACCGAAACACCAGGAGGGCCCGCAGCATGGCTAAGCCAGGACGCCTCGGCGTCGGAATCATCGGTGCCGGCAAGGTGGGCGCAGTCCTCGGTGCGGCGCTCCGCGCTGCCGAGCACGCCGTCGTCGGGGTTTCCGCGGTCTCGGACGCGAGCCGGGAACGCGCCGAAACCCTGCTGCCCGGCGTTCCCGTGCTTGACATCCAGGACATCGTGGAACGGTCCGAGCTGGTGCTGCTGGCCGTGCCGGACGACGCCCTCGGCGGACTCGTGCAGGGCCTCGCAAAGCTGGGGGCCTGGCAGCCCGGGCAGCTCGTGGCCCACACCTCGGGCCGCTTCGGCGTGGGCATCCTGCACCCGGTGCGGGCGGCCGGCGCCGTCCCGCTCGCCCTGCACCCTGCCATGACCTTCACGGGCATGAGCCTTGACCTCACCCGCCTGCTGGACTGCACGTTCGGCGTTACGGCGGACGTGGCCATGCTGCCGATCGCCCAGGCCCTGGTGGTGGAGATGGGCGCAGAGCCGGTGGCCATCGCCGAGGGTGACCGCACCCAGTACCACGCGGCCTTGGCGCACGGCTCGAACCATTTGGTCACCCTCGTGGCCCAGGCCTCGCAGCTGCTCCGCGAAGTGGGCGTCGACGCCCCCGACCGCATGCTGGGGCCGCTGCTCCGGGCCACGCTGGAGAACGCGCTGGCTTCCGGCGAAACGGCCCTGACCGGACCCGTGGCACGCGGCGATGTTGGCACGGTTGCGGCGCACGCGGAGGCCCTGCGGGAACACGACGCCGGTGCCGGCGGCGATATTCTGGAGGCCTACCTGGCCATGGCCCGGGCCACAGCGCGCCGAGCCGCGAGCCGGGGCCTGCTGAAGCCGGATCAGCTGGATGCCATCCGGTCTGTCCTGGACGGTACGGACGACGACGGGCCGCAGGCCACTGGAGGAAACTGACTTGGCGATCAAACTCGTGACCACCGCGGCGCAGCTGCGGACCGAAAGCGCACGGCTGCTGACGGAGAAACAGGGTTCGTCGCAGGGCCTCGTTCCCACCATGGGCGCGCTCCACGAGGGCCACGCCAGGCTGGCGCGCACCGCCGTCGAACAAAACGACGTTGTTGTGGCCAGTATCTTCGTCAACCCGCTGCAATTCGGCGAGGCCGTGGATCTTGACCGGTACCCACGGACCCTTGAGGCGGACATGGAGCTCCTCGACGCCGAGGGGGTCGACCTGGTGTTCGCGCCGTCGGTGGAGGAGGTCTATCCGGGCGGCGAGCCCCTGGTCCGTGTGACCGCGGGACGCCTGGCCGAAAAATGGGAGGGCGCTTCCCGCCCCGGCCACTTCGACGGTGCGCTGACCGTGGTGGCCAAGCTGCTGCATTACGGATTTCCGGGTGCCGGGCTGTCAGGCGGCGGCGCCTTCGTGACCGGCGCCGGTGCTGGCCTTCCCGCCTACCGCGCCTATTTTGGCCAGAAGGACGCCCAGCAACTGACACTGGTGCGTCGAATGGTGGCTGACCTGAATTTCCCTGTGGAGATCGTTGCGGTTCCCACGGTCCGGTCCGCGGACGGCCTGGCCCTGAGCAGCCGGAACAGGTTCCTTTCCGGCGAGGAACGCGAGGCCGCCCTGGTGCTGTCACGGGCCCTGCGGCTCCTCGAGGAGCGGGCCAACGCGCACGAACCGCTTGACTTGGAATCCGCCCAGTCGCTGGTTGAATCCCAGCCACTGGTGGGACTGGACTACTTCGACGTGGTGGACCCGGACACCTTGGAACCCTTGGCCGAGAACTGCAAGGAGACGCCGTTCCGCGGCGAAGGCCTGGCAATCATTGCGGCGAAGGTGGGGCCGGTCCGGCTGATCGACAACGTGCCGCTGAACTCCTGACCTGACGCGTTTCCCGCAACCGTCTGGAACTCCTGACTGGAATATTTCTAATGACGGGAATTACCCCGGGGGATACACTGTTGCAATCTGCAGCGACGACGCTCGCCGGAAACCACTACGCATCTCCCTAAGGGAATCCCCATGTCTACAGACGTCTCTTCCAACGCCCACGGCGATCCCGTGGCCCCTGCAACCGCAACAGCGCAGGCCGCGGGCCCGGTGAAGATGTCCCGTGAGTCCGTCACCATCATCGCCACCCTGCTGGTTGCGACCTTCGTGGTCATCCTCAACGAAACCATCATGAACGTCGCCCTGCAGAGGCTCATGGTGGACCTCGGGGTAGACGCTCCCACGGTGCAGTGGCTCTCCACGGGCTTTATGCTCACCATGGCCGTGGTCATCCCCACCACGGGGTTCATCCTGCAGACCCTGTCGACCCGGGCCGTGTTCATGCTGGCCATGGGGCTGTTCTCCGGCGGCACACTCCTGGCCGCGCTGGCTCCCGGATTCGAAGTGCTGCTGCTGGCCCGCATTGTCCAGGCCGGCGGTACGGCCATCATGCTTCCGCTCCTGATGACCACGATCCTCACCCTGGTCCCGATCGAACGGCGCGGCGCCGTCATGGGCAACGTGAGCATTGCCATCTCGGTGGCGCCGGCCATGGGACCTACCGTTTCCGGACTGATCCTTGAGCACTTCACCTGGCGGTTCATGTTCGTTTTCGTCCTGCCGGTTGCCCTCGCGGCCTTCGCCATCGGCGCCCGCTACCTCACCAACGTTGGCGAGTCTGAGAAGACCAGGCTGGACTTCCTGTCAGTGCTCCTGACGGTTCCGGCATTTGGCGGGGTTGTCTATGGCCTCAGCCAGATCGGCGGAGGCCACGGCGGCCAAAGCGGACCCGGCGCCACAGCTGTCGCTGCTCTCGCCGTGGGCGTGGTGGCCATGCTGGCCTTCGTGTTCCGCCAACTGAAACTGCAGAAAAACGACGCGCCGCTGCTGGACCTGCGTGCGTTCAAGTTCCGTATGTTCACGGTGTCGGTGCTGCTGATGGTGGTGGCGATGATTGCACTGTTTGGTGCCGTCATCCTGCTGCCGCTCTACCTGCAGGAAATCCGCGGCCTGAAGTCCCTCGAGACCGGCCTGGCGCTCCTCCCGGGCGGCCTGGCGATGGGTCTGCTGGGACCGGTCATCGGCCGCTGGTTCGACAAGGTGGGCCCGCTGCCGCTGACTGTCACCGGCTCCGTCATGATGGTGCTGTCCCTTTGGCAGTTCTCCATGCTCGACGCCGAAACAGCCGTCTGGTGGATCGTGGCGCTGCACGTGGTGCTGAGCCTCGGCCTGGCGCTCCTGTTTACACCGGCCTTCACCACCGGGCTCAACCCGCTGCCGCCGCACCTGTACTCGCACGGATCGGCGATCATGAGCACGCTGCAGCAGGTCGCCGGTGCCGCCGGGACGGCGCTCCTGGTCTCGATCTATGCCGTGGTGGCCGCAGGATCAGGCATCGTCGCAGGCATGCACGCGGCTTTCCTGACGGCAGCCGTCATAGCCGTCGCCGCCGTCGTGCTTTCCGCGATGATGCGCAAGACCGCCGGAGCGGAACACCCGGCACCCGCAGCGCACTAACGTCCCATTAAGCGCGAACGGACACTTGAGGCCCCAAAAGCGGGGGCCTCAAGTGTCCGTTCGCGCTTGGCGGCGGGGACGGCGCCAGGTTAGGCCGTAGCGACAGGCCTGTCTGCTGCGTGTCCATACTGCGACCAACCGCCGACGAACAGCCTCCCCCTCCCTGCTCCCAGGTGCTCCAGGACCAGCAGGTTGTGGCAGGCAGTCACTCCGGATCCGCAGTAGGCGATGGTGTTCTCGGCCGAGACAATGCCAGCACGCCCGAAATTCCCGCGCAGCAGGACCTCCGGCAGCAGTCTTCCTGAGGAGTCGAGGTTCTCGCGGCAGGGGACATTCACGGCACCGGGTATATGTCCGGGGCGGGGGTCAACCGGGTCCTGGCGCCCGTCGAAGCGGTCACGATTCCTCGCGTCCACCACCTTGAACTGACCAGACGAAGCCTCCGAGATATCGGCCAGCAGCGTCTGAGGCCAGGACCGGGGCGAGAATTCTCCATACGGTCTTTGCGGGGCATCCTTGGCGAGGTCTCCCGGGTAGCTGGCGAGACCTCCGTCCAGGATGGCGGCGCGGCGGCCTGTTGATCGGAGCATCCAGACAAGTCGGCCCGCTATGACCCCGCCAGCGTCGTCATAGGCGATCACGGTGTCTGAGTCGTTGATGCCGGCTTCCCGCATCCCCTGGGCAAACACTTCGGGATCGGGCAACGGGTTCCTCCCGGATTGTTTCGAAGCTGGCCCGGAGAGCCACTGATCCATGTCGGCGAAGACGGCGTCCGGGATATGGCCGGCATCGTAGGCGCCCTTCCCCGAGGATCCGTCCAGGTACCAGCGGCAATCCACAAGCACGAACCGCCCCATCGTGCCCCTCGCACCAGTTCCAGTCGACAAAGGGCTGCACGTTCGCGTCGTTATCGCTCATGATCGGCAGTCTAGAGCGCCAAATCACATGTTGAGATTTGTATATCAACATGTGGACGCCGGTGTTTCTTGGCGGTGGGGCTCAAGTGTCCGTTCGCGCTGGGCGGGTGGGGAAAGTCAGCCGGCGAAGAAATCGCTGAGTTCGGTGATCAGCTTGTCCGGCGCCCGGTTGACGCCGTCGTGCCCGGCTCCGGGCAGGATGGTGTAGCTGGAACCTGACAGGACGTCGTGGATCTGGCCGCACGCGATGCCGAAGTAGGCCGGGCTCTTTTCGCCGACGATGATGAGGGTCTCAAGGGGCAGTGCCAGGAACGGCTCGGCCGGCATGTCCGCGGCGATGATCGCCTTGATCTCCCGGACACCGGTCTTCATCAGGTCGCGGTGCTGCTTGCCGATGGATGTCCCGGCGATGAGCTTGTTGGCGAGAGTGAGCATCGACAGCGGCATCCGTGAGGACAAAGCCCCGCCCGTCTCGAGCCCCCTGACCAGTACGGCAAGGGCACGGTCGTCGTCGCCGGCAGCCGTCGCGCGTTCGTATTCGGCGATCCAGTCCGCCTTGACGCTGTGGTTCACGGACACGGCGGGATCGTAGACTGCCAGCCGTTCCACCGGCAGCGTGCGGGCCGCGTGGAGCGCCACGGCGCCGCCGAAGCTGTGGCCGAAGACGTCCGTGCTGGACGTGTGCTTCATCACGGTGTCCAGGTCGCGGATGTCCACATCCAGGGTGTAGTCCTCCGGCTGCGGCGCCGATTCGCCGCGTCCGCGCCGGTTGAACGTGTGCACCGGCCGGCCCAGCGATGCGCTCAGTTTCTGGGCAAAGCGCGTGTAGTCCGCGGCGGTGACCATGGAGGCCTGAACGACGACGACGCCTGAGCCTGCCGAGGCCAGCTCGGCTCCCGTGGTGTAAAGCTCCAGCGTTCCGCCGTCGGGTGTCTTGATGTTCTCGCGCGTCATGTTCCGAGCCTACCCGGGGCGGCAGGAACCGCACAGCAGCCTGGGGCCGGCAACTCCATGTCAGCCCTTGAAGTACGCGGAGATGTCCTCCACCAGCTCCTTGACGGCCGCGGGGATGGAGGCGTGGACGCACTTGGGCGAGACCTGGAGCTCGCTGCCGGGGACGGCCCGGTGCAGCTGTTCGGCAGTCACCTTGTAGTAGCCGGGGCTTTTGGCGCCCACCATGAACCTGGTGTTCGGCGGCAGGACGGAAAAGTCCCGGACGTGGTCGTCCTCATCAAACACCGCTTTGAGCTCGCCCACGCCGCTGGGCATGAGCTCCTTGAACACCCGGTTCACTTTGGTCCGCGACACCAGCGCCATCAGGCCGGCCAGGATCGGTTCCGGGATCCTGGCCAGGGGCGAACCGGGCTGCATGCCCTTCTTGAGCTTGGCCAGCGCGTGCGGAACATTTCCGTCGTTGACTGAGCGTTCGAAACTGTCCAGCCAGGACATGTCCACCTTGCCGTCGATATTGACCGCCGCGTCATAGACCGCGAGCTTGTCCGGCTGGTGCCCGGTCCCGGCGAACTCCTGGACGGCATTCAGTGCCACGGAACCGCCCAGACTGTGGCCGAAGAGATTGCGCGCGCCCGTGGCGTCCATGATGGTGCGGACGTCGGCGACCTCGGTGGCCATCGAGTAGTCCGCCGGCTGCGGCGTGGAATCACCGCGGCCGCGCCGGTCGTAGACGTCCACTGCCCAGCCCTCGCCGAGGCCCTTGGACAGTGCCTCGGAAAAAGGCCGGTAGATCAGTGCTGTCAGGAATGCTCCACCGATCACCAACACCCGGCGCTCGCCGGGGGCATCCACGGTGCCGTAGCTGTACAAAGCCAGCCTGCCGCCGTCGTGCGTGGTGACGACCTGCTGCTCCACTGAATTCTTGTCCTTGAAGGCTTCCTTCACGGACCAATCCTAAAGCGGCTGCCCAGCGGGTGCCTGGCGGCGCGGATCCGCTGGAGCCGCAGGCCGACGTCGTTGGCCAGGAACCGTGCGGTGGTGAGGGCAAGGCGGTGCCCCGGCCGGAGCGGTCCCTCGTGGAGCTGCCCGGGGACAAGGGCAAAGTCAACCGCCGGCACGGCAGCCGCGAGCTGGCGGCCCGTCTCGGCGAAGTACGCCGGGCTCCAGCCGCCGCTGAGCATCAAGGTGGGCGTGGTGACGCCGGCGAAGTCCGCAAGCTCGGCGTCGGCGTTGAGCACGGCCCGCATTTCGGCGACGGCGGTGGGCAGCAGCTGCCGCATCTCCCCGCCGAGCCGCGTCCGGGCGGACAGGATGCTCAGCATGCGCAGGGCGCCGAGTGGGAGCTTGGAGACCGGGCCCGCCGTTTCGAGCCCTTGGACCAGATGGGCCCAGGCGTGGTCGAGCTGGCCGGCCGCCATGGAGTGCTCCAGTTCCGGCCGCCACCTGCGTTCGAGGCTGCCGGATAGGGAAACCGCGGCGTCATAGGTCACGAGCCGACGGATGGGCTCGGTCCGGGCCGCCTGAAGCGCCACAAAACCGCCGTAGCTGTGGGCCACCACGTCCGCGGAACCGGTGGCCCGCATGACCGCCGCGAGGTCGCTGATCTCCGTCGCGGCTGAATAGTCCTCACCCTGGCCGGAGGATCCGCCGCGGCCGCGGCGATTATAGGTATGGACGGGCCGCCCCAGGAGCCGGGCGATCTTCATGGCGAAAGGGCGGTAGAGCGCGTCGGTCACCAGGGTTCCGTGGATGACGACGACGCCGGGTTGCCCGGCGTCGTCCGGATGACCATTCCGGTCAGTGTCCGGATGACCGACCCGGTCAGCGTCGGGGTGGCCGCCCTGCCCGCCGCCCGCTGCGGGCAGGGAGGGGGACATAGCGGGCCTGAAGGAGTGCACCTCAAGGTGCCCGTCGCCGTCGTCCGTCGTGATCGTCCGAATCTCCACAGCCCCGAGTCTATGCCTCTTCCCGCAGCAGATTTGTCCCCGCCGCCTCCGGGCAGATTTGTTCGAAAAAAGGGGGATTGGCGGCCCTTCGGGGGCGCTCTCCGCTCGAAAACCCCTGGGTGAGGGGAATCATGGCCGGCCGGAAAAAACATGCCGCGGAACTCCCGGTAAACTTAGGGATTGTGACTTCCCAAAACACCCCCACCCCGACCAATGCTGCCGAACCGGCGGACGCCAGCGAGCAGATGCGCATCCGCATGGAGAAGCGCGCCAAGCTGATTGAACGCGGCGAGGCGTACCCGGTGGGTGTTGAGCGCACGCATTCCCTGAGCGAGATCCGCGAGAAGTACGCCCACCTGGAGGCCGACGAGACCACCGGGGACATCGTTGGCGTCAGCGGCCGCATCGTGTTTATCCGCAACACCGGCAAGCTGTGCTTCGCAACCCTCCAGGAGGGCGGCACGGACGGCAAGGGCACCCGCCTCCAGGCCATGCTGAGCCTGGCCAACGTCGGCGAGGAGTCCCTGGCCGAATGGAAGGCCCTGGTGGACCTGGGCGACCACGTCTTCATCAAGGGTGAGGTTATTTCCTCCCGCCGCGGCGAGCTGTCCGTGATGGCCGATACCTGGTCAATGGCGTCGAAGGCGCTGCGCCCGCTGCCTGTGCTGCACGCAGGCCTGAACGAGGAAACCCGCGTCCGCCAGCGCTACGTGGACCTGATGGTCCGCGACGAGGCCCGCGAGATGGTGTACACCCGCGCCGCGATCACCCGCTCGATCCGGGAAAGCCTGCATCGCCGCAACTACGTCGAGGTGGAAACCCCGATGCTCCAGCTGGTCCACGGCGGTGCCCTGGCCCGGCCCTTCGAGACCCACATGAACGCCTTCGACCAGAAGATGACCCTGCGCATTGCCACCGAGCTGTACCTCAAGCGCGCAGTGGTGGGCGGCATCGACCGTGTCTACGACATGGGACGGGTGTTCCGCAACGAGGGTGTGGACTCCACGCACAGCCCGGAATTCACCACGCTGGAATGCTACGAGGCCTGGGCCGACCAGTTCGTCATGGCGGACCGCATCAAGGAGATCATCCTGGACGCCGCTGACGCCGCCGGTGTGGGCCGCACGCTACAGACCGAAGCCGGGGAGATCAACCTCGACGGCGAATGGGCCTGGCTGGCTGTATACCCCGGACTTTCCGACGCCGTGGGCCAGGAAATCACGCCGGACACCACTGTCGAGGAACTGCGCGCCGTGGCGGCCAAGCACGACGTCAAGGTCGATCCCAAGTGGGATGCCGAGAAGCTGGCAGTTGAACTGTTCGGCGAAATAGTGGAACCAACCCTGCTGAATCCCACGTTCGTCTACAACTACCCGCCGTCCGCGCAGCCCCTTGCGCGCCAGCACCGTGACGATGACCGCCTGATCGAAGCCTGGGACCTGATCATCGGCGGCATGGAGCGCGGCACGGCCTTCTCCGAGCTCATCGACCCCGTGATCCAGCGTGAACGCCTCACCGAGCAGTCCAGGCACGCCGCTGCCGGCGACGTGGAAGCCATGCAGCTGGATGAGGACTTCCTCCGGGCGCTTGAGTACGGCGCCCCGCCAATGGGCGGCATCGGGCTGGGCATTGACCGCCTGGTGATGCTGTTCACCGGCGCCGGCATCCGCGAAACCATCCTCTTCCCGCTCCTGAAGCCTGAAGGGCACTGACCGTGGAGTATGTTGCCGTCCTGCTGCCGTCCCTAGTGGTCGGGCTGCTGTTCTGGTTTGCCATGAAGTCGATCTTCAATGCCGACAAATCGGAGCGCCAGGCTGAGGCGCGGGCCCAGGCGGAGGCTAATGCCCGTGACGCCGAATCCAAGCGGGGAACGAATGGTGCGCCGAATACCGGAACCAATGCCGGCGACAGCAACGGCAACAGCACAAACTAATACTCCCGGCTTATTCCTGCCCACCATTCACAGGAACCTTTTGCCGCTTTGACGCGTTGCCATAAACAGAGGGATACTTTATCTGATACATCCTGCTTTTCTGCATACCCGTCCTTTCCAAAAGAGAGAATTTCTATGGCACAGAAAGTAAAAATCATCCTTGTAGATGATCTGGATGGGGGAACCGCGGACGAAACTGTCCGATTTGGCCTTGACGGCGTCAGTTACGAAATTGACCTGTCTGCTGCCAATGCTGCAGAACTACGCTCCTCCTTGGAGCGGTTTGTTTCAAGCGCCCGCAAGACGTCCACCGGCCGCGCCACCCGCACGAAGGTCTCAAGCGGTCGGAACCAGGACTCTGCACAGATTCGTCAGTGGGCCAGGGAGAATGGCTATGCGGTTAACAGTCGCGGCCGCATCCAGGCTGAAATTCAGGAAGCCTACCAGAAGGCAAATTCCTAGCACTGCCGCAGTTTTCCGTGGAAAAGCAATGCCCCTGCCAATCGGCGGGGGCATTGCCATTTGAATACCCGGCCTGAGCGCGGGAGGCCGCTGCGGTAAAGCGTCCCCCCGGTTATTCCAGGGTTATTGCGGTCCGGGGCAGGTTCCGGACTGGATCAGCACAAATGTGCACCTTCGATGAACGGATTCCGGGCGGGCAATAATGGCATTGTTCGTCGGGTTTCTGATGGCGTTGCACCTTCTCCGAACGGCGGCAACCGGGCGTAATGCCGGTCTCCGGGCACCTCGCGGCAGTTCCGGTTGGCGGTATCAGCCGGTGGCGTCAAGCCGGGGAATCGCGTCCCGGGTTTCCCCTGTGGCGAACACGCTCCCCAAGTCCGCGTCTGCCACGTAGCATCAAAGTACGTCGTAGCTAGGAGTGTGGCGAAATGTTTGAGCGATTTACGGACCGTGCCCGTCGCGTAGTTGTGCTTGCCCAAGAAGAGGCACGCATGCTGAACCACAATTACATCGGAACCGAACACATCCTCTTGGGTCTTATCCATGAGGGTGAAGGCGTTGCCGCCAAAGCTCTGGAGTCCTTGAGCATTTCGCTCGACGGCGTACGCGAGCAGGTACAGGAGATCATCGGCCAGGGCCAGCAAGCCCCGTCCGGCCACATCCCCTTCACTCCGCGCGCCAAGAAGGTGCTGGAGCTCTCGCTCCGCGAAGCGCTGCAGCTGGGCCACAACTACATCGGCACCGAGCACATCCTGCTGGGGCTCATCCGCGAGGGTGAAGGCGTGGCCGCCCAGGTGCTCGTGAAGCTCGGAGCCGACCTCAACCGCGTCCGCCAGCAGGTGATTCAGCTCCTCTCCGGCTACCAGGGCAAGGAGACCACCGGCGCAGGCGTCGGACCCGGCCAGCCCGAGGGCACCCCTGCCGGCTCCGTGGTCCTGGACCAGTTCGGCCGCAACCTCACCCAGGCTGCGCGCGAGAACAAGCTGGACCCGGTCATCGGACGCGAACAGGAAATGGAACGCGTCATGCAGGTCCTTTCCCGGCGCACCAAGAACAACCCCGTCCTCATCGGCGAACCCGGCGTCGGCAAGACCGCCGTCGTCGAGGGCCTCGCCCAGGCGATCGTCCGCGGGGACGTCCCGGAAACCATCAAAGACAAGCAGCTCTACACGCTGGACCTTGGTTCCCTGGTGGCTGGCTCCCGCTACCGCGGTGACTTCGAAGAGCGCCTGAAGAAGGTCCTCAAGGAGATCCGCACCCGCGGCGACATCATCCTGTTCATCGACGAAATCCACACCCTCGTCGGTGCCGGTGCAGCCGAAGGCGCTATCGATGCCGCTTCCATCCTGAAGCCCATGCTGGCCCGCGGTGAGCTCCAGACCATCGGTGCCACCACGCTGGACGAATACCGCAAGCACATCGAGAAGGACGCCGCGCTGGAGCGCCGCTTCCAGCCGATCCAGGTCAAGGAGCCTTCGGTTGCGCACGCGATCGAAATCCTCAAGGGCCTGCGTGACCGCTACGAGGCACACCACCGCGTCACCATCACCGACGGCGCACTCGCCTCGGCAGCCAACCTGTCCGAACGCTACATCTCGGACCGCTTCCTGCCGGACAAGGCGATCGACCTCATCGACGAAGCCGGCGCACGCCTGCGCATCCGCCGGATGACGGCTCCGCCGGAGCTGAAGGCCATGGATGAGCGAATCGCCGAACTCAAGATGGAAAAGGAGTCCGCGATTGACGCGCAGGACTTCGAAGGCGCCGCCTCGCTGCGCGACAAGGAGCAGAAGCTCATTGCCGAGCGGGCCGAGAAGGAACGCCACTGGAAGACCGGCGGCATGGACGACATCTCCGAGGTGGATGAGGATCTCATCGCCGAGGTGCTGGCGAACTCCACCGGCATTCCGGTCTTCAAGCTGACCGAGGAAGAGTCCTCGCGCCTGCTGAAGATGGAAGACGAACTGCACAAGCGCGTCGTCGGCCAGAACGAGGCCATCAGGTCCCTGTCCCAGGCCATCCGCCGGACCCGTGCCGGCCTGAAGGACCCCAAGCGTCCTGGTGGCTCGTTCATCTTCGCCGGCCCCACCGGCGTCGGCAAGACCGAACTCGCCAAGGCCCTCGCGGAGTTCCTGTTCGGTGAAGAAGATGCCCTGATTACCCTGGACATGTCCGAGTACTCCGAGAAGCACACGGTATCGCGGCTCTTCGGTGCCCCTCCGGGCTACGTCGGGTACGAAGAAGGCGGGCAGCTGACCGAAAAGGTCCGCCGCCGTCCGTTCTCCGTGGTGCTGTTCGACGAAGTGGAAAAGGCCCACGCGGACCTGTTCAACTCGCTCCTGCAGATCCTGGAAGACGGCCGCCTGACCGACTCCCAGGGCCGGGTGGTGGACTTCAAGAACACCGTCATCATCATGACCACCAACCTGGGAACCCGGGACATCTCCAAGAGCGTTGCCACGGGCTTCCAGTCCGGCACGGACACGCAGACCGGCTACAACCGGATGCGCGCCCGGGTCACGGAGGAACTCAAGCAGCACTTCCGCCCCGAGTTCCTGAACCGTGTTGATGACGTTGTGGTGTTCCCGCAGCTGACCCAGGACGAGATCATCGAGATCGTGGACATGTTCGTGGCCCGCCTCGAGAAGCGCCTCAAGGACAAGGACATGGGCATCGAGCTCACCAAGGCCGCCAAGGTGCTCCTGGCCACCCGCGGCTACGACCCCGCCATGGGTGCGCGGCCACTCCGCCGCACCATCCAGCGCGAGATCGAGGACCAGCTGTCCGAGAAGATCCTCTTCGGGGAGATCCACGCGGGCGACATCGTCGTGGTGGATGTGGACGGCGAAGGCGACGACGCCAAGTTCACCTTCGAAGGGAACGCCAAGCCGCGCATCCCCGAGATCGCACCGAGCGTCTAAGCATCACCCTCAACGGCCCCGCCATCCCTCAAGGGAAGGCGGGGCCGTTGCGTTGCCTCCCGCCTCCAGGTGGCGCAGGCGCCCTTCAGCCCGGTGCCGGGGGCCATTGCCAATGTGAAAGCACCGTTTCACTCGTAGTGAACTTACTGTGATCCAGGGCACAGCCGGTGTTGAATCTCTTCATGGCTTTTGAAGACTCAGCGATCCTGAGCGAACAACCTGCGACCCCTTTCCACGACGTGGACCACTACCTCGCCATCCCGCGGGTGAGCGGCCTTGCGCTGAGCCCGGACGGAAAGCGGCTGGTGACTACTGTCTCCACGCTCAACGGCAAGGGCACCGAATACGTGACCGCCCTCTGGGAGCTGGATCCTGCGGGGGAGAACCATGCCCGCCGGATCACCCGCAGTGCCAAGGGGGAGGCCGGCGCGGCGTTTGCCTCCAACGGGGACCTCTACTTCACGTCGGCCCGCCCTGACCCCGAAAGTCCTGACAGTGATCCCGTCAACGCGCTCTGGCAGCTGCCGGCGGACGGCGGTGAAGCCCGCGTGGTCCTTTCGCGTGCCGGCGGGATCAGCCAGGTGATGTCGGCCAGGGATACCGGCGCCACCTTCGTCACGGCGTCCATCCTGGCCGGTTCCCCCGATGAGGAAGCGGACGAGGAACGGCGAAAGAGCCGCAAGGACCACAAGGTTTCCGCCATCCTCCACAGCGGCTACCCGGTGCGCTACTGGGATGCGGACCTCGGCCCCGACCAGCCGCGAATTTTCGCTGTGGAGCCGGGGGAGGACAAGGAGCCGGGCAAGCCGGCAACGGTTGACGCCGCCGCGCCGCTGAAGCTCCGCAACCTGACGCCGGACGCGGCCGGGCTGTTGCGAGACTCCGAATCGGTGGTCAGCCCGGACGGCAAAACCATCTACACAAGCTTCAACAAGCCCCTCGCCAAGGCCGACTCACGTTCCGTCCTGGTGGCCATTGACGTCGCCACTGCAACGCGCAGGATCCTGCTGGACCGTGAAGGCATGAGCTACTTCGCGGGACCGGTGAGCCCGGACAACCGCACGCTTGTGGTGTTGAGTGAATCCGACTCCACTCCCCACCAGGCTCCGCAGGTCAAGCTCCACCTCCTTGATGTCAGCTCTCCAGCGGAGCCGGAAGCCGAGCTCCGGCCGCTGGCCCACGACTGGGACCGCTGGGCCATCAAGGCGGCGTGGTTGCCGGACGGTTCCGCCCTCCTGGTGACGGCCGACGACGACGGCGCCTCCCCGGTTTTCCGGTTCAGTCCCGCGGGGGTCGGGTTCGGGGCCGGAAGCGCGGAAGTCACCCGGGTGACTCGCGACGCTGCGGCATACACCGACGTCGTGGTTTCACCGGACGGGCGGAGCGCCTTTGCGCTGCGGAGCTCCTACGAGTTTCCGCCGGAAGCGGTCCGGATCGATCTGGCGAGCGGCGACGTCACCAGGCTTCCCGCTCCGGCGGAGCGCCCACGCATCGAGGGATCCCTGGAGCGCATAGAGACCGCCGCTGCCGACGGCATCCGGGTTCCCGCCTACCTGGCCCTGCCGGATGGGGCCTCGGCGCAGAACCCGGCGCCGCTGCTGTTGTGGATCCACGGCGGGCCCCTCGGCTCGTGGAACGCCTGGACGTGGCGCTGGAACCCGTGGCTGCTGGCGGCCAAGGGTTACGCCGTGCTGCTGCCGGATCCGGCTCTGTCCACCGGCTACGGGCAGTCCTACATCCAGCGAGGCTGGGGCGGCTGGGGCGGGGCGCCGTACACGGACCTCATGAAAATCACGGACGCCGCGGTGGACCGCCCGGACATTGATGCGAGCCGGACTGCTGCCATGGGCGGCTCCTTCGGCGGCTACATGGCCAACTGGGTGGCCGGCCAGACGGACCGCTTCAACGCAATCGTCACCCACGCCAGCCTGTGGGCCCTTGACCAGTTCGGCCCCACCACGGACGCCTCACAGTACTGGCTGAAAGAAATGACGGCAGAGATGGCCCTGGAGAACTCGCCCCACCTGCACGTCGAGAAGATCAGCACGCCAATGCTGGTGATCCATGGAGACAAGGACTACCGCGTGCCCATCGGCGAAGGCCTGCGGCTCTGGTACGAACTGCTGTCCAAATCGCAGCTGGCTGCCGATGGCAACGGCCAGACGCCGCACCGGTTCCTCTATTACCCGGACGAGAACCACTGGATCCTGCAGCCGCAGCACGCCAAGGTCTGGTACGGGGTTGTAGAGCACTTCCTGGCGAAGAACGTGCTGGACCGGGACGTGCCCCTGCCCGCTGACCTGGGCCTCTAGGCAGCGCAGTCTCGGAGCGGCAGGTGGGGCGGCCGTAAGATTGGGGCTGTGACTGAGACCTTCCGCATCCGCCCTGCCCGCACCAGCGACGTAGCTGCCATTAAGAGTCTTGTGGCTCCGCTGGCGGACCAGAGGATCCTGATGGCCAAGGAAACGGTGGCCTATTACGAAAGCCTGCAGGAGTTCCGGATCGCGGAGGCGGCCGACGGCGAGGTGATCGGCTGCGGCGCCCTGCACGTCATGTGGGAGGACCTGGCCGAGGTGCGGACCCTGGCGGCCTCGGACGCATGGCGCGGCAAGGGTGTGGGCCACGTGCTGGTGGAAAGCCTCCTCGAGGAAGCCAGGGCGCTCGGTGTCTCACGCGTGTTCTGCCTGACCTTCGAGGTGGACTTCTTCAAGAAGCACGGCTTCGACGTCATGGCCGACCAGACCGCGGTGGATCCGGTGGTCTACTCCGAGCTGCTGCGTTCGCATGACGAAGGCGTGGCGGAGTTCCTGGACCTCGCCCGGGTAAAGCCGAACACGCTGGGAAACACCCGCATGATCAAGTTCCTCTAGGCACTTCGTCCAGGCACTTCGTCGCCCCAGAATTATGTCCGACTACAAGCTCTTCCCATATATCGAATCGATGTATAAAATTAATGGAGCTTGCCTAGTAGCACCCGAATCCCGAACCACATCAAAGGACTGAAATGAGCGAGCACGCCATTTTTCCGGATTTTTCGGCGTTTCAAATGGATCTGCCTTCGGCGATGACCCGGAGCGATCCACTAAGCCGGCCTCGTGAGGCGTCAGCGTTTCACATAGGCGCCGCGGCGTGGCCGGATTTCCTGCCGGCCGCCTGGGGAAAGCGCTGAAGCTGGCCGGGGGATACAGGCTGGGAAGGGAAAGGGACAGTCAGTTGGGGGCTGTCCCTTTTCTTATGCCCTCGGTTACCCGTTAGGCGGACGTTGGCCGGCCCGTTCGACAGGACGCTACCGCAGCCGGGGCGGCGGTAGTAGGGTCAAGACAAAGCCGCCCGGACACTCCAGGGAGTACTCCAATGAAGAAGCTGATCAACGATCCCCGCGCTGTAGTGGATGAGTCCGTGGAAGGCTTCGGCCTTGCCCATGCAGACCTCGTCACCGTCAGTTCCGAACCGAAATTCATCACCCGCAAGGACGCCCCGGTGGCGGGCAAAGTCGGCCTGGTCAGCGGCGGCGGCAGCGGACACGAGCCGCTTCACGGCGGGTTCGTGGGCGTGGGAATGCTCGACGCCGCAGTACCCGGCGCCGTGTTCACCTCGCCCACGCCCGACCAGATCATTCCGGCGACACTGGCCGTGAACTCCGGCGCCGGCGTCGTGCACATCGTCAAGAACTACACCGGCGACGTCCTCAACTTCGAAACGGCAGCGGAAATGGCGGAAGCCGAAGGCGTCCAGGTCCGGACCGTCCTGGTCAACGACGACGTCGCAGTGGAAGACTCCCTCTACACGGCCGGCCGGCGGGGTGTGGGCGGCACTGTCCTCGTGGAGAAGATCGCGGGTGCGGCCGCGGAGCGCGGTGATGACCTGGACGCGGTGGCTGCCATCGGAGATCGTGTGAACCAGAACGTCCGCAGCATGGGCGTGGCTTTGTCGGCCTGCACGGTCCCGCACGCAGGCGTACCCAGCTTCGACCTGGAAGAGAACGAAATCGAAATCGGCATCGGGATCCACGGTGAGCCCGGGCGGCACCGGATCCCGATGGAAAATGCCGATGCTATTACCGACCGCCTCCTCGAGCCCATCCTGGCTGACCTGGGCATCGCCTCCGGTGACAAGGTGCTGTTGTTCGTCAACGGCATGGGCGGGACGCCGCAAAGTGAGCTGTACATTGTGTACCGCCGCGCAGCGCAGGTGCTCGCTGAGAAGGGTGTCGCGGTGGAGCGTTCCCTGGTGGGCAACTACATCACTTCACTCGAGATGCAGGGCTGCTCCGTTACCGTGCTGCGGCTGGACGACGAACTCACCAGCCTGTGGGACGCCCCGGTGCACACGCCCGCGCTGCGATGGGGCATCTGACCGTGGGGCTTGACGTTGACTGGGCCGTGCGGTGGCTTACCCTTTCCGCCCAGGCCATGGCGGACCACCGGGTGGAGCTGATTGAACTGGACCGTGCCATCGGGGATTCCGATCACGGCGAAAACATGGACCGCGGCTTCAAGGCCGTGATGGACAAGCTAGCAGAGGCGCCGCCGGCCACGCCGGGAGCGGCCCTGAAGCTCACGGCCATGGCATTGATGTCCAAGGTGGGCGGCGCGGCAGGCCCCCTTTACGGCACGGCCTTCCTGCGCGCCTCCACCTCGCTGGGCGACGCGCCGGACATCGATCCTGCGGCCCTGGCCGCCGCCATCGAGGCCGCCCGTGACGGCGTGGTGGCCCGCGGCAAGGCCGAACCGGGCGACAAGACCATGGTTGACGCGTGGACCCCCGCCGTCGAGGCTGCGGCCGCCGCTGCGGCTGCAGGTGACGGTGATGTCCTTAAAGTGCTCCTTGCGGCCGCTGAGGCCGCGGAGGCGGGCGCCGTGGCCACCGACCCGCTCATCGCCCGCAAGGGGCGTGCCAGCTACCTGGGGGAGCGCAGCGCCGGCCACCGCGACCCCGGAGCGGTCTCCACCGCCCTCATCCTGCGCGCCGCGGCCGGGGCGGCCAAATGACGGTCCGCTTGGTGGTTGTCTCCCATAGCGAAAAGATCGCCGACGGTGCGGTGGAGTTGGCCGCCCAAATGGCGCCCGACGTCGTGATCCTCCCGGCCGGCGGCACGGACGACGGCAGGATCGGGACCAGCCTTGAGAAGGTGATGGCCGCGCTGGAACAGGCCGCCGGCGACGACGGCACGGTGGTGCTTACCGACCTCGGCTCAGCCGTGATGACGGCTGAATCGGCCGTCGAGTTCCTCCCGGATCCCGACTCGGTCCTGTTGGCCGATGCGCCGCTGGTTGAGGGGCTCGTTGCGGCCGCCGTCGCGGCACAGTCGGGTGGGGACGCGGCCGCCGTGAAACAGGCGGCCGAGGCAGTCCGCCGCGCCCCCGCGACTGAGGCTCCGGCCGCTCCGCCGGACGAGGCGCCGCTGGGGCCGCCCGAAGCCACGGGCGACTTTGAGCTGGTCAACCAGGCAGGTATGCACGCCCGGCCCGCAGCGAAGATCGCCGGGGGACTCTCGGGCCTGGACGCGGAGGTGACGGTCAACGGAGTGGACGGGGCTTCGATGACCGGTCTGATGACGCTGGGGGCGGGCCAGGGCTCGGTCCTCCATGTCGAGGCCTGGGGGCCGGACGCGGCCAGGGCAGTCAAGTACGTCGGCGGCCTGGTGGAAGCAGGGTTCGGGGAGCCCTGACGGGCTCAGCCGGCCTGCCTGAGGCCGTCGGCGTCCAGCACCAGGCTGGCCGTAACAAACTTCCCGCACTGCTCGCCGTACGGGTATTCCGCCCTCGGCATGAAGCTCACCCGCCGCTCGGGCAACGGTGCCCCCGCCGTGGACGTGCCTGTGGCGGTTGCGTCGATGCGCGATTCGGTCAGGACGTCCATCATCAGCATCCCCGTAAGCGTGCCGTCAGGCGAGGACGTAGCAGAGCAGGTGCCGTCAGGGCCGGCCGAGGGTTCGCAGCCCATGTCGACTGTGGTGCTGCCCGGCATCAGCTCCAGGTCGGCCTCCCGGCACGTGCCGTCCTGGCACGCCTTCAGGTGGATGGCTCTGACCGTGGGTGCATAGCTGGCCGCCACTGTCAGGGACACCACCGGGGCCTGTGCGATTGCCGGGCACGGCACTGCTTCGGGCAGGCACGCGGACGGGATCAGCGACGTCGTAACCACTGCCAGAAGCACGCCCAAGCTGCGCATGCTTCAGCGTAGATCCGCCAGGTGGGGCGGCGCCAGCACAGGGGGATTTCAGTCCCGGAACGAATGGGTAACGGGCGTCAGGCGGGGAGCCTGAGGCCGCCCAGGTGCAGCTCGGCCAGGCCGTCGCTGACCAGGCCTGTCAGGGCCCTCTCCAGCTGCTCGGGAGCGGAATTCAGGCGGTGCAGCGCCGCAAGCGGAACGCCGATGCCGTCCGCTTCGAAGCCAAGGTCCGCGGGCGGCTGATGGAACATTTCCGGTGCCACGGGGGAGTCCGCCAAGCGGAGGACAGCCATCACGGCACCCCGGACCTGCCGGTCAGTGCCGTGCCAGGACTGGCCTTTCGGCGTATATGACGGCGGCGGCTCGCCCGCCGCAAGCCACGCGCACGCCCCGCGCACCGGGCATTCAGCGCACTTCGGCGCCCTTGCCGTGCACACCACCGCGCCCAGTTCCATGACTGCCGCGTTCCAGCGGACCGAAAGTCCGACGTCGGCCGGCAGCAGTTCAGCGGCAAGCCGCATCTCCGCGGCTGTCAGCGACTGCGACGGCAACGCCGTGCCCGAAAAGAGCCTCGCATGGACGCGGCGGATGTTGGTGTCCACCACGGTCTCGCGCCGGCCAAAGGCGAATGCCGCGACGGCGGCTGCCGTATAGCTGCCCACGCCGGGAAGTTCCAGCAGTTCGGCATGGTTTCCGGGGACATCGCCGTCGTGCCGTTCCACAATGGCGACGGCGGCGGCGTGGAGGCGCAGTGCCCGGCGCGGGTAGCCGAGCCTGCCCCAGTGCCGGACGGCCTCGCCGGAGGCTTCGGCGGCGAGGTGTGCAGGCGAGGGCCAGCGGCGGAGCCATTCCTCCCAGACAGGAAGGACCCGCACCACGGGCGTCTGCTGCAGCATGATCTCGCTGACCAGGACCCCCCATGCGGTGCATTCGGGTTCCCGCCACGGCAGTTCCCTGGCGGTGGCCTCGAACCAGGCGTCAAGGGTTTCGTGGAGGGCGGCCAGCGGCGGTGGCGCGGGGCGACTCGCCGGGGGCGTGGCTGTGGGCAGGGCTAAGGCTTTGATGCAAATACTGTAGTGGATACTGGCCCGGGGTCCGCCTTCCCGGCGTGGTGGTGCGCCAATGTGCCCGGCGTTCTCTAGCCTAGAAGGATGGTCAGGCAAGGCACTTCAGGAAAGAGCGGTTCGAAACCGAAGGGCACCGCCGGCCGGCAGACGGGGCGGCCGCCGCTGAAAGCCGTGTACCGCCGTCGCAGGCTGTTCGTAGGCCTGGTGCTGCTTCTCATCGCCTCAGTGGCGTTGGGAGGTTTTGCCGCTGTGTCCGGCGCCATGCGCGCCTCCGAACAGGCGTCATCCACGGACCGCAAAGGTTCAGGCGGGGAAGCGGCCAAGCCCACCCCATCAGCTTCGGCAACTCCCAGCATTCCGGCGACGCCCACCTGCGACCAGAGCCTCGTGACGGTCTCCGCATCGACCGACAAGGCAGCCTACGCCGCGGGCGAGAATCCGCTGCTCACACTGAAGGTCACCAACGGCGGAAAGGTGGCGTGCGAGGTGAACCTTGGAACGTCCCAAATGGAGTACACGGTGACCAGCGGCTCCGACCGGATCTTCTCCTCCGTCGACTGCCAGGCCGAGAGCGGCGACCTCGTGAAGACCCTCGAGCCGGGCAAGAGCGAAACCGCCAACTTCCCGTGGCAGCGCAACCGGACCGTGCCCGGCTGCGGAGCGGTGTCCGCCAAGCCCGGTGCCGGCGGGGCCTACTACATGTTCGTCGCCCGGCTGGGCACCAGGTCCAGCTCGAAGGCCGTCTTCCAGCTCAACTGAGCCGCTCGCTGTATCGATTGCTCCGTGGGTGCCCTTATGGACGCCCAAAACGGCAGTTGTGGAGCAGTCGACGACGGTTTAGAGGAACCGGTCCAGCAGGCTTGCTTCCGCCATCCGGCTCAGGCCCTCCCGGACTGTCCGGGCGCGCTGGTCGCCGATGCCGTCCACGGTCATGAGGTCATCGATGGTGGCCGCCATCAGGAACTGGAGGCCGCCGAAGTGGTCAACGAGCCTGTCCGCCACGGCCTTGGGCACGGCCTTGAGGCCGGACAGGAGCCGGTAGCCGCGCGGCTGCACCACGGCGTCGAGCGTGTCCACGCCGCCTGCGAACCCGATGATGCCGGCGATTTTGCTGAGGTCGATGAGTTCGGTGGGTCCCAGGTTGAGCAGCGCGCTGACGGCGCCGTCGATGTCCTCGGGTGACGCGTTGGGGCCGGCGTAATCGCGGATGATCACATCGCTGCCGGGTCCGCGGCCCACCGTGAGCTCGTCCAGCTGAAGCGAAAGCAGGCGCCCGTCCTCACCGAGTTCAAGGACGTACTGGGAAATCTCTTCGGAGATCCGGCGCACCATTTCCTGGCGCTGCAGTGTGACGGCGACGTCGCGGACGGTCACCATGGCTTCGATTTCCAGCGCGGAGAGTGAGCTGGTGACCTGGTCCAGGCGGGAACGGTAGCGTTCGAGGGTGGCGAGCGCCTGGTTGGCACGGGCCAGGACCTTTTCGGAGCCTTCGAGGACGTGCCGCAGGCCGTTCACGTAGAGGGCGATGATCTGCATGGACTGGCTGACCGAGATCACCGGGACGCCGGTCTGGATGGCGACGCGCTCCGCGGTGCGGTGCCTGGTGCCGGATTCCTGCGTTTCGATGCTCGAGTCCGGAACCAGCTGCACGGCGGCCCGGAGGATGTTGCCGGCGTCCTTGTCGCAGATGATCGCGCCGTCCATCTTGGCGAGTTCGCGGAGCCGTGTGGGGGAGAAATCGATCCCGATATCGAAGCCGCCGGAGCAGATGGACTCAATGGTGCGGTCCGAGCCCAGAACGATCAGCGCGCCGGTGCGCCCGCGGAGGATGCGTTCCAGGCCATCGCGCAGAGCGGTGCCTGGAGCCACTCTGCCCAGAGTCGCCTTAAGCGAATCTTCAGGGCTCCGAGCCATAGGTTTTCCCTTCAAAGGTGCAGGCTGCAGCCTGCAGGTATGCCGGTTTTACGATTCCGCCGGCAGGATCAAAAGTACTCAATTTCCCACTGGCTCCATCCTAGAGGCAAAGATGCGCATTAACCGCACGGACAAGCCTCAAAGTGGCCCGTTGGGCCGGGTCCGGCCGGGGCTCCGGAAGGCCCTGTACGACGGCGGCGGGAGGCGGCAGTTGGCCGTCCAGGGGCGGCGCTTCCCGCCCTGCGATAAACTGGGAACCTTGGCTGCACAGTTCACGCCTGCCGGCCCCACGTTCAAATCACGTTCAAATCACGTTTACATCCCTGACCAGCCCCCATGTCGCAGCGAAAGTAGCACCGTGTCTCAAGAAGTCCTTAGCCCCGCCCGAGTCCACGAGATTCACAAACAGGCGGCCCGGCGTCGGACTTTCGCGGTCATTTCCCACCCTGACGCCGGCAAGTCCACGCTCACCGAAGCCCTGGCCCTGCACGCCAAGGTGATCGGCACTGCCGGTGCCTCCAGCGGCAAGGCCAACCGCAAGGAAACGGTGTCGGACTGGATGCAGATGGAAAAGGACCGCGGCATCTCCATCAGCTCTGCCGCCCTGCAGTTCGCGTACCGGGACACCGTGATCAACCTGCTGGACACCCCGGGCCACGCGGACTTCTCCGAGGACACCTACCGCGTCCTGGCCGCGGTCGACTGCGCCGTGATGCTGGTCGACGCCGCGAAGGGCCTGGAAACGCAGACCATGAAGCTCTTCGAGGTCTGCAAGCAGCGCAATCTGCCCATCATCACCGTGATCAACAAGTGGGACCGGCCCGGCCTGGATGCCTTGGCGCTCATGGACGAAATCACGGAGCGCACCGGCCTCCAGCCCATGCCGTTGACCTGGGCCGTGGGCATCTCGGGTGACTTCCGCGGCGTGTGGGACCTCCGCAACGACCGCTTTGCCCGGTTCCAGCGCAACAATGCCGGCGCCAACATCGCCCTCACCGAATACTTCACCCCGGAAGAGGCAGCCGCCAGCCAGGGCGACAACTGGTCCAACGCCGTGGACGAAGCCGGACTCGTGATCGAATCCAACCTTGAGTTCGACGTCGACGCCTTCCACGCCGGCAAGGCAACCCCCATCCTGTTCAGCTCCGCCGCGCTCAACTTCGGCGTCAAGGAAATCCTGGACGCCCTGGTGGACTTCGCCCCTCCGGCGGCTCCCCGGCCCGACGTCGACGGTGCCGCAAGGCCCGTCGATGCCCCGTTCGCCGGATTCGTCTTCAAGGTCCAGGCGGGCATGAACAAGGCGCACCGGGACCACGTGGCCTTCATCCGCGTCTGCTCCGGCATGTTCGAGCGCGGCATGGTGGTCACGCAGACCCGCACCGGCAAGTCGTTCGCCACCAAGTACGCCCAGCAGGTGTTCGGCCGTGAGCGCGAAGTCATTGACGAAGCGTTTCCGGGCGACGTCGTTGGCCTGGTCAACGCCTCCTCGCTCCGGGTGGGCGACAGCCTGTTCCTGGAGGATCCGGTGGAGTTCCCTGCGATTCCGCTGTTCGCGCCGGAACACTTCCAGGTGGCCCGCTCCAAGGACCCCAGCCGCTTCAAACAGTTCCGCCGCGGTATCGAGCAGCTCGAGCACGAGGGCGTAATCCAGGTGCTGCGCTCTGACATTCGCGGAGACCAGGCGCCGGTGCTCGCCGCCGTCGGCCCCATGCAGTTCGAGGTGGTGGAGGACCGCATGGCGCATGACTTCAGCGCGCCCATGCGCCTGGAGCGGCTCCCTTACTCCATGGCAAGAATTTCGACGGCGGACGCCATGCCTGCGCTGGCCAACGTGCCGGGAGCTGAGGTGCTGCTGCGCTCCGACGGCGAATACCTGGCCCTGTTCAACGACGTCTGGGCGCTGCGCCGGATCGAGAAGAACCATCCGGACCTGACCCTGGTGCCCATCGGGACGCACAACCCCGCGAAATAGCGGTTTCGCCACCCGACCTCGTCATCTGCCGTTGGTGACTGGCGACGTGTACTGGCCCGTGTAACCGTCACGGCGACCGGCGGGATATCATAAGTTTACTTATGGAATTACCAGCTGAGAGGGGGATCATGGCTGCGAGCATGGAACCCGGCTACCTCCTCAGCGGCCGGTACCGGATTGAGGCCCTCATTGGCCGGGGGAGCCAGTCCGGCGTCTACCGGGCCTTCGATGAACTCCTGCAGCGGGAAGTCGCGGTCAAGCTCTTCCGCGACGACCCCGGCAACCTGGACCACACGCGCCGCCAGAGCGGGGAAGTGCGTATCCTCGCAGAAATGAGCCACCACGCCCTAGTGACCTTGCTGGACGCGGGTGCGGACCTCAGCGATCCCCGGCACCGCCGCACGTATCTGGTCATGGAACTGGTCCGCGGTCCGGACCTGCGCGAACGCGCGGCGCAGGGGCCCATCGCTCCGGCACATCTGGCGCTGATCGGCCATGATCTTGCGGACGGACTCGCGTACATCCACCACCACGGCATCGTCCACCGCGACGTCAAGCCCGCCAACATCCTCCTGGTGGATTACAACAACGATGACCGCCGGCCGCGAGCCAAGCTGAGTGATTTTGGCGTGGCCATGATGCTCGGCGACGGCCAGCTAAGCGGGCCGGCGGAAAGCTCCGGCACTCCTCAGTACCTCAGCCCCGAACAGGCCGCCAGCAAACCGGTGGGCCCGGCTAGCGACGTTTACTCCTTGGGGCTGGTCCTGCTGGAAGGACTGACCGGCAAGCCGGCGTACCCAGGGGCGCCGATTGCGTCAGCAATGGCGCGGCTACTGCGGGATCCGCACATTCCCGATGGCGTCGCGCCAAAATGGGCTGCCCTGCTGACGTCCATGCTGTCCCGTGAGCCGACAGCCCGGCCCGGTGCCCGGGAAGTCTCCCTCGCTCTCCGGCAGGAGGTCATCAGCGCCGCCGGGCGCCGCCGGAGCATCGGAACACCGGCGGAAGCGCCGCCGTCGGACGTCGCTGCCGCGAATGAAGAGGCGCGGATGCGCGCCGTCGAGCGGTATCGGATCCTGGATACGCCGCCGGACGGCACGTTCGACCGGATTGCAGGCCTGGCCGCCCGGATGTTCTCCGTGCCCGTAGCCATCGTCAGTGTGGTGGACCATGACCGGATCTGGTTCAAGGCCCATCACGGCACCGACGTGGGCGAGATCGGGCGGGACCCCGGGCTCTGCGCTTCGGCCATCCTCCAGGACGACGCGTGGGTGGTCCCGGATGCAGTCTCGGACCCCCGCACGTTGGCAAACCCGCTGGTGGCAGGTGAGTTCGGCCTGCAGTTCTACGCCGGGGTTCCGCTACGCACTCCCGACGGCTACAACCTCGGGACCTTCTGCATCCTGGACCGGGAACCGCGGGAGTTCACCGCGGAGGATGTCCGCACGCTGGAGGATCTGGCAGCAGTCGTGATGAACGATCTTGAGCTGCGGCTGCAAAGCCGGAGCGCGGTGGCGGCGGGCAGATGACCGGGCTCCTAGCGGCGCCCCGCATGCAGTGCGAGTTCCAGCTCGAACCGGGCCCGCGGGTCTTCCAGCGCATCCCCGAAGAGCTCGCGCAGCTGCGCCGCCCGGTAGCCCACGGTCTGCGGGTGGATGCCGAGCTCGGCAGCCACGGGGCCGCGCTGGCCCCAGTGCCGCAGCCAGGAGAGGAGGGTCTCCGCCAGCCTTTCGCGCTGCGCCGGACGCAGCCCCTCCAGCGGCGCGAGCCTGCGTTCGGCCAGTTCCGCAATGGCCGACGGTTCGGAGCCGAGCACGATCTGCGCCAGGTGGTCATCAGCCCAGATGGGCGGATCCCCGGGGTCCTCCCGCGGCGGCAGTACCGAGGCGGCCAGCACGGCGAGCCGCAGGGAGTCGGGCACTTTTTCCCAGCCGCCAGCCGGCCCCACGGCGGCGGACCTTCCCTTCAAAGCCTTCTCCAGCCCTGCGCGACCGGCCTCGGACTCCCTTGCCGGTACGAGCGCCACGGCATCTGTTTCGCGTTCAACCACCAGTGTTCCCGGCCCCAGCTGCAGCCGGAGCCCGGCCGACCGGTCCAGCGGAAGCGTGACCACCACGAGCCGTGCCGGCAGGGACCAGTCGGCCATGGACGCCGCCTGCCGCAGGGCGGCCTCGTCCGCTTGGCCCATCAGCAGCAGCTCCAGCAGTTCGGTCCGACGCCGGTCCACCGCCCCGGCGCGCTCGGACTGTTCAAAGGCGTAGGCCTCGGCGCTCACGGCGGACAGTTCGTCGATGTAGGCCAGAATCGATTCCCCCAGGTCCACCACAACGCTTTGGCCCAGGTCTCTTTCCATCGAGATCCGCGACATCTCCCGGAACGTCACGCGGGCACCCATGCGGTAGGCGCTCAGCAGCGCGTCCATGCTCCGGCCCTGGCGGAATTCGCCGCTGCCGAGCCCCGCCACGAGCTGCCGGCTCTCCTCGGACAGGGCGGGCAGCCTGGTGCCGGGCAGCTGGAGGAACCGTTCCAGCGCCGCAGCCACCCCGCGCCGCAGGCCGCGTCCGAAGCGGCCTTCAATGGGCCGCGCGTAGGCAGGAACCAGCTGCGGGACTGCATCGATGATGGCCTCCACAATGCCGGGCATCTTGGGGCGCAGCAGGTCGCTGACCTCCCGGGGCAGGGCGAGCCACGGCGGATCGTACGCGGGAGCTGCGGGACTCTTCGAGGCCGGAGGGTTCATGAGAGACTTCCATAAGTTGTTTCGGGGGAACAGTTTAGAACGTTCGATCGTATGCCTTGGGAGAAGAAATATGCCTCGATCCAACATAAGGTTAATAACATGATCCGGCTCCGTAAGCTGGCGCGCGCCGCATCTGTACTCACCACCCCGCTAGCTCCAGAAGATATTCTGTCGCTTTTCAATCCTGTGTTCTCCGCCCGCCAGTTGCGCGGCGTGGTCACCAGGGTGGTAGCTGAGACGGCCGATTCCGCCACCATTTTCTTTCGTCCAGGCCGCGGCTGGAAGGCGCACCAGGCTGGCCAGTGGGCCCGTATCGGCGTCGAACTTGACGGCGTGCGGCACTGGCGTTCCTATTCCCTGAGCGCCCCCGCCGGCCAGGATCCCGCCATCACGGTGACCGACGTCGGCGCCGTTTCCGGTGTCCTGGTCCGCGACACCCGCCCGGGCGACGTGCTGTTCCTGGCCCCGCCGCAGGGCGACTTTGTCCTCCCCGAGCATCCCCGTCCGCTGTTGATGCTTACGGCAGGCAGCGGCATCACCCCCGTCATGTCCATGGTGCGCACGCTGGTGCCGCACCGCCCGGACGCCGACGTCGTGCTGATCCATTCGTCCCGGACCCCGGAGGACAGCATCTTCCGCGAGGAACTGTCCGAGCTTGCCGACCAGTTCCCCAACTTCAAGGTCACGCACTGGATCACCGGTGAGCGTGGGCGGGTGGACTTCTCCTCGCCGGCGGCGCTCGATGAACTCTGCCCGGACTGGCGCCACCGCGCAGCCTACGCCTGCGGACCCGAGGGTTTCCTGGACGATGCCGAAGCCCTGTGGTCCGCCGAAGCCGCAGTCGCCGCCGCCACGGAAGGTTCCGCCGCCGGTGAATCCCACCAGCCTGAGGGGCCGTTTGCGGCTGACCCGATCAACCTGATCATCGAACGCTTCACCACCAGCCTGGCCGCCGGGGCCGGGCACGACGGCGGACTGGTCACCTTTGAGGCCTCCGACCGCGAGGTGGAAGCGGACGGCAGCACTCCGCTCCTGGACGTCGGCGAGGACGCCGGCGTACTGATGCCCAGCGGCTGCCGGATGGGCATCTGCCACAGCTGCCTCACGCCCCTACGGGCAGGGCATGTCCGCGACCTCCGCACCGGCGAAGTCCATGGCGAGCCGGGCCAACTAATCCAGACGTGTGTTTCGGCAGCCGCCGGACCCGTTAACCTCGACATTTGAGGAGCACCACCGCATGGCAATAGTTACTAACCACGAAGCCGAGACCACGGAAGACGCCGTTGTGCCGTCCTCGGGCGACGACGCCGCTTTGCAGGCGAAGGAGGCAGCCGCGGCTGCCACCGGCGCGCAGGCTGTTAAGACGCGCCGCGGGGCGCTGGCCACCTCCGGCAGCCCCCTGGTCCGTCCGCCGGCCGCAGCGCACCTTTCCGACGAGCAGGTGGCCGAGCTGGGCCGCGAACTTGATGCCATCAAGGACGACATCCTGGCCAAGCGCGGCGCCTCAGACGCCGCGTACATCCGCCGGGTTATCAAGGTCCAGCGGGCTCTGGAGATCTCTGGCCGCGCCACGCTGCTGGTAAGCCGGAACAAAGGCGCCTGGGTTGCGGGCACCACGCTGCTGAGCCTGGCCAAGATCCTGGAAAACATGGAGATCGGGCACAACGTGCTGCACGGCCAGTGGGACTGGATGCGGGACCCGGACATCCACTCCACCACCTGGGAATGGGACTTCGTCACGCCCGCCCGCGCCTGGCAGCACACCCACAATGACCTGCACCACCGCTGGACCAACGTGGTGGGCAAGGACAACGACGTCGGATACAACCTCCTGCGCATGGACCCCGCCCAGGAGTGGAAGCCGTTCAACCTGGGCAACCCGGTCTACAACGCCATCCTGGCCCCCATCTTCGAATGGGGCATTGCGATCTACGACCTTGAGCTGCAGGACTACAAAGAGGGCAACAAGTCCAAGGAGGCCCTGGTCAAGGACCTCAAGGCCCTTGGAGTCAAGGCCCTCAAGCAGTTCACCAAGGACTATGCCGCGACCCCGGCTGTGGCAATGCTGACCGGCTCCGGCAAGCAGGCGCTGTACGGCACGCTGACCGCGAATGCTGTCCGGAATGTCTGGGCGCACGCGGTGATCTTCTGCGGTCACTTCCCCGACGGGACAGACACGTTCACCGAGGAAATGGTGGAAGGCGAGACCCGCGGTGACTGGTACGTGCGGCAGATGATCGGTTCGGCCAACATCTCCGGTTCCAGGTTCATGCACCTCATGACCGGCAACCTTTCGCATCAGATCGAGCACCACCTCTTCCCGGACATTCCGTCCAACCGCTATGCCGAGGTGGCGCCGAAGGTGCAGGAGATCTGCAGGCGGTACGGCCTGCCGTACACTACTGGACCGATGTGGAAGCAGGTCGGCTCCACCTGGGCCAAGGTCTTCAAGCTGGCGCTTCCGCCCAAGAAGGCCTAGCAAGTTCCATGACGAGGGGCGCCTGCCAATGCGGCAGGCGCCCCTTGTCATGCCCGGAACCTCATGGCCGGGCCTTCTCCGCTGCGCCAATAATGTGGGCCACCCGCGGATTGCCGGGGAGTGCTGAGAAGCCGAAGCGGTCTACGCGCTGCAAGGTGAGGCCCGCCGCTGCAATCCCGGCAGCGGTGTCGCGGTTTGGGTGGCAGCCGCCAGCCATCCGGCCCCACAGTGGCGTTATCAGGTCCTCGGCAGCTGCAAGCACACGGTGTGCCGAGCGGACATGCTCGTAAAACAGCAGCAGGCCGCCGGGCCGGAGGACGCGGTGCACCTCCGCCAGGACGGCGGTCTGGTCCGTCACGCTGCACAGCACGAGGCTCGAGACCACGACGTCCACCGATTCGTCCGCCGCCGGCAGTGATTCCGCCACGCCGTCGAGAACCGTGATGGGAACCGGTGCCTTGATCGCCTCGGCCAGCGCCAGCGCCCGGAGCGTCGGGTCCGGTTCGAGCGCCAGCACGCTGGTCACGGCGGAAGGATAGTAGGGGAAGGTGGCCCCGTAGCCCGCCCCGATTTCGACCACATCTCCGTACGCGGCCTCGACGAGGCGTTGGCGGTGGGCAGCTGCCCCGCGGGCGTCCATGCGCGGACCCACGCGTGCGAAGCATTGCCCGAAGGATGAATTTCGGCTGTTATGTCCCGGCATCCGTCGCTCCATCCGCCCCTAGCCGATAAGTAGGCTCAGCGCCTCCGTCAAGTGTTCCACTTCCCGGACGGAGAAGCCGGCCGGGATGGGGCCGGGGCCGTTGTGGCTGGCCGGGACCACGGCATGGGTGAAGCCCAGCCGGTGGGCTTCCTGGATGCGTTGGTTGATGCCGGGAACGGGACGGACCTCCCCGGCCAGGCCCACCTCGCCGAACGCGATCAGCCGGATGGGCAGCGGCTTCCGCGCCTTGGCCGAGGCCACCGCCAGCGCAACGGCCAGGTCCGTTGCGGGTTCGCTGAGCTTCACGCCCCCCACTGTTGCCACGTAGGAATCGTCCTTGTGCAGCAGGCAGCCGGCGCGCTGCTGCAACACAGCCAGCAGCATGGACACGCGTGAACTGTCCAGGCCGCTGGTGGCCCGGCGGGGCTGCGAATTCGGGCTTTCGGCGAGGAGGGACTGCACCTCGGCCAGCAGCGGCCGGCGCCCTTCCATGGTCACGGTGATGCACGTGCCGGACACCGGCTCCTTGGTGCGGCTCACAAAGAGTCCGCTGGGATCCGTAAGCCCCAGGATGCCGTCCTCGTTGAGGTCGAAACAGCCGACGTCGTCGGTGGGGCCGTACCGGTTCTTCACCGCACGCAGCAGCCGCAGCCTGGAATGCCGTTCGCCTTCGAACTGGCACACGACGTCCACCAGATGCTCCAGCAGCCGCGGTCCGGCGATGGAGCCGTCCTTGGTCACATGGCCCACCAGCAGCGTGGTCATGTTGCGCCGTTTGGCCGCGGAAATGATGGAAGCCGCAACCTCGCGGACCTGTGAAACGCCGCCCGCGCTGCCGTCCACATCCGCGCTGCTGAGAGTCTGGACGGAGTCCACAATCAGCAGCCGCGGCTCGATTTTCTCCACCTGGCCAAGGGCCTGGCCCAGGTCCGTTTCCGCCGAGAGGTACAGGGAATCCGCGACGGCGTCTATCCGCTCGGCGCGGAGCTTCACCTGCGCCGCGGACTCCTCGCCCGTGATGTAGAGGACGTCCTGCGCAGTGCGGGCGAACTTGGCCGCCACATCCAGGAGCAGGGTGGACTTTCCCACGCCGGGTTCACCGGCCAGCAGGATGACGGCGCCCGGGACCAGCCCGCCGCCCAAAACGCGGTCCAGCTCGTCCACGCCCGTGGGCAAAAACGCTGCCGTGGTGGCGTCCACCTCGGCGATCCGGCGGGCCGGCTCCAGGACGGTCGTGGCCGCCGTCGTGCGCGCAACGGCGGCGCCGGTTTCCTCAACGGTGCCCCAGGCCTGGCACTCGCCGCAGCGGCCCACCCACTTGACGGTTGTCCAGCCGCATTCGGCGCATTTATAGGCCGGGGCTTTGGACGCCCGGGAAGTCTTGGTTGCCATTCCTCCACACTATCCGGGGAGGCTGACACTACTGGCGACCGAGCCTGTCGGGATCTGGTTTCGACGAGCTCAACCACCGTGCCTTGCTACAGCGGCGGGAGGATGTCCCGGGCTTCTTTCGAGTCCATGCCGGTGGCCTCAAGCAGATCCACCATCAGCGGGCGGAACAGCATCACCACGGTTTCGCCTTCAAGGCGCTGCACGTCCAGCAGCCGCGGATGCAGCCGCCCGGCGATCTCGGCGAGCTCCAGCCGCGACGTCCGGAGATGGGCCCGGCGGGCGCCTTCGTGCATCTCTGCCAGGCCCAGGGACAGCTCGTCGATGGCCGCCGCGGTTTCCTGCAGGACCTCCGCGATGTTTTCCGTGGCCTCGTCGGAGAGGGCGGCGTGGTTGATGGCGCTGGTCAGGCGGCGGGCGAAAACGCGGCTGTTGCGGAGCGCGAGGTCGATGTAATCCAGCGACTGCTCCAGCCGGTCGATTTCGTCGCGGTGCCGCCGGTAGGCGGGGGCGAGCGTGGCCACCTCGCCGGAAGCCCGGAGGGACTGGCGCATCGCATCCACCAGCGGCTGGCAGTTCCGGCCGCGTACCAGGGCATGCCAGGCCTCGGTGGAATCGCTGTTCGTCAGGGCTGACGAACAATCACGCAGCACCTCGGCGAGCTCGTGCAGCAGCTTCTGCACGTCCTTCCGCGGTTCCCGCCGGGGATCCTTGGGCACAAGGATGGTGACGAGCAGTGCGAAGATCCCGCCCACCACGGCATCCAGGCTCCGCGTGAAGGGGCCGCCGGCCGGAGCCGGCAACAGTACCACCAGCAGGGACTGCAGGCCGAGCTGAGTGGTGAAGATGGTGCCGCTGTCCAGGAAGCGGGCAAGCAGGATGGAGAACAAAAGTACGACGGCGGCCTGCCAAATCCCGGCGCCCAGCCAGTGCAGCAGGAGGTCACCCACCGCAATGCCGATGGTGCAGCCCAGGCCCACTTCAATGACCCGGCGCAGCCGCGGATCGCGGGAAAAACCAAGGGCGATGAGTGAGGACGTGGCGGCGAAGAGCGGGCCGGAATGCCCCAGGACGTATTCGGCGAACGCGTACGCGCCCACGGCGCAGACCGTCATCTGGATGGCGGGCACCAGGGAGTTCCTGCTCCGGACCACACCGGTGCGGATCCTGGCTCGGAGGAATCTTCTGCTTGCGGAAATTCCTGTCGCGGGGGCCATGCGTTCCAGTCTATTCACTGGCGTTGCACTACGGCCGGAGATGTGATGTGCGCAATGGTGACGCTGCACATGTAAGCCGATGTCCCGCCGTCGTTAACCGTCCGTTCATCTTGGTCCACATATCCCGTTACCTAAGGCCCATAACTTCAGTAGAGGTACAAAAGTACGCAACTTCTTTTGTTCGGACGTCTCCGGTCCGGCACGCATCAGAAAATCCCTGGAAGGGGTACATCTAGTGAAGGCACTCCGCTTCGGCCGCCACGCGGCTATCGCTGTCATCGCAGCCGGCGCACTCGCGCTCACCGCCTGTGGTTCCGACAACGCCACGAACACGGCACAGACCGGCGCTCCGTCTGCCACGGGAGCCAACGTCACCGGCACGCTGACCGGCATCGGTTCGTCCGCCCAGGGCGCAGCCATGGATGTGTGGAAGACCAACTTCGCGTCCGCGAACCAGGGCGCCAACGTCCAGTACTCGCCCGACGGTTCCGGTGCAGGCCGCAAGGCCCTGCTGGACGGCTCCGCACAGTTCGGCGGCTCCGATGCTTTCCTCAAGGACGAAGAGTTCGCATCGTCCAAGGAAACCTGCGGCCCCGAAGGTGCCGTCAACATCCCGGTCTACATCTCCCCGATCGCCATTGCCTTCAACCTCCCGGATGTCAAGGAACTGAAGCTTGACGCCGCCACCGTGGCCAAGATCTTCCGCGGTGAGATCGCCAACTGGAACGATCCCGCAATCGCGGCCATGAACCCTGAAGTTACGCTTCCGGACCTCAAGGTCACTCCGGTGAACCGCTCTGACGACTCCGGCACCACCACCAACTTCACCGAGTACCTGGCCGCCGCCGCTCCGGAAGCCTGGACCGACAAGGCTTCGGGCGTATGGCCCGCCTCGCTGAAGGGTGAGAACGCCAAGGGCACCTCCGGTGTGGTCAAGACCGTCACGGACACCCCGGGTGCCGTCACGTACGCCGATGATTCGGCTGTCAGCGGCAAGCTTGGGATCGCGCAGATCAAGGTGGGCGAAACCTTCACCAAGATCTCGGCCGAGGCCGCAGCCAAGGCTGTCGATGCCGGCAAGCCGGTAGAGGGCCGTTCCGCCAACGACCTGTCCATCAAGCTGGACCGCAAGACCACCATCGAAGGCGCCTACCCGGTTGTCCTGGTCTCCTTCCACGTTGTCTGCTCCTCGTATGCCACCCAGGAAACCGTTGACCTGGTGAAGGCTTTCGAGACCTACGTAGTGTCCGACGCCGGCCAGCAGGCTGCAGCAGACGCCGCAAAGTCGGCTCCGCTCTCCAAGGACCTCCAGGAGAAGGCTGCCAAGGCCATCGAGACCATCAAGGTCAAGTCCTAGGGGATTCGCAGCACAGCAAGGCATAGTGGAAACACGAGCCTGAGCCAAGTTCCCTGTCCCGGACGGGACGGTCACAGACCGTCCGGCGGGGCAGGGAACTTGGGCGTTTGTCCGAAGTACAACCAGTTTCGCCGCTGCTGACACCGGATCGGTCCGGTCACGGCAGTCGGTTCTATCCGAACCCAGAGGATCGTTTGTGACCACCACCTCCCTGACACAGTCCCGGGGCGCAGGGCGCGCCGGTGACAAAGTCTTTTCCGGAGCCGCCCTGGCCGCAGGGTGCCTGATCCTTGCCGTGCTCTTTGGCGTTGCCCTGTTCCTGGTAATCCAGGCGATCCCGGCCCTGGTGGCCTCCCCGGACCAGATCCAGGGTGGCGAGGGTTTCTTCGCCTACATTTGGCCGATCGTCATCGGTACCCTGATCGCTGCCGTTATTGCCCTGGTCATTGCCACGCCCGTCGCCATCGGAGTCGCGCTCTTCATCTCGCACTTCGCTCCGCGCGGCCTCGCGTCCGGCCTGGGCTACGTGATCGACCTCCTGGCCGCGATTCCCTCGGTGGTCTACGGCGCGTGGGGTGCCGCGTTCCTGGCCAAGGAAATCTCCCCGGCCTACGAATGGCTGGCCGCGAACATGGGCTGGCTGCCCATTTTCCAGGGACCTGCGTCCGCCACGGGCAAGACCATCCTCACCGCCGGAATCGTGCTGTCCGTGATGGTCCTTCCCATCATCACCTCCCTGAGCCGCGAAATCTTCCTGCAGACCCCCAAGCTGCACGAGGAAGCCGCGCTGGCTCTTGGCGCCACCCGCTGGGAAATGATCAAGATGGCGGTCCTCCCGTTCGCACGCCCCGGCATTGTGAGCGCCGTGATGCTGGGCCTCGGCCGCGCCCTCGGCGAAACCATGGCCGTGGCCCTGGTGCTCTCCTCCGGCGCCCTCACCGCCAGCCTGATCCAGTCCGGCAACCAGACCATCGCCGCTGAAATCGCCCTGAACTTCCCGGAGGCCAGCGGCCTGAAGGTGAGCACGCTGATCGCGGCGGGCCTGGTCCTGTTCGTCATCACGCTGGGCGTCAACATGATTGCCCGCTGGATCATCAGCCGGCACAAAGAATTCTCGGGAGCCAACTAAATGACCTCCACCCTCACTCCTCCGGTCCGCAAGCGTTCCGCGCTCACCAAGGGCCAGCTGCCCAAGTTCGCCCCGTACGTGGTCCTGGGTCTCGCCCTGGTCATCGGCGCGGCCATCCTGGCCCTCATCGGCTTCAACGCGTTCGGCTGGGGCATTGTCTCCGCCATCCTGTTCACGGCCGGCCTCGTGGGCTGGAGCGCCGCTGCGGAAGGCGGGCGCAAGGCCAAGGACAAACTGGCCACCTGCCTGGTGGTCGGGTCCTTCCTGGTGGCCCTGCTGCCGCTGATCTCGGTGATCTGGACCGTCCTGGTCAACGGGCTTCCCGGGCTCCTGGACCCCGGCTTCCTCACCACCTCCATGAACGGCGTCACCGGCGCCTTCGACAACAAGAGCGTTGAAGAGGGTGCGCCCGTTATCGGCGGCATCTACCACGCCCTTCTGGGTACCATCCAGATCACCCTGCTGGCCACGGTCATCTCCGTGCCGGTGGGCCTGCTGACCGCCGTCTACCTCGTCGAATACGGCGAGGACCGCACGCTGGCCCGGGCGATCACATTCTTCGTGGACGTCATGACGGGTATTCCGTCGATCGTCGCCGGCCTGTTCGCCGCCGCCTTCTTCTTCGCCGTTGTGGGACCGGGCACCAAAACGGGGGCCGTTGCCGCCGTCGCGCTTTCCGTCCTGATGATCCCGGTGGTGGTGCGATCCAGCGAGGAAATGCTCAAGATCGTGCCCAACGAGCTCCGCGAGGCAGCGTACGCCCTGGGTGTCCGCAAATGGCGGACCATCCTCAAGGTGGTCATCCCGACGGCGATCTCCGGCATCGCGTCCGGCGTCACCCTGGCTATTGCCCGCGTAATCGGCGAAACCGCTCCGATCCTGGTGACCGCGGGCTTCGCCACCAGCATCAACAGCAACGTCTTCAGCGGCTGGATGGCCTCGCTACCCACGTTCATCTACACCCAGATCCTGAACCCCACATCGCCGTCAAACCCGGATCCGTCCTCGCAGCGGGCCTGGGGTGCCGCGCTGGTGCTGATCATCCTGGTCATGCTGCTGAACCTCGGCGCACGGCTGATTGCCAGGACCTTTGCACCCAAGACCGGCCGCTAGTCCGCCGGTACAATTCAATTCGTATCCAGCAAATGAAGGAATACCATGTCTAAGCGCATCGACGTCAAGGATTTGAACGTCTACTACGGCAAGTTCCTGGCCGTTGAGGACGTCAACATCAACATCGAGGCCAAGTCCGTCACGGCATTCATCGGCCCGTCCGGTTGCGGAAAGTCCACTTTCCTGCGCACGCTGAACCGCATGCACGAAGTGATTCCGGGCGCCCGCGTGGAAGGCGAAGTGCTGCTGGACGGCGACAACCTCTACGGCCCCGGCGTTGATCCCGTGACCGTACGCTCGCAGATCGGCATGGTGTTCCAGCGGCCCAACCCGTTCCCCACCATGTCCATCCGTGACAACGTGCTGGCCGGCGTGAAGCTGAACAACCAGAAGATGTCCAAGGGCGAGGCTGACGCGCTCGTGGAGCGCTCCCTGCAGGGCGCCAACCTCTGGAACGAAGTGAAGGACCGCCTTGCCAAGCCGGGATCCGGACTCTCCGGCGGCCAGCAGCAGCGCCTGTGCATTGCCCGCGCCATCGCCGTGGAGCCGCAGGTCATCCTGATGGACGAGCCCTGCTCGGCACTGGACCCGATCTCCACCCTGGCCATTGAGGACCTCATCAACGACCTCAAGGACCAGTACACGGTGGTCATCGTCACCCACAACATGCAGCAGGCAGCGCGTGTCTCCGACCGGACCGCGTTCTTCAACATCGCCGGAACCGGCAAGCCGGGCAAGCTGATCGAGGTGGGCGAGACGCACACCATCTTCAGCAACCCCACCCAGAAGGCCACGGAAGACTACGTCTCCGGCCGCTTCGGATAAAGGCCCCGTAAGGCCCCTTCCCTCATCGGTTGCTCCGTAACCGCCGTTTTGGCACCTCAAAACGGCACCTGTGGAGCAACCGATGCTGCGTTAAAGGTCCGCCAGCGGCGAGAGCGATAGTTCCAGCACAAAGGCCGCTGCCGCCGTGACGACCGGCGTGAAGACCCAGAAGGCCAGGATCCTGATCACCAGCCTCCGGTTGGTCACCGGGAATCCCTGGTTGCTCCCGGCGCCCAGCACGGCGGCCGTGACCGTGTGCGTGGTGGACACCGGCCAATGCAGCCCGATCGCGCCCAGCAGCAGGATGACCGAGCTGTACAGCTGCGCCACGAAGCCGCGGAGCGGATCGATCCGGGTGAGCTTGTACCCGATGGTGTAGGAAATGCGCCAGCCTCCGGCCAGGGTGCCGGCGGTCAGCATCGTGGCCGTGAGGAGTGCCACCCACACCGGCATGGAGGCGCCGTCGGACAGCCCCGAGGCGAGAAGCGCCAGGAGCAGTACCGCGCTGGTCCGCTGGCCGTCCTGCAGGCCGTGGCCGAACGCCACCGCACCGGCGGCGATGGCCTGGCTCCGGCGCGAGCGGCTGTTCACCACGTTGGGCGGCGTATAGCGCGCGGCCCAGGTGGCCGGCCACACCAGAAGGTACGCGCCCACAAACGCGATCACGGGGGACACCAGCAGGGGCAGCGCGACCTGGAACAGCAGGGAGTTGTTGACGCCGCCGACGTAATTGCCGCCCACAAGCACGCTGGCCAGCCCGGCTCCGGCCAGCCCGCCCACCAGGGCGTGCGTGGACGAGGACGGAATGCCGCGCCACCAGGTGTAAATGCCCCACAGAACGGCGCTGAGCAGGCCGGCGACGAGGATGGACAGGCCGTTTTCTCCGTCGGGCAGGGAGATCCAGCTTCTGCTGACCTGCAGTGCAAGGGCCGCGCTGAGCGACGCGCCCACGAAGTTGAAAAGGGCGGCCAGCAGGACAGCAACAGTGGGTGTCAGCGCCCGGGTCCGCACGGCCAGCGCGACGGACGTTGACGCGTCCCTGAAGCCGTTCAGGAAGGTAAACCCCGCAGTCACCGCCACAACTGCGGCGAAGAAGAACAGGGTCACGTCAGGATTCCTTGACGATGATGCTGCCTACCTGGGTGGCAATGCGCCGCATGTCCTTGGTGACATCCACCAGCTGGTTGGCGATGTCCCTGTTCCGGGCATACTGGGCGCCCTTCATGTCCTTGAGCATGTCCGCCACCCACACGCGGTGCGTCCGCTCGGCGCGCTTGGCGAGGCGCAGGATCTCGATCCAGTAGTCCTCCAGATCGTCCAGGTTGTTCAGCCTGCGCATGGCATCCACCGTGAGTTCCGCCTGCCGGGCGATGATCTCCAGCTGGTCCGCGGCGCGTTTGGAAAACCGTTCGATCTTGTACAGGGCAACCAGTTCCGCGGCGGCGTCCAGCTTCTCCATGGCGTCGTTGAGGTAGCGGGACAAGGCATACATGTCCTCGCGGGGCAGGGGATTCACAAAGCTGGTGCGCATGTGCGTCAGCAGCGCGAACTGCAGCTCAGCGGACTTGGCCTCGTGATCGTGCATGTCTTCAACAAGGCGGTTGTGCTCCGTGGCCGGGACGCCGAGGATTTCAGCCAGCGTTCCGGTGGCGACGACAATCTGACGGGCCATCTGCGAAAGCAGGTGCAGCCCTGCGGGCTCCTGCGGGAAGAGTCGGAGCTTCACCTTCGGGTTCCGGTGTGGGAAGGCGAAGGCATGGAATGTGGCCCCTGGGCCATGTGACTTGACGTTGACCCGCACATGGGGACTACTTTACCGGCAGATGTATCCGGGCATAAAAGTGGTGCCGAACCGGATACGCCTCTCGGCGGTAGGCCGCTCTAGGCGGCTAAATGTTGAAGCCCGGGGGTTTCGCGGTTCGGCACCAGTTTCAGTTTTCTACTTTGGCTGAACCAAGTCAACATTGACAGCCGGGCCCCTCCGTGCGTAACAGTGGTGGACTTGCGAAGCCGCCACTGCCGCGGAGCCCGCGGCCCGGCTGGCCCCGCGATTCCGCGGAGCCCATCGGGGTCCGGCTGGTCAGTCCAGTTCGCCCAGCCGCCATGCGTTCGCCGCGTGCTCCAGGTCCTCTGCAGTCTTCACCAGGAGGTGGGAGTTGCGGGTCAGTTTGCTCGCGTGGTTCTCGTTGCTGTGGTCGGCGCCGTCGGCCAGGGTTGCCTGGCCCAGGGCCACTACCCGGCAAAAAGCTGCGGAACGTTCCAGCGCGACGTCGAACTCGCCGTCGAACGCGCCGGAGAGGATGGCATCCGCCATCGTCTTCATTTCGTCCGCCCCCGGCGGCTCTGCGGCACCGGCAACCACATTGGAAACCTGTGCCGTGTCCTTGCCTGCCTTAAAGTACACGGAGATGCGTTCGGGATCCTGGATGGTGGCTGCCCGCAGGGCGTACAGGCGCCAGAGGGCGCCGGGCAGGGAGCGTGCCGGGCTTTCGGCCCACATTTCGGCAATGGCTTCCAGGCCCTGTTCGTCCGCGAGCTTGACCAGGCGCTTGGTGACCTTGGGATCATCGCTGTCGCGGCCGTGGCGGACCAGCGCCTGGGCGGCCAGGTGCGCTGCCTCGGACACCCGTGCAGGGTCTGCACCGCCCGCGAACGGCTCAAAGTCGATGGGCGCAAAAGGTTTCGGCTTGTGATGCCGGTTTGCGCCGCCGTAGGCCTTGGATCCTGCTTGCTCGCTCATGCCCCCACGCTACTCCTGTGCTGTTCTGTTATCGAGCTTGCCGACGGGCGGCTTAAGGAGTATTGGAGGCAGCTGCCGTACGGCCGTGAATGCACGACGGCGCCACGCGCCGTTTGTGTAAAACCCTGCCCCCGGCGTGCGGTACAGTATTTAACGTCCAGAAATGGACTGGGCTGACAGTCCGATTGCGTGCGTTCGCCGCCCGTTTTCATGGCCGTCAGCTGGGGCCTTTAGCTCAGTTGGTAGAGCATCGGACTTTTAATCCGTGGGTCGTGGGTTCGATCCCCACAGGGCCCACTCTTTTAGCGAAGAGTGGAAAACCTCCGGCTTCCTGGTAACAGGAGGCCGGAGGTTTTTTGTTGTCCGGAAACAGTTTGTCCGAGCCTGGGGTCCCTGCGCTACCTGCCGGTGCTATTTTCCGGTGAGCGTCCAGGAGCGCTTGGACAGGCCGAACCAGAAGCCGTCGATGGCCGTCCTGGCGTTCAGGTCCCCCGACTCGTAGGCGGCACCCAAGGCCACATAGAGCGGCGCCCAGTGCTCGCTGCGCGGATGCGCCTCGCGGGCCGCCGGTGCCTTGTGCAGGAAGTCCAGGATGGAATCGACGTCGCCGGCCGCCAGGGTTTCCTCTGCCCAGTGGTCGAACTCGCTGGAGACGGAAGGCGGCGCCGTGTCCGGTCCGGCCGACGGGTTGAACCAGCGCAGGTTGTGCGTCGTGAAGCCCGAGCCAACGATGAGTGTCCCGCGATCCCGCAGAGGGGCCAGCGTTTTGCCCAGGTTGAACAAGCCCTGCGGATCCAGGGTGGGCATGGACATCTGGACCACCGGGATATCGGCATCCGGGTACATCTCCACGAGCGGCACGTACGCGCCATGGTCCAGGCCGCGCCCTTCGTCGCGTTCCACGTGGTGGCCGTGGGTGGAAACGAGCTTCTCCACTTCGGTGGCGAGTTCCGCCGCCCGGGGCGCGTTGTAGGTGACGTCGTAGTACTTCTGCGGGAACCCCCAGAAGTCGTAGACGAGCCCGGGGTTCCGCGAGGTGGCGCTGAGGGTCACCGGCGCGTTCTCCCAGTGCGCGGACACCATCAGGATGTCCTTGGGCTTGCCGAAGGTGCCGGACCAGGCGCCGAGTTCGCTGGTCCAGCGGGCGTCGTCGGCCAGGGGAGGGGCGCCGTGGCTCAGGAAGAGTACCGGCGGGCGGTCAAGTGTCTGCGTCATGCCTCCAGTCTAAGACTTTTTACTTGAATCTTCAAGTAATTCTTTCCGACCATTTTTCCGTGGGCTACGCCGGGCCCCCGTTCGCGTAGGTGGTCCGGTCGTTGATCCCGTGGACCGTCCCCGCGGCGGAAGAGCGCTCCGATGTGATGACACTCACTTACGTATACTGGGACGGATTTGCAGCCAATCTTGGGGTTTCCCGCACTCGACGGGTAGTGGCCGGCAATCACCAACCGCCCACCAGGATCCCCAGCAGTTAGGTACCGCGCCCATGTCAGGTCGCCGAGCAGCAGGCCCGCAGCGCCACGGCCGATTTCCCCGTAAGTCACCGTTCTTCTGGCCCCGGATAGTGATGGTCGTCGGCCTCATGGTGGCCATCGCCGTCGCCGCCGCGGCCGTCATCTGGATCACGGGCAGCCGGTCACCCCTCGCGGCCGCGCGCTGTGACGTCCCCGCCGCAGTTCGTGTCGGCGCCGACGCCAGCATCGCCCCGGCCCTGCAAAGCGCGGCGGCAAAGGTGCCCACCGGTGCCTGTGTGAAGTACACCATCGAAACACGGACGCAGCCTGAGCTTGCCGGCTCGGTGACTGCGGGCAAGGATGCCCCGGACTTGTGGGTAGCCGATTCGGCGGTCCGGGTGCAGCGGGTGGTGACTGCCGCGGCGCCTGAAATCACTGTGCCGTCCCTCGCCTCGACGCCCGGCGTTATTGTCGGCCGCCAGGGGGAAGTCCCCGGCTTTGCCGCCTGGCTCAGCGCGCTGCAGGCTCCCGGCGTCAGGTTCAGCGATCCGCTGGTGACCGGCAGTGGGGAAATGGCGCTGCTGGGAGCCCTCTCCGAAGTGGAGGCCGGCCGCGCGGACGACAAAACGTTTCAGGCCGCGACCGCCCAGCTCGCCCAGAGCGAGAGTCAACGCACGGGAGAGAAGCTGACCGATGCCAAACAGCTCGAGGCGGTGGTTTCGGGCGGGGGATTCGCCATTGTTACGGAGCAGGCCTGGCTGGCCTTCGCGCAGACGGCTCCCGGGGCCGGGCTTTCAGCGTCGGTGCCGCACACCGGGTCCGTGTCGCTGGACTACCCGGTGGCCCTCACCGCCGCGGGTCGGGCACGCGGCGGTGCCGCAGCCGACGCCGCACAGGCGCTGGCTTCCGCCATGGCGACCGAGGACGGAAAGCAGGCGCTCGCCGACAGCGGCCTTCGGCCCGTGGGCGGCAGCCGCACCCCGGACCGGAAAGGCGTGGGAAGCGTTGCCGCCCTCAAGCCCGCTTCAACAGAAACCGTGCAGCGGACGCTGAAAGGCTGGTCCCTCCAGGCCATTCCGTTCAGGTCGCTGGTGGTGATGGATGTCTCAGGCTCCATGAACTTCCAGGCGGGGACACAGACCCGCATGCAGCTCACGCAGCAGGCGGCCATTGCGGGCAGCAAGCTGTTTCCCAACACCGCTGCGCTGGGGATGTGGGCGTTTTCCATTGGCCTCGGCGGCGGCAGCCAGGACTACGTGGAGCTCGATCCCATCAGGAAAATGGGCGAGGTGGTGGGCGGCGTGACGCAGCGGGACCGGCTCGTGGCCGACATCTCCGGCTTGGACAAGCGCACCGGCGGCGCCACGGGGCTCTATGACTCGACCCTGGCCGCCTACCGGACGGTCAAGGCGAATTACGATGCCCGCGCTGTCAACAGCGTGATCCTGTTCACCGACGGAGCCAACGAAGACCCGGACTCCCTGAGCCTGGAGGAGCTGCTGGAGGCGTTGCGGCGTGAACAGGACCCGGCCAAGCCCGTGGTGATCGTCAGTATCGGGATTACCGAAGACGCCGACGCCGAGACCCTCCGGAAGATTTCCGAAGCCACTGGCGGCACCAGCTATGTGGCCAGGAATCCGCAGGACATTCCGGGCGTGTTCGTGGATGCGCTGCAGGCTCGAGCACAATAGCTATATGGCCTACAGCAGCGAGCGGCGCCTTCCGCGACTTGAAGACGTGGCGGAACGCGCCGGCGTCTCCCACCAGACAGTGTCCCGGGTAATCAATAACCACCCCAATGTGAGCAAGGCAACCAGGGAACGCGTCGAGGCTGCCGTCGCCGAGCTGGGGTACCGGCGTAACACCGCCGCGCGAAGCCTGGTGACCCGGCGTTCGCACACCATAGGTGTCCTGGCCAGCGAGCTGTCCCAGTACGGGCCCGCCAACACGCTGCTCGGCGTGGAGCAGGCGGCACGGAACGCCGGCTACTTCGTGAGCATCGCCGCTCTCCGGGAGGTCAGCGCGGATTCGATCACCGACGCCGCACGCCATTTCATGGATCAGGGCGTGGACGGGATCGTGGCCCTGGTTCCGCACGCAGGAACCCTGCAGGCCCTGGAGGTGCTCAACCTGGACGTGCCGGTGGTGGTGGTCGGCTCCAGCGGAGAAGGCAGGTTCAGCGGTGCCATGGTGGACCAAAAGCTGGGAGCCAGGCTTGCCGTTGCCCATCTGATTGAGCAGGGCCACAAGCGGATCGGCCACATCTCCGGCCCCCAGGACTGGATCGACGCCGCGGAGCGGGCCGAAGGCTGGCGCGAGGCACTCACCGAGGCCGGACTGGACGACGACCTCCTCGTCGAGGGCGACTGGAGCGCCGGAAGCGGCTACGGCATCGGGCAGAAGCTTGCCGTCGAGCGCAGTGCCACGGCCGTTTTCGTCGGCAACGACCAGATGGCCCTGGGCGTCCTGAGGGCCTTCGGCGAAGCGGGCGTGCGGGTGCCGGAGGACGTCTCCGTGGTGGGTTTCGACGACCAGCCCGAGGCGGGCTACTTCATGCCGCCGCTCACCACTGTCCGCCAGGACTTCGAAGAGCTCGGCCGCCGGTGCATGGACATGATGCTGGCGCTGCTTGAAGACGGCGCTGGGGCCCGAACCACAGTGGTTGACCCCCGCATCGTAGTGCGCGCGAGCACGGCCCCGCCCGCCTGAGCAGGCCCACGCTCCGGCCCGCCCCGCCGGCGTTTTCCTGCCCTTGGCACCACATGCAGCGAGAGCCATGTCTTGACAGGTCGTTTGTTAGCGCTAACAATTAAGGACAACCGCAGAGCAGCGGAGACTATTGGAGGAATTGATGGACGTCACAGACGGTTCAGACAGCTTTGTGATCGGCGTCGACTACGGCACGCTGTCCGGACGGGCCGTGGTGGTCCGCGTCCGGGACGGCAAGGAACTGGGCAGCGGCGTATTTGAATACCCGCACGCCGTTGTCACCGATGCGCTCCCGGCCGATTTGGCGGATGGAACAGCCGCCCGCCTGCCCGGCGAGTGGGCCCTGCAGGTGCCCAACGACTACCGCGACGTGCTCCGCCGGGCAGTTCCCGCGGCCATCGCCGACGCCGGGATCGACCCCGCCGCCGTGGTGGGAATCGCCACCGACTTCACGGCCTGCACCATGGTTCCCGTCAAGGCGGACGGTACGCCGCTGAACGAACTGCCCGGATTCGCCAACCGCCCGCACGCCTATGTGAAGCTGTGGCGCCACCATGCCGCCCAGCCGCAGGCGGACCGCATCAACGCCCTGGCCGCGGAACTCGGTGAGAACTGGCTGCCTCGCTATGGCGGGCTTATCTCCTCCGAATGGGAGTTCGCCAAGGGCCTGCAGCTGTTGGAGGAGGACCCGGAAACCTACGCCGAAATGGACCACTGGGTGGAAGCGGCCGACTGGATCGTCTGGCAGCTGTGCGGCAACTACGTCCGCAACGCCTGCACCGCGGGATACAAGGGCATCTACCAGGACGGCCGCTACCCGTCCGAGGAATTCCTGTCCGCCCTGAACCCGGATTTCAGGGATTTTGTCAGCGCCAAGCTGGCCCACACCATCGGCCGGCTGGGCGATGCCGCCGGCTACCTGACGGCCGAGGCGGCAGCCTGGACCGGGCTGCCGGAGGGCATCGCCGTCGCAGTGGGCAACGTGGACGCCCATGTCACGGCGCCCGCAGCCAAGGCAGTGGAGCCCGGGCAGCTGGTGGCCATCATGGGAACCTCCACCTGCCACGTCATGAACGGCGCCGAGCTTCGTGAAGTCCCGGGCATGTGCGGCGTGGTTGACGGCGGAATCGTCGACGGGCTGTGGGGCTACGAAGCCGGCCAAAGCGGTGTGGGAGACATCTTCGGCTGGTTCACCAGCAACGGCGTCCCGCCCGAATACCACCAGGCAGCGGAAGCCGCAGGCCTGGGCATCCATGAATACCTCACGGAACTGGCCTCCCGCCAGGCCATCGGCGAACACGGGCTCATTGCCCTGGACTGGCACTCCGGCAACCGCTCCGTACTGGTGGACCACGAACTCTCCGGCGTCGTGGTGGGCCAGACCCTCGCCACCAAGCCTGAAGACACCTACCGGGCACTGCTGGAGGCCACGGCCTTCGGCACGCGCACCATCGTGGACGCCTTCCGCGACTCGGGAGTGCCCGTCAGGGAATTCATCGTCGCCGGCGGCCTGCTCAAAAACAAACTGCTCATGCAGATCTACGCGGACATCACCGGCCTGCCGCTCTCCACCATCGGCTCAACCCAGGGACCCGCCCTGGGGTCGGCCATCCACGCCGCCGTGGCCGCAGGTCACTACGAGGATATCCGTGCCGCTGCCGCTGCCATGGGTTCGGAGCCCGGCAGCATCTACATTCCCATTCCGGAAAATGTTGCCGCCTACGAAAAGCTCTTCCAGGAGTACCGCACGCTGCACGACTACTTCGGCCGCGGCACCAACAGCGTGATGCACCGCCTCAAGGCGATCCAGCGTGCGGCGAGGCCGTCGTTTGCCGCCGCCGCGGGCGCCCCTCAGCAGAACGCCGCGTCCGCCGAATCGGCCGCAGAGGAAGTGTCCGCATGAGCAGCCTCCTTGAAGCCATCGCGCAGATCCGGCGAGAGGTCTGCGAACTGCACGCCGAACTCACCCGCTATGAACTGGTGGTGTGGACGGCCGGCAACGTCTCCGCGCGTGTTCCCGGCCATGACCTGATGGTCATCAAGCCGTCAGGGGTCTCCTACGCGGACCTCACGCCCGAGAGCATGGTCGTCACGGACCTCTACGGAACTCCCGCTGACGGCGAGTGGGGCAACCCGCCGTTCTCGCCGTCGTCGGACACCGCGGCACATGCATACGTCTACCGGCATATGCCGGAAGTGGGCGGTGTGGTGCACACGCACTCCACCTACGCCACGGCATGGGCTGCCCGCGGCGAGGCTATCCCGTGCGTGCTGACCATGATGAGCGACGAGTTCGGCGGGAGCATCCCGGTGGGTCCGTTCGCGCTGATCGGCGATGACTCGATCGGCCAGGGAATTGTGGAAACCCTCCGCAACTCCACGTCGCCGGCGGTCCTGATGCAGAACCACGGGCCGTTCACCATCGGCAAGGACGCCCGCTCCGCCGTGAAGGCCGCCGTGATGTGCGAGGAAGTGGCACGCACCGTCCATATTTCCCGCCAGCTGGGCGAACCCCTGCCCATCGACCAGGGCAGCATCGATTCCCTTTACGCCCGCTACCAGAACGTCTACGGCCAGTAGCGCCGCAGCCCGCCCGCTTTCTTCAGGAGAACCCCCATGAGCAACGCCAACAACACGTCCCTCGAGCAGTACGAGGTCTGGTTCCTTACCGGCAGCCAGCACCTGTACGGCGAGGACGTCCTCAAGCAGGTCGCAGCGCAGTCGCAGGAGATTGCCGCCGCGCTGAACGCATCTTCCGATGTCCCGGTCAAGGTGGTCTGGAAGCCCGTCCTCACCGATTCGGAGGCCATCCGCCGCACCGCGCTGGAAGCCAACTCCGACGATTCCGTGATCGGTGTGACCGCCTGGATGCATACGTTCAGCCCGGCCAAGATGTGGATCCAGGGCCTGGACCTGCTGCGCAAGCCGCTCCTGCACCTGCACACCCAGGCCAATGTGGAGCTGCCCTGGGCGGACATCGACTTCGACTTCATGAACCTCAACCAGGCAGCCCACGGCGACCGCGAGTTCGGCTACATCCAGTCCCGCCTTGGCATTCCCCGCAAGACCGTGGTGGGCCACGTGTCCAACCCGGAGGTCTCCCGCCAGGTGGGTGTGTGGCAGCGCGCCTCGGCCGGCTGGGCCGCCGTCCGCACGCTCAAGCTGACCCGTTTCGGCGATAATATGCGCAACGTGGCGGTCACCGAAGGCGACAAGACCGAAGCCGAGCTGCGCTTCGGCGTCTCGGTCAACACCTGGTCTGTCAACGAGCTCGCCGACGCCGTGCATGGTGCCGCCGAGTCCGACGTCGACGCCCTGGTGGCGGAGTACGAGCGCCTCTACGAGGTGGTGCCGGAACTGAAGGAGGGGGGAGCGCGGCACGAATCGCTGCGCTACAGCGCGCGGATCGAGCTGGGCCTGCGCAGCTTCCTCGAGGCCAACGGCTCGGCCGCCTTCACCACGTCGTTCGAGGACCTGGGCGAGCTGCGCCAGCTGCCCGGCATGGCCGTGCAGCGGCTGATGGCCGACGGCTACGGGTTCGGCGCTGAGGGCGACTGGAAGACCGCAATCCTGGTCCGTGCGGCCAAGGTGATGGGCTCCGGCCTCCCCGGTGGCGCCTCCCTGATGGAGGACTACACGTACCACCTCACCCCAGGCCAGGAGAAGATCCTGGGTGCGCACATGCTGGAGGTCTGCCCGTCGCTGACCGCCACGAAGCCGCGGGTCGAGATCCACCCGCTGGGCATCGGCGGCAAGGAAGACCCCGTCCGCATGGTGTTCGACACCGACGCAGGCCCCGGCGTCGTGGTGGCCCTGTCCGACATGCGGGACCGCTTCCGCCTCGTGGCCAACGCCGTCGACGTCGTGGACCTGGACGAGCCGCTGCCGAACCTGCCTGTGGCACGCGCGCTGTGGTCTCCGAAACCCGATTTCGCCACCTCTGCAGCGGCCTGGCTCACCGCCGGAGCTGCGCACCACACTGTGCTCTCCACTGCCGTGGGAATGGACGTGTTCGAGGACTTCGCCGAGATTGCACGGACCGAACTGCTGGCCATCGATGAAGGCACCACCATCAAACAGTTCAAGAAGGAACTGAACTGGAACGCTGCGTACTACAAGCTGGCCGGCGGGCTGTAGACCACCGCCGCTGCCCGCTCAGCCCTCTGCGGCCGGGCGGGCAGCGAGGGTCACTTTGGCTTCCCTGGATTCGGTGCCCCGGCGGTAGCCGACGTTCACCGTCTGGTCCGGGGTCTTGCCGCGAAGCTCGGCCAGCAGGTCCTCGGGCGAGGCCACTTCCTTGCCGTCGAGGGCAATGAGGACGTCCCCGGGCCGGATGCCGGCATCGTCTGCCGGGCCGCCGTCGACCACCGAGAGCACCAGGGCACCGCGCGTGTCCTGGAGCCCCAGCTGCTCGGCGATCTGGGAAGTGATCCCGCCCGGGCGGAGGCCGATGAAGGCGTGGTCGGCGGTGCCGTCCTCACGCAGCTGTTCGGCCACCCGGACGGCCGTCGCGGCCGGAATCGCAAAGCCCAGCGCCACCGCCCCCGACTGCGGCGGAATGTATGCCTCGCTGATGCCGATCACCTCGCCCCTGGAATTGACCACGGCGCCGCCTGAGTTCCCCGGGCTGATGGCCGCATCAGTCTGAATCAGGTCCACCAGCGACTGGCTGCTGGCTGCCGAACCGGGAATTTCGCGATGCAGCCCGGAAATGATTCCCGCCGTGGCCGTGTTTTCGAAACCCAGCGGTGAGCCGATCACGATCGCCAGTTCACCCACCCTGGGCAGGTCGGTCTGGAACTTTGCCGCGGGAAGCCCCGTGCGCTTGGCCTCCACGAGCGCCAGGTCCGAGATCGCATCCACGGCCCTGACTGTTCCGGCGACCCGCTGGCCGTCGGCGAACGCGACTTCCACGTCCGTGTTGCCCCGCACCACATGCTCGTTGGTGAGGATCAGGCCCTCCGCATCGAACACCACGCCGCTGCCCACGCCCCCGTCTGTCAGGACCGTGACCACGGACGGCTGGACGTTCTCCACTATGGAAGGGATGTCCGCGGCCGTCTGCGGCGTGCCCGGTTGGGCGGTCTGCACCGGGCTGCCGCCAGCGGTGGCGGAGGCAGTGGACGGCGGAGCTGGCTGCGGACCCGCCGTGCAGGCGGACGCCATAAGGACGACGGCGGCAGCGGCGCCTGCGCAGGCCAAACGGAGGCGGGTCAGGCGGCAGGATTCGGCTTGCTGGGATCGCATGGGAAGTCCCCTCTCATGGCACCTGCTTAAAAAGTAAGCCCGCGCGCCGGAGTCCGGCCAGTGGCCCGGACAACGAGGTGGGGTTCAGGAGCGGGAGCGGGAGCGGGAGCAGGTCACGGTTTGCCGGCGTCCGGTGGAGCCGCCGTTGAATTCCGCACGATGAGTTCCGTGGCGAGCTCAACGGACTGCGGGCTTTTCGGCGCATGCCCGATCTGTTCCACCAGGATGCCCACCGCCATGGCTGCCATCTGCTCCAGCGGCTGGCGGACAGTGGTCAGCGGCGGAGATGCCATGGCCGCCTGCCCGATATCGTCAAAGCCCACCACGCTCAGCTGGTCCGGAACCCGGATGGACCGCATTGATGCGGCGCTCATCAGGCCGAGGGCCTGGAGGTCATTGCCGGCAAAGACGGCCGTGGGCGGGGCCGGAAGATCCAGCAGTTCGCCGCCGAGGCGGAATCCCGCCTCGATGCTGAAATCGCCGTCGCGGACCAAGTCATTGTCGAGGTGCAGCCCGCTGGCCTGAAGGGCGGCGGAGTAGGCCGCATACCGTGCGCGGCTGTGGACGGAACCCGCGCCGCCGCCTGTGATGATGCCGATCCGGCGGTGACCCAGCCCGAGCAGGTGCTCCACCGCATGCAGTGCCCCGGAAAACGCCGCCGGGCTGACGCTGGGGATGCCCATTGCCTCGTTCCCCTGCGGGTCCACGGCCACTGACGGAATGTTCAGCGAACGCAGCGTGGTCACCAGCCGGGAGCCGCGGTGCGGGGCGAGCAGGATGACGCCGGCAAGCTGGTTGGCCGAGGACTGGCGAAGTTTGCGCCAGTTGTCCTGGGTGGCGTGTTCCGCCAGGGTGCAGGCCAGCGTAAACCCCTGCCGGGCCGCGGCTTCCTCCGCGCCGGCGAGGATCTTCAGCATCCACGGGCTGTCAAAATTGTTGACCACCAGCTGCAGGAGCCCGGGAACGGGAGGAGCGGCGGTGCGCTTGCTGTAGTCCAGCTTCGCGAGGGCCTCGTTGACCTTTTCCCGGGTGGCTGCAGAAACGTAGGAGCGGCCGTTGAGAACTTTGGAAACGGTGGGAGCCGAAACTCCGGCAGCGGCGGCCACATCGGCAATTTTGGGTCGATTCGTGGCGGTCAACTGGGCTGTCCTTGGCGTCATGGCGTCGCAGCCGCCGCAAATTCCCCGGAGGGTTCGAGCGTGGCCGGTGCGGTATCCACCTGCACGGGTCCAACAATAACACCGCCGCTTTCGGCCGAACCGAGGGGAGAAGCCGCGAAGATGCCGAGTTCCGCGCCGATCCACTGGCCTTCCACGACGTCGAAGACCGCGTTCAGCATGCGCCATTCCGATGCGGTGCCGGTCCGCCACTCAAAGCGGGCCTGATGCCCGGCATCGACCCGGATCCTGACGTCCAGCGTTGGTGCCCGTAGCTCAACTGCATCCGTCAGCGGATCCTCCTGCGGCCGCTGTCCGCCCCGTCCTGAACCAAGGAGGTACCCGTCCGCCGTCCGCACTATGCCCAGCCAGGCATACTGCCTGCCCAGAATTACGACGCCGGCCCGTGTTCCGACCGGGACGCCGTCCAGTTTTAACGAGGTGCTGAAGGAGCACTCGACACCGGGCAGGATCTGGCCGAGGACGTTGGGCAGCTCGCGAAGGTTGACGGGATCGTTGGCCTTGGGATGCAGCAGCGCCCGCCCGTCTCCGGGCAGCGTCAGCCAGGCGGGGTCCGCATTGGCCTGCCAATGCCATTGCCGTCCCAGTTTGTCGCTGGTGAAAGCGTCGCTTGCCGGCGGCGCAACGTCCTCCGGACCGGTGCCGGTCGGGTAGGCATGCTGAAGGACCGGGGTGCCAGCGCCGCCGTCGGACGTCCTTTCGCCCATCCACGGCCAGCCGTCCGGGTCCCAGCCCATGGGCTGGAGGTGGACCACCCTGCCGTACGGGCCGCGGTCCTGGAAATGCAGGAACCAGTCCTCGCCCTCAGGCGTGGTGACCCAGGCGCCCTGGTGGGGCCCATTAACCGGGCTGGAATTCTGCGCCAGCACGCGGCGCCCTTCGTACGGGCCGAACGGTGACCTGGAGCGGAACACGGACTGCCAGCCGGTGGCAACGCCGCCGGCCGGCGCGAAGATCCAGTACCAGCCATCCCGCTTGTAGAACTTTGGCCCTTCAATGGTGGTGTAGCCCGCGAGGGCCTCGCCGTCGATGACGTGGACGCCGCCGTCCAGCAGCCTCCGTGCGTCCGGGCTCATCCGGTGGACGGTGAGCCTGTTCTTGACGCCGATCCGGCTTTTGGCCCAGCCGTGAACCAGGTAGGCGCTGCCGTCGTCGTCCCACAGGGGGCACGGGTCGATCAGCCCGCGGCCTTCGTACAGCAGGTGGGGTTCGGTCCACGGACCGGCGGGGTCGGTGGCGGTCACGACGAAGATGCCGTGGTCCGGGTCCGGGTAGAAGATCCAGAACTTGCCGTCGTGGTGCCGCAGGGCGGGTGCCCAGACCCCGCTCCCGTGGCGGGGAAGGGAGTAGTGGCGGCCCGGCAGTTCGGGCAGGGCATGGCCCAGGTGCTCCCAGTCCACCAGGTTCCGGGACCGCAGGACCGGGAGGCCGGGAACGCGGTTGAAACTGGAGGCGATGAGGTAGTACGAGCCGTCCACCTGGACGGCGTCGGGGTCCGGCCAGTCCGCGTTCAGGACCGGGTTGGTGTAGGCGGGGGCTGGAACGGGGCTGCTCATGCTGTCCTGTCGAAGATCTGGGTGTGGGCAAATACGGGGTGCTGGCACAGGAGTTTGCGGGCAAGTTCCGGGGTGTCCACTGTGCCGTCCATAACCACGGCGTGAAGGCTTAGTTCCAGTGGCCGGGCGGCGTCCACGGGGCGGATGCGGTCCCAGGCGACGGCCGGGCCGGCGCCGAGGTACCCGTCGGTGCGGACGAACCACGGCAGGGCCTGTTCCGCGTGCGGGGCTGTTGCCTCGGCCGGGGCTGTTGTTGTCCGGGGCAACGCGGGTCCTTGGGCAAGGACGAGGCTTGCAGGTTTTCCGGCCACCACGGCAGCGATGGACAGCCATGGTGAGCGGGAGCCGTGGGCTGCCTCAGTGCCGGCGCCGGATTCCGTCAGGACGACGTCGGCCCGGGAATCGCGGGGCAGCCGCCAGAAGATCCCGCCGTAGCCGGCACCCTTCCGGCCCTTCACCGCGGAGGAGGACAGCCGTAGCTCTGCGGTGTCCGCGCACGGGGCGAGCCGGGACGTCAACGACAGCGACCAGCAGCGCCGGTCCGGATGTGCCGACACCCTGAGGCTGCGGGTTTCCACGGCGTCCACGGTGCCGTCCCGCGCTGACCAGTGGATAGTCTCTGTGATCGAATCGGCGCTGCTTCGCGACGAAACCACCACCTGCCGCCCATGGTTGGGCAGCATCGCCGGGCCGCTGCCCGGAACGTAGGTGCTGCCGCCCCAGTAATTGGTGCCGCCCAGGTCCGAAATGGCCAGCGAGAGCCCCAGATGGTGCCGGTGGTCAGGCGGCTCAGCGTCGCTGACCATGGTGCGGCTGAGCGTCCGGACCGGGTGCAGGAAGGGGCGGGGCGCCTGCTGCAGAGCCAGGCCGGTGCCGCTTTGGTAGCGGGCCACCTCAGTGCCGTGCACGGCCAGGCTCTGGACGGTGCTGTGCTGGCGGATCAACTCCATGAGGCGCTCCTGCTGACGAATGGGATGAGGGTTCCAACAGAGTAGCCACATCAGAAATCATTCGGCAAGTAATCAGAAAGTTTCCTATTCTTGTTTCGGAGCAATTGTCCCGAATGTGTTGACAGTCACAAGAAGTTTTTGCTAGAAATCGTTTACTCACCCGTTTACTAGGGAGCAGATCAAACCTGTTGCGAGGCCTCCCAGTGGGAAAATGTTCAGAAACTTTTCAGGCCACCGTGCCAGAAAGAAGTCGATCGATGAAGACGACAGTGAAATTCCAACCACGGCGCCGGGCCATCCTTGGCGCGGCAATCACCGCGGCGGGCCTGGCCCTCAGCGGCTGCGGGGCAAGCGCAACGCCTGCGGGCGGTGGCGGCAACGTCGAACTGAACTTCGTGTTCTGGGGGGATGCCAACCGGGCCAAGATGACGGAGGCGGCGCTGCGGATCTTCGAGGAGAAGAACCCGGGCATCACGGTCAAAACGGAGTACCAGGATAGCGGGCCCTATGCCGACAAGCTGGCTACCCGGTTCGCCGGCGGCAATCCTCCGGACGTGCTGAACATGGCGAACAGGAGCCTCCTGGAGTACGCGCAGCGCGGCACGCTGGCTGACCTGAAGAGCATGCCCGAGCTCAACCTCGACGAGGTGCCGGAGTCCGTGCTCAGCCGCGGAACCGTCGACGGCAAGCTGTACGGCCTGGCTACCGGAGTCACCACCATCGGGATAGTGGTCAACAAAACCATCACGGACCAGGCAGGGGTTGCCATTCCGGACGACAAGACGTGGAGCTGGGAAGACTACGCCAAATTCGCAACCGAGGTGACGCAAAAGACGGGCGGCAAGGTTTACGGCGCCGGCTACGACGTAGCGACCGAAACCGGACCCATCATGCTCGCCAGGCAGCGGGGCGAGGACTTCTACACGGAAGACAACAAGCTCGGAGTCAGTGAGGAAACGATCCGGGACTGGTTCCAGTACAGCGTGGACCTCCGCAAGGCCGGCGGATATCCTCCCGCCGGCTTCTTCGAGCAAATCGGCGGTTCGCCGGCACAGTCCTACTTGGCCAAGGGCACCGTCGCATCGCAGATCATCCCCATCAACAACTTCAAGGGATACAACGACGCTGTGGAGGGGGAAGTCGTACTGCTGCGGATTCCAGGCGAAACCAGCGCTGAACGAAGGGGCTACTCAGCGGACCCCAGCATGTTGTGGTCCATCGCAGCCAAGTCCAAGCACCCCAAGGAAGCCGCCAAACTGCTGAACTTCCTGGTCAACGACAGTGACGGTGCTGCCGAGACCCTCACCCAGCGAGGCGTGCCGATCAACCCCGAAGTGGCCCAGTCGATCACGCCCAAGCTCAGCACGGACGACAAGACTTTTGTCGACATGATGGCCGCCATCCAGGAGGACGATCTCCCGCCGGCGTACGTCTACCCCAAGGGCGCCAGCGTTGTTGCGGACACCCTCAAGCAGCTCGCCACCGAAGTCGAGTTTGGCCGGATCAGCCCTGCCGACGCCGCGAAGACCTTCCTCGAGAAAAGCAATGCGGCCATCACCAAGTAGCCGCCTGATGCCCGGAACCGCATACACGCAGATAGGAGCCTGACCCGATGTCAGTGCTGACCAAGCAAGCCCCGGGCGCGGCCGCCACTTTGGCTGCGCCGGGGGACGCTAAACCCCGACGGGGTCCGTCCAGGCGCACCAACCAGCCCTCGGGCTACCTGTTCCTGCTGCCGTGGTTCGTCGGCATGCTGTTCACGATCATCCCGTTCTTCGCCTCGCTCTACCTCGCGTTCACGGACTACAACCTGTTCACGGAACCGAACTTCGTGGGCCTGGCCAACTTCCAGGCCATGTTCGAGGACCCCCGCCTCCTGCAGTCCCTGAAGGTCACGTTCATCTACACGTTCGTTTCCGTACCGATCTCGCTGGCAGCCGCACTGCTGATCGCCCTGGTGCTGAACCGCGGACTCCAGGGCCTGTCCATCTACCGTTCCGTCTATTACCTGCCTTCACTGCTGGGCGGCAGCGTCGCCATTGTCATGCTGTGGCGTTACATCTTCGGCAACGACGGCATCGTCAACGGGTTCCTGGGGTTCTTCGGCATTCAGGGCCCGGCCTGGGTCACGGACCCGGAGTTCGCCCTGAGCACCCTCATCGTGCTCAACGTGTGGACGTTCGGCTCACCCATGGTCATCTTCCTGGCCGGCCTCCGGCAGGTGCCGGCCATGTACTACGAGGCTGCCTCCATCGACGGCGCCTCAAAGTGGCGGCAGTTCCGCAGCATCACACTGCCGCTGATCAGCCCCATCATTTTCTTCAACCTCATCATGCAGCTCATCGGCTCATTCCAGACCTTCACGCAGGGCTACGTGATGAGCGGCGGCACCGGCGGGCCGGCTGATTCGACGCTGTTCTACAACCTGTACCTGTACCAGAAGGGCTTTACCGAATTCGAGATGGGGTATGCCTCCGCCATGGCGTGGTTGCTGCTGATGATTATTGCGATTTTCACCGCCATCAACTTCATCGCATCCAAGTTCTGGGTCTTCTACGACAATTAAGGCAACCGCAATGGCTCTCCTCGAATTACCCGCAAAACGCAAGCAAAAGAAGGAAGCGGCCCCGGAAGACGCCCTGACCGGGACGCCCCGCAGCCGGTTCTCCCGGCACCTGGTCCTGTGCCTGGTGGGCCTCGTGATGCTCTACCCGCTGCTGTGGCTGATCTCCAGTTCGTTCAAGCCCAGCAATGACATCTTCCGCCAGCTGGGCCTGTGGCCGGAGAACTGGGACTTCAGCAACTACGAACAGGGCTGGACTGCGTTGAACCAGCCGTTCCATGTGTACCTGATCAACTCGCTGATCGTGGTGGTGTTCTCCATTGTGGGCAACATCTTCTCCTGCGCCCTGGCCGCCTACGCCTTCGCGCGGATGGAGTTCACAGGCCGGAAACTGTTCTTCGCCCTGATGCTGGGAACCCTGATGCTGCCGGGCCACGTGCTCCTGGTGCCGCAGTACATTATCTTCTCGCAGCTGGGCTGGCTGGACACCTACCTGCCGCTGATCGTGCCGAACTTCATGGCCACCAACGCGTTTTTCATCTTCCTGATGGTCCAGTTCATGAAGGCGCTGCCCAAGGAGCTCGACGACGCCGCCCAGATCGACGGCTGCGGTCCCTTCCGGACCTTCCTGCGCGTCATTATGCCGCTGTGTGTTCCGGCCATGGCTACCACCGCCATCTTCACGTTCATCTCCACCTGGAACGAGTTCTTCGGGCCCCTGCTCTACATCCAGAACCAGGACCTCTACACGGTTCCGCTGGCGTTGCGTGCCTTTATGGACTCGGAGGGCCAGAGCATGTGGGGGCCTATGTTCGCCATGTCCGTGGTGTCCATCGCCCCCATCATCGGTTTCTTCATCGCCGGCCAGAAGTACCTCATCAACGGCATCGCCACCACCGGGCTGAAATAGCCCTCCGCACATCACTGACCGGCCTGTTCTGACCAACAAGACAAAGGAGTTTTGCATGAGTTTGCGACGCCTAATAGGTGCGGCAACCGCCGTCGTCATCCTGGGCAGTTTCACCGCCGTCCCGGCCCACGCGGGACAGCACCGCACCCAGCCCGGGGACCTGGCAGCGCCGGTTGCTTCCGAGGCCGCGACGGAACCGGCCGCAATGTGGAAGCAGAAGCCGGACGGCTTCGCGTCCCTACCCGGCTACGGGCTGGAAGGAACCACGGGAGGCCAGTCCGGCCGAATCGTCACGGCTTCCACGATCGGGGAGCTGCAGAATTATGCCGCCGCAGGCGAGCCGCTGGTCATCTTCATCCGCGGCACACTCAAGGCCACGGACTACGTGAAGATTCCGGTCAGCGCCAACAAGAGCTTCATCGGAGTCGGCGCCGGCGCTGAGATAGTCAATGCAGGCTTCAAGCTCATCAACGTCTCCAACGTGATCTTCCGGAACTTCACCGTCCGGGACTCCTACCTGCCCGGGGACTGGGACGGGAAACGGCCGGACAATGACCGCGACGGCATCCAATTGGATACCTCCCACCACGTCTGGGTGGACCACATGAAGTTCGAACGCATGGGCGACGGCATGATCGACACCCGTAAGGACTCCGACTACGTCACGTACTCCTGGAACATCTTCGCGGACACCAACAAGGCCCTGGGCGTCGGCTGGACCTCCAACGCCGTGACCAGGATGACCATCCACCACAACTGGATCCGCAATACCACCCAGCGCAATTTCAGCCTGGACAACACCGCGGCAGCCCACGTCTACAACAACTTCCTGCAGGACATCGGCCAGTACGGCATGATGGGCCGCAACGCGGCCAAGGTGGTCCTCGAAGGCAACTACTTCACCGCAGTTCCTGACCCCGTGGTGGCCAAGGACCCGGCCACGGAAGTGGTGAACCGGGACAACATCTTCAACTCCACGCGCGGCCGCAAGGACAACGTGGGCACAGCCTTCGACCCCACGCACTACTACGCCTACCAGAAGGACGACGCCGCCAGCGTACCCGGGATCGTCGCCGGCGGCGCCGGGCCGCGGCAGAGCAGCGAACCGAACAACACAACGGACATCACGGTTGCCCTGGACGGCACCGGCGACTTCGCCAGTGTCCAGGCGGCCATCGGATCCATCCCCAGCGGCAACACCCAGCCCCGCACCATCACGGTGAAACCCGGCACCTACCGGGAAGTCGTGAACCTCTGGGCAGACCGCCCGAACGTGACCCTCCAAGGCAGCACAGGCAACCCGGCCGACGTCGTCATCACCTATGACACCCCGGCAAACGGCGTGAAGTTCTTCGGCGGCACGTGGGGTGCGCAGGGCAGTGCCACGCTAACTGTTTCAGCCGCCGACACGACGGTCCGGAACCTGACAGTGGAGAACGCCTACGACGAAGCCGCCAACGGCGGAAGCCAGGCGCTCGCCGTGCGGACCGTGGGCGACAGGGTGACCTTTGACGGGACGCGCTTCCTCGGCAATCAGGACACGTATCTTGCGGACACCACCGGCCGCGATGCGACCGCCCGCACGTACCTCAAGAACTGCTACGTCGAGGGGGATGTGGACTTCCTTTACGGCCGGGGCACGGCGGTTTTCGACGGCTGCACCATCCACTCACTGGACCGGGGCAGCGACACCAACAACGGCTACATCGTGGCCCCGAGCACCAAGAACTCCAACCCGTACGGATTCCTGATCGTGGACAGCACCCTCACCGGCGATGGAGCCCCGGGAACGGTCAGCCTGGGCCGTCCCTGGTTTGCAAGCAGCGACCCCGACGCGCATCCCATGGCCCTAATCAGGGACTCCACGCTGGGCGGCCACATCGCAGTGCAGGGATGGTCGGACATGAGCGGCCATTCCTGGACCGAGGGAAGGTTCGCCGAATACAACAACGGCGGACCCGGGGCGTGCGTCAACGAATTCCACCCCCAGCTCACCGCGGAGGAAGCAGCCAAATTCACCAAGGAGACCTTCCTTGGTGACTGGAACCCGGCCGGACGGAGCTGACATGGCGGCACAGGAATGCACCTCCGGTCCCACACGGCGGTCGGTGATCGCCGCCGGGCTGGCAGGCACCGCACTGGTGGCGGCGTGCCCTGCCGTGGCGGCGGCCGCACCGGCGCCGGGAGTTCAGGCCTCGGAAAACCCGGCGTCGGAAAGTTCGACGGCGCACCGCTCACCGGGAGCCTGGGGCACCCCGGCCAACGGGTTCGCGGAGGCGCAACTGCCGAAACCCGGCGCCCTGGACGGGAGCATCTGGTCCGAAGCCCCAACGGGTTTCGCGTCGCTGCCCGGCTACGGGCTGCAGGGGACAACCGGCGGCGCCGGCGGGAAGATCATCCACGTCCGCACGGCCGCCGGGCTCCGCGAGGCCGCCAGGGCTGTGGAGCCCCTGGTTGTGATCCTGCACGGTTCCATTGTGTTCGGCAGCTACGAGAAACTCGTGGTCCAGTCGCACAAATCGTTCCTCGGCTTCGGTGCCGGGGCAGAGGTGGTCAACGCCGGCTTCAAGCTGATCACCGTTGGCAATGTCATCTTCCGGAACTTCACGGTCCGGGACTCGTACATCCCGGGCGACTTCGACGGCAAACGCCCGGACAATGACCGCGACGGCATCCAGGTGGACACCTCGCACCACATCTGGGTGGACCACATGTTCTTCGTCCGCCTGGGCGACGGCCTCGTGGACACCCGGAAAGACTGCGACCTGGTGAGCTACTCGTGGAACGTCTTTGCGGACCACAACAAGGCGCTGGGGGAGGGGTGGACTGCGAACGTGGTCACCCGGCTCACGCTCCACCACAACTGGATCCGGAACACCCACCAGCGCAATGCCAGCATTGACAACACCGCTGCCGCCCACGTCTACAACAACCTGCTCGAGGACATTTCCAGTTATGGAATGCTCGGGCGGAATGCTGCCCGGATGGTGGTGGAGGGCAACTACTTCTCGGATGTCCGCAATCCGCTGAAGCATCAGGGCGCAGGCGGCGGCCTCACGGTCCGCGGCAACGTCTTCTCCGGCTGCACGGGGGACACCGGCCCGGAGTTCGGGACAGCCTTCGATCCTGCCGAGAGCTACCCGTACCGGATCGGGCCCGCTGTTGCCGTCCCTGCGCTGGTGCGGAGGTTCGCCGGGCCCGCGGGCGGAACGCTTTCACCGGCGCCCGGACTCATCCGGGTGGCGCTGGATGGAACGGGCGACGTCGGCAGCATCCGTGCCGCCGTCGGACTTATCCCGGCCGGAAGCACGCGTCCCGTGACGATCGAACTGCAGCCGGGCGTCTACCGCGAGCCTGCGGTCATTTGGAAGGACCGCCGCAATGTGACCCTCCGGGGCGCCACCGGGCGTGCGGCGGACGTGGTGCTGACCGCGGAGGAAGGCGTGACTCTCTGGGCCGGCGGCGACGGGACGGTGGTCCGCGACCTCACCGTCACGTCCGATAGCCCCCAGGACGGTGACGTTGTCCGCACCACCGGTTCGGGCGTGGAGTACGTGAACGTGACGGTCCTGAACGGCAGGGCAGGCTAGCGCAGGAGGCCGGGATCCGGGCGCCACCCGCGCCGGGCCCGGCGTCCGCACCCGGTCCGGCCCGGCGCGAAGTCCGGTCAGTGGCGGTTTGCCCTTGACGGCGGCGGCCCCAGCACGAAGAATGATCTTCTATAACGTTGTAGAAGACTAGAAACGAGGATGTTTACGTGGGCACTTCCGAACACGCCACTGCCAAGATCACCCTGGACCCCGCCTTCACCGTGGGTCCGGTCCGGCGCCGTACCTTTGGCGCCTTCGTGGAACATCTGGGCCGCTGCGTCTACACCGGCATCTTCGAGCCGGGCCATCCCGAGGCTGACGCTGACGGCTTCCGTACAGATGTCCTGGAACTGACCCGTGAACTGGGCGTATCGACGGTGCGCTACCCGGGCGGCAACTTCGTCTCCGGCTACCGCTGGGAGGACGGTGTGGGGCCGGTGGAACAGCGCCCGGCGCGCCTCGACCTGGCCTGGCATTCCGCCGACCCCAACCATGTGGGGGTGGACGAGTTCGCCAAATGGTCCGTCAAAGCGGGCGTCGAGCCGATGATGGCGGTGAACCTTGGCACCCGAGGGACCCAGGAGGCCCTGGACCTGCTGGAATACTGCAACATCGACGGCGGGACGGCCCTCTCCGACCAGCGCCGGTCCAACGGGGCCGAGAACGGCTACGGCATCAAGATGTGGTGCCTGGGCAACGAGATGGACGGCTTCTGGCAGATCGGCCACAAGAACGCCACGGAGTACGGACGCCTGGCGGCAGACACCGCCCGTGCCATGCGGATGGTGGAGCCGGACCTGGAGCTGGTGGCATGCGGAAGCTCCGCCCCGACCATGGACAGCTTCGGCGAGTGGGAGCGGGTTGTGCTGACGGAAACCTACGACCTCGTGGACCTGATCTCTGCGCACCAGTATTTCGAGGACTTCGGCGACCTGCAGGAACACCTGTCATCCGGCCATCGGATGGAGGCCTTCATCAAGGACATCGTGGCGCACATCGACCACGTGAAATCGGTCAAAAAGTCCACCAAGCAGGTGAACATCTCCTTCGACGAATGGAACGTCTGGCACATGAGCCGCGACGAATCCAAGGCACCCACCGGCAAGGACTGGCCCGTGGCGCCGGTACTCCTGGAGGACCGCTACACCGTGGCGGACGCCGTGGTGGTCGGCGACCTCCTCGTCACCCTGCTCCGCAACACCGACCGCGTGCACTCCGCCAGCCTGGCGCAGCTGGTGAACGTCATTGCCCCCATCATGACCGAGCCCGGCGGCCGCGCCTGGAAGCAGACCACTTTCCACCCGTTCGCCCTCACCTCGCGGCACGCCAAGGGCACGGTGCTGCAGCTCGCCGTCGAATCCCCGCTGCTCAGCGGCGGCAAAACTGCCGACTTCGCCGCCCTGTCCGCCGTCGCCACCTTCGACGCGGACGCCGGCGAGGCCGTGGTGTTTGCCGTGAACCGTTCGGCCACGGACGCCGTCACCCTGGACGCCGCCGTCGCCGGTCTGGGGAACGCCAAGGTTGTTGAGGCGGTCACCTACACGAACAAGGACCCGTACTGGCAGGCCACGGCGGATGACTCCACCTCGGTGCTGCCCGGCGAGAACGTCAGTGTCAAGGTCGACGGCGGCCGGCTCACCGCCGAGCTACCCGCGGTGTCCTGGAGCATGATCCGCCTCTCGGTCGACGGAGTCGGGCACTAGGCCATAGGGAAGCCAGGCGCCGGAACTACGGCGTGTCTCCTAATCAGAGGCGCGCCGGATCCAGGTGGACGGGGGCGTCCAGGTCGCGCAGGCAGACCAGGACGTCCCCTTCCACGTGCAGCCGCGCCGCATGGATGCTGGTGCGCTGTTCACGGACCGCCCGGGCCGGATTCTCCAGGCCGTTGGCCATCTCCGTGTCCTGCCACTCCGGATGCGTGAAGTAGAAGATATAGGCGTGGTCGCCCTGGGTGACCACGTCGGCGTGCCTGCCGTAGGTGGCGTCGTCTACCCCGGCGCCGGGGGCGTCCAGGATGAGGCCGTTGTTGGCTTCCTGCCGGGTCCAGGCAAGGCCGTCGGCCGATCGGTGCACCGCCTGGCCGCGCCACTCGTCCGCCACCATCCAATACCAGCCGCCCAGGCGGAACACATTGGGGCCCTCGTGGGCGGGCAGCCCGACCATCTGCCCCTCGGCGCGCCAGTGGCCATCCGTTCCCGGCCGGCCGGGGCGTCCGACGGCGGTGCTGCCGCTGCCGCCGCCCGTTTCTTCCCGGCGGGCTGGTTCTTCCCAGACCGCCGACCAGGTGGTGGAGCCGTCCACTTCGTCCTTGAACCAGAGGCGTGCGCGGCCGTCCGCCACGACGGCGAAGGCGGCGTCAATGACGTTCTCGGACCCGACCTCCACCCGTCCGCCGAACTCCCACTGCTCCAGGTCGGCGCTGGTGAAGTGCACCAGCCGCCGCCGGGTCTGCTCGGCCCAGGTGCTCGGAGCGCCGGCGCCCCACGTCAGGAACATGTGGTACTTGCCGTTGTGCCACACCACCTCCGGGGCCCAGTGCGTGTTCAGGCCGGGGGAGTCCTCCGGATCGAGGCCCTCCACCACGCCGCGATACTGCCAGCTGGCGCCTGCGTCCGAGGACACTGCGATTCCGATCCTGGTGCCGGTGATCCAGTCCACCCCATCGGTGGTGAGCGTGGCGCGGCGCGCCGTGTAGAACATCCACCACTCGCCCGTGCCGCGGCGATGGATGACCGTGGGATCGGCGGCGCCGTCGAACACCGGGCAGCGGAAGAGGGGAGACGCGGTGGGCGGCATGGCGGTTCCTTTGTGACGTGCTGGCGGAGTGTGCTGGCGGAAGGCCGGTTCGAATGCCCGGCCCGCACCGATTCTATAACGTTGTATATGCTGCGGAAAGGGCAAAACCGGGGCTGGTCTGCAACGATGTAGCTGAAAGTGTTGACGGGGAAGGGAATCACCTGTGGCTGTGACCATGAACGATGTTGCGCGCGCGGCCGGCGTCTCGTTGAAAACGGTGTCGAATGTGCTCAATGATTACGAGTTCATCCGGCCGGCCACCAAGCAGAAGGTGCTCGACGCCATCGCCGAGCTGGGGTACGAGGCCAACCTGACGGCCCGGAGCCTGCGCTCCGGCAAAACCCGCATGCTGGGCCTGGTGCTCTCCGACCTCTCCATTCCCTACTACGCGGAGCTCGCCTCCAAGCTGATGACAGTAGCGTCCGGACGGGGCTACCGGGTCCTGGTGGAACAGTCGGGAGCGGCCGCCGGGCACGAGCTCAGTGCGCTCCAGGGTCCGTTCCGCCAACTCACGGACGGACTGCTGTTCACCCCGCTGGCCCTGGACGTCGAGACTATCGCCGCGCACCAGGGCAGCAAGCCGATCGTGATGCTCGGGGAGCACATCGCGGATCCGCGCTTCGACCTGGTCACCATGAAGAATGCCGAGGCGGCCGAAGCCGTCACCGCCCATCTCCTGGCCGGGGGCCGGCGCCGGATTGCCGTGCTGGGCGCGTCGGCAGGCGACACAACGGACAGCCCCGGCCTGCGCCTGAACGGCCACCGGAAGGCATTGGAGGCTGCCGGGGCGGAGTTTGATCCCGCCCTTGTGGTGCAGTGCGACTGGCGCCGCGACGGCGGGGCCTCCGCCGTCGGCAGCCTCCTGGACAGGGGCGTCCGCTTCGATGCCGTCTTTGGCCTCAACGACGCCATAGCGCTCGGTGCCATGCACGAGCTCCTGGTCCGCGGCATCAAACTACCGGATGGCGTTGCGGTGGCGGGTTTTGATGACATCGATGAGGCCCGCTTCGCGTCGCCGTCCCTCACTACGGTGGCTCCCGGAATGAAGGAAATCGCCGAACGGTCCATCCAGCTGCTCATTGACCGGATCGAAGGCATCGAGGCTGCGCCTGACGGACTCCACATCGCAGCGGGCTTCGAACTGAAGCTGCGGGACTCTGCCCCCTAAGACTCCGCCCTAAGCTGCCGGACCCAGGCTCCGGGAACTGAAGGCCGTCATCGAAGCACGCTAGGGCCCGGAGGAGGCCTTAAGGGTTCCCTTCGGGCGCAACCATCTATAACGTTGTATAAATGTTGTTGGCGCAAACTCCTCCCATGGGCTGGAACAGCTGGGACTGTTTCGGCACCACTGTCACGGAGGACGAAGTCCTCGCCAACGCCGAGTTCATGGCCGCCCATTTGGCACCGCATGGCTGGGATACCGTCGTCGTCGACATCCAGTGGTACGAACCCGATGCCAAAGCGGGCGGCTACAACGACGGTGCCGCCCTGGTCCTGGACGCTTTCGGCCGCCAGTTGCCGGCGCTGAACCGCTTTCCTTCTGCTGCGGACGGCAAGGGCTTTGCCCCGCTGGCCGCGAAAATCCATGCTCTGGGGCTGAAGTTCGGGCTGCATATCATGCGCGGAATACCGCGCCAGGCGGTCCGCGACCGGCTCCCCGTTGCCGGCACGGCGTTCACTGCGGACCAGGTGGCGGACACCGGCTCGGTCTGCGACTGGAATACGGACAACTTCGGCCTGGACCACAGCCACCCCGGCGCGCAGGCCTACTACGATTCGCAGCTGGCACTTTTCGCGGAGTGGGGCGTGGACTTCGTCAAGGCGGACGACATGCTGGGGCCGTACTTCGCTGCCGAGATCGCCGCGTACCAGGACGCAATCGCGAAATCCGGCCGGGATATGGTCCTCAGCCTCTCGCCCGGACGGGTGCTGTCCCTCGCGCACCTTGAGCACCTCCGTTCCAACGCCCAGATGTGGCGAGTCTCGGACGACCTCTGGGACAAATGGGACGACGTCGAGGCCCAGTTCGCGCGCATGGCGCGCTGGGCGCCGCACCAGCGGCCGGGGGCCTGGGCTGACGCGGACATGCTGCCGGTGGGCAGGATCGCCCACCGGGCGGAGCGCGGCCCCGAACGCCTCACCCGGCTTACCGTCGACGAGCAGCGCACCATGATGACGCTCTGGTGCATTGCCCGCTCGCCGCTCACGCTGGGCTGCGACCTGCCCTCCTCGCCGCCCGAGACCATGGAGCTCCTCACCAACACCGACCTGCTCGATGTCCTCAAGGCGAGCCGCAACAACCGCGAACTCCTCCGAGACGGTGAGCTGGTGATCTGGGCGGCTGAGAGCACGACGACGCCGGACCGTTTCGCCGCCGTGTTCAACACCGGGGGTGTACACCTTGAAGCGGCTTTGCCACTGGCGGATCTTGGGCTCGGCGGGAAAGCCTCGTGGGATGCCTGGTCCGCGGTTGAAGCGTGGTCCGGGGAGGACAGCCGGGCCGGGACTGCGGCCTCTGGAGGCGCCTTGCACTGCACGGTTCCCCCGCACGGCGTCCGGTTCCACCGGTTCACGCCGAGGTGCGGAGCGAGGGGTGGCTGCGCCGCGTGACCCGGATGAAAGTACTGACGAGCGCCGGCTGAACTGCCACACTGTTCCTGATGCAGGCATTCTTCGATGGGCTCCTCAACGCCAGCCCGCTGCTGGTGGCCTGTGTTGTGTTCGCGCTGGTTTTCGCCGAGGACGCCCTCTTCATCGGCTTCGTCATCCCCGGGGAAACCGCGGCAGTGGTGGCCGGCGTGTTCGCGGCAAAGGGCGGCCTCCCGCTCGCGGCGATGATCGCGGTGGTGGTCTCCGCCGCGATCCTGGGCGACACCGTGGGCTACGAAATTGGCAAGCACTTGGGACCGAGGCTGATTTCATGGAAGATCTTCGACCGGAAGCGCCCCCAGCTGGACAAGGCCCGGGAGTTCCTCAAAAGGCGCGGCGCACCGGCTATCTTCCTGGGCCGCTTCACCGCGTTCTTCCGCGCCGTGATGCCGGCATTGGCCGGCCTCAGCGGCATGCCCTACCGGCGGTTCGCGCTCTGGAACATCACCGGCGGCGTGCTGTGGGGGAGCCTGTTCGTGACGCTCGGCTTCCTTGCCGGAGACCTGTACGACGAGGTGGCCCGCACGGCCGGCGGCGCCGCCGCCGTCGTTGTGGCCGCCGCTGCCGTGACACTGCTGGTCGTCTGGAAAATCCGCCGGCACCGGGCCGCAAAGCCGGCGCCCAGCCGGGAACGATAGGCGTCGACACCAGGCCACTGCGCAACGATCACACACGCTAGTAAATGCGGAGTGGGGTGGGGCCTCCGCATGTTCAAAAGAGGGTCGCGATCACGGTTTTGCAGGGCCGTTTCGGGCAGGCCTATTTTGTCGGTGCCAAGTGAGAGAGTTATGCCATGGAGGCCATGGGGGAAGATCCAGCAGGAGGCGCAGGGCCGTGGGCGCTGTTGCCCCCGGCCGCTGGGCCCGCCGTGCTTCCCGGTGCACGCTTCCGTGGCCTGCGCAGGGTCCCGCCCGTGACGGAGCAGGAAGTTGGACTAGGGGCTGCTTACCGTTCTGAGGCGGCGTCCGGCGGCGGCGGTTGCGGTGATCTGGCCCGCTGCGTTGAGTTGTTGCGGGGTTTGGGGTCGAGGGCGGTTGCGGACGCCGCGTTGCTGGATTTTCGGGCGGCTGCTGCTTTCGCCGCCCGGGTCGAGGAAGCTGCCCGGAGCCTGGAGTTTTTGCAGGTGGTCGCGGCCGGGGCGGTGGACCGGACCCGGCGGGAGGCTGCGGTGGCTGCGCGTTCCGGGCCGGGTTCGGGGTCCGGGGCGGCGGCCGGGTGGGTCACGGGCTGGGGAGACGAGACGGCGGCAGTAGAGGGGCCGGTGGGCTGGACGGCCCGGGCTGACGGGTGGATCACCGGTCCCGGACCCGCTGTGGCGGCGGAGGTGCCCGAACCAACTCCTGCAGTCGTGAGGGCCGCTGTGCCGGGGCTGACCCGGGATCCGGCGGATGACGGGTGCCGGAACGCGGCCGAGTTCCTCCGGGACAGTTTGCGGATCGGCATCGCCGAGGCCCGCCGCCGCCTCAGCCTCGCCGGGACGGTGCTTCCGCGGACCGGGATCAGCGGGCACATCGAGCCGCCGGAACGGCCCGTGCTCGCGGCCGCCGTCGCCGCAGGGACTGTGGCGTCCCGGTCCGCGACCATCATCACCCTGGCCCTGGAGAAGGTCCGGCACCACGCCCCCGAGGAGACCGTGGCCCGGATGGAACACCAGCTGACCCGGCAGGCGGTGGAGAGTGATGCCGATCTGCTGTCCCGGGTCGCCCGGCGCTGGATCGAGGGGATCGACCAGGACGGGTCCGAACCGTCCGAGGAAGAACTCCGCCGCCGCCAGGGTGTGTTCCTGCGGCAGGCCCGCCGCGGGCTGCAGCACATCGAAATCTTCGCGACCCCGGACCAATGCGAGCCCCTCCTGACCGTGATGAACACCGCCACCAACCCCCGCACCCGCATGCTGGACGGCACAGGCGCCGCGCCCGATGATGCCCTGGACTTGCGGACCCGCCCCCAGCGGCTCCTCGACGGCCTGGTCGGCGCCACCAAAGCGTCCCTCACCACCGGAGCTCTGCCCGCGGCGGGCGGGTTCAAGCCCCAGGTCATGGTCACCATCGACTACCGCGACCTGCTGGACCGGCTGGGCCGCCTCAACCCGGATACCGGAACCCCAGGCCCCGGACGCACAGCCCCCGGCCCCGGCCCCGGCCCCGGGCGCGGCAACGGCGCCGAGAGCAGCACAGGCACCGGCATCCCGGGCACGGGGTCGTTCGCGTTCACCGGCCCGGTCAACGCGTCCACGGTCCGGAAGATCGCCTGCGATGCCGACATCATCCCCGTCCTGCTCGGCAGCGAAGGCCGCATCCTGGACATCGGCCGCACCACAAGGATTTTCCCGCCGCACATCCGCAAAGCCATCACCGCCCGCGACCAGGGCTGCGCGTTCCCCGGCTGCACGATCCCGGCACCCTGGTGCGAAGCCCACCACATCACCTACTGGTCACACGGCGGACCCACCGGCACCGATAACGGAACCCTGCTCTGCTCCCATCACCACCATTTGATCCACAAGGAACAGTGGCACATCCAGGACAAAACCGGGGTCCCGTGGTTCATCCCGCCACCCCACATCGACCCGCGCCAAAAACCAAGGCGAAACAACTACTTCAGACTCGAGTGAGGCTGTGGAGTTGCCCGCCCGCTTTCCAGCCTTTGTGCGGCCAGAGCTGTTGCCTCTGTGCCTGCCCACGCTGTCGCCGCTGTGTCCAATACAGCTAAACTGCGAGGTCCAATACAGCTAAACTGCGAGGTCGGTCAGCGGCACCGCCTCGGGCCGCGTGCACCGGCTGGCCACCTTCACCGCCTGCCCCAAAGCTGCCGATTCCAGTACGGATTCCATCACCTCGAGCACATGGAAGGCGAGCTCCCCGCCGGCCCGCGGCTCCTCACCGGCCGGAGTCCGGGCGAGGTCGTGCAGCCCGTAGCCGCGGGCTGAATCCACATATCCGGCCGAGACGGGAAGCACCTCCCAGCCCTCACCGCCCAGGCTGCGGAGCTTGACTTCGCCGTCGAAGTGGTTGGGATCGGGCACAATCAGCGAGCCGGTTTCGCCGTGGATCTCCAGGTTGGCGGACTGCGTGGCCACCGCGTCGAAGCTCATCACCAGCGTGGAGAGCGCGCCGGATTCATGCACCAGCACCCCTGTGACATGCGTGTCCGTGCCGACCGGAACGGTCTCGCCGGCGCGCGGCCCTGTGCCGATGGTCCGGCTGCTCCGGGTGTGGCTGGCCGCTCCGATCACGGAGGCCACCGGGCCGAGCAGCGTGACCAGGGCGGAGACGTAGTACGGGCCCATGTCCAGCAGCGGCCCGCCGCCGGGCAGGTAGTAGAAGTCAGGATGCGGATGCCAGCGCTCATGCCCGGGCGTCACCATCGTGGCCGTCGCTGAGATCGGCGCCCCGATCCGGCCGTCGTCGATCGCCTTGCGGGCGGTCTGGATGCCGGTCCCCAGCACGGTGTCCGGCGCGCAGCCGACGACGACGCCCGCGGCCGCTGCGGCCTCGAGCACCTTGCGTGCCTCTTCAGTGGTGGCAGCCAGCGGCTTTTCGCCGTAGACCGCCTTCCCTGCGGCGATGGCACGCAGTGCGATGTCCGCATGGGCTGCCGGGACGGTCAGGTTCAGGACCAGGTCCACCTCCGGGTCCGCGAGCAGCTGGTCCACGCCCAGCGCCCGCACGCCCGGTTCCCCGGCCGCTACGGCCTCCGCGCGGGAGGAATCGAGGTCCGCCACGGCCACCAGCCGGACGGTGGTGAGCCGCGGGAACGTGGCCAGGTAGGCGGCAATGATGTTGCCGCAGCCAACCACTCCGATCCTCAGCGGCGACTCCCGCGGTGACGCAGACGGTGACTCCATTGCGGTGTTTCCTAGCGGCTGGCCCACAGCATGCCCCTTTCGATGATGGTGCGGACGTTGTTGTCCTTGAGGATCTCCACGCTGTGGCCGGGCGTCGCCACGAAGATCCTGCCTTCGCCCCACGACCGCGTCCACACCGCCGGCGAGACCACGTCCCGGTGCCACGCATCCTTTTCCCGGGCGGGCAGCGTGGTGGTGGCCAACACGTCGATGTAGTCGTCGGACAGCACCCAGTACTGTTCGGTGAAAAGTTCAAAGTCGCCAATTCCCGCGGTGATCGGATGCTCCGCCGCGGCGGGGAGCATGTTCACCGTGTACGTCCGGAAGTTGTCCGTCGCGTCCCCGTGCAGCTCGCCGTGGTCCTTGACCGGGTGGCAGGCAAACTGCCCGCCGATCAGGTGCAGGTAGTCGGAGTTGTTCCGGTACGAATCGGCGATGCCGCCGTGCCAGCCGGCCATTCCGGTGCCGGCTTCGATGGCGGAGCGGAGCCCCTCGAATTCAGCCTTCTCGATGGTGGTCATGGTGTTGCACTGCAGGATCAGGTCCACGCCGGCCATGTATTCGGCGTCCGCGTACACCGCCGTCGACTCCTCCACCCGCACGGTGAAGCCCTCTTCGCGGAGGAACGGAATAAAGAGATCGGTGGCTTCGACGGGCTGGTGGCCGTCCCAGCCGCCCCGCACCACCAAAGCGTTTTTTGTAGCAGTCATTGTTATGTTCCTTCTCGTCAGTCCACTGAAGTCCAGCGGGAATCCTTGTCTGCGCTCTGTTCCACTGCCGCCAGCACCCGCTGCACCTGGAGGGCATCGGCGAACGACGGCGCGGGCTGGGTTCCGGCCCCGATGGCCGTCAGCAGGTCCACCACCTGATGGGTGAAGCCGTGCTCGTAGCCGAGCCCGTGGCCCACCGGCCACCAGTTGCCCGTGTACGGGTGGTGGGCCTCCGTGACGTTGACCCGGCGGAACCCGAGCGACTCCGGGTCGGCGCCGCTGCCGCCGTCGTAATAATTGAGGTAGTTCATGTCCTCGAAGTCGAAGGCGATGGACCCGCGGGAGCCGTTCACTTCAAGCCGCATGGCGTTCTTCCTGCCGAGCGCGGCCCGGCTTGCCTCGAAGACGCCGATCGGGCCGCCGTCGAACCGTGCGCTGAAGATCACCGCGTCGTCCACGGTCACCGGTCCGCGCTCGACGTCGGCACCGACAGCGCCGTTCCCGCCCAGGCCCACGAAGTCGCCGCCCACGGGACGTTCCTTCGTGAAGGTTTCCATGATGGCCGAGACGCCGGTGATGCTCTGGCCGGTGACGAACTGGGCGGCGTCGATGCTGTGCGCGCCGATGTCGCCGAGGGCCCCGGACCCCGATTTTGCCTTGTCCATCCGCCACGTCAGCGGGGCGTTCTCATCCGAAAGCCAGTCCTGCAGGTACTGCGCCCGCACCTGGCGGATGGTTCCCAGCTTGCCGTCGCGCACCATGGACCGGGCCAGGGCGAGGGCGGGGGTGCGCCGGTAGGAGTAGCCGCACATCGCGAAGACACCGCGTTCCGCGGCCTCGGCGGCAACCTCGGTCATCTTTTCGGCCTCCGCAACGCTGTTGGCCAGCGGCTTCTCGCAGAGCACGTGCTTGCCCGCCTGCAGCGCGGCGATGGCGATCTCCGCGTGGGTGTCGCCGGGGGTGCAGATGTCCACGAGGTCGACGTCGTCCCGTTCCACCAGCGCACGCCAGTCCGTTTCGGTGCCGGCCCAGCCCAGGCGGCGGGCGGCGGCGGCCACCCGGTCGCTGTCGCGGCCGGCGAGCACACTGAGCTCGGGGACCAGCGGAAGGTCGAAGAAACGTGGCGCCGTGCGCCAGGCGTGCGAGTGGGCGGCGCCCATAAACGCGTGGCCCACCATGCCTACCCGGATCGGCGGGGTATCTGTGCTTTGCGGCGTACTCATAGGTGTGTTCTCCATTGACGGGCTACTTACTGAAGCCGGCGGTGAGTCCGCTCAGCAGCTGGCGGCGGCCCACGACGTACAGGACAAGGATGGGCAGGGTGGTGAGGACCACGGAGGCCAGCACCGCGGGGATGTTCACGCTGTATTGGCCCTGGAACGTCCAGAGGGCCAGCGGAAGCACGCGCAGTTCCGGGCTCTGCGTGAGGATCAGCGGGAGCAGGAAGCCGTTCCACACGCCCAGGCCGTTGTAGATGGCCACGGTGACTATGGCGGGCTTCACCAGCGGCAGCGCAAGCCTCCACATGGTCTGCCATTCGTTGCAGCCGTCCAGGCGCATCGACTCGAAGAGCTCGTCCGGCACGTCCCGGATGAAGTTGGCCAGGATCAGCACCGTGAGCGGGATGCCGAACGCGATGGACGGCAGGATCAGGGCCAGGAGGCTGTCGTAGAGGTTGAGCCGGATGATGAGCAGGTACACCGGGATGATGGTGGCCTGCAGCGGAATGGCCAGGCCCATGAGGAACAGGCCGTTGACCAGCTTCAGGAACCGGCCGCGCCCGCGGACGATCGCGAAGGCCGCCATGAAGGAAAACAGCACCGTGGGCAGGACGGCTCCCGCCGTCACCAGCGAGCTGTTGAGGAAATACCGTGCGAAGTCGGCCTCCAGCACCATCCGGTAGTTGTCCAGCGTCGGGTTCGACGGCGGTGCCAGCGGGTTCTCGCTGAAGTATCCCGCCTGGCTCTTGAAGCTGGTGATGACGATGTAGTAGATGGGGATGATGATGACGGCGAGCCAGATCCAGCCGCCCAGTCCGCCCGGAAGGTTCAGTTTCCGGATATGGCGGCCCGGGCTCCGGTTGGGGGCCGGCTCCGTAGGCTTGAGGGCCGCAGGCGTTGCTTTGGTGAGGGTGACGCTCATGGTTAGAGTCCTTCCAGCTGGCTGCCGCCGGAGTTCTTGCCGCCCAGCCGCTGCAGCAGCAGGGCCAGGCCGAGTCCCACCGCGACCAGGATAACGGCGATGACGCTGGCGGGTCCCATCAGGTTGGCCCGGAACCCGGTCAGGTACATGTCCAGGGCCAGGATCCTGGTGGAGTTCCCCGGCCCGCCGGCGGTGAGCACGAAGATCAGGTCGAAGTAGGTCAGCGAGCCCACCACCATGAGGGTGGAGGATGTGATGATGGTGTATTTCAGCTGCGGCACGGTGATGTAGAAAAACTGCTTCACCCGGCCCGCGCCGTCGATCTCCGCAGCCTCATAGAGGGACTTGGGGATCTGCCGGACACCGCCCTGGTAGATCAGGGTGTGGAACGGAACAAACTGCCAGGCGATCACGAAGATCACCAGGAACAGCACCAGTTGGGGCTGGCCGAGCCAGTCCTGTGCCAGGAACGGCAGGCCGAGGCCTTCAGCCAGCCCGAAGTTGGGGTCCAGCAGAGCCTTGTAGGCGATGGCGATGGCTGCCGAGGAGAGCAGCAGCGGCAGGAAGTAGAGCACAGCGAGCACTGCCCGGTACTTCTGGCTGCCGGCAGTGAAAGTGCCCAGCAGCAGGCTGATCGGCGTCTGCACCAGCCAGGAAACCACCATGATCACGAAGGTCAGCCAGACAGCGTTGTACATGACGGGGTCGGACAGGACAGCGAGCCAGTTGTCCATGCCGGCCATGCTGATCGCGCCGATGCCGTCCCAGTTAGTGAAGCTCAGGGCAACGACGCCCAGGAGCGGAAGGACAGCGAAGACAGCGAAGAACAGCAGGGCGGGCAGGACCATCCAGCCGAGGGATCCACCCCGGGCCCTGAGTGAGGCGGCGCTCATTTCCCAAGCGTCGCATTCATGTTCTCGGCGAACTGCGCCGGGGTGATGGACTTGAGGAACAGTTGGTCGATGTTGCTCAGCAGCGCTTCCGCGGCGGTGGGGCTCAGGGCCTGGTCCCAGGACTGCTGCAGGCTGGGGGCGTTCTTGCTCAGCGTGTACACGTATGTCAGGAAGTCTTTGTCCTCGCTCGAAGCGAGCTTGTCCTCGATGCCCTGCACAATGGGCACCTGGCCGGAGGAAATATAGGCGGTGATCTCATCCGTGGTCAGCAGGCCGTCCTTGAAGAACTTCTTAGCCGCTTCTTTTTCCGCATTGCTGGCCTTGGCGGAGATCGAGAGGTACTGGGCGGGGTTGCCCACGGTGTTCAGGGGATCGCCCTTGCCGCCGCTGATGGTGGGGAAGTCGAACCAGCCGAGCTTTCCGTCCTGGACGAAGGTTCCGCCGTCGTGCTTCATCCCGCCGTATGTCCAGGCTCCGTGCAGCATCATGGCCGCCTTGCCGGTGAACAGGAGCGCCTGGTCGGCGTTGCTGTCCGCCGTGATGGAGGAGAATCCCTTGATGAATCCGTTGGCCGTGACCAGTTCCTGGATCTTGGCGCAGGTTTCGAGCACTGCCGGATCGGACCAGGCCATGGCCTTGCCGTCGAAAATCGCCTGGAAGACTTCAGGCCCGCCGATGCGGTCCAGCAGGTACTCCAGCCACATCATGGACGTCCAGCGCGACTGGCCGCCGAGCGACAAAGGCGCAATCCCCATGTCATTGAAGGTCCTGGTCAGGGCCAGGAGATCGTCCCAGGTCTTGGGCGGCTGGGCATTGGCTTTCGCGAAGAGTTCCTTGTTGTAGTAAAAGACGATCGGTGCCACCGTCTGCGTGGGCACGGCGTAGATTTTGCCGTCAACGGTGGCGGCGCCGAAGGAAGACGGGAAGAGCCGGGACTTGACGTCCGGATTCGCGTCGAACCAGCCGGTGAGGTCCTCCACTTGGCCCGCCTGTGCGTAGGTCTTCAGCGTTCCGCCGCCCCAGCCATAGATGATGGTGGGAGCCTGGCCAGCGCCGATGGCCGTCTTGATCTTGGTCTTGTAGGCATCGTTCTGGAAGGCGGTGGCCACGACCTTGGAGTCCGGATTGGCCGCATTGAAAGCGTCCAGGCTCTTTTTCCGGATGGACTCATTGGGTTCTCCGGTCAGGGACCAGAAGGTGGCGCCGCCGACGGGCGCCGTACCGGGGCCCGAGGTGCCGCAGGCGGTCACTGTCCAGGCTGCGAGGGGAGTGAGGGCCGCAAGGGCAAGGAATGACCTGCGTGAGGAAAGGCGTGCTTCCATTCTGATCTCCATTGAAAAGAGCCGCGGCGTTGCGGCGCTGGGTGGGTGCCGGCCGGTCGGGCGGCAGCAGGGACTCGGAACGTTTCGAAATATTTCGCAACTAATTCGTTTACTGAGATAGAAGTTAGCGCCGATCGCGGCCCTGCGTCAAGGGTTTTCGGGCGAATCTTGACGGAGGTGCCTCGGCTAGTGCAGACTTCAGCTACCGAAATTTTTCGAGAAAGTTGCTGGAATGCCTGCGAAGACACCTAAGGCCAAGCTGAACCTGGCCGACGTCGCGGCGCTTGCCGGGGTGTCCACTCCCACCGTTTCCAAGGTCATCAACGGCCGCGACGACGTTGCAGAGGCGACCCGTGCCCGCGTCCAGAAGGCCCTGGCCAAGCTGGGTTACGAGTCGCCGATGCAGCGCAGGGTCAGGTCCGCCGGGCCGGCCCTCGTGGACCTGGTCTTTGACGGGCTGGACAGTTCGTACTCCCTGGAAGTGATGTCCGGGATCGTCGGCTGCGCCGCGGAGGAGGGCGCAGAGGTGGTCCTCAGCAGCGTGACTCCGGACAAGCTGCAGAACACGGACCACGAACAATGGTCCCAGCGGCTTTTCGATGCCGGCCGCAAGGGACTCATCCTGGTGACATCCGAAGTCACGCCCGGCCAGCTGGAATCCTTCCGGCGCCGGAACATCCCCGTGGTGGTCATCGACCCGCTCAATCCGCCCCGGTCCGGGTTCGTCAGCGTCGGTGCCACCAACTGGGCCGGCGGCAAGGCCGCCGCTGAGCACCTAATCGCGCTCGGGCACCGGAAAATTGCGTTCCTGGGCGGCCCTGAGGCTGCCGAATGCAGTGTTGCCCGGCTCCATGGCTACCTGGCGGCCCTGCGTGCCGCCAACATCCCGGCGAATCCGGACTACATCGTGACCGGCCAGTTCCTGCGTAACTTTGGCGTCGCGGGCGCGCGCCAGCTGTTCGCCCTCGCCGACCGGCCCACCGCAATTTTCGCCGGTAACGATGCGATAGCGCTCGGCGTCCTGGACCAGGCCCGCCTGCAGGGCATCCGCGTCCCTGAACAGCTGAGCCTGGTGGGCTTCGACGGGACCGACATCACCGAACAGTCAGTTCCCCGCCTGACGTCCGTGGCGCAGCCGCTTCAGGAAATGGGGCGGACTGCCCTCCGGTCCGTCCTTCGGCTGGCCAACGGGGAAACCCTGGAATCAACGCACGTTGAACTGGCAACCGAACTGGTGGTCAGGGATTCGACGGCGGCGCCTGCCGCCTGACCTCCCGCGGCCTGAACTGAGGTTCCTGGACGTCCATCGTCTGTACTTAAGGCGCCTGTACTTAACTGGCAGGAATGCACTCTAAACTTGACGGGTCCCCCGCGTATCTCCGACGCAGTCTGTCTTACTGGCAGGGAATAAGGGCGCGATGGTGTATGTTGCATTGCCGTCAGACAAGAACATTAGAAAAGAGAACCCCCTAAGTGGCAACCGATTACGACGAAGTACGATCCGACGTCAAGGAATCCCAGGACAACTCCCTGGAAGCGCTCCAGTCAGCGAACGCCCCTGATGCACGCAGCGTTGTCCGTGAGCTGGATGAGGCCGACGCACTGGACGATGGCATGGTTCCCGGCGGGGAATTCGTCGCCGAGGAACTGGTGGTCCAGGTCATCCCGCAGGCCCAGGATGAATTCACCTGCTACTCCTGTTTCCTGGTCCGGCACCGGTCCCAGATCGCCCGCGAAAAGAACGGCCACGCCTATTGCGTTGACTGCGAAGGCTAAGCGCCGCCACACCGTCTCCCCGCATCCCCGAAACCGGGAGACGGACCCCGGAAATCTCACGGAAACCTGACCGGCCTACTGTGGTCACGAACCATAGTCGTAGGTGCTCTGGCAGGAGCGCTCCGGCGGGTCTGGCTAAGCCCGATCCTCCGGGTCTATAAACATAGGACCGAGCCGGGCCGTTGAAGGGATTTTCTGATGCATCTGATGCCCCGTGAGCAGGAAAAGCTCATGATCGTGGTAGCCGCAGACCTCGCCCGGCGCCGCCAGGCCCGCGGCCTGAAGCTGAACTTCCCTGAATCCGTGGCGATCATCAGCTACGAACTGATTGAGGGCGCCCGGGACGGCCGCACCGTCGCTGAGCTCATGAGCTACGGCACCACCCTGCTCAGCCGCGACGACGTGATGGAAGGCGTGCCCGAAATGATCCACGACGTCCAGATCGAGGCCACGTTCCCGGACGGCACCAAGCTTGTCACCGTCCACGATCCGATCCGATAGGGGCAGGCCATGATTCCGGGTGAGTATGTTCTGGGCTCAGCGCCTGTGGTGGTCAATGCCGGACGCGAGGCAGTCGACGTCGCCGTTGTTAACACCGGTGACCGGCCCGTGCAGGTGGGCTCGCACTACCACTTCGCCGAAGCGAACGCCGCCCTTGAGTTCGACCGCCAGGCCGCATACGGCCGCCGGCTGGACATTCCGGCCGGCACCGCCGCCCGGTTCGAGCCGGGGGACAGCAAGACCGTCCGGCTGATCGGACTGGCGGGCAGCCGCGAGGTTCACGGCCTCAGCAACGCGGTCAACGGCGCGCTGGATCCGGGCAAGGCCCGGCAAGAAGCGAAGGGGGAGGCCACGTGAGTTTTGAGCTGACACGCAGGCAGTACGCGGACCTGTACGGCCCGACGACGGGTGACGCCATCCGCCTCGCGGACACCGAACTGTTCCTCGAAATCGAAAAGGACCTCACCGTGTACGGCGAGGAGGTGGTGTTCGGCGGCGGCAAGGTGATCCGCGACGGCATGGGCCAGAACGGCCAGGTCCTGCGGGATGAGGACGTTCCGGACACCGTGATCACCAACGCTGTCATCCTGGATTACACGGGAATCTACAAGGCCGACGTCGCGCTCAGGGACGGCCACATCTTCAAGATCGGCAAGGCGGGCAACCCGCAGATCACCGACGGCGTGGACATCGTCATCGGCGCCAGCACCGAAATCATCGCCGGGGAACGGAAGATCCTCACGGCCGGCGCCGTGGACACGCACATTCACTTCATCTCCCCGGACCAGGTGCCCACCGCCCTCGCCAGCGGCGTGACCACCATGGTGGGCGGCGGAACCGGGCCGGCCGAAGGCACCAAGGCCACCACGGTCACCCCCGGGAAATGGCACATCCAGCGGATGCTGCAGGCCACCGAAGGCATGCCGATCAATATCGGCCTGTTCGGCAAGGGTCACGCCTCCGCCGTCGAACCGCTCGCCGAGCAGATCCGAGCAGGCGCCATCGGGCTCAAGGTCCACGAGGACTGGGGATCCACCACCTCCTCGATCGACAACTCGCTGAAGGTTGCGGACGAATACGACGTCCAGGTGGCCATCCACACCGACACCCTCAACGAGTGCGGCTTCGTGGAGGACACCATCCGGGCCATCGGCGGCCGGGTCATCCACACCTTCCACACCGAGGGAGCCGGCGGCGGCCACGCCCCGGACATCATCAAGATCGCCGGACTCCCCAACGTCCTGCCCGCCTCCACCAACCCCACGCTGCCGTACACGCGCAACACCATCGAGGAGCACCTGGACATGCTCATGGTGTGCCACCACCTCAACCCGGACATCCCGGAAGACGTGGCGTTCGCCGATTCCCGCATCCGTGCCGAGACCATCGCGGCGGAGGATGTCCTGCAGGACATGGGCGTCTTCGCCATTACCTCCTCCGACTCGCAGGCCATGGGCCGGGTGGGCGAGGTGATCACCCGTACCTGGCAGGTGGCAGACAAGATGAAGAAGCAGCGGGGGGTCCTCAAGGACCCTGCCGGTGGAACGCACGGCGCTCCTACTGGCTCCGGTGCGGAGAGTGACAACTTCCGGCTCAAGCGCTACGTGGCGAAATACACCATCAACGCCGCCATCGCGCAGGGCATGGCCGACTCCATCGGCTCCGTCGAGGAGGGCAAGTTTGCGGACCTGGTGCTCTGGGACCCGGCGTTCTTCGGGGTCAAGCCGGAACTGGTGCTCAAGGGCGGGCAGATCGCCTACGCGCTGATGGGCGACGCCAACGCCTCCATCCCCACCCCGCAGCCGCGCACCATGCGCCCGATGTTCGCCGCGTTCGGCAAGGCCGTGCAGCAGTCCTCCATCACGTTCCTGTCCCAGGCCGCCATCGACGCCGGGGTGCCGGAAGAGCTTGGCCTGCAGAAGGTCATCCGGCCCGTGTCGGGGATCCGGTCGCTGACCAAGGCCGACCTCAAGTACAACGACGCCACCCCGGACATCCAGGTGGACCCGGAGACCTACAAAGTGACCGTGGACGGCGAGGACGTCACCTGCGAACCGGCGGACGTGCTGCCCATGGCCCAGCGCTACTTCCTCTTCTAAGTTCCCGACCCCCGGAGCCCCACGTGATCATCGAGAAAATCCTCGGCAACCTGCACGAGATCCCGGCCTCGGAGGCCGGGGCCTTCGCCGGTCTGCACCAGGAGAAGGTGGTGCTGACCAGCGCCCAGTTGGTCAAGCGCATCCAGCGCGTCACCACGGACCACGGCAAGGAGCTCGGCATCCGGCTCCCGTCCGGATCCGGGGACCTCCGTGACGGCGACATCCTGCACATCGCCGAAACCAGCATGATCGTGGTGTCCGTACTGCCCACCGACGTGCTGGTGGTGGCGCCCCGGACCATCCACGAGATGGGGGTGGTGGCGCACTCGCTCGGCAACCGGCACCTGCAGGCCCAGTTCTTCGACGCCGCCTCCGAGTACGGTGCCGAAGTCATGGTGTGCCAGTATGACCACACCGTGGAGGATTACCTCAAACACGTCGGAGTGCCCTACGACCGCCAGGAACGCGTGATGCCCGTCCCCTTCCGCCATGCCGAACACTCGCACTGACGCGGCGGCGGTTCAGTGAGCGATTACCAGTTGGCATTGCAGCAGCTCACCGATTCTGCGCTTCCTACCGGGGCGTTTTCGCACTCGCTGGGGTTTGAGACATACATTGAGCGCGGGCTGGTCCATGATGAGGCGAGCTTTGGGGTGTGGCTTTCCGCGTTTGTGGGGCAGCAGCTTTCCTATTCCGACGGGCTTGCCATCCGTTTCCTGTATGAGGGCGTCCCTGTTGCCGGGCTGGATTCGCTGCTGACGGCACAGCTCCTGCCGCGGCAGCTGCGGGAGGCTAGCATCAAGATGGGGACGAGGCTGCTGGAGATCGGCTTAGAGGTTTTCCCGTCCCCGGAACTGGCGGCATACCGGGAGCTGGTGACCACCGGCCGCGCCGCCGGGCACCAGCCGCTGGCGTTCGCCGTCGTCGCCCGTTCCCTGGGCGTTCCGCTGACCGAAGCGCTCGCCGCGTACCTTTTTGCAGCGGTCACCTCACTGACCCAGAACGCCGTCCGCGCCATCCCGCTGGGGCAGAACGCCGGCCAGCGGCTGCTGCGGAAAGCGGCCGATGACGTCGCTGCCGCCGTCGGGCGGATCGCCCGCCTGGCACCGGACGACTTCGGGGCGGTCAGCCCCGGACTGGAAATTTCGCAGATGCGGCACGAGCATCAACGTGCCCGAATGTTCATGAGCTAGCAGGAGGACAGAATGTCTGAACCCATCAAGATCGGCATCGGCGGACCGGTTGGCGCCGGCAAGACCCAGCTCGTGGAGCGGCTCACCCGGCACATGAGCCGCGAAATCTCCATGGCCGCCATCACCAACGACATCTACACGATCGAGGATGCCAAAATCCTGGCCGCCAACGGAATCCTGCCTGAGGACCGGATCATCGGCGTCGAAACCGGCGGCTGCCCGCATACGGCGATCCGCGAAGACACGTCCATGAACACCGCGGCCATCGAGGAGCTCAAGAAACGGCACCCCGACCTACAGGTCATCTTCGTAGAATCCGGCGGCGACAACCTCTCCGCAACGTTTAGCCCCGAGCTCGTCGATTTTTCGATCTATATCATCGACGTGGCACAGGGCGAAAAGATCCCGCGCAAGGCCGGCCAGGGCATGATCAAGTCCGACCTCTTCATCATCAACAAAACCGACCTCGCCCCGCATGTCGGAGCGGACCTTTCAGTCATGGAGCGGGACTCGCGCGAATTCAGGGGCGAGAAGCCATTCTGCTTCACCAACCTCAAAACGGACGAAGGGCTCGACGCCGTCATCGACTGGGTGCGGCGAGACGTCCTGATGCTCGACCTGGCATCGTGAGCACGACGGCGGCTCTGGGGACTGCGGCCGCCCCTGCCGTGAAGTCGCCGATGGGGGAGCTCGAGCTGCGCATCGAGCATCGCGGGGCCAGGTCCGTGGCCGCGCATCAGTATCATCGGGGCGCCTTGAGGGTTTTACGGCCGCATTACCTCGATGAGTCCGGGCAGGTTTGTTATGTCGTTGTGAACCCTGGTGGGGCCTATCTTGGGGCTGATCTTTATGTCATCGATGTGGAAGTTGGTGACGGGGCGGCGTTGGTGCTGACGACGCAGTCCGCCACGAAGATCTACCGGACTCCGGGGTCGTTTGCCGAGCAGCGGATGACCCTGCGGCTGGGGGAGCGGGCGCAGCTGGAGCTGGCTCCGGACCAGCTGATCGCCTACCGGGAGGCCAGTTACCGGCAGAATACGCGCGTCACCGTGCGGCCGTCGTCGAGCCTGGTGATGGCCGAAGTCGTCACGCCGGGGTGGTCCCCGGACGGGGCGTCGTTCCGGTACGAGGAACTGCGGCTCCGCACCGAAATCCACGTGGAGGCAGCCGGCGGCACCGAACTCCTGGCGCTGGACAACCTGCTGATCCGGCCGCCCCTCAACGACGTCACCGGGATGGGGTTCATGGAAGGCCGCAGCCACCTGGGTTCGCTGGTGGTGGTGGATGAACGCGTAAACCAGGCCCTCGCCGACGAGCTCCATGGGCTCACCATCAGCCACGACGCCTACACCGGCGTGTCCCTGAGCGCATCAATCGGCGGAACGACCGGCCTGGTGCTGCGGTCGCTGTCAGACTCCACGGAGGAACTCAACCGGCTGCTGGGCGCGTGCACTGCCCTGCTGCGTGAACGCTGGCACGGGCAGGCGCCCCTGAACCTGAGGAAGTACTGATGACCACGCTGACCCAGTTCGCCGCGATGTACCGGGAACGCGAGCAGCTGCCGCTCCGGACCCGGATGCTCTTCGCGTTTGGGGCGGTAGCCGCGCTGCATGTTGCCGCCGTCGTACTTCTCCTTTCCGGAACGGCGGCGGGCGGACAGCCGCTGGCCCTGGGCCTGGTGCTCACCGCCTACCTGGCCGGCATCAAGCACAGCTACGACTGGGACCACATCGCCGCCATCGACAACTCGACGCGGAAGTTCGTGGCCCAGCGGAAGGATCCCGTGAGCGTCGGGTTCGCGTTCAGCCTGGGGCACAGCTCGGTGGTGATCCTGGCAGGGATCCTGGTGGTGGGCGGTGCAGCCATGGTGGGCCAGTTCATGGAGGACGGCACCACCGGAAACCTGGTGCTGGGCCTGATCGGCAGCGGCGTCTCCGGGCTGTTCCTGCTGGCGATGGGCCTGTTCAACGGCTCGGCTTTCCTGCGCGCCGCGCAGGCGTACCGGAACGTGCAGGGCGGCGGAGAAGTGCAGGACGGGGACCTTGAAGCGAAAGGATTCGTGGCGCGCCTGCTGGCCAAGCCGCTGTCCCGGGTTCAGCGGCCGCGGAACATCTACGTGATCGGCTTCCTGTTCGGGCTGGGTTTCGATACAGCCACCACCATCGGGCTACTGGTGATGACGACGGCGGCCTCCCTCGCCGGAGTGTCCCCGCTGGCCCTCCTGGCGCTTCCGCTGGCGTTCACCGCGGCCATGACGCTCTTCGACACCACCAACGGCGTCGCCATGATGCGCATGTACAGATCCGCCATCCACAATCCGCAGCGGAAGCTCGGCTTCAACACCCTGATCACCGGCATCTCGGCCGTGTCGGCCCTGTTCATCTCGGCCATCACCCTGGGCGGATTCCTCAATACGGCCTTTGGTTTGGAGGATCCCCTGACCACCTGGCTGGGCGCAGTGGACCTCGGCGACGCCGGGCTGCTGCTCGTGGCTGTCCTGCTGGCGGTGTGGGGTGTTGCCGCGCTGCGTGGGCGGATTAAGGGCCGTTCACAAGCGCCCTAGCTTCGACGCGGCCGCCACCCCATGACGCGCGCCGGGCCGGGTGGCAGGATAGGACGCATGGAACTGCACATCACAGGGGACCCCGCCGCCGACAAACTACTCAGCGATGACGCGTTTGCGCTGCTCACCGGCATGCTGCTGGACCAGCAGGTGACCATGGAGTCGGCGTTTGCCGGTCCCGAGAAGATCCGGACGCGCATCGGATCCATGGATCCCGCGGAGATCGCCGGGTACGACCCGCAGGGCTTCATCGAGATGTTCAAGGAGCGGCCGGCCGTGCACCGCTTCCCGGGATCCATGGCCGGACGTGTCCAGGCCCTCGCCGAAACCGTCCACAGTGATTGGAACGGGGACGCCACAGCCATCTGGACGCAGGGGAGCCCTGACGGGCCGGACGTGCTGCGCCGGCTCAAGGCCCTGCCGGGATTCGGCGAGCAAAAGGCCAAGATCTTCCTGGCGCTCCTCGGGAAGCAGTGCGGTCTCCAAGCGGAAGGCTGGCGCGAGGCCGCCGGACACTACGGCCAGAAGGACGCCTTCCTCTCCGTCGCCGACATCGTCGATCCGGAATCGCTGAGCAAAGTGCGCGCCAGCAAGCAGGCCGCCAAGGCCGCTGCCAAAGCGGCGAAGACCACCGGGGACTGACAACCCGGCCCAGGCAAGCCCAACTGCGTGGAAGGCGGATACCGTGAGTGAGCAGCCAGCAGGTAAGTTCGCCTCCCTTTGGGCGGCCACCAGTGCATCCACGAGCTACGCCGCCCTCAACGCGGACCTCGAGGTGGATGTGGCCGTGATCGGAGGCGGCATCGCAGGCCTGACCGCTGCGCTGGCCCTGAAACGGGCCGGCCAGACGGTGGCCGTGCTGGAGGCGGCCCGCGTGGGCACCGGAGTCACCGGAAACACCACCGGCAAGGTCACCTCCCTGCACCGGCTGGCCTACACGGAACTCGCCGGCCGGCACGGTGCCGAGGCGGCCCGCATCTACGGACAGGCCAACGAAGCCGCGATTCAGCATGTGGCCGGCACAGTGACGGAAGAAGGCATCGACTGCGGCTTCCGGCGGGTATCCAACTACACCTACGCCGAATCGGAGGCCACGCTCGATCTCGTCCGGGAGGAAGCTGCACTGGCCGCCAGGCTTGGACTCCCCGCGTCCTTCACCACCGAAGTGCCGCTGCCCTTTGCCGTCAAGGGGGCGGTCCGTTTCGGCGACCAGGCGCAGATCCACGCGCTCAGGTACGTGCAGGGCCTGGCCCGAGCCGTGGACGGAGATGGCAGCTTCGTGTTCGAGGAGTCGCCTGCCACGGGATTCCGGGACGGGACGCCGGCTGTGGCCGACACGGAGCGGGGATCGGTCCGGGCCCGGGAGATCATCGTGGCGACCAATATGCCGATCGAGGACCGGGGAATCTTCGCCGAGCGATGCTACCTGCACCGCTCCTACATCGTTGCCGCCCGCAGCGACCTACCCCCTTTGGATTCCACATTCCTCAGCCTTGACGAGCCGATGCGCTCCATCCTGACCATCGAACTCGATGGCACAAGCTATGTCCTTACCGGCGGCGAAGGCCATCCCGCGTCGGAGCGCAGCGACTCGGCCGAACGGTACCGGAGGCTCAGCTCGTTCGCCCGTGACCGCCTGGGCGCCGACGAGATCGTCTACCGCTGGTCCACCCAGGACGCCATGCCTGCCGACGGGCTGCCTTACGTCGGGCCAATGTCTCCGGACTCCCGGCACATTCACGTGATCACCGGACTGCGAAAATGGGGCCTGACCAACGGCACCGCCGCAGCCCTGATTCTCCGGGACACGCTGTGCGGCCGGTCCAACCCATGGGCGGCAGTGTTTGACAGCACGCGGGGCGTCCGCGACGGGCGTGCGGCGCAGGCAGACGGTGAGCCAACGGACGGTGAGCTGGCAGGCGGTGAGCCAACGGACAGTGAGCCAACGGACGGTGAGCAAACAGAGTCCGGGCAGCCTCCCGCGTCGCCGGAGGCGCCTGCCGTCCCGCTTGTTATCGCTCCGGGCGAGGGTCAGGTAGTGGATGTGGACGGGGCGAAGACCGCCGTCTACCTCAGTCCGGCGGGCAACCTCAGCGCCGTGTCGGCCGTCTGCACCCACCTGGGTTGCACCGTCGAGTTCAACCCGGCAGACGTGACCTGGGACTGCCCGTGCCACGGTTCCCGGTTCAGCACCGACGGCACCGTCGTCCAGGGCCCGGCCGCCCGGAACCTCGCTTCCAGCCCGGCACCGCCGCTTAGCTGAGCTTCGCCCGCTGCGGCGTTACCCGGCCAGCTTCGCCCGTAGTCCGCCGATGATCACATCCAGGCCGAAGTCGAAGGCGTGCCCGCCACGCTCCGCTGACGGTCCGGCATTGCCGAGTGCGCGCTTGAGCGTGGGGTAGCCCTCCCCGGGCGGGTCCCAGACAACTTCCGGAGCCGCCAGGTCCAGTGCCGCACCGAGGGCAAAGCTGTCGATGGTGGAGATGGCCGCCACCACGTCCCGGCCCCGGAATCCCGCACCCTCCAGAGCCAGCGCGAGGTCCTCGTAGAGGCCGATGACCTCCGGATCGGTGATGGACTGCAGGACCAGCAGCGGCGCCAGCCGCGGGTGGCGGGCGAACGCGTCCCGGTAGGCGCGGATCAGGACCCGCAGGGCAGCCTCCCAGTCGCTGTGGTCCACCGGAGAGTAGGGCTCTTCGGTGATGATCCGGTGGCGCAGGAGTTCCAGGATCTCGTCCCTGCCGCTGACGTGGTTATAGATGGAGGACTGGCTAACGCCGATCTTATTGGCCAGTTTCGGGAAGCTGAAGTCGCCGCTCTCATCAACCAGCTCCAGGGCGGCCGTGGTGAGGGCCTCCACGGATATCAGCGGGAGGAGCGGGCGCCCCATGGGTTCTCCTGACTGCAGCTCTTGTACGTCCTGCCCAGCCTAGTCGGCGGGACTCCGTGACGCTGTTTTGGGAAAACTATTGTGCTCTGCGCCACACGCCTCCATAATAAACGAAAGCCTTTCGTTTAGCAGGGCTCCCAGAAAGGACGGACAAGTGCCGGATACCCAAACCAGACCACCGACGTCGTCCGCGGACGGCTCCCTCAAGCGCAACGCCCTGGGCACGGGCGGCATTGCCTTCCTCGTTATCTCGGCAGCAGCCCCGCTCACCGTCATGGCGGGCGTGGCGCCCGTAGCCATCGGCGTGGGCGGAATCGGCGCCCCGGCCGGCTACCTCCTGGCCGGCATCGTGCTCACCCTCTTTGCCATCGGCTTCATGGCCATGACCCGCCACGTCAAGGCATCCGGCGGCTTTTACACGTACATTTCACTGGCCATGGGCAAGACCGTGGGACTCGCCTCCGCCATCCTGGCGATCGTCTCCTACAACTGCCTCCAGATCGGCGTCTACGGCCTCTTCGCGGTCCAGACCCACGACATGTTCAAGGTGCTGTTCGGACTCGAGGTGCCCTGGCCGGCCATCGCGCTCGCCGCCGTCGCTGCCGTATGGTTCCTCGGCTATCGGGGGATCGACGTCGGTGCGAAGGTGCTCGGCGTGCTCCTGGTCGCTGAGACGGGCATCCTCGCCGTGATGGGAGTGGGCATCCTCGGCAGCGGCGGAGCCCACGGGATCAGCGTGGGTTCGTTCAGCCCGGAGCACGCGTTCGGCCCGGGCGTCCTGGCGATTCTTGGCATCTGCTTCGCCGCCTTCATGGGCTTCGAGTCAACGGTGCTCTACCGCTCCGAGGCCCGCAACCCGGACAAATCCGTGCCGCGGGCCATGTACATCGCCGTCGGCTTTATGTCCGTTTTCTACGCCTTCATCGTCTGGACCGTGGTCCAGGCCTATGGCGAAGACCGCGTCGTGGAAGCCGCAGGCGACCTGGCTGGCGGGATGTTCTTCCAGACCATCAACCACTATGTGGGTCCGTGGGCCGAAGTGGTGATGTACGTTCTGATCGTCACCAGCGTTTACGCCTCGCAACTGGCCTTCCACAACGCGATCAACCGCTACGTCTACATGTTGGCCCGCGACGGCGTGCTGCCCGCCTTCCTCGGCCGTACCCATCCCAAATTCCAGTCCCCGCACCGCGCCGGCCAGCTGCAGACGGTCCTTGCCGCCGTGGTCATCACCATCTGCGCCCTGCTCAACGCCGACCCGTACCAGCAGCTGCTGATCTGGGTGAACACGCCGGGTATTTTCGGCATCGTCGGGCTTCAAGGGCTCGTTTCGGTTGCGGCCTTCCTCTACCTGCGCCGGAATCCCGCCGCAGCGACGCACAAACTGATGGTGCCGCTCAGCCTGGCCTCGGCAATCCTGCTCTTCGGCGTGGTGCTGCTGATCGGCCTGAACATCGAGCTGCTCACCTTCGCCGACGCCCTGACCAACACCATCCTCATCCTGGTGACGCCCCTCGTCTTCATCGCCGGGCTCCTGGCAGCCCGCTGGGTGCGCCGCCACCGTCCCAAGACCTTCGCGCAGATTGGAAGCTTCGAAACCCATGAATCCTGATTTGATCATCCTGGCCGACGCCGTCCACACGATGGAGGACTGGACGCCCGGGCGCCCCGCGCCACAGGCCGTGGCCGTCCAGGGCGGCGTGATTGCCGCCGTCGGAAGCCGTGAGGATGCCGCGGGCTGGCCGGCCGCGGAGGTCATCGACTTCGGTGCCGCCGTGCTGACGCCCGGCCTGGTGGACTGCCACATCCACCCTGTCTTGGGCCTGGAACTGACGCGCGGCTGCGACCTGTCCGGCGCCAAGGACCTTGCCGAGGTGCGCGCACTGTTGCGCGCCGAAGCGGAGGCGGTCCCCTCGGGGGATTGGGTGCGGGGCTGGGGCCTGGACCCGAATGTTTTCGGATCCGCCGCCGCCCACCGCGAGCTGATTGACGACGTCGTCTCCGGACGGCCGTGCCTCATCCGCCTCTTCGACGGGCATTCCGCCCTGGCCAGTTCCCGGGCACTCGAACTGGCGGGGGTCACCGGACCGCGGGCGTTCGAGCAGGCTTCGGAAGTCGTTTGCGACCCCAGCGGCAGGCCCACGGGGCTCCTGCTGGAGGCCGCCGCCGTCGAGCTCGTGGCGCATCTGATGCCGGCGGAGTCCTTCGACGAGCGGAAGGCGAGGCTGGCGGAACTCTTCACGCTGTTCGCGCGGTCCGGGCTCACGGGAGCGCACGTGATGGACTGCGGTGAGGGTTCACTGGAGCTCTACCGTGCCCTCGAAAACGACTTGGACGGCGGCCTCCCGCTGCGCCTGCGGATATCACCGTGGTGCATGCCCGGCAGCGGCGAGCAGGACTGGCGCCGGCTCGCGGAGCAGATCGGACTGGGCGGTAAGCGCTGGGAGGTGGCCGGCATCAAGCTGTTCGTTGACGGCACGGTGGACAACGGCACGGCGTGGCTGTTTGATCCCGACGTCTATGGGGAGTCGGTGGCCCCGTTCTGGCCCCGCCCGGAGGAGTACGCGGCGGCGGTGCGCTTCTTCGCCGGCCGCGGGATTCCCACGGCCACGCACGCGATCGGCGACGCCGGAGTGGCCGCTGTCCTGGACGCCTTCGAGTCCCTGCCTCCCGCGGTGCGGTCGGTTGCACCGGAGGCCGTGCACCGGATCGAACACCTCGAAACCGTCCCGGACGCCCTGATTGAGAGGTTCTCCCGGGCGGGCTTGGTGGCGAGCATGCAGCCGACGCACTGCACCCACTACTCCCGCGCCGACCAGAGCGACAACTGGTCCACGCGGCTGGGATCGGAACGCGCGAACAACGCCTGGCGGTGCGCGGACCTCCGTGCGGCGGGAACCACCCTGGGGCTCGGCTCCGACTGGCCGATCGCCCCGTTCGAACCGCTGCCCATCCTGGCGGACGCGCAATTACGACGGCGGGCCGGCCGCCCGGGCGAACAGCCGGTCGTTCCGGGCCAGGCCCTCACTGCTTTGCAGGCGCTTGAAGGCTACACGTCGCATGCTGCCAGGGCCGCGGGGGAATGGGTGGTCTCCGGGTCCGTCACCGTCGGCAAGCGCGCGGATTTCACGGTGTTCGACGTCGATCCGCTGTCTGCTGCGCCGGACGACCTGGCTGATGCGCAGGTTCTGGCCACGTTCGTGGACGGACGGGTGCAGCACCTGGCGGTGGGAGCAGTCCGGTAGGACGCGGGCCGGCCCCGCGCCGTCGGCTTGGGGCCGGACGCCGCGGGCCTAGTCTGTACGCATGGACAAGCCGGAAAAGGGGACGAACCGCAACCCTGCCGTTGATGAGTGGTTCCAAAACTATGACAACCCGCAGCGGGACCTGGTGGCCAGCATCCGGGACTTCATCCTCGCGGTCGACCCGGCCGTGACCGAGGCCATCAAATGGCAGGCGCCCACCTTTATGTACAAAGGCAACATCGCCTCCTTCTTCCCCAAGTCGAAGAAAAACGTGACGCTTATGTTCCACACCGGCGCCTCCCTGCCGGACGAGCTGGGACTCTTGGAAGGCGACGGCGAGGTGTCCAGGGTTGCGCGCTTCCTCGATGCGGCGGATTTTGAGGCCAAGAAGCCGGCGCTTGAGGCGGTCATCAGGCGATGGATCCGGGACAGGGACCGGGGCTAGGGCGACCATCCGGGAGCAGCGTCGGAGTCAAGCCGTTCGACGACGGCGCATCCCCCCGACTGCAGACACCCCCCACCTTCCGCCGGTAGCATGCCCGTATGGCTATCGCACGCTTCCCCACCCTCGTCATCGACTGCCCCGACGCTGGAGCCCTTGCGGCCTTTTATGCTGCCCTGCTCGGCTGGAACGTGAAGGATGACGGCGACTGGGTCGAGATCCGGCCCGACGACGGCAGCAACTGCATTTCGTTCCAGCAGGTGGACGGCTACCAGGCGCCCGAATGGCCCGGCCAGTCCCACCCACAGCAGATGCACCTGGACATGGTGGTGCAGGACCTGGACTACGGGCAAAAAGAGGTCATCAGGCTGGGAGCCACCAAAGCGGAGACGCAGCCCGGCACAACCTTCCGCGTGTTCCTCGACCCCGCCGGCCACCCCTTCTGCCTCTGCCTGAGCTAGGCAGGACGAACGGGTTCACTAACTATCTTCGTTTCCCGTTCCTGACGTTCAAGAGACCGCCGAGGGACAGCCCGGCACTGAAGCAACGGAGGTTGGTCATGAATCTCGACGAACTGGTCTTCCATCCCTGGGTTGTTCAGGGGCCGCGGGACGTGCCAACCTTTGTCGGCGGCTCCGGGAGCTACGTCATCGACGCCAACGGACGGCGCTACCTGGACTTCAGCTCGCAGCTGGTGTTCACCAACCTTGGTCACCAGCATCCGCGCATCGTGGCTGCGATCAAGGAGCAGGCCGACCGTCTGTGCACGCTCGCACCTGGCCACGCGTCCGATGTCCGGGGCGAAGCGGCGCGGCTGATTGTGGAGGTCGCGCCGGAGCGCCTTGGGCACGTGCTGTTTACCACCGGCGGGACTGAGGCTATCGAGCATGCGGTTCGGATGGCGCGCCTCTACACCGGCCGGCCGAAAGTGCTCGCGGCTTACCGCTCGTATCATGGCTCGACGGCGGCATCGATCCACCTCACCGGCGACCCGCGCCGCTGGGCTTCGGACACCGGCGCGGCAGGTGCCGTCCATTTCTTTGGACCTTTCCTGTACCGGTCGGCGTTCGGATCGAGGACGCCGGAGGAAGAGTGCGAGCGGGCGCTCGCCCATCTGGAACAGGTAATCCTGTTGGAAGGCCCGTCGACGATCGCCGGCCTGGTTCTGGAATCTGTGATCGGCAGCTCGGGTGTCATTGTGCCACCGGCCGGGTACCTGCGTGGGGTCCGTGAGCTGTGCGACCGCCACGGCATCGTCTACATCGCCGACGAGGTAATGGTGGGTTTCGGCCGCACGGGCGCCTGGTTCGGCGTCGACCACGATGGCGTGGCGCCCGACCTGATGGCGTTCGCGAAGGGCGTGAACTCCGGGTACGTGCCGCTGGGCGGCGTGCTGGTCGGCGACGCGATCTACGAGATGTTCACCAGACGCCCCTACCCCGCGGGCCTGACATACAGCGGACACCCGCTCGCCTGCGCCGCAGCCGTCGGCGCCATCAGCGCGATGCACGAGGAGGGCACCGTTGCGGCAGCCGCCCGCCTCGGCACTGACATCCTGGGGCCAGGGCTCAGGGAGCTTGCCGGGAAGCACGAGTCCGTCGGCAACGTTCGCGGCATCGGCGGCCTCTGGACCGTCGAACTGGTCCGCGACCGGTTGACCAAAGATCCGCTCGTCCCGATAGGAGCCACTGGTGCGGCGAATGCGCCAATGGTTGCCTTCACCAAGGCATGCCTGGACCGGGGCATGTTGCCGCTGACTATGGGTAACCGCGTCAATGTCGCTCCTCCCCTTAACGTAAACGACTCCGACGCCGCCGCGGGTCTGGCCATCCTGGACGAGGCACTGGCGGCAGCCGACGCCTTCCTGGACTAACGCATTCCTTGCCTGCAGCGGGGCGCGCCTTGAACGTCGTGCCGGCCCCGCTAGCGATTCCGACTTGATCCGATCGGCGTTGCTGCGTTCGCCCGCTTGGTCAGCGCACGGTTGCGCCTGGCAGCATCTCATTCGAGCCTGAAGTATCTGTTCCGTTGTGGTCTTTGTCGTGGGTCGATGTGGGGTGGCGGGATGAACCAGGGGATGCCGGTTTTGACTTGGATGGTCCATTGTTCTTTGTGGATGAGGTGGTGGTGATGGGAGCAGAGGAGGGTTCCGTTGTCGGTGCTGGTGGGTCCGCCGTGTGACCAGTAGGTGATGTGGTGGGCTTCGCACCAGGTGGCGGGGATGGTGCAGGCGGGGAAGGCGCAGCCCTGGTCGCGGGCGGTGATGGCTTTGCGGATGTGCGGCGGGAAAATCCTTGTGGTGCGGCCGATGTCCAGGATGCGGCCTTCGCTGCCGAGCAGGACGGGGATGATGTCGGCGTCGCAGGCGATCTTCCGGACCGTGGAGGCTGTGACCGGGCCGGTGAACATGAACGAGCCCGTGCCCGGGATGCCGTGGATGCTCGGAATGCCGGGTGATCCGGTTGGGCTGTCGTTGGTACTTGTTCCGGTGCCTGCGGCCGGGGTGCGGTAGCGCGGTCCTTGGGCGGTGGTCTGCTCGAGGCGGTCCAGGAGGTCGCGGTAGTCGATGGTGACCATGACCTGCGGGCGGAGTCCTCCCGCGGCGGGGAGTGCGCCGGTGGTGAGGGCTGTTTTGCAGGCGCCGACGAGGCCGTCGAGGAGCCGCTGCGGCCGGGTCCGCCGGTCCAGATCCTGGCCCAGATCCAGGTCCAGGTCCAGGTCCAGGGCAGCTTCTCTGCCGGCGGCGGTGTCCGGGCCTTCGCTGGTGTCCTGCCTGGCGGTTCCGTCAGTGTCTCCTGGTACCGGGACGTCACTGCTGCCGTCAGTGCCGCCTGCCGGGGTGCGGGGGTTGGTGGCGGTGTTCATCACGGTCAGCAGTGATTCGTACTGGTCCGGGGTGGCGAAGATTTCCAGGTGGTGGAGTCCGCGGCGGGCGCGGCGGAGGAATACGCCCTGCCGGCGGTGGAGTTCCTCTTCGGAGGGTTCGGATCCGTCCTGGTCGATCGCGTCGGTCCATTGCCGGGCGACCCGGGTCAGGAAGTCCGTGTCGTTTTCGGCCGCGGTCCGGGTCAGGGCGTGTTCCATCCGGGCCGTGGTGTCCGCGTCGGCGTGGTGCCGGACCCGCTCCAGGGCAAGGGTGATGATGGTCGCGGGCCGGGATGCGACGGTCCCGGCGGTAACGGCGGCGGCGAGTTCGGGCCGGACCGGAGGTTCGGTGTGGCCGGCGAACCCGGCACGGGGCAGCAGATCGGCCGCGAGGGCCATCCTGCGCCGGGCCTCGGCGACACTGATCCGCAGCCGGGACCGGAGGAACTCCGCAGCGTTCCGGCACCCGTCATCGGCAGGGTCCGGTCCCGCAACGGTTGACGCTTGGCCGGCGGCGGCCGTTTCGGTCGGTTCTGCGCCCCATCCCGTGACCCAGCCGGCAGCCCGGCCAGCCCGGCCCGAGCCCGCTGACCCCGCCGCTCCTGTGCCGACTGCGGCCGAGCGCGCTGCCGCGGCGGCTTCACGCCGGGTTCGGTCCACTGCCCCGGCCGCGACGATCTGCAGGTATTCGACTACCCGGGAGACTTCCTCGACGTGGCCGGCGAAGTCCGCAGCCTCGCGGAAGCTCAACAGCGCGGCGTCCTCGGCCGCTGTCGAACCGATCCCCTTGAGCAGCTCAAGGCTCCTGGCGAGATCACCGGACCCTCCGCCGTCGGACGCTGCTTCAAGTGGATGCTGGCGTCCCGCAGGGACACTGCGAAGGCCGCGGACGCGCGCGGTAAACGGTTGAGGAGCCGGCGGTTGAACAGCAGGAGGCTGAACAGCGGCACGGGCAGCGGGCAGTTTGGCCCACCGCAATGCCCCTCCTGCTGCAGAATCCCCCACGGCTTCCATGAACTAAGTCTGCCGCGGGGGTATGACGTTTAGGCCTGCTGCTCGGGCTGCGGAAATACGCCAGCCGCCGGTCGCCCCGGGAACGGGGAGCGCCAGGCCGAGCCAGTCAGGAAACCCCTACTCCGAGCGGTCCACGTGCTCGGCCCAAGCGGTTTCCGGGCCCTCCTGGCCTTCGCCCAAGGCTTCCCACATGGCCAGGTGGCACATGAAGTGGCCCGGGGCGGCGCCGTGCCAGTGCTCTTCACCCGGCGGCGTGTAAATGGTGTCGCCGGGACGGATCTCGATGACCTCGCCGCCGCGGGACTGGACCAGGCCACGGCCTTCGGTCACATGCAGGGTCTGGCCGTTCGCGTGCGAGTGCCACGCGGTGTGGGCGCCCGGCGAGAAACGGACCATATTCACGCGCAGCTGCGAGGGTTCCTCGCCCCTGGCGATCACGTCGAACCAGACGTCGCCGGTGAACATTTCCGCGGGTCCCTTGTTGCTTGGCGTCTTCGGCTGGATTTCCAACTGGTCTCCCTTTGTTGCTGGACTTGCGGCTGCCTTGCGTTTGGCTGGATTGCGCGCCAGTGGGCGTCGCGGCGGCGCCCCATAGGCGCGGCGTTTCACGCATTCAACACTAGGAGGCTTCACCGGCGGCTGGGAGGCCCTGTCAGTACCTGTATCAGCAGAACCTTCCCCGCGCGGAGAGGACGCGGTTTGTTGGATAAGCACCGAAAACATCCTAAGGAGCACCACCATGGCAACAGAGACCCCCTCACCGGCCCAGCGGCTCATCGGCGACGCGCGCCCAAACTGGCGCAGCTTACCGACGACGTGCTGTTCGGTGACGTCTGGGCGCGGCCCGGGCTCTCACCCAAGGACCGCAGCCTCATCACCGTCGCGACGCTCACCGCGCTGTACCGGACAGGACAGCTTCCCTCCCACCTGCGCCTGGCACTTTCCAACGGACTCTCCCCGGACGAGCTGGTGGAGGCCATCACCCATCTGGCCTTTTACGCAGGGTGGCCGAACGCCATGACGGCCGCCACTGCGCTCAAGGAAGTCCTTGCAGAACAGGCCACCCCTGCGGAAACCACGACGACGGCGCACGCCGGCTGACCGGCCCAACGCACCGTTACATCAACCCACGCTCCTGCTCATGGGCCGGCACAAGGACCGTACGGACCTGGGACTCGAATTCGGTGCCACGGACATCAACCGAACGCGGGGACGAAGGGATCGAACGCATGCGCGAACTCACCGGCGGCGACGGAACGCACACGGTGCTGGAGTGCGTAGGCACCCAGGACGCCATTGACACCCCCGCCCGGGCCTACATCGAAGAACTCATGCCGGACATCCTGTCGGGAACAATCCAGCCCGGCAAGATGTTTGACCATACTGTTGCCCTCGACGACGTCCCCGCCGGCTACCGGGCCATGGCCGACCGCGCATCGCTCAAAGTGCTCATCCGCCCCTAAGACTTCCACCCAACCGAACCAATCCCTCACCCAACATTGGAGAGAAATTGCTTACCGCTAACGCTTACGCTGCCCCGTCCGCTGACGGAGCCCTCATTCCCACCACCATCGAACGCCGCGACGTCGGGCCCCACGATGTGCTGATCGAGATCAAGTACGCCGGCATCTGCCACTCCGACATCCACACCGTCCGCGGCGACTGGGGACCCCAGCAGTACCCGCTGGCACCGGGCCACGAAATCGCCGGAATCGTCACCGAGGTCGGCGCCGAAGTCACCAAGCACACCGTCGGCGACCGCGTCGGCGTCGGCTGCATGGTGAACTCCTGCGGCGAATGCGTGAACTGCGAGAAGGGCGAGGAGCAGTACTGCCTCAAGGGAATGACCGGCACCTATGGCGCCGTGGACCGCGACGGCACCATCACGCAGGGCGGCTACTCCACCCACGTCGTGGTGACCGAGGATTTCGTCGTCCGGATCCCGGAGGGCATCGAGCTCGACGTCGCCGCGCCGCTGCTTTGCGCCGGCATCACCACCTACTCGCCGCTGCGCCACTGGGGCGCGGGACCCGGCAAGAAGGTGGCCATCGTGGGACTCGGCGGGCTCGGACACATGGCCGTCAAGATCGCGCACGCCATGGGCGCCGAGGTCACCGTGCTCTCGCAGTCACTGAAGAAGCAGGAAGACGGCCTGCGCCTGGGCGCGGACCACTACTACGCCACCAGCGATGAGAACACCTTCTCGGACCTGGCCGGCAGCTTCGACCTGATCATCAACACTGTCAGCGCCAAGATCGACATCAGCTCCTACCTGCAGCTGCTGACCCTCGACGGTGCCCTGGTGAACGTGGGCGCCCCGGCGGAGCCGCTCCCGGTGAACGTGTTCTCGCTGATCATGGGCCGCCGGTCCTTCGCCGGCTCGGCAATCGGCGGCATCCGCGAAACCCAGGAAATGCTCGACTTCTGCGCCGAGCACAACCTCGGCGCCGAGATCGAAGTCATCCCGGCCGAGAAGATCAACGATGCCTACGAACGCGTCCTGGCTTCCGACGTCCGCTACCGCTTCGTCATCGACACCTCCACCCTGGTCTAAGAAGGCAACAAAACCACGCACCACAAAGCAGCGCCGTCCTCAGGAGAGGGCGGCGCTGCTTTCCCGGTTAACGTCCACGAGCTGGACCGCCACGCCGGTGGTAGGCGCGCCCGGGCCCGGGACGCCTAGCCGGCAGTCATCACGTGGGTGAAGTGGTCGTACCGGATGGTGAGGGGGCCGCCGTCGTGCGCCAGGCTGATATTGGCGCCGTTCGGCGAGCCGCCGGCACCGTAACTCACATTCCAGGACCGGTCCAGGGCAGCCTTGAACTCGTAGGTACCGGCGGGAAGGTCGGGTACGGACAGCTTCCAGACCAGGTCGGCGGGGTCCAGGACCAATTGGGCCTTGTCGCACGCCGGCAACCAGTCCTCCGGGCATCCCAGCTCCGAATTCATGCTGCCGGCCGCAGCCACTGCGCCGGGTTGCTGCGACGCGTAGACCGGGCTGAGCAGATGGGTCGTGTGGTCGTACCGGAAGGTGACGGCACCTCCCGGGTGCTCCAGCGCGATGTTCTGGCCGTTGAAGGCGCCGCCTGCCCCGTAGTTTTCGCCCCAGCCGCCGTTGATGGCGGCCTTGAACTCGTACGTTCCCCTTGGAAGTTCAGGCACCGTCAGGCGCCAGACCTTGTCCGCCGGGTCGAGCGACATGAAGGCGGAGGCGCAGGCCGGCTGCCAGTCGCCCGGGCAGCCGAGCTCGGAATTCAGGCTGCCGGCCACCGTGACCGAATCCGGCTGCGGGATTTCACCGGCCACAACGGTGCGGATATTGCTGACCACAGTCGCCGCGCCCGGAACGGACATCGTTGCCCGGTAACGGACCCCGGTGCCGTCGGCGATCCCCAGCGCCGCAAGATCGTCGAAGACCGTGTAGGCCGGCGATGAGCTGTCCGAACCGATGGCAGTCCAGCTGCCGCCGTCCACGCTCCGCTCGAAGCTCACCGTGTAGTCGGCCTTCTCCGGGCTGGCGGTGGCACTGACTTCCACCTTGCCGTCCACGCTGCCGCCCTCGGCCGGTTTCTGCATTATGAGGACAGGGGAGGGGACAGCGCCCGTCCGGGCTGCGCTCGCGGAGGTGTGCCCGCCGTTATCGAGGACCACTGCGCGATATTCCACAGCCGTGCCGGGGTTCAGCCCCGTGACCTCGTGGAACACCTGGTACGGGGCGGTGTCGTCCGTGCCGATCGGCTCCCATTCCCCGCCCGGTGTCCGCGCCTGGAAGGTGACCTCGTAGAACGAGGAACTGTCGACGTCGGCCGCCACCCGGATCCTGCCGTTGTCGCCCGCCGCCGTGGCCGGCTCCTGGAGCACGACGGCGGGGGCCGCCTTGGAGTGCGGAATCCGGCCTGACGATTCGTAGACCACTGCGGAAAGCGGCGGGACGGTGACGGTGAGTTTGCCGTCGGCGGCCGACTTGGACTCCGCCGCGGAGCCACCGGTGTCCCCATAGACCCGGCTGTACGTGCGCTTGGAGATGTACGTGGGCACCGCTGCCGTCTGCGCCGTCTCGCTGTTGTTTACTGCCACCACGTATTCGCGCTGGTCCTTCGCGTCAGTGCGGGAGAACGCGTAGATGCCAGTACCGTTCGAGGCGTACCGGTTCTGGTGGGCGCCGTTTCGCAGGGCCGGATGCTCTGCAGTCAGCGCGGCGAGTTCGCTGATCTTGCCGTAGAGCGGATGGCCGGTGTCGAAGTTGTCCGTGGCATGCGTGGCGTCAGTTCCCAGCAGGTCATCGTCGAGATATTCGGGCACCTGGCTGGCGAAGAGCGTCTGCCGCGCATCCTGGTCCCCGCCCGGCCCTGTGAAGCCCTGCTCGTCGCCGTAGTACACCACGGGGTTGCCCCGCGAGAAGTACATCAGCTCGTGGGCCAGCCGGTCCCGGGCAACGCGTTCGGCATCGTCCGTCCCCGGGTTGTCCGCGGCAATGAAGCTGCCGATCCGCCCCATGTCGTGGTTGCCCAGGAACGTGGGGAGTTGGTAGACGTTGGAGTCGGCGTCGGTGTACCAGTCGTCCGCTGCGAAGAACGTCTCAAGGTTCGCGGCCGCCTGGCTGCGTGAGGCAAAGTTCCTGGCGGCGTCCTGGAACGGGAAGTCCAGGACGGCCTGCATCTCGTTGCGGGTGGTGAACTGGGAGGTGAAGCTCTTGGAGGTGTCAAAAACCTCGCCGAACATAAAGAACTCGTCCTTGCCCTGTTCCCTGGCGTAGTCCAGCACCCTGGGGCCGAACTCCTGCCAGAACTCGTCGTTGACGTGCTTCATGGTGTCGATCCGGAAACCGTCCACGCCGAAGTCCTTGATCCATGTTTCATACACATCCGCCATTCCGTCCACCACGGTGGGGTGCTCTGTGAAGAGATCGTCCAGGCCGAAGAAGTCGCCGTAGAAGGAGTCCTCGCCCTGGAAGGTGGTGTCACCCCGGTTGTGGTACAGCGCGGGATCGTTCAGCCAGGACGGCACCTTGAGGTCCTTTTCGGCGGGTTCCAGCTTAGGCGTGTACGGGAATGATGTTGCCGGGTCCAGCGCCGGGAACGTGTCCTTTCCGGCGTAGTCACGGTCGTCGAACTCCACGCCGGCGGCTGTCTTGTAGGGCGCGGCGTCCTTCGGGACGTACGGCTTGCGGGCGTCCTTGGGGTCTTCTCCGTAGCCGATCACGTCCGCGGTGTGGTTGGTGATGATGTCGAAATAGACCTTCATCCCGCGCGAGTGCGCCTCGTCGATCAGCGCCTTCAGTTCAGCGTTGGTCCCCAGGTGCGGGTCGATCTGGGTGAAGTCGGTGACCCAGTAGCCGTGGTAGCCGGCCGATTTGTCCTCCGGCTGGACCGCTTTGTTCTTGAAGCTGGGCGTCAGCCAGATGGACGTGGTGCCCAGGCCCTGGATGTAGTCGATCTTGTCCAGCAGTCCCTTGAGGTCGCCGCCGTTGTAGAAGCCTTTTTTCGTCGGGTCGAAGCCGGACACCATCGGATCGGAGCCCAGCCCGCCGTCGTCGTTCGCGCTGCTCCCGTTGCTGAAGCGGTCCGCCATCACGAAGTAGAAGTTCTCGTCCGTCACCGGAGCGCGGAGCGAATGGGCGGCCGACGGCGAGCCGGGGCCTTTCGCCTCAGGCGTCGCGTGGGCCGGTGCCGCCAGCGAGGCCGCGGCAACCAGCGCCGCGACGGCTGCGGCGGCAAGCCTGGCAGGCGGCCTGAGGGGTGAATGTTTGCACGGTGGATTCTTATGGATTGCACTGCGGGAAAACACGATGAGGAAACCTTCCGGTAAGCGACATTGCTGCTGTGAAGGACGATGCGGGAGACCGGCTACTGAGAGCCAAGTCACACTGTAAGCGCTTGCACCGACATTTTCCAGCAAATCCCAAGGTTGCTTGGCACCGCTCTTCGTTCGATAGCATGAATCCCATCGACCGCTGCTGAGGGAGCCCGCTTTTGCCACCAGAAAGCTCATTGCGGACCGGTCAGCCCGGCCGGACGGAATCTGCGGACAGTCCGGACGACGCAGTCCGCCGTCTCCGCGCTGCCGGCTGCGTCTTTGCCGAAGACGAAGCCCGCCTGCTCACAGGCGCGGCAGCCTCAGCCGCTGAGCTGGACGCGATGATTGAACGGCGCATCGCCGGGCTTCCCTTGGAGCACATCCTCGGTTGGGCTGAGTTCTGCGGGCTTCGCGTGGGGGTCGCTACAGGCGTGTTCGTGCCCCGCCGACGGACCGAGTTCCTTGTCCGGCAGGCGGAGCTGCTGCTCCGCGGTTCCCACGACGGAGGATCCCACGACGGCGGGCGGGGCGCCGCCGTCGTCGACCTCTGCTGCGGTTCCGGGGCCGTGGGGGCTGCCCTGGCAGCACGCGTGGCCGGGATCGAACTGCACGCCTCGGACCTGGACCCCAATGCGGTGCTCTGCGCCAGGCGGAACCTTGAGCCGGCCGGCGGCCGGGTCCATGAGGGCGACCTCTTCGAACCGTTGCCGGACCGGCTCCGCGGCCGCATCGGAATCCTGGTGGCAAACGCTCCCTACGTCCCCACGGCGGCGATCGGGACCATGCCGCCGGAAGCCCGCACTCACGAGCCCCGGATGTCCCTGGACGGCGGTCCGGACGGGCTGGACATCCAGCGAAGGGTTGTTGCCGGGGCGCCGGACTGGCTTGCGCCCGGCGGGCACGTGCTGATCGAGACGAGCCGGCGCCAGGCGGGGCGGACCATCGGGCTCATGCGGCAGGCCGGACTGGCGGCGCGGCTCGCCGGCGACCCGGAGCTGGACGCCACTGTGGCGATCGGCACTCTCGCGGGCAGCAGTACAGGTTAGAACCCGGCAGCGGCCTGCTCCTCCGTTGCCCGCGGGGATCCCGCCAGCAGCGCGGAGTAGAGCCGGATGTACTCCCGGACCATCCGCCGTGAACTGAAGCGCTGCTCGGCTGCCCGCCTGCAGTCACTGCGGCGCAGCCAGATGCAGCCGCGGAGCGATTCCGCGAGGCCCTGTAGGCTGTCCGCGAGGAACCCCGTTTCGCCGTCGCTGATGATTTCCGGGGCCGAACCCCGACGCGTGGCCACTACCGGCGTGCCGGCGGCCAGCGCCTCGATCATGACCATACCGAACGGTTCCGGCCACTGGATCGGATTCAGCAGCGCGACGGATTCACCCAGCAGCAGGTACTTGTCCGCTGTGCGCAGCTCGCCGAGGTATTCGATGTCCGTGCCCAGCAGCGGTTCGATCACGTCGTGGAAGTAGTCCTGTTCAAACGGTTCGCGCATCTTAGCGCCGATCCGCAGCGGGATGCCTGCCTGGCGTGCCACCATGATGGCCTGGAGGACTCCTTTATTTGGGTGCATGCGCCCCAGGAAGCAGGCTCCGCCGTTGGGCGACGGGCTGTACCGGACGGACCGGACATCGATGCCGTGATGGATGACGGCGTCGATCTTCACTCCCCGGGCGGTGGACGCCTGGTGGTGCGAGATGGCCACGAGTGATGCTTCCCGGTGCATGGCGCGGTAAATCTGCGTGAGTTCGTCGTCGAACGGCCCGTGGAGGGTGGTGACACGGGGAACATCCGGCACCCTCCGCTGGCACAGCGGGCCCAGCAGCGTGTGGTCATGCACGATGTCCACATCCTGCATGGCTTCGTAGGCGCGGAGAACGTGCAGGATCTCCTGCCGTCCCGAGTCCATGCAGAGGTCGGACGATTCCGAGAGGCTCGGAACCCTCGGAACGGGACAGGTGCTGTCGGCCGAGGCGGCAAGCACAACGTCGTGCCCTGCCTCCGCGAGCCCCACGGCAAGCGTGTGGACCACCGATTCCGTCCCTCCGTAGCTAGGCGGGGGTACAGGAATCCAAGGTGGCGCCAAGATGCCGATACGCATTGTGCCTCCTACATCAGCCAGCCTTCCGGCCGGGGTCATGGTGGACCCTAATGAGGTCCGCCAGGGGTTCCTGCGTCCCCAGATGCAGCTCAATCGACGGCGGCAGCCCCGTCACGTGTGCGCTGTTGCCCGAGACCTCGATGGTCAGCCGGGAACCGGCCAGCGGCATTTGCTCTTTCCGCAGGTAGCCGAATCCGTCCGGGAAGGCAGGGCTCAGCCAGAGCCGGCCGGTGGAGGCGGACGGATCAAATCGCAGCAGGACCCGGATGAGGTGGATGGGCGTGGCCGATGCCCAGGCCTGCGGTGAGCACGACGACGGGTAGGCAATCGGGGCCCGGCCCGCTTCGCGCGGGAAACCGCAGAACAGCTCCGGGAGCCTGCCGCCGAAAGCCTCCGCGGCGTCGAAGATGGCCATGGCCACGCGCTGGGACTCTTCAACGAAGCCGTAGCGCATCAGGCCGGCGGCAATCAGGGCGTTGTCATGCGGCCAGACGGAGCCGTTGTGGTAGCTGACCGGGTTAAAGGCGCCCATGGTGGAGGCCAGCGTGCGGACGCCCCAGCCGGAGAACATGTCCGGCTCCATCAAGCGCTGCGCCACAAGGAGCGCCTTGTCATCGTCCACGATGCCTGACCACAGACAGTGCCCCATGTTGGAAGCGCAGGCATCCACGGGCCGTTTGTCCTTGTCCAGGGCCACGGCGAAGTATCCGCGTTGCGGCAGCCAGAACCTGCGGTTGAACTCCTCTTTGAGTGCGGCAGCCCGGTCGCCCCAGGTCCGGGCAAGGGTGGCGTCTCCGGTGTCCAAGGCCAGCAGCGCCCGGGCCACGTAGGCGCTGTAGACATAGCCCTGGACCTCGCAGAGTGCGATGGGTGGTTCAGCGAGCGTGCCATCCGCGAAATTGATGCCGTCGTAGGAGTCCTTCCAGCCCTGGTTGAGGAGCCCGTGCCGGGTGGCGCGCTCATATTCCAGAAAGCAGTCCCCGTCCCGGTCCCCGTAGTTGGTAATCCAGTCCAGCGCCCGGTCCGCACTGGGCAGGAGTTCCTGCACCGCCTGCGGCTCCAGTCCCCAGCGGCTGACCTCCCCCAGTAGCATGACGAACAACGGGGTGGCATCCGCCGTCCCGTAATAGATCCCGTCCCCGCCCAGCGACAGGGCGCCGCCTGCACCGAGGCGTACCTCGTGGAGGATCCGCCCGGGCTGCTCCTCTGTGAGCTTGTTGATTTTTTGGCCCTGGTGTTCGGCCAGCGTCTGTAGAGTGCCCAGCGCGATGGTGGGATCCACGGGAAGCGCCATGAGGGAGGTCAGCAGGGAGTCGCGTCCGAACAGGGCCATGAACCACGGTGCTCCCGCGGCAATCACGGTGCGGTCCGGATGCGCCGGGTCCGGGATCCGCAGCGAGCCCAGGTCCTGCTGGCTCTGGCGCAGTATCCTTTCGAGCACCGGATTGTCCGTGCTGATCTGCGGTGCGGCAGCCCACCAGCGTCGGTGGCGCAGGGCGGGAACCGACTCATGGTGCGGGACGCTGGCCGAGAACTTGCCCGGCGGTTCGCTGCCGTCCGAGCTGGGTGTGACCACAATGGTGGCGGTCCAGGATCCTTTCGCCGGCACCGTCACCTTGAACATCACGCCGTGCCGGTTCACGTCCCCTCCCGGGGCGCTGACCGTGACACCCAGCAACCTGCCGTTGTGGCGCCCGCTGATGATCAGCCGGTGGCCCTCAGGCCGGTGTGAGGGGCGCAGCTGCCTGGTCTTCCGGCCGGCCTTGACCTCGAACAGGTCCGCGAAGTCTGCTTCCACCGCCAGTTTGATGCTGCAGGGCGCGGGAGCGCTGGAGTAGTTGCGCACGGTCAGCGTCTCCCGGACACCGTCGCCCACCTGCCGGTCACGCTCAATCACCATGGGACGGTCGGCTGCTCCGTCCGGCTGGGGCGCACGGCCGGTGAACACCGCCCGGTACGGTTCCGGGTTCACCGCCATGAGTCCTTCCACCACGTGGTTGTTGACCATCAGGTTCCAGCGCGAGAGGATCCGGGTGTCCTGGTAGTAAGCGCCGTGCGCCAGGGCGGGGTCCAGATCACCGTTGCCGGCCGAAATCAAGAAGGAGGATCCTTCGACGATGGTCACGGCGTCGTGGCCGATTGATCCGGCGGTCTCCAGCGTCCAGCCATTCATGGCCGCCGCCGACGAACAGGCCGCGCCGGAGTGATTGCGTGAATTGAGGCGAGACGTCGAAAGCTCATGAATTCACTCCGGACCGAGGATTCAGTGGCCAACTGCTTAGCCACCCACATTCTAAAATTCCTGCTGACTTCGGGCAAGGAATCTTGGGCTGGCACAGGAACGGGGTCCTCCCGGGCCGGACAACGCATCCGGCCGGGAGGACCCCGTGCTGTTGAGGATGGACCCCGTGGAGCTAGCTGGAAGTCCGCTCGGGGTTCGTGTTCGTGGCGGCCCCGGCAGGCGTAGCGCCGCCTTCGTCGGACCAGTCCTGGCCGGTTGCATCATTCAACGCCGGGTCGCTGGTGACGTCCGGAGTGCCGGTGCCCGGGGTGCTGGTGTCAGAGGTGCCCAGGTTGACGGTCTCCGGGTGCGTGCTGTGCGACGGGACGTAGTCGCCCGCCGGCAGATCGCTCCCAGTGCTGGAATCACCGGCTTTCGCCTGGCTGTCCTTGGTGCTGTTCTTGCCGGAGCCGGCCGCGTTGTCCCGGTGCACGGCCGAGCTGATGACCGTGCCTGCGCGGCGGGCCGCCTCAGTCAGCTGGTCAGAGACTTCGGGCGCCTTTTCCTTGACCGCCTCGGTGGCTGCGGCCACTTTGTCCTGGACCGGTTTGCTGTCCCAGAGGGCGGCAGCGCGTGCCTTGATTTTCTCGTAGGCGGCGCGGCCGGACCTGGATCCGAGGATAAAGCCCGCTGCCATGCCTGTACCAAAAAGAAGTTTTGCTTTCATGTTGTACTCCTGCTCCGTGAGAAGGTTCCGTACTCGGGCGGACCGTGTAGGTGGTTGCCCACCAACAAATGGCCACAGCCTAGAGCCCTGAATGAAAAAACGGCCCCAGGAAAGAATCCCGGGGCCGTTTTTCAGGCCAGACTCCGCTTTAGCGGGCTGTGCGCTTAGTGATCATGCCGTAAACAAGCAGGACGATGATCGCACCGCCAATGGCCAGGAGCCATGTGGACAGCGAGAAGAACTCGTTGATGCTAACGCCGAAGAGCAGGCTGCCAATCCAGCCGCCCAGGAATGCACCCACGACGCCCAAGATGAGCGTCATGATGATGCCGCCACCCTGCCGGCCAGGGAGGATTGCCTTAGCGATTGCTCCGGCGATGAGGCCCAGAATCAGAAATGCGAAAAAACCCATTTTATCGTTCCTTCTTCTTTCATTGAGGAGGTGCCCGGATCCCGGGCACGCTTCATCCTTCTCCCTAATACTAATCATGCTTAGTATTAATCTTCCAGTCGGCGGACCTGTGAATTTCTGCGGAGCGCCGGCTTTCAGTGGCCTTGGACGTCAGAATTCACTCCGGACTCGTCACCTCCATCCAGCGTGGCGATTGCATTAATGTCGTCCGGATCCAAGGCAAAGCCGAAGATGCCCAGGTTCTCTTTCATGCGTTGTGGATTGGCCGACTTGGGGATGGCAACCAGGCCCTGCTCAACGTGCCAGCGGAGGACGATCTGGCCGGCGGTCTTGCCGTGCTTTTGGGCGATCCTTCCCAGTACTGGGGCGTTCAGGAGGTCGCTGCCCGCGCCCAGCGGGCTGTAGGACTCAGTGACGATTCCATGCCGCCGGTTATAGGCAATATCCACTATCCGGGTGATCGTCGGGCTGACCTGGATCTGGTTGACGGCCGGCACAACATCGCAGGCGTCCATCAGTCTCTCCAGGTGCGCCGGCTTGAAGTTGGAGACACCGATTGACCGCACCTTGCCGTCTGCCTGCAAACGTTCAAAAGTTTTCCAGGTGGAGATAAATTCGTCCCGCCGGGGGAGCGGCCAGTGGATCAAAAGCAGGTCCACGTAGTCCAGCCCGAGTCGTTTAAGCGATCCTTCCAGCCCGGCCACGGCCCTGTCCTGCCCTTGGAACTCGCCGTCCAGCTTTGTGGTGATGAAAATCTCGGAGCGGTCCAGGCCGCTGGAACGAACGCCGTTACCCACTCCCGCTTCGTTGCCGTATTTCACCGCAGTATCGATATGTCGGTAACCGGCTTCCACGGCCTGCACAACGGCGGCGGCCACCTGCTTGTCGTCCAGCGGCCAGGTCCCCAGCCCGATCTGGGGAATCCGGTGTCCGTCATTGAGCTCAATCACTGGTGAAAGTGCCATTTATAGAGTCTTTCCTATCGGAGTCGGTTTGCACAGATGTCCAACGGCACAGTCTTCCAACCGTCCGTTTACGGCCGGCGGGCCCAGCCGACGAGCCGGTCGCTGAGTTCCATAAAACCGGCATCAACCTGCTGCAGCCCGGGGTGGGCATCGTGCCATTGGACAATTTCATGGGCGCCGTCCGCGAATGGGATGGAGGAGTGGAAGGACGGCACCAGCGACTTGATCTTCGAGTTGTCGAACACCACGGAGTGCGCCCTGTCGCCGAGCAGCCACGGGCCGCGTGCGGGGTCGTGCGCGGCGATGGTGTCCGAGGCCACGTGCACCAGCTCCGGCTCTGCGATGCCGGCCGCCCGGGCAAACAGCCGGTACACCTGGTCCCACGGAAGGAACTCGTCGGAGGTGATGGTGTAGCTCTCGCCCACTGCCTGCGGCCGGCCCAGCAGGCCCACGAACGCCTTGGCGAAGTCCCGGCTGTGCGTCAGCGTCCACAGCGATGTGCCGTCCCCGTGGACCAGCACCGGCAGGCCCCCGCGCATGCGGTGGATGTCCGTCCAGCCGCCCAGCAGGGCAATTTTCGTGCGGTCGTAAGTGTGGGAGGGCCGGACCACTGTGACCGGGAAGCCGTCGTCGCGGTAGGCCCGCATTAGCAGGTCCTCGCAGGCGATCTTGTCCCGGGAATACTGCCAGAAAGGGTTGCGCAGCGGGGTGGACTCCAGGATCGGCAGCCGGGCGGGCGGCTTCTGGTAGGCGGAGGCTGAGCTGACGAACACGTACTGGCCGGTCCGGCCCGTAAATTGCTCAATGCCGGCCGCAACGTGGTCGGCGGTGAAGGAAATGAAGTCCGCCACGGCGTCGAACTCGCGGCCGCGCAGCGCCTCGCGGACGGCTGCGGCGTCCCGGATATCGGCGGTCACCACCTGCGCGCCTTCCGGCGCCGGGCGGTCGGCGGACTTTCCGCGGTTCAGGATGGTGAGCCGGTGACCCAGCGCGACGGCGTGCTCCGCCGCCGCCGCGCTGATCACGCCGGTTCCGCCGATGAACAGGATGTCCGACGGCGCCGCCACCGTTGCGGGAAGACTCACCAGGCGTAGTCTTCCGGGGCGGTGCGATGGCCGGGGAAAATGTCGTCGAGGTGCTTGAGCGCATCGGCGTCGAGCGTCACGTCCAGGGCCCGGATCGCGGCGTCGAGCTGTTCCTGCGTGCGCGGACCCACGATCGGTGCGGTGACCGCGGGCTGGTGCAGCAGCCAGGCGAGGGCAATGTCCCCGGGTTCGTGGCCGAGGTCGTCGGCCAGGTCCTCGTACTGGCGGATCTGCTCCTGGTGCTTCTTGAGGGTCTCGGCCGCGCGGCCCTCGGTGCGCCGGACGCCGTCGCGCTCTTTCTTCAGCACGCCGCCAAGCAGGCCACCGTGAAGGGGCGACCACGGGATCAGGCCCAGGCCGTACTGCTGCGCGGCCGGGATGACTTCCAGCTCCACGTTCCGGGTGAGCAGGTTGTAGATGGACTGCTCGCTGACCAGGCCGGTGAAGTGCCGGCGCGACGCGGATTCCTGGGCCTGGGCGATGTGCCAGCCGGCAAAGTTGCTGCTGCCCGCGTACAGGATCTTGCCCTGCTGGACGGCCACTTCCATTGCCTGCCAGATCTCGTCCCAGGGTGTGTTCCGGTCGATGTGGTGGAACTGGTAGACGTCGATGTAGTCCGTCTGGAGCCGCTTGAGGCTTGCGTCGAGGGCCCGCCGGATGTTCAGCGCGGACAGTTTGGACTCGTTGGGCCGGTCTGTCATGGTGCCGTAGAGCTTGGTGGCCAGGACCGTGCGTTCGCGACGTTCGCCGCCCTGGGCGAACCAGCGGCCAATGATTTCCTCGGTCCAGCCGTGCTTGCCGGAGCCGCCGTAGACGTTGGCGGTGTCAAAGAAGTTGATGCCGGATTCCAGGGCGGCGTCCATGATGGAGTGCGCGGCCGCTTCTTCGGTCTGCGGTCCGAAGTTCATGGTGCCCAGGCACAGGCGGGATACTTTCAGGCCTGAACGGCCAAGGTGCGTGTACTGCATGCTGAGGGTCCTTTGGATTGTGCGGTCTTGGTATCTGGCCCGGGGGCCGGTTACATCTGGCTGAAGGCGGCGACGGCGGGGTCGGCCCCGGCCTGTGCCCCGGACTCCAGCGCGGTGATTTCCACAAGCTCCGCGGGCGAGATCCCGACGGAGACGGCGCCGAGGTTCTCCCGCATGCGGTTCGAATCGGCGGACTTGGGGATGACGATGGTGCCCTGGGCGAGGTGCCAGGCCAGCACCACTTGGGCCGGCGTAGCGCCGTATTTGCCGGCCAGCGCTTTCACGGCGGCGGCATTCAGGTCAGCCCCCTGGCCCAGCGGACTGTAGGCCTCCACGGCGATGCCGAGCTCCCGGCACTTGGCTGCCAGTTCCTGCTGCTGGAAGGTGGGGTGGATTTCGAACTGGTTCACGGCCGGGACCACTTCCGCTGCCGGGAGGAGGGTGTCCAGGTGCTCCGGAAGGAAGTTGGAGACGCCGATGGCGCGGATCTGGCTGTTGGCGTACAGCTTCTCCATCGCTTTCCATGCTTCGGTGAAGAGCCCCTGGGACGGCACGGGCCAGTGGATCAGGTAGAGGTCCACGAACTCCACTCCCAGTGCTTTGCGGCTGTTCTGGAAGGCCTCGTGCGCGGTGCCCTGTTCGCCGTTTCGCAGTTTGGTGGTGATGAAGAGTTCCTCGCGGGGAATGCCTGAGGCTGCGATGGCAGCGCCGACGCCTGCCTCGTTACGGTAGGCCGCGGCGGTATCGATGTGGCGGTAGCCGGCCTCAAGCGCGTCCTCGACGATGCGCTGCGTTTCTTCCGGCGGCACCTGGAACACGCCGAAGCCGAGTTGCGGGATCTGAACGCCATTGTTGAGGGTCAGTTGCGGGATGGTGGTCTGGTGCGTCTGGGACATCATCAGTTCTTCCGGTCGTAGGGCTCACGGGAAACCGCTTTCATGCGGGCTATGCATCGAGCCTATGCACTTTCCGGCGCCCTGTCAGTAGGACTGCCTGTTCCTGTTTTTCCTAGGACTGGCAGTCCTACCTTCGTTGTAGAAAGGGGGCTTCCCGGCCGTGCACAATGGAAGGCATGGGTCAGAGCGCCGAGTTTGGAAAATTCCTCAAAGCCATGCGGTCACGGCTGAAGCCGGAGGACGCCGGGCTGCCCGGCACAACGGGTGCCCGGAGGGTTCCCGGGCTGCGCCGCGAGGAGATAGCGCGGCTGGCGGACGTGAGCACGGACTATTACACGCGCCTGGAACAGGGCCGCAACATCCACCCGTCCAGGGCCGTGCTGGACTCCGTGGCGCGGGCGCTGCGCCTGGACACCAGCGAGCACGCCCACATGATGGACCTGCTGGAGAACTGCGCCGAATCGCAGCGGCCGCCGATCCCGGCCCAGGGCGTCCGGCCGGCCCTGCGCCAGCTGCTGGACGCAGTGGGCGACGTCCCGGCGCTGGTCCTGGGCCGCCGGAGCGATGTCCTGGCCGGCAACCGCCTGGCCTTCCTGCTGTTTGCCGACTTCCTTGCCATGCCGGCAGGGGAGCGGAACCTGACGCGCTGGCTCATGCTCGAGCCCCGTGCCCGCGACCTGTTCCGGGACTGGAAGACCGTGGCGGCCGAAGCCGTCGGTGCCCTGCGCGTGGACGTTGGCCGGCACCCGAACGATGCCCAGGCCAATCAACTGGTGGGCGAGCTCGCGGTGCACAGCGAACATTTCCGCCAATGGTGGGCAGGGCACAGGGTGGCCGCGCCGTCCGCTGGCAGCCTCCGGCTCCACCATCCGGTGGTCGGGGACCTGGAACTGAACTTTGAAAACCTGGTGCTGCCGGACGACCCGGACCAGATCCTCCGGGTGTTTTCCGCGAAGCCGGGTTCGCCGTCGGCCGATTCCCTGACGCTGCTGGGCAGTTTCGGTGCCGGAGAGGCAGATGCGGCGCCGGGGACCACACCTTCGTTTGTGACAGGCAGCGAAGCACGCACCCCTGACGAATAGGCCCAGCGGCCGGCCCTCCTATAGGATTCAGCTACCTATGGAATGGGGGAGCTATGGGCGTTCGTTCTTGGGTGGAACGAAAGAGGCGTGTTCTGGCCTCGGCAACCACATTTTCAACGTTGGCTGCGGTTGCCGCTGCGGCGGTGATCTATCCGGGGTTCACGGTCACGCAGGTTGACCTGAACGACGGCGGGGTCTGGGTCACCAACGCCAGCAAGAACCTGGTGGGCCACCTCAACTACCAGTCCAAGCTCCTCGACGGCGGCCTGCTCGCCGCAAGCCCTGACTTTGATGTGCTGCAGGACGCCGGCACCGTCTTCCTCTCGGACCACAGCCAATCCTCGCTCAGTCCGGTCAGCGTCACCGACGTTGCCCTCGGCCAGCCGCAGTCCCTTCCCTCGCCCGTGGACGTGAGCTTCGGACAGAAATCAATCGCCCTGGCCAGCCGGGAAAAGGGCGCTCTCTGGCTTACCAACAGCAACGCACTGGGATCCTTCGACGCGGCCTCCGCTGAGCCAGTCCTCACGGAAGCCAAGGGAATCGTAGCCACCGTCGGAGCCGACGACGTGGTTTACGCCGCCAACCCTTCCAAGGGCGAGATCATCACGCTGAAGCTGGACGCCTCCGGTGCCGTCGCTGCCCGGGACACCGAGCAGCACGGCGCCCTCCGCAACATTGAAAACGCCCAGATCGCCGCCGTCGGGGACAAACCGGTGGTGCTGGATACCGCCACCGGATCCCTCTTCCTGCCCGGCGGCAAGAAAGTGGTACTGGCAGACCCCTCCGGCGCCAAGCTGCAGCAGAGCGGTCCGGGGGCGTCCTACGTGGCCGTGGCCACCGCAAAGGCTTTGGTCAAACAACCTCTGGACGGATCGGCCGCCACGGTCACCGACCTTGGCGCAGCGGGAGCCCCGGCCGCGCCGGTGCGCCTGGGTTCCTGCCTGTACGCGGCCTGGGCCGGCTCCGGAAAATACCTCCGGGACTGCGACAACGCCAATGACAACGCTCGCCAGGACATCCCCTCCACCGGCTCCCGCGCCGACTTCGTCTTCCGGGTCAACCGCAACGTGGTGGTGCTCAATGACGTGTACTCCGGAGACGTGTGGCTGGTGACCGAAAATATGCGCCTTGTCTCCAACTGGGACGATGTCATTCCGCCGCCGGACAAGTCAGATGACCAGGACGAGGACGCAGCGGACAACAACCCGGTGGACACGCTGCCGGACCGCACCAAGGAAAACCGTCCACCCACCGCCGTGGACGACCAGTTCGGTGTCCGCCCGGGCCGTACCACGCTGCTGCCGCTGCTGGACAACGATTCCGACCCCGACGGCGATGTCCTCACCGCCCGGCTGCAAGGCGAGGCGCCCGCCGTCGGAAGCCTGCAGAACGTCTACAACGGAACCGGCATGCAGGTGACCGTCCCGGCGGACGCCAGCGGAACGGCGTCGTTCCAGTACCAGGCCAATGACGGCCGCGGCGGAACGGCGACCGCAACGGTCACCCTGACCGTCAAGGACAGGGCCACCAACGAAGGCCCCACCCAGAAGCGCGTCCCCACCATCCTGCTGGAGCAGGGCAAGAGCATCAGCCAGAACATGCTCACGGACTGGATAGATCCCGACGGCGACGACCTCCTCCTGATGTCAGCGACCACTTCCAGCGAGGGGGACCAGGTCCGGATCCGCCCGGATGGCCAGCTCACTTTCCAGGACGTGGGCACCAGCCTGGGACGGAAGGAAGTCCTCCTGGTGGTGTCCGACGGCCAGGCCCGGACCGAGGGCAAACTGATAGTTGATGTCCGTGCCAAGGGCAGCCTCCCGCCCAAGGCCAACGCCGACCACGCGGCCGGCATCGCCGGCCAGGACCTGGTGGTGTCCCCGCTGGCCAACGATGTTGACCCGACCGGCGGCGCCCTGCGCCTCACCCGGGTGGACACGCCGCCGGAGCTCACTGTTACGCCCGACTACCAGTCCGGCACCTTCGGTTTCCGCGCCGCGAACCCCGGCACCTACTACCTGACCTACCTTGTCACCAACGGTCCGGCCAGCTCCGCCGGGCTGATCCGGATCGAGATCAGCCCGGCCGGCGCAAGCGCGGAGCCTCCGGTGGCCGTGGCGGACCTTGCCTTGCTGCCGGTGGGCGGCGAGGTGCTCATTGATGCCCTGGCGAATGATTCGGATCCCGCCGGCGGCGTCCTGGTGATCCAGTCCGTCAGCCAGCCGAAGAACACCGCGATCGGCGTGGCCGTGCTGGACCACCACATCCTGCGCATCACGGACGTCCGGGGCCTCACCGCCCCCACCAGCTTCACCTACACGGCTTCCAACGGGACGGCCAGTGCCACCGGCGAAGTGACCGTGGTGCCCGTCCCGGCCCCCAGCAAGCTGCAGCCCCCGGAAGCGGCCGCGGATGAAATCACTGTGCGCGCCAACGACGTGGCCACCATCAGCGTCCTGGCAAACGACAGCCACCCCAACGGCTCCAAGCTGCAACTGAACCCTGTCCTGGTCCAGGGCGTGGATCCCGCCGATGGCCTCCTGGCAGTCTCCGGAGACGTGCTGCGCTTCAAGGCCGGCCCCACCCCCAAGACCGTCCACGCCATTTACGCCGTGACGGGACCGGACGGGCAGGAGGACTCCGCCCAGGTCACCATCCACATCCGCGGCGGCGGCGCCGAGCAGAACTCACGACCGCTGCCGCAGAAGGTCACTGCCCGCGTCATCGCCGGCAAAACCTCCCGCATCAGCATCCCGCTGGACGGCATCGATCCGGACGGGGATTCCGTGACGCTGATCGGGCTGGAAAAGGCCCCCGGCAAGGGCACAGCCACAGTGGGCGCCAGCTGGATCGAGTACACCGCCTCCCAGAAGGCCTCCGGCCAGGACCTCTTCTCCTACGTGGTGGAAGACCGCTTCGGCGCACGCTCCACCGCCTCCGTGGTGGTGGGCATTGCCCCCGCACCCGGTACGAACCAGAACCCGGTGGCGGCCGAGGACACCATCACCGTGCTCCCCGGACGCCATGTCGCAGCGGACGTGCTCGCCAACGACGCCGACCCCGACGGCGACTCCGTGGTCCTGGCCGCCGACGGCCTCGAAGCCGCGCCGGAACTGGCCGCCGAAGTCAAGGACGGCAGGGTCCAGCTGACCGCCCCGGCCGCGCCGGGAACGGTGATTGTCCATTACGGCATCAGCGACGGGCGCGGAGGCGCCGCCGTCGGAACCCTCAAGGTGGAGGTCCGCAGCGATGCGCCGCAGCTGCCTCCGGTGGCCCGGGACGACCGCGTGACCTTTGCCGAAACCCTGGGCAAAACCGCGGTGGACGTTCCTGTCCTCAAGAACGACGAGGACGCCGACGGCGTGGCCAGCGAATTGGCTATCAGCTTCCCGCAGCCCGCGCCGACGGCACGCGTATCCGGCACCGGGACTGTCTCCATAACGCTGAGCGATGAATCCCAGATCATCCCCTACACCGTCACCGACGTGGACAAGCTGTCCTCGACGGCGTTCATCATGCTCCCCGGGCTGAAAGAGCAGCGCCCGGCGCTGAAGAGCAGCGCCCCGCTGGAAGTCGTCAGCGGGCAGCAGCTCACCATGGACCTGCAGCAGCTTGTGGTGGTGCGTTCGGGCAAAACTCCCCGGATCACCCAGGACGCCAAGGTCCAGGCCGTGGCCTCCAACGGTGCCCCGCTGGTCAAGGACGGAACAACACTGCTGTTCACGTCCGCGGACGATTATTCGGGACCGGCGGCCGTCACCTTCGAGGTGACCGACGGCGCAAGCGTTGACGATCCCGACGGCAGGATGGCCGTCCTGACCATCGGGATCCGCGTCCTCCCGGATCCCGCCCGCAACCACGCGCCCGTCTTCGCCGGCGGCAGCATGGAGACAGCAGCGGGCGAGGAAGCGGTACTTGACCTACGCCAAGTGGCGAGCGACGTCGACGAGGCAGACAAGGACAAGTTGTCCTTTGCGCTCTCCGGGGCTGCTCCCGCCGGCCTCAAGGTTTCCCTCGAAGGGAGCACGCTCAAGGCAACGGCCGACGGCGCCCCCAAGGGGGCCAGTCTCCCCGTGGCCGTCAGCGTCACCGATGGCCGGAGCGCGCCCGTCAGCGGCACCGTCAACGTCCAGGTTGTGGCGTCCAAGCGCCCGCTGGCCGGTGTGAACGATGACGTGGTCGCCAGTGCGCGGGCCGGCCAGGCTGAGCGCGTGAATGTCCTGGACAACGACAGCAACCCGTTCCCGGACTCGCCCCTGAAGATCCTCAGTGCCATCGTTGAAACCGGCACAGGCACGGCCACCGTGGACGGTGGCGTGGTGACCGTGACGCCTGCGGAGAATTTCGTGGGGACACTGGTTGTCCGGTACCGGGTCCAGGACAAGACCCAGGACGCCGAACGGGAAGTGGATGGCCGGGTCCGGCTCACCGTCAAGGACAAGCCCGATGCTCCCGCCACACCCACCGTGAGTGAAGTGCGGGACCGGACCGTGGTCCTGAACTGGTCCCCGCCGGCCAGCAACGGTTCGCCCATCACCGGTTACAAAGTCTCGGGCAGCAGCGGCTTCTCCCAGCAATGCCCTGCCACCACCTGTACGCTCAGCGGGCTCACCAATAACGTTGAATACACTTTCACGGTGATCGCCACCAACGAGGTGGGAGATTCCCCGGCGTCGCCTGCCTCTGCACCCGCCCGTCCGGATGCCAAACCCGATGCGCCGGGCGCACCCACCCTGGTGTTCGGGGACAAGGAACTCACGGTCAACTGGTCTGTGCCCAACAGCCCCGGCTCACCGGTCGAAACCTACAATTTGGAGATTTCGCCGGCGCCGCCCGGCGGGAACGTCCGGACCAGCAACATCGCCGGTACGTCGTTCCGATGGACCGGACTCGAAAACGGCACTCCGTACCAAGTCCGGGTCCAGGCTTCGAACAAGGCACCGGAACCGTCGGATTGGAGTGCGTACTCTGCCAGCGAGATTCCCGCCGGCCTGCCGGGCGCACCGGGGAAGCCCGGCACCACGCGGTCCAGTTCGGGCGGTTCGGAGTCCATCATGACCGTCAGTTGGGCGGCTGCGCCAGCGAATGGCGCCCCCATCGACACGTACACGGTCACGGCCGTACAGGGCGGCACCGCCGTAACGAGCAGCACTGTGTCCGGCAGCCAGCTGAGCGTTGCCATGACGGTGGGCAACTCCGCAACGGACTATTCATTCACGGTGGTGGCCAAGAACAAGGCCGGCAGCTCGGCGGCCAGCCCGCCGTCGGATCCCCGGCGCGCCTTCGGCACCCCTGGAGCTGTGCCGGCCGTTCAGGCGGACCCGCTGGACAACGCTGTGCAGCTGACCTTCCAGCCGGCCGCCGGAAACGGGGCCACCCCCACCTACCAGTACCAGGTCAACGGCGGCGGGTTCCTGGCCCTCGCAGCTGACAAGGTGGTGCGGAGCGGCGTGCCGAACAACGGCAACTACACCATCGGCGTGCGCGCGGTGAACAGCATGGACGGTGCCACCTTCGAAGGTCCGGTGACCAACTCCAACCAGGTGGCACCGTACGGCAAGCCCTTCGCGGCCAGCGTCAACCCCGTAACCGTCACCACGGCAGTGCGCTTCGACGTCGGAGCGGTCGCCACCAACGGCCGGGCCATCGTCCGGCTGGAGTACCAGGCTTCGGACGGACAAGCGGGGAACCTGGGCGCCGGTGGAGGCTCGGTCACGGCAGGGAACGGCTATGACCAATCCGTCAGCATCACGGTGACCACAGTCGATGATTTGGGGCAGCGGACCTCCGCCAGTGCCTCCGGTCAGACCGCGCCCGCGAAGTACATGACTGTGCAGAACGGTTCCAAGAGCCCCGGGACGTGCGAATGGCCATCGAACCAGACCACGGCGTCCGACACTCGCGCGAACTGTGCCGCCGGGGGCGGTCAGTTCGTCGAGGAAAATACCAGAGTGCAGCTCCAATGCGTGACAAACGGTGCCGCGTACAAGATCTACGACGGAAGCACCGGGCAGGACACGGGCACTACCAGTTCGATTTGGTACAAGGCCATCAACAATCTCTGGATTCGTCCCAGCGACGGCCCTGTCGACTCCGGAGTACCTCCATGCTGAGGACTGTTTGCGGCTCTGCTGCTCTGCAGCAGCCGGTCAGCGCCTAAAACCCCACTGCCGTCCGAAAGATGCGATTCATGCCTAGAACTTCGCCCGCCGTCGCCGGTCTCGGCCGTACACTGCTGGCTGCCCGGCCCGCAGCCCTTGAACTGGTCACTGTGCTGGGCTGGCAGGTACTGGCCGCCGGCCTGGGTTTCGGGATCATCGGTGCCCTCCTGGGCTGGGAGGAAACCATCACTGCCGCCGCGGCAGCGCTGGCGCTGATCCTTGTGGCGGCCGTCTTCGTGGTGGGCCGAACGTCCTACGGGGTGGCCATGGACCTGGCCAAGACCCGCGTGGAGGTGGGGGAGATGGCAGTTGGCAGCATCACCGTGTCCAACATCTCGGCACGTCCGCTGCTCCCGGCGGCCATCGAACTTCCGGTGGGTTCCGGCACTGCCTCCTTCGCCGTCCCGCGGCTCAGGCCCGAGGACATCCACGAGGATCTCTTCACCATCCCCACGGCCGTCCGCTCGGTGATCAAAGTGGGTCCGGTCCGGTCCGTCCGCGCGGACCCGCTGCGGCTGCTGAGCCGCCAGGTCACCCTCACCGACGCCGTGGACCTTTTCGTCCACCCCCGCACGGTATCCCTGGCAGGCTCCGCCGAGGGGCTCATCCGGGACCTGGAAGGCATGCCCACCACCAACCTGACCAATGCCGACGTGTCCTTCCACGCCCTGCGCGACTACGTTCCGGGCGATGACCGGCGCCACATCCACTGGAAGACCACCGCCCGGACGGGAAAGCTCATGGTGCGCCAGTTCGAAGAGACCCGGCGCTCCCACCTGGCCATGGCACTCTCCACCAACCTTGACGAATATGCCGCCGGGGAAGACCTGGAGCTGGCCATTTCGGCGGCCGCGTCCATCGGCAAGCAGGCCATCCGCGAGCAGCGCGAGATCAGCGTTATGACGCAGGACGGACGGCTCCGCACCGACACCGCCCGTGTCCTGCTCGACGGCATGACCCGCCTGGTGGGTGCGGAATCCCGCACCACGGCCACGGACGTCGCCCGGCTTACCGGCGATGCCGTCCCCAACGCCTCCGTCATGTTCCTGGTGCTGGGCACGTCCGTGACCCCCGGGCAGCTCAGGACCGCAGCGGCGTCGGCGCCTCCCGGCGTGCGCTGCTTCGCCATCCGGTGCCAGGCCGGCGCCGCCCTGGACCGCCGTGCCATCGGTGACCTGACGGTCCTCACCCTCGGAGAGCTCACCGAACTTCCGCGCCTGCTGGTCAAGGCTGTGGCATGACCCGGCGCGCTGACCAGGGCCCGGCCAAGGGACGGACTGCCCGCATGCTTCCCGCTTTATGGCCGCCCACGCTCTGGGCGGATGCAGCGGCCCTCGGCGCACTGCTGGCCGCAGGGATTCTCGGTTTCTACTCCACTTTCGCCGGCGACTGGCGCTTCCTGCTCGCGGGCTTCGGCGGGATTGCCTTGGGCCTGGCCCTCGCGGCCCTTTCGGCCCGGCACCGGCTGGGGATCCTCCTGACCCTGGCGTTGGCTGTACTGGCCTACCTGGTGTTCGGCAGCAGCCTCGCCGCCCCGGGCCAGGCGATCGCCGGCGTAGTGCCGTCACCCGAATCGCTGCGGACCGTCATCGCCGGTGTGGTCCTCAGCTGGAAGCAGCTCCTCACCAGCGCCGCGCCGGTAGGAGCAGGGAATGGCCTGCTCGTGGTCCCGTTCCTCGGCGCCTATGTCGCGGCCCTCCTTGCCGGCACCATGGCCTGGCGGCTCCGCAGGCCGGCGTGGTCCGTGCTCCCGGCGGCGGCACTTCTCCTCCTGGCGACGGCGATGGGCACCCACGAAACATCCCTGGCTGCTGTCCGCGGCATGCTGTTTGTTGCCATCGCGGTGGTTTGGCTGGCATATCGCCGCCGGGCAGCGGCCGCACCTGCAGCCGTCGTCGGCGGCCAGGCGTCACCGTCGGTGCCGACCGCTGCTGCCCGGCTGCGACGGGCCTTCTTTGCGGCCGGGGTCCTGGGCGTGGCTGGCGCCGTGGCGCTGGCAGCATCTCCGGCACTGACGGCCTCCACCACCCGCCAGATCCTGCGCGACGTGGTGGTTCCGCCGTTGGATCTCCGCGACTATTCCAGCCCGCTGGCCAGCTTCCGGGATTATGTGAAGAACCAGAAGGACAGCAAGCTGCTGGCCGTGACCGGGCTTCCCGAGGGTGCGCGGATCCGGCTGGCAACGCTGGATTCCTATGACGGCGTGGTGTTCGACGTCTACGGCAGCGGCTCCAGCAACTTTTCTCCCATCAGCAACTCAGCCGCAATCGGGCTTGCCGGCCAGACGCCGGACGCCCGCGACGCTGCCTCACCGGCAACAAACGCACCGGTGGAGGTTACCGTGGAAGCGTACAAGGGCGTCTGGTTGCCTTCCAGCGGGAACCTGCACGGCGTCGACTTCGGCGGCGCCCGGTCCAGGCAGCTGGACGACTCACTCTTCTTCAACGCTGCAACGGACACCGCCATCACCACGGCCAGGCTCCAGGCCGGGGACAGCTACAGCATGGCGGTCGCGTACCCGGCGCTTCCCACGGACTCCGAGCTGGAACAGGCGGACTTTGCCGCAGTGCCCCTGCCCCCGGCTGAAAGCGTGCCGCCGATCGTGGCGGCCAAGGCCAACGAAATTGTGGGCGACTCTTCGCTGGCCATTGAACGGGTCCGCAAACTGGAAGCGGCGCTGTCCAAGCAGGGAGCATTCAGCCATGGGCTGGACGGCGAGGCCCGGAGCCTGTCCGGACACGGTGCGCAGCGCATCTCCTCCATGCTCAATGCCAAGCAGATGGTGGGCGATGACGAGCAGTATGCAGTGGCCATGGCACTCATGGCCCGCGAACTGGGCATTCCCGCGCGGGTGGTGATGGGCTTTTACCCGGATCCGAAGGAACCGAAGGAACAGGAAAAGCCCGGCACAGTGGAAATCACTGGCGACGACGTCCATGCCTGGGTCGAAGTGGCGTTCGCGGGCGCCGGCTGGGTCCCCTTCAACCCGACGCCCTCCGAAGACAACGTCCCCATTCCGCCGGACCCGCAGCCCAAGTCCAAACCCCAGCCCCAGGTCCTGCAACCGCCCCCGCCGCCGCAGGCTCCGGCCGAACTGCCACCGGACTCTGCCCCTGAGGCGCAGGACGCCGAACAAAACGAGCCGGGCCTCTGGGCCTTCCTCGGACCGATCCTCATGGCGATCGGCATTGGCCTGATCCCGGTGGCCGTCCTGCTCCTTCCCCTGGCCCTCATCGCCTGGCTGAAGCTGCGCCGCCGGAAACGCCGCGCGTCCGGCGGAACTGCTGCCGACCGCATCAGCGGCGGCTGGAGCGAGGTCATGAGCACGGCAAGCGACCTGGGCACCCGGGTTGCCGCCGGAGCTACACGGCGGGAAAACGCCGCGAACCTCGCCGAAGCATTCCCCGCCAGCGGCTCCACCACCGTGCTCCTGGCCCACCGTGCGGACGAAGCCATTTTCGCCGCGGGGGATCCCAGTGACGAGGACATCCGTGCCTTTTGGGCGGACGTTGACTCGTCCCTGAAACAGATGACGGGTTCAGTAGGGTTCTGGCAGCGGCAGCGGGCCAAGTTCTCCCTCAGGTCGCTTGCCGAGGGCGGAGTCCGCTCGCAGCTGCGGACGCTGGGGGCCGCGCTGCGGACACGACTGGTGGCGCCCATGCGGCGGCTACGGAAAACGCCGGCGGAGCAGCGGCCCGGAAAGGGGACCGGACGTGGCTAAAGCAGGATTCGTTCTGGAGGAACTGACATGAGTGCAAGACGCGGACCTGCTGCACCGCCGGCCATCGAGGGCTACCAGTACGTGCAACACCTCGGATCCGGCGGTTTCGCCGACGTGTACCTCTACGAGCAGGACAGGCCGCGGCGCAAGGTCGCGGTCAAGGTTCTTCTCTCGGACCTGAAGACCGACGGCGCGCGGCGCCGATTTGAGTCCGAGGCAAACCTGATGGCGCAGCTGTCCACGCACCCGTTCATTGTCACGATCTACGAAGCGAACGTCACGGCTTCCGGACACTCCTACCTGGCCATGGAGTACTGTTCCAAGCCCAACCTGGACCTCCGGCTTCGGCGGCAGCGCTTCAGCGTGGACGACGCCCTCGCTGTGGGTATCCAGGTTGCGTCCGCTGTCGAAACCGCCCACCGGGCAGGGATTGTCCACCGGGACATCAAACCGGCCAACATCCTGGTGACGGACTATAACCGCCCGGCCTTGACCGACTTTGGGATTTCCGGCACTACCGACTCCGCGGCAGACGACGACGGCGGGATGTCGATCCCGTGGTCCCCGCCGGAAGCCTTCCAGCGCTCGGATGCCGATGGCGTGATGGTGGACGTGTGGGCACTGGGCGCCACGGTGTACACCCTGCTGGCCGGTCATTCTCCATTCGCCGTTCCGGGCGGCAACAAATCGCAGCGCGACCTGATGTCCCGGATCGCGACCAGTCCTTTGCCCGACCTGGGCCGGATCGATGTCCCGCAATCCCTGCAGCAGGTCCTGGCCACGGCGATGGCCAAGCAGCCCGAATCAAGATATCCGTCCGCCCACTCGTTTGCGCTGGCACTGCAGCGGGTCCAGGCCGAGCTCAGCCTCGCCGTGACACGGTTTGAAGTGCTCGACGACCGCCAGGACGCCGATCACCCCGGCGACGACTCCGGCGAAGACGCAACCCGGATTCGCGGCGTGGTTTCGATCGACCCGCGTGCCACAACGTCCACGGGCACCTCCACCACGTCTTCCGCCACAGCGGCCCGGGCCTCGGCAGGCGCCTGGGCGAAACAGTCCACCATGCCGGTAGCAGACGGGAATACCACCGTTGCGCGCAGGGCTGACGGGAGCGCCGCCGGGCCCCTTTCCGCCGTGCCGCCGCCGGCTGCTTCTGCCGCCGTTCCCGCAACTGAATCCCGGATGGGATGGGACCGTCCTGCACCGTTCACGCCTTCGCCGGTGGAGGACACACAACTTCGGCCCGCTGAACCGAAGCCGGTGCCCGACAGTGCTGAAGATCCTCAGCCCCGCCGCCGGCCCAAGTGGCTGCTGCTGGCCGCCGGGGGCGTCCTCACGGCTGCCGCAGTGACCGGACTCGTGGTGGTCAACGGCGCCCCCACAACACCCAGCGTGCCGCACGCCAGCCCTGGCCTTGACGGACCGCTGGACCCGGTGGCGCCGGGCAGCGTGGTTCCGGCGCCGGCCAAGCTGACGGGAACGAAGGCAGGCGGAAGCGTGACCTTCACGTGGGAAAACCCCGCCCCGGCCGACGGGGACGTGTACATGTGGCGTGCGGTGTCCGTTTTGCAGTCGGGCGAGTACACGAGTTCCAGCGAGGCCCGGGCAGTACTGGCAGCCGTCGCGGACGAGCAGACCTGTCTCGAAGTAGTGATCCGCCGCAGCAACGGCCAGGCAACGCCCGAACCCGCAAAGGCCTGCGTTCCCTGACCAATACGTTCGACTCCGGAGCAACTGTGCAGCCGCCCCATCAACCGGGGTGATTCTGGACGAACGCCCATTGGGGGAGCGCGGCCGGTTTCCTAGCCTTGGGGTAGACCTTTCACTACCAAGGATGGGATTCAACGATGAAGCGCATCGCACTGCTCCGAGAACGAGTAGCCACCTCCGGCGCCACAGGAACCCACTGCCCGGTGTCCGGGCTGTGGGCTCCTGAAGATGCACCGCATGACGGACAGACGTTCTTTGAAGGACACATTTTTCCGTCCTACAACGGCTCGCCCACTGTCTGGCGCCGCAACACGGCGGGCGCTACCTCACGCTGAGGCGGCCCCGCCCTGCTGTAATCAGCCTGCCGTGATTCAGGCCCGTGGTGATTCGGCTGGTTCAGCGCTCCAGGCGGAAGCCCAGCTTGATGGTTACCTGCCAGTCGGCCACCTTGCCGTCTGCCAGGTGGCCGCGGATTTCCTTGACCTCGAACCAGTCCAGGTTGCGGAGGGTCTTTGCGGCCTCGGCGATCCCGTTACGGACGGCGGCATCCACGCCCTCATTCGAAGTTCCGACAATTTCAGAAATGCTGTAGGTGTGATTCGACAACTTCGCTCCTCATAATCTCCATTGACACCCGGAACTGCGGGCCGTCCCTGCAGATTAGCGGACGGAGGGCGGAACGACTAGCATTTCGCTGCGGCCACCGGATATGCCAGCCGAGGGAAACGAGACGTTAGGACGCAGCTGCCAGCAAGCAGCGGTCAGTACTCAGCGGTCGGGGCCGGCACTCAGCGGTCGGGGCCGGCGGGAAGCGGGCCGTGCGGCATCCCGGGCCCAAACACCGGGCCCGGCTCCGGGCGTTTTGCCTTCAGGCCCGGACCTGTGGGGCGCTGCCGTACCCGGCGCAGCACCCACGGGAACAGATAATCCCTTGCCCAGACCAGATCACTGCTCCTGGCCTGCCTCCAGCTGCCCGTGGGCAGGACCTTGGGCTGCAGGGGCTGCAGGGTGTGGGGCACGTTCAGTGTCTCCAGCACCATGGCCGCGATGGTGTGGTGGCCCAGGGGCGAGAAGTGCAGGCGGTCCGGATCCCACATTTGCTGACCGGTCAGCTGACGCAGGCTCCACAGGTCGGCCACCACGCCGTCGTGCCTGGCCGCGATGGTGCGGAGGTTTTCGTTGAAGATGGCCACCCTGCCGCGGATGCGGTTGAACACCGGGGTGTTACCCCAGTCCGGTCCGGTGAAGAGCACCACCGTTGCGCCGGTGGCACTGAGCAGTCCTATTACCGGATCCAGCTTCTCCGCCAGCTTGTCCGGATCGCTGCCCCGGAACACGAGGTCGTTGCCGCCCGCCGAGAGCGTGACCAGGTCAGGCTTTAGTTCAAGTGCCGGACCCACCTGGTCATCAACGATCTGCTGGAGCAGCAGGCCCCGGACCGCAAGGTTGGCGTAGGCGAAGTCCCGGTGCCCCAGGCTTAGCTCTTCAGCGACCCGGTCAGCCCAGCCCCGTACACCGCCGGGGCTCCGCGGCTCCGGATCGCCGTAGCCCTCGGTGAACGAATCCCCCAGTGCCACGAAGCGGTTCCACGGATGAGGCGCGGGAGTGCGTGCCGCGGACGGTGTCCGTGCCGGTCCGGGAATGCTGAACGTGCTCACGCTCCCATCGTGACCCCCTATTTCGGCGGAAAACAGGGCCGAAGGGCGCAATTTGCCCTGCCCGCGACGCCCCGGTGGCGGTGCTCCAGGCCACGGAGACAGGCACAGGAAATACCAAGGGGGGTATAAGCTTAATGGAGACTTGAAGCCACGGAGGATGCAATGGAACTCGATCCCGCCGACATGAAGCCCGTCATCAACCGGCTACGCCGCGCGCAGGGGCAGCTCGCGGCTGTGACCCGCATGATCGAGGAGGGCCGCGACTGCAAGAGCGTGGTCACGCAGCTGGCCGCGGTTTCCAGCGCCCTGGACCGGGCTGGATTTTCCATTATTGCCACCGGCCTGCAGCAGTGCATGCAGCAGGAGGACCCCAGCCTGGACAGGGCTGAACTGGAGAAGCTCTTCCTCTCCCTCGCGTAGCCGGCCCGCCGGGCCGCCTCTTTCGCGTAGCCGGCCCGCGTAGGTCTGGCCGGAAAGCCGTCAGGCGCTCTTCGCGTCGAGCACGTACGTCTTCAGGTCATCCAGGGTCTGCTGCATGTGGGCGTCCATGGCGTTGCGGGAGCGCGCGGGGTCCCGCGATTCCAAAGCGTCGGCGATTGCCTGGTGGTGGCCGATGGCGTGTTCTTGGATCTCCCGGACCTTGGAGGTCTGTGTCCGGCGCTTCTCCAGCACACGGTGCAACGGCTCGAACAGGACCGCCACAAAAACGTTCTCGGAGGCACGCAGGATCACGTCGTGGAAGGCGAGGTCAGCTTCCACGAACGCGGGCAGGTCATCGGACTCGTGAGCCTTGCGCATGGCTGCCACGTAGCCGTGGAGTGTCTTGATCCCGGCGTCGCTGATCCGTCCGGCTGCCAGCTCGCAGGCCCCGGTTTCCAGCATCCGGCGGAGCTCAATCAGCTGGATGGCCGCGGATGCGTCATTCTTGCCCTCGGAAGCGGCGCGGAGGACTGCCTCCAGCGAGGCCCAGCGGTTGAGCGGATTAACGAAGGTGCCCCGTCCCCGCTCCACGCTCAGGATGCGCTGCGCTTCCAACGTCTTCATAGCCTCGCGCACGGTCATGCGGCTGACTTCGTGCTTCGCGCTTAGTTCCAGCTCGCCGGGGACGCTGGCCCCGGGCGGGAACTCGCCGGCAATGATCCGGTCAAGGAGTTCATCGGCCACCACGCCGACCAGTGATTTCCGTGCCAATTTTCCCCCGTTCCGCAGTGAGCGTCGATTTGTCCGACAAGTCTACTTGCGCGTCCCTGTGCCTTGTGACACACTAGCACTCAAATGTTAGATGTCAGACATCTTACAAGTACCTAACCGCAGCAGAGATTTCATACACAACGGAGTGCAAAGTGCCCCTTGAAGCAGATGTACTGGCCGCCTTCCCGGCAGAGGTCCAGATTCCCGCTGAGCTGGTTGCCGACGCTGTAGCGGCGTCGTCGGCAGCCTCACCCCGAGTGCTCGTAGTGCTCGACGACGACCCCACCGGCACACAGTCCGTTGCGGACCTGCCGGTCCTCACCCGCTGGGACGTGGCCGACTTCACCTGGGCCTACAACCACATCCGGGAGAATAAGACCAAGCCCGCCGTCTACGTACTGACCAATACCCGCAGCCTGGACCCGGCCGAGGCCGCCGCCCGGAACGAGGAAATCGTCCGTAACGCCCTGGCCGCCGCAGGCGCCACCGAAGGCGAACAGCTCCGGCTTGGGTTCGTCAGCCGCAGCGACTCCACCCTCCGCGGCCATTACCCGCTGGAACCGGATGTCATCGCCGCCACCGTGGCGGCTGTCAGCGGCGAGAAGACCGACGGCGTCGTCATCATTCCGGCGTTCCCCGACGCCGGGCGCGTGACCATCGGTGGCGTGCACTACATGCGCGGCACCGGGGCCGACGCCGGCAAGCTGACCCCGGTGGCCGAGACCGAATTCGCCAAGGACGCCTCCTTCGGCTTCGCCAACTCGGAAATGGCGAAGTACGTAGAGGAGAAGTCCCAGGGCCGCTTCGCCGCGGACTCCGTGATCGTCCTGGACCTCAACATCATCCGCGCTGCAGGTCCGGACGGCGATCCGCAGATCTCCGCCAAGGCCATCGCCGATGCCATCGACTCCGCCACCGACTCCACCCCGATCGTGGCGGACATCGTCTCCGAAAACGACCTCCGTGCCCTGTCCCTGGGTCTCGAGGAAGCCGAACGCCGCGGCAAGAAGCTGCTGTACCGTGTGGGCCCGCCGTTCGTCCGTGCGCGGATCGGCCAGGAAATCCGCACCGAGCTTAGCGGCGAAGAGGCCTACGCCGGCAACACCCCCTCGGAGGCCGGCGGACTCATCGTGGTCGGCTCGCACGTCGGCGTGACCACGCGCCAGCTCAAGGCACTCACTGAGCAGCACAGCGCAGCGCGCATTGTCGAAATCGACGTCGAGAAACTCCTTGCGGCCGAGACCGAAACAGACAACGCAGCCACCTACCTCGACGAGACCGTGGACGAGGTGGTCGCGGCGCTGCGCAGCGGCGACGTCATCGTGCACACCAGCCGCCTGCTCATCAGGACCGACGACGTCACCGAAAGCCTGCGGATCGCCCGTACGGTGTCCGCCGCCGTCGTCGCCGTCGTGAACCGCACGCTCAAGACCTTCCCGCCGCGTTTTGTGATTGCCAAGGGCGGCATCACGTCCTCGGACGTCGCCGCGCACGGCCTGGAAATCCGGCACGCGATTGTCCGCGGCCCCATGCTCCCGGGCATCGTGAGCCTGTGGGAGCCGGTGGACGGCCCGGCCAAGGGCATCCCGTACATCGTCTTCGCCGGCAACGTGGGCGATGACCAGTCCCTCGCCGACGTCACGCGCAAGCTCAGCAACACCTTCTGATCACCCGCCCCACATATCGCCAAAATTCAATGGAGAACACCATGACCACCAGCAGCTACACCATCACCGTTCTCGGCCTTGGCGCCATGGGCCTGCCCATGGCCACCCGCCTGGCCAGCGAGCTGACCGTCCACGGCTTCGACATCGCCGAGCCCCGCCTGAAGCTGGCCGAAGAAGCCGGCATCCGCACCTTCGCCTCCGCCCGCGAAGCCTCCAAGGGCGCCGACGCCCTGCTCCTGGCGGTCCGCAACGGCGAGCAGCTCAACGACGTCCTCTTCGGTGAGAACGGCGTAGCCTCCGTCCTGGAGCCGGGCGCCGTCGTGATCCTCGGCAGCACGGTAGGCACCGAAGCCATCCCCGCCACGGTCGCAAAGCTCGCCGAATACGGCGTCGAGCTCGTGGACGCGCCGCTGTCCGGCGGCCCCAAGCGCGCCGGTGAAGGCGATCTGCTGATCGTGGTGGGCGCCTCGCCCGAGGCCCGGGAAAAGGCCCGGCCGGCACTGGAGCTCCTCGCCTCCACCCTGACCGTGGTGGGCGACAAGCCCGGCGACGGCCAGGCCCTCAAGACCGTCAACCAGCTCCTCTGCGGCGTCCACATTGCCGCCGCCGCCGAGGCCATGGCCCTCGCCGACGCCTTGGGCCTGGACCAGGCCAAGACGCTTGCGGCCCTCGAAGCCGGCGCCGCTGGTTCGTTCATGCTGTCCAACCGCGGACCGCGCATCCTCGAGGCCTACACCGAGGAAGGTGCCGAGGTGCTGTCCCGCCTGGACATCTTCGTCAAGGACATGGGCATCGTGGGCAAAGCCACCCGCGCCGCCGGCCTCGCGGCCCCCGTTGCCGCCGCGGCCGAGCAGCTGTACCTCCTGGGCCAGGCCCAGGGCCTCGCCGCCGCCGACGACTCCGCCGTCATCAAGGTTGTGGCGCCTACCAAGCGCACCGCCTAAGCACCCACCCGTCACAGTTTTTGTCCATTTAGAGCGACTTAAGACCCCTTGAAGTCCCCGTATCTGGACAAAAACTCGTCCCCCACAAAGCCCGACGACGGCGGTCCCCCCTCCGCCGTCGTCGTACCTCCCAGCGTTCCCCGACAGAAATAGTTAGCGCCTGATTGCCCGTCTTCTGGAAGACTGGCTCGTCAAAGGAGACACCCGTCATGAACCATCTGATGAACCCGCTGATCGTGCGGGCGGCTGACACCCCAGCCATCAAACCCGCAGTGGAACTAGGCACTCCACTGCTCCTCACCATTGCTGCCATTGGCATCGCCATCCTGCTGGTGATGATCATCCGCTTCAAGATCCAGGCCTTCGTGGCCCTGTTGACCGTGAGCATCCTGGTGGCAGTGGCTTCCCAGATCCCGCTCAAGGATGTTTTCACCGTTGTGGCCAACGGTGTGGGCGGAACGATGGGCAAGGTTGCCTTGCTGATCGCACTGGGTGCCGTGCTCGGCCGCATGATCGAAGTCTCCGGCGGCGTCCAGTCACTGGCTTCCCACTTCACGGAAAAGCTTGGCGCCAAGCGCGTGGCGGTGGCGCTGACGGCCGTCGGCTTCCTGGTGGCCATTCCCGTGTTCTTCGAGGTGGGCATCATCGTGCTGGTCCCCATCGTTTACGCCTTCGCCAAGATTGCCAACGTCCACCCGGTCAAGTTCGGCCTGCCCATGGCCGGCATTATGCTCGCCATCCACGTCGCCGTTCCTCCGCACCCGGGCATCGTCGCCGGCGCCGGTGTGTTCGGTGCCGACATCGGCCTGATCACCCTCATCTCGCTGCTGATCTGCATCCCGCTCGGCTTCCTCTCCTACTGGGTTGCCAGCATCATGAACCGCAGGGAATACGAGCTCCTCCCCAGCGTCAAAGCCCAGGTGGACGAATTCGGCTCCGACTCCTTGGTGAAGGTCGGCCACGACGGCCCCGGCGCCGCCGCTATCGCCCCGCCCCGGCCGGCCCTGATCATCTTCCTCATCGCCGCACCGATCGTGCAGATCCTCATCGGCACCCTGGGCACGCTCACCATCCCCAAGGACAACTCCTTGTACGGTCTCGCCGCCTTCATCGGCAACCCGTTCTTCGCACTCCTGGTGGCAGTGGCACTGTCCTTCTTCCTGCTGGCCGTACGACGCAATTGGTCCCTGCGCGAGACGGGCGAGATCTTCGAGGGTGCCCTGCCTCCCATTGCCTCCATCCTGATGGTGGTTGCCGCCGGCGGCGTATTCGGTGAGGTCCTGCGCACGTCCGGCATCGGTGCCGCGCTCTCCGAGACCCTGGACCAGCTGGGCCTGCCGCTGATCGTCCTCGGCTTCATCATCTCGCTGGCCCTCCGTGCGGCGCAGGGCTCGGCAACCGTGGCCATCGTCACCACTGCCGGCCTGCTCACCTCGGCCGTCGCCGAGGGCGGCTACACGCCTGCCCAGATCGCGGTGCTGGTCATCGCCATCGGCTTCGGCTCACTGGGCCTGTCCCACGTGACCGACGCCGGCTTCTGGACCGTCGTGCGGTACTACGGCCTCACGGTTTCGGACGGCCTCCGTACCTGGACCGTCCTGACCACCATCCTGGGACTGGCCGGCTTCCTGCTGACCTTCGTGGCCTGGATCCTGGTGGGAGGCCTGGGCGTCTGATGCGCACCCGACTCGACCACCTGGTAGTTTCCGCCCTCCAGCAGGGTGCAGCCGTCCCGGCCTTCACCTGCTACGACTTCACCACTGCCCTGGCCGTGGTGGAGGCGGCCGAGGCGGCCGGCCGCGGCGCCATCCTGCTGGTGGCTCCGAAGACGGCAGCCACCCCCAACGGGCTGCGGCTCATCTCGGCGCTCCGCGGGCTGGCGGACTCCGCCGGTGTTCCCATCGCCGTGCAGCTGGACCACGCCTCCGATCTCCGGGTGATAGCCGACGCCGTTGCGGCGGGGGCGGATTCAGTCCTCGCGGACGGCTCGTCGCTGCCGTACGAGGAAAACATCGCGCTGGTCCGCGAAGCACGCGCCGTGCTGGAAGCGCAAGGCCATGCCGGCGTCGTGATTGAAGCGGAACTGGGCGGCCTGGCAGGTGACGAGGATCGTGCCTTCGGCCTGGACGCCGGCACGGGCACCGGCACTGCCGGGCTGACTGACTCCGCCCAGGTGGAGGACTTCGTGGCCCGCACCGGCGCACAGCTCCTGGCCGTGGCCGTGGGCAATGTGCACGGCAAGTACAAGGGGGAGCCGCAGCTGCGGTGGGACGTGCTGCAGGACATCGCAGTGCGCACCCACATCCCGCTGGTGCTGCACGGCGCCTCCGGCATCCCGGCCGAGGAACTGGTCAAGGCCGCCGCCATGAACGTGGGCAAGGTGAACTTCAACACCGAGCTCCGCACCGGTGTGCTGGCCACGCTGGAAGCACAAACCGGGCCGTACCGTGCCGACGGTGAGAACCTCCAGGGATTGCTCGGGAAGTGGAACGCCTCGGCCAAGGACTTCGCCGCCGGAGCCCTGTCCACCCTCACGAAGTAGGGAGTTTTTGTCCACATAACGGGACTTCGAGGGTCATTATGTCGCGATAAGTGGACAAAAACTCCCAACGAGGGAGGCTAGGATCGAGCCATGATCCCGGCCTCCCTCGTTTTCGCGTTCCTCGCGGCACTGCTGCATGTCTACATCTTCACGATGGAGTCCGTCACCTGGACCCGGCCGGCCACGTGGAAGCGCTTCGGCGTCGCCTCGCAGGCCGACGCCGAGACCACCCGACCGCTGGCCTACAACCAGGGCTTCTACAACCTGTTCCTGGCACTTGGCGCGCTGATTGGTGCCGGCGCGGTCCTCCTCGGCCAGCCGGTGGTCGGCTGGACGCTCATCTTCGCCTCCTGCGGCTCCATGGGGCTCGCGGCCGCCGTCCTGGCGCTGACCGGACGGAAGTACCTCCGCCCGGCCGCCATCCAAGGTACGACGCCGTTGCTCGCCGTCGTACTCGGCCTCCTGGGGCTGCTGCTCGGCTGAGCGCCGCCAGCCCGCTCGGTGGAGCCGCGTCGGTTGTGGCCCTTGACGGACGCCCGACGGACAATGGAACGTACGCAGAGAATCGAACCGCGTCCGTAGGGAGCGCAATGGGTGTTCCGCAGCAACCACCGCCGGAACCGGCAGGGTTAGCGCAGGCAAGCGAAGTGCAGGACCTGCCCGCACCGGAACGCGACCTGGTGATCGACCTCGCCCGCTTCTTCTGCCTGGCCCTGGTGGTGGTGGGCCACACCACGATGGTCAGCCCGGTGCTTCACCCTGACGGAACGGTGACCACCGAGAATACGCTCGCCCGGCAGGATTGGTTCGAGCCGATCATCTGGATTTTTATGGTGATGCCGCTCTTCTTCGTGGCCGGCGGCATCACCGGACTGCAGTCGTGGCGGAGGCTTAGGGCACGCGGCGGCACCGGCCTGGAATTCGCCCAGGCCAGGCTGCTGCGCCTCATCCGCCCGGCCGCCGCCTTGCTGGCTGTGATGTTCGCCGGACTTTGGGCGGCGCGGCTGTTCGGCGTGGAACCCCAGGTGGTGGAGCTGATCGTCACCGGCGCCGGGATGCCGCTCTGGTTCCTCGCCGCGTACCTGGCGGCCCAGTTGAACATCCCCTTGCTGGCTGCGCTCCATGACCGCGCCCCATGGCTGACGATGGCCGGGCTCACCGCGCTGGTGGTGGCGGTGGACTGCTTCCGCGGTTCCCTGCCTCCGCTGGCCTACGCCAACATCGTCTTCCTGTGGTGCGCCGTCCAGCAGCTGGGGTTCATCCTCGCCGACGTCCCGGTGCGCGTACCCAGTGCGTCCACGTTGGTGGGCATCGTCATCGCGAGCAACCTCCTGCTGGGCCTGGTCACGGGCCTGGGGCTGTACCGGGGCAACATGCTGGTGAACCTGAATCCGCCCAATTTCTGCCTGCTGCTCCTTGGCGTGGCCCAAGCCGCGGCGCTGCAGCTCTCCCGCCCCGTCCTCACCGGCTTGGCCGCGGCAAGGTGGGTCCGGGTGCTGGTGGGGCTGGCCGGACGGCGCGCCATGACCGTGTACCTGTGGCACCTGCCGCTGCTGGCAGCCATGGCCGGGCTGCTCCTGCTCACCGGCTTCCCCAAACCGGCGGCGGGGACCGCCGGGTGGTGGTGGTCGCGGCCGCTGGTCCTGTTCGGCATCGTCGTGCTGCTGCTGCCGGTGCTGGCCGTCTTCGGGCGGCTGGAAGAACGGCCGACGGCGTCAGCCCACTCCCGCCGCCGGCCCGCCGCCGCAGTGGTGACCGCCGTCGTCGTGGTGTTCATTCCGGTGGCCGACGCAGCGTTCAACGGACTGACGCTTGGACTGCTGGGAGGAGGCGCGGCGTGCTTTGCCCTGGCCGTGCTCCTGCTGGGCCGCCTTCCGGTGCGCGAGCGGGCGATGCCTGCGCGCCCGGAGGGCGGGACCGGCGACGCGCCGGGCGGCGCCGGAGGACCATTGCCACCGTCGCCTTTAAGTGCCAATGTCGAACCATGACGGAGAACACGGTATCCACTGAAGACACGTTCAGCCCGGACGTCACTACCATCCGCAATGACGACCTCCACCGCTACGAACTGCGCGTGGGCGGCAAACTGGCGGTTCAGTCGCGCTTTATGGACAGACCCGGGCACGTGGACTTCATCCACACGGACACCGCGGAGGATTTCAAAGGCCAGGGGCTGGCAAAGGTGCTGGCACATTTCGCCTTGGATGACGTGGTGTCTTCAGGGAAGCGGATCATCCCGCATTGCCCCTTCATTTACGCCTATCTGAAGAAGCACGACGCCTACGACCAGTTCATTGACTGGCCGGAACAGCCGCCCACGGACGAAGTGACCGCTTCGTAGTCAACGGCGCTTCATAGTCAACGGGCCGGCGCCCTGGCAGCCTGTCGTCTGGCAGCCTGTCAGTCGAACCCGGTAGTGAACTAATCGTCGAAGTGAGTGGCGGATCCCGCGGCGGCGAATGATGCCACCAGCTTTTCCGCGACATCCCGGAGCTTCTGGTTCCGGCCGCTGGAAGCCTTGGTGAGGATGGCCATTCCTTCTGCCTGCGAGCACCGGTTCTGCCCCATGATGATGCCGGCCGCAAGGTCTATGGCAGTGCGGGATTCCATGGCTGACCGCAGGTCCTCGGCCGGCTGCTGCCGGACGCCGATCCGCACCGCAAGGCGGAGTGCCTTTTCAGCGTGGCAAGCGAACAGCTCGGCCTTTTGGATCGCGGCGGCATCGAAGACGTCCGGGATCGGAGCAAAAACGTTCAGCGCTGCGGCAGCGCCTGCGTCCAGCGTGAGCGGCACACCCAGCACGCTGAGCTGTCCCTGGGTGGCAATCGCCAGGCCATATTCGGGCCACCGGGTGTCGGTGCGCGTGTCCCGGATTAGCACCGTGGTGCCTGTGGTCATCGCGTGGAGGCAGGGTCCCTCGCCGAAACTGTGCTGGATCTCGTCAAAGAGCCGGGCTTGCGGGTTGCTCCATGCCGCCGTGGTGGTCCTGTGGTGCCGGCTAAGGGTGACCGCGCAGGACACTTCGTGGCCGAGGGCGTCCGAAAGCGAAACAGCGGAAAGCTCGCAGAGCTCCGCAAGGAAGCTATTGACATCATTACTGCTGATAACCAGATCCTGCAGCTGTGCGGCCACGGATGCGTCCAGCGTGATCTCGTTCATATCCCAAGTCCAGGTCTGGCTAGGGCTGATGGACCGGGGCTGTGAGGGCGGCTTGTGGCGCTGGCAACAATTTCGTATGGTTTACGTGAGTTATGAAGCCGGCTCTTGGAAGTCTCTGTGGGAGAAGCCTTGAACCATAAACTGCGTGTGCTGGTCCGTGTGGATGTTGATCCCGGACGGGTAACACTTGAAGTCACCGGCTGCCTGACCCAGGCCAATTACCCCGTGCTGCTGCACATCATGCGCCGCGGCCGCCGGCTCTCCCCGGAGCAGGACATCACCGTAGACCTCCACGGCGCGTCCCATCTGGACCCCGAAGTGCTGATGTACCTGCGCCACATCGCCGGACTCGCGGCGGAAGGCAGCAGGAAGCCCAAGACCGGGGCGAGCGACTCCGAGGCATTCCGCCTCAAACTTGCCGAGCCTGCGGAATTGCCCATCTGCCTTGAGCACGCCGGACTGGCAGGCGGCGAAGAGGCCGCACTGGACGGCGAGATCAACGCGCTGCTGGACGGCGAAACAACGCCCGGGCCCGATCCCGACGGAGTCCTGGCCGCCGCCGGGGAACAGCGCACCATCAATGGCCTGGAACTGTCCGAATACCTCGAAGGGAACATGGATCCCGCCTCCACGGTCCGGGCCATGTCAGATGATGCCCTCAGCAAACTGGCCGATGCCCTGTACAGGCATTTGGACACGCGCAACCCGTCGTTCGGTGCCCACACGTGGTACGAACTGGCCGCGGAGGAGCTCCACCAGCGGCACCTCACGGAGCCTGACGGCCCGTCGCAGGAGGAGGTCGCCGCAAGCTGACGGCCCGGGCCTTTCATGGCTCATGCCACTCCGCCCCTTAGCCGTTTCCGTGGCGGGCGGATAAGGTTGGACTGACTCAGGACAGTCCGTCTTTTCCGCTTCCTTGGTCTCACTTTGGAGCCGGATCCCCACCGGGCGGCTGACCGAACCGACCAGGATCCAGGGGGACAGCCGGGCAATGACATCGCGGCAGCTTGCCATCCGGCTGATTGTCCTGGCAACGGCCATCCTGGGCCTGAACTACATCATTTGGCGCTGGATGGTTTCCATCAGCTGGGACGCCTGGTGGATCGCCGTGCCGCTTGTCCTGGCCGAGACGTACTCCCTGCTGGACTCCCTGTTGTTCGGCGTCACCATGTGGCGCTACAGGGAACGCGAGACTCCGCCGCCACCGCCTCCCGGCCTGACGGTGGACGTGTTCGTCACAACGTACAACGAGCCGTTGGACCTCGTGATGGGAACGGCGCGGGCGGCCAGGAGTATCGAGTACCCGCACAGGACCTGGATCCTCGACGACGGGAACCGGGCGGAACTGCGGGCCATCGCTGAAGCCGAGGGCATCGGCTGGATCACCCGGTCTGAGGACTGGGCAAACCGGCCGCGCCACGCCAAGGCAGGCAACCTCAACAACGCGTTGCTCGCCACCGACGGCGAGTTCATGCTGATCCTGGATGCCGACCAAATACCTGATCCCAGGATCCTTGACCACACCCTCGGCTATTTCAACAACCGCAGGATGGCCTTGGTGCAAACACCCCAGGTGTTCGTGAATGTCCCGCCGCACGATCCGCTGGGCAGCCAGGCGCCACTGTTCTACGGGCCCATCCAGCAGGGGAAGGACGGCTGGAACGCCGCCTTCTTCTGCGGCTCAAACGCGATCATCCGCCGGGAAGCGCTGATGCAGCTGGGCGTTATGCGGTACGTCTCGGAAACCGAGCTGGCGCTGAACAAGGCGCTACGGACAGCGGACAAGGTGGTGGCCAAAGCGAGGCGCCAGCTTGGCCCCGGGCAGGAACGGCTGGCAGCCGCCTTGTCCACGGTAGCGGCGGACCTCCGTCAGGTCCGGCGGGAGCTCAGCGAGGGGCGGGCCATTGCTGACGTCACTTACCGGTTCCAGGCGCGGGTGGACACAGTGGCACGGAACCTGGTGGCGGAAGACTTCGTGGCGCTGCACGCAGAGCTGAACTCCATTGAGGGGCTGTCCCGGACCATTGACGTGGACGGTTCACTCGCCATCGTCGACGAGGTTGCGCTGGACAGGCTGTCGCAACGGGACTGGTCCCCGCTGGGAGCGGTGGAAACCGTCCGCGTGCTGATCGACTCCGTCAATGCCGAGAAGGCCGGCGAAGCGCAGGCCGTCATGCCGCTCGCCACTATCTCTGTCACCGAGGACATGGCCACGTGCATGCGGCTGCATTCCCTCGGCTGGGAATCGGCCTACCACCACGAAAAGCTGGCTGACGGCCTGGCTCCGGAGGACCTTGATTCGATGCTGACCCAGCGGCTCCGGTGGGCGCAGGGCACCATGCAGGTCATGTTCCGGGAGAACCCAGTGCTGCAAAAGGGGCTGAGCCTGGCCCAGCGGCTGATGTACCTGGCAACCATGTGGAGCTATCTCGCCGGCTTCGCGGCCGTGGCCTATATCGCGGCCCCTGTCATCTATCTCATCCTGGGGATCCTGCCCGTGCAGTCGCTGAGCAACGAGTTCTTCCTCCGGCTCATCCCCTTCCTGGTGGTCAACCAGATCCTGTTCCTCGTGGTGGGGCGGGGCGTGACGACGTGGCGCGGCCAGCAGTACTCGCTTGCCCTGTTCCCCACATGGATCAAGTCCGTCACCTCGGCGTTCGGGAACGTGTTCCTGGGCCGGGACCTGGATTTCCGGGTCACGCCCAAGACGCTGCAGGCACGCAAGCGGCTGCCCTGGCACCTGGTCCGGCCCCAGCTGGTCGCCATGGCCGTCCTGGTGCTGGCGGCTGTGGTGGGCGTCGTCCGTTTATTGCTGGGCCAGGGGGACCTCCTGGGCAGCTCCGTCAATTTTGTGTGGATAGCCTTTGACCTGCTGATCTTCAGCGTGGTCATCCAGGCTGTTCGCTACCCCGGCTACGATGCCTGGCTGGACAGCACCCAAAAGAAAGAAGGAAATCCGTGATCGAATTCAACAACGAGACCCTGGCCAACGGAGTGGGCGTGATCCGGCCCGTCGGCCGGCTCAACATGGTCTCGGCGCCGCACCTCGGCGCCAACATCGATGCGCTCATCAGTGACGGCACGGTCCGGCTGGTGGTTGACCTGGCCGGTACTGATTTCATTGACTCGTCCGGTCTGGGCGCCCTGATTACGGGCCTGAAAAAGACCCGGCAGGCGGGCGGCGACCTTCGGCTGGCCAACCCCACGGCGCAGATCACCGCGGTCCTCGAAATGACCAATCTCAACAAAGTGCTGCAGCCGGTGTCCTCCGTGGACGGGGCCTATTGATGGGCAGCCGGTTCAGCCTCCGTGCCGCGGCCGTTCCCGAAAGCCTGGAACTGGTCCATGACCTGCTCGGGGAGCTCTGGGAAGGCGAACCCGGGATCGAGCTGATGGACCGCATCAGGTTCGAGACTGCACTGATTGAGGTGGCGTCCAACATCATTGAGCACTCGCGGCCGGCCAGCGCCGACCCTGTGCAGTTCGTGCTCGCGCTGGAGTGCCAACCGGAGCGGCTCTATGCAGAGTTCACGGACAACGCCAGGCCGGCCGGGATAGACCTGTCCGGGGCCGAACTGCCGGACGACCTGTCCGCGAGCGGGCGCGGGCTTGCCCTCGCCAAGGTGGCCCTGGACCAGTTTTCCTATGCCAAGGAGGACGACGGGAACCGGTGGACGCTGCTCTGCCGCCGCAAGTCAGAGGCCACCGCCCCCCAGTAGCCGCATATTGTGCCTCAGTCCAAGCCCGGGCGACAGTCAATGACGTTCCTTTGAGCCGCAAAAAACCCGGATTTCCGCCAATTTATCAATTAGCTCACAAAAGTTTGACTAAAAGGTTCCCCTAAGTAAGGCTAGCCTTGCTACGTTAGCGCGCCCCCAAACCGCTTACCAAAGGAAAACCTGTGACGCTGTTGCCCCGTGTGGATGATGAGATCCTGGACCTGCCTGCCCCGACTGCCGGGCATGATTTCGGCTCCCGGGTGGAACTTGCCCTCTCCGCCACCAACCACCTCTTCAACTCCCGCAACGCACCCCGCTACGTGGCGCAGGTGCTCCAGGGCGTTAATGCCGTGGCCACCAAGCTGGAGCGGACCACTAAGCCGTTTACCGGCGTCGGGCCCGAGGAACTCAAAGCACGCGTCGGCGCCGTTGACCTGGACCGCCCGCTGCCGGACACCGCTGCCGCCCTGGCGGAACTCGAAGAGGTTTACCTGCAGGACGCCGTCTACTTCCACGACGCGAAGTACGCCGCCCACCTGAACTGCCCCGTGGTCATCCCGGCGCTGGTGGGGGAGAGCATCCTCTCCGCAGTGAATTCGTCCATGGACACCTGGGACCAGAGTGCCGGCGCCACCATGATCGAGCGCCGGCTCATCGACTGGACGGCAGCGCGGCTGTCCCTCGGCGACGCTGCGGACGGCGTCTTCACATCCGGTGGCAGCCAGTCCAACTTCCAGGCGCTCCTCATCGCACGCAACCACGCGGTCGCCGGGCTGCGGAAGCTTCCCGGCAATGAAACCCTCCGGCTCCCCGGCCTGCTGGACAAACTGCGGATCTTCGCCTCCGAGGACAGCCACTTCAGCATCCGCAAGTCCGCCTCCATGCTGGGGCTGGGCTACGACGCAGTCGTGCCGGTCGCGTACGGGCCGGACCACCGCGTGGACCCCGCCGCCCTGGCCGCCGCGCTCGCGGAGACCGCCAGTTCCGGGCTTGTCCCGATGGCCGTGGTGGGAACCGCCGGGACAACCGACTTCGGCGCGGTGGACCCGCTCGCTGAGCTCGCAGCGCTCGCCAAGGCCTACGGCGCATGGTTCCACGTGGATGCCGCGTACGGCGGCGGGCTGATGGTCTCCGGCCGCTACGGACACCGCCTGGATGGAATCCGGCTGGCCGATTCGGTCACGGTCGATTACCACAAGACGTTCTTCCAGCCCGTGAGCTCCAGCGCACTGCTGGTGCGGGACAAGGCCATGCTGCGGCACGTGACGTACTACGCGGACTACCTGAACCCGGAGAGCGCCGCGCTGGCGGACATCCCCAACCAAGTGGACAAGAGCATCCAGACCACGCGCCGCTTTGACGCCCTCAAGCTCTGGCTTACGCTGCGGATCATGGGAGCGGACGCGGTGGGTGCCCTGCTGGACGAAGCGATCGACCTTGCCGCCCGCACCGGGCAGGCACTGGACGCGGACCCCGACTTTGAGCTCGTTGCCAAACCGCAGCTCAGCACGCTGGTATTCCGCTACCGCCCGGTCCTGGCGGACGGGACCCGCCTCGACGAGGATGCTGCGGACACCCTCAATCCCGCGATCAGGGCAGCCGTGTTTGCCTCGGGAGATGCCGTGGTTGCAGGCACCAAAGTGGCCGGAAGGCACTACCTGAAATTCACGCTGCTGAACGCCGAGGCCACGCCCGAAGACATCGGCGCGATCATCAGCCTGCTCCGCAGCACCGGCGCAGCGCTGCTCGCCGGGCAGGAGGCCGCAGCATGAGCACCCAATCCACGTCATCCACCCCAGCCTCCGGCACCCCAGGCGCAGCCCGCATTTACGACTTTGCCGGAATCGGCGTCGGGCCCTTCAACCTGGGGCTCGCCGCGCTCACCGAGCCCGTGGAGGGGCTGGACGCGGTGTTCCTGGAACGCCGCGACTCGTTCGACTGGCACCCCGGCATGATGCTGGAGCCGGCCCACCTGCAGGTCCCCTTTATGGCCGACCTCGTGACGCTCGCTGACCCCACGTCCCCGTATTCGTTCCTGAACTTCCTCAAGCAGACCGGCAGGCTCTACCGCTTCTACATCCGGGAGAACTTCTACCCGCTGCGCGCCGAGTACAACCAGTACTGCCAGTGGGTGGCCGGCCAGCTCGATTCGGTGCGGTTCGGCACGGACGTCCGTGAGATCACGTACGACGGCGGCGTGTACACGCTGTCCGTGGACGGTCCCGCGGGGCCTGAGGTGCTGCGCGCACGGCGGCTGGTGCTGGGCACCGGAACGTCGCCGTATGTACCGGCGGCCTGTGACGGAATAGTCGACGCGGCGGCCAACGACAGAGGGGGACTTGTCCTCCACAACGCCGATTACCTGTCGAGGAAGAGTGAGCTGCAGAAGCAGCGGAGCATCACCATCGTGGGTAGCGGCCAGAGCGCGGCGGAAATCTACTACGAGCTGCTGCAGGAGATCGACGTCCACGGGTACCAGCTCAACTGGGTCACCCGGTCCGGCCGCTTCTTCCCGCTGGAGTACACCAAGCTCACCCTGGAAATGACGTCGCCGGAATACGTGGACTACTTCCATGGACTCCCGCAGGAACAGCGTGACGGCCTCATCAAGAGCCAGAAAAACCTGTACAAGGGCATCAACTCCGAGCTCATCGACGCCATCTACGATCTCCTGTACGCCAAGAGCCTCTCCGGGATCGTGGACACCCGGCTGCTGACGCACTCGGCGCTCACCGGGGCGTCGTGGGACCCCGCATCCGGGTCGCACACCCTGCAGCTGCGGCACGAGGAACAGGGAGCGGACTACTCGCTGGACACCGAAGCCGTGGTGCTTGCCACCGGCTACGGCTACCGCGAGCCGGAATTCCTCGCCGGCGTGCAGGAACGGATCGCCCGGGACAGCACCGGCAGGTTCGCCGTCGAGCGCAACTACAGCACCGGCGTCGAACCCGGCGAGATCTTCGTCCAGAACGCCGAGCTCCACACCCACGGCTTCGTCACGCCGGACCTGGGCATGGCCGCCTACCGCAACTCCTGCATCCTGCGCGAGATCTGCGGGCGGGAGGTCTATCCGGTGGAGCGCAGCATCGCCTTCCAGCAGTTCGGCGTCCAGGAGCAGCCGGAGTTTCAGGCCGGGGTCCGCGAAACCGGGGTCCGCGAAACCGGGGTCCGCGAAACCGCAATCGCTGAACCGCTGGGGGTGCACGCATGAGTTTCACCTTCCGTTGCTTCGACCCGGAGGCCGACGCTGAGCTCCTCCATAGCTGGGTGACCCGGCCGTACGCCGCCTTCTGGGGGATGCAGTCCGCCACGGTGGCGGACGTTGTGGAGGAATACTCCAAAATCCAGTCCAGCGGTCATCACCACGCCCTGCTGGGGCTCGACGACGGCGACCCCGCCTTCCTGATGGAGGAGTACCTCCCGGTCCTGTCGCCGCTCGCGGGCCTGTACGCCGTCCAACCGGGGGATATCGGGATGCACCTCCTGGTCGCCCCGCCCGCCGGTCCGCCCCGGACCGGTTACACCGCCGCCGTGATGGAAACAGTCCTGGCCAGGCTCTTCGCCAAGGACAAGGTGGAGCGTGTGGTGGTCGAGCCCGACGCCCGGAACCATAAAATCCATGTCCTCAACGCGCGGCTGGGTTTCCAGCCCGCCGGAGAAGTGACCCTTCCGGATAAGCAGGCGCTCCTCAGCTTCTGCACCCGTGAAGCCTTCCATTCGGCCCGTGCCGCCCTACATTCATCCCCGATCCGCCAGGGAGCATCGCTATGACCACTGCTGAACTTGAATCCGTCCTGACCGCAGGCAACGCCGCAACCCATCTGACTCCGGAACGCTGGGCCGCCGCCAACCGGCACCTTGTCCGCAAGGCTCTCGCCGAGTTCTCCCACGAGCGGATCCTCAGCCCTGAACGGACCAGCGCAGGGGACCGGGCGGGGGGAACGGCCCATTCCAATGAATACCGGGTGCTGAGCGATGATGCCTCGGTTGAATACCGTTTCTCCGCCAAAGTCCTGCACCTTGACCACTGGTCCGTCGACGCCGCCTCGATCAGGTGCAGCCGCGACGGACAGGACGCACCGCTGGATGCGCTCCGGTTCATCACCGAATTCCGCGACGCCCTGGGCATCCGGCAGGAGATGCTCCCGGTCTACCTCGAGGAGATCAGCAGCACGCTCTCCAGCCACGCATACAAGCAGTGGATGGGCCAGCCGTCGTCCGCCGAACTGGCAGCCGGCGTGACCGGCGGAGCGGACGTCGCTACGGACTTCCAGGCCATTGAACGCAGCATGACCGAGGGCCACCCCTGCTTCGTGGCCAACAACGGCCGGCTGGGATTCGGCATCAGCGACTACCGTGCCTTCGCTCCGGAGACCGGCGCCGCCGTTCAGCTGGAGTGGATCGCGGTCCACCGGAGCAAGGCCGTGTTCACCTCCAGCGAGGGGCTCGACTACGCCGCACACCTGGACACCGAACTGGGGGCCGGGGCCCTGGCCTACTTCGACGCCGAACTCGGCGCGCTTGGCCTGGACCCGTCCCGGTACTTCCTGATGCCGGTTCACCCGTGGCAGTGGGAGAACAAGCTGACGGTGACTTTTGCCGCCGAAATTGCCCAGCAGCACATCGTCCACCTCGGCATCGGGGCGGACAGCTACCAGGCCCAGCAGTCCATCCGGACCTTTTTTAACACGGCCGCACCAGACAAGGCCTACGTCAAGACAGCCATGTCCGTCCTGAACATGGGCTTCATGCGCGGCCTGTCGCCGCAGTACATGAAGGCCACGCCGGCCATCAACGACTGGCTCCAGGACCTGATCGTCAGCGACGAAGCCCTGCAAAGCCGCGGGCTGGCAATGATCCGCGAAGTGGCGGCCATCGGCTACCACAACGGCTACTACGAGGCCGCCTCCGCGAAGGGCTCGCCGTACCGCAAGATGCTGTCCGCCCTGTGGAGGGAAAGTCCCCTGCCGCTGCTGGAGGACGGTCAGCAGCTGGCCACCATGGCCTCGCTGCTCCACGTTGACGCAGCGGGCAAACCCATGGTGTCGGCGCTGATCGAACAGTCCGGGCTGCAGGCGGGGGAGTGGCTGCGGCGGTATTTCGAAACGTACCTCGTCCCGCTGGTGCACTGCCTGTACCGCTACGAGCTGGCGTTCATGCCGCACGGCGAGAACGTGATCCTTGTCCTGGAAAACGGTGTGCCGGTCCGGGCGGTCATGAAGGACATCGCCGAGGAAATCGTCGTGATGGGGGACAGGCTTGACCTGCCAGAGGACGTGTCCCGGATCAAGGTCGATATTCCCGACGGTGAGAAGGTCCTGGCCATCTTCACCGATGTGTTCGACTGCATCTTCCGGTTCCTCGGCGCCTTCCTGGAGGAGGACGGCGTGCTCAGCGGCGACGAATTCTGGCGCATCGCGGCTGCAGCCGTCCACAGCTACCAGGCGGAGCACCCGGAACTGGCGGACCAGTTTGCCCGCCATGATCTGTTCGCCCCGGATTTCCAGTTCTCCTGCCTCAACAGGCTGCAGCTGCGCAACAACCAGCAGATGCTGGACCTCACCGACCCCTCCGGAGGCCTCCAGATGGCCGGCCGGCTGGAGAACCCGCTGGCCAAGTTCGCCTAAAGACGCCCGGCCGGCGGGCCCGAGCAGCGCTGACGGGTCCGCACGGCTAGGATCTTGCCATGACGGAACAAGTCCCTGGAACCACAGCCCTCATTACCGGCGCCACGGCGGGCCTTGGCGCCGAATTCGCCCGGCAGCTCGCAGAGCAGGGCCACCACGTCGTGCTGGTCGCCCGGGACAAAGACCGGCTGCGGGCTGCCGCGCACGAACTGGAAAACAACTACAGCATCACCGCGGAGGTTCTTTCCGCGGACCTGACCGACGACGCCGGGGTGGCCGCCGTCGTCGAACGCCTTTCCGACGCGTCACGGCCGGTGGAAATCCTGGTCAACAACGCCGGGATAGGGCTGCTGAAGCCTTTCGACAAAAACAGCATGGAGGAGGAACGCCGGCACCTCCGGCTCCATGTCCAGGCGCCCATGGAACTGTGCCACGCGGCCCTGCAAGGCATGCTGGCGCGTCACTCGGGCAGGATCATCAATGTGGCCAGCGTCGCCGCCTTCGCCAACCGGGGGAGCTACTCGGCGGCTAAGGCATGGCAGGTGACCTTCAGCCGCTGGGCCAACCTGGCATACGCCGGAAGCGGAGTGAAAGTGACGGCGGTATGCCCGGGCTTCACGCACACCGAATTCCACGACCGCATGGGCATGGACAAAACAGTGGCCCCGCGCTGGCTGTGGCTGCACGCCGATCGGGTGGTCCGGGAAGGACTGGCGGACAACGACCGCGGCCGGGCCGTTTCCATCCCCACGAGGCGGTACAAAATAGTAGCCGGGGTCTCCCGGATGCTGCCCGCACGGTTCACCTCGGGGCCGGCGAAGCGGCCTGCGAAGTAGCGTTGCATTCTCAGCTAGTGCGGCGCCGCCGTCGGACCAGCACGATAACCGCAATGCCGATCGCCGCTCCGACAACAGTTTCCACGGCACGTTCAGTAATGAGGACGTAGGGGTCCGCCGGAGCGGCAAGCTGCGTCATCAACAGAATCACGGGAGTGAAGGACACCATGGCCAGGCCATAATGCCGGGTCATGAACAGCTCGGTAGTGAACTGGAAGACGATGACCAGCACCGCCAGCACGGCGGCTTCCGCCCCCGGGAAGGCCTGCAAGGGAGCCCACGGGACCGGCAGAAGCACGACGGCGACCAGCACCAGCCCGAGGAAGGTCCCCATAATGCGGTGGAGTCCGCGGTGCACGCTGCTGGGCAGGTCGGCCCCGGCGAGCGGAACCGCGGCCGCTGCCATGGCCCAATGAGGATGGCCGCTGCCGCTCAGGACGCCGATGGCGCCGGCGGCTCCCACAGCCATGACGTACCGTGCCGCGTGGATCATGGCCGCCTGTTTGCGGGCTCCGAGCAGAGGCGTAGCGGTACGCACCGCTCCCGGCTGCCACGTCCGGCCACGAACCCAGCCGCCAAACCCGATCACCAGTGAAAACGCCGCGGAGGCAGCGGCGATGAGAAGAGCCGCGAACCAGGGAACCGTCGTAGGCACGGAGGCGCAGGCACCCAGGGCCAGGATGCCGAAGAACGGACCGTTGGGTTTCAGGTTCACCCTGTCGGAGAACACCGAGCCGACGCCGGCCAGCGCGGCTTCGACGCCCACCAGCCACCACGAATGGAGGTGGTTGACGGACAGGAAGATGCCCACGCCAACACCGCTGAGCAGCACCAGTGCGGCCTGAGCCTGGTGCATGAGGCGGAGCTGGTGGGGCTCAGACCGTCCGTACATCCCGGTCAGGGCGCCGAAAACGGCGTAGATGATCAGTTCCGGGCGGCCCAGGAAGAGGAGGGCCAATGACGGAACGGCCACACTCACGGCGACGCGGAGCGCTGATAAGTGATCGTTGTTGGCGGGACCAAGCCGATGCAGGGCGCGGAGATGCCGCATGAGGGTGTCGTTCATGCGTACCTCCGTTCTTCCTTCTGCTGTGGGTGCCGCCGTCAAAAGTCTGCCAGACGCGCGAGAGGCCCGCTCCGCACGCTGTCACAAAGGAACATCGTGCAAAGCAGGCCTCGCCGGGCGGGGTTTGGACTACAAGGTTAGACCCTGGCCGGAACCTTTTCGGGCTCCTGAACCTCGTCGTCGAAAGGCATGTCATCCAGGTCGATCAGCGGGTTCTCATCCTGGGTGGCCACGAGCTCGTGGGCCTCAGCCTTGGTGTCCACGCTGGGCATGGAACCCGGCAGCGGACGGTTGGCCGATTCCTTCAGGAAGTAGATCGCGACTGCACCGATGGCAGAGGTGGCCATCAGGTAGTACGCGGGCATCATGTCGTTGCCCGTCGCCGTGATCAGTGCTGCCACGATGAACGGCGTGGTTCCGCCGAAGATGGCCACCGAGAAGTTGTAGGCGATGCCCATGGCACCGTAGCGGCTGGCAGTCGGGAACTGTGCCGGCAGCGCCGAGGCCAGGTTCGCCACGTAGAACGTCACCGGGAAAGCAACCAGGGAAAGACCAGCCAACGTGGACCAGACTTCACCAATGCCGATCAGGAGGAACGCCGGGGTGGCGAGGACGACCGTGCTGATGGCTCCGATCCACAGCACGGGGCGTCGGCCGATCCGGTCGGAGAGCCTACCGGTCAGCGGGATGCAGAGGCTCATGATGACCAGTACGGGGATGGTCAGCAGCGTGCCGTGCACCTCGTCGTAGCCCTTGGACTCCGTCAGGTACGTCGGCATGTAGGAGGTCAGTGCGTAGCCTGCGGTGTTCGCGGCGGCAACGAGGATCATCGCGACGATGAGGGAGCGCCAGTAGGCCTTCACGATGCCCACCGGGCCCTTGGAGGCTGCGGTGTCCGATGAGGTTGCGTCCTTGGCGAGGCTCTCCTGGGCATCCAGGGTGGCCTGGAACTGCGGGGATTCCTCAATCTTGCTACGGAAGTAGACTGCGATCAGGCCGAGCGGGCCGGCAATCAGGAACGGAATCCTCCAGCCCCATTCCTCCATGGCGCCCTGACCCAGGGTCAGCTGCAGCACAGAGACGAGGGCGGCGCCGAGGGCGAAGCCGAGGTAGCTGCCCATGTCCAGGAAGCTGGCGAAGAAGCCGCGGCGCTTGTCCGGGGCGTATTCACTTACAAAGGTAGTGGCACCGGCGTACTCGCCACCGGTGGAGAAACCTTGGACCAGCTTGAGCAGCACCAGCAGGGCCGCGGCCCACATACCGATCTGCGCATAGCCGGGAAGCAGGCCGACGGCGAACGTACTCGCGGCCATCAGCATCAGCGTGGCGGCGAGGACCTTCTGGCGCCCGATCTTGTCGCCGAGCCAGCCGAAGATGACTCCGCCCAGGGGGCGGGCGATAAAGGTGGCGGCGAAGGTTCCCAGTAGGAACAGGGTCTGCACGGACTTGTCGGCCTCAGGCAGGAAGACCGGTCCCATGGTGGTGATCAGGTAGCCGAACACACCGACGTCGTACCATTCCATGGTGTTACCCACGATGGTTCCACCGAGTGCTTTCTTAAGCATCGGCTTGTTGACGACGTTGATGTCGGAGACTTTGAGCCTCCGGCGAGGCAACAGCCTCGGCTTCTTGGTGCCATGGGGCGAAACGCCCTCAGGCAAAATACTGTCGGTCCCGCGGGCGTCGTTCACGCCTGCTGAAGAGTCGGTCATGCTTCGGTCTTTGGGCATTTGGGCTGCTCCTGTGGAGGTCATTTGCTTGCGACTTGTAGCTGCCCCGCTCCGGGCAGGCTTTCAATTTTAGTTGATTTCTATGGATTTTCCGACTTTGGTGGCGTATGATCACCGTTTCATGCCCGTATTCGGCTCCAGGGCCGAAATTGTTTTGCGCCCTTTCACCGCGCCAGCACTGGGAATCCGGCGATGTGCGGCATCGCTCCGAAACCTTTTCCGCTGTCAGCCCAAAAAGCCGCCCAAATGAGCCGGAATCCGGCCCTGGCGGGCGGTAGCAGGCCATGTTCGCGCAGTGCAGGAATCCATCCGAAACGGGGGTTTCCAACGGGCCGGATCACTGTCTAAGGTTGAGCCATGGGAACACTGATCTTTGGATAGGCCCGCGGCCGTCAGCGGTAGTACCTGCTGGCCGGTCCCGCCCGCTGCATTCACCAGCAATTCAGGCTAGTTGAGGCGTACCTCCGCGTTGATCCCCTCCGACGGCTCCCGCCGTCGTGATTTCTCCACCGCGATCTTCCAGCGTGTGTCATCCGCCTCTCATCACCGCCACCCGATTCCGCACCACAAGGAGAGCTTCCGTGACCGACAAAACCAACAGCAAGAAGGCCGAGCCCACATCAGGCCCGCAGGAAGAAGCGCCGGATGCCCAGGGCATCAAGTCCCGGCTGACGGACGCCCAGCGCGAAATGCTGGCCAGCAAGTCCCGCGGCGGTGCCGGATCGCAGAGCGTTGCCCACGGCCACAAACCCACGCAGGCAAGCGGCAAGCAAGGCCCTGCCCAGAAAAAAGTCCGCTGGTAGCCCCTGCAGACAAGCAGTTCCTGCAGACCTAGTATTGGTGGACACTTCATTTCAACGCGGAAAGGAAGAGCACAATGGCTGAGAAAAATCCTGGGGGACAGCTCGAGCCGGAACTGGCCAGCCACCTGGCGGAATCCATGGACGAGGTGCCGGCGCCCGAGCCGACCACCTCTGCCGGCCCGGTCAACGGCGGCAGGCAGTGGCCGGACGGCAACGGCAAACGCCGCCATCCCAAAGAACGCGGCACCGCCCACGGACGGATGGGCCACGAGGCAGCAGTGACCGCGGTCCACCGGACCGGCAGGCCGCAGATGCCGCACTCCTCGTAATACGAACCCGCGGCCGGGCGACACCAATTCCGGGTGTTGCCCGGCTTTTTCGTGCCTCCGGAGTCACCGGCTTCGTCGCCGCCGTGGGGTCAGCCGGACTCCGCTACGACCTCGTCGGCGTTCTTGTCCAGGCGCCAGCCCCGCCACACCGGATGCCGGAGTTTCCCGGCCCCGGTCCAGTCACCGAACGTCACCTCGCCCACCAAACCGGGCGTTACCCAGTGCGCGTCCGAGGCATCGGCGGCCGGTACGTCGGTGAAGGGAGTGGTCTTCCTGGACAAGGAATCCATCTGCAGCCGCAGTTCCGTCAGCTCACGGTCGCTGAACCCGCTGCCCACGCGTCCCACATACCGCAGCTTATTGCCTTCGGGGATCCCCACCAGCAACGACCCCACGGAGCCCTGCCTTGACCCCTTGCCGGGGCGCCAGCCGCCCACCACCACTTCCTGGGTGCGCTCGAACTTCAGCTTCAGCCAGGACTTGGTGCGCCCGCCGCTGACGTACCGGCCGTCAACGCGCTTGGCCATGATCCCTTCAAGTCCCAGTTCCTTGGCGCTCGCCAGAAGGTCCTCCACGTCGTGGTCCAGCACCTCGGACAACTGCACCGGGCCGCCTGCCGGCCATGGCAATTCATCCAGCCGGGCCCGGCGTTTGCGCAGCGGCATCCTGCGGAGGTCCTCGCCGGCGTCGGACAGCAGGTCGAACACCATCAGCCGGACCGGCGTGGCGGCCCTCGCCTTGGCGACATCGGCTGCCTTGGTCAGCTTCATCCGCGTCTGCAGCAGCCCGAAATCGGGCCGCCCGGAAGGCCCGACGGCGACGATCTCGCCGTCGGCGGTGAAGCTCTGCTCCGGCCAGCACTTGCGGTCCGTCAGTTCCGGGTAGCTTGCGGACACGTCGTTTCCGTTGCGGCTGATCAGCCGGATCCTGTCCTCGTCGCCGATGATGATGGCCCGGATGCCGTCCCACTTCAGTTCGAACTGCCAGTCCAGGCCCCGAAGATCGGCGGTGGTTCCGGCGCCCGCGAGCATCGGCGAGAAATCCGGGGCCGGCGCCGGAGGCGGTGCCGGAGCGGAAGCAGGCGGTGCCGGAGCGGAAGCAGGCGGTGCCGCTGCGGACGCCTTCTGCGGCTCGTCCTGCTCCTTCTTGACCGGAGCACCGTGCCCCTTGCGGTCCATCAGGTGAATCAGCCACTGGGCTTGCTCGGCCCCCTTCGAGTGGTCGCTGTCCCGGCTGGTCCGGATCAGTGCAAACCTCTTGGGCCCCCCAAGGCCGCCGCCGTCGGCCCCGGTCAGCGTGGCGATGACTTCCTTGCCCGCGATCCACTTATCGCATTCGTAGTAGCCGTGGTCCCAGACGGTGACGGTCCCTGCGCCGTACTGGCCTTTGGGGATGGTGCCCTCGAAATCGAGGTAGTCCATGGGGTGGTCCTCGGTCTGGACCGCCAAGTGGTTCTGCGTCCCGCTCGTGGGCACGCCCTTCGGAAGTGCCCAGGACACCAGCACGCCGTCCCGCTCCAGCCGGAAGTCGAAATGCAGCCGGCTGGCATGGTGCTCCTGGATCACAAACCGCTCCCGGATGATGCCGGCGTTCGGGTCCGCCCGGTGCCGGTCCGCGCTGAACGGTTCGGGGGTCCCTTCCGGATCCCGCATGGAGCGGTACTTCTCCAGCCGCGGATCCGTGTGTCCGCCGTCGGCTGCACCGCCGGCGGAGGTGCTGCTGCCCCCGCCGCCGTCCGAAGGGTCCTGGACGTGGCCACCGTGGGCGGACACCGCAGCGAAGGGGTCCTTGCCGTCCTTCACACGCCGCATGACCTCGCGGTAGTCCAGCTGCTTCAGGGCGGGCGAGGCCAGCTCGCGCCAGGTCCGCGGGGCAGCCACAGTGGGTTTCAGCCGGCCCCGGAGCGAGTAGGGCACGATGGTGGTCTTGGCGGCATTGTTCTGGCTCCAGTCCACCAGCACCTTGCCCGTGCGCAGCGTCTTCTTCATGTCGCTGACGGCCAGGTCCGGGTGGTCTGCTTCCAGGGCGCGGGCAAGTTCATGGGCGAATTCGGAGATTTGGTCCGAGTTCTGCGTGCGGTCGAGGCCGGCATAAAGGTGGATGCCCTTGCTGCCGCTGGTCACGGGAACGGGATCCAGGCCCACGTCCTGGAGGATGGCACGCGCAAGCCGGGCCACCTCAACGCATTCCGCCAGCCCGGCGCCTTCCCCGGGATCCAGGTCCAGCACCAGCCGGTCGGGAAACATGGGATTCCCGTGCGGGTCCACGCGCCATTGCGGGACGTGGATTTCGAGCGAACCCATCTGGGCCAGCCAGGTGAGCGTGGCGGCATCATTGACCAGGGGGTACTGGCTGGTGCGTTCCTTGTGGCGGATGGACGCCCGCGGAATCCAGCCGGGGGTGGACTCGTCCAGGTTCTTCTGGAAGAACATCTGTCCCGGCGCCTCCGCGGTGCCCACGCCGTTGACCCAGCGCTTGCGGGTGGCCGGCCTGTTGGCGGCGGCCGGGATCAGAACAGGAGCCACGGCGGCGTAGTACGCAAGGACGTCCGCCTTGGTGGTGCCCGCCTCCGGATACATGACCTTGTCCAGGTTGGTGACCACCAGTTCGCGGCCCTGGACCCGGACACGTTCCCTACTGCCGGCCAAAGGTCTTCACCTCCGGGCAACTCTGATGTTCACTAGTTCCATGAGAGCCATCTGGAAAGGCGCTATCGCATTTGGGCTGGTCAACGTGCCGGTCAAGGTCTACAGCGCCACCGAGGACCACGACATCGGGCTGCACCAGGTCCACAATGCCGACGGCGGTCGCATCCGCTACCAGCGCCGCTGTGAGGTGTGCGGCGAGATCGTGGACTATTCGGACATTGACAAGGCCTTCGAAGAAGACGGCCGCACGGTGGTCCTCACCAAGGATGAGCTCAAATCCATCCCGGCGGAGAACAGCCACGAGATCGAAGTGGTGCAGTTCGTCCCGTCCGAGCAGCTCGATCCGATGATGTTCGAGAAGAGCTACTACCTCGAACCCGACTCCAAGTCGCCCAAAGCGTACGTCCTCCTCCGCCGGGCGCTGGAGGACACGGACCGCGTGGCCGTGGTCCAGTTCGCCCTCCGGGAGAAGACCCGGCTTGGCGCCCTGCGGATCCGGGATGACGTCCTGGTGCTGCAGTCTCTGCTGTGGTCCGACGAAGTACGGGAAGCGGCCTTCCCTGCCCTCGAGACGTCCGTCCGCATCTCCGCCCAGGAGCGCGAGATGTCCGCGGCGCTGGTGGACTCCATGGCCGGCGACTTCGATCCAAGCCAGTTCACTGACGATTACCAGGTGCAGCTCCGCAAGCTCATCGACGCAAAGATCGAGCAGGGTGAGTCCCTGGACACGGAACAGACGTTTGGCGCCGAGGCTGCCGAAGCCGGAAGCGGCGAAGTGATCGACCTGATGGAGGCCCTCAAGCGAAGCCTTGAAAAGAAGCGGGGCGGCGCGTCCAAGGACGCGGACGAATCCGACGATGCCGGCAGCACCGATGCACCCGCAAAGGCATCCCGCGCCAAGGCGGCCCCTGCCCGGTCCACTGCCGCTACCAGGTCCACTGCCGCGAAAGGGACGGGCGGCAAGGCAACTGCGACGAAGACGGCCAGCAAGACGGCGACGAAGACCGCCGCAAAGGAGCCTGCGGCCAAGGAACCTGCCAAGAGCCGGCGTAAAGGCGCCTGACGCGGCAGCACCGCAACGGCGGCGATGGCCCGCAATGGAGTGCAATTCACGGGACTGGCGTGGAATCGCGTGGCGGGCGCGGCACCGGCCGGTACAGTAACCCATTGCTGCCGCTGTCAGTGGTTTCTGAGAGCCGAGATCAGCTCGCTTTTCTTCTTGGAGGAGTATCCGGTGAGGCCGATTTCCTTGGCGCGGGACTTGAGTTGCGCGACGGTCCAGTCCTCGTAGTCGCCGGACTTGCCGCCTTTGCGGCCCACGGCAGAGCGGCCCTGCTTGGCCGCGGCGTTGGATATGCGCGCTGCTTTCTCCTTTGACGCGCCATCCTCCCGGAGTTCCTCGTACAGTTCGGGGTCTTTCAGGCTGGGGTTCTTTTTAGCAGGCATGGTCACCTCGGATCTGATGGTTCAGCGTCGTCGATAAACGGGTCAACACCGGCCGGACGCTGCGGCGAAGGCGTGGGCGTGTGGGGCGATTGCGCGGGGGGTGCGTCGGCGCGGGGGTGCTCGGTGTGCCGTGCCGGTGCGCCGGCGGCGAAGCCGGCCTCTTCGTCGGTTTCTTCGACTTCGCTGCGGTCCACGGCGGAACGCCAGGCACCGGATTCAATGCCGCGTGCTTCGATGAACTGCTTGAACCGCTTCAGGTCGGCACTGATCTGGTGGCTGTCCGCGTGGAGGGCAGAGCCCGCCTTCTCCACGAATCCCTCGGGTTCCCACTCCAGGGCCACGGTGACGCGCGTCTGTTCCGGGCCTAGGGGTTCGAAGGAAACTTCGCCGGAGTTGCGCGGCTTGTCCGTGCTGACCCAGGCGATGCGTCGGTCCGGCAGCTGTTCGGTGATCTGGGCGTTGTACTCGCGCCTTACTCCGGCGATGTCCGTCCGGAAATGAAGGGAGGTCTCGTCGATCTGCTCCACGGACTCCACGCCCTGCATGAACTCGGGGAATGACTCGAACTGCGTCCACTGGTTGTAGGCGGTGGACACGGGAACATCCACTTCGATGGTTTCCTGCAGAGTAGCCACTGTCTCATCCTCTTTCAGTCCGGGAACGGCTCCGAATGCGGTCTGTTGAACGGTGTGTCGCCTCGTTTTCCACGCTAGTGGGGCCACCCGGCAAAAACAAGGAACTTACTAAGTTTGCTTAGCGATCCAGTCGCGGACCCGGAAGGGGGAAGGAGCCGGCGTGCAGGCCCAAGAGGGAATCGGTGCTTAAATGCAGTGGCCGGCCCGTGCGCCACGTGCCCGGAATACGGGACTTGCCGTGGCGCTGCGGGCCGGCCGCTGACCTAAGCGGTCGTCGCAGGGCTGCTACTCGGCGTCGTGATCGGTTTCCAGGATCTGGACCAGGTGGTCCAGGGCGGTGTCGGCGCCGTCGCCCTCGGCACGCAGGACCACAACGTCGCCGTGCGATGCGCCGAGGCTCATGAGGGACAGGATGCTGGCGGCGTCCATGGCCTCGTCGGCCGGTTCGCCCTGGCGGGCAATCGTGATCTCGTGCGGGTACTCGCCGGCGGCCTCGGCAAAGATGGCGGCGGGGCGGGCATGCAGGCCAACGCGGCTGGCGATGGTGGCGGTGCGTTCGAACATTTGTGCTCCTTGGATATCAGGTCGAGACAGATGGTTGGGGAAATACCGAACCGGGTCAGACAGTTACTGGAACCGGCTCCACGGTATCAACGGACTTGCGGACGGCCCAGCGCTTGAGGGCGATGACTGCGAGGGCAGTGATGACCGTACCGACGAGGATCGAGACAACGAACATCAGGAAGTTGTCGATGGCGAAGAAGACGAAGAGGCCGCCGTGCGGGGCCTTCGAACCTACGCCGGCCGCCATGGAGATTGCGCCGGTCACTGCGCCGCCCAGCATGCTGGCCGGGATGACGCGGAGCGGGTCGGCAGCAGCGAACGGGATGGCACCTTCGGAGATGAAGGATGCTCCCAGCAGCCACGCGGCCTTGCCGTTCTCGCGTTCGGCCAGGCTGAAGCGCTTCTTGTCGAGGACAGTGGACGCGAGGGCCATGGCCAGCGGGGGAACCATGCCGGAGGCCATGACGGCTGCCATGATCTGCCACGGTGCCTGGTTGTCCAGCGTTGCGGCGCCCAGGCCGGCGACGGCGAAGGCGTAGGCAACCTTGTTGACCGGACCGCCGAGGTCGAAGCACATCATGAGGCCAAGGATGATGCCGAGGGCGATGGCGCTCGCACCGGTGAGGCCGGAGAGCCAGCCGTTCAGGCCCACGGTGATGGCGACGATCGGGGCACCCAGGATCAGGAACATCAGGCCGGAGGCGACGAGCGAGGCCACCAGCGGGATGATCACCACGGGCATCAGGCCGCGCAGCCAGCGGGGCACGCTGAGCCTGCCGATGACGTGGGCGATGTAGCCGGCAAGGAGACCGCCGACGATGCCGCCGAGGAAGCCTGCGCCCATGAACCCGGCAACGGCACCGGCAACGAAGCCCGGCGCGATGCCCGGCCGGTCGGCGATGGCGTAGGCGATGTAGCCCGCAAGGGCCGGGACCAGGAAGCCGAGCGAGAGGGCACCGATCTTGAACAGGACGGCGCCGAGGTACGCGCCGAACGGGCCCCAGGCGTTCTCAGGGTATTCGGTGGGCAGGTTGAAAATACTGTTGTCCACCACGATGGCGTCCGCGTACTGGGTGATCAGGTAGCCGCCCATGAGGAAGCCCAGGGCGATCAGGAGACCGCCGCCGGCCACGAACGGGATCATGTAGCTGACGCCTGTCAGAAGTGCTTTCTTGAGCTTCTGGCCGATGTGCTCACCCTTTTCGGTGGCTTCGGTCTCGGCCTGCTCTTCGGCACCGAAGTGCGGCACGCGGCGGGCATGGGGGTTGTCAGCAGCGGCCAGTGCTTCCTGGACCATCTTGTCCGGCTCGTCGATGCCGCGTTTGACGGGTGCGTTGATGACCGGCTTGCCGGCAAAGCGTTCCTTGCCGCGGACGTCCACGTCCACCGCGAAGATCACGGCGTCGGCGGCCGCGATCACCGCGGGGTCAAGGGGCTTGGCGCCGGAGGATCCCTGGGTTTCCACCTGCAGGTCCACCCCGACTTCCTTGGCGGCGGCAACCAGGGAATCGGCGGCCATGTACGTGTGGGCAATGCCTGTGGGGCAGGCCGTCACAGCCACGAGACGCTTGGGGCCACCGGACCTGGCGCCGCTGGCGGCACCGGCGGACGGCGCAGCTGCGGCTGCCGGCTCCGCTGCGGCCGCGGGCTTGTCGGCCAGGGCGCCGTCAACCAGTTCAACGATTTCGGCCTTCGTGTTGGCTGCCCGGAGGGCTGCCGTGAAGTCCTTTTTGATCAGCGAGCGGGCCAGCTTGGACAGGAGCTTCAGGTGTTCCTGGTCCGCGCCTTCGGGGGCCGCGATGAAGAAGATCAGGTCCGCCGGACCGTCCTTGGCACCAAAGTCCACGGACTGCGAAAGGCGGGCCATGGCAAGGGTGGGCACCGTCACTGCTGCGGAGCGGCAATGCGGAATGGCGATGCCGCCGGGAACGCCGGTGGCCGTCTTCTGCTCCCGGGCGAAGGCGTCCGTGAAGAGGCCTTCCACTTCGGTGGCGCGGCCGTTGGCGGCGACCCTGCCGGCCAGATGGCGGATCACGTCCTCGGGCGAGTTGCCCAGGTTCTGGTCGAGCTCGACCAGTTCAGTAGTTATGAGCTGAGTCACTGTCAGTCCTTCCGGAGGGCCGTGATGGTTACGGCGTCAGGGGTGGTTTGGTGGACCGCCGGGACTGTGGAGCCCGGCAGGGAAGCGGCGGCGGCACCGTGTGCCACGGCCTGACGGAGGCAGTCGGCCGGGGCGGCGCCCTGGCTGGAGGCGAGCAGGTAGCCGGCAAGGGACGAATCGCCCGCGCCGACCGTGCTGACCGCCTTGACCGGCGGATGCGTGGCCAGCCACGCGCCGTCGGACGTCACAAGTACCGCACCCTTGGAACCGAGCGTTGCCAGCACGGCACCTACACCGGAACGCACGACGGCGGCGGCGGCTGCCGAGGCAGCCTCCGGATCCGCTTCCAGTTCGTCAGCGGTGGACGCCGCAGCGAAACCGGCTGCGGCAGCCAGTTCAGCCAATTCTTCGGCGTTGGGCTTAAGGAGGTCCGGCATGCCTGACGCGTCGCCCGAGAGGGCGGCGGCCAGCGGTGCGCCGGACGAGTCGACGGCGATGCGCGGGGTCGACTGCTGTGAGCCGTTGCCGGCGTTGGTGGAGCGGAGCCGCCGGGTGACGGTGGCGTAGAAATCGACCGGGACCCCGGGTGGGAGCGAGCCGGCGAGGACAACCCAGCTGGCACCGCGGGAGCGCTCCAGCAGCAGCCCGATCAGGGCCTCCTGCTGGTCTTCGCTCAATACCGGACCGGGTTCGTTGATCTTGGTGGTGACGCCGTCGGGTTCCGTCAGCGCCACATTGGTGCGCAGCGGCTCGTGGATGGCGAGGGCGGCGAAGGGGACGCCGCTGTCACGGAGCCCCGCGAGCACCGGATCGGAGTCGCCGCCCGGGAGGACGGCCACCGTTTCCAGGCCGGAAGCGACCAGTGCCCGGGAGACGTTGACGCCCTTCCCGCCGGATTCCTGGCTGACGGAGGTTGCGCGCTGTACTTCGCCGCGAAGCAGGGGAGAGGGCAGCGTCACGGTGCGGTCAAGGCTCGGGTTTGCGGTGAGGGTGACAATCACGCGATCACCACGTCCACGCCGGCGTCAGCAAGCGCCGCTGCCAGTTCCGGGCTGGGTTCACTGTCTGTAATCAAGGTGTCCAGATCTTTCAACGAGGCGAACTGGACCAGCGTTTCCGCATCCAGCTTGGAGGAATCGGCCAGCACCACAATGCGGCGTGCCGATTGGACGAAGGCAGCCTTGACGGCGGCTTCTTCAGGATCGGGCGTGCTCAGCCCGAAGGCCGAGTGAATTCCGTTGGCGCCGATGAAGGCGATGTCCGGACGGATCCGGTGGGCGGCCTCCACGGTGGACTGCCCTACGGCAGCCTGGGTGAGTCCGCGGACCCTGCCGCCCAGGAGATGGAGGGCGATGCCTGGCTCGCCGGCGAGTTTCGCGGCGATGGGGATCGCGTGCGTGATGACCACGAGTTCGTTTTCCGAACCGGAGTCGGGGGCGGCGGAGGGGTCGGAGAGGCGCAGGGCGATCAGGTCCGCCAGGGCTTCAGTGGTTGAGCCGGCATCCACCAGGATGCTGCCGGCCGGGCTTTGCGGGATGAAAGCCAGGGCGGCTTCCGCAATGCGCAGCTTTTCCGGCTGTCGCTGCACGGTCCGTTCCAGGATGCTTTCCTCGGTGGTGCTGATCCGGTCCGGGGCGACTGCGCCGCCATGGACCCGGCGGACGGTGCCGGCTGACTCCAGCGCGGCAAGGTCGCGCCGGACGGTTTCAGTGGTGATGTTGAAGCGCTCGGCAAGGGCCGTGACACTGGCCCGGCCGCTTTCGGCGACCAGGCCCGCGATCAGCTGTTGGCGCTCCTCGGCGAACACTTACCCTCCGTTGCGTAAAGACTGCAGGTGTTTCTGAAGCTGGCTGAGTCACTTGCTTTCAGTGACTGCCATCACACGATGTTGAATTGTTTGACTTTATCTTTGTTCTTGTTGGTTTGTCAATGAAAACAACATGAACGCAGATGCAGGCCCGCCCCGGCGGTAGAGTTTTTGTCCACTTAGTGCGAGCTAAACGCCCTCGAACTCGCGATAAGTGGACAAAAACTCACGGGCTGGGGTGTGGGGTGTGGGGCGTAGGACGCCGGCTGCCGGATGTCGGGGCGGGAAAGCCGGAAGCCGGGCCGGACCGTGATGGTCTGGCCCGGCTCCCGGGATGTTCAATTGCGGTTCACCTGTGTCCGTGGACAGCGGCGGCCGGGGGCTCATGGCTAGATGCCGCCATCCCGGCTCTCGTTGCGGACGATGCGTTCGCCCGTGTTCGGGTCCACCACCGACCGGGTTTCGCTCACCCGGCGGGAGCGTCCGGGCGATGCCAGGACCAGCGAGGCGATCAGGCCTATGACGCCGACGGCCATCAGGATGTAGCCGATCAGGGTCTGGTCCACGTAGGGGATCAGGCCGGGGGTGATGGCCCACGCCAGGATGGCACCGATGGCGATAAGGAAAATGGAGGAACCGATTCTCATGACTTGCTCCTAGCTGTCCGGGGGACGTGCGGGCAAAACTTGATCAGCATGCTGTCTAGCGACAGGCTACAGGCCGCCCACTGCTGATTCAATGAACCGGGCAGCGCGCGCCGGGGCCGTTTCCCAGTCGTTATTCCGCGAAGGGACGCCCCATCCGAAGACCTCGTCCGTTTGCCCATCCGAAATGCCGGCGGTTGCGAACCACCATTGATGAACTGCTGCAGAAGCACCGCCTCCGGATGCGGGCCCGCACGTCACACCCGGCAGCAGCCGGGGTGCCCCGCGTACTGTGGAATGCGCACGCATTTCCCCGGCCAACCGGGGCCGGCCCCCGGCTGCAGCGTCAACGGATCCAGGAGCGGTGTTACGCATGTCTGAATTTTCCCCCACGGTTGTGGTCACAGGGCTGGGAGCAGTCACTCCAGTCGGCTCGACGGCCGGCGATACCTGGGCGTCGCTGCTGGCCGGTCGCTCCGGAATCTCGGCCCTCGGCGAGGATTGGGCCGGCGGGCTGCCTGTCCGTATGGCGGGACGCGTCACCGCCGATGTTCCCTCGATGCTGTCCACTTTGGAGTACAAAAGGATGGACCGCTGCGGCCACCTTGCCCTCATTGCCGCCCGGGAGGCGTGGGCACATGCCGGCCGGCCGGAAACTGACCCGGAACGGCTCGCCGTCGTAATCGGTTCCGGCTACGGCGGCCTGGATACCACGCTGGAGCAGACCCGGACGCTGGACGGGAAGGGCCCGCGCAGGGTTTCCCCGCACACCCTCACCCGGATCATGACCAACGGTCCTTCAGCCTGGGTCTCGATTGACGTCGGAGCCCGCGGCGGGGCGCGGACCCCGGTCAGCGCCTGCGCCTCCGGGGCTGAAGCCATCTCCCAGGCGGCCGACATGATCCGCAGCGGGGCAGCCGACGTGGTGATCGCCGGCGGTGTGGACTCCTGCATCAACGGGCTGACCATCAGCGGGTTCGCGCAGATCAGGGCCCTCTCCACCCGCAATGACAGCCCGGAGGCCGCCTCCCGCCCCTTCGACCGGGACCGCGACGGCTTTGTTATGGCCGAAGGCGCCGGGATCGTGGTGCTGGAACGCGAAGACCATGCCCGGTCCCGCGGGGCCGAGGTCCTTGGGGTAATCGCCGGCAGCGCCGTCACCTCCGACGCCGTGGACATCGTGGCGGCAGACCCAGCCATGCAGCGCCGCGTCCTGCAGAAGGCCATTGCCGCAGCCGGCCTGACCGGGGAGGACATCGGCTTCGTCCACGCCCACGCCACCTCAACACCTGTGGGGGACCGGCTCGAAGCGGAAGCCATCGGCGCCGTCGTCGGTCATTCCGTTCCTGTCACGTCCACCAAATCGCTCACCGGGCACCTGCTGGGCGGGGCCGGAGCACTGGGTGCCATCGTCACCATCCAGGCGCTGCGCACGGGCGCAATCCCCGGGACCCTCAACCTCGAAAACGCGGACCCGGACATCCACCTCAACATCATTTCGGAGACAAGCGGGGGACTGACGGCGAAGGCCGGCATTTCCAACGCCTTCGGGTTCGGCGGCCACAGTGCCTCGCTGGTAATCGCGGCGGGCTGAATAAACGGCGGGCTGAGCCCCGCCGGGTGGGTCCGGCCGGGTGCGCTCCGCCGCGAAGTTAGGCTGTTGCGATGAAGACAGTCGTATGGTCCAGGCCGGAGAACCAGCGCGCCGGAACGCCTCTGCTGGTGATGATGCACGGCTACGGCACGGACGAGGTCCGCATGTCGGACTTGTTCGGCCAGGTGCCGCCCGAATTCACCTGCGCGGCGCTGCGGGCGCCCAAGGTGATCGGCGACGACTACGGCTGGTTCCTGCTGGACTACTTCCTGACCCACGACTTCGCCGACGTCATTTCGGTCAGCAACACTGTGTTCGACTGGATCAATTCCGTCAAGGCGAAGCACACCAGCGTCAGCCTCCTGGGTTTCTCGCAGGGCATGGCCATGGCCAGCACACTGCTGCGGTTGCGGCCGCACGAGTTCCGGGCCGTCGTGGGCCTCTCCGGATTCGTCCTGGACAACGAACTGCTGGCCATGAGCGAAGCGTTCGACACCAAGCCGCCGTTCTTCTGGGGCCGGGACAAGGCCGATCTGGTCATCAATGACGAAGCCGTTGAGCACACCGAAGAATGGCTGGAGCGGAACACGCAATTGACGGCACGGACCTACCCGGGCATGGGCCACACCATTTCCAGGGCCGAGATGGTGGATGTGGCCGCCTTCCTGCGCCACTACGTCCTGCGCTGAACCGCCAATTGCCGCGCCCCTGATCCGGGGATCCCGTAAGAATCCGCATTCGCGAGAAAAACTAGTTGCGCGCTAAATTTGTAAGCGCTTACACTCTTCTTCGGCCATGTTCCCGGGCCCAGGACTTCAGAAGAAGAAAGGGCTGAGCCCGTGTTGCATGGCTAAAGCACCGCGCGTGACCATTCAGGACGTTGCCGCATTGTCGGGGCTGTCCATCTGCACCGTTTCCCGTGCGCTCCGCGGGCTCCCCAATGTCTCCGAAACGGCCCAGCTGAAAGTGGCGGATGCCGCCACCAAGCTCGGCTACAAGGCATCCTCGGCCGCGTCGCGGCTGGCCGGCGGAACCACGGGGTCTGTGGCCATCATCGCGCCCACCGCCACCGCCTGGTTCTTCGCGAAGGCCGTGGAGGCAGCCGAGGAAGTCTTCGCTGACAGCGGCTTCGACACGGTGCTCATCAGCCTGCGGAACACCCCCAGCGTGCACCGAAAGGTGTTCGGTGACCTGGACGCCCTGTCCCAGCGCGTGGACGGCGTCCTGCTCCTCAACATCGCCCTGAGCGACGCCGAAGTCGAAGCCCTGGCCTCCTCCGGGCTGGCCGTTGCGAGCGTGGGCATGCACAACGTCCCCTGGGACAACGTGGGCATCGACAACGAGGACGCGGCCTGGAAAGCCACAAACCACCTGCTGGGGCTCGGCCACTGGGACCTGGCCATCCTGTCCGGACGCGAACCGGGAGCGGGGTCTGTGGTCACTGCCACGGACCGCCTTCACGGATTCCGGCGGGCGCTTGCCGAGCATGACCTGACGGTGGACCCGGACCTGGTGGTGGACGCCGGCTCGAGCATCGAAGGCGGCCGCCGGGCCATGACCGAGCTCATCGAAAACCGCCGGATGCCCTCCGCGATCTTCGCCGGTTGCGACGAAACGGCCTTCGGTGCGCTGATGGCTTTGCGGGACCTCGGTTTGTCAGCGCCGAAAAACGTGTCCATCATAGGAATAGACGATCATCAGATGAGCTGGTTCCTGGGCCTGAGCACAATGGCCCAGCCGGTAGCCGATCAGGGCGCCTTCGCAGCCAACCTGCTGATTGAGGGACTCCAACGTCCGGGGCCGCTGACCGCCCCCGCCAGCCATGTGCTGGATACCAAACTGATTGAACGCAAGAGCACCCGACGAAAACGTTGAGCGAAACCGCTGAGCGCAGGTGCCAGGCAAACGCTAGTCCCGGGCGCCGACGCCCGACTCCACCCTCCGGCCGTCCGCCGGACGGTCCCCCCGCGCCAAACCCCTGTACCAAACCCTGCAGTATCCACGCACGTCCCCTGCACGCCGTCTGAAAGGACATCGAGTACCGCATGACTGAGCTTTCCAACAGCACCGCCGCAGGCACCAGCACTGCCGGCGACAGCACCGCCAGCAGCAGCGCCTGGACCGGCGCTTCCGCCATCCTCTTCGACCTCGATGGCGTGCTCACCCCCACGGCGATCGTCCACGAGCGCGCCTGGCAGGAGCTTTTCGACGGCTACCTGCAGGATGTTCCCGGAGCGGACGGATACCGCGAAAGCGACTACTTCGACCACATCGACGGCAAGCCCCGGTTCGACGGCGTCCGGGACTTCCTCGCCTCGCGCAGCATTGTGCTGCCCGAAGGCCCCGCGGATGACGACCCCGCCAACGACACAGTCCATGGCCTCGGCAACCGCAAGAACAAGGTCTTCAACGACATCGTCGAAGCCGGCGGCGTGGCACCGTACGAAGGCTCGGTGCGCTTCCTGGAAGCCGCGGAGGCGCTGGGGCTCAAGGTCGCCGTCGTCTCTTCCTCCCGGAACGCCCCGGCGGTACTGCTGGCAGCGGGACTGGCGGACCACTTCCCGGTAGTGGTGGACGGCGTCGTGGCCGCTGCCGCGGGCCTGCCCGGCAAGCCCAGCCCCGCGACGTACGAGTACGCCGCGCAACTGCTGGACCTGCCCAGCGAAGAGTGCGTGGTGGTTGAGGATGCCGTGTCCGGCGTCCAGGCCGGAAGCGCCGGAAGCTTCCATGCGGTGATCGGCGTGGACAGGGGAGCTGGCCGCCAGACGCTGCTGGACGCCGGCGCCACGCTGGTGGTCGACGACCTGAACGAACTCCTCTAACCCGGCCAGCCCACCCCCCGAACCTGCACAACGCCAAAAGGAACCCCAACAGCCATGGCACTCATCACCTCTGACCGCGCCCGTTTCCCCAACGATCCCTGGCAGCTCGTGGAGACCGTCCACCTTCCCGGAAATGCCGGAACCCTGGAGACGCTCTTCAGCCTGGGCAACGGTCACCTCGGCATCCGCGGCGCCCACTGGGCCTCCGCAGACGCGGACCTCCCCGGCAGCTTCATCAACGGCTTCCACGAAACCTGGGACATCAAGCACGCAGAGAATGCCTTCGGCTTCGCCCGCACGGGCCAGCGGATCCTTTACATCCCTGACGTCAACAACTTCACCGTGATCATCGACGGCGAAACGCTGAGCCTCAGCGAGTCAACGGTGCTGGACTACCGCCGGTCCGTCGACTTCGCCACCGGAATCTATGAATGCCGGATCACCTGGGAGTGCCGTTCCGGCGCCACCGTAACCACCACGGAGCGCCGGGCCGTGGGTTACCAGTCCCGCGGCACCATGGGCGTCACCCTCGAGGTGGCGCCGGACCGGGACGTGTACGCGGATGTGACGTCCTCGGTGATCAACCGCCAGGACCAGCCGGTGGAGGACCACTCCACGCACGATCCGCGGCGTGCCGGACGGCACGCCGGGCGCGTCCTGCTCCCTGTACGGCTCGACGGCGGCGACGGCTCGCTGCGACTGTCCTGGGAAGCAGCGGAGTCACGTCAGCGTGTTGGCCTGGCCGTGGACCACTGGACGTCGGCCGAAGTGCAGCCTTTCGAGACCGTGGTGGACCAGGACGACAGCAGCGTCCGGTACGTGCTGGCCGTCAGCGAGGACCAGCCCTTCCGCCTGGAGAAGAGCGTCAGCTACGCCGTGGCGCGGGCCTTCCGCGAGGGAGCCGTGGACGGCGGGTCGGCGCAGGATCCGTCCGAAGCGGCCGAGAGCGCCCTGCAGCCCGTCAGCGCCATCTTCGCCGAGAGCGAGACGTATTATCGGGACTACTGGGCCACCACGGACATCGTGGTGGGAGGCCAGCCCGAGCTGCAGCAGGCCATCCGCTGGAACCTGTTCCAGCTGGCCCAGGCCACCGCCCGCGCCGACGTTGCCGGCATCCCGGCCAAGGGTGTCAGCGGCTCCGGCTACGACGGGCACTACTTCTGGGACCAGGAGGTGTACCTGATGCCGTACCTGACGTACACCAACCCGGACAACGCGCGCCAGGTGCTGGAGTTCCGGCACGAGATGCTGCCGGACGCCAAGGTGCGCGCCAAGGAACTCAGCGTGGACGGCGCGCTGTTCCCGTGGCGCACCATCAACGGGCTCGAAGCCAGCGCCTACTACGCCGCCGGCACCGCGCAGTTCCACATCGCCGCCGCCGTCGCTTTTGCCACCAACAGGTACATGTGGGCCAGCGGCGACGCGGACTTCAATCACGGCATGGGCTCGGAGCTGATGATCGAAACCGCACGGATGTGGGTGTCCCTCGGCTTCTTCGGCAAGGACGGCCTGTTCCACATCCACGGGGTCACCGGTCCTGACGAGTACACGGCAGTGGTCAACGACAACCTCTACACCAACGTCATGGCCCGCTTTAACCTGCGAGCCGCCGCCGCGCTCGACCACCCGGAAATTGACGACGCCGAACGCGAACTCTGGGAGCAGGCTGCCATCCGGATGCAGCTGCCTTACGACGAAGACCTCGAGGTGTATTCGCAGGACAACGACTTTATGACCCTGGAGCCGTGGGACTGGAGCACCCCCCGGTCCAAGTACCCGTTGCTGCTGAACTTCCACCCGCTGGTGATCTACCGCCACCAGGTCCTCAAGCAGGCGGACACCGTGCTGGCGATGTTCCTGCAGTGGCAGGACTTCACCGCCGAGGAAAAGCGGCGCGCGTTCGACTTCTACGATCCGATCACCACCGGCGACTCCACCCTGTCCGCCTGTGTCCAGGGCATCATGGCCGCCGAGGTGGGCTATGGGGAGGCCGCGCTGGACCATTTCACCCACGCGCTGTTCATCGACCTCGACGACACCCACGGCAACACCATCGACGGAGTGCACATCGCGTCCACCGGCGGCGTCTGGAGCTCGCTGGTCAGCGGCTTCGCGGGCCTCCGCGACCAGGGTGAAGTTCCGTACTTCGACCCGAGGCTGCCGGCGGATTGGGAAGGACTGTCGTTCCACCTCAAGGTGCAGGGCCGCCTGCTGTTCGTGGAGCTGGAACCGGGGTCCATCGGCCTTAGCATCCGGGAAGGCGCACCCCTGGACGTCAACGTCCGCGGCGAGCTGCTCACCGTGGGCAGCGACGTTGCCCGGGTGCCGCTGGCCCCCGTCGGCGTCCCGGAACCCACCGTGTTCCCGAGCGGACTTCCGACGGCGTCCATCCCCGTGGTCCGCGCCCACACCTAAGCGCGCGCACCTCAAGCGCGTCCACCTCAAGCGGCCGGACCGTGGACAGCCCCGGCTAAGGGCTGTCCACGGATTTCTGGCTGTCTGCGGGCTCCGGAATTTCCGGACTGCTGTCCAGCGGATGCGAGAGCTCGTCGGACGGCATGCGGGCAACGATCATGGCCACCACGGCCATGATCGGGCAGACGCCGCCGGCCACCAGGAAGATCACCCACGTGGGCACCACTGCCGCCGCAGGTCCGGCCAGGGCCATGGAGATGGGCATCAGGGCCAGCGACACGAAGAAGTCCAGGCTCGAGACGCGGCCCAGCAGGTGCGGAGGGACACGGCGCTGAAGGAGGGTCCCCCAGATGACCATCCCGATGCCCCCGGTGGCACCGAAGATGAACAGCGCCGCCGCAACCATCCAGAAGCTGTCCATGATCCCGACGGCGGCAAGCGGCAGGCTGCCGGCACCCCACGAAACCATCATCACCGTGAGGTAGCGGCGCGGCAGCGGGAAGGACGCCGTGGCGAGGGATGCGGCCGCCCCGCCCACGCCCATCACAGCCAGCAGGAAGCCGAACATGCGGGAATCGCCGTCCAGCTGGTCGCGGACGACGAACGGCAGCAGGACCTCGATGGGCCCGATCAGGAACAGCACCGAAATGCAGGCCCAGAGCAGCGTCCACAGCAGCCACGGCGTCCGGACGGTGTAGCTGACCCCCTCGCGGAGGTCGTGGAAGAAGGACGTCTTGGCGCGTTCCCCGGCGGGTCCGCGTTCGGCGCCGGGAGCGTCCAGGGCGTGCCGTCCCAGAAAATTGAGGATGATGAAGGCGAGGAGGTGGCACGCCGCCACCCCCGTGACGGCGTGCGACGGGGACAGCGCTGCCACCAGGATTCCGGCGACGGCGGGACCGGCAGCCTGCTGCAGGATGGGCCGCATGGTCCCCTCCATGCCGTTGGCCGCCAGCAGGTCCTCCGGCGGCAGGATCCGGGGCAGGATGGCCGAATAGGCCGGGAAGAAGAACGCTGCGCCCACACCCAGGACGAACGCGCCAACCGCCAAATGCCACAGCTGCAGCCAGCCCGCCATGGCCAGCCCGCTGACGGCGGCAATCACGGCGAGGTTGGTGCCTTCGACGGCGATGATCAGCAGCCGCTGGGGCACGCGGTCGGCGGCGATCCCGCCGGCCAGGACGAACGCCACCAGCCCCACGCTTCCTGCGGTGGCAACGAGGGAGAGCTCCAGCGGGCCGCCGCCCAAATGGATCACCTGGTAGACCATGGCAACGGCCCACATGCCGGAGCCGAAAATCGAAACGGCCAGCGCCGCAATCAGCACGCGGTACTCACGGTGCACGAAGGGCCGGAGGGCTCTGGGGGCGGGCATAGGGTTAGTCTAGGCCCGCTTGACCGGCCGCGCCGCCGCTGCCGTTGGCCGCCGCCGGGCTAGGCTCGGTTTCATGGGGAACAGTCCGGCAGGCACCTGGCGCCGCAGCATGGCATTCATCGGCAGCAACCCGGGGCTGGCGCTGCATCCGGTCAACCGCGACGGCGTCCACATCCCCGGCGAGCCTGCCAGCTGCTTCGCCTCCTTCTGGATGGCCGAGTGGTCCAGGTGGGGCAGCGGAAACGCCCTGCTCATCGCCACCCGCCAGGGCTGGCGGAGCTACGGCACCAACGGCTACTTCGCCGAGACCCTGGCCAAGGAACTGACACGCTATTTTCCGGAGGCCGCCCGGTTCCCGCTGGCCGAAATCACCCACACCCAGGACGAGTTCGACGTCGAGCTGGACATCGAGCGCGGCTTCCGGGCCGCTGGGCGGAAGGCGGAGCTGGAAGTCAGCGGTGTCCTGGACCGCCGCCAGTTTTCGGCACCGGATTTCCAGCTCGGCGAAAGCAGCGCCGCCCTGAACAACGTGTACCTTCCGTGCAGCGCCGGGCGGCTGTCGGAGTTCGGTGTGGAATGGCCCGGCTCGCCGACGGTGTACCCCGGGCCCCGGGGTCCGTCGTCGTCCGCGTACATTGCGGTGGCCGAATCCTGGGTGATGTAGCGGCTGAAATCCGGCCCGCTGTCAGCCGGCGGGCCTGCCACCGGCCGGGAGCGCGGCGTGGCCTAGTGTTAAGGGTGAGAGGCAGCTACGAGCTGTCCTTGCCCGGCTGTGACCACGGTTGCCAACCATGATTGCACCGGCGGCTTGTTCCCGTTCCAGGAAAGGTGACGATGGCCATGCGGCAGAACCCGGCAATGAAAATTGCACAAAAGACCGCCCACAAGGCGGTGTTCGACTCCCAAGGCAAGCCAAAGCCAGGACTGCACAGCATGCTCCTGCGGGCCGTCGAGATCCAGCGCCCGCTGGTACTGGCCAACCTCCGGCGGCTCCAGCGCAGGCACCCGCGAGCCACGGCCGCGCAACTGGCGGACAAGCTGGAACGCGACTACCTGTTCGCCGTGACCGGCGGCGGCGCCCTCGTGGGCGGCACGGCCGTCATCCCTGGCGTTGGCACGGTCGCCGCGCTGGGACTTTCCGCGGCAGCCACCATAGGCTTCCTCGAAGCCACCGCCCTGTACGCCACGTCCCTGGCCGAGCTGCACGGCATCCGCATGGTCGATCCCGAGAAGGCCAGCACGCTGGTCATGGCCATCATGCTGGGCGAGGAAGGGACTGCCCTGCTCGGAAGCCTCAGCGGACAGGCCGCGGGCAGGAGCAAGGGCCCCGCGGACGCCTGGGGTTCCGCGTTCGCACGCAAGACTTCATTCCCCGGCTTCGGGTCGGTGCGGGACCGCATCCAGCGGGCGTTCCTCCGCAACCTGCTGCAGCGGCAGGGGACCGCGCTCCTGGGCCGGGCACTGCCGTTCGGCGTCGGAGCAGTGGTGGGAGGCGTGGGCAACCGCGTGATGGGACGCGCCGTCGTGGCCAACGCCAAAGAGGCCTTTGGCCCCATGCCGGACACGATCCCCGGCGAACTGACACGCGGCAACACGTCACCCGGCGGCACCGCCGGCGCGCCCGCGATTGATTCCGCCGGGGACAAACCCGCCGGCACAAACACCCCCGGTGGGGACTCAACCTTGAAAGGCGGATTCCTTGGATCTGAACGCTGACCTGGGGGAGTCCTTCGGCTCCTGGACCATGGGGGACGATGCCGCCATGTTCCCGCTCATCACCAGCGCCAGCGTGGCCTGCGGCCTGCACGCCGGGGACCCCGTCACCATGCTGGACACCTGCAGGGCTGCCTTTGAACTGGACGTCCGTGTGGGTGCCCACGTCGGGTACCCGGACCTCCCCGGCTTTGGCCTCCGGTCCATCGACATGACCTTCGACGACCTCTTCGGGGCCGTCCTCTACCAGCTTGGCGCGCTCGACGGCGTTGCGCACGCCGTGGGGGCATCCGTGGACTTCGTCAAGGCCCACGGTGCGCTGTACGACCGCACGGTGCACGACGCCGAACAGGCCTCCGCCGTCATCGCCGCCGTCCAGGCCTACGACCCCGGGCTGCCCATCCTGGGCCAGCAGGGGTCCGCACTCCTGTCGTTCGCAGCCGAGGCCGGCCACCCCGTGTTCCACGAGGCCTTCGCGGACCGCGCCTACCTGCCGGACGGAACACTGGTGCCGCGCTCCGAAGACGGCGCACTGCTGCAGGACGCCAGGGAGGTCGCCGAACGTGCGGTCCGGCTGGCCATGCACGGGGAAGTGGAGGCCGTGGACGGCTCCCTGATCAGGCTTCAGCCGCATTCGCTGTGCCTGCACGGCGGCACCCCCGGCGCTGTCGACACGGCAACCGCCGTCCGCAAGGCGCTGGAAGCAGCCGGCGTGGAACTGGAATCCTTCGCCTAGCCCCCAGCCACGCAGCCCTTAAGCGCGAACGGACACTTGAGGCCCTTCGTTGCCGGGCCTCAAGTGTCCGTTCGCGCTGGGTGGTTAGCCGAAGACCAGGTGCGCCACCGCGAAAATGGCCAGGCCGGCCAGGGCGCCCACCACCGTGCCGTTGATCCGGATGAACTGCAGGTCCTTGCCCACCTGCAGCTCAATCTTCCGTGAGGTCTCCTCGGCATCCCAGCGCGCCACGGTCTCCGTGATGACGCCGGCGATGTCCGAACGGTAGGTCTTCACGAGGTAGCCGGCAGCGTCGCCGATCCACGCGTTGACCTTGCCCGCCAGTTCGGGGTCCACGACGAGCCGGGTGCCGAAGTCGTGCACGGCAGCCTTGAACTTGATGGTCAGTTCGCTGTGCGGATCGTCGACGGCGCTGAGCAGTGCCGCCTTGATGGTGCCCCAGGTGCGGGATGCCAGTTCGCGCACCTCGGGGTCGCCCAGCACCTGCGCCTTGATGCCCTCGGCCCGGGCGATCATCACGGGGTCGTGCTGCAGGTCCTGGGCCAGATCGGTCAGGTATTTGTCGATGGATTGCCGGACCTGGTGCTGCGGATCGGCCTGCACCGCCTTGGTGAACTTGAGGATCTCCACGTAGACCTTGTCTCCCACCAGCCCGTCCACGAACTGCGGGACCCACTGCGGGGAGCGGTCCGAGACCAGCCTGCTCACTGTCTCGTGGTTGTCCCTGACCCAGTCAACCGTCCGGTCCACCAGCAGGTCCACCAGAGTGTGGTGGTGCCCGTCGGCGAAGATCCGCTCGGCGAGCCGGCCCACCGGCGGTCCCCACGGCGGAGCGAGCAGGTGCTTGCGGACCATGCTCTCGATCACTGCCTGGACGTCGTCGTCGTTCAACACCTTGAACGCGCCGCGGATCACGGCGGCACCTTCCTTGGCCACCCGCTCGGGGCCGCCGGGACCGGACAGCCAGGCGCCCACCTTCCGTGCGATGTCCACGGAGGCGAGCTTTTCCTGGACCACCTGTTCGGACAGGAAATTGGTCTCCACGAACTCGCCCAGCGACGCGCCGATCTGGTCCTTGCGGCGCGGAATGATGGCTGTGTGCGGGATCTTGATGCCCATGGGGTACTTGAACAGGGCTGTCACGGCGAACCAGTCCGCGAGGGCGCCCACCATGCCGCCTTCCGCCGCAGCCCGCACGTACTGCAGCCACGGGTACTGCTTCTGCAGGGCGAACGCGAAGACGAAAATCACCGCCATGACGATCAGCAGTCCCAGCGCCAGGAGTTTCATCTTGCGCAGCGCGGCGGCTTTTTCGGCATCACCGCCCAGCCCGGGATCGACGACGGCGGCACCGGTAGCGGGTGAGCCGGCATGCGGCGGGCGCGTTGCAGCGGGACGGGTGGTTTGTTCACTATTCACCTGCATGTGCCCAGCCTAGCCCCGCATCCGTGGCGGGTGTCCGCTAACGTGTCACCATGACTACCGACGAGTCCGCTTCCACCCGGCCGCTGGTCTACGCCCACCGCGGTTCCAGTGCCGCGTTCGCGGAGCACACCCGGGCCGCTTACCTCCGTGCCATTGCCGAGGGCGCCGACGGCGTGGAATGCGATGTCCACCTCAGCCGGGACCAGCATGTTGTCCTGCTGCACGACGCGAACCTGGACCGCACCTCGGACGGCACCGGTCCCGTGGCCGACCGGACCCTCAATGAGCTGCGGCTGCTGGATTTTTCCTCGTGGAAGGGCGCCCGGATTCCGCTCGAGTACGGCGGGAAGTCCGACCAGCTGCTGACGCTGCCGGAACTGCTGGACATCCTCCGGGCAGCGGGCCGCGAAATCGGGCTCGCCATTGAACTCAAGCACCCGAGCCCCTACCTGCTGCAGCTGGAGGACCGGGTGCTCGAGGTGCTGGCCTCGGAAGGCTGGGATGCACGGACCTCGAAGGTGGACAACGTCACTGTCACCTTCATGAGCTTCAGCCCCGACGCAGTGAGGCACCTGCTTGCTACCGTCCCTTCCGAGTTCATCTGCCAGCTGGTGGACGACATCACCGTGGACGAAGTCCGTGAGGAACTTGGCCTGGGAATCATCACGGGCGGGGCCGTGGCGAACGTTATGCGGGCCGCACAGGTGGAAGGAGAACGGATCCTGAACGACTGCGAGGTCAGGCTGGCCGGCCCGGGCATCGACTATGTCCGCCAGCACGCCCGGGCCGTCCGGCGGTGGATGGACTCCGGCCGCAGGTTCAGGGTGTGGACCGTGGACTCGGAACGGGATGTGCAGCTGTGCCAGGAACTGGGGATCCACGAAATCACCACCAACCGGCCGGCACAGGTGCTGGCCCAGCTCTCGGAAAGCAGCCACCCCGTCAGCTGAACCGGCGGTTACCCGGGGCGTCCGTGGCTGTGGTTGCATGGATCCATGCCATTCACCTGGTCCGGCCGGGCCACCCAGACCCTCTCCGCGGCTGCCATGAGCGCACTCCTGCTGACGAGCGCCATGAAGCACTTCCGCGACCCCGCGTTCTTCCACCAGGTGGTTCCCGATTTCCTGTGCCGCGACGACTCCGGCGACCGGCCCAACGGCCCGTTCGCCGTGATGACCCGCGATGAATGGGTGGCGCTCAGCGGCCTGCTTGAGGCGGGCGCCGCCGTCGGACTCCTGATCCCGGCCACCCGCAAGGCCGCCGCGGCGGGCGTCACCGCCATGTTTACGGTCTTCCTGGCCGGGCATGCCGATGCCCTGCGCCGGGCCTACGGCCCGGCCGGGACGCACGGGCAACGGAAGGTGCACACCGCGCGGCTGCCGCTGCAGGCCCCGCTGATCCTCTGGGCCTGGAGCCTGCGGCAGCCTGCCCTGCGGAAGCCTGCGCTGCGGAAGCCTGCGCTGCGGAAGCCTGGCCTTCGGCGGCCTGCCGCCGGATGTGGGGCCGGCCTGTGGCCATGAAACTGCTTCAGTCCCCAGCCGTGCGCGTCGGGCTTTCCATCAGCATCGCCACAGGGCTGTACGGGATTTCCTTCGGGGCGCTCGGCGTCACGTCCGGCCTTGATTTCTGGCAGACCATGGCGCTGAGCCTGCTCCTCTTCAGCGGCGGTTCGCAGTTCGCGTTCATCGGCGTGGTGGCCGGCGGCGGCTCCGGCGTCGCTGCCATGGGCGCGGCCACGCTCCTGGGCATGCGCAACGGTATCTACGGCATGCAGCTCAACGCGCTGCTGCAGCCGCGCGGGTGGCGAAAGTTCGCTGCCGCCCACGTCACCATCGACGAATCAACCGCCACCAGCACCGGGCAGACCGATCCCGACGAGCAGAGGCGGGGGTTCTGGACCGCGGGCGTCGGCATCTTCGTGCTCTGGAACGTGTTCACTGCAGTGGGTGCGCTTGCAGGCAGCGCTTTGGGGGACCCCAAGCAGTGGGGGCTCGACGGCGCCGCGGTTGCTGCCTTCCTCGGCCTGCTGTGGCCGCGGCTCAAAGGCCGCGAGCCGGTGGCCATCGCCGTGGTGTGTGCCCTTGCCACCGTCCTGGCCGTACCGTTCGTGCCCGGAGGGGTTCCCATCCTGATCGCGGCGGTCGTGGCTGCCGTGATCGGCTGGTTCAGCCACGGCCGCAGCGACGAAGGCCTGGAACCCGATATGGACCCCTACGCCGAGCACCATCACCCGGGCAGTGATCCCCACCGTCACCCGCATCGCAGTCATCCCCATCGCAGTCATCCCCATTCGGGGGGTGACGCAAAGTGAATCTTTGGGTGTGGCTGCTGCTTGCCTGCCTTCTTGGCTACGCCTGGAAACTCCTGGGCTATTTGGTCCCGGCGAGCCTGCTTCGCCACCCGCGGATGTCCCGGATCGCGGGGACCATGACCATCGGCCTGCTGGCCTCGCTCACCATTGTGAACGCAGTGGCATCCGGCCAGACGCTGGCCTTCGACGCCCGGATGGGCGCCCTGGCCGCGGCGGGAATCGCGCTGTGGCTCAGGGCGCCCTTCCTGGTGGTGGTCCTGGCCGGGGCGGGAGCGGCGGCCGGGCTGCGGCTGCTGGGCTGGAGCTAGGCCGGAAAGGTGGCGACGGCCATTAGGCCCTAGCCGCCTTGATCCTGCTGTGAAAGTATTCGAACATGAGCGAAGAACAAGCGCCCGCCGTTCCTGCTGCCAACAAAGACCCTCAAACAAGGCCATATGTCCCCTCGGCCGGGTCCGAATCCACCCGTGAAATGCGGGAGGTGTCCCGTCGCCGCAGGGACGCCGAGGAAAAGCTCCAGCAACACCTGCAGGAAGCCGATCAACTGCACGAGGCCCATGTGCAGGCACACCTGAAGGAATCGGCCGCCAAAGACGAATCACACGGCGGCACCACTAGCGACGAAGATTCCGACAGAGAGTCTCCTCCTGCCCGGGACACCGGGCCGGAGCCCCGGGAGAAGCAAGCCGAATAGCGGGTCCAGGGTCATGAGCGGCGTCCGGCTGAGGCCCTACCTGGCCGAACGGCTGCAGGACTTGGTCCTGGACAGCGCCGATGTTCCCGGGTTCCTCCACGAGCTGGCCGTATTCTCTGCCGCATTCATCGGGAAAGCCACCGGGCTGCCCCAGCTGTGCACAGTAACGCTGATGCGGGACCGGCGGACCCTGACGGCCGCGGGCAGCGGACCGGGGACGAGGCTTCTCGACGAAATCCAGAAGGCCACCGGCCGAAGCCCGTCCCTGGCCGCCCTGGACTCTGGACAAACCGTGTCCGTCCCGGATACCAGGAGCGACACCCGCTGGCCGCGGTACAGCCGGGCAGTCACCAGGGCCCGGCGGTTCAGCATCCTGGCTTCGAAGCCATGAAATCCCGCACGGGCATCAATCTCGCCTCGGGCATCGTGATGGGCCAGAGCCGCTGCTCGCAGGCCGAGGCATTCTCCATCCTGAACAAGGTCTCCAGCCACCGCAACGTCAAGCTCCGCGTGGTGGCCGAGGAGCTGCTGCGCAACTTCGAAACGACATCGGGCACGACCCACTTCGACGGCTGACCACGTCCCTGCGGATATGCTTATTAGAGGTCCAGTCGACGCGCGAAGGGCGGCAATAGCAGTGGAACCGGTGCAGGCATGGCGGTGAAACTTCCCTTGGCGGATGAGCTGGCCGCCGTTTTTGCCCGGGCATCCGAGCTCCTGCTGACGGACGAGACAGTGTCCAGGGCCCTCGAACTGATTACCGCCGCCGCGGAGATGGCCGTGCCGGGCGCGGCGGGGGCCGGCGTCACGCTGATCGACACGGACGGCCGAAAGCACACGGCAGGTGCCTCGAACCCGTTGGTCGAGCTTGCCGACGCAAGCCAGTACGAGCTTGGCCAAGGGCCATGCCTGCTGGCCTGGGCAAGTGGTGAACCGGTGCTAATCAATGACGCCGCGAACGATCATCGCTGGCCCGAGTGGGCACGAGCTGCCGCCGAACTGGGGCTCCGCTCCTCCGTTAGCGCGCCGCTGCTCGCAGGCGACTCCACCCTGGGCGCCGTGAAGCTCTATGCCCGCCATGAGGACAGCTTCGACCGCAGCACAGTGCGCCTGCTGGAGCTCTTCGCGGCCCAGGCCACCATATTCCTGATCAACGTGCAGGCCCGCGAAAGTGCCCGGACCCTCAGCGAGGACCTTCGGGATGCCCTGGCGCACCGCGAAATCATCGCCGTGGCCAAGGGAATCCTGATGGCCCGGCACGGCCTGGATGAGGACACAGCCATGCAGGACCTCCTGATGGAGTCACGGCGGGCAAGGAAGTCGCTGCGCGACGTCTCCGCAGAGCTGGTGTCCTCCACCCAGCCACCCCGGTGAGCGGGGGTGCGCTTTGGCCCTGGGCAAGGACGAGGATGAGCAGCGGCTTCGCTTCGAAGAGATGCTCCGGAATGCCGACTTGGGCATTGAAGAACTGTGGCTGAGGTATTTCAGCATCGGCGGCATCGCTGGACAGTTCGAAGTTGAGGCCTACATCCACGGTGCCATCGCGCTGCCGGCCCTGCAGAGGGATATCCTGGCCCACGCCCTGAATGAGCGGCTGGACGAGCTCAGCGCGCCGGACGGCAGGGCGCCTTACAGCCGAGGCTCAGAAGACGCCGGCCGGCTGCATGAAGACTGGCTGCACGAAGACACGGACCGGCCGGAGGATGAATCAGGGCAGGAGGACTGAATCGAATGCCGTTCCGGGCAGCGGCGACTGGGGAGGCAGCGGCCGGTGCGGCCGCTCGGCGCGGATGGCATCCTCCACGAGTGCCACGGGCCGCCGCCAGGCGTCCGACCCGGGCTCCATGGTGTCCACCACGCCAATCAGCATGGCCAGCAGGCGGATCACGTCGGTCATGGAGATGTCGGTCCGCAGGGTCCCCTGACCCTGGCCGCGGCCCAGCAGGACGGCGACGGACTCAAAGAGGCTGCCGGTGATTCCTGTCAGCAGGCCGCGGCGGCCGGCCACCGCTCCGAGCAGGTTGGCATCCTCGCTGGCGGCCGCCATCAGCGCATCGAATACGCGGAACAGCCCGGCGGCCGCATCGGGTCCGGCCAACGCGTCGTCGATCACGGGGTCCACCTGCAGGCGCAGCTGGCGGTTGAGAGCGGCGAGTACCAGCTGCTCCTTGTCCGCGAAGTTACGGAAGAGGGTGGCGGGTCCAACACCTGCCGTGACGGCGATGGTCTGCAGCGGCACTTCCGGGCCGTACTCACGGAAGCACTTGCGGGCCGCGGTGATGATCTTGTCCACGTTGCGCGCAGCATCCGCACGGAGGGGCTTGCGTTCCACTGCGAGGTTCATTTTTCAAGGTTAGCAACGCGGCGGCTGAGCGCCCGGGTTACTGATTGGTAGCGGCGAATGTACCCGTATATGACGAATGTATCGACGAAATCCGCTGTGGCAGACTGGGTCCATGTTGCTTGCATTCTCAGTCGCACCCTCCGGCCAGCCCCCGCACCTGGCAGGGGAGTCGGCCGCCGCCAGCGGTGCGTCCGCCGACGCGTCCGTTCACGACGCCGTTGCTGCCGCCGTCAAAATCGTCCGGGACTCCGGCCTGCCGAACCGCACGGATTCCATGTTCACCACCATCGAGGGTGAGTGGGACGAGGTGTTCGCCGTCGTCAAACAGGCCACCGAGGCTGTGGGCCGCTTCGGCAGCCGCGTCTCGCTGGTCATCAAGGCGGACATCCGCCCGGGGTATTCCGGCGAGCTCACCGGCAAAGTGGAGCGGCTGGAAAACGCCATCACCAGCGTCCAGGGCTAGTACAGCCAACAACCGTTCCCGCGCAGGCGCGGCCGAGGGTTTCCCGGCCCTTCCCACGGAGGAGCGGCAACTGCAAGACTGGCCCCATGATTGAGCACAAGCCAGAACCCCAGTGGGTGGCCGTCGAGGAGTACCTTTCCGACGTCGTGGTCCGCCCCGGAAGCCCGCTCCAGCGGGCAGTAGCGTCCGCCGTCGAGGCCGGGATGCCGCCCATCGAAGTGGCGCCCAACGCCGGGAAGCTGCTCAAGCTGCTGGTGCAGCTGTCAGGGGCCCGGCGGGTCCTGGAGATCGGGACGCTGGCCGGCTTCAGCACCATCTGGATGGCCCAGGGACTGCCCGACGACGGCGAGCTGGTCACCTGTGAGTACCTCCCCAAGCATGCCCAGGTGGCGCGCGCCAACGTGGACGCCGCGGGCATCGGGAGCAAAGTGGACATCCGTGTGGGCGCCGCGCTGGACACGCTTCCGCAGCTGCTCGATGACGGCCGGGGACCCTTCGACTTTGTGTTCATCGATGCGGACAAGGAAAACAACCCGCAGTACCTCGACTGGGCCGTCAGGCTGGGCCGGCCGGGCACCGCCATCGTGATGGACAACGTGGTGTGGGAGGGCGCGCTGCTCGATCCGTCCCTGGACGAGATCAATGCCCCGGGAATCATCAGCGCCCTGGAAATGATGGGGGAGGACCCGCGCCTTGACGGGACGGTCATGCAGACCGTCGGGTCAAAGGGCTGGGACGGATTCGCGCTGGCCGTGGTCCGCTGAGGCCCCGGCGGGACGCCTGCCGGTTCCGCCCTCGGAGAAGCGGAGTCCACCAAGATGCTAAGTATGCTTAGAATAAGCTAATGCCGGACGGACCCGTCCCGCTTCGCCTGCAGTGGAGGAAGAAATGAAGGCTTCACCGACCCTTGCCACCAATCTCCAGATGGTCCTCACGGACCTGATCGAACTTCACGTCCAGGGCAAGCAGGCGCACTGGAACATCGTGGGAACCAACTTTCGGGATCTCCACCTTCAGCTCGATGAAATCGTCACGAGCGTCCGGCTGTTCGCGGACGAGACGGCCGAGCGCATGCGCGCCCTGCACACACTGCCCGATGGCCGCAGCGCCACGGTGTCCTCGGATACCCGGCTGGAACAGTTCCCCGCGGGGCTCACCTCCACCAAGGACGCCGTCAAGCTGATTACGGCACGGCTGGAGCGGACCGTGAAGACCATGCGCGACGTCCATGACGAGGTTGACGAGGAAGATCCCACCAGCGCCGACCTCCTGCACGCCGGAATTGCCCGGCTCGAGCAGTTGGCCTGGATGGTGAACGCCGAAACAATGACCCCGGCGGCCTCCGTCACGGCTCCGGACGAAGACTGAAACCCGCAACGGTCCGAGGAATGGGTTCCGACAGGCATGGTTCCGACAGGCATGGCGCCGATGGCGCGCTAACGGACCGGAGCGGAGTTCCGGCGGGACAGCAGCCTGTGCGGATCAGTTCCTCGCCGGACCGGCTCGACGCCATGGCGCCGCTGCTTGGTTCGGTGGGCGAAGCGGTGGGAGATGTCCCGGCGCTGCTGGCACTGGCGCGGGACATCGGGCGGACAGCGCCCCTTCCGGGGGAGGGCAGCACTGCCCGGTTGTGGGAACTGCTGGCATCCGTGACCGCCGTTGACGTGGCGGCCGGCCGGGTGCTCGAACCGCACCTTGACGCCGTCGCCATTCTGTCCCAGGCCGGTGCCCTCGACCCTGAAATGGCGGAGACAGCCTGGGGCGTGTTTGCCGCCGAAGGGCCGGGGTTGCGGCTCGAGGCAGCTGCGGACGGCGCGGGGACATACGTCCTGAACGGTTCCAAGCCGTGGTGCTCCCTGGCTGCCCATCTGGATGGGGCCGTCCTGACCGCCCATCTTGCGGACGGCAGGGCGGCTTTCGCCGTCGACCTGCACGCCCCCGGGGTTTCCTGTGAAACCCCGCAGTGGACCAGCCGGGGCCTTCGCGAGATCCCCAGTGGCACCGTGCACTTCGACGGGGTCAGCGCCGTTCCGGTCGGCGGACCGGACTGGTACTTCACTCGTCCCGGTTTTGCCTGGGGCGGCATGGGCGTTGCGGCGTGCTGGTTCGGCGGGGCCGTTGCCGTGGCGCGGGACTTCAGCTCCGCGCTGGCAGCCGCCGCGGACAACGGGCGGGAGCCGGACCAGATCGCACTGGCCCACCTGGGCGAAACGGACCGGATCCTCACGTCCCTCTCCGGCTACCTCGCGCGGACCGCGGGCCGGATCGACGCCGGCGAACTGTCCGGCTCCGGCGCGTGGAGCGAGGCCCTGCGCGTCCGCGGCACCGTTGCAGCCGCCGTCGAACGCGTCCAATCCCTGGTGGCGCAGAATCTGGGGCCTGGCCCCCTGGCCTTCAACGAAGCGTACGGAAAACGCATGGCGGACCTGTCGCTCTACATCCGCCAGCACCACGCCATGCGGGACGATGCCCAGCTCGGCGCCCGGACACTGAAAGGGGACCGCTCATGGTGACCTTCTCGCACGCGGACACCGGCACTGCCGAGTCCGAGTGGGAGGCCAGCGGCCTGGCCGTCCTCCCGGAGCTTCCCCTCGATGCGGGCGAACTCGCAGCCATGACCTTCATTGTGCTGGCCGCGCATCCGGACGATGAAACCCTGGGCGCCGGCGGATTCCTGTCCCGGCTGCACGCTGCCGGTGCGGCAGTCGACGTGCTGCTCTGCACTGCCGGGGAGGCGTCGCACCCGGAGTCACGGACGACGACGCCGGAACAGCTCGCCGCCGTCCGGCTAGGCGAGTTCGGGGAGGCTCTGTCCGAACTGGTTCCGGCCGCTTCCTGGCGTTTCCTGCACCTTCCGGACGGACAGCTTGCCGCCGACCGTCACCGCATCGCGGCGGCCGTGCGGGAAGCGATCGCCGCTTCAGGCCGCCCGGGGAATCAGGTGGCCATCGTGGCGCCCTACCGCGCCGACGGCCACGCGGACCATGATGTCCTGGGTTCGGTGGCGGCGGAAGTGGCGGCGGAAGGCGGTCACGGGCTGCTGGAATACCCTGTCTGGTACTGGCTGTGGGCATCGCCCGCGGATCGCGCCTGGCAGTCATGGGTCCGGGTGCCGCTGACGCCGGACGAGCAGCGGGCCAAGGCAAAGGCCATGAACGCCCACTCATCGCAGACACGGCCGTTGTCCGCCCAGCCCGGTGACGAGGCGCTCCTTTCCGGGGCCTTCCTGGAGCACTTTTCCCGGCGTTGGGAAACGTTCGCCTGGCACGGACCCGCCGGCGGAACCAACAGCGCGGGTGACGCCGAACGGATCTTCGACGCCGTGCACGGCGGGAGCGCCGACCCGTGGAGCTACACCAGCAGCTGGTATGAGCGGCGCAAACGGGCGCTTACGCTCGCCATCCTGCCTGAGGCTGACTACGGCGCCGGGCTGGAAATCGGCTGTTCCATCGGGACACTCAGCGTGGAGCTTGCTGCCCGCTGCCGGGAGTTCGTGGCGGCGGACGCGAGCAGCGCCGCCCTGGTCCAGGCCGCGGAACGGCTGTCCGGCCATGCGTCCGCGCGGACCCTGCACCTCACCGTTCCGCAGCAGTGGCCCGGGGGTACCTTCGACCTGGTCGCCGTTTCGGAGATGGGGTACTACCTGACGCCCGGCGAACTGGCCGAGCTGTTCACCCGGGTGCAAGCCTCGATGAACCCCGGCGGAACGCTGGTCCTCTGTCACTGGCGGCACCCCGTCGCGGGCTGGCAGCTCGACGGCGACACGGTCCACGCCCTGGCACGCCGGCAGCTCCGGTGGCCCACCAAGGGCTTGTACCGCGAGAAGGACTTCGTCCTCGAAGTGTTCGTGGCCCCGCAAGGGGACCCGGGTCTGGCCGGGAATTCCGGTGTGGCGGGGAATCCTGGCCAAGGCTCCGGAAGCCCGCGGGATGACTGAGCAGGCACAGGGTTATCCGCCGGCGGATCCCCTTCCCGCCGGGCAGGGCATCAGCCGGGTTGCAGTGGTGATGCCGGCCCACAATGAGGACCAGCACATCGGCCGGGCACTGGCCTCGCTGCGGGCCGCCGCCGACGCGTTGCAGCGGGAACGTCCGGACGTCCGGGCCACAGTCACCGTGGTGCTGGACAGCTGCACGGACCGTACTGCGGAAATCACTGCAGCGTACGTCCTTGCGGACGCGCGCTTTGCGGCCGTCGACGTCCGGCTGCGCAGCACCGGGTCGAGCCGAGCTGCCGGGGTCAGGGCCGCACTGGCCCCTGCGGATCCCGAGGCAAGCCGCACCTGGCTGGCCAATACCGACGCCGACTCCGCCGTTCCGGAGCATTGGCTGCTGCACCAGGTGGAACTGGCCGACGCCGGGGCGGACGCCGTCCTGGGTTCCGTGGAACCTGATCCTGCCGGCATGGACCCGGTGATTCTTCGGCGCTGGCTGGAGCGGCACCCCTTCCTGGAGGACCATCCGCACATTTACGGCGCCAACTTTGGCGTCCGCGCGTCTGCCTACTTCGCCGCCGGCGGATTCCCCAGGCTGCACGTCCACGAGGACCGCGCCCTGGTGGAACGCCTTCGCCGGCGCGCCTTCGCCGTGGTGGCAACTGACACGATCCGGGTTCTGACGTCCGGGCGCACGCACGCCCGCGCACCTCAGGGGTTCGCCGCCTACCTTCGCTCACTGGGACGGGAACTTCCCGCCGCGGCCGGGCTCCAGCCGCCGGGCTAGCCGCCTGCAAATGTCGAGTACCAGTCCTGGGCGGGCCTTTAATCCCTAGCTGCATCTTCCGCAAATGATCGACCGGATGCGCCAGGCCGGCTAGCTACGGCTTCGTCACGCTGGACAGCCTGCTGGCCGGATAGCCGGACGCAGGGGCCTCAGGCAATGTGCAGAACCGCGGCCCCGGTAATGCGGTCCTCTGCCAGGTCCTGCAGGGCCTGGCCTGCCGCCTCCATCCTGTAGGGCACCGTGGTGGGGCGGAGCGGAATGTCCGCTGCGACGCGGAGGAACTCTTCGCCGTCGGCCCTGGTATTCGCGGTGACGCTGCGCAGTTGGCGTTCCTGGAACAGCTCGGACCCGTAATGCAGCGGCGGAATGTCGCTCAGGTGGATTCCGGCCACGGCCAGCGTGCCCCCGCGGTCCAGGGCGCGCAGCGCCTGCGGCACCAGCCAGCCGGCCGGCGCGAACAGGATGGCCGAATCCAGCGGCACGGGAGGTTCGTCGTCGACGTCTCCGGCGAACACTGCTCCCAGTTCCAATGCCAGGCGGCGGGCCTCCCTCGAGCGCGTCATGACGTAAACGCTGGCTCCACGGTGCACGGCCACCTGGGCCGCCAGATGGGCGGAACCGCCGAACCCGTAGATGCCGAGGCGGCCACCCTTCGGAACCTCGGCCCGGCTCAACGCGCGGTAGCCGATGATGCCCGCGCAAAGGAGCGGCGCAGCCTGCTCGTCGGAAAAGACCTCCGGTAGCCGGTAGGCATAGTCCTCATGCACCGTTATCCGGTCGGCGTAGCCGCCGTCCCGGTCCCAGCCGGTGAAGGTGGAGGACAGGCACAGGTTCTCCTCCGAGCGCCGGCAGAAGCGGCAGCGCCCGCACGTGCCGCCCAGCCAAGCCACGCCCACGCGTTCCCCGGTCCGGAACCTGGCGGCGCCTTCGCCGAGCTCCACCACTTCACCCACCACTTCATGGCCCGGAATAATCCCGGGCCGGCGGGGCGCGAGGTCGCCTTCGGCCAGATGGAGATCCGTGCGGCAGACGCCGCATACACGCACGGAAAGCAGCACCTCGCCGGTGCCGGGGCTCGGATCGGGGCGTTCACCGAAAACCAGCGGATGCCCCGCCACGGGACCTGATCTGCCCACCCACCAAGCACGCACGGCACACTTCCTATTCTGCTTCCCGGCCCGTTTTGCGGGCCGGGAAGCAAACCGTTATCCCTGAACGCGCATCATCGCGTGATCAGCACATTGCAAAGTGCCCGCTCCAGCGCTGACGAAACCATGCTTCCCGGGTGGCCCTCCCGGTGATGCGCCCCAAGCACCAGGACGTCGGAATTGGCGGCTGCAGCCAGGAGTTCCTTTGAGACAGGGTGGCTCTCCAACAGGATGCCCTCCACAGGGACGTCGGGGGCGAGTCCCCGGGCCTGTTCCACTGCCTGGTCCAACAGCTCTTTGCCGTGGAGGGGTGCGTGGCGCCCGTGCGCTGCGTGGCCGTGCTCCCACGCCACATGGATCAGCTCCAGCGGTACATTCAACTCGCCTGCCATGCGGGCCGCGTCCGCCACCACTATCCGGTTCCGGGGTTTTTCGTCGATTCCGGCAGCTATGGGCTGGCCGGGACGGCCCGGGTAACGGACCACCATCAGCGGACAGGGTGCGTGGACGGCCAGATCGAGGCAGGCTGAGCCCACGAGCTGGCCGAGCAGCCGGCCCATGCCGCGGTGGCCGACGGCGAGGATGCTCGCTCCTTCTGCCGCCGGCCGGAGAACCTGGCCGGGAAGGCCCGGCTCGATAGCGCCGTCAATATCCAACTCGGCATCGACTTCCGCCGCCACCGACCGGGCGAGGTCCAGGCCTTCCTCCAGCGTTGCTTCGGCCGCATGGCGCAGGCCACTGCCCGAAACCCCTTTGACGGGGCCAAGGTTCTTGGTGAAAACAGGCCACACCCACGCGTGCACGACCTTCAGCTTTCGGTTCGTGGCGGCGGCGTATCCGGTGGCCCAGCGGACTGCCAGCTCTGACGGCTCGGACCCGTCGTAGCCGACCACCACCGGGCCGTCCGGGTTCCCTGCTGTAGCCGGCATGGGACCTCCCCTCCTAGGCGGTGCCGGTGCAGTGTCCCCTCAGGAACAATGTCCCCTTAGGTGCAATGTCCCCTCAGTAGAGACCGGGCCCGGTCGTTTGCGCAAGGGGCTTTGGTCCCTAGCCCCCCGGTGCCTGGCTCCGGCACTATCGTTCCCGGCGCTCCTGTTCCGCGCTCTCCTTGTCCCGGCGTTCGCGGTCGTGGCGTTCGCGCAGGTCGCGGCCCCGTCGGATGTCCTCTTCCTCCCGGACCTGCAGTTTGTCGCTCTGTTTGGTGTCGCGCGGCGGCAGCTGGATGGTCTCCTCCGCCTCGATGCCGGCCTGCAGTTGGCGGCCACGCTCCATCTCGGCGTCGAACTCGGCGCCGAAGAGCAGCGACATGTTCAGGATCCAGAGCCACAGCAGCATCACAATGACGCCGCCGATGGCGCCATAGGTCTTGTTGTAGTTGCCAAAATTTGCCACATAGAAACCGAAGCCCAGCGAAGCGAGAACGAAGATCATCAGGGCGATGAAGGAGCCAAGGCTCATCCAGCGGAATTTGGGCTGCTTCACATTGGGGGTGGCGTAGTAGAGGATGGCGATCACCGCGATGACCAGCAGCACCACCACGGGCCATTTGAGGATGTTCCACGCTGTCAGGAAGACCCCGCCCAGGCCGATCGCATTTCCGACCGCCTCGGCAACGGGGCCGCTGAGCACCAGCATGGCCGCCGTCAGCGCCACGATGATCACGGTGGTCAGGGTTACTGCCAGCATGGCGCCCCGCAGCTTGATGAAGGGCCGGCCTTCATCCACTTCGTAGATGCGGTTCATCGCCCGGCCAAAGGCTCCGACGTAGCCGGAGGCGGACCAGAGGGCGGTCAGGATACCGAGGATCAGGGTGAAACCGGCGGCAGATGAGGTGGTCAGCTCCTGGATGGGCTGCTTGATCACGTCCAGCGCTGCGCCGGGAGCAACCCCCTGGGCGATTTCCAGCATCGCCTGCGTGGTCTTCTCCGCCTGCCCGAAGATGCCGAGAAGCGAAACGAGTGCCAGGAGCGCCGGGAACATGGACAGGACGCCGTAGTAGGTGAGGGCCGCCGCAAGGTCAGGGCATTGGTCCTTGGTGAATTCCCGGAAGGTCTTCTTGGCGATGTACTTCCAGGAGGGCTTGGAGACATCGGTGGGGCTGTCCGGTTTGCGCGGATCGTCCGGGGTGGGTGCCGTCCGTGCCTTTGCGGTGCTGCTTTCATCGGTTTCAGCGTCGGCGTTGGCGTTGGCTGCGTTGGCGGGGTTCTTAGCCATGGGAAGTTTTCCTCACATCTGCCGGTCAGGCCTGCCCCGCCGCAGGGCGGGGCAGGCCTGATGCGTATCGGCGTAGTTACGCCTGCTGGACGTTGTCCTTGGCGTCCGCGGCGCGGTACTTCACATCGTCGACGGCGGTCTGGCCCTCGGCCTTGACGTGATCCGTGGCTTGCGCGGCAGTGGCCTTGACGTTTTCCATGGCGTCCTGCGCGGGTGCCTTCAGGCCTTCGGCCATGTCCTTGGCGGCTTCGGTCAGCTCGGTGGTGAGCGGCTCGGCTTTGACCTTGAGTGCTTCGGCGGCTTCGCGTTCCTTCTCACTTGCGGGGATCAGCGACGAGAGCAACATGCCGGCGCCGAAGGCGATCAGTCCGGCGGCGAGCGGGTTGCCCTGGGTCTTGGCCTTGACCTGGTGCGGCGCGTCACCGATGGCTTCGCCGGCGTCCGAGAGACGCGTGCCGGCGCTGGTGTTTGCTCCGGCGGGGCCGGAGTGGGCCGCTGAATGGACCCGGTCGGTGGTGTGCTCAGCTGCTCCCATGACTTTCTCCTTCACGCCGAACACGGCGTCCTTGACGGATTCTTTGACCTTGTCACTTTGCCGGTGGACGATGTTCGACGGGGTGACTTTATCTGCCACGGCGTCGACGTTGGTGCCGAGCCGTGCACGGGTTGCTTCGATGTCGGCGCGGATGGCGTCCGGGTTTTCAGTCATCGTGTTTACCTTGCTCTAGTGGCTGGGTTTGAGGGTGGGCGGTATTTCCTGGAGCGTCTCGGTGGTCTGGGGCATGCCCTTGATCGCGTTGAGCTGCTTGCGGCCGAGGGCGGCCAGCACAGCGGCGATGATGCCCCAGATCACGGCGACGACGACGGCGGACCAGCCCAGCCCCATCACCGTTCCCAGCGCCCACCAGAGCGCCAGGGACAGGAACAGGAGCACGAAGTGGCCGGCCACGCCGGCGCCCGCGAGCATCCCGCTGCCCTTTCCGGCCCGGGTGGCCGACTGCTTCAGTTCAGCCTTGGCGAGCTCCACTTCCTGGCGCATCAGCGTGGAAAGGTCGCGGGTCACGTCCCCGAGCAGGTCGCCGAGGGACGTCGTGTCCGCCTTGGCGTGCGCCTCCGTAGGGGGTGTTTCCGGAAACTGGCTACTCATCGCTGACCGCCACGGAGGGGATCGTCCCGGTACGGGTCGTCTTCCGCGCGGTCTCCGGCCAGCGGGGATTCCGCGACACGGTCGCCGGCCAGGGGATCATCGGCCCACTGGTCCCGCGCCGTTCCTTCGTCCGCCAGCGGGTTGGGCGGATAGGTGTCAGCCTGGTAGTTGGCGTCCGCCTCGTCCGTGTAGGCGCCCGTACCGGAATAGGCTCCGGCACCCACTCCCGCGCCGGCCATGCCCGCCGTGGTGACGTTCGGAGCCGGCATCTGTACCGGCGGCGGCGGAACTGCCGCTCCCGTGTCGGGAACATAGGTACCGGGCGCGTTGGAAATCGGGGCAGGTGCGGCATAACCGCCAGGGGAAGCTGTGCCGACCTGGCTCTCCGGCGCCCCGGCAGCAAGGCTGCGTGTTAGCCGGCCGGCCAGGACACCCGCGCCGGCAGCCAGCAGCAGGAACGTCCCCGGGCGTTGCCGTGCGAACGACTTCACCTCGTTGAGCAGCGAGCCCGGATCCCTGCCTTCCAGCCACGAGGCCACGGACGCTGACCGCTCGGCAGCCTGCCGGATCAGGTCACTGGCCACCCCTTGCTGGTCGGACGCGTCAGCCATGGTGCGGAGTTCGCCCGAAATGGAATGGAGGCCGTGGGCCACTTTCTGCTGCTGCGCCCCGGCCTGGTCGGTGAGGTCCGTCTTGGCCTGGTACAGCAGGTCCTTGGCATTGGCTTTGACCTCGCCGGCCACGTTGGCGACCTCGGCCTTGGCGGTTTCCGCCACGTGCTGGGCGGAGTCGGTTGCCTGGTGGGCAACGTCTCCAGCCTCCTGTTTGGCCGTCTCCGACTTCGACGTTGTGCCTTGGGGTGCCGGGTAACCGGCAGCTGTAGCCGGCGCCGCCGGGACGGCCGTTTGCTGTGCGACCCCAGGGGTGCCGTAGCTCCCGTCCTGCGGCCATTGGTTCTCTGTCATCTTCGCGCTCTCTTTCCAAGAAGGTCGGCTGCTGATCAAGAACCAGCAATTACTGGCTTTAAAATAGTAAGCATGGTTACTAAAAATAGTAAGTACCCTTGGTGTATTACTTTTCAGGACCAGCTGCGGGGCCGGCCTCTTTGGCGGTCCGCAAGCTAGCGGCCCGGCCGGCTTCGTGGATTCAGCGGGGGAGAACCTGCCGTCCCCCGCCCTGTTCCCAGGCCCTCCAGCACTTCCCGGATCGCGTCCAGGGATGAAGTGCGGGGCTTCCAGCCGAGCATGTCGCGGGCGCGTCCAGTGTCCATGATCGGGGCGCCTTCAGCCATGGCAATCCAGCCCGCATCCGTTGGTTGCAGGCGGAGCCTCCAGCTCAGATCCACGGCCGCGCGGAGAAGGCTCAGGGGAATCGGAAGCCAGCGCCGCGCGTGAAACAGCCTGGCCAGCTCCGGCGGGGTGATCACCGGTTCGGCAGCGACGTTGAATGCGCCGGAGGCGCGGCGATCAAGAGCCCTCCAGTACGCGTCGGCGGCGTCGTCCGCGTGCACGGCCTGGAAGGCCAGTTGCGCCGGGAACGGCAGGAGGGGAAGCCTGATGCGGCCCGGCAGCAGCTTGGGGATCAGCGGCCCCAGGAAGTACCGGCCGATCTCGCTCCCGGCTTCACGTTGGAAAATGAGCGCTGTTCGCAGCCTCGCGACCGCGATGGCGGGGTTTTCGGCCTCGAACCGGTCCAGGAGGGCTTCCTGTTCAGCCTTGTGCCTGCTGTAGTGCGACTCCTGGATGCCCGTAGCCGGCCACGCCTCGGTCCTCCGGGGTTCCTTCGCCGAGCTGCTGTAGGCGCCTACTGAGGAGGCGCACACCACGTGACCCACGCCGGCCTCCTTGGCGGCCTGCAGGACATTCGCGGTTCCCGTGACATTGGTCCGGTGAAGTGCCGCCACGTCGTGGTTCGGCTGGAGAATCCACGCGAGGTGCACCACGGCGTCCACCCCCGCGAGAGCGGCGAGCAGCCGCCCGCCGTCGTCGTCGGTGATGTCCACTGCGTGCCATTCGACGCCGCCATAAGGCGCCGCCGACCGGTCCGGCGGACGCCTGCTGATTCCCACAAGTTCAAGTGCGTCCGGCCGCTCCGCACGCTGTTGCTGGAGGCGCCGCAGCACGGCTGTGCCCACATTTCCGCTCGCGCCAACGATTGCTACCCGCATGCCGGACCACCCTTCCGAAAGGCTGGAAGCACGGCCGGCGCTCCGGTCGGGTTTGGCGGGCCAGCCAACGTGTCCTCTTTGGTATTAACGCTACCGGCCATTGTTTAATAAGCAAGCTTATGGTTTCCTACTTCTCTAAGTCTTGCCACGGGCTTATTCGGTCGCTCCACGGTCAAAGGAACGAGCCAAAATGGCGGAATCCCAGCAATCGCCACAGACGCTGCAACCGGAACAACGGCACAGGCATCAGGGCCGGATCCGGCAAACCTTCGAAAACCAATTAGTACTTGAATACCTGGACCTGGCCGAGGCTCTGGCGGCGCGCTTCCAAGCCCGCGGGAGGGATCGGGCGGACCTTAACCAGGTTGCCTACCTCGGCCTTGTCAAGGCGGCAAGGGGCTTCGACGCGGGACGCGGAAGCAGCTTTGCGGCCTACGCGGCGCCAACCATCACTGGAGAACTCAAGCGATACCTGCGGGACCGGTGCTGGATGGTCAGGCCGCCGCGCCACTTGCAGGATCTGCGTTCGGAGCTCCTGCGGACCGAACCGGTGCTCGCGCAGGCCCTGGGTCATCCGCCGACTGCCGCTGAGCTGGCCGTGGAACTGGACGTGTCTCCGGACGCGGTTCGGGAGGCGATGGCGGCCGCCGCCGGCATGCATCCCGCTTCGCTCGACGCAGCGGAGGCACGCCCGGACGGGACGCCGCTTGCCGAATCCCTCGTCTCCGGGGATGACGATCCGCTGGACAGGCTGGAGGAACTGATCTGCCTCAACCAGGCCATCCGGGAGCTCAGCACGGAGGACCAGGAGCTGCTGTACCGGCGCTACTTCTGCGAGGAAAGCCAGACTGAGCTTGGCCGCAGGTTTGGCGTGTCGCAGATGCAGGTCTCCCGGCGCCTTTCACGTGTACTGGTGCGGCTCCAGGGCCTGCTGCAGGAAGGCAACGATCACAGCACTCCCAGCTCGCGGAGGGCGGTAAGCACATCCTGAACGCCGACCCCCAGCAACGCCGGGTCAGGCTCGGCAGCGAACACGTCCCCGCGGCGTAGCTCCGGGCGGGTCAGGACTATGTGGGGGCCCGGGGGCGGCCCCCACTGCTCGGGTGGCGCGGGACCGAAAAGGACTACGGACGGCCGGGCGTAGGCGGCGGCAAGATGCGCTGCCCCGGTGTCCGCTGACACCACCACGCCGGCTTCGGCCACCAGCGCGGCGAATTCCGAGAGGGGCTGCGAGCCCGCCAACACAGCTGTGTCGGGGAGGCCCGCCCGGCGGGCCACGCGGAGGGCCCGTTCACGTTCGTCGGCGCTGCCGGTGAACACCACCTCATGACCGGCCTCGTTCAGGGCTGACGCGATGGCGGCGAATCGCGTTTCGGGCCACAGCCGGCTGCCGTAAGCCGCCCCGACATGCACCACGGCAGCCGCCGCCAGTGGGATGGATACCTTGGGCCGGTCCAGCTGCACGTCGAGCGGATCGGCCGCTAGGCCGTACCAGCGCAGGAGACTCGTCCACCGTTCCCGTTCGTGCATCTGCTCTACCCACGGCGGCCCTCCGCCAGCTCCGCCATGGGCAATCATCCGCCGCGCCCCGACGGCTTGCAGCAGCGAAGTGCTTTCGGGCCCGCGGCCGTGGAAGTTGACCGCAATATCCACGGCCCCCGGCGCTATGGCCAGCGGCGCATCGAGCCCATTGGCCGGGAGCAGCTCGAAGCCCCCCACCAGCGAAAGGACGTCCTCCAGCCAGGCCGGCCCGGCGTAGACCAGGCGGTGGCCGGGAAACGCCCTGCGGAGCGCGTGGAGCGCCGGGACCGCCACTAGCAGGTCGCCGAGTTTGAGTGCCCGCAGGACCAGCAGCGTTGGCTGTCTGTTGGACAGCCCGGTGGAGACCATAAGTGCAACCTTCCTCGATCCGGCCCGCGTGGACCTCCTGGTTCCGGAGTCTAATCCGGGAAACCGGCCCGCAAGCTGTTTGAGCGGCCCGTCCGCGGGGAACAGGGTGGGTATGCGAAGTTCCAGCAGTCCGATACCCAAGGCGGTGCTCTTCGACCGGGACGGCACCCTGGTCCGCGACGTGCCCTACAACGGCGACCCCGGGCTGGTGGCTCCGATGCCCGACGCCCGGCGGGTCCTGGCGGAACTGCGCGGACGGGGCATCGCCACCGGTGTGGTCAGCAACCAGTCAGGAGTGGCCCGGGGCCTGCTGTCACGCAGCCAGGTGGACCTCGTCAATGACCGCATCGACAAACTCCTGGGTCCCTTCGATATCTGGGAAATCTGCCCCCACGGCACGGAGGACGGCTGCGGTTGCCGTAAACCCGCGCCCGGGATGATCCTCAGCGCCTGTAGGCGGCTCGGCATCGCGACCGCCGAAGCCGCCTACATCGGTGACATCGGCAGCGACATGGAAGCCGCCGAAGCCGCCGGGGTGCGGGGGATACTCGTACCCACTGCCCTTACCCGGCCCCAAGAGGTGGCTGCTGCCCGGGAGGTGGCGGCGGACCTGCCCGGCGCGGTGTCGCTGCTGCTGGGCCAGGCACCGGTGGGGAGCCGTCGATGACACGGGTGCTCGCTGCCAGGCTGGACAGCGTGGGGGACGTCCTGCTGGCCGGACCCGCCGTGCGGGCCATTGCCAACGGGCGGCGGGCCGACGGCGGTGCGCCGAACGACGTCGTGCTCCTGTGCGGACCGCAGGGCGGGGCTGCCGGATCCCTCCTGCCGGGCGTGTCGGAGGTTTACAGCTGGGCGTGTCCATGGATCATCAACCCCGCCCCGGCGGTCACCACGGAGACCGTGGACCGGCTGGTCGCGTTCATCCGCAATTCCAGGATCACCGAGGCGGTGATCCTGACATCCTTCCACCAGTCCCCCCTGCCGCTGGCGCTGTTGCTACGGCTGGCCGGAGTGCGGCGAATCACGGGGGCGTCCGTTGACTATGCCGGCTCGTTGCTGGATGTCCGGCTGCGGCCCGGCGAGGATTTTTCCGAAGACCAGCCGGAGGCTGAGCGCGCCCTCGGGATCGCCCTGGCCGCCGGATTTACCCTCCCGCCCGGCGACGACGGCAGGCTCCGGATCCGGGACTACCCCGATGCCCGTGAGCTCGTGGGGGACGGGGCGTACATCGTTGTGCACCCGGGATCCTCGGCGCCGTCCCGGGCGTGGCCGCCGCTGCATCATGCTGCGGCGGTTGAACTCCTCGAAGGCGCCGGTCACCGTGTGGTGGTGACGGGCGGTCCCGGCGAGATCTCGCTGACTGCGACGGTGGCGGGCCCGTCAGGGCTGGACCTTGGCGGACGGACCGACCTGCGGACCCTCGCAGGTGTCATTGCCGGGGCAAGCGCCCTGGTGACGGGAAACACCGGTCCGGCCCACCTGGCCGCCGCCGTCGGTACCCCCGTTGCCTGCCTGTTTTCCCCGGTCGTTCCGGCGGTCAGGTGGGCGCCCTACGGCGTGCGGCTCGAACTGCTGGGTGACCAGAGCGCGCCCTGCAAACTGAGCCGGGCGCGCGAGTGTCCGGTGCCGGGGCATCCCTGCCTCGCGTCGGTTTCCCCCGAACAGGTGGTGGATGCGGTGCAACGGCTCATCAGCGGAGTGTCCTCGCTGTCCACCCGGCGGAAGGTGCGGCACCAATGAGGATCCTGCTGTGGCATGTCCACGGTTCGTGGACGGACTCGTTCGTCCGCGGACCCCACGAGTATCTCCTGCCGGTGCTTCCCGGCGGCGGGCCCTGGGGGCTGGGCCGCGCGGGCAGGAACTGGCCGGAGTCCGTGCGCGAAGTCGCCCTCAACCGGCTGGACGCGGACAGCATCGACGCCGTCGTCCTGCAGCGGCCGGAGGAACTCGCGGAGGTGCACCGCGCACTGGGCCGGCAGCCGGGGGCAGGGCTCCCCGCGGTCTACCTCGAACACAACACGCCCAAAGGCGATGTTCCGTTCACCGTGCATCCGCTCGCGGACCAGCACGCCATACCGGTGGTCCACGTAACGCACTTCAACGCGCTTTTCTGGGACACCGGATCAACCCCCACCGTGGTGATCGAACACGGGGTGCCGGACCCGGGCCATCTCTACACCGGCGAACTTCCGGAGCTGGCCGTAGTGGTCAACGAGCCCGTCCGGCGGGGAAGGGTCACGGGCACGGACCTTCTTCCGCGGTTCGCCGCCGCGGCTCCGCTGCAGGTTTTCGGCATGGGCGGGGACGAGCTGCCCCGGCACACAGGTTTGCCGCCGTCGCGCCTGACCGTCCGCGGCGACCTTGCCACGGATGCGCTGCACCGGGAACTGGCCCGCTGCCGCGTGTATGTCCACCCCCTCCGGTGGACTTCCCTGGGACTGGCGCTGCTTGAGGCCATGCACCTTGGCATGCCGGTGGTGGCGCTGGCCACCACGGAGGCTGCCCGGGCGGTGCCGCCGGAAGCCGGTGCGATATCGACGGACGTCGGGGAACTGGTCCGCCAGGCCGAGCTCCTGGTCCGGGACCCCGACGAAGCCCGGGAACGGGGGCGGGCGGCCCGCCAGTCGGTCCTGGACCGCTACAGCCTGGGCCCGTTCCTCGGCGCCTGGGACACGCTCCTCGACGAGATCGCCTCCCGGCGGTTCAGGAAATCCAGGGTCCTCATCCCCTCGCACGAAAGGAAGCTCCAGTGAGAATATCCATGGTCTCGGAACATGCCAGCCCCCTGGCGGCGTTGGGCGGAGTTGACGCGGGCGGACAAAACGTGCACGTCGCCGCCCTGTCCACAGCCCTGGCCCGGATGGGACATCACGTCACCGTCTATACCCGGAAGGATGACGCAGCACTTCCACCACGGGTGGCCATCCAACCGCGGCTGGACGTGGTCCACGTTGCGGCTGGCCCGGCACGCCATGTGCCCAAGGACAAGCTCCTGCCTTATATGGACCGGCTCGCCGAGGGCATCGCGGAGGACTGGGGTGCCAGGCCCCCGGACATCGTGCACGCCCATTTCTGGATGTCTGGCCTGGCCGCGCTGGACGCGGCCCGCCGGAGCGGCGGGGCAGGCGTGCCCGTGGTGCAGACCTTCCATGCGCTGGGCACCGTCAAGCGCCGCCACCAGGGAAGCGACGACACCAGCCCGCCGCAGCGGCGCTGGCTGGAGCCCGCCGTGGGCCGCGCGGCCGACCGCATCATTGCCACCTGTTCGGATGAGGTGTTCGAGCTCAAGGCGATGGGAATCGACACGGCCAAGATTTCCATTGCCCCGTGCGGCGTGGACCTGGACCTGTTCGCGGGCTTCGGGGCGGCCGAACCGCGGCCCCGGAACCATCGCATCCTCTCCGTGGGCCGACTGGTTCCGCGCAAGGGCGTGGACCTCGTGATCAGGGCGCTGCCGCTGCTCCGCGAGGCGGGGTTCGACGACGTCGAACTCCTGATTGTGGGCGGCGGGGGCGGCGCCGCCGCCTTGGGAGCGGATCCCGAGGCCCGCCGTCTCTCGGAACTTGCCGTGGAACTGGGCGTGGACCACCAGGTGACCCTCCGGGGCCAGGTGCCGCGGGAGGACATGCCCGGCATCCTGCGGAGTGCGGACGTTGTGGTGTGTGCGCCCTGGTACGAACCGTTTGGCATAGTGCCCCTGGAAGCGATGGCCTGCGGCGTCCCGGTGGTTGCCGCCGCCGTCGGCGGCCTTACGGACACTGTGGTTGACCGGGCCACCGGCCTGCACGTTCCACCCCGGGATCCCGCCGCCATCGCCGTGGCCGTTGCCGAAATCCTCTCCGATCCGGAGCTCCGTTCGGAACTGGGGCGGGCAGGCCGGCAGCGTGCGCGTTCGCGCTACTCGTGGGACCGGGTGGCGGCCGAGACGGAGAAGGCCTACCGGCGTGCGCTGGCGGACGGTGCCGTGTCCCGGCGGATGGAGCCAGCGGAAGGGGCGGCGCTGTGACCACCGAATGGCCGCTCCGCGAGCAGGACCTTCCGCCTGTGCTGCCGCCGGTTCCCCGGCCTCCCGGACACTCCGGAGACCGGGGACCGGCCGGTGCTCCGGAGGGATCTGCCAGCCCGGATTCCGTCAACATTGTCCGGGCTCACCTGGACAATGTCCTTCCTGCGCTGGAATCGCTGCGCAGCCAGGCGCATCATCTGGCGGCCTGGGGTGAGGAGCTGGCGCGCCGGCTGCTGGCGGGCCAGCGGCTGCTCGCTGCCGGCAACGGCGGCTCGGCCGCCGAAGCCCAGCACCTGACGGCCGAACTGGTGGGCAGGTTCGACGGCGAACGGGTGCCGTTCTCGGCCATCTCCCTGCACGCCGAGACCTCCGCCGTGACCGCAATCGCGAACGACTACGGGTTCGAGGAGCTCTTTGCCCGGCAGGTCCGCGCCCACGGACGCTCGGGCGACGTGCTGATGCTGCTGTCCACCAGCGGAAAGAGCCCCAACCTTCTTCATGCCGCCGACGCGGCGGCACGGCTGAACGTCACCACGTGGGCGCTCACCGGTCCTGCACCAAATCCCCTCGCCGCCCGTTGCGACGAGGCCGTGACCATCCAGGCCCTTTCCGCCAACGCCCAGGAGGGCCACCTCATTGCCCTTCATGCCGTGTGCCGGGCGTTCGACGCCGAGGTGGGCCGCCGGGGCCTCTGCGGACCGTTCCCAGGGAGCAGGCCATGAAGATCGCGGTGGTGGGAGACGTGCTGCTGGACGTCGACATCGACGGCGAGGCAACCCGCCTGTGCCCGGACGCGCCGGTCCCCGTGGTGGACGTGTCCAACGTTCGGCGGCGGGCCGGGGGCGCCGGGCTCGTGGCCAGGATGCTCGCCGGCGACGGCCACAACGTCACCCTCGTGACCGTGCTCGCCGACGACGACGCCGCATTGCACCTTGGGCGGGCGCTGGAAGGAATCACAGTTGTGGCCGGATCATCAGGGGCTCCCACTCCCGTCAAGACCCGGGTGCGGGCCGAGGGCCACCCCGTGGTCCGGTTCGATGAAGCGTGCGCCCGCCCGCCCGTACCTCCCGTCACTCCGGCAATGCTGCACGCGCTGGAGCGGGCGGCAGTGATCGTAGTGGCCGACTACGGCAGGGGCCTCACCGCGAACCAGGAGCTCAGGGCCGTCCTGGCCGGGCTGGCCCAACGCGTACCGATCGTCTGGGATCCCCACAGGGCAGGGGCCGAACCTGTTCCCGGCGTCGCGGTGGTGACGCCCAACCTGGCCGAAGCCAAAAGCCTGGCGAATGCAGCCGGGGGGCCAGCGGCCGGAAGCGATGGCGGAGGCAACGCCGGAAGCGATGCCGACGATGAGCTTGGCGCGGTGGCGGAAGCACTCCGGCTGCGGTGGCGAAGCAAAGCGGTAATGGTCACCATGGGAGGCCAGGGCGCGTTGCTCGTCTACGACGCCGGTCAGCCGGCCCTGCCCATACCGGCGCCGAAAACCACGGTGACGGATCCCTGCGGCGCCGGCGACCGGCTGGCGGCCAGCCTTGCAGTGCACCTCATCGAAGGCCACACCCTCGACGTTGCGGCGGTGCTGGCAGTCCGGGAGGCAGCTGCCTTCCTGCGTCACGGCGGGGTCTCGGCGCTGGCCGGGGAGCCGCAGCCCGTGAAGGTGCACGGGCGCAATACCGACGCCCTGGCCCTGGCGCGCAACGTGCGCGAGGCGGGCGGGATCGTCGTGGCCACGGGCGGCTGCTTCGACCTCCTGCACGCGGGCCATACCCGCGCCCTGGCCGCAGCCCGGAACCTTGGCGACTGCCTGATCGTGTGCCTGAACTCGGATGAATCCGTACGGCGGGTGAAGGGGCCGGAACGGCCCATCCTCAACCAGGAGGACAGGACCGAGCTGCTGCTGGCCCTTGAATTCGTGGACGCCGTGCTGGTGTTCGATGAGGACACTCCGGAGGCATGCCTGGCCACCCTGCGGCCGGACCTCTGGGTGAAGGGCGGCGACTACGACGTCACCGAACTGCCAGAAACCGGCCTTGTGGAGAGCTGGGGCGGACGTTGCACCACCGTGCCCTACCACCCGTCGCGCTCCACCACCGGCCTCGCGGACGCACTGTCACGCGTCAGCTGACCTCCAACCGAATGCCCGAACGCCAGAATGAGAGGAACACCATGACTGAAGAGACCTTCCGCGAGAGTTCCCGCGCCATCCCCGATACTTTCCGCGAGACGTCCGGACCCCCTTTCCGTGCCGGACGTGTGCTCGTCACCGGCGGATCCTCCGGCCTCGGGGCCGCCGTCGTCGACGCCGTGCTGAAGGCCGGCGGCACGCCCGTGGTCCTGGACCGGGACATCCGGAACGTCTCGGCCGCAAAAGCCTTCGAAGTTGACGTCGCCGACCGCCGTGCCGTCAGCGAGGCGGTGCAGGAAGCCGCCGAAACCCTGGGCGGTCTGGACGCAGTGGTGACTGCCGCCGGCATCGATCGGTGCGGCAAGCTGGAGGACGTTGCACCCGAGGACTGGGAGAAGGTGGTCTTCGTGAACCTGTTCGGCACGGTGTCCGTGGTGCGCGCGGCATTGCCGTACCTGAAGGCGTCCCGGGGGCGCGTGGTCACCGTGGCCTCGACCCTGGGCAAACGCGCCCTGCCCGAGGCGAGCGCATACTGCGCCTCGAAGTTCGGTGTGCTGGGCTTCAGCCATGCGCTTGCCGCTGAAACCGGAGGGGAGATCGGGGTAACCACCATGATCCCCGGCGGCATGAAGACCCGATTCTTCGACGACCGCGCCGAGCAGTACAAGCCGCAGGACGACTCGAGGCTGAACGATCCCGCCAACGTGGCGGAGGCGATCCTTTTCGCCCTGAGCCAGCCCCGCGGCTGTGAAATCAGGGAGATGCTGATCTGCCACGAGGATGAGGGTTCATGGCCATGAGCAGCCGAACGTCGGCATAGACGTCCTCCGGGCGGACGCCGGACACCAGCGAGCTGTCGTGGCCGCAGCGCGGAGCGGTCCAACCCACCTGGGTGATGTCCGCTCCGCACTCCGGGCAGTGCGTCAGCCACGAGAGGTGCAGCCGGTGCAGGCTGCGGCTCAGGGGCCCGGCATTGAGGGCGTTGCCTGCCCAGTAGATCCCCACAGTCGGCGTCCCCAAGGCCTGGGCCAGATGCCGCGGTCCGCTGTCGTTGGCCACCATGACGTCACACCGGTCCAGGAGTGCTGCCAAGGTGCCGAGGTCAGCTTCGCCGGCGATGGGCCTGACGTTGTCCGAGCCGGAGGCCTGTGCCACGTCTGCTGCGAGTTGGCGCTCGCTGGCATCGCCCACCACGAGCACCCTGCAGCCATCTGCCGCGCAGGCCGCGGCCACCTCGGCGAAACGGGCGGCCGGCCAGCGCCTGCGCGGATCAGTGGCCCCCGGATGGACCACCACGACGCCGGCCGGAGCGTCAGCGTTTCCGGCCGCACCGGTCCCGTCTCCCGGCAGCGCCCCGTCCCCCAGTAGCGCCTCGGCAGCGGCGCGGAACCGGTCCAAGGGGCGCAGCTGTGCTTCCAGCCCGACCGGGGGTGCCCCGGCGAGCCCTGCCACTTCCAGTGCCCGCAGCGGCTCGTGCTGGTAGTACGCATAGGGCAGCGTGCGTTCCAACGGAACGGCGTCCGGCGTCCGTGTCCCCACAGTGTGGCGGGCCTCCAGCCGCAGGAGGAACGGATTCGAGTACCGCCCTCCGCCATGGAGCTGGAGCGCCAGGTCGAAGCCCTCACCCCGCATCTCGGCGAAGAAGGAGTCCGTCCTGGCCGGGTCCTCCCGGCCTGGACGGACTCCTTCGGCGTAAGGCAGCACCCAGACGCTGTCCACCGGGCCTGCCGTGCCCTCCGCCAAGGCGACGTGGACCGGCGTTCCGAGCACGGTGACAGTGGCCCCGGGGTAGGCGGCCTTCAACGCGGCAACTGCGGGAAGGGCAAACAGCAGGTCACCCAGGCCTCCGCCGCGCAGCACTGCGATCCGGGCTACGTCCGGGAATTTTTCCAGGATCGGACCTACACCCCTGCCCACCACCTGCGCGCCGCCGAAAGCGGGCGGAAGCGCGGCCGTATGCCTGCCCGCTCCATTGCCCGGTCCCATTCCGCCACTCCCTGCCGATGTGTGCGTCCCTGCCGTGCCGCCACCATAGTTCCGATCGGTGGTTCGTGGCTACGGCCGGGGCCGAATGCGCGCCCCGTCAAAATCCGAAGGCCAGGGCGGGTGTAACCGGGATTGAACCGGGGTACGGAACTGGGCATAGGAGGCCTCAGCGCGTCCGCACCCCCGTTTCACCTGGCAGTCGCCTGGAAGGGTGGCGCGGCCGTCTTTCGGAAGGAGTCCCATGTCCGCGATCGTCCAGCGCATCCACAACCGCGACCGGGAAATGATAATCATCCGCGACCCCCGGACCGGGGAGGACGTCGGTGCCTTGCCGGAGGCTGTGCCCCTCCACATCCGGAAAGCGGTCAATGCCTCCCGGGCAGCCCAACAGGCCTGGGCCGCAACGCTACCGGCGACGCGCGGATCCGGTCTCCGCGCAGCCGCCCGTGCCCTGGCCGAAGCGGCGCCGGAACTTGCCCGGATGAACAGCCGCGAGACCGGACGCCCCGTGGATGAGGCCCTTGCCGGGATCGCCGCCGGAGTTTCCACCCTTGAGCAGTATGCCGAACTCGGCCCGGTACACCGGGGGCACAGCCTGAGGGGCGACCCGCTGGCCTCTGACTACACCGTTGCCGAGCCCCGCGGGGTAGCCGTGGTGCTGACGCCGTGGAACGACCCCGTGGCCGTGGCCTGCGGCCTCATCGGCGCGGCGCTGGTCACCGGAAACACCGTGATCCACAAGCCCAGCGAGCGGTGCCCCCACCTTGGCGCAATGCTCGGGGAAGTCCTGGCCGCTGCTTTCCCGCCGGATGTGCTGATTTCGCTGACCGGCGGTTCGGGCATCGGCGCCCTGCTGACCGAACAGACCGGGGTGGACGTCGTAGCTCACGTCGGCTCCAGTGCGGCAGGTGCCCGGATCGCCAGGGCCTCCAACCTGACGGGGGCGCACGTCATCCGGGAAAACGGCGGCAATGATCCGCTTGTGGTGGACAACGACGTCGACCCCGTCTGGGCGGCGGAGCAGGCGGCCGTGGGAGCGTTCAGCAACAGCGGCCAGATCTGCACTGCCGTGGAGCGCATCTACGTGCACCGGGCCATCGCCGGGCCCTTCTGCTCGGCCCTGGAAAGCCAGGCCCGGCGCCGCAACCTTGACGGAGGCCTGGCACCCCTGGTGGACGTCCGGATGCGCGATACGGTCCACCGCCAGGTTGAGGATGCCCTGGAATCCGGGGCGCGGGCCGTCGAGGGCGGATCGGTGCCAAGCGGCCCCGGGGCGTTTTATCCGGCCACCGTCCTGCTCGATTGCACGGCAGACATGGACATAATGGCGGAGGAGACGTTTGGCCCGGTGGCGCCGGTGCAGGTGGTGGAGAGTTTTGATGAAGGGCTCAGGCTCGCGGCGGGCGGCCGCTACGGCCTGGCGGCAACCGTGCTGACGGGCCGGATCGCCCACGCACAGCAGGCCATCGCCGCACTGCCGGTGGGAACGGTCAAGATCAACGAGGTGTTCGGCGGCGCTCCCGGCGGGGCAGCCCAGCCGCGGGGAGAGAGCGGGCACGGCTTCGGCTACGGACCCGAACTGCTGGATGAATTCACCCGGGTCAAGGTGGTGCACGTGGCGGCCCCGCCGCCCGCAGCCCCGCCCAGTGCGCCGGCGGACGCCACGGCGGCGGAACCTGCGGCCCCGCCCGCAGCGGCGCGACGGGAAGCGCCGTGAGCGGCGGGGATGAACAGCACGGATTCACTGAACAGCGCGGACTCCCTGAACAGCGCGGACTCCCTGAACAGCGCGGCCTCCCTGATCAGCGCGGACTGGCAGACTGGCTGCCCGGCCGCCTTGCCGCCGTCGCGCCGTCCGTTACGGTCATCGGTGACGTCATGCTGGACGGATGGTGGAGCGGGTCCATTGACCGCCTGTGCCGCGAGGCTCCCGCCCCCGTGGTTGACATCGGAAGGCGCACTTTCGCTCCGGGCGGAGCGGCCAACACCGCCATGAACCTGGCAGCATTGGGGGCAAAGGTACGGGTAGCGGGACTGGTCGGCTGCGACGACGCCGGGCTGGAGCTGCGGCGGCAGCTCCGCGCCGCCGGCGTGAACACCAGCCACCTGCATGAGCATCCCGGCATGGTCACCACCTCCAAGATCCGCATCAGCAGCGCCGGCCAGGTCTTGCTGAGGTTCGACGACGTGGCGGGGAAGGTCCCGCCGGACGCGCTGGCGGCGCTCGCCGTGTCCTTGCCGGCGGCTGTCAGGGGCCAGGACGCCGTGGTGGTGTGCGACTACGGTACGGGCGCCCTGCAGGGTCCCGTCCGGAGCGCCCTCCTTGACGCGCTCGGGAGGAGGCCCGGCTCGCAGCTTGCCGTGGTGGACGCCCACGACCCCCGTCCCTGGGCAGCGCTGCGGCCGGATCTGGCCACGCCGAACGCGCAGGAAGCGGCCAGGCTCCTAGGCATCCGCTTCTCCTCCGGGAGCGACCGCCCGGACATCATGGCAGCCCGCCGGGAGGACCTCATAGAGGCCACCGGGGCGCGGGCCGTGGTGGTCACCCTGGACCGTGACGGAACGCTGCTGCTGCCCGCCGTCGGCGACTCGCACCGGACCTGGGCCAGGCCTGCCACGGAGAAGCAGGCCTCCGGCGCGGGGGATACGTTCGTGGCGGCACTGACGCTGGCCCGTGCCGCCGCACTGCCGCTCAGCACCAGCGTGGACTTTGCCCAGGCCGCGGCCGACGTGGTGGTCCACCACCCGGGAACGTCCGTCTGCAGCTCCGCCGACCTCACCCGCCACCTGGCAAGTTTTGCCGATACCGCCCTCAGCGCCGACGAACTCGCCCGCCTTATCCAGGGCGACCGCGCCGAGGGGCGCCAGATTGTGCTCACCAACGGCTGCTTTGATGTGCTGCACCGCGGCCATACGCGGTACCTTAACCAGGCCAAGCAACTCGGGGACGTCCTGGTGGTGGCGCTGAACAGTGACGAGTCGGTGCGCCGGCTGAAAGGGCCGGACCGGCCCATCAACTCGGTGGCTGACCGGGCCGGCGTGATCGCGGCGCTCAGCTGCGTGGACTACGTGACGGTGTTCGATACCCCCACGCCCATCCCGCTGATCGAGATGCTCCGGCCGGAGATCTATGCGAAGGGCGGGGACTACACCCCTGAAATGCTGGCCGAAACGGAAGCAGTGGAACGCTTCGGCGGCACAGTGGCCATCCTGGACTATGTACCGGACCTGTCCACTACCGCCGTCGTACAGCGGATCCGGAACGGTGACGGCGCAGCGGTCGGCGAGGCGCCGGTCAACTAGGGTTGAGGCATGAGCAATGCGGTGGCTGGCTAAGTGGCGCGTAAGGGCCGGGCTGCCGGCAGGAACGCTGAACGTTCGACGCCGGGAGTGGTGGAAGTGCCGAAGGGAACCCGCCCTGACGGTCCGGTTGAGGGCGTCTATTACATCGACACCGGGGACTGCGAGCTGATCGCGGACCAGGACAATTCGAACGGCTGGCTCCTGCGCATCAACGGCGTGATGAGCTCGCACATCGACCTGGCGGACCCGCTCTTCCTCGACTTCGAGTACATGCGGTGGATGTCCGCGCTGGTGGAATCCCGGTGGCCCCCGGAGACAAGGCCCAAGCTGCGCGCCCTGCATCTTGGTGGCGGAGCATGCTCGCTGGCCCGCTATTTCCACTCCGCCTACCCGGAGGCGCGCCAGGTGGTGGTGGAACTGGACGGCAAACTTGCCGAGTACGTCCGCGGCTGGTTCGACCTTCCCAAGGCCCCGCTGTTGCGGCTGCGCGTGGGTGAAGCGCGCGAGGTCACCGAGTCGCTGACACCGCAGACCCGCGACCTGATCATCCGCGATGTGTTTGCCGGCGCGCTGACGCCGCGGCCGCTGACCACCGCCGAATTCAATGAGCATGCCAAACGCGTGCTGGCACCAGGGGGCATCTACGTGGTGAATTCGGGCGACGCCCCGGACCTGAAAAATGCCCGCGAGGATGCCGCCGGCATCGCGGCCACGTTCGAACACGCGCTCATCATCGCCGACCCCGCCATGCTCAAGGGACGGCGGTACGGCAACATGGTGATGGCCGGCAGCGACCAGCCGTTCGACGACGACCCCCGGCTGGCACGCAGGCTCCTGGGCGGAGGTGTCCCCGCGCACATCTGGGATGACGCCAAGGTGCGCGCGTTTGCTGCCGGCGCGCCCGTCCGACATGATCCGGCGGCCCCGGATTCCGGTGCGGGGGACTAGGGCATCCGCCCCCTCCCGCAATAATGGCGCAAGACCAGCGAAACAAAAGTCCCGGCAGGAAAAAAGTTGCCTCAAGAATGGGCTGTCAGGGCTGCATTCGTCCGTTCGGGCCCTGCGGCAGCTGTAAGTTTGTGGAAGCTCTCCGCTTTCCCCCAAGACCGGAGGGCCAGGAAGCCCCTGCGCTTGAGTCCCAGGACTCGCGCGGGGGTTTCTTCATTCTTGCCCGACGCCTCCGCCGGGAATCTCGGCGCCGGACAGAATGTCCGTGGCGATGGTGTGAAGCTTGGTGTCGGTGGCGCGTGCGGCCAGGTGCAGGAGCTCCATCGCCTGATCCCGGCTGCAGCGGTTCTGGGCCATGATCAGGGAAACGGCTGCGTCGATGACCGCCCTCGATTTGAGGGCCGGCCGGAGGTTTTCCGGGTAAATCTCCGGCGGATGAACACGCAAGGCCAGCCGCAGGATCCGGGAAATCGAGTCCGCGTGCTCCTCGACGGAAGCGATTGTGGCGGCGTCGAACGCGTCGATGTCATGTGCGTAGCAGTTCAGGGCCGCGGCTGAGCCCGGTTCGGTGCCGATGGGAACTGCCAGGACTGAGCGGATCCCTCCTCCCGAAACGGCCGCCGCATAGTGGTGCCAGCGGCTGTCCCTTCCCAGATCCGGGACCAGCACTGTGTGCTGCTGCCGGAGTGCTGTCAGGCACGGGCCGTCGTCGAAGACATACTGTTTTTCGTCCATCCGACGCGCATCCTCGTCGCTGCTGGCCACCGTGGCCGGAGTGCCGTTGCGCTCAACGGTGATGGCGCACAGCATCGGATCGTGCCTGCCCAGGCGGGAGGCGGTGATCGTGGTCAGCCCCAGGAGGAACTCCGTGAACCCGGGGCTTTCCAGCAACAGGTCCTGCAGTTGTTCAGTGGTCGGGGCGCTGCCGGTGCCGGGATCCATGACGGCCTCGATCCTTCAATTGCCGGGTCCCTTGGGACCGGGCTGGGGGCCGCGGACTCTCGACCGCCCGCAGCCATGATGGTGGACGCACACAGATTCGACGCGCTCACACCAGCGAAGGCTCTCCGACATCTCCTACCTTTGACACTACGCCGTATGGCCCGCCGAACATATACCACCCGCCCGGCGAACGTCAGCGGCGGCCCAGGAGGGCCTCCCGGTATTCCACCGCCTGGTCCCGCAGTGCCTGCACGACGGCGGCCACCGCCGGCCGCCGCATGGAGTCCGGCCGCAGGACCATCCAGTAGGGGAGACGCTCGGAGAATGCCTCCGGAAGCAGCCGGACCAGGTCCTGGTGCAGGTCGCCCATGAAGCAGGGCAGGAAGCCGATGCCCGCACCGGCGCGTGTCGCCTCGACATGGACAAAAACGTTGGTGGAAGTCAGACCGTCCTTCATGGCGGGGACCAGGCGGCGGGGAGCGTCGAGGTCGTCCACTTGGAGCATGGAGTCCACGAAGTACACCAGCGGATGCTCCGTCAGTTCCTCCACCGTGGCCGGCGTCCCGTTTTCAGCCAGATAGTCGCGCGAGGCGTACATGCCCAGCACGTACTCGCCCAGTTTGAAGGCCTCGGCGCGGTGTACCTGGGGCTCACCCACCACCACCTCGATGTCCAGGCCGGACCGCTGCTGCAGGGCCCGCCGGGTCACGGTCACGATCTCCACGCTGAGTCCCGGATGCTTGCGCCGCAGCCGTGCGACGGCGGGTGCGGCGACGTAGGCGCTGAAGCCGTCCGTAGCCGTCATGCGGACCACCCCGGTGATGGGGTCCGGCGCCTGGCCCGGCTGGCCTAGGCTGCGCACCGCGCTTTCCACCTGTTCGGCCACCAGGACGGCCTCCGCCCCGAGTTCGGTCAGCTCCCAGCCGCCGGCCGCCCGGGAGAGAACGCGCCCGCCCAAGGTTTTCTCCAAGGCCGCTATCCGGCGCGAAACCGTCGTGTGGTTCAGGCCCAACGCCTGCGCCGCCGTCGTGAATTTGGCTGACCGCGAGACGGCCAACAGGACCAGCAGGTCATCCGGATTAGTATCCATATCTGCAATTCTGCACACAAGGGGTGCCGGTTTGGCCATTGAATCGCAGTGTTTGTGCGGCAATACTCATCTGAGCCCATTCAGTGCTGTGGATCACAGCACGTGTCGACGTGGACACTAAAGGAGAACCAAAGATGAGCGTAGCGATCTATCTGGTGGTGGCGTGTGCCATCACCACGGTGGCAGTGTTGAGCCTCAAGGAAACCAAGGGCATCGCCCTGGAGGACGTGGACCGGGCCGACGCCGAGCGCGAAGGCCTGGTTGGCGCGGGCGTCCGCTAGGCCAACCGGGTCCCGCAGGATGTCGCTGGACTGATTTTCGCTGGACTATCGAATTTCTGGAATGTAGGGCTGAAATTATGGAAAACACTCTGAACGGCCGAAAGGCCCTCGTTACCGGCGGCGCCAGCGGGATCGGCGCAGCGAGCGTCCGTGCCCTGGCGGCACGGGGTGCGAAAGTGGTGGTGGCGGATGTCGACGAGGCCGGCGCCACCGCCCTGGCCGATGAAGTCGGCGGCACCGTGTGGGCCGTGGACCTGCTGGACGTCGAGGCATTGGGAACCCTCAGCCTCGACTGCGACATCCTGGTCAACAACGCCGGGATCCAGCGGATCAGCCCCATCCAGGACTTCGATCCCGCGGATTTCCGACGCATCCTCACCCTGATGCTCGAGGCGCCGTTCCTGCTGGTCCGGGCCGCTCTGCCGCACATGTATGCCAACGGGTTCGGCCGCATCATCAACCTCTCCTCGGTGCACGGAATCCGTGCCTCCCCGTTCAAGAGCGCGTACGTATCCGCCAAGCACGGCCTGGAAGGGCTGAGCAAAGTGACGGCGCTTGAGGGCGGGGAGCACGGGGTAACGTCCAACTGCATCAACCCCGGCTACGTCCGCACGCCGCTGGTGGAGGCACAGATTGCTGACCAGGCCAAGGTCCACGGCATCCCCGAGTCAGAGGTCCTGGCAAAGATCATGCTCACCGAATCCGCCATCAAGCGCCTGGTCGAGCCGGAGGAAGTCGCCTCGCTGGTCGCCTGGCTCGCCTCGAACGACGCCGGCATGGTCACCGGCGCCAGCTACACCATGGACGGCGGCTGGTCGGCGCGGTAACCGCCTTGGCAACGGCGGGCTTCTCGAGGTAGCCCGTTGCTATGGTTCGGATCATGAACGTTGAAGCTAAGGCACAGGCCGCCACTATCTCTTTGGAGGGCCGCGTGTTCAGCGGCGTCGAGAACTCCGCGACCGGCGAAGTGGGACAGTCCACCACATTCACCTATCACCAAGATGGCGAGGTGATTTGGGCAGAGTACGCCGGAGGAGCAGTGGTCCGTGGCTATCTCGTCGGCACGCGCCAAGCCGGGAAGCTTAACTTCCGCTATGCGCACCTCGCTACCAACATGGAAACCTCAACCGGAGTTTGCGAATCAGTCATTGAGGTCCTGGACGATGGCCGGGTACGCTTTCATGAATCATGGGCTTGGGAATCCCGGCCTGAAACTGGTAACAGCATCGTCGAAGAGTTGAAGCAGCCCTGACCAAGTACCTCATCTCCTTCCCGAGCGACGCCATGGTGCTCACCGACGAGGAGTTCCCGATCGTCGTCGCCGCATCCCACGCTGTGATCGAGGAGGCGAAGGCCTCAGGCGTCTATGTATTCGGCGGCGGGATCAAGGAGGAAGTCGATCCCGTGCTGGTCTCCGCCGACGGGTCGGTGAGCACCGAGATCTATCCCGGCAGCGAACTCAAGGGCGGGTTCACCGTGCTGGAGCTGCCGACGCGCGAGGACGCGGTCGAGTGGGCGAGAAAGATCGCGGTGGCCTGCCGTTGCTCACAGGAGCTCCGCGAGTTCGGGTACGACCCGGACAGCTAGCTTGTACCCGGCCGGGAGGATTGCTGTCGTTGCCCGGCACCGTGGACATCCCTGAACTGCGGTGGGACCATAAACGGACTTCGACTGACGCCGATGGCGGCGTCAGTGCCGGGGCAACCACGGGAGGAAAAGATGCCGGGGTCCGGGTTTGAGCAGGCGGTGGAGCTCTACCACCAGGCGCTGGATGCCTTCGTGCGGGGAGACGCCGGGCCCGATAAAAAGCTGTTTTCGCGGCGGGATGATGTCACGCTCGCCAACCCCCTCGGCCCGCCTGCCCGCGGCTGGAATGAGGTCGAGAAAACGATGGAGGCAGCGGCAGCCTTGCTCCGTGAGGGTGAACCCATCCGCTTCGAGCGCATCTCCGCGTACGTGGCGGAAGATCTGGGATACATCGTTGAAATTGAGCGCACCCGGGGAAAGATCGGGGCAGCTGCCGATGCCGTCCCACTGTCACTACGTGCGACCACCATATTCAGGCTGGAAGACGGGCAGTGGAAGATCGCCCACCGTCACGCCGATCCCATCATCTCCCCACGGCCCGTGGAGTCCATCGTCGGTGAATAGTCGCGCCACGACCGTCAACGCAGCCATGGCCCGCAGCGATGGTGCCCATGGGACATTTAGTTCTTATTACCTGTCAGGGCGAGGGTGCCGCCCAGGGCGATCATCATGGCTCCGCCCGAGGTGCTGAGCGTCGAAATGCGCCTGGGGGAGCGGGCGAACCACTGGCGCGCCGTACCTGCTGCGAGGGCCCAGACGCTATCGGAGACCAGTGCGATCATCAGGAACACCGCCCCCAGGATGGCCAGCTGCAGCGGAATGGCGCCGGAGGCGTATTCCACGAACTGCGGCAGCACGGCCACGAAAAAGACCAGCGACTTCGGGTTCGTGGCACCGACAACGAATCCTTCCCGGAGGACCCGGAAAGTCGAGGCGGAACGCGACGGATCGGCCGCCGTCGTATTTCTCCCTCGGTGCCTGATGGCCTGGACGCCGAGGAACACGAGGTAGGCGGCGCCGGCAAACTTCACGATGGTGAAGAGCACGACGGACTGCGCCAGCGCAACGCCCACACCGAGCGCCACCGCAACGATCTGGGGAATCATTCCCAGTGCGTTTCCCAGGACACTCAGCAGGCCGCCCTTGCGGCCCAACGCCAGGCTGCGCCCAATCACGAACAGAACGCTGGGCCCTGGGACGGCAATTAGGACAGCGGCGGCCAGCGCAAACGTCAGCAGGTTGCTCAGTGGAACCATGCCTGATTCTAGCGCTGCCGGCCGCGCGAGCCGGTGCTAGTCGGGCCGCCTCACCTGGCGGTAGTCGTAGTAGACGAACTCGGGAACGAGGTCGGGGTGGGCGTCGGCCGCCGTCCGCAGGCCAAGCGAGGAACCGCGGATCACCGCCACCACGCCAAGCCGGCGGCCGTTGAAGGGGTCGTCACCGAGGACAACGTCCCCAACCTTGAACGGCACAGTGGCCGTTCGCACTCTCTCCGCAGCATCGTTGAGCCAGCAGATCAGGCGTCGCCGGTCGCGGGGGAGGGCGGGCCGGGAGACTCGAAGATCCTTCATCAAAACCACTCCTTTGCAGTGCCTGGACCAGCAGGACTCGCAGGCGGTCCGGATGCTGCAACAAGGGGTTCAAATTGTCCGGTGTTCGCCTGCTGACCACCCTAGAAGCCAAACCCCACCCGTCGCATGCGTAACTCCTACCCCTTCTGTACCGTCGGACACTCGAAATTTTTGGCGGACTACTTGGCCGGTTTCCCCGGGACGGGAGCAGGTGGAAACCCGGAAGCGGACTGAGTGACTGCCTGCAAAGACGGGTAGGGCGCACCCGTGCGGGTACGCTGTGGCGGTCCTAGGCTCGGGGACTACGGCCCGGGACGTCGTTAGGGGCAGCTGTGCGAAAAAATTCATCCGGCAGGCCGGTACCGGGGCAGCTCGGGGTTACCGCCGCCACCGTTGCCATGGTTGCCATCGTGGTGGGCCTGGCACAGGTCCCCAGCGGAGCCTGGACGACGGCGGGCGGGCCGGCCCCGCTGACCCCGCCGGCTGCTCAGGTGCCCCCTGCTCAGGCACCGTCTGATTCCGTGCCGGGCTCCCCGCCACCGTCCGCCGGGCCGACGCCGACCGGTCCGGCACCCGCGACGGCAGACCCCGCCGGGACCACCCATGGGCCGGCTGGTACGCCAGTGCCGGGAGGGCCGACTGCGGACGGGTCGACTGCGGGCCCACCGCCGGCGGGCGAACCGCCGGGCGGGCCAACTGCGGACGGGTCGACTGCGGGCCCACCGCCGGCGGGCGAACCGCCGGGCGGCCAGCCGCCGTCGGCTGCGGCACCGTCAGCCGCGCCGCCGTCGTCGGCTGCACCGCCGCCGGTGGCAGCACCGCCGCCCCCTGCGGGCGAACCGACCGGCGCCGCCCCCGATGCTCAAACGGTCCAGCGCGTGACCGACAGCTGCAGCCGCCGCCTGCAGAGCGACGCGTCCAACTCAGGGATAGTCAGCGGAACTGTGGTGCCGCGGCCGTACTCGCTGGTTTCCGTGGAGTATGTCGGAAGCCCGCACCGGTCGACGGCGGCCCCCGGCCTGGAGTCGTACGACGTCGAACTCTCCGTCACCACACAGCCCTCGGACGGGCCGGCCCAGACCGACCGGCGCGTCTGCCGCGTCTATGACTACGATTCGCACGTCGACTGGCTCCCGGGCGGCTGACATCCCAGGGGTCACGGCACCGGCATCGTCAGCGGCGGGCTTCCACCACAGGGATCGACGCCGTCTCATCCACCAGTTCGGCGCGCGAACGGCCGGTGCCGCGGACCCACAGCCGGTACGCCAGTACCAGCACACCCAGCCAGACGGCACCCACATGGAGGGCAACCCGGGAGTCCTCGAACGCGCCCAGGATGACGATCACCATGGCCATGAAGGCGATGGTCAGGATGGAGGCCGCCGGCCACCACGGTGACGGGAACTCCGACGCCGGCAGGCCCTTGCGTGCAATCTCCCGCTTCATTGCCACATGGGACGCCAGGATCATCACCCACACCCAGACGGTGGCGAAGGTCGCGATCGAGGCGATCAGCAGGAACACGTCCTTCGGCATAACAGCGTTCAGGACCACGCCCACCAGCAGGACAACCGCCATCATCACCACGGTCATCCACGGCACCCCGTGGCGGGAGACCTTGCCGAAACTGGCGGGGGCGTGACCCTGCCGGGCCAGTCCGAAGAGGATGCGTCCGGCCCCGAAAATATCGCTGTTGATGGCGGACAGGGCGGCGGTAATCACCACGGCGTTGAGGATGTGCGGGGCGGCGGGAATGCCGAGGCCGCTGAAGATCTGGACGAACGGGCTGCCGTTGGTGCCCACCTCGTTCCACGGGAACAGGCTCATCAGCACGGCCAGGGTGAGGACGTAGAACAGCAGGACGCGCACCGGCACGGTGTTGACCGCCTTGGGAATGACCTTTTTGGGATCGGCCGCTTCGCCGGCCGTGACGCCGATGGTCTCGATCCCGCCGAAGGCGAACATCACGACGGCGAAAGAGGCCAGAAGCCCTTCGAAGCCGTTGGGGAACATGCCCCCATGCTCCACGAGGTTGCCGATACCCGGGGCCACTGTCGCCCCGCCCGCCTGGAAACCGAAGATGATAATGGCGGCACCGCCGGCGATCATGGCGATGATGGCCACCACTTTGATCAGCGAGAACCAGAACTCCAGCTCGCCGAAGACCTTGACGCTGAGCAGGTTCAGGGCCGCCAGGAAGAAAATGATGGCCAGGACCCAGATCCACCGCTCCACGTCCGGGAACCAGAACCCCATATAGATACTGAAGGCTGTGACATCAGCGATCGCGACGATGGCCATCTCGAAGACATACGTCCACCCGGTCACGAAGCCGGCGAGGGGGCCGAGGTAGCGGCTGGCGTACTGGCCGAAGGAACCCGATACCGGGTGTCGTACGGCCATCTCGCCGAGTGCCCGCATCACCATGAACACGGCCGCGCCGCCGATCATGTAGGCGAGGAGAACCGCCGGGCCGGCCTTCTGGATGGCGGAGGCCGAGCCGTAGAACAGCCCCGTTCCGATGGCGGAACCGAGGGCCATGAAACGGATGTGGCGGACATTGAGTCCGCGGTTCAGGACGGTCTCGACGGCGGTGCCGACGGTGCCGCCGATAGTGCTGTCGGACGTGCCGCCGATAGTGCTGGTGCTGTTTTCGGGGGCCCCCGGTTTGGCTTCTGTCTGGGCTTGTTGCATGCGAATACCTTCTCGTCATTGGGAGGGGGATCGCTATCCAGCAGATCACTTTGGCGCCGTACGTGATGAGACTCACGGCGGTTTGGTGTCTTTCATCTCAGACTGTGCGGCTCGCTTACGTGGTCTCAAGTTTGACGGGCGCGGAACTCGCGGCCCTCTGGGGTGGGCGCGAACGGGCAGTTGCGGCCCCGGGACCGCGACCCGCCGGGGGATCATTAATGTCAGTGCCTGCCGGGATGCTGTGGGTATGGAAAGCAGAGCCGTGGTGGGGGCGTTGGAGGCCGTTGAGGCCTCCGTCGCCGTGCTGGCTGGTGGGCTCCGCGGAGTTTTTGATGGTCCGGTCCCGGAGGGTGCTGACCCTCTCCGGGACCGGGTGGATGCGTGTTTGGACGGGCTGGCCGAAGCGACCCGTATCGAAGCAGAGATGGCCGCCCTGAAGGTGCACCTGACCGCCGAATACGCCGATGCGGCAACAGCGATGGCGGCGCCGGCTGTGTCTCCGCAGGAACGGACCGCCCAGGAGATGGCCATAACGGCTGAGGTCGCGTGCGTCCTGACGGTCAGCGAACGCACCGCCAATGCGCTCCTCTCCGAAGCGCACACACTCACCCGCACGCTCCCGCTGACGTTGTCCGCGCTGCAGGCCGGAACCATTTCGTGGCAGCACGCCCGGGTCATGGTGGACGAAACCGCTAACCTCGACCGTGCTGGCGCTGCAGCTTTGGAGGCGTATTTCCTGGACCCGGACGCGCCCGCTCCGGCCCGCGGCTGCCCCGCCGGGGAACTCGTCCCGGCGCGGTTCCGGGCGAAAGCCCGCACCTGGCGGGAACGGCACCACCCGGTCAGCATCGAAACACGCCATGCCCTCGGTGTCGCGGACCGGCGGGTGGAGTACATCCCGGACCGCGACGGCATGGCCTGGCTCTCCGCCTACCTTCCGTCCGCTACCGCTGCGGGGATCTGGGACCGCACCACCAGCGCCGCGCGAGCCCTCCCGGGCCCGGACGAGGCCAGGACCCTCACCCAACTCCGCGCCGACGTCGCCGCGACCTGGCTCCTCACCGCCGGCCGCGAACGAACCCCGGCGGGCACCGCGAACGGTGTTGCCAGCGGCAACGGCGTGGACCGCGGGCTAGACGGCAACGGCGTGGACCGCGACGGCCTTGTGCCGTTGAATGAGATTCCCTCACCGGCAGCGCAGGTCCTGATTACCGTTCCGGTGTTCTCGCTGCTGGGTCTGACCGAGGAACCGGCCATGTTGGACGGGTACGGTCCGGTGCCGCCGTCCGTGGGCCGTGCCCTGGTGGCCGACGGGGCGTCGTCCTTCCTGCGGGTGCTGATTGACCCGCGGGATGGTGCTCCGCTGGAGATCGGCCGGACAAGCTACCGCATCCCCAAAACGCTACGGCAATGGTTGCGTCTCAGGGACGGGAAATGCACGTTCCCCGGCTGTAACAACCAGTCCCTGGACAACGATGCCGACCACCTCCTCGCCTGGGCCCGCGGCGGGACCACCGGGATCAGCAACCTCGGCCAACCGTGCCCTAAGCACCACCGGCTCAGACACGCCACCGCATGGACACCAACCGGCGCCAACGCCCATGAACCGCCCGGCTGGACCTCTCCTACCGGACGCCGCTATCCCAGCGAACAACCCGACTGGGAACCGCCACGCTGGCCAGCCGCGCTCTTGGCCATGGCCAAGAGCCTTGACCCGGGCGCGTCCGCACGGCCCGACTACGATCGTGACCTTGCCTTGTCCGAATTTCCTGGCCGGGACCGGGACCTCGACTTGGGAATGCTCGACAACCTCCTGCCCGACGATCCGTTGCCGGATTGGGACTTGCCGCCCCAACCCCTCGACGACGCGCTCGCAGGGGATCCATTTTCTGACCTATGGCTCTTGCTGACCTCCGGGGCCTGCAAGGACTCCCAGGATTGCGCCGCGCCCGCACAGGCAGCGGCTTGACGGAGCCTCAGCGGTAGCCGGTGGCGTCAGCAGGGCGTCCGGCCTCCTGAACCTCCACCAGGTAACGCCAGCAGTCCGGCCGGGACCCGTCGGTGTCGGTGAAGCCGTACTCGAGCGCCAGGCCGCCGGAGGAGAAGGAGCCGCCGGTGCGCCGGTCCACGTCAGGGTCAGCCGCAAGGGCCGCCACGGCGCGGCCCACGAAGCGCGGGCTCTCGGAGATCGCGGCGAAGTGGGGCTGCCTTGCCGCGGCGTCCCGCCAGTTGGCCTCCGTGACGCCGAAATGCTCCAGCATCATTTCGGAGCGCATCCAGCCCGGCGTCAGCGCCACCGCGGTGCAGCCGAACGGCTTCAGTTCCTCCGCCTGGCTGAAGGCAAGCCGCAGCACTGCGTTCTTGGCCTGGTCGTAGAACGTCGAGACCCGGTAATGGTCCGCGTTGTATTCGCGGGTGCCGTCAGTCATTTCCACCACCAGGCCGCCGGGATGCCGGATCAGCAGCGGCAGCGCGAAGTGGCTGGTGATCAGGTGCGTATCGACAGCGGTATGCAGCATCCGCAGGCCGGAGCCCAGGTTGTGCGACCACACCGGAGTGTCCCATTCGATGAGGTTTTCCCCGCCCCAGATGTCGTTCACCAGGATGTCCAGGCGCCCCTGTTCGTCGTCGATCCGCTGCACGAGCGACTCCACCGCCGCCGGATCCAGGTGGTCCACGCCGACGGCGATGCCCACCCCGCCGGCCGCATTGACCTGGGAAGCCGTCTCCTCAATGGTCTCCGCCCGGCCGTAATCTGACCGTCTGCCCTCGGTGCTACGGCCGGTGCAGTACACGATTGCCCCGGCTTCGCCGAGTGCAATGGCGGTGCCGCGTCCTGCTCCGCGGGTTGCCCCGGCGACGAGGGCGACCTTTCCTGATGATGGCTTGGTCATAGCTGCGTTCCCCACCCTTGCGCTTCGGCCGCCACGGTGCGGCCACAGTCCGTGACCTCCATCGAAGCACTGGCCGCACGCCCCTTGAGGCAACGTCTGGTATCCCGGACAGCTATGTGGTTCCATGGCATGTCCGAGCAGCCCGGCAGGGCGCACGCTTAAGTACGGGATACCGGACACCTGCCCATCATCAGCATAAGGGTCCGGCCAGGAACCAATGGAGGACACATGGCGGACGATGAGGCGCGCGCACGGGCGACGTCAAAGACGGCAGCAAAGGTGACGTCGAAAGTCCCGGCGGCAGAAAACACCCTGCGCATCCTCAAACTGCTGGCCTCAAAGCGCGGTCCCATGGCGGCGTCGAACATTGCCACCGCCCTGGGGCTGCCGCGCTCAAGCGTCTACCACCTGCTGGGCGTCATGGAGGCCAACGGCTTCGTGATGCACCTCCATGAGGAGCAGCGGTACGGACTGGGGATCAGCGCCTTCGAACTCAGCTCCGCCTATTCGAGGCAGGAGCCGCTGTCCCGGCTTGGCCGGCCGATGCTGGCCTCGCTCGTGGACGTCATCGGCGAAAGCGCGCACCTGGCGGTGCTTCACGGCCGCGACGTGCTGTACATCGTGGAGGAGCGCGCCAAGAACCGGCCGTCCCTGGTGACCGACGTCGGCGTCCGGCTGCCCAGCCATCTCACCGCCAGCGGGCGGGCGATCCTCGCGGCTTTGCCCAAGTCGCAGGTCCGCGCGCTGTACCCGAATGCCGCGGCCTTCACGGCCCGGCATGAGGTGGAAGGCGCCATCATGAAGTACTCGGCGCTGTCCTCGCACCTGGACCAGGTCCGGCAGCGCGGCTATGCCACCGAACACGGCGAAGTGACCCCCGGTTTCGGCTCGATTGCCGCCGCAGTGACGGACCATGTGGGATGGCCGACGGCGGCGGTCGCCGTGACCTTCCTTGAGGACAAACTCCCGGCGGACCAGTGGCCCGCCCTCGCCGCCCGCGTCCGGAAAGCGGCGGACGAACTTTCCGTACGCATCCACGGCCGCCCCGCCCAGTAGTTCCGGCCCACCCGCGTCCTCACCCAACTGACTGGCATTTGACGTCGTCAAACCGGCTTTTCGCGACGTTAAATGCGAGCTAGTTGGGGGCGGGAGGGTGCGTCTGGAATCCCGGACAGCACTCCCCGGCAGGCACTGTTTCCGCCCGTCCGGACAGGCTTTAGTGGATACAGAACTTCAATCACCCCGGCAACCGCCGGACGAACCGTCAAGCACACGAAGGAGCCCCTCATGGCACCCGCCGATTTCACAACCGGTGCCCGCCCGGTCAAAGCAGCCCGCGGTACCGAGCTCACCGCCAAGTCCTGGCAGACCGAAGCCCCGCTGCGGATGCTGATGAACAACCTGGACCCCGAGGTCGCCGAGCGCCCCGATGACCTGGTGGTCTACGGCGGCACCGGCCGGGCGGTCCGGTCCTGGGCGGCGTTTGATGCGATCACCCGCACCCTGGAGACGATGGAAAAGGACGAGACCCTGCTGGTCCAGTCCGGCAAGCCGGTCGGTGTGTTCCGGACCAACGAATGGGCCCCGCGGGTGCTGCTGGCCAACTCCAACCTGGTCGGGGACTGGGCGAACTGGCCCGAGTTCCGCCGGCTCGAGGCCGAGGGCCTGATGATGTACGGGCAGATGACCGCCGGGTCCTGGATCTACATCGGCACCCAGGGCATCCTGCAGGGCACCTACGAAACGTTCGCCGCGGTCGGGCGCAAGCTCCAGGGCGAAGGCCGCATGGCTCCCAGCACGGGAACCGAAGGACCCCTCGCCGGGACCCTGACCCTGACCGGGGGCTGCGGTGGCATGGGCGGGGCCCAGCCGCTCGCGGTCACCCTGAACGACGGCGCCTGCCTGATCGTTGACGTCGACGAGACCCGGCTGCGCCGCCGCGTCGGCAAGCGCTACCTGGACGAGGTCGAAACCGATCTTGACACCGCGATCGCCAAGGTCCAGAAGGCCAAGGACGACCGGCGCGGCTGGTCCGTGGGCTACGTGGGCAACGCCGCTGAGGTCTTCCCCGAACTCCTGCGCCGCCACAAGGCCGGCGAGCTGAGCATCGACGTCGTCACCGACCAGACCAGTGCGCACGACCCGCTGTCCTACCTGCCCGAGGGCATCACCGTGGACGAATGGCACACCGAGGCCGCCGCGGACCCGGAAGGCTTCACCAAGAAGGCCCAGGCCTCCATGGCCCGGCAGGTCCAGGCCATGGTCGAGTTCCAGGACGCCGGGGCCGAGGTGTTCGACTACGGCAACTCCATCCGCGACGAGGCCCGCACAGGCGGCTATGACCGGGCGTTCGAGTTCCCCGGCTTCGTCCCTGCCTACATCCGGCCGCTGTTCTGCGAGGGCCTGGGCCCGTTCCGCTGGGTCGCGCTCTCCGGTGACCCCGAAGACATCGCCGTGACCGATGCGGCGATCAAGGAGCTCTTCCCGGAGAACACGCACCTGCACAAGTGGCTCGACGCCGCGGCCGAGCGGGTCGAGTTCGAGGGCCTGCCGGCCCGGATCTGCTGGCTCGGCTACGGCGAACGCGCCAAGGCCGGGCTGCTCTTCAACCAGCTCGTCAAGGAAGGCAAAGTCAAAGCCCCCATCGTGATCGGCCGCGACCACCTCGACTCCGGCTCCGTCGCGTCCCCCTACCGCGAAACCGAAGCCATGGCCGACGGTTCCGACGCGATCGCCGACTGGCCGCTGCTCAACGCCCTGCTCAACACCGCCTCCGGCGCCACCTGGGTCTCGCTCCACCACGGCGGCGGCGTCGGCATCGGCCGCTCCATCCACGCCGGCCAGGTCTCCGTCGCCGACGGCACCGACCTCGCCGCGGAAAAGCTGGCACGCCTCCTGACCAACGACCCCGGCATGGGCGTCATCCGCCACGCCGACGCCGGCTACGACCGCGCCCTAGAGGTCGCCAAAGAACGCGGCGTCCGCATCCCCATGAACGAAGGAACCACAAAGTGACCATCACGACCCACGAACCGCTCACCGTCACCCTCGGCTCCAGCGGCGTGACCCCCGAGGACGTCGTCGCCGTCGCCCGCCACGACGCCAGGGTGACCATCTCCCAGGAGGCCCTGGACACCGTCGCCAAGGTCCGCGCCCACATCGACGACCTGGCCCACAGCGAGGTCCCGGCGTATGGCATCTCCACCGGCTTCGGAGCCCTGGCCAACCGGCACATCCCCAACGAGCTGCGCACGCAGCTGCAGAAGTCGCTGATCCGCAGCCACGCCGCCGGCATGGGCCCGGCCGTTGAACGCGAAGTGGTCCGCTGCATCATGTTCCTGCGTGCCAAGACCCTCGCCTCCGGCCGCACCGGCGTCCGCCCTGTCGTCCTGCAGACCATGGTGGACGTGCTCAACGCCGGCATCACGCCGGTGGTCCGCGAATTCGGCTCGCTCGGCTGTTCCGGCGACCTCGCCCCGCTGTCCCACTGCGCCCTGGTGCTGATGGGCGAGGGCGAAGCCACTGGTCCGGACGGCACGCTCTACGGCGCCGCCGGCACACGGCCTGTGGCCGAACTCCTCGCCGGGCACGGGATCGAACCCGTCACGCTCGCGGAGAAGGAAGGACTGGCGCTCGTCAACGGCACCGAAGGCATGCTGGGCATGCTGCTGATGGCCATTGCGGACATCCGCCAGCTGCTCACGACGGCGGACATCACCGCCGCGCTCAGCGTCGAAGCGCTGCTCGGGACGGACCAGGTCTTCCTGCCCGAGCTGCACGCCGCGCTCCGCCCGCACCCGGGCCAGGCCGCGTCTGCGGACAACATGCTGCGGGTACTGTCGAATTCTCCGATCGTGGCGTCGCACCGCGTGGGCGATTCCAAGGTCCAGGACGCCTATTCGCTGCGTTGCGCACCCCAGGTGGCCGGTGCCGTCCGCGACACGGTGGACCACGCGGCGCTCGTCGCCTCGCGCGAACTCGCCGCAGCCATCGACAACCCCGTGGTCCTGCCGGACGGCCGCGTCAGCTCCAACGGCAATTTCCACGGCGCTCCGGTGGCGTACGTGCTGGACTTCCTGGCGATCACTGTGGCTGACCTGAGCTCCATCGCTGAACGCCGCACGGACCGCATGCTGGACCCTGCGCGTTCACACGGGCTGCCGGCCTTCCTGGCCGCGGATCCCGGCGTGGACTCCGGCCTGATGATTGCGCAGTACACGCAGGCGGGGCTGGTCTCGGACAACAAGCGGCTTGCGGTCCCGGCCTCGGTCGACTCCATCCCGAGCTCCGCCATGCAGGAGGACCACGTCTCCATGGGCTGGCACGCGGCGCGCAAGCTTAGGAGGGCCGTGGAGAACCTGCGCCGCGTCCTGGCAATCGAGCTGGTGACCTCGGCGCGGGCCATCGACATGCGGACCCAGCTGTCCGGCGGGGAACTGACTCCGGGGCCGGCCGGAACCGCAGTCCTCGCAGCGCTCCGCAACGTGGTGGACGGCCCGGGGACGGACAGGTTCCTGTCGCCGGAACTGGAGGCAGCCGACCGGCTCGTGGCGTCCGGCGAGGTCCGCGCGGCAGCCGAATCCGCCGTCGGAATTCTGGCCTAGAAATGAATATTGTGCACCAGAGATGACAAATTCCCGGCGCCCCCGAAATACTTCGCGACACAACAGGCGGGGGCCCGGGAATTGTAGTAGAACTAAAGATGTAGTGATGAAGTCCACACCAATGATGTTGTGGCAAAAGAACATATACAAAGGGGTAGAAGTTCAATGAAAGCACGGGGGACGGTTCTGTCCAGGCGGATGGCATTTGCTGCCACGATTTCCGATTGGAGAACCCTCAAAGCAGGCGAACGGGTCGAAATCCTCAAGCATGCGCATGTGGTGGCCGCAGGTCAAGTTGAGGAAGTTTCCGTAAGCGGAAACGTGCTGTGGCTGGTGCCCTCGAGCCCGTCGGAATCCCAGCTCTTTATGAAGTCCGACGGCGTCCACGTCCGCAGGACATAGGGGGCGCGGACATACGCGCAGGTACACAAGGCTGGGACATAAGGCAGGAAATAAGCCGCGGAGTTAGGCGGCGATGTCCTCGTAGGTTTCACCGAAGGGGACCGACTCGTCCAGTGCCACGGTGTACGCACCGGGCTCGTGGCGGGTAACGCGGATACCGCAGTTACCGTCCTCGACGGCGGCTTCGATGAGTTCATTGACGGCGCTGTCCAGCCCGTGGTGGACCTCTTCGGCAGTCGAAAAGGTCAGTCGAACGGACCGAACGTTGCTGGTCTGGGATTCCATGATGGCTGAGCTCATTGCAGGACTTTCTCTAAACTGTTTGCCGGATGGCCACAGACCAGTCTACCGCCGTTGTCAAAAAACGTAAGATGTCTGGCATTTGTCCCGCAGGGTTTCGGGTCCACCGAAGCCCTGCGGGACAGTCGTTTTTCAGCCTTCCCCGCCCGAAGCGGGCACCCCGGGCAGGAACTCCGAGGGCAGTTCGGACACCGGAATAACCACCATGTCCTGGACCTTCCAGTCCAGGTCGATACAGGCCTGTCGGGCGTCCTCGAGCTGCTTCATGGACGGCATGTGCCCGTCCGCCGGGACCACGAACGATTCGACGTGGAACACGTGGCCTTCGTCGCGGATCCGGGACTTGGCGGTCCCTGTCCACTCCAGGCTGGAAAGGTAGTTGTCGATCCGGCCGCCCAGCGGGTGGGGTTCGGCGTCGTCGAAGGTCCTGGCCCGTTTGTCCATCAGCGCGGAAACGGCCGCACGCGTGTTGCGGATGCCGTCATGGAGGATGCTGGCTGAGATCACCAGGGCGGCCACCGCATCCGCCCACCACCAGCCGAGTCCGATCCCCGCCACGCCCACAGCAGCCGCCAACGCGGTCATCCAGTCGGCCTTGTTCATGTCGGCGTCCGCGTAGAGGACCTTGTCGTGCAGCTTCTCGGCCAGTTTCATCTTCACGTGGCCCAGATAGACCGGCGGCCCTGCCGTCAGGAGCATGGCAAAGATCATCACCCAGCCCAACCATATGGTCTGCCCGAACAACTCGAAGCCGCCAATCGTCGGGTGCTCGGCGGTCAGCAGGCCGATGCCTGAATCCACAATCAGGTAGGCGCCCATCACGGTAAGGGCAACGGCAGCCACCACATGCGCGATGCCCACCGCCCGGTGGAAGCCGTACGGGTGTTCCTCGCTCGGGCGCCTGCGGATGGCGCGGGAGGCGACCAGGAAGGACAGCGGCGGCAGGAACGACAGCAGATCTTCCACCCAGGCGGCTTTCATGGCCTGCGAATTGCCCAGGACCACATAGACCAACCCGGTGGAGGCGGCCAGGAAAGCCAGGGTGATCCACTCAAACTTCACGGCCCTGCGCAGGGCAGCCTGCTGTTCCTCCGGCAACGTGGTGTGGCCGAAGCGGACCGGCCCATGGGTCACGGAAGACCTCATTTCGCAGCCTCCGAAGCCATGAGGAACCTGTCCAGCTCGAGCAGGAACGAGTTTTCTCCCTTGGGTACGAGCATCACGTGTTTCCGTCCCTGGCCGCGGCTGTCGACGGATTCCGCATAGACCCGGGTGAGGCCCGCATCCTTTTCCCACGGGGTTTTGTCGTGGAGGCCGCCGATCACCAGGTCCAGCTCGCCGTGTTTGAGGCCTTCGGCCAGCACATGTTCGGTGCCTTCGGACCACTCGATCTCGGCGCCCAGTTTGGCTGCGAACGCGCGGACCAGGTCCGGCTCCCTGCCTTGGGGTTCTCCGTTGGCCGTGAGGCTGACCCACTCGCCGTTGTCGCTGGCTCCGACCCTCAGGGTGCCGCCGGTGACGCGGTCGAGTGTTCCGTCCGGATCGGCGGGGAAGGAGGTCCCGCACGCCGTCAGGGCCAGCGCACCGGCAAGCATTGCTGCTGCCATCATCCGGGGAATCTTCATGCTGTCCTGAACCTCCGCCAAGTAGTTGCCACTGTCATTAGACAGCCTACTTACGGTTGGCGGATAGGAGGGGCAGTGCTCCCTCACGCAACTGTCCCCGCGCCGCGTGTGCGGTGCGGGGACAGGTTCCCGGTTCTGGTTGCGGAACCGGCTTAGCGCTTGACGGAGTCCAGCTTCAGCATCTTGGCGATGACGCCGTCCAGCTCGGAGTCGTCGAAGATCTTCTTCCAGTCGTCCTTGATGATGGTGTCCTTGCCGTACTGGATGGCGATTTCGCAGGCCTCCGAGAACGGGTTGGAGCCGCGGAGGGCGTTGGTCAGGGCGATCTGCACGTGGCCGAACAGCATGGCCTTGGCTGCCTCTTCCGGGACGCCGGCGGTGTGCACGGTCTCGTGCAGCGCCTCGTTGAGCAGGGTGCCGATCATGCAGGCCACGGTTTCCACCAGGGTGGGTTCGAGGATGGCGAGTTGCTTTACCGTGACCCAGTGCACGTCGATGACGGGGGCGTAGATGGTGCGGATGACGGCCTCGGCGGAATCGCGGGTCCCTGCCGGTGCGTCCTCGTCGATCGCGGCAACCACGTTCTGCGGGGCGCCTTCGCCGCCGAAGGTGTCGGCCCATTCCTCTTTGGTGGTGCGCTCGAGGAACACGGACGGGTGGCACGGGTGCGCCACGGCCTGGACCACGTCGTCGCGCTTCGCCAGCAGCCCGGCGTAAGCGGCGGCCGGGTCCAGGGTGAGCAGGATCGCGCCGGCCTTCATCTGGGGGACCACGCCTTCGGACACAACGCCCAGGACGGTGTCGGGGACGGCGAGGATCACTACGTCGGCGCCCTTGACGGCGTCGTCGGTGGAGGTGAGCTCGCGGCCTTCGGTTCGGACGCGGTCCTGGCCTGCGGGGGAGTTCTCGCTGTAGAACACGGTGTGGGCGCTCTTCTGGAGGTTCCGGGAAACGCGCATTCCCATTTTGCCACCGGCTCCGATGACGGCGACGGTCAATTGTTCTGCTGACATTTCACTTGCTCCTTAGGAAATCGATGCTTTGCTGGGTCCACTGGTTTTCGAGGCGGATGGTTTCCGCCTCTGAGTCCTGCCACGGCAGCCAGTGTTCGACGATCTGGTTGATGTTTCTTTCTTTGGGCTGAAACTTCCCGGCCATGTAGTCATAGTCGAGAAGGCCTTCGCCGAGGGGAGCGCCGGAGTACGTGAACCCGACCCATCCCTCCTTGCGGCTGAACGCAAAGTCTTTGATGTGCATGTTGAGGACGTAAGGTGCGACGGCGTCAATCACCTCACGCGGCGGCTCCAGCGCCGCGACCGTGTTGGCCGGGTCGCTGCAGACGCCCAAATACGGGCTGTCCACGCGGCGGATCACGTCCAGGATCCGGGAGGTGGGGACCTGTTCGTAGGTTTCCACGGCGATCTTCACCCCGGCTGCCTTGAATTCCGGCAGGACCTCGGTGAAGATTGCTGCTGCCTCGTCCGCCGTCGGGGTGTGGCCCGGGACGTTGAACATTGTCCGCAGCAGCGGCGATCCGAGGATCCCCGCGATGTGCAGGAACTTGCGCAGGTGCTCGGGGCGGATGCCCTTGGTGCCCAGTTCCAGCGCGACGCCAAGCCGGTCCGCGGTGGCCCGCACGGCTTCCAGTTCCGCGTCGGTCATGGATTCCAGCGGGGCGTAGTCGCAGATCTGGAAGAGCTCCACGCCCAGGGCCGCGGTCCGCTCCAGCGCCTGGTGGAGGCTGAGCGGTTCGGAGACCTTGTCCGAGAGCTGCCAGAAAAACGCGTAGCTGCTCAATCCAATCCTTGAGCCCGATCCGATCCGTGAGCCCTGGCCGACGCCGCTCATGCGGCCACCTGCTTCGAGGCCAGCCGTGCGGCAGCCTCATCCAGGATGGCCTTGAGCGCCTTCGGATCGTGGGCAAAGCGGCCCAGGAACAGGCCGGCGACGGCCATGTCGAGCTGGCTGATCAGGCCGGGGCCGGCGCTGCCGCCGTAGATGACCCGGCTGTCGGCCTGGCCGGGCAGGGAGCGCAGGTGCGCGTCCAGCCCGGCGATGACCGCGCTGATGTACTGCGGGGTGGCGGGTTCGGGTGCGCCGATGGCCCACTGCGGCTCGTACGCCACGATGGTCCGGCCGGCGGGTCCGAGGGACTGGGCCCGCACCAGGGCCGCATCGATCTCGGCGCTGCAGCGGGTCACGGCTTCCTCCACGGAGCCCTGCACCAGTTCACCGACGCACAGGACGGGGGTCAGGCCGTTGCGGTAGGCCGCAGCGGTCTTGAGCCCGATGATCCTGTCGTCCTCGCCGAAGATCCGGCGGCGTTCGGCGTGGCCCACTTCGGCGTACCGGCCGCCGAGTTCGGCAACGGTCTTGCCGCCGACCTCGCCGGTGTAGGGTCCTTCGTCTTCCCAGAAGATGTCCTGGGCGCCGGCGGCTGCCCCTGCGGTCCCGAGGAGGCGGGCCGCTTCGGGCAATACCGGCAGGGTGGGCAGCACGAACAGTTCGATGTCGCCGTTCTGGACCGCCGGGTGCGCGAACGCGATGGTGGCCACTTCGCGGCAGTATTCGAGCGTGCGTTCGTAGCCGAAGTACATCTTCAGGCTGACGCCGATGATGACCTTGGGTTTTGTTGCTGTCTTAGCAGGAAGTGACACCTTCATAGTCCTTAATCAGGGTGACCTTTTCGGCCGATGCGGAGGTCTCGTCAAAGGTGTAGGTGAGCCATTCGCGGGCGAGCCGGCGGGCCAGTTCCAGTCCGACGACGCGCTGGCCGAAGGTAAGGACCTGGGCGTTGTTGCTCAGCACGGAGCGTTCCACCGAGAAGCTGTCGTGCGCCGTGACGGCACGGACTCCGGGGACCTTGTTCGCGGCGATGGCCACGCCGAGCCCGGTGCCGCAGACCAGCAGGGCACGGTCGGCCTTGCCGGCGGCGATGAGTTCGGCGGCGGCGATGGCCACGGACGGGTACGGGGTGTGGCTGGTGGCATCGACCCCGACATCGGTCACGGATTCGACCAGTTCGGAGGCCTCCAGGTCAGCCTTCAGGGCTTCCTTGTACTCGAATCCGGCGTCGTCGGCTCCGATAACCAGGCGCAGTTTGGCGCTCATGCTTTCTCCTTAATGGTTGTCTGTTCGATGAGGGTGTTGTGGATGGCCCGGACGATCAGGGCCATGGATACCGCTCCGGCGTCCGGGGTGCCCAGGCTCTTCTCGGCGTGCGGGCGGGCGCGGCCCATGAGGGGCAGCAGCTGGGCGGTGTCTTCGGCGGCCTGCTGAGCAACGGTGGCGGCGGCGCCCCAGGCCTCCGTGAGGGACAGCCCGGCATTTACTCCGGCAGCCAGGGCGTCGCGGAACGGGACGAGGACGTCCACCAGGGTCTTGTCCCCGGGTTTGGCCTTGCCGAAGTCCATGATCGCGGCCGCGGCGCCGGCCACTCCGGCGGCGACTGCTCCGGCGTCGGGGGCTTTGGTGTCCCCAACCGCGTCACCGACGGCCCGCAGGGCCATGCCCCAGAGGGCGCCGGACGTGCCGCCGGCCTTGTCGGCCCAGGCGTCTGCGGCGAAATGCAGGGTGGTGGCGGCCCCGGCACCGCGGGTTACGGCGTCGCGGGCGGCGTCGACGGCGGCACGGACGCCGCGTTCCATACCGATGCCGTGGTCGCCGTCGCCGGCGATGGCGTCGATCCGGCCGAGTTCGTCGGCGTTGGCATCCACCACGGCCTTCGCAGCACCGAGCGCTGCGAGGATCCGGACGGCGCCGGCGCGGGACTCCGTCGTGGCGTCAGGAATGGAGAGTTCGACGTCGGCCAGCTCGCCGCCGTCGGACGCCTCCAAAGCAGCGGCGGTGACAGCGCCGCGGCGGAAGGCCGGGGCATCGGCGGGAGCATTCCAGAGGGTCTCGAGTTCGTCGTCGAGCCAGAAGAGGGTGAGGGAGGTGCCGGCCATGTCGAAGCTGGTCACGAGTTCGCCCACCTGCGGGTCCACGGCTTCCAGGCCGGCTTCGGCCAGGAGCTGGGCGACGCGGCGGTAGACGACGAAGAGCTCTTCGTACTTGACGCTGCCCAGACCGTTCAGGATGGGGACCACACGGGCGCCGTTCAGGTCGACTCCTTCGGGGACTTCGGTGAGGAGCTTGGAAACGAGCAGTTCGGCGAGTTCGTCCGCCGTCGGGATGTCATCCTCGCCGATGCCGGGTTCGCCGTGGATGCCCATGCCCACGGCCATCCGCCCCTCGGGGACGGAGAACAGAGGGTGGTCGGCGCCCGGCAGGGTGCAGCCGGTGAAGGCGACGCCAAACGAGCGGGTGCGGTCGTTGGCGCGCTCGGCGATGGCGACGACGTCGTCCATGGAGTAGCCGGCTTCGGCGGCTGCGGCGGCCACCTTGAAGACGGTCAGGTCCCCGGCGATGCCGCGCCGCTTGGTGCGTTCGGCGAGCGGCGCGGAGGAGACGTCGTCGGTGACGGCGATGCTGCGGCAGTCGATGCCTTCCTTGCGGAGGCGGTCCTGGGCCTGGTTGAAGTGCAGGACGTCGCCGGCGTAGTTGCCGTAGCCCAGCAGAACGCCGGCGCCGTTGTTGGCGGCTTTGGCCACGTTGAAGACCTGCTGTGCTGAGGGGGAGGCGAAAAGGTTGCCCATGGCGGCGCCGTGCGCCAGGCCCTGGCCCACCAGGCCGGCGAAGGCCGGGTAGTGGCCGGAGCCGCCGCCGATCACGAGCGCCACCGTGTCCGGGGTGCTCTGGGTGTTACGGACAACGCCGCCGGAGACGCGCTTCACCCAGCGGCCGTGGGAGGCGACAAAGCCTTCGATCATCTCGTCAGCGAAGGCTGCTGGTTCATTGAACAGGCGGGTCATGGGGAGCTCCTGGGCCTAACTACGGGGAAGTCGGTTCGGGGTGCGGGGTGGGGTTGGCGGCGGCGGTGAGCGAAATCGGTCTCGACAGGCTCGACCACCGGATTGTTTGGGCTGGTGCGGAGGCGTCCCCGGCTAAGGGGGACGCCTCCGGGTCTGTTACGGCTCGGCGTGGTGTCCGGCACCGGCCGGGTCGAGGGCTTCGGCCGGGACGCCTTCGCTGACCTTGCCGGACCGGCTCAGCGCCACCATGAGGATGGAGGACAGGAGCATGAAGCCGCCGACGACGAACATCGGTACCGTGTAGCCGCCGGTCAGGTCCTTCAGCCAGCCGGTGACGTACCCGGCGCTGAAGCCGGCGAGGTTGCCGATGGTGTTGATCAGGGCGATGCCGGCTGCCGCCGCAGCTCCGGTGAGGAACTGGGTGGGGACGGTCCAGAAGTTGGGCAATGCGGCGAAGATGGACATGGCCGTGATGGTGATGACGGCGATCGTGGCGGCCGGCGAACCGGCGAACAGTGCCAGCGGGATGCTCAGTCCGCCGATGAGGGCCGGAAGGGCGATGTGCCAGGTCTTGACGCCGCGCTTGGTGGCATCCTTGGACCAGAAGTACAGGGCGAACGCTGCAGGCAGGTACGGGATCGCCGTGATCAGGCCCTTCTGCAGCACATCGAACTTGGTGCCGTAGATGCCTTCGAAGCCCGCGATGATGGTGGGCAGGAAGAACCCGAGGGCGTACAGGCCGTAGATGAAGCCGAAGTAGATTGCGGAGAGCATCCAGACCCGGCCGTTGCCGAAGACGGTGCGGACGCTGACGTGCTTGTTGCTGGCAGCGGTTTCCTTCTTTTCCTTCTCCAGCGCGCCGGTCAGCCAGGTCTTTTCCTCCTGCGACAGCCACTTGGCCTTGGCGGGGGAATCAGCCAGGTAGAACCAGGCGATGATGCCGACGATGATGGCCGGGATGGCGACGCCGAAGAACATGACACGCCAGCCCTCGAGTCCGAAGAGTCCGTGCTGCTGGATGAGGAGGCCGGCCAGCGGGGCACCGATCACGGTGGTCAGCGGCTGGGCCAAGTAGAACAGGGCGAGGATCTTGCTGCGGTGCCGGGCCGGGACCCAGAGGCTCAGGAACAGGATGGCGCCGGGGAAGAAGCCGGCCTCGGCAACGCCCAGGATGAAGCGGAGGACGTAGAGCTGTTCCACGTTGCCCACCCAGGTGAACAGGAGGGAGACGATGCCCCAGCTGACCATGATGCGGGCCAGCCAGCGGCGGGCGCCGAACTTGTGCAGGGCCAGGTTGCTGGGTACCTCAAGCAGGATGTAGCCGATAAAGAAGACGCCGGATGCGAAGCCGAACTGCGCCGCAGAGAGGGCCAGGTCGGCGTTCATGCCGTTGGGGCCGGCGAAGGAAATGGCCGTCCGGTCCAGGTAGTTGATGAAGAACATCAGGGCAACGAACGGCACCAGCCGGATCGCCACTTTCCTGATTGCAGATTTTTCGACCACCGATTGTGTGGTGTCCACGTTGACTCCTAGATGTTGATGTCCCGGCCGCATCCTGCGCTGGAGGCGTGGGGCTGGTTTCGAGGCTTAGCGTCGGGGGCGGATCAAGGTGGGGGGCTAGGCCTGTGACTTCCACCATAAGCCAGAAACGATAAATTGGTCAACCGGTTGACTGATTTATTTTTTGTGGGGTACCGATGCCGTTTTTGAGTGCGTCCGGTTGCTACCCTGAGACTGTGTCCGCAAACTCCGCCGCCTCGACGGCCAAAATCAGTGCCGCGCTCGGTTCCATGGGGCAGGGTTCTGTCGTCTCCGAGGTCGCCGAGAGGCTGATGGCCTACTTCACCAGCGGCGACATTGCCGCCGGAACCCGCCTTCCCGCCGAGCGGCAGCTGGCTGCTTCGCTCGGGGTGGGCCGATCGGCCGTGCGTGAAGCGCTCGCCGCCCTCGAAATCCTGGGCATCGTGATCGTCCGCCCGGGGTCTGGGACGTATCTGCGTGACGGTGTCTCCGAGCTCCTGCCGCGGACCCTCAGCTGGGGACTCATGCTGGGTGAGCCGAGGACACGCGAGCTCATCGAACTGCGGAGCGGCCTGGAGGTCCAGGCCGGGCAGCTTGCCGCGGCCAGGATTACCGACGAGGCACTGGAGCGCATGCGGGCCAACCTCGACTCCATGGAAAAGAACCTGGACAACCTCGCGGCATTCGTTGAAGCCGACGCCGCCTTCCACAAGGAGATCGCCACCAGCTCCGGAAACCAGGTACTGCAGGAGCTTCTGCAGAGCATCCGCTCCCTGCTGCGGATCTGGGTTGACCGTGCCCTTACTGATGAAGGGCATGCTGCCGCGGCGCTCGCGGAGCACCGGGCCATTTTCGAGGCGCTCGAATCACACGACGCCGACGCGGTCACGAAGGCCATGGCCTCCCATATGACGACAGCCTCGCGCCGTCTGCTGGCCGGCTACGACGCCGCGCAGTAGGCCGCGCAGTCAACACTGGTGGACGGCCATTGAGCCGCCGCGCCCCATCCGATATCGTCAATGCGACAGGACCGGCCCGGGGTCAGCTGGGCGCAGTCACCAGCCACCAGAGAGCAGCCTTCCGTGTCTACCGAGCACTCCGCAACCCTGCACTCCGCAGCAACACTGTCCGCCCAGGCGGTTTCCGACCTGCGCCCCGCGCTCGAGCGGCGCCTTGATCCGCAGATCCGCAAGCTCGCAGTGGGCGTCTGGACGGCGGAGCTGATCGGGGACGAACTGGCGAACATCAGCTACGGCGGCAGGCCCGTGTTGCGTGCCATCAAGGCTGTGGTGCGGGACCACGAATGGCGCACCTTTGCGCCGTCGGTACGGGATCTTGCCGAACTGAAGGACGACGACGGCGTCAGCCTCCGTATCCACGTCGACTATGCGGCACCCGGCTCAGCGGACGGTGCCGGGGCAGAAGCCGGTGCCGTTGCCTTCGAAGCCATGCTGATGCTCCGGATTACACCGGCCACGGTCGAAGTATCGTTTTCCGGCCGGGCGAAGACAGCGTTCCGGCGGAACCGGATCGGGCTGGTGGTCCTCCATCCCACCAGCGAAGCCGGACGGGACGTCAGCGTGGTCTCACCGGACGGCAACGTCACCGCCGGAGCCTTCCCCACGGACATCAGGCCGGACCTGGTCTTCACCGACATCTCCTCGCTGGAGTGGGCCGACGCCGGAACCGCCTTCGACCTGGGCTTCTCCGGGGACATCTTCGAGACCGAGGACCAGCGGAACTGGAGCGACGGTTCCTTCAAGACCTATAGCACCCCGTCCGCGCTACCCACCCCGGTGGACGTTGCCGCGGGGGACACCGTGACCCAGTCGGTCAGCATTGAGGCCCTCAGCATCGAGACGCCGGACAATCCCCTCCCCGTCGGCGAGGACCAGGCGGCCTTCACCGTGGGCGAACCGGTGGGAACTGTCCCGGCGCTGGCGCTCTCCGTGGACCCGGCGGGCGTGGCCCCAGCGGACCCGGCCGGCAGCGGTCCTGCCGCAACAGCTGCCGCAGGCTCCGGGCAGGGAGCGCAGCTGCCCGGCCTCAACGCCGTCCTCGTGGAGCTGTACGAACCCCGGGAAGCCTGGCCTGCCAAGCTTGCCGCCGCAGCCCGCGAGGCCGACCGCCACGGCGCCGCCCTGGACGTACGGATCGTTTCGCCTTCTGCAGACGGTGTGGCGGAAGCCCTCCGAGGTGCCCTGGACGGGCAGCTCTCGCGGATCGTCCGGCTGGGACTGTTCCACCCCGAGACGCAGTGCACGGATCCGGCGGCGTTGGCTGGGCTGAAACCATCTCTTGAGAACGCAGGATTCAGCGGGCAGCTCCTGGCCGGCACCCGCTCGCATTTCACCGAACTCAACCGGTGGATTGCCGGCGGCGGCAGCAGCCCCGTCCCGCCGGACGCTGATGCCCTGGCCTTCAGCCTCACGCCGCAGGTCCACAGCACGGAGATTCCCCACATCGTGGAGACAGTGCCCGTCCACAGGAGCACCGCGGCCAACGCCCTGAGGCTCGGCGACGGGCGCCCTGTCCACGTGGGACCCATTACCCTCAAGCCCCGGTTCCACGCCCCGGACCAGCATGCCGACGGCGATGAGCTCCAGGACCACAGCTTCACCGCAGCGTGGACACTGGCCAGCCTCGACGCCCTGACCCTTGGGGGCGTGGCCTCCGTGACCTACTTCGAGGCCGGATCTCCGCGGGGCATCGCTGCAGCAGACGGCACCCTCAATCCCGCAGGCGAGCTGCTGCAGAAGCTCGCGGCGTGCAAGGGGGAACCCGTGCTGGCCGCCACCCGGCAGCCGGTTCAACGGGCCACCGGGCAGACCCTGGTGACGGTCTACCCGGTGCAGTCAGCCGCCGGCCTGCAGGTGTTCCTGGGTAACCTCAGCCCGCGCGAAGCCACAGCGGCCCTGTCCCTGCCGGGCGGCTCCGATGCGGCGACGGCCGACGTGACGGTGATCGGCGCCTCTGCCGGCGCCACCGCGGCTGCGGATCCCGCGGACGACGGCGCCCTGGCGGTAACGCTGGGACCGTGGTCCACCGCCGTCGTCACCTTCGGGGACTGACGCAGGCCGCTAGCCCAGCAAGGTGTTGACCAGCCGGGCCGCCACTTTGGCTGTGCGCTGGTCGGTGTCGAACTTCGGGTTCAGCTCGGCGACGTCCAGGTGCAGCAGTTTCCCGCTGGCGGCCACCTGGCGGCACACGGCGCTGACCACGGCCAGGGGCACCCCGAACGCGGCCGGGGCACTGACTCCCGGTGCCACTGCGGCGGGCAGCACATCCAGGTCGATGGTCAGGTAGAGCACGTCCACAGTGTCCAGGAAATCGGCCACGAACTTCCGGGTGGCCTCCGCTGAGGATTCCTCATCCAGCAGGTACTTCACGCCCAGCCGTTCGGCGGTCCTGAACAGGGCACGGGTGTTGTTGGGCTCGGAAATTCCGACGACGGCGTAGTTCAGTTTGCGTTCGGCGGCCTCCTCCGCCCGGGCCATCTGCAGGAAGGGTGTGCCGGAGGACGGCTCGGGCGCGTCGCGGAGGTCGAAGTGCGCATCCAGGTTCAGCACACCCAGCCGCCTGCCGCCGCGGACGGCTTCGGAACCGGCCACGCCAAGGTAGCTGGCGAACGCGGTCTCGTGGCCGCCGCCCAGCACCACCGTGAGGTTGCCGGCGTCGAGCATTTCAGCGACTGCCAGCCCGGCACGGGCCTGGCCGGCCTCCAGCGCATTGTCCTTGACGGTCACATCACCGGCATCGAACACCTCCCGCGGGAGGTGGAACGCGAGCGGACCGAGGGCGGCACGGATGGCGCCGGGGGCCGCGGCGGCGCCCACCCGGCCCTTGTTGCGGAGCACGCCCGCGTCGCTGCTGAAGCCCAGAATGACGGCGGGACGGCTGCCGTGCCCTGAGTGTTCCGGCGGGGGCGCGGCAGGCTCGAGGCGATACGGCTTGACGGCCTGCCACCAGCGGCGGTGCTCGTCGCCGTCGCCGTCGAAACGGCCCCTCCAGGTGAGCGGCGGGATGTCGACTTTAAGGGCTGTGCGAGGCATACTCCAAGCTCACCGCAACAGGGCACCGAAAACCAGCCCCGCCGCCGTCGGGCTGTCCCAAATCCCGGACAGCCCCCAACGCCGCCGGTGGGGACGCTAGTGGATGCCCAGAGCCTGCTCGATGGGGCCGACGGCGAAGAAGAGCAGGAACGCGGCGGCCACGGCCCACATGAGCGGGTGGACGTCGCGCACGCGGCCCTGGACGGTGCGGATCAGGACGTAGGCGATGAACCCGGCGCCCAGGCCGTTGGCGATCGAGTAGGTGAACGGCATCAGGCTGAAGGTGAGGAACGCGGGAATCCCGATGCCCCAGTCCTGCCAGTCGATCTTGCCCACTTGGGAGACCATCAGGAAGCCCACCACGACAAGCGCCGGGGCTACGGCCTCGAACGGCACCAGGTTGATCAGCGGGGTGAAGAACATGGCCACGAGGAACAGCAGGCCGGTGACGATCGACGCCAGGCCGGTGCGTGCGCCTTCGCCGATGCCGGCACCGGATTCTACGTAGATCTGGTTGGAGGAGACGGACGCGCCGCCACCCACGATGGCACCGAGAGCGTCGACCTGCAGCACGCGGTCCACGTCGGGGATGTTGCCGTCCTTGTCCACGGTTCCGGCCTCGTTGGCCAGGCCCACCATGGAGCCCATGGCGTCGAAGAAGATGCTCAGCAGGATCACGAACGCCAGCAGCGTTGCCGCCACGAAGCCCAGGTGTTCGAAGGCGCCGATGGGGTTGGCCTTGCCGATCAGAGACAGGTCGGGTGCGGCCCACTCCGTAAAAGTCGGGGCCACCAGGGACCAGCCCTGCGGGTTGAAGGGTTTGCCCGGGGCGATGCTCGGGCCGATGTGCAGGGTGAATTCCAGGATCACCGCGAGCACGGTGGCGGCCACGATGCCGATCAGGATGGCGCCCTTGACCTTCCTGACCACCAGGGCAATGGTCAGGATCAGGCCGAACACAAACACGAGGGTGGGCCAGCCCAGGAGCTTGCCGTCGAAGCCAAGGCCCACCGGTACCGTGGTGCCGGCGGCATCCGGGATGCGGCGGACAAAGCCTGCGTTGACCAGGCCGATCAGGGCGATGAACAGGCCGATGCCCACCACGATGGCCGTTTTGAGCCCGTCCGGAACGGCTTTGAACACCGCGGTGCGGAACCCGGTGAGGACGAGGATCAGCATGGTGACGCCGGAGAGGACCACGAGCCCCATCATGTCCGGCCAGGTCAGGCCCGGATTCGTTGCGACTGTCACGGCCACGAACGCGTTGACGCCCAGCCCGGTGGCCATGGCGAACGGGTGCTTGGCCCAGGCGCCCATGAGGATGGTCAGGATGCCTGCCACAAATGCGGTGACGGCTGCGACGGCCGGGAAGCCCAGGGTTGCGCCGCTGGAGTCGGCCACGGAGAGGATCAGCGGATTCAGCACCACGATGTAGCTCATGGCGAAAAACGTGGCAAAGCCGCCGCGGATCTCCCGGGAGAAGTTGGACCCCCGCTCGGATATTTTGAAGTACCGGTCCAGTGCAGAGCCCTGCTTAAGCATTAGTCCTCCGGGAGAGTGTTGGGGATTACTTGAATCCTAGTAGGTTGGCGGCTCCCGACCCCGTGATTTCGCCTAGTCTGTAAGGAAGCCAACACACAGGAGTAGCCCCCAATGCGTCCCATCCGCCACCTGCTGAGCGCCCTTCTTGGGGCACTGTTTTTCGCGGCCGCCGTGCTGTTTGCAGCGGCGCCCGCCTCAGCCCATGACGCCGCCGAATCCAGCAGCCCGGCCCAGGGAGCCACCGTGGCTACCCCTCCGGAGAAGGTGACGGTCACGTTCAACAACGACCCGCTCGCGCTGGGATCACAGATCCGGGTGAATGATGCGGCGGGCACCAACTGGGCAGAGGGCCCCGTGGAGATCGTGGACAACGTGGCTTCGCAGAAACTCCGGGCCGGTGCTCCGGCCGGGCAGTTCACCGTGGTGTGGCGCGTGGTCAGTTCTGATTCGCACCCGATCGAGGGCACCTTTACGTTTACGGCGACCGCCGGAGCGGCTGTCCCCGGGACTACAGGCACGGGGACTGCGGGTCCGACGGCCGGCAGCACAACACCGGCACAGGCCCCCACGGCGGGCACGCCCGAGCCCGGCACCACGACGTCGCCGGAGCCGGCGCCGGACGCATCCGAGCCGTTCCCGTGGAGCCTGGTGCTCTTCGCCGGGACCGCCCTGGGCATCCTCGTAGCGCTGGCTGTGCTGGCACGACACAACCTCAAGACCCCCGACGGCGACGACGGCGAGGAGCAGTGAGTTGGGCCGGGTGATTCCGGGTCTAGGTGGGCTGCGCCATCTAGGCCGGTGCCCGCAGCGCGGCGAAGCTTCCCGTGAGCACTGACGGAACACTGTCCGGATACACCTTGGCGGAAATCGCCTGCCCAACAACCTTTGCCTGGCGGAGAACTTCCTTTGGCGTGGGGGTGATGAGCTCACCAACCCCGACCAGGTAAATGCCGATGGCACGCATGGCGGTCGCCAGGTTCTGCCCGAGGGCCAGCCCCAGGTCGGCAAGCATGCGGCGCAGCTGGCTGTGCGCACCGCGGGTCAGGACAATGTGGTGGGCCAAAAGGACGCCGTCCGGCGTGTGGACGGCCCACTGATGCGTGGACGGCTCGGAGAGCCCGGTGCCCAGCAGGTTCAGTTGAACGGCCCGGGTGTTATTGCGGATGTCCAGGTTGTGGCTGCTGGCGTAGTTCCGCAGATGCCGGAGGATTTCGTTGCGCTCCTGCATGGTGGCTGAATTCGGCGCGTCACAGCGGGGCAGCGAGACGGTATTGGCGGATTGGATGCCGCCCAGGGTTTCGAGCGCATCCACGGTGATGGAATCCACGCCGCGCCGCCGGAGCTCACTGGCAATCGCCAGGCCCGGCAGCCCTGAGCCGATGATCACCGTGGTGGTCTGCTCGGTCCCGCCACAAATTGGCATGCTCGACACTGCTGGTTCCTCCTCGAATGGTTCACTGTGCAGATCCCTCCTGCACTTTCCGTAACCCCCAAAGTCCGGCCGCCGCGCATGAAGCTGGATTGTGTTCTGAAACACAGATCTCAGATTCGCAACGCCTCGACACTACAGAACTTTTCGACCTCTGGATAGCCCTTGCCGGACATTGGCTACCCCAACAATCTCACACCTGTAATTTTCGACATCGGAGGTGGGATCTCTATGTTTCCGCGCTGTAAAAAGTGGGAGCAAGCTCGGGGTCACAGGCCCGGCCAGGCGGCGGATTGGGGGCGCTTGCTTACCGTTCAGCAACCGAGAATAGTTATCAGAGAGAGCTGATTTTCAGCCAACAGCAGTACCTGGCTCCCGGTGCACCCCGCGGGCGGAGACTTCTGGCAGAATAGCGGCAACATCAGGCAGTATCGCGAGGAGGCGGACCCCATGGGCCGAGATCAGGTGCACCCGTCAAGGGATGACGACGGCGGTTCTGCCGCCCCCGAAGGGATCGTTGTGGGCGTGGACGGTTCCGACCATAGCCAGTGCGCACTCGTATGGGCCGCCCGGGAAGCCGAACGGCGCCGCCGCCCGCTTCACATCGTGACTGCCTACTCCGTGCCGATTTTCGCGGCGTCGGGCCTGGACGGCGGCTACGCCACCGTCGATGACTCGGTGATCCGCGAAGGCGCCGAAGCCATCCTCAAGCAGGCCATGGACAAAGTGGCTCCCTATGACATTGACGTTGACGCTTCAGTAGAGAACGGCGACGCCTCAGGGGTGCTGCTGGAGATGTCCGAATCCGCTGAACTTCTGGTGTTCGGCACCCGCGGCAGGGGCGGCTTCGTGGGCAGGCTCCTGGGCTCGGTCAGCAGCGCCCTGCCGGCACACGCCAAGTGCCCCACTGTTACTGTGCCGCTGATCTGTGCCGACCGCCTCGGCGAAACCACGGACGACAAACACGTCAAGGCCGAGCAGGCCAAGTCCGGCCGCCAGCCGGTGGAACACGTAGTAGTGGTAGGCGTTGACGGCTCCGAGCAGGCCCGCGTGGCTGTGCTGGAAGCTGCGGACCAGGCCGAACGGCTCGGCGCGCCCCTTCGGGTGGTCTGTGCCGTGCCGCAATACAGCGGTTCGCTGGCATGGGTCCCGGCGCCCATGGACAGGGAAGCGCTGTTCGCGGACATCCGCGTCCAGCTCGACGCCGGTGTGGCCTGGCTGAAGAGCCACTATCCCAAGCTGACCGTGGAAACGCAGCTCGTGGACGGCTCGCCTGTCGACGTGCTGGTTGACGCCAGCAGGCACGTGGAGCTGGTGGTCGTGGGAACCCGCGGCCGCGGCGGCTTCACGGGAATGCTGCTGGGGTCGACGTCGGACGGCATCCTTCATCATGCCAAGGGGCCGGTGCTGGTGGTTCCGGACAGGGACGATCCGCGGCTTGCCGACCGTGCCAGCTTCGGGCCCATGCTCGGCGCGGCCTAACCCGCCTTCCTATCCGGACGGCCTCGCCGGCCTTCCCATCGAGACTGCCTAGCCGGACTTCCCAGTCCGTCCGCCCAGCGACACCAGGAGGCCAGCGGTGAACCAGGTCAACACCCCTGATGTGCCGGCGGATGGCCTGGTCCTGGGTTTGGAGCTGATCAACGCCGGAATGCTGCCGCGAGTGGGAGGCAAGGCCGCCAACCTCGGTGAAACCACCGGTGCCGGGCTCCCCGTTCCGCCCGGGTTCTGCCTGACCACGGACGCGTACCGGAGGGCGGTGCGGCCCGCGGGACTCGAAGAGGTGCACGCCGCACTGGCAGCCACCGGGACCAATGACCTTGGGGCTCAGGCCGGGCTTGCGGCCCGGGCGCGTGAACTCATCCTTGGGGTGGAGATTCCGCCCGAGATTGCCGATGCAGTCCGCGAATCCTATGCCGCGCTGGGGACCGACGTTCCGGTGGCCGTAAGGTCGTCGGCGACGGCCGAGGACCTTCCCTTTGCGAGCTTCGCCGGGCAGCAGGACACGTACCTCAACGTAGTGGGCGCCGACGCCGTGCTGGCCGCGGTCCGTCAGTGCTGGGCTTCGCTGTGGACCGACCGGGCGGTGAGCTACCGGGCCACGCACGGGATCAGCCCCTCAACGGTGGCGCTCGCAGTGGTGGTCCAGCGCATGGTGGATGCTGCCGTGGCCGGGGTCCTGTTCACTGCGAACCCGGTGACAGGCAGGCGCCATGAAGCCGTGATCGATGCCAGCCCGGGGCTGGGCGAGGCAGTGGTTTCCGGTGCGGTGAACCCTGACCACTTCGTCGTGGATACGGACTCGAAGGAGATCCGGGAACGGCGGCCGGGGGACAAGGGGATCGCCATCCGTCCGGTCCCGGGAGGCGGCACCGAGCGGGTCACGCTGGCGCCGGACTCCGCCCCCTCCTTGAGCGATGTCCAGATCCGGGCGCTGGCTGCGCTGGGCAGCCGCGTGGAGCGGCACTACCGTGCCCCCCAGGACATCGAATGGGCCATCGACGGTGCGGACAAGCTCTGGCTGACGCAGTCCCGGCCCATCACCACGCTGTACCCGCTTCCGGACCCCCGTCCCGACCTGCCGGAGCGGGAGGGGACGCGCGTCTACCTCTGCTTCAGCCTCGCCCAGGGCCTGACCAGGCCGCTCACGCCGATGGGCACGGCCGGCCTCAAACTGATTGCGTCCTCCATTGCACGCGCGGCCGGTTTTGACGTGCCGGTGCCCCGCAACGGTCCGGCCCCGTTCCGGCAGGCAGGATACCGCCTCTTCTTCGACACCACCCCCGTTGTCCGCAGCAGCGTGGGCCGTGCGATCGTGCCCCGCGTCTTCGACATCATGGAAGCCCGATCCGCCGCCGTCCTGCGCGGACTCTTTGCCGATCCCCGGTTCTCCGTGACGCTCAGGACCCCCTGGCGGCTCCTCCGGCACGTCGGCCCGCTGGCTGCAAAGGCCCGGATTCCGGAGACCCTGCTCCGGGCACTGTTCCGCCCAGAAGCGGCGCTCCGGCGCGTGGATGGTTTCGGCGAGCGACTCAGGGCTGCCCTCGTCGTCCCGGCCAAAGCCACTGCCGCGGAACGGCTGAACCACGCCGAACGCATCCTCGGCGAGGAGCTCTTCCCGATCGTCCCGGCAGTGCTCCCGCTGCCCGCGCTGGGGTTTGCGCTGCTGGGCCTCGCAGGGAAGCTGGCCGGGCATGGCGTGGAAGCCGGTGCACTGCAGCCTGTGTTGCGCGGGTTGCCCAACAACGTGACCACGGAGATGGACCTTGCCCTGTGGCAGCTCGCCACGGACATCCGTGCGCACGCCGGAGCCGCTGCAGCCTTTGAGGAGTCGTCCCCGCCGGAACTGGCCGCGCGGTACCGCGCCGGTGAGCTGCCCGCCGTCGTGCAGTCCGGGCTGGCGGGCTTCCTCGCCCGGTACGGGCACCGCGCCGTCGCGGAGATCGATCTCGGCATGCCCCGCTGGTCCGACGACCCCGGGCACGTCCTTGGCGTCCTCGCCAACTACCTCAAACTCGACGATCCCGCGCTGGCGCCGGACAGACAGTTCGCCAATGCTGCCCGCGAGGCGGAGGCCCGGATCGAGCAGCTCACAGCTGCTGCAGGGAGCCGCGGCGGCCCGGCAGCCCGGCTCCGCGCCCGCCTGGTCCGGGGCGCGCTGAAACGGACGAGGCTGTTTGCCGGGCTGCGCGAACTGCCGAAGTACCACATCGTCGAGGGCCTGGCCTCGGTGCGCCTACAGCTCTCGGCCGTCGGAGCGGAGCTCGCCGCCGCCGGCCGCATCGCCGAAGCCGACGACATCTTCTTCCTCGACTTCACCGAAGCCCACCGGGGCCTCGCCGGATCGTCCCTGCACGGGCTTGTGGCGGAGCGCCGTGAGGCGTACGCCGCCGAACTGGGCCGCCGCCGCATCCCGCGGGTGCTGCTTTCCGACGGAACGGAGCCCGAGGCGCTCCAGGCGCGCGGAGGAAATGCAGCCGGAGCCTGGCCAGCCGGAGTCCTGTCCGGCACGCCGGCCTCGGCCGGAACCGTCACCGCCAAGGCACGCGTCATCCTGGACCCGCACGGCGCCCGGCTGGAACCGGGAGAAATCCTGGTGGCCCCGTCAACGGATCCCGGCTGGACGCCGCTGTTCCTCACCGCCGGCGGACTGGTGATGGAAATGGGCGGCCCCAACTCCCACGGCGCGGTGGTCGCCCGGGAATACGGGATTCCCGCCGTCGTGGGCGTCCCGGACGCCACCTCCGCCATCAGCACCGGCCAGGTCATCACGCTCGACGGCGGGGCCGGCACGGTCGCGCCGTCAGCAGGCTGAACCGCGGCCTGGACGCACCAGCCACCGATCGGGCAGGACAGGACAGGCAGCCCGGGAGCTGTTCCAAGGGGTGTACGGGGCGGGCCCGAGGCGTACTCTGGAATCAATAAGCTGCGATGTCGGAGCGGAGTTGTCATGACCAGAAAGTGGCTGCGGTGGATGCCCGCCGTTGCCGTGCCTGCCGTTATTGCCGCCGCTGCGCTGGCCGGCTCGCTGCCTGCAAGCGCAGGGGACCCGCTGCCCGCCAAAACGCCGGCCGAGGTGCTGGCCCTGGTGGCACAGCACAGCGCTCCGTCCCTCTCCGGGACCCTGGAGCAGACCTCCCGGATTGGCCTTCCGGAACTGCCCCAGGCGGGGCCGTCATCCGGGAGCGGCGGGGCCGCCTCCGTCCTGGAGCTGTTGAGCGGCCCGCACACCACACGGGTCTTCCTGGACGGACCCAGCAACGTGCGCGTCCAGGTGCTGGACCGCTTCGCTGAACGCAACGCGGTGCGGAGCGGCGACCAGGTGTGGTTGTACAGCTCCAAGGACAACACCGCAATGCACCTGACACTCCCCGCCGACGCCGGCCACACCAAGGATTTCGGCCATTACAAGCATCGGGACACCGGGATGCACGGTGTGATGCCGACGCCGGAGGAACTGGCCGGGCGGCTGATTGCCGCCGCCGATCCCACCACTGAAGTTGCCGTGCATCCGGAGGTCAACGTTGCCGGCCGGGCTGCCTACAACCTGGTGATCACGCCCCGGACAGAAGGCACCCTTATCGGTTCGGTCGCCGTGGCGGTCGATGGTGAGAGCGGCCTGCCGCTCAGTGTCGAACTGAAGGCCCGCGGCCAGGAAGAGCCGGCGTTCAAGCTGGCGTTTACCAGCCTGTCGCTCGAAGCGCCGGACGCTTCCCTGTTCGCCTTCAGCCCGCCTCCGGGCGCCACTGTCAAGGAAATTGAAGTCCCGGCCCACGGGACAGGACACTGGGGGAAAGGGCACTGGCCTAAACACGGAACGGAAAGCGGCGTAGTCCCCGACGCCGAAGATCCAGCCCCCGTAGCTCCTGACGCCGTTCCGCCGGACGCCGTAGAGCCCGACGCCGTCGCACCTGACTACAGGGATCCCAACGGCGCCCTCGCGCGGCCCACGGTGACGGGTACCGGCTGGGAGAGCGTGGTTGAATTCCCTGCCAGCCCGGCGTCCGCAGAGGCCGATGCGATGCTGTCTAACGATCCGCTGCTTCAGCAGGCCGCTGTTGCGGTGCCTGGCGGACGGCTCTTCAGCACCGCCGTCGTGAATGTGCTGTTCACCGATGATGGCCGCGTCTTCGCCGGGTCCGTTCCCGCGGAGCGCCTGCTGACCGCTGCTGCCGCGAGGTGACAGCCGCGGGCCGAGGCACAGAGCTCGCCATAGAGACGCGCGGGCTCAGCAAACGGTTCGGCCATCAGCTGGCCGTGGACGGAGTCAACCTGTCCGTTCCGAGCGGGTCCGTTTTTGGTTTCCTGGGTCCGAACGGCTCCGGGAAAACCACCACCATCCGAATGCTGCTGGGTCTTGCCGGGGCCACCGAAGGCTCCGTCAGCGTGCTGGGGCTGGAGATGCCGGACCGTTTCCACGAGGTCCTGCCTAGGGTAGGCGCCCTGGTGGAAGGCCCGGCGTTCTACCCGTTCCTTTCAGGGGCGGCCAATCTTCGGCGCCTCGATGCCGCGGACCCCTATGCGGCAACCTCCACGCGGCGTGCCCGGGTGGAGGCAGCGCTGGAACGCGTTGGACTGTCACACGCCGCCGGGAAGAAGGTCCGCGCGTACTCCTTGGGCATGAAACAGCGCCTGGGCATCGCCAACGCGCTCCTCTCGCCCCGGGAACTGCTGGTGCTCGACGAACCGACCAACGGCCTCGATCCGCAGGGAACGCGCGAGGTCCGCTCGCTGGTGCGGTCGCTGGCGGCGGACGGTGCCACGGTTTTCGTCTCGAGCCACCTGCTCGCCGAAGTGGAGCAGATCTGCACCCACGCAGCCGTGATGAGCGCGGGGCGGCTCGTGGCGCAGGGAACACTCCCGGAACTGCGCGACGCGGGCAAGGCCCGAATCCGCCTGGTAACGCCCGACGCCGGCCTCGCCGAGGGCGTCTTCGCCCGGCTGGGCATGACCCCGGTGGGCGGCCGAAGCAACGGAGCGCTGGTGTATTCCGCCTCGGTTGGAGAGGCGGGCGTCCCGGCCGGAACCGCCGCGCGGGCCGCCCCGGGCGGGCATGCTGACGGCGCTGCCCCACCTGACGGCGCCGAGCCCGCCGGCGGCGATGTGGTGCCGGAGGCCGTGGTGGCCGCCCTGGTGGCGGCCGGAGTGCGGGTCCGCGGGTTTGCCGTGGAGCAGGGCAGCCTGGAAGACCGCTTTGTGGCGCTGACGGGGGAGGGGTTCGACATTGCCCAGTAGAGAAGTGCCCGACAGAGAAGTGCCCAACAGGGCATTGCCTATCAGGGAAGTGGCCGGTACGGACGGTGCCGCCGACGTTGGCACAGCCGAACCGCCGTCGGACAGGTCATCCTCCGGGTGGCCGCTGCTGGCCTCCGAGCTGGCCGTCCTTTTCCGGAGGCGCCGGACCTGGGCCATGATGCTGGCGCTCGCCGCCGTGCCCGTGCTGATGGCAATCGCCGTCCGGGCCTCCTCGGCCGTACCGCCCGGCCGGGGGCCAGCCTTCCTGGACAGGATCACCCAGAACGGGCTGTTCGTGGGGGTGACGGCCATGCTGGTCTGCGTGCCGCTTTTCCTGCCGCTCACCGTGGGCGTGGTGGCTGGCGACACCATTGCCGGCGAAGCTGGCCTGGGGACCCTGCGATACCTGCTCGTCGCTCCGGCCGGACGGGTGCGTTTACTTCTGGTCAAATACGCGGGCGCCGCCGGGTTCTGCATTGTCGCCCCGCTGGTTGTGGCACTGGCCGGCGCCGGCATTGGCGCTGCGCTGTTTCCGGTGGGACCGGTGACGCTGCTGTCCGGCGACGTGATCACACCGGAGGAAGCGGTCGTCCGCCTGGTGCTCGTGGCCGCCTACCTGACGGTGTCGCTGCTGGGACTCTCCGCCGTCGGGTTGTTCCTGTCCACCCTGACGGATGTTCCCGTGGGCGCCATGGCCGCCACGATCGTGATCTCGGTGGTGTCCCAGGTGCTGGGTGAGCTGCCCCAGCTGGAATGGTTGCACCCCTGGCTGTTCAGCCACTATTGGTTCGGGTTTGCCGACCTGTTGCGCCAGCCCATTGCGTGGGATGCCTTCGGCGACAATGCGTTGCTCCAGGCCGGCTACATCGCCGTCTTCGGGGCGCTCGCCTATGGCCGGTTCGTCACGAAGGACATTCTCTCCTAGTGGCCGGAGCGGGTCCCGTGCGCTCCGGACACGGCTCCCTGTACCGGCGCGCTCCGTGCTCCTAGTAGCGGGCGGCGGTGGGGTGCAGCTGCATTCCGGCCATCCAGGCCAGGTCCGTCACAGTGATGCCGTCCTCCGGGTTGAGTGCCTGGACTACGCGCCCGCCGCCAAGGTAAATCCCTACATGGTAGAAATCGGGGGCTGATCCCCAGACCAGGAGGTCGCCGGGCTGCGCCTGCGACAGTGGCACGTGCACGGGAGCCTGGGCGTACTGCTGGGCTGCCGTGCGCGGAAGGTATTTGCCCGCCGCGGCGAAGGAGTTCTGTACCAGTCCCGAACAGTCGAATCCAAGCGGGCCGGAGCCGCCGTACTTGTAGAAGTAGGGGGACCCCACCTTGTCCAGTGCCGCCGAGATGGCGGTCTGGTTGGAGGCGCCCGGGGACGGGGCAGGAGCTGGGGCCGGAACTACGGGCGGAGGGGTAACCGGCTCTGGCCGAACGGGGGCCGGGGCGACCGGAGCAGGAGCCGCAGGAGCGGCCGGTGCAGCCGGAGCGGGAGCCGCAGGAGCGGCCGGAGCGGGAGCCGCAGGAGCGGCCGGGGCGGGTGCCGCAGGAGCGGGTGCCGCAGGTGCCTGCGCGGCCGGCCGGTTTTGGTTTTGCGCGCTGTTTTGTGCAGCTGCGGCCGGCGCAGCGGCGGCCGCGGTGACAGCCGCCAGCCGATCCTGGGCTCGCTGGCGGTCCATGGCGTCCACCCTGGCGGACTCGAGCGCCACGGTGGTGTTCTTGAGGCTTGCAAGTTGGTCCACCAGCACGGTCCGCTGGGACTTCGCCTCGGACACCGCCTTCGCATTGGCCGCGTTGGCGCGTTCCGCGTCAACCTTGCGGTCTTCGGCCGACTTGGCGGCATCGTCGGCGGCCCGGTTGGCGTCTTCCGCGGCTGCGGTCAGGGACTTGGCGGCCGAGGCGGCGTTATCGGCCGCTTCGAAGGCCCGGCTGCGGCTGGCAGAGATGGCTTCAAGGGTGGCGGCCTGCTGCAGTGCATCGCCGTTTCCACTGACAAAACTGCTCAGTGCGGGATTGAGCCCGCCGTTCCGGTACAGGTCCCCGGCCAGCTGCCCCACCTGCTTGCGGGTCTTGGCCTGCTCGGCCTCGGCGGACGCGGCTTTCGCCGACGCGAGCGTGGCGGCATCCCGGCGGACCTCGAGGGTGACCAGGGCATCACCGTAGGCATTGTTGGCCCGCATGGCCGCCGCAAAGCTGGCTTCCTGGGCTGCGGCGGCGTCCGCCAGGATGCGGTCGATCCGGGTGACCTGGTCCGCCGTCGCGCTTTCACTTGCCTTGGCTGCCGCGATCTCTTCGGGGGACGGAATCTCCGGCGACGCCGGAACAGCCACAGTGGGCACCGCTGCGGGCGGCAGCGGTGCGGCCTGGGCGGGCAGGGTGAGGGATCCGAGGAGTACGACGGCGGTGCACAGCACGGCCGCTTTGCGGCCGGATCCGGTCAAACCCATCAATAAACCTCGCAGCAGTCAGGCTGGAATGAGCGAGGAGTTTGGATTTTCACACGTGATCGTCACAAGTAAATGCCCCGCTGCGGAGACCCAGCACACCCGAGGCTACGTGCCAGCAGAAACTTTGGCAACACTGGTCACATCACTAACATAAACAACAAGGGTGTGATTTCGTCACATTGGTTTCGGCGTGTCTGCAAAACCGGCGCAGTGAGCGATTCCCTGTTCGTCAACAGGCCTGTTCGACTATCGTGGCCCCTAACCGGCTCTCTGCTCGCAGGGTATCCGTTCTTCCTTGCGACGGGGGCGTTGTGGAAAATCGTGGGCACCACTTGTGGTCGGATGGCGAAGCTGACAGCGGACCTTCCCGCAGGCCCGGACGCCGGGGAAGGCGCCGCGGCCTCAACGCGGAAGGCTTGTCCTTCACGGTCCGCTGGGTGTTCGCGGTGTCGGCGGCGATGCTGGTTGCAGGTCTGATTGAGTATGGCGTCGCCCGGCAGCACATCATTGACCGCGGGCTGGAGGATTCCCGCCGGACCTACGAGGCTGTGGCCGGAAGGCTTGAGCAGCTCCTCGTTGCGGACACGAACCCGTTGCAGCGCGAGCAGTCGATTGCTGCCGAGGTCCGCCATCTGCAGCACAGCCAAGGCACTGTGTATGTGGGTTTGTTTGACGCGGCGGGGACGCTGATCGTCCGCGGCGGCGACGGCGACGGCGGCGCATCCGACCATGCTGACGCCTCCCGTTTTTCCGAGGTGCTCTCCTCCGGCGAAACGACAGTCGAAACCGAAGCCGAAATTGGCGGTAGAGGAATTACCCGGTACGAATTCCTGGTGCCGGTGTCGGCCCCGGAAGGAACGCTGATACTTGAGATAGACCAGCATGCGGACATCATCACGGCATTGATCGGAGACCTGGGACCGCACAAGATCGTGGGGCTGTTCACTGCGATAGTGGTCGCCATACCGTTGTCGTATGTCTTCGGCGGACACTCCCTGCAGCGGCATCAGATGCGCACGAAACAGCAGGCTGACGGGGACCCGCTGACCGGCCTGGCGGGTCGCCGTCCGTTCAAGCCGTTACTTGAGGCAGCACTGACGGACACACGGTACGCCGTCACGTCCCTTGTTCTGCTCGATATTGACGGATTCAAACAGATCAACGACCGGCTGGGCCACAGCCACGGCGACCGCGTCCTGCAAGGCCTTGCCGATTCCTTCCAAGTACTTCCCGGGACCGACACCCCCTTCCGCCTCGGCGGTGACGAATTCGCCGTCATCCTCCCCGGCAGCGATGAAGACCGGGCAGCCGACGCGCTCGACCAGATCCGTGCTGACCTTGCCAAACGGTTCCCGGGCGTGACGTTCAGCGCGGGCATCGCCGCAAGTTCGGACGAGTCGCTGACCTTGACGGAACTGTGGGAGCGCAGCGACGCGGCGCTCTACGAGGCGAAGCGCCTGGGTCGGCGTCGAAGCATCTCCTTCAAGTCCATGGCCGAGGGCCACACTGTCAGTGCCGAGAAAATCGACGAGCTCACCGCCCTGGTTTCCAGCAATGCGCAGCTCAACGTGGCGTTTCAGCCCATCTGGGACCTGCGCCGTGGCGTGGTTCTCGCCCACGAGGCATTGTTGCGCCTGCCGGCAGGATCAAGGATCAACGGACCGCAGGAGGCGTTCGATCTTGCCGAACGGCTCGGTATTGCGGCGGCGCTGGATGCCCGCGCGCGGTTAGCCGTCCTGGCGGCTGTCGGCAGCCAGCACTGGGAAGGGCTGCTGTTCCTGAACCTGCACCCTGACGGGTTGCCATGCTTCGACCTTGACCGTTTGGTCTCCGAGCTGGCCGCAGCGGGACTGGAACCTGAAGACGTCGTTCTGGAGGTGACGGAGCAGGCCGGTCTGAACCATCCTGATTCGATCCGTACTCTCAGGCATGCCCAGGACCGGGGCTTCCGGCTTGCCTTGGATGACATGGGCAAGAGCAACGCAGGACTGCATGCCCTCAGGCTGGTCCGATTCGACATCATCAAAATTGACGGGGACGTGATCTCCCGGCTCGACAACGACCCTTCGGCGGTGGCCACCGTGGCGGCCGCTGTCACGTTCGTCCAGCAGGCCGGAGGATGGATCATTGCCGAGGGAATCGAGGAACCCGGCATGCTCACCATGCTCCTGCAACGCGGCCTTGCCGGCGCTGCCTTGCAGCAGCCTGTCATCGCCGGACAGGGCTACCTGCTGGGCCGTCCTAGCGAGCGGCCGGTCGGACTCGACACGCACCTGTCCGTCCTCGACGAGTTCGCCGTCGGCCTGGCGCAGGGCACTCGGGACCTGGACGGACAACAGAGGATTCCCTAGTGCCGCTCACGCGTGCTGGTGGGACTCGTGCTCGGAGTGGCTCTCGGGTTCCAGCTGGAAGGTGCAGTGTTCGGTGTCGAAGTGCGAGCCGAGGCAGGAGCCGAGCTTGTCCAGCACTTGGTCGGCGCCGCGGGCGCTCAGCACGGCGTCCTCCACCACCACGTGGGCGGAAAAGACCGGCATTCCGGACGTGATGGTCCAGATGTGGATGTCGTGTACGGACACCACACCGTCCACGGAGAGGATGTGTTCGCGGATCATCTGGACTTCAACGCCCTTGGGGGTGGCCTCCAGGAGCACGTCCACCACATCGCGGAGCAGGTGCCACGCCCGGGGGAGGATCATCACTGCGATGACCATGGAGGCAATCGTGTCCGCCGCTTGGAACCCGGTGACCATGATCACCACGGCCGCGGCGATCACGGCGAACGAACCCAGAAGGTCCCCGAGCACCTCAAGGTAGGCGCCGCGAACGTTGAGGCTTTCCTTTTGGGCGCTGCGGAGGATCAGCAGCGACACCAGGTTGGCTATGGCGCCCAGGACGGCGGCGTAGAGCATCACATCCGTCTGGACTTCCGGTGCCGAACCGATCCGCCGGATGGCTTCAATGAAGATCACCACGGAGATCACAATCAGCACCAGTGCGTTGGCGAGAGCTGCCAGCACCTCGGCGCGCTGGTACCCATAGGTCCGCTGGTCGCTCGCGGGCCGGGTGGCAATCCAGGCGGCCAGCAGGGCAATGAACACGCCGGCGGCGTCGGACAGCATGTGGCCGGCATCGGCCAGCAACGCCAGGGATCCGGAGATCGCGGCGCCGATGATCTGGATCAGGACCACGGCCAGGGTGATGCTGAGGACGGCGATCAGGCGTTTGCGGTGCTTGCCCGTGGCCGTAATGCCGTGTGAGTGGCTGTGGTCGTGTCCCATGCCTACAAGGCTAGCTAGTCCCAGCCCAGTTCGTGCAGTCGTTCGTCGCTGATGCCGAAGTGGTGCGCAATCTCATGCGTCACAGTAATGGCCACCTCCTGGATGACTTCTTCCCGGGACGAGCAGATTTCCAGGATGGGCTCGCGGTAGATGGTGATGCGGTCCGGGAGCGAGCCCGCGCCCCACCAGGCATCGCGCTCGGTTAGGGGGACGCCCTCGTAGAGGCCCAGCAGCACGGTGTCCGGGTCCTCGCCGGGCTGCGGAACGTAATCGTCCTCGATGAACACGGCAACGTTGTCCATGGCCCGCGCCACATCCGGAGGGATGCGCTCCAGGGCGTCGCTGACGGCCGACTCGAAGTCTTCCTCGGTCATCGGGAATGGTGTGTCATCATCCGCCCCGTCCGGGACGATCGGGAGACCTGGCGGCAGGTTGGCGGGCATACCAAGACTCTAGCGGGACTTTCGCCGCGTCAGCCCCACACCTACGAGGCAGATCACGCCGCCCACCAGGCCCCATACGGTGGGCACTTCACCGAGCACCAGCCAGGAGATGAGGATGGTGGTGCCGGGGACCAGATACGTGGTGGCAGCCAGCTTTCCGGCGTCGATGAGGGACAGTGCGTACGCCCACGTGGTGAACGCGATCGCCGTCGGGAAGATCCCGAGGTAGACGAGCCCAAGGGTTGCCGGCAGCGGGGCCTGCTGCAGTTCGCCCACCAGCTGGCCGCTGAACGGCAAGCAGCAGATGGCGCCGACCATGATGCCGAACCAGGTGGCCTGTGCCGCGGGGAACTTCCTCAACACCGGCTTCTGGACGATGACGCTGACGGCGGCGAGCACAGCGGCCAGGAGGCAGAGCAGCACGCCCAGCACGTCCGCCGTCGACCGGTGGCCGGAACCCAGCGCGATGACGGCCACGCCCGCGAACGCTATCAGGCTGCCGATAATCAGCCAGCGCGGGAATCCCTCTTTGAGGATCACCCCGGCCATCACGGCGATCAGGATGGGGTTGACGTTGATCAGCAGGGCGGCGGTGCCCGCGTCCAGCATGTGCTCGGCGGCGTTGAGGGCCACGTTGTAGCCGCCGAACCACATCACGCCGTACGCGAGGATGGGCCACCACTCACGCCCACGGGGCAGGTTCCGCAGCTTGGGCAGCACCACCAAGCCGAGGACGACGGCGGCAATCGCCAGCCGTCCCAGGGTCAGGGATCCGGGGGAGAAGCTTGGGCCCACCGCGCGGATGCCCACGAAAGCGGAGGCCCACAGGATCACGGTGACGGCGACGGCAGCGACTCCAAGTTTGTTGACCGGCCCCCGTCCGGTAGTGGTCGGCGCGGGTTGCGGGGCGGGTGAGGGGGCAGCGTGCGGAGACCCTTCGTGGGGGCCTGCGGACGGAATGGGGCCGGATGCGGCGGTGCTAGCCATGTTGCCAATCTAGCCCTCGCCGCGTCGCTGCGGCTGGCGGAAATCGGTCATGTGTAGTCGAGATCCTGCCAAACTCGTCGGGGCGTGGCTGGACGCTTTCGGCGGGACACTGGCGCTGGTTACTTGCCGCTGGTCACCGCCCGGGTAATGGCCGCCACCAGTTCGTTGCTCCCCGGCGTTTCGGCCACGTCGGTGGCGGAGTCAGTGAGGATGGAGAGCACCAGCGGTTCGCCGGCGGGATTCCAGATGACGCCGACGTCATTCACGGTGCCGAACAGCCCGGCGCCGGTCTTGTCTGCGGACGTCCAGCCGTCCGGCAGGCCCGCCCGGATGCGCCTTCCCGATGTGACGTTGGCCAGCATCCAGCCTGTCAGCAGGGACCGCGGTTCCGGGTTGAGGGCGCCGCCCAGCAGCAGCTCCCGGTACCCCTGTGCGAGCGCCCGCGGCGTGGAGGTGTCCCGCGGATCACCGCGCTCGGCGTTGTTTAGCTCGGGCTCCCAGCGGTCAAGCCGTGTTTCCGTGTCGCCAAGGGACCGGGCGTAGGCGCCGATCGCCGCAGGTCCTCCCAGTTCCTCCAGCAGCTGGTTTCCCGCCGTGTTGTCGCTGTGTGTCAGCGCCACTTTGCAGAACCATTTCAGCGGCAGGGTGCTCCCGGCGAAGTCAGCGCATTCAGGTGAGTTCACCACCACCCCGGCCGGATCGATGGGGATGCCCCGGTTGAGGTCCGCTAGCCCATTCCAGGCGCGTTGCAGCAATGCCGCCGCGGCGTAGACCTTGAACGTGGAGCACATGGCGAACCGCTCGTCCGCCCGGTGCCCGAACTCCGCGCCGGTGAGTCTGTCTGCCACAAACAGCCCGACCCTCGCGGAGAAATCCCGCTCGAGCCTCTCCATCCGCCGCGACAGCCAGTCCCTCCGTTGAAGGAGCACACTGGCCGCTGCCGACCCTTGGTAACTTGCTGCCACCGGCGCGCCGGCGAGGGCGATGCTTCCTGCCACAGGTGCCGCCAAGGTCCCGGCGAGCAGGGTCCGCCGCGAAATGTTTGAGTTACGTCCGGCCATGACTGCTCCCCAGTGAGTTGGGCCCGTTCCGCACCGCCATCCGGATCGCCGACTGGAAAATCGTTCGCGCCGACGGCGTGCACGCGAGGTCCACTCAACCGACGTCACCCTAATTTGTCAATCACTTTTACAAAGCTGTCACCTCAGCACGCGGGCAGCATCCTGGATCGCTGCCGCGACGCCGTCCAGCAAGGTCGATCCGTAGCGCCACTGCTGCCAGTGCAGCGGGACGTCCACGAAGGACCTGGCGGCCATTGTCTGGAGCGTTCGCTGATCAAGGTCTTCACCGATTTCGATCTCGGGAAGCAGGCCCCATCCCATGCCCAGCCGGATGGCTTCGCCGAACTCGTGGGCTGCGGGCACGTAGTGGCGCGGCGGCTGCAGGGGCTTGCGGCTGAACCGCCGCAGGTAGCGGTCCTGCAGGTCGTCCTTGCGGTCAAAGATGATAACCGGGGCCTTCGCCAGCGACTCCGCCGTTGCCCCGCCGCCGAACCAGGTTGCGGCGAAGGCCGGAGTGCAGACCGGCAGGTAACGCATCACCCCGAGCCGGCGGGAAGTGCAGCCGGGGGTCGGTTTGGCGGTGGCCGTGATGGCCGCGGCCGCTGCTCCGCTGCGGAGGAGTTCCAGCGAGTAATCCTGGTCCTCCCGCAGGATTTCCAGCTGGACCGTTCCGGCCGCCGCAGCCAGCCCGGCAAGCGCCCAGGTGTGCAGCGAGTCGCTGTTGATCACGAGGGTCAGGCGGGCGTCCTGATGGCGGTTGCCGGGCTGCAGTTCGTCGGCGAGGTCTGCGGAGAGCATTTCCAGCTGCCGGGCGAACCGCACCACGGCCTGGCCGGACTCGGTGAGTTCAATCGGCCTGGTCCTTCTCAGGACGGGACGGCCCACGGCCACCTCGAGGGCGCGGATACGCTGGCTGACGGCGGAGGCGGTCACGGAGAGATGGCTGGCCGCGCCATCGAAGCTGCCTTTCGCAACGATGGCCGCGAGCGTCCGGGCCTGATCCGGATGGATGTCGATCATTAGCTCATCTTATCTAAGCCCAGAATGTTTAACTGGTTTCATGAGGAAGATCCTCCTACCGTTGGGAGGGTGATCCTCCTCCCCGTAGTCTCAGGCCTGGCCAGCGGCCTCTCGCTCATCGTCGCCATCGGCGCCCAAAATGCCTTCGTCCTCCGCCAAGGACTCCAGCGCTCCCATGTCGCCCTTGTCATCTCCGTTTGCGCCGTCTCGGATCTGGTGCTGATCCTGTTGGGTGTGGCCGGTATCGGCGTCGTGATTGAACAGGCCCCGGCTGCCCTCGAGGTGGTGCGCTGGGCAGGAGCTGCCTTCCTGGCGGCCTACGGAGCCTTCGCCGCGTGGCGGGCCATCCGCGGGCAGGCGCTTGGGCAGCTCGCGACGGGGAAGGCTGCCAGCTGGGTTGCCGTCCTGGGAACCGGCCTGGCGTTTACATGGCTGAACCCCCACGTGTACCTGGACACCGTGCTGCTGCTCGGGTCCCTGGCCAGCACCCACGGCCCGGACGGCCGGTGGTGGTTTGCCGCCGGGGCGGGACTGGCCAGCATTGCCTGGTTCACGGCCTTGGGTGTCGGCGCGCGGTTCCTGGCCCCGGTTTTCCGGCGCCGGAGCTCATGGCGCATTCTCGATGCCGTGATCGCCTGCGTCATGTTGACGATGGCCGTCTTCCTGGTCGCCTGAGTTCCGGCGAACGCTCCTGCTGTGGCAGTCACGGGCCGGCAGGTCAGGGCCGGTGGCCCTTGTCCGTTCAGGAGGGCGGGTTCACGATTGCTGGTATGACAGCGTCTTCAGCCTCGGCCCGCGAAAGAAGGCGCGCAGCCATCGGCACTGCGGCCTTCGCGATTGCGCCGGCAACGGTGGCCGGAGTGGTTCCGTGGCTCCTGACCGGCTGGGAAGTGGCGGCGCCTGTCCCCGGCGGAGTTCCTGCGCAGCTCACGGGCGCGCTGCTGATCGGAGCAGGCGCGGCGGTGATTGCGAACTCCTTTGTGCATTTTGCCGTGGAAGGCCTCGGGACCCCCGCGCCTTTTGCGCCTCCGAAGCGTCTGGTGGTGGGCGGGCTCTACCGTTACGTGCGGAATCCGATGTACGTGTCCATCGCGGCGGCCGTCGCCGGGCAGGGGCTTTTGCTTGGCCAGCCGAAGCTCTTTGTGGCACTGGCCATCGGCGCCGTTCCCGTGGTGGCGTTCGTCAGGCTCTACGAGGAGCCGGTGCTGACGCGGAAGTTCGGGGCTGACTACGAAGAGTACCGCCGGAACGTCCCGCGCTGGCTGCCCAGCCTCACGCCGTGGCGGCCCGAGGATCAGGAATAATCCCGGCGCTGGTTGCAGCACGGCCAGGCCTCCGGCGGGCGCCGGGGTTAGCCGGCCGGAACGGAGGCTACTTTCCGCGTCCGGACCACTCCAGCAACCGGTCCAGTGGCCAGGTCGTGACGATCCGCTCCGTGGGTACGCCGTTCGCGGCCGCCCGCTCGGCTCCGTATTGCAGGAAATCCAACTGGCCCGGCGCATGGGCGTCACTGTCGATGCTGAAGAGGCAGCCGGCAGCCAGGGCCAGTTGGATCAGCTCGCCCGGCGGGTCCTGCCGCTCGGGACGGGAATTGATTTCGACGGCGACACCCTGCTCGGCGCACGCGGCGAACACCCGCTGGGCGTCGAACTCGGACTGGGGCCGCGTTCCCCTCGACCCCTGCAGCAGGCGCCCGGTGCAGTGGCCCAGGACATTCGTGTGCGGATCGCTGATGGCGCCCAGCATCCTGTCGGTCATGGTGCGCCGGTCGGAACGGAGCTTCGAGTGGACGCTCGCCACCACGATGTCCAGCCGGTCCAGCATGTCGGGTGACTGGTCCAGGGTGCCGTTCTCCAAGATGTCCACCTCGATGCCGGCCAGCAGGCGAAAGCCGCTGCCGTCGTCGTGGTTGATCCCCGCCACGACGTCCAGCTGCTCCGTGAGGCGTTCGGCGCTCAGTCCGTTGGCGATCTTGAGGTTGGGTGAGTGGTCCGTCAGGGCGAGGTAGTCCCGGCCCAGCGTCCGGGCGGCGTCAGCCATGAGTTCGATCGGGGACCCGCCGTCGGACCAGTCGCTGTGGCTGTGCAGGTCACCGCGGAGGGCGGAGCGCAGTTCGGCGCCGCCTTTCGCGAGCGGCTGCTGCCCGCGTTGCCGCAGGCCCTCGAGATACTCGGGGACGCCGCCGTCGACCGCCTGCCGGATGACCTCGAAGGTTCTGTCCCCGATGCCCTTCATGCTCTTCAGCCGGCCGTTGCGTGCCCGCGCTGCAACCTCGTCCGGATCCAGGGCGCCGATGATTCCGGCCGCCTTTCGGAACGCCTGGATCTTGAACGTGGGGGCCAGCTCGCGTTCGAGCCAGAAGGCGATTTCATTGAGGGCATCAACGGCGTCCATCAGTCCATCTTGCACCCGCCCCGCACCGAATCCTGCACCTGTGCGAGGCCGATTTTGGATATTCGGGAAGTAGGCTCTATAGTTTTAGAGGTCCAGTTCGGAGCAACTCGAAAGGACAAAAACGAAAGGCTTCGGCCCTTTATTTTTGCCCTGAATGAGCCGGATTGAGTTCAGGCCCCCATCGTCTAGCGGCCTAGGACACCGCCCTTTCACGGCGGCGGCACGGGTTCGAATCCCGTTGGGGGTACGCAAGGAAGTGGTCAAACCGGACCGAAAAGTCTGGTAGGCTAAAGGCCTTGAAAAATTGCAGTAGCGATACTGCAGACAGCAAGAAACACGCAGTACAAGCAGTACAAGCAAGGCCCTGTAGCGCAGTTGGTTAGCGCGCCGCCCTGTCACGGCGGAGGTCGCGGGTTCAAGTCCCGTCAGGGTCGCTCTGATTGCCAGAAGAAATTCCGGCTGTCATGGTGACATGTCACCTAGGCTCTGTAGCTCAGTTGGTAGAGCGTTCGACTGAAAATCGAAAGGTCACCGGATCGACGCCGGTCGGAGCCACCACTGGGAAGCATCAGTTCTTCGGAACTGGTGCTTTTCTTCTTTAACCGCCCGCCCCTGAGGTGGCCCGCCCCAGCCTAGCGGGCCCGCCCCAGCGTGGCCCTGTGGTTTGGCCGCCCTAGAGGTGGCCCGCCCCTCCGCGCCGGCCCCTTGCCCTGCCGAGGTGTATTCCCCGTCGCCTGGTCTTTTCCCCCAGCCGACAGCGGGGGAGCCGACCGTTTCGAGGGGATTTCCTGTCAGCCTAGCCCGGCCACCCGCGTCGTCGGTACGTCGCGGCAACATCGCGGTGGGCGCCGGAAGCCGCGGCAAGCTGGACGCAAACTGCAGGACCTACCGCGAAAATTACCCGTTGACAGGATCCAAGTAACGCGCGTAACCTAAATCACACGCTCGAAGTAACGCGCGTTAGTAACCGAGATTTCAGCTGGCCACGGCGGCCAGTGTTGGCAACGTTCCGGAGCATTCAATGGCGAACAGCACACCCACTGCGGCGGAGGCGACTCCCACGGCCCCCGGGCACCGCGGCGTCACCATGGCGGACGTGGCCAAGGCAGCCGGCGTGTCCCGCACCGCGGTGTCCTTCGTCCTCAGCAACCGCGAGAACGCCAGCATCTCCGAGGAAACCCGCACCCGGATCCTCGAAGCCGTCCAAGCGCTCGGCTACAGGCCCAACGCCGGCGCCCGCGCCCTGGCATCGCAGCGCAGCGACTGGTACGGCATCGTCACGGAGATCGTCACGGCACCGTTCGCCGTCGACATCATCAAGGGCGCGCAGGACCAGGCCTGGCTGGACCGCCGGTTCCTGCTCATCGCCCCGTCAGACCAGGCCGACGCCGTAGGACCCAACAAGGGCATGGAGGATGCAGCCTTCGAAAAGCTGCTGGAGCAGAGGGTGGAAGGACTTCTGTACGCGGCCACCTTCCACCGGCCCGTGCACGTTCCGAAAAGCGCCAATGAGGTGCCCACTGTCCTGATCAACTGCTTCGACGCCGACGGGAAGCTGCCCTCGATCGTCCCGGACGAACGCGCCGGGGGCCGGGTCGCCGTCGAGCATTTGCTCCAGGCCGGCCACAAGAGAATCGGCGTCATCAACCTGGATCCGAATATCCCCGCCGCCGTCGGACGACTGGAGGGGTGCCGTGAAGCACTCGCCGAAGCAGGGCTGGAACTGGACCCTGATCTTATAGTCGCGGGATACGCGACGGCGGACGGCGGCTACGAGGCAGCCTGCCAAATCCTTGACAAATATCCCGCTGGGGAAGGCAGGCCAACTGCCCTGTTCTGCCTCAACGACCGGATGGCCATGGGCGCGTACGACGCCATCAAGGAACGTGGACTGGCCATCCCCCAAGACATCGCCGTGATCGGCTTCGACAACCAGGAACTCATTGCGGCCTACCTCAGGCCCAAGCTGACCACGGTTGCGTTGCCCTTCGAGGAGATGGGTGCGCTGGGTGTCCAGACACTCGCAAGCCTTACAGCAGGACAGCCGATCATTGCACATCAGCAAATGGTCGACTGTCCGCTGCTAGAACGCTATTCAGTCTGACGGCAAATCAACTACTGAACGGCAACCCCAACCACACCTTCACCTTCGACAGCGAAGACGAGGAAAGAGATATCCATCATGACACAAGCACGATTCCTTAGGTCTGCCCGCATCGCAGCGGCCGGCCTGGCCATGGGCGCCCTGGTGCTCACCGGCTGCTCCGCCAACGCGGGCAACTCCGGCTCCGCCAAGGCTGACGCCTCGGCCCAGAGCGCGCTCCTGACCATTCCCCGCGAAGACATGGGCACGTTCGTCCGGAACTTCAACCCGTTCGCCCCCACCGTGGCCCCCATGACCCAGCAGGCCATCTACGAATCCCTGCTGGTCTACAACCCGGCCAACGGTGACACCACCCCGTGGCTAGCCAGCGAATGGAAGGCAGCCGAGGACGGCAAGTCCATCACCTTCACCCTCCGCGACGGCGTCAAGTGGTCCGACGGCCAGCCCCTGGTCCCGGCCGACGTTGTCACCACCTTCGCGCTGCAGAAAAAGATCAAGGGCGGCTACGACTACCTGGACACGGTCACGGCCGAAGGCACCAACCAGGTCAGGTTCAGCTTCAAGACCGCCTGGTCCCCGGCCCTGTTCGATCTGGGCCAGCTGAGCATCCTGCCGGACCACGTCTGGTCCAAGATCGCGGACCCCGAGAAGGAAGCCAACGAAAAGCCTGTTGGCACCGGCCCGTACACCGAAGTGGATACTTTCCAGGCCCAGTCGTTCGTGCTGAAGAAGAACCCCAACTACTGGCAGCCGGAAAAGCAGAAGATCGCCGGCATCAAGATGCTCGCCTTCGCCGGGAACGACGGCGCCAACCTCGCCGCCGCGAACGGCGATGTGGACTGGGCGCCGCAGTACATGCCCAACATCGAGAAGACCTTCATTTCCAAGGACCCGGACCACCGCAAGTACTGGTTCCCGCCCACGGGTTCCATGATCAACTGGCAGCTGAACACCACCAAGGCCCCCTTCAACGACACGGACGTCCGCAAAGCACTCTCGATGGCCGTGGACCGTGAGCAGGTCACCAAGATCGGCATGAGCGGCTACACCAAACCGGCGGACTGCACCGGGCTCTCCGGGAACCATGAAACCTGGAAGAACAAGGACGTCCAGGACAACTGCGACTGGACGAAACTCAACGTTGACGAAGCCAACAAGCTCCTGGACAAGGCCGGCTACCCCAAGGGCGCGGACGGCAAGCGCACGCTGAAGGACGGCAAGCCCTTCGAGTTCAAGATCTCCGTGGGCGCCGCGTCCTCCGACTGGCTCTCGGTGGCCAATGTGATCGCCCAGAACCTCGCCGAGGTGGGCGTAACGGCAAAGGTTGATTCCCCGGACTGGGCAGCCGTGGTTGCCGGCTATGAGACCGGCGACTTTGATTCCGGCATCGTCTGGAGCGCCAACGATCCCAGCCCCTACAAGTACTTCGCGGGCATGATGGGCACCGCCACGGTCAAGCCGGTGGGTGAGAAGGCGTTCGAGAACTACCACCGCTTCGGCGATGCCAAGGCCGACGCCCTGCTGACCGAATTCGCGGCCGCCGCCGACGAGGACAAACAGCACGAAATCGCGGACAAGCTCCAAGAGGAGTACAGCGCCGTTGCCCCCGCCATCCCGCTGTTCGCAGGCCCGGAATGGGGCGCGTACAACAACACACGCTTCACCGGCTGGCCTACCGAAGAAAACCCGTACGCCACCCTGTCGGTCCGGGCACCCACTACGGTGCTGGTCCTGACCTCGCTGGAACCGGCCAAGTAAGGGCTAGCCGGCCCCGGGCCCGTATGCCCACACCACCCCTTCAGCAGCAACGGCGTGCCCGGTGCCCTTAGGCATCTGATCACCGGTACCTACGCACCGGGCACGCCGCCCCACTTCCGCAATTCCCGAATGGAGGGAAACCGTGCGCTTTATCCTGCGCCGCCTGGGTTTCTACCTGATCGCCTTCTGGGTGTCCATCACTTTGAATTTCCTCCTCCCGCGCTTTATGCCGGGGGACCCCGTATCCCGCATGTTCGCCCGCACCCAGGACCGCATGCAGCCCGAACAGATCGAGGCCCTGCGCAAGCTGCTTGGCGTCGATGACCGGCCCATCTGGGAGCAGTACGTCGACTACCTGCACAACATGGTCACCGGGCAGATGGGCGTCTCCATCTCCCGGTTCCCCACCCCGGTCACCGAAGTGATCGCCTCGCAGGTTGGCTGGACGCTCCTGCTGGGCGGGACCGCGCTGGTGATTGCCGCCGTCGTGGGCAACCTGCTCGGCATCCTGGCCGCCTGGCGGCGCGGCGGGGCCATTGACTCGGCTCTGCCTCCCTTCCTGATCTTCATCGGGTCCTTCCCGTACTTCTGGCTCGCGATGGGCGCCCTCTACCTGTTCGGCGTCACCCTGGGCTGGTTCCCCATCCGCCACGCGTTCAGCGACACCATCGAGCCCAGCTTCAGCTGGGAGTTCGTGTCCGACGTCGGGATGCACCTGGTGCTGCCGGCCCTCACCATCGTGCTGGTTTCGGTGGGCGGCTGGATGCTCGGCATGCGCAACACCATGATCGCCACCAACGCCGAGGACTACATCACCATGGCCGAAGCCAAGGGTCTGCGCCCCGGCCGGATCATGTTCCGCTACGCCGCCCGCAACGCCATGCTGCCGTCGGTGACCAGCTTCGGCATGAGCCTGGGCTTCGTGGTGGGCGGTGCGCTGCTGACCGAAGTGGTGTTCGCCTACCCCGGCGTGGGCTACCAGCTCCTCAACGCCGTGCAGGGCCTCGACTACCCGCTGATGCAGGGGCTCTTCCTGACCATCACGGCCGCCGTGCTGCTGGCCAACTTCCTCGTGGACATCCTCTACGTCCGCCTCGACCCGCGCGTGCGCGCCAACTAGGAAGGACGGATCATGACCACTTCCATCGCAACCACCGCCTCCTCCGTGTCCGGGGAGACCCTCGCCGGCGGCACGCTTCCCGGCACCCTTGCCGGAAACACTGCAGGAACGCCCGACGGCGGTGCCGGACTCCCTCCCGGAGCCTCCGTCCGCAGGCCCAACCGCAGCCTGCTGCACGGCCTGCTGACCAACAAGAAGGCCATGGTGGGCGCGGCCATCCTGTTCGTCTTCATCGCCCTGGCGCTGCTGGCCCCCGTGCTGTACCCGGACAACCCCTCCAAGATCACCGGCATGGCGTCCCAGGAGCCCGACGCCGAGTTCTGGCTGGGCACCACGGCCAAGGGCCAGGACGTCCTGGCCCTCACCATCCACGGCGCCCGCAGCTCCCTGCTGGTGGGCCTGACCGTGGGCTTCGCCTCCACGTTCATCGGCATCCTGGTGGGCCTGGCCTCGGCCTACTTCGGCAAGTTCATCGACGAGGCACTGTCCCTCACCACCAATGTGTTCCTGCTCCTGCCGGGGCTGCCTCTCCTGGTGATCCTGGCCGCGTTCCTGCCGCCGGGCCTGGGCACAGTCGTCCTGGTCCTGGTGGTCACCGGCTGGGCCGGATCCGCCCGGGTGCTGCGCTCGCAGGCACTGTCCATCCGGTCCAAGGACTTCGTGGCCGCGGCCGTGGTCACGGGTGAACGGCCCCTGCGGATCATGTTCCGCGAAATCCTGCCCAACATGGCCTCCATCGTGATGGGCACGCTCCTGGCCTGCATCATCTACGGCATCGGCGCCCAGGCCGGGCTCGAGTTCCTGGGCCTCGGTGACGTCAGCACGGTCTCGTGGGGCAACAACCTTTACTGGGCCGGCAACGAGGGCGCCCTGCTCACCGGCAGCTGGTGGGTGTTCATCCCCTCCGGCCTGTGCATCGCGCTGGTGGCGTTCTCGCTGTCGCTGATCAACTACGCGGTGGATGAGGTCACGAACCCGCGACTGCGGAAAATACAGGTGAGGAAAATACAGGTGCGGAAGATCAAGAACACCAAGCCCGCGCGCAAGCCTTCAAAACCCGGAAAGCGAGCATCGGCATGACCGTCTCCCAGACCTCCTTCGGGTCGCACGAACCTGTCCTGGAAATCAGGGACCTCACCGTGAAGTACCGCGGCGATACCCGCTCCACCACCGCCGTCGACCGCGTCTCCTTCAGCATCGGGACGGGGGAAATCTTCGGCCTGGCCGGCGAATCCGGCTGCGGTAAATCCACCATCGCCAACGCCATTATGCGGCTCCTCCGGGACCCGGCGGAGATCGCCGGCGGCAGCATCCGCTTCGGCGGCAGGGACGTCCTGGCCATGGGGACCGAAGAGCTGCGCCGCTTCCGCTGGCAGGACGTTGCCATGGTGTTCCAGTCCGCCATGAACTCGCTGAACCCCGTGATGACCATCGGCGACCAGATTGTGGATATCTATACCACCCATGCCGGCTACACCCGGAAGGAGTCGCTGCGGCGGGCAGCCGAATTGCTGGAGCTCGTCCGGATCGATCCCGCCCGGCTGAAGTCCTACCCGCACCAGCTCTCCGGCGGGATGCGGCAGCGCGCCGTCATCGCGATGGCCGTGGCCCTTAAGCCCTCGCTGCTGATCCTGGACGAACCCACCACCGCCCTGGACGTGGTGGTGCAGCAGGAGATCATGGCCCAGATCAAGGAGCTGCAGCGAGAACTGGGCTTCTCCGTCCTGTTCATCACGCACGACATGTCCCTCATGGTTGAGCTCTCGCACCGGATGGCCGTGATGTACGGCGGCCGGATCGTGGAGACCGCCAAAGCCAAGGACATCCACGCCGCGCCACTGCACCCCTACACGCAGGCACTCATGGGCGCCTTCCCTCCGCTCACCGGACCCCGTGTTCCCCTGACGGGCCTGGCCGACGGCGTGAAGTTCAGCAACATCGCCGACCTCCAGGAAGTCTCGCCCGCGCATTTCGTGTCCCCCCTTCCAGTCCTCCAAGGAGCACAGCCATGAGCACCCCGGTTTCAGCACAGGCGGCACCGGCACCGAACGCGCAGGGCCAGGCCAGCGGCGAGGCTCCCGCCCTCGAAGTGAAGGGCCTGGTCAAGGACTTCTCCAGCGGCGGCCTGTTTTCCCGGGCCTCGGTCCGGGCCCTCGGCGGCGTGGACCTCGCCATCAGGAAAGGCGAGATCGTGGCCCTGGTGGGGGAGTCCGGCTCAGGCAAGAGCACCCTGGCCCGCTGCATTGCACGGTTGGAGAAGCCCACCGCTGGCCAGATCCTCCTCAACGGCACGGACGTCCTCAAACGGGACCGCTTCCAGGCATCCAGGGAATACCGGTCGCAGCTGCAGATGGTGTTCCAGGACCCTTTCGGCTCGCTCAACCCGGTCCACCGGATCGAACATTTTCTCACCCGTTCCCTGACCCTCCACGGAAAGGCCGGGACGCCGGAGCAGCTGCGAGGCCGCCTGGATGAGCTGATGACCACCGTGGGACTCACCCCGGACATGCTCAACTCCTACCCGCACGAGCTCTCCGGCGGGCAGCGGCAGCGCGTGGCCATCGCCCGGGCGCTCGCCGTTGAACCCGAAGTGATCCTTGCGGACGAACCCACTTCCATGCTCGACGTTTCCGTGCGGATCGGCATCCTGAACCTGATGCGCCAGCTGCGGGACCGGCAGGGCATCTCGATGCTCTACATCACCCACGACCTCGCGTCCGCGCGCTACCTCGCGGACCGGATCGCCGTGATGTTCGCCGGGGAACTCGTGGAGGAAGGCGAATCGCTGGACCTGCTGGCCAACCCGGCCCACCCCTACACCAGGCTGCTGGTATCGGCCGTGCCGGATCCCGCCCGCACCGGATCCTACGACCCGCACGAACGTGCCGCGCTGCGCGCAGCCGTGATGGAATCGGCGTCGTGCGCGTTCGACGGCGATGCGGAGCAGCGCTGTTCCGCCACCGAACCCGTCCGGCACCGCGTGGGCGATCCCGCCAACGAACACTGGGTGCGCTGCCACCTCTACCGGCCGCCGGCCACAGCGGCAAGCCATGCCTTGTCCGCCGAGCCCCTCGAGCCCGCGCTCCCGACAGCCCACGACGCGTCGCCAACCGACGGATCCCGCACAGAAAACAAGGCTTCCGCATGACCGAACTGACCCACCCCTTGGCCACCGTGCCCCGGGATGAACTCGTGGCACGGGCCGAGGCCGACCCGCACCGGCCGCGCTTCCATTTCGTCTCGCCCGCAGGCTGGCTCAACGACCCCAACGGGGTAAGCCAGTGGAACGGGACCTACCACCTCTTCTACCAGTACAACCCCGAGGGTGCCTTCCACCACCGCATCCTGTGGGGCCACGCCACCAGCACGGACCTGGTCCACTGGACCGACGAGCCCGTGGCGCTGGAGCCTTCCGACGGGCCCGACGCCGACGGCTGCTGGTCCGGTGTGCTGGTGAACGACGGCGGCACGCCCACCCTCGTGTACTCCGGCCGGCATGGCGAGCGCGAACTGCCCTGCGTGGCGGTCGGCTCGCCGGACCTCCTGACCTGGACCAAAGCGCCCGAAAACCCTGTAATTCCGGCGCCGCCGGTCGGTGTGGACATCACCGCCTACCGCGACCACTGCGTCTGGCGGGAGGGCCCGGTCTGGCGCCAGCTCGTGGGGTCCGGAATCCGCGGCCGCGGCGGCACGGCCTTCCTGTACGAGTCCGACGACCTCCGCCGCTGGGAATACATCGGCCCGCTCTTCATCGGCGATGCCGCCTCCGGCGATCCGGCAGCCACGGACTGGCAGGGCACCATGTGGGAGTGCGTCGACCTGTTCCGCGCGGGCGCCGGGACCCTGGGCGGCGCCGGAACCTTGGGCGGCTCCGTGGCAGGGGCGGGCGGCGGTGCGTCGGGTGACCGGACACCGGGCACCGACGTGCTCGTCTTCTCGGCCTGGCACGACGGCGACACCCGCCACCCGCTCTACTGGACCGGCCGCTACGCCGGGGATTCGTACACGCCCCGGGAATTGCACCGGCTGGACTATGGCGGCCGCTATTTCTACGCCCCGCAGTCTTTCGCGGACGACTCCGGGCGCAGGGTCATGTTCGGCTGGCTGCAGGAGGGCCGGGAGGAAGCCGCCATGGTGGAGGCCGGATGGTCGGGCGTGATGAGCCTGCCCCGGGTGGCCACCCTGGGCGTGGACGGGGAGCTGGCTTTCGCTCCCGTGCCGGAGGTGGAGTCGCTGCGCCGCGACCATGTCCGGATCGGTCCGCGCACCGTGGGGGGCAGCGAGGTCCTGTCCGGGGTGTCCGGCAACCAGCTGGACCTTGAACTGGACCTGGAACTGGAGCCCGGCAGCGTTTTCCGGCTGGGTGTGTTGGGGACCGCCACGGCCCCGGGCGACGGAGTCACCGCCGGCCTGGCCGAGGAAACAGTCATCGAGATCGGTTACGACGTCGGCGCCGTCGGCTTCCCGCAGTCCTATGTGCTTCTGGACCGCGCGCGCAGCAGCCTGGACCGGGCCGTGGATGCCGAGGAGAAATCCGGACCGGTGCGGCTGCCCGGCGGCAAGCTGCACCTGCGCGTCCTGGTGGACCGCTCGGCGCTGGAGGTCTTCGCCAACGGGAAACCGCTGACGGCCCGGGCCTATCCGATCCTCGGCGGGGAGGCAGTCCGCATGTCGGCGGCGGGAACGGTCCGGCTGCTGCAGCTGGATGCCTGGCGCATGGACGGCGTCTTCGACGGCCCGCGCCCGCTGTTCCCCTGACACCCTCATCGATTGCTCCGTAACGGCCCTTTTCGGGCTTCGTAACGGCCGTTGCGGAGCACGCCGACAGGGTTCCCTGGCCGGGCTTGCGAGGCGAGGAGGTCGCTGGGGAGCAACCGATGCCCTAAACCCATCCTGAAGCATTTTCCAAGGTCAAAGGCGATCTGAATGTCCAAAAGGTTAGTTGCAGGTTTTACCGCGGCCGCGCTCGGCCTTGGCACCCTGGCTGGAGGTTCCGTCCTGGCCCCGGCCATGCTGGCCCCGCCCGCCCAGGCTGCTCCTGGAACAGGGCTCATTACGCTGGGCAGCAGCACCAGCTCCATGCCGGACGTGGTGCCCGTCAGCGGAAGCTGGACCCGGACGTCGGCCGGCGGCCAGTCCGCCGTCGCCCCGCCGGACCAGAACGCCACGGCCATCAGCGAGCAGCGCATCAGCAGCACTGCGAGGTACACAGCCGACGTATCAGTGGACCCCGGCAGCCCCTACGCCGTGGGAGCCTTGGTGTTCCGCGGCGCGGCCGATGCCAGCAGCGGTTATGCAGCCACCATCGATCCGAACCTGGACAGGGTCCGGCTGTTCGATCTGGCCACCGGCGAGGATGTGGCGCCGTCCGCGGCAGTTCCGCTGGACACCGGGCGGAGCTATGCCGTGGACGTCCATGTGGACGGGCCGCGGATCTATGTGGCGGTGGACGGCGTGGCCCGCATCGATGCCTCGGACCAGCGGTACCAGGACGGCCATGTGGGGCTCCACGCCTTCAACGGCTCAGTGAACTTCAGCCAGCCCCGGGTCCGCACCGTCGACGCCAACGTCAGCGGCTGGCTGACAGACGCTTCCGGCTGGACCGCGACGGCCACCGGATTCCGGGGCGCCGCTCCCGGCGGCGCAAACATCAGGGCCGTCGCCACCGGCCAGTCCCCGCAGGTCACGGATTTCACCGCCGACGTCCAGGTGACCTCGGCCCATGCAGTGGGCTCCGTCCTGTTCCGCACGAACGCGAGCGGAACTGCCGGTTACGCGGCCGAAGCGGACGCCAACGCCGGACGGCTGCGGCTGTACCGGATCGAGGACAACGCCACCCTGGGCAGCTACGCCACAGGCATTACCGTCGGCGCGGTGTACCGGCTGCGGGTGACGGCCGACGGCGGTCAGCTCGCAGTGCGGTGGCAGACGGACCTGATGGACCCGAACGGCTATACCCCGGTTATCACCGCCGTCGACACCGCGCACGGCTCGGGCCACGTGGGCCTGCTCGCCTTCAACGGCGACACCGTCTTCCAGGGCATGACCCTCAAGGGCCTCGACACATCCCTGCAGGGCTGGCGCACGTCCTCGGGCAGTTGGGAGCCGGATGCCCGGGGCATCCATGGTGCAACGGACGGCCTGGCCGCCGGTACGGAAGCTGCACGTTTCGTCCAGGCGGCAGCGTCCGACGTCGTCGCCTCCCTCGACCTGGACGTCGCCGCACCGGCAACGGCCGGCGTTGTGGTCCGGAGCGCGGCCGACGGCACCGGCGGCACCGAGCTCCGGGTGGACCCCGGAGCGGGAACGGTACTCCTGAAAGACCGGGGCACGGGGACCGTCCTTGCCAGCGGGTCCGTGCCGCCGGACAGCTTCGCGGCCGGCCAGCTCAACCGCGTCCAGCTCACCGTCCGGGGTACCGAGGCAACAGCCCTGATCAACGGCGTCCAGGCCGTCTCCGGGCCGGCCGGGACGGCTTCGGGCAGCGGCTTCGGGCTGCGCGTCAGCGGCGGCGGAGCCTACTTCCAGAACGTCCGGGCAGACGACGTGGCCAGCTACATGAACGGCCTCTACCAGCCCGGCTATCACTACAGCCAGAACTCCGGCAACAGCTCCGACCCCAACGGACTGGTCTATTTCGACGGCGAATACCACCTCTTCCATCAGGACCGCGGCCGCTGGGCGCACGCCGTCAGCACCGACCTGCTGCACTGGAAACAGCTGCCCATCGCGTTGCCGCACCTGGCGGCCGGCGAGTCCTGGTCCGGCTCCGCGGTGGTGGATGCGAACGATGCCAGCGGGCTGTTCGACGGCGGCCAGGGCCTGATTGCTTTCTACACGAGCTTCAACCATGACGCCGCCAATGGAAACCAATCCGTGCGGGCCATGTACAGCAAGGACCACGGCCGCACCTGGGAACTCGCGCAGGCCGAGCCCGTGGTGGGGAACCCCGGCGGCCCGGACGGCGGCTGGGACTTCCGGGACCCCAAGGTCACCTGGGACGCGGCGGGCAGCAAGTGGATCATGGTGGTGGCCGCCGGCGACCACCTGCGCTTCCACACCTCCACCGACCTGGTCCACTGGACGTTCACCAGTGCGTTCGGCTACGGCGACTGGGTCCGCGGCGGGGTCTTGGAATGTCCGGACTTTTTTGAATTGCCGGTGGAAGGGCAGCCCGGCGTTAAACGCTGGGTGCTGTGGTGGAGCACGGGTGCCGTCAGGCCCACCAACGGCTCTTCTGCGCAATACGTCACCGGGATGTGGAACGGGACCGCCTTCACCGCGGACACCGGTCCGGAGCAGGTCCTGCAGGCCGATTCCGGCCGCGACTATTACGCGGCCATGAGCTTCTTCGGGGTACCGGACGGCCGGCACATCATGCTCGGCTGGATGAGCAACTGGGACTACCCCTTTAGCCTGCCCACGGGCCGGTGGAACGGGCAGCTGAGCGTCCCGCGCCAGCTCAGCCTCAAGGACGTTCCGGGTGCAGGACTCCGGCTTGGACAGGAACCGGTGGCCGAGCTGGCCGGCCAGAGGACGTCCACGTGGCAGGCGTCCGACGTTACCGTCACGCCCACATCGGCCAATCCGCTGGCTGCCGCCGCCGGGCGGTCCTTCGAGCTGGAGGCCGAGGTTGCGATCCCGTCCTCCGGCGGTGCCTCGGCGTTCACCTTCGGGCTCCGGAAAGGCACGGCAGGCGGCACCGTCGGCGGCACTGCCCAGGAAACGCTGCTCCGCTATGCGACAGGCGCCGGCACCATGACGCTGGACCGCGGACAGTCCGGCAGAGCGGACTTCACCCGGTATTTCGCAGGTGCGGCGGCGGACAACTCCAGCACGGCGTGGAGTTCCGAAACTGTGGCAGCGTCCGGGGGCGGCACTGAGCGGCGGGTGAAGCTGAGGGCGCTGGTGGATTCATCCTCGGTTGAAGTCTTCGGCGGCGACGGCACGGCAGCCATTACCTCCCTGGTCTTCCCGGATGCGACCTCCACAGGGCTGTCCTTCAGCACAAGCGGCGGTGATGCCCGGCTGGTCTCCGCCAAAGTCCATCAGCTGGCGGACACGGCGCGCCTCACCGCAGCGCCGCCGTCGGCTGTCCTTCCCGCAGCAACCGGCACCGCGCGGCACAACCTCGGTTCCTACTCGGTGGTGCCCGGCGGCCGCTGGGAAAGCACGGGAGCAGGGCTGGCCGGCATATTCGACAAGGACTCCACCGTCATGAGCGCGGCCACCTACTTGGATGTCCGAGTGGCTGCCACCGTGCGTTTCGGGGGTGTGCCCTACGCCGGGGCCATGCGCAGCAGCGACCAAGTGCCAGGTCGGGGCTACGGCGGCGCCGGTTCGGTGCTCCTGCGGGCCTCGGCCGACGGCTCCACGGCGTACTACGTCAACCTGGACCCTAACCTGCGGCTGGTGCGGATCTTCAAGATCCAGGACGGCGTCTTCAATCCCGCCAGTAGTGTCCTGGCGAGTGTGCCGCTGCTGCTCAGCCACGGCGTCAGCTACAGCCTGGAGGCCCAGGCGGCAGGGGAGAGGCTGACAGTAAAGCTCGACGACGCCGAAATCCTGGCCGTCGATGACGCTTCCCTGACCTCCGGAAAGGTGGGACTGAACGTGTTCGACGGCCGGGCAGCGTATCAGGATGTGCTGGTGACAGGCTCCGGATGAGCGTGCTCCAAGCTGCGGAGGAAAGTGAACGCGGGATGATCGGAGGGTGACATTTCACACTAAATCAGATTTATGATGCAACATTTGACTCACAAAATCCGCTGTGGCACGCGCGCGCAATGGGCAATGTAAGCGCTTGCACAAATGGAGCGAAACTCGGTTTTTGGCGGCCCGAAACACGGTTTGATAAGCAGGCCGCGGCCCACCTAGCGTGGAAACCGGCGCCGGAAGAGATCATCTTCCGGGTCGCCTCCCGGGGCACTACCCAAGCCCCGGACCCCTCGACACAAAGGCGTCCCCGATGACGCCTGCGCGTTGTCGGGAACGCCGGAGTTTCGGGAAAGGGCATATGCCCGTCTTCCACGAATGGTCTTACTCCGCGAGAAGAGCAAAAAATGCACAAGCACCCCAACACACCCCGGATGCTGCGGTGGCGCCCCGCCGCCGCAGCACTGGCAGCGGCCGTGGCGGCCTCTGCCTTCCTTGCGGTTCCGTCGGCCCAGGCCAACGAACCCGCGGACCCGCCCGCCGCTGAGCAGATGCCTGCCCCCACCCCCGGCTTCCCGCTGCCCACCGATCACAGCCAGAAGGCCTATGACCCGGCGGCGGACTTCACCTCGAAGTGGACCCGCGCCGACGCCAAGCAGATCATGGCGCAGAGCGATTCCACGGTAACGCCCGGCCAGAACTCCATGAGCCCCGACGTCACCATGCCGGAAATCCCCGAGGATTTCCCCGCCATGAACGACGACGTCTGGGTCTGGGACACTTGGTCGCTGACTGACGAGAACGCCAACCAGATCAGCTACAAGGGCTACGACGTCATCTTCTCCCTGGTCGCCGACCGGCACGCCGGCTACGGTTTCGACCAGCGCCACTGGAACGCCCGGATCGGTTACTTCTTCCGCAAGACCAACGCCGACCCGGCCAAGGACAAGTGGAACTACGGCGGACACTTGTTCCTGGACAACACCTCCATCGGCAACACCGAATGGTCCGGCTCCACCCGCCTGATGCAGGGCAACCAGGTCAACGTGTTCTACACGGCCACCACGTTCTACGACGTTGCCGAGCGCAACGCCGGAGGCGGCGGCATCGCGCCGGACGCGGCCATCGCCAAAGCGCTGGGCAAGATCCACGCCGACGAGAACGGCGTGACGTTCGACGGCTTCAAGCACACCAAGCTGCTTGAGCCGGACGGCAAGATGTACCAGAACAAGGCCCAGAACCCGGGCTTCGCCTTCCGCGACCCCTACACGTTCGCTGACCCGGCCCACCCGGGCAAGACCTTCATGGTCTTCGAAGGCAACACCGGCGGTACCCGCGGCGAATACGAGTGCAAGCCCGAGGACCTGGGTTACAAGCCCGGCGACCCCAACGCCGAGAACCTCAACGAGGTCAACAGCAGCGGCGCCTACTACCAGACCGCCAACGTCGGGCTGGCCGTGGCGGACAACAAGGACCTGACCAAGTGGTCCTTCCTGCCGCCGATCCTCTCCGCCAACTGCGTGAACGACCAGACCGAGCGTCCGCAGATCTTCATCCAGAACGAAGGCGGCAAGAACAAGTACTACCTGTTCACCATCAGCCACCAGTTCACCTACGCAGCCGGTATGCGCGGACCGGACGGTGTCTACGGCTTCGTCGGCGACGGCGTCCGTTCCGATTACCAGCCGATGAACAACAGCGGCCTGGCCCTGGGCTCGCCGACGGACCTCAACCTTCCGTCCGAGTCCCCGGAGGCACCCACCCCGAACCAGAACGGCCGCCAGTTCCAGGCCTACTCGCACTACGTGCAGCCGGGCGGCCTGGTGCAGTCCTTCATCGACAACGTGAACGGCGTCCGCGGCGGCTCACTCTCGCCCACCGTGAAGATCAACTTCCGTGACGGCGTTTCGCAGGTGGACCGCAGCTTCGGCCAGAACGGCCTCGGCCCGTTCGGCTACCTGCCCACCAACGTCAAAGTTGGCGGCGAAGGCCTCTACAAGTAGCCCTCACCGGGGTACTCAACATCCGCAGTAGCAAACAGGGGCGTCCGGAACCATCCGGACGCCCCTGTTCCTTTTTGTGCTCCCTTATATATACGGAGACATGTGCGGATATATACGGAGGGATGTGCGGCAGAACGGGGTGGCTTCCTCGTTCAAGGGGGAGCTTCCGTAGCCCCCGCTTGGAATCCCGCACGTCATCCGGGCTAGACTCGCACGCCGGGGACAGAACGCCAATGCCGCCAGCTGCCGGAAACGGAGCGGGCGGCGCAATCTCAACCAGAAATGTGACCTTTGAAAAACCTTTCACGCCCTCTGACCGCAGCCGCCCTCTTCGCCGCACTGGCACTCACCGCGTGCTCCGCACCGGAAACCGGCAGCGCGCCGTCGTCGTCCGCTCCCGCAACCGCCGCGGCAACGCCGACCCCTAGCAAGAGCTCCGGGCCGTTCGGGGACTTTCCTTCCGCGGCGGAGGCGTGCACCACCATCTCCCAGCAGGCAACCGGCGCCTCGCTGTTCCCGCTCTCGGCAGCACAGGGCAAAACGGCGGAACTTGAACAGCTGAAAACGTCGCTCAGCGAGACCGCCGAACGCGTTCCGGACGACCTCAAGGCCGATTTCGCCAACCTCAATGACGTGGCCGTCGCCGGGCTGAGCGACCAGACGGTGTACTCGAGCGGAAAGTTCGACGCCGCCATGACCCCGGTCACCGCCTGGCTCGCCGCCAACTGCAAGTAGCGGATTTCGGCTTAGCAATTTCCACTGGCGTTCAGTCGCTTGCCGCGGCCAAGGGATAGGGTGGTGTTCAAGAGAAGGGGAGTGCCTGATGGAATACCAGAACCCACATCCCGCGCCGGGGGCCCACGTTGAACCAGGCAGTGCGCTGACGGCCGGCACCGGACGCACGATCATTTCCGAAACGGCAGTTGCCAAGGTAGCCGGCATTGCCGCCCGCGCCGTGCCGGGAGTCTATTCGCTCGGCACCGGGCCGTCCCGTGCCCTCGGGGCCATCCGGGATGCCGTCGGCAGTTCGGACCATGCCGCCGGCGTCCACGCGGAAGTTGGCGAGACGCAGGTAGCAGTGGACATCAACCTCGTCGCCGTCTACGGGACGCCGCTGCACTCCCTGGCGGACCAGGTCCGTGCCGCTGTCTATACGGCCGTGGAAGAGCTCGTGGGCCTGCAGGTCATCGAGGTCAATGTGGAGATCAACGACGTCTACGTGGCAGGTCCGGCAAAGCCCGGGCTGCCAGTGGAAGCCCGGACTGAAAGGGAGGCCATCCAGTGAACCTGACCGTGGTGGGAATTGCAGTGGGCGCCTTCGTGGCCTTTATGTCCTTTCAGTTCGGCGTCTGGGGCTTCCTGGTTTCGCTGCTTTTCATGGGAATCGGTGCCCTTCTTGGCCGCGCCGCAGAAGGGAAACTTGACCTGCGCAGCGTGTTCGATGCCATCACAGGCCGGCGCTCGTCCTCATGAGCAGCGCGGCCGGAACCGTGGCCGGTGGCTCCGTGATGGCCGGACACAACCGCATCAGTACGCAGGCGCTCACGAGCCTTGCCCGGGCCGCCGCAGCTGAGGCCCTGGGGGTCCCGGCGCACGACGTCCGGGCTGACTGGTCCGACGACGACGGGCTGCTGGCCTTGTCGCTCGTCCTGCCTATCAGGATCCCGCCATTGACAACGGTCCTGCGCGATCCCGGCCGCGTCGCCGGGTTCGGCGGGTCCATCTGGGAGCGCGCCGTTGCGGCAAAAGCCGTGATCCTGCACCGCGTTGCGGAGCTCAGCGGGGCGCAGCTGAGCAGGGTCGACATCCGGATCAGCGGCGCCGCCATCAGCGAAGGGGGAAGGGTCCAGTGAACAACGCGACGGACGTCCGCTCAAAGGGCAGCCACGCAGCGGGACACGGCGCGGATGCCGTCAATGCCGGCGCTGCCGCGGATTCCCGGGGTGCCGGGATGCGCCGGATCCTGGACCGCGAAACGCGCTCTTCCCGGGCCGGAGTGTCCGGCATCGCCGCGGTCCTGGTGGTGGCGCTGTGCGGCTACGGACTCCTCGAAGCCGCCGTGCGTGCCGTCGGGCAGCCGCCGTGGCTCATTGATCCGGAGACTGCGGCGGAGCGCATCATCGCGCTCCCGCAGGGCATATCGCCCCTGCTGCTCGGCGTCATCGGAGCCTTTACGGCCATGGTGGGGCTGTTCTTCTTCCTCAATGCGGTGCTGCCAGGCCGGCGGGCCAGGCATCTGCTCTCGGACCCGCGTGCCGGAGTGGTGGTTGACGACGAAGTGATCGCCTCAGCGCTTGCCCGCCGTGCCAGGCTCGCTGCGAACGTCACCCAGGAACAGGTGATGGTGGTGGTCTCACAACGGCAGGTGACGGTCAACGTGCGTCCCACGTCCGGGGTGCCGGTCAGTGAAAATGCCGTCCTGGCGTCGGTGCTGGAGGAACTGCGGGAAATGTCTCCCGCTCCAATGCCCGAAGTGCGCGTCAGCGTGGCCACGTCCGGGGTGATCGGGGCATGAACAACACCCCCAGAGTCTTGAACCGGATCCTGATCGGGATCCTGGGCCTGAATCTTCTGGTCATTGGACTGCTGCTGGTCCTGCTGGCCACCGTGCCGGCCGTGGGTCCGTGGTGGCAGCAGTGGTCCGCCGGCGTGTGGAGCGGGATGAGCCAGCTGTTTCAGCGCACCGGCATTCCCGGCCGTGAAGAAAGCTGGCTGTGGGCCGTGATCGCGCTGGTGCTGGCCCTGGTCATCGCCGCGATGGTCGCATGGGTAGCGCAACAGGGCAAAGGCCGCTCCGGCCTGATTGTCGCCGAGGATGACGCCGGCGATTTCCCCGGCAATGTGCGGATCGGCAGCGGCGTTGCCGAGCAGGCGCTGCGGGCGGCATTGGCCGGGCGGCAGGACCTTGCCGGTGCCACAGTCGCCACCTACGAGATCCGCGGTGAGCCCGCATTGAAAATCCGGCTGCAGCCGCGCCACGGCGTGGCCCCGCACCTCCTCGCAGCGGATGTTTCGGCCCTCGTGGAAGCTTTGGACGCCGTGGTCGGCAAACGCACGCCCGTGCTGATCCACATTGGCGCCGGCGCCCGCTCACGGTTCAGCCGGGCCGAACGCGTCCGCTGACACCCGGCGGCTGGTCCGGGCGACTGGTCCCCCGCGACTGAGTCCGAACACACCGCAGGGGCCAAACGGAGCAGAACCGAAACCACACAACCCGAACACCGCAGGGGCGCTGTCTTTCCTTCCGGAAGGCAGCGCCCCTGTCCCGTTGTGCGGTAGGCGTGCGCTTTAGTCGGCGAGAAGGTACGCGGCGGAGTTCGGCGCCAGTTTCCGTGCGCCGCCCCGGTCCGTCCCCGATTCGGCGTCGCCGCCTGTCACGGCTTCCGGCATGCTGGCCAGAACGACCCGGTACCCGTCCGGCAGCGGGGCTGCAGCGATTCCCATGTTGGCGATCACCAGGACCGCCCCGTTATGGAAAGCGAGCACACCGTCCGCGGGCTCGTGCGAATCTGCCCAGCCGAAGCTCCCGGCGCCCAGGCGGTGTTCGCGGCGGAGAGCCAGGGCGGCGCGGTACAGCTCAAGGGTGGAACCGGCGACGCCGTCCTGACGGTCCGCGGCCAACGCACCGAATGACTCGGGCTGGGGGAGCCAGGGGGCGGCAGGAGCGTGGCGTGCCCCGGATGTGGTGCCCTCATAACCTGCGCCGTCAGCAGCGGTGAACGCGGACGCGAATCCGTAACCCGGTTCCTCGGACTTCCACGGGAGCGGTACCCGGCAGCCGTCGCGTCCGCGTTCCACCCCGTTGGTCCGGAAGAACGTGGGGTCCTGGCGGGCTTCGGCCGGGACCGCGGTGTGCTCGGGAAGGCCCAGTTCCTCGCCCTGGTACAGGTAGGCCGAGCCGGGGAGGGCGAGCGACACCATGGTGGCGGCCCGGGCACGTGCCAGCCCCAGCCCGGCGTCGGGCTGTTCATCCTCGGCGGCGATACCCTTCGGGAACGTGGTGGGATCCTTCAGCCCGAAGCGCGTGGTGTGCCGGACGGTGTCGTGGTTGCTGAGAACCCACGTAGTGGTGGCCCCCACCGTGGCGGCAGCGCGCAGCGAATCCTCAATGGCCATCGCAGTCCGGGCGGCATCCCAGCCGGCCAGCAGGAAGTCGAAGTTGAAAGCCTGCTGCATTTCATCCGGCCGGACATACCGGGCCAGCCGCTCGGCCGGCTCCACCCAGGCTTCGGCCACCAGCATCCGGTCGCCGTCGTAGTCGGCCAGCACCCGGTTCCAGTCTCGGTAAATGTCGTGGACACCGTCCTGGTCAAAGAACGGCGACGGGGGATACAGCGGTGAGACCGGCTGGTGCCCGTCACCCCCGGCGGCACCGGCGATGTCGGTGGCAACACTCCCGGCAGCGGCAGCGCTCCCGGCAGCGGCACCGGCAGCGTGGGCGCGGTGCGGTTCCTCCGCTTCGGTATGTCCGCCTGGGGCATCGCCGGGCACTTCGGTGGCCCCTTCCACCATGGCCGCGGAGCCTTCCCAGTCAGGCAGTCCCGCTTCCTTGACCATGCCGTGGGCCACGTCCACGCGGAAGCCGTCCACGCCGCGGTCCAGCCAGAACCGCAGCACCGAGCGCATTTCCTCCTTGACCTCGGCGTTGTCCCAGTTCAGGTCCGGCTGCTTGGTGTCGAACAGGTGCAGATACCATTCGCCGGGCCTTCCGTCGGCCTCCGTGACGCGGGTCCAAGCGGGGCCGCCAAAGATGGACTTCCAATTGTTCGGTGCCAGGCCGCCGTCGCCGGAACCGGGAACCGAATCCTTTCCAGGGCGGAACATGTACCGGTCCCGTTCGCGGGACCCCGGGGCTGCCGCAAGGGCATCTTGGAACCAGACGTGTTCGTCCGAGGTGTGGTTGGGGACCAGGTCAACGATCACCTTGAGCCCCAGGCCGTGAGCTTTCTGCAACATTTCATCGAAGTCCGGCAGGGAGCCGAACAGCGGGTCCACTTCGCGGTAGTCGGCAACGTCGTACCCTGCATCGGCCTGCGGTGATTTGTAGAAGGGGGACAGCCAGACGGCATCAACCCCGAGCCTGTGCAAATGGTCCAAATGCGCCGTTACACCGCGGAGATCGCCCATCCCGTCCCCGTTCGCGTCGGCGAAGGACCGGGGATAGACCTGGTAAACAACGGCGCTGGCCCACCAGGCCTGGATGGACGAGCCGGCAGTGGGGACTGGGCTGTGTGCCACAGATATCCTTTCCATAAACTTCGGTGTAAACGCTTGCATTTCTCACCGCAACGTTACTAGTGTGATGGGCACCACTTCAACCGCACCGCCGATTTGCTTGTCACTCAGCGAGGAGTCCCCTTTTATGAAAACCCCTAAGTTCCTACTGCCGGCCGCAGCCGCCGGTGTTCTGGCATTAACGCTCTCTGCCTGCGGTGGCGGAGGCGGCACCACGGGCGGCGGAGGCGGCGGCGACGCCGAACAAGGCCTCGACGGCCGCGGCCCCATCACCTACGTCCAGGGCAAGGACAACAGCAACGTCGTCCGCCCGCTGGTCGAAAAGTGGAATGCGGCCCACCCGGATGAGAAGGTCACCTTCAAGGAGCAGACCGACCAGGCCGACCAGCAGCACGACGACCTGGTCCAGAACTACCAGGCAAAGAACCCCAACTACGACGTCGCCAGTGTCGACGTCGTGTGGACCGCTGAATTCGCAGCCAAGGGCTGGCTCCAGCCGCTCAAGGACAAGATGGCGGTGGACACGGCAGGCATGCTGACACCCACCGTCGAAGCCGGTTCCTATAAGGGCACCCTGTACGCGGCACCGGTTTCCTCTGACGGCGGCATCCTCTACTACCGCAAGGACCTTGTTCCCACGGCACCCACCACCTGGGCCGAAATGATGGAGATGTGCTCCATCGCCAAGGCCAACAACATCGGCTGCTACTCGGGCCAGTACAAGCAGTACGAAGGCCTTACGGTCAACGCGTCCGAGGCCATCAACTCCTTCGGCGGCTCCGTCCTGGACAAGGACGGCAAGCCCAGCCTCAACACGCCCGAGGCCAAGGAAGGCCTTGAGAACCTCGTGAAGGCCTTCGCCGACGGCAACATCCCGAAGGAAGCCATCACCTACCAGGAAGAGGAAAGCCGCCGCGCATTCCAGGACGGCAACCTGCTCTTCCACCGCAACTGGCCGTACGTCTACAACCTGGCCACCACTGAAGGATCCTCAAAGGTCAAGGACGTTCTCGGCATGACGGCCCTCCCGGGCAAGGACGGCCCCGGCGCCTCGTCACTGGGCGGCCACAGCGCAGCCATCAGCGTGTACTCGAAGAACAAGGCCACGGCCCACGACTTCGTAAAGTTCCTGGTCGAAGAAGAGCAGCAGAAGTTCTTCGCAACCCAGGGCTCGCTGGCCCCCGTGCTCGGCGACCTGTACGAGGACCAGGAACTCGTTGCCAAGCTGCCGTACCTGCCGGTGCTGAAGACTTCCATCGAGAATGCCGTGCCGCGTCCGGTCACGCCGTTCTACCCGGCGGTCACCCAGGCCATCCAGGAAAACTCCTACGCAGCACTCAAGGGCGAAAAGTCGGTGGAACAGGCTCTGTCTGACATGCAGAAGTCCATCGAAACCGCCGGTGCGGGATCGTAGTCTAGCCATGGCAACCGAATTGGGCCCGACGCCGGTCAAGTCACCGGCGTCGGGCGGTACCCCGGTCCACCACGGCCCTAAGGGCGTGGGCGAGGACAACAAGATCCTGAGCCAGGGCAAATGGGCTTCCTGGCTCCTAGCCCCCACCATCATTGCCCTGGCGATCGTGATCGTTTACCCGATCATCAGTGCAATCGTGATGTCCTTCCAGAAGGATGCCGGCCTGGATCCCGTGACAGGGCTGTTCACGGCCGGCGGTCCCGCGGGCGTGCAGAACTACGTCAACTGGATCGCGCAGCAGTGTGCGGCTCCCGGCGGCGGAACTGTCGCCTGTCCGCCAGGAACGCTCGGTGCACAGTTCTGGTCGGCAACGGCCACCACGTTCCTCTTCACTGTCATCACGGTGACGTTCGAGACCATCCTTGGCTTCTGGATGGCCATGATCATGGCCCGCACGTTCAAGGGCCGGAGCCTCGTCCGCGCAGCCGTCCTGGTGCCGTGGGCCATCCCCACCGCAGTCACCGCCCAGCTGTGGCTGTTCATCTTCGCCTTCGAGGGCATCGCCAACAAGATGTTCAACGCCAGCATCCTCTGGACCGGCAGTGAATGGCCGGCCAAATGGGCAGTGATCATTGCCGATACGTGGAAAACCACGCCCTTCATGGCGCTGCTGATCCTCGCCGGCCTGCAGATGATACCGGCCGAGGTCTACGAAGCGGCCAAGGTGGACGGCGCCACTGCCTGGCAGCGGTTCCGGCTGATCACGCTTCCGCTGGTCAAGCCTGCACTAATGGTTGCCGTCCTGTTCCGGACGCTGGACGCTTTGCGCATGTTCGACCTGCCCTACATCCTGACGGGCGGTGCGAACAACACCACCACGCTGTCCATCCTGGTGATCAACCAAATCAGGCAAGGGTTCAACGCGGCCGCGGCGCTATCCACCATCACGTTCATCATCATCTTCATCGTCGCCTTCATTTTCGTCCGCTTCCTGGGCGCCAATGTTGTCGAACAAAGCGGCGCCACGGGTAAGGGGAAGAAATGAGCACCGGGACAGCCCTCCGTGCCGAACAGGACAGGGGCCGCAAGGCCTCCCAGAACCGGGAAAAATGGGCACAGGCACGCACCTACATCAGCGCCGCCGTGATCCTTATCTGGTGCCTGGCGCCCGCCTACTGGATGGTGGTGACGGCGTTCAGGGAAGTGGGCTTTACCTACGACACCTCGCTGCTGCCGACCCACGTCACGCTGGACAACTTCATCACCGCCTTCGACACCTCGTTTGGCAACAGGTTCGGCCAGGCTCTGCTGAACAGCATTTTCATCGGCATCACGGTGACAGTCATCTCGCTGCTGATCGGTGTGTTCGCCGCTTACGCCCTGGCGCGCCTGAACTTCCGATTCAAGTACCTGGTGCTGGGCTTCATCCTGGGGGCTTCCATGTTCCCCGGCGTTGCCCTCATCACCCCGCTCTTCCAGCTCTTCACCAACATCGGCTGGATGGGCACCTACCAGGCACTGATCATCCCGAACATCTCGTTCGTGCTTCCGCTGACCGTGTACACCATGACGTCCTTCTTCCGCGAAATGCCGTGGGAGCTGGAGGAATCGGCCCGCGTGGACGGCTGCACCCAAGGCCAGGCGTTCCGGAAGGTCATCATGCCGCTGGCGGCACCGGCCATCTTCACCACGGCCATCCTGGCGTTCATTTCCTCCTGGAATGAGTTCCTGATCGCCAGCCAGCTGTCCAGCGACGCGACCCAGCCGGTCACGGTGGCCATCGCAAGCTTCGCCGGGGCACAACCGAACCAGATTCCGTACACGGCCATCATGGCCGCCGGAACCATCGTCACCATTCCCTTGGTGATCCTGGTCCTGGTCTTCCAGCGCAAGATTGTTGCCGGCCTCACCGCCGGCGCCGTCAAGTGATCCGTCAAGAGGCAGGCACAACTGTGGGCGGGGAACAGAACCACGGACGGGTCCGCAGCGAACACCGCCGGGCCCGCTCCGGGGAAGATTTCGACATCATCATCGGATTCCTGGGGTTCTGGGCCGTCGTCCTGCTGGTGGTCACCGTCTGGATGGAGGTGACCGCCCAGCCGGCCCTCGGCTGGGCGCTGGGCCTGCTGGCCACGCTGCTGGCGCTGTACGGGATGGTGCGGGTTCGCCGCCGGCTGCCCGCCAGGACCGCTACGCGTAAGAAGTAGGAGCTGACCAAGAGCTCAACGGCTGAGCGGAATAAACTGGTTTGTTGCCGCAGAACACCAGGTAGCAAGTTTCTGCGGACAGCTGACAAGGGGAAATACCGTGGCACGCACAACTGACAGGGCTCAACGGGGCGGCCATTCCGGCGTCAGCATTGAGGATGTCGCCGCAGCAGCCGGGGTTTCCACTGCGACAGTCTCGCGCGCGGTCCGCGGGCTGCCCAGGGTTTCACCGGCCACCCGGGAAAAGATTCTCGAGGTGGCCGGTGCCTTGGGCTACGTGGCCTCCTCGTCCGCCTCGGGCCTGGCCACCGGGCGGACCAAGACCATCGGCGTGCTGGCACCGTTCGTGAGCCGCTGGTTCTTCTCCAAGGCTATCGAGGGCGCGGACCGGGAGTTGCACGCCCGCCAGTACAACCTCTCGCTGTTCAACCTCGGCGGGCACGGCAGCAACCGCGAACGGCTCTTCAGCAAGACCATGGTCTACAAGCAGATCGATGCCCTCCTGGTGCTTTGTATGGCACTGACCCACGAGGAAATCGAACACCTGCAAAAAATCGACATTCCCTTGGTGGTGGTCGGCGGCCACGTCGAGGAGTGCCCCTACATCGGCATCGACGACTACGCCGCGGCGTCCACCGCCGTGCGGCACCTGATCAGCCTGGGACACAAGGACATCGCCCTCCTGCACGGCGACGACGAAACGGACCTCAACTTCGACGTTCCCCGCGTCCGCATCAAGGCTTTCCAGGACGTTATGGCCGGATCCGGGCTGACGGTACGGCCGGAATGGGATGAGTGGGGCGACTTCACGGTCCGCAGCGGCCAGGACGCATTCACTAGGATGTGGGCCCGGCCCGGCCCGAAACCCACTGCCATCTTCTGCGCGTCGGACGAGATGGCCATGGGCGTGATCTTCGAAGCCTACAAAGTGGGGGTCAGGGTACCGGAGGACCTGTCCGTCATCGGGATCGACGATCACGATTTCTCGGACGCAATGGGGCTGACCACCGTGCGGCAGCGTCCTGACGAACAGGCTGAACTCGGCACCAAGATGCTGCTGGATGAGCTGGACGGTGCCATCGGTTCGGTCCACTCAACGGTGGCACCGCACCAGCTGATCGTCAGGAGAACGACGGCGCCGCCCCCCTCCGCGGAAACGTCGGCTAGCCGCCTGGTCTAGGACGCGCGGGCGAGTTGCCTGATGGGAATCCAGCGCGAGGCCAGCCGGCGGTAAGCCGCAGCGGCCCCGGTCATGTCCCCTTCCGCCAGGCATTCGATGCCCAGGCGCACGTCCATCGGTGAATCGTCCGGATACACCTTGTCCGCAACGGCGCCGTAGTCCAGCTCCACCACGGAACCGGGGTGGAAGAGTTCCAGCCACTCGGTGAGCTGGGTCATGTCGTCCAGCATGTCCAGGTCGGGGGCGGCCAGCGCCAGGTTGGCCACGGCATACCGGACCCGTTCCAGGGCTTCTCCGATCCGTGCCCAGACCCGGACCGTGACGATCCGTCCGCCGGACTCCACCACGTCCTGGGGGTCGGATTCCTGGAAGAGCGAGAACCAGCTGAACGGGATGCCCCATGTGGAGGCGCGGGTGTGGACGCGGGTGGAGCCCTCGCGGGCCTTCACGAGGTCAATGCGTTCCTGGTGCTTGTCCCGCTGCTCCTCCGGAATCAGCAGCTCGGCCAGGGGGCCGTGAATGCCTTCCATGAGGGCGTTGGCGGCAAGCCCCGCCCGGAGCACCAGCTGGCTGGGGCAGTACAGCAGCGCCGGCCCGTTGTCGTCGGCACCGGGGTCGACGGCGGAACCCGGCCCGCCGTCGTCGGACGTCCCGGCAGCATCCGGCGCGCCGAAAGATGCACGCCTGCTCGGCTGCTCAGGCTCGGCGGGAGCCGGAACGACCCGCACCAGATCCGTCCGACCCGTGGGGAAGGGGTCTCCGCCGGGGCGCGTGATCCGGCCGAGGGAGGCCTGCAGCTCCGCGTTTTCCACGGCAGCACGGGACACCGTCCTGGCACCCGCGGCGTGCAGCGCGGCGCGCCGTTCCTCCGGGAAGGCGGAGAGCGGCTCGTAGATCCGCAGGGCGGAGGAGAACGGCAGTCCGGCCTGGCCCCGGTACAGGTTGCCCGTCATCGCGGACCCATCAGTCGGTCAGCTCCACGATGACCGGCGCGTGGTCCGACGCGCCCTTGCCCTTGCGCTCCTCGCGGTCGATGGACGCCCCGGTGACCCGGGAGGCCAGTGCGGGGGAGGCGAGGACGAAGTCGATCCGCATGCCTTCCTTCTTGGGGAAGCGGAGCTGCGTGTAGTCCCAGTAGGTGTAGACGCCGGGGCCGGGGGTGTGCGGGCGGACGACGTCAGTGAATCCGGCCTCTTCGAAGGCGTGGAACGCGGCGCGTTCGGGTTCGCTGACGTGGGTCATTGCGTTGGCACGGAAGAAATCGATGTCCCAGACGTCGTCGTCCTGCGGTGCGATGTTCCAGTCGCCCATCAGGGCAATCTGCGCGTCGGGTTTTTCGGTGACCCAGGTCAGGGCGTGGGTCTTCAGCATGTCCAGCCAGCTGAGCTTGTAGGGCATGTGCTCGTCGTCGAGTGACCGGCCGTTGGGGACGTAGAGGCTCCACACCCGGACGCCGCCGCACGTGGCGCCGATGGCACGGGCCTCCTGGACGGGGTCCTTGCCGTTCTTGCCGAAGACCGGCTGGTCCAGGAAAGAGCGCTCCACATCCTCGAGGCCCACGCGGGAGATGATGGCCACGCCGTTCCACTGGTTCACGCCAAAGTGCGCCACCTCATAGCCCATGCGCTCAAAAAGCTCCCACGGGAAGTTGTCGTCCTTGCACTTGGTTTCCTGGATGGCCAGGACGTCACAGTCACTGCGCTGCAGCCAGGCCTCCACACGGTCGGCACGGGCACGGAGGGAGTTCACATTCCAGGTAGCAATCTTCACAGTTCCTAACTTACCGAACTTGGGCGCCTGGCATCTGTCCAGCACAGCGGTTCGCCGCCGTCATGACCCTATTTCGCCAGGGAAGCGCGCAGACACGCCGGTTTTCGCGGCGGGTATGCGAACAGAAGCCAGTTAAGAAGGTCACGACGGCGGCGCTTGGGAACAGACGCCGGTCACCTCCAGCACCCTCGCCAGCGCTCTGGAATTTAGTAGGAAGTCCGAGTATATTCAGCAGCAAGGATGATGTAGGTCACATGCAAAGGAGCATTCCGCCATGGTTCGCGAGCTTTCCCATTATGTAGACGGACAGCGGGTAGAAGGCACCTCCGGGCGCTTCAGCGACGTCTACGATCCGTGCACGGGCGAGGTCCAGGCGAGGCTGCCGCTGGCCAGCGCCGAAGAGGTCCGCAATGTCATCGCCAGCGCGGAGAAGGCCCAGGAGGCGTGGGGTGCCATGAACCCCCAGCGCCGCGGCCGGATCCTGCTGAAGTTCGTGGACCTGGTGAACGAGCACCTGGACGAGCTCGCCGCCCTGCTGTCGTCCGAGCACGGCAAAACCCTGCCGGACGCGAAAGGCGACATCCAGCGCGGCATCGAGGTGGTGGAATTCTCCGCCGGCGCCCCGCACCTGCTCAAGGGTGAGTTCTCCGACGACGCAGGGTCCGGCATCGACGTCCACTCCATGCGCCAGCCCCTGGGAGTGGTGGCCGGCATTACCCCGTTCAACTTCCCCGCGATGATTCCGCTCTGGAAGTCCGGCCCGGCCCTCGCCGCGGGCAACGCGTTCATCCTGAAGCCCTCGGAACGGGACCCGTCCGTGCCGCTGCGGCTGGCCGAGCTGTTCACCGAAGCCGGCGTGCCGGACGGCGTCTTCAACGTGGTCAACGGGGACAAGGAAGCAGTGGATGCGCTGCTCGAGGACGAGCGGGTCAAGGCCATCGGCTTTGTGGGCTCCACGCCGATCGCCCAGTACATCTACGCCACGGCGGCCAGCCACGGTAAGCGCGCCCAGTGCTTCGGCGGGGCCAAGAACCACATGGTGATCATGCCGGATGCGGACCTGGACATGGCCGTGGACGCGCTGATGGGCGCGGGCTACGGATCCGCCGGTGAACGCTGCATGGCCATTTCCGTGGCGGTCCCCGTGGGCAAGGACACCGCCAATGCCCTGGTTTCCAAGTTGGAGGAACGCGTGAAGCACCTCAGGGTGGGACACAGCCTGGACAAGGATTCGGACTTCGGGCCGGTGGTGGCGGCGTCAGCCAAGGAACGGATCGAAGGTTACATCCAGTCGGGCGTCGATGAGGGCGCAACCCTCGTGGCGGACGGCCGCGGCCTCACTGTTGACGGCTACGACGGCGGGTTCTGGGTGGGCCCCACGCTCTTCGACAACGTCACCAAGGACATGAAGATCTACAAAGAGGAGATCTTCGGCCCGGTGCTCAGCGTGCTGCGCGCCGCCGACTACGACGAAGCCCTCCGGCTCTGCAGCGAGCACGAGTTCGGCAACGGAGTGGCCATCTTCACGCGCGACGGCGACGCCGCCCGTGACTTCGCCAGCCGCGTGCAGGTGGGTATGGTGGGCATCAACGTGCCCATCCCGGTGCCGATCGCCTACTACACGTTCGGCGGCTGGAAGGCCTCCGGCTTCGGGGACCTCAACCAGCATGGCGCCGATGCGTTCCGCTTCTACACCAAGACCAAGACCGTGACCAGCCGCTGGCCCTCCGGCATCCGCCAAGGCGCCAGCTACGTGATGCCGGAAGGCAGCTGATGAGCGCAGAACCTACCGCAGGTACGAACACAGCAAGCCCCACTGACGACGTGCTGTTTGAGCGGCGCGGCCACCTCGGCGTCATCACGCTGAACCGGCCCAAGGCCGTGAACGCCCTCACCGCCGGCATGGCCGCCGCCATGCTGGAGCGGCTCGCCGACTGGGCGGACGACGACGGCGTGGCCACCGTATTGGTGCGCGGCTCCGGAGAGCGGGGGCTGTGCGCCGGCGGCGACATCGTGGCCATCTACGAGGACATGCTGACCGGCGGTGATTCCACGGCGGACTTCTGGCGCACCGAGTACCAGCTCAACGCGCTGATCGCCGGGTACCCCAAGCCGTATGTCGCCTTCATGGACGGCCTGGTGCTGGGCGGCGGCGTGGGGATCTCGGCGCACGGTTCCGTGCGTGTGGTCACCGAACGCACCCGCACGGGCATGCCGGAGACCACCATTGGATTTGTGCCCGACGTCGGCGGCACCCTGCTGCTGTCCCGCTCGCCGGGGGAGGCGGGCACCCACGCGGCCCTCACAGGCGCCCACCTGAGCGGAGCGGACGCCCTCTTCCTGGGCCTGGCGGACCACTTCGTGGCGTCCGAAAGCCTGCCCGCGCTGGCGGCCGCGCTGGAAACCGAAACGGCGGAAGCCGCCGTCGGACGCTTCACCGGAAAGCCGCCGGCTTCGGCGCTGGCCGGGCAACGGCACTGGATCGACGCCTGCTACCCCGGTGACGACGCCGAGGAGATCCTCCGCCGGCTTCGCGCCTTTGACGGAGGCGCTTCCGGCGGGCCCGCGGACGCCGCCGACGCCATCGAATCGAAGTCTCCCACCGCCGTGAAAGTGGCGTTGGAATCGCTCCGCCGCGCCAAGGGCCTGACCCTGGAGCAGGCCCTGGAGCAGGAGTACCGCGTGGGCCTGCGGTTCCTGGCGGGACCGGACTTCCGCGAAGGCATCCGTGCGCAGGTGGTGGACAAGGACCGCAACCCGCAGTGGAAGCCCGCCAGCCTGCACGAGGTCTCCGCCGCCGACGTCGGGATGTTCTTCGAGCCGCTGGGGGAGCGGGAGCTCAATCTGCAGTCAAAGGAGGCCGACAATGTCTGAAGCACCCGCAATGCCTGAAACAGCAGAACCCGGAGAATCCGGAGGAAAAGTGCACGTGGCGTTCCTCGGCTTGGGGCACATGGGCGGTCCCATGGCCGTCAACCTCGTCAAGGCCGGGTACACGGTGGCGGGTTTCGACGTTGTGCCCGCAGCGCTGGACGCGGCCCGGGAGCACGGGATTCCCACCGTGGCAACGCCCGCCGAAGCTGTTGCCGGTGCCGACGTGGTGCTCACCATGTTCCCCAGCGGCCAGCACGTCCTTGACGCCTACCGCGGAAAGGACGGCCAGCCCGGGCTGCTGGACGCTGCCGGGCCGGACACCATGTTCCTGGACTGCTCCACCATCAACGTGGACGAGGCACGGGAGGCGTCCGCGCTCGCCGTGGCCGCCGGCCACCGGGCAGTGGACGCTCCCGTCTCCGGCGGCGTGGTGGGGGCCGAAGCCGGAACCCTGACATTCATGGTGGGCGCCCTGCCCGAAGACTTCGAAGCCGTGCGGCCCCTGCTCGAAGTGATGGGCAAGCGCGTGGTCCACTGCGGCGCCCACGGCGCTGGCCAGGCCGCCAAGGTCTGCAACAACCTGATTCTGGGCGTCTCGATGATCGCGGTCAGCGAGGCGTTTGTGCTCGGCGAGAAGCTGGGGCTGACGCACCAGGCCCTGTTCGACGTGGCGTCCGCGGCGTCGGGTCAGTGCTGGGCGCTCACCACCAACTGCCCGGTCCCGGGACCCGTGCCCACCAGTCCGGCCAACCGGGACTACCAGCCGGGCTTTGCCGGGGCACTGATGGCGAAGGACCTCAAGCTGGCCCTCAATGCGCTGCAGAGCACCGGAGTGGCCGCCCGGATGGGGCCGCTGGCATCGGAGATCTACGATACGTTTGCGGCGGAGGGCGGCGCGGGCCGTGACTTCTCCGGCATCATCACGGACATCCGGGACAAGTCGTCGCACTAGAGGCAGCAGCATTCGAAGCAGAACCACGTGAGGAGTCAGGCATGACGGAACAGTACGGGAACATTCTGGTGGAGCGGCGCGGACGCGTGGGGCTGGTGACGCTGAACCGGCCCGAAGCGCTGAATGCGCTGAACAAAGCCACCATGGATGAACTCGTGGCTGCCGTCACGGCCATGGACGCGGACCCCGAAGTGGGCGCCGTGGTGGTCACCGGGTCCGGCAAGGCGTTTGCCGCCGGCGCGGACATCAAGGAGATGGCCGCCCAGGGCTACATGGACATGTACGCCGCGGACTGGTTCCGCGGCTGGGAGGACTTCACCAGGCTGCGCATCCCCGTGGTGGCGGCCGTCTCCGGCTTCGCCCTGGGCGGCGGCTGCGAGCTGGCCATGATGTGCGATTTCATCATCGCCGGGGACAATGCCAAGTTCGGGCAGCCGGAGATCAACCTGGGCGTCCTGCCGGGCATGGGCGGATCACAGCGTCTGACCCGGGCCGTGGGCAAGTCCAAGGCCATGGACCTGATCCTTACCGGACGGTTCATGGATGCCGAGGAGGCCGAACGCGCCGGACTGGTGTCCAGGGTGGTGCCCGCCGCTGATGTCGTGGAAGAGGCCCTCAAAGCTGCCGAGGTGATCGCCTCCAAGTCGAAGCCGGTGGCGATGGTTGCCAAGGAAGCGGTCAACGCCGCGTTTGAAACAGGCCTGGCGCAGGGCGTGCTTTTCGAACGGCGGATCTTCCACTCGCTGTTCGCCACCGAGGACCAGAAGGAAGGCATGGCCGCGTTCACGGAGAAGCGGCAGCCGGAATTCAAGCACCGCTAAGGAGTCCGGCCCTAAGGCCGCGGCGCCCGGCGGTGGGCGCGGAGCACTGAATCCGTGACGGTGACGGAGCCGCCGTCAGCGTCCGGCACCGAGCGCCGGCGCGCTTCGCAGACGTCGATTTCCCACTCGTCCGGATCCAGCCCGGCGGCAATTTCCTCCGGGGTGAAGAGGAGACCGGGCTCGCTGGGGCGGCGGATGCCGGCCTCAAGGTCGGAGGGATGATGGCCCACGATCAGGAGGGTCCCGCCGGGGGCCACCGACGCCGCGAGCCGGTGATACAGCTCGGTCCGCTGGGCCAGGGGCAGGTGCATGAACTGGGCGGATACGAGGTCGAACGTGCCCCCCGGCGGGGGCGATGCGGTGAGGTCATTGTGGGCCCAGGTGATCCGCCCGGCCGCCTCCGCATCCTGCGACGCCCTTTCGGCTGCCCGCCCCAACGCCACCGAGGAGATGTCCACGGCCGTCACCCTCCAGCCTTGGCGTGCCAGCCAGATGGCATCGGCGCCCTCGCCGCTGCCGACGTCCAGGGCCGAGCCCGGACGGAGCCCGGCAGCCTCGGCCAGCAGGTTCGGGTTCGGGTTGCGGCTCCACACCGAACCGTGCTGGCGGTAGCGCTCATCCCAGAACGACTCGTCAAACTTCATCCGTGGTCTCTCCTCGCTGCCCGTGCTTCAGGTCCCGGCAGCGTGCCGTCAGGGACGGCCCACGCTAAGCCGTGACTATGCCACGATACGCCGAGAGAGCGTCCTCAAGTTCCTCCGCCCTCAGGTTGGAGTTGATGACGACGCTGATAGGCGCAGCTAAGCCGCGCTGATGCCGAACAGCCCGATGATCAGGCCCATGACCACCAGGGTGACCAGTTCGTGCGCGCAATTCAGGACGGTTAGCCCCGCCGGGCGGCCCTCGAAGGCGTCGTGCGTAATGAAGCGGGCGGCGGTGAACCCGGCCCAGAGGATGACGGCGGTGATGAGCGTGTTGGCCAGGAAGTTGCCGCCGTAGAAGTGCTGGGAGAGGGCGGCCGATCCGGCCAGCACCAGGGCGCTCACGAAGCTGACCACCAGCGTGATCAGGATGGGCTTGACCGCGTCCTTCGCCTCGCCGCTGGGGGATACTTTGGCGACCTTCATCCAGTAGTTGCCGAAAACTTTCGGGGTGTACCAGACCGAGCCCACCACCATGCTGGAAAGGGTGGCCAGCAGTACGGCCCAGATGTTGATTTCCGGAATCATTGCGCTCTCCTCAGGTCCAGCTTCAGGTCCAGTCCTCCGCAGTCTAGGGCTGGCCGCTGCATTGTTCGCGGCAACACGGTGGTCAGTCGGCGAAGTCGCCGGCGTTCCGGCGGAATTTCCCCAGGATCCGGATCAGCTGGTCCACGTCCTGGCTGGCGAAACCGGACTGGGCGAACACCTCGGAGTTGAGTGCCGCCGTCGCAGTTTTGGCCAGGGTGCGTCCCTCGGCGGTGAGTTCGATCAGGGTGGTGCGGCCGTCCGTAGGATGCGGGGAGCGGACCACCAGGCCGGCGTCCTGGAGGCGGTCGACGGCGTTGGTCACCGACGTGGGATGGACCTGCAGGAGCGCACTCGCCTTGTTCATGGGCAGTGCGCCGCTGCGGGCGAAACTCAGCAGCGCCAGGAGTTCGTAGCGGGCGAAGGTCAGGCCGAAGGGCTTGAGGACGCCCTCGATCCGGGCCAGCAGGATCTGCTGCGTGCGCATGATGGCCGTGATGGCGGCCATCGGCGCGGCAACGTCACCCCAGCCGTGCCGTTCCCAGTTGCGCTGGGCGTCGGCAATGGGATCGCGCGGGAGCGGGTTTCCCATGGCACCTCCTGACATTTGGGTTGCTCCAGCCTAGCTTTTCAAACCCGGGAAATCCGCCTCCGAGTACTCGATGCCCAGGCCCTCCGGCAAAGGTCCGCTGCCGTGCCGGAGCTCTTCGCTGTGCCGGAGTTCCACACGCCGGATCTTGCCGGAGATGGTCTTCGGAAGGTCCGCAAATTCGAGCCGCCGGATGCGTTTGAACGGAGCCAGATGCTCGCGGCAGTACCGCAGGATTTCCTCCGCGAGTTCGGGACCGGGCTGGTGCCCGGCGGCCAGGACCACAAACGCCTTCGGCACGGACAGCTTGAGCGGATCGGGGGAGGGGACGACGGCGGCCTCAGCCACCGCCGGGTGTTCGATCAGGACGCTTTCCAGCTCGAAGGGCGAGAGGCGGTAGTCGGAGGATTTGAACACGTCATCGCCGCGGCCGACGTAGGTGATGATGCCGCGCTCGTCCCTGCTGGCCATGTCACCCGTGTGGTAATAGCCGTCCCGGAAGGCGTCCGCGGTCTTCTCGGCGTCGCCGTAGTACGCCTTCATCAGCCCCACGGGACGGGGGTCCAGGCGGAGGCAAAGCTCGCCGTCGTCGGCCTCTTCCCCTGTCGCGGGGTCAACCAGCACCACGTCGTAGCCGGGGAGCGGCTTGCCCATGGCGCCGATCTTGATCGGCTGGCCGGGGGTGTTGGCGATCTGCACGGTGGATTCGGTCTGGCCGAAGCCGTCGCGGATGGTCTGGCCCCAGGCGCGCTGCACTTGGTCGATCACCTCGGCGTTGAGCGGTTCCCCGGCGGACACCACCTTGGTGGGCGGGTTCTTGAGGACGGTGAGATCGGCCTGGATGAGCATGCGCCACACGGTGGGCGGGGCGCAGAAACTGGTCACTCTCTCCCGGTCCATCTGTTCCATGAGGGCCTTGGCGTCGAACCGGCTGTAGTTGTAGATGAAGACGCAGGCCTCGGCGATCCAGGGCGTGAACACGTTGGACCACGCGTGTTTGGCCCAACCGGGTGAGGCGACGTTGAGGTGCACGTCCCCGGGTTCCAGCCCGATCCAGAACATGGTGGAGAGGTGGCCCACGGGGTACGAGGTGTGCGTGTGCTCCACGAGTTTGGCCCTGGACGTGGTCCCGGACGTGAAATAGAGAAGCAGGGTTTCGTCCGCCTTGGTGGGGGCGTCCGGGGTAAAGCCGCCCGGGGCGCCGGCTGCCTCTGTGTACTGGGCGGCGCCGGCCGCCGGTTCGGCGGCGGGAACTGCGGCAGGGCCGCCGTCGGCGATCTCGATCAGTCTGTAGTTCCCCGGAACGTCGGCAAACTTGCCGATGTTGGAGCTTCCGACGGCGGCCCAGCCCGCCTCACCGCGCTCCACCCGGTCCGTCAGGTCCGCCGGGCCCATCAGGGTGGTGGTGGGAATCATGACGATTCCCAGCTTAATGCCGGCCAGCATCAGTTCCCAGAGCTCCACCTGGTTGCCCAGCATGATGATCATGCGGTCGCCGCGGCGGACCCCCTGGCTGCGGAGCCAGTTGGCCACCTGGTTGGAGCGCTCGGACAGCTCCGCGAAGGTTCGCCGCGTGGCGCTGCCGTCCTGCTCCACGATGACCAGGGCGGGCTTTGCGGCCTTGCCGGGGTCCGCGGCGATCCGGTCGAACCAGTCGAGGGCGAAGTTGAACTCGTCAAAGCGGGGCCACTGGAATTCACTCCGTGCCTGGCCGTACTCCTCGCGCAGGGCCAGCAGCCTGTCCCTCGCGGCCCGGAAGTCGTCGGTGACTGTCATGGGGGCCCTTTCGCCTAGTGATCCACATCACTGTGCAATATACTAGGACATCCAAGGGTTTGGAAGGGCCGCCACGACGGTGTGGACGGCGGACGACGAAGGGATACATGCCCGTGCAGACACAGGGACGTGCCAGCGGATCGCCGGAAACCGCGGAGCCCGGGGCACCTGAGGGACCGACTGACCGGCGGCCGGAGCTGCCGCCGTTCCCGGACGCGGACCTTATGTACATCGTGGACCTGCTGCCCGCGGGGGAGCGTTCGCGCTATCTGGAGGTGCGGGACTTCCTGCAGTCCCGCATCCGCGCCGCGTCCATCGAGTACTGGAACCGCGAGGAGTTTCCGTTCGGCCTCTTGGCTGAAATGGGGAAATACGGGCTGGGCGGGCTGCAGACGGACGGGACGTCGGCGCTTTTCAAGGGCCTGATGTACGTGGAAGTGGCCCGAGCGGACGTTTCCCTTTCCGCCCTGGTGGGGATCCACAACGAGCTGATCGTCGGGATGATCGACGAGCTCGGTTCGGAGGAGCAGAAGCAGCGCTGGCTTCCTGGGCTGACAGCCTTCACCCAGCTGGGGGCCTTCGCTCTCACGGAGCCGGACCACGGATCGGACATTGCCGGCGGCCTCGAAACCTCGGCCCGGCTCGAGGGCGGCGAATGGGTGATCAACGGCACCAAGCGATGGATCGGCGCCGGAACCATTGCGGATTTCGCGCTGGTCTGGGCCCGGGACGAGGCCGACCGGCAGATCAAGGGCTTCATCGTGGAGACGGACCGGCCCGGCTACTCGGCCACGAAAATCTCCAACAAAATCGGCCTCCGGATCATGCAAAACGCGGACATCCGGCTGGACGACGTGCGTATCCCCGAAACGAACATGCTGCCGGGCGCCACGGACTTTTCCAAAGCCAACGACCTCCTCCGCGACTCGCGCGCCTGGGTGGGCTGGCAAGGTGCCGGAATCCAGCTGGCCGCGTTCGACGTCGCCCGGGCCCATGCGCTGGAACGGAAACAGTTCGGCAGGGAACTGGCGAGGTTCCAGCTGGTCCAGCAGCAGCTGGCCGAAATTTTGGGCAACGCCAGCGCCTCCCTGGCACTCATGGCGCAGCTGGCCCGGATCCAGCAGGACGGGAAGTTGGAGATGGTGCAGGCCGCGATGGCGAAGTCCACCACCACGCGGCTGGCGCGGGCCTCGGTGGCCATGGGGAGGTCGCTGATGGGCGGCAACGGCATCAGCAGCGACTACGAGATGGGCAAGCTCTTTGGCGACGCGGAAATTCTCTATACGTACGAGGGCAGCTACGAGATCAACTCGCTGATCGTGGCACGTGCCGTGACAGGAAAGTCGGCGTTCGTCTGACGGGAGTCCTGGAACTGAGTGAGGCCGGGCCGGATGGAATCCCGGGCCGGTTTTTCGGGCTTGAGCTTGGCTCAGTAGGGTGGCCGGATGGATATCACGTGGGTGTTTGTACTCATCCTTCTGGTCATGTTTTTCGGCACCATCAGCGTCGTCGGCGCACTGAACCGGATCGCTACGGCCACCGAAGCCTCCGCTGCCCATCTCGAGGCCCTCGCCAGGGCGGCTGACGTCCCAGCCGGCTCCTAGGCGATCCGGTGGACCCCGTAGCTGATGCTGAACGGGGCGCCTGGTTGCACGCGCTCCTCGATCCCACTGCGCGGGACATGCACTGTGTTGTGCCGCACGGCTATCCCGCCTATGCCCGGGTGTTCCATCCGGCAACGCGGGACAGGCCAGCCGGCACGTTGTCGTGGCACAGGCAGGACCGGTCATTGCTCGTCGAGATGGACACCGAACCGGTGGCGTGGTCAACCGTGGCCGCCACGTTCGGCAAAACCATGCACCCCTTGGCGCAGTTCCACCGCCTTGTCGGTCCGCCGTCCGGAACGTACGGCGAAATCCTCGACGCTGACGGGTGGCGGTACTCCGAACCGCAACAGGGAAACCTTGATGTGGACGTCTTGGCAGCGGCTGCGGCCCTCCTGTGCCGCCATACAGCGACTCCCGGTGCCGGGATGGCTGCCGTCTGGGAAGGGTGGGGCGGCCTCACCAGTGCGGCGGGATATGCGCAGTTGACCTTCGGTGGGCCGGACGGCGAGGCCGGAGCCGAGGCCTGGAGCCGGGCCGAAAGCCCGGGAACGGGGCTGCTGCCGGCGAGCGTGGTTGACGGTCCAAGACTCGAACTGCCCGGCCGTGGCCATTTCCTGTTTTCGGCCGGACCTGGCGTGTTCGCGGATCCTGCTTGGACCCTCACCGCGCCATGGCACCACGACCCGCGCTGGCCGCAATCGCCGAGCCTCCTCTGGCCTGAGGACAGGTCCTGGGTGCTGGTCACGGAGATCGATTTTGATTCGACAGTGGTGGCCGGAAGCTCAGCCCTGATCGCGGAACTGGTACGCGCCCCGGGTGTTGAAGCCCTGCAGATCAGTGAGGGGGCGTGCCTCACCTGGGACGCTGACGGGCTCAACCAGCCCGGTGCTTAGCGCCGCGCCCGAGTGAAACGGCTCTGCTCTTGCTAGTCCTGGCCGTTTTCGTAGTGGAGCAATACCACTCCGTTGCCGAAGGTCCGGGTTCCGGCGAGCTTGAGGTTCATCCTGATGTCCGGTGACTCGAACAGCGGCCGTCCCTGGCCCAGCACCACGGGGTGGACGTAGAGCCGGTATTCGTCGATCAGGCCGTGCCGCATGAACGTGGCGGCCAGGTTGGCGCCGCCCACGGCGAGGTCGCCGCCGGGCTGCGCCTTCAGTTCCATGATTTCTTCAGGCACGACGTCGCGCATCACCTTGGTGTTCCATTCCGCCGTCGTGAGGGTCCGGGAAAAGACGAACTTGGGCATGTCACGCCAGATCCCGGCGAACTCGGCCATGGCCGCCGGGCTGTCGGGATCCTGGTCCGCCGTGGGCCAGAAATCGGCCATCAGCTCGTAAGTGATCCGTCCGTCCATGAACCCGCCCATCGCCCTGCACTCATCGTTGAAGTGTTGGTGCAGCTCCTCGTCCACGAGGTGCCAGCTGATGTCGCGGTCCAAACCTTCAAAGAATCCGTCAAGGGACACTGACATCATCAGGATGATCTTTCGCATGGCTACCTCCGTGGCTGGGCCGGCATCGGGGCGGGGCCGCCGTCGTAAGTTCCAGTGAATCACTCAAGGATTCGTTGGAACAGGACATGATCCTGCCAGGAGCCGGCAATCTTCAGGTAGGACGGCGCAAGGCGGATCTCTGCGAACCCGGCGCGCGTCAGTAGTTTCCGGGACTTCCTGGCCTGCCGCATGCAGGGCGAGTTTGCAGTCGATGGCGGCGCGCTGGCCGGCGGGCGTGAAGAACTCCTCAGCTCGGTAGCTGGCCGGCCAGCGGGCCACTGGGTCCTTCGTCCCTTACGCCGCGGCCGGCTGAGGATCAGAGTTGACTCAGGGGCAACTGCTGGGGGCGACCCCCCAAGTGATTCATCCGCTGAAGGAGGGGCCATGAGAATCGAATCCTGGATTTTCGGAGGCTTGGCTATATTCTTCGTACCCGTCGGCGTGGTCTACGGCCTGGTAACGGGTTGGACCGAGCCGGTGGGCTTCCTTGCGTTATGGCTGGTCGGTGGCCTGGCCGGGCTGATCGGGGGCTACCTGGGGTACACCGGCCGACGGATAGGGCTGCGTCCCGAGGACCGTCAAGACGCGGAGATCCACGAGGGTGCCGGGGAGCAGGGCCAATTCAGCCCCTGGAGCTGGTGGCCGATCGCAGTTGGCCTTTCCGCCGCCGGAGGGTTCCTGGGGCTGGCGCTCGGATTCTGGCTCATCTACCTCAGCGCCGGGTTCGCCCTGATTGCACTCATTGGCTGGGTCTTCGAGTACAGCCGCGGCGATCACGCCCACTGAGGTCAAGAATTCCCCAAGGTGAGGGTACGAATCTGTCCCTATCTGAAGGCTCCGGTCGGATGCGGAACCGGCCAGGACACTTTTGGGAGGGATGCCATTTGTCTGGACTGCCTCACGCTGCGGCGCCAGGCCGGCGCAACGCTGACGGGTGCGCCGGCCTGCTGGTGCTCATGGCCAAATGCCGTGACCTGGACATGGATTCCGTTGCCCGCCTCCACGCCGCGTCCTCCCAGTTGTCCAGGAACATCCTGGCCGCCAGCGCGGCAATTGCCGGTGCTGTGGTGTTGTCCACGTGCCATCGATTCGAAATCTTCTGCGATGTGATGCCAGGGACAGATCCCGGCGCCGCGCGCCCCGGCATCCTGGATTCCCTCACTCGTAGCTCCGGCGTGCCCCGTTCCAGTCTCTCCTCCCGGTTCGAGTACAAGTCCGGGCAGTCTGCGGCGGAGCACCTCATGGCCGTCGCGTGCGGTCTTGAGTCAGCGGTGGTGGGTGAGCGGGAAATCACCGGCCAGGTCCGCCGGGCACTATCCGAAGCACAGAAGGCCGGAACGGCCAGCGGGCAACTGACCCGCCTCTTCCAAGCCGCCGCCAGAACGGCGAAGGAAGTCGGGGCACGGACTTCGCTCAGCGCCGCCGGCCGGTCCATCGCCTCCGTGGCCCTGGAGGTGGCCACGACGGGACACGGAAGGCCGGCCATCTCTGACGCCGCGGTGGTCGTTCTTGGCACCGGGTCCTATGCGGGTTGCATCACCCGGCTGCTCAAGGACAAACAATGCTCACATATCTCGGTGTTCTCCCGGTCCGGCCGCGCCGAGGCATTCGTCGCCGTCAGGGGAGGAACGGCGCTCACGCCAATGGAGCTGCCCGCGGCCGTCCGGCAGGCGGACATCCTGGTCGGATGCAGCGGCAGCGGAACGCGAATCGGTGTATCGGGGCTTATGCGATGGCGGCAGGAGACCCGACGTCCGCTGGCCGTCGTCGACCTCGCGCCCGGCCACGACTTCGAGCCCCACGTTGCGGACTTGGAAGGCATCGAACTGATCACACTGGAATCCGTGTACGTCAATGCTCCCGGGGCGGACGCAGACGCCCTGCACCAGGCCCGGATGCTGGTCAGGCAGGCGGCCCGCCGCTTTGAGGAGCAACAGCGCCTCCGCAGCGCTGACCTCGGCATCGTCGCCCTTCGCCAGCACCTCCATCAGGTTCTTGACGCCGAAATGGACCGGGTCAGGAACCAGCGGGAACGGGCTGCGGCCGCCGAGGAGGTAAATATCGCCCTGAGACGGATCGTCCGTCAGTTGCTCCATACGCCAACCGTCCGCGCCAGGGAACTTGCCGCAGAGGGCCGGCAGGACGACTACCTGGCAGCCTTGGACGCACTCTTCGGCATCAGGGCACCTTAGAACTGACTCCTAGCAATGGCCCACTATTGCGATGCGTCTATAGTGAGCTTTGTTTAGGCGAAGCGTGGGGACTGGATGCGGCCGGAAATTGGTGCGTCCTGTTCGACCTGGACAACACGCTGTTTGATCATGAGGCTTCGGCGCGCGCTGGTCTGGCGTCGTTCCTTCGGCATCTCGGGCAGAACAAACCGACGAGCTGACCCGCACCTGGTTCGACGTGGAGCAAGTCACCTACGACCGGTTCCTTAGCCGCGAACTTTCCTTTCAGGAACACCGCCGTGAGCGGCTCCGTCAGTTCCTGCCCCGCACGGCCTTTCCAGTGCCAACAACCGACTCGGGTCTGGACGAACTGTTCAGGGTCTACGTCAAGGGCTACGAAGCCGCCTGGGCAGCGTTTCCGGACGCGGCACCTGCCCTGCGGCGGCTCAGGGAAAACGGAATGACGATCGGCATCATCACCAACGGCAGCCACCATCAGCAAACCGGAAAAATCGCCGGGATCGGCATCGAGCCGCTTGTGGACCGGATCTTCAGCTCCGAACTCACGGGCCACGCCAAGCCCTCGCCCGAGGCTTTCCTGCTGCCCTGCGGGGAGATGCAGCTCTCGCCGGCCCGCACCTTGTACGTTGGCGACAACTTCCGCGTCGATGTCGAGGGCGCCAGGAGCGCGGGGCTCAGGGCGGTCCACCTGGACAGGGAAGGACCCGCAGGTCCCGGGACCATTCGAAGCCTCACGGAGCTGGATAGGTGTACGGAGTACACTGATTGGATGGAAGCGGCAGAACGGAAGGTGGCCACATGACCCAGCAAGTGGAAGCTGTGCGCCGGATTCCGCTGAACCGGGATCGCGTGCTGAGTGCCGCCGTCGTGTTAGCCGATGAGTTGGGGATCGAAGCACTCAGCATGAGACGGCTGGCGCTGGAGCTGGGCGTGGTGCCCATGGCGCTCTACAAGCACGTCGCCAACAAAGAGGAACTTCTCGACGGCATGGTCGACGTCATTGTCGGCGAGATCGATCCGCCGGTCAGCAGTGCAGACTGGAAGGACGCGGTCCGGCTGCGAATCCTCTCGGCGAGGAGGTCGCTGCTGCGGCATCCATGGGCGCGTCAGGTGCTCGAATCCCGCACCAACAGGACCCCGGCCGTTCTGGGATACATGGACTCGTTCATCGGGATGTTCCTGGCCGGCGGCGTTTCCGTGGATCTCACCCACCACGTTATGCATGCACTCGGCAGCCGCATGTGGGGGTTCACCCAGGAGTTGTTCGACGACTCGGCCAACCCGGCGCCCGCCCCGGTGACGCCGGAAACCCAGGCGGCCATGTACCAGGAGATGGCAACGCGGTATCCGAACATTCTGGAAGTCGCGACGGCGGCAAAGCACGACGACGGCTCGGTGGTGGGGCAGGGCTGCGATGATCAGTTTGAGTTCGAGTTCGCGCTGGACCTCCTCCTCGACGGGTTCGGGCGTTTCCACGAGCAGGGCTGGACGTCGGCGCGGGCGAGGCTGGAACGGTAGCTCCCGGACGCCGGAGTCCCTGTCGAACCCCAACACGGGCGTGTTAGCTTTTGGGGATGGAGGTGCTCGACTGGCTGCTCGACTCTGACCCCGCGATCCGCTGGCAGGTCCTTCGCGGCCTCACGGGCGCGCCGGCGTCGGAAGTGCGGGCGGAACGGGCACGCGTCGCCACAGAGGGCTGGGGCGCCAGGCTGCTCGCGCTGCAGGACGAAAACGGTCAATGGGATGGCGGCACTTACTACCCGTCACCGTTCGACGACTCCGAGGACGGCCAGCCCTGGACTGCAACCACCTACAGCCTGCTACTGCTGCGCGACTTCGGGCTCGACCCCCGCAGCGACGAGGCCCGCAACGCCGTCGCCCTCGTCCGCGAAAACAGCCGCTGGGAAGAGGGTGACCAGCGCTTCTTCGAAGGGGAGGTGGAGCCGTGCATCAACGGAATGGCCGTAATGCTCGGCGCCTACTTCGGCGAGGATGTCGACGGCGTGGTGGTGCGGCTGCTGGGTGAGCAACTCGCCGACGGCGGGTGGAACTGCGAAGTGGAACGAGGCTCCGTGCGTTCGTCGTTCGGGACCACGATCAACGTCCTCGAAGGCCTCCTGGAGCACGAGCACGCGACCGGCGGCTCGCCCGCTTCAGTCCAGGCGCGGCAGCGCGCCGAGGAGTACCTGCTCGAGCGCGGACTGTTTCGGCGCAGGAGCACAGGCGAGCTGATCGACAGCGACTGGCTGGAGTTCTCGTACCCGACACGGTGGTTCTACGACGTGCTGCGCGGCCTTGAGTACTTCCGCGCCGCAGGTAGCCGCCCGGACGAACGCGTCGCCGAGGCCGTGGAGGTGCTGCGTTCTAAACGGCAACCTGATGGCACCTGGCTTCTGGAGAACTCCCATCCCGGCCGGACCCATTTCGCCATGGAGGACGGTGACGGACGCCCGAGCCGGTGGAACACGCTGCGGGCGCTGCGGGTGCTCGACTGGTACGGGCGGGCCTAGCCGTCCGTCACCCAGGTGCCCCGGCTGGGGACGACGGGATGTCGCCGGCCTGACCGGGGGCATCCGCCGTCACGGAACGCGTGGCGGTACTGGACGCAACTATGTACTGAGTGTATAGATGAGGTGTGAACAACACACTTACCCTTCTGGGGCTGCTGAGCAAGGAGCCTAGCTACGGCTACGACCTCAAGCATTCCTATGACCGCTACTTCGGCACGCAGAAGGCTTTGGCCTTCGGTCAGGTGTATTCCACCCTTGCCAGAATGGTCCGGGACGAACTGATCCGGGCACTGGGCGAGGAGACAGGCGGCGGTCCTGACCGCAAGAAATACGAAGTCACCCCGTCGGGCAAAGCCCGGGTCCGGCAGTGGCTGTTCACGCCGGATGTTCCGTCCGAGGCGCTGCAGAGCGAGCTGTTCGCCAAGACCGTCGTCGCCCTGCTGATCGACGACGACGCCGACCGGCTGCTGGACGTGCAGCGTTCGGAGCATATGGCCAGGATGCGTGAGCTGACGCGCCTGAAGAAGGACGCCGACCTGCTGCAAGTGCTTATGTGCGACCACGGCTTGTTCCACATCGAGGCAGACCTGCGCTGGATCGACCTCACCATGGCCCGCCTGACCCAACTCAAGAAGGAGCTCCAGAGCGCATGAGCACGATTGATCCCCGGTCACCCATCCTCAGCGCCCGCGGGGTTCGCCACTCGTTCGGCCAAACGGAGGCGCTGCGAGGCATCGACCTCGATGTCCACGCCGGCGAAGTGCTGGCTGTCATGGGCCCGTCCGGATCGGGCAAGTCAACCCTGCTGCACTGCCTGGCCGGGGTTCTTGTCCCGACGGGCGGCAGCGTGACCTACAGTCCCTCCGCGGGGAAGTCCCCGGTAGAGATCAGCTCTCTGGGCGAGCCGAAGCGGACCCGGCTGCGGCTGACCGATTTCGGGTTCGTCTTCCAGTTCGGCCAGTTGCTGCCGGAGCTCTCGGCAGTGGATAACGTCAGCATCCCCATGCTCCTGGGCGGAACCAAGCGCTCCGAGGCAATGCGCCGGTCGGCGGACATGCTGGACCGCCTGGGACTGGACGGGCTTGGGGCCAAGCTTCCGGGTGAACTGTCCGGAGGCCAAGCGCAGCGCGTCGCCGTGGCCCGCGCGCTCGTGACGTCCCCCGCCGTGTTGTTCGCTGACGAGCCCACTGGCTCGTTGGATTCCCTTGGATCCGAGAACGTACTGACGATCATGCTCGAGCTGGTCCGGGAGTTCGGCACGACGGTAGTGATGATCACCCATGACGCCCGCACTGCCGCTTATGCGGACAGGGAAGTCATAGTGCGCGACGGCGTGACCGGCGCCGGCTACCGGGTGTCCACGTGAACCGGGGATTGCTGAAACTGGCCGTGGTCGGCAGCCGGTCCTCCTACGGCAGGCTCACCGGAATCACCGTCGGCGTCGCCGTCGGAGTCTGCCTGCTGCTGCTGTTGTGGGGCGGCGCCAACGGACTCAACGCCCGGGACGACCGCGGTGCCTGGCTGCGCGAAACCGGCAGCCCCGCGATCTCAATTCCGACGGCGGCCGGGGATCCGGCCGCTTCGGGGCCGGCAACCCCGGTTCCGCTGACTCCGGACACGGTGCTCATGAGGGCAAACCCGGTGGAGGTCTTCCGTGACCAGCTGATCAACCGCCGCGACTTCGCAGCGCTCAGCCCGACAACGGCTGAAATCCCGGGCGTACCCGGCCCGCCGGCGCCGGGCGAATACTATGCGTCACCGGCCCTCCAGCGCCTGATTGAGAGCACGCCACGGGACCAGTTGGGCGACCGCTTCGGGCAGTTCGCCGGAACGATCGGCGATGCTGCCCTGCCGGGACCGGACTCCCTGGTCGTCGTCACCGGAGCAACGGAGACGGAACTCCGCCGGAGCGGGCGGGCTTTCCTGGTGTCCGGGTTTACCACCAACCCCTACGGAGCCAGCGCGGCCGCGTACACCACCGTTTTGCTTATCGGTGCCATCGCGGTCTTCTTCCCCGTACTTCTGCTGATCAGCATCGTCACCGGCCTGGGAGCAGCCCAGCGCAGGGAACGCTTCGCCACCCTGCGACTGATTGGCGCATCCCCACAGACGGTCTCGCGCATCGCCGCCGTCGAAACCGCGGTGCCCAGCCTGATCGGTGCCGTGTTCGGCGTATTCCTCGCCGCCGTGCTGAGGCCGGCCGCCGCCCAGATTACGGTCAACGGCACCAGGATGTTCGAAGCGGATCTGGCCACGGGCTGGGAGGCGGCCACCGCCGTCGTCGTACTAGTTGTGACGGCGTCGGCCCTTGTGGCCGCCTACCGCACTTCCCGGGAAGGCGTTGGTCCTTTGGGTGTTACGCGGGCCATGCAAGAGAAAATACCCACCGCGTGGCGGATGGTGCCGCTGCTGGCGGGACTGGCGGCGATGATCGCGGCAGTTGTCATCATCCATGTCCTGGAAGTACGGGTCCCTTGGCTTGAATCGCCGCTGCTCATCGGCGGATTCGCACTGATCCTCTTAGGCATAGTGGTCATCGGCCCGTGGCTGACGCGGCTCGTGAGCCGGATAGGACTTCGCCAGGCCCACAGCGCCGCGGCAGTCATTGCCTCCAGCCGGATCCAGCGGACACCCGTGGCGACATTCCGTTCCGTTTCAGGCCTGGTGATTGCAGTGTTCGTGGTCTCCGTCTTCGCCGGCGCATCCAGCATCATCCAGGAAACGGACGCGCCGGCAGACCGGCCCGGTCTGCTCCAGCCCACAAGTCTCCACGCGACCGTGGCCGCCGAATCCAGCCCGGAGCAGGTGGCGGAGGCCGCGCGTGGGGCCGGTCAACTGGAGGGAATCCGAAGCGCGACCATCGGCTACGGACCAACAGCCCTTAACCAAAGGGATCCCGGCCCTGAGATCTTCTTTCGTGCCGCTGATGCTCCTGGATTGGGATTCGAGGACATCCCGGCAACGGAGATCGTCGCCGTTGATTCGTCATTCCTCCGCCACTGGACAACGCAGCCACTGCCACTGACCCAGGCTCCCGCGCGGAATCTCGACGGGCTGGTGCCGGTCGTTATTGTCGTCGGCACCGACGGGACGCCCGAGGCCATGGACCGCGCCCGGACAGCACTGAACGGTTCCGGCGTCACAGCCATCCCCGCCACCTCCCCGCTGGACATCAAACTGCAGTCCTCCACGCGCCTGGTTCATGGCCTGGCGGTGCTCGCGTACCTCGGCATGTTCGTGGCCATTGCCATCGCCGGACTTTCCCTGGCCGTCGCCACCGCTTCAGCGGTGCTGGACCGAAAACGCGTCCTTGGCCTGATGCGGCTGATGGGGATGTCCGTGTCCGTCCTGCGCCGCATCATCACGCGTGAGGCGGCCGTCCCGCTCCTGACTGTGCTGGTGCTATCCATAGCACTCGGGTTCCTCGTGGCATGGATGATGGTCACCAGCATCAATGACGCCTATCGGGTGACTTGGCCGGCGACCGACTACTTCGCAGCCTTGGGTCTAAGCCTGTTCCTGGCGCTGGCCGCCGTCGGATCAACCTTCAGTCTCATCCGTGCCGGGACCGCCATCACGGCCACGCGATTCGAATGACGCCTCGAGCATGCGGTTGCGGTAGCAACGCCTCGGGCCGCACTGGCCGATCGTCAGGCGTCGCCTCAACCTGGAATCTCCCCGTACTCATCACCGGGGCGGTCGCGGCCGTCTGCGGCGTCACGGCGATACTGCTCTGAAGCGGAACACCCGTTCCCTTGTGTTCGGCTGATGTGCGAATGTGATGGCATGGACTACAGCAAGGACGCCCGCGTGGACCACTACATTGAATTGCTCCCCGTTTGGCAACAGGCCATCTGCCAACAGGTCCGCGACCTGGTCCACGCCGCCGATCCCGAGGTCGCGGAAGTGATCAAACGCTCCGTGCAGCCCTACTTCGTCCTCGACGGCAACATCTGCGCGCTGCTCGCGGCCAAGGATCACGTCAACGTCTTCCTGTACGACGGCGGCATCGTCCCGGATCCGCAGAACATCATCACTGCCGGACACGACAACAAAACGGCCCGCACCGTTGCCTTCCGCGAAGGCCAGACCGTGAATGAGCAGGCACTCGGCGAAATGTTCAAGACGATCATCGCCAACAACCGAGCCGGCGGCTGGCGGAAAATCAAGGCGGCCAGCAAGAAAGTTCTCTAGGACAGAAGGGCACCTGAATGACAATCCGTGACACCCGCTCCGTCGGCGTTCCCGGCAAGGTCGACACGTTCCAGCCGGATCCCCGGGCCGCCATGGACTTCTACGGTCCGCTTTTCGGCTGGAGTTTCGATGATCCCACCCCGATGCCGGCCGGCCTCGAGGGCGATTACTACACGGCCCGCATCCGCGGACGGCAGGTTGCAGGAATCGGCCAGGCGCCGCCGTCATCGCCGCCGACGTGGAACACGCACGTGCGTGTCGACGACGTCGGAGAGGCTCTGGCTCGCGCCAAGCATGAGGGAGGAACGCGCCTCGCTGGACCGTTTGGAGCCGGCCCGGACGGCGTCCTCGCTGTGGTGGCAGACGCCACCGGCGTCCCGTTTTGCCTGTGGCAGGCTGGCGAGAGCGACGGCGATGGTCTGGACGACGAACCGAACACGTGGGCGATGAGCTCGCTGCACACGCCAGATGTCGAACGGGCACGGGCGTTCTACGGCGCAATGTTTAATTGGGAACTCGAGCCGGTCCCGAACGCTGCCTTCTCACTGTGGCGCCGCTCAGGCCGAGTCGTGGCTGTCGTGACGGCGACGGACGGCGTCGCGGTCCCGCCCCATTGGAGCGTCAACTTCGCTGTCCAAGACCCGGACTCCATAGCCCGGCACGCCGTCGCTCTGGGCGGCACTATCCTGATGGCACCCATGGACACGCCGGGATTTCGCAGCGCGGTGATCGGCGACCCCCAGGGTGGTTTCATCGCGGTCAGCGCAGCCGCCGGCTGATCCGCCAAACATGAAGGCGTTCCGATCCGGCCTTGGAATCTGGGTCTCGCCAAAGGTACCGATCCATGCTGTGATGGCTAGCAGACAGTCCATGGGGTAGTCGGCTTCAGGGAGTCATCGTGACGACGAAAACAACCCTCGATACATTCGATGTTTCCCGCGTGCGGGACCTCTTCCTCATCACTGGGGCCTTCGCGACGGGCCTGTCCTGGTGGATCGGAATGACCGCCTTTGTAAACGCCGGAGGCCTGGCCAGCGGCGGAGCTGGATTTGTCCTGTTCCTCAGCGTTCCCCTGATAGCGACTTTTGTAGTCTACCGCGCGCTGCGACGTCGGAACGCGTCCGGTTTGGCGGGTTCGGAGAGTACGCGCGGCCATGGGAGCCATCGCCGTTCCGGCTCAGGCCGCCACAGCAGGCGCTTTGCCCCGGAGCCATCCGGCAGTCGCGGCGTCAACGGCCTGCTTGTGTTGAATCGCCCGGCAATGCGGGACTTCCTTGTCATCATCGCCGGTTTGGTGACGGTCCTTTGCTGGTGGATCGGGATGACGGCATACATGAACGCAGGCGGACTCGCCCACCTGGAAGCACTGGTATTCCTGATTGTGCCTGTGCTGGCAACCGCTGGAACATTCCTCGCAGCCCGCCAACCTGGCTCTGGCTCGCGGAGCTAGTCAAAGCGCTCGGGCTCCATCTTTAGGCTTCCGGAAACGGGGGAGGGCCGACGATCTCGATGCCGCCGTGTTCCCGTCCTGATTGGCGGATGCGGTCGAAGTTCACCGCTCCCGACGCATGACCGGTGCCGAGCGGTTCGCTGGCGCCGTCGTAGAACGCCTGCGCCGTGCCAGGGGTGTGCAGGCACAGCACACGTGTCTTGTCCTGGAGGACTTTGAACGCGTGGGGGACGCCGCGCGGTGCGATGGTCACTCCGCCGGCAGCGACCCGATGCTCGGTGCCGTCCATGTTGATCAGGATCTCCCCGGCCAGGACGTACATGGTTTCATCGGAATCCGGATGCGTGTGCATGGGCGTGACCTTGTTGAGGGACATCTCGTCTTCGAAGAGGAGGAACGCTCCCGCGGTGTCTCCTTCCGTCGCCTTCCACGTATGCACCCCTCCACCAAAGAACCATCGCCTGGCCCCTTCCCCAGGTTGCCGGACGATTGCTGATGCTGCCCTTTTCGTCTCCATGGTTTTCGCCTCAATGCGTGGAAGGAAGACTTATGAGACTAATGTCCCATAACAAGACTCATGTACCATAAAAGATATGTCAAGACCCTATTCAGACGTTGGCCGGACGGGCCAGAAGCGACGCACGTTGGATGCCCTGGTTGCGGCGGCACGCTCCTTGGTGGCATCCGGGATATCGCCGACGGTGGATGAGGCTGCGCTTGCCGCGGGAATATCGCGGAGCACGGCGTACCGCTATTTCTCCGGGCAGCGGGAGTTACTGGCTGCGGCTCATCCGGAAACCGCGCGGACGTCGCTGCTGCCGGCATCTCCGCCTGATGGCGCGGCGGAACGGCTGGACGCAGTGGTGGTGGAGTTCACCAGGATGATTGTCGAAACTGAGTCCCAGCAACGGACCATGCTGCGGCTTTCGCTTGAACCGACGAGCAGGGAAGGGCATGACCTTCCCCTCCGGCAGGGCCGGGCGATTGCCTGGATCTCGGAGGCGCTTGCGCCGCTCCAAGGGAAGTTGTCCGATCAGGCCATTCACCAACTGGTCCTGGCCATCCGAAGTGCGGTAGGAATCGAGTCCCTGGTTTGGCTCACTGATGTTGGCGGTCTTAGCCGGGAAGAGGCCATTGCCTCAATGCGATGGACCGCCGCGGCCCTCTTGTCCCAAGCTCTGACGCGCGGCCTTCCGGTCAGGGGCTGACCCTGCCGCGGTTCAGTCGTGGTCTTCCGGCCTGCGCGCCAATGCCCGGTGTCACCATTGTTCCGGGCACTGGCGCCGCTACCGCCGAGAGTAGTTCCTAAGGAAACGACCTCTCACCAAAACTGTATGCCGCATGCGCCGGGTCGGGCTTGAGTGGCGGCTACCTGTTTTACTCCGCGAGTATCCCGTCGGAGGCCTTACGCACAGGGGTGACCCGACCTTGTTACGGTGCTGGTTCGAATCTGGGGTCTCCCGGTTACAAAGACCATGGGCGCCAACGCAGGAGCGGGCGTCCCTGTATCCCCGCGGGCAGATGCCGGTCCAGGTCCCAGGATTTCACACCGGTTTCTTCCCAAAATCCGAAGAGCTCTTCGGATCGGTTGCCGTGCTGTCTGGCTCCGGGGCCGAGCTCGCTTGCGCCGGCTGACGCATAGAGATGTACGCCCATCCGGCTGGTGCCCTTGGGCCACTCGAAGACGCCCACGGATTCGCCCGAGCGGGTGCGCACCTCGTGATACTCCGGTTCTGACCCCACCACTGACGAGTAATGCTCGCGCAACTCCTCGACCACACGGCTCCCCATGATTTCCATCCAACCAGGGAATAGTGCCCACCACGTTGATCCCGTCAGGACCCGATTTGTCTTCCACCACCTTCCGGGCGGGCCACCAGGGCGGCAATCGCCGCAGCCAGGGCAGGAACATAGAACCAGCCTATGGTTGCAGACGCGATGGCGATGAAGATGGCGAGGGCGGCGGCGGTCGCGATGGACGCGTATCGTCTCGCACGGCCCCTTAGCGGGAGGGGTAGCCCGGTTAGGACCACAGGGATGAGCAATGGAAAGACGACGGTTGGTCCCACGGTCTCGAGCAGGGTCGAGGTCGTGACCTGTGCCGGCCCTTCGTTAGTCACCGCTACTCCGCTGTACAAGGGAACCAGCAGAAGCGCCAGTCCGACGGCAATCGTGAGCGAGAAGGCAATGGCCTGGCGAACTCTCTTCGGATCCCACCTGCTTCTCATAGGACCCCCTGTGGAGTAGTTGTATCAACGTAACGGCTGCTCCACCTTAGGCACGACTCGGGGGCTAGTCTGGGGAATCGCGATTATTGGGGGGCTGAAATGCTGTTCTCCGTTGAAGAACTCAGCATTCCGCGCAGCATGGACGGCGTGGACGGGAAAGCTTTACGTCGAAAAAGAAATGATCCCTCAGGCGTATCATGAGGTCGCAGAACCGAAATAGGCGGTGGCCGCTTAGCATGACCAACGATCGTCCAGGCAATGACGCGCAAACGGGAAACGTGGCGCTCGTGACCGGCGCGAGCCGCGGCGTCGGCCGGGGCATCGCACTTGGCCTTCTCGCAGGGGGATTCCGCGTGTACGGATCGGGCCGCTCGATCGACCAGGCAGACCTTCCGCAGGAGATACGGCGCCTGCGCTGCGACCATCTCAGGGACGAAGAGACGGCGGGAGTGTTTGAGGCGATTCGGTCGGAGTGCGGCGACCTTGATCTCCTCGTCAATTGCGCATGGGGCGGCTACGAGAAGATGGTTGAAGGCGGCGCGTTCACATGGGCTGCACCCTTTTGGGAGCAGCCGCCGCATCGCTGGACCGGAATGATGGACGCCGGCGTTCGCGCGGCATTTGTGTGTTCGGCACACGCGGCGCGCATGATGACCCCGCGTCACCGCGGCGTCATCATCAACATCAGCTTCTGGGCGGCGCAGCGTCACCTCGGCAACACGATCTACGGCATCGCAAAAGCGGCGACGGACAAGATGACATCTGACATGGCCGTCGAGCTGAGACCGTTCGCTATTCCGGTGATCTCGCTGTACCCCGGCCTGGTTCGAACCGAGTCTGTCGTGGCAGCGGCGAAAAGTGGGGCATTTGATCTCTCGACCAGCGAAAGCCCTGAGTTCATCGGCCGCGTGATCAACGCCCTGTTCAACGATCCGAACCTGATGGCGCGGACCGGGCAAGTGCTAGTCGCCGCCGCTGTTGCGAAGGAGTTCGGCGTACTGGACATCGACGGAAGTTCGCCGCCTGCGCTGACCTTGGCGGACATCTAGCTGAGACCGGGCGCTGCGTAAACGAAGGCCCGCCTATGGGGGACAGACGGGCCTTCGCAAATTAAATGCTACAGCGCTCTTGAATAGCTATCGAGTGGACGAGAACCTGGCCCTGAATGGGCGATAGGTCAGAAATACTCGTTGGGATTGGCCGTGGCGGAAATGACGAACATGACGATCACGGAAAAAGGCACTGCGCACAGCGCGAAGAACGGCCACCAGTTCGCCAGCTTCCGGGCACTCTTGCGGTGATGTACCGCCACGCTGAGGGAAGCCATGAAGAACGGCACAAATAGGACGGCGAAGAACACACTGGCTATCAGCAGTTCGCCCTCGTAGCAGCCGGAGCCAAGGGTCTCCTGCGTGCAGTCCATTCGGGATGGGTAGTACCCGAGTGCTGCTCCGAGGAGACCGGCCGCCGGCAAGGAAACTATTGCTCCCACAAGTGAAAGGGCCACAGACCACTTTTGCGCCCGCGTCAGCCTCTCCCTGGGAGCCGGGGCAACGCCGCTGACCAGCACTGACAGGCAAGCTATTTTCTTACTCAAGCGTTCCCCCAAGACCAGCCACTGTGACCGTGCCGAGGCTACCAGAGACAGTCATCCTCCAATCGCCCTGAATGAAGTGCGTCTATGAGGGCTTGGGGCGTGCGCGTACGTGCATCCGCTCGCCCTGCTGCCCAAACAGACTGATGAACTCGACGGGTCTGCCGTCAGCGCTGGCGAACCAGTGCGGTGTGTGGGTGTCGAATTCGGCGGCTTCGCCAGGGCGAAGTTCAAAGTCTTTGTCGCCCAGCACCAAACGCAGTCGTCCGTTGAGGATGTAGAGCCACTCGTAGCCTTCGTGAACGCGGGGGTCCGGCTCGGTCCCGCGGGCCTCACCGGCGAGCACCATCTTGAAGGCCTGCAATCCGCCGGGGCGGCGGGTGAGAGGAACAGCGGTCATGCCGCCATGGGTGATGGGCCGCAGGTGAATTCGCGGATCCCCGGTGGCCGGGGCGCCGACCAGATCATCGAGGGGAACACCGTACAACCTCGCGAGGGGCAGCAGGATTTCGAGGTTTGGCCTGCGTTGGCCGGATTCCAGACGGGAGAGGGTGCTCACCGATACTCCGGATGCGGAGGACACATCTCCGAGGGTGAGGTTCCGTTCCGTACGGAGTGTCCGAAGCCGGGGGCCGACCGCCCCGAGAACATCGTCAAGCTCATTTGCCATACGACCACTTTGCCATAACAGCAATTAGTTTTGTCAATTCTCGCTCTTGCTATGGAAGCTGGTGTAGCCGCCCAAGGACGCTGGCGGCGAACTATCACGAAAGGACAAATCAGTATGGACACCACACGGTATGACGTTGTGATTGTTGGCGGCGGCGCGGCTGGACTCAGCGCGGCCACGACGCTGGGCCGGGCGCTGCGCTCGGTGCTGGTCATCGATTCCGGAACTCCACGCAACGCACCCGCGGCGGGTATACACGGTTATCTTTCGAGGGACGGTATGAACCCCGGTGAACTCCTGTCCATCGGACGCAGCGAAGTGCTTTCCTACGGAGGAACGGTCATTGACGGCGATGCCGTTTCGGCACGGCGAACCCCCGATGGATTCGAGGTGATTCTAGGAGATGCCCGCCGGTTCTCCGGCAGACGCCTCCTCGTCGCCACCGGCTTGGCAGACGAGCTGCCTCCCATCGACGGGCTGCGGGAGCAATGGGGAAAGGGCGTTGTGCACTGCCCCTACTGCCATGGCTGGGAAATCCGCGGGCAACGGATTGGAGTGCTGGGCACAGGCCCGCTGTCCGTCCATCAGGCACTGTTGTTCAGGCAGTGGTCCCGGGAGATCACGCTCTTCCTCAACGACACCTTAGAACCCACCGACGAGGAGTGGGAGAAGCTCGCTGGCCGGTCCGTAACAGTCGTTGACGGCGCCGTGGCTTCTGTTGACGCTGTCGATGGTGTCCTCACGGGGATCACGCTTCGCCAAGGCTCTTCGTTCGACGTGCAGGCCCTGGCTGTCGGAACCCGGATGGAGGCCAGATCCGCCCTTCTGGAATCACTCGGGCTGAGTTCTCAGGTGCATCCGTCGGGAGCCGGACGGTTTATCGAGACCGACGCTATGGGTGCGACGGCCGTCCGCGGCGTGTTTGCGGCGGGCAATGTCTCCAACTTGATGGCTCAGGTGATCACCGCTGCGGCCGAGGGTGTCATGACCGGCGCAGGGATCAACGCCGACCTCATCGAAGAGGAAACCCGATGGGCCGTTGACGGGCACTTCGGCCCCTTCTCGGCCGCCTCGGAAGCAGCCGTCTCTAAGATCTTGCTGGGTATCCGCCGCCATGGCCTTGGTGATGGGCAGACCGCCGGCATGGGCCCTGCGGCAACATAGAAAGGCGATGAACATGGATCACCACCCCCGCCGGATGCGGGACACCGACCACCAGCTCCACCGGCGATCTGGCGGTCATGGCCAGCACCGCGTCCTCGACCTGGACGCCGAGGTCTTTGGCGACTCCCTCGCAGCCGTCTTGGACTTGACCGGGGTGCCAGCTGCGCGCAGCGTGGTTGACCTCGGCGCCGGAACCGGCGCAGGTAGTCGGCTGCTGCGCGATCGGTACCCCGACGCCACGGTGACGTGCGTCGACAACGACCCGCAGATGCTCGAGCTGCTGCGCGAGCAGGGCTTCGCCGTGGTCGAGGCCGACCTCGACGACGGCTTCCCTGCCCTTGCCGGCTCCTTGATCACGGCCGATGCAGTGGCCGAGGCGCCGGTTGACCTGGTGTGGGCATCGTCCTCGCTACACCACGTCGCCAACCCCGCCCGGCTCTTGTCGGGGGCCCGCCGGGCACTGGCGCCGGGTGGGATTCTGGTCGTCGTCGAGCTCGCCGCTCTGCCCCGCTTCCTAAGCCATCCGCGCGCAGCGCTGCTGGAGCAGCGCTGCCACGCCGCTGCGGCGGCCGAGGGGTGGAACCACCACCCGAACTGGACCCCGGTCATCGAGGCCGCCGGGTTCGGCGTCACCCGGTCTGAGGTGACGACCATCGCACCCGTGACCCCGGCTGCAGGGGAGTACGCCCGGCAGTGGTTCTCGCGATTCTCACACCTGGCGGCCCTGACCGGGGCCGACCGCGACGCCGTGGAAGAGCTGCTGGAGCGGTTCTCCGACATCGAGCTGGAACCCCGCGCCAGCCGGACCGTCTGGGTGGCCACCCCCGAGTAGAACCATCGCGCGTTCCCTGCGCGCCGCCGTCGTTATCGACGACGGCGGCCTCCGCAACGCCGTGCCGCAACGAAGTCGGCCGGCGGGTTACTGCGGCATGGGCTTGTCCGGGTTGGTGAGCCGGTACAGGAACGCTGCCATGGCTTCGCGTGAAACCGGCGCGCCGGGGCGGAAACTGCCGTCTGGATAACCTGTGGTGATCCCTGCGGCGGCGGCCCAGCTCACTTCCCGGTGGAAGGCGTCGCCGGGACGGACGTCGCTGAAAGGCGCAGTGGCTGGCGCGGCATAGGCGGGCGCCCCGGCCAGCGTTGTGGCGTAGCGGTAAAGGAAAGCGGCCATGGCTTCCCGTGACACCGGGTTGCGGGGGCGGAAGGTGCCGTCGTCATAGCCGGTGGTGATCCGCTGGTAGGCCAGCCAGGTGATCTCCCTGTAGAACGCGTCTCCGGGGGCGAGGTCCCTGAACGGCGAGACGGCAGGGGGAACGAACCAGGCGGGAGATCCGGCCTTCCGGAAGAGGAACGCGGCCATTGCGTCCCGCTGAACGGATTCCAGGGGCCGGAAGGAGCCGCCAGGGTAGCCGGTGCTGATCCGCGAGTTCCCCAGCCACTGAAAAGATCCCAGTCCTGTCCAGGCTAGAACCGGGGTTAATCCGGCCGCTAGCGTGACGACTACCTGATTACCCTTTGGAGACGGGGACGCTCTCATCCCAGATGCTCCTGGCGGGATTGCGGTATGGACTCGTTGGGCTCAGCATCCGTGCCACGGTCGTGTGACCGTCCGCCGCTGAAGTAAGAACAAAGACGCCCGAAAGATCGATGTAATATCCTGATTTCGACTGTCCCCTGCATAGACTCGCCGTATGAATGATGGCCGGATTGCGATCGACTGGGATTCTGCACGCGCGAGCAACCGTGATAACTGGGAAGACCGGGTTCCCCTCCACGAACAGGCGTACGGGATCAGCGACTTTGACGATCCCAACCATCTAACCCGAATCATCCGGACCGACTTGGCCGCACTCGTGCCCTTCCTCCCGGACGGCTCGGTCTCCGGTCTAGATGTTTGTCATCTTCAGTGCCATATCGGCACCGATACGCTTTCCCTAGCTAGGGCAGGGGCTAGAGTCACCGGCGTGGATTTCTCCCCGGGTGCCTTGGAATCTGCTGCCAACCTGGCGGAACGTCTGGGCATCGATGCTACTTGGGTCGAGAGCGACGTTCTCGAGTCCTGTGCCGCCGTAGACGGTGACTTCGACCTCGTCTACACCAGCATCGGAACAATCACGTGGTTGCCAGACCTGGACCGCTGGGCGACGCAAATAGCAGGGCTCCTGCGGGCTGGCGGAACGTTCTACATCCGCGATGGGCATCCTGCTCTCTACGCCATTGATGAGCATGCCGACGGACTGCAGCTTCGCCACCCGTACTTTGGCAACGGTGAGGCGCAGCTTTGGGACGACGAGTCCACCTACGTCGGAGACGGCAAGTTGACTCACTCCCGGACGTACCAATGGGCGCATCCCCTGTCCGAAATCATCAACTCCCTCATCGGGGCGGGCCTGCAGATTCTTCGTGTCTACGAGGACAAAACAATCCCGTGGAAGTTCGCGCCCCGCATGGTGGAGGTGCCAGAGGGCTTCGCGTGGCCAGAATCCGAGCGTGATCTTGTGCCTTGTACTTATACGATCATCGCTCGGAAGGCAGGCGAGTAGGCGACGCATGTACAACGGCTGGTGCGGTGGGTTCAGGGCTGGACTTCACATAGCCGGCATCTTCGAGGGGAAACCCGATCCACGCCACGCTATTCGGGCGTCTCGTGCTGCTCTCTTTGGGCGAGCTGCTGGAGTTGCCATCTATGCACGTCGGGCAGCCAATCCAACGTGGCCGATGGACCGACCCGCGGGTCGTCGGGAACACCGCCGTCTCGCAGGTCCTGCACGTACGCGCGATCCTGTTTGATACGTACTCGGACCTGCTCAGCGCCGCCGACTGAGCCGTGACCGGGGATGACAGCGTCAACGCCGTCCGCCACGCTCTCGAACAGCCGCAACGCGGCGAGGTAGTCCTCGACCGGGTCAACGGCCTCCAAGTCGAGGAACGGCATCAGGATGTCAGAAAGCATGTCGCCGGCGACGAGGACGCGGCGCTCCTCGATCAACAGCGCCGCATGGCCTGGGGCATGGGCCTGATGCTCGATGATCCGGACTTTGGGGCCATCCCAAGGAATCTGCGCAGCTTCGGCGGGCAGGCCGGTTATGAGACCGAGCAGATCCATCGGGATCTGCTCGGCGTACTCCGGCGGGAGCCCCACGGCTATGCGGGCCTTCCAGTCCGCGTTCGACAGCAGATCCTGGATGGAGGCCGCGCAGCGGGCTGTACCGTAACGGGGCACGTCGCCGAAGTTCGCGTGCCAGAGCACGTGGTCCCAATCAGGATGCGTCGAGAAGCCTGCCACGACGGGCTGGCCCCACTCATGGAGGTCGTTCGCGAGGCCCGTCATTTCGTCGACCGTTATGCCGGGGTCGATGAGCAACACACCGTCCGTGCCCTGCACGACAACGGAATTACTCTGGATGAATTCGCTCTCGTGAACGAGAACGCCCTCCGCGACTTCCTTCAGCATGAATGCCTTCCGCTGGTGCTTTGCAACCGTTTGTCGAGACCGTAGTAGCTGGCGGGAGTAGATTGCAAGCACTATGGGGCGGATCGGGTGAGCCGCGGTCGCTGAACCGGGCAGAAGACCTGGTCTTGGCACTATCTCGGAGAGGCGGTGTCTGCTTCGATGGGGATCCATAACTGACCGCGGCCTTTAGAACCGTCTGGTCCTGGTTGGACGCTCAGCAGCTGTGGTCCGGGCGCCCAGCGATATGGATTAGCGGGGAACCACTCGGCCGCTGCGTCAGCCCAGAGGTGCTGCAGGGCCTCCGGAAACTTGCCTTCTGTCTCGAATACGACCCATAAACCGGCTGGAATATCTGTGGAGTCGTATCCGTCCGGCGCTGTCTGTGATGATGCCGCAGCTCGCCAGTAGTCCAATTCGCTTCCCTCTGTTCCCGGTTCCTCGATGTTCTCGGTGACAGCCAGCAGTCCTAATGGCTCCGTGTCTGATAGCGCGGCCAGCCGCGGCCTCACTGTCGGGTCCAGGCTCCGCTCGAACGTCTCGATGTCCGGGTTCGGGCCCTCGTAGATGAGCCGGACACGCGTCTTGAGCCCGATAAGGCGGAAGGCGTCTTTCTTTACTATGCGGTGCTTCATGTCAGCACTCCCTTCGATTCGAAGATGGAATCTTAATTGCGGTTGTGAATGGAGCACGGCGCCCGGGCGTCGCGCCTGTGACGGAGTGAGGCCGTGCATGGCTTTGAAAGCCCGGGTGAACGCCTCGGCCGACCCATACCCGTACCGGATCGCCACGTCCAGTACCGCCTGGCCGGCGACAATTTCCGCTGTCGCCGCTGTCAGCCGCCGACGCCTGATGTACTCGGACAACGGCAAGCCCGCGAGCGAGGCAAACATCCGCCGGAAGTGGTACTCCGAGGTGAGAGCGACCTGTGCCAGATGTCCAACGTCGATCGGCGAAGCAAGGTCCGCCTCGATGAGCCCAATGGCCCGGTTCCATTCCTGCACGGCTACCTCCTTTCCTTCACTACGGTACGGAGACTCCAGCCGGTAGACCCGACATTCCCTGCCCGAAAAGATCAGAATTTAGACACGGCTGTTCTCCTGTCCCCGACCCGCATCGCCTAGCACCTCCCACTGCCGGCCTGCCCGACGACGGCCCCGCGGCACAGGGGTCACCGCTCCGACGATTTTGAGCCGTATCGGGCTCTACCGGGCAGCCACCTGCGACAGAACCCACCGGACCTCTTCAGCTATGAGGCTGATGCCGCTCCCTGCCGGTTCATATCCGAGCTCACGGGCGGCCGCCGAGTCTAGCGTCATGGGTGTCTGCCATGGATGGTGTCCTCGGTCGGTACCGCTGGCGACACGCTCTATGGTTCCTCCCCATGAGAGTTCGGCCGCGATGGCGCCGACGATCTCCCGGGCCGTCGGGGTGTCAGGATCGGCGGCGTTGAGTATACGGTGGCCGGGACGGCCGGCGACGGTCTCGATAAGTGCTGCGGCATTCGGCGCCGCGGTAAGGTGATCGATTGTGTCGCCGTCGGCGAGCTCAATTGTGTGCTCCCCCCGGAGCATCCTCTCGACCACACTCTTCGTGCGAGCGTTCCGCGCCCAACGGCCGTGAACTTTCGATGGCCGGATCACCGTGACCGGAAGGCCTGAGTCGAGGGCCGCCAGCTCGGCGGCAACCTTGCAAGGGGCATACCCTTCCTGGGTGAACGGGTCCGCGTCGTCCGTTGCAGGCGGCAGGGTGGGGCAGTCTTCGCGGACCGGTCCCTCAAACTGTGGCGGGTCGTCCCCGTTGATGTGCCGCCCGGAATCGTCGAGGTAGACGGCTCGGCTCGATACCAGGACCAGGCTTTCCACCGATGCCATGGCCGGCAGGAGTGCCCGCACGTCGGGGGCTGTATACGCGACGAGGTCGACGAGCAGATCCGAGCCGTTCCCCACAAGCCGTTCCACACCGCGGGTGTCGCTGCGTTCAAGCTGGTGAAAGCGCACTCCGCACCCTGACATCTCCGTCGGCATCCGGGACGGATCGCGGCCGGTCACCTCCACATCCCAGCCAGCCCGGGAAAGCAGCATCGCTGTGGCACCGCCTATGGCACCAGTGCCACCCAACAGAATTGCGCGCACTCCAACCTCCGAATCCTCAGCCAGCTTCGCATCCTACGGGAACCAAGATGGACGGAGAGGCCCGGGACTAGATGGAACCGACGGTACTTAGGTGTAAGCGCCGAACACAGACATGATCGTGATGAGCAGGCCGAAGATTCCGATGGCATAGCCGACAGCGAGTGATGCCCGTGCGAGCTGACGCCCCTGGCTGCCGTCACGGTTGACCTGGTTGAGGGCCACGTGACCCGCGCCGACGACGAAAACCGCCAAGATCGTGAAGCTCCCGAAGAAGAACCCGGCCACTGCCACCACCGCACAGACCACTGAAACGATGGCCATCCGGTTGTAGCCCGCCACGGCCGGCGAAGCTGCTGCTGACATATCTGTGAGCCCCCACTCTGATCGTTTCGGCCGAGTCTACTCCGTGGCACCAGCGGCAACACTATGAGCTCGCGAGGGAAGAAGGCATCACGGAATTTGGTATCGGGGCCGCGTGTTCACGTGCTTTCTCGTGTACCTCGAACTACTAGTCATCCTCGTACTCGTCGTCCTGGCTCTCTCGGCGATGGGCAGGGAACAGTGCCCGACGTCGATCCCTTCAACCCTCCGCCCTGGCAGCCAAAGACCAACGCTGAGTGGACCGTTGAGCATTTGCAAGGACACGTGACTGAGCGTCGGTGAGGCTGAGTTAGGCTCACAATATGAAGTCTCGGGGGATACTCTTGCCAACCGGTCCAATTAACCACCCTTTGGAGGCTTCCGGGTCGACGGTGGGCGTGACATTCAAGCAAGCCGCTTGGGCGCTGATGTTTGTCGCTATGTACATTGCGGTCCTGGCAGGGGGCGTCCTGGCTGTGGGGCTTTCAGGCCTCGTGGATTTCACGCCCGAGTCCGTTATTTTTCTGCTCCTCTGCGGCGCAACTGCAGCGGCCATGCTGGCCCTGTACATCCACCTGATCCGGAGAAACGGCCTTGTATTGGGCCGGCTCGGGTTCAGACGGTTCAGGCCCAGGATGCTTCATCTCCTCTGGCAAATCCCGTCTGCCATTATCATTTCCGCCTGCCTGCAAGGCCTTTTCCTCGCCGCCCTTACCTATCTGGGGATCGACAGCACATCCGCCGGCTCCTCGAATGACACTTTGGCCAAGATCGCCGATCTGCCGGCACCGTTCGTCGTGTTGGGCTTCCTAATCGTCGCTGTGCTCACACCGCTGTGGGAAGAGGTGCTGTTCAGGGGTGCCTTCCTCAGCGGCCTTTCCCAACGCTGCAGTCCGTTCGTGGCGGTCGTGTTGTCGGCAGCGCTGTTTGCTGCTTGTCACCTGCTTCCGCTCACCTTTGCATACCTCTTCGCCCTGGGCATCGCGTTGGCCCTCGTTCGACGGTTCCATGAGAACCTATGGGCTCCGGTGCTACTTCATGCGGCTAACAATGCCCTGGTGGTGCTCCTTGTACTGGCGGCTTCATGAGACCCTGCATCTACCTGCGCTTCAACATGTCCGGTGGAAAGCTACCCTCATCGGGTTGGTTGCCAGGGGCACGCGCTATGAGAACGCCAAGTTCAACGTCAGCAACAAAATTTCCTGTGATGAATAGCAAGCCGCTGAATGCAATTCCGACGGACTCCGTGGCCCTTATTTGATGTTTCTCTTCTTCCTGCTCGGGTCGGAGCTTGTTCAGTCGAGTCCCGGCTCGCCACTGGAGCTATTCGGTCCGCCTTGGTAACTTCAACGCATGGCCATCAAACTTGAGAACGTCGGTATTGCCGTTCGCGACCTCGAAGCAACAATCGCCTTTTTCACCGACCTCGGGCTCACGGTCGTCGGCCGTGACACGGTTAGCGGCGAGTGGACCGACACTGCCGTCGGACTGGATGGCAACCACGCCAACATTGCGATGCTCCAGACACCAGATGGTCATGGTCGACTCGAGCTCTTCGAATACATCCACCCCAAAGCGATCGAGTCGAACCCAACTCGTCCCAACGACATCGGCATGCACCGCGTGGCCTTCTCGGTCGACGACATCGACAAAGCCCTTGAGGTAGCTGCGAAGCACGGATGCTATCCGCTACGCGGCGTGGCAACCTACGGCGACGTCTACAAACTTACGTACCTCCGCGGGCCCAGCGGAATCCTCGTGATGCTCGCCGAGAAACTGAAGAAAGACTGACACCCGGATCGGCCCGATTAGCCTGTGTTGCCAGGTCTCAGGCCGTACGGCCGTCCAATAGGCCATCACCTACCGCCGGAAAGTCGTGGCGCATCGCCGCGATTACAACCGAGGCAAGCACTAGGGGCGATATCTAGCGCTGCGAAAAACGCCGCCATTTACCGCCGCTATTCACACCCTGATCCCTCAGTGCTCCTGCTCTGCTGTGGCCTGTTGATGGCGGAACCACGATGGTGCGACTGATCGAGAGAAACCCAGGACTCCGGTCAGGGAAGCGGAGTATGGAGGAGCCAAGTCAGTGCTTCGTCGCGGGAGGTAAAAAAGCGCGTTGGACACGGCAGGGTCTGCCGTCCCATGCTGAAGTTGGCAATGATCCGGTCGACCGGACTTGAGCTAAGCAAGGCAATTCGTGAAGCGGCGGATGGGATCTGGAAAACGGACTTGCCCTGACGGGTCACGGCTTTTGTGGTCCCCATGTCGACCAACATCGGGTATTAGGAGCCGTCGGTAATTTCACGGAGCGTTGCCATGGCAGCGTGGACGTCATCGCCTTGCAGAACGATGCCGGATTTCCATGCAAGATAGACAACTCCGTCGGCACCGAGTTGTATTGCGCCCTTGCCGCCATTGACAGTGATTGGTTCCATTTTCTGCTCCCCCAGCATCCTATTTTCAGCCAAGCCTAATGGCATGCATCAAACTCCTGCCGCTACGGAGGACGACTGTGAACGGAACAGCGGAGAGAACAACCAGAGAAGCCTCCGGGAGTTATCGAATTGTGGGTGGTGCGAAGCGTCGACGCCTCAAGTCCTCAGGGTGGTAGTCACTGACCTGTCTGACAAGCGATTCGATGTTGAATCGTGTGTAGCGCGCAGCGAGACGGGCGATCTTGGGGTTTGGGTTATTGAGGTGCAGCCAAGTGCGTAACTGAATTGACCTCAGCGGTGGACAGATGAAGACGCCGGAAGGCTCCGCTGAGAACCCGAAACGGAGCAGTGGATCCTCCCCGATCTGTATCTTGAGCGCCTTGATCTGCCGATCTGAAATGATTGTCGATATGCGTAGGTGGAGGGCCAAACACTGGTTGGGGTTAGCTTTTGTGTCGTTCTTGGCGACCGCCTATGCCTTTTTTACTGGTGCAGCGGCCGCAGGGCTGGATATCGGCGAAAAATGCGCCATGGCTGGGGAGCTTTTTAGTGTCCGTCCTGGGAGCGTCCAGTACCGCGAACTACAGCAGGCATATCCCATGCATGCTTGGTGCAACGCCTCCTATGATCTGGTCCCGGCCTGGGTAAATCCCGCCTTAGCAACGTTTGCCATCCTGACTCTCGCGGCAGTCAGTTGTTCCATAATTTCGGCCGTGAAACGGCCGATGACGACCTCCACATAGCTGGGCTGCCCGCACGCGAAACGCGTCCGTCGCAGAGCTCCCGGCACCTGGCGATAGCGCATTGCTCCAGTCCAGGAGAGGTTCAGCGCCCGCTACCCGTTCGCGAGGCGACCTCCTCGGTGGCGGCCAGCATGTCGGTGAAGGTCGCCGTCAGCATCTTGTCGATCAAAGGGCCGGTGAATCGGCCAATGGGGCCACCCCGGGGTACATATCGGTAGTCGAAGGTGGCCAGCGTCCCGTCGTCGTCGGGCTCGAGCGTGAGCGTGGACTCGGCCTGCTTGAACGGCACCGACACGCTCGGCTGATTCTGTGTGTCGATCCTGCGACCTTCCTCCCAAGTGGTGACGGTTTCATCCATGCTGCCCATCGGCTTCAGTTCGACGCGGCGCCGAGCGCCCACGCCGCTGGTCTGGTCGCCGATGGCTCTCGTGGCCCTGAGGCCGCTCCAATGGCTGGCGAGATTGGGGAAGTCGGCGTACAGGGCCCATACGGAACCCGTGGACGCAGACATACGACGTTGCACCGTGATGTGACGTTCCGGCATGAGGACCACTCCAATGCTCAAGACTGTGGATAACCCTAGATTCCCCCGACGGGGCCCCAGTTGCAATGGCCAAGGAATAGCCGCTGAACGCGGCTCAAAAAGATGAGCTGTGAACGGCAGGCCGTTGCCTGTAAGCCTCAGATTCTCGGTCCGGATTGAGTGTCAACTACCTGTTTTTCCTCCGCAGAGGAACTGTCAGGAGTCGAACCACAAACAGGGTGCTGCCGGAGAACCTCGCGCTATCGACGAACAGGCCTTGATATGCAAGTTGTCACTTGCCTATAGTATGGATCCATGGTCGATGTCTTCCGAGCTCTCGACGATGAGACAAGGCGTCTCGTCCTCGATGAACTGTCAGCGCGTGACGGCCAGACCCTGTTCGAGATCTGTTCCGTGCTCACGATGCGGCACGGTCTCAGCCTCACGCGGCAGGCGATCTCGCAACACCTCGGCGTGCTCGAGTCGGCGGGCCTCGTCGTGACGGAGAGGCGCGGACGTTCCAAGTTCCACTACTTCAACCCAGAGCCACTCGCCGAGATCACGGGACGATGGCCCACCAGAAAGAGGACCGAACAATGAAAATTGCCCTGACGAGCCTGTTCGTCGACGATCAACGAGCAGCCCTTGCCTTCTACACCGAGGTGCTCGGCTTCACGAAGCGCCATGACATCCCCCTCGGTGACGACTTCTGGCTCACCGTCGTGTCGCCCGACTCGCCTGACGGTCCGGAGCTGCTTTTGGAGCCGTCGGGCCACCCTGCCGTGAAGCCGTATCGGGACGCCCTTGTGGAAGACGGCATCCCACTCGCTCAATTCTCCGTCGACGACATCGAGGCCGAGCACGCCAGGCTGACCGGCAAGGGCGTGGTGTTCACACAGCCGCCGACTGACATCGGCACCGCCGTTGTGGCCGTCTTTGATGACACATGCGGCAACCTCATCCAGCTCATCGAAATGAAGGCTCCGGATCAACGCGCCGACGCCCGTTGAGGGGTCGGACCTACGAGGCTTCCATGACCGACTCTGAAAACGACGCACTCGAACCTTACTGGCTGAAGAAGATGCGGCAGGCCGCCAAACCGCAGACCAGCTGGATGTAAGCCGAAGACTCACGGCAACGAGTTCCGCATACGTGAATCCGTCCTTGTCCTCGGCCAATAGGTCGGCTGGGGTGCGACCCGTCTCGTCTGGCGCGCTGCGATTCGCGCCGCCCTGACAGAGGGCTTCGCTGGCTTAAGCATTCCCGAGGACGATCGCTCGTGCAGCGGTGTGACCCCTCCGTCACCAACGGCGTTCACGTCCGCACCGGCGTCGAGGAGGAGCTCGACCGCCATACGACCGGCCCGAGACGGGGGAAAGGGGTTTTTGTCGTGTTTTCGATCATGCGTTGCCCTGAGTACCACGCCGTCGTGCTGCGAATGCAAGGGCAGAAGATCCGGCAGTCCGGGGGTACAACGAAGCTCCACCCATGGGGATTGGCGGGCCTTCGCAGCTAAACGACACAACGCTCTTGTATAGCTATCGAGTGGACGAGAGCGGAATGCTTACTCCCACCGGCGCAGGAATCCCCGAAGCACCTGGGTGTAGCGCGCGGGCTCCTCAAGATGAGGTAGATGGCTGCTCTCCTCGAAAATCACCGCCTCGGCTCCGGGCACGAGGCTTTGATAGTACTCAGTCTCCTCGGGCCGTGTCTCGCCATAACGGCCGCACATGAATAGGGTGGGGACCGTCAGTCCACCGAGACGGTCCGTGACGTCGTAGTCCTTGTGGATGCCTGTAATGACAAATTCGTTCGGGCCCTGCATTCGCTCATAAATCGTGGGGTTCAGCTGGCCGAATGTACGCATCAGTGCATCCGGCCAGGGATCCAATCGGCATACATGTCGCCGATAAAACTCCATGCTCGCTTCCTGATACTCCTCGGAGTCAGTTGTGCCGGCCGCCTCGTGGCGGGCAAGGATGGCCTGCACGTCGGCTGGAAGGGCTGCGCGGAGTGCCGCCGTCGCGGCCGCGAAGCGAGGAATGCTTAGGCACGGATCGGACAGAACCAAGCTCGCCAGCCGCTCCGGGAAACTCAGGGCATATTCGGCAGCGACGATTGTTCCCCAAGACTGGCCGAGCAAGTGGACCCTCCGTGATCCCACTGCGTCGAGGACTGCCTCAACCTCCTCGACCAATCGGTCATTGGTCCAAAGACTCACATCATCCGGGACATCCGACTTCCCGGCACCCAGCTGGTCATAAAACACGACCTGCCGCTCGTCAGCCAAAGCCTCGAGCGGCTCCAGATAGTCGTGCGTTCCCCCTGGGCCGCCGTGGATGGTAACCAGCGGAATCCCTATTCCGTCGCCAACCACTTGATACCAGACCCGGCCGCCGCGGACCTCAACGTAGCCTTCGCTTACGTGCAAGTCAGGAGTCACGGTGCCTCCAAGGAAAATGGTCCGAACGGAACGGCAGTTTTGTTCCTAAGTAGACTCCGCAGCATCAAGTGGCGTCAATCCTTTAGGACCGCGCGGGCATAAGTAGGAATAGTCAACTGTCTGTCGAGACTTCAGAAGCCGTTCACGAGCGCAAAAGGGCATCCCTTTCGCTAAGCAGGTTACTGCAACTCAATCCAGCGGATCTTGGGAAAACGGGTCCGGGGCCGGTTGGTGGTCTCCCTTTTCGCCGACGGCATGCGGGCGACGGTCGCATCTCGAGCGGTGGTGCACGCCCGATCATATTACAGCTGCCCTCATAGGTTGCCGCCGTCAAATATCACCGACCGATCAATAGCCGCTGCCAATCGTCGACCCCATGGAGCGGGCACCGTCCGGCCCTGCCGGGCCGCAACCGCCGTCACCGGCTTCAGTCGGGAGATGCGACGCAACATGGTGCCCCTAGACGGTGCGCGCAAACCACTTCTCCGACTGATACACGGTCCTCGGAATTGCGGTCCCCGATAGAGGGAAAGCCCTACGGGACATTCTTGCCTCCGACTGCGAGGAGGGCCGCGTTACGGGATCCTGGGCATTGGTTCTGGAGAGGCACTTCTCATTCGTTCAGTGGTCCACTCGCGCTGCTCTCCGTCTTTGGGCGTCGTGACCTGAGAATCTGCCGAGTTGCCGTTGGGGACGGGCAGCGTTTTGAGGGGCATCGGTGCAGGAGTGGCGCTGCGCATCTGTTCTTCGGTTAGCGGGACGGATCTTGTGCCGCAGCTGGACGCAGTCGCAGAGTCAGCGGAAGGGGCGATTGATTCTGTTGAATCGGTTGGGAGCCGGACCGTCTCCCGGCAATCGCTTCTGTCGGCTATCTCTGTAACTTCAGTAGCTTCGGGGGAAGGCTCTGCAGATGGCAGTGATGACTCCTGGAGCACCTCTCCCTGCCCGCTGTTGCCGGGGCTTCCGCAGGCGGTGAGGGCGAGCATTAGGACGCATCCAGCAGTCAACCCGCGGATCTCTCTCGAACGTCCCATTCCCTGATTGTCCCCATACGCGATTCACAAAAATAGGGGTTCAGTCGGAACCTCCAGTTTCGATCTGATCATCATTTTGGCCTTGCTCTCGATGGAAAAGCTGAAGCTGATGCGTCTGCTCCGCTCTCCATTGGGCCAACCTTCAGCGTGCGCGGGCGACAAAGATCATGATGGGTGACCCCTCATTGAAGGGGTTGCGTCTCCAGTCGCCATACGTAGCTTCGACGACGAAACCTGCGGCGTTTAATTGCTGCTCGAGTGTGTTCTGCTCACGAAAAGTCAGCAGCAGTGTTTCGGTCACTGTTTCGTTTGTTTGGGCAAACAGGTTGTGAGCTCTAAGTTCCACGGTTCCTGGGGACGTTTCTAGGACGTCCTGCCATTCGACGAGCGTTCCGTGAAGGGTCTCCCTTGTGGTGCGTTCCCTGGATGCCCAGTTCTCCCACGCACGCACGGCAGGATTTCGGCTCTCAAATGCGAGAATTCCGCCCGTCTCCAAAGCCTGTCGCAAATCAAGGAGAGTGCGCTCCCAGTCGGTGTCGGGAATGTGCTGAGCGACGTTGCCCGTCATGACGGCGTAGTCGAATCCATCTCGGGGGATGCTGCTGCTATCGCCGAGGACCCAATTCACAGCATCGGCTCCCGCTCTGCCACGTGCGTATGCAAGCATGGTGGCCGATGGGTCCAAGCCTACGACGTCTCGACCTCCCTGGGTAAAGGTGACAGTGAGGATGCCAGTTCCGCATCCGAGATCGAGGACCGACTCTGCCGAAACCTCGTCCGCGAGGGTGCGGTAGAAGTCGTGATCTGGCCCGTCTGGGTTGTCATGGTCATAGAGGTCAACGAGGCGCTGGTCGTAGTCGGTCATACGAATGAGGTTACCGCGCAATAAACGCCCCTCGCTGTGCGGAAGCCGGTCGGTCACCGTGCCCCGCGGATGCCCAAACGAAACCGCCCGCAGTGTGAATCTCAGCGATATTTGGTGGCGTTTTCGCAGCGATAAATGTAACCCCCGGCCGCCCGCTAGCTGATCGTGAGCCGAACCCTGGCTGGACACGACCAAGGCGCACGGGAAGCTGATCTTCGACATGTTCGCGTCTCTGGCAGAATACGAACGCTCCGGTTGTCCGGGCGCACGAGGGCAGGATTAGCGGCTGCGAAAGCCAGGGGACGACTCGGCGGCCGTCCGCCGGCGATGACGGCGACGAAACTTGCTGCGGCCAAAGACCTGAGGCGTCAGGGAAAGAAACTGCAGGAGATCGCGGAGACTCTCAGCGTGAGCATGTCCACCGTCCCCGGGGCGCTCGGGCCGTGAACAGGCAAGGCGGCGCCGGAGTCCCAGTCCCTCGTTCAGAACGTTGCGTAAGTCAGTTCCGCACGCGTCAGTGCGATGCCGGTTTGGAACGACTTGTGAGACACGAAGATTACGCCGAGCTCGCTACCCGGCTCTCACTTCAGAGGCCGTCCGCACCGAATTTTCGAAGTCGCGTGCACCGGCTCTGGGCGTTGACCTGTCCATTAGCAGTGGGACTGGCGAGAGACGATTCACTGGCTCCCTAGAGCCTGGAGGCCGGAGGGTCTCCAAGAGACGGGGCCGGCGCTGGGAGTTCATGTTGGATCTTCTGTATCTGCTGAGCCTGATGGGTTTGAGGGCTGAAGATTTCATCCGCTATTCCGAGTAGTTCTCCACTACCTCTGCGTTTGATGCCTTTTCGTCGGTTCCTTCGCGAAGACCAATACCAGATGCCCGCGAACCCGGCTGGCACACCAAGTACCGCTACCGTCCCAATCAAGATGTCCATGGTGGCAACCCTAGACCGGGAAACCGTGCGGATTTTTGCGATGTCTCAGTTCCAAGGAAGTGGGGGACTGCCCCATTTGCGCCTTTGGTTGACGTGACTGTCACCCAGTAGCCTGCTGGGGTGGTTGAAGATGAGCAGGAACTGACAGGTGGAAATGCTTCGGAAAGTGTTGTTCGCATTGGCAACACCGTCCGCAAACCGTGGTTGGAAAAATCGGCTGTCGTGCAGAGCTATCTGGGGGCGCTCCGCGCAGCGGGCGTCGACGTACCTGAACCGCGAGGCCGGGATGAAAACGGCCGATCTGTCATCGAGTACGTAGAAGGCGTATCGGCGCTGGACCAGTTGCCGCTCGGCCACGCTGAACTGCTGCGGGTCGGCAAGATGATCCGGCAAATCCATGACGCGAGTGAAGCAGTCGTGATCCCCGAACCGGACGATTGGAATTTGTTATTACCCGCTGAGAATCCGGACCTGATGTGCCACAACGATCTCGCCCCGTGGAATCTCATCCTGGGGGAGCGCTGGGTATTCATCGACTGGGACGCGGCAGGCCCCAGCACCCGGTTATGGGACCTGGCTTACGCCGCGCAGTCATTCGGGGTGCTGTTTGACGGGCAACGTGTGGACCAAGCTGCCTGGAGATTGCGGGCAGTTGTTGACGGCTACGGGGCAGACGCCGCGCTCCGCAAGGCCTTGCCGGCCGCCATGGCCAAACGAACAGCGGCCATGTACAGACTACTCAAGTCCTCGCACGAGACCGCTTTCCAGCCGTGGGCCGATATGTACGTCAATGGCCACGGCGAGCACTGGCGTGCTGCCGCTGATTATGTCCTCCGAAACCAAACAACCTGGGAACAGGCCCTCGTATAGCAAGTGCTCCTGTTCCAGGGATGTGGGACAGATGTAGGGTGACACCAATAGCCCATTTGCTGACTCAGGAGGCTTTCCTTATCGTGGCTTGCTGATGTGCGGGCATGAGGCTATGGGGGTTTTTCATCGATTTCATGCCGTCTACGTGGGGCGGACGGGTGTACGAGTCGGGGTCTTGGTTGCCGTAGCCCATCTTCGCCGAACCGGAAGCCTCAGCGAAGAAGAATTAGTTCTTTATGCCCTGGTCGATGATTGGCTCAGGAAAACCGTCCCAATCCTCCGTTTTACGATGACGGGAATTCCGTAGGAGCCGTCACATGGTTCAAGGATGCCGCTGACGAAATGACAGACCGCTTGCAGCCGCTGTTGTCGATTCTTGATTGCAATGGCGTGTCCTGGGAGCGGTCAGTTTCGGATGATCCCGGACGAGTTGTATACGAAGACCGATGGCAGGTCGGCGTCATCCCGTCGGCAAGATGCCGCGTTCTATACGCGAGATGGCTGTGGGCCAAACGCTGAAGTGCTGGGCGGCTGCGGCCTGGGTGATGTGAAGCGCCAGGCGCCGCGGTCGCAAGTCGTTCGTTGCGGGAGCTGGCCTGGGATTTTGTAGCACCCGATAGATTTCCCGGGCGACGTAGCGTTTGACCCTTCTATGACGTTCGTCAAGCAAGAAGGGTCTGCAGCTCCCGGAAGATGGCTCGGGCTGTGTAGCGTTTCAGCGCGCGTTTGATTTCCCGGTAGGTTCGGCCTTCGCCGGTCCGGCGTTGTGTGTAGCGCCTGGTTGTCTCATCGCGGACCATGCGGACTTTCACGATGATGTCCAGTGCCATGTTCAGCTGCCGGTCACCACGGCGGTTCAGCCGGTGCCTTACGGTGTTCCCGGAGGACGCGGGCAGCGGGGAAACGCCGGCAAGGGCTGCGAAGGCGGCCTCGGAGCGGACCCGGCCGTGATGCGAGTACGCGCATAGGATGACCCCCGCGGTGACAGGACCAACGCCCGGGCGGGTCAGGAATCCCGGGGCGAGCTGCTCGACGAGTTCCTTCAGCTGCTTTTTTATGCGGCGCAGGTGCCTGTCCGCATCCTTGACCGCAGCCGCAAGCCGGGTGGCTTCCTGGCGGGCGATCTGCTGGTCGACCGTATCGGAGGCGCGCTCTGCCCAGCCGGCGATCATCCGGACCTGGGCGCCGGTGAGGGCCTTGCGGGCATCGATGCCGAGGTCGGTGGTGCGCACCAGCGCGTTGAGGGCGTTGCGGTCTGCCGTCCGCCGTGTGTCCAATCCCTTACGGCCGGTCAACAGCACGCGAAGAGCCGCACGGAGTCCGTCAGCACGCGGCACTGCGAGACGGTCCACCTCCCGGTACATAACCTGCCGGGCAGCCTCCACCGCATCAATCGGATCGGACTTGCCGAGACCGGCCCGGGCCTGCCTGCCCGGCGGTTTTACCTCCGCCACGGCGATCCCGGCCGCCTTCAGGGCACGGGCCAGCCCGGCCCCGTAGGACGAAGTCCCCTCAACGGCAGCGAGCATATTTCCGTTCGTGTTCCGCCTCATCCAGGCGATGGCCCGACGGATGCCGGCTGCCGTGGTGGGGAACGGCTCGGTTGCCGTGCAGGCACCGGTGGACGTATCGACGACCGCGTAGGTGTGGGTCCTGGCGTGGGTGTCCACGCCGATGACGTGGCCGTATTCTTCTGCAACGATGGTCATTGCGGCTCTTTCCTTCCCGAAAGCAGGTGCCGTGGATTGGCGTCGGCCTGGAAGGGGGTTCTTTCGAGGCAGCTCTCTAATGAGTCACAGGTGGCACCCTGGACGACCTTCTATAAAGCCATCGGAAGAGGACAGGCCGGCGCCAGCCCCGCCGGACGGACAAGTCAAACGAAAGGCACCATCGCAACCGGATGGGCCAGAGGCAGCGGGAGTCACGTCCAGCAAGGCTGGCAGCCATCCTGCCAGCAGGCACCAGACCAGCCAATATCTATTAGAGAGGCAGCGCATGATCTCGCGTTTGGTCTTGCCATCCTTTGTGCGTTTGGCGACGTAATCCTTAGTGCGCTGGTCGGTGGACATGCGTGCCAGCACCATGTGGCGGATGGCGGAGTTCGCGGCTCTATCACCGCTACGGGAGAGGCGATGGCGGGTGGTTTTCCCTGAGGAAGCGGGGATCGGGGCGACACCGGCAAGTGCTGCGAATTGGGCCTCGCTGCCGAGGCGTTCGGGGTTGTCACCGATGGTGACAAGTAGCTGGCTGGCCACGGCAGTACCGATGCCAGTCACGTGCGTAAGAGCCGGCGCGTTTTCGTTGATGACGGAGTCGCATGCGGCGCAAGATCTATCTACCCGCCAAAGGCGGCTGGTAAGGGACTAGAGCGACACATCACGGGACGATAGTGATTCACGACTAGGCAGCCTCGTTTCGATCCCAAGTCGAAGGACTCAGTAGTACGAATTATCGTCTGCGCGTAGCTTTATTTCATGGGGAAGCTTGTAGCGCTGGCGCTGGTAGGGCTTTTGGTGTCTGTTCTTGGAAGCGGGTGCAGCCTCGTACCAGGCCCTGGCGCCGCACCAAGCGGTGGCGCCGCAACAAGCGGGGGTCCTGTACCGGGCGGAGGCGCCGAAACGTGCGTTGACTGGGTCCGATTCGAGACCCCTCAAGACCAATACGACAAGGCCGGCGTGGTGCTCATCGGAAAGTCTGTAAGCCGGACCGGTGAGACCAGCATTTACGGTTACAAGGCCACGACCCACCTTGTTGAAGTCGAGCAGGTACTCAAAGGGGACCCCGGAGATGGGAACCTCCGCATCTCCTCCATGCCTCCCACCTGCACTGGAGGCGAGACCTACCCGGACGGCGATCCGCTCGATCCCAATCAGAGAGTCATCATTTTTGCGACCAGGCAGGGCGGCGACTGGTTCACCATGACGCCCGCCCAAGGAGTCTTGCCTTTCCCACAGGGCACAAAGCTTCCCTTTCACTAGTGCGAGTCCGGCCGAATGGCTATTGGACTCGGATCAGCCTTCGCCGGCCAGGAGCCGAACCCTTACCGCGACGAATCCTGGTCCTCCGCCGACTGGTATTGGTCGCTCAGAGGATAGCGACCTTTATCGGGCAGCTAACCGGTCGTCCATGAGCTGACGAAGAATCGGTTTCTTATGAAACCGGCGCTGCGTGGGTTGCGGATCGGGCAACGGGGGCCGTCAGCAGGCCGTTACTCAACGAAAACGGATCTCAACTTTTGGCCTTCACGGGGTGCTCGCATTTGTGGAATAGTGCCATCAATAGCCTTGGGGGTAGAACTGATGAAGCGCAGACGTTTTCTGAACAGCGCAGTAGCGATTTCTCTTATGGCAGTTCCACTCACGGGATGCGCGGGGCAGGGACCAGGACGCGAAAACCTACAATCGTTTGGTTCCATTGATGAGGCCTACGCTGCCGTCGATGACATCGTGGACTGCGACTCCAAACCCGTTGGCGATCCGGTTGTTCCTATGGGCGATGGCGTTCGACTCACTTCGGCGCAGAGACTCTGTTCCGAAAATGTACAGATAGACCTCTACCCTAATCAGGACGCTCTTGAAGAGAGCTATCAAACGTGGGCCGCCTCAAGACAGGGAAAAATCCCGCTCGTTCGCGGCAGTAACTGGATGGTTGGTGACCTCAGCCAAATCGCGACTGGCCAGCAGTCAACGTTGAACATCGAACGCTTGGCCGAGAAACTGAACGGCGTGTACGCCGTTGTCGGCGCATAATTGGTTGCAACCCCAGAATGTGTCCGGCGGCAAGAGTTTGGATCGGATAGCGCACAGCGCATCGCCAGGTAAAGGATGGATGGAGGAACCCTGACCGCGCCGAAACTGGCCATCTGGCGTGTGGGACTAGTTGCTGCCAGGCATTGGTCGCTCAGAGCGATAGCGCCCGTCGGGCAACTTTGATCTAAGTTCTTTGTCGGTGACGGTCGAAAACTGAGCCATTGTGACGGCGGCGGAATTCAGTGGTCGTTGCAACGGATTATGGTTCTATCGCCGGTGAAGTGAGTCTAGCCAGGTGCTCCATGGGACTCTGCCAACCCAGGATTTCGCGTGGCCTGCGGTTGAGTTCAGCGGCGACCACGGTGAGGTGTTCGGGGCTGTGGACGCCCAGGTCTGTTCCTTTCGGGAAGTACTGGCGGAGCAGGCCATTGGTGTTCTCGTTTGATCCGCGCTGCCAGGGGCTTGCGGGGTCACAGAAGTACACCGGGATTAGCGTCTGCCGCGTGAAATCCTGGTGGCAAGCCATTTCAGTGCCTTGATCCCAAGTCAGTGAACGGCGCAGATGGGCCGGGAGCGGGCTCATCGTTTCTGCCAGCCGGTCGCGCAGATTCTCAGCACCGCGGTTTCCCGCCAGATGCACGAGGATGATAAAGCGCGTGGTCCGTTCTACCAGTGTGGCGATGGCCGAGCGGCTGCCCTTTCCAATGATTAAGTCACCTTCCCAATGCCCTGGTACCAATCTGCCAATCGCTTCTGCAGGTCTGTCCCGGATCATGACCATGTCCGGGAAGCGCCTGGTCCGGTGTTCCTTCCGGCGGCGTGGCCGGCGACCGGTACGTCCGCTACGGAGGGAGACGGCCGGGTCCACGGCCAGGTCCAGGCTTCCGCGCCCGTAGAGGGCCTGATAGACGGTCTCAGGCACGATGTGCATTTCTGTTTGTCCCGGGAAGTCGGTGCGCAGGCGGTTGCTGATCTGGCGGGGGCTCCAGCGTTATTTCAGGTGTTGCGCACGAACTCCCGCAGCTCCGGGTTGCTCGCGATCTTCCCGTTTCGGTGACGGCTCCGTCTGCGCTCGGCAGTGCGCTGGGCCGTCCGCGGACGGTAGTTGCCAGAGGGTTCGTGGATGTTCCGGCGGATCTCCCTGCTCACGGTAGACGGACTACGCCCCAGCTCCAGGGCAATGGCACGGATGCTGCGCCGGGCATGCAACAGGTCCGCGATTGTGATCCGTTCCAACTCGGAGAGAAATCGGGCGGAGATCACGGCCGGTTTCTGATGGGAGATGGGAGAGTACTTCTTGATGTCTCCGGACTTCAGAACGACCGTGTGGCCGTGCCGCCAGCGAGTGCCCGAACTACGGCTGATTCCTACGATCCGGCACGCTTCGGAATTGCCCATTCCCTGTTTCATCAGCTGATCATAGTGAGCCCGGGCAGCGTTCTTTGGAGGGGCGCCCCGGGACTTTCTTGGTCTTTTCATGTCTGCCAGTTGCAACTCCTAAAAGCTCAGGTGTTGCAACGACCACTAGACGCCAAGCCCGCGAAATGGCTCACTTTTCGACCGGCGCTGACATTCTTCTGCACGGGAAGCGATGGCCTGACGCTGGTCTCGGGTGAATCTTCTGGACTGCAGGTCGAGGACTGCCCGGCTGCCCAGTGCTCCCACGCCCAACAGCTGACCCACGCGACGGATTGCTTCGTCCACGTCCTCTGAATCCTCAATCACCTGGAAGACCTCGTCGCGCCGATCCATCGCCTGCACCAGAGCCTCGAGGATCATCAATTCTTGCCTCGTCTGCCGCTCATCCTCATCCATGCCGCGATTCTTGCACGACCGGCAGTTATTGGGGCATTCCGGTCCAGTTCACGGGGAAACCTTCAGGGGGCCGATTCCTCTGGCGAGCTGTGGCTGCTGAGCTCGATGCTTTGGACTGGGCCTTCCGGCGTCGCGTGATCCCAGTCGATCGAAGGCGGCGGGTTCTCGAACTTCCGAGCCATGTCGGGTTCGAGACCTTTGCGGAACCATATGCGGAGGGAGTCATTCCGGTACGAAACGCTACCTGGCGCGGGTGACTGGCTCTGGATGGTCGGATTCTTGGGCCATGCGATCGAGCCAATTGGCGGCCCATCGGGGTCAGGATTAGCCAGAGTCAAGCCGGCAGCTTGCGCTATTTCCCGCGCCTGGAGAAAGTGTTTCCCGACAACCTCGGGGACAATAACGAGATCGGCGGCTCGTTGTTCGTCTTGGGCCTTGTCTGGCATTTTTCCTCCTGCCGGTATTGTCTGCCCGATTGAAAGCACGGGCAATGTCGCGCAGTGCGGGGAGGCCGCTAGTTCAACCTTCACCGGTCCGAAAACAGGCCGGCCAGGACTTTGGGCTGAAAGCGGCCGAGAATGCGCGTCCCGTATGGAATGCAACCTCTTACGGGACGTCATTGAGGTCGTGACCGATCAGCCAAATGAGTCCGCGCCGTCCATGTTCATCGGAAGAAACCAGTGCAATTGAGTACCTGCTGTCGCCTGCCTCGTCATTCGCCCAAGCGTTGGTTTCTGAGAACGTTGCATCCGCTATGTCGAAGGTGCTGACCGAATAGCCTGGACCGGGCCCCGCAAAAAAGTACACGCGGAACGTGTTCCGATGTCGTTCCCATAGGATGTCGCGTTCGTCCGACGTTGCTACGTGCATGAAAAGGATCCTACGTGCGGGAGCAATAAGGCAGCTTGGATTCACAGCGACCTACGTCGCAGGCCGGCCGTCAGCCGAACCCTGACCGGGCGGAAAATCGACTCTCTGACACTGAAGATCAGAATGTTGTCTAAGGGGCGGGTCCGAAGGAATGCTGCCTTCACCGGGCGCTCGGCAGGCTGTGAACCCAGAGCATGTGATCAAAACGCGGACATCGATCCACGCTCTCCAAGCGTGCGGCGGTGTGCTTGCCGTTGGCACCGCAGGGGCTCTCGCCCTCCGTTTCAGGCCACGGCGAAGGCCTGGCAGCTTAAGCACGCGTATGGTGGCAGACTACGAACGAAAGCACTCCAGCAGTCGCCATTGACCAGGGCATGGGGGTCGGGAGTCCGACCCCCACTCAGTCAGCCGAAATCGAAAGAACGCGGGGATCGATCCATTTGGACACCTTGATTGCCTTGGCTGGCATCCTGGCGGTGCCGATTGCACTTGCCGTTTGCGTCGTCTGGAGAAACGTCCGCCAAAACAGGAGGGCGAAAGAGAAGCCGCCCGCCCATAGGGGGACGTTCCAATCCCAGCGTGGCAGGGTCTACCGGAACGGCGGGACCTATCGCAACGCGAGCCCTAGCGACGGCACTGGCGGCGGCTACTAGCCCCCAAGGCTCCCTGCAAGTGAGAAGAGTTCGATCGGCGCGAGGACATGAGGCCCCCGGAAGATCTTGAGCCGAACGACTTACGGGACGACGCCTGCAGAACTGCTCGCAGCTTTAGTCCGCGCGAAGGCAATGATCTCGCGGTGCTCCACACCGCTCTGGTACCAGACGAACTCGACCTCAGAGGCTTCGTCCATAGGTCGCTCGGCGAGCTCGCGCTCAAGAGTTGTTCTAGCGACTTCCCAGTCATCGTCGGGGAGCTCGCCACAGTAGGCGATCGACATGTGGAAGGTCCAGTCCTCAAGGCTTAGCTCGCCGATTCGGTTGAAATCGGTTTCGTCGAGCATTTCGGTGAGCCCCGCGTACGCTTCCACGAGCGACGGAGTTCGCTCGAGTCTGGCTATCACGATCTGGAACGGTGCCGGGAAACTATCGATCGCGTCGAGGCGCAGGTCGATAAATGACTGGTCGGCGGCCCACTCGCGTATGACCTCCTTCAGGTGTTCCACGCGGTCGGGCTCGGAGAAGCCGCGCAATGTCACGTGACCCGTGTGGGGATAGGTGACGACATCCGGCAGCGAGGACTGCGCGGTTGCTTGTACTCGTTCATACATAGCCATCACGGAGGCAGACGGACGCAGCACGACGTACTGCTGTCCTTCCAATGAGGAGAGTTGGTCCGGACCGGACATGAACGAGCGTGGCATGGAACCTCTAGCTGTGGGGCGGCAACTGTTTCCGAGCCTAACAAGATCGCGCACGGCCTACGGCTCATGTGGCATGAGTTCAGTCGCCTAGGACGTGTGTCAGTTTGGGATCGTGAGCCGAATCTTTGCCGGGCGGGAAATCTAGGCATCCGAAGCATAGGGCCGAAAAGTTCTCTCGCGGCGGGGACCGAGGGCAATCTACCCTCATCGGGCAGCTGCCCAGTTCAGGGTTATTGCCGAGCGCCCCAGGAGCACCTTGGCGGAAATTCGTCCTCTGAATCATGGAACCGGTGGGGGTGACCGGACACTATGAGGTATGGGCGAAGAATCAGGTGTCTCGGACGAGGTGTTGTGGTGCCAGGTTGTTAACGGTGATGGTGACGCCTTCGGTGTGCTTTTCGATCGCCACCATGACCGGGTGTGGCGCCACGCCTTAAAAGTGCTGAGTCTGCCCCACTTGGCTGAGGATGTTACTGCCGTCGTCTTCTACGAGGCGTGGCGCCGGCGGGCCAATGTCCGAATTGTGAATGACTCGATACTGCCTTGGCTCTTGGTCACCACGAACAACACCCTTCGCAACCATGTTCGCCAGCAACGCCGCTACAGGCACTTCCTTGGCCAACTCCCGCCGCCCGCGGATGCGGCCGACATTGCCGACGACATTGCCGAAGAAGACGAGGCCAGTTTCAAAACCTCTGCCCTCCGGCAAGCTTTCACGCAACTAAAGCCACAAGAGCGCGATGTGCTGACCTTGTGCGTCATCGAGGGCCTGGGAGCCAAAGAGGCCGGTGCGGCCCTCGGAATCGCGGACGGAACCGTGAAGTCGCGCCTGCACCGTGCTAAATCCAGGCTCGGGTCCTTGTACAACCGAGTAGTGCATGAACAAGAGCCTGACGCTCAGGCAATTCTTGGACGGAGAACATCATGAATACTGCCCAGTTCCAGGCCGATAGGCGTGACGCTCTGCGCCGGCAGCTCGTGGAGCTGCCAACCCTCGCCGGGGCAGAGGATCCCGCCAGGTATAGGCCCGGGAAGGATGCGCACCGCCACATCCTCCGAAGCCGCCAGAATAATGATTCCCTGGTCTCCCTGAAAGCCGACACCCCGGCCCGCCCCCGCCCAACGCGACGGGTCTTGCTCACGGCAGCGGCCGTAACCGTCGGTGCGCTGGCAGTGGGTCAGATAGGCATCACGGCGCAAAGCGCGCACGCGGCAGGTGTCCTGCGGGCAGTCGCGGAGCAGTCCATGACCTTTGTAGACCCCGTACCAGCCCCGGGCCAATACCTGCTGGTCCACACGCACGCCAACTGGCGTGTTTCCGGAGTCGATCAAGCGGGAAACATGACAAACACCATGAACGTCCAGACAATCGACGTTTACGTTCCGGGAAACCCCGAGGAGGACTGGGTACTCGAGCGCGACTGGGGTGACGCGCACCCGGTGCCCATGGAAATAGAGGTCACCCGCGCAAAGGACGGATATTTCTATGGCGGCCCCTGGACCCTGATGACCGACAATGAGCTGGACGCTCTGCCGCGTGACGGGCAGGCCCTGTACGACCACTTTAACTCCCAATACCAGGGAGGATCAGCCTCACGGGATGAGAACAACTTCGTCCGCATCACCGACATCCTGAGGATGGGACTCATACCTGCTGACCTGCGGGCAGGTCTCTACAAGGCACTGGCCCTGATCCCCGGTGTCACCGCCAGCGAGGAAGCCAACTTCGACGGCAAAGTCGGCATAGCGATCGGACGGACAGAACCCCTACGCGCCGGCCAAAGGGCAGAAATGATCATCGACCCCGATACCGGGCTGGTCATCGGTGAACGAACCATCATGACCTACGCAGCCTTCGGCTTCGGGTCGAATGAAGTGGTCGGCCACACCGCCATCGACTACCGAATCGTCGACTCAGCCCCCCAATGAGGGCTGACCGAGTGTACAGATTCCAGACACCGAGACAGCCAAAGCACCCTCCTGCCAGCAATGTCATAAGGAATGAGCAGCCAATGAGCCGAACCAAGGGGCAGATATTAGGTAGCCCCATCGGTAAGGTGACTGCATGGTGGTAACGCCGCGATTGCGATCACCGCGATGGTGGCCTTGGGCCGTCGCGATCCTGCTCGTGATCATCGTGAACGTTTCGTTTTTCGGGCCAACGAGGCGAGTGTATCGACTACACAATCGAGTCTGGCGCTAGGAGCACATGCACCAGTGGCCCGGCGCTCGGCATAGCCGGTACGTGGATCTTGGCAATCGCGAGCGTGGCCGCCATCATGTACTTCACGCGGCGCCTCGTGGCGTAACGGCTGAGTAGACACGCCTGGGTGGGATGATCCCTAGCCGCCGGTTCTGGGTGCGAGGAGGATCTGCACGGCCTCGATCCGTTTGCCCATACCCGAGGTGCCCGCCGTTCCGCCGTCGGCGACCCATGACTGCCACCCCAAATCTTGCACGTGGGCGCGGTAGTGGATCCTGTAATGGTTCGCCATCTCACCGGTCAGCCTGATTTCAAACGCTTCCAAACGTAGCCCTTTCCCGGCCGTGCCGATGGGATTGGCCGAGGATGTCCACGGCTGCCAGCCGATCGACTGCACATGCCCCCGCCACTCGATGTCCCCGGTATAAGCCGTGCTGGACACGTTGAGGCGCAACGCCTCGACCCGAAGGGCCCGACCCGTGGTCCCGGCGACGGTCCCATCCGAAACGTTCGCCATCCAGCCGAGGTTCTGAATGTGGGCGGCGTACACGGCCGTGAATGCCGGTGCGACCTTCGGAACCAACTCGATCGTAACGGCCTCCACCCGCAGACCTTGCCCGACGGTGCCGGCCGTCGCTCCGTCGATCCCGTACGGCTGCCAGCCGACGTTCTGCACGTGGGCGCGATACCTGATGCTGTACTGCTGCGAGGCCAGATCCCCCGTCAACCGCAGCTCGAACGCCTCCAGGCGCAGACCGTGCCCGGTCGTTCCGATCGGGGACGCCGACGTCGTCCATGGCTGCCAGCCGATGTTCTGCACATGCCCCCTCCACAGAATGTCGCCCGACAGGCGGTCTCCTGCCACCGACAGGCGCAACGCCTCCATCGGCAGTGACCGGCCGGTCGTTCCTGCGGTGGCGCCGTCCGAGACGCTCGACTGCCAGCCGATGGTCGCGACGTGGGCCTGGTAGACCCCGATGCACGTCATGTCGTAGTCGTAGGTGCCGTCGGTCCATTGCGCGATGTGGACGGTGCCACCGGAGAAGCTGCGATTCACACAGAGGTCGGATGCTTCACTGGCGAAGTCGAGACGCCCTGCCGGTGACCAGACGGGCACGTCGGGAAGCTGCCAAGACCCGGTGATGGCCTCCCAACCGCTCATATAGGAGTAGATCCCGTGCGGGTACCCGGCGTCCGCCAGTGCGGCCAGGAGCCCGGAGATGACGTACCGGTTCTCCTGCCGCTGGGCTGCTGTCGAGCTGGGCCAGGGCTGTTGCGGGCGGGGCTCGACGTCGACCCAGATTCTCTCCGGTCGCCATCCCACCTCATCGAGAGACGCGAGAGCCGCGCGACCCTCCGCGTACCCGACGTTGCGCAGCCGGTCCGGCCTGGTGCTTGCGGGCCAGGGGCCGTCGTCGCCGTAGGTGTCGTATTGCGCGGCGGTGGGGAACGTAGCCATGGCGTAGGCCTGAGCCCGGACGCCTCGGTCGAGCACCCACTGGAACTGCCCGTCCAGACAGGGGTTCTCGGTGAACGCGAGTCCATTCGTCAGCCCCACGACCACGAACTCCGTGTCTTCCGGCGGCATCGGAAGACCGCCCGGACATTGTGGCCACGAGACGTCATGGCCGTAGTCGACTGCTCGGGCGGGTGCAGCGAACAGCACGCCGAGTGCGAGCACAAGTAAAACCGCCAGGAGCCGGGGCGTGGATGCCCGGGAGCGGCGGCCAGGTCGAAGAGCACCAAGGTCGGCCACGATGGCCCCCCTATTCGAAGGATGACCAAATTATCCCACTCGGTCACCTTCGCCGCTATCTGGCGGCTCCCGTAGCGTCGCGTAAGGGGTCTCAGTACAGAGCCTTTAGATCGTCCCGTAAGCCGGTCCTCTTCCGGACGAACCCGCCGCCCACCTGCCCAAACGTGTCCCTGCGCGCCAGCCCCACCGTAAGACCCGTCCGGTGAATTGCCCGGTGACGGTTGTACATCTGGTAAGGATTTACGTGGATCACGGCCTGACCGGCACTGACAGGAACCGGCCGGGCCTTCGTGAAGCGATGGCGGTGTGCCGGGATGGCGATACGTTCCTTGTGACCAAGCTGGACCGCCTGGCCAGGTCAGTGCGGGACGCCCACGAAATTGTCGACGAGCTTGCCCAGCGCAACGTGAGAGGTGCCGGCGAAGGCCTCCCGGGCAAGGAGCAACAACAACGGCCCCTCTGAACCATATGGTTCAGAGGGGCCGTTGTCGGTACGGGGTGGTCCGGCTCGGCGCCGGAACCTTACCCTAAGCCTTTAGAGAGGGCGGATGTTCTCTGCCTGCGGGCCCTTGGGGCCCTGGGTCACATCGAATTCGACCTTCTGGTTCTCGTCCAGTGAGCGGTATCCGCTGCTGGCGATTGCCGAATAGTGGGCGAAAACGTCAGCGGACCCGTCGTCGGGGGCAATGAAGCCAAAACCCTTTTCGGCGTTGAACCATTTAACTGTGCCTGTTGCCATGGCTGCATTCCTTCATGTGACTCTGATTCTCTCCGCAGGCACAGTGGCCCGCGGTGCGGAGAACGTCCCCCGCTGTCCCCAACGTACGGGGCGGCGGCCCTGCTTGCAAGGGTATAAGTCCTCTTACGGCACTATAAGTCTGGCCGGCCTGGCAAAAATGTGCCCGCCTAACCCGTAAACAAACGGGCAGTACGCTCACCAAGTGACGGTTCCGGCGGCCCCGTCCACCGTGACCGTCTGGCCGTCGCGCAGCCGCGCTGTGGCATCGGGAACACCGACGACTGCGGGGATGCCATATTCGCGCGCCACCACCGCCCCATGGGAAATGACTCCGCCCATCTCCATCACCAAGGCCCCGGCCGTCATGAAAAGCGGCGTCCAGCCGGGATCGGTCGACGGAGCCACCAGAATTTCCCCCGGTTCCAGGCGGGCGCCCACCGGATCCATGACAACCCTGACTTTCCCGGTAGCCGTGCCGGCGGAGGCCGGCGTCCCCGCGAGCCGGTCCGCCACGTTTGTCGGGGCCAGTGCGGCAGTCTTCGCCATGACAGCGGCCTCGACGTCGGTGCCGTCCGAGAGCAGCAGGCGCGGAATCCGCCGTCGCCGGAGTTCGACGTCGTACAGCCGGCGGCGCCCGGCGACGATTCCCCTCAGGTCCGCGCCGCGGAGGCCCACCCGCAGCTCATCGAAGTCCAGGAAGAACACATCGCCAGCCGCGGCGATCGTGCCGGCCTTCGTCAGTTCCGCGCCGACGGCCGCGAGCTGCCGGTGCATCTCGGCCAGCACCATCACGATGCAGAACTTGGGAAATTCCCTCATGCCGGCCAGCTGCCGGGCGCGTCGCAGGCAGAGCGCCACCAGCCGGCCCCGCAGCCGGTTTTTGGTCCCGGCACGCGCCACCAGTTCGCTGATCCGGGCCTCTGCGTCATCGGCGGCCTTGGCAAACTGGCGGTCGGGGGCCTGTTGGGGGTCCTCCACCCGGAGGTAGTTCGAGATCATGCCGAAGAGGTGGTCCGGCTCCTCGGCCCACCGCGGCATCCCCAGGTCGATTTCCGCCACGGCGCGGTGGCCGTATTTGGACAGGAACTTCCGCAGCCCGGACTGGGCAACGGCCGGCAGGGTGCCCGCGTCATAGCGTGCAGCCAGTTCCTCGGGGCGCTGTTCCATCAGAAGCCTGCGTGCCTCGGGATCCCGGCCCAGGAACACGGCCAGGTGCCACAACTCAAGGTCCATGATCGTGGTCACGTTGTGTGGAAGCCCCCGCAGGACTGCCTCCAGTTCCCGCGGCTTGGCAACGCCGCGCAGCAGCCTGCGGGCGGCCGCCAGCATCAGGTACCCGGCGGCCGGCCCCGGCAATGTTGCCTGGATCAGCCCGCTAACGGTGGTTGCCAGGACATCCTCAGCGTGCTGGAGCCGTCTCGCCGGACTTGCCGGAAGGGGGAGTGCCAGCCGGTCTTCGAGGCGCTTCTGATAGCGCCGTGCCCTGCGCAGTTCCGCGTCCGGCCATAGCAGGGCACGCACCATCGCCGGGATGAACTGTGCAGCGAGGCCGAGGTTCTGGGTTCCGTCCGTGCCCCGTCTTTCCGTCTCCGCGGGGCCCGCAGCGCCGTTGCGGCCCCTCCGGCGCCGCTCCTTTCGGGGAGCACGGACAATGCTGAACCGCGGGTCCTCCAGGAGCGCCGGCAACACGGCCGCCGACCTTCCGTCCGCCAGCGGCAGCATCCGCTGCAGTGTCCGGCGGCCTGATTTGCTGCGAACTAGCGGCGTCAGGTCTACGTACATCCGCAGCCCGGGGTTCACGTACTTCCACGGGCCCTTGTTGCCCCTCATCAGGCTCAGGACAGAGAGGCCCATCGGCGTGATGGGGCGGGTGAGTCCCTGGAGCAGCGTGCCGCACAGGTAGAGGCGTGTGCCGCCGTCAGCAGACGGATCAGTGCCGGCCTCCTCACCGGTCGCTTCCTCCTCCGGCAGCGGGTACAGCGTGGTGATGGGCCGCGACTGGGTCAGCCAGGCCTTGCCCCCGGCGTCGATCACCCACTCAACGTCCTGGGGTGCACCAAACAGGCGCTGGGCCTCGTCACCGAGGGACGTCAGGTCCCGAAGCTGAGCCTCGTCCAGGCTTGCCCCCTGGCCTGGCGGCCGCTGCAGGATTCGAGCCGATGCCGTGTCCACCACAAAGTGGTCGGGATTCACTGCGCCGGAGACCACGGCCTGCCCCGGCCCGGGGCTGGCATCAATGACGGTCTCCGTGCGCGTCCCCGTCACCGGGTTGGCGGTGAACAGCACGCCCGCCGTGCCGGCGTCGACCATCTGTTGAACGACGACGGCGAGGCCCACCTCTCGGTGGCTGATCCCGTTCGCCGTGCGGTAGGCCACCGCCCGGTCCGTCCAGAGGGAGGCCCAGCAGCGCCGGACGGCCTGTATTACGGCGTCGGCTCCGACGATGTCCAGGAAGGAATCCTGCTGCCCCGCGAAGCTGGCAAAGGGCAGGTCCTCAGCGGTGGCCGATGACCGCACGGCCACCGCCACGTCGTCGCCCATCGCCGCGTAGGCCCGGCGGACGGCGGCCTCGACGTCGGGCGGCACCGGCGCCGCCGCGACCGCCTCACGGGCACGCCGCGCCAGCTCGTCCCGGACCTCGCCGGCGTGCGCGTCCGGAGCGCCGTCCAGGCGGGAGGCAACGCCGTCGAGTTCCGCCGGGGCGGCCATCCGGTAGGCCTCCGTGGTCAGGCAGAAACCGGGCGGAACAGGAAAGCCCGCTGCGGTGAGTTTGCCAAGGTTCAGTGCCTTGCCGCCCACCAGCTCCAGCGACCCGGAGGTTAGCCCGTTGAGCTCCACAACGACGGTGTCGTGGGCCGTGCTGCCCGGCTGCGGACCGGGGCTCAAGGAACCCATGTCCCGCTCCTAGCTGTTGCCCGTTCCCTCGCCGGTGTCCTCCCACATGACATCCAAGTTGCGGAAGATCACCGGCCCGTCGCACAGCGCCGCCATCTTGGCAGCGAATTCCGACGTTTCCGGGCGGCCGGAATTCTCCATCGCCGAGTCAAAGGAATCGAAGTCGACGATGGTGAAATAGGTGCCCGGGTGGTCCCTGTCGGCCGTGGCAACAATGCGGCGGAACGTTGGCGCAGTGCTTCCCTCCGTTCTTGACGGACGGCCCAGCTCTTCAATCTCCTTGATTCGGGAGGTCTTGAATTCGATGATCTGCACAAACCCGGCCATGACGGCTCCTCAACGGCGGTGGATGCTGACCCGCTTCACGCTAGCCCCCGCTTCCGGGCGGCGAAAAGGGGAGAAATGCCCTACTTTGCGGACTACGAGGCGTGGATTCCCCGGACCGTGCGGTTCCGGCCCAGCGACTTAGCCTGGTACAGGGCGGCGTCCGCCGTCGCGATCAGGTCCTCCAGGCCGGCCGTTCCATGGCCGACCGGGGCAATGCCGTAACTTGCTGTGGGCATCCGGGAACCGCCCGGTCCGCGGAGTGATTTGAGCTGCCTGTTGATCTCCGCGGTGATGGCTTCTGCGCGGTCCGGGTTGACGCCGGGCAGGAGGAAGATGAACTCCTCGCCGCCATACCGTCCCACGAGGTCTGTTGAGCGGACCGTGTCGTTGCAGGCGGAGGCGAACGACTGCAGGGCCACATCACCGGCGGCGTGGCCGTAGGTGTCGTTGACTGCCTTGAAGTGATCGATGTCGGCCAGGATCAGGGAGCCCAGTGCCCGCGTGCGCCGCAGCCGCTGCAGCTCATCGGAGGCCAGTTCCATGAAGGCCGAGCGGTTGAGCAGCCCCGTGAGGCCGTCCTGCGTGGCCACCGCCCGCAGGGCACGCGTCTGCTGCTCGCTGCTGAGCGCCGCCATGCTGAAAGACACCACCACCAGCAGCACCATGGTGACCAATGTCGTGACCGCGGAGCCGAAGTAGGTGACGAAAACGGAGCCGTCCGGGCCTTCTCCGACGTACACCACCAGCCGGCAGAAGTAGTAGGCGGAGAAGAACCCGGCCGCGATGGCCAGCGGAATCCGGACCCTGGAGTATCCCGGCTCCAGCCGCCAGAGTTCGCGGGACGCCAGGCCCAGCATGAGGCTCATGAGCGCCAGGAACACGGCACCTCCGGACCAGACATTGACGGCAGGGTTTTCCAACGCCGACGACACTGTTACCACGGCGGGGCCCGCCGCCAGCTGCCAGGCGCGCGGCCTCGACGCCCGCAGCGACCGGGCCCCTGCCCAGACGCAGGTTGCGCCGGCAATCAGCAGGTAGTTCCCCAGCGGATTGGCCCACACCTGATGCACTGTCCCGTTGAAAAGGTAGGACGCGGAACCGGCCAGGAAGAGCGTCAGGGCAATGCACCACCACGCACTGTAGGGGGACCGCGTGCTCCGGTACGCCGCGAAGTAGAACAGGAGGGCCAGAGTGAACGCGACAACGGCGAAGGCAACCCTGAGGGTTAAGGTGTCGAGGTGCATTCAGTTCTCCCAGTTCGCAACCACGCGAAGACCCGGACCGGACGCGCACCCAATTCGTACGCAGACTTAGTATCGCACCCGCAGGCGCTCGCAGGGGACTGCCGTTGCAGTCTGTTAAGCCGTGCGGCCGGCCTGCCGTCTCAGGGGGTGAGCAGCACCTTGATGGCACGCCGTTCGTCCATGGCCCTGTAGGCCTCGGCGGCTTCCTCCAGCGGCATCACGGAGTCGAACACGCGGCCCGGGTTGATTGTTCCGGCCAGCACGTCCGCCAGCAGTTCGGGGATGTACGTCCGGGCGGGAGCCATGCCGCCGGCAATGGAGACGTTGGAGTCGAACAGGTAACGTAGCGTTACCTCGGCCCCGCCGGTCGGGACGCCCACGAAGCCAAGCGCGCCTCCCGGGCGGACACAGTGCAGGGCCTGCTCCATGGATTCCTTCGTGCCCACGCACTCCAGCACCGAGTCGGCCAGCACGCCGCCCAGCAGGTCGCGGACCTTGGCCACGCCGTCGTCCCCCCGTTCTTCCACGATGTCCGTGGCGCCGAACTCGCGGGCCATCGCCTGCCGGTCCGCGTGCCGGGACATGGCGATGATCCGCTCTGCCCCGAGCCGCCTGGCCGCCAGGACACCGCAAAGCCCGACGGCGCCGTCGCCCACCACTACCACCGTCCGGCCGGGCGCCACTTTCGCGGACAGCGCCGCGTGGTGGCCGGTGGCCATGACATCGGACAGGGTCAGCAGGTTGGCGGTGAGTTCAGCGTCCGGCTCGGTGACCCCCGGCACCTTGACCAGGGTGCTCTCGGCCAGCGGAACGCGGACGGCCTGGCCCTGGCCTCCGTCGATCCGGTGGCCGGCGCTGTCGCGGCCGCCCCAGCCGGCCAGACGGTCGCACGCAACGGTGACGCCGTTGCGGCACTGCGGGCATTCCCCGCAGCTGACGACGAACGGTGCAATGACGAAATCGCCCTCCGCGAGCGCTGTCACGTCCGCGCCGACGCTTTCCACCACTCCGACGAATTCATGGCCTATCGCCGCCGGCTTGCGGATGGGCTTCACGCCCCGGTACGGCCACAGGTCAGAGCCGCAGACGCAGGATGCGGTCACCTTCACCACCACGTCCGTGGGCAGCTGGACCGCCGGGTAGTCCCGGTCTTCGACCCGGATGTCTCCAGGGCCGTGGATGATGGTGGCGCGCATGGGGGCTCCTCAAATCCGGGGCGGGGCTAGGGTCGAGTCTAGACCTGCCTTCCGGCGGCGCGCATCCGCTAGCGCATGCCCTCGCGGCGTATCGCCGTGGCGATCGCAGCGGCCCTGGTTTCCACCCCGAGCTTGGCGTAAATGTGGGCCAGGTGCGTCTTCACCGTGGCCTCGGAGATGAACAGCCGCTGGCCGAGTTCCCGGTTGCTGAGGCCTTCGATCAGCAGGCTCAGCAGCTCCGCCTCGCGGGGTGTCAGGACCTCGTCCGGGTTCCGCAGCTGCTGGAAGAGCCGCGAAGCCACCGGAGCGCTCATCACGCTCCTGCCCTGGACGGCCCCCCGGATCGCGGCGAAGATCTCCTCCGGCGCGGCGTCCTTGAGCAGGTAGCCCATGGCGCCGGCGTCGACCGCCCGGACGATGTCCGCATCCGAATCATAGGTGGTGAACACCAGCACCGCCTGCCTGCTGTTCTGCCGTCGCAGGCGCTTGATGGCCTCGATGCCGTCCATGCCGGCACCCATGGCCAGGTCCATCACCACCACCGCGGGGCTCAGCTGCTCCGCCTGGACCAGCGCCTCCTCGCCGGAAGCGGCCTCGGCCACCACCTCAATGTCCGGCTGCGTTCCCAGCAGCGCCTTGAGCCCGCTGCGGACCACCAGATGGTCGTCCACCAGCAGCACGGTAATCGGGTTCACTGTTCCTCCCCGGTGGGCAGTTGCGCGGCCACGATCGTCCCTTCGCCGGGGGTACTTTCCACCGAGAATACGCCGCCCAGCTGTTCCACCCTCTGGCGCATTGCCCGGAGTCCGTAGCCTCCGGCGCCCGACGGCGGTGCCAGCGACAGCGGGTCGAAGCCGCCGCCGTCGTCGTACACATCCAGGGTGACGGACCCCGGAAGGTAGCCCAGTGTTACCGTGGCGTTCGCTGTGCCGGCATGCAGTTTGGTGTTCGCGGCGGCGCTCTGGACCACCCGAAGCAGCGCGTGGCGGACATCCGCGGGGACGGTGCGCGGCTCGCCCGTGACCAGCAGCCGCACGCCCGGGACGTACTGTGACGCCGCCTGCAGCAGGGCATCCGGCAGCGGTGCCGTGTCCAGCCCGGGGGAGGCGAGCTCGTGGACCAGGCTGCGGGTGTCGGCCAGGTTCCGGCGCAGCATTCCGCTGGCGCTAAGGACGTCCTCGCGAGCGGCCGGGCTGGGCCAGGACCTGTTAGCGGCTTCCAGCAGGAGCAGGCTGCTGGCCAGGCCCTGGGTCACGGTGTCGTGGATTTCCCGGGACACCCGTTCGCGCTCCTCGATGGTTCCCGCCCGGCGCTCGCTGGCTGCCAGCCGTCCCTGGGCCAACGACACCTCCGCATGAAGCCTGCGCTGTTCGGCGGCGTCCTGCTCGATGCGGTCATAGATCAGCGTCAGCATAATGCCCACGGCCAGCGGACCCAGGAGCATGGCGATATCGCTGCCGCCGCTAAGCCGGAACAGCCCGACGGCGGTGGCCGCCGCCGTCGCGCCTCCCGCCAGGTAGGCCACCCAGCCGCTGAAGGCGGTCCGGCACAGGAAGAACAGCGCGAACGAGCACCACGCAAAGCTGGGAGCCGCGATCACCAGCACCGCCCAGAGCGCCACGAGGACGAACATCCACACCGCCCACGGCCGCCTGCGCTGCGACAGCACGGCGATCACGGCATAGAGCGAACACACTGCCGCGGCGAGGGCCAGCACCCACAGGTTGTCCGCGGGGCTGTGCCGCATGACGTATCGGACCGCCGATGCCACCAGCAGAACGGCAAAACCAAGATGCACGACGGCGTCGATGCGGCCCAGCGGGCCCCTTCCGGGAGCGCCGTTGCCAGGGCCCGGTTCCGGGGCGGGGCCTGGTTCCGAGGCTGGGGAAGGGACCGACGACGCCGGGAGGGCTGGTGGTGAGGAGGGCATGGGGTGTCCGGTTCCGGTGGATGAGTGCTATCCACAATGCTAGGGCCCGCGCCGTTGCTGGTCTCTCAGCCTTTTGGCTGATACGCCCAGCCCGATGGGGGAGGCCGCGGCAGACCAACGCCTGATGCCCTGCCGCGCCCGGGCGGACAGGATGGATTCCAGGCCCGGGGCATGAACCGGGCAAGCGCCAGAACCGTTAGACCCCCTAATTCAAGGAGAACCCGTGAAGATGTCCAAGAAGATTGCCGCCGCCGCTGCCGCCGGAGCGCTGCTCCTGACCGGCGGGCTGACGGCCGCGGCCAACGCCGGGACCTCAGCGGCTGCCGCCGCACCGGTTCCTGCAGCCGTTCCTGCCGTCGATGTCCAGCCGGTGCCCGAAACCGTTGTGGCCCAGAACCGGATCACCGTAGGAGCCTCCGCCGACGCGGTCAAGGCTGCCCTCGCCAAGTGCCAGGCGGATAAGCTTCCGTTCGTCACGGTGGCCCTGGTGGACAGGTTCGGAACCGTTCAGGCCCTCCTCCGCGGCGATAACGCTGCCGAGCACACCATTGAGGCGGCGCAGCAGAAGGCCTACACGGCGGCCGCCTTCGGTACGCCCACCAGCGAGCTTGCCAGGCGCATCAACGGCAACGGTCCCAGCATCGCGGACCTGCCCGGCACCCTCTTCCTGGCCGGCGGCGTTCCGCTCAAGGTCAACGGGGTCTCCGTGGCAGGCATCGGGGTCGGCGGCGCCCCCGACGGTGCGCTGGATGAGGCGTGCGCAACTGCCGGTGCGGAGGCCATTGCCGCTGCGGCATCCGGCTCCGCGAAGTAGGCTCTGGGTTCATGAGGCGGTTCAGGACTTGGCGCAGGGCTCGGCAGGTATCTGCGGTCGTCATCGCCGCAGCCGGCGTTGCTGCCTGCCTTGCGGCCTGCCAGGCCGGGCCCGGAGATCCGGGACGGCGGGAGACACCGCCGTCGTCCGCTCCTGTGACCTCCTCCGCCGCCGCTGCAACGCCCACGGCCGTCCCCACAACAGCGGCGGCGACAACGACAGCGCCTTCCGAGACCCGTCCTGCGTTGTCCCCTGAGGCGCAGGCGGAGCTCGACCAGCGGCTGATCCAGGCCGCGAAGGCCAACGACGTCGCCATGGTGGCCGAACTGATCCGGGCCGGCGGCAGCGTCAACGCGAAAGACGCCATCGAGGACTCGGCGTTCCTCTATGCCGGGGCCGAGGGATTCAACGAGGTCCTGCAGCTGACCTTGGCTGCAGGTGCGGACGTGCGGAGCACCAACCGGTTCGGCGGAACGGCGCTGATCCCGGCCAGCGAACACGGGCATGTGGAAACCGTGAGGATCCTCATCGCCGCCGGCGTACCCGTCAACCACGTCAACAGCCTGGGCTGGACGGCTATGCAGGAAGCCATCCTGCTCAACAACGGCGGGCCAAGGCAGCAGGAGGTGGTCCGTCAGCTCCTCGCCGCCGGTGCCGACCCCGGAATCCGGGATCCCCAGGGCCGCACCGCCTTGGAGAACGCGGAGCGGCTGGGCTTTGTGGAGATCGCGGCCCTGATCCGGGGCCGCTAGCCGCTTCCTGCCCCGGGCTTGGGAGTTTTTGTCCAGATAATGGCACTTCAGGACCCTCCAGGACCCATTATCTGGACAAAAACTCCGGGGGGTTAGACGGCCTCGAGCACGCTCACGTAGTTGGCGATACCCACGCCGCCCATGTTCTGCACGGCGGCCCGGCGGGGGTTGGCGAGCTGCATGCCGCCCGCGGTGCCGGTGAGCTGCATGGCCGCGATGACATGCTGGGAAACGCCGGTGGCGCCGACGGGGTGGCCCTTGGCCTTCAGTCCGCCCGAGACGTTGACGGGCAGCTTGCCGTCCTTGAACACCCAGCCTTCCGCCAGGGCGCGGGATCCCTGGCCCGGTTCGGTCAGGCCCATGGCCTCGTACATGAGCAGTTCGGCGATGGTGAAGCAGTCGTGCACCTCTGCGAGGTCCAGGTCTTCAAGCCCGACGCCGGCCATCGCCAGTGCCCGCTGCCAGGACGCGCGCGTCGCGGCGAAGGCGGTGGGGTCCCGGCGTTCGGCGGGAAAGAAATCGTTCGCGTGGCCGAAACCGGCGAGCCGCACCGGAGCGGTTTCCCCGCCGGTCGGCGAGACGGACAGCACGACGGCGGCCGCGCCGTCGGACACCGGGGAGCAGTCCGTCCGGCGCAGCGGATCGGCCACCATCGGGTTCTTGTCCGAGACCGTGCGGCAGAAGTCCTCGCCGAGGTCCTTACGAAGCTGGGCGTAGGGGTTGTCCACGCCGTTGCGGTGGTTCTTGGCCGCGATGGTGCCCAGGACGTCCCCGAGATTTCCGGCGCCGAGACTTCCGGCGCCAGGATTTCCGACGCCGGCCCCGTAGCGCTTCTCGTAGTGCTTGGCCACCTCGGCGAAGAGGCCGGTGAAGCCGGTGGTGGACGCCTTGCCGGCCATGTCGTAGTCCGCGCCCAGCAGGGCCGCACCCACAACGTCGGCCCCCGCCTGGGTCATCTTCTCCGCCCCGATCACCAGGACAGTCTTCGCGGTGCCGGCCAGCAGCGACTTGGTGCCCTGCTGGAAGGCTGCAGAACCGGAAGCGCAGGCGTTCTCCACGCGGGTGGACGGCACGTTGGCGAGCTGCTCGGAGACCTGGAGCGCGAGCGAGGACGGGAAGGCCAGCGGCATCATGCCGGAGTTGAACTGGCCGATGTAGACCTCATCGATCTGGCCCGGCTCGATCCCGGCGTTGCCGATCGCCTCGGTGGCCACCTGGACGATCAGGGACTCGAGGGTCTCGTCGGTGAGCTTGCCGAACCGGCTGTGGCCCCAGCCGGTGAGCAGGACATCCTTGCCGAACTGTTCCTTCAGGCTCATGCTGCCACTCCTTCGTTTTCGAGCTGGACATCGAATGCGGCCTCGGTCTTTTCGCGGATTTCCTCCACCGTGACGCCCGGTGCGAGCCGTGTCAGCGTGAGCTGGCGGCCGCCGTCGTTCGCTTCTTCGTTCTTCACGAGGTCGAAGACCGCGAGGTCGCTGATGATCCGGTCCACCACGCTCAGGCCGGTGAGAGGAAGCGTGCACTCCTTGACGATTTTGGCGGACCCGTCCTTGGCGTTGTGTTCGGTGAGGACCACAACGCGCGGGGTTCCGGCCACGAGGTCCATGGCGCCGCCCATGCCCTTGACCATCTTGCCGGGGATGGTCCAGTTGGCGAGGTCGCCGCTGCCGGAGACCTGCATGGCGCCCAGGATGGCAACTTTCACGTGGCCGCCGCGGATCATGCCGAAGGACGTGGCCGAGTCGAAAATGCTGCCGCCGGGCAGGACGGTGACGGTCTGCTTGCCGGCGTTGATGAGGTCGGCGTCTTCCTCGCCCTCATATGGGAACGGGCCCATGCCGAGCAGGCCGTTCTCGCTCTGCAGGACCACGCGGACGCCGTCGGGCAGGTTGTTGGCCACCAGCGTGGGGATGCCGATGCCGAGGTTGACGTAATCGCCGTCGTTGAGTTCTTCGGCCGCGATGGCAGCCATTTCATCCCTGGTCCAGGCCATGGGGGTTCTCCTTGGGATCTCGAAGTCTTGGGGGCTTAAGTGTTCGTTCGCGCTTGGTGGGGGGTGGGGGACTGGGGCGCCGGTCCCGGTGATGCCGCGGCTTGGGCGGCGGGGGGCTAGGCGGGAACGGGCTCGGAGGCGCGGAGTCGGACGGTGCGCTGTTCAATGTCCTTGACCCGGCCGCTGGCCTGCACCAGGCGCTGGACGTAGACGCCGGGGGTGACGATGTGGTTGGGGTCCAGTGCGCCCGGTTCCACGATCACTTCGGCTTCAGCGATAGTTACCGCACCGGCCGTTGCCACCACGGGGTTGAAGTTCCGGGCAGTGAAGCGGTAGATCAGGTTGCCGTCGGTGTCTGCAGTATGGGCGTGGACCAGTGCGACGTCGGCCTTGATGGCCCGCTCCTGGACGTACGTTTCGCCGTCGAACTCGGCCAGCGGTTTGCCCTCGGCGACGAGCGTGCCGACGCCGGTCTTGGTGTAGAAAGCCGGGATGCCGGCCCCGCCGGCGCGGAGGCGCTCGGCCAGGGTGCCCTGCGGGGTGAACTCGACCTCCAGCTTGCCGGCGAGGTACTGCTCGGCGAAGAGCTTATTCTCGCCCACATAGGAGGCGATGACCTTGCGGACCTGGCCCGCCTCGATCAGCACGCCGAGGCCCTTGCCGTCCACGCCCATGTTGTTGGAGACCACTGTGAGGTCCTTGACGCCGGAAGCGCGGACGGCCTCGATCAGGTCCGCCGGGATGCCGCTGAGCCCGAAGCCTCCGACGGCCAGCGTCATGCCGTCCCGCAGCACGTCCTGCAGCGCGGCAGCCGCGCCGGATTTCACCTTTGACATTGCATCTCCTCATTGAGCGGCGGGTTTCCGGATCTGCGGATTCCCTGCGCAGCCGGCAATCCACTTTGTGGACTGTTGTTCTGGGATTGGAGCGTACGGGGCCGCAGGAGACGCTGTCAAGGCTGCATTTTCCCGAAAATACGTTGATTCTTACAGTGTGGACGGTAAGCTTTGGAGTATCCATATTGTGGATACTTTTGAAGGGGAAATGATGAATTCAACACCGGTCCAGGGCGCCCAGGTGGTCAGCCGGGTTGCCAGTCTGCTGCGGATCGTGGGACGGAAGCCCGAAGGCAGTCCGCTGGTTGAAGTGGTCCGGGAATCGGGACTCACACGGCCCACTGTCCACCGGCTGCTTTCCTCGCTGGCCTCCGAGGGCCTGCTGGACCAGGATCCGCAGAGTGGCAACTGGGTGCTGGGCCCGGAAATCCTGCTGATGGGTTCCGTGGCGTCAGCCCGCTTTCCGCTGGAGGACATTGCACGGCCCAGCCTGCGCCGGCTGGCCGAGGAGACCGGTGAAAGCGCCTTCTTCTCCATCCGGCGCGGGGCTGAAACGGTGTGCCTGCTCCGTGAGGAAGGCAGCTTCCCCGTGCGCTCCTTTGTGCTGCACGAGGGCGTCCGGTTCCCGCTGGGGGTGGCGTCCGCCGGAACCGCGATCATGGCGTTCATGCCCGAGGCGGAACAGGAGGAGCTGCTCGCCGGCTGGGCCGCCCATGCCGGCAGCTTCGCCGCGGCGCACACCGAGGCCCTGGTCCGGGAGAACCTGGCGAAGACGCGGCAGGCGGGCTACTCGGTCAATCCCGGCCTGGTCCTCGAGGGCAGCTGGGGGATGGGTGCGGCCGTTTTCGACCAGCGCGGCCGGCCCGCCTGGGCGTTGTCGCTGACGGGGATCGAGCCGCGGTTCCGGGGCGAACGGCAGGAGACCCTGGGCCGTCTCCTGATGGAAGAAGCACACCGGATCTCCACGCTGCTCAATCGCTCGCCAGGGGCCTGAGCATCGCCTACCTCTGCCAAGTTCACCCAGCTGCAGGCGCTTGCGAACACACCCGTTGTGCAAGATGCTGGCAGCGTAGGCCGCAGTCGCGTCGAGCCTAAGGAGCGCAGCCTCATGACAACCACCAAAATGATGTTCGACCACTTTGGCAGCCCGGACGTCGTCACCGCGGGCGAAGAAGAGCAGCCACCCCCGGGAGAGGGTGAGGTTCAGGTGGGCGTTCGCGCCCTCGCCGTCAACCAGATGGACTGGAAGGTCGTTGCGGGCTACCTGGAACCGTACTTCCCGCTGCAGCTCCCGGCTGTTCCCGGCTGCGAAGCGGCAGGAACGGTGACCGCCGTCGGCCCCGGCGTAACCGCGTTCGATAAAGGTGATGAAGTCATCTGGAACGGCATGGTCGGAGGCTACCGCGCCGTCGCCAATCTTCCGACCGCCCAGCTGACACCCAAGCCGGCCGGCATCGATTTTGAGCAGGCAGCCTGCCTGGCTATAGCGGGCGGCGCAGCGTACTCGGCCCTGGTCCAGTTGGGCGTAGGCGTGGGTGACACAGTGCTCATCCACGGGGCGGCGGGCGGTGTGGGCACGGCAGCCGTCCAGATCGCGCGGGATCTGGGCATCCGCGTCATCGGCACCGCTTCAGAGCAGAACCATGACTATTTGCGCGGCCTCGGAGCCGAACCCGTCGCGTATGGAGAAGGTCTCGTGGAGCGCGTCCGCTCCCTGGGCAGCATCACCGCCGTGCTGGACACCAATGGCGGGGAGGCGACGACGGCGGCCACGGTCGAGCTGCTGGGCGGCCACGGCACCGCCGTGACCACAGTTTCCGGCAAGGAGTCCAACGCCGCCGGAATTGCCCCGGTGCGGCTGCTGGACGGACGGGTAGCGGACGCGGCCCGGCTGGCTGCGGACGGGAAGCTCCGGTTCAACATCCAGGAGCGGCTTCCCCTCACCGAAGCGGCGCGGGCACTGGGCCTCAGCCGCGGGGGCCACGTCCGGGGCAAACTCGTGCTCATCCCGTAGGGGAGGTCGCCGGGTTAAGGCCCGGCCGTCGCGGGGCACTTCGACACGGACACGCCGGTATTCCGGGCCCGAACGGCCCAGCCAGCTTCCAAAGTGCCCGGGTTGGGCCGCCCAGCGTCCAAGGTGCCCGGGGCAGTGCCTACAGCCCTACAGCCCGACGCGGGGTTCCTCGGGGCCTTGGCCCCTCCACCAGCTATCGAAAATCGTGACCGGGACCGTGCGCTTGTGACGGGTGCGGAGGTATTTCTGCTCGATGGATTCGGCCACGGCGTCCGGGACCTCCCGGCCTTCGAGATAGTCGTCGATCTGGTCATAGCTGATGCCCAGCTCGTCTTCGTCCGTGCGGCCCGGCTTGCCGTCGAGGAGGTCGGCCGTAGGGACCTTCTCCCAGATCCGGGCCGGGGCGCCGAGCTCGGCGAGGAGTGCCCGGTTCTGGCGCTTGTTCAGCCCGAACAACGGCAGGATGTCCGCGCCGCCGTCGCCGTATTTGGTGAAGAAGCCCGTGACTGACTCGGCGCCGTGGTCGGTTCCGATGACCAGGTAGTTGTGCTCGCCGGCGAGGGCGTACTGGGCGATCATGCGGGTGCGGGCCTTGGTGTTGCCCTTGTGGAAGTCGGAGATCCCGTTGCCCACGGTCTTCTCGAATTCTTCCTCGAAACCGTCCACAGCGGCGGAGATGTTGAAGGTCCACTCGGTCTTGGCCTGGATGAAGTCGAGGGCTGCCTGGGCGTCGTCCTCATCGTGCTGCACGCCGTAGGGAAGGCGCACCGCCACAAAGTTGGCGTCGACGCCTTCGGCCGTGAGCTCCTCGACGGCAAGCTGGGCCAGCCGGCCGGCGAGCGAGGAATCGAGGCCTCCGGAGATGCCCAGGACGAAGCCCTTGGTGTGCGTTGCCTTGAGGTATTCCTTCAGGAAGGTGACGCGTTTGCGCACCTCCCCGGCGGGGTCGATCCGGGGCTGGACGCCCATTTCTTCAATGATCCTGGCCTGGAGTTCGCGCATGTGATCCAGACTAGTCAGCAGTGTCAACCATGCTCAACTGTGTCCGCACGAGTCGGCGCACCGAGTTACAGCGTTGTCGGAGCACCAGGCTTCCTAATGCGGTGCAGGCGCGGGCCCGGTGGAGCCGCGGACCGTCAGGTGCGTGGGCATCACGGACCGGCTCCGGGTGCCGCCCCCTGCCAGCGGGTTCAGCTGGGCCAGCAGCATGGAGACCGCCACACGGCCGGCCTGTTCGATCGGGGAGGCCATGGTGGTCAGCGGCGGGTTGCAGAAGTCGGCGCCGAAGATGTCGTCGCAGCCCACAATGCTCATGTCCTCCGGAACACGGATGCCTCGTTCACGAAGGCGCTGGAGCATGCCAATGGCGATGAGGTCGTTGAACGCGATGCAGGCCGTCACTCCGCTGTGCACGGCGGCGTCCGCGGCGGCCGCGCCGGACTGCGTTTTGGGAGCGAACGGTCCCAGCCGGCGCACTTCCACGCCGCGTTCCTCGGCTGCCTCGGACAGGGCGGCCCAGCGCCGCGTGCTCGACTGGGATGTCGCGGGCCCGGCGATGTAGGCAATCCGGGTGTGCCTCAGCGAGATGAGATGGTCGAGGGCCTGGCTCGTGGCGGACGGGGTGTCAATGAGAACCGCAGGGATGCCGGGGACGTCACGGTTGACCGTGACCATGGGCATCTTCGCCGCCGCGGCCAGCAAGGCTTCGTCGCTCAGCCGGGAGGCGGCCACCACGATTCCGTCCGCACTCTTGCGCAGCTGTTCCATGGTGCTGGCCTCCACCTCGTCCGATTCCTCCGTATCCACCAGCAGCTGGGTGTACCCGGCGGCCTTGAGCTGGAGCTGGGTGCCCCGGATGAGGTCGAAGTAGAAGGGGTTGGTGATGTCCGGGACCAGCACTCCCACTGCACCCGTGCGGCCGGAACTCAGTGCCTTGGCTTGGCTGTTGGGGATGTAGTGCAGCTGGGCCGCAGCCGCCTCGATCCGCTGGCGCGTCCGGATGTTGACACGGTCCGGCGAGGAAAGCGCCCGGGAGACGGTGGAGGCCGCCACGCCGCAGAGCGCTGCGATGTCATGGATGGTGGGCGGGCGGTCCACTGCTGCTGGTTGCGTCGTAGCCACGGCGCTCCTCTCTGAACGTGGTGGCCTGACCGTGATGGCCGGGTCGGATGGGCAGGCCTGTGACTGCCGCCACAGATCCGGTCAGCAAAGAATGCCACAGATTGTCAGTTTTTGGCAATCGGTTGTCATTTCATGGCAGGTCTAGCTAAACTGGGGTGGACACCGTTTGTGAACTGCGTCACCGCGCCGGAGCTGGGAAGCAGGCGCGGCGGCCGCGAAACCCAGGAGATCCGCGTGAGCAAAACAACAACCGCAGTCTGGCCCCTCTCAGGTTTCGGCGACGAGATAGATCCGGATCCCGCGGTGCAGGCTGCGGTATTGCTGGCATTGGGCGCGCGCCACATCGAGGTGCGCAGCGCCTGGGGCACCAACGTCTCCGAGCTGGAACCGGAGCAGGTTGCCCGGCTCAAGGACATCCTCGACGAAAAGGGCCTCAAGGTCTCTGCAGTGGCCAGCCCCATCGGCAAGGTGGATGTGAGCCTGCCGGTGGAGCATGAGCTGCGACGCCTCCGACAGATCATCTCCGTGGCCAAGGGCCTGGATACCAAGTACATCCGTATCTTCTCGTTCTACCGGGAGGAAGGGCGGAGCGCCGAAGACATCCGCGAGGATGTCCTGGCCCGCATGGGTGCGCTGGCAGCGCTCGCGGAGGAGTCCGGGGTCGTGCTTCTGCATGAAAACGAAAAGGGCATCTACGGCGATACCCCGCCCCGCGTGCTGGACATCATGGAGTCCGTGGACTCCCCGGCGCTGCGCATCGCCTGGGACAACGCCAACTTCGTCCAGGTGGGCGTCAAGCCCTACACCGAGGGCTATGCCATGCTGCGCCCGTACCTCGAGTACTTCCAGGTCAAGGACGCGCTCTCCACCAGCGGCGAAGTGGTTCCTTCCGGCGAGGGCGACGGCGAGCTGGACGCCACCATCGCCGCCCTCAAGGCGGACGGCTTCACCGGGTTCGCCTCGCTGGAACCCCACCTGGCCAGCGCCCACGAGCTGGGCGGCTTCTCGGGCCCGGTGGCCTTCGGCATCGCGGCCCGCGCCTTCGCTGCGCTCGCGGCGAAGAACGGGGTTGAACTCTCTTGAGCACGACGGCGGCGGTCATCGGCTGCGGCGACGTTTCAGCCGTGCACTTCGAGGCGATTGCAAAGCTCGACGGCGCCGCGCTGGTTGCCGTCTGCGATCCGGATCCGCAGCGGCTGGCTGCGGCCGTGGCCGCCTACGGCGTCCCCGGCTTTGCCGACCACCTGAGCCTCATCGAGGCGGTCCGGCCGGACGTGGTGCACATCTGCACGCCGCATGACCAGCACGCCTCGGTGGCCGCGGACTGCCTGGAGCGGGGCGTCAACGTCATCGTGGAGAAACCGCTGGCCCACACCTTGGCCGAAGGCCGGCGGCTGGTGGAAGCCGCCTCGGCGGGCCGGGCGAAAATCGCCGTGTGCTTCCAGAACCGGTACAACGCGACGGCGCAGGCCATGCACGCCCTGCTGTCGTCGGGCGAGCTGGGGGCTGTGGTCGGGGCCTCGGCAACAGTGATGTGGCAGCGCTCCGCCGAGTACTACGAAAGCCGGCCGTGGCGGGGGACCTGGGCCAGTGGCGGCGGCGGGTTGATGATGAACCAGGCCATCCATACCGTGGACCTGCTCCAGTGGCTGGTGGGTGACGTTGTCGCGGTCACGGGAAATGCTTCGACGCGGTTCCTGGGCGGCACCATCGAGGTGGAGGACACCGCCGAATTCGTGGCGGAACATGCCAACGGTGCCCGAAGCGCGTTCTATGCCACCCTGGCCAACGCCTACAACGCGCCGGTGACACTCGATGTGGTCACTGAGAAGGCCGTCCTGTGCCTGCGGGGCGACCTCACGGTCACCTATGATGACGGACGGGTGGACGTCATTCCGGAGCGCACGAGCGACTCCGGCGGCCGGTCCTACTGGGGTGTCTCCCACGAGCTGCTGATTAACGACTTCTATGGCCGGCTGGACGAGGCGGAGCCGTTTTGGATCAGCCCCGCAGAGGCCGAAAAATCGCTGCGCATCATCAAGGACGTCTACCGGCAGAGCTACCCGGAATTGGCTGGCAAAGTGTCCTGACCCATGGCTGCAGTGGCGTCTGGGGCATAGCCGGAGGCAACCGGTTGCAACCAGCCCGCTCGTGTCCGAGCGACCCGTTCCGGTACGGAAAAGAAATACTGCAACATTTTTGACAATCGGTTGCCAAACAAAGCAACAGTGCGTACTGTGAATCCCACAAGGCGGATGTGGCCCACGCCACACTTGCTGCATTTCGCAAGTCTCACGTTCCACGGATCCTAGGAGCCAACAATGAAGTTAGGTCCCAAGGCGGCAGCAGCCGCCCTCGTACTCAGCGCCTCGCTGGCGCTCACCGCATGCGGCGGGGGCGCCGGAGCGGGCTCGAACGCCGGCGCTGCTCCAACATCACTTACCTTGGGCACCCTCCGCGACATCACTTCCTGGGATCCTGCCCAGGCCCACGTCGGCCATGCGCTGCAGCCGTACCAGGCAGCGTATGACACCCTGATCCTGCGCGAACCGGACGGCAAGCTCAGCCCGATGTTGGCCACGGCGTGGAAGTACAACGACACCAACACCAAGCTCACCGTGGATCTCCGGACTGACGTCACCTTCAGTGACGGTGCCAAGTTCAACGCTGAAGCTGCCAAGGCCAACCTTGATCACTTCAAGAAGGCAAATGGTCCCCAGATGGCCCAATTGGCTTCTGTATCCGACATCGCCGTGGTGGACGAGGACACCATTGATATCAACCTCACCGCCACGGAACCCGCACTGGAGTACTTCCTGAGCCAAGCAGCCGGCCTGATGGGAAGCCCCCAGTCCCTGGGTACTGACGCCATCAAGACCGTACCGGTGGGCTCCGGCCCGTACGTGATGGACAAAGCGGCCTCAGTGAAGGACTCGCAGACGGTCTTCACAGCACGTGATGGCTACTGGAACAAGGACCTCCAGAAGTACAAGAAGTTGACCCTCAAGATCCTCACCGATCCCACAGCCCGGACAAACGCCCTGGTTTCCGGCCAGGTGGACGCCACCCTCCTGGACCCCAAGAATGGTAAGCAGGCCGAAGGCGCCAAGATGAAGCTTGAAGCGAACCAGGTGGACTGGTCCGGCTTGCTCCTCCTGGACCGCGACGGAACCAAGAACCCCGCTCTGGCCAACGTCAAGGTCCGCCAGGCCATCAACCACGCATTCGACCGCAAGACCATCCTGGAACAGGTCATGCTCGGCCAGGGGACTCCCACCTCCCAGCCGTTCGGCAAGGACAGCGGTGCCTGGACTGAAGAGCTCGAAAACTACTACAGCTACGACCCTGCCAAGGCCAAGCAACTCCTGAAGGAATCCGGCTTCGAAGGCAACGTGACTATCGACGTCCCCACCCTTCCGGGAGCTGAAACCCTGATCTCCGTCCTCCAGCAGCAGCTCGCGGACGTCGGAATCACCCTGAAGCCGGGCGCCGCGATCACCAACACCTTCACGGCGGACGTTGCAGCGCAGAAGTACCACGCAATGTTCTACAACCTCTTCCAGGGTGAGCCCACGGTTGCGATCGACCAGATCGTCTCCACCAAGGCCCTGTACAACCCCTTCAAGAACACCGCCCCGGAGCTCGAGGCCAAGATCCAGGCTGTGCGCACCGGTGGCGAAGAGGCCGGCACGCTGGCCCAGGACGTCAACAAGTATGTGGTGGAGCAGGCCTGGTTCGCTCCGCTGTTCCGCACCAACCAGATGTACTACCACAACGACAAAGTGAACGTCACCCCGCAGGCACAGCAGGCCGTTCCGTCCATCTACAACTACTCGCCCGCCAAGTAGGACCGACCCCATGATCAAGTTCATTGCGAAAAGGCTGGGCAGCGGTCTGGTGGTGTTGTTCGTAGTCTCGGCGCTCACCTTCACTTTGCTGTACACCTCCAGCGGCAGCATTGCCCGGAACATCCTGGGTGACCAGGCCACCCCTGAACAGGTTGCCTTGAAGGAACAGGAGCTGGGACTCGACCAGCCCCTCGTGATCCGTTACTTCGCCTGGTTGGGCGACGCCCTCTCAGGAAACCTTGGAGCTTCGTGGTTCACCTCGGAACCGGTGGCCAGCTCCCTGGCTACGCGTATCCCGGTGACCATGACGATGGTTTTCACCGCAATGATCCTGATCGCCATCTGCGCAGCACTGATCGGTGTTGCCGCAGCCGTCAAGCGCGGCTGGGTGGACAGGGTGGTCCAGGTGGGCGCGATCGTTGGCGACTCTATTCCGGGGTACGTGATCGGAGTGCTCCTTGTGACCCTCCTGGCCATCCAGCTGGGCTTCTTCCCGGCCACCAGCACCATCTCTCCTGAGGTGGGTCCGGAGGCCTGGGTCTATTCGATGACCCTTCCGGTCATTGCACTGCTCATCAACGGCGTGACCGGCGGCGCGCAGCAGATCCGCAGCGCCGTGATCAAGCAGCTCGAGCGCGACTACGTCCGGACACTGCGCAGCCGGGGCATCGGAGAGCGGGAAATTCTCTTCAAGCATGTGCTGCGCAGCGCGGCACCGGCAGGCCTGACCGTCTTGAGCCTGCAACTGATCGGCATGCTGGGCGGCGTGGTGATCATCGAGCAGATCTTCGCCCTTCCCGGAATGGGACCGCTCGCGGTCACCGCCACCGGCCAGTCCGATCTTCCCGTGGTCATGGGAGTGGTCATGTACACCGTGGTGGTAGTCATCGTGGTGAACCTCCTGGTGGACATCCTCAATGGTTGGCTCAACCCGAAAGTGCGTGTGTCATGAGCGATTCCGTAGAAACAGCGGCGGTAACGGCCGTCCCCGCCCCCGTTCCGCCGGGGCCGAGCGGCACAGTGGTCCGTTCCACCGTGATGCGCCGCCTCCTCAGGAACCCGATGGGCATCGCCTCGCTGGTGATCCTGGGATCCATCGCCTTGCTGGCCGTCTTCGCCCCGGTCCTGGCCCCGTTCGAGGAGAACTTCGCAAATATCACCAAGACCCTGGCACCTGCAGACTCGGTGAACATCCTCGGCACGGACAGCGCCGGACGCGACACCTGGAGCCGCCTGCTCTTCGGTGCGCAGCTCACGCTGTTGTCCGCACTGCTGTGCGCCGGTGTTGCCATCGCAATCGGCCTCCCGGCCGGCCTGATCGCCGGCTACTACGCCGGGAAGTTCGAGGCCGTCTCCAACTGGGTGGTCAGCATCCTCATGAGCCTGCCGGGCCTGATCGTGCTGCTCACCATCCGCGCAGCGTTTGGACCTTCGGTATGGATTTCGATGATCGCCTTCGGCGTCCTCATCAGCCCGTCCTACTTCCGCTTGACCCGCACCGCCGTCCAGTCGGTGCGCAACGAGCTCTACGTCGATGCAGCACGGGTGTCCGGGCTTTCGGACTGGAGCATCATCGCCCGCCACATCTTCTCCGTGGTCCGCGCCCCCATCATCATCCAGACCGCAGCCATTGCCGGCGTGGCCATCGCCATCCAGTCCGGACTCGAGTTCCTGGGCCTCGGCGACCCCACCAAGGCAACCTGGGGCGTGATGCTCTCCGAAGGCTTCAAGAACGTCTACCTGACCCCCGTGCTGCTCCTCTGGCCCGCCCTCGCCATGGCGCTCACTATCGGCGGCCTCGTGCTGCTCGGCAACGCCATCCGCGACGCGTTGGAAGACGGCGAAAAGATCAAGCACCGCAAAAAAAGGGGCACGACTTCGGCCATGGGAGCGGGCCCGACGGCGGCACCTGCCACGGCGCGCCCGTCGCGTAAGTCTGTGGCCGCCGTCGATGCCGGAACCGAGCACCACCTCGTAAAGGTGACCAATCTCGGCGTCGGCTACCCGCAGGCCGACGGCTCCATCAAGAAGGTGGTGGACGATGTGTCCTTCCATGTGGACCGGGGCGAAATCCTGGGCATCGTGGGTGAATCCGGCTCGGGAAAGTCCCAGACGGCGTTCTCCATCCTGGGCCTCCTGCCGGACAATGCCCGCATTGTGGGCGGCGCCATCCAGTTCGACGGCAACTACACCGTTGCCCCGGGCGACGAACGCGTCAACCAGGCGCGGCTGTCCAAGCTGCGGGGCAAGCGCATCTCCTACATTCCGCAGGAGCCCATGAGCAACCTGGACCCCGCCTTCACCATCGGCTACCAGCTGGTCACGCCCATGGTGCGGGTCCTGGGGATCTCCAAGGAGGAGGCCCGCAGGCGGGCCCTGAAGCTGCTGACCGACGTCGGGATCGCCAGCCCGGAACGGACGTTCAGCGCGTACCCGCACGAAGTCTCCGGGGGCATGGCCCAGCGTGTGCTGATCGCCGGTGCCATCAGCTGTGAACCGGACCTGGTGATCGCCGATGAGCCCACCACCGCGTTGGACGTCACGGTGCAGGCCGACGTGCTGGACCTCCTGCGCGAGCTCCAGCAGCGCCTCAACATCGGCATCATCCTGGTCACGCACAATTTCGGTGTGGTGGCGGACCTCTGCGACCGCGTGGCTGTAATGCAGAACGGTCGGCTCGTGGAGGAAGGATCCGTCCGCGACATCCTCCGGAACCCGAAAGAGCGGTACACCCGGACTCTCCTGGCATCGATGCTCGAAGGCAAAACCCCCATGTCCATGCTTGTATCCAGCCAGAAGGAGCCGGTCGCATGAGCACCACGGAAAGAGCGCCGCTTCTGACAGTGAACAACCTGGTTGTCGAATACCCGAGCAAGAAGTTCCGGGCAAAGCCGTTCAGGGCCCTGACGGACATCAACATCTCCATCGGCCAGGGCGAAACCCTTGGCTTGGTCGGGGAGTCCGGTTCCGGCAAGACCACCCTGGGCCGTGCGGTCCTGGGCCTGGCCCCGGTCACGGGCGGCAAAATCACTTTCGAAGGCAAGGACATCAGCCACGCCACCCGCAAGCAACGGCGAACCCTGAGCCGGGACCTCCAGGTGGTTTTCCAGGATCCGTACACTTCGCTCAACCCCGCCCTGGAGATCGGTGACATCCTCGCCGAGCCGCTCGGCGTGCAGGGCATGGAGCAGAATGCCGCCAAGAAGCGCGTCAAGGAACTCCTGGACCAGGTGGGCCTGCCCGCGGATGCCATCCACCGCCTGCCGCGCGAGTTCAGCGGCGGCCAGCGCCAGCGCGTGGCCATCGCCCGGGCCCTGGCCCTCTCGCCCAAGCTGATCGTCTGCGACGAGCCCGTCAGTGCACTGGACCTGTCCACCCAGGCCCGGGTGCTTGACCTGTTCCTGCAGATCCAGCGCGATACAGGGGTTTCCTACCTGTTCGTTTCCCACGATCTCGATGTGGTCCGCCACATCAGTCACCGCGTGGCGGTCATGTACCACGGCGAAATCGTCGAACAGGGACCAGCCGAGATCGTTACCCGCGACCCCGAGCACCCTTACACGCAGCGCCTCCTGCTGGCGTCCCCAGTACCCGATCCGGACCGGCAGGAACAGCGCCGGGCGGATCGTCACCGACTGCTGGAAAGCCAGCGGCACCAGATTGAACAGGCCGGCGCCCTCGCCTAGCGGCGGACGCCGGATTTAACACACCAGGTACAACAACGGAGGAATAACGTGGCCAAAATAGGCGTGCAGGCGATGATGTTGAAGGACAGCTTCGCGGAGATCGGGCCGTTCGAAACGCTCCGCAAGGTCAGCGCGATCGGTTACAACGCCGTCGAAATCTCGCAGATCCCGATGACACCGGAAAATGTGGCCGAGCTGGACCGCTCCCGGAGTGAACTGGGCATGGACATCGCGGCGTTGTCCGTCGCGATGGAGACCCCCAAGGGCCGTCCCGGCGATTCGCTCCAGGACGATTTCGACAAGATCGTGGACGACGCGAAGCGCCTCGACTCCAGGCTTCTTCGGATCGGCATGCTGCCGTTTCCGGCGATGCGGTCCCTCGGTGCAGTCATTGACTTCGCCAAGCAGGCCAACGAATACGCCGAACGCCTGCAGGAACAGGGGCTCGGCCTGTACTACCACAACCACCACATCGAGTTCGCGAAGTTCGACGGCAAATACATGCTGGACATCATCGCCGAGAACTCCCCGGCCATGGGCATGGAAATCGACGTGCACTGGGTCCAGCGCGGCGGCCTCGACCCGGTCCGGACCCTGCAGAAGTACGCCGGCCGGACGGCCATGGTGCACTTGAAGGACTACCGGATCGGCCAGTTGCCGGAATCAGCGTTCGGACTGCTCGATTCGGGGGACATCATGGGATTCATGAGCGAGTTCAAGAACGTCGTCCAGTTCGCCGAAGTGGGCGAAGGAAACCTCGACTTCCCCTCGATCATCGACGCCTCGCAGGCCGCCGGAGCCCAGTACATGCTGGTTGAGCAGGACGAGCTCTACGGCCGCACCGTGTGGGAAGCCCTGCAGACCTCCCACGACAACCTCGTGGCCATGGGCCACGCCGACCTCTTCTAAGACTTCCCAGACTCAGCACCAAAGAATACGGAGATTCAACAATGAGCAAGAAAGTACGCCTCGGCATCATCGGCCTGGGCCAGCAGGGCGGCGCCTACGCCAGGTTCATCACGGACGGCATGGTACCCAATATGGAGATCGGTGCCATCTGCGACACCGACCCCGCGAAGAAGGACGTTGCCTCGGCCACATACCCTGATGCGCCCTTCTACGACGACTACATCGCCATGCTGGAAAGCGGCGACGTGGACGCCGTCGTGACCTGCGTTCCGCACTTCCTGCACCCCGAAATGGGCATCGAGACGCTCAAGCGCAACATCCACGCGCTGGTGGAGAAGCCGGCCGGCGTCTACACCAAGCAGGTCAAGGAGCTCAACGAGTTTGCCGCAAGCAAGCCCGATCTGTCCTTCGCGATCATGTTCAACCAGCGCAACAACCCGCTGTACCGGAAGCTCAAGGAGATCGTCGAGAACGGCGAGATCGGCAGCATCCGCCGCACCAACTGGATCATCACCAACTGGTGGCGGCCGCAGGGCTACTACAACTCCAGCGAATGGCGCGCCACGTGGGGCGGCGAAGGCGGCGGCGTCCTGGTCAACCAGGCACCGCACCAGCTGGACCTGTGGCAGTGGATCTGTGGAGTGCCGAAGTCCGTCTATTCGAAGGTTGCGTACGGCTTCCGCCGCGACATCGCCGTCGAGGACGAAGTAACTGCAGTGGTGGACTACGGCAACGGCGCCACCGGCGTTTTCGTCACTGCCACCCACGACCTTGTGGGGACCGATCGCTTCGAGATCCTGGGCGACCAGGGCAAGATCGTCGTCGAAAACTCCAAGACTGCCACCGTCACGCGCCTGGTCAAGCCCGAGCGTGAACTCAGCGACGCCATGGATATGGACGATGTCCGCAAGCTCTTTATGGGCGAGCTGAATCCGGAACAGTACTATTCCACCGAGGTTATCGAGTTCGAATCCGTCTGGGGCGGCCAGCATGCCGGCGTCCTGGAGAACTTCGCGGCCAACATCCTGGACGGCACCCCGCTGCTGGCCCCGGGATCGGACGGAATCAACGGCGTCCGCCTGGCCAACGCTATCCACCTCTCCAGCTGGACCGGCACGGAGGTGGGCCTGGACTTCGACGAGGACGAGTTCCTCGCCGAGCTGAACAAGCGCATCGCGGACGAAGGCAAGTTCCCCGAGCGCTCCTAGCCCACCCGCGGGAAGCCTAGCCCACCCCGGGAAGCCCAGCCCACCCCGGGAAGCCCAGCCCGCCAACCGGACCCGCAACCATCACTCCGGCAACCGCTGGCCAAGTAAAGCCCAACTAGGTCGCAGTTAATGTCGTTATGGGCGCCCATAACGACATTAACTGCGACCTAGTTGGGTTGTTTCCTCGTAGGATGGGGCGGTGACTGAACCCAAGATGCCGGAAGTTGCCGCAACACGTGTGCCGGCCAAAAAGCACGCCCGGGACGGCAAGCCCAACGCCACCATCTACGACATTGCCAAGGTTGCCGGCGTCAATCCGTCCACGGTTTCCCGTGCGCTCAGCAAGCCGGGCCGGGTCAGCGCCAAGACGCAGAAACTCATCGAGGATGCCGCCGCCGAACTGAACTACCAGGTCAATCCGTTCGCCCGGGCGCTCCCCACCGGCCGCACCAACACCTTCGGGCTGATCGTCGCGGACATCACCAACCCCACATTCTTCGACATCATCCGCGGAGCGGAAACCACCGCCACGCTGCGGGACTACACCCTGGTGCTGGCCGAGTCCGCCGAGTCCGCCGTCACCGAACTGACCGCCGCCCGCCGGATGATGGCCACCGTGGACGGCCTCATCCTTGCCAGCCCGCGCATGGACGACGACGACATCCGCACGCTCGCCCGCGACAAGCCCGTGGTGGTCATCAACCGCGAGGTCGACGGCGTGCCGTGCGTGGTTCCCGACGTGAACAAGGGCATCAGCGAGGCGGTCCGCAGCCTGGCCGCCAACGGGCACCAGAAGGTTGCCTTTGTTGCCGGGCCGCCGCAGTCCTGGATGTCCGCGCGCCGCTGGGAAGGCGTGCAGGCGGCCTGCGAGTGGTCCCGGCTCGAGGCCGTGCGGCTGGAGTCCACCAAACCCACGGTCGACGGCGGCAGGCAGGTGGCGCGCGACGTCCGGGCCAGCGGCGCCACGGCGGTGCTGACCTATAACGACCTCCTGGCCATCGGCCTCATGCAGGAACTCCAGGCAGCGGGCATGGTGGTCCCGGACCACATCAGCATCGTGGGCTTCGACGACATCTTCGGGGCGGATTTCACCACACCGCCGCTCACCACCGTGCGTTCCCCGCTGGGGGAGTGCGGCGCGGGCGCTGCCACACTGCTGCTTGATCTCCTGCACGGCACGGGCGAGCCTGCCGCGACGCTCCGGGTCGAAACGGAGCTGGTGCTGCGCGGCTCGAGCGGACGGCTCCTGCCCGCGGGCTAGGTAACGGATGCTGTCCGCAACCCGGATGGCAATTTATGGCAACCGGTTGACAAAAGCCTGCGACAGGCCCGACTATTGAGCTATGTCACAGTCGATTGCAGCCAACCCAGACCGGCTCCTGCCCGCGGATCCCGGAACGCGCAGCATTGCGCGCGACCTCCTGCAGCGCGTCCAGGACCTGCCCATCCTTTCCCCGCACGGGCACGTTGACGCCGCAGTCATCGAGCACAACACCCCCTTCCCGGACCCGGCAGCGCTGCTGGTCAGCCCGGACCACTACGTCACCCGGCTGATCCACGCCAGCGGCGTCCCGCTGGACCGGCTGCGCGGCTCGAATGACTCGGAACCGGACTCCCGCACCGTCTGGCGCGAGTTCTGCCGGGCCTGGCCGCTGTTCGAGGGCACCGCCTCCGGCTACTGGCTCCGCACGCAGTTCGACAGCGTCTTCGGCCTTCAGCAGGAGATCAGCGCCGAAACCGCCGATGCCAGCTACGACGCCATCTCTGCCAAGCTGCTGGAGCCGGGTTTCCGGCCCCGCCAGCTCTTCAAGGACTTCAACATCGAGGTGCTGGCCACCACGGACGATCCCCTGGACAGCCTCGCCAGCCACAAGGCGATCGCCGAGGACCCCACGTTCCACGGACGCGTCCTTCCCACCTTCCGCCCGGACGCCTACCTGAACATCGCACACCCCACCTGGTCCGCGAACGTCGACCGGCTCATCGCGGCAGCGGGCGACGGCGCCACCGGCTATGCCGGCTACATCACCGCGCTGGAGAACCGGCGTCGTTATTTCGTGGAACACGGCGCTGTTTCGGCCGACCACGGCGTCCGCACTCCCGCCACGCTGAAGCTCGACGCCGGCGATGCGGCGAAGCTGTTCGACCGCGCCCGCTCGGGCCAGGCCACGCCGCAGGACCGCGAAGACTTCGAAGCCCACATGATGTACCAGATGGCGCGGATGTCCGTGGAGGACGGCCTGGTCATGACCATCCACCCGGGGTCGTACCGCAACCACCACGAACCCACCTTCAACACCTACGGCGCCGACACCGGCCACGACATCCCGTTCGCCGTCAACTACACCGAGGCGATCCGCCCGCTGCTGCAGGACTTCGGCACCGCCAAGGACTTCCACCTGGTGCTCTTCACCCTGGACGAGACGGTGTTCTCCCGCGAACTCGCGCCGCTGGCCGGCTTCTACCCGTCCGTCTACCTCGGCGCCCCGTGGTGGTTCCTGGACGCACCGGACGCCATGCTGCGCTTCCGTTCGGCAGTCACCGAGACGGCCGGCTTCTCCCGCTCGTCGGGCTTCATCGACGACACCCGCGCCTTCTGCTCCATCCCGGCCCGCCACGATGCGTCCCGCCGGATCGAGGCCTCCTTCCTGGCGAGGCTCGTAGCGGAGCACCGCGTCGGCGAGGACCGCGCCCATGAACTGATCGTCGACCTCGTCGACGGCTCACCCCGAAGGGTGTTCAAGCTATGAGCATCGAACTGCAGCCTGAGGCGCAATCCGCCGTCGACCTTCCCCCACTCAACCGCCGCCTGCGCCCGTCCGCCAAGGCGCCGGTGCGGGTCGTCCACCTGGGGCTCGGCGCCTTCCACCGCTCGCACCAGGCCTGGTTTACCCACCAGGCATCCGACGCCGCGGACTGGGGCATCGCCGCCTTCACCGGCCGCCGCCCCGACGCCGCTCTGGCCCTCGCTGAACAGGACGGGCTCTTCACCGTCGTGGAGCGCGCCGACGGCGGAGACTCCTTCACCGTGGTCAACAGCATCGTGGAGGCCGTGGACGGCGCCGACGTGCAGCGGCTGGCCGAACTGGTTGCCGCTCCCGCCACTGCCGTCGTCACCCTGACCATCACCGAGGCGGCCTACCGGCTCGGCGCCGACGGGCACCTCGACCGGACGGCGTCCGACGTCGTTGCCGACCTTGCGCTGCTGGCATCCGGTAGCGGAAACCCGACGACGCCGCTGGGCCGGCTTGTGCTGGCCCTCGCCGCCCGCAGGGCTGCCGGCGCGGGACCGCTCGCCGTCGTCTGCTGTGACAACCTCTCCAACAACGGCACCGTGGCGCACAACGCCGTGGTGGGCATGGCGGGAGCATGGGACGCCGGCCTGGCCGGGTGGATCGACGCCAACATCAGCTTCGTCAGCACCTCGGTGGACCGCATCACTCCGAGAACAACGGATTCGGACATTGCCGCCGTCCAGGCCGCGTGCGGCTACCGCGATAATTCACCCGTGGTGGCCGAGCCCTTCTCCAACTGGGTGCTCAGTGGGGACTTCCCTACCGGGCGGCCGCGCTGGGAAGACGCCGGTGCCGTGTTCGTGGCAGACATCGAGCCGTATGAGAACCGCAAGCTGTGGCTGCTGAACGGCGCGCACTCGCTGCTGGCCTACGCCGGCCAGCTCCGCGGCCACACAACCGTGGCCGACGCTTTGGCGGACCCGCTGTGCCTGCAGGCCATCAAAAAATTCTGGGACGAAGCGGAAGCGAACTTGTCCGGGCCGGACGGAAATGCTGCGGACCTGCAGATACCTGCCTACCGCGCTGCCCTCCTGGCACGCTTCAGCAACGCCCGCATTGCCCACCACCTCGCGCAGATCGCGATGGACGGCAGCACCAAGCTGCGGATGCGTGCCGTTCCGGTGGTGCAGGCGGAGCGTGCCGCCGGAAGGTCCGGCGCGGCCGCCGCGCTCATGATTGCCGCCTGGATGGACTACAGCGCTGCAGCCGCCTCGTTCCAGGATCCTTTGGCTGGCAAGGTGGCCGCAGCCAACCGGCTCAGCGGCGCGGAGCGGGTCCGGGCCCTGCTGGGCCTGGTGGATCCGGCGCTGGCCGGGGACGCCGCCGTCGTCGAGCTGATTGAAGACCTGTGCGGAACGTTCGGCGAGCTGGCTGTCTCCCCGTAACGTCCTCCGTGCATGCACTGCTGCCCGGCCCCCGTGATCCGGGTGCCGGGCAGCTGTGTTTTGATGAACTTTCAAGGAAATAATGGCAACCGCTTGCCAAATGATTGCCAAGTGATTAGGATTACAACAAGAGCCAAACCGGCATCCCGGGAATCGCACCCGCCGGAGGCCACAGACTTCCACAGCATCACCACCCCAAGCATTTTCAAATTTTTTCGCCGGCTCCTCGGGGGCGGCACCGGGTAAAGGAGCCCAATCATGAAAAAGCTGAGCAAGCTAAGCATCGTCGGCTACGGCGCCGGAGATGCAGCCAACAACCTCGCCTTCACCACCGCCACCATGTTCCTGCTCGTGTACTACACGGACGTTGCCGGAATCTCGGCCGCCGCGGCAGGCACCCTGCTGCTCGTCGTCAGGATCTTTGACGCCTTCGCCGATGTTTTTGCCGGCCGCATGGTGGACCGCACCTTCAGCAAGCGCTTCGGGAAGTTCCGTCCCTTCATCATGTTCGGTTCCATCCCGCTGCTGCTCCTGAGCGTTGCAACCTTCTCCGTCCCGCAGCTGGGCGAGTCGGGAACCCTGCTCTACGCCTACGTTACGTACGCGGCACTTGGACTGGCCTACAGCCTGGTCAACATCCCCTACGGCTCGCTCGCCGGCGCCATGACCCAGGAACCGGGGGAGCGCGCCAAGCTGGGATCGGCCCGCATGGTGGGCGGCCTGCTGGTGGGTTCGGCCCTCGGCATCTTCGTGGCACCGCTCATCAAGCCCGGCGCTGACCTGCAGGGCACCTTCACCACCATCACGCTGGTGTTCGTGGCCATCGGCGCCGCCCTCTACTTCTTCACGGTCCTGACCGCCAAGGAGCGCGTCCACCGCGCCGTCCCGAACGTCTCGGTCAAGCAGAGCATGGAAACCCTGAAAGGCAACAAGCCGCTCCTGATGCTCTGCATCAGCTCCTTCTTCTTCCTCTCCGGCTACCTGGCGCTGACGTCGGTGCAGCTGTACTACCTGCGCGACGTCCTGGGACGCCTTGACCTGTACCCGGTGCTCTCCATCATCCAGCTGGTTTTCACGTTCGTGCTGGCCGCGTTCATGCCCAGGCTGGTCCGGGCCATCGGCAAGAAGCGCGTCTACATCTACTCGTCGCTGCTCACTGTCATCGGTGGCGCCATCATCTTCCTCACCCCTGCCAGCCAGGTCTGGATCGGCTTCTCCGGCCTCGTGATCAGCCTCGTGGGCGTCCTTGCCGTCAACATCGTGGTGTGGGCACTGGAAGCAGACACCGTGGAATACGGCGAATGGAGGACCGGCGTCCGCACCGAAGGCATCACCTACGCACTGTTCTCCTTCACCCGAAAGACCGGCCAGGCCGTGGGCGGAGCGCTTGCCGCCTATGCCCTGGCGCTGGGCGGCTACAAATCCGGAGCCGTGCAGACGGCTGACGCCGTGTTCGGAATCCAGCTCGCCGCCGGCGCCATCCCGGCCGTGCTGACCATCCTGGCCGTCCTGGTCATGTCCAAGTACAAGCTGACGGACGCCATGCACGCCGAGATCCTGGCGGAGATCCGGGCCCGCCGCGTGGACGGAGAAAAGACGCAAGACGGTGCCTCCGGAAGTGACCCGTCCGGCGCTTCCCCGTCCGGCGCCGACCCGTTGGCTGCCGACCCGTCGGCCGCCAAACCGTCCGGCGCCGCCGAGGCTACACCGGCCGCCAAGCCGCTCGCTGCCACCTCCAACTAAGTTCCCCGACCCAGCCCCGCTCGAAAGGAATAGCTGTGAAAATCATTGCCGCGGAAGTCTTCGTGACCAGCCCGTCCCGTAACTTCGTGACCCTCCGGATCACCACGGAGGATGGCGTGACCGGCATCGGTGACGCCACCCTGAACGGCCGCGAGCTTGCCGTGGCCGCGTACCTCAAGGAACACGTCGCGCAGCTGCTGATCGGCAAGGACCCGCACCGGATCGAGGACACCTGGCAGTTCCTGTACCGCAGCTCCTACTGGCGCCGCGGGCCGGTGACCATGGCAGCTATCGCCGCGGTGGACATGGCGCTCTGGGACATCAAGGGCAAGATGGCCGGCATGCCGGTCTACCAGCTTCTGGGCGGGGCATCCCGGAACGGGCTGCGCGCCTACGGCCATGCCTCCGGCGCGGACATCCCGTCCCTGTTCGATTCGGTCCGCGAGCACCTGGAACTCGGCTACAAGTCGGTCCGGATCCAGACCGCCGTTCCGGGCATCAAGGCCGTGTACGGGGTTGCCGCCCAGGCCCAGGCCTCGGGCGAGCGCTACGACTACGAGCCCGCCGGCCGCGGCGCGTTCCCGGTGGAGGAGGACTGGGACACCCGGGCGTACCTGCGCCACCTTCCGTCCGTGTTCGAAGCCGTCCGGAACGAATTCGGCCCCGAGCTGCCGCTGCTGCACGACGGCCACCACCGCATGACGCCCATCCAGGCTGCCAAGCTCGGCAAGGCACTCGAGCCCTATGACCTGTTCTGGCTGGAGGACTGCACCCCGGCCGAAAACCAGGAGGCACTGCGCCTGGTCCGCCAGCACACCACCACCCCGCTGGCCATCGGTGAAATCTTCAACACCGTGTACGACTACCAGACCATCATCAAGGAACAGTTGATCGACTACGTCCGGGCCGCCTCCACGCACTTCGGCGGCATCTCGCCGCTGAAGAAGGTCATGGACTTCGCCGCGCAGTACCAGATCAAGTCCGGCTTCCACGGCCCCACCGACATCTCCCCGGTGGGCTTCGCCGCCCAGCTGCACGTGGGCCTGGCCATCCACAACTACGGCATCCAGGAATACATGCAGCACTCGGACGCCACCAACACGGTGTTCGAGCAGTCCATGACGTTCGTGGACGGCTACCTGCACCCGGGCGACAAGCCCGGCATCGGCGTCGAATTCAACGAAGAGGCCGCGGCCACGTACCCGTACCAGCAGGCCTACCTGCCCTACAACCGCCTGGTGGACGGCACCGTTCATGACTGGTGATAAGGAACCCCTGATGAGCACCAAGCACCGCATCGTCGTGATGGGCGTCTCCGGCTGCGGCAAGACCACCATCGGCGACCTTGTGGCCCGCGAACTGGGCGTACCGTTCCTCGACGGGGATTCCCTCCACCCTGTGGAGAACGTCGCCAAAATGGCGGCCGGAACGCCCCTGACAGACGAGGACCGCTGGCCCTGGCTGGCCACGGTGGGAAGGGAACTCGCGGAGGCCGGTAACGGCGGCCTGGTGCTGGCCTGCTCGGCGCTCAAGCGCAGCTACCGGGACGCCATCCGGGAACAGGCGCCGGACACGGTGTTCCTCCACCTGCACGGCAGCAAAGAGGTGCTGAGGGCACGGACTGAAGGGCGTTCCGGCCACTTCATGCCGCCTGCCCTCCTCGATTCACAGCTCGCAACCCTGGAGCCGCTCGACGCTGACGAAGCCGGAATCGTGGTGGACATCGCCGCCCCGGTGAACCAGGTGGTGACAGAGGCGCTCGCCGGTATTGCCGGCGTCGGCGGTTCCACGGCTTCGGCAGGCAACCGCACCGGTGCCCCGGGCACCCAACCGCGCCAGTTCGACGTCGACCTCCAAGCCGCGCCGTTCAACCTCGACGACGAAGCCGTTGCGTGGGTGGAATCCACAGTCGCCGGCATGAGCCTCGAGGAAAAAATAGGGCAGCTGTTCATCAACCACAACAACGACTACTCCCCGGAGTACCTCGACGGCGTCCTGGACACCTACCACGTGGGCGGCATGCGCTACCGGCCGGGTCCCTCCGCTGCCGTGCAGGAACACATCCGCTACGCACAGTCCAAGACCCGCATCCCGCTGCTGGTGGCCTCCAACCCGGAAATGGGGGGAGCCGGAAGCTGCGACGACGGAACATTCGTGTCGACGCACCTGCAGGCCGGCTCGCACCCGGATAAGGCCATTGCCCGTCAGATGGGGCAGGTGGCGGGGGTGGAAACCGCGGCGCTGGGCTGCAACTGGGCGTTCGCGCCGATCGTGGACATCCACTACAACTGGCGGAACACCGTCATTTCCACCCGGGCCTTCGGCAACACGCCGGAGATCGTGGTGGAACGCGCCAAGGAGTACTTCGACGGCATCAGCGAGTCACCCACCGTCTGCGCCATGAAGCACTTCCCCGGCGACGGCATGGACGAACGCGACCAGCACGTGGTCACCTCCTACAACACCCTCGGCTACGAGGAGTGGAACCGGACCTACGGGCACGTGTACCGCGAGATGATCGGGCACGGCGTGCAGTCCATCATGATCGGGCACATCGGGGCACCGGAGCTGACGCGGCATTTCCGCCCGGGCACGGCGGACAAGGACATCCTGCCCGCCACACTGTCCCCGGAACTGCTGCAGGACCTGCTCCGCGGCGAGCTGGGCTTCAACGGGCTGATCCTCACGGATGCCTCGCAGATGATTGGCCTGACCCAGGCCATGAAACGCAAGGACCTGGTGCCGGCCACCATCGCCGCCGGCTGCGACATGTTCCTGTTCTTCCGCAACCCGGCCGAGGACTTCGGGTACATGATGGACGGCTACAAATCCGGCGTCATCACCGAACAGCGCCTGCACGACGCGCTGCGCCGGATCCTGGCCCTCAAGGCAAGCCTCGGCCTGCACCTTAAGCCGGCCGCGGAGCTGGTCCCGCCGGTTGAAGCTCTGGCGAAGATCGGCAGCGAGGCCCACCGGGCCATCGCGGCCGAGATTGCGGACAAGACGGTCACCCTGATCAAGGACACGGCCAGCAACCTGCCCATCACGCCGGAGACGCACAAACGGATCCGCCTGTACGGCATCTCCGGCGGCTCGGACTTCACCCGTGCTGACCCGCTCGCCTACCTGGACACCGTCAAAACCGAACTGGAAAAAGCCGGCTTCGAGGTGTACCTGTTCAAGACGGCGGACCAGCGGGAGGCGGCGGGGGAGACCGGCGTGAATTTCATGTCGATCATCTCCGAGGAAGCCACCGGCGACTACGCGGACAAGTACGACGCCGCCTTTGTGTTCGCCAATGTCAAGGGCTTCGCCCAGGAGGCTGCCATCCGGATCAAGTGGTCCACCCCGATGGCCGCGGAGATCCCGTGGTACGTCACCGAGGTCCCCACCGTGTTCGTTTCGCTCAATCAGCCCAACCACCTGATTGACGTGCCGATGGTGAAGACCGCCATCAACGCCCACGCCGGAACGCCCGAGGCCATTCGGGCAACCATCGAAAAGATCATGGGCAAGTCGGAATTCCAGGGAACGTTCAACGACAACGTCTTCTGCGATTCCTTCGACACCCGGCTCTGACCGGGCAACAGCGCGAACGGACACTTGCGGCCCTGCAATCCGGGGCTTAAGTGTCCGTTCGCGCTCTGTGCTCCCGCATGCCCGGGGCGTAGCGTTGGTGCATGGAGCGAACGGGGTGCGTTGTAGTGGGCGGGGGACCGGCGGGCATGATGCTGGGGCTGCTCCTGGCACGGGCCGGTGTGGAGGTCACCGTCCTCGAAAAGCATGGCGACTTCCTGCGGGACTTCCGCGGCGACACCGTGCATGCATCCACCATCAGGCTGATTGACGAGCTGGGACTGGGGGACGCATTCAGGAAACTTCCGCAGAGCAGGTTGAACGCCGCCGCCATCCCGCTCCCGGGCGGCCGGATGCTGACGCTCGGCGATTTTGCCTCCTTGAAGCCCCCGTACAACTACATCGCCATGATGCCCCAGTGGGATTTCCTGAACTTCCTGGCCGGCGAAGCAGCGCGTGAGCCCACCTTCACCCTCCTGATGGAGCATGAAGCCAGATCGCTAATGTCCGACGGCGGTCGCGTCACCGGCGTCCGCTACCGGACGCGCCAGGGTTCCGAAGGCGCGCTCCTGGCGGACCTCGTGGTGGCCACGGACGGACGCTACTCCGTGCTGCGCCGGGCAGCCGGATTGCAGCCGAAGGAATTCCCCGTTCCGTTCGACACCTGGTGGTTCAAGCTCCCGCGCCATGCCTCGGAGAAGGGCGCGGTGGCAGGCATCGTTCCGGCCTTCAAGGACCGCGAAGCCATGATCGCGCTGTTCCGTGATGACTATTACCAGATGGGCTACCTGGGTCCCAAAGGCACAGATTCGAGGATCAGGAGCGAGGGCGTCGAGCGGTTCCGTCAGCGGGTGGCGGCACTCCGTCCCGACCTGGCGGACCGGGTGGACTCGATCCGTTCGCTCGATGACCTTCACATGCTTGACGTGCGGCTGGACCGGTTGCGGCGCTGGTATGTGGATGGCTTGCTGTGCATCGGCGACGCCGCGCATGCGATGTCCCCGGCGGGCGGCGTAGGTATCAACCTGGCCATCCAGGACGCGGTGGCTGCGGCGGCCCGGCTCGCGCCGGCCCTCCTTCGGGGGCAAGTGACAGTGCAGCACCTCGCTGCGGTGCAACGGCGACGGCGGATGCCCACCTTCGTGGTCCAGACTGTCCAGCGCATCATGCACCGGGCAGTGTTCGTTCCATTGTTCGCCGGACGGAGGTCCGGGGTTCCTTCCGTGGTGTTGTTCATGGCCAGGCACTTTCCGGCGGTCACGAGGCTCATGCCGCGCCTTATTGCCTTCGGGCCCCGGCCGGAGCACGCGCCGGGCTTCGCCCGCCGCGGTCAGCCGCGGGAGGTCAGGTAGTCGATCAGGCTCTTCACCGTGGCCACAGCGGTGTAGTCGCGCTCGGGAATATCGACGCCGGTGGACTCGTCGATGGCCTCCAGGAGCCGCAGGAAATCCAGCGAGTCGAGTTCGAGGTCCTGCTGCAGCCGGGACTCTTCATCGAGGCCGTCGAGATCCACGTCCGGGGCAACCTGGCCGATGGCCGTATGTACAGCCAGCCGGGCGTCCTGCTCGTTCATAGCTCCTCCGGTTTCTGCAGCAGTTCGCCGATGCGCCCCAGGAACCGGCCGCCCCGGAGACCGTCGCTGACACGGTGGTCGGCGGACAGCGTGGCCGCGACGGCAGGCCGCACACCCAGCAGGCCGTCGTGCGCCCAGGGCTGCTCCATCATTCGGCCCAGGCCCACCATGGCCACTTGCGGCGGGTAGATCACGCCGAATACGGATTCCACGCCGAGGTCCCCGAGATTCATGACGGTGATGGTCGGATCGGCCATTTCGGTGCGCTGCAGGCGACCTGCCCGCGCCCGGCTGACCAGATCCCGCAGCCTTTGCATCAGGACGTCCAGGGCCAGGGTGTCGGCGTCGTGGATGGCAGGGGCAACCTGGCCGCCGTGCCGCAGGGCCACGGCAACGCCGAGGTGCACGGAGCTGCTCGGCCGGAACATCCCGTCGGTGAAGAAGCCGTTGACTTCGGGAACCTCGCGGGCTGCCAGCGCGGTTGCCTTCAGCAGCAGGGCCGAGGGGACTAGCCGCGAAGCCACGGGCCGCTGCCGGTTGACCAGCTGCATCCACTCCAAGGCGGCACGCAGGTCCAGGGTGGTGCTGAGGTAATAGTGCGGAATGGCCTTCTTGGAGCGGGACATCAGCGACCCCGTCGCCCGCCGGAGGCTTGACGCCCGGTCCTGCGTCTCGGACGGCGGAACGGACACTGATTCAGGCTGAACCGCTTCTTCTTCGGCTTCCGTGATCCGGACCATGGGGGCGCCAACCGGTACCGTCGTCCCGATATCCACCAGCAGTTCGGTTACCTCGCCCTCCTGCTGGGTTTCCACATCCAGGGTGGTCATGTCGGTTTCGACCACTGCCACCGAATCTCCCGGGCTCACGTGGTCGCCAGGCTCAATGAGCCACTCCACAAGCTTGCCGTGCTCCAGATCCGCGCCTAGGGAAGGCAGCTTAAATTCACCCATATGCCGCTGCTGGGGGCCGGGCCGGGAGGCCTCGGCCATCAATGGAAAATGCGGGCCAGCTGGTGAGCGGTGCGGTTCCGGCCGTCATGACTCCATCCGACTCCTCCCCGGGGAAGCTGCATAGAGTAGAAAGTCCCTTGGCCGCGCCGTCACAAATCACGGACCCACTAAACTGGACCCCATGACTGCCCCGCTTGATGCCACTGCCGCCCGTGCCCGCCTGCTTGAACTCATCAAGGAACTCGCCGTGGTCCGCGGCAAGGTGATCCTGTCCAGCGGAGCCGAGGCCGATTACTACATCGATCTCCGCCGCATCACCCTGCACCACGAAGCATCCAAGCTGGTAGGCCAGGTCATGCTCTCGCTGATTGACGACGCCGGGATCGACTTTGAGTGCGCCGGCGGACTTACCATGGGCGCCGACCCGGTGGGCACCGCAGTGATGCATGCCGCCGTGGACGCCGGCCGCAACGTCGATGCCTTCGTCGTCCGGAAGGCGCAGAAGTCCTACGGCATGGGCCGCCAGGTGGAAGGGCCGTCGGTGGAGGGCCGCAAGGTCCTGGTGCTCGAGGACACGTCCACCACGGGAGGTTCCGCGCTGACCGCCGTCGAAGGTGTCCGCAACGCCGGCGGCAACGTAGTCGCCGTCGCCGTCATCGTGGACCGCGACACCGGGGCCAAGGAAAAGATCGAAGCCGAGACCGGTGTTCCGTACCTGTTCGCGTTCGGCAAGGATGAACTCGGCCTGAGCTAGGGGATTCCGGTTCGGACCTTCAAGTCCCCTGCCCGAACCAGACATCTCCACCCAGGCGACAGCTGCCGTTGAGGGCGTCTTCCGCGACCTGGGTCATCCCGGCAAGGGCAGCGTTCGCGCCTCGCGCGGTTGTGTCCTGGGGGAACGGCAGCGGCGGGTATGCCACTGCCAAGGCAAGCCGCCGGCTCCCGTCGGCACTGGCCATGGCGACGGTACCGTATCCCGGGACATCGCCGACATAGCCGTAGTAGAAGCCGTTCGTGCACCTGTCGTTCCACTGAAACAGGCCGAGCCCGTATTCGGCGTGGACGGGTCCCTGCATTTCCGCCACGCGGTCCCGCCGCACCAGCCGGCCGTCCAACAGGGCGTCGAAGAACGTGTTCAGGTCCGCCACCGTCGACACGAGGCCGGTGGCGGCGGAGCCATTGTGCAGGGCGGCATGGGTGGTGTCCACGTGCTCACCATCGATGAGCGTGTAGCCGTGCACCATGCCGTCGGGTCCCGGCCCATCGGCCGTCAGCCGGGTGCCGCCGAGGCCCAAGGGCCGCCAGACGTCGGCCCACAGGACGTCAGCGAGCGGCCGTCCCCGGAGGCGTTCGACGATCAGGCCGAGGGCGATGTAGTTGGAGTTCGAGTAGCTGAAGGTTTGGGCGCGGCGCCGCTCCCAGGGGAGGGTTGCGGCCAACGCGAGCTTATCTTCAGGGCTCAGCCGGGTGGCGAGCGCCTGCCGCGGAGGAACGGAACCCAGCAGGGCGGCGTAGTAGTCGGGCATGCCGGAGGTGTGGCCGAGGAGCCGCCGCACGGTGTAGGGCTCGGGTTGGTGCAGCAGGCTTTGGAGCTCCGGCACGTACGTGCTGGCCGGTTCGTCAAGGGAAAGCCTGCCTTCCTCCGCAAGTTTCAGGACAGAAACGGCCACCAGCGGCTGCGTGATGTCGCCGACGTGGACGGGGTCGGTGGCCCTTGCAGGTTCCCCGGCGGCGTTCCGGACACCCGCGGCATGAGTCCAGACCTCCGCGCCGACGCGCAGTTCGAGGAGGACCGCGGGGGCGCCGGCGTCGATCAGCCTTTGGCTGTACTGCTCAAGGTGGGCCTTCAGCTCGCGCGTGGGTATCGCCGGCCGCTTGATCGGAGACGGGAGCCCCTGCGTCGGGGGTTTCGACGGCGGGGGTGCCGTCGTCGGAAATGTCGGCTCCGAGGGGACAGGCTCCGGATCGAAAGTGCATCCGCCGAGCACCATGCCGGATGCAACGGCGACGGCCAATGCGGCGCCACGGAACGACGATCCGCCAACGCGAGCCGCATCCATCAGGCAACCTTCCATCTGCCGGTTCCCAGCACGCCTGGAAGCGGAGCTGTCCCGACACTTTTATGCTTCCATGCGCCCTGCCGGAGTCAATACATGCCCCAAATCTGCGTTGGCGCCGTCGAAGACGGGCTTCCCGGAGCTGACCCTGCGTGGACGGGCCTCCGCCGGTGGCTTACCATTTGCCTTACGACCCCGGAACCTTTCCCTGGAGAAAACGCGCCATGCTCCCGTCCAACCCAAGCCCCACCACCGTCGACCAGATCCAGAACCTCATCCTGGAGAGTGCGGATTTCGAGGACTTCCTCAACGAGCTGGCGCGCTTTTCCGCGCACCAGATGGCGGGCGATGGCGACGACGCGCTGTGCGGCATTACGCTACTCCGGGACCGCAAGGCGGCCACCATCGGCTGGAGCAGTGATTCCGCGCGCGAGGTGGACGAGATCCAGTATTCGCTGTCCCAGGGGCCGTGCCTGACGGCTGCTGAGGAGGAACGGGAAGTCCACGTTCCGGACCTCTTCGACGAGGACCGCTGGGGACCCGATTACGCCGATGCCGTTGCCTCGCACGGGCTCCGGTCGGTGCTGTCACTCCCGTTCCACCTTCAGGGCGACGCGAAGGCCGCGCTGAACCTCTATTCGGACGTGCCGCACAAGTTCGACGAGAAGGCAGCGGCCCGCGCCAGGGGCTACACGCGCGAAATTTCGCAGGCGCTGCGGTTGGCCGTCAGGTTTTCGCTGCACACGGACAGCGCCACCAACCTCCGGGCCACGCTGGAGTCCCGGACCACGATCGATATCGCCGTGGGCATCGTCATGGCGCAGAACCGCTGCAGTCAGGAGGCGGCGGTCCAGATCCTGACGGAAGCATCCAGCAACAGCAACGTCAAGCTCCGGGACATCGCCAAGTCATTGGTGGGTTCGGTGGGAGGCACGGAAACGCGCACCCACTTCGAGGAGCCTGGGCAGGGCCAGAACCGTGGACAGGGCCGAACCCAGGCAAGTTAGCCCGGTGCTGCACACGGCATCGAATCCGGCCCTGGTCCGCATCAGTCCCGCGCCAGTCCTGAGCCCGGCCTGCAAGCTTGTGCTGGCGGCGCGCGGAGGATACGCTGGCCAAGGTTGAGCCGTCGGCCATAGACACCCTTTTTTGGAGTACCTATGGACCGCAAACTTCACGCCCTCGTTAAGCTCGACGTCACCTCCGATGTTGTCCGGATTGACGTCCGGGGGAGCCTCAACAACGACTCCCGCCCCGCCCTTGTGATGGTTATTCGCCGCATCCGCCGGATGGGCATCACCGCCCACATCCGCGTGGACTTCTCCCACGCTGCTTTCGTCGAATCAGCCGCCCTCGTCGGGCTCCGCAACGACCTCAACGCGATCGACGGCGGCGCCAGCGAAGGCGGCGTGTCCACCGGATCCGGGGTTTCGCTGGATTTCATTCCACAGCGGGACGACCTTGCTTCAGATTCCGGCGCCGGTCCCAGGACCCTTGAAATCACCGGTGAGTTCGCGGCGTCCATTGACCCCTCGGGCTGCGGTCCGCTAGCCCTGTACTCGGACGACGAACTCCTTGCGGCCAGCGACTCCGTGTTCGGAATGCTGGACGATCCCGCCGCCATCGCCGGGACCGAACTGCTGGCGCGCTACGATGCGATCGGCCGGGAAATTTCCCGGCGGGAGAGCTCCAGCGCCGGCCGGAAGGGCGCCGCGGGCGCCGTTCCTGCCCGTCCGTCCGGGAATGCGAACTAGTACCATTCATCGCGTTTTATATCCGGCTTCCCCTGTGGCTACGGTAGAGGTGTGCCATGTGCCCAGGAGCCACACCCCGAGGGCGGCCCCGGATCAGCCGAGGGCCGCCTCCTCAGGCATGCCGCCGAACTCAAGAGATTTTCCCGCCGGAATTTCCTGGTCGGCGCGGGTGCGGCATCCCTGCTGGCCGCCGACATGTTCTTCACACGGCACGTCCAGGCCGAGCGGCGGACCAACAGGATCCTGACGGTGGGCGACGACTTTGCGGAGAGCTACTACCCGCACTCCAGCTGGATCCTGTTCCCCGGCTACAAGACGAGCTGGGAGGAGGCCCAGTGGATCCTCAACTCCCTGCGCGGCACGCTGCGCCAGCGCGGCCAGCTTGCCGCCGTCGGGTATTCCAACGAGGGGCTGGACATTGACCAGATCGTGATTGAGGTGATCGAGCACGTTCGGGCAAAGCAGCTGACCAGCCTGTACTTCTACGGCCACAGCTTCGGGGGGATGGTGGCAACCCAGGTCGCTGCCCGCCTGCTCGAGCTGCACGGCGTGGAAGTGGAGTTCATCCTGCTTGACTCCAGCCCCTACAGCAAGTTCGACGTGCTGGACCAGAGCTGGTTCGAAGGTGTGGTTGTCCTCTACGAAGGCGGGTTCCGCGTCCCCACCGTTTTGCGCGGCGGATATGAGCTCGGCGAACGCATCGCGCACAAGGACGAACGGACCTGGCGCCAGGTGGTGGACCAGAGCCTGGAGCAGCTGTCGCCGATCGCTCCGTCCAGCGTGCTGATCCAGTCCGAATCGGCCTACATCTACCATTTCGACGCCACCCGGTTCGCCGGCAAGCTCGGTGCGACCCGGATGGCCTTCATCGGAAACCCTCGCGACGGCACGGTGAACTACCAGACGGCCCGCGAATCGTGGGCGCAGACGTTTGCCGCGAACATGGTGTCCAACGACCGGCGCACCGACGACGCACTGCCGGCGCATGCCAGCCCGCAGTGGAATCCGTTCGTCTACCGGCCCATCGTGGAAGAGTTGCAGGATGAAATCTTCCCGTTGCCTTCGGGCGGCGGCAAGCTGACCGCGTTCTGAGCCGTGAGGCTAGATCTGGTTCTTGAGGTCAGCCACCGAGTTCAGGATCTGGTTGGGCCGGAAGGGGTAGGCGGCAATGTCGTCCTTGTGGGTGATTCCGCTGAGGACCAGCACAGTGTGCAGCCCCGCCTCCATGCCCGCGATGATGTCCGTGTCCATCCGGTCGCCGATCATTGCCGTGGTCTCGGAATGGGCGTCGATTTGGTTCATGGCCGAACGGAACATCATGGGGTTCGGCTTGCCCACAATGTAGGGCTCGCGGCCGGTGGCTTTGGTGATCAGGGCCGCGATGGCTCCGGTGGCGGGCATCGGGCCGTCCTTGGACGGGCCGGTGGCATCCGGGTTGGTCGCGATGAAGCGGGCCCCAGCCAGGATCAGCCGGATGGCCATGGTGATTGCCTCGAAAGAGTAAGTGCGCGTTTCGCCGAGCACCACGAAGTCCGGGTTCTGGTCGGTGAGGATGAAGCCGGCCTCGTGCAGCGCCGTCGTGAGTCCTGCTTCGCCGATGGTGTAGGCACGGTTGCCGGAATCCGAACCGCGCACCTGGTCCTTCAGGAACTGTGCCGTGGCCAGGGCCGAGGTCCAGATGTTCTCCTCCGGGATTTCCAGCCCGGAGGACCGCAGGCGGGCAGCCAGGTCGCGCGGGGTGAAGATGGAGTTGTTCGTGAGCACCAGGAAGCGCTTGGAGGTGTCCACCCAGCGCTGGATCAGTTCCGCTGCGCCGGGGATGGGCTGGTTTTCGTGGACCAGAACGCCGTCCATGTCCGTCAGCCAGCACTCGATTTCCTGGCCGCTTCGGTAAACCGCTGCCGATGAACGTACTTCGTCTGACTTTGCCATGCTGATCCTCCAACGCTGATGGGCCGGTTGCGGATCCCAGTCTGTCATTTTTCGGGCACCGGAACATCCGGTGCCCGAAGAATGACGGACCGCCCCTCGCGCGCCGCGAAGCCGTTATTTCCACTAGGCTCATAGCTGGCACCAGTGCCAGCGGCCGCGGATCGGGGGATGTCTGCGGTGGCTTGTTGTGCCGGCCCGTGCCGGCAGGTCCCCGCCGCCGGACATCACCAGGCATCCCGGGAACCGCAGGATGCCAGCAAGCACCTGAAAGGGCCCGCAATGAGCAACAACTACGGCGCACCGCCGCCGCCCCACCCGCAGCAGCCCCACCCCATACAGAACTTCCCGGGGCAGTCCGCTCAGGAGCCGCGCAACAACAAGAACCTGATCATTGTGCTGGGCGCCGTCGCCGCCGCCGTGATCATTGCGCTGGTCGCCGTGTTCGTTTGGGTCATCCCGGCATTCAGCGAACCGCAAGCGGATCCTGTCCCCGCGGCAACGTCCTCTGACGCCGCGTCATCGGAGGCGGCGGAGGAGAGCGCTTCCCCCGAGGCATCCGCCGCACCGTCGGAGGAGCAAGGCTCGGACGACATGCCGGCAGGGGCGTTCCCGCTTCCCCAGGGATGGGACGAACTGCAGGGACCGGCCAACGTTCCGGCAGCCGACGACCCGCTCTTCAAGCGCTTTGTCACCGGGGAATCCTCCTTCACCTACCTGGCGTCGTGGAGCAGCGACGAGACCTTCGGGATCACCACGGACCCGGCCACCGGCGCCCCCATGCAGCAAGTCGCCAGGGGTACCGATGACCGCGACGGTGACGGCATCTCCACGGCCTTCGCCTTCTTCGCCGAAGCCGAGGAAGGCAAATACGGCAAGGAGCCTGCAAAGGTCCAGGCAGCCATCAAGGACATTGAGGCAAAGCTCAAGGCCATCCCCGCCGCTGAACTCCCGCAGCACCTCGTGGGCCACAAATGCGTCAGCAATTTTGCGGCGACGGCACCGGAAATCCGGGAGTTCCGCCGCGCAGCGGCCGTCGTCGTCGGGTTCACCTGCACCAACGCCGGGGGTGACGCCATCCGGGCGGTCAACCTCTTCACGGTGACTCCGTGGGGCACGCCGCAGATGATGGGCGTCAGCGGCCACGAGAGCTACTGGAGCGCCAACCCCGAGTTGCTGGAGAAGATCGGCAACTCGTACCGCGCCAACCGCTGGAAGCTGGACGGCTAAATCCGTCCGGCATCCGTCCCGGCCGGGGCGCCGCCGGGTGGCCGGGGCGCCGCCGGGTGGGCGGGGCGCCGCCGGGTGGGCGGGACGAGTGGGCGGGACGGGCGCGGCTAGAGTTGAGGGGTGACTGACCACCCCCAGACCCCAGCCCTGCCCGTTCCTCCGTCCGAGGAGGAACCGGAACCCAAGGCGGAGGTCGGCGTCGGGCCCTGGGAGGGTGAACTTCCCGAAGGCGAGCACTGGGATCCTGACCTCCTGGCCGACGGGGACCGCCGCAACGTAGTGGACAAGTACCGCTACTGGAAGCACGAAGCCATCGTGGCGGACCTGGATTCGAAGCGCCACGACTTCCACATAGCGATTGAAAACTGGCAGCACGACCTCAACATCGGCACCGTGGTGCGCACCGCCAACGCCTTCCTGGCAAAGGAAGTGCACATCATCGGGCGACGCCGGTGGAATCGCCGCGGCGCCATGGTCACCGACCGCTACCAGCACGTCCGCCACCACCCCACCGTGGAGGATTTCGTGGCGTGGGCGCAGGGGGAGGGGTTGGCGATCATCGGCATCGACATCTTCCCCGATTCCGTGCCGCTGGAAACCTACGACCTGCCGAAGAACTGTGTCCTGGTGTTCGGCCAGGAGGGTCCGGGGCTAACCCCCGAAGTCCATGAGGCGGCCCTGGACACTCTCTCGATCGAACAGTTCGGCTCCACCCGCTCCATCAACGCGGCGTCCGCGGCGGCCATCGCCATGCACGCCTGGATCCGCCGGCACGTCTTCACCCAGCACGTCTAGCACGGGGCCGTCGCCTCTGGTACGGCACCGTCGCCGCGACCTGCCACCCGGGCGGGCGCAGCGCAAAGTATTACCCGGCCCAGTGACCCGAAACACGGCCCCCGCACAGAATTGGCTAGGATGGGGGCTAGCCGACGAGGTTCACTCCAGGGTCAGCACAACCCGTAGACGAAATTCACTTTAGGAGTCAGCATGCCCATTGCAACCCCAGAGATCTACTCCGAGATGATCGACCGCGCAAAAGCGGGCGGCTTCGCTTTTCCGGCCGTCAACGTCACGTCCTCGCAGACGCTGAACGCGGCCCTGCGCGGGTTTGCAGACGCAGAGTCCGACGGCATCATCCAGGTTTCCACCGGCGGTGCGGCCTACTGGTCCGGCGCCTCCACCAAGGACATGGTTGCCGGTTCGCTGGGCTTCGCTGCCTTCGCCCGCGAAGTGGCCAAGAACTATGGCGTCAACATCGCCCTCCACACCGACCACTGCCCCAAGGACAAGCTGGACGGCTTTGTCCTGCCGCTGCTGGCAGCTTCCGAGGCTGAGGTCAAGGCCGGACGCAACCCGCTGTTCAACTCGCACATGTGGGACGGCTCCGCCGAGACCCTGCAGGAAAACCTGCGCATCGCCCGCGAACTCCTGGAGCGCACCGCTGCTGCGAAGATGATCCTTGAGGTCGAGATCGGCACCGTTGGCGGCGAGGAGGACGGCGTCGAAAACGAGATCAACGAGAAGCTCTACACCACGGTGGAAGACGCCCTGGCAACCATCGAAGCCCTGGGTGCCGGCGAGAACGGCCGCTACATCACCGCCCTGACCTTCGGCAACGTGCACGGCGTGTACAAGCCGGGTGGCGTGAAGCTGCGCCCGGAGATCCTGAAGGACATCCAGGCCCAGGTCGGCGCCAAGATCGGCAAGGAAAACCCGTTCGACCTCGTATTCCACGGCGGTTCCGGCTCCTCCGACCAGGAAATCGCCGACGCCGTTTCCTACGGCACCATCAAGATGAACATCGACACGGACACCCAGTACGCCTACACGCGTCCCGTGGCCGACCACATGTTCAAGAACTACGACGGCGTGCTGAAGGTTGACGGCGAGGTCGGCAACAAGAAGACTTACGATCCCCGCGTCTGGGGCGCCTCAGCCGAAGCCGGCCTGGCAGCCCGCGTTGTTGAAGCCACGAAGCAGCTCGGCTCGGCCGGGAAGACCTTCTAGTATGTCCGACGAGTTCCGCAGGAACCTGATGGGTCCCGAGCCCACGCTCCTGCCTGCCGAGACCGAGGTCTACGAGCAGCTGGATGCGGGCCAGGAAGCCCTGGACCTGGTGGAGAAGCACCCCACCTCGTCACTGCTGTGGGCTGTGCTCGCCGAGGAAGCCTGGGCTGAGGGCCGGACCATCGAGTCCTATGCCTATGCCCGTGTGGGCTACCACCGCGGCCTGGATTCACTGCGGCGCAACGGCTGGCGCGGGGTGGGACCCATCCCGTGGGAACACGAACCCAACCGCGGCTTCCTGCGTGCCCTGTACTCCCTGGGCCGCGCCTCATCGGCGATCGGCGAGGCAGAGGAACCGGAACGCATCGAGAAGTTCCTCAATGACTCCGATCCCTCCGCCAAAGCGGCCATCGAAGGCAAGTAACTGAACGTACGACGGCGGCCCCTCACCTTCGCAGGTGAGGGGCCGCCGTCGTACGTGGTTCAGGCTATTTAGTTCGCCTTGGTGAGGCCGGTGCGGGCCATGGCGTCCAGGTAAGCAACGTGCATCTCGTCGAGGTACTGCTGCTGGCGGGCCTCGGTTCCGGCGAAGGCGCGGCCGCTGAGCGAGCGGACCTTGTAGGTCTTCAGGCCGCGGCGCCACAGCAGCGGCACTTCGGTCTTCAGGAGCAGCTGGGCCAGGCGGTTGGCCTCGGTGCCGTGGGCCACGATCACGGACGCGCGGGGAACCAGCGCGAGGAACTTCAGCAGCGGCTTAAGGCCGGCGGAAATCTGGTCCGGGGTGAACTTGCCGTTCGGCTCGCCGGGAGTGTGCCACGGGTGGACGTTCCACGGCATGACGAATTCGGGGCGGAGGCCCAGCTTCCACTGCACGCCGAGCATGCGGGTGGCGGCTTCGTTGTCGCCGGCGGTGATGAAGCCCGATTCATCGGCGGTGCCGATGTTGGAGTACAGGCTGATGATGCGGCACTCGTCGACGTCGTGCATCGGGTCCACATAGGGGACCACGGTGTCCGGCTTGACGCCCTGGAGGGTGTCGCACAGCTCGTTGACAGCTGCGACGTTGGGTTCGTAACGGCGGCTCAGAAGCTGCTCGCGGAATGATTCAGTAGCCAAGGCTGTCATGTATTGCTGTGTCTCCTGCGGGATCGGTGACGCTGCCACACCAGCCGCGGGCATGCCAAATACCGGGCACGCCTAGGTACGGTGTGGTTGAAAATGTGGTGAGTGGACCGACTCCTGATCGATCCTTATCAGTCTATCAAGCCCGGCGAAATGCCGGGCCGGGATCCCGCGGATCGGGTCCAGGGGGCTCCCGCAGCCCCCTGGACCCTGCAGTCGGTTAGCCGGCCTTTGCCGCAGTGGTGGCTTTCTCCCCGCTGCCGGATGTTGCTGCGGGGTAGATCGTCTCGGACGGCGCGCGGTTGGTGGCTTTGGCCCAGGGGTAGTAGACAGCCATCGTGACGAGGATGCCCTCGATCCAGGAAATGTCCGCTCCTCCCAGCCACTTGGTAACCGGCCCGGTGTAGAGCGCCTGGGCGAGGAACGGCACCTGGACCAGGACACCAATCCCGTAGGAGGCCAGGGCCGGGACATTCCAGCGGCCGTAGCGGCCGTCCGGGTTATACAGGGCCGGGATGTCCAGCCGGTCGCGGGAGATCTTGTAGTAGTCCACGAGGTTGATCACGGACCATGGCGTAAACACCATCAGCAGCAGCAGGACGAAGTTCTTGAAGACGTTCAGGAAGTCCTTGCTGGCGAAGAGGGCTATCAGCACGCTGGCCGTGATGACGGCGATGATGAAGACGATCCGGGCTGCCCGTGAGACCGAGTCCCGCCGGTTGATGGCCGTGCTGATGGTCACCGAGCACATGAAGGCACCGTAGGCGTTGAGGCAGTTGACGGTGAGCTTGCCCGTGACGATCACGAGGTAGATGAAGATCGCGATCAGCCCTCCACCGGCCAGGTCTCCCATGTAGCCCACCTGGTTCTTGAGGAAATCGCCGCCCAGGCCGGCGGCGGAGAGCCCGCCGGCGATGGCGCCCAGGGTCATCGCCCATTGGGCGCCGCCCACCGAGCCGGCGAACGTGTACCAGAAGGTTTTGCGCTCCGAGGTGGCCTGGGGCAGGTAACGCGAATAATCGGCGACGTAGGGGCCAAAGGTGAGCTGCCATCCCGCGCCCAAGGCTATTGCCGTGAGGAAAGTGGGCCACTCGAAGCCTTTCAGGAACATGATCTGGCCGACGTCGAACCTGGTGAACACGGCAACCGTCAGGTACAGGAAACCGGCCAGGCCCACCACGGTGGCGATGCGGCCCAGGGCATGGATGTACTTGTAGCCAAGGATTGCCAGGAACGCAGTGGCGGCGCCAAAGGTCAGGATGCCCACTGCCGGGGCCTCCACGCCAAGCATGAGGTTGATCGCCTGCCCGGACAGCACCGTGCCGGTAGACGCGAAGCCGATATACATCAGGATCACCAGGACCAGCGGAATGACGGCGCCGTAAACACCGAACTGGGCCCGGCTGGAGATCATCTGGGGAAGCCCCAGCTTTGGTCCCTGGGCGGAGTGCAGTGCCATGACTGCCCCGCCGACGACGTTGCCCAGCAGGAGGCCGATGATGGCCCAGAACGCGTCCGCCCCGAACACAACGGCGAGGGCGCCGTCAACGATTGCGGTGATCTGCGCGTTCGCACCGAACCAGAGGGTGAACTGCCCCCGGGGGTGGCCGTGCCGCTCGAGGGGCGGGATCATCTCGATTGACCGGGCCTCAACGGTAGTGCTTCCTGCTGCCATGGTTACTCCTCGTGCTGGCTGTTATGTTCCATGTCATAGGGTTGCGGGCCGGAGAACGACGGCGATACGCCGGCCTATGTCGCAAATACCAGACAGCCCGGCGTGTCGTCCGGAATATGCCGACGCCGTGGTCCGGTCCCATATCGGCTAAACTTGGGTGGTAAGAGCCCCGGAACTCTTGCGCTGTGACTGTCGGCCTACCGGCCCAATGGTCGCAGCAGTGGAATTCGGGGCATTCTCATGAACGGCGCTGTCCCTCGGCGGTCACCTTGGTGAACCGGCTGCGGTCCGGCCCGAACGAATGGGGGAGGATCCCATGCCAGCAATCGTGATCGTCGGAGCCCAATGGGGCGACGAAGGCAAAGGTAAAGCCACTGACCTGCTTGGTGGCCGCGTTGACTACGTGGTGAAGCCGAACGGCGGCAACAACGCCGGGCACACCGTCGTCGTAGGCGGTGAGAAGTATGAGCTCAAGCTCCTTCCTGCCGGCATCCTGAGCCCGAACGCGGTTCCGATTATCGGCAACGGCTGTGTGGTGAACCTCGAAGCCCTGTTCCAGGAGATCGACGGCCTGGAAGCCCGTGGGGCGGACACCTCCAAGCTCCGCGTCTCAGCCAACGCCCACCTCGTCGCGCCATATCACCAGGTGCTGGACAAGGTCACCGAACGGTTCCTGGGCAGCCGCGCCATCGGCACCACCGGCCGCGGCATCGGCCCGGCGTACATGGACAAAGTGGCCCGTCTGGGCATCCGCGTCCAGGACGTGTTTGACGCCTCCATCCTCCGCCAGAAGGTTGAAGGTTCGCTGCGCCAGAAGAACGAGCTCCTCGTCAAGGTGTACAACCGCCGCGACATCGAGGTGAACGAGATCGTGGAGTACTTCCTCTCCTTCGCGGACCGCCTGCGCCCGCTGGTCATTGACAGCACATTTGTCCTGAACAAGGCGCTGGACGAGGGCAAGGTGGTGCTCATGGAGGGCGGCCAGGCCACATTCCTGGACGTGGACCACGGGACATACCCGTTCGTCACGTCCTCCAACCCGACGGCCGGCGGCGCTTCGGTGGGCTCAGGCATCGGCCCCACCCGGATCTCGCGCTCCATCGGCATCATCAAGGCGTACACCACCCGCGTCGGCGCCGGCCCGTTCCCCACGGAACTGTTCGACGAGATGGGCATGTACCTGCAGAAGACCGGCGGCGAATTCGGTGTCAACACGGGCCGTCCGCGCCGCTGCGGCTGGTATGACGCCGTCCTGGCCCGCCACGCCTCCCGCGTCAACGGCTTCACGGACTACTTCGTCACCAAGCTTGACGTGCTCACCGGCATCGAGCAGATCCCGGTCTGCGTGGCTTACGACGTCGACGGCGTCCGGCACGACGAAATGCCGATGACGCAGACCGAGTTCCACCACGCCAAGCCGATCTTCGAGTACTTCGAGGGCTGGACCGAGGACATCACCGCGGCGCGCACCCTGGAGGATCTCCCGGAGAACGCCCGCAATTACGTGCTGGCACTCGAGAAGCTGTCCGGCACGCGCTTCTCAGCCATCGGAGTCGGCCCGGACCGCGACCAGACCATCGTGGTCAACGACCTGATTCTGGACTAACGCCAACTGACGCCCGACGGCGGCGGGTCACCTGGAAAGGTGGCCCGCCGCCGTCGTTGTGCATGCCGGCTATTCGGCCTGTTTGTCGCGCAATTGGAGCAGGTGCTGCTGCAGTTTCGCTTCGGCGTCGCGGCGTCGGCGGGCCTGCTCGTGCATGGCGCGGGTCGCTGCGGAACCGGTATTGATCAGTCGGGTCTCGTGTTTTGGGGCCACTGCTGAACTGGCGGCAGGTACGGCCATCACTTCCTCGCTCATGCCCGTATCCTGACACCCAATGCCCGGCCCACGTAACCCCTTGCGGCGGAGCGTTACAGGATCGGAACTTCCCCAAGGTGCCCGGCTCGGGCGGTCAGCCCAAGGCGGGGCCGGCGATGCGTAGCGGGCATGCGATGCGGGTGGCCGCAGCTGCGATTACGGGTACCGGTTACTCGTGACCTGCCCGTCCGCTCTTCCTATGTTGGACTCACCGGCGCTTCGCGGGGAACGGGAACCCTCGAAGGTTGCTCTCCGGACCGCCAAGGAAGAGGTGGACATCATGGGTCTCAGCTTGAAGTCAGACAAAGCGATAACCGGGTCAGCGCCGGAAGCGCCGGACCGGTATGCGAGCCCGGGACAGGGCCCGCGCCGTTACCGTGCCCGCATCAACCGGGAGCCGGTTCTTGACCGCACACGGGTGCAGGAGCTCGCCGGGGGAGTCCATTCCCAGAGCCGGCTCCTTGAATTCCTGAACCTGTTCCTGGTCTTGCTCCCGTCCAGGGTCAACAACGTCATCAGCGCCTTGGACAGCGGGGACCACGAGGCGGCCAGTGCCGCGGCCCAAAGCCTTGCGTCGTCCGCGGCGATGGCGGGGGCCGCCCGGCTCGAACTGGTTGCCTGGCTCGTGGATGCCGATCTGCGCGTCGGACGGATGGACCGGGCACGTGAGACGGGCCGGCGCCTCGGCCCGGACGCTTCGGAGTTGGCATCGGCGCTGTCCCGTTTACTGACGGGCTCCTGACTCAGTCGCCAACTTCCGCCCGCTCACCCGGCAACAACGCGGGGCCTCGCCGAAGGTGGGCACCGGTGCGGATCGCCACCTTTGCCAGGGCGATAATGGGTTTTATGCAGTCGGAGTGGAGTCCCCGCATCAGCTGGGCGGATTTGCCGGGCCACGTGCAGACAGGAATAGAACAGATCCTGGGTTCCCCTGTTGCCCACGCGACGGGTCAGCAGGGCGGATTTTCTCCGGGCACGGCCGACAGGGTCCTTACTGTTGCGGGCGGAAGGGCCTTCATTAAGGCGGTGAGTCCCCGGCTGAACGAGTACTCGCCAGCCATCCACCGCAAAGAAGCGGCCGTAACTGCGGCACTGCCCGAGGGCGTCCCGGCGCCGTCGCTGATTGGCACCTTCGACGACGGAGAATGGGTAGCCCTCATCCTTAGCGATGTGGAGGGCCGCCATCCGCGCCTGCCCTGGCGTTCAGCGGAGCTGAGGTGTGTGTTGGACGCATTGTTCGAACTTTCACGGATGCCGGTCCCTCCTGCCCTGGCCCACCTACCGGCACTGGAGCACGAACTTGCCGACGCTTTCGAAGGGTGGCAGCGGATCGGCACGGACCCGCCCGAAGAGTGCGATCCCTGGATCCTGAAGAACCTCGACGCTTTGGGACAACTCGCCGAAAACGGGCTCCAGGACCTCGCCGGACCCTCGCTCGTGCACACAGACGTACGGTCCGACAATATCCTGATGACGGCCCACAACCGGGCCGTGCTGGTGGACTGGCCGTGGGCGTGCATCGGCTCGCCTTGGGTCGACGGCCTCACAGTCCTGATAAACGTGCGGGTCTACGATCCAAGGTTCGATGTGGAGTCCGTGCTGGGGTCCCACCAGCTATTTGCCGCGGCCACTGCGGACGGCATTAATCGGGTGTTGTCGGGCCTGGGGGCGTACTTTACCGACGCTGGGAGGCAGCCGCCCCCACCGGGGCTCCCCACTCTCCGGGCCTTTCAGCGAAGGCAGGGCGAAGCCGTTATCCGCTGGCTCCGGCAACGGTTATCCCCCCTCTGACCTTGTACGGGGACGGCGGCTGAAACTCTTGTGAAGTTTTTTCGGCTTTCGCGTAACCCTGGGCGCTGCCGTGACGATTACCACTATGAAAGCGCCGGGTTCGAAGTTGTCCCCCATCAGGTTCGAACCCGGCGCTTGACTGCAAAAAGAGTGCCGGGCTGGAACTGTCCCCCATCAGGTTTCCGGCCCGGCCCTTTTTTGTCCGAAGCCGGTTCAGCAGGAAGCCGGCCCAGGAGTGCGCGGTATCTGCCGGCCTTTCACCTCGGTTACCCGGGGTAAAGTTGTTGGGCGGGATACAACCCCGCCGCCACTTGATGGCCATACAATGATGTAGCCATCTCCCTTGAACGAAAGCCACACGTCCGTGACAGACGCACTGACCGACGATTCATTGCATGCCCTCAAGGGACGCGATGGCGAGTTGTTCAGTCTGGTCTATCGGAGCTATGCGTCGCAGGTACTCGGGTATCTGACCGCCCGTGGTGTCGAGGACCCGGAGGCCACCATGCAGGATGTCTTCCTTGCGGTTCTGCCCCGGATCGATACCATTAGCGGCGGTGCCAGCGGACTTCGCACGTTCCTGTTCTCGGTAGCGCATGCACGGATGGTTGACGACCACCGAAGGCAAAGCCGAACCCCAGCGAAGCAACCGTTCGAACCGGAGCTGGACCGGCGGGAATCCAGATCGGCGGAAGCAGCGGCCATGCAGCTGGTGGCACCGGGGGAAGTGCTGGCGCTGCTGGAAGCGCTGGGAGAGGACCAGAAGGAAGTCCTGACACTGCGGATCATTGCAGATCTCACGGTGGATCAAGTTGCCGAAATTATGGGGAAAAGCGCCGGAGCCGTAAAACAGCTTCAGCGACGTGCTTTGGACAGACTCCGTGAACATTCGGCCGTAAAGGACTACGTGGCGCCATGACAACCAGGGATGAATTTTCCGGGGGGACCGTTGACCGGCTTCTGCTGGACGCAGGCCACGCAGAGGTGCCCGAACTCAAAGCCGCCCTCTTGTCCATTGCCTCACTCGCTCAGATGCCGGCACCCGCCCCCGGGCCCGAACTAGCCCTTATGCTGGACGGTCCGCGGGATGAGCTGACCCGGCAGCGCTGGCTGCGCAAGCACCGTCCCACGGTGGTGGGGCTCGCGGTCCTGGCAGGCATGGGCCTCGGAGTCAGCGGTGTTGCTGCCACCAGCCAAGGGTCCGGAGACGGCTCCGGGCCGTGGTCCGTCCAACAGCTGACCACCGACTGGGCGCCCGGCTGGACCCTTCCCCTGGCGCCGGAAGCCGCGGACCACAGGGGGCGGATCACCTGGGTCTCACCGCTCTTCCTGCAGCTTGACCGGGCCCACCCTGCGGCCGCACACGGACCCGCTGAGCCTGCCGCGCAAACCGCCGATGCAGAGGCGGCGGCTGTCGAGCCCGCGGCGCCAATCACGACCGGGCGGGATAAGGGCCGGTCACCGATCGGCGAAGGCTGGGCTCACGGCGCCGCCTCGAACGGAAATACCGGGCGGGCCAACCACGGTAGGGCTAATCCGGGCAACGCCGGGGCCGGGCAGGGCATGACCGGACGGGCATCGGATCAGGCCGATGGGCAGGACGCCGAAATTACGCCTGGTGCGGCCGAATCCGATGCAGCGGAAACCGGCGACGGAGCGGAACTCAGCGACGGAGCACCGGAATACGAGGGGATGGACCCGGCGAAATCGGGTGTGAAGCTGGGTTCGACCGTGGAAACCGCGATCGACTCCACAGTGGAGTCCGCCCTTGATTCCGTCAGCAGTTGGCTGGGAAAGTTCCGGCGGTAACCCCACCCAACTGACTGGCAGTTAACGCTCCCAAAAGCGATCTTCGCGACGTTAACTGCGAGTCAGTTGGGCCGCGCCAAGGGGCGGGGTCAGGCCAGGACCTGTCGCTTCGAGGAAATGACGCCGGTGTCGAATCCGGCAAGGTGGAGTCCGCCGTGGAACCTGGCGTGCTCGATCTTCACGCACCGGTCCATCACCACATTGAGCCCGGCCGTTTCAGCATCCGCGCCCACTTCCTCGTGCCAGGAACCCAGCTGCAGCCAAAGGGTCTTGGCACCGGCTGCGATGGCCTCGTCCAGGACGCCCGGGAGATCGTCGTGCTTCCTGAACACATCCACGATGTCCGGGCTTTCGGGAAGTTCGGCCAATGAGGCGTAGGTCGGCTGGCCAAGGATCTCCTTCACAACGGGGTTCACGAAGTACACCTTGTACCGCGTGGAGGACTGCAGGTAGGTGGCTACAAAATAGCTGGCCCGCGAAGGCTTGTCGGAGGCACCCACAATCGCAATGGACGTCGCCTGCCGGAGCAGGTTCAGGCGGTCTGGCGCCGAGGGGCCCTGCCAGGTGCGGTCTTCAGTGCTCATGAAAGTGCTCCGATCGTGCAGGCGTCGGCCGGTTCGTCGAGGTCATCGTTGGCCAAGTTGTCCGTCGCAGCCTTTTGCGCTTCAGTTAGGGCCTGGTCGAGGTCCCAGAGGATGTCCTCGATGTCCTCAAGCCCGATCGAAATCCTGACCAGGTCTTCCGGGACACCGGCGGATTCCAGCTGGGCCGGGCTCAGCTGCTGGTGCGTGGTGGAGCCGGGGTGGATGACCAGGGTGCGTGAGTCGCCAACGTTGGCCAGGTGGGAGGCCAGCTGGAGCGACTCGATGAACTTCTGCCCGGCCGTGCGGCCGCCCTTCACGCCGAAGGAGAACACCGATCCGGGACCCAGGGGCAGGTACTTCTTCGCCCGCTCAAAATGCGGGTGGGACGGCAGGCCGGAGAAGTTCACGTACGCCACGCGGGGATCGGCTTCGAGCCATTCCGCCACGGCCTGTGCGTTCTTCAGGTGTTCGTCGAGGCGCTGCGGAAGCGTCTCCACGCCCTGCAGCAGCTGGAATGCGGACTGGGGTGAGAGCGCGGGACCGATGTCGCGCAGCTGCTCGCAGCGCAGCTTGGTCAGGAACCCGTATTCGCCGAAGTTGCCCCACCAGGAGACGTTGCCGTAGGAGGCCACGGGCTCGGTCATGGTGGGGAACTTGCCGTTGCCCCAGTTGAACCGGCCGCTCTCCACGATCACGCCGCCCAGCGTGGTGCCGTGGCCGCCGAGGAACTTGGTGGCGGAGTGGATCACGATGTCTGCACCGTGCTCAATCGGCCGCACGAGGTACGGCGTGCTCAAGGTGGCGTCGACGACGAGGGGGATGCCAGCGTCGTTCGCTACCTTCGCAAGCCCCTCAAGGTCCTGGACCTCCGACGACGGGTTGGCCACCACCTCGACGAAAATGGCCTTGGTGTTCTCCCGGACGGCAGCCGCGTAGTCCGCGGGGTCGGTGCCGGGAACGAATGTGGTGTCCACGCCGAAACGGCGCAGGGTGACATCCAGCTGGGTGACCGTTCCGCCGTACAGCTGGGAGGCTGCCACGATGTGGTCGCCGGCCTGGGTGAGTGCGGCAAAGGTGATGAACTCCGCGGCCATGCCCGACGACGTCGCGACCGCGCCGATGCCGCCCTCGAGGGACGCAATGCGCTCCTCAAACGCCGCCACGGTCGGGTTGCCGATGCGCGAGTAGATGTTGCCGTACTTCTGCAGCGCGAAGAGGTTGGCAGCGTCCTGGGTGTCCTTGAAAACGAAGGACGTGGTCTGGTAGATCGGCACGGCACGGGCGCCGTGCTCGGCGTCGGGGGTGCCGCCGGCGTGCAGGGCGCGGGTGCGGAAACCGAACTTGCGGTCAGCCATTACGCGTTCACCAGCCCTGCGGTTGAGCCTGCCGAAGCCACCGGCGTCCGGGACAGGTCCAGCTCCGTGCCGTTCCTGCGGGCAAGATCCGCCTCGAGTTCGCGGACGATCGGCAGGATGTCCTGGCCGAAGGCCGCCACTTCCTCCTGGAAGTGAAGGTAGCCGGTGAGGAACAGGTTCACGCCGATCTTCTTGTACTCCACGATCCGTTCAGCGATCTGTTCGGGAGTGCCGATCAGCTGGGTCTTGAACCCGTCGTTGTACTGCACCAGGTCCTCGAAGGTGGAGTCGGCCCACATGCCCTTGCCGTCCTTGGTGGACGCTCCGGCCTCCTGGACGGCGTCGCGGAACCCCTGGACTGCGGGCTTGTGCGCCTTCTCCACGATTTCGCGGAGGGTGTCGCGGGCTTCCTTTTCGGAGTCGCGGGCGATGACGAAGCCGTTGAGGCCAAACTTCGGGGCAGGGAGGGCGCCTTCAGTGCCGCGCCCGGCGGCACCCGACCCGGCGACCACGCCTGCGATGTTCTCCTTGAAGCCCTCCAGGTCCTTGCCGTTGGAGAAGTACCAGTCGGCCACGCGGCCGGCGGTGGCCTGGGCCGCGGTGGAGTTGCCGCCGAAGAAGATCTCCGGGTGCGCCCGGCCGGGAACGTCCACCGGGGCCGGGTTCAGGGTGAAGTCGGTGATGTTGTAGTACTTGCCGGACTGGCTGTATTCCTGCTCGGTCCAGAGGCCACGCAGGACCTTGATGAATTCCTCGGTGCGGACGTAGCGCTCGTCATGCTCCAGCCACTCGAGGCCGAAGTTGGTGAACTCGTTCTTGAGCCAGCCGGAGACGATGTTCACGGCGGCGCGGCCGTTGGAGATGTGGTCCGCTGTGATGATGAACTTGGCCAGCACGCCGGGGTGCCACATGCCGGGGTGGACGGCCGAGATGACCTTGAGCCGCTCCGTGGCGGCCAGCAACGCGAGGCTGAAGGACGTGGCCTCGTGCTGCTTGTCCGCACCGTAGGAGGCGGTGTAGCGGGTCTGCGTCAGGGCGTATTCGAATCCGGAGTTTTCCGCGATCCGGGCCAGCTTCTTGTTGTAGTCGAAGTCCCAGCCGGTGCGCTGTTCGATGGTGGAGACCACCAGGCCGCCGGAAACGTTCGGCACCCAGTAGGCGAACTTGAGCGGCTCGGAAAGACGGGCAACGTTGCTGATGTCGTTCATGATTGTTCCTTTACTTCTGTCCGTTGAGGGGAGAAGCCGGGACGGCGGCGGCATAGCCGTCCAAGGCTTCCTGGATTCCGGCGATCGCCGGTTCGTTCTGGAGCGATGTTGTGTCGCCGAGGGCGGTTCTCTCGAAAAGCTGGGTGAGCAGCCTGCGCATGATCTTGCCGCTGCGTGTCTTGGGCACGTCAGGAACCACGACGACGTCGCGCGGCTTGGCGATCGGTCCGATCTCCTTCGCGACGTGGTTGCGGAGCTCGGCGGCCACTTCCGCGGAAACCCCGCCCTTCAGCACCACGAAGGCGACGACGGCATGGCCGGTCTTGGCGTCCGCCACCGGACAGACGCCGGCCTCAACAACGCTCGGGTGGGAGACGAGGGCCGATTCGATTTCGATCGTGGACAGCAGGTGGCCGGACACATTGAGGGTGTCGTCCACCCGCCCCAGGATCCAGATGTCGCCGTCGGCGTCGTATTTGGCGCCGTCCCCCGCCAGGAACCAGCCCTGGGCGGCGTACTTGCGCCAGTACGAATCGAAGTAGCGCTGCGGGTTGCCCCAGACAGTGCGGGCAATCGCCGGACCCGGGGTGTCCACCACAATGAATCCCTGCACGCCCGGCGGGACGGTATTGCCGGCGTCGTCCACGATCCGGGTGCTGACGCCCGGCAGCGGACGGGCCGCGCAGCCCGGCTTGAACTCGATGTCGGTCGGCGCGGGGGAGAGGATGGTGGCGCCGGTCTCGGACTGCCACCACGTGTCCACCACGGGGGCGGTGCCGGCGCCGACGTTCTGCCGCAGCCAGCGCCAGGCCTCCGGGTTGACTGCTTCGCCGACCGTGCCGAGCATGCGGATGGAGGAGAGGTCGTAGGTGTCAGGGATGCCGTCCGGAAACCAGCCCATGAGCGAGCGGACCAGCGTGGGCGCCGTGTAGTACTGGGTGACGCCGTAGCGCTCGATGATCTCGAAGTGCCGGCCCGGGTGCGGGGTGTTGGGCGTGCCTTCGAAGATCACCTGCGTAACGCCGTTGGACAGCGGGCCGTAGATCTCATAGGTGTGGGCGGTGACCCACGCCAGGTCCGCGGTGCACCAGTGCACGTCCTGGTCCCGGAGCGCCGGGTCCGGGTTGCTGAAGAGGTGCTCGAAGCTCCAGGACGCCTGTGTGAGGTAGCCGCCGGAGGTGTGGACCAGGCCCTTGGGCTTACCCGTGGTGCCGGAGGTGTACATGATGAACAGGGGAGTCTCAGCGTCGAACACTTCCGGCTCGTGCACGTCGGAGGCCCGCCCGACGGCGTCGTGCCACCACACGTCGCGGCCCTCGGTCATCGGGACGCCGGCCAGCCGGTCCGCCGGGGTGGTGCGGTTGACCACCAAAACGTGCTCGATGGCGTTGTCGCCGGCAACCGCGGCATCGGCGTTGTCCTTGACCTGCACGGCCTCGCCGCGGCGGAACTGGCCGTCCGTGGTGACCAGGAGCTTGGCCCGGGTGTCCTCCACCCGGAACTTCAGCGCCTCGGCGGAGAAGCCGCCGAAGACCAGGGAATGGACGGCGCCGATCCGAGCCACGGCCAGGGTGATGATGACGGTTTCGGGGATGACCGGGAGGTAGATGACCACCCGGTCGCCCTTGGTGATGCCCAGGTCCAGGAGGGCATTCGCCGCCTTGGAAACTTCCCGCTGCAGTTCGGCGTACGTGACGGCACGGCGGTCGCCGGGTTCGCCCTCGAAGTGCAGCGCTACTTTATCGCCGCGCCCGGCCGCAACATGGCGGTCCACGCAGTTGTAGGCGACGTTGAGCCTGCCGCCCTCGAACCAGGTGATGTCGGGGCCGGTGCCGGCTTCCAAGTCTGCCGGGACGCGCCGGTGGGCGGTGTGCCAGGGCTTTCGGCTGCTGTTTCCACTGAGGGCTCCGCCGTCGGGTGCCGCCCAGTCCAAACGCAGGGCCTGTTCCTCCCAGAACGCGACCGTGTCGGCCACATGCAGAGTGTCGGCAGCGGCCGGCTTAGCTGCAGTGGCGGGCTGGGGGGTGGTGCCGCGGTGACGCGCCGGTCCGTCAGTGGGGACGCCGTGCACTGCGCCGTCCATGGGCTCGGTCAGGGACCATCCCGAAGAGCCGCGAGAGGAGCCGGGCGCGTCACGCAGCCCTGCTTCGTCCGCCGTCGCGTCCGAAGTGGTTTGTGGGGTTGCCTCGGACGGAATCCGGGCAAAGGTGGGCAGGGCAGAACTATTCTCTGGGGTCATTACAGCACTCCATCGGTCCTGGCAGTAGCACCCGCGGTTCCCCTGGTTCCATCGAATTTCGTCGACAGAGAGTGGAACAGTTACGTGGGAATGGTCGTCTCACGTCACTGGGGTTGCTGCGGCTTCATCGATCCAGGTCTCTTGGCCGCTCGGGATGGTCACTACCTACTAGAACTGAGATGCACGATTTCCCAAAATCCCGCCAGGCTGCGCTGTAATATTCGTTCATCGCCCATGACGTCCAAGCTATTCATTCATTTATTCGAAGATCCGGCTCAAAGGCCGCAGGAGTAAGGTTGATGTATGGCCCACGTTAACGATCCGGCAGTCATAGACCGTCTCATGCGAACCAAAGGCACCTGGGCGATCGTCGGCCTCACCACCAACGAATGGCGCTCGGCCTACGATGTCTCCCTGTACGTGCGTGACCGGATGGGCATGGAAATCATCCCGGTCAACCTCCCGGGTGACGACGTGCACGGGGAGAAGGGGTACCACTCCCTGGCTGACATCCCCGCCGAAAAGCACCCGATCGACGTCGTGGACTGCTTTGTGAACTCCCACAAGGTGGGGGCTGTCATCGACCAGGCCATCGCTGTGGGCGCCAAGGCCGTGTGGCTGCAGCTCGGTGTCTTCGACGACGCCGCCGTGGAGCGTGCCAAGGCGGCCGGACTGGACGTGGTGGTCAACTCGTGCCCCGCCCGCGAAGGGTGGCGGGTGGGCATCTAAAGGCCCAAGGATCGGCACTACCCCGGACGGACTGCGGCACCGGCGATGCCCGCGGTTAGTGTGCCAGCCTGCGGTTGGCCCCTGCCGCCGGATAGGCTCGTGCTATGGACGTTGCCACCCTCCGCGGGATCTGCCTGAGCTTCCCCGGCGCTTTTGAAGACTTTCCGTTCGGCCCCGAGACGTCCGTCTTCAAAGTGCGGGCCGCCGTGGCCGGCGGGGCGCGTCAGGAGGCCAAGATGTTCGCGCTGTCCGCCATGGACCCGGCGGACTGGTCCGTGAGCCTTAAATGCGAACCGGCCCTGGCGGAACAGCTGCGGGCAGTCCATCCCGAAATCACGGGCGCCTGGCATATGAACAAGACTCACTGGAACGGCGTCAGGCTGGACGGAGCGTTGCCGGACGATATGATCCGGGACATGGTGGAGGACTCCTATGACCTGGTGGTGGCCTCGCTCAGCCGAAAACAGCGGGATCAGCTGGGCTGGGCAGGCCTTGCCCGGGGCGACGGCGCATGAGCAATCCCGGCCGCGGACGCATCGCCCGCGGCGGACTGAACTATCCGGGCATTGGCTCCACTGAGCACGGGCAGCCCCCGCAAGGCTTCCCTTGCGGGGTGACCCAGGCCTACCTCGGCGACGGACTGGCCCTGTACCGGAGGGTGGCCCAGGGAATCCTGACCTGGCAGCTGCAGAAGAGGTCCGGGCTGCGCGTCCGCACCGAGTCCGACGTCGTGGTGCCCGGCGCCCGGGTGGTGAGCGGATTCGGATTCGGGCCCTTCCGGATCAATGCCCCCTGCGAGGTTGTGTGGGTGCACCGGCCGGTGCCCGGCGACGGTCCGCAAAGCGCCGGTTTCGGATACGGAAGCCTGCCGGGGCATCCGGTGCGCGGCGAGGAGTCCTTCGAGGTGGAAGTGGACGGGCAGGGGCGGGTGTTCCTGAGAATCACTGCTTTCAGCAGGCCGTCCAACTGGTTCTACGCTGCCGGCAGCGCCGTCGCCGGACGCGCACAAAGGCATGTCACTTCCCGATACATTGGGAGTGCACACGAACTGGCCGCAGGTGAAAGCTGATCAGGAGCAGGTGGATGCTGGAACAGAAAACCCTTGACCAACTGTGGAACTTCGACGATCCTGCAGGATCGGAAGCCCGTTTCCGGGCTGCTGCTGAAGACGGAAAATACGACGCCGACGAACAGGCCGAGCTCGCCACCCAGCTGGGGCGGGCCATCGGACTGCAGGGCCGCTACGAAGAAGCCGACGCCCTGCTGGATTCGATCGATGCCGACGAGCCCACGGTGGGTGTCAGGGTGCTGATGGAACGCGGCCGTATCCTGAACTCCAGCGGCCATGCGGCGATGGCCGTGCCGCTCTTTGAACAGGCGGCCGAACTCGCGGACCACCTCAGCGAGGAATTCCTTGCGGTTGACGCGCTGCACATGCTGGCGATCGCCGACTCTGCGCACGCCGAATCCTGGACCCGCAGCGCCCTCGAGTACGCCTCCACGGTGCACGATCCGCGGACCCGGCGCTGGATGGTCTCCCTGCACAACAACCTCGGCTGGACGCTGCACGAGGCCGGGCGGTTCACCGAGGCCCTGGTCGAGTTCCAGCTGGCCGAGCAGTGGGCCGAACGCGTCGGCACACCCCAGCAGCAGGAGTGGGCCCGGGAGGCAATCGACGAGTGCGAGCATTCCCTCGCCGCCGGGCTCACCGGACAAACTCAACGAAAGGCATAGCCCCGTGATCTTCATTGTCGTCAAATTCAAGGTCAAGCCGGACTGGTCCGAAAAGTGGCTGGGCCTCGTGGATGACTTCACCCAGGCCACCCGCCAGGAACCCGGCAACCTGTGGTTCGACTGGTCCCGCAGCGTCGAAGACCCCGACGAGTTCGTGCTCGTTGAGGCTTTCAAGGACGATGCTGCCGGTGACCATGTCAGCAGCGCGCACTTCCAAAAGGCCATGGCGGACATGCCGCAGGCCCTGGCCGAGACGCCGCAGATCATCAGCCGCCAGTTCGACGGCGACGGCTGGGACCGGATGGGCGAACTGACCATCTGACTCCATCGATAGGCTTATGGCATGTGGATCGGATGGATTGAGTTCGACATTCTCCTGGGCGATGTTCACAGCCTCAAGGAGAAGCGCTCCGTCGTGCGGCCCTTGCTGGCCGAACTGAAGCGCCGCTTTGAGGTGTCCGTGGCCGAGGTGGGTGACCACGAGCAATACCGGCGCACGCAGCTGGGCGCGGGCCTGGTGGCAGCCGACCGGGCGCACGTCGTGGAGGTGCTCACCGCCGTCGAACGCTTTGTGGCCTACCGTCCCGAACTCGAGCTCCTCAGTGCACGCCAACGCGAGCTCCGCAGCGACGACTGATCGATCCTTAAGCGCGAACGGACACTTGAGGCCCTCGTGGAAGGGGGACTCAAGTGTCCGTTCGCGCTGGGTGGGGGTTAGCCGAAGTACTTCGGCAAGGTGGCCTCGTGGGCTTCGCGCAGCGAATCCAGCGACAGGGCGTCCACGCCGTTGATCTCCAGCTTGCCGCTGGCTGCGTCCACCACGCCGATGCGTGTGTGGGCGAAGCCGCGGGCGGTGCACATGTCGGTGAACCGGACCTCTTCGGAGCGGGGCACGCCAACCACGGCGCGGCCCTGGGTCTCGGAGAACAGCGCCGTGAACAGGTCCACGCCGTCGCGGTCCATGACGTCCTGCAGGGCGATCCGGGCGCCCACGCCGTAGCGCAGGGAAGACTCAACGAGTGCTGCCGCGAGGCCGCCTTCGGAGAGGTCGTGCGCCGAATCCACCATGCCGTCGCGGGACGCGTTGATCAGGATTTCACCCAGCGCGCGCTCGGCGGCGAGGTCAACCTTGGGCGGCAAACCGCCGAGGTGTCCGCGCATGTTGGACCATTCCGAGCCGTCCAGTTCCGCTGCGGTGGTGCCCAGCAGGTAGATGGCCTGGCCGTCTTCGCGCCAGCCCGACGGCGTGCGGCGGGCGACGTCGTCCAGCTTGCCCAGCACAGCCACCACGGGGGAGGGGTGGATGGGGGTGGTGCCGGTCTGGTTGTACAGCGAGACGTTGCCGCCGGTGACCGGGATGCCCAGTTCCATGCAGGCGTCCGACAGGCCGCGGATGGCCTCGGCGAGCTGCCACATGACATCCGGGTCCTCGGGGGAACCGAAGTTCAGGCAGTCGCTGACGGCCATCGGAACGGCGCCGGAGGTGGCGACGTTGCGGTACGCCTCGGCCAGTGCCAGCTGTGCGCCGTGGTACGGATCGAGGTAGGTGTAGCGGCCGTTGGCGTCGGTGGCCAGGGCCACGCCCAGTCCGGTTTCCTCGTCTACGCGGACCACGCCGGCATCGTCCGGGAACGCCAGTGCGGTGTTGCCGCCGACGTAACGGTCGTACTGGTTGGTGATCCAGTCCTTGCTGCACATGTTCGGCGAGGCGATGAGCTCGGCGACGGCGGCTGCCAGCTCCGCGGGGGCGGAGGGACGGCCGGCGTCCTGGACTGATCCGCTGAAGGAATCGGCCTGGACGGCGTCCTGCCACTCGGGGCGGGCGTACGGGCGGTCGTAGACCGGACCGTCGTGGGCAACGGTGCGCGGGTCGACGTCGACGATGACTTCGCCTTCCCACGTGATGATCAGGCGGCCGGTGTCGGTCACCTCGCCCAGCCAGGAGTATTCCACAGCCCACTTGTCCATGACCGCTTCAAACGCGGCGATGTTCTCGGGGGTGACCACGGCCATCATGCGTTCCTGCGACTCGGACATCAGGATTTCGCCCGGGGTCAGGGTGGGATCGCGCAGCAGGACGGAGGTCAGTTCAACCTCCATGCCGCCGTCGCCGTTGGAGGCAAGCTCCGACGTGGCGCAGGAAATGCCGGCGGCGCCGAGGTCCTGGATGCCCTCAACGAGGGAACCCTTGAACAGCTCCAGGCAGCATTCGATCAGGACCTTCTCGGCGAAGGGGTCACCCACCTGGACGGCGGGGCGCTTGGACGGCTTGGTGTCGTCGAAGGACTCGGAGGCCAGCACGGACGCGCCGCCGATGCCGTCGCCGCCGGTGCGTGCACCGAACAGGACAACCTTGTTGCCCTTGCCGGAGGCGTTGGCGAGGCGGATATCCTCGTGGCGCATCACGCCGACTGCCAGCGCGTTGACGAGCGGGTTGCCCTGGTACACGGAGTCGAACACCATTTCGCCGCCGATGTTCGGCAGGCCCAGCGAGTTGCCGTAGCCGCCAATGCCGGCAACCGCACCGTGCATAACGCGGGCGGTGTCGGGGTGGTCGATGGCGCCGAAGCGCAGCGGATCCATCACGGCAACGGGGCGGGCGCCCATGGAGATGATGTCGCGGACGATGCCGCCGATTCCGGTGGCGGCGCCCTGGTAGGGCTCCACGAACGACGGCGAGTTGTGGGACTCGATCTTGAACGTCACGGCCCAGCCGTCGCCCAGGTTGGTGACACCGGCGTTTTCGCCGATGCCCACCAGCATGTCCTTCTTCATCTCGTCGGTCACCTTCTCGCCGAACTGGCGCAGGTGGTTCTTCGAGGACTTGTAGGAGCAGTGCTCGCTCCACATCACGGAGTACATGGCGAGCTCGGCGCCGGTCGGGCGGCGGCCCAGGACCTTGACGACCTCGTCGAACTCGTTCTGCTTCAGGCCAAGCTCGGCCCAGGGGAGTTCGGTGTCCGGGGTCTTGGCGGCGTTCTCGACCGTGTCGATGTTGAACTTCCGGCTGACGGTTTCAGCTGAGGTACTCACTTTGCGCCTCCCACAATCTTGTTCAGGACGGAGGTAAAGAAACCGAGGCCATCGGTGTCCGAGCCGCCGACGCCGTCGAGGGACGCCGGGCCGAATCCGGGTTCCACGGCGTGCTCGGGGTGCGGCATGAGGCCGACGACGTTGCCGGCAGCGTTGGAGATGCCGGCGATGTCGCGGCGGGAGCCGTTCGGGTTGAAGCCGACGTAGCGGAACACCACGCGGCCTTCCGCCTCGAGGGCGTCCAGGGTCTTCTCGTCGGCGATGTACTGGCCGTCCTGGTTCTTCAGCGGCACGGTGATTTCCTGGCCGGCAGCGTAGTCGCCGGTCCAGGCCGTGCTGTTGTTCTCCACGCGCAGGACCTGGTCGCGGCACATGAACTTCAGATGGTCGTTCTTGATCATCGAGCCGGGCAGCAGGTGCGACTCGGTGAGGATCTGGAAGCCGTTGCAGATGCCCAGGACCGGCAGCTTGGCGTCCGAGTTGGCTGCCTTGATGATCTCGGACATCAGCGGAGCGAAGCGGGCAATGGCGCCGGCGCGGAGGTAGTCGCCGTAGGAGAAACCGCCCGGAATCACGACGGCGTCGACGTCGCTGAGGGTGGTGTCCGCGTGCCAGAGTGCCACGGGCGTGGCACCGGCGAGGCTTACGGCGCGGGCGGCGTCGCGGTCATCGAGGGTTCCGGGGAAGGTGACGACGCCGATCTTGGCGCCGGCGAGGCGCGGGTTGGCCGCGACAGCGACCGCCTCGCCAATCAAGGGAAGTTCAGTCATCTCAGGCCTCGACGACCTCGACGTTGACGACGTCTTCGATCACGGGGTTGGACAGCAGGGTTTCGGCTGCTTCGCGGGCCTGGGCCAGGATCGCATCGGTCACCTCGCCGTCAACGGTCAGTTCAAATCGCTTGCCCTGGCGGACAGAGCTGAAGCTGGTGAAGCCCAGGCGGGGAAGTGCACCCACGATGGCCTTCCCCTGCGGGTCCAGAATCTCGGGCTTGGGCATGACGTCGACAACGATCCGGGGCATCCGGTAACTCCTGTGCGTGAGCGTTGGGTAAGGGCGCAGCGGAGTGGTGCCGTCTCACGCTGGTCTGCTGCTGCATTTACAGCCCTGCGGACTCCAAACATAAGACAGCGGAAAGAGCGCTCCGCGAGCTTGCATGCCCATTCTACCGGCCGCAGTGCGTCAAGCCGCATTCGCCGGTTGACTGTGAATTGGGGCACTCACCGCGGAGGTTGGAGCACGACGCCGGCTCTGGTGGCGCGCGGGTCCGCTGAGTAGGATTGCGGCATGGCTCAGAAACCGAAGTCCGTGCTTCTACCGGTAATGGCAGCCGCAGTTTTTGCGGGCCTGGGCCGAATGGTGATTCAGAAGATCAAGGCCGATCGGGCGGCCAGGGCAACCAATGTGGCCGGTCCCATTGATGCGAAGACCCGCGCCTGGATCAGCGAGGTTGTCCGAACTCCGCGCCAGTAGCCGGCGCCGGGCCGCCGTCGGCCCCGCCACGAAAACCCCAGGGTTCCCGAAGCCGTCCGGCTTCCCGAAAATGTCTTGGACTGAGGGCGGTTTCCATTGGGAAACCGCCCTCAGTCATGTCCGGCGACGCCTCGAAATGACAAAAACAAAACGATGTTTGTGTCCTATGTCATATTCGCCTATCACTCTGTACTGTATGACTCGGCTGGTCTCGCCGGATGACAGGATCTGTTATTCCGGCTGCCATTTCCCAGCTGACCGAGACCGGCCACACCGCCGGCCCCGTACCTCATGAAAGGTTTCAGTCACTCGTGAAATCAAAAGGAATAAGCCTTGTCCGGGGCGGGGGACTCCGGAAGGCTGCGGCGCTGGCTGTAGGCCTCCCGCTGCTTCTCTCCTCCGTCGCAGCAGGACCCGCTACCGCGGCGCCGGCTGGACCCACCACCGCAGTACAGGCCGGGAACGTCAATCCGTCGGACTACAAGGACGGCCGCTACATAGTGGTCCTGGCCGAGGAAGCCGCCGCCGCATATGAGGGCGGAACGGGGGGACTCGCCGCCACCAAACCGCAGCATGGTCGAAAGCTTGACGCCAAGAGCCCGGAATTCAAGGCCTACGACGCCCACCTCCGCCAGTCGCAACGCGACGTCGCGGCCAAGCATTCCGCGAAGCCGGCTAAGCAGTACACAGCGGCGCTCAACGGATTCGTAGCCCATCTGACCGCACGCCAGGCCGCCGAACTGGCCAAGGACAGTAAAGTCCTCCTGGTCGCACCCGACGTGGAAAACGCTCCGGACTACACCACCACCGACTTTCTGAACCTCACGGGCCAGGACGGCGCCTGGGCGAAGCAGTTCGGCGGCGAAGCCAATGCGGGCAAGGGTGCGGTGGTCGGGGTGATCGACTCGGGCTACGCCCCGGACAACCCCTTCCTCCAAGGCGAGGCAGTGGAGCCGCTCAGCGCCAGCGGCAAGGGCGGCGGCAAGGGCAAGGCGGAAATGGGCGTCCCGTACCGGACCAAGGACGGCACCATCGCCATGCTCAAATCCGACGGCACAACCTTCGAAGGTGAGTGCCAGAAGGGCATCGAATCCGGTGCGGCCTTTGACGGGAGCGACTGCAACTCGAAGGTGATCAGCGCGCGGTACTTCGCCGATTCGTTCCTCCAGTACGTGGCGCCGGAGAACCGCGCCCCGGAGGAACTGATCTCGCCGGTGGATGTCGGAAGCCACGGGACCCACACCGCCACAACCGCCGCCGGCAACGCCAACGTGGAGCAGGCCATCGACGGCGCCAGCTTCGGCACGAGCTCCGGCGTCGCACCGGCCGCCAAAGTCGCGGTGTACAAAGTGTGCTGGGAGGACAACGATCCCAATACCGGCGGGTGCTACTCCTCGGCTTCAGTGGAAGCCATCGACGCCGCCATCAAAGACGGTGTGGACGTCCTGAACTACTCGATCTCCGGCAACACCAACAGCACCACGGACCCTGTGGCGCTGGCGTTCCTGAACGCAGCGGCGGTCGGCGTGTTCGTCTCGGCCTCGGCCGGCAACTCCGGGCCCGCGGTCTCCACGGTAAACCACGCGTCGCCGTGGCTGACCACAGTGGCAGCCTCCACGTTCCCGAGCGATCTGCTCGGCACGGTGAAGGTTTCCGACGGCACCATGTTCCGCGGCGCCTCCATCATGAAGACCGAGGTCAAGGATGCTCCCGTCGTGGTCGCAGCGGACGCTGCGGCGGCGGGTGCTCCCACGCCCGCTAACCTCTGCGGCCCGGGAACCCTGGACTCCGCCAAGGTCAGCGGCAAGGTCGTAGTCTGCGACCGTGGCGTTGTGGACCGCACGGCGAAGAGCCTTGAAGTCCAGTCGAAGGGCGGTCTGGGCATGATCCTGGTCAACCTCTCGTCCAGCTCCGAAGACGCCGACAACCACGTGGTGCCCACTGTCCACGTCAACGCCCCCAAGAGCCTGGAGCTGAAGGCCAGGCTTGCCGCCGACCCCACCCTCACGGTCAGCCTCGTCAAGGGCGACCTCACCGGTGAACCCCTCCCACCGGCACCCCAGGTGGCCGGCTTCTCCTCCCGTGGTCCGAGCCTCGCCTCGGGAGGCGACCTCCTGAAGCCGGACATCTCAGCACCCGGCGTCAACGTCCTTGCGGGCGTTTCCACCATTGGGAACAACGGTGCGCAGTTTGGCTTTATGTCAGGCACGTCCATGGCCGCACCGCACATCGCAGGATTTGGGGCACTGGTGTTCAGCAAGCAGCCCAAGTGGTCACCTGCCATGGTCAAGTCCGCCATGATGACCACCGCCTACCCGCTGGTCAACGCCGACGGAACGCCCAACCTGAACCCGTTCGAAGGCGGCGCCGGCCACATTGACTCCGCCCGCGTGCTGGATCCGGGGCTGGTGTACAACTCGGACATCAAGCAGTGGAATGCCTTCCTCAACGGGCAAGGCGTCGACACCGGTGCACGCAAGGCAGGTACCTTGGCCGCGCGCGACCTCAATGTCCCCTCCATTGCGCTCGGCAGCCTCGTTGGCGAGATCAAGGTCAAGCGGACGCTCACTGCCCTGGTCCCCGGAACGTACAGGGCCGAGGTCAACCTTCCGGGCTTCGATGTTCGCGTTGAACCGGCCGTCCTGGACTTCAAGAAGGCAGGTAAGAGCCTCGACGTCACCATCACGGTGAAGAGCGTCGGAGCCCCGACAGGCAAGTTCACCACCGGCACCCTGACGTGGAAGGGCCCGCGTACGGTCAGTTCGCCGATGGCTGTCCGTCCGGTGGATGCCCAGATTGCGCCGTCGTTCTCGTTCAGCTCCGCCACCGGAACGGGCAGCGGGACCATGGACCTGGTGTCTGGTTCGGATTCGCCCATTGCCGTAGGCATTGAGGGGCTCGCACCCCTGTCCGAGACAGCGATCACCAAGACTCCCGGCGCTTTTGCGGCCAAGAATGACGAACACAACGCCGTCGTCCAGGTGACTGTTCCGGCCGGTGCCACGTTTGCCCGGCTCGGTATCCAGGCGGAGACAGAGGACGTCGACTGGGACATGGTGGTCTACGCGCCGGACGGCAGCGGGAAGCTCGTGGCCACGCAGGTGGCGACGTCGTCGGCCAGCGAGTTCCTGGACCTGGAATCACCGAGGGCCGGTACGTACTACATCGTGGCCAATCTCTACTCCACCCCGGATAACGGAGCCGCCTCTGCCCGGATCCAGGCTGTCTCGTTCAGCGGGGACGCAGGGAACCTGACGGTCAACCCGAATCCCATCGTTGCTCCGAACGGCACGGCCGCCACGGCAACAGCCAACTGGTCCGGCCTTGCCGAGGGCTCCTACCTTGGCCGGCTGAGCCTGGGCGGCAACGGCATCAAGACCTGGGTCAACGTCAAGGTGGGCACGGATGCGGCCCCGGCCCCGTCCGGCGCTCCGGCGGTCGCTCCGGTCGACACGGTTCCGGGAAACTAGCCGGAACAGCGTCCGGCCGGAAACGCGCCAAATGTCCAACTGAATAAGGAATGCGTTTGACAGGAACGTCCCGGCGGCCGAACGGCTCCCGGGACGTTCCTGTTGAAGGGCAGGGTGCGTTGGGGCCCGCGCTGCTTAGGTCTGACCGGTGGATCCCGGCGTGCCGCCGAAGAGCGGGGCCATGGAACGCCACCGGGCAATCTCACAGCCGTCGGTCAGGCTGAAGCGGCTGTGCACGGGACGGCCGTGGAATGTCCCGGTCACTACTGCCACCTGGGGGCCGCCATATTGCTGGGTGCACATCATGTCAGCACGCCGCGGCACAAAGAAGACTTCCTCGCCGAAGCGTTCGACGGCGGCCAGGGCCGCGTCGGGGTCCGGCAGCGTTGACCCCTCAAGGGCGGTATCCCGCGCCGTTGTTCCGCTGCGGAAAACCAGTCGGAACACGTACTCGGGTGCGCCAGGTGACTCCGTCAGCCGGACGGTCAGATCCACTTCTCCGGCCATCAGTCCTCCCGGACCGCGTCGAGCAGCGGTGCCAGGGCATCGAGTAGCCGCATCCGAAGCTCCTGCGCCTCGGCGGAGAAGGCGCGCTGATGTTCGACGTACTCCGCCTTGCCGGCAGCTGTTTCGATCGGGATGGGCGGGTAGCCCCACTCCTCAAGGTCGTACGGGGATGCCTGCATGTCCATGGCGCGGACCCGCCATGACAATTCGAAGCAATCCATGACCAGCTCACTGGGCAGGGCGGGCGACAGCTTGTAGGCCCACTTGTAGAGATCCATGTTGGCGTGCAGGCAGCCCGGCTGTTCCATGGACCGCTGGTTGTCCCGGCTGGGAGTGAGTTCGTTAAGGGGTGTGGCGTCCGGAGTGTAGAAGCGGAAAGCGTCAAAGTGCGAGCACCGGATCCTGTTGTCCTCCACAACGCGGTCCGTGCCCGCTGCCCCGAGGCGCAGTTGCAGGTATTCGTGGCGCAGCTCAAATTTGTCCTGGCGGTACACCATCGCCCACTCGTGCAGCCCGAAGCAGCCGAACTGGGCGGGGCGCAACGCAGTGCCCCGCAGGATTATCCCGGCAAACTGCAGTGCCTCCCGGCGCTCGGCCAGGAAGGATGCGCGGTCAAAGGTTGCGGCAGCGGTGCCGGCCGGCAGCCCTGCGGCGGCGAGGTCGCCGTCGTCGAGCACCCGGTAGTACTTCCACGCGGAGCGGGCCGCGGCGTCCGGCCCGGTGAGGACGGCGCCGGCGCCGGGGTGCCAGCGCAGGAGCTGGCCCGGTTTCTGGGTGTAGTACGTGAAGAGGAAGTCCTCAACGGGGTGCTTTTTGCCGGCAGAGCGGCGGGCAAGGTAAGGGTCGGCGTAGCGCCTGACCCGGGCCTGGTGGGCTGCTTCGCGGTGTTGCCAGGCATCCGCTGGCAGCACGTGGTGCCGGCCGGGGTTCACAGTATGCATTCGGCTAGGACGCTCCGCCTGCGGATCCCAAAATGTCCTTAGCTGCATTCCAGAGGCCGATTTCGCAGCCGTCCCTGCGGGCGAAGGAAGTATCCACCGGCGAATCGTCGACGACACCGGTGACCGTTGCCTCCTGCGGGCCGCCGTACTGCTGCGTGCAGGCCTGATCCGTCTGGCGCGGTGCCGGGCTCAGCACGGCCGGGTTGTCCTTAAGCGCCTTGCAGGCGGCTGCGGCTGACGGATGGCTGCTTTCAGCGGTCGGGGTGCCGTCCTTGCAGACCAGCGTGTAGTTCTGGGCGGGTTCCGATTCCGCACGCTTGACCATGATGGCGAGTTCGGCATTCCCCTTGCCCGGGCCGGCCGTGGGGGGCGCGGAGGACGGGGGAGGAGACGGAGCAGGCACAGTGGTTTCGGTGTCCGGCGACGGCGTCGCCGTGGACGGGCTGGTGGCCGTAGTCGTGGCCGTGGGTGAAGGGCCTGGAGTGCCGCCGCCGCCGGGCGAGCAGGCGGAGAGACCGACAACGGATACCAGAACGAGTGCGTGAATCCATGCCTTACGCATTACCGGTCCTCCTCATTTGGTCCATTCTATCGCCGGAGTCCAGCGATGGACCCTGCCGTTCGGCCTGGTCGAGGCGGGGGAGCCGGGCCGGTTCAGGCTGGGCAGGGGCGGGGTGCGGCGGCGACCTCCGGGAGCCAGCGGTCCGGCGATTAAATCATTCCGGAACATCTCGATTCCGCGGCCGCACTCCGGTATGTTTCTCACATCACTGGATGTATGGCCTCACGCCCACGTTTCGCCGACGTGGACGGATACTTCCAGTCCGTGGGACCGGTCACGCCAACGGTCCGACAACCTAGGAGGCAGTACGTCATGACTTACCCGCATGTGGGCCCCCGCACTCAAAGCAGAAATCCGGCCACACGCCTCGCCGCCACCGTTGCTTTGGGAGTTTCACTGTTGATCGGCCAGGGGCTGGCGGCCCCGGCCTGGGCAGCCGCCGACCCCGCAGACCCCGCGTCCCAGGCGGATCCGCCTGGGCTTGAAGGCGGTGCATCGGGTGAGGCGGAAGCGTCCCTGGACGGCGGCCGCTACATTGTGATGCTGAAGGACAAGCCGCTCGCTGCCTACACTGGCGGAGTCGAGGGAATCCCGGGGACTGCGGTGTCCAACGGCAGGAAGCTCGACGCCTCCAGCGCTGAGTCCCAGCGCTACTCCGCACACCTGGAGTCACAGCAGAACAGAGTGGCCGCGGAAGAAGGGGTGGCCATAGACGACAGCTACACCCTGGCGGTGAACGGCTTCAGTGCGGAGCTATCCGCGGAACAGGCGAATGCGTTGGCCAAGGACGGTAACGTCCTTGGTGTCTTTAAGGACAAGCTCTACAAAATCGACTACTCCAGCACCGAATTCCTGGGCCTGCCAGGTCCCACGGGAGTCTGGGCCGAACAGTTCGGTGGCGAAGCCAACGCCGGCAAGGGAACCGTGGTGGGTGTGCTGGATACGGGCTACACCCCTGGCAATCCCTTCTTTGCCGGCGACCAGGTGGCGCCCCTGTCCGGAGGTCCCCAGGTGGGTGAACCGTACCTGTCGCCCGGAAACCAGATCACCATGCTTAAAGCGGACGGGAGCACGTTCGCGGGCGTCTGCGAAGCGGGTGACCAATTCGCCGGAACTGAGTGCAACAGCAAAGTCATCGGCGCCCGGTACTACGACGAGGGCTTCAAAGCAGTAGTTCCTCCCGGCCTGCGCTCGCCGAAGGAATCGTTCTCGCCGCTCGACGTCAACAACCATGGCTCGCACACTGCCAGTACCGCGGCCGGAAATTACGATGTCAGCCAGGCTGTTGGCGGCCGGGACTTCGGCAAGGGCTCGGGGGTGGCCCCCGCTGCAAAGCTCGCCATCTACAAAGTCTGCTGGGAGGGCGTCAGCCCGGCGACCACCGGCTGCTTCGCTTCCAGCAGCGTTGAGGCCATCGAGGACGCCATCAGGGACGGCGTCGACGTCCTGAGCTATTCCATCTCCGGGACCAACAACTCCGCCGCCGATCCGGTATCAATCGCCTTCCTGAACGCCGCGGCCGCCGGGGTATTCGTGGCCGCCTCGGCCGGAAACTCGGGACCGGCTGTCAGCACCGTGAACCATGCCGCACCGTGGATGACCAGTGTGGCTGCATCGACCCACAGCAGCAGCCTCCGCGGCACCGTGGAGTTGTCCAGCGGCGAGAAGTTCGCGGGTGCCAGCATCATGGCGACTGAAGTTGCGGACGCGCCCATTGCCCTGGCCGTCAGTGTGAAGATGGCCGATGCCCTCGACGCCAATGCGGCCTTGTGCGCTCCGGGCACTTTGGACCCGGCCAAGGCCGCCGGCAAGATCGTGGTCTGCGACCGCGGGGTGGTGGACCGGACGGCCAAGAGCGGAACCGTGGCGCAGGCAGGCGGCGTCGGAATGGTCCTGGTCAACCTGACACCCAACTCGCTGGACGTGGATCTGCATAGTGTCCCGACGGTCCACCTCGAGGACCCCGCCATAAAAGAGGTGCTGGCAGCTGACGCTGCATTGACGGCGAGCCTGGTGTCCACTGACACAACGGGCTTGGACCCGCCACCGGTCCCGCAGATTGCAGGCTTCTCATCACGCGGGCCCACGCTGGCGGCCAATGGCGACCTCCTGAAACCGGACATTGCGGCTCCGGGCGTCGGTGTGCTGGCAGCTGTCTCGCCCATCGGCTCCAACGGCCAGAACTTCGGCTTCCTGTCCGGAACATCCATGGCAGCCCCGCAGATTGCAGGGCTGGGAGCGTTGCTGCTGGGCAAGAACCCGTTGTGGTCCCCGGCCACGGTGAAGTCGGCGATGATGACCACGGCATACGACCTGGTGGACGCTGAAGGATCGCCGGTGCAGGACGTCTTTGCCGAAGGTGCCGGACAGGTAGATCCTGCCCGGATGGCAGCACCCGGGCTGGTCTACGACGCCGGGCCCAGCGACTGGCTCGGCTTCCTGCAGGGGCTGGGCTACCAGTTGGGTGTTGCCCCGGTGGCCGCCATGGACGTCAACCTCCCGTCCATCGCTATCGGCGGGCTTACAGGCACCCAGACCGTGACGCGGACGGTAACTGCGTTGACGGCGGGAACCTACAGTGCCGACATCGACGTTCCCGGAATCACCGCCGAAGTGACGCCGGACGTGGTGACACTCGAAGAAGGCGGGAAGGCCACCTTCACGGTGCAGTTCACCAACTCCGGCGCCGCCTTGGACGCATTCGTGGGCGGATCACTCACCTGGACTTCGGATGAGGCGACGGTCCGCTCGCCGGTGGCCATCCGGTCGGTCACGGCCGTTGCGCCGGCTGTCGTCAATGCCGCCTCCGCCGGCGGAAACGGCAGTGTCGTGATACCGGTGACGTCCGGCAGTCCCGAGCCGATCGAGGTGGCGGTGAGGGGGCTCGCCAAGGGAAACTCGACGGCGATCAGCCTGGTTCCGGGTCCGTACACCGGGGTCAAGGACGCCGCCAATGACGTTCAGATCGTCAACGTCCCGGCAGGTTCTTCCCTCGCCCGGTTCGAGGTCATCTCGGCCAACCCCGCAGCGGACTTCGACCTCTACGTGGTCTCGCCGGTGGGTTTGCTTTATCCGGGTGCCACACCTTCGGCCAATGAGGCGGTCTCCGTCGTGGACCCGGTGGCAGGCGACTGGAAGGTGACCGCCAACCTGTTCGCCAGCCCCGGCAACGCGGCAACGGCTGCTTCGGTCGAAGTGATGGTCCTTGCCGGTGACGCCGGAAACATGGCCGTCAGCCCCAACCCGCTCACTATCGAAAACGGCACCACGGGCGAGCTCACAGCCAGCTGGACCGGGCTTGAGGTCGGCAAGTGGGTGGGCCTGATCCGCTTCGGCACCGGACCGTCAACCCAGCTGAACGTCACCGTGACGGCGCCGTGACCGGTGCATACGCGTGCCCCGGCGGCTGACGGGAGCCCGGGCTAGGTGCCCGCAGGGTCCCGTCGGCCGGCGCCGGCATCACGTTCGGCTGCGGGCTTTGGTGGCGGCAATCAGCTCCATCATCGCCTGGTGGAGTTGGCCTACCTGGTCCCGGGTCAGGCCCAGCCGCTCCATCATGGTTCCGGGGACCGCCGTCGCCTGTTGCCGGAGGGCCGCGCCGCTCGGGGTGAGCCCGACGGCCAGTGCGCGCTCGTTGCCGGCGGCCCGGCCGCGGGTGATGTAGCCGGCCGTTTCAAGGCGGCGCAGCAGCGGTGAGATGGTGGCCGGCTCCTGGGCCAGGGCGTCGCTGATGTCGCGGACCGAGCGCGGGCTGGACTCCCACAGGCAGAGCATCACGAGGTACTGCGGGTGGGTCAGCCCCAGCCGGTCCAGAACCGGCTTGTAGGCGCCCACGACGCTCCGGGACGCGACCGTCAGGGCAAAGCAGAGCTGATGCTCCAGCAGGAGGTCTTCGTCAGACGCTTCGATGGCCGCGGCCGAGCGCTGATTCATCGGGCTCTCCTCAATCGTTAGTGGGCTAATGATTAGCGTACACTGGATTGGACTCGTCCGTTCTGAAAGGGAATCCGCAATGGCCAACAAGGAAAACGCTGCCCAAAGGTTCATGCGCGCCACAGGCAGGCTCCGGGCCATCTTCGGTCCCGCAAACCGCAGCTCGCTGGGACATGAGATGACCGACGAGAACAAAGCCCTCCTGGCCCGCCGCGAAGCCGAGACGCAGCAGTGGGAAACGGTACGCAGGCCGGACGGCAGCACGTACGTGGTGCCACGGAATCCGGACGACCAGTCCCTTCGCTAAGCCGTTTCAGGGGCCCACAGCCCGGGGCCTTTTTGCGTCCCCGGGCGTAAAATATGGGCACATGAACCAAACGGCCAATGCATCACTGCCTGGCCCGACCAAGGGAAAGGGGGTGGGAATCGTGGCAAAGGCGATACAGCGCTTCATGAGCAAGACCGACAAACTGCGGTTCTTCTTCGGGCCGGCCACGCGGGGTGATCCTGCGGCACCTATTGTTCACAAACACGACGATTATGAGACGGCTTCCGAGCAGGATCTGTCCCACTTCGAAGTAGAGACAGACTCCGAAGGCCACCACTACGCGGTGCGCAAGGAAGACATCACGTAGCCCGGCACACAAAAGAACGGCGCAGCGGTCCTGCCGCTGCGCCGTTCTTTGTGCCCTGAGCTAATTATCCCGAGTCAGGAAGCCTTTTTAGCGGCCGGTGCCGCCGTAGACCGTTGCTTCGTCTTCGCTGTCCAGGTCGAATGCCTTGTGGATGGCCCGGACTGCATCGTCGAGCAGGTCCGCGTGCGTCACCACGGAGATGCGGATCTCAGAGGTGGAGATCATGTTGATGTTGATCCCGGCGTCGGACAGGGCCTTGAAGAATGTGGCCGAAACGCCCGGGTGCGAACGCATACCGGCGCCGATCAGCGAGAGCTTGCCGATCTGCTCGTTGTATTCGATGCTTTCGAAGCCGATTTCCGGCTGGGCGGCACGGAGGGCAGCGAGCGCGTCGGCGCCTTCGACAATGGGGAGCGTGAAGGAGATGTCCGTCCGGCCGGTGCCGTGCGTCGAGACGTTCTGGACGATCATGTCGATGTTGGAGTGCGCATCGGCGATCACCTGGAAGATCGCGGCGGCCTTGCCCGGGATGTCGGGAACCCCCACCACGGTGACCTTGGCTTCGGAACGGTCGTGTGCAACGCCGGAGATGATTGGCTGCTCCAAGGCAACTCCCTCTTGAGTCGTGATCTTGTCGTCGGCTCCCGGCATGACCCAGGTGCCTTCGTTCTGGCTGAATGAAGAACGCACGTGCAGCGGCACGCCGAAGCGCCGCGCATATTCCACGCAGCGCAGGTGCAGGATCTTGGCGCCGGAAGCGGCCAGTTCCAGCATTTCTTCGCTGGAGATGCGGTCGATTTTCTGGGCGGAGGGAACCACGCGGGGATCCGCCGTGTAGATGCCGTCCACGTCCGTGTAGATCTCGCAGACATCGGCGTCCAGCGCCGCGGCCAGGGCCACCGCGGTGGTGTCGGACCCGCCGCGGCCCAGGGTGGTGATCTCGTTGGTGGTGCGGCTCATCCCCTGGAAACCGGCCACGATGGCGATGTGTCCCTTGTCCAGGGCGGTGCGGATCCGGTGCGGGTCGACGTCGATGATGCGCGCCTTGCCGTGGATGCCGTCGGTGATCATGCCTGCCTGCGACCCGGTGAAGGACTGGGCCGAGGCGCCGAGCTTGTTGATGGCCATGGCGACGAGGGCCATGGAGATGCGCTCACCGGCGGAGAGGAGCATGTCCATTTCGCGCGCGGGGGCCGAATCGGTGACCTGCGCGGCAAGATCCAGGAGTTCGTCGGTGGTGTCGCCCATGGCCGAGACCACCACAACTACCTCGTTGCCGGCCGTCTGCGCGTCAACTACGCGCTTTGCCACCCGTTTGATGCCGTCCGCGTCAGAAACCGAGGAGCCGCCGAACTTCTGCACAATGAGCTGCTTGGTGCGGGCAGTGGCGATGGGCACCACGTGCGGCTGATTTTCGGTCTTCACTTCGGTAGTGGGCATACTCATGCGCGCACCCTCACTGGATCAAATCGGGGTTCCGGGGCCAAGCAACCTAACGTCGCGACGGCGTAACTGATGTGCTCAGTTTATCGCCGGGAGCCGCGCGGCGTTGAATTGTGACCGTATGGTGGCCCGGCGCTCCACGCCGCCCGGTCCAGGCGGTAGCGCCAGGAGGCCAGCCCCTTGCCATGGCTGTCCTGGTTGGCGGTGAAGTAATGATCCCGGACGAAGCCGAGGCGTTCGAGGAGGCGCCGGGAAGGGGTGTTGGCTTCGTAGACGCCGGCGTAGATGGTGTCGATGCCGCGTTCGGTGAAGAGCCAGCGGACCAGCGCCGCGGCGGTTTCGGTGCCGTAGCCTTTGCCGTGGTGGTCCGGGTGCAACAGGTAGCCGAGACTGGCATAGCGGTCGGGAAGGCTGCCCGGCAACGGTGGTTCAGCCGTGTTCCACGTGCGGCCGTCGCCAATCATCGCCCCTGAAGACCGAAGCACTACTGCCCAGCCGACGTGGAAGCAGGCAGCCGTTGAGCGTTCCGCGCGGGTCAGCAAATCGGCGAGGAGCTGATCTGTTTTCCCGGCGCTCAGCGGCTGGTGCGACAAAAAGCGGACCGCATCGGGATTGCCCCGGAGTCCGCGTAAGGCGTCGGCGTCGGCTTCCGTCAGGGGGCGCAGTTCCAGGCGTTCCGTGACGATGGAGGATAGCGGTTGCATGGGCTGCCGTCGGTGACCGGGTCAGCTCAACGCATTGCGGCGGCCCTCGAACGCCCGCCCCAGGGTGACCTCGTCCGCGTACTCCAAGTCACCGCCCACGGGCAGGCCCGAGGCAAGCCTGGTGACCGCGATGCCGATCGATTTCAGCATCCTGGCCAGGTACGTGGCGGTTGCCTCACCCTCAAGATTGGGGTCGGTGGCGATGATGATCTCCTGGATGGCGCCGTCGTTGAGCCGGGTAAGGAGCTCCCTGATCCGCAGCTGTTCCGGCCCGACGCCGGCGATCGGATTAATGGCGCCGCCCAGAACGTGGTATCGGCCCCGGAAGGAGCGCGTGCGCTCAACAGCCAGGACGTCCTTGGATTCCTCCACAACGCAGATGACCGACGGGTCGCGGCGCGGGTCACGGCAGATGTTGCACAATTCCTGCTCCGTGACGTTGCCGCAAACCGTGCAGAATTTCACGCGTTCCTTGACCGTGGTGATGGCGTCGACAAGCCGCTTCATATCCTGCGGGTCCGCTTCGAGGATGTGGAAAGCCAGCCGCTGGGCCGACTTGGGCCCCACGCCGGGAAGGCGGCCAAGTTCGTCGATCAGCTCTTGAACTGCACCTTCGTACACAATGTCCTCGTTCGTTTGACTCGTTCGGTTGAATCGTAAGTTGGCGGGTGTTGAGCCGCCGGCGTCCGTTCGCTGCAGGGGTTGGCCCGCCGCGTCAACCACTGGCGCGGGTCCGGCCGAAAGACGAACCCGAGCGGCGGCGGGCTAGAAGCGGGGCGGCAGCGGGCTGCCGTCCAGCGACCGCTCCTCCACCAGCTTTCCGCCCAGAATACGCTCGACGGCGGCGCGTCCAAAGACGCCCGATTCCTCGATGGTTTCGTCATCCGCACTGGGGATGTCCTGGACGTAGGTCTTGGTGGCGTCGGCCTGGCGCGCAGGAGCTTTAGCCCTGCCGGCTTCGGCCTCCGGGCTGTTGGAGAGCCGCTGGTACAGACTCTGTTTCACCGTCGTGGCGGGGCTGGCTGCCGGAGCAGGGGCGACCTGCGGCTGGGTTGCGTACCCCGCGGGTGATGGTGCAACCGCGACGTTCCGGACATCCGGCGCCGGCATCGCGGGTGACGGGTCCGCCGCGGCGGCGGGACCGTTCTGCCCGGACGGTGCCCAGCCCGCTGGGGAACTATCCGCAGAGGGACTCACCGCAGAGGAATTGCCCGCACCGGCGAGCACACCTACCGGCTGCTTGGTCTCGACCGGCCGAGGGGCTTCCGCGGCCTGGAGGGGCCGGGGTTCCTCCGGAGTCTCGGCGGCCCCGGGGAGCTGGGCTGCAGCGGGCTCGTAATGGGGTGTCGGGGGTTCCGGCTCAGCCGGCAGGCCGGCCATGTCGGGGCTGTCTACGGACTTGCCCACGTTCGACTCAGCACCCACGGTCCAGACGCCCGGCGCCTCTTCCATGGCGCGGGACCATGGATCGTCGCTGGACGTGCCGTTTGTCCCGCCCGCCGAGGACCTGCCTACGGATGACTTCTCGGCCGGTTGCCGGATTGAATCCCGGCCTTCCGGGGCCGGGCGGGCCGGTGTGACCGCCGATGCAGGGGCGGGCTGGAGTGGATGTGACTGCACCGGAGCAGACGGCATCCAGTCCATAGGCGGCTCTTCCTCCATCGGAGGGGCATCTTCGTCCAGGGGCGGACCCCAGTCATCGTCGGGGTAGCTGTAGGAACCGGAAGCGTCTTCTTGCGACTGCGTTGCCGGCGGAGCCTGCAGGGCGCCACCCGGAGCGGGGCTGGCCGGTGCGGGGATGGCCGGAGCGGGGCTGGCAGTAGCGGGGCTGGCAGGTGCGGGGCTGGCCGGTGCGGGGCTGGCAGTAGCGGGGCTGGCCGGTGCGGGGCTGGCCGGTGCAGCATCGCCAACTGCGCGGGCAGGCGCTGTACCCGGGCCCGGCTGGCGCGCAGGGGCATCGACGGAGGGCACGGGTGCGGGCGTCCCGCCGGGAGCGGCGTCCCCTCCCGTAGCCGCAGGGGCAAGGCCCCAGGCCACGTCAGCGGACGTCGCCGGTGTTTCCCGGCCAGCAGGTGTTTTTGGGGTCGCCGGTGTTTCCCGGCTAACGGGTGCTTTTGGGTTTGGCTCAGAGCTCGCTGAGCTGCTGGCGGCGCCGGACACTGCATTGATCTGGCAGTCGATGCCCACGGTTTTGTGGATTGCCTGGCGAAGATTTTCGGAGTGGTCTGCCCGTCCGAAGGCGCCGGCCAGCCCGGAGGTGGTGAATGAAAGAGTCAGCACCTGGCCGTCAAACTGGCCCACCTGGGCGTTGGGTTCCACAAGGGCCCAGGTGCTGCGTTTGATCTTGGTCAGGGTCTGCAGGATATCGGGCCACGCGCGGCGAAGGACCTCGACGTCGCCGCCGGGTCCGGCCGCCGGAATATGGGTTTCCGCCGCCGGCTGCCGTGCTTCGGTCCTCACAGGGGCCGGCTCGGCTGCGGTCGGCTGAACGGACGCCCGCTCAGATGGTGGCGGTGCCACTGCGGGCTCCACGGGGGCCGGCGGGGCGGCGGGACGCGAGGGGGCCTGGCCGGGCATGCCCCGGTTTGCTGTGACCGGCTCGTCAACAGGCCAGTCGGCCGTGGAGACGCGCGGTGGCGTGAGGGATTCCCGGGCGGGCCCTTCGCTGCCGCCTGCTGCGGGCTGGGCCTCGGCGGCCGGAGCCACTGCCGGTGCCGGGGCAACTGCGGGTGCTGGTGCAGGCGTGGCAGCGGGTGCCGAAGCCGGGCCCGAAGCAGCGGCCGCTGCCGGGACGGCAGGGGGTGCTGAGGACGCCGCAGGAGCGGCAGTCGGTGCCGGAGCCCCGACGTCGTTGCCGCCGTAGTTCAAGCGGCGCTCCACGCGGTCGATCCGGGCGGCGATACCGCGTTCAGTCTGCTCGGAGCTGGGGAGCAATATGCGCGCACACAGCAGCTCGAGGTGAAGCCGCGGCGACGTTGCCCCCGTCATCTCCGTGAGGGCTGTGTTGGTGACGTCCGCGGCCCGGGAAAGCTCGGCTGCGCCCAGGTTGTGCGCCTGGTTCTGGAGGCGGGCTATCTGGTCCGCAGGCATGCCGCGCAGGATCGACTGGGCGCTTTCCGGCATGGCCTGGACGATGATGAGGTCGCGGAAGCGCTCCAGGAGATCCTCGACGAAGCGGCGGGGATCGTGGCCGGTCTGGATGACGCGGTCCACGGCGCGGAAGACGGTAGCGGCGTCGGAAGCGGCCACGGCGTCCACGACGTCGTCCAGCAGGGACGCGTGGGTGTAGCCCAGGAGTGCCACGGCAAGTTCGTAGTCCAGCCCGCTGGGGCCGGCACCCGCCATCAGCTGGTCCAGGACGGAGAGCGAATCGCGGACTGAACCCCCACCGGCCCGGATGACCAGGGACAACACTCCGGGGGCCACAGGAACGTTTTCCTGGTTGCAGAGCAGCTCAAGGTAGGCCATGAGGGGTTCGGGGGGGACCAGCCGGAACGGATAATGGTGCGTCCGTGAACGGATGGTGCCTATTACCTTGTCCGGCTCCGTGGTGGCGAAGATGAACTTGATGTGTTCCGGCGGCTCTTCCACGATCTTGAGCAGCGCGTTGAAGCCGGCGGACGTGACCATGTGGGCTTCGTCGATGATGAAGATCTTGTAGCGGTCCCGGACGGGAGCGTACGTGGCGCGTTCGCGAAGGTCGCGGGCGTCGTCCACGCCACCGTGGCTGGCGGCGTCGATCTCGATTACGTCAAGGGAACCCGAGCCGCCGCGCGCCAGTTCAATGCAGCTGGGGCACTTGCCGCAGGGAGTGTCTGTGGGGCCCTCGGCGCAGTTCAGGCAGCGGGCCAGGATTCGTGCCGAAGTGGTCTTTCCGCAGCCGCGCGGACCGGAAAACAGGTAGGCGTGGTTGACGCGGTTCTTTCGCAGCGCCGTCATCAGCGGCTCCGTGACATGTTCCTGCCCGATAACGTCAGCAAACGAATCTGGACGGTATCTGCGATAAAGGGCGGTTGTAACACTCACAGAGAAAACCCTACCAATCCGGGCTGACAGTTTGCCGCCCTGTGGGGGAATAGTAAAGACCCCCCATGCACCCGCCAGAGCCCATTTACCCTTGCTACCTTCCGGTCCTGGGGGAGTTCAACAGGATGACGCCACATGAGGGGCCGTCAATGAGTTTACCCGATGATTTCGTGTGCCCCGAATCGGCTGCGAAGGACTTGTGTTCCGTCACGAGCGGTGCCCGTTCACTTCCCAGCTCATCAATGCCGGTTCCTCATAGGGGTGGGCTGAACGCAGGGCAAGGACCACTGCATCAAGCAGTTGCGCCTCCACGACGCATTCGATCCTTAGTTCCGGCACCTGTTCGCCCTGGCCCACAGAGCCGATGAAGGGACGGGATCCGGGGAGGGGTGTGAACCGGCCGGTGCCCGGTGCGGTGAATGCGCAGTGGGAGTAGTTGCCGATCCGTCCCGCCCCGGCCTCGCCTATGGCCGTGAGGACCGCCTCTGCGTGATCGGCGGGAACGTAGGTCACCAAAGCGTGGAGCTGCGTCATGCGCCCATCCTCTCAGGAACTTCGGACGCGGATAGCAGCACAAGTAGGTAACGGTCCGCCGATATTCAAGTAGCAACCCTTGCTTATCATCGGCACAAAGCGGACCATGGATATGTACACCGATTGGGGCAATCTCACTTGAACTCAAGGTTGTGAGCTGCAGGGCCTGGCGCGAGGGCCGGACCCGGCAGCTCAACGGTGTTCCGGAGGGATGGGCGCATTGGGGGCGTCCATTTTGACGTTAAGGACCCTTTTCCGGGATGCCTTGGGGTGGCGGGTTCAAGGGTGTGCCAGCCTGCGAAACCTGCGCCGGAGGCGTCCGCCGAATGCGTTGACGTAACGGTCAATAGGGCCCAATTGGGTGATGCCGAAAAGTTCAGGTATTCTAGTATCTGCTTTTGATTCAGAAGCTACTGGAGAATTCGCCTAGCGGCCTATGGCGCACGCCTGGAACGCGTGTTGGGTTAACGCCCTCGGGGGTTCAAATCCCCCATTCTCCGCGTTTGGCCCCGGTCCTCGGACCGGGGCCTTTTTGCGTTCCGGATCCTGTATCCACCGATTAGCGATGAATAGAGCCCAGTCGTCGTGCGATCAGAGTCACGCTGGGAAACCAGCGGGCCTGTCCCCGCTTAGGCCGCAATCCCCAAGCGGCGGAGGCGCCGCCTCGCTGCCTGTTCGCTTGGCCCAACCCTGCCCAGGGCAACATGGACGACGGCGAGAGTAACTTTGGTACCCAACCTCACCGGGAGCGGAAAAGGCCCCAGGCGCGGCGTCTGGAGTCCCAGCATGTCCCGGTACTTCGGCTCGAGGCTGGAAACAGCGGCGGCAAACAGCATCCTGTACCCGCGGCGCAGCGAAGGATGAAGCGGCGGGTTGCGGATGAACGCCACCATCTCGGCGACCCTCTCATCCGAGCGGAGGTCGCCGTCGTCGTACCAGCTGTCCAGCTGCTGCCGCATCTCCTCTTCGCTGAGCGGCGGCGACTCCACTCCCATCAGCCGGCCCGCCTGCGCCCACTCGCGGACGTAGGCATCCGGCCCGCCGGGGATGGGCCGGCCCCAAATTTTGTGGGCGGAGAGGAATGCGTCTGTGAACGCGATGTGCACCCACCGGAGCAGTTCGGGGTCATTGGCTGAGTAGCTCCGGGCGACGCCATGGCCGTCCACGTAGTCGCCGCGCACCGACTTGTGCAGCCGCAGTACCCAGTCGGACGCCTCACGCGCCGCGGCCGTGGAGCCATAGGACACTGTGAAGATCCACCGGATGGTTCCGGCAAGCCGTCCCAAGGGATCTTCGCGGAAGCGCGAGTGATCATAGACGCCAGCGAGGGCGCCCGGGTGCAGGGCCTGCATCAGGAGCGCACGGATGCCGGCCACGATGGTGGTCATCGACCCATGGACAGCCCAGACGGCCGACCCCGGAAGGTGATATCCGGCGTCGTCCCCGTCTTCCAGCCGGAGAGCCCAGTCCGGCACTGCATCCCGGGTCCCGGTGAATGTTTGTTTGAGCTCGGCCTGCCAATCCCCGAGGACATTGCGCATGCTTTATTCTCGCGCACGCGGCCTGGTACGGACCTGTGGGTGCGCCCCGGAGCTGTGAGCCAGCTGGGAATTCCGGCCGGAAAGACCGGAATTCCGCGGTAGCACTCCAACGGGATCGGTTTTGGGGGTTCCCAGCGGTAATGGCCCTGTGGTCCCATAGGAAACGTAAGTCCGTCGAGATTGGGGTCTGGCGGGCCTATCGCAGGAGTCAGCACGTGGGAAATCACTGGGGATATGGACACGAGGAACATCCCGCCAGGCCTTGTCTAGCCGCTGCGCGGCTGCTCGGCGTCTGCGCGGTTTCGACGCTGGGCGTGATCGCTTTTGGGCTTCAGGGACCGGTTCCTGCGCCGCCGGCCGGGGTCGTTTCAGCCTCGCAGCAGCCCGCGATGGGCGGTCCGGGAATTGCCCCCTCCTGGCCCGGGGCTTTCATGAAACCCCTGGGGATTGCGCCCGAAAGCATCTCTGCGAATGCCAATGCCCTGCTCTCTTTCAGCCGCAGCGACATCCGGACGACGTCCAAGAGCGGCAAGCACGAACTGAACGTTGCCTCCGACGAACTGAAGCGCCCTCCGGTCGGCTCGCTAATGGCGCCCCTCGAAATGCTGAATGAAACCTCGGGCTTCGGCCTTCGGGTGAGCCCATTGACTGGCACTGCGGGAGAGTTCCACTGGGGCCAGGACTTCGGAGCCGCATGCGGCACCCGCGTTTATGCGGCCGACGCCGGTGTGGTCAGGGCCGTTGGCTGGCATCCCTGGGGCGGCGGTAACCGGGTGGAGATCGATCACGGAAACGGGTTGATCACCACGTACAACCACCTCGAAGGGATCGCCGTCAAGAAGGGGGACTCCGTCCAGGTGGGCGAAGTCATCGCGAAGGTTGGCACCACAGGTTCGTCCACGGGATGCCACCTGCATTTCGAGACCATCCTCAACGGATCCCATGCCAACCCGCTCAAATGGACGCTCCTGCCCATCAAGCAGCTGGACGAACTCGGGAACATCGACATGATCAGCTACGCTCCCGGTGCGGATGCCCCTGCGGGCGATCCGACGTGGGCGATCCCGGTCTCTGCAGACAATTCGCATACGGTGACGGGAGGGGAGACGGAAGCCCCTGTCGGGGGAACCCCCTCGGCAACAGCGACCGGAACGCCATCCGCAACGGCGACCGGAACGCCGTCGGCCCCGGCGACGCAGCCGCCGAGCACTTCCGGTTCGCCGACCACACCGGGGAGCCCGACGGCGACCGCGACGCCGTCGGCTTCCGCCACACCGTCTGCCACGACAACCACGCCGCCGCCGACGGGTACTGCGCCGCCGACGGGTACTGCGCCGCCGACGGATACTGCGGCGACGACCGGGACGGGGCAGTCGACCGCGACTCCGACACCCACGTTCGCACCGACGTTTACCGCAGCGCCGGCGCCTACGGCGGAGCCGACAGCCGAGCCGACTCAGCAGCCCACCGGGGAGCCCGAGCCGGAACCCACTGCCACGGCGACCACCGAAGCCGCCACGGCCCCCGAGCCCACAGAAAGCCAGCCGGCTCCGACTCCGACGGCGACTCCGACTGCCACCCCCACTCCGTGACCTGACGTCCGGACCGACCTTCGCGAGGGCACGAACGCGGGCACTTGGCCGTTGTCCATAAATGGCAGCCGTGACCCATTTCTAAGGAGCCCTCTGTGAATTCCCTTTATCCCATTCAGCTGACGCTCAACGACGGAACGGAAACCGACTTTGGCCGTTTCAAGGGGAATGTGGTGCTGGTGGTCAATGTGGCCTCCCAGTGCGGCTTCACGCCGCAGTATGCCGGCCTCGAACTGCTCTACGGGAAGTTCCAGGACCAGGGTTTTGAGATCCTGGGGGTGCCCTGCAACCAGTTCGCCGGGCAGGAGCCGGGAAACGACGCCGAAATCGCCGAATTCTGCCAACGCAATTTCGGCGTGACATTCCCGCTGACCGCCAAGGCGAACGTCCGCGGCAAGAACCAGCACCCGCTCTATGCCGAGCTCACCCGGTTCAAGAACGGCCCGCTGCCAGGCCTGGTCAAGTGGAACTTCGAGAAGTTCCTGGTGAACCGCGCCGGCGCGGTGGTGGCGCGCTTTGCCCCCACGATGGAGCCCGACTCACCTGAGATTCTGGCTGCCATTGAAGACGCGCTCGCCTGACGCGACCGCATGCCAACGGCAGACAACATATGCGGGACCTTGGTCCCTGTTACCCCACCAACCCTCGGCCTAGACTGGCCGGACCCTTCGAACTAACCCCGCACGGCCGCGGCATTGACCGGCGCGCCGCATTGCAGGATGGTACGGCCGGCTCAAGCCGGCCGGGGGAGGGCGCATCAGTACTTCGTGAATCACAGCAGGGCACTCATTTTGGGCGCCCGTGAAACCAGGAGGAAAGAGATGACAGGGAACAAAGCAGTTGCCTACAAAGGACCGGGCAAAGTCGAACTGATCGACATTGACTATCCAAGCTTCGAACTCAAGGACGGTCCTGGCGTCAACCCCGCCAACGTTGGCCGTTCTGTGCGCCATGGGGTCATCCTCAAGACGGTCGCCACCAACATCTGCGGCTCCGACCAGCACATGGTCCGCGGACGTACCACAGCGCCTCCGGACCTCGTGCTGGGCCACGAAATCACCGGTGAAGTGGTGGAAGTTGGCCCCGACGTCGAGTTCATCAAGGTGGGGGACATCTGTTCCGTGCCCTTCAACATCGCCTGCGGACGCTGCAGGAACTGCAAGGAACGCAAGACCGGCATCTGCCTCAACGTCAATCCTGACCGGCCGGGAAGCGCCTATGGCTACGTCGACATGGGCGGCTGGGTAGGCGGGCAGGCCAACTACGTCCTGGTGCCGTACGCGGACTGGAACCTGCTGAAGTTCCCGGACAAGGACCAGGCCCTGGAGAAGATCCTCGACCTGGCCATGCTTTCCGACATCTTCCCCACCGGGTTCCATGGCGCCGTCACGGCAGGTGTTGGTGTGGGGTCAACCGTCTACATTGCTGGAGCGGGCCCCGTCGGCCTCGCTGCCGCAACCAGCGCCCACTTGCTGGGTGCCGCGGCCGTGATCGTTGGCGACCTGAACGAGCAGCGGCTGGCACAGGCCCGCAGCTTCGGCTGCGAGACCATCGACCTCACCAAGGGCGGCCCGGCCGACCAGATCGAGCAGATCCTGGGCGTTCCGGAAGTCGACTGCGGCGTTGACGCGGTGGGCTTCGAGGCACGCGGTCACGGCACCGGCGCGCAGGAGGCACCGGCCACGGTGCTGAACTCGCTGATGGAAATCACGGCTGCCGGCGGCGCGCTGGGCATTCCGGGCCTGTATGTCACGGGAGACCCTGGCGGTGTGGACGAGGCGGCGAAGAAGGGTTCGCTCTCGATCAGCCTGGGAACGGGATGGGCGAAGTCGCTGAGCTTCACCACCGGCCAATGTCCGGTGATGAAGTACAACCGCCAGCTGATGATGGCGATCCTGCACGACAAGGTGCACATCGCCAAGAACGTCAATGCCAAGGCGATCAGCCTGGAGGACGCGCCCAAGGGCTACGCCGAATTCGACGCCGGTGCCGCCACGAAGTATGTGCTGAATCCGAACGGCTACCTGAGCTAGCCGCCAGGTACTTGAGTAACCACCTGCCCGCGGACACATACCGAGGCGGGTATGTGTCCGCCGGGCTACTCGTTATTACGGTTTTTTCAAACATGCCTACTGGAGTTTGCACATTGTTAGCCGAATGTCTGATTGGATAGACATTACTGAGAGGGACACTGGAGGCGCCGCTTCCAACCAACCACGAAGGCAGTAATGGAGCTCATCGAGGCCGAACACCCCCGGCCGCGTCATTTTCTACTCCACCTGAGCGACCCCCACCTGTTGGGGGGTCCGGATCATCTGTATGGCGCAGTGGACAGCGAAGCCCGCCTGAAACAACTGTTTGAGGAAGTCAGAGCCTCAGGGGCGCGCCCGGAAGCCGTGATCTTCACCGGCGACCTGGCGGACCAGGGTGAACCCGAGGCGTACGCAAAGCTGCGGGCCATCGTGGAACCCGCCTGCAAGGCGATGAACGCCCAGGTCATCTGGGCCATGGGAAACCACGACGACCGTGAGAACTTCCGAACCGGGCTGCTCGACCAGACCGGAAACGACTCGCCGGTGGACCACAGCTACTTCGTCAACGGTCTCCGGGTGATCACGCTGGACACCTCGGTGCCGGGCTTCCACCACGGTGAGCTCAGCGAGGCGCAGTTGGAATGGCTCGCCGCGGAACTGGAGACGCCCGCGCCGGACGGCACCATCCTGGCGCTGCACCATCCTCCGGTGCCCTCCGTGCTGGACCTGGCCGTCCTCGTGGAGCTACGCGGCCAGCCGGCTTTGGCCAGGGTCCTGCGTAACTCGGATGTCCGCACCATCCTGGCCGGCCACCTGCACTACTCCACCACTGCCAGTTTCGCCGGCATCCCTGTTTCGGTGGCCTCCGCTACCTGCTACACGCAGGATCTGAACGTACCCGTGGGCGGTACCCGGCCCCGCGACGGAGGCCAGGCCTTCAACCTCGTGCACGTATACGAGCACACGATCGTGCACTCAGTTGTCCCCGTCGGTAGCGCAGCGGCAGTGGGCGAGGTGGTGACAGCTGCCGAAACCCAGCGGCGGCTGACGGCGGCCGGCATCAGGATTCCGCACAAGGCTAAAACGCACGGACACCCGCCAACACAGAGCATCCCCATGATCCGACTGGGCGGCTGAGTAGCCCTACTTTTCCCAGGGCGCCTTGATGGGGTAGTACTTCTCGAGGAATTCAGTGACCAGCTTGGCGCGTTCTTCCGCCTCCACTTCGGGGAAGCTGCCGTCGTTTAGGCAGAAGAAGTCCATGTTGCGCTTGGACAGGAGCTTGGGCAGGTAATTGAGGCCGGCGCGGGCGGTGGTGTCCACGTACCGCACCTTGGCCGCCGTCTGGGTCACTGCCCGCCCCGTCAGGAGGGCGTAGTAGTGATAGAAGGAATTCGTCACGGAGATGTTGTCCGCGGCACGGAACCGGCTGGCTGCGGTCTTGGCGAATTCCTGCGGGAATTCCTGCTCCATGGTGGCCGCGACGCTGCGCCGCAAGGGGGCTGCAGTGTGCTCCAGATGGCGGGTGGTGATGCGGCCGAACCGGTCCCACAGCAGCTTCCGGTTCACCCGGGCCGCGTTCTCGAACCCGCTGCGTTCCGCGTCGTTGTCGCCCAGGCCGATGCGGGTTTCCGCCTCAATGAACTTGGTGACGCCGCCCGGTGTGAAGAACATGTCCGGTCCCACTGCACGGCCGAAGAACATGTCGTCGTTCGAGTACAGGAAGTGCTCCGAGAGTCCTTCGATGTGGTGCAACTGGCACTCCACGGCCTGCGAATTGTGCGTGGGGAGCACTGACGGGTCCGCGAAGAACTCCTCACTGCGCACAATGGTCACCGTGGGGTGGTCGGCCAGCCAGGCCGGGGCCGGGGAGTCCGTGGCGATGAAGATGCGCCGCACCCACGGCGCGAACATGTACACCGAACGCAGGGCGTACTTCAATTCGTCGATCTGGCGGAAGCGGGCCTCGTGGTCATCGCCCTCGCCCACGACGACGCCGGCCATCCGGGCACGCCGCGCCGCGATGTATTCCGGCGAGCTGCCGTCCACCCACGAAAACACCATGTCAATGTCGAAGCTGATGTCGCTGGCGTGATCCGCGAACATGTTCTCGATGGTGGGCCAGGTGTGGCCGTAGCGTTCCACCGTGCCGCGCACGGCGTCGGTGGTGAGCATGGTCCGGCGGGTAAGGGAGTTTTCGATGGGCAAAATCAGCTGCTTGCCTTCGAAGCTCCACAGCTCGATCTGCACGCCGGCGGACGAACCAAACTCGAAACCGCCGTCGGGCTCCACCCTCGGACGGTAGAGCCGGAAGATCCGGGACTGGCGGTTGATGGAGAGCTCGCCGTCGGCAACCAGCACCGAGGACTTTTTCTTGGCGTCCACGGTCATGGAGTAAACGGGCTCGTCGCGGCACGCCTCCACCAGCGCGGCCCGGAGCTTCTTCCGGTCCTTCCAGTCCAGCGCAATGACGGGCCGGTGGTTATTTCCGCGGACCAGGAGGTAGTCCAAGCCAGCGTTGGCAAGGACATTGCGGATGAACAGCAGGTCCTCCACCATGGCCTGGTACGGCGTTCGGGTGGAATTGATCAGCGCATAACGTCCCCGGTGGCGCACCACGTCGGGGCGGTGTTTCAGGCGTGCAACAGCAGCCGGCGACGTTACCTCGGGGTGGCTTCTGCCGTCGTCGGAAGCCTGACCGCCGTAGTAGATCTCATCCTGAACCAGTGCGTCTGTAATGGTGTTTCTCCGAGCTGTTGTCTATAGAGGGCCTATTTGCATGATAACCCGCGTAAAAAAACTGGACGAATCCCGACGCGGGCACCGGAGCCGTGCGGCGCCCCGCGCTGGCCGTGCCTGGCGCGACGCCAGGAACGCCGGGGCTAGCCGGCCAGGGCCTCCCGCCAGTTACGCAGGAAAGCGCCGCCGGCGTCGTCGTGGATCACACTTTCAGCCAGCCCCAGATCGGCTGCCGTCAGGACCTCATACGGCTTGACGGGCACGCCGTCCGCAGGGCGGACGTCGACGTGCTTCACCTCGTGGTCGTTGTGGTGCAGCCAGTCAGCCATCGCGTAGTCGGTGCGTGAATCGCCCACCGTCCGCCAGGCCAGCGGCCGGATGCCCTGCGCCGCGAGCAGTTCCACGGCACGGCTGGCACCCAGGTCCTTGCCGAGGCGAACGGATTCGATGTCCGTGGAAATGATGGTGGGATCCACCCGGTAGTCGATCTGGTCATCGGAATCGGGAGCGTGGTGGTCCAGCCGGACCACGCCCAGGCCGTGGCGGGCCATGAGCTCCATCGCGTCGGTGTCGAACAGTTTCTGTTCGTCGAGGTAGTCCTGGCTGGGCACATCGATGTGCTGCTCCACCGACACCATGGCCCGCTTGGTTTCGTCGTAGAACATGTGTTTCGCGTAGTCCTCGGAGACCAGCCGGCGGACGTCGTCGCCGTAGGCGCCGGGGACTGCCAGCTCGTGGTCCACATGCACGGGGCCCGGCCCGGCAGCCGTGTAACTGAACCAGACAGCGCCTTTTTCGCAGATGGCGTGAATGATTGTTCCGGCGGGCATGCCGGCCGCGATCATGGGCTCCATGACCTGTTCGCGGATGAACGCGTCCGAGCGGCCCGTATTGAAGATGACGGGAATCCCGGCCGTGGCCAGGGCCACCATGTCCGCAATGATCTCGGGCTTGACATCGCGGGTGACCGGACTCGCCACTGGGCCATCGACGTCGAGCAGGAGGGCAAGGGGAGGAGCCGACGGCGAGGCGGCAGCTGGGTTCTCGGGTGCAGTCATAGGTCCATTCTGGCAGTCCGGGGCGGCACGGCGCAGAATGTTGCCTCGCTGCGACGCAGGCGGTCAATGGTCACCGTTTGGCTACAACCTTGGAACAGCGCTGGGTCATTCGTTCCCTTGGCCGGGCAAGTTCCATAGGCTTGCAGGGTGATATTCAAAGCTGTGGGCGAGGGACGCCCTTACCCCGACCATGGTTACAACACCCCCAGGGAGTGGGCCGCGCTTCCGCCGCGTCCTGTCCGGCTCGATGAGCTGGTGACCACCAAACGTACCCTCGACCTTGAGGCTCTCCTCGCCGAGGATTCCACGTTCTTCGGCGATCTCTTTCCCCACGTTGTGCAGTACCGGGGAACCCTGTACCTCGAGGACGGGCTGCACCGTGCTGTCCGGACGGCACTGCATCAGCGCACCGCCATCCACGCCCGTGTGCTGGTGATAGATGGCTAGGAAACCCAAGGACATCAACGTCCTCCACGGGCACCGGGTGGTTTCCGGGAAGGAACTCAGGGCCACTTTCGTTGAGCCGGACGACACCGCGGAGAACCCCGTCCGGCTGCGCCGCCGGATCCTGCACGGCGTGGTACTGGTGATTCTGGTGGGGCTGATCATCGCTGCCATCATCGTTGCGTTGGCCATCATGAACGGACAGATCAAGATCCCGACGGCGGAGCGGAGCCGGGCTTCTGTGTCGGCGTGCCCGACGGCTACTTTTGACTACACACCGAACGACAAGGTCAGCCTGAACGTCTACAACGGCACCAACCGGCCCGGCCTGGCCCGTTCCGTGGCCGACGAGTTCCTGGCCAGGAAATTCGCGGTGGCCGACGTGGGCAACACCCAGTCCGGCTACCGGGGCGTGGCCGCGGTGGTTTCCGGGGCTGCCGGGCAGTCGGCCGCGTTCAGTGTCCAGCGCAACCTGCCGGAATCGGATTACTTCCAGGACGGACGTTCCGACGGCAGCGTGGACGTGATCCTGACGGGTGATTTCAAGGAACTGACCGGGCCCGAACTTGTGGACCAGACGCCCGGCAAGCTCAGCTGCCCGCGCGAGAGCCGCCGGATCGTGGACAGTGCCAAGTGGCCGGTGATCCCCAAAGCCGGGTAGGCGACTAGGGCTGGCTGAAACTCACGGGACGGCCGCCGTCGTCGAAACGTGCCCCCGCGCCCAGCTGGATGAACCGGACAGTGCGGAGCACCGCCTCCGGACTGCCGTCCCCGCGCGCCGCACTGGACGACAGGGTGCCGTGGATCAGCTGCGCCAGTTGCACGATGTCCGCGGCGGGGAGATAGCCCTGGGCCATCGCGTCGCGCAGGATGTCCTGCAGGAGCAGGCTGAGCTCGCCCACGTGGTCCGCGAGCTTCGAGAAGGACGCCGGCGAGAGCACAGCGGCCATGGCCGGGCCCGGCGGCAGGTGGCGGCGGCTCAGGTCCTCCACCTGGGCACGGACATACAGCGCCAGGCGTTCCACCGGGTTCTCCAGGGACTGCAGCGACTCCCGGAGGCCGTCAAGGAAGCGTTCGGTTTCGTCCAGCGCGTAGGCGATGAGCAGCTCTTCGATGTCCGCGTAGTAGTTGTACACGGCAGTGCGGCCGATCCCTGCATGGCGGGCAACATCGGTCATGGTGAGCCCGGGCAGGCCGTGGGTGAAGAGGAGCTCGCCGAAGCCCGTCAGGATGCGGCGTTGGGTCTCGGCTCGTTGGGCAGCGTTCGTGGCGGCCGAAATCCTAGGCATACAGACACTTTACAGTGATCTGTCAGCAAACCCCGGCACCGCGGCGCCGGAGTCAGATGGCGCAGCCGTCGGGGCCGCACGCTTCGGCCCCGCCTTCGCTGCCGGGGGCTCCGGTGCCGGCCATCACGAGGGGCTGCTTCTCCTGCCACGCCTGGTGGAGCGCCTGGCTGAACATCGCCGACGGCTGGGCGCCGGACAGTCCGAACTTGCGGTCAATCACGAAGAACGGCACGCCGCTGATACCCAGGGCACGGCCCTCTTCGAAGTCGAATCTGACGTCGTCGGCGTACTTGTCGGTGGTGAACAGTTCGTCCAGTTCCCCGTCGTTGATCCCCAGGTCACGGCCCAGGGAAGTGAGGTACTCCCGGCTGCCGATGTCCCGGCCGTGCTCGAAGTGGTCGCTCAGCAGGCGCTCCTTGGCGGCGTCCTGCTTGCCGTGGGCTGCGGCCAGGTGGATCAGCCGGTGGGCGGTGAAGCTGTTGGCAACCACGACGGCGTCGAACCGGTAGTTGAGGCCCTCACCCCTGGCCTGTTCAGCCACGTGTTCGAACATCTGTGAGACCTGCGCCGGCGCCATGCCTTTGCGGGTGCTGAGGTATTCCAGTTCGGTGCCGTCGTAGTGCTCGGGCAAGGTGGGGTCGAGCTGGTAGCTGCGCCACTGCACCTCCACGGAATCGCGGTGCGGGAATTCGGCCAGGGCCGCTTCGAAACGGCGCTTGCCGATGTAGCACCAGGGGCAGGCGACATCGGACCAGATCTCAATCTTCATGCTTGCGACAACCGGGTGCACGGTGCATCCATTCCCCGGCGGCATGTCGCTTTGGTCACTGCCGAAGGAGCGCGAACTGGCAGCTGATGACCTCAGGGCAGGGATTTAAGGTCATCACCTGCCCGTTCACGCTTCGGGGCTTCGCTTCGGGCGGGTCGGGGCGGGGCGGGGCTTAAGTGTCCGTTCGCGCTCGGGGGCTTAAGTGTCCGTTCGCGCTTCGGGGCTTCGCTGGGGGCGGGGGAGCGCCTGCTCCATCACGAAGTCGTGCTCCACAGTGGATCCCAGGGTGAACGACTTGGTGCCGACCTTCCGGAAACCCGATTTCTCGTAGAAACGGATGGCCTTGGCGTTCTGGCTGTTGACACCCAGCCACATTCCGCGGGCACCGGCGGCAGCGGCCTCGCCGAGGCTGGCGTGCATCAGCTCCGCCGCGGCGCCCAGCCCGTGGTGGTCGGGGTGGACGTAGCACTTGCTGAGCTCGGTGGCCGGTAGGGCGGTCAGGGCGGCGGCAACGTCCGGATCCCGGACCGGCCGGTCCACGAGCATGCTGTAGCCGCGGAGCTCGCCGTCGGAGTCGATTACCAGGACCGTGATGTCCGGGTCCGCGAGATAGCTGTGGAAATTTGCTTCGCTGAGCGTTGCCGCCAGATGCGCCGCGATGTCGGCGCGGGAGGACTCCGGCGGGCAGGCGAGCGGAAAGGTGACGGCGGCAAGCCCGGCCAGCCGGCCGGCGTCGTCCGCGGTTGCTTTCCGGATGGTGTGCGTCATGTCCAAAACTCTAGTGTGTCGCTTGTATGCCGGTAGTGCAGTCAGAGGCTGCGCAGGAAAGCCAGGCCCCTTGTGGCCAACTCGTCCTGGCTCGGGGCCAGCGGCCGCCAGATGGAGGCCGCTACGGCGATTGCGGCATTCTCCACGGTAAAACTTTCGATGTTCAGCGGTCCGCCGTAGCCCACCTCGTCCAGGACCCGCACGAAGCCTTCCCAATCCGTCTGGTCTCCGCCGGGGGCGCCGCGGTCGTTGCCGCAGACCTGTACGTGAACGAGGTGTTCTCCGGCGGCCCGAACCGCAGCGGTAACCGAACGTTCTTCGATGTGAAGGTGGTAGCTGTCCAGCGCGAGGCCGACGCCGTTGCCGAGCAACGGCTCCAGCGCCTCGAGAGCCTGTTCGACCGTGTTGATGAGCGATGTTTCGTACCGGTTCAGCGGTTCGATGCCCAGGACGACGCCCGCTTCCTGGGCCCGGACCGCCACCGGCTGCAGATTTCGGCGCAGCTCGGCGTAGGCCTCGTGCCGCTGCTCACGCGACATCCGCCAGACCCGGCCGGTCTGGGCGTAGAAAGGACCGCACACGGTGGGCGAGCCGATGCTGCCGGCCATGGTGATGCAGGCCATCAGGTAGGCCTGGGTCCTTTCCACGGAGGCCGGAGCCGCGGCCACCAGGTCCCGGCCCGGCGCCATGGCACCGACAATAAACGGTGTGAGCCCCGTGGCCGCGAGGGATTCCCGCACCGCGGCGGGCGTGAAGTCGCCGTCGTTTTCCAACGGCAGTTCGACGGCGTCAAACCCCATCGCGGCGATTTTCGCCAGCAGCCCGCCCAGGTTGGCGTCGGTCAAGGGAGATTCCCAGACCCACGTGCTGATCCCGACAAGCCGTTTCACGCTGCCTCCTTCCGACGCCGAGGGCCCGCGGGTCGGCGCCGCGGGCCCCACCGGACAGTGTCAGGGCATTTGCCGCTTCTGCCAGACCTCCGGGTAGCCGGGCAGGTCTTCGCCGCCGAATTTGGCGTAGTGCCCGCCGGGCATCCCCTGATTGCGCTGCAGCCAGGAGTCCAGCTCGTCCGCGAGGATAGGCTTCTGCGGCAGAACCCATTCGGCCGGGATCTGCTCACCCTTGAAGATCTTTTCCAAGGCCAGCAGCGGGGTCCGCCACTGGAAGTTGGAGTAGACGGGGGCCATGGCATCGATTCCGGTTTCCTTCCACTTGGTCAGGAAGCTCATCTCGTCCTCGCCGGTCATCACGGGCAGGTCCTTGCCGGCATCCTCGAACGCCTCGAGGGCAGCCACAGCACCGTCCCCGGCATCCATCCAGACGCCCTGGACGTCACCGGTGGCCAGTTCATCGGAGATGATCTTCTTGATCTCGGTGGGGTCGGCACCGGTGAAGTAGTCCTTGGCCTGGATTCCTTTCTCTTCAAAGATCTTCTTTGCCGCCGCCCAGCGGTGCTCCAGCACGTCAACGCCGGGGAGGATGCGGAGGGCCACCACCTTGTCGCCGGACTGCAGCCTGTCGGTCAGGAACGTGGCGGTATCGATGCCCCAGGCGAAGCCGCCTATCGGGTGGATGAACGTGGTGGCGCAGTCTGTTTCGACGCCGCGGTCAAAAACGACCACAGGCTTGCCGGTCTGGCAGGCACGTTCCACGGCCTGGGTCAGGGCCGCGGTCGAATTGGGCGAAATGACGAACGCGTCGCAGTTCCCCTCGTCGATGAAGTAATCAATGTCCGCGATCTGGGTGTTGTCGTTGTCCTTGGCGTCCCGGGTTTCCATTTCTGAAATGACACCCGAGGCCCGCAGGACCTGCAGCTGCTGGTTCATGGTGATCCAGCCGGTCTGCCGCCAGGGGTTGGAGATGGAGGCGTTGGCGAAGCAAACCTTGTGCGGTCCGGCCGCGGCGAACTTGGCGGTGTCCGTCATGTCGCCCGCGATGTACTGCAGGTAGGGTTGCTCGGCGTTCCCTTCAAAGGTTGCCGAGCGTTGCTTAAACTGCCCGTCGTAAAGCGCCTGGTCAAACCATTCCTGGCTTGCCGGTGTGGTTGCCGCCGGTGAGCCGGTACCCGTTGCCGTCGTTTCAGTAACCGACGGATCCGTGGTGGTACAGGCAGTCAGCACCACCAGTGGCAATGCTGCCCCAAGTGCGATCGCGCGAATAGAGTGTTTGCGCATCAGACTCGATCTCCTCCTTGTTCGGTGCCCTCGTGGGGCATGGGTGCTGCAGTCAGCCGGTGCCGTTCGTCATGGGCATCGGAAGTGGCTCCCTTGCGCTTGCGCTGCCATGACTTGGACGCTGCTGCCACAGCAATGATGATGATTGCCCCCTGGACCGTGTCCCGCCAGGTCGCCTGGACGCCCATGAAGTTCAGGAGGGTGAACAGCGCCTCGAGGGCGAACGCCCCGGCCGCCGCGGACAGGACCCAGCCGCGTCCGCCGCCCAGCACGACACCACCGAGGACGACGGCGGTGATCGCCGTGAACTCGTAACCCCGCCCCACTGACGGATGCACCCCCGCATAGCCGACCAGCAGGATCCCGGCCACAGTTGCCGACAGCGACGAGAGGATGAACGCCCGCGTCCGCACCCACCAGACACGGGAACCGGCAAGCGCGGCCGCCGCAGGATTGTCACCGACTGCGATGAGCATGCGGCCGAAAGGGCGGCGCATCAGGCCGAACGCCAGGACCGCCACCGCAGCCAGGATTATGACGGGGTAAGGAATGATCTCCAGCACCGGGACGTCCTGGATCCCGCCGCGCCCTATCTGGCGAAAGCTGTCCGCCGGGTTTCCCTGGGCCGCGCCGCCGGTCCAGTAGAGGACCAGCCCGAGCAACGCCAGCATCATGCCCAGGGTCACAATGAAGCTGGGCACCTTCAGCAGCGTTGAGATCAGTCCGTTCACGAGCCCGATAAAGGCACCCAGCACAAACATCAGGATCAGCACCGGAATCACCCTGGAATCGTCCTGCCGGATGAGGTTGCCGGCAACGATGACCTGCATGGTCACCACCGACCCCATCGACAGGTCGAATTCGCCGCTGACAATGACGAAATACTGTCCGACGGCGGCGATGGCGATCGGGGCCGTCCTGCCGATGAACCGGATGAAGGAGCCCGGCTCCCCGAAGGAAGGGTTCAGCACGATGATGGCCGTCAGGAGGCTGATCAACAGAATGAAGACGGCCCCGCCCGGGGTGCGTACAGCACGCAGGAGCCGCTGGGAACGGCTCGCTCGGTTCTGCCGGAGGACCGCACTGCGCCCCGACGGCAGTGCTGTGCTCATGGCCCCTCCGCAGGCGCAGCCTGTGCGGCCGGCGCCTCCGCGGAACCCTTCGAGGTGAACCGCTCGGGCCTGCTGACGATCCTGCGGCGGGCATAGACGGCGACTGCAACGACGATCACGACGCCCCTGACCACGTCCTTGAGGAAGGGGTTGACCTGCATGACGGACATGATGTTGTCCATCATGGCGAAGATCAGTACGCCGCCGAGGGTGCCGGTGATGGTCCCCTTTCCGCCGGCCAGCAAGGTTCCGCCGAGGACCACGGCGGCGATGGAGAGCAGGTCGTAGCCGCCCTGGGAACCTACCGTCGGGCTGCCCACGCCCAGCCGGCTGGCAAGGAGCAGCCCCGCCATTCCCGCCAGCAGCGAACAGATCACATGGGCCGTGATGACCGGCACGTCGATGCGGATTCCGGAGGTCCGTGCCACGGAAATGTCCCCGCCGACGGCGTAGAGGTGGTGGCCCACGCGGGTGCGGTGGAGCAGCAGCATGGCCAGGCCAGCACACGCCAGCATGATGATTGTCGATATGGGAACGGGCCCCAGGCCCGTTGCCCCGATGAGGCGGAAGGAGAGCGGGGTCTGGCCGAAGCTCCCCTTGAAATTGGTGGCCAGGTAGCCGCTGATTATCAGACCCATGCCCAGTGTGGCGATGAACCCGTGCACGTTCAGGCGGGCCACGATGAGCCCGTTTGCGAGGCCGATGACCGCCGCGGCCCCCAGCGTCAGCAGCACGCCGGGCAGGACGTTGCCCGGGTTGTTGGCCATCACGCCGGCCGCGATGAGGCTGGCCAGGCTGGTCACGTAGGGAACAGACAGGTCCAGGCTGCCTGCAAGGATGACGAGCGTCTGGCCGATGGCGATGAAACCCAGGACGCTGGTTCCGGTCAGGATGCTGGAGATGTTGCCCTGGCTGAAGAAATTCCGCCCGATCGTGCCGACGAGTACCGCACCGGCGATCAGCGTCAGTAGCGCCACCAGGTAGACGATCTGCGTGGAGGACAGGCGCTCGACGAGGCTGCCGCGCTGGTTCATGCCCCTCCTTCCGGAGCAGTCCTGGCGCCCGTTCCCAGCTGCAGGATGGCTTCCTCGGACGTTCCGGCCGGAAGCTCGCCAGCCAGGCGCCCGTCGCGCATGACCAGGATCCGGTCGGACATGCCGATCACCTCCGGCAGTTCGCTGGAGACCATCAGGATGGCCTTGCCTTCGGCTGCGAGCTTGCGCATCAACCGGTACACCGCAACCTTGGCTCCCACATCTATGCCGCGGGTGGGTTCATCCAGCAGGACCAGGCGGGGCCGGATGGCCAGCCATTTGGCGAGGACCACTTTCTGCTGGTTCCCGCCCGAAAGGTACTGCACCTCCTGGTCCAGGTCCCGGGCGACTACTTCCAGGGAGGAAAACACCCCCGGAATCTCGGTTCTTACCGCTCCTGTGCGGCGCGGGAAAACTGACCTGATCACGCTGAGCGCGTTATCCAGGATGGACTGGTTCAAGCTCAGGCCCTCAGCCTTGCGGTCTTCGGTGATGAGGGCCATGCGCGCCCGGACGCCGTCCCGCGGCGACTTCGGCAGCAGCTCCCGGCCTTCCACCGTCATCGTCCCGCGGTCAAAGGGGGCGGCGCCGAAGATGGCGTGAAGCATTTCCGTCCGGCCCGAGCCCTGGAGGCCGGCAAGGCCGACAATCTCCCCCGGCTGAACGCTGAAGCTGATCCCGTCCAGTTGGCCGTTTCCGGCCCCCTGCAATTCCAGGATGGGCCCTGCGGGTAACCCAGGACCTTCAGCATTGTTGCCTTCAGCATCCCTGTCTGCCCGGGGCAGCTTGTCCGGGAAGAAGGCTGAAATGGGCCGCCCCACCATCAGCCGGACCAGCCGTGCATCGTCGAGTTCAGACGCGGGGCCGGTGCTGACAACCCGGCCGTCCTTCAGGACGGTGATGACGTCGCACAGGTCGAAGAGTTCCCGGAGCCGGTGGGAGACGTAGAGGATGGCCGTGCCACGTTCCCGGAGGCGGGACACGATCTGGTAGAGGAGCTCAACTTCGGCGCCGGCCAGGGCGGCGGTGGGCTCGTCCATGGAGATGATCCGGGCGTCGTAGCTGACCGCCTTCGCAATCTCCACTACCTGCTGCTCAGCCACGGTCAGGCTCCGCACCTGCGTCGTGGGCCGGATGGCGGTGATCCCGAGCGAGTCCAGCAACTCCGCCGTCTTGTCGTTCATCAAGGCCTTGTTCACCAGGACTCCGCGTCTAGGTTCCCTGCCTAGGTAGATGTTCTCGGCCACCGTGCGGTCGGGAAGGAGGTTGAACTCCTGGAACACCGATGACAGCCCGGCCTCGTGGGCCTTAGTCGGGTGGCTGAAGTTCACTTCTTGGCCGTCCAGCAGGACCGTGCCGGCATCCGGCTGGTACACCCCAGCAAGCACCTTCATGAGGGTGGACTTTCCTGCGCCGTTTTCGCCCACAAGCCCGTGCACCTGGCCCCTGTGAAGACTGAGGTGGGCGTCTTCCAGTACGGGAATGCCGAAGAAACTCTTGGTCAGCCCGCGGACCTCCAGGAGGGGTGGTGGCGCCGTGGAACCCTGATGAAGCCCACCGGGGACTGACGCCGCGCCAGTCCCATTGTGGTTCTCCATCGATTCGCCCACGACTAACTGTTACAGGGCCGATTCCGTTCAGTCAAGGGATAAACGATTGCTCACTACTAGGGGCCATTCGGCAGGGTTTTCCTATTCCGCGACGTCCTTGAGGAATGTTCGGATGCCGTCCACCACCAGCTGGTGGTCGTCGTCGGAGGACAGCCCGGATACCGTGACAGCGGCGACGACGCCCGTTCCGCGGACCCGGATGGGAAACGATCCTCCGGCCAGCGTGTAGTCCTCCGGAGTGAGCCAACCGCCTTGTGTAGGGTCGGCGCCCTTGGAAGCGAACTGCTCGGTGAGGAGCGCAGTGCTGTGCTCAAAGCGCAAGGTGGTTGCAGACTTGCGGCGGATCCACTCCTCCTGGTCGGCCGTGGCGCCGGGCAGGACACAGCGGAAGAGCACGATGTTGTGCCGGCGGATATCAATCGCTACTCCATGGCCTTCGGCAATTGCGCGGTTGGCGATGAGCGAGCCGAGCCGCCAGGCGTCGTGGTGGTCGAACTGCGGGAAGACAAGTTCCTCCTCGTGCTGGCGTAGTTCGGCGAGCCGGGGTGAATCGGTGTCAGTCATTGCTGTCCCTTTCCGGTGTGGCGTCGGCGGCGTAGCTGAGCCCGATCTGTCGGCGGATCTCGTCCATGGCGGCCATGATGGCCACGGTCTCGCCCGGCGGAAGGATGGAGCCAGCTGTGGCTCCTTCGCTGACCAGCCGCTCCAGCTCGGCGGCCTGGAACTGCATCCCCCTGCTGTTCACGGGTTGGTCGAACCGCTCCAGGACGTTGCCGTGGGTGTCGAACACTGTGAAGGGCGTCGGGTTGTACCAAGTGGCTTCGATGTCGATCCACCCTTCTGTCCCGATGACCACGGCCCGGTTGGGGCCGGCCGCGTCAAGTTCGCAGTCCAGGATGGCCTGCCGTCCGCCTGCGTATTCGAAGATCGCCGCGGTCTGGCGGTCCACGCCCGTTGCCGTCATGGAGGCGCTGGCCCGGATGGTTTCCGGAGTGCCGAAGATGTCAAAGGCAAAGGAGACGGGGTAGACGCCGAGGTCCAGCAGCGCACCGCCGCCCAGGGCAGGATCGTTCAGCCTGTGGGCAGGGTCCTTGGGAAGGTTCTGGTTGTGGCTGGCGATGACCTTGCGGATCTCGCCGATCGTGCCGTCCCGGATGATTTCGCGGAGCCGGATCATGTGTGGGAGGAAGCGGCTCCACATGGCCTCCAGGGCCACGAGGCCCTTGGACCCGGCCAGCTCAACGATCTCCCTCGCTTCACGGGCGTTGATGGTGAACGCCTTCTCTACCAGGACGTGCTTCCCGGCATTGAGGGCGAGGAGCGCGTTCGCGTGGTGGAAGGGGTGGGGCGTGGCAACGTAAATGACGTCCACATCCGGGTCCGCAACCAATGCTTCATAGCTGTCATGGGCGGTGGGAATGCTGTATTTGTCACCGAATGCCCTGCTCGATTCCATGCTGCGGGAACCGACAGCCTGCACCGTGAAGCCGTTCTCGAGCAGGTCCTGCGTTTGCAGGTCAGCGATGAAGCCGGTGCCGAGGATTCCCCAGCGGATTTGTCCGTCGGAAGTGCCATGGGGGTGGTTCGTCACGTTAATCCTTTGTGGTTTCGGAATCGCTGAGCGGGTACGCGACGTACGCGAACCGGGTGGAACCGGGCGACCAGCTGTTGACGTTGAGCGTACCTTGGCCGCCGAAGAGGGACCACGTATGCAGCGGCGTGGTCCAGTCGCCGGTAGAGACGAGCACGACGTCGACCGGCAGGTCCGCGGGGTGGCCCACCGTGCCGCCGGGAAAACGGATATAGCTGGCCAACCGCCCGTCGGGGGAGAGGTGCGGGAACCAGTCGACGGTTTCGGATTCGAGGAGCTGCTCGAAGCCTCCTCCGTTCACTTTGATACGGGCGAGTTGGGCGTGGCCGGGTGTCGACGTAAAGGACTCCGTGTTCAAGTAGAGCCATTTCCCGTCGGGCGAATATTCGGGCCCGTCGCAGTGGCCTGCGCCGACGTCAGCGGCGGCGGTAACGCCGCCGTCGGACGCCATGGTCATGAGTTTGCCGGGTTGCGTGAAGTCGCCGGCTTCAATTCCCACGTAGGCCAGCTCCTGACCGTCCGGGCTGACGCCGTGGAGGAAGTGGAAGGACCCGTCGTCGTTGGTGATCCTCTCGGCCGCCCCGCCGTTGAGTTCTGCGCGGTAGATGTGGCCATCATTCGCCGAGAGGAAGATCTGTTCACCGTCGGGCGCCAGGACGTGATCGTTGTTCAGGTCCGGGACCCCGGTGAGGGGGACCTGCGCGACGGCGCAGGTCCCGACATCAAGGCTCCACAGCTTTCCGTCCCCGTTGAGGATGAGGGCGGAGCCGTCGAGGGTCCAATTCGGTGCCTCGAGGAGGACGTCGTCCGTTGTGTGCACCAGCTGGGAGTGCCCCGTGACGGACGCAATCCAGACCTCGCAGCGCTGCCCGGGCTGGAGGGTACGCAGCATAGCTAGAGTTCCTGTTCAGTCATGACGCCTCTTGAGTTTTTGTCCAGATAACGTCGCCAAATCGCGCTCGAAGTCGCGTTATCTGGACAAAAACACTGTCGGTCTGGCCGGGTCTGTCGGTCTGGCCGGGTGTGCCGGGTGGTCAGTCCTTGCTGCTGAAGGCGGCGTCGAAGCTGGTCTGCGACGCCGGGAAGTCGAACTTTTTCAGGGCGGCGAGGGCTTCGGGGGCGCCGTGCAGGCGGTCCATGCCGGCGTCTTCCCATTCGACGGAGATGGGGCCGTCGTAGCCGATGGCGGTGAGGGCGCGGAAGGACGATTCCCAGGGGACGTCGCCGCGGCCGGCGGAGACGAAGTCCCAGCCGCGTCGCGGGTCGCCCCAGGGCAGGTGGGAGCCCATGACGGTGTTCCGGCCGGTGGGGCGGAGCTTGGTGTCCTTGCAGTCCACGTGGTAGATCCGGTCCTTGAAGTCCCAGATGAAGGAGACGGGGTCGATGCCCTGCCACATGAAGTGGGACGGGTCCCAGTTCAGGCCGAATGCGGGCCGGTGTCCGATCGCTTCGAGGGTGCGGACGGTGGTCCAGTAGTCGTAGGCGATCTCGGAGGGGTGGACTTCGTGGGCGAAGCGGACGCCGCATTCGTCGAAGACGTCAAGGATGGGGTTCCAGCGGTCCGCGAAGTCCTGGTAGCCGGCCTCGATGACTTTCTCGGGGACGGGCGGGAACATGGCGACGTACTGCCAGATGGAGGAGCCGGTGAATCCGACGACGGTGTCCACGCCGAGGGCTTTGGCGAGCCGGGCGGTGTGCTTCATTTCCTCGGCGGCGCGCTGCCGGACGCCTTCGGGGTCGCCGTCGCCCCAGACCTTGGATCCGACGATGGCTTCGTGGCGGAAGTCGATGGGGTCATCGCAGACGGCCTGGCCCTTGAGGTGGTTGGAGATGGCCCAGACCTTCAGGTTGTACTTCTCCAGGACGGCGAGTTTGGAGTCGACGTAGCCGGGTTCGTCCCAGCGCCAGGCGTCCAGGTGGTCCCCGGAGACGGCGATTTCCAGGCCGTCGTAGCCCCAGCCGGAAGCCAGCTTGGCGACTTCCTCGAACGGGAGGTCGGCCCACTGGCCGGTGAACAGGGTGTACGGGCGGGGCATGTCAGGCTCCTTCGGTGGCGGATGTATGGGGTGAGGCGAGCTGGATGATGGAGGACTTGGCATTGGCGGATTCTTCGACGGCGGCCAGCACCCGCTGCACGGCCAGTCCCTCCTCGAACGACGGCGACGGCGGGGTGCCGCCGTTGACCGCGGCCAGGAAGTCCCGGATTTCGTGTGTGAACGTGTGTTCCCAGCCGATCACATGGCCCTGCGGCCACCAGGCAGCCATGTACGGGTGCCCGGGTTCGTTGACGAGGATGCGCCGGAAGCCCTGTTCCCGGACCGGGACGGTGGCGTCCAGGAAGCCGAGTTCGTTGATGGCTTCAAGGTCGAAGAGCAGGGAGCCCTTGTCGCCGTAGATCTCGAGCTTGAGGGAGTTCTTCTGTCCTGTGGCCATGCGCGAGACTTCCACCGAGGCGATGGTCCCGGTGTCCAGTGTCAGCGTGGCCCAGGCGGCGTCGTCGACCGTCACTTCTTCGGGGCCGTGCGCCCCGGGGCGGCTGGTCACGAAGGTGTGCAGCCGGCCGGAGACCTCGGTGACCGTGCCGCCCAGGAGGAACAGGACCTGGTCGATCGCGTGGGAGGCGATGTCGCCCAGGGCCCCGGACCCGGCGGTTTCCTTGTTCAGCCGCCAGGTCATGGGGGAGTCGGAGTCCACCAGCCAGTCCTGCAGGTACGCGGCCCGGACGTGCCGGACTGTCCCGAGCCGGCCCTCGGCGATGAGCTCCTTCGCGAGGGCCAGGGCCGGGACGCGGCGGTAGTTGAAACCGATCATGGACTGCACGCCGCGTTCACGGGCCGCCTGGGCGGCTTCGGTCATGGCCTCTGCTTCGGCCAGGGTGTTTGCCAGGGGCTTCTCGACCAGGACGTGCTTGCCGGCCTCGAGGGCTGCGATGGCGATCTCGGCATGCATCCAGCCAGGGGCGCAGATGTCCACGATGTCAATGTCGTCCCGGTCAAGGACCGAGCGCCAGTCCGTGGCGGACTCCGCCCACCCGTATTTCTCAGCGGCGGCGGCGACCTGCCCGGCGTCCCGGCCCACGAGCACTTTCTGCTCGAAGGCCGGAACGTCGAAGTAGGACGCAACGTTCCGCCACGCGTTCGAGTGGGCCTTGCCCATAAACGCGTAGCCGATCATCGCCACGCCCAGGGGCGGGCCGGCCGGTGCGGAGGTGTTGAAGGTGCTGCTGTCCGCCGACGGCGGGGGCGTGTGCGCCGTGTTCATGATGATGCTCCTCATAACTAAGGTGGCTGGCCGCGAACGGCGCTTGCTCGGCTGGCCGGGTAAGGGTTCTGCTGGTTCCTACTTCATTGTGCCTACTTGACGGCGCCGGCGGACAGGCCTGCGACCAGATGCTTCTGGACCAGGATGAAGCCGATCAGGACGGGAAGGCTGACCACCACGGAGGCGGCCATGAGCTGGTTCCAGAACACGTCGGATTCGCTGGCGTAGGCCTTGAGCCCCAGGGACAGGGTCTTGGTGGCCTCGTTGGTCAGGACAGAGGCGAACAACACCTCTCCCCAGGCTGAGATGAAGGAGTACACCGCCACCGCAATGATGCCCGGCTTGGCCACCGGCAGGATGACCCGGAAGAGGGCGCCCATCCGGCCGGTGCCGTCGATCATCGAAGCCTCTTCCAGCTCCTTCGGGATGGATGCGAAGTAGCCGCTCAGCATCCAGATTGCGAAAGGCAAAGTGAACGTCATATAGGTGATGATGAGCCCGAGGTAGGACCCCTGCAGCTGCAGCCCGGTCATGTTCCGGATCTGCGTGAAGATCAGGTAGAGCGGCAGGAGGAACAGGATGCCGGGGAACATTTGCGTGGACAGGACCGTCAGGCTGAAGGCCCGCTTGCCCTTGAACTGCAGTCGGGCGATGGCGTAGGCGGCCAGTACGGCGACCGTGACGGAGCAGGCTGTGGCGCAGATGGTGATGATGAGGCTGTTCTGGAAGTACTTGGCCAGCGGCACGGTGGTCCAGATGTCGAGGTACGGGGAGGCGGTGATCTCCCGGGGGATCCACTGGAACAGCCCGGAGACGTCCTTGAGCGGTTTCAGCGATGTGGATACCACCACGTAGAGCGGGATGGCCACCCAGAGGGACAGGATTGTCAGGACCACGTTCCTGAGGATTCGGAAGTTGCGGGTCTCAATCATTGTCGGCCCCCTTGGGCAGCACCATGCGGATGTAGAAAACGGAGGCAATGAACAGTGCGATGAGCAGCAGGACGCTCATGGCGCCGCCCAGGCCGAAGTTCCAGCTGCCGAATGAATTCTGGTAGATCAGTGGCGAAATGAGGGTAGCTTCCTTCGGAGACGAGGCGCCGAACAGGACAAAGGGAATGTTGAACTGGTTGAAGGTCCAGAGCGACATCACCATGAGGAGCACACCGTTGGCCGGGCGGACCATGGGCAGCGTGATCGTGCGGAACTGCTGCCAGAGTGACGCTCCGTCGATGGCCGCAGCTTCGTAGACGTCCGTGGGGACATTCTGGAGGGCCGCCATCAGCATGAGGAACGCGAAGGGCCACAGCTGCCAGACGTTCACCACGATCATGGCGCCGAAGGAGTTCTCGCCCAGCAACCAGAAGGGCCGCTCGTCACCGAAAAGATGGAAGGTGTCCACCAGGATCTGGTTTACGGCGCCGTCGCGCTGGTTGAACATGAAGGCCCATGCGATGGTTCCGACGTACGCCGGGAGTGCATAGGGAACCAGGAAGAACGTGCGCAGGACCGCACGGCCCTTGAAATTGGAGGAAAGGAACACGGCGCCCGCCATGCCCAGCACCCAGGAGAAGCCGACCACCAGCACGGTATAGCCCAAGGTCCGGCCGACTGTGCTGAAGAATGCCTGTCCGATGGTGCTTTCAGGGTTGAGGCCGTTGACGAAGTTCTGCAGGCCCACGAAGGGGGCGTTGAGCCAGTTGGTGAGATTGAGCTGGGTCAGGGAGATGAACGCGATCCAGATGCCCAGGAGCATGGGGCCGATGTGGATCAGGAGTTCGAGGATCGCGGCCGGGAGGATCAGGCCGTACGGGAGGAATGAGCGGCGCCGCTTGCGTACTGGCGGTGCGGTGGCGGCCTTCGGTTGGCCGGGCTCAGGATCAAGGGCAGCTGTGCTGCCTGCAGCGGCGGGGCCGCTGTCCAGTGCTGAATGGGACATGGAAACTCCTTTGCCGGAGTGGGGGCACCGCAGTTCGGCGGCGCCCCCGCTCACTGGGCCTGGTTACTGGGCCGCGGCCATCTGGTTGTTGGCGTCCTTGAGGGCCGCCCGGATGTCATCTTCGGAAACGGTTCCGGTGGCCGCCTTGGCAAAGAGGTTCTTGATTGCCGTGCCGGTGAGGGTCTCCATCTGGCCCTCTTTCGCGATCAGGGGCATGGGCAGCGAGTGGTTGGCCAGGGCATCATTCTTTGCCTTGACCTCCTCGGTCTGGAATGCCGCGTCGCTCGAGGCGGTGGTCACCACGGGCAGCGAGGAGTACGCCTTGTTCAGGGCAACCTGCTCCTCGTCACTGGTCAGGAAAGCTGCCAGCTTGATGGCATTCGCCTTGTTGTCGCTGTTCTTGAAGACGCTCAGGTTGATCCCGGCGACGTGGCTCTGGGTGCCGGCATCGCCGGTGGCACCGGCCGTCATCATGGGGATCGGGGCGACGCCCCAATCCTTGAAGTCGCGGGCGGCGAAGTTCTTCAGCGGGCTCTGATCGAACATCATGGCAGCCTTGCCGTTGATGACGTTGTCCACTTTCTGGCTTCCCTGGCTGAGCTCGGCGTCCGACGGCGACATCACCTTGTGCGTGGCCATCAGGTCCACGAACTGCTTGACACCCTCCACCTGGGGATCGCTGTCAAAGGTCGGTTTTCCTTCCGCGTCGAAGAGAGTGCCGCCGTTCTGGAGGCCCCGGACGAATGCCTGGTGCGAGTTGGCGGACACGGATGCTCCGGCGGCCGTGAAGCCCCACTGATCCGGTTTGCCGTCGCCGTTGGTGTCCTTGGTGAGCTTCTTGGCGTCGGCCACAAACTCGTCCCAGGTGGTGGGCGCCTTCTCTATGCCGGCTTCCTTGAACATTTTGGTGTTGTAGTACATGTTGTACGCCAGGCCGTAGAGCGGCACCGATGTCGGGGTCTTGCCTTCTGCGCCGCCGGTGGACCAGCTGGTCTTGAGGAAGCGGTCCTTGCCGCCGACCGCTTCCAGCAGCTCGCCTTCGACGGGCTCAAATGCGCCTGTCTCCTGGAGCGTTACGGCCCAGGTATTGCCGATGTTCAGGACATCAGGGCCGTCGCCGCTGGTGACTGCCGTGAGGATGCGGTTGTAGAGGTCAGTCCAGCTGATGACTTCCAGCTGGACCTTGACTCCGGTCTTTTCGGTGAATCGGTCCAGGGACGGCTTGAGCTTGGCTGCCGTGTCATCCAGGCTGTTGCCTTGGTCAGAGGCCCAGTAGGTGATGGTGTCGCTGGAGGCTTGGCTGCTGCCGCCGCCGCAGGCGCTCAGGCTGAGTGCCATGGCGGCCGTTGCGGCAAAGGCCGACAGGACTTTCAGGGGATTTTTCATGGTGCTCCGGTTTCTCGTCGTCGAGCTGGGAAGCTGATGCTGGGTGGTGCTAGGCGGAGATGGTTGCTGCCGTCGGGTCCCAGTCCTCGGGCAGGGCCGGGACCTTGGCGGCGGAACTTTCGACGTCCACGAAGGCGCGGTTGTCGATGGACTCCGAGATCGAGGCCATGGTGTCGAGGATGTGGAAAGCCAGCTCACCCTGTGCTCGGTGCGGCCGCCCTTCGCGGATGGCGCGGGCCATTTCCAGCACTCCGGCGCCGCGGCTGGCGGTGGAGCCGACCGACGGGACTACGGTCCAGTCGTCGGAACCGATCGCGCAGATTCGGATGTCGCCGTCGAAGTTGTTCGGATCCGGAAGCGCAATCGTCGCGTCGGAGCCGGTGATCTCGACAAAGCCGGCGCGCTTGAACGGTGAATCGAAGCTGAAGATGCTCTGGGCCGATTCGCCACCCTCGAACTCCAGGATGGAACTGACATGCGTCGGCACCGTGACGTCGAACTCCTCGCCGGCCTTGGGACCGGAGCCGATCACCCGAGATTCGCGGGACTTCGAACCGAACGCGGCCACCCGGCGGACACTGCCGAAGGTCTGGACGAGGGTGGTCAGGTAATAGGGGCCGATGTCGAACAGCGGACCGGCGCCGTCCTGGAACAGGAAGGCGGGATTTGGGTGCCAGGATTCCGGGCCGGGTGACTGCATCAGGGTCAAGGCGGTCAGCGGCGTGCCGATGTCGCCACGCTCGATCATCCGTCGGGCCGTCTGCAGGCCGGCACCGAGGAACGTGTCCGGGGCGCAGCCCAGCCGCACGCCGGCGGCGTCAGCCACCTTGAGCAGGCCCAGCCCGCTTTCCCGGTCCAGTGAGAACGGCTTTTCGCTCCAGACATGCTTGCCGGCGTTCACGGCCTGGGTGGCCACTTCGACGTGCGCTGCGGGGATGGTCAGGTTGATGACAATCTCGACGTCGGGATCGCCCAGGACCGCGTCGATGCCGCCATGGTTCGCGATCCCGTACTCGGCGGCCCGCGTGGCTGCGGCCTCCTCGAACAGGTCTCCGATCGCTACGACCCGGACGTCCGGGAAACTGGTGAGGTTGTCCAGGTATTGTTTGCTGATCACACCAGCGCCGATGATGCCGACGCCGACCGGGCCGGAACCCAAGGGGCCAAAATCGGTTCCTGCTGCGTGGCTCATGCGGAGACCTTCCCGGCGTTGAGGTAGTTGTAGCTGTCCCGAACGGCATCGAACATGTCGCCCTGGAAATCGTCGAGTTCCACCACGGCGGCTTCGAGCGAGCGGGCAGCGTCCAGCACGTCCCAGATCGGCATCTTGCCGTCGCCGACGGCGAGCTGGCTGGACGGATCGGAGGTGACGGGGCCGTCCTTGATGTGAATGAACTTGACCCGGTCGCCGAGCCGGGCGAGCAGTTCGGCCGGGTTCTGGCCGCCCACTGCTGCCCAGTAGGTGTCGAGTTCCAGGACAACTTCAGGGGCCAGATTGTCGGCGAGGTGTTCGATGGCGGTCTTGCCGTCGATCACGGACTCCACTTCCCACCAGTGGTTGTGGTAGCCGACGCGGACCCCGTATGCAGCGCCTTTGGCGGCGGCGGCGTTGAGCTGTTCGGCGGTTTCCTTAATATCTTCGATCGTGTTCCAGCGCTCGATCGGAACGTGCGGGTCAATGACGGTGCCGATTCCCAGCTGCCGTGCTGCGGTGAAGATGGCGTCCTGGTCATCGCTGAGCAGGGGGGCGTGGCCGGACGGCGCGGTGAGGTTGTTCTCTGCCAAGGCTTGCTTGAGTTCAGCGGCTTTGGCGACGAAACGGTAGGGCTCAACCATGGTGAAGCCGATTTCAGCCAGGCGCTGGATGGTTCCAGCGAGATCCTCTTCCAGGGCCTTGCGGACCGTGTAGAGCTGGATCGAGTATGACACTGTCTCTCCTCGTCGTTGGGGTAAGAGGGTGCCCGTCAAATCCCGGATCGCACTCAGGCTCAGGTGACACCGCTCACAGATCAAGCTAGAGGTACTTTTGTCGAGCGTCAAGCAAAAGTTGAAAAGTCATCGACGATCTTTCGACGGCGTGACATGCATAAGAGCTTCGTGCTATCACTGACTCATGAGTCCAACGTCTGGGAAAGAGCCCGGCACCGAACCCGGAACCGACACCGCTGCCGATGGTGGCGGGAGTCTTTCGCGCGCCGGCGATCTCTTCCAGCTGCTCCGCGACGGCAAGGCGCGCACGCGGGCCGAGCTGGCCCTGACCACCGGCCTGGCGCGGTCCACGGTGGCCGCACGAATTGACGCGCTGATCTCCTCCGGGCTGGTGGGACCTGCCGGTGAGGCGACCTCCAGCGGCGGCCGGCCGCCGTCGCGCTTTGCCTTCAACCCCGCCGCGCGCTCCGTCCTGGCAGTCGACGTGGGCGCAACGCACGTGATCGTTGCCGTCACCGACCTGGGCGGCAACGTCCTCGCCGAGCGGCGCCTCGCCCAGGACGTGGCCGAGGGCCCGGAAACCGTCCTGGGCCGGGTGGTCGAGGAGGGCAAAATGCTCCTCACCGAGGCCGGCCGGACTCCGGCGGACCTCGCCGGCATCGGGATCGGGCTGCCCGGGCCCGTGGAACACGCCACCGGGATGCCGGTAAAGCCGCCCATCATGCCCGGCTGGGACGGATTCGACGTGGCCCGCTACGTCCAGCGCTCGCTGCCGGTCCCGGTGCTGGTGGACAACGACGTCAACATCATGGCCCTCGGCGAACGCACGGCCCACTGGCCGGAGCACGACAACTTCCTCTTCATCAAGGTGGCCACCGGCATCGGTGCGGGCATCATCAGCAGCGGTGAACTGCAGCGCGGTGCCAACGGAACAGCGGGCGACCTTGGCCACGTACGGGTCCCGCGCGGTGATGACGTCCTCTGCCGCTGCGGCAACTACGGCTGCCTCGAAGCACTGGCGTCGGGTCCCGCCGTGGCGCGGGAACTGGCCGGCCAGGGACTGGCTGCCGAGAAGGGCGGGGATGTCCTGCGGCTGGTCGCCGCGGGAAACCTGCAGGCAATCCAGGCGCTGCGCCAGGCCGGCCGCGATGTGGGGGACGTGCTGGCAACAGTGGTGAACCTGCTGAACCCGTCGGTGATCGTGATCGGCGGGAGCCTGGGCCAGGCCGGCGAGCACCTGATGGCAGGCGTACGGGAAGTGGTTTACCGGCGGTCCCTGCCGCTGGCCACATCACACTTGCGGATAGCGCTCTCGATGGCCGGGGACCAGGCAGCCATCCTCGGTGCCAGCCAGATGGTCACGCAGCATGTGCTGTCTCCTGCCGTGATAGAAGCCACCCTGCAGGCTACGGGATAACGCCCGTCATGCGGCTGCGGGCGTGATAGCAATGAGTTGATGACACCGATTTCCAGCTCCCGCACCAAGCCGCAGCCCGCCTCATGACGGCGAGTATCCTCGCGAGGATGCCGCGCGGCTGGATCCTGCTGGCGAGCATCGGACTCATCGCGCTGAACATGCGTGGCCCGTTTGTGGCTGTTGCCCCCGTGGTGGGCCCGATGCAGCAGGACCTCGGGTTCTCGCCGGTGGAACTGGGGCTGCTGACCGGCATTCCCGTGCTGTGTTTTTCCCTGGCGGCGCCGCTTGCCTCGTTTGCGGGCCGGAAATTCGGTGCCGAATTCGCCATCATGCTTACGCTGCTCGGGGTGCTTGCCGGTGTCATTGTCCGCTCGGCCGGAAACGGCGCCCTGGTGCTGTTCGGAACCGTCCTCATCGGCCTGGCCATCACCATCGGCAATATCGCTGTCCCGCTGATCATCCGCCGCGACTTTTCACCGCGGCGCCAGGGGACGGCCATGGGCATCTACACCGCTGCCCTGAACATCGGCTCGTTCCTCACCTCCGTGGTTACCGCGCCGCTGGCGGAGCTTGCCGGGTGGCGGCTGTCCCTCGCAGCCAGCGGGCTCTTCGCCGTGGCAGCCACGGTTTTCTGGGTGATGTCAGTGGGGCGCAATGCCTTCGTTCCCGCAGCCGTCGATGATTCCAATCCCCGGCCCTCCGGCGGGCGGCCGTCGTCCCGCTGGATTACCGCCGGGCTGACAGCGGGCTTTGCGGGGCAGGCCTTCTCCTACTACGGCGTCACGGCCTGGCTGCCGACCTTCCTGATCGACGAACTCGGCATGGCACCCTCCGCCGCCGGCGCAGGGTCCTCCCTCTTCCAGATCCTCGCCATTGTGGGCGGCCTGGGGGTGCCGATGGTGGCCAGGTTTGCCAGTACGACGGCGGTGGCGGTCACCCTGGGCACGATGTGGCTGACCGTTCCCCTTGGCCTGCTGCTGGCTCCGGAGCTGTGGTGGCTCTGGTCCTCCGTGGGCGGAGCGGCGCAGGGCGGCGGCATCACGCTCATCTTCATTGCCATCATCAAGCTGGCCCGCGACCAGGCATCCGCCGGCCGGATGTCCGCCATCGTCCAGGGCGTGGGGTACTCGGTGGGCGCGGCCGCACCGACCCTCCTGGGCTATGTCCACAGCCTTTCCGGGTCCTGGACCAACCCCATGCTGCTGATCCTCGGCTCCGTGGCGGCGTTCTTCCTGGGCACGACGCTCTCCGTGCGGAAGGTCCCCAAGACCCGCTGACGCGTCCCGCCGTCGTCGTACTTCCCCGCCCCGGAACTCCCAGCGCGAACGGACACATAAGCCCCCACAAAAAAGCGCGAACGGACACATAAGCCCCCACAAAAAAGCGCGAACGGACAGTTGAGGCCCTCAGCCAAGGTCCTCAACTGTCCGTTCGCGCTTAATGGTGGTTCCGCTGCCGGGCGGCCGCCCCGGATTTCGGGGTGCCTGTTGCGGAGGGCGTGGCCGCCCGGCAAGCGGAAACTTTGGGATTCCTAGGCGGCCGCGAGCTCCGCGTCCTCAATCGGCCCCTCGGAACGGTCGCGGGACTCGTGCAGGAAGCGGGCGTAGGCGGGAAGGGTCAGGAACGTGGGGAACGCGTCGGCCAGGGTGACTTCCTCGAAGATGTCCCGCGCGTCGGCGAAGCGGTCGCCTTCGAAGCGTTCGAGATTCGTGAATTCCTGGTCAAGCATGTCCTCCACCCACTCGCGGGTGATGATTTCGCCGTGGTCGGTGATGGCGTGGGAGTAGATCCATTGCCAGATCTGCGAGCGGGAGATCTCCGCGGTGGCGGCGTCCTCCATCAGGTTGTGGATGGCCACCGCACCGTTGCCGCGCAGCCAGGACTCGATGTAGCGGATCCCGACCTCGATGTTGTTCCTGATGCCCTGTTCGGTGATGGTGCCGGTGGTGGCGGCGATGTCCAGCAGCGCCCGGTCATCCGGCGTGACGTCCTCGCGGAGGCGGTCCAGCTGGTTCGGCCGGTCGCCAAGGACGCCGTCGAACACCTCGCGGCACACCGGAACCAGGTCCGGGTGGGCAACCCAGGAGCCGTCAAAGCCGTCGCCGGCCTCACGGGTCTTGTCCGCACGGACCTTCTCGAAGGCGATGGCGTTGGCTGCCTCGTCCTTGCGGTTCGGGACAGCTGCGGCCATGCCGCCGATGGCCATGGCGCCGCGCTTGTGGCAGGCACGGACCAGCTGCTCGGTGTAGGCGCGCATGAACGGGGCCGTCATGGTCACCTGCACGCGGTCAGGGAGGACGAAGCGGGGGCCGCGGGTGCGGAAGTTCTTGATCATGGAGAAGATGTAGTCCCAGCGGCCGGCGTTCAGGCCCGCCGCGTGGTCGCGGAGTTCATACAGGATCTCTTCCATCTCAAAGGAGGCCGTGATGGTCTCGATCAGCACCGTGGCGCGGATGGTGCCCTGCGGGATGCCCAGCAGGTCCTGGGCCAGGATGAAGATGTCGTTCCACAGGCGTGCTTCGAGGTGGTTTTCGATCTTCGGCAGGTAGAAGTACGGGCCCTTGCCCTGGGCCAGCAGGCGGCGGGCGTTGTGGAAGAAGTACAGGCCGAAGTCCACGATGCCACCGGCGATCGGTTCGCCGTCGATGAGCATGTGCTTTTCCGGCAGGTGCCAGCCGCGGGGGCGGACCACGATGGTGGGCAGTTCGCCGGCCGGGCGGAGCTTGTAGTCCTTGCTGCGTCCGTCGGAGGTCGAGGTGAAGTCGATCCGGCGTTCCAGCGCGTCCGCGAGGTTGAGCTGGCCCTGGATGACGTTCCGCCACGACGGCGTGGAGGAGTCTTCCATGTCGGCAAGCCATACTTTGGCGCCCGAGTTCAGCGCGTTGATGGTCATCTTCTTGTCCACCGGGCCCGTGATCTCCACGCGGCGGTCCTCCAGGCCCGGGGCCGGGGGAGCGACGCGCCAGTTCGGATCATTGCGGACGGACTCGGTCTCGCGGAGGAACCGCGGGTCCTGCCCCTTGGCGATTTCGGCCCGTCGGTTGCGGCGGCCCTGCAGCAGCTCCTGCCGCCGCGCCGTGGTGGCCCGGTGCAGCTTGGCCACAAACGCCAGGGCGTCCGGCGTCAGCACCTCGCTCTGCCGGCAAATAGGCTGCGCGGTCAGTGTGATCCCGTTGATCGTGAAGTTGTCAGTGAAGCTGTTCATTTCGATTGCTCCTTAAAAGCAAGAAGGGAAGTTCGACGGCGGGCGGTGACATTAGGTGAGATCCGCACGAGGCCGAAGGAGCCGGTGATGCGACAGCCTGCGTAAAGGGGCCCTGTGCCCGCCCCCGACCGAGTTCTACGAGGTCATGGGGCGGGCATGGGGATAGCAGGCAGAGCATTGCCGGTCCGAAGGCCGACGGACATAAGGCCCGCCGTCGGAAGTGTTAGTGGAACTGGCCCTCTTCGGTCGATCCGACCAGGGCGAGGGTGGATGCGTTCGGGTTGAGCGCAGTGGCGATGTCGTCGAAGTAGCCGGTGCCGACTTCGCGCTGGTGCTTGGTCGCGGTGTAGCCGCGGGACTCGGAGGCGAATTCCTTTTCCTGGAGCTCGACGTAGGCGCTCATGCCTTCACGGGCGTAACCGTGGGCGAGATCGAACATCGAGTAGTTCAGGGCGTGGAAGCCGGCCAGGGTGATGAACTGGAAGGTGAAACCCATGGCGCCGAGTTCACGCTGGAACTTGGCGATGGTGGCGTCGTCCAGGTGCTTGCGCCAGTTGAACGACGGCGAGCAGTTGTAGGAGAGCATCTGGTCCGGGAACTCGGCCTTGACGGCCTCGGCGAACTTGCGGGCCAGTTCGAGGTCCGGGGTGCCCGTTTCCATCCAGATGAGGTCGGAGTACGGGGCGTAGGCCTTGGCGCGGGCGATGCAGGGTTCGATGCCGTTGCGGACCTTGTAGAAGCCCTCAGCGGTGCGGACCGGCTGGCCCCCTTCGCGGAGGATGAATTCCTGGTCGCGCTCGTCGACGTCGGAGGTGATCAGGGTTGCTGCCTCGGCGTCGGTGCGGGCGATGACCACCGACGGGGTGCCGGCGACGTCGGCGGCCAGGCGGGCCGCGTTCAGGGTGCGGACGTGCTGCTGGGTGGGGATCAGCACCTTGCCGCCGAGGTGGCCGCACTTCTTCTCCGAAGCGAGCTGGTCCTCCCAGTGAACGCCCGAGGCGCCGGCCTGGATCATGGATTTCATGAGCTCGTAGGCGTTCAGCGGTCCGCCGAAGCCTGCCTCGGCGTCGGCAATGATCGGCACCATCCAGTCCTCGACGGTCTGGACGCCCTCGGAGAATTCGATCTGGTCGGCGCGGAGAAGGGCGTTGTTGATGCGGCGGACCACGGTGGGAACCGAGTTGGCCGGGTACAGCGACTGGTCCGGGTACGTGTGGCCTGAGTTGTTGGCGTCGGCGGCAACCTGCCAGCCGGACAGGTAGATGGCGCGGAGGCCGGCCTTGACCTGCTGCACGGCCTGGTTGCCGGTGAGGGCGCCCAGGGCGTTGGTGTACTTGCCTTCCTTGTGCTCTTCGGTCAGCTGCTTCCACAGCTTCTCGGAGCCGCGGCGGGCGAGGGTGTGTTCTTCGGAGACGCGGCCGCGGAGTCGGACGACGTCCGTTGCCTTGTAGTCACGGGTCACACCTTCCCAGCGGGGGTTGGCGGCCCACTCGAGCTCCAGTGCGGCGGCCTGCTCTTCGGGCGTCTGCTGGGTGGGCTCAAATGCTGCAGTCATCTTTGTCTCCTTGTTTGTGCTCCGGGTTGTCCTGGCCGACCCCGTCCTGCGCCTTTGCAGTGGGGGCCGGCCCGGACCGGTGCGGTGTTTCTTTCCGTGAGATCTACTTTTCAGCACTTTCAAGAGGGTTACTAGATGAAAACTATGGAAAGAAGTGCACTTCTTCCCGTATGCTCAATAAATGTCCCCTACAAGCTGGAACCGCAAAGCGGCCACCCCGCCGTCGTCCCCTGGCGCCCCCGAGGTGGACGTCATCAGCTTGGGCCGCCGCGTGCGGCACCTGCGCAAGGCGGCGGGCATGACACTCGACGACCTGAGTGCCGCCGTCGGGACCGCGCCGAGCCAGCTGAGCCTGATCGAGAACGGTAAACGTGAACCGAAGCTGGGGCTGCTTCAGCTGCTTGCAACGGCACTCAGCGTGACCATTGACCAGCTGCTCGGGGCGGAGCCGCCAAACCGGCGGGCGGCGCTGGAGATCGAGCTGGAACGGTACCAGCGCAGCCCCATCTATGAGTCCCTCAACCTGCCGAAAATCCGCATCAGTTCGCGGCTCCCGATGGATGTTTTGGAGTCCATGGTGGGCCTGCAGCACGAGCTGGAGCGGAAACTCAATGAGCAGGTGGCGACGCCCGAAGAAGCCCGCCGCGCCAACGCTGAACTGCGGGCCATGATGCGCGAGCGGAACAACTACTTCCCGGAGTACGAGGCCGAGGCGCAGAAGGTCCTGGCCTCGGTGGGACACACCAGCGGTCCGCTTTCGCATCACGTCATCGCGGACATTGCCGGTCATCTCGGGTTCACCCTCCACCATGTGGGAGACCTGCCGCATTCCACCCGTTCCGTGACGGATCTCAAAAACCACCGAATTTACCTGACACAGAACCAGCGCTCGGACCACGACCCCCGGTCGGTACTCCTGCAGGCACTCGGCCACTACGTCCTCGGCCACCAGACCCCCAACAATTACGGGGATTTCCTGATGCAGCGCGTGGCCACGAACTACTTCGCGGCCGCGCTGATGCTGCCCGAGCAGGCCACCGTCGATTTCCTCCAGAAGGCCAAGCAAGCCAAGGAAATCGCAGTGGAGGACGTCCGGGACGCCTTCGCCGTGTCCTATGAAACGGCCGCCCACCGCTTCACCAACCTCGCCACCCAGCACCTGGACATCCGCACCCACTTCCAGAAGACCCATAAGAGCGGCATCATCTACAAGGCCTACGAGAACGACGGCGTGACGTTCCCGCAGGACCACACCGGCGCCATCGAGGGCCAGCCGTCGTGCAAATACTGGACCAGCCGCATGGTGTTCGACGTGGCGGACAAGTTCAGTGCGTACAACCAATACACGGACACCCCGGCGGGGACGTACTGGTGCACGGCCCGGACTGAGCGCTCGGCGAACGGTGAGTTCTCCCTGTCCGTCGGAGTGCCGTACGCGCAGGTGAAATGGTTCCGCGGGCGGGAAACCACCGAGCGGTCAAAGTCCACGTGCCCTGACGAGAACTGCTGCCGCCGTCCGCCTGCCTCGCTGACGTCGGAATGGGCGGGCAACGCCTGGCCGTCCGCCCGGGCGCACTCCCACCTGCTGGCCGCCATGCCTCCGGGTGCTTTCCCGGGCGTGGACGAGACCGAGGTGTATTCGTTCCTGCAGGCGCACTCCGGGAGCTGAACGCTCTCTCACTTCCTGCTGTGTTTCCCGAAACGCTCTCTCACACGTGAGGGAGCGTTTCGGGTTTTGGTGCAAATAGTGAGAGAGCGTTCGGTTATCCGTGGAGTTCACGGTAGGCATCAGCGGCTGCCGGGTGCAGCGGCAACCCCGCAGTGTTGATCAGCGATTCCGGGCTCAGGAACTGGACCCCCAGACTGGAGCGGGGGATTAGTTCCTCGGCATGCCCCACCAGCAGTTCGACGGTCCTCTTTACGGTTCGCGCGTCCAGGTCGTTCCGGCACAAGAGGAGGTTGGCCACACCCACCGTCCAGACCGCCGGAATGCCCTCGTAGCTGCCTTCAGGGATCAGCACGCGGTCGTAGTAGGGGCCATAACGGGTCCGTATGGACGGAATCAACGCCGAGAGGTCCAGGAATCCCAGGGCGGCCGCCTTGTTGCTGTCAGCGATTGCGGCCGTAGGCACGCCACCGGACCAGAACAGGGCGTCCACTGACCCGTCCTGCAGGGCTGCCAGACCATCGTTGAGCCCGAGGTTCAGCACGTTGACTGTCTCTTCGGTGGCGGCAGCGGAGGCGGCGCCAACGGCAGCGGTGCCCAGCCCGGCAGCTTCGATCAGTCGAGGAGTGGTCAAGGAGGTCCCCGAGCCGGGCTCGCCGACAGCCACGGTCCTGCCTGCCAGTCCGGCGAGGTCACCGATGCCGCTGCCTTTCCGTACGATGCAGTGGACGTAGTTTTCGTACACCCTTCCGAGGGCGGTGACTCCGGCGGCGGACGTGCCGCGTGCTTCCAGCTGCTGGGCCGCGGCATCGGCCAGCGCGACGGCGAACGTGGCCTGGCCCGTAAGCAGCCGCCCCAGGTTGTCCAGGCTTCCTCCGGTAGTCAGTGGCACCGCATGGTCTGCTACGCCATGGCGCTGGAGGGACTCCGCCAGCAGCGTGGCGAACTCCAGGTAGAACCCTCCCGGCTCACCCCCGGCCACGGTCACCGTGCCCGGACGGTCCTCGGGAGTGCAGGCGCTGAGGGCCGGCAAAAGCAGTCCCGCCAGCCCGGCAGCCAGCCCTGCCTTGAGGGCGGTCCGCCTCGGCGGAAGGCCATTGTCGCCGCCGGCCGCGAAGGTCAGACCAGTCATACAGGGCCCTCCTTACCCAGTTGGGCCAAGGCACGCGGAAACTCGATGCTCGCGATCAGGCCGTGCGGCGAGGCTTCCGCCAGCAGCAGGCTGCCCCCGTTGGCTCCCGCCAGTTTGTCCACAATCGTCATGCCCAGGCCGTTGCCGCGGATTTCCCGGTGCTGAGGGGAACGCCAGAAGCGGCTTGTGGCAGCCGCCCGTTCCTCAGCGGAAAGCCCGGGGCCGTCGTCGGAGATTTCGACGGCGACCGCGTCCGGGCGTACCCGGACTGCCACCGAGATGCGGGCGCCGGCTGCGTATTTGATGGCGTTGTTGATCAGTTCCCCCACCATCTGGGCCAGTTCGGCGGCGTTGCAGGCAATGTGCACCGCCGGGTCCGGCGGATCGCCCAGCAGGATGTGTGAGCCGCTGCGCCGTGCCGCAGGTCCTGCCCGTTCGGTTTCTTCCTGCAGGACAGGGTAGGGATCAACCGCGGCAGGGAGCCCGCGCGAAGGGGTCCCCAACGGCCCTCCGGCAGAGTCTTCGAAGATCCGGTGCTCGGCCGTGGCCAGCTTCAGGACCCCGTCCAGGATCTCTTCCACACGTTCCAGTTCCGCCTGCACTCCGGCAGCGGCCTTGTGTTCCCGGGCTGTTTGCAGTTCAAGCTGCAGCAAGTCGATCCTCAACCGCAGGGCGCCCACGGGATTGCGCAACTGGTGGGAGGTGTCGGCAATCAGCTGGCGCTGGGAGTCGATACTCGCACTGACCGTCCGCGCCATTCTGGTGAAGGAGCGGCTCAGTTCCCGCAGTTCCGGTGGCCCGTCCTCCGGGAGCCGGCCGGTCCTGCCTGTTGCCTCAAGCTCCGTTACCGCCGAATTCAGGCGGTGCACAGGACGCAGCACCCACCTGGTTACGCGGGCGGCGCCGAGGAGGAGCACCGCTGCGAGGGCGGCCGCAGCCACTCCGACGAGGAGCCACCGCTCCCGCAGCTTCTGCCGGGCCGCATCCAGGTTGACTTCCAGGACCGCCTCGCCAAGAACCTGGCTTGCGCTGCCGAAGGAGCGTGAAATCACCTCAGATCCGGTTCCGAAGGGCTGAAGCGGAGCAAGCGTGGTGTCGTTGAGGTTCAGGTTCGCCCTGGCCAGCGCGTCGCGGACGTCTGCCCGTTCCTCGCTCAGGCCGCCCGAGCGCAGCGTGCCTGCCTGGAGCCGGATCAGGACCCCCTCGCCATACAGTTCCGAGTATCTGTCCATCTCGGCCTGCAGCTGCGTGGCGTCTCCTCCGTCCGTCGCGGCGTCGAACGCCACCTGCGCGAGGCGGTTGAGGGCGGCAGCCCGGTTGATCTGCAGTTCCTGGGTGAGCTCCCGGCTGGCCGACGACAGGATGGCGGTGGAGGCGAAGATGACGATGAGGACGGACAGGACGCTCAGGATACCGAGGACACGCAGCTTCACGCAGGACCCGCCTCGACCCGGTAGCCCACGCCGCGGACGTTGATGATGAAGCCCGGCATCTGGAGCTTCGCCCGCAGGCCTGTCAGGTGCACGTCAAGGGACCGCGAGGAGGCAAGGAACGCATCGCCCCACAGCGCATCCAGGATCTGCTCCCGGGTGACCACCGAACCTGCATGGCTTGCCAGGAGCGCGAGCAGGTCGAATTCGGTGGCGGTCAGGGGCAGGACCCTGGGACCGATCGCGGCCACACGCCGTTCGAGGTCCACCTCGAGTTCGCCCAGCACGATGGTCCGCTGCTTGGTGTCCTTTGCGCGGCCTGCCCGCCGGGTGACGGCTTCGATGCGGGCGAGGAGCTCCACGAGTTTCACCGGCTTGACGAGGTAGTCATCGGCTCCGGACCGCAGGCCAAGCACCACGCTGCGCTCGTCGTCGCGGGCTGTGAGGATAAGGATCGGGACGGGCGTGACCTGGCGAAGCTTGCGCAGGACGTCGAGGCCGTCCATATCCGGAAGGCCCAGATCGAGCAGGATGACCTCGGAGCGCCGGTGTTCCAGGAGTGCGTCAGCTCCGCGGGCAACCCGGGAGGCCGTGTGCCCGGCGGAAACCACGGCCGCGTCGAGGGCGGACGCCATGGCGTCGTCGTCCTCGACGATGAGCACATCCATGGCCTGTTTCCTGTTCCGTATGAGCGGTGTTTTCTTCCCCAGCCCGCCTTTGGAGATTACCCCGTCCACCGATTTTCCGCCCTGCAGGGCAACCCAGGGGCAAAACCTAAGGAAGTGTTAGGACTTCCCCTCCCGCGTTGGTTGTGCGGTGGATCACGAATAGCTTGGATGGGGTCCTCGGCTTTCTGGGGACTGTCGATGTCGAGGAGGAACCATGGGCAATGTTGCCGTGGACAGCACGAAAGTTAGCCAGGGCCCCGTGGCGACCCCGGCCAGGAAGGTTCAGCGATGAGCACCCAGCAAACCGAGATCCAGAGTGAGTCAGCCCAGACCCGCCGGGCTGTGAGCAACATCCTCAAAGGCTCAGCCGGCAACCTCGTGGAATGGTACGACCTCTACGTCTACACGGTCTTCGCCGCCTACTTCCAGTCCCACTTCTTCAACTCCAAGGACGAGCTGCAGGCCGGCCTTGAGGCGATGGCCGTGTTCTCGACGTCGTTCCTGATGCGCCCCATCGGCGCCTGGTTCTTCGGCCGGTACGCCGACCGCAAGGGTCGCAAGGCAGCGCTGACGCTGAGCGTGACGCTCATGTCCGCGGGTTCCTTTGCCATCGCACTCCTGCCCACCACACAGCAGGTCGGCGTCTGGGCCTTGGTGCTCCTGATCCTGATCCGCCTGGTCCAGGGCTTCTCCGTGGGCGGCGAATACGGCACCAGCGCCACCTACATGTCCGAGGCCGCCACGTCCAAGCGCCGCGGCTTCTTCTCCAGCTTCCAGTACGTCACCCTGATCGGCGGCCAGATGATGGCCCTGCTGGTACTGGTCATCCTGCAGAATGTGATGCCCAAGGACGACCTGACTGAGTGGGGCTGGCGTATCCCGTTCGCCATCGGCGGCGTGGCGGCACTCGTCGTCCTCTGGCTGCGGCGCTCCATGGAGGAAACCGTCTCCGCCGAGCAGGTCGAGGCCGCGAAGGTACCGGCAGTGGCCGGCGTTGCCCAGCCGGGCACCATGAAGCTGCTGTTCACCCAGTACTGGAAGCCGCTGCTGATCTGCATCGGCGTCACCCTCGGTGGCACTGTGGCGTTCTACACCTACACCAACTTCATCCTGAAGTTCATGAACGATACGTCCGGCATCGCCAAGACCGACACCTCGGTGATCAACTTCTGGGCACTGTTCATCTTCATGCTGCTCCAGCCCGTCTACGGCATGATCTCGGACAAGGTGGGCCGCAAGCCGCTTCTGCTGTGGTTCGGCATCACCGGCGTCCTTTTCACCTGGCCGCTGCTTTCCACCCTGTCCAACACCAAGGACCCGTTCACCGCGTTCCTGCTCATGATGGGCGGCCTCCTAATCGTTGGCGGCTACACCTCCATCAACGCCCTCGTGAAAGCCGAGCTGTTCCCGGCTTCCATCCGTGCCCTCGGGGTGGGGCTGGGCTACGCGATTGCCAACTCACTCTTCGGCGGCACGGTTCCGCTGCTCGGCGCGGCCTTCCAGAAGGCCGAGCGGGTGGACCTGTTCTTCACCTACGTCACGGTCGCCATCGCCATCTCGCTGGTGGTCTACGTCTTCGCGCTGCGGAACAAGAAGGCCACGCACCTGGACCGCGAACAGGGCGACGCCTGGCCGCAGTCCAGCAAGGATGACGACAAGGACAAGGACCTCGTGGACGCCTAGCGTCCAGGAGCAGACGGTCCCGAAGAGTACGACGGCGGGTGGCCGGCAATGCGGTTCCGTACGGGGCCGGGCCGGGCGCCCGCCGTCGTCGAACGCTCACCGCCCCATGACGCTCTCTCACGTCCTGCAGGAAAAACCCGGACGCTCTCTCACTTTCTTGTGGAAAGTGAGAGAGCGTCCGGGTTTTCGTTGCGTTAAGTGCGAGAGCGTTTCGATAAGGGCGGACTATATTGGCCCTGTCAGCCCATCAACCTGATCGCGGGAGTGTGCACTCATGGCCAAGGAACTCGCCACCCAGCTCATTGAACAACTCCAGGCTGCCGGCGTGCAGCGAATTTACGGGATCGTGGGGGACAGCCTCAATCCGATCGTCGACGCCGTCCGCAAAACGGGCGGCTCCCAGCACGGCGGAATCGACTGGATCCATGTCCGGCATGAGGAGGCCGCAGCCTTCGCCGCTGCGGCCGAAGCCCAGCTGACCGGCCGGCTCGCAGTCTGCGCGGGCTCCTGCGGCCCCGGCAACCTGCACCTGATCAACGGCCTGTACGACGCGAACCGCTCAGGAGCACCTGTCCTGGCCATCGCCTCGCACATTCCGAGCAAGCAGATCGGCAGCGGCTTCTTCCAGGAAACCCATCCGGACCGTCTCTTCAATGAATGCTCGGTGTACTCGGAGCTGGTCAGCACCGCCGAGCAGGCACCCCGGGTCATGCACAGCGCGATCCAGCACGCCGTCGGGCTCGGGGGAGTCGCCGTCGTCACTCTTCCGGGCGATATCGCCGGCCTGGAAGCAACCGGCGAGACGCCGCTGCCCGCGACGTTCCGGCGCGCAACCCTCGTCCCCGACGCCGCGAGCGTCCGGGAGCTTGCTGATGCCATCAACGCGGCCGGAAAAGTCGCCATCTTTGCCGGGGCAGGAACCCAGGGCGCCCACGACGAAGTCGTCGCCCTCGCAGAAGTGATCGGCGCCCCGATCGGCCATTCGCTGCGGGGCAAGGACTTCATGCAGTACGACAACCCGTACGACATCGGCATGACCGGGCTGCTCGGCTACGGCGCCGCAGCCGAAGGGATCGAGGACGCGGACCTGCTGATCCTGCTCGGCACGGATTTTCCTTACGACCAGTTCCTGCCCGGCACCCGGACCGCGCAGGTGGACCGGGCCGCCCACAAGCTAGGGAGGCGGACCGACGTCGACGTCGCCGTTCACGGCGACGTGCTGCCCACGCTCGCCGCGCTGAAGCCCCTGCTGGCTCCAAAGAAAAGCCGGCGTTTCCTCAACCAGATGCTCAAGAAGCACGACAGGCTCATGAACAAGGCCGTGGGCGCCTATACGCGCAAGGTCGAAAAGAAGCAGCCGATCCACCCCGAGTACGCGGCCTCGATCCTGGACCAGGTGGCGGCGGAGGACGCCGTCTTCACCGCGGACACAGGCATGTGCAACGTCTGGACCGCACGCTACATCAATCCTCTGGGCACGCGCCGGCTGATCGGCTCGTACCTGCACGGTTCGATGGCCAACGCGCTGCCGCACGCGATCGGCGCGCAGCTGGCCTACCCCGGGCGGCAGGTCATTTCGGTCTCGGGCGACGGCGGGCTGTCCATGCTGCTCGGTGAGCTCATCACCGTTGCAGCGCATCGTCTGCCGGTGAACGTCGTGGTCTTCAACAACTCCACGCTGGGCATGGTCAAACTCGAGATGCTCGTGGACGGGCTGCCCGATTTCGGCGTCGATGTGCCCGACGCCGACTACGCCGCCGTCGCCCGCGCGCTCGGCTTCCACTCGGTCCGCGTCACGGATCCGGCGCGGATCGAGGAAGCCTACCGGGAGGCCTTCGCCCACCCCGGGCCCTCCCTGGTGGAACTCATCACGGATCCGAAGGCGCTGTCGATTCCGCCGAAGATCACCGGGTCGCAGGTCCTCGGCTTCGCGACCGCGATGTCCAAAGTGGTCCTGAACCGCGGCGCCGGCGAGGCCGTGAGCATGGCGCGGAGCAATCTGAGGAACATCCCGCGGCGGTAGTCCGCCAAAGCCTTTCCCGCGGACGACGGCGGCGCTGGCTCCCGCGGACGACGGCGGCGCTGGCGCCCGCCGTCGTACGCTTCCGGCGGCTGTGGCAGCCGACGGCCGCGACAGCCGGCCGCTACTGCCCGCGGCGCTCGGCCGCAAGAAGTGCCGCCGTCTTTTCGATGAGTTCGTACGGTACAGGTTTGCCCAGCGGGAACTTCAGCGTTCCCTTGGCGGACCGGTACGGGGCGATCTCAGCTTGAAAGGCATCGTCTCCGGCCGGCACCGGATACACCGAAACATGGTGGGCCCATCCCGCGAAGTACACCACGTACTTGCCGTCCAGGGTGACGGTCGGGAGGCCGTAGCTGATCATCTCGCCGGACTCCGGCACAGCGGCGTGGCACCTGCGCCGGATTTCCCGGAGGATGACCTGCACCTCGGCGGGAAAGGACGCGATGTACTCGTCAATGCTGTTGAAATGCTGTGCCATCTAGCGCTCCTCCGACATGTCACGAGGATACGCCCGTGACGGAAGTGCGGGAGCGTTGGCGGAAACGTTGCGAAAGATGCGGGAACGTCGGCGGGGTGAAACCAAAACGACGGCAAACCGTGACCCTACGGGCATCGTCCTGCGGCAGGCCGGCTGGTTGACTGAAGGAAGACGGGCGGATTCCCGCCAAATGCCGGCAGGGCAGGTCCAAGGGGGAAGAAAATGAAAACATTCCGTGTGGCCAGGATCGCGACGGCCGGTGCCCTGGTGGCGCTCACCGCCTGTTCGGCGTCGTCTCCCGATCTCCTTAAGGCCGACGGCGTGGAGCGGGTTTCGGTGGACCGTGCAGCTTATGCCGCTGAACTGCGTTCCTTCCGGGCTTCGGCCCTGGGCCTCGGCGAAGCCCTGCTGGCCGACGGGGGCGACGGCTCCAACGGGAACGTGGTGTCCTCGCCAGGGAGCCTGCTGATTGCGCTCGCGATGCTTCGCTCCGGTGCGTCGGGCGAGACTGCCGCGGAGATGGACAGCGTCCTACAACTTCCCCAGGAGAACCGCGATGAGGCCATGAATGCGGTTCTCAGGTCACTCGAGAAGTTCGACGGCGACCCCGGCTCAGTGGACGAGGACAATCCGCCGCGGAAACCGGTCATGCACGCCGCCAACGGGCTGTTCGTGGACAAGGGCGTGCCCACCGGGGAATCCTTCCTGGACACTCTCGCCCGGCACTACGGAACCGGTGTGTATCCCGTGGACTTCAGCGATGAGGGTGCGACGAAGCCCGCCATCGATGCCTGGGTCAACAGGAACACTGGCGGCCGGATCAAAGAAGCCCCGGCAAAGTACGATCCAGACAACACGTTCAGCCTGCTCAACTCCCTGTACTTTGCGTCCGCCTGGAGCGCGCCGTTTGACCCGAATGACACCTCGGACCTGCCCTTCACCACAGCCGCCGGCGAGGAAATCGAGGCGCCCGCAATGCACAACGAGCTGGAAATGAAGTACGCGGAAGGGGCTGGCTGGCAGGGCGTGGACCTTCCCTACGCCGACGGTTTCGTCATGCGCCTGGTCCTGCCGGAGGCCGGAACCGGCCCGGGAACCGAGGCCGGATCCCGCCCCGCGTCCGCGGCTTTCAACGCAGCCAAGCTCACGGAGATCGCCGACACCTTCGACACAGCAGCGCTCGAAACAGTGCAGATCCAGCTGCCGCGCTGGGACCACAAATGCAGCTTTGACCTGCGCAAGGTGTTTGAGTCGCTCGGCCTGCAGAAGACCCTCAACACCACCGAGGACTTCAACAACATCCAGCCCAAGATGATGATTACCCAGGCCGCGCAGGCTGCCAACATCACTGTTGCCGAAAAAGGCACCATCGCCGCCGCTGTCACCCAGATCAACGGCATGGCCACCAGCGCTCCGCCGCAGCCCGAGCGCACCATCACCTTCGACCGGCCGTTCCACTATCAGATCGTGCACGTGGAAACCGGCCTGCCGCTGTTCATGGGAACGGTGGCCGACCCCCGCTCATAACCGGGACGCTCGCTCAGATCCTGCAACGAAAACCGGGACGCTCGCTCATCCAGTGATAGAGCGTCCCGGTTTTTCGTGCGAAAAGTGAGAGAGGGTCCCGGTTTTTCGTGCGAAAAGTGAGAGAGGGTCCCGGTTTTTCGTGCGAAAAGTGAGAGAGGGTCCTGGCAGGCGGGGAGTGGTTAGCGCGGGCCACCCTGCCACAGGGCGTCGAACGGGGCGCCGGAGGCCACACGGTTGCGGATGCCGGCGGTCACGAACGCCTTGGCCGTACGGGCAGCCTCGAGCGGCGTCGCGCCCTTGGCCAGCTCGGCTGTCACCGCGGCGGCCAGGGAACAGCCGGCACCGGAGACAGCCACTTCGCCCACCTTGGGGGCGGACAGGACTTCCAGGGTGCCGCCGTCGTAATAGACGTCGACGGCGTCGGGCCCGGCCAGGCGCACGCCGCCCTTGGCCAGCACGGCGGCCCCGCTCAGCTCATGGATGCGGATGGCCGCGGCCTTGAGGGACTCGACGTCGGTGATCTCCATGCCGGACAGCGACTCCGCCTCGAAGTGGTTGGGCGTGACAAACGTGGCCAGCGGCAGGATCTGTGCCTTGAGTGCCTGGTCCGTATCCAGTGCGTGGCCCGGCTCCTGGCCCTTGCAGATCAGGACCGGGTCGAGCACCACGTTGGTGAACCCGCCCGTGACCAGGGCGGACGAAACGGTCGAAATGGTGGCCGGGCTGCCCAGCATGCCGATCTTCACGGTGTCGAGTAAGGACGGCGCGCCTGAAGCGGCGCCGTATGCCGCCGTCGTCGCCTCCAGCTGGTCCGCGATGACCTGCTGGTCCACCGGGACAAAGCGGTGGTTCCAGTTGTCGTTCGGGTTGAAGGACACGATGCAGGTCAGGTTGGCAATGCCGAACACGCCCAGTTCCTGGAAAGTCTTCAGGTCGGCCTGGGCGCCGGCACCACCGGTCGCCTCGGACCCGGCAATGGTGAGGGCGACGGAAGGGTACGTCTCAACAGCGGCAGAAGTCATCCACCCATCCTGCCACCGCGCCCAAACAGGCCGCATTGTGCGGATGACCAATATCGCTACGGGACTTCGGGTCCCGGCGACGGCTGCCCGCCGTCGCCGTATTCCCCGGCAAGTTTCCAGACCGCGAGCCGGCCCAACGCAGCCGCGGCACCCATGGCGGCTGCAGCGGCATAGTCCGGCACGGAGCTGAAACCGCCAAACGGGAAACCCAACGCAACGCCCAGCAGGCCGAATGCCGCCACATGGATCCAGTGGCTGCTGACCGGCCGCAACAGCAGACCCAGCGGCATCGCCAGGCTCCATCCGATGACTACCGCAGGAATGGCGCCGACCATCAGGGCAACGACGGCGAACCAAACGCCGGACGTCGAACCAGAATTGCGTAGCTGGTCGTTGGCGCCGAGCAGCAGGCAGAACGTCACATGCGTCACGAGGATGCCGAGCCACACGGCGCCGGATCCCAGCACTACGCGTTCCGGGCGGCTCATGCCTGCCGCCCGGTGATGTCCTTAAGGGCGCTCCCCAGCTCGGGATGCCTGAAGATGAAGCCGGCAGCCAGCAGTTTCCGCGGCTCTACCCAGCGGCTCTTGAGAACCAGCTCCGTTTCGGTACGGATCAGAACGGCGCCGAGTTCCAGCAGCCACGCCGGGGTCGTCAGGCCGAGCGGCGCGCCATGGGCCCGCCGGACCAACCGCATCAGCTCCCGGTTATCCACGACGTCGGGTGAGGCAACGTTCACGGGGCCCGTGATGTCCGTCCGCTGGTGCACGAACAGCGCGCTGCGGTACAGGTCTTCGACATGGACCCAGCTGAACTTCTGCCTGCCGCTGCCCATAGGTCCGCCCAGCCCCAGCCTGGCGAGATTGGCCAAGGGGCGCATCACACCGGCACCCGGGCCGAGGACGATGGAGATCCGCAGCGGAACCTTGCGGGTGAGGGGCGTTTCGGAGGCAGCCAGGGCTGACTCCCAATCCCGGGCGACACTCACGGAGAAGCCTTCGCCCAGCTCACCGTCCTGTTCCGACTGCGGTGCGTCTTCTGCATGGCGGTAGATGGTCCCGGTGCTGGCGTTGAGCCAGGTCGCCGGGGGAGCGGAGCAGCGCCCCACCGCCCGGCCAAGTTCCGCCGTCGTGGATACGCGGGATCCCAGGATCTGTGCCTTGTTCCGCTCGTTGTAGCGGCAGTTCACGGAACGTCCGGCGAGGTTGACCAGGAGGTCGGCGCCGTCGATCGCCCTGGTGATCCCGGCGTCGTCGCCCCAGCATGCGGTGTCCGCTCCGGTGCCCGCGCCGGTGCGGCCGATGGTGCGGACCTGCCAGCCGTCCTGCCCGAAGCGTGTCCGGAAATACCCGCCGATGAAACCGGATGCTCCGGCCAGGACCACAGTCTTTCGGTTGTCCATCTTTCCCCCCATTGATTGCTGCTGCTTTGAAGTTTGGCTGCCGGCTTTTTGGTGCCGGAACCTGGTTATTCGCGGACGCTGCGGCTCAGGCTGAGGACGTCGTCCAGCACCTTGCTGACGCCGGGAATCCTTGCGAGGGACAGCCCGCGAGCGATCAGCGGTGCCACTCCGTCGATCAGTTTGCGGGTGCGGCGCCTGTCTTCCGACGTGTCATAGACCCAGAAGAGCGCCACTCCCATGTAGCCGAGCCACAGCAGCTCCGGCAGGTCGGCGCGAAGCTTTTTGGGAACAGCCGGGCTGGCGCCGTCCACGATGTTCCGGAAGATGGCCAGGGAGGCATCCCGGGCGGCCGTGGATTCGCCGGAGAACGGGTTGACGGGCGACGTCGGGCGGATGGCGGTGGCGATGAAGTCGGCACCGAAGCGGTGGTACGGCTCCATGACGTCCAGGCCGGCGTGCAGCGTGGCCTTGAGCCTGCCGCTGAGGTCCTTGACGCTCTCGACGGCTTGGGCCGCTTTGGTGGCATGCTCCGCCTGGACCTGGACATAGAGCTCCTGAACCAGCTCGTCCTTCGATGCGAAGTAGTAGTAGGCGTTGCCCACCGACACTCCCGCCTCCGTCGCGATGGCGCGCATGGTGGTTTTTTCGAAGCCGATTTCACGGAACATCCGCAGTGCCACGTCGGCTACAAGCTGCCGCGTCTGCTCGCTCTTGCTTGCCATGGGGATCTCCGTCATCCGATTTCTGAACGTGTTCAAGAAGTGTGGCACACGAATTGAACGTGTTCAAATTACGGAGTAGTTTGCCGACCGGTGCCCGTGCGCGCCCGGTGGTGCGAGAATGGAACACGGTTCCGGCGGAAGCACTTCGCTGGAGCCCCTCCCAGTGCTAATACAGCCGGCCGCTGCAGCGACTTCCTCGCGATTTCCCGGGCAGCCGAGCGAACCACTCCGAATGGATCACCCATGACTACCGCCAAGACTTTCCCCGCCTCCGCGGCGCCGAAATTCGCCTCGATCGGTTCCCCCTACTTCGGCATCATGCTGGCCGTCATGGCTGTGGTGCTGATCCTGTCCAACATCGGGGCGTCCAAGGGCGTGGCGATCGGTCCGATCATCACGGACGGCGGTTTCTTCCTCTTCCCGCTGGCCTACATCCTGGGCGACGTCATCAGCGAGGTCTACGGATTCAAGGTGGCACGCAGGGCCATCATCACCACGTTTGCCCTGTCCGTGTTCGCCTCCCTCTGCTACTGGGTGATCATCGCGTTGCCCGGCTTCGGCGACGAGTTCGGTACCTCCAAGCAGGCCGCGCTCGAAGGTGCGCTGGGCCCGGTTCCGCAGATTGTGCTGGCCTCGCTGCTGGCGTTCGTGGCCGGGCAGACCATCAACTCCTGGATCCTGGTGAAGATGAAGGCGCGCACGGGCGAAAAGTCGCTGTGGGCCCGGATCATGAGCTCATCGGTGGCCGGCGAATTCGTTGACACGCTGATCTTCTGCAGCATCGCGGCGTCGGTCATCGGCATTACGGACTTCGGCACCTTCGTGAACTACGTGCTGGTGGGCTTCCTCTACAAGACCCTGGTGGAGTTCCTCTTCGTGCCGGTGACCACCTTGACCATCGGCTGGATCAAGAAGCGCGAACCGAGCTACGGGGCGTAAGAGCCACACAGCCACCCTCAGCGAGTTCGCCGGAACCACGCGGGTTCGCCGGAAGGTCCCTGTGTGTCAGGCTGTTGTGTGACAGGTTCCCTGTTGCTGGAGCCGGTGCTCAGAGCGGGGAAAGGTCCATCATGGATTTCGTTATGCCTGT
>NZ_JAUSSM010000002.1 GCF_030812315.1 Arthrobacter oryzae | reverse complement strand
TGCCCGCCCACGCCGATGTTCGGCCGCTGGGACCGGTGCACCATCACCGCGGCGTTCCAGCGCATGTACGCCCGGTACCGGCGCTCGTATTCCTCATTGCCGGGGAACGGTGCTTCCTGGTCCACCGGGATGGTGTTCACATAGTCCGTGGTGGTGACCATCGGGACCCCGACGCTCTGGGCGCCGGCACGCTGCAGGAGACTGCGCATGATGTACTGGGCACGCTCGGTGCCCTGTTCCCTGATCAGCGTATCCAGGGACTCAATCCATTCGGCGGTCTCTTCCGGATCACGATCAGGCAGCTGGTTAGTCAACCCGCTGAGGATATGGGAGGTATCTTCTCCTGCAGCCACGTCCAACCTCTCTTTGCGCGCATGCATCGGCGCCCTCAGGTCCGGCAGGGTAACTGCCTGGCGTGAACGCGACGTGTGCGACGTATCGGTTACAACAGCCCGGTCATGTGCGCCGGGCAGGGTCCTATCACGTCTATGACCGTATAAATCCAGGGCGATCGCCCCGCCGGCATAGTCGTCACCAGCCACTCTAGCTGTGAGAGCTATCCGATGCGTAGCCGCTGCCTGACGGCCCCGTCGCATTTGACGTCATACTGGTTGTGTGACGGAAAGCCGCCTGTGCGGACGGACGCCAGCCCCTGGTGTGACGCAGAATAAGTGGGATCGCGGGGGCAACAGCTTGAAGAGCAGGCACAAAGGGTGTTGGCTTGTAGTAATGGAAATCACTAGATTTATGAAAATGACTAAGCATTGGAGGAACACGTGAGCGAGGCCGACGCCGCCACTTCGGTAAATGTGGCGGAAAAATTGGGTTTCAAAAACGGGGATCTGATTCAGGAGTTCGGTTACGACGACGACGTCGACTTCGACTTGCGTGACGATATTGAAGACCTCACGGGCTCGGAACTCCTTGATGAAGACGACCACGACGTAGTCGATGCCGTCATATTTTGGTGGCGCGACGGCGACGGGGACCTGGTGGACACGCTCATGGATTCCCTGACCACCCTGAGTGAGAACGGTGTGGTCTGGGTACTGACGCCAAAGTCGGGGAGGCCCGGTTACGTGTCCCCTGCAGAGATCCAGGAAGCTGCGCCCACAGCGGGGCTGCACCTCACGACATCGCCGGGTGTATCCAAGGACTGGAGCGCCACGCGCCTGGTCACCAGGAAGAACAAGTGACCCCACAGCCGGTACAGACCGCCGACGCGGTCAGCGTTGTTCCGGAAATCGGCGACATTGCGCCGGACTTTGAACTTGTCAATCAATACGGCGAGCCCGTCCGGCTGTCGGGACTTCGCGGGCGCAACGTCGTCGTCGTTTTTTATCCGTTTGCCTTTTCCGGAATCTGTACCGGCGAGCTCTGTGAAATCCGCGACAACCTGTCGGTGTTTGCCGATGTGAACGCGACGGTCCTTGCCGTTTCCGTGGACAGCAAGTTCGCGTTGCGCGCCTACGCCGAGAAGGAAGGCTACGGCTTTGATCTGCTGGCGGATTTCTGGCCGCACGGCGGAGCGGCCTCACTATACGGCGTGTTCGATCCCGACAGCGGGATGGCGAAGCGGGGAACGTTCATCATCGACGCGGACGGCATCATCCGTTACGTCGTGGTGAATCCTCGCGGCCAAGCCCGTGACCTGGCTGGATACCGTGCCGCCCTCGCGGAGCTCGGCGGGAGCTGACGGCATGGGGGAGCGGCGCCCCGGACTTGGCATGACTGGATTCGCCAGCCTGCCACCGGTGAGCGCCGCCCTTCCAGCCCCTGACCAGCTCGGAGTCCTTCGGCTCATCAGGGACGCATTGGCGGGAAGGCGCTTCGCACTCCTCACCGGGGCCGGCCTCAGCACGGATTCAGGCATCCCGGACTACCGGGGGCCCGGTGCCGCGCCCCGGGCACCCATGACCTATCAGGAGTTCATCGGCCACCCCGACAACCGGCAACGGTATTGGGCGCGCAACCACATCGGCTGGTCCCACCTGCGGCGGGCAGATCCGAATGACGGCCACGCTGCGGCAGCCAGGCTCGAGCAGCGCGGCCTGCTGACCGGCCTCATCACCCAAAACGTGGACCGGCTGCATGAGGACGCCGGCAGCGTGAACGTGGTGGACCTCCATGGCCGCTTCGACCGCGTGGCCTGCCTTGACTGCGGGCGGCGGTACAGCCGAACGCTACTGGCCGGGGTGCTGGAGGAACTGAACCCTGGCTTCCTCGAAAAGGCGCTGGCGGACGGCGTTGTGGAAATGGCGCCCGACGCCGATGCGACGGTGGAGGACTCGGCGCTCATCCGCAGTTTCGTCGTGGCACACTGCCCCGCATGCGGGGGCACCCTCAAGCCGGACTTTGTGTACTTCGGCGAGAATGTTCCGAGGGACCGGGTTGATCGCTCCTATGCGATGGTCGATGACGCCGCCGCCCTGGTTGTTGCCGGATCCTCACTGACGGTCATGAGCGGCCTCCGCTTCGTCCGGCATGCCGCCAGGCACGAGAAGCCGGTGGTCATAATCAACAGGGGAGCCACCCGGGGTGACGACCTGGCCACTATCAAGCTGGAAGCCGGTGTCAGCGAATCCCTCACCTGGCTTGCCCGCGAACTGCCGGACCTGTGATGTGCCACTCACTGCAGGCATAAGGCGAATGCCGATTGGCGTTCTGCAGGATTCATCCGGTACAGTTGCTGTTCGTTGGTTGAAGCGCTGAGGCGCCTAGGTCACGTTTTGGGTCTTTAGCTCAGCTGGTAGAGCGCCACGTTTACACCGTGGATGTCATCGGTTCGATCCCGGTAGGACCCACCAGCGAAACCCCGTCATTGCAGGCCGAAAGGCCAGCGAGGGCGGGGTTTCTTGTATTTGCGGCCAAGGCAAAACTGTCCGACCCTGTCCATAGTGTTGCGGCATGGAACATGTTGTGATGAGGATGGCCGCGGACGGCCGGCCGCTGTCCCTCGTCCGCGGTGGACGGGAATGGAACATCGGCGCAGAGCCGGTCCGCTGGTTTGAACGGGTTCGCTGGTGGGAGGCCGAGCGAAGGATGCCGAAGGGCCTCGGCCGGGTGGATATTGAGGTGTGGCGGGTCCAGGCACGGCTGGGCAGCAACGCCAACTCTGCCCTCACCACCATGGAACTAGTCCGCGATGGACTTGGCGGCGGCTGGCGGCTGAGGGAGGCCGTGGCTGACGCCGCCTGACTCCGGCAGGGCGATTCTGCCCGGGAATTGGAAAAGCCTTCCACCGCGGCTATTGGGGGATGCCGCGGTGGAAGGCTTGAAATGAATATACAGTGAATTTTTCGAAATGTGAAACAGTGCGGGCGGGGACACGCCACGTTTCGTGTCCGGGCCGCAGTCGGCGCAGGTCGCACTGGGAAGCGGGGGGCCGGCTGAAGGGAGCGGATCCCGCCTCCACACATTATGATGATTACTGTTCAGCTGATTGAACACACCTTTGACTTGAACGGCGCTTTAACGGACGCGCTTTACCTGAAGGAGAATCATGGCCGATTCCCAAGCTCCCCGCACCTCTGATGGACTGGGGAGTGCGTCCCCCGCGCCGGCCGTGACGCGTGCCGCCGCTGTTCTGGAGGCGCTGGCCGCTTCCGCGACGGGCCGGCTCACGCTGAGCGATCTTTCCCGGGAACTCGGCATCCCCAAGTCGTCAACGTCGAATCTTTTGTTGGCCCTTGAAGAGGCCCGTCTCATCAACCGCCAGGGAGCGGACTTCACCTTGGGGCGCAAACTTGTGGAGCTCGGCGCCGCCTACCTCAGCCGGCTGGATGAGGTTCAGGAGTTCTACCGCTTCTGCGAGCAGGCCCCCACCCTGTCCGGTGAAACCGTCCGCATCGCCATGCTGGACGGCGCCAATGTCATCTACCTTGCCCGTTACGAAGGGCACCCGGCTGTCCGGCTGACGTCCAATATCGGTGACAAGATGCCGGTGTCGCTGTGCGCGGTAGGCAAGGCACTCATCGCCCGCTTGCACGACCATGACATCGAAGCGATGTTCCCTGACGATCTGCAACTCCCGGTGCTCACTGCCAAGTCGCTACGCACCGGGGCGGACTTCAAGAAGCAGCTGCCTCTCATCCGGGAACAGGGGTATGCCTTCGAGGACGAGGAGTCCACCACCGGCGTTGTCTGCCTCGCGGTCTCGGTCCCGACGAGGGGTGCCCACGGTCCGAGCCTGGGGCTGTCCGTCACTGCCCTGAAGGCCACCTACTCCGCTGAGCAGGGGGCAATGATGGTGAAAGAACTGAGGGAGCTGGCCCGGTCCCTGGGTAACCCCATGGGCTAGCTGTGCAGCTTGCGCTGCCCTGACGGGGGCGCAAAAGGCGGGCACTGAGTCACGGAAAATAAATCGGATTTCATCATTGGCGATCCGTTCAATGTGCTGTACTCTGTTCAATATAGTGATCGACACCACCGGTGCCGCCGCTATCCCACCAGACCAACGGGGGTCTGGAGTGTTCTTAAGGGAGTGCTAGTGACAACTCGTACTAATTCACCGCTTGCCGATGTGGACGACGCCGTCGTCGAACCGGAACAACTGCGGAGGGCAACTCTTGCCAGCTCCGTAGGCTCCGCTCTGGAGTACTACGATTTCTACATTTACGGCCTGGCTTCGGCCCTCATTTTCGGGCCGCTCTTCTTCAAGCCGCTCGGTGAAGACGGCGCCCTGATCGCCTCGTTCGCCACGTATGGCGTTGGGTTCGCTGCCCGCCCCTTCGGTGGGGTCATCTTCGGCTACATCGGTGACCGGTTCGGACGCAAGATGGTCCTGATCCTGACGATCGGCCTGATGGGTACGGCGAGCTTCGCGATCGGCCTGCTGCCGACGTTCGAACAGGCGGGAATGCTGGGCGCGGTCCTCCTCGTCACGCTGCGCATCCTGCAGGGCCTCGGTGCCGGTGCCGAGCAGGCAGGCGCCACCACCTTGATCTCCGAAGTCGCGCCGCGCCGCCGTCGTGGATTCTTCGCTTCCCTGCCGTTTGTCGGCATCCAGCTGGGTACCCTGCTCGGTGCCGGCACGTTCGCCTTGATTGCCATGGCTGACAAGGCGGTCCTGGAAGGCTGGCTGTGGCGTGTGCCGTTCCTGGCCAGCATCCTCCTGATCGCCGTGGCGATCTTCATCCGGCTCCGGCTCAAGGAAACTCCGGTTTTCCAGGAGCTGGAGAAGCACAAGAATGTGGTCAAGAACCCCATCGGCCAGCTGTGGAAGCACTCGAAGAAAAATGTGCTGATTGGCATTGGCCTGCGCATGGGTGAGAACGGCAACTCGTCGATCTACTCGGCACTCCTGATCGCGTTCCTGGCAGCGAAGGATGGCGTCTTCCCGGGCGACAAGTTCATCGGTCCCGTGGGCCTGCTCATTGCCGCCGGCTTTGCCGCCGTCATGGTGGTCACCTTCGGGGCGCTTTCGGACCGGTTTGGCCGGGTGCCGGTCTACCGCTACGGTGCACTGTTCCAGGCTGTCATCGCCATCCCGGCGTTCTACCTTGTGACGCTGGGCAACGTGACCCTGGTCTGGGTGGTCATGGTGGTGGGTATCGCCATCGGCGTCCAGTCCATGCTCGGCCCGCAGTGCCCGCTCCTGCCGGAGCTGTTCGGTTCCCAGTACCGCTTCACCGGTGTTGCCATGAGCCGCGAACTCTCCGCCGTGATGGCCGGTGGGCTTGTTCCCCTCGTAGGCGCCTCGCTCCTGGCCGCAACGGATCACTCCTGGCTGGTGCTTGCCATCTACTCGCTGGTGCTCGCGCTGATCTCGTTCGCCACCACGTTCTTCACTCCGGAGACCGTCGGCCGTGACCTCGTCCTCACGGAGGACGCGAGCTAGCACCGCCCGCAGGACCGGCACCGCACTCCGACGCAAAGGCCGTGACTCCCTCCGCAAGGAGGGTGTCGCGGCCTTTGCTGCGCCGGCGCCCGTTCGGACCTTTGGTTCCTAGGCGGCGTTGCGTTCCAGCGCGTGGCCGATGATCCGCGCACCTTCGGGGAAGGCCCCGGGGTTGGACCCGGAGTAGTTGAGGCGGATGAACGCGCCTGCGGGTTCTGCCGGGAACCACTCCCGCCCGGCGGCGATGATCACTCCCGCGCTTTCGCAGTCGCGGGTCAGGCGTTCGAGGTCCGTGCCGTCGGGCAAGCGGGCCCAGAGGTTCAGGCCTCCCTTGGGGACCTGCTCGATGTGCGCCTGCGGGGCGTGCTCGCGCATGCTGGTCACCAAAAGGTCCCGGCGCGACTGGAGCTGGTGGCGCAGGCTGCGCAGGTGCGTCTGCCAGCCGGGCTGCGTCACGACGTCGAGCGCCGCGGCCTGGAGCAGGCCGCTGACATACATCGATTCGGCCGCCCGGTCTGCGAGGATGCGCTCACGTGCCGGGCCGCGGGCAATGACGGCGGCGATGCGGATGGCCGGGGACACGCTCTTGGTCAGGGAACGAAGGTACACCACGTGGCCGGAGTCGTCGCGGGAGGCGACCGGCACCGCATTGGTGGTGATGCCGAAGTCGTGCGCCCAGTCGTCCTCCACCAGGAACGCACCCTTGGCGCGCACCACATCCAGGACCTCTTCACCCCGCCCTGCGGCCCACTGTGCACCGGTGGGGTTCGCGTAGTTCGGTTGGGCGTAGAACAGGCGGGCGCCGGTTTCGTCAAAGGCCCGGGCCAGTTCCGCCGGGTCCGGACCGTCCGGTCCACTCGGCACCGGGACGACGCGGACCCCGGCCTGGGCTGCTGCCAGGATGGCGCCCCAGTAGGTTGGTGATTCCATCAGCAGCGGCTGTCCGCGGCCCGCGAGCGCGCTGAAAATTGAGCTGAGCCCGCTCTGGCTTCCGGGCAGTACGACGACGTCGCTCGGGTTCGGCGGTGTGGTTCCGGCCGGTGTCGAAGCGCCGAGTTCGTGCGCGAACCACGATTGCAGTTCCGGCAGGCCCGCTGCGGGCGGACGGGACAACGCTGCGTCGCCCCGGGCTGCCCGTGTGAGTGCTGCACGGACGAGGCGCTCGGGTAGGAGTTCCCGGTCCGGGTAGCCGGAATGGAAGGCTATGGCGTCGTTCGCCACGTCGCGCATGGTGGTGGAGGCTGACGGTAGCGGTGCCAGCGGTGACCGCAGGGCAGCCGTCTGCCAGCCATAGTCCGAGGGGCGTGCAGTCCGGACGGCCCGGACGAAGGTCCCGACGCCGGGGCGGCTCTCGATCAGGCCCTGCGCAGTGAGGGTCTGCAGTGCCTTTTGGACGGTCACGGGACTGGCCTGGTATTCAGCCACCAGCGACCGGGTTGGCGGCAGCCTCGATCCGGGTGCGGCTTTGGCGATCCATTCCCGTAGTCGCGTCGCAATTCGGGAACTGCTATCGTTGTTCATGAGACACAATAGTAGCGCTACTACCGTGGTTCGGCCAGTGGTACTGTCCCGGGTTCCTTCCGGACTGTGGTGGGGCCTCCTCGGAGTAGCGGCCTTCTCGTTCACGGTTCCCTTCACGAAAGTCGCCGTCGCGGGGCTTTCGCCGCTGTTCATCGGGTCCGGCCGCGCGGTGGTCGCCGCGGTCCTGGCCGTCATCGCCCTCGCCCTCGCGCGGCAGCGGCTTCCCCGCGGCGTCCAGTGGGCCCGGCTGGCGGTGGTGGCTGCCGGCGTCGTCATTGGTTTTCCCTTGCTGACCTCCTTCGCGCTCACCACCACGCCGGCCGGCCACGGCGCGGTGGTCATCGCGCTGCTCCCGGCCGCGACGGCGACGGCTGCAGTCCTCCGAGGGCGGGAGCGTCCGCCCGTAGCGTTCTGGCTGATCACCGGTGTGGGCGCGCTGGCGGCCATCGCTTTCGCCTCCATGCAGTCCGGCGGATTCGGACAGCTGCACTCGGCGGACCTGCTGCTCCTTGGTGCAGTGGTGGCAGCGGCCATCGGCTACGCCGAGGGCGGCATGCTTGCCCGGGAGCTCGGCCCCTGGCAGACCGTCTCCTGGGCGTTGGTGCTGGCATCGCCGCTAATGGTGTTCCTGACGATGCTTTCCATGGCCCAGCAACCGCCGTCAGCCACTGCCGTCCAGTGGGGGGCATTCGCGTACCTCGGCGTGGTGAGCATGTTCTTGGGCTTCTTCGCCTGGTACCGGGGCCTGGCCATCGGACCCATGGCCCAGGTCAGCCAGATCCAACTCGTCCAGCCGGTGCTGAGCATCTGCTGGGCCGGCCTCCTGCTGGGCGAGGCCCTGACCTTGTCCACCATTGTCGGCGGCCTCGCGGTCATACTCTGCGCAGGTGCCGCCGTCCGGGTCCGACTGAAGCCAATGGACAAGCCGGCGACCGCTCCGCACGCTGTCCAACACGACACAAGATCCCTCCAGCCTGCAAAGGATTAGCATCATGTACATTCCAACCCACTTCGCAGCCGGACCGGACGCGATCAGCCATCTCCTTTCCCGGCCGGCCGCAGCCAATCTGGTCACCATGACCCCGCAGGGCATGCTGGCAACGCTGCTGCCATTTGTTTTCGATCCGTCCATCGGCGAATATGGTGCCCTGCACACCCACGTTGCCCGGAACAATGCGCAGTGGTCCGAGCCGGTGATCGGAGAAGCACTTGCCATCGTCCAGGGCGCGGACGCCTACGTCTCGCCGTCCTGGTACGCCTCCAAGGCCGAGCACGGCCGCGTTGTGCCCACTTGGAACTACTCCACGGCGCATGTATACGGCAACTTGGTGATCCACGACGACCCGGACTGGCTCGCCGGCCAGGTCAGGCGGCTGACCGACACCAACGAAGCAGGCTTTGACCACCCGTGGAGCGTGGACGATGCACCGGAGCGCTACATTTCCGGGCAGCTGCGCGCCATCGTGGGCCTGGAACTGGTTATCACCAGGATCGAGGCGAAGACCAAGCTCAGCCAAAACCGCCCGGACGCCGACATCGACGGTGTGGTGGCCGGACTTGCTGCCCGGGGCCAAGCTGAGAGCGCCGCCGACGTCGAGCGGGCAAGGCGGCAATAATCCCGGCACCCACAAACAGGGCGGCCCCTCCGTTGCCGGAGGGGCGCCCTGTTTGTGGGTGCCGCGGGGTCCAGTGGACCCTGGATTATGGGCTTAGTAGAAGTGCACGGTGTCCACGAGGTGGGGGAGTTCCCCGCCGTCGAGGAATGTCCGCAGGTTACTGCTGAAGCGTTCGGCGATCAGCCGGTTCTCCGCCGCGCTCAGGGCCGAAGTGTGCGGGGACACCATGACCTTGGGGTGGTTCCAGAGCGGGCTGTCCTGCGGCAGGGGTTCGACGGCGAACACGTCGAGGCAGGCGTAGCCCACCTTGCCGTTGTCGAGCGCCTCCAGCAGGGCGTCTTCGTCCACCACTGTGCCGCGGCCCACGTTGACGAACACCGTTCCCGGCTTCATGGCGGCGAACACCTCACGGTTGAACAGCTTCTCGGTATACGGCGTGCCGGGCAGGGTATTCACAACGGCGTCAGCCGAGGCGAGCAGACCGGCCAGGCCGTCGTTGCCGGCAACCGTTTCAATGCCGTCGATCGGCTCAACGTTCCGTTTGGTGCCGCTCACCTTCATGCCGAGTGCCCGGGCGATGCGTGCTGTTTCCAGCCCGATTTCACCGAGGCCCGTCACTACCAGGGTGGAGCCGTTCACCAGGCGGGTCGGGGTGCGCAGTTCCGGCCAGACCTTGGCGGCCTGGTCCACGGCGAGCTCGGCGCTGCGCTTGAAGCCGTTGAGGATACCCAGTGCGGCGAATTCCGCCAGCGGCAGGGCGTGTACTCCGGCGGAGGTGGTGACTTTGAATTTCTGCAGGGTTTCCTGGTCCAGGCCGGATGCTTTGACAGCTCCGCCTGCGCCTGCGGCCATTGCGTGGATCCACTGGAGCCGGGGATTGCTGAGGGCGATGCGGGCAAGTCCGGCAGGATTCTCGTTGGGAAAGCCGTACAGGATGTCGGCCTTGTTCAGCATGTCCCAGTACTGCTCCTCCTGTTCCGGAGTGCGCCTGAAGTCCGGATCGCCGGAGTGGTCCGCGGGGAACCGTTCAGGCGGGAGGAGATCGGGCTCATAGAGGACGGTCACGGCGGGATCTACGGCGCGGATGCGCTCAACCAGCTCAGCTTCGAGCGGGACGGCGATTGCGACGGTGGTTTTGGTCGTCATAGTGTTCATCATACTGAATGGAGGCTAGGATATTGAACAGATTTCCCTCCATTAACCACGATGAAGTGAGGTGCCGCTGCTGATGGATACGCAGACAGACCACGATTTGAGCGAAATTTCGAGTGAAAAGAGGGCCGGTTTCGTTGGCCTGGGCCTGATGGGCGGCCATATGGCGGCCAACCTGCTGGAATCCGGATGGACCGTCACGGGCTGGAACAGGTCGGCTGCCGCTTTGGCGGAGTTCGAGGCCAGCGGCGGAAAACGCGCATCCGGCGTTGCGGCGCTTCGCGATGAACCGGTCATTGTCTTTATGCTCCCGGATCTGTCCTACATCGAGGAAGCCGCAGCCGGGCTGTTTGCCTGCTGGTCCCAAAACCCGCCCGGTGCAGGTACCGCCGTGGTGGTCATGAGCAGTGTTTCCCCGGCAGCCGTGCGGGACTTCGGGGCGCGGGTGTCCGCCGCGAGCGGTGGCAACGCCATCGTCGTTGATGCGCCGGTCAGCGGCGGCACCCAAGGCGCCAGCGACGGAACGCTGGCCATCATGGTCGGCGCGGAGGAAAGGGACTTCCAACGGCTCCTTCCGTTGTTCAACGCAATGGGCGGCACGGTAAGGCTGATGGGGCCCCTCGGGTCAGGTTCGCTGGCCAAGGCCTGCAACCAGCTGATCGTGGGAACCACGACGGCGGCTCTCGCGGAAGCCGCCGAGCTCGCCGAACGCTCCGGGATGGACGTCGGGGCACTCTATGAGGTGCTGTCCGGCGGGCTGGCGGGCAGCACGGTCCTCGACGTCGTCGGGCCGCGCCTCGCCGCCAAGGCCTACGAACCCACCGGCCCCGCAAAGTTCATGCACAAGGACCTTTCCTTCGTGCTGGAAAGCGCCGCGGCCGTGGACGCCGCCGTGCCCATGGCGACGGCCGGCGTCGAAATTTACGCCGAACTGAAGCGCCAGGGGCTCGGCGACCTCGATCTCGCCGCCGTCCGGCAAACCATTTCGAATCTCAGCAGGGACGCAAGTTTCAACCAGCGGTCACAAGCAGCAGTCAAGACCAATTGAGGAACAGGAAACAATGAGTGCACTTTTTGACCTGACAGGCCGGACCGCGCTGGTCACGGGCTCCAGCCGGGGAATCGGCAATGCCCTGGCGCGGGCCCTCGCGGATGCCGGCGCCACGGTGGTGCTTAACGGCATCAACCCCGAACGGCTGAAAGCCGCCGAAGCGGCGATGGCTGCCGACTACCCGCCGGGGCGGATCCACAGCTGCGCTTTCGACGTCACGAAGGACACCGAGGCCGCGCGCGGCGTCACCTGGGTGGAAGAAAACGTCGGGCCGCTGGAGATCCTGGTCAACAACGCTGGCATCCAGCACCGCGTCCCCATGCTGGACCTCGACGTGGCGGACTGGGAACGGGTCATCTCCACGGACCTGACCAGCGCGTTCCTGGTGGGCCGGGAAGCTGCGCGGCACATGATCCCGCGCGGACATGGCAAGATCATCAACATCTGCTCGGTGCAGACCGACCTCGCGCGGCCCACCATCGCCCCCTACATCGCGGCCAAGGGCGGACTCCGCAACCTCACCAGGGCCATGACCGCGGAATGGGCAGCGTCGGGCCTCCAGATCAACGGCATCGCCCCGGGCTACATCCACACCGAAATGACGCAGAACCTCGTGGATGATGAACAGTTCAATTCCTGGATCCTCGGCCGCACGCCGGCCCACCGGTGGGGGACGGTGCAGGACCTGGCCGGCCCCGCGGTCTGGCTGGCCTCGGACGGCTCCAACTTCGTGAACGGCCAGACCATCTTCATCGATGGCGGAATGACGGTGGTGGTCTGATGCCCGGCACCCACGAACTCCCCACGACCTCGGCAGCGGTAGTGGCCCATGCAGCCGGCGACCTCCGGATCGAGGACGTGCCGTTGGTTGCCCCTGCGGCGGACCAGGCGGTTGTGGAGATCGCCTACGGCGGTATCTGCGGCTCTGACCTGCACTACTGGCTGCACGGTGCCGCCGGTGAATCGATCCTGAAGGCTCCGCTGGTCCTGGGGCATGAAATTGTGGGCACCGTCCTGCAGGCGGCAGCAGACGGCACCGGACCCGCGGCCGGGACCGCCGTCGCCGTCCACCCGGCCACACCCGGCCCCGGCAGTGCGCGGTATCCCGAGGACCGGCCCAACCTGTCCCCAGGCTGCACTTACCTGGGGAGCGCCGCCCGCTTTCCGCACACCGACGGCGCCTTTAGCCGGTACGCCACACTGCCGGCCCGGATGCTCCGACCGCTGCCGGAAGGCCTCAGCCTCCGGACAGCGGCCCTGGCCGAGCCGGCTGCCGTTGCCTGGCATGCTGTGGCCCGCGCCGGTGACGTCAAAGGGAAGACGGCCCTGGTGATCGGCAGCGGACCCATCGGCGCCCTGGCCGTGGCCGTCCTCAAGCGTGCGGGTGCCCGGCGCATTGTGGCCGTGGACATGCACCCCAAACCGCTGGAGATCGCCCGGGCCGTCGGCGCCGACGAAGTCCTGAAAGGCGACGAGGCCGAGGCCATCGCCGCGGTGGAAGCGGATGTGGTCATCGAGTCATCCGGCAGCCACCACGGCCTTGCCTCCGCCATCAAAGGCGCCGTCCGCGGCGGCAAGGTGGTGATGGTCGGGCTCCTGCCTTCCGGGCCGCAGCCCGTGCTGATCTCCTTGGCCATCACGCGCGAGCTGGAGCTGCTGGGCTCCTTCCGCTTCAACGCTGAAATTGACGAGGTCATTGCGGCGCTCGCGGACGGCACGCTGTTCGTGGACCCCGTGGTCACTCATGAATTCCCGCTTGACCGCGGTCTTGAGGCCTTTGAAGTGGCCAGGAATTCGGCTGAATCCGGGAAAGTGCTCCTGGACTTCCGTCCGGCGCCGGGGGAGTAGGGCCCCGGGGAGTTGGGGCGCGGGGGGCTGCGCGTCGCCCGGCCGGCGGGCACTCAGCCCTGCGGCAGCGGTACGAAGACCCGGGGCTGGTCACGCCAGCTGGCCTCCATTTCGGTGATCGTCTCGCGCATGATCCGGCTGGAGGCCTCCCGGGCCCCGGCCGTGTCCCCTGCGGAGATGGCCTCCGCCACGTCCACATGCCACTGCAGCGCGGTCTCACGCGGGTGGTCCGGCATGAGGCCGTGGACGGTCCGGCCGGTCAGGGTTTCCGCGACCTGGCCCACGAGATTGGCGAACATTTCGTTGCCGGAACCGGTGAGGAGAAGGGAATGGAAGCGGATGTCCAGCTGCAGGAACTCCGCCACGTTGCCGGCCCGGCCGGCGTCGCGCATGGCCAGCGACACGTCCAGCAGTTCCTTCCGGAGATCCTGGGGGGCGTTTGCGGCAGCCAGTTCGGCGGCGACGGGTTCGACGGCGGAGCGCAGCTCCGCGAGCGACCTGAGCTGGGCGCCGCGGCCGTCGCCGGCCAGGCGCCAGCGGATGACCAACGGATCGAACGGGTTCCAGCGGCTCGCCGGAAGCACGCGGATTCCCACGCGCTTGATGGTTTCAACCAGGCCGAGGGACTGCAGCACCCGGACCGCTTCGCGCACCACGGAGCGGGAAACCTTCAGCTCATCTTCGAGGTGCTCAGCCAGCATCACATGCCCAGTGGGCAGGGTGCCGCTCACGATACGGGTTCCCAGATGTTCAATGGCACGATGATGGAGGCTGGTTGACATAGTCGTAAGCATAATCGGGCGGGCACTGCCGTCCGGTGCCGGCCGTCCGGTGGGCGCTCAATCCGTGGCGGGAGCCGGCACAAGCGGCCCGGCCGGACGCTGGCGGCATCATAGACTGTTTTATGACGCGCCGCCTTCCAAAACGTGGGCGCAACTTTCCCGTTGTCCGCGGAAATACATATGGTTTATTGACAGCCACTGGTTCTTAAAAGCGTGTTCCGCAGGAAGTGCGGAACAGAATGCACACGTTGCACAGAAATGAATTGGAGTTTTGATGTCAGCACACATCGGTGTCACCGGCCTTGCGGTGATGGGGGCCAACCTCGCCCGCAACCTGGCCCGTAACGGCTTCACCGTTGCCCTGCACAACAGGTCTGTTGAGAAGACTGACGCGCTGCTGGAAAAGCACGGACACGACGGCGACTTCGTGCGTACCGAAACCCTCCAGGAGCTTGTGAATTCCCTGGAAAAGCCCCGCCGCGTACTCATCATGGTCAAGGCCGGCAAGCCGGTCGACTCCGTGATCGAGCAGCTTGAGCCCCTTCTGGAGGCCGGCGACATCATCATCGACGCCGGCAACTCGCACTACGAGGACACCCGCCGCCGCGAAGCGGCCCTCGCCAAGAAGGACCTTCACTTCGTGGGCATTGGTGTGTCCGGCGGTGAGGAAGGCGCCCTGAACGGCCCGTCCATCATGCCCGGCGGATCCAAGGAGTCCTACGACGCCCTCGGGCCGCTGCTGGAAAAGATCGCCGCTAACGTTGACGGCCAGCCCTGCTGCGCCTGGATCGGCACCGACGGCGCCGGCCACTTCGTCAAGATGGTCCACAACGGCATCGAATACGCCGACATGCAGGTCATCGGCGAGGCCTTCGACCTGCTGCGCTCCGGTGCCGGCATCGAACCGGCCGAGCAGTCCAAGATCTTCGCCGAGTGGAACAAGGGCGAGCTCGCCTCGTTCCTGATCGAAATCTCCGCGGAGGTCCTCGGCCACGTGGACACCCGCACGGGCAAGCCGTTCGTCGACGTCGTCGTGGACGCAGCAGGCCAGAAGGGCACCGGACGCTGGACGGTCATCTCCGCACTCGAGCTGGGATCCCCGACGTCGGGCATCGCCGAATCCGTCTTCGCACGTGCGCTCTCGTCCCAGGCCGAACAGCGCAAGCTGGCCCAGGAACTGCTCGCCGGCGAGGAAATCGCCGTCGAGGTCCCGGAAACCTTCGTCGAGGACGTCCGCCAGGCGCTGTACGCCTCCAAGCTGGTTTCCTACGCCCAGGGCCTGGACATGCTGACCTCGGCCGCCAAGGAATACGGCTGGGACCTGAAGCTGGACGAGATCGCCTCGCTGTGGCGCGGCGGCTGCATCATCCGTGCGGAACTGCTGAAGGAGATCACCAAGGCCTACGCAGCGGAGGAAAAGCCGGCCAACCTGTTGTTCGCTCCGGCCTTCACCAAGGCCATCGCCGAGGTCCTCCCGGCCTGGCGCCGCGTTGTTGCAACGGCAGTGCAGCTGGGTATCCCCGTCCCGGTGTTCTCCTCCTCGCTGGCGTACTACGACGGCCTGCGCCGCAAGCGCCTGCCGGCCGCCGTGATCCAGGGACAGCGCGACCTCTTCGGTGCGCACACCTACGGCCGTGTTGACGCAGAGGGCACGTTCCACACCCTCTGGGGCGAGGACAAGTCCGAAATCGAGGCAGTGGACACCCACTAGCTTCTACGCCCCACCGGTTCTCACATCAACGGTGACATCAACGGCCGTCGCTTCCCGGATACTCTGGGAGGCGGCGGCCGTTGGCGTTAACAGGTCCGCGTTTCCGATGCCTGCCGTTACCAAGGAGTGCTGCACATGTCCCAGCCTGTCGCGTTTGTCACCGGTGCATCCACCGGCATCGGGTTCGAGGCTGCCAAAAAGCTCAGCGAGAACGGATTCACCGTGTACGCCGGGGCCCGTCGGGTCGCGAAGATGGAGCCGTTGAAGGCATTCGGCGTGGAGGTGCTGAGCCTGGACGTCACGGATGAGGCATCCATGGCGGCAGCCGTGGCTACAATCCTCGAAGCCCACGGCAGGATCGATGTGCTCGTCAACAACGCCGGCTACGGGTCCTACGGTTCCTTGGAAGAGGTGGACCCGGCGGAAGGCCGCCGGCAGTTCGACGTCAATGTCTTCGGACTCGCGCGCATGACCCAATTGGTGCTCCCTGCCATGCGCGCAGCGGCGCAGGGGAGGATCATCAACATGTCCTCCATCGGCGGCAAGATGTACGAGCCACTGGGTGCTTGGTACCACGCCACGAAGTTCGCCGTCGAAGGGCTCAGCGACTCCCTGCGCCTGGAACTCAAGCCCCACGGCATCAAGGTGTCAATCATCGAACCGGCGGGCACCCAGACGGAATGGGGCGGCATCTCAGGCGAGAGCCTGCTGGCAACTTCCGGGCACGGCCCCTACCAGGACCAGGCGAAAATTGTCGCCGCGGCGTTGGCCTCCACCGAGGGCTCCGGCATGTCAACGCACCCGGAAGTCATAGCCGAGGCCATCGTCCACGCCGCAACGGCCGCCCGCCCCAAGACCCGTTATCCGGTAGGCAAGGGCGCCCGCGCCATCGTGACACTGCGGCGACTCCTGCCGGACCGTGTGTTCGACGCGGTCTTCTGGGCCATCTACCAGCGGTTGGGCCGCTAGATCCGGTACTCGATGTAGTACTCAGCCGGGTCCACGGCAGGTTTGGTTTCGCGCTGGGCGTCCCGGTGGCGCCACGTTGCCGGAATTCCGGTGATGATGGATTCCGGCGGCGCGTCCTTGACCACTACGGCGTTGGCACCCACGGCGCTGTCGCGCCCGATGGTGATGGGGCCCAGGACCTTGGCGCCGGCGCCGATGGTCACCCGGTCCCCGATAGTGGGGTGCCGCTTGACCTTCGCTAGGGACCGTCCACCAAGCGTTACGCCGTGGTAGATCATGACGTCCTCACCGATTTCCGCCGTTTCACCGATAACCACACCCATGCCGTGGTCGATGAAGAAGCGCTTGCCGATGGTCGCGCCCGGATGAATCTCAATGCCGGTCAGGAACCGCGCCAGCTGCGAAATCAGGCGTGCCGGGAAACGGAGCGAGGGATTCTGCCAGAGCTTGTGGGTGAGGCGGTGCGCCCAGATGGCATGGAGGCCGGAGTAGGCAAAAAAGTTCTCAAAAGAACCTCGAGCCGCCGGGTCATGCGACCGGGCGGCGTCGAGGTCTTCCTTAAGTCTTGCGAAAAAGCTCACAAAGACCTTTCTACAGGAAACAGGGAATGGCGGGCTAAGACTTAGCCTCGGATGTCGTCATAGAGCACGGTGGAGATGTAACGCTCACCGAAGTCGCAGACAACCGCGACGATCAGCTTGCCGGCGTTCTCCGGGCGCTTGGCGAGCTCCAGGGCTCCCCAGACAATCGCGCCGGAGGAGATGCCGCCCAGGATGCCTTCCTTGACTCCCAGGTCGCGGGCCACGCGGACCGAATCCTCCAGGGTGGCGTCAAGGACTTCGTCGTAGACGTTGGTGTCCAGGATCTCGGGAATGAAGTTGGCGCCGATGCCCTGGATCTTGTGCGGGCCGGGGGCGCCGCCGTTCAGGATTGCGGAGTCCTTCGGTTCGATGGCGACAATCTGGACGTCCGGGTTGCGTTCCTTCAGGACCTGGCCCACGCCGGTCACGGTGCCGCCGGTGCCAATACCGGCGACGAAGATGTCCACCTTGCCGTCAGTGTCGGACCAGATTTCCTCGGCGGTGGTGGTGCGGTGGATTTCCGGGTTGGCTTCGTTGGCGAACTGCTGGGCCCAGATGGAGTTCTCCGTGTTGGCCACGATCTCCTGGGCCTTTTCGACGGCGCCGCGCATGCCTTCGGAACCAGGGGTCAGCACGATCTCCGCACCGAAAGCACGGAGCATGACACGGCGTTCCGTCGACATGGTCTCGGGCATGGTCAGGATGACCTTGTAGCCGCGTGCGGCACCCACCATGGCCAGGGCGATGCCCGTGTTGCCGGAGGTTCCTTCGACGATGGTTCCGCCGGGCTTGAGGGCGCCGGACTTCTCCGCGGCGTCAACAATGGCGACGCCGATACGGTCCTTGACGCTGTTGGCCGGGTTGTAGAACTCAAGCTTGACGGCCACCTGGGCGTCCAGGCCCTCGGTCAGGCGGTTGAGCCTGACCAGCGGAGTGCCGCCGACAAGCTGGGTGACGTCGTCGTAGATCCGTGCCATGTATTTGTGCCTATCTCTGAAGAGTTCTCTGAACAGCGAATACTGAGGTCAGCCTAACGAGGGCGGCCGGAACGCTGCTAAGCATTAAGCCATGCAGAGTAATATTTCCGGGCCTTGGCCAGCTTCGGGTTGATGATCACTTGGCAATAGCCCTGTTCCGGATGTTTGGCGTAGTAGTCCTGGTGAAAATCCTCGGCCACATGGAACACGGGCAGCCTGCTGACCTCCGTGACGATCGGATGTGCCCACAGTTCCTGGTTCCGTTCGATCGCCTCCTCGAAGAGGATCTTTTCCTCGGTGGTCTCGTAGAACATGGACGAGCGGTACTGCGTGCCGACGTCGTACCCCTGGCGGTTGAGCGTGGTGGGATCGTGGAGGGCGAAGAACATGTCCAGGATGATTTCGGCAGGGATCACGTCCTCATCGAAACTCACCGCAACAACTTCGGCATGGCCCGTGGTGCCTGAGCAGACCGAGTAATAGTCCGGATGGCGGTCATGGCCCCCGGTGTAGCCCGAAATGACCGACGTGACACCTTTGGTTTTTTGGTAGACGGCGTCAAGGCACCAGAAACAGCCTCCGCCAAGCACAAAAGTTTTCATGTCCTCTTCAATGGTTGAAGCGCGCTGATGATTCCCCCACCACCTTACGAGACTGTTACACGTGCAGGCGAAGCCGGCGGATAGGGTAAAAATGAGGGTATGGAACCTGTGAACACCGACGTTGCAGACGACGCGCCTACCACTGCCGGTCACGCCGGTGCGGAGTCCACTGAGGCGGCCGAAGCCTCCGACGCCCCCACGCTCGGCGAGATCCTGCTGGCGGTCGAAGAGCTCTGGCCGGAGTCGCTCGCCGAGGAATGGGACGAGGTGGGCCTGGTGGCCGGCCATCCGTCAGCCGAGGTCAGCAGGATCATGTTCGCGGTCGATCCCACCCTTGACGTCATCGAGGAAGCCATTGAATGGGGTGCTGAACTGCTGATCACGCACCACCCGCTGCTTCTCAAGGGAGTCACGTCAGTGGCGGCGACGACGGCAAAAGGCAAAGCGGTCCACCGCCTCATCGAATCCGGGACCGGGCTCCTGACCGTCCACACCAACGGTGACTCCGCCGTCGGCGGCGTCTCGGACGTCCTCGCGGACGCCCTTGGCCTCCACGACGTGGTTCCCCTCACCCCCGCCGCGAACGGCCTGCCCGAAGAAGGAATCGGCCGGGTAGGGGACCTTGAGGACGTTATGACCCTGGGAGACTTCGCAGCGCGCGTCTACGGCATCCTGCCGTCGGTGGCGGGAGGGGTCCGGGTGTCCGGGGACAAGGACGGGCTGGTCCGGCGCGTCGCCGTCTGCGGCGGCGCGGGAGACTCGCTGTTCAACGAGGTCCGGGCAAGCAACGCCGACATCTTCGTGACGGCGGACCTTCGCCACCACCCGGCGTCCGAGGCCCGTGAGAATGCCGTGAACGACAGGCCGTACCTCATCGACGTTTCGCACTTCGCCAGCGAATGGCTGTGGTTGCCCGCTGCGGCCGACGCGCTGGGAAATGTCCTGACCGACCAGGGCCACGACGTTGACATCCGCGTCAGCACCACCAACAGCGATCCGTGGGACTTCATTCTCACTCCGGGCGGGGACTAGAGTCTAAACTGCGCCGATCCGGTGCCCGGTTACGGCCGGTAGGAACAAGCGGAGGTAATAGTGGCCAAGGCAGCACCGGCGGAACAGTTGAAATTGCTCGAACTGCAGGGACTCGACGCGAGGCTCAAGTCCCTGGCCAACCGCCGCCGGACCATCGAGGGCGATCCCCGCATCAGCGACCTTGAAGCTGCGCTGTCCGTGGCCAACGGTGAGCTCGGAGCCGCCAAGATGGCTGTTCACGACGCGGAAGCCGAACTCAAGCGCTCGGAAGCGGACGTCGAGCAGGTGGCTTCCCGGATCGAACGGGACGAAGCACGGCTGAACAGCGGCACCGGCCTGTCCAAGGACCTCGTGGCGCTACAGAACGACATTGCCTCGCTCAACAAACGCCGTTCAGTCCTCGAGGACGTTGAACTGGAAGTCATGGAGCGCCTCGAAGGACTCCGGGAACGCCAGGCAGCCCAGCAGAAGATTGTGGACGACGTCCAGGGCTCCTTCGGCGTGATCCGCGCCGAGCTGGACGCGGCCCTGGCCGAGATCGCCGGCGAGGCGGCTGAGGTCGGTGCCCAGCGCAAGGAGTTCGCCGCGGGCCTTGACGAGGGCATGCTTGCCGTCTACGAAAAGACCCTTGCCAAGCGCGGAGTGGGCGCGGCCAGGCTGTTCCACGGAAAGTCCGAAGGCTCGGGAATGCAGCTTAGCCCCGGCGATCTTGCCGAGATCAAGGCAGCGGCCGAGGACGACATCGTATTTTGCCCGGACTCCGGCTGCATCCTGGTCCGCTCGGCGGAGTGGGCCTAGCCACCCCAAGTAACTGGCAGTTAACGTCGTGAAAAGCGCGAATGACGACGTTAACTGCGAGTCAGTTGGGCAGGATGATGTTGAGGGCGTGCGCCTTGCGCGCCGTGCCTTCGACCAGCTCGGCTTCCCACTTTTCCCGGGCCGCCTTGAGCAGCTGGGCAGGCGTGCGGGGGCCGGCGCCGCGGCGCGTCATCAGGTGGCGTGCCAGCTCGCCGCGGGTGTGCTTGGCGAAGTGGCTGACCACCTTGCGGACGCCGTTCACCTCCGTGAAGACGTTGACGGCAACTGTCTGCGCCGGCGGGGGAGACCAAGCGGCGGCGTAGGTACTGGAGCGGCAGTCCACCAACAGCTCGCCTTCGGTTTCAGCAGCCAGCGCATCCGAAATCTGCGGCTTCCAGAACGAGGCAAGGCGGCCGACGTCGGGCAGTGACGTCCCCATCGACAGCCGGTAGGCCGGCACCCGGTCGGCAAAGCGGATGGCGCCCCAGAGGGCGGAAATGACCAGCACCGACTCATCCGCCTTGCGGCGCTGCGCCGCCGTCAGTGACGGGTAGCCCAGCGCGTCATACAGGACTCCGGAGTAGACCTGGTGCGCCGGAGCGGCCGGCTCCGTATGCAGCCGGGTGTTGCGTTCGACGTCGGCACTCAGCGAGGCGCCGACGCCCAGCAGCGCGAGGGCGTCATGGTGGGCGCTGACGTTTCCCAGTGCCTCCAGCACCTTCGCGCGGTAAGTATTCAAAGAGGGAAAGCTCAGGGCGGTCCAGTCGACGGCGTCACCGGTGGGAGCGGGGGTCTTGCCTTCAGACGGCGGCAGCAGAATCAGCACCGTACGATCTTACCGGCGCGCGCAAAAAAACGGACGCTGCGGTGACGGCGGCTGCACGCGTCAGGCCAAGTTCCGGCCCAGGAAAGCGAAGACCTCCGGGAGGATGGAGCGCCAGTAGCCGTCGTCGTGGCCGCCGTGCTGGAACCCACCCTCACGGTCGCCGGGCAGGCCGCTTACATAGTCCTGCACGCTGTAAAGCAGGTTGTCGGACGTGCCGCAGTCGATTCTTTTCGGCAGCAGCTCAAGCTCCGGCCGGAGGGCAAAGATGTCGTTGGCCGCGAAATCCTCGGCGCTGTCAAAATTGTCCGTCCGCCCGGCGTCGTGCAGGCTCCAGACTGCCGGGCTCATCGCCGCGACGGCACGGAGTCCGGGGATCCGGTGCTGGGACGCGAGGAGCAGCGCGCCAAATCCGCCCATCGACAGGCCGAAAACGGCGATCCTGCCGGTGTCGAGGCCCTGGTCCGCCAGCAGCGGGATGAATTCCTCCACCACCATCGCCTGTGTGTCCGTGCCGGTTGCGCGGCGGTGCCACCAGCTTTCGCCGCCATCCACGGCCGCGATCGCGAACGGCGTCCCGCCGCGGGCCACGTGCTGTGACAGGACGTTGGCCGCACGGAGCTCCTCGAAGATCATCCGGTGGTCGGAGCCTGTCCCGTGCAGGAAGAGCGCCACGGGAGGAGTTCCGGCTGTGGCACCCACCGGGGATCCGGGGGAGCTGCCCGTCCCGGGTACGGCCAGGGACCAGTTCGTGGCGGTCTGCGGCCGGAACTGCGAGGTGAAGCTGCCGGTGCGCATGGACAACGGCGCGGCGGGGCCGGATGTCGTCCCGGCGGAGCACGCAGCCAGGGAGGCGGCCGCGGCAGCGCCGGCTCCGAGCCCCAGCAAGCGGCGGCGGGAAATTCCAGGCGAACCCATGGCCCGATCATAGGCGGGATGGCGCGGGAAGCGGAGACCGTCCCGAACAACGGGGGCGGGACCAGTGCCCGGACGGAACGGGCCGCCACTGCACGTAGAATGAAATGCGGATGGGTTGACCAGGCGGCTGCGCGTCACGCAAGTGGCTCGAGGAACGTCCGGGCTCCGCAGGGCAGGGTGGTGGGTAACGCCCACTCGGGGTAACCCGCAGGCCAGTGCCACAGAGAACAGACCGCCTGCATCGCGCCGGTTTTGAAAGCGGCACGAAGCAGGTAAGGGTGAAACGGTGGTGTAAGAGACCACCAGCTTCCCGGGTGACCGGGAAGGCTAGGTAAACCCCACCCGGAGCAAGGCCAGACAGGGCACGTTCGAGGGCTGCTCGCCCGAGTGCCCGGGTAGGCCGCTGGAGGGCGTCGGCAACGGCGTTCGTAGATGGATGGCCGCTATTCCCGCCCCGGCAACGGCGCGGGAACACAGAACCCGGCGTATCGGTCAACCCATCCACCACAAGCATCCGGCCGGCCACCCGGCGAGCCAGCGAGGCCGTGTGAGTGACTTCACGCTCTTCGCGGCGGTGGAGGGGGCTTTGCCACCTTAGAATGGATAGCGAACGTAGAAGTTCTGCCGCCGGGTCTGCGTTCGCAGCTGGCGGTTTTTCTTTGCGTTTCTCCAAGGCGTCCGGGGTGGACCGAATCCCCGCCGATGCCTGTGCCCCGGAATACCTCCGGTGGCCGACATCCGCATACGAAGACGTATGTGGTTGACCCAAGGAAGGTAGTTCTGTGAGCCAGACGTCAGATTCTTGTCTTGATACGTGGATGGGCCGGGAGGCGCTTGCCGAGGCCATGATCCCGGTGATCGGCCGGCTGTACCGCGAGAACAACGTGGTGACCTCAATCCACGGCCGCAGCCTGATCAACAAGTCCACCATGAACATCCTGAAGGCGCATCGTTTTGCACGCCGGATGAGCAAGGACGAGCTGCTCCTCGAAGAGACGGCCCCGCTGCTGGATGCCCTCGCCGGTCTGGAACTGGGCGCTGCGGCAATCGACATCGCCCGCCTGAACCAGAAGTACAAGACCGAGGCCAACGGTGCGAGCCTGGATGAGTTCCTACGCGCTGAACTCGCCGACATCGTGGGCAAGCGGGGCGGCGATGACCGCACCAGCACCGACGTCGTGCTCTACGGCTTTGGCCGTATTGGCCGCCTGCTGGCGCGCCTCCTGATCGAAAAGGCCGGTGGCGGTCACGGCCTCCGGCTCCGCGCCATCGTGGTCCGCCGCGGCTCGGACAACGACCTCGCCAAGCGGGCCAGCCTGCTCCGCCGCGACTCCGTCCACGGCTCGTTCGAGGGCACCATCAAGGTCGACACCGAGAACAACACCATCACGGCCAACGGCGTGCAGGTCCAGGTCATCTACTCGGACAACCCCTCCACGGTGGACTACACGGCCTACGGCATCAAGGATGCGCTGGTCGTGGACAACACGGGACGCTGGCGCGACGCCGAAGGCCTGTCCCAGCACCTGCTGGCCAAGGGCGTTTCGCGCGTCCTGCTCACGGCACCGGGCAAGGGCGACCTGAAGAACATCGTCCACGGCATCAACCACGGCACCATCCTGGATTCGGACAAGATCGTCACGGCCGCGTCCTGCACCACCAACGCCATCACTCCGGTCCTGAAGGCCATCAACGACAAGTTCGGTGTGGTCCACGGCCACGTCGAGACGGTCCACTCCTTCACCAACGACCAGAACCTGATCGACAACTTCCACAAGGGCGACCGCCGTGGACGTTCCGCCGCGCTGAACATGGTGATCACCGAAACAGGTGCCGCCAAGGCCGTGGCCAAGGCACTGCCCGAACTCTTGGGCAAGCTCACCGGCAGCTCCATCCGCGTTCCCACCCCGGACGTGTCCCTGGCCATCCTGAACCTGAGCCTGGAGCACGGCACCACCAAGGACGAAGTCAACGACTTCCTGCGGCAGATGTCGCTGCACTCGGACCTGCGCAAGCAGATCGACTACATCGATTCGCCGGAAGTGGTCTCCACCGACTTCGTCGGCTCACGCCGCGCGGGAATTGTTGATGGCCTTGCCACCATCTCCAATGACAAGAACCTTGTCCTCTACGTCTGGTACGACAACGAGTTCGGCTACAGCTGCCAGGTAGTCCGCGTGATGGAGGAAATGGCAGGCGTCAACCCGCCGTCGTTCCCCGTCAAGGAGCCGGCCGCGGCGCTGGCAGCGATCGCAGCGGTCTAGCGGCCGGGCTGTTTCAGCATTGAGGTTTCCCGGCGGGTGCTCTGGCATCCGCCGGGAAACCGACACAGAATGGTGTCATGGAACAGGAATCGACTCTCGAACATGAGACCACGCTGGAACACGCCCTCGACGTAGCGCGCCAGAACCACAAGGAAGCCACCCGTCTCTTCGAACAGGCGCGCGTGGCGCATGCTGCGGGAGAGGTTCCGGAAAGCCGGGTCAAACAGCTCGAGGACCTGCTGGACATCGCCACCGAAGACCTCAAACGTGTGATCAAGGAGCAGTAACCGCTCCTCCACACTGTGGATATCGGCCTGGTTGTCAGTGCCCCGGCCTAGGCTTTTCGCGTGCATAGGAATCGTCACCGGACCCATCAGCCATGACCATCAGCTGGACGGCGTACCGCCGCGCCCGGCGCCGCTCCCGTCAGGCCTGGGCAATCCTGATTGTGCTGGCCGTAGGACTGGTTGCCGCCGTTTCCTGGTTTTTCATCGCCGGCCAGTTCGCCGCCGCAGAGCCGCCGGTCACCGGTCCCAGCGAAGCTCCGGTGCTGGACCCATCGTGGATGAAACCCGTTCCCCCGGTCCGGCCGGTGCCCGAAGGCAGTGCCGAGGCGGCGCTGGAGACCCTCGCCGTAAAGGGGCGGGCCGCCAATGACAACTACGAGCGCACTGCATTCGGCCAGGCGTGGATGGATGTGGACCGCAACGGCTGCGACACCCGCAACGACATCCTGCGGCGTGACCTGGCCGGCGCGCAGTTTACTGAGGGATCGCGCTGCCGCGTGGCAGCCGGCCAGTTCCACGAGCCGTACACCGGGGCGGTGGTGACCTTTACAAGGGGAGCGGAAAGCAGCAAGGCCGTCCAGATCGACCATGTGGTGGCGCTGGGGGACGCTTGGCAGAAGGGCGCCCAGCAGCTGACGCCGCAACAGCGCCAGAGCCTCGCCAATGATCCCCTAAACCTCGTGGCCGCGGACGGTCCGGCCAACCAGGAGAAAAGCGCTTCAGACGCAGCCAGCTGGCTGCCGAAGAACAGGGCCTTCAGGTGCCACTATGTCGCCCGCCAGATTTCCGTGAAATCCGCTTACGCGCTGTGGGTCACGCAGCCGGAGAAGGATGCCATGAAGCGGGTGCTGGCATCGTGCCCGCAGCAGCAGACGGTCATTCCCCGCTAGCAGCCGGGGGAGCCGGGCGCCGTTCAGCAGCGTCGTCCAGCAGCGGCGCCCAGCGGCGCAGTAGCCGCTGGTGTGCCGTTTGGCTCAGTGCCCGAAGGGATCGGGGTCGACGCCGGGCATCCAGGTCAGGCCGGGAACTCCCCAGCCGCTCCGCTTGGCCTGCTTCATGGCCTTCCGGGCGTAGCGGTCCATCAGCCGGTTCACGTAGAGCTTGCCGTCCAGGTGGTCGTACTCATGCTGGATGATCCGGGCGAACCAGTCCGTGGCTTCAAAGTCCACCGGCTTCCCGTCACCGTCAAACCCCTGGACCCGCGCCCACTCCGCACGCTTGAGGGGATACTGGCCGCCGGGAAACGACAGGCAGCCCTCCACCTCCTCGTCCGGGTCCGGAAGGGCGCCGGAAACCTTGGACAGCGTAAGGACCGGGTTCACCAGCACTCCCGCAGGGGAAACGCCGTCGTCATTGGCGAACTTGTAAACAAAGATGCGCTTGCCCACGCCCACCTGCGGTGCGGCGAGCCCCACTCCGTTGGCGGCGTCGTTCGTCTCGAACATGTCGGCGATGAGCGTGCGGAGTTCGTCGTCGAAGACTTCCACTTCGGCGGCCCGGCGGTGCAGGACCGGCTCGCCCCAGATGGTGATCGGCAGAACGGTCATGTCAGGTTGTTCCTTTGATGCTGTGCGGGATCAGGTCCGGGAAGAGTCCGGCCCGCACGACAGCCGGTGCCATGGACCTTTCCAGGAAACAAATAAAGGCCGCACCGGATAACCGGTGCGGCCTTTACGTAAGGGCGGAAAATCCTGCCCTTCATGAGGGTGAGCGACGGGGGTTGAACCCGCGACCTCCTGGACCACAACCAGGCGCTCTGCCAACTGAGCTACGCCCACCATGTGCCCTGCGAGACCGTCCGGCTATCCGGCTGTCTTGGAAGGCAACGTCATATAGCTTACCTGCTCCGCGGGGGTGTTTTTGCCACTTTTGCCCCTTTTGCGAAAATTTCCCGCAAACGTGGTGCAGATTACTTTTCTGCAGGCTCCGCGAGGGTTCCGGCGGAGGCCATGACGGACTTCGAAATGCGCTGTGCGGTGGCACTGTCCGGACCCGGCGCGGGAACAAAGATCGCCTCGCGGTAATACCGCAGCTCATCGATGGAATCCTTGATGTCCCCGAGGGCGCGGTGGCCGCCGTGCTTGGCCGGGGCCTGGAAGTACGCGCGGGCGAACCAGCGCCGCGAGAGTTCCTTGATGGTGCTGACGTCAATCACCCGGTAGTGCAGGTGCTCCACCACGGCGGGCATGTCCCGGGCGAGGAACACGCGGTCGGTGCCCACGGAGTTGCCGCCCAGCGGGGCCTTGCGGGGGTCCGGAACCCACTTCGCGATGTACTCCATGATGACGGCCTCGGCTTCGGCCATGGTTTTGCCGTGCGGAAGCTCCTCGAGCAGGCCGGAGCGCGTATGCATGTCCCGGACGAAGTCGTTCATCTGGGCCAGGGCGGCATCATCGGGGCGGATGACGACGTCGACACCTTCGCCGAGAATGTTCAGTTCAGAGTCGGTGACCAGGGCGGCAACCTCAATGAGGGCGTCGTTTTTGGGGTCCAGGCCGGTCATCTCGCAGTCGATCCAGACAATGCGTTCGTTAGTTATAGGCACCCGCCCAGCCTACCGTTTCGCGGCTCTTGAGCTGTCCGATGCTAGGATTTCGGGTACGTGGCGGTGCCCTTTCTTCACTGCTGCGGCCCCGCTTCCGCCGGCCTGCCCGGCTGCCATCGGGTGAAATATGCCCCACAACAGATTGGACGATCCTGAGATGACGGCGCCTGTACCTGCGGCGGGAAATGTGGCTGCCGGTACGTCACCGGAGCCGGCAGCGGCTGAAGTGGACAACGCCCTCTCACCCCTCCTCTCGGGGTTCGCAGGTTCGATGTTCATGGCGATCGGCTCGCTGGGGGTCGGCTGGCTCGCCCCCGTCTCGGAGCTTCGCCGCCTGCCGCTGTTCATCTGGATGCGCACAGAAGCCGTGGGAGTTGCGCTGTCCATCGTGCTGCTGGCCGTGGGCGGCATGCTCCTGGTCCGTGCCTGGCTTCGCCTTGGCCAGCGTGTGCGTGTTTGGGGCGCTGGTGCCCGCAAGGCCACGCTGCAGGCAGTCGCCCTGTGGGGGCTGCCCATGATGTTCTCCGTGCCGCTCTTCAGCCGGGACGTGTACGCCTACATCGGGCAGGGCCGCCTTATGGTCGAAGGCTTCAACCCCTACGAGAACGGCATCTCGGCCCTGTCCAACTATTTCCAGCTCGGTGCTGACAAGATGTGGACGGAAGCGCCGGTTCCGTACGGCCAGCTGTTCCTGTGGATTGAACAACTCGTGGTGTGGACCACGAACGTGCACCCGGAAGCCAGCGTGATGCTGTTCCGGCTGGCGGCGCTCGTTGGCGTCGTGCTGTGCATTGTCTATGTGCCCAAACTGGCGGAGCTGCACGGCGTGAATCCGCACCGGGCGCTGTGGCTGACTGCAGCCAACCCGCTCTTCCTCACCAACTTCATCGCCAGCGTCCACAACGATGCGCTGATGATCGGACTCGCGCTGGCCGGGCTCTACTACTGCGCTACCAAGCGTGTGGTGTTCGGACTCGTGCTTGTGACGCTTTCGATCTCCGTCAAACCGATCACTATCGTGTTCCTGCCGTTCATCGGGCTTCTCTGGGCCGGTAAGAACGCAGCCTGGCCACGGAAGTTCATTTTCTGGGGACTCACAGCCGGCATCAGCGTGGCAATCCTGTACGGCATGAGCCTGGTGAACGGCTTCGGCTTCGGCTGGGTGAACGGGTTGTCCGCCCCCGGCAGCATCTGGATCTGGTACGCCCCGGTCGGCCTGCTGGGGCTCGTGGTGGCCTCCATCTCCAACGCCTTCGGGCTGGACGGCTGGGGGCTGGCCAAATGGGTTTACGACGCCGGCAAGCTGCTCGCCGTCGGTATCGTCGCCTGGCAGATCTTCCGCGGCGACCATGACCGGCTGATGCGCCGGCTCACCCTGGCGTTCGCGGCAGTGGTCCTGCTCGCCCCCATGATCCAGTCCTGGTATGTGGTGTGGCTTATCCCGCTGTTTGCCGTTACCGGCATCCGGGACGACTGGCAGGTGAAGGCCCTCTACTTCATCGTGTCCTTCTTTATGGTTTACGCCATCTCGGACCAGCTGGAAGTCTTCCCCTACCTGCAGACCGAGGACCTGGGCCTTCCCCTGGCCCTTGCACGCAACGCCGCGGCCATCATCGCCCTGATGTTCGCGCTGTACCTGATCTTCCTGGACCCCAAAACGAAGCAGCTGTTCAGCAAACCGGACGAGCCGGTGACCACCCGCCCGGTCATCTGACGGGAGCCGGACACAGTTCGGTCCGTCTATTCCCGGCGGTCAGTCTTCTGCAGGCAGGTTCCGGAGCGCCTCGCGGAGTGAAAGCGGGCTGAGGCCGGCCGCGTGCTTCGCAGCAAACTGCCTGACCCACGCAGGATCGGTTTTTGCGTACTCGCGCAACGCCCAGCCGATGGCCTTGCGGATGAAGAACTCCCGGTCCGCCAGGTTGGCCTCGATAACGGCGGCCAGGAGTTCGGTGTCGGTGTTGGCTTTCGCCCCCAACTGGGCCGTGATGGACGACCTCCGGATCCAGAAGTCCGGGTCCGTGCTCCACCGCAGCAGGACCGGTGTCAACACGCTCCGGTGAGCCTGCAGCAGCCGGCCCAGCCGGTCTTCCACACCGTCCACCAGGTCCCACCACGCTCCGGTGCGGATGATTTCCTCGTAGACAGGCAACATTGCCAGGTCCGTCCTCACAAGCCGCGAGGCCGTCAGGTCTATCGCGGCATACCGTTCCTCCCGGTAGGTCGCCGTCCGGAAGAGCTCCAGCACGGCTGACCTCAGCTCGTCGGCCGACGTGAACGGCGCGGCTGCGGCCTCAGCTTTGACGATCCTTCGCACCTCGGGCACACGCACGCCCAACTGCGGCATGGCCGATTTCAGGTAGGCCTGTGCGCCAGCGCCACGCGCCGGGTCGGCGGAGGCGGTGAGCCTGGCCCGGATGGCTGCAAGCACGTCGCTGTGTCCCATGGAGCAACGATAGCCACAAGTGGTCCGTGCTTACCTGGTGTCCGGGCCCTAGAGTGGAGCACAAAACAGCGGTCCGCCGGAGAAGGCAATCCTCCGGGACTGCGCCAGCATCCCGGAGGTACCAGCATGTCCATGATCAAGAGCCCAGACGAGATTGCGCAGATGCGTGAGGCCGGGCGGGTCGTGGCTAACACCCTGGCTGCGGTGAAGGACGCAGCGGATGTGGGTGTCTCCCTCAAGGAACTTGATGAACTGGCCGCCGAGACGATTTCGGCCGCGGGTGCAGCGCCCGCCTTCCTCAACTACCGTCCCCGGTGGGCCTCGGTTCCTTTTCCGGGTGTCATCTGCACCAGCGTCAACGACGCAGTGGTCCACGGGATCCCGAACGACTACCGGCTACAGGACGGTGACCTCCTCAGTGTGGACTGCGGCGCGTTCTTGGAGGGCTGGTGCGGGGATGCCGCCGTCAGCTTCGTCGTCGGCACTCCGGATCCGATGGACCTCGCGCTGGTTGCTGCCACCGATGCGGCCCTGGCGCGTGGAATCGAGATGGCCCGGATCGGCAACAAAATGGGCGACCTTGCCTATGCGATCGGCGGAGCGGCACGCCGGGCCGGCTACGGCCTGCTGGCCGATCACGGCGGTCACGGGATCGGCCGGACGATGCACGCAGAGCCTCCTGTGCCGAACGATGGTCGTCCCGGCCGTGGCATAAAACTGACGGAGGGGCTGGTGATCGCCATTGAACCGATGCTGATCCTCGGAGGCAAAGACGACTACTACCACGACGACGACGAGTGGACGCTGCGGTCCGCCAACGGCCGCCGGGCGGCCCACAGCGAACACACCGTCGCCGTCACGGCGGACGGGCCGGTGATCCTCACGCTGCCCTGATGGCCGCGCCCATCGCGGGAAGTGATGGCAGGGGATTACAATAGTGAGCGCTAACAACCTCTCCCAGCAGTAACGGAAACCACATGACCGCCACCGAGCACCAGATCAGTTTCGGCCCCTACACCGCCATCGCCACGGCCAGGGGAGGGGCCCTCCGCGAACTCCGGCACGACGGCCGCGATCTGGTGATCAGCTTCGGCGCCGACGGCGGTATCCCGGACTACCGCGGTGTCATCTGTGCTCCGTGGCCGAACCGGCTGGCTGATGGCCGCTACAGCTTCGACGGCGGGGATTTCCAGGCCGCGGTCAACGAGGAGGAGCGGGGGACCGCCCTTCACGGACTGGTGTTCGGGGCACTGTGGGAACTGCGGGAACAGACCGCTTTGTCCGTCCGCCTTGGCGCCCGCGTCGAGCCGGGCGAGGGGTATCCGGGGCGCCTTGACGTCTCCGTTGAATACGAGCTGCGGGCCGACGGGCTGCGCAGCACCGTTCGTGCCGAGAACATTGGGGCGGATGCGGCGCCCTACGGCGTCTGCCCCCACCCGTACCTTGTAGCCGGAAACGCCCCGCTCGATGAGTGGACCGTGCAGATCCCGGCCACCGAATACATGGAGGTCTCCGCCGACAGGCTCCTGCCCGAAGGCATGGCCGGCGTCGAGGGCCACGCCTTCGACTTCCGGACCGAAAAGCTCCTGGGTGCCGTGGAGATCGACCATGCCTTTACCGGCCTGATTCCCAACGGGGACGGCCTCGCGGCCGTTCGGGCCTTTGACCCGTCCGGCACCGGCGTCGAGCTGGAGTGGGATAGTGCGTGGCCGTGGCTGCAGATCCACACCGCGGACAAACCCGCAGGGCCGTCCCGGCTTGGCCTCGCGGTTGAACCCATGACGTGCCCGCCGGATGCGTTCAACAGCGGTACCGGCGTGATCCGGCTGGCCCCGGGGGAGTCCCACGAGGCCAGCTGGACCATCCGGGCGCTCAACCGTTGAGGTAGGCCCCCGCGTAACGCCGGTACTGGGCGAGGACGTCCGGGGAGCCGCCGCCGGGCGACGTCACGTTGATCCGGGCCGATTCCCACTCCGGCCACCGTCCCGTGAGGACGGCCGCCGCCTGGCGGGCGGCGCCGTCGGCCACGTATTCCCCTGGCTCGGGCACCACGACGGGGAGGCCGAATACGGAGGCGGCAATCTGCTGCACCGCAGCGGACTGCGCCCCGCCTCCCACCAGGATGATCCGCGCGGCAGTGACCCCCTGTGCCTGCAAAGCCGCCAGGCCGTCCGCGAGGGAACAGACCACGCCTTCGACGGCGGCCCGGGCCAGGTTGGGGCGCGTGTAGCTGGCCAGGGTGGCCCCGTGGAGGGAGCCGGTGGCGTGCGGCAGGTTGGGTGTGCGTTCACCTTCGAAATACGGCACAAGCGTGAGCCCGCCGGATCCGGCCGGGGCGTCCAGGGCGAGTTCCGTGAGTCCGGCAAGGGTCACGCCGAGCAGCGCAGCGGTGGAATCGAAAATCCGGGTGGCGTTCAGTGTGCAGGCAAGGGGGAGGAAGTTGCCGGTGGCATCTGCGAAACCGGCAACGAGTCCGGTCGCATCGGCGGCGGGAGCCGCAGAGACGGCGAAGACGGTCCCTGACGTTCCCAGCGACACCACAACATCGCCGGGACGCGCGTCGACGCCGAGGGCAGCAGCGGCGTTGTCGCCGGCTCCGGGGCCGATGAGCGCACCGGCCGGGGTCTGCCCGGCGGCCTCCAGTGAACCGGCGACGGCGGGAAGCACCGGCACATGGCCAAGGGCCTTCTCGAGAATCTCCGGTAAGTAGGTCCCCGACGCCGTGGAGAAGTAGCCCGTGCCGGACGCGTCGGACCTGTCAGTCCGGAGCAGCTGCAGCGACGACGGACCCGTTCCTGGTCCGTGGCCGGCCAGCCGCCAGCTGAGCCAGTCATGCGGGAGGCAGACGGCCGCGACGCGGCGGGCATTGTCCGGTTCCTCCCGTGCCAGCCAGCGAAGTTTAGTGATGGTCAGGGACGCCACCGGGACGGTCCCTGTCGCCTCCGCCCAAAAGGCGGCGCCGGCGGCGGGGTCGCCGTCGCCCGCCTCTGCGATGAGCTGCTCGGCGTCGCCGGCCGAGCGTGTGTCGTTCCACAGCAGCGCCGGGCGGACCACCGCACCGGAGGAATCCAGGCACACCATGCCGTGCTGCTGGCCGCCGACGGACACGGCGGCGACGTCGTCAATGCCGCCCGCCTGGGCGATGGCCTCCTGGAGGGCAGTCCACCAGTGGTCGGGGTGGATCTCGCTGCCTTCGGGGTGGGCCGCGCGCCCCTGGCGGACCAGCACGCCGGTGCCGGCTTCGCGGATCACCACTTTGCATGACTGTGTGGAGCTGTCGATTCCGGCGACTAGCGGCATGGCGGGTTCTTTCTGCAAGGTTGCCGCCGGACCCGGCAATATCCGGATCCGGCGGCAGCGGGTAGTGCTGTTGGGGAAAGCGGGCCTAGCGGGCGCCGAGCAGGTGCTCGATGGCCAACTGGTTGAGGCGGACGAAGGCGAACGAGCGCTGGGCGGCCGCATCGGCGTCGAACTCCGCGAAGGCGGAGGCGTCAGCGAGCAGCTCCGCGGCGGTCTCGCCGGCGGCAAGTGTGGGCTCGCCGAGTTCGAACACGCCGGACGTCTTCAACGCTTCCTGCACGTCGGGGTCGGCGCGGAAGGCGAGGGCGCGTTCCTTGAGCAGCAGGTACATGGACATGTTGGACTTTGCGGATTCCCAGACACCGTCGTAGCCGTCGGTGCGGGAGGGCTTGTAGTCGAAGTGACGCGGACCGTCGTACTTGGGGCCGCCGTTGGGGAACCCGTTTTCGAGAAGGTCCACCGTGAAGAATGCGCTGGTCAGGTCGCCGTGGCCGAAGACGAGGTCCTGGTCGTACTTGATGCCGCGCTGGCCGTTGAGGTCGATGTGGAAGAGCTTCCCTGCCCACAGTGCCTGGGCGATGCCGTGGGTGAAGTTCAGTCCGGCCATCTGCTCGTGGCCGGTTTCCGGGTTGAGGCCCACGATGTCGCCGTGTTCGAGCTGGGCGATAAAGGCCAGCCCGTGTCCGACTGTCGGAAGGAAGATGTCACCGCGGGGCTCGTTGGGCTTGGGTTCCAGGGCGATCCGGAGGCCGTAGCCTTTGTCCTTGATGTAGGCCGCGGCCGTGTCCACGCCCTCCTTCATGCGGTCCAGGGCGGCCGAGAGGTCCTTGGAGCCGTCGTATTCGCTGCCTTCGCGTCCGCCCCACATCACGAAGGTTTCGGCGCCCAGCTCGGCTGCGAGGTCGATGTTCTGCAGGACCTTGCTGAGCGCGAACCGGCGGACGGACCGGTCGTTGGAGGTGAAGCCGCCGTCCTTGAAGACCGGGTGGCTGAACAGGTTGGTGGTGACCATGGGGGTCTTCAGGCCGGTCTCGGCCAGGGCTGCCTTGAAGTTCTTCAGGATCAGACCGCGCTCGGAGGACGTGGCGTCGAACGGGATCAGGTCGTTGTCGTGGAAGGTGATGCCGTAGGCGCCGAGTTCGCTGAGCTTGCGTACGGCCTCGACTGGGTCCAGTGCGGGGCGGGTGGCGACGCCGAACGGATCCGCGCCGGTCCAGCCGACGGTCCAAAGGCCGAAGGTGAAACGGTCTGCAGGGGTGGGCTGAAGAGTCATGAAGCGTCCTTGGTTCAGAGGGGCCGGCCACTGCTGGGGAGCCGGAGGATCAATTAGTTTTCAATCTGAACTATATGCATCATGATTGACTTAGGTCAATGATCAAGGCGGCGGAAATGTCTCTGGAAAAAAATGCCGACGGCGGTCCGGGCCGCCCTGCGCCCGGCCGCGTCGAGGATGTCCGGCGCGGAAACCTGGTGCGGGTGCTGGCTTCCCTGGCGAAGGCGCGCAGTGATCCGGACATGCACCCAACACGTGCTGACCTGGCGGCCCGGACGGGCCTCACCAAGGCCTCCGTGTCCAGCCTCGTCGCGGAGCTGGTGGATGCCGGGCTGGTGGCGGAGTCCGGCGCTGCCCGGGACGGTGAACGCGGCCGCCCGGGCGTGGCCCTGGAGTTGAGCAACCGCCGCGGCGTGGTGGGCATGGAAATCAATGTCGACTATATTTCGGCCGGGCTTCTGGACCTTGGCGGAACGCTGCGGATCCACAGGACACTGGAAAGCAGCAACCGCGGCGAGTCGCCCGAATCCGTCATGACCCTGCTGGCCGGGCTGGTCAGCGACATTGCTGCCGAAGCGTCCGCGGCCGGAATCGTGATTTTAGGCGGTGGACTTGCTGTTCCCGGACTCGTGGACGCGACATCGGGGACTGTGGACAGCGCCCCCAACCTGCACTGGCGCGGGGTTGCACTGGAGCTTGGCAGGCTGCTTCCCGCTGCGCCGTTCGGCACGGTCCTGCACAATGAAGCCAACTGCGCGGCGTTGGGCGAGCTTTGGTACGGGCACGGACTGGATTTCCACGACTACCTCTTTGTCTCCGGGGAAGTGGGGGTCGGTGGTGGCCTGGTGATCGGCTCCGAACTGTTCGCAGGCCCCCGGGGGCAGGCAGGCGAGGTGGGCCACATGGTGGTGGAACCGTCCGGGCCCGACTGCTCATGCGGCGGCCATGGCTGCCTGGAAACGTTCGCCGGGCAGGAGGCCATCTTCTCCGAAGCAGGCATTCCGCCGGGCACGGCATCCGTGCGGCTCGCGGGGCTCCGCGAACAACTCGCCTCCGGAGATTCGGCCGCCATTTCAGCGGTCGCCCGCGCAGGCCACTACCTGGGGATTGCCGCGGCATCCACGGCGCGCCTGATGAACCTGTCCGCCGTGGTGCTCGGCGGCCACTTCACCCAGATGGGACCGTGGATTACTCCCGCTGTGGTGCGGAGCCTGGCCGACTATTCGCCCGGCGTCGTCAGTCCCGACAGGGTTGCGGTCTCGGAGCTGGGCCAGTCCGCGGCGTTGCTGGGTGCGGCCGGAAGTTCCCTGCGCTCCGTCCTGGCCGCCCCGTTCAGCCTGACACCGGCAGGATAGGCTTCGCGCCGGGCTGTGCTCAGGCCGGGCCGGTGTTCAGGATTAGGCGACGAGCCGGACCACCGCCCGGCCGGGGACCGCGTCGCTGACTACCTTGAAGCCGGCGGCCAGGAACAGTTTCAGGGTTCCGTGGTAGAGATCGGCGGGGCCCGCTTTCGGCCGCTGCTCAGGTACAACGGGGTAGCCTTCCACGATGCCGGCGCCGTGGGCAAAGGCATGGCCGACGGCGGCCTGAAGCAGCGCTGCAGCCACACCGGTGCGGCGGTGGCCCGGTGCGACGACGAAGCAGCTCACCGACCAGACGGGCAGTTCAGGTCCGTCCCCGGGCTGGCTGGCCGCGGCCGGGCCGGCGGCCTTCAAAACCTGCGAACGCAGGATCCGCGGGTAGCAGCCGCGCGGTTCGACCGCGCACCAGCCCACCGGCTGGCCGTCCCTGAAGGCGAGGACCCCGGGCGCCGGTGCGCCGGCGTCGAACTTTTCCCGTAGTTGGTTCTTACGGTCCCCGGGAGCGGAGTCATTCCATTCCGGCCCGGTCAGGGCGAAAAACCTGCACCAGCAGCGCGACGGCTCGCCGCGAACACCGAAAAGGCGTTCGACGTCGGGCCATTCGGCCGGCGCAGTGGTCACCGGCGCGGTGGTCACGGGCGCTGCGGTCACCGGTGCAGGGCTGTCGGATCGCTTGGCGGTCATGGAAACAGGCTAGACCGGTTGCCTGCTGCGACGGAACGCCGCTGCGTCGAATCTCAGGCGTGGGCTCGGGTGCCCGCCTAGGCAGGGCGCCAGCCGCGCCCGGCAAGCCACGTGGCACACAGCTCCGTCCACCGCTCCACGCCGGGGACCCCGGCAGCCAGGCCCAGCCCATGCCGGCCATGCGGATAGACATGCAGTTCGGCGGGCACAGCAGCGTGGCGCAGCGCGAGGGCATACCGGAGGCTGTGCTCGACATCCACGGCTCCGTCGTCAAAAGTGTGCCAGATGAAGGCCGGGGGAGTGTCGCCGGTGACAGTCAGCTCGGCAGACAGTCCCGCCAGGATCTCCTTGGATGGCGAGGCGCCGAGCAGGTTGTTGATGCTGCCCTGGTGGACGGCAGCTTCGAAGGACAGCACGGGATAGCACAGGATGGACAGGTCGGGCCGGGAGCCCGGTACATCGAGTGATTCCTCGCCGGAGGGGATGCCGGCGGCCAGTGTGGCCGCAAGATGGCCGCCGGCGGAGAACCCGAGGACACCAACCCGCGACCGGTTTACAGCGAGTCCGTGCCGGCCGGTCCGGATCCAGGCGAGGGCGGCCTTGGCATCCTGCAGGGGCGCCGGGTGGCGGTGCGGCGCCACCCGGTACCGCAGCACAAAGGCGTGGATGCCCAGCGACGCCAGCCAGCCGGCCACCGGCTCGGCCTCGTGGTCGGCGTGGCGTTCGTAGCCGCCGCCGGGAAGGACCAGCATGGCCGGGGACTCGCGGAGCGGTTCCCCGTTAGCAGGGATGACGCTGAGGCCGGCCGGCGCCGTGGGGCTTCCCGTCAGGGCGTCCACTCGGTGCTCCGCCTGAGTGTCACCTGACCCGTAACGGACGGCCCGTCGTCGTCGTGGCCGTCCCCGCCGTCGGGAGCTTCAGCACCCGCGGTGCTCAGCGTGGCCAGGCGGCCGATTTCCTCGAGCGGAAGGCGGACCGTTGAGAGCCCCGGCCGGAAGTCCCGGAGCGTCTCGATGTCGTCGAACCCGGCGATCAGGGCGTCACGTGGAATTCTGAAGCCCTGGGAGCGAAGCCCCGCCGTGGCGCCAATGGCCATGACATCGTTTGCCGCAAGGATGCACAGGCCTGGTTTTTCTCCCTCTTTCGACGCACCGGAGGCACGGGCGTCCTGGATCCGCCGGGCCAGCTCAAGCCCCGCCTCATAGCCGCCGGCGCGGTTGAAGGATGCGCGGAGCACCTCGGCGGCGGGACGGCCGGCCGCGGCAAGGCCGGACTGGAAGCCGCGGATCCGGTCATCAGAGGTGATCAGCCCCTCCGGGCCGCCGATGATGACGAAGTCCCCTGAATAGCTGGCGGCAAGCTTGCCGGCGAGTTCCATGGCCAGCTCTTCGTTCGGCACCTCCACCAGGTGGTAGCCGTCCAACGCTCCGGCGCCGACGATCGCCTGTCCCACGACGCCCACGTGTCCGCCGTTACGGCAGTAGCGGTCCAGTTCGGCGGCAAGGTCAGCGTTGCCCTTCTCGTCCTCCGGCCGGCGGGACCGCGAGCCGGCAATGACGATGGCGTCCGCCCGCCTGGCAGCGAAAGCGGCCACAGCTTCCTTCTCATCCGCGGGGGTTCCGCCCGTGGTGGCCAGCAGAACCATTTTGTGCTGCTCACGGGCCACCTCCTGTACGCCGCGGGCTATGGCGGAAAAGTACGGATCGGCGATGTCGTGCACAATCAGGCCCACAAGTCCCGAGCTGGATTTTGCCAGGGCCTGTGCCTGGGCGTTGGGGATATAGCCGAGGGTTTCGGCCGCCTGGCGCACCCGCTCGGACACGCCCGGCCCCGGCTTGCGGGCGGAACCGTTGAGGACGCGTGATGCAGTTGCCGGCGAAACCCCGGCCAGTCGTGCCACCTCGGTGAGGGTACTTGCAGCCACCGGTATCTCCTGTTCAGCCAACGTGCGCTTACTGGCCATTATGGCAGTTTGACCGACTTTCGGGAAAGCGCTTGCCATGTGGCCCCGAAAGATGCATCATAAATGCAGTGGGAATGCGCTTTCCCAACAATTTACTGAGCTACGAACCGTGGAGGACACATGGGCTTCGAAACAAAGACGATCCGCATCGCCATGAACGGCATCACCGGCCGGATGGGCTACCGCCAGCACCTGCTGCGCTCCATCCTCCCCATCCGGGACGCCGGCGGCTTCACGCTGGAGGACGGCACCAAGGTACAGGTCGAGCCCATCCTGGTGGGACGCAACGAAGCCAAGATCCGTGAACTCGCCGAGCTTCACAAAGTGGCGGAGTGGACCACGGACCTCGACTCAGTGATCAACGACCCCACCGTGGACGTCATTTTCGATGCCTCCATGACCAGCCTCCGGGCTGCCACGCTGAAGAAGGCCATGCTGGCCGGCAAGCATATCTTCACCGAGAAGCCCACGGCCGAAACCCTCGAAGAGGCCATCGAACTGGCCCGCATCGGCAAGGAAGCCGGCGTCACCGCCGGCGTTGTGCACGACAAGCTGTACCTCCCCGGCCTGGTCAAGCTGCGCCGCCTGGTCGACGAAGGCTTCTTCGGCCGCATCCTGTCCATCCGCGGCGAATTCGGCTACTGGGTGTTCGAGGGCGACGTGCAGGCAGCACAGCGGCCGTCCTGGAACTACCGCAAGGAAGACGGCGGCGGAATGACCACGGACATGTTCTGCCACTGGAACTACGTCCTCGAAGGCATCATCGGCAAGGTCAAAAGCGTCAATGCCAAGACCGCCACCCACATTCCGGCACGTTGGGACGAGGCCGGCAAGGAATACCAGGCCACCGCTGACGACGCCTCCTACGGCATCTTCGAACTCGAAACGCCGGCGGGCGAACCGGTCATCGGCCAGATCAACTCCTCCTGGGCCGTCCGCGTCTACCGCGACGAGCTGGTTGAATTCCAGATCGACGGCACGCACGGTTCCGCTGTTGCCGGCCTCAACAAATGCGTAGCCCAGCAGCGCGCCCACACGCCCAAGCCGGTCTGGAACCCGGACCTGCCCGTCACGGAATCCTTCCGCAGCCAGTGGCAGGAAGTCCCCGCCAACGCCGAACTGGACAACGGCTTCAAGCTGCAGTGGGAAGAATTCCTGCGCGACGTCGTTGCCGGCCGCGAACACCGCTTCGGCCTGCTCTCCGCCGCGCGCGGCGTGCAGCTCGCCGAGCTTGGCCTGCAGTCCAACGACGAACGCCGCACCATCGACATCCCGGAGATCACGCTCTAATGACATCGCTGATCCTTCCCACCCACGACGGCGGAACCCGCGAATACCGGCTTCAGTCCGCCCCCGCCTGGTCCCGGCCATCGGCCCCCATCACCTCGCGGCACGCCTACGCCGCCGCCCATGTCATCCCGGAAGTCACCGCCGATAACACCCCGGGCGCCCCGGCGCGCCTCGACTGGGATGCCACCATGGCCTACCGGCACGAGCTCTGGTCCTACGGCCTCGGCGTGGCAGACGCCATGGACACCGCCCAGCGCGGCATGGGCCTGGACTGGGCTGCCACGCAGCAGCTGATCAAGCGCACCGGCGTGGAGGCGGCCTCGGTGGTCTCCTCCCGCAACGCCGCCACGGCAGGCAAGTCCGTCCGCGACCTGGTGTCCTGCGGCGCCGGCACCGACCAGCTCGATCCGGCAACGCTGCCCACAGGCGCCGCCGGCATCCAGGCCGTCCTCGACGCCTACCGGGAGCAGGTCGCCGTTGTATCCGAGGCCGGGCCCAAGGTCATCCTGATGGCCTCACGCGCCCTGGCGAAGGTTGCCACCGGGCCGGATGACTACCTGCACGTCTACTCGACGCTGCTGCAGGAAGCGGACCAGCCCGTCATCCTGCACTGGCTCGGCACCATGTTCGATCCCGCCCTGGCCGGCTACTGGGGCTCCGACGACGTTTCCACGGCTACTGCAACGTTCCTGTCCCTGATCCGGGAGCACGCGGACAAGGTGGACGGCGTCAAGGTTTCACTCCTCGATGCCAGCCACGAAGTTGCGCTGCGCGCGGCACTCCCCGAAGGCGTCCGCCTCTACACCGGCGACGACTTCAACTACCCGGAACTGATCGACGGCGACGGCACGCACCACTCGGACGCCCTGCTGGGCATCTTCGCCGCCATCTACCCGGCAGCATCGGCAGCACTGCAATGCTACGACGCCGGCGACGCCGTCAGGGCCCGCGCCATCCTGGACTCCACCCGGGAACTGGGCAAGCACATTTTCAGCGCACCCACGTTCTACTACAAGACCGGTATCGCGTTCATGTCCTGGCTCAACGGCAAGCAACCGGGCTTCCAGATGGTGGGCGGACTGCACTCGGGCCGCTCCGTGGTGCACCTGGCGAAGACCTTTGAACTGGCCGACCAGGCCGGGCTGCTGAAGGACCCGGCCCTGGCCGCGTTCCGGATGTCGGACTACCTGCGCATCAACGGAGTGGGAGTATGACATCTAATTCAGGACCGTCCCCTTTTTCGCGACTTTCCCTCAACAGCGCCACCACCAAGAAGTGGACCCTGGCCGAGGCCGTCGACGGCTGCGCCCGTGCCGGCATCCCGGCGATCGGCCCGTGGCGTGACCGCGTGCACGAAGCCGGCGTGGACAAGGCCGCCAAGCTCATCAGGGACGCCGGCCTGCGGGTGTCCTCGCTCTGCCGTGGCGGCTTCCTGACGGCGGCCGACGCCGAGGGGCAGGCTGCGGCGCTCGCCGACAACCGCGCCGCCATCCTGGAAGCCGTGGCGCTGGACACCCGGGAACTGTTCCTTGTGGTCGGCGGCCTCGCACCGGGGGAGAAGGACGTGGTGGCGGCCCGCCAGCGCGTCGCTGACCGCCTCGCGGACCTGGTTCCGTTTGCCGTCGAGAATGGCGTCCGGCTGGTGCTGGAACCGCTGCACCCGATGTATGCCGCCGACCGTGCCCTGATCTCCACGCTAGGCCAGGCGCTGGACCTGGCGGCACCGTACGACGCGAAGGCGGTCGGCGTCGCCGTCGACACCTTCCACGTGTGGTGGGATCCGGAACTGAAGGCGCAGATCGAACGGGCCGGCCGGGAGAACCGCATTGCCTCCTACCAGGTGTGCGACTTCAACCTGCCAATCGCCGCCGACGCACTGTTGTCCAGGGGCATGATGGGCGACGGCGTCATCGACTTCGCGACCATCGGCACCTGGGTCCGCGACGCCGGATACACCGGCGACATCGAAGTGGAAATTTTCAATCAGGAAATCTGGGACGCTGACGGCGACAGCGTCCTGGCGACCATGAAGGAGCGCTACGCAGGACTCGTCCAGCCATACGCCTGATGCGCCGCGCCGTTCCCCCAACGGCGTGCTTCCTGACCAGACCGCGTGCCCCTGCTTCGTCACGGCCGGGGCGCGCGCCCCACTGACGGCCCGGCAGCGCAATGCGGTGCCGGGCCGTTGCCATGGTTGCCCTCTCTTTGCTGCCGGCGGTTGTTTCCCGGAACACTTGTTCTCTTAACACGGTCAACCTCCGCGCGTATCCTGAGGCCCAGGAGGAACAGGGATGAATGATCAGATCAAGGACGCGGAAGCGTCCGTCCTCGTGGAAGCCCCGCGGAACCGGGTGTGGAAGGCGCTCACCGATCCGGAAATTGTCAAACAGTATTTCCTCGGCACGAATGTGACCACCACCTGGCGGGAAGGTGATCCGGTTACCTTCGCCGGGGAGTGGAAAGGCAAGAGCTACGAAGACAAGGGCATCGTGCTGGAAAACCGGCACGAGGAACTCCTCCGCATTACCCACTACAGCCCGCTGACGGGGCTGCCGGATGCGCCGGAGAATTACCACACCGTGGAATACCGGCTGGACGAGAAGCCGGAAGGCACCCGGGTCACCATCACGCAAGGCAACAACAAGAGCGGTTCCGAGGCAGAGGAATCGACCAAGCTTTGGGAAATGGTGCTGCGAAACCTGAAGGAGCTTTTGGAGCGCTAAAGTTTCCATGCCATCCGGAGCGCTGTCCGTGGCGTTGTCGTAACGTGGTGCCGTGTAGCGGGGCGCGAAGCCTCGACAAGCACCCGGAACAGGCTTAACTTGGCCTCATGACTGAGATTCCAGACGAAAACGGCACCGCGCGAGGCGACGACGGAACGTCGCGGCCGGTGGACGAGGCTGCGCGGGATTCCGTCGACAGCGACCTGGCCGCAACAATAGAGCCCGATATCGCCGGGATGGATGACACTCCCGAAGGGCACCCGGGCAGCTCCGAGCACAGGTGACCTGGCTGGCCGGATCAGCGGCCGGCGCTTCGCGGCGTGCCTCCAGCTTATGGTGCGTCCCTCGCTCCCGGCGCGTCCCTATCGGACCCGCTGCGCCAGGACCTTTCTCCGGTGGGCCGCCGCGCGAAGCTGAATAATTCTGGCAGCGCCGGCAACCGCCACCAGGATGCCGCCGCCCACGGCGGCGATGAACAGCGCAATGCCCAGTGGCACAGCCCCTTCCAGCCCGAAGTATCTGACCTGCACATAATCCTGGTTCTGCAGTATGAATACGATCAGCAGAACCATCACCGCCAATGCGGTGGCGACAGCCGCCCAGACCATGCCGGCGCGTGTCACACGCCTGTCCTCCGGGGCAGGCGGCGTAGCAGGCGCTGGGCCAGCCGTTGCACCCGGCGGAACCGGCTCCGGGTTTCCGGGTTGCACCGGGCGCTCCGGGTTGACGGGTTGAGCCTGCGCTGATGCCGGGGCCGTCTCGTTCGGATCGTAGTCGTGCGAGTGCTGAGTCATTCGGTCCATCCTCTCCGAGGTGATCCGCCGTGGCGGCAGATGTGGCGCCGACGCCACTTCGAATGAGTCGGCGCCACACTAAAATCATAAGCATGCTTAGCTAAAAAGGCATGGAGGAATGCGCTGTGCCATTTCCAATGGGTTAGTTAACACTGTCCTCCGGCCGCGGCCGCGTGGAAAGACGGAAGCGGCTCCCACTGCGCTGGCGCAGGCGGGAACCGCTTCCTTTTTGTGCCCCAGGAGGGAATCGAACCCCCGACCGGCGGATTAGAAGGCCGCTGCTCTATCCCCTGAGCTACTGGGGCACGTTGGCGGGGCCGGACCATTCCGGCGGCGCCTAGAAAAGTTTACAGTGCCATGCGCTTTCGGCCAGTCAGCCCGTTGGCGGCGTTTTGACTTGTCCCCAACATCCGGGCGTCGCCCTGGGTTTTGCACATACGGATGGCGGCCCCTCGCTCCGATGCCGGGCGCGGAGTGAAGCTGAAGGTGCCAGGTAGGGCACCATCATTCGAGACAGGACACCAAGATGACTGACAACATCACAGTCCGGGGCTTCGTCGCCTCGGAGATCAGGAGTTCCACCACACCCGGGGGAGTGGCCACCGCATCGTTTCGGCTCGGTTCCACGGTCCGGCGGTATGACCGCGCATCAAGCACATGGGTCGACGGCAACACGAACTGGTTCACCGTGCAGGGCTACCGACAGCTTGCCGGCAACATTGGATGCAGCATCAAGAAAGGCCAGCGCGTCATTATCGTGGGCCGGCTCAAAATGCGGAGCTGGGAAAAGGACGGCCGAATTTACCACGTTGCCGAGATTGACGCAGAGTCCGTCGGCCATGACCTTATGTGGGGTTCCGCCAATTTCACCCGCACGGCCGGAAACGCCGCCCAGCCCGGTGCGGGACAGGGTCAGCAAGGATCTGCCGCCGGAGCGCCGGACGGCGGTGTCGTGCCTGACGCGGAAGATCCTGAGGACGCCGGGGACCGCGGAGAGGATGACGAAAACGCTGACCCGGCCGCCGGAGGGATCTTCGAGGACGATAACGGTGACGTCCTGGAGCTCGATTCGGAGACCGGGGAACTTACCGGGGCCGCCGCCTGAACATGTCCCGCTGATGCCGCGAGTGCGGCACCGTCCCCTGCGGTGCCGCATGGCAGAATGGCAAGGTGATCCGAGCAGAGACACCCCGGCGCCAGGCCGGAATCCGCCAGTCCGAGAACCAACAATCCCAAAACGGCCAGCCCGGAAACCAGCCGGCTGGAAGGCAGCAGTCCGGAAACCAGCAGCCCGGAAACCGCCGCCGCGTTCGCAGTGTGACTGTGTCGCTCATCGCGGCGTCAGTACTCGTCACGGGCATCGCCGGCTGCACCGGAGCGGAGTCGGGCACTTCGGCCCCGGTATCGCAGGCTGCGGCCGTCGCATCGGAACCGCAGAGTGCGCAGCCGTCGTCTTCGACCACGACCGGGCCTGCTGCGTCGTCGGCCGCGGACCAGCCCGAATTGGACGCTGCCACCGCGCGGCTGAGTGAAACCGTGGGTAACGCCCTTCGCGGAGTAGTTGTCGGCAACCCGAAACCCGGCCAGGAACAGCTGACAGCGGCCCTGACCGGCGCCGGAATACCGGCAGGTTCGTTGCAGGTATCCGCCGGCCGCACGCCCACCGGCCTGGAAGTTGATGCCATTGAGGCTGCTGCGCTGCAGGGCAAGGACTGCGTGATCGGCCAGATCCGCGACGGAAGCGTCGTGGTCACAGTCCTTCCGGTTTTGGCGACGGGAAAGTGCTTCGTCGGCGGCTGAGCCTCCATGAGACCTCCGCGTCTCCTGACTTCCGCTTTGCCGGGTGTCCCGGTCCGAACGATGCCGGACGGCATGGATGAAGGCCGCGAATGTGAGTTAACCCCGCCGACCCACTAGATTTGGAACCATGGCGGAATTTATCTACACAATGACCAAGGCCCGCAAGGCCGTTGGCGAAAAACTCATTCTTGACGACGTAAGCATGTCCTTCTTCCCTGGCGCCAAAATTGGTGTTGTTGGCCCGAACGGCGCCGGTAAGTCCACCATCCTGAAGATCATGGCCGGTTTGGACACCCCCTCGAACGGTGAGGCCCGGCTCAGCCCCGGGTACACCGTCGGCATCCTGTTGCAGGAGCCGCCGCTGAACGAGGAAAAGACCGTCCTGGGCAACGTACAGGAAGGCGTGGGCGAGATCTTCGGCAAGATCCAGCGCTTCAACGAGATCTCCGAGGAAATGGCCAGCCCGGACGCTGACTACGACGTGCTCCTCGAGGAAATGGGCCAGCTCCAGGAAGCCATTGACACCGCGGACGCCTGGGATCTCGACTCCCAGCTGGAGCAGGCCATGGATGCCCTCCGCTGCCCGCCGCCCGAGGCTGACGTCACGCTGCTCTCCGGCGGTGAGCGCCGCCGTGTCGCGCTGTGCAAGCTCCTGCTCCAGAAGCCGGACCTGCTGCTGCTCGACGAACCCACCAACCACCTTGACGCCGAGAGTGTGCTTTGGCTGGAACAGCATCTCTCCAACTACGCCGGCGCCGTCCTGGCCGTCACCCACGACCGTTATTTCCTTGACCACGTCGCGGAATGGATCGCCGAGGTTGACCGCGGGCACCTGTACCCGTACGAAGGCAATTACTCCACCTACCTGGAGAAGAAGCGCGCGCGCCTCGAAGTCCAGGGCAAGAAGGACGCCAAGCAGGCCAAGCGCCTCACCGAAGAACTCGAGTGGGTCCGCTCCAACGCCAAGGGACGCCAGACCAAGTCCAAGGCCCGCCTGGCCCGCTACGAGGAGATGGCCGCAGAAGCGGACCGTACCCGCAAGCTCGACTTCGAAGAGATCCAGATCCCGCCGGGACCCCGCCTCGGCGGCCTGGTGCTGGAAGCCAAGAACCTGCAGAAGGGGTTCGAGGACCGGACCCTCATCGACGGGCTGTCCTTCACGCTGCCCCGTAACGGCATCGTTGGCGTCATTGGCCCCAACGGTGTCGGCAAGACCACCCTGTTCAAGACCATTGTTGGCCTGGAGCCGCTCGACGGCGGCGACCTGAAGATCGGCGATTCGGTCAAGATCTCCTACGCGGACCAGAGCCGCGGCGGCATCGACCCCAACAAGACCCTTTGGGAAGTCGTGTCGGACGGCCTGGACTACATTCAGGTGGGCCACGTTGAAATGCCGTCCCGTGCCTACGTCGCGGCATTCGGATTCAAGGGACCGGACCAGCAGAAGAAGGCCGGTGTCCTCTCCGGTGGTGAACGCAACCGCCTGAACCTGGCCCTCACCCTCAAGCAGGGCGGCAACTTGCTGCTCCTTGACGAACCGACCAACGACCTGGACGTCGAGACGCTCAGCAGCCTCGAAAACGCGCTGCTGGAATTCCCCGGCTGCGCCGTTGTGGTATCACACGACCGCTGGTTCCTGGACCGGGTTGCCACCCACATCCTGGCCTACGAAGGTGACGAGGAAAACCCGTCGAAGTGGTACTGGTTCGAAGGAAACTTCGAGTCGTACGAGGAGAACAAGGTGGAGCGCCTCGGCCCCGATGCGGCCAAGCCGCACCGCGTGACGCACCGCCGCCTGACCCGCGACTAGGCTCCCAAGCCACCCGGGTCATGCAAAAGGCCGGTTTCCCCCGAGGGGAAACCGGCCTTTTTCTATATGCCCTGAGGCGGTGGGCCGCCGTGCGTCAGCAGCTCAGGCCTAGTCCTTCCCGCCTTTGCGCATCTGGTGCTGGAGGACCTTCGTCTGGAAGGCGCCCACCACTTTGTTCTTCAGGTCGGTCGGCACCCGGACCATGCCCTCCTGCGCGACGGACGCGACGTGCTGGCCGTCCCGGCTGAAGATCTTGCCGGTGGCAAGGCCGCGGGCACCCTGGGCGCTCGGCGACTCCTGAACGTACAGCAGCCATTCGTCGACGCGCACTGGCCGGTGCCACCACATTGCGTGGTCGAGGCTTGCCACGCTCATGCCCGGCGTGATCCAGCTCAGTCCGTGTTTGCGCAGGATCGATTCCAGCAGGGTGTAGTCGCTGGCGTAGGCCAGGGCTGCGCGGTGCGTATTGGCGTCGTCCGGCATAGGCCCGAAGGTCTTCATCCAGACGGCATTGCGGGCCTTCCTCTCGCCCTCCGCGGAAATGTACAGCGGCGGGTCCACATGCCGGATATCGAACGGACGTTCGTAGGCCCAGTGCCGTGCCACCGGGTGGTCGAACTTGCCCAGGAGGTCTGCCGTGCTGGGTAGCGACTCGGGGTCGGGGATGCCGTCGGGCATACGGGACTGGTGGTCAATCCCCTCGTCCTCCTCCTGGAAGGAGGCAATCATGGACAGGATGGGCGTGCCATCCTGGTACGCGTGGACCCGACGGGCCGAGAAGGAACGGCCGTCGCGCAACCGCTGGACGCCGAACGTGATGGGCTTGTTGGCGTCGCCCGGGCGCAGGAAGTACCCGTGCATCGAATGAACGCTGCGGGCACGATCAACGGTCCGGTTTGCCGCGATGAGCGATTGCGCCAGGACCTGTCCGCCAAAGACGCGCTGCCGGGGCTGGCGCTGGGACGGTCCCATGAAGATGTCCTCGTCGGTCCGGGCACCCTCAAGCTCGCCGAGATCCAGGAGTTCAATGAGCGAGGATGTGGGGTCCTCCAGGGGCAACGCCTGTAATCCGGCTTCCGCTTCAGTCATGGTTTGACTCTAGACGTCGCCCCGGCGCTCCTCAACCGCGGCTCAGCCGGTAGAGTCCTTAATGTGTCAGATGTCCTAACCCAGTCCTTCCGCTTCGCCGATCCGCGTGATCTGGCCGATCTCCGAACCTACGTCACGCGTGCCAAGGCCATTGACGACGGCGCCATCCGGCTTCAGGCCTCAGGCTCCGTGCTCGCCGCCTACGTGTGTGTGCTCAGGCCACGGCTGCTCGGCGAATCCACGCCCACCATCCTTGGCCTGCGGACCATGGCGCTGGCCGAGCCGGCGTCGACCGACGTCACCGTCCCGCTCTCAGCGGTGCTGGACAGGCTCGCCCGCGCGGGAGAGAACGACGTCGAACTGCCCGTTCCGCCCACAACGGTCACCGAGTCCTGGGCCGGCGTCAGCGCCCCCAGGTCAGGCTGGGAGCCGGTGGGGTCGATTGCCGATGCCGACCTGAGGGCCGCCGCGGAAGCGGGCATCTCCGAAGTGGCGGGCATCGTCCCGGACAAACCGGGCGCCCTGATCGTCAACAATGCCCGCGCCGCCGTATGGGGCCGCGAGCTGCCCGGCGGCGGCGGACTCCCGGCCGGGGCTGCGTTTGCCGCCCTGACGCTGGGGTTCCTGGGCGGCGATGAACAGAAGCTCTACCGGGCCGGGCGCTGGTTCCGGCTCAGCGGCAGCCGCGGCCACGTCCTGGCCCGCACGGGTGCCGGCCTGGGCCTCTGACAGGCACCCCGGAGGCCCGGCACCCCGGCGGCTCGGCAGCCCGTAGGTACCCTGCGGCCAGGCCAGGTCTCAGGCGTCGGAGGGGCTGTTCACCATGGACAGCGCAGCACGCTCCATGTAGTCCCACAACGTGCCTTCGTAGAGCGGCGGCAGTTCCAGCGCGTCCACTGCCGTGCGCATGTGGTGCAGCCACCGGTCCTTGGCCTCGGGGGTGACCCGGAAAGGCATGTGGCGCATGCGCAGCCGGGGATGGCCGCGTTCTTCGCCGTACGTGGTGGGACCGCCCCAGTACTGCTCCAGGAACATCAGGAAACGCCTCTTGGCCGGTCCCAGGTCCTCTTCCGGATACATCGGCCGGAGCAGCGGGTCCGTGGCCACGCCGTCGTAGAAGACGTCAATAAGCTTCACAAAAGTCTCGTGGCCGCCCACGGCGTCATAGAAATTGTCCGTGTAGCCGGGCTGGGTGAACGGATCGTTCTGCATCAGCATTTTCGGCTGGCTCTGTTCAGGGGATGGTGTGCTCATGGCTACTCTCCGGCCTTCTGTTGGGGTGCCGAATCAGGGTGGGGTACGTCCGCGGAGTCGTCCACCGGTGCCACGTAGTTGCCTTGGGAGCGGTTGCCCACGCGCAGGATTTCGCCGTTGCGCAGGTACCAGATGGCCCCGTCCTCCGACCGGACGCGGGTGATGCGGAGGCCCATGGACTCCACCGTTCCCACCACTTCGCTGGTCTCAATGACATCGCCGATGCCGTACTGGTCCTCGATCGTGATGAAGATGCCGGCCAGGAAGTCGCGGATGAGCTGCTGGGCGCCAAAACCGATGGCGACACCCAAAATACCCACGCTGGTCAGCAGCGGTGCGATGTCCACATCCAGGTTCTTGAGGACATACATGATGGTGATGACGGCGATGAGGACGCTGGCCACGCTGTTCAGCAGCGAGCCGATGGTCCTCGCCCGCAGGACGCGGCGCTCGTGGTCCAGGGCGCGCAGGGCCGGGGCAACCCACTTGAAGTGGGGCTTCTTGAAGAATGAGGTGCCGGCGGCAACGCTCTTCGTGATTCCGGCAATCACGAAGGTGGCCGCGAGCCACACTCCAACGCCAACCCCGATGCTGATCACAATTCCGGCGGCGTTGATTCCGGAGACGTCCGGGACGACGGGTGGGGTGATCGACAACATGCTGTACATCGGCAGGGATGCTCCTTATTGCTCACCGGCGTCTGCCGGAGGTGGCCCGGCGTTCGCCGGGCGCATAACACTCTGTTCACCTTCAACACTAGCGCCGTAGCGTGGCCACATGCGCATCCTGATCCTTGGCGGTACCGCCTTCCTGTCCACCGAAATTGCCCGGCAGGCGGTTGCCGCCGGCCACGATGTGACCTGTCTGGCCCGCGGGTCGGCGGCCGCTCCGCCGGAAGGAACGGCCTGGCTGCGGGCCGACCGAACCCAGGGGAAGCAGGCGTATGAAAAGGCGGCCGGGGACTGGGACGCCGTCATTGATGTGGCCCGCGACCCGGACCAGGCCAGGGATGCGCTGGAATGCCTGGCCCCGGCTGCGGAGCACTGGACTGCCGTGTCCAGCTGCTCGGTGTACGCCGACCCCTCGGTGCCCGGCGCGGATGAGAGTGCAGCATTGCTGCCCCCGCTTGCACCAGATACGGCCTATGCACCGGAGAACTACGGCGAGGCAAAGTCGGCCATCGAACAGTACGCCACAACCATGGCCGGCGCGAAGGCCCATCTCTGCCGGGCCGGGCTGATCGGCGGGCCCGGCGACGGAACCGACCGGTACGGCTATTGGCCGGCCCGGTTCTCCCGCGACGCGGGTCCTGTCGTTGTTCCGGACATCGGCGGGAGTGCCACCCAGATCATTGACGTACGCGACCTCGCGGCCTGGATCCTGAAGGCGGCAGGCCTGAAGATTGGCGGCGCCCTGAACGCGGTCGGAAGCGTCGTACCGTTTGAGGACTACCTGGACGAATCCAAGCGCATCGCCGGCTTTGGCGGCCGGACGCTCACGGTGCCGGAAGACTGGCTGGTTGCCCGGGGGATTGCCTATTGGGCGGGCAAAGACTCCCTGCCCCTCTGGCTCCCGCCGGGACATGACGGTTTTACGACACGCTCCAACGATGCCGCCGTCGCAGCCGGCCTCACCTTGCGGCCATGGCAGGAGACCCTGCGGGACACGCTCGACGACGAACGCCGCCGCGGCCTGGACAGGGAGCGGAAGGCCGGGCTCAGCGCCGAAACCGAGGAGCGGCTCCTGGCCGAATTCCAGTCGTTGGGTGCGTCCTGAGGGCGCGGCAGTACTGCCAGCCAACAGCGGTTACGCCCCCGGGCCAACCGTGGTGGGTGCGTGCAGCACGGGAAAGTTGACGCTGCGGGCAATGAAGCAGACCTTGTTTGCCTCCTCATGCAGCTGTTCCATGAGCCCGGCGTCCACATCGGCTGCAACGCTCACCTCCGGCCGGAGCGTGACGGACTCAAACTGGCCGCTGCCATCGCGGTTGGTCCGCATCAGGCCCTCAGCGCGGTCCTCGTAGGCCGTCACCACCACGCCATGTTTCACTGCCACGTGGAGGAAGGAGAGCATGTGGCACTGCGACAGCGCCGTCAGCAGCAGCTGTTCGGGGTTGTACCGTGTCCTGTCCCCGTGGAACGTGGGATCCGCAGAGCCCTTGAGGATCGGGAGTCCGGGGATCTCGACGTCGTGGTCACGGGAGTACCCCCGGTACGTCGACGTTCCGTCTCCACGGTTCCCGGTCCATCGGACCGTCACGGCGTAGCGGTGCTCATCAAGCGTCATGCCGCAATTCTAGTAACGGCAAACGCCGGAACCCCGGAGCTGCAGCAGGGCAGCTCCGGGGTTCCGGTCCCTTTGGGCAAATGCCGCGGCTACCCGACGTCGGCCTGGCGGGCACGCAGCGCGCGGGCCACGCCGTCGCGGTTTTCCAGCATCATGCGCCGCAGGGCGGCGCTCTCTTCGGGCAGGGCGGCCAGGAACTCGTCCGTCCGGTCCACGGTGGCCTGGGTGGTCTGCTGTGACGGGTAGAGTCCGACGACGATCTGCTGGGCGAGCGCGTGGGTGCGGTTGGCAACGATGCCGGGAACGGCGTCGAAGTACTTCTCCGTGTACGGCGCCAGCAGCGCCGGATCCAGCACGCGTGTGAAGCCCGCCACCGCGGAGGCCTGCAGGGCGTTGGAGAACTCGCCCTTGACCACGATGGACTCCCAGGCCGCAGCCTTCGCCTCGGCCGTGGGAATGGCCGCCGAAGCCAGCGCTGCCGCGTTCTGGCCGTTGGCCGTGTTGTCCCGCTCAAGTTCGGCATCGATCAGGTCCTGGCCGTACCGCCCGCCGGCCACCAGCGCGGTGAGCAGCTCCCAGCGGAGGTCCTGGTCGACGGTGAGCCCGTCCAGTTTGGCCGAGCCGTCCAGAAGCGCCGCCACCGTGTCCAGTTGGCTGTCACTGCGGGCCAGCAGGGCGTAGGACTTCACGAACTGGAGCTGGGCATCGGAGCCCGCCGGAACTGCGCCGGCCAGGTCCCAGAGCGTGTCCGCTGCGGCCACGGACGTCTTTTCCCGGTGCTCCTCGGCAACGTAGTAGGTGAGAGTGGTGGCCAGCTGGCGGAGCTGGACCAGGATCACGGAGGAATCGGACTCGGAGGCGATGTTGGCCAGGATGAGTTCGACGTAGCCGCGGGCGGGTGATTCCCCGTCGCGGGCGGCGTCCCAGGCGGAGCCCCAGACAAGCGTGCGCGGCAGGCTCTCCCGGAAGTCCTTCAGGTGGGCCGTGGCCGTGGCCAGGGACTTCGGGTCAAGGCGGACCTTGGCGTAGGCGAGGTCGTCATCGTTGAGCAGGACCAGGTCCGGCTGCTGCAGGCCGGCGAGGCCGGGCACCTCGGTGCGTTCGCCGTCGACGTCCAGTTCCTCGCGGTGCACGCGGACAAGCTGCCCGTCCGTGACGTTGTAGAAGCCGACGGCGAGGCGGTGCGGCCGGATGGTGGGCTGCTCGGCCACTGCCGACTGCACGATGGTGAAGGAGGTGATCGCGCCGGTGGAATCCACGGCTACGTCCGGCGTCAGCGTGTTGACCCCGGCTGTTTCCAGCCAGAGCCGGCCCCACTGGTCCAGGTCGCGGCCACTTGCCTTTTCCAGCTCCACCATGAGGTCGCTGAGCTCGGTGTTCTGCCAGGCGTGCTTGCTGAAGTACTCGCGGACCCCGGACATGAACTGCTCCGGCCCGACCCAGGCCACCAGCTGGCGCAGCACCGAGGCGCCCTTGGCGTAGGTGATGCCGTCGAAGTTCACCTCGACGTCCTGCAGGTCATTGATCTCGGCGAAGATCGGGTGCGTGGTGGGCAGCTGGTCCTGGCGGTAGGCCCACGACTTCTCCACGGAGGCAAACGTGGTCCAGGCGTGGTCAAACTCAGTATTTTCCACCGCAGCCAGATGGGACATGTACTCGGCGAACGATTCGTTGAGCCACAGGTCGTTCCACCAACGCATCGTCACGAGGTCGCCGAACCACATGTGGGCGAGTTCGTGAAGCACGGTGATGGCGCGGCGTTCGATCTGCGCGCCCGTGACCTTGCCGCGGAACACATAGCCTTCCAGAATGGTGACGGCGCCCGCGTTTTCCATCGCCCCGGCGTTGAACTCCGGGACAAACAGCTGGTCATACTTCTCGAACGGGTACGGGCACCCGAACTGCGCCTCGAAGAACTCGAACCCCTGGCGGGTGAGTTCGAAGATGTTGTCCGCATCGAGGTACTGCATAAGCGACTTTCGCGCGAACACGCCCAGCGGTACGACTCGACCGTCGGCGCACTTCACCTCGCTGCGCACCGACTGGTACGGACCGGCGACCAGTGCTGTGACGTACGAGGAAAGACGGGGAGTGGGGGGAAACTCCCAGACTGAACGGGCCCGGCCGTCCTCGCCTGGAATGGTTTCGATGGGCACGGGGGTGGGGGAGTTGGACACCACGTCCCAGTGCGACGGTGCCGTCACGGTGAACGTGAAGCTCGCCTTGAGGTCAGGCTGCTCGAACACGGCGAACATCCGGCGCGAGTCGGGAACCTCGAACTGCGTGTACAGGTAGACCTCGTTGTCCACCGGGTCCACGAACCGGTGCAGTCCCTCGCCGGTGTTCATGTACGGCGCCTCGGCCACCACCAGCAGGGTGTTCTCCGCGGCGAGGTCCGGAAGCTGGATGCGGATGCCGTCGGACACCTCCGCGGGATCCAGCTCAATGCCGTTGAGCATAACGCTGTGAACCTTGTGGGTCACCGCATCGATAAAGGTGGAGGAGCCGGGGCGTGCGCTGAACTGTACCGCGGTGGTGGATCCGAAGACCTTGTCACCCCGAGTCAGGTCCAGGCTGACGTCGTAGGACTCAACGGAGATGAGATCGGCGCGCTCACGGGCTTCGGCGCGCGTCAGGTTCATACCTGGCAAGGTGGGGCCTCCAGAAAGGGTTGCGGTTACCGGCCGGCAACAGTCATCGCCGACACTGTGAAATTATTCTTTCACTTCATTGCCCGTTGGCAAGTTAGGCGGATCACATGGCGTCGGCGCGGAGTAGCGTTGGGGTATGGGAAAGATCAGGGATTCGGTGGACGCCAAGGCACTACGGTTCGCCTTGGGTTTCCCCGTGCTGCTGGCCGCCGCTTTCGTCGTTTGCGCACTCTTGCTCCGGCAGGACGTACCGGACCCCATGGCGGTGCGCTGGTCCGACGCCGGCCCGGCCGGGTTTGCGCCTTTCTCTTCCTTCGCGGCGTTCGGCGGCCTGATCATCGCTGCGGTGGGCTGGCTGGCCCTGGGACAGGCCGTTCCTTTGAGCCGTCCCGCTGTAATGCGGCGCATCATGATGGGCGCCGGCCTCAGCATCAGCCTGTTTGTCACTGCGGCCCTGGCTGCCGTGCTGGTGGGCCAGGCGGGCATCGCCGACGTCCGCGAGGCGCAGGTCGACATGACGGTGATCGCCCTCGGGAGCGGGGCGGCCCTGGCGCTCGGCGTCATCGTGGGCTTTGTCTTCAAAGCCGACGAACAGTGGTCCGTGGACGATGACCGCGCCCTGCAGGCGGCGCTGGAACGCGAACTCGACCCCGAGCTGGCGACCGATTCCGTGCGGCTGTGGGTACATGCGCGCAGTTCGGTGTTCGTGATGCTGGGCGTCGCCTCGCTTTTCCCGGCAGCCCTGATCTCCATCGCCGTCCCGTGGCTGGGTGCCCTGTTGGTCGTCCTGGCCGTGCTGGCAGCTGCCTTCCTCGTGGCCCGGATCAGCGTCGACCGGAGCGGCCTGCGGGTTTTCGTCGCAGGATTCGTCCGCGTGATGGAGGTTCCGGCATCGGCCATCTCCTCGGCCGCACCCGCGGACGTCCGGGCCGCAGACTACGGCGGATGGGGCTACCGGCACCACGGCGGAACCACGGCCATGCTGGTCAGCAGCGGCCCCGCCGTCGTCGTCAACCGTGCGGACGGCAAAATGGTGGCCGTCAGCGGCGGCAGCACCGACTCCGCCGAAAGGGTGGCAGCTGTCCTGTCCCGGGTGGCCGCACGGGCCCGCGGGGAGAAGCGCCCGCCCCAGCCCTGATGTCCAGTCCTGACTTTGCGGCCCTGACGTCCGCAGAGTGTTCACTGCAGGCACCTGACGCCCGCGTCCTAGTACGCTTGGACCCGACCCCCGAAGCAGCCCGGAAGCCTACCGGTGCTTATGACTGAACGGACACTGCCGTGACCACATCTTCCGACTTTCCGCGCGTCCACATCGCCACCGACCACGCCGGTATGGAACTCAGCGCCCACCTGGTGGCCCACCTCACGGCCAAGGGCTACGACGTGGTGGACCACGGACCCAAGGTCTACGACGCCCTGGACGACTACCCGTCCTTCTGCATCAACGCAGCGCTCGCCGTCGTGGCGGACCAGGCTGCCGGCGTACACGCCCTCGGTATCGTTCTCGGCGGCTCGGGCAACGGCGAGCAGATTGCCGCCAACAAGGTCAAGGGCGTCCGGGCTGCGCTGGCCTGGAACCTGTCCACCGCAACACTGGCCCGCGAGCACAACGACGCCAACGTCGTTGCAGTCGGCGGGCGCCAGCACAGCGTGGGCGAAGCAACGGAAATCATCGAGGCATTCCTGCAGGAACCGTTTAGCAACGATGAACGCCACGTCCGCCGCATCGGCAAGATCGCTGCCTACGAGAACACCGGCGAGGTTATCGCCTAGTGCCGGAGGGGCATTCGGTCCACCGGCTGGCACGGCAGTTTTCGGACGTATTTTCCGGCCAGCGCCTCGCCGTTTCCAGTCCGCAGGGCCGGTTCACTGACGGCGCGGCGCTGCTGGACGGCCGCACCATGGAGGGCATTGTGGCCCACGGCAAGCACCTGTTCCTGCATTTCGACCATGGGCTCGTCCTGCATGTGCACCTGGGCCTCTACGGCGCCTGGGACTTCGGCGGCGACGCCACGTTCCAGGGCGCGTCCAGCATCGGCGCGCCCCGGAAGGTGGGGGAACGGGAAGTGTTCGACGACGGCGCGGCAGCCACCGCTGCTTTCGCCTCCGACGGTGCTTCCGCGTACGCAGGGCCGCCGGCGCCCGTCGGTGCCGTCCGAGTCCGGCTTGCCGGTGCCCACGGCTGGGCCGACCTCAGGGGCGCCACCACGTGCCATGCCATCACGGAGGCCGAGGCCGACGCCGTCCTGGCCCGGCTGGGTCCGGACCCGCTGCGCAACCTTGCCGGGAACAAGGAAGGCTTCGTCGCCGGCGTGCGGGCACGGAGGACGCCGCTCGCTGCGCTGCTGATGGACCAGAAGGTCATTGCCGGCGTCGGGAACGTCTACCGCGCGGAACTGCTGTTCCGCCAGGGACTCGATCCCTGGCTGCCCGGCCGCTCGCTGGACGCGGCGGCGGCAGGGGAACTGTGGGAGGACACGGTCGCCATGATGTCGGACGGCGTCCGCGACGGCAGGATCATCACCACGCCGCAGAGCTACTGGACCGACGCCGCCGCCGGGCTGCCGGCACCGGACGAGTCGCATTTCGTTTACCGGCGGCACGGCCTCGACTGCCGCGACTGCGGAACCGCGGTGGCGCTCACGGACCTTGGTGCGCGCAAGCTCTATTGGTGCCCCGTGTGCCAGCGGCGGACCTGACGCAAGATTTCCCGGACACAGTTGCTGGGACAACAAGAAAAGCCCCTCCGAAGAGGGGCTTTTCTTGTTGTCCTGCTTGTGTCCTGGAGGGGACGACGGGAATCGAACCCGCGTAATCAGTTTGGAAGACTGAGGCTTTACCATTAAGCTACGTCCCCGGGATCATGATCCTGGCTGCTGCTGATCACCTGCCAGTGATCGCAAGAGCCGGTGATGCATTTCTTCCGGTCGGCTGCTCGAGCCGGATATAACTAAACCTAATTCAGGGCCCCAGTGTCAAATGTGCATATCCGGCCGTTATCACCGTAGACTGTTCTGTGCACTTACGGGGTGTAGCTCAGCTTGGCTAGAGCGCCTGCTTTGGGAGCAGGAAGTCGCAGGTTCAAATCCTGTCACCCCGACTCTGCAGCTTGTCAGATCGTTGCGTTTGCAGAACCCCATCCCACAAAAACCAGGAGTACTTAGACTGTGAAGAGCGCTGTCGAGAACCTCACCCCCACGCGGGTCAAGCTCAATGTTGAGGTCCCCTTTGAGGAATTGAAGCCCAGCATCGAAGAGGCATACAAGACTGTTGCTTCGCAGATCCAGGTCCCTGGCTTCCGCAAGGGCAAGGTCCCCGCAAAGCTGATCGACCAGCGCGTTGGCCGCGGCTACGTGCTGGAGACGGCCATCAACGAAGGCCTCAACGGCTGGTACCAGGAAGCTGTCCAGGAAACTGGAATCCGCCCGCTGAGCCGCCCCGAGGTTGAAATCACCGAGGTTCCGGACCCCACCGCGACCGACGGCGAACTCAAGTTCCACGCTGAAGTCGACATCCGTCCCGAGATCGAACTGCCGGACTACGCCGGCATCAAGGTCGAGGTTGCCGCTGCCGAGTCTTCCGAGGCAGACGTTGACAAGGCACTCGACGAACTCCGTGGCCGCTTCGGCACGCTGAAGTCCGTGGACCGCCCGGCCGCCGACAGCGATTTCCTGACCATCGACATCACCGCCTCGATCGACGGCGCCGAAGTTGACTCCGCCTCCGGCCTGTCCTACCAGGTCGGCGCCGGCACCATGCTCGAAGGCCTCGATGAGGCCGTCACCGGCCTCAGCGCCGACGAGGACGCCATCTTCGAGACCACCCTCGTGGGCGGCGACCACGCCGGTGAAGCCGCGCAGGTCAAGGTAGTGGTCAAGTCCGTCAAGGAGCGCGAGCTTCCTGAGGCCGACGACGACTTCGCCCAGCTGGCATCCGAGTTCGACACGCTGTCCGAACTGCGTGCGGACCTCGCCAAGCAGGCTGCCGAATCCAAGGTTGTCGAGCAGGGTGTTGAGGCACGTGACAAGGTCCTGGACAAGCTCGTTGAGCTCGTTGAGGTCCCCGTCCCTGCTTCCGTCGTTGAAGAGCAGCTGGAGCAGCACTTCAAGGCCGAGAACTCCCACGGTGAAGGCGAGCACGACACCGAGGAGCACCGCGCCGAGGTCAAGGCCAACACCGAGCGTGCCTTCCAGAACGAGATCATCCTTGACGCCATCGCCGACAAGGAAGAGGTCGGTGTCAGCCAGAACGAGCTGATCGACTACATCGTGACCACTGCCGGCCAGTACGGCATGGACCCGAACCAGTTCGCCCAGATCATCGATCAGTCGGGCCAGGTTCCGATGATGGTTTCCGAGGTCCGCCGCCGCAAGGCCCTGGCCGTAGTGCTGGGCCAGGCCGAGGTTACCGACTCCGAAGGCAACAAGGTTGACCTGAGCGACTTCGTCCGCCCCGGCGGCGAAGAAGTCCCTGCGGCCGAGGCCGAGGACGCTACGGCAGCTGACAGCGAAGCTGCCGCCGAGGAAACCGCCCCGAGCGACGACCCCGCAGCAGTGAAGTTCTAACACGAATTTGCTCTGATAGGCACTGCACGGAAGCCCCCGGATCCCCGATCCGGGGGCTTCTCCGTTTAAGGCGGAATCGCTGCGACCCGGCGCCACTGCGGCAATCGTGCGCCGTCAGCGAACAGCGCGATGCGTGAGAACAAAACGGCCGTGAAACGGGTTAGTGTCCAAGTAGTGATTTTCAGTGATGTCGTTCCGTGACGTCACCGTCGCCAGCGAGAGGTAAGTACATATGTCACAGCAAGCAGGGGCCCCCCGGATGGCAACTGTCGATCCGGCAGCCCAGGACAACTACATCTACAACCGCCTGCTGAAAGAGCGCATCATCTGGCTCGGCTCCGAGGTCCGCGATGAGAATGCCAACGCGATCTGCTCGCAGTTGCTGCTGCTCTCAGCGGAGAACCCCGATAAGGACATCTACCTTTACATCAACTCTCCGGGCGGCTCCGTTACCGCCGGCATGGCAATCTACGACACCATGCAGTTCATCCCCAACGACGTCGTAACGGTCGCCACCGGGCTCGCGGCGTCCATGGGCCAGTTCCTGCTGTCCTCGGGCACCAAGGGCAAGCGCTACGCCACCCCGAACGCCCGTATCCTGATGCACCAGCCGTCCGGCGGCATCGGCGGCACGGCCTCGGACATCAAGATCCAGGCCGAGCTCATCCTGCACATGAAGAAGGTCATGGCGGAACTCACCGCCGACCAGACCGGGCAGACGGTCGATACCATCCTCAAGGACAACGACCGCGACAAGTGGTTTACGGCTCCTGAAGCCCTCGACTACGGCTTCTTCGACAAGATCGCCGCGCACGCGGGATCTGTGGCCGGCGGCGGCGGAACACAAAACGCCAGCGGCTCGGAAAACTAACCGGCACGAAGACAGAAATGATTCCAGGAGAAATGAACATGAACTACGATTTCGGATCGTCTGCCGGGAACTTGCCCACCAGCCGTTATGTGCTGCCGCAGTTCGAGGAGCGTACCCCTTACGGCTTCAAGCGCCAGGACCCGTACACCAAGCTCTTCGAGGACCGGATCATCTTCCTCGGTGTCCAGGTGGACGACGCCTCCGCTGACGACGTCATGGCACAGCTGCTGGTGCTCGAGTCCACAGACCCGGACCGCGACATCACCCTGTACATCAACTCGCCGGGCGGTTCCTTCACCGCCATGACGGCCATCTACGACACCATGCAGTACATCCGTCCCGAGATCCAGACTGTGTGCCTGGGCCAGGCGGCAAGCGCCGCGGCCGTCCTGCTCGCAGCCGGCACGCCGGGCAAGCGGCTGGCACTGCCCAACGCACGCGTGCTGATCCACCAGCCGGCGTTGTCCGGCGGCCAGGGCGGCCAGGCCTCGGACCTTGAGATCCAGGCAGCGGAAGTCATGCGCATGCGGTCCTGGCTCGAAGACACGCTGGCCAAGCACTCCGGCCGGACCTCCGAGCAGGTCAACAACGACATCGAGCGCGACAAGATCCTGACCGCCGCCGAGGCGATGTCCTACGGCCTCATCGACCAGGTCCTCGATTCCCGCAAGATCAAACCGCAGGCGATCGCCAGGTAACTGGCACTACACGCGGAGCCGGTGCGGTTCATACAAAATGGACCGCACCGGCTTTCGTTTTCAACGCGTAAGGTTCCACCCCTCAGGCCGAATGTGACCTAGAGTGGAACATGTCACGGCCGGACCTTCCGGACCCACCGTGATTCCAGCAACCGGTGCAGTGCTGCGATAGCGGCAAGATACTAAGGGGTTCACATATGGCTCGGATTGGCGAGAGCACGGATCTGCTGAAGTGCTCTTTCTGCGGAAAGAGCCAGAAGCAGGTGCGAAAGCTCATTGCCGGGCCCGGCGTCTACATCTGCGACGAGTGCATTGAACTCTGCAACGAGATCATTGAAGAGGAGCTCGCGGAAGTAGCGGATCTCGGCAGCTTCGAACTGCCCAAGCCGCGCGAGATCTTCGACTTCCTGCAGGAGTACGTGATCGGCCAGGAGCCGGCCAAGCGCTCCCTCGCCGTCGCGGTGTACAACCATTACAAGCGGATCCAGGCCGGCCATGCCCCCAAGAGCGGCAGCCTCGCCGAAGGCGTCCATCACGACGACGTCGAGATCGCCAAGTCGAACATCCTCCTGATCGGCCCCACCGGTTGTGGCAAGACCTACCTCGCGCAGACCCTGGCCCGGCGCCTCAACGTCCCGTTCGCCGTCGCGGACGCCACGGCATTGACGGAGGCCGGGTACGTTGGCGAGGACGTCGAAAACATCCTCCTGAAGCTCATCCAGGCCGCTGACTACGACGTCAAGAAGGCCGAACAGGGCATCATCTACATTGACGAGATCGACAAAATCTCCCGGAAGAGCGAGAACCCTTCCATCACCCGGGATGTCTCCGGTGAAGGCGTGCAGCAGGCGCTGCTGAAGATCCTGGAAGGCACTGTGGCGTCGGTTCCCCCGCAGGGCGGCCGGAAGCACCCGCACCAGGAGTTCATCCAGATCGACACCACCAACGTGCTGTTCATCGTTGCGGGTGCGTTCGCCGGCCTCGAGGACATCATCGGTTCCCGGTCAGGCCGAAAGGGCATCGGCTTCGGCGCCCCGCTCAACGAGGTCAAGAACAACTCCGACTCCTACGGCGAGGTCATGCCGGAGGACCTGCTGAAGTTCGGGCTGATCCCGGAATTCATCGGCAGGCTTCCCGTCATCACCACGGTCTCCAACCTGGACCGGCCCGCCTTGATACAGATTTTGTCCACACCTAAGAACGCCCTGGTGAAGCAGTACCAGAAGATGTTCCAGCTGGATGGCGTCGAGCTGCTGTTCGACGACGCGGCTTTGGACATGATCGCTGACCAGGCACTCGAGCGCGGCACCGGCGCCCGCGGACTCCGCGCCATCATGGAGGAAGTGCTTCTTCCGGTGATGTTTGATCTTCCCAGCCGTGATGACATCGCCAGCGTTGTCATCACCGCCGACGTGGTGGCTAAGAAGGCCCAGCCCACCATGATCGCCCACGATGTAGTGGCGAAGCGCCGGAATAAATCCGCTTAGTTCTCTGCTCTTGGTAGATGAGTGCCTAGTGCGCGCCACACCCTGCTGACTTTTACGAGGAGATTTCCGTGCCTGAAACCACCGCGAGCAAAGCCGACTTCTGGTTCGACCCCCTGTGCCCCTTCGCCTGGATCACTTCCCGCTGGCTGGGCGAAGTGGAGGAAGTCCGCGACATCGACACCGAATGGCACGTCATGAGCCTTGCCGTCCTGAATGAGGGCCGCGAGCTGGACCCGGGCTACCGCGAAGCGATGGACAAGGCCTGGGGCCCCGTCCGCGTCATCATCGCCGCCCGGGAGCAGCACGGCGACCAGGTCATCAAGCCCCTGTATGACGCCATGGGCAGCCTGATCCATGACGGCGGCGAGAAGGACTTCGGCGTCGTCATCAGCAAGGCCCTGGCGGAGTGCGGCCTTCCGGCCGAGCTCGCAGCCGAGGCGTCCTCGGACACCTTTGACGAGCAGCTCCGCGCCAGCCACGACGAGGGCATCTCCCTCGTGGGGCAGGACGTGGGAACGCCGGTAGTGGCGTTCAACGGCACGGCGTTCTTTGGTCCGGTCCTGACGCGCATTCCCCGGGGCGAGGAAGCCGGCCGCCTGTGGGACGCCGCGGTGACCCTGGCTGCGTACCCGCACTTCTTCGAGATCAAGCGCAGCCGCACCGAGCGGCCTGAATTCAACTGACGTCCTCCTCGGGACGGCCTTGGAGGCCCGCGAGAATTACTTCCATGTAGTTCTTCCGGGGCTATTGCGGATCGCCTTGGGTGGGACAACAATAGTTCTTACCCACTTCGAAAGAAGAGGGACACGGAAACCAAAGATTCAGTGACACGCATCTGACGCAGCCTTCGGCAAAGTCAGAAGCTGGCTACCAGTGACGAGGTAGGAAGACCTGAAATTCCGAGGATTCCGCCAGGTTGTCATAGACGTCACGAGACAATCGAAAAGTCGAAGCCCCACCAACGGCAACACGCTGATGGGGCTTCCCCTTTGCCCAAAATCAGAAGCCCCGCCAGCAGGACGCTGATGGGGCTTCTGTTTTGCCTTCGGCCTGCCAGGCAGGCATGCGGCCCGGCAGGCGTTAGGCGCCCGGTGCTTCCTCCGGCTGGGCCAGCACAACATCGCTGACGGTGAGTTCGCCTTCGCCGGCGACCAAGGTCAATTCACGTGCGTTGGAGGCTGCCTTCAGGTCCGCAAGGCCGGCCTTCAGCTGCGTCGTGAGTGACTCCGTGGCCGTGATCGTGGCGGACATGACCTCAGTGCGCTGCTTGACCTTTGCCTCGGACTTGGACTTGCGGATGCCGCTCAGCGCGACCCCGACAGTCGCGAGCATGGTGGTGTCGCCGTCGGACACCTCCAGGGGCTTGGGCCATTCGGCGCGGTGTACCGAGCCGCTGCGCCACCAGCCCCAGACCTCTTCGGTGGCGAAGGGCAGGAACGGCGCAAACAGCCTCAGCAGGGTATCCAGGCTGGTGGCGAGGGCCGCCAGGACGGACGCCTGCTCAGCCTCGCCGGCAGCACCGTAGGCGCGGTCCTTGATGAGCTCCACATAGTCGTCGGTGAACTGCCAGAAGAAGCTTTCACTGATCTGCAGGGCACGGGAGTAGTCGTAGTTTTCGAAGGCCTTGGTGGCCTGTGCCACGACGTCCGAGAGCTGCGCCAACACCGCGCGGTCCAAGGGGTTGGTCAGTACGGACAGGTCCGTGGATACCACCGAGTTTTCCGTGGCACCGAGGTTCAGGACGAACTTCGAGGCGTTGAGGAGCTTGATCGCCAGGCGGCGGCCGATCTTCATCTGGGCGATCTCGTAGGCGGTATCCGCGCCGAGCTTGGCCGATGCAGCCCAGTAGCGGACCGCGTCCGAACCGTATTCGTTGAGGACGTCGGTCGGGACGATCACGTTGCCCTTGGACTTGGACATCTTCTTGCGGTCCGGATCAAGGATCCAGCCGGAGATGGCCGCGTGCTTCCACGGCGCCGTGTCCTGGAGCGCGTCGGCACGCACAGCGGTGGAGAACAGCCAGGTCCGGATGATGTCGTGGGCCTGCGGGCGCACATCAAACGGGTAGACCTTGGCAAAGAGCGCCTCGTCCGTGCTCCATCCGCCCACGATCTGCGGCGTCAGCGAGGACGTCGCCCAGGTGTCCAGCACATCGGCGTCACCGGTGAAGCCGCCTGGCGCATCGCGCTGGGCTTCTTCGTAGCCGGGGGCCGCATCGGCTGCCGGGTCTACCGGGAGCTGCTGGTCCGAGGGCAGGATCGGCGCGTCGTAGTCGGGGTTGCCGTCTGCGTCGAGTGGGTACCAGACCGGTACAGGCACGCCGAAGAAGCGCTGGCGGGATACGAGCCAGTCGCCGTTCAGTCCGGAGATCCAGTTCTCGTAGCGTGAGCGCATGAATGCCGGGTGGAATTCAATCTCGTTGCCCCGGCCGATCAGGCGTTCGCGGCGGTCCTCGTCTCGGCCGCCGTTGCGGATGTACCACTGGCGCGACGTCACGACCTCAAGGGGCTTGTCGCCCTTCTCGAAGAAGTTGACCGGGTGCATGATCTTCTTCGGCTCGCCGTCGAGGAGTTCGGCGGCGGAGAGCTGATCCACCACTGCTTCCTTGGCGCTAAAGACAGTTTTGCCGGCGATTGACCCGAAGGCAGCGCGGCCTCCCTCAGTGGTGATCCAGTCCGGGGTTTCCCCGATGATGCGGCCGTCGCGGCCCACGATTGCGCGGGTGGGCAGCTGGAGTTCGCGCCACCAGGTGACGTCGGTCAGGTCGCCGAAGGTGCAGACCATGGCGATGCCGGAGCCCTTGTCCGCCTTGGCGAGGGGGTGCGCCTTGACCTCCACCTCCACGCCGAACAGGGGGGAGGTGACCATCTTGCCGAACAGGGGCTGGTACCGCTCGTCGTCGGGGTTGGCCACGAGGGCGGCACAGGCGGCCAGCAGCTCCGGGCGGGTGGTCTCGACGTAGATCTTTTCGCCGTCCTCGGTGAAGAACGGGTAGCGGTAGTAGGCGCCGGCCACTTCGCGGTCCTCGAGTTCGGCCTGGGCCACTGCGGTGCGGAACGTGACGTCCCACAGCGTGGGGGCTTCGGCCATGTAGGCGTCGCCGGCAGCGAGGTTGGCCAGGAAGGCGCGCTGGGAGATGGCCCGGGACTTGTCGTCGATGGTGCGGTAGGTCAGGTCCCAGTCGACGGAGAGGCCCAAGGTCTGGAAGAGGTTCTCGAAGACCTTCTCGTCCTCGACGGCGAGTTCCTCGCACAGCTCGATGAAGTTCCGGCGCGAGATGACATCGAAGTCGCGCTGGTTCTTGGCGGGCTCTGCCGGCGGGCGGTAGGCGGCGTCGTAGGTGATTGCCGGATCGCAGCGAACGCCGTAATAGTTCTGGACGCGGCGCTCGGTGGGCAGGCCGTTGTCGTCCCAGCCCATCGGGTAGAAGACGTTCTTGCCGGTCATGCGCTGGTAGCGCGCCAGGACGTCGGTCTGGGTGTAGGAGAACATGTGCCCCACGTGCAGGGAGCCCGACGCCGTGGGCGGGGGAGTGTCGATCGAGTAGACCTGCTCCCTGGTGGTCTCCCGATTGAACTTGTAGGTCCCTTCGTCAAGCCAGCGCTGCGTCAGGGCAGCTTCCAACCCCTCAAGGGCGGGCTTGTCCGGAACGTTGATAGGGGCAGTGGTGGGCGTGTCTGTACCCTGTTTGTCTTCAGCCATGGAGCAATTGTTTCATGTTCTCTTCCATCGCCTGCGCGTCTCCCTGCACTAGCATCCCGGTATGGACAACGAAGCCCGCCAGTTAGTGACCAAGCGCATCTACGAGGAACCGGCCGGCGACGACGGTTTCCGCGTCCTGGTGGACCGGCTCTGGCCGCGCGGGGTCAGTAAGGAACGGGCCCGGTTGGACCTTTGGCTCAAGGACATTGCACTGCAGGAGTTGGCGGAGAAGCATCAGCGCATCACGTTGCTGTATGGCGCCAGGGATCCGGAAGTCAACCACGCCCGTGTGCTGTTGGAGTTCCTCCGGCGCTAGGGTGGTGCCATGACTGAGGAAAAGCAGACGAAGGCAGCAGTAGTTACGGGAGCAAGCACAGGAATCGGCCAGGCCACGGTCCGCGCGCTGACGGCTGAGGGGTGGACGGTCTTTGCCGTCGCCCGCCGCGCGGACCGCCTCGCAGCACTGGCTGAGGAAACCGGAGCCACTGCAATACCTGCGGATATCACTGAAGATGCTGACGTGGCGCGGCTCCTGGCCGAAGTGACGGAGGCAGGCGGCATTGACACCCTCATCAATGTTGCCGGCGGCGCCCGGGGCGCGGACAGGATCGCGGATGCCAAGACGGACGACTGGAAGTGGATGTTCGAAGTGAACGTCCTGGGCACCATGAAACTGACCCGGGCCTTCCTTCCCATGCTGCGGGCCTGCGGGGAGGGAACAGTCCTGAACCTGACGTCGACGGCCGGATTGTCCTCCTATGAGGGCGGCGGCGGTTACAACGCAGCCAAGTTCGCCCAGCACGCCATGAACGACGCCTTGCGGCTCGAAGAGGTGGAACACAACCTGCGGGTCATCGAGGTTGCTCCGGGCCTCGTGCACACCGAGGAATTCGCCCTCAACAGGCTGGGCGACCAGGAGGCCGCCGGCAAGGTCTACCAGGGCGTCGAGAAACCGCTCACGGCGGACGACGTCGCCGACGTGGTCCGCTACGCCGTCACCGCCCCGCACCACGTGAACCTGGACCAGATCGTGATCCGGCCAGTGGCGCAGGCCGCTAACTACAAGCTCATCCGCAAACAGGCCTGAGTCAGGGCGCCAGCCCGCTGCCGGGCCAGTAACCTGCCGGGCCACTAACCCGCCGGGACGCTCAGCGTCGCCACGACTGCGGCGTGGTCGGTTCCGGGGATTCGATGCACCCCGTACCCGGAACCGGCGATGCCCGGGCTGGTCACTAGATGGTCGATGGCAATACCGGGCAGCCGGGGTCCTTCCATCGGCCACGTTGGGACGAGGCGCATGCCGGCGGCCGTTCCAACATCCACCATCTTCCGGCCATCGGGGCCGCCGTCGAGGAGTGCGCGGAACTCGGCATGATCGTAGGTGGCATTGAAGTCGCCGATGAGCAGCCGGTTGCCAGGCCGTGCGGCCAGGCGGGCCACGGCTGCGAGGTCGCTGCGCCACTGGCCAATCCGGACGTCAACCGGCGGCAGCGCATGGACGTTCGCCACTTCGAGGACCGCCGTCGTTCCCGACCGTTCAACGGTGACCCGGACGATCGGTATCTGAAACGGCGTATCCGGCACGACGCCGACCGCTTCCATCCGGTGCGCTGAGTAGACGGCGCTGCCGGCGCCGTCGTTTGTGGGGTCGCTGATCCTGTGGGGAAGCAGGGCGGACAGGCCTTCGGCGGCCAGCTTGTCTTCCAGCGCCTGCGAATGTTCCTGGACAGTCAGCAGCCCGACGCCGTTTTCCCGCACCAGCCGGACAATTTCCGCCGCGTCCGCCTGGCCGAATTCCGAATTGAGGTTCATGGCCGTCAGTTGCACCGGGGGCGCTGCGGTGTCGGGAATGCTCCGGCCGTGGTCCAGCGGGAAAAGCCAGAAGAGTTGGACTGCCATGAGGGCGGCCGTCATCCAGGCCAGCCAGGCCCGCCGGGCCAGGATCGACAGGAGCAACGCGGCGCCGGCAGGTATCACCAGCCACGGGGTGAAGGACAGCAGCTGGACGACGGCGGTGGGCCACTCTGCCGGAATGGCACGGAAGACGGACAGGACCGCCACCGGCAAGGAAACCAGCACGGCGAGCACCGGCCACGTGACGGACCTGCGCCGTTGTGACGGGAGGGCGGCGGTGGAAACCGGGGCGGGGAAAGTCATGTGCCCGAGTCTATGCAGGTGCCCGGTTACCGGAGAACAACTGCAACGCAGCTTCCGGTTTACTGAAGAACACTGCAACTCTGGGTACAATCGAGTATCAGCTTTGACCCGGCCATCACCGGTGAGCTTCCGGAAGAACCTCCGGGCCCTGCGGCGCAGGAACCCGGACCAGTAGAACCGGACGGGTAAGCCCGTCACAGCAGCAATGAGCGGCCGACGCCGGTTCTCTCCCTTCACGGGGTCCGGCGGCGGTAAGTGAGGTGGTACCGCGGTGCCGGTGCTGTTGGAAGACAGCGTACGGGCCGTCCTCGCATCCTGAATGATCCACTTGCTCACTAGCTCAACCCAGGATGTCGAGATGACTCATTACCCCAAGGCCTCTGCCGCACTGTCAGGCTCCGGTTCCACCACGTCCGCTTCCAACACCTCTGGCGTGTCTGCCTCCGTGAAGTTCCCGGAGATCGAAGAACGGATCCTCAAGTACTGGGACCAGGACGGCACCTTCCAGGCGAGCATCGACCAGCGCAGCGCAGACATGCCCGGCGGCGAACCCGGCAGCAACGAGTTCGTCTTCTACGACGGCCCTCCCTTCGCCAATGGCCTGCCGCACTACGGCCACCTGCTGACCGGCTACGCCAAAGACCTGGTGGGCCGCTACCAGACGCAGCGCGGCCGCCGCGTTGAGCGCCGCTTCGGCTGGGACACCCACGGCCTGCCCGCCGAGCTGGAAGCCATGAAGCAGCTGGGCATGACGGACAAGACCCAGATCGAAGCCATGGGCATCGACAAGTTCAACGACGCCTGCCGCGCCTCCGTGATGAAGTACGCGGACGAATGGAAGAGCTACGTCACGCGCCAGGCCCGCTGGGTGGACTTCGACAATGACTACAAGACGCTCAACGTCGAGTACATGGAGTCCGTGCTCTGGGCCTTCAAGCAGCTGCACGAAAAGGGCCTGACCTACAACGGCTACCGGGTCCTGCCGTACTGCTGGAAGGACGAGACGCCGCTGTCCAACCACGAGTTGCGCATGGATGACGACGTCTACAAGAACCGGCAGGACCAGACGGTCACCGTGACGTTCCCCATCACGGCAGGGGAGTCGGAACTGTCCAGGCAGCTCGCCGGCGTGCAGGCGCTCGCCTGGACCACAACGCCCTGGACGCTGCCCACCAACCTGGCGCTCGCCGTCGGGCCGTCCATCACTTACGCGGTACTGCCAGTTGGCCCCAACGGCATCAAGGCGGCGTCCCCCGAGGCCCCCGTCGCGGGGAGCTTCCTGCTCGCCGCCGACCTGTTGGGCACCTATGCCAAGGACCTGGGCTACGGCGACGGCACCGCGGGCGTTGAGGCGGCCGAGGCAGCGGTCACCGCCACGTACACCGGCGCCGAACTGGCCGGCCTGCAGTACCAGCCGCTCTGGACCGACTTCAGCGACGCCGAAAAGTTCGGCACGGAAAACGCCTGGTGCTTCCTCGTGGCCGACTACGTCACCACCACCGATGGCACCGGTATCGTCCACCAGGCGCCCGCCTACGGTGAAGACGACCAGAAGGTCTGTGAAGAGGCGGGCATCCCCGTGGTCCTGTCCGTGGACGAGGGCGCGAAGTTCCTGCCGCTGTTCTCGCACGGCGACCTGCACGACATCGTCGGACTGCAGGTGTTCGAGGCCAACAAGCCCATCACCCAGGTCCTGCGCGCCCAGGGCCGCCTGGTCCGGCAGGCCAGCTACGAGCACAGCTACCCGCACTGCTGGCGCTGCCGCAACCCGCTGATCTACCGTGCGGTGTCCTCCTGGTACGTGGAGGTCACCAAGTTCAAGGACCGCATGTCCGAGCTGAACCAGGAGATCAACTGGATCCCCGGCAACGTCAAAGACGGCCAGTTCGGCAAGTGGCTGGCCAACGCCCGCGACTGGTCCATCAGCCGCAACCGCTACTGGGGCAGCCCCATCCCGGTGTGGCAGTCCAGCGACCCCGAATACCCGCGCACCGACGTCTACGGCTCGCTCGCCGAGATCGAGGCCGACTTCGGCCGGCTCCCGCTGAACAAGGACGGACAGGTTGACCTGCACCGGCCGTTCATCGACGAACTGACCCGCCCGAACCCCGACGACCCCCGCACCCCCGAAGAGGGCCAGTCCGTGATGCGCCGCGTCGAGGACGTCCTGGACGTCTGGTTCGACTCCGGTTCCATGCCGTACGGCCAGGTCCACTACCCGTTCCAGAACGAGGAATGGTTCGACACCCACAACCCGGCAGACTTCATCGTCGAGTACATCGGGCAGACGCGCGGTTGGTTCTACATGCTGCACATCCTGTCCACGGCGCTGTTCGACCGGCCGGCGTTCCGCAACGTCATCAGCCACGGCATCGTGCTCGGCTCGGACGGGCAGAAGATGTCCAAGAGCCTGCGCAATTACCCGGACGTCTCCGAGGTCCTGGACCGCGACGGTTCCGACGCCATGCGCTGGTTCCTGATGTCCAGCCCCATCCTGCGCGGCGGCAACCTTGTGGTCACCGAGCAGGGAATCCGCGACGGCGTCCGCCAGGTCATCCTGCCGCTGTGGAACGTGTACAGCTTCTTCACGCTGTACACGAACGCGGCGTCTGGCGCAGCCGGTGAACAAGCGAAGGGCTACGACGCGAAGCTGCGCTATGACGGCTACGCGGACACACTGGACCAGTACCTCATGGCCAACACCGGAGACCTGGTCCGCAACATGACCGCCCAGCTGGACAGCTACGACATCTCCGGTGCCTGCGACGAACTGCGCAGCTACCTGGACATGCTCACCAACTGGTACGTCCGCCGCAGCCGCCAGCGCTTCTTTGACGAGAGCGTCGACGCGTTTGACGCGCTCTACACCGCGCTGGAGACCGTCTCCCGGGTGGCCGCGTCGCTGCTGCCGCTGGTCTCCGAGGAGATCTGGCGCGGCCTCACCGGCGGGCGCTCCGTGCACCTGGCCGACTGGCCGGAGGCTGACCTCTTCCCGGCCAACCCGGGACTCGTCGAGGCCATGGACAGGGTCCAGCAAATCTGCTCCACCGGCTCCTCACTCCGCAAGGCCGCGAACCTCCGGGTCCGCCTGCCGCTGCAGGAGCTCACCGTGGTGGCACCCGGCGCGGATGCGCTGGGAGGCTTTGCCGCCGTCGTCGCCGATGAACTCAACCTGCGTTCCGTCCGCCTGCTGGACGCCGAGAGCGCCTCCCCGGAGGAGTTCGGCATCGAGCAGAAGCTCGTGGTCAACGCCCGGGCCGCAGGACCGCGCCTCGGCAAGAACGTCCAGCAGGCCATCAAGGGCTCCAAGTCCGGCGACTGGTCCGTGGACGACGCGGGAGTGGTCACGGCGGGCGGACTCGTCCTCGAACCGCAGGAATACACGCTGGAAACGGTCGTGGCGGGGTCCGAGGGCGGCTCGGCGACTGCATCTTCTGCTGTCGCAGTATTGCCCGGCGGCGGCTTCGTGGTCCTCAACACCGAGGTCACCCCCGAACTGGAAGCCGAAGGCCTGGCCCGGGACATGGTCCGTGCCATCCAGCAGGCCCGAAAGGATGCCGGCCTCAACGTGAGCGACCGGATCCGCACCACCGTGACCGCCGCGCAGAACGTCATCGACGCCCTGGAAGCCAATGCCGGACTCATCAGGACCGAAACCCTGACAGTGGACCTGGGCACCGTTGCAGCAGATTCCGCAGAACCGCAGATCAGCGTTGAAAAAGTAGAGGCCTAAGCAATGACAGACGAATTTTCCGTAGAGAGCGTCTACGCCGAACTGCTGGGCCGGGCGCCGGAAAACAAGATGGAACCGCGCCTCGCACCGCTGTTCCGGGCCATGGATGTGCTGGGGGAGCCCAACAAGGCGTTCCCGATCATCCACGTCACCGGCACCAACGGCAAGACGTCAACCGCCCGCATGATCGAGGCCGGTCTCCGGGCCCACGGGCTGAGCACCGGGCGGTACACGAGCCCGCACCTGTCCAAGGTGACCGAGCGGATCAGCATCGACGGCGCACCGGTATCGGACGAGACCTTCGTCCGGATCTGGGACGAGATCCGGCCATACCTGCAGATCGTGGACGGCGAGCTTGAGGCCGAGGGCCAGCCCCGGCTGACGTACTTCGAATGCCTCACCATCCTGGCGTTCGCCGTCTTTGCCGACCAACCGGTCAACGTGGCCGTGATGGAGGTGGGCCTGGGCGGCATCACCGACGCCACGAACGTCGGTGACGGACAGGTCGCCGTCGTGACGCCCATTTCGCTGGACCACACGGACCTGCTTGGCGACACCACGGAAGACATTGCCTACGAGAAGGCGGGCATCATCAAGCCCGGAGGCTTCCTGATCAGCGCCGCGCAGCCCGTCGGCGCCGCCCAGGTCCTGCTGGAAAAGGCCCGGGAAGTCCAGGCACCGTACCGCTTCGAAGGCGTGGAGTTCGGCGTCGAGTCCCGGACCGTTGCCGTCGGCGGCCAGATGGTCACCATTCAGGGCCTGGCCGGACGGTACGAGGAACTGCTGGTTCCGCTGCACGGAGCGCACCAGGCGGAAAACGCCGCCGTCGCCATTGCCGCGCTCGAGGCGTTCTTCGGCGGGGAGAAGGCGCTTGACGCCGAGGTCCTGCAGGAAGCGTTTGCTTCGGTCACGTCCCCGGGCCGCCTGGAGGTCCTCCGGACTGCGCCGACCATCATTGTGGATGCCGCCCACAACCCCGAGGGCATCCGGGTTTCGGCCGAGGCCATCCACGAAGCCTTCAGCTTCACCAAACTGGTGCTGGTTGTGGGCGTCCTGAAGGAGAAGGACGCCGAGGAGATCCTTCGTCAGCTCAAGGAGTCCCTGGGTGACCTCGCCGCGGAATACTGCTTCACCCAGTCGAACTCGCCCAGGGCAGTCCCGGCCGAGGACCTCGCGGAACTTGCGCTGGACCTGGGCTTCGGCGAAGACAACATCCATGTGGCTGAAAAACTCGACGACGCCCTGGAATGGGCCGTGGAGCATGCCGAAGCCAATGAGGACCTCGCCGGCGGCGTCCTGGTGACGGGCTCCATCACGCTCGTGGCCGAAGCCCGGATCCTGCTCGGAAAGGCGGACGCCTGACAATGGCTCGACTCACAAAGGCGCAGCGGGAGTGGCGGCCGGGCATGCCCAAGAAGCGGCGTTCCACCAAAGTCATGTTCGCCTCCACGGTCCTGGTGCTCGAAGGGTTCGTCGCGTTCTTCGCCACGCTGGCGGTTTTCGGACTCCGGCGCGACGAGTTCCCGCCGGCAGTGATTCTCTCGGTGGGCATCGTCCTGAGCCTGGTGCTCGTACTGACCTGCGCCGTGCTGTCCAAGCCGTGGGGTGTGGCACTGGGCTGGATCCTGCAGCTCGTCCTGATCTTCACCGGATTCATTGAGCCCATGATGTTCGTGGTCGGGATCCTCTTTGCCGTGGCCTGGTGGTATGGCATCCGGACCGGCATCCGGATCGACCGCGAGGCCGCGCAGCGCGAGCGTGAACAGGCCGAGTGGGAAGCAGCCCACCCCGACGGCGAAACCAACTAGACTTAGTCCAAACCCCACCAACCACATTGGAGCAGTTGTGAGCATTGAGCGCACCCTCGTCCTGATCAAGCCCGACGGCGTGACCCGCAACCTGACCGGCGCCATCCTTGGCCGGATCGAAGCCAAGGGCTACAACCTGACCGAGCTCAAGAAGGTCGACGCCAGCCGCGAACTGCTGGAACAGCACTACGAGGAGCACGTGGGCAAGCCGTTCTACGAGCCGCTCGTGGAGTTCATGCTCAGCGGACCCGTTGTCGCCGCGATCTTCGAAGGCCACCGCGTCATCGAGGGCTTCCGTTCCCTCGCCGGCACCACGGACCCGACGACGGCGGCGCCCGGCACCATCCGCGGCGACTTCGGCCGCGACTGGGGCCTGAAGGTCCAGCAGAACCTGGTTCACGGTTCGGATTCGGTGGAGTCCGCGGAACGCGAGATCAAGATCTGGTTTCAGGACTAACAGCCACAGCGCGAACGGACACTTAAGCACCCTGCCTTAAGCGCGAGCGTACAGTTGAGGCCCCGGTTTCCGCGGAAACCGGGGCCTCAACTGTACGCTCGCGCTTTTTCCTTGGCTTAGTAGCCGGACGTTCCGATGAACACCTGGATAAAGGCGAAGAAGATGGTTGCGATGACGGCCACGTAGAGCAGGGCCGTGACGATCCAGCCGGAGTCGCCCACAAGCTTCGCGGGCCCGGCCGGAACCTTGATCACTCCGTGCATGATGTTCCGGACCGTGACCCATACAAAGAGCGGGATCATCGCGGCCCAGACCACCATGCAGAACGGGCAGAGGATGTGGATGGAATACAGGGCCTGGGACCACAGCCACACCACGAAGGCAAAGCCAAGCGTCACACCGGCCTGGAGGCCAAGCCAGTACCAGCGGGCAAACTTTGCGCCGGCAAGAACAGCCATGCCCGTGGTGATAATGACGGCGAACGCCACGATGCCGATAAACATGTTGGGGAAGCCGAAGACGGAACTTTGCCAAGTCTGCATGACGGCACCGCAGGACACCCACGGATTGATATCGCAGGCCGTTACGTGGTTCGGATCCTTGAGGACCTCGAGCTTTTCCAGGACGAGGGCGCCCGACGCGAGCCATCCGACGATGCCGGTGATAACCAGCAGCCATCCGAATGGCTTGTCCCTGGTCATGGGAGGCAGGCTTTGGGCCGTCTCACGCTCGCGGAGACCGCCGTCCACCATCTGGGCCTGCGTGGAATTGGAGATGCTGGGCATGGGATGTTGCGTCCTTTTTCTCGAGGGCTCCTCGCCCTGATTGTAACGCCGCAGGCTGGATGAGCCGCACAGAATCCTTACGCCGGCAGCCTGATTGTGCGTTGGCAGGCCGTGCTTCCGCCGCGATTGACTGAGCGTATGAGAGAATGAAGCTGGCTGGAATACGATCCACATTCGGATTCCGGTCCGGTTGCTCGTTTGTAAGACCGCCAATGATGAGCAGGGCAGGCTCCGGATCCACGATAGATCCCGGCTTTCCCGCAATGCCATTGGACGGCACCTGGTTGTGGCTTGAGGAACAACGGGTTTCAGAACGACGTCGCCGGCCCTCCAGGGCTGCCGCACCCCACTGCCGGTGCGAACCTGAGGGTATCCAATTGACTTCTGTCAACGCCTGCGGGTTTTGACAATATGTGCCCCAATGGGTGCCGGATGTGGCGGTACGTCAGGGGCAGGAGTGTCGCCACATATGGAAAATGACCAGGTCCTAGCCGTTAATGAAGAAGCCGCTGCCAGCGAAGAAGCAGTAGCCCCCGAGGCGCCGAAGAAGGCCACCCGGACACGGCGCAAAGCCGCTCCCAAGGCGGAAGCCGTCGCAGCGGGTGAATCGGAGGCAGTTCCGGCGGAGTCGCCGGTGGCCGATACGGCAGCGGAGGAAAAGCCCCCGGCACGCCGCAGCCGGTCCCGCAAGAAGGTCGAGCCCGCCGAGCCGCTCCCGGTGTTCGCCGAGGACGCCGCCGCTCCGGTCGACGCAGCCCCCGTTGATGCAGCGCCCGCAGACGAGGCGCCGGTCGAGGCCGCCGTCGTCGAAAAACCCGTCCGCCGCCGCGCCTCACGCGCCAAGGCCCCCGCCAAAGTGGCCGCGGCCCAGCCCGCCGCTGAACCCGCGCCTGCCGAGGAGCCTGCTCCGATCGCTGAACCCGCGCCCGTAGGGGAAGAGGCTGCCCCGTCCGCCAAAACCGCGCCCGTTGAGGAAGCACCCGCCGGCGCATCAGCAGCCACGGAGGAAGCAGCAGCTGCCGAACCTGAAAAGCCCGCAGCCGCGGAAACAAGCAGCCCGGTGGGTGCGCTCTTCCTTGAGCCCGGCTCGGTCACGTCCATGATCTTCCAGGCACCCGACCTGAGCACCGTGCTCCGCCCTGCGGCCACGCCCGCTGCAGCGGTCGAGGAAACTGAAGAGGAAGAAACGGACGAGGACGGCGACGTTGAGGCAGGCGGCCCCCGTCGCCGCCGCAGCCGCGGACGCCGAGGCCGCAGCCGCGTGACCGACCGCGAAGCCACCGGCGAGGCCGAAGACACCGAAGGCGCCGCTGAAGAGGATGCCGACGAGGAGTCCACCCGGACCGCAGAGGACGGCGTGACGTCCCGCCGACGTCGCCGCCGCCGCCGTGGCGACCAGGATCTTGAGCTCACGGGCGGGGGAGACGACGACCCGCCCAACACCGTGACCCGCGTCCGCGCCCCCCGCGCCGTCAGCGAGGCGCCGGTCAACAACCGCGTCACATCCGTCAAGGGGTCCACCCGGCTCGAGGCCAAGAAGCAGCGCCGCCGTGAATCCCGCGACACCGGCCGCCGCCGCACCGTTATCACTGAGGCCGAGTTCCTGGCGCGCCGCGAATCCGTGGACCGCCAGATGATCGTCCGCCAGCGCGACGACAGAATCCAGATCGGCGTCCTCGAAGACGGCGTCCTGGCCGAGCACTTCGTGTCCAAGACCCAGCAGGATTCCCTGATCGGCAACGTCTACCTAGGCAAGGTCCAGAACGTGCTGCCGTCCATGGAAGCCGCCTTCGTGGACATCGGACGCGGCCGGAACGCCGTGCTGTACGCCGGTGAAGTCAACTGGGACGTGGTCAACCTCGAAGGCAAGCAGCGCCGGATCGAGAACGCGCTGAAGTCCGGGGACTCCGTGCTGGTCCAGGTCACCAAGGACCCGGTCGGCCACAAGGGCGCCCGCCTGACCAGCCAGATCTCGCTGCCCGGCCGCTACCTCGTGTACGTACCCGGCGGCTCCATGACCGGAATCTCGCGCAAGCTGCCCGACGTCGAACGCAACCGCCTCAAGCGGATCCTCAAGGACCGCCTGCCGGAAGATGCCGGCGTGATCGTCCGCACCGCTGCCGAGGGCGCCTCCGAGGAGGAGCTGACGCACGACATCAACCGCCTGCGTGCCCAGTGGGAAGGCATCGAAGGCCAGGCAACGTCCACCAAGATCCTTGCTCCGGAACTCCTCTACGGCGAACCGGACCTCACCATCAAGGTGGTCCGCGACGTCTTCAATGAGGACTTCTCCAAGCTGATCGTCTCGGGCGAGGAAGCCTGGGACACCATCGAGGCGTACGTGACGTACGTTGCTCCGGACCTGGTGGGCCGGCTCGAAAAGTGGACCAAGGACCAGGACATCTTCTCGGCCTGGCGGATCGACGAGCAGATCCACAAGGCCCTGGACCGGAAGGTATTCCTTCCGTCCGGCGGCTCCCTGGTCATCGACCGCACCGAAGCCATGACCGTGGTGGACGTGAATACCGGCAAGTTCACCGGCAGCGGCGGCAACCTCGAGGAAACCGTCACCAAGAACAACCTGGAAGCCGCCGAGGAAGTGGTGCGCCAGCTGCGCCTTCGCGACATCGGCGGCATCATCGTCATCGACTTCATCGACATGGTGCTGGAGTCCAACCGCGACCTTGTGCTGCGCCGCATGGTGGAGTGCCTCGGACGCGACAGGACCAAGCACCAGGTTGCCGAAGTGACCTCGCTTGGCCTGGTGCAGATGACCCGCAAGCGGATGGGCACCGGGCTCCTGGAGGTCTTCGGCGAGCAGTGCGAGACCTGCGCCGGCCGCGGCATCGTCACCCACGACGAGCCCGTGGAACACCGCCGGGCCAACGTGGTTGCCGCAGAGCACCACGTCCCGCGGACCGAAGCGCAGCCGCCCGTCCGCACGGAGCGCAAGAGCCGCCGCCGCGGTAAGGGCGGGCAGGCTCCCGAGGCCGCTCCGGTAACGCCGGCCGCGGTTCACCACGAGCCCACCGATGCCGAGCGTCATGCCAAGGCCGAGGCTACCCGCCTGGCGCTGGCCAACATCGCTGCTGCGGCGCACGCCGCGCACCTGCACGACGCCGAGACCGGCCACGCCGCCCCGGCGGCGGCAACCGCTGCACAGTCGGCCGGGCAGGCACTCGCTGGCCAGCACGCTGCGGTCCAGTCAACGCCGGCGCAGTCCGCTTCCGCGCAGGCCACATCAGCGCAGTCCGCTCCCGCCACGGCGCGGCCGGCCAAGGTCTCCGAAACCGAGGCGGCTGCAGCCGGGCGTCCGGCGGCTGTCCTGACCTTCGGCGGCGAAAAGGTTGCGCTGCCGTTCGTTGAGCACGCAGGGGAAGCGCCGGCCAGCGGTGCGGCCCTGACCCTTGACCGCCTGGCCGAGGCGTTCGCGCACCTTGGCGAGCCTGCACCGGCTGAGAGCCCGGCCGCACCGGCCGAGCAGCCGGTGCGGCCAGTCCAGGCACCGCCAGTCCAGGTTCCGGCAGCCCAGGCACCGGCAGCACAGGCTCCGGCAACCCGGGCCCCGGCGGTCCAGGCTGCTGAAGCGGATTACACCGACCACACTGCGGTGCAGGGCCGGGCGCGCCGTCCGCGCAGGAACCGCAGCGCGAGCCGTGCCCAGGGCGCAGCGAACGAAACGTCCGTGGAACACCACGAGACTGCTCCAGTGGTCGCGTCAGGACACAGCCACGAGGCGAAGGCACCCGAGCCGGCGAAAAAGGACACGCCGGCCAAGGCCCCGGCCAACGAACCGATCATCCTCGGTGTGGGAGTACCGGCCTCCGAACTTTAGACCGAGAGCTCTGATCCCACAGCCGACCGACCCCGCGGGTGCGGTCCGAACCGGGCGTAGTAATACGCCGGGTTCGGGCCGTACCCGCGAGGTCGTTAAAGGAAAACAGCTAGGCTAGGGGACTGACACGGGGTGCCGCGCACAGGGCCGGCTGAGATCCACACCCGTAGAACCTGTCCGGTTAGCACCGGCGAAGGGATGTCTCCTTTGTCTTCATCATTCCTGCCCACCCCGGCCTCCACGACGGCAGCCGGAAAAACTACAGATGCCGCCCTGCGCGCCACGCCGCGCGTGCTGGCCATCGCCGGATCGGACCCGTCCGGAGGGGCCGGGATCCAGGCAGACCTTAAGAGCATTGCCGCCAACGGCGGCTACGGCATGGCTGCCATCACCGCCCTGACGGCGCAGAACACCCACGGCGTCCGGGCCGTCCACGTTCCCCCGGCGGACTTCCTGGCCGCCCAGCTTGAGGCCATCAGCGATGACATCAGCATCGACGCCGTCAAGATCGGCATGCTCGGTGACTCCGCGGTGATTGCCGCAGTCCGCAGCTGGCTGGCGAAGGCCCGTCCCGCCGTCGTGGTTCTGGATCCCGTCATGGTCGCCACCAGCGGGGACCGGCTCCTGCAGGAGGCCGCCGAAGCGGAACTGCGTGAACTCCTGCCTCTCGCCGACCTGATCACACCGAACCTTGCAGAACTGGCGATGCTCCTCAACGAACCCCTCGCGGGCAACTGGGAGGACGCACTGGCCCAAGGCAAACGGCTCGCCGCCCAGGCCGGCACCACCGTGCTGGTGAAGGGCGGACACCTTGACGGCGGGCAATGCCCGGACGCACTCGTCAACACCGAAGGGCTGCTGGCCCAGGACGTTGTGGTGGTCGACGGCGACCGGATCGCCACAGCGAACAGCCACGGGACCGGGTGCTCGCTGTCCTCCGCCATGGCCACCGTGCAGGCGAGGCTGGGGGACTGGGAGGCGTCGTTGCGTGCCGTGAAGCCGTGGCTGCAGGGTGCGCTCCGGGAATCCGGAGCGCTGGACGTGGGAACGGGCAACGGCCCGGTCCACCACTTCCACCATCTGGCGCCCAGGGGTCAGGACGTGCCGGCGGAAGGCCGGTTCGCCGCAGTACTCTGGCAGGACGCGGGACCGGACCTTGAGGACATCTACGGGCTGGACTTCATCCGCGGCCTGGCCGATGGCTCCCTCGCGGAACGGCACTTTGCCTACTACCTTGCCCAGGACGCCGTCTACCTGAACGGCTATTCCAGGGTGCTGTCCCGTGCCGCCGCGATCGCCCCCACCGAGGCCGAGCAGCTGTTCTGGGCCCGGTCGGCACAGCAATGCCTTGAGGTGGAGTCCGAGCTGCACCGGACGTGGCTGAGCACCCGGACTGTGGACTCCGGACTGGGGCCGGTGACCAAGTCATATGTGGACCACCTGCTGGCCTCGTCTGTTTCCGGCAGCTACGGAGTGCTCGTCGCAGCGGTACTCCCGTGCTTCTGGCTGTACGCCGAAGTAGGGGCCACGCTGCACGGGCAGTTCCTGGCGGCCGGATCGCCGTCGGGCCACTCCTACGCCGACTGGCTGCGGACGTACGCGGACGAGGACTTCGCCGCCGCTACCAGGCAGGCGGTGCGGATCACCGATGACGCCGCCCGGGCGGCGTCGGAAGCGGAACGGCAGGCCATGCGGCTGGTCTTCCGGCAGTCGTGCCGCTACGAGGTGGAATTCTTCGACGCGCCGCGCCTGCACGCTGGACCGGAAAGCGTTCCAAAGCCGGTAGGATAGTGGGGCACGGTTCCGGAAGTCGTTGCAGTGCCAGTCCGTATTACACGGAGTGGCGCCTATCACGTACTACCACCGGAGCCAGCCTCATTTGCGGCCGAAGGCAAAATTAGCGTATTCTAGATCTTCGGTGCTTACGCCAACACTTGGGTTATGACCCCGGATCAGTCTGTTTGGAATTACAAACAGAATCGTTCGTGGGATAACTCATGGGTTCCCCCGGGGAATCCACCGGCGTTGAGGCACAGCGTGAGCCAGGCCAAACAATTGGACCCAGGTTCCGCACGCAAATCTAGTAATAAACGTCGAGAGAAGTGAGTTCCCCAGTGGTGTACGCGATTGTCCGCGCAGGCGGCCGCCAAGAGAAGGTTTCCGTTGGAGACTTCGTTACCCTGAACCGCGTCCCCGGTGGAGCCGGCAGCACCATTGAGTTGCCCGCACTGCTCCTGGTAGACGGTGACAAAGTCACGTCTGCCGCTGCGGACCTGGCCAAGGTAACGGTTACGGCTGAGATCCTTCAGGACCTTCGTGGTCCGAAGATCGTCATCCAGAAGTTCAAGAACAAGACCGGGTACAAGAAGCGCCAGGGTCACCGTCAGGAACTGACCAAGGTCAAGATCACCGGTATCAAGTAACCTTCCGTTACTTTTCAGGTTTTCAGCAGATTCCCCAGAATTTTTAAGGCAGGCATTTCAAATGGCACATAAAAAAGGCGCGAGTTCCACTCGCAACGGTCGTGACTCCAACGCCCAGTACCTCGGCGTCAAGCGCTTCGGCGGCCAGGTAGTTTCCGCAGGCGAGATCATCGTCCGCCAGCGTGGCACCCACTTCCACCCGGGTGCAGGCGTTGGCCGCGGCGGTGACGACACCCTGTTCGCACTGACCCCCGGCGCTGTCGAATTCGGCACCCGCCGCGGACGTCGAGTCGTGAACATCGTTGCTGCTGCAGCTGCAGAGTAACAACAAGATCTGAACCGGTGGAGCGGGCCATGATGGCCCGCTCCACTGTTCTTTTAACCGCATTACAATCAATTTGGGCGTCCAAGACGGTCAGGTTATGCACAGAGGAGATTCACGTGGCGAGCTTTGTAGACCGGGTAGTACTGCACGTATCCGGCGGTACCGGCGGTCACGGCTGTGTCTCCGTCCACCGCGAAAAGTTTAAGCCCTTGGGCGGTCCCGACGGCGGCAACGGCGGCGACGGCGGCGACGTCATCCTTCGCGTTGACGCCCAGACCACCACGCTGCTGGACTACCACCACGCACCGCACCGCCACGCCACCAACGGCGGACCCGGCATGGGCGACTGGCGCGGCGGGAAAAACGGCGAAACACTGATCCTCCCGGTTCCGGAAGGCACCGTCGTCAAGACCAAGGACGGCCGCGTCCTGGCCGACCTCGTCGGCGAAGGCACCGAGTTCATCGCGGCCGCCGGCGGTCCTGGCGGCCTGGGCAACGCTGCGCTTTCCTCGCAGAAGCGCCGTGCCCCGGGCTTCGCCCTGCTCGGCATCGAAGGCGAATCCAGCGACATCGTCCTGGAACTGAAGTCCATTGCGGACATCGCCCTCGTGGGTTTCCCGTCCGCGGGCAAGTCCAGCCTCATCGCCGCCATGTCAGCGGCACGCCCCAAGATTGCCGACTACCCCTTCACCACTCTGATCCCCAACCTGGGCGTGGTGCAGGCCGGCGACGTCCGCTTCACCATCGCCGACGTCCCCGGACTCATCGAAGGGGCCAGCGAGGGTAAGGGCCTGGGCCACCACTTCCTGCGGCACGTGGAGCGCTGCGCAGCTTTGGTCCACGTTTTGGACTGCGGTACCCTGGAATCGGACCGGGATCCGCTCTCCGACCTCGCCATCATCGAAGCCGAACTCGAAAAATACGCGGTTGACATGAGCTATGCCGGCTCCGACGGCGAGGTTGTGCCGCTGAACCACCGCCCCCGGCTGGTGGCGCTTAACAAGGTCGATTTGCCTGACGGCAAGGACATGGCCGCCTTCGTCCGGCCCGAGCTTGAGTCGCGCGGCTACCGTGTGTTCGAGATTTCCGCGACGAGCCACGAAGGCCTGCGTCAGCTCGGCTTCGCCATGGCAGAGATCGTCAAGGCCGCCCGGGATGCTGTGGCTGCCACGCCGCCCAAGGTGCACGCCCCTGTGCTGCGCCCGAGGGCAGTTAACGAGTCAGGCTTCAAGATCCGCCGCGAAGAGAAGAACCTCGAGCCGCTGTTCCGCGTGTTGGGCGACAAGCCTGTGCGCTGGGTCAAGCAGACCGACTTCACCAACGAGGAAGCCATTGGCTACCTCGCCGACCGCCTGGCCAAACTGGGCGTGGAAAACGAGCTGTTCAAGCAGGGCGCCAAGCCCGGCGACACTGTGGTGATCGGTGAAGACGACGGCGTGGTGTTCGACTGGGAGCCCACCATGATGGCCGGCGCCGAACTGCTCGCCTCGCCGCGTGGCACCGACGTCCGCTTTGCCGACATCGGCGACCGCCCCACCCGCGGGCAGAAGCGCGACGAACAGCAGGAACGCCGCGACGCCAAGGCTGCGGCCCGGGCCGAGCTTGAAGCCGAGCGCAAAGCCGGTATCTGGACTGAATCAGTCAGCGGGCGCCGGGCCGCCCGGCCGCTTAAGGAAAGCGGACTGACCACCGAGAATGAGGAGTGAACCCCCACACGTGACCGATAATTCCGCAATTGTCATCGAGGAACCCAGGACCGACGACCGCAGCATGCTCGCGAGGGCCCGCCGCATCGTAGTCAAGGTCGGATCGTCGTCGCTCACCAGCCTCAAGGGTGGAATCTCAGAAGAGGCGCTGATCGAACTTTCGGACGCGCTGGCCGCGAAGTCCAACGCGGGCACGGAGATCATCCTTGTGTCCTCCGGCGCCATCTCGGCAGGCCTCGCGCCGCTGGGCCTCTTGAAGCGTCCGCGGGACCTCGCCACCCAGCAGGCCGCCGCGAGCGTGGGCCAGGGACTTCTTATGGCCCGCTACACCCATGCCTTCGCAGCGCACGGTGTAACGGTGAGCCAAGTGCTGCTGACCGCGGATGACCTCATGCGGCGCAGCCACCACATGAACGCTTTCCGTGCGCTCAACCGGCTCCTGAACCTGGGTGTTGTGCCCGTGGTCAACGAGAACGACACCGTTGCCACGCACAAAATCCGCTTCGGTGACAACGACCGGCTCTCTGCCCTGGTGGCGCACCTGGTCCGCGCGGATGCCCTCGTGCTGCTCTCCGACGTCGACTCCCTGTATGACGGCCCGCCCTCGAAGGGCGCCAAGCGGATTCCGCAGGTTGATGGCCCGCAGGACCTCGAAGGCGTGAACATCGGCAAGCCCGGCAAGGCAGGAGTCGGAACCGGCGGAATGCAGACCAAGGTTGAGGCCGCCACGATGGCAGCAGACTCGGGAATCCCTGCCCTGGTCACCTCCACCGCCAATGCTGCCGCAGCGCTTAACGGCGAGGACGTCGGAACCTGGTTCTCCGTCAACAGCGGACGCAAGTCGGTGCGCATGATGTGGCTCGCCCACCTTGCGCACGTGCAGGGCCGGCTGATCCTGGACGACGGCGCCGTCACGGCCATCCGGGATAACCGCACCTCGCTGCTCCCGGCCGGCATTACCGCCGTTGAGGGAACCTTCGAATCCGGCGACGCCGTTGAAATGCTGTCGCCCGACGGTACCGTCATAGCACGGGGCCTGGTCAACTATTCCTCCGATGAACTGCCGCAAATGCTGGGACGTTCCACGGTGGAGCTGGGGGAGTCGCTTGGGCGCGGCTTTGACCGTGAGGTTGTTCACGTTGACGACCTGGTTCTGGTCTAACGGGCCGGTTCGCCTAGACTTGAATGATGACTGAGGCACTGATTCACCAAGCCGCTGAGAAATCCAACGACTCCACGGAGGTATCTTCCACGCCGGAACAGGCCCAGCTTTCGCCGGATGACGTCGAGGCTGCCGTCTATTCCGTCGCCGACCGTTCGCGTCACGCTGCCCGCAGCATGGCGCGCGCAAACCGTGCCTGGAAGGACAAGGGGCTCCGCGCCATCGGCGCCGCCCTGATCGACAGCAAGAATCAAATCCTGGCCGCCAACGCCAAGGACGTAGAGGCCGGACGCGCCAACGGAACGTCGGCCGCCCTGCTTGACCGCCTGTCGCTGAACGAAACCCGTATCGAAGCCCTCGCCGCCGCCCTGGAGAATCTTGCCGGCCTGCCGGATCCGGTGGGAAACGTGGTCCGCGGCCAGACGCTGCCCAACGGCCTGCGCCTGCGCCAGGTCAACGTTCCCATGGGCGTAGTTGCCGCCATTTATGAAGCCCGCCCCAACGTGACGGTGGACATCGCCGGACTGGCGCTGAAGAGCGGCAATGCGGTCATCCTGCGCGGCGGCACCGCCGCGGCAGCCACTAACGAGGCCCTCATCAGGGTCCTCCGCGACGCACTCGCTTCTGTTGGCCTGCCGGCAGACGCTGTCCAGACGGTGGACCAGTTCGGCCGTGAAGGGGCCAACGTCCTGATGCGCGCCCGCGGCCGGGTGGACGTCCTTATTCCGCGCGGCGGCAGGGACCTGATCCAGACCGTGGTCAACAACTCGTCCGTCCCCGTCATCGAGACCGGCGAGGGCAACGTCCACATCTTCATTGACGAATCTGCCACTGAAGACATGGCGGTGGACATCCTCCTCAACGCCAAGACCCAGCGGCCCAGCGTCTGCAACACGGTGGAGACCCTCCTGGTGCACTCCGGGTCCACCGTCCTTCCCGCCGTCGCCGAGGCACTTCGGAAGGCCGGAGTCACGCTGCACGCCGACGCCCGCGTACGAGCCGCGTTGCCCGCGTCCGTCGAAACGGTTCCTGCCACCGATGAGGACTGGGCCACCGAGTACATGGACCTGGACCTTGCCGTTGCCATGGTGGACAACCTCGAAGAGGCAGTCAAGCACATCCGCAGCTGGTCGACCGGCCACACTGAGGCCATCATCACCAACGACCTTGCCAACGCGGAACGCTTCATCTCCGAAATCGACTCGGCGGCGGTCATCGTCAACGCCTCCACCAGGTTCACGGACGGCGGGGAACTGGGACTCGGCGCCGAGGTGGGCATTTCCACCCAGAAGCTCCACGCGCGTGGCCCCATGGGGCTGACCGAACTGACTACCACCAAGTGGATAGTCCAGGGCGAGGGCCAGATCCGCAGCTAGCAACGCTGTAACATGGAACAGAAGTCCGGAACGGCGGGAAGTACCGCCGTCGTCATTGTGTGAACTCTTTAGGGGAGAAAATGCTGCTGCAGCAGGTGGGCGCGTCCGTCGCCGAACATGAAGAACTGGCTCCATTGTGGGCAGAACCGTGGGTCTTCGGTGTGGTGATCTTTGCGATCATGCTCGTTCTGATGTTCGTGACACTGTCCTACAGCAACCTGGGTAACCGGCACGAAGCCGTTGAAGAGCACTCGGACCCGCACCGCCAGCACCCGAACAAGCACGATCACGGCCAAGGCCACTAACATCACTGCCGTCCTGAAGCGGCGCGGCGCCAAGCGCCGCCTGCGTTTGGGTGTGATGGGTGGCACATTTGATCCCATCCACCACGGCCACCTTGTCGCGGCCAGCGAAGTTGCGGCGAAGTTCGGCCTCGACGAAGTGGTGTTTGTCCCGACCGGCCAGCCGTGGCAAAAAACGCACAAGCAGGTCAGTGAACCCGAGCACCGTTACCTCATGACGGTGATCGCCACAGCCTCCAACCCGCGTTTCACGGTCAGCCGGGTGGATGTGGACCGTCCCGGTCCGACGTACACCATCGACACCCTGCGGGACCTCCGGACGCAACGGCCGGATGCAGACCTTTTCTTCATCACCGGCGCGGACGCCATGGCGCAGATCCTGTCCTGGAAAAACATCGACGAGCTGTGGTCGCTGGCACATTTTGTGGGTGTGACCCGTCCGGGCCACATCCTTGACGGGATGGGCCGGAAGGACGTCAGCCTGCTGGAAGTGCCCGCCATGGCGATCTCGTCCACGGATTGCAGAACCCGCGTCGCGGCAGGCAATCCCGTCTGGTACCTCGTACCCGACGGGGTGGTCCAGTATATTGCGAAATACGGCCTGTACGCCGGGCAGTCAGACCCGGACCACAGCGCCGCACTTACCGAATTACACGAACCAGCCAGTACCGAGTGAGTTTTAAATGAGCCAGGAACAGCCTCCCCTCCGCAGCCGTCGTGAATTGCGACAGGCCAGAGATGAGCGCGCGGAAACACGCCAGGATGCGGAGCCCTCGGCTCCGCGTCCGGTTACCCCTGCCTCAAAAGCACCCGCCAATGCGACACCCGCACCTGCCCGCGGCGATGCGCTGAAGAACGTTGATGTGACGACCAAGCCCGGACCCGGGACGCAACCCGGCGAAACCGGCTCGGGTGCCGGCACGGACCACCCCGGCGCCGGGACCGGCCGGATCCGGCGTGTGGCTCCAGGCCCGGTGGACTCCGTGCGTCCTCCGACCGGAGCCGAGCGTTCCTCACAGAGCAGGGCACGGGACCGTGCTGCCCTGCGCACCATCAAGGAACTGGCAGAGAAGGAAGAACGGCTTGCCGGCGGCGGTCCGCCGACGCGCCGCCAGCTTCGCCTTCAGCAGCTTCAGGCCGAGGCCGCACCGGCTACGGCTGCCAATCTTATCGTTCCGCCTGCCCGCACGTCCGCACAGCGGATCGTTCAGCCAGCCCGGCCGACGTCGGCTTCGCCGCAGGCGGGAACCCCGCAGCCACAACCCCCTGCGGCCGGACAGCCACAAACAAAACCCTCACAGGCCAGGCCGACGCAGGCACAACCCCCTGCGGCCGGACAGCCACAAACAAAACCCTCACAGGCCAGGCCGACGCAGGCACAACCCCCGCAGGCCAACCCGGACAGCCAGCTTCCTGATGGAATGACCGTTGAGCAGGCCCTCGCAGCACGTTCCCTCCTCGCCGAACAGGCGAGGAACCAGATCGCCAAGATGGAGCACATCGCGGCGAACGATCCTGAAGCGGTGGACCCCGAAATCCTCGCTGAGCAGATTGCCCTGGCCGAGCGTGCCGCCGTCCTGAACAAGCGGGCCATGGCCAAGCAGAAGCTGGCCGAGCAGACCAGCCAGTCAGCGCATCCAAAGACCGAGCCGTCAGCCGTCAGCAACCTTGCGATGGTGACGCCCCTGGAGTTCGAGAAGGTTCCGGGCATAGACCGGCCGGTGATGAAAAAGCCCGCGACCTCCTATGTGCCGGTAGTCACCAACCCCGGACCCCGGCTGCAGCCGCCAGGCACCAAGGGAACACGCAAGTCCGGACCGTCAAGGCAACGGACTGGCAGGCCGGTGACGGGGCGGGCCGGGGTGCTCGCCCGTGCCGAAGCAGCGGCTCAGGCCGCAACTGATCCTGCGGCCACGCAGGTTGCAGCATCCGCGTCCGGCGAGCCCTGGGCAGCCGAAGCCGGTGAAAATTTCGTGGACAGGCCACGTGTGTCCGCCAATTCCGCCTACGGCCTGGAACCGCTTGATGCCGTCACTGCCGGCTTGGGCCGGGCGCACCGTATCCGTCTGCTGCAGTTGGGCGTTCTCGCTTTGGGGATCGTCGCGCTGATTGCCGGCGTCACCATGATCATCAGCGGCCTGGCGCCCTGATTCAACGTTCCGGCGCGCCGCCAACGCTGCTGTTCTCCCCTCACTTTGAGGCAGACACCCCTGGCGTCGGAACATACATAGCTTTAAACCACTACAAGGAGTCCCGTGACTGCAACCGAAACATCCATCGCCACAGCCCGCGTAGCAGCGCGCGCTGCTGCGGAAAAAATCGCCCAGGACATTGTTGCCCTGGACGTCAGCGAGCGGCTTGCCCTGGCCGACGTTTTCCTGATCGCCTCGGCGCCCAGTGAGCGCCAGGTCAACGCCATCGTTGACGGCATCGAAGAGGAGCTGGGCAAGCAGGACCTCCGTCCTGTTCGCCGTGAGGGCCGCTCCGGCGGACGCTGGGTCCTGCTGGATTACTCCGACGTCGTCATCCACGTCCAGCACGAGGAAGACCGCGTGTTCTACGCCCTTGAGCGACTGTGGAAGGACTGCCCCGTCGTGGACCTCCAGCTCGGCGACGACACTTCGGCCAAGGCTGCTGTTTCCTCAGACAGCGAGTAAGCCGGAAGCTGCCGCCCGAATATGCCCGATTTGGAATTTTCGGAACGGCTGTTCTAAGATATTTGAGTTGCTTCGGAGAGATCCGGACGGAGAGCCGGGCCCGACAGTGAAAGCTGAAGGTGCCGGAGCAATGAAAATTCGGGGCTGTGGCGCAGCTGGTAGCGCACCTGCATGGCATGCAGGGGGTCAGGGGTTCGAGTCCCCTCAGCTCCACCGAATGGCCCGCCGGAATCGACAGATTCCGGCGGGCCATTTTGTTATTTACGCTCTCTCGTGCCGGCGCCGACGGTGAGTATTGCGGGCGTCCGCCGAACGCCTCCGCCGGATTGGCGTCTTACACGATTGTGGTTTAAGATAATCAAGTTGCTTACGGAGGTCACTCCGAAAGGATCAAGAGTTTGGGGCTGTGGCGCAGCTGGTAGCGCACCTGCATGGCATGCAGGGGGTCAGGGGTTCGAGTCCCCTCAGCTCCACCAAATTCACAGCGGAAGCTGCCCGATCGGGCGGCTTCTGTTGTTTAAGCGCCTCCGCGTCCCGCCGAGGTGCGCTCGACTAATATGGGAGCGTGAACGACGCCGCCCTTCCCCCTTGCCCTGAATGCTCCTGCGAGTACACGTATGAGATGGGTGCGCTGCTGGTGTGCCCTGAGTGCGCCCACGAGTGGTCAGCCGAGGCCGCGGAACCTGCAGCAACGGCGGAATCTGTGATCAAGGACGCAGTGGGCAATGTGCTTGCCGACGGTGACACGGTGACTGTGATCAAGGACCTCAAAATCAAGGGAAGCTCCACAGTTATCAAAGTGGGGACGAAAGTCCGCGGCATCCGGCTCAGGGATGGCGTCGGAGACCATGACATCGACTGCAAAGTGGACGGCGTTGGTCCCATGCAACTCAAATCCAGCGTGGTCAAGAAGGTCTAGGGCGGGTACCGGAAATCGCTGACCCCGAGGCAACGGAACTTCAGATCGCGGATGTTGTGGTGATCGGCGCAGGACAGGCCGGCCTGTCGGCTGCCTACCACCTGCAGCGGCGTGGCTTCGTCCCTGCTCCCGCCCCAGCCAATTTTCCCGCCCCGGCCAACGCGGTTCCCGCCCCGGCCAACGCGGTTCCCGCCCCGGAGGAATCGCCCCGTTCGTATGTTGTGCTGGACGCCGAAGCCGGACCCGGCGGAGCGTGGCGACACCGCTGGCAGAGCCTCCGGATGGCCACCGTAAACGGGATCAGCGACCTGCCAGGCATTCCCAAACCGGACGTTGACCCGGCTGAGCCCAGTTCCGGGTTTCTCTCCCGCTATTTCGGGGACTACGAGGACGGACTCGGGCTGAACATCCTGCGGCCCGTGAAAGTCCGCTCCGTATCCCGCGAGGACAACCACCCGTCCGGGCGGCTAAGGATCGAAACCTCGGCCGGCAGTTGGTCGGCACGGGCAGTCATCAACGCCACCGGCACCTGGACGAGGCCGTTCTGGCCCATCTACCCCGGCCAGTCCACATTCCGGGGGAGGCAGCTGCATGTGGCCGACTACGTGGATGCCGAGGACTTCCGCGGGCAGCACGTGATTGTGGTGGGCGGAGGTATTTCCGCCGTCGGCCTGCTGGACGAAATATCCCAGGTGACCTCCACAACCTGGTTCACCCGCCGGGAGCCGATATGGCGCGACGCCGGCTTTGACCAGAAGGCGGGACACGACGCCGTCGCCCTCGTAGAAGAGCGGGTCCGGCAGGGGCTTGCTCCGCAGAGCGTGGTTTCCGTGACCGGACTGATCTGGACCCCCTCCCTGCGGGCCGCAGCGGCGCGCGGCGCCCTGGACCGGCACGCGATGTTTACCACCATCGAACCCCATGGAGTCCGGCTGGCCGACGGGAGCTTCCTGGCAGCCGACGTCATTCTTTGGGCCACCGGATTCCGGGCCGAGCTGGAACACCTGGCCCCGCTGCACCTTCGCGGCCCCGGCGGCGGAATCGCGATGGACGGCACGCAGGTGGCAGCAGAGGAACGCGTTCACCTGGTCGGCTACGGGCCGTCGGCGTCCACTATCGGCGCCAACCGTGCCGGTCGGGCGGCCGTGGCCGGCGTCCTGGGGATGCTGGGTAGGCCAGCCCCGGAAGCGGTGCCGCCGACCGCGGACCGGGCCGTTTCGCGGTAGGTTTACTGGGTAGCTTTTCGCCCCGGTGAATCTTCCCGGCAGCGGATCGACGATGGACAGAGAAGGCGGCAGCTAGCACGTGGCGGACAACAGCTTGGAATCAGTCCTCTTGGGCCTTCGCCGGTTCCCGGATGTTGAAGCCCCCAACCTGCAGGCCTGGGACGCAACTGACAGGCTCCTGCTCGAAACTGCGGCGGAGCTCCTGACCCCGGACAGCCGCATCGCCGTGGTCGGGGACCGCTATGGAGCCCTCACTCTGGGGGCGCTGGCCGCCTGCGGCGTCAGGAACGTGCGGGTCCACCAGGACCTCATCACGGGGGAGCGGGCCCTCCGGAACAATGCCGCGGCCCTCAACGTCGACGCCGGTTTTGACCAGCTGCCGCTCGGCGCAGCCCTGTTCGACGGCGCCGACGTCGTGTTGCTCCAGCTGCCCAAAACGCTCGCGGAGCTGGAGGAAGTGGCCGACTCCGTGGCCCGCTTCGCGGCACCAAACGCGGTCCTGCTGGCCGGCGGCCGGATCAAGCACATGAGCCTGGGCATGAACTCCGTCCTGCTACGCCACTTCAACGATGTACAGCCGCAGCTGGCCCGGCAGAAATCCAGGGTGCTCATAGCCCGGGACCCGCTGCCCGTGACCGGACCGCCGCCGTTTCCCGTCGCTGACCCCAACGGTGAACTGGACCTGACGGTCTGTGCACGCGGTGCGGTGTTCGCCGGCACCAAGCTCGATATCGGGACAAGGTTCCTGCTGAGGTTCCTGCCCGACATGCCGTCGGCCGAGAACGTGGTGGATTTGGGCTGCGGGACCGGCATTTTGGCCGCCATGTATGCCAGAAGCCATCCGGGCTCCAAAGTCACAGCGACAGACCAGTCGGCCGCCGCCGTCGACTCTGCCCGGGCAACGTCCGAGGCCAACGGACTGGCGGGGCAGATCACTGTTCTCCAGGACGACGCCATGGATTCGCTTCCCGAAGGAAGTGCCGGGCTCATTCTGTTGAATCCGCCCTTTCACCTGGGCGCCAGCGTCCATGCCGGGGCGGGGCTCAAGATGTTCCGTGCCGCCGGAAGGGTACTGGCACCGGGCGGGGAACTCTGGACCGTGTATAACAGCCACCTGCAGTATCTGCCGGCCCTGGAACGGTTCGTCGGTCCCACCCGCGTAGCGGGCCGGAACGCCAAGTTCACCGTTGCGGTCAGCACCGCACGCGCCCCGCACCCGTAACGCCGCCGGCGCGGGGATGACGGGCCGGCTGAAGGGCCGCCACGGCAGGGAAACCGCCCTGCCATAAGTCAGCGTGTGAGCGTACCGCCACGCCCGCAGGTAACGTACGATTCAAGCATCAGTAGTGCATAACCGAAGAAGTTTAGGGGAATCCGTGACTGAGATCCGCACGCCATCGCCGAGGCGCGGAACAAATTTGCCCCGTATGGGGGACTTCAATCTCACGGTGATCCTGGACGCCATCCGGCGCTCCTCAGGTGGCCTCAGCCGCGTGGAACTTGCCCAGATCGTCGGGCTTTCCCCGCAGACGATTTCCAACATCTCACGGCGCCTGCTCGACCAAAACCTTATTGTCGAAGCCGGGAAGGAAGGGAGCGGGCCGGGCAAGCCCCGCACCATCCTCAGGCTGAATCCTGCCGGAATGTATGCCGTAGGCGTGCACCTCGATCCCGCCGTCACTACCTTCGTGGTGCTGGACCTCGTGGGGGCCGTGGTCAGGCACTCCCGGATCAATACTCCCGGTGCCAGCGACCCCGACGGGGTCATCGCCACCGTTGCCGCCGAGATCAAGGACCTTGTGGCCGCCTCCGGCGTCGATCCGGACAAGATTGCCGGGCTGGGCGTGGCTGCCCCGGGCCCCATCAACCTGGAAGAGGGCACGGTGGTGGATCCGCCGCTGTTGCTCGGCTGGGACCGTGTGCCGCTGCGCGACGCATTGGCGGAGGCTACCGGCCTGTCCACCCTGGTGGACAAAGACGTCACCAGCGCCGCCGTCGCCGAAACCTGGGCAGGCGGCCCCAGCGGCTCCGGCAGCTTTGTCTTCATGTACATGGGCACCGGCATTGGCTGCGGCATCGTCCTGAACGACGAAGTGGTGCGCGGCACGTCCGGGAACGCCGGCGAAATCGGGCACATCATCGTGGACCCGGACGGTGCGCCCTGCGACTGCGGGCTGAAGGGATGCGTGAAGTCTTCCTGCATTCCGCAGGTCCTGGTGGCGCAGGCCGAAGCCGCCGGAGTCCTGGACATTGAACGCCACCCTTCGGGCGCTCCGGCGGTCCAGGAGAGCTTCGCGAAACTGTGTGAGGCAGCCGAAGCCGGCAACAGCAAGGCCGGGGAGATCATTGATCAGTCCGCCGTCCTCGTAGCCCGGGCAGTCGCCGTCGTCACCAACACCCTCGACGTCGAGAGGGTGGTGTTCGGCGGCCCGTTCTGGACGCTCCTCTCGCAGAGGTACCTGGACCGTGTTCCGCAGTTGCTGGCGGAGAACAGCGCGGCCCGCCAGATCCACGGCGTCGAGGTTGTCGGCACCGGCGTTGGAGAGGACGTAGGAGCCATTGGCGCGGCCTGCCTGGTGCTCGAGCATACCTTGGCCCCGCGCGCACAGCGGCTGCTGCTGGAAGGCTAAGGCCTGGCCGGAGCTGCGGTGCCAGTGGGCAGCATTAACCTGAAATTGCATATCGGCTAAAGGCTGGGGCCAGCTGGAGGTTATTGGGGGCTGCAGCCGCTCGAAGATTGGAGCGTCATGCACCGCCCTGCCAAATTACTACCTGCCAAATTCCACCCTGCCAGACTACTTGTCGCCGTGTTGTCCGCGGTAGGTCTGCTGGCAACAGCCGCCTGTTCCGCGGAACAGCCGGCCGCCGAAAACCGGACCCTGAAGATCGTCTACCAAAAGACCGATTCGTTTTCCGCCCTCGACACCTTGTTCAAGGACGCCAAGAGGGACTTCGAAGCTGCGAACCAAGGCACCACCGTGGAACTGCAGCCCATCGAGGCCAATGACGACGACTACGGCACCAAGCTTGCGCTGGCCCTGAGGTCGGCAGAGACGGCCCCTGACGTCTTTTACGAGGACACGTTCAAAGTGAGGTCGGACGTCGACGCCGGATACCTCCTGAAACTGGACAGCTACCTTGAGAAATGGGACGACTGGAAGTCCTTCAACGAGGCCGCCAAGGCTGCCGGCACCGGAGACGACGGCGGCATCTACGCGGTGCCCCTCGGAACTGACACCCGTGCCATCTGGTACAACAAGAAGGTCCTGCAGAAGGCCGGCATTGCCGTTCCGTGGCAGCCCCGGACCTGGGACGACATCCTCGATGCCGCACGCAAAATGAAGGCCGCGGACCCGGAAGTCGTCCCGTTCAACATGTACGCCGGCAAAGCAACCGGTGAAGGCACCGTGATGCAGAGCTTCTACGAACTGCTCTACGGCACCGATTCGGAACTGTACGACCAGCAGGAGAAGAAATGGGTTGTCGGCTCGCAGGGGTTCACGGATTCGCTGGCGTTCCTGAAAACCCTCTACGACGAGAAACTGGCTGTCACGCCGGCCGAGGCGCTTGATGCCAACGTCTGGAAGAAGGTCTTCGGCGAATGGCTGCCGCAGGGCAAAATGGGGGCCACTGTTGAAGGGTCCTACACGCCGTCGTTCTGGCAGAAGGGCGGCAGCTACGAGTGGGCCGGCTACACGGAGGACATGGGTGTTGCAAGGTTCCCCACGCAGCGTGGCCAGGAACCGGGCGGCGTCAGCATGTCCGGCGGCTGGACCCTGGCCGTCGGTGCGGACTCTAAGAATCCGGACCTGGCGTTCAAGTTCCTCACCGAGGCCCTGAACAAGAAGAACTCCCTGTCCTTCACCGTGGCCAGTTCCCAGATCGCCGTCCGCACGGACGTGGCCTCCGAACCCGACTACCTGGCGGCCAACCCGTTCGTGAAGGACGTGTCAGAGCTGGTCTCCGTCACTCACTACCGGCCTGCCACCGCCGACTATCCACGGATCTCCGCCGCGGTGCAGGTCGCCACCGAAGCCGTGATCACCGGCGCCCTCTCACCGCAGGAAGCGGCCGAGCAGTACGACAAAACAGTCAGGGACCAGGTGGGTGACGCCAAGGTCCTGCAGAAGTAGCGGATGGTTGCACGAAAGTCCGTCCGGCAGCAGCTTCGGCTGCTGCCGGTCGTGCCGTCTGTCCTGCTGATGCTCCTTTTCCTGGCGGCACCCGTCCTGTGGTCCTTCCACGCGTCCTTCACCAACGCAGCCCTGACCGGGCGCAACGCCAGGAACCCGGCCTGGACCGGCCTCGATAACTACAGCCGCCTGCTCAGCGACGCCGCGTTCCCCGCCTCGGTGGTCCTGACGATGGTTTTTGTCGTCGCGTCCGCGATCGTGGGCCAGAACCTGCTGGGACTTCTCATTGCCGGACTGATGACCCGCGCCCGGAAGTCTGTGTCAACCCTCGTGGGAACGGCCGTGGTGGCGGCATGGGTGCTTCCCGAGATTGTTGCGGCCTTTGCCGCCTACGCGTATTTCAGCAACGACGGGACACTGAACCAGCTGCTCGGCGGTGCAGGCCTGGCCGGTGCCGACTGGCTGTATGCGTTCCCTATGGTGGCCGTGGTGCTGGCCAACACCTGGCGCGGCACCGCGTTCTCCATGCTGGTGTACCGGGCAGCCCTCGCCGACGTGCCCCGCGACATCTCCGAGGCCGCGCTCATGGACGGTGCTGCGGGCTGGCAGCGCCTGGTGTTCATCACCCTGCCGCTGATCAGGTCCAGTATCGCCACCAACCTGATGCTCGTCACCCTGCAGACCCTGGCGGTCTTCACGCTGATCTGGGTGATGACTGCGGGCGGACCGTCCAACGCCAGCACCACTTTGCCGGTCCTGGCCTACCAGGAAGCCTTCAAGTTCGGCGACATCGGCTACGGCACGGCCATCGCCTCAGTGCTCATTGTCCTTGGCCTGGTGTTCGGGATCGCCTACGTCCGGCTGCTAAAGGGGGACAGGCGATGACGACGGCGGAACGTGCCGCCCGGCGGGCAACGCACGGGGGAGTGACCTCACCGGCGCGGCGCTCGGCCCGGGCTCCGGCGGACGCGGCCCTGCTGCTCATCGGTGCCTGTTTCGTGCTGCCGCTGCTCTGGCTGGTTTTCGCCTCGCTGGACACCAAGGCCGGGTACCAGACGCAGCTGCCGGCCAGTGCCTCGCTCACCAACTTTGCGGCCGTGCTCACTCCGGAGCTGCTGATCATTCCACTCTGGAACAGCCTGCTGCTCTCAGGCGGGACGGCGACGGTTACCCTGGTGGCAGCAGTGCTGGCCGCCTACCCGCTGTCCCGTTTCCAGTCCAGGTTCAACAGGCCGTTCCTCTATTCGATCCTGTGCGGCACGTGCCTGCCGGTGACTGCCATCATGGTGCCCGTCTATGGCCTGTTCGTCCAGCTGCGGCTGCTCGATTCCATGCCGGCCACGGTCCTGTTCCTAGCGGCAACCGCCCTGCCTATGGCCATCTGGATGACCAAGAATTTCATGGATGCAGTGCCCGTTTCGCTGGAGGAAGCCGCCTGGGTGGATGGCGCTTCCGGGCTTACGGCGCTGCGCACGGTGGTGCTGCCGCTGATGCGCCAGGGCCTGGGAGTGGTGTTCATCTTTGTGTTCATCCAGACCTGGGGCAACTTCTTCGTACCCTTCGTGCTTTTGCTGTCCCCGTCCAAGCAGCCCGCGTCCGTTTCGATCTTCAGCTTCTTCGGACAACACGGGGCCATCGCCTACGGCCAGCTGGCCGCATTCTCCGTCCTCTATTCGGTTCCCGTCCTGGTCCTGTACGTACTGGTGGCGCGCGGGTCCGCCGGATCGTTTGCGCTGTCCGGGGCGATGAAGGGCTGAGGCCGCTCAGTCGATGTCTTCGACCACAGTTCCGAACGGGATCGTGTCGTCCAGGTGCGCCTGGTGGCCGGTGGGGCCGGGGTTGTAAAGAACCCTGACGCCGTGCAACTTTTCGGCCGCCGACTGCATGAGGATCGGCCGGACGGTGTTGATGAAACTCTCGCTCTTGCCGGCGAGATACTCCTGGTAACTGGCTGGAAGCTGGATCATCCCATCAGGATAGTCCCGCCCGGCCGCCATGGGGAGGGCTCCCCATTGTGGAAACTGCCGGCCGCGGCTTGGATAGTATGGCCCGTGGCGGACGCATTGCGGCCGCCGGCAACCTGGCAGCAGCAGCGGCCGGTCATGAACACCAACCAGGGGGATTCTTCAGTGCTTCAGACTACGGCCGCCGTCCGGATCGAAGCGGCGGAACTGGCCCGGGCACAGCAGGTCATGGCCAACATCTCGCGCAGCTTCGACGCGAAGGTCGTGGGGCAGGCCAGGCTCCGTGAATCGCTGCTGGTGGGACTCATGACGGGCGGCCACATCCTGCTCGAAAGCGTCCCGGGGCTGGCGAAGACCACCGCTGCGCAAACCGTGGCGGACTCCGTGAGCGCAGAGTTCCGAAGGATCCAGTGCACGCCTGACCTGCTGCCCAGCGACATCGTGGGCACACAGATCTACGATGCGGCCAAGGGGACATTCGTCACGCAGCTGGGTCCGGTCCACGCCAACATCGTCCTCCTGGACGAGATCAACCGCTCCAGCGCCAAAACGCAGAGCGCCATGCTCGAAGCGATGCAGGAACGGCAGACGTCCATCGGCGGCGTGGTGCACCGTCTGCCCACGCCTTTCCTGGTGCTGGCCACGCAGAACCCCATCGAGCAGGAGGGCACGTACCTGCTGCCCGAGGCACAGATGGACCGCTTTATGCTCAAGGACGTCCTGGACTACCCCACACCGGCCGAAGAGGCCGAGATCATCCGCAGGATCGATTCCGGCGTCTTCACCGATGAACAGCGCCCCGCCGCCGCCGCGTCACTGGACGCGGTCTCGGAGGTGCAGGAACTGGTCAAGCGCGTCTACATCGACCCGGCGATCGTCAGGTACATCGTGGGGCTGGTGTTCGTCACCCGCAACGCCGCCCAGTACATTGACACCCGCCTGGCGGGTTTCATCGAGTTCGGTGCCAGCCCGCGCGCCAGCATTGCCTTCAGCCAGGCCGCCCGCGCCGTCGCCCTGCTGAACGGCCGCGACCACGTGATCCCCGAGGACGTGAAGGCCCTGGCCCACCGCGTGCTCCGGCACCGGATCATCCTTGGCTTCGAGGCAGTGGCGGAACAGGTTCCCGTCGAGGCCGTCATCGATGCCATAGTTGCATCCGTCCAGACCCCCTGAGCGCGCCCCTATGTCCAGCCTCCTGACCCGGGTCAAATCGAAGATGTCCATCTTCGCCCACCGTAAGGCCCGGGGAATGCTCGACGGCGAATACGGTTCCGTCTTCAAAGGCCGCAGCCTGGACTTTGACGACCTCCGGGCCTACATCCCCGGAGACGAAGTCCGCGACATCGACTGGAAAGCCTCCGCCCGGCACGGCTCCCCGCTCATCAAGCGCTATGTGGCCGTGCGGCGTCAGACCGTGCTGCTGATCACGGACACCGGCCGCAACATGGCCGCTTCCGCACTCGGCGGCGAGGAGAAGAAAGATATTGGCGTGATGGCCCTGGGAGTGGTGGGCTACCTTGCCCAGCGCCACGGTGACGTCGTCGGCCTGGTCTGCGGTGACGCCACGGGCTCCCGGTCCTTGCCCGCAAAGGCCGGCGAAGCCCACCTGGAAAGGATCCTGCGGACTGTCGACGGCGGCACGGGGCTGACCTCGCCCCGCAGCAGCATCGGCGAACAGCTCTCCTATGTGGCACGCAACTACGGGCAGCGCATGCTGCTCTTCGTGGTGGCCGATGAACTGGTGCCCGATGCCGGGATGGAGCGGCTGCTTCGCCGTTTGCGGGCCCAGCACGAAGTCCTTTGGCTGACAGTGCAGGACGCGCAGCTGGCAGGGGCAGACTCCGCCACCCAACCCGCCGACCGCTACGACGTGGCGGACTCCCGTCTCCTCCCCGGCCGGCTGGCTGAGTCGGAGGCGGTTATCCGTGCCTACACGGCGGCGCAGGAACAGCGCGATGCCGCTCGCGAGGCCGTGCTGCGCAGGCTGGGCATTGCCCATGTCCACGCGGGCAGCAGCCATGACGTGATGCCTGCGGTGTTCACGCTGCTGGAACGGCACCGCCGTGGAAAATGATTCGGGTTTCTATGCCCCGCTGTCATACAGTGCGTGGTTGCCGTGGGCAGGCCTTGGCCTGCTGTTCCTCGTGGCCGCCTGGCTTGCCTTCGTCTTCCTGAGCACCCGGCAACGGCAGCGTGCGGTGCCCGCCGCTTCCTTCGGGCCGACGTCGGATCCGTCCATCCTGAAGCGGGACTACCTGCGCCGCATCGATGCCGTGGCGGGCGAGGCCGCGGCCGGCCGGTTGTCGGCCCGCGCGTCTCACCAGGAGCTGAGCCTGCTCATCAGGAGCTTTGTCCGCGACATTGCCGGGATCGACGCTCCGCGGATGACGCTGGCGGAACTCCACCGGCAGGGCATTCCGGCCGCCGCACTGGCCGTCAGCAGCCTATATCCGGCGGAGTTCAGCCCCGAGCCCCGGGACACTGAACCCCGCGACTCTGTCGCGGCCGCGGCGGAAACGGCCCGGGAGTTGGTCCGGACATGGAACTGATCTTCTGGTGGATGATTCCGGCGGCCTTCCTTGTTGCCGGGGGGACGTACTGGGTGGTCAGGAAGCGGGACCGGATCGACGGTTCCGTCCGGCGGCCCGTGGCCCACAGCCACCGGCTGACCGAATTGCCTGAGTACCGGGCCGCAGTGCGGCGCCACCGCCGCTGGCTCACTGTTGCTGCGGTCGCCGGGGGAGTGCTGATGGCAGCCGCAGTGGTGGCAGCAGCACGCCCGGCCGAGCGAAGCACGGTCAGCCCCGAGCAGCGCAACCGCGACATCATCCTGTGCCTCGACGCGTCCGGATCCATGAGCAGCGCCGACGCCGCTGTGGTGGAAGTCTTCGCCCGGCTGGCGCAGGGATTCGACGGCGAGCGGCTGGGCCTGACCGTCTTCGACAGCAGCGCGGTGCAGGTCTTTCCACTGACGGACGACTATGACTTCGTGCAGGAACAGCTTGCGGAGGCCAAGGAAGCGTTCGACGGCGCGCCCGGCAGCGCCGGCTTCCTGGACGGCACGTGGAACGGTGCCGGCTCCTCGCTGATCGGTGACGGGCTGGCTTCGTGCGTAGAGGGCTTCCCGGCGGCCGAGGACGGTGCGCCGGGAGACTCCGGCGGCACAGTGGAACGGTCGCGTTCCGTCATCCTGGCCACCGACAATTTTGTCTCTGGGGACCCAATCTTCACTCTCGAGGAAGCGGCGGTGCTGGCCAAGGAGAAGGACGTCCGCGTCTATGCCCTCAACCCCGGAGAGTTCGATTACGGAATTGACCCGGACCAGCCCGGTGCCCAACTGAGGATGGCCGCGGAAGGGACCGACGGAGCGTACTACGCCCTGGACAGCCCGGAAGCGGTCCAGGACATCATCCGCAAGGTCCAGTCGACGGAGGCCACGGCCTTCAAGGCCGCCCCGCAGGCCGCCCTGGCGGACCGCGCCGAGATTCCGCTGGGAATCGCCTTAGTGTCCGGCCTGGTGCTGGCCGGCGCATCCTGGAGGCTGAGGTCATGACCTTCCAGCCGATCTGGCCCTGGTGGGTCATGGTTTCGGTGGTTCTCGCCGTCGTTGTCTTCCTGGCGTGGACGGCCGTCCGAAGCCGGCACGGCCGCTCGCGACTCCGCGGCTCGTTGCTGCCCGCGGGGCTGGTAGTGCTACTGCTGTTCGCGGCGCTCCGGCCCGGCATACCAGGCGGCAGCGTCCGCGCAGCCGCCACCGACTTGAACGTCTTCTTTCTCGTGGATACCACCAGCAGCATCGCAGCCGAGGACTACGGAAACGGCAGCCCCAGGCTCGACGGCGTCCGGAAGGACATCATGGCAATAGCCGGGGAGCTAGCCGGAGCCAGGTTCTCCCTGATCACGTTCGACTCCCAGGCTGTTGTACGGATGCCGCTGACCACGGACGCTTCCGCCCTTGACACCCTGACCGGTGTCCTGGAGCCCCAGGTCACCGTGTATTCCACGGGCAGCAGCGTGACGGTTGCCCGGACTGTGCTCAATGAACGGCTGAAAGCGGCACGGGACAGCCACCCCGAGCGGGCCCGGATCGTGTATTACCTGGGCGACGGCGAGCAGACCAGCGGCAAGGCACCCGAACCGATGCGCGTGGACGCATCCCTGGTTAACGGCGGCGCCGTGCTGGGTTACGGAACCGGGCAGGGCGGGCGGATGAAGGAGAAGGCCAACTACTCATCCGCCGCGGGCACCGACTATATCCAGGACCGCAGCGGCGGAAGCGCCGGGGATGCCGTGTCCCGAATCGACGAGGACATGCTGAGGCAGATCGCAACGCAGCTGGGCGTGCCGTACGTGCACCGGGCGGCAGGGGATGCAGTGGCGCCGATGATGCAGGCGGCCAGGCCCGGAGCGCTGAAGGAAACGTCGGAGTCACTCGAGGGCCGGGTGGAGCTTTACTGGGCGCCGGCACTGGCCGCGTTCCTTCTTGCACTGTGGGAGAGCCTCAAGGTGCTTCGCCAGCTGAGGCAGCTCGGGTCTGGGAAAGAGGAGGCCCGCGCATGAACAGGGAGACGTTCCCGCCATTCCCGCCGCAAGAGGGCAAGCCGAATCCGGGAAAGCATCTACGGCGCCGCCTGCTGCTGGTGTCCGCGGTGCCCGCGTTGGCTGCCGTGGCGCTCGCCGTCAAGCTGCTGAGCGTCGGCTACCTGGGCGGCCAGGCAACCGTGGCATTCGGCAGCGGCGACCGGGCTGCCGTCGCGTCCGCGGCCTCCGGGCTGGGAATCGCGAACATCGTGGAACGGCACAAGGCGCCCTTTGCCGCCGGCGATGCCCTGGTGCTGAACGGAGACTACGCCGGCGCCCGCACCCTTTTCGAGGCATCCCTCGCCGACGCCCCGCCGGCCGATGAATGCAAAGTGCGCGTCAACCTGGTCCTGAGCATCGAACGGCTGGCCGACCAGACTGCGGAGCCCGGCAATGCCGGCACCGACGCCGCCAAACTTTACGACGACGGCCTGGCCGTGGTCAAGGCTGCCCCGACCGGGTGCTTTAGCCCGGACGGAAGCCAGGACAGCGCCAACGGAGCCGACGGCGAAGGCGACCGCCTGCGGGAGGCTGAAGGGCGGCTGCAGGCCAAAGCCGACAAGCTCGGAAGCCCGGAGGCGGAACCCGGCGACGGAGCCGAAGAGCAGCCGCAGCCCGACCCCGAACCGCAGCAAAGCCAACTGGACAAGCTGGAGGAATCCGCCAAGTCCGCACAGCGGGAGCGGAACGACGGCAGGCAGCGGGACGAATACCTCAACGGGAGCGACGCCGAAACCGGTGCCGAAAAACCCTGGTAGCGGGGAACCTGCAAGGACCGGAACCGGAGGGCCCGCCGCCAACGGAGTTCGGGGGCTGGTCGATTTCGGACCTGCGGGCGAACAATGTTCTGTGCCGTGACGCAACAAGGCGTAAAGGTGCGTCTTAATTCGGCGGCCAGCTTGAACGCCCCGGAGGCGGGCCCTAGAGTCTTATACAAGTTACCGACGTAACGTGTCAGCGATCCTCCGCAGTGGATGTGCCGCCCAGCGGCCGCCAGGAGGGTGTGGGTGCCCCCATGTGGGCCTGACATTTGCTCACGGAATACTTCTTGTCAGGCGTAACAGTCGCGGCTGCGCCCTGCCGAAGTTAATTCCGTGTTCCCCAAACTCAAATTCATTGACGGTTCGGCGTTTCCGAGGTCCCATGGACTGAGGCGCAGCTGCCGCCAATGGCTCAAAGCCAAGGACGCAAATGTCTCCACCTAGCCTTATTGACACGCACCCGAATCTCTCCGACACTGCCCCGGTGGCGCTCTCCTATGAGCTGTTCCCGCCGCGTTCCCCGGCTGCCGCCGAGTCGCTCTGGACCACCATCCGCGAGCTGGAATCCACGGACCCGGACTACGTATCCGTGACGTACGGCGCCAGCGGATCCAATCGGGACACCGCCGTCGAACTCATCAACCGTCTCCTGCTGGAGACGACGCTCCGCCCGCTGGCACACCTGACCTGCGTGGGCAACACGCCCCAGGAGCTGTCCGAAATCATCGGTGAACTGCTCGACGTCGGCGTCCGGGGCATCCTGGCGCTCCGCGGAGACCAGCCCAAGGACGGCGGAACCCCCGCCAGCGGCTCCCTGCGTTACGCCCAGGACCTCATCGAACTGATCCGCCGCGTGGAGCAGCGCCGTTCGGCCCTGCTGTGCGCCGGCAAGGTGGCTGTCGGTGTGGCCGCGTACCCCACCCGGCACCCGGAATCGCCCACGGAGGCCCACGACGTCGAGGTGCTGCTGGCCAAGCAGCGCTCCGGTGCTGACTTTGCCATCACCCAGGTGTTCTTCCAGACCGAACAGTATGCCGACCTCATCACGAGGGCACGCCGGGCGGGGGTCACGATCCCGATCATTCCGGGCGTGATGCCGCTGACCAGCGTGCGCCGGCTGACCCGCCTGGGTGAGCTGACCGGCGTCGAACCCGCACCGGAACTGATGGCACGGCTGGCCGCGGCGGATACCGACGCGGAACGCCGGCTGATCGGCGTCCGCGCCACGGTGGACCTGGCTAACGCCGCCTTGGATGCCGGAGCACCGGGCATTCACCTGTACACCTTCAACGAACATGCGTGTGCCCTGGAGGTCCTGGACAAGCTGGCCCTGCCGCGGCCGGCCCGTCCGGCGAGCAGGCTCAATACTATTGCCCGCCGCCACCAGGAAATGGCGAGCTGAGGGTCGGCCCCGCCCGCCCCTTTAGCACCAAGCACCTAGCATCTGCAGCACCAAACACCCCCCGATTTTCACCAACAGATCCAAGGAATTTCACATGACTGAGCAGAACACCCCGGCCGTGGCCACTCCGTTCCCGTCGGCCTCGATCCTGGGCTACCCGCGCATCGGCCGCCGCCGCGAACTGAAGAAGGCTGTCGAAGCCTACTGGGCGGGCAAGATCGACGCAGCCGCGCTTGACGCCGCCGCCAAGGAAATCCAGCTGGGCACCGCCAAGCGCCTGCGGGGCCTGGGCCTCACCGAAGCAGCAGCCGTACCGGGCACCTTCTCCTTCTACGACCAGGTGCTCGACGCCGCCGCCCACCTGGGCGCCGTGCCGGCCCGTTTCGGCAACCTCCTCAACGCCGAGGGACAGCTGGACATCGACGGCTACTTCACCCTCGCCCGCGGCAACAAGGAAGAGCAGCCGCTGGAAATGACCAAGTGGTTCGACACCAACTACCACTACCTGGTGCCGGAAATCGGCCCGGAAACCAACTTCACGCTGGCCTCCAACCGCATCGTTGAGGAATTCGAATACGCCCTCGCCAATGGTGTGGAGACCCGCCCGTACATCGTCGGCCCGGTCACCTTCCTGCTCCTGAGCAAGGCTTCCGACGACGCCCCCGCCGGCTTCAGCCCGCTGTCCCGCCTCGAGGACGTCCTGCCGGTCTACACCGCGCTGCTGGAGAAGCTCGCCGCCGCCGGCGCCAGCTGGGTCCAGCTGGACGAGCCCGCCCTGGTGGTTGACCAGGACACCTCCGCCGAGGAAATCCAGGCCGCTGTCGCCCGCTCCTACGAGGTTCTCTCCTCGGCTGCCCAGCGCCCGCAGCTGTTCGTTTCCACCCCGTACGGCGCACTGAACGGCCAGCTCGGCACCCTCGCCGCCACCAACATCGATGCCCTGCACATCGACATCTTCAAGGGCGCCGTCCCCTCCGCAGCAGCACTCGCCGCACTGGGAAGCAAGACCCTGGTCGCTGGCGTCGTGGACGGCCACAACATCTGGCGCAACGATCTTGCCGCCTCGGCGGACAAGATCGCCGAACTGAAGATGTCCGTTGCCAAGCTGGCCATCAGCACCTCCACCTCCACCCAGCACGTCCCGCACGACGTTGAGGAAGAGGCCCAGCTGTCCGAGCAGCTCCGCAGCTGGCTGGCATTCGCCGACCAGAAGGCTGTTGAGGTTGTTACCCTCGCCGGCCTGCTGACCGACGCTGCCGCCGTGCAGCCGGCCATCGATGAAGCCACCCGCATCATCGCTTCCCGCGCCGCAGCCGAGGGCGTCCAGCGCGCCGACGTCCGTGCCCGCACCGCTGCCCTGACCCCGGCCGACTTCAACCGCTCCGAGTACTCGGTCCGCGAAGCCGCCCAGGAAGAGGCCCTGCACCTGCCGCCGCTGCCCACCACCACCATCGGCTCGTTCCCGCAGACCTCCGAAATCCGTTCGGCCCGTGCCCGCAACAACAAGGGCGACCTCACCAACGAGCAGTACGAGCAGCTCATGAAGGACGAGATCAAGCGCGTTGTGGAGCTGCAGGAAGAGCTCGGCTACGACGTCCTGGTGCACGGCGAGCCTGAGCGCAATGACATGGTCCAGTACTTCGCCGAGAACCTCGAAGGCTTCGACGTCACGGTCCACGGCTGGGTCCAGTCCTACGGCTCACGCTGCACCCGCCCGTCCATCCTCTGGGGCGACGTCACCCGCAGCGCCCCCATCACGGTGGCCTGGGCCGAATACGCCCAGTCGCTGACCAGCAAGCCGATGAAGGGCATGCTCACCGGTCCGGTCACCATCCTGGCCTGGTCGTTCGTCCGCGACGACCAGCCGCTGGGCGAGACCGCCAACCAGGTCGGCCTGGCCCTGCGCGACGAAATCGCCGACCTCGAAACCGCCGGCATCAAGGTCATCCAGGTGGACGAGCCCGCCCTCCGCGAGCTCCTTCCCCTGCGCAAGGCCGACCAGGCCGCTTACCTGGACTGGTCCGTGAACTCGTTCCGCCTCGCCACGGCCGGTGCTGCCGACGCCACCCAGATCCACACCCACCTGTGCTACTCCGAGTTCGGCGCCATCATCGACGCCATCGACGGACTGGACGCGGACGTCACCTCCATCGAGGCCGCACGTTCACGCATGGAGGTTGTCCACGACCTCGAGTCCCACGGCTTCGGCCGCGGCGTTGGCCCGGGCGTCTACGACATCCACTCGCCGCGCGTTCCGGGCGAGCAGGAGGTCACCGATCTGCTCAGCACCGCTGTGAAGCACGTTCCGTCCCGCCAGCTCTGGGTCAACCCGGACTGCGGCCTGAAGACCCGCGGCTACGTCGAGACCGAAGAGTCCCTGCGCAACCTCGTCGCGGCCACCAAGACGGTCCGCGCCGGCCTGCTGGAAGCAGCCACGCAGTAGCCAAAAGCAGCCACACACGACGGCGGCCGGTCACCTCAGGTGACCGGCCGCCGTCGTGCTTTAACAATCGATTGCTTCAGGACTCCCAGACGATTTCGTCGTCCACCACGCCGTCCTCGTCAGCGGAGGCCACCAGCACTTCGTCGGTGAAGTGCTCGCCCAGGGTGAAGTCCAGGACGAAGTAGCGTTCTGGCTGGCCGGGGTAGATGCCCACATGGCCCAGTTTCAGGGCCTTCAGGAACACGGCATTCGTCAGCTGGCTCTTGTCCTCGACGCCGAACACCTTCTTGAGGTGCTCGTCCTTGATGGCATTGCAGTGGAAGTGGCGGTACTCCTGGGGGCTGGTGCCTTCCTGGTCCAGTTCCTCGGCGATCATGTCCCGCACCTGGTCCACAAGCTCGGGCAGGTACCGCAGCCGGTAGTCCACCTTGTGCATGGCCGCCTCGTCGAAGTGGTCATGCGCGTTGATGTTCAGGTCCAGCTCAACCGGCTGGCCGGCCAGTTCGTGTTTGGCGGCGATGTTATGGTCCCGGCCGTGGTTGAGCTCGATCTCTCCAAAGTGGCGGCTGAGTACCTTGTTCATATCTTCAACATAGTCCTCTCGGGCAGTCCATTCCAGCATCGGGGATTTTTTATCTGGGACGGGACCCGAGCGGGTCCCCGCGCAGGTACATTGATCGGATGCACACTGCTGCCGCCGCCGTCGCCCGATCCCGCAAGCTTTTCGACAGCGGGGCGACGCGTCCGCTGGCCTGGCGCCTCGAACAACTGGGCAATCTGCGCAGGATGCTGGCCGAGCGCGGTGAGGATTTTGCCGATGCCCTGCTCAGCGACCTGGGCAAGCACCGGAGCGAATCGCAGCTGACCGAACTTGGATTCGTCACCGCCGAGGCGGCCCACCTGGAACGGCACCTGGCCGGATGGCTGCGGCCCCGCCGGGTCGACGTGCCGCTCGCCGTGCAGCCGGCCAGGGCCTGGACCGAGCTGACTCCGCTCGGGGTGGTGCTGGTAATCGGTCCCTGGAACTATCCTGTCCAGCTGGCCCTCGCACCGCTCGCCGGAGCCCTTGCCGCCGGCAACACCGTGGTCCTGAAGCCGAGCGAGCACGCCCCGGCCACATCGGCGGCCCTGGTCCGCTGGGTGCCAGGGTACCTGGGCGGCGCCGCCGAGGTGGTGGCCGGAGGCATCCCTGAAACCACGGCCCTGCTGGCGGAGCGTTTCGACCATATCTTCTTCACCGGCGGGCAAAACGCCGCCCGCGTGGTCATGCGGGCTGCAGCCGAACACCTGACGCCTGTGACCCTGGAACTGGGAGGCCGGTGCCCGGCGTATGTGGATGGCACCGCTGACCTGGCCACCACAGCCAGGCGCATAGTCTGGGGCCGGTTCGTGAACGCCGGGCAGACGTGCGTGGCGCCCGACTATGTGCTGGCCACCCCCGAGGTGCTGGACGCCCTTCAACCGCAGCTGGTCCACGCCATCACCGCAATGTTCGGGACAGACCCGTCGTCCAGCGGTTCCTATGGCCGGATCGTCGATGACCGGCACTTCGAACGGCTCGCGGAACTGGCTGACGGAAGTACGGTGGTCCACGGCGGCCAGCGGGACCGGGGCAGCCGGTACTTTGCGCCGACATTGCTGCGGCCCGAACCCGGCGACCTGGTCCTGGGCGAGGAAATCTTCGGCCCGCTGCTCCCGCTGGTCCCCGTTGGCGGAAGGGACGAGGCCATCCGCATGATCAACGCCGGTCCCAAGCCCCTCGCGGTGTATGTTTTCAGCCCTGATGACAACGTCCGACGGTCCTTCGCGGAGAGTACCTCATCCGGCGCGCTTGCATACGGGGCGCCGGCGGCGCACGCTGCGATCCCGGGGCTCCCGTTCGGCGGGGTCGGCGGAAGCGGCATGGGGGCGTACCACGGTGAACATTCCGTGCGGACGTTCTCGCACGAGCGGGCCAGCCTGGACAAGCCGATGTGGCCGGACACCATCGGGCTGGCCTATCCGCCGTACGGCACGGCGAAGGACAAGCTGGTGACCGCCCTACTGTCCTTTACAGGCCGGATGCCCGGCCGTTCCAGGACCCGTTAGTTTCAGGACCCGTTAGCTCCAGGACCCGTTAGTCCTTGCGGGCAGCTCCCAGGCTGTGCAGGGTGTCGGCCAGTAGCTCGACGAAGAGCTGGACCCGTGCCGTCTGCTTGTCGTTGATCAGCAGGGCGAAGACGTTCCTGGCCAGCCTGATCTCCGGAACGTCAAGGACCACCACGCCGGCAGGCCGGTGCCGCAGGGCGAGTTCGGGAACAAGCGCGGCGCCAAGTCCCGAGGCGGTCATTTCGAGGCTGGCGTGGAAGTCATCGCTGTAGGCAACGACCCGCGGGTGCAGGTTGCAGCTGGCGAACAGCCGTTCAATCACCGTCGCGTCGCTGGTCCCCGGGTGATGGACGATCCACGGCATATCGGACAGATGGTCCGCAGCCACCTTGGCGTCAGCGCGGAAACCCCAGGCCGCGGGCAGCACCACGCGGAATTCGTCGTCGCCGATCCACTGCCGGTTCACGGTGTGGGGCCACGCCAGGCCGGACTGGCCCACCTGGTAGACCAGGGCGACATCCAACTCGCCCCCGGTGCGCAACCCCTGGATGGTCTGCGCAGGCTCGGCCACGGAAACCCGCAGGTCGATGCCGAGCTTCTTCCACGCCGGGTTCCGCAGGATCAGCGGCAGGACATAGGTGGCGAGGCTGGGGAAAATGCCCAGCCTGAGCTCCTGGCTGGTGGCGTCGTGGGTCCTGGAGGCGGCCGCCATGAGGGCCTCGATGTCCGTCAGGACCTTGGCGGCGTGCCGGGTCATCACCAGGGCGGCTTCGGTGGGGTGGATACTCCTGGCGGAGCGCTGGAAAAGATCCACGCCTGTGTCCCGCTCCAGGGCGGACATCTGCTGGGAGACGGCGGAGGCGGTGTAGCCGAGCCGGCTGGCCGCCGCCGCGAATGAGCCCAGGCGAGTGACCTCGACCAGCGTCCGCAAATGAACAGGGTTGATCAATGGTTGCCCTTCGCCTTCGGAAATCCCGCTTCATTGTGGCATATCGCCCCGGGACCCCGGGACGTCGACTCCCCTGGGGCTGTGTCCATTGCGGAGAATCGCGCCACGACGGCCAGTTGGAATTAATACTCATCCGGACGCCCGTCGGTGACGAATTGCCCATAAGACGATCCATCAGGATGTTTCAGGCCAAACCAACAGGAGCAGATCAGTGTCGCAAGCAGCAACGATTCCGGATGGCCGGCGGGTAGCCGTGATTGGCAGCGGCGTGGCAGGACTGACCGCGGCCTATGTCCTGAACCAACGGGACAACGTGACCCTCTTCGAGGCGGAGTCCCGGCTGGGCGGACATGCGCACACTCACGACGTGATGCAGGCGGACAACCCGTCCCTTGCCGTGGACACGGGCTTCATCGTGCACAACGAACGCACGTACCCAACGCTGCTGCGGCTCTTCGCGGAGCTGGGCGTCGAGACGCAGGAGTCCGAGATGAGCATGTCGGTCCGCTGCGACGGATGCGGCCTGGAATATGCCGGAGCCCGTGCCAAAGGGCGCGGCATCATTCCCCGGCCCTCCACCCTGCTACGCGGAAGGTACCTGCTGATGCTGCTGGAGGTGACGCGGTTCCACCGCCGCGCCCGCGCCCTGCTGGCCCGGGAAGAATCAGCCGCGGATGCCGGCAAGGACGGCCTGACGCTGGCAGATTTCCTGGCCCGGGAGAAGTTCAGCAGCTACTTCGTTTCGCACTTCATGACCCCCGTGGTCAGTGCCGTCTGGTCCTGCGATCCCACCACCGCGCTGGCCTACCCGGCACGGTACCTCTTCACCTTCCTGGCCCACCACGGCCTCCTGGGTGTCACGGGCTCGCCGCAGTGGCGGACGGTGACCGGCGGATCCCGTGCCTACGTGGATAAGCTGGCCGCCACCCTGCCGGACGTCCGGCTCGCCAGCCCGGTCACCTCCGTACGCCGCCATGCGGAGGGGGTCGAACTGACCACCCCGCACGGAAGGGAAACCTTCGACGCCGTCGTGATCGCCACGCATCCCGGGCAGGCGCTGCGCATGCTGTCCGACGCGTCACCGGCGGAGAGGGACGCCCTGGGCAACATGCCCTACTCCGTCAACCAGACGGTGTTTCACCGCGACGAGGCCGTCCTGCCGTCCAGCGGCAATGCCAAGGCCTCCTGGAACTACCGGCTGCCGTCCTGCGACGCGCAGCCGGACAGGGTCCTGGTCAGCTACGACATGACGCGCCTGCAGCGGCTCGTGCCCGCGGACGGCGGCCGCTACATCGTGAGCCTGGGGGAGTCCGACCTCATTGCCGACGGGACGGTGCTGGACAGGATGGTCTACGAACATCCGCAGTACACGCCCGAATCCCTCCGGGCCCAGCAGCAGATCCTGGCGCTGGGGGATGGGCGCCTGGCCTTCGCCGGCGCGTACCACGGCTGGGGTTTCCATGAGGACGGCGCACTCTCCGGCGTCAAGGCGGCAGCCCGCCTTGGACGGGAGTGGGAACAGCAGTCCGCACTGTCCGGTCCCGGCCCGCAGCATTCGTCCCTGCAGGGCGCTGCCGCGGTGGGGGCCCGATGAGCACCCAGGCAGCCATTTACCGCACCTCCATTGCGCATGTGCGCCGCACGCCGCTGCACAATGCGTTTACGTACCGCAGCTACAGCTGGTACGTCGACGTCGACCGGCTCCCGTCCGTGCCCTGGCCGCTCCGACCCCTCGCGGATTTCCGCGTCGCGGACCACCTCGGCGATCCGGAAGGCTCGTTCCGCGGCAACGTGGAACGGTTCCTGCGGACCCGGGGGATAGAGCCCGACGGCGGCAGGATCACCATGCTGGCCAGCGCAAGGGTGTTGGGCTACGTCTTCAACCCGCTCAGCCTGTTCTGGTGCCACGACGCCGCCGGCGGCCTGCGCTGCGTCGTCGCCGAAGTGCACAACACCTACGGTGAGCGGCACTGCTACCTGCTCGAAACGGACGACGCCGGCCGGGCCAGTGTGCCCAAGGCGTTTTACGTTTCTCCGTTCAACGACGTCGAGGGCCAGTACCGGATGAAACTCCCCGAACCGGGGGAGCGGCTCGCTGTATCCATCGTGCTGGAGCGCGACGGGCACAAGCCTTTCGTGGCCACCGTGGACGGCGAACGCCATGACGCGTCCGTCCCGAACATCCTCGCCGCCGCGCTCGCCGTTCCCCTGGCGCCGCTGCGCGTAGCCGCGCAGATCCGGTGGCAGGGCATCAAGCTCTGGGCGCGCCGGCTGCCCCTCATCAAACGACCCCACCACCCCTCACAGGAGGCAGTTCAGTGACAATGACCGAAACGACCGGATCCCCCGCCGGACAGCCTGCGGACCGGGGTTCCACCCCGGTCCGGACCGGCTTCGCCCCGGACAGTACAGGTCCCTGCACCGTTCCCCAGCCGCCGGCAGTGATCGACGCCGAAGTGTGGCCGAGCATCGCCACGGTGCCCACGAGCCTCAAGGCACTGGTGGCCGGCCGGGCCGCCGACGCCATCTTCAAGGCCGCGGTGCGGAGGCTCCCCCTCGAAGTCCGTTACCCGGACGGGACGGTCCTCGGCAGGGCAGCCGGGCCCGGCCAGACCTACCCGGTCATGACCATGAACCGTCCGGATGCCTTTGCTGCCAGGCTCGGCGGCGGCGGGCTGATCGGCCTGGGGGAGTCCTACATGGCAGGGGACTGGGACGCCGACGACCTCACCGCGGTGATGGAGGTCTTCGCCGCCCGCGTCGGGTCGCTCGTGCCCGAGCCGTTGCAGAAACTGAGGGCCCTATACCTCCCGCGCCAGCCGCTCAGGGAACGCAACACCGAGCAGAACACCCGCTCCAACATCTCGCGGCACTATGACCTCTCCAACGAGCTGTTCGCCTCCTTCCTGGACAGCACCATGACGTACTCCAGCGCGCTCTTTCCGGAGAGCGGGGACGCCCTGCGGACCGTTGCCTGGGACGGTTTCGCCGCCGCCCAGCAGGCGAAGATCGACCGGTTGCTGGACAAAGCCGGCGTCGGGCAGGGGACGCGGGTCCTGGAAATCGGCACAGGTTGGGGTGAACTCGCCCTGCGGGCGGCTGCACGCGGCGCCACCGTCTATTCCGTCACGCTTTCCAGCGAACAGCAGGAACTCGCCCGCTGGCGCGTAGCGGAGGCCGGCTACGCCGACTCCGTGACCATCGAGCTCAAGGACTACCGGGCCGTGGAGGGCGAGTACGATGCCGTCGTGTCGGTCGAAATGATCGAGGCCGTCGGCTACGAGTATTGGGCCACGTACTTCCAGACGATCGAGCGCGTTCTGGCCCCCGGCGGCAAGGTGGCCATCCAGGCCATCACCATCGCCCACGACCGGCTGATCGCCACCCGGACGAGCTACACCTGGGTGCACAAGTACATCTTCCCCGGCGGCGTCATCCCGTCCGTCCGGGCCATCGAGGAAATCACCGAGAAGCAGACCGGCCTCCGGGTCCGTGAACGCCTGGCCATGGGCGAGCATTACGCGCAGACCCTGCGCCTCTGGGAGGAGCGGTTCATGGCCCGCGCCGACGAGGTGGCGGCGATGGGCTTCGACGCGGTCTTCCAGCGGATGTGGCTGTTCTACCTGTGCTACTCCAGGGCCGGCTTCGAGACGGGCTACCTCGACGTCCAGCAGATTGTCCTGGACCACGCAGCGTCCAAGCGTGCGGCCGGCGGTCCTCCCGCCAACCCGCACACATAGTTCCGTTCATCACATCGGGGGTCCTGACGAAGCGATCAGGACCCCTTTTGTGTGCCCCGCGACACGCGTGCGGCACCGGGGCGACACGCCGTCCACCACGCGACACGCAGGGGATTAAATGTGGCTAACTACTCCACAGGGTGTGGATTTCGTCCTCGAAAACAGCAGAAACACGGACATTTTTCACCCAATGGCCTGTGGATTAACGGTGCATTAAATGACATACTTGTAATACATCATCTAGGGGTTCGTCCGAGGCGCTTGCACTACATGTAGTATCGACATACAGATTGACCGGGGCATCTGCGTCAGACATCAACATGCATATAGGCTGCCTGGGCAGCCGCCGGCGAGACCAGTATTCGGACATGGATTCCAGTTCGGGCAGGGCTCGCGGAAAACGAAGAGCAATGACTTCAACAAAGGGGACAGGGACCATGACCGTAACGGTTTACACGAAACCGGCCTGTGTTCAGTGCAACGCGACCTACCGTGCGCTGGACAAGAAGGGCATCACCTACCAGAGCGTCGACATCTCGCAGGACGCGGATGCACTCGAGCGCCTGAAGGCCCTGGGTTACATGCAGGCTCCCGTTGTGGTTACCGAGCAGGACCACTGGTCCGGATTCCGTCCGGACAAGATCGAGGAACTGGCACTGGCTGCCGCATCCTCCGTCGCGTAGGGGCAAAACTTCCCACCAACAACACAGGCGAGGTGACTCCCGTGGCAGCACTGGCATTGGCCGATGCTCCCCTTGGGGCTCAGGCCGTCAATACGACCCAAAGCCAACTCATCTATTTTTCCTCGGCATCCGAGAACACCCGGCGCTTCGTTGAGAAGCTCGGCCGGGATGTAGCCCGGATTCCCCTGTATCAGCGTGAAGCTGAGCTCGTCGCCACAGAGCCTTTCGTCCTGGTGGTTCCCACCTACGGGGGGACCGGCGGCGAGGGCTCAGTGCCGAAACAGGTGATCCGATTCCTCAACAACCCGCAGAACAGAAAACTGATCCGCGGGGTGATCGGCGCAGGAAACACAAATTTTGGGGACAACTTCTGCATGGCCGGCGACATCATCGCCTTCAAATGCCAGATACCGCACCTCTACCGCTTCGAACTCATGGGGACGCCTGACGACGTCCGCCTGGTAAATCAAGGATTGGACAAGTTTTGGACACTACTGTCGCAGACACAGAAGTAACCATGCCCGCCGCGGAGAAGCCCGCGCTGCCCGCTGCCTACAAGGGCCTGGGCTACCACGAGCTGAACGCCATGCTGAACCTGTACGGGCCGAACGGCGAGATCCAGTTCGAGGCGGACCGCGAGGCTGCGCACCAGTACTTCCTGCAGCACGTTAACAACAACACCGTGTTCTTCCACGACCTGGAAGAGAAGCTCGACTACCTGGTGAAGAACCAGTACTACGAGCGCGAGACGCTCGACCAGTACACGATGAACTTCATCCGCGAGCTCTACAAGCGCGCGTACAAGAAGAAGTTCCGCTTCGAGACCTTCCTGGGCGCCTTCAAGTTCTACACGTCCTACACGCTGAAGACGTTCGACGGCAACCGCTTCCTGGAGCGCTACGAGGACCGCGTGTGCATGGTTGCCCTGCACCTGGCCCGCGGCGACGAGCAGCTCGCCCTGCAGATGGTGGACGAGATCATCGAAGGCCGCTTCCAGCCGGCCACGCCCACGTTCCTGAACGCCGGCAAGAAGCAGCGCGGCGAGCTGGTCTCCTGTTTCCTGCTCCGCATCGAAGACAACATGGAGTCGATCGGCCGCTCCATCAACTCCGCCCTGCAGCTGTCCAAGCGCGGCGGCGGCGTGGCGTTCGCGCTGACCAACATCCGCGAAGTCGGCGCGCCCATCAAGCAGATCGAGAACCAGTCCTCCGGCGTCATCCCCGTGATGAAGCTCCTCGAGGACAGCTTCTCCTACGCCAACCAGCTCGGTGCCCGCCAGGGCGCAGGTGCCGTGTACCTGCACGCCCACCACCCGGACATCTACCGGTTCCTGGACACCAAGCGGGAGAACGCGGACGAGAAGATCCGCATCAAGACCCTCTCGCTCGGCGTCGTGATCCCGGACATCACCTTCGAGCTGGCCAAGCGCGACGAGGACATGTACCTCTTCTCCCCGTACGACGTCGAACGCGTCTACGGAATGCCGTTCTCCGACGTCTCGGTCACCGAGAAGTACTACGAGATGGTGGACGATTCCCGGATCAAGAAGACCAAGATCAAGGCACGCGAGTTCTTCCAGACGCTCGCCGAGATCCAGTTCGAATCCGGCTACCCGTACATCATGTTCGAGGACACCGTGAACCGGGAAAACCCGATTGACGGCAAGATCATCATGTCCAACCTGTGCTCCGAGATCCTCCAGGTCTCACAGCCCACGACGTACCACGATGACTTGTCCTACGACCAGACCGGCAAGGACATCTCCTGCAACCTGGGCTCGCTGAACATCGCGAAGACCATGGATTCCCCGGACTTCGGCCTCACCATCGAGACGGCCATCCGCTCGCTCTCGGCCGTGTCCGACATGTCCAACATCACCTCGGTGCCGTCCATCGCGAAGGGCAACGACCAGAGCCACGCCATCGGCCTGGGCCAGATGAACCTGCACGGGTACCTGGCACGGGAGCGCGTTCACTACGGTTCCGAAGAGGGACTGGACTTCACCAACATCTACTTCTACTCGGTGGTGTACCACGCTGTCCGCGCCTCGAATAAGCTGGCCATCCAGACCGGCCAGACCTTCGGCGGCTTCGAGAAGTCCAAGTACGCCTCGGGCGAGTTCTTCGACAAGTACACGGAGCAGGAGTGGGTGCCCCAGACCGAGAAGGTCGCGGAGCTGTTCAAGAACATCCACATCCCCACCCAGGATGACTGGCGCGAGCTGAAGGCTTCCGTCATGGAGCACGGCATCTACAACCAGAACCTGCAGGCCGTCCCGCCGACGGGCTCGATCAGCTACATCAACAACTCCACCTCCTCGATCCACCCGGTGGCGTCCAAGATCGAGATCCGCAAGGAAGGCAAGCTGGGCCGCGTGTACTACCCGGCGCCGTACCTGACGAACGACAACCTGGAGTACTACCAGGACGCGTACGAGCTTGGCTACGAGAAGGTCATCGACACCTACGCCGCCGCCACGCAGCACGTGGACCAGGGCCTGTCCCTGACGCTGTTCTTCAAGGACACCGCCACCACGCGCGACATCAACAAGGCCCAGATCTACGCCTGGAAAAAGGGCATCAAGACCATCTACTACATCCGTCTCCGCCAGCTCGCGCTGGAAGGGACCGAGGTTGAGGGTTGCGTCTCATGTGCGCTATGACAACTGAAATCGGTTGATCTAGTAAGGGATGAAAGATGGAAACGACGACGGCGACGGGCGGCGTGGTTTACGGCATCCGGCTTCGGCGGGAGGTCGAGTACCGCTATGTCGGTATCACCACCAAGACGGCCAGTCGTCGTTTCCATCAGCACCTCCGCGTAGCTACCGAAGGGCGCAAAACGCCGTTCTACGATTGGCTCCGGAAGCACGATCGCTCTGAGGTTATTGCAGATGAGCTGGACTGGATTGAAGGACTGCCTGAACTAGGACAGGCCGAGATGGACTGGATCAGCTACCTGCGGCGCGAAGGCGACCGGCTCCTGAATTTATCGGAGGGCGGATTGGGGCCGACCGGCGTCGTGTGGACAGAGGAGATGCGGGAGGCTGCTCGGATTCGTTCCACTGGTTGCAAAATTGCCAGGCAGTCCGGGCCGGGAGCGTCCTTTTACGGCAAGAGCCACAGTTTAGAGCAGCGGGAGAAGTGGTCGCAGGAGCGCAAGGGATCGTACTCAGGTCCGGAGAATCCCAACTTCGGCAAGTTCGGCCCGGAGCACCCGAGCTTCGGGCATTCTGTCAGTGAAAAAACTCGCGTAGCGCTCTCAGAGGCCAAGAAGGGTGCCGGCAACCCAAACTTCGGAAAGAAGGCTAGCGCGGAGACCCGTGCGAAAATGTCAGCGGTCCGAAAAGGCGTCCCTAAGCCGTCCAGCCAACGCAGTGCCCACACCAGACATCACACCAACAAAGGCGTCGAGAAAGCCGACTGCAAGTATTGCGTCGAGGACTCAGCCAAACCAAGTCTCTCTTCAGAAAGCGAGTCGGAGTCATGACAGAAAAAGTAAAGCTTCTCAGCCATGTTGAAGCCATCAACTGGAACCGCATCCAGGACGAAAAGGACGTGGACGTCTGGAACCGCCTGGTCAACAACTTCTGGCTTCCGGAGAAGATCCCGCTGTCCAACGACGTGCAGTCGTGGGCCACACTGACCCCGGACGAGCAGCAGCTCACCATGCGCGTGTTTACCGGCCTGACTCTGCTGGACACCATTCAGGGCACCGTCGGCGCCGTCTCGTTGATCCCGGATGCAATCACCCCGCATGAAGAGGCCGTGTATACGAATATCGCCTTCATGGAGTCCGTGCACGCCAAGAGCTACTCCTCCATCTTCTCCACGCTGGCCTCCACCAAGGAAATCGACGAGGCGTTCCGCTGGTCCACCGAGAACGAGAACCTTCAGAAGAAGGCCCAGATCGTCATGGACTACTACCAGGGCGACGATCCCCTGAAGCGCAAGGTGGCCTCGACGCTGCTGGAGAGCTTCCTGTTCTACTCGGGCTTCTACCTGCCCATGTACTGGTCCTCACGGGCCAAGCTGACGAACACGGCTGACCTGATCCGCCTGATCATCCGCGACGAAGCCGTGCACGGCTACTACATCGGCTACAAGTTCCAGAAGGGCCTGGAGAAGGTCTCCGAGGAGCGCCGCCAGGAAATCAAGGACTACACCTTCGAGCTGCTCTTCGAGCTGTACGAAAACGAAGTCCAGTACACGCACGACCTCTACGACTCCGTTGGCCTGGCCGAGGACGTCAAGAAGTTCCTGCACTACAACGCCAACAAGGCGCTGATGAACCTGGGCTACGAAGCCATGTTCCCGGCCTCGGTCACCGACGTGAACCCGGCCATCCTGTCGGCCCTATCGCCGAATGCTGACGAGAACCACGACTTCTTCTCGGGCTCGGGTTCGTCGTATGTGATTGGCAAGGCTGTCACCACTGAGGACGACGACTGGGACTTCTAGTTCCTCCTTTGTTAGTTGCACATGTTGGAGGCTAGCTGGCGGTTTTGCACAGCATTAGTTCGAGCAGCACTGAGAACTTCTTCAGCTTCTGAGAGCTAAGAGAGAGTGGCCCCGTGCAGTGCACAGGGGCCACTCTCCTTTGTTGGGCAGGTGAATGGCTCGGGTTACTAGGTTGCCATTCCGCATGGAGCTTCTGATCGAAGAGCAGGGCCTCGCCATCCCGGCGCAGCAGGTAACGCTTGTGGTTGCGGAACCGCGTCGGGACCCGGGGGTCCGTACCGAGAACGACGAGTTCGCGCATGGAACCGAGTGTCCCACTCGTTCACCGGAATTGCCCTCAAGAGTGGCTCGACCGGCTGCTATCCGCGGCGCTACCGTTGAAGTGGTGTCTGGGATGGACAAGTTTGACGGGTTGCTGGCCATAGCGCGGACGGCGTACGCCCGCGGCGACTGGCATGCCGCTTACCGGCAGCTCAGCCAAGCCCGAGCATTGTCAGAGCTGGAAACAGGGGACTTGAGTCTCCTGGGCAGAGCCGCGTGGTGGCTCGGACAGGTCAAGGAATCGTTGGAGGTTTCCGAGGACGTCTACCACCGCTTCCAGGACGACGGCGATGCATCAGATGCGGCCATGAAGGCCCTGCACCTGGGTCTGCTGTGGTTCATCCGTGGAGATGTCGTCATCGCGTCCGGTTGGGTGAGTCGGGCCCGGGGACTACTGCAGGGTCTTCCAGAGGGTCCGGAGCACGGCTATCTGCTCTACCTAGATGCCAGCCTCGCGCTTAGTCTCGAGGACCTGCGCCCGGCGAGGGAGACCGCGGCCAAGCTGCAGGATTTGGGCCGGAGCCTGCGCGTCCCCGCACTCACATCCTTCGGTTTGGTGCTCGCCGGCCTGGCAGACCTGCGCAGCGGCAGTACCGTATCCGGCTTTGCCCAGCTGGACGAGGCAATGCTTCCGGTCCTCGCCGGCCGGCTACCGCCGGAATGGGCAGGCGAAATCTACTGTACGGTGATCCACGCGTGCCACGAGCTGGCCGACCTGCACCGGATGCGCGCCTGGACTGACGCCACCGAGCAGTGGGGCGAGCAGTTCGTCGGAGACGTCGTGTATGCCGGCATCTGCCGCATCCATCGACTGCAGCTGCTGAGCATCGAAGGCGGCTGGGACGCGGCGGAACACGCGATCGAGCAGAGTGGGGCGGAACTCGTGGGCCGGAACAACTGGGTGGCAGGCGAGGCCTACTACCAGCTGGGCGAAATACGCCGACTTCGCGGGGACAGCAGCGGCGCTGCGAAAGCTTACGCCCGGGCCCGGGAGTTGGGGACCGAACCGCAGCCGGGCGAGTCGCTGCTTCTGCACGCCGCAGGGAAGAACGAGGCGGCCTGGGCTGGCCTTTGTGCCGCCTTGGCCGGGCGGGACAGGCTGGCGGGGGCACGGCTGCTGGTGGCCGGCGTCGAAATCGCCCTAGCTCTCGGGCACTTTGATGAGGCCGAGCGGCTCTGCACCCGGCTGGAGGAAACCGCAGCCGTGTTCGCCACCGCCGGCTTCCGCGCCTGGGCCGGGCAGGCCCGGTCCGCCATCCTGATCGCCCAGTCTCAGCACGCCGAGGCGTTGCCGGTGCTGCAGGCCGTCGTCCACGAGTACCGGAGCCTGCATGCCCGCTACGACACAGCCAGAGCCTACGAACAGCTCGCCCAGGCGCACCTCGGGCTGGGACAGTCCAGCGTCGCCGCCGCGGACTCCGCCACCGCACTGGCGATCTATCGCGAACTCGGTGCCCTGCCGGATGTCCGCCGGCTCGACGGCGGCCGACTATCGGGCGGACTGCCCGGCGGGCTGACCGAGCGCGAGGCGGACGTGCTGGCATTCACCGCCGCGGGAGCCAGCAACAAGCAAACCGCCGAGGCATTGTTCATCAGCCAGAAGACGGTCGGCAGGCACCTGGCAAACATCTTTGCCAAGATCGGCGTCTCCTCGCGCACTGCCGCCGCGGCCTGGGCTCACGAACACGGACTGCAGCCGCGCCGCTAGTTCCCGCCGTCTTCCGGCCGACGTCGGGGCGCTAACTACCCGGACCGGCGTCTGCATGATTCGCCCCATTTGCTCCGGACAGAACGCATCATTCGCCCGATGCCGTTAGCACCTGGAAATTCCTACGCTGGAATCAATCAGGCACAGACGCCTGGAGTAAAGGGAGGAACGAAAACAATGACCATCGACCACGAAACCTCACTGGCGGAGTTCGACGCCGAGGCCTCCGAGGCTCTAGCCGGACGCTTCGTAGGCATCCTGAATGATGCCGCGATCGCCCTGCTGACCAGCGTTGGGCACCAGACAGGCCTGTTCGAGACGCTGGCAGGCTTGCCCGCCGCCACCAGTGAGCAGCTAGCCGACGCCAGCGACCTCAACGAGCGCTATGTGCGCGAATGGCTGGGCGGAATGACCGCGGCGCGCGTGGTCCGCTACGATGCGGCGACCGGGACGTACTGGCTGCCCCGTGAGCATGCTGCCGTCCTGACCAGCGCCGCGGGTCCGGGCAACATGGCCATCCTGATGCAGCACATTTCCATGATGGGCGAAGTTGAACAGAAGATCATCGAGCGTTTCCGGCACGGCAGCGGGCTGTCCTACGGGGACTACCCCCACTTCCACCGGAACATGGCCGAGACCAGCGCGGCGGTACACGATGCGGCACTGCTGGACGTGATCCTGCCGTTGGTACCTGATCTGCCTGAACGGCTGAAGGCCGGGATCGACGTGGCCGACGTCGGCTGCGGCAGCGGCCACGCGATCAACCTCATGGCCCGGGCTTTCCCCGCCAGCAGGTTCACCGGCTACGACTTCTCCGAGGCAGCCATCCGCGCCGCCCGCAGTGAGGCGGAACGGTTGGGACTGGCGAACGCCAGCTTCGAGGTCGTTGATGTGGCAGGCTTGGACGTCGGGGCCTGCTTCGATGCGGTGACGGCTTTCGACGCCATCCACGACCAGGCGCATCCGGCGGCCGTGCTGCGCAATATCCATCGCGCGCTGCGGCCGGACGGGATCTTCCTGATGGTGGACATCAAGGCATCCAGCAAGGTGGAGGAGAACATTGAGCTCCCTTGGGGCAGCTACCTGTACGCGATCTCGACCTTCCACTGCATGAGCGTTTCGCTCGGACTCGACGGCGACGGGCTGGGCACCGCCTGGGGCGAACAGCTCGCGCTGTCGATGCTCGCCGACGTCGGCTTCGCGAACGTGGAGTCCAAGGACATCGAATCAGATCCGTTCAACGCCTACTTCATCGCCAGAAGGTAACACGCTGCCGCCCAACGTATATCCGAAGATCCCCGCCCATGCCGTGAACTGCTCCCCGGAAGTTGGACTGAGAATTCAGCTTTGACTTTCGGGGCCGCAGTTTTAGGGAGGACTTCAGCTGTCACCAAGGCCAGCTTCTCCTCCCACAAACTTCCAATTAGTCGACGCCTCTATGCGTCCGTTCGCGGGTCTCACATCTGCCTCCTCTCTCCTTTGTCCGGCGACCGGGCGGTGAGGTCGAGGGCGTGGCCTGCCCGTGATTGTGCCGGCGCTCGTGGTCGGAGGCCCCCTGTTGGAGCTTGACGAGCGGCTGCTGGAGATTCCGCTTATCCGCCTTGGGTTGGCCTGGATGGTTATCGGATGGAAGGAACCGGCGAGTGCCGTCCGCATCGCTCCCATGACTCACAGGTTTATACTGAGTTTCCAGAACCGACTCCGGTGGGACGGAGCCCGGCGTGGCACCTGCTGCAGGAGGCTCCTTATGTCTATCCAGGCCAAGCATTCGCTCCGCGCAGGCGTCGTAGCGATCGCGCCAGTGATCCTGCTCGCGGCTCTCAGTTACCACCCGTACCTGCCCGGCCGACTGCCGAACACGGATGCATTGGTTGCGGAGGTCACCGCCGACCCGACGCGTTGGGGAGTTGTGCACTTGGCGTCGGGAGTCGCTTCAGCAGTCCTGGCGGTGGCATTCCTCGCGATCAGAAGTCACCTCCAGGAGCTAGGCGAAGACCGCTGGAGCGCCGCCGCGCTGCCCTTCGTCGTCATCGGCAGCACGCTGTACGCGATGCTGCCAGCAATGGAATTCGCACCGCTCGCCGCGAGTGAAACGGGGGGAGACGTCGGGGCGGCTCAAGATGCCCTGATCCCATGGTTCATCCCGCTGCTGATCGCCGCGGCGGTCACATTTGCTGTCGGGATGGTCGGCTTTGCCATCAGTGTCTCGCGTAGCGGACTGCTGAGCCCTTTGCTTACCTGGGTCGTCGTCGTGGCGCTGCTCGTCATGGCCCTGTCGCGCGTTGTCCCGCTGTCCGCCGTCCAGTTCTACGTCCATGGTGTCGCCGCTCTCGTGGCCATGCTGCCGGTGGCGTACAGCATGTGGAAGCATCCGACAACATCCGTCCCTGCCCCCAGGGTGCCGTGAAGTCGACCTGACGGGCACCGACGTGCGTTGGCCTTGACCCTCGCGCGGACGTTCTTGAAGGCCTCGGTCAGATAGATCACTGGACATTGCCGCGGACATCCTCAATTCGGCATGAGCGCGCTGTCTACTTGGAACCAACCATGGGTCTACGTGAGTTCTCCGGGGTGCCGCCGAGTACCCTGCTTCGCCGACCATCTCGGCGCTTGTCGGTGTTGGAACCGGAGCCAGGCCACGTCGGTTGCGATCTGAGGGGCGCCGCCCGTAAACCGATGCGGCTCGGAATTAGTGAGCCGGTAGGTCGCCCTTACGAACCCGAGTATTGGCCAAGGCCGATATTCGCTCCGAATAGCGCTCGTTTGAATAGCGCCCCTTACCTGCAACTCCTTGGTCCGCGGGGCGAGTTTGAACCACGGCTCACCCATAGGGATGCCCAGGGCCTTGGTTTTCTGGGACCGGGTGACGGCGCAGCCGTTGTTGTTGGACAGCACAACCACGTGCCTGCCTTCCAGGGCGGGTCGAACGCCCGCTCGGCCGAGGCGCAGAAGCCTGCCTCCTATTCGGGACTCTCTCTTGACAGGCCTACCATCACGGGGCTCTTATCGAGTACCTACATGACTGAGAGAGGGGTGGTGGCTATGCCTGCCATCCAAACTACTCCGGGGGACCAGGCCCGCCTCAGGACGGGGGCCGCTCTCATGACGCTTGCTGGGCTGGCCTTTGTTGCGTACGCCGCAGTCTTCCTGGGACTCAACTTTACGGGTGCCTTCCTCGAGCTGGGTATCGGCCCCGATCAAGTAGACAAGGGGATGGCGGAGGTTGAGGCGTTTAGCCCGCAGCTGCATCACTACATCAGCCATCTGCACATTGCGCTCAGCGGCTTCATCGCGGCGACCGGGCTGGCCATCGCAGGCCTGTCCTGGTACGGGGTGCGCCGAGGAGAACGGTGGGCCTTCGCCACAGCTGTTGTGGTCCCGACCGTGGGACTCGCAGTGGCCGTCCCCGCACATTACCCGTGGGGTCTGGCCACGCTTGGGCACCTCGGCCCGGTCTACCTCGCTGTCCTGATTTTCCTGGCAGGGGTCGGGGTAGCCTACAGCGGAATGCGACGCCCTGCGATGAAACACGACTGAGATTCCGAACCAGGCCGCCGGTGGATCGTAGTCAGCAGCTGAGATTCGGACGGACCGGCGCCTACCAGGAGATCCAGCTCCTGCGCCGCCAGGTGCCGGCAAATGCCAAACCAAGCCCGTGTTTACGCCGCGCGTCCGGTCACCTGAGTAGCAGACGCTGGCGTGAACCCTGCCATGGTGGAAGCTGACGTCCACCCGGTGCAACTGGCCCCCGGCAACGGAGGTGCGGTGGAGTAGTAGCTGTGTCCGGTGGGCGTGGTGAATTCCACCCGATGCCGGGGCCCTGGACGTGGCCTTGCGTTCCAACCCGGGATTTCTTTCATTTGATTGCAGGCCTCGCAGAGGCCGGCACTGTTTCCGAGGCTGGTGGCGGCCCCGTCATGCCACGGAACGACGTGGTCGTGATGGCGGATCGGGGCATCGCAGTAAGGAGTACGGCAGGTATGGTCGCGCGCTTGGATGAACCGGCGTAGCCCTGCCGGGAATAGCCGGGCCCGGGAGTCCATGGCGACGAGATCACCAGTCGCAGGTGCTGTGTAAAGGCGGCGGAGCCAGATGTCGAGGTCCCTCCGGCCGGAGTCCGTCCTGGCGGCGGTTCCTCTGTCGTTTCCGGGTCGTTTCTGTCCCGGCTTAACGACGTTCCGTGCCCAGCCGGCCGGCACGACGCCGTAACCAGCCAGTCGGGCGGGCTCGCTGTCTCCCTGAAAGAGTGTGCGGTCGGTCATGATGAGCTGGATCTCAACTCCGGATATGCCTCCCGGGGCACCGGTGGTCCGCTCTACAAGGGCATCAGCCATGATCTGGCCGCGGGAACGCGGGTCCCCGTCCGAGCGCACGGAGTCGGCGTGGCGGCTTAGAGCTGCGTGGACAGCGACGCCCTCGGCCACCGGGAGCAACGCGGTCAGGTAAGTCATGGTGTCCGGTGCCGGGCGCAGGCTGACGTGCCGCTCGTTGGCTGCGTGGCTGGCCCGTTGCGTCACGGAACGAGGGTCCCGCCGGTAGGAAGCCGCCCTGGCCGCAACGATTATCGTCCTGTCCCCGGCGCCGATGAACGTTCCGGCATCTGCGGCCAGCTCTTCGTCGACGGCGCAGCGGTCCGCGGGCGTCAGGCACGCTGTCTCCTTCACCAGCAGAGTCGCACGCCATTCGCTCAGCTGGCCGGTGTCCAAGGCCGCCAGGGTGTGCGGCATCTCCGTTACCAGTGCCTTGGCCAGGCCCAGCAGTTGGCTGCCACGGGAAGGGGACTCGCCCCTGGCCAGGGCGACCTGAGCGGCAACGCCCTGGCCCTGTTCCGACACTGGAACCCCCGCCGCTGCCTGGGCGCGCCGCTCGTTGCCGTCAATTGCAACGGCGATCCTCGCCTCCAGGCCGGCCATGGCCGACTTCGCGTGCTCGAGTCCGCTCAGCTGCCCGATTAGCCCGGCGCTGTCGGCACACAACTCGATGGAGCCCACGGCAGCGATCAGGTCCTGAACCGTGGCAATCGGGACAGCGGCGCCGTGGGGCGTCGTCGTCTGATTCGACAGGAGATCCTGAGTGCCGTCCATAGTCAGAGTCTGCCAGCCACCCCTGACAGTAATGATGGAATTGGCTGTGTTGCGGTGTGACTCCGGCTCCGACTGACGCCCTACCCGCCTCTAGGCAGGGAGTACGAGGATCCCGAAGGGGTCCGTTCCAGCAGTCCGAAGTCGATGATGTAGCGGCGGAGCATCACTACATCGTCGGCATAGCTAAGGAGTCTTTCGTTGACCTGTTTTTCGGTGAGGTCTTCGCCCGGCTTAATGGCTTCGCTGACAATCCAGGCCAGGAGCTCCCGCCGTTCCGCCATATTGGCCGGATACCTGTCGATCCTGCCCAGGCGCATGAAGCGGGCCAGCCCGGTCTGCGCCTGTCGCCGGGGTTGTTGCGTGAGGAGGTTGCGGAAAATCGCCTCAGGCGCTTCCAGTTCGTTGGCAGCAGTCCGTTCGACGAGCCCAGACTCCAGCAGGGCGGCGATGGCCCGGTTGCGCCGGTGGTCATTGAGATCAGCAACGACGTCGGAGAGCTTGGCCCCGAGCACTATTTGCGCGTAGGCGGTCCGCGCGTCGCTGTTGGCGAGGGCTGCCACCACTCGCCGCCAGTGCGGTCCGCTCATCCTCGTCCCTCCAGTCACAGCATTTTCCTCACTCTTCGCCTGCCCCCGGTTATCGCTGGTCACCAAGTGCGTCGTCAACAGGCAAATCGTAGTCCTCCAGCGGTGCGACGGAAACCGCAGCAATGGCAGGCGTTGCCGAGTGTAAAGGTCCGGCTCACGGTGTCAGCGGGCCGCGGAGGACGCGAAGGGCCAGGGAAGCGTCACCATCGATGACGGCCGCATCTTCGAGGTTGGACCGGCCCCAGAGGCCGAGGTACATGTCTGGCAACGGCGCGGTGATGGATGCCGCCGCGGGTCCCGGGCCCACCGTCCAGCTACCCGCGGACAAGCTGGCTGCCCCCGGCACGTGGAATGACACGGCCTTCTCCGGCTGCTGCATCCGCTCCAGCCGTAGCTGGCGCGGGGTGAACATGGTCAGGACCTCGTCGACGCCGTCGAGCATGATGTCCGCTCCAAGGTCCGGCGCCGCCCGGCCGGAAGCCTGGCTGGCGTCGATGAGGTGGATGGCGTGTTCGTGCGCCTGACGGCGAAGCCAGAAACCCGCGGTGCGCGGCGGCGGTCCGAAGTTCCAGCACGGTGCCTCCGGATCCAGGGCCGCCATCGTCGCGAGGAACGGAGCAGTGCCATCGAGGAACCATGGGGCGGCACCCAACGTTGGCGGGGCCGGCTCCTCGACGTATTTCCCGCCCAGAACCACAGCGGCGGCCCAGCGTTCAATTGAACCGAGATGCCCGAACAGCTGATTGAGTGTCCACCCGGGGCAGGCCGGTACGGAACGGGACAGCACGTCGTCGGGCTGGCGGGCGAGCGCGCTGAGGCTGTCGACTATGCCGGCCAGTGCGGCGAGGTAGCGTTCGGGCGACATGGGATGAGCGTATCGCGCCGTCGATCACATCCCGGACGGGTTATGAACGGGAGCGGGCGGCTTCCGAAGCCCGGTCGATCCTCACATCAAAATCCAAACCGATGCCGTTGCCCGCGAGGCGGCGGAGGAGGTAGGCGCGGAGGGCATCGTTGGTGGCAGTGTGCGCGCTGTGGATCGCTTCACCGCTGAGCAGGGCGTATGAGTCGCCGACGTGGAAGACCGTCAGAAAGCAGTCCTCGAGTTCGTCCGTCCGCAGGTTGCGGACGATTTCCCGGAAGCTGCCTTCTGAGCCGCTCCTGGGCATGGTTGTCACCGAAAAGGTCACTGTGCTTGGCATTTTCGCTGGTCCTCTGTAGCCATCAGCCGGGGACCTCCCCCCGGCCTCTATGAAAGGCTAGCCGCTGCGGTGTGCAGGCATAACCCTTACCGGGCAGTAAGTTGAGGAATTGATCAATTCGGCAACTTAATGGGGACCAATACGTCGTAGCTTTACGGGCAGAGCCGGTGACGGGGATCCCTAGGCTGTGCGCGATTCGATGAATTCCCTCAGTTCCAGGGGGTCCAGCAGGAGCCCGTGGCTGGTCGCCCAGTTGACGCTGAGGCCGCCAATCTCATCGTGAATCGAGATGCGGGCCAGGTTCGCCCCTGGTGTGGACCAGGCGTAGGCATCGCGGACCGCATCGTAGAGCGCGCGCTGCTTCCACCGGGATGAGCCTCTGTCCCCAAACACTCCCGGAGCGTCCGAGCCGCCGAACATGGCGTCCGACGACGGGCTGGCCCACCTGCCGCCGGACTTCCCGTCCTTCAGGCACATTCCTTCCATGGCCCCGCTGTAGCCGCTGTAGTCCAGCGCCCAAGGGAGTTCAGACGACCACGGGGTCTGAAGAGTCACCGGCCGGTAGCGGTTGAAGTGCAGGGCCTCGTCGAACTCGATGAACAACCCGTCCGAACACGCAAAGTCCCACACCCCGGCCGTGAACTCGGCGTCGTCCCTGACACCACCCAGTGCGCGGTAGACGTTGACGATGGAGACCCGGACCTCATCGGAAAGCTGCTTCGTGGTGGCTGCCGCCACGCCATGTTCGCGGGGTGTTTCCAGAACGTCATATCCGGCCGCTTCCAACGAGGCCTTGAAGGCGCTGGCCCGCTTCCCGTGCTTTCCCATGGTCGAATCCTAGCGAGCCGGGGCGGGGAACCATGTGTCCCGCGCCTCCGCATCTTGTGTTCCCCAAAGGCAGATCTTGCTATCGTCGGTAGTGGACTGCCGGCCGCGGTATAGCTGGCAAGCCTCTTCCGGCTACAGGACGAAGGTTCATGATGAAGCGCACACGTCTTTCCGCTATCGGCCTCGTTGCAGCGGCAGCACTGGCCTTGGCCGGCTGCGGCTCCGGTTCCACCCCTCCGTCCGGCACCTCTCCGGCGGGCGGGGCGGACACGTCGCTGAGCGACGTCAAGAACGCAGGCGAGCTCAAGATCGGCACGGAAGGCACCTACAAACCCTTCTCCTTCCATGCCGACGGAAGCGGCGACCTGACCGGCTATGACGTGGAGATCATCACGGCCGTCGCCGAGAAGCTCGGGGTCAAGGCGTCCTTCCAGGAAACGCAGTTCGACGCCATCTTCGCCGGCCTTGAGGCCAAGCGGTTCGACGTTGTCGCCAACCAGGTCTCGATCACCGACGAACGCAAGGCGAAATACGAATTCTCGGAGCCGTACACGGTGAGCACAGGCGTCATCGTCACCAAGGCTGATGACAGCAGCGTCAGCTCCTTCGACAGCCTTAAGGGCAAGACCACCGCGCAGTCCCTGACGAGCAACTGGTACAAGTTGGCGCAGGAAAGCGGCGCCAATGTGGAGGCAGTGGAGGGATGGGCGCAGGCGGTGACACTGCTGAAGCAGGGGCGTGTTGACGCCACGATCAACGACAAACTGACCTACCTCGACTATCAGAAGACCGCGAAAGACGACGAGATCAAAATTGCCGCCGAGACCACTGACAAGTCGCTCAGCGCGTTCGCGTTCCGCAAAGGATCAACGAGCCTGACGGAGGCCGTGAACACCGCCCTCGGCGAGCTGCAGGCCGACGGCACGCTTGCCAGGATTTCGCAGGAGTACTTCGACGCCGACGTTTCGAAATAGCGGTATGGAGGCCGACGGAGAACGCAGCGTCAGAGCATGACTATCAACTGGGACCTCGTATGGAGCTCGCTTGGCCCCATCCTGATGGGTGCCGTCACGGGCACGATTCCCCTGGCCCTGGCGTCGTTCGGACTCGGACTGCTGCTGGCCCTGCTGATTGCCCTGATGCGGCTGAGCCGGAACCCCGTCTTCGCGGCCATTGCGAGGATTTACATCTCGGTCATTCGCGGCACACCCCTCCTGGTCCAGCTGTTCGTCATTTTCTACGGGCTTCCTTCGATCGGCGTCACCATCAGCCCCTGGCCCAGCGCCATCATCGCGTTCTCCCTGAACGTGGGCGGTTACGCCGCCGAAGTCATCCGGGCGGCCATCCTTTCCGTTCCCAAGGGGCAGTGGGAGGCCGGACACACGATCGGCATGTCCCGCCGTCAGTCGCTGGTGCGGCTCATCCTGCCGCAGGCCGCCCGGGTCTCGGTACCGCCCCTTTCCAACACCTTCATCAGCCTGGTCAAGGACACGTCGCTGGCATCCCTGATCCTGGTCACCGAGCTCTTCCGCCAGGCGCAGCAGGTGGCGGCCTTCAGCCAGGAGTTCATGCTGCTGTACCTGGAAGCAGCCGTCATCTACTGGGTCGTCTGCCTGGTCCTGGCCGGCGGTCAATCCGTCCTGGAGAAGAGATTGGACCGCTATGTCGCCCACTGAATCCTCGCACGCTGAGTCAGTGCCCCGGGCCCCCGCGCTCCTGGCCGTCAGGGGACTGCGGAAGGCCTTCGGCCATCATGAAGTACTGAGATCCGTCGACATCGACGTCCGCCGCGGCGAAGTCGTCGCCCTGATCGGGCCGTCGGGGTCCGGAAAAACGACGGTCTTGCGGTGCCTCAACGGACTCGAAATACCCGACGACGGCGTCGTTGACTTTGTGGGGCAGCTCGCCGTCGACTTTTCCGCACCGGTGACCAAGAAGCAGCTGGCCGCGCTACGCGACCGCAGCGCGATGGTGTTCCAGCACTACAACCTCTTCCCGCACAAGACCGTCCTGGAGAACGTCATCGAGGGTCCCGTGCAGGTGCAGAAACGCCCGAAAGCCGAGGCCATCGCTGAAGCGCGGGAGCTCCTGGCCCGGGTCGGGCTGGCAGCCAAGGAAAAGAGCTACCCGTTCGAGCTCTCCGGCGGGCAGCAGCAGCGCGTGGGTATCGTTCGCGCACTGGCCCTGCGCCCGCAGCTCCTGCTCTTTGACGAGCCAACATCGGCGCTTGATCCTGAGCTGGTGGGCGACGTCCTAACCGTCATCAAGGAACTGGCCGACGAAGGCTGGACCATGGTGGTGGTCACCCATGAGCTTGCGTTCGCCCGCCAGGTCGCGGACGAAGTCATCTTCATGGATGGTGGAGTCGTTGTCGAGCGCGGACACCCGGATACCGTCCTGCGCGACCCGCAGGAAGAGCGCACGCGGCAGTTCGTGGACCGGCTGCTGAACCCGTTCTAGCGGCGAAGCGCCGGCCCCCTTGCTCCGTGATGGAAGGGCGGAGGAGGATGTTGGTAAACGGTAGGAGGCCCTCCATGACCCAGCTTGGCAAGTTTGAGAAGTACCTGATCGAGGAATTCTTTGACGATTACCGTGCCGGAGCCATGAGCCAACACACGTTCACGCGCAGGGTAGCGTTCATTACCGGCAGCATGGCCGCCGCCGCGACCGCGATGGCCCTGGTCGGCTGCACGCCGCAGGAACTTCCGCGAAGCACGGATCCGATGCCAACTCCCACGTCGCCTTCGCCGGGAACGGGCACCGCTTCCGCCGGCGCAGTCCCTGGCGCCAAGAGCCCGCTCTCCGTTCCCGAAGGTGCGGCCGGGCTGGTGACCGAGACGGTGCGGTTCCCTTCAGGCAGCACCGACATCAGCGCTTACCTTGCCCGGCCGGAAGGCGATGAAGCTGGACCAGCCGTGCTGGTCTGCCACGAAAACCGCGGGCTGACCCCGCACATCCAGGACGTGGCGCGGCGCTTCGCCAAGGCCGGCTACGCGGCCCTGGCGCTAGACCTGCTGAGCAGGGAGGGAGGGACCGCGAGCTTGGACCAGGACGCCGTCCCCGGAGCACTGACGCAGGCCGGTGCCCCCCGCCATGTGGCTGATTTCTCGGCGGCTTTCGATTACCTGAACGCGCAGTCCTTCGTCGATTCCGGACGGATTGCCATGACTGGCTACTGCTTCGGCGGAGGCATCACGTGGCAGGCGGCGACGGAGCTGGCCGGGCTGAAGGCGACGTCTGCGTTCTACGGACCCGCCCCGGATCTGGACAAGCTTTCTGCGATCAAGCCCGCGGTCCTCGGCGTCTACGCCGAACTCGACGACCGGATCACCGGCGCGCTGCCGGCCTTCCGGGATGCCCTGGCCGCCACTGACGTCCGCCACGAGCTGAAGGTGTATCCCGGCGTCGACCATGCGTTCCACAATGACACCGGCGAGCGCTACGACGAGGCGCAGGCCACCGCCGCGTGGAACGACACACTGGCCTGGTTCGGTAAGTATGTCTAGCCGTGCGCTCGCTGCCGGAACCGGCATCCGCAGCGGCATTTCGCTGAGTCTGCTTCCCTCGGCGCTGGTGTCGCTCTCCGGCTTCGTCCTTTTCGTTCTGGAACAAAGGATCGCCGGGTATGGCGTTCTGGCGTTGGCGCTTGTCCTGGCAGGATTGATCGACAGGGCGCTCCTGCGCGATCTGGCCCTGATCACGGCCGGGCTTGTGGCAATCAGCCTTGTTCCGATCACCACGGATATCAGTACCGAGCACATGCTCGTCATGGGTACGGCGATGATCCTCGCCGTCGGAATTCCGTATGGTGTTTCGCGGTTCGCCTTCAAGGACCACGCGGTCAGGTTTCCGGTGATGACCGGGCATCCCTGGACGCGGACGGAGAAATGGTACCTGGTGGCCGTCGTCGTTATGGGGTACGCGCTGCTTCCGGCGTACATGGTCAATACCGGGGTCTACAGCAACTGGCCCGCGGTTTCGGATCCGGAAGGGATCTTCCGGCTCTTCCTGGGCACGAATGTGCTGGGGATCTGGGACGAGCTGTTCTTCATCTGCACGTGCTTTGTGCTGCTGCACCGGCACCTGCCACTTGCGCAGGCGAACGTGCTGCAGGCCGTCCTGTTCACGTCGTTCCTGTGGGAACTGGGGTTCCACGCCTGGGCGCCGGTGTTCATCTTTCCCTTCGCCCTGCTCCAGGCGGTGATTTTCACGCGGACGAAGTCACTGTCCTACATCGTGGCCGTCCACCTGCTCTTCGACTTCGTGCTGTTCCTGGTTCTGCTTCATGCCCACAACCGGGCCTGGTTCGATTTCTTCGTCTACTGACGACGGCGGGACGGCGCCCGCGAGCAGGCCGTTCCGTTGCCGCTTGGGCAGCGGGATCCTGTCCAGGTCCTTTGCGGCGACGACGGCGGCCCGGCCGGAGCGGGCACCGGCCTCTTCAGCCAGGACGCCAACGTCGACGTACCGCGAGGAAAAGTGGGTGAGGACCAGAGTCCCGGCTCCGGCGGTGGACGCCAGTGCGCCTGCCTGCCCGGCGGTGAGGTGCAGGTACTGAGCGGCCAGCCCGGCGTCGTCATTGCTGAACGTAGACTCCGCCACAAGGAGGTCCACCCCGTCGGCGAGTTCTTCAGCGCCATCGCACTCCGCTGTATCCATGACGAAGGCGAAACTCTGGCCGGGACGCGGAACGCTCACGTCCTCCAGCCGGACCCCGTCCAGGCTCCCTTTCTGCTGGAGCCGCGCGATATCCGGCCCGCTGATCCCTGCCCTTGCGAGTTGATCCGGCAGCATGGTGCGGCCGTCCGGCTCGACCAGCCGGTAGCCGAAAGTGTCGATGCGGTGCCGCAACGGCCGCACCTCCAGTCCAGAGGCGACCAGCCCCGGCGCGGAGTGCGGGTGCAGCTGCAGGTCGAGGCCGGGGGAGGCAAGGGACACGAGGGCGCGGACCACCTCCGCACCTGCGGCTGGAAAATGCAGATGTACCGGGTGCGGCACTCTGTCGAGGACCATGCGCGACAGCACGCCCGGAAGCCCGAAGCAGTGGTCCCCGTGGACGTGTGTGAGGCAGATCCGCGTGATCTGGCTGGCCGGGACGCCGGCGTGGGTCATCTGCCGCTGGGTGCCTTCACCGGGATCGAAGAGCAAGCCCTCGCCGTCCCAACGAAGGAAATACCCGTTGTGATTGCGGGTCCGTGTGGGAACCTGCGAGGCGGTGCCCAGGACGACCAGTTCACGCATGGGACTGAGTGTCTCACGCCGCCGCTCAGGGCGCTCGCAGGGTATGCGACAGAATAGTCGGGTGACCGACGCCTGTAACTTCGTGGATGCTTCGCTGCAGCGGGAGAGCTCCTGGCTCCGGGCGGAGGAGGCCCAGGCCCGGCTGGGCGATGGGATCGAGTACTACGGCGCCTCCGTCGGTGCGGTGCGGGGGACCATCCGCGACATGCTGCGCCGCCACCGTGACCTCGTCCACGATGACATCACGGCCCTCAGCACTGAGCTGTGGTCCGTCCCCGTCTTCGAACGCCGCCTGGCGGCCGTTGTGCTGCTGCAGTCCAGGGTGGCCCTGCTCAACAACTCCGACCTCACACGGATCGAGGGCTTTGTCCGGGAGGCGCAGCTGGGTGAGCTGGTGGACCCGCTGGCCGCCGACGTCGTCCGTCCCTTGGTTGCCCGGCTGGAAGGACAGGCGAGAGTACGGGCGGACGTAGTGCTGGACCGGTGGGCGCGTGATCCCGATCCGTGGCTGCGGCGCGCCGCCGGCCTGTCACGGCCGGACGGCACTCAGCCGCCGGCCCGCCGCTCCACCACCGCGTAGGCTCTTCCTTCGAGGAACTCCCAGTCGGTGACCACCATGAACCCGAGGGCGCTGACGCGGTCGTTGAGGACCAGGACGTCAAAACCGCCGTCCCGCGGCTCTGCGTCCCACGTCGCAACATGGAGTTCCTTGCCCTCAAGGATCAGGAGCTCCGTGTTGACGTCGAAGTCCTCCTGCGGCTGAGTGCTCAGCTGGCAGATGGCCACGCAATAGTTTTTCATCTATGGATTCTGCCTCATGCTGTTGTCCCTAGCCGGGAAAGGCTGTGTTGTAGCGGTACATGAAGGCCGCCATCGCATCCCTGTTGACCGGCTGGACGGGACGGAAGGTCCGGGTGCCGTTGCTTTCGTCCCAACCGGTGGAGATGTTCGTTGACGCCAGCCAGTTGATTTCCCGGTAGAACTGCGTTTGCAGTGTCACGTCGGCGAAGGGCGAGATGCCGGGAGCAGTGTAGGCAGGGCTTCCGTTGAACCGGTACATGAAGGCTGCCATCGCATCACGGTTCACCGGTTGCAGCGGCCGGAACGATCTGTTGCCGTTCCCTTCATCCCAGCCGGTCGAAATTCCCTGCGACGCAAGCCACGTGATTTCCTTGTAGAACTGCGTCTGCGGCGTGACGTCAATGAACGGGGAAGTCGCCGGCGGTGTGAACGCCGGACTCCCGGCGAGGCGGTACATGAACGTAGCCATGGCATCGCGGTTGACGGCGAGTCCCGGTCGGTAGGTGCGCGTGCCGTTGGTTTCCAGCCAACCTGTCGAAATACCCTGTGCCGCGAGCCAGTTGATCTCCGTGAAAAACTGCGCGTTGCCGGGAACATCGCTAAACGGGCTCGGGGACGGTGACGGCCCGGGGGCCTGGCCCAGTGCCTGCGCTACTGTCTGCACCGACGTGGTCCCGTTCGCCGTTCGCGCAGCCAGCCAGGTGACGAAGGAGTCGAAGAGCGCCGGAGTGATGGACAGGGACGGATCCGTGCCCACAGCGATTTCGTGGAAGGTAAGTTGCACCCATCCGCCGGTGGTCTCTGCGTCGGTCACTCGGGCCTGCAGATCCGCCAGGCTCCACGTGCTGTCCACCTGGTCCGGAGCCTTGGTGACCATGGGATTTCCCGGCGGGAGCGACTCCGCGACCGGGCAAGAGGCACAGCTGTCCGGAGAGCGCAGGTCGCCCAGGCCCCGTGAACTGGAGTAGCCGCAATCGCGGACTGCCGACTGGGCAGTCGCATTCTCTGCGGCGAAGGGATACGCGAAGTTCCGGACGGTGAAACCCCAGCCCTCCAGCGTCGTCTTGCTGTCGCAGACTTCCGCGCGCGCGGCTGCAGCGCCGATCGTGGTCAGGTCCGGGTGAGTCACACTGTGGCCGCCGATCTCGTTACCGTCGGCGGCAAGGCTCTGCAGGTTCCCTCGAGTGAGAAAACCGGACGAATCAATAAATGAGGTGGTGATGTAGAAGGTTCCCACCAGCCCGTTGGCCTTGAGTACCTGGGCGGCTGCGAGCTGACTGCCGTTGCCGTCGTCAAAGGTAAGACTGATGATGGTTGGCTCCGCTGCCTTCGAAGAGTTGGCAATGCCAACCACGGTGCTCACCGTGAGCAGCAAAACACCCACGACCGCAGCCCACCGCCGTCCGTTCCGATCTCTGGTGGGTACGGCCGCAGGTGGGTCTGCCAAGTGACGTCCTTGACTGCGGACAGGGCGGGTCAACCAGCGCATGATGCCTCCAAGCGTGTAAGTCCCCCCGCAAGAACATGCACGTAGACTACGCCTCGCGGCGTGAACACAAAACACTCCATTTGACAAGCGGTGAATCCAAGTAAATGGAGACCCGCTACTCGCATTTATATGCACAGGGGCGCCAGCCGTGCCGTTACCTGAATGTGACACCAAGTGGTCACGCACGTACGGTGGAAGAGTGCCTGTTGTCTCAGATACCGGCACTCCCGGGTGGATTGCCTAACCCTGCCGCGGCCCGGGATCCAACCTAAAACCATCCGGCGGGGACGGGGAAACCACTTTCGACCTGCCGTTGGCGCAGGTCTCGGGGTGAAGCCGCACACCTTCCGCACAGCGGAAGGCCAATGCGGCCGGGTGCCTCCCATCCGAATCCGACAGCTAACCCCGCTGGCATCGGGAGAGGCTACTTCATGTCTTCACGCAAACTGCACGTTCAGCCCCGATCGACCGCCCCCGCAGGGCGTTCCGGGCCCCCTTCCACTGCAGGCAGGAGCAGGGTCGGCCGCCAGGCTGCGGTGATCGCCGCAGCTTCGGGCCTGGTCCTTTCCAGCGGCATGGCTGCCCATGCGGCCGAAGCCCCCGCGGAACGTGAGTCAGCTCCGGCGTCGGCCTTGGACGTCCAGGCCCAGGTGGGCGCACCGCTCAGCGCGGATTCCAATGTCAGGATCAGCTTCGAACGCCCTGAAGTAAGCTCCACGCCCGCCCCGGTCGAAGAGCCCGCGCCGCAAGAGGCCACCGCTCCCGCGCCGACTGCTCCGGCGCAGGCTGCAATGCCTGCTGCTCCGCCCGTTGCCGTCCAGGTCCAGTCGGCTGCGCCCGCCCCGGCGGCCGGCGGCGTCAATGCCGCCATGGTTTCAGCTGCCTACGCGCAGCTGGGCACCACGCAGGACTGCACAGCCATGGTGGAAAAGGCCCTTGGCTCAGCGGGCATTCCGGTGGGCGACCTCGGTCCCACGCAGTTCATGAACTACGGCAAAGTGGTGGGGGAGCCCCAGCCCGGAGACATGGTGGTGCAGTCCGGCCACGTGGGCATCTACATCGGCGACGGCCAGGTCATCAGCGGCGGCATGAACGGTGCGAACGCCACCGTCAAGCACCCGTTGTCCTGGCTGACGGCGACTGGCGGCGTGACCTTCGTCCGCGCGGGAGCCTAGGCGTCCTGCTCCTGGCCCACCCCGCCTGGTTCAAGCCTGCCCCCTCAAGCCTGCTCGCTCAAGCCTGGACAAGAAGCCCGGTGGCAAACATCACGGCCAGCCCCAGCACAATACCGGCGCTGGTGAGTGCAGTGAAGGTCTTCCCCGTGCGGTCCCTGAGCATCGGTAGGAGCTTCACGGCCACCTGGGCCACGGCCCCCGCGCCGGCGCCCAGCAGGAATGCAGACAGCGCAGGCTGGTAGACCGTGGCTCCGATGAGCGCACCGGCCGCTGCAGGCGCCCCGGCGATAAGGCCCAGGACCGCCAGCCAGGCAAGCCGCGGGGGCTCCTTGGCGAGAGGTGTCACGATCGCCAGGCCCTCGGTGGTGTTGTGGATGGCAAAGCCGACGATCAGGGAGGCACCCAGTGCCAGGGAGCCGACGGCGTACGCCGATCCGATGGCCAGGCCTTCGCCCAGGTTGTGCAGCCCGATGCCGATCGCAATCAGCAGCGCGAGGCGCTGCGGTTTAAGCGGTGCCTGCGGTCTCAGGAGCTCCTGCGTCCTCAGGCGTGCCTGGGGCTTCTGATGCCTCCGCATCCACGCGTCGGTCCCCTCCAGGACGAGGTACGCTACGGCGGCGCCGAGGAAGACCACCAGCGGGCCGCCGAAGGAACTGTTCCCGGCGACGATTTCCACGGCCTCAAGGGCGGCGTCCAGTGCCAGGAACGCCAGAAGGCCCACGGTCACGCCCAGCAGGACCCGGACCCAGGCGGCGGGGGCCCGGCGCATGAAAGGCATCCAGAGCATACCCAGCGCCACCGGGATCACGCCCACGTAGACGCCGAGCAAAACCATGAGCGCAAAGAACGAGTTGCCCCGTTCGGGGCTGAGCGCGGCGGCGTCGATCCCGGCGGCGATCTTGCCTCCACTGGAGGTCACCAGGGCCACCTCATAGGGATCACCCTCCACCCAGTTGTAGCTGATGGTGAGCGTTGACGACTCCAGCGGTCCCATGGAACTACGGGTCTGGGTGAACGGTGCGTAGTAGTCGGAGACGTTGACCTGCGCTATGGCCACCGGGTCCGGGCCTTCGTTGCGGACAGTGATCGTGATCTGGCCGGGTGTGAGGCGGACGTCCTCGACGGCGACCTCCTCCCTGGGCGGCACGCCTTCCGAGAGCTTGCCGAGTCCGGGCGCATTCAGGAGGGAAAACAGGCCGAGGAGGAGCGCGATCAGGATCAGCGGGCCCAGTCCGAGCAGCCACTGCGGTACCGGCGGCCGGCGGTGCAGCCCGGCGGCCTGTGCCGCCGTCGTCCGTTCATCCAGGCTCATGCTGCGCTCACCTCGAAGAAGCCCATCCAGCCAAGCTCCGCGAATTCAGTCTTGTGGGCGTGGAACATGTACTTGCCCGGGTACGGGAAGCGCAGCTCCAGGATTCCCCGCTGCCCCTGCACCTGGGAGATGGTGTCGGTGTATTCGCTGGGCGTCAGCGTGGTGCCGGTGGGGTAGTAGTGGAAGAAGTTTCCGTGCACGTGGAACGAATTGACGGGGTCGTACTCGAGGACGTTGATCAGGTGGATCCGGACGAGCGCATTTTGCCTAACCTGCACGGGGAAGTCCATGAAGTGGAACGGGAGGCCGTTCACTGAATAGAACTCGTTATCGTCCCCGCCGTCGGTGTTGTAGCCGTTCATGACCATCACCATCTCGTCGTCCGCCTTCGGCCTGCCTTCCTTGGGCTCGATGATGAAGCCGCCGTAGAGGCCCTTGGCGATGTGCGGGGCCAGGGGTGACTGATGGCAGTGGTACAGGTGCGTCCCGAACGGCACGGCGTCGAACTCATAGGTGAAGCCCTGCCCCGGCGCGATGGACCCGGCACCTATTCCCGGGGTTCCATCCATTTCCGCGCTGTGGATGCCGTGGAAGTGCAGCGTGTGCGGGTGGGCGCCGGCGTTGGTGAAGTGGATCCGTAGCGCGTCCCCCTCGCGTGCCCAGAGCGTGGGGCCGGGGATGCGGCCGTTGTAGCTCCACCCCGGGAAGGTGATGCCGGGCGCGATCTCAAAGTCCTTGTCCACTGCCACGATGTCCCATTCACGCAGTGTCCTGCCGTCCGGGAGTGTGCTGGCCTTCCCCCGGTCGAAGTCCCGCAGGATGGCCGTGGGGTCGATGCCGGCCCGTTCAGGCAGGACCGATCCGCCGGCAAAACCGGCGTGGCCGGCGTGGTTGACGCCGGTACCGACGGCCGACGGCGGGCTGCCGGAGTGCCGTGCGCTGGTTCCGCCGGCCGGGTGCTGGTCATGACCGCTCGACGTCGATGCCTGCAGGGCGGAAAAGGCGGAGACGGCGGGAACGGCGGCCAGGGCGGCGGCGCCGGACAGCATGGATCGCCGGCTGGGCAGCGTCTCCGAAACTTTTTTCGGCATGCCGATCCCTGACTATTCTCTAAACCAACATTATTGTTCGTTAAGCCTAACATTTGGCCGTGGCTTGATACCATGGATGGCATGCCGGTCTCTGATTTGTCCCCAGCCGCCCAGGACTACCTGAAGCTGATCTGGTCGGCCACGGAGTGGTCCGCCACTCCCGTGACCATCGGCGTCATGGCTGAACGGCTGGGAGTCAGGCCGTCCACCGTGTCAGACGGAATCAAGAAACTCGCCCGCCAGGGACTGGTGGCCCACGCCCCGTACGGGAGCATCGAGCTGACTGACGCGGGCCGGGAGCACGCCGTTGCCATGGTCCGCCGGCATCGGCTCCTGGAAACGTTCCTGGTGGACGTGCTGGGATACGGCTGGGACGAAGTCCACGATGAGGCCGAGGTCCTGGAACACGCGGTGTCGGACAAGCTGATTGGACGCCTGGACCGAAAGCTTGGTCATCCCACCCGTGATCCGCACGGCGACCCCATACCTGCTCCGGACGGGAAGCCGCACGCTCCGGAAGGAACGCAGCTCTCCGCAGCCGCCGCCGGCGGTACGGTGGCCATCACCCGGATCTCAGATGCGGATCCGCAGATGCTGCGCTATTTCACCCAGCTCGGACTCGCCCCGGACACCAGGCTCACCGTCAGGGAGCACCGTCCCTACGCGGACGTGACCACGATCCGCCTCCATGGGCCCGACCGGGACATAGACCTCGGGGCGTCGGCCTCGGATGCAATCTGGGTGGTGGCCGTCTAGTCCTGGCTTGCGGCGCGGCCGTTTCAGGGTGGCGAGATGGTGAGCTGGGCCGTGCTCTCACCCTGAGCGAATTTGATGCGCAGGAGGGCGCCGCGCGTGTCCGCCGGGACAGTGAAGCGGACGTCTCCCGACTTGCTTGAATCGCCGGCGACCAGCTCGTTGAGGCCGGCATCGGGGGACAGGCTGACTGCGCCGGCATTGAGCCTGAACGTCGAGTCCCAGAAGTTGATGTCGTACCTGCCATGGTTGGTGCAACGGACCGAGATCGTCAGCGCGACCTTCCCGGCCACTTCGGGGCGCACCCGGGCCTCGAGAAGTTCATATTCGATGTCCGAGGACCTGTAGGTCCGCTCTGCCGGCAGGGCGACAGTCCATCCCGCACCCTCACCGGCGCCAGTCGCGGTTCCGCCCGGTGGGGGCGGGCCGGGCTGCGATGTGCCGGCGGCGGGGGACCCGCCTGAAGTGGCGGCGGGACGGCCGCCGTCGAACACCCCGAGTTGCCCCAGCCCCAGCAGCAGCCCGGTCACAGCGGTGATCACCGCAGCGGCGGCGGTCAGCAGACCGGGCAGCGTGGCCCACCAGCTGGTGGGCTTTTCGTCCGCCATAGCCGTTCCCCCCTCGGTCCCGTGCCAAGGTCAAGATCAGTAATATCCCCATACTCCCGCCAAGCGGCCGCAAGCGCCAGATGCCGGCCCTGTTGCAGGCGGCCCGACACCCGTACTCTGGTTCTGGGAGGTGATTGCCATGAAGGCAGCCCAGGGAGACCGGATCACTATCCGGGGCAAGACGGTCGAGTCGTCGGACCGCCACGGCCAGATCATTGAGGTCCACGGGGCCGACGGAGCACCGCCGTATGTGGTGCGTTTCGACGACGGCCATCAGACCACCGTCATTCCAGGCGGGGATTTCATCGTTGACAGGATTCAGCCGCCTCACTGACCCGGATCGGCAGTAGCTAAAAGTTGGACGAACTTCCGGACCCGGAGAAGCTTCCGCCGCTGCTGCCGTACCCCGTTGTGCTGCCGTCTCCGCCACGGGCGCTGCCGACGCTGCTTACGCTTGTGTTGAAGCCGGCGTTGAACGTGGGAACGGAGAAGAAATAGTAGGACGGATAGACCGTGCCAAGGATGCTCGGCTCGTAGGCGCGGCCATACTTGGCCTTGCTTCCGGCCTGCGCGCTCTCCATTTCGTCGCGCATCAGGTTGGCTTCCAGCTCGTTCCTGGCGAAGCCCGCAATGACAGTGTCGGCGTGGTTCTTCAGCAGTTCGGACAGGTGCGTCCGCGCGTCCCGCAGCCGGTCCAAGGCTGTTTCGGGGGCGATTGAGCCGTCGGCGAGTTCGGCTGACCACCGCTCGATCTCCCGGTGGCTATGGTCGCGGAAGGACCGAAGCGCTGCGGCCGTCGCGGAACCTCCTTCGGCGTGCCGCTTGCCGAGCATCTGTTCCAGGGCGGCCAGGTCATTGCGGAAGGGTGCGAGTTGCCGGTCCCATGCGGAAACCCACGCAGACCCCCGGTTCAGGAGAGCGTTGGTGTCCGCGATGACGTCGTCCAGCGCGTCGAGCTCCGCGGAGGCGTCGGCGAAGCTTCGGATCAGTTTGAGGTTTGGCCGGCGGCTCATGGCCCGGGGTGTCAGTTCGTGCGCACGGTTGGACAGCTCGGTGGCCCTGTTGTACTTGCCCAGGAAGGTGCGGTGCTTCTCCAGCACGGTGCTGCCGTACCGCGAGGACTCGGGAATGGTTTCGGCATTGAGCTCGGTGACCTGCAGGTCCATGCTGACGCTGGCGTAGCTGGCGTCCCCGCGGGCGAGTTCCTTCCGGCTTTCCGTCCGGGTCCGCCAGCGCACAATCAGCCATGTTGCGGCGCCGAGGACGGCAGCAGTCCCGGCGCCCCAGGCTGTGACGAGGAAGGCCGTGGAACGGTACCACGGCTGGTTGATCAGGTCGGCGCCGCGCCGCACACCCGCGATGGTGCCGTCGGTCCACTGCGCATCACGGAGCAAATCCTTGGAAGCGTTTTGGATGTCTTCCCGCTGGTCAAGGGAAACCTTGCGGTCCTCGCCCATGTACGTGCCCACATGCCGCCCCACCGGGTCCAAGGCGAAAATGAAGAGACCGTCCGCCCATTTCTGGCCGTCCCCGCTGATCCATTCCGGATGTTCAGCGCGGGCGAAGCGAAGCACCTCGTCGTTGAGGTTGTCCTCTGCCGCTCCCCGGTAGGTGACAATGGCAACCCTCGTGGGTTCGTAGAAGTCCAGGGACTCCACTGCAGGGATCAGCCGGTTGCGGTCCAGCACTCCGGCCCCGTCTTCCACCACTATCTCCACCGGCGGCTCCGCATGCGCCGCAGCCATCCCGCACAGCCAGCCGAAAAGTACCAGCAACACGGTTGCCGATGCCCTCCGTATGTTTCCTTTTTCCATGAGGCAACGATTGTCTCCCGCGGCGCTGATGGCAACCCTCGTGCAGGAGGGCCGAAAGGACCGTAGCTACGTTGTGGGGAGTGGGCCATACTGACCACATGGACGCAGCGGCGGCAAAACCGAACAGGATCCTCGTGATCATCGTTGCAATTATTGCCGTCCTGGTGGTGGCGGCCCTTGCCGTTGTTTTCTCACGGGGCGAACCTGCGCTGCTGGACGAGTCAACGCCGCAGGGCGTGGTCCAGCGTTATACCGCCGCCGTCATCGGCGGGGACGAGACAGCCGCAATGGCCTACCTCACCGAGACCGCCCGGACCCAGTGCGTAGATTTCGAAAGGGCCTCCACGGACAACCTGCGGGTCACGTTGGTTTCCACCACGGAGCGGGCCGCGTCCGCGGACGTGCGGGTGCTGATTGTGGTTTCGAACGGGAGCGCCCCGTTCGGCAACTCGGAATACGCAACGGAGGACGTGTTCGACGTCGTGAAAACGAACGGCAAGTGGCTGATCGACTCCGCTCCCTGGCAACTCAGGGTCTGCGCGAACCGGGCGGTGAAACCGTGAGCGCCGCCCGGACAGTGCCGGCACCGGCTGCCGGGTCCGCCCAGCCCACTGTCCGCCGCCTCATTGTCTACACGCTGCTGTTCGCCCTGGTGGTGGTTGCTGCGATAGGCCTTAGCGGCCTGTTGGGAAGGCTGCTGGGCGCGGGTACCGTGCTCGTGGCGGGTGACGTGGCCGGCTTGGCCCGTTCGCTCGCATTCACGCTGATAGGCGGCCCCATGGCAGCCGCTCTCTGGTGGTTCGTCTGGCGCCGGCTCGGCGACGTCATGGAGCGCCAGTCTGTGGGCTGGGGGCTGTACCTGACCCTCATGTACGCGGTCGCACTCATCACGGCAGCAGCATGGTTGCTCGGTGCCCTGGCCGCCGTCGTCGGAGCCGAATGGCAGGGGTGGCAACTTTCACTGTCCAACGGGCTTGTCTGGGCAGGCGTGTTGGCGTGGCACCGCTGGATGTGGCGCCATCCGCGCAAGAGCCCCGTGCTCATGCCGGACGTGCCCACCGTGGTGGGGGCAGTCTTCGGGCTCATTATCGGTGTGGGCGGCACCGTCACGGCGATGGCAACGCTCCTGGACACCGCGATCCGTGGCTTCACCGCGTCAGCTTCTATCGGGGATCCATGGTGGAGGTCCGTGCTGCAATCGCTTGTCTGGGCCGCCGGCGGCGGGGCCATCTGGTGGTGGCATTGGATCCGCGAAGGCGGACGCCGGCTGAAAACAGGTTTTGCCGATGTCGGGCTGGTGGTGGTCGGGATCCTCGGAGCGATCGTCCTGGCGCTCGCCGGCATCGGCACGGTCCTGTTTATCCTCCTACGGCTTGCCTTTGACCGCACGGACCCCGTCAGCGAAATCCTGGAACCGCTGGGCGCAGCCATAGCGGCGGGCGCAGTGGGTTCCCTGGTCTGGGCCTACCACCGTACCGTCGCGCCGGGACGGTCCGAAGCAACACTGCAGTCGGCCAAGCTGGTGACCTCCGGGGTTGCCCTTGCCGCCGCTGCCACCGGCATCGGCATCGTGGTCAATTCCGCGCTCGGCATCGCGGCCACTCCGCTGGCCGGCGGCGGCACGAGGACGCTGCTGCTGGGTGGCATCAGTGCCCTGGCGGTCGGAGGTCCGCTGTGGTGGCTCACCTGGAAGCCCGGGGTCCCGCCGGAACCGTCAGAGCTTGGGCGGCGGGGACGGCGTGTCTACCTCATCGCGGTCTTTGGCCTGAGCGCGGTGGTCGCCGTCATCACCCTCCTGGTGATCGGATACCGGGTCTTTGAATTCATGCTCGACGACGCCTCACGTGGAAGCCTGGTGGAGCGGACCCGCGCACCCCTCGGCCTGCTCGTGGCAACCGGACTCGCAGCCGGCTACCACTTCGCCGTGTGGCGGCACGACCGTGCCCTCGCGGCTGATGCCATGCCCGCGCGGAAACGGACCGTAGGGAGGGTGATCCTGGTGACCGCCGGCGACCCGGAACCGCTGGTCCGGGTAGCGGCCGAGGTCACGGGCGCGAGTGTCACCGTCTGGAGGAAGGCCGATGCCGGGCCCTCCGACGCAACGCCCTCCGACGCAACGCCCTCCGATGCAATGGAGGGAGGAGCCGATGAGCTGCCCGACCAGCTGGCCCGTGCACTGGACGGCGTCGCCGCGGACCGGGTCCTGGTGGTCACAGGCCCCGGATCCCGCGTAGAGGTGATCCCGCTGGCTTCGGCATAGTTAGAGCCCGAACGTCCGCTTATAGCTTTTCACCGCGTTGTTGACCGTGGGAAAGAAATGGTCGGGACCGAACCGGCTGCTCACGCCGAACTTGATCAGGCGGTCCTTGACCGGACCTTTCAACTCCGCAAAGACCAGGCTGATGCCCTGGCTTGCCAGTTCGTCGTCGAGCTCCACAAGATAGTCAAGAGCGGTGGTGTCCAGGTCAGTGATGGCCTCGGACGCCACAATGACGCATTTCACCGGCCCAGGGGCGTCGGCCACGAGGTTGCGGATGTGTTCGGCAAACACCTCACCGTTGGCAAAAAAGAGCGGAGCGTCAAAGCGGGCGATCACCAGTCCAGGGACGCGCAGGCCTTCCGGATGCCTGCCGATGTCGTGGTAGCCCGGGACGTCCTCAAGGCTTGCCAGTTCGGTTCGGTAAGGATCCCATGCCCTCCGGATGAACGCGATCAGGGACAGTGCGATGGCTATGACGATGCCCTGCAGCACGCCGACGAAGGCGACGCCGAGGAACGTGGTCAGGAGGAGCGCCGTTTCCATCCGGCTCATCCTGACCAGCCGAAGGAGGGTTTTCACGTCGACCAGGGACGCGGCCGCCACGATCACGACGGCGGCCAGCGTGGTGGTGGGCAGGAAGGCGGTGACCCCCGGCGCGGCCACCATGAAGACGACCACCAGTGCGGCCGCGACGATGCCGCTGAGGGGAGTTCGCGCCCCGGCTTGGAGCGCGGTCGGTGTCCGTGACGAACTGCCACACACCGGGAACCCGCCGAGCAGCCCGCTGGCCACGTTGGCGATCCCCAGCCCACCCATTTCCTGGTTGCCGCTCGTGTGCACGCCGCCGCGGCCGGCGAGGCTCTTGGAGAGCGTGGAGGTATCGGCGAAGGCGATGAGCGCGATGCCTGCCGCCGGACCGAGGAGTCCCACGACGTCATCCGGGGTGACCCCGCCCAGGGCGGGCGCCGGCAGCCCCTGCGGGAGGGCTCCTACCATCGGCATGGCATCCTTGAAGCCGAGGGCCGCGGCCGCCGCGATAGAGGCCGCAACGGCCAGAAGCACGCCGGGAACTTTCCAGGGGAGGAAGCGGCCCGCAGCGATGATGGCCACCGTGGCCACACCGAACACGAGTGCCACCGGATTCGTGGCACCCCGCGACACCGCCTCCGCCGTCGCAATGGCATTTGCCTGCAGTGAACCGCCCTGAACCGAGATTCCGAGCAGTTTGGGCAGCTGGCTGACGATGACGGCGAGGGCAATGCCATTGAGGTAGCCCACCCGGATCGGTTTGGACAATAACCCGGTGACAAAGCCCAGCCTGAAGATCCGTCCCGCTATGAGGAAAACCCCGATCAGGATGGCCAGGACCCCGGCCAGGGCAACCGCACGGGAGGGTTCGCGGCCCGCCAAGGGCAGGACTGCGGCCGCAATCATGGGGACCAGGGCAGAATCCGGCCCCACAATGAGTACGCGCGGCGGCCCGAAAACGGCGTAAAACAGCATAGGCACCACGGATGCATATAGACCGTTGACCGCCGGTAGGCCGGATGCCTCCGCGTAGGCCATGCCCGCAGGAATCAGCAGGGCGCTCAATGCCGCACCCGCTGCCAGGTCAGACTTGAGCCAGGACCTTTGATAACTCCGGGCCAGCTGGATGCCCGGAATGGCTTTCAGGATCCAATCGCGGCGCAAGGGGGCCTCCCGGGCTGGTAGTCGGCGTCAGGGTTGAGGCGTTCCCTGGATGGGGCCGGAATCCTGGCCGTATTCGGCGGATACCAGGATGGGAAGGTGGTCCGACGCGCCGCGCGGAAGGGTCTCAACGCTTTCGATGTCCAGCCCGAGCGAGGTGGCAAAGTCGAAATGCCCCTTGAATACCTTGTACCTCGTATAGGTCCGCCGGTCACTGAGCGAGAGTTCGTAGCCCGAATTCTTCATGTGCTCGGTGAGGTTCTTGGTGAAGAACGGGTAGTTGAAGTCGCCGACCATGAGCGTCATGAGTCCGCTGCCCATGCCGAGGAGTTCTGCGTGTGCCGCCTTGATCTGTTTCCGGCGCAGCGAGTTGGAAGCCGTCAGGGGCGCCGCGTGGAAGGAGGCGATCACCAGCTCGTGGTCCGTTTCGTTGTCCACGACCCGCGTGCCGATCAACCGCTCGTGTGCAGGTGCCAGGACACGGTCGTGGAGTGACTTCTTCAAGGCAAAGGTGTTGGTTTCGAAGGCCGTGAAGCGGTCCATCCGGTAGTAGATGGCAAGTCCCAGCCTGTTGCCTTTGGTCGAATCGGCCAGATGCAGGGGCCCCAGCGTGTCCGGCAAATCAGTGGTGTCGCACTCCTGCAGGCACAAGGCATCTATCCCGAAGTCGCGGGCAAGGTCGAGCAGTTCACCGCGTGCCGCGTGCTTGCGAAGGTTGTAGCTGATGACTCGTATCAGGGGAATACCTCTTCCGAGCGTAGTAAGGAGAACCAGTTCCTGAGTCTACCCAGTAGAGGGTGCCGCGCGCAGGAAGACAGCGCAGGGAATGGCGGGGGACGCGGCCAAGCCTCCGTCCCCCGCCGTTGTCCTGCCGCGGGCCGGTCAGCGGCCGCCGGGACCTCGGGCCGCCGTGTATTCGCCGGCGGTGACGGTGCCCTGCTGTTGTGCGCCGTCGAGCATTCCTTCGCCGATGCCGGCAGTGACCTGGGCGGTCCCGCCGGTGTAGACCGTGTACTCCTCACCGGCTGTGATGGCTGCGGAGGTGAAGACCAGTGAAGCTGCCTGCTTCGCTGTCACGAACGTCGCCACCACCGCGCTGCTGGAATCCGCCAGCTGGATGGTGGTGCCGGCCGGCCGGGCAGAGCCGAAGGTCAGCTGAACTCCGGACTGTGATGAGGACGTTCCGGGAGTGACCGCCATGCTTGAGCTTCCCGCGGCCGCCACGGTTCCGCCGTTGACCACGAGTTCGCCGTTGACGTCCAGTGCGCCATTGCCGTCGTTGGTGGGTCCGTTGACCACTACCGTGCCGCCGCTGATCGTGGCGTTGCCGTTGGAGTCCAGGCCGTCGCCCTGCGAATTGATGGTGAGCGAGCCGCCGGTGACTTCCACCGTGTAATCGCCCGCGGCCATCTCGCCACCCCCATGCCGCCGCCGCCCATTCCGCCCTGCGAATCGGTGGTTCCGGTGCTGCCGCCGGACGCGTTGACGCCGTCGTCGTTGGACGTGACGTTGGCCGTGCCCCCGGACATCACGATGTGCTGGGCTTCCAGGCCTTCTTCGGACTCCTCCACCGTGGCGGTGCCGGCGGCGATGGTGAGAGTATTGAACGCCTTGATGCCGTCGTCCCCGGCGCTCACGTTGAGGGTACCTCCGTTGATGAGTACCCAGCCGCGGCCTTCGTCCTCCTCGTTGTCCGATGTGAAGCCGTCGTCGCCGGCCGTGACCTGGAAGGCACCGTCGAGGAGGACGGCGTAGTCCTTGCCTACGATGCCGTCGTCCGCCGCGTCCACTTTCACGGTTCCTGCTGCCAGCACCAGGCCGTCCTTGGCGGAGATGCCGTCGTTGTAGTTGACGTCCACTGCGAGCGAGCCGGCGCCGGCGACGGTGAGGTCGGCCATGGAGTAGAGCGCCGAGTTGGGTGCGTCCTCGCCCTGGTCTGCGTACGTTGCAGCGTCGCTTAGGGCATTGGACGTGCCGTCCTCCAGGAACACGATTGCTTCGTTGGCGCTCTGCACCACGAACGGGGATCCGGTGGAGCTGGTTACGTCCGCGCCGTCGAGGATGATGCGCACTACGTCTTCCTCGCCAGCGGCCACCACTACTTGCCCGTCCGACAGTGACCCGCTCAGGCGGTAGGTTCCGGCCGCGCTGATGGTGACTGTGTCGCCGTCGACCTTCACAGCGTCCGACGAACCTGATGCCACCGAGCTGGCGCCCTCCGCCAGGGTCACGGCCACTTCGGACACCGCGTCCCAGGTGGGGGTGTAGGGATCAGGCGGCGGGGCGGAGGGCCAGGTCCCGGCGCAGTGTCCGGTTCCAGCGGTTGGCCGGCAGGTCCGGGCAAAGCGCCGCCATTCCGGTGGCGAACTTGGAGATCCGGGACGGCCGCACTCCGTAGGCCCAGAGATGCCGGTCCAGCGGGCCGGCCGTCGATCCGGACTTGGTCTCGAGGATTACGGCGCCGTCCAGGACCCATGCCTGCTGGCCGGGGCGCTGCCAGGTGACATCCGTATCGAGGGTGGCCCGGCTCCCGGATTCGGGCAGGTACAGGGTGGTACGGAAGTAGCGGGTCTCCAGCACGGGCCCCAGCGGTCCGGAGGGCACATCGCCCACTGCGGCGGCGAGGGTTTCCTGGACGTAGTCCAGGCCTTCGGCCGTCAGCCGGGTGCGGTCGGTGAGCTCGTAGGGGATGCGTTCCTTGACCGTGGCCTCGCGGGCGCCTTCCGTTTTGACCTCCAGGAAGCTGATCGCGCTGTCCACATAGGTCCTGGTGCGGACCTTGTAGCGGCGCCGGCGGCCGTGGGCTGCCAGCAGGTAGCTGTCCAGCTGCTCGGTGTCGAAGTACACGGAGTCGTAGGCGAAGCAGCGGGAGCCGTCCATCTCCAACACCCGGACCTCGGCGTCGAACGTGGCCAGGAGCTGCTGTGCCAGCGTCTCGGGGACCACGTACTTGCGGTCCACCCGGGTCTGCAGCGCGGCTTCGGCATTTAGTTCGTCCAGCCCGACCGGCGGCAGCAGGCGCAGGGTTCCCAGGACGCCGGCTTGTACCGGGGCGCTCACGCCGCAGCTGCCGAGGCATGGACGGGGTCGGCCGCACGGCCGGCAGGCACAGCCGGCGCCGGGTCCGCAGCGTGGCGGGCAGCCGCCGTCGGGAACGGGGAGAGGACTGGCGGTTCCATGACCCCTGTCCCGGCTGACGGGAATTCCAAAGCGGCGGAGTCGGTCGAACCGGCGGGGAATGCTGCCGGAATGTAGGCGTAACGCACGTCGACGATTGTCTTGTCGTTGACGAGGTCCAGCTCCTGCACGGTGGCCGAGTGGACCTTGCCCTGGACCACCTCTTCGAGCCGGGCGTACAGTTCCTCCTCCACGGCGATGGCACGGTCCAGGATCACTGTCTGGTGGCGGTATGCCGGCAGGACCCGTGAGTGGTCGCCCACAAACATGACCAGCAGGATCATGGCCATCAGCACCAGCGGCAGCCACACGGGGTCGATCCCGAGACCGGCGATCAGGCCAAGGGCCAGGGCGGAGAAGTAGTACGCAACCTCGTGCTGGGCAAGTTCGGTGGAGCGGAGCCGGATGATGGACAGCACCCCGAAGAGGCCGAGTCCCAGGCCGACGCCGGCGGCAGATCCGGAGAGTGCGGCGGCCACGGCCATGACGCCGACGTTCATGCCGAGGTAGGACACCACCAGGTCGCGGCGCCGGTGCCGGCGCAGGTAGAGGGCGAAGGTCAGGATGCTGATGGCGGCCAGGTCGGCGGCAATAAGAATGAGCGGTGTCATGGGGTTCTCCGGAATCTGATGGGTGGATTGGTCTTTACGATCCACGGCCAAACTGTGCTGGTGCTGTGACGGAACCTAGGCCGGAATATGAGTGTTTTCCGCGCGTTCATCCGCTGTTTTCCCGGCGGCCTTGCCAGCGCTCTTTGCGAAGAGGAACCGCTGCTGCACCACGTAGCTGACGGCAAGCGTGGCGATTTTCAGCAAGGATCTTGGCGGCCAACGGGGACAGCGAAACCGCTTCGAAGGCCGCGATGAGCCCGAAGTTGGCGGCAAGCAGCACCAGTACCAGGCTGAAGTAGCCGACGCCCGTTTGCGCCGCAGGCTTCTCCCTGCCGTGCCGGAACACCAGCCTGCGGTTGACTGCGAAGTTGACTGCGGAACTCACGGCCCGGGCGCCAACCACAGCAAGCACGAGCGAGTCGGTGGCAGCGTTGAGGATCAGGAACATCACGGTGTCCACGAGGAACGCCGTGAACGAGGACGCCAGGAATTTGATCAGCGGTGCATAGATCCGGGCGGAGTCCGCCAGCGGCCTGAAGTGCGACCCGGAATTGTGGTCCAGGTATACCGTGGCGATGTCCACGCCCTCGATGGCATAGCCGGCCCGCCTGGCCTCGAGCAGGAGATTCAGCTCGTACTCGTAGCGCTCGCCGTGGACGGCCCGCAGCCAGGGGAGCATGGAGGCGGGGTAGCCGCGGAGGCCTGTCTGCGTGTCGGAAAAGCGCTCGCCGGTGGCCAGGGTGAAGAGCAGCCTCGTGGCGTTGTTGCCAAGCCTGCTGCGGGCCGGGACGTTGCCGGTGAAGCTTCGCGTGCCCAGCACCATGACCGGTGAGCCGGGCTGTGCCGGGTCACTCCTGACCGCGGCCGCCACGCGAAGGATGTCCACGATGGTGTGCTGGCCGTCGCTGTCGGCGCAGACCACGTCCTGGCCGGGCAGGTGGTCCGCGATGAAGCCAAAAGCCGGTCTTGAGTGCGAAGCCCTTTCCGCGGTTGCGCGTGTAGCCGATGAGGTGGCACCCGAGCGCCCTGACGCCGTCGAACACGTCACGGTACGCGGGGCCGCTGCCGTCATCAACCACCACCACGGTTGCCCACGGTTCGGCGTCCCGGATGGAGCGGACCAGGGCGGGAAGTTGCTGGTCCGGCTCGTAGGCCGGGATCAGGATGATCATGGCCGGCCCCTACTGCGCGATGTAGAGGATGTCGGAGGTGCCGCGTTCCTTGTTTTCGCCCAGCGGGTTGTTGACCAGCTCCCCGTTGAAGTACGTGGTGGAGGATCCGCCGCCGTCGACGTTGTACGCCGTGGTGGCGCCGAGGTCCTGCATGATCTGCGCCAGACCGGTCATGGTCACGCCGGAGCTGTAACCGGGGCTGCGGCCGTCCACCACCACGAACACCAGGTGGTTCCCGTCGATGATGCCGACGGCGGTGCGGGGCTGCTCGCCCTGGATGGAGTGGTTGCCGAAGTTGGTGTCCACCTCCACGTCCCCGATGCCGTCGGCGGTCCCGCCGTCGTCCAGCAGGGACGGGCCGAACGAGAGAGTGTTCCAGACGCCGTCCGCCATGAGCTGCCCGGCGGTGGTGGCGGTTTCGTCGTAGACCTTGACGGTGCCGTCGCGGTAGAAGGCCAGGCCCTGCCGGGCGCCTTCGTCGCGGAACACCACGCCGTTGCGGATCACGATGCCGGTGTCGCGGAAGCCGTAGTAGTCGCCGTTGATGGCGAACACCGCGTTGTTGTCTTCGGCGATCGCGGAGGTGGTTTCGGTGATGTTCCCGCCGAAGCTGTTGTTTGTTGGCGAACGCGGACTGGAGGGTGGTGGCGTCATCCAGTTCGACGTCGGCAACGTAGTACGTGACAGTGCTGTCACCGCTGCCGGTGGTCACCGTGGAGATATTGATGTTGGAGCTGTCAGAGACGTAGGACGTGTCCGTGGTGACGGCGGTCGTGCTGCTTGATTCGCTGGTGGAATCACTGGTGGTTCCTGCCGTCGTCCCCGCCTGGCTTGCCTGGTAGGCGGAGACGTCCGAGATTTCCACGTGCTGGACCACAAAGCGGTCCAGTGCCCACGCAGTGGCCCCGCCTGCGGAGAGTGTGAGGGCGACCGCCCCGGCGACGACGGCGCGTCGTACGCGGCCGCCTTTACGGTGCTGGTTCTTGAGAGGAGTCATGCATTATTTCTAGGCTCGGGACATATACCGGCCATGGGGTCAGGATAAGAGGAAGCTGTGAGACCGGCTGCAGGACGCTCGGGCGGCCGCAACCCGAAGGCCGGAGGTCCGCAGCAAGCGATAGTGTGTTCTGGGATCATCACCAGCCATGCGAAAGGGTCGACGTTGACTGCAGCACTTCCGGAACTTGCCGAGGGCGACTTCTACTACGAGTCACTGGGAGGCGGGCGTTTCCGTTCGACCATTCACGCCCAGGGTGCCTGGAACGAACACGAACAGCACATGGCGCCGGCATCAGGTCTCATGGCGGATTGCCTGGATAGGCACGAACCGCGGAGCGATGTCCGGATGGCGCGCCTGAGCTACGAGATCCTGGGGCTGATCCCGGGCGGCGAGTTCGAGGTGGTCACCACCACGCTGCGGCCCGGACGCACCATCGAACTGCTGCAGGCCGAACTCGTTGCGGACGGTCGCGTGGCGATCCGTGCCACGGCGTGGCGGATGATTACGTCTGATACAGCCGCCGTCGCAGCGGTCGAAGACGGCGTGATTCCGGGGCCGGACGAGTGCTCACCGTACGACGGCGCCAGCGTCTGGCCGGGAGGCTATATCCGTTCCCTGGAAATGCGGGTGGCGGACGGACACCGCCCGGGCGCCGGGAAAGTCTGGCTGCGCACCGGGCATCCGCTCACGGACACGGCTGACAGCGGGGACGTGGCACGGCTGATGGGGCTGGTGGACACTGCGAACGGAATAGCGGCTCGCGTCCCTCCGGGCAGGGACAGCTACGCCTTCCCCAACCTGGACCTGCAGATCCACATGTACCGGAAACCTGCCGGCGACTGGCTTGGCCTGGACAACGCGGTCTCCTTCGGCGCAGACGGCATCGGGCTGACGTCCACGGTGCTCCACGACCTTAGCGGGCCCTTCGGCCGCGCCGAACAGATCCTGACCATCCGCAGGACGTAGCAGCCACGGAACGCGGCTTCGCAGGGCTCAGCTCTTGTGGAAGACGAGCCAGCCGGCCAGCGTAGCCAGGGCCGTCAAAGCTGCGCCCCAGAGGATGTCCACAACAATAAGCTGCAGCGGCCATGTCTTCAGCGTGGCGGCATTGGTGAGGTCGTACGTGGCGTAGGCGAACGCGCCCAGCGCGGCGCCGTAGCCCACCGCGCTGAGCCAGCTGCCGCCGTCGAGCGTGGGACGCAGGGCGAAGAACACGATGCCGGCAATGTAGATCACGTAGAACACCACCGCGTACCCTAGATGGGGCCGGTCGGCCAGCAGTTCACCAATCTGTCCGCGGTAAAACGGGTTCATCGTCTTGAGCCAGATGGCATCGATGACGGCGAACGCGGCGGCGACCACGAGGAATTGCAGAATGACCATAAGGGAGCTTAGCAAGATGCAGCACGCGGCCGGCGCACCAGCCACGCTGACCATCGTCCGGCAGGAACAGTCGCTGGGGGCGGCGCGGGACCTGGAATTCGGCATTGAACTGCTGGGCCTGGCCAAAACCGGCAAGATCGGCCCGACGCTGCGGCTGTACCGCCCGGCGCCCACAGTAGCCTTCGGCCAGCGCGACGCTCACCTTCCCGGCTTTGAGGCAGCGGCCCGGGCCTGCCGGGAGCTCGGTTTTGAACCGCTGGTCCGGAAGGCCGGCGGCCGGGCCGCGGCCTACCATGAGGGAACACTGATCGTCGATCACGTGGAACCGCATGCCGACGCCATCGCGGGGGCCAAAGGGCGTTTCGCCTTCTTCGGGGAGATGCTGGCCGAGGCCCTCCGCAGCGCGGGTGTCCACGCCGCCGTCGGCGAAATCCCGGGTGAGTACTGCCCGGGGGAGTTTAGCGTCCACGGCCAGGACCCGGCAGATCCTCAGCACAGGGTCAAACTGATCGGCACAGCCCAGCGGGTTGTGTCAGGCGGATGGCTGTTCAGCTCGGTCATCGTGGTGGAAAACTCCGGGCCCATCCGCCGTGTGCTGGAAGCCAGCTACGCCGCCCTGGGGCTGGACTGGGACCCGTCCACTGCAGGGGCCGTCGACGACCTCGTCCCCGGACTCGACGTTGCGGCGGTCGAAGCGGCGGTCATTAACACCTATGCCGAATACGCGCGGCTGGAGTATGCGGACTTCGTCAGCCTGCGAGGCTAACCGTCACGCGTTGGCGGACATGGTCTGCGGACATGCATTAGGCCGGGCACACAGGTGCCCGGCCTTGCTTTTTGAACAGCCTTTGCGTCGGACGGGGCTTAGGCCGCGAGCCGGCTCTTTACCTCAGCCGCCGACGGGTTGGTGGCGGCCGTGCCGTCCGGGAAGAGGACGGTGGGGACGGTCCGGTTGCCTCCGTTGAGCTGCTCCACGAGATCGGCAGTGCCTTCAACTTCTTCGATGTTGATCTCGGTGTAACCGATGCCCTGGGCGTCCAGCTGCTTCTTCAGCCGGTTGCAGTAACCGCACCAGGTGGTCGAAAACATGGTGATGGTGCCGGATTCGGGAGTGAAATCCACGGAGTTCTCCTCAAGCTCGTTGTTGCTCGTCGTAATCAAAGCTGATGTCTTTCCCATCAACCGTAACCCGACGGCCGGTATTCCCACGGCGGCGGGCCCTGACCGTCGCCGTGGGTGACGCCGGGTGACACCGCCTGCGGGCGGTGGCATGCTGGTGCCATGTGTGGACGCTACGTGATGGCCAGGGCCGTCGGGGACCTGCTGGCCGAGTTTGACGCCGAACTGGAAGAGGAACTGGCGGTTCCGCCGTCGTGGAATGTGGCTCCTACCGCTGACGTGCCCATCCTGCTGGAGCGGCTGGTCGAGGGCAGCCCGGTCCGGCAGCTGCACGTGGCCCGCTGGGGGCTGGTGCCGTCCTGGGCCAAGGATCCTTCCATCGGCTCGAAAATGATCAATGCGCGGAGCGAGAGCGTCCTGGAGAAGCCGGCTTTCCGCAAGGCAACGAGGTCTAGGCGGTGCGCGGTTCCGGCGGACGGCTATTACGAATGGAAGGGCGAGGGGCGCAGCAAGCAGCCCTACTACGTCCACCCGAAGGACGGCCGGCCGCTGGTGTTTGCCGGGCTGTATGAGTGGTGGAAGGACCCCTCCAAGCCGGAGGGCGACCCGCAGCGCTGGATGCTGTCCACCTCCATCATGACCACCGACTCACCGCCCGAAGGCTATGCCGGAGGAATGCTGGCCGAGCTCACCGCCCTGCACGACAGGGTGCCGCTCCCCATGGACCGCACCACCATGGAGGCGTGGCTGGACCCCCAGGCCGATGACGCCGCCGGGCTGGTGGACCTGGTCCGGGCCGGGGCGCACGACGTCGCGGAAGGCTGGACGATCGATGCGGTTGGCCCCGCCGTCGGGAACGTCAAGAACGACTCAGCGGAACTCATCCAGCCGGTGGGAAGCCTGTTCTAGGCGGGCGGTGTCCAGAGGGCGTTAGTCTGGGCGGGCGTCAGACCGTCACCGTGCCGCCGGCGTCAACGGTCCACGTGGGATTGAAGGCGATTTCCCAGCGGAAGCCGTCCGGATCGGCGAAGTATCCGGTGTAGCCGCCCCACGGCTGGGTTTTCGGCGGGCCCACCATCGTTGCTCCCGCGGCCTCGGCTTCGGCCAGGACCCGGTCCACATCCGCGGCGCTGCCCACGTTGTGGCTCAAGGTGATGCAGGGGATCCCGGCAGGGCTGTCCACGGAGGCCTCTGCCTGCATCTGGCCAGCATCCCAGAGGGAAAGAATGAGGCCGTGGTTTGCCTGGATGAACACCACTTCGCCGGGGACTTCCCGGTGCACCGGCCAGCCAAGGCCGCTGACGTAGAACCTGCGTGCGGCGTCAACACTGCGGACGCCAAGTGAAATGAAGTCGACTCGAGGCTGCATTCTTAGATACTGTCATGCACATGCCCACAAATCACGGACACGACAAAGACGCCCAGGCCGACAGGGAGCAGCTCGCAGCTGTCCGCGTGGCCGTCGATGAAGTAGATGAGCAGATCGTCACCCTGATTGCGCGCCGTGAACGCCTGATCCGGATTTCCGGCACGCTCAAGGGCGATGACGCAGAGGTCCGTGCACCCGGCCGGGTGGAGAAGGTCATCGAGCATGTCCGTGCCGCCGCGGAGAAGAAGGACATTGACCCGGACATCGTGGAGAAGACCTACCGTGCCATGATCACGGCCTTCACTGAACTTGAGATGAAAGTGCACAACGCCCAGTAACTAACGGCGTTCGACTAGCGGCGTTCGACCCGGCCAGTTGCACGGGTCCGTTTGCCGGTCTTTCTGCCGGGCGAATCTAGAGGGATTCCTCCACCGGCACGTTGGCTTGGTAGTCCCTGCCGTCGGCTTCGCTGAAAGCGGTCATGAGATGACCCTTCTCCAGCCCCAGGACGGTACTCATGGGAAAGTTCCCGGTAATGGTGCTGCCTGAATGTTCCACGCCGCTGAGGTCAAAATTTTCCTCGGTGCCGTCATGGCTGAAGCAATAGAAGGACACGGCTTCGCCGTTCATGAACTCGATTCCCATTCTTCGTTGATGGGAATGATCCGGTGTGGCCGCCACAAGGCCCACCACATAGGCGCCCGACCCGGGGATATTCCCGTCAATAGCAAAAGTCGCCACCAAGGTGGAGTCCTTGGCGGCGATGGATACGTGCTTCAGGAGTGCGTTATGGGAGCTCATGGCTCCATCCTTCCCCTTGCGCTCCCGTCCGTCCACCCCTGATCTAGGTTTTGTCACCGCCCCGGCGTAGACTGGTTTTATTCGAAGATATATTCGAACGAACCATATAAACCGAATCATTTCAAGTTTCTTCCTGTCTCCCGTCACGGTCACCAGTTGCGGGACGGGGAGGGCTGTTCCGGGAGGCGCCCATGGGCATGTTCAGCGAGGGTGTCGATGTCGTCTGCACCCCCGCCGGCGAGCCGCTGGAACTCACCTGGGCCGGCCGGCATTACACGGTCTGCGCCGAACCCGTGCGCTGGTATGAACGGCGCCAATGGTGGGTAGAGGAAACCCGGGCGCCGCTGGGTACCGGACCGGGGCTGGTTGACCACGAAATCTGGCGTGTCCAGGTCCGGCTATCCGACGCCAAGGCTGCGCCCGGCCCGGAAGGCAGCCTCACCCTTGACCTGACCAGGAATATCGGCAGCGGACGCTGGAGGCTGCTGCGGATCCACGATGCCCTCCGGCCACAATCAGCATGAGCTTCACCCATCTCCACGTTTCCACCGCCTTCAGCGCGCACTACGGGGTCTCCTGGCCGGACGAGCTCGCCCAGTCGGCCGCCGCGGACGGTGCCACGGCACTGGCCTGCACCGACAGGGACGGGCTGTACGGCACTGTCAAACACCTCAAAGCCTGCATGGCAGCGGGGCTGGATCCCGTCGTCGGGGTTGACCTTGCAGTCTTCGACGACGGCGGCGACCTCCGCACCCAGCTCGCGGGCCGCGTCGTCGTTCTCGCCCACGGACACAACAAGGGTGCAGGTTACCGCGCCCTCTGCCGGCTTATTTCAGATGCCCATGCCCGCACCTCCGGCAAAGCCGGGGGAGCAGTTCCCGTTGCGGTGACCCGCGCCGAACTCGCCTCCCGGACTCTGCATCCGGAGACATTGGAGCCGGTCCTGACCGTCCTGATCGGACCGGATTCCGACGTCGGCAGGGCAATGGGCGGCCGCCGGTACCTTCGTCCCCGCACCCTGTTCAAACAGTGGCTGGACGGTATGCCCAAGGGGACAGTGGCGGCAGAAGTAGTGTCACACCTCAGTGCCCCCGGCCAGCCGCTGAGCACCGCACACGCCGTGCGCATGCTCAAGCTCGCTGCCGAGCACGGGGTGCCCGCCGTATTGACCAACGCCGTGCGGTACTGCGCGGAGGACGGGGCCGCCACAGCTGATGTCCTGGATTCAGCGCGCACCCTGAAGTCGCTCCCCGAGCTGACCGCGGAGCCGCTGCTGCAGCCGAACGGCCAGGGCTGGCTGAAATCTGCGGACCAAATGCTCCAGCTCGGCAAGGAGATCATCCATGCCGCGGGCTACGGCACCACAGACCTCGCCCGGCTGCTGGGCCAAACCGAAGCGCTCGCGGACCGCTGCCGGATTGATCCCGTCACTGACATGGGATGGAAGCAGCCTGTTGTTCCTGAAGCGGCCGTCATCGGCATCGACGGCGACCCGCTGGTTGAGCTGACCCAGCGCTGCGAGGCGGGTATCGGCCGGCGGTTCCCCGGGATATCGGGTGAGGCTGAAGCTCAAATGCGGGCACGGCTGGACCACGAACTGAAGATCATCGCAAACCTGGGGTTTGCAGCCTACTTCCTCACGGTGGCGGAAGTATCCCGAATGATCCTGGACATGGGGGTCAGGGCAGCCGCCAGGGGCTCCGGCGCCTCCAGCCTGGTCAACTACCTGATCGATGTCAGCCAGGTGAACCCGCTTCAGCACGATCTCATTTTCGAACGGTTCCTCTCCCGCGACAGGGCAACCCTTCCGGATATCGATATCGACGTCGAAAGCGCCGAGCGGCACAATGTCTACCGCAGGATCTTTGACCGCTTCGGGGCGGAACGGGTCACACTCATGAGCATGCAGAACGGCTACCGCGCTCGCGGTGCCGTCCGCGACGCCGGGCTGGCGCTGGGCATGGACGACGGCGACATCGGCGAAATCGCCAAACAGTTGTGGCGTTTCTCGGCCCGGAAGTTCCGTGAGGCCCTGGTGGAGAAACCGGAGCTGAAGGAATTCGCGGGCCGGGTGGAACAGCGCGATTTCGCGGAAAACCAGCAGCTGGACCTGCTCGTGGACCTGACCGAGAGGCTCGACCGGCTGCCAAGGCACATCTCCATGCACCCCTGTGGCGTAATCCTTGGCGACGCCACCCTGCTGGACCGGACACCCGTCCAGCCCAGCGGACTGGGCCTGCCCATGAGCCAGTTCGACAAGCACGACATGGACCCGATGGGCATGCTCAAACTGGACGTCCTCGGCGTCCGGATGCAAAGCGCCATGGCCTTCGCCGTCAGGGAGGTCATCAGGCTGCACCCCTCGAAGGCTGAGGTAGTGGCTGCAGGCGTCCACCCGGTGGGGCCCGAAGGCACCGGACCGGATTACATCGCCGCTGACGGGCACATCGACCTCAACGCCGTACCCCTGGACGATGAACCGACCTACGAACTGATCCGAAGCACCCACACGCTGGGCTGTTTCCAGATCGAATCACCTGGGCAGCGGGAACTGATCGGCAAGATGGCCCCGAGGGAATTCAACGACCTCATCATCGACATTTCGCTGTTCCGGCCCGGTCCCATGAAATCGGACATGGTGCGCCCCTTCCTGGAACACCGACACGGTTTTGCGCCTGAGGTCTATCCGCATCCGGATCTCATACCCGTGCTCAAGGAAACCCACGGCGTGACGGTCTTCCACGAACAGATCCTGAAGACCTTCGACGTCATGACAAAGTGCGGGCTGGCCAGGGCTGATGAATTCCGCCGTGCCCTGGGGAACGAACTCCTTGAACCCAAGGTGGAGGAATTCTTCCGCAAGGAAGCCCGGGCGAAGGGTTACACCCCGGATGTAGTGGACAAGGTCTGGGGAACGCTGAAGGCCTTTGGCAGCTTTGGCTTCTGCAAGGCACACGGCGCAGCCTTCGCCGTGCCCACCTATCAGTCGGCCTGGCTGAAGGCCCACCATCCGGAGGCTTTCCTGGCCGGGCTGTGGGAACACGATCCGGGCATGTACCCCAAGAGGCTCCTTGTTGCCGAAGCGCGGCGGCTGGGGATCCCCATCCTCCCCCTCGACATCAACAAGAGCCAGGCGGAGTACCGCGTGGAACGGGTCGGGTCCGGGCCGGACCGGGGGAAGCTCGGCATCCGGCTGAGCCTGAACGGCATCTACGGGCTCTCCGGCGCTGAACTGAAAAGGATTGTTTCCGGTCAGCCCTATGACTCGCTGGCCGACCTTCGGGCCCGCTCCCGTCTGAGTAAACCGAGCATCAAGCGGCTTGCCCAGCTGGGAGCGTTCGACACACTGCATCGGGAGTCCGGGGGAGCCGCTAACAGGGCTGACCTCGTCCAGCACCTGCAGGCCCTCCAGAACCGTCCTTCCAAAAAAGGCGTTGAGGTCATCGAAGGCCAGCTCTCCCTGCCCCTGGGCGATGTTGAACTCAGGAACCTGAAAGCCGAACTTCCAGCACCCACCATGGTGGAGAACGTCAGGGCCGAGCTTGACCTGATGGCGGTGGATGTCAGTGAACACCTGATGTCCAGCCACCGGCCCCTGCTGGACCGGTTGGGCGTCACCACCGCCGATAAGCTCCTGGGGCTCCGGAACGGCACTGAAGTGCTGGTTGCCGGTGTGCGGATCGCCACCCAGACTCCGCCGATGCGGGGAGGCCGCCGGGTCGTGTTCATCAGCATCGATGACGGCACCGGCTGCGTTGACTCGGTGTTCTTCCATGAAGCCCAGGAGCTGGCCGGCCCGTTGCTGTTCGGCACCAGGCTGCTCCTCATCCGGGGCAACACCCGCCGGACCGGACCCCGCGGGATCAGCATCAGCGCCAGCATGGCCTGGGACCTTAGCCGACCCGAGACCCTGCCGTTCCCGGAAAAGCAATCCACTGGCCAGCGGGAGCGGGACCAGCAGTTGCAGGGGCCGCTGGACGGGATCAGCCGTAACCTGGCCATCACCGGGCTGGGCAGCTGACCTGCCCTGCGGAACAGTGAACCCAACGTGCCGCTTTGGTCGGCCTATCTCTCAACCGATAGCATGGACGAGGCTGGCTGTGGTCCCCGTACGCCACAAGCTACGAAGCCTTAACTTTGAATAGGAGACACCCGTGTCAGATGCCCAGAAGATCACCCTCATCGTCGACGGCGAAGAGACCAAGGTGACTACCGGGACCACCGGCGCGGAACTCTTCTTTGAGCGCCGCGACGTCGTAGTCGCCCGTGTGAACGGCGAACTGAAAGACCTTGACCAGCCGCTCCCCGAAGGCGCGGACATCGAAGGTGTCACCATCGATTCCCCGGACGGCCTCAACGTCCTCCGGCACTCAACCGCCCACGTCATGGCCCAGGCCGTGCAGCAGCTGCGGCCTGACGCCAAGCTCGGGATCGGGCCTTACATAACTGACGGCTTCTACTTCGACTTCGACGTCGCCGAGCCGTTCACCCCGGAAGACCTGAAGGCCCTGGAAAAGATGATGCTCAAGATCATCAACCAGAACCAGAAGTTCGTCCGCCGCGTGGTGTCCGAGGACGAGGCACGCGAAGCCATGAAGGACGAGCCCTACAAGCTCGAACTGCTGGGCAAGAAGAACGACGCCGCCGACGCCGGTGAAGGGGTCAATGTCGAGGTGGGCGCCGGAGACATCACCATCTACGACAACGTTGACCGCAAGAGCGGCGACACCGTCTGGTGCGACCTGTGCCGCGGCCCGCACCTGCCCAACACCAAGCTCATCTCCAACGCCTTCGCCCTGACCAGGTCCTCGGCCGCCTACTGGCTGGGCAACCAGAACAACCAGCAGCTGCAGCGCATCTACGGCACGGCCTGGCCCACCAAGGACGCCCTCAAGGCCTACCAGGAGCGCATCGCCGAGGCCGAACGCCGCGACCACCGCAAGCTGGGCGCCGAGCTCGACCTGTTCTCCTTCCCGGACGAGCTGGGTTCCGGCCTGCCGGTGTTCCACCCCAAGGGCGGCATCATCCGCAAGGCTATGGAGGACTACTCCCGCCAGCGCCACGTGGACGCCGGCTACGAGTTCGTCTACACCCCCCACATCACCAAGGGGCACCTCTACGAAGTCTCGGGCCACCTGGACTGGTACAAGGAGGGCATGTTCCCGGCGATGCACATCGACGCGGAACTGAACGAGGACGGCAGCGTGCGCAAGCCCGGCCAGGACTACTACCTGAAGCCGATGAATTGCCCCATGCACAACCTGATCTTCCGCTCGCGCGGACGCTCGTACCGCGAACTGCCCCTGCGGCTCTTCGAATTCGGTTCCGTGTACCGGTACGAAAAGTCCGGCGTGGTGCACGGCCTGACCCGCGTGCGCGGCATGACACAGGACGACGCCCACATCTACTGCACCCGTGAGCAGATGAAGGACGAGCTCACCACCACGCTGAACTTCGTGCTGGGCCTCCTCAAGGACTACGGCCTGGACGACTTCTACCTGGAGCTCTCCACCAAGAACGAAGACAAGTTCGTGGGCGACGACGCCACCTGGGAGGAAGCAACCCGGACCCTCGCCGAGGTGGCCGAAGCCTCCGGGCTGGAACTCATCCCGGATCCGGGCGGAGCAGCGTTCTACGGCCCCAAGATCTCGGTCCAGGCAAAGGACGCCCTCGGCCGTACCTGGCAGATGTCCACCATCCAGCTCGACTTCAACCTGCCTGAGCGCTTCGAACTCGAATTCCAGGCCGCCGACGGCACCCGCCAGCGCCCGGTGATGATCCACCGCGCCCTGTTCGGTTCCGTGGAGCGGTTCATGGGTGTGCTGACCGAGCACTACGCCGGCGCCTTCCCGGCGTGGCTGGCACCCGTGCAGGTGGTGGGCATCCCGGTCGCCGAAGCGTTCAACGACTACATGTTCGACGTCGTCGGCCAGCTCAAGGCGGCCGGCATCCGGGCCGAGGTGGACATCTCCTCGGACCGCTTCCCGAAGAAGATCCGTACCGCCAGCAAGGACAAGATTCCGTTCGTCCTGATTGCCGGCGGCGAGGACGCTGAAGCCGGAGCCGTTTCCTTCCGCTTCCGCGACGGCAGCCAGGACAACGGCGTGCCGGTGGCCGAGGCCGTCCAGAGGATTGTCGAAGCCGTCCGCAACCGGACCAGCTAGCGGAAGCGGAAGGCAAACGACGTGCAGGAGACCACAGGCGCTGGCGGGGGATATCCGGGCGACGGCGAGGCGACCGATGATTTCGGCCTGGCCGGAGTTCCGGACGCTTTCCAGCGCTTGTGGACTCCGCACCGCATGGCCTACATCAAGGGCGGCCAGCATCAGTTCAAGAATGAGGAAGATTGCCCCTTCTGCGTCGCCCCTGCGCGCAGCGACGACGACTCCCTGATCGTGTACCGCGGCCGAACCGCCTACGTGGTGCTGAACCTCTTTCCCTACAACCCGGGACACCTGCTGATCTGTCCCTACCGCCATGTGCCGGACTACACGGACCTGACCGTGGAGGAAACGGCGGAGTTCGCAGCGCTGACGCAGACCTCCATGCGGGTCCTGCGGAAAGTGGCCAATCCCGGCGGCTTCAACCTCGGGATGAACCAGGGCGTTGTCGGCGGCGCGGGAATTGCCGGGCACCTGCACCAGCACGTGGTTCCGCGCTGGGGCGGGGACGGAAACTTCTTCCCCATCATCGCCCAGACAAAAGCCATCACGCAGACGCTCGGTGAGGTCCGCCAGCAGGTCGCCGAGGCCTGGCCCGAGGACGAACGTGCTTAACCGGCACGCCCGGGGGTTCTTCACCGCGCTGTTCTCGCCGCTTGCCCGCTGGCTCCTGAAAATCGGCGTCTCCCCGGATGCCATCACCATCGTGGGCACGGCCGGCGTGGTGGTGGGCGCCCTGGTGTTCTATCCGCTGGGTCAGCTGTGGTGGGGAACCCTGTTCATTACGGCCTTCATCTTTTCCGACGTCCTGGACGGCATCATGGCGCGCCTGCAGGAACGCGGCGGCCGCTGGGGCAACTTCCTGGATTCCACCCTGGACCGGGTTGCCGACGGCGCCCTGTTTGCCGGCCTTGCCATCTGGTACTTCACCGGAGGCGCGGACCGCGCCATCGCCGTCGCCGCCGTCGTGTGCCTGGTGCTTGGCATGGTGGTCTCCTACGCGCGGGCCAAGGCCGAAGCCCTCGGGTTCCAGGCCAACGTGGGCATAGCCGAACGTGCCGAACGGCTGGTTTCGGTGCTCGTGGTGACGGGATTCACCGGGATCGGGCTCCCCAGCATAGTTCTGCTGGTGACGCTGATCCTGCTCGCCGCCGCCAGCCTGGTCACCGTTGTCCAGCGGATCGCCACCGTGCACCGGCAATCACTGGAGGAGCCGAACGGCACGGCTTCGCAGCAGCCTGCCTGAACGGTTTCGGCCCGCTCTGGCCGCCGTCCGGCAGTGCCCGTGGAAACAGGCGGGACCGCCGGGGTAACCCGAATTCAGCAGCGTCGCGGCGTGGGACTAGTATTAGCAGTACCTGGTCATTGGATCCGGTAATCCGGTGTGTGCGCGGCGTGGCTTTCCCGTCTGTGCCGCCGCCTGCGCCGGGACCGAGAGACCGGATCTACGTAACATCTAGCTACCCATAGGGGTTTTTGTGTCTACACCTGATGTAAGCAGCGAAGCCGGCTCGTCCGCCAACAGCGTCACGGGCAGCAACCGCGTGAAGCGCGGCATGGCAGAGATGCTCAAGGGCGGCGTCATCATGGACGTCGTCAACGTCGAACAGGCCCGCATCGCCGAAGACGCCGGTGCCGTGGCCGTCATGGCGCTGGAACGTGTTCCGGCCGATATCCGGGCCCAGGGCGGCGTGTCGCGCATGTCCGATCCGGACATGATCGACAAGATCATCGAAGCCGTGTCCGTACCGGTCATGGCCAAGGCCCGGATCGGCCACTTCGTCGAAGCCCAGGTCCTGCAGTCCCTCGGCGTGGACTACATCGACGAGTCCGAGGTCCTGACCCCGGCCGACTACACCAACCACATCGATAAGTGGAACTTCACCGTTCCGTTCGTGTGCGGTGCCACCAACCTCGGTGAGGCCCTGCGCCGCATCAACGAGGGCGCAGCCATGATCCGGTCCAAGGGCGAGGCCGGCACCGGCGACGTCTCCAACGCCACCACGCACATGCGCCAGATCCGCGCCGAGATCCTCAAGCTCGCCGCCCTGCCCGAGGACGAGCTGTACGTCGCGGCCAAGGAACTGCAGGCACCGTACGACCTGGTCAAGGAAGTTGCCTCCACCGGCAAGCTCCCCGTCGTGCTGTTCACCGCCGGCGGCATCGCCACTCCGGCAGATGCTGCGATGATGATGCAGCTTGGCGCTGACGGCGTGTTCGTCGGCTCGGGCATCTTCAAGTCCGGCAACCCGGCCCAGCGCGCCGCCGCCGTCGTGAAGGCCACCACCTTCTTCGATGACCCCGACGTGATCGCCAAGGCCTCCCGCGGCCTGGGCGAAGCCATGGTCGGCATCAACGTCGACGAAATCCCGCAGCCACACCGCCTCGCCGAGCGCGGCTGGTAACAGCGTCAAAAGCAGTACGACGCCGGCCGGTCACCTTTTCGAGGTGGCCGGCCGCCGTCGTTAACCCAACTAGCTCGCAGTTAACGTCGCGAAAACGGCTTTTCACGACGTTAACTGCCAGTCAGTTGGGAGGGGAGGAAGCTACTCCAGGCCGCGGCGCTTCAGCAACGGCTCCAGTTCCGCGTCGCGGCCCCGGAAGGCGCGGAACGATTCCAGCGGTTCGCGGCTGTTGCCGCGGGAGAGGAGTTCGTTCCGGAAGAAGTCACCGTTGGCCCTGCTGAGTCCGCCGTTTTCCTTGAACCATTCGACGGTGTCCGCGTCGAGGACCTCACTCCAGATGTAGGAGTAGTACCCCGCGGCGTACCCGTCGCCGGCGAAGATGTGCTGGAAATAGCCGGTGCGGTACCGCGGCGGAATCAGGTTGTGTGCCACGCCGGCGGCCGCCAGGGCCTTGGCTTCGAACTCCACGGCGTCCTCCGGGACCCGGGATCCGTCCAGGACGTGCCAGGCAAGGTCGAGGAGCGCCGCGCCCAGGTATTCCGTGGTGCCGAAGCCCTCGCCCCACAGCTGGGATTCGTTGAGCCTGTCCACGATGTCCTGGGGCAGGGGCTCGCCGGTGACATGGTGACGGGCGTAGTTCGCCAGCACCTCGGGCCACATGATCCACATCTCATTGACCTGGGAGGGGTACTCCACGAAGTCCCGCGGGACAGCCGTGCCGGAGAACCGCGGGAAGGCCACGTTGGAAAACAGGCCATGGAGGGCATGCCCGAACTCGTGGAACGCCGTCCGGAGCTCGTCCAGCGTCAGGAGCGTTGGCTCGCCCGCAGGCGGCTTCGAGATGTTGAGGTTGTTGATGACCACCGGCCGCGTCCCCAGGAGCGCCGACTGGTCCACCAGCGAATTCATCCAGGCCCCGCCGCGCTTGGACTCCCGGGCATAGTAATCGCCCAGGAACAGGCCCAGTTCGGATCCGTCCTCGTTACGGACTTCCCAGACCCGGACATCGGGGTGGTAGCCCTTGAGCTCGGGCCGCTCGTGGAAGGTGACGCCGTAGAGGGCCGTGGCGGCGAAGAACACGCCATCGCGCAACACCCGGTCCAGTTCAAAGTAGGGCCGCAGCGCCTGCTCGTCCACGCTGTACCGCTCCCGCCGCACTTTCGCGGAATAGTACGCCCAGTCCCACGCCTCGAGTGGATGGCCTGCCACTTCAGCAAGGGCCGCGGCCTCGGCGTCGGCGTTCCGGACGGCGGCAGGCGCCAGCCGGTTCATCATGGTCTGCACGGCCCCGAAATCGGGTGCCGTCTGACGGTCCACCGTCAGCTCGGCATAGTTGACAAAGCCCAGGAGACGGGCCTTTTCCGCCCGCAGCGCGACCATGGACTTCACCAGGTCGAGGACATCGAGGCTGCCGCCGCTGCTCCCGCGGCTGATGGAGGCCTGGTAGAGGCGGCGCCGGACGTCGCGGTTCTCCAGGGAGGCCATCGCCGGCTGGTTGCTGGGCTGGATCAGCGTCAGCAGGAATTTCCCGCCGTGGCCCGCGGCGCGCGCTGCCTCGGCGGCGCTGGCGATGTCGTCAGCGGGCAATCCGGACAGCTCTGCGGCGTCGTCGAGCAGCAGGGCATTGGTCTTCATGGCCTCCTTCGTGCGCTGGCCGAATTCCGTGCCCAGCCGGGACAGCTCCGCATTGACCGTCCTGAGCCGTTCCTGTCCGGCGTCGTCCAACTGGATGCCGGACTGGCGGAACTCCTTGAGGTACTCCTCCACGAGCCGGGCCGATTCATCGTCGAGGCCGGCGGTGTCCACTTCGGAGAACCGGTCGAACAGCCGCCTGTTCATGTAGATGGCATCCTGGTGGGCGGAGAACTCCGGGGACAGCTCGGTCTCGAGGGCGCGGATGCCGTCCGAGGCATCAGCGGAGACCAGGGTGAAAAACGACGCGGCTGCACGCTGGAGGAGCTGCCCGGCGTGTTCCATGGCCAGTACGGTGTTTTCGAAGCCGGCGGGTTCGGCGTTGTCCACGATCGCCTGGATTTCGGCGAGGTGCTCAGCCAGCCCGGAACGGACCGCTTCGGCGTAGTGATCCTCGCCAATGTCTGCAAACGGGGGGAGCCCGAACGGCAAAGGGCTGGGAGTCAGGAGAGGGTTGGTCATGAAACAACTCTTTCATGTAATCGGGCGGTTCTCAATGGTGATTTCGCGGGATTCGGAGATTGGCCGCCGTAAAATGGCGGCATGGGGGACCTGCGCCAACAACAACAAAAACCGCCCGCCAGGCGGCGCTTCGGGGCACTCGCCGCGGGCTGCGTGATGCTCACTCTGTCGTCGTGCGGCGTGATAGCCGAACAGGGCACCGGTGGGCGGGCAACCGGGGAAACGCCGACGACGGCGGTCTCCGCGCCGCCGTCGTCCACTGCCACCCAGGAGCCGGCCCCTTATCCAAAACCGACGCTGGGCAAAGGCCCCGCCTGCGCCGCGGTCCGGTGCACTTCCGTTCTGGTGACCGGGGACATGCTGGTGCACGCCCAGTTGTGGGACCAGGCCCGCGCCGATGCGGCGGCCCTCGGCAAACCGGGGCTGGACTTCACCCCGCTGCTCGAGGGCCAGCGCGCGTACGTTGACAAGAGCGACCTGGCCATCTGCCACCAGGAGACACCGGTCTCAGGCCCGGACGGCCCCTTCTCGGCGTACCCGTCGTTCAATGTGCCGCCGCAGATCATTGCGGCGTCCCGGAATGTTGGCTACCAGGCCTGCACCACGGCCAGCAACCACACCATCGACCGCGGAACTGACGGACTGGTGCGGACACTCGACGCGCTGGACGCCGCCGGCCTGAAGCACACCGGGTCCTACCGGACCGAGGCCGACTCGCAGGGCATCCTGATCCTGCAGACGGAAGCCGCCAGGATTGCGGTCATTGAGGCCACCTATGGCCTGAACGGTCAATACCCGGAGTACGCCTGGCAGGTGGACATGCTGGACGCGCCGGCAATGATTGCCAAGGCCAGGAAGGCAAGGGCGCTCGGCGCGGACATTGTGCTCGGCGTGATGCATGCCGGGGACGAATACGCCCGCGCGCCCAATGCCCAGCAGCAGGACACGGCCCATGCCCTGGTGGACAGCGGCGAGTTCACCATGGTCTACGGCCACCACACCCACTCCGTACTGCCCATCGAGAACTACAAAGGGACATGGATTGTGTACGGGCTGGGCAACGGCGTCACGGAACTTTCCCCCTGGTATGTGGTGAACAACGAGGGGCTGCTGGTCCGGGCACAGTTCAGCCAGGATGCGGCCGGCAAATGGGCGGCTTCGGATCTGGCATGGGTGCCGTCAGTGATCGTCCGCGATCCGTACCGATGGTGTTCGGTGGCGGCCGACGCGCCGCAGGGGCCGTGCGCCGGCGCGGAAGCCGATGCGGCCACGCGGCTGAGGACCAGGACCGTGGTCGAATCCATGGGCGCGGCCGGAGCAGGTGCCCGGGAACTGATCATTTCCGAAGAGCGCTGACACGGCGGCCGGGGAAGCTGCCGGGCCCGCGTCACCTGTGTGAGCGTGGAACCGGCCGAAGGTAGTCGGCAAGAAGCCGGCAAGGACACCGCCCAATCCCAGGACGAGAGCCGGCAGCAACTCCAGCGGGCCGACGAAGTCGCGGATGTCCACGCCCATGAATGGCAGGATGACAAGGCCGACGGCCACATAGGCCACGGCAAGTGCCGCGCCGACGGTGGCGATCATCGCTCCACGTGACCGCTGTTTCGCCTTTGGGAACTGTGTCGCGTACTCCTTGGCTGGCCCGAATTCGTCTTCGGCGGCCGAGCCCGTCGCCGACTCGTGGGCGCGAACTTCGTCGAGCGTTTCGGATACCTCCTCCTCCGAGAGACCCCTTATTCGGAGGTTGAAGGCCAACTCGCGGTTGTAGCTCATTGTCGTTCCTGTCTGTTCGCTCGAATTCCGGCCAGCGACTCGTCCATTTGCCGCCAGGCGGCCGCCGCGCGCTGCAACTCGACGCGGCCTTGTTCGGTAAGTGAAAACTGCTTGCGTGCGGGGCCGGCTTCCACGTGTTGCCACTCGTATTCGACCAGTCCCTGATCCTCCAGCCGCTTCAGGAGCGGGTAAAGAGTGCCGCCCTTGCTTCGTGCGAACCCGTGGGACTTGAGGAATTCGATGATGGCGTAGCCATGGCTTTCCCCGTTGCTGAGGACGGCGAGCACGGCGTGGGGGAGGGCTGCCCTGTTCAGTTCCTGCTGCCAATCGATCTCACCCATAAATAGATCGCACTACTTAGGTAGGGAATCAACCAGTGCTGCTCCGACGTCGGCCCTGGGGGGGCGTGGCACTCACCGTCGCGGGCCGTGACGTCCGTCGTGGGGGCAACCTACAGACGCATAATCCAACGAAGCTGGTTCGCGGACGACGACGACCAGACCCTGAGCAGGCAGAGGTCTTGCAGGCCGCAATTACGGCTGACCTTTAATGGCAGTTTCCGGCCATGCAGGTCCACGTGCAGAGGATGGACTACGCCAGCAACGGTGACCCCTTCGCAACGGTGTAGCTCGCTGCAGCCGGTATCGCCGGCGTCGTCCTCCTCCTGGGTGCCGCCGGGATGCTGAACATCTCCGTGGTAACAGTGCGGTACAGGGTGTGCGAGATCGGCATCCGGCGGAGTTTCGGGGCGACGTCCCGGTACTTAGAAGTCCCGGCACTTAAAACCGGATGGCGTCGATCACCTTGACCCGGACGGCCACCGTTGCGGGGGGTCGCACCGGTGAGCGCACCCGCGAGCACCGCCGAGCCAAGGCCGAGCATCGCCGCTTCAAGCGGAAACGCCGGATATTCGCAGATCCTCCCCCAAGGAGTTTCCCGCTTCCGGGCCTCCTATAATTCTGGCATGACAGAAGCTTCGGACAACGTTGACCGTTTTTTCGACCGCTATGCAGCCGCGCTGCTGGCGCGGGACGCCAAGGCGATCGCGGGAATGTATGCCGTTCCCTCGCTCATTCTGTTTCCCGGCCAGTCCGTCCCGGTCACTGACGCCGGCCAGACCGAAGCGTTCTTCGCCTCGTCGTGGGGCCAGTATGAGGGTGTGGACTCCGTGGAAAAGAGAATTGACATCATGGCCGTAGCACCCGGATTTGTCTGGGCAGATGTCACCTGGACTTTTGCCGGTGAGCTCCGGGAGCGTTTTTGCTATCAGCTCGCCGAAAAAGCGGGCGGCTACCAGATCGCTGTCCTCACCCCTCTCGCGTAGCACCCAACTGCCGGCGGGCGGCGTTTACTGGCGGTCGACGGCGGCGAGGATCGCCGTGCCGAGGTCGGCCGGCCTCGTGAACTGGGGCCAGTGTCCCGTGGGCAGGTCTACGTACTCCACGTCGCGGATGCGCGCGAGCTCCGCCACATAAGGATGCCCGGCGTCGATCCATTCCTTCAGCACAGCAGAGGGGAACTCGCAGGCGATCACGGTGGCCGGAACGCCGTAGCGGCGCTCATCGTGAAGGCGCTGGGGGTCGTAGGCCACGCCCTTCGGCTCAGGGACGGCGCGCGCCCTGAACATGGCACGCAACCCGTCATCCAGGTCCGTAAGATCGGCGTCTTCAAAGCCCTCCCACGGCGGAAGCGGTACCTCGTCGCCTTCCGCTGGAAGTTCATCGTTAATCACACCGCCCTCGCCCAGCGGGCCGCTGTCCACGTAGATTGCTCGCGCAACGCGGTCCGGCCGGGCATCAACGGCACCGTGGATGATGGCGCCGCCCCCGGAATGCCCGACAAGGACCACCGGCTGGTCGGCGCTATCGACCGCCGCCACGACGGCGTTGATGTGGTCGCGCAGACCGATGCCGGCCCGCGGCGCGTCCCGGGCTTCGAGGCCGGGCAGCGTGAGCGGAACCGCGCGATGCCCCGCGGCGAGCAGCGGAGGTGTGACGTCAGACCATGACGAGGCGTCCAACCAGAACCCGGGAACCAGGATGATGTCCATGGAGGTACCCTACTCCGGAGGGCCGTCGAAAATACCCCTCCCTGAGAGGCATGTTGCCAGGCCTGTCCCGGACTCCTTACCCGGCAGTAAGATCGGGCATGAAAAAGCTACGGTACTCAGCGAAGATCAACGCACCGGTCGGCGACGTATGGACCACCATGCTGTCCGACTCGACATACCGAAAGTGGACAAGTGCTTTCAACCAGGGTTCCTACTTCCAAGGCGACTGGGCAAAGGGCAGCGAGATCCGGTTCCTCGGACCGGATGACGAGGGTTCGCTAGGCGGCATGATTGCAGTCGTGGAGGAGAACAGGCCCGGGGAGTTTATTTCGCTGCGCTATGTGGGGCAGATTGTCAACGGAGCAGACGACACCACCAGCGATGAAGCGAAGAAGTTTATCGGGACACACGAGAACTACTCGTTCAGCGAAGACGCAGGGGTCACAACCGTGGACGTTGTGCTCGACAGCGAGGACGATTTTGCCGCCATGTTTGATGAAGCCTGGCCGGTAGCCCTCGCCAAACTCAAGGAAATCACCGAGGAACACCGCTAGTTTCCAAGGCCTTCCGCGGTGCCGTCTCAGCGCAGTGCGTTCTCAGCGCGGGCGCATGACGTACCACCGCTGCCACGGCGTCTCGACCGCCCGCGGGTGGTAGTGCGCCCGAACAAAGGAAACAGCCTGCCGCGCAGGAACTCCGTCCAGAACGGCGATGCAGGCAAGGGCTGTGCCGGTCCTGCCCCGGCCGCCCGCGCAGGCGATTTCGACGCGCTGGTATGCGGCCCGCAGCCAGGCCTCCTTCAGGGCGTCCATGGCCTCGCCCTCATTTGCCGGCAGCCGGAAGTCCGGCCAGCGCACCCATCGCTGCTCCCAGTCAACCCGGGGCGGGGCCGTGCCCAGAAGGTAGACGGCGAATTCCGGGCTGGGACCGGCCGGAAGGGGCCGACCCAGTGCGCGGCCGCGGATGAGGCGACCGGAAGGGAGCTCAAGGACGCCCGCCGCTCCTGGATCCCAGTTGTTCATGCTTTGACCCTGCCACCGCATCGCTGGCAGGGGAAGTGCGAGCCTGACACAAGCTCGCCTGACACAAGAGAGGGGCGTCGCTTAACAGCGGGCCCCTCCCTTGTCGCCTCAGACCGGTCGGTCAGGCGTCTGACGGCCTAGTGGTACTCGTAGTGGTCGCGGTCGTGGCGCCGGTCACGATCGCAGTCGCTGTGCCAGTACCAGTGACCGTGGTGGTAATGCCAGTGGCCGTGCTTCGCACACCACTTGCGGTGGTCACGGTCCCGCTTGTCACGGTCCCGCTTGTCGCGGTCCCGCTTGTCGCGGTCGCTGCGGTCACGGTCACGGTCACGGTCCCTATTGTCCGTGTAGCTCTGGTAATTCTCGGCCGAAATCGTGACGGTCTTCAGACCCGTGTCCGCTGCTGCTGGTCCGGCCGCAATGGCCGTCCCTCCGACGCCTAGTCCTGCGGCCAGCACAGTGGATGCGAGCATGCCCATTGACCTCTTCATGAGATCTTCCCATCTTTTGTTCATTCCCAGGTGATGTCCACAGGCTGCGACGGGGCCGGGCATCCGGGTTGGATTCCGGTATCTCCTTGAAGGGCGGGCGAGCCGTCCGTTTGGTCATAGGCCTGCGGTGGTCGGTTCCCCAACATTTTCACGGCCATGCGGCGCAATTTTCGGCGCCTGAGCAGTCCCGATCCCGGGCTGAAGGCGCAGAACCCTGCGAAATCCGCAGAGCCCGGCCGTGATTGGAAAACCGCCGTCCCCTGTGCGAGTGAAGCAACGCGAATCCTGCGTTCAGGGAACGGTGTTTAGATATCTGGGCACCCCCGTGCCTACCCCAATACCCACAGTTTCGGTTCAGGACGGTGATCCCGGAACCGGACTGTAGCGCTGGAACAGCACCCGTCCGGCACTTCAATGTGTCCGGAGGTGTGTTCACCAATAACGATAGCTGGGCGGCTGCAATCAGGATAGGACTAGGGGTTTATTACACCGGAAAATGCGGTATCCTCCTGCCGGGACGTGTCGCCGGCATGCCTTTCGGGGGTTTGTGTGCATTTCGCCTGGGAGGGCGTGTTCCGGGCTGAACGGGCCCGGGATCATGCGGTTATGTTACGGCGTGACGGTGAGGATCCGGACCGGCTGGGCGCAGGATGCCCGGGTCAATTCACCGGCCTGACCGGACCCGCCCGCCCTGTTGTTCCGGCCGGTATCGTCGCACCAGTCAATGTTGTAGGGCATGGCGGTCACCGTTGCCGGTCCGGCCGCCGAGTTCACTGGAACGATGAACGTATATGTAAACCCGCCGGCGTCGTTCATCGGGGACGTTGCGTCCAATACCTTTGCGCCCGCCGCGTCCGTCACTGTCACATGAATGCGGGCATGCTCGCCGTAGCGTGGATCGCAGTCGGCGTCCGGCGCCGTGACATTCACGTTCTGGCCCAACTGTGCGCGCTCGGGTGTCACCGTGTAAGCGGGCGGGAAACACGGGGGCGCGTCGAAGGGTCCCGGCCGCGAACATGCGGGGAGCCCGGCAAGGAGAAGCACGGTGCACGCCGGTATAACGGCTGGAAGGACATGCCTTCCGCCGTGCACCTCACGTCGGGGATCACGGACCACAGATTCATTGTTGCCGATTTGGGGTGGAGAGTTATTGGTTTTCCGTCATTTCCTGGGGGATGGCCACCACATGCAGCTCCGTGCCGTCACGCAGTGCGGAAATTTCCAGCGGCGCTCCGATTGCCTCCGAGAAAAGCAGCTTCTGGAGGCTCTCCGCGTTCGAAACGGACTTGCGCCCCACGCTCAGCAGGACGTCTCCGGCGCGGAGGCCCGCCCGTTCGGCCGGCGATTGCGGAAGGACCTCGACGACGAGCAGTCCGTCGCGGTGGCCGGTACGGACAACCGAGCTGACCGGAAGCTGAACGGGAGTGTTGACGAGTCCCAGGTAGGCACGCCGGACGCGCCCGTCCGAGAGGAGGGATGCGATGATCCGCCGCGAGGTGGCGTTGATCGGAACGGCCAGCCCCAAGCCCGCACCGGCGACCGCGGTGTTGATGCCCACGATACGGCCGTGGGCGTCCGCCAGGGCCCCTCCGGAGCTGCCGGCGTTCAGCGCGGCGTCGGTCTGGATGACGTCCTCGATTACACGGCGGTTGCGTCCGGACCATACCGGGATTGAGCGGCCCAGGCCGCTGACCACACCTGCCGTCACAGAGCCGGAGAGACCCAGCGGATTTCCGACGGCGATGACCAGCTGCCCGACCTTGAGGAGTTCGGCATCGCCGAATTCGGCCGGCGGCGCCGTGGGTGCCTTGCCATGGACAATGGCAAGGTCCGACAGGCGGTCGGCGCCCACCACCTCCACAGCGGTCCGCGAACCGTCGGCGAACACCGCATGGCCCTTTCCTGCCGCGCCCACCACATGGGCATTGGTTACCAGGTACCCGTCCGACGTGAACAGGACAGCTGAGCCGGCGCCCACGCGGAACCTGCCGTTGCGTCCGTTGCCGGTCATTTCGATGGCGGCCACGTGCGGGGTGACAGTTTCCGCCACGCGGATGACCGTTGCCGAATAGGAATCCAGCGGGTCTTCGGCCGCATTGGTGCCGCTGACGCCGTCACTGAGTTTGACCATGGTAAGCCTCCCTGGAGTGGTGCTTACCAATGTCAACGACTGCGCGGGCGGACCTAGTCCTGCCGGGGCTACGCCGTCAGTGAAATCAGTGGTGCTGCAGGAGCTCGCGCCTAAGCCCGGGCCACGAGGTGGCGAAGGCCGGGTGCAGGTCCTTGTCTTCCACGGCGTTGGCCGGTATCCACTTCAGGTCGATGCTCTCGGGGTCGTTGATGACGGGTTCGAAGGATTCAACCACGCGCACGGCCACCGTGGTGTATGACCAATACCCGACGTCGAATACCGACGTGAAGAGGATACGGACCTTCTCCGGCGGGACGGCGGCTTCCTCGTGGGCTTCGCGCAGGGCGCCCGTGATGGCGTCTTCCCCTTCGTGCAAGGCTCCGCCGGGAAGGCCCCAGGTTCCGCCGTGATGACTCCATGTGGCCCGGTGCTGCAGCAGGATGCCTTTGGTCGGGTCTTGTACCAGGAGGCCCGCAGATCCGAACCGGCCCCAGAATTTACCCAGCTCGCCCTCCACCCAGGCGTCGCCGGGATTGCGTGGCCCTGACGGACGGCGGAGGTGTTCCGGGAGGCCGGCGGCTGCAGTGTCCATGGAAATAGTCTGCCACGGCCTATTCGCTGGCCGGTCGCAATCCGTCACAGGGGAGACTGGGTCCGGCGTGTCCCCCGGAATCGGACAGGACCTAGCGGGGCCGCCGCGCCGCGTGTTCGCGCGCCAGCACCGAGTAGCGGTCGTCCGGAGCCCCGGGGCTGAAGCTGCCGTACTTGCGTTCGACGGCGGTGCGGATCAGGAAGTCGGCAATGGCCGGATTCTTGGGCAGCAGGGAACCGTGGAGGTAGCTCGCCACGATGTTCCGGTAGCGGGCCCCTTCCTTGCCGTCGCTGCTGTTGTTGCCCGTGCCCTTGGGGGTGGTGCCGAGCGGCTTGACGCCCGGGCCGAGGGTTGTCTGCCCGCTGTGGTTTTCGTAGCCAAGGACGTCCCCGAACTCGGTCGAGGACACCGTGACATTGCCGATCAGGCGTTCGTCGGTTCCGTGCGTTTCGACATCCAGCACACCGATGCCCGGAATGACCGAGCCGGTCCGGGTCTTGAAGAACCGGCCGAAGAGCTGGTACATCCCGCAGATCAGGAGCATGGGGGTTCCGTCTTCTGCCAGCTCCTTCAACGTCGATTCCCGGGAAAGCAGATCGTCCTGGATGACCAGCTGTCCGCTGTCCTGTCCGCCGCCGCCGACGATGAGGTCAACGTCGGCCGGGAACGCATCGCCCACGTTGTACTCGAGGAGCTCGGGCGTGTAGCCGTGCCAGCGGAGCCGCTGCTGGAGCACCAGGGCGTTGCCCCAGTCACCGTAGATGTTCATGTCCCGGGGGTACAGCTGCAGGACCCTGATGGTGCCCTTGCTGGCTGTGTCCGGACTGACTGTTTCCGGGCCGCCTGCGGCGGATTCGCCGTCTTGGGATACCGGGGTCATGAGACCACCTCCACAGTGGTGATTTTGGACAGTTCGCGGCGGATGGCGAGCATGGCCGTGTACGTGCAGAATACGCGTTTGGGTTTGTCCTTGGCGCCTTGGATGAACGCAGCCAGCGCCGGCGTGATGTCCGGGTCGACGGCGCCAATGGCGACGCCGTCGTATTGCAGCCGCAACGCCATGTCGTAGGCCCGGGAGCCGGTCAGCTGGTCCACGCCGCCTTCGCGCAGCGAATCGAATTCGACGTCCCAGAGCCAGGACATGTCCCGGCCGTCGGCGTAGTTGTCATTGATCGCGACCATGGTGGCGTAGCCGCCGGCGGAAAATGACTTCAGGCCCAGCCGGAAACCGCTGGGGTTCTTGACCAGCACGAGGTCCAGCGGCAGCCCGTCAACCACCAGGCTTTCACCGCGGCCGAAAGCGGGCGCAACCTCTGACAGGGCTTTGAGCAGGCCGTCGTGGTCGGTGGGCGTAGTGCCGTTACCGGCGATGCTGCGCGCCAGGACCAAGGCAGCGGCCGCGTTGAAGATGTTGTACACGCCGCGGAGCTTCATCCCGGTGGTGACCGTGGCGCCGTCGTACTCAAAGTCGGCGTCGGCCGTCCCCACCCGGCGAAGCACGACGTCGGCGTGCGGCTTTTCGGGCAACGCCGGCACCGGGCTGCCGGGACCGGACCGCAGGTCGTCGTCGTTCGGAAAGGTGCTCAGCAGCGAGTCGTCCAGGCCGAAGTATCGGACCTGGGGTCCGTCCAGGGTGTCGGCAATCCGGGCGACGCGCGGATCCTCCCGGTTCAGGACAACAGTGCCGGTGGTTTTGGAAGCGATGTGCTGCAGAAGCTGGGCGGTCTTGTCGATTTCGCCGAAGCGGTCCAGCTGGTCGCGGAGGACATTGAGCAGCAGGCTATAGCGCGGCGGAACTCGGTTGACGAAGTGCACGGCGTGCGCCTCATCAAGCTCCAACACGGCAATGTCCGCGTCCAGGCGGCCCCGCCAGTCGACGTCGCCCAGCAGGGCTGCCGCGACACCGCGGGTGAAGTTGCTGCCGGTGCGGTTCGTGAACACCTTCAGCCCCTGGCTTTCCAGCAGTTCCACAACCATCTTGGTGGTGGTGGTCTTACCGTTGGTCCCGCTGACGACGGCGACCCCCAGCGGAAGCGTGGACAGTGTCCGCTGCATGAATTCGGGGTCGATTTTCTCGACCACAAGACCGGGGAAGGCAGAGCCTCCGCCTCTGAGCCGGGAGACCCGGCGGACGAGCTTGCCGAGCGGAACGCTGAAGTAAAGCATGCTCTGAATATATCCCAGCCGAGGCATGGAACCGGGCCGGAGGGGCCGTTCCGGCACTCTTTCGCGTGCGGGGAGCACTATGCTGTTTGGATGACCAACCCCCCTTCCACGGACTATTCCCGCGCGGGTACGGGCCTGCGAATCGGTGTCCTGGCGCTCCAGGGTGACTTCCGGGAGCACCTGCGCGCCGCTGAAGCAATGGGCGCCACGGGCATCGGCATCCGGCGCCCGTCCGAACTCGATGGCATCGACGGCCTCATCATTCCCGGCGGCGAATCCACCGCCATCGACAAGCTTGCACGGGCCTTCGAGGTGGCGGATCCGCTGCGCAAGCTCATCGCCGACGGGCTGCCCGTGTACGGCTCCTGCGCAGGCATGATCCTGCTCGCCGATGAGATTGCGGACCCGGCCACGGACCTGGCAGGCAACCCCCAGCAGACGTTCGGCGGACTGGACATCACCGTCCGCCGCAACGCCTTCGGCCGCCAGCGGGAATCCTTTGAGACCGACCTTGAATTCAAGGGACTGGGCTTCAGCGATACCGGCTCCGGTGTAGCCCCGGTCCACGCGGTCTTCATCCGCGGCCCCTGGGTGGAACGTGTGGGGCCCGGCGTGGAGGTCCTGGCGCAGGTGGAACCCGCGGACCCGGAGCATGCCTCGCATGCTGCCGTGCTGCAGGGGACGGCTAGAATTGTTGCAGTGCGTTCAGGCCACCTGCTGGCCACCTCATTCCACCCGGAAGTGACGGGGGAGAAGCGCGTGCACGAACTGTTTATTCGAATGATCAGAGGAGAAGCGTAAAGCATGTCAGGCCACTCCAAATGGGCGACGACCAAGCACAAGAAGGCCATCCTTGATAGCCGCCGGGCAAAGTCGTTCGCCAAACTGATCAAGAACATCGAAGTCGCGGCCCGGATGGGCGGCCCGGACCTGGCCGGCAACCCGAGCCTGGAACTCGCGGTGACCAAGGCGAAGAAGACCTCGGTCCCCGCCGACAACATTGACCGTGCCATCAAGCGCGGCGCAGGCCTTACCGGCGAAGTCGTGGACTACACGGAGATCATGTACGAATGCCGTGGCCCGCAGGGCTCGGCGCTGCTGATCGAGTGCCTTACGGACAACAAGAACCGTGCCGCTTCCGAGGTCCGCCTCGCCATTTCCCGCAACGGCGGGACCATCGCCGATCCCGGATCCGTCAGCTACCTCTTTTCCCGCAAGGGCGTTGTCACCCTCCCCAAGAACGGGCTGAGCGAGGACGACGTCCTGATGGCGGTGCTCGAAGCCGGTGCCGAAGAAGTCAAGGACAACGGCGACACGTTCGAAATCCACTCGGATCCGAAGGATCTCCAGGCCATCCGCGATGCGCTCAAGGACGCCGGGATCGAATACGACACCGACGAAGCCGAGTTCGTCCCCTCCATGGAGGTTCCGCTCGACCTGGACGCTGCCAAGAAGTTCATGAAGCTGGTGGACGCCCTGGAAGACCTTGATGACGTCCAGAACGTCTACAGCAACGCGGACCTCAGCGACGAAGTGCAGGCCGCACTGGAAGCCGAGTGATCCGGCAACCCTGCAGTGACATTGAGGCCCGGCCTTGACCCTCAGAGTATTGGGAGTCGACCCGGGCCTCACCCGTTGCGGCATCGGCGTCGTGGACGTCGAAAAGAACCGGCGCGCCACCTTGGTGGCCGTCGGAGTGGTGGGCACGTCGCCGGATGAGAGCCTGGACCAGCGCCTGCTCCTCATCGCCACGTCCATCGATGACTGGCTGGACCGTTACGAACCCCATGTCCTCGCTGTGGAGCGGGTGTTCTCCCAGCTGAACGTCAGCACCGTGATGGGCGTCGCGCAGGCGTCCGGCGTGGTGATCGCAGCCGCCGCCCGCCGCGGGATACCGGTGGCCTTGCACACGCCGTCGGAAGTCAAGGCCGCCGTCACGGGCAGCGGAACGTCCAATAAGGAAGCCGTCACGAAGCTCGTCACCAAGATCCTCCGCCTGGACGCCCCGCCGCGTCCGGCTGACGCCGCCGACGCCCTGGCGCTGGCCATCACGCATGCGTGGCGGGCGGGCAGTGGAGCTGCCATCGCTACCACAGCCCCTGGCAGCCTCTCGCTGACGCCTGCACAGCGGGCTTGGGCCGAGGCGGAGGCCAAGGCGCGCCGTGCACGGTGAATGTCCGGGCTCCTTGCTAGGGTATTCGTAGATATGTTCGGATAGCCGGTTTCATTCCGGCTGTAATTTCGCTGTAACCCAGGAGCCCGGCCTTGATCAGTTTTCTCCGCGGAACCGTAGCGCACGTCGGGTTGTCCTCCGCCGTGATCGACCTCAACGGTGCCGGCATGAGCGTGAACGCTACACCCCAAACCCTCAGCGGGTTGCGCGTCGGCGAAGAGGGCAAGCTCTTCACTTCCCTGATAGTGCGTGAGGATTCCCTAACGCTGTTCGGATTCTCCAGCGATGACGAGCGCGAGGTCTTCGACATCCTGCTCAGCGTGAGCGGCGTGGGCCCACGCCTTGCGCTGGCGGTGCTGGCCGTCCATGATCCCGAGGCGATCCGCGTTGCCGCGCATACCGGGGATGGCAAGGCCTTCACCAAGGTCCCCGGCATCGGCCCCAAAGTCGCCGGCAGGATTGTCCTGGAGCTCGCCGGGAAACTGGTGCCGCACGGGACCGGTCCAACAGCGGCGCCTGCAGCATCCGCTCCGGCTCCTTGGAAGCCGCAGGTGGTGGCGGCCATGACCAGCCTCGGCTGGTCCGAAAAGGACGCCGCGTCCAGCATCGACAAAGCCCTCTCGGATTCCCCCGAATTGGAAGCCGACGGCCAGGTGGCCGAAATTCTCCGGGCCACCCTGCGCTGGCTCGGCCAGGACGGCGCCCGCGCCGGCAACAGGGTAGGCAGCCGTGGCTGAGCCCACCCTTGTCGGCGGGGGAGAGGAGCCGGAGGAACGCGTCATCGAGGCGGCCCTCCGTCCCAAGAACCTGCACGACTTCGTGGGCCAGCACCGCGTCCGCAAGCAACTGTCGCTGGTGCTCGAAGCCTCGCGGATGCGCGGGCGCAGTGCTGACCACGTGCTGCTCTCCGGCCCGCCGGGCCTTGGCAAGACCACCTTGTCCATGATCATCGCTGCCGAGATGAACGCCCCGCTGCGGATCAGCAGCGGCCCGGCCATCCAGCATGCCGGGGACCTTGCCGCCATCCTTTCCTCGCTGTCGGAAGGGGAGGTCCTGTTCCTGGACGAGATCCACCGCATGTCCCGGCCCGCGGAGGAAATGCTGTACATGGCCATGGAGGACTTCCGCGTGGACATCGTGGTGGGTAAAGGCGCCGGTGCCACCGCGATTCCCCTGGAACTGCCTCCGTTCACGCTCGTGGGGGCAACCACCCGCGCCGGCCTCCTTCCCGGCCCGCTCCGGGACAGGTTCGGCTTTACGGGCCATCTGGAGTTCTACTCCGTCGAGGAACTGGAACTCGTCCTGAGGCGTTCTGCCGGCCTCCTTGACCTCAAGGTGAATTCGGCAGGGTTCAGCGAAATCGCCGGCCGGTCCAGGGGCACGCCCCGAATTGCCAACCGCCTGCTTCGCCGCGTCCGCGACTGGGCGCTGGTCCACGGCATCGAACAGATCGATTCCCGCGCAGCCTCGGCCGCGCTGGACATGTATGAGGTGGATAAGCGGGGCCTTGACCGGCTGGACCGCGCCGTCCTCGAGGCGCTGATCACCAAATTTGGCGGCGGCCCGGTGGGGCTTTCCACACTGGCCATTGCCGTGGGCGAGGAACCCGAAACCGTGGAAACCGTCGCCGAGCCCTATCTGGTCCGCGAGGGGTTGCTGGGGCGGACCCCGCGCGGCCGGATCGCCATGGCTCCGGCCTGGACGCACCTGGGTTACGCGGTTCCGGACGGGGTGTTCGGCCAGGAGACGCTGGCGCTGTTCGAACCGGATGACCTCGGCCGGGAGCCCGTGGCGGAGTGGCTTCCGAACAGCCAATAGCAGCGTCCGGCTGACTTTCCCTTTAGACTGGGATGAACGCTCGGCACGTTCGGGTCTTTGTTTCTGTGGGCGGCTCCGGCCGCCGTCGGCTGGGGGTTTTCTGCCAGATGGGCCGAAACGAAGCCGACGTTGCTGTAAATCAGCTATGTAAGTACAGAACGGAAACTTCCTGTGTTCGGACACATTACTGCCCAGGCCCAGCCGCAGGCCGGCGGCGGCATCGACATCATGACCATCCTGCTCTTCGTGATGCTCGGACTCTTCATCTTCATGATGTTCCGCCGCAACAAGAAGACCCAGCAGCAGCAGGCCACGCTGCAGTCCCAGTTCGCACCGGGCGTGGAGGTCATGACGAGCTTCGGACTCTACGGCCGCATCGTCTCCATCGATGAGGACGAGAACAAGGTTCTCCTCGAACTTTCCCCCGGCAACCTCGCCACAGTGCACCGCCAGGCCGTCACCAAGATCGTCGAGCCGGCCGTTGCTCCCGAAGAGCCCACCGTCGTTCCCGACGACGCCTCTTCCCTGACCGGGCAGGACGAGACCCCGGCCGACGCAGTGAACCGCACCGACACCGTCAACGAGACGCCGGAAGAATCGCTGAAGCGTCTGAACGACGAAGGCAAGAAAGACAGCTAGTCTGGCGTTCCCGCCGAGTCCCGCTAAGTAGAATTTAAAGACGGCCGCGGGCTGCCGCCGGTGTGTGAGTCCAGCTCACCCCGGCGGCTCCTCCGTAATCAATAGAAAGATCACAATGGCACGTACTGGCCCCAAAAACTCAGCACTCAGGGTGCTGGTCTGGCTCGGCGTAATCCTCGCCGTCATGACTGCCGTCCTCGCGGGCGGCACCGTCGCCGGCCAGGCCAGCTGGGCACCCAAGCTTGCGCTTGACCTGGAAGGCGGAACCCAGATGATCCTGGCGCCGAAGGTCGAGGGCGGTTCGGACATCAACGAGGACCAGCTGAACCAGGCCGTTGCGATCATTCGCCAGCGCGTGGACGGCTCGGGCGTCGCGGAAGCCGAGATCAGCACGCAGTCCGGCCGCAACGTCGTTGTGAGCCTGCCGGGTACACCTTCCAAGGAGACCCGCGCCCTCATCCAGGCCTCGGCCGACATGAACTTCCGGCCCGTGCTCCAGGCCGGCGCCGGAGCGGCCGTTCCCACCGAATCCCTGACGCCGGATGACCAGCTGCCCAAGCCGACAGCTGAACCGACCAACAGCAGCGACATCAACTGGGTCACCCCGGAGGTGTACAAGAAGTTCGAGACCCTGGACTGCGACAACCCCTCGCAGGACAAGCAGGAGCGCTCGGACCCGGCCAAGCCGCTGGTGACGTGTGAGCCGGCAACGGAAACGTCCCCGGCCATCAAGTACATTCTGGGTCCGGTGGAAGTCAAGGGCTCCAACATCAAGTCCTCGTCCTTCCAGCTGCAGCAGGGTGCACAGGGTGCTGTCACCAACGAGTGGGCTGTGAACATCCAGTTCGACGAGCAGGGAACCGCCAAGTTCAAGGAAGTCACTGAACGGCTGTACCAGTTCTTCGTTGCGGCCGGCGGTGAGACGGGCTCTGATCCGAAGGCCCAGTTCGCCATTGTCCTCGATGACCAGGTCATCTCAGCGCCGAGGTCCCTCGCAGTGATCACGGACGGCCGTCCGCAGATCACGGGCGGGTTCACCGAGGAGTCCGCGAAGGCCCTCTCCGACCAGCTGCGGTTCGGTGCCCTTCCCATCAGCTTCGACATCCAGAGCGAACAGCAGATTTCAGCAACACTGGGCGGCGAGCAGCTCAAGATGGGTCTGCTCGCAGGCGTCATCGGCCTGCTCCTGGTGGTGGTCTACTCCCTCTTCCAATACCGGGCGCTGGGACTTGTCACCATTTTCTCGCTCGTAGTGGCCGGTGCGCTGACGTACCTCGCGATTGCCATCCTGGGCTGGACCGAAAACTATCGCCTGTCACTCGCCGGCGTGGCCGGCCTCATCGTGGCCATCGGCCAGACGGCAGACTCGTTCATCGTCTACTTCGAACGAATCCGTGATGAATTGCGGGAAGGCCGCGGGCTCGTCTCCGCCGTGGAGAACGGCTGGAAGCGTGCCAAGCGCACCGTCCTGGCGTCCAAGGCAGTCAACCTGCTGGCAGCCCTGGTGCTCTACTTCGTCGCCGTGGGCAACGTGCGCGGCTTCGCGTTCACTCTTGGTTTGACGGCCATCGCCGACCTCATCGTCGTGTTCATGTTCACCCACCCGACGCTGCGGCTCCTGGCCCGCACCAAGTTCTTCGGCGAGGGCCACAGGTTCTCCGGCCTTGACCCGAAGCGCCTCGGCGCAGTGCCTCTGTACCGTGGCGCGGGCAGGCTCCGCACGCCGGATGAGAAGCCTTCCGTGGTGCGTGCCAAGAACACCGGCGCAGCTGCTGAAGCCGAGCGCCGGATGACCATCGCGGAACGCCGCCTGGCGGAAAAGCAGGAGCAGCTTGCCGGTTCCTCCAAAAGCACGTCCAAGGAGGGCAAGTAAATGACCACGAATTTTGCCACGTTCGGCAATGAGCTGTACACGGGCAAGCGCTCGTACAACTTCGTCGCATCCAAGAAAATCTGGTTCCTGATCGCCGCCGTCGCCGTGGCGCTGTCCATCCTCCTGCCGGTGGCCAAGGGCGGATTCAACCTTGGCATCGAGTTCCGGGGCGGGTCCGAGTTCACGGTTTCCAACGTCAAGACCACGGACGCGGTGCTCGGCGAGAAGGCCGTCACAGACGTGGTGGAGGGCAGCATTCCGCGTGTAGCCAACGTTGCCGGCACCACCATGCGGATCCAGACGGACAAGCTCACGGACGACGAGACGCTCCGGATCAAGGAGGGCCTTACCACCGCCTACGGTGTCACGGACAACGAGGTGACGTCCACGTTCGTCGGACCCACCTGGGGTGCGGACGTCACCAAGCAGGCGCTGCTGGGGCTGGTGATCTTTGTCGTCATTGCGGCAGTCCTGATGGCGCTGTACTTCAGGACCTGGAAGATGTCGCTTTCGGCACTCGTCGGCATGCTGGTGACCATGTTTGTCACAGCCGGCGTCTACGCCCTCAGCGACTTCGAGGTCACGCCGTCGGCGATTATCGGCTTCCTGACCGTCCTTAGCTACTCGCTGTACGACACCGTGGTGGTGTTCGACAAGATCCGCGAAAACACGGCAGACATTGATGCCTCCACGCGCCGCACTTTTGCGGAGGAGGTCAACCTTGCCGTCAACCAGACGCTGGTCCGCTCCATCAACACCATGATGGTGGCCATCCTCCCCGTGGGTGCCATCCTGTTCATCGGAGCCGGCCTCCTGGGCGCCGGTACCCTGCGGGACCTTTCGCTGGCCCTGTTCGTGGGCATCCTGATCGGCACCGCCGCGACCATTTTCATCGCAGCCCCGCTCTACGCCTGGTTGCGGCAGGGCGAACCGCTGCTGGTCAAGCAGGCCGAGCGCGTTGAACGCCGCCGTGTAGAGGTTGCTGCGAAGGCAGCGGCCGCGCCGGAGTCGGCGCCAGCCTGAGGTTTGCGTCCCTGAAGGGCCGGGCGCCGTCATTCGTGACGGTGTCCGGCCCTTCGCATATGCGGTCCGGTTACAGAAGTCTCCTGCTGCGGGAATAGACTGGGATAATTAAACGGGTCGTGAGGGGTGCTTCATTGGAAGAACGTTCGACGTCGGCGCCAACGGCCGACGGTGGTGAAGGTCCGGGCCAGGGGCCGCAGGCCGGTTTGGTTGCGCCCGGGCGCCCGGATGCAGGCGTGCCGGTTGACAGTTCCGGGTTCCGCCCCACCTTCCCCGGACGGCGCGAACGCACCAGGTCCAGGCTCGCCCGGCTGACGGGCCGAGGAACGGCCACGTATTCACCCATACTCGAGCCGCTGCTGCGCACCGTCCGGGCGAACAACCCCAAAGAGGATTTCGACCTCATCCAGCGTGCCTTCGTCGTCGCCGAGCAGAGCCACCGGGGCCAGAAACGCAAGAGCGGCGATCCCTACATCACGCACCCCGTCGCCGTAGCCACCATTCTGGCCGAACTGGGCCTGAGCGGCACCACGCTGGCCGCCGCGCTGCTGCACGACACCGTGGAGGATACGCCTTACACGCTGGCGGACCTCAAGCGGGACTTCGGCCCCGAAGTCGCCATGCTGGTGGACGGCGTGACCAAGCTGGACAAGGTGAGTTTCGGCGAAGCCGCACAGTCTGAAACGGTCCGCAAGATGGTCGTCGCGATGGCCAAGGACATCCGGGTGCTGATGATCAAGCTGGCGGACAGGCTGCACAACGCCCGCACGTGGCGCTTCGTCTCCGCGGAGTCCTCGGCCCGCAAAGCCCGCGAAACACTGGAAATCTTCGCGCCGCTGGCACACCGGCTGGGCATGAACACCATCAAGTGGGAACTCGAGGACCTCTCCTTCGCTGCGCTGTACCCGAAGGTGTACGAGGAAATCGTCCGCATGGTGGGGGACCGGACCCCGGAGCGCGAAAAGAGCCTCAGCGTCATCCGGAACCAGATCACCGACGATCTCCGGACTGCCAAGATCAAGGCCACCATCACCGGCCGCCCCAAGCATTACTATTCGATTTACCAGAAGATGATCGTCCGCGACAAGGACTTCGACGACATCAACGACCTCATGGGCGTCCGGGTCCTGGTGGACTCCGTCCGTGACTGCTACGCAGCCCTGGGCACGCTGCATTCGCGCTGGAACCCGCTTCCGGGGCGGTTCAAGGACTACATCGCGATGCCCAAGTTCAACATGTACCAGTCCCTGCACACCACGGTCATCGGGCCGGGCGGCAAGCCCGTGGAGATCCAGATCCGCACCCACGAAATGCACCGCCGCGCAGAATACGGTGTGGCCGCGCACTGGAAGTACAAGGACCAGCCGAACAGGACGGCCGCAGGCCCCGGCAGCCCCCGCGACGGCGACATGGGCTGGCTGCGGTCCCTCGTTGACTGGCAGCAGGAAACTTCCGATCCCGGAGAGTTCCTGGACTCCCTGCGGTTCGAAATCAACGCCCGGGAAGTTTTCGTGTTCACGCCCAAGGGCGAGGTCATGGCACTGCCGGCAGGGTCCACTCCGGTGGACTTCGCGTACGCGGTCCACACCGAAGTGGGCCACCGGACCATCGGCGCCAGGGTCAATGGCAAGCTGGTTCCGCTCAACAGCGAACTGAACCATGGCGACTGGGTGGAGATCTTCACCTCCAAGGCGGAAGGCGCCGGACCCAGCCAGGACTGGCAGCACTTCGTCAAGAGCGCCCGCGCCCGCAACAAGATCAGGCAGTGGTTCAGCAAGGAGCGCCGCGAAGAGGCCATCGACCGCGGCAAGGAACTCCTGACCAAGGCGATGCGCAAGCAGAACCTTCCCCTGCAGCGCCTCATGACCCATGACGCCCTCGCCGAAGTGGCTGAGCATTTCAAGTACGTTGACATCTCCGGCCTCTACGCCGGAGTGGGCGACGGGCACACCTCCGCTCAATCCGTCATGGAACGGATGGTTGAGACCCTGGGCGGCAACGATAGCCCCGAAGATGACCTGACTGAGGTCAGCATCCCCACGCAGGTCAGCAAGACGAAGTACTCCGACTCCGGTGTGATCGTCCGCGGCGTGGGGGACGTGTGGGTCAAACTTGCCCGCTGCTGCACGCCGGTTCCCCCGGATCCCATCCTGGGTTTTGTCACCCGGGGTTCCGGAGTGTCGGTGCACCGCACGGACTGTACCAACGTGTCGGACCTGAAGGACCAGCCGGACCGCATCGTGGAGGTTGACTGGGCACCCACCCAGTCCAGCGTTTTCCTCGTGGAGATCCAGGTGGAGGCATTGGACCGGAAGTCCCTGCTGTCCGATGTCACCCGGATCCTGTCGGAGAACCACGTCAATATCCTGGCGGCCAGTGTGCACACCTCGACGGACCGCGTGGCCATCTCGAAGTTCGCGTTCGAGATGGGCGACCCCAAGTACCTGAGCCACGTGCTCAGTGCTGTGCGGCGCATCGATGGCGTGTTCGACGTGTACCGCACCACCGGAAACCGGCGGCGCAGCTAACCGCCGGTCTGATAGCTTCCGGGCTGCTAGCCAGGCCGGGGCTGCAGGGCCGCCAGTATCTCCAGGGCGGCCTTCTTGTACGGAACCCGGGGAGTGGCTTCGACCGCGAGGGTGAGCAGCCTCAGCCTGACGTCCAGCTCAGGGCGCTCCAGCATCTTGCGCAGGGCGGGCACCGCCCGCTCCGCGTCCACATGCAGGGCAATGTCCAGCGCCGTGCGCAGCGGGCTGGAAACCATCAGGCCGCCCAGGCTGACGACGTCGAAGGGGCCGAGCCTGACCTCATGCAGAGTGCAGCCCCGGGTGGACCTCAGGCTGGAGACACGCCGGGTGGCATCCACAAGCAGGGCCAGCCGGTCCGGTTCCCCGGCGCACCCGTAGATCCACGCCGCCGTCATCCGGCCTGCCACGACGCGCTGCCGGATTCCCGGCGGGACAGCGAAAGAGGCCGCGCGTGCCCGCAGCTGCGGAGTGGTTGCCGTGCCGGGCAGCATGTACCCGCGTTGGTAGAGCTGGCTCAGGACACCGTCGGCGGCCATGGCCTGCAGCTCAGGCCACGAAAACACCGCGCCGGGCGAATAGAGCTCAACAGACCCGGCCTCTGCGCTTCTGATATTTGCGGGGACGGAGGAGGAAGTAGCCATTCAGCCATCTTTTCCTGCAGCCCCAAACGCGTACAGGCCCCGTTCCGGGTATGTGGATAACCGGGACGGGGCCTGTACTTGGCGGGCTAGGCGCCTACGACAGTTCGCTGGCCGAACGCGAGATCTGGTCCAGCCATGCCTGGCGGGCCTCGAGGGCTTCCTGGGCGGCCTTAATCTTGCGCTGGTCGCCGGCCTTCTCGGCCTCGGCGAGGTCTTCCTTAAGTCCGGCGATGGCTGCTTCGAGTTGCGAAAGGGCGCTGTTGGTCCGTGCCTTGGTTTCCGGGTTGGACCGCTTCCAGTTCTCATCCTCGGCGTGGCGGACGGCGTCCTCCACTTTCCGGAGGCCGGCTTCGATCCGACCCATGTCCGCACGGGGAACCTTGCCGGCTTCCTCCCAGCGGTCGCGGATGGACTGGAGCGCCTTCTTGGCGGCGGCCAGGTCCTTGATCGGGAGCAGGGCGTTGGCCTCGACCAGAAGGGCTTCCTTCACGGTCAGGTTTGCACCGTACTCCTGGTCGATCTCGTCGTTGGCTGCCTGCCGCGAGGTGAAGAATACGTCCTGGGCGGCCCGGAACCGGGCCCACAGTGCATCGTCGTCCTTGCGGCTGGCGCGCGGCGAGGCCTTCCATTCGTCCATCAGTCGGCGGTATTCGCCCGCGGCGAAGCCCCAGTCGGTGGAGGAGGAGAGCGCCTCGGCTTCAGCGATCAGCTTTTCCTTGGCAGCCTTCGCCGCGGAATTGTTGCTGTCCAGCTGCGAGAAGTACGCCCGGCGGTGGCGGTCGAAGACCGTCCGTGCTGCCCGGAACCGCTTCCAGAGGGCGTCCTCGTTGCTGCGGCCCAGGCGGACGCCGTTCTTCTGCGCAGCCTTCCAGCTTTCGAAGAGTTGATTCATTCGGGCGCTGGAGGTCTTCCACTGGATCTGCGCAGGATCGTGGCCGGAAATTTCTTCCGCTTCCGCAACGATTGCTTCGCGGGCTGCCAGTTCGGCGGCGCGCACGGCATCGTGTTCAGCCTTTTCGGCCTTTTCGAGTTCCGTGATCTGGGTGGACAGCGTGTCGAGGCGGGCCTCGGCGGCGCGGAGGTCACCCACCATGTTCCGTTCGCCCAGCTGCTCGCGCAGGTGCGTCACGGTTTTCTGCATGTCCGTGGTGGGGGCCTTGGAGCTTACGCGCTGTTCCAGGAGAACAATCTGGGCCACCACGTCGTCGTACTTCCGGGCAAAGTAGCCCAGTGCTTCGTCGTCGCTGACGCCCGGGTACTGGCCCACGGGGTGTTCGGCGCCGTCGATAGTCAGGAAAACGTGTCCGTCCCCTTCAACCCGTCCCCAGCGTGCAGCTTCCGCCAGCGATGCAGCCGAGGAAACAGGCGCAGGGGCCGGAGCCACAGGGGAGGAAGCGGCCTTGGGCCGCGCCGCAAACGCGGCCGGCGATGGGGCCGGGCGGGGTGCGGGACGCGGCGCCGCGGGAGCTGCGGCCTCTTCCGCGGCGGGCGCCTCTTCGGCCGGTGCCTCCTCAGCTGCAGGTGCCTCCTCAGCCGCTTCGGGAGCCTCGGCAGTTGCGGGAGCCTCTTCGGCAACGGGTGCCTCGGTAGGTGCGTCCTCAGCTGCGGGAGCCTCCGGTTCGGAGGTTTCCTGGGTGGCTGACTGTGCCTCTGCCGTGGGTTCGGCTGCTGCGTCGTTGCCAGCCGCCTGCGCGTCGTCAACCACCTGAGCCCCGGCCCCGGCCTCGTCGGCAGCTGCTGTTACTGTTTCGTCGGATTTCTGACTGTCTGTCACCGCTAAAAGTCTTTCGCTTGGAGGGAAATACCTGCACCCGCCGCGTGGAGGCCGGGCGCTGGTTACTTCAGAGAGAACGAGTCTATCGTGACTGGTTCCACAGGAGCGCCGTCTGTTGCGCTTCCGCCCGTCTTAATACCGCCGGCCGCGATGTTCGTCACTACATCAAGGCCGGACGTCACCTTGCCCACAATCGTGTACCCGCCGGCCTCGTCAGCCGGGATGACAGTGTCTTTATAGACGATGAAGAACTGGGTGCCGTTTCCGTAGGCGTTCCCGCTGGTACGCGCCACAGCAATGGATCCGGCGGGATACTTGTTGTCCGCCGGCGTGTTTTCCAGCGGCCCCCAGGTGTAGGAAGGGTCTCCCTGGCCGTCGCCGGTTTTGGAACCGCACTGCAGGACTCCGAAGCTCTCGCCGGTGGTCAGCCGGTGGCAGCTGATTCCGCTGTAGTAATTCTCGTCGGCCAGCGATTTGAAGACTGCGGCCGCCTGGGGAGCCTTGGTTCCGTCCAACTCAACTCCCAGCGCGCCGCTGTTCAGCTTGAGCTCTCCGGTGAAGACCTTGCCGGCCGCGGTCTCCGGTTTCGGGATGTTCGCGGCGTTGGTGGCCGGTGTTGATGGGGTTGCCGACGGGCTGGTCAGCCCGGCCTGCGCCGCGGCATACTCGTCCTCGGTCGGGTTACTGGCAAAGACGGTGAGTTGGAGGACGACGGCGAGCACCAGCGCCGCGGCACCCGCGCCTGCAGCGAGGACATTGTCGCGCTTACGGCGTTTCTCCTGCTGCCGCCGCAGCTCGCGTTTCGCCTCCATTTGCAGGATGCGCCGCTTTGCTTCGCGAGCGCTCCGTGAACTGGCCGCCAAAAGTCCTCCTGGTTGTCGGGCCGGCCCGCCGAACGGGCCAAAGGCGACGTCCGGTGTCCGGCAGCAAGCGGCAGACGATGCTCCGGGCCCCGCTCCATTAGAGTTGCTGGCGCCGAAAGCATAAACTGACTGCCGCACATAGTTTATGCATGACTGGCTGGACTCCCGCCTTTACCGCCGCTTTTTGATCACATGGCGGAGTCGGATCACCGCGCAGCGGACTCCAGCCTTCTGTTACCTGAGGAGAAAATCCACCATGGCACGCACCGCCTCCCTGTCCGGATTCCCCGAGTGGCTTCCCGAGGAGCGGCTGGTGGAGCTGCATGTGCTGGACACCCTGCGGCGTGTCTTCGAGCTGCACGGCTTCTCCTCGATCGAAACCCGCGCAGTGGAAACCGTGGGCCAGCTGCTCCGCAAGGGTGAGATCGACAAAGAGGTGTACGGACTCAGCCGCCTGCAGGAGGACGAAGAGGAATCCAGGGCAGCCAAGGGCGACCACCACTCCCTGGCACTGCACTTCGACCTGACGGTGCCGTTCGCGCGCTATGTGGTCGAGAACGCCGGCTACCTCGCGTTCCCGTTCCGCCGGTACCAGATCCAGAAGGTGTGGCGCGGTGAGCGCCCCCAAGAAGGCCGCGCCCGCGAATTCACCCAGGCTGACATCGACATCGTCGGCGACGGCGACCTGCCGTTCCGTTACGACGTCGAAATTGCACTGGTGATTGCCGAGGCCCTGAGCGCCCTGCCGATTCCCGACTTCCGCCTGCGCATCAACAACCGCAAACTTGCCGAAGGCTTCTACCGCGGGATCGGCCTGACGGACACCGCCGGGGTGCTGCGGAGCATCGACAAGCTCGAGAAGATCGGCCCTGCAAAGGTCGCGGAGCTGCTCAAGACCGAACTGGGGGCCACCGAGGAACAGGCCCAGGCAGCCCTGAGCCTCGCCGCCATCCGCACCGAGGACACCACCTTCGTGGACAAGGTCCGCGCCCTGGGAGTCAAGGACGAGCTGCTCGAGGAAGGCCTGAACGAGCTCGAGCAGGTCATCGCAGCCGCCGTGCAGCGAGCTCCGGGCAAGGTAGTGGCTGACCTCAGCATCGCCCGCGGCCTGGACTACTACACCGGAACCGTCGTGGAAACCGTCCTGGTGGGCCACGAACAGCTGGGCTCCATTTGCTCCGGCGGGCGCTACGACGCACTGGCCAGCAAGGGCAACCGCAAGTTCCCGGGCGTCGGCCTGTCCATCGGCGTCACCCGCCTCGTCTCGAGGATCCTGAGCCAGGACCTGGCGCAGGCCACCCGTTCGGTGCCTACGGCAGTGCTCGTCGCCTTGAACAACGACGGCAGCTGGGGCGCGGCCCAGGACGTCGCCGCACAGCTGCGCAGCAGGGGGATTTCCACCGAGGTGGCCGCCAAGGCGGAGAAATTCGGCAAGCAGATCAAGTTCGCCGACCGCCGCGGCATCCCCTTCGTCTGGTTCACGGACGACGACGGCAAGCACCAGGTCAAGGACATCCGCTCGGGCGAACAGTCAGACGCCGATCCCGCCACGTGGACGCCGTCGGACGAGGACCTGTACGTCCGCGTCCTCAAGTCGTAGGCGGCACCTTCCGCAGCCGGAGCACCACGTACCGGCCGGCAATTCCTGCGGCCAGCACGGCCGCCATGCCCGCCACCGAAGCAAACGGCAGCGTGACGGCAAGAACCAGGCAACCAACGAAGCCGGCCGCATTCAGCCATCTGGGCGCGCTGCCCGGCCGCTCGGCAAGGGTGAAGGCGGCGGCATTCGTCACGGCATAGTAGATCAGCACGCCGAAGCTCGAGAAGCCCACGACGGTCAGCACGTCGGTCGTCAGGAGCAGCGCAATCACGGCTGCGGCCACGGAAAGCTCCGCGACGAACGGGACCGTGTGCTGCCCGCCCACCCGGGCCAGAGGAGTGGGCAGGTCCCGCTCCCTCGCCATGGCCATCGCAGTGCGGCCCACCCCGGTGATCAGTGCAAGCAGGGCGCCCAGGCAGGCCGCGGCCGCCCCGGCCTGCACCAGCGGGCCGCCCGCGCCAAGGGCGGAGGACGTGACGGCGTCGAGCAGCGGTGACAGCGATTCAGCCAGCCGCCCCGGGGACAGGTGCCAGAGCAGCAGCACGGCGAGTCCCAGATAGATCACGAAAGCTGCGGCCAGCGCAGCCAGGATGGCCCGCGGAATGGTGCGGGCGGGATCCTTGACCTCTTCGCCCAGCGTGGCGATCCGGGCGTACCCGGCGAAGGCAAAGAACACCAAGCCGGCAGCCGGAAGGATTCCCCAGGCGCTGCCCGGGCCTGCGACGGGACCGGCCGGCGCCGGATGCGGCCCGGCAATGCCCGCTGCCGCCACAAACACCAGCGTGCAAAGGACTATGGCGAGCAGGATCCTGGTCAACAGGGCGGTGCGCGTGATGCCCATCAGGTTGACCCCCGTGAGCACCACGACGGCGGCGACGGCCAGCGGGGTGGCGAAGCCCGGTGCCGCATAATGGCCGAAGGTCAGTGCCATGGCCGCACACGACGCCGTCTTTCCGGTGACGAATCCCCAGCCGGCGATGAAACCGGGCCATTCGCCGAGCTGCTTGCGGCCGTAGACATAGGTCCCTCCGCTGGCCGGGTATTTGGCGGCCAGCTGGGCCGACGCCACAGCGTTGCAGTAGGCAATGGCTCCGGCAATCAGGACCGATGCAATCATCAGCCGGCCGGCCAGGGCGGTGGCGGGGGAGAAGACGACGAACACGCCGGCGCCGAGCATGGAGCCGAGTCCGATGGCGGTGGCGTCAAACACCCCGAGCCGGCGTTGAAGCCGTTGATGGGTCTGCATGGCGGAAGGGGAGCCTCTCCAACGGGTAAACTCGAACGGGGCCGTTCCCGTTACGGTTCCATTCAACATCATCTCTGTCTTCCTTCTGAAAGGTAAGCTGTGCTGCGCACACATGACCTCGGATCCCTTCGCTCCGAGCACATTGGACAAACCGTAACCCTGGCCGGCTGGGTGGGCCGGCGTCGTGATCACGGTGGTGTGGCATTCGTTGACCTCCGCGATGCCTCAGGCGTCGCCCAGGTAGTGGTCCGCGAAGAAGAGGTCTTCCACGGGCTCCGCAACGAGTACGTGCTCCAGATCATCGGTACGGTTTCCCAGCGCCCCGAGGGCAATGAAAACCCGGCACTGGCCACCGGCGAGATCGAGGTCATTGCCGAGAAGGTGACCATCCTCAACACCTCCGATCCGCTGCCCTTCCAGATCGACGAGCACGTCGAGGTGGGCGAGGAAGCACGACTCAAGCACCGCTACCTGGACCTGCGCCGCCCGGGCCCCGCCCGGAACCTGCGCCTGCGCTCCGAAGCGAACCGCGTGGCACGCGAGCTGCTCCACCAGGACGGCTTTGTTGAGATCGAGACCCCCACGCTGACGCGTTCGACGCCGGAAGGCGCCCGCGACTTCGTGGTCCCCGCACGCCTCGCGCCGGGTTCCTGGTACGCCCTGCCGCAGTCCCCGCAGCTCTTCAAGCAGCTCCTGCAGGTGGGCGGCTTCGAGAAGTACTACCAGATCGCCCGCTGCTACCGCGATGAGGACTTCCGCGCGGACCGCCAGCCGGAATTCACCCAGCTGGACATCGAAGCGAGCTTCGTGGAGCAGGACGACATCATTTCGCTCGGCGAAAGCATCGTCAAAGCCCTGTGGCAGCTGATCGACGTCGAGATCCCGACGCCGATCCAGCGCATCACCTACGCGGACGCCATGGCGCGCTACGGCTCGGACAAGCCGGACCTCCGCTTCGGCCTGGAACTGACCGAACTCACGGAATTCTTCAAGGACACCAATTTCGGCGTGTTCAAGGCCCCGTACGTCGGCGCTGTGGTCATGCCCGGCGGTGCCTCGCAGGCACGCCGTGCACTGGACGCCTGGCAGGAATGGGCCAAGCAGCGCGGCGCCAAGGGCCTCGCCTACGTGCTCTACAAGGAGGACGGCGAACTGGCCGGTCCCGTGGCCAAGAACCTCACGGACACCGAGCGGGCCGGCCTCGCCGACGCCGTCGGCGCCAAGCCCGGGGACTGCATCTTCTTCGCAGCCGGCGAGAAGACACCGTCCCGTGCGCTCCTCGGTGCCGCCCGTGTTGAAATCGGGCACCGCACCGGCCTGATCAACCCGTCCGACTGGGCATTCTGCTGGGTGGTGGATGCTCCGATGTTCGAGCCGGCCGCAGCAGCAGTGGCCTCGGGCGACGTGGCCGTCGGCGCCGGCAAGTGGACCGCCGTCCACCACGCCTTCACCTCGCCCAAACCTGAGTACATGGACTCGTTCGATCAGGACCCGGAATCGGCCCTGTCTTACGCCTACGACATCGTCTGCAACGGCAACGAAATCGGCGGCGGCTCGATCCGTATCCATGAGCGCGATATCCAGGAACGCGTCTTCGAACTCATGGGCCTGGACAAGGCAGACGCTGAGACGAAGTTCGGCTTCCTCCTGGAAGGCTTCAAGTTCGGTGCCCCGCCGCACGGCGGGATCGCCTTTGGCTGGGACCGCGTTGTGGCACTGCTGGCAGGCGTGGAATCGATCCGCGACGTCATCGCCTTCCCGAAGTCCGGCGGCGGTTACGACCCGCTGACGGCAGCTCCGGCGCCGATCACCGCGCAGCAGCGCAAGGAGGCCGGCGTCGACTTCAAGCCCGAGGCCAAGAAAGCCGTTCCTGTGCCCCAACAGGCCGAGGACGCAGCCAAGTAGAGTGACCTGATCGTCAGCAAGGCTCTCCGGGAAACCGGGGAGCCTTTGCTGTCCCCCAAGCCGCGAAAAGGAGCCCGATGGAACGGCAGACGATCCCCGCCCTGGAGGCCCTGATGGATGCCGCCTGGCCTGCGCCCGACCGGGGGGAAGCCGGCGGGTGGGTCCTCCGCGCGGCCGCCGGCGTGACCCAGCGTGCCAACTCCATCTGGCCGCGTTTGGAGTCGAATGGAACCCCGCACGACCGGCGGGCCTTACTGCGGGATGCCCGGGCCTGGTACCGCAGCCGCCGGCTTCCTGTGATCTTCCAGGTTTTCGACAATGCCGGCAGTGCCGCGCTGAACGCTGTCCTCGACGAGGAAGGCTTCACCCGCCAGTCCGAAACCCTGATCCTGGTGCGCGGTGCCGGCGGAGATACGCCGGCGCCTGACGCCGCCGTCGAACTGTCAGCGGAGCCTACGGACGATTGGCTGCGGCTGTGGTGGAGCGTGGACGGACGCGGTGACGAGGACTCCCTCGCCACCGCCCGCGGAATCCTTGAAGGCTGCCCGTCGCTGTACGCCTTGGTGAGGGACGACGACGGCGTGCCGGCCGGCGTCGGACGCCTTGCCCTGCCTCTTGTCGGGGAACGCAATCGCGGCGGGCTGTACTGCATGGCGACCCGTCCCGATGCACGGCGCCGCGGTTACGCCTCCCTGATCCTGCAGATACTGCTGCGGGCCGGCGAGGAACGTGGGCTGGACGGGTACTGGCTGCTGGTCACCGCAGCCAACCCCGGAGCACGGGAGCTGTATGCCCGGTCCGGATTCCAGGAGGCCGGCCGCTACCTCTACCGGCAGGAGCGGCCGAAGCGGCACCTCACCGGCTGCTAGGCCGGCGGGTCGGTCACCAGGATGCGGACCGAACACGAGTCCGCGGCTGCCCGCTTCAGGACGGAGGCGCGCGGATCCGGAACGTCCAGGAACGGCAGCCGGGCCAGTGCCCCGTAGCGTTTCAGAACGGGTTCGGCGAGAACCTGCTCCGCCAGCGTGCGGTCGCCCCCAGGCGCCAGGTACTCGATCCGGTGGCCGCCGAAGATCCGGCCGGCGTGCTCCGCGACCGCCTCCACGAGGGCATCCGCCTGGTTGGCGCGCCGCCGGGCGAAACGCTGCTGGGACCAGCCGCCGGCCGCAGTCCTGGACTGCACGTGGCGGGTGCCCGTCTTGGCTGCCAGGGCGGCGCCGTCACGGACCACAGCCACGGAATAGCCGCCGCGGCGGACAAGCACCAACCCGAGAGTGCGGGACTGCGCCGCCAGCGACGCGAGCCGCGACACCGCGTCGGTTCCTGTCCCGGGCCGGCCGTCCGCCGGCCAAGGTGCCTGCAGCAGCGCCACGGCGCCGTCGGCCGCAGACAGTTGCAGGCCGCCGTCGGGCTCTTCCTCCGTGAGGGTGCCGTGGCTTGCGGCGAAGCGCTCCACCCACCCCGGCAGCCGGGCACCGGACACGAATGCCACTCGGGACTCTGGGGTGGGCATCGCTGGGGTCTCCGTTGTCAGTGCGGTCATTGAACTAGAAGTAGCCTATCTATGTGGATGATCTCTTTGGCCAAGGGCCGGATAACGACGACGACGGCGGGACAGCGGCGCCGTCCGGTTCGGCGGTTTCCGGGCCGGCCGCCGGCCGGACACAGCCGCGGAGCCCCCTCGCGGTTAGGATGCGGCCGCGCACCCTCGACGACGTGGTGGGCCAGCAGCACCTGCTGGGGCAGGGGTCCCCGCTGCGGCAGCTGGCCGCCGGTGCAGGTGCCGACTCCGCCGGGCCGGCCGGACCGACGTCACTCATCCTGTGGGGACCTCCCGGAACCGGCAAAACCACGCTGGCCCATGTGATCGCCAAGGGCCCCGGCCGGAAGTTCGTGGAACTCTCCGCCATCACCGCGGGTGTGAAGGACGTGCGGCGCGTCATGGACGAGGCGCTCACCGCGAGGGACCTTTACAAAACCACCACCGTCCTTTTCCTCGACGAGATCCACCGGTTCAACAAGGCCCAGCAGGACGCTCTGCTGCCCGGCGTCGAAAACCGCTGGGTGGTGCTGGTCGCCGCCACCACCGAGAATCCCTCCTTTTCCGTCGTCTCGCCCCTGCTGTCCCGTTCGCTGCTGCTGACGCTCCGCCCGCTGACCGATGCGGATGTCGAGGGACTGGTCCAGCGGGCCGCGACCGATGCCCGCGGACTGAACGGGAAAGTGAAGCTCAGCGAAGAAGCGCTGGCCCACCTGGTCCGGCTTTCCGGTGGCGACGCGCGCCGCGCGCTGACGGCGCTGGAGGCGGCGGCAGGCGTGGCTTTCGGTGATGCCGACGACGCCGACGACGGCCCCGTCACCGTGGAACTGCGGCACACCGAACGTGCCCTCGATGTTGCAGCCGTCAGGTATGACCGGGCAGGGGACCAGCACTACGACGTAGCGAGCGCCTTCATCAAATCCATCCGGGGCTCCGACGTCGATGCCTCGCTGCATTACCTGGCGCGCATGCTGGAAGCCGGGGAGGACCCACGGTTCATCGCCCGCCGCATCGTGATTTCGGCGGCCGAGGATGTTGGCATGGCCGACCCCACGGCATTGCAGACCGCCGTTGCTGCTGCCCAGGCCGTGCAACTGATCGGCATGCCCGAAGGTCGCATCGTGCTGGCTGAAGCCGTGGTCCACCTGGCGACCGCCCCGAAGTCCAACGCCGCGTACATGGGGATCAACAAAGCCATCGCCGACGTCCGGGCCGGCCTGGGCAACGGCATCCCCGCCCACCTGCGGGACGCACACTACCCGGGATCCAAACAGCTCGGGCACGGGCAAGGCTACAAGTACGCGCACGACGCCCCGCATGCCGTTGCCACGCAGCAATATCCCCCGGATGACCTCGTCGGCCGGGACTACTACCAGCCAACCGCCAATGGCGCTGAACGCGAGATTTCCACCCGGCTGGAGCGGCTGCGAAAGATCATCCGCGGCGGCTGACCGGTCCCGTCCCAGACGGTCCGAGGCGTTAGCCGTTGACTTCCGGCGGCGGAGGGCTAACGTTGAATTACGTCAGCACGGATCTGTTGAACGTGCGTGCCTTGAGGGGGGACATCAGCAAAAATGCCGGTTGTTCGCACACTCAGGCCCCAGGTCGGGGCTGGCACAACACAAGCCCGGCACCACCCCCATGCGCCCTCTTCCCAGTTCCCAGGTAGTGTCCTATGTCCGTAAATTTCGTCACAGCACTGTCCGTGAAATCCTTTGACATTCCGGACAAGAAGCGTTGCCCCGACAAGGCGGAATTCGACCTTGTCACCGTTAACGATTACTCGGTGGCCCGCCTGATCCTCAATCCGGGCTGGCGGTGGTCGGAGAGCAGCAAGCCCTTCGAGAAGACGGACTTCTGCCAGCACAGCCATCTCGGCTTCTGTGTCTCCGGCGTCCTGGAAGTGGAAACCGCCGACGGCGTGCGTTCCACCATCCACGCCAACGACACTTACACGCTTCCGCCCGGCCACGACGAGTGGGTGCTGGGATCCGAGCCGTTCGTCGCCGTTGAGTTCCTAGGCGCAGCCTCCTTCGGCCGGCCGTCCAGCCACGGTGTCCACGCCCGGATGTAACCGCGCCGGGATCTGGCAGCGCTGACACCCGATTGCGTTTCAGCCCGTGTTGCGCCCTCACCTGGCATCGCCGGATCAGGGCGGCAGGCCGCATCGTGGTAGGATAGTTCGTTGTCTGGCAAGGCGCGGACGCACAATCCACTGATTTCCAGCATTTCATGCTGCGGTGTGGTTATGCCCTGTGCCCAGTAGCAAAAGGCAGCGGTTGGCCGATGCTCTCCATCGTGGAGGCCAGTAACACTGACACACCGCAGATATTGGAAGGACACAAGTGGCTAACAACACTCGTGCTCGCCGTACCGCACGCCTTTCGCGTGCACTCGGCATTGCTCTGACCCCCAAGGCCGCCAAGTACATGGAGCGCCGCCCGTACGGCCCCGGTGAGCATGGCCGTGCCCGCAAGAAGCAGGACTCCGACTACGCCGTACGTCTGCGCGAAAAGCAGCGTCTGCGCGCCCAGTACGGCATCCGCGAAGCCCAGATGACCCGTGCCTTCGAAGAAGCACGCCGCACCAAGGGCCTGACCGGTGAAAACCTGATCGAACTGCTCGAAATGCGTCTCGACGCCCTCGTGCTGCGTGCCGGCTTCGCCCGCACCATCGCCCAGGCCCGCCAGCTGGTTGTGCACCGCCACATCCTGGTTGACGGCATCCGCGTTGACCGCCCGTCCTTCCGCGTCGGCGAGGGCCAGCTGGTCCACGTTCACAGCCGCAGCGAAACCATGCCTCCGTTCCAGGTTGCAGCGGCCGGCGCACACCGCGACGTCCTGCCCCAGGTTCCCGCCTACCTGGACGTCAAGCTTGACGCCCTGCAGGCACGCCTGGTTCGTCGCCCGAAGCGCTCCGAGGTTCCCGTAACCTGCGAAGAGCAGCTCGTCGTCGAATTCTACGCACGCTAAATAGCAGCAGCGTATCCAAAGAAGCCCGTGGCAAGCGCCGCGGGCTTCTTTGTATGTAAGGTACTGGGGGGAGTTCCGCAATAGCGGCAATCATGCCGCTGCGGAACCCGCAGCAGTCCACGGAATCACAAGGAGATGAACGTCTATGTCTGGTGGCGATATTGCCGGCCTGATCGCGGCAGGGGTGTTTGCGCTCCTCGTGCTGCTTCTCGCCGTGCCCATCCTGAAGCTCGGACGGGTTTTTGACGAAGTCCGGACGTCCATCCGTGCTATCAGCGACGGCGCCACACCGCTCATGGACGAAGTCACCGCAACGGTTTCCACCACCAACCAGCAGCTTAAAAAGGTTGACGGCATCTCGTCCAACGTCTCGGACGCCTCCGCCAATATTTCCGCGCTCTCGTCCCTCGTGGCCGCAACGGTGGGGTCCCCGCTGATCAAGGTGGCAGCCTTCAGCTACGGCGTTCGCTCCGCCCTGTCAGCCCGCAAGAAACCCGCCACCGGCCGCCGCAGCCGCTAATCCAGACGGAGATCACTCAATGAAAAGAATTCTCTGGATGGGAATCGGCGTCGCCATCGGTGTCATCGCGTTCCGCAAAATCACCGAGGCGCAGTCCACCCTTGGGCCCGAAGGCCTCAACCGGGCGGTGGGCCGCCTCGCCGACGGCATCTACGACTTCGCAGACGCAATCCGCGACGGGATGCAGGAACGCGAAACAGAACTGCGGACAGCACTGGGCATCGACAGCCAGGACGTGGCACGGCGCTAGCGCCCGCCACCAGGAACAGCCCGCCGGGCGGCCCGATGCCCCGGCGGATATCGCACCGCCCGGCGTGGGGGAGAATTAAACCGGCAGCCCCGGCAGATGCCACCGCAGATGCCCGGGCCGCCACGCGTCGAATGGCGTGACCTCACGCATCGGACCCATACGCATCAGAACTACACGCAGTACACCAAGAAGGGTAAGTAACCAGGTTATGAAGTCGCAGGAGATCACCAAGCGCTGGATCGACTTTTTTGTCAGCAAGGGACACACGGCGGTGCCCTCCGCCTCCCTGGTGTCCAGCGACCCCTCCCTGCTGTTCACGGTGGCCGGCATGGTGCCGTTCATTCCGTACCTGACGGCCCGCGAAGAGGCGCCGTACAACCGGGCCACGAGCGTGCAGAAGTGCATCCGCACCGGCGACATCGAGGAAGTCGGCAAGACGGCACGGCACGGCACCTTCTTCCAGATGTGCGGCAACTTCTCCTTCGGCGACTACTTCAAGGAAGACGCCATCAAGTTCGCCTGGGAACTGCTCACCACCGGCGTTGACGACGGCGGCTACGGCCTGCCGCCCGAGAAGCTCTGGGTCACCGTCTATGAAGAGGACGACGAGGCCGAGCAGCTCTGGCTCAAGAACACGGGCATGCCGGCCGAACGGATCCAGCGGATGGGCAAGGCGGACAACTACTGGTCCACCGGCCAGCCCGGTCCGGCCGGTCCCTGCTCCGAGATCTACTACGACCGCGGCCCGTCGTACGGTGTCGAGGGCGGTCCCATCGCCGACGAGAACCGCTACGTCGAAATCTGGAACCTCGTGTTCATGCAGTACCAGATCGATAACGTCCGCTCCAAGGTGGACTTCGACATCACCGGCGAACTGCCGAAGAAGAACATCGACACCGGCCTCGGCATGGAACGCCTCGCGATGATCCTGCAGGACGTCGAGAACATGTACGAGACCGACCAGGTCCGCCCCGTGATCGACAAGGCCGCGGCACTGTCCGGCCGCGAGTACACCTCCGCGGAGTCCGCCGACGATCCGCACCACACGGACGACGTCCGGATGCGCGTCGTGGCCGACCACATCCGCTCCGCCCTGATGCTGATCGCCGACGGCGTGACCCCGTCCAACGAAGGCCGCGGCTACGTGCTGCGCCGCCTGATCCGCCGCGCCGTGCGCTCCATGCGCCTCCTCGGCGTCGAAAAGGCCTGCCTGCCCGACCTCCTGCCGGCATCCCGCGACGCGATGAAGGGTGTCTACCCGGTGGTCGAAACCGACTTCGACCGGATCAGCCGCATCGCCTACGCCGAGGAGAAAGCCTTCCTGCGCACCATCGCGTCCGGCACCGCCCGGCTCGAGGACGCCGTCAAGGATTCCAAGGCCGCCGGCCAGCCGCTGTCCGGCGCCGACGCTTTTGCCCTGCATGACACCTACGGTTTCCCGATCGACCTGACGCTGGAAATGGCGGAAGAAGCAGGCCTCAAGGTGGACGAGCCCGAATTCCGGAAGCTCATGCTGGAGCAGCGCCAGCGCGCCCAGGCCGACGCCAAGGGCAAGAAGGGATCGCACGCGGACCTCAGCGCCTTCCAGGAGCTGCTGGCCGAAGGCGAGACCGTCTTCACCGGCTACACGGAGCTTGCCGGCGAATCCAAGGTCCGCGGCATCCTTGCCGGCGGCCGTAAGGTTTCCCAGGCCTCCACTGGCGAGGAGATCGAGCTCGTGCTGGCTGAGACCCCGTTCTATGCCGAGGCCGGCGGCCAGGCAGCCGACACCGGGCTCATCACGGGCGACGGATTCGTCGTCGAGGTCCTGGACGTCCAGCGGCCCGTCAAGGGCCTGAGCGTGCACAAGGCGATTGTCCGCGAGGGCGAAATCGGTGCTGACTCCCTGGTGCAGGCCGCTGTGGACCGCGAGCGGCGCCACTCTGCAGAGCAGGCCCACACCGGGACGCACATTGTCCACGCAGCCCTGCACCAGATCCTCGGCCCGGAGGCCCTGCAGCGCGGCTCGTACAACAAGGCAGGCTACCTGCGCTTCGACTTCGCCTGGGGCGAGGGCCTCAGCGCCGCAACGCGCTCGGAGATCGAGGAAGTCTCCAACCTCGCCATCCGGAACAACTTCCAGGTGGAGACCAAGGTCATGGCACTTGCCGAGGCCAAGGCGCTCGGTGCCATGGCGCTCTTCGGCGAGAACTACGGCAATGAAGTCCGGGTCGTGGAGATCGACGGCGCATGGTCCCGTGAGCTTTGCGGCGGTACGCATGTGGCCAACACCTCGCTCATCGGCAGCCTGTCCCTGCTTGGCGACCAGTCGGTAGGTTCCGGAAACCGCCGCGTGGAGGCTTTCGTCGGCATGGAGGCTTTCCGGCACCTCGCCGCCGAGCGTGCACTGGTCACGGAGCTCACCGAAATGCTGAAGGTGCCGTCCGGCCTGCTTGCAGACCGCATCGCCACCACTCTTACAAAACTCAAGACAGTTGAAAAGGAACTGGAGCGCCTGCGCAAGGAGCAGCTGGCTGCAGCCGCTGCGCAGCTGGTTGGTACGGCCAAGGATGCCGCCGGGGTCAAGGTCATTGCGCACGACGCCGGACAGGTCAGCGGCGCCGACGACCTCCGCGGGCTTGCCCTCGACCTGCGCAGCCGGCTCGGGTCCGAGGCGGCCGCCGTCGCGGTCGCCGGTGTGAGCAACGACCGCCCCGTGATCCTGGTGGCCACCAACGAGGCAGCCCGCACAGCGGGGGTCAAAGCCGGCGCCCTCGTCCGCCTTGCGGCCGGGATCCTCGGCGGCGGCGGCGGCGGCAAGGACGACGTCGCCCAGGGCGGCGGCACCGATGCGACGAAGGTACCGGCGGCGCTTACCGCCGTCGTGGACGCCATTACGAGGCGATAACCGAACTGTGAATCAATCTGCTGCACCCGGCGTCTACCCCCAGGGCATCAAACTGGGGGTGGACGTGGGCACCGTCCGCGTGGGCGTCGCTGTCTGTGACCGCGACGGTATCCTGGCCACACCCTTGAAAACGCTGGAGCGGAACGCCAAGAAGAACACGGATGTCCGTGTGCTGGCGGCCTTGGCCGCCGAGCTTGGCGCCGTCCAGATCTTCGTTGGCCTGCCGCGCACGCTCAAAGGCGAAGAGCACGCTTCGGCCCGCATGGCGACGGACTACGCCCAACTGCTGGTGGCGGCGCTGGAGAGCCGTGGGTCGGCCATTCCGGTGCAGCTGATTGACGAACGCTTAAGCTCCGTGACAGCGCACCGCAACCTGCACGAAGCTGGCATGAGCAGCCGGAATCACCGTAAGGTAGTGGATCAGGTTGCCGCAGCGGGAATTCTGCAGCACGCAATCGATATGCAAAAAGCCAGGGGAACGGATGTTGGAAGCCGCGTATTCGCGGTTTCGCAGCCGGGGCTTTCCGGGGACGCCGCAGCGGACGACGCTGAGCAGGCAGTCTCCGGAACCAACGTGCAATCTTCAGACGATGGAAGGCTACAGTGAGCCCGGTCAACAGCGGCGAGTCCTCAGGTGACGAATTCAGTGACTCCGGACGTCAGCTGACGCGCAAGGAAATCCGGGCCAGGGAGAAGTCCCTCGGGACCGAAGGCCATGACGTCGTCCCACCGCAGGCATTTGAAACCGGCCATTCGACGCAGTATCCCGCCGGAACCGCCGATCCCATGGACAACACCGGGCCGCGGTCCGCCGGTGCGCCCCCCGAAGCACCCCTCGTGCCGCCCGCCCCGCCGTCGGTGCATGAGGCGGCCCCCGAGATGCCCGAGGCGCCGCCCACCGTCCAGCACCACGAGGAACCGGTGCGGCACGAAGCACCCGTGCACCAGGAGGAACTCCTCCGGCACGAGGAACCCGTGCACCCCGAACTGCTGCACCACGAAGCACCCGTGCACCCCGAACTGCTGCACCACGAAGCACCCGAAAGTTACGACCCGCACGCCTACGCTCCACAGGGTGACCTGCACGCGGAACCCGGGCACCACCACTATGCAGACCACCACGAGGACGAGGCACACCATGTCTATGATGGTGCCGACGTCTACGCCGCGGGAGACCACCACGAACAGCATTTCGACGAGCCAGGGCACCCGCTGATGGGCGCAGGCTCCCCGGTGGCAGTGGTCCCGGCAACGTCCAAGAAGGTCCGCCACCGCCGCCGCTGGCTCGCGCTGCTGCTGACGCTCGCCGTGTTCGTCACCGCGCTGGTGGTGGGAGCCCAGTTCCTGAAGCCGCTGCTGGGAGGAGACACCATTGCCGATTACCCTGGCCCCGGCACCGGGCAAGTGAATGTTTCCGTTGAGCCCGGCGAAGGCACCAGGTCTGTTGCCACCAAGCTCGCGGAGCAGAAGGTCATTGCCAACCCGGACACGTTCCTGCGCGAGCTCACGGCGTCCGGCGGAACGGTTGCGCCGGGGGAGTTCCAGTTCCGCCAGGAGATGAAGAACTCCGACGCCGTCGCCATCCTGCTGGGCAAGGGTGAAGGCAAAGTGATGTACTTCGCCCTTAGCGCCGGGCTGCGGATCGGCGAGTCACTGCAGTCCATATCCGAGGGATCCGGCATTCCCATCACTGAACTCAAGGCGCTCAGCGACGCCCCGGCCCAGTTCGGGCTCCCGGAGAAGGCAAAGAACCTTGAAGGGTACCTGGCGCCCGGTGAGCACCGCTTCCCGCTGGGAACGTCGGCCAAGGAGATCCTCCAGACCCTGGTCACGGCAACGGTTGACGAGCTCAAGGCGCAGGGAGTCACCGATCCGGCGAAACAGTACGACGTCGTCACGGTTGCCAGCATCGTCCAGGCCGAAGGCGGGCAGGCCGAGTACGGCGACGTCGCCGGTGCGATCTACAACCGGCTCAAGCCGAACAACACCGAGACGGCCGGCCTGATCCAGTCCGATGCCACGGTGACCTACGGGCTGGGAATCAAGAGCTTCCACATCGACGAGGACCAGAAGGCCGACAAGTCGAACCCTTACAACACCTATGCCAACCAGGGGCTTCCGGTGGGACCCATCGGATCACCCGGCAAGAACGCCATCGACGCGGCTGCCAAGCCGAAGGCCAACGAATACATGTACTGGGTGACCATCAACCTGGACACCAAGGAAACGAAGTTCTCCAAGACGCTGGCTGAGCACAACGTGTACGTGGAGCAGTACAACGCCTGGTGCGCCGCAAACGCGGGACGTTGCACGTGACCCTCAGGGCTGCCGTTCTTGGGCATCCGATCAGCCATTCGAAGTCCCCGGCCCTTCATCGGGCTGCCTACGCCCGTTTGGGCGTGGAGATCGAGTACACCGCCATCGATGTGACCGTTCCGGAGCTCCCGGCGTTCATGGAGACGGTCCGCAGCCAGCCCGGCTGGCGGGGACTGTCCGTCACCATGCCGCTGAAGGCAGCCATGGTTTCCGAGGTTGATGAGGTCCGCGGGGTGGCCGGCATCCTCGGAGTCGTGAACACTGTGGCGTTCGAAGCCGAAGGGACGTCCGTCCGCAGGATCGGCTACAACACCGACGTCGCGGGCATCGTCAACGCGGTGCGGCATGCCGGCGTGGTGTCCGCACCGTCCGCGGTGATCCTCGGCGGCGGCGGAACCTCCGCCGCGGCGATCGCGGCGCTCAAGGACCTGGGGGCGCCGACGGCTGACGTTTTCGTGCGCGACGTGGGACGTGCTGCCGAAGCGCGGGCCGCGTCCGATGGCGTCGGCCTGCCGATCCGTGTCCTCCCGCTGTCCGGCGCGGCCGCTGCAATGGCGGCCGCCGACGTCGTCATTTCCACCCTCCCGCCGCACGGGGCCGATGCCCTGGCGGATGAACTCGCCGCCCTCCACGCTGCGACCCCGGGAGTACTGCTGGACGTCGCCTACGATCCCTGGCCGAGCCGGATTGCCTCCGTCTGGCAGGACGGCGGAGGCGCCGTGGTGCCCGGGCTGGAGATGTTGCTGTACCAAGCGGTGGAGCAGGTGCGGTTTTTCAGCGGCCTCGGCTACGACGTCACGGCCGATGTCATAGATGTGATGTGTGACGCAGTCGGGGCACCCCGACGAGTGTTCTAACCGCCCTACGTGGCAGGATGGATTGTATGTTGCGTTGGTTGACTGCCGGTGAATCCCATGGTCCGGCACTGGTCGGAATAATTGAAGGCGTGCCTGCCGGTGTTGAACTCACCAGCAGCCAGATCGCCGATGCCCTAGCCCGCCGTCGCCTCGGCTACGGCCGCGGGGCCCGGATGAAGTTCGAGCAGGACGTCGTTACCGTCCTCGGCGGAGTGCGCCACGGCATCACCCAGGGCGGTCCGGTGGCCATCCAGGTGGGCAACACGGAGTGGCCCAAATGGGAGCAGATCATGGCTGCCGACCCCGTGGACCCCGACATCCTCGCCGACCAGGCCCGCAACGCACCGCTGACGCGGCCCCGTCCCGGCCACGCCGACTTCACGGGAATGCAGAAGTACGGCTTCGACGAAGCCCGCCCGGTACTGGAGCGTGCCAGCGCCCGTGAAACCGCCACCCGCGTTGCCCTGGGCACCGTGGCGGCGCAGTTCCTCAAGCAGCTCGGCATCGAACTTGTCAGCCACACGGTTTCCATCGCCAGCGTCACCGTGCCCGAAGGCCGGCCGCTGCCCTCGCCGGCCAATGTGATAGCCCTCGACGCAGATCCCCTCCGCTGCTTCGACCGGGAAACCTCGGACGCCATGGTGGCCGAGGTTGACGCCGCCCATAAGGAAGGCGAAACCCTCGGCGGTGTGGTGGAGGTCCTGGCCTACGGCCTCCCGCCCGGACTCGGCAGCTACGTTCACTGGGACCGCCGCCTGGACTCCCGCCTTGCCGCTGCCCTGATGGGCATCCAGGCAATTAAGGGTGTTGAGGTTGGCGACGGATTCCTCACGGCATCCCGCCGGGGCTCCGCCGCCCACGACGAAATCGTCAAGGATTCCGACGGCCGGATCATCCGCACCAGCAACCGGGCCGGCGGCATCGAAGGCGGCATGAGCATCGGCGATGTCCTGCGTGTCCGTGCGGCGATGAAGCCCATCGCCACCGTTCCCCGCGCCCTGAAGACCATCGACGTGAGCACCGGGGAGGCCGCGAAGGCCCACCACCAGCGCTCCGATGTCTGTGCCGTCCCGGCAGCGGGCGTCGTGGCCGAAGCCATGGTGGCGCTGGTGCTCGCCGAGGCTGTGGCAGAGAAGTTCGGCGGTGATTCCGTCGCGGAGACGGCACGCAACATCAAGGGTTACCTGGACAACATTCCGGCGTCCCTGGACTCGATCGGCCAGTAGTGCCGGTCAGCACCAGGAACGGCGCAGCGCCGCGGCGGCCCATCGCGCTTATCGGGCCCATGGCCGTCGGCAAGTCGGCGATCGGACACCAGCTCGCGCAGCAGCTGGGGGCGGCGTTTGTCGATACCGACATCGTAATTGTGGAAAACCACGGAACCATTGCGGACATCTTCGCCGCCCGCGGCGAGAGTGCTTTCCGGGAGATTGAAGCCCGGACCGTGGCCCGGGTGATCGAAGACGCCCAGCACACCAGTACCGTCATTTCGCTGGGCGGCGGGGCTGTCCTCGACTCCGGCACCCAGCAGCTTCTGGGCCGCTGCACGGTGGTTTACCTGGAGTGCGACGCCGATACAGTGTCTGAACGCATCGCCCGGAACTCGGGCCGTCCACTCCTGGCCGGGGACGCCATGGGCCGATGGCGCGCATTGTTTGCCACCCGGCAACCCGTGTACGAACGGCTCGCCGATCTCGTTTTCGATGTCCGCAACGGATCCGTCGCGGATCTCGGACATCGGCTGGAAGAGGCGCTGCGTGAGTACGCGGCGGCACAGACCGCAGCGGCGGAGCCAGTGGCCGCAACAAAGGAAGTTGAAAAGTGAGTAGCGAATCAACCGTCATCAAAGTCACCGGTAAGTCTGCCGCTGACAACTACGACGTCGTTGTGGGCCGCGGCCTGCTGCAACGCCTTCCGGAACTCCTGGGGGAGCGCGTCAAGCGTGTCCTGGTCATCCATCCGCGTGCCCTGCGGCTCACCGGGGACACCGTCCGCGATGAACTGGCCTCGGCCGGGTTCACGGCGCTGACAGCCGAAATCCCGGACGCCGAAGAAGGCAAGCACATCCAGGTTGCCGCGTTCTGCTGGCAGGTCCTGGGCCAAAACGACTTCACCCGGTCCGACGCCGTCGTGGCAGTCGGCGGAGGTGCCGTCACCGACCTCGCGGGGTTTGTGGCCGCGACGTGGCTTCGCGGGGTCAAAGTCATCCACATGCCCACCAGCCTGCTCGGCATGGTGGACGCATCCGTCGGCGGCAAGACCGGCATCAATACGGCCGAAGGCAAGAACCTCGTGGGCGCCTTCCACCCGCCGGCCGCCGTGCTCGCTGACCTTGATACCCTGGGTACGCTCCCGAAGAACGAGCTGATCTCGGGGATGGCTGAGGTCATCAAATGCGGGTTCATCGCCGATCCTGCCATCCTGGACCTCATCGAAAAGGACCCCTCGGCAGTCACCGATCCCCAGTCCGCGGTCCTGCGGGAGCTGATCGAACGCGCCATCGCGGTCAAGGCGGACGTGGTGTCCGAGGACCTCAAGGAAACCGGCCGGCGCGAAATCCTCAACTACGGGCATACGCTGGGTCACGCGATCGAGCTGGTGGAACGCTACTCGTGGCGCCACGGTGCAGCCGTATCCGTGGGAATGATGTTCGCCGCGGAGCTCGCCCGCAGCGTGGGCCGCCTGAGCGACGCTGACGCCGACCGCCACCGCACCATCCTGGAAACCCTGGGACTGCCGATCACCTACCGCCGGGACCGCTGGCAGGGACTCCTCGACGGCATGCGCCGGGACAAGAAGTCCCGCGGCGACCTGCTGCGCTTCGTGGTGCTCGACGGCATTGCCCGGCCGGGGATCCTTGACGTCCCGGACACGTCCCTGCTGTTTGCCGCCTACCAGGAGATTGCCTCTTGATGATGACCGACATGATGATGGATTCCATGGGCGGCACGAGTGAGTGGCCGGATGCGGGTTTCCCGGGCATCAAGATCAACCCGGACACCCTGATGCCCGGAATCGTTAACGAGGAAGCCTGCAGCTCCGCCCTTCAGGCGTCCTCGGATCCGGCGGACCGCATCATGGTCCTGCTGGTGGAAGGCCATGCCGCCGACGCCGCGGAGCTCCTGGCCGAGGCACGCTACAACGATCCCGAATCCTTCCGGCTGCGCGCCTTCGAAGCCGAGGTGCTGCGGGTTTCCAGGCGTTTCGACCGTGCCGTGGATCTTTTCCGCCAGCTCCTGGGGGAGGTCCAGGGAACCGAGCTGGAAGCGCTGGCGCACCAGCACCTGGGACGTGCGTACTACGCCGGCGGCAACACCGCGGCCGCCGTTGATGAGTTCGCGAAAGCCCTGGACCTGAGGGTCGCAGGGTCCGCGGACGCCGCGCTGATCTACTCTTCCACCGTTGCGCTGCAGCGGGCACGGAACGTCCTGGAAATGGCGGCCTAGCGGCCGTCGCGCGAGCCCGCCGGCATTACCGGTAGAATGGTTCTTGGATTTTTGACAAATACTCGCTGGCGGCCTTTTGGCGTGCCTGCCTGACATAACCGGCTGGCAGCTAGAAGCAGTCAGATAGAAACCAGAGGATATCAGTGGCAACCACAAACGACATCAAGAACGGAACCGTGCTGAAGCTTGAGGGCCAGCTCTGGAACATCATCGAGTTCCAGCACGTCAAGCCGGGCAAGGGCGGCGCTTTCGTCCGCACCAAGATGCGCAACGTCATGTCCGGCAAGGTGGTCGACAAGACCTTCAACGCCGGCCTCAAGATCGAGACTGCCACGGTTGACCGCCGCGACTACCAGTACCTGTACCAGGACGGCGCTGACTTCGTGTTCATGGACACCCAGGACTTCGACCAGATCACCGTTTCCGGTGCCACGGTAGGCGACGCCACCAACTTCATGCTGGAAAACCAGATGGTCAACATCGCCATCCACGAAGGCACTCCGCTGTACATCGAGCTCCCGCCGAGCGTTGTCCTCGAAATCACCTACACCGAGCCGGGCCTGCAGGGCGACCGCTCCTCCGCCGGCACCAAGCCGGCAACGCTGGAAACTGGCTACGAGATCCAGGTGCCGCTGTTCGTTGAGAACAACACCAAGGTCAAGGTCGACACCCGCGACGGCAGCTACCTCGGTCGGGTCAACGACTAGTGAGCGCCCGCGGTAAGGCCCGTAACCGGGCCCTGGATGTTCTCTTCGAGGCGGAGCAACGCTCCCTTTCGGCTTTTGATGTGCTGCGGTCCCGCCGCGAAAAAACCGACCAGATCGTCAACCCCTATACCCTCGAGATCGTCGAAGGCGTGGTGTCCCACCAGGTTGCCATCGACGAATTCCTGGAGACCTACTCGCAGGGTTGGACACTGGAACGCATGCCCTCGGTGGACCGCATCATCCTGCGCATCGGCACGTGGGAACTGCTCTACAACGATGACGTTCCCGACGGCGTAGCCGTCAGCGAGGCCGTCGCCCTGGCGAAAACGCTGTCCACGGACGAGTCGCCGTCGTTCATCAACGGCCTGCTGGGCCGGCTCCAGCAGCTGAAGCCGTCGCTGCTGGCCTAGCCGCAGCCGGTGTAAAGGGCCGGTGCCCGCCTCACGGCGGGCGCCGGCCCTTTCCCGTATCTCCGCCTTTTCCGTTTCCATTTGGCCGGGTGTTCTGGCGACGGACAAGCCCTTGCCTCAGCGCAGCACAGCGTCCCGCCGGGCCACGACTTCCGCCAGCTGGCGGTGCTCGTCGAGCTGGTGGGCAGGGACGTCCCGCCCGCTGAGGATTCGTTGCCGGGTGAAGGCCAGCTGGGTGGCCGAACGAAGGAAGGACTTCATCTGCGGCGCCCGGCCGAACTGCTTTGCCCAGCGCACCGCGGACCGGCGGCCGCCGGCAGTCGACAGCATCTCCACTTCCGGCGGCGTGAACCACCCTGCGGCGGCATATTCCTGGAGCCGCTGCCGCGTTAGCCGTGATTCCGCCACGCGGAGCACCACAATGACGACGACGGCCAGCACGAAGATGGGCACCTGCACCACGATGTACTGAACCAGGAAGTCCTGGCCCATGCTGTTCCACATGCTGTGCAGGAACATCGCCGGGGCCAGGCCGACGAAGAACGCGACCACCGACATTCCGGTGTGCCAGCGGCGTGCGGCGAAACCGAGGATGAGTCCCGTGGCTCCGGTGAAAATGGCGTGCGCAAACGGGGACATCACGCCCCGAAGGAAGAAAACGACCGCGAGGTCGGTGCCGGGTGTGCTGGACTCGGCGATTGCCCGCCCGAAGTACAGGATGTTTTCCGTGAAAGCGAAGCCGCCGGCAATGGTGAAGGCGAACACCACGCCGTCCACGGGGCCGTCGAAGTGCTTCCGCGCGAAGACCAGGAGCAGCAGCAGGCCCAGGGACTTGGCGAACTCCTCCACGACCGGGGCCTGCACGGTCACGGCAAAGGTCCTGTAGTCCATGCCGACCGGCGGTGCTGCCGCCAGTGCGAAGAACGGCTGGATCAGCAGCGTGACGGAAATGGACACGGCGGCACCCCAGAGGAAGGCAAACAACAGCAGCCGCTTGGGCTCGGGCTCCCAGCGGTCGATGAAGTAGACGGCCAGCAGCACGGCGCTGAGCGGAATCAGGGAGGCGATGAAGCCGATCACGAATCCGGTGACGCCCGTGTTGCCCACGAGGTAGGGGAGGACAAGGAAGAGGCTGGCGAAGGCAAGGAAGCCCCCGCCGCCTACAAGCCCCATGACTCCCATAGTGGTGCGGTTCCCGGCAAGTGCAGGCGGCATCACCGTGTGGGCGGCCGGCGCAAAGCTGTTGGCAGGTGCAGCCCGGTAGTGATCGGGCCGGACCTGGCCCATCCACGTGGGATTGGCCTGCTGGGGCAGAGGCTGTCCGGGCCATGGGGGCTGCTGCCCGTAGCGTTGACCGCCGGATGGATTGTGCTGCGGCCAGTGCTCGTTCGATGTCATGGGACTGAGCCTATGTCCCTCGCCCCGTCGCTTCCAAGGCGGGAGCGCCGTCGCTGCGGCGGTCCTCACCGGCCCGTGGGTGTGATGTTAAACGCCTGCCCGCCCGCGGCCGGGCAGGCGGGCCGGGATGCCGCGTGTGGTAATTTTGAAGAGCAAATGTTCCTTTTTTAATTCCGTCCCGTGAGGCGGGGAAAGGGGAGACGAGCGTTGACTTCAGTCACAGAAGCACCGGTTCCGGCCAGGGTTGTGCTCAACTCTGCGGATATTGACCGTGCACTCACTCGTATCGCCCATGAGATCCTCGAGGCCAATAAGGGTTCCCAGGATCTGGTGCTGCTCGGCATTCCGCGCCGCGGCTACCCGCTGGCAGTCCGGCTGGCCAAGAAAATTGCCGCCGCCGATCCCACCGTGGACGCCGCTGCCATCGTCGGCCAGCTGGACGTCACCATGTTCCGGGACGATCTCTCCCACCAGCCCACGCGGCCCCCGTACCCCACGCAGCTGCCGCGCACCGGCATCGACAACAAGGTGGTGGTCCTGATCGATGACGTCCTCTACTCCGGCCGGACCATCCGCGCGGCCCTCGACGCCATCGTGGACCTCGGCCGCCCGCGCATCGTCCGGCTTGCCGTCATGATCGACCGCGGCCACCGCGAACTGCCCATCCGCGCCGACCACGTCGGCAAGAACCTCCCCACCTCCTCCTCCGAAAAGGTCCGGGTCCGGCTTGAAGAGACCGATTCCGTTGACGGCACCCCGGTCAACGAAGTGGTCATTGAGGCAGGCGCATGAAGCACCTGCTCTCCACCGAAGACCTCAGCCTGGGCAACGCCATCCGCATCCTCGACACCGCCGAGGAAATGGCGGCAGTGGGAGACCGGGAAGTCAAAAAGCTGCCCGCCCTGCGCGGACGCACGGTTGTGAACCTGTTCTTCGAGGATTCCACCCGCACCCGCATCTCCTTTGAAGCGGCAGCCAAGCGGCTGTCCGCGGACGTCATCAACTTCGCCGCCAAGGGATCCTCCGTCTCCAAGGGCGAGTCCCTCAAGGACACGGCCCAAACGCTGGCCGCCATGGGGGCCGACGCCGTCGTCATCCGCCACTGGGCCTCCGGTGCGCCGCACCGGCTGGCAGCCACGGACTGGATCGACGCCGCCGTCATCAACGCCGGCGACGGCACCCACGAGCACCCCACCCAGGCGCTGCTGGATGCTTTCACCATGCGCCGCCACTGGGCCCGGTTGAACGGGACACCGTCCGCCGGGGCGGACCTGAAGGGCATGCGGGTCGCCATCGCCGGCGACGTGCTGCACTCCCGCGTGGCCCGCTCGAACGTCTGGCTGCTCCGCACCCTCGGGGCGGAGGTCACCCTGGTGGCGCCGCCCACCCTGCTGCCCATCGGCGTCGGGCAGTGGCCCTGCAGCGTCAGCTACAACATGGACGAGACCCTGGCCAAGGGCGTCGACGCCGTTATGATGCTGCGCGTCCAGGGCGAACGGATGAATGCATCCTTCTTCCCCACAACGCGCGAATACTCCCGCCGCTGGGGCTTCGACGACAACCGCCTCCGCGCCCTGGACAAGCTGGGCCTGAAGGACACCATCATCATGCACCCCGGTCCCATGAACCGCGGTCTTGAAATTTCCTCCGCGGCCGCGGACTCACCCCGGTCAACCGTGCTGGCACAGGTGCGGAACGGCGTGTCCGTCCGGATGGCCGCACTTTACCTGCTGCTCTCCGGGGACACCCGCGAACCAGCCGCACCCCCCAACGCCGCCTATTCCACCAAGGAGCGCCACTGATGGCACACAAACAACAGGATGCAGCCAACACGGGCGCCTACCTTATCCGCGGCGCGGCGATCCTCGGCGGCGCAGCCGAAGACCTCCTGATCCGCGACGGCGTCATCGCCGAACGGGGCCGGGACCTTGCAGCGGACGGCGCCACCGTCATTGAGGCTGCCGGCCTGGTGGCACTTCCCGGCATGGTGGACATCCACACGCACCTCCGCGAACCCGGACGGGAAGACGCCGAAACCGTGGAGACCGGCACACGCGCCGCAGCCCTCGGCGGCTACACCGCCGTGCACGCCATGGCTAACAGCAACCCCGTTGCCGACACCGCCGGCGTCGTGGAACAGGTCCACAGCCTGGGACGCGCCGCAGGCTGGGTAGACGTCCGTCCCGTCGGCGCCGTGACCGTGGGCCTCGCGGGCGAGCAGCTGGCCGAGCTCGGCGCCATGGCAGACTCCCGCGCTAAGGTCCGTGTCTTCTCCGATGACGGCATCTGCGTCCACGATCCCGTGCTGATGCGCCGCGCCCTCGAATACGTCAAGGCGTTCGACGGCGTCGTGGCCCAGCACGCGCAGGAGCCCCGGCTCACCGCCGGCGCGCAGATGAACGAAGGCGACGTCTCGGCTGTGCTCGGCCTGACAGGCTGGCCGGCGGTGGCCGAGGAAAGCATCATTGCCCGCGACGTCCTGCTTGCCCAGCACGTCGGTTCAAGGCTCCACGTCTGCCACGTCTCCACGGCAGGATCAGTGGAAATCATCCGCTGGGCCAAAGCACGGGGGATCAACGTCACCGCCGAAGTGACGCCCCACCACCTGCTGCTCACTGACGAACTCGTCCGCAGCTACGACCCCGTCTACAAGGTCAACCCGCCGCTGCGCACCGACTCCGACGTCCAGGCGCTCCGTGCCGCCCTGGCCGACGGCACCATCGACGTCGTCGGAACGGACCACGCCCCGCACCCCAGCGAACACAAGGAATGCGAATGGGCGCAGGCGGCCATGGGCATGACCGGGCTCGAAACTGCCCTGTCCGTCGTCCAGGACAGCATGATCGAAACCGGCCTGATGGGCTGGGAGGATTTCGCCCGCGTCACCTCCACCGTTCCCGCCGTGATCGGCCGCGTTGCCGACCAGGGACGCCCGCTGGAGGCCGGCGAACCCGCCAACGTCACACTGGTGGACCCGGCTGCGCGCTGGACCGTGGACCCTTCTAAGATGGCAACCATGGGCCGTAACTCTCCGTTCGCCGGCAGGGAACTTCCCGGCAGGGTCGTGGCGACCTTCTTCAGGGGCCATCCCACGGTCCTCGACGGACACCTCAACACCCCGTACCGGTACCCGGCCGACGCGCCTGCTACCGCCCCGGCCGACGCGCCTGCTACCGCCCCGGCCGGCGGGTACTGATGGACACGAAACTCCTGTCGCTGGTAACCACGCTTCCGCTCATCGCCATCGTGCTGGTTCTCATCGGCATCGGCTGGCGGAACCGGCTGCGGCGCCAGTCCGACGTCGAACAGCTGCCGGCCGTTCCCGCGGAACTGAGCCTGCCGCTGGCCACGGCGGCGGGCCAGTACGTTGCCACCACCACAGCCGGCGACTGGCTGGACCGCATCGCCGTCCACGGCCTTGGAATCCGCACCAACGCCGAGCTCACCATCCACCCGGAAGGCGTGCTGTTCGAACGTTCCGGAGCATCGCCCGTTTTCATCCCGGCAGCGAGGCTCACCGGAGTCCGCCAGGAGAGCGGCATGGCCGGGAAATTCGTCGAAAAGGGCGGACTCCTGGTGGTCAGCTGGACGCTGGGAAGCCGTGAGCTGGACACCGGTTTCCGGTCCCGGCGCGCCGACGACAAGCCGGTCCTCCTCGAAGCCTTTCAAGAATTGATCTCCGCAGCCCCTCAGGCAGATGCCGATAGTGGAAAGTAACAACGTGACAGAGACAGAAGTGACAGCAAACGCAGGTACCGCACCTGAAACGGAAATTTCCACGCCGGCGGTGCTGGTGCTCGAGGACGGCCGCATCTTCCGCGGCCGCAGCTACGGCGCCACCGGGACAGCCCTGGGCGAGGCAGTCTTCGCCACCGGCATGACCGGCTACCAGGAGACCATCACCGACCCCTCCTACGCCCGCCAGCTTGTGGTCCAGACGGCGCCGCACATCGGCAACACCGGAGTGAACGCCGACGACGCCGAGTCCCGCCGCATCTGGGTGGCCGGCTACATTGTCCGCGACGCGGCACGCCGGCCCTCCAACTGGCGTTCGGAACGGTCCCTTGACTCCGAACTCGTGGAACAGGGCATCGTCGGCATCCAGGGCGTTGACACCCGTGCCATCACCCGCCACCTGCGCGAACACAAGACCATGCGCGCCGGGATCTTCTCCGGCGAGGCCGCCCGTGCCACCGATAAGGAACTGGTGGACACGGTCCTGGCCAGCGCCCCGATGGAAGGCGCCCGCCTCGCCGAGGAAGTCAGCGTGGACGAGTCATACATCGTGGAACCCAAGGACTGGGGCTGGGACGGCGAGCCGTTGTTCAGCATCGCCGCGATCGACCTCGGCATCAAGCGGATGACCCCCATCCGCTTCGCCGAGCGGGGCATCCGCGTCCACGTCCTGCCCGCGACCGCCACGCTGGCGGACGTCCAGGCAGTCAACCCGGACGGCTTCTTTATGTCCAACGGTCCGGGCGACCCCGCCACGGCCGACAACCAGGTCAAGCTGCTCCGCTCGGTGCTGGACGAGAAGCTGCCGTACTTCGGCATCTGCTTCGGCAACCAGATCCTGGGCCGCGCCCTGGGCTTCGGCACCTACAAGCTCCGCTACGGGCACCGCGGCATCAACCAGCCCGTGATGGACCGCCGCACCGGCAAGGTGGAAATCACCTCGCAGAACCACGGCTTCGCCGTGGACGCCCCGCTCGACGGCGCCACCCAGGCTCCCGAGGAGCGCTACGGCCGTGTTGAGGTCAGCCACGTCAGCCTTAACGACGACGTCGTGGAAGGCCTCTCCTGCCTGGATATCCCGGCCTTCTCGGTGCAGTACCACCCGGAAGCCGCCTCCGGACCGCACGACGCCGCCTACCTTTTTGACCGCTTCATCGAGCTGATGGCGGACACGAAGAAGGCAGCCGCCGCCACCCCTAAGCCTTCCACCGATTCCAAGACTGAGGACAAGAAGTAATGCCCAAGAGAACTGACCTTAAGAGCGTCCTGGTCATCGGTTCCGGCCCCATCGTGATCGGCCAGGCTGCCGAGTTCGACTACTCCGGCACCCAGGCTCTCCGCGTCCTCAAGGAGGAAGGCCTGCGCGTTATCCTGGTCAACTCCAACCCGGCCACCATCATGACGGACCCCGAGTTCGCCGATGCCACCTACGTGGAGCCCATCACCCCCGAGGTGGTGGAGAAGATCATCGCCAAGGAACGGCCCGACGCCATCCTGCCTACGCTGGGCGGCCAGACGGCGCTCAACACCGCCATCGCGCTGGACAAGAACGGCGTGCTGGAAAAGTACAACGTGGAACTGATCGGCGCGAACATCGCGGCGATCGAACTCGGCGAGGACCGCGAGAAGTTCAAGGGCGTCGTCGAGCGCTGCGGGGCTGAGTCCGCCCGCAGCCACATCATCCACAGCATGGACGAAGCCATCAAGGCCGCCGAAGACCTCGGCTACCCGATGGTGGTCCGCCCGTCCTTCACCATGGGCGGCCTCGGCTCCGGCCTCGCCTACACGGAGGACGACCTGCGCCGGATCGTGGGCCAGGGCCTGCAGTACAGCCCCACCAGCGAGGTGCTGCTCGAAGAGAGCATCCTCGGCTGGAAGGAATACGAGCTTGAGATGATGCGGGACAAGAACGACAACGTGGTTGTTGTCTGTTCCATCGAGAACTTCGACCCAGTGGGCGTGCACACCGGCGACTCCATCACGGTGGCTCCGGCGCTGACCCTGACGGACCGCGAATACCAGCGCCTGCGCGACATCTCCATCGCGGTCATCCGCGAAGTGGGCGTGGACACCGGCGGCTGCAACATCCAGTTCGCCGTCGAACCGGACACGGGACGCGTCGTTGTCATTGAAATGAACCCCCGCGTCTCCCGGTCCTCGGCGCTGGCCTCCAAGGCCACCGGCTTCGCCATCGCCAAGATCGCCACGAAGCTGTCGCTGGGCTACACCCTGGACGAGATCCCCAACGACATCACCCAGAAGACCCCGGCGTCCTTCGAGCCGACCCTGGACTACGTTGTGGTCAAGGTTCCGCGCTTCGCCTTCGAGAAGTTCCCGGCGGCGGACCCCACCCTGACCACCACCATGAAGTCGGTGGGCGAGGCCATGGCCATGGGCCGCAACTTCACAGAGGCGCTGCAGAAGGCGCTCCGCTCCCTGGAACAGAAGGGCTCGCAGCTGGACTTCAGCCACGTTCCCGAATGGGAAGTCGCCGAGCTGATCGAAAAGTCCAAGCGGCCGACCACCGAACGCCTGCACCAGGTGCAGCGTGCGCTGCTCGGCGGCGCCACGGTGGAGCAGCTTTTCGAGGCCACCAAGATCGACCCGTGGTACCTGGACCAGCTCCAGCTGCTCAACGAGATCTCCCAGGAGATCCGCAAGTCCACCGCCCTGACCCAGGAGATGCTGCAGCGCGCCAAGCGCCACGGCTTCTCCGACGAGCAGATCGGCGCGCTCACCAACAACCAGGAAGCCGTGGTCCGCGGCGTCCGCCAGGCCCTGGGCATCCGTCCGGTCTACAAGACCGTGGACACCTGCGCCGCGGAATTCGCCGCCTACACCCCGTACCACTACTCGTCCTATGACGAGGAGGACGAGGTGGCGCTGCACGCGAAGCCGTCCGTCATCATCCTGGGCTCCGGCCCGAACCGCATCGGCCAGGGCATCGAGTTCGACTACTCCTGTGTCCACGCCTCGATGGCCCTCCGCAAGGCCGGCTACGAGACCGTCATGGTCAACTGCAACCCGGAAACCGTCTCCACCGACTACGACGTATCCACGCGCCTCTACTTCGAACCGCTGACCCTTGAGGACGTCCTCGAAGTCATCGCGGCCGAGGAACGAACCGGCGGCGTCATGGGCGTGTTCGTCCAGCTCGGCGGCCAGACCCCGCTCAAGCTCGCTCAGCAGCTGGCCGACGCCGGCGTGCCGATCCTCGGCACGTCGCCGGAAGCCATCGACCTCGCCGAACACCGCGGCGCGTTTTCCCGCGTCCTGGACGAGGCCGGGCTGATTTCACCCAAGAACGGCACTGCCGTGTCCTTCGAGGACGCCAAGAAGATCGCCGACGAAATCGGGTACCCGGTACTGGTGCGGCCATCCTACGTGCTGGGCGGACGCGGCATGGAGATCGTCTACGACGAGCCCAACCTCTCCCGCTACATCGCCAATGCGACTGAAATCACCACGGAACACCCGGTGCTGATCGACCGGTTCCTGGAGGACGCCGTCGAGATCGACGTCGACGCCCTCTACGACGGCACCGAAATGTACCTCGGCGGCATCATGGAGCACATCGAGGAGGCCGGCATCCACTCCGGCGACTCCGCGTGTGTGCTGCCCCCGATCACCTTGGGCAACAACGTGATCGAGCGCGTACGGACCGCTACCCTGGCAATCGCCGAGGGCGTGGGCGTCCGCGGCCTCATCAACATCCAATTCGCCCTGGCCTCCGACGTCCTGTACGTCCTCGAAGCCAACCCGCGGGCCTCCCGCACCGTGCCCTTCGTCTCCAAGGCCACGGGCGTCCAGATGGCCAAGGCTGCTGCGCTGATCGGCACCGGCGTGACCATCAACCAGCTCCGCAGCGCCTACAAGATGCTGCCGGAAACCGGTGACGGCTCCACCCTGCCGTTCGACGCCCCAGTGTCGGTCAAGGAAGCCGTGCTGCCGTTCAGCCGCTTCCGCACGCCGGAGGGCAAGGTTGTGGACTCCCTCCTCGGCCCGGAAATGCGCTCCACCGGCGAGGTCATGGGAATCGACAAGCACTTCGACACGGCCTTCGCCAAGAGCCAGGCGGCCGCCAACAACGCGCTGCCCACCGAAGGGAAGATCTTCGTTTCCGTGGCCAACCGGGACAAGCGCTCGGTCATCATGGGTGTGAAGCGACTCTCCGACCTCGGCTTCGAGATCGTCTCCACCGGCGGCACCGCCGACGTCCTGCGCCGCAACGGCATCCAGGCCACCCCGGTCCGGAAGGTCGCCGAGGGCAGCAGCGCCGAAGGTGAAGGCACCATCGCCGACCTCATAATCGCCGGCGAGATCGACATGGTCTTCAACACGCCGTCCGGCGGCGAAGCCCGCATCGACGGTTACGAACTGCGTGCCGCGGCAACCTCCATCGGCATCCCGTGCATTACCACGGTGGCCGAGTTCAACGCCGCGGTCCAGGCCATCGAGGCGCTGCGCACCTACGAATGGTCCGTGACCAGCCTGCAGGAGCACGCCGCTGCGCTGGTGGCCTCGCAAAACAGGGTCGCCCAGGAAGCAGCAGTCACCACGGCAGCACAGAATGCCTGAGTCCGCAGCAGCAACGGCCGGCCGGGAGTCCTTCGGCTCCCGGCTCGGCCAGGCCATGGCGGACCGCGGTCCGCTGTGCGTCGGGATCGATCCCCACCCCGGGCTCCTGAAGGCCTGGGGACTGAACGACGACGCCGCTGGCCTTGAGCGCTTCTCGCTCACCGTTGTGGAGGCAGTGGGTTCGCTCGCTGCCGCGGTGAAGCCGCAGGTGGCCCTGTACGAACGGCACGGCTCGGCGGGAATGGCGGTGCTGGAACGCACCCTCGCAGCCGCCGCCGATGCCGGCGTGCTGACCATCGCGGACGCCAAGCGCGGGGACATCGGCTCCACCATGGCCGCCTATGCCGACGCTTGGCTCCGGGACGGCTCCTCGTTAGCCGCGGATTCGGTGACCTTGAGCCCGTACCTTGGCTTCGAATCCCTGCGCCCCGCGCTGGACCTTGCAGCGGAGTACGGCCGCGGTGTGTTCGTCCTGGCCCTGACGTCCAACCCGGAAGGCGCCTCCGTCCAGCACGTGGGCGGCGCGGATTCCGTGGCGCGCCGGATCACCGACGCGGCAGCTGCGGAGAACCGCCGGTACGCCGGAACCTTCGGCTCAGTCGGCCTGGTGGTTGGCGCCACCGTGGGCGGAGCACTGCAGGACCTGCAGCTGGACCTGGAGGCGGTGCGGGGGATCATCCTCGCACCCGGGCTCGGTGCACAGGGCGCCACCGCGGCGGATCTGCGGGCAACGTTCGGCGCCGCCTACGCGCAGGTTCTTGGCACCTCGAGCAGGGACATCCTCTCGGCGGGTCCCGCTGTTGGCGGGCTTCGCGAGGCTGCCCTGCGAACCCTGGAACCGCTGCTGACCAGCTGATCCATTGATTTCTGCGGCATTGATTTCTGCGCCGGGCAAAGGGTAGGTTCAGGAGGACTCCAACGGCCGATGCCTTGGATCAGACTGACGATTCGGGGGTGACGGAAGTGAGCTTACGGCCCTTGACGGAGCAGGAACGCGCGGACGCCCTGGGCAAGGCTGCGGCCGCACGGGCTGCCCGGGCTGAAGCCAAGGAACAGCTGAAGTCGGGAATGCTCTCCGTGGCTGACCTCATCACTTCCGGCGACGGCGATTCCGCCCTGGCGCGCATGAAGGTTTCCGAGATGCTCGAGGCCCTGCCCGGGATCGGCCGTGTGCGGGCGGCGGCCATCATGGACGAGCTGGGCATTGCCGCGTCCCGCAGGCTGCGGGGGCTCGGCATTCACCAGCGCCGGGCGCTGGTAGATTTTATGAACGAGAAACAGGTCCATCCGAATACCGCCCAAAGGAATATGTGAGCAAGAAACCGGGACTGACAGTCCTCGCCGGCCCGACGGCTGTTGGCAAAGGCACCGTGTCCACCTACATCCGGGACAACTACCCCGAGGTCTGGCTTTCCGTTTCCGCCACCACGCGTGAACCGCGCCCGGGGGAGCAGGACGGCGTGCACTACTTCTTCAAGTCTGCCGAGGAATTCGACGCACTCGTGGCCGGCGGGGAGCTGCTGGAGTGGGCCGTGGTCCATGGCCGCAACCGTTACGGCACGCTCCGCAGCACCGTGGACGCCGCCATTGCCGATGGCCGCTCAGTGCTGCTGGAGATCGATCTGCAGGGCGCGCGGCAGGTCAAGCAGGCCGTTCCGGAGGCGCAGTTCGTCTTCCTCGCCCCTCCCACATGGGAGGAAATGGTCCGTCGCCTGGTGGGCCGCGGCACCGAAACGGCCGAGGAACAGCAGCAGAGACTGGAAACCGCTAAACTAGAACTTGCCGCTGAGCCGGAGTTCGATCACACCGTCATCAATGATGACGTTCGACGCGCAGCGGACGAGCTTGTTTCACTCATGGGGCTGACCCCGCACCCGCATTAGCAGCTGGGTCGGATCGGCCCGCTAGAATTTGGAGAATTCGTGTCCACGAACCTTGAAGGCATCATCAACCCGCCGATCGACGAACTGCTGAAGGCAGCTGATTCCAAGTACGGCCTGGTGATCTTCGGTGCCAAGCGTGCACGTCAGATCAACGCATACTACGCCCAGCTGCACGAGGGCCTGTTCGAATACGTGGGCCCCCTGGTCGACACCAAGCTGAACGAGAAGTCGCTTTCCATCGCCCTGCGCGAGATCAACGAAGGCAAGCTCGTTTCCACGCCGATCGAACCTGCAGAGTAAAACTCTTCAGCCTAGATCTCATCAGACTACAGACTGCCTGTTGACGGAGGTCACGTGCGCATAGTCCTCGGAGTCGGGGGAGGGATTGCCGCCTACAAGGTGGCATCGCTCCTCCGGCTTTTTACTGAAGCCGGCCATAACGTCACGGTGATCCCCACAGACGCGGCCAACCGCTTCGTCGGAGTCGCGACCTGGGAAGCCCTGTCCGGAAACCCGGTCAGCAACAGCGTCTTTGACGACGTTCCCTCCGTCAACCATGTACGCCTGGGGCATGAGGCGGACCTCATCGTTGTGGCTCCGGCCACGGCGGATCTCCTGGCACGGGCCGCCGGCGGCCACGCCGACGACCTCCTGACCAACACCCTCCTGATGGCCAGCGGCCCGGTGCTCATGGCACCTGCCATGCACACCGAGATGTGGCTGCACGCCGCGACCCAGGCCAATGTGGAGACGTTGCGCAACCGCGGTGTGACGGTGCTCGAACCCGCCAGCGGGCGGCTCACCGGTTCCGACTCAGGTCCCGGCCGGCTGCCCGAGCCGGAGGCCATTTTCGAAGCCGCCCTTGCCCTCATGCAGGACGGCGGGGTTCCCGCGCAGCTGCCGCTGGCCGGACGCACCGTCACCATCAGCGCGGGCGGCACGCGTGAACCCCTGGACCCGGTCCGGTTCCTCGGCAACCGGTCCTCGGGGAAGCAGGGCGTTGCACTGGCAGTGGCCGCCCGCAACGCGGGCGCCAGCGTCAGGCTGATCGCCGCCCACATGGAAGTACCCGTCCCCGCCGGCGTCGAGGTGGTCCGGGTGGAAACAGCGGTGCAGCTTCGGGAAGCTGCGCTGCGCGCGGCAGCCGACTCCGACGTCGTGGTCATGGCCGCCGCCGTGGCGGACTTCCGGCCTGCCGAGGTTTCGGACACCAAGATCAAGAAGCGGGAAGACACGGCCGATCCTGTCATCAGCCTGCTGCGCAACCCGGACATCCTGCAGGAGCTCGTGGAGGTTCGGTCAGCAAACAGGCCGGGGCAGCTGATCGTGGGGTTTGCGGCCGAAACCGGCGATGCCCACGGCGATGTGCTCGCCTACGCCGAGGCCAAGCTGCGTCGGAAGGGCTGCGACCTGCTGGTGGTCAACCACGTGGGCGAGGGCCTGGTGTTTGGACAGGACCACAACTCCGTAGTCATCCTTTCCCGTTCCGGCTCCGAACCACAGGCGGCATCCGGTTCGAAGGACGATGTTGCGGCCGCCGTCATTGACCGCATCAGCTCTGAGCTGAGCCGCGTGTTTCCACGATCCTGATTTTTCGCGACACTGGCTTCCAGAGCCTGAGAGACCGGCGTGTGCAAGGCCTGCTTAGCAGGGGGACACATGCCGAGGCCTGACCGAATCCCAACCAGTAAGGTAGTTGAGTGACTTTACCGCTGCACATTCCCGCATCCCACGGCGCTACACCGCCGTCCCTTCGTCTTTTCACGTCGGAGTCCGTGACTGAAGGACATCCCGACAAGATCTGCGACCAGATCAGCGATGCGATCCTGGATGCCCTGCTGGCGAAGGACCCCGAGTCCCGCGTTGCCGTCGAAACCCTGGCCACCACCGGACTCGTGCATGTAGCGGGCGAAGTCACCACCGACGCGTACGTGGAGATCCCGCAGATCGTGCGCGAGACCATCCTTGGGATCGGCTACGACTCCTCGGCCAACGGTTTCGACGGCGCCCGCTGCGGCGTCTCCGTATCCATCGGCCAGCAGTCCAACGACATCGCCGGCGGCGTCTTCAATTCACTGGAGGCCCGCGAAGGCCGCCAGGAAGACGACTATGACCTCCAGGGAGCAGGCGACCAGGGCCTCATGTTCGGCTACGCCAGCGACGAGACGCCGTCCTACATGCCCGTCCCTATCTGGATTGCGCACCGCCTCTCGGAACGGCTCACCGAAGTTCGCAAGAACGGCGAACTTCCGTACCTCCGCCCGGACGGCAAGACCCAGGCCACGATCGGCTACGACCGCGACCGGCCGGTTTCCGTCGAAACCGTCGTGATCTCCAGCCAGCACGCAGAAGGCGCCAGCCTCGAGCAGTTGCGCGCTGACCTCGCGACGCACGTGATCGATCCCGTGCTGGCGGCAGCCAACCTGGACATCTCCCGGACGCGCAATATCCTCAACCCTGCCGGTGCATTCGTGATCGGCGGCCCCGTTGGCGACGCCGGACTGACCGGCCGCAAGATCATCGTAGACACCTACGGCGGCATGGCCCGCCATGGTGGCGGTGCGTTCTCCGGCAAGGACCCGTCAAAGGTTGACCGCTCAGCGGCTTACGCGATGCGCTGGGTGGCCAAGAACGTGGTTGCCGCGGGACTCGCCAAGCGGGCCGAGATCCAGATCGCCTACGCCATCGGCCAGGCACGGCCCGTGGGCACGTACGTGGAGACCTTTGGCACGGAAACCGTCGATCCCGAGCGCATCAGCCAGGCGATTGCCGAGATCTTCGACCTGCGTCCCCGTGCCATCATCGACGCGCTGGACCTCAAGCGGCCCATCTACGCGAAAACCGCGGCGCACGGCCACTTCGGCCGCGACGATCCCGACTTCACCTGGGAACGGCTGGATCGCGTGGACGAGCTCAAGGCCTTCTTCAACGCTTGAGAACCACCGGCCGGCCGCAGTATGCGGCGCAGGCATAGGCCGCCGGAATAATTGTCGGTGCTGTGTGTTTGGCTGTAGCAGGGTCCCTATCCGGGCGGCCCTGCTACAGTGCTTTCCGGCTGATGACGGTTAGGTCCAGCGCTTATATCTGCTGTTCCCGAACCGCTGGCACGACAACTGGCACGCTGAATGGAGGTTGGTCCCATGGCTTCCTTTCCCGGCGACGGATCCGGCACCGAAGAACCGCTCCAGCTTTCACTGCTCCAGGGGTTCCCGGCGGGCCGTGCGCAGGCTCCCGGCGGACCCGCTCTCGCACCTTTGCTGCCTGTTGCCCGGGTGCTCATCGAGTCGTCGCTGCCCCATCTGGACAGGCCGTTCGACTACAGTGTGCCGGCGTCGCTTGATGTGGTCGCGCAGCCCGGCGTCCGCGTCAAGGTCAAGTTCAACGGCCAGGATCTCAGCGGCTTCATCCTGGACCGGCTGGTTGAATCCGATGCGGGGCACACCCTCGTGCCGCTCCACAAAGTGGTGTCTCCAGTTCAGGTGCTCACGCCGGAACTGGCCGGACTCGCAGGCAAAGTCGCCGCCCGGTACGCCGGAACGCTGAGTGACGTGCTGCGTGTGGCCATTCCGCCTCGGGTCGCCAAGCTGGAAAAGGAACTGGCGGCTGAAGGCACACTCTCCTCCGGCAAGCCTGCTGCCGAAGCAGGCCTCGCAGGGGAAGTCGCAGCGGAGGAGCGGGAACAGGCTTGGGCCCGCGTTCCCGCCGCAGGGCCGTGGTCCCGCTATGTCAACGGTGTGGCGTTCCTTGAACATCTTTGGGCCGGCGAGTCGCCGCGTGCGGTCCTGAGCGCACTCCAGGGCTTCGGCCCCGCCGGCTGGCCCGCACTCCTGGCCGAAGCCGTGGCGGCCGTCCGCGCCTCGGGCCGCGGAGCAGTGGTGGTGGTGCCGGATTACCGCGACCTGGATCGGGTGGAGGAGGCCTTGGCCGCCCTGCTGCCACGGGAGGACATTGCCCGGCTCACCGCCGACGACGGCCCGACCGCCCGCTACCGCAGCTACCTTCGGGTCCTCGCCGGCAGCGCCGGGGTTGCCGTGGGCACCCGCTCGGCAGCGTATGCCCCCGTGCACAACCTGGGCCTTGTGGTGTGCTGGGACGACGGCGACGACCTCCACATCGAGCAGCGGTCGCCCTATGCGCACACCCGGGAGATCCTCCTCCTGCGGGCGGAACAGGAACGTGCTGCCTGCCTCATGGCAGCACATACGCGCAGCACTGAACTGCAAAGGCTGGTGGACGCCGGCTGGGCCAGGGCCGTTGAGGCCGACCGGCCGGAGGTCCGCCGGACGGTGCCCCGTGTCCTGAACACGGCGGACAGCTTTGAACAGGAACGCGACCCCCTTGCCCGGATCGCCCGGCTGCCTGGCGCGGCCTGGCGTGCCGCCAAGGAAGGGTTGGAGCGCGGCCCTGTCCTGGTCCAGGTGGCCCGTTCCGGTTACGTGCCGTCACTGGTCTGCGACTCGTGCCGGGAACCCGCGCGCTGCACGGCCTGCAGCGGACCGCTTGCAGTGGCTGGCGCCGCCGGCAGTTCAGCCGTGCCCCAATGCCGCTGGTGCTCCGCTCCCGCGCCGGCCTGGCGCTGCAGCCACTGCACCAGCCCGCGGCTGCGCCGGTCCGCCACAGGCGTGCTGCGGACCGCGGAGGAACTGGGCCGGGCGTTCCCCGGCAAGCCTGTCATCACCTCGTCCGGGGACCACGTCAAGGCCGCTGTCCCGGACACCAAAGCCTTGGTCGTGGCCACCGTGGGGGCCGAGCCTGTGGCAGCCGGCGGCTATGCGGCCGCACTGCTGCTGGACGGGGATTCGTTGCTGCGCCGCGAAAACCTCCGCGCGGGCGAGGACGCCGTCCGCCGCTGGTTCAACGCCGCGGCGCTGGTAAAGCCTGCCCGTGAGGGCGGCCTTGTTGTCATCACCGCCGATGACACGGCCGGGGTCGGCGCACTGCTTCGCTGGGACGCCGGGGGATATGCGCGGCGCGAGCTGGCTCTGCGCCAGGAGCTCCACTTGCCCCCGGCAGTCCGGATAGCCTCCGTGACCGGCGGCCGGACCGCCGTCGGCCACTTCACAGAGGCGATTGAAAAGCAGCTGGCAAGGCAGGACATTACCCTGCGTACAGCGGGCCCGGCTCCGCTGCTGTTGTCGGACGCACGCGCCGGCCAGTGCGAAGGCAGCGAGGACGTCCGGACCCTGCTGTTCATTCCTTATGCCCGGGCGGCCGAAGCCACCCGCGTGATGAGGGCCGTCAAGGCAGCCGCAGCGGCCAGGCGCAGCGATGATCCAGTGCAGCTCAGGCTTGACGGAGTGGATGTCCTCTAGCTGATGCGCCTAGGAAGCTACATCGAGCTTCTCACCCGATGACTTTCGTAGTGTTCCCTGGATGGCATCCAGGGAGAGAGCCAGTTCTTCGGCAAGGGCAGCAACGATCATGAAGGACGGTGTCGCAATTCGACCCGTCTCGATTTTCCTAAGGGTCTCAGGGGATATGCCTGCCCCGAGCGCTACCTGGACAAGGGTCCGTTCCCCTCGCGCATTACGGAGCATCTCTCCCAGCAGCCTCCCTGCACGGACGTCTTCTGGGCTTAGGGGGACTCTAACCATCTTCTAAGCTTAGTACCGTTATAGTAGTACCGTTATAATAATAACGGTACGACGTTGGAGGAACCATTGATTGAGCTACTCACGCCCCGGGAAGTTGACGTGGCACGCCTGTCCGGGCAATTCGTGGCGAAGACTCTGGCGGACTTGAGGGAGAGAATCGAGCCCGGGACGAATCTCTTGGACATCAACGACTGGGCAGCTTCGATGATCCGGAGCGCGGGAGCCCGCTCGTGCTATGTCGACTACGCCCCGTCGTTTGGGCGCGGCCCCTTCGGAAAGGTCATCTGCACGTCCGTCAACGATGCCGTTTTACACGGCCTCCCTTATGACTACGTTCTGAGGGATGGGGATCTGCTCACGCTTGACTTCGCAGCAAGTGTTGATGGTTGGGTCACTGATTCCGCCATCAGCTTCGTTGTAGGGGAGTCCCCTGCACTGCAGGACCTGCACATGATCGAAACCACGGAGAAGGCGCTTCTGGCCGGTATCCGGGCAGCCCGGTCCGGAGCGCGTATTGGAGATATCTCCCATGCAATTGGTTCAGTCCTCGAATCAGCACACTTCCAGGTCAACACCGAATTTGGCGGACATGGCGTTGGAAGCACCATGCATCAGGACCCGCATATTCCGAACACCGGTACACCTGGACGCGGATACACGCTTCGCCCCGGACTGCTATTGGCCATAGAACCCTGGATCATGGACGGCACCAGCAAACTCGTTACAGCTCCTGACGGGTGGACCTTGTGCAGTTCCAACGGCCGTCGGACTGCGCACTCCGAGCACACGATTGCCGTCACGGAATCCGGTCCCGTCGTCCTCACCCAACTGGCCTAAAAAGAGCGGCTGTTCCAGCTGCGCGACACAGCCGTGGCCGGCCTCAGCGGCTGTTGATGCGGGCGGCCTCTTCAGCCAGCTGGACCAGTTGCCGGGCGGAGTGCGCCCAGCTGAATTCAGCCGCCCGCTCCACGGAACGCCGTGACTGCGCCTTCCACACGTCCGGCTGCTCGAGCCGCCGGACGGCCTCGGTGAACTCCGACGGGGAATCCGGATGGACATAGCTGACGGCGTTATGGCCCACTTCGCGGAAAATCGGAATGTCGCTGGCGATGACAGGGGTGCCGTGGGACATCGCCTCCACCAGGGGGAGGCCGTAGCCCTCCGCACGGGACAGGCTGATCAACGCGGTTGTCCGGGCCAGCAACTCCTCGTACTCCGCGTCGGTCACGCCGTTGTGGAACACGATATTGGCCCCGTCGGGCACCAGGGCCTCCAGTTCCAACCGGCGCTGCGGAGTAATGCGGCTCAGGAGGTGAAGGGTCATGTCGGGCAGTTCGGCCATTCCCCGGACCATGGTTTCCACGTTCTTGTACGGCATGAAGGAACCCATGTAGAGGAGCGTTTTGTCCGCCCCGGCACCGGGGTCGCGCGGAGTATGGCCGTGCTGCGGCGCGTTGCCCACAATCCGGACCGGCCGCCTGGTGAGGCTGTGCTTCGCGATCAGGGCCTCGGTGGTGTGGCTGATGGTTGCCACCACATCAGCGCGGTTCAGGAGCATCCGTTGCGGCCAGTAGGCCTTATGGTAGAGGCGCCAGAGCAGCCGGACGGGCGCAGGCAGGAACCCCGGCGGGGCAGGGTGCTCGTAATAGATCAGGTCGTGCAGGGTCAGCACCAGGCCGTATTTCCGGCCAAACGTCCCCATCGTCTGCATCGGGCACACCACGACGTCGGCGCCCAGCTTGTTGACCTTTGCTGCCACAAACAGTTCTGCAGGGGAGAGCGGGCTGTTGATCAGCGTGTAGGGGACGTCCGGCAGCAGGGCGAGCTGCCGGGGATCGCTGATGAGCATCGAGACGTCCGCAATCTTGGCCGTCGCCGCGATCAGGCTGGCGCCATACCGGCTGATGCCGTCGTGGTGGTCCAGGCGGGTGAAACGGGCGTCGATAATGATTTTCACGCGGGATGGTCCTTCAGGAAGCGTCTGATGAAGCCGGCGGCCGGTTCGGGGGTCTCGTAATGAATGAGATGCCCGACGCCGGGAATGACGTGGAGGGTGGCGTCAGGCAGGAGGGCCGCCAGTTTGTGCTGGTCCGGCAGCATTGCGATTTCATCCTTTTCCCCGGCGACCAGCAGCACCGGCAGGGCGAGCTTCGGGGCAACTTCGGAGACGTTGCTGCCGACGGACGCCTTGAAGGATTCAAGCAGGCTGTCCCGGTTGGCGAAGGCGGAGAAATAGGCGTTGTGCTGCCCGTGGATGAACCGCAGGAGCTGCCTGTCCCGGGTCTTTGCCATGGCTACGCTCATGACCCTGACGATGAGCCGGCTGCGGAGCAGGTACAAGCCCAGGGCACGGGGAAGCCTGGCGGAAGCCTCGTAGTAGAGGACAGCCAGTTTGGTCATGACGCCCTTGGGCCCTTCAAGGGCCGGTGCTGCGATCGGGTTGATGAGGATGAGCGGGAAGACGGCGCGGGGGTTGGCCGCCACGAAATGGCTGGCAATGATCGATCCGAAGGAGTGTCCCAGCAGCACCGTTTCCGGCCCAAGGCCCAGGGCGGCCATGAAGTCGCTGATGAACTGTCCGTACCGCGGGACGCTGTGCCCGCCGTCGGCAAACGCATCCGAGCTGCCGAAGCCCGGGAGATCGGGCATGATGAGGCGCATGTCGGACAGCTGGTCCGCAATCCTGAGCAGGCCGTGGTGGTCGCCGCGGAAGCCGTGGACCACCAAGATGGTTCTGGTTTCAGGCGTCACGCGCACAGGCTCGTACACCCAGTAGTCGACATTGCAGCCCTGCAGATCCAAGCTGCCGGCCCGCGTCCTGGCATCGAGCTGCCCGCTGAAGAGGGGCGGGGCCTGTGCCGGGCCCGTGTCCACTTGTTCCATGGTTTCGAATCCTAGTTGACGTTGTCCGGGTGGGAGCCTGTGCGGTGGCCGCGTTCCAGGCCGGCCAGGGCGGCCATGTCATCGGCGTCCAGGGTGAACCCGAAGACGTCCAGGTTCTCCCGGATCCGGCCGTAGGAGCTGGCTTTCGGGATCACCACGTTGCCTAGCTGCACGTGCCATCTCAGGATGATCTGGGCCGCGGTCCGGCGGTGCGCCGCTGCGAGTTCCAGCACCACCGGATCCTCAAGCACCTGGCCCCGGCCCAGCGGGCTCCACGCCTCGGTCCGGACGCCAAGCCGGTCGTGCAGCCGGCGGAGTTCTTCCTGTTGGAGCCAGGGGTGGAGTTCAATCTGGTTCACGGCGGGGATCACTTCAGCGTGCTCGAGCAGGTGCTCCAGATGGGCGGGCTGGAAGTTGGAGACCCCGATCGCCCGGATCCTGCCCTCGCGGTACAGGGTCTCCATGGCCCGGTAGCTTTCGGTGAAGAGCCCGCGGCGGGCGCATGGCCAATGTATGAGGTAGAGGTCAACGTATTCCATGCCCAGGTTGGACATGGATGTGTCAAAGGCGCGCATCGTGGCGTCATAGCCATGGTCGTCGTTCCACACCTTTGTGGTGACGAACAGGTTCTCGCGGGAGAGTGCCGGGGATGCCTCGCCGGAGCCTCCGCCGGCTCCCGGGCCAGCGAACCCGGACAGCGCGCCGATGGCCTTGCCTACCCCGGTTTCATTGCCGTACATGGACGCGGTGTCGAAGTGCCGGTAGCCGGCTTCGAGGGCCATGGTCACGAGGCCGGCCGCTTCGGCCGGGGGAACCTTATAGAGCCCGAAGCCCAGCTGGTCGATCAGCACACCGTTGTTGAGGCTTAGCCGGGGCGAGTTTTTCATAGCACTGACTCTACCGACTCGGGGCCGCGCCCTCCCGGCGGACAGGCCGTCGGGCGGTAAAGCGGCGACGTCAGGACAGTCCGTCAAAACTGACCAGGCGGCGGGCCATGGCTTCATCGAGTATCAGGTCCGTGGCCAGCCCGGCGGCGAGCGCGCCGCGCAGTCCGTTGATCTTTGACGCCCCCGAGACGACGCAGATCCGGCGCCGGACCTGCCGCAACTGTGCAAGTGCGGGACCGGTGGACCGTTCGTTGAGCGTGATGCCGTCGGAGGACCCGTCACCCCGGAAAAACACGGTCGCGACGTCACCCACCACGTCTGAGCTGGCCAAAATGTTCAGGTCGTTCTCGTCGAGGTAGCCGCCGGCATAGACGTGGCTGGGGTAGTCGGCGTCCACGGAGCCCACGCCAAAGATGGCGATGCTCATGCGTGACTGGAGTTCTAGAATGCGCTGGACGCTGCGTTCATTCCACATGGCTGTCTTGGTGGCGGCGTGGTCGAAGAAGGCCGGAACCGGAAACTGCTCAACGCGCGCACCGTAGGCGCTGCCGAACCTGCGCATGATGTCACTCGCGTAGGTAATGCCGGTGGTCTGCATGTTGCCGGCGCCGTTGAGTTGGACGATCACGCTGTCGTGGGTGATCTTGCGGGTGAGGTGCCTGCTGACGGCGCTGAGCGTGGATCCCCAGGCGACGCCAATGATGGCGTTGGAGTCAACCAGCGGCCCGATGGTCCGTGCAGCCTGCATGGCCACTCTGTCAAGGGTCTCCGCCTCATTCAATGTGTCAACGACCGGAACGACGTGGACATCCACCCCATATTGCGCGCGGATCATGTGCTCCAGTTCCGGGCCGGTGTCGAGCGGGTTGCGGATCTGGATCTGGACCAGGCCGGTCTCCCTGGCAGCCGAAAGTAGGCGTGAAACCGTGGATCTGGAGGTCCGGAGCTCCCTGGCTATGGCGTCCATCGTGAGGTCCTGCAGGTAGTACAGTTGTGCAGCTCTGAGGGCTTCTGAGTGGCGTGAGCGCGGCATTCCGGTTCCGTCCTGCACGTTTGTGCATAGTGCTTGACTCCATTTTCCATTACTCCAAACAATAGTGGTGAACGGCGCCGCGCTGTGAGGCGCGCCGCACAGACCAAACCCCAAAGGAGCAGTTTTGGGAACCAAGGATTCATCCGGCCATCCGGCCTCCACTCGCCAGCGGGAATCGGTGCAAAGCCTGCGCCGGCGTCCCCGCGCCCAAGTCCTGATCATCGGTGGCGGGATCAACGGCGTAGGTACTTTCCGCGATCTGGCACTGCAGGGAGTGGATGTTGCCCTCGTCGAACGGGGGGACTACTGCCAGGGGGCCAGCGGCGCATCGTCGCACATGATCCACGGCGGAATCCGGTATCTGGAAAACGGTGAATTCCGGCTGGTCCAGGAGTCCGTCGTCGAACGCAACAGGCTCCTGCGCATCGCTCCCCACTACGTCAAGCCGCTCCAGACCACCATCCCCATCTTCAGCACCTTCTCGGGTGTTCTCTCGGCGCCGCTGCGGTTCCTGACCCACAAGCAGCAGGGCAAGCCGAAGGAACGCGGAGCCTTCCTCATCAAGCTGGGCCTGAGCATGTACGACTTCTTCTCCCGCGACGGCGGCACCGTTCCACGCCACCAGTTCCGCGGCCGCAAGCGCGCCCTGGCCGAGCTGCCCCGGCTGCACCCGGGCATCAAGTACGCGGCCACGTACTTCGATGCCTCGGTCCACAACCCGGAGCGCCTCACCCTGGATGTGCTGCAGGACGGGGAGAAAGCGGGGACGGCCGGCCCCAGCGATGCACGGGCCAGCAACTACGTTTCGCTGGTGTCCACGGGAGGAGCGGCCGGGACCCGGACCGGCTCCACCGGCGGCAGTACAGTCCAGCTGCGCGACGAACTCAGCGGAGAGGTCTTCGACTTCACAGCTGACGTCATCGTCAACACCACGGGCGCATGGGTGGACCTGACCAACGAGGCCATGGGCGCCGCGTCCACGTTCATGGGCGGCACCAAGGGCTCGCACATCGTGCTGGACCACCCCGAACTCCTCGGGGCCTGCAACGGCCGCGAGATCTTCTTCGAACACACCGACGGCCGGATCGTCCTCATCTACCCGATGGGGGACCGCGTCCTCGTGGGAACCACCGACGTCGACGCTGACATGGCAGAGGACGCCGTGTGCACCGACGCCGAGATTGAGTACTTCTTCGACCTGATCGGCCACGTCTTCCCGGACATCGCCGTGGGCCGGGAGCAGATTGTCTACACCTTTTCCGGTGTCCGCCCGCTGCCTAAGCACGATGCCACCCAGCCGGGCTTCGTCAGCAGGGACTACAGGATTGAACGCCGCGCCTCCACGGCCGGCGGACCGGCAGCGGCCGCCGGCGGCAGCGGCGCCGTCGTACTCAGCCTCGTCGGCGGCAAGTGGACCACGTTCCGCGCGCTGGCCGAACACCTGACGAATGACGTGCTGAAGGAACTGGGCCTGGAACGGAAAATCTCGACGGCGAAGCTCGCCATCGGTGGCGGCGCCGGGTTCCCGGACACCCAGGCCGGTGTCCAGCAGTGGATCAAGGCCCACATGTACGGCGGCCGCGGCGCCGACCGGATTTCCGGGCTGCTGACGCGCTACGGAACCCGCGCCGAGGAGGTCCTGGACTTCCTCGATGCCGGCCCGGACCGGCTCCTGCACTCCACGCGGGAACTCAGTGTCCGCGAACTGGAATTCATGGCCACAAACGAACAGGTGGGACACCTCATCGACGTCTTGATCCGGCGCACTTCCTTGGCCTTCCGCGGCCTGGTGACGGGCGAACTCCTCAACGAGGTGGCCGACGTCCTCGCTGGTCCGCTGGACTGGGACGCCGCCACCCGGGCCGCCGAAATCCACTATGCCCAGGAGGTGCTTGAACGCTTCCACGGCGTCCAGGTCCACAGCCTGGTCGCTTAACAGGCTTGCGTGCCCGGGCAGTGATGCCCGGGCGCAAGGGCTGCGCGGTTCCGCTGGAGCAGCAGCCGGCGCAGCAGCCGGCCGGCATTGCAACAACATTGCCGGCCCAACAGCCCTTCAAACTCGCGAAGGGCTGACAACAGAAAATAGAGGAGTCAAAGATGTCTCTTGGAATTGTTTTTCTTTCCGAAGTGTTCGGAACCGGGATGCTGACATTGTTGGGTTGCGGCGTGGTGGCAAACGTCGCGCTCAAGGGCACCAAGGGCAACAACGGCGGATTCCTAATGGTCACATGGGGGTGGGGCATCGCAGTCTTCGCCGGCGTCTACGTCGCCGCCCGGTCCGGCGCGCACCTGAACCCCGCCGTCACCCTGGGCCTGCTGATCAACGGAAAAGCGGAGTATGCTCCCGGCGTCAGTGTCGACTTCGCCTCCACGCTGACTTACTTCGGTGGTGAATTCCTGGGCGCGTTCCTGGGCGCAGTGGTCATGTGGCTTGCCCACAAGCAGCACTTTGACGCCGAACCGGCGCCCGCCAGCAAGCTTGCCGTGTTCTCCACCGGCCCGGCCATCCGTTCCACCCCCTGGAACCTGATCACCGAGATCATCGGCACGTTCGTGCTCGTCTTCGTCATCCTGACGTTCGGCGGCACGCCATCCGGCCTCGGTCCGCTCGCAGTGGCCCTGCTGGTTGTCGGCATCGGCGTATCCCTCGGCGGTCCCACCGGCTACGCCATCAACCCCGCCCGTGACCTTGGCCCCCGCATCGCGCACGCACTGCTCCCCATCAAGGGCAAGGGTTCCAGCGACTGGAGTTACTCCTGGATCCCGGTTGTCGGGCCGCTTGTCGGCGGTACCCTGGCCGGCGTCGTCGCAGCAGTAGTGCCGATCATCGTCACGGCAGCTTCCTGATCCCCGCTCCGCAGACCAACACACTGACCAAGCCCTTCACACAACAGACAAGGACGTCAACATGAACCAGTACGTAATCGCCATCGACCAGGGCACCACCAGCACGCGCGCCATCGTCTTCGACCACAGCGGCAGCATCGTCTCCTCCGGACAGATGGAACACGAGCAGATCTTCCCGCAGGCCGGCTGGGTGGAGCATGACCCCGCTGAAATCTGGGACAACACCCGAGAGGTCATCGGTTCGGCCCTGTCCAAGGCGAACCTGACACGGCACGACATCGCCGCCGTTGGCATCACCAACCAGCGCGAAACAGCCGTTGTATGGGACAAGACCACGGGCAAGGCCGTCTACAACGCCATCGTCTGGCAGGACACCCGGACCCAGGGCATCGTCGATGAACTGGCCAAGGATGGCGGCCCTGAGCGTTTCAAGCAGAAGGTGGGCCTGCCGCTGGCCACCTACTTCTCCGGCACCAAGATCAAGTGGATCCTGGACAACGTGGAAGGCGCCCGGGAAAAGGCAGAGGCCGGCGACCTGGTCTTTGGCAACACCGACTGCTGGGTGCTGTGGAACCTCACCGGCGGAGTGGACGGCGGCGTGCACGTCACCGACGTCACCAACGCCTCGAGGACCATGTTCATGGACCTCGAAACGCTGTCCTGGGACCAGGAAATCCTGGATGCCTTCGGCGTTCCGGCCTCCATGATGCCCGCCATCAAGTCCTCCTCCGAGGTCTACGGCAACGTCCACACCTCCCAACTGCTGCGCGAGGTGCCGGTGTCCGGCATCCTCGGTGACCAGCAGGCGGCCACGTTCGGCCAGGCGGCGTTTGAAGCCGGCGAAGCCAAGAACACCTACGGAACAGGCTGCTTCCTGATCTTCAACACAGGAGAGGAAATCGTCCACTCCAAGAACGGGCTCCTCACCACCGTGGGCTACAAGCTCGGGGATGCTGCACCGCACTACGCGCTGGAAGGTTCGATCGCCGTCACCGGATCCCTCATCCAGTGGCTGCGGGACAACCTCGGCCTGATCAGCAGCGCCCCGGAGGTGGAGACGCTCGCCGCCGCGGTCAAGGACAACGGCGGAGTCTACATCGTGCCGGCGTTCTCGGGACTGTTCGCACCGTACTGGCGTTCCGACGCCCGCGGCGCCATCGTGGGCCTGACCCGCTTCGTGAACAGGAACCACATCGCCCGTGCGGCGCTGGAGGCCACCGCCTTCCAGACCCGTGAGGTGCTTGACGCCGTCAACGCGGACTCCGGTGTTCCGCTGACCGAGTTGAAGGTCGACGGCGGCATGGTCGCCAACGATGCGCTCATGCAGTTCCAGGCGGACATCCTGGGCGTTCCGGTGATCCGGCCCAAGGTTGTGGAGACCACCGCCCTCGGTGCCGCCTATGCGGCCGGCCTGGCCGTCGGATTCTGGAAGGACCTGGGGGAGTGCTCGGCCAACTGGTCCGAGGACAAGCGCTGGGAACCCAAGCTGGACCAAGCTGAGCAGGACCGTCAGATGCGTCTCTGGAGGAAGGCAGTCACGAAGTCCATGGACTGGGTCGACGAGGACGTGAAGTAGACCGCAACCTCTGACGAGGGAGGCCGCACCCGCCCTGCCCGCTTCGCGGTGCCCACCACACCCTGGCGGGGTGCGGCCTCCCTCTCTGTTGTGTGCTTACTTCAGCCGCTCGTGGCGACTTACGTTTAAGGGAAGGTGCGGGTGCGCTAAAGTAGTTCTATGCGTGCGATCCCTCTGCTTAGCTAGCCGCCCGGTATCCCGACCAAATACGGATTGCCGAGCGGCCGCCCCTCCATGTCGAGGGGCTTTTGTGTGTCTGGGGTTCTCTCCCGGCCGCAAGCAGGGGATCAGGAGGCCGGGGCGGGACAGGACGCCAGGGCCGTACGAAAAGCGGTACAGAACAGAAGAGGGCAGCAGTGAGCGTTCAGCCGGAGACAGAGACCGGAACAGCAACAGTCGCGACGGACGGCCCCGAGGAGGGCACCTACAGCTTCGCCGCGATGGAAGCCAAATGGCCGCAGGTGTGGGAAGACCTCAAGGTGTTCACCCCTGTCGATGACGGCTCGCGCGAGCGCCGCTACGTCCTCGACATGTTCCCCTACCCCTCCGGCGACCTGCACATGGGCCACGCCGAAGCGTTTGCCATGGGTGACGTCGTCGCGCGTTACCTGCGCCAGAAGGGTTACGACGTCCTGCACCCGATCGGCTGGGACTCCTTCGGCCTGCCCGCGGAGAACGCCGCCATCAAGCGCAACGCGCACCCCAGCGAGTGGACCTACGCAAACATCGACACGCAGGCGGCGTCCTTCAAGCGCTACGCCATCTCGGCGGACTGGTCACGGCGCCTGCACACCTCGGACCCGGAGTACTACCGCTGGACCCAGTGGCTGTTCAAGCGCTTCTACGAGCGCGGCCTGGCGTACCGCAAGGATTCCCCGGTCAACTGGTGCCCCAAGGACCAGACGGTGCTGGCCAACGAACAGGTGGTCAACGGTGCATGCGAACGCTGCGGCACGCCCGTGACCAAGAAGTCCCTTAACCAGTGGTACTTCAAGATCACCGAATACGCCGACCGCCTGCTGGATGACATGGACGAACTGCGCGGCCACTGGCCCGAGCGCGTCCTGGCCATGCAGAAGAACTGGATCGGCCGGTCCGAGGGTGCCCACGTCAACTTCGTCATCGAAGCCGACGGCGGCAAGCCCACCAAGGACGTCACCGTCTTCACCACGCGGCCGGACACCCTGTACGGCGCAACCTTCTTCGTGGTGGCGGCCGACGCGCCACTGGCTGTGGAGCTGGTCACGGACGAGCACGCCGCAGCCCTGGATGCCTACCGCGAACAGGTCAAGGCGCTCTCCGAAATTGAACGCCAGTCCACCGAACGGGAGAAGACCGGCGTCTTCACCGGGCGGTACGCCGTCAACCCCCTGAACGGCGAGAAGCTGCCGGTCTGGGCGGCGGACTACGTGCTCGCGGACTACGGCACTGGCGCCATCATGGCCGTCCCTGCCCACGACCAGCGCGACCTCGACTTCGCCAAGACCTTCGACCTGCCCGTCCGCGCTGTGCTGGACACGGGCGAAGACGACCCCGCGGTCTCCGGCACGGCCACGGCCGGCGAAGGCACGCTGATCAACTCGGGTGTGCTCGACGGGCTGCCCAAGGCGGAGGCCATCCCGGCCGCGATCGAAATGCTGGAGAAGCAGGGCACAGGCGAAAAGTTCGTCAACTTCCGGTTGCGCGACTGGCTGCTCAGCCGCCAGCGGTTCTGGGGCACCCCGATCCCGATCATCCACTGCCCCGCCTGCGGTGAGGTTCCCGTCCCTGACGAGCAGCTGCCGGTCACCCTGCCGGCTGACCTGCGCGGCGAAGACCTTTCGCCGAAGGGCACCTCGCCGCTGGCCGCCGCCGAGGCGTGGGTCAACGTCGAGTGCCCCAACTGCCACGGCCCCGCCAAACGCGACACCGACACCATGGACACCTTCGTGGATTCGTCCTGGTACTTCCTGCGGTTCGTTTCCCCGCAGTACACCGGCGGCCCGTTCGACCCGGAGAAGATCAACGACTGGATGCCGGTTGGGCAGTACGTGGGCGGCGTGGAGCACGCCATCCTGCACCTGCTGTATGCACGGTTCTTCACCAAGGTCATCCACGACCTGGGCATGATCGACGCCGACGAGCCGTTCAGCGCCCTGCTCAACCAGGGTCAGGTCCTCAACGGCGGTAAGGCCATGAGCAAGTCGCTGGGCAACGGTGTTGACCTCGGCGAGCAGCTGGACAAGTTCGGTGTGGATGCCGTCCGCCTGACAATGATCTTCGCCTCCCCGCCGGAGGACGACGTCGACTGGGCGGATGTCTCCCCATCGGGCTCCGCGAAATTCCTGGCCCGTGCGTGGCGGCTGGCGCAGGACGTCACCAGCGCTCCCGGAACGGACGCCGCCCAGGGAGACCGGGCGCTGCGCTCCGTTACCCACCGCACTATCGCGGACGCCGCCACTCTGCTGGACAGCAACAAGTTCAACGTGGTGGTGGCCAAGCTTATGGAGCTGGTCAACGCAACCCGCAAGACCATAGATGCAGCCTCCGGGGCGGGCGGGGCGGATCCCGCCGTACGCGAAGCAGCCGAAGCCGTCGCAGTCATCCTCAGCCTCTTCGCGCCCTACACGGCCGAGGACATGTGGAACGTGCTGGGGCACCCCGCGTCCGTGGCCAACGCCGGCTGGCCCGAGCATGACGAAGCGCTCCTGGTGCAGGAGAAAGTGACTGCCGTGGTCCAGGTCCAGGGCAAGGTCCGCGACCGCCTCGAGGTCTCGCCGGAGATCGGCGAGGACGAGCTGCGGGAACTGGCCCTCGCGTCGACGAACGTGGAGCGCGCCCTCGACGGGCGGGGCATCCGCACGGTCATCGTGCGTGCCCCTAAACTGGTCAACATCGTCCCGGCCTAGCCGGGGCACCGGCCGCCAGTCATACTGGCGGCCGGCCATGATGTAACCGGAACAGCAGGGGGACGCCGTGAACGACCGGGAGCCGGCCGGCTGGCCGTGGCTGAGGGAGCGGCTCGTCCGCCTGCGACAGGTCTCCCGACAGGGAGTTGCGCCGGAAGCAGTGGTGCCGGCCGCCGTCGTGCGCACCGCGGTGGTCACCGACTCCGCAGCCGCACTTCCCGCCGACTGGGTCAGGGACTTCACGGCCGACGGCCGGCTAACCGTAGTTCCCATGCCCGTGATGGTGGGCGAGGAGATCTACGGCGAAGGTGAAGACGACATCACCGACACGATCGCAGTGGCGCTGGCTACCGGGATGCCCGTCAAAACGTCACGGCCTTCGCCGGGCCAATTCGAGCAGGCTTATCATGCAGCACGGCGCCGCGGCTTCGAAGCCGTGGTCTCCATCCATATCTCCGGAGCCCTTTCCGGCACTGCCGACTCCGCCAGACTCGCTGCATCACGCGTCGGGATCCCCGTCGAAGTGCTCGATTCGAAAACCGTGGGCATGGCGCTGGGCATGGCCGTGCAAAGCGCGGTGGTAGCCGCTGCAGACGGCCGCCCGGCAGCGGAAGTCCGCGCTTTTGCCGAAGAGCGGCTGGCCCGCACCAAAGTGTATTTCTACGTTCCCAGCCTGGAGCAGTTGCGCCGCGGCGGCCGGATCGGAGCAGCGGCATCCCTGTGGGGAACAGTGTTTGCCATCAAGCCGATCCTCGCCGTGGATGACGGGAAGATCGTCCCGCTGGAGAAGGTCAGGTCGGCGGCGCGGGCGGTGGCCCGCCTCGAGGAAATCGTGGTTGAGGACGCCGCAGCGCGGCCTTCGGGCCAGGCCCGGCTGGCGGTCCACCACTTCGGCAACCCTGGCGAAGCCGCCGAACTCGCTGGCCGGCTGGCCGCGGCACTCCCGGAGGCACCCCCGGCCCAGATCAGTTCGCTCCCTGCAGTGCTTGCCGCACACGCGGGACTGGGAGTGCTGGCCGTGATCGTCGGGGAGAGCAGCACACCGGCGAGGGATCCGGTGGACGGCGCCGGCTGACCGACTCTGCTGGAGCCGGCCGTCAGCCGCCACTGGTTCAATCCCGGCGCTGGTAGTACAGTCTCCCCACCGGACAAGGAGGCTCCCATGTCAATGCAGGTCCACCACGTTGCGCAGTTCGACAAGGACGTGTCGGAAGAAGTGACCAACTGGTTGAAGTATCTCAAGGGCCAGGTGACGAGCGTCCAGTTCCTGACCACGACGGTTCCCGATCCCAAGGCCCCGGAGGCCTGGCGGGTCCAGTACGAGGCCTACATCACATACCAGAAGTAGCCAACAGCACTGATTGGCCCGCTTGGGCCCGTTGGATGGGGAACGTCCCCGCCCTGGCAGTTCAGGGGGTGCAGGTCACCGTGTCGCGGTTGTAACGGCCCTTGTCGAGGACGCTGATGCTGTCAGACACGAAGGTGCAGGAGGCGCCGTCGGGGAAGGCGAAGACGCTGGTCGCGTTGGTCTTGATGACGTTGGGCTCGTAGAACCAGGGGCTTTCGTAATAGGCGAACACGCTGACGAACTTGTGGTCGTTGTCCACGGTGAGGGGTTCGCCGTCGGGGGAGGTCTGGGTGGACACCACCTGGCCGCTTCCCTGGAAGACAGCGACTCCGCTTGGCGTCCGCACCTCGATGTGCCGTTCGGTGCCGGCCTGGCAAAACGTCCAGCCGGAGACCTCATCCGTGATGCACGACGAGACTTCCGTGAACTGGGTTCCTTCGCTGCTTGCCGCGTGTGCCGGCACCGCGCCGGATGCAAGGATGAGCACCACGCCCACTCCACAACCGGAAAAAAGCACAGACCTTTTTGGCATCTTGACCGCCCCCATCGCTCAGACCTTCCTCCGGTTTTCGGAGGCAGGGCAAAATCGTAAGGCGCGGAGTCCCGCGTGGTCAATATGTAAATTCAATGGTGAAACTGCTGGTGCCGGCTGTCCACATACCGTAATCCGCGCGGTCTGTTCTCTGTCCCGCTCTCCTAACGTGGGGGTATGTCACGCCGGAACGCGGAAGCGGGAGCACCTGCCGCGGCCAGCCGTGCAAGGCGCCGCCTGACGGCCTCCCTTGGGCCGGCCGGGGGCGGTGATGGCGGTGACGGGCAAGGGCGCGGCGACGCAGCATCCCGCCCGGGCCTGTTGGAGCATGGCAACGGAGTGAGCAGCGGGCGGCCGTTTAGGTACGACGGCGGCGCGCAACCCGCCCGCGAGGAAACTGACTCCCCTTCCGACGGCGGCACGCACGGACCCTCGAGAGTCAGGTGGCGCACCGGGTTGCGCGTCGCGGTCCTGCTGGGCATGCTGAGTCTGCTCCTGGGCGGCTGGTTCTGGTGGGACGTCGCGGAGAGCAGTCCCCGTGAAGTGCCGCTGAGCGAGGTCACCAGCGCGGAGGCGCGCGGGCAGCCTGAGGAAGGTGCCGCCGGACCGCCGGGAGGGCCCAGCGATTCCGCGGCAGGAGCGCAGGCTTCGGGTGGCCCGTCCGGGGCAAAAATAGTGGTCCACGTAGCCGGGGCCGTCAACAGGGCCGGTGTCGTGGAACTGCCGGAAGGCAGCCGGACCCACGAGGCCATCGCCGCAGCCGGAGGCAGCGCTGCCGGGGCGGACCTGAACCGCTTGAACCTTGCGGCGGTCCTGACTGACGGTCAGAAAATCCACGTGCCGCTGATAGGAGATCCGGACCCGCCCGGCACTGCTCCCGGGGAAGGCGGAGCAGGCTCCGACAACCCGGGACCGGACGGCGACAGGATCGACTTGAACTCGGCGTCGGTGGAAGAGCTGGGGGCATTGCCGCGGGTGGGCCCCGTCCTTGCCCAGCGCATCGTCGACTGGCGCAAGGAGCACGGGCGGTTCAGCACAGTGGAGGAACTCGACGCCGTGGACGGTGTCGGACCCAAGATGCTGGAGACGCTGCTGCCACTCGTACGGGTGTCCTGATGGGCAGGCCCAGTCCGTGGCAACGCTTCGTCGACTCAGCTGTCCGGGCCGACGATCAAATACCGGGGCAGGCTCCGGCCGGACCGGCGGACGGCTTGCCCACTACGCCCGCCTTGCCGGCGCTGCTGGCCGCACGCCTCATTCCCGCCCTGGCGGACAGGTCGCAGGCAGCAGGCAGGCACGCCGGGGGCAAGCGCACTGCGGCCGGAACCGGGGACAGGCCACGGCGCCGGACTGACTTGCGCCTCGCCCCTCCTGCCCTTCTCGCCTGGGTGGCTGCCGTCGCCGGAGTATGGCTGCCGCCGGCGGCGCTGAGCGTTGTGGTTGGCGGCCTGCTCTTTATCGCGGCCGCGCTGCTGATTGTGATCCGACGCCGGCGCCGGGCAGGAGGGGAGGGGCGAGTGCAACGGAGCTTCCTGACCACCCTCATCATTGCACTGGCGCTGGCGGCAGTCATCGCGTCCCACTCGGCGGTAGCCGCTTCGCAAAAGCACGGCGGTCCCGTTGCCGCAGCCGTTTCGTCCCGTTCCGCCGTCGTGATCGAAGCGGAGGTCACGGGACCGCCGCGCCAGCTCAAGTCTCCTGGCCCTGCCGGGGCGGACCGCTGGGCGGTTCCGGCCACCGCGTTCGCGATCATCGCCACGGGTGACCTGATCCGTGGGGACGTCCAATTGCTGATCATGGGCGGTGCTGATTGGCAGTACGTGGTGCCCGGCCAGCGGATCCGGACCACGGGCAAGCTGAGGCCTGCCGAAGAAGGCCAGACGCAGGCCGGAATCCTGGCCGCCAGCACCGGTCCGGCCACCACGGTTGCCCCTTCGGGATGGCAGGAGGGGCCCGCCGCGCTGCGCACCGGATTGTCCGCTGCCGCGGAATGGATCGGCGGCGATGCGCGGGGCCTGCTGCCCGGAATGGTGACGGGTGACACTGGCTTGCTGGATGAACAGCTTGAAGGCGCCATGAAAACAGTCGGTATGACCCACCTGACAGCAGTAAGCGGGGCCAACTGCAGCCTGATCCTAGGCGCATTGCTGTTGGCTGCCCGGACTGTTCGCCTGCCCCGGGCGCCCGCTGCTGCGGCTGCCCTCACTGGGCTGGCGCTGTTCGTCCTGATGGTGGACCCGGATGCCAGCGTCCTCCGCGCCGCGCTCATGGGGGCGATCGGGCTGGTATCCCTGTCCGGTGGCCGGACCGGACGCGGACTGAGCTTCCTTTGTCTTGCAGTGATAGGACTCCTAATGGCTGATCCTTCACTGGGGACCAGCTTCAGCTTCCTCCTGTCCGTGCTTGCAACGCTTGGCATCGTGGTGGCCGGACCGCGGATCATGGAGTGGCTTCCGCCGGTTGTTCCGCGCTGGCTGGCCGCCGGACTCGCGGTTCCCCTTTCCGCCCAGCTGTTCTGCGGCCCGGTGATCGTCCTGCTGCAGCCCCAGTTTTCGTCCTTCGCGCTGTTGGCGAACATGGTGGCTGCGCCGCTCGTCGCGCCGGTAACCATACTTGGCACCGCTGCCGTCCCTTTGGTGCCGCTGGCCCCGTGGGCGGCCGTCGTTCCCATAGCGGTGGCGGGGGCCTGCGCCGCCGGAGTCGCCGGAGTCGCCAGATTCTTCTCTGCCCTGCCGGGCGCCTCCCTGCCCTGGCCCGAGGGGCCGTTCGGTGCAGCCACCATGGTGTTGCTGTCCGCCTGCACCCTGCTCGTACTGTGGCTCTTTCTGCACCCGCGGGCCGTGTGGAGACTGGTCCTGGCTGCGCATCGAAAGACCATCGATTTTCTGGACTTCTGGCCGCCGTTTCCTGGCTTGGATGAGCACCGCCGCCGTGGGAGGCTTAGAGGTATTAATCCGATTTCCGGGAGGAACCAAGAGTGGCCGCTGCGCAAAAAGCACGACCCAAGCCGGCGACGTCAGCGACGGCCACCTGGCGCGATGTGACCCCTGCCCGTGTGGTGCTGATCGGCGGGCCGGAGGAGTACCTCGGCATCCGTGCCATGGACCGCATCAGGTCACAGGTCCGCGCGGCTGAACCCGATGTGGAAATCACCAGACTCAATGCAGGGAGCTACGAACCAGGGTCCCTCGCCATGAACGTCAGCCCGTCGCTGTTCGGGGAATCCAAGCTCATCGAAGTCGAATCCGCGGAGGCAATGAATGACGCCTTCCTCGCAGACGCCCTCAAATACCTCGCGAACCCCGAACCCGATGCTGTCCTGGTGGTGCGCCACGGCGGCGGGGTCCGGGGCAAGAAGCTGCTCGATGCCATCAAGTCCGCCGGTTGGCCGGTGGTCGATTGCCAGCCCCTCAAAAAGGACGCGGACAAGTCGGCGTTCGTCGCCGCGGAATTCAAGGCGGCCTCGCGGCGGATCGAGCCGGAGGCCGTCCACGCCTTGGTGAATGCGGTGGGCGCCAGTCTTTCGGAACTCGCCGCGGCCTGCAGCCAGCTCATCGCGGACGCAGCCACGGCCGTTGATACGGACATGGTGGACCGGTACTACGGGGGCCGGATCGAGGCGACGGCGTTCAAAGTCGCTGACGCCGCGCTGGCCGGCAACGGGCCGCTCGCTCTTTCCACCCTTCGGCACGCCCTCGCAACCGGAGCGGATCCTGTGCCGCTCGTGGCTGCACTGGCCGCAAAACTTAGGACTGTCGCCAAGGTGGCCGGGGCACAGGGGTCCTCGGCCCAGATCGCGCGGCAGCTTGGCATGCAGCCCTGGCTGGTGGAACAGGCGCAGCGTGACGTCCGTCGCTGGACGCCCGAGGGCCTGGTTCGCTCCATCCAGGTGACGGCTGAGGCGGATGCCCAGGTCAAGGGCCTCTCCCGCGATCCCGTTTACGCCGTGGAACACGCCGTCACCGTCATCGCAACGTCGGTCCGCCGCTAGCGTGTAGGGCGGCCCCGCCGTAGCTCTGTCGTCGAGCCACTCCCGCCGAAGCCGGTTCAGTGAACGGCGCCTCGCGAGAGGCGCACGCAGCCGTTAAATGGATGTGGCCGGCACCCCGAGGGGTGCCGGCCACGATCATCAGTTCAGTTGAACTGGAAAACCTTAGAGTGCGTTGACCTTCTTGGAGATCGCCGACTTGCGGTTTGCAGCGTTGTTCTTGTGAAGAACGCCCTTGCTGACAGCCTTATCCAGCTTTCGGCTTGCAGCAACCAGCGCAGTAGCAGCGGCATCCTTGTCGGTGGACTCAACGGCGGTGTTGACGGCGCGGATGGCCGTCTTCAGCTCGGACTTGACTGCGTTGTTGCGCAGGCGAGCCTTCTCGTTGGTGAGGATGCGCTTCTTCTGGGACTTGATATTAGCCACGTGTGAACTCTCTTTTTAATGCGGAAATGGTCTAGAGGGCTTTCAGGTTGGCCATTGACTGAGCGGCGTGGGGATACCTATGGCGGCCAACCATCAGTGGCCGTCGACCTGCACGGACACACAGCTGTCAATAGTAGCAGACACACTGCAATGCCGCTTGATCTCCGCTTGTCCCCCGCGACCCTGCGGCGGGGCGCCCTCAGCTCCAGCCGTGCAACTCGCGGAGCGCCGAGGAAACACTGTCAAAGCGCTTCCGGTCAAGGACGGCGCCTTCCCGGCGGATGTCGCCCGGCCTGATCTGGAGGATGCGGTCCAGTTTCGCTTCGCTGGGCCGGCGCTGCCGGTCCCAGCTGCCGGTACCGATGTCCACGTAGCTTTCGTCTTTGCGGCGGTCCTGATCGTGGTCCTTACTGGTGAGCATCAGCCCGAGCAGATACCGTCCGCGGCTCCCAATCAGCAGCACGGGCCGGTCCTTCCCCTGGGAGTGGTCCTCCTCATAGGGGACCCACGTCCACACCACCTCACCCGGTTCCGGCTTGCCGTTGGGGGAGGGGGCGTACTTCACGCACGTGACGCCCTTGAAGTCGCCGGGATATTTTCCGCTGATTCCGACGGCAGCCCCGCCGGCAGCCCCGTGCGGTTGCGGGGCGCTGCCCGGAGTTGGGCGAAGCGGGGTTGAGCCACCCTGCGTTCCGCGGGCTCGCGATTGATTGCCCGGATGATCCTTGGCCGGGCGCCCTTCCAGGAAACGAAGTGCGGCGCGTACGGCCTTGCCGAGGGAGCGTAGGTTCAGTGCCATGCTGCAACGATACTGCGACCGCCGGGGCAGACCTTTGTGGTGGTCACATGCCGGGCACGCAAACCCGGGCACGCAAACGATGCACTGACAGGCGGCCGGACGTGGGACACTAGAAGTCCACGTGCGGCAGGTCCCGCGATGACTTCGGCCATCCTGATCACAGCCGCGGAAATGCCAACAGTAAGGACCCTGCGTGTCTCCCATGGCCCGCACCGCCCCGGTGCCCGCCGCAACAGATCCGGCCATCATCCGGAACTTCTGCATCATTGCGCACATTGACCACGGTAAATCCACTCTGGCCGACCGCATGCTGCAGTACACCGGCGTCGTTAAGTCCCGCGACATGAAGGCCCAGTATCTGGACCGCATGGATATCGAACGTGAGCGCGGCATCACCATCAAGTCCCAGGCTGTCCGCATGCCCTGGGAAGTTGACGGCACGAGCTACGCCCTGAACATGATCGACACCCCCGGCCACGTCGACTTCACCTACGAGGTCTCCCGTTCGCTTGCTGCCTGCGAGGGCGCAGTGCTGCTTGTGGACGCGGCCCAGGGCATCGAGGCCCAGACCCTCGCCAACCTGTACCTGGCCATGGAGAACAACCTCACCATCATTCCGGTCCTGAACAAGATCGACCTTCCCGCGGCCCAGCCCGAGAAGTACGCGGCGGAGCTCGCCAGCCTGATCGGCGGCGACCCGGACGAGGTGCTGCGCGTCTCCGGTAAGACCGGCGCCGGCGTCGAGGTCCTCCTGGACAAGATCGTGCGCGACCTGCCCGCCCCGGTGGGCGACGCCAACGCTCCAGCCCGTGCCATGATTTTCGACTCCGTGTACGACACGTACCGCGGTGTGGTCACCTACGTCCGCGTTGTTGACGGCATGCTGCACCCGCGTGAGCGGATCCAGATGATGTCCACCCGCGCCACGCACGAACTCCTCGAAATCGGCGTGAGCTCCCCGGAACCCACGCCATCCAAGGGCCTAGGTGTCGGCGAGGTGGGCTACCTGATCACCGGTGTGAAGGACGTCCGCCAGTCCAAGGTGGGCGACACCGTCACCAACCTGGCCAAGCCTGCCGCAAAGTCCCTGCCGGGCTATGCGGATGCCAAGCCGATGGTCTTCTCCGGCCTCTACCCGCTGGACGGCACCGACTACCCGGTGCTCCGCGATGCGCTGGAGAAGCTGATGCTCAACGACGCCGCACTCATTTACGAGCCGGAAACCTCGGCCGCCCTGGGCTTCGGCTTCCGTGTGGGCTTCCTGGGACTGCTGCACCTCGAAATCACCCGTGAACGGCTCGAACGAGAGTACAACCTGGACCTGATCTCCACAGCCCCCAACGTGGAATACGAGGTGACACTGGAGGACAAGAAGGTTGTCCATGTCACCAACCCCAGCGAATACCCCACCGGCAAGGTCGCCGAGGTCCGGGAGCCGATGGTGTCCGCCACCATCCTGGCGCCGAACGACTTTGTCGGAGCCATCATGGAACTGTGCCAGAGCCGCCGCGGCGTTATGGGCGGCATGGACTACCTGTCCGAGGACCGGGTGGAAATCCGGTACCGCCTGCCGCTGGCCGAAATCGTCTTCGACTTCTTCGACATCCTCAAGTCCAAGACCCGCGGCTATGGCTCGCTTGACTGGAAGGCCGACGGCGACCAGGTTGCCGACCTGGTGAAGGTTGACATCATGCTCCAGGGCGAACAGGTGGATGCCTTCAGCGCCATCACGCACCGGGACAAGGCCTACGCCTACGGTGTGATGATGACCGGCAAGCTGCGCGAGCTCATCCCCCGCCAGCAGTTCGAGGTTCCCATCCAGGCCGCCATCGGCTCCCGGATCATCGCCCGTGAAAGCATCCGCGCCATCCGCAAGGACGTCCTGGCCAAATGCTACGGCGGCGATATCTCCCGTAAGCGCAAACTTCTGGAAAAGCAGAAGGAAGGCAAGAAGCGCATGAAGATGGTGGGCCGCGTGGAAGTGCCGCAGGAGGCGTTCATCGCAGCCCTCACCACGGACGAATCCAAGGACAAGGCCAAGAAGTAGTGATGACCGTGGCCCAAACCTCCGGAGGCCGCAGCAATGCCTAGCGTCCTACCCCTCGGCGACCCCGCGCCGTCGGACGGCCTGCTTCCCGCGCAGGCTGCCGACGGCGCTGCCGGCAGGGGATTCGGGCTGTACGTCCACATCCCCTTCTGCGCTGTCCGCTGCGGCTACTGCGACTTCAATACCTACACGGCCACGGAACTCGGCGGCGGGGCGTCCCAGGACGCCTATGCCTCCACGGCCATCGCCGAGGTCGAGTTTGCCGCCAAGGCACTGAAAGCCAGCGGACTGCCTGACCGCCGGCTGGGCACGGTCTTTTTCGGCGGGGGCACGCCCACGCTGCTGCCCGCCGAGGACCTGGCCCGCATCCTCACGGCGTCGGTAAGGGAATGGGGGCTGGAGCCCGGAGCCGAAGTCACCACCGAAGCCAATCCGGATTCGGTAACCCCGGAGTCCCTCCAGCTGCTGGCTGACGCAGGCTTCACGCGTGTGTCCTTCGGCATGCAGTCCGCCGTCCCGCATGTGCTGAAGGTGCTCGACCGCACTCACACGCCCAGCCGCGTGCCGCAGGTGGTGCAGTGGGCGCGGGACGCGGGCCTCGCGGTCAGCCTGGACCTCATCTACGGCACCCCGGGCGAGTCCCTGGAGGACTGGCGGTACTCACTCGAAACCGCCCTGTCCTACGGGCCGGACCACATCAGTGCCTACGCGCTGATTGTGGAGGACGGCACCAAGCTGGCCGCCCAGATCCGCCGCGGCGAAGTTCCCGGAATCGACGACGACGACCATGCCGACAAGTACGAACTCGCGGACGAACTCATCAGCGCCGCCGGCCTCGGCTGGTACGAGGTCAGCAACTGGTCGCGCACCCCGGAGCAGGCCTGCCGGCACAACCTGGCTTACTGGCGGGGCGATGACTGGTGGGGGATCGGCCCCGGCGCGCATTCGCACGTCGGCGGAGTCCGCTGGTGGAACGTTAAGCACCCCACCGCCTACGCGGGCAGGCTCGCCGGCGGCGCGTCGCCGGCAGCAGGCAGGGAAACGCTCGACGCCGAAACCCGGAACGTTGAGCGGGTCATGCTGGAAGCCAGGCTCAGTAGCGGCCTCGAGGTTGCCGCGCTGGGAATGTCGGGACGGCACGCCGTCGCAGGGCTGATCGCCGATGGCCTGGTGGACCCCGCCCTGGCGTTCAAGGGCCGGCTCGTCCTCACGCTCAAAGGCAGGCTCCTCGCCGACGCCGTGGTCAGAAGGATCCTCCCGGACTGAACCTGCCGGGCCCGGTCCGGCTGCTTACTTGATCCAGCGCAGGTTGAAGTCGTACCGGTGCGGCTGGCCCCGGTTCACATGGATGCCGGCGGCCACCGAGAAGCAGGTCACGGCGATCCAGATCAGCGTGGCCAGTACCGCGAAGATGTTTCCCACTACCGGAAGCATCACAAGGATGTTGCAGATGACGGCAGCGATCGTGGGCGGCAGGGTGAAGTTCAACGCTTCCTTGGATTCCTGCGCCGTGAAGGGACCGCGCTCCTTGAAGATCAGGTAGATCAGCAGGGACGGGACACATCCAAGGATGCCGCCGAAGTGGGCAAGGGTTGCCCACTGCCGGTCTTCGTTGGCCGTCAGCGGCAGTGCATTGGCGGGGACACCATGATACTGGGGCTGGCCATGGCCGGCCTGGTTGTCCCTTTGTTCACGTGCGTCTTCTGCCACAGTGTCGTCCTTCGGATTGCGGTGGTGCGGTGGTTCCCGGAATAGCGGACGCTGCCAAAGCAACAGCAACAACCGCCGTATCAAGAATACTGGGTCCGGGGTGCATTCGGAGAGTCCAACAGCCGCCCGCGGCGCAGTGAACCTCCGCCTATGGCACAGTGAGGAAGTCAATGACCTCTTCCACCCGGCCCAGCAGGGACGGTTCCAGGTCTGCGTAGCTGCGGACGGCCCCCAGCAGTTTCTGCCAGCCCAGGCCAATGTCTTCCTTCGTTTCGTGGGGCCAGCCGAATGCCGTCAGGATGCCGGTCTTCCAGTCCAGGCCCCGCGGAATAACGGGCCAGGCGTCAATGCCGAGCACCGCGGGCCGGATCGCCTGCCACACGTCCACGTAGGGATGGCCCACTATCAGGACGTTGCCGGCGGCACCAGGGGACGCCATGACGGCGTCGGCGATCCGCGACTCCTTTGAATCGGCAACGAGGTGGTCCACCAGGACTCCCAGCCGCCGGCCGGGGCCGGGCCGGAACGCGGCAACCGCCGCTGTGAGGTCGTCGATGCCGTGCAAAGGTTCGACGACGATGCCCTCCACCCGGAGGTCATCGCCCCAGACCTTTTCGACGAGCTCGGCGTCGTGCTTGCCTTCCACCCAGATGCGGCTTGCCTTGGCCACCTGGGCGCGCTGGCCGGCGACGCGAACGGAACCGGAGGCCGTCCGGGTGGATCCGGCCGGGGCTGCCTGCGCGCGGGGAGCAGGCGGCATCAACCGGATGGGCAGGCCCTCCAGGAGGAAGCCGTAGCCAAGGCGGAACGTGCGCGACTTGCCGCGCCGGTCCTCAAGGGCCACAACATGCATGCCGCCCGACTTCTCCACCCTGGTGACAGCGCCGACCCAGCCCGACTGCACGTCTTCGAGCACCATGCCGCGCTCGACCGGAACTTCGGGAAGCTCGGATTTCCGGGGAGCCGTGATGTCCTGCGGGCCCCAGTTCTGGTACGACATCCGATACACACTGCCTTGCACTAGGAGGAGGAAACAGGGCGGCCGTGCCTTCATTTATCTGCACGTCCGGTTCCGCGCCGGAGTTTCGCCCGGAGCGGTACCAATGCTAACAACGCGGCGACTCATATTAGACTGGTTAGCACTTAGACATGACGAGTGCTAACGGGTGACGGGATATGCGCCTGGCGCAATGCCGGGCCGTGGCCCGGGAAAGCCGATCGGAGGTGGAGAATGAGCGAACCACGCAAGCTTGAAGTACTGCGCGCCATCGTGGAGGATTACGTCCATTCCCGCGAACCCGTGGGCTCCAAGGCGCTGGTGGAAAGGCACCATCTGGGTGTCTCCAGTGCCACCATCCGCAACGACATGGCAGCGCTGGAGGACGAGGGCCTGATCACGGCGCCGCATACCAGTGCCGGCCGCATCCCCACGGACAAGGGCTACCGGCTCTTCGTTGACCAGATCTCCGCGGTCAAGCCGCTGTCGCAGGCAGAACGGCGGGCCATCCAGACGCTGCTGGAAGGGTCGGACGACCTGGACGATGTCCTGGAACGCACTGTGCGGCTGCTGTCGCAGCTGACGAACCAGGTGGCGGTGGTGCAGTATCCACACCTTAGCCGTGCCATGGTGCGGCACATCGAATTCGTGCTGCTGGCGCCGCGACAGGTCCTGATCGTGCTGATTGCGGACACCGGAAAAGTCGAACAGCGGGTCATTGACGTCGGGCAGGACCTCGGCGATGATGCCATCGGCGGCCTTCGCACACGGTTCCTGAAGAGCCTTTCCGGCACACCGCTGAGCCTTCTCCCGCAGGCGCTGCCCGCCGTCGTCGCCGCGTGTGAACCGTCACGCCGGCACGCCGCCCAAGCGCTGGCCCGGGGCCTGGACGCCCTGGCCAGCAGCACCCGCGAGGAGCGGATGGTCATGGCCGGAACCGCCAACCTCGCACGATCCAATGTTGACTTCCCGCTGAGCATCGGCCCGGTCCTTGAGGCACTCGAAGAACAGGTGGTCATGCTCCGCCTGCTCAGCGAAATGGCGGAGGACCCCCGCGGCGTCACCGTCAGCATCGGCCGCGAGAATCCGTACGACGGACTCACCGAAGCCTCGGTGGTGGCTACCGGCTACGGCCCCGGCTCCAGTGCCAAGGTTGGCGTCCTCGGCCCTACCCGGATGGACTATCCCACCACCATGGCCGCGGTCCGTGCCGTGGCACGCTACCTTTCCAGGATCCTCGGACCCTGACCGGTCCTTCATCAGCCAACCAGGCCTCCGTGTCCCGGCTTACGGGGTGCGGCAGCAGCATCACAGGCAGTACAACCAGGAAGAGATACGAACTTTGAGCAGCCACTACGACGTTCTTGGAGTCTCACCCGAAGCGACGGGCGAAGAGATCAAGAAAGCCTACCGAAAGCTTGCGCGAACCCTGCACCCGGACGTTAACCCCGGCGAGGATGCCTCGGACCGCTTCAAGGCTGTCACGCACGCCTATGAAGTGCTGTCCGACCCGCAGAAACGCCGTGTCTACGACACCACCGGCAACGAGAACGGCACGGACAACGGCTTCGGCGGTGCCGGCTACTCGGGCCAGGGCTTCGCCTTCCAGGACATCTTCGACACGTTCTTCGGAGCGGGCGGCTCGGCCGGACCCGCTTCACGGGTCCGCCGCGGCCAGGACGCCCTCATCAGCGTCCGCATCGATCTTCGCGACGCCGTCTTCGGCGTCAACAAGAAGCTTGAGGTGGACACCGCCGTAACGTGCCCCACCTGCGAGGGTTCCTGCTGCCAGCCCGGGACCCACCCCGAGCGCTGTGACATCTGCGGCGGCAGCGGCCAGGTCCAGCGGGCCGTCCGCTCCATTCTTGGCCAGGTCATGACAGCCGCCCCCTGCGGCTCCTGCGAAGGCTTCGGAACCGTCATCAAGGACCCGTGCAACGAGTGCAACGGGCAGGGCCGCATCCGCAGCCGCCGTTCATTGACGGTCAAGGTCCCCGCCGGCGTAGCCACCGGAACCCGCATCCAGCTTGGCGGCCAGGGCGAAGCCGGTCCTGCCGGCGGTCCCTCCGGCGACCTGTATGTGGAGATCCGGGTCAACAATGACGCCACTTACGTGCGTGACGGCGACGACCTCCACGCAACCCTCCACATCCCGATGACTGCCGCTGCGCTCGGCACCGAGCTCAGCCTGGACACGTTCGACGGCCAGCAGGAGATCGACGTCAAGGCCGGTACCCAGTCCGGTGAGGTCATCACCCTGCGCGGGCTCGGCGTGACCCATCTCCGGGGCTACGGCCGCGGCGACCTGAAGGTCCATCTGCAGGTCGAGACCCCGGCCAAGCTGGATGCCGCGCAGGAAGACCTCCTGCGGCAGCTGGCCAAACTCCGGGGCGAGCAGTACACCGAGGGGAAACTCACCGCCAGCGGCGGTGTCTTCGCAAAGCTGCGGGACCGGCTCGGTAACCTGTAGCGGTGAGCAACCCGGTCTTTTTTGCAACGCCGGGAGCACTGGACCACCAGGCTCCCGGTTCGCAGTTCGTCCTGCAGGGAGCCGAAGCCCGGCATGCCGTCACGGTCAAGCGGATTTCCGTAGGGGAGTCCGTTGACATCGCCGACGGCGCGGGCAAAAGGCTTACCGGGACAGTCGCCGCCGTCGGCCAGGGCGAGCTGACCGTGGAGTGCACGTCGCTCGAAATCGAAGAGCGGCCGGACCTTCGCCTGGTCCTGGTTCAGGCGCTGGCCAAGGGTGACCGCGACGAACTCGCCGCTGAGACCGCCACCGAACTGGGAATCGATGCGGTCATCCCCTGGCAATCGGAACGCTCCATCGTCCGGTGGAAAGGTGAGCGGGCCGCCAAGGCGCATGCCAAGTGGCAGTCCGTGGTGACTGCGGCGGCCAAACAAGCGCGCAGGGCCTGGATTCCCGAGGTCCGTGCCGCCGTCGACGGTGCGGGGCTGCAGGCCGCCGTGTCCGCGGCGGACCTGGCCATCATCCTCCACGAGGATGCGGTTCGGCCGCTTCGCGCGGTATTGGAGGCCTGGCGCGACGGCGGGGATTCCGACGGCGGGAGCCACGGCGACGGCGGGACCCGCGCTTCGGGGGCGCGCGAAATCCTGCTCATCGTGGGGCCCGAAGGCGGAATCAGTCCGCGGGAGGTCACCAGGCTCTGCAGCGCCGGTGCGGTGACGGCGCTGCTCGGCCATCACGTACTCCGGTCATCCACGGCGGGACCCGCCGCTACGGTGCTCGCCAGCGACATCCTCGGGCGCTGGTAGGCCGTCCGCTGTCCCAGAGCTATTGCGCTGAGGCGGTCAGCCGTTATTCAACAATGAAGCCGCGGGTGTCCACGTTCATTTCACGATCGGGCGTCCCGGGGTCGATCTGGGAGACGCGGACCTCGTAGTTTCCCGGTGCGAGGTTGACGTTCAGGGAAAACAGCCCGGACTGCGCCGCCTCTGCCGAGGCGGTGACGTCGCCGCTCAGGTACGCCGCCTTGTCGCTGCTGTTTTCAACTTTCAGGATCTTCCACCGGAGCTTGCCCCCCGGGAGCGTGCTCCGTCCGCTGATTTTCACGCTGCCGTCAGCAACGCCCACGCCTTCCTGGGGATCGATGATCCAGACCGGGGCCACCATGCCTGCGCCGCGGGGCGTGGGCGAACCAAGCCTGACGTGGTTGAACGCGAGGTAATCCGTGTGTCCGTCGACCAGGATCACCACCTGGATCTGCTGGCCGGAGTCCACCAGCCCCGAGCTGGCACCGGCGGCGGTCGCTGTGTAGACCAGCTGCTGAATGGCCCGCTTGGCCATGTCCTCGTCGAGGTTGCTGTTGAAGGCATCCGGTGAGACATCCACCGTGATGACGTTCTTGCCGGAGATTGAGGTGGCAAGCTTCTTCGGGTTCTGCCACGGAGTGAAGAAATCCGGATCCAGCGGCTTCTGGGACATCATCGAACGCAACGCCCGGGTAACAGGGTTTTCCTGCTCGGCGACGTCCCGGAATTCACGGTAGAGGAATACGTTTTCGTTGCTGCGGCCGATCCAGTACACAGGCGCCTTGTTCGAAGCCTGCGTGGTTTCCAGCGGTGCGCTCGTGCTCGGAACTCCGGCGGTGGCGGATCCGGTCATGGACTGTGGCGTGCTGACCGCGGTTGTTGCGGAGGGCTGCGGAGTGGCCACACAGGCGGAGAGCACCATGGCGGCGGGCAGCACGAACAAGAGGGCTGCGGAACGTGTCCGACTGCCTCCCGCTGTCCTCCGGCGTCGTGGATTCCAGGTCTCCATAGTGTTTCCGGGTTCCTCCGCCCTGTCCGTGTAATCGTGTGTGTGCCGCAGTCTGCTTTGTGTCGCAGCTGCATTGGATTCCAGCATTACACGGAGTCCCCGGGCCCCAGCGGCGTTTGCGGACGGTCAGCCGAACTGCAACGGGAACGATATGAGGCCGATACGAAGTTGATACCTAATTACGGGAACCTGCAACGAAAGGGTCGCGGACGGAACGCCGGACTGCCGTGCTCCGCGGCCCCCGCACGGCGCACTGGCGTAAGATATAAGGACTCGGCCCGGCACGGAGCCCGACGCTGAAAGCAGCGAAGGCGAACTGACCAGGTGGAGAGACACATTTCCTAACTGGAGGGGACCAGAGGCCCGCAGGCCGGCACCATGACTGAAGCAACAAACGGAAGGCCCCGGTTCAGCGCCGGTGAGCGCACCACAGGTGAATTTCCCCATAGTCTTCCCGGTGTCCGGACGGAGGTGGTCATCTTTGACAACTCCGAGCAGATGGTCCAGTCCCTGGGCAGCCACGACGAGGCCCTCCGTTTCATTGAGGAACAGTTCCCGGCAGTGGACTTCCACGTCCGCGGCAACGAACTGGCCATCAGCGGCCCCGCTGCGGATGTTCCCCGGATCATGCGTCTGCTCCATGAAGTGCGCGGGCTCGTTGACCGGGGCACAGTCATCAATCCGGCGGTACTCCAACAGCTGGCGGTCATGCTGCGGAGCCAGTCGCTCCAAAACCCGGTTGAGGTGCTGACCTACAACATCCTTTCCAGCCGCGGCAAGACGATCCGGCCCAAAACGCTGAACCAGAAGAACTATGTGGACGCGATCGACGCCAACACTGTGATCTTCGGAATCGGTCCTGCCGGTACCGGCAAGACCTTCCTTGCCATGGCGAAAGCAGTCCAGGCCCTGCAGCAGAAGGAAGTCAGCCGCATCATCCTCACGCGGCCCGCTGTTGAGGCCGGCGAACGGCTGGGCTTCCTGCCCGGGACCCTCAGCGACAAGATCGACCCGTACCTGAGGCCGCTCTACGACGCCCTCCACGACATGATGGATCCCGAGTCCATTCCGCGGCTGATGGCGGCGGGCACCATCGAAGTGGCCCCGCTGGCCTACATGCGCGGCCGCACCCTCAACGATGCGTTCATCATCCTCGACGAGGCCCAGAACACCACTCCGGAACAGATGAAGATGTTCCTGACGCGGCTCGGGTTCGGCTCCAAAATGGTGGTCACCGGGGACGTCACGCAGGTGGACCTGCCCTTCGGTACCCGTTCCGGGCTCCGGATCGTGGAGGAAATCCTGCAGGGCATCGATGACGTGAACTTCAGCGTTTTGGATGCCTCGGACGTGGTCCGCCACCGGCTCGTCGGAGACATCGTCAACGCGTACGGCATTTGGGACGAGGCACAGAGGAACCGGGTCAAGCATTCCGTGACCCGGGAGAAGCGGGGAGAGCACGCATGAGCATCGAAGTAAACAACGAATCCGGCGTCCAGGTTGATGAAGCCCAGCTGGTTGCGTTGGCCCGGTTCGTGTTCGAACGCCTGTACATCCATCCCCAGGCCGAGCTGTCCATCCTCCTGGTGGACGAACCCGCTATGGAAAAGCTCCACATTGAACTGATGGACGAGCCCGGCGCCACCGACGTTCTGTCCGTTCCCATGGACGAACTGACTCCGGGCACACCGGACAAGCCGACGCCCCAGGGCATGCTCGGCGACATTGCCGTGTGCCCGCAGGTGGCGGAGGTCCAGGCCAGGAACGCCGGACATTCCACCCAGGACGAGATGCTGCTGCTCACGACGCACGGAATTCTTCATCTGCTGGGCTACGACCATGCTGATCCCGAGGAAAAAGAAGAGATGTTCGGCCTCCAGCGGGAACTGCTTGAAGGCTTCACGGGTAAAGAAGCCCCGTCAGAGACGATTCAGTGACCCCACTGATCCTTGTCGGCATGGCGCTGGTTTTCCTCAGTTTCGCCGCCCTGCTGACAGCGGCTGAATCCGCGTTTAACTTCCTGCCCCGCCACGACGCCGAAGAAGCCATGCTTCGAGGCAACGGCCAGGCCCTGAAACGCATCCTGGACCATCCGGTTTCGCACATGCGCTCCCTGAGGTTCTGGCGGATCTGGTTCGAAATGGCATCCGCCGTGGCGGTTGCCGTCCTCCTGCACAGCCTGTTGGACAGTGTGTGGCTTGCCGGGCTGGCCGCCACCGGAATCATGGCCCTCGTAGGCTTCGTGATCGTGGGGGTTTCACCGCGGCAGCTGGGCCGCGCCCACGCCGCCGGTGTCGCCGGGTTCACTGCACCGGTCATCCGCTTCCTGTGCTGGGTGCTTGGCCCCATTCCGGGGTGGCTCGTGGCCTTGGGGAGTGCGGTGGCTCCGGGCGCCCGCGGCGGCGATGAGGCCTCCTTCAGCGAAGAGGAATTCCGCGAACTGGTGGACCGCGCCACGGAATCGGACATGATCGAGGACAACGAAGCCGAGCTGATCCAGTCGGTGTTCGACTTCGGCGACACGCTGGTCCGGGCCGTGATGGTGCCCCGAACGGACATCCTCAGCATTGATGCCGGCTCGAGCCTGCACCGTGCCATGTCCCTCTTCCTGCGGTCGGGGTACTCGCGGATCCCGGTCATCGGCGATAACACGGACCAGATCCTGGGCATCGTGTACCTCAAGGATGTTGCCGCTGCCCTGCACAGCCTCGGCCCGGGCGAGGAACCGCCCATCGTGGATGAGCTTGCCCGCGAAGTCCGCTACGTTCCGGAGTCCAAGCAGGTCAGTGACCTGCTCCGCGAACTGCAGAAGGAATCCACGCATGTGGCCATTGTGATCGACGAATACGGCGGCACGGCGGGCCTGGTCACGCTCGAGGACCTCATCGAGGAGATCGTCGGCGAGATCGTGGATGAATACGACACCGAGAGCGCGGAAGCCGTTGCGCTGGGTGACGGCAGCTACCGCGTCAGTGCGCGGATGAGCATTGATGACCTCGGCGAGCTTTTTGATATGGAACTCGACGACGACGAAGTGGACACCGTTGGCGGCCTGCTGGCCAAAGCCCTCGGCAGGGTTCCCATCGTCGGGAGCACCGTTGAGGTTCACGGCGTCTCACTGCGGGCCGAGCGCCTGGAAGGCCGCCGCAACAGGGTCAGCCATATCATCGCGGCGCCCGTTGCAAAGGGCGCCGTTCCAGAAGAAACTGACCTTGAAGACCTACTCGACGAGGCCGAAACAACGCAACAGGGAGTTCCACGTGAGCAAGCAGAATAAAGCGGACGGCGGCGAGGCCTTTGGCGGCTTCCGTGCCGGATTTTCGATCCTCGTGGGCAGGCCCAACGCCGGAAAGTCCACACTGACGAACGCGCTGGTGGGCAAGAAAGTTGCCATCACCTCGGCGAAGCCGCAGACCACACGCCACACCATCAGGGGGATCGTCCACCGGGATGACGCCCAGCTGATCCTTGTTGACACTCCGGGTCTGCACCGGCCCCGGACGCTGCTCGGCAAGCGGCTCAACGACCTTGTTGCCGACACCTTGTCCGAGGTGGACGCCATCGGCTTCTGCCTGCCTGCCAACGAAAAGATCGGCCCTGGTGACCGCTTCATTGCCGCCCAGCTGGCCGCCGTCGGCAACAAGCCCATCATCGCCATCGTCACCAAGGCCGACCTTGTGGACCGGCAGGCGCTGACCGAGCAATTGCTTGCGGTTGCCGCCCTCGGCCGCGAAGTCCTCGGCGAAGACGGGTGGAAGGACATTGTTCCGGTCTCCGCCACGGACGGTTTCCAGGTGGGTACAGTGGCGGATGTCCTCATCAGCCACATGCCGCCGTCGCAGCCCCTGTATCCGGACGGGCACCTGACGGACGAGCCCGAAGCCGTTATGGTGGCCGAGCTGATCCGTGAAGCCGCCCTGGAGGGCGTCCGGGACGAGCTTCCGCACTCCCTCGCCGTTGTGGTTGAGGAGATCGTGCCCCGTGAGGGCCGGCCCGAAGACAGTCCGTTCCTTGATGTCCGGGTCAACCTCTACGTCGAACGGCCGTCCCAGAAGGCCATCATCATCGGCAAGGGAGGCGCCCGGCTGAGGGAGGTCGGCACCAATGCGCGCAAGGGGATCGAAGCGCTTTTGGGGACGCGCATCTACCTCGACTTGCACGTCAAGGTAGCCAAGGACTGGCAGCGGGATCCGAAGCAGCTGGTAAAGCTCGGTTTTTAGCCTGCACGGCGGTTCCCGACAACCCGCCGACAGCCCCGCCGTCCACCGTCTATGGCGTGCCCGGCGGCCCGCCCTGCAGCCTGCTGTCCCGGGGCATCGGGCAATCTCCCAGTCTCGGCCACTAAAATGGACCGAACCCCGTTTTTTAGAGGAAGGTATCACCACGTGGTGCGACGCCGAGACACACCCGGACAAGGCGCTGGTTCGCCGGTGTCCGACGCCGCCGCCCGGCACTCGGACAACAAGGCAATGGGCCCTGCCCGGCACTTGGGCGCAATGCGCGGCAAACCTGCCTGGCTCAAGGTGGCAACCGCCGTCCTGGCCCTTGTCCTGGTGGGCGGCCTGGCTTTCGCCGCCTTCTGGGTGGTCCGTTTCCAGATGAACATCAGCAAGGCGCCCCTGGGCGCCGGCAGCAGCCGGACGGAAGATCCGGTCAATGACTCCCGGGACAGGATGCAGATCCTGATCCTGGGCTCGGACACCCGGGACGGTAAGAACTCCGAATACGGCACCACGGAGGATTCCACCGGCTACGGCCAGTCGGACGTCATGATGATGATGGACATCTCGGCGGACAACCAGCGGGTCAGCGTCATTAGCTTCCCGCGGGACCTGCTGGTGGACATCCCGGAATGCACCGACCAGAAGACCAAAGAGGTGTTCCCTGCCCAGAGCGGCGTGATGATCAACGAAGCGATGAAGCAGGCCGGGATCGGCTGTGCCGTAGACACCGTGAACAAAATCACGGGGCTGGAAATCGACCACTTCATGATGGCGGACTTCAACGCCGTCAAGGAGCTCTCCAACGCCGTGGGTGGCGTGGAAGTCTGCATCAGCGACGCCGTCTACGACCCCGACTCCCGCCTCCGCCTCCCCGCCGGGAACTCGCAGGTGCAGGGCGAACAGGCGCTGGCGTTCCTGCGGACCAGGCACGCCTTCGCGGACGGCGGCGACTTGGGCCGGATCAAGGCGCAGCAGGGCTTCCTGTCTTCCCTTACCCGGAAGATCAAGGATGACGGCACGTTGTCCGATCCGCAGAAGATGCTGAAGATCGCCGACGTCGTGACGCAGAACCTCACCGTGGATGACGGTCTGGCCTCGGTCCCCTCGCTGCTGACCATCGGCAACCGGCTCAAGAACATCGACATCAGCAAGGTGGCGTTTGTGGCCGTACCCACCACCCCGGCGCCAGCCGACCCCAACAGGCTGGCCGTTGCCGAGCCGGCGGGGTCCCAGCTCTTCGCTGCACTGCGCAAGGACGTTGACCTGACCGACCCGACGGCAACCCCGAGCCCCACGCCCGAACCGAGCGAGTCGGCGCCCGCGCCGTCGACACCGACCGAGCCCGCGCCGCCCGCATACGACAAGGCAATGCAGCCGGTCACCGTGGCGAACGGAACGGGAGTTCCGGCACGCGCCCAGGAAATCACCCAGGCGATCATTGCCGGCGGCTTCACCCAGGTGGCTGAGCTCGTGGCCCAGCCGGTCGAGAAGACTGCGGTCTACTACGCACCGGGCTTTGAGGACGTTGCAGCGGACGTCGCGGCATTGATGGAAATTCCGTCCACGCAGGTCCTTCCCGCAGCCGGAGTCAGCGGTGTGCAGGTCTACCTCGGTGCGGACTTCATGTCCGGCACGAAGATGGGCGTGGCCCTCCCGACCGACATCGTCAACCAGACGGCCGGGGACGCCGTCTGCCAGCAGGCCAATCCGGAGCTGATCACCCGCTAGCGGTGTCCGTAAAAAACTGAAGGCCTGCGGGGCCGGCCACTTTCTGTGGCTGGACCCGCAGGCCTTTCGCTTTCCGTCCGTTACCAGATGCTGACGCGCTCTCCGGCGGGCAGCCACATTCCGTCCTGCTCCGCCACGCCGAATGCTTCATGGAAGGCATCCAGGTTGCTGGCTATGGCATTGGTGCGGAACTCGTTGGGGGAGTGCGGGTCCGTGGCAAGCCTGCGGATGGCCTCTTCGTTCCGGATCACCTGCCGCCAGCCGGCAGCCCAGGACGCGAAGAACCGCTGCTGCCCGGTCAGACCGTCCAGCACCGGCGGTTCCGCGCCGTCAAGGCTGATCAGGTACGCCTTGTACGCGATGGTGAGTCCGCCCAGGTCGCCGATGTTTTCGCCGAGCGTGAGCTTGCCGTTGACGTGGTGGCCGGGCGCTGCGGTGGGTGACAACGCGTCGAACTGTGCTACCAGCCTGGACGTCAGGGCCTCGAAGGCTTTCCGGTCATCCTCGGTCCACCAGTTGCGGAGGGCGCCCCCGCCGTCGAACTGCGATCCCTGGTCATCGAAGCCGTGGCCGATCTCATGCCCGATTACGGCGCCGATGCCGCCGTAATTGACGGCATCGTCGGCGTCCGCCGTGAAGAACGGCGCCTGGAGGATTGCCGCCGGGAAAACGATCTCGTTGAGCAGCGGGTGGTAGTACGCATTGACGGTCTGCGGCGTCATCAGCCACTTGTTCCGGTCAACCGGCTTGCCGACCTCGTCGAGGTGCCGGTCGACGTCGGCGTTGTGGGCCCGCTCGACGTTCCCCAGCAGGTCGGACGGGTCGATCTCGACTGCGGAGTAGTCGATCCACTCATCGGGGTAACCGATTTTGGCCCGGAACGCGTCGAGTTTCTTCAGGGCCTCGAGCTTGGTGTCCTCGCCCATCCAGGCCAGGCCGGTGATGCTTTGCCGGTACGCCTCGATGAGGTTGGCCACCAGCTTTTGCATGTGCGCCTTATGGGTTTCGGGAAAGTGCCGGGAGACGTAGATCTGGCCGACAGCCTCGCCCAGGGAAGCTTCTACGACGGCGACTCCGCGCTTCCAGCGGTCCTTGTTGCGCGGCGTTCCGCTGATGGTGGTGCCGTAAAAGGCGAAGTTCGCATCCACGAATTCGGAGGAGAGGTAGGGGGCCGCGGAGCCGACCACGCGCATGGCCAGCCAGTCCTGCCAGGCAGCCAGAGGTTCCGAATCGAGCAGGCCCGCCGCCCCGGCGAAGAAATCAGGCGTGCTGACCACCAACTCCTCGCGCTTTTCCGGTGTGATTCCGGCGGCCTCGAACCAGGCGTCCATCAGCGGGAAAAGCTCTACGGCCTCCACAGCGGACTTCAGGTTGTACGTTTTCTGCGGATCCCGCAAAGTGACGTTGTCCCAGTGGTGCGCGGCCAGGGCCGTTTCCAGCCCGACCACGCGCTCCGCCGCACCCTCGGGATCGGCTGTGCCCGCGAGGCTGAGCATGGTCCGCACGTGTTCGCCGTAGGCCTTGACCATCGGGGCGAATTTTTCTTCACGGTAATAGGACTCGTCCGGCAGGCCGAGGCCGCCCTGGCCGGTGTACAGCAGGATCCGGTCCGGGTTTCCGGCATCGGGGGCAGGGTAGATGTAGAAAAGCCCGGACACGTCGGAGCGGAACAGCCTCCCGGCAAGTTCGATGACGTCCCGGGGGGAGGTTGTGGCGAACACTGCGGCAAGCCGTTCCCGGATGGGGTCCATGCCTTTGGCTTCGACGGTTTCCTCATCCATGAAGCTGTTGTAGAGGTCGCCGACCTTCCGCTCGATGCCGGTGGCGTCCTCGCCTCGCCCGGCGGCTTCTTCGATGATTTCCCTGACCGCCAGCTCGGAACCGTCCCGCAAGGCCGTGAAGGTGCCTTCAAGGGGCCGGTCGTCCGGGATGGTCGTGCTCTTCAGCCACGCGCCGTTGATGTGCTGGTACAGGTCATCCTGCGGCCGCACGCTGTGGTCGATATTGGACAGGTCGATCCCCGAGTTTGGCACAAGTGCTCCTTCAGGTGAGGGCTGCCTCCGGCGCTGGCACCGGTGGCAGCGTCTGCATAGTGGACGTTGCTGGAGGTGTTGCTCCTTCATCTTACGCACCCGTGTTACTGTGAAATGGTGCGCGCAGAACTGCTTCTTCTTAGCTGCCGCGGCGAGGCCTCAGACGCGATCTAGCGCAAGGCCCACCCTCGTCGCGGAGTTTGTGTTGCCCGGCCACCTTTCAAACAGGAACCACAGAAAAGGCCCCGATTGTAATGCGAAACGCACAGAAGCCCTCAGGAATGCCGGTCCACCGCTACGTCCCGTTCCAGGACCAGATCAATGTTGAACTGCCGGACCGGACCTGGCCGGACAAAGTCATCACCAAGGCCCCGCGCTGGTGCGCCGTGGACCTCAGGGACGGCAACCAGGCCCTGATCGACCCCATGAGCCCGGCCCGCAAGATGAAGATGTTCGACCTGCTGGTCCGCATGGGTTACAAGGAGATCGAGGTCGGCTTCCCGTCCGCCTCGCAGACCGACTTCGACTTCGTCCGCCAGCTGATTGAGGGCAACCACATTCCGGATGACGTCACCATCCAGGTGCTGACGCAGGCCCGTGAGCACCTGATCGAGCGGACCTACGAATCCCTGGTCGGCGCCAAGCAGGCCATCGTCCACCTGTACAACTCGACGTCGGTCCTGCAGCGCCGCGTGGTTTTCAACCAGGATGAGGACGGCATCCTGGACATCGCGCTCCAGGGCGCACGCCTGTGCAAGAAGTATGAGGAAACGCTGGCGGACACGCACGTCACGTACGAGTACTCGCCGGAATCGTTCACCGGAACGGAACTCGAATACGCGGTCCGCGTCTGCAACGCAGTGGCTGATGTCTTCGAGGCTTCCGCCGACAGCCAGGTCATCATCAACCTGCCGGCCACGGTCGAAATGGCCACCCCCAATGTCTACGCCGACTCCATCGAGTGGATGAGCCGCCACCTGCACCCCCGCGAGGGCATCATCCTCTCCCTGCACCCGCATAACGACCGCGGCACCGGCGTTGCCGCCGCCGAGCTGGGCTACCTCGCCGGCGCGGACCGCATTGAAGGCTGCCTGTTCGGCAACGGCGAGCGGACCGGGAACGTGGACCTGGTCACCCTGGGCCTGAACATGTTCGTCCAGGGCGTCGATCCCATGATCGACTTCTCCGATATCGACGACGTCCGCCGCACCGTGGAGTACTGCAACCAGCTGCCGGTCGCGGAGCGTTCGCCGTACGGCGGCGACCTCGTCTTCACGGCGTTCTCCGGCTCCCACCAGGACGCCATCAAGAAGGGCTTCGAAGCGCTCGAGAAGGACGCCGCGGCCGCAGGCAAGGATGTCGCTGACTTCACCTGGCAGGTTCCGTACCTGCCGGTTGACCCCAAGGACCTGGGCCGCAGCTACGAAGCCGTCATCCGGGTCAACTCGCAGTCCGGCAAGGGCGGCGTGGCGTACCTGCTGAAGAACGAGCACAGCCTGGACCTGCCGCGCCGTGCGCAGATCGAGTTCTCCGGCGTGATCCAGAAGCAGACGGACACCGTGGGCGGCGAGGTCAGCGGCGCCCAGCTCTGGCAGCTCTTCCAGGACGAGTACCTGCCCTCCAGCAAGGAGGACGGCCAGTGGGGCCGTTATTCGCTGGGTTCGTTCAGCACGGAAACGGACGACGACGGCGCCATGACCCTGCACGCGTCGGTCACCGTGGACGGCGTCCAGATCCGCCGCACCGGCTCCGGCAACGGCCCGATCGCGGCGCTGCTGTCGATCCTCGGCCAGGACGGCGTGGACGTTCGGGTCCTGGACTACAGTGAGCACGCGCTCTCTGAAGGTGGCAATGCCCGTGCTGCCGCGTACGTTGAGTGCGCTGTCGGCGAGCGGGTGCTGTGGGGCGTCGGCATTGACTCCAATACCACCACGTCCTCGCTGAAGGCCGTCATTTCGGCCGTCAACCGCGCGGTCCGGGACGCGCAGGCCTAAACCAATCACCCGTTCCGCTGACCTGCTGCGCCTCCGGTTCAATCCGGGGGCGCAGCAGCCGCGTTATCCGGAAGGTCAGTGCGAAGATTAACTGTGGCCCAACAATCCTCTTTTTCCGCGCGCGCGTACCGGGATGATGCCGTCGTGCTGCGCACCCATAAGCTGGGCGAAGCCGACCGGATCATCACGCTCCTCACAAAGCACCATGGCCAGGTCCGCGCCGTGGCCAAGGGCGTGCGCCGCACCAGCAGCCGCTTCGGCGCCCGTCTGGAACCCTTCATGGTGGCGGACCTGCAGCTGATCTCGGGCCGGACGTTGGACATCGTCACCCAGGCCGTGGCCAAGGGCGCCTACGGTGGCAGCATCGCGGCGGACTATGGCCGCTACACGGTGGCGGCCGCCATGACCGAGACAGCCGAGAAGCTGACGGACGTTGACGGCGAATCCGGAACCGCGCAGTACAACCTCCTGGTGGGGGCCCTGGCCTCACTGAGCCGTGGCGAGCACACTCCGGAACTTATCCTCGATTCATACCTGCTGCGTGCCCTGGCCACCGGAGGATGGGCCCCAAGCTTCACGGCGTGCGCCCGCTGCGGCGCGCCTGGCCCTCACACGGCATTTTCGGCGCCGCTGGGCGGAATGGTGTGCGCCAACTGCCGTCCGCCGGGGTCGCCCGCACCGGCAGCCGAAACAGTTTTCCTTCTCGGTGCGCTGCTCACGGGGGACTGGACGACGGCGGATGCCTCCCTGCCGGTCCACCGGCGGGAGGCGGCCGGTTTGGTGGCCAGCTACCTGCAATGGCATCTTGAACGTGTGCTGAAATCCCTCAAACATGTGGAGCGTAGCTGACAGTGGCCCTTGGAAAGAAGAAATCTCCCGTCCGGCAGCGGACCACGCCGGTGACTGCACCGTATCGGCATACTTCCGGGGCCGTGCCGCCGTCGATTCCCGATGAGTTCATTCCCCGGCATGTGGCGATCGTGATGGACGGAAACGGCCGCTGGGCCAACCAGCGCGGGCTGCCTCGGATCGAAGGGCACAAGGCCGGCGAGCCGGCTCTGCTGGACGTTGTTGCCGGCGCCATTGAACTGGGCATCAAGTACGTCACGGTGTACGCCTTCTCCACGGAAAACTGGCGGCGGTCCCCGGAGGAAGTCCGCTTCCTGATGGGTTTTAACAAGGATGTGCTACGCCGCCAGCGGAACCAGCTGGACGAGTGGGGCGTGCGCATCCGATGGTCGGGACGCAGGCCCAGGCTGTGGGGCTCGGTAATCCGGGAACTGGAAGAGGCGGAGGATTACACGCGTGGCAACAGCACATGCACGTTGACCATGTGTGTTAATTACGGCGGCCGCGCGGAGATCGCGGATGCGGTCTCGGCGATCGCCGAAGACGTGGCGGCCGGCCGGCTCAAGCCCGGTGCCATCACCGAACGGACCATCCAGAAGTACCTGGACGAACCCGACCTTCCCGACGTCGACCTCTTCCTCCGGAGCTCCGGCGAACAGCGGCTCTCCAACTTCATGCTGTGGCAGTCCGCCTATGCGGAGTTCGTCTTCATGGACACGCTGTGGCCCGACGTCGACCGCCGGACCCTGTGGGACGCCGTCGAAGTCTATGCCCGGCGTGACCGCCGGTACGGCGGTGCCGTGGACGCCGCGGCCCCGTCAGGCGGTCACCCCGGATAGGAATGCAGCCAGGCGACCAGGTCCCGGTACGCTTCCTGCCGCACCTCTCGGCGTGAGAGGAAGATGTCGTGGATGGCCCCCGGGTAGCGGAAGACGGCCGTGCGCCGGCCGAGGCCCAGGGCGCGGCGGGCGGTCTGCTCGACGTCAATCACGGCGTCGACCCGCATCAGTTCCTCGGACCACTCGGCCTGGATCCTGGTGCGGTCCGAGAGCATCACCAGAACCGGCGCACCGATGTCCAGCCGCCGTTGGACGGCCGAGTGTCCGGCAAGGACCGCCCGGGTCCAGCCCGCGCGGATGGGGAACGACGCCGTCGGGCGCCACTGCGGATCAAGGAACCACTCGCCGTGGGCCTGGTCGCTGACGCTCTGCCAATAGCCGGGCATTTCCGGGAAACGGAAAGGCCGCTTGGGATCGGTGCGCGCGAACGGCTCCACGAGTTGCATGGCGATGTTCCGGATGAGGCTGCTGCCCTGGAGCTCCAGCCACGGGGCGTTCAGGATGAGTGTCCCCAGTGCACCGGGATGCCGGTCGGCCCAGAGCGCGCCGATCAGCCCGCCCAGTGAATGCGCCAGCATGTGGACGGCAGGGTCCGCCGCCAAACCGCTACGCAGCGCCACGTCCGCCTTGATTGCTGCCATCGCGGCCCCAATGTCCTCGTCATAGAGGGCCAGGTCTGTGGTGTAGCCGGGCGTCTGCCAGCTCCGCAGGCTGCGGCCAAACTTCCGCAGGTCGAGGGCATAGAAGTGGACCCCGTGCGAGCCGACGTACTTCGCGAGTTCCGCCTGCAGGAAGTAGTCCGCCCAGCCATGCAGGTAGAGGACCACCCCCGGGCGTTCGGATCCGTTCCGTGTCCGCGCCTCCGATCCCGGCCACTCCAAGTTGTGGAAGACGTTCTTGCGCAGGGCGGACAGGAAAGCCGGCGGAGCTTGCGGGACGGCCGGCACATGCCGCACCAGCGTGGCGCACACCGCGCCTTCGTCATCGTCGGCCAGCGGAAGCTCTACACGCTCGAACCCATCACCGAGCTGGTCAGGCTTCCACTCCAGCGGCACCGCCCCGTTCATTCCTTGCCGCCTTCCTCCAGGATGTATCCCCGGATCCAGCGGCTCAGCCGGGCGTAGGCGTCCGCCCGGACGTGGGCCGGAGACAGGAAGACGTCGTGGAGGGCGCCGTCGATCCGCTCGAGGGTGACCGACCGGCCCAGGGCCATGGCACGGATCGCGATGGTGTTCACATCCAGCACGGCGTCGGTGCTCCGCATCGCTTCCGTCCAGAACATCCCCGTCTGGCTGGCCCCGGACAGCAGCACCAGGATGGGGATGTCGATCCGCAGCCCGCGGGCCACGCGCGAATGCCCGGCCAGCACTGCCCTGAGCCATCCGGCCCGCACGGGAAAAGCCATGGGCGGCCGGTACTTGTTGTCCAGCGTCCACTCGCCCTCGGCCTCGCTGCTGATGCTCCGCCAATAGAATCCCCGCTCGGGCAGCCGCAGCACTGCTTCCGGCCGGTAACGCGCCAGCGGCCCCACCATGGACCGTGCCGCCCGCCGGACCAGGGAGCTGCCGTGCATTTCGAGCCACGGGCTGTTAAGGACCAGATGGGCGGCAACCCCTGGATGGCGGCTGACCCACAGGGCGGCAACAAGGCCGCCGGTTGAGTGGCCCATCAGGGTCAGCGACGGCCTCCCGGCTTCCTCCGGCCAGAGGGAGCCAATGATTCCGATTGCCTTGCCGATTTCGGCGTCGTAGTCGTCGAGATCAGCCACGAAGCCGCCGGGGGTGTCAGGCTGCAGGCTCCGTCCGTGGTTGTGCATGTCCAGCGCGAAGAACTCAAATCCGTTGTCCGTCCAGAACTGGGCAAGTTCCACATTGAAGAAGTAGTCGCTCCAGCCGTGCAGGAAGAGGATGGCCCGGCGGGGGAGCGGCCGGGGAACCGGGGGGCGTTCCGGTCCGCGGTTTGGCGCGTGCCGCACCAGGGTGGCCGTGCGCTCCAGGCCGTCGGCGCCCGTCGCCTGATAGGTGCAGGCTTCGAAATCATCCCCCAGGATGTCTGTGTGCCACTTCATCTGCCCAGCCTAGACAACGCGCGCGGCGGCAGCGAGCAACCACTGTGGCTGCAGGATGCGTCACACCGCCGCCTGACCTGCGCGCCGGTTTGGTCTGCGCCGCCGGAACGGGAAAACTGGAGTCATGCGCGCATATCCCACCTTCTTCCGCTTGGCCTTTTCATGGATGGACGCCGAACGCGCCCACAAGATCGGCTTCCGGGCCATCCGGTTGGCCCACACCTCAGGGGCGGGCAAGGTCCTGGCAAAGTTCACCGCGCCTGCGCCGTCGCTGCAGACCTCAGCCTTCGGACTCACGTTCCCCTCGCCGTTCGGCCTCGCCGCCGGCTTTGACAAGGAGGGACACGGCATTGAGGCGCTGACCGAGCTCGGGTTCGGCCATGTGGAGGTCGGCACCATCACCGGGCAGGCACAGCCCGGCAATGAAAAGCCGCGTCTTTTCCGCCTCGTCGAGGACAAGGCTGTCATCAACCGGATGGGGTTCAACAACGACGGCGCCACCGCCGTCGCCCCCCGGCTCAAGTCCGCCAGGGCGGCCCTGCAGCGCCGGCACCCGGCCGTCCGTCCGGTGATCGGCGTCAACATCGGCAAGAGCAAGGTGGTGGAGCTCGAAGACGCGGTCGGCGATTACCTCGTCAGCGCCCGGAACCTTGCGCCCGCGGCCGACTACCTCGTGGTGAACGTCAGTTCCCCCAACACACCGGGGCTCCGCCTGCTTCAGAACGTGGAAACCCTCCGGCCCCTGCTCAAGTCAGTGGGGGAGGAAGCAGACAAGGCAGCCGGAAGGCACGTTCCGCTCCTGGTGAAGATCGCCCCCGACCTGACTGACGAGGACATCGACGACGTCGCGCGGCTGGCCCTGGACCTGAAGCTGGACGGAATCATCGCCACCAACACGACGATCGGCAGGGAAGGCCTCACCGCCGACGCGGCAAAAGTCCAGGAGTGCGGAGCCGGCGGACTGTCCGGCGCACCCCTGAAGGAACGGTCACTGCAAGTCCTGCGCCGCCTCAGGGAAGCAACCGGCGGTTCACTGACATTGGTTTCGGTCGGCGGCGTGGAGACTGCCAAGGATGTCCAGGAACGTCTCGATGCCGGGGCCACCCTGGTGCAGGGCTACACCGCGTTCCTCTACGAAGGACCCTTCTGGGCAGCGCGCATTAACCGGCAGCTGGCCAAGCACCCCGTCCGGCGCTAGCCCGATTTGTCGGCGTACGGCGCCTGACGACGAAAAAAGCCCCGGCAGTCGGACTGCCGGGGCTTTTTGCGGCCTGTATCAGGCGGGGAATTCTCCGCGCTTGACGAGCGGCTTGGGAAGCCGCAGCTTGCGGAACTGGAGTGAGCGCATGGATCCGTACCAGACGGTGCCGCGTTCCACCTCGCCGAACTTTTCGGTGAGGCGCTTCCGGAGCTTGCGCGACAGGATGAAAACGTCGACGAACACAGCCAGGAACATCACCCAGAAGCCACCCAGGACGTAGATCATCGACTCGCTGGTGGACGGCACCAGAAGCGAGACGATGACGAACACCAGTGCGCCGAACATCAGGTACTCGCCCAGGCTGAAACGGGCATCCACATAGTCTCGCGCATAGCGCTTCTGCGGACCCTTGTCCCGAAGGGGCAGGAACTTTTCGTCGCCGGTGTCCAAGGCCTGGCGCATCTTGATCCGCTGTTCCTGGACGGCTGCCCGCTCTGCTGCTTTGGAGGCCTTTCGATCCTCCGGCACCAGGGGACGCTTCCGCGCCGCTTCCTGTGCCTTGCGCTTGGGCGTGGGCGCGCCCTTGCCAAGGGCTGCATCCTGCCGGGTCAATGCCTCGGCTGCCTGCTGGTCAACTACGTCCTGCGCCGCCGGCGCTTCCTTTTTACGTCCAAACACCCCTACAGAATACCTTGCACGCGCTGGCGAAAAGTCATATGTCACACACTCCGCCGGCGACGGATCGAGGGAGCCGACGGGTCCCTTCCCGAGTGTTTCCTGTGGTCCTCCACACAGGTAGGGTTTTGGCCATGACTTCATCACCGGCGGGGACCCCGCAAAAATTCAGCGCAGGATTCGGCGGGATCGACGTCGATGCCCTGCGCCGGGCCGTTCACGAGTCCTTTGACACCACTGTCGGACACCTGAAGGACCTTGTTCAGCTTCCGGGTATCGCCTGGCCAAGCTTCGATCCTGCCCCGCTGGACCGCAGCGCCGAGGCTGTCGCGGACCTGGTGCGGGCGGCGGGAATCGAGGATGTCAGGATCCTGCGGTGCAATAAAGAGGACGGAACTCCGGGCGGGCCGGCGGTCGTAGCGCGCCGGACGGCGGCCGAGGGAAAGCCAACGATCCTGCTCTACGCCCACCACGACGTCCAGCCGACCGGAGACCTGGCGCTGTGGGAGACCGAACCGTTCACCGCCGTCGAACGCGACGGCCGGCTCTACGGACGGGGCGCGGCCGATGACAAAGCAGGCATCATGGCCCACATCGCCGCGTACGCCGCCGTCACCGAAGTCCTGGCCGACAAACTGGGGCTTGGGGTGACGTTCTTCTTCGAAGGCGAGGAGGAAGCGGGCTCGCCGACTTTCCGCACCTTCCTCGAAACCCACCGCGAACTGTTGCGCGCCGACGTCATTGTGGTGGCGGACTCCAGCAACTGGAAAGTCGGGATTCCCGCCCTGACCACCAGCCTGCGCGGCCTGGTAGACGGGACCATCGAGGTCCAGGTCCTGGAGCACGCTGTGCACTCCGGGATGTTCGGCGGGGCAGTGCTTGACGCTCCCACGCTGCTGTCACGCCTGATCGCCACGCTCCACGACGACGACGGAAACGTTGCAGTGAGCGGCCTGGTGAGCAGGGACGACGTCTCCGTCGACCTGACGGAAGCCGAATACCGGGCCGACGCGTCGGTGCTCGACGGCGTCCGCCTGGCCGGTACCGGGAGCATCGCCTCCCGGCTCTGGACCAAGCCGGCCCTCTCCATCATCGGATTCGACGCTCCCGCAGTGGACGTGGCTTCCAATACACTGCTGCCGCGGGCACGGGCCAAGTTCAGCCTGCGGCTGGCCCCGGGACAGGACCCGGCCGAGGCAATGGCCGCCGTGAAGAGCCACGTTGAGGCCAATGCGCCGTTCGGTGCCAAGGTGGTGTTCACGCCGGGGGAGAGCGGAAACCCGTTCCTGACGGACACGGATTCCGTTGCGGCCGGGATGGCAATGTGGGCGCTCGGAGAGGCCTGGGGCGTTCCCGCCGTGGAAATGGGGATCGGCGGGTCCATTCCCTTTATTGCGGATCTCACCGAGGTCTACCCTGAAGTGCAGATCCTTGTAACCGGCGTGGAAGACCCGGATTCAAGGGCCCACAGCGCCAACGAGTCGCTCCACCTGGAGGACTTCCGCAACGCCGTCGTGGCCGAAGCGCTCCTGCTGGCACGGCTGAACCAAGAGGGTCTTGGCTGATACCGGGCCCCTGAGGCAGGTGCCGGATGTTCCCTGGCGGGCACGTTCCGGATCCGTCAGGGAACATCCAGGGTATGGCCACGGTTACGTCAGAAGTTAGAGCTACACGCAGGATCGACGTAGCATGTAGCTATAGCCCATACCGTTTCCGTAGGGGCGGGCAACGCGAAAGCCGAGTCGCCACCACCGTCGTAAGAAGGTAGGCCAATGAGCACTACAACCAATGAAAACAGCAACGCAGCCACCGGCACCGCAAGCGAAGACCTGGCCACGCACGAGGTCAAGCTGACCGACGTCGCCGCCGGCAAGGTCCGCAGCCTGCTGGAGCAGGAAGGCCGTACAGATCTTCGTCTGCGCGTTGCTGTCCAGCCGGGCGGTTGCTCCGGGCTGATCTACCAGCTCTACTTCGACGAGCGGCTGCTCGACGGGGACGCCGTGCGCGACTATGACGGCGTCGAGGTCGTAGTGGACAAGATGAGCGTTCCTTACCTGAGCGGCGCCAGCATCGACTTCGAGGACACCATCTCGAAGCAGGGATTCACCATCGACAACCCCAACGCCGGCGGTTCCTGCGCATGCGGAGATTCGTTCCACTAACCCGGCTGATTGCCCCGTGACAGCTTGCTTTCGGCACCGGTTTTTACCGGTGCCGACGCACTGTGCCGACATGTGGGCGAAATCCCCTGGGGAGCGGTAAGCTCTACATCGAGTAGTAAAACTTTTAGTGTGCCCGGGGAGCCATCTACGGCCCGGGCAACAGCAACAAGTAGGAAGGGCCGTCTGTGAGTTCGCAGAACCGAACCGGCAGCCGACGCAAACAGATCACTACGATCACTGGCTTGGCACTAGCCGGCGCGTTGGCTTTGACTGGATGTTCACCAGAGGTACAGAGAGGCTGGTTGCCCACCGAGCGTGGCACCACCAATCACACTGACCGCATCATGGACCTCTGGGTCAACTCATGGATTGCCGCACTGGTCGTGGGCATCATTACCTGGGGGCTCCTGGTCTGGTGCATCGTCGCCTACCGCCGCCGCAAGGGCACCGTGGGCTTCCCGCGGCAGACCAGCTTCAATCTTCCGCTCGAGGTCTTCTACCTGACCATCCCGCTGTTCATGGTGCTGGTGTTCTTCTACTTCACCGACCGCGACCAGCAGGCGATTGACAACCGCTCCGAGCCGGCCGACGTCGTCGTTGACGTCCGCGGCAAGCAGTGGGCCTGGGACTTCAACTACAAGCAGGGCGAGGTCATCACGGAGGACGTCCACGAAGCGGGCGTGCAGGCGCACCTCACCGGTGCTGAAGTGGACAAGGAAAAGCTGCCCACCCTGTACCTCCCTGTCAACAAGTCTGTTGACCTGGAACTGAACTCCCGCGACGTCATCCACTCCTTCTGGGTACCCGCCTTCCTGCAGAAGCGCGACATGATCCCCGGCAAGACGAACTACATCAGGTTCACCCCCACCAAGGAGGGCACCTACGACGGCAAGTGTGCCGAACTCTGCGGCGAATACCACTCCGAAATGCTGTTCCGCGTGAAGGTTGTCTCCGAATCGGAGTTCCAGGCTCACATGGACCAGCTGCGCCAGGACGGTAACACCGGACTGCTCGGCGAAGAGTACGACCGCAACCCGAACCTGAACGAAATTAAGTAAGGGGAGCGACGTGGCTACTTACACTCAATCCGCACCTGTCGGGACCCTTGGGGCGCCCGTAGTACCGAAGTCCAAGGGACGCATCGTCGTCAACTGGATCACCTCAACCGACCACAAGACCATCGGGTACATGTACCTGATCGCGTCCTTCGTGTTCTTCTGCCTCGGCGGCGTCATGGCCCTGCTGATCCGCGCCGAGCTCTTCGAGCCCGGCATGCAGATCCTGCAGACCAAGGAGCAGTACAACCAGCTGTTCACCATGCACGGCACGGTCATGCTGCTGATGTTCGCAACGCCGCTGTTCGCGGGCTTCGCCAACGTCATCATGCCGCTGCAGATCGGCGCCCCCGACGTCGCCTTCCCGCGACTGAACGCACTGGCCTTCTGGTTCTTCCTTTTCGGCTCCACAATCGCCGTGTCCGGCTTCATCACCCCGCAGGGTGCCGCGTCGTTCGGCTGGTTCGCCTACGCGCCGCTGTCCAACACCACCTTCAGCCCCGGCGTCGGCGGTGACCTCTGGGTCTTTGGCCTCGCGCTCTCGGGCTTCGGCACCATCCTCGGTGCGGTCAACTTCATCACCACCATCATCTGCATGCGTGCCCCGGGCATGACCATGTGGCGCATGCCGATCTTCACCTGGAACACGCTGGTGACGGCCATCCTGGTCCTGATGGCCTTCCCGCCGCTGGCAGCTGCCCTGTTCGCCCTTGGCGCCGACCGCCGCTTCGGCGCGCACATCTTCGATCCTGAGAACGGCGGCGCCGTCCTCTGGCAGCACCTGTTCTGGTTCTTCGGCCACCCCGAGGTGTACATCATCGCCCTGCCGTTCTTCGGCATCGTCTCCGAGATCTTCCCGGTCTTCAGCCGCAAGCCGATCTTCGGCTACAAGGGCCTCGTCTACGCGACCATCGCCATTGCTGCGCTGTCCGTGACCGTGTGGGCGCACCACATGTACGTGACCGGCTCGGTCCTCCTGCCGTTCTTCTCCTTCATGACGATGCTGATCGCCGTACCGACCGGTGTGAAGTTCTTCAACTGGATCGGCACCATGTGGCGGGGATCCATCACCTTTGAGACACCCATGCTGTGGAGCATCGGCTTCCTGGCGACCTTCCTCTTCGGCGGGCTGACCGGCATCATCCTGGCTTCGCCGCCGCTGGACTTCCACGTTTCGGACTCCTACTTCGTGGTGGCACACTTCCACTACGTGGTGTTCGGCACCGTGGTGTTCGCCATGTTCGCCGGTTTCTACTTCTGGTGGCCGAAGTGGACCGGCAAGATGCTCAACGAGCGCCTGGGCAAGATCCACTTCTGGATGCTGTTCCTCGGGTTCCACGGAACCTTCCTGATCCAGCACTGGCTCGGTGTCGAGGGCATGCCCCGCCGCTACGCCGACTACATGCCGCAGGACAACTTCACCTGGATGAACCAGTTCTCCACCATCTCCTCCTTCGTGCTGGGCGCCTCGCTGATTCCGTTCTTCTGGAACGTCTACATCACCTGGCGCAGCACCGAAAAGGTTGAGGTGGACGATCCCTGGGGCTTCGGTGCCTCGCTGGAGTGGGCCACGTCATGCCCGCCGCCGCGACACAACTTCACCTCCCTGCCGCGCATCCGTTCGGAGCGTCCTGCCCTGGACCTCCACCACCCGGAGCTCGCCCAGTCGCACACCGTTGAGTCACCGGCACCGGCAGCAGCCGTGCTCGGCAACGCCGACCAGAAGGACACCGCCAAGTGAAGATCGAATCATGGATTTTTGGAGCCGGAGTCTTCTTCTTTGTACCGGTCTCAGTGGTTTACGGATTCCTGACCCAGTGGTCTGAATGGGTCGGCATCCTTGGCATCCTGCTCGTGGGCGGCCTCGCCGGCATGATCGGTGGCTACCTCGGCTTCACCGGCAAGCGTGTGGGAATGCGCCCCGAGGACCGCAACGACGCCGAGATCCACGAGGGCGCAGGCGAGCAGGGACACTTCAGCCCCTGGAGCTGGTGGCCGCTGGTCCTGGGCCTCTCCTGTGCAGCAGGTTTCCTCGGCCTGGCCGTCGGATTCTGGATCGTTTACATTGCGGCAGGACTCGCGACCATTGCCCTCGTTGGCTGGGTCTTCGAATACAGCCGCGGCGATCACGCGCACTAGCCTCAACTGCTTCAAAGATAACGACGGCGGGCCCCACCATTTGGTGGGGCCCGCCGTCGTTTGCTTTGCGTTCGGTTGATTTGCCTTCAAACGCCAGTGGACGCCGCTGCCTTCGGTGGAGGCCAGGGCGCCAGCCGAAGCCTGCAGGGGCCCTCAGGCGGCTGCGCCTGCCTCCAGCAGCAGGATCAGGCCTTCCAGTGCGGCCTCTGCTGATTCAATGCTGTAGCGGGCCGGCAGGGCCCCCGGGTCAACAGAAAGTTCAACTTCACAGCCATAGTAAAAGTCGGCCGTCATCACCTCGAGCAGTGACCTGGCATCGACAGGAAGGATCCCGTCCTTGCCTATCCTGACCGGCAGGCCGGAGTCCGTGACAGCCCGAACAAAGATGGCGGCTGGACGAGCGTGCAGGCCGATGGGTGATTGAACGATTGCCTTACGCACTGGCAACAGGACTCCTTTGTTCCGACGGGACTCGGCCGTCATGACTGCATTCCTGAACAAGCGTAGCCGCGGCGTGACCTGACGCCGAAACCGTTACCGGGGTGGTCTAGACCTGCCACGCCGGTGCCCTACGCTTAAAGGCATGAAAGTTTATCTGGAGCATTGCCATGGCGGCCTCTGACGCAAGCAAGATGGTGGGGGAGATCGACCGCGGAAGCGGAGTCCCCATCTACGTCCAGCTGCGGGAACTACTGCGGTCCCACATCGCGGCTTCGTGCCCGCCCGGGTCCTCGCTGCCGTCGGAACGCGACCTCGCGGAACGGTTCGGCCTGGCCCGTATGACTGTCCGGCAGGCAATCGACGCACTGGTGGGCGAGGAAGTCATTGAACGGGTAGTGGGCCTCGGAACGTTCGTCCGCAAGCCAAAACTGGACCTGCAGGTGAAGCTCACGTCGTACAGCGAGGAAATGCAGCGCCGTGGCATGGTCCCGGCAGCCAAGGTGCTGAGTTTCGAGCAGATCAGCGCCAGTGCGTTCCTGGCCCGTGAGCTCCAGCTCGACGAGGGAACACCCTTGGTGCGGTTCAGGCGCCTGCTTTTGGCAGACAATGAGCCCATGAGCGTGGATGAGAACTTCATCCCCGCCCACAGGGTTCCCGGGCTGCTCGACGGCGAACCTCCGACGTCCCTGTACAACGTCCTGAGCGAACGCTTCGGCCTGGTCATGGAGTGGGGGGAGGACATGATTGAGGCCACCGCTGCCTCGCCGTCCACTGCCCGGCTGCTTAACGTGGAAGTGGGTTCGCCGCTGCTCAAGATCCAGCGGCATGCCTTTGTTGCCCGCTCAATGGTGGACTACTCGGTGTCCTACTACCGCGCGGACCGGTACAAGCTGTGGGTTCCGCTGCAGCGTCCCGGCGTCAGGCCTACGCGCAATTACGCGTCAGGCTACCGGAACCCGTAGGCAACAACGAAAGAAGCCCCGTCCTGTCGGACGGGGCTTCTTTCGTTGTTGCGGTAACGCTCGAACTAGTGGCTGAGGGTCTTCTGGGCCTCGGCTGATTCGACCGCTTCATGCTGGCCGTGGTGGCCATGGGCCGCCTCGAGTTCAGCGGGCGAAGCGGGTGCAACCCGGTCTTCGAAGAACCAGCGGGAGAGCGCCGCGCGGCGCTTTTCCTTCCGGGTCACGATGCCGTGCTCGTTGGGAACCGCAGGCAGCGGAACCGGCGACTCGAAGCCGACCAGCTTGTAGCGCTTGTAGTCATCCAGCGGTGCATGGACCTCGATGAACTCACCGTGCGGCAGGCGCACGATGCGGCCGGTTTCGCGGCCGTGCAGGGCGATTTCGCGGTCCTTGCGCTGGAGGGCGAGGGCCACACGCTTGGTCACGACGAACGCGATGATCGGGCCAATGAAGAACAGTGCGCGCAGCCAGTACGTAACGTCGTTCAGTGACACGTGGAAGTGCGTTGCAATGAGGTCGGAGCTTGCTGCCGCCCACATCACGCAGTAGAACGTGAAGCCGGCCATGCCGATGGCGGTACGGGTGGGAGCGTTGCGCGGGCGGTCCAGGACGTGGTGCTCGCGGTCGTCCTTGGTGATCCAGCGTTCGATCCACGGGTACATGAACAGCACGGTGAAGACGATTCCGGCCGGCACCAGGGCGGGCAGGAGCACGTTCAACGTCAGGACCTGGCCGAAGATGACGTACTCGAAGTGGAAGTCACCGATGACACCCGGCATGAGCCGCAGCGCACCGTCGACCCAGCCGATGTACCAGTCAGGCTGCGTGCCTGCCGAAACCGGTGAGGGGTCGTAGGGGCCGTAGTTCCAGATCGGGTTGATGGTGAAGAACGCCGCCATGAGGGCAACGACACCGAACACGATGAAGAAGAAGCCGCCTGCCTTGGCTGCGTATACCGGGCCGAGGGGGTAGCCGACGACGTTGCCGTCGTTGCGTCCCGGGCCGGGGTACTGGGTGTGCTTGTGCACGACCACCATGAACAGGTGAATCACGATCATCAGCAGGATCAGGGCAGGTACCAGGAGGATGTGCAGCATGTAGAGCCGGCTGATGATGACAGTACCCGGGAACTCGCCGCCGAAAAGGAAGAACGAGGTGTAGGTACCGATGACCGGGATCGACTTGATGACGCCGTCGATGATGCGCAGGCCGTTGCCGGAGAGCAGGTCATCGGGGAGTGAGTAGCCGGTGAAGCCAGCGGCCATGGAGAGGATGAGCAGGACACCGCCCACCACCCAGTTCAGTTCGCGGGGCTTGCGGAAAGCGCCGGTGAAGAACACGCGCAGCATGTGCACGGAAACCGAGGCCACGAACAGCAGTGCGGCCCAGTGGTGAACCTGGCGCATGAACAAACCGCCGCGGACATCGAAGGAGATGTCCAGCGAGGAGCTGTACGCCACGGACATTTCGACGTTTTTGAGCGGCGTGTAGGAGCCGTCGTAGTGGGTCTCCGCCATGGACGGATCGAAGAAGAACGTCAGGAACGTGCCGGAGAGCAGCAGGATGACGAAGGAGTACAGGGCAACTTCACCGAACATGAAGGACCAGTGATCCGGGAAGACCTTCCGGCCGAACTCCCGCAGGATGCCCGACCCGCCGACGCGCTGGTCAACGAAGTCGGTAATGCGGCCGCCTTTGGTTTTGGCGACGAAGGCGGGGGCATTAGCTGTTGTATGTGCGCTCATGCTCATCACGCTCCCAGTAACTCGGTCCTACGGGTTCTTTGAAGTCGCTCGTAGCGACCAGGTAGCCCTCGGCGTCAACTGCGATGGGCAGCTGGGGGAGAGGCCGGCTGGCCGGGCCAAAGATAACCTTGCATTCCTGGGTCAGGTCAAAGGTCGACTGGTGGCACGGGCACAGCAGGTGGTGGGTCTGCTGCTCGTACAGGGCAACAGGGCAGCCAACGTGGGTGCAGATCTTCGAGTAGGCAACGATGCCGTTGTAGCTCCAGTCCTCGCGGCCCGCGGAGGGCTTGAGGGACTCTGGGTTGAGGCGCATGAGCAGGACGACGGCCTTGGCCTTTTCGTTCAGCTTGCCTTCGTGCAGTTCGTTCAGGCCCTCCGGGATGACGTGGAAAGCAGAGCCGATGGTCACGTCCGAAGCCCTGATGGGCGTGCCGTCGGGGTCGCGGGTGAGGCGCTTGAGCTTGCCCTCCTGCGGAGCCCACATGGTGTGGGCCAGCTTGTCGTCCGGACGGGGACCGAGGTCACCGAAGATGGCCAGAGCCGGGAGCGGTGCCAGTGCGACGGCGCCGAGAAGGGTGTTGCGGATCAGCGGCCGGCGCTTGATGCCGGTTTCGTCAACGATGTCGTCAACGATGCGGACTGCTGCCTGGCGGTCGTCCTCGGTGCGGACTGCGTGGCGCTCTTCCGAAACTTCGTGGTCCGGCATCAGGGCCTTGGCCCAGTGGACGATGCCGGTGCCGATGCCGAGCATGGCAAAGGCGGTGCCGATGCCGAGCAGTGCATTCTGCAACCGGATGGTGGCGATCGTGGAGTCTGGTCCAAGATCGATGGCGAAGTACGCCACCAGGAAGATCACGGTGCCCACAACGGAGCTGCCGAAGAGAACGGCAACCTGCCGTTCTGCGCGCTTTGCGGCCTTCGGGTCCGTGTCAGCCAGGCGCAAACGATGCGGAGGAATTCCAGGATCCTGGAACTTCTCCACCTCATTCTGACCAGCCGTAGCTACGGTGCCCGAGTGGTTCGGACTGCCGTCACTATGGTTGCCCATAATTCGCCTCATCCTTCTCTCGTCCCGGCCAGTGCCGGGTTAGTTTTCAATTCCATACTGCTGACTCGTCAGCAGGAGTTCTTACAGTTGCGGACGATGCTAGGACGTCCGGGACGTCAGCCAGATCGTGAAGGCGATGATGACGCCCAGGCCGGCGATCCAGACAAACAGGCCTTCCGAAACCGGGCCCAGCGCGCCAAGGTCGGCTCCACCGGGTGAACCGTTGGCTTCGATCTGCTTCAGGAAGGTGATGATGTCGCGCTTACCTTCGGGGGTGACGTTGGCGTCGCTGAAGACGGGCATGTTCTGCGGTCCGGTGACCATGGCTTCGTAGATGTGCTTCTCAGAAACGTCCGCCAGGGCGGGAGCGAACTTACCCCGGGTCAGTGCGCCGCCGGCAGCTGCTGCGTTGTGGCACATGGCGCAGTTCACGCGGAAGAGCTCGCCGCCTTCCGCGGCGTTGCCCTGTGCGTCCAGAAGGTGCTCCTCCGGGATGGACGGGCCGGGCCCGAGCGAAGCGACGTAAGCGGACAGCTGGTGGGTCTGTTCGTCGTTGAACTGTGCGGGCTTCTTGTAAGCCTGCGGGCCATTCATCTGCATGGGCATGCGCCCGGTGCCTACCTGGAAGTCAACGGCGGCAGCACCGACGCCTACAAGTGAGGGTCCGTCCTGGGTCCCGCCCGCACCCATGCCGTGGCAGGTGGCGCAGTTGGCGGCGAAAAGCTTCTCGCCCTCTTCAGTGTCGTTCGCACTGAAGCTGGTGGTGGAAGCCTTGGCCTCGTTGACGGTGGTGGCAACGGCGTACAGCCCACCAGTGAGGAGGAGGCCCATCAGCAGCAGCGCAATGGCTGCCAGGGGGTGACGTCGCTTCTGCGAGAGTGCCTTCACGTGGTGGTTCCTTTATTCGATCGTGCGTCGGCTCCGGGAGCCGCTTCTTGAAATTCTGCCTCTTGTAGAAAAAGAGTCAAGTCAGGGCTACCTGAGGACGTAGATGACCAGGAAGAGGCCGATCCACACGACGTCGACGAAGTGCCAGTAGTACGAGGTGACAATCGCGGACGTGGCTTCGAAGTGACCAAACTTCTTGGCGGCGAACGAACGGCCGATGATGAAGAGGAAGGCGATGAGGCCGCCGATGACGTGCAGGCCGTGGAAGCCGGTGGTCATGTAGAAGGCCGAGCCATACGCGTTCGACGAAAGCGACACATGCTCCGAAACGAGCATGGCGTATTCCGTTGCCTGGCCGGCAACGAAGAAGGCACCCATGACGAACGTCAGGGTGAACCATTCGTTCATCCCCCAACGCGTGAATGCAAGGGGGCCGCCGGCGCGGCGCGGCTGGAGCCGCTCAGCGGCGAAGACGCCCATCTGGCAAGTGAATGAACTTGCCACGAGGACGATCGTGTTTACAAGCGCAAAGGGGAAGTTGAGCTTTGCTGTCTCTTCAGCCCACATCTGTCCGGAAGTCGAACGGAGTGTGAAGTACATGGCGAAGAGACCGGCGAAGAACATCAACTCACTGGACAGCCACACAACGGTTCCTACGGAAACCATATTTGGGCGGTTCAGCGTCGGGTGCGCCGGGGTACTGGGGGCATGGGTCGCAGATGTCACATAGACATTATGTCTGTAAAAGTTCCTCCTGCCCAATGCAAACCGCCTTTTGCGGGGACTTTTTCTACAAAGACGCGAATTCGCGCGGAAAAGTTCCCGGACCGGTTCACATTGGTCATCAGGGCGGGTGCCTCGATAGCATCAGGAGGTGACTTCACAGGTATCAGCACAGCCGGCCGGCAACACCTGGCCGCGGCTCATTTCGGCTCTGATCAACGGCGCGGACCTCACGGCTGACAACACGGAGTGGGCGATGGACACGATCATGTCCGGCGAAGCCACGCCCGCCCAGATTGCCGGATTCCTCGTGGCGCTGCGCGCCAAGGGCGAGACGGTGGATGAGATTGCAGGCCTTGTCGAAGCGATGCTGGCCCACGCAAACCCCATAGACATCGGGGGCGAGAAGCTTGACATTGTGGGCACCGGCGGCGATCAGCTCAACACGGTCAACATCTCCACCATGGCGGCGCTCGTCTGCGCGGGAGCCGGTGCAAAGGTGGTCAAGCACGGCAACCGCGCCTCCTCGTCATCGTCGGGCTCAGCGGACGTCCTGGAGGCCCTGGGCGTCCGGTTGGACCTCCCCATCGATCGGGTCGCGAGGAACGCCGAAGAGGCGGGAATCACCTTCTGTTTCGCGCAGGTCTTCCACCCGTCCTTCCGGCACACCGCCGTACCCCGCCGCGAACTCGCCATACCCACGGCGTTCAACTTCCTCGGCCCGCTGACCAACCCCGCCCGCGTGCAGGCCTCCGCAGTTGGTGTCGCCAACGCACGGATGGCGCCGCTGGTTGCCGGAGTGCTGGCCAAACGCGGAAGCCGCGCTCTTGTCTTTAGGGGAAGCGACGGACTCGACGAACTGACAACGACCGGGCCGTCTACCGTCTGGGAGATCAGGGACGGAGAAGTCAGCGAGCAGACCTTTGATCCGCAGGCGCTGGGCATCCGTCCTGCGACAGTGGAGGAACTTCGTGGCGGGGACGCCGCAGCCAATGCCGCCGTCGTCCGTGATGTCCTGGCCGGCCGTCCGGGACCGGCCCGCGACGCCGTCCTGCTGAACGCCGCTGCGGGACTGGTGGCGTTCGATATCCAGGCCGGTGGCCCGCTGGCGGACCGCATGGCGGCCGCGTTGAAGCGCGCTGAAGAGGCCATCGACTCCGGCGCCGCAGCGGCAGTGCTGGAAAAGTGGGTGGCCCTTACCCAGGGCTAGGCGGGCCGCGCGGGCTTACTGCTCGAAGCCGAGGGCGAAGGCCGCATCAAGGTCGTGCTGGGAGTAAGCGCGGAACGCGATGTGCGTTGTGGTGTGCACGACGGCAGGGACCTTGGACAGCTTGTCCGCGATGACGTCCGCCAGCTCATCATGCTTTGACACCCGTGCAACGGCAATCAGGTCCCATTCCCCGGTCACGGAGTAGACCTCGCTGATGCCCGGAATCGCCGAAATTTCCTCTGCCGTTTCCGGAATGCGCGAGGCGTCTGTCTTGATCAGGACGAATGCGGTGATCACTCTTGACCTTTCGGATCGGGTGCGCCGTTGCGGAAACGGCAGGCGTTGCTGTGTGTTGCCAGCCTAGTACATCAGGGGTGCTTCAGCGGCGCTGCGGGCGCCCCGCCAGCCGCCGGAATCCGGCCACGATGAGCCGGTAGCCAACGAGGAATACGCCCAGGCTGAGCAACGCCACAACGATGAACGGCAGGACCACCGTCTGGCCAGTCAAAGCACGCAGCAGCATGCCCAGTGCGACGGCTCCGATCCACACGCAGACTCCTGCAGGCCAGACGCGCAAAGGCGCCCGCCACACCCGCAGCGCGAGCCAGGCTATTGCCGCTCCCGCCAGGAACGGCCAAGCTGTCAGGAGAACCCCGGCGATCACATCCCCGCGCTGGTGGGCGTCCCGGCCGATGGCCGCAAACAATACGATCAGGGCTACGTCGGCGAGGGCGGCAATGGCCACGGAGCTCCTGGCGGCTGCGCGGACGGGGGCGGTGTCGGTGGGGGAAGGCATGCCTCCAGACTAGTAAAGGATCTGCGTTGCTACGACCTGACCCGGCCGCCTGATGCGATCGCCTGCGGCGGTCGTACACTGTGACCGGGCGCCGTTTCCAGGCACTTCGCGTTCCCGCCACTACACTCCGGACGGCAGCATGAGACTAGTCCAGATCGCGCAACATGCCAGCGACCTAAAGCGGGCGGCAGCATTCTATGCCGCCTTGCTCGGCACCGAAGCCCGGGCCGTATTTGACCCACCGGGGCTCCTGTTCTTTGACCTTGACGGTGTCCGGCTGCTGCTCGAATCCGGGGCGCCGCCGTCGCTGATCTACCTGGCGGTTCCCGACGTCAGGGATTCCGTGACCGAGCTCCGGGGCAGGGGAGTGGAGATCGTGGCCGAACCAGAGGTGATCTTCAGCCACGCCAGTGACGACCTGGGCCCCGCGGGGACGGACGAATGGATGGCATTCATCCGCGACAGCGAGGGCAACACCGTGGGCCTGGTCAGCCAGTTGCCGCGCTAGCAGTCAGGCTTTGCTGGCCGCGATCTTCGCGGCAAAGGCCACAAGTACGACGCCGGCAATCCGGTCCGTGGCTTTGCCCACCGTGGGGGACTGCAGCCAGCGCCGGGCATAGTGGGTGGCCACGATGATTCCCGCGAACCAGAGCATGCCTTCCACGTTGTGCACCAGGGGCAGCAGGACTCCCATCAGGAGGGGCGGGACATCCTGCGGGAGGAACTGCGGGATCATGGCCATGTAGAAGACGCCCACTTTGGGATTCAGCAGGCTCGTGGTCACGCCCGTCAGGAAGGGCGCTCCTGCGTTGCCGGCTGCCTGCGCCAGATCCGTAGACGCCGCCGGTCCGCTTTTGAAAGTCCTGATGAACATCGAGATTCCGAGCCATGCCATGTAGCAGGCACCCGCAATCTTCAGCACCGCGAAGGCCGTCTCAGAGGCGGCCAGCAGCGCGGACGCACCGAGCGCGGCTGCGACGCCCCAGGCCACTGTGCCGGTGCAGATTCCCGCGGCCGTTGCGAAGGCCGGACCGCGCCCGCGGCTAATCGCCGTGCGGAGGACAAGCACAGTATCGAGCCCGGGAATTACTGTCAGCAGTGCTGCGACCACGGCGAACTGGAGGAGTGCTTCAGGGACGGACATACTCGATGATAACCGCGGCCGGAGTCAGGCCTCGGCGGCCACACGCAAACGGCGTATCACCGATGCCACGGCGGCGCCATTGTGCTGGGAATCACGCCCGGCTAGGCTCGCAAGCGCAAACCGAAGGATCGCCGTCGGGAGTCCTTTCCGGCGCAGCCAGTGAGATGAGGGACCAACGTGAGCCAGAAGATCACCACCTGCCTGTGGTTCGACACCCAGGCCGAGGAAGCCGCCGACTTCTACGTCTCGGTTTTTGACGGCTCCAAAATTCTCAGCGTGGCACGCTACGGCGACGACGGCCCCGGAACTGCGGGACAGGCCATGACGGTCGAATTCGAAATTGAAGGCCGGAAGTTCCTTGCGCTCAACGGCGGCCCGGCATTCACGTTCAGCGAAGCTGTTTCCTTCGTGATTGACTGCTCCTCGCAGGAGGAAGTGGACCGCTACTGGTCTGCACTGACGGCGGACGGGGAGGAAAGCCAATGCGGCTGGCTCAAGGATAAGTTCGGAGTTTCCTGGCAGGTTGTGCCGTCGGTCCTGAGCCAGCTGCTGGGAGGCCAGGATCCTGAGGGGCCGCAGCGGGCCATGCAGGCGATGCTGGGGATGCGGAAGCTTGAGATCGCCGAACTCCAGGCCGCTTATGACGGTACCTGACGGGTGCTGACCGGACGGGTGCTGACCTGACGGGACGCCGGTGCCGGAAGAAGGGATCAGGCCCCGTGACAATCGGCCCTAGCCTGCTCCGCCCAACCGGACGATAATCGGGACTACCTACCCCCGCACGTGATTGGAGGCGTTTGCGATGTCTGTTTACACGCTCGGAATCTGGTTGGTGAAGCCCGGCAGGGAGGACGATTTTGTGCAGGCCTGGCGCGACCTTGCCAGTAAGACCCAAGAGGAATTTCCCGCGGCGAAGGGGGTCCTGATGCGAGATCGCGATGTTCCCAACAGGTTCATTAGCACCGGTCCATGGGAGTCGTTCGAGCAGGCTGGACTCTGGCGCGCCTCAGCCGCGTTCACCGAGGGATACGAGGCCATGCGGGAAATGCTGGAGCACTTTGAACCGCACACGCTGGAGGAAGCAGCCACCATCGGGTGATGCACGGCGTGCGACTGTGGCGAGGCTTTCGCAGGCAGGGCCTGCAGGCTAGGGTCGGGTCCATGAAGCCGTTGATCCTTCTCGGCATCGACGGTGTGCTCAACCCGCTCGCGCGTGCGGTAAGCCCCGACGGCTCACTGGAGCTGGTGCTCTCGGACGTGAAAGTTGCCTTGGTGAACAGGCTTGCGGCGTTCGGCAGGATCGCTTGGGTGTCGACGTGGCCGGCGGAGCAGACGGCCGGGCTCGAGTCGCAGTTGCGCCTTGCGGACGAGCCGCTTAGGGTGCCGCTGCCGGCGAAGGCGCTCGGCGAATCCGAGGCACCCACACCGAAGCTCCGCCCAGTGAGCCGGTGGCTGGCCAGGATGGAACTTTCCGGCGAGACAACTTGGGACTCGGTCGTGTGGATTGATGACGTCCTGGGCCCGGACGCCCGCGAATGGGCGCACGGATTCCGGCAGCAGGTGCTACTGCTGAAGCCGGTACCGGCCGAAGGACTGACCGAAGTACACGTTGTGGCAGTTGAGGTCTTCGTCCAAAGCGGGGGCTGAGCCTGCCGCTCTCAGCCGGGTCACGAAGTCTCAGTTCGAAGTTTCAGTAATGGCCGCTGACGGGTTCAGGAACTCACCGATCCTTTTCGCCATGGCCTTGGACTGGGTCCAGTGCAGGTAATGAGGTCCGTCGAGAATGACCAGCTCATGGCGCTTGATGTTGAGCAGTTGGCGTTGGTGGGCGGGGAGCCATTCCGGGTCCTGGTTCATGGTTTCCTGGGACACAAACTGCAGCACAGGAAGAGTGTCCGGGTAATTGAGGGCTTGGAGTTTATGGGCGTTCTCTCCGATTCGGTTCGTTTCGTCGGTGAGTGCCGCGTTGCCAAAGTTCCAGCTCACCAACTTGCGCATTTCGTCGCGTTCCGTCGTCGTAAAGCTGTCGCCTGCCGGGTCTGCGAGACCAAGGGCGGCGGCCCAGCGGACCAAGCCGGTGGTCGAAGGAATCCGTTCCCAGAAGTTGCCCGACACAGGCATGTCGGCAGTGGCGGGAGATTCAGCCGTGGATGCACTGCCGGCGGGCACCGTGGGGTCGATCCCGATCACCGCAGAAACTTCCTCGGGGTATTTGTTGGCGTAGTACAACGTGGTGAATCCTGCTATCGAGTGACCCACAAGGATGTAGGGGAGGGGGATGGCGAGTTTTGCAAGCACCTCGTGCAGTTCCTCGGAGATGTTCTCGATGGTCCGGGGTCTGGCGGTCATATCGCTGAAGCCGTAGCCGAACCCCTCGACAACCACCACCTGGTAACCGGCCAGTTCGCGGACCAGAGGGGCAAAGTCCAGCGCCGGTGCCGGCGTGCCCAATCCGCTGAGGAGCACCAGGGCCGGACCGGTCCCGCCGGTTCTCGAAACGTTGATGGTGCCTTGGTCGATCTCAATCTTCTCCCCGTACGACACGGCGTTGGAGCGTTCAACGCTTTCCATGATGAGGTTTGCCGACGTTGAGGCAAGCACCAGACCGACTATCGTCAGCGCGACGATGCCTGTCGCCCGGAGTCCCCTCCTGCGTCGTTTCTGACGGGGCGGTGTGTGGTCCGCGATCGAACGGGTGCGGCGGGAGAAGATGCGCAGCGGCATGACGGAACTCCAGGTCGGGACGGTGATGGGCCGCCGAGCGGGCCATCTGGCATTACGTTAGTCCCCCAGCTTTTGGAACGGTACTGCTGGGGGTGTTCGGACTAGCTGGCAGTCAGGCAGTATCCAGCCGATGTGACAGCATCGCGGACAGCGGAGATCGCGGCTGATCCGGTGACGGTCAGGCGGGACACCCCGCCCGGGACGAGATCAATGGTTGCGGCGTCCACACCGTCCAAGGCCGAGAGTGCCCGTTGAACGCTGGCCACGCAGCCCCCACAGGTCAGGCCTTCCAGGTTGTACTCGACGCCGGCGTCGTTCTCCCGCAGATTCCGGGTGGCTTCGGTGGAGCAGCAGCCACAGCCCGACGCGGAGGCGGTCAGGGGCAGTTCCGTACGGGGTGGCGTTTGCATGTCAGTTCCATTCCTTGCAGAGGGTGCGATGGGTGCTGGGGTTGAACGGCTGTGAAAGAGGGGCCTAAGCGGCCCTTCGGGACATGCCAGTTCACTGACAACACCACCAATATACCCCCAGGGGGTATATCTGGCAATGGCTTCAGCCACTGAACCGTCGAACTTCAGAGAAGGGATGAAGCCGCCATTCGGTGGCGTCGTCCACTAACGCTCGTGACGTACAAGTTCCATCACATGGGAATAGTTTTGGACGAGGGTTGGATCCGGTCCTGCCAGGCGTCGAATAGCGACTCGAACCACGTCTACCGCGGTTTTGATGGAGACCCGGACCAGGGGGTAATCCGCCTGGACAACCTCCCAGTGGGCTCCGGGAATAGTGTGAGTGAGCACGTCGCCGTAGAACATGCCAATGGGTCGGATAAACGCCGAGAGGAAGGTTTTGTCGCCGACGGACTCAATAAGGTTATCGATGGCGGCCAGGCCGCCCACTGACCGCGGCAACTGCATTCCCATGGATCGGAAGTGCGCGATCAGCTCGTCATAGCCGCCGACATTTGTTGGTGTAGGGGTGGACTGTTGCAGGTCCACCGGCTGGTATTCGGCGTATTTCCTCGGCATTCCCGGGGGCAGCTTTTGCAGCGGTTCGGCGGAATCCTGCGGATCGCTCATGTCGACAGACTACGCCTGGAATTTCAGACAGGCAGAAATTGGAGTGACCTGGCGATGTCCCGGTTCGATTCAATCCCTCATCCATATCGAGCAGTTCCGAAGAAGCTCCCGCCGCAGCCGCTCCCTAGCATTAGGGTGGCCGCATCAAATCACGTGGAAGGGAAGCTGCAATGAAGGACACCGAAAATTCCGGCACGGGCACCAAGACGTACGACGGATTCGAGGACGAAGAACGGGCCGCGATGAAGGAGCGCGCACAGGAACTCAAGAAGGCCGCCCGCCGCGGGTCGCGCAGCACCAAAGCGGACGGGGAAAGCGAGGTTCTCGAGAAGATTGCCGAGATGCCGGAAGCCGATCGCCGCATTGCGGAACGGCTTCATGCCATCATCAGGTCCACCGCGCCGGAACTCACACCCAAAACCTGGTACGGGATGCCCGCCTACGCCAAGGACGGCAAAGTGGTCTGCTTCTTCCAAAGCTCGCATAAATTCAAGACACGCTACTCAACGCTCGGCTTCAACGACTCGGCGAATCTCGACGACGGCACCATGTGGCCAGCCGCCTTTGCCCTCACGGAGCTGACCGCCGCCGATGAGGCAAGAATCAGTGCGCTCGTGAAGAAGGCCGTCAGCAGAGGACCGGAAACGGCGGATTAGGCGAACCATCAGCGGGAGCGCGCGCTGCTGGCCACCCGGTCGGCATCGGCGACGAGGAAAACATCGATCGCGTCCTCGTGCTCGTGGACGAATCCGTGGCGTTCGTAGAGGCGTCTCGCCGCACTGCCTTGGAGGACATTTAGCCGGAAAGGCCGGTGATCGCCCTGCGTCATCATGACATGGCGCAGGACCTCGCTGCCCAGACCCCGGCCCTGGAACTCAGGGGCCAGGTAGAAGTGTTCAATCCATTGCTCATCGGGTTCGGGGCGGACCGAAATGACGCCCGCCGAGGAGCCCGCGACCTCGATGACAAAGGTATACGCAGGGTGAAAGCCGTTGCGGAAGCGTTGCCTGGCGCGCGCTGGGTCCCAGCGTCCGAGACGTTCGAGATCAGGCCGCATGACATCGGCACGGAGCTCCGCAATCCATGAAGCGTCAGCGGGCACGCTTTGGCGCAAAGACCAGGCGGAAGGCATGTCGCAATTGAAGCACAATGGAGGCGTGACTTCTCCGCTCCTCCCTCCGGCCCCCGCACGTCCCAACGGGCCCTTCGACCTGGGTGTCATCGGCGCGGGCCTGGCCTTTGCCGCGTCACTGGGGGAGCTGGCCGAGGCCCTGCGTGCGGGAGGCGCTGCCGGCACCGCCGTGGTCCAGGCACCTCCGGGCACGGGCAAGACCACCCTCGTTCCGCCGTTGCTCGCCAATATCGCAGCATCCGCCGCTTCCGGCGCCGCGGGGGTTGAGCCAGATAAAGCGGGAGGCCGCGGCCCGCGCGTCGTCGTGACCCAGCCGCGCCGGGTCGCTGCGCGTTCGGCCGCGCGCCGCCTGGCCACCTTGGACGGCAGCCGCCTCGGTGACCGCATCGGATACACAGTCCGCGGTGAACGTGTTTGCGGTGCCGGCACAATGATCGAGTTCGTCACTCCCGGGATCCTGCTGCAGCGGCTACTCGCAGATCCGGGCCTGGAGACCGTGGACGCCGTCATCCTCGACGAGGTCCACGAACGCGGGCTGGAGACCGACCTGCTGCTCGGCATGCTCGCGGAGGTCCGCGAGCTGCGAGGCGACCTCACACTCGTCGCCATGTCCGCCACGCTGGATGCACCGCGCTTCGCGGCCCTGATCGGTTCAGGGCAGGGCGGGATCCACAACGGCGGCGGCGGGCCGGCCCCCGTCGTCGACTGCCCATCCGCGCTGCACCCCCTGGGGACCGAGTGGGCGCCTGCAGCGGCAGCGCGCCTGGATACAAGGGGAGTGACCAGGACCTTCCTTGACCATGTGGCGGACACGGCCGCGGCGTCACATGCCGAGGCGCTTGCTGCGGACGGGGGTGTGGACGCCCTGGTGTTCGTTCCCGGGGTATGGGAGGTGTCGCACGTCGCCGCCCGCCTGCGCGGCCGGGTAGCCGCTGACGTGCTGGAGCTGCACGGTCAGGCAAGCCCGGCCGAACAGGACCGTGCAGTCTCGGGGCGGGAACCCGGCGGGCGTGCGCGGATTATCGTTTCCACCGCGCTCGCCGAATCATCCCTGACCGTCCCGGGGGTCCGCCTCGTCATTGACTCCGGCCTTTCCCGGGAGCCGCGACGCGATACGAACCGGGGAATGTCCGGCCTCGTCACCGTCTCGTGCTCCCGTGCGTCCGCCGAACAGCGCGCCGGGCGCGCAGCCCGCCAAGGCCCGGGCAGGGTGGTCCGTTGCTACGACCAGAAGACCTTCGGTGCCGCCCCGGCCCACCAGACGCCGGAAATCACGGTAGCTGACCTTACAGGGGCAGCCCTGGTCCTGGCTTGCTGGGGTTCACCCGGCGGCCGGGGCCTGTCGCTTCCCGACGCCCCGCCCGGGGCGGCCATGAATGAGGCTGTGGAGGTTCTCCGCGAGCTGGGTGCGGTAGGACCGGACGGCCTCGCCACGGATTTGGGTAAGACCCTGGCCAGGATCCCCGCAGACCCGAGGCTGGCCCGCGCCCTGCTCGACGGCGCCGCGACCGTCGGCCACCGGACTTCGGCCGAGACCGTTGCCGTCGTGTCCGGTGACCAGCGCGCTCCTGGCGCCGACCTAACGCGCCTGCTGGCCACGCTGCGTTCGGGTAACGACCCCGCGGCCCGGCGTTGGAAGGAAGACGTCCGGCGGATGGAAGCGATCGTCCGCAAGGAGGCCGCCGCCGTCGAACGTTCCCAAACCGTGCAGCCGGTGAACGCCTCGGAGGCAGTGGGGTTCGTCGTCGGCCTTGCGTTCCCCGACCGCGTGGCGCGCCGCGTCCCCGGTGCGGGGGAGCGGTACCTGCTGTCCTCGGGCACCCGGGCAGGCCTTCCAGCCGGCAGCCCGTTGTCCGGGCACGAATGGCTGGCAGTGGCCGAAGTCTCGCGCGCGGAAGGCCGCGACGCCGCCGGAACCGGCGCCGTCATCCGGTCCGCGGCGCCGCTGACGGCTGACACGGCGGAGGCAGCTGCCCGGCACCTACTGAGTGAAACTGTGGAGGCGGGCTTTACCCAGGGACGGGTCATGGCCCGGCGGGAACGCCGGCTGGGTGCCATCACGCTCGCTTCGACGCCGGTACGGCCGTCAGCCGCCGAGGGACGGGCAGCCGTGGCCCGGGCGCTGGCCAAGGCGGGGCTGGGAACCATTGGATGGTCGACGGCGGCGGACGCCTTGCGCCGCCGTCTCGCGCTGCTCCACCGGGAACTGGGCAATCCGTGGCCGGACGTTTCGGAGGAGGCGCTGCTGGCCAGGCTTGACGACTGGCTGGCTCCGGAGCTCGAAGCGCTAGCGGGCGGCGCGGCTACGTCCGGCGTCGACCTCGCCGAACCGCTGCGCCGGCTGCTGCCGTGGCCGGACGCCTCCCGGCTGGGCGAGCTGGCACCGGAGGCCCTGGAGGTGCCGAGCGGTTCGCGCGTCAGGATTGACTACCCCGACGCAGAGCACGACGACGGCCGGCCGGTAGTGGCGGTCAAGCTGCAGGAGTGCTTCGGCTGGGCCGAAACACCGCGGTTGGCGGGCGGCAGGGTTCCGGTCCTGTTCCACCTCCTTTCACCGGCGAGGCGGCCGCTGGCGGTGACGGATGACCTGGCATCCTTCTGGTCCGGACCCTACGCTCAAGTGCGCGCCGAGATGCGTGGCCGCTACCCGAAGCACCCCTGGCCGGAGGACCCGTGGACGGCGCCGGCCACCGCACGGACCAAGAGCAGGATGTAGGCGTCGATCTCCCTGCGTCAGCGGGGGACTGACTCCACATCTGTGGCACCGCGGACTGTTCAAAGTCCGGCCGCGATCTCTTCGACCGCCCGCGACAGTGCCTGCATGGACTCAGGGCCACCATGACCCTCGTCCTCGACGACGATGAGGTGGCTGCTTTTCCAAAGCCGGTGAAGCTTCCACGGCGTGACAACCGGGCCGCTGATGTCCCGGCGGCCATGAATGAGGTGTCCAGGTATCCCGTCCAACTCATGAATCCGGGACACGATTTCCTGCGCGCCGGTCAGGAACCCGTCATTGGACCAATAGTGCGTGACGAGCAGGGCGAAGGTCATACGCTGGCGCTCGTCGTCGAACATCGCTCCTGGCTGCCACGACGGGTCCAGGGCGATGTGCGTGGATTCCCAGCGGTCCCAGGCCAGAGCGGCATGTCGGGCATCGTCGCGGTCTTCTCCAGCAAGCCGGCGGGCATAGGCGTCGACCAGACGTTCGCCCGGGTTTGCCCTGGCGGAATCCGAGAAATCCTTCCAGGCTTCGGGGAAAATGCGTCCGACGTCTTCAGTGATCCACTGGACTTCGCCGCGGCTTGTCGTTGTTACCGCCACCAGGGCAATACCGAGCACCCTGTCAGGGTGCTTGAGGGCATAGGCGAGAGCGAGCGTGCTGCCCCAGGACACACCGGTGACAATCCACTTCGCTATGCTCAGGTGCTCGCGCAGAGCTTCGAGGTCGGCAATCAACGCTTGCGTGGTGTTCTGGGTCAGGTGGTCGAGGTCGTCCTGAACTATCGGAGTGCTCTTGCCGCATCCACGTTGGTCAAGGCCCACCGTCCAGAACCGGGATGGGTCGTGTCGCCTGCGATAACCACCTTTGCCCAAGGCTCCGCCGGGGCCTCCGTGCAGGTATAGGACCGGCACACCTTTCGGATGTCCTGTTGCTTCCCAATAGATCTTCGCGTGCGGTACGTCCACCCACCCGCTCTTTGTCGCTGCGCCCTGATCAATCACCCGCTCAACGATATTGGATTTACTCGATCCTTTGTCGCAAAAGCCTAAAGGAATTCCTGCTGCGCGCGATGGGGTTTGGCTTAGTCGTCTTGCTATTGGGCCTATTCGGTTTGGCAGTCGCCGATTCCCTGGGCGGTTTCCAACCAACCTCGCAACACTGACTGAAGTTGGCCGGATCCTCGGACTCACTGCCACACAGGCGACCGTTGGTTGAACGGGCGCAACGGGCAGTCGGTTCGCTTCAGCAGGCAAGCGGGATATTGTCAGCGTTATGCGCGAACCCTGGCTATTCTTCTTCGGCGCCGTCTTCGTGATCGGATCCGTGTCAACGCTTTTTTGGACCCGCAACTTCGAGCGCAGGAAGAACCGGCTGGGTTGGGCAGAGAAGGGTGAGACATTTGGCAAAAGGCGCCAGATTCAGTTGGCCGCATGCATTGCAGCTGCCATCGGCACCTTCATGACGGTGACCTACGGGATCGGGTTGCCCCCGGGCGCCGGGCGGACTGGCGAACTCGGGCTAATCCTCTTTCTCATCTCAATTATATTTGGGTCGTTTTTCGCAAAGAAATTGCACGCTATCAATATCAAATCGCCATGACGATGTGCGGCAAGCTCCGACCTGAGCAGGATCAAGAGCAACATCAGATAAGGGCGATTTCGGCCCGGTAAGGGTTCGGGCTACGCAGCCACCATCCCGAGAGCGCGTGAGAGACTCGCGACGTGGACAATTATTCCGAAGGTGCCATGCACCATATAGAACTGTGGGTGCCCGACTTCAATCGGGCCAGGGGTGAATGGGGCTGGATTCTCTCCAGCCTGGGATATGAGACCTATCAAACCTGGACAAACGGAATCAGTTGGCGACGGGCGGGCCTCTACATAGTTGTGGAAGAGTCCCCGGACCTGAGCAGCCGCGAGCACCAGCGCACCTCTGCCGGACTGAATCACCTGGCGTTCAAGGCCGGACACCAGCACCGCGTGGACACCCTAAGGACGGAGAGTTCACACCACGGTTGGAGCCAGTTGTTCGCCGAAAAGTACCCGCATGCCGGCGGTCCGGACCACTATGCGGCGTACTTGGCGAACTCCGACGGTTTCGAGATAGAGCTCGTGGCGACTACCTGAAGTGCGCCCGGTAGCCGTCGCTTTCCTTACGGGCACCCGGTCCTTGCCGCAAGTTTACTTTTTGACCGCGTCCCGCCGCAGGACAATTTCCCGCCCGGTAAGAGTTGGACTTTTGCACATAGGGGATGACGTCTCAGGGCGCGTCCACGCCCGTCCGCCATCTCAAATCGAGGGGTGGTCATAGGCGCGTCCATCCCGGCGGATCGATGAAGGACCACGCATCGCTTCGATGCACTGGTTCGCCTCCGAGGACCGAGGGCGTAGAAGAACATTGATGTTTTGTCCTTGGCGTGCTGACTAAGCCAGGCGGCTGATCCGCTGAAGTCGGCAACCAGGCACTGTCCCAGCAGGATCAGAAGACCGGCAGCAGTTATCATCACCGGTACCAGGAACGGTCCCCGTAACTGCCCGAGCACCATGATCGCGCTATGGCGCCAAGGAGGGCTATGGCGACAAGGAGAAGGACGCCAAGCAGCTTCAGGGGAGAGGTGCCAATGGTTTCGGCTGCATCGGTTTCTCCTCATTTGGCCAGGCCGGCTTGTCGGTTGGACGTGGGCGCCCGACGACACGTGCGGGCTTCCGCCCAACCGTACGCCCGGAGCACTCCTGGCGTATCGGGTGGTTTCTACCTGTTCCGGCACCAGACGCCCCTGGTAATAGCGCAGACCGCCCGTCGAACAGTTGGCAGGGGCCGGCACGACCACCGATCTACCGCTAGGCAGTGGTCGGCATCCGTGCGCCTCCAACCGCATAACTGAGGGGCGCACTCGTCCCTAAGATGAGGTATGGGCAAGCATTCGCGGATGATCTTTCCGGTGTTGGCGCTGCTTCTTGCCGGTTGCGCCGGGCCGCCGTCGGATGCGCATCACCGTTCCGCCAGCCACGACGAAACTTGGAACGTCGGCGCAACCCACCCTCGATATGACTCGCTGGGCGCCTGTGACGACGACCCAAGCGTCGAAACCGCAGTTGTCAGCGCCGACCTGCCGCCATCGCATCTTGCGATGAGCCTCCGGCCGGATGCGACCGAAGAAGACGCTGTTCGTGTAGCCGCTTGTCTCCGCCTGACTCTCACCAGTGGCGAGATCTGGATTGCGTCGCCCAGTTGAAAACCCGCTGCGTATTCAGTCCTCCTGGATAGCCCGTGCCCGCGGGGCCAAGGTTGCTTTCCTTCCAGAGCGTTGCCTATTGTCAGGCGATACTTAGCGATATATCGTTAAGTATCGCCGATGGTCGGCGAATAGCAGTATTCGGAAGGACGATGCCACCATGAGAGGCATTCACGACAAATTTTCAGACAATGGCCCCGAGCGGGGACGCTTCGAGCGCGGCCGGAGCCACCGAGGACCCCACGGACACGGCGGGGGCGGGTTCGGACGCGGCTTCGGGGCCGGGTTCGGTCCGGGGTTCGGTCCGGGATTCGGTCCCGGTTTTGGCCCGGGCAGCTCACGCCGGGCCAACAGGGGCGATGTTCGCGCCGCCATTCTGTCCCTGCTCGCCGAAGCCCCATCAAATGGCTACGGGCTTATCCGGACGATCGCGGAAAAGACATCGGGGGCCTGGCGTCCCAGCCCCGGTTCCGTCTACCCGACGCTCCAGCAGCTCGTCGACGAAGATCTCATCACGCCTGTTGGTGAGGGCAGGGGCACCGAGTTCACGCTCACCGACGCCGGCAAGGCGTACGTGGCAGAGCATGCCGAGGAGCCAGGCAACGCCTGGAACACCGATCCCGAGGGCGCGGTGCCCGTATTTCACCAGAGCGTTGGAAAGCTCATGGGCGTCATCCATCAGTTCAGGGTCGCGGCTACCGACGAGCAGCGCCTGGCCGCCGTCGACAAGATCGACGAAGCCCGCCGCGCCCTGTACCTCATTCTCGCGGAGTGAGAGCGGAGGGCCATGTGAGGTAACTGATACACGCCTGAAACGTTGTGTCGTGGCGGCGAAACATTGGACGGTTAGGCTCATTCCTACCTGGACATCGGGGTCCACGCAGCGAACGAAAGGACACACCATGATGACGCTTTTGAGCACTCTGACACTTTCCCTTCATGCCGGCTGGAAGGACAAGGACCCTCACATTGGCGGGGCCGGCTCCATGGGTGCATTTCCCAGCGGCCAGCTCTCATCCACCCCCTGGGAAGGCTGGTGGCACGACGAACCCTAGCCGTGCAGGCAAAAGGCGACACGACTTCCTCTTGAAGTTCGGCAGCCTCAGGGTGTCGAATCGTCTTACAGAGGCCGCGCGGCGGCTCACGACTAAGACGCCTGGAGTTGCTCATGTCGGTAAAAGGCTCAAATGGCCGGGCCAAGAGCCCGGCCCGCGGCACCTCTGAATCCCGGCGGGCGGACGCAGCCGGGGCTCCTGCCGATGCACCCGAGAAAGTCCGCAACGTAGTTCTCGTGGGCCACTCCGGCGCGGGAAAGACGATGCTGCTGGAAGCGCTGTTGGCAGCGACCGGAGTCATCTCACGGATGGGTTCGATCGAGGACGGCACCACTGTCAGCGACGCCGAGCCCTCCGAGGTGCACCAACAGCGCTCGGTGGTGCTCTCCGTGGCGCCGCTGGTGGTGGACGGCATCAAGGTCAACCTTCTCGACACGCCGGGCTACGGCGACTTCACCGGTGAACTAAGGGCGGGCCTGCGGGGCGGGGACGCTGCCCTGTTCGTGGTGTCGGCCATCGAGGACATCGACGCCGCCACCACAGCGCTGTGGGCTGAGTGCGACCAGGTGGGGATGCCAAGGGCTGTCGTGATCAGCAGGCTGGACCACCCGCGCGCGAATTTCGAGGCCGCCGTGGCCGCATGCCAGCACGCATTCGGGGACTTAGTGGTGCCGGCGTATCTCCCCGTGCGCACCGGGGATGCCATCACCGGGCTGCTGGGGTTGCTCTCGCAAACAGTCTCGGACTATTCAGAAAGCTCCCCGACGCCGAACGTGCGGGCGGCGGGCGCGGAGGAGCTCGCTGCGTCCGATAGCGCACGCGGCACGCTCATCGAAGGGATCATCTCGGAGAGCGAGGACGAGACCCTGATGGACCGCTATCTCGGCGGCGAGGAGATCGACGTCGACGCCCTGGTCAGCGATCTGGAGACCGCCGTCGCCCGCGGTACTTTTTTTCCCGTGTTGGCAACGTCCGCCGAAACAGGCCTGGGCATGACCGAACTCCTGGAAATGCTGACCCGCGCATTTCCGTCTCCGCTTGAGCGCAGCCTGCCGCAGGTAACCAGCCTCTCCGGCGCGGCGGCAGCGCCACTGGCGTGCGATCCGGCGGGTCCCTTGGCCGGCGAGGTGGTGCGGACCACCATCGACCCGTTCCTTGGCCGTGTCTGCCTGGTACGCGTGTTCTCCGGCACCCTGCGGGAGGATTCTGCCGTTCACGTCAGTGGGCGGGGGCTGTCCGAGCGGGGCCACGAGGACCACGACAGCGACGAACGCCTCACCCACCTCTACTCTCCGGTGGGTTCCACCCTGAAGGCGGTTCCGCATTGCGTTGCGGGGGACATCTGCGCCATCGCCAAGCTGGCCAGCGCCGAGACAGGAGACACGGTGTCCGCCAAGGAGGCACCACTGGTGGTGGTTTCGTGGAACATGCCGGAGCCGCTTATGCCCTTGGCCGTGGAAGCGGCCTCGCGCAGTGATGAGGACGCCCTCGCCAAGAGCCTGGGAAAGGTGGCAGCCGGCGATCCGACGCTGCGAGTGGAACGGAACTCCGAAACCCACCAGCTGATCCTGTGGTGCATGGGCGAAGCCCACGGCGAAGTGGTGCTGGACAGGCTGCGGGACCAGGGGGTCAAACTGCAGACGGTGCCAGTGATTACGCCGCTGCGGGAAACGTTCGTGGCACCGGCATCGGGCCACGGCCGGCACGTCAAACAGTCCGGCGGACACGGACAGTACGCCATCTGCGACATCGAGGTCGAGCCACTCGAACGCGGCGCGGGCTTCGAGTTCGTTGACAAGACGGTGGGCGGGGTCATCCCGGGGCAATACATCGGTTCCGTGGAGAAAGGTGTCCGGGCCCAGATGCAGAAGGGCGTGTCAGCAGGGTTCCCGGTGGTGGACATCCGCGTGACGCTGACCGGCGGCAAGGCGCACAGCGTGGACTCCTCGGACGCGGCCTTCCAGGCGGCAGGTGCCCTGGCATTGCGCGAAGCCGCCGCCGCGGGCCGGATCCAGCTCCTGGAACCCGTCCTGGCGGTGACCATCAGCGTCGCTGACGATTACGTGGGAGCGGTGATGAGCGATCTGTCCTCCCGTCGCGGGCGGCTGACGGGAACCGCATCGGCAGACGGCAGCGGCACCGAGATCAGCGCGGAGATCCCGGAACAGGAACTGCTGCGCTACGCAGTGGAACTCCGGGCACTGACAGCGGGCACCGGCCGCTTCCGGCGCACCTACCTGCGCCACGAGCCGCTGCCTCCGAACATGGGCCACACTGCTCCGCGGCAATGATTTGTGTGGCCCGCGCTTGCTGGCCCTGCGGTCGCTGGCCGCGCAGTCGCTAGCCGTGCAGTTCCTAGCCCTGCGGGCCTTGCGCCTGCGAGCGCAGGTAGGCCGCGACCGGTGCTGCTGCGGACGCACCGATTTCCTCGGCGCTTCGCTTTTTGCCCGCGACCGCAAACGAGTGGTCGCCGCCGTCGTACCAGTGAAGAGTGGCAGTTGGCCCGATCCGGGCAACCACACCCTCCAGCAGTTCAGGGGTGGCAAACGTGTCCCGCGTCCCCTGCAGGAAAAGCATCGGCAGGGTCAGTCCGTACAGGTGCTCATCGCGCAGTTTCTCCGGTTTGCCCGGGGGATGCAGCGGGTAGCCCAGGTAGACGAGCCCGGCCGCCGGCATTCCTTCGGCGACGGCCATCGAGGCCATGCGTCCGCCAAACGACTTGCCCGCCGCCCACAGCGGGCCGGTGTCCGAGTGCGCGGCCGCCCTGGCGGAGGCCTCCTCCATGGCTGCGCGCCATGTGGCTATCGCAAGGGGCGGCCTGTCCGGGAACTTCCGTCCGGCCTCGCGGTAGGGAAAGTTGAAGCGCAAGGTGGCCACGCCGTCGTCGTTCAACGCCTGGGTGAAGCCGCCCATGAAGGGGTGCTCCATCCCGGCGCCGGCGCCGTGGGCAAGAACGAGCGTGGCGAACGGGTTGTCCGGCCGGGCGTAGAGGCCGGAAACCTGAAGATCGCCGACGGTGATGGTTACGGGGGACTCGGGTAGGGGCATGAGTCAATGATGCCAGCACCTAGCTGCGTGCCGGGGTGACCCGCAGCCAGACGAACTCCTGCGGCTTGAGCATAAACCCTCCGCCGATGCGCACCGGCTTGCCGGTCAGGATGTCGACCGCCTCGGCAGCGAATCCCGAGAGAGTCTCGGCGGTGACCGTTTGGTTTTCGTCGCTGAAATTGGCGAGCGCGAGAATGAGCGTGTTGCTTCCGGGCCGCTGGTAGCCCAGCACAGCCCGGTTCTTCGTGTCGAAATGGACTAGCCGGGTCCCGGCGAATTCGGGAGTTCGGGACCGCGCGGCGATCATGAACCGCAGCCCTTCAAAGACCGCGCCTTCCGGCGTCGACTGGTCGTGACGGCTCGCGTACCGGCCTTCCGGGTAGTGCGGCCGGTGCACCCACCGGCTGTCCGCGCCGTGGCCCTCCTCGTGGGCATAGCCGTTGTCGTTGAGCTGCCCCACTTCGTCACCCAGGTACAGCAGGGGGATCCCGCCGGTGCTGAAGGCCACCGAATGCGCCAGCAGGATCCTGCGGACTGACTCGGCCGTGCCGTCCTCCAGGCCGCAGAGCGACGCCGTCGTGCCCGAAATCCGGCAGTCCCCCGTCCGCGGGTTGTCCTGGAACGGAACGCCGCGGGCGAAGCTGCCCGGGAAGCGGTTGACGTAAAAGGAATTGAGGAAGCGGCGGTGGTCGAACCCGTTGATGCCCAGCTCCGCGGCGTCCTCGTCGGCAAACGTCCAGCCGATGTCGTCGTGGCTCCGCACGTAGTTCACCCAGGCCGTGCCTGCCGGAATATTGTGCCGACGCTCCAGTGCCTGCGACAGCAGGGACACGTCGCGGGTTGCCATGGCCTCCCAGATCAGTGCCATCTGCAGCGGGTTGTACGAAAGCTGGCACTCTGCGGGATCAATGTACAGGGCGACTTCGTCCGGGTGGACGATTGCCTCGGACTTGAAGAGCAACGACGGCGCTGCGAGCCTGCAGACGGCGTTGAAGGCCTGCAGCAGGGTGTGGGCCTCGGGAAGGTTCTCACAGGGGGTCCCAAGCTGCTTCCAGATGAAGGCCACGGCGTCCATCCGGAGGATCTCCACCCCCTGGTTGGCCAGGAAGAGCATCTCTCCGGCCATGGCCCGGAAGACGTCCGGGTTGGAATAGTTCAGGTCCCACTGGAAGGTGTGGAACGTGGCCCAGACCCACCGTCCGTCAGGGAGTTGCACGAAGGAACCGGGGTGGTCGTCCGGGAAGATCTCCCGCACGTTTCGTTCGAAGGCGTCCGGCATGGTCCGGTCCGGGTAGATCCAGTAGTAGTCACTGAACTCGGGGTCCCCTTCGGCAGCGCGCCTGGCCCAGTTATGCTCATCCGAGGTGTGGTTGAAAATGAAGTCCACCACCAGGCTGATGCCGTTGTCCCGCAGCTCTGCAGCGAGTTCCCGCAGCTGTTCCATGGTGCCGAGTTTCGGGTTCACGTCACGGTAGCTGGAGACCGCATAGCCACCGTCGGAATGCGGTTCGGGTGCCAGGAACAGGGGCATGAGGTGCAGGTAGGTGAGGCCGAGCTCCTTGAAATAGGGGATCCTGCCGCGGACTCCTTCAAGGTCCTCCGCATACCGGTCCACGTAGCAGACGCCGCCCAGCATGCCGTTCGACTGGAACCAGCCGGCGTTGTTCTCCCGTTCCGCATCCAGTGCCTTCAGTTCCGCCGGGCGTTCGTTCCAGGAGCGGGCAGCCTGGAGGACCAGCGCGGTCAGCTGGTCCTGGAAGTCCGGGCGCGAGCCGTACAGGGAATGGAAGAGCCGGTACAGGTCGGGGAAGTGACGGTCGAAGCGCTGTTGGAATTCGGCGGTGTCCCGCCCCCGTGGCGTGGGGTCCGTCTGCGCCACCAAAGCGCTCAGTGCGTGCTGCCTCGATGCCTGGTCCACACCAGCGGCTTCAACCATGGAACGGGTCTCCTTCGACGTCGTGCCGGGAGCCGTGCGGCGTCCGGTCCGTTCACATCCTTACAGACGGACCCGGGCGTTCCCAGTGGAAAGGAACTAGTTTCTTCGTTTCGGGCGCCAACTGCTGACGCCGCGCATCGGGCGGGGTAGGTTGTCCCCATGGCGAGCGAAGCGACCACCCTCACCGTTGACGGGCCGAACGGCCCCCGCGACATGCGCATTTCGAGTCCCAGCCGTGTCCTCTGGCCGGATCTCGGCCTGACCAAGCTGGACCTGGCGCGCTATCTGGCGGAAGTGGGGGAGGCCTTCATCGCGGCGAACGGTGACCGGCCGGTGGCACTGCAGCGGTTTTCGGACGGCGTGGACGGCGAGCAATTCTTCTCCAAGAATCCGCCTAAAGGCACACCGGACTTCATCCGGACGGTGAAGGTGGTGTTTCCAAGTGCGCGCTCGCATCCCATGCTGGTCCTTGACGAGCCGGCCGCTGCGATCTGGGCCGCGCAGATGAACACCGTGGTGTTTCACCCCTGGCCCTCCCGGGCCGGAGACACCGACAACCCGGACCAGTTGAGGATCGACCTGGACCCCCAGCCCGGAACGGACTTCGACGACGCGGTCCCCGCTGCGTTTGAGCTGAAGGATGTGCTGGCAGAAGCCGGCCTCACCACGTTCATCAAGACCTCGGGCAACCGGGGGCTGCACGTCTATGCGCCGGTGGAGCCGACCTACGAATTCCTGGATGTGCGCCACGCCGTCATCGCCGCTGCCCGTGAACTGGAACGGCGGATGCCGGACAAGGTCACCACGGCGTGGTGGAAGGAAGAGCGCGGCGAACGGGTATTTGTGGACTTCAACCAGGCCAACCGCGACCGCACCATAGCCGGCGCCTACAGCCCCCGCGCCCTGGCGCACGCCCCCGTCTCCTGCCCCATCACGTGGGACGAACTGGGCAACGCCGATCCGAAGGACTTCACCATTCTCACCGTCCCTGAACGGCTGAAAACCGTCGGGGACCCGTGGGCGGACATGAAGGCCAAACCGGGAAAAATCGACGTCCTGCTCGAGTGGTGGGAACGCGACGTCGGATCCGGGCTCGGGGAACTGCCGTTCCCGCCCGACTACCCGAAGATGCCCGGTGAACCGCCGCGCGTGCAGCCCAGCCGCGCGCGCAAGAAGGACTGACGGGGGCGGGACTGACGGGAACGGGCGCCCGCTCCCGGACGCCTCCCCACCGAAAAGGCAGTTACTCGAACCGGGATGGATCGCCCATGCCGCGCCGCACCACTTCTGCCGAACCTCCGGAGAAGTCGATGACCGTCGTCGGCTCCGCCCCGCAGTCCCCGGAATCAACCACGGCGTCTACCACGTGGTCCAGCCGTTCCTTGATTTCCCAGCCCTGGGTCAGCGGATCTTCCTCATCGGGCAGCAGCAGCGTGCTGGAAAGCAGCGGCTCGCCCAGTTCGGCCAGCAGCGCCTGGACCACGGCATTGTCCGGGATCCTCACGCCAACCGTCTTCTTCTTCGGGTGCAGCAGGCGCTTGGGCACTTCCTTCGTGGCAGGAAGAATGAAGGTGTAGCTGCCCGGCGTCACCGCCTTGATGCTGCGGAATACGTCGTTGTCGATCTGCACGAACTGGCCCAGCTGGGCAAAATCCTTGCAGACCAGGGTGAAGTGGTGTTTGCTGTCCAGCTGCCGGATGGCACGGATGCGGTCCAGGGCTTCACGGTTGCCCAGCTGCGCACCGAGGGCGTAGCAGGAGTCCGTGGGATAGGCGATCAGCCCGCCCGACCGCACCAGCTCCACTATCTGTCCTACCGCTCGCGGCTGGGGATCATCGGGGTGCACGTCAAAATATCTCGCCATGCCCTGAGCTTATGGCCCCGGCAGGGAATTGTGCACTTGCCCACGCGGCCCGCCCTATGCAGCCCCGCGGGTCTGGGGCAACATATGAAGTGTTCCAAGCCCGGGTGGCCACGTGATCCACAGGCGGTCCGGGTATCGACCGGTACGAGAGGACACCTGAATATGACCACCAGACTCAATCCCTACCTCGGCTTCAAGGACAATGCACGGGAGGCCATGAACTTTTACCAGTCCGTATTTGGAGGCGAACTGGCACTGAGCACTTTCGGCGAGTTCCAAGCCAGCGAGGATGCGTCCGAGCAGGAGAAGATCATGCACGGCATGCTGACCACCGACTCCGGCCTGGTGCTCATGGGTGCCGACACGCCCAACGGCATGAGCTACACCCCCGGCGACAACTTCTCGGTTTCCCTCAGCGGCGAGGACGACGCCGAACTCCGCGGGTACTGGGAGAAACTGTCCGACGGCGGCACTGTGGCGGTGCCGCTCGAAAAGGCTCCCTGGGGCGACACCTTCGGCATGTGCACGGACAAGTTCGGTGTCGCCTGGCTCGTGAACATCGCAGGCGCCCAGCAGTAAGCAAATACCGGACGCACGACGGCGGCGCCCGCCGCCGTCGTGCGTCCGTGTGCGGGGCTTAAGGCCCTAACCGCTGTCTTTCCCCCGGAGCACACTGAAGGTGTCAGCGGCAGTTCGGCGTGCTGATCCCTGAAAACGCGATGAAGAAGAGCAGGATCCACAATGAGCAAACCAATCGTCGTCGGCATTAACGGCTCCGCCGGCAGCGAGGCCGCTATGTCGTGGGCACTTCACCGGGCGGCCAGGCTCAAGCTGCCGGTGATCGGCGTCCACGCAGTGGACGACCGGTGGATGTCGCCGGACTTCCAGTATCACGAACTGATCCGGGAATCAGGCATGGAGCTGCTGAGGCAGGTGCAGGAGGATGCCGCGAAGAAGGCACCCGGCGTGACGGTCGACGTACAGTTGCGGCACGGCAGCGCCGGCTCAGCCCTGAAGGAAATGTCCAAGGACGCTTCCATGGTGGTCATCGGTTCGCACCACCGCCACTGGGCCGACGGCGGCCCCATGACGGACCGGGCCCTTCAGGTCGTTACCGCGTCGGATAGCCCGGTGGCGGTTATTCCGCAGGGGCAGGGACCCGAGGGCCGCGGCGTGGTGGTCGGCGTTGATGGTTCGGAGGAGTCCCTGCAGGCTGTTGCATTTGCCGCCTCGGAAGCTGACCGCGAAGGCGACGAGCTGACTGCGCTGCTTGCCTTCCGGCGCCCGGCCCGATGGGTCCAGAGCGGGTTGCCCGCCAGCGGCCTTGCGGAAGTCATCGAGGAAGAAGACAGGATCGTGCTCGCTGAATCGGTCGCGGGCCTGCGGGACAGGTATCCGGACCTCGCAGTGAATCAGCAGCTCGATAAAGACACGGATCCGGCCAAGGCGCTCGTGGAGGCCGCCGCGAGCGCCCGGCTCCTGGTGATCGGCAGCCGCGGACGCGGGGGCTTCAGCAGGCTCCTGCTGGGATCCACGGCCCACGCAGTGCTGTTGCGGGTTCCGTGCCCGACAGTTGTCACCTTGGTGCACAAGGTCAAGCACGAGGAATAGCGGCGCGGCCAAATCCGGCGGGACGCTGCGGGCACGCCAGCCCACGACCGTAAGCGGCCCCTGAATCCCCTTGAGGCGGGCTGCGCGCGATGCGAGGATTGAAGCGTGGAGCCCCTTATGGATTTCTTCGCCCACTACTGGTGGTTGGTGTTCCCGCTTAGCGGGATGGCAGGGGGCTGGCTGCGTGCGTGGTCGAAGGCCAGCGAGCGCCGGCACCAGCGCAAAGTGGAGCTGTACAAGCTCAAGCACCAGGCCGTCCAGGCCGAACAGGCCACCGCCTCGGAGGTCCAGCTGCTGATGGACACCCATTCGGACATCAACAAGCGCTGGCTGGACTACGAACTGGACGTCGGGAAGCTCATCGACTACCCGGTGATGACCGACGTCCGCGAACCTCTGACAGTCGCTTTCCTGCGCGCCAAACGGGAGGCCGACGGCTTGCGGCCGGCGGCGGCGGCGGACGTCACGAGCAAGGTACGGATGGACGAGTACCGGGCCGCTGTGAACAGTTTCCAGGTCGCTTTCGACGTGGCCGAACGGGAGGCCAGGCGCATCAAGGACCGCAACTTTTCGGGACCGGAACGCGACCGCCTCGCCAGGGCGCGGAAATTACTGAGGATCGCCGAGGATGAGGCCGCGACCCCGGCGGAACGGCAGACCGCCTACAAACGGGCACGCCATGAGCTGGAAGGCCTGATCGTCCTGCCGGAGCCGACCATCGCTGCGCTGGAAGCAAAGGTCGCGCGGGTGCTCGGCGCCGGCGAGGCAACGGACATCCAGCTGCGCTGACCGCGCACGGCTCCCGTTCTGCACCGGGGAGGAAGGACAGTGCCGTGATGAATGTCTCCCTGTACCTCGACGTCGACGGCGTGATCTGCCCTTTCGGGGCAACAGGCGCCACGGATTGGGGGAGCCGGTGGCGGATTTCCGGCGCCGGACTGCTTGAGGTTGCGTACGCCGGGGAGCTCGTCGAGTCCCTCAACAGGCTCTCCAGGACGCCCGGTCTCCGGTGCGTTTGGCTGACCAGCTGGGAGGAGATGGCGCCCGAATACCTGTGCCCGGCGATTGGCCTCGCAGGGCAGGAATGGCCCGTCCTGGCCAGTGATGGACTGGGCGGAGGCGCAAGCTGGTGGAAACTCCAGGCCCTGCAGCGGGACATCGAGGCGTCAGCGCCGGACCGTGCGGTGTGGATCGATGACCAGCTCGACTACGAAGCTGAGGCCCGCGCCTGGGCATCCATCATTGGCAGCCGCCTGCTGCTGATTTCCCCGCATCCCAGGCGCGGATTGTCCCGGGCGGAGCTGGACTCCGTGCGTGCTTTCCTTTGAGCTTATGGTGTTTTGTCGTTCCGGCGTTGACGCGTACGATCGTTAGGGTTTCAAGCCCCTTCCGAACAACACCGTATGAACTTCCAGAAAACACCTGGAACAATCCTGCGTGCGGCCGGGGCACGGGGAAGTGGAACTGCTGACCGTCGACTCTGCAGATTGGGCAACAGGTGGAAATCACCTTCATGGTGGCGCTGGTAATAGCGCTGGCACTTTTTTTCGACTTCACCAACGGCTTTCATGACACCGCCAATGCAATGGCCACGCCAATTGCCACCGGTGCCATCAAACCCAAGACGGCAGTTGCCCTGGCAGCGGTCCTGAACCTGGTCGGAGCGTTCCTGTCCACGGAAGTGGCAAAAACCGTTTCCGGCGGCATCATCAAGGAAGGGTCCGACGGCATCCAGATCACGCCGGACATCATCTTTGCCGGCCTGATGGGCGCCATCCTCTGGAACATGATCACGTGGCTGAAGGGGCTCCCGTCCAGTTCGTCGCACGCCCTCTTCGGCGGCCTGATCGGTGCGGCTATCGCCGGAATCGGCATCCATTCGGTGAACTTCGAATCCCTGATGCAGAAGGTCATCCTCCCTGCCATCTTCGCCCCGCTCATCGCGGCTGGAGTGGCCTACATCTGCACCCGTCTTGCCTACGCGCTGACCTCCCGGCACGACCCCGAGACCGGCAGCAAGCTCACGCAGAAGCGCGGCGGCTTCCGCACCGGCCAGATCTTCACGTCCAGCCTGGTGGCACTCGCGCACGGAACCAACGATGCGCAGAAGACCATGGGCATCATCACCCTGGTGCTGATCGCCGCCGGAACGCAGCAGCCGGGTTCCGGCCCGCAGTTCTGGGTGATTGCAGCCTGTGCGTTCGCCATTGCCATCGGCACCTACGCCGGCGGCTGGCGGATCATCCGCACCATGGGCTCGGGCCTCACCGACGTCAAACCGGCCCAGGGGTTCGCAGCGGAAAGCAGCACTGCCTCAGCCATCCTCGCTTCCTCCCACCTGGGCTTCGCGCTGTCCACCACGCAGGTGGCCTCCGGATCCGTGATCGGCTCCGGACTGGGCCGCAAGGGCACCTCGGTGCGCTGGGGAACCGCCGGCCGCATCGCCATCGGCTGGCTCTTCACGCTCCCCGCCGCCGGAATCGTCGGCGCCCTCACCGCCCTGCTGGTCAAGACCGGCGTTGTGGGCGTTCTGATCGCCGCCGTAGCCGGAACCAGCGCAGTACTGTTTATGTTCTTCCAATCCCGCAAATCCCACGTCGGCCACCACAATGCCGTGGAAGTCGAAGAAGCCGGACAGGCGGTCCGCTTCCGGAAGAAGAAGGCAATGGCCGCCAGCCGCGCCAACAAGTCGAAGGGTGTCCAGTAATGAAATGGATCGAACTGATCCAGGTGGCCGGAGCCACCCTCGTTGCGGCAGTGACAGTGGTTGTCCTGTACTCCGTAGGAGTGCGTTTCACCGCCATCGCCGGCGATCCCGAGCAGGCCACGCCGCGGTGGATGAAATCCCTCGCCTACGTCTGCTTCGGCCTTTGCGGGCTCGCGGTGCTGTTCGGCCTGTACCTGATCATTCCGTACTTCAGCAAGTAGCTGCCTCCGCAGGGCCGGCTTCCGTCCTTGCTTCGGGGTCGGTCGGTGAACCCGGTTAAGGCTGGAGCGCAAGGGGCTGCTCTGGCGGATATGGCCCATCGGGGGAATAGTTAACACTGTTTCAGCGAGTTTGGTCCGGCTCCACCGCCGGCCCATGCCGGGAGCCATCCCGAAGGGTTCTATCCAGGCCGGTTCCCCTGCCGGGAACCGCAAGCAGGTGGGTCTGTCATGCACAGTCAAACCGGGGCAACTGCCCGAACAGCAAGGACCGCGGCGGCCGTTTGCCTGCTGCTCCTCACCAGTGGATGCTTCAGCCCTCCGTCCCCGTCACCGGAGTCCCCGACAAGTACAACGACGTCGGCATCCCCCTCCGCCACGGATCCTACCGGCAGTGCCTCCGCCAACGGCGACGCCACTGCCGGGCCGTTGCCCGGCCCCGGAGACGGCCCGCCTGTAGCTGGTGCGCCGGTCATTCGCTGGATCCCCATCGGTCCTGCTGCCCCCACCGACCCGCCGGAGGGAACGCTTTACGAACTCCTCCGCAACCGGGACTGCGACGGTCTGCGGGATTCCACCCTCAACACGGGCTTTCCCGCGGTGTGGACCGCTGCGGAGGCCACTTGCCTTGCGCTGGCCACTGACCTGCCCCAAGACTGGCAGCGGGCCCAAACTGCGCTGGCCGGCATCCCTGGCCTGCCGCCCGGGAGGTGCTGGGAAATCAAGGTCACCGAATCCCTGCGCCAGGCCGTGGATCTGCGGACCGCCAACCCGGGAGTCCAGCTCCTGGTGGATGCCTCAGGCGCAGGTGATGACTGCCCCCGGCGGCTGACAGGCCTGACGGTCCTCGACGGCCCCCATGCCGGTGCTCCCGCGCCCACCGTCCCCGCGGGCGGGGGAACGCCGGTGCGGCTTGAAGGGTTCTTCGTGAACGTGGACAACGTTTTGGTGAACGGCAATCCGGTTGAATTTGAGGGCCAGCAGTTCGGCCCATTCGTGTTTTACGCCCCGGCCGCAGCCGGCATCGGGCCCGCGCGGGTGACGGTGCAGGCGACACCCCCGGTGTCCGGTGAAGCCGTGCTGTTCTATGCCGACCCCACGACGCCGGATCCCTCACCCACAACGCCGACCACGTCCCCGCCCTCCGACCCGCCCGGAACCGGACTTCCGACAGTCGGACCCCCGGCAGCCGAAGCCCCGCTGTTGCTGCCGCCGCCGTCATGAGCGCGGTCATGAGCAGTGAACCGGTGGCGGATCCGCGCTGGAAACGCGCCGTCGACATGCTGGCGGTCATCGGTCCGCCGTTGACCATTTCCACGGCCCTGCTGGTCTACTTCGGCTGGGCGCGGACCGACGCCCAGGCGAAGGCGATGGGGCTGGACGTCAGCCTCTTCGGGTACACCGTGCAGGATTTCGTCCTCAGGAGTATCCCCTCACTGTTCATCCCGCTGGTCTGGCTGTTGATTTTGGCCGTCCTCTGGCTCGCCCTGGACCGGTTCCTGGCCGGGCACCTCACAGCCGGCCGCGTCACCGGGATCCGGCGGCTGGCCGCAGTGATCCTGTTTGCCGGGCTGGCCTGTGCCGCGGCCATGTGGCTGGTGGTGATCCTCCAGCCCGAACGGACCGTGCTGTTTGTCCCGTACATCATGGCTGCCGGGGTCCTGCTGGCCGCATGGGGCCTGAGCCTGTGGCGGCGCGCCACGGAAGGGCCAGAACGCAGCACTGCCGCACTTTCCCGCGGATCCGAAAAGACGCTCATCTTCTGCCTGGTGAGCCTGCTGCTGTTCTGGGGCACATCGGACTACGCACAGGCGCTGGGCCGGGGACTGGCGGTGAGCTATGAACAGCGGTCCATGCTCCTGCCCACCGCGGTTGTCTACAGCAAGGACCGGCTGGGTATCAGCGCACCCAACGTGCTCGAACAGTCCAGCGGCACGGCAGAGCATCCGGTGTATCAGTACACCGGCCTCCGGCTCCTGGTGGTGAGCGGCGGACGCATCTTTCTCCTCAATGAGGGCTGGACGCTTCGGAGCGGCAAGGTGGTGGTGTTGCGTGATGATCCCGGCACGCGCGTGGAGTATGGGAACCCCGAGTCGAAATGACTAGGCTGGGGCCATGTCCAGTCTTCAGTACTTCGTGGCCTCATCCCTTGACGGATTCATCGCCACGTCCGACGACAACCTGGCATGGCTCCTCGAGTTCGACGGGTTCGAGGGCGGCCGGGAAAGCTACGAAACGTTCATGGCCGATGTCGGCTGCATCGTGATGGGCGGGGAAACCTACGCCTGGCTGATGGAGCACGAGCCAGGCAACTGGCCTTATCCCGACACGCCATGCTGGGTGTTCACGCATCACGAGCACTCCGCACCGCGGGGGGCCAACGTCACATTCGTCCGGGGTGACGTCCGCGAGTTCATGGACGACTTCGCGGCGGAGGCGGGGGAGAAGAACGTCTGGCTGGTGGGCGGCGGAGAGCTCGCGGCCCAGTTCGCCGACGCCGGCCTGCTGGACGAAATTATCGTCTCCATCATTCCGGTGGTGCTCGGCGCGGGTAAGCCCGTGCTGCCGATCACGGCCGGTCCCACCCGCCCAATGGAACTGGTGGCGTCCAACGCCATGGGTCGGGGGATCGTCGAGCTGCGATACCGGCTTGGCAGCGTCGAGTCCGACAGCGGTCGACCCGAGGGCGCGGCCTCGGACTGAGCTGTCGCCAGGAAGCCGTAAGGACGGGATCGTCAGGAAGTGATATCCCGGATCAGGTTCGTGATGCGCGCGGTGGAGAGCCTGCGCCCCTTTTCATCCGTGATCACGATTTCATGGGTGGTCAGCGTCCGGCCCAGGTGGATGGCCGTGCAGGTACCGGTCACCGTCCCGGAGGCGATGGCGCGGTGGTGCGTTGCCCCCACCTCGATTCCAAGCGCCTGCCGTCCCGGGCCGGCGTGCATCCCGGCAGCAAACGAGCCGAGCGTCTCGGCAAGCACCACGTGGGCCCCGCCGTGCAGGATCCCGGCCACCTGGGTGTTGCCTTCGACAGGCATGGTTGCCACAGTGCGTTCCGGGCTCATCTCGATGAAGTGGATTCCCATCTTCACCACCAGCGCGCCGACGCCGTACTCGCCCAGCCAATCGTGCAGTTCTTCCGGAATACCGGCGGCCGCCAGTTCACCGGCGAACCGGCCGGGCGTGAAATTGTCCATCATGGGAACTAGGCTGGCACCTGTGAGTGAAACTACCAAACCGGCCCTAGCCCCCTCTGCAGCAGACATCCTCCCGGCGACTGAGTCCGAATCAGTGATTGCGGCCACGCCCGCCCGGAAAACCACGCGTACCGCGGAGCCGGTTTCCGCCACTGAAGCACCCGTGATTCCCATCACGGACCAGCCGCGCCTCCTCGTCCTGGACGGGCACTCGATGGCCTTCCGCGCTTTCTTCGCCTTGCCCGCGGACAAGTTCTCCACCGCAAACGGGCAGCACACCAACGCGATCCATGGATTCACGTCCATGCTCATCAACCTGATCAAGGAACAGAAGCCCACGCACATCGCCGTGGCCTTCGATGTTTCGGATGAAACCACCCACCGCAAGGCCGAGTACAGCGAGTACAAGGGCGGCCGGAACGAAACGCCCCGCGAGATGAGCGGCCAGATCGACCTCATCGACAAGGTCATGCAGGCCTGGGGCATCAAGACCATCAAAATGCCGGGCTATGAGGCTGACGACATCCTGGCAACACTCGCCGCCATGGGAGAAAAGGCCGGCCACGAGGTGCTCCTGGTGACCGGTGACCGTGACGCCTTCCAGCTCATCACCGACAACGTGTTTGTGCTCTACCCCCGGAAAGGCGTCAGCGACATTCCGCGCCTGGATGCTGCAGCCATCCAGGAGAAGTACTTTGTGACGCCGCCGCAGTACTCGGATCTTGCCGCCCTGGTGGGGGAGTCCGCGGACAACCTCCCCGGTGTTCCCGGCGTCGGGCCCAAGACAGCGGCCAAATGGATTAACCTGTACGGCGGTCTGGAGGGTGTCCTGGAGCACCTCGACGCGATCGGCGGCAAGGTGGGGGACGCCCTGCGCGAAAACGTCGAGGACGTCAAGCGCAACCGGCGGCTGAACAGGCTCCACACGGACCTGGACCTCCCGGTAACGCTGGACGAACTCGCGGAACCGCGGCCGGACGAAGCCGCCCTGGAACAGCTGTTCGACGACCTTGAATTCAAGACCATCCGCACCCGGCTCTTTGCCCTCTACAGCAGCGAGGAAGTGGAATCCGCTGAGCGCGAAAGCATCGACACACCGGACTTCGTCACCCCCGCCGGCGCAACGGAACTGAGCGCCTTCCTGGCCGCAGGCGCAGGCAAACGGTCCGCCGTCGCCGTCGACCTCGTTCCGGGCCGTATCGGCGAGGACGCCGCCGCACTGGCCATTGTCCGTGACGACGCCGCCGTCTACATCGACCTCGCCACCCAGGACGCCGCAGCCGAAAACGTCCTGGCTGACTGGCTGCGGGACGGGGAATCGCCGAAGGTCATGCACGGCTACAAGGCCGCCATCAAGGCCCTGTCCAGCCGTGGCCTGGGCCTGGAAGGGGTAGTGGATGACACCTCAATCTCCGGGTACCTCATCCAGCCCGACCGCCGCACCTACGAGCTCGCTGAGCTGGCCCAACACCACCTGAACATAAGCATCTCGCCCGAGACCGCCAAGGCAGGCCAGCTGGAGCTGTCGTTCGACGGCGACGACGCCGCCGCTGCCGGCGAGCTGGTCCGGGTGGCCGCCGTCGTGCAGGCCTTGAGCCGATACTTCGAATCGGAACTGAAGGAACGCGAAGCCGCGGACCTGCTGACCACCCTCGAGCTGCCCGTCAGCCGGGTTCTTGCCGACATGGAACTTGCCGGAATCGCCATCGACATGCCGCGCATGGACGACCAGCTGGCGGATCTTGCCAAGGTGATCGACAACGCCCAGGAGCTGGCCTTCGCGGCGATCGGCCACGAGGTCAACCTCGGATCGCCCAAGCAGCTGCAGACCGTCCTGTTCGACGAACTCCAGCTGCCGAAGACCAAGAAAATCAAGTCCGGCTACACAACGGATGCCGCGTCACTGAAAAACCTGCTGGAAAAGACCGGGCACGAATTCCTGGTCCAGCTGATGGCGCACCGCGAGTCGTCGAAGCTGCGCCAGATGCTGGAGACGCTCAAGAAATCCGTCACGGAGGACGGCCGGATCCACACCACGTATGCGCAGAACGTCGCAGCCACGGGCCGGATCTCGTCCAATAACCCCAACCTGCAGAACATCCCCATCCGCAGCGAGGAAGGCCGGCGCGTCCGCGGCATCTTTGTGGTCAGCGAGGGCTATGACTGCCTGCTGTCCGCGGACTACTCGCAGATCGAAATGCGCATCATGGCCCACCTCTCGGGGGACGCCGGCCTGATCCAGGCGTACAAGGACGGGGAAGACCTGCACCGTTTCGTGGGCTCCAACATCTTCCATGTGCCCACTGACCAGGTGACCAGTGCCATGCGGTCCAAGGTCAAGGCCATGTCCTACGGACTCGCCTACGGACTGACCTCGTTCGGCCTCTCCAAGCAGCTGGAGATTTCCGTTGACGAGGCACGGACCCTCATGAAGGAGTACTTCGACCGGTTCGGCGCCGTCCGCGACTACCTCCGCGGTGTGGTGGACCAGGCCCGGATCGACGGCTACACCGCCACTATCGAGGGGCGCCGCCGGTACCTCCCGGACCTGACGAGCACGGACCGCCAGCTGCGTGAAAACGCGGAGCGCATTGCGCTGAACTCGCCCATCCAGGGTTCGGCGGCAGACATCATCAAGCGGGCCATGCTGGGTGTGCACGCCGAGCTCAAGGCACAAGGCCTCAAGTCCAGGATGCTGCTGCAGGTCCATGACGAACTGGTGCTTGAAGTGGCGGCCGGCGAACGGGAAGCGGTGGAGAAGCTGGTGACGGAGCAGATGGGCTCCGCCGCGGACCTGAGCGTTCCGTTGGACGTCCAGATCGGTGTCGGTCCGAGCTGGTACGACGCCGGCCACTAGGACGGTCAGGGGCACAGGAGCGGAGGGGCGGGGCGCGATGGACAAGTACGACATCAGGAAACAGTTCAAGGAGCTGTACGCGCCCCGTGCCCGGGACTTCGAGGTGGTCAATGTTCCTCCGCTGAATTACCTGATGCTGGACGGGCACGGCAACCCGGGGACAGCGCCCACGTACGCCACTGCCCTGGAAGCGCTGTATTCGGTCTCCTACGCCGTGAAGTTCGCCAGCAAGCACGCGGGCCGGGATTACGCCGTCGGGCCGCTGGAGGGTCTGTGGACAGCCGACGATCCTGAGGCCTTCACCCGGGGCGACAAGGACAGCTGGAAATGGACCATGATGATCACGCAGCCGGACTGGATCGGCTCCGCCGAGGTGCAGGACGGCCTCGCGAAGGCCGCTTCGAAGAAAGTTCCCGGGCTGGACCAGCTCAGACTTGGGACCCTCGACGAAGGACTTTCGGTGCAGATCCTGCACATTGGCAGCTACGACGACGAGGCTCCCACGCTGCACCGCCTGCACCATGAGTTCATGCCGGCCAGCGGTTTCGGATTCGGCGGCCCGCATCACGAGATCTACCTCAGCGACGCCCGCAGGGTGGCGCCGGAAAAGCTCAAAACCATCCTCCGACAGCCCGTGCGGCAGCTCTGACGTGCCTCCCGCCGGCGCAGGCGTGTTGATGCTGGCCAGGCGCCGGATGGATTGGTTAGGCTCGGGACTGTGCCTAATTTGAGTGCGGACTATGAAATCCGGCGATTTGAGCCGGCGGCCAAAGACGATCCTGCGTACCCGCAGTCGGTTGCCTGGATGCGGGCCGTGGCCTTCGGCTTTCACGATGCCCGCCGCACGGATGAGCGGGTGGACAAGGGCATCGAGATGCAGCGCGCCGACAGGCGGGTGATGACCGGCGTCTACCAAACCGGATCGGTCGCCGGCCATTCGTTGGGCGCCGACGTACCTGTCGCCACTTTCGGAACCTTGGTCAAGAGCCTGAACATCGGATTCGGACGGCTGATGCCCACCCGGCTGGTTACGGCGGTGACTGTACGGACTTCCCACCGCCGCCGCGGGCTGCTGCGCCGCATGATGGTCGAAGACTTGGCGCTGGCCCGTCAGGACGGCCTGGCCATGGCCGCACTCACGGCCTCCGAGGCGTCGATCTACGGCCGGTTCGGATTTGGCGTGGCGACCTCCGAGCAATCCATCAAAGTTGACACCACAACAAGGTTCAAGCTGAACCACACTCCCGTGGGCAGCGTAGAAGTGGCCGACCCCAAAGTACTCTTGGACGTGGCTCCGGTGGTTTTTGACCGGAAGCACCGCCTCACGCCGGGGTCAATCGACCGCCACGAGTTCTACCGGGAGTTCATTTCGGGATCCATCAGCCGGGACGGCGGCGAGGACCCGAAGGTGAAGGTCGCGTTGCATTACGGGCACGACGGCGAGGTGGACGGCTACGTCTCCTATAAGTTTTCCGGCTGGTCCAGCAAGCCCTACACCATGGAAGTGCTTGACCTGGTGGCCGCGACCGGTCCGGCGTACCTCGACCTGTGGCAGTACCTTGGGGCCATCGACCTGGTGGAACAGGTTTCCTGGGAGGAGGCCCCGGTGGACGACGCGCTCAGCTGGGCGCTCGAGGACGCCCGCTGTGTCGAGGCGTCGGCTGCCAGGGACATGCTCTGGCTGCGGATCCTGGATGTGAAGCAGGCCCTGGAAGCCCGCCACTACCCGGCTGACGGGCGGCTTGTGCTGAAAGTTGCCGATCCCCTCGGCCTGACGGCCGGCACATTCGCCCTCGACGTGAGCGGAGGATCCGCGGTGGTCGCGGACGCGGGCACCAGCGCAGCGGACCTTGAAATGGATGTGGCGGCATTGTCCTCGATGTACTTGGGTGGTGTGCATCCAGTGACGTTGGTTGACTCGGGACGCATCCTCGAGCGTACGCCGGACGCAGCGTTCCGCGCCGCCCGTATGTTCGCCGTCGAGCGGGCGCCCCACTGCCTCACGCATTTCTGAGCGGTTACCCGACCGTCCGACTGCCGCCTGACCTGCGTTAAAGCGGCCGGCAGCCGTGCCGGCCGCTTTGACCGGCGTTGGAGCGTACGACTAGAATAAACGGGCGTGTACTACGTGCACGTATCTGGAATCCACACAATCAGGATGAACCTGGCAGGTCCATGTGGTCTGCCATCACCCGCGCCCCCGTCCATACGGGCGTGCGGCGGTCCGCCTGACCGACTAACTATCCACAACGGAGCCCCTACTACATGACCATCACCTCCACCGAGAAGCCCGGTACCCCCGTAGTCGCGATTAACGACATCGGTACCGCTGAGGACTTCCTCGCAGCAGTCGACGCCACCATCAAGTACTTCAACGACGGAGACCTCGTCGAAGGTACCGTCGTCAAGGTCGACCGCGACGAAGTCCTGCTCGACATCGGTTACAAGACCGAAGGTGTCATCCCCTCCCGTGAGCTGTCCATCAAGCACGACGTTGATCCCGGAGACGTCGTCTCCGTTGGCGATCAGGTCGAAGCCCTGGTGCTCACCAAGGAAGACAAAGAAGGCCGCCTGATCCTCTCCAAGAAGCGTGCTCAGTACGAGCGCGCCTGGGGCGATATCGAGAAGGTCAAGGAAGAAGACGGTGTCGTCACCGGTACCGTCATCGAGGTTGTCAAGGGTGGTCTTATCCTCGACATCGGTCTGCGCGGCTTCCTGCCCGCATCCCTCGTCGAGATGCGCCGTGTGCGCGACCTTGCTCCGTACATCGGTCAGCAGATCGAAGCCAAGATCATCGAACTGGACAAGAACCGCAACAACGTTGTGCTGTCCCGCCGTGCATGGCTCGAGCAGACCCAGTCCGAGGTCCGCTCCACGTTCCTCAACAAGCTGGAAAAGGGCCAGGTTCGTCCCGGCGTCGTTTCCTCCATCGTCAACTTCGGTGCATTCGTGGACCTGGGCGGCGTAGACGGCCTGGTTCACGTTTCCGAGCTGTCCTGGAAGCACATCGACCACCCGTCCGAGGTTGTCGAAGTTGGCCAGGAAGTCACCGTCGAGGTTCTCGAGGTCGACCTGGACCGCGAGCGCGTTTCCCTGTCGCTCAAGGCTACGCAGGAAGATCCGTGGCAGACCTTCGCCCGCACCCACGCCCTCGGCCAGGTTGTTCCGGGTAAGGTCACCAAGCTCGTTCCGTTCGGTGCGTTCGTTCGCGTCGAAGACGGCATCGAAGGCCTCGTGCACATCTCCGAGCTGGCTGTCCGCCACGTGGAGCTGGCTGAGCAGGTTGTCTCCGTTGGTGACGAGCTGTTCGTCAAGGTCATCGACATCGACCTCGAGCGCCGCCGCATCTCCCTCTCCCTCAAGCAGGCTAACGAGGGCGTTGACGCCGAGTCCACCGAATTCGATCCGGCTCTGTACGGCATGGCCGCTGAGTACGACGAAGAGGGCAACTACAAGTACCCGGAGGGCTTCGACCCGGAGTCCAACGAGTGGCTTGAAGGCTACGAGAACCAGCGGGCCGCCTGGGAGCAGCAGTACGCTGACGCCCAGACCCGCTGGGAAGCACACAAGAAGCAGGTTGCCCAGCACGCTGCCGACGACGCTGCAGCTGCAACGTCCGGCGACAGCGATTCCGGCACCACCAGCTACTCCTCCGAGCCCGCTGCAGCCGAGACCGGTGCAGGCACGCTTGCTTCGGACGAGGCTCTTGCCGCTCTGCGCGAGAAGCTGACCGGCAACTAATTTTGCCCGGTTGTCCCTGAGGGTGCATTCCCCCAAGGACCCAGGCAGTTAGCGCGCTGAAGGTGGCCGTCCCCGAAAGGGGGCGGCCACCTTTTTGTTTATTCCAGCAACCGGTCGGTTGCGGGGTCGGGGCTGCCGCCGAAGTACCGGTCGAGGACCGCCTGGAACGCGGGCTCCTCCGGAGCGGCGCGCAGGAACAGCGTCATGGATGACCTGAGCTTTTGCGCGTCGATCCCGCCGAATATCCGCATGGCGCTGAGCCCGGTGTGGGCGGCAACAGCGTTGGCGCACTCCAGTAGCCGGGGTCCCAGTAGAGGGTGCCGGAAGTAGGCCTCCGCTTCCGCCAGCGAGGAAATGGCGTATTTCCTGGAGGTTGGGCTCTGTCCGAGGCCTGCGACCTGGGGAAAGACGAACCACATCCAATGGGACTGTTTCTCCCCGTTGCGGAGCTCCTCCAAGGCCCGCTGGTATGTCCCACCGGCGTTCTGGGCCAGCACGAACCGCTCAAGGTCGAAGGAATCTTCCACCGCTGCCTCCTCAAATCTGGTGGATTCCATCCAATCACCGGATCCGATTCCTGACGAGGACCGCCATTGCCTGCGTCCGTTGTTGGCCGCACTTAGAGTGGGGAGCATGGAAGCTCTGCAGATGCCGGTACTGGAAGCACCGCCTTTCAGGCTCCGGCCATGGGAACCCGCCGACATTCCGGCGGCTCGGGTTGTGGCTGAAGAACCACCAGCACGGCCGGGTCAGCGTCGGCTACTGGATCGCACCAGATCACCGGGGGAGGGGTGCTGCTTCCAGTGCGGTCGGTGCCGTGTCGTCGTGGGCACTCAGGCAGCCGGGCATCCACCGGCTTGAGCTATACGTGGAACCGTGGAACGAGGGATCCTGGCGAACCGCGGACCGGAACGGCTACGCCAGGGAAGGGCTGCTTCGGAGCTGGCAGGACGTCGGCGGCGAACGCAAAGACATGTACATGTACTCCCGGCTGAGCTATTCGCCCTTGGGGGATCGACCGTTATGGTGAGGCTTGCCACCCCCCCGTGGTGCCGCACCCGCCCGTGTCAGCGAAGATTGATTCGCGCGGTCACCGTTGAAGCCCCACCGTCTCCTGCGACACCGCCTCCTGCCAGCTTTGCCCCCGCAGAGCGCAGCAGCGCCTGGGCCGCCAGGTTTCCGGCAGTTGTTTCGGCCTGGAGTATCGAGGCGCCGGCGCGTGCGGCCATCTCACCGACGAGCGTAAGCGCCTCCCGGCCGATTCCCCTGCCACGAAAGCTGCGGCCGAGCCACAGCCCCGTCTCCAGTGGGCCGCCTTCCGGCGGTGCCGTACCGGGCCGCTTGAGCCGGATGGATCCCGCAACCTGCCCGTCGCAGCTGATCGTCCACGTCTTCTGGGCAGCCGGGCCGTCCAGGCCGGCGGCAGCGGCCCGGTGGTAGTCACGGAACCAGCCGATCCGTTCCGGGTTCCATCCGTCGGTTTCCCCCAGCGGGGGAGTGACGTCGTCGGGCGCTGCGTCGGCGAGGGCGACGTCGAGCAGTTCCTCGAGGATCCCCTCGGTAACGTCCAGCAACTGCACGCGGCCGGCCAGGAGCGTGTGGTCAGAAGGGGACATCAATCCACTCCGTTCCCCCCGGTACGAGGGCGGCGCTGCCGGCCGTCATGCCGGCGAGCCGTTCGGCCGCCCGCCGCAGTTCATCAGCCTGGTCCGGCAGGGCGATCCTGAGGACTGTATTCGTGGCCTCGTAGCTGGTTTCCGCCATCACATAGCCGGCTGCGCGGAGATCGTTTTCCAGCCTTCCTGCTGACGGATGCGCCACCTCAACGGAGCAGACCCTCAGCCGGCTGCGCCGCACCAGCGGTGCGAGGTCCAGTGCGGAGGACACCGATTCCGAATACGCCCGCACCAGTCCGCCGGCTCCGAGGAGGATGCCGCCGAAATAGCGGACGACGACGGCGCTGACGTCACTGAGGTCCGTCACCCCGGGCGCTGTCTCCCGCCGGACGAGGGCCTCCAGCATCGGGATGCCAGCGGTTCCGGAAGGTTCGCCGTCGTCGCTTGAACGCTGGATGTCACGGTCCGGTCCCAGGACAAAGGCGGAGCAGTGGTGGCGGGCATCGTGGAATTCCCTGCGCAGTCCGGCAACCAACGCCCTCGCGCCCTCCTCATCCCCGGTGCGACGGATCACGGTGATGAACCGTGACCGTTTGATCTCCAGCTCGTGGCGGAAGTCCGGCCCGTCCGCAAGGGTGGTGTAGGCAGTTGCCCTGCTTTCTAGCTCTCGCACCGCCCAAGTCTAGTCGGGGGAGGTGGTGGATGGGCCCACGCCGTCAGGGTTCCCTGGGCGAGCGGAGCGAGGTCAGGGAGGCGGTGGGTGGGCCCACGCCGTCAGGGTTCCCTGGGCGAGCGGAGCGAGGTCAGGGAGGCGGTGGGGACTAGTCTGGTGGAGTGCTGAAGATCGGGTTGACGGGCGGCATCGCCTCGGGGAAGTCAGTTGTCGCCTCGCGTTTGCGGGAGTTGGGGGCGGTGCTGGTCGACGCCGACGCCCTCGCCCGGGAAGTGGTGAAACCGGGCACCTCCGGCCTCGCGCAGGTGGTGGAGGCTTTCGGACAGGAAATGCTCGGAGCGGACGGCGGACTCGACCGGGCGAAGCTTGGCGCCGTGGTGTTCGGCGATCCCGACAGGCTCGCAACCCTCAACGGCATTGTTCATCCCCTCGTCCGGGAGCGGGCCGCAGCGATGATTTCCGCCGCCCCCGCTGGCGCCGTCGTCGTCCAGGACATTCCACTGCTGGTGGAAACAGGCCAGGGCAGCAATTTCCACTTGGTTCTGGTGGTTGACGCCCCGGACGACGTGCGGGTGCAGCGCATGGTGGAGCACCGGAACATGACCGAAGAGCAGGCGCTGTCCAGGATGGCGGCGCAGGCCGGCAGGGAGGCCCGCCTCGCCGCGGCGGACGTGGTGCTGGACAACTCCGGCACCACCCAGGAACTGAGGGACTCGGTGGACACCCTGTGGCGCCGCCGGCTGGCACCCTTTGCGGCAAACATCACCCATGCACGCGCGGCCCCCCGAAAGGGCGGGCCCGTGCTGGCCCCGGCCGACCCGACGTGGGAGGCCCAGGCAGCAAAACTGGCCGCCCGGCTCGAGGCGGCGGCCCCGGCGGGGATCATTGCGGTGGACCACATCGGGTCCACAGCGGTCCCCGGACTCGATGCCAAGGACATCATCGACCTCCAACTGACCGTTGCGGACCTGGCGACGGCGGACGGGATCGCGCCGCTGCTTGCCGCGGCCGGTTTCCCGCTGTGGCCCGGAGTGCTGGCGGACAACCCGAAGCCGTCCCACCCCGACCCGGCCGACTGGGCCAAACGCCTTCACGGGAACGCGGACCCGGGCCGGCCGGTGAACCTGCACGTCCGGCCCGCGGGATCGCCCGGGTGTCGGTTTGCCCTCTGCTTCCGGGACTGGCTGCGTGATGACGCTGCAGCCAGGAGCGACTATCTTGCGGAGAAGCGCAGGGTCGCCGCCCTGCACCGCGTGGACAAGTCGACGGCAGGCTACGCCGCGGACAAGGAGGCGTGGTTCACCGGATACGCCGCCGCCCGGATGGAGGCTTGGGTGCAGCGCACCGGCTGGCGCCCGCCGCCCTATGCGGCATCGCCGGCCGCCGGGGCCGAAAGTGGCGCTGGCACCGCCGCTGGTACCGCCCAAAGCTGAATCAGGGCCACGATGTCAGTGCCCGGCGGTAGATTATATTCATGAGTCTTGCCCAGCAAATCAACCGTGTCGTGGCTCCCTTCGAGGTCATCAGCGAGTTCAAGCCGGCAGGCGACCAGCCGGCCGCCATCGCTGAACTCACGGAGCGGATCAAGAACGGTGAGAAGGACGTGGTCCTGCTCGGCGCCACCGGCACAGGAAAAAGCGCCACCACCGCCTGGCTGATTGAACAGATCCAGCGGCCCACCCTGGTGATGGTGCAGAACAAAACCCTGGCCGCGCAGCTGGCCAACGAGTTCCGCGAACTGCTTCCCAACAATGCGGTGGAGTACTTCGTGTCGTACTACGACTACTACCAGCCCGAGGCATATGTGGCGCAGACGGACACCTTCATTGAGAAGGACTCGTCCATCAACGAGGAAGTCGAACGGCTCCGCCACTCCGCCACCAACGCCCTGCTGACCCGCCGCGACGTCATCGTGGTTGCCACGGTGTCCTGCATCTACGGCCTGGGCACGCCGGAGGAATACATTGCCGGCATGGTCACGCTCCGCAAGGGGGCGGAAATGAACCGCGACGACCTGCTCCGGAAATTCGTAGCCATGCAGTACGCGCGCAACGACATGGACTTCCATCGCGGCACGTTCCGGGTCCGCGGCGACACCGTGGAAATCATCCCGATGTATGAGGAACTGGCCATCCGGATCGAATTTTTCGGCGATGAGATCGAGAACATCCATACCCTGCACCCGCTGACCGGTGAGGTGATCCGGGACGAAGAGGAAATGTACGTCTTCCCGGCCTCGCACTATGTGGCCGGGCCCGAACGGATGGCCCGGGCAATCAAGCGGATCGAAGACGAACTCGCCGAACGCCTCCAGGTGCTGGAAAGCCAGAACAAACTGGTCGAAGCCCAGCGGCTCCGGATGCGAACCACCTACGACCTCGAGATGATGCAGCAGATGGGCTTCTGCAACGGCATCGAAAACTACTCGTCGCACATTGACGGCCGCGCCCGCGGAACCGCTCCGCACTGCCTCCTTGACTACTTCCCGGACGACTTCCTGCTGGTGATCGACGAATCCCACGTCACAGTGCCGCAGATCGGCGCCATGTACGAGGGCGACATGTCCCGTAAGCGGAACCTCGTGGACTTCGGCTTCCGCCTGCCCTCGGCCATGGATAACCGGCCGCTCAAATGGGACGAATTCCTCGAACGAGTGGGCCAGACCGTTTACCTGTCCGCTACTCCCGGCAAGTACGAGCTTGGCAAGGCTGACGGCTTCGTGCAGCAGATCATCCGTCCCACCGGCCTGATCGATCCCGAGATCGTGGTCAAACCCACCAAGGGCCAGATCGATGACCTCCTGGGGGAGATCCGCACCCGGACGGCGAAGAACGAACGCATCCTGGTCACCACCCTCACCAAGAGGATGGCCGAGGACCTCACCGACTACCTGCTGGGCCACGGCGTCAAAGTGGAATACCTGCACTCGGACGTGGACACCCTCCGCCGCGTGGAGCTGCTCCGCGAACTGCGGATGGGCACGTTCGACGTCCTGGTGGGCATCAACCTGCTCCGCGAAGGCCTCGACCTTCCCGAGGTGTCCCTGGTCAGCATCCTGGATGCAGACAAAGAGGGCTTCCTGCGCTCGGGGACTTCCCTGATCCAGACCATCGGCCGCGCCGCCCGTAACGTCTCCGGGCAGGTGCACATGTACGCGGACCGCATCACCGACTCAATGGCGCACGCCATCGACGAAACCAACAGGCGCCGCGCCATCCAGGTGGCGTACAACACGGCGAACGGCGTCGACCCTCAGCCCCTGCGCAAGAAAATTGCGGACATCACAGACCAGCTGGCCAAGGAGGACGCGGACACCCGCGAACTGCTGGCCACGGCAGGGAAGACGCGCGGCAAGGGCAAGGGCGCGACCGCCGTGCGGGCGGACGGTCTCGCAGCTGCACCGGCGGAGGACCTCGTCGGGCTCATCGAACAGCTGACCGAACAAATGCACGCCGCGGCCGGCGAACTGCAGTTTGAACTGGCTGCCCGGCTGCGTGATGAGGTGGGGGACCTGAAGAAGGAACTGCGCCAGATGCAGGCCGCGGGCCACGCCTAGGGTAAGGTTATTGTCACGTAGGGGAGTATCCCAAGCGCTACGATCGTCAACACGCACGGCACTGATGCCCTGCCGGGCGTAGCGGGCTGCCGATTCAGCACAGAGTGCACAGGCCAGCCGGAGAGACTTACACCACTGTTCCGTACCCTGCGAAAGGCCATCCTGTGCTCGATTTGCCCGTGTGGTTCGAGGTCGGCTCCTTTGTCGTCCTCGGCCTTATCCTCGCCATCGACCTCCTCCTGGTTATCCGGCGCCCCCACGAACCGTCCATGAAGGAAGCCGGCCTGTGGGTGGCGTTCTACGTCACCCTGGCCCTGGTGTTCGCCGGCGCGATGTTCGCCTTCACCGGCCCGGAGTTCGGCGGGCAGTTCGTTGCCGGCTGGGTGACGGAATACAGCCTCAGCATCGACAACCTGTTTGTCTTCATCATCATCATGGCGCGCTTCTCGGTGCCCCGTAAGTACCAGCAGGAAGTGCTGATGGTGGGCATCATCATCGCGCTGATCCTGCGCGGCATCTTCATCCTGCTCGGCGCCATCGTCATTGAGCAGTTCAGCTGGGTCTTCTACATCTTCGGCGCGTTCCTGCTCTGGACCGCCTGGAAGCAGGCCCAGGACGAGGGCGAAGACGAAGAGGACAGGGAAAACCCGCTGATCGCCAGGCTCCGCAAGGTGATTCCGATGTCGGAGAAGTTCGACGGCGGCAAGCTGCGCACCACGGTGGACGGCAAGAAGGTCTTCACCCCGATGCTGATCGTCTTCGTCACCATCGGCCTGACCGACCTGCTCTTCGCTGTTGACTCCATTCCGGCGATCTTTGGCCTGACGCAGAGCCCGTTCATTGTCTTCACGGCGAACCTTTTCGCCCTCATGGGCCTCCGTCAGCTGTACTTCCTGCTGGGCGGGCTGATGAACCGCCTGATCTACCTGAAGCACGCACTGTCCTTCATCCTGGCGTTCATTGGCGTCAAGCTGGTACTCCACGCGATGCACGTCAACGAACTACCGTTCATCAACGGCGGCCACCACATTGAATGGGCTCCCGAGATCCCCACCTTCGTGTCCCTGGCTGTCATCGTTGGCACCATCGTCGTGGCCGTGATCGCCAGCCTGGTGAGCTCCAAAGCCGCCCAGGCGAAGGTCGATGCCCGCCTCGAAGAGGACGCACGCAAGAGCATGAGCGAAGCCGAGTAGGCACCCGCACCGCTTCCCGGCACGCACCAGACAACCCCGGCCACATCGTTGGCCGGGGTTGTCTGCATTCACACGCCATCCCCTCATCAGGCGCTCCTCCCAATCAGGCCATCCGCCATGCCATCCGCCAGGCCAGCCGGCCTGTCTACGGGACACGTGCAGGGCTATGCTCTGAGGATGGCAAACACTTCCGGGGCGGAGCCCGGTGTGCGCCACGTTCCACGGCGCCCCCTGCAACGCCAGACAGTCCAGCGCCGCACGGTTGTGCTCCTCGGCTCGGCGCAGCTGCTCAGCGGAATCGGCACGGGGGCCACCGTTTCCATCGGCTCGCTGCTGGCGGTGGATCTTGCCGGCTCCAACGCGTGGGCAGGCTCCGTGGCCACCGTCATGACGCTCGCCGCGGCACTGTCGGCGCTGCCGCTGGCTTCGCTGGCGGAACGCCGCGGCCGCCGGACCGGCCTCGTGGCGGGCCTCGGCGCAGCCCTGGCCGGTATGGTGCTGATCGTGGGTTCCGTGGTGTCCGGGATCTTCGTGCTGCTGCTCCTGGGGACCGCCGGCGTGGGTGTCGGCACGGCAGCCAGCTTGCAGGCGCGCTTTGCCGCCGTGGACCTTGCCGATGATGAACACCGCGGACGGGCCCTGTCCGCCGTCGTGTGGGCCATCACGATCGGCGCAGTGGCGGGGCCCAACCTCATCCAGCCTGGTGCTGTGGTGGGCCAGGCCGTGGGCCTGCCGCCCATCGCCGGTCCCTTCGTCATTTCCGCGGCCGGGCTTGTGCTGGCGTGCGCCCTGCTCCTCGCGGGGCTACGCCCGGACCCGCTGCTCTTCGCGCGGCAACTGGCAGCGGACGCCGTCGGCTTCGCCGGCGCTGGCCTCCCGGACCACCCGGCAGCGGCGGTTCCAGCTTCCCGGGGCGGAGCCCTTCGCCGCGGGCTGCGGGCCGCCCGCCATTCACCGTCCGCCATCCTGGCGCTGGCCGCCGTCGTCGGTGCGCATGGCGTCATGGTGGGTGTCATGTCGGTGACGCCGCTGCACCTGCAGGAGCTGGTGGCCGGTCCCGGCAGCGCCTCCCACGCCAGCCACACGGCCGCCGGCGACGTTCTGGTGATCATTGGCTTCACCATCTCCCTGCATATTGCCGGGATGTTCGCATTGTCGCCCGTGATGGGGTGGCTGACGGATAAGACCGGACGCAGGCAGACCGTTGTCCTCGGGTTCGTCATGCTGGTGGCGGCGGTGACCGTGGCGGGTTTCGGCCAGCGGTCGACCACCGCGGTGGCCGTGGGGCTGGTTCTTCTGGGGCTTGGGTGGTCCGCCGCCACCATCGCCGGATCCACGTTCCTGGCCGAAAGCGTGCACCAGGAGGACCGCGTGGTGGTCCAGGGCGTTTCGGACATGCTGATGGGGGCAGCCGGTGCCGTGGGCGGCGCGTTCTCGGGCCTCATCCTCAGCTGGGCGGGTTACCCGGGACTCAACCTGGCTGGCGGCCTGGTTGCCGCGGTTGTCCTTGCCGCCGCGGTCATCGCCCTCCTTCCTGCCAGGGCAGGAAGGAGCGCGGCCAAGTTGCAGGGCAGGCCCCGCGGCCGCTCAGTTGCGGACTGAGCGCACCATTCCCAGCAGCCGGCCGAAGATGCCTTCACCGTCGTCTGCGATCCCGTCGTGGTGGAAGTCCGCGGTTTCCCAGACCTGGAGCCCGCGCACCGCGTTGGCTGTTTCCAAGGACAGATCCCGGTCGACATAGATGTCATCGCTGTACACCGCGGCAGCCACCGGGACGGTGTTCGCTGCCAGCCGTTCCGGGTCGTAGAGCGGTTTCCAGTCGGACTTCCCGGCCACGAGCCAGGCTACGTTCCGCAGCGGGCGGAGCGCGGCGTCCTGTTCGAAGTACCAGGGATAGACCATCTCGCCGGTCAGCAGCGGCTCGGCGGCGTCCGGGCCGAACTCCGGAAAGTCCTGGAGCACCCGGGCCGCCGCCCAGTCGGTGGCCCTGCCCTGGCCATAGATCGACTCGTGCATGAGGGCATACAGCGGGTTGGCAGCGCGCGAGACGATGCCGCGGACCTGCTCCAGGAATACGTCCGAGAGGCGTTCGCCGTCGGGCGTCACCACGAAGGCGTCCTCCAGCAGATAGTGCAGGGTGTCCACCCTGGTGTTGCCGCCCAGGAACGACCCCATCATCTGGAACCGCTCCACGGTGAGCCGCTCGCCGTCGGGCAAAAGCTCCTCAGTCCCGCGCAGGTGCCGGGCAATCCGGGTGACTGCCGCCCGGTCCTCGGGATAAGAGGCGAAGTACTCGGCATTCCGGGCGGCTACCCGGCGAAAGGTCGCCTGGTAAACCCTGTCCGCGGGTCCGTGCAGCGGCGCGAGCCCGCCGGTGATAAGTGCCTCACGCAGGCCGTCCGGGGCGAAGGAAAGGTAGCTGAGCGCGCAGAAGCCGCCATAGCTCTGCCCGTAGATGGTCCACGGACCGGATCCCAGGGCATGCCTGATAGCCTCGGCGTCCGCGACGATGGAGTCGGCCCGGAAATGCGCCAGGTAGTCCAGCTGCTCCGTCTCGTTTCCCCGCAGCGGGAGCGTGTTCCGGTCGATCGGAGTGGACAGCCCGGTGCCGCGCTGGTCGAGCATCAGGATGCGGAAGTCCTTTGCGGCCGCTTTGCTCCAGCCGCCTAGGGCGGGAAACCTGTTCCCGCGCCCGCCCGGGCCTCCCTGCAGATACAGCAGCCACGGCAGCTGGACGGCCTCTTCCTCGCTGTGGTTCGTGGAGACATACTCGCGCGCGAACACGGTGATCGTCTCCCCGGCGCCGCCATTGAAGTGGTCCAGCGGCACCTCAAAATAGTGTTCGGCCGTACGCATTCCACGGTATTCATGCCGTGCCTTGATGGTGTGCGGAACGGCTTTGGCGATGCTGGACGCCGCCTCCAGCATTGCTACGGCCGCCAGCCCGGTCATCGGCAGGTCAGCCACGGGCGTGTGCCTCGCGGGCGGTGCCGAAGGACTCCAGGGCTTCACCGGTCAGCCGGAAGGTGGACCATTCCTCCATGGGCAATGCGCCCAGTTTCTTGTAGAAGCTGATGGACGGTTCGTTCCAGTCCAGGACGCTCCACTCCACGCGCGCATAGCCGCGTTCGACGGCGGTGGCCGCCAGATGCTGCAGCAGGGCCTTGCCGTGGCCTTCGCCGCGGGCCTCCGGAGTCACATAGAGGTCCTCAAGGTAGATCCCGTGGACGCCCTCCCACGTGGAGTAGTTGAGGAACCAGAGCGCGAACCCCTGGACCTCGCCCGCCGCGTTTTCGGCCATCGTGGCGTAAACCCTGGGGTGTTCGCCGAACAGCACGTCCGCGAGCATTTCCGGGGTGTTCCGGACTGCGTGCGGTTCCTTTTCGTAGATGGCAAGTTCGTGGATCATCTGCAGGATCGCGGGGACATCTTCAACGGTGGCGGGCCGGATTACACTCATTATTCGAGTTTACTAGCGCCTACAGCCGGTTCACGTCGGTCACCCGGACCACGGCCGTGCCGGTTTCATCCGACGCCGCCAAGTCCACCTCCGCCGAGATACCCCAGTCGTGGTTTCCGGCAGGATCGTCGAAGATCTGGCGGACTTTCCACATCCCCGGTTCTTCAGTGATGATCAGCAGCCCGGGTCCCCGCGCGTCCGGTCCTGTGCCGATATCGTTGTGTTCGTCGAAGTAGTCGTCCAGGACGTCTTCCCAGCGGTCGGCATCCCAGCCGGTGCCGCCGTCGAGCTCCCCGAGATCCGTGGCCGCCTCGTCAGCGAAAAGCTCCACGCGGCGGAACATTTCGTTCCTGACCATCACCCGGAACGCCCTGATGTTGGACGTCAGCGACGGCGGCGGGGGCGGGGGCGCGTCGTGCGGTGTCGGCGCGGCCCCGGAGGTCAGCTCCTCCCATTCATCCAGGAGGCTGGAATCAACCTGCCGGACGAGTTCACCCAGCCAGGCAATCAGGTCCTCGAGGTCCTCCCGGAGGGAGTCCTGCGGGACCGTCTGGCGGAGCGCCTTGAAGCCGTCTGCGAGATAGCGCAGCACAATGCCCTCGGAGCGCGCCAGGCCGTAGAACTGGACGAATTCGCCGAAGTTCATGGCCCGCTCGTACATGTCCCGGACCACGGACTTGGGGGCAAGCTCGAAATCGCCAATCCACGGCGCGGCCTTGCGGTAGACGTCGAACGCCTCACCCAGGATTTCCGCAAGCGGCTGGGGATAGGTCACGTCCTCCAGCATCGCCATCCGCTGGTCATACTCAATGCCGTCGGCCTTCATGGCGGCGATGGCTTCGCCGCGGGCCTTCTTCTGCTGGGCCGACAGGATCTGCCGGGGCTTTTCGAGCGTGGATTCGATGACGGACACCACGTCAAGGGCGTACGACGGCGACTCCGGATCCAGGAGTTCCAAGGCAGCCAGCGCGAACGGCGAGAGCGGCTGGTTCAGCGCGAAGTTGGCCTGCAGGTGGACCGTGAGCCTGACCGTCCTGCCGTCGGGGCCCTGCTCCTCGGGCGGAATCCGCTCCACGACGCCTGCGGCCAGCAGTTCCCGGTAGATACCCAGGGCCTTCTTCATCAACTGCAGCTGCGAGGTGCGGGGTTCGTGGTTTTCCGTGAGCAAGCGGCGGGCAGCCTTGAAGGGGTCGCCGGGGCGCTCCATCAGGTTCATCAGCATGGCATGCGTCACGGTGAAGCTGGAGTTCAGCGGATCCGGAACGGAATCCACAAGCCGGTTATAGGTGGGTTCGCCCCAGGACACGAAGCCCTCCGGCGGTTTCCGCTTGACCACCTGACGCAGTTTCTTCTGGTCGTCGCCGAACTTGGCGGTGGCCTTCGCCATCGCTTTGACGTTCTCGATCACGTGCTCGGGCGCCTGCACCACCACGGTGCCGGCGGTGTCGTAGCCGGCCCGCCCTGCACGGCCCGCGATCTGGTGGAACTCGCGGGAGTTCAGCAGCCGGGTGCGGACCCCGTCGTACTTGCTGAGGGCCGTGAGCAGGACAGTGCGGATGGGCACGTTGATGCCCACGCCCAGGGTGTCGGTGCCGCAGATGACCTTGAGCAGGCCGGCCTGCGCCAGCTGCTCCACCAGCCGCCGGTACTTCGGCAGCATGCCGGCATGGTGCACGCCGATGCCGTGGCGCACAAGCCGGTTAAGGGTCTTCCCGAAGCCCGCCGCAAAGCGGAAGCCGGCAATCAGCTCGGCGATCTTGTCCTTCTCGTCGCGGGTGCAGACGTTGATGCTCATCAGGTTCTGCGCCCGGTCGATTGCCTCAAGCTGGCTGAAGTGGACCACGTAGACGGGGACCTGCTTCGTGGCGAGCAGCTCCTCGAGTGTCTCGTGGACAGGCGTCTGCTCGTAGTAGTAGTGCAGCGGAATCGGGCGTTCAGCGGAACTGACGGTCGTCGTCGGACGTCCCGTCAGTTCGGTAAGGCCCGCCTCAAAGCGGCTGACATCGCCCAGGGTCGCGGACATCAGCAGGAACTGTGCCTGGGGGAGCTCCAGCAGCGGCACCTGCCAGGCCCAGCCTCGCTGCGGGTCGGAGTAGAAATGGAACTCATCCATGACCACCGAACCCAAGTCCGCCCCTGCGCCTTCACGAAGCGCGATGTTGGCCAGGATTTCGGCGGTGCAGCAAATAATGGGCGCGTCCTGGTTGACGCCGGAATCGCCGGTAATCATTCCCACGTTTTCGGCCCCGAAGATGTCACACAGGGCGAAGAACTTCTCCGAGACGAGGGCCTTGATAGGTGCCGTGTAGTAACTGCGGTCCCCCCGGGCCATGGCCTGGAAGTGCGCGGCAATTGCCACCAGTGACTTGCCGGACCCCGTCGGAGTGGCCAGAATGACGTTGTCCCCGGAGGCCAGTTCCATGATGGCTTCGTCCTGTGCGGCGTAGAGGGACAGCCCGCGGCTTTCCGTCCACTCAACGAAACGGGTGTAGAGCTCATCCGGGTCGTGGTCCGTCCCGCTGGAGGTACGTTCGGCCGGGACAGGGAGCTGCTCAACGAGTTTCATTGCTTTCAAGCTTAGTGCCCGCAGCCAATGGGTGGTTCGTCCTTGGTCGCGGGGCCGGCCCGGGCTAGGCTCGGCCTGACGGCAACCGCTCGAGCCATTGGAGGACGTCCTTGAAATGGGATCCCGCTAAGTATGTGGAGTTCGGAAACCACCGTGACCGGCCGTACTTTGACCTCACCGCCCGGGTCCACGCTGAGGACCCCCGGCACGTGGTGGACCTCGGCTGCGGGCCCGGCAACCTGACGGCGACCCTCGCGGAGCGCTGGCCCGACGCCGAGGTGGTGGGAATCGACTCGTCCGCCGAGATGCTGCGGAAGGCGGAGGCCCATGCAGCGGAGGCTGCCAACCTCTCCTTCGCACTGACGGACATCGCCGGGTGGATGCCGTCGGACCGGACCGACGTGGTGGTGACCAACGCGGCCCTGCAGTGGGTACCCGGCCACCCCGCCCTGCTGGCCGGCTGGCTGAAGGCCCTCCGGCCCGGCGCCTGGTTCGCCCTGCAGGTTCCGGGCAATTTCAGTTCTCCCTCGCACGTGCTGATGCGGCAGCTTGCGGAGTCCGCCCGCTGGAAGGGGGCCCTCGACGGCGTCCTGCGGCACGACGACGCCGTCGCCGAACCCGCCGGGTACCTGAACATCATGCTCGACGCCGGCTGTGACGCGGACGCCTGGGAAACCACCTACCAGCAGGTGCTGCCCGGGCCGGATCCGGTCCTGCAGTGGGTCAGGGGAGCAGGACTGCGGCCCGTATTGGCAGTGCTCCCGCCTGCGGACGCTGCGGAATTCGAGGCGGAGTATTCGGTCCTGCTCAACGACGCCTATCCTGCCACGGCACACGGCACAGTTTTTCCGTTCCGGAGGATTTTCGCAGTCGCGCGGAAACGGGGCTAGCATGCCGTCACGGCGGAGGGAGGTTCTATGCTCCCAGGCATGATGATGCGGCTGCTCGCCGCGCATAAGCCGGCGGTCCTGGCCATCGTGGTCCTGCAGCTCCTGCAGACCACGGCCAACCTCCTCCTGCCCACCCTCAATGCCGCCATCATCGACGACGGAATCGTCGCGGGGAACACGGACCTCATCCTTCGGCTGGGCGGGTGGATGGCGGGAATCGCCGCCGTGCAGGTTGCCGCGGCCCTCGCTGCCGGTTACTTCAGTGCCAATGTGGCCATGAAGCTTGGCCGCCAGCTGCGCCAGGAGCTCTTCGCGAAGGTCCAGGCACTGTCCTCCCAGGAGGTAGGGACCTTCGGCGTGCCCAGCCTGGTGACACGGGCCACCAACGACGTCCAGCAGATCCAGGCACTGGCCGTGCTGGTCTTCACCATGCTCGTGGCGGCGCCCGCCATGGGCATCGGCGGCATCGTCCTGGCCCTGAACCAGGATGTGGTCCTTTCCGGCATTGTGGTCGCCATCGTGCCCGTGCTTGTGCTCATCATGTATCTGATCGTGCGCCGGCTGGTGCCCCTCTACCGGGAGGGCCAGATCCTGATCGACCGCATCAGCAGGGTGCTGCGGGAACAGATCATCGGGGCCAACGTCATCCGCGCGTTCGTCCGCCAGGCGCACGAAGCGCGCCGCTTCGCCGTCGTCAACCGTGAGCTGACCCGCAACAACCTCCAGTCCGCGCTACTGGTGGCAGGAATGCTGCCACTGATCATGATCGTGGTGAATCTGTCATCGGTGGCCGTGGTGTGGTTCGGCGGCCACCGGATCCAGGCAGGGGACATGCGGCTCGGTGCGCTGACGGCCTTCATCGCCTACATCCTGCAGATCCTCATCGCCATCATGATGGCCATGTACGTCCTGATGACGGCTCCCCGCGCCGCGGCCTGTGCGGAACGGATCCAGGCCGTGCTGGACACCCGCCCCGCCATCGCGGATCCGGCGATCTCGCGGGCCGGGCTGCCGCACGCCCAGCGCACGGCGGGCGGCACCGTGGAATTCCGCGACGTCACCTTCGCCTACCCCGGGGCGGAGGCGCCCGTTCTCGACCGCATCAGTTTCACCGCGTCGCCGGGCACGTTCACCGCCATCATCGGTTCCACGGGCAGCGGAAAGTCGACACTGCTGAACCTGCTGCCCCGGTTCCTGGATGCCACGTCGGGGGAGGTCCTGATCGGCGGCCACAACGTGAAATCACTCCCGCTTCATTTCCTTCGGAACAGCATGTCGCTGGTGCCCCAGCGCGCCTACCTTTTCTCCGGCACCGTGGCCGAGAACCTCCGGATTGCTGCCCCTGACGCCAGCGACCAGGACCTCCTGCGCGCGCTCCGCACCGCCCAGGCGGAGGACTTCGTGCGCGAACTGCCCGACGGTCTCCACGCCCCGGTAAGCCAGGGCGGAACGAACTTCTCCGGCGGCCAGCGCCAGCGGCTGTGCATTGCCCGTGCGCTGCTCCGCGACGCCCCCGTGTACCTTTTTGACGACAGCCTCTCCGCGCTGGACTATACAACCGACGCCCGCCTCCGCGTCGCGCTCGCCCCGCTCACCCGCCGGTCCACGGTGATCATCGTGGCGGAACGCATCGCGACGATCCTCGACGCCGGCCTCATCCTGGTACTGGACAAGGGCAGGCTCGTGGCCCAGGGCACGCACAGCGAACTGATGCGTACATCGACGGTCTACCAGGAAATTGCCGCCTCGCAGCTGGCGCTCGGAGGCAGGGTATGACCGCAACCGCCAACACAACCACAACCACGGCGACGGCGGTTGCCGTCCCGGGCCCCTCGGCCTGGGCCACCAGCAGGCGTCTTCTGGGACTGCTGCGCCCCGTCAGGTGGCGGATGCTCGCCGCCGTTGCTGCCACGTGCGCCTTTGTGGCGCTCAACGTGTCGGCCCCCAAACTGCTGGGCGACGCCACCGACGTCGTGGTTGACGGTGTTTTTGGAGGGACCTTCAATCAGCAGAAACTCGCCGCCCTGCTGCTGCTCGTGGCAGTGATGTACCTCGGCGCTTCAGTCTTCAGCTGGGTCCAGGGAGCAGTCACCGCCACCGCCGTGCAGCGGGTGGGCTACCGGCTGCGGGCATCGGTGGAAGGCAAACTGCACCGGCTGCCGTCCGCGCATTTCGACGAGCAGCGGCGCGGGGACGTGCTCAGCCGGGCCACCAACGACGTCGACAACATCTCCCAGGCACTGAACCAGCTGCTGAACCAGCTGATCCTGTCGGTGCTGATGCTGCTCGGCGCGCTGTCCATGATGCTGTGGCTTTCCCCGCTGCTTGCGGCCATTGCCTTGGTGACCGTGCCGTTTTCCACCGCGGTCACCGTCCTCGTAGCCCGGAAGTCCCAGACGCACTTTTCCGAGCAATGGAGCACCACCGGCGAACTCAACGCGCACCTCGAGGAGTACATCACGGGCCACGAGGTGCTCAAGGCTTTCGGCCGGCAGGGTATGGCCACCGAGACGTTCACCAACAGCAACGACAGGCTCTTCCGGACCAGCGCACGCGCCCAGTACGTTTCCGGCGCCGTCCAGCCGCTCCTGGTGTTCGTTTCCAACCTCAATTACATTGCCGTGGCCGTGGTCGGTGCGCTGCAGGTTACGGCCGGCGCCATGACCATCGGCGGGGTCCAGGCCTTCATCCAGTTCAGCAGGCTCTTCAGCCAGCCGATCGGGCAGATCGGCGGCATGCTGACCCTGATGCAATCCTGCATCGCCTCGGCTGAACGGGTGTTCGCCCTGCTGGATGCGAAGGAAATTCCGCGCGACGGCACAGAGCGGGCCGGCGCGGAGCAGGTTGGGACGGACCAGGCCGGCCCGGAGGGGGCGGACCCGGAGGGTCCCGCGGTAGCCGGCGGCCGTGTGGTGTTCGACGCCGTCACCTTCGGCTACAACAGCGGACTGCCCGTGGTCAGGGACCTGTCCTTCACAGCTGAGCCCGGGCAGACCGTGGCAATTGTCGGTCATACCGGCGCAGGCAAAACCACCATGGTTAACCTGCTCATGCGGTTCTACGAGCTCGATTCCGGCCGGATCACCATCGATGGCGTGGACATCGCCGGGCGCGGGCGCGACGAGTTGCGTTCCATGATCGGGATGGTGCTGCAGGACGCCTGGGTGTTCACCGGCTCCATCAGGGAGAACATTGAATATGGGCGGCCCGGAGCCAGCGACGCCGACATTCTCGCCGCCGCCGAGGCCACGCTCGTGGACCACTTCGTGCGGTCCCTCCCGGACGGCTACGGCACAGTGTTAGGGAACGACGGCGACTCCCTGAGCCAGGGCCAGCGGCAGCTCATCACCATCGCCAGGGCCCAGCTTGCCGGCCGCAGCATCCTGGTCCTCGATGAGGCGACAAGTTCAGTGGACACCCGGACTGAAGTGCAGATCCGGCAGGCAATGCAACGGCTGCGGCAGGGCCGGACGAGCTTCGTGATCGCGCACCGTTTGTCCACAGTGCGGGACGCTGATCTAATTCTCGTCATGGACCACGGACGAATCGTCGAACACGGGAACCACCAACAGCTGCTGGCGGCCAACGGGCCCTACAGCCGGCTGTACGATGCCCAGTTCTCAGGCAGGGAAGATGCCTTGCGCGCAGGGGAGTCCGGGCAGTGAGCGGCGCGAACGAGTTTCCAGGGACGTGGAAACCGAACCAAGGCAGTTCGGTCCCGCTCTTTGAACAGCTGCGGCTGAACATTATCGAGCGGGCAGACAGCGGTGCCCTCGCCCCCGGCACGCGCCTGCCCGCCGTGCGGAGCCTGGCCACGGCCCTGGGTGTCGCACCGCACACCGTGGCCCGCGCCTACAAGGAGCTGGAAGCGGCAGGGATTGTCGCCACCCGCGGCCGGCACGGAACCATCGTCTGCGCTAGGGACGAGGCGTGGACCTCGCTGACTGCGGCCGCGGCCGATTTCGCCACCGCGGCTAAGGCCCAGGGCGCAAGCTTCGCGGAAGCCGTGCAGCTGCTGGCGGCGGCCTACGACGCCGAATAAACGCCGGCATGGAAATTCGAAGAAGTTTTCGATTAGCATTAGTGGGTGCCTAAAGCCGTAGCTGAAGAACCAGCCGTTGATGCCCGACCCTCCGTCGTCTCCCTAAACCAAGGGAAGCCGGCGCGCCCAGACCTTTCCCGCCTTGTGGTGAAGGGGGCCCGGGAGCACAACCTGCGGAACGTCGACCTGGACCTGCCGCGGGACTCCATGATCGTTTTCACCGGACTGTCCGGGTCCGGCAAGTCGTCCCTGGCGTTCGATACCATCTTCGCCGAGGGCCAGCGCCGTTACGTCGAGTCGCTGTCCGCGTACGCCCGCCAGTTCCTGGGCCAGGTGGATAAGCCGGACGTCGACTTCATCGAAGGCCTGTCCCCGGCCGTTTCCATCGACCAGAAGTCCACCAGCAAGAACCCCCGGTCCACCGTGGGCACCATCACCGAGATCTACGACTACATGCGCCTGCTCTGGGCCCGTGTGGGCCGCCCGCACTGCCCCATCTGCGGCGAGCAGGTGGCGAAGCAGACGCCGCAGCAGATCGTGGACCAACTGCTGGAACTGCCCGCCGGCACGCGATTCCAGGTGCTCGCTCCCGTAGTCCGCGGCCGCAAGGGCGAATTCGTCGACCTTTTCAAGGAGCTGACGGCCAAGGGCTATTCGCGCGCCCGCGTGGACGGTGACCTCATCCAGCTGAGCGATCCTCCCAAGCTCGGCAAGCAGTTCAAGCACACCATCGAAGTGGTGGTGGACCGGCTTGTGGTCAAGGAAGGCATCAGCCAGCGCCTGACCGACTCCGTCGAAACCGCGCTCGGATTGGCTGAGGGCCGTGTGCTCGCCGAATTCGTCGACCTCGAAGCGGATGATGCGGAACGTATCAGGGCGTTCTCCGAGCACCTGGCGTGCCCCAACGAACACCCGCTCGCCATCGATGAAATCGAGCCCCGCTCGTTCTCGTTCAACAACCCCTTCGGCGCCTGTTCGGCGTGCAGCGGCATCGGCACCAAGCTGGAAGTTGATGAGGAACTCATCATTCCGAACCCGGAGCTCTCCCTTGGCGAGGGCGCCATCGCGCCGTGGTCGCTGGGTACGGCCACCAGCGAGTACTGGAACAGGCTCCTTTCCGGGCTCGCTAAAGAACTCGACTTCTCGATGAAGACGCCGTGGCAGAAGCTTCCGAACGATATCCGGCAGACCGTGCTGCACGGCAAGGACCACAAGGTGGTGGTGCAGTACCGCAACCGTTTCGGCCGGGAGCGCAAGTACAGCACGGGCTTCGAGGGCGTCGTCCAGTACGTCCACCGCAAGCACCTGGAAACGGATTCGGACTCTGCCAGGGACCGCTACGAAGAGTACATGCGGCAGATCCCGTGCCCGGCCTGCAACGGCGCCCGCCTGAACCCGGCCTCGCTCTCGGTGCTGATCAACGGCAAGTCCATCGCCGAAGTGGCCGCGATGCCGATGCGTGAATGCGCCGACTTCCTGGACACCCTGGTGCTCACCGGCCGCGAGGCCCAGATCGCACACCAGGTCCTGAAGGAAATCCAGGCCCGGCTGACCTTCCTCCTCGACGTCGGGCTCGAGTACCTGAACCTGGAGCGCCCCTCCGGCACCCTGTCCGGCGGCGAAGCCCAGCGCATCCGGCTCGCAACGCAGATCGGGTCCGGCCTGGTCGGCGTGCTCTACGTCCTCGACGAACCGTCCATCGGCCTGCACCAGCGCGACAACCGCCGGCTGATCGAAACGCTCACCCGGCTGCGGGACCTCGGCAACACCCTCATCGTGGTGGAACACGACGAAGACACCATCCAGGAAGCCGACTGGATTGTGGACATCGGACCGGGCGCCGGCGAGCACGGCGGGCAGGTGGTGCACTCCGGGTCCTACAAGGAGCTCCTGGAAAACACCGAATCTCTGACCGGCGACTACCTTTCCGGCCGGAAAAAGATCGAGATCCCCAAGAAGCGGCGCAAGTACGACAAGAAGCGCGAGCTGAAGGTCGTCGGGGCCCGGGAAAACAACCTGGTCAACGTCGATGCCGCCTTCCCCCTGGGACTGCTGACGGCTGTGACCGGCGTCAGCGGCTCCGGAAAATCCACCCTGGTCAATGAAATCCTCTACAAGGTGCTGGCCAACAAGCTGAACGGCGCCAAGCAGGTGGCCGGCCGGCACAAGTCCATCCAGGGCCTCGAGCACCTGGACAAAGTGGTCCACGTCGACCAGAGCCCCATCGGCCGGACGCCGCGGTCCAACCCGGCCACATATACCGGCGTGTTCGACAACATCCGGAAGCTGTTCGCCGAGACCACCGAGGCCAAGGTCCGCGGCTACCAGCCGGGCCGGTTCTCGTTCAACGTCAAGGGCGGCCGCTGCGAAGCATGTTCCGGTGACGGCACGCTGAAGATCGAGATGAACTTCCTGCCCGACGTCTACGTGCCCTGCGAGGTCTGCCACGGTGCGCGGTACAACCGGGAAACCCTGGAAGTCCACTACAAGGGCAAGACCATCGCGGACGTCCTCAACATGCCCATCGAGGAAGGTGCGGAGTTTTTTGCCGCCTTCTCGCCGATTGCGCGCCACCTGAGCACGCTCGTCGACGTTGGGCTGGGCTATGTGCGCCTTGGGCAGCCGGCCACCACGCTGTCCGGCGGCGAGGCGCAGCGCGTCAAGCTGGCCGCGGAACTTCAGAAGCGGTCCAACGGCCGGAGCATCTACGTTCTGGATGAACCCACCACGGGCCTGCACTTCGAGGACATCCGCAAGCTGCTGATGGTCCTGCAGGGATTGGTGGACAAGGGCAATACGGTGATCACCATCGAGCACAACCTCGATGTCATCAAGAGCGCGGACTGGATCGTGGATCTTGGGCCCGACGGCGGTTCGGGCGGCGGCCAGATCATCGCCACAGGGACTCCGGAACAGGTTGCGAAGTCCACCCAGAGCTATACGGCCACGTTCCTGGCGGAGATCCTGGCGTAGTCCGGACGCTGGACGCACCGAATGGCTGGAGCTTGCTGATCCGGAGGGAAGAAGTATTCCCGTCCGGGAATGCGAGTTTCAGCCATTCGCGCACTTGTGGGAAACTAAGCCGGTGACCCTTTCAACAGTGCCCGTGATCTTCGACCTGGACGGCACTCTTGTCGATCCGGCGGGGGGAATAACGGGCGGAATCTCCGCGGCCCTTACCCAACTCGGCATCAGGGTCCCGGCCCCGGCCCAACTGGACGCGATGATCGGTCCGAAACTCAGTGACTCCCTCCTGAACATCGCCGGCGTTCCGCCGGAGCAGCTTGCCGACGTCATCCGCGTCTACCGGGCCTACTACCTTGAAACCGGGATCGGCCAGAGCCGCCTGTACCCGGGCATCCGGGAACTCGTGGAGGGCTACGCCGCGTCGGGACGGGCCATCGCCGTGGCCACGCAGAAGCCGGAAGGGCTCGCAAGAATCGTGCTCGAGCACCACGGGATCGCCGGCTCCTTCTCCTTCATCCGCGGTTCAGCCGCCGATGAGGCCGCCGGCACCGGCGCACCGCTTGGCAAGACTGAAATTGTGGCAGCTGCCCTGTCCGACCTGCGCACGCAGCACGCCGTGATGGTGGGGGACCGGGCCCAGGACGTGGCCGGAGCCATGGCCAACGGCCTCGACTGCATCGGCGTCAGCTGGGGATTTGCCCCTGACGGCGAGCTCCACGAAGCCGGGGCCGTGGCAATCGTGCACTCCACCGCAGACCTTGCGGCAGCCATTGACGGCATGGACGCCGTCCGGCCCGCAGCCATGAGTGAGGTGCCCAACAATGGCATTGTTTGATGCAATCCGCTGGACCACCCGCACGCTGATCTCCGGAAGCTGCCGGCCCACGGTCATCGGGCTTGAGAACGTTCCCAAGGACGGGCCCTTTATCGTCGCGCCGAACCACCTGTCCTTCCTGGACAGCGTGATTGTCCAGGCCCTGATGCCCCGGCCCGTGGCCTTTTTTGCAAAGGCCGAATACTTCACCACCGGCGGCGTGAAGGGGAAGGTCATGAAATCCTTCTTCGAATCCGTCGGCTCCATTCCCGTGGAGCGCGGCGAACAGGCTGCCAGCGTGGCGGCCCTTAAGACACTGCTGGACATCCTCGAGGCAGGCAAGGGGATCGGGATCTATCCCGAGGGCACGCGATCCCGTGACGGGATCCTGTACCGTGGCCGCACCGGCGTCGGCTGGCTTGCCCTGACCACCGGCGCCCCGGTCATTCCCGTCGGTCTCATCGGTACCGAAAACCTCCAGCCGGCGGGCCAGAACGGAGTGAAGCCGCAGCACTTCATCATGAAGGTGGGCGAGCCCCTGTACTTCGAAAAGACCGGCCCCGACCACTCGCTGCCCGCCCGCCGCCAGGTCACGGACCGGATCATGGACGCCATCGCCGAACTCAGCGGCCAGGAGCGCTCCACGAGCTACAACCAGAGCAAAGCAGCGGAGTAGCGGCCGAGCGTTCCTTCCAGGCGCATTCCGGGCAAGAGCGTTCCCCGTCAGGGGCGCCACTGTCAGGGACGCCCCGCATCCTCAGTAGACTTGAATCGTGGCAGATCCAGCTAGTTACCGACCCCAAACGGGTGAAATTCCAACCAACCCGGGCGTGTACCGCTTCCGGGATCCGCACGGCCGCGTCATTTACGTGGGCAAGGCCAAGAGCCTGCGGTCCCGGCTGAATTCGTACTTTGCCAACCCCGGGGGCCTGCTGCCCAAGACCTACGCCATGGTCCACGCGGCCAGCAGCGTGGAGTGGACCGTCGTCGGGAGCGAACTGGAGTCGCTCCAGCTGGAATACACCTGGATCAAGGAATTCAAGCCGCGGTTCAACGTCGTCTTCCGGGACGACAAAACCTACCCGTACCTTGCGGTGACCATGGGGGAGAAGTTCCCGCGGGTCCAGGTGCTGCGCGGAGAACGCCGGAAAGGCACCCGCTACTTCGGCCCGTATACGGCCGGGGCCATCCGCGAAACGATGGACACCTTGCTGCGCGTATTTCCCGTCCGCAGCTGCAGTCCCGGCGTGCTGAAGCGGGCGCAGGCCAGCGGGCGGCCGTGCCTGCTCGGCTATATCGACAAGTGTTCGGCACCGTGTGTCGGCCGGGTGACACCCGAGGAGCACCGGGCGCTGGCGGAGGACTTCTGTGCCTTTATGGGCGGCGAAGCCAAGCGCTTCATCGCACGGCTGGAGAAGGATATGGCCGCGGCGGTTGCCGAGCTCGACTACGAACGCGCAGCCCGGGTCCGGGACGACATCATCGCCCTGCGGAAGGTCTTCGAACGCAATGCCGTGGTCCTCGCCGAGGACACCGACGCTGATGTGTTCGCGCTGCATGAGGACGAGCTGGAGGCCGCCGTCCAGGTCTTCCATGTCCGGGGCGGCCGGGTCAGGGGCCAGCGCGGCTGGGTGGTGGAGAAGGTGGAGGACTCCACCACTCCGGACCTCGTTGAGCACCTGCTCCAGCAGGTCTACGGCGAGGAAGGCGACAGCCAGGGAAGGATGCCCCGGGAAGTCCTGGTTCCTGAAGAGCCGAGCAACGCTGCAGAGCTGACGCAGTGGCTCTCCGGCCTGCGCGGCGCCAAAGTGGACGTCCGGGTCCCGCGCCGCGGGGACAAAGCGGCGCTCATGTCCACGGTCCGGGAAAATGCCGAGCACGCACTCAAACTGCACAAGTCCCGCCGCGCCGGCGACCTGACGAACCGGTCCCTCGCGCTGCAGGAACTCCAGGAAGCCCTGGACCTTCCCGTCGCGCTGCTCCGCATCGAGTGCTTCGATATCTCCCACGTGCAGGGCACGAACGTGGTGGCGTCCATGGTGGTGGTGGAAGACGGGCTTCCCAAGAAGTCCGACTACCGCAAGTTCTCCATCACCGGAGCCGCGGCTAAGGATGACACCGCCGCCATGCATGACGTCCTCACGCGCCGCTTCCGGAATTACCTCCAGGAGAAGGCGGTGCAGGCGGAAGCGGCGCAGCTGCCCGGGCATCAGGCCGCGCTCGAGGCCCTTGCGGTTGCCTCGGTGCAGGACACCACAACGCCGGCACCCCGCGCGAAGTTCGCCTACCCGCCCAACCTCGTGGTGGTGGACGGCGGCAAGCCCCAGGTCAACGCCGCTGCACGCGCCCTGGCGGAACTCGGCATCGAGGACGTCTACGTCGTCGGCCTGGCCAAACGCCTGGAAGAGGTCTGGCTGCCCGACAGTGACTTCCCGGTGATCCTGCCGCGGACGTCCGAGGGGCTCTACCTGCTCCAGCGCATCCGCGATGAAGCGCACCGCTTCGCCATCTCGTTCCACCGGCAGAAGCGCGGCAAGGCCATGACGGTGTCGGCCCTGGACGGCGTCCCCGGGCTCGGCGAGGCCAAGCGCAAGGCCCTGCTGGCACAGTTCGGCTCGGTCAGGAGCATTCGGACCGCCAGCGCCGCCGAACTGGCAACGGCCAAGGGCATCGGGCCGTCGCTGGCGGATGCGATCATCAGTCATTTCGGCAACGGCGGCGCAGCCTCCGGTGCGGACGTACCGGCCATCAATATGACGACCGGCGAAATCATTGAAACTTAGCTAGGGTAAGGACCGGAAGCGGAACGCGCGGTTGCGTCGAATTACATAGTAGGAATGGGGCTTTACTCATGGCAGAGTCAACGGCAGGATCCGAAGCGGAACAGGACGGCATGACGCCCGTCAAACCCGTTGAAGCGGAGCTGCTCGTAGTGACGGGGATGTCCGGGGCAGGCCGCAGTACTGCCGCTGACGCCCTCGAGGACCATGGCTGGTATGTCGTTGAGAACCTCCCGCCGCAGATGCTCGGCACCCTGGCCGAACTGGTGTCGCACGCCCCGCAGTCCATTCCCAAGCTCGCCGTGGTGGTGGACGTCCGCAGCAAGGCGCTCTTCACGGACATCCGTACGGCGCTGAAGACCCTCGAGGCAAGCGGCGTGATGTTCCGCGTCCTGTTCCTGGACGCCAACGACCACGTCCTGGTGCGCCGTTTTGAGCAGGGCCGCCGTCCGCACCCCCTTCAGGAGGGCGGACGGATCCTCGACGGCATCGCCGCCGAGCGGGAACTGCTGCATGAACTCCGTGATTCCGCGGACATTGTCCTGGACACGTCCGACTTCAACGTCCACGCCCTTGCCACGGCCATCACGGAGCTCTTCAGCGAAACCGGTCCCGTGGCCCTGCGGCTCAACGTGATGAGCTTCGGCTTCAAGTACGGCCTGCCGGTGGACGCAAACTTTGTGGTCGATGCCCGCTTCATCCCGAACCCGCACTGGGTCCCGCAGCTGCGTCCGCACACGGGCCTGGACAAGGACGTCAGCGACTACGTCCTCGAGGCCGAAGGGGTCAAGAGCTTCGTGGACCGCTACGTGCTGGCCATCGAGCCTGTCCTGGACGGCTACCGCAGGGAAAACAAGCACTACGCCACCGTCGCCGTGGGGTGTACCGGCGGCAAGCACCGTTCCGTGGCAGTGGCCGTCGAACTGTCGAAGAAGCTGGCACAGTATCCTCGCGTCACTGTGACCACCACCCATCGGGACCTGGGCCGCGAATAATGGGACTGCTTACCGGGCCGCTGCCCCTGGTGCCGCCGGCGGGCGGCTCCGGCGGCGGGCAGCTGGACAAGGGTCCGTCCGTCGTTGCCCTGGGCGGCGGCCACGGACTGTCAGCATCCCTGTCCGCACTGAGACTGCTGACCTCCGAGCTGACCGCCATCGTCACCGTTGCGGACGACGGCGGGTCTTCCGGGCGTCTGCGCGAGGAGTACGGCGTCCTCCCGCCCGGAGACCTCCGGATGGCACTTACTGCCCTGTGTGACGACACCGACTGGGGCAGGACCTGGCGGGACGTCATGCAGCACCGTTTCCAGCCCGGGGAAGGCCGGGGCGGTTCACTCGACGACCACGCCATGGGCAACCTGCTCATCGTCACGCTCTGGGAACTGCTGGGCGACACCGTGGGCGGCCTGAAATGGGCCGGGGCCCTCCTGGGGGCCCGCGGGCAGGTCCTACCCATGTCGAGTGTGCCGTTGACCATCGAGGGCGATGTCCGCGTGCCGGGCCCGGACGGAACCTTCACAGTGGACACGGTCAGGGGCCAGGCCAAATGCGCGGTGGCGGGTTCGCTTGAGAGCGTCCGGCTCCTGCCGGACTCGGCCCCGGCCTGCGTAGAGGCCCTGACGGCCATCGAACTGGCTGACTGGGTCATCCTCGGCCCGGGCTCGTGGTACACGTCCGTGCTGCCGCACCTCCTGCTGCCGGAAATGCGCCAGGCGCTGTCGGACACCCCGGCGAAGCGGTGCCTGACCATGAACCTGGCCACGGACACCAAGGAAACCTCCGGGATGTCCGCTGCCGACCATCTGCATGTGCTGCGAAGTTACGCGCCCGACTTCAGCGTCGACGTCGTGCTTGCGGACCCGGTGTCCGTACCGGACGTTGAGGAGTTCAAGCGGGCCGCCGGGATGCTCGGTGCCGAGGTGGTGTTGGGTAAAGTAGGGGCGTCGAGCCGCCGTCCGATCCACGACCCCCTGCGTCTGGCAACGGCGTACCACGATATTTTCGGGAACAGTTAGGAAGGTGCCATGGCACTGACATCATCAGTCAAGGAAGAACTGTCCCGCCTGGACATAAAGAAGTCCTCGGTCCGCAAGGCTGAAGTCTCCGCAATGCTGCGCTTCGCCGGCGGCCTGCACATTATCTCGGGCCGGATCGTCATTGAGGCCGAGGTCGATCTCGCCTCCACGGCGCGCCGGCTGCGTGCCGCCATCGCCGAGGTCTACGGCCACCAGAGCGAGATCATCGTCGTCTCCGGCGGCGGCCTCCGCCGCGGCAACCGCTACGTGGTGCGGGTCGTGCGCGACGGTGAGGCCCTTGCCCGCCAGACCGGCCTGCTTGACGCGCGCGGCCGCCCCGTGCGGGGCCTGCCGTCAGCCGTGGTCAACGGCTCGGCCGCCGACGCCGAGGCCGTGTGGCGCGGCGCGTTTCTGGCCCACGGATCCCTGACCGAGCCGGGGAGGTCCTCCGCCATGGAGGTGACCTGCCCGGGCCCTGAATCGGCCCTTGCCCTGGTCGGCGCGGCCCGCAGGCTTGGCATCCAGGCCAAGGCACGCGAGGTCAGGGGAGTGGACCGTGTGGTCATCCGGGACGGGGACACCATTGCCGCCCTGCTCACGCGGATGGGAGCCCATGACGCGCTGATGGTGTGGGAAGAACGCCGCATGCGCAAAGAGGTGCGGGCCACGGCCAACAGGCTGGCCAACTTCGACGACGCCAACCTCCGCCGCTCGGCCCAGGCCGCAGTGGCTGCCGGTGCCCGTGTGGACCGCGCCCTGGAGATCCTCGGTGACGACGTCCCGGACCACCTCAAATATGCCGGTGAGCTCCGCGTGGCGCACAAGCAGGCGAGCCTTGACGAACTCGGCCGGCTGGCTGATCCGCCCATGACCAAGGACGCCATCGCCGGCCGGATCCGCAGGCTGCTGGCAATGGCGGACAAACGTGCCCTGGACCTGGGGATTCCCGGGACCGAGGCCAATGTGACGCCGGAAATGCTGGACGAGTAACGGCGCCCCTAGAATCGAGACCGGATGACGGAAATACCTCGCGGCGTTCGGCGGTTGTGCCCCCTGGGACCCATGCCTGCCGGATCCGCGCTGGATTCCGTCCCCACAGATTTCCGGGTGACCCGTCATCCGGATGCACAATCCGAGAGTTACCAAACCGGACAACCTGTCCACGACATTGGAGGATTTTGTGACCGAGTACGTACTGCCTGAACTCAGCTACGACTACGCAGCGCTGGAGCCCCACATCTCCGCACGCATCATGGAGCTGCACCACAGCAAGCACCACGCTGCCTACGTGGCCGGCGCCAACAATGCGCTGAAGCAGCTGGCCGAGGCACGCGACAAGGGCGACTTCGCCAACATCAACCGCCTTTCGAAGGACCTGGCCTTCCACACCGGCGGCCACGTCAACCACTCCGTGTTCTGGAACAACCTGTCCCCGGACGGCGGCGACAAGCCCGAGGGTGAGCTGGCGGCAGCCATCGACGACGCCTTCGGTTCCTTCGACGCGTTCCGCGCGCAGTTCAGCGCCGCAGCACTCGGCCTGCAGGGTTCGGGCTGGGGCTTCCTGGCCTACGAGCCCATCGGCGGAAACCTGGTCATCGAGCAGCTCTACGACCAGCAGGGCAACGTGGCGCTCGGCACCACCCCGCTGCTCATGCTCGACATGTGGGAGCACGCCTTCTACCTGGACTACGTCAACGTCAAGGCCGATTACGTCAAGGCTTTCTGGAACATCGTGAACTGGGCCGACGTCGCCAAGCGCTTCGACGGCGCGCGCAAGAACGCAACGGGACTCATTACCCTCTAATGCGTTTCAGGTGTGATGTGGAAGACATCCACGTGTAACAAAGTTCACATTTGGCCCGTTTTGGGCCGAATCGTGGACGGTCCGCCCCCGCACTTGCGGGGGCGGACCTTCTTAAACGTAAGATGGATCACGGAAGGCGGTTAGCCTTCAGCAATGTGGCTGGTCGCCCTCCGATCTGGTAATCATCTCTGCCCAATGGCGTGCGGGATCTGTTAGTTGGCTTGAACGCCCGCTTAACTAGTTGTGCTTCTACAAGCACCAAGGAGACTAAAAAAGTGACGACCCGTATTGGTATCAACGGCTTTGGCCGCATTGGCCGCAATTACTTCCGCGCTGCACTCGCACAGGGTGCGGACCTCGAGATCGTTGCCGTCAACGACCTCACCAGCCCCGAAGCGCTGGCCCACCTGCTCAAGTACGACTCCGTCGGCGGCCGCCTGAAGGAAACCGTTGAGGTCAAGGACGGAAACATCGTTGTCAACGGCAACGTCATCAAGGTCCTGGCGGAGCGCGATCCCGCCAACCTCCCGTGGGGCGAGCTCGGTGTTGACATCGTCATCGAGTCCACCGGTTTCTTCACGAAGGCCGCAGCCGCGCAGAAGCACATCGACGCCGGCGCCAAGAAGGTCCTGATCTCCGCCCCGGCCTCCGACGAGGACATCACCATCGTGATGGGCGTGAACCATGAGCTGTACGACCCCGCAGCCCACAACATCATCTCCAACGCTTCCTGCACCACAAACTGCCTCGGCCCCCTGGCCAAGGTCATCAACGACGAGTTCGGCATCGAACGCGGCCTGATGACCACGGTTCACGCCTACACTGCCGACCAGAACCTGCAGGACGGCCCGCACAACGACCTCCGCCGCGCCCGCGCCGCCGCCATCAACATGGTCCCCACTTCCACCGGTGCTGCCAAGGCCATCGGTCTGGTGCTCCCGGAACTGAAGGGCAAGCTGGACGGCTACGCCATCCGCGTACCGGTCCCCACCGGTTCCGCCACGGACCTCACCGTGACCGTCGGTCGCGAGACCACGGTTGAGGAAGTCAACGCTGCGCTGAAGAAGGCTGCCGATTCGGACGCGTTCCAGGGCATCCTGACCTACACGGACGCTCCGATCGTCTCCTCGGACATCGTCGGCGATCCCGCTTCCTCCATCTTCGACTCAGGACTGACCAAGGTCATTGGCAACCAGGTCAAGGTTGTTTCCTGGTATGACAACGAATGGGGCTACTCGAACCGGCTTGTCGACCTCACGGAGCTCGTCGCATCCAAGCTGGGCTAGGGTTAGACACATGACATTCCACACCCTCAACGAACTGATCGCTGATGGTGTCCGCGGGCGGTACATTCTTGTCAGAAGTGACCTGAATGTGCCGCTCGACGGCTCTGAAGTGACTGACGACGGCCGCATCAAGGCCTCCCTGCCAGTACTGACGAAGCTCACGGACGCCGGTGCCCGCGTGCTGGTCACAGCCCACCTCGGACGCCCCAAGGGCGCTCCGGAGGAAAAATACTCCCTCAAGCCTGCCGCCACGCGGCTGGCGGAACTGGCCTCCTTCAAGGTCACCCTTGCCGGAGACACCGTCGGTGCCTCGGCAAAGGAGCTTGCCGCTTCGCTGCAGGACGGCGAAGCGCTGGTCCTTGAAAACGTCCGGTTCGATGCCCGCGAGACCAGCAAGGACGACGCCGAGCGGGGCGCCTTCGCGGATGAACTCATTGCGCTGACAGGCGGCAACGGTGCCTACGTGGATGACGCCTTTGGCGCCGTCCACCGCAAGCACGCCAGCGTGTACGACGTCGCCACCCGGCTGCCGTCGTACCAGGGCGACCTTGTGCACACGGAAGTCGAGGTGCTGCGTAAGCTCACCACTGACACGCAGCGGCCCTACGTTGTGGTCCTGGGCGGCTCCAAGGTCTCGGACAAGCTCGCAGTCATCGACAACCTGATCGGCAAGGCCGACACCATCCTGGTCGGCGGCGGCATGCTGTTCACCTTCCTCGCAGCGGCCGGCCACAAGGTGGCTGGCAGCCTGCTGGAAGAAGACCAGATCCCCGTGGTCCAGGACTACCTGAAGCGGGCAGCCGACGCCGGCACCGAGTTCATCGTGCCCACCGACGTTGAAGTGGCTGCCAAATTCGCGGCTGACGCTGACCACGAGACGGTCCGCGCTGACGCCATCGAAGGCAGCAGCTTCGGCGCGCAGGGCATCGGCCTGGACATCGGACCCGAATCGGCAGCGGCGTTCGCCAGCCGGATCAAGGGCGCCAAGACCGTGTTCTGGAACGGCCCCATGGGCGTCTTCGAATTCGAGGCCTTTGCCGGCGGCACCCGTGCCATCGCCCAGGCACTGACGGAAGCGGATGCCTTCACGGTGGTTGGTGGCGGCGACTCCGCAGCTGCTGTCCGTACCCTGGGTTTCGCCGATGACCAGTTCGGCCACATCTCCACGGGTGGCGGCGCCAGCCTGGAGTACCTCGAAGGCAAGGAACTGCCGGGACTCAGCGTCCTGGACCGCTAGATCCTCCAGCCGGCAGGGCGCCCCTTACGAAAAGTGGGGCGCCCTGCCGGCTGTTTCACATGACAAGCACATTTTGGAGAACACGTGACAACGTCAACTAATGGCAAGTTCGACCGCACGCCCCTCATTGCCGGCAACTGGAAGATGAACATGGACCACGTCCAGGGCATCACTCTGCTGCAGAAACTGGCCTGGACCCTGTCCGACGCCAAGCACGATTACAGCCGCGTTGAAGTTGCTGTTTTCCCCCCGTTCACAGACCTTCGCGGCGTCCAGACCCTGGTCCAGGGCGATGAGCTTGAGGTCGTCTACGGCGGCCAGGATCTGTCGCAGTTCGATTCCGGCGCCTACACCGGTGACATCTCCGGCCAGTTCCTGAACAAGCTGGGCTGCAAGTACGTCCTGGTGGGCCACAGCGAGCGGCGCACGATTCACAACGAGTCGGACGACGTCCTCAACGCCAAGGTCAAGGCCGCCTACCGCCACGGGGTTACCCCGGTTCTTTGCGTGGGCGAGGGCCTTGAGATCCGCCAGGCCGGGACGCACGTCCAGCACACGCTGGACCAGCTGCGCGCCAACGTCGAGGGCCTTGGCGCCGACGAAGCAGCCAGTCTCGTGGTTGCCTACGAACCCGTCTGGGCCATCGGCACCGGCGAAGTGGCCGGCCCGGAGGACGCACAGGAAATGTGCGCAGCCATCCGCGCGGAACTCACCACCCTGTTCGGCGACGCCGTTGCCGCTAAGGTCCGCCTGCTCTACGGCGGTTCGGTCAAGGCCAACAACGTGGCAGCCATCCTGGACGAACCCGACGTCGACGGCGTGTTGGTTGGTGGCGCCAGCCTCGACCCCGCTGAGTTTGCTAATATTGTCAGGTTCGAGAGTCACCTGCTGACGGATTAGTCCGGACACAGGCTTGACCTCCGCAATCATCAACTTCTGAAAGGCCGTCGTGGACGTTCTTCATGTCATTCTGCAGATCCTCCTGGGCATCACCAGCCTCCTGCTGACGCTGCTCATCCTGCTCCACAAGGGACGGGGCGGCGGTCTGTCGGACATGTTCGGCGGAGGCATGAGCTCGGGCCTCAGCTCGTCAGGTGTGGCGGAACGGAACCTCAACAGGTTCACGGTCGTCCTTGGCATCACGTGGGGTGTTGTCATCATCGCCCTCGGCCTCGTGATGCGCTTTTCCTCGGGCGGGGACTCCTAGCAGTTTCTGCCGGAAACACACCCGGACTGGAATTTCCCGGGAATTTACACGACCGGTACTAACGGCCCTGCCGCCGTCGGGAACTCCGAACTAAACTGTGGCTGTTGCTTGCAACAGTCCGTCAGTCGAGTAGCCAGGAGTTCCCGATGGTGCATGCTACTTCAGGGTTTCGGGGAACCCGCGTGGGTGTAACAGAGGGGTCAGCCCCTAAAATCCAGCCAAATGATTTTGTGGGTGAGCGGTTGCCGCGTATTCGTGTTTCCTATTGGTGCGCCAAGGGACACGAGACGCGGCCTGTTTTCATTAAGCTCCCGGAAGACCAGATCCCGGTCGTGTGGGACTGCCGCCGCTGCGGTGGCACCGCAACGCGGGACGAGTCTCCGGTGGAGCTCCCACATCATCCCGAAGAGGGCTACAAGAGCCACCTTGAGTACGTTAAAGAACGGCGCTCCAGCCAGGACGCCGAAGACGTACTGGCTGGAGCGCTGGAACGGCTAAGAGCCCGCGGGACCTTTTCGGACTAGCTGCTCCGGAACGCGTGCAGCGGCGTTCTCGTCGATAAGCCACAGCGTCCGTGAGCGTCCGGTCGGTCCTGCTGCCGGGACCTGAACGGGGTTGGCACCCGCCAGGGCCAGACCAACGGCACCGGCCTTGTCCTCGCCTGCGACAACCATCCACACTTCACTGGCGGTGTTGATCGCGGGCAGGGTCAGGGAAATCCGTTCCGGGGGCGGCTTCGGCGAATTCCGGACACCCACCACAGTGAGCTCCTTTTCGCGGATGCCGGCCTGCTCGGGGAAGAGCGAGGCCACGTGGGCATCCGGGCCTACGCCAAGCAGCACCACATCGAACCGGGGAAGTGTGCCCGGGTTCTCCGGACGGTCATCGGACATGTCGGCCGCGTGCTCGGCGGCTGCCGCCTCGGCAAGGCGTCGCGCGTAGTCTGCCGCAGCTTCCTCCGGGCTGTCGAAGTCGTCCGAGGACCCCGGCTGGTGCACCCGTTCCTGGTCCACCGGGATCTGGGACAGCAGGGCTTCGTGGGCCTGGAGCGTGTTGCGGTCGCTGTCCGTGCTGCCGACGAAGCGCTCGTCGCCCCACCAGAAGTTGACCTTCGACCAGTTCACTGCCGGCGCCGCCGCGGAATCAGCAACCGCCTTGAGGGTTCCGATGCCCACAGTGCCGCCCGTCAGCACCACCGTTGCCTCACCGTGTTTGTCCTGGACATCCACAAGTTTGGTGATGAGCCGCGCCGCAATGGCCGCCATCAGTACGGATGAGTCAGGGTGGATGCTTACTCGGGGATCAGCGCTCACTGGGACGGACACTCCTTAGGTTTGTACGGGGCAGTCCAATAGTAATCACTTCACCGAAGACTTCGTCGGGGTCGAGCCGGCGGAGTTCTTCGGCGAGGCAGTCGCGGAGGCTGCGGCGTGGCAGCGAGATGCGCTGGGCGGGCTGGCCCGGCTGGGTGAGTTCGGCCACGGACAGTCCGGGACGGAAGAGCTGGACGTCGCCGCTGGCACGGCTCAGCCGGACGCGGCGGATGCCGGTGCCGGCGGGGTCGGCCACGATGGTGACGGGTGCGTCCAGGGATAGTGTCAGCCACGCTGCGAGGAGCAGGGTGCTGGGGGAGTCCGAGGCGCCTTCGACGGCGACTGCCGTGACGGGGGAGGAGTCCACCTGGTCCAGGACCGCGGCCAGCTGGATCCGCCAGTTGGTGAGGCGGGTCCAGGCGAGGTCGGTGTCGCCGGCTTTGTAGGTGTTGCGGATGTTGTCCAGTGCCCGCTGCGGGTCCTCCTCGTTGGCGGAGTCGGTGATCCGGCGGTGGGCGATCCGGCCGATGGAGGTCTCGCAGGCGCTCTTCGGTGCCCCGTGCGGCCACCAGGCCACGATCGGCGCATCCGGGAGCAGCAGCGCGGCGACCAGGGATTCGCTTTCCTCAGCCAGTTCCCCGTAGCCGCGGAGCACAATGACTTCGGAGGCGCCGGCGTCGCCGCCCACGCGGATCTGGGCGTCGAGCCGGGTCGGTGCCTTGGCGCCGGCGTCGGCGAGGACGATGATCCGGCAGGGGTGTTCCCGGCTGGCGTCGTTGGCCGCTTCAATGGCCTCCTCTTCCAGCCCGGACTTGGTGACCACCACGAGCGTCAGGACCCGGCCCAGGGCGATCACGCCGCCCTGCTCGCGCAGGGACATGATCTTCTTGGAGATGGCCGAGGTGGTGGTGTCGGGAAGATCTACGATCATGGCCTTCTCCAGGTTCGTCCGTCGCGGGCCAGCAGCTCGTCGGCCGAGGCGGGGCCCCAGCTTCCGGGCGCGTAGGGCTCGGGCTGTTCGCCGAGGCCGGCCCAGTATTCTTCAAAGGGGTCCAGGATTTTCCAGGACAGTTCCACTTCGGCGTGCCGGGGGAACAGCGGCGGTTCGCCCAGCAGCACGTCCAGGATGAGCCGTTCGTAGGCTTCCGGGCTGGACTCGGTGAACGAGTGTCCGTAGCCGAAGTCCATGGTCACGTCGCGGACTTCCATCTGTGTGCCGGGGACCTTGGAGCCGAACCGGATCGTGGCGCCCTCATCGGGCTGGACCCGGATGACCACGGCGTTCTGGCCGAAGTCGTCGTCGGCGTGATCGCGGAACAGCAGGTTGGGGGCGCGCTTGAACACCACGGCGATTTCCGTCACCCGGCGGCCCAGGCGCTTGCCGGCCCGCAGGTAGAACGGCACACCGGACCAGCGCCGGGTGTGGATGTCCACCCGGATGGCCGCGTAGGTTTCCGTGGTGGAGTCAGCCGGAATGCCCTCTTCCTCCAGGTATCCCTGCACTTCCTCGCCGCCCTGCCAGCCGCCGGCGAACTGGCCCCTGGCCGAATGCGTGGACAGGTCCTCGGGGAGCTTGACCGCGGCCAGGACTTTTTCCTTCTCCGCACGCAGGTCGTCCGCGTTGAAGGAAATGGGCTCTTCCATGGCCGTCAGGGCCAGGAGCTGGAGCAGGTGGTTCTGGATGACGTCGCGGGCCGCGCCCACACCGTCGTAGTAGCCTGCGCGGCCGCCGGTGCCGATGTCCTCGGCCATGGTGATCTGGACATGGTCCACGTAATTGGCGTTCCAGAGCGGTTCGAACAGCTGGTTGGCAAAGCGCAGGGCCAGGATGTTCTGGACCGTTTCCTTGCCCAGGTAGTGGTCGATCCGGAACACGGCATCCGGCGGGAAGACGGACTCCACAATGTCGTTCAGCTGCCGGGCCGACTCCAGGTCATGACCGAACGGCTTCTCGATCACCACCCGGCGCCACTTCTCACCCTCGGCCTGCGCCAGCCCGTGCTTGGACAGCTGCCGGCAGACCTGCTCAAACGCCTTCGGCGGGATCGACAGGTAGAACGCGTGGTTGCCGCGCGTTCCGCGCTGCTCGTCCAGTTCATCGATCGTGTCGCCGAGCCGCTCAAAGGCGTCGTCGTCGTCGAACTCCCCCTGGACAAAGCGGATGCCCTCGGACAGCTGGTTCCACACCGCCTCGTCAAACGGCGTACGGGCATAAGCCTGCACCGAGGCCTTCACCTCGGCGGCGAAGTCCTCGTTGTCCCACTGCCGCCGGCCAAAGCCCACCAGGGCAAAGCTCGGCGGCAGCAGGCCACGATTGGCCAGGTCATACACGGCAGGCATGAGCTTCTTGCGGGCAAGGTCGCCGGTCACCCCAAAGAGGACCAGCGAGGAGGGGCCGGCAATGCGGTTCAGCCGGCGGTCCCGAGGGTCCCTCAACGGGTTGCGGCCCCGCCCTGCTGACTTCCTGCTGCCGTTTTCAGTTTCTGGCATGGTTGCTTCGGTGCCTTAGCTTTCAGTGTGGGATGCTGCCTGGCCGGCAAGCGCTGAAATGACGTCCTGCAGCTGCTTGACGCCGGCGGCGCGGTCCGTGAGGTGCAGGCGGAGGACCGGACGTCCATGCTCGCTGAGAACCTGTGCGTCACCCGCGGCCTGTGCCGAGATCAGCTCGCCGAACGTGAACGGCCGCTCCGGGATGGACAGGTCCGTGGCGGACGATGCCGTCACCTGCAGGAAGACGCCGATAGCGGGTCCGCCCTTGTGGAACTGGCCGGTGGAGTGGAGGAAGCGCGGGCCCCAGCCAAACGTCACCGGGCGTCCGCTGGCGGCTGCGAGCTGGTCGCGGACGCCTTCGAACGGAGCGTACGCCAGCCGGTCGAAGTAGGCCTGGACGCTGAGGTAGCTGTCGTCGGCGAGCTGCGAGAGCAAGGCGGACACGGCTGCAGATGCCGTGGAGGCATCTCCCAGCCAGTCGCCGCCTCGGACCTCGATGGCGCCGTCCACGAAGTTGGCAGGGGTCGGCTCCGGCTGTGCGTCCAGGAGGCCGCGGGCGGCCACCTTGGCGGCCTCGACGTCAGGCTGGTCGTAGGGGTTGATGCCCAGCAGCCGGCCGGCCACCGCCGTCGCGAATTCCCACACCATCATCTGCGTTGCCAGGCCACCGGCAATGGCGACCTCGTTTTCGCCGAGCTGCACGTCGTCGGCGTCGGCCGCTACCAGCCGCACCACCAGGACGTCGGCTGCGCCGGAGGTGACCTCCGGTGCTGACGGGCCGGCCACGACCGGCAGTACGCCGGTGCCCAGCTTGCCCGTGGATTCAGCGATGAGCTGCTCGGCCCAGTCGGCGAAGCCGACGATGCCGGACCCGTCCTCCGCGATGACGATCTTGTTGCGCAGCGGGTTGGTGCCGCCCAGGGCCGTGCCAAGGGCAAGGCCGATGTTTTCCGGGGCGTCCTCGTTGAGGATCTCGGCTGCTTCCTCGGCTTCATCCAGGAAACCCTGGATGTCCACTCCGGCTAGGCCGCAGGGGACGAGGCCGAAGGCGGTCAGCGCCGAGAACCGGCCGCCGACGTTGGGGTCGGCGTTGAAGACGGCGCGGTAGCCGGCCTCCCGGGAAGCCTTGTCCAGCGGCGAACCCGGGTCGGTGACGATGATGATGCGGCTCTTCGCGTCGATGCCGGCATCGGTGAATGCCTGCTCGAAGATCCGGCGCTGGGAATCGGTCTCCACCGTGGAGCCGGACTTGGACGAAACAACGATGGCTGTGTCGGCAAGCCGGTCCATCAGCGCGGCACTGACCTGTTCGGGGTCGGTGCTGTCGAGCACAGTCAGCTCGACGCCAGCGGTGCCCGCAATGACTTCAGGCGCCAGCGAGGAGCCGCCCATCCCGCAGAGGACGATGCGCGTGACGCCTTCGGCCTTCAGCGCGTCGCGGAGTTCCAGGATGTCGCTCACCAGGGGCTGGGAGACGGTGGCCGCCTCGACCCAGCCCAGCCGGATCGCGGATTCCTGCTCGGCGTCCGGACCCCACAGGGTATGGTCCTTCGCGAAGATCCGGGTGGCAATGCGTTCTTCCAGCAGGGCGGGGAGGTGCTGCTCAAGGGCCTGGCGGGCTGCGCCGGTGGCGTCGTAGCTGAGTGTGCTCATGATGGGTTAGGAAGCCTTCCGTGCAGAGGCCAGGGCGCCTTCGACGTCGCCCAGCAGTTCCTTCCAGCTGGCCACGAACTTGTCCAGGCCCTCGGACTCAAGCAGTGCCACGACGTCGTTGTAGGAAACGCCAAGCGCTTCCAGGGCGTCGAGGGTGGCGTTGGCATCGGCGTAGGTGCCGGTCACGGTGTCGCCCGTGACGGTGCCGTGGTCGAACGTGGCGTCCAGGGTCTTCTCCGGCATGGTGTTGACCACGCCGGGGGCGACGAGTTCCGTGACGTAGAGGGTGTCCGGGTAGGCCGGGTCCTTCACGCCGGTGGAGGCCCACAGCGGTCGCTGCGGAAGCGCACCGGCCTCGGCGAGCAGTGCCCAGCGTTCGGTGGAGAAGAGCTCCTCGTAGACCTGGTAGGCCAGGCGGGCGTTGGCCAGGCCGGCCTTGCCCTTGAGGGCCTTGGCTTCGTCGGTGCCGATGGCGTTGAGGCGCTTGTCGATTTCGGCGTCCACGCGGGAGACGAAGAAGGACGCGACGGAGTGGATCTTGGACAGATCGTGGCCGTTGCCCTTGGCCTGCTCCAGGCCGGACTGGAAGGCGTTGATCACGGCGCGGTAGCGTTCCAGCGAGAAGATCAGGGTCACGTTGACGCTGATACCCTCGGCCAGGGTGGCCGTGATGGCTTCGAGGCCTTCAAGGGTTGCCGGGATCTTGATCAGGACGTTGTCCTTGCCGACCTTCTTGTACAGGTGCTTGGCTTCGGCGATGGTGCCGGCGGTGTCCCAGGCCAGGCGAGGGTCCACCTCGATGGAAACACGGCCGTCAACACCCTTGGATGCCGCGGCGACGGGGGCGAACAGGTCGCAGGCGTCGGCAACGTCGGTGGTGGTGATTTCGAAGACGGTCTCTTCGACGGTGGCGCCGGCTGCTGCCTCCCTGGCGATGACGGCGTCGTAGTCGTGGCCGGTGGTGATCGCGGCGTGGAAGATGGACGGGTTGGTGGTAACACCAACAACGTTCTTCTCTTCGATGAGCTTGCGCAGCGTGCCGGTCTCCAGGCGGCCGCGGGAGAGGTCATCGAGCCAGATCGAGACGCCGGCGTCGGAGAGCTGCTGTGTGGGGGTAGTCATGTCAAACTCCTTGAAGTCATAGGTTCCGGGGGACTCGGTCCCCCGGAACCGTGGGTGGATCAGTTGGAGAGGCCGGCGAGGGATTCCTTGGCCGCGGCAGCGACTGCTTCTGTCGTGATGCCGAATTCCTGGAAGAGGCGCTTGTAATCGGCGGAGGCGCCGAAGTGCTCGAGGCTGATGGAACGGCCGGCGTCGCCGACGAATTCCTTCCAGCCCAGGGCCAGGCCGGCTTCGACGGAAACGCGTGCCTTCACGGCCGGGGGCAGGACGGCGTCGCGGTAGGCGGCGTCCTGCTTGTTGAACCACTCCACGCACGGCATGGACACCACACGGGTGGGGATGCCTTCGGCCTGGAGGGCTTCGCGGGCGTTCACGGCCAGCTGGACCTCGGAACCGGTGCCGATCAGGATGACCTGGGCTTCGGCGGTCTTGCCGTCGGTGGACGCTTCTGCCAGGACGTAGCCGCCCTTCGCGACGCCGGAGACGGCACCGAAGGTGTCGCCTTCTGCTTCGCCTTCGCCGCGGGCGTAGGTGGGGATGTTCTGGCGGGTCAGGACGATGCCGGCCGGGTTCTCGTGGTTCTCGAGCATGACCTTCCAGGCAGCGGAGACCTCGTTCGCGTCGCCGGGGCGGACAACGTCCAGGCCCGGGATGGCGCGCAGGGAGGCCAGCTGCTCCACCGGCTGGTGGGTGGGGCCGTCTTCGCCCAGGCCGATGGAGTCGTGCGTCCACACATACAGGGACGGGACACCCATCAGCGCGCCGAGGCGGATGGCCGGGCGCTGGTAGTCGGAGAAGATCAGGAACGTGCCGGAGAACGCACGGGTCTTGCCGTGCAGGGCGATGCCGTTCACGATCGAGGCCGCGGCGTGCTCGCGGATGCCGAAGTGCAGCACCCGGCCGTAGGGGTTGCCCTTCCAGGCGTCGGTCTGCTTGGAGGCAGGCACGAACGACGGGGAGCCTTCGATGGTGGTGTTGTTCGATTCGGCGAGGTCGGCCGAGCCGCCCCAGAGTTCGGGCATGACCGGGCCGATCGCGTTCAGGACCTTGCCCGAGGCTGCGCGGGTGGAGACGTCCTTGCCGGCCGGGAAGACCGGCAGGGCGCCGTCGAGCTCCACAGGAAGCTTGCGGGCTTCCACACGCTCGAGCAGGGACGCGTTCTCCGGGTTGGCTGCCTGCCATGCTTCGAAGGAGTCCTGCCATTCGGCGCGGGCCGCAGCGCCCCGGTCAACGACGGCGCGGGCGTGCGCCAGCACGTCCTGGTCAACCTCGAACGTCTTCGCGGGGTCGAAGCCGAGAACGTTCTTCAGCGCGGCGACTTCCTCGGCGCCCAGGGCGGAACCGTGGATCTTGCCGGTGTTCTGCTTCTTCGGGGCCGGGTAGCCGATGATCGTGCGCAGCGAAATGATGGAGGGCTTGGAGGTCTCGGCCTTCGCGGCGAGCAGGGCGGCGTACAGTTCCTGCACGTCCTCCTTGTATTCACCGGTCTTGGTCCAGTCCACGCGCTGGACGTGCCAGCCGTAGGCCTCGTAGCGCGCCAGGACGTCCTCGGTGAAGGCGATGTCGGTGTCGTCTTCGATGGAGATGTGGTTCTCGTCGTAAACCACCACGAGGTTGCCCAGTTCCTGGTGGCCGGCCAGCGAGGAAGCCTCGGAGGTCACGCCTTCCTGGAGGTCGCCGTCGGAGGCAATGACCCAGATCGTGTGGTCGAACGGGGACTCGCCGGCGGGAGCATCGGCGTCGAACAGGCCGCGTTGGCGGCGCTGGGAGTAGGCGAAACCGACCGAGGACGCAAGGCCCTGGCCCAGCGGGCCGGTGGTGATTTCCACACCGGCCGTGTGCTTGTACTCCGGGTGTCCAGGTGTCAGCGAGCCCCAGGTGCGCAGGGCCTTCAGGTCATCGAGCTCCAGGCCGTAGCCGGAGAGGAACAGCTGGATGTACAGCGTCAGGGACGTGTGGCCGGGGGAGAGGATGAAGCGGTCGCGGCCGATCCAGTCCGGGTTCTTCGGGTCATGGCGCATCAGCTTCTGGAAGAGAAGGTACGCAGCCGGGGCGAGACTCATCGCGGTGCCAGGGTGGCCGTTCCCTACTTTTTCGACCGAATCCGCGGCCAAAATGCGGACCGTGTCAACGGCGCGCTGGTCCAAACTGGTCCATGACAGTTCTTGCTCTTCCAAATGTGGCACGAAAACCGGGCCCCTCTCTGTGCTGACGGCAGGTGGTACGGACGGGCCGCAGCCGAGGCGCGCTTAATGGCGCCGCTGCGGTGTGTACCAGCCGTTCACCATTGAAACGTTGATCTATCATTCAGTCGCGTTTGAGATTCCGGGAATGCGCATTCCATGGGCATTCCTTACGTGCTGATCTGCAGATAGCTTAGCCCCATTCCAAGGGCTGGTCAGCGTATATCTCACTAAGTGGACTGAATTTTCTTATATGAATCACCGAGTCTTGCGGCGGTTGTGAGGATCGGTTAACGTGCCGGAATTGTGGAGGCATTGGTGGCCGGAGAGCCACGGTATGATATTCGGAGGCCACCGCCGGAGGGAGCGGGCCCGCTTTGGGCCCCCGCCGCTGCGAGAACCAGCCGGACTGAACAGCCAGACAGAACAGAGTGACTGCCACCGTGAGCACAACAGATACGCCGCTGAACGCCTCCCGGCTCCCCGGAAAAATTGGGATAGCCCGCAAAGCCAAGGCGTACCTTGCCCTCACGAAACCGCGGGTCATTGAGCTGCTCCTGGTGAGCACGCTGCCCACCATGATCTACGCCGAACGCGGGTTTCCGTCCATCGGGCTGATCCTGGCAACGCTCGTCGGCGGAGCCTTCGCCGCGGGCAGCGCCGGCGCGTTCAACTGCTACATCGACCGTGACATCGACAAACTGATGCACCGCACGGAAAAACGCCCCCTCGTCACCGGTGAGGTCACGCCGCGCGAAGCGCTCGTATTCTCGTGGCTGCTGGGTGCGGCCGCCATTGCCATCCTCTGGTTTGGCGCCAACCCGCTTTCGGCCTGGCTTGGCCTCGGCGCCATCGTCTTCTATGTGGTCATCTACACCATGATCCTCAAGCGCCGCACGGCGCAGAACATTGTCTGGGGCGGAGCGGCAGGGTGCTTCCCGGTGCTGATCGCCTGGGCCGCCGTCACCAACACCGTGGAGTGGCCCGCCATCGTGCTGTTCATGGTGATCTTCCTGTGGACCCCGCCGCACTACTGGCCGCTGTCCATGCGCTACGGCGAGGATTACCGGAACGCCAACGTGCCGATGCTGGGCGCCATCGCCGGCGCGAAGGTTGTCTCCGTCCAGGTGGTTCTCTACGCCTGGGCCATGGTGGCGTGCTCGCTGCTGTTGGTACCCGCCGGCGGCGCGGGCTGGGTATACACCGTCACTGCCGTCCTGGCCGGTGCCTGGTTCCTGTACGAATCCCACGCCCTCTACAACCGGGCCCAGGGTGGCGACGTCTCCAACAAGGGCGCCATGAAGGTCTTCCACGGCTCCATCAGCTACCTGACTCTGCTCTTCATCGCACTGGCTGTCGACCCCTTCGTGGGCTCAGCCATCATGGGCTAGCACCAACCGCCCCTCAGCCTCCCAGGACGCTCTCTCACTTCCGGAGGTAACACCGCCAACGCTCTCTCACTTCCGGGGGTAACACCGCCAACGCTCTCTCAGCTTTCGCAACGAATCGGGTAACACTCCTTCATACCGTGTGAGGGAGCGTTACCAGTTAAACCGCAGGATCTGAGAGAGCGTCGGAGACGTGTGCCCGGAATCTGAGAGAGCGTCCGTTGGAACCCCGCAGGATCTGAGAGAGCGTCCGTGGGAACCCCGCAGGAACTGAGAGAGCGTTGGACGTGCACAGAGAAGCACCCCGGTCCCTGTGAACTGCGGGCCGGAGTGCTTGTCTGCAGGCTGTATTAGTTGACGGAACGTGTCCTACTAAGCGGCTTCGTCCTACTTCACGCGTCCGACTTCACGGCCCCGCGCCTATTTAACGGGGCTGAACCGAGCGACGTCCGCGGCGTTCGTGGCTGCGCTCATGAGCAGCGCGGCTCCCAGCATGTGGGCTCCCACCAGCAGTGCAGGAATGCCGTTGTAGTACTGGGTGAAGCCGATGGCGGCCTGGAGCAGCGTGACTCCCAGCAGTAACAGGACGGCCATACGGAACGGGCCTTTGATCCGGTCCCGGAACACGAGGAACACTCCGAAGAGGGCGCCGGACGTTACGAGGTAGGCGGGGACGGCGTGGATGTGGGAGAAGAGGTCCCAGTCCAGTCCGTTCCTGGGGGCCTCGGCATCACCCGCGTGCGGGCCGGCCCCGGTGACCACCACGCCGAGGGTTACAGCCAAAGCGGAAAAGAGGGCGACGGCGGTCATCACCGGCCGTGCGGCGCCCGGCAGGGCGGGAAGCGCCACGGCGGGGAACTTGCCCGTACGGCCGTAGGCCCGGTTGACCAGCAGCGTCGCAAACACAACGAGGGCCATCGACACCAGGAAGTGGAGTCCCACAACCCACGGGTTGAGCTGGGTGAGCACCGTGATGCCGCCGATGACGGCCTGGGCCGGGATGCTCGCCAGCAGGCCCGCCGCCAGGAGGAAGAGGTCCTTGCGCTCCTTGCGGAGGTTCCACAAGTAGACCAGCATGAGGGCCGCGATGGCCGCCAGTGCAAACGTCAGGAGCCGGTTTCCGAACTCGATGAAGCCGTGGATGCCCATTTCGGGCGTGTTGACCAGGGACGCATCCGTGCAGCGGGGCCAGGTGGGGCACCCGAGCCCGGACGCGGTAAGGCGGACGGCCCCGCCGGTCACAACGAGCACTGTCTGCCCGATGAGCGACAGTACGGCCAGCCGGCGAACGGTCGCATCAACCGTGACGGGCAGTTTGGACGTCATCCGTCCGAGGATCTGGGGGAGGCGCGATGCCGTACTCACGGTTTTCTCAATTCCACTTGAACCAACGGATGGCTGCTGCGCCGGCAATTGCCGTCCAGAGCAGCAGGATAAGGGTGGCACCACCATTGAAGGTGCCTGCGAGGAAAGCATCCCGGAGGGCCTCACCCAGCGCCCCGGAAGGCAGGAAGTGGACCAGTTCCTGGGCGGGGCCGGGCAGCCGTTCCGCGGGGATGACGATGCCGCCAAGGGCTCCGAGCAGGATCCATAAGAGGTTGGTGATGGCCAGGGTCGCCTCCGGCCGGACAGTCCCCGCAACCAGAAGCCCCAGTGCAGTAAAGGCTGCCGCCCCCAGGACCAGGAGTGCCAGCGCCGGAACCCAGCCCGCCGTCGTCGGCTGCCAGCCGAGCACGAAAGCCACCGCGCCCACCACCAGGACCTGAAGGAGCAGGACGGCGAGGACGGCCAGGATCTTGCCGGTGATCAGTCCGGTCCGGCCCAGGGGAGTGGTGGACAGGAAGCGCAGCACACCGTAGCGGCGGTCGAAGCCGGTGGAGATGCCCTGGCCGGTGAAGGCGGTGGACATGGCGCACAGGGCGAGGATGCCGGGCACCGCAACATCGACGCGCGTGCCGCCGAGTCCGTCCAGCAACGGGGTGACGGTCAGGCCAACCAGGGCCATCAGAGGCAGGACGACGGCGAGGATGAGCTGCTCCCCGTTCCGCAGCATCGTGAGTGCCTCGTATTTGCCTTGGAGCAGAATACGGCGGAGCAACGGGGCGGGAGCGCTGCCGAGGACCCGGCTCATCGGATCTCCCTTCCGGAAATGTCCAAAAATACGTCTTCCAGGCTCCGGGCCTCCAGGCTCATGGAGCCCGGCATAATGCCGTGCGCAGCCCACCAGGCTGTCAGCGCAGCCAGGTCCTCCGGCGTCAGCGCTCCAGTCACGGAGTAGCTCCCGGCCCGCGCTTCCCGGACGTCGACGGTGGCGGGCAGGACGCCTGTGAAATCAAGGCCCGGCCGCGACTCGAAGAGAAGTGTCCGGATGTGTTCCTGGGCGGCGTCCGCGCTGATGTTCCGCTGCAGCAGCTGCGCCACCGTGCCTTCGGCCACGTTCCTGCCGGCGTCAATGATGTATACGTAGTCGGCCAAACGTTGGGCGTCGTCCATCAGGTGGGTTGTCAGGACGATTCCCATGCCGGCGTCCCGCAGTTCGGAAATCAGCTCGAAGACCAGCTGCCGCGACTGCGGGTCCAGGCCCGCGCTGGGTTCGTCCAGGAACAGCACCTCGGGGTTCCCCGCCAGCGCTGCGGCAAGCGCCAGCCGCTGCCGCTGGCCTCCGGAGAGCCGCCGGACCGTGGTCCGGCTAAAGGCGTCGATGCCTAGTCGCCCGATCAGCTCATCTACCGGCCATGGATCCTTGTACATTCCGGCGATATGCTTCAGCAGGGGAATGGGACGGGCCGACGGCGGCAGTCCGCCGTCCTGGAGCATGACGCCTACGCGGGACCGGAGCTCAGCGCCTGCGGTGTCGGGGTCCTGGCCAAGCAAGGAAACCGACCCGCCGGACCGTCGCTGCAGTCCCTGCGCGCATTCGATGGTGGTAGTCTTGCCGGCGCCGTTGGCTCCCAGCAGGGCGGTGACCTGTCCGGGTTCGGCGGCGAGGGAGACTCCGCTGACCACCCGGAGCATCTTGCCGTCAAGGGAGGCCAGCGGGCCAACGTCCTTAATGAGTCCTGTGATGGAGAGGACGGGAGAATCGGGAGATCGCACCAAAGCATTCTACGCGATGTAGTACGCACGGCACCGCCCCGGATGTGACCGTAGGTCAGCCTCACCTTACTGGTACGTGGGAGTAAATTACGACATGATTGTGTTGTGTATTCCATGAGCACTCGACTTTCTGCGCCCCGAACCGGGTCCGACGCGCCCGCTGGCGCCGCCGGTTCGTTCCGGCCGTCGACGGCGGCGCCCCACGTGGCCGCCGCCGACTCGGACGAGCGCACGCGGGACCGCGTACTGAGCGCCGTGCTGGAGCACGGGCCGGTCAGCGCCGCCGAGCTCGGTGACCTGCTGGGCTTCACTCCCGCAGCCGTGCGCCGCCACCTGGACCACTTGTCGCGCACCGGCGTGATCGAAGTCAAGCGTGTGGCAAAGGCCGGTGCCGGCGCTGGACGCCCGGCCCGTCGCTACGTCCTCAGCTCCCAGGGCCAGTCATCGCTCGGTGACGACTACCTTGATATTGCCGGTCTGGCCCTGCAGCGCCTGGGCGAGATCGCCGGACCCGACGCGGTCCGGGAGTTCGCCGTCGAACGCTTTGCGGACATGGAACGCCGGTACGCGCCGGAGATCGACGCTGCCGGACCGGATATCACCGCACGGGCGCAGGCACTGTCTGCAGCGCTGAGCCGTGACGGGTTCGTGGCCTCCGCTGCCTCCATTGAAGCCAAAGCGCCGCTCCCCGCAGCGCTTTCCAGCGTCCAGCTGTGCCAGGGGCACTGCCCCATCCAGCAGCTGGCCACTAAGTTCCCGGTCTTCTGCGACGTCGAGACCGAGGTATTCTCCCGGCTCGTCGGCGTCGATGTGCGCAGGCTGTCCACGCTGGCACGCGGCGGGCACGTCTGCACCACCCATATACCTACAGGCCGTCCGGCCGCCAAGGGGCCTGACGGTCCCGGACACACCACGGACAGCCTGGGCGAAGTATCCAACCATCTGCAAGAAAGGCCGTGATGACGGACCAACTATCAGAGAACAAGGTTGCTGAGACTACTGTGATTTCGGAGATTCTGGAGAAGAATCCCGAGCTCCACGGTATCGGCACCTATGAATACGGCTGGGCCGACAAGAACGATGTCGGCGCCAACGCACGTCGTGGCATCAATGACGAAGTCGTCCGGGACATCTCGGCCAAGAAGAACGAGCCGGAATGGATGCTCGACCTTCGGCTCAAGGGCCTGAAGTACTTCGACCGCAAGCCCATGCCCACCTGGGGTGCAGACCTCTCCGGCATCGACTTCGACAACATCAAGTACTTCGTGCGCTCCACTGAGAAGCAGGCTGCAACCTGGGAAGACCTCCCCGAGGACATCCGGAACACCTACGAGAAGCTGGGTATCCCGGAAGCCGAGCGCAGCCGCCTTGTTTCCGGCGTGGCAGCCCAGTACGAATCCGAAGTTGTGTACCACCAGATCCGCGAGGACCTCGAAGCCCAGGGCGTCATCTTCCTGGACACCGACACCGCACTGCGCGAACACCCGGAGATCTTCCAGGAGTACTTCGGCACCATCATCCCGGTGGGCGACAACAAGTTCGCTTCGCTGAACACGGCCGTATGGTCAGGCGGTTCCTTCGTGTACGTCCCCAAGGGCGTTCACGTGGATATTCCACTGCAGGCCTACTTCCGCATCAACACGGAAAACATGGGCCAGTTCGAACGCACGCTGATCATCGCCGACGAGGACTCCTACGTCCACTACATCGAAGGCTGCACGGCGCCGATTTACACCTCGGACTCCCTGCACTCCGCCGTTGTGGAGATCATCGTGAAGAAGGGCGCACGCGTCCGCTACACGACCATCCAGAACTGGTCCACCAACGTATACAACCTGGTCACCAAGCGCGCCATCTGCGAAGAGGGCGCCACCATGGAATGGATCGATGGCAACATCGGCTCCAAGGTGACCATGAAGTACCCGGCCGTCTACCTCGTGGGTGAGCACGCCAAGGGTGAAACCCTGTCCATCGCGTTCGCCGGCGAAGGCCAGCACCAGGACACGGGCTCCAAGATGGTGCACATCGCACCGAACACGAAGAGCTCCATCATCTCCAAGTCGGTTGCCCGCGGCGGCGGCCGCGCGGCGTACCGCGGCCTGGTCCAGGTCCGCGAAGGCGCCAAGCACTCGGCCAACACGGTCCGCTGCGACGCCCTGCTGGTGGATACCATCAGCCGTTCGGACACCTACCCGTACATCGACATCCGCGAGGATGACGTCGTCATGGGACACGAGGCGACTGTTTCGCGCGTCAGCGAAGAGCAGCTGTTCTACCTGATGTCCCGCGGCATGCGTGAAGACGAGGCCATGGCGATGATCGTCCGCGGCTTCATCGAGCCGATTGCCCGTGAACTGCCGATGGAATACGCCCTCGAGCTGAACCGACTGATTGAACTGCAGATGGAAGGATCGGTCGGTTAATGACTGACATCACTACTGAAAAGGCCCGCATCGGCGCGCCGTCAGCCCAGCCGTTCATCAACGGCTTCACCGAGGAAGGCGAGAGCCTTTCACCCATCAACGCCGCCGGTTCAAAGGCACCGCTCGCGGGAGAGGCCGTCAAGAGCCACTCCCACGGCGGCGGCGTCGGCATTCCGGACAGCTCACGCGCCGGCCGCCTGACCTCCTACAAGCTGGCGGACTTCAAGCCGCTGACGGGCATGGAGGAAGACTGGCGGTTCACTCCGCTCAAGCGCCTGCGAGGACTCCACTCGGCTGTCCTCAACGGCACGGCTCCCGCCGTCAGCGTCACCGCACCTGACGCCGTCACGGTTGAAACCGTTGGCCGCGATGACAAGCGCATCGGCTCCGCCGCGATCCCCGAGGACCGCGTGTCCGCCAACGCCTGGGAAAACTTCGGCGAGGCAACGGTCATCACCGTGCCCGCAGAGTTCGAGTCGGACGGCGAGATCAACGTTGTCCTGACCGGCCAGGGAACGGACGCGTCCGCGCAGCACCTCGTGATCGTTGCGCAGAAGTTCTCCAAGTCCGTTGTGGTCCTGGACCACCAGGGCAGCGCGGTTGTCTCCGAAAACGTGGAAATCGTGGTTGAGGACGGCGCTGAACTCTCCGTCATCTCGCTCCAGGAATGGAACGACGACGCCGTGCACGCCTCGTCGCAGCAGGCCAAAATCGGCCGCGGCGCCAAGTTCAAGCACATCGTGGTCAGCCTCGGCGGCGACCTGGTCCGTGTCACGCCTTCGGCACGGTTCACCGCCCCGGGCGGCGAAGTTGAAATGCTCGGCCTGTATTTCGCCGACGCCGGCCAGCACCTTGAGCAGCGCCTGTTCGTTGACCACGCAGTGGCCAACTGCAAGTCCAACGTCCTCTACAAGGGCGCGCTCCAGGGCCGCAACGCGCACGCCGTCTGGGTTGGTGACGTCCTGATCCGCAAGGAGGCAGAGGGCACCGACAGCTACGAGGCGAACCGCAACCTGCTGCTCACCGACGGCGCACGTGCCGACTCCGTTCCGAACCTCGAAATCGAGACCGGCCTGATCAAGGGTGCCGGCCACGCCAGTGCCACCGGCCGCCTGGACGACGAGCACCTGTTCTACCTGATGGCGCGCGGTATCCCGGAAGACGTGGCACGCCGCCTCGTGGTCCGTGGATTCCTGCACGAAATCATCCAGCACATCAAGGTGCCGGCCATCGAAGAGCGCCTCATCGCATCCGTTGAGCGCGAACTCGCGGCCACGAATAACTAGTGCGCAGCACCAGAGAACACAGGGACTACACCAGATGACTGACCAGCCAAAAGGCGAGCTTGTCTGCAACGCCAGCGAGATCCAACTCAAGCAGGCGCTGCGGATCCTGATCGATGACTACCCCGTAGCCATCGTGAAGGACTCGATGGGCGAAATCCACGCCATCGGTGACACGTGCTCGCACGCGGACATCTCACTCTCCGAGGGGGAGATCGAGGGCTGCAAGATCGAATGCTGGGGCCACGGCTCCCAGTTCGACCTCCGCAGCGGCCAGCCGCTCCAGCTGCCGGCCTATGACCCCGTTCCGGTGTTTGCCGTGGCCGTTCACGGCGACGACGTCTACGTGGACGTCACCAACGTTGTCAACGGTGCCGAAGTCCCGAACTTCAGCTGACGGCGCTGGCCACCAACGCATTCCGCACCCCGCTTTAGAAAACTTTCAGCCGAGAAACCGCACCGCCGCCGGAGGGCACGGTGCAGAGGAGAACAAGACACATGTCTACTCTTGAGATCAAGGACCTGCACGTCAGCATTGAGACGGAGCAGGGCACCAAGGAGATCCTGAAGGGCGTCAGCCTGACCATCAAGACCGGCCAGACCCACGCCATCATGGGCCCGAACGGTTCAGGCAAGTCCACCCTGGCGTCCACCATCGCCGGCCACCCGCGCTACAACGTCACCAGTGGTTCCATCACGCTGGACGGCGAAGACGTCCTGGCCATGAGCGTGGACGAGCGCGCCCGCGCCGGCGTGTTCCTGGCCATGCAGTACCCCGTGGAGGTTCCGGGCGTCTCCATGACCAACTTCCTGCGGACCGCCAAGACCGCCATCGACGGCGAAGCACCCAAGCTGCGCACCTGGACCAAGGACGTCAAGGCCGCCATGCAGCAGCTGCGCATCGACGCCGACTTCGCCCAGCGCAACGTCAACGAAGGCTTCTCCGGTGGCGAGAAGAAGCGCGTGGAGATCCTCCAGCTGGAGCTCTTCAAGCCGAAGTTCGCCATCCTGGACGAAACCGACTCCGGCCTCGACGTGGACGCACTCAAGGTTGTTTCCGAGGGCGTAAACCGCGCGCACGCCGAGGGCAAGATGGGCACGCTGCTCATCACGCACTACACCCGCATCCTGCGCTACATCAAGCCGGACTTCGTGCACGTGTTCGTTGACGGACAGGTTGTCGAAGAAGGCGGCCCGGAACTGGCCGACCGACTCGAAGAAGAAGGCTACGACCGTTACGCCACCGGTGCAGGCGCAGCCACCATCGCCGCAGCGGCACAGGCCTAGTTAGGACAACGCCATGACCGAAATCAAAGCGGCCCGTACGGGCCTCGAAGATGTCGAAGAGGCCCTCAAGGACGTCATTGACCCCGAGCTTGGCGTCAACATCGTTGACCTGGGCCTGCTCTACGGCCTGAAGTACTCGGACGACGACGGCGCCCTGCTGATCGACATGACGCTCACCACGGCGGCCTGCCCGCTGACGGACGTCATTGAGGAGCAGGTGGGCAAGGCCCTCGACGGCGTCGTGGACGACTGGCGGCTGAACTGGGTCTGGATGCCGCCATGGGGTCCCGAGCGGATCACCGAAGACGGACGCGACCAGATGCGGGCCCTCGGCTTCAATATCTGAGCCCCGCTCACCGCTTGAGTACGACGACGGCCGGTTACCTCCCAGCGTAGGTGACCGGCCGTCGTCGTAACTTCATCGATTGATCCCCACCGGCCCCTAGCCTCGCAAGTTCGGCCAGGGAACCCTGCCGTCGTGGGCCCAGCGCCCTTTTGCGCCCTCAAAACGGTGCTTACGGAGCAGCCGATCCAGCTAGAGCGTGGGCGCGCTGAACGTGTCGCACTGGTTGATGTCGCCGGTCTGGTAGCCCTGGTAGAACCATTTCTGCCGCTGCGCGCTGGAGCCGTGGGTCCAGGCCTCCGGTGAAACCCGGCCCGTGGCTGCTTCCTGGATGCGGTCGTCACCGACTGCTGATGCCGCGGACAGCGCATCGTTCAGGTCCTGCTGGGTGAGCGGTTCGAGGTACGGCTGGCCGGTCTTGGGATCCTGCTGCGTAGTGGCGTACCGGACCCAGAGCCCGGCATAGCAGTCCGCCTGCAGCTCAACCCGGACTGCGCCCGATTCGGGGCCCTGCGGATCCTGCTGGGCACGGTCAAGGTTGCCCAGGACATTCTGGACGTGATGGCCGAATTCATGCGCCACCACATATTCCTGGGCCAGCGGGCCGCCGGACGAGCCGAAACGGTCCACCAGGTCCTGGAAGAAGCCGGGGTCGAAGTAGGCGGTGGTGTCGGCCGGGCAGTAGAACGGACCGACGTCGGAGGTTGCGCCGCCGCAGCCGGTGTTGGTGGCCTGGCTGAAGATCACCGTCGTGGGGCGCGGATACTCCGTGTTGTACTGCGCCAGATAAGCCGGCCAGAAGGCATTGAGGCTGTTGACGGTTCCGGTGATGCGGCAGTCGAGGCGGGCGTCTGCGTCTGCGCCGCTCTCGCAGGCCGGTGCACTTCCCTGACTCTGCGGGTCCGGCGCCGCCCCCGTCAGGCCTTCCAGCAGTTGCGGGTTGACCCCAAACAGGGCGGCCAGCAGGAGGATGATTCCGCCCCCGATTCCGCCGCCGATCTTGGTCCCACGACCCATGCCACGCCGGTCCTGGACCTGGGACGGATCCAGCTGGACGTTGTCATTGAAACTCATATTGTCACAATAGCCGTACCGGACAGGCCGGGACCCGTGCCCGGCCGGTAAAGTTGATCCGATGCCTTTCCTCAACAGACTTCAACGCTGGGCCGATGACCGCCCCGACGACACCGCCGTCGTCGTGGCGGGCCGGCACCTCAGCTGGGCCGCCCTTCGGGATGCCGCCGCGGGGCGGATTCCGGATGCCGGGGCGGTGAGCGTGCTCGCCGAGGCCAACTCCGTGGACTTTGCCGTGTCCTTCGCTGCTGCCGTGGCAGGGGACCGGCAATGCGCCGTCCTCGATCCCACCTGGCCGGGACAGCTCAAGGCTGACATTGCGGCCAGGCTGCACGCCACCGCGGCCATTCCGCAGCCGGAACCCACGGAACCTGCGCCGTCAAACCCCACACCGGCGGCAGCGCCGCAGCCGAGGGAACTGCGCGACGGGCGCCCGGAATCCCCCTTCCTGATCGGGCTGACCTCCGGCACCACGTCCGTGCCCAAGGCGTTCACGAGGTCGAGGAGTTCGTGGCAGCTGTCCTTCGAGGCGTCCATCGAGTTCTTCGGACTCACGCAGCAGGACAAGACGCTCGCCCCGGGACCCCTGGCGGCCAGCCTCAACCTGTATGCCCTCTCCGAGTGCCTGTATGCCGGCTCCGAGTTCCACACCCTGGAATCATTCGACGTTGGCGATGTGCATGCCGCCATAACACATGACGGGATCACCCGGCTGGTCCTTGTCCCCACCATGCTCCGGCTGCTCAGTGAACGTGGACTGGCCGGCTGCGTGGACGCGTCCGGCATAACCTCCATCATCTGCGCCGGGTCCAAGCTGGATGCCCGCACGCTCGAGGCCGCCCGCCGCTGGGCGCCAAAGGCCACCATCTTTGAGTATTACGGCGCGTCCGAACTGAGCTTCGTTTCCGGTGCGGGCCTGCGGGCCGGAAAGCCGCTGGATGCCGGCGGAACCGGCATCGGGAAACCTTTCCCCGGCGTTAACGTCCGGATCCTGGACGACGACGGCGCAGAGCTTGCCGACGGAACGGACGGCAACATCTGCGTCCGCAGCGGCATGGTCAGCAACGGCTACCTGTGGGGCGACGACGGGCAGGCCCTTCGCTGCTTCGACGGCTGGTACACGGTGGGGGACCAGGGGTACCTGCAGGACGGTGAGCTTCACATCCTGGGCCGGCGCGCCGACATGATCATCACAGCCGGCAAGAACGTCTATCCGCATGAGGTGGAACTGGCCCTGGCTTCCGTTCCCGGTGTCGCGGCTGCTGTCGCGGCGGGCATGGCCGATGACGTTCGCGGCCAGCGGGTGGTGGCCGGCGTCGTCCCCTCCCATGGCGGCATCACGGCCACCCAGCTCAAAGCCGGGCTGGACGATGTCCTTCCCAGGGACAAGCGGCCGCTGCAGTACTTTGCCCTCGCGGAACTGCCGGTGACGGACCGCGGGAAGGTCAGCCGCCAGCTGCTGCTGGACTGGGTTGAGAGCGGCGACGCAAGGATCCGCCGCCTTGCCTGAGCTACTGCCACCTGACCGCCAGCCGGTGGTCATCGCCGCCCTGCGCACCCCCATCCGACGGGTCAACGGAGCGTTCAAGGAACTCCGGGCCCACCAGCTCCTGGCTCCCGTCCTTCGCGGCCTCCTGGAAAGCACCGGCCTGCCGGCAACGGCCGTTACCGACATCGTGATCGGCAATGCCGTGGGAGGCGGGGGCAATGTGGCGCGCCTGGCCGCTTTGGAGGCCGGACTGCCGGTCAGCGTTCCCGGGGTCACCGTGGACAGGCAGTGCGGCTCCGGGCTCGACGCCATTGTGCTCGCTGCGCGGCTGGTGGCAGCAGGCGGCAACGGAGCGTACCTTGCCGGCGGGGTTGAAAGCATCAGCACGGCTCCCCTCCGCGCCAACAGGGCAGCCGACGGCAGCCCCGAGTTCTTTCGCCGGGCCCAGTTCGTGCCGCTCAGCTACGGCGATCCTGACATGGGCACCGCGGCGGACAATGTCGCCGGGGTTTTCGGGATTAGCCGCGAGCGGCAGGACCGGTTCGCGCTGCAGAGCCACCAGCGGGCGCTGGCCGCGGCAGCATCAGGAACCTACACCGGCGAGCTCGTCGCGCTGCGGGCGGCGTCCGGATACGTGGAGTCCGACGACGGTCCGCGGGCAAGCCTGACGGCCGCCCTGATGTCGCGGTTCCCGCCGGCGTTCGCGGAGGGCGGGACTGTCACCGCCGGGAATTCCTGTTTTGATGCCGACGGCGCGTCCGCCGTCGTGATTACTTCCCTGCAGCGGGCGCGGGAACTGGGGGCGGCCGACGGCCTCCTGGTGCTCGGCACCGATACCGCGGGGGTGGACCCGCGGGTTCTGGGCATGGGTGCTGCCGCTGCTGCGCAGCGGCTCCTGGCCGGGCACGGCGTTCGGGCCGCGGACATTGACCTGGTGGAATTCAACGAGGCCTTCGCCTCACAGACCCTCGCCTGCCTGGACGCCCTCGGCATCGACCCCGGGCGGGCAAACCTCGACGGCGGGGCGCTGGCCTTGGGCCACGCGTACGGCGCGTCCGGTGCTGTGCTGGTGACGAGGCTCCTTGCCCAGGCGCGCCGGGACGCTGTCCATGGCGGCCGGAATGGCGGCCCGCGACAGCTGGCGCTGGCCATGATCAGCATTGCCGGCGGCATGGGAACCGCGGCCCTCTTCAGGTACGAACCTCTCGACCGGATGGCCGAAACGTCCTAGCCGTCTCCCTGGCGCGGGTAGTCGTCATCGTCGGGTTCTCCCAGACCGCGGGCAGCCAGGGCATCGCCGGTCTGGCGGGCGTAGGCCACCGTGGTGATGAAAACCGGCAGGACCAGCGCCCGCGGATTCCGCTCCAGGCCGCGCGCCCGCGCCGAGTCCCTCACCTCCGAGTACGCCCCGGCGATGAACGGAATGCTCCGGAGCATGATCGCGATGGTCAGGGCGAAGCGCTCGGGATCCGCGCCAAAACGCCGGAACGGCACAGCCAGCGAGACGACGCCGTCGAGGAGCCGCTGCATCGGCGTGGTGGCGGTCAGAATGGACGCCGCAACGACGCAGACCAGGATGTTAAGGACAATCCGCCCCGCAACAGGACCGCCCAGCTGCCACCACTGGAACAGGCCGATGGCAAGCAGCACGGGCAGGATGGGCCGGACGGCCTTGTACAGGCGTCCCGGGCCGGCGCCGCTCAGCAGGAAAACAGAGCACATGAACGTCAGCACCGCCGCGGCAACCACCCAGTCGACCACAAGGAACGATCCCATGCCGCAGCCAACCACCCCCATGAACTTTAGCCAGAGCGGCGCCCGGTGGACCGGCGAGGTACCGGGAACGTAGTTCACCAGCAGGAATCCCTGGCTGCTCACCTGTCCTCCGGACTGCCCGGCGGCACGGTGGCGCTGACCGGCGGGAGGCTGGCAGCGGACAGCTCCCGGTAGTGCTCGACGGCGGCGCCAGCACCGCCGTCGAACACCACCTGTCCGGATTCCACCACCAAGACGCGGTCCATGTCCCGGGCCAGCTCCAGGTCGTGCGTGGACATGACGATCTGCTGGCTGAGGCCCGAGATGGTCCGCCGCAGCAGTTCGCGGTTGCGCAGGTCCAGCAGCGTGGACGGCTCATCCAGCACCAGGACTGCAGGTTCGACGGCGAGGACGGCGGCCAGGGCCATCAGCTGCCGTTCGCCGCCCGAGAGCTCGTAGATGCTTTGGTCCGCCAGCGGCATCAGCGCGAAGCGGTTGAGGATCGCCTCGGCAGCGTCCCGGCGCTCCGTTGTGTTCCGGACAGATCGCCGCAGGGACAGTTCGACATCCTCCCGGCCGGTGGGCATCACCAGCTGGGACAGGGGGTCCGTGAAAACAAATCCGACCTTTCGGCGCACGGCACGCACGGAGCGGACGGTATCGTCGCCGTCAACGGTCACCGCTCCGTCGCTCGGTGCCACGAGTCCGTTGAGGAGCCGCAGGAGCGTGGACTTCCCGGACCCGTTGGCTCCGATCACGCCGATCCGCTGTTCCGTAAGATTCAGCGAGACGCCGCGCAGCAGCGTTTTGGGCTGCGGGCTGCCGTCCACCGCCACCCGAACGGCGACTCCGTCCAGAAGGATGCTGCCCATGCTAACTGGCTGCCTGGCCCGCCCCGGAGTTCCGGACGCCGGCGCGGCGGATCAGGAGATCCGGGAACGCCTTGTGCAGGGCGAGGGCGATGCTGACGGCCAGGAGGTTCTTAATGATGTCGCCCGGGTAGTAGGCCAAATCCAGGAGGAAAGCCTTTGAAAGGTCCAGCTTGGCGTTGACCATCATGCCCAGCACCCCAAGGCCGTGCACCAGCACAATACTCGTGGCCATGGCCGCGGCGAACAGGAACAGCCCCCGGTACTTCAAGGTGCGGCGGAGCACGATCGTGGTGAGCCAGCCGACGGCCAGGGCAGCCAGCGGAAAGGCGATGATGTAGCCGGCGGAGGGGCCGGCGAGGATCCCCAGCCCGCTCCTGCCGCCGCTGAAGATCGGCAGGCCGGCAAGCCCCAGCAGGGTGTACAGGCCGACGGCCGCGAACGCCCTGCCGGGGCCCAGTGCCAGCCCTGTCAGCATCACGGCGAGTGTCTGCAGGGTGATCGGCACGCCGAGTCCGCCCACGGGAATGGCCGCAATGAGCGCGGAGCCGGCCACGAGCGCGGCAAAGACGGCGATGAGGCCGAGGTCCGTGGCGTTCCAGCGCTTCCGGCCGGGCTTACTGCCTGATTTGACGCCTGAGGCCGCCTGGCTGGTGGCGGCACTGTCAGTCTTGGTCATGGGGAGGTCCTGTCAATTGGTGCAAGTGCAACGGGGTTGGGGGCAGCCGCCTGCGTACAGGCGCTTCCCTCCATTTCGACGATACGTCTCCGGTCCCTGCCGTATTTTGTAGGGGATCCACTAACGGAGGACGCCCGCTCTGGACAGGGTGGCCAAAAGATGACTTCCGCGGCGCCAGTGCCGAGGTAATCCGGGGGGAGTGGTGCCGGTAGACTGGTAAGGGCCGTTCTCTCGGCCACACTGCCCCGGCCCTGCCCAGACTCCATCCGTTGTGCCGCGGCGTTCCCTGTTGTGAAAGGCCTTAGCTGCATTGATTACCGTCCAGGATCTCGAACTGCGCGCCGGCGCCCGCCTCCTCATGGACCAGGTGAGCTTCCGGATCGACAAGGGAGACAAGATCGGCCTTGTCGGCCGTAACGGTGCAGGCAAGACGACCCTCACCCGCGTCCTAGCCGGCGAGGGACTGCCCGCCGGCGGCAAGGTCAGCCGCAGCGGCGAGATCGGCTACCTTCCCCAGGACCCCCGCACGCCGGACATGGAACAGCTCGCCCGCGACCGGATCCTGTCTGTCCGCGGCCTGGACATCGCAGTCGGGAAGCTCCGGCTGGCCCATGAAGAGATGGCCAGCGAGGACGCCGCCGTCCAGCGCAAGGCGATGAACCGCTATGACCGGCTGGAATCCGAATTCCTGGCCGCCGGCGGCTACGCTGCCGAAGCCGAGGCCGCAGCGATCTGTTCAAACCTCGCACTGCCGGACCGCCTGCTCAACCAGCCGCTCAAGACCCTGTCGGGTGGGCAGCGGCGCCGTGTGGAGCTCGCCCGCATCCTGTACTCGGACGCCGAGACCATGCTCCTCGATGAGCCCACCAACCACCTCGATGCTGACTCCATCGCCTGGCTGCGCGAGTTCCTGAAGAACCACCAGGGCGGCCTGATCGTGATCAGCCACGACACGGAACTGCTCGAAGCCACCGTGAACAAGGTCTTCCTGCTGGACGCCAACCGCGCCCAGATCGACTTCTACAACATGGACTGGAAGCGCTACCTGCAGCAGCGCGAAACCGACGAGCGCGCCCGCAAGCGTGAGCGTGCCAACGCCGAAAAGAAGGCGCAGGTCCTGTTCGACCAGGCCAACAAGATGCGGGCCAAGGCCACCAAGGCCGTTGCCGCGCAGAACATGGCCAAGCGCGCCGAACGCCTGCTCAGCGGCCTGGAGGCCGTGCGCGAAACCGACCGCGTGGCAGCCCTGCGCTTCCCCGACCCGTCGCCCTGCGGCAAGACTCCGCTCACCGCGGACGGCCTCAGCAAGTCATACGGCTCGCTGGAAATCTTCACCGACGTGGACCTGGCCATCGACCGCGGCTCCAAGGTGGTCATCCTGGGCCTCAACGGCGCCGGCAAGACCACCCTGCTGCGGATGCTTGCCGGCGTGGACAAGCCCGACACCGGCGAAGTGATCGCGGGCCACGGCCTGAAGGTTGGCTACTACGCCCAGGAGCACGAGACGCTCGACGTCGACCGCACAGTCCTGCAGAACATGCGCTCCTCCGCGCCGGACATGAACGACGCCGAGGTGCGCGGCATCCTCGGTTCGTTCCTGTTCTCCGGTGACGACGTCGACAAGCCTGCCGGCGTGCTCTCCGGCGGTGAGAAGACGCGCCTCGCCCTGGCCACGATCGTGGCCTCAAGCGCGAACGTGCTGCTCCTTGACGAGCCCACGAACAACCTTGATCCTGCCAGCCGCTCCGAGATCCTGGGCGCCCTGCGCAACTACACAGGCGCCGTCGTGCTGGTTAGCCACGATGAAGGTGCCGTCGAAGCCCTTAACCCCGAACGCGTCGTCCTCCTGCCCGACGGCATCGAGGACCATTGGAACGAAGACTACCTGGACCTGATTACGCTCGCATAAGCCTCGTTGGCGTCGTCCGTGCGTCCGCTTCGCTAGCGGACGGGCATCTCTTCTGCGCCGGTGATCCTGTGCAGGTCCTTGTAGGTGATGGAGAACATCGAGTTGTGGTCTCCCGCTCCTGCCCAGAGGACGTCGTGGCTTTTGAGTGACTCGTCCAGCAGGGTTTTGATCTTTTCCGGGTGCCCGACCGGGGCCACTCCTCCTACTTCCTGGCCTGTGTGTTCCAGGACGAACTCGGGGGAGGCCCGGCGGATCCTGCCGGTGCCCAGTTGCGCGGCAACCTTGTGGACGTCCACCTTGGCCGCGCCGCTGGCCAGGATCAGCAGCGGGGAACCCTCGAGGTTAAACACCAGGCTGTTGGTGATTGCCGCGACGTCGCAGCCGAGCGCGGCGGCCGCAGCTGCCGCCGTCGGGACTTTCGAGTCGAACACCGTCACGGTGTCCTCGGCACCGAGGGCAGTGAGCGCGCGCTTCACGTTTGCCACCGGGTCGGGAAAGGCATCAAGGCTCATCGGTCAGTACCCCTGGGCGTCCAGGATCGCGTCTTCCTCTTCCTCCGCCGTCGGCTGTTTCCGTTTCCGGGGAGCGGGACGGCGGCGGTTCGCGGCCATGGCATATTCGGGCGCCGCACCGTCCGCCGCGGCGTCCTGCGCGTCGATCTCCGCGTTGCGCGCCTGTTGGCGGGCCGCGTAGCCGAAGCCGATGAACATCAGGACGCCGAAGGCGAACCACTGCAGCGAATAGGACAGGTGGGTACCCTCTTCCACTGAAGGCTTCGGGAAGGGGTACGGCATTGCGGCGGCGGCCGGTGTTTCGGAGGCGAGCTGCCCGTAGGCGCCGGTCAGTACGGGGTAGCCAAGCTGGGCGGCATAGGCCGGGAGGTCAATGGAAGCAAGCTGTCCGTCCGGGGCGCCACGCTGAAGTTCGGGTTCACCCGGTTTCAGGCGCACGATCACGGTGACTTCGCCCGGGGGCGGCTCGGGGACGGAATCGGGGCGGCCCGGGGTGTTGTTACCGATCGGGAGCCAGCCGCGGTCCACCACAACCGTCTGTCCGGTGTTGAGTTTGAAGGGAACCACCACTTCATAGCCCGGCTGGCCGTTGAGCGGGCGGTTGCGCACCACCCTCTGTCCGGCGACGTCATAGCGGCCCTTCAACTCAACCTGGGTCCATTCCTTGTCGGCATCGAGCCGGGAAAACTGCTGCTCGGCTTCGGCGAACGGCAGGGGAGCGGCCGAGTAGTTGGACGTGACCCGGTTGATTTCCGCAAGGGTCTCGGCCCTGCGGTCCATCTGCCAGCGGCCCAGGAACACGCAGGCCGTGGCAAAGATCGCAGCCAGCAGCAAATAGCCCAGCCACTTGCTGGAAAAGAGGAAGCGGTACATTCAGCTGTCCCTGCCTGACGCGGTTGCCAGGCCCAGCGGCACCGTCTCTTTCCAGAGGCCACGGGTCTGCAGGTAATCCTCCAGCCAGAGCCGGTGCTCATCACAGGCGAGCCAGATCTTGCGGCGTTCGGGCGTGTGGATCTTGGGGTTGTTCCACAGCAGCTGCCAGGCGGCACCGGACCGGCAGGCCTTCCTGGAGCACATGGGCGCAGCCGCTTCGACAGGCGCAGCATCGCCTCCCGCCAGGTCAAAAATGTTCATGAAGCTGCCCGTTCCTGGCCGTCGATATCGTCTTCGTCCTCGATGAGTTCGCCCTGGAGAACCGTTGGGCCTTCGTCCTCGGCAGCTGCCGGTACGTCCGGTGCTTCGAGTTCCGCCAGCGGGGCGGAGTCGAGCAGGTAGTCGCTGTGAATCTCCGCTTTGTCGCTGCCGTTGGCAATGACCACTGCAATCCAGGGCAGGAACACCGCGCCGGCAATCGGGACAACCTTGAACCAGCCGTCCACGACGAACACCAGGATCAGGCACACCATGCGGATGCCCATGGCCACGGCGTACTTGATCATCCGCCCGCGCATCTCTTCCGAGTGGGCGGAGGCGGCATCCGTAATGCTGTGCACCTGGGCGTCACCGGAGACGGCGTCCGGTCCACCGGGCATCGAATGTCCGGGTCGTTTTGCAAGTGTCACGGCTGTTTAATCACGCTCCCAAGGCTTAATCCAATTCTCTCACCCTCAACAGTGCCGCCCAAACGCGGGCTAAGATCGGAGGCAGTAAAAATCCCGCCCCTTACCGCGGTGCCCCATGCCGCAGAATCCCGGAGCAAACTATGACTGAAGCAGCATCAACCGGCCGCAGCGTTCTGATCACCGGAGGCAACCGAGGCATCGGACTGGCCATCGCCGAGGCCTTCCTCGCCAACGGTGACAAGGTCGCGGTCACGTACCGCAGCGAGTCGGCGCTTCCGGAAGGAATCCTGGGCGTCAAGGCCGACGTCACCGATGAGGCCTCTGTTGACGCTGCCTTTGCTGAGGTTGAAGCTGCACACGGTCCGGTGGAGGTCTTGGTGGCAAACGCTGGCATCACCAAGGACACACTGCTGATGCGCATGAGCGAAGACGACTTCACCTCGGTCATCGACACCAACCTGACCGGTGCCTTCCGGGTCATCAAGCGGGCCTCCAAAGGCATGATCCGCAAGCGCAAGGGCCGGGTTGTCCTGATTTCCTCCGTTTCCGGACTGTACGGCGCCCCCGGCCAGATCAACTACTCGGCTTCCAAGGCCGGCCTCGTGGGGATTGCCCGGTCGCTGACGCGCGAACTCGGCGGCCGCGGCATCACCGCCAACGTCGTGGCGCCGGGGTTCATCAACACGGACATGACGGCGGAACTGCCCGAGGCCACCCAGAAGGACTACCTGTCCAAGGTTCCCGCGGGCCGTTTCGCCGAAGCCGCGGAGGTGGCGAACGTGGTGCGCTGGATCTCCAGCGATGAAGCGTCCTACATCTCCGGTGCCGTCATCCCTGTGGACGGCGGCCTGGGCATGGGGCACTAGCCCCGCCCCCGCTACCTGCTCCAGGGTCCCTGTCGGGTGGATCCGTGGCACAACGGGACCTTTTGCCCATTACACGCCCGTTCGCCAGGTGTGTAATGGGCATACGGGCCGGTCCCATGCCACGGCCGGCCGCATGCTGGGAAACAAGACTAGGGAGCTATCATGGCCGATCTCAGTAAATGGACGCCATCGGATGTTCTGGAGCCGTTTCGGCGGTTCCTCGAGGGGGACCTGACGCAGCCGTCAATCCGTGTGGAACAGTTCCTGGACGGCAGCACCCTCGTGGTGCGGGCGGAACTGCCCGGCATTGATCCCGAGACGGACGTGGATGTCTCAGTGGCCGACGGGATGCTCCACATCAAGGCGGAGCGCGAGGAAAAGTCCGAGCATCAGGACAAGTACGGCTACCGCACGGAGTTCCGCTACGGCTCCCTTTCGCGAAGTGTCTCCCTGCCGCCCGGATCCCGCGAGGACGACGTCACGGCCACCTACACGGACGGCGTCCTTGAGGTGCGTGCGCCGGCACCCGAGCAGGCACCAGCCACGGAGAAGCGGAAAATCCGAATCAACCGCAACTAGGCCGGGTCCCCTTCTTTGTTGACGTCAAACAACTGAATTCCCGCCCTCCGCTGGCATGATGGATGGCAGACCCACAGATTTTGGACGTTTGGAACAAAGGAGCTCGAATGGGATTGCTGGACAACAAGACTGCCATTGTGACCGGTTCGTCGAGGGGGATCGGCGCGGATGTCGCCAAGCTCCTCGCGGCCGAAGGCGCGGCCGTTGTGGTGAACTACCGCCAGAAGGCCCCGCGCGCCAACAAGGTTGTGGCCGAGATCGAGGCGGCCGGTGGCCGTGCAGCGGCGGTCGGAGCCGACCTCACCACGCAGGAAGGTGTCCAGGCCCTGGCCAGCGCGGCCATGGAGAACTTCGGCTCGCTCGACGTCCTGGTCCTGAACGCCTCCGGCGGCATGGAATCGGGCATGGAGGAGGGCTACGCCCTAAAGCTGAACCGCGATGCCCAGGTCAACATGCTCAACGCCGCCGTGCCGCTGATGCGTGAAGGCTCCCGCGTGGTGTTCATCACCAGCCACCAGGCCCACTTCATCGATTCCGTGCCCACCATGCCGGAATATGAGCCCGTGGCACGCAGCAAGCGCGCCGGCGAGGATGCCCTGCGCGCCCTGATCCCGAACCTTGCTGACAAGGGCATCTCCCTCGTGGTGGTGTCCGGCGACATGATCGAAGGAACGGTTACCGCCACGCTGCTTGACCGGTCCAACCCGGGCGCCATCGAAGCCCGCCGCGCGGAGGCCGGCAAGCTGTATTCCGTTGCGGAGTTCGCCGCGGAAATTGCCAAGATGGTCACCGCCGACGTCGAAACCGGCCACACGGAATACGCCGGCGGTGCCGACTACTTCGGCAAGGGCACCGGCCAGGCAGGCTGACTCTTCCGCACCACGCACCAACAAAGGAAGGCCGGGCGAATGCCCGGCCTTCCTTTGTTGGTGCTCATTCACGACGCTGTTCGTCAGCGCCCGACGGCTGCCTCAGACCCCGGCGATGTGCCGCACGGCGTCCAGATAGGGCATGTTGACGGCCGCATCCGCCGCTGCCCGCACGGCGGGCTTGGCATTGAAGGCGACACCGATCCCGGCGGCACTGAGCATGTCGAGATCATTGGCGCCGTCGCCCACGGCGATGGTGTGCTCCATGGGGATGCCCTCGGCGGCGGCCCACTCGCGCAGGTACTTCTCCTTCGCTGCGCGGTCAATCACGGCCCCAAGCACCTTGCCCGTCAGCGCGCCGTCGACAATTTCCAGTTCATTGGCGATCCAGTAATCCATGCCGAGGTCCTCAGCAATGGGACGCAGGATCTGGTTGAACCCGCCCGAAACCACTGCCACGGCGTGGCCGGCAGCCTTGAAGGCCGCAACAAGCTCCGCAGCACCTTCACTGAGTTTCACCTCGGTCCGGACGGAATCGACGACGTCGGCGGGTAGCCCGGCGAGGACCGCCACCCGAGCATGCAGGCTCTGGGCGAAATCGAGCTCGCCGCGCATGGCCGCCTCGGTGACGGCCGTAACTTCCTCCCGCTTCCCGGCGTAAGCTGCCAGGAGTTCAATGACCTCCTGCTGGATCAGGGTGGAATCCACATCCATGATCAAGAACTTGCGGGGCGCCTCCCGAAGGGCCGCTGGAACGATCGCTGTGTCCATTCCCCTGAAGCCTGCTGCGGCCACGTCCTGCCGCAGCGCTCCGATCTCGGCAGCTGTCCCGGACTCCACGGAGAAATCCACCGCGTACACCTCGAAACGCTCGTCGCCGGTGCGGGACTCGGCGGCGAAGGACGCGCCTGATCCGGTCAGCAGGGAACGGAGGTTCTCCAGTTCCGCAGGGGACAATTTCACGCCGTAGCTGACCGCAGTCACGTTCGAACTCATGACTGCAATCTTATCGAGCGCCGTCCCGCCGCCCGAATTCGTTTCGTCCCGCCCTGCAGCCGGTTTCGCCCGCGACGTTTCAGTTATCAGTCGCACGCTGTTTTGTCCTAGTGTCTACTCCTATGAGTGATGTTCTTGAAATGGCTGCCGTCAGCGTTGTCCGCGGAGCTAAAACGCTCCTCAACAAAGTGGACTGGCAGGTCAAAGAAGGCGAACGCTGGGTGATCCTGGGACCCAACGGCGCCGGCAAGACCACTCTGCTCCAGATTGCGGCGGCACGGCTCCACCCCACGAGCGGGATGGCCGGGATCCTGGAGGAAATGCTGGGGGCTGTTGACGTTTTTGAACTCCGGCCCCGCATCGGCCTATCCTCCGCCGCTCTGGCCACCCAGATTCCCGAGCAGGAGAAAGTGCTCAACGTGGTGGTGACGGCGGCTTACGGTGTCACCGGACGCTGGCGCGAAGGCTACGAGAAGGACGACGAACGCCGCGCGTTCCGGCTCCTGAACGAGTGGGGCATGGGGCCGCTCCTGAACCGGGCGTTCGCGTCCCTCTCCGAAGGTGAGCGCAAGCGGGTCCAGATTGCCCGGGCCCTGATGACGGACCCGGAACTGCTCCTCCTGGACGAGCCCGCCGCAGGGCTGGACCTTGGCGGCCGTGAAGACCTGGTGCACCGCCTCAGCGAACTGGCGCGGGACGACACGGCCCCGGCCATCGTGCTCGTAACGCACCACCTCGAGGAAGTCCCGCCGGGCTTCACCCACGCCATGCTGATGCGGGATGCCCAGGTGGTGGCAGCCGGCCCCATTTCGGACGTGTTGACGTCGGAGCACCTCAGCGAGACCTTCGGCCTGCCGCTCGACGTCACGGTCAACGCGGGACGCTACGCAGCCACCGCCCGCCGCTGATCCGGCGGCCAGCCTAGCGTGGACTTACTCAGCGGCGTCTTCGTCTTTTTTGCCGGGCTGTGGGCCGGAACCATCAACAGTGTTGTGGGTTCGGGCACCCTCGTCACCTTTCCCGTCCTCATCGCACTGGGAGTTGCCCCGGTAACAGCCTCCATCAGCAATGCCATGGGGCTGGTGGCCGGCAATGCCGCCGGCGCCTGGGGGTACAGGAAGGAACTTGCAGGGCGCGGCCGGCAATTGCTCCGGCTCCTCCCGGCATCCCTCCTGGGCGGCATCAGCGGCGCCTGGCTGCTGCTGCACCTCCCGGAAAAGGTGTTCCACTACGCCGCGCCCGCGCTGATCGTACTGGCCCTCCTGATGGTGGTGTTCCAGCCCCGGCTCCAGCAGTGGGTGAGGAACCGTGAGGAAAACCCGGAGCATGCCATCCGGGACAAACGCCACGGCGTGATCCTGATCGTGCTGGTGTACCTGGCCGGCGTCTACGGCGGCTACTTCGTGGCTGCGCAGGGCATCCTTCTGGTGGGCATCCTTGGCATCTTCATGACAGGAACCATCCAGAACGCCAACGCCATGAAGAACATCCTCGTGCTGGGCGTGAACATCGTGGCTGCGGCGTCCTACCTGCTGTTTGCCTTCGGCCGCATCAACTGGACTGTAGTGGCCATTATCGCGGTCAGTTCGCTCATCGGCGGCGTCGTCGGTTCCAAAGTGGGCCGCCGGCTCTCGCCGCCGGTCCTCCGCGGTGTCATCTTCGCCCTTGGCCTCGTGGCCCTGGGCTTCATGATCGCAAACCTCTTCAAATAACCCGTTGAATGCCTGTTGAAATGAACCTCCCATGACGCTCCACTATCTCGAGTCCTCCGACGATCCCCGGGTGTCCGATTACACCCGGCTGACGGATGTCCACCTCCGCAAAGTCCGGGAGCCCGCGGAGGGGATGTACATAGCGGAATCATCGCGGGTCCTCCGCCGCGCCCTGGCTGCCGGCCACCGGCCCCGGTCCTTCTTCCTTGCGGAGAAATGGTTGGAGGACCTGGCCGATGTCTTCAGTGAGTTTCCGGACGTTCCGGTCTACATCGGCTCCGCCGCGCTGCTCGAGGACATCACGGGCTTCCACCTGCACCGAGGTGCGATGGCGGCCATGCACCGTCCCGCGCCCGTCCCGCTGCCCGAACTCCTGGCTGGCGCCCGGAGGGTGGCCGTTCTGGAGGACATTGTGGACCACACGAACGTCGGTGCCATTTTCCGGTCCGCGGCAGCCCTGGGCGTTGACGCAGTACTCGTCTCGCCCCGGTGCGGCGACCCGCTCTACCGGCGCAGCGTCCGGGTGAGCATGGGCACCGTGTTCCAGGTTCCCTGGGCGCGCCTGGAGTCCTGGCCGGCCGATCTGGAGGTACTGCGCGGGCAGGGGTTCACTGTGGCAGCGATGGAGCTCACCGGTAACGCGGTGGACCTCGACGAACTGGCCGCCCGGAATCCGGACAAGCTGGCGTTGGTCCTCGGCACGGAAGGCGCCGGGATGAGCGCCGAAACCCTCTCCGCCGTCGACCTCGCCGTCAGGATTCCGATGCGGGCAGGCGTCGATTCGCTCAACGTGGCGGCGGCTTCCGCCGTCGCCTTCTGGGAACTGCGGCCCCGCGGCTAGTTCCCGGAAGGCCCCGCTTCCGCCTGTGGGGCGCCTATGCGGGTTCGTGCCACGAGCGTCTTTAGGCTAGGATTGAGTGTTGGTCCGGACACCCGGTGTTTGCACTGCTTTTGGCATGCAGACCGGTGTTCCACGGCCCGCATCCCATTCATACCTGGCAACTGGCAAAATCCAGTTGTGCGAACAAAGGTCCCATTATGAAGTCTGATATCCACCCGAAGTACGAAGCTGTTGTATTCAACGACCTGGCTTCCGGCGTCAAGTTCCTGACCAAGTCCACCGTGTCTTCCAAGAAGACCATCGAGTGGGAAGACGGAAACACCTACCCGGTCATCGACGTCGAAATCTCCTCCGAGTCCCACCCGTTCTACACGGGCAAGCAGCGCATCATGGACTCCGCAGGCCGCGTCGAGCGCTTCAACGCTCGCTTCAAGGGCTTCGGCGGCAAGAAGTAACAACTTCTCCCCAAGGTTCTTTGGAAAGCCCGCACCTTCCGGTTCTGCCGGAAGGGGCGGGCTTTTCGCGTTGATGAGGCAGGATGGACTGCATGGCAATCCCTCCTTTTGAGCACGGTCCGGCGGACGTCACGCACGACGACGGCGGCCGTCGCCACGGTGAGTACAAGGTCCCGGGCGGCAAGCTGGTCGTGGTGGATTTCGACGTCGTCGGCGGGCGTTTCGCGCACGTGTCCGTCAGCGGTGACTTCTTCCTGGAACCGGATGAAGCACTCCTGGACATCAACCGCGCCCTGGCCGGGCTTCCGGAGACAACGGCCGCGGCGGACATCTCGGCGGCTGTAACCGCCGCACTACCGGACGATGCCGTCCTGTTCGGGTTCTCCGCCGACGCCGTCTCTGTCGCCGTCCGCAGGGCGCTGGCGAAAGCCACTGGCTGGGCGGACCACCACTGGAATGTCATAGCCCCAACGGTGCTGCCGACGCACGTCAATGTCGCCCTGGACGAGGTCCTCACCGAGGAGGTGGGTGCCGGGCGCCGCAATCCCACGCTCCGGTTCTGGGACTGGGAGGAACCGTCCGTGGTGATCGGCAGCTTCCAGTCCGTGCGCAACGAGATCCATCCCGACGGCGTGGCCCGCCACGGCATTACCGTCGTGCGCCGGATCAGCGGCGGCGGAGCGATGTTCATGGAAGCGGGCAACTGCATCACCTATTCGCTGTACCTGCCCCAGACCCTCGTGGACGGCATCAGCTTCGCCGACTCCTACGCGTTCCTTGACGCCTGGGTCATGGCCGCGCTGGAGAAACTGGGCATCAGCGCCTTCTATGTGCCCCTCAACGACATTGCCACCGAACAGGGCAAGATCGGCGGCGCAGCACAGAAGCGCCTGGCCAACGGCGGAATGCTCCACCACGTGACCATGAGCTACGACATCGACGCCGACAAGATGGTGGAGGTCCTGCGGATCGGCAAGGAAAAGCTGTCAGACAAGGGCACCACCAGCGCGAAGAAGCGGGTGGATCCGCTGCGCCGGCAGACGGGCCTTGCCCGGGCGGAGATCGTTGAGGCCATGATAAACGTCTTCAGCGGCCGGTACGGGGCAACGCCGTCGGTCCTGACCGACGCGGAGCTTGCCGCCGCCCGCGACCGTGTCGAAGTCAAGTTCGGAACAGGGGAGTGGCTGCACCGGGTGCCCTAGCAACCGATGGTGGGGTCAGGGCCTGCGCCTTAAGGGCACGGTCCAGGTGGCTCCGCTGCTCGATGATGATCCGGCGCAGCGCACGCGGTGCCGCGGGATGTCCTGCGAGCCAGTCATCGGTGCGGACCAGGACCGGGTGCTCCTCGGGCGGCCCGGCGACAAGGTCCTGCCCAGCGGGGAACAAGCCGCGAACGATCCGGCTGGCGATCTCGATGCTGCGCTCCGCCCAGACTTTCTCCACGCAATCGAAGTACGGCTCAACGAACGGGTCCAGCAACGTGTCCGGCGCGGTGTTGAAGCCTGCGATCGTGGCGCTGAGGAGCTGGTTGGAGAGTGCGGTGCCGTTGACGGCCGCTTCCCACGCAGCGGCTTTGACGGAGGGGTCGGGCCGGGCGGCCAGTGCCGTGGCATGGCCGGCGCGGCCTGAAGCTGTGGTGTCACGGGCCAGCTCGGCATCCAGTTCGGCCTCGGTCGCCTGCCCGTTGGCTGCCAGCGCGTGCCACAGGCTCCAACGGAGCTCCGGATCGACGGCCAGGCCTTCGACCACCGTTGTGCGGTCCAGGATCCCCCGCACGAGCTCCAGCCGGCCGGTGGCCTGCCTGCTCGTCGTGGCGAGTGCCCTCGCCCAGGCGAGCTGGTGGTCCGAGCCGGGTTCGGCCGCCTCGAGTTCGCGTGCAGCAGCGTTGAGGAAACCGTTCCGGACGTCGGGCCGTTCGGCAGCGGGGACATAGCGGTCAATGGCGGTGGTGGCATTGCCCAGGACATTCAGCAGCACGCCGATGCCCTTCTCGGCGGGGCCGAATTTTTCCACAGCCGCAACGTAGCGGTCCGCAGGTGCCACGGCGTCGCGTGCGGAGTCCCAGAGTGCCGTCCAGCAGAGCGCCCGTGCCATCGGATCCTGCAGGGCGCCGAGGGACGCCCGGGCGGTCGCTTCCGAGCGGGGATCAAACCGGACCTTCACGTAGCTGAGGTCGTCGTCGTTGACCAGAAGGAGAGCCGGTACCGGCCTGCCCTCGAGCTCCGTCACGACGGTGCGGTCGCCGGCCAAGTCAGTCTCCACTCTGTCCACCCTGGCCAGCGCGCCGTCGGGGTTGAAATCGTACAGCCCGATCCGAAGGCGGTGCGGCCGCAGTTCCTGGCGGCCCGTGCTGGGGTCCACCGCGTCCTGGACGAGGGCGACCTTGCCGAGCACGCCGTCGTGCTCTTCGATTTCGGCAGTGACGGTGGAGATCCCCGAGGTCTGCAGCCACTGCCGGGCCCACACTGTCAGATCCCGGCCCGATGCCTCGCCCAGGGCGGCCAGCAGGTCAGACAGGGTGGTGTTGCCGTACGCGTGGTCCCGGAAATACCGGCGCGAACCCGCGATGAACGCCTCAAAACCGACATAGGACACGAGTTGCTTGAGCACGGACGCGCCCTTGGCGTACGTGATGCCGTCGAAATTCTGCTTGGCCGCCTCCAGGTCAGGAATGTCGGCGACGATCGGGTGGGTGGTGGGCAGCTGGTCCTGGACATAGGCCCAGGCTTTGCGGTTGTTGGCGAAGTTCACCCACGCCGTATCCCAGTCCGTGGCACGGTCCACGCCCAGGGTGCCCATGTAGTCCGCGAAGGATTCCTTGAGCCAGAGATCGTCCCACCACTGCATCGTCACGAGGTCACCGAACCACATGTGCGCCATTTCGTGCATGAGGGTATTCGCCCGTCCCTGGTACTGGGAATCGGCCGCCCGGGACGTAAAGACGTAATTTTCGGTGAAGGTGACAAGTCCGGGGTTTTCCATGGCGCCGAGGTTGTATTCGGGCACGAAGGCCTGGTCGTACTTGCCCCACGGATACGGATAGTCGAAAAGGTTGTTGAAGAACCCCAGCCCCTGTTTGGTGAGCTGGAAAAGGTGTCCGGTGTCGAACGACTTGGCCATCGAGGCGCGGCAGTACAGCGCGAGCGGGACCTCCAGCGCGGTCCCGTCGTCGAGTGTTCCGCTCCAGTGGTCCTCTGCCCTGAAATACGGCCCCGCCAGGACCGTGGTGATGTAGGTGGACATCCGCCCCGTGGGGGCGAAGTCCCACCGGCTGGTTGCCGGGTCGCTGGTCAGCTGGACGCGGCCGGCCTCGCTACCGTTGGAGGCGACCTGCCAGTCCGACGGCGCCATCACGTGGAACGTGAACTCCGCCTTAAGGTCGGGCTGCTCAAAATTCGCAAACACCCGCCGGGCATCGGCAGGCTCGTATTGGGTGTAGAGGTAGCACTTGCCGTCCGCCGGATCAAAGAAGCGGTGCATGCCCTCGCCGGAGGTGCTGTAGAGGGCCGTCCCGGTGACGGTGACCTGGTTTTCAGCCTGGAGGTTGTCCAGGCGGATACGGGATCCGTCCACGACGTCCTCGACGGAGAGTCCTTGTCCGTTCAGGAAGACGCTGTGCACATCGCTGCTGATGAAGTCCAGGAAGGTGGATGCACCCGGTTCCCGCGCCGAAAAGTTGATGACGCTGCGACTCGTGTATCCCCGGACCTCCGGATCCTGCGCCAGGCGGACGTCGAGCGAAACGTCGTAGCTGTGGGTGGTGACCAGGGCTGAGCGTATTGCCGCTTCATCGCGGTGCAGGTTCTCATTCGACACCAAGCTATTGAATCACGCGCCCGCCCCGAAACATTCGCGCGCCGGGGCAACCAAGAGCACCGGAAGATCCGCATGGCTGAACGATCAGTGGGGCTGGACGATCAGCACTGCGGCCCCGAGGCCGAGGAGGGCGATCAGCAGCCACGCCGCGAGGGCGGCCAGCAGCGCCCTTGCCCCGGTATGGAGCAGGGTCTGCACCCGGACCGCCGAGCCCAGGCCGAACAGGGCCGTGCCCAGCAGCAGGTCCTGCACGGCGGCTGCCGCGTCCAGCCACCCCGGGGACAGCCAGCCCGTGGAGCGCAAACCCACCATGGCCACAAAGCCGATGACGAACAGCGGAACAACCGGCGGCAACCGGAGTTCCGCGCCGTCCGTGTCCGGATCGCCCGCGCCGTTCAGGTCTGTTCCGTTCGGGCCCGTTCCGTTCGGGTCTGTCCTGTTTGGGCCAGCCCCGTTGTCAACGGTTCCGTTCAGCGCTGCCGCGTTCCGCGCGTCGCGGCTGATGACGGTCCGCTGGTGGACGCCGGCGGCGGCCACCATGGGGGCCAGCAGGATCACCCTGGTCAGCTTGACCACGACGGCGATCGCCAGCGCGCCGGTTCCTGCGGTCTGCGCCGTGGCCACCACCTGGCCGACGTCGTGCACGGATGCGCCGGTCCATGCGCCAAACACTTCGGGGGTGAGCTGCAGCGGGTGCAGGAGGAGCGGCAGGACGCCGATGGCCAACGTGCCGCACAGGGTTACCAGCGCCACCGGCAAGACTGTGTCCACGTGCCGGATCCTGCGTACCGCGGCCATGGCACCAATGGCCGAGGCACCGCAGATGGAAAAGCCGGTGGCAATGAGCAGCGAGGCGTCGCGGGTCAGCCGGAACATCCGCGATATCCCGTAGGTCCCTGCGAAACTGACCAGGACCACGCCGGTGATGAGCAGCAGCGCCTGCCAGCCGAGCCCCAGGACATCCATGACGCTGACTTTCAGGCCCAGGACCACGATGCCGGCCCTCATCAGGTGCTTTCCAGCGAAGTCGAGCCCGGAGCGTGCCCCGCCTCCAACCCACGTTCCCGTGCCCGGCAGGTTGGCGGCAAGCAGTCCCAGCACCACCGCGATGGTCATGGCAGGCAGGATGGGCACCATTGCGTGTACGGTAAATGCCACCCCGACGGCGAAAACGGCAGTGAGCAGTCCCGGCACGATGGGTGGGATCCGTGTGGAGATCCGTCCCAGGCGGGCGGCGGGGAATCTGGGCAGTGGCACTCACCTACTTTGCCGGAACAGTGCGGAAAAACACGAACCGGAGGGGGTGGCTGCAACACGCCACAATGGGCACCAGTAATGAATTCGAAACAAAAAGGTGGTTGGCTAATGACCATGTCTGACCTATTCCAGGATTACTCCGAGGCCGCCGGCCGCAGCGGTGCCTACGACGAGATGTTTGCCCCCGGCCAACTAGCCAGGAAGTCCTACGGGCAGGTCGCAGGGGCCCTCCGTGAGCTTTCCCTCGCCGACGTCACCGCCCGTGCCGACTCGATGGCGCGGACGTTCCTGGACCGCGGTGTCACTTTCGACTTCGCAGGGGAGGAACGGCCGTTTCCCCTGGATATCGTGCCCCGTGTGATCCCGGCCGATGAGTGGAGCGTCCTCGAAAGGGGAGTCGCGCAGCGGGTCCGGGCGCTGGAAGCATTCCTCAATGACGTCTACGACAAGATGACCGTGGTTACCGACGGCGTCATCCCACGCCAGCTTGTCACCACGAGCGCCCACTTCCACCGCCAGGTGCACGGCTTTGAGCCCGCCGGCGGCGTCCGCGTCCACATTTCCGGGATCGACGTTGTCCGCGATGCGGCGGGAACCTTCCGCGTGCTGGAAGACAACGTGCGGGTCCCCTCGGGCGTCAGTTACGTGCTGGAAAACCGCCGGGCCATGGCCAAGGGCCTGCCCGAAGCCTTCGGCCAGCAACTGATCCGTCCGGTCGAAGAGTACCCGCGCCGGCTGCTGTCCGCGCTCCGCAAGACGGCGCCGTCCGGCGTCGACGACCCTACAGTAGTGGTCCTTACCCCCGGGGTGTTCAACAGCGCATACTTCGAGCACACCCTGCTGGCCGGCCTCATGGGCGTGGAGCTCGTGGAGGGCCGCGACCTCATCTGCCGCGGCAACCGGGTTTACATGCGGACCACTGCAGGCGAACAGCGCGTTGACGTCATCTACAAGCGGATCGACGATGACTTCCTCGATCCGCTGCAGTTTCGTGCCGATTCCATGCTGGGCTGCCCGGGTCTGGTCAATGCAGCCCGCGCCGGCGGCGTGACCATCGCCAACGCCGTGGGCAACGGCGTTGCGGACGACAAGCTCGTGTACAGCTACGTGCCCGACCTCATCCGCTATTACCTCAGCGAAGAGCCAGTGATCGCGAATGTCGACACGTTCCGGCTGGAGGAAAAGGAAGCGCGCGAGCACGTCCTGGACAGGCTGGATGAACTGGTGGTCAAACCGGTGGACGGCTCGGGCGGCAAGGGCCTGGTCATCGGGCCCGACGCGACCAAGGACGAACTGGAGGCTCTGCGCAAGCGCGTCATCGCCGATCCCCGCGGCTGGATTGCGCAGCCCGTCCTGCAGCTGTCTACGGTTCCTACCCTCAGCGGTGATAAGTTTGGCCCTCGGCACGTCGACCTGCGTCCGTTTGCCGTCAACGACGGCGACGACGTCTGGGTGCTTCCCGGCGGACTGACCCGCGTCGCCCTCAAGGAGGGGTCGCTGATCGTCAATTCCAGCCAGGGCGGCGGCTCCAAGGACACCTGGGTGCTGTCTGACTCTCCCGAGGTTCCGGTGGAACTCCTGCCGAGGCCGTCCATCACCGTCCGCGAGCGGGTTTCGGTGTGGCCGGTCGAAAGCAACTGGCGCGACCGCCAGACGGAGCAGCAGCAGTGAGCCGACGCCGTCGGGTGCAGCCCGTATCATTCTCACCATTTATGTTCATGCAGATTTCGGACCCGCAGGAGGTAGCCGCAAATGCTTAGCCGTATTGCCGAGTCCCTATTTTGGATCGGCCGCTATGTGGAGCGGGCGGATGGCACCGCCCGCATCCTGGACGTCCACCTTGAGCGGCTCAACCACCTGCCCACGGAGGAACGGGACAATGTCGCCCGGGAACTACTGGCGGTCATGGGCGCCCGGCCCGAGAGCGACGAGTTTGGCCTCGAGGAGCTGCTCCACGCCCTCGCCTACGACAAACAGAGCGCGACGTCGATTGCGGGTTCGCTGGGCGCTGCCCGCGAGAACGCCCGCCGTGCCCGCGAAACGGTTTCCTCCGGGCTCTGGGAGAGCCTGAACACCACGTACTACGGCCTGAACCAGCACCGCAAGGACGTGGTGGGCACCTACCGTTTCTGCCACTGGGTGCTGGAACGCACAGCCATGGTGAGCGGGCTGGCGGACACAACCGTCAGCCACGACGACAGCTGGCTGTTCCTGGCCCTGGGACGCTCCCTGGAACGTGCCGATATGACAGCCCGCATGCTCTCCACCCGGGATGTCCTCTCCGCCGGCATGTCGTGGGTGAACATGCTTCGTTGCGCCGGCGCCTATGAATCCTTCCTGCGGACCCGGCGCGCCGCCTTCGGCGACCAGCATGCGGCCGAGTTCCTTTTGCTGGACCGGCTGTTCCCGCGTTCCATCGTCTACGCCCTGCGGGATGCGGACGACTGCCTGGCGAAGCTTGACCCCTCCGCGCAGCGCGTTGGTTTCATCAACGACGCACGCCGGATTGTTGGACAGGCCCGCACCTTCCTGGAGTTCCACCGCACCGACGACCTCATGTCCGAACTGCCGGAGCACATGGAGCGCGTGCAGAAGGCTGTGTCGCAGGCTTCCGACGCAATTTCCCGTAAGTACTTCAATCAGGCGGACGAACTGGCCTGGGTGGGAGAAGTTTCATGACCCGGCTGAGCATCATCCACAAGACCGGCTACAAGTACAACAAGCGCGTCACGCTCTCGTACAACGAAGCCCGCATGACGCCGCTGACTGATCCGCAGCAGGTGGTGCTGGAATCGTCCATGAAAGTTGCGCCGTCGCAGGCAGCCATCAGCAGCTACCGCGACTACTGGGGTACGCGTGTCACCGGCTTCGACATGCAGATGCCGCATGAGTACCTTGAGGTCGTCGCCACCACCACGGTCGAGGTCCACCGCGCTGAGCGCATCCCCGCCGAGGGCGACATCGTCTCCTGGGACGTGCTGCAGGCGCCCGAGGCTCTGAACCAGTTCAGCGACTGGGTCCCGCAGTCCCGCCTGAGTGGTCCCGGCGACGAAGTCCTCGGCATCATTCCGGGGATCGTCGAAGGCCTGAGCCCGCATGCGGCCGCCATGGCCGTCTTCGAGTGGATGCGCGGGGAGATGACCTACATGAAGGGCTCAACGGGGGTCACTACCAACGCGGCGCAGGCCTGGGGCCAGCGCCAGGGTGTCTGCCAGGACCTGGCTCACCTCGCGATCGGGGCGCTGCGCAGCTGCGGGATCCCTGCCCGGTATGTCTCCGGTTACCTTCACCCGCGTTCGACGGCGGACATCGGGGAAACAGTGGCCGGCCAGTCCCACGCGTGGCTTGAGTGGTGGGACGGTGAGTGGCGCAGCTGGGATCCCACCAACCACAAACCGGCCGGTGATTTTCATGTCACGGTGGCACGTGGCCGCGACTACCGGGACGTGCCGCCGCTCAAGGGCATCCTGTCCGGCGGCGGGGGTTCCGCGTTGAACGTCAGCGTGGAAATCACACGTCTGGCTTAGGCCCGTACCTTATTCGTCCGAGGACCGGGTGGCGTCATCGAGCGGCGTCCACCAGGTCAGCGGGGGAGCGACCTTAAAACGCCGGCCGGTGACCGTGTCCGGGGTGATCCGGACGAAGTGCTCCTTCGTTCCGGCCTGCCACGGGAACAGCAGCAGCCCCACCGTGTCCAGGACCTCCTGCGGGTCCTTTACCGGGGCGGCCTGGCCCTTGACTACGATGCTCCATGCGATCCCAGTGTCCGCGTCCACACCGTCGGCCTCCACAGCTACAGGGGTGTCGCCGGTCGCTGACTGCAGCTTGGTGCCTTCTGCCGTACGGAAAACCAGCGTTCCGTGGTCCACCTTGTAGTTGACGGGGAAGATATCAGGGTGGTCTTCGACCCAGACTGCCAGCCGGCCCACTGAAACGCTCCGCAGCAGCCGCCAGCATTCGTGGTTGTCGAGGTTTTCGACCTCATGCGGAGTATCGGCGCCCGGTTTACGATCAGTGCTCATGAGGCTGAGCCTAGGCAGGGAACGGCAAGCAAGCTAGGGCACAATGGCCCCAAGCCGCCGCACCGCGTTCTCCGCCCCGTGAACTATGCGTTAACGGTATTCTGGCCTCACGCCGCCGGAGCGGACGGACGCGGTCAGGAGTCGGGTTGTGGATATGCATGCCAATGGCGACGGTGCCGAACGGTATACAACCGCGGGTAGCCTGAGGATCGAAGACCTGCTCAAGGATTTCGTTTCACGGGCCGGTGAACTCCTCCAGTTCCAGGAGCGCATGGGCGGGCTGCTCGAGGCCGTCGTGGCTGTCGCGGAGGATCTGAGCCTTGACGCCGTCCTGGAGCGTGTTGTCCAGTCCGCCTGCCAGCTGCTGCACGCCCGCTACGGTGCCTTGGGTGTTATTGGTGATGACCGCGCCCTGAGCCACTTCATCACCGTCGGAATCGACGGCGAACTGGCCAAGCGGATTGGTCCCCTCCCCACCGGCCATGGCGTCCTGGGATTGCTGATCTCCGATCCCAGGCCGCTGCGCCTCCATGACCTTCGTCGCCACCCTGAGGCCTACGGCTTTCCCAAACACCACCCGCCCATGCAGTCATTCCTCGGTGTTCCGGTGCGGGTCCGCGATGTCGTTTTTGGCAACCTGTACCTGACTGAAAAAGAGGGCGGCGGCGATTTCACCGTAGAGGACGAGGAGCTCGCCGTTGCCCTGGCTGCGGCGGCCGGTGTGGCCATCGAAAACGCGCGGCTCTACGACGACGCCCGGCGTCGCGCACAGTGGCTTGAAGCCTGCATGGATGTCTCCGGCCTGATGCTGGGGAGTGATCCCGCGTCCTCATCAGAGGGCCTTGATCCCATTGCCGGAAGGGCGCTGCGGGAATCCGGGTCCAGGCTGGCCCTGATCGTGGCGCCGTCCGCGGACGGGGTCGGCTACGTTGTGGCCGGGGCCAACGGTCAAGACGCGGAACTCTTTTCGGGCCTGCCGCTGTCCCTGGATTCAGAAGCACTGCAAACGGTTCTCGCCGGAGGAGAGCCGCTGCTCGTGGATAATGCAGCGGACGTATTGGGCGTGCTGGAAGGAAGCGTGGCCGGCCCACTCCTCGCAGTGGCGCTCAGCACCCAGGGGGCCCATCACGGCCTCCTGGTCCTGGTCCGGGACGCCGGAGCTGGCGCCTACGGCCGCACCGATGTGGAGATGGGCGCTGTATTTGGGTCCCACGTCGCCTTGGCGCTCGAACTCGCCAGGGTCCACAGGCTACGTGAAGAACTGCTGGTCTTCACTGACCGGGACCGCATAGCCCGCGACCTTCATGACCTCGTGATCCAGCGGCTTTTCGCTGCCGGCCTGAGCGTACAGAGCCTGACCCGCTTCACCAGGGAAGGCCTTGCGCTTGAAAGGATCGGCGCCATCACAGGAGAACTGGATGAGGCAATCCGCAGCCTGCGGGACACCATCTACTCGCTCAGGACCGGCAACGGCGACGCCGAACTGCTCAGCGGAAGGCTGCGGCGTGTCACGCGCAGCGCAGCCAAGGCGATGGCGTTCACACCCGGGCTGAACCTGGAAGGCCCCGTGGACTCAGTCCTGCCGGACACCGCGAACCATGTAGTGGCCGTTGTTTCCGAAGGCCTTAGCAACGCCGTCCGCCACTCGGGCGCGGATTCGATCGAGGTATCCGTCTCGGCGCTGAAGGGCAGGATGACCGTCCTCGTTACGGACAACGGCCGCGGATTCAGGGGCTCGGCAAAACGCAACGGCCTCAACAACATGGAGGAGCGCGCCAGGATCCTGGAAGGAACCTGCACCATCACCAGCGCACCCGACGCCGGGACCAGCCTGGAGTGGTCAGTCCCGATTTAGCGCCGGTGCCCGTCAGAATCCGTGCCGGCTGAGTGGGAAGTGGCGGAATGGGCAGTACCGGAATGCCCGGACGCGGACGGGCCCGGCATCGCGTTGTTGGCGATGTACACCGCAGCCTGCGTCCGCCGTTCAAAGCCCAACTTGGCAAGGAGCGAGGACACGTAGTTCTTCACGGTCTTCTCCGCCAGGAACATTTCCGCCGCGATCTGCCGGTTGGTGAGGCCGCCGCCCACGAGTTCCAGCACTCGCCGTTCCTGTGGTGTGAGCCCGGCAATCCTCGGATCCACCTGCTGGGGTGTGACGAGGCTTTCGACGATACTGGCCGCCACGCCGTCGTCGAACAGTGACTCTCCTGCAGCGGCACGGCGCATTGCCCCGATAAGGTCCGTGCCGCCGATCTCTTTCAGGACATACCCACGGGCGCCGGCGAGGACCGCCCCGCGCAGGGCCTGCTCATCGTCAAAGCTCGTCAGGATGAGGCAGTTCAGGTTCGGATCCACTGACCGGACGTCCCTGCAGACTTCGATTCCCGTTCCATCAGGAAGGCGCGCATCGAGCACGCTGACATCGGGGTGCAGGGCCGGAATTCGCCGTGTCGCCTCAACAGCGGAACCGGAACTGCCCACAACGTGGAAGCCCTCGCCTTCGAGAAGCTCCTGCAACCCCCGCCTGACAAGTTCGTGGTCATCGAGGATGAACACGCGGATCAGGTCAGTGTGCATGTCCCGTACGGAGGGACCCTGGTCTGCCCGGGGAATCATGGTCCTCCTGTCCGGCGGCCTGCGCTGCCAGTGTCGGTCCGCAGACGGCGTGCCGATGCGGTGCAAGTCCCATTATGTCTGTCCGGAGCCGGTTTCGTTCATCCGGCTCTGCCATTCTCGTTGACGGCCATAAGCGCAACAAGGGTCCTTGGACCCCCCGGGGGCATGACTTTAGGCCCTACCTGCCCGCACTCCCGGCACACATCCTTGAAGTACACCCGACGGCCCGCCCGTTGGGCCCCACCCATCGGGCCCCGCCCGCGGGAGCCGCGTGCGAAAGGAAAAAATGAACGAGGCCAGGGACGTCCGTACGATTGTTGTCGGAGTGGACGGCTCCGAGCCTTCGGTGGAAGCGCTGAAGCAGGCCCAGGGCTTGGCGGTGGGCCTCGGAGCCCACCTTGTGGCGCTGGCCTGCTGGGATTACCCGCCGGTGTATGACGGCTATGTTGCCATGGGGATCAATGACTTCGACGTGCGTGCCGGGGAGATCCTCCAAGAGTCAGTCGCCAAGGCGTTCGGGCCGGAAACGCCCGCGAACATCGAAACCCGGCTGGTGCAGGGACGCCCGCGGCACACCCTTATCGATGCCAGCCGTACAGCCGACATGCTGGTGGTCGGAAGACGCGGCCACGGCGGGTTCGGAGGGCTGCTGCTTGGCTCCGTGAGTTCGGCCTGCGTTGCCCATGCCCACTGCCCTGTCCTGGTGGTCCACACGCCTGAGAAGCACTGACACACGGGCTACCCGAACGGGCTGCCCGTAGGCCTGGGGTGACCGAAAGCCTGCCTACTCGAATGAGGCGCGCCGGGGGTCGGACAGCCGTGTGCTCCACAGGTCAGGCTTCCTGACCTTGAACCGCCGGCCGGTCATCGCCTTGGGCGCGAGCCGGACGTAGTAATCCTTGTCCCCTGGCTGCCACGGCTCCAGGAAGAGGGCATCGACCTGTTCCTTATCCGCCTGGCTCTCGATGAGTTCGGAATCGCCGCGGGCTACCACGCTCCAGGCCATCTCCTCCCGGGCGTCATAGCCGTCGATTTCGAAAGCCACCGGTTTGGACGTCATGGCCGCCCAGAGCTTGGTTCCGCCGGCTGTCCGGAAGACTATGGTGCGGCGCTGAAGCACGAAGTTCACCGGGAAGATTTCCGGATGGGCATCAACAATGAGCGCGATCCTCCCGACTGTCTCCGAGTCGAGCATGACCCAGCACTGGTCAATGGACAGCTGGCCCTCGGGCGGCGTCATTGTGTTCATGTAGACCCACGTTACGGTCCCTCCGGCAGGCCCATCAGGGCCATAAGGCCTTGGGCGACGCTACCGCAGCCGCTGCTGTCCGAACGGCTGCGGGGTGCCCGCTACCACGGGCTCGGCTTGTAGTCCTTGAGGAAGACGCCATACTGGTCTTCGCCGTTTTCGCCCATGACGATGGGATCGTAGACCCTCGCGGCACCGTCCACCAAGTCCAGCGGCGCGTGGAAGCCTTCCTCCATGAGCCGGACCTTGGTGTAGTGCGGGCGTTCGTCCGTGATCCATCCGGTGTCCACCGCCGTCATCAGGATTCCGTCGGAATCGAGCATTTCCTGTGCGCTGGTACGGGTCATCATGTTCAGCGCTGCTTTGGCCATGTTCGTGTGGGGGTGGCCCGGGCCCTTGTAGGCGCGGGAGAACTGCCCTTCCATGGCGGAGACGTTCACGATGTACTTCCGGGGCGCGGTAGAGCGCTTCATGGCGCCCCGCAGCCGGCTCACCAGGAGGAACGGCGCGGTCACGTTGCAGAGCTGCACCTCGAGCATTTCCAATGGGTCCACTTCGTCCACCACCTGGGTCCAGCTGTTGATCGTGGCCAGGTCGGGGACCAGGCCGCCGGCGTCGATGGCCGTGCCGGACGCAATCCGTTCCAGCGACGCGGACCCGGTGGAGAGGGCGAGGGAGGTGATGGCGTCTCCGGCCAGGACGGGATGCTCCATGACGCTGCTCGCGAGGGCAAGGGGGTGCTTGTCGTGGGCGTGGCCGAACGTCACCAGTTCGGGACCACCGTTGGCCGGTTCGAGTGCTGCGGGCAGGGGCTCGTCCTCGGCATCAACCAGCGGTTTGTACGCGTTCCCGGACCTTCGGACGGTTTGTGCTGCGTTGTTGATGATGATGTCCAGCGGGCCGGCAGCGTCGAGCGAATCGGTCAGGGCCATCACCTGGGAGGGATCGCGGAGGTCGATGCCCACAATCCTCAGCCTGTGGAGCCAGTCCCCGCTGTCCTCCATCGCCGCGAAGCGACGCGCTGCGTCCTTCGGGAAGCGTGTGGTGATGGTGGTGTGGGCACCGTCCCGGAGCAACCGGAGGGCGATGTACATGCCGATTTTGGCACGCCCGCCAGTGAGCAGGGCGCGCCGGCCGGTGAGGTCGGTGCGTGCATCCCGCTTGCTGTGGCTGAACGCGGCACACTCGGGGCACAACTGATGGTAGAAGGCATCAACCTGCGTGTAGTGCTTCTTGCAGATGTAGCAGGGGCGGGACCTGATGAGGTGCCCCGCCACCTTGCCCGTCACCGAGGGTGCCAGCTTGTTCCCGCGGGTTTCGTCGTCGATCCGGTCCGGGGCCGCGGTGGCCGTCTGGGCGATCACGGCGCGGTCGGATTCGGAGATCAGGTCGCGCTTGGTGACCCGGCGGTGGCGTTTGACAGCCTTGAACATCTTGCCGGTGGCGCGGCGAACCGAGACGTAGTCCGGGTGTTCCTCGTCGTAGGCATGGATGCTATTTAAGACCTTGAGGCAGGCCTGGATGTCCTCAGGCGTCAAATCGGGGGAGTTCATTGTTCCGATTTTACAGCCTGCGAAGCTTCCGGCCTGCCTCAGGGTTCAGGGATTGCTGCTGATCGTCTCTTAGTCGGTGGCAGGCACGCGAACGGCCGCGGCGTGGGCCTCCCCGACCTTCTCCACGGATTCCCTCGCCGACGCGGAATTCTCCGTCGCAGCCTTGACCGCGTTCGGAACAAGGTGCAGGTTGGCCGCTGAGAGCTCCCGTTCCGCTGCATCGGGCTCGGGGACCAGCTGGCCTTTGGACAGAACCGTGATGCCGGAGTCCGTAACCTTGAATCCGCGGGCGCGGTCACGGTCCGGGTCCAGGCCGATCGCGGCGCCCGCGGGCACCTTGACGTTCTTGTCGATGATGGCGCGGTTGACCACGGCGCCCTCGCCGATCTGCACCTTGTCCATCAGCACCGAATCCACCACGCGGCTGGCCGTACCCACGTAGACGTCGTTGGACAGGACGGAGCCCTCCACGATGCCGCCGGAGATCACCACGCCGCTGGCCACGATCGAATCCAGGGCGGTTCCTACAGTGTTGTTGTCGCCGCGGACGAACTTGGCCGGCGGGGAAATGCTCTGGCGGGTGTAGATGGGCCACTCGGAGTTGTACAGGTTGAACACCGGCAGTGGCGAGATCAGGTCCATGTGCGCGTCGTAGAAGGAGTCGATCGTACCGACGTCCCGCCAGTAGGTGCGGTCCCGTTCAGTGGAACCCGGAATGTCGTTCAGCGTGAAGTCATAGACTCCCGCTTCACCCTGGCTAACGAAGTAGGGGATGATGTCCCCGCCCATGTCGTGCTTGGTGTCCAGGCGCTCGGCGTCAACGTGCAGGGCATCCACCAGGGCGTCAGCGTTGAAGACATAATTTCCCATGGACGCGAGGAACTGCGTGGGATCGGCTGCCAGGCCAGGCGTCGAGGCAGGCTTCTCAACGAAAGCTGCGATCTTCTGCGGATCGTCCTGGTCCACTTCGATGACGCCGAACTGGTCGGCCATGTTCAGGGGCTGCCGCACGGCTGCCACGGTTGCCTTCGCGCCGCTGCGCACGTGCTGTTCCACCATCTGGGCGAAGTCCATGCGGTAAACGTGGTCGGCGCCAACCACCACAACGATGTCCGGGTTGGCGTCATGGATCAGGTTAAGGGACTGATAGATGGCGTTGGCGCTGCCAAGGAACCAGCTCTTGCCGACACGCTGCTGCGCCGGAACGGATGCAACATAATTTCCAAGTTGGGTGGACATCCGCCACGTCTCGGAAATATGCCGGTCCAGGCTATGCGATTTATATTGCGTCAGGACCACTATCTGGAGATAACGCGAATTGACGAGGTTCGATAGCGCGAAGTCGATTAGCCGGTAACTCCCGGCAAACGGCACGCCGGGTTTAGCCCTGTCAGCCGTCAATGGCATCAGACGGTTTCCCTCGCCACCGGCGAGGACAATAGCCAGGACTTTCTTATTCAACGGCATTATGGTCGCTCCTGTACGCCTTCGTAACTCCCCAAAAAGTCCGGCATGCCCGGACCCCTTCACACTAGAACAGATACGCCGGAAGGACTACCTTGGGTAACGTGCGAATAGACATTGTGACTAAAGAGTTCCCGCCCGAGATCTACGGTGGCGCCGGCGTCCACGTGGCCGAATTGAGCCGAGTGCTGGCCAAGCATGTGGATTTGCAGGTGCGTGCCTTCGGTGCGCCCCGGGATCCCGACTATCACGGGGCCAAGGTGACGTCCTACTCGGTTCCGGATGACCTGGGTGCGGTCAATGCCGCTGTCCAGACCCTTGGCGTTGACCTGCGGATCGTCCCGGACGTTGCGGGAGCCGACGTTGTGCATTCGCACACCTGGTATGCCAATATGGCGGGCCATCTCGCGTCGCTGCTCCATGGCATCCCGCATGTGCTGAGCGCCCACAGCCTCGAGCCGCTGCGCCCGTGGAAGGCCGAACAGCTCGGTGGCGGCTACGCGCTGTCCTCCTGGGTGGAGAAGACCGCCTACGAGGCCGCGGCCGCAATCATCGCCGTCTCCGAAGGGATGCGGCAGGACATTCTGCGGAGCTACCCCGAGGTCGACCCGGCCAAGGTCCGCGTGGTGCACAACGGCATCGACGTCGAACTCTGGAAGCGTGACGAGGGCGATGACGCCATCAGGGCCCTGGGCATCGACCCGGAACTTCCGAGCGTGGTGTTCGTGGGCCGGAACACCCGGCAGAAGGGTGTTCCCTACCTCCTGCGGGCCGCCGCCAAGCTGCCCTCGGACGTCCAGGTTGTCCTGTGCCTTGGCGCAGCGGACACGCCCGAACTCGCCGCGGAAACCGCACGGCTGATCGAGGAGCTCCAGAGCCAGCGCAACGGCGTCATCCTCATTGAGCGGATGCTGCCCCGCAATGAACTCATCCAGGTCCTCAGCCATGCCACTGCCTTCGCCTGCCCGTCCATTTACGAGCCGCTTGGCATCGTGAACCTGGAAGCCATGGCCTGCGGCGCTGCAGTGGTGGCCAGCGCCACCGGCGGCATCCCCGAGGTTGTCCAGCATGGCGAGACCGGGTTGCTCGTGGACATCGAACAGGTAACGGACGGCACGGGTACTCCGTTGGATCCTGAGAAGTTCGTCAGCGAATTTGCGGCCGCCCTGACCGAAGTGGTGTCGGATCCCGAGCGGGCCCGGGCCATGGGGCAGGCCGGCCGCCGCCGCGCTGAGGAGCACTTTTCCTGGGAGTCCATCACGGAAACCACACTTGAGGTGTACCGCTCGGTCCTTGCCTGAATCCGAGCAGACAGCCGCTGCCAACCACCGAAGGTGACCAGCAGCGGGAAATAGACGACGGCGGCGGCGCCCCACCTCGGGGTGCCGCCGTCGTCGTTTCCGCAGTTTCCGGCGGGAGTCCGCCGGAAACTACCGCCGCGGAGCCTTGGCTTCCAGGCCCTTCCGGGCCATCAGGACCTTCTCGTCGACCGGCGCCTGTCCGTCGGCGCGCTGGGCCCGGAAGTACGCACGCGCCTCGTCCTGGCGGGTCTGCTCGGCCCCCGTCGCGATGGCCGCGCGAAGGTGTTCCGGCCCGTACCCGAAGGCGTCCACGAGGTCCAGGGCGTGCGGGCGGATCTTGGCCAGCAGCCGGTTGATGTAGTCACCCACTGTGCGTCCGCGCTGCATTGAAAGCCGCCCGTTCATGAGGTACCAGGACAGGTTCTTTTCGATGAGCGAGAGTCCGAACAGATCCCGGAGCCAGGTCAGCACACGCTTGGTGCCCGGGTCGGTCACATCGGCCAGCGCCTCCGTGAAGGCTTCCCACTGCAGGAGCTCCGCATGGGCCTGGGCTGCATCTATCAGTTCATGCTGGTGATCGTTGAAGACGGCGGCGGCCTGGACCTGGGGCAGCTTGTTGGTGCCCTTCAGCCCGGCTCCGACCTCGGCCACCATGGTCTGTACCCGGTCCGTCAGCAGCAGCCGCTGGGTGTCTTCGTCCCGGAGCGCGATTGCTGCCTTCTGCACCGAACCCGTGTCGGCCACGAACTGGGCAACCTGGCGCAGGCCCGTTCGGTGCACTGCCACCCCGGCGGCCTGGCTCACCACGTAGCGTGCCAGCACGCCGACGCCGACCGTGCGGAACTCCTTGGCGTAGTCCGCGAGGAGGCGCTTGGCCACCAGCTGGAGCAGTACGGTGTTGTCGCCTTCGAAGGTGACGTACACATCCAGGTCTGCGCGCAGGGACGCGAAGCGGTTCTCAATCAGGAACCCTGCGCCGCCGCAGGCTTCCCGGCACTCCTGGAGGGTATCAAGGGCATGCCACGTGCTGAGCGGCTTTAGTGCTGCGGCGAGCGTTTCCAGATCCTGGCGGTCCTCGTCGGTGTCGTGCGCGCCGGAGAAGACGTCGTCGAACTTCTGCAGGAGCTGCTCGTGGGCAAAGCTGGCGGCATAGGTAGTGGCGAGGCGGGTGAACAGCCGTCGCTGGTGGCGCTGGTAGTCCAGGAGCACTTCTTCGTCAGTGTGGGATGACGCATTGAATTGGCGGCGCTCGGTGGCGTACTGGATGGCGGTCTTGAGTGCGAGCTTGCTGGCAGCCACTGCGGCACCGTCCAGGGAGACGCGGCCCTGGACCAGCGTGCCCAGCATGGTGAAGAAGCGACGGCCAGGGCTGGCGATGGGGGAGGTGTAGATGCCGTCGGCATCAACATCACCGTAGCGGTTGAGCAGGTTGGTACGCGGGATGCGGACATTGCTGAAGTGCAGCCGGCCGTTATCGATGCCGTTCAGTCCGCCCTTGACGCCGTCGTCCTCACCGCCGATGCCCGGCAGGAATTCCTTGGTCTCCGGATCCCGCAGGTCCACATAGAACGCATGCACCCCGTGGTTGACGCCCTTGGTCACTAGCTGGGCGAATACCACGGCGCCGAGCCCGTCAATTGCGGCGTTGCCGATGTAATCCTTCCACGCTGCGCGGAAAGGCGTGTGGATGATGAACTCTTGTGCGGCAGGGTCGAAGGTGGCCGTGGTGGCAATGCTGGCCACGTCGGAGCCGTGCCCGGTTTCCGTCATCGCGAAGCAGCCCGGGATGTCCAGGTTCATGATGCCGGGCAGCCACTTGGCGTGGTGTTCCTCGGTGCCGAGGTGCATCACGGCCGAGCCGAAGAGCCCCCACTGGACACCCGCCTTGATCTGGAGCGACGGATCGGCCGTGACCAGTTCCTCGAACCCGGCGATGTTGCCGCCGTGATCGTCGGAACCGCCGAGTGACACGGGAAAGGCCCGGTGGACGGCCTTGTTCTCCACCAGGTATTTCAGCTGGCCAAACGTGCGCTTCCGGTGCCCGGCGTGGGTGAGGCCCTCGGTCTTGTGCAGCTCGGGACGGCCGGAAAGCTCGCGGGAGTGCCGCCGGATGTGGGCCCACTTGCCCAGGAGCTGCTCGCCCAGGGCGGCGACGTCGACGGCGGGCGATCCTTCGGCGGGTTGCTTGGAACGTCCGGCGGGACGGCTTGCCTGGCCGGCGGGGCGGTCAACTACGTCAGTCATGTCGATTCCTTCTTTGGTTCTGACAATTCACTAAGGGTTTGGGTCACTAAGGGGTTGGGTCTTGGGGTCAACAGTTTCCAGTTCCGGTGCTATCCCGACGCACAGCCAGGCGGTGATCTGGCGGGCCATGGCTTCCGGGGACGGTTTGGCGGGGGACGCCGGAGTGCCTAGCCACTGCTCACCCGCGTTCCGCACGAGCCCGATCGCCGCGGTGGGCCAGTAACCGATCACGGCTTCCTTGCCAGTGCCCAGATGCGTGCGCATGGGCCGGGCAATCATGTCGCGGACTTCTTCGAAGAAGTGGCCGAGGGCTCCGGCCGCTGCCATTCCCGGGTTGGCTGTCCCCGGCTCGCCTGCCGAGTAGGCGGTGACGAACGCATAGACGTTCGGGCTGGTTTCCGCCATTTGGAGATAGGCCGAAACCATGGCCAGGAGTCCCTCCCGGGGTGTTTGGGCGCTCTGGGCAGCTTCCTGGATGCGGCGCTGCATCTGGCTGAGCACCACTTCGCCAACTGCCTGCTGGAGTCCTGCCTTGTCACCGAAGTAGCGGTAGAACACGGACTTTGACGTGCCTGCGGCAGCGGCGATGTCCTCCATGGAAGCATCGCTGCCTAGTGCATGGACGGCTTTACGCGCGGACTTGATGAGTTCCCGCCGGCGTTCCTCCCTGTGTGACTGCCAGCGGGCGGCGCGCCCGTCGACCGCTCCGCCGGATCCGCCGGAAGCATCACTGGTTGAAACGATGCTGCTGGAAGGCGCGGGAAGTTCAGCATGAAGAATGTTCACGATACCCAGCGTATCAGGTACGCTGGGTATCGGTAACCAGCGTTGATCAAGAGGAGACAGCACATGTCCTTTAACGGACTGTCCGCAACCGGACCAGACGAATCATCCACCACCTCCGCGCCAGCACCTGCCGCGGGCACGGTGCGCAGGGCTGTAGTGGTGGGCGGAAACCGGATCCCGTTCGCGCGGACCGGCGGGGCCTACACCAAGTCCTCCAACCAGGACATGCTGACGGCCGCCCTGGACGGCCTGATTGCCCGCTTCGGCCTGCAGGACGAACGCATTGGCGAGGTTGCCGCAGGCGCAGTCCTCAAGCACTCCCGCGACTTCAACCTCACCCGCGAGGCCGTGCTGGGCTCGGCCCTCTCCGCGGAAACGCCTGCCTACGACCTCCAACAGGCCTGTGCCACAGGGCTGGAAACGGTCCTCGGCCTGGCCAACAAGATCAAACTGGGCCAGATCGATTCGGCCATCGCCGGCGGGGTCGATTCTGCTTCCGATGCACCGATCGCCGTGAGCGAGGGCCTGCGTGAGGTGTTGCTGGACCTCAACCGTGCCAAGTCCCTGCCCCAGCGGCTTCAGGTGCTGAGCCGCCTGCGGCCCAAAGACCTGGCACCTGATGCGCCCAATACGGGGGAGCCCCGGACGGGGCTTTCCATGGGCGAGCACCAGGCTCTGACCACCGCACAGTGGAAGATCGCACGCGAAGCCCAGGACGAGCTGGCGTACAACAGCCACCGAAACCTTGCAGCTGCCTACGATGCCGGGTTCTTCGACGATCTGCTCACGCCCTACCGCGGACTGAACAGGGATTCGAACCTCCGACCCGACACAACCCTGGAAAAGCTGGCAACGCTCAAGCCCGTCTTCGGTAAGAACCTCGGCGCCGAGGCAACGATGACCGCCGGCAACTCCACGCCGCTGACCGACGGCGCGTCCACCGTGCTGCTGGCTTCGGAAGAATGGGCGGACGCGCACGAGCTGCCCAAGCTTGCAACAGTCATCGACGGCGAGGCCGCCGCAGTCGACTTCGTCCATGGCAAGGACGGCCTGCTGATGGCGCCCGCATTCGCAGTGCCCCGGCTGCTGGCCCGTAACGGCCTCACACTGGACGACATCGATCTTTTCGAGATCCATGAGGCGTTCGCCGGAACAGTCCTCAGCACCCTGGCCGCGTGGGAGGACGAAGAATTCGGGCGCACGCGGCTCGGCCTGGACGGCGCATTGGGCAGCGTCGACCGTTCCAAGCTGAATGTCAACGGCTCCTCCTTGGCGGCAGGGCACCCCTTTGCCGCCACTGGAGGCCGGATTGTAGCCTCCCTGGCCAAGATGCTTCACGAAAAGGGACAGGTGGACGGCCGTCCGGCCCGGGGCCTGATTTCCATCTGCGCTGCCGGCGGCCAAGGGGTCGTCGCCATTCTTGAAGCACTTTAGGGAGGCCGGCGTGACGGACAAATACGCACAATTCGTAAGCCGCGGCATAGGCAAGGACGTTGCCAGGAGGCTTGGCCTGCCGCAGCCGGTAATGCTCAGGCGATACCACCCGGGACAGTCGCTCGTACCCGGTCCCATTCTGGTCCAGGGATCGAGCGGCGGCGCTGACGACCTGGCCGCCACCCTCCTGTCCTGGGACCTCGATGTCCGGCGGCATGCCGTGCCACGGGAGAAACTGGGCGCCATCGTCCTGGTCCTGGATGAACTGGACCGCCCGGAGGACCTTGAACGGCCGGTCCTCTCAGTGGCGTCGTCCGTCCGGGATCTTGCGCCCAACGCACGCGTCGTCACGGTGTCCCGGACGTCAGCGAGCGCGCCCACGCCTGCCGCGGCGGCGGCTCGTCAAGGCGTGGACGGGCTGTTGCGCTCCCTCGCCAAGGAGCTGCGCGCCGGCGCCACGGCAAACGGCATCGTGCTGGCCGACGGGGTAATCACCGTGAGTCCCAGTGCCCTCGGCGCCCTGAGGTTCTTCCTGTCCGGCCGGTCGGCCTTTGTCGACGGCCAGCTCCTCACAGTCGCTTCCGGGGAAGGACAGCTTCCGGCCGATCCCCATAAACCGCTGGCGGGCAAAGTGGCTGTCGTGACCGGCGCCGCCCGGGGAATTGGCGCGGCGATTGCCCGCACGCTCCACCGCGACGGCGCCACCCTGGTGGTGGTCGACATCCCTGCCGCGGGGGACCACCTGGCAGCGGTCGCAAACGAGGTCCGGGGGACTGCGCTGCAGTTGGACATCAGCCGGGAGGACGCTGGCCAGCGGATCATCGATCATGCTGTCGGAAGGCACGGGCGGCTGGACATCATCATCCACAATGCAGGCATCACGCGGGACAAGCTGCTGGCCAACATGGACGCGGGCCGCTGGAATTCCGTGATTGCCGTCAACATCGCGGCACAGCTTCGCATCAATGAGGCGCTGTTGGCGTCCGAACACTTCCGGAACGCGCCGCGGATAGTGTCTGTTGCGTCTACCAGCGGCATCGCAGGTAACCGGGGGCAGACGAACTATGCGGCGTCCAAGGGCGGGGTGATGGGCATGGTGCGCGCAACGGCACCCCTCCTGGCGCAACGCCACGGTTCCATCAACGCGGTGGCCCCGGGCTTCATCGAAACTGAAATGACCGCGCGGATTCCGTTTGCGACGCGTGAAATCGCCCGGCGCCTGAACTCCCTGCAGCAGGGAGGACAGCCGGGTGATGTGGCTGAGGCAATTGCGTTCCTGGCCAGCGACGCCGCCGGCGGCATTACAGGCGAGGTGCTGCGGGTATGCGGACAGAACCTGGTGGGCGCATGACCGCAGCCCAGCCCCTGATCCTCGGGGACATGCCGTCCCTATCCAAGCTGTACGTCAATGCCGCCGCCACTGCAGCAAGGCGGCGCGTCCTTGGCACGGACACGGGGATCGCGCTGCCTCCCTGCGGGCATGAAGTCAGGGGAGTGCTGGCTCAGGTTGGTAACCTCACGGCCTACCAGCACCTCGTGGGTGAGACCGCAAGCGACATCCTGCCTGCAGGCTTCATTCACGCCCTCGCGTTTCCGCTGTCCATGAGCGTGATGAACCGTGACGATTTCCCGCTGCCGCTGCTGGGAATGGTGCACCTCAGCAACAAGGTGCAGCAATATGGAGCGGTCCTGTTCACTGAGGCATTGGACATCACGTCCTGGGCGGAGAACCTGCGCGGGCACCGTGCCGGCACGCAGGTGGACATCACCGCAGAGGTCCGCAGCACGGGTGAAACCGAAGTCCGCTGGAAGGGAACCTCCACGTACTTGGCAAAGGGCGTCTTCCTCCCCGGGATCGACAAGCCCTCGGCGCCTGCCACTCCCGCAACCTTCTCGGCGCCTGACCCCACTGCACTCTGGCAGTTGGGGGTTGACACCGGCAGGGCCTACGCCGCAGTCTCCGGCGACTTCAACCCCATCCACCTGAGTGTGCTCTCGGCCAAGGCCCTGGGCATGCGGCGCTCCATCGCGCATGGCATGTACCTTGCCTCGCGGGCGCTCGCCGACGTCGGCGCCGTGAAGGGGGATTCCTTCCGCTGGGATGTTGCCTTTGAAGCGCCGGTGTTCCTGCCCGCACGCGTGGCACTGGACATCAGTTCGGTCCATTCTGCGGCCGGCGCCTGGCAGCACTCCCAGTACGTGGCGTGGAATCCGCGGTCGGGCCGACGGCACTTCAGCGGTTCTGTGGAGGCGCTGTAACCTCCCTTTCCTGCAAATACCGCAGAAATCACGACGGCGGAGGTCACCTCGCAAGGTGACCTCCGCCGTCGTGATTGATGTCAGTTACCGCGGGATGCCGCTAGGGCTCAGGACTGGCCGGCCGTGACCACCCGGAGAATACGGTGCAGGGTCAGGACAATCGATTCGGCCGCGCTCGGGGCATGCGGGTTGACGTCGTCGGAGGCCATCCGCTCGGCCAGGGCGTCCACGGCGGCCTTGGCCGACCCGATCAGCTCATTCTGTTTGTCAGGCTGCTCGTCCTCCATGGACCGCAGAACTTCGCTGACCGCGTCCAGCGCATCAGCAAGGGGCTCGCTGTAGGGAAGCGGGATCACAAAGGGCGCATCCTCGTCCCAAATCACATCTGCCAGGACCTCCGTCATGTCCTGGATATGGAAGGTCACGCTCTCCAAGCCGCGCAGGTCGTTGTAGTCCCGGTCCACGTTGTGGTCGTGAAGTCGGCGGCGGGGATTGGCCTGCCGGCTGGCATCCGCCTTCTGGACGGCGGTCCTGACGTCCCGTGCCGACTGGGCAAGCGCCTCCGAACGCACTGCCCACTCCTCGTGTTCGGGCGGCCACTTTTCCCGCATGGCCGCACCCATGTCGGAGAGCTGCTTGGCCAAAGCCCAGCGCAGTTCGGCGAGGCTGAGGGCCGCAGCTTTGAAGTGGAGCGGCGGAAAAACCAGCACGTTGACCGCGATGCCCACCACTACTCCTACACCCATCTGGACGAGGTAGCCGAAGGAGAAATCGTCCGGGTTGTTTCCCCCCACGAGGAGGACCAGGAGGGCTGCGGTGGGAATCCAGTCGCGGCCGGCTCCGAGGCGGGGAAGTCCGGCCAGCAGGACTCCAAGGCCCATCACGATGGCGACGGTCACCGGTGTGGGGTCGCTGAAGCTCACCAGCAGGAAAGCGAGGCCGATGCCGAGCCCGAGTCCGATGAGGGTCTGGACGCCTTGCCGCATGGACCCCGCGACGTTCTCGTACATTGCCACGAGGGCGCCCAATGGGGCGTAGTAGGGGTACTGGGCCGCGGCCCCGGGCATCAAGGGCGCGACCAGGAAGGCCAGTCCAGCGGCTAGTCCCGCTTTGGCCGCCAACTGCAGCCGCGGGCCCGAGACGGCAGCGGAAAGGCTCTCCACAGTGGTGCGCCAGAATCTGGCCGCCAGCGACGGTGATCCCTCGTTATGCTGTTTTGATTTGATCATCTGGCCTCACCCTAGGCGGGTCCTAATGGTGCTACAAGTGGACAAACCTACTCAGGAGTATGCACGGGCGGCGGGCGCCTGCCTGATCGAGGCTGCAACCTGCCGAACCGCATGGGCCAAACGGTGCGCCCGGCCGGGCGTGCGGCCCTCTTCCTGTCTTCCAGGAATGTAGCCATAGGCGAGATCATAGGCGGGGTCCGCGAACCCGAGCGCGGCGTTGGCGCCTTCGTGGCCGAACGCACGGTGGCTGCCGAAATTCCGGCTTGGATGCGGCTTCATGAACACAATGGCAAAAGCGTTGTCAAGGCCCGACGCGCGGTCCAGCCCCCACACCTGTTCCTCGGACATGGTCCGGACTGTGTCAGCTGCGAGGAAGGCATCGCCGCCGTCAACGCCGGTGGTGGCGGCAGCGTACAGGCGTGCCAGGCCGTCGGCGGATCCCACGCCTCCGGCACCGCTCATGCCGTACTGGCGGATGACCCTGTGGTTGGGAAGTTCCATGACGGTGCTGATCGCGGCGTTGCCGTTCAGGCCTTCGAGTCCCAGCGGATCCAGCCACGGCTGGAGGATGTCCGCGTCGTACAGCACGTCCCGGTAGCGGGGCTCCTGGTCTTCCGGCAGCCCCAGGAAGAAGTCGACGCCGAAAGGCACCCGGATGCGGGCATCGTACAGTTCCTGCAGCGTGCTGCCGGCGACGCGGCGGCAGAGCTCCTCCATGATGATGCCGATGGTCAGGGCGTGGTACCCGAATGTGGCGCCGGGTCGCCACAGGGGAGCGGCCGCTGCGAGCCTGACGGCCGCGTCCGCCGTCGTGAATTCACTGAGTGCGAATCCGCCTTCCAACCCCAGCAGGCCCGCCCGGTGGGAGAGCGCCTGGCGGACGGTGATTGCCGCTTTTCCCTCGGCCGCGAACTCCGGCCAGTAGTGCGCCACGGTGAGGTCAAGGTCAAGGATTCCGTCCTGGACCAGGAGGCCGATGACGAAGGCGGCCACACCCTTGGAGCAGGAGTAGGCGCCCGTAATTGAATCCGACGCCAGATGCGGTCCGCCGCTGAGGTCCAGCACCTTGTTGCCTGACTGGTAAACAGCAAGCTGGGCGCTGTATTCCGGATCATCCCCGAGGAACGAATCAAAGTGGGCCCGGACCCCTTGGTATTCGGGCGCGGCAAATCCTGTCGAGACTGGCATGGCTCAACATTAGCGGGGCGTGCGCATGACGGCGGCGATCAGCGTGCGCCGTGTCCCGCCGCGACTTCCTCCCCGCTGCGGACGGCGCCGGGCGCGGTGCCGCCTCCGAAGGGACGGCCGCCGAGCGCCTCCCGGCCGTGCCGTGTCAGCCAGCCGGACAGGTCCGGTCCCTGCGGCACGATTCCGGTGGGATTGATGTCCTCATGAACGATGTAGTAGTGCTGTTTGACCTGCACAAAATCGATGGTGTCGCCGAAACCCGGCGTTTGGAACAGGTCCCGTGCGTAACCCCACAGCGCCGGCATCTCGCTGAGCTTCTGTCGGTTGCACTTGAAATGGCCGTGGTAGACGGCATCGAAGCGCACAAGGGTTGTGAACAGGCGCACGTCCGCTTCAGTGATCGAGTCGCCCACAAGGAAGCGCTGCCCGGCAAGCCGCTCCTCGACCCAGTCCAGGGCGGTCCAGAGCCGGGCGTAGGCGGCATCGTACGCCTGCTGGGAACCGGCGAAGCCGCACCGGTAAACGCCGTTGTTGATTTCGGTAAACACTTTTCTGTTGACTTCGTCGATCTCTGCCCTGAGGCGCTCCGGGTAGAGATCCGGGGCTCCGGGCCGGTGGAACGCTGTCCACTCCGTGGCAAAGTCCAGGGTGATCTGCGGGAAGTTGTTAGTGACCACCTCGCCCGACCGGACGTCCACGATCGCCGGAACGGTGATTCCACGGGGATATCCGGGGAACCTGCGGAAGTAGGCGTCCTGGATCCGTTCGATGCCCAGCACCGGGTCAACGCCGTCCGTGTCCAGGTCGAATGTCCAGGAGCGTGCGTCGTGCGTGGGACCCGGCTGCCCGAGGGAAATGGCGGCCTCGAGCCCCAGCAGCCGCCGGACGATTACCGTCCTGTTCGCCCATGGGCAGGCGCGCGCTGCGATAAGGCGGTACCTGCCTGCCTCCACAGGCCAGCCGGGTTCGCCGTTGGGGCCGGGGGTGCCGTCACGGGTGATCCGGTCCTCGATGTAGTTGGTGTCCCGGGTGAATTCTTCTCCGCCGGTGACATAGGACCCTCGGGTGCTGAACCCGGGGTCGGATCGATGTTCGGCCGCAACGCTGGAATCGGAAGTCATGGTTCCACCTTATTGCGGCGCCAGCCCCGGCAAGGTCACCAGTACTTGCGCCATCGGCTGCCAGGCCACCCACCAGGAACCGGCCACGACGGCGGTGAAAAGCAGGATCCAGATGACGGACGGCACGGACGTGGCACGGTACAGGAGGTGGGCGTCCGACGTGGGTAGCCTGTCCCGGCGCCGCAGATGGACGTTGGACAGCTTGGCGAGGTCACGTACTGCCGCCACCAGCAGGGCAAGTCCCAAGGAAATCACAACGTGGGCGGTGAATTCAGGCGGGACGAACAGCACCAGGAGCGCCGAGCCAAGGACGGCTGCGGATGTGATCAGGAGCCCCATGGCGTTGCGGATGAACAGGAAGGAGCCCAGCAGGATCAGGGTGCCTACGGACATCGCCGCCGGTCCCCAGCCGTTGAAGCCCGACCACACCATGGCGGCTCCCACGACTCCTGGCACCGGATAGCCCCAGAACGTAGACCAGATGGCAGGGAAACGGCCCCTGCTGTACGTCGTGGTCGTCCCGGAGTGGTCCAGGCTCAGCCGGATGCCTCCCAGGCGTTGCCCGGTCATGAGGGCCGCGAACGCATGGCCGAGTTCATGAGTGACGGTGGCCAGCAGTCCAAAGTACCGCCAGGACCCCCGGGGGAGGGACAACGCAGTGGCAATCAGGATGACCAGAATCAGTTCCATGGCCGTCACATGCGGGGACGTGGACTGCGAAAATCCCGCAAGAATCCGCTGCCACAGCGAACCGGCAAAATCCGTCACGCTTTCCGGCCCAACGTGCCACCGGCGTGGTCGATGCAGTAGGGCGTCCACGGCCGGGCTTCGAGCCTGCCCTCGGCTATGGGTGTGCCGCAGACCTCACAGTAGCCGTAGCTGCCGTCTGCGATCCGCACCAAGGCAGCCTCAACCTGGACGAGCGTGGCGCTGCTTTGCTGCATCAGCGCGGCGGCCTGGGACAGTTCAAAGGCGATGGTGGAGCCCTCGGGATCATGTTCGTCGTCGACGTTCGAGTTCTGGCGCGCCGCGTTGGCGGAGCTGATGTCCGCACGGAGGGCCGGCAGCAACACCGTCTTCCGGGCGCGCTCCGCTTCCAGCAGTATCCTGAACCTTTCGACGTCGACCATGGTGTCAAGGCTAACCCGGTGCAGGGATCGAGTCGAAAGCGGCCGTACGGCAGCCAGTGGAAACTCCGGGGGCCGAGGTTACGGAAAATGCTCAGGCCCTGCCCTTGCCGCGGCTCTGGGAGCCATAGAGTAGGGCCATGGCGGATGTAACGGCACAGGACCACATGGAAATTGACGACGAACTGCTCCGGAAACTGGCGGCAACCCGCGGGGTGAGCACCTCATTCCGCGGTTGGGACGGAGTGGAACATCCCGTGGCGGCCAGCACGCTACGCGGCGTGTTGACCGCCTTGGGGGATCGAACCGAGACCTTGGACGATGTGCAAGGCGCCCTGCATGAAGCGGAACTGGCGCCGTGGACGCACGTGCTGCCGCCGTCGGTCGTTTCCCGGGAAGGCCGTGAAATCCACGTTGCCGTTCACGTGCCGCACGGTACGGGCGTCAGCGTGTGGGCGGTGACTGAGGACGGGGACCGCGTGGACGCGGAGCAGCGCGATGACTGGGAGGCGCCAAGGGATGTGCACGGCGTCCTCACGGGGAGGGCGGCCTTTGCCATTCCCGGCGGTTTGCCCCTTGGCTGGCACACCCTGCATGCGGACGCCGGCGGGAAACGGGCAGAGTGTGCGCTGATCATCACGCCCGAACGGCTGGAGACCACCCGGCGCCTGGCGTCCGAACGCCATTGGGGCCTTACCGCCCAGTTGTATTCGGTGCGGTCCTCCCGGTCATGGGGCATCGGCGACTTTTCCGACCTGGTGGACCTTGCCGCAATTGCAGGCAAGGACGGTGCGGGTTTTGTCCTCGTGAATCCGCTGCACGCCGGGGAGCCCCGGCCGCCCATTGAAGACTCACCGTACCTGCCCACTACCCGCCGCTTCTTCAATCCGCTCTACATCCGGGTCGAAGACGTACCGGAGTACGGTTACCTCGATCCTGCGTCCCGGGCCGCGATCGGGAACAGCGCGGCGGGCCTGCACTCCGCCAATACAGCCGACGGCCTGCTGGACCGGAACTCCAGTTACGAAGCCAAACTCGCAGCACTTGAACTCATCTTCAGGGTCCGCCGCAGCCCCGGCCGTGCCCTCATGTTTGAAAACTTTTGCGCGGCGGAAGGTAAGGGCCTGGATGACTTCGCGCTGTGGTGCGCCCTGTCGGAACGGCTGCCGGCCACGGCACCCGAATGGCACGGCGAGGCGTCGTCACCGGACACGCCATACTGCGACGCCATGCGGGAGGCCTTGGCGGACCGGCTGGAGTTCTACCGTTGGATGCAGTGGATCTGCGACGAGCAGCTGGCCACGGCGCAGCGGGCGGCCAAAGCGTGCGGGATGGCCATCGGGATCGTCCATGACCTGGCGGTGGGCGTCAAGACCGTCGGAGCCGACGCCTGGATGCTTCACGGCGTGCTCGCCCAAGGCGTCACGGTCGGTGCCCCGCCGGACGTCTTCAACCAGCAGGGACAGAACTGGACCCAGCCGCCGTGGCATCCCGGACGCCTGGCGGCGTCAGGGTACAAGCCGTACCGCGACATGCTCCGGACCATTCTCCGACATGCAGGCGGCGTCCGGGTCGACCATATCCTGGGGCTTTTTCGCTTGTGGTGGATCCCTGAAGGCGCCGGACCGGCCGAGGGCACGTATGTGTACTACGACCATGAAGCCCTCATTGGCATCCTGGCCCTGGAGGCCCAGCGGGCGGGTGCGACAGTGGTAGGGGAGGACCTTGGCGTCTTCGAACCATGGGTCCGGGACTACCTGACGGAGCGGGGCATCCTTGGTACCTCCATTCTGTGGTTCGAACACGGTGAAGGCGGACCGCTTTCGCCCGAGGAATACCGGCAACAGTGCCTGACCAGCGTCAATACCCACGACCTTCCCCCGACGGCGGGATATCTCGCCGGGGAGCACGTCACGCTCCGGGAATCGCTGGGACTGCTGCTGCGTCCTGTCGAGGAGGAACGGGCGGAGGCCGCGGCCGAACAGGAGGCCGTGCTGGCGCTGGTGCGTGAACGGGGCCTGCTTCCCGATGCACCTGGCGATGTGCAACGCACGGTTGAGGCGCTCTACGCCTTCACTGCCCTGACGCCGTCCGCCCTGTTGGGCGTTGCCCTCGTGGATGCCGTGGGGGAAACGCGCACCCAAAACCAGCCCGGAACGGACGCGGAACATCCCAACTGGCGTATCCCCCTTGCGGGTCCCGAGGGTCCTGTCCTCATTGATGACCTGCCGGCTAACGGCCGGTTCAATTCCCTGGTTGGCGTCGTGAGGGAGGCCCTGAAGTCGTCCGGCTGAATGGCCTTGCCTGCGCGGTGGTTACCGCCCGGGAACCGGTGGGTTCCCGGGCTCAGCCTGAGCGGGGCCGAGGATCCGCCGTGCCTCATTTTGGGACTCAAGTTCCCCCGGGCTGACGGTGCGCCCGCGCATGAAGCCGGCGCCGGCCAGGATCTGGCGCAGTTCGGAGAGCGACCGCGGCGTCGTTGCACCGATGTGGGCCATGGCGTGGCAGTTCGCACACAGCGGCACCAGGTCCGTGACCGGATCCAGCCGGTAATTGCTGTCGAGCAGCGAAGCAGGCACGGTGTGGTGCACATCGATGAAGTCCCTGCCGGTTTCGCCGTATGTGATTTCGAAAGAAAAGCCGCAGGCGGCACAGGTGGTGCCGTAGTGGGCGATGCAGGCACGCCGCGCCTCCGGGTTCCGTTCGTAGCGGTTCACGCCAACCGTGCTGACGGCCCACGCGGGGTAGGTCCCGGGCACCGTCAGCGCAGAATCCGGGAGTGGCGCCGGACCTTCCACCCGCCATAGGTCACGAATGCGGGCTTCCTGGGATGCTTCTATGGCCTGGCCGCTGCGGACGATGCTCCAGTGGACCTCCGGAATGGTGTCCCTGAGAATCTCCGGCGCTATCTGGTCGCCGAGGGGAAGCAGCGAATCGAAGGCGACGATCAGCTGCGTGGAACCCGCACCTGCCGCCGGGGCCGGCGCTCCGGCGCAGGGCTGCACTGAGATCACCGCGCCGTGTCCCAGCAGGCCCCGCCCATGCTTCCCCTGCAGCAGCAGCCAGGCATCTCCGCCGGCCGGCATGCTCGCGGGACGGGCAACGTCCCACCGGCCGTGGAACTGCCCGGTTTCGCGGACCTGTTCGACGACGGACGCATAGTTCCAGTCGTTCCAGCGGTCCGGGTTCCACACCAGGAAGATGGCAGTCATGCGACCATTCTTTCAGTGCTCCAGGTCGCCGGACACTCCGGCCGGTGTACCGCGGGAATCATTCCGTGACGGTCTGGAGCCAGTTCAGCGCCTCGGCCTCGTCCGTGAAGTATTCGCTCGGGCAGGACGGCAGCGGGAGTCCCAGCAAACCGTGGGCGATGACGCGGTCCACCGGAGTGCTGCCAAGAATGGCGAAGGCGCTGACCGTCACTGCAGAGCTGTAGACGCCGATTGCCTCCCTGCTGACCGAGCCGACGCCGGTGATTTCCAGCAACACGCCGCCGCGCGAGCCTCCGGTCAGGGCCAGCAGCTCTTCGCGGGTGCGGCGCCCGTCCTCCTCGGTGATCCTGGCGCTGGGCCGCAAGGTGATGCGCGATATTCCCTGGCGCACGCGGACCACACAGACGTTGGCCTCGGTGTTCTTTGTCATTTGGCTCCCCCAAAGGGGCAGTACTCAGCACAGCCGGACGGCTGCAATTCTCCCCGGCGTTTCAGGGCCGGGGAACCTGCCCCGGCGTCAATCTAACGGGGCCGGCCACCGTTGTCCATCAACCACGCAGCGCGAACGGCAGGTCATTTTCGGGGGAGGACATGGTGCTCAAGGAGATGGTCTGCAATGGCCATCGCGGAGGTTGCGGCCGGGGAGGGTGCGTTCCGCAGGAGCGTCACCGGTCCCATCTTCTCGATCGCGAAGTCGTCGAGAAGGCTGCCGTCCAGTGACCATGCCTGGGCCCGGACACCGGCGGCGGTCTTCGCCGTGAGGTCGTCCATCTGCAGCTCAGGGATGAACCGGCGGGCCTGTTGGAAATACAGGGGTTTGACCAGCGAAGCGGCGATTTCTTTCGCGCCTATGCGCCAGTGTTTCCTGGCCAAGGCGCGGGCGCCAGGCCACAGCATCGACGCGGCAATGTCCTTGACGGACACGTTGTTCCACGCGTAGCCCTCGCGGGCCAGGGCGGGAACCGCGTTCGGTCCCACGTGGATGTTGTCATAGACACCCCTGGTGAAGTGCACGCCCAGGAACGGGAACCGGGGATCAGGCACCGGATAAATCATGCCTTTGACAAAATGTTCCTTCGATGCGGACAGACCCCAGTATTCGCCGCGGAAAGGAAGGATTGCGGGAGCCGCGGAAGCGCCCACGAGTCTTGCGACGACGTCGGACTGCAGGCCGGCGCACACGATCAGGCGGTCGAACACGAACTCGGCGTGGCTGGTGGTGACGCGCACTTTTCCGTGCTCGGTGGTGACGGCAACTGCTTCATGGCCGAACAGGATCTGACCGCCAGCGGACCGGATATCCTCCGCCATGGCTTCGGTGATGGCCGCAAAGTCCACGACGGCGGTATGCGGCGAATGCAGCGCCGCCACCCCTGCGACGTGCGGTTCAACGTCGCGCATGGCACCGGCACCTAGGCGGCGCAGCCCGGGCACGCGGTTCGCGACGGAGCGGCTTTCAATATTGGCCAGGGCGGGGAGTTCGTCGTCCGTGAGCGCAACGACGAGCTTGCCCAGTTCCCGGTATGGAAGATTCCGCTCCCTGCAGTAGTCACGCGTAAGCACCCGCCCCCGTTGGCACAGCAGCGCCTTCAGCGAGCCCGGAGCATAGTAGAGGCCGCATGCACCACCCCGGAATTGTGCCCCGTCTGGTGCGTCGCAACCCGCTCGCCGCCAATGATGCCTATGCTCTCAGTCATTGCTCTGGCGCCCCTGCCTACCTGCCGCCGATTCGCTGGCCATCAAATCCATGCGGTCCGCCGCAGCGGCGGTTCGGTTCCGCCGGAACGTTGCACGAGCACCTGGTTCACGCCCGTCAGTCCGGCCTCGAAGCCCAGGGCACTGGCGGCCATGTAAAGCCTCCACACGCGGGCACGTCCGGGGCTGCTGACGCTGACCGCCTCGTCCCAGCGATGTTCCAGGTTGTGCACCCAGGCGCGGAGCGTCAGCGCGTAGTGCCGCCGCAGCGCTTCGACGTCGAGCACTTCGAACCCGCCGGACTCAAGGGCGGTGATCATGTCGGCAAGGCTGAGCATCTCGCCGTCCGGGAACACGTAGCGGGGGATGAACGAATCGGGGTCCGCCTCGGTCGGTCCCGCGTTCCAGGAAATTGCGTGGTTGAGCAGCCTGCCGCCGGGACGCAGCAGGTTGTGGAGCTGGGACACGTAGCGTGAAATCTGCTCGCGGCCCACGTGCTCGGACATGCCAATGGAGCTGATCGCATCGTATGGCCCGTCGTCGACGTCGCGGTAGTCCTGGACCCGGATGTCGACGCGCTCGGTCAGGCCCGCTTCGGCCACGCGCTTGCGTGCCAGTCCTGCCTGCTCGGTTGAGAGGGTGACACCGACGACATCGACACCGTAGCGCTGGGCGGCGTGCAGGGCGAAGCTGCCCCAGCCGCAGCCGACGTCCAGCACCCTCATACCGGGCTGTAGCCCCAGTTTGCGGCAGACCAGGTCAATTTTGGCCTCCTGCGCGGACTCCAGACTGTCTACTCCGCCATTCCCGTCAGCGTGGTCGCCCCAGACAGCGCAGGAGTAGACCATCGATGGACCAAGCACCATGGCGTAGAAGTCGTTGCCGACGTCGTAGTGATGCGATATGGCCGCAGCGTCCCGGTTCTTGGAGTGCCGGTTGCCGAGCCGGTGGACCTTTGATTCCTCCGGCGGGGGAGCAGGATTCGGACCGATTGCACCGACCCGTACCGCGGTTTTGAGCAGAGTCCATGCTTCCCGCGCGGTAAGCGGCGGGAACGGGCCGGGCTCGGCAAACTTTCCGGCCGAGCTGAGTGCGGCGAAGCTGGCAAATACATCGCCGGGAGCATCGATTTCCCCGGCCACGTAGGCCCGGCTGATGCCCAGCTGCCCGGGCGACCAGAGGATGCGGCGCAGCGCGCGCCGGGAGCGGAACTCGAGAACCGGGGCATCTTCGGGACCTGCCTGCGAGCCGTCCCAGGCGCGCAGCCGGAGCGGGATCCCTTCAGTGCCCAAAACGATGGCCAGCGCATCTGCCAGCTTTGGTGCCACACCCGTCGTCTTCGTCATGTGCACTGCCTTTCTTCCAACTGACCCTGCTGCCGGCCAGATCCTCGTCTCACTGCTACGGGGCGCTTTGCCCGTGCCTGCACACCCCGTAGTTGTTCAATCTATGGTGCAACCCGCGCCGGTGTCTTGGGCCGAACGACACCCCATGACCTGCAGGTCCCAAAAAACTGTCGACCGGCACGGAAATTGGGAGGAGGATTAAGGAGCATTCACTATGAGGAGGTCAGTGATGTGCTATCCGTATAACAAGGATTACCGGAGGGATATCCGGAAAGAGGAGTCGCGGGAACCTGAGAAGCAGCCGGAACCCCGAGTGGAGGCGAAGGACTTCAAGTTCTGGACCTTCCCCCGCAGGGAAAGGAAGTTCACGGGTTCGGAACCGGTTGTGGACCGCACACCCGAGAAGGTTTAAAAGGAACTCCGAAAAGGCAATATGGCAAAGGCCCCGCACTGCGGGGCCTTTGCCATAAGTATCCGGGCCATAAGCATCTGGCTTGCGTTAAAGATCCTCCTTGGAGAGCGCCTTGGTCTCAGCCGGGGTGGGGCGGCCCAACCGTTCGTCGAGGGCCACACGGAGCCTGGCTGCCGCAACCTGGACTCTGTGCTCTGAAGGGGTCAACTGTTTGCCGCGGGAAGTCGAGACGTGACGGGGCGTCCGGGACTTTTTCTGTTCCGGTGTGCTGGTGCTCATGACTTTCCCTCCTCCGTACTGTCGGTGCTCGTGGTTCCATTGTCGCCGATTGGTTCCTCGGAGTCCACGGCTTCGACTTCCCCGTCCCAGGTGCCACCGTCACCGTTGGCTTCCGTCACCGACTGCCACGCAATGTCGAGCAGCTCCAGTTCTTCTTCGCGGGCAAGATCACTCCGTGCCAGGACGGCCAGTGACGCCAGGCCCAGGGCCTTGGCGTCCGCGTCGGCCTCCAAGGCTTTGTCGAGGGCCCACTGCGTGCGCTTCCACCATTCGGCACGGTCGTCAGCGCGGGTTCTCTGTGTCAGTGCCTGGGCGTCGGCCACTGCTTTTTGCCGCAGCGTCCGCCACCCAATGAATGCAGCCAGGACAGCGCCTGCCAGAACCGCAAGGGGCCCCAGCGCAGCCACGATCTGCCACCATTCGGCAGGGGCCGAAACAGCAAGTTCAAAAGGGCCAGGGGACAACTTCACAGACCCAGCCTAGGCCTTGCCTGCCGGCAGGAGCCGCATTTTGGGGGCACAGCAGCGAGTCTGCTGATCCATTGCGCCCCTGACCGGTACCGTTATTTTGGGGGTGCATGGATATGGAAAACGGCGTAACGGACCGGCTGTGGGACAAGGACGTGCAGGAGTTCATCAGCGCCTGCCGGCACGAGAAGCTGCGCGACATCACTCTGGGCTATACAGTGCGGGGCAACGGGGAGATGCTTTTGACGGCCTCGGCCCTCTACCTGTCCAAGAGAGGGCGCCACGTACCCTTGGGTTACCGGTGGGCGGAGTCAAAGTCCGGCACGGCAGCCGAAATTTTCGTCGGCAAGGCAAAGGCGTCCGCCGGGCAGGAACTGGATGGACTCTTCGGGCTGGCCGTGCGGGCTGGCCTGTGGGGGGAGCGCAGGCATGTCGCCTTTGCGCTCCTGGCGGTGACAGACGTCCACTCAAAGGCCGACGGCGTCCGCGGTCGCCTTCAGCTGGAGTACCTCAAGGCGCTTCACGGCGTGGAACCGGTTTCGGTAGGGCCGCTGTCCTCCATGCGGAACGACGCAGCCGATTCTCAACGGCAGTCAAGGGTTGCCCAGGCGCAGGAGCTCACCCTGCAAACACTCAATGACCTTGCATACCTGTACGGGGCCCGCACCGGCAAGGATGACCTCTAGCCTCATCGTGCCGCGTGCCGTGTGCCGCGTGCCGACTGCGGCAGTCGAGGCGCCGGCGCCACAACTGTGACAGGCGTCATCGGTTCGCCTGCGACGTCCGGCCGCGTGGCGAGGATAGCCTAAGCCGGACCGCCGCATTAATGAAGGACAAGACCATCTCACGCCGTAGTTCCAGAGCATTGACCCTTGTGACCGCCGTCCTGCTGCTTGGAGGCCTGCCAGGCTGCGACGCCGCATCCTCCGCCGGTACAGCGATCGCGAAAGCCGTCCGCAGCGCAGCGCCGTCGACGCCGGCGGAAGATCCGGCCGCGCAGCCGGGAGCGAATCCGGACGAAGTTGCTGCCGCGATCGCCCGGCTAGCCGCTATTCCGGTGAAGGGCCGTGCTCCGAAGACCGGCTACAGCCGCGACCAGTTCGGCGCCGCCTGGGCGGACGTGGACCACAACGGCTGCGACACACGCAACGACATTCTGGCCCGCGACCTGACGGGTGAGACCTTCAAACCCGGCACTCACGATTGCGTGGTGGCCACCGGCACATTGGCTGACAAATACACCGGCACGACCATCAGGTTCGTCCGCGGCGCGGACACGAGCTCTGCGGTCCAGATTGACCACATCGTTCCGTTGTCGCTGGCGTGGCAGACCGGCGCCCAGCAGATCGGCGAGGACCAGCGAAAGCAATTCGCCAACGATCCCTTGAACCTCATGGCCGCCGACGGTCCGTCCAACATGTCCAAGTCCGATAAGGACGCCGCCACGTGGCTGCCTCCGAACAAGGCCTTCCGATGCGAATACGCGGCCCGGATGACGGCGGTGAAGGCAAAGTACAGGCTCTGGGTCACCCTGCCGGAGCGTGATGCACTCGCAGGCATCCTGGGCGCCTGCGCGTAAGCACCGGCACTTACACGCAGGTTGCCGGGTCAGCGGGGACCGATGTCCTCCAGCCGGTACCCCTGCGGGTACACGGACGAACCGGATTTTCCGGGGGTGAATGAAGGTTTGGAAGGCAGCGGACGCGTCCTGGCCACCAGCGCCCTGACGCGAAGGAGCCCGGTAAACACACTCCTGAGCCATGACGGCGCCGGCTTGAGGCCCAGCGCAGGAGCAACCTCAGGTTTGTCCATGAGCAGCGAGATCACGGCGGTGGTCCTGCTTTTCAATGGACGGGGGAGACGCACGGCCAATGCCTCGGCTGTGGCCTCGAGCAGAGTGGCCCCCTCGGGGCTGGCAGTCATCTTCCGCGCCTCATAGTCATCCAGCAATGCCGCCGCCTCGGTGAAAGTCGCTGGTGCAGCACCCAGCCCCATCCTTGAGCCCAGTTCCGTGTAGAAAGCCAGGGATGCGCCGCGTTCGGCCTCGGTTAGTTTCCGCCAGCCGTGAGCGTCGGCCCACCTCACCGGGATAACGAGCAGTGTCATCAGGACATACAGGAAGTCTTCGGAGCTGCCCGGAACCCCTTGGTGTACGCGGCGCAGCAGCTCCACCATTTTCTGGCCCCGGTCGCTCTCGAAGCCGTTGACGATGATTTCGTGAATGACAATGCCGGTGTCGTAGGACCGCTTCATCGGCCGGGCCGCCGTCTCACCCCGGGTGGCAAGGGTCCGCGCGATGGAGGGAATCGCGAAGTTGCGGTAGTAGGCAATAAAGAAGCCGGCCCGGAACTCACTCTTGAAGGTATACAGAACCATGTCCCGGTAGAGGGCGAAGGGGTCTGCCGTGGGGCGGTCTGCAGTGCGTGTGGGGTGGATAAGGGCCAAGGGTTTCCTCCTGTAGTGCCGGCGCTCAGCCCGCATGTTCAAGGTCGAGTTTGCGTTCAACGTGCAGCAGGTAGTTCCGCTGGCCCGGGGTGAGAACACTGCTGCCCGCTCCCGCCGCGAGTTCGGCGTCCCAGATTTCGACAATCATTCTGTGCAGCCGGTCCTGGACCGGTGCGCTTTCGTCGGACTCCAGCGTCCGTTGGAGGCCCGCCTCGCGCAGGGCCTGCGCCCGGATAGGTTCGACTTGGGTCAGGGCTTCCCGTTCCCAGCGCGCGATCCTGGTCCTGGTCCTGTGTCCCGTGACGGCAGTGACAGTCAGCCCGACCCCCACCAGCCCTATGCTGACGAGCTCCAGCACCCGGTAGCCCTCCGGGTTCCGCCAGTTCAGCGACTCCAGCACGGGGATGGCGTGGGCAAGGACGCCCATGCTCATGGATGCCATGGTCAAGCATCCGATTGCGCATCCGGCTCCCACCATGGTGAAGCCCCGGCGGAATGCGCCCTGAAGCTTGGGGAGGTAGGCCATGCAGACGGCAGCGATCTCGCCGCAGACCCAGGAGATGAAGGCTGTGCCCGTGACGGAGAACAGCGCGGGAATGAGTTCGTCCTCAAAGTCATTTCCCCAGGTGGTAGTGGTCGAGGTGGGACCGATGAACACGAAGAGAACTACCAGGAGGCACAGGGTCAGGTACAGCGGAAGCTGACGCAGCGGGCCCGGAGCCGTATGCGGTGCCACAGCCTGCAGCAGGGCCTTCCGCAAGAACCACAGCCCAAGCACCATGAGGGCCTGCATCAGCAGCCGGGCAAGGTTGAAGCCGCCCGTGAGGCGGTCGACGAAAGCGTAGACGCCCGGATTGGTCAGGAGAGCGGACCCGCCGGCGCAGGCGGCAGCTGTAAACACCGTGTCCGATTTGTGCCGGATGAGTGCCGGCAGGCGCGCTCCGGCCAAGACCGCCAGGGCGGCCGCCATCAGTAGCTGGATCATCCGAAGACGGATCCAAAGTTTCCGGGCTGGCCGGCACTCCTGCGCTGGGTCGCACGGATGCGGGCAGCCAGCCGGTCAGCGAGCAGTTCGGCTGCCACTTCGAACTCGTCCAGGAAGTCAGAGCGTTTTAGCGCCGTCAAAACCATGTCCGGATCAAGGTCGGGAAAGAAGCTGCGGACGTACTCCGTGGAGATGGCAGCCTGCTCGTGCTGGAGGATCATATGGGCGAACTCGTGCAGCACTATCTGCTGTCGATGCACCTCGGACGCAGCGGCCGCATGCAGGATCAGGTCCATGTCGTCAAGGCCGAACCAGAGCCCGCACACCTTATCGGTCGGTGTCCCGTCCATCGGCTGGATGACGATCCGCCGTCCGCGGAGGCGCTCCAAATGTCGATGCGTTGAAGTGAGCGAGACCGGCTCTTGAAGGTTCAGACTGGCTTCTGCTTCTTGCGCCCGTGCACGGGCGGCGCTGTAGTCCATGGAGACGAAATCCTTGTGCGGTTTAGTGAGACCGTGAGGGTCCCGTTCCCCACCCCTTGAGGGTACCAGCCAAGGGTGTGCGCGGTCGGGCGGCAGAGCCTCAATCCTGGTCCGGCTCGTCGTTTTTCAAACGCTGGTCGATGAGGTCCCTGATCTGCAGGAGCGTCTCCGGGGACAATCCGTCAAGCTGCCGTGCGGCGAAGTTCCTGACCTTGTTCGCGCGCATGGCCGTCAGGAGTTCAAGCTGGGCCTCAACGCGCGCGGGGAGATCATCATCTGCGTCAAGGAGATAGCCTTCGTTGACTCCAAAGAAGCGGGCCAGGTTCTGGAGCAGCTCAGCCTTCTTGACGGCCGGTCCCGTACCCGCGCGCATGTAATGCCAGCGCGCCCGTGAGAGCGGCGTGCCCGCAGTGGCCATGGCATCCCGGACGTCGTTGTACGCGACTTTCCGGCCCTCGGCCTCGGCGGTGTCCAGGAGCAGATTGAGCTTTCGGGCCAGTGCTGCGCTCGGTGAAAGGCCTTCTGATGATCCGGCCGTCATGGCTTCTCCTTCTTGCCAGGCCAGGGCCCGAGGCTGTCCCCTCTGTACAAATACCAGAAATGAGCCTAGCAGATTGGACATGTCTAATATCTTGCGCTTAGTCTTCAGGAGCAGGGAATTGGACATGTCTAATTCCCGCCTTGGGCGTATGCCACGCCACGAATGCAGGACCGCCCAAGAAGTCTGGCCGGGCAAGTAAATCGGGGGATGCCCGGCCAGGCTGCGGTTTCCCATCGGCCAAAGCGCTATCTGCCGTAAATTCACGTAAATTTTGTCCATCGAAACGCTAAACTGCCCGCGGCGGCCCGTACGATGGGCTCGTCTCGTCACTCTGAATCCATGGGGGAACACCTTGAGCCAGCAATACCCGCAACAGCAGACACCGCAGCAGACCTGGCAGGGTGGCGAACCGCCTCTCTGGGCCCCGTATTACGGCGCCCCGTTTCCGGCGGCCGTCAAACGGTTCTTCAAGAAGTACGCCACGTTCTCCGGACGGGCCAGCCGGAGCGAGTACTGGTGGTGGACCCTCGTGGCCGTTGCGGTGAGCTTTATCCTGAACATCATCATGGGAGTCGGAACTACGGCAACGACGGCGACCGCCGCCAGCACCGCCGCTTCCGGTCCGGGGACCATTCTCGGGACCATCCTTATCGTCATCTGGGCGGCGGCCACCATCGTCCCGTCGTTCGCCCTGGCCGTGCGCCGTCTGCATGACGGCAACTTCAGTGGCTGGCTCGTGCTCATCGTACTGGTTCCGCTGGTGGGTGCCCTGGCGCTGCTGGTGCTCATGATTCTGCCCTCCAAGCCGGCCGGCCAGCGGTTCGACCAGCCAGCAAGCGCCTAGGAGCAAAGCCTGCCCGGAATTAGCTGGGCCACCAATGCAGAAGGGCCCGTTCCTGAACGGGTCCTTCTGTGTTCCCGCTATCGGCGCCCCTCTACGGTGCATCCGCACCGGACGCCGTCCTCCGGTTCTTCAAGAAGTCCGCAACGTTCTCGGGGCGGGCCAGCCGCTCGTTCTGCAAGATCATTGACGGTCAACGCCGGACGGTATAGCTTATCGATTGTCGTTATTAACGAATGTCGATAAGCATGGGGGAATGATGAAACTGGCCAAGGACACTGCCCGTCCGCAGAACGACGAGAAGAAGATCGTCTCCAGGACTGATGCGGTCTTCCTTATGATCGCCTCTGCGGCGGCTGCGGTCTTGACGACCTTCATGTCCGTCAAGGGAATCGTCGGGTATTTCACCGGGCCGGTGACACTGGAGCTTCCCCTGGCCACAAGAAACCAGACGGCCGGCGGGCTGGAACTGGAATCCACGGGTCACTACACAACACTGGAAGCCACCATCCCGGACCTTCCGTCCGGTCCCGATGAGCTCCTGTCCTGGGTAGCGGCGCTGAACCAGATCGGCGTGCTGGCCATCCTGACACTGGTATTCCTCCTGGCCTACCGGCTCCGCAGTGCCGTCCTGTTCACCGCGGGGTCCGTATGGATCGTGGGTGTCTGCGGCGCCATCCTCGCATTGGTTGGGACTGTTGGTCCGATCCTCGACGGGTTGGCGCTGAACCGGTTGGCGGAAATGATCGCAGCGAACGGGCGCACCCCGGGGGAGTCCTACGTTTTCTATTTCTCGGCTCAGTTCAACGTTGGACCTTTGATGCTTGGTCTCGTCCTGGTGCTGGTTGCAGGCGTTTTCCAGTACGGCCGCCGCCTCCAGAAGGACACGGAAGGCCTCGTCTGATGCCGGCGGACGACTCTGCGGACATCCACTGCCGACTCGATGAACTCCTCGAGGCGCGGGGCATGACCCTGACGGAGCTCAGCAAACATGTGGGCGTGAGCCTGGTGAACCTGTCGGTTTTGAAGAACGACCGGGCGAGGGCAATCAGGTTCTCCACTCTGACGGCGATCTGCGAAGCCCTCGACTGTCAGGTGGGGGACCTGCTCGTGACCGTCCCCCGCACGACAAAGCCACGGTGAGGGCTTTGGAAGGCAACACTCAAGCCCGCATGCGGGCGTTACGGTGAGGGATGGACGCGCACGTGAATTTGGCCCGAAACTTCGCTTCGCGGACATGGAAACAGCACACGTACGCCAAAGGATCTCTCCCGCGAGGCGTTCGTGGCCGACGTCGTACAGGTGATCCAAACGGAGGTGCGGGCTCCAGTCGTTCTGCTAGGCCAGTCGATGGGCGGGCATACGGCGATGCTCGATGAATGGGTCGCTGTCCTGCGCTTATTTCTCGCTACGTAGCGTCGGTACCGCTCGCCACGTGAGAAGCTTGGACGACATTTAATCTAATCATTGGAGAAATGCGAATAATCCAAAAGTTAGCTTTGTACCGGAAGGCGGAAGCCGCGGTGACACTCAAATAGCTGCAGGCTAATAGTCCCGGCGCCGCATTCCCGTCGTTTTCGTTCGCCATGCCAGGCCACCCGCACACAGGCATCAGGCCACCCTTTGAAAGGCTCCCCAATGCTCCTCTCAGTCAGGTATTCGCAAACCGCTGCAACCGCCGTTGCTGCTGCGCTCATCCTCAGCGGATGTTCCACCGCCGCCCCATCGCCCACGCCCGAGACCACGACCGAGACATCCGCTTCCGCCGCGCCGGTGCCTGCTGGAGGTAGCCTCACCGAAGCCGTTTCCGGCTGCGGACTTGACGGCACCGACGGCGTAGAGATGGACACTGCCGGGACAAATCTCTCCATCGACACCAAAGGCCCCCGGGAAACCTCCGGAGCAGAGATAAGTGACGTCCGGTGCGTCCTCGTTGCGCTGGAGGTTCCGAAAGACATCCAGTCGATGATGAAGCTCACCACGTCCACAGAAGAACCCACGGACGCTGCGTGGGGCAATCTCGGCTTCGCCTGGAGCTATAGCCCGGAAGACCACTTCCGGATTGCCATTCACCAGTCCTGAGGCATCGGTGCGGGGCTCCTCTGGCGCCCCAGGGGGGAGCGCCGCCACATGGAACCCATGGCGACCTGCCGCCCGGGTTGTTGCCCAACTCATCGAGCCAGTATTGGCTTCGAGTAAGTGCGGACGTTCGCTTCTCAGTGGGAGCCGATGCCTGCCACGGCTGTTTAGGGCAGACTGGTGGCGTGAGCGGAATCCGGTGGGTGCTGCATGTCGATCTCGACCAGTTCATTGCGGCGGTCGAAGTGCTCCGGCGGCCGGAGCTTGCCGGGAAGCCGATCATTGTTGGCGGTCGGGGCGACCCCACGGAACGGGCCGTGGTGTCGACCGCATCCTACGAAGCCAGGGCGTTCGGCGTGGGTTCCGGAATGCCCTTACGCGTTGCGGCCCGGAAAGTGCCTGACGCTGTAATCCTGCCCGTCGATCAGGAGGCTTACCTCGCGGCGTCTGAAACGGTGATGGCTACCCTGCGAGCGCAGCCGGGCGCCACCGTGCAGGTGCTGGGTTGGGATGAAGCCTTTGTAGGTACTGAGACAGAGAATCCGGAAGCCTACGCCCGGCAGGTGCAGGCCGCTGTCCTGGAGCGAACGCAGCTGCATTGCAGCGTTGGTATCGGCGACACGCTGGTCCGAGCCAAGGTCGCCACCGGTTTCGGCAAGCCGGCCGGCGTCTTCCGTCTCACCGCTGGGAACTGGCTCGATGTCATGGGCAGTCGGCCCACCAAGGACCTGTGGGGCGTCGGAACCAAAGTGTCGGGCCGGCTGGCCAAACTCGGCATCAACACAGTTGCCGAGCTCGCCGCGTCCGACCCCCAAGACCTGGTCCCGGAGTTCGGCCCCAGGATGGGTCCTTGGTACGCGGAGCTCGGACGCGGGGACGGCGCCAGCGTTGTGGATGACACCCCGTGGGTTGCCCGCGGGCATAGCCGGGAGACCACCTTCCAACGGGACCTGACGGAGCCCGCTCAGGTGGACGACGCCGTGAGGGAGCTGACAGCGCGTGTCCTCGAGGACGTGGTGGCCGAAGGGCGGCCCGTGGTTGGGCTGACCCTCAAGGTCCGGTACGCGCCGTTCTTCACCAAGACCCACGCGAAGAAGATTCCCGAGACATTCGACCGGAACGAAATCCTCGCGCGGGCTTTGGACCTCGCAGCCGGAATCGAAGCGGGCCGTCCGATCCGGCTGCTGGGCCTGCGGGCCGAAATGGCAATGCCGGACGATGCCCGGAAGGGACATACGCCGACGCGCGGCGGCTGGTGACGGCGCCGTTCCCTTCCTTGCCGGCGGCATCAGCCGATGGTGATGCGCAGCCCGGCGACCGCCCCCGTCCACGGTCCGTTCGGGTCCTGTCGCATCAGCTGTGCGTGGACGGGTCCGGCCTGCAGTTCGACGACCTGCGACTTGACGCCGGAGCAATCCAGGTCAAGCGACAGAAAGTCACTCGACCCCGGGCGGCCGACCAAAATTTGCGCCTCAGGGATGCCCACACACGCCGCCGTAACGGTATATGAGCCGGCGGTCTTCACCGTGACAGCTTTGCTGAATCCGACACCGGGCCCATCGGCGGGGCCGGATTGGTCTAGGAGCACAGAGCCCGGGGCTGCTGCCAGCCGTTTTTCCAGTTCAGCATAGTTGCCCGACTGCACGCTCAGAATTTCCGGGCTCGCGCTCGGGAGGGCAGGGGCAGGGCGGGCGCTGCGCTCGGCCGCCGGCTGCGGATCGCCCTCACCCTCATACGCGCAGGAGATCAGCCCGCCGGCCAATAGCAGACTCATGACCAGTCCCGCGCTGTAGCGGACCGCTTTCGTTCCCCCAAGAACCGACATGGGCCGAGTCTACGGTCCGCTCTCGCAGTTTGGCGCGTTCGACGTTGACCCTGTGCCTGCGTCCCGGATAGTTACGGGCATGAACCGGGGGAGGCTGGCAACGGTGTGGGCCGCGTCGGCCGCGGCCTGCATTGCCCTGGTGGTGCTCGTCCCTGTCGGCGTCAGGCTGTGGGACGTTCACCTGCTGACGTCCGATTGGACGCTCACGCCGAAAGAGGTGCCGTCCAAAGTTCAGTACGGTGGCCGCGAGTTCAACTGCGGGCCGGACGCCAAACCAAACCCGGGACGCACCCTGGACGGACTGACGGTGCGGGGGAGGACCGCCGGCGGCGCCGACATCTACTCTGGCGAGCCGCACCCGGAATCACGGAGCCGTTTTTCCGCGCGGGTGCAACTGGGGCTCGCGTGGTTGGAGACACAAAAAAACCCCTGGAATCCTTGGATTCCAGGGGTTTTCCCTTGTGCGCGGAGGGGGACTTGAACCCCCACCCCCTTTCGAGGACTAGCACCTCAAGCTAGCGCGTCTGCCATTCCGCCACCCGCGCAGGTGGTAATTCGGGGATCCGTTCCGCCTTTCAGCGTTTTGGATTTCTCCGAAGCAGCGAGAAAGACTCTAGCACGACTTTTCCGGAAACAAATAATCGAGGGTTGCAGGGGGCTTGTGGGTAGGCTGAAACCAGCAATCAAGCCGCCCCCACGAGGAGTGAAACATGACTGAAGTACGCCCCGAGGATGAAGTCGTCAGGATCTGCCAGGAACTGATCCGGATCGATACTTCTAACTACGGTGACGGAACCGGTCCGGGGGAACGCGCGGCGGCGGAATACACGGCGGGGCTTATCACCGAAGTGGGCCTCGAGGCAGAGATTTTCGAGTCGGCGCCCGGACGCGCCAACGTCGTCACCCGGCTTGCGGGGGAGGACCCCTCGGCCAGCGCCCTGGTGGTTCACGGGCACCTGGATGTTGTGCCCGCGCTCCGGGAGCAGTGGTCCGTTGACCCCTTCGGCGCAGAGCTCAAGGACGGCCTGATCTGGGGACGCGGCGCTGTGGACATGAAGGACATGGACGCCATGATCCTCTCTGTTATGCGGAATTTTGCCCGGACCGGACGCAAACCCAAGCGGGACCTGATCTTCGCGTTCTTCGCCGACGAGGAGGCCGGGGGCACCTACGGCGCGCGCTACGCCGTCGAAAACCGGCGGGAACTCTTCGACGGAGCCACCGAGGCGATCTCTGAGGTAGGCGGATTTTCGGCCACCATTGGCGGCCAGCGCACCTATCTCCTGCAGACCGCGGAAAAGGGTCTTTCCTGGCTGCGGCTGGTGGCGCACGGACGCGCAGGCCACGGATCGCAGATCAACACTGACAATGCCGTCACACGCCTTGCCAGCGCGGTCTCACGCATCGGCGAGTACCAGTGGCCGGTGGAGCTGACCCCCACTACCCGGCAGTTCCTTGACGGTGTGACGGAACTCACGGGCGTTGAGTTCGATCCGGATGATCCCGACAAGCTCCTCAAGGAGCTGGGGACCGTGGCACGGTTTGTTGGAGCCACGCTGCAGAACACCACCAACCCGACTCTCCTTAAGGGCGGCTACAAGCACAACGTCATCCCGGAGTCCGCTGAGGCCCTGGTGGATTGCCGGACACTTCCGGGCCAAGAGCAGCAGGTCCTGGAAATCGTCAGGGAACTCGCGGGCAACGGCGTCGAAGTTTCCTACGTCCACAACGACGTGTCCCTTGAGGTGCCGTTTGCCGGAAACCTGGTGGACTCCATGATTGACGCCCTTCACTCCGAGGATCCCGGCGCCAAGGTGCTTCCGTACACCCTGTCCGGCGGCACTGACAACAAGTCCCTGAGCAGGCTCGGCATCACCGGCTACGGCTTCGCCCCGCTGCAACTCCCGGATGAGCTCGACTTCACCGGGATGTTCCACGGCGTGGACGAGCGGGTGCCGGCCGATTCCCTCAAGTTCGGGGCCAGGGTGCTGGACAGGCTGCTGACCAACTACTGAGCCTGCACCATCCCTGAAGCCCACGAAAGCCAGGCCATGACCCCGGACCAGATCCTCACCGAGCCCCTGCTGGACCGCATTCGCGGCCGTGCCGCCCGCTACGACCAGGAGAACGGGTTCTTCACCGAGGATCTGGAGGAACTCGCCGCGGCGGGTTACCTCAAGATTTTTGTGCCGGCGTCCGACGGCGGACTGGGGCTTGGCCTCGAAGCGGCAGCGCAGCTCCAACGGAGGCTGGCGACGGCGGCCCCGGCCACCGCACTGGCGATCAACATGCACCTGGTGTGGACCGGCGTCGCGCACGTCCTGGCCGCACGCGGTGATTCCTCCCTCGACTTTGTCCTCCGCGAGGCAGCGCAGGGGGAAATTTTTGCGTTCGGAAACTCGGAAGCCGGCAACGACTCCGTGCTATTCGATTCCCGGACCGTTGCCACACCGCGGGCCGATGGCAGCTACAGCTTCACCGGCCGGAAGATCTTCACCAGCCTTTCTCCTGCATGGACCAGGCTGGGTATTTTCGGCAAGGACCACTCGGCCAGGCAGGGCGAAGGCGAACTGGTCCACGGCTTCATCACCAGGGACACTGCCGGCTATGAGATCCTCGACGACTGGGACACACTGGGCATGCGGGCCAGCCAATCGAACACCACGGTGCTCGACGGCGCCGTCGTGCCCGCCGACCGCATCTTCCGAAAGCTGCCGGTAGGGCCGAACGCGGACCCGCTGATTTTTGCGATCTTCGCTTGCTTCGAGACGTTGCTGGCCGCCGTCTACACGGGCCTCGGCGAACGGGCACTGGTTCTGGGAGTGGATGCGGTCCAACGCCGGACATCCTTGAAGAATGAGGGGCGCAGCTACGCCCAGGATCCCGATATCCGGTGGAAGGTGGCAGAGGCGGCCATGGCGATGGATGCCCTGTATCCGCAGCTTGCCGAGCTCTCGCGTGACATTGACGGTCTGGTGGACCACGGCAGCCAGTGGTTTCCCCGGCTCGTGGGCCTCAAGGTCCGGGCCACCGAAACGGCGCGGACAGTGGTCGACCTGGCAATCCGGGTGTCAGGGGGATCGAGCTACTTCCGGGGAACCGAACTTGAACGCCTCTACCGCGACGTGCTCGCCGGGATGTTCCACCCCTCCGATGACGAGTCGGCGCACAATACGGTGGCAAACGCGTGGCTGGGGCCGCTGGAGACGCCCTAAATGGCGGTTGGAAGCACAGCGGCAGGCGGGAGCTGCCCGCCAGGCCTCATCAACGGTCCGTCGTCCGCTATACGGTCCGCTGGACCTGGATGACTTTGCGGCGAAGCCAGAAGCGCCTGCCGCCGCCTACGTAGAGGCGGCTGCGTTCCAGCTCCCACTTGCCGTATTCGGAATGTTCAACAAGGCGGCGGCGCGCCTCCGGCAGCGAATCCTCAGGGCCGACCGTCAGTACCAGGTACTCGTACTGCCTCGCGTAGTCCCGCTCCCGCTGGACTGAACTGCTCAGAAAATGTTCTTTCATTGCTCTCCATTTTCGTCCATTTCCGACTAACGTGAAGTCATGAGCATCGATCCGCGTGTCGCGCTTCAGTCCCTGACCACAGCCTTGGAAGAACACCTGATCGCAGCCTCCGCACGGCGGGGCGAGGGAGACCCAACGGTCGAAGCGGCGTTCTTTGCCGTAGCTGATGCTTTCGAAGTCTATGACGATTCACTCTACGAGGCCTATGGCGAGGTTACTCCGCTGGAAGTCATCGACGACGCGGATGGCGACGACGATGAACAGGACGCCGAAGACGAAGAAGACCTGGAAATCGTTGAGGACTGAGTCAAGGACTGACCAGGGTCCGGCGAGGGCCGGACCGCTTACTCCACAGCAGAAACATCTTCCAATGCGCGCGCGATTTCCGCGGGCACCGGTGCCAGCTGCGAGTCCAAAATCTCCTTGAGCTGCACGGGGGACCTGGCACCCACGATCGCCGTGGCCACACCGTGCTGCGACAGCAACCAGCTCAGGGCAACATCGATCGATGACCGGCCGAGTCCGCGCGCAGCCATCGCGACCGCCTCAACGATCCGGGACGACGGTTGCTCCAGGTATGGCTCAACATAGCTGGCCAGCCTCTTCTGCGCCGCCCTGGAATCCGCCGGAATGTGCCCGCGGTACTTGCCGCTCAGCACACCGCGTCCCAGGGGCGCCCACGCAAACAGGCCAAGCCCGGCGTCTTCGATGGCCGGGATGAGTTCGGTTTCGGGCCTGCGCTGCAGCAACGAGTACTCCGACTGGCTTGCGACCAGGGGGAAACCCGCTATGGCGGCGGCCTTGGCGGTCTGCCAGCCAGTGAAGTTCGACACACCCGCATACCGGGCGCGGCCTGTGCGCACTGCAAACTCAAGGGCAGACAGCGTCTCCTCCAAGGGGACGTTGGCATCCCAGGCCTGCGCAAACCAGATGTCGACATAGTCCGTGCCGAGCCGGGCGAGGCTGGCGTCCAAGCCGGACAGCATGCCGTTCCGGGAGGTGTCGACGCTCCGCCGGCCGTCCGACGTCGAGATCCCCGCTTTCGTGGAAATCACCACTTCCGAGCGGGAAACGACGTCACCCAGCATGGCTCCCAGGAGGGCCTCCGCCTGGCCGTCAGCATAGGAGGCGGCGGTATCGATCAGGGTTCCGCCTGCGTCGACGAACGTCCGCAGCAGTTCCGATGCGTCCTGCTCATCGGTCTCCCGTGCCCACGACATGGTGCCCAGGGAGAGTGAGGACACGCGCAACCCACTGTTGCCGACATAACGCTGCTGCATAGCTGTTAGCTTACGGGGATTCACCCTGCTTCATGACGTAGGGTCTATAAACGTGAACTGGTTTGAAGCGGCCCTGCTGGGTCTTGTACAAGGGCTGACTGAATTCCTCCCGATTTCCTCAAGTGCCCACCTGCGCATCGTCGGTTCGTTCCTGCCGAATGCGGCGGACCCGGGAGCGGCGTTTACCGCCATCACCCAGCTCGGAACCGAGACGGCAGTCATCGTCTACTTCTGGCGGGACATTGTGCGCATCATCAAGGCCTGGTCCGGTTCGCTGACGCGGCGAGTGCCGTCGGATGACCCGGATGCCCGCATGGGCTGGCTGGTGATCCTGGGCAGCCTTCCCATCATCGTTCTCGGCCTGATTTTCCAGGACCAGATTGAGTCCGTACTCCGCAGCCTCTGGATCGTTGCCACCATGCTGATCGTCTTCGGCCTGATCCTCGCCGTGGCAGACACGGTGGGCCGCCAGGAACGGGACCTAACGAACCTCACCTACAAGCACGGCATCCTGTACGGCCTGGCGCAGGCCCTGGCGCTCATCCCCGGCGTGTCGCGGTCCGGCGGAACCATCACGGCCGGCCTGCTGATGGGTTACACCCGCGAAGCCGCAGCCCGGTATTCCTTCCTGCTCGCCATTCCCGCAGTGTTTGGCAGCGGCCTCTACCAGCTGTACAAAGTGGTCTCCAAGGACGGCATCACCGGTCCGTACGGCCTGCCGGAAACGGCCCTGGCAACAGTGATCGCCTTCGTGGTGGGCTACGTCATCATCGGATGGTTCCTGAAGTTCGTCTCCACACGCAGCTACCGGCTCTTCGTCTGGTACCGCATTTTCCTGGGCATGGCGTTGTATTTGCTGCTCGGTTTCAATGTCATCAGCGCCTAGCACTAGGCTTGGCCTGTGAAATCCTGGACCTCCCGCCCTGTTCCTCAGCTCCCGGGCCGCATGCCCGCCGTTCGAATTTTCGACACCGTCGAGGGTGCCTACAGCACCCTCGAGGCCGCGGGTGAACAATCACTGTACGTCTGCGGGATCACCCCCTACGACGCTACCCACATGGGTCACGCCGCCAGCTATGTTGCGTTCGACCTGCTGAACCGTGCGTGGCGGGACGGCGGCCAGCGCGTTGCCTACGTCCAGAACGTGACCGACATCGATGACCCCCTTCTCGAGCGCGCGACGGCAACCGGCGTGGACTGGCGCGAGCTGGCTGCAAGCCAAATCGAGCTCTTCCGCACCGACATGGCAGCCCTCAATGTCCTGGCGCCGGACAACTACGTCGGGGCTGTCGAATCCATTCCGGAAATCGTTCCCGCAATCGAGCGGCTCCTGCAGCTTGGCCTGGCCTACCGCGTCGCCGGCACTGCCGGTGAGCCCGACGGCGACGTCTACTACGACGTCGAAGCCGCCGGCAAACAATCCTCCGAGGCCGAGGCCGAGGCATGGACGCTGGGCTCGGTGTCCGGGCTTTCCGAAACCGAAATGCTGGAACTCTTTGCGGAACGCGGCGGCGACCCTGGCCGCGGCGGCAAACGCCAGGCACTGGATCCGCTTCTCTGGCGCGTGGCCCGCGAAGGCGAACCCCGCTGGCCCGGCGGCGAACTGGGGGAGGGCCGGCCCGGCTGGCACATTGAGTGCACGGTCATCGCACAGAAATACCTGCCGGCGCCGTTTACTGTCCAGGGCGGCGGTTCCGACCTTGTTTTCCCGCACCATGAGATGGGTGCCGGCCACGCATATTCGCTGTCCGGCGTTCCGCTGGCCCGGCACTTTGCCCACGCCGGGATGGTCGGGCTCGACGGCGAGAAAATGAGCAAGTCCAAGGGAAACCTGGTCCTGGTGTCCAAACTGCGCGCCGACGGCGAAGAACCCGCGGCCATCCGCCTGGCAATCCTCGCCCACCACTACCGCAGTGACTGGTCCTGGACCGAGGCAGGCTTCGCCGAGGCAAAAGCCAGGCTCGAAGACTGGCGCAGCGCCCTCTCCCTTGCCCCGGAGGGCTCAGCCGCCGCCCTCGTCGCCGAAATGCGGACCGAACTGGCGGATGACCTGAATGCCCCCGGCGCCCTCGCGGCCGTGGACCGCTGGGCCGCCGAAGCGCAGAAGCAGGCGGTGACCGCCTCGCCGATGGACCAGGCACTGGTCAGCGACGCCGTGAACTCCCTGCTCGGCGTCGAACTCTAGCCCGTTGCGGAAAGCCCCGGAGTCCGGCCAACTTCGCCGGACTCCGGGGCTTTCTTTGCACACCCGGCGCCCCTACTGTTTGTCCTTGCCGCGGCGCTTAAGGTAGCGCTCGAACTCGCGGGCAATGGACTCGCCGCTTGCTTCGGGAAGATCGGCGGTGTCCTTCGCTTCCTCCAACTGCCGGACATAGGCAGCGATCTCAGGGTCCTCAGTGGCGAGTTCATCAACTCCGCGCTCCCAGGCATCCGCCTCTTCCGCCAGCTCATGCGTGTCGAGCGGCACCTGCAGCAGCTCCTCAATCCTGTGAAGGAGGGCGAGCTGGGCCTTCGGTGACGGGGCCTGGGCGACGTAGTGGGGGACGGCCGCCCAGAGGGACACTGTGGGCAGGCCCGCAAGCAGTGCCACCTCCGAAAGCACGCCGACAATTCCCACCGGCCCCTCGTACTGTGACGCCTCCAGGTTCATCCGTTCACGCAGGGCGCTGTCGTCCGTCGACGTGCTCACCGGGATGGGGCGGCTGTGGGGCACGTCGGCGAGCAGCGCACCCACCAGGATGACGTAGTCAACGTGCAGGGCCTCGGCATGGACCAGCAGCTCGGCAGTGTAGGCACGCCACTTATAGGACGGCTCCGTGCCCTGGACAAAGATCACGTCCACATTCGCGTCCGGGGCACTGGCCTTATAGATGCGCGTGGACGGCCATTTGATTTTGCGCTCCCCGGACGAAGTCCGGCGTATGGTGGGCCTGGTGAACTGGAAGTCGTAGTATTCGTCGGCATCAATCGAGGCCACTTTCTTGCCGCCCCAAAGTTTGTTCAGGTACCGAAGGGCATCGCTCGCTGCTTCGCCGGCATCGTTCCAGCCTTCAAAAGCGGCGAGCATAACTGTTATGCGCTGGCCTTCGGGCACGGGCTGCAGCAGCCGCTCCGGCTCGGGCGTGGCACCCGGTTCGCTGGTGTCTCCCTCGAAGCTATTCATTTCTTCACCCTACGTCCAAGACCCCGCCGGTTGCATGAAATGAAGCGCCACTAATCTTTGCCGAGCCGCAGCGGCACCGCGGCAACACAGCCGCAACACAGCCGCAACACGGCAGCATCCTGCAGGATATTCGCCAAGGGCGTACTGCATGCCTGCGCCCGATAGCTGCACCGTAGACTTGGATCCATGCAATCCTCAGCCTCCCAGCCACTTCTCAAAGCCGCTTTATGGGACATGGATGGCACCATTGTCGACACCGAACCGTATTGGATCGAAGCCGAGCACGCGCTCGTTGCAGCCCATGGCGGGCAGTGGTCGCACGAGCAGGCCATGCAGTTGGTTGGCCAGTCCCTGGTGTTCTCGGCCGGCATCCTCCAGCAGGCCGGCGTGAAACTTGAGTTACGGGAAATCATCGACACACTCACGGCCCAGGTCATCAGCAAGGTCCGCACGTCCGTTCCGTGGCGGCCGGGGGCGCGCGAATTGCTGGACCAGCTCCACGAGGCTGGCATCCGGTGCGCCCTGGTGACGATGTCCGAAGCGCCGCTGGCACGCGAGATCGTCGCGAGCCTGCCCAAGCCCTATTTCGAGTTCCTGGTTAGCGGGGACACCGTCACCCACGGCAAACCCCATCCCGAGGCCTACCTTAAGGCGGTCGCCCTGCTGCAGCAGGGGGACCCGGACCTCACCATCCACGAATGCGTCGCCCTCGAGGACTCGGCGCCGGGCGTGGCTGCCGCCATGGCGTCCGGAGTGGTGACCGTGGCCATCCCGCACATCGTTCCCCTGCCCGCCGACCCGGCCCGGGCCACGTGGCATTCCCTCGATGGACGGACAGTGGCGGACCTGCAGGAACTGGTGGTACGGCGCAACGAATTCCCGGCAGGGGACTTCGGGCTTGAAGAGGTAGCGGTTCGGAGCCACAGCCTTGACTGAGCCAGCAAGTAGCGGGGACCAGAAGTCCGCCAACGGCCGCCGGGAAGGCATCCCGCTGGGCCGCATCGCCGGCATCCGGGTTGTCCTGGCGTATTCGTGGTTCATCATCGCAGCGTTCACAGTAATCGTGTACGGACCCGTACTGGAGGGTCAGTACCCGGAAATGGGCGTTGCCGCCTACTACGTGGCCTTCGCCTACGCGTTGCTGCTGCTCATCTCGGTACTGGTTCATGAGCTCGCCCACGCTCTGACGGCCAAGATTTTCCACTGGCCCACGGAGAAGATCGTTTTGAACCTGTGGGGCGGGCACACCCAGTTCGAGGGGTTCACCGCCACGCCAGGCCGCTCCGTCCTGGTTGCCCTGGCCGGGCCGGCAGCGAACTTGGTCCTGGCCGGCGCGGGCTGGCTGTTCAATGAAGCGGCCGACCCGACAGGCGTGGTTGGCATCCTGTCCGACATCTTTGTCTGGGCGAACCTGCTGATCGGTATCTTCAACGTCCTTCCGGGCCTTCCCCTCGACGGCGGACGCCTCGTGGAATCCGCCGTCTGGAAGGCCACCGGCAGCCAGGAAAAGGGCACGGTGGCAGCTGGCTGGGCCGGCCGGATCATCGTCATCGCACTGGCCGCCTGGTTCGTCCTGCTTCCGCTGTTGCGGGGTGACCGCCCGGACGTTTCGCTCATGCTCATCACAGTGCTGGTCGGCAGCTTCCTCTGGATGGGGGCCTCCGCCTCCATCCAGCACGGGCGCCTCCGCAGCCGGCTGCACCTGGTTAGCGCCGCTGCACTGGCTGAACCCGCCGTCGGGATACCGGAATCCTCCACGGTGGCCGATATCCGCCAGCTTGCTGCGGACGGCGCAACGGCGATCGTTCTGTTCGGACCGGACGGCCGGCCCGCAGGAATCGTGGACGAGGCCGCTGTCGCTTCCGTTCCGGCCGAAGCCGCAGCGGCAACGCCGGCTACGGCAGTCTCACACGCCCTAAGCGCCGGCGCCTACGTGCCGGAATGGTCCCAGGGCCAGGAGCTGGTGCAGTACCTCGCCCAGCTCGAAGGCCGCGAATACGCAGTGGTCGATCACCACGGGAAAGTGACCGGCCTGCTCCGCCAGTCAGCCGTGGTGACAGCCATTACAGGCAAGGAAATGCGCCGCAGCGGGCGCTCGAAGGTCCGGAACCGGTAGAGTTACCTGCCGGTCGTGAAATATCGGCGCCCGGGCGGCGACTGGTGCCCGGCCCGTCTTGATGCACGGCCACACAGGTTTACAAAAGCGAGGAATATTCCATGAGCAGCGAAACTGCCGCCAACAACATCACGCCCGGCGACACCGCAGACATCGCCGGCACTACCGGCGCACTGCCGGTGGGCGCCGCCCGTCGTCGGGGTCCTTTCCGTGAAGGCGAGCGGGTACAGCTGACCGACGAGCGCGGCCGGATGAACACCATCACCTTGGAGGTCGGCGGGGCATTCCACACGCACCGCGGTTTCCTGAACCACGACGAAATCATCGGCAAAGTGGACGGGTCCGTGGTGATCAACAACGTGGGGCAGCAGTACCAGACCCTCCGTCCGTTGCTCTCGGACTTCGTCCTGTCCATGCCCCGCGGCGCGGCTGTGGTCTACCCCAAGGACGCCGGCCAGATTGTCACGATGGCAGACATCTTCCCCGGCGCCCGCGTCGTGGAGGCCGGCGTTGGTTCCGGTGCGCTGTCGATTTCGCTGCTGCGTGCAGTCGGGGACAACGGCTACCTGCACTCCTTTGAACGGCGCGAGGAATTCGCCGACATTGCCCGCGGCAACGTGGAAACCATCTTCGGCGGACCGCACCCCGCGTGGAAGATTTCCCTCGGCGACTTCCAGGAGGAAGTGGTCCGGAGCGAAGCCCCCGGTTCCGTGGACCGCGTCGTGCTGGACATGCTGGCCCCGTGGGAATGCCTCGACGCCGTGGCCACAGTGCTCGCCCCCGGCGGCGTGTGGATCAACTACGTCGCCACCGTGACCCAGCTGTCCCGGACGGCGGAGGCCATCCGGGCCGACGGCCGCTTTACCGAGCCTGATGCCTGGGAATCCATGGTCCGCGGCTGGCACCTGGAAGGACTGGCCGTGCGGCCGGACCACCGGATGGTCGCCCACACGGGCTTCCTGCTGGTCACACGCAGGCTCGCAGACGGGGTCACCGGCATCTCCGTCAAGCGCCGGCCCTCGAAGACTGACTTCAACGAAGAGGACGTCAACGCCTGGACGCCCGGCGCCGTGGGTGAGCGGCTCGTTTCCGACAAGAAACTCCGCCGCGCTGCCCGCGATGCAATCGCCGGAACCAACGTGAAGGACGACCCGGAGGTTACGAACTAGTCCGTATTTCGGATGTCTCCAGCAGTACCCGGCTTCTTAGGGCTATGGTCTTAATAGAAGCGCAGGAAGGGGCTGATGCATGATGGAGACTCCGAACAACGACTCCTCACGGACACCGGACGAAACCACAGGGGCAGTGGAACCTGAGAACGCCCGCTATGTGGCCAACGAACTCTCAGTTGCGGACCGGCAGGTGAACATCCTCCGGGACAAACTGCGGCACATTGACCGCCAGCTTGCGGCCGCGACGCAGAACAACTCAAAGCTGGTGGGCATGCTGGAAACCGCGAAAGCGGAAATTCTGCGCCTAAAGAACGCCCTGGACCAGGAGGGCCAGCCACCCTACAGCTTTGGCACCATTCTGCAGCTGAATCCCAAACGGCAGCCCACCCCCGGCAACAGCGGACAGGCGGCCACGGAAGAGTCCGTGGACATCTTCAATGCCGGCCGCAAGATGCGGGTCGGGGTGAGCCCGCTGGTGAACATGAACCAGCTTGCCGTCGGCCAGGAAGTCCTCCTCAACGAAGCGCTCCTGGTGGTGGCGGGCCTCGGTTACGAACGCGCCGGCGAACTGGTCACGCTCAAGGAAATGCTGGGCACGGACCGCGCCCTCGTGGTGGGACGTGCGGATGAAGAACGCGTCATCCGCCTTTCCGGGGCCCTGATGTCGGAAAAGCTCCGCGTCGGCGACGCCCTCTCCATCGATTCCCGGACGGGCTACGCCCTGGAGAAGGTTCCGCGCTCCGAAGTGGAGAACCTTGTCCTTGAAGAGGTTCCGGACATCACCTACGAGGACATCGGTGGCCTGGGGCCGCAGATTGAACAGATCCGGGATGCCGTGGAGCTGCCGTTCCTGCATCCTGACCTCTACCGGGAACACGGCCTGAAGGCTCCCAAGGGGATCCTCCTGTATGGCCCTCCGGGGTGCGGCAAGACGCTGATCGCCAAGGCGGTGGCGAATTCCCTCGCCGCCAGGGCCGCCGAGCGCACGGGGAACGTTGACCTGAAGAGCTACTTCCTCAACATCAAAGGCCCGGAACTCCTGGACAAGTACGTCGGCGAAACGGAGCGGCACATCCGGCTGATCTTCTCCCGTGCACGGGAGAAGGCGTCAGACGGCAGCCCCGTGGTGGTGTTCTTCGACGAGATGGATTCGCTGTTCCGCACGCGCGGCACCGGCATCTCCTCCGACGTCGAAACCACAATCGTCCCCCAACTCCTGAGCGAGATCGACGGCGTCGAACGCCTGGACAACGTCATCGTCATCGGTGCGTCGAACCGCGAGGACATGATTGACCCGGCCATCCTGCGCCCGGGCCGGCTGGACGTCAAGGTCAAGATCCAGCGGCCGGATGCAGAGGCTGCCGCCGATATTTTCTACAAGTACGTCACCACGGACCTGCCGTTCCATGAGTCCGACCTCGCGGAGCATGGCGGCGACGTCCAGGCAACCGTCGACGCCATGATCCAGCGCACTGTCGAAGCGATGTACTCCACCGAAAAGTCCAACGAATACCTTGAGGTGACGTACGCCAACGGGGACACGGAAATGCTGTACTTCAAGGACTTCAACTCCGGTGCCGTGGTGCAGAACGTGGTGGACCGTGCCAAGAAGTACGCCATCAAGGACCTGCTGACCACGCAGCAGAAGGGTCTTCGCATAGACCACCTGCTGCGCGCCGTCGTTGACGAGTTCCGCGAACACGAGGACATGCCCAACACCACCAACCCGGATGACTGGGCCCGCATCTCCGGCAAGAAGGGTGAGCGCATCACCTACATCCGCACCATTGTCCAGGGCAAGGCAGGACAGGAGCCCGGCAAATCCATCGAGACAATGCCCAACACGGGCCAGTACCTGTGACGCCGCGCAGCGAAGCGGTACCAGGAGGTCCGCTGCCGGTAGGCGGCGTCATGCGGGTGATGGGATCCGAGACCGAATACGGCATCCACGCGCCGTCGGCTCCGGGTGCCAACGCCACGATGATGTCCGCCCGCGTCATCCAGGCGTACGCCGCGCTGACGCGCCAGCGCGCCGCCGGCGGAGCGGAAACGCGCTGGGATTACACGGACGAGGAACCGCTGCACGATGCCCGGGGCTGGACGCTTGAGCGGAACCAGGCGGACCCCAGCCAGCTGACTGACCAGCCGCCGGTGCTTGACGCCGAGGCCGTGGCGCTGGCTTACGGACGGGAAGAGCTGGAGCAGGACGGCGAGGACGAATCAGGTTCGCTTCTGATGAACATGGTCCTGGGTAACGGCGCACGCCTTTACGTAGACCACGCGCATCCGGAGTACTCGAGCCCGGAAGTCACCAACCCGCGCGACGCCGTCGCCTGGGACGCTGCAGGCGACGTCGTGGCGCTGTCGGCGGTTCGCCGCATGGCCGCCGATCCGCAACTGCCGCCCGTGAACCTCTACAAGAACAACACCGACAACAAATCAGTGTCTTACGGCTCGCACGAAAATTACCTGATGCCGCGGGTGGTGCCCTTCGGCGACATAGTCCGGGGCCTGACTCCGTTCTTCATCACACGCCAGATCATGTGCGGCGCCGGGCGGGTGGGCCTTGGACAGGACAGTTCCCGGCCGGGGTACCAGATCAGCCAACGTGCGGATTTCTTCGAGGCGGAGGTGGGCCTGGAGACCACTATCCGGCGGCCCATCATCAACACCCGGGACGAGCCTCACGCCACGGCGGACAAATACCGCCGGCTGCACGTGATCATCGGGGACGCGAACCTCAGCCAGGCCGCCAATTACCTCAAGTTCGGGACGACGGCCATCGTGCTCAGCCTGATTGAGGCGGGCCTGGCTCCCCGCGTGGAGGTCCACGAACCGGTGGCGGCCCTGCAGGCAGTCAGCCACGACACCTCGCTGACCGCCACCCTTCGGCTCCTTGACGGGCGCCGGGTCACAGCACTGGACCTGCAGTGGATCTATCACGAAGCCGCCGCCAAGCTGGCCCAGGACACCGGCGTGGGCGATGCCGTGGACGGTGACGGGCACACGCACGCCCTTCTGGAACGCTGGGCGTCGACCCTCACGGACCTGGACAGTGACCGCACGGCTGCTGCATCCTCCGTGGAGTGGCTGGCCAAGCTCTCCCTGCTGGAGGGCTACCGGCAGCGCGACGGACTGGAGTGGAACGACGCACGGCTGGGCCTCGTGGACCTCCAATGGGCGGATGTACGTCCGGAAAAGGGCTTGTACCACCGGATGCTTGCCCGTGGACGGATGGACAGGATCGTCGACGACGAAACGATCGCCCGGGCGATGACGGAGCCGCCGTCGGACACACGCGCCTATTTCCGCGGCCACTGCGTCAGCAGCTTCAGCAAGGACGTGGTCGGTGCCAGCTGGGACTCGGTCATCTTCGACGTCCCCGGCCACGGAAGGCTTCAACGGGTGCCTACCCGTGAGCCCTTAAGAGGAACCGAAGCCCTCACCGGAGGCCTGTTTGCCAGGCACAAAGACGCAGGATCCTTCCTGGCCGAACTGCTCGGACAAACTCCACCTCCGCCACCGGCATAAAGCACCCCACCACGGCTTAAGCCGTGGCAATATGGGCTTACAGGATGTCCCCTCTCATCGGGGACGGATAGAAGGAGAAGGAAATGGCAGGCCAGGAGCAGCAGCAGCCGCAGTCGCGGGACAGCGAAATCGAAGACGACGCCCCCGCAACGCCACCCGCATCCGGGGACGCCCAGGCATCGGCAGCCACCCAAGGCGTGGACGATCTCCTGGACGAAATCGACGGCGTCCTAGAGTCCAACGCCGAAGAATTCGTCCGGGCCTTCGTTCAAAAGGGCGGCCAGTAGGACTCACGCTGCCATCGCCTGATTGGAGGACGGCAGCCCGGACGGTCGAAGAGACGTTGACCCACCACGTTGAAGGAGTGCATCAGTGCAGGACACAACAGCCAACCAGGTAGCTGCCAACGCGACGTCATCATTCACTGAGCACCTCCAACGCAACAGGCCCGGATTACTTCCATACAATCAGCCGTTCCCGGCGGCGCCCACCGGCCCCGGCTCACAGCCGCTGCAGGTGCCGCATGCCACCACGATCGTCTCGCTCACTTATGGCGGGGGAGTGCTGATGGCCGGCGACCGACGCGCGACGATGGGGAACATCATCGCGAGCAGGCACATTGAAAAGGTGTTCCCGGCCGACCGCTATTCCGTGCTGGGAATCGCTGGCACCGCGGGCATCGCCATCGACCTCACGCGGCTGTTCCAGGTGGAGCTGGAACACTACGAGAAGATTGAGGGAACACTGCTGAGCCTCGAAGGCAAGGCCAACCGCCTCGGCGCCATGATCCGCGGAAACCTGCCCATGGCCATGCAGGGCCTGGCCGTTGTGCCGCTCTTCGCCGGATTCGACCTGCCTGCGGGCATCGGCCGCCTGTTTTCCTACGACGTCACCGGCGGAAGGTACGAGGAGCAGGAGCACCACGCAGTGGGTTCGGGTTCCATGTTTGCCCGCGGAGCCCTCAAGAAGCTCTGGCGGCCCGGACTTAGCGAGGAAGAGGCGGTGGCCGTTGCCGTTGAAGCCCTCTACGACGCCGCGGATGACGACTCGGCAACCGGCGGACCGGACCCGATCCGGCAGTTGTGGCCGGTTGTCTACACCGTGGGCCGGACCGGCGCCAGGCGCATCCCCGAACACGATCTGGCCGCCGTCGCTGCGGCCATCATCGAGGCCAGAACCACGGCACGGCGGGAGGCCTGATATGACTCAACAGTTTTATGTGTCACCCGAACAGCTGATGAAGGACCGTGCCGATTTCGCACGGAAGGGAATTGCCCGGGGCCGCTCCGTCGTGGTGGTCAGCTGCGAGGAGGGGATCGCCCTCGTTGCGGAGAACCCGTCGCCTTCGTTGCACAAGATCGGCGAAATCTACGACAAAATCGCCTTCGCCGCAGTCGGCAAGTACAACGAGTTCGAAAGCCTCCGGCAGGCGGGAGTACGGTACGCGGATGTCCGTGGCTACTCCTACGACCGGGAAGACGTCACGGCCAGGGGACTGGCCAGCGTCTACGCGCAGAGCCTCGGTGCCGTATTCACCGCAGAGCAGAAACCGTTCGAAGTGGAACTCGCGGTGGTGGAAGTGGGCGACAGTCCGGCGGACGACCACCTGTACAGGCTGACGTTCGACGGTTCGATCGCTGACGAAAAGGGCTTCATTGTAATGGGCGGTCAGGCGGACAAAGTAGCCGAGACCGTGGACGGCGGGTGGCAGCGCGAATTGAACTTCGCCGGTGCAATCAGGCTCGCCATGAAAGGACTTGTCACTGACAAGGAGGCGGGCGAATTGCCGGCGTCCGCCCTTGAAGTGGCAGTACTGGACCGCAATTCGGAAAGCACCCGGGGATCCCGGCGGGCTTTCCGGCGCCTCGGCGACGATGAAATCGCCGCCCTGCTGTCTGAGGAGAACTGATATGGACAAGCGAATTTTCGGCATCGAAACCGAGTTCGGGATCTCTTACTCGAGCCCGGACTCGCGTCCGCTGGCCCCGGAGGAGGTGGCACGGTACCTGTTCCGCAAGGTGGTCAGCTGGGGACGCTCTTCGAATGTGTTCCTGACCAACGGTTCCCGGCTGTACCTCGATGTGGGCTCCCACCCCGAGTACGCGACCGCCGAATGCGACGACCTAGGACAGCTGATCGCCCATGACCGCGCGGGCGAGCTGATCCTGGACGACCTCGTGGACGAGGCCCAGGAAAGGCTGGCCGCCGAGGGGTTCAACGGGACGGTGTACCTGTTCAAGAACAACACTGACTCCGCGGGCAATTCCTACGGCAGCCACGAAAACTACCTCATTCCACGCCGCGGGGAATTCTCCAGGCTGGCGGAAATCCTCATTCCGTTCCTGGTGACGCGGCAGCTGATCGCCGGTGCCGGGAAGATCCTGAAGACCCCGCACGGCGCCACATTCGCGTTCTCCCAGCGTGCTGACCACATCTGGGAAGGCGTTTCCTCCGCAACCACCAGGTCCCGTCCCATCATCAACACCCGGGACGAGCCCCACGCCGATGCGGAGTTCTACCGCCGCCTCCACGTCATCGTGGGCGACTCCAACATGTCCGAAACCACTGCCCTGATGAAGGTCGGCACAGTGGACCTGATCCTTCGGATGATCGAGGCCGGCGTGATCATGCGGGACATGCGGATGGAGAATCCCATCCGCAGCATCCGGGAGATCTCCCACGACCTCAGCGGCAGGGCGCTCATCCGCCTGGCCAACGGCCGGCAGCTGACGGCGCTGGAGATCCAGCGCGAGTACCTGAACAAGGTCACCACATTTGTTGCCGAACACGGCGCACACAATCCGCACGTGCCGGTCATCCTGGACCTGTGGGAACGGACCCTCACCGCCATTGAGAGCGGAGACACCAGCACCATCGACACCGAGATCGACTGGGCCATCAAAAAGAAACTGATGGACAGCTACCGCAAACGGCACGGACTCGGCTTGGATGCGCCGCGGATTGCCCAGCTTGACCTCACCTACCACGACATCTCGCGGACCCGCGGGCTCTATTACCTGCTGCAGTCCAGGGGAGCGGTTCGCCGTGTGGTGGACGACACCGCGGTCAAGGACGCCGTCGATGCGCCACCGCAGACAACCCGGGCAAAACTCCGCGGGGACTTCGTCCGTCGTGCCCAGGAACTGGGCCGTGACTACACGGTGGACTGGGTGCACCTGAAGCTGAACGACCGCGCCCACCAGACCATCCTGTGCAAGGATCCGTTCCGGAACGTGGACGATCGCGTCGATGCCCTCCTGGACTCTATGGGCTGATACCCAGCTTCAGGGGCTATTCTGGATGGGGCCGTTTATGCGGCCACAGACTGCGCTGCCGTGCGCTCCACTGCCGGCAACGCATCCATCTTGCCCCGACGAAAGTTCTTACGTGCGCCGACTACTAGCAATTCTCATTCCCGGACTGCTGCTGATCACCGCCTGCGGCGGTTCGCCTGCAGCCCCGGAGCCCACCAGCCAGTCTGCTGGCGAGACCGCCAAGCTCGACTCTCTGAAGCTTACGGACAACGGAGACAAGAAGGCCCCCGGAGTCGAATTCGACAAACCCCTTGATGTGAAGGAACCCACCGTCAAGGTGGTCAACGAGGGCGACGGAGAGCGCCTCAAGGCGAACCAGATCGCCGACATCTCGATCCTCGCCGTCAGCGGCAAGGACGGCACCACGCTCGAAGACACCTTCGCGAAGGACCCCGAGCCCCTTGAGCTGAACGACGCTCTCAAGACCGGCAACGCCGTAATCTACAACGCCTTCGTAGGCGCCAAAATCGGCTCGCAGCTTGCCCTTGCAGTTCCGGGACAGGCCGCCCAGGAAGGCGCCGAGGCGGGCCCCACGCAGCTTTTGGTGGTCGAGATCCTGGCCGCCAAGGACGCCCCGAAGGTCCTCGATAAGCCTGAAGGCGAAACGGTCACGCCGCCCGCCGGTCTTCCGTCCGTCAAGGAAAACGACAAGGGAATCCCGGAGATCTCCGTCGAAGGTGTCAAGGCACCGACAGCCCTCGTCTCCCAGGACCTGATCAAGGGCACCGGACCCGCCGTCAAGGAAACCGACACGCTGACCGTCAACTACGTCGGAGTCACTCTCAACGGCGGCACCAAGTTTGACTCCAGCTTCGACCGCGGCGAAAAGGCCAGCTTCCCGCTGACCGGCGTCATCAAGGGCTGGACGCAGGGCCTTGCCGGCAAGACCGTGGGCTCGCGTGTCCTCCTGGTCGTCCCGAAGGACCTTGCCTACGGTGATGCCGGCCAGGGCGAGGCCAAGGGCGATCTGGTGTTCGTCGTCGATATCCTCGGCGTCAAGTAAGCCATCCTAATCCAAGAAAAAGGAGCAAACATGTCATTTGGACAGCGCAATTTCGACCGCCAGAAGCCGGAAATTGACTTCCCGGAGGGGGACGTCCCCACCGAGCTGGTCATTACCGACCTCATCGAGGGTGACGGCGCCGAGGCCAAGCCGGGCGACACCGTCTCCACCCACTACGTTGGAGTCGCCTGGTCCACGGGCGAGGAGTTCGACGCCTCGTGGGGCCGCGGAGCTCCCCTGGACTTCCGCGTAGGCGTGGGCCAGGTCATTCAGGGCTGGGACCAGGGCTTGCTGGGCATGAAGGTCGGCGGCCGCCGCCGTCTCGAAATCCCCTCGGAACTCGCCTACGGATCCCGCGGTGCCGGCGGAGCGATCGGCCCCAACGAAGCACTGATCTTCGTTGTGGACCTCGTCGGAGTCCGCTAAGCGGAGCATCGCCCGGCGCCAGCCGGACAAGCTGTAGGGAGCGCGGTAACAATCGGAAGGTAATTTCCGTTTGTTGCCGCGCTTTCGGCGTTAAGCCCCGGTGGCTTTAGTAACGTAGCCAAGGTGTCCGCTTCACGTACTGAACGCCTCCTGAACCTGCTCATCGCGCTGCTCAACACCCGTTACGGGCTGCGGCGCAGTGAACTGCGCCAAAAGGTCTACCACGACACAAGCAGCAGCGAGGCAGCCTTCGGCCGCATGTTCGAGCGGGACAAAAGCGACCTCCGCCAATTCGGCTTTGAAGTCGAGACTGTCATGGACCATGGCTGGAGTTCCGATGACCCGGCCACCACGCGCTACCGGATCGGCAAGGAGTCCAACCGGCTCCCGGATGTCAGCCTCACGTCCGCTGAATGCACGGTCCTCATCCTGGCCGCCCAGCTGTGGGAGCGGGCCGCCCTGGGGTCGGCAGCGCAGGACGCGATGCTCAAGCTGCGGGCAGCCGGCGGGCTTACCGAAGCTGAACTGCCGGCAGGAGTCCAGCCACGGATCAAGCCTGCCGGGCAGGCCTTTGAGGACGTGATCACGGCGATGCATGCCCAGCATCCCGTGAGCTTCACGTACCTTGCCGGCAGCACCGGCCGGGAAGAGGTCCGGACCGTTGAACCGTGGGGCCTGGGCAGCCGCTTTGGCCAGTGGTACCTGGTGGGCTTTGACCGGGGCCGAGCGGCGAGGCGGTTCTTCCGGCTGTCCCGGTTTACGTCTGCCGTAAGCGTCCTCGACAAGGACACTTACGCGCGCCCGGCCGGCTTCAACGTCCGCACCGAACTGGATTCACTTCCGGAGCTGCCGGTCCAGTCAGCACTGGTGGACGTCGCGGCAGGAAAGCTGCTGGGACTGCGCAAGCGCGCCACGGAAGTCCCGGCCACCGAAGTCCTGCCGGACAACGCCCTTGCCCCGGAAGCGCCCGGCAGCGTGCCCGATGGCGGTTGGGACCGGCTCAGCGTCCCGTTCCGGGACGCCGAGGTGCTGGGTGAAGAACTGGCGTCCTACGGTCCGAACGTTGTGGTCTCGGCCCCGCCGGAACTGGCTGCCGCTGTCCGGAGGAGACTGAAGGCCGCCGCGGATTTCGCCGCCTCACCGGCTCCCGCTATCGCTTTTCCGGACACCGTGCCAGCGAAGCGTACGCGCAAACGAACGTCCGAGGACCAGCTCAAAAGGATGCTTCAGCTCGTCCCGTTCCTGGTCCACAACCAAGGCCTGCACATCAGCGAGGTCGCCGCGAGCTTCGGCGTCACGCGGAAGGAACTGGAAGATGACCTGCGGATCCTGATTTGCTCCGGCCTGCCCGAGGGATACCCGGACGACCTCCTGGACATCCAGTGGGAGGACGACCACGTCTTCATCACTCAGGACCTGGACCTCAACCGTCCCGTCCGCTTCACGGTGGACGAGGCCTGTGCCCTGCTGACCGGCCTTGAGACCCTCAACGGCCTGCCCGAGCTCGCGGAGGGGAGCGCGCTGGAGTCCGTTACCGTGAAGCTGATGGCGGCCGCGGGGGAGGAGGGGCTGAAGGCGGGCTCCATTGCCGTCCCGCAGGTGGGCCCGGAGAATTCAGCGAATCTGGCGACGATCCGGCAAGCCATCACGGACGGCGTTCAGCTGCACCTCACCTACTTTTCAGCGCAGCGTGACTCCATGTCCGAGCGGGACGTGGATCCGCTGCGGCTCTACTCCCTGGACAACACCTGGTACTTCGAGGCGCACTGCCACAGCGCCCAAGGGCTTCGGAACTTCCGGCTGGACCGCATTGAGGGACTGGAACCGAACGGACGCAAAGTCACCGAGGCGGCCAGACCCGCCGAAGGGTTCCCCGTCAAGCTGTTCACACCGAACGACGACGACACCCTGGTAACGGTGGAACTGGCACCCCAGGGCGCCGGCCTGGCGGACGACTACTACGCCGAAAGGACGTCACCGCTTCCGGACGGCGGACTGATTGCCGAGATCAGGTTCGGCAGCACAACCTGGCTGCCCATGTTTGTCGCCCAGCATGGCGGCGCCGTCCGCATTCTGGCGCCCGCGGAGGTGGCCGACGCCGCGCACGAATGGGTCATCGCAGCACTGTCCCGTTACGGCGGTTAGACTTCTCAGCATGCCTTGGTGGTCCTGGATCCTTATTTGGATAGCGCTCGTAGCCGTTTCCCTGCTCTTTTATGTGCTGTTGGGGATCCGGCTTTTCCGGCAGTTTATGGCCACAATGAAGGACCTGGGCGCTGCCGGTGAGCGGTTCGGGGCGCCCCTCGCCGACATCACTGACCCGGCCCCGCATCTGGGGAGGGCCGCGGAAGGGCAGCGCGCCGAGCCGGGCTCTGCAGTTTTTGCCTCGCCAATGCAGATGAGACATGATTACATCGCGTCCAAATCCTCCCGCAGGGAAGAGCGCCGCCGGCGCCGCGTTCAGCGCAAAGCGGACCGTGGCCAGCCCCAGGCGCTGCGCGACATCGAATTCAGTTAGACGTAGGATGTATTTCGAGGAAAGGACTTCCAGTGGGACGACTCTTTGATGGCCCTTGGCCCATCGTCATTATTATCATCGTGGCTCTGCTACTCTTTGCCGCGCCCAAACTTCCGGCCATGGCCCGCAGCCTCGGCCAGTCCATGCGGATCATCAAGTCCGAGGTCAAGGAAATGAAAAACGACGGCAAACCCGAGGCCAAGGACGGCTCGGACCCTGTCGAGGGCAAGGTCGTCAACCACCCGCAGTCCCGCCCGCAAAACGGTGATTCCGGCACGGGCAGCGCAGACGGCACCGACGTTCCGCCGTCGAACCGCGTTTGACCTGAAGTGGCACTGACGAAGGGCCGTAAATCCAACCCGGAGGGTCGGATGGCCCTGATGGACCACCTTAAGGAGCTCAAGAACCGGCTCATTAAGTCAGCCATAGGCCTTGTCATCGGCGGCATCGGCGGCTGGATCCTCTACGACCCCGTATTGAGCGCCCTCAAGGAACCTGTTGACCGGATCGCCGAGCACACCGGCGGAACCTCTTCCGTCAACTTTTCGAGCATCGCCTCGCCGTTTGACTTCAAACTGCAACTGTCGCTGCTGATCGGCGCCGTCATCTCGAGTCCCATCTGGATCTACCAGCTGTGGGCTTTCATCACCCCCGGCCTGACCAAGAAGGAAAGGCACTACACGCTCGGCTACATGGCCGCAGCCGTGCCGCTCTTCCTTGCCGGCGTGTGGGTGGGCTGGATGGTGACGCCGCAGGTTGTTCGCGCGCTGACCCAGTTCACGCCCGCCGGGTTCTCCAACCTCATTGATGCCCGTGACTACGTTGATTTCGTCACCCGCATGGTCCTGTTCCTTGGCCTCGCCTTCCTGGTCCCCGTGGTCCTGGTGGGGGTCAATATGGCCGGCATCATACGGGGTGAGACCATCCTGAAGGCATGGCGCATCACGGTCTTCCTGGTCTTCGTGCTTGCCGCCGTTGCTGCGCCGGGCGCGGACGCCCTGTCCATGTTCCTGCTCGCAGGCCCGCTGCTTGCACTCTTTTTCGCCGCCATCGGACTCTGTATCTTCAATGACCGGCGCCGGGACCGGAAGGCCGCGAAGATCGCCGCCGAAACTGATGCGACCGCCGACGTCGCAACCCCCGGCTCCGAACTGGGGAAACTGTAGTCCCAAGCCCAGTAGGCTGGAAGTATGTCCTCCACACCCGGGCCACAGTCGCCGTCCGAACTCTATCGGGCCAGTGCCGAACGGACCGCAGAAGCAAACACGTACCTCGGCGCATTCGTCCGGACGCTGGATTTCGAACTTGACGATTTCCAGCGCCGGGCCTGCAGTTCCCTGCAGCAGGGAAAGGGCGTCCTGGTCGCGGCACCCACGGGAGCCGGGAAAACCATCGTGGGAGAGTTCGCCATCTACCTGGCCCTCCAACGCGGCCTCAAAGCCTTCTACACCACCCCGATCAAAGCCCTGAGCAACCAGAAGTACTCGGAGCTGGCCGCCAAGTACGGCCCGGAAAACGTGGGCCTGCTCACGGGCGACACCAGCATCAATGGCGACGCCCCGGTAGTAGTGATGACAACCGAAGTCCTGCGGAACATGCTCTACGCGGATTCGGACACCCTGGACGACCTTGGCTTCGTGGTCATGGATGAAGTCCACTACCTTGCCGACCGGTTCCGCGGCGCGGTCTGGGAGGAAGTGATCATCCACCTGCCCAGCGAAGTCCAGGTGGCGTCACTAAGCGCCACGGTCTCCAACGCCGAGGAATTCGGTGCCTGGCTGGACACGGTCCGCGGCCACACGGACGTCATCGTTTCCGAGCACCGACCCGTGCCGCTCTGGCAGCACGTCATGGTCGGACGCGAAATCGTTGACCTCTTCGCCGGCGAAACAACGTTTGATGAAATCGCCCCGGCCGGTGAATCCAATCCGGCCGCGACAGCGGAGACAGCCAACGCCGCCCTGGAACGGGGCTTCGAGGTAAACCCCGACCTCCTGGCAATGGCGCGGACTGAAAGCCAGATGAATTCGCGGGCCCGCTTCGGGCATGGCGGACGCAGCCAGCGCCGCCAACAGAGCCAGCGCGGCGGAGACAGCCGCGGATCCCAGGGCGGCCAGCAGAGCCCCGTCCGTAAGGCCAGCCGCCCGCAGGTCATCGCCAGTCTGGACAGGCAGGACCTCCTGCCCTCCATCACGTTCATCTTCTCCCGCGCCGGTTGCGACGCAGCGGTTGCACAGTGCGTCTCTGCCGGCTTGTGGCTGACCACAGAGCGGGAACAGCAGGTCATCGCCCGCCGCGTTGATGAAGCGGCCCAGGACATCCCGTCGGATGACCTTGACGTGCTCGGTTTCTGGAGCTGGCGGGATGGCCTCCTGCGGGGCCTGGCGGCCCACCATGCAGGGATGCTTCCCACGTTCAAGGAAGTAGTGGAGAAACTCTTTGTCGAGGGCCTGGTCAAAGCGGTATTCGCCACCGAAACCCTGGCGCTGGGCGTCAACATGCCGGCGCGTTCAGTGGTGCTCGAAAAGCTGGACAAGTTCAACGGAGAAGCCCACGTCGGCATCACCGCCGGCGAATACACGCAGCTGACAGGCCGGGCGGGCCGCCGCGGCATCGACGTGGAAGGCCACGCAGTGGTGCTGTGGCAGCCGGGAACCGACCCGACCGCCGTGGCCGGCCTGGCGTCCCGGCGGACCTATCCGTTGAATTCCAGTTTCCGTCCCACGTACAACATGAGCATCAACCTGCTGGCGCAGTTCGGCAGGCCGCGGGCGCGGGAAATCCTCGAGTCCTCCTTTGCCCAGTTCCAGGCCGACCGCTCCGTGGTGGGCCTTGCCCGGCAGGTCCGGAGCAGGGAGGAATCCCTGGCCGGTTTCCAGAAATCCATGACGTGCCACCTGGGCGACTTCACCGAATACTCCCGGCTGCGGCGCGAGCTCTCGGACGCGGAAAACGCAGCCTCCCGCAGCACCTCACGGGCCCGCAAGTCCATTACCGAGGACTCACTGAGCAGGCTGCTACCCGGGGACGTGGTGGACGTGCCGACTGGCAGGGCTCCCGGCTTCGCCGTCGTGCTGGGGTCCGATCATAACTCCCGCGAGCCGCGGCCTGCCGTGCTGACCCTCGACAACCAGCTGCGAAGGATTGGCCTCCAGGACCTCGAAGGGCCCATCACCCCGGTCACCCGCATCCGGATACCCAAGTCGTTCAACGCCAAGGTACCGAAGTCGCGCAAGGACCTGGCGTCCTCCGTCCGGAACGCGATCCGGGAAAACCGTCCCCCGTCGCCGGCCAGCAACCGGAATACGGATTTCGGCCGGTCCGCGGCATTGCCCGACCTGGAAAAGAAGATCACCGAACTCCGGCTGGCGCTGCGGTCCCATCCTTGCCACGGCTGCAGCGAACGCGAGGACCATGCCCGCTGGTCCGAACGCTGGTGGAAACTGCGCCGCGAAACGGACGGACTGGTCCGCGAGATCCAGGGGCGGACCAACACCATCGCCAAAACGTTCGACAGGGTCTGCGACCTCCTCTCCAGCTACGGATACCTGGAAACGTCGGAATCGGGGAAGGTGACCATCAATGCCGACGGCCAGAAGCTGCGCCGGATTTACGGGGAAAAGGACCTCCTTATCTCCCAATCCCTGCGGCAGGGCGCGTTCAGCGACCTCGACGCCACGGAAGTGGCCGCACTCGCGAGCGTACTGGTGTACCAGGCGAAGCGGGAGGAACGCGGGCTGCGTCCGAGGATGCCCAGCGTGTCGCTTGAGACCGCCGTCGACATCGTCGTCCGTGAGTGGTCAGTCCTGGAAGACGCGGAGGAAGAGAACAAACTGCCATTGACCGGGGAGCCGGAACTCGGCCTCGTCTGGCCGATTTTCAAATGGGCCAAGGGCCGGCACCTCCAGGAAGTCCTCAGCGGGACCGACCTCGCGGCGGGCGACTTTGTCCGGTGGGTCAAACAGGTCATCGACCTCCTCGACCAGCTGGCGAAGATCCCCGGCCTGGATCCCCGGCTTTCCCGCCTATGCTCGGAGGCCATCATCCTGGTGCGCCGCGGCGTGGTCGCCTACTCCACGGTGGTGTGACCGCACGCCGGTCCCGCCTGCAGAGCACACCACTGCACAAGCACACCATCCTTAACCTTCAAGGCTGCTTAGGAGCACCACACAACATGACTGACGCACGGGCGGACCTGCCGGCCGGAGAACGCAAAGTGACGCTGTACCGCAACGGTTCCGTCTATACCGCTGCCGACCCTTTTGCCACCGCCATGCTGGTGGACGGGGATACCGTGGCCTGGGTCGGTTCAGAGCAGGCGGCAACGTCAATCGCCGATGCATCCATGGACGTCATTGACCTGCACGGCGCCCTGCTGGCCCCGGGTTTTGTTGATTCGCATGTTCACCTGACCGAAACGGGCATCGCCTTGGACTCGCTGCAGCTGGGCGGCGTGCGTTCAGCGGCCGGAATCCTGGACGCCGTAGCCGCCTCCGTAGCGGGTTCGCCCGCTGATGCCACCGTCCTGGGCCATGGCTGGGACGAGAGCGGCTGGGATGACCAGGCCCTGCCCAGCCGTGAGGAACTGGAACGTGCAGCGGGCGGCCGGCGGGTGTACCTTTCGCGCGTGGACGCCCACTCCGCCCTCGTATCGACCTCCCTGGCCGATGCGGCCGCCTTGGCGGGCCAGGACGGCTTCTCTTCCGGCAGTCAGGTCAAACGCCATGCACACACGTCGGCACGGCTTGCGGCGAGGCAGCTGCCGGACAGCGTGCTGCGAAACTGCCAGGGCCGCGCCCTGGCCGAAGCGGCCGCAAACGGATACGTGGCCGTGGCGGAAATGGCAGCACCGCATATCGGCAGCACTGCAGACCTGCGGATCGCAGCAGGCTGGAACAGCCAGGACTCTTCGGGGGACATCGTGCCTGAGGTCCTTCCGTACTGGGGCCAGCTGGCCGGCTCCGCGGAGGATGCACGGGGCATCCTCGATGGCCTGGGAGTCAGCGTGCGCGGCCTTGCCGGCGACCTGAACATTGACGGATCCGTAGGCTCCCGCACCGCCGCCCTGAGGGACGATTACAGCGACGCCCCGGGGGAGCGCGGCAGCCTTTACCTGTCCGTTGACGAAGCGGCAGCCCATTTGGCGGCGTGTTCACTGCTGGGGATCCAGGCCGGGTTCCACGTCATCGGCGACGCCGGCCTCGACGCCGCGCTGGATGCGCTGGACCTGGCAGCGGCGGAAGTGGGGGAGCAGCGGGTTCGGGCAGCCGGCCACCGGTTCGAGCATGTTGAATTGGCCGATGCCGACGCAATCGGCCGGCTGGCGAAGTACTCTGTGACAGTCAGTGTGCAGCCGGGATTCGACGCCGCCTGGGGCGGGCCGGGGCGCCTCTACCAGGAGCGGCTGGGGCACCGGGAGCGGGCAATGAACGCCTTCGCTTCCTTCTACGCCGCCGGCGTCCCCATTTGCTTTGGCAGCGACAGCCCCGTCACACCGCTGAGCCCATGGGCAAGCGTGCGTGCCTGCCTCGAGCACAGCAACCCGGACCAGCGCATCTCGGCGCGTGCCGCGTTCCTGGGCCACACGAGGGCCGGTTGGCGGGCAGCCAAATACAGCAACCCGATGGCGGGCCAGCTGGTCCCGGGCGCACCCGCCAGCTTCGCGGTCTGGGAGGTGGAGGAACTCATGGTGCAGGTTGCCGACGGACGGGTGCAGTCCTGGAGCACGGATCCCCGGGCCCGCACGCCCCTGCTCCCGGCGCTGGACACCGGAAGCGATCCTGTGTGCCTGCAGACTGTACGCGACGGCCAGGAGCTGTTCACAAACGGCTCCCTGCGGTCATAGACCATAAAACCACCGGCGCGCCGTATGCTCCTGACCTGCGGTAATGGCTAAAACCGCACGTCAAACGCGGGTTGACACGGTTGAGGCTGTCCGTAGCATTGTGGCAACGGACGGAATCCACATACACAGGGACTCCGTCTGGCTACGTCACCCTCCAGCAGGAGTCCCAGCCCGGCCCTGCTGGCGGGCCAGACCGTGGCAGTCCCAGGGGCAGGTCCACTTCGCAGCAGAAAACAGTTCCGCCGGTGCACATCGCATCCGGCTGAAACTGGCCCGAGGCGCGTGGACCTGCCCGCGGACGGCCCGTGTGACGCGCCCGGACGGTCCGAACTCCCTATAATGGTGACTTGCGCCTTAAAGCCGGCACTTATGCTCAGCTTCCTGGCGCGTTGACCGCTCCCATCAAGGAAAGGGCCTCGCTGTGCGTGTCCTCACCATCATCCCCACCTACAACGAGCTCGAATCGTTGCCCAAGACACTCGCGCGCCTGCGTGCAGCCGTCCCGGCTTCCGATGTGCTGGTGGTGGACGACAACAGCCCGGACGGCACCGGACAGCTGGCGGACGGCATCGCTGCGCAGGACAGCCAGGTCCACGTACTCCACCGCGAAGGCAAGGCCGGACTGGGAGCCGCCTACATCGCCGGATTCAAGTGGGGCCTGGAAGCCGGATACGACGTCCTGGTGGAAATGGATGCCGACGGTTCACACAAGCCCGAGCAGCTGCAGCAGCTCCTGGATGCCGTTGAAGAGGGCGCAGACCTCGCCATGGGTTCCCGCTGGGTTCCCGGCGGCAGCGTGGTCAACTGGCCTTTGTACCGGCAGGCAATCTCACGGATCGGAAGCACCTACGCCCGGATCATGCTGGGCGTACCGATCAAGGACGTCACCGGCGGCTACCGGGCCTTCCGCCGCACCACCCTGGAGAAGATCAACCTCGACCAGGTGGACTCCGTGGGCTACGGATTCCAGGTGGACCTCGCCTGGCGCGTGGCCAAAATGGGCCTGAAGATTGTGGAACGCCCCATCACCTTCGTGGAGCGCGAACTCGGCGCCTCCAAAATGAGCGGCAACATCGTCGTCGAAGCCATGATCAATGTGACCAAGTGGGGACTCACGGCCCGCTGGAACAAGCTCACGGGCCGGGGCTCAGCCGCGTCCTAGGAAAGCGGGGCCGGTGAGCGGCGTCGCTCACCCACACTGCGCACAGGCGCCCGTCGCCGGAGACTGCAAAGGCCGGGCCCGTAACCTCGAATCGAGGTTACGGGCCCGGCCTTTGCATGTCGGACTTGCACGAGGCCTTCAGGCCGGAACGTGCCGCCGGCGCGTTCCGGACTAAGCCGAGCGCCGTTCGCCGCGCCGTTCGCGCAGGATGGTCAGACGGTCTTCGAGGATCTGTTCGAGCTCAGGCAGTGAGCGGCGTTCCAGGAGCATGTCCCAGTGCGTGCGCACTGCTTTCTCGTTGCTGTTGATGGGGCGTTCGCCGTCAACAAGCAAGGCTTCCTTGCCGGTCTTCGAAACCCACACAGGGGGAATCTCGGCTTCGGAGGAGAAGGTAACGAAGACCTGCTCGCCGTCCTCGCAACGGTACTCAACCCGCTGGCGTGGAGCCGGCTCAACGCCGGATTCGGTCTCCATGCTCTGTGCGCCAAGACGCATGCCCCGGAGGCTGCGATCGCTCATGATTTCTCCCTTTGGTCGGTTCGCGGAGTCAGGCTCCGCGCTAGCCGGGGCAGCTCACGCCACGGACTACTGATTGCACTGCACCGCATCAATAGATGCAACGCTTTGCCAAGGCTTAATGTTCCAGCCGGTATGAACCAGCCGGACAAATATCCTATTATACCGGCTAGTTTCCCGGCACGTAAAGCCGGAGGCTAAACCGCAAAAAAGCAGGGGAGGCATCCGCAAAGCGGATACCTCCCCTGCCTGTCGCCCAGAGGGGCAAACCTACAGCGGCTGCTTCGAGTCGTTCGGCCGGGCGTCCTCCGGCTTGGAGTCCTTGTCGGTGTCGAACAGACCACCCGTGCGGGGATCCGGGTTGGTTCCGCCGAGGGCGTTGCCGATGCCCTTCAGGGCCTCGCCGACCTCGCTCGGAATGATCCAGAGCTTGTTTGAGGAGCCTTCCGCCAGCTTGGGGAGTGTCTGCAGGTACTGGTACGCCAGGAGTTTCTGGTCCGGGTTGCCCTTGTGGATTGCGTCGAACACCTTCTGGATTGCCTGTGCTTCACCGTCAGCGCGGAGAATGGCTGCCTTGGCATCACCTTCGGCTTTGAGGATCGAGGACTGACGCTGTCCTTCCGCGGTGAGGATGGCCGACTGCTTGGTGCCCTCGGCGGTGAGGATGGCCGCGCGACGGTCGCGCTCTGCCCGCATCTGCTTCTCCATCGAGTCCTGGATGGAGTGGGGCGGATCGATGGCCTTCAGTTCCACTCGGGAGACGCGGATGCCCCAGCGGCCCGTTGCTTCGTCCAGGACACCGCGGAGCTGGCCGTTGATCTGGTCGCGCGAGGTCAGTGCCTCTTCGAGGTTCAGCCCGCCGACGACGTTTCGGAGCGTGGTGGTGGTGAGCTGTTCGACTGCCTGGATGTAGTTGGCAATCTCGTAGGTGGCTGCCCTCGCGTCCGTGACCTGGAAGTAGACCACCGTGTCGATCGAGACGACGAGGTTGTCCTCGGTGATGACGGGCTGCGGCGGGAATGAGACCACCTGTTCGCGAAGGTCCAGGAGCGGCAGGAGCCGGTCAACGAACGGGATCAGGATGGTGAGGCCGGGCAACAGCGTCCGCTGGTACTTCCCGAGCCGCTCCACGACGCCGGCACGGGCCTGCGGCACAATCCGCACCGAGCGCACCAGCACGATTATTACGAACGCAACGAGAACCAGCAGCACTATTGCGACTGCGATATCCATACATCACCTATTCCCCAGTTATGTGGTCTTGCTATGTTTTGCGCCGGTGTCCCGCCGCGAGCCCGGCGCCGGTGGCGGCTGCCGGAAAATTTCCTGTTACCAGACCTACTGGACGGCTGTTTCGGGCTGTGGCGCCACGACGGCGGTTGCCCCTTCGATGGCCGAAACCACCACGCGCTGTCCGGCGTTCAGCACTCCCTGCTCCGAGCGGGCGCTCCAGACGTCACCGCCGATCTTGACCAGGCCGGAGGATGTGCTGACGGTCTCCATGACAAGTGCGGATTCGCCGATCAGGCGGTCGATGTTGGTCCGCTGTTCCGCGGGGCCCTTCTTCAGGTGCTTCAGCGCAACGGGTCGGACGAAGACAACCATCAGGAGGGAAACCACACAGAAGACCACGATCTGCAGCCAAAAATCGGCGCCGGCGAAATCAGCCAGCAACCCAGCCAGCGCCCCGCCTCCGAGCATGATGAAAAAGAGGTCCAGCGTCAGCATCTCCACCACTGCAAACGCCAGGAATACGGTGAGCCACAATGCCCACCAGTTCTCGCCAAGCCATTCAAACATGCGTTCCCCCTTCGTCCCCGGAGCTGCGGCAGCAGGCCCTCAGTAACTGTCCTTCCATCCTAGACCGAAGCTGCGGGACGTAGGAGGGGGCTGTCAGGCACGTTCCGAAAGTAGCCAAGTCGTTATGCGGACGGCTGCTTCCGGGGTTCAAACACGCTGATTCGGAACCGCGCCGAGACCTTCGTGACCGGCGGCAGTCCGGCGATGATGGCCTCCAGCGCGGAACGGTCCAAGTGGTGGCCTGCGGGCCCCATCAGGGCCAGGTTGCCGACGTCGGCGGGCTCAAGCCCAAGCGCCAGGTCCAGTTCCCGGACTGAGTGTTGCTCGAAGTGCGCGTCGAGGGAAGCGGCCAGACGCTCCTCCTTGGCAGGCTCGATGCCGAGCATGCCGGTCTTCCCCGCCACCTCCGCAAGGTGCCCCGAGCGCGGGGTCACTACTACCAGCCGCCCTGCGGGACGGAGTACCCTGGCGAACTCCGCTGCATTCCTTGGCGCGAAGACCACCGTGACGACGTCGACGGCGTCGTCCTTGACGGGAAGCGGCTGCCAGACGTCGCTGACCAGGTTGACGGCGTCGGGGTTCATCCGGGCCGCTCGGCGCAGCGCGAACTTGGAAATGTCCAGTCCGATGGCGGACGCAGGAGCGGCTGCCAGAAGCCTCTTCAGGTAGTGTCCGGTTCCCGTTCCGGCGTCGAGTACCGCGGCCTCCGGCCCCACGAGTGCGGGCGTTGCCAGTTCGGCGACTGTGTCGGCCAGGGGCTGGTAGTGCCCCCGGGAAAGGAAATCGAAGCGGGCAGCCACCATGGCCGCGGTATCGGCTTCGAAGACGGTTCCCTTGCCCACCAGGAAATTGAAGTAGCCCTGCCGGGCGGCGTCAAAGCTGTGGCCGCTGGGACAAGCCAGCCGGTGGTCGCCGCCCGGCATCAGGCCGTTCCGGCAGACGGGGCACAGCAGTAAGCGGAGGGCGTCGGGAAGCATGGAGACAATCCTAGGGCCGGCACGGCGGCCACCCTTCCGTTGAAGGTTCCCTGTGGCCACCCGGGAAGGAGTGAGTTATTTCACAGGCCATGCGCGAGCCGTTAGGCTCACAAGCGTGAAACCAGAACATCTGCCCCTGCTGAAGTCCGTTTCCGCCCCGGCCGTCCACCCGGACGGTAGCCGGGCGGTGGTCTCGGTCATCCGTCCTGACTTCGATGCCGACACGTACGTGGGCCAGTTGTGGACCGTGCCGCTGGACCCCGAGAAGCTGCCACGCCGGCTGACCCGCGGATTCCGCGACACGTCCCCGGCATTCTCGCCGGACGGGCTGGTGCTGGCTTTTCTCCGCGCAACTGCTGACGGCAAGCCGCAGCTTCACGTTGTGGAGGCAGCCGGCGGCGAACCGCAGGTCCTGACCAACGCCAAACTCGGAGTCTCGTCCTTTGCCTGGTCTCCCGATTCGCACCGCATCGTCTTCGGTGCCAGAACGCCCGACGACGGCCGGTACGGAACGCTGGATGGCGTGTCCGCCGGGGCTGAAGATGCGAGGCTCATCACGGACTACCAATACAGGATGAACGGCGTCGGGTATACGGCCGACAAGCCCCTCCAGCTCTACACCGTGGATGTCCCCGAACTGGATGACGAACCGCACGTGGCGCCCGCGGGCCGCGCACTAAAAGCCCTCAGGACCGCCGCGGACAGTGCGGCGGCAGAAACCGACACCGACGCGCTGGCGGCCGAGGCCATGCTCCCATCGGCGAGGCAGCTCACATCCGCAGCCACGGACCACAGCGGTGAATCGTTCAGCGTGGACGGACAATTCGTGTACTTCGTCGCCGCGCTTCATGACGGCAGCGACCTGGACCTTGAGACCGGCGTGTACCGCGTGGCCGTCTCCGGCGGGGAGCCCGAACCTGTCAAGGCTGCCAACTGCGGCCGCCAGACGGTCGGGGCGGCACGCCAGTCCAGGAACGGGAAGTGGCTCTTCTTCACGGCCCAGGAGCTTGGCGATTCAGGCCAGGACTTCGTGGCACGGAACACCGCCCTCTACGTCATGCCCGCGGACGGTGGCGCCGCCACTGCCCTGAGCGACGTGGAAACCATGGACGTTTCCGGCACCGCGGCCGGCCTGGAGCTGCGCGGCCCCGATTCAGTGCTGTTGCTGAACAACGCGCAGGGCACGGTGGAGCTGCTCGAGTTTGGAGCTACGGGGAACCACTCGCTGCTGGTTCACGGAGACCGCGTCGTCACCGGTGCCGCATCGGCAGGCGGCTCAATCGTCGTCAGTTTCTCAGATGCAGCCACCGCCGGGGACGTCGCCGTGCTGGAGGACGGCCAGCTGAGGCTGTTGACGGATTACTCCGCGCAACTCCGGCTTCAAGCCGAGATCATCGAGCCGCAGGAGCTGACCTTCGATTCGGCGGACGGTTATCCGGTCCACGGCTGGCTGGTGCTGCCGCCCGGGAAGGGGCCGCACCCCGTCCTGCTGAACATCCACGGCGGACCCTTCTCGCAGTACACCGCGGCACTGTTCGACGAGGCACAGGTCTACGCCGCTGCCGGCTACGCGGTGCTCATGTGCAACCCCCGGGGTTCCGCCGGGTACGGGCAGGCCCACGGGCGCTCCATCAAGGAGAAAATGGGCACCGTGGACATGCAGGACGTGCTGGCCTTCCTCGACGGCGCCCTGGCAAAGTTCCAGGAGCTCGACGGCGGTGCCCTCGGGATTATGGGAGGCTCCTACGGCGGCTACCTCACGGCGTGGACCATCAGCCAGGATCACCGTTTCAAGGCCGCCATCGTGGAGCGGGGTTTCCTGGATCCGGTCAGTTTTATTGGCTCCTCGGACATCGGCTGGTTCTTCGGCGGCGAGTACACCGGCAGCTCAGCCGAGCAGATGGCCGCCCAAAGCCCCATGGCCACCGTCCGGAACGTGCGCACGCCCTCGCTGGTCATCCACAGCGAAGAGGACCTCCGCTGCCCGGTGGAACAGGGCCAGCGCTACTTCACCGCGCTGAAGCAGCAGGGTGTGGACGCCGCCTTCCTCGTGTTCCCGGGCGAAAACCACGAGCTTTCCCGGTCGGGCACCCCGCACCACCGGAAACAGCGGTTCGAGGAAATCCTGCGCTGGTGGGCCCGCTACCTGCCCACCAAGGCCAATCCTCGGGAGGCCGCCGCCGGGCCGACCGCCTAGGCTGTCTGGCTAGTCCGTAGGGGCGCCCGGCAGGAACCCCAACTCCTGCCGGGCCAGGTCGATATCCGGATGGGCCCAACGGGCACCGTATTCGGCGTTGTTGCTGAGCGAGCGCAGTTCAGCCCGGTCGATGTAAAGGATTCCCTGCAGGTGGTCGGTCTCGTGCTGCACGATCCGTGCCTGCCAGCCGGAGAAATCCTGCTGCCGGGCACTTCCGGACGGGTCCGTGAATTCGAGCCGCACGGACTCGTGCCGCGACACCACGGCCTGCAGCCCCTGGAGGGAGAGGCAGCCCTCATAGAACGCCGCACTGCCGTTGCCCACGGCGCGGTACGACGGGTTGACAACGGCAAGGAACTCCAGCGGTAACCGGCCGCGGACAGCGGAAGTTTCGGCGTCGACGTCGTACTGGTCTTCGAGGACCGCGAGCTGCAGGGGGATGCCCAGCTGCGGAGCCGCCAGGCCGACCCCCGGCGCGTCATGCATCACCTCACGCATCAGGGCGATCAGCGCCGCGAGTTCAGCGCTGTCCAGCTGGCCGTCAAAGACGGCAGCCTGCTGCCGCAGCACGGGGTGGCCGGCCTGGACGATGGGCGGAAGAACGCCGGCGGCCAGGATTTCCTGAACCGTCTCGTGGATCCGGGCGGTGCTGAACGGCGTGGGGTTCGCGACATGAAGCATGGGAAAAGCCTAGTGCGCCCCGCAGGCCGCGGTGACGAAGTCGTGGATCCGGCCTTTGAGTGCGGGGCCGGCGGCAACTTTGAGGATGCCTTCCCGACCGCCTACGGTCACGACCAGGGGCAGGAGGGTTCCCACCTTGTCCTCCGCGACCGCATGGGGGTCGCAGCGGGCGGGACGGATCCGGAGGTGGAACTCTGCCGGACCCGTGCCGGCAGCAACCGTAACGCCGGCCGGCCACGGGCTGTCAGGCAGTGCGGCCAGGAGGGTAGTCCCATCGATGCGTTCAATGGTCAGTTCGCGGATTGGTCCGGTTCCGGCTTCGTTTGGGGTGACCGTCAGGCGTACGACGGCGGTACGGGCGTCCGCCGCAACCTCCAGCTCCGGTGCCAGGCCGAATGCAGCCACGTTCCCGGCGTCCCGGGCAAGGCACAGCTCTTCATGGTTCCGTGCGAGGACGCCGAAGGGGTCCGCAGCCGCCAGATGCACTGTGCTGGTCGTGGATCCCTGCCGGACGGAGACTGTCGCCTCGGCCGGCACCGTGCGGGCGCCGGCGTCCCGGACAGGACCAGTGCAGGAGGGCCCGGGGAGCCTGGCCGGCAGGCTCTTGGTTTGGCCCGGCGGCACTTCCGTTCCCTCCGGGCCGGCGTGCCAGGCTGCCCCCGCGGGGAACAGAGTGCTCGACAGTTCGGCGCCAAGAACGGTCACGGGCTCGGACAGTGCGTTGCTGAGCTGGATCTCGATGATCTGCGTGCCGTAGTTGTCCCTGAACTGGTTGAGCCCGGCTGTCAGGGGCCCGCGTGGCGCAGGCGCCGTTGACGCCGGTTCAGGGGCGGCAGAGTTCCCCGGCCCCTGAGGCGCGGGGTCCGGAGTTCCCGGACTGCAGCCCTGCACGGCCGGAGCGGTCATCAGGACAGCCAGAACGACAACGGCGGCCGCGTGCCGCCGTCGTCGCGCCTGCAGGACGCCGCTCATGCCAGCAGTCTAAGGGCCTGGCTCCGCGGCGTCGCCGGGCAATGGGCTACCCTCGTTGCATGACTGAACAGACGCCCCTCAACTGTGTCCTTGGATTTGTACGAGCCATTGAGGCCGGAGGCGGCGCAGCGGAGGTGGGCACCTTCCTCGCGGACGATTTCACTCTCGTCGAAGCGCCGCACCTTCTTGCGCCCAAAGGCTCCACCCGCAGCCGCGACCAGGTCCTGGCCAGCGCCGACCAGACCCGCCGGGTGGTGTCCGGCCAGCGTTTCGACGTTCGGCGGACCACCTGCGAGGAGAGCCGCGTGGTGTTGGAAGCGGACTGGTCGGCCACGCTGTTGATGGACCTCCGGTACTGGGATGCGGGCGAAACCATCCGGGCACGGACCACCTCGGTCTTTGAGGTCCGGGACGGCCGGATCACCAGCCAGGACAGTTACGACTGCTACTTCAACAGTGACGCCGATGCGGAACAGACAGGAGCGGAGTAGTCCTGTACCAGCGAACTTCGCTAGTGCATCGTGAAGCGGGCGGCGGCGCGTGAATTGATGGCAGGCACGCTTGCCGCATACCGGATCAGCCGGTTCCGGGCATGCCACAGTGGACGGGGCAGCGGCCGGCCAAGCATCATGTTGATTTCGGACTGCCGCACAGCCCTCGCGGCCGCCTGGAGCCGTTGACGTTCAAAGCACTGCAGTTCCCGTGCCACGTCCGTGTGCGCCAGCCGGCTGAGGAGCAGCGGCGCCAGTACAGCAGCGTCCAGCCAGCCCAGGTTCATTCCCTGGCCGCCGATGGGGCTGATTTCATGGGCGGCATCACCGACGAGCGCTGTTCGTCCGTGGATCATTCGTGTCACCAGGCGTGAGCGGACGCCGAAGCTGCTCAGCATCGAATTGGTGCCGGCGTCGACGGAGACTCCGGTCCGTTCCCGCACGATCCCGGTCAGGGACCGGGCATCGGGCACGTCCGCGCCGGCTCCGCGCGTTCTCGCCACCCAGCGCCGCACACCTCCGGGCAGCGGAAAGGACTCCACGATTCCGGCGTGCTCCAGGAACAGCGCCGCGTCCGGACCGAACGCGGTGCTGTCAGCGAAATCGCCCATGACATAGCTGTCCGGGTAGCCCTTGACCCGCATCGGGGCGGCCAGCAGCTGCCGGACTGTGGAGCGGACACCGTCCGCGGCAACGGCCAGGGAGGCGTGAATCCGGGATTCGCCGTTTGCGGTGACGACGTCCACCGCAACCCTCGCGCCGTCGTCGTGCAGTCCCGTCACGGTAGCTCCGCGCAGCAGCGATCCGCCATCCAGCTCCCTGACTCGCCGTTCCAGGGCCGCTTCCGTTCGTGCCTGCGGTACCGACAATACGAACGGGTAGCGGCTCGACACGGTGTGGAAGGACATCCCGGCCACTTCCACGCCGCCCCCGATGGCAACGCCGCGACGGATCTGCACGCCCTCCGACACCAGTCCGGACGCGACGCCAATGCCGTCGAGTGCCTCCAGTGACGGGGGATGGATGCCGATGGCACGGGAGTGGGTGTTTGGCCCGGCGCGCCGCTCCAGGATGCGGACTGACACTCCGTGTTGCAGCAGAAGGGCTGCCAGGTACAGTCCCACCGGTCCGCCGCCCACCACGACGACGTCAATCACCGCGTGCGTTCCCGTTGGGTGCCGGGGAGTTGCATGTCAGGAGGTTGCGGAAGGGCGGACGGGACAGCACCGACCAGCCGGGGGGAGCGGCGGCCTGGAGTTCGGCAGCTGTGTAGCTCCGGCGGATCGAAGTCAGCCCGTCCTCCCTGATGTAGGAACCGGGGAACGGCCACGAAACCGCATAAAACAGGGCGTAGGCCGCGGGGCTGCGGCGGATGTCGTTGTGGATGACGGTGCCGCGGGACAGCAGCGCCGATTCAGTGAGGAATTGCGGCAGTTCGGCCGTGCCCAGATGGTGCAGGACGTGATTGGACACGACGACGTCGTAGAGTTTCCCTTCGTCGACCAGTTCCGCCGTGGACGCCTGCCGGAACGTCACCCCGTCGACGCGCCCGCGGCGCAAGGCGAAGTCGAAGGCGCGCCGGTCCGGATCAATGGCTGTGATCTCCAGCTTCCTCCGGTCGCGGGCCGCCCACGCCGCCAGCAGGACAGGCACGTCCCCGCCGCCGCACCCGATGTCCAGCAGCGTTGTGACCGTGGTGGCGGACAGGACCGGCCTGATGCGTGCCCGGTAGATTCCGCGCCATCCGGCCACGGCCCTGTTGACCACGGAAAACTGCGAGTACGTGCGGTTCAAGCGTGCGGGATCGCAGCCGGGACGGTCCATTTCCTCCACCGCGTGGGTGTCTCGCTCTCGCAGCAGTCCCCGGCCGGCCATCAAATCAATGACGGCTCAGTCCGTGTGCCGGACGCGTCCTGGGCGGCTGCATCGGGCGAACTTGCCGTCAAAGGTTCGCGCACCTTGGTGAACATCGCCGTTTCCACTGTCAGGCCGGGCCCGAACGCCATCGAACAGATCCGCTCATCGCCGTCCTGCGGAGGGAGCCCGGCGATGTGCTTGAGGACAAAGAGCACCGTGGCGCTGCTCATGTTGCCAAAGTTGCGGAGGGTTTCCCGGGCAGGCACCAGTTGCTCGTCCGTGAGTTCGAGCCGGGACTGCACCTTGTCAAGGATGCTCCGGCCGCCGGGGTGGATGGCCCAGTGGGTGATATCCCGGTAGGGGAGTCCCCGCAAGGATTCATCGCGGGAAAGCAGGGGTTCAAGCGCCCCGATGATGTGGTCGTCAATGATGTGCGGAACATAGTTTCCCAGCACCATTTCGAAGCCTTCGTCGCCGATGTTCCACGCCATGGATTCCTCACCGACGGGAGTCAGCACGGTTTCGAAGTGGTCCAGCCGCAACAGCGGGCTTCCGTCCGGAATGTCCCGGGCCGAAATGACTGCCGCTGCCGCGCCGTCGGCAAACAACGCCGAGCCCATGATCGTGTCGGGATCGTTCGAGGTCCGGACGTGGAGCGAGCAGAGTTCCGCGCAGACCACCAGGACCACGGCGTCGGGATCTGCCTCGCAGAAGGACTTGGCGGCACGCAGAGCCGGAAAAGCCGCGTAACAGCCCATAAAGCCAAGGTGGTAGCGCTGGACGGCAGGATTCAGGCCGAGGGCGCGGACGATTTTGTAGTCCGGCCCCGGGTTGAAGAAACCCGTGCACGAGACAGTCACGAGGTGGGTGATGTCGGATGCATCGATTCCGGGGCAGGCATCCAGGGCGGCCCTGGCGGATTCCACGAAGAGCTTGGTGGCTTCGCGGCCGAAGATGTCATTACGGACCTTGGTGCTGGGACTCAGGACCAGGCCGGTGTCCGGGTCAAAGAACTGCGGATTCTCCGCGCGGCTGTCCTTGGTGAGTTCCGTGACAGCCGTGTACCGGGTGTCAATGGCGGCGGAATCAAAACACGTGTTCACCAGCCGGGAACCCAGCCTGGTAAGGCCCGGCTGGGCGGCGAACACATCGCGGGCTTCTGACTGAATGAGAACGGTGGGCGGGACAGCAGTTTCCAGGGACCTCATGTAGACCGTCATGGTTCATTCTCAGTGAGCTTTGCTGTTAAGACAATGCTGGTTAGATTTAGGCAGGCGACGCCGGCGCATGCCACGAAGGCGGCCCCCGAATAACGGATGGAGACACGATGAGCATGGCCACCCAGACGGACTCGCAGGTGCACGCGGAGCACGTCGCCGACAGCCACGACCTGATCCGCGTGCAGGGCGCCCGCGAGAACAACCTCAAGGACATCAGCCTGGAGATCCCGAAGCGCCGGCTGACGGTGTTCACCGGCGTCTCCGGATCCGGCAAGAGCTCGCTGGTGTTCAGCACGATCGCCGCCGAGTCGCAGCGGATGATCAACGAAACCTACAGCGCTTTTGTGCAGGGCTTTATGCCGAACCTGGCACGGCCCGACGTGGACTTCCTCGAGGGGCTGACGACGGCGATCATCGTCGACCAGGAGCGGATGGGGGCCAACCCGCGCTCCACCGTCGGCACCGCCACTGACGCCAACGCGATGCTACGCATTCTCTTCAGCCGGTTGGGCAGCCCGCACGTCGGGCCGCCCACGGCATTCTCCTTCAATGTCCCAACGCGTAAGGCCAGCGGGGTGATGAGCACCGAGAAAGCAGGCGGCCGCGTCGAGAAGAGTGTGGTGCAGGGTGCCGTGTACCTGGGCGGCATGTGTCCGCGCTGCGAGGGCATGGGCTCGGTTTCCGACTTTGACCTCACTGCGCTTTACGATGACAGCAAGTCGCTTGGAGAGGGTGCCCTGACGGTCCCCGGCTACAGCATGGATGGCTGGTACGGCCGCATTTTCAGCGGCGCCGGGTTCGACATGGACAAGCCGATCGCGAAGTTCACCAAGAAGGAACTGAACGACCTTCTTTACAAGGAGCCGACCAAGATCAAGGTGGAGGGCATCAACCTTACGTACGAGGGCCTGATCCCGAAGATCCAGAAATCGATGCTCTCCAAGGACGTCGACGCGATGCAGCCCCACATCCGGGCCTTCGTAGAACGCGCCATCACGTTCCAGGCCTGTCCCGAGTGCGACGGCACGCGGCTCAGTCCCGAGGCCAGGTCCTCGAGGATCAAGGGCAAGAACATTGCCGATCTGTGCGAGATGCAGATCAGCGACCTGGCCGGGTGGGTCCGCGAGCTCGACGAGCCCTCGGTCGCGCCCCTCCTTAAAGGCCTGCGGCACCTGCTCGACTCGTTCGCCGAAATCGGGCTTGGCTACCTCTCGCTGGACCGTCCGGCCGGCACCCTGTCCGGGGGAGAGGCCCAGCGCACCAAGATGATCCGGCATCTGGGCTCGTCCCTCACGGACATCACCTACGTCTTTGACGAGCCGACCATCGGCCTGCATCCGCACGACATCGAGCGGATGAACCAGCTGCTGCTGCAGCTGCGCGACAAAGGCAACACCGTGCTCGTCGTCGAGCACAAGCCTGAGTCCATCGCCATCGCTGACCACGTGGTTGACCTCGGTCCCGGCGCCGGCACCGAGGGCGGCAGGGTGTGCTTCGAGGGAAGCGTCGAGGGGCTGCGGGGGAGCGACACCATCACCGGCCGCCACCTCGACGATCGGGCCCGGGTCAAGGACTCGGTGCGTACACCCTCGGGCGCGCTCGAGGTGCGTGGCGCGTCGGCGCACAACCTTAAGGACGTCGACGTCGACGTTCCGCTGGGCGTGCTGTGCGTAGTCACGGGTGTGGCAGGTTCGGGCAAAAGTTCCCTGATCCAGGGTTCGGTGGCTGGCCGCGACGGTGTGGTGGTGATCGACCAGGGTGCCATCAAGGGGTCCCGGCGCAGCAACCCGGCGACGTACACGGGGCTGCTTGAGCCGATCCGCAAAGCGTTCGCGAAGGCCAACGGGGTCAAACCGGCGCTGTTCAGCTCCAACTCGGAAGGCGCCTGTCCCACCTGCAACGGCGCGGGCGTCATCTTCACCGAACTGGGTGTTATGGCTACCGTGGAGTCCACCTGCGAGGACTGCGAGGGCAAGAGGTTCCAGGCGTCCGTCCTGGAATACAAGCTGGGCGGCCGCAACATCGCCGAGGTGCTGGCCATGTCGATGACCGAGGCGGAAGGGTTCTTCGGCGAAGGTGAAGCGCGTACGCCTGCCGCCCACAAGATCCTCGACCGGCTCGTGGACGTCGGTCTCGGCTATCTCACCCTTGGCCAGCCGCTCACCACGCTGTCAGGCGGCGAGCGGCAGCGCGTCAAGCTCGCCACCCAGATGGCCGAAAAAGGCGATGTCTACGTTCTCGACGAACCAACCACAGGACTCCACCTTGCCGACGTCCAGAACCTGCTGGGCCTTCTCGACCGCCTTGTGGAGTCCGGAAAATCGATCATCGTGATCGAGCACCACCAGGCGGTCATGGCACACGCAGACTGGCTCATCGACCTAGGCCCGGGCGCCGGCCACGACGGCGGACGGATCGTTTTCGAGGGCACGCCGGCCGATCTCGTCGCGGAACGCTCCACGCTGACCGGCGAGCACCTGGCTGCCTACGTCGGAAGCTGACCGAATACTTGACGACGTGCAGGTCCGGGCCGCCGGCGGAGATTTCTTCGCCGGCGGCCCGGACCTTTTGCAGTAGAAAGACCGCTGACGAGTCGGGTCTCAGCACGGGATCGATCTACCGACAGACGCTTTGGCACGCGTTCGCCGCCCTCGTTCGCCGTGGTCAGCGCGAAGGGCAATTCGACGAGGGGGACACCGAACAGGTGACTGCATACTACTTCGCTCCTGCTCTCCGGCGTCACAACGATGCGGCGCCCTGCACGGCGAGCTCGACGAGCCCGAAGTCGACCTGATACTGCGAATACTCACTGGAGGACTCAAATGACGATCGAGATCAAACGTGCCGACGAGTTCGGCGAAGGGTACAGGCGCAGGATCGCCGAGGTGCTCGTGCGCGGCTTCGCCGAGGACTTCGCGTACTTCTCCAAGGATCCGGAGCAGCTGGCGGCCGCGTTTGAGCACATGATCCTCCTCGAACGATTCCACGTCGCCCTGGTCGATGGACAACCCGCTGCCGTTGGGGCCCTCACTGAGGGAACGTAGGAGTGCTTCGCGCCCAACCGACGCGAGCTCGGGCTTCCTCGAAAATCACGCAAAAAGAATCCACTGCTACACCGGTTCCCTTAACGCCGATAATCTACATTATGTAAAGTAGTACTCTGCGTATCTCATCAGATGAATCGTTGTCGCCCTCTCCCGCGGAATTCCGAACCACGCGCTCGAGGCGCCTTGCGCCGCGCCATTCAAGGGTTTTATCCGACTCCAATCGATTTTCTCAGCCATGACTAAGCGGGCCGGGCTTGTGCGTCGAATGACAGAAGATACTCCTCTGACCTGCGGATTTGCCGAGATGATGCATTTTATGAAACATTGATTCAGATTTTGGAGCAGGTTTGGAGGCGGAATGGCAGTCGATGGATCTGGGCGGGTGCACCTTCTGGGCACCGTTCAACTGCTCCATCCCGAACAGCAGACCTTCGATCAGATGCTCGAGGGCTGGCGCAACCAGCAGCTCTCACGCAACCTGTAATTCGACACCATTGATCAGCGCATCCGGTATGTTCGCAGGTTCGTGGACCATGTGAACGAGTTTCCGTGGCACTGGACGCCGGCCCAGGTCGAGGAGTATTTCGGAGATCTTCGCTCGATCCGGAACTTGAGCCACTCGACGCTGCGGGCCCACCAGTCCGCGTTGCGCCATTTCACGTCCTATGTCGCCAACCCCGATTATGGCTGGGACCGGGTCTGCGAACAGCGCTTTGGCACGCATCCGGCCCAGGTCTTCTATGAGTGGAACACCGCGGCTCATGTGCAGAATTGGAAGGCCGGCCGTCCAAACGTCCCTTCACCAGAGAGGAGCTCCAGAAGCTCTTCGACCACGCCGACGACGAGGTGGAACTCATTGAGGCCTCGGGCAAGAAGGGCTGGCAGGCGGCATACCGCGACGCTGTGATGCTCAAAATGGCCTACTCCTACGGGCTTCGGTTCAATGAGCTGCGGCATCTGCAGACCGTCGACTTCGCAACCAACCCGCACGCGCGCAGATTCGGGAAATTCGGCGTCTGCAAGGTCCGGTTCGGCAAGTCCCGCAAGGCATCACCGCCCAAGCCCCGCAGCGTCCTGACGGTCTTCGACTGGACCGCGGGCGTCCTTGAGGATTGGCTAGCCAATGGCCGCGGGACCCTTCACACCCTCGACCTCTTCCCCAGCGAACGCGGCGGACTCATCGTCGAATCCACCCTCCTGCGGCGCTTCCGGCGCTATCTGAATGAGCTGGGAATGCCTGCGGACGGGCTTGACCTGCATTCCCTGCGGCGCTCCTATGCCACGCACCTGTTGGAGGGCCGGATGGGATCCTAGATTCGTGCAATACCAAATGGGCCACGAGTACGCCTCCACCACCGGCATCTACCAATTCGTCAGCGACGACTTCCGCAGCACCACGCTGCGGGCGTCTCTGGACCGCGCGATGGACCAGGCACTCGGCAAACAATCCGGAGGTCAGCGATGAAACGCGAGGTCGAATACACGTGGCGACTCTCTGAGCTGATGGCAGCCCGGGGCCTTCACAACACCAGTGACCTCATCCCCCTGCTCGCCGAGCGCGGAATCATCCTGTCCCGGCCCCAGGTCTACCGCATCGTCAACCAGAAGCCCGAACGGGTCGCCCTCCAGGTCATCGCAGCGATCTGCGACATCTTCTCCTGCGGCCCCGAAGACCTCATCACCGTCACCGCCGCCGACGTCCGCGCGCGCAAGACCGGAACCGCCAACTCCGCCAACGTCGTGGACCTCAACCGCACCGTCCGCCCGCGCCGGGCCCGCATCATCGACGATGACCACTGAACACCCGGAAGGACTCACCCCGCGCAACACCGTCCGCGGACGGCCCCGCACAACCGGAACCATCCAGTGCGCCCGCTGCGGCCGCAACGCCGGCAAGACCAGGGCGAGCTGGCCGGAAGGCAAGATCTGCGGTCCCTGCTTCACCGTGGCGACCCGCACCCACGGCACCTGCCCCGACTGCGGGCAGCACAGACTACTCCCCGGCCCACCCGCACAGGATGGAGGACCACGCTGCGCCCGCTGCGCCGGCATCCTCCACAACTTCCACTGCGCCCGCTGCAACGAGGAAGGTGAGTTCTACCGCCGCGGCATCTGCGCCCGCTGCGCACTCAGGGACGACCTCACCGCCCTGCTGCTCACGAATACGGCCGATCCGGCAACCGCAAACCGCCTGGTCGATGTCCTCTGCCAGGCCGATCGACCGGAAAGCATCATCACCTGGAAACGCTCTGCCAAGGTCCAGACGCTCCTGACCTCCATCTCGAGCGGCCAGACTCCCCTGACCCACGACGGCCTCGACAGCCACCGCGAAACGGCAGGACGGGCAGCCGACCATCTCCGGGCCCTACTCGTCCATCACGGGCTCCTCCCCCACCAAGACCCCTACCTGAACCGCTTCGAAGCCTGGATAGACAACAAGCTCCGCCCCATGCCCGCCGAAGTTGCCAAACCCGTCGAGCATTTCGCCAAATGGCACCACCTCAGACGCATTCGCGCCATGGCAACGACGGACAAAACGGTCCAAAGACCGGTGCATGCCGCCAAACAAGAGATCACCGAGACCATCAGGTTCCTCGACTGGCTCTGGCAGACCCACAACCGCACCGGCGCAACCTTCACCCAGCAGGACGTGGACACCTGGCTCACGACCGGGCCAACCACCCGGAAAGCCATCCGGACCTTCTTCGTCTTCGCTAAAAAGACCGGCACGAACATGCGCGTCGAAATCGGCCACTACGCCGCTAAAATCCGACCCGTTATCCCGCAGGAACAACGCCTTGCCTGGCTACGTGAACTGCTCACCGGCACCAGCGAATCCATGCCTTACAGAGTCGCCGGAACACTACTCCTCCTCTATGCCCAGCCTCTGGTCCGGGTGGCGGCGCTCCGCACCGACGCAGTCAGAATCAACGCCACCACCGGCACGATCAGCATCGCCTTCGGCACGCATCCAGTGCCTGTCCCACAGCCTTTCGCGGAACTCCTCAGCCAGCACCTCCGGACCCGCCCCAACCTCAGAACAGCATCACGTGCGGAAAGCCGTGGCTCTTCCCCGGAATCCGGGCGGGCCAGCACCTCCACCCGAACACGATCATGCTTCGACTTCGAGGCCTCGGCCTCGACCTGCGCGGCGCACGAAACACCGCCCTGGACGAGCACCTCTCCGTAACCCCGCCACCACTGGTCGCCGACGCACTCGGCTACAGCTACCAGGTCGCGTTCCTCCACGCCGACGCCGCCGGCGACGCATGGTCCCGCTACGTCGACCAGCGGACTGAACCCCGAATGAACCGAGGAACCCGATATTCAACCGAGGCGGAAATCGGACGCGAAGAACGCTAAGTAAATGAACTTTGCCCCCACGAATACGCTCATTGCACTGAAGATGCGAGCATTTGGAAGCCAAGGTGGATCACCAGTCCCGCGCGCCTTCAACTCCGGAGAGAAGAGCCGATCGCTCGGCCACGAGAGAACGGCCCAGCTCCAGTTCCCGCTCAGTCATAACCGTGTTGAGTGCGGCGAACAACTCCTCGCGCTCCTCCGTCTCGATGAACGGGGACCGCCCATCGAGGCGATTGAACGCAAGCGCATATTCGCGCCCGAGGTCCATCAAACGGGCCAAGGTGGACTCATCTGGCTGAGGGCCGACCATAGCGAGAAGTTCGCGCCGCGTCTTCTTGAATTGTTCGACAGCTTTCTTGAAGCGGGCTGCGGTAATGTGCCCGCGCCCGTCCCAGTCGCGAAGCGGGTTCTCAAGATTCTCTTGCACCCATTCGGGTTTGCGTGCCTTCAAGATGTTGACGCTCGTGCCGTTAACCACCTCTGACCGCCACCGGGCCCGCATCGCAAGGGCGTACTCGTGAGGCACGCTGTTTAAGTCGAGGTATTCCAGATCGGGAACTTCGGCCGGGAGCAGACAGTCGGCCTTCGTCATGCCGAATAAGTCGGAGATGAAAAGGCCCTTGAGCGAGCTGAGCCGGTTGAGTTTGCCCGCGTTCGCGAACTGCCCGAGGCTTCCGCCGAGCGTCAGACTTGTCAGGTTGGGGAAGATGGCTGTGAGCCGGCCTCCGTCTACTTCGGACAGACCCGTCGTGTTGAGGGTGCGTACCGCGTTTTGGGATGGTGCGCCGTCGGCGAGGACCTGCTCAAGTTCCGCAGGGGTCAGTTCGAGCGCGCCTGTTTCTTGCCAGTCATGTTCGCCCCGGTCCCACGCGCGTTGTCGGGCAAGTTGGTCACCCACGCGCCAGCGGCTGGTGTAGCTATTCGACCGCTGATCGTGCACCAGTGGCAGCCTGCCGAGGACTCGATAACTCCGAGGAAGCACCCAGTCGCAGTTGGCGTGGGACAACCGCCCGTTCCAGGAATGGTGGGTGAGCCGAAGCGGCTCAACTGCATCGAAGTCATCCGTTGTGGACGGCTCGGGACCCGACCAATCGAGTTCGAGCACCCCGACCTTTTTCCAATCGGGGTCGATGTTCGTGATCTGGGCAGCGACCCACTCACCAAGAAGGTCGTTCGGGCAGACGACGACGTCCCCGACGCCAAGGGGGCGCGGCGGACCGTCCGAAGTTGGTGGTGACATCGGGGCAATCCTACGGATCATCTGGAAATACTCAAACGAATACACCCGAACCTGATACGCAGAGGTGCCAGTAGGCAGCCGGAAGGGGCAAAAAGGCGTCTCTTGCTGGACCCCGGGCGGGCAGTTCGCCCTGTTTCCTCAAGCTTCAGGCTAGGAGCGACATTGCCGGGCCTGTCCGCCCGGAACCTGCAATACATGACCGCGATGGTGCGCTCCTGTGACCCGCATTCTGACCACATTCGATCATACGTGGTGCGCTTAAGCAATTACTGCAAAAGTGAGTGAAACATTCGTGTGCCGTCAGCTGGGGCAGGTAATTTCGGCTAAAGGCCCGAATAATTTTCTGGAAAACGGGTAGAAAGTTCTCGGGCGTCCCGGAGGTGCCGGAATTACTCTTCAGTTAACACGCAGTCGGCGTGCCGGCAGCCCATTTAGTAGGGGATGTCTCGTCTGGATGACTGGGCGGTGGATACGGTTGAATTGGGCCTTTGCAAGCGCTAAACCCTCCGGTTTTGCGGACTATGTATCCGCTGAAAGTGCCGGCCAGCACCCACGAAGCTGCAGCTAGGCCACGGTGAAACACGGATACATTCTCGTTGAATGAGGAGTTATGAACATGAAGAAATTACTTGCTTGTGGAGCCGTTACAGGGCTCGTCCTGTTGAGCGGCGCCCCTTCCGCGATCGCCTCCCCACCCCCGAATCATAAGGTGACGTACTGCCATGCCACTGGCAGCGAATCCAACCCGTTTGTCGTTATCACCACAGATGAAGTGGCAGTCGTTGTGGGACACCAGAACCACCAGGATCTTGAAGACGTCATTCCTCCGTTCGATTGGGCACTTCCCAACGTCAGCGGCCATTTCCCTGGACTGAACTGGGGGCCCGGAGCTGCTGACTTCATTGCCAACGGCTGCGTGGAAGTGACGCCGCCGCCATACGGCTCCTAAAACGCCCGCAACATGATGCCGCGGCCAACAACGCGGCATCATGTTGCTCAGCTTCAGGAAGCCATAGGCAACGACAGGCTGCGATCCATCCGCCTGCTGGCTCAGGTCCGTTTTCCAAGAGAGCTTATAGCTCGGCTCCCGCGCCCATTTTGGGTAACCTCGGAAAGAGAAAAGCAATACGCCGCCCAAACAGACCATGCCGCCGGCTAAGGCGGCCAAAGATGCCGGACTCAAGTGGCCCATAACGGCTACAGCAATGAATCCCGCCGCCAGCAGTCCCCAGCACACGATGGTTAGCATTCGCATTACTTTGGCGATTTGCAAGCGAGCGGACTGCGCGGGGTCCGTCGTCGAAGTCATTGCCTGAGCGTAGTTGTATCTCAACTCAAACGAAACAACACACTCATGTTCTCAGATTCGTTCCGACGGATTGATTCACTCTTATGACATGGGTACGCGAGCTGAGATTCAAACATCAGCCCTTATGTCACACCCGCGAATACGCACAAACCGGATACGCAGGGGTGCCAGTAGATCTTTTTAGGCCCTCCCCGCTTGACGGAACCATGACCCTTACTCCGATTGGGAAAGCGTCCTCGGATCATGGGCGCCGCCACCAATTCGACCATCATTCCAGGGCGCTGGGCGGAGCCAGTATGATGCGGTCATGAGAGGAAAACTCCGGACGTCCGGAGCTGCGGCCATTTTGCTGTTCACGATAACCTCATGTTCAACCGCACCAGGGCCCGCCCCGACGGAAACGGTTCATGGCACCACGCCATGCCACGGCCCGTTCGTAGCAGATGTAGACACAAGTGTCCCGGGTGAAGCCACGCCTGAAGGAGCCGCCGTGGCCTGGTCCAAGTCCAGGTCGATGTTGACGCCTTCCGGTGCCCCCACCGATGGGTGGAAGACAATCGATGAGCGGACGGAGCGGAGTGGTGAGCGCACCGTCCGGAGCGGCGACTGGGTCGTCGGTGTCAGCCGCACCCTTTCCGGCGGCTGGATTGTTTCGGGGTTAGGGTGCCGATCCTCCCAGAGCTAGCGCTCCCCCTACGCCAGCCTTGACTGATATACCCCCTGGGGGTATGTTATTGATTGTTGTCAATGAAGTGGTATGTCCAGGCCGGGCTTTGCACCGCCGTCACAGCCGTTCAACCACAGCACCCGTCGAACCCTTCTTCAGGAATGGAACTGACATGTGCGGAACAGAACCCCGTAAAGAGCTGCCCTTGGCTTCTTCCATGGACGGCATGGCTGGCGCCGCCGTCGAACTCGTTGAGGGCGCAACAACCACCACAGGCCACCACGATCACAAAGCACGTCACGACACGCATGATGACCACGTGGTGCACAGCCACGGCCAGCATGCCGGGCACAGCACTGCGATGTTCAAGAACAGGTTCTGGCTGACGCTGGCACTGTCGCTGCCGGTTGTCTTTTTCAGCCCCATGGTGGGCCACCTTCTGGGTTACATGCCGCCAATATTTCCCGGTTCGGCATGGATTCCGCCGGTCCTGGGCACGGTGATCTTTGTCTACGGCGGCATGCCGTTCCTGAAGGGCGGACTGAATGAGCTGAAAGCCCGCCAACCGGGGATGATGCTGCTGATCGGCATGGCCATCACTGTCGCGTTTGCAGCGTCCTGGGTCACCAGCCTGGGCCTCGGCGGTTTCGATCTGGACTTCTGGTGGGAGCTGGCCCTGCTGGTAGCGATCATGCTGCTGGGCCACTGGATCGAGATGCGCGCCCTTGGGTCTGCCCAGGGAGCCCTGGATGCCCTCGCGGCCCTCCTGCCGGACGAGGCCGAACGGGTCATCGACGGAGGTACGGAGACCGTTCCGGTATCCGAACTGTGCGAAGGAGACACGGTCCTGGTGCGCTCCGGTGCCCGCATGCCAGCTGACGGAACCATCACCGGCGGCCAGGCCGAATTCGATGAATCGATGATCACCGGCGAATCCAAAACCGTAACCCGCTCCCCCGGCGACACCGTAGTAGCGGGCACGGTTGCCACGGACAACAGCGTCCGGGTCCAGATCACCGCCGTCGGCGGGAACACTGCCCTGGCCGGTATCCAGCGCCTGGTAGCCGAAGCCCAGGCGTCCTCCTCCAAGGCACAGGCGCTGGCCGACCGCGCCGCGGCCTTCCTGTTTTACTTCGCCGCCGGCGCCGGCATCCTCACCTTCATCGTGTGGACGCTGCTGGGCAGCGTCCCGGACGCTGTTACGCGCACCGTCACCGTCCTGGTCATCGCCTGCCCCCACGCCCTCGGTTTGGCCATCCCTCTGGTGATCGCGATCTCCACAGAGCAGGCCGCACGGGCCGGTGTGCTGATCAGGAACCGGATGGCCTTGGAACGGATGCGCACCATCGACGTCGTCCTCTTCGACAAGACCGGAACGCTGACCACCGGCGAACCGGAGCTGAAAGACATCACCGCAGTGCAGGGCGTGGATGCCGACTCGCTCCTGGCTTTGGCCGCGGCGGTGGAGTCCGACAGTGAGCACCCGGTGGCGAGGGCCATCGTCCGGGCCGCCCGGGAACGGAACCTTGCCATTCCGCACGCCACGGATTTCAGCTCGCTGACAGGGCGGGGGGTCCGGGCAACTGTTGACGGACGCGCTGTCCATGTTGGCGGGCCTGCGCTGCTGCGCGAGCTAGGCGCCGTCGAACCCGATTCCGTGGCCGGGTCCACCCGGGCCTGGATGGTCCGAGGGGCCGCGGTGCTGCACGTCATAGACGAAGGACGGGTTCTGGGGGCTGTCAGCCTCGAGGACAGCATCCGGGCCGAGTCGCGCCAGGCAGTCGCCGCCCTGCAGAACCGGGGCGTCAAGGTTGCCATGATCACCGGTGACGCCCGGCAGGTCGCCCGGGCTGTGGCGGAGGACCTGCACATCGGTGAAGTCTTCGCTGAAGTCCTCCCTGCGGACAAGGACAAGAAAGTCGCCGAACTCCAGGCCCGCGGGATGAAGGTCGCGATGGTCGGTGACGGGGTGAACGACTCCCCGGCGCTGGCCAGGGCCGAAGTCGGCATCGCGATCGGCGCCGGCACCGACGTGGCCATGGAATCTGCAGGGGTGGTCCTGGCGGGAAATGATCCGCGGGCCGTGCTGTCGATGGTGGACCTCTCACGGGCTAGCTACCGGAAGATGTGGCAGAACCTCGTCTGGGCCACCGGCTACAACATCCTGTCCGTCCCGCTGGCCGCCGGCGTCCTGGCCTTCGCCGGGGTGGTCCTGTCCCCCGCCGCGGGGGCTGTGCTGATGTCGGCGTCCACGATCGTGGTGGCTTTGAACGCCCAGCTGCTGCGGAGGGTGAAACTCAATCCCGCCGAGGTACGTTGAACCAGAAGCCCTGACCGGGCCATGCCCGGCCGGTAGCCTTGATCAAACCCTCACGAAGGAGGAACGCCATGACCGTAGTTTGCCGCGGCCCTGTCCCGGCGTTCCTCCTCCGAGCCGGCATCGTCGCCGGGGTCCTGGCCATCCTTGCCGGGATCTTCGGGATGCACGTCATGACCGGTAACCACACCATGCACTCCCCCGCCGCGATGCGAATGCCGGCAACTGTCATGAGCGCCGGGGACAGCCGCACCGGCCACCAAAGTGCGGCCCACCACGACGTACCCGACCCAACAACACACGAGGCCTCAGGGGAACGGGTCTCCCCGACCTTGGCGGCAGGGCGGGCGGCGTCGTGTACATGTTCGGCTGAATGCACCAGCGTCCAGGCGACGAGCGCCGCGTGCATCCCGTCAGCCAAGACAGGAACCTTGACCGCGCCCGAGCCCGGACAAGGGACCCTGACCTCGGAGAACCGGGGCGGGCTCCCGGACCGGATAACTGCGTCCTACGCCTACCTTCCCGGCAGCCCTTCACCGGGTGAGCTGTCCATCAGCCGGACGTAAAACAAGGCACACCGCCGCCCACACGGCGCAGCCCCGTTTTGAAGCGCGACTACAAGGCGCTTCCCGGCATCCTCCAGGATGCTCCCCCCATTTACCGGCCCATGTGGCCGAGACCTTGAAGGACCAATCTCCCATGAACAAGAAACTCCTGACCCTTCCAACAACCGCCATCGCAGCGGCCATCGCCCTGGCCGGGTGCGCGTCCGGCTCCGGCTCCGGCTCTGAGAGCATGCCCGGAATGAACCACGGAAGCTCCAGCAGCGCACCGGCAGCCTCAGCCGAGCACAACTCCGCCGATGTGATGTTCGCCCAGATGATGATCCCCCACCATGCCCAGGCCGTGGAGATGTCAGACATGATCCTCGCCAAACAGGACATCCCCGCCCCCGTCACCGCACTGGCCATCAAAATCAAGGACGCGCAGGGCCCGGAAATCCAGACAATGACGGGCTGGCTCGAGGACTGGAAGGAACCGACGGAAGTGGCTAACGGCCAGACCGGTCATTCCATGAGCGGCATGATGGATGAGGCTGCGCTGAAGGACCTTGAGGCCGCGCAGGGCACCGAAGCCGCCAAGCTGTTTTTGAAGCAGATGATCGCCCACCACGAAGGGGCCATCACGATGGCCAACACTGAAGTGACCGACGGCAAGGATCCCGAGGCCGTGGAACTGAGCAAGCAGATAGTGTCCGCCCAGAAAGCGGAAGTCAAGGAAATGCAGGACCTCCTGGCGACCCTCTGACAGACGGTCGCGTGCCGACGGCCCGTGAGGGCTGTCGGGCCGACAGTGGCGGGTCTACAGTGAAGGGGACGGCCGGGAACGGCCCGGCCGCCCTCTCGCCCAGCGACAGGAGCCGCACCATGAGCCGCATCAGCGCCATGCTCAACGCCCACCCCCAGGGGGACACTGCGCTGAGCAAGGACAAACTGGCTCAATGTATCGCGGCCTGCTTCGAGTGCGCCCAGACATGCACGGCCTGCGCGGACGCCTGCCTGGCTGAAGCCATGGTCGCGGAACTAGCCACCTGCATCCGGACGGACCTGGACTGCGCCGATGTCTGCGCCGCCACAGGAAACGTCATAACCAGGCAGACCGGCGGGCAAACGTCCATCACTTTGGCAGTACTGGAGGCCTGCCAGGCCGCGTGCGCCACGTGCGCTGAAGAGTGCGAAAAGCACGCCGGGATGCACGAGCACTGCCGGATCTGCGCCGAGGCCTGCCGCCGCTGCGAAGCGGCCTGCGGGGTCCTCCTGGCCGCCGGATAAGGCGTTCAGCCGCATCGGTGTCCACGGTTCAGGGCGGCGCCCGAGGACCGGGCAGGCTGCAAGGGCCGTCGCCGGCCTGGCCTTTCTTACCCGTCGCTTTCCCCGGCCCACGATCGGCAGACGTTCCTCCAAGCGGACCTTAGCGGACACCTGCCGGCGCAATGTTCGCGCAACGCCCGACGTGAACCGTGACTGCCACGCTCACGATGAAGCTCAGCGACAATACTGCGATCCCTGAATACGCCGCCAGAAAGTAACTGGCTGGTTCAGGTACAGCATCAATAACCGGTTCCTGGTAATACCAAATCGTGGCCCCTGCGTTGACCCCAAGAACTGCGCGTCCGGTTCCGCGCCGTCGACGGGCGGGGGCACAAACTCCTGCTCAACGGATCGGTCCTTGCAGACCCGGTCAGGTCCGTGCGGGACGGCGGCGATGTTCTTACCGACTTCGCCATCCCCGATCATCTGCGGGACCACGACGGCGGGCGGCTGGTTTTCGCCGTCCATGCGCAGCCCGGACACACCACCGGCGACCTGCTGTCCGTCCAGCTCCTGAAGACTGGTTGATCCGGCAAATATTCCGGCAACGCCGCCCTCTGATGCTTACCTGAAGGTGCCTATTGCACTTCAAAGTGCGTCATCGGGAGACGGAATTGTTCCCCTTCGAGGGCGGTTGGCCATTACGGAAGGCGCCGCTCCGGGCGCCCGGTTATCAAGGAGAATCACATGTCTATCGTTATTGCGGGAGCCACCGGCCAGCTGGGACGACTCGTCGTCGAGGAATTGCTGCACCGCGGTGTACCGGGCGGAGAAATCGTGGCCGGGGGCAGGTCAGCGACACAGCTTGCGGAGCTGGCGGGACTGGGCGTCAAGACCGCATCGGTCGACTACAACGATCCGGCCAGCGTTATCTCGGCGTTGAGTGAAGGCGACACCATGCTGCTGATTTCCGGCAACGATATCCAGAACCGCACAACCCAGCATGAGGCCGTCATAGATGCGGCCGTACGGGCCAAGGTTGCGCACATCCTGTACACCAGCGTGCTGGCGGCTGACAGCACCCCGATCATCCTCGCGCCGGACCATGTGAAGGCCGAGCAGTACATCCGCGCCAGCGGCCTTCCATTCACTTTCCTGCGCAACGGCTGGTACACGGAAAACTATGCCGCTGCCCTGGCCACGGCGCGCGAGACCGGAACCCTGCTGGGGAGCGCCGGCGAGGGGCGGGTGGCGAGCGCCACCCGCGCCGACTACGCAGCTGCCATCGCCGCTGTCCTGACCACCCCGGGACACGAAGGCCACGTCTACGAGCTGTCCGGCGACTACGCCTGGACCTACGAGGAGCTGGCTTCAGCCTTCTCCACCGTCCTGGGGCGCAGTGTCAGCTACCACTCGGTGAATTCAGCAGAGCACGCCAGCGCCCTGGAGGCTGCAGGCCTCGACGCGGCGACGGCCGGATTCCTCGCCGCCCTGGACGGGAACATCCGGGAGGATGCCCTTGCCCTCACCACCGGTGACCTCGCACGGCTGGCCGGCCGGCCCACGACTCCCCTGATTGACGGCTTGCGTCCACTCGCCGTGTGATGCCCGTGGGCATGCTGGAGCGCCTCGGCGGATAATGGCAACCACAGCCAACGTTCAGCGCGGTCAGGAGGGGCCGGAATGGAGACAGTTCCGCGCATCACGGTTGAAGCGCCGGTGCTCAGCATCGGATCCGGCCCCCCAGACTACGAGGAACTCGGCAACTACGTGCACGCCCTGCGCAGGCCGCGGGGACTGCACATGACCCTGCTGCACCTCGGGATCCTGGACGACTTCTCCCGGGACGTCTCGGAGTGGACGAAGGGAGTCACCGATGCGGCCGGTGCCGCCCGCAGCACGTCTGCCTGGCTGCAGCGGCTGCCGGTGCTGGACGGCTTTTCCGGCAGCGCCGAACGGCTGATCACGCTGGGCGGCGGCCGCGTGTCAGGGCTGGACGTCAAGGTCCCGGAGCACGTGCATGAGTATCAGGTCTCCCTGGTCCAGGCTCTCCACGAACTCCTGGACGGGTTGCTGGTGGACAACATCGACGACTTCATCCTCAGCTCACGCGCCCTCGGCTTCAGGTCCCCGCACTGGACACCGCACGTCGCCGTGGGCAGCCCGAGAACGCGGCACGGCGGAACATGGGAAATCGAACCCCTCGTGATCCAGTTCGGCGAATCACGGATCAGGAACCGCCAGTTCCTGCCGGGTGCCGGCCAGTAGGGATGGCAGCCAGCGGGCCGTCGCCCCGCACGCCGCTGGCCCGACGTCGCTAAGCCGATGCCGCCAAGTTGGGCAACAGCTAACGGACGGCAGGCAGGCCGGAGTCGAGGGAGTATTCGAGCTCGATCAGCCCTGCGTCGTAGGTCTTTGCGCCCAGCAGGCTAAGGAGGGTGGGGTCCTGGCCGTGACGTTGGCTGCGAACCCGTCCGCGGTAACAAATTCCTGAACAATCAGCTCTCCCATGATCGACACCCCGCTTCCGTGGTCCGATGGACCTTGCGCCCGGCCGGGACGCCCTTCAACCCGCTCGATTGCTCAGGAGTGCGTGACTGCGAGGGATGCACGGTGGAAATCCGTGTGCCACACGCCAGTTTCCTGTCCTTTTCCGTCGGTGACGGCGTATTCCGGCCAGCGGTCGAAGGCGGAGCACGGGTGGGATATCCCGAAGTCCACCACGTCCGTGACGTCCAGGCCGTCCACTCCGGTAAGCACCGTGTGATGGTCGAAGAGATTGCGCACAACAGCCGTTGCGCCGTCCTTCAGGTCGCCGGCAGCGGTTCTGACTGACAGGACCACCGGCAGCCCGGCGTCGTAGGGGAGGTCCCGCTTGCCGGCACCGACGACGGCGATCCCGTCTTCGGGGGCGGACAGCACGACGGCGCGGACTGTCAGCGCCGGGAGCAGTCCCGGCACGGGACTGACGCTGGCGTACGTGCCGTGGTCGTGCGTGACATAGCAGCCTGACCGGAGGATCCTGCGTGTTCCGGGCACCTGGCTGTCGTCAGGGAGGTATTCCGCCACGCGGTCAGGGAAAGCTGACCCGCCCATGGAATAGATGGGCGCCGGCGTCTCGTAAAACCGGGCGACTTCCAGGTACACGTCCCGCACCAGCCGGCAGTGCCGGTCAACGGCCGCGATCGTCTCTTCCGCCCTGCTGTTGGGCACGACACCTTCATAACCGGCAACGCCGACGAGCCGGAGACCGGGCGCGGAGCGGACCAGCTCAGCGATGCGGACAGCCTCCTGGAGGCTGCGGATCCCCGTGCGCCCGCCGGGGGTTCCGACGTCGAGAAGCACTTCAAGGGCGGCGCCAGCTTCGGCGTCGAATACCTGCGCCGCCGCCTCGGTGCAGGCAGCCGAGTCCACAAAACAACGGATTTCCCGCCCGGAATCCTCCTCCAGCCACGTGCGGAGGCGTGTCAGGCCCAGCCGGTCGACAACCTGGTTGGCGATGAGGACATGCTGCTGTCCCCAGCCGAGAGCTGACGCGGCCTGGTCCACCGTGGCGACAGTTACGCCCACGGCTCCGGCGGCCACCTGGCGGGCGATGATCGGCGCGGACATTGTTGTCTTCACGTGCGGGGCGAGGTCCACATGCCGTTCCCGGCACCAGGCTGCCATCACCCGGATGTTGTTTTCGAGGGCATCATTGTTGAGCCGCAACTGCGGATAAGCCGGGGCAGCGGCGACTGGTGCCGCGGAGCCTCCGTCACGGTCGCTGCAGCGTTGGATCGGGCTGCTCACGGGGCTCCTTTGCAGTTACGGGGCGGGCTCCGCTCTCCGAATACGTCAGCGGGGCCGGCTTGGGCGCTGCGTTGATTCTTTCATAGGCGTAGGCTATCTATGCTTCAGCGCGGGACGCATCGCTCCCCCGAGCCATCGCGCGGGAAGCCCAAGGGACCGAATCGGGAAGGGGCTGGCGTGGACACGCGAAAGCTGAAGTATTTCCTGGCCGTTGTTGACCACGACGGCTTCAACCGCGCTGCGGAGCACCTGCTGATCGCCCAGCCCTCGCTGTCCCAGACCATCGCCGGGCTGGAGAAGGACCTCGGCGTGCCGCTCTTCCACCGCATCGGCCGCCGGGCGGTCCTCAGCGAGGCGGGCAAGGAGCTCGTCGGGCCTGCCAGACTGGTGATGCGCGACCTCGATGCGGCACAGTCGGCAGTACAGGCACTGCGCGGTGTCCGGAGCGGCCGCCTGGACATCATCACCATGCCCTCGCCCGGGATTGAGCCGCTGACGTCGATGATCGCGGGCTTTACCCGGCTCCACCCCTCGGTCCGGCTCAACGTCAGCGCGGCCTTCACACCCGAGGAGGTGATCGAATCCGTCCGCACGGGCAGCACCGAAATCGGCCTTGCCGGCTCCTCGACGCCCATCCGGGTCCCCGGAGTGCAGGTCCTGGAGCTGGAGCGCCAGCCGCTGATCCTGATCGTGAACCCCCAGGCCGACACGTTCAACCCGGGAACGGCCATCCAGCGGGAGGACCTCGGCGGACACCGGCTGATCGCCAGCCAGCGCGGATCCCTGATGCGGTGGCTGGTGGACGATGCGCTGGCGCACGGCGTCAAAACGGAGATTGTCGTCGAGGTCGCCCACCGCACCTCGATCCTGCCGCTGGTGCTCGCCGGAGTGGGACATGCGGTGATGCCCTCCTCGTGGGCGCCCACCGCGCACAAGGCCGGGCTGCGCACGGTCCTCATCGAGCCGGTGTCACACCTCGATGTTGCCATCCTGAGCCGGAAGGAAGACCTGACGCCGGCGGCCCGGGCGTTCCTCAAGGTGGCGGAGCTGCACGCACATGGCAAACCCGATCCACTGCTCCGCTAGCGCCGTTTGGGACCTCAAAAGGGCGCTAGCGGAGCAACCGACGGGAGATCGATAGGCTGAACCTATTTGCCTAGGCTGAACCTATTTGCCGCATCGGATCTTGGTCTTGGACGCCTTGAAGGGGCAGGCCTTCTACTTGAAGAGGAAGGGCAGTGTGACGCTGCTAAACAGACTCAACGAGGAGGTAGGCACATGAGCGCCACCCAGAAATTCAGCATCGCTTCGATTCCCGCAGACGGCGTCGGCAAGGAAGTTGTCTCCGCTGGCCGCCGCGTCCTGGACGCCCTGGCGGAGAACTCCGGCGGCAAGTTTGCCTTCGAGTGGACCGAGTTCCCCTGGGGCTGCGGCTACTACGAAAAGACCGGCCAGATGATGGACCCCAAGGGCCTTGAGACCTTGAAGGATTTCGACGCGATCTACTTCGGCGCCGTCGGCTGGGAGAACGTCCCGGACCACATCAGCCTCTGGGGCCTGCGCCTGAACATCACGCAGAACTTTGACCAGTGGGCCAACGTCCGCCCGGTGAAATTCCTCCCGGGCATTCAGTCTCCGCTGCGCAAGGCCGACAACACCGAGCTCGACTGGGTTGTTGTCCGCGAGAACAGCGAAGGCGAATACGCCGGCCTGGGCGGACGGAACCTGAGCGGCCGAGGCCCCGGCAACGAAGTGGCCCTGCAGACCGCGCTGTTCACAGAAAAGGGCTGTGAGCGCATTATGCGTTTCGCGTTCGACCTCGCCCGGACCCGCACCGTCAAAAAGGTCTCCTCCGTGACCAAGTCCAACGCGCAGCAGTACGGAATGGTCCTCTGGGACGAAACGTTCCAGCGCGTGGCCCTCGATTACCCGGACGTGCAGACCGAAAGCGTCCTGGTCGATGCCATGAGCGCGAAGTTCATCCTCAAGCCGGAGGACCTGTCCGTCGTCGTCGCCTCAAACCTGAACGCCGACATCCTCTCGGACCTGGGCTCGGCCCTGGCCGGCAGCCTGGGCCTCGCGGCCAGCGCGAACCTGAACCCTGAGCGCCGCTTCCCGTCCATGTTCGAACCCGTCCACGGCTCCGCCCCTGACATTGCGGGCAAGGGAATCAGCAACCCGATCGGTGCGATTGCCAGTGCCGCGCTGATGCTGGACCACTTCGGGCTCCACGAGGAAGCCCGCCTGGTCGAGGCCGCCATCGAGCAGACCACCGCCGCCGGATACCTGACGCGCGACGTCGGCGGCGAAGCGAACACCGATGACGTCACCGAGGCAATCGTCAGGGCCCTCACCCACACCCTGGCCGCCGTCTAGCCGGAACGCGCGACCAGCCGGGATATCCCGGCGGTCAGTCCATAGCCAGGAGTGGACGGCGGTTCAACACACCGCCGCAGTCCGCTCCGTCATGCTCCCATTCACCAAGCACCCTCCAGTCACATTCCACAACGAGGTAGGAATCATGGACCACATCACTACTGCCGGCCCGGCTGCCCCAGCCAAAAATCAGACAGCAAAGAACGCGGCGCCCAAGACACGCTGGTACAAGCAGCTGTACTTCTGGGTACTGACCGCCATTCTGGTCGGCATTCTCGTCGGCTGGCTCGCACCGTCCTTCGGCATCGCGATGGAGCCCATCGGCACCACCTTCGTGAACTCGATGAAAATGCTCATCGGCCCGATCGTTTTCCTGACCATTGTGGGCGGCATCGCCAGTGTTGCGGACCTGAAAAAGGTCGGCATGACCGGGCTGAAGGCCCTCACGTACTTCCAGGTCGGCACCATCCTGGCGATGATCTTCGGCCTGGTCGCCATCAACATCTTCCGCCTCGGTGACGGCGTCAACGCCGACGCCGATTCGATCGAAACCTCCGAATCGGCGGCCAAGCTCATCGACGCCGGCGCGAACCAGGAATGGTGGCAGTTCCTCACCCACATCATCCCGAACAGCATCGTGGGCCCGTTCGTTGAGGGCGACATCCTCCAGATCATCTTCATCGCCGTGGTCTTCGGCATCGCCCTGAACGCCATGGGCAAGGTGGGCGCGCCCGTCCTGGACGGCGTACAGCGCCTGACCGGCGTGATGTTCAAGATCCTGAGCTTCACCATGAAAGCCGCCCCGATCGGCGCCTTCGGCGCCATGGCCTTCGCGGTGGGCAAGTACGGCGTCTCCTCCCTCACGAGCATGGGCGGGCTGATCGCCCTGTTCTACATCACCTCCATCCTCTTCGTCGTGGTGGTCCTGGGTTCCGTGATGGCCTTCCTGAAGCTGAACATCTTCAAGATGATCCGCCACCTCAAGGAGGAGTACATGCTCATCCTGGGCACGTCCACCGCCGAACCGGCCCTCCCGGGCCTGATGCGCAAGCTCGAGCACGCCGGCGTGAAGAAGGAAACCGTCGGGCTCGTCGTCCCCACCGGCTACAGCTTCAACCTCGACGGCGCCGCCATCTACCTTTCCCTGGCTGCCCTCTACATCGCCCAGGCCACCAACACTGACCTGACTCTCGGCCAGCAGCTGGGCCTGCTCGCGGTCATGCTGCTGACCTCCAAGGGCGCGGCAGGGGTTGCCGGCGGCGGCTTCATCGCCCTCACCGCCACCCTGACCACCATCGGCACTATCCCCGCCGCCGGCATCATGCTCATTTTCGGCATCGACAAGTTCATGTCCGAGTGCCGCGCTTTGGTGAACTTCACCGGCAACGCCGTGGCAACCCTGTTCATCGCCTGGTGGGACCGCACGCTGGACGCTGACCGCGCCCGCCGGGTCTTCAACGGTGAAACCGTCGAGCCCATGCCGGCCGAGGACCCCATCCACCTCGACGACGTGACCGACCTCGACGAGGACCTGGCCGAATACGGGCACCACAGCCCCAAGCACCCCGCCGTGGAGGATCCGGCTCCCAGGCACGCCGCCGGCGTCGAACACTCCCCGTCCGATGAGCGGCTGTCCGCCGAGCGCCGCCCAGCCTACTCGGAACCCATCTGAGCGCACCTTCACCTGCTGGTGGAAGCAGAAACGCCCGCCCGGGTTTACACGGCGGGCGTTCCTGCTTGCCCGGCGGAAGCAGGGAAGGGCAGGCGTCGTCTGTTACCGGCCGATGCCGGTGACCGCGACCATGACCGGGACGATACTGACGATCAGGAGTGCCCCGAGGATGTCGAACACCAGCCCGGTGCGGATCATCCTGATGATCGGAACGGCGCCGGAACCGTAGACAATGGCGTTTTGCGGGGTGGACACGGGCAGCATAAACCCGAAGGACGCGGCGAAGGTTGCCGCCAGCGCGGGCACAAACGGGTCAATCCCCATCGCCTGGCACAGCGGGATGACGATGGGCACAACGACGGCGGCGGAGGCAGTGTTGCTCGTCGTCTCCGAGATGAGGATGGCCAAAACCGCGGAGAACGCGGTGATGGCCACGACGTTGGAGATGTTGAGGTTCTGGGAGGCGGCCGTCCCGATGGTTTCTGCCAGTCCGGTAGCGGCAAGGAGCGATCCGAAAATGATGCCGGTGCCGAAGAGGAGGATGGTCCCCCAGTCGATTCTGGCGGCGTCCGACCAGGTGAGCGTGGCCCGGCGTTCCTTCCAGTTGACGGGCAGGATGAACAGCAAGGAGGCTCCGAGGACGGCCACGATGCCTTCGTCCAGCCGGTCATCCAGGAACAGGTAGAGGTCGGAGTCGGTGCCTGTTGCGAGGCTGACCATTGCCGGAAGCAGCCAGAGCGTGACGGTGAATCCGAAGGCGATCAACGTGTTGACCTCCGCCCGCGACATTTTGCCGCGGGCGGCCCGCTGCGCGCGGATGTATTCCGCGACGCCCTCGATCCGGCGGACCTCCGGCTTGTTGAGCAGGAACATCGTCAGTGCGAGCACCACGAACATGGCCAGGCACAGCGGGGCTGCGGCGGCGGTCCACTGGGCGAAGGAAATGCGTTGCCCGGTGGCTTCCTCAATGAGGCCCCGGCCGATGAGGTTGGGCGGTGACCCCACCGGCGTGAGCAGGCCTCCGACGCTGGCGCCGTACGCCAGCATCAGCATCAGTGCCGCGCCTACCCGCAGGCGGAGCGGATCAAAGTCGGCCCGGACGACGCCGCGGTCCTGCATGAGCTCGGCGATGACCGCGAGGATGCCCAGGGCGGTAGGCATGAGCATGGCCACCGTTGCCGTGTTCGACACGAAGGCCGACAGCAGGCAGGTGATGACGCCGAAGGCGATGACCACGCGGTAGCTGGACGTTGCCACGCCAGGGATGGACAGCACGGCAAAGGCGAGCCGCTGCGCGATGCCGTGTTTGAGCATCGCCTGGGCGAGGATGAACGCGCCGATGAACGTGAAGATCGTTGTAGAGCCGAACGGGGCCAGGACTTCGCCCGCCGGGGCCACACCGAGAATCACCACGGCGGCAACCCCCAGGAGGCCTCCCACGGGGATGGGCACCGGCTCGCAGATCCACAGGATGATCACGCCCAGCAGAACCGCCGCCAACAGTTGCTGTGTCCGGTCCATCGGCACCGGCACGAGTGCGAAGGTGATCGCCACTGCAGGAGCGAGGAAGAACCCCAGCGTTTGCCTGGCCCGTTCAAACTTCTCTTCCCTGGGAGACAGCGTTTGCTCGCTTAGGCTCCGGAAGGTCGTACCGCCGAGGAGGGCCGTTCGAACGTTGGTCCGCCCGTCCAGTTTCAGGGGGTCTGCGGGCAGTTCCGTGGACATCGCCGTCCTTCCGTCAGGGGTGTGTCAGTTCCTCGAGCAGCCTGAATCCATGACGGTCGACGGATGCCGACGTCGCTGACATCAGGACTACTCCTGTGTTGGCGTCCCGGTCGAGGCCGATCCAGGAGCTGAACCCGCCCGTGGCACCGTTGTGCCAGGTGACGGACCGGCCCTTGGCCTGAAGGGTGATCCAGGCGGCCCCGATGCGGACTGCGGGGCCGGCGAAGTCGGCCACCGGATCCAGGGCGGAAATGCCGGGAGCTGAATCGTCCAGCAGGGCGCGGGTCAGCCTGCCCATGTCACCGATGGAGGCCCGGACGCCGCCGGCGGGAGCCAGGGCTTCGCCGGTCCAGGGTTGCTTTGGCCGGCCGAACCGGCTTCTGCCGGTCAGGGCATCGGGTCCAAGGTCGGCGGCGGCGGAGGGCGTGTACAGCGAGGTGAGCGACAACGGAGCGGAAAGCCGCTCCGTCACGAGATTGCGGTAGCTTAGCCCGGCGCCTGCCGCCACGGCATGCCCGAGCAGTTCAAATCCAAGGTTCGAATACCGCGGACGCGGATCCCGGACCCGCACCGTTCCCGCCTGCGCGAGCAGTTCCTCCAAGTCCTCCCCGTATGGGTTCGCCCCGCGCAGCCATAGTGAAAGCGTGCGCCGCAGGGGGTGCGCGACGGCCGGAAGTCTCGGCAGCCCGGACGAATGGCGGCTCACGGAGGCGAGCGTTACCCGCGCCGCCTCGCAGTCCGCCAGCGGCAGCAGCTCCCCCAGGGTCATGTCGGCTGAGATCTCCCTCCGGTTGCACGCGTCAGCATAGAGCAACCCGGTGATGCCCTTGGAAATCGAACCGATCTCGAAGTCGGCGTCGAGCGGCACACCTGCCGCCGCGACGCTGACCTTTCCGCCGGCGACGGTTGCTACCGCAAAACGTGAATGCCCGCTCCCGAGCACTGTTCCAAGACGCGCTGCCAGCGCCGGATCAGCCTGCAATCCACTCACACCGAAGACCCCGCCCGGTACGTATCAGCGGGGGTCAGCAGGCGGATCGGGCTGCCCTTGAGCCAGGCCTGCACGTCTTCGAAGGCGCCGCCGTAAAACTGCCGGTAGCTTTGCTCCGTGACGTACCCCAGATGCGGCGTCAGAACGGTCCGGGGTGCGGACAGCAGGCGGTGGCCGGCGGGCAACGGTTCGACGTCGTAGACATCCAGGGCGGCGCCGCCGAGCCAGCCTTCGTTCAGTCCGCGGACCAGGGCGTCCTCGTCAACAAGGGGTCCGCGGGCGGTATTGACCAGTACCCCGCTTGGCCCCAGGAGGCGGAGTTCCTCTTCGCCTACCACGCCCCGGGAACGCTCCGAGAGACGCACGTGCACGGAGACCACGTCCGACTCGCGGAAGAGTGCGTCCTTGCTGACTTTCCGGGCGCCGGCCTGCGAGGCTGCCTCGTCGGTGAGGTTGGGGCTCCAGGCAATGACATCCATGCCGAAGGCCCTGCCATAGGCGGCGATCCTTGTCCCGATTTTACCCAGGCCGAGCACGCCCAGCGTCTTGCCGGACAGTTCAAAGCCGACAGTGGACTGCCAGCGGCCGGCGCGCAGTCGTCGGTCTTCGAACGGAACGCTGCGGGCGAATGCGAGCAGCAGGGCCCACGTCAGTTCCGGGGCGGCTGCCGGAGAGCCGCCGGTGCCGCACACCACGACACCCTGTTCCCGGGCCGCCTGGAGATCGATGGACTGGTTCGCCATCCCGGTGGTCACTAACAGCTTGAGGCCGGGCAGCTGCCGCAGCCGGTCGCGGCCGAAGGGGGTGCGTTCCCGCATGGCGATGATGATATCGAAATCCCGCAGGCCGGTGACCGCATCGGCGTCGTCCCGAAATGGCCGGGTCAGGACAGTGACCTCGACGCCGTCGGCCGCAAGCTGTTCCCAAGGCGCGTAGTCCAGGGCAACGGACTGGTAGTCGTCAAGTATGGCAAGGCGCAGGCGCATCATTGGTTCCTTTGGCGTCCAGGTAACGAGGGCTTCCTGCTGACAGGCTACCCTCGAACCCGGCCCAGCAGGCGTGCCCGCTGCCGGGGGTCCCTTGCCGCTGCCCCGGCTGCCACCGCAAGACCGAACGCGCCGTCCAGCACCGCCCGGTCGGCGGACGCGGAAGACCCATAGGCGGCGAACTCCGCGGTGTGATGGGCTGCGCCTCCCACGTCGTAGCCCAGCAGGGGGTGGATGCTTGGCACCAGCTGCGAGACGTTGCCCATGTCAGTGGAAGCCACCGGCTGGTCGTTGAAGACGACGTCCCGTCCCCGGAGAGTCATCGCCTGGCGGTATGCCTCCGAGAGGAACCTGTCCTGCCTCAGCTCGGCATACGAGTTGCCGGTAGGCGTGACCTTGAGCGTGGCACCGCTGGCGAGGGCTCCGGCCTCCAGGCAGCGCCGCACACGGTCCTCGATCACCCGCAGCGTCGCCAGGCTGGGCGAGCGCATCTCCACGCTGGCCCGGGCGCGCTCCGGGATGACGTTGACGGCGCTCCCGCCTTCGGTGACGATCAGCGAGACGATGGAGCCGGGCGGAAGCTGCTGACGGCCCAGGGCAACCGCCGTCTGGGCGACCACGAGGGCGTCCAAGGCATTGATCCCCTCGGCCGGTGCCGCCGCAGCGTGTGCCGGGCGCCCCTCGTACAGCACGTCCCACATGCCCATTGCGAGGGATGAGCCGCCGATGACGTCCTCGGCGCCGGCATGGGCCATCAATGCCAGGCTCACGTCGTCGAAGAAGCCTTCGCCGATGAGGTCCACTTTGCCTCCGGTGGTCTCCTCGGCGGGCGTGCCGAGCACCTTGACCGTAATGCCGAGATCGTCCGCAACGGCGGCCAGTGCGAGCGCCGCGCCCACGGCACTGGCGGCGTTTACGTTGTGACCACAGGCGTGACCGATGTCCGGCAAGGCATCGTATTCGACGCAGAGGGCCACCACGAGTTCCCCGTTTCCGTACCGGGCGCTGAATGCAGCGGGAAGCACTGGCTGGGCAGCGTCAAAGCTGAAGCCGGCGGAGCGCAGCAGCCCGCTGGCCCGTTTGGCTGCCCGGAATTCCTCGCCGCTGCGTTCCGGATCTGCGTGGATGGCATGGCTCAGGCGGAGGATCTTAAGCTGCCATCGCTCCAACGCCGCGGAGATTCGGCTTTGGATCCCGGACCCGACGGCGGCCGCAAGGTCCGCCGTCGCCGTCACCATAGCCGGGTTGAGCGCAACTGCACCCGACGCCGCCGGGCTCATGCCCGGACCTCGGCGGGCTGCCGCTTCGGGTAGCGCGCGGAGGCAGCGGCGGCGACCAGCGCAGCTACGGCGAGCGCTCCCCAGATGGAGACGAGGCCGCCCTCCGTGATGCGCCCGGACTCGGCCGACGACGAGGAGAGAAGCTTGACGACGGCGGCGCCCACCGCAATGCCGACGGAAAGTGCCAGTTCGTTGAGCCCGGCCGCTGTCGAGGTCTCCTCCAAGGGCACACCCTCGACGGATAGTGAGCGGGTCCCCGCCTGGTAAATGCCGAGGCTCAGGTTGAACATGGCGAAACCGACACAGTAGCCTGCCAGCGAGGCATGCGCCGCAATCATCACCACGAAACCGCCGGCCAGGAGCAAGCCGGCGAAGACCAGGGTGGCGCGCTCGCCGAATGCCTTGAGCGCCCGCGCGGTCAACAGCGAGGACACGAGCGAGAGTACGGAGGCGGCGGCAAGGACAACGGCGATCATGAGCGGGCTGAGCGCAAATCCGTAGCCGGCCTTATCGGGGTTGGCGTGCAGGAAGATGCCGTTGGTGCCGAAGTAGCTGATGGACGCAAAGCCGAAGAAGAAGGTGGCGAGCGAGACTGCCCGGATCCGCGGGTTTGCCAGCATGCGCAGGTCCATGAACCTCTTCCCGCGCTCCCCACCGCCGGCGTCGATCACAGCCCAGAACGCCAGCAGGGCCAGTCCGAGAAGTCCTGATCCGAGGGTCCGCACATCGAGCCAGCCCCAGTCCGGACCCATCGAAAGGGCCACAACGAAGCCGATCAGGCCGAGGGAACAGGCCAGCAGGGGCACCACGGCGAGCCGTTCCCCAGTGGGGATGCCGGCGTCGGGCAACAGGAACGAACACACCAGTGCCCCGACTGCGAAGGGGACGCCGACCCAGAAGCCAAGGGCGGGGTCGCTGACGCCCACAATTCCCGCCAGCAATCCGCCGGCACCGACCATGATCATGAGCACACCGATCATGACGCTGACTCCCGTGCGTGTGTGGGCGGGGCTGCTGACCCGCAGGATGCCCATCATCAACGGGATGAAGCCCACGACGCAGGTGAGCAGGACGACCCCTACGGTCACTGTCCACAGGGACGGCCACAGTGCCATCATGAGCACACCGGCAGCGACGACGGCGGTCGACCAACGGAGCACCAGCCGGTATCCGTAGCTGTCTCCGAGCCGGGAGATGATGGGCGTCAGCACGGCGAAGCTGACGTTGGCGACAAGGAAGATGCCGTTGATGGTCGGATCATCGATCGCGAACACGGGCCCGAGGGCGGGCAGGATGGGGTTCAGATACCCCTGGGTGACGCCACTGAGTGATTCGATCACGGCCATTGCCACGATCATGCCGAGGATCGTCCTGCGGGTGATCGCCGACGTCGCCGGTGGCGCTGTTTTGCTTGTCATGTGCTTCCTTTGATTCGGAGAGTTTGCCTGGGTGATGCGAGTCACAACGCTAGAGCCAGCGTTATCCGCTCCAGGCAAATCGCCCGAATTCACCAAAGCAGGGAGGAAATTGAAAGAATCAACCATGATCTCCGAACTGGATCTCGAAATCGTAAACGCCCTGCAGATCAATCCCCGGGCAGACTGGTCCCGGGTTGGGGACGTGCTGGAGTTGTCCGGGGCAACCGTCGCCCGCCGCTGGAACGCGCTCGCGAAAAAGGGGCTCGCGTGGATCACCCCGTCGCCGGGGCCCCGCTACCTCAGTGCCGGCTGGTCCGCTTTCATCCAGCTGTCCTCAGTGCCGGGCGAGCACGAGGCCCTCGTCCGTCGGCTCTGCGCAGAGCCGGCCTTCGGGACCGTGTCCCTCGTCTCGGGGCCCCACGACCTGTTCGTGGACTGTTTCGCCTCAAGCCATGAGGAACTGATGGCGATTGTCACCGGCGCCTTCGCGGACCTGCCGGGGGTCACCCGCAGGGAGGTTGTCTTTGTCACGCAGCTCTACCGGCAGGCCTCGGAGTGGCGCAGCGGCACCTTGGAACCGGCGCGGGCGCGGCTCATGGCCAGGGACTCCGTGCCCCCGCCGCCGGCGTACGCCCCGGACCAGCTTGATGCCTCCCTGCTGGAGGAGTTGGCCGCTGATGGCCGGGCCAGCTGGGCGGAACTGGGCGCTGCGTGCGGCGTGTCGCCCCAAACAGCCCGACGGCGGGTGGAACGGTTCCTGGCGTCCGGCTACATGACGATGAGGTGCGATACGTCCGTTTCTGTCCAGCGGGGCCTGCGGGAAGTCAGCCTGAGCCTGAACGTTCCCGCGACCCATGTGGATTCCATTGGCCGGTACTTCGCCGGCCTGCCGAGCTGCCGTTTGAGCGCCCAGGTTCTGGGCGCCCAAAACCTGGTAGTCACGCTGTGGGTCCGTGACTATCTGGAAGTGCAGGGCCACGAACGTGAACTGGCAGCCAGGGCGCCCGGAAGCACCGTAATCTCCCGCCAGGCGGTGGTGCGAACCTACAAGCGGCTCGGCCACCTGCTGGATGCGTCCGGACGCAGCCGCAGCGTGGTGCCCCTGCCTCTCTGGCGTGAGGCGTGACCCGGGCACATTCGGCCGGAACGCCGGGCGCCGCCAAGGAGCACCACTCGCAGGGAAATGAGGCTACTTGCTCTGGAAGATATTCAGGATGTTGCCCTCGGTGTCCAGGAACCAGGCAGCTTTGCCGACGTCATCGGTAGCGATGCCGTTTTCAGTCTTCAGGCCGGGAAAGTCGTATTCCTCGAAGGTGACGCCGCGGCCCCGCAGTTCTTCCATCTCGGCTTCGATGTTGTCCGTGTTCCAGCCCATCTGGGTGTTTTTCGCGGTGCCGGCGTTGTCGGTCTGGTACAGCAGGAATGTCGTTCCGTTCCCGCAGCGGTACATCAGGTTTTGGTCGTCCAAGACGTCCGGGGCGTCGAGTCCCAGCACGTTCTGATAGAAATCACGTGCCCTGGCAATGTCCTTAGCCGGGAGCACCGCGGCGACCTCACGATCCTTGAGCATGATGAATTCTCCTTAGTTGAGGGGTGGAGATATTCGCCCCGAAGGCGGCGCCTGCGAGGCGGCGTTGCCGGCTCTACCCGGCACCCGGCTTTCGCCATTTTGCGAATGCACCGGGACTGTCGAGGGGGTGTCCGCGCCTGTGTCAACGGCCTGCACGAGAGTCTCCCCGGCGTTCATATCGCCATTATGGCCGCAGATGCACCTTCCCGGATATAGGACGACGGATGGCCGGGCACGGAGCAGTCATGCGCGGATAGTCCCCAACTGACAGGCGTCACCGGGAGTCAGTTCCGGTGTTGGTCCGCCTGTTGATCAGCCAGGTGATGAACCACAGCACGACGCCGATCGCCATCAGCCCGCCGGCGATCTGGTACTGGATGACGTTTCGGCCCACCCACGGGCCGGCGAGGAAGGCACACAGCAGCGCGGCGACAAGCGGCAACTGTCCCGGAGACGTGAAGAACACTTTGCGGTTGGGATCCCGCTTGCCGCGAAGGACAACGCAGGCCACGTTGACGACGGTGAACACGCACAGCAGCAGGAACGCGGTAGTGCCGGAGAGGTTGGCCACGATGTTGCTCTCCGGGTCGGACGTGACGTACCAGATCAGGCCCAGCGCCAGCACGGTGGAGAACAGGATCCCGGCCCACGGGGTGCGGCGCCCCGGCAGGACCTTTCCGAGTGGCCGGGGCAGGACATGCTGGCGTGCCATGCCGTAGATCAGGCGGCTGGCCATCAGCATGTTGATCAGCGCGGTGTTGGCGACAGCGAACACCGCCAGGAACGGGAAGATCCTGTCGATCGGGAAGTCCGGTGAGCCCTTGTGCACCACTTCAAGGAGCGCGGCACCTTCGGCCTCCCTGATGTTCTCCAGCTCGGTAGGAGAGAGCACGCTGACCACGGACACGGCCACCAGCATGTAGAGGATCACGGCAACGCCAAGGCCAGTCAGCATGGTCCGGGGGAAGATCTTCTCCGGGTGCTGAACCTCCTCCACCATGTTCACGGAGTCCTCGAACCCGACCATCGCAAAGAAGGCGATCGAGGTTGCCGCGGTGACCGCCAGGAACAGTCCCTTGTCCTGGTAGTCGTTGAAGACGAAGATCTCCCCCGCGTTCCCGGTGCCCTGCGTCATGACGTAGAAGCCGACGCCGATCACAATGCACAACGCGGTCATCTCGACGATTGTCAGCACCACGTTGAACTTCACGCTCTCGCCCACACCGCGCAGGTTGATCAGTGCCAGCAGCAGCATGAACCCCATCGCCACCGCAGTGATCACGCCCTGTCCGGGCAGGCCCATCCAGCCGTTGATCTCGAGGCCGCCGAAAAAGTTCTGGGCCAGCACGTTGGCCGAGGTGGAGGCGCTGGTGATGCCGGAACAGACGACGGCGAACGCGACCAGGAAGGTGACGAAGTGGATACCGAACGCCTTGTGGGTGTAAAGCGCCGCGCCGGCCGCCTGGGGGTACTGGGTGACCAGCTCCAGGTAGGAGAACGCCGTGAGCGTCGCGACGATGAAGGCCAGGAGGAATGGCAGCCAGACGATGCCGCCGACGGTTCCGGCCATTGTGCCAGTCACGGCGTAAACGCCGGCGCCGAGGATGTCGCCGACAATGAAGAGGAGCAGGAGCTTGGGTCCGAGGACCCGTTTCAGCTCGGGTGCGTCGCCCTCGGGCGTAGCGTCGAACACTTCGTTTGTCGTCGCGCTCATGCTGGACCTCCGCAGCGGGTTTCACGGTTCTTACTTGGAACCGCGGCCGGACCCCGACCTGGTTGTGATCTACTTCACTGTGGCCCTCTCGGATCGGTTTGGCAACAACCTATGAGCCGTTTCCAGGCACGTCGAAAACCAGGCCAGGTTTCACGGGTTCATTCGAGCGGAAGCCGGGGGCCTATGCGAAGGTTCAGGGCACCGTGGCGGAAAGATCTCTCGGCGATTATCCACATCTTCTGAGGAATGGAAGTGCCCGCCGCGGTAGCGTATTCGCTGACAATCAGGGCGGCCTCGCCCTGCGCGTCTGCCGTGTCCGGTCCTAGGACGAGCTCAGCGTGTGAACTCGCGCCGTCGGAAAATACGACCGTCAACCCCAGCGACACGAAGCCCACGCCCGCTTCCGAGCCAGCGGGGGCAATGCGGATTACTGCACCTGGGAACAGATGGCTGTGTGAGGCCGTGGCCGCCCTGACATTCTCGGCAGATTCCGTCATGATGGCCACCTTACGCCCTGATGACAGCCCCGCGGATGCCTTATGGGTGCTCGCCGGAAGGCGTCACGACGTCCTCCAGCATTGACCTGTCGAAGAATCGGACTTCGCCGGTTGCTGCGAAGAACACCGGAACAACTGAGGTGCTCGGGTCCTTTGAGGTTTCGTAGATTTCGGCCCCGCTCCCGTGCTTGCGCGCAATCGTCCCAACGAGGTCAGTGCCGCGAACCCGGACGGTACGAAACTTGTAGCTCATGTGGACCCCTTCGTCAGCTATGGCAAACCCTACTCCCGTTCCCGCGAACCGGGACGCCGCCGCCCGCGGCCGCTGGTTTTGTGGTGCAACAGCTGCCGGAACGTGGCGCCCGGAGGCGGCGGGACCGCCTGCGCGTCATCACCGTGCCGCCGGCGTCGGAGCTCAAGGGCGAGACTCTCCTGGCCACGGGCCATCGCCCACCGGTGGTTGGCAGCGAATGCCGGTTTCAGGAGCCAGCTCAAACGACGCAGCACCGGCTTTTCTGCCCTAACCCGCCAGTCGTAGGTGATCACCGTCTCCGGTCCGTCCTGCTCGAACGTCCAACGGCCTGTTCCGTTCAGGTCACCGGAAGCGGTGAGAGCGAATCCGCGCCTGGTGACGGGCTCGGTGACGGTCAGGGTCCAGCGGAGTGTGTAGGGTAGCCAGCCTTTCGTGTGCAGGCGAACAGGGCTGGGGATGCAGGGACCCAGGCCGCTCTCTGGCGTCCGGCCCTCAGGTTCGACGGCAAGATAGACCGACGGCCACCAACGGGGAAGCGAGCTGGCATCGCCAAGGATGGCCGCGACGTCCTCCGGAGTGCCGGCCACCCGCCAGACCGTCAGGAATTGGTAGTCCGCGCTGCCCATGGCGGCCGCCAGGTTACGGCGACGGTTTGACGACCATCGCCGAGCCTCCGCCGCGCCGCACTGGCTCGGCCGCGGCGACCATTCGCCCGTCGGGCAGGAATTCAATGGCGGTCGCCGCACCGATCTCTGCTGCCGATGTGAATGCATCACCCGAGGGGGTGAACGCGTGACCGTACGGCGTCAGCTCGCTTCCGTAGACCTCGATAAACCCAGGCTCTGCCGTCACGTTGGCTGTGTTCCGCTGCGATGCGCGCGGCGCCGCAACAGCATCGGAGATGTTCATTCCCAGGTCCACGCGGTTCACGATGGTCTGCAGGACGGTGGTGATGATCGTCGATCCGCCGGGCGAGCCGAGGGCGAGGTACGGATCACCGTCCTTCAGGATGATGGTCGGCGACATCGAGGAGCGCGGGCGCTTTCCCGGCTGGATCCGGTTCGGATCGTTCTCGTCATACACGGTGGAGAAGTCGGTCAGCTCGTTGTTGAGCAGGAATCCGCGGCCGGGGACGACGATGCCGGAGCCACCGGTCTGCTCGATGGTGAGCGTGTACTCCACCACGTTTCCCCACCTGTCCGCGACCGTCAGGTTCGTGGTCGAAATGTTCTCGGTGTCCTTCTCATCGGCGGGCGCCGCGGCGGCCGCCGGGCACGCGCCGTCGTACGAGGAGACATCCCCCGGCCCGACGGGCTTCTTCGCGGCCCCGGCCGGGTTGATCTGGCACGCGCGTTCCTTGCCGAACAGCGGATCGGTGAGTTCCTCGGTGGGGACGTCGACAAACGCCGGGTCGCCTACGTACTTGGCACGGTCGGCGAAGGCGAGTGCGCTCGCCTCAAGGTAGTGGTGCAGGGCGGCCGGCTTGGCCATTTCGGAAAGATTGGACGTATCCAGGATGTTCAGCGCCTCGCCGACGGTGGTTCCCCCGCTGCTCGACGGCGCCATGCCGTAAACGTCCAGGCCGCGGTATTCGACGTGCGTGGGTGCCTGGTCCAGGGCGCGGTAGGTGGCTAGGTCCTTCGTCTCCATGTATCCGACAGGGACGGGCAACGTCGTTCCGGCCGCCTTGGGCGGGGCCTTCACGGTGGCCACGATCTCTTCCGCCAGCGGGCCGCCGTAGAAGCCGTCCGTACCCTTGTCCGCGAGGAGCTCGTACGTCGCGGCGAGGTCGGGGTTTTTCAAGACGCTGCCGACGGCGGGTGCGTCGCCGCCCGGGAGGAAGAGGCTGCTTGTCGAGGTGAACGCCGCAAAGCGGTCCTTGTTGTCCAGGGTCTGCTGACGGAACGTTTCGTCAACCAGGAAGCCCCGGCTCGCAACGTCGATGGCCGGTTCCAGGGCATCGTCCAGGTCCAAGGTGCCCCAGCGCTTGAGCGCACGATCCCAGGTGGCCGGTGTGCCGGGAACGCCGACCGAGACGCCGCTCGTGACGAGCTCCGGCGTAAAGCGGTAGGGCTGGCTGGTGGCGGGGTCGATGAAGGCGTCGTTCGGCATGGCCGCCGGGGCGGTTTCACGGCCGTCGATGGTGCCGACCCTGCCGTTCCTTGCGTTGTAGAAGACGAAGTAGCCCCCGCCGCCGATCCCGGCGCTGTACGGCTCGGTTACGCCCAGGGTCGCGGCTGCGGCGACGGCGGCGTCCGCCGCGTTGCCGCCGTCGCGGAGGATCTCGATTGCGGCGGCGGATGCCTCCGGGTCCACGGTGCTCACCGCGCCGCCGTACCCGGTGGCGGTTGCGGTCTTCTTGATCTCGGGCGGAACGACGTCCCCCGGATCGGCGAACGCCGGACCGGCGACCGCGCCGCCCGTCACGCTCATGGCCAGAGCCGCCGTGAGGGCGGCAATTCGACTTCTCACATTAGGCATGGTCGCTCCCGAGTCAGGGTGATGCGAGCTGGAGGGGTGATGGTCACGTTACTCCGCGGCAGTGCGACCTTCAACACTTTCCCGAAGGCCTGGGTCAGCGGGGCAGGAGCCGCTTCGCATCGGTGCCCTGATGGGATCGCTGGCCTTCCGCCGGAAAGATTCCGGCCAGGAGCCGGTCCGATTCGGACTGGCCTGCGAGGCTGAAAGAACCGCCTGTGACCAGCAACTCGTCGGCAGCGGACGCTGTGAACAGGCGTTCCAGCTGGAACCGGACTTCGGCGGCCGTACCGTATACCGAGTCGGACAGACTGCTTTCAACAGCTTCCGACTCCCGCGTGGTCAGTCCCGTCCATTCCGCCGGACCCACCGGACCCAGCGGAGCGAATTCGCCTGTTGTCCTGGAACGGGCAAGCGCAACGGCTTCGGGCAGGAGCAGCTCCCTTGCGGCCTGGCGGCTGGGGCCTACGGCCACATTGGCGGAAATCATGACGAACGGCCTGCCGAACCATCGTGACGGACGGAACAGGGCACGGTACCGTTCCAGGGCCGGTAGTTTCCCGCTCGGATCCGGTCGAAAGACGGCGGGGCCTCCCAGCACCACACCCAGGCCGGCCCGGGCTGCAATGTCGACTCCCGGACCATTCGCGAGCACGAACACGGGCGTCGCCGAATCGTTCTGTGGCCGTGCAGTGATGGGCGCTGTTCCGGAGAGGTAGTCCAGGAGCTGGCCCAGGTCGTTTTCGAACAGCTCAGCCTCCGGTTTTCCGGCGCACAGCGCGCTCCGGACTGCCGGTGTGAACCCCACTGACCGGCCGACACCCAGGTCGATTCGCCCGGGGTGAAGGGCCTCCAAGGTCGCCGCCTGCTCTGCCACCACAAGGGGTTGGTGGTTGGGGAGCATGATCCCGCCCGAACCGACGCGGATGGAGCTGGTCCGCCCGGCAATGGCGGCCATCAGCACCGCCGGAGCGGAGCCGGCAATGCCCGGGACCGCGTGGTGTTCTGCCACCCAGAAGCGGTGGTAGCCCAGTTCCTCAGCCCGTTGGGCGCGCTCCAGGACCCGGTTCAGGGTTTCTGCGGCAGCAAGCCCGTCCAGGGAGTTGGCGCGGTCAAGAAGGGAGATCCGGGGAAGGGGCATACTGCTGGAACCACCCTGCCCGGGAAGGAATTCCCTTTGCCGCGGGGCGCCGCGTCGAGTGCGTTCAGGCAACGCGGGCTCCGTCATCGACGACGGGGTTACACAGCCTGCACTGCAGGATCTGCTTACAATCAAAGCTCCAGCATCTACCAAGGGAACCATGAAGAAACTCACCACGGCCCTGCTCGCCGCCGGCCTCATCCTCTCCGCGTCCGCGTGCTCGGCGCCGGCGAAACTGACCACCGAACAAACCTGCGACCGGATCAAGATCGTTGTGTCCAACCCCAGCGCCAGCGCCGGCAAGACCGGAATGAACATCCTCGCCAACCGGCTACGCCCGGTCATCAGTGGCGCCTCGGACGAGCTGAAGCCCTCCGTGGAAGCAATCGTGGCGTGGGCCGACGAGTCCGCGAAGGAGAGCCCCGACGAAGAGAAGCTCGCCACGCTGACAGCTGACTACCAGGAGGCCGGCACTACGTTCGGGCAGCTCTGCAACTAGTCGCAGGGCTCGCTAAGAGTCGGCACTACGGCGGCGGGGATTCCGCGCTCGCCGTGCCGGCCGCGGCGCTGGCGAGGTCGGCCGGGGGGCCCTGCCTGCGGCTCGCCAGCAGGAACGGCACGGCGATCAGCTGAATCACGCCGCCGATCGCCAGCGAGGCCGGGTAGCCGTAGACATCGGCCGCCCGGCCGAGCAGCGGCTGGACCACCACGCCGCCGCCTGATCCAATCAGCGAGTCGAAGCTAAGGACTGTTGCCCGCTGCTTCGAGGCAATCATGTCGTTCAGGTAGGCCTGCCGCACCGGGCCGCCCGCTGCGTCGACGAGCGCCCAGAGCGCCAGCAGCGCCAGCGCCGCCCAGAACACGCGGGTGAACCCGAGCACCACGAGGATAAGCGCGCTCACGCCGCCACTCAGAATCAGCACTGTGGTGCGTTTGCGGACGAGCCGCCGGATGCGGGGCGCCACCCACCCGCCGAGCACTTCGGCTCCGGCTACGATGGCGGCCGCCAGACCCGCCACGGAATACGCACGCGGGTCTCCGAACAGCTCGAGCAGGTACGGCTGCAGGGCGTAAAACACATAAATCCCGACGCCGGCGCTGAACGGCGCGGCAAGCATCACGTAACGCACCGGCGGATTTTTCAAACCGTTCTCAATCGAGGCAGACAGAACGGCACGTGTCGCCCGAAGTGGGTGGGTGGAGCGTTCCGGCGTGAACCCGACGTCGTGCATGAGCCAAAAGGCAACGCCAAACATGGCCAGGAGCACACCGACCCGCAGCAGGAACGGCACGCCGAGGTCGGTGACCTGTGCTATCACACCGCCCGCCACCGACCCGGCGAGCATAGCGACGCCCGACACCATCACGCCGCGCCCGAGCACCGCCTCCAGGCCGCCTTCATAGCCTGAGAACCGCAGGGCATCCACGAGCCAGGCCTCGACCGCACCGGAGAAAAACGTGAATCCCAGTCCGAGCAAAACCGAGACCACGGCCCACGACCAGAACGGGGCCGAAAGCTGCCAGAGCAAGTAGTAAAGGTAGGTCGATCCGGCCAGGGTCACCGTGCCGAGCAGGAATGAAACGCGGCGCCCCCAGCCGTCGGCCACTACTCCGGTGGGCACCTCGAACAGCACCATGCCGGCAGTGAAGAAGGCGTTCGCGGCGAAGGCTTCAAGGTTGCTGAGTCCGGCATCGAGGAGGAAGAGGGTGTTAATCCCCCAGATGAAGGAGGCGGCAAGGGTATTCCCCAGCGTCAACGTGAGGTAGATACGCTGAATCTTTCGGGCGTCGGCGTTCATCGCGTCGGCGTCCCCGCCATTAGGGAGAGGGGGAAGCACGAGCCCATTCTCGTCCCGTTAGCCCCCGCGCACCAGAGCGGACGCGGTCGGCTGCTTGTGCGCGGGCCCCGTGCGGGACTTGTGTGGACTTTCGGCGGAGATTAGGCGAGGCGGCTCCGGACGAGCTCGCTGACGGTCTTGCCGTCGAAGCGTCCGGCGACCTTGGCGGTGACCGGCTTCATGACCGCGCCCATCTGGCGCATCGACGGCTCCTGGCCGTCGGCCTTCAGCGCTGCGATGGTCTCGTCGACGATGGTTTCGACCTCATCGCGTGTCAGGGCTCTGGGCAGGTAGGCCTCAATGACCTCGGCTTCGGCGATTTCGGCGGCAGCCCGGTCCGGCTCACCGGCTTCGGTGTAGATTTTTGCGGTGTCGCGGCGCTTGGCTGCTTCCTTCTGGAGCAGGGCCGTCACCTGGGCGTCGTCCAGTTCCACCGGGGTCTTGCCGGACTTCTCACGTGTTTCGATCTCGCCAAGGACGTTGCGCACCGTGGTGAGAGCAACCTTGTTCCGGTCCTTCATATGGGTCACGACGTCGCCGTGGAGGCGTTCTTTGAGGGTGGTCATGGTGTTCTCGTTTCGTTTGGCTTTGTTTCCATTGTCCCCGATCGCTGCTACGACGCGACGTTCGACAGCACGGCCCGGCCAGATAGGACAGATCGCCAAGCGAGTTTGACCTTATGTCATTACAAAGTGTAGACTGTGGCGTTAGAGCGCTCTAACGTTGTTGGCACGTGACTGGCGCACTCGCCGGAAATCCCCTACCAACGGTCCAGACGTTCGGGCCAAACGATCCGAGGAAGTCAACAATGTCGTTGCACGCAGCACGCCCAACAGCACCGGGCTCCAAACATCGCGGGTATCTCACCCGCCTTACCGTCATCTCCACTCTGGGTGGCCTTCTGTTCGGCTACGACACAGGAGTGATCTCCGGTGCGTTGCTCTATATGCAGGACTCGCTCAACATGAGCCCCGTTGAAGAGGCCACCGTAGTCAGCGCCCTGCTGTTCCCGGGGGCGGCGGTCGGTGCGCTCAGCGGCGGCCGGCTGGCAGACTCACTCGGCCGGCGCGGCACGCTCCTCGTTTGCGCACTGCTCTTCCTGGTCGGCGCCCTGGGCTGTGCGATGGCCCCGACGGTCGGCTTCATGGTGGTGGCCCGCGTCATCCTGGGCCTCGGCGTCGGCGCCGCTGCCGTAACCTGCCCCCTCTACCTGGCCGAAATGGCACCCGCCCACCTGCGCGGCCGAATGGTCACCATCAACGAACTCATGATCGTGACCGGCCAGATGCTCGCCTTTGTTATCAACGCCCTGCTTGACGCGCTCATCCACGACCCGCAGGTCTGGCGACTCATGCTGGGCGTGGCATCCATCCCCGCCATCGCACTGCTGATCGGAATGCTCGTCCTACCCGAATCGCCCCGCTGGTTCGCGCTCCGGGACCGTTTTGCTGACAGCCGCCGCATCCTCGACCTCAGCCGCAGCCCGGAGGAAGCCGATTTCGAATACAAGGAAATCGTCGAATCCGCCACCACCGCGCGGAATGAACGATCCCATGCGTGGCGCGACCTGAAGAACAACCCGTGGATGCGCAAGCTCCTCTGGATCGGCATCGGGCTCGCCGTTGTCCAGCAGGCAACGGGCATCAACACAGTGAACTACTACGCACCCTCGATCCTGGAGCGCAGCGGACTTGGCGTCAGCGCGTCACTGGTGGCCACTGTCGCTGTAGGCGTGACATCGGTGCTGATGACTGTCCTGGGCATCTACTTGCTCGGCTTCATCGGCCGGCGCCGCATGCTGGTCATCGGATTCTCCGGTGTCGTTGCCTCCCAAACCATCCTCACCGTGGTCTTCACGCTGCCGCAGTCGGACTTCGTCAGCTACACCATCCTTGCCGCCATGATGCTGTTCGTCGCTTTCGTCCAGTGCTTCATCGGCACCTGCGTCTGGCTGCTTCTTTCAGAGATCTTCCCGATGGCAATCCGCGGCTTCGCCATGGGGATCGCCGTCTTTGCCCTCTGGACCGTGAACGCCGCCATCTCCTTCCTCTTCCCGATCCTCGTGGTCGCCCTGGGCTCCACCGGAACCTTCGCGGTCTTCGTCCTGGTGAACGTCGCTTCCCTGGTCTTCGTGTCCAAATTTGTCCCCGAAACGAAGGGACATTCACTGGAAGAACTGGAGGTACACTTCCGCACAGGCAGCCTGCCAGTCATCGCCCCGCCGACGTCGTCAGGCGAGAAGGCGTCAGCCCAGTGACGGTCGGCGTCCCGACGGCCAGGCCACTATGACGATCGCGGGCGGGGCGGCAGGCTGCCGCTCCGCCCGCGATACGCTTGCTGGCAGGAAAGGGACGACTTGCCGGAGAGCGAACTGAAACAACAGGATGCAGCCAAACGCGCCACCATTTACGACGTCGCGCGGGTAGCCGGCGTCTCCCGCGCCCTCGTTTCGCTTGTCCTGCGCGGCTCCCCCAAGGTCAGCACGGAGAAAAGGCAGGCTGTTGCCGAGGCCATGGCATCCCTCGATTACCGGCCAAGCAACGCTGCCCGTTGGCTGGCCAGCGGCCGCACGCGGATCATAGGTGTTCTGCTCGAGGACCTGGCCAACCCCTGGTTCGTGGAACTGCTCGACGGGCTCCAGAGCGTACTGGGTGAGCAAAACCTGCGCATGGTCCTCAGTGACCCGAAATACCTCGCCCGGCCTGGGGAAAGCCCCTTGTCGCCGTTCATGGAACTCCGTGTGGACGGGCTCATCATCGCCGGCGATATCCAGCCCGACAAAGACCTCATGCTGGCAGCCGCTCAAACTCCGACCGTCGTTGTCGGTGCCCGCGCCTTCCAGCTACCCTCGGCGGATCTCGTCACCAACGACGACGTCGCCGGAGCACGCATGGCCGTCGAACACCTGATCAGCCTCGGCCACCACGACATCACATTCCTCACGGCCCCTACCGGGTCGGCCGCGCTGAGGGAAAGCTCCTATCAGGACACGATGGCCCGTCACGGCCTCCAGGGTCTCATCCGCGTGGTGCAGACCGACCTGAGTGAACATTCCGGCTTCGAGGCGATGAACAGCCTCATCGAATCCGGAAGGCCTCCCACCGCAGTGCTCGCCGCGAACGACGTCCTCGCCGTCGGGGCCCTCTCGGCCGCCGACGATCATGGCATGAGCGTGCCGTCGCAACTCTCCCTTGTCGGATACGACAACACCTATTTGGCAGGAATCCGGCACCTTTCACTGACCAGCGTGGACCCCGTAAGCCGTGACGTGGGCATCCGCGCCGCCCAACTGCTCCTCGAACGCATCGCCGACCCCTCCCTGCCGCAACGCACGGACGTCCTGACCCCGGAACTGGTCATCCGTAACAGCACCGCGCCAGCCTCGAGCGGCTGACGCACCAAGGCCCCGCCTGCGTGCTTGTTGACGCATCAGGCGGGACCTTGGCCGGGAGATCATTCGTGAGCCCAATCCCTGGACTGGCTATGGGATGGCAGCGGGGCCGGGATGGTGCATTCCGGGGACGCCCGAGCACATGAAATCGGTGCGTTCATAGCCGACACAGGACTGTCCGACGTCGACGACATCACCAGGATCCAGACAAGCGATGCCGAACAGCAAACCGACTATCTGGACACCCTGCGGGCATACCCGGCTTCGAACGGAAGCATCTCCGCGATGGCGGAACGCCTGCATGTGCACAACAACACCGTGCGCTACCGGGTCTCACGGCTGGCCAAGGACTTCAACCTTGATCTGGACGCCCCGCAAAAGCGGCTCTGGCTCTGGCTGCGCCTCATGACGATGGATCTCGCAGGTCAAGCGCGTCGAGGAGCCGCCTGACCGAGCCGCCGAGGTTCCACTCGGTGGCGAGACTTTCCAGTTCGGCGCGCGACTCGCCGACCACAGGGCGCAGCTGCGCGCCCGCCTCCTCGAGGGTCGGCACCTCGAGGTCACGCACCACCCTGACAACGGTGGGTGCGACTTCGAGGTAGTCGGCGGCCGCGGCCAGCTTGGACCTCACAGAGGCGGACACCCCGGCTGCCCCGTCAGCGGCCGCCGCAAGCAGCCCGTCGAGGGTGCCGTGCTCGGCGAGCAGCGATGCGGCGGTCTTCTCGCCGATTCCGGCGACGCCCGGCAGCCCGTCAGACGCATCGCCGCGGAGGGTCGCGTAGTCGGCATACTGTTCAGGCAGCACACGGTACTTGCCGACCACTACGACGTCGGTCAGGACTTCGAGGTTCCTCATCCCGCGTGCGGTGTAGATCACCCGCACCTGACGGTCGTCGCTGACGAGCTGGAAGAGATCACGGTCGCCCGTCACCACGTCAACGGGAAGCCCGGCGTGGCTGGCGTAGGTGCCGATGACGTCGTCGGCCTCATGATCTGCGACCCCTACAACGGCGATGCCGGCGAGGTCGAGCACACGCCGGATCATCGGAATCTGCGCCTCGAGCGCGTCCGGCACGACTTCCACATCCGCGGCGCCGGCCACGATCTGGGCCACCCGATGCGACTTGTAGCTCGGGAGGAGGTCCACCCGCCACTGCGGCCGCCAATTGTCGTCCCAGCACGCAACGAGATGCGTCGTATCGTAGTCGGTTGTGAGCCGCGCAATCATGTCGAGCAGGCCGCGGACGGCGTTCACCGGCGTTCCGTCGGCGCGGCGGATCGTGTCGGGCACGCCATAGAAGGCTCGAAAGTACAGCGACGCGGTATCGAGAAGCATCAGACGATGGACCATAACTGATCCTGACACGGCCGCGTGGCATCGAGAAGGATCTCAACGTTTATGTTCAGCATGACTGCTTGTCCGGCACCGGTGAGGGCTGGACTCCCGGCCCCTGTTGCGGCCCAAAGCCCGTGGTTAGACTTGAAGCGCGCCGAAGGGATGCCTCTCAGCTGAAGGAGATCTTCATGGGCAAGCTCACCGTTACAGCCTTTACCACTCTCGATAACGTCGCCGAGGAGCCCCACCTTTGGTCAGGCCCGTTCTTCAGCGACGCCACCGGCGCGTTCAACGACGAAGTGCTGGCCGAGGCCGACTCGATGCTGCTCGGCCGGATCACCTACGACGGATTCGCCTCCGCCTGGCCGTCGCGATCGGGCGACTTCACCGCCGACAAGTTCAATGCCATGCCCAAGTACGTCGTGTCGACCACGCTGGAACACGCGGACTGGAACAACAGCACGATCATCGCCGACGACGTACCGGGCCGGGTCCGAGCCCTTCGCGAACGGGAGAACGTGATCGTGTGGGGAAGCCCGACGCTCGTCAGGATGCTCATGGCTGAGAACCTGGTCGACGAGTACGTGCTGCTAATCTCCCCCATCGTGCTCGGGCAGGGCAAAAAGACGTTACCGGAGGACGGAAACCGGCACACGCTGCGGATCGTCGAACAGCGGCTTCTCGACGGCGGAATGCTGGCGCTGCGGATGAAACCCGCAGCGGCCTGAGCAGCTTCGACGGCGGGTCAGGCGCGGCTCCACGTCGCCGCCACACCGCCGCTCATCTCTTGCGGATCCGGGGGCGTCAGGCAGAATGTGCTTCATGGGGCGTTGGAGCGAGGAGAGGGTGACCGGCGCCGCGCCCGACGCACCTTCCCTGGCAGCCGCCCGAAAGCTGGCACGTCCGGGTCCCTGGTCCGAAACAGGCAGCAACGACGTCCTGGTCTGGGGCAAGTGCCAGGGCAGCGGAAAGTCGCCCTATCAGGTGAGCGTGGACATTGCCGCCCCCGCGTACCGGTGCTCATGCCCGAGCCGGAAGTTCCCGTGCAAACATGCCCTGGCGCTGCTTCTTCTGTGGTCCCGGGGCGAAATGGCCGACGGCGGCTCGGTTACCGCCGACTTCGCAGAGGAATGGGCAGCCCAGCGGGCGGATCGGGCCGCGGCCAGGGAGCACCGCCAGTCGGCGCAGCAGACGGATCCTGCCGCACAGGCCAAGCGGCTGGCCGACAGGCTGACGCTGATGGATGCGGGGATCGCCGACTTCGCCCGCTGGCTGACGGATCTTGTCCGGACCGGCCTTGCGTCCGCCCACAACCAGCCGTATTCCTGGTGGGATGGTGTGGCAGGGCGCCTGGTCGACGCCCAGCTCCCGGGTCTGGCCGAGCAGGTGCGGGCCATGGGGTCGGATGTCCATGCCCGGGCCGATTGGGCGGACCACCTGCTCCTGCGGACCGGCCGCTGGTGGGCAATGACCAAAGCCTGGAACAAACGGGACGAGCTGACCCCCGCAGAGTTTGCCGACCTCCGGGTGGCAGTAGGGTGGGCAATGGCGTCAGCCGAGGTCCAGTCGTCTGAGGCGTTCCCCGGTCCGTGGCTGGTGCTCGGTGCCCACCGCAGCGATGACGGTCGGCTCCAGCAGCAACGTACCTGGCTTCGCGGACCTGACGGAACGGTGGTGCTCGTGCTCGATTTTGCTGCCCAAGGTGAAGCACTCGCAACACCCCAGCTCGCGGGCGCCCTGTTGGACGTCACTGTTGCACGGTATCCCGGCTCCGAACCGCAGCGGGCGATGTTTACCGGCTCGTTGTCCCCGCGGGGACTGGTGGATAGCCTCGGCGAAGGTTGCAGCATTGCCGAAGCGTTGGACATGGAATCTGCTGCGGTCGCGCTGTCGCCGTGGCGTGACCGCCACCCGGTGCTGTTGGCCGGCGTCCGCGTCTGTCCGGCTGGCCCTGGCTGGCTGCGGGACGGCTCCGGCGACTCCCTCCCCCTGGTCGGCGCGTCCTTGGACTCCCTGCTGGCACTTACCGGCAGCCATCCGGTCCACATGTTTGGAGAACTGGAGGAGGGGCGCGTGCGGCCGCTGTCCGTCGTCGTCCATGGGGCTGTGGTGACGCCATGACCTGGCTGGCAGACCTCCGCAGTTCAGCGCTCGTCGGCACGGGGCGGCACCCGGCGCCGGCTCCAGCCCCGGAGTTGGACTTCCGCCCGCGCGATGGCCTGTCGCGCGAGGAGTTGCTGCTCGACCAGGCGGCATTGGCCGATGTCGTCACCCGCGCTGCCCGCCGCCCCAGCGTGGCGGACACTGCAACGTTTCCGGATCCGGCACCCCCGGATGACGCCCCGCAGGCCTCCGCTGAAGCCGTGCGGCTGTTGGACCTGTTACTCAGCCAGCCTCCGGTTGGACCGGAACTGCGGACGCAGCTGGTGGCAGACTGGCTGCAGTTTGCGGCTGCTTCCGGTCAGCGGGTTCCGCACCGCCTGCTCCCTGGACTGCTTGCCCTGGCTGACGCAAAGCCGGCCGTGGCGGAGCACCTGCATCCGGCGATCGGAACCCGGGGCCGCTGGCTTCAGGGCGTCAGGCAACACGGTTCCGGGCCGGCAGGGCCACAGGTGCCCGCTCCACAGGGTTCCGGTGGGGGCACCGCGGCAACGGTCGACTGGGCAGAGCTCAGGACGGCTGACGCCACAGCGGAACTGGAACGGCTCCGGCGCAGCGACCCGGGCGCCGCACGCGACCGGCTGCACGCGCACTGGAACACGCTCAGCGCCAAGGAACGCGCCGCCCATCTGGCCGCCTTCGCCATCAACCTCGGACCCGCCGACGAAGACCTGCTGGAAAATGCGCTGGACGATAAAGCAAAGACCGTGCGGGACGTCGCCGCCGACCTGCTGGACAGGCTCCCCGGGAGCGCACGCGCCGACCGCATGGCTGCCCGGCTCAAGCCTCTGCTGCGCGTGAAAGGCATACTGCGGAAGCAGTTCGAGATCGACCTGCCACCCGATCCGGACTCCACTGCCCTGCGCGACGGGCTCGCCCCTGTCCCTCGCAGTGGGGAACCTGACCGGCTGGGACGGCTGGACACGATCATCCGCGCGGCCCCGCTCGACGTTTGGACGGAGGCGGCCAACCGCAGCAAGGCCGCAACACTGGCAATGCTTGACGGCGAACCGCGCGTGATCGACACGATAGTCTCCACCGCGGCCCTCCGCGCCGACGCTGAGTGGGTACGCGCGCTGCTCGATATGCGCACAGACGCGCGGCTGCTGGGCTGCCTGCCCGCAGCCGAACAGGAGGACGCGCTCCTGCGCCACATCCGCAGCGGCACTGCGCAGCCGCTGGTGCTGGTCCCCTTGCTGCGGGGGCTGCCGAGGCCATGGGGCGTGTCCTTGGCCGCCGCAGTCCTGGAGCTGCTCGCCGGAAAGAACGGCGGCCAGCTGGCGACAATGCTGACCGGGTTCCTGCCGATGGCGCTGCCGCCCGACACGGCAGACCAGTGCCGCCGCTTGCTGCAACGTTCCGACGACGACGCCCCCCGGCGTCGCGTGTTTCGTGACGTCGTGCAATACCAATCATTCCGACAATCGCTGACGGAGGCTTTCCAATGACCGATGCCCAGACTGCTGCCCCGGAAATTCTCCGCGCCCATGCGGAAACCGCCTACGCCGACGAACTCCAGGCCCTGGCCGCCGTCGACGATCGTCCCCGGCCGCCCAGCTGGCGGCTGTCCCCCTGGGCAGTGGCCACCTACATCCTTGGCGGTACGCTGCCCGACGGTACACAGGTCAGCCCGAAATACCTGGGATCGACCCGGCTGGTGGAAATCGCCGTGGCGTCCCTTGCCACTGACCGTGGCCTGCTGCTGCTCGGGGTGCCGGGGACGGCCAAGACCTGGCTCGGCGAGCACCTGGCGGCGGCCATCTCGGGCACTTCCACGTTGGTGGTGCAGGGCACCGCAGGCACGCCGGAGGAGGCGTTGCGTTACGGCTGGAATTACGCAAGGCTGCTGGCCGACGGCCCGTCCCGGGCGGCTCTTGTGGCCGGGCCGGTGATGCGGGCCATGGAGTCCGGCAGCCTGGTGCGGGTGGAAGAACTCACCCGGATCCCGTCCGACGTGCAGGATTCCCTCATCACGATCATGAGCGAGAAGACCCTGCCCATCCCCGAACTCAACGCAGAGGTTCAGGCGATCAAGGGATTCAACGTCATTGCCACAGCGAATAACCGCGACAAGGGCGTCAACGACCTGTCGTCGGCGCTGCGGCGCCGGTTCAACACCGTGGTGTTGCCGCTGCCTGACAGCCTGGACCAGGAGGTCGAGATTGTCACCACCCGCGTACGCAGCCTTGGCGCGGCTCTCGAGCTTCCGGCCGATCTTGCGGCGCTGTCGGAGATCCGCCGGGTGGTCACGGTGATGCGGGAACTGCGCGCCGGCGTGACGCAGGATCAGCGCACCACCCTCAAATCGCCGTCCGCAACCCTGTCCACCGCAGAAGCGATCTCGGTCATGACGAATGGCCTGTCTTTGGCAGCCCACTTCGGTGACGGCAGCGTCCGCGCCGAGGACGTGGCGGCCAGCCTGGTCGGCGCGGTGGTCAAGGATCCCGTCCAGGACCGCGTGATTTGGCAGGAGTACCTGGAAACCGTGGTCCGCAACCGGCCCGAGTGGAAGGACCTCTACCGGGCCTGCCGCGACTTCGAGACCTCGAACTGATCAATGACAGACGTCCACATCCTGGGGATCCGGCACCATGGGCCCGGCTCAGCGCGCTCCGTCGCCGAGGCCCTGGCGACCCTCCGGCCGGACCTGGTGCTGATCGAGGGCCCGCCCGAGCTCGACCAGATTGTCCCGCTCGTTTCCGATCCGGCGATGGTTCCCCCGGTCGCGGCACTCATCTACGCGGCCGATCAGCCCAGGCTGGCGTCGTTCTACCCGCTTGCGGAATTTTCCCCGGAGTGGGTGGCGTTCCGCTGGGCGGCGTCGACGGGAACCCCGGTGCGGACAATTGACCTTCCCGCGGCGAACAGCTTCGCGCTGCACGTAGCCGCGGTTCCTGCCGGGGTGCCTGTAGAGCCGCCGGACCCGCCACACGAGGGCGCCGCAGTGGACGACGTCGAACCCGCTGCCCCGCCGCACCAGCCCTACCGGCCCGATGCGATTGCGCTGCTGGCCCGGGCTGCCGGATACGGCGATGCGGAGCGGTGGTGGGAGGACGCCGTCGAACACCGCATTGCCGACCCCCTCGTTAGGTTCGCGGCAATTACAGAGGCCATCGCTGAGATCCGCGCCGTTGACGACCGGCCCGACGGCCACCCCGACGTCGTCGAGAACGGCCGGCGCGAAGCTGCGATGCGGCGGCTGCTGCGCGCCGCGATCCGCGAGGGGCACGCGCGGATCGCTGTGGTGTGCGGCGCCTATCACGCCCCCGCGCTGGTTCCGGCGGACTTCCCTCCGGCGTCGGCGGACAATAAAGTTCTGGCCGGTTTGCCCAAGACCAAGGTGGCTGTCACATGGGTGCCGTGGACGTCGGACCGGCTCAGCCTGCAAACCGGGTACGGGGCGGGCGTCACGGCGCCTGGCTGGTACCAGCACCTCTTCGCCCACTGGACTGCCAAGGACTCCACGGATGATGTGGCCACCACATGGCTGGTTAGGGTCGCACAAACCCTGCGCCGGGAAAAGCTCGACGCTTCAACGGCCTCGGTGGTGGAGGCCAGCCGGATGGCCAACGCCCTCGCCGCCGTCCGCGGCCGCCCCAGCCCCGGCCTGGCGGAGCTGGATGACGCCGCGCAGGCCGTTCTCTGTGACGGTTCACCCCTCCCACTGGCACTGGTGCACCGCGAGCTCACTGTTGGACACGATCTAGGCAACGTGCCGGAGTCCGCGCCCACCCTCCCACTGGCTGCTGACCTTGCAGCCACCCAGCGCCGACTGCGGCTGCAGCCCAGTGCGCTGGAAGAGCTCCTCACAATCGACCTCCGCAAGCCGACTCAGCTGGCCCGCTCGGTCCTGCTGCACCGGCTGGCCCTGCTCGGCATCAACTGGGGTACACCCGCCGACACCGGCCGCACCACAGGCACCTTCAAGGAAGCTTGGACACTCCTCTGGCAGCCGGAACTCGCGGTCGCAGTGGTGGACGCCAGCCGCTACGGCACCACCATCGCAACGGCCGCGGCGACTTCTGTGGCAGAACGCGCCCTGGTTGCCGGCAGCCTGGCCGACCTCAGTGAGCTGCTCGCCAGTTGCCTGCTAGCCGATCTGCCGGACGGAATCAGCGCAGTGGTGTCGGTACTGGCCGAGCGAACCGCACTGCAGCAGGATGTGGTCCCGCTGCTGGAAACCTTAGCCCCGCTGGCCCGGACCTGCCGTTACGGCAATGTACGCGGAGTGGACGTCACCGGCGTGCAGAGGATCCTCGACGCTACGCTTGTACGGGCCTGCGTCGGCCTGCCCACCGCCTGCGCCGGACTGGACGATGCTGCCGCCACCGCAATGCGGCACGCCATCGACTCAGCGCAATACGGCTTGTCATTGTTGCCCGAGCTGTCTCTGGACGACTGGCACCGGGCGTTGGCTGCCGTTGCCGGTTCGGACCGGATCCACGGGTCGGTCGCCGGCCGGGCAACGCGTCTGCTGCTGGACGCGGGCCTGGTGGAGCGCGATGAGGTCGCGGCCCGGCTCAGCCGACGGCTCTCGGTCGCCACGCCGGCGCCCGAGGCCGCCGCGTGGCTGGACGGTCTCTTGTCCGGCGACGCAGTGCTGCTGATTCACGATCGACGCCTCCTGCAGCTCGTCGACGATTGGGTCGCCGGAGTGCAGGACGAGGTCTTCGACGACGTCCTGCCCCTGCTGCGGAGGACATTTTCCGCCTTCAGCCGTCCTGAGCGCCGGGAGATCGGCGAGCAGGTGAGCCGTGGACGCGCGCCCGCGCAGGGCCCGGGTGGGACCATGCTTGATCTCCGTGGTGCGGGTCCGGCTATCCGCACAATGGCCAGGTATCTGGGATGGGAGGCGATCGCGTGAGCGACGCGAAGACTGACAGCCGCGACGGCCGCGACGGCCGCGACGGCCGCGGCCGGCTTAACCGCTGGCGCCTGGTGCTCGGCGGGCACGAGGCCGACGGCATCACCACCGACGATGGTCAGCGAGTGCTGCTCTCGGCCGGTGATGCCCGCCGTGACAAGGCCCTGGAGGACCTGTACGGGGCCACGAAAACCGGACCGGGGGGCCTTGGTGCGTCCAGCCCACGGGTGGCCCGGTGGCTCGGCGACATTCGGGGCTACTTCCCGTCCACCGTGGTCCAAGTGATGCAGGCCGACGCCATGGACCGGCTCGGCCTGCGGCAGCTGCTCCTCGAACCGGAGATGCTCCGCACGGTGCAGCCCGATATCAGCCTGGTCAGCACGCTTGTCGGACTCGGCCGCGTCATCCCCGAGCATTCCCGAGAGACTGCGAGGGCGGTGGTCCGGCAGGTGACCAGCGAGTTGGAGGATCGCTTGCGAGCCAAGACGGTCCAAGCCGTCTCCGGAGCCCTGAACCGGGCCGCGCGCACCCGGCGGCCCCGGCATCGGGACATCGACTGGAACCGCACCATTGCCGCGAACCTCAAGAACTACCAGCCCGACTATCGCACCGTGGTGCCCGAGCGGCTGGTGGGTTACGCGCGGCGCAGCACCGAAGTGCAGCGAGAGATCATCCTGTGCATCGACCAGTCCGGATCCATGGCCGAATCGGTGGTGTATTCCAGCGTTTTCGGGGCGGTGCTCAGCTCACTGAGGTCCGTCCGCACCCGGCTGGTGGTTTTTGACACCGAGGTGGTGGACCTGACTGATGACATGGATGATCCGGTGGATGTGCTGTTCGGCGTGCAACTCGGCGGCGGCACGGACATCAACCGGGCGCTCGCCTACTGCCAGGACAAGATCACCCAGCCGACAGAGACGATTCTGGTATTGATCAGCGATCTCTACGAGGGCGGAATCGCCGAGGAGATGCTGCGGCGAGCCGCCGCGATCGTCGGATCAGGAGCCACCTTGATCGCCCTACTGGCCCTGAGCGACAGCGGCCATCCGACGTTCGATTCGAACCACGCCGCGGCCCTCGCCGGAATCGGCGTCCCGGCCTTCGCCTGCACCCCGGATCTTTTTCCCGAGCTGATGGCGGCCGCGATCGAACGCCGGGACGTCAGCGAATGGGCCGCCTCGCACGACATCGCTACGAGCCACGAAAAGTAGTGCGGGCGTCGACCCTGGCCTGGTAGTACTTGTCGAAGCGGTCGCGCCCGATGCGTCCCAGCCTTTCGACGGTGTGCCAACTGATGACAGCCAGCAGCAGGGTCAGCAGGATTGCGGTCACGGCCACCAGTGGCGGCAGGTCCGCTGTTGATCCGTCATTGAGCCAGAGGATCACAATGTAGTTCCAGAGGTAGGCCGCGTAGGAAACCATACCCAGAAGCTGCAACGCACGCGTCCATCTGGGCATGGGGCGTGGCCGGGAGGCGGCCAGTATTACCAGGACGGCCGCGGCAGCCATGGCCAGCGGGCCGCCGACGAAGAAGAAGGCCGGCGATTCGTTGGCCTTGGGGATGAACACCAACGCGGCGAGGACAAAGATCGAGCCAAACAGGGCCGCCCGTCTGGGCCGGGGGCCGGAGAACCAGCTGAACATCCGGACCCTGTACAGGCGCACCGCCGAACCGATGACCAGTCCGAGACCCCACGTCGTCGGAAGCGCGTAGACCAGGGAATGAAGGTTCGGAGCCAGGATCAGCATCGCCAGCACGGTGGCAGTCATCAGCAAAAGGACGACGGCGGCAGACCAGCCGATCAGCCGTCCCTGGCGGTTCCTCCGGAGGGCGATGACCAGCAGCGCCGGCCAGATCAGATAGAACTGTTCTTCCACCGCCAAGGTCCAGAGCGGTCCGATGGCCATGCTGACGTCGAAGGGCAGCGGCAGGTCCTTGAGGTAGCCGAAACCGGCGAGGAGTGTATAGCCGATGATGCCCTTCGAACGGTCCCCGAGCACGTCGGCTGTCAGTTCCACGAAGGCATAGACGCCAAGGAAGGCGATGAGCGCCGGCAACAGGCGGAAGGCCCGATGCGCGTAAAAGCGGCCATAACGGACTTTGCGATGCCGTTCGATATCCCTCAGCAGGACGCCTGTGATCAGGTAACCGCTCAGCACGAAGAAGGCAATGACGCCGACGATGCCGGCACCTTGAAATACCCCCGGCCATGAATGTCCCAGCAGGACGGCGCCAACGGCAGACCCGCGAAGCACATCGAGGCCGTCCAGCCTCTGGCGCGCTGTAGTTTGTCCGAGGCTCAGTTCGGCGCTTTGTCCGGCGCTCTGCCGGGTGTCCGTCTCGACTGTTCCACCAACCAGCAACGTCATATGCCTCCCGTAGCTATCCCTGGCCGGTTCAAAGATCAGCTGAATCAAGGCAATAACCGGCACTTGCCTGCTGTCATGGATTTGAGTGCGGGCGCCAGGCCTCGCGACTTCTCCCAGTATTCCCCTCTTGGCTGGACGAAACCTGACCCCCTGCCGGTGGGACGCCTACGGGCCTCGCACTGTCGGGGCCGCAGGATGGTCCGTCTAATGTCGCGTCCATCCGATTGTGGGGACCCAACAAAATCCTGCCTCCCAGGGGGAACTAGCGTCGGTTCGGAGGAATATCCGCAGCCAGCAAAGTGCAAAAGGACCCATCAATGACGATTCAGGCAAATCTGCCCGCAACCCACGAAATCCTGGAAACCGCCCGCCGGCAGGTCCTCGAAGACGGCATCGGCCTGACGCAGGGCCAGCTCGAGGAAGTGCTCCGCCTCCCGGACGAAGCACTCCCCGCAGCCCTCGAACTTGCCCACCAGGTCCGGCTGAAGCACTGCGGCGAGGACGTCGAAGTCGAAGGCATCATCTCCATCAAGACCGGCGGCTGCCCCGAGGACTGCCACTTCTGCAGCCAGTCCGGCCTGTTCGACTCCCCCGTCCGCGGCGTCTGGCTCGACATCCCGGAGCTCGTTAAAGCCGCCAAGGAAACCGCCGCCACCGGAGCCACCGAGTTCTGCATCGTGGCGGCCGTCCGGGGACCGGACATCAAGCTCATGAACCAGATCAAGTTCGCGATCGACCGCATCAATGAAGCCGTGGACATCAACATCGCCTGTTCCCTCGGCATGCTCACCCAGCGCCAGGTGGACCAGCTCGCCGAGTGGGGCGTGCACCGTTACAACCACAACCTCGAAACCGCCCGCAGCTATTTCCCCGAAGTCGTTACCACCCACAGCTACGAAGAACGCCTGGAAACCTGCCACATGGTCAAGGCCGCCGGCATGGAACTGTGCTGCGGCGCCCTGATCGGGATGGGCGAATCCCTGGAGCAGCGCGCCGAACTCGCCGCCCAGCTCGCGGCCCTGGAACCGCACGAGGTCCCGCTGAACTTCCTCAACCCCCGCCCCGGCACACCGCTCGAGAACCAGGGCATCATGGACGGCAAGGACGCCCTCCGCGCGATCGCCGCGTTCCGCCTCGCCATGCCCCGCACCGTGCTGCGCTACGCCGGCGGCCGGGAACTGACCCTGGGCGACCTCGGCACCCGCGAGGGCCTGATGGGCGGCATCAACGCCGTCATCGTTGGCAACTACCTCACCACCCTGGGCCGCCCCGCCACCGCCGACCTCAGCCTGTTGGTTGAGCTGAACATGCCCATCAAGGAACTCCAGAAGACGCTATGAACCGGGTTTCGACCAGCTCAACAGCCGGCACCGCATCAACGGCAGCCGAGTTTTGCGGGCACTGCGGTGAGCCGTCCGACGGCGGCGCGAGCCCGACGTCGGACGTTCACCGACGCTGCGCCGAGCGCCTCGCAATGGAGCCGCCGCGCTACTGCGCCGCCTGCCGGCGGCGCATGAAAGTCCAGGTGACTCCGCTTGGATGGTCGGCGGAATGCGCCCGCCACGGGGTGCTTGCACCATGACGCAGCGTCCGGCATCAATGAACCTGATTCAGCAGGACCGCGCACGGTTGTGGCACCCGTACGCGGCGGCGTCCCCGGACCTGCCGCTGTGGGAGGTCGAGGCGGCCGACGGCGTGCGTCTGCGGCTTCGGGACCAGGACGGAATACGCCATGACGTGGTTGATGCGATGTCCTCGTGGTGGTCGGTGATCCACGGCTACCGCAATCCGGTGCTGGACGCCGCGGCAAAGCGCCAGCTGGAGAGTTTCAGCCATGTGATGTTTGGCGGCCTCACGCATGCCCCCGCAGTGGAACTGGCCGAGCGGCTGGTGGACCTTGCCCCTTCCGCGCCCGGACGCCCGGGTCTGGAGAGGGTGTTCCTCGCAGACTCGGGTTCGGTCGCCGTTGAGGTTGCCCTGAAGCTGGCGGTACAGTTCCAGACCGCGTCCGGGCACCCGCAAAGGCAGCGGTTCCTCAGCATCCGCGGCGGCTACCACGGCGACACGTTCGCGGCGATGGGGGTCTGCGATCCCGTGGACGGCATGCATTCCGCCTTCCCGGGCCTGCTTGGCGGCAACGTGTTTGCACCGCGTCCCCCGGCGGCTTCTTCCGCGACACCGGAAATCGTGCAGGCATGGGCCGCCGAGCTCGGGGACATCGCGGCTGAGCATTCCGGGGAGCTCGCCGCGATCATCGCTGAACCGGTCCTCCAGGGCGCCGGCGGCATGCATGCCTATCCGGCCGAATGCCTGACAGCCATGCGGGAGGTGGCGGACGCACACGGTCTGCTGCTGATCTTCGATGAGATCGCCACCGGCTTCGGACGCACCGGCGAGCTGTTCGCGGCCGATCATGGCGGCGTCGTGCCGGACATCATGTGCGTGGGCAAAGCCCTGACCGGCGGGTACCTGACCCTGGCCGCCGTGCTCTGCACCGGGGACGTGGCCGAGACAGTCTCCAACGGCGAGGCCGGGGCCCTGCTGCACGGTCCCACCTTCATGGGGAACCCGCTGGCGTGTGCGGTGGCGAACGCGAGCCTTGGCATCATCGGCGACGGCGGCTGGCGGGCCGACGTCGCGAGGATCGGTGCGGGCCTGGTGTCCGGGCTGGCCCCCGCCCTGGATCTCGAGGCCGTCCGGGAGGTCCGCACCATCGGCGCCGTCGGAGTCATCGAGCTGCACGACGCCGTCGACGTCACGGCGGTCACCACCGCCGCCATCCGTCACGGGGTCTGGGTCCGCCCGTTCCGGAACCTCGTCTACACCATGCCCCCATACGTCAGCACCGCGGCGGACGTTGAACAGATCACCGCGGGCATGACGGCAGCCGTCGCCGAAGTCCATGAGCGCGACCGGGCACCGTTCGGAGCAGCGGTATGAGCAACTCGATGACCCAATGGCTCGAGCGGCAGGCCGCAGTCCGGGACCGCCGGGGCCTGGTCCGCCGCCCGCTCCCCCGCGCCGCGGGCGAACAGTTCATCGACCTGGCCAGCAACGACTATCTGGGCCTCGCGGCGGACCCGCGGGTGGCCGAGGCAGCTGCGGCGGCGGCCTCGCTGTGGGGCGCGGGCGCCACGTCCTCGCGTCTGGTGGCCGGAACCACGCGCCTGCATCTGGACCTGGAGCAGGAACTGGCCATGCTTGCCGGGATGGAAACGGCGCTGGTGTTCTCCTCCGGGTATCTGGCCAATATCGGGGTGATCACGGCGCTCGGCGGCCCCGGGACCCTGATCGTCGCGGATGAACACTGCCACGCCTCGATGATCGACGGTTTTCGGCTCAGCCGTTCCCGCACCGAATCGTTCACCCACAACAGGGTGGCGGAAGCCGGCCGGCTGCTGGCCGACCGGCCGGAGCCGCGCGCACTGATCGCCGTCGAGTCCGTGTACAGCGTCCTGGGCGACGAAGCCCCGTTCGCCGGCCTGCTGGCCTTGGCCGAGCAGTACGACGCCGTGCTGCTCATCGACGAGGCCCACAGCCTGGGAGTCACCGGTACGGGCAGCTTCCAGGGCCGCGGCTCGGTGGCCGGGACAGCCCTCGCCGGGCATCCGAACGTGATCGTGACCGCGACGCTGTCCAAGGCCCTGGGCAGCCAGGGCGGAGCGGTTCTGGGATCCGCCCTGCTTCGGGAACACCTCGTCAACCGTGCCCGGAGCTTCATTTTCGACACCGGACTGGCGCCCGCCTCCGCCGCAGCCGCCCTCGCCGGAGTGCGGATCATCCGGGATGAGCCCTGGCGGGCGGCATCCGTGCGAAGCAACGCGGCGGCGCTGGCCGCCGGCCTCGCCCCGGTCCTAGCCTCCCGCGGCGCTGCCATCGACGGGCCCGCCGTCGGGCATGCAGCGGGAGCCGTCCAGTCCATCGCCATGCCGTCCGCCGAAACGGCTCTGGGGGTCGCCGGGGCCGCGCGGGCGGCCGGCGTCCGGATCGGCTGCTTCCGCCCGCCGTCCGTTCCCGACGGAATTTCGCGGCTGCGGCTCACCGCCCGCGCCACCCTTGCACCCGAGGAAATCGAAGTCAGCTGCGCAGTGCTGCGCGGTATTTTGGAGGAACTTTCATGAACCTGCCCGGCATCATCCTTGTCACCGGAACGGACACCGGCGTCGGCAAGACCATAACGACGGCGGCCCTCGCCGCCGTCCTCCACAGACTGGGGCGTAGCGTCGCGGTCTATAAACCGTGTCAGTCGGGCGCCGCCGACGGCGATTCCGACGCTGCCGAAATTGTCCGGCTCGCCGGCGCCGTGACGGCGGAAACCGGGGTCGTCCTGCAGGAGCCGCTGGCGCCCGTCGCCGCTGCCGCCGTCGACGGAGCGCAGCTCCCCACGGTGGCCGCGCACGCCGGCAGGGTCCTCGAGCTCGCTGCGTGCCACGACCACGTCCTGGTTGAGGGCGCGGGCGGCCTGCTGGTGGAGCTGGATTCCGACGGCGGCACCCTGGCGGATCTCGGATCGCTCGTGGCTGCCGCGATCGTGCTCGTTGCCCGGCCGGCGCTGGGCACCCTGAACCATACCGCCCTGACCCTCGAAGCACTGGCCGTGCGTGGCCTCTATGTCCTGGGCGTCGTGCTGGGCAGCTGGCCCGTCATTCCCGGCGCTGTGCACCACAGCAACCGGCAGGTGCTCGGATCGCTGCGGGTGCCCCTCCTCGGTGCGCTTCCCGAGCAGGCCGCGGAACTGTCCCCCGCGGATTTCCGTGCCGGGGCAGCTGCCTGGCTGAACGGCCTGCCGGCATGAACCCGGCGATGATGACCGCCGGACCAGCTGAGCCGCGGGTGGAAAGCCCGGGCCAGATGGAAAGCGCTCACCGGATTGAAGACTCCAGCCAGGCCCGCTGCCCGTACCTCGTGGTGCGTGACACGGACGCGGTCCGTGAGGTGCTGCACCGTCCTGCCGACTTCAGCCCCGGCAATGCCCTGGTCGCTGTGACGCCCTTGGAGGGACCCGCCCTGCGCGCGCTGCAGCGTGTTGGATTTGCGTTGCCGCCCGTGCTGGCCAGCAACGACACGGACACGCATGCCGGGATCCGCAAGGTCGTGGCGGGCTTTTTCACGCCAGCCACAGTTGCCGCCATGGAGCCGCGGATCCGGGAACTGGCCCGGGAAGCGGCACGAAACGCCGCGGACCAGCTCCGTTTCTCCGGCCACGTGGACCTGGTGCAGACAGTGGCGGCGTTTCCCCCGGCAGTCGTGATGCTCGAACTCCTCGGGTTGCCCGTCCGGGATCTTGCGGAGCTCAAGCGCTGGGGCATTGACTCCATGGAGCTGTTCTGGGGCTGGCCCGACGAGGACCGGCAACTCGAACTGGCCCACAGCGCCGCCGATTTCTACGTCTGGCTGCGCAAGCTCGTAGGGGCATCCCTCAAAGCGCCCGGGCGCAACCTGTTCAAATCCCTGGCCGAACACGGACTGTCCACACCTGAGATGTGCTCGCTGGGCTACTTCCTGCTGATCGCCGGACAGGAAACAACCACGCAGCTGATCAGCACCACGCTGTTCCGGCTCCTGGAGGGGTCCGCGCCGGCGGGCTGGAGTGACGCGGTGTCCGAAGCAGGCTCCAGGTCTGTGGTCCGGCACGTGCTCACCACCGAATCATCAGTCCCGACGTGGCGCCGCGTGGCCGCCCACGACACGAACCTCGGTGACGCCCTGATCCCGGCGGGCGCCGAACTCCTCCTCGAACTGAGCGGCAACCAGGTCACGACGCCGGCAGGCCCCGGACAACCAACGGCCTACGGCCTGGTGTTCGGCTCCGGCATCCACCGCTGCCTCGGGGCCAAGCTCGCGGAACTGGAGGCAGCCGTCACCCTCCAGGAAACCGCTGCAGCGTTGCCCGGAATCCGTTTGCGGGAGCACCAGCCCGAATGGATACGGCTGCTGTCCTTCCAGGCCCCACGGACAGTCACGGTGACGGACAGGCCCCGCTGACGCGCTGACGGTTCGTCATGACGCCGGGACTGCTGGGCCTGCACCCTGCCGCCCGGGACAGGAACCCTCAGAATGAGGGAACCGTGAACCCGAGGCCCAGCAGGCCCCGGCCCGCCTGCTCCAGAATCGGATCGATGGACACCGTGGGGTGGTTGCCGAGGACATTCACGTCACGCTGGATCCGCTGGAGCGGGTGGGCAAGGCGGTGGATGCTTCCGCCCGACCCCGAGGCCACGAGTTGAACTGCCTCGGCCGATGCAACCCCGCTCAAGGCGAGTGACAGCCGGTACGCTGCCCGTTCCTCGTCCGTCGGTGGCGGAAGCCGGCGTTTATGCGAAGCAGAGACCATCCGGAGGGCCTCGTCCCAGTGCAGGCGGGCGGTGGCTAGCAGCCCGTAGGCCTGTGAAAAGCGGGCCTGGGCGAGCGGCGAATCCGCCTGGCGGTTTTCAGCCGTGTTCTTCACCTTGCGCACCATCATGCGTTCACGAAACAGTTCGACGGCGTACTCGGCGGCTCCCAAGGCGGCGGCAGGCGCCACCATGTTCAGGAGCATGGCCACTGGAGCATGCATGATGGGGTCCGGGTGGATCCTGCTTCCGGGGTTGTCGGCTGCCACTAACAGGGACCAGTCCAATGTCCGATAGCCCGGGACAAACAACGAGTGGGCCTCAAGATCATTGCTGCCTGTCCCCCGCAGCCCGGCGGTGTGCCATACGTCCAGCAGCTCCAGCTCGGAGACGGGGACCAGACACTGCAGGCGCGTGTCGCCGTCGTGCACGGCCAGCAGTGCCCATTCGGAGTGCATCACACCGGACGCGAAGCTCCACGTGCCGGAGATGGAGTAGCCTCCCGGGACCTTCTCCGCCGTGCCCAGCGGCGCGCCGCTGGCGGCCGCCATCGGCGCAGGTCCGTTCGCGAAGACTTCCTGCTGGACCCGTCGCGGCCAGCGGGCCAGCATCCACACGTGCTCGGCCAGGTGCCCGACGGTCCAGGCTGTGGAGGTACACCCCCGGGCCAGGCGCCGAATGACGTTGGCATAGGTTTCCATGCCCATTCCGAATCCGCCCACGGCCTTAGGTGCAAGGATCCGGAAGACGCCCGCCGCCGTCAGCTCCGCCATCGTGGCGTCCGGGAGGCGGCGCAAGCCCTCCGTTTCCTCGGCCCGTTCCCGGAGCCGGGGAATGAGCGCGTCCACCCGGGCGAGCAACTCGTCGGGACTGGGGATAGCCCCGGACGTTGCCGCGTCCCCGGATGAGCCGGCGCCGGTCCGCGGCAGATCGAGCGTATGCGCGGTGTGGTCGCGTTTGGCGGCGAGGTAGCGAAAATTCGACGGGGACAGGTGGACCCCGGTGGGGATCTGCGCCGTGATGTCGATGCCGAGGGAGATCAGCTGCGCGGACTTGTCGGGGTTGTTGCTGAGGAGACGGACGGTGGTGACCCCGACGGCGGCCAACATCTGGGCGGCCGCTGTGTAGTCACGTTCGTCCTCCCTGTGCCCTAGGGCAAGATTGGCTTCGTACGTGTCAAAGCCGGCGTCCTGCAGCGCATAGGCGTCCAGCTTGGAGTACAGGCCGATGCCGCGTCCTTCCTGGCGGAGGTAGAGCAGGAATCCTCCGACGGCGGCGATCTCCTCAACTGCTTCGCGCAACTGCGGTCCGCAGTCACAGCGCTCGCTGCCGAACACGTCGCCCGTCAGACATTCACTGTGCAAGCGGACCAGCGGGGCCCCGTACCCCCGCGCCGGATCCGGCAATGACTGCTCCCAGTCACCCAGGGCGAGCAGCAAGTGCTCCTTGTCGTCTGCCAGCCCATGGAAAGTGAGGACCACGGCATCCGTCGCATAGCCGTCCGGGAAGCGCAGCGGAACGGTAACCCGGCTGCGTACCGTAGCCGCGGGAAGAGCCACGGGCTGCGCGGCGATGGTCTCGAAAGCAATGTTCATCTGTGGTTCCTGGTTTCGACGTATGGGACGTGAAAGTAGTTGAAGATTGAAGTTAACCGTATCGTCGATTAGTTAAAGTTTCAAGTAAATTGCGAGCAGGATGCGACGCGGGAAGGACTTTCGGGAGATGGCTCCAAGGCGGTAGTGGACGTCACCAAGGGCTTGGCGCCGACGATGCAAACGGCTCTCCTTCGGCAACGCCCACACACCGGTGAGGGCTGTGAGATTCAGGTAGTCGGCTCTCTATTCCTTCGTATTTACAAATGCAAGGATTGGCGAACCTGACGGGGCACTTGGAGACACTGGGGGAACGTAATGCCGGGAAACCCACTGCAACAGAAGCGCCGCTTTATCCGACCATTGATTGCCTCGGCGCTAGTGCCGGTATTCCTCGTTGGTTTGGCGGTGCCGGTGCCCGCACTGAGCTTCCGCAGCGGACTGACGACGTCCACGGATCTGCTGGACACACTGGAAGTGCGCCCCGAGGCAACCGTCCCGTTTGAAGCCGACGGCTTCGAGCGCTGGATCGATGCGGACGCAGACGGCTGCGACTCCGCACGCGAGGTGCTGATAGCTGCATCCCACCCGTCCATGATCGTCGTCGAGCCTCCCTGCACGGTGGCTGCAGGGAGTTGGCATTCACTGTACGACAACAGTTTTGAATCCGACCCGGCACAGTTGACTGTCGATCACACAGTGCCTCTGGAGGAAGCCTGGGAGTCGGGGGCGTGGGCCTGGACTGCCGCGCAGCGGCGCGACTTCGCCAACGACCTCAGGTACGCGCAGACCACCCTGGTCACCGCGCGATCCGCCATTGACGCGCAAAAGGGGTCCCAGGACCCGGCCGAGTGGCGCCCGCCGTACCAGGGGGTGCACTGCAAGTATGCAGATTTGTGGATCTTCGTGAAGTCCCGGTGGAACCTCAGCGTGGACGCCGCGGAGTACGCCGCCCTGGTGCAGATGCTCAGCGACAACTGCCCCGTGGGCACGGGCGTTCCGGAACGCGGCCTAACGCCGGGGCGGGGATCGGCGGCGATCATCGGGCAGGTGGGCAGCGCGGGAACCGTGTTCCGCCTGCTCCGAGTGGAAGCCTACGCGGCCGATGGTTCGCTTGGCGGCCGCACGACAGTGGACAACGACGGCACGTACGAGCTGACAGGGCTGGCGCCGGGAACCTACCGGATCAAGTTCGTCGGCGGAACCAGCGGCGCCCTGGATCAGTGGTACAGCACCGAAGGCCCCGGCGCTGAGGCCACTCCCGTCCAGGTCAGCTCGGGAGGAGTCATACCGGGCATTGACGTTGGCCTGGAGAAGCCCCGTCTGTTCACGGACATCCCGCCGGAGCACCCGCACTTTAGCAACATCACATGGGCGGCAGCCAGCGGCTATCTTGCCGGCTATCCGGACGGCACGTTCCGGCCGGAAACCCTGGTGGACCGCGGATCCCTGGCGTCGATCCTTTACCGGTATGCGGGAAGTCCGCCGGTTCCCGATAGTGCCTACACCTTCACCGACGTGCCTGCCGGGTCTGACGACAATGACGCCATCCGCTGGGTTGCAGCTTGGGACATCGATACCGGCTACGCCGACGGTACGTTCCGGCCGGACCAGGAGATCACCCGCAGGACGCTGGCAGTCTTCCTCCACCGGCTGGCCGATCGACCTCCCGTGCCTGCCGATGCCCACATTTACGCCCCGTACTCCGACATCCAGCCCGGAGTTGCCAACTACGAGGAATTGGCCTGGCTGGCATCCACGTTTGTCATCGTTGGGAACCCCGACGGAACATTCGGGCCCGATCAACGCATCGAACGCGGCATGATGGCGCACGCTTTGAACCTCTACCGCTTCGGCTTCAGCTTCCCGGTGATAGGGACGGTCCCTTCCACGGCCTTCGCTGATGTTCCGGCCGGCAGCCAGTTTGCCGGTGAAATCGCAGACCTGCACGCCAAGGGTGTGATCACCGGATGGACGGACGGCACGTTCAGGCCGCTCGACCCGGTCCACCGCGACGCCGTCGCTGCGTTCATGTACAGGCTCCAGGGCACCCCGACCACAACACTCCCTGCTGAGTCACCCTTCGCCGATCTCAGGCCCGACCACCCCTACTACCCCCACATCTCCTGGCTGTCAGCGCAGGAAATCACCACCGGCTGGCCCGACGAGACCTTCCGACCAATCGCGCCGGTGAACCGGGACGCCATGGCCGCCTTCCTGTACCGGCTGGCCGGCAGCCCCTCATTCACTCCACCGGCCCAATCGCCGTTCGCGGACCTGACCACAGCCAACCAGTTCTACAAAGAAATCACCTGGCTGGCTCAAACCGGCATCAGCACCGGCTGGTCCGATCACACCTTCCGCCCGTATGAGCCCGTCAACCGCGACGCCATGGCAGCCTTCCTTTACCGCTTCGACGCAAAGCACTGACGCCGGGACGTGGACTTCACCACGGTCACGCCACGCTCTCCAGCGCACCGGCCCGGGACTGCACGCCGAAGTAGTCGCCCTTGAAGAAGAGCAGCGGTTCGGCATCGGCCCGCGCACTCAGGGCCCGGACCGCCGCGACCACAATGGTGTGGTCGCCGCCGTCGTACTCCGCGTGCAGTTCGCAGTCCACCCAGGCAAGGGCCTGGTCCAGCACCGGGTTGCCAAGGGGCGACGGCGCATGGTCGACGCCGGCAAACTTGTCGGTTCCCGAACGGGCGAACTTGCCCGCGAGGTGCTGGTGTTCGGCTGGCAGGATGTTGATGGTGAACCGTCCTGTCTCCCGCAGCAGCGGCCACGTCCTCGAAGTCCGTGCCGGGCTGAACGTAACCAGTGCCGGTTCCAGCGACAGGGACGAGAAGGACTGGCAGGTGAAGCCTGCCGGGCCGTCCTTTGTTGCGGCAGTGATCACGGTCAGACCGGTCGCGAAATGGCCCAGAATGGTGCGGAGTCGGCGCGGAGTGAGATCAGAATGTTCCGTCAAGGGGGTCCTTTCGAGCTTGTCCACCCAATCAATCACCCTCCATACCGGTTCCCAACCCCCGGGTGAAACGAACGGACGCGCGGGGAAACACGGGTTCACCCTCCGAAGCATGGCGTAAAAGACTGCCCAGGCCGCCGGGACCTGCGGTCACGTCGCCATCTTTCGATGTCCGTTTCGTTTGCGGTCAGGCACGGTGACGCTTTGTGCTGGTGCGCTCAGCCAGGGCCGTGGGCAATAGATGGTTGCCAGGGACGGCCGCCGTGCTGCCTTCACCAGGGCCAGGGTGGCTTTGTCCCCCGGCCGGAGCAGGGTCGTCTGCAGGTCCAGGCGGGCCGCCCCCACCGCCACGTTGAGGGGGCTCCCTCCGGGGTGGGTTTGGATCTCCTCCGGCCGGCGGGGGTTGCTGATGATGTCGACGAGCGATTCGCCGATCACGGTCAGGACGTAGTTCCCGACAGCCTGGACGGAGGCGGATGAGGCGTCAGTTGATGGCATGGCTGCTTCCTTGCAGTTCTAGTACTTCACATGTGTTTTCAGCGGCCCGGGTAGACCACGGCTTTGAGCTGTCCGGGCTGCTTTCCGGCTTTGAGCGCGTCTTCGGATTCGGCGAGTGCGAACTTACCGGTGACCAGGATGTCCAGGTCCACTTTCCCGTCGGCGATCAGCTGGATGGCCAGGGGCCAGGTATTGGTGTAGCGGAATACGCCGGAGAGCCAGATCTCGCGGTTCTGGATGTACGAAACGGGGAGTTCAACGTCGTCCGCTCCCAACCCGACCAGGATGACCCGGCCGGCCGGCCCCACCGCTTTGATCCCGGAACGGACCGCCTGAGGGGCGCCGGAAGCGTCAATGAACGCATCGACGTCGAGCCCCTCCACGCTGTCCGTCCTGGCGTTGAGCGCGTGCGTGGCGCCGTGTTCCAGGGCGAACGCAAGCCTGTCCTCTGTGATGTCGCTGATGTGGATTTCGGTGGCGCCGTAAGCGCGGGCGGCCTGGGCGGCGATGATGCCGATCGGTCCGGCGCCGGCGATCAGGACCCGGCTGCCGGGCTTGATCTCCGCTCGTTCGCAGGCCCACAGCCCCACGGAGAGCGGTTCGATTAGGGCCGCAGCTTCGTCGCTGACGCTGTCCGGGATGTCATAGGCGAAGTCGCTCTGGATGGTCACGTATTCAGCGAAGGCGCCGTCGATCGGCGGGGTGGCATAGAACTCGACGTCCGGGCACAGGTTGTAGCGGCCGGCCTTGCACTGCTTGCACGTGCGGCAGGGGCGCTGGGGTTCGACGGCGACCCGGTTGCCGATGCGGGCAGGGTCAACGGCGCTTCCGACGGCGGCGATCCGGCCGGAGAGTTCGTGGCCGAGGATCAGCGGGTGGTCCACCACGTAGTCGCCGATCCGGCCGTGCTCGTAATAGTGGACGTCGCTGCCGCAGACGCCGACGGCGGCGACCTGGACCAGGACCTGGTCGGCGTCGGGCTGCGGCAGGGGCAGAGTTTCCATAGCCATGTCGCCTTGGCGTTTCAGGATGGAGGCGCGCATGGTGGTTGGCAGCTCCGGCTGTCCGAGGGTCGCGGACTGGGCGGTTGATGTTGTCATCGGTGAAATCCTTTGAGAATCGAAGTGGTGGGGCCGGCTCATTGACGGCGTTACTTGACGGCGCCGAGAGAGAGGCCCTGGACGAGCTTGTCCTGGGCTGCGAAGCCGGCGAACAGCACCGGGAGGGAAATCACGACGGCGGCGGCGCACACCTTGGCGAGGAAGAGGCCCTGGCCTGACACGAAGCCCGTCAGGAAGACGGGGGCGGTACCTGCCACCACGCCGGTGAGGACCCGGGCCAGTAGCAGTTCGTTCCAGCTGAAGATGAAGCAGATCAGGGCGGTCGCGGCGATGCCGGGCATGGCCACGGGGGCGATGATCTTGCGGAGGGTGAGGAGGAGGTTGGCGCCGTCGATCTGGGCTGCTTCCAGCATTTCGACCGGTACTTCTGCGAGGAATGACCGCATCATCCAGACCGCGATGGGGAGGTTCATGGACGTGTACATCAGGATCAGGAACCAGATGTTGTCGAGGGCCCCGACCGTCCTGGCGAAGAGGTAGAGCGGCAGGATCGCAGCGACCACGGGCATCATCTTCGTGGAGAGGAAGAAGAACATCACGTCGGTCCACTTCTTCACCGGCCGGATGGACAGTGCATACGCCGCGGGAATGGCCAGGACCAGGACGAGGACCGTGGACAGGATCGAGGCGGTGGCGGAGTTAATCAGCGACGGCCACGGACTGACGCCGGACGTTTCGCCGAAGAACTCCCTGTACGCGTCCAGGGTGAGGTTCGCGGCGATGGACGGCGGGTTGGTTGCTGCGTCGGTTTCGGAGTGGAAGGAGGTCAGGATCATCCACATGACGGGGGCGGCGAAGAGCAGGGCGAGCAGCCAGGCTGCGATGCCGGCGGCCGTGTTGTTGCGCGTGGGGTCCATGCGTGACTTGCCGTGCCGGAGTGGTCCGGTGGTCGAACTGGCACGTGACGTTGAACGGGCATGGCCCGACTTGCGGGGCGCGGCAGGAGTGAGGGTGCTCATCGTGCTGCCTCCTTCTTGAAGAGCGAAAAGACGGTGCGGAGGGCGAAAGTGGCAACGATGATGGTGCCGATGACCACCACGACGCCGGCGGCGGATGCCAGGCCGTATTCGTTGGCGAAGTAGAACGTCTGGTAGATGGCATAGGGCAGGTTGGCCGTGCCCAGTCCGCCTGCGGTGAGGGTGAAGACGGCGTCGAAGTTCTGCACGATATAGATGGCTCCGAGCAGGCCGCCCAGCTCCAGGTACTGGCGCAGGTGCGGCAGGGTGAGGTGCCGGAAGATCGCCCAGGGCGTGGCGCCGTCCATCTGGGCCGCTTCGACAGTGTCCATAGGACGGGACTGCAGGCCCGCCAGCAGGATGAGCATCATAAACGGGGTCCACTGCCAGACCAGCGAGACGATGACGGCCATCATCGGCGCCTGGGACAGGAGGTCCAGTTGGGGCGCCGTGTCGCCGCCGAAGAGGGCCCACACCCAGGTCAGGATGCCGTTGATCAGCCCGTAAGTGGGGTTGAGTAGGGCGTGCTTCCAGATGAGGGCGGCTGCCACGGGCACCACCAGGAACGGTGCGATCAGCAGGGTCCGTGCCAATCCGCGGCCGATGAACTTCTTGTCCAGCAGCAGTGCCAGGCCCAGCCCGATGACCAGGCTGGCCAGGACCACGGAGACGGTGAGGAGGATTGTGGTGAAGATCGCCTGCCGCAGGTCCGGGTCCGTGAGGACCGTGGCGTAGTTCTCCAAGCCGGCGAAGGCGGTCTTGTCAGGGCTCAGGCTGTTCCAGTTCAGGAACGAGATGATCAGCGTCACCACGAACGGAAGCTGGGTGACGATGATGAGGAAGATCAGGGCCGGAAGCAGCGGCGCACGCCGTGCCCAGGCCAGGGCGCGTTCCCGCGACCGGCTGTCTCGTGAAGGTTTGGCTGCGTTGCGTCCCGGGCGGGAGATGCGCGCCGTTGCGGTAGTCATGATGTTCTCCTGCGATTCGGTCATTGCCACTTGTACTTATTGCCGATTTTTTGGGCGGCTTCCTGGCCCTTGGCCAGTGCATCAGCCACGCTGCCCTGGCCTGCAATGGCGGAGCTGACACCCTGGGAGACGTTGGTGCCCAGGGCAGCGAACTCGGGAATGCCCACAAACTGGATGCCGACGGCCGGGCGTTCCTGCGCGCCCGGGTTCTTCGGGTCGGCATTCTCGATGGCGAACCGTTCGGCCTCGAAGAACGGAGCCGCCTTCTGGAACCCGGCATTCTCGTAAGTGGAGATGCGCTTGCCGGACGGAACCTTCGCCCAGCCGAGCTCGGAGGCGACCAGTTCCTCGTATTCGCTCGAACTGGCCCAGGCGATGAACTTCCCGGCGGCGTCCTGCTTCTTTGATGCCGCCTGCATAGCCCAGGACCAGGTCCACAGCCAGCCGGACGACTTCGTTTCCTTTACCGGGGCCTGGGCGTAGCCGATCTTCCCCTTCACAGGTGACGCTTCGGCTTCCAGGGCGCCGGCGGCCGAGGTTGCGTCGTACCACATGGCCACTTTGCTTTGGCTCATGTTGTTCAGGCACTCGGTGAAGCCGGCCTGGGCGGCGCCTGCTTCGCCGTGCTCGCGGACCAGTTTGGTGTAGAACTCGACTGCTGCGGTGAATTCCGGGCTGTTGACCTGGGCGTTCCAGTCCTTGTCGAACCAGGTCCCGCCGAAGGTGTTCACCACGGTGGTCAGCGGCGCGAAGACCTGGCCCCAGCCTGGCTGGCCGCGCAGGCAGATGCCCTTCATTCCCGGGGTTGCGCCGTCGACCTGCGCTGCTATGTCCGCGACCTCATCCCAGGTGGGCTTCTCCGGCATGGTCAGGCCCTTGGCCTCCAGAATGTCCTTCCGGTACATCAAGAAGGAGGATTCGCCGTAGAACGGTTCGCCGTAAAGCTTGCCGTCCTCGCCGGTGAGGGACGCCGTGTAGGCCGGCAGGATGTCGTCCTGGTTAAATCCGGGGGCCTGGGCCACATTGTCCAGCGGCGCGAGCCAGCCGTTGGCGGAATAGAACGGGATCTCATAGTTGGACAGCGACGCCACGTCGTACTGGCCTGCCTGGCTGGAGAACTCCTGGCTGATCTTGGCCCGGACATCGTTCTCGGGCAGGATCGTGTAGTTGACCCTGATGCCGGTTTCTTTGGTGAAGTTGTCCGCGGTGAGCCGCTGCAGGTCCTCCATCTGGGGGTTGTTCACCATCAGGACATTGATGCTGTTCGGGTCTCCGGCGGAATTGCCTCCGCCGGCACCTGCACAGGCCGAGGCACTCAGCGCGACGCACAGGGCGCCGGCGGCCAGGGTCGCAGCACGCATTTTCGGGCGCATTAAGGACTCCTTTGTTCTTCAGGGGGTGCACGGTCACCGGACCTCGACTGCTGCTCGACGTACCGGACCGGGGTGAGGCAAGTGACCGGGAAATTCCGTTATGCCTCGCTGGTGTTCCTCAACTTTAGGCGTGTGGGATAGGGCACAACTAGCGCCCTGCTTGCCGATTTCTGATACTTATTTTCCACGGCCATTCCCTGCGGGAGGCGCTATTCTGGGGTAAAGCACCTTAGGTGCTGTCCATATTTCATAAACAGCCGATTCAGAGAGAACCACCATGACTGCCGCGGACCCCATTGACGGAGCGACCGCCAGACTGGCCGAAAGACTGCTGGGGATGCGCGCGAACCGGGAAGTCATCCCCCCTGACCCCAACCACTCAGTCCGGTGGAACCAACACGACTACCCCAGCCCGGTGGCACGGTGGAACTACCATCCCGAGTACGAGATCCACCTCATCCGGAAGGGCACCGGGAAATTCATCGTGGGAGACCACATCGGCACTTTTGAGGCCGGCCACGTGTCCATCGTTGGATCGGGCCTCCCCCACGACTGGGTCAGCGACCTTGAACCCGGCGAAGTACTGAAGAACCGGGACGCCGTCATCCAGTTCGACGGCAAATGGGTCGAGCAGACCGCAGCCCTTGTCCCCGAGTTGGCCGAGGTCAAGCCCCTGCTGGAACAGTCGGCACGCGGTATCGAATTCATGGGCCGTTCAGCCGGGATGGCAGCCGCATCCATCGAGGCGATAGGTGCCACCACAGGGCTGGAGCGGCTCCAACACCTGTTTGAGCTCTTTGGAATCCTGGCCAGGGCGCCGCAGGAAGAACGGCGCTTCCTGGCCGAGGAATGGTTCAGGCCGCAGCTGGACGGCCAGGCCGCTGCCGTGGTCGACATCATCCTGGAGTACGTGTTCAGCAACCACGCCGGCACTATCAAGATGTCCGAGGCCGCAGCCCTGGTGGGAATGGCGGAACCCACCTTCTCGAAGTACTTCAAGCGGGCCACGGGCCAGAACTTCAGCGACCTCGTCCGCAAACTCCGTCTGGCCCACGCCCGGCGTTTACTTGAGAGCAGCGACAAAGCCATTTCCGACATCTGCTATGAAGTCGGATTCTCGAACCTGTCCAACTTCAACCGGCACTTCCTCAACGACACCGGCGAAACCCCCCGGAACTACCGCCAACGGGCCCAGAACTGACGTTTCAGGAAGCGCTCCGATTTCGCGCGGTCCGGAAGCCGGGCGAGTGCGGGCCACCTGAATCATTGGTATCGCTCCTGTGGAGCCATGCGCCCAACACGGCCAGCGCACTGACCCAGGTTGTTCTCTGCCGTTTCAGGCCCGCACCGACGGGATGACAGGAGCCGTCCTGCCTCCCTAGGAAGACCCTACGCCGGCTTGCGAAGCTCGTCGATCTTGCGTTCCAGGGCTGCCCGTTCGGCCGCATTCGCGCACAGGCTGGCTGCCTGTTGAAGTGCAGACTTTGCCTCTTCACGCCGGCCGAGCCTGGTCAGCATCTCGCCCCTGACGGCTGGCAACAGGTGCGAACCGTCTAATTCGCCCCGGGACGCCAGCGCGTCCACCAGGTCCAGCCCGGCGGCCGGGCCCGTGGCCATGGCCACCGCCACCGCGCGGTTCAATTCGATGATGGGCGACGGCGTCAATCGCCCGAGTGCCTCGTACAGGATCACGATCCGTTGCCAGTCCGTTTCCCCCACCGAGCGGGCCACCGCATGGCATTCAGCGATGGACGCCTGCAGTCCGTAGGCTCCCAGTCCCCGGCCCGCTGCCATCGCCGTCGCAAGCGCCGCACGACCGCGCCGGATTGCGGACTGGTCCCACCGCCGCCGGTCCTGGTCTTCCAGGAGGACGGGCCGGCCGGACGCGTCGAGCCTCGCAGGGAACCGCGCCGCAGTCAGTTCCATCAGCGCCAGCAAACCGAACACTTCGGGCCCGGGTGCCAGCCGCACGAGCACGCGGGCCAGGCGGCGTGCTTCGCTTGCGAGGTCCGTGCGCATCCAGGACTCACCGCCGGATGCGAAAGATCCCTCCGTGAAGATCAGGTAGACGACGTGGAGCACGGAGCCAAGCCGTTCAGGCACTTCATGGGCTTCCGGCACAGCGAACGGAACGTGCGCGGCGGCCAGCGTCTTCTTGGCACGCGTGATCCTCGCCTGGATCGTGGGCACCGAAACCAGGAACGCCTTGGCGATCTCGTCCGTGCCCATGCCGCCCACTACGCGCAGGGTCAGCGCGATCCGCGCTTCCCTGGAAAGCACCGGATGGCATGAGATGAACATCAGTGCCAGTACGTCGTCGTTGATCGCTTCGGGATTGAACAGGGAATCCGCACCTGGCTCCTCCTCGGAGAGGTCCCGGGCCAGCAGCGCGTATTTTTCGTCCCGGGCGGCACGCCGTCGAAAGGTATCAATCGCACGACGCCGGCCGGTTGTCAGCAGCCAACCCACCGGTTCGGCGGGGATGCCATTCACCGACCAGGAGACCAGGGCTTCGGCCAGTGCCTCCTGGGCAAGGTCTTCGGCCAGTGGGAAATCGCCGGTGTAGCGGGCAAGGGCGCCGACGATGCGGGCGGACTCACTGCGCCACACTGCCTCGACGGCGGCCCTTGCCGGTCTGCTGCTCACTGGTGGATACAGAGTTGCTGGTTCAGGTCTGGTCCAGGTTCAGAGCTGTCCGGTCTGCTCGCGCCATGCGCGTTCCTTCTGGATCCATTCGTTGTCCTGCGGGAACTCGTCGATCGAAGGTACCCGACGGATTTCCGTTTTGGTTCCAGCCGTCATGGGTGCCCGCTTGGCCCACTCAATTGCTTCCTGCTTCGATGCCACATCCAGGATGTAGTAGCCGCCGAACAGCTCTTTGGTTTCGCCGTAGGGCCCGTCGGTGACCACCGGGGTTTCGCCGGTAAAGTCCACGACGACGCCCTCTTTCGGATCGTCGAGGCCTTCGGCTGCGAGCAGGACTCCGGCGCGGATAAGTTCGTCATTGAACTTGCCCATGGTCTCGAGCATTTCGTTGAAGTCGGCCTTCTCAAGGTTGGCGTACGACTCGTCGGTTCCGCGCATGATCAACATGTACTTTGCCATTTCATTCTCCTAGGTTTTGGAAGGTCGCCCTTCGACCTTCTCACCCACAGGTCGAACAGCGCGAGGGTAACTCGACACGGGTCTGAAAAATACTTTGCGTTCTGCTCGGGGGCGTTCATGCCCCAACAGGTTGTTGACCATAAGATGTCGGAAGCGCAGCGGGGGCGGCCGGCTGACATGGAAGCTACGTCTGAAGCCCGGACGGGAAAGGCAGGGATGGAAATCTCCAGCCACGTCCTCACTGGAACGGGCGCAAGTCCCGGTACTGCCTGTGGCACTGCACGGACCGTTCACAACATCGACGAGTTCTCCGAGGTGAGGCCCGGCGACGTCCTGGTCTGCCGCACCACTGATCCGGCCTGGACACCACTCTTCGCAGTGGCCTCGGCAATCATCACGGAAACAGGGGGGATGCTTTCGCATGCCGCCATAGTGGCCCGCGAGTATGGCATCCCGGCCGTCCTGGGCGTCACCAACACCCTGACCCGCATCACGAGCGGAACGACGCTCGTGGTCGATGGAACTTACGGAACCGTCCGGGCGAAGCCACTCGATGTCGGAACAACTTCGTGACGAGCCCGCAGCACCGATCCCTGCTGCTTACCCTCCACGCCGTGAGGCTGCACGGCTTCGCTGACACGAACTCAATTGTCGAACGATTCGGTCAGGATCCGGCCGACGTCGAACGATCCCTTATAGCGGCGGGTGCCAAGGGTTGGGCACTGCGCTCCTCCTTCGCGGGAACCCGGGGGTGGTCACTGACGGTCGCCGGCAGGGCCGAAAACGAGGGTCTCCTGGCAGCGGAACTGAACAGTGTCCGCGGCTATTCAGCGGTCTCCCGAGCGCACTCGGACTTCCTATCCCTCAATACGAATGTCGTCGCCGCCTGCAGCAGGATTCAGCTCCAGTGGCTCTCCGACGGGCATCCGCCAACGGATGGGATTGACGAGGAAACACGCCGAACCTTCATTCAGGCACTGACGTCCCTGCGCGACCTTGAAGTCCGCCTGACAGCGGTGCTGCCGCGGTTCAGCGGCTACGCCAACCGCCTGGAGATGGCCGTCGCAAACGCTGCGACGGACCCCGCCTGGCTCACGGCCACAGACCGCGACTCCTTCCACCGTGTCTGGTTCGAGCTGCACGAAGACCTCATCGCCACCCTGGGCATCCAGAGGTGAGCGATTTTAGAGGGTTCTGGCAGATCGGCCCGGGATGTTCATCTCCTACAGTGATCAGGTGGGCCCATCGAACGAGACCCAAACTGAGTTCCGAGCCGCCGGGACCGCATTAAAGCCTGAGGGCGGCCAAGGAACGGCTTGGAGGATCGGCGATGTGACGCTGAAGCCCCTTGACGGGCTTCCCGACGAGTTGCATTGGCTGGACGAAGTCGCACGTGAACACAGCGTCGGCGGTGCCCTGCGCCTGAGCCTCCCGATCAGGAGCACGTCGGGGAAATTGATCGTTGACGGCTGGACGGCATTCCCGTATCTCGCCGGCGAACATCAGCCGGGCAGATGGTTGGAACTCGCGAAAATTGCCCGTGAATTCGCCCCGCTTTTCGCTGAAGCAAAGCGGCCGGACTTTGTCGACATGCGAAATCACGCCTGGGCTAGGGCTGACCGCTTCGCTTGGGGCGTAGACGACGGCGGTCCGCCGGTCGCCGCTCCCCACGTCGCAGACCTGGTGAGCGCCCGGCGGCAGGTCTTAGATCCTCCTGGGATCATCCACGGCGACCTGACCGGTAATGTCTTGTTCGATTCCTCGCATCCGCCCGCTGTGATCGATTTGACCGTCTATTGGCGGCCAGCGGAGCACTCGGTTGCTGTGATCGCTGTTGACGCCGTCCGCTTCGAAGGTGCGCCGCGGGCGGAGTGAGGCCGCCCATAGTCAAGAGTTGATTCGGCCTGATCTTGAAATTATTTCTTTCCGTACTTGCGGTGGACAGCCTGCTTGCTGACCCCAAGACACAGCGCGATCGCCTCCCAGGATAAGCCCGCCTGCCGGGCCTTACGGACCAGGGTAGCTTCGCTGCGTCCGACTTCCTTCTGCAGTTCCGCTACAGCATATAGGGCCTCAGCGGGGCCCTTCCCGTCCATCGATGCCACCAGTGTTTTCATCCGCTCCACCTCCATGGCGTCAACATTAGTTGACGCAGGGGTGGCCGTCAACATAAGTTGACCGAGAAATCCCATGACGCCCTCTGCAACCCGAGCTAAGCCGGGGTGGCCGGCCCAATCCGAAGTGTTTCCTGATAGTTCTCGTCGTCCCTTTCATCACGCGGTTCGTCGTACGGGAAACCTCCTGGAAGGGCTCCCTCCGCCAGGCCGCCAATAACCAAATGGCGCAGCGACGGCTGGCCGTCCGCAACGACAGCCTGGATGATGACTGAGTCCGCATTCGTCACCTTGGTGTTTGCCATTTGGTCCACCCCGGAGGCGCCAGCAGCAGCCATGAGAACAGCAGCCAGGGCTGCGAGCATAGGTACTACGTTCTTTCTCCAAAGCCTCATGACCCGATCATGATGCCGCACCTTGTGAACCGATCCACAATGCCCTGTGGAGAACCTATGAAAGTCCGGGCCAATGGTGCTGCCCGCCGCGGCCATGCTCGGATTTCAGCAGACGCTCCGCGCTGCAGCCGCAGTCGTGCAATCAACGGTGGCCCGCAGTCATCCCAGCCCTGCTGCCCCTCGCCGTGCCAGCCAGGAACTCCAGATCGTCCAGAGCCGCCAGCATTCGCCGGGACGCCCCGCGTAGCGACTCCGCTGTTTCCGTCTGACGATCCTCCAACTCCCGGATGGCACTGAACAGCATCCCGGCCGTTGACGGAAGCGGCTGCGGAACGGGGTGCGTGAGGTACTCGGCGAGCGTTGACAGGGCAGCCAAGACCTTCGCTTCCGATTCACCGGCCACGGCCCGCCCGGTCAGAAGGGCGTTTCTGGCTTTCAGTACGCGCTGGATCAGCGCTGAAGTCAGTTCGAGATTTTCGCCCTCAACGTCGCCCATGTAAACAAGCCTGTCCCCATATTCTGCCCCCACCTCTTGAGCCCTCAGGAGCCAGCGCCGATACCGGCCACGCCGGATCCTGGCCGTCACGAACCCCGCCAACGCGAACGCCGGCACCAGCCCGAAAAGATACTCATAGACCGCCCACTGAGGCAAGGTCTCCAGCCACCCCGGTAAGAAATGTGCACACAGGAGGTTGAACGCGATCAGCAGGGGCGCCATGGCCGCGGCCGACTTCGTTCCCCAGTTCCAGCCATTCTTTTCGGCTATCGGCCCGGTCACCCCGGCTGCTTCAGCGGCCGTGAGGCCGGCGTTCAGCATCGGGGCCACGGAAGTTTCCCGTATCGGCACACCCGGGTTCAGCGCGGCGTAAACGATGACGGGAGGCAACGCCTCCACTGAATCCCTGGTTGCCATGTGAGCCTCTGCAAAGTCGGTGCTGCACGGACCGTCAGGGCACACTTCCACGGCCCCCGACGTGAACTGATGGCCCGAGTCTAATGACAGATCAGGGTATTTGGCCTGCAACTGCACGTGCTGAATGTCGCGGCGCGCAGACGGCGGCCGGCTCCGCTGGAGGCCGCCCGCCGCCGTCGGCATCAGCTACGCCCTGTCCCCCGGCCTCCCGAAGCCTCCCCTGGCTCTCCGCGTCCGGGAACATGCGTCCATGGCGCGCCCGGATCGGCCTCTTCGGCGGCAGCGGCCGCGACGGATTCGGCCAGACTCGTGTCGTTGCGGGAGATCAGGTAATGCACCGCGGCCGCCGCGATTGCTCCGATGAACCAAGAGAACGCCGAGAGGGCGCCAAATAACGGAACCAGGGCGAAGACCACCGCCGGAACGGCCGAGACGATGAACGAGATGACCGCTTTCTGGTTCCAGCCGCCCGTATACGTGTAGTACCCCTGTTCCCTGAACAGGTCCCGAACCAGCACGTGTTGCCTGCGGAGCACGTAGTAGTCAACCATGATGATCCCGAACAGCGGCCCGAGAAGCGCCCCGAGCCCTCCGAGGAAGAGGTTAATCACCACCGGACTGTTGAACAGGTTCCAGGGTGTAATGACGAGGGCGATCATTGCGGCCATCAGGCCACCGCGCCTGAAATCAATCCGCGCGGGCCAGACGTTCGCGAGGTCGTAAGCCGGGGAAACGAAGTTTGCCACCACATTGATCCCCAGCGTTGCCACAGCGAAGGTGACCGCACCAAGCAGAAGCGCCCAAATGCTGTCTATTCGCCCCACGATCTCTACCGGGTCGTAGATGTACTCCCCGTAAACCGTGAATGTTCCGGCGGTGACAACGACGGAAACCACGGAGAATGCGATGAAGTTCACCGGAAGCCCCCACAGGTTCGCCGTCCGCACTGCTTTGCGGGAAGGCGCGAACCGGGAAAAGTCGCAAAAGTTGAGCATCAGGGTGGAGAAATACGTCACCGTCAGCGCCACGGCGGCGAAGAAGGCGTGTGTGACCCCCCATTCCGCGGTACCTCCAGGCAGGTCCAGGGAAATCTTCCACCCGGCATTGACCAGGATGTAAACGACCAACAGGCCCATCACCGCCCAGACGGCCGGACCGGCCCAGTCCTGAAACCTCCGGATCGTCTCCATGCCGTTTCGAAGCAGAAGAAGTTGGAGCGACCACATCAACAGGAAGGCCAGCCAGCCCAGGGTGGATTCGCCCAGGAAATTGTTCTCGGTCAGGCCTTGCAGTTCGGGCCAGATCTTGAGGGCGATGATAATGACGGCACGGGAGGCCAGCCACGTCTGGATGCCGTACCAGGCAATAGCGACCAGGGCACGAAGCAGGGCGGGAAGGTTGGCACCGAACGTTCCAAACGAGATCCTGGCGAGCACGGGGTACGGAACTCCGGTCTTCTGGCCGGCGTATCCGGAGAAGTTCATCAGGACAAAAACGATCACAATCCCCGCAACCAGGGCAAGGAACACCTGCCAGGCACCCAGGCCCAGCGCGAAGAGCCCCGCCGCGAACGTGTAGCCGCCGAGCGAATGAATGTCCGACATCCACATCGCAAACAGTGAATAGAAACCCCATGTGCGATGTTCGGTCGGTGCGAGGTCTTCGTTATACAGGCGGCTGCTGGCCCCCGGCGGAATGACGTGAGACACCTACTCCTCGCTTCCCAAACGTTCACACGCTGACCGAAGTCCGACGTCCTTGCCAGCATGGGATCCGATGGCGCATCTGTTGGTGCCAATATACTCAGCTTGGCTCCGGGGAAATAGATCGAGCTGGCCCCTCGCCTCGGATGGTTGGCGGGTTTGATCCCGGGGTGCTGGTCTTGACCGTGGAGACGGGGGTGGATAGCGTCTGCGTTCATGGGCACCGTTTTCGGCGGAATGGCGGTCAGCCTCGATGGATACATCCGTTCCGAGAACGGGGACTCGTCGTGGCTGAACGATGCCATGGCCAAGGATGAGGACTACGGCTTTGCTGCGGCCGAGCTCAGGACCGGCGCCTACGTGATGGGGGCCAATACCTACCGTGAAGTCGCCGGAATGGGCGGCGGCGGGAGCTCTGCGGTTCCGACCCACGTTGTCACCCATGATCAAACGCTTGCCACTGCGGGAAAGACCCAACTCTTTTCAGGCGATCTGGGAGACCTGGTTGGCCGTATCAAGGCATCCATCCCCGCCGACAAGGATATTTGCGTCTTTGGAGGAGGCCAGCTCGTGACGGAATTCATCGAGTTGGGCTTGCTGGATGAACTCGGCGTCGCGGTAGTGCCGGTGATCCTCGGCGGCGGGGTGCCATTCTTTGGAAGGATAAGCCGATGGACGAAGCTCGAGCTCCTGGAGTGCCGCTCCTACCCCTCCGGCATCGTGCTGCTCAACTATGCGCTGAGACGGCTTTCTGCTTGAACGCTTTCCGGAACCACCTTCGCAGCCTGGCGTTGCCCACCGCTGATGAGGACGACGGCGGCAAGGCCCGCCGCCGCGAGCAGAGTCACGCCCCAAGTCATGACGGCCGCGCCAGGGCGCACGGCTGACTGCCCGGCCAGGGCCTGCACGGTGAGGATCGCCAGGATTCCCAGATAGGACACGACGAGGATCCAGATCAGTCCCAAGCGCATCCTGGCGGCCCGCAACAGCGGAATGCGGCGGGCACCAAGTTCGAGTAACAGGGCTGCGAGCGGGATGAGCTGGAGGGCGTGCATTCCCACGAAATGGGGCACGCGGAGGTCGCCCGCCTCGGTGCTCCAGCCCAGCACCGGAAGGCCTGGACCGCCGTCGGGACGGCCCACCGTGTGGGCACCTGCGATGCCTTGGAAACTGTTGATCTGATCCCCCGTCGGGCTTGTCATGAGGAACGCCAGCCCCATTCCGATAAGCGCGACGATCAGCCCGGCGCGGATCGCCAGGGAACGCGCGGGGTCACCGAGCGGAGCCCTGAAGAGCAGCAGCGCCACGAGCAGTGCCGCGAGCCAAACGATGACAATCGATACGGCCATGACGGACCAGGGGCTGGCCGCAAGGGGCGTGGAGACGTTGAAGTGGCTCGTGTTGCCCGCCGCCGCGGCTCCCCCAATGATGACCATTTCCAGTGCGAGGAAGACGGCGGAGACCGTGCCGGCCCACCAGGCCAGCCGCCGCCGGCGCGGCAGCTGGCCCAGTAACCAGGACAACGTCACGGCATAGATCAGGATGGACGTGGAGAACTTGAAGGGCTTGGCCCAGAGGGGTGCCCCGTCCAGCAGCCGGGGGTCGAAGATCAGTCCCGCCAGGGTTACGAGTGTCGAGGCTGCCATCGCGAGGCTGAGCCAGAGAAGCGGGCGGTGCCAGCGGGTCTGGACGGCAGGAAATGAAGTGGGTGCGGTCATGGACATTTTTCACTCCCGGGTGGGTGTGGGGTCGGGCTCGGGTAGAACGGGATAACGCAGGGTAGAGACATGCTCCTGCGCTGCACGGCGAAGCCCGGAAAAGAGAGCGTCGCCCAACACGGTGCCGATGACTACGGTTTCGGCCATGTCCTCACGGCTGGCCTGGGCCTCGACCTGGTCAAGGTCGGCCTCGGCGACCAGCAGGGCCGCGGCGGCATAGCGGGAGAACCAACTCCGTTCATCCTTCTGGCCCAGAGACTCGAAGGTCTGCAGGACCTGGGCAGCGGCGAGCCGGCCAGGGTTGTCCCCGGAGACGAGCCAGCCCTCAACCAGCCGATCGATCCCGGCCAGCGCGTCGGGGTCGATGTCGCCCGGATCTATCTTGTCCGAGACTGCCCGTTGCGCCACGCCGAAGGACTGGGTCAGTGGAAGCTCCGAATCGACCGCGTCGATGACGCCGCGGGCCGTCGCAACGCTGAGTCCGCCGATCTCCAGGAGGCCGCGGATTAGCCGCAGACGGCGCAGGTGCTCCTCGCCGTAGCTAGCCTGGTTCGGCCCGGTCCGCTCACCCGCGGGAAGCAGCCGCTCGCGCAGGTAGAACTTGATGGTTGCGACCGGGATGCCGCTGGCCCTGCTCAATTCAGCCATTCGCACATGGATAGTATAACTATCGGATAGTTCAACTGTCCATGTTGATGTGGAGCGTCGGCACAGAGGAGTCAGCCGGCCGTGGGCGATTGAGCGTCGTATGCGGTGGCCTGGTCGCGCACTTGGCGCACATAGGTGTCGGACTGGTTGTAGGCGAGGACGGCGTCCGTCCATCCCCGCGCGGTGGTGAGGTCACGGCCGCCGGCGCATAAGTATGAGGCGGCACTGAGTGCGGCGTCGTCGATGTTCAGCGGGTCGGCTACCCCGTCTCCGTTCCCGTCGCGCCCGGCCATCTGCCAGGTCGAGGGAATGAACTGCATTGGTCCGACGGCGTGGTCCCAGAGCGCATCGCCGTCCAGAACACCCGCGTCCGTGTCAGGGATGGCTGCGAACCTGTCCCCGTTGAGGCTGGGCCCGACAATTGGCTGGCTCGCCTGCCCGGCGGCTGTAAGGCTTCCGCCTCCGTGACTTCCATGAGCTGACTCGACGAAGCCGATGGCCGCCAGCGTATTCCAGCCGATCCGGCACGTGGGTGCGGTCGTGTTGGCCAATTCGGCCGCTGCTGCATAGGCCCGGAGCGCCCTGGCAGGTATGCCGGTCTGCGCCGCAGAGCGCGCCAGCCATTCGGCGTCAATTGAACCCTCAGTGACGTCAAGGGCAGGGGCGCTGATGCTGGACAGCGTCGAGAGCTTGGCTCCTGATTGCGGCGGCGGGGACTGGTCCCAAAATGCTGGCACACCGGACGGGTGGCGTGCCCAGAATAGGAGCCCGGTTAGGACAGAGATTGCGACGAGGCAGAATACTGCATGGCGCTTCAGGCGGAGCATGGAGAGTGGCCGGGGAGACCTGAATCCACCGGTTTCAGCAGGGACGACCACAGATAGCGAATGGCGCGTTCGACATCGCCCGGGTCGGCTCCGGCGATGAGTTGGAGCACGAGGCCGTCAAGGGCGGCGAAAGTCGTCTGGGCCACCTTGTATTCGTTGCTGATTCCCAGGTTTCGAAGACCTTTGGACAACGCGGCGATGTAGCTCTCGTAGAGGCGGCGGACTGCCCTTGCCAGCTCCGGGCGCCTCCTGGCTTCAAGGATCATCTCGTACTGGAAGGTCTGCATGTCCGGATTTTCCCGGATGAGCTCCATGATGCTGCGGCAGAATTCGTCCTCCGTGGAGGGCAAGGATTCGAGCCCGGATTGGCCGATGGACTGGTTGACGGACCACTCCAACGCGGCTTCGATCAAGGCGTCGCGGCTGCCGAAGTGGTGCGCAACCAGTGTGTTGTTTACACCGGCGAGTTCCGCCACGGCGCGATATGTCAGCCCGCGCAGGCCTTTCTGTGCCACGACATACACCGTTGCGGCAAGCAGCGCTTCCCGGCCGGTGCCGTATCCGGCGTGAGAATACCCATTCATATCAGCGAGTCTAACCGTCCCGAAGAGGGTATTGACGAACCGACTAAGCAAATGCTTAGATGTGATTCATCACACAACTAAGCATTTGCTGATTTTCCTTTTGTCCCTTTTTTAGGAGTAGCCATGACTACCTCAACGAACGCCATCGAATTCACCGTGCACGACGCGTTTGATCCGGAAAAATACGAGCCGTTCATCCTGGGGCAGGTGCAGTGGGTACGCCGCCCGGGGGACGGAAACCGCCCGGCCCTCTCCGCTGGCTTCTGGCACGTCACCCCTGAGGAAGCTCCGGAACCGTTCGACCTGCTCATTGAGGCGGATGAATCCATCCACATCATCGAGGGTCACCTGCACATTGAAGTCGTCGGCGGTGAAGCCTTCGACCTGAAGCCAGGCTCGGCGGCGTCGTTCAACAAAGGCGCCCAGACCCGGTGGACCGTTGTCGAAACCACCACCGAGTTCTTCGTCTACTCCTGATACCGGCTCCACAATCACCACCAAGAAGGCTTTGTCATGACTGAAACCACCACCCCGACCGCTACTGCCGACGTCGTCATCATCGGTGCCGGTTTTGCGGGTCTCACCGCTGCCCGTGAACTGCGCCATGCCGGCCAGACTGTAATCGTCCTGGAAGCCCGGGACCGCATTGGCGGACGCACCTGGCTGGACACCCAGCTGGGGCGCCCGCTGGAGATGGGCGGCACGTGGGTGCACTGGACCCAGCCGTACGTCTGGGCCGAAATGAAGCGGTACGGCCTGGGAACCGTGCAGAGCCCGGTCCCCGAAACGGCATACTGGTGGGGTGACGGCAAGCGCCACCAGGGCGACCCGGAGCAGCTCCTGAATGAAATCGATGCATCCAACCGCAAACTCGTGGCGGACTCGAGGCGGTATTTCCCCGAACCCTTCACACCGTTTGCGAACCCGGATGTCAGCGGGATTGACGCAACGTCGTTGCCCAAGAAGATCGCAGAACTGCCGGTGAGCGATTATTCGAAGGACATCCTCGAGTCCTTCTGGGCCCTGAACTTCAACGGCCCCATCGACGACGCAGCATTCACGCAGGCGCTCAGGTGGGTGGCGTTGACCAACGGCGACTGGATGGTCAACTTTGAAGCGTGCGCTACCTTCAAGATCCAGGGTGGGACCGGCGCGCTGATCATCGCCATGGCGGACGGCACTGATGTTAGGCTGGGCACCACGGTCCTTGCTGTCGAGCAGCACGACGACGGCGTGTCCGTCCGGGCAGCGGACGGCTCCAAGTACCGGGGGAAGCATGTGATCTGCACTCTTCCGCTGGGCGCCTTGCCCGGGATCTCCTTTGAGCCGCCGCTGCCGGACTCCAGCAGGAAGGCCGTCGCTGAAGGGCAGGTCTCGAAGGGCATCAAGGCCTGGATCGCGATCAAAGGAACGCGGAAGCCGTTTGTTGCGCTGGGATCCGCCGACTGGCCGCTCAATTTCGCCCAGACCGAGTACGACCAGGATGGCGACAGCATACTGGTCGCCTTTGGCCCGGATAGCGCGAGGCTGGACGCAAGCAACCTCAAGCAGGTTCAGGCTGCCCTCGATCTACTTCTGCCTGATTGTGAAGTCCTGGACATCGCGAGCCACGACTGGACGGCGGACCCCCTCTCCGGGGAGACCTGGCCGATGCACCGGGCCGGGTTTCTCACGGAATCCCTCGCCGACTTCCAGAAACCACAGGGACGGCTGGTGATTGCGGGAGCTGACTACGCCAACGGCTGGGGTGGCTTCATCGACGGTGCCATCGAAAGCGGCCTCGAAGCAGCCCGAACCGTCCACGACAAGGGCCTCTCGTGACAGGCCTCTACTGAGCCTTGTCCGGGGAAGCGGCGGCATGCCGTCCCGGCGGTGTTCTCCTAATAACAGGCACGGGTGCTGTGTCGAAGAACTGGTATTCGGTCGTGGCGGGGACGCGGATTGTTCCGGCGGCCTCCGCTTTCTCCCGGATGAAATCGTGGTCGTCCCGAGAGAGGACAACCTGTCCGTGCGGGTCACACGTAAGATCGCCGTGCGCGTCCTTGGTGATTTTGGCCGACATGGCGCGGGGCACGATCAGGCATCCCGGATTTTCGAGAAGCCATGTCCGCGTCTCGGAATCGAGCCGGTCCCATTCGTCCTTGAGGCTCATGCCCGCAGATACCGCCTTCCTGTGTCGCTTCCCGAAGGTTAATTCCGTCCAGATTACTCCTGACGTCAAGCGGACGATAGGACCTTTGCTCCGCAGCGTTTTAGTGCAAGGCTGCGAAGGTACAGCTGAATGAGATTCCGAAACCCCTTGGGGCCGCGGTCGGGATCAGACGCGGCTTCTGCGCGTGACGGCCCCGAAGATGAGAAGCACGATGACAGCGCCGAGAATGGACAGCAGCCAGGTCCTGAGATCGAAGAAGTCCCCAAGACCGCCACCGAAAATCAGTGAGCCAATCCAGCCGCCAAGAACCGCCCCCACAACGCCCAGAACCAACGTGAGCAGCCAGCCGCCACCCTGCCTTCCGGGAAGAATGGCCTTTGCGATGGCTCCCGCAATCAAGCCGAGCAAGAGAAATCCGAGAAATCCCATGACACACTTCCTTCCGCTGGACGATCGTACTGTTGGCCACGAGGCATATTCCCTGCCTGGTGCCGGTGCGCCTAGTTTAAGGACCGCATCCAGGGCCGTCACGAGTAACCATCACCCGCATATATGACCCACTACCTGCACGGCGGGGCAAGCAGTACGCATCTGTTGCGAGCTCCAGTTCGGTGCATGCTTCCTGGACGGGCGGCTCCCGTTCCCTGCATCCCCACCGGGAGGGACGGAACGCCACGAGCGATCGTCGAGTTCCGAAAGCTCACCCTGATACGTATGAGGCCCTTGATACGAGTAGTTGCGGGTGAGAAATCAAGTAGGAGCCACTCAAGAGCCTCCCGCGGTCCTCTGCCTAGAGTGGGGCATCGCACCGGACCGGGCGGGGCCTGGCAAACAGGCCCAGTCAGTCCCTGTCCTGTCCGGTGTTTTGTGGAATGTAGCTTCGCTGTGTCCGTCGATCACCGACCGCCGATGGGCTGTCCCTGGCAGTCGCGTCCGTGCCGGGGTCAGGCGGATGCGACTCAGTAGGGAGTGCCCGTGCCGGTGCCAGCCATAGACAAACGCGTCGAGGCGCCCCGTGACGCCCACGCTCATCCGCTACCCGCAAGTCGGCGCCGGCCCGTTGTGGGGCTGATCATCGGAATGGCGGTCTTCGCGGCACTGCTGGCGCTCCGGATGCTGGCACCCGCGGCAGGGGGAAGCTCCCGGCTGGCGGATGCTGCCCGTGATTTTGTTTCGCTGTCGATCAGCGTGGTGATCGAATCCCTGCCTTTCGTCTTCCTAGGCATCGTTCTCTCGATCGGCGTGCAGATCTGGTTGCCGGACGGCTTCCTGCTCCGCCGGCTGCCTGCGAGTCCGGCGCTCAGGCGGCCCATCCTTTCCCTGCTGGGCATGTTGCTTCCCGTGTGCGAGTGCGGGAACGTTCCGCTGGCCCGCGGGCTGATGGTCCGGGGTCTGACCGTCTCCGAATCCATGACGTTTCTATTTGCCGCGCCGATCCTAAATCCGGTCACAATCATCACCACCCAGCAGGCATTCGGCTGGGACAACGGCATCCTCGTTTCCCGGATTGCAGGCGGCTTCCTGATCGCCAACCTGATCGGGTGGATCTATAGCCGCCATCCCCGGCCCGAGGTCCTGTTGACGTCCCGGTTCCAGGAGGAGTGTTCCCTGGAGGACCACTCCGGGCAGGCCGCGGGGAAGGTGGGACGCAGCGTCCAGTTGTTCGTCCGGGAAACCGGCGCCATGATGCCTGCCCTGTTCATCGGCGCCGGCATCGCAGGCATGATCCAGGTGGGGGTTCCGCGGGACGTCCTGGTCTCAGTGGGGAACAGCCCGGTTTGGTCGGTAGCGGCGTTGATGGTCCTCGCGTTCGTCGTGGCAGTGTGCTCCAACGTGGACGCGTTCTTCATCCTGTCCTTCGGCGCAACGTTCATGCCGGGCTCAATCGTGGCGTTCCTGGTGTTCGGGCCGATGATCGATGTGAAGATGCTGGCCCTCCTTCGCACCACCTTCACAGCGAAGACACTCCTGCAGCTCACCATGGTGGTGGCACTGTGCTCCGCTGTCCTCGGATTGGCGGTCAACTATGTTCTATAGGCGGATTCTTGACCGCTGGCTAGGCGTGCTGCTGAGCATCATCGGCGTCGTTGCCACGCTCTGGCTGGGCGTCACAGGGCGGCTTGCTCTCTACATTCACCCGCGGTACTTCGAGTTCACCATCATCATGGCCGTGATCGCCGGGGTACTGGCGCTGGCCGCGTTCGTCGTTGTTCCCGACGGGCACGGGCACGCCGAAGGGCACGGGTACGCCGAAGGGCACGGGAACGCCGACGCCGGCAAGCGCCACTGGAGATGGCTGGGCGCTGCAGGAAGCACACTGATCGCCGCCGCCGCCGTCGTGGGACTCCTGGTCCTGCCCCCGTCCACGCTCAGCAGTGCGACGGTCACCCAGCGCGACCTCAACGGCTCAGCCTCGACGCTTTCGAGGGACGAGGCGGTTGAACTCGTGGGCGCTGACTACACAACGTTCACAATGAAGGACTGGATCTCCCTGCTGCGACAGGGGGTTGGGGAGGACGTTCTGGCCGGAAAGACGGCAACCGTCACCGGATTCGTGACGCCGGACGAGAGCGACCCGGAGAACGTGTTCTTCGCGGCCCGCTTCGTCGTGACATGCTGCGCCGTGGACGCCCAGCCAATCGGCCTACCCGTTTACTCCCCGGGTTGGCAGGACCGGTTCGAAACCGACAGTTGGGTGACCGTCTCCGGTGGCTTCCGAACTAACCCCAGCCAGATCGGCAATGAGATTTTGGTGATGGTCCCGGACTCCATCGCCCCTGTTCCGGAGCCGGATTCGCCATATGTCTACTAAGCGCTCCGGGGCCCAACGGAAGCGTCCCCGTCCGGTCAAACGCAACCAGGCCCCTACCCGGACCCGGGACAGCCTCTCATTTGCCGGACGGCTCCATGGCACGATCGTGCTTCTTCTGGTGCTCTGTGCAGCCCTCACGGCTGCGAATATCGTCTCGGAACCACGCCCGAACGCGGTGTCGGCACTACAAGGGACGTCCGGCACCTCCGGCTTCGAGCTCTACACGCTGGAACGCGACGTCAATTACGACGACGCCGGGAAGAAGCCTGACACCATTCGCGGAACCAACATCGCCGATACGGGCGACGGCGCCGTTATCCTTACCGCCCCGCGAATCCAGGAATACGCCGCGCTCCCGACCGTCCTCGCCGCTGTCACGATCAATGACGACAACACCAGCTCCCTTGAAATCGTCCCACTCTCCGGCGGACCGGCGGTCCACGTGCCGCTTCCGGGGGCAGGAAAGGTCGAATTCCTGCGCGCGGCTTCCAAGAGATTTGTGGGCTTCGCCTTCTCGAGCGCCCCGCCGTCACAGCAGCACTGGAAGACCCTGTTCGTCTACGACACCGAGGATCCCTCGACGCCCCCGCAGGAAATCCGGGGGCACGATGGAAAGCCCGTGTCCGTTATGAACTGGGACTTCGTCCCGGACACCTTCTCACTGGTCGTGCAGAACGCAGCCGGGTCAATGTTCCTCGTGGACGCCCTAGGCTCAGGGAAACCGGCGCCGCTGGGTCTGCACGCCGAGTTTCGCGGCTTCATTCCCGGAACAAAGGAAATTTACGTCGTCGACGCATCGTCGGACCCCGCGGACAAACTCGCAAAGAACTCAACCATCGATCTCACCAACGGGACCGTCCGCCCGCTAGACATCAAGGCTGTCATCCGAAACGACAGGTCATGGCCGGGTGCTACGGTTCTCCTCAACGGAAGCGGCCGGTACGCCCAGAGCATCAGCGAAAACGCCGCAGGCAAGATCACGTCCGTTCTCACGGTGACGGGTCTGGAGGGCTCAGAAACGCTCTTCCGGCCGGATCCGGCCTGGTCCCGCATTACGGAGTACTGCCTCTCCCCGGACGGGAAGTACATTGCAGTAGAAGCAACAGCGCCTGAGGGTGCCACCGACCGCTATCCGGTCCTCCCTGCCTATGCACCAATGCGGACCGAGATCGTCGAGCTGGACACCGGCAGACAGGCCCGCAGCCTCCCGGGATTTCTTCCGAGCTGGTGCAGATAGTTTCCGATGCGTGTCGCTGGCGCACTAGGCTTCACCTTGTGACGTCGAGGTCGGCCCCCGGAGGGACGCCGGACCAACAACGGCGAGTCGAACTCGCCGCAGCAGCGGGCATGCTCGGGTCAGTCCTATTCGTCTCCGTCTTCACCATTTATGGGTGGATGTCCCCCGGATACTCGCCCACGCTGGACATCGGACTCAGCCTGATGGCGTCCGGACCATTCACCACCGACCCGTCGCGGTGTCGTCCTCACCTTCGGGATTGCCGTGCTCAGAATCATCAGGACCCCGGGAACGGACTCTTCGAGTGGAAGGGTCTGGTGCAGCGGATCGTTCTGGTCACTTTCATGGCCTGGATCTTCGCTGTCGCATCCCGCCTGCGACACGTCCGCCGACGTGCAGGAAGCGGGAACTGCAGCTAGTGTCGTGGAATGGTGTCGGACGCTGTAGTGAGGGATACGAAGAGTATTTTGCGCGCCGAGATTCGCCTCCGTCGCAGCACCCGATCGGTGAGCGAGCGCGAGGCTGCTACAGCGGACCTGACGGAGAATCTGATCGCTCTGGTCCTTGGCCGTTCCCCCACTTTGGTGGGGTGCTACTTGTCGGCTGCGGATGAACCGAACACGCGGCCATTCCTGAGCTGGGCCGACGCAAATGGCGTGGACGTCCTCGTCCCCGTCAGCAGACCGGACGGGCTCCTGGACTGGGTACATGCCCGCGGAGGGACCGAACAACCTGGGCTCTTCGGTATCTCTGAAATCGTCGGTGATGCTGTGGCAGCCGGCGTGTTCCAGAGTGTTGACCTGCTGCTCATTCCCGCTGCCGCCGTCGACTCTTCGGGAATGAGGATGGGCTGGGGGCGTGGTTACTTTGACCGGGCTCTCGCGTCGTTGGAGGAACCGCCTCCGGTGTTCGCGGTTGTCTACGACGATGAGCTGCGTGAGTCGGTTCCGAACGAGAGCCACGACAGGCCCGTTGACGGGGTTGTCACCCCACGTCAGACCCGCCACTTCTGACCAGCTTTGCCTGGACGAACCCTCGCCGGCTTAGATGGCATCCGTGGGGGCGGCACGGTGATCGATATCAGCAGTGAGTCTGTCGATTCGGTCAAGTGCGGTGTTGAGACGCTCGACCGTCGCCCACAAGTCGGGATGCTGTTCCCGGATCTGTTCGAGGGTGGCACCCGCGGAGGTGAGCGCGGCGAGATCGAAACTGACGTTGGTGCGTGCCCCTGTCACCGCTGCCCTGAGGGCACCGAATGCGACGACGATGTCGGCAATGAGCGCCGGATTACCCCTTCTAGCAAGCCACTCCAGATCTCCAATGGCATCGATGCCCCGTTCGCCGAGCACGGCAGATGCCTTGGCAGCGTCCACTGATGCCCGGTGTACCGCGTCCTCGCGTTCCGGCCCCGGTTCCAGACGAAACGCTGCACCGAAAGCTTCGGATGCTGCAGCGTCGTCATCTGCTAGTTGAAGGGCGGCTTCCCGGAGGCAACCCGCCCTCGCATGAACATCAGCGAGTTCCGTGCGCAGGTGCTCCTCAGCTTCGGTGTATCCGGCAACCATCGACGTCAAGGATGCGGCAATGGCAAGCATTACTCCGGTCCCGGCGCCGCCGCCTGGCGAACCGGCGGACTCTGCCAAAGCCCGCGTCCAATCGTTAACCGTCGAGTTCCGGGTGGTAACCGCTTCAGAATCAGCCATGACACAAGTGTGCCCCTTAGCCGGTCCTAGAGGACATTTTGGAACAACGGATAGACAGAACGGTCTGTCTATCGCTAGTTTTGGGCTTGAGCCGTGCGGAGGGCGCGAATCTCATTTCGCACTGAAGAAGACCGGTGCACCTGTGACGGCGTAAAGGAACTGACTTGGATTCAATACATTTTGACAGGTTCCTCAAGGAAGCCGTGAGAACCGACCGGGAAACGGACGGCGGCCTGGGCGAGGATGAACTGTACGGGTTGTCCACCAGTTGGTGCGTCATCAACCGACTCCAGCCGGAATGCCCTAAAGTTCTCTGGGCCGCGCTCAGGGACGAGCGCATCGAACCGAAGAACAACGATCTGTCCATGACCGGCCCGGCCGCTACGGGTTATATCGTCTCCAGCGCGCCGAACGTCGTCTGATCCGCAGCAGGAGGGGCCGGCGTGTGCCAGCCCCTCCTGGGGAATCGTGTTCCTGCTGTAGCTATCGCCGCAGCACGTCATTCCGTGCCACATCCGCGATCCGCCCAGTAAATCTTTGTTGGATCCGACGGATGCAGATATGGACCTCCATTCCGGCCAAATGTCTCCTTTAAATTCGGCAATGGCGATACTGGATTCAGTCCGGAACATGAATGATAATCTTTCCCGCATGGCACAACGAGTAATAACCACACTTGAAGATGATCTCGACGGCACTGAAGCGAGCGAGACAATCACCTTCTCGCTCGACGGCGCCGAATATGAGATTGATCTCAATGAAACCAACGCGCGCGAACTCCGCACGGCAATGAGCAAATACACGTCTGTTTCACGCAAATCAGCCGCCCGCGGCAGGCTGGCACGCCGCGCGGGCACGGGCGGCGCAAAGGACACAAAAGCGATCCGCGCCTGGGCGATCGCGAACGGCATCCCCGTAAGCGCCCGCGGACGGGTCCAGGCTGACGTGATGGAGCGCTACTCAGCCGCCCACTAGGGCGGACACCCGGAGCGGGACGCAGTCCCTACGGCAACGGTAAAGACCTGAGATTGATCTCTATGAAAAACAGAATCGGGATCGGAAGCACGATTGCTTCCGGTCCCCATTTGTCTATTGATGAAGTCATTTTTTGATTCGGGCTGCTGACATTCTCCGCTCAAACACGGACGGAATGAACAGGCATAAACGTCCGCCCTGCCGGTGAATTCCACAAGTACGGGAACCTCGTGGCGGGCTTTATGCCGATTCTCGCCAGTTTACCCCGATGCGTTTTCGTCGTCGGTGGCTTCCGGATCCTCTTCCGGTTCGAACGTGTTCGCCTCAGTGCCGGCACCGAGCCCAACGCCGTCTCCGGAGACGGGAATCCCGTCACTTCGGTCAGGTGCCTTAGAACCCGGCAGCTTCTGGTTGGCGGCAGCGTCGTCTTCCGGGCGCTCCCTCTCAACCTGTTCTTCATCGTTCATATCGGCCTCCTGAATCCTGTCGTGGGATATTCACGCTAGCACCGGGGCAGGGGAACCGTAAGCCTGCTTCGAGTCAGCCATCTGCGGAGGATACGCCAGGGAAACGGCGCCTTACTGGTCAGCACAAACGAGCCAGATTCTGCTGGGGCAAGACGGAACCGTAGCGAAACGAATTCTTGGTGAAGTCTGACATAATTAGGCCCACTTCGGGGGCAGCCGAATTTTCTCCTGTCTAATCTGGGCTGGTGGAGTACTTTGAGTCGGAAGCGTTGATCAATGCACGCGCGTCGACAGTGTGGGAAATCATTACCGATACCGGAAACCTCACTGTCTGGGAGTCCGGTATCACCGCCATCGACGGCGAGCTGCGCAACGGCGGCACTATCCGAATCAAAACCACCGACGCCCGCGGGCGCAGCCTCCGGCTCCGTGTCCAGCAGATGCCGGGAGAGGTCATGACCTGGACCAGTAGCCTGCCGCTGGGGCTGTTCAAGCGGATACGCACGTTCACCCTCTCGCCACGGGCCGGCCTCACCCATCTGAAGGTCAAAGAAGAAGTCAGCGGTCTTCTGGCGGGGCTCCTCGGAAATACCCGGCCGGACACCGCCCGGACCCTGAACGATTACGTCCATGCGGTCACCAAACGCGCCGAGCTCCTTGACCGGAGCTCATAGCCCACCACCAGGCCCGGGTCCTCCCGGGACACCGCAAAATGACCTGCTGGCCGCGCCTTGGAACAGTACCCGCACCACCACATTCCGGATGGGGTCAGGGACCTCCCCACGCTCCTTGGTGAACGGGTCCCCTAGGCGGTGTGACTCAGGCAGCCGCCGGTTCGGCGCCCGGTTCCTTTGGCACGGAACCGGCACTGCGCACGCGGACGATTTCAAGATCGGCCATGTCCAACAGGCGCCGCCCGCCGGACAGCTCGTCCAGGATCCAGAACAGGCCATGCTCGGGGACCCGCTCTGTCACGCTCCCCCGGTGAACGAGGGAACCCTTGTACCGGGCTACGATGACGTCCCCGGCAGTGAGGTCGTAGCAGGTATCAACAACAGTCTCTTCACCCATGGTCATGAGTCGCATCCCTTCCGAAGTGTTCCGCTCTCTCAGAGTGCACGTTCAAGGTTGCTCCAAAGTTTCCGCCGCATGATTTTTTCGTGCTAATGCGCAGCGTTCCCTCAGCCCGTTCGGAGATGTGACATCCGGGAGGTCAGCCGGCCATGGGCCAACTCCACGCGGTCGGGGCCCAGGTTCAGTCTCCGACGGCTTCGCGGCCGCGGCGCACGATGAGCGGGTCGGGGTCGTAGACGACTGAGGTGTTCTTATCGTCATAGTCGAATTGATTGAGGAAGAATCGGATGGCGTTGATTCGCCCGCGTTTCTTGTCGTTGGACTTGATGGTGATCCACGGCGCGTGGTCGGTATCGGTGCGCAGGAACGTCTGTTCCTTGGCCTCCGTGTAAGCCTCCCACCGGTCCAGGGAGGCGAGGTCCACGGGCGACAGCTTCCAGCGCCGCACCGGGTCGATCTGGCGGATTGCAAACCGGGTGCGCTGTTCGTGGCGGGTCACCGAGAACCAGAACTTGTTCAGGTGGATTCCCGAGTCCACCAGCATCTTCTCAAAGACCGGCGCCTGCTCCATGAAAGTTTGGTACTCCCCGTCGGTGCAGAAACCCATGACCCGTTCCACGTTTCCCCGGTTGTACCAGGAACGGTCGAACATCACGATTTCACCTGCGGTGGGCAGGTGCTGGATGTAGCGCTGGAAGTACCACTGGCCCTGTTCGCGATCCGATGGCTTACTCAGTGCCACGGTCCGGGCCGAACGGGGATCCAGGTGTTCGGTGAATCGCTTGATCGTCCCGCCCTTGCCGGCGGCGTCGCGGCCCTCGAAAACGATCACGTTCTTGAGGCCGCGGTCCTGGCCCCAGTACTGGAACTTCAGGAGTTCGACCTGGAGTCGGTACTTCTCGAGCTCGTATTCCTCCCGGGACATCCGTTCCTCGTACGGGTAGTCCTCCCGCCAGGTCTCCACCGCCGAGCCGCCGGGGTCAATGAGTTCCGGGTCCTCGCCCTGCCCGCCCCTCACGGTGTAGCCCAACTCCACAAGACGGTCGATGGCGTGGCGGAGATTGTCCCTGACCCACCACTGATCCCCGGGCATCCACGGCCTGTGTGCCTGCGCCATCAGGGTCTCCTTCCGGCACCGCCATAGCGTCGACGGCAGTTTACAGGACGAACAGGGAGCCGAGAAGATTGCATGGAAGGCCCGCTTGGGCAGACGCCGGTCGAGAATCAGCTGAGGGCAAGGATCAGGTAGAGGCCCGCGAGGACCAGCGCGGTGGGCGTCATGATGAGGCGCTCCGGTTTGCTGCGGGAGATCCCGTTCATGATCACACCGAGGGCGAAATATGCGGTCAGCACCCACATTGAGACCGACGTGACAGTCTCGCTTACCAACGGAGGAACCATGCCTGCTTTGGCCATCGCCGCGTACCCGAACAGGGCATAAAGGATTATGGACACGGCACTGCCGACCCTCAGACCGGCCGGCAGCACCTCGTGCTGTCCGCCCCAAGCCAACCTCCCCAGAGACGCCCCGCCGATCAGTGCACCCTGAAAAACGGCAAGGCCGGCCAAAACCGTACACGCGGCCATTGCTGCGAACTGGTCAAGCATCCTAACCCCATCTTCCTGTCCCCCAGGGACCGCTGAAAAAATAGTGCACAACGCCGGAGGACCTTCATCGGTTAGAGGGGACAACGAGGACCGGTCGCTGCTGGCTGTGCATCAGGGACGCGGAAACGGATCCCTCGAGGAGTCTATCCACCCATGCCAATGATCCTGGCCGGCCAGCGCCAACAACCAGCAATGATGCGCTTGTGCTCTCTGCCAGTCGGCTGAGGGCCTTGGAGACATCGCCGTTCAGCACGCGGAAGGACCACGTCTCCCCCGGCTGCCCGAGAATGGCTTCCAGCTTCCGCTGTAGCTCCTGAGAGGGGAAGTCGGCCTCTTCGTTGATGATCGGTTCCAAGGAAAGGGCTGCCCGTTGGCCCTCTGGTTCCCATTCCGTCAGGTAACTGGCTGGATCCACAAAGGCACAGACAAGATGCGCTCCCAGGGCGTCCGCGAGCTCAGCTGCAGTGCGGACCACAAACGCGGAAAACTTCCACCCTACTCCGAGCACAACTGGCCCGTCCGGCCATCCTTCACCCGGCACGGACACGTTCGGTGGGCATGCCTAGTTCCCGGTGAGCTCCGCGTAGAGCGTCTGGACCCGGGCCTGGATGTCGTCCCGAACCAGGCGCATGCGCTCCATGCCTTCGATGCCGCGTTCGGACGGTTCGTCCGTTTCCCACACCTCAAACCGTGTGCCTTCGTGCGGTTCGAGCTTCGCTTCGGTGCCCAGGACGATGACTGCGTCCACGGCGTCCAGGACCTCAGCTGTGACAGGCTTCGGGTGTTCGCCGGTGATGTCGATGCCGAGTTCGGTCAGGGACTCCACGGCCTGTGGGTTGAGGGACTTGCCGGGTTTGGTCCCTGCGGAGTAGACCGTGACCGCCCCGCCTGCCAGTTGCTTCATCAAGCCTGCGGCGACTTGGGATTTTCCGCCGTTCTTGCTGCAGACGAAGAGCACTGCGGGGGTCTTCCGGGCGTCCGGTGTTTCCTGGGTCATGAGTGCGTTGTTTCCTTTGTTAGTGAGTCGACCAGGGCCTTGACCCGGTCGTGGATCTGGTCCCGGATTTCCCGGACCGTTTCGAGGGGCTGTTCCGCGGGGTCCGGAAGTTCCCAGTCCTCGTAGCGTTTACCGGGATAAATCGGGCAGGAATCACCGCAGCCCATCGTGATCACCACATCGGAGGCGCGCACGACATCATCGGTGAGGGGCTTGGGGTAGTTCCGGGACAGGTCCAGGCCCATCTCGGACATCACCGTCACGACTGCGGGATCGAGTTCGGCTTCGGGAAGGGAGCCGGCGGAGCGGACATGGATCCTGCCCTTGGCCTCGACGGCGAGAAGCGCGGCTGCCATCTGGGAACGTCCGGCGTTCTGCACGCAAACGAACAAGACCTCGGGCACCGCGGAGGCGACCGCTCCCTTGGATTTGGCCAGGGCGTTGAGCCGGTCGCTGGCGAAGTGTTCGGTGGTGGCGGCCAGGTAAGTGGTGATCTTCGCTGTCCTGGCCAGCGCCGTGTACGACTCGAAAACGTAGCGTTCGACGGTTTCGGCAGCGAAGACCCCGGCGAACCTGTCCGAGAGGCGCGCACTGATGCGGTGCAGTAGCTCGGTAGTGTCCTGCAGGCCCAGGCTGATTTCACGGTGTTCAGTCATACAGCACTCCAATGATGGGTTTACCGACGGATGGTGTTGTTCAGTTGCTGACGGAGCGCCCGTGGGACAGTCCGGTGCGGAAGCCGACCAGCACCGGGTCCGGAGCAGCGCAGCAGCCTGACTCAGCCGAGCCGGCCGCGTCCTCGACGGAGGCGGCGGGAACGTCGCAGCTGGTGCCGGCATCGGAGGAGCAGACTCCGGACTCGGGCAGTACGAGCCTGACGGTGTCCGCAGCCACCCGGTCTCCGGCCAGGGCTGCCGCCACGGAGCGGACCTGCTCGTAGCCGGTGGCCAGGAGGAAGGTCGGTGCCCGTCCGTAGGATTTCATGCCGACGATGTAGAAGTCCTTGTCCGGGTGGGCCAGCAGCTTCGCGCCGTGCGGCTGGACGGTGCCGCAGGAGTGGAATTCGGGGTCGATCAACGGGCCCAGCTCCCGGGGAGCTTCGACGGCCGGATCCAGTTCGAGGCGGAGTTCGCGCAGGATGCCCAGGTCCGGCCGGAACCCGGTGCAGGGAACTACGACGTCCGCATCCAGAGTCCGGCCGTCAACGGATTCAACGGTCACCTGCGAGTCGAGGGATTTCAGCGAGCTGATGCCAAAGCCCGTGTGCAGTTCGATGGTGCCGGCCTCGACTAGGCGGCGCAGGCGGGCGCCGAGCTGGCCGCGGGCGGGCAGCCCGTCGGCATCGCCGCCTCCGTAGACCTTCTCGGCGGACGCGCCGCGGACCGCCCACAGGATCCGGGTGTCCGGTTCTTCCTTTGCGAGATCGGCGAGGCTGATCAGAGTGTTGGCGGCGGAGTGGCCGGCGCCGACGACCAGGACACGGCGGCCGGCGAAGCCTGCGCGGTCGCGGCCGGTGACGTCCGGGAGCGGGGCGGAAATCCTGCCCGCCGCGGCGTCCTCGCCGATGGCGGCCAGGCCCGAGGTCCCGAGCGGGTTGCGGATGGACCAGGTGCCGGAGGCGTCAATGACCGCTGCCACGGTGTGGTCGCGGGTTTCTCCATCCTCGTGCTGGACCCGGACGACGAACGGTGTGGTGTCGCGGTTGCGGGTATGGGTCTTGTCCAGGCCGGCGCGGGTCACAGCGATGACACGGGCGCCGGTCTGCAACCGGGAAGCGATCTCGGGAAGGGCGGCCAGCGGTGTCAGGTATTGGTCGATGAGCTCCCCGCCGTAGGGAAGGGCTGTGGGCCGCGGCGATTCCCAGCCGGTGGTCTCGAGCAGGCGGACGGCGGCGGCATCGATGTTGAACCGCCATGGGGAGAAGAGCCGGATGTGGCGCCACTGCTCGATGGCGGCACCGGCAGACGGGCCGGCTTCGAAGATCAGCGGTTCCATGCCGCGCTCGAGCAGGTGGGCTGCGGCGGCCAGGCCCACGGGGCCGGCACCGATCACTGCCACGGGAAGGTTCTTCGTCGAATCCATGTCTGTCCTCGTTCTCATCCGTAAGTTTGTCGGGTAGTGCGGAAGGCGCCCAACTAGGTGGCAGTAAGTGCCGTTTTGAGGCTCATAACGACACCTGCTGCTACCTAGTTGGGCAGGAGCCGGGTGTTAGCAGCAGTCCTGATCGTTGTCGCAGCAACCGTCGTCGCAGCATCCGGTGTTCATTCAGCTCACCCCCTCTCCCGTCTTTGGGTCAGGCGTGGGTGGGTTCTTCCACCAGGGCGGTGGCGATGCTGTCGGCGTCGTCGAGGGCGGCCAGGTAGCGCTCTGCGTCGAGGGCGGCGGCGCAGCCGGTGCCGGCGGCGGTGATGGCCTGGCGGTAGCGGTGGTCCACGGCGTCTCCGCAGGCGAACACGCCGGTGAGGTTGGTGACCGTGGTGGGGGAATCCACCGTGATGTAGCCCTCGGCATCCAGCTCCACCTGGCCGGCCACCAGTTCGGTGCGCGGCACGTGCCCGATGGCCACGAAGATGCCGGTGGCTGCCTGTTCGCGGGTCTCGCCGGTGCGCGTGTCCTTGAGCGTGACGCCGGTGACCTTGCCGTCCCCGTGAATGGCGGTGATGGCGGAGTTCCAGGCGAAGCTGATCTTCGGGTTGTCCTTGGCCCGCTGGGCCATGATCCGGGAGGCCCGGAGTTCGTCCTTCCGGACGACGACGGTGACGGACCGCCCGAAGCGGGTCAGGAACGTGGCTTCCTCCATGGCGGAGTCCCCGCCGCCGACGACGATGATGTCCTGGTCGCGGAAGAAGAAGCCATCGCACGTGGCGCACCAGGACACGCCGTGGCCGCTGAACTTCTTCTCCTCCGGCAGGCCGAGTTCCTTGTACGCGGAGCCGGTGGCGAGGATGACCGCCGGCGCCTCGTGCGTGTCGCCGGCGCCGGTCACCACGCGCTTGAGGTGCCCGGTGAGGGTCACTTCGGTGACGTCGTCGAACACCACCTGCGCGCCGAACCGCTCCGCCTGCTGCTGCAGGCCGTCCATGAGTTCCGGTCCCTGGATACCGGCCGGGAAGCCGGGGAAGTTCTCCACCTCGGTGGTGTTCATCAACGCACCGCCCGCGGTCACGGACCCCGCGATGACAAGCGGTTTCAGACCTGCCCGGGCAGCGTAAATGGCCGCCGTATAGCCCGCAGGCCCGGACCCGATAATGATCAGCTGCTCGGTGCTCACGTTGTTTTGAGTGCTCACGACGTGTCTCCTCGTTTCGGGGCCGCGGTTACTTGGCGGCAGGGATGAGGGAAGCGATCAGGCCCTCGATGCGAGTCTTGATTTCATCGCGGATGGGGCGGACGGCGTCCACGCCTTGGCCTGCCGGGTCCTCCAGGACCCAGTCTTCGTAACGCTTGCCGGGGAAGTACGGGCACTCGTCGCCGCATCCCATGGTGATCACCACATCCGATTCTTTGACAGCCTCGGTAGTGAGGACTTTCGGAATTTCGGCGGACATGTCGATGCCCAGTTCGGCCATCGCGGTGACGGCGGCCGGATTCACCGTGTCGGCGGGCCGGGACCCGGCGGAGCGGACTTCGATCTCACCCTTGGCAAGGGTCGTCAGGAAGGCGGCGGCCATCTGGGAGCGGCCGGCGTTGTGGACGCAGACGAACAGGACGGAGGGCTTCTTGGCGGTTGCGGTGCTCACGGGGTTCTCCTGGAATCAGTTAGTGCGCAATACATTGATATTCATCGATACAGTGAGTATCGGGCCATAGATTGATGATTGTCAATATTGATCCGGCGCGTATCAGGCGGCCGACATGCGCGGCGCCAGGCCATTGATGCGCTGGGCGATGTCCTCGAAGGCGTTCTCGAAGGCTTCCTCGGTGCCCAGGCGCAGCGGATCCGGCACCGACCAATGGACACCACCCAAGCCCGCCAGCTCCTCATGGGCACTGTCGCACACGGTCACCACGAAGTCACCCTTCCCCGCCACCCGGTCCAGGTTGCGCGGAGGAAGGTCCAAGAGGGCAACGCCGTGACGGCGGGCGACGTCGATGGCGCCTTGGGCGATGCGTTCCGCCGGGTGCGTCCCCGCCGACGTCGACGGGATTTCGCTGACCTGTCTCCAGAGTGCCGTGGCCAGTTGGGACCGCGCACTGTTTCGCGTGCAGACGAAGAGGATGCGGCGCGCTCCGTGCTCAACCCCCGGCAGCAGGCCCTCCAGCGCCCCGGCAGCAAGCCGAATGTAGCTCCGGCGCCTGTCGGCTTCTGAGCGGTGGCGGATTGTCAGGCCGGCCTCTTCCAGTGCGCGCAGATGATGCGACACCAGATTCGACGGCATCCCCAGCTCTGCCTGCAGCTCTGTCGGAGAGAAGTCACCCATAGTCAGCAGGTCAACGATGCGCAGCCGCGCAGGGTCGGCAAGGGCGGCATGTTTTGCTACCCTCGCCTGAAATCCGATAACTGCCTCAGTATTCATTGATTCAATTTTGACTGAGGTAATTCTTTCGGTCAAGCTGTTGGCATGACTTCCAACCAGCCTCCACTGTGGCGTCGTGCCGTTGCTGAACTACTGGGCACCAGCCTGCTCGTGATGATCGTCGTGGGCTCCGGGATCGCTGCGCAGCAGCTCTCCCCCAATGACGTTGGCCTGCAACTGCTCCAGAACAGCACCGCGACCGTGCTGGGTTTGACGGTGCTGATCCTCGTGCTCGGCCCCGTGAGCGGAGCGCACTTCAATCCCGCGGTGACCCTCGCCGACTGGATCCTGGGCCGACGCAGCGGCAGCGGACTGACCCTGCCGGAGCTCGGCACCTATGCCATTGCGCAGACCGTGGGTGCGATCAGCGGCAGTGTGGCCGCAAACGCCATGTTTGAAGTGGGCACGTCCATCTCTGCCAAGGAGCGGGCAACCGCCGGACACCTGCTGGGTGAGGTTATTGCTACCGCCGGGCTCATCCTGCTGATCTTCGCCCTCGCCGCCACCAAGCGGAGCGCACTCGCCGCGCCGGCGGTGGGCGCCTACATCGGAGCCGCCTACTGGTTCACGTCCTCGACGTCGTTCGCAAACCCGGCCGTGACAGTCGGCCGCATCTTCAGTGACACCTTCGCCGGCATCGCTCCGGGGTCCGTTCCCGGCTTCGTGATCGCGCAGCTGATCGGCGCGGGAATAGGCCTTGGGCTCTTGCTCATCCTATTTCCCGCCGCCAACCGCACCGCGGACAACGTCGTTCTACCGCACACCGAGAGGGCCACGCCCTAGCATTCGCCCACACCTGCCTGCCGGCCGGCCGGCCGCGCCTCAGCCTCGGCGGGACCGGCGCCGGAGAGCGCGCCCCCTTGGCCTTGTCCTCCATACATTGATGATGATCAATATTGAGGCATAATGGGTACATGAACTTACTGCCCGTACTCGAGACAGCCACGGATGAAGCGTGCTGCGTCCCGGGAGGGCCGCCCGCCCTGAGCGCCGAGGACGCTAAGCAGAAAGCCTTGGTCTTCAAGGCACTGGCCGATCCGAACAGGCTGCGGCTTCTCTCGATCGTCAAGGCCGAGGCCTCCGGCGAATCCTGCGTATGCGACCTTACCGGGCCGCTGGACCTGGGCCAGCCCACGGTCTCCCACCACCTCAAGATCCTGGTTGATGCCGGCCTGCTGCACCGGGAAAAGCGCGGAACCTGGGCCTATTACTCCCTGGTACCCGGGGCCCTTGAACAGACGGCCGGGCTCCTGGCCACCCTGTGACCGTGCAGAACTCAGTCCGAGGGAGCACCATCAGTTGCTTCCGCGGCTTGCGGCATAGGGTTCTACTGCCCGGGAAGCTCCACTTGTAGCTGCTCCAGAATGGTCCGGGCGGTCTGTTCATCCCCCAGGATCCGGAAGTGCCCGGTTGCCTGGAGCCGGATATTCGTGGCTCCGGGCAGAATGCTGCCTTCGGGGATATGCGGGTCATAGACGCCGTAGATGGACGTGATCCGGTGATTGATGGCTTCTTCCCGTGCCATTTGCACAGTCAGTGCGTTTCGGGGTGAAAAGACGCGGAGGCTGGGGATGAGCAGGTAGCGGGCATAGCGCGATCCGGAGAAGGGCGTGCAGACGGCGATCATGCGATCGATGAGTCCGTCCGGATCCAAGGCAAGCATGATGTATTTGCCTATGAGGCCGCCCTTGCTGTGGGCGACGATCACAGTGTCCGTCAGCCGGGCGGCTGCGATGTGGTCAGCCACGAGCCGGGCAGCGACGGGCACGTCCAGCCGGTTCCTCTGCAGAAGGGTCACGACGTGGACGGGGTGCCCGGCGCGGTGCAGGGCTGTAATCAGGGGCAGCATAAACTGCCAGTTCTCGTAAACGCCCGGAATCACGACGACGGGAGTGCGGTCACCGCTGTGGAAGGCATCGGCGGGAGTGCGGGACACCGCGCCCCGGACCTGCCACCCGGCCGCATAGGCGTAGTCCCGGATCCACCAGACCGCCCTCCGGAACGCTCCGTTCATGCGGGTGCTTCCAGCGGGTTGCCCGGGGTGCGCGCAAAGTCTTGGATGGCTTCCGCGACTCTTCCGGCGCCGGCGTGTTGAACGACATGACCGCAACCGGGGATCTCATGGAATTCACCGTCACCGGCTCGCTGCTCGAGCAGGCGGCACCAGTCCCGGGATGCCACCGGATCCCGGGATCCCCGCAGGATAAGAACCGGCGTTGCCACCTCGGCGATAGATTCCTCGGTGCGGTAGGACATCATCACGGGTAATTCGGTCAGGTACCAGCGTGGCCCGCAGCGGAAATAGTCGGTGAGGACTAGGAAGTTCGAGGCCGCGGTCTCGAAGAAGAGGCAGTCAAGAGTCAGGTCAAGGGCCTGGCGGGCCACCGTACGGCGTTTCTCGTCGACCACCGGCCCCATCAGAACGAGCTGTGTGAACCGGCCCGGTTGTTGCCGTGCGGCCTCCACGGCGAACTGAACTCCCATCGAATGCCCAATGAGGACGCACGGCCCAACGCCTGCCTGGTCCAGGGCCGCCAGGACAAAGCCTGCGTAGTCCGCGACGGTCAGCTGACGGCCCGGGTTCGGTGTTCCGCCGAACCCGGGAAGATCCAGTGAATACGTATCTGCCGATTCGGCCAGGAGCCTGTGCAGCCGGTTCAGGTAGCGGTGGGATACGCCTATCCCGTGGACGAGGACCATTGGCGGCCCCGAGCGTTCCACGCCGGGACGGCGCGAGGCATACAGTCGCCCCACCAGGTCCCCAAGGCGGACGTCGGAAATGAAGGCGTCACCGACTTGGGTGGTTGTCAATTTGATGCTCCCTCGAGTGGCGCGCTGCATGGACCGAATCATTGGACGCCCGAAAATACCTGAGGATAGGGCCCTCCCCCGGCGGCGGCCCGCTTCCTGTCCTGAAAGCGGCCCGCCACAAGTCGTGGGGCATGGGCTGCCCGCCCCAGTTCCTTTTCGAACCGGTTACTTCTTGGTTTGCTTGGGACTCTTTGCCGGCGTGGGATTCTTATCCTGTTTGGGAGCGCTGGTTCCCTTCGGATTGTTCGCTTCCTTGAGTTCGACTTCCGCGGTGGCCTGAATCAGTGCCAGCAGGTCCGGGTCAAGACCCGGCGCGAACTCTTCGCGTCGTTCCGGAGAGATCGTCATGGGGAAGCCTTCGGGCATTACATCCGTGCTCAGCTCGGTACCGTCGTTCGATGGCGAGGCACCGCGGTACAGCTTGCCGGCTTCGCTGAGATTGTCGGCGCTGAAGGTGTACTGGATGCTCTGCAGGCCTTTATCCAGTAGCTTCTTTACTTCCGGGAACTGCTCGGCATTGGTCTTCGGGATCGGCAGCACCTTGCCCCAGTTCATGCCAAGGCTTTCCAGGGCCTTGGCGAAGGCGTTCTCATGCGCCTGGTCCCGGACGATGAGATACGCGATCGTGGAGCGGGCGGTCTTGTTTTCCGTCATCTCGTAGATCCGGCATTTCTGCAGCCGGCCGGTGGATTCAAGCATCAGGTTGTAGAGCAGGTCCAGGACCAGGTTGCCGCTGTTGTACACGTAGGAACCGCTCCACGGGTTGCCGGCGGCATCCACGGGCAGGGCGCCCTGGGCACCGACGAGGTAGTGATGGATGTTGCTGGTGTCCAGGGCGATTTTCAGCGGCGTGGCCCCCTTGGCTCCGGGCTCGTCCAGCGGGTCGGTCTTCTTGCCCTGATACCGCGGGGATCCGTCCAGCAGTTGGGAGATGGTCGTTCCGATGAGCTCAACATGGCTGATCTCCTCGGTACCGACGCCCTGAAGCAGATCCTTGTAAGGTTTTGCAGCTGCGTCCCCGCGGAAGTTCATGCTCTGGAACAGATACTGCATCATGGTGCGCATCTCACCGAATTGCCCGCCCAGGCCTTCCTGCAGGGCGTTGGCTGCCGCAGGATCCGGCTCGTCGGCGGCAATTTCGTTGATCAGAAGCTGTGTGTGTAGGTACATCGTTGTTTCCTCACGGTTCGATCTGCTGCTGTGCTGGGCTCGGTAGCCCGTGGGTCAGGGCTGCCCTTCGGCGCCCGGGGGTGGTTTCGGTTTGGGTGGCAGGTCCGTGTCTTGCCCGCCGGGCGACGGCGGCGCCCGGCACGCTGCGCCCGGCGAACCTTGGGCTTGGGCCGCGACTAAGGGGGTCCCGAATGTTGACGGCGGCCGCGGGATGGGCCGCATCATGCGGTCAGACTTCGTTCCTGCGATCACGTCGTCTCCCGGTTCGGTCTTCTGCGCTGGTTCTGGTGTTGTCTTTATGCCATCCAGTCCACCGCTACCATAAGCATACTTAGTATTTTTGGCAAGGATCCCGATGCGATCCAGCCGAAGGATCCCAAGGCTGCCTACATCGCTCCAACGCCGCTCGATGCATCCGTGCAACACTGGGTGCATGGATTTGGAGGTGTCGCCAGCGCTCACCATTCCGGCGTCGGAACTCAGCTGGAGGTTCTCGCGCTCATCCGGACCGGGCGGTCAGCACGTGAACACCTCGGACAGCCGTGTTGAACTCTCGTGGAACGTCGCCGACTCGGCTGCGGTCTCCGACGAACAGCGGACGATGTTGGTTAGCCGCCTCGGACGACGCCTCATAGCCGGAGTAATCACCGTGACCGCCTCCGAGCGTCGATCCCAGCTCCGGAACCGCGAGATTGCCCTGGTCAAACTCGCCGAAATCGTCATCGAGGGCCTTGCTCCCGAGGCGGCACACCGCCGACCGACCAAGCCCACCCGGGGCTCGAAGCGGCGACACCTCGTGACAAAACAACAGCGCTCCGCAACTAAGCGGCAACGGCAGCGGCCGGCCGCGGAGTAGCGGCATCGGCGAAGCACCCCAATCACGGGTCAGGCGTACGACGGCGGGGACTTCCCGGCGTCGTACGCTTTTGCGTGCTGTGGTTGGGGGCGCAGCGGATGCCTCGCGGTGTGGGCGCTTCAGATGCCCTCGGCCTGGCCGGCGGTTTCCGGGCCCCGACCCCACCGGTTGCGCGATTGCTTCCGAGCGAACACAGTCCGAAGTTGCTGCCGCCATGTCATCGTGCTGCTCCGGCTGACCACGATCACGGAGCACAGGCCGGTGAGCAGGACGATTGTTCCGCCGGCCGCCACCGACCAGCGCGGACCGAATTCAGTGCCGATCCATCCCGTCAGGGGCGCCCCGAGAGCGGTCCCGCCCTGTAGGACGGCCAGGTACAGTGCCAACACACGGCCCCTGAATTCTGGGTGCACCGTGAGCTGGATACTTGTGTTGCAGCTGTTCAGGAAGGTGATCGAGGCAAGGCCGACCGGCACCAGGACGGCTGCGTAGAGCCAGAAAGACGGGGACACGCTGCCAACGAGGGTAAAGAAGCCTAAGCCGAGGGCTCCGCCGAGCAGGAATCGCAGCCGGGGGCCGGAACGGCGGGCCGCCAGCAACGCACCGGCCAGCGTGCCTACGGCCATGATGGAGCCAAGCAACCCGAACTCCCCCGGTCCCATCCCGAATTCCGCGGTGGACATCAGCGCATTAGTGATAGGGAAATTCATGCCGAATGCCCCAAGGATTCCAACCATAACGAGGATCAGCACCAGATCCGGGCGCCGTCTGACGTACCCCAAGCCCTCGGCAACCTGATGCTTGCCACGGGTCGCGGACGCTGTCGGGAACAGCCCCGAAGGGCGGATGCGCCACAGGGACAGGAGGACGGCGGCGAAGCTGGCAGCGTTGAGCAGCAACACCGGTCCGGTGCCGATCCAGGCGATGAGCACTCCGGCGATGGCGGGTCCGGTGAGCCGGGCAGTGTTGAAGGATGCAGAGTTGAGTGCCACGGCATTGGAAATGTTTTCCTGCCCGACCAGTTCGGAGACAAAGGCCTGGCGCGCCGGTCCGTCGATGGCGCTGGCTACCCCAAGGCACAGTGCCGCCACATAGACCTGCCACAACTGCGCCGAGCCGGTCAGCACCAAGAGCCCGACCAGCAATCCGCAGAGGCCCATGGCCGACTGCGTCCAAAGTAGGATGATGCGTTTGTGGTAGCGGTCCGCGAGCACTCCCGCATAGGGGCCAAGCAGCAGCATCGGCAGGAACTGCAGCCCCGTCGTGATGCCGACCGCCGTACCGGAATGGTCGGTCAACACCGTCAGCACCAGCCAGTCCTGCGCCACCCGCTGCATCCACGTGCCGATGTTGGATACCAGCGCACCACCGGCCCATCAGCGGTAGTTGTGGTTCCCCAGCGCCCGGAATGTGGCGCTCATTTGGCGCTCAGCTCCTGCATGATGTGTGCGGCGCGGCTGAGCGTCAGACGGTCCCCTTCACTGAGTACGGCGACCCGCTGTGCTAGCCAGGCCGTCCGCTGGCTGCGGGCCTCGTTCAGGACTTCCTCACCGGCCGGGGTGATCCAGACGAGAATCTGGCGGCCGTCGTCGGGGTGCGCTGACCGCGACACAAAGCCTTGGTCGGTCAACGCGTTAACTATCCGGGTCATCGACGGCGCCTGGACGTGCTCCCGCTCGGCCAGTTCGCGCAGGGTTTGGGAGCCCGCACGAAGATGCGCCAGGACCGTGTACTGTCCTGGCGTAATCACATCGCCGGTTGCCTCGATGCGTAGCCGGCGGGATGTCCGCATAACGGCAGTCCGGAGCTCAATCGCCAATATGTCCGGCCGGATGCCATCCGCTGGGTGGCCAGCGTCCCCTGTGCTGGTGGTCATTGTGCCTCCTGGCCTTTACGGCAAGATAGTTAGCGACGCTAATTAGCAGTGCTAAGTAATATCATAGCGCCTTTGTTCCCAGCCGGCCGGATGCGAGGGACCCGCTAAATCGCGCTGTTCGCGCACATCCACAAAAAGCCCGGATTGCGGGAAAATACAAACATCAACCACAGCGCCACCCCCGTCTTGGCCGCGGTGACACTACTCCGAGGAGACGAAAGATGACGGCCTTCACGAATACCCAGGATTCTGCTGACCGAGCCTCGGTGATCAGCGCAATTCTTGCTGGCCGGCTGAGTGAACTGGCCAGGGACCTGCAGCATGATCAGGACACCGAAGCGGTCCTGACGGACGTGGTCCGTGCGGTTCTGGAACTGGTCCCCGGCGCGGTGGATGCTTCGATCAGCCTGGTTACTGGCCGCCGGACCGTTGAGTCGCGGGCAGCGTCAGGTGAGCTCCCCAGGAAGGCCGACGAACTCCAAAGCGAAATGCGCCAGGGGCCCTGCCTTGATGCTGCGTATGAACAGCGCGTTGTACGGGTACCGGACCTCAGCAATGAGGTACGTTGGCCGGCGTTCGCCCGGGCAGCGTACGACATCGGTGCCCGCAGCATGCTGTGCATCCAGCTCTTCGTGAACGGTGACAACCTGGGCGCCCTGAACCTGTATGGCGCTGATGTAAATCCCTTTGATGAGGATTCAGAACAGACGGCCCTTCTTATTGGCGCCCACGCCGCGGTAGCGCTGTCAGACGCACGCGAAATCGATCAATTGACGGAGGCCTTGGGAACCAGGGACTTGATCGGGCAGGCCAAGGGCATCCTGATGGAAAGGTTCAAGATCACCCATCAGCAGGCTTTCGTCATCCTCACCCGGGCAAGCTCGGAGTCAAACATCAAACTTAGGGACGTGGCCGCGCACTTGACGCACAGTGGGGAAGTCATCACCACTCGCAAGAAGTGAAGCGCGGGGTTTGACCGCCCCCCTCCTAGTAGGCTGATGCTCACGCGAGAGGACAGGAGGCTGAGGTGGCTGAGACGACACTGGCCGGGATGACGGTGACCGAGGTGATGGCTGAGCTGGCCGCGCTCGAGGACCCGAGGATACGCGAGGTGAACGGGAAGCACGGTGACGATCACGGTGTGAACCTCAGCAAACTGCGCGAGCTCGGGAAGCGGCTGAAGACGCAGCAGGAACTCGCGCGCCAACTCTGGGAGACGGAAGACACCGCCGGGAGACTGCTGGCGCTCCTGATTTGCCGCCCGAAGGGGTTCGAGCGTGAGCAATTGGACGTTATGTTGCGCTCAGTACGCACTCCCAAGGTGCACGACTGGCTCGTGAACTACGTGGTGAAGAAGAGCGCGCACTCCGAAGAGCTGCGTCTGGCCTGGTCCGCCGATCCGGATCCAGTGGTCGCGAGCGCCGGCTGGGCGCTGACTACCGAACGCGTGGCGAAGACGCCCGGGGGCCTCGACCTCGCAGGACTGCTCGACGTCATCGAGGCAGAGATGAAGGACGCCCCGGATCGCCTGCAGTGGGCGATGAACCACTGCCTGGCCCAGATCGGGATCGAGCATGCCGGGCACCGTGCCCGTGCCATCGGAATCGGTGAGTGCCTGGAAGTGCTCAAGGACTACCCGACTCCCCCGAACTGCACGTCTCCGTTCGCGCCCATCTGGATCAACGAGATGGTGCGCCGACAAGCACGATAAGTACGAACGGCCACGCAAACGCCTGGCTGGGCAGCCCCAGCCGCGCGTTCGGTCGGTCGCTATCTCTCGATTCACGTTATCTGCAGCGGGTTTCCCACCCTGCAAACATCAGCTTTCAGGTCGGGACTGTGACGCCTCGGAACCATGATGGTTCGAACTGGCGTATATCGGCTTGCCGGCCGCGCTGGCGTCCGCGGCATGAGACTATACTGTTGGCCGCTCGGTGCTCTCTTTGGTGGCAAGGATGAATTTCTGGTGGCCGTGATCCTCCACCGCCGCACGTACGGTGGGGCGCATGACGGAGTCTGACAACTGTTTGCGCAGCCAGATGGGATCACGGCGGAAGTCCCGGGTCAGGGCTTCAGTGCCGGCCCTACAGGGTCATTGGTGCGACGGAAGCAATGGAGCATGACGTCGCCAGCCTCTGGACCCCGCAACCCCTAGGCAGGCTTGGCGTAGGTGGCCGCACTCATGATTTCGTAGCCAACAAACGTCTCATCACCTTCTACCCAGGCATCATGCCCGGCGGGAATTGCATAGGCGTCCCCGGCACGAACCGTGGCACGCGTTCCGTCTTCCATCTCCACTGTTAACGTTCCGCCGGTGCAGAATCCCAGATGGTTGTTCTGGCAGCTCTCGGTATGAACCACGGTCTTGACGGTTTCGGACCATCGCCAGCCAGGCTCAAAAGTGAACCTGCCCAACGTGGTGTCACCGAGGGTGACCACGTCAACCTCAGTCTTCGGCGGTCGGCGCTTTTCATCGGGTTCATTGAATGACTTCGACTCAAGGGTCTTGACAGTCATTGCGGGCATTTTGCCCTCCTCAGTGTGGCGTGAGTTCACTGGTCATCCGGAGGCTCGATCAGGGTCCCCGGGAAAGAGTTCGGCAGGCACGGGCTGTGCCCGTTCAGCGCCTGCCCAACATCCAACTGGCGATATCAGCGTGCTCTCAGCGGTAGGCGGTGTCAATATGCGGACGCCACTCCCCCGACCGTCATCCGGGCTGGGCCCCGTCGCTGTCGCCTGCGGTAAGCCGGCGATAAACTGGCAACAGCTTGATCTCCAGACACCGCCGGCGCGGAGTCCGTACCGGCGGTGCTGCCGAAAATTGCTGACGGGCCGGAGGGCCGGGGTTGGAGTGTCATGAACGGGAACCGTGCCGTCATCGTGGGCGCCGGCGCCGCCGGATTGTCCGTTGCGCTGTCGCTCGTGGACCGCGGCGTTCAACCTTTGATCCTGGACCGGGCCGAAAACGTCGCCTCGTCGTGGCGGGGCCGCTATGACAGGTTGCGCCTCAACACAAGCCGTCCGTTCTCTCACCTTCCGGGAAGGCGGTTCGCGAAGGGTACTCCCATGTTCCCAACGCGCGACCAATTGGTCGGGTATCTTGAGCAGCACTCGCAGAATCAGGACGTGAAACTGCGGCTAGGGGTAGGGGCCGACCGCATCGAGCCTGGCTCCAAAGGATGGGTGATCCGGACGTCCACCGGTGAAGGGATCGAAGCCGAGCAGGTTGTTGTCGCCACCGGATACGAGAACAAGGCCGTTATCCCTGACTGGCCGGGCCGCGACAGCTTTGCAGGTACGATTCTCCACTCGGCTGACTACCGGAATCCCTCCGCGTATAAGGACAAGGCGGTTCTGGTGGTGGGGCCTGGCTGTTCCGGCATGGAGATCGCCTACGACCTCGCAACGGGAGGGGCCGCCAAAGTGTGGCTCGCGGTTCGGACCCCGCCCAACATCCTGCTGAGAACAAGTCCCGGACCTATCCCCAGCGATATCATCGGCGTGGCTTTGCTGAAGTTTCCGCTCAAGTTGGCAGACACAGTGACCCGTTATGGCCAGCGCTCTGATTTTGGCGACCTCAGCGAGTACGGGCTGCCCTTCCCCGACGACGGTGTATTCGCACGCATCGCGCGCAACGGCGGGGAACCGACCATTATCGACAGGGAGGTAATAGAGGCGATCAAGGCAAGGCGTTTTGAGGTAGTCGGTGCCGTGCGATCGTTGGCCGGCTCAGCGGTCCTGCTTGATCGCGGTATGCAAGTGGAGCCCGACGCTGTCATCTGCGCCACCGGTTACCGCCGCAACCTTGAGCCGTTGGTGGGGCATCTCGACGTCCTCGACGTCCGCGGAGTACCGAAGGTGCGGGGCGAGAAGGCTGCTGCCGAAGGACTGCGTTTCGTTGGTTTCGTGCCGCGGCCCGGAGCCCTCGGCTACATCGCCAAGGAAGCGAAGCTGGCGGCAAAGGCGATCGCACGCGAACTGCAGAAGGCTGAAGCCCCCGTCAACGGATAGGACAGCGGGTGGTACCGTTCCGCATGCATGACGCAGCAGCATTGGCCGTTGGATTCAACGAACGCATCAACGCGCGAGACCTGACGGGGCTGGCGCGGCCCCGCTCTTGAGGGACCTGCGCTGTGGACTGCTATTGCCGCCCGGGAGGAACTGACTGAATGGCGCGTCTATGAGGACACCCCTGAAGAGCGACGCCGCCTGGGCATCGACGATGACTGGTTCAGTCACGCAACCGGGCGTTCCTGACATCGGCACGGTTCGGGGTAGCGTCCCCGAGTGCTACGTGGTGTCCTGTAAGCGCCACGTCAAGGAAGTTTGTCAGTTTGACCTGACATTAGGCCCTTTTGCGGGTTAGTATTGCTGAGATGCGGCTCACATCTGCCGCGAAACCCTGACAAAGGAGTCCCTGATGGCTACTGCCCACGTGCAAAGCGGAACGTCCAGACCGGCCTCGCTCCCGGCCCTGACTGACGGACCTCACCGCAAGCGACTTGGCCTCGTTGCCCTGACTGCCACGTTCGGCGGTCTCCTGTTCGGCTACGACACCGGCGTCATCAACGGCGCGCTCCGCCCGATGACCGCCGAACTCGCCCTTACCCCACTCACCGAGGGGGTCGTCACAAGCTCCCTGCTCTTCGGCGCCGCAGCGGGCGCCGTGGGAGGCGGCAGGCTTTCCGACACCTGGGGCCGTCGAAAGACAATCATCCTCCTGGCGGTCCTGTTCCTCGCGGGCGCCCTGGCCTGCGTGGTCGCCCCGAGCTACGAAGTCATGGTGGTCGGCCGCGTCATCCTCGGCCTCGCCGTCGGCGGCGCCTCCTCGGTGGTCCCGGTGTACCTCGCCGAGCTCGCCCCCTACGAGATCCGAGGCTCGCTCGCGGGCCGCAACGAGCTCATGATCGTCATAGGCCAGCTCGCGGCTTTCGTCGTCAACGCGATCATCGGCAACGTCTGGGGCGAACTTCCCGGTGTCTGGCGCATCATGCTCGCGGTCGCGGCGCTGCCCGCCATTGCCCTGTTCTTTGGCATGCTGCGGATGCCCGAGTCTCCGCGCTGGCTCATCTCACAGGGACGCGCCCAGGAAGCGCTGGAGGTTCTCTCCACAATCCGGTCGCCCGAGCGCGCCGCCGCGGAGATGGCCGACGTCAAGCACCTCGCCGAAGAGGAAGAGCAGATGAACCTTTCCGGCTGGGGCGCGCTGAAGAACAAGTGGATCCTGCGCATCCTCCTTGTCGGGATCGGCCTGGGCGTCGCGCAGCAGCTCACCGGCATCAACTCGATCATGTACTACGGCCAGTCCGTGCTCATCGAGGCAGGCTTCGACTCAGGCGCAGCACTCATCGCCAACATCGCCCCCGGCGTCATCGCCGTCGTCGGCGGCGTCATCGGGCTCTCGCTGATGCAGCGCATGAACCGCCGCACCACCCTCATTACCGGCTTCATCCTGACCACGATGTGCCACTTCCTCATCGGCATCGCCTCGATCGTTCTGCCGGTCGGCGACCCGGCACGGCCGTTCGTGATCCTCTTCCTGGTGGTCGCCTTCGTGGGCTCGATGCAGACATTCCTCAACATCGCCGTGTGGGTGATGCTCTCGGAGATCTTCCCGCTTCACATCCGCGGCTTCGCAATCGGCATCTCCATCTTCTGCCTGTGGATTGCCAATGCCTTCCTCGGCTTGTTCTTCCCGACTCTGGTGGCCGCGGTCGGCATCACCGGGACATTCTTCCTGTTCGGCATCGTCGGCATCCTGGCACTAATCTTCATCTACACCCAGGTCCCCGAAACCCGCGGACGGACCCTCGAGGCGCTGGAGGAAGACGTCACAACCGGCGCCATCTACATCGTCCACAAGAAATAGGCCAGAACGTCACGCGGGTAGGACGGCGGGCGGCGATATTATGTGCCAGTGGCTGACACCGTTTCGAAGGGCGACGTCCTGGCTTTTCGTCTGGGCGCCCATCATCTCACCGAACGGTTGGGCGAAGGCGGTCTGCTCGACGCGGCCGGCCGGTGCGGGGTTCAGAACAGCCCGCCCGGGTCGGCGGTGCTTGCCCTGCACGCCAGGGTGCGAGACCTCACGCAGGAACAGGTGGCCGACGCAGTCGCTGAGGACAGGAGCCTGCTGCAGACCTGGTGCATGCGCGGCTCGCCGTTCTACTTCCCAACATCGGACGCACCGGTATTCACCACCGGCGTGCTCCCGCCGACCGAGGAGGCGATGCGCCACTTCATTGTCGGCGCGGAGCAGGCGTTGGACAAACTCGGCATGAGCCTGACGGATGCGGTCGAGCTGACCGGCGACGAGATCCGTGACGTGCTGTCCGGACGCAGGCTCGCCATCAACGAGTTGGGCGCGGAGATCGCCACGCGGATTGCCCGCAGGCTGCCGAAGCGACAGCGCGACGTCTGGGAGCAACATGGCCCCTACGCCCCGGGACAACCGCTCGGTGAGGGCGTCGTACATTTCTGCGTCCGGATCCTCACCCTGCAGCGCGTGGTCTGCTTCGCGCCGCGCGCCGGGAACAAAGCACCGTTCGTGCTGGTGGACGAGTGGCTTGGTCATCCGATTCCGGACATCGATCCGGACCTCGCACGTGCCGAACTGCTCCGCCGCTACCTGCGCTGCTACGGACCGTCGACACGCAGGGACTTCGCCGCCTGGGCCGGGATCGTTCCAGGCGACACCGACCCTTGGTGGAGCTTGGTCGTGGACGAGCTAACGCAGGTCGATTTCGGCGGCACGTCATGGGTCCTTGCCGAGGATCTCGACGCGCTGCGGGCGGCACCGACGCCGACGGGTGTGCGCCTGCTCCCGCCACGCGACCCATATACCCAAATGCGCGACCGCGAAACGATCGTCGACAAGAAATACCACCGGGAAGTGTGGAAGACGGTCGGCGAACCGGGCACTGTGCTCGCAGCCGGCAAAATCACCGGCACGTGGCGACCACGCAAGAGCGGCCGGAAGCTGACCATCGCCATCAGGACGTTCCGAACGCTGCCAGCTCAGGACAGGAAGTCGCTACGGGGTGAGGCCGAGCAGGTCGCGCCGCTGCGAGGCGCCTCGTCCGTGCACGTGGAGTTCGACACCTACTGACATTTCTCTTCATTTGTGCCGATCGCGCCGTCGTGTGCGGGCACTACTCACCCGCACACGACGGCGAGCGCAGCATGCGTCCGGCCGTTGTTGAGGAGCTATAGGTTCGTTTCCGCGTAAACGCGCAGGGCGTCCCGGACGAAACGGGCTCCGGACTCGCCGCCATAGTTGGCGCTGAACCGAGGGTCGGCGACGTACATTTCGCCGAGGCCGATTACGTAGCCCTTCACGTCGCCGCCCGGCGCCGCCGCTGGTGTCCCCGGGATGCCCCGGAGCCATTCGACCTGCCGTCGTGCGAGGTCCTGCGCCTCGACGCTGTCGGCTGCGATGCCCGCACCGACCGCGGCGATCCAGTCGCTGCCGAGCTTCTGCGAGCGTTGCTTCCAGGCCGCCTTTTCCGCTGCAGCCATTCCGCGCCACCAGGCGTCGCTGCTGGCGTAGGCATCTTTGCCCCAGCGTTCCTCCACTTCCTCCTTGTACTGGGTGTGGTCAAAGCCGTCGAACATGTTCTCTGCCATAATTTCTCCACCTCCTTTCACTGCCTCGATGGTGCGCTGGACCGACGCAATCTGCCGGTTCAGCCTGCCCTGTTCCTGCCGAAGCCATGCCAGGTGGCCGCTCAGGGCCTTGGCAGGGTCCGACTCGTTGCTAAGCACCTCGGCAATGACCGGCAGACCCAGGCCCAGCTCGCGCAGCAGCAGGATCCGTTGCAGCTGGAGCAGTGCCTCCTGGTCGTAATGCCGGTAGCCGTTATGGGCAATCCGGCTCGGCTTGAGCAGGCCGATGTCGTCATAATGCCGCAGCGTCCGGCTGGTGGTGCCGGCGATCCTCGCGATCTGATTGATCGACCAGTCCATGCCTTCCTCCTTCCGAGGCATCTCCAGCCCTGATAAGTCGACACTAAAGGTTGACGCAGCGGGAAGGTCAAGAGCCGGCGGAGGACGATCCCGCCACACCTGACTACTGACGTGTGTGACTGGCGTCGGATAAAATCAGGGTCCCACCATGGACTTCGCCCCGGCCTATGAGCATCCACTGGATCCATTCCCCCACTACGAGAGAATGCGGCAAGCCGCACCCGTCCTTCACGACGAGGTGTCGGGGAGTTGCCACGTCTTCCGGTACGACGACGTGCAGCGCGTGCTGTCCGAAGATGCCAGGTTTTCCCCACGGATGGGCGGCCACGATCCATCCGAGTCAGGTCAGCTGTTTGCGTCGAGTCTGATCACCGCTGACCCGCCGCGGCACCGGCAATTACGCTCCCTCGTGACCCAAGCGTTTACTCCGAAAGCTGTGGACGCATCGTCTATGGACTGAAGGCATTCCCGGCCAGTTGGAAGGCAGCCTGATCGCGCCCCTCCAGCTTCAGCCTTGGGCTTCCTGGGATTGGAAAATCCTGTCACTGACGTCGCTGCGGAGAATGTGGAACTGGCCTCCGTTGCCGTTGACGGTACCGTCCAGGACATAGAAGCCCCTGCCGGCATCCTGTCCTCCGGCCGCTCTGTCAAGGGCAGCGATCAGATGGCGGCCTAAGTGCCCCTTCGGCCCAAGTCCCCTGATCTCGTCGAGCTCCTCGACCGTTAGCCCTGCCAGCACCGCGTTGATTTCAGCCATGACACACCCCCAGTTGCAGCCAATTCTTGCCTGAGTCCACAGGCTAGAGCACGCAGGTCGATGCCGCAATGGTGCCGACGGATTGACTCACGCCGGTCCGCTGCCCGGTGGACCGCTAAGCACGGTAGGGACGTACTCGAGCAGCTGGAGCCGCCCGTCGAAGGTCCTGCTGTTCACCATCTCGAGCGACACGTCCGGATAGCCGTCGTAGATCCGTTCGCGCCCTGTGCGACCCGTGATCACCGGGAAGACCACCACCCGAAACCTGTCGACGAGGCCAGCGCCCAGCAGCGACCTGCAGAGACTGAGACTGCCCAAGGTGCTCAAGGTCCCGGTCCCGTTCCGTTTCATCTCCCTCACGGCCTCGACCGCGTCTCCGGTGACCAACTCAGAGTTCGGCCACGCCAGGGGCGCCCGCAGGGTGGAGGAGAAGACGACCTTGGGCACGGCGGCAAGGCCGGTAAGGCTGGCACCCTCATCCGCGGAGAATCCAGAGCCCTCAGCAGCGGCCTCCTCTGACATGCTGGACATCAGGCGATAGGTGTTCGCCCCGAGGAGGAAGGTGTAGTCCTTCTCTCCCTCCTGTTCGAGCCACGCCAGGTATTCCGGCCCCTCTAAACCCCACCACCCGGGCCAACCCTCGGCTGAGGCGTAGCCGTCCAGGGATATGATCAGGTCGACTATCAGGTCCGCTGATGACGCCTCTGCAGTTGTCCCGCCCATGGCCGTCTCCTCATATTGATCGACGTCCCTGACCGGCGCCCCGCTGTTCAGGTGCACCACCGACGCCCGTGCCGGCAATGCTAGCCCCGGAGCGATCAGACGTTCAAGGGTAGCGTCTGGACCGGAGGCTAGGATGTACCCGTGCACCTCCGAGTCACTGAATGGCAACCCTCATCCAACGTTTCCGAGCAGGCACCAGGTGTCTTTTTCGTCGAAGGACCAGCCTCCAACTGGATCGTGGTCCGCGATGGGACTGGCTTTATGCTCATTGACAGTGGCTATCCCGCCGACCGAGCTTTTGTCCTTGAGTCCATCCGCTATCTGGGCTTGCAGCCTTCCGACGCTCAGGCGGTGCTCATCACCCACGGTCACGTTGACCACACCGGCTCTGCGGCCTATTTCTCCACAACGTACGCAACGCCGATCTTGTGTGCCCCGGAAGAACTAGCCCATGTCCAAGGGAGGGAAAAGCACCAAGTCACGTTCGGTCAGGTCATCGTGCGGGCTTGGCGCCCCCGCGTCTTCCGCTGGATGGTCCACGTCATCAAGGCTGGATCCCTGACGGCCAAGCCTGCAACGCGTGCCCAGGCTTGGGACCCCGACAAACTGCGGAGCCTGCCCGGCAGCCCGGAGGCGATCCTGCTTCCGGGCCACACCCCGGGCAACGTGTCGATCTTTCTTCCCAAAGCAGGAGCGATCGCCGTTGGTGACTCGTTTGTTAGCGGCCATCCACTGAGCCGCAAGACCGGCCCCCAGATGCTCCACCGGATGTACCACACAGACCCCGTCGCGGCGCTGGCGGCAACTCACCGATTGGATGACATCAAGGCTTCAGTGGTACTTCCTGGCCACGGCCCAGCATTGCGCATACCCCTCGCCGAAGCCTTGGCAGCGTTGCGGGGCTAGGCTCCGCTGGGTGGGTGCTGTAGCCGGGTGAGGGCTGCTGCGGACGCGCTCTCCGGGTCTGCTGTATAGGTGAGGATGCGGTGACCGGAGTCATCCGGCACGGTCAGGACTTCAAATCCCAATTCCAAGGAACCGAGCCGCGGGTGGTCCAGTGTTTTGTACCCGGACATGCAGTTCTCCACGGGGTGTTCGGCCCACATCGTTGCGAACTCGGGGCTCTTGAGGGTCAGTTCTCCGACCAGCGCGGCGAGTTCAGCGTCGTCGGAGAACCGTCCGGAGAGCAGCCGCAGGGATGCGACAGCGCGCCCGGCCTCGGTGCGCCAGTGCGCGTAAAGGCTGTGCGTGGCCTCATCCAGGAAGAGCATCCGGGTCATATTCGGCCGGAGGGGCGGCCTGTCCGGGGCATGGAAATCCACGTGCGACGCGACCAGGAGATGCCCGGCCTGGTTCCAAGCGAGGACTTCGGTTTGTTTCCCCAGCACCACCGCCGGGACCCCCATGGCCTCGATAAGGCGCTTCGTGCCCGGCCTGACGTGGTCCGGCCGGCTGCGGGAAGATTTCGGGGCGGCGCGTTTAATGCCGGACAGCTCCGAGAGGTGCTTTCTTTCGACCTCTGTCAGGGCCAGCGCCCGAGACAGGGAGTCGATGACCGCGTCGGAGGCGTTGATGTGCTGACCCTGTTCCAGCCGGGCGTAGTAGGTCACGCTCATTCCGGCCATCATCGCCACTTCCTCACGCCGCAGCCCGGGCACGCGGCGGGTCCCATAGTCCATCAGGCCCACATCGCCCGGGGTCAGGGCGGCCCGTCGTTTCCGCAGGAAGTCGCCCATGGCAGCTGGTTGGTTCATACCCCCGAGTATTCACGAACATTCCCAAACGTGGGTAGCACTGCCAGTGCTACCCGCAACACGGCGTGGCTATTCCTGACCGGCACGCTGAAGGTGGAGAGGAAAACCGCCCACGACTTCACGATCGGAATCCCCGCGATGACAACGCACGACACCGCACCCGTCCCCCAGCTCAAAGTGCCACGAGCACCGGCGCCGACGCGGATGACAGGGCGGCAGCGCCTCATCATGGTCCTGCTGCTGACGGCCAGCTTCACCCTCGCGGTGGACTTCTCCATCCTGAACGTCGCCCTGCCCCGGATAGGGTCCGACGTCGGGTTCTCCCTGGAGCACCTGCAATGGATCGCTACGTCCTTCGCACTGTGCGCGGCGGGGTTCACACTCTTCTTCGGCCGTGTTGCTGACCTGTTCGGACGCAAACGGCTCTTCATCGCCGGTATGGCGTTGCTCGGGATCGGTTCCCTCGTTGGCGGCCTGGCTACCGACCCGGGGTTGCTCCTCGCGGCCCGCGTCGCCCAAGGTCTGGCCACGGCCGCCGTGACACCGGCCGCCCTCTCGCTCCTCACGACCTCCTTCCCGGAAGGGCCGCTGCGGGACAAAGCCCTGGGGCTGAACGGCTCCCTGATGGCTGCCGGTTTCACCGCCGGAGCGGTCCTCGGCGGGCTCCTGACCGACCTGTTGTCCTGGCGATGGGCGTTCTTCATCAACGTCCCCATCGCCATATTCGTCCTAATCCTCGCCCCGAAACTTCTCACGGAATCCGCCCACGGCAACAGAACAAAGCTTGATGTCCCCGGTGCGGCTACCGTCACCCTAGCCCTGCTCCTGCTGGTCTTCGGCCTGACCACCGCCGGCGAAAACGGCTGGTCGGATCCGTTGGCCTGGGGACCGCTGGCAGCCGGGCTGGTCCTGTTCGTGCTCTTTTTCTTCATCGAGAAGAACACCGCACACGCACTCGTGCCCGTGGCCATCCTGCGGCGGAACAACATCGCCTGGGGCAACGTCGCCGGGATCCTGGCGTTCGCCACTGAAACGTCCCTGGTGTTCGTCCTGACCCTCTACCTCCAGCAGGTCCTCGGCTACACACCGCTCGGGGCCGGGCTGGCGTTCGCCGTGCTCGGCATCGGCACCGTCGCCGGCGGGATCATCGCCCCGAAGCTCATCGGCAAACTGGGCAACAAGAACACCATCGTCAGCGGTCTCGCTATCCAGGCGGCCGCAACGGGCTCACTGCTCTTCATCGACACAGGGCAGGCCTCCCTGATCCTCGTGCTGCTCGCTACGTTCATCGGCGGCGTCGCGAACCTTGCCGCCATCGTCGGGTTCATGGTCACCGCCACCACGGGGCTCCCCAACGCCGAACAAGGTCTCGCGACCGGGCTGACGACCATGAGCCAACAGATCGGCATCACCCTGGGAATCCCGATCATGAGCACCATCATCACGGCGTCCCTGCACGAGCTCGGTGACGGCAGCGCCCCGCCGGAGGTGATGGCTGCAATATTGCCGGCCATCGGGGTTAACGCTTCCCTTTGCCTCATCACAGCGGTACTCCTTGGAATCTTTCTCAGAAGAATGCCGTCACCGGCGAGTGAGCAATGATGCAGGAGAATCGCCGCGCACCCTACACTGTCTGGATGGAATTTACGGTCCGCGAAGTGCCCGTGCATTACGCAGAACACGGCAGCGGCACGCCGATTCTCGTCCTGCACGGCGCCGGTGTTGATCATCTCGAGATCGCCGGGGCTCTTGAACCGGTATTCTCCAACGTGCCAGGCATTCGGCGCCTGTATCCGGATTTGCCTGGGATGGGCCGCACGCCGGCGCCCGAGACGATCTCGAGCAACGATGATGTTTTGGATATTCTGCTCGGCCTAATAGACGGCACCATCGGTGATGAGCCGTTACTTGTCGTTGGGCACTCCTACGGTGGGTACTTAGCCCGTGCGATTGCCAATCGGAAACCTGATCAGGTTGTCGGGCTGGCGCTAATCTGCCCTGTTGGCGCGCATACGCGCGACGTGCCCGAGCACGAGGTCCTGGTTTCGTCGGCCGGGCTGACCGACGAACTGGCCGCGGATCTCGAGGAGACGTACCGCAGCTACTTCGTGGTGCAGACGGCTGAAACGCTGCGTCGGTTCCAGGATTGTGTGGCTCCGGGAATGTCGCTCGTTGACGAGTCGGGCCTGACGCGGATCTTTTCGCACTGGAAGTTACGGGATCGGCCGGAAGCCGGGGAAGTCTATCCTCATCCGGTGTTGGTCCTTGCCGGGCGACAGGACGCCACGGCCGGGCACGCAGGCCCGCGCGAGCTGATCGAGCAATACCCTAGGGCCACCTTCGCCATCCTCGATCGCGCCGGGCACGCTTTGATGCACGAGCAACCCAACCTCCTGCAAGCCCTTGTTACCGAATGGCTCGTGCGTGTGCGGGAGCAATCGGCAACATGACGTAATCGGCCTGCTGTGGTGAGAATGGAGAGATGACGTCCACACTGAAACCAGATCGATCAGATAGTCCCAACCGGCTGAACCCGAGCCGCGGCGGTTGCATCCGGCCGGCACGTCAGTGAGCAGGTTCGTTCTAATACCGGGGGCGGGCGGCGCAGCCTGGTACTGGAGCCGCGTCGTTCCTCTGCTTCAGTATGCCGGGCATGAAGCCGTCGCGGTCGACCTGCCCGGCAACGACGACAGCGCAGGCCTGCCCGAGTACACCCGCCTGGTTCTGGAAGCCGTGGGCGGGGTCCACGATACCGTGCTCGTCGCGCAGTCGCTCGGTGGCTTCACGGCCCCGCTCGTTTGCGAAAGGGCTCCTGTCCGAGAGCTTGTCCTGGTGAATGCGATGATCCCTGTACCGGGCGAAACTCCCGGCGCATGGTGGGACAACACCGGCTGGGCGGCCGCGCAGCGGGCCGCGGCGGCGGCCCACGGCTACAGCCCCGAGTTCGACGCTGACACCTACTTCCTGCACGACATCCCACCGGAAGTCCTGGCTGAAGGATCTGACCGACCGACCGAATCAGACGCTGTCTTCGCGTCAGTTTGCGACTTCACGGGCTGGCCCGATATCCCAACCCGCGTACTCACCGGAGAGGCAGACCGTTTCTTTCCAATGGACTTCCAGCGACGGGTCGCCCGCGAACGCCTCGGTACTGAGCCTGATGTTCTGCCCGGCGGCCATCTACTCGCCCTGGCCAACCCCGATGGCGTGGCCGGATACCTGCTGCGCCATTGAGTAGGACCGCCAATTCACGGCACCCTCTGGCTCTCATCAGGCCTGTCCGTCTCGCTGTCACCGGCCCAGGTCCGGCGATCCGCCCAATTCAGCAGCTTCCCGTGCGAGCTTTGTGATCTGCTCCCAGTCGCTGGCGGGATGGGCACTATTTTCCAACGGCACCATGCCGCGCCCGAGCCGACGTAGCGTGGGCCGCCTGTCCTGATCGGACATCCCCTTCGATGACGCCCTTCCCGCCGGGCGGGCGGCCGTGTACAGCACGTCCGTTGTCAGTAAACTGGGACGCATGACCGAGCAGAAACCGGCCCCCCGGGCCGCTGCGGATGCGGCTGTCACCTCCACGCCTGTCGACGACGGCGAGGCCCCCCGCCTCGACGATCCGGACGCCGTCGATACGTCCTTACGCAGTGCAGCACAGCGGTCCCGTACCTTCGCCGGGATCCTGGTGAACACGGCGCTGGCCAACATCACCACCAGCTACCTGTGGTTCGCCCTGACATTCTGGGTGTACCTGGAGACGCGCAACGTGATCGCCACCGGGGTGATCGGCGGCGCGTACATGCTGCTGATCGCCCTTTCCAGCATCAGCTTCGGCACCTTCGTGGACCGCTACCGCAAGCTGTCCGTGATGCGCTTCGCCGCCGGTTTTACCCTGGTGATGTTCGTGCTGGCAGGGGTCATGTTCCTGCTGACACCTGCCGCTTCGATGCTGGACCTGACACAGCCGTGGTTCTGGATCTTCGCCGTGATCATCCTGGTCGGTGCGGTGGTGGAAAACATGCGCAACGTCGCCCTCTCCACCGTTGTCACCATCCTCATCGAGCCTGACCGGCGGGCCAACGCCAACGGGTTGGTTGGCATGGTGCAGGGGCTGGCGTTTATCGTCACCTCCGTGCTCTCCGGGTTGTCGGTCGGGCTGCTGGGCATGGGCTGGACCATTGTGGTTTCCCTGGTGCTCACGGCGCTGGCCTTCGCGCACCTGCTCACGCTGCGCATGCCCGAGGAAGTGCGCGTGGCCGCCACGGATGCCCACGGTGCGTTCGACCTGCGCGGCTCCATTGCCGCCGTCCTGGCCATTGCCGGACTGTTCGCGCTCATCCTGTTTTCCACGTTCAACAACTTCATCGGCGGCGTCTACATGGCGCTGATGGATCCGTACGGACTGGAGATGTTCCCCGTGGAGATGTGGGGTGCCGCCTTCGCTCTCGGCTCCACCGGGTTCATCGTGGGCGGGGCACTGATCAGCAAGTTCGGGCTCGGCGCCAACCCGCTGCGCACCATGCTCATCGCAGTGGCTGTGATGGGGCTCCTCGGTGCGGTGTTCACGCTGCGGGAGTGGGCCTGGCTGTACGTCGCGGGCATCTGGCTGTACCTGGTCCTGATACCGTTCGTGGAAGCCGCCGAGCAGACTGTCATCCAGCAGGTGGTGCCCCTGCCCCGCCAAGGCCGCGTGTTCGGATTCGCCATGGCCTTCGAGTCCGCCGCGGCGCCGGTCACCGCGTTCCTCATCGCCCCGATCGCCCAGTTCTGGATCATCCCGTACGCACGGTCTGCTGAGGGTGCCGCCCAGCTGGCCCCACTGCTGGGCGACGGCGTCTCCCGCGGCATCGCCCTGATCTTCCTGGTGGCCGGGATCATCATGATCGCGGCCGCACTGCTGGCCTTCCTGACGCCGGTCTATCGCCGCGTGTCGGCGTCGTATGCGCAGGCGGCTGCCGAGGGGCAGGAGACCGCCACACCGCCCGCCTCGTCTTCTGGATGATGTCGTTCCACCCGGAGAGTCCTGTTAGCCGAAGGACTCCTCCTGCACGTGGGCCCGGATGGCGCCGATCACCGGGGCCGAGCCCTGAGTGCGGTAAACATCGATTGGCCGGGAACCCAGCTGCACGTTCTGGCTGCACATCCAGAACATGGCCTGGGCTGGCGTGAATGCACAGTGGAGGTGCCCCACAAGGGCGTCCAGGTCCGCAAGCCGGAGCCGGCCGTCCGCATTCGGCGCATCCTGGCCCGTTGCCCACCGACCCAGAAGGTCCACACTGACGCCGAGCAAGGGCGCCGCAGCATCCGTACCCAGCGAGTGTATTAGCCGTTCGGCTATTGCCTTTGGGCTATAGCCGGGGGCTTCCCTCAACTCCGCGAGACTGGCGAAAACCGTGGTGGCAGACAGCGCCGGTTCTTCAGCACTCATGTCCTGCAGCTGTTCCATGAAGCAATGCTATTTGGTGGCGTCCCCTTGGAGTAGGGCCACAGGACCTCCTGAGCAGCGGTCGTCCTACCTTGCGTACTCCGGGCGGCCAAGGGGCCGATAAGACTGGATGGTTATGCCCCGGGAAGTGGTCCGCGAGGTGACCAGTTCGAGCGCGATGTCCGGACCGGAAGCGGGGAACAGCCGTGTGCCCTGACCGACGACGACGGGATAGGTGAGCAGGTCGAGCTGGTCCACCAGGTCGTGGGCGAGCAGCCACCGGACAAGGGCACCGCTGCCGGGCACCAGCAGTTCGCCGTCTTGCTGCGCCTTCAGATCACCGACGGCCGCGGCGAGGTCGCCGGTCAGCACACTCGTGCCCGCCCACTGCGGGTCTGTGAGGCCGGTCGATGCCACGTACTTGGGCCGGCTGTTCAGTGCGGCGGCGATCGGGCTCGCGCTCAGATCGGTCATCACTCCCCAGTAGCCGGCGAAGATTTCGTACGTCCGCCGGCCGAAGAGGAACGCGGCCGCACCGCCGTAAACCTGATCGAGATAGTCCCCGGCTTCGGTATCCAGAAGAGGTATCGCCCATCCGCCGCGGTCGAAGCCGCCGCTGCGATCTTCGTCAGGTCCGCCCAACCCCTGCATCACGCCGTCCACCGAGACGTTGGTCGTCGTCGTCAACCTCATGCCCCTGGTTACACCCTTTCTTGATCTGCGTTTCTTGTCTCAAAAAATCACACTTGCGGTTGTTTATCAACGGGTGAGCATCGCGGTCTATACGCACCACCATGCAGGGCCGCCGGGTTCTATACTGCGCCTATGCCTGATATTAGACTCTGGCCCACCGGCCGCTTGTTGTCGACCGCGGCGCGGCTTGTCGAGCACGCCTGGAACGAGAAGCTGGACGATATCGGGCTGACCCATGCCGGGGTGATCGCCTTGGACGTTCTGGCAGCCAACGGCCCCATGACCCAGTCTTCACTTGCGCAGATCGTGAGGGTCCAGGCCCAGACAATCGGCAAGACGCTCATGCGTTTGGAGGCCCACGGGTACGTCTATCGCCAGCGCAGCCAATCCGACCGCCGCAGCCAGGTCGTCTCCATCACCGTCTCCGGCACTTCTGCACGCGAAGCAGCACGCGACCTGGAACGCTCGGTCCTGGCAACCGCAGAGGTCGATACCGACATGCTGCGGACAGAACTGCAGGCCATCGTGCGCGGTCTCGCAGCCCGGGAGGAAGAGTCACTGCCTGACGCTGAACCAAGGGATCCCGGACGCTAGGCACGAAGAACCCGGTGAGAGCACTCCCCGGTGTCACTCCCCCGGGCACAGTGCCTGTTGTCAAAGGGCGTTGAGGCGTAGCGTCTATCCAACGGAGTAAGGCGGCGATCGACGGTTCGGCCCAGCGCCGCATCCCACCGCCCCGCTCCTGAGCCGTTGAAGGAGATAGGGATGGCTGGATGGAATGCTGACACGGCTGCGGGGCCTGTGGGGTCCGGCACGGTTACTTTGGTGGAGGGTTCATCCTTCTGTATTTCCTCGGGAAATGGAGACATCCACCCGGAACATCCGCATGGGGCTTTCCATCAGGACACCCGTATCCTGTCGCGCTGGAACCTGGCAATTAATGGGCAACCACTGGAGCCGCTGACCGCATCGACAAAGGAACCCTATCGGGCCCTGTTTATTGGCCGCGTTCCCCGCTCCGACGGATACGCGGACAGCCCCCTGATCGTGGAGCGGCTGAGGGAAGTCGGTGCCGGGATCCTGGAGGAGATCACCATCCGGAACTACTCCTCGGACGCTGCCGAATGCGTGATCACCCTCGACGTCGAATCGGACTTCGCGGATCTCTTCGAAGTCAAAGAGGCGCGCATCCAGCGGCTCTGGGAAGAAGCCCGCCACCCGGACGGCGACTCGCTGACCATTACGGCCGTCTGGGAGGACGTCCGGAAGGGCGTGGTCGTCAGCGCCGGCGGCGCCGATGTCACCCCGGACGCAATTACCTATCGGGCGGTCGTTCCGCCGCACGGGCACTGGAGTACCCTGCTGACGGTGGTCCCCACCGTCGACGGCACCGGACGGGTGGCGCCCTTCGTTCGTCCGGCCGGCGGTGAGATATCTCCCAGCGACCGCCGCCGCCAGGAATGGGTGGCCAAGATTCCCAAGCTGCATATGGGCAACCGTTCAATCGAGCGGACCCTGCGGCGCAGCTACGACGATCTGGGCGCGCTGCGCATTGAGGATCCGGCCCATCCGGAGCGGATCGTAGTGGCTGCCGGCGCGCCGTGGTTCATGACGCTCTTCGGCCGGGACTCGCTTTGGGCCTCGGAAATGGCGCTGCCGGTGGATCCCTCCCTGGCACTCGGCACCCTGCAGACGCTGGCTGACCGGCAAGGCAGCGTGGTGGATCCCATGAGCGAGGAGGAACCGGGCAAGATCCTGCATGAGGTCAGGCTCGGTGTCTCCAGCGGGCTCTCGTTGGGTGGCAAGTCCGTCTACTACGGAAGTGTCGACGCGACTCCGCAGTTCGTGATGACCCTCGGATCGGTGAGCCGATGGGGTTTTGCCAAGGACACTATCGCTGCGCTGCTGCCCCACGCAGACCGCGCCTTGGACTGGGTCAGGAACTATGGCGACAAGGACGGCGACGGGTTCGTCGAGTATGAGCGCCTCAACGAACAGGGCCTCATCAACCAAGGCTGGAAGGACTCCTGGGACGGCATCAACTTCGCTGACGGCCGCGTGGCAGAGCCCCCTATCGCACTGTGCGAAGTCCAGGCACTGGCCTACAGCGCATTTTTGTCCCGGGCATGGATGGCGTACGACGCCGGTGACCCGGCTTTGGCGGCGCGGCTCACCGATGAAGCGGCACGGTTGAAGAAGAGGTTCAACGAAGAGTTCTGGATGCCTGACCGCGGCTACTTCGCCGTCGCACTCGACGGCAAAAAGCGGCAGGTCGACGCGTGCGCGTCCAACATGGGTCAGTGCCTGTGGCACGGCATTGTCGATGAGGACAAGGTACCGCAGGTGGCCGAACGGCTCATGTCCCCCGAGATGTTCAGCGGCTGGGGCGTGCGCACCCTCGCAACCGACATGGGCGCCTACAATCCGGCCAGTTACCACAACGGGTCGGTCTGGCCGCATGACAACGCGATCATCGCAGCCGGCCTGATGCGCTACGGCCTCGTAAACGAGGCACAGCGGATTGCCACTGCCCTCTTCGAGGCGGCTGATTACTCCGACGGCCGGCTCCCGGAACTGTTCTGCGGCTTTAGCCGTGACCAGGTTGCCGAGCCGGTGGCGTATCCAACGGCATGCTCCCCGCAGGCCTGGGCGGCGACCACACCGATCATGCTGGTCACGAGCCTGATGCGGTATGACGCCCATATTTCCCGCGGCGGATTCTGGATGGATCCGGCGCTCCCGGAGTCATACGGCGACCTGCACATCACCAATGCGCCCATGGCGGGAAGCCGGATCACCATCGACATCACGGGTTCCGAACCTGCCGTGCAGGGCCTGCCCGAAGGAATAGCATTCCACCGTGAACACCGCCCTTGGCTGACAGAACTCATAGCGCAAGCCGGACTGAGACGCGAGGACTGAAAAGACCGGATTTCCGCGTCGCACAGAGGTTCAGCCGATACCTTGCCTGGACTCGTGTTCCGAAGTATTCACCGGCAGCCTGACCCAAGCAGGAAGACTCCCCGTCAGCGGTTCATCAGGTCCGCGTGGTGCACCGCGACAACGTTGGGGTGGGCCCGAAACCGGTAGCGAAGGGCGTTATCCCCGTAGGTTTCCAGAATCGGGCTGTTCGTCGGGTCAACCGACAGGCCGCGGGCCCTGGTTCGAAGCTCAGGGCTCACCGCGAGCTGCGGCATCCTCGCGTCCAGTGCCGGATTGTAGAAGAAGGGAAGGGATATTCTGTCGGTGCCGCGAGGAGGCGAGACGACGCGGTGCAGGGTCGCCTTGAGATAGCCGTTTGTGGCCAGCTCGAGCATCTCGCCGATATTGACCACGAAAGTTCCGGGCACCTGGGGTGCGTCGATCCACGTACCTTGGTACTCGACCTGGAGGCCGCCCTTGCCGGGCTCCACCATGAGGAGCGTCAGCACGCCGCCGTCGCGGTGGGAGCCTACGCCCTGTCTGGGTTCCTCGTGGGATGACCCCGGATACCGCACAACTTTGAGCACGGGGAAAGCCCGAGCGGCGAATGCCTCATCAAAGGTGTCCCCGGGCGCTCCGAGCGACACCGCCAGGGCACGCAGGAGAGTCAATGAGATCGTGCTCAGCCGGTCGGTCCACTCGGCCACAATCCCCCGCATTTCGGGCAGCGCCTCCGGCCACAGGTTGGGCCCCTCGAGGCGCCAATAGTCCGCGACGCCCGGGCCCCGCACCACCGTGTCCCGCTCTACGCCGATATCGATCTGCTCGCGCCAGTCGACTGCACCGTCCGTCAGTTCCCCGCCGACACGGGTGTAGCCGCGGAACTGCGGGCTGTGCACATTCTCAATCGCGAGCTTCTGCTCTTCGGGCAGATCGAAGAAGCGACGGGACACTTCCAGCATTGCGTCCGTGAGCTCCTGCGGGACACCATGGCCGGCCAGGTACAGGAAACCGACCTCATGCATGGCGCTGCGCAGTTCGTCACGAAACCGGGCCGCCTCCCCCGCGCCGGCGGCCAATCGGGAGAAGTCGACTACGGGCAGTGTTTCGAGTGGCAACGTCTCCAGTCCTTCTCAGCGAACTTGGTAACCCAGCGCATGCGTCTGCTTCAATGTTACGGCCGGGCCATTAAGTTGGGCATGAAGTCTCGAAATACCGGATCCGCACTGGACCCTGGCAGACGGATGTCTTACGCCCCACCGCCCAGTTCGACTTCGTGAGGTGAAGGCAGGCTGTCATGCACGCAGGACCGCCTCGGCCGGCAGGAGCCCCACGCGCGGTCCAGTTGCTCCACAACCCCTTCCCACCCGCGGCCGAAGCCGCCGAAGGGGTTGCCCAAGGTGATCTCGTCCCTCCGGGAGTAGAGCTGCTTGTAGCCGTCAGCACTACCGCGCAGGATTTCGTCCAGCGCACGCCGCGAATTCATGACTGCCTTCTCGAAGTCCACCGACATCTCACGCCTCCACTCGCCCGTTCCCACCGACTGAAGTTGAATGCGATGAGGGCTGCCCCTACCGCTCCGGCCCCGAGGTTGCCGGCCATGGTCTCGGGGCCGTGGCTGCCTGGCGATGAAAGGCCGCGATTCTGTCCCACATCTCCGGCGCGTTGGAGTACATAGGAAAGTGGCCGCTACGGGTGATTTCCGCGAGCTGCACGCCGTTGGCGGAGAGGTGTGGGAGATAAGTCAGCGAGCGGTTCTGCTCGCCGTACATGAACATGCGGGGAAACGGAAGGGCCAGGAACTTCTCCATCAAGTCGGCGTTGTCCGAGAGATCGACCATGGATTCGAAGATGCCCCGGACCGCTGCAGCCCGGACCTTGTACCTGACGCTGGCGGCGTAGAGCGGGCTCGAATAGTACGGGGCCGCCCAGTTACGGGCGATGAAGTCCTCCAGGAACAGGTGTGGATCCTCGTGGGGATGGAGGAAGATCTGCCGGCTGAGGAAGCAATCCTCCGGTGCGAGGTTCCCTTCGATGTCAATGAAGCTGGCCACGCGGCCAGGTTCCTGGCGGGCGAGCACGAGTGAGGTAAGCCCGCCCATCGAGTGGCCGATCAGGTGGAAGCGTTCGATCCCCTGGGCGGCGAGGGCCGCCCTTGCTGTGTCGACAAGGAAGGGGACCGAGATCTTTTCCAGGTCACTGCACCAGGAGTCGCCGCAGCCGGGAGCGTCGTAGGCGAAGAACGGCTGGCCGGCGAAATCCGGGTTCTGTGCAATGTCGGCGTAGTCCTCCTTGGTGGAGCCAAAACCGTGAAGGAAGACCAGCGGAAGTCCATGCCCTCCCCGGCTCATGCAGGACAGCCGCATGTCTGTTCCGTCGATGCTGAGCGGAATCTCGTGCTTGGTCATGGTGTTCTCAGAGAACAATGTGGGCCCTCTTTCACGTGAGGTCTTTCACGGTGGCAATGAACCGGCGGAGCCCTTCGTCGAGGGTGTCGACGTCCGTGGCGAACGAGATCCGGATGTGGCCTTCGCCGGAGGGGCCGAACTCGCTGCCGGACCGGACAAGGACCCCGGCATCCGCAAAGCGGGCCGTCATTTCGTCCGAGGAAAGCCCCGACGTGATGCGGGGGAAGGCGTAAAACGCGCCCTGCGGCGTGGGCATCTCAATTCCGGGAACGCCGCTCAGGCGTTGGACGACGAGGTCCCGTCGTTCCTGGTAAGACCGGGCCGCTGCCTTGAGCTCGGCGTCGCTGGTCTGGAGGGCGGTGATTGCTGCGTGCTGGACGAAGGTATTGAGGGGCCCGTTGATTGTGCGGTGGATGAGGTTGATTCTGTCCGCCAGCGCGGCTGGCGCGACGATGTGGCCGAGCCTCCATCCGGTCATGGCGTAGGTCTTGGAAAAGGTGCTGCTGCAGATGACCTGGTCCCTGGCCTGCGTCAGTGCAAGGGCCGAGGTGTAGGGGGCGCCGTCGAAAGTGATGCCGGAGTAGGCCTCGTCGGCGAGGAGCAGAAGGTCCGGGTTGTCCACGAGGAGCTGTTCGAGGTGGTGGAGGTCGGCATCAGGGTACACGCGCCCCGTCGGGTTCCCTGGATTGCAGAGGATGATCATGCTGGCCGAGGGGGCTTCTTCCCGGAGGCTCTCAATGTCCAAGGATCCGTCCGTAAGGTTGGGCACCCAGACACATTCGGCGCCGACCATCGCCACGTGGTCTGCGTAGAGGGAATAGGTCGGCTCCGGGATAAGTACCCTGTCGCCCGGGTTGATCAGTGCGATCATGGTTGCTGCCAGCCCGGCGCTGCCGCCGTGCGTGAGTATGATTTCCCGCGGGTGGGTGTCCCGGCCGTACTTGGAGGTGGTCTGCGCGGCGATGGCATCGCGAAGCTCCGCGGATCCGGTGATCGGTGCGTAGCGGGTTCGGCCTTTGTTCAGGGCAGCGATGGCGGCGTCGACGACGGCGGCGGGCGTCCCTGAGTCAGGCTCCCCCATCGCGAGTGACACTGCACCGGTCCGGGCGGAGCCCAGCGATTGCGGCCGGCGGCTGCTTCTGATGATCCGATGTGCTGCCGCGGCCGCAGCCGGTTCTGCTGGTGGTTTCGGTTGGTGGTTCATTGTTCTCCGACGAGTCCAACGGAAGGGCCGGGTTGGCGCCCTGTCGTCAGGGATTGGTTTGTGGTTTCAGCGGGTGGTGAAAGTTCCTTCGGCGTACAGGCCGTAGAGTTCGAGGGTTGTTTTCCCGTTCCTGATCTGGTCGAGAATGTGGCGTTCGTCGGCGACCCGCTGATCGGCGCGGATGATCGTTTCGGCGACGGCGTTCCGGGGCAGGACGATGACTCCGTCGGCGTCGCCGACGATGAGGTCGCCGGTGTGGACGACGATGCCGCCGATCCGGACGGGTGAGCGGAGGTCCCCGGGATAGTCCTTTACGGTTCCGACGACGGTGACGGAGCGGGAGAAGACGGGGAAGTCCATGGCTGCCATCTCGTCTGAGTCGCGCACTCCCCCGTCGATGATCAGGCCGGCGATGCCGCGGTGCTGGGCTGCGACGGCGAGGACTTCACCCCAGTGGCCGTTGGCGGCGCCCTGCATGTCGGCGACCAGTACGCTGCCCGCCGGCGCGGCCAGGACAGCATTGTGGAGTGCGAGGTTGTCACCGCCGATGCCCCGGACAGTGAACGCCGGGCCGGCGACGCGGGCTCCTTGCCATGCTGCTTTGATGCCCGGGTCGCAGGTGCAGGGCAGTTTTGAGGCTTCGTACAGGGTGGCGGCGGAGTGTCCGCCCGCTGGGGTGTTCATGCTTTCCTCCACTGAAGGTCGTGGTATCCAAGGTCGGCCCTGGCCTGGATCAGCGTGGATCCGGCCTTGACCGCTGCGACGATTTTGCTTTCGGTGTCTTCGATGCGCTCGGCGATCTCGGCTACCTGCTCGGCATAGGCAGCGGGTACTGCAAGGGCGCCGTCGGAGTCGCCGCAAATGATGTCACTGGGCGAGATCCTGACGTCATTGATGATGACGTCCTTCCCCACCGCCACGAGGCGTACGCGGTCCTTGCCGGTGCGCATGAACCGGCCCCGGCTGAAGAGCGGGTAGTTCTGTTCCAAGGACGTCGATACATCCCGGCACACGCCGTTGATGACGGTTCCCGCGACGCCGCGGTCAGCAGCGATCTCGGTCATGATGCCACCCCAGACCGTGACGTCGGTGCGCCCATTGTTGTCGATGAGCACGATGGCCCCGGGCGGGACGTCGTCCAGGAAATCGCCCACGCTCCCGCGCGCAGTTCCTGCCGGTTCGTACTGCACTGTAAAGGCAGGTCCGGCGGCCCGGAAACCGTAGGTCAGGGGCGCAATCCCGTGCGGGGTGCCGTTCACGCCCAGGGAATCCAGGGCGTCGGAAATACTGGCGGTTGGCAGGGCTGTAAGCCGCGCGACGGCGTCGTTGGTGGTGTTGGTGTTCATCAGTGCTTTTCCTCGGTGGTTCCTGCCAGACGCGCATCGCGCATGGCCTCGTGTAGGGGGACGCCGGACCGGAGGTCGGAGGCGATTGCCTGTTCCCGGCCCGCGATGGCCTGTGCCTTTTCCAGTACTTCTTCGGCGTTGATTCGGGGGACGACGACGACGCCGGTTTCGTCTGCGAAGATCAGGTCACCCGGGGTGACCGTTACGTTGCCGAACGGGACGGTTTCGCCGGTGGAGCACTGCTGGAGTCGGCCGCGTGCCGTGGCGGGAATCCTGCCTTTGGCGAAGACCGGGAAACCGAGTTCGCGGGCTTCGTTCACATCCCGACAGGCGCCATCCGCGACGACGCCACGGACGCCCTTCAGCATTGCGCCCAGGCTGAGGAGCCCTCCCCAGCAGGAGACGTCGGTGCGCCCCCCATTGGCGACAACGATCACGTCCGTGCTGGTGGCTCCGGCCACCGCCGGGGTGCCGATGTGGGCACCCGAGGGGCCGGGGACAAATGGTTCGAGCTGCACGGTGACGGCGAAGCCCACGATCGTGGGGTGTCCCCACACGGGCAGGATTCCGCCTTGTCCGGGGGCCAGTCCTAGAGCGTCCAGGGCGTCCGACACAGCCGCGGAATCGAGCGCCTCGTAGGCGGTCAGAAGCAATTCTTTGGAAGTCATGCTTCCAGTACAGCCCACGCCATCGATATAGTGAAGGTCCCGTTTCGACCAGCTGAAAGACGAAAGGCGAATGGATGACTGTCGAGGTACGTCAGGCCAGGTATTTCATAGCCGTGGCCGAAGAGCTCCATTTCGGACGTGCGGCTGACCGTCTCAGCATGTCCCAGCCTCCACTGAGCCAAGCCATTTTGCAGCTGGAACGCCAGCTTGGCACCACCCTGCTCAACAGATCGAGCCGCAGCGTTCTGCTGACAGAGGCGGGCAGCCTGTTCCTCGAGCAGTGCAGGCTACTTGTGGGTGCGTCAGAGCGCGCTCAGGAGACAGCCCAAATGGCAAGTTCGGGCACTATTGGAACCCTGCGCATTGGTGCGGTCACCTCGGCGTTCAGCGAAGTGCTTCCGGAGATCCTGGCCCGCTTTCGTGCCACGCGTCCGCTAGTGGAATTACGCGTTCAGGAGATCGACTCCCATTACGGGCGGGATGCTCTGGGGCGTCGCGAGCTCGACGTCGCCGTGATCCGCCATTCTGAAACTGGTCGCCGGCTCATATCGGTGCCCCTGCGCCGGGACCACTTCGTGGTCGCTATGCCCAAAGACCATCCGCTGGCCCAGGGGAAAGGGCCTGTCAGCCTGTCAGAGTTCCGGGAAGACTCCTGGGTGTGGCTGCCGCGGCAGATTTCCCCGGACTATCACGACGAACTTGTCGCCGCGTGCCGGCAAGTGGGCTTCAGCCCGGAGGCCCAGCATTACGCCAACTCGATTAATTCCCAGCTGGCCATGGTCAAGTGCGGACTGGGGGTAACGCTGGCCCCGGAATCATCCGTGCGGCAGCAGCCTGATGACCTTGTGTGGCGCCAGATAAAGGAACGCGCGGATCTGGTCGAGCTCTCGATTGTCAGCCGGGCCGAGGCAAAGGAGCCGCTGGTGGAACACTTCATCCTGTGCGCTTCGCCGGACGTTTGAGCATGCCTCCAACGCGTCCATGTGACGAAGAATGCGCCGGAAACGGAATGACCATCATCTCCCCCTTCGACGACCATGCCATCATGGCGGGCGCAGGAACCACCGGCCTGGAAATGGCTGAGCAACTGATCGCGGCAGGCCAGGAACCTGACGCCGTCGTCATCAATTGCAGTGGCGCAGCCGTCCTGCCGAAGAGGGCCGACTTCGCAGGGAAGACCGTAGCGATCGTGGCCTCAGGCGGCAACGTGGACCCAGCCGTGTATATTCGTGCCCTCGCCGAAAACCCGCTAAAGCTAACCTGAGTATCGGGGCCGATGCAGGTGCCTGGAAATCTTCAATTTCCCTCGGATTCCGATGTGGGTGCCTCGAACGACTGGGCGGGCTGCGCTGCCGGAGCCCCGGGGAGGGTTCCAAGCCGACTGGCGCCCCATGACATGGGAGTGCCCGCCCGGGGTTTCCCCCGGGCGGGCACTCGGGTTGACACGGAGAGTCAGTTCGCCTCTGCGCCGACTCCCGCCGCGACGCCCGCGCCGGCGAGCCGGAGCCAGGTATCCACCACGGTGTCGGGGTTCAAGGAGACGGAATCGATGCCTTCCCCGACCAGCCACTCGGCGAAGTCCGCGTGGTCGCTGGGCCCCTGGCCGCAGATGCCCACATACTTACCGCGCGCTTTGCAGGCCTTGATTGCCATGCTCAGGAGTTTCTTGACAGCGGGGTCGCGTTCGTCGAAGCCGCCCGAGACAATCGCGGAGTCGCGGTCCAGGCCCAGGGCCAGCTGGGTCATGTCATTGGAGCCGATGGAGAATCCGTCGAAGTAGTCCAGGAATTCGTCGGCGAGCAGCGCGTTGGACGGAATCTCACACATCATGATCACCTCGAGGCCGTTCTCACCGCGGGTCAGGCCGTTCTCCGCCAGCAGCTCGATGACGCCGCGGGCCTCGTCCAAGGTCCGAACGAACGGGATCATCAGCTTGACGTTGGTCAGCCCCATCTCGTTGCGGACGAAGGACAGGGCCTCGCACTCGAGGTCGAAGCAGTCCCGGAAGGACGGCTCCAGGTACCGGGAAGCACCGCGGAAGCCGAGCATCGGGTTCTCTTCGTGCGGCTCGTAGGCCGGCCCGCCGATCAGGTTGGCGTACTCGTTGGACTTGAAGTCGGACATGCGCACAATCACCGGTTCCGGCGCGAAGGCCGCCGCTATGGTGGACACCCCTTCTGCCAAGCGCTTGATGTAGTAGTCACGCGGGCTGTCGTATGCGGCGATCCGTTCCCGGATTTCCGTGACGACGTCGGCAGGCTGCTCGTCCAGGTTCAGGAGTGCCTTGGGGTGGATGCCGATCTGGCGGTTGATGATGAATTCCAGCCGAGCAAGGCCCACTCCATGGTTGGGCAGCTGCGCGAACGTGAACGCCTGCTCCGGGGTGCCGACGTTCATCATGACCTTGACCGGGGCCTCGGGCAGCTGGGTAATCTCGGTTTCCTCGACGCTGAAGTCCAGGAGTCCTTCATAGATGACGCCGGTTTCGCCGTCGGCGCAGGAGACGGTGACCTCAAGGCCGTCGGACAGGGCGTCCGTCGCGTTCCCGGTGCCGACGACGGCCGGAATCCCCAGTTCCCGGGCAATGATGGCCGCGTGGCAGGTGCGTCCGCCGCGGTTGGTGACGATGGCGGAGGCCCGCTTCATGATCGGTTCCCAGTCCGGGTCGGTCATGTCGGCGACGAGGACATCGCCGGTCTTGAACGCGGCCATCTGGTCTATTGCGGTGAGGATGCGGACTGTGCCGGCGCCGATGCGCTGGCCGATGGCGCGGCCTTCGACCAGCACGCGGCCGGTCGCGTTCAGGCGGAAACGGCTCAGGCTTCCGGAAGCGCGGCGGGACTGGACCGTCTCCGGGCGCGCCTGCAGGATGTACAGGCCGCCGTCGATCCCGTCCTTGCCCCATTCGATGTCCATGGGACGGCCGTAGTGGTTCTCGATGGCGACGGCGTGCCGGGCGAGCTGCTCTACGTCGTCGTCCGTGAGGCTGAAGCGGTTCCGCAATGAAGCCTCAACCGGCACAAAGTCGATGGTGTGGCCCACTTCGCGGTTGCTGGTGTAGGTCATCTGAAGCGCCTTCTCACCCAGCCCGCGCTTGAGGATGGCCGGGCGGCCGGCCTGCAGGGCGGGCTTGTAGACGTAGAACTCGTCGGGGTTGACTGCACCCTGGACGACGGCCTCGCCGAGGCCGTATGAGGAGGTGACGAAAACGGCGTCGTTGAATCCTGATTCGGTGTCCATGGTGAACATGACGCCGGAGGCGCCGACGTCGGAGCGCACCATCCGTTGGATGCCGGCGGAGAGCGCCACCTCGGCGTGCTCGAATTTGTGGTGCACGCGGTAGGCGATCGCCCGGTCGTTGTAGAGGGAGGCGAAGACGTCCTTGATGGCAAGCAGGATGTTCTCGATACCGCGGACATTCAGGAAGGTTTCCTGCTGCCCTGCGAAGGAGGCGTCCGGAAGGTCTTCCGCCGTTGCGCTCGAACGGACGGCCCACGAGAGATCCTCGGACCCCCCGTGCTTCTCCACCAGCTGCTGGTAGGAGTTCCTGATCTGCGCCTCGAAGTCCGGCAGGAACGGCGTCTCGCGCATGAGGGTACGAATTTCCTGGCCGGCCGAGGCGAGGGCTGTCACGTCGTCGGTGTCCAGGCCGATGAGCCGGTCGGCGATCTTCTGGTCCAGGCCGGAGTCTGCAAGGAAGTTGCGGTACGCGTCCGCTGTCGTGGCGAAACCGTCCGGGACCTGGACGCCGGCAGAGGTCAGGTTCTGCACCATTTCACCGAGGGAGGCGTTCTTTCCGCCCACCCGGTCCAGGTCTTTGAGTCCGAGTTCTGAGAACCACAGGATGTCTGTCGTCATAGTTGCTGCTCCTTTGCAGATGATGGCATGCAGATGTGCCGCCCCGCTTGCGGCGATAGCCGGTTGGTGGGCGCGAATCCTGTCCACACTGACAGGTCTCGGGCGCTCTTTCCACATGATGTGCGCCACATTCAGCTTGTGAAACTTTTCCCTAATGCTTGAGGTTCATGCGCTGCAGTATCGTCGCTGCCATTTCCTCCACGGACACCGTTGCCGAATTCAGATACGGAATCCGGTGGGAGACGTACAGCTGCTCGGCGCTGCGCAGCTCGAAGCCGCACTGCCGCAACGACGCATAGGGTGAGCCGCGGCGCCGTTCAGTGCGGATCTGGCTCAGGCGAAGGGGGTTGGAGGAGAGGCCGAAACATTTCTCAACGAAAGGCCTCAGCGGCTTGGGGAGCCCTTCCCGCTCAAAGTCCTCGTCCACCAGCGGGAAGTTCGCGGCGAAGATTCCGTGTTGCAGCGCCAGATACATGGTGGTGGGTGTCTTTCCGCAACGCGACGGGGCCACCAGGATGACCTGGGCCTTTTCCAGCGCACGCAGGCTTTGGCCGTCGTCGTGCTCCATGGCGTACTCGACGGCGGCCATCCTGGATTGGTACCGCTCCGCGTTGCCCAGGCCGTGGGCCCTGCCCGGTTCTCCGCTGGCCGGTGAGCCGAGGGCCTGCTCCAGCTGTCCGACATGCGTCCCGATAAGATCCACGATGATCCCCTGGCACGTGGCCAACGTCTGGCGGATGTCGCTGCTGACTGCGGTGGAAAAGACGATGGGCCGCAAGCCGGTGACGGCGAGTTTGTCGATGGTGCCGACCACCGTTCTGGCTTGTTCGACGGTCGTGATGAAGGGGACCGTGATGCGGTCAAAATTGTTTGCGGGGAACTGCGTCAACAAGGTGTTGCCGAGCGTTTCGGCGGTGATGCCGGTGCTGTCCGAAAGAAAGTAGACAGGCCGAAGATCGTCATTGGTCATGAACGCATTCTCCCCCAGGAGCGGTCCGGTATCCGAGCGCCGGGCCGCTGACGAGCCAGAAGGCACGTTCAGGACGTATCAGCCTGAGAGGGTGACCAGGTCGGAGCGTCGGCTGGTGGTACCTGATTTGGCGAGGAGCTGTTCCCCGCGAGGGTCCCGGTGGTCGGCTTCCTCGTGTGTGACGCCGGTGGCGTGGGCAACCACATCTGCGAGGCTGTTGTTGCGTTCGTAAGACTGCCGCTGCCGGGTGGCGCCGGTGCCCTGGTCGAGGATACGTTGCAAGGACGCTTCCACGTAAGCTGCGTCCCCGGTTTGGTCGAGGGAGTCCCGGACATGGTCATAGAGTGCGGCAACAACATTTCCAGCGGTATCTGGCTTGTGAGCTACCGGGTGGAGCAGGTTCCCCTCGATACCGAAGCGGCTAGCCAGCCAGACTCCCTGCCGCAGGATCGCCGTCGCAACGTTGTCTGGTGGCTGTCCGGCCTCCCATTCCCTGGACGCGGTCTCCACCAGTGCCCGTACCAGCGCCGCGATGAGGGTGGCGTCGCGGACATCAAGGCACACATCAGACACACGGATCTCAACAGTTGGGTGTCGGGCAGACAGCCTGGCGTCAAAATCCGGACTGGCGACGACCCCGGTGCCGGACAGGCGCTCCACAAACGAGTGGTAGGCGTCCGCCGAGCCGAATACGTCGGTCGGACCGGCCGTGGACCACCGGTTCCAGGCCTGCGTGCGGAAACTGGAATAGCCGGTGTCCGTGCCGTTCCAGAAGGGGGAATTGGAACTCAGCGCAATGAGTGGCGGGAGCCAGGACCGGATCCTGTCCAGGATCGCGACGCCTTCCTCATCCGAGCCGACGGAAACGTGGACGTGGTAACCGCATGTCAGCTGCTCCCGGGCCGTCAACGCGAACTTCTCCAGAAGCGCGTCGTACCGGTCGTTGCGGGTGTGCCGGGGCGTGACCGGCAGCGGGGACGTGGCGAGGGCAGAGATCCGGGCGCCTGCTTTCCGGGCCAGCGCATCTGCGTAGGAGCGGCCTGCGCGTATTTCGGCGGCCAGCCCGCTCAGGCGACTGTGCGGTCCTGTGATGACTTCGAGTTGTTCCTGCTGGAGCTCAGCGGCCAGCATCGGGTACGACGGGGGATCCTCAGCCGAACGGCTCAAATCATGGAGGTGGAGGATTTCGCCTGCTATGGGCAGCGGGCTGCCATTGCGGGGATCAACAATCAGAAATTCTTCCTCAACACCAAGAGTACGCACGTGCTCAGTGTGGCCCACGAAACCAAGGTCAAATGACCACCCGCCAGCGTGCACCAAAAAAGCTTCCTGCGCTGAGGACTCCGAAAACAGTCGCCAGCCACCCCCGCAGCCGGGCCGGTCTTACGTGCATTTGTCCACGCACCGCGCCGCTCCTGGTCCGAACCGCATCCGTGCGGCGTATGCCCACGATGCCTCTCCCAGCCCCGTTCCCGCGGCCGATGTGTTCACTCAACGTTCATGCCAGCGAAATGCGTTCAGCTGGTGAATGTTGTGACCTGGCCCGCCACGGCTTCACAGTGCTGGATGAAGAAGACGACGTCCCTGTCCCGAAGCGGACCGCCGGCAGGGTGAATTCTCACTCGCCCAACCGTTGCCTATATATCGCGTCCTGCCCGAAATCAAGGACTGTTCCCGCGGATAGACGGCCCATACAATCGTTCTGGACGCAACCGGCCAAGGCACCCCCGGGCACGCCCTCAGGGGGAACCACACGACGCTCCAGCGGTGCCGGCAAGGATGCGGACAATGACAGACATTCAGGGGCTCATCAACTCCCTCCGGCCCGAAGTCCTCGCTGCGCTTCACGAAGGGGGCCCGGGTCAGCTCCTTGGCCCGGAAATTCTGGATGCCATTGACACCGCCGCCGGCGGCACCGGAGAAGGCCGCGGCTACTACGTAGTCCGCGGCAGCCTGGTACCGCTGGAACGACGCCAGTACTATCTCCGCGACGATGTTGTCGCCGCAATCTTTGCCCCCTCAACACTGGAAGGCGCCGCCGGGGCGGACGCCTGACCGCCGTGACATCCGCGGGCCAGTTCGAAGCCGAACTGCGTCCTGTCCTCGCAGCATCACGAGGATCTGGTTGGCGCGGTCCTGCGCGGCCCGCGGAGCCTGCTCATTGAACGGCCGGCCAGGAAGCCAACGTCTGAATGGGGATCAACAGTCCCACCGCACCGGCGATCGAGAGGGTGGCACGGACGTGGTTGGCCGGAATCCAGGATTGTTGAAAGCTGCGCCACTGCCGATCCGGCGGGCCGCCTCCACTCTTGGACAGGCGGTTGTTCAGCGGCACGTTCACCAGCATCGTCGATGCCCACCCTGCCAGATAGGCTGCCGCTCCAGCGACCCGCAACGGTGACTGGGCCACCGGGTCGGTGGCCGAAACGACAACGACGGCGCCACAGGCCGCCGCGGTGCCGAAGAACAGGATCATGAATGGAGGCCGCACAGCCTTCTCGTTGATGGAGACCATGGTCGCGATGGCCTCCGTCGCCGGCTGCCTTCGAAGGGCGGGCATGACCACGGCGGAGAAGGCGAGGTAGAAGCCGGCCGCCACCGCGGAACCGGTACCGGCGATCACCGGCAGCCACCCGGTCACCGGATGCCGCCGGATACCGGAGCGGCCCACACGCCCTCAACGGCCGGCCTCCAGGTGGTGGAGTCGTGCCAGTCAAAAGGGGTGCGAGCGAGGCGGGAGCCGATCCTCACCGCCACGTGGCGGTCCCTCAGGTGGCGGACGAGTCTGAAGCCGGTACGGCGGGTTCCACCGGTGACATGAACACGAGCGATTTGGTTTTCGGAGGTCATGACACCAGCCTGCCTGTACTGTCATAGACGATGAATGCTTTATTGTCCAGAATGCATCCGTCAAGCTCTACGATAGGAAGCATGGATCCGTTAACTCAGTTCCTCACCGGGCCCCGGGCGCAGTCCGCGTTCACCCTGCGGGTGGTGATGGACCCGCCGTTCGCCATTGACGTTCAGGACGAGGCCGCCCTAACCGTGATCGTGGCAGTCCGCGGACAGGCCTGGATCACCACAGAAGCAAGCGCCCCGCGGTCGCTGCGCCCGGGCCAAGCGGTCACCGTCCGTGGCCCCGCCCCTTACCTGGTCGCGGATGCCCCGGGCCGGCTACCCACGGTGGTGATCGACGCCGGACAGTCTTGTCGCACCCCGTCAGGGGACCACCTGGAGCTCACCATGTCCCAGGGTGTGCGGACCTGGGGCAATAGCCCGGACGGGGAAACAGTCCTGCTAATTGGTACTTACCAAACGGCGGCAGCGGCCGGCCAGCTGGTTACAGCAGCCCTGCCTGCCCTGGCTGTCTTCGACGAACAGGAGACCGATCCGGTCCTGCTGAAGCTGCTCGAACACGAGCTTACCCACACGGACTTGGGGCAGGAGAGCGCCCTGGACAGGGTCCTGGACCTCCTGTTGCTGCATCTGGTGCGCGTCAGTGTGCGCCGCGCCGAGGGTGCACTTTCCAGCTGGGCCGCGGGCACCCGCGATCCCGTAGTTGCCGGAGCCCTGGCCCTCATGCACGAGGAGCCGGCGGCGCCGTGGACCGTCGCTGAACTGGCTCGGCGGGGGCATGTTTCCCGGGCGACCATGGCCGCCCGGTTCCACACCGCCGTCGGGCAGCCCCCCATGGCCTACCTCACGGCCTGGCGCCTGGCGCTGGCCGCGGACAGACTGGCCTCCAGCTCAGCCACCACTGCAGTCATCGCCCTGGAGGTCGGCTACAGCAACGCCTTCACCTTCAGTGCCGCCTTCTCAAGGGTCTACGGCATAAGCCCCACGGGCTACCGGCGGTCCGTACACGGCTCCGGCGCCGACACGGACAGCCCGTTGACCTCATCACATCCGCGAGAATCGCCTTAATTCGAAGAGTATCCCCAATATCCCCGGCTCCAGGGAACGGGGCCGGGGACATCCGGCATATGACGCTCAGGCTTCATGTAGGTAGTGGCAAACAGTCCCTGCCGACCTTCAGCGCAAGTGCCTACGTACGGTCACGGAGATTCATCACCGATGCCGGAAACTACCCGGTCTGGGATTCCGGGATCCCAGAAGTCATCGGCGAGGTGGGCCACGGCCGACGAATCCGGGTCCGGACCCGGGACGGCGGCAAGAGGACATTCAGCCTTCGGGTCTGTCAGATCCCCGGACAACTCATGACCTGGACCGGCCGCCTGCCGCTGGGACTGCTCCAGGTCGAGCGCGCTTTCACACTTACGGACTACACCGGGATCACCCATCTGAGGGTCAAGGACACGGTCCACGGCCCGCTCCAGGGCCTGGTCCGGAAGACAGCGCCGGGCAGTCATCCCGCCCTGTCTGGTTAGGTCGACGCGGTCAAACTCCGGGCCGAACTGCTCAGTTTCCCCTCGAAGGCGGGGTCTTTGACGTTAGTTGAGGACTTTGCCTCAACACCGCTGGGACGCCGCGCGCTCTGGGCGATTATCGCCGTCGTCCTCGTCTGGGCGGGCGCGCCGATGGCACGGGAAGCCAGGCCCTGCCTGGCGGACCCCCACGCGGTGTTGACGCTCGATGTGATGCCCGCTACAGTTGACCCAGTTATACGAATAACCCATCGAACGTTTTAGGCCCGAGGAGGTGCCCATGGCTGGATCACGGCCGAAGTCAGGACCGACAATGCATGACGTCGCCGCTGCTGCCGGTGTTTCACAGGCCACCGTGTCCTTGGTGCTGAACTCAGCCTCCGGCTCCCGTTTCTCCGAGGATACCCGGAAGCGCGTTCAGGACGCTGTGAACCGGCTCGGCTATCGCACCAACGCCCACGCCAAGGTTCTCCGCGAGGGCGTGGCCGGCATGATCGGGTTCATCGGCGATTCCGTGGCCACCTCCCCTTTTGCCGGCGCCATCATTGAAGGCGCGCAGCAGCGGGCATGGGAGGACGGACTCCTCCTGCTCACGGTGAACACAGGCGGAGACAGGGAACTCGAGGCCGCCTCCCTGGACGCCATGCTCTCCTACAAGGTTGCAGGCGTCGTCTACGCCGCCATGTATCACAAGCGGCTTGACGTTCCGGAGGCCCTGAACGGTGTCCGCGCCGTGGTGCTGAACTCCCAGGACCGTGCCGGCCGCCTCCCCAGCGTTGCTCCCGACGAAGTGAAGGGCGGTTACACCGCTACACGCCGGCTGCTGGATGCAGGGCACAGCCGAATAGGGCTGATCAATATCGAGACCCTCGAAAGCGGACTGCCTGCTGCCGTCGGCCGATACGAGGGCTATATTGCGGCCCTTGAGGAGGCGGGTCTGGAAGTGGACCCCGTCCTGGTCCGCTTCGGCGGGGGCGGCGAGGAAGACGGCTACCGGTATGCCATGGAGCTGCTGACTGCCGCCACGCCACCAACTGCGATTTTCTGTGCGAACGACCGCGGTGCTTGGGGTGCCTACCAGGCGGTGTCTGACCTGCGGCTATCAATCCCGGAGGATATATCCATCGTGGGTTTCGACAACCAAGCGATCCTGGCGCCTCACCTTCGCCCGGGTCTGACCACCCTCGACTTGCCGTTCGTCGCCATGGGCCGGCGTGCGGTTGAACTGATCCTCCAAGATGCGGAACCCGGTGGCCGGGTCGAGCTGATGGACTGCCCTCTCGTTGAACGCAAATCAGTGACCCACCCTAAGGAGATGCCATGAGCCGCACCATCCCGGCCCGACGCGGGCGTCCGTCGGCGGCACCGTTGCCGCACCGAAAAATTTCTCTTTCGCTCCGCATGAAGAGACTTTCTCGGGCGTGGCAGTTATACGTATTACTCGCGCCGGCGATCGTCTACATTCTGGTCTTCAAGTACTGGCCGATGTACGGCGTGCAGATCGCCTTCAAGAACTACAACCCCGTGGACGGGTTCACGGACAGCCCGTGGGTGGGCCTAACCCACTTCATCAGGTTCGTGAACTCCTACCAGTTCGGCCAAGTCGTCGGTAACACCTTGTGGATCGCGATCCTGGGCCTGCTGGTGGCCTTCCCGATCCCGATCATCCTGGCGTTGCTGGTCAATCAGCTCCAGAGCGAGAGGTTCAAGAAGTTCACCCAGACGGTGCTCTACTCGCCGGCTTTCATCTCCACCGTCGTGGTGGTCGGCATCATGTTCGTGGTTCTCTCTCCCAGATCGGGGCTGGTGAACAACGCGATCCAGTTGGCTGGCGGCGAGCCCGTCTTTTTCATGGGCTCGGCGGAGTGGTTCCGTCCCATCTATGTGATCTCGGATGTCTGGCAGAACGCCGGGTTCTCCATGATCGTGTATCTGGCTGCCCTTGCCGCCATCGACCCTGCGCTGCATGACGCGGCTAAGGTTGACGGCGCCTCGAAGCTCCAACGTATCCGGCACATCGACCTGCCGGGCATCATGCCGGTGGTCACGGTGCTGTTCATTTTGGCTATCGGCAACCTGCTCAATGTCGGATTCGAGAAGGCGCTGCTGATGCAGACGCCGCTGAACCTCTCATCCTCGGAGATCATCCAGACCTACGTCTACCACGCGGGCCTTCAGCAGGCGCAGTTCAGCTACTCGGCCGCCATCGGCCTCTTCAACTCCCTCCTCAACCTGGCGCTGCTGCTCTTTTTCAACACGGTGGCGCGCCGGGCCAACCAAGCGACCCTGTGGTGATGCCGAAATGTCATTGATAACCAACCCCCGCACTATCGACAACCCGCCCCGGCCCGTCAGCCAGGGCGGCCGCCCCCGCCCCAAGCCGACTCTTAGGGACAGGTACGGTGACCGCGTCTTCAACATCGCCGCAACCGCTGTCCTGCTGCTGTCCATCCTGGCCGTGGTGTACCCGCTGTACTTCATCGTGATCGCTTCCATCAGCGACCCCAACGCCGTCTACGAAGGCAAGGTCTGGCTGTTCCCCTCCGGGGTAACCACTGAAGGCTACGAGCGGATTTTTGCCGACAGCCGGATCTGGAACGGCCTGGGCAACACCGTCGTCTACACCGTCCTCGGCACTGCCATCAGCGTCAGCACCATCCTGTGCGGTGCCTATGCGCTGTCCCGCAAAGACATGCCCGGACGCAAGATCCTGATGCTCCTGTTCGTGATCACCATGTTTTTCGACGGCGGACTCATCACCAAATACCTGGTGGTCCGCGACCTAGGGATGCTGGACACCGTCTGGGCCGTGGTCCTGCCGGGGGCGGTCGGGGTGTGGAACCTGATCATCGCCCGCTCATTTTTCGAGCACACCGTCCCGAACGAACTGCGTGAAGCGGCCCAGATGGACGGAGCCAACGATTTCACCTTCTTCCTCAAGATGGTGCTGCCGCTGTCCAAACCGCTGATCATGCTCATGATCATGGTCCACGTCGTGGCGCACTGGAACTCGTTCTTCGACGCCCTGATCTTCCTGAACGACGACTCCAAATACCCGCTGCAGCTCGTCCTGCGCAACATCCTCATCCAGTCAGACGTCTCATCGTCCGGCACCACCGGCGGAGACATCGAATCCTATGCCGCCGCGCAACGGATCGCAGAGCTCACCAAGTACGCCATGATCGTCGTCTCGAGCCTGCCACTCATGATTGCCCTGCCCTTCATGCAGAAGCACTTCACCAAGGGCGCCATGATCGGCGCCGTCAAATAGACGATCCTCCCCCCATCGACCGTCCGGGCAACCGCCATCGGACGGCAGCAATCCCACCTCAGAATAGGAATGACCATGGCATTTAGCCGTAAATACGCCGTCCTCGGCGCCGTCCTGGCCGGAACATTGACGTTCACCGGCTGCTCCGGCGGCAAGTCCGGCTCCACGGAGATCAAGGACGCCTCCGCCGATTTCGGCTTCCAGGAAACAGGCTTCCCGATCGTCAGCAAGCAACTCGACCTGACATTCTCCGGGACCAAGTCCGCCCTGGCCCCGGACTACAACACCATGACCGTGGTGAAGGAATGGGAAAAGGCCACCAACATCCACGTCAACTGGGAGAACCTGCCCGAGACGGTCTTCCAGGAAAAGAAGAACCTCATCCTGGCCAGCGGCGACCTGCCCGACGCTTTCTTCAACACAGGCCTGACCGACGCCGAGATCGCCACCTACTCCGCCAGCGGCACCCTCATCCCGCTGGAGGGCCTGATCGAGAAGAACGCGCCCAATCTCTCCAAGCTGCTCTCGGCCCGACCCGACATCAAGGCAGCCATCACCTCCTCGGACGGGCACATCTACTCCCTGCCCTCTGTCGAGGAACTCGGTCTGGTCCAGTTCCCCAACGAACTGGCCATCAACACCTCCTGGCTGAAGAAGCTCAACATCCCGATGCCCACGACCATCGACGAGTTCCACGACGCCCTGCTCGCTTTCAAAACCCAGGACGCCTCCGGCACCGGCAAGACCATACCGCTGAGCTTCATGCCCAGCTCCTGGTGCGGAGACATCGTTGACCTGATCGCCGCCCTCGGCGGAGTGCCGGACAACATGGACCACCGCATCGTCCAGGACGACAAAGTCATCTTTACGCCCACCCAGGACGGCTACAAAAAGGCCATCCAGACCCTGCACCAGTGGTACCAGGAAGGCCTGATCGACCCCGAATCCTTCTCCCAGGACGACAAGGCCTACCTGGCCAAGGGCAAAGCCGCCACGGAAAACCTCGGCTCCTTCGTGTGGTGGGAAGTCCCCGAAATGGTCGGCGCCGACCGCGCCGCCAACTACTCCCTCGTGCCGGTACTTGAAGGCGTGGACGGCAAACGGATCGCCAGCCAGTCCAACAACCAGGAGATCGCCCGCGGCGCGTTCGCCATCACCCGGGCCAACAAGTACCCCGCAGCGACCATCCGCTGGGCCGACAATCTCTATGACCCCATCCAGTCCGCCCAGGCCAACTGGGGACCGATCGGTGAAACCCTGCAGAAGGACGCCAGCGGCCTGCTGACCCAGATCCCGGCCCCGGCCGGAACCAGCGAAGGCGAACGCCGCCAGAAGGTCGCCCCGGGCGGGCCGAAGGCCAACACGGCCGAGAGCTTCACGACCGTCGTCGCACCCGAGCCGCGCGCCGCTGTACGCCAGAAGTCCGTCAACGAAATTTACAAACCCTTCGCCGGCAACGACGGCTACCCTCCGGTCGCGCTGTCCAACGAGGAACTCCAGCAGATCGGCACCATCCAGACCGACACCACATCCCTGGTGAAGCAGAACATCGCCAAATGGATTGTCTCCGGCGGCATCGAGCAGGAATGGGACGGCTACGTCTCCCAGCTCAAAAACATCGGCGTCGACAAAATGATTGAGGTCTACCAGCAGGCCTACGACCGCTACCAGAAGAACTCCTAGCTCTGACCTGCCGGGTGGGCCGGCGTGCGCCGGCCCACCCCCTCAGGGAACCCTTTGCCAGGGTTCTCTCCCAGACCTGCACAGAAACGAGACGCCCTTCATGACTGCCGCGACCGCCACCACGGCCGAGACCTTCCGGCCGGCCCTGCACTACGCCGCCCGGAGCACTTGGCTCAATGATCCCAACGGCCTGATCTTCCATGAGGGCGTGTTCCACCTCTATTACCAGAACAACCCCCTGGACAATGTCTGGGGAAACATGTCCTGGGGCCACGCCACCTCCCCGGACCTGATCACTTGGACCGAACACGCTGTCGCCATCGCCTGCGACGAGGACGAGGACATCTTCTCCGGCAGCATCGTGTTCGACCGGGAAAACACCAGCGGCTTTGGAACCGACTCGGCTCCGCCCCTGGTTGCCGTCTACACCAGCGCCTTCAAATCCGGCTCCGCACACAGTGGCCTCCAGGCCCAGTCCCTCGCCTACAGCAGGGACGGCGGCTACACGTGGACCAAACACACTGCCAATCCAGTACTGAACCGCGGATCCGCCGAGTTCCGCGACCCCAAAGTCATCCGCTACACCGGAGACGCCGGCAGCTACTGGGTCATGGTCGCGGTGGAAGCCACGGACTTCCAGGCGGTGCTCTACAAGTCCTACGACCTCAAGAACTGGGAGCTGCTGAGTGCCTTCGGCCCGGCCAACGCCACCGGGGGTGTCTGGGAATGCCCTGACCTCTTCCCGCTCCCCGTCGACGGTGACCCGAACACCCTTCGATGGGTCCTCACCGTAAACCTCAACCCCGGCGGCCCGAACAACGGATCTGCGGGACAGTACTTCGTCGGAGACTTCGACGGAACCACGTTCACCTCAGCCACCACCGTCACCGAAGGCCTCCAGGACCCGGACCGGTTGGGCGAGTACCAGTGGCTGGACTGGGGCCGAGACTACTACGCCGCCGTCTCCTTCAGCGACGCCCCCGGCGGCCGCCGGCTCATGATCGCGTGGATGAACAACTGGGAGTACGCCAACCACATCCCCACCTCCCCCTGGCGCAGCCCCATGACCCTGGCCCGCGAAGTATCCCTCCACACCATCGACGGAAAACCACGCCTTATCCAAAGGGCCGCCGGAGACTTCGCCTCACTTTCCGGCCCGGCCCGAACGTTCAGCCTTGCGGACACCGAAATCTCCGACGGCACCCGCATCCTGGATGGGGCAGCGGGCAGCGTCCAACGCATCGACATCACCCTGGCGCCCGGAAGCGCCACGGAATTCGGACTTATCGTCCGCGGAAACGGAGACCAGGGGACCCGCATCGGCATCAGACCAACCCAGGGCGCTCTCATTGTTGACCGCCGCGATTCCGGGCAGACTGACTTCCACGAAACTTTCGCCTCCATCGACACCGCCCCTATCAGGACCCGGGACGGTTCCTACGAGCTCAGCATTTACGTTGACCATTGCTCCGTTGAAGTCTTCGCCCAAGACGGCCAGGTCACGATGACGGAACTGATCTTCCCTGCTCCCACCAGCACCGGCCTAGCCGTCTACGCCAGCGGTGGCACCGCAACGATCACCAGCCTGCACGTCACCCAATACGCCTAAGTCAGCGGGGAGCCACGCCCGTCGCTTGCAACCCCCAGCCGACGCCTCGTGCCCGGCGAAAACTTGGGCGTCGCAGCGATCAAGAGGGCAGCCACGGCAACCGCTGCGCTCAGGACCAGGCCAGGGCGGTACTGTTCCAGCATCGCGGCCGCATCGACGGCGGCACCGGCGTCGGGCGCGTTGCCGTGACCACTCACCATCGCCGTGGTGATGGCCAGCACCAGGGCTGCACCTACTTGTGTGCTGGTCTGGATCAGGCCGGCCGCCAGACCTTGCTCGGCATTCCGGATGCCTGCAGTGGCTTGGACGTTGATGGACGGAAAGGCCAGGGCGAACCCGACGCCCAGCAGCAGGACTGACGGCAGAATGTCGGTCACGTAGTCGGGCGAGGTGCCCACGCGAAGGAACAGCACGTACCCGAGCGTCAATGACGCCAGTCCCGTCAGGATCAGCCGAGGGGCACCGAATCTCTCGATGAACCGGTCCGCGAATGGTGCGCTCGACGCAACCAGCAGCCCGGTCGGGAGCAGTGCCAGGGCCATGCCGAGGGGACTCCATCCCAGCACTGACTGCAGGTAGAGCGTCAGGATGAACTGGAAGCTCAGATACGAGCCGAACAGCCCCACGGCACTGAGGTTGGCCCGGGCAACCCAGCCTTCCTTGAGGATGCTGAACCGGATCAAGGGGTGTTTGACGCGGTTTTCGATCACGGCGAACGCTGCCAGCACCAGGGCGGATGCGACGAATCCGGCGATAGTTGCCACAGATCCCCAGCCGTTCCCGGGTGCCGAAACCAGCGTGTACACCAGCCCCAGCATGCCGGCCGCGAGCGTGACGGCGCCCCAGACGTCATGTCCGCTGTCCTGATCCCTGCCTGCGGCACTGTCTCTGGGGATGTACTTCAGGCCAAGAATTACGACGGCGACCGCCACCGGTACCGAGACCAGGAAGGTCCAACGCCAGCTCAGGGCAGTCATGAGGCCTCCTACGACCAGACCGAGAGAGAAGCCGCTGGCGCCGAACGTAGTGAAGATGGACAGGGCGCGGTTGCGTTCGCGGCCTTCGGCGAAGTTGGTGGTAATGATCGAGAAGCCGGCGGGGGCCGTGAACGCAGCGGCCAGTCCCTTGACGAACCGCGTGGCAATGAGGAGGGCCGGGTCATCCACCAGCCCGCCGAGCAGGGAGGCGGCGGCGAAGACACTGAGCGCGATCAGGAAGATCCGCCGCCGGCCGAGCAGGTCCGCCATTCGTCCGCCCAACAGGAGCAGGCTTCCATAGCCGAGTACGTAGGCGGAGACGATCCACTGGAGGGCTTCGGTTCCGAGATGAAGTTCGGTGCCGATCGACGGGAGCGCCACGCCGACCATTGATACGTCAAGCGCGTCGAGTGCCAGGACGGTGGACACGACCAGGAGGAGCATCCACTGCGCACGGCTCCAACGTACGGCGGAAAGCCGGTCTCCGGCAGATCTTTCAAGGGTGGAAGTTGAAGTCATGGCAACAACATATATGACGTGTCATTGAATGACAAGGAATATTATGACGTCGACTTTGAAGGCGTCATGAACTAGAATCGCTGCATGGCAACACCGCAGGACCGCCAGCTGGTTGAGCATTGGCGCAGCATTCAGACCACGTACTTTCACACCGCGGGGGCGCTGGAGCGTGCGCTGGAGGCGAAGTTCGGCATCGGCCTGACGGAGTTTGAAATCCTGGACCTCGTGGCCGACAGCACCGACGCGGCATGCCGGATGAAGCAACTCGGTGAGCGCACGCCGATGACCCAGAGCGCCATGTCCAAGGTGGTGGACCGGCTCGACAAAGCCGGACTCATTTCCCGGCAGTCCTGCGAAGATGACCGGCGCTCACTGTTCCTGGAACTCACCGACGCCGGCCGCGCTCTTCACAGGCAGGCTGCCATCGAACACCGCGCCCTGCTCAGGGAAAACTTGCCCAAAGAATAGATTTCAGGCTTGCCGCGAGTGGGCCGGGGCCTCCCCTCCGTCGGCGGTCAGTGAGACCATACAGGCATGGCACCCATCCAGCGCATCCGCCCCCAAGGGCTCATCTCCAGCCCGGCCTTCAGCCACGTCGCCATCGTGCCGCCCGGCGCGACCACCATCTACGTCGGCGGTCAGAACGCCGTCGACGTCAACGGCTCACTCATCGGAGAGGGCGACGTGGCCGTACAGTCCGCCCGCGCCCTCGAGAACGCGAGGACCGCGCTCGCCGCGGCCGGCGCGACATTCGGCGACGTCGTGCAATGGACGGTGTTCTTCGTCGACGGCGTCGACCTTGCAGCGGCGTACGGAGCGATCGCCCCGGAACTCGCGTCCGATGAACCCGCTCTGGTGACCGGGGCGCGAGTCGCTGGGCTGGGCGTGCCCGGCGCGCTCGTCGAGATCAGCGCTGTCGCCGCCGTGCAGCGATGAAGGTCCTGCCGTCACCCTTACGAGTGCGAAGAATGCGGTGGCTGCGAGCGTGCTGTGCGTCGGCGATTCCGACGCCGACCAGGGACAGCGCGATGGCTTCGAGGGTCTCCAGCCAAATCGGCGCCGTTCAGACGCCGAAAGTGCTTTTCCTCACTGTGACAAGCGGTGTGGAGTATCGGGGAATCACGCAATTGGGATAGCTGGTATCCATGAAACGGATGGCGTTGCTGCCGGCAACGGGGGGGTACAGCTGACCGCCCGGCCTAGATGGTGATCGCGACTTTCCCGCGGGCCTTGCCGGCATCGAAATAGCGCATGGCGTCCGGAACGCGCTCCAGGGGAAAAGTACGGTCAATGGCAGGGACAAGCGTGCCCTTTTCCAGGAGGCCTGCGAGGTGTTCGAGGTCCGCAGCGCCCTCCGTGCCAAAGACCATGGTCAGCCGCTGACGGATGAACGGGGACAGTGCAAGGGCCCGGAGTTGCCGGTCCATGCTGCCCGTCCAGGACCCGCCTTCCTCGCCGCCGGTAATGACGGCGGTGCCGGTGCTGGTCAGCGCCCGGCGGAGGCATGTGAGGGTGGGGTTCCCGGCGATGTCCAGGATCAGGTCGTAGTGATCAGTCCCGTCGGCGAAGTCCTGCCGGGTGTAGTCGATGACGTGCTCGGCGCCGAGGTCGCGTACCAGGTCCATCTTCGAGGTGCTGCAGACGCCGGTGACCACTGCCCCTGCCGCCTTGGCAAGCTGCACGGCGTAGCTGCCGACCCCGCCCGAGGCCCCAAGGATCAGTACCTTGTGTCCCGGCGCTATTGGACCGGCGGTGCGGAGCGCCTGCAGAGCGGTACAGGCGGAAACCGGAACCACCGAGGCCTGTTCGAAACTGATGTTCGCCGGTTTGCGGGCGAGTTGGGTCTCGCGCGCCGCGGCGTACTCAGCGAAGGGGCCCTTCCCGACGCCGAAGACGGGGTCCCCCACGGCGAACCGCGTCACTGCCGGTCCGACGGCCGTTACGGTGCCGGCCAGGTCCAGGCCCGGGACAGGGTTCTTAGGGGCACGGATGCCGTAGGCCAGACGCAGCGCGTAGGGCAGGCCGGTGGTCACATGCCAGGTCCCCCGGTCCAGTCCTGCTGCATGGACCCGAACCAGCACTTCGTCCCCTGCAATTTTCGGCTTGGGAATCTGCGCCATGTGCAGGACATCGGCGGAGCCGTAGGCCTTCTGCACGATTGCCCGCATCGTGGCCTCGGCCGCCGTCGGGCCGCCTGAACGAGGGGTCTCCTGAGCTTGCTGACCAGAGGTCATGGCCGTTCCTTTCGAAGATTTGGAGTTGGCAGCCCACCTATTCGTACGCTGTACTAAAGAGAGTATCGTACGATGTACTAATTCGCTATGACCTAAGGAGTTTCAGTGTCGACCAGTACGCCGGCCGCCCCCCGGAAGCGACTTCCGCTCAACCGGGAGAAGGTGCTCGGGTGCGCCTTGCAGCTGGCCGATGAGTCGGGAATCGCTGCACTGACGATTCGATCGCTGGCCCAGAGCATGGGAACCAAACCCATGTCGCTCTACTACTACGTGGCCAACAAGGATGAGATCCTGGACGGCATCGTGGACCTCGTTTTCGGCGAAATCGAGCTGCCCTCCCCCGCGGGCGACTGGCGGGAGGAAATGCACCGGAGGGCCCACGGGATGCGATCAGCGCTCAAACGCCACCCCTGGGCGGTGGGACTGCTCGAAAGCCGCTCCTCCCCCGGCGCAGCCACGCTGCGCCACCACGATGCAACGCTGGGGACGCTAAGGGCAGCGGGCCTTTCTGTTCAGCTGACAGCCCACGCCTACGCCCTGCTCGACAGCTACATCTACGGCTTCGCCCTCCAGGAAGCCGCCCTGCCGTTTGACGGCCGGGACACTGCCGCCGAGATCACGATACCGATCGTTGAGCGCTTTTCGACCGGCGAATACCCACACATGGTGGAGATCGCCAGGGAACACGTCCTCAAGCCCGGCTACGACTTCGGGGACGAGTTCGAGTTCGGGCTGAACCTCATTCTTGACGGCCTCAGCCGGTCAATTCCCACAACTGGCCCGGACCCGGAGCGTCAACAGCACAGCTCTTGAGCATCTGATAGCGGGCCGGTGCAATGGCCGCGCAGGGCCAGTCTCGTCATGATTTTCGGTGCAGGCCGGCCCGCTCCACCAGTTCTGTCAAATATGGCCGTTTGCCTTGGCGTAGTTCTATGCCTTCGGGCAGCCCTTGGACGGACGGTACGGATTTGGCTATGTCGATGGTGATCCTCCCGGCGGCCAAGGGTGCGTTGCTGATGTGCAGGTCTCCATAGGATTCCGGGAGAACAGGATCCATCCATACGCCACCCAAGGACACATGGATGTCGTACCGCATCAGATTCGTCGCCAGCCGGATGGGCGTGGTCGCTGCCCAGGCCTGCGGCGAGCATGCCGTGGGATACGGCACAGGCACAGTGATCTGGTCCCGGCTGAAGCCGCAAAACAGCTTCGGCAGCCGGCCGCCCGAGTACTCGGCCGCCTCCAACAAAGCAGTCGAGATCCGTTGTGCTTCGGCAATGAAGCCGTACCGCAGCAGGCCGCTCGCAATGAGCGCGTTGTCGTGCGGCCAGACCGAGCCGTTGTGGTAGCCCGCCGGGTTGTAGGCGCCCATGTCGCTCGCCAGGGTCCGCACACCCCAGCCGCTGAACATCTCCGGGGACATCAGGCGCTCCACCACCTGCGGCGCCTTGTCCTCGTCAATGAGGCCATAGACGAGGCAGTGGCCCATGTTGGACGCACAAGCGTCGACCTGGCGCTTCTTGCCGTCGAGGGCGACGGCGTAGTAACCGCGATCCGGCATCCAGAACTGCTCGTTGATTTGCTTCTTCAGCTGCGCGGACCGGTCGGCGTAGTCCGTTGCCAGGGCCAGGTCACCGGCGTCGTATGCTGCCTGCTCGGCACCCACGCCGAACCCCTGGAGAAGGCGCATGAGGACCAATAATGCCGGAGCCCAAATGCCAATCTGGTCATACGTCGGCAGCGCACCGACCAGGGTGGAGGCACCGCCCATGAGCAGGATGGTTGCTACCAGCCGAAGCTGGCCACGGTGCCGGTGGCGGGGTCAAGGTTGGAAAAGAAGACCTTGCTGAAGACCAGGGCGGACGCCAGTCCGTAAAGAGCGAAGTCGTAGTACTCCAAGGCGCTGCCCACGCTCGACGCGAAAGTGGCCCGGCGAAGGTTGGCAGCATACTCGGGATCCGTGGAACCCCTGTCGAAGTGCGCTGCGCCGCCGGAACTCTTTGAGACGTGCCTCCGTAGTACGGCCCCGGGGGCGGCGGCTGTCACCGTTGGCTCGGGGCGTCGGACCCCAACACGGGCGTTGCCCGCTAGCGGCAATCTAGCACCGCACCGAACCAAGCCAATACCCCGAACTTACTCAATCCGGAGGGGTCCACCGCGTCTTGTTCTTCAAGGTCATGAAACAGATCGGGACCTTGACTCGTGGCGGTGGCACAGCGCGGTCAGTGTTGAGGTGGCAGGTTTGGCGGGCCAGCAGCGCGCTCTTTTGCGATTACCTGTTAGGGGTCAGTGCGCCGAGGTCCCGCCGCACGCGTTCGGGTTCGGCTTCGGCGGGCATGTTCGCCTGGTCCCGGACGCCGTCGAACGAACCGGCCGGGTCCTTGTCCAAGGCTCCGAAGACAGGCTCCAAGTCATCTTGGGCCGGGCCGCGCTCGGCGACAAGTTCGAACGTCACGTGGTCGGAAGCGTCGGAGGCGAGGCTGTCGATCAACACGCGGGCGATCTGGTGACGGGCGATGACGCCGTCCGCAGGGCTTCCAGCGTGACGGGTGTCACCCTGCAGCGGCGTGACTACCAACTGGTCGTCGTCGTTATAGTCGAACCAGCCGGGACGGACGATCGTGTAGGCGTTGCCGCTGGCACGGACGAGGCGTTCGCTGCGCCGCTTCCAGTCGTGGGTGCTGCCGCGCCGGGTGACACCGATGGCTGTCATCAGCGCGATGCGCACGCGGCGGCCGCCGAGCGCCTGGAGCACGTTCTTCACGGCTCCGTAGTCGACTGCTTCTGCCGCTGCAGCGTCACCGTACGAGGAGCCCTGGGTGAACACGACCGCATCCACGCCGGCGACGGCGTCGGCGAGGGTCTCGGCCCGGGTCAGCTCGCCCACAACCTTCAGTGCGGCGGGGTCGAGCCGGCCTGCCCGCGATGGGTCGCGCACGAGGGCCCTCGTCCCGTAACCCTGCCGTACCGCTTCGGCCACGACGTGGCGTCCGACGCTGCCGGTCGCGCCGACGACGAGTACGGTGCCGGGATTGTTTTTCTTGTCCATCTGTCTCCTAATCCGGGGTATCAGCGCGTCAGTCCAGTGCCGCCGTCGCGGGGAGTTCGCTGGTGGTGGTCGCGGCCCAGCTGGCGAGCAGTTTCAGGCGTTCTTCGCTGGCTGAGCCGGGTTCGGCCGTGTAAGCGAACATTGTCCACCCGGGATTGGCCGGCAGTTCCATCGCTTCGTAGCTCAGTTCGAGGTCTCCGACGACGGGGTGGTGGATGCGCTTGAGGCCAGTTCGGTGGAAGCGGACGTTGTGGGCGGCCCAACGAGTACGGAATTCCTCGCTGCGTGTTGCGAGCTCCCCGATCAGATCCGAGAGGCTGCGGTCATGTGGCGTCCGGCCGGCATAGCCGCGCAGGACGGCGACGACGTCGTTGGCGTTCTGTTCCCAGTCCGGGAAGAAGGTGGGTGCTTCGGGGTTGAGGAACATGAACCGGGCAGTGTTGGCCGGTTGAACGTGGTCGGCGAGGACCGGTGCATAGAGGGCGCGGCCCAGCGCATTAGCGGCGATGAAGTCCATCCGTTCGTTGCGCACCCAGGTCGGGGCGCCGGTGACGGCCTCCATAAACCGTTGCAGGCTGGGGCGCAGCTCCTGCGGCTTGGCTGCCCGTTTGCGGCGGGCGGGTCCCGGCTGGGCTGCGCGGGCGAGGGCAAAGAGATGTGCCGTTTCGGCTTCGTCCAGCCGCAGCGCGTGGGCGATGGATGCAAGCACTTCATCCGAGACGCCGGTGAGGTGTCCGCGTTCGAGCCGGGCATAGTAGTCGACGCTGACGGAGGCCAGGGTCGCCACCTCTTCCCGCCGCAGCCCCGGCACGCGCCGGTTGCCGCCGACGACCAGATTCACCTGCTCGGGGGTAACTTTTGCCCGGCGGGAACGCAGGAACTCACTCACATCTTTTCGACTCTCCATGTTTTCAGGCTACGGCCGCCGAAGCAGCGGTGGGAGGGCCTGACAGTACACCTTTCCTTGTCATGCCCGCCGCTGAAGGGTGGTCTGCCGGTACATGGAACAGCAGGCACTCCCGCGGCTTCTTCCGGGGTGGTCAGCTTGATAAAGCAGGGCCAGCGAACAGCTACCGCCGATACGCCAAGTACGAAGGACATTCGTGAACACCATCACCGCCGTACCGCCCACCCGGGTCCGTCCCACGGCGATCCTGGCGATCATACTCGTCGCCTATTTCATGATCATTTTGGACAACTCGATCATCTTCACCGGCCTGCCCAGGCTCCAGGCGGAGCTGGGACTGTCAACCACGGGGCTGTCCTGGGTGCAGAACGCCTACACGCTGGTGTTCGGCGGCCTGTTGCTGCTTGGCGCACGCCTCGGCGACATCCTGGGCCGGCGCAGGGTGTTCATCGTCGGCCTAACCGTGTTCGCCTTCGCATCCCTCCTGATCGGGCTTGCCCCCGATGATGTATGGCTGATAGCTGCCCGTGCGCTCCAGGGAGTTGGCGCGGCCGTCGTCGCGCCCTCCTCGCTGTCGCTGCTGACGGCGACGTTTGCCGCCGGCCGGGAACGGACCCGCGCCGTTGCAGCCTACGGCGCCGTTGCCGGAATCGGCGCCAGCCTCGGGCTGGTTGTCGGAGGCGCCCTGGCCGAATGGGTCTCGTGGCGCGCCGGCTTCTTCGTCAACGTGCCCATCGGCGCCGCCATGATCATCGCGGCCATCCGGGTAATCCCGGAGTCCCCGGGGGCCACGGGGCGGTTCGACGTCCTCGGCGCCCTGTGCTCCACACTGGGCATGGGGGCGCTCGTCTTCGCCATCGTCAACTCCACCGATGCCGGCTGGGCCGCCCCGGAAACCATCACTGCCCTCGCCGCTGCCGCGGTGCTGCTGTCCCTGCTGGTCATGAACGAACGCAAAGCGAAGCAGCCCATCATGCCGCTGCACCTGTTCGCCAGCCGGGAACGGGCCGGCGCCTACGCTGCACGGCTTCTCTTCGCCGGCACCATGATCGGTTTCTTCTTCTTCACCACGCAGTTCCTGCAGGGTGTCTACGGCTTCAACCCCTTACAGGCCGGCGTGGCCTTCTTCCCCATGACGGTTGTGAACTTCTTCGTTGCACTGGCCGTCCCGCGGCTCACGCAGCGCTTCGGCAACGCGCCCCTGCTGGCGGCCGGGCTCGCCCTGACCCTGGCCGGCATGACCTGGCTCAGCACCATCACCGCCGATACCCCGTACCTCACCGGCGTCGCACTCCCGATGGTGCTGATCGGCGTCGGCCAGGGGCTCGCCTTCGCCCCGCTCACCTCTGCCGGTATCGCAGGAGCTAGCGCCAACGACGCCGGCGCCGCCTCCGGACTGGTCAACACCTCACACCAGCTCGGAAGCGCCCTCGGCGTCGGTGTCCTGGTCGCGGTCTCAGCCAAAGCGGGCTCACTCGCCGGGACCGTCGCCGTGGCCTATACCGGCGGATCGATCATGCTGGCAACCGCATTGCTCGTGACACTAGTGCTCATCGTTCCCGCCGAACGCGTCGTACGCCGCAATTCCCGAGCCATGCCCTGACAGGACCTGCCAGCCGGAACAGGATGCTCCACCGGACTCGGCCGGGCGCTCGCCGAGGCAGTGCTCGCGCACGGCCACAATGCTGTCGTCACCGCCCGGAACCCGGCCACGCTGGAAGACGTCGCGTCCGACTTCCCCGACACGGCGTTGGCCCTGCCCCTCGATGTCACCGACCGGAATCAGATCAGCTCGGTAGTCCAGCAGGCACAGGCCCGCTTCCGCGGCGTCGACGTGCTGGTCAACAATGCCGGGTACGGTTACCGCTCTGCGGTTGAGGAAGCGGACGACGCCGACATCCGGCAATTGTTCGACACGAACGTTTTCGGCGCAGTGGACATGATCAAAGCAGTCCTGCCGGACATGCGTGCAAATAGGTCCGGCACCATCCTGAACATCTCCTCCATCGGAGCGCGCATCTCACCGGCCGGATCCGGCTTCTACTCGGCCACGAAGGCGGCCCTGGAGGGCATGTCCGGATCCCTCCAGAAGGAACTGCAGCCGCTGGGCATCAACGCCACCGTCGTCGAGCCCGGCGCGTTCCGCACGGATTTCGCCGGCCGCTCGCTGACCCAGTCGGCGACGCCGATCGCGGACTACTCGGAGACGGCCGGCAAGCGGCGCAAGGAGAACGACACGATGCACGGCACCCAGCCGGGCGACCCGGCGAAGGCCGCGGAAGCCATCCTGGCGGTCGTCGGTAGCGGGAACCCGCCGTCGCTGCTGGTGCTTGGCGAAGACGCGTTCGATGCTTTCGGCTCCGTCGCTCAGCGGCAGCGGACAGAACTGGACCAATGGCGGGACCTCAGCCTCAGCACCGGCATAGAGGACTGAGTAAATGGAGTACACGCACCGGCTACTGGTTCTCTTCCTAGGGGACTTTCGCGTGCCATAGTCTGGGCAGGGCAGCCTGCGGCCGAGGGTGAAGAAGGCGGAAAGCAGGACATGACGTTGAGGAGGGAACAACCATGCTGATCTGCGCAACCTGCGCCGTCGAACGCGACGAACCGGCTCCGGGGCTCTGCCCGATCTGCGCCGATGAGAGGCAGTACGTGCCCGAGGACGGACAGACGTGGCTCACACTGGACGCTCTGGCGCAGGAGGGCCAGCAAGCATGGTTCAAGGAGAACGAGCCGGGACTTATCGGGATCAAGACGGAGCCAAAAGTCGGGATCGGGCAGACCGCCCAGCTTGTGGCAATACCCGAGGGTTCGCTGCTGTGGGATCCGGTCGGTTATGTCGACGACAGCGCTGTGCAGGCAGTGCTCGAGCGAGGCCCGGTCCTGGCGATCGCCGCCAGCCATCCACACATGTTTGGTGTGCAGGTCGAATGGTCGCATCGGCTCGGCGGCGTCCCTGTACTTGTGGCGGACGCAGACCGGCATTGGCTGGGGCGCAATGATCCGATCATCGAATATTGGTCCGGCAGTCACACTATCGCCGAAGGGTTGACCCTACATCAGACCGGGGGGCATTTCCCGGGCAGCGCAGTGGTGCACTGGGCTGCAGGAGCGGCCGGCAGAGGAGTTCTCCTGACCGGTGACAGCGTGTATCCGAATCCAGACCGTCGCTCCATCGCCTTCATGCGCAGCTACCCGAATCATTTGCCGCTCTCTGGGCCGGTGGCGTTGCGAATCGCCGAGCAGCTGGGAGAACTCGAGTTTGACCGGATCTACGGCAACTTCAACAATGTAATCGCGTCCGGAGCCAAGGCCGTTCTGCGGGATTCCGCCCAACGGCACGCTGCCTGGGCGCGAGGAGACTTCGACCATTTGACCTGAACCGCCCATCTTTGCTCTGGAGTTCGACACGTTCCTCCCGGCCGCCGCGGGTTTCGAGCTGAGGGTCATCGTCGACACCGGGGTAGCATTTGGCGGTTGGCTGTTATGGCGCCGCCAGCAATAGTGGCGGTAGCTTTGGATTACTTTTCCTTCGAAGCAGCCGAGGTACCGGAGGTACCGCTGATGCATGGCTTGTCCACGTCGTTGGTTCTGATCGCCTTGCTGGCCATCGCAGCGCCCCTTGCGGCCCGCTTCCTTGACCGGGTGATCAAAGTGCCTATCGTGGTGTTCGAGATTGTCCTCGGAATCCTGCTCGGCCCCAGCCTGTTGGGGTGGATCCAACCCACAGAATTCATAGACACACTGGCCCAATTCGGGCTGGCCATGCTTTTCTTTGTTGCCGGCAATGAGATTGATTTCGCCGTGATCCGGGGCCGGCCCGTCAACCGCGCGTCCGCTGGCTGGGTCATTTCCTTGGCGGCAGGCATTGGCGCCGGGTTTGTCCTGGCCCCGTCACCGGCTGCTGCCGTGATTATCGGGGTCGCCCTGTGCTCCACGGCGCTGGGCGCGCTGCTGCCAATCCTTCGCGACGCCGGCGAATTGAAATCCCCGCTGGGCATCGCGGTCACCGCACTGGGCGCGGCTGGGGAGTTTGGTCCGCTGATTGCGATCTCGCTGTTCTTCAGTGGCAGGCAGCTGGGACCGGCCACAGCGGTACTTCTCGGGTTTGTTCTCTTGACCGGCCTTGCGATTTATCTCGCGTCCCGGGCACGGCACACGCTTCTCCACTCCCAGGTCACCAGGACCCTCCACACCAGCGGCCAGTTCGCCGTTCGGTCAATCGTGTTCATCCTCACCGTGCTCGTTGTGCTGAGCATGGTGCTGGGACTCGACATGCTGCTGGGCGCATTCGCCGCCGGAGTCCTCTGGAAGGTTGCCATCGCGCGCGCTCCCGAACAAGACCGGACGGTCATCGAGACGAAAATCGACGCCATCGCTTTCGGCTTCCTGGTGCCGATCTTCTTTATCGACACCGGCATAGACTTTGACCTGCGCGCGCTCATCGCCAGCCCGGCAGTTCTCGCACTGGTCCCCCTGTTCCTGCTCCTACTGCTCATCATCCGCGGCCTGCCGTCGTTGCTCGCAGCGCCCCCTACGTCCGCTCCTGCCGACAAATTGGCCATCATACTGTTTGGGGCAACAGGACTGCCGATCATCGTAGCGGTGACCGGCATTGGCCGGGACGAGGGGCTTATCTCAAGCGGAATCTCATCCGCACTCATTGGAGCAGGAATGCTTTCGGTACTCATCTTTCCGCTGCTCGCACTTCGCCAGCATCAACGCAGACCATCAGGGACCCCAACGCGGCACGTGGAAATTCCCTAAGAGGACCGGACCTGTCCGGCATCGGTGGCGCGCTGGCGCCTCTACGGGGGAGTCGCTGGGGTTAGTTCCGATGGCCGCCAAGTTTCCCGTACACCGTTGAAACACGCCTGGGACAGCAATCTGTTGCGCTCGTCACATGGCGATGCTATCCCTATCGGCCCAATGACAAGCATCTCCCACTGAGTGGGAAATCTTGCACTCGAAGACGCAGGCAGGAATCACATGACGCAGGAACTTTCTCTGGAGGGCAACTCCCTCGGTTGGTGCCCGCACCCCCGGACTGGGTTCCATCAGTGCGCCAGTAGTGACTGACCAAGGAATCGTCGCTGCCGTTTGCCTCACCATGCCTCTGGTCCGGGTAACTGCATCACCTGGTAAAGATCACGGCGACGTGGTCATCCAGGCAGCGCGTCGGATCGCGGAGGCTTTGGAGCGACAAAACCAGGCAACCGTCTGGCTGCATCGACCTGGCATTTGATGCCTGTTGGCCGGGACCGGGCAGGCCGCCCAGCTTGTGGCAACACCCAACGGCACGCTGCTGTGGGATCCGGTCGGATATGTCGATGACAGCGCTGTGACGGCCCGGCAAATATATAGTCAACGCGGTCCATTGACAGCGCGTTGGGCCCTGACTAACCTCTAGTACGTTTACTTGGATAAACATGTTGAACGGTTGCGTCGGCAAGTATGCAAGGTCTCAGCCGTTCGCTGCGCAGTTTCACGTCTGGGAGTCCTCCCGTTCCTTTTGTCCGGCCCCTTCGCCGGCATTTGCAAGAAACTCGCACAGCGGCCCCGGCGCCAGGTGCCCACGCTGCTGTGTAGCGGCCAAGGAGCACACGGTGTCCAAACTACTCAACCAGAAAATCGTCGTTCTACGCGCCCCTGCCCTGCGCGCCACTCGCGACCCCTTCGACGGACCGGGAGCCCGGGGGCTCGACACCGCAGCCCAAAACCTCGCGGAACGGGCCGTGGGAATGACCGTGGAGCGGACCGACAACGCCTCAAGTTCTGCCATCAACGCCCTGCAAAACGATCCCACGGTCCTCGGATTCGCCCCCGCGATGCCGATGAAACTCATCGAACCCCTCGCAGCAGAAGCGGCACCGGCCGCTGCTGTGACATGGGGCGTCAAAGCGGTGGGCGCAGATGCCTCTCCCTACACGGGCGCCGGGGTGACCGTCTCGGTCCTGGACACCGGCATCGACGCCGACCATCCGGCCTTCGCTGGCGTCAACGTCGTCACGAAAGACTTCACTGGCGCCGGCAGCGCCGAGGACGACAACGGCCACGGCACGCACTGCGCGGGAACGATCTTCGGCCGCGACCTCGCGGGCCAGCGGATCGGCGTCGCCCGCGGCGTCCAGAAAGCCCTGATCGGCAAGGTCCTCGGGGGCCCGAACGGCGGCAGCAGCGACATTCTTGCCACGGCAATGCTCTGGGCTGCCGACAACGGAGCCCATGTCATCTCCATGTCGCTAGGCATGGACTTTCCCGGCTGGGTGGACGAGCTGGTCAAAGTGAACGGTCTGTCCATCCCCGCCGCCACCTCGATCGCCCTTGAAGGCTACCGCGCCAACATCCGGCTTTTCGAACAGCTGGCCAACCTTCTCAACGCCCGTGCCTCCGTCGCCCAGACCACAGTAGTCATCGCAGCCGCCGGCAACGAAAGCAAGCGCACCGGCAATCCCGCCTACGAGATTAACGTTGCCCCGCCAGCCGCGGCGTACGGAATCACTTCCGTGGCAGCCTTGGCCGACGGCAGCGGTGGACTCACGGTGGCGCCGTTTTCCAATACGATGGCGACGGTGGCCGGCCCCGGAGTCGGGGTATTCAGCGCTTGGCTCAACGGCGGCACCAAAACCATCAGCGGAACCAGCATGGCCACCCCGCACGTGGCCGGCGTGACGGCGCTGTGGGCGGAACGGCTTCTTGAACAGGGGCCGCTGAGTCCGGTACTCCTACAGTCCAAGATGATCGCTTCCGGAACGTTCAGCCCGCTCAAGCCGGGCACGGATCCGTGGGACGTGGGCGCGGGCCTGGTCCAGGCACCCCCGACTGCTATTTAGGTTCATCGAAAGCTGGATAGGAGTGGATCATGTTCAGGGGCCCTATTGTGCAGGTTGAACATAGGTCCTGGCCGCCGGTCACCGTGCTCAGAAATCCCGGATAACGGCGGTCAGCGCGCGGCATGACAAGGCCCTCACAGACTGAGCGGGGCCAAGGGTTCAGGTTCCGCAAAACGTCCGGTAGGTTCCGAAATCTTCCGGGGCGCCAACCGCGTATCGCTCGAGACCCGGGCGCTCGTCAAACGGGCGACTGACCGCGTCCAGAAGCCGGTACAGCGGGTGCAGGTCGCCACCCGTGGCGGCAGCCAGGGCCTCCTCTACCAGGTGGTTGCGGGGAATATACACGGGATTGACCCGGTCCATCGCGGCGGCGTCCGGGCTCAAGGCACGCCAGCGCTCAGCCCAAGCATCGAACGCCGCCACATCCGGAACAAGTTGCCGTGCAGGCCCAGAGTGGCCGCGGGCCGCTTTGCCAAGGCTGCGGAAGATCGACGTGTAATCGACCTTTCCCTCTTGGAGGAGGGCCAAAAGCTCCTCGACAAGGGGCCACGTCACCTCGTCATCGAGCCCTGGACGGAATCCGAGCTTCGCGTTCATGCCCGCCGCCCAGGCAGCACTGTACTTCGGGCGGAAATCATCCAGTGAATGCACCGCAAGCTGGATTGCCTGCTCCTGGTCCTCGTGCAGCAGGGGCAGCAACGACTCGGCGAGACGCGCGAGATTCCATTCCGCCACCACTGGCTGGTTCCGATAGGCGTAGCGGCCGCTGCCGTCGACCGAGCTGTAAACGGCAGCGGGATCGAACACGTCCATGAACGCACACGGGCCGTAATCGATGGTCTCGCCCGAGATCGTCATGTTGTCGGTATTCATCACCCCATGGACGAACCCCACCAGCATCCAACGGGCCACCAGCGACGCCTGCGCCGCAACCACGGCGTGGAACAGGGCGAGATAGGGATTCTCGGCTTCCGCCGCGGCCGGATAGTGCCGGCTGATCGCGTACTCGGCAAGGCGGCGAACGAGGCCGGTGTCCCCCGTGGCCGCGGCGTACTGGAAGCTGCCCACACGCACATGACTCATCGCGACGCGGGTGAGCACGGCTCCTGGCAGCACGGTTTCACGCTGCACCAGACGCCCCGTTCCCACCACGGCAAGGGACCGTGTGGTGGGAATGCCTAACGCGTGCATGGCTTCGCTGACGAGATATTCACGCAGCATCGGTCCAACAACGGCCAGGCCATCTCCCCCGCGGCCAAACGGTGTACGCCCCGAACCCTTGAGGTGCACGTCCCGCAGCCTGCCGTCCGCGTGCGTAATCTCCCCCAGCAACAGGGCACGCCCGTCGCCGAGCCTAGGGACGTACCAGCCGAACTGGTGACCGGCGTAAGCCTGCGCGACCGCCGTGGCGCCAACGGGGAGCCGACACCCGGTCAGCAGTCCCACCCCGTCAGGACTGCTTAAGAAGTCGGTGTCCAGGCCTAGATCGGCAGCCAACCGCTCGTTGAGCACCAGCAGTTCAGGGTCAGGAACCTCCTCCGCCCGCCACGAAATGGCCATCTCCGGAAATTCCCGGGCGAAGTGGCCACTCAAGGTAACGGCGGACAGTGATACGACATCCATCCACCAAGAATAGCCGTGACACGATGAGGGGTCATTGTTCCCGACCCCACCCAGTGCCTGCATGCTCGCGGCGAAGGTGCAGAATATCCCTATGAGCGATGGTTCGGGTTTTCCTGCTCTCGACGCATCCGACCTAGATCCGGCAGCGGGCCGACTCCAAGAGGCCGGCGTTCGACTGGTCATCGGATCAATGGTGAACGCGGCCGGAATCACGCTGGCCAAGAGTGTCCCGGTGGCCCGGCTCGGCTCCTTCCACCGGGCCGGCATGGGGGCCGCTCCGGTCTGGCATGTGTTCTGCATCGACGGAGAAATCGCCTTCACCGACAACATCAGCGCCGTCGGCGACCTGCGCCTGAGGATCGATCCCAACGGGTTGCGCAGTCTCGGCTCAGGCCTTGCGTGGGCCCCCGCGGACATGTTCCTTCAGGACGGAAGCCGGGATCCGGCCTGTGCGCGTGGCACGCTGGCCCGCGTCCAGGAGCGGGCCGGGAACGCCGGCTACCGGGCACTCGTGGGCCACGAGCTGGAGTTCATGCTCGTCGCCGGGGACGGCACGGCGCTCGACGACGCGCCCTGGGCTCCGTATGGGCTGACCGGTTTGCTTGACCGGGAGCACTTCCTGGCCGAGTTGCTGGCCGCGATGAACGATTCGGGTGCCCAGGTTGAACAGCTTCACGCGGAATACGGCCGCAACCAGTTTGAGGTTTCCCTTGCCCCGAGGGATCCGCTCGCAGCAGCGGACACCGTGGTCCTGGCAAAGATCGTCGTCGGTAGGGTCGCCCGTGCACATAAGCTGCAGGCTTCCTTCTCTCCCGCGCCCTTCCCCGGCTCGGTCGGCAATGGCGCCCACCAGCACTTCTCCTTATACCGTGGCGTGGCACCCCTCTTCAGCGGCGGTGCCGGTCCGCACGGCATCACCGAGGAGGGCGGGGCGGCGATCGGCGGAATCATCCAAGGGCTTCCCGAGGTGCAGGGTCTGCTCACCGGTTCCATCCTGTCCGGCATCAGGCTCGCGCCCGGCGCATGGTCGGGTGCCTTCTTGTGTTGGGGCCTGGAAAACCGTGAAGCATCCGTCCGTTTCGTCGAAGGCGGTGTGGGCAACCCCCATGGGGCGAGCGTTGAAGTCAAGGTCATTGACCCTTCCGCCAACGTATACCTGGCCTCGGCCGCCATCCTGGCCGTCGCGCTCGAGGGCATCACCAGTGGCAGCCGCCCGCCCGGTGAAGTTCCCGGCGACCCAAGCCGCCTCACCGCGGCGGAAAGGGAGGCCGCAGGGATCGGCACCGTCTCTGATTCGCCAGCGGCCATCATCACGTCCCTGGACAACTCCGTGTACGCCCGTAGGCTGCTGGGCAACGAGGTGGTCGACACCACCGTTGCGGTGCGGCGCCATGAGCAGGAGACGCACGGAGCCAGGGACCCCAAGGAACTCGCGGCCCTCTTCCGCCTGGCCTGGTCGATCTGATGGGGCAGTCGTTCGCCGGATTTGTCGAAGACGTGCGGCTCATCGACCACCACGTGCACGGCGCGTATGGGGTCGACGGCGACGAAACACGCTTTCAGAATGCGCTAAACGAGGGCAATAGCGAACCCCTCGCGGAACCGTCGGCGGCCTACGACTCCCAACTGGGTTTCGCCCTCCGCCGCTGGTGCGCCGAGATCATCGACTTGCCCCGGCACGTCACAGCCGAGGTCTACTGGCGGCGCCGCAGCGAACTCGGCGAACTGGAAATCAGCCGACGGATGACCCGGGCAGCCGGAGTCAGTCACTGGCTGATCGACACCGGATTCAAGACCGGGGCCATGCTCGATCCACCCGGGATGGCGGAAATTGCCGGGGCCACGGCCCACGAGATCGTACGCTTGGAAACCCTCGCGGAAACCCTGATCCAATCGGACCAGGATCCGGGCGGCTATGTGGACGCGTTCACCGGGTTGCTGGCAAACCAACCCAATGTCGTCGTGGGGGCGAAGTCGGTTCTAGCCTATCGGGCCGGTTTCAATCACGACCTCAGCCGGCCGGCCGACCGCGAGGTAGCTGAGTCCGCGAAGCTGTGGCGGCAACGGATCGAGTCCGGTGGGGCGGTACGTCTTGACGACCTCACCCTCATCTGCTTCGGCCTGCACTGCGCCATCTCAATGGGGCTGCCACTCCAGCTCCACGTCGGGTTCGGGGACCGGGAGCTGGACCTTGACCGGGCGAACCCCTTGCTTCTGCTCGACTTTCTCCGATCGGTGGAGGCGAGCAAGGTCCCCGTCCTGCTCTTGCACTGCTACCCGTTCGAGCGTGAGGCTGGCTATCTCGCCCAGGCCTTCGACAACGTCTACCTCGACGTCGGCTTGGCGGTAAACCACGTCGGCGTCCGAAGCCGGAGCCTCATCGCGCGCTCCTTCGAACTCGCCCCGTTCACGAAAATCCTCTACTCGTCCGATGCCATCGGCCCGGCCGAACTCCACTACCTCGGCGCGCGGCTCTGGCGCAACGCGATCACAGGCGTCTTCGGCCGGTGGATTGACGACGACGAATGGTCGGAGGCCGATGCACGCCGCGTTGTGGAGCTTGTAGCGCGGGAAAACGCCCGGAGGGTCTACGGACTACCGTAAGGGCCGTTTAATGCCTATTTTTCGGCTCGTGGAGCGTGGATACTCGGTGGTGTACACGAAGCGTTGCGCCGCAGGAGGCCGCTTCTCCGTGCGGAAACGCGGGACCAACTTCATGGTGTTCTGGATTGCTTGGTGAGTGATGATGGCGAGGTTCGACCTGACTTTGCCGCTCGCGGCTACCATGCTGGTATGCGGGTGCGCCGGCCAGTCCGGGCAGGTGCCAGACCAATCAGGGCGGGTCACGGGCTACGTCCTGACGGCACCGGTCTGTCCGGTCGAACGTGTTGGACAGCAGTGCCCGCCGCGTCCGGTATCACGGGCGGCAGTCGTTGCCCTTAGCGGCGAGGCCGTCCGGGGCTCAACGCTCACAGACATGGAAGGTGCCTTCAGCCTGACGCTGCCCGAGGGCCGATACGTTATTCAGGCGACCAATGTCGGCGGCTACGCCTCGACGGCTTCCGAGCCCGTGGTCGTTTCGGACACTCCTGTTCACATCACTCTCATTGTGGACAGCGGGATCCGCTGAGCCGTCGGGGCACCGCTGAATGTCTGGACCCCGGACGCGGTACTCTAATCGCAGGCCAATTCAGGGGGGACGTATGGAAGCCAAGAGCGAAAGCACAAGCGAGATCCACGGCAAGCTGGCCACTACTCGCCATAGGACCTCCACGGCCGAGACAGGTTGCAGTGGCCAACCATGAGGTCGATTCTGGTCTGTGCCGCGTGTGGATCAGCCGTGGTCTCGGCGAGGCTGCAATACGGCGGGCCGGGTGCGAGGCAGCCGCAGGAGGAAATCCCGTCGCACTGCAGTAACCGAAATTGTGCCAACAGCAGCAAAGGCAGGAAGCCAACCACTGACTGGTACCGCCGCACGTCACTGGGCAGGGACCGGCCGAACTGACGAAGACAACATACAAGCGCCGCCCTAACTGATCAGGTTCCAAACGCCGCCGAGGCAGGTCGAAGGCCCGGGCGGCGTGCCTCTGAGCACAGTATCCAATGCGTGGGCCGGCCGTTGATCGCAGGCATCACGTCACCCTTGGAGATGAATCTCGTGTCGGGGTCGCCATCCGCCAACCACCAGCCGGTCTGCGGGCAATGATGACCCGTCAGGGATGTCACATGTCCGTCGTGAGTCGGCAGCGAGTCCAAGGTTCTTTTCTTCATGTCGTTCCTTCGGAGGGGGCATTAATTGCAGCAATGGCTCAAAACGTGTTTGCGTCGATGACGAAGCGGTACCGCACGTCACTGGCGAGGACGCGCTCGTAGGCGTCGTTGATTTTGCTGGCCGGAATCACTTCCACCTCTGCCCCCAGCCCGTGGGCGGCGCAGAAGTTGAACATCTCCTGGGCCTGCCGTATCCCGCCCATCTTGGATCCGGAGAGGCTGCGGCGGAAGCTGACCAGTGACCAGGCGCGTTGCGTCAGCGGTTTCGATGGCAGCCCCACGAGAACCATCGTGCCGTCCAAAGCAAGCAGTGAAAGGTACCCGTCGACGTCGATATCAGCGGAGACCGTATTGATGATCAGATCAAAATGACCCCTCAGAATCTCGAAAGTGGACGGGTCGGACGTGGCATAGTGATGCTCCGCCCCAAGCCGGAGCGCGTCCTCCTGCTTCTTGAGCGACTGGCTGAGTACTGTGACCTCCGCGCCCATGGCTGCGGCGATCTTGACGCCCATATGGCCGAGTCCGCCCATGCCGATGATGGCCACGCGCTTCCCCGGTCCGGCCTTCCAGGTGCGCAGCGGCGAGTACATGGTGATGCCGGCGCACAGCAGGGGTGCGGCGGCGTCAAGTGGAATGCCGTCAGGAATCCGCAGGACATAGTTCTCGTCCACCACAATGCTTGTGCTGTAGCCGCCGGCTGTGGGCAGGCCGTCCCGGCCCACGGAGTTGTAGGTGCTCGTCGCCCCGGACAAACAGTACTGTTCCTCGCCGGCACGGCAGTTGACGCAGTCACGGCAGGAATCCACAAAGCAGCCCACGCCCACACGGTCCCCCACTGAATGTCGCGTCACCTTGGCGCCGATGGCCTCCACGACGCCGGCAATCTCGTGCCCCACGACCACCGGGTAATTCACGCCCGCCCAGTCGCCCCGCGCCGTGTGAATATCGGAATGACAGATCCCTGCGAACTTGATGGCGATCTGCACGTCGAACTCACCGGGCTCGCGGCGTTCGATGGTGCCTGGCTGCAGGGGCGACGCGGCCGAGACTGCGACATAGGCTTTGGCAAGCGTGGGCATGTAGGGCTCCGTTCCTAACGTGACGCTATCTAGAGGGACGGCCGGTCCGCGGTGTGGGTGTGCGGGTTGGCCAGGTGTTCGGGGCGGAGGATCTCGTCGAGTTCGTCGGCCGTGAGTAGTCCGCGTTCGAGGACGAGGGAGGTGACGCTGCGGCCCGTGGAGAGTGCTTGGCGGGCGATGGAGGTTGCCGCATCGTAGCCGATGAGCGGGTTGAGGACGGTGACGACACCGATGCTCGCTTCGACCTGGGAACGAAGGTATTCCTTGTTGGCAGTGATCCCGTCGATGCAGTGGTCCGCCAGCGTGGTGCATGCCGCCGTGAGGTGGGTCAGACTGGCGAACAGGGAGCGCGCGATGATCGGTTCAAACGCGTTCAACTGCAGCTGCCCGGCCTCGGCGGCCATGGTGATGGTCAGGTCGTTGCCGACAACCTCAAAGGCGACCTGGTTCACCACTTCCGGAATGACCGGGTTCACTTTCCCGGGCATGATGCTCGACCCGGCCTGGCGCGGGGGAAGGTTGATTTCGGCGAAGCCCGCCCTGGGTCCCGAGGAGAGCAGCCGCAGGTCGTTGCAGATCTTCGACAGCTTTACCGCCACGCGCTTTAGGGTCCCGGAGAACAGCACAAAGGCACCGCAGTCCTGGGTCGCTTCCACGAGGTTGCCTGCCGTCACCAGCGGTAGCCCGGTGATGCGCTGCAAGTGAGTGCAGGCCTCGGCGGCATATCGTGGATGGGTGTTGATGCCGGTGCCGATGGCGGTCGCGCCGAGGTTGATCTCGTGAAGATGAACCAGGGCTTCGCGAATCCGGCGTTCGTCCTCGTCAACCATCACCGCATAGGTGCTGAACTCCTGACCAAGGGTCATGGGCACTGCATCCTGCAGTTGCGTCCTGCCGACTTTCACCACGTCGTCGAACTCCACAGCCTTCCGCGCCAGCGCTCTGCGAAGATGTGCCATAGCTGCCAGTAACACAAGGGCGCCCTGGATCGTGGCGATCTTGATCGCCGTGGGGTACACGTCGTTGGTTGACTGGCCCAGGTTCACGTCCCCATTCGGATGAATGGTGGAATACTCACCTTTGTCCAGTCCCAGATGCTCCAGTGCACGGTTGGCAATGACCTCATTGGCATTCATGTTCGTCGAGGTACCGGCCCCGCCCTGGATCACATCCACCACGAACTGCTCCAGGAGCCGACCCTGTTCAATGTCTTGGCAGGCGCGCGAGATTGCGTCCTTTTTCACCTGGTCAATCAGGCCGAGATCGAAGTTTGCCAACAGAGCGGCATGCTTGACCTGGGCCAGCGCCGTGACGAGCATCGGGTACGCGGAGATCGCCGTGCCGGTGATCGGGAAGTTCTCCACTGCACGCAGGGTCTGGATCCCCCAGTATGCGGTGACCGGGATCTGCCGGACACCCAGGAAGTCGGACTCTGTCCGGCTTCCTGTGGTTTCCAAAAGGGACGATTTCTCGATCATGTCTCAATCCTTGTGTCGATTGCTCCGTAAGTGCCCTTTTGGAAGCCCAAAACGGCACTTACGGAGCAATCAATGGGTTAGGTGGTACGGGAAGGCTCAGGAAGCGGAGACGAAGCCGAGTTTCTTATCAACGACGTTCTGCAGCGGCTCGCCTGCGCGGTACAGCCTCAGGTTCTCGAGGAACAGCAGCCCGAGGTCGTCAAGATAGTCCTCGGTGTCCCCGCTCATGTGCGGAGTGATAATGACGTTGTCCCCGCTCCACAGGGCATGGCCGGCAGGAAGCGGTTCCGGGTGCACAACGTCCAGCGCCGCGCCTGCAATGGTGCCCGAGGCCAGGGCATCAGTCAGGGCGCCCGTGTGCACCAGCTCGCCGCGCCCTACGTTGATCAGGCGTGCAGATGGTTTCATGGCCGCCAGGACCTCCGCGTTGACCAGTCCCTTGGTCTCTGAGGTCAGCGGAGCAGCGAGCACGAGATAGTCGTAATCCTTGACCACTGAGACTAGGTCCCGGGAGGAGTGGATCTGCCCAAAATCAGTATCCCCGGGGCGGGCTGTCCGTCCTCCGCCGTCGGCTCCCATGCCGACGGCGCGGAAGAGCCGGGCGATTTCGCGGCCGATGGACCCGGTCCCCACCACGAGGGCGGTCTGTCCCTGGATCTTGCGGGTGGTCCGGTGCTGCCAGCGTTGCTCCTGCTGCAGGCGGTAGGACCCTTGGGAGTCCTTGGCCATGTCCAGGACGAAGCCGAGGGCGAACTCGGCGATGGCCGTGCTGAGGACCCCGCGGGAGTTCGTGTAGGTAATGTCGCTCTGGATCAGTTCGTCGAACAGGAGCTGGCTGACGCCGGCCGCCGTGACATGGACCCACTTCAGCGTAGAGGCAGCGCTCCAGTTCTCCTTGAGCGCCGGCGAGAACGAGTGCCATTGGTACAGCACGTCGGCGCCGTCCATCGCCTTCGCGAGACCATCGGCTTTGGTCAGCCGGACCTCGGCAAGCTCCTCGATCTCGGAAAGCCGGGGCGGCAGTGCCTCGCGGTAGAGGGCGGCGACGACGGGCCGCCTGCGTTCTGCGGCGGCGCTCATGACGCCGTGACCGCGCTAGCGTTGGCTGGCTGGTCCGTTGCCAGGGCGAGGGTGTTGATCGCAGTCAGGACTGCTGCCGTAAATTCCGACGTCGATGAGGTGCCGCCGACGTCGCGGGTGCCGTGACCGTCGCGGAGGGCAGACTCGAAGGCAGCCTGGAGGTGCCCTGCTGCCTCGGGGTGTCCGAGGTGCTCGAGCATCATGGCGCCGGACCAGATCTGGCCTACCGGGTTTGCCAGGCCCTTGCCGGCGATGTCCGGAGCAGAACCGTGGACCGGTTCGAAGAGGGATGGGAAGTTGCCCTCCGGGTTCAGGTTGGCGCTGGGCGCCAAGCCGATGGAACCGGTCACGGAGCTGCCCAGGTCCGAGAGAATGTCTCCGAGGAGGTTGGAGGCGACAATGACATCCAATGTCCACGGCTTCAGGACCAGGTGCGCAGCCAGCGCATCCACCAACTCATGGGTCACGGTCACACCCGGATACAGCCGGACGGTTTCCTCGACCACTTCGTCCCAAAACGGCATCGTGTGGATAATGCCGTTGCTCTTCGTGGCGGACGTCAGCCTGCCCTGGCGGGAAGCAGCAAGAGAAGCGGCGAAATGGGCAGCACGCGAGACTCCCAGGCGGGTGAAGATGGTTTCCTGCACCGCGCTTTCGTGCGGCAGGCCGCGGTACATCCGCCCGCCGACCTCGGAGTACTCGCCTTCGTTGTTCTCGCGGACGATGAGGATGTCAATCGGGTTGTCCGCCGCGAGAGGCGAGGCAACGCCGTCGAGCGTTTTGACCGGACGGAGGTTGATGTACTGCTGGAACTCCCGGCGGATCGGGATCAGCAGCCCCCACAGCGATTCCGTGTCCGGAACCTCCGGCGAGCCCACGGCGCCCAGGAAAATGGCTTCATGCCTGGCGAGCTGTTCCAGCCCGTCAACGGGCATCATCCGCCCGTGCCGTCCGTAGTAGTCAGAACCCCAGTCGAAGTACGTGAACTCCAGGTTCAGGGAGTGGATGCTTGCGATCCGCTCGAGGCAGGCGATGGCAGCGGGAACAACTTCATTCCCGATGCCGTCGCCTGCAATTACTGCAATGCTGTGCCTGCTCATGGTGTCCGTTCTGTCGGCCAGCCCTGTTGCTGCCGGCGGGTCGGCTCTCCGAGGTTGATGATGGTGTTCTTGGGTTCGGTCATCTCCAGGACGGCGTACTTGACACCTTCGCGCCCTACGCCGGATTTCTTGAATCCGCCGAACGGCATGGAATCAATCCGGACGTCGCTGGTTTCATTGATGACAACGGCGCCGACGTGCAGCCGGTCGGCGATGGCCATGGCGAGGTCGATCGATTGCGTGAAGACACCTGCCTGGAGACCGTACTCGGAGCTGTTGGCTGCAAAAATGGCGTCCTGGGCTTCAATGAACGGCAGGATGCTGACAACTGGCCCGAACACTTCCTCCCGGATCACCCGGCATTCCGAGGGCACATCGGTCAGCACCGTGGGTTCGTAGTAGGCCTTAGTGCGATTGCCTCCGGCGTGGACGGTGGCGCCGGCAGCCTTCGCTTCCTCCACCCATTCCTCCACGCGCCGGGCTTCGTCCTCCGAAATAAGGGGGCCGACGTTGGTGTTCCGGTCCAGCTTGGACCCGGTCCTGAGTGCCTTGGTCCCGGCGGTGACGTGTTCGAGCACCTGCTCGAAGAGCGAGGTGTGCACGTACACACGCTGCACGGACAGGCAGTTCTGCCCGGCCACACCGAACGCTCCGGCCACAATCGCCTTGGCTGCCTGGACGGCGTCAGCGTCCGGGCAGACAATCGTGGCATTGTTGCCGCCGAGTTCGGAGATGATCTTCTTGGCGCCTGCCGCGGCGGCAATACGGTCCGCTGTTTGGGGACCCCCGGTGAAGGAGATCAGATCCACTTGCGGGTCCGTCACCAGTGCTTCGGAAACGCCCGGACCGGCCACGATCGCCGCAATACGTCCGGACGGAACACCCGCTTCAACCAGCAGCTGGACCAGCGCCAGCCCGGACAGCGGGGTCCGGCCGGAAGGCTTAAGCACGACGCCGTTGCCTCCGATGAGAGCCGGGCCCAGCTTGTGAGCCACGAGGTTCAGTGGATCATTGAACGGCGTGATCGCCGCGACGATCCCTACCGGCTTACGGCTGTACCAGCCGATCTTGTTTCCGCCGGCCACGCTGTCATCAAAGCCCAGCGTCTCCCCCGTCAGTTCGCTGGAAGCGGCGGCGGAGAGCCGCAGGGTTTCCATGCAACGCCGCACCTCGCGCTCGGCCTCGACTATCGTCTTGCTGCTTTCCGCGGCAATGATCTTCGAGAACCGCTCGGACTGTTCGCCCAGGAGCTGCACAGCCTTTTCAAGCGCCTGGCGGCGTGAGCGGAGCGGCCATTCGTCAACCTGGAGGTGGCGATGAATGTGCGCGATCGCTCGCCGCACGTCCTGCGGCGTTGATGTGCAGACCCGGCCAAGCAGGATGCCATCTTCAGGATCCCGTATTTCCAGGGTCCTGTCGGTAGTCTGCCACTGGCCTTCAAAATAGGCACCGCCAGGAAGGTTGGCCACGTTTGCCCGGCCATAACCCGTTTCCTCAGCTGTTTTCGGGCGCGCTTGAGCCGCGGTCGTTGATGAAAGCATATGAACCCTTATCCTGCCTATTTGACCCGGTCGATGATTTTTGCCGCTGCACCGATGAAGGGCAGGAACCAGGGCGGACCGAAGTGGCCTGGAACGGGCGGGTTTTTCAGGTCTTCCCAGACATTGGCGGACTTGTCGCCGGCCATGTAGTGCGCCATCCGCTTGCCCATGTGAGCTGCCATCTGCACACCGTGCCCGCTGTAGCACAGGGAGTAGTAGAGTCCGTCGTGGACGCCGGCGTGAACCATCTGGTCCATCGAAAGGTCCACCAGGCCGCCCCAGATGTAGTCCACCTTGGCGTTGGACAGGTACGGGAAGAGTTCGAGCATGGCCTTCCGCAGGATCTCAGCGCTCTTGACGTCCGAATCCGGGCTGGACAGGGCAAAACGGGCCCGGCCGCCGAAGAGCAGACGGTTGTCCGGCGTGATCCGGAAGTAGTAGGTCAGCATCTTGCTGTCCGAAGCCTGGCGCCGGTTGGGCAGGATCCGGTTGACCACGTCTTCGGGCAACGGGTCAGTGACAATGATGAAGCTGCCCACGGGAATGACCCTGCGCTGCATCCATGGCGTGATGTTGCCGGTGTAGCCGCTGGTAGCCACCAGGACCTGCTTGGCCCTGGTGATGCCGCGGGTGGTGTGCACGTCGTGCACGGTGCCGGACACCTTGTTCAGTTCGGTCACCGCCGCGTTCTCGCAAATATCGGCTCCGGCGGCAACAGCCGCTCCGGCCAGGCCATGGACGAACTTGCCCACGTGCAGACCAGCCCCGAGCGGGTCAACCATCGCGCCCTGGTAGAAGTCCGTGCCGATTTCACTGTGGATCTCGGACTTGGGGATAACGGTGACATGGTGGTCGGCCAGGGCGGCCAGCTTCTCCTGCGACTTCAGGAAGCCCTCGTAGTGGGACTTGTGGAAGGCCAGCGAGAGCTTTCCAAAGCGGTTGTAGTCGCAGTCGATGCCATTGTCATGCACGAGCTTTTCGATGGTGTCGATGGCGTCGTTGTATTCCTGGAACATCTCCACGGCCCGGGTGGCGCCGTAGCGCTTGACCGCGGTGCTGAAGCTGATGGCCAACCCAGTGGTTGCCATTCCCCCGTTGCGGCCGGACGCGCCCCACCCGACGGTGTGGGTTTCGAAAACGGCAACGCTGGCGCCTTGCTTGGCAAATTCCAGGGCTGCGGAGAGTCCGGTGAAGCCGGCGCCGATGATTGCCACATCGACATTTTCGGGTACCGGAGTCTGACGGTAGTCTCCGGATGCTTCGGCTGTGTCCAGCCAGTAAGGAATGAGTTTCACGGTTTGACCTTTCGCCTCGAAATCGGTTTAGAGACCGAGGTGCTTGTTGATCTCGTCCAGGGACTTGGCGGTGGTGAGGTCGTAGCCCGGGCCAATGGGGTCATAGCCACGGTCCAGCAGCCAGAGGTTGCGGAAGCCCATGTCGTGCATCGGGTGAATGTCGTAGCGTGTGTGCGAGGAGATGTGCAGGAAGTCCTCCGGCTTGGCGTTCAGGGTATCAAGCATGTACTCGAACGCCTGGTAGCGCGGCTTGTAGGCCTGGGCCTGCTCAGCGGTCAGCACGGCGTGGAAGTGTGCGCCGAGCTTGGGAATGCTGATGTCCAGGAAGCTGTCGTCGGCGTTGGACAGAGCCACCAGCTTGTAGTTGTCGCCCATGAGTTTCAGCGGAGCCGGCACGTCCTCGTGGGCAACCCAGCCGCGTACCGCCTCAGCGAACGCAGCGCCGGCGCCTTCGGTCGGCCCAATGCCCCAGCGTTTGCACACCCGGTCAAAGGAATCCTGGAGGATCTGCTCGTAGGGCTTGTAGTCGCCAAGGACCTCGTCGAACCGGTACCCACGGAACTGCTTCTTGAAGGCAGGCCACTGCTCCTCAGAGATGCGGCCATCCAGCAGGCGACGCGTGGTGGGATCAATGTCGAAGTTGATCAGTGTGCCGTAGATATCAAAAGAGATGTACTTCGGGCGGTTGGAGTCTGCCATGATTCGTCCGTTTCTTGAAGTTGTGTCGAAGGCTCGGATACCGAGTCTCATGTGGTCCCAAGGCATGTGCAGAGCCGGTTGGATTCTTCCCCGTGGCAGGGGACTCTGCTGCCCGATACATCGACTCTAGAGGCGCAAATTGTAAATTGTCAACAGTTTCGCGACTTCCCCTTCGGGCATCGTTAACCCATCATTTTTCTTTTCGTCAATTGTTGACAATCTTCTCTCAAGGGGGTTGCATTGGCTTAGATGCGGAGGAGATCCGGATCACAACCCCGCATGAAGCGCACCACACAAACGCCAGGCCACGGCCCCGAAGCAAGGGATGCCGACCGGGCGGTCCTGCGAAATATGCACTCGTTTTGGCGGATCCACTTCAGCCGAAACCATTCGAAGGGAAGCACCATGAAGACCAGCAACAAAGTCCAGACCGCAGCTGCAGGCTTGGCAGTTCTATTGGCGTTGAGCGCTTGCGGCGGCGCGGCCAGCAGCACGCCGGGATCTGAGTCAAAGACCAACAACACCACCGACATTTCAGAAGGCATCCAGCCTGACGCCGGTGCCGTGGCACTGTTGCCGCAGTCCTTCAAGGACAAGGGCGAGCTCACGGTTGCGATGGACCTGCACTACCCGCCGACGACCTTCCTTGCGGAGGACAACCAGACCCCGATCGGGCTCAACCCGGACGTCGCCCGGCTCATTGCGAAGAAGCTGGACCTGAAGCTGAAGTTCGTTGACACGAAGTTCGACACGATCGTCCCGGGTCTGGACGGTGGCCGGTTCGACTTCACCGCCACGACCATGTCCAAAACCGAAGAGCGACTCAAGGTCCTGGACATGATCGACTACTTCAAGGCCGGCAACTCCGTGGCCGCGGTCGCCGGGAACCCGCAGAACCTCACCGTCGAGACCCTGTGCGGGAAGAACATCGCCGTCACCCAGGGCTCGACCGGCCAGCTCAAGCGCCTCCCGACCCTTAGCGAGCAGACCTGCACATCCAAGGGACAGCCGGCTATCAATGGCGTGACGCTGCCCAACATCCAGGACGCCCTCACCCAGCTGCACTCCAAGCGGATCGACGGCATCCTCTACGACACAACCGCTCTCGGATGGGCAGAGAAGCAGCAGCCGGGCTCCTTCACCATCCTCGGCCGGGTCGACGTCGGCTCGAGCGATTTGACCGCCGTCGGCCTGAAGAAGGGCTCGCCGCTGACACCCGCCTTCCAGAAAGCGCTCCAGGCCGTCCTGGAAACCCCGGAATACAAGAAGTCCCTTGAGACCTGGGGTCTGGACTCCGGGGCCATCACCGACGCCAAGCTGAACTAGGAGGCGCTCCATGGTCACAGCTACCAGCAAAGAAAGTAAAGCAACGATGGGTAGCATTGATGCAGCCCTCAAGCCCCGGATTCGGCTTCGGACTCCCAAAGAGTACGCGGGATGGGTCCTCAGCATTCTCGTCGGAATCGGGATCCTCACCTCCGTCCTGACCAACCCCAACTTCAAGTGGGGTGTGGTCGCCCAGTACTTCACGCATGAATCCATCCTCCGCGGGCTGATGCTCACGATCTTCCTCACGGTTGCGAGCATGACACTGGGAACGCTGCTGGGGCTGGGCCTGGCAATCATGCGCTCCTCGCACGTGAAGCCGGTTTCCATCGCCGCAAATATCTATATCACCTTGTTCCGTGGCACCCCGGTCCTGGTGCAGCTGATCTTCTGGTTCAACATCTCCGCCCTCTACCCGAACCTGAGCATCGGGATCCCGTTCACGAACATCGGCACCGCGATCGACATGAACGCCCTGATGGCACCCATCACCGCGGCCCTGGTCGGCCTGACCCTGAACGAAGCCGCCTACATGGCCGAGATCATCCGCGGCGGGTTCTCCTCGGTCGGCAAGGGCCAGATCGAGGCCGCCGACTCCCTGGGCATGAGCTCCGGCACCAGGATGCGCAAGGTCATCATCCCCCAGGCGATGCCCTCGATCATCCCCGCGACCGGCAACCAGGTGATCGGCATGTTCAAGGGAACCTCCCTGGTCAGCGTCCTCGGTGTTGCCGAACTGCTCCAAAGCGCCCAGCTGATCTACGCCCGCACCTACGAGACCATCCCGCTGCTGCTCGTGGCCTGCCTCTGGTACCTCGTGATGACCCTGCTGCTGAGCTACCCGCAGTCCAAGCTCGAACAGAAATACTCCCGCGCAACCTCCAGGCTTCCCCGGAAGGCGAAAAAAGTTGTGCTGACCGACCCGGAAGGTAACCTCCGATGAGCACCGACGGCACGATCCTTGCCCAGAAAATCCGCAAGTCCTTCGGACCCAAAACAGTCCTCAAAGACATCAACCTTCAGATCGCCAGCGGCGAGATCTGCTGCATCATCGGACCGTCCGGCTCCGGTAAATCCACCATCCTGCGCTGCATCAACGGCCTGGAAACCGTGGACTCCGGGGTCCTGAAAGTCAACGGTGAAGACTTCGGCTACTACGAAACCGACACCGCCTACCACGCCCTGCCGCCGAAAAAACTCGCCCAGCAGCGCACCAGGGTCGGCATGGTCTTCCAGTCATTCAACCTCTTCCCGAACATGACAGCACAGGAAAACATCATGTCCGGACCCGTCCTGGTCAAAGGCCAGGACAAAAAACAATCCATGAAGCAGGCCCACGAACTGCTCGCCAGCGTCGGCCTGGCCCGGTTCGGGGACTACTACCCCGCCCAGCTCTCCGGCGGGCAGCAGCAACGCGTCGCGATCGCCCGGTCCCTGGCCATGGACCCCGAGATCATGCTCTTCGACGAGCCCACCTCGGCCCTGGACCCCGAAAAAGTCGGTGAGGTCCTCGCCGTCATGAAACAGCTCGCCAAAAAAGGCATGACCATGGTCGTCGTCACCCACGAAATGGGCTTCGCCCGCGAAGTCGCCGACTCCCTGATCTTCATGGACGACGGCTACGTCATCGAACGCGGCGACGCCCGCGAAGTCCTCACCAACCCCAAAGAAGCCCGCACCCAGGCCTTCCTCGAACAGGTCCTCTAACCATGAACGGAAAACTCGCCATCATCGGCCTGGGCAGCATCGGATCCATGGCCCTCTGGCAGGCCTCCCGCCTGACCGGTTCCGTCACCGGATTCGAAGCCCACGCACCCGCTCATGCCCGCAGCGCCGTGGGCGGTGACACCCGGCTCTTCCGCATGCTTTACCGTGGAGTGCCTGACTTCTACCCCATTCTGGAGCGTTCACGGGATCTCTGGGCCCAGCTCGAAGCCGAAACCGGCCAGAACATCCTGACCCGCTGCGGCGGACTCTCCATCGGATCCGCCGATGGGCCCTACATCCCGGCCCTGCTGGAAACAACCAGGATCAACGGCGCGGACCACGAAATCCTCAGCCGCGAGGACATGGCCGAACGCTACCCGCAGCACAACCTCCGTGCCGACGACATCGCCGTCTACGACCCCCACGCCGGCGCCCTGCGCACCGACCGTGCGGTCACGGCGGCGGTTGCCGCCGCCCAGGCCAACGGCGCAACAGTCCACAGCAACACCCCGATCGACAGCATCACCGAAACCGCAGACGGCGTCCTCATCACCTCCGGCGACAAATCCTGGACCTTCGAGAACGTCATCGTCGCCTCCGGCGGCTGGTCCCAGCGGCTGATGCCCGACTACCTGAAGGCAGCAACGCAGACCAAGCGGGTCTTCCTGACCTGGTTCGTCGCCCGGGATGCATCGGAGTTCTCACCTGAGAAGTTTCCCGTCTTCATCCGAATCTCCGGGGACCGCTCCATGTACGGCGCACCCGCCGTCGACGGCGTGACGGTTAAGGCAACGCTTGACGGACGGGGAGGACCAACACCTCATGCGGATTCAGTCCCCCGGGACCTGACATCCGCGGAAATCTCGGAAACCATGGAGACGGTCACCGAATTCTTCCCAGGGCTGTTCCCCAACATCGTCCGCTCGGATGCCTTCCCGGACCTCTTCACCTCGGACGGGAAGCCCCTGATCGGCCACGTGAACGAAGGAAGCAAAATCTACTTCGCCACCGGCTTCTCCGGCCAGGGCTTCAAAATGGCCACCGGCTACGGCGAAATCGCCGCACACGAAGCCTTGGGCAAGCGAACCTTTGAGGGCCTCGATTTTGCGCGACCGCGACGCTTCAAGTCGAGCTAATAGAAGCACTTACCTTTCCGATTCCCTCAACATCGCCTATTGTTGACAATCTACACTCTCTAAGAAAGTATGAAGCCCATGGCAACTCTCAGCCCCCTCCTCAAGCAGGCCACTCCCGTCGTCGTAGACCACGCCCTTGGCAGCTGGATCCACGCGACCGACGGCAAAAAGTACCTCGATTTCACCACCGGAATCGGTGTTACCAGCACGGGTCACTGCCACCCCGATGTCGTAGCGGCAGCACGCGAGCAGGTCGGCAAGATTGTCCATGCCCAGTACACCACCGTGATGCACAAGCCCTTGCTTGAGCTCACCGAAAAGCTCGGAGAGTTCCTGCCCTCGGGGCTGGACAGCGTTTTCTACGCCACGTCCGGCTCCGAGGCAGTGGAGGCTTCCGTCCGCCTGGCCCGGATGGCCACCGGGCGGCCCAACATCATCTCCTTCCACGGCGGCTTCCACGGCCGGACCGTGGGCGCAGCCTCACTCACCACGGCCGGCACGAAGTTCCGCTCCGGTTTCTCTCCCCTTATGGGCGGCGTGCACATCGCGCCTTTCCCGCACTGGTACCGCTACGGCTGGGACGAAGCAACCGCCGTCGCCTTCGCCCTGAAGGAACTGGACCACCTCCTCCTGAGCATCAGCAGCCCCGCAGACACGGCAGGCTTCATTATCGAACCCGTCCTGGGCGACGGCGGTTATATCCCCACTCCCCCGGCGTTCCTGCAGGGACTGCGGGAACGCGCAGACCGCCACGGAATCGTCCTCATCCTGGACGAAGTCCAGGCAGGCGTCGGACGCACCGGCAAGTTCTGGGGCCACGACTGGGCAGGCATCACCCCTGACGTCGTCATCACCGCCAAGGGACTCGCCAGCGGCTTCCCGATCTCGGCCATTGCCGCCTCGGCAGAGCTGATGGGCAAGGCATGGGCAGGCTCGCAGGGCGGCACCTATGGTGGAAACGCCGTAGCGGCCGCGGCCGGCGTCGCAACGCTGGGCGTCATCGAGCGCGAGAACCTGGTCGAGAATGCCCTGGTCCGGGGCGATGAACTGCGGGCAGGGCTTGACCAGCTCAAGACTGAATTTGCGGGAATCGGCAACGTGCGGGGCCGCGGCCTCATGCAAGGCGTCGAGTTCACGTCTTCAGACAACACCCCTGATGCCGCGACGGCGCTGGCAGTCCAGCAAGCAGCCATCAAAGAAGAACTCCTCCTCCTCACCTGCGGCCCGCACGGCAACGTCGTCCGCATCATCCCGGCGCTCAACGTAACCAGCGACGAGATCCAGGCCGGCCTGACCAGGTTCACCCAGGCCCTGAAAACAGCCACCTCCTAATCTCTCCTACGATCCTTGAAAGCGTGACATGAGCTCTTCATTTGACCCCAATAGCCTCCACACTGAGCTGTTCATCGATGGCGCGTGGCAAAAGGCCGCCAGCGGCGCCACTTTCCCCGTGGAGAACCCGGCCACGAACGAAATTATCGCCCACGTGGCGGATGGCGGGCCCGAAGAAGCCCGCGCAGCCATCGAGGCCGCCGGCCGCGCCCAGGCGGGGTGGGCAAGGTCCACCCCGCGCGAAAGGGCCGACATTCTGCGGCGCGCCTTTGAGCTGGTGATTGCCAACACCGACCGGCTCGCCGCGATCATGACCGCCGAGATGGGCAAACCCCTGGGAGAGGCTAAGGGCGAAGTGGCCTACGGGGCCGAAATGATCCGCTGGTTCTCCGAAGAAGCCGTCCGCATCGGCGGCGATCACGCCACCTCCGTTGACGGCAACACCCGGATCATGATCACCAAGGAACCTGTCGGTCCGTGCGTGCTCGTCACCCCGTGGAACTTCCCGCTGGCCATGGGCGCCCGCAAGATCGCCCCCGCCGTCGCCGCCGGATGCACCATGGTCTTCAAGCCTGCCGAGCTGACACCGCTGACGTCCCTCGCCCTAGTACAGATCTTCCGGGAGGCAGGCCTTCCTGACGGCGTCCTGAACGTGGTCACGACCTCCAGCGCCTCCAGCGTGGTTGGGACCTGGACCAGCAGCGGCATCGCACGGAAGATCAGCTTCACCGGCTCCACCGAGGTGGGCAAAATCCTGCTGCGCCAGGCGGCCGACAACGTGATGCGCTCCTCGATGGAACTGGGCGGAAACGCCCCGTTCATCGTCCTGGCCGACGCGGACATCGAGAAGGCAGTTGACGGGGCCATGAAGGCCAAAATGCGCAACATGGGCGAGGCCTGCACCGCCGCGAACCGCTTCTTCGTGCACCGCTCAGTGGTGGGGGAATTCAGCGAGAAGTTCGCCAAGAAGATCTCCGAACTGCGGGTAGGCAACGGCGCCCTGGCCGGGACCGAAGTGGGGCCCCTCATTGAGCAGAAGGGCCTGGACAAGGTCGAAAGCCTCGTGGCGGACGCAGTCGCCAAAGGTGCACGCGTCCTGACCGGCGGTACCCGCCCCGAAGGACCCGGATATTTCTACACCCCCACCGTCCTGACGGACGTGCCCCTGGATGCTGACCTGATGAACACCGAAATTTTCGGTCCGGTAGCAGCCATCACCGCGTTCGACAGCGAGGACGAAGTGCTTCGCCTCGCTAACGACACGGAGTGGGGCCTCGTTGGCTACGTCTTTACTGAGACCATGGATAAGGCCCTTCGCTTCTCCGCAGAACTGGAAGTCGGCATGGTCGGACTGAATACCGGCCTTGTGTCCAATCCTGCAGCCCCGTTCGGCGGCGTCAAGCAGTCCGGGCTGGGACGCGAAGGCGGCAAGATTGGCATCGAAGAATTTCTTGAGACCAAGTACACCGCAATAGCGGTCTAGAGAGCGCAGTAAGCCGAAGAATGAAATGAGGGGGATGTCAATGGCGGCACCAGAAGGACTGTTTGTTCTGGAAGGAAGGCCCACGGCGCAGCTGATCGCCGATCAGTTGCGGGAACAAATCGTCCAGGGGACCTTCCGCCCGGGACAGCAGATCAATGAATCTGCGGTGGCCGCGCAGTTCCGTACGTCCAGGGGCCCACTCAGGGAAGCATTGCAGCGCCTGTGCCAGGAGGGTCTCCTGATCAGCCACCGTAACCGTGGAGTCTTCGTCCTGGAGCTTTCGACCGCCGACATCAAGGAGATCTACGCCGTCCGCGAGGCCGTGGAACTGGCCGCGTCCGACACCTTGATGGATGCCGGGCAGGATCAGATCAACGACACTTGCCTGGGATTGAAGGAAATCATCAGGGACATGGCAAAGCACGTTGCCGTATCCGACTGGCAGGCGATTGCACGGTTGGACATGCAATTCCACACGTCCTTCGTTGCAGGCACGGGCAATACCCGCCTAATCCGGATTTACGAGACACTCGCGGCCGAGTCGAGAATGTGCATTCTCAGCCTGGAAGTTGCCTACCCCCGCCTGGATGTGTTGGTTCAGGAACACCAAAACCTGCTGGACCTGCTCGAAGCGAAAGACAGAAATGGACTTCAGCAGGCCGTTAAACGCCACCTGCAAAAGGCTGTTGAAGATCTCACCGTCACGAGGCAAGACGACGAAATCATCGCCTAGAGCATTCCTCAAGCAGGATCCACAGTGAAGAGGTGGCCAGGTCCCATGGACCTGGCCACCTCTTCCCTTTTGCACTGTGGGTTGCCCGCCACGTGCGTAGACGGGACGAAAAGATACGCGCCAAAAACTTTCTGTAAATTGTCGATTATCTGCGATTCGGGTGGTTCCATTAGTAAATAAGAACATTAGGGGCGGTCCGATCAGGAGTCGATTCCGGCACCACCCCCCAGGGAAGCAGCGATGAAGACCAGAAGCAAAGTCCAGCGTGCAGTTGCAGGATTGGCGGTTCTGTTGGCACTCTTCGGGTGCGGCGGCGGCAGTGATCCGGCGCGGGAGGGCCCGAACACGTCGAATACGGCTGACATCTCCGAGGGAGTCCAGCCCGACGACGCCGCGGTAAAGCTCTTGCCGCAGTCCTACAAGGACAAGGGTGAACTCACGGTGGCCATGGATCTTCACTACCCGCCCACCACGTTCCTCGCCGATGACAACGTCACTCCGATCGGCCTCAACCCGGACATGGCACGGCTGATTGCCAAGAAGCTGGGCCTGAAGCTGAAGTTCGAGAACACTGCGTTCGACACCATCATTCCCGGTCTTGACGGTGGCCGCTACGACTTCACCGCCACTACCATGTCCCCCACGCCCGAGCGGCTGAACGTGCTGGACATGATCGACTACTTCAATGGAGGGGTTTCTGTTGCCGTGAGCGAAGGCAATCCCTTAAAAATCAGCAACGATGACATGTGCGGCAGGAGCATTGCGGTCACCAAAGGCTCGAATGCTCAGCTGAAGCACCTGCCGAATGTCTCCGAGTGGACCTGCACCTCCAAGGGCAAGCCCGCCATTAACGGCGTCACACTTCCCAACATCCAGGAGGCACTCACGCAATTGAGTTCCAAGCGAGTCGACGGCGTCTTCTACGACACTGTTTCGCTCGTTTGGGCAGACCAGCAGCAGCCGAGCACCTTCACGATTCTGACTCCGCAGGTGGACACGCGGTCGGATCACGTGGTTGCCATTGCCCTGAAGAAGGGCTCGCCGCTGACGCCGGCCCTGCAGAAGGCCACCCAGTCCGTCCTGGACAGCCCCGAATACAAAAAGTCGCTCGCCAATTGGGGCCTCGAGACAGGCGCCATCACCGAAGCGAAACTCAACTAGGGGGCAGTGTGCTGAAATTCCTTGGCCACAGACGCCAAACCACCAGCGGGAAAGACCCGGCACTCAAACCAAGGCTGCGGCGTCGAAGTGCCTTTGAATATATCGCCTGGATCGTATGTTGCCTTCTGGCCTTGGGCATACTCCTCTCCGTATCGACCAACCCCAACTTCAGGTGGGGCGTGGTCGCCAGGTACTTCACCCACGAAACCATCATCCGCGGCCTGATGCTCACCATCTTCCTCACGGTTGCCAGCATGGTCCTCGGAACACTACTCGGTCTCCTGCTTGCGATCATGAGGTCCTCCCGCATCAAACCCATCGCGGCCACAGCGGGCGTCTACATCACCCTGTTCCGTGGCACACCGGTCCTGGTGCAGCTGATCTTCTGGTTCAACATCGCCGCACTGTACCCGAACCTGACCCTCGGCATACCGTTCACCGACATCGGCATCGCGATCGACGTGAACGCCCTGATAGCGCCCATCACGGCAGCCCTTATCGGCCTGACCCTCAACGAGGCCGCGTACATGGCCGAGATCATCCGCGGGGGCTTCTCATCCGTCGGCAAGGGCCAGATCGAGGCCGCCGACTCGCTCGGCATGAGCGGTGCGATGAAGATGCGCAAGGTCATCATTCCCCAGGCCATGCCCTCGATCATTCCGGCGACCGGCAACCAGGTCATCGGCATGTTCAAGGAAACCTCACTCGTCAGCGTCCTAGGCGTCGCGGAACTGCTCCAAAGCGCCCAGCTCATCTATGCCCGCACGTACGAGACCATCCCGCTGCTGATCGTCGCCAGCCTCTGGTACCTCGTGATGACCCTGCTGCTGAGCTACCCCCAGTCCAAGCTGGAGCAAAAATACTCGCGCACATCCTCCAGGATTCCCCGTAAGGCGAAAGGGATTGTGCTGACAGCACCGGAAGGTATCGCCCGATGAGTGCCGACGGCACCATTCACGCCCGCGGAATCCGAAAGTCCTTCGGCCCCAAATTGGTCTTGAAAGACGTTGATCTCGACATCGCCAGCGGTGAAATCTGTTGCATCATTGGGCCCAGCGGGTCCGGCAAATCAACCCTTCTGCGCTGCGTTAACGGCCTGGAGACCGTCGACTCAGGGGTTCTCAAAGTCAACGGCGAAGACCTCGGTTACTACGAAACCGAAACCGCCTTCCATGCCCTCAGCAAGAAGGAAATCGCCGAACAGCGCACCAGAATCGGCATGGTTTTCCAGCAATTTAACCTCTTTCCCAACATGACTTCCCGGGAAAACATCATGGCCGGCCCCGTGCTGGTCAAGGGTGCTGACAGGAAGGAGTCCGCCAAGCGTGCCCAGGAGCTGCTGGCAAGTGTCGGCCTGGCCGGGTTCGGGGACTACTACCCGGCACAGCTTTCCGGCGGCCAGCAGCAGCGTGTCGCAATCGCCCGTTCCCTGGCAATGGACCCCGAAATCATGCTCTTCGACGAGCCCACGAGTGCCTTGGATCCCGAGAAAGTCGGCGAGGTCCTGGCAGTCATGAAGGACCTGGCCAAGAAGGGCATGACCATGGTGGTCGTTACGCATGAAATGGGTTTTGCCAGGGAGGTGTCCGACTCCCTTCTGTTCATGGATGAAGGCGTCGTCGTCGAACGCGGCGATGCACGGGCGGTCCTAGCCGATCCGAAAGAGCTCCGGACCAAGGCCTTTCTGGATAAGGTGCTCTGACCGATGAACGGAAAGCTGGTCATCATGGGCCTTGGTAGTTCTGACTGCCTGAATTTTGTTACACCTACGAGAGGGAGATAAAAGGATGTCAATGACGGCGCCGGAAGGACTGCTTGTGCTCGAGGGAAGGCCCACAGCGCAACTGATTGCGGATCAACTGCGGGAGCAAATCGTCCAGGGGGTCTTCCGCCCAGGACAGCAGATTAATGAATCCATCCTTTCAGGCCAGCTTCGGACGTCCCGGGGTCCTGTCCGTGAGGCGTTGCAGCGGCTGGCCCAGGAGGGGATCCTCGTGAGCCATCGCAACCGGGGGGTGTTCGTCCTGGAGCTTACAACTGGCGACATCAAGGAGATTTACACCGTCCGTGAGGCCGTCGAAACAACCGCCGCAAATACACTGATGGACGCCGGGCAACAGCAGATCGACGACACATGCCAGGTGCTGAAGGGAATCGTCAAAGACATGGCAAAACAGGTTGCCGTGTCCGACTGGCAGGCAATTGCGCGGCTGGACATGGAATTTCATACCTCCTTCGTTGCCGGCGCAGGCAACACCCGCCTGACCCGGATTTACAAGACCCTCGCCGCGGAATCCAGGATGTGCATTCTCAATCTGGAAGTTTCCTACCCCCGAGCGGACGATCTGGTGCAGGAACACCAGAACCTTCTGGATCTCCTCGCAGCAGGCGACAGAAAAGGACTACTCAAGGCCATCAAGCAGCACATGCAAAAGGCCGTTGAGGATCTCACCGCACCCACACAAGCCAAAGACGGAACTACAGGGGAAACCCCTCCCACTGACGTGGGCTAGAACCCCCTGAACAGTCTCTGCTGCACGGGGGCTCATTCGGGATTCGCCCGGAGAATTGGCCGCGGATAGGGCAACGAGGGCTGCGCCCTGTACTGACGTGCCTGCCTTCATTGGAAGGCACTGCTATCACCTGGTAATTGTCAACAATCGACGATAGAATGTGCCGGGGAAATCTTTAGGAATTCAACCAAGGCAAGAAGGACAACAAGACATGCGGCAGAGCCGTAGTGCAGCTATGTGGACATCCCTCCAGCGCGGAGACTTCGTCACTCTTCTCAGGCACGGCGTGCAGGCCCACAAAGGCTCTATCGATGACCGGACGGAAGATGGTCGAACGATTTGGGTCACAGACGGAATCGGCGATCGCCGACTGTTCCACATTGAGGATGAATACGAGTTGCTGGTCAACGACACTGTCTATTCCTACTAGGCACGCGGTAAGCCGCTGGAATCCGTGGGCAAGCAAGAGTAGCGTCGTATAGAACATGGCGATGCCGGCCAGCAGCATGACTTGATGGTCCGGGGGCGCCGGCGTTGGTTTTCATAAAGGGGCCGGGATGGCTGGATGGAACGCTGACACTGCTGCCGGACCTGTCGGAGCAGGGACGATCACCCTCGTGGAAGGCACGTCCTTCTGCATCTCCTTGTTAAATGGTGATATCCATCCCGAACATCCGCACGGGGTTTTCTTCCAGGACACGCGCATCCTGTCCCGCTGGAGCCTGACCGTCAACGGGCAACCGCTGGAACCGCTGGCAGCGCAGACGAAAGAGCCGTACAGGGCGCTGTTTGCCGCCCGCGTTACCCGCTCGGACGGGTACGCGGACAGCCCGGTGATAGTGGAGCGGCTGCGAGAAGTGGGCGCAGGGATCCAGGAGCAGGTCACTATTCGCAATCACTCGATCGAGCCCGCTGCGTGCGTCATTTCCTTGAGGGCTGAAGCAGATTTCGCTGACCTTTTCGAGGTTAAGGAGGCCCGGATCCAGCGGCGCTGGGAAGAAACCAGGGAAGTGGACGGTGATTCCCTGACCATCCGGGCTATCTGGCAGGATGTCCGGAAGGGCATCGTTGTCCAGGCCCCTGGGGCCGACGTCACGCATGACGCGTTGACGTACAGCGTGACTGTCGCGCCACACAGCCAGTGGAGTACTGTCCTCACCGCCGTGCCGAGCAACGAGGCGGCCAGCCCTCCGCCGCCGTCGTTCGTCCACACTGAGGGCGATGGTATATCCCCCAGGGACCGCCGCCAGCAAGAGTGGGTGGCGAAGATTCCGAAGCTACATATGGGCAACCAGTCCATCGAACGGACTCTCCGTCGCAGCTACGACGACCTGGGCGCGCTTCGCATCGAGGATCCGAACCACCCTGAGCGGGTTGTGGTGGCCGCTGGCGCCCCTTGGTTCATGACCCTGTTCGGCAGGGACTCACTGTGGGCTTCAGAAATGTCCATGCCGGTGGACCCATCACTGGCCCTCGGCACGCTCCAGACGCTGGCTGACCGCCAGGGCAGCGTAGAGGATCCGGTAAGCGAGGAAGAACCGGGGAAAATCCTGCACGAGGTCAGGCTCGATGTCTCAAGCGGTCTGTCCCTCGGCGGAAAGAACATCTACTACGGCAGCGCGGACGCCACTCCTCTTTTCGTGGCTGTACTCGGATCGGTGAGCCGCTGGGGCTTTGCCGCCGAGACCATCGCCGCGCTGCTGCCCAATGCCGACCGTGCCCTCGACTGGATCCGCAACTATGGGGACAAGGACGGCGACGGCTTTGTCGAATATGAGCGCCTCAACCCCCGGGGGCTCATCAATCAGGGCTGGAAGGACTCCTGGGACGGCATCAATTTCGCCAACGGCCGCATGGCCGAACCGCCTATCGCTCTCTGCGAAGTGCAAGCCTACGTCTACGACGCATTCATGGCGCGCGCCTGGATAGCGTACGACGCCGGCGACGCACGTTTAGCGGCCCAACTCGCCGACGAAGCGGCCCAACTGAAGAAGCGGTTCAATGAGCAGTTCTGGCTGCCCGAGCGCGGCTACTATGCGATCGCACTGGACGGCAAGAAACGGCCGGTCGACGCGTGCGCGTCCAACATGGGCCACTGCCTATGGGTCGGTCTGGTTGATGAGGACAAGGCACCGCTGGTGGCCGAACGGCTGATGTCTCCGGAGATGTTCAGTGGTTGGGGTGTGCGCACCCTCGCCAGCGATATGGGCGCCTACAATCCGGCCAGCTACCACAACGGGTCGGTCTGGCCCCATGACAACGCGGTTATCGTGGCTGGCCTCATGCGCTACGGCTTCGTGGAGCAGGCGAAACGGATCTCCACTGCCCTCCTGGAGGCTGCCGACTATTCGGGCGGGCGGCTGCCGGAACTGTTCTGCGGCTTCAGCCGGGAGCAGTTCGCTGAGCCGGTGCCATATCCAACGGCGTGCTCCCCCCAAGCCTGGGCAGCGACCACCCCGATCCAGCTCGTGACAAGCCTGATGCGCTATGACACCCATGTTTCCCGTGGCGGATTTTGGCTGGATCCGGTGCTCCCGGATTCATATGGCGACCTGCACATCACCAACGCGCCCATGGCTGGCGGCCGAATCACCATAGACATCATCAATTCCGTACCCTCAGTCCAGGGACTGCCCGACGGAATGGTTTTCCACCAAGGTCATCGACCATGGCTGGCTGAACTCGTGGAACAGGCGGGATTGCACCCGAAGGGCTAGCCAGCATGATTGCCACGGCGCTGTCTCCACAGGTCAGCTGAAGATCCTCGCCGGCTGCCTCCAGCTTGCAGTCCTGGTCCTCGACCCGCGGCCATCCGGCGAGCTCGGGAGCGCTTCGACCCTCACGTAATTAGCAGACATGGCAGCCCCGAGGATTGCGAAGAACACAAGGAGTGCAAGGTACGGCGCCGCTGCGGCGGCAGCCGCGCCAGTGATCCAGCAGGTGGCAAGCCGCAGCTTGCGGCGGCGGATGCGGGCGATCAGGGCCGGGATAAGGAGGAGCATTCCACCAACGCCTGTAAGGAGAGCGAGGACCACAAGAAACGCGCCGATGCTCGCCACCGGGACTACAACGTAGAGCACGAGGTGCTGACTTTGAGCCGCCCTGACCACCGCTTCTATCATGGCTCCACCCCATCCGGCCAAGGCAGCCGCGACAATGAGGGCCGCACCCCACGCCTCGCGCTGACTCATACGGCCGCATCCTGAGCAGGATTCACTAGGCGCTCCGACTCCGCGGATGGTCCAACCCAATGACCAAGGCCCAGAACGCGAGCCAGTACAGGCGGTGGCCGGCAAGCCGAAGGCCGAAATTCACCAGCCAGAACGCCGCCACGCCAAGGAACAAGGCCAGCGCGGTACCGTTTGCTTCCGACAGCTTCACAGTCCCCCGGCCTGGGCAGGTTCGTTCGAGTGTTTTCGGGCCTGAGCGTGCCGCCCGACCGTTGCCCCCATTACGAGGAAGACTTCCAGGAAGGCAACGACAAGCCAGGTCAGGACGGCTAATAGCGCGAACATGAACCCCACCATGCCGCCCGATAAGACCATCGTCACAGCCAAGACGGGCAGACCGGCGAAGAGAATCCAGCGCGTATAGCGGTACTCGCGGCTACCGGCCATACTCAGGAACGCATGCACCACCCAGAGAACGCCTACGACGACTGGCACCACGATAAACGGGCTCACCTGGATGTAAGTTCTCTGAGAAGGAAAGGCCCTGCGATGGAATGCTTGCTGTCGTACTCAACGAAGCCATATCGGAACAATGGGTTGGACGGGCGAAGCCTCAGGAAACGGTCCCCGAGGCCCACCCGGAGGTCATTGATATGCGCATACGGCTCCGCCGTGTCCCCCAACGTCATGGCTCCAGCCTATCGTCACTGAAGCCTGCTCTTGCCCTTCCCGGCAGCGCGGACGGTGGGCCGCTGCCCTCCATTCCGCGGTGTACTGTCCAGCACACTCAGGAGGGCAACCTGGGGTCCATCCCGTTGGCCCGCGCTGGTTGTCAACGTCTGTCCGGCCACAGGACCAGCAGGCCTCGTCGGTTTTAGAGGACGCCGGATTTGGAGACGAGTTGCGCCTGGCCCTCTTCGAGCCGGTATGAGACGCCGACCACTACGGCGGAATAATTGTCCACCGCGTCGAAAATCATCCGTGAACTGTCCAACAGCCGGCGCACGGTCTGCTTGACGTGTTCGATGACCATGTCGTCGACGTCCGTCTTGTCCTCACCCAGCGACTTCAGCACCGACGGTGTGATCCGTTCAAACAGGTCGCGGATGTGGCCCTGGGGCGCCTCCCCGGTTTCCACGGCTTCTTTCGCGGCGAGGCGGGAGTCCGCGCAGCCAAAGATGACTGCAAACGGATTTTGGGTGTTCACTAGCTCGCTGCGCCGGGAGGCGTTCTGGTTCGGGTGCAGCGAATCGCCCGAGACGAAACGCTCGTTGCCGTCAAGCAGGCGCTGCCATGCCTCGTACGTGCTGATTCTGCTGCTCACCCTATTTACTGTAGGGGCGGTGCGTATGCGGACTCAGATATGCAGGGTGGGCCGGTACATGAGCTCTTGGATGTTGCCGTCGAGCGTCCGGCTCTCGATCAGCGCCCGGTTCATCGACAGACTGCCGTGCGACCGCGACGGCACCTCGGACTCCTCCTTGAGCCGGGCGACGATGTCGACGGCGTCGCTGCTCACGACGGTCGCGTCCGGCCAGTCGAGGGGTCCTTCCAGTGTGCTCGACACCACCGTTGCCGGCAGGTTCCTCATCCGGGTGACCCAGGGGTCACGGACGTCGGACTCTTCGGTGCTCGAGGCCAGCATCTGGGCGTGCGCCCGATACGTGTTGGCGCAGAAGACCATCCGTTGTTCCGTGTCGTACAAGGCGAGGCGGCGGTCGAGCAACTCGGGGCCTTGCTTGCCCAAATAGCCGCCCCAGCTGCCGCTATGAGCGCCGAAGCCGTCGAGGCTGGAAAAGACGTCGAAAGTGTAGGTAGCGGTCATGATGTTCTCCTCGAGTGCGGTTGATCGGTAGGTGGATACAGACTTGACGCCGAACGCGGAGCTTTCTTTTCGGTCCTGCGAGGATGGGGAGGTGCATTCTCATCCTGTCGCCTCACCTGACCTTCAAGCAGCTGATCTACTGTGGGGTGCTTACGCCGCCGCACATCCCGAGGCCGTTGTCGCATCGTCCGAATACACGGTCGAACACTTCGGTGATACGAAACAGCTCGCCAACGAACTCCTTGGCATTGTTCTCAGCGGAAGAAAACGCACAACAGCCGAGCTCGTCGCTGACTTTATCGCCGGCGGCGACCAAGTGCCCCGCATCGGATCCCATTGGATAGCTTGCGACGGCGAAGGGCTACCCCGCACCATCATCCGCAGCACAGAGCTCCGTATCGGCCCGTTCACGAGCGCTGATGCAGCATTCGCTCGCGATGAGGGCGAAGACGACCTGACCCTGGAAACAAACATGGCAGCTTGAACACAGGCGCTACTGGACGCGTGTCTGCGCCGCAGCGGGACGTGCATGGTCAGAGGACGACGAGATCGTCTTCGAACGGTTCGAAGTGGTCTGGCTACCCGAACACGCGGACACTTTGCGTGCCCGACCACTAACCTGGCCGGCCTGATGCTGCTCGAGGGGCACCGCAGTCACTGTTGCACCGGCCATGGAACGCGAACCGGTTTGGACCGGTCGGCGGGCAAAACAGGTAGCGCATACTCAAGCCAGCGGCCGGGGCAGCGGGCTACATTTGGTCCGGGGTTGGTTTCCTTCGGGAACCGTTCTCGACGGTAGGCGCGCCAGTGTCCGGGCCAGCGGCAACTCCGGGCACTGGCGCCACTTCACCGATCCAAGCGACGGCACGGAGCGGCAAAGGTCTTCTGTTCGTGGCTGCCGCTCCACGTCGCCCGCGGGGCGTGGCGTCGTGGAGCGAGGGCAATCGTCGTGGAGCGAGGGCAATTCAGACGCCGGCAAGGCGCCTTGCGCGTGCAAGCTCGGACCTGGTGAGCTCAGCAGGTGTGCTGCCGTGAAGCTCCCACCGGGTTGACGAGCCCGTCCGGTCGGTGACGAAACCCAAACTGAGTGCCTTATCGATCCGCTCACGCACGACGTTCTCGTTTTCCGGCTCCGACACGAAAAGTACCCGGACACTGACTGTCGTACCGGTCCTTTCGACATGGGTGTGGTGCGGGAATGGGCAAGGTGGCGTGTGATTCCAGCTCCCGCAGAGCTTCAACGTGATCGCGGTTCCCGGGGCGTCGAGGTCAGCCGCTGAACTCATCACCAGGGTCGCCTGGTGGACGTACGCTGTGAGCGTTGCGCCATCATGCCAGCCGGGGGCAGACTCGGCTAGTCCGGGGCTGGTTACGGTAACGTACATCTCTTCCTCTCTTCATGTGACGATTGGACGTATTCCCGCGCATTGTCCGCCCTCGCCGGTCGTTCGTGTCCGCGGATGGCGAGGACATGCTCAAGGAGCGCCAGCTCCGGGTGCTCCGGGCGTGTCGCAACATGCCACCGCAGCCGTTGGCGAAGGTAAAGGTCACACCCGCTGTCCGGGGCCAGCACGCCGTCAATAATCTCTGTCGCCTGACGGCCGATCGCGTCCTCCAGCGCCAGTGCGGCAACCGGTCGCCCGGGGGCGGCCAGAGGACCCGGCCGAACGTCGGCCAGGTGATGAGTCTCCTCTGCGTGCATAGCCGGGACCTCCTCCCTGTTCGCGGCGACCAATTGGCCATTTCGGCGATCTGACGGGTTTCGTACAGAATCTTTGACCAATAATGTACGTCCCAATCCGGATGTGAACACGAGTACCCGCTACCCGTATTTCGCGCTTGCCGCGCAGCGGGAGCAGCAGAAGGACCCCGAACAGGCGAATCGTCAATCCGGCATCCGCCCGGCAGCCCACCTGTTTGTGCGGCAGAATGGGGCCATGTGCGGCAGATACGTTATGTCAAAGGCCACCGGCGACCTTCTCTCCGCTTTTGATGCCAAGGAAGTCGAAGGCAGCCCGCCTCCCCCGAGCTGGAACGTGGCTCCGACACAGGATGTCCCGATCATCGCCGAGAGGTTCGACGAGGGCACACTCGACCGGCATCTGCTCATCGCCCGGTGGGGTCTGGTCCCGTCCTGGGCCAAAGACCTCAAGATCGGTTCACGGCTGATTAACGCCCGCAGCGAATCTTTCCTGGAGAAGCCAGCCTTCCGCAAAGCCGCTGTGAAGCGCCGCGCCCTGATCCCCGCGGAGGGCTACTACGAGTGGCAGAAGACCGAGGACGGAAAGAAGATCCCGAACTACCTCTACTCGGAGAAACAGGACCTGCTCGCGTTCGCCGGCCTCTACGAGTTCTGGCCGGATCCGTCGCTTCCTGAGGATGATCCCGGCCGTTGGCTGCTCAGCTGCACTGTCCTCACCACGACCGCCCACGACTCGTTCGGCCATGTCCACGACCGGGCGCCGGTCATCATTCCGCCGGAAATGTACGGCAGCTGGCTGAACCCGGAAACGACCGAAAAAGACGAAATACAGCGCCTGCTGGATACCATCCCGGAGCCGGTCCTGACCCCCAGGATCGTCAGCGACCGCGTGAACAGCGTCCGGAACAACGGCCCGGAGCTCATCGAACCGGCATCCTGAGCCACTCGTCGGTATGACGGGTGCCGTGCGGGAACGTCGTACGCCCAGATCCATGGACAGCACGGACCCGCGGGTCCTAACGTGTGCAGATGAGTGAGATTCCAAACAATGGCTCCCCTGATCCCGACGACGGCCCTCAGGGGAACGAAGTTCCTGCCGATGCCTTCTCCCCCGTTGTCGACCCAAACCTGGTGCCCCATGCCGAAACCGCCACACCTGAGGAGAAACAGGCACGCACGGATCCTGAAGAAACAGGCACCTAAGGCACGGTCCGGGCTGTCCTGCATTGGGAAAGGAAAGGGATGGAGGGTTAGCCGAGCTCGATGCGCATGTCTACGTCGTTGGGGAGGTTCTCGAAGACGCTGAGGTCCGAGGTGATCTCTCCCATCTTCGTGAGGGTGGGAACGGAGCTCGTTTGCTCGTAGATGATGGTGATGCTGTCGAGCGGGTTGTAGTAGACGATGTCTCCGGGTTGCACGTCCGTATAGTACGGACCCGTCTCCGTCATGGGGGCGGAGAGTTCACTGATGTACTCGATGCCCTGACCAAGGGCATCGCACGGGGATACGGCAAGGACAACATCCTCGCCTACGCCGTTGCGCCCGGCTGGGTAGCCACAGATATTGCCTCCCACCTCTCCCCCGATGATTCCTTGCTTGACAGCCTCCCGCTGGGCGAAGTCACCCCGCCGGAGGACGTCGCCGAAGTCATAGCCTTCCTTGCCTCAGGAAGATCCCGGCACACCACAGGCGCCACCATCGACATCACCGGAGCCGACTACGTCCGCTGACCACCACCGATTCCCGCCGAGTCGCGATAAAATAGATCGATCATGATCGGTGCCCGGCTCCGTCTTCTGGCCTGGTTCGTCATCCTGGCGACCCTCCTCTCGGCTTGCGCGCCCGCGATCAGATTCGACGAGGCCACCACCGATCGACCGATCCAGACATCCTCGGGCCCGCCAGCCGCACGCGATGACGTCCCCGCTCCTGACCAGCCCCCGTCCCCCACCCCGACATCGGTTCCCACGCCTACCCCGGTGCCCCAGGCATTCGCCCTCAACCTCTACCAGGAGGGGGACTTCGTGCCTCAGTACACCTTTGAGTGGTGTGTGGCGGCAAGCATCCAGATCATGCACAACCTCATCGACGACACGGGAGCCGGCACGTGGGCCGATCCCGTTCAACAGGGCGAGCTGTGGGAGATGGCCCGGGCACGGTCGTCCAACTCCTTCAACGGTGCCAACCCCTTGGGTTGGGCGCAGGTGCTGACTGAGGTCGGGATGGGGCCGTACGCCGTCGTCAGCGTCGCCGACTACGAGGAAGCGCTGCAGACCGCGGCGCGCGCCATCGCCGACACGGACCGGCCAGTTGGGCTGGTCAATTGGCGCGGTCGCCATGTATGGGTGATGAGCGGCTTCGAGTCACTCGGCGATCCCGACCAGTTCCCGGAGTTCTCGGTCACCGGCATCCGCGTCCAAGATCCGCTCTACCCGTACGGCAGTGAGCAGTGGGGACCGTCCCCCGCGCCCAACGCCCTGCTCACCCCCGAGCAGTTGGCGACGCAGTTCGTCGTCCGCGAGCCGCGACGCTGGAGCAGCAATCTGCCGACCGGCTACATGCTGGTGCTGCCGCTCGCCGAGGCCTGATCAGACCTCCGCGCTCAGCAGCGTGAGCATCCCCGACTGCTAGACAAACACCCGAGGAGGTCGCCATGACGGTCACTTTCAACCACACTATCGTCTACGCAACGGACAAGCGCCGTTCGGCGGAGTTTCTGGCCAACGTGCTCGGACTGCCGAAACCCCAAGCCATGTGGTCATTCATGACCGTGCCCCTCGACCACGGAGTGGCCCTCGATTTCGCCACGGCGGACCGGCCCGTCTCCCCGCAGCACTACGCCTTCCTGGTCAGCGAGGAGGACTTCGACGGAATCTTCGCTAGGATCCAAGCCCGGCGCATCCCCTACTGGGCGGATCCGGGACGGTCCCGCCCGCAGCAGATCAACCACAACGACGGCGGACGTGGCGTCTACTTCGCGGATCCTGACGGGCATTTCCTCGAGGCGATCACGCGTCCGTACGGATCGGCTGCTGCATGAAGTCCTAGGTACGCGAAGGACGCTGACGATAGGGTTCAGGCATCAGTAGCCGCGCTATCTCGGGGGAAAAATGACACTGAAGCTATCGGCATCGGAAATAGAACCGCTGATACCGTCCTGGGGCATCCTGGGGTTCTTTCTGATTTTGAACGCAATCGTGTTCATTGCCGCGCTGGTAAGCATTGCGCGCAATCGGACACACACTTCTGGCGGCACTGTCGTTTGGGCTCTGATCGTTCTCGCGCTCCCAATTCTTGGCCCGATTCTGTGGTTCTTGATTGGGCGTAGGGACTCTTTTGGCCAACATCTACGGAACCAGTTGAGATAGCGGGCGGCCTCAACCTAGTTCTGTCCGACGTGTGGTAGCGCCATCTTCTGCCCGGATGAGGGTTTCGACGCGGGGTCAGGATCGCGCGTCCGTCTGCACTCGACTTAGGCGTTCCACGGCAGTCGGCAATTTCTAAGCTTCAGAGCTCCCGATAGTAGTACAGCATCGGGTCCGTACCGTCAGGTTCGGTGTTGGTGAACCCATGCGCCTCATAGAATCGTCGCGCCCCGGTGTCCTCGCCATCGACGTTGATTTCCATGAGCGCGCCTCCCCGATCCCGCAACAGATCACATGCAGCGTCCAGGAGAGCGCTGCCCAGACGACGACCACGCAGGTCCGGACGGACATAGAGTTCGTCAAGGATCGCAACCGGACCTTCGTACCAGACGTTCGGCCGGAAACTAAGCACCGCAAGGCCACTCGCTGGCTCGCCGACCAGCAGCACGACCACGTCTTCACCCGCCAATAGCAGCGTCAGCCGTGACGTGAGCACGTCTGTGCCAGGGCTCGGCGTCGAAAACTCGCCGTTGAAGTCGTGAAGCAGCTGTGCCACCACACCGGCGTCAGCCGTTGTTGCCCGTCGCGGCCTCGCCCCGATTACGGAATCATCAGTCGTCACGGCTACATCATGCTGGGCAGGTGAGCCGCAGTCCACCCTGACCCCTCAAATGCACAAACAGCCACGCTGGAACTGATCAACAGCCGGCCCATCAAAATGCTCCCAGAGCACTCGAATAGGTTATAGGGCTGACTTCCATGATCAAGTATCCGCTGGTGCAGCCCGCCGGCGGTAGCTGTAAACGCCAAACGATCGTCGCCGTGGACGGTCCGCTTGGACTGTGAGCCACAACTGAATACCTGAGCGCGGCACGGCCCCAGCCGCCGAGGCTGCAACTGGGGCCTTACTGCTACGTGCGCCTCGGACACGGACCAGGTCAGCCGCCCCACATGGCCTGGTTCAAGGGAGTCACCGTCATGCTTTCGAGCCGCGCGGTTCCTCCTTCGGAGAAGACCGAGATGCTTGTCGCGCCAGCAGCTGGGAAGACCTGGTCCGTGATGGTGGTCAGGCCGTCCTGGGCGAAGAGCTCCACGGATGCACGGTCCACGTACAGGCGCAGGCGGAGCCGGCCATTGATCAACTCGACCCGCGGGTCCTCTACCGGACTGAAGGCTGGATGGAATTCCTCGTTGCCGGAGTTGGTCCTGTCGATGGAAAGCCGTTTCGTGGACGGAGCGTAGCCGATCCGGGTTGCTTCGGTTCCGTTGTCAAGGACCTTCAGGCCAAACGACAACGCCGTCCCCGGAGAGAACTCGGCGTCAACTTGGACCACCTCCCCTGTGACTGGAAGTGTCGTTGTTCCCGGCGCGATGTCCTGGGCCGGCGCCGTGTACGTGGCTGCCGTGTTCTTCAACGCATCGGCCTGGGACACCACCTGCTGCCGCAGCCGCGGGCCAGTGGACGTCTGGGTCAGTACGACTTCACGCGGCAAGGCCATGGTCCCGCGCCACGTCGTGGAGGGAGTGTCCTGGCCGTAGTCCCAGTTGTTCATCCAGCCCAGCATGATGCGCTTGCCGCCGGGAGCATTGTTGAAGGACACCGTGGCGTAGTAGTCCCTGCCCCAGTCCAGCCAATCGTGCGGCTCGAGGTGGGAGGCATCCGAGGAAACGAACTCATCCGCCAGGATGTGTCCCCAGCCGCCGCGGTTGTTGTCCACGATTTTGATGGTGGCCTGGCTACCCTTGTAGGCGCTGACGTCCCAGGCTTTCCACTCCAGATGTTCGGAGTCGTTGCCGGTGGCGGTACGGACTGTCTGGCCATTGACCACAAGGTTCACGGTCGTTTCAGCGCTCCTGGGCTTCGCCAGCTCCGAACCCAGCACCATGTGGTCAAGCGTCAGATGGCCCCATGGCCCCGTTGCGTTGTCCACAACCCGGGTGCGGGCGATCTGGCCGTACCAGGGGGAAACGTCCCAGTTCTGCCAGTTCAGGTCGCCTGAATTCGTGCCCGTTGCGGTACGTACCGGCGTGCCGCCCGCCAGCAGCTCAACCTGGAGTTCCCCGTCGGTGGGGCTTCCGCCGTGGCCCCAGCTCATGTCCCCCCACCGTGTCCCGTTGGGGTTGTACTGGTAATACATGTGGTATTTCCCGTTGTGGAAGACGAGCCCGTTGGGGTCGTTCATCCAGTTCGCTTCCGGCGTGTAGTGCAGGTACGGCCGGTATTGCTGGGTGGCCGGGTCCGGGTCGGTGGCCTGGGCGGTACTGGAGGCAACGGCGAATGAGGCGGCGGTGAGTGCCACGGCCGCCCCGATCGACGTTAAGGCTTTGGTGCGTCTTGTCATCTTTGACAGACCTTTCGTCAAGGGCTTGCGTTGCAGTACGACGACGGCGGACCCACCCTTGGGCGACGTCCGCCGTCGTCGTTATTTATGCCGTGCGGTTACGGCGTGGCCCTGAACGCGTAGTTGGACGCGTACCGCACCACCTGGTTGCTGTCGCCGCTGTCCAGCACCTTGGACCCCGAGGTCGATGCATCCAGGACTACGGTGTGCACCGTGATGGCTGACACGGTGTTGTTGGTGGCGATGTAGTTGCCGTTTCCGGAAGCCACCAGGATGATGGTGGGCGTCTGCCCCGACGGCGTGACAGACCCGGAGGCAACGTCGTAGCTGAAGTGGTTTCCTGCGACGGTGTTGTTGCTGCCCGCTATGTGCACCAGGCCGAAGAGATCGTCCAACCCGTTGTTGTATGGCTTGAGGGGATCGAACGGTTCCATCTGGCGCAGGAGGTGGTTGGCCCCAACGAGGTTCTCCGTACAGCTTCCTTCAAAATTCACCATGCCGGGGTAGAAGGCATGGAAACGGTTGGACGTTATGGAGGAACGCGTGCAGTCCTTGAAGTGCACGCTGCTCTTGCTCCTCGGAAAGACATTGTTGCCCGTGACCAGCAGGCCCATGTGCCCCTCGGCGAAGATCGAGAAACCCACGTAGCCGGCGCCAATCAGGTTGTCGGTGACTTTCGAGGCCTGGCCCGAGCCGGTCAGCTCCACACATGATCCACATTCGGCGAGGAAGTTGCTGCTGACGCTCAGGGCGTCCGTATCCCTCACCACAAGGCCATGCTCGAGGTACACCATCCCCATGCCTTCGACCCGGCAGGAATCGTTGGCAGAATCGAAGCGGATGCCTGTTTTGCCGTTGGTGTAGTCGTTTTCGTTGGAACCGAAGGACACGCCGTCGAGGCAGAAGTTCTCGAACACCACCGCGCTGAGCCGTGGATCCCCGGTGCGGTAGACCCGGAAGGCGTCGGTTTTCCCGTCGGTGTTTTCCACCCGGACGCGGCTGCCGCCGGGATTGATCTCGTGCCAGCCTGAGGTGCTGCCGGCGTTGTAGCGGATGCTCAGGGAGGTGAAGCCGTGGCCCGATCCGCGGATGGTCAGGAAGCTGATGTCCACGTTGACGCGGGTTTTGAGGGAGTAGTCTCCCGGCGGGATGTAGATGACGGCGCCAGGCTTGGAGGCCTGGCTGGTCTGCTGGCTCTTGATGTCAGCGATGATGCTGTTAATGATGAGCCCGATGTCGTCGTACGGGGTAGCGGAGGGATTCCCTGGCACGCTCGAGGTGGTGACGTCGTAGACGGTGGTCAAAGCTGGTTCTCCTCACATCGTTGGGGACTGAACTCTGGGTGCTTCTAGTGCTTCTACAGGACGCCGATCAGGTGGCCGTGTCCCGACTGCGGGAGACCGGCGTCGGGCGTTGCGGCCAACTGTCCAGGTGCTGCGGCGGCAGCGCTGCCGGTGGCTGCCAAGGTGAAGGCAGCGGCCGCCACTGCTGCCGACGCCGTGAGAGCGCGCAGCACACTCCGGCGGCTGATATCCGGGATGGGTTTCATACGTTCTCCTTTGAATGGGGGTCCCCAACTGGGCCGTGCGACAGTTTGGGAAGGGGCCGAACGTTAACGGTGGTTTGCCGGCGGACGGGAGGGTGCGCCCACAGGCGGGAACCGGATGCACACGACGGATGCCAAAACTTGCCAAATCAGCCAAAGTATGCCAAAACGGTTTATCTGCCTGCGACGATGACTCTAGGGCTGCGCCGGCCCATACGTCAATGCCCAAAATCTTTCGCTTTGTGACGCTTGACACGTTCGGGCAGACGCCCCTAAGGTGATGCCAATTCGTTTTGGCAAAACGATTCTTCACCCCGCAAACATTCTTGCCATCCCGTTCCGAGAGAAAGTCGACAGCGATGTCCACTCGAAAGACCATCTCCAGGCTCGCCACCATCGGCGGCCTTTGCACGGCCGTGGCCCTGACGGCCACCGCCTGCGGCGCCGGGGGCCCGGCTACGTCCGGAAGCGCCGCCAGCTCCATCAACGTCCTGGTTGAAGCCGGTGGCCACGCCGAGCTGACCGGCGTTGCCGAACAATGCAAGAAAGACACCGGACTCGACGTCAACTTCGTCGAGCTCCCCTACGACGGCCTGTTCAACAGGCTCTCCAGCGAATTCTCGTCCGGTACCGTCTCTTTCGACGTCGCCGCCCTCGACTCGGTCTGGCTTCCCAGCTTCAAGGACGCCGTCCAGCCCATCGACGAACTGTTCACCGACGACGTAAAGAAGGACATCTTCCCGGCCTTGGTGAAAGAAGCCGAAGTGGACGGGCACTTCATCGGCATGCCGGCGTGGACCAACGCCGAAATCATCCTGTACCGCAAGGATCTCTTCGAGGACGCCAAAAACAAGGCCGATTTCAAGGCAAAGTACGGCTACGACCTGGCAGCCCCCACCACCTGGAAGCAGTACCAGGACATCTCTGAATTCTTCACCAAGGACGGCATGTACGGCACGGACGTGAAAGGCGCCGTCGAAACCGAATGGCTCGCCCACGTCCTGCAGGCAGGATCCGCCATGGTCCTGGACGAAAACAACAACGTAATCGTGGACAACGCCGCCCATAAGGAAGCCCTCGACTTCTACGTCAGCATGACAAAGTCGGCTCCCCCGGGCGCCGCACAGGTGGACTGGGCCGCCGCCCAGAACCTCTTCAACCAAGGCAAGACCGCCATGACCCGGTTCTGGGCCCACGCCTACCGGCAGATCCCCAAGGACGCCCCCGTCGCAGGCAAGGTGGGCACCGCGGCCATGATCGGCGGCTCCGCCGGGGTGGCAGGCGTCCCTGGACCGTGGTATCTGAGCGTCCCCAAGGCAACCAAGAACACGGACAACGCCAAAAAGTTCATCAAGTGCGCCTACGACAACAACAGCCTCGGTATTGAATCCAGCCTGGGCCTTGCTTCCCGGATCTCGGCCTTCGAAAAGTACCAGGACAAGGCCGGCTACGAAAGCTTCAAGCCTCTCATCGAAACCCTGAACGGGGACGCCACGGCCACCCGGCCCGCCACCGAGAAGTGGCAGCAGATCGTGGACACCGTGCTGATTCCCCTCCTGCAGAAGGCCGTGGCCGGCGGCGACACCGCAGCCCTCCTGGCGGACGCCAAGAAGCAGATCCAGGACCTCCTCAAGTAAGACTCCGCGGCCGGCACCAGCCAGCGCAGCACCGCTCGCAAGTGCGGTGCCGGCCGTGGCCCCAACCAACAGAAGAGAAAACCGTGCGCATCTCCGATCGCCGCTTCGCCCTTTACCTCATGACCCCGGCGGCCCTGTTCCTGGCAGTATTCGTGGCCTATCCGCTGTTCCGGCTCATCGCGGACAGCTTCTACAAGATCTCACCCATGGCCGGCGGCCCCCGCGACTTCGTCGGCCTGGACAACTATGTCCGGGCATTCACCTCGGAGGCCTTCATGGGGGCAGGCTGGCGCACGCTGGCCTACACCCTGATGGTGGTCACCCTCGAGTTCGCCCTCGGCCTGGGCATGGCCCTGCTGTTCACCACCCTGGGACGCAAATCCGAGATCTGGCGGACCGTGTTCCTGTACCCGCTGATGATCGCCCCGATCGTGGCCGGCCTCCTGTGGAAATTCCTGATGATCGACAACTTCGGCCTAATTGGCACCCTCCTGCACCAGGCCGGCATCCTGCAGAACCCGAACCAGATCGGCTGGCTCTCCAACCCGGACATCGTGCTGTTCTCAGTGGCCGTTCCGGACATCTGGCTGACCACGTCCTTCATGTGCCTGGTCCTCTTCGCCGGACTCCAGAACATTCCCGGAGACCTCATTGAGGCCGCCCGGCTCGACGGCGCCAGAGCCCACACCCTGCTTTTCCGGATCATCCTTCCTCTGCTGCGGCCCGTCATCGCCGTGGCCCTGGTGGTCCGCGGAATCGATGCCGCAAGGGCCTTCGACACCATCCTCATCCAGACAAACGGCGGTCCGCAGTCCGCCTCCGAAACCATGAGCCTGCTGATCTACCGGACCATGATCCGCTTCGGCGATCCGGGCCTGGCCAGCGCCATGGGCACCATCTACCTGCTGGCGATGCTCGCCGTCGCGTTCTTCGCGGTGGCCACCATCTGGCGGCCAGGAAAGGACACCTGATGAGCATCGCCAAAACACGCCAAGCCGGTGGAGGAACCACCAGCGGAAACGCCGCCCCGGACGTGGCCTACCGTCCCCGGCCCGCCGGCGTCGTGCACTCCAGCTCCAGCCCGAACAACGGCCCGGAGGTTTCGACGACGGGCGGCAATGGCCCGCGCCGCCGTCGGCACCACGCCGAGGGCCTCGAGGCGGGCAAGCGAAGCACCAGGACGCTGCTGTGGATCCTCCTGGCGGCAGCCATGGTGCTCTACGGTTTTCCGTTCCTGTACCTGCTGTTCACGTCCTTCAAGACCCCGATCGACACCATCGCCGTGCCGCCCACCATCCTGCCCCGGGAATGGACGCTGGAGAACTACACCAACGCCCTCGGCCGCAGCGGGGTTCTGGCCTCGTTCATCAACAGCACGCAGACCGCCATCATCAGCACCCTGCTGTCCCTGGTCCTGGCGGTCCCCGCGGCGTATGGGATCACCCGCTACAAGACACCGAGTGGCCGGGTGTTTATCATGGCCGCACTGGTCACCCGCATGGTGCCGCCGGTAGCCATCGGCATTCCGTTGGCATCGATGATGTCCTCCGTGGGACTTTCGGACACCCCGATTGCCCTCTCCATCGCCCACACCACCATCTCGCTGCCGCTGTCCATCTGGCTGATGTCCAGCTTCTTCGAAGCCGTGCCCAAGGACCTGGAGGAAGCGGCCACCGTCGATGGCTGCAGCCGGCTCGGCGCCCTGTGGCGGGTGGTCATCCCGGTGGTCTCCGGCGGCATCGCGGTCACCGCGATCTTCGCCTTCCTGGCCTCCTGGAACGAGTTCCTCTTCGCCCTCCTCATGACGGCGATCCGCTCCCAGACCACCCCCGTGGTCATCGCAAACTTCCAGACCCAGTTCGGACTCGACTGGGGATCCATGACGGCACTGGCCGCCGTCTACTCGATCCCGGTCATCCTCCTAACACTTCTCTTGCAGCGCAAGATCGTCGCAGGCATGACGCTCGGCGCCGTCAAGGGCTGAGAAACCACAGCACAAAGGGAAGAACCTATGTCAAGTAACAACTACTACGACGTGACTACATGGCCCGTCGGCAATCCGTCCGAGGACGTCGGTGAAGTAATCAACAGCATCATCGCTGACATCAAGGACCGGCAGACGGTCACCGATGCGAACAATGGAGGAAAGCCAGGCGCGGTGATCTACATTCCGCCCGGGGACTACCGCCTTCGTACGCAGGTGGTGATCGACGTGAGCTTTCTCAGGATCCATGGCTCGGGACACGGCTTTACGTCGTCGAGCATCCGGTTCAACGTGCCCGAAGACGAATGGCCTGACTTGCATGAGCTGTGGCCCGGAGGAAGTCGCATTCTCGTTGACATTCCCCTCGGCGGAGACAGCGGGGAATCCAAGGGAACCGCCTTCTACGTTGAGCGAAGTGGGAGCCCGCGGATCAGCTCGGTCGAGTTCTCCAACTTCTGCATCGACGGGTTGCACTTCAACCCGGATGGCTCGGGGATGCATCCGGAGAACACCTACGTCAACGGCAAGACCGGTATCTATGTCGCGAACGCCAATGACTCATTCCGCGTAACCGGCATGGGGTTCGTCTACCTGGAGAACGCCCTCACCATCTACAACGCGGACGCGCTTTCCGTTCACGACAACTTCATCGCTGAATGCGGAAGCTGCATCGAGCTGCGCGGGTGGGGACAGGCGTCAAAGATCACCGACAACTTGGTCGGAGCAGGCTTCAAAGGCCATTCGATCTACGCCGAGAACCATGGCGGGCTCCTGATAACCGCGAACAACATCTTCCCCCGTGGTGCGAGCAGCGTCCATCTCAACGGCGTCACGCGTTCCAGCGTCACCAACAACCGTTTGCATTCGTTCTACCCAGGGATGTTGATTCTCGCAGCGAATAGTTCGGAGAACCTCGTTGCCACGAATCATTTCTTGCGTGACCATGAGCCCTGGACGCCCTTCCTGGGAGTCGACAACGGACTGGACGACCTCAATGGACTTCTCTGTGTCAGCGGCAGCAACAACTCTGTCATCGGCAACCACTTCTCCGAGATCATCGACTCACAGAGCATCCGGCCGGCAGGTGCAACGCCTGTCATCATCCGGCTGATAGCGGGGGTTGGCAACTTCGTCTCCACCAACCACGTGGTAGCGAAGGACGTTCAATCCAACTCAAGTGACTCCTGCTTCGAGGCTCAGGTGGACGCCCTGTTGACGACCGGAGCTTCGGACGGCCTCGCCGTTACGGCCGTCATGGTCGATTCCGAATCAGCCCGGAATACGATCCTTGATTCCGGAAGTGACGCCCAAGTTATCGCAGACAGGGCTCTTAACGCCTTTAGGGCCACACCAACAACCAAGGCAGCGACTATTCCTCGGTAGCCTACTGGTATCAAACCGGAAAGCACGCGGATCACGCCGAACTGCCGCCCGTCGAGGACAGGCTTCCGCGCCGCTGGCCGGAGTACGGCCTCTGGGACGAATAAGCCGAACGTAGGATGAGCACTAACACCATGAGGACGTGGGAGACCAAATGACCAATAGATCAGTCGGTATCAAGGATGTGGCGGCCGCGGCCGGGGTCTCTGTCACGACCGTCTCCCACGTCCTCAATGACGTTGCCTACGCCCGAGTGGGCGCAGGAACGAGAGAACGGGTCCACGAAGCGGCCCAACGGCTGGGCTACGGGCCCAACCGGCTCGCCCAGGCCCTGCGCACTCAACGCTCCGGGATGATCGGGTTCATCAGCGAGGAAATCGCCACCACCCCGCACGCAGGCAGGATCATCCTCGGGGCCGAGGAAACGGCCCGGGCCCGCGGGTACCGCATCATGATCATCAACTCCACCAGCACCAGCTCCCAGGATTCCAAGGAAAGCCAGGTGGCGGATCTGCTGGACCGGCAGGTGGACGGCATCCTGTACGCCACGATGTATCACCGGAAGCTGGCTGTCCCCCGGAACCTGACCGGACTGCCGGCAGTCCTGGTGGACTCCGAAGACATCAGCCACACTGTTTCCTCCGTCATCCCCGACGAAGTGGGCGGCGCACGGTCGGCCGTGCAAACCCTGATCGACGCCGGGCACACGCGGATCGGCATGCTCAATAACACCGACGACGTGCCAGCAACTCACTCCCGGCTCAAGGCCTTCAAGGACACGCTGGCAGATGCCGGGCTGCCGTTCCACGAAGAACTGGTCCAGTCCGAGCATTCGGAGGTGCCTGGCGGCCACCAAGCGGCCCTGCGCCTGCTGACACCCCAAAACCGGCCCACGGCCGTGTTCTGCTACAACGACCGCATGGCCATGGGCGCGTACCGGGCCGCCGGGGAACTTGGTCTGAGGATTCCGGACGACATTTCCTTCGTCGGTTTCGACAACCAACAACTCATCGCCGAGAACCTCTACCCCGCACTGACAACCGTCGCCCTGCCCCACTACGAAATGGGCGCATGGGCAACCGAGAACCTGATCGACGCGATCGAGGGAAAAACTGACCTGCAGCTGTTCGCCGCTCGCCCGACCCTTCTTCCCTGTCCCATGGTTCTTCGCGATTCCGTCGCCTCCCCCAAAACATAAGCGAACTTTGAGTAGAGCAGCACCGGACTCACCTACTCGCGCCAACACCTGACCTCGAACGCGTCCAGTAGAGGACGCGCCCAACCTTCCAAGGACCTCGAATGCACAGCTCCCCAGTTCCCGCATGCCCTGAAACGGATGTCGTCGTCGTCGGCGAGGCCATAATCGACATCCGGCCAACACGGGTAGAACTGATCCGATCTCTGGAACTGGCCCAGACTTCCCGAAAGAACTCCGATGACTGAAACAACAACGCACCCTGCCGGCCCCGCCGAAGAAACCACCCCCAACTTCCGGCCGATACTTCACTACACAGCCAAGAACACTTGGCTGAACGACCCCAACGGACTGGTGTGGCACCAGGGCGTCTACCACCTCTTCTACCAAAACAACCCCTTCGACAACGTCTGGGGCAACATGTCCTGGGGACATGCCACCTCAACCGACCTTCTGCACTGGACCGAACACCCGGTTGCCATCGCCTGCGACGAGGAAGAAGACGTCTTTTCAGGCAGCGTCGTGGTGGACCACGGCAATACATCGGGATTCGGCACAGTGGAAGATCCGGCCTTGGTGGCCATCTACACGAGCGCCTTCAGGGAAGGATCGGTGCACCAAGGGACACAAGCCCAGTCTCTCGCGTTCTCCACGGATGCCGGCATGACGTGGAACAAATACGCAGGCAACCCGGTGCTTGGCCGCGGCTCGGCCCATTTCCGGGATCCCAAGGTGTTCCGCCACGAGGGACCGGCCGGTTCCTGCTGGATCATGGTGGCGGTGGAGGCCCGGCATCAGCAGGTTGTGCTGTACCGCTCGGCCAACCTCAAGGATTGGGAATACCTGAGCACCTTCGGCCCTGCAAACGCCGCAGGAGGCGAATGGGAATGCCCCGACCTGTTCCCGCTCCCCGTCGACGGAGACCCGGACAGCGTCAAGTGGGTCCTGGTGGTCAATATCAACCCGGGTGCAGTGGCCGGCGGCTCGGGAGGGCAGTACTTCGTCGGCGACTTCGATGGGGTGCAGTTCACCGCAGACTCTGATTCACTCGTTCCGGCGGATGCCGATGGGACCACGGATCTCAGACACTGCCTGTGGCTCGACTGGGGACGTGACTACTACGCCGCCGTCTCCTTCAGCAATGCCCCGGAGAACCGCCGCATCATGATCGGCTGGATGAACAACTGGGACTATGCCAACTCCTTGCCCACGTCTCCGTGGCGCTCCGGGATGTCGCTTGCCCGCGAGGTCGAGCTCGCGACGGTGGACGGTTTGCCGCGCCTGGTGCAGCGCCCGGTGCTGCCGTTGGACTGTGGGGAGCCGGCCCGCACCATCCAGGACGTGGAACTTCAGGACTCCCTGTTGCAACTGTCTGACGCGATGCCCGGATCAGCCCAGCTGATCGAGGCCGAGATCCTGCCCGGCACGGCCCGGACCGTTGCTCTCAGGCTTCTCGCCGCATCGGGCGGAAGCGCCGCAACGGTTCTCAGCTTTGATGCCGTGACGAGCCGGCTCACCCTGGATCGCCGCTACTCCGGAAACACCGCCTTCCACGGAAAGTTCGCGTCGGCTGAGTCCGCACCGGTGAAGCTCGACGGCGGCGTGCTAAGGCTACGTGTAATCGTCGACCAGTGCTCAGTGGAGGTCTTCGCCCAAGGCGGCAGGGTTGTCCTGAGCGATCTGGTGTTCCCCCGGTCCGGGAACCTGGGCACCGACGTGTGCGTGGAAGGCGGCACGGCCATTGTGCGGAAACTGGCCGTCACGGCCATGTCCTAATTGACAGCACCGCCCTGCAGTTCGGCGCATGGTCGGGGACACACCAACGGGCGCGGTGGGGCTCTTGAGATCTGCCCCAACCCCTCATGCAGGACCGGGAACGCTCATCGTGCGCCCCAGACAGGCAGAGATCTCTTCCGGGGCGGCCAGGCCCGGAGGGGCGGATCAGCATCTGGTCCCAGGGGCCCGGGTCCGGGGACCCGTCCCGGCGCGGGGTCCGGGTCCGGACCGGGACCCGGCGGAAATGGATTGGTGGGGTCAGGGGATTCAGGTGTTGGCTCCGGTTGGGGCGGAAACGGTTCGGGTTCGCGTTGTGGCGGTAGTGTCATGATCTGCTCCTTGGATTGTCCTTACAGGGGTCCGGATAGCACGCTCCAGATCTGTCCGGTCGGGCCGCTGTACTCGACTTCTCCCCGCCAGGCGCCGGGAGCGGTTATTCGGGTATTTCCATTTGAAAGCCGCAGATGCAGCGCTGGACCCGGGTGCGCAGATAGACCTCCAGGAGTCCGTTAGACGTCTGCTCTGTGGGCGCGTGCTCCGTGGTCATCGGCGCATAGATACTGTGCAGGGCGGAGTCGGTGGCCTGCATCGGCTCGCCGCAGTGGATGTACTTGCCGCCAAGCTGCAGGACCTCCGGGGTGCGCCGGGGTGCGCGTCGGTGCAGACGGGCCGCGGTCTGCGGGACGGTGGAAGATCTGAGGTAAGGCGGATGGCTTGCGTCCGGGCGGACGCCGCCCGGGAGATATGAATCGGAGATGGTCGACACTGACTGTTTCCTTTGGACGGGGAGGCTTCTGCCCGTTGCTGGAACCGTGCTCCCGAGTTCAGGCTAGACCCCGATCCGATGCACGGCAAGCATCCGATTTGCCCACCGGGCTCGCGGGCCGTTTCCGTACAGTCAGCATTTTGTGATGCTGGTGATGCTGGTGATGGCTAGACTAGAGCCAAACCAACAGCCGGGGGCGCCATGTCGAGGGGAATCTGCCTTGTCATCGAAGATGACGAGGACATCGCCGGCCTGATCAGCCTCATACTCACGCGCGAAGGGTTTACCGTACGCTCCGTCCGGACAGCTTCTGCCGCCCTCCACCAGCTACGCGGCCTGAAGCCGGCACTCATCACTCTCGATCTGGGATTGCCTGACCTGGACGGGCTGCAGATCGCCAAAGACATCCGCGAACTCAGTCCGGCACCACTGCTGATGATCACTGCACGCGCCACTGCCAGCGACCAGTACAACGGCATGGCCGCCGGTGCTTCCGCTTACCTCAACAAGCCATTCCGCCCCGCCGAGCTCAGGGACGCAGTCACCAAGCTCTCGCCTGCCCGCAGCGCCACGTAGCAGCGCTCCCTGCCGCCGCGATGGGGGCAAAAGGCTGGCGCCCACACCGACGAGCCCACGCAGAGAGCCCTAATGCGGTGACGGATGTTCGAAGGGCAGTCGTAGCATTGGGCGTATGAAGGTTCGGAAGGTCCAGGGATGCTCAGGGCGGAAACTGCAATGACCACTGACAGGGACCGGGACGCTTCAAGGCGCCCGCGACAGGCCCGGCCACGTGACGCCCTCGGGCGGCCACTGCCGTATGGAAGCGCTGGCGTCGAACCGGTCTCGGAGGAGCCGCTGCCGCCGGAGCAGACTTTGGTCTCAGCCAAGAGCTTGGTGGAAGCCGGCCGACCCTTCGCCGCCCATGAGGTCCTCGAGGCCCGCTGGAAAGCTGGGCCCGCCGAAGAACGCAACCTATGGCAAGGACTCGCCCAAATCTGCGTCGGTCTCACCCACGCCGCCCGGGGTAACAGCGTTGGCGCGCTCCGGCTTTTCGAGCGTGGCACGGCCCGACTCGAGGAGTACGGTTCCAGCGAAGGGCCGACCTACGGGCTCGACCTGTCCGCCGTTGTGAATTGCGCACGCGATCGGATGCAGACCGGCCACTGAAAGGGCGACCAACAGCCTCGTGAAATCGGCCCGGATGGGGCCTTTCGTTCAGCTAGGGATTGCGGCGTTCGACGGTTGCGCCAACCGCGTCGAGCAGGGCGTCAACGCCCAGGAAGAAGACCTCGCGGTCACGCAGAGCAAGCAGCTGCTCCCGCAGCGCGTTGATCTGCGGATGCGAAACCTCGGCGCCCTCGCCGCGTTCGTGGCCCTGACCGTCTGGTACGTCAACGACTCCCAGCTCTGGCTCCTCGTCGTCGTCACCGCCCTGGCCCTCGGGCTGGGCTGGCATCTGGTGGCCTCGATCGACGGCGGTGACATGCCGGTGGTCGTGGCCATGCTCAACAGCTACTCCGGCTGGGCCGCGGCCGCGGCTGGTTTCCTGCTGAACAACGACCTGCTCATCATTACCGGCGCCCTTGTCGGTTCCTCGGGTGCGTACCTGTCCTGCATCATGTGCAAAGCCATGAACCGGTCCTTTATCTCCGTGATTGCCGGCGGCTTCGGCATTGCGGCACCCTCCGCGGCCGATGCCGAGTACGGTGAGCACCGCGAAATCACGGCCCAGGCAACCGCGGAGATGCTGACCAACGCCTCCAGCGTGGTCATTACACCCGGCTACGGTATGGCCGTCGCCCAGGCGCAGTACCCAGTCGCAGAACTCGCCCACCAGCTGCGCGAACGCGGCGTAGACGTCAGGTTCGGCATCCATCCCGTCGCCGGACGCCTTCCCGGGCAGATGAACGTGCTCATCGCCGAAGCCAAAGTCCCCTACGACATCGTCCTGGAAATGGACGAGATCAACGAAGACCTCGGCGACACCTCCGTGGTCCTCGTCATCGGCGCCAACGACACAGTCAACCCCTCCGCCGCCGAGGACCCGTCCAGCCCCCATCGCCGGCATGCCCGCCCTGCGGGTCTGGGAGGCTGAGAACGTCGTGGTGTTCAAGCGGTCCATGGCCGCTGGATACGCCGGCGTCCAAAACCCTCTGTTCTTCCGCGATAACTCCCAGATGCTCTTCGGCGACGCCAAAGCACGCGTCGAAGACATCCTCCGCGCCTTCTGACCGGCGTCCCATACAGCAAGCAATCAACGCGCAGCTACGGCAGTGCCACTACGAAGGACTAATGCGATGACCAGAATGTTTATCATCGGACCTCCAGGCTCCGGCAAGGGTACGCAGGCCGAACGCATCTCGGAACGCGTTGGGGTCGTTGCGATCTCCACCGGTGATATCTTCCGTGCCAACGTCAAGGGTGAGACGCCGCTGGGCGTCAAGGCCAAGAAGTACATGACGCCGGGGATTTCGTTCCGGACAGCGTAACGAACAGGATGGTGCGGGACCGCCTCAGTGTAAGCGACGTCGACGACGGCTTCCTTCTGGACGGTAACCCCCGCACCACTGCACAGGTGGATTACCTGGACGGGATTCTCGCCGAAGGCGGCCAGAGCGTCGACGTCGTGCTCCAGCTGACCGCGGACGACGAGGAACTCGTTGCATACGGCTTCTGGGCCGTGCGAAGGAATCTTGACGCAGCGACGACAATGAGGCGGTCATCCGCCACCGCCTGGACCTCTACCGTGAGCAGACCGAGGCCGTTGTGGCCGCGTACGCCGAGCGCGGCATCCTGACCCAGGTGAACGGCATTGGCTTCATAGACGAGGTTACCGACCGTGTCATGCGGGCCATCAAAGTTTTCCGGGCGGTCTGAACGGCAGGCTCCTCGAAGGATCCCCCCATATACAGAGGAGCCAAGTGGGTGGCCATTATCGGAACCTAAGGTCGGCGTCGGCGATCCCGGCCACGGCGTAGTCCTGGGTCACCCCCGCCGTGGTGCCGAAAGCGCGAACGGGCCGTACCCTCACCGAGGGTGCGGGCCCGTACGTCACTGGCGTGTCAGCGTTTTGATTATTGCTCCCCGGGCTTGCGGGGCGCGGCCAAGGCCTCGTGGCGGTAGCTGTCCAACAGCCTTGTGGGCCGGAATTCATCAAAAAGCGGCTCGGCTCAGCAAATACCTCCCCTGCGACTGCCGGTCCCAAGAACGGGGCCAAGGTCACGCCGCTGTGAGTGACGACGAGGTAAAGCCAGGGCCTGGACGGGACGGCGCCGATGACACTGCGCCCATCAGCAGGCATGGCTCGGACTCCGGCATGGAGTTCGGTGATGTGAGCGTTTCCTGTGTTCTTCAGGATCTCTTGGAGCCGCCGGACAAACTCGCGTGCCAAATCCGAACCGATGGCAGGGACAGTATCAGCCGACGCGGTCGTATCAAGATCGAGCGCCTGCAGTAACAAGCGCCCACCGCCAGCAGGGCGAACGTTAAGCTTCGGGCTGGTGAGAACCCGGTCTATGGCTACAGGCAGGGGGGTCGTGACGGCGAGATACCCCACTGTCACATCTCCTGGCTCTTGGTACTCGGTGACAACCGGACCCAATCCTGCTGCTGCTGTGATGTCATTCGTCCACCGTCCAACGGCACTGATCACTTGGTCCACGAGGATACTGGTGCCGTCGCTGAGGATGACGTTCACGCCCTCAGCAGTCTCTTCAAATGATGCCACGGCCGTTCCGACGCGAAGACAAACACCGAGCTGCTTGGCACGCCGGAGTTGGTGACGTATGTAAAGGGCCGGGTAGCAGTGTGCTTCGTTCGGGAAGTGCGCTACGGCGGTGCAGTCCTCAGGAACGATCAGGTCCGGGATGAGTTCGCTGGCGGTTGAGCTGCTGATGCCTGTAACTTCGTACCCCAATTGACCCAACCGTTCCAATCGGCGCTGGAGTTCGTCGGCGTGCTCAGGCGTAGCGGCGAGTTCGATGTGACCGGTGGGTCGAAACCAGTCCGCACCGGTGCCGGCAAGCCGGTGGTGTGCTTCAAGGCCGGCGCGGTTTAGTTCGTATTAGCCTACGGTTCCTTGCCATTCGAATTAACCCATGCGTAAGTGATTGAGGAAGTCCCGGAGCCCGGGGCGTTCTTGTCGATAAGCATTACATCAGCCCCACGGGCAGCTGCCTCGGCGGCGATGGAGACGCCGATTACTCCTGCTCCGATAACGGCGATTTTCATTAATAATTCCTTAGGCGGTGGTGGTGTGGTTTCCCATGGCAAGTTCCTCTGTTACTAGGTGCGGGTTGCGGAGAGTCGGGCCACCTGGGCGGGTTGGAGGGGTCGCGTCGCGTGGCCTTGGAGGAGAAAGAACACTCGTGCTGTTTCTTCTACTTCCTCAACAGCGTCCACTGCTTGTGCCAGGGAAGGCGCGGAAACGATCGGTCCATGGTTCGCCAGCAGCAGGGCGCGGGTCGATTCTGCGGCTTTTTGGGCCGCCTCGCCCAGGCCTTGGTCTCCCGGTGCGAAATAAGGCAACCGGACGAGCCGTCCGACCCTCATTACAAAATAGGCCGTCAAGGGTGGCAGAACGTCATCGTCGTCCAGGTCGTCCAGGCATGAAAGGGCGGTGGCATAGGTGGAATGCAGATGGACTGCGGCATGGTCCTGCGGCCTCGCCCGGTACATCGCCAGGTGCAGGAATGCCTCTTTGGACGGGCGGGCTCCGGACAGGTGTTCACCGGTGTCGGAGACCATGGCCAGATCGTCTGTTGTGAGTTCACCCAGGGAGGCGTTGGTCGGCGTGACCAGCATTCCGCCCCCCACCCGGGCGCTGAGGTTTCCGGATGTTCCCCTGGTTAGTCCTCTTTGGTGCAGGGACCTGGCCAGTCGGACGAGCTCGTTGCGGCTATCCATGTCGGTCACCGGTTGTGGTCCCATGCGTCAAGGAAAAGTCCCGGCATTCCGAGGTTTCCGGATTTGAGCAGGATGGACAGCCCGGGGTCAGTTTCCGTTTTCAGCCATGGCACGCCGGGAGAGACTTCCTTGCCGACACGGGCTGTGGTGATGCCGAGCCTGCGGACGACAGCGCCGGAGGTTTCTCCGCCGGCGACGATAAGTTGGCGGCAGCCTAAGCCGACGAGCCCTTCGGCGATCGTGGAAAGACTGTCTTCGGTTATCTCCGCGGCGCGGGCCCGACCAAGTTGCCTTTGCGCTCTTGAGACTTCCTGTGGGGAGGCGGTGGAATGGATCAGGATCGGGCCGTCCGCAAGATTCTCCCACGCGAACAGCAGCGCTTCGGTGACGACGTCGTGTCCTTCCACGATGGCCACAGGGTCAACCAGGAAACAGGGGCGGAACTGCCGGAACGTGTCGATCTGGACGTTCGTCATCTCCGAGCAGCTGCCGGCGACGACGGCGGCCGGGCCCGTTGGCCTCGCGGCGCTCGCCGATTCTGCGTGGACGCGGAACCCGCGGGCAGCTGCCAGCCCACCGACCAGTCCCGATCCGCCGGTGACAAGCGGGTGATCGAGCACTGCAGTCCCCAGCACTGCCAGGTGGCTGTAAGTAAGAGTGTCAACGACGGCGTACTGGGTACCTTGGCCGCTCAGGGTCTGGAAGTGGGATTGAACTGTGGGGGCACCGGCTTCTATCGCGCTGGTGCCGATGTGGCCCACGAGGTTTTTGGTTTGGGCCTGGAGCAGCCTTGGCACGCTCGAATCGGTCATCGGGGTCAGCGGGTGGTTCCGCATGGATGATTCCTGGAGCAGGTCCGTGCCTGCAAACAGCACACCGTTGTACACGGTCCGCCGCAGTGCAGGAGTACCGGGAGCGACGACTGTGATCTGGCCGGCCGGGACGAACTCTTTGCGCAGGGCGTCGGCCACCGGGCCGATGTTGCCTTCCGGGGTTGAGTCGAACGTGGAGCAGTATTTGAAGTACAGCTGCTGGACGCCTCGGGACTTGAGGGCGCGTGCCGCGGCCAGGGACTCTTCTACAGCCTCGGCGGCGGGAACGCTGCGGATCTTCAGGGAAACGACTATGCAGTCGACATCGTGCAGCTGCATCGACGGGTCGGGGAGGCCGAAGGTCTGCACAACCCGCATCCCGGCGCCCACCAGAGTGCCGGCCACGTCGGAGGCTCCGGTGAAGTCGTCTGCTATAACTCCCAGCCATGGGACATTCGCTGTCATTTCAGTGTTTGACATAGTCGGGTCCTTCTCGGGTAGTGACGTAATTAGGAGTCTTTGGAAGGGAAGAGAGTGCTGAGCTGGGACATCCCGGAGTCGGGGGAAGTAAGGACGGTGGGTCCTCCGGCCTGATCCTGGGTGTGCTCAATGACGCGAGCCATGGACGCTTGGGCGAGAACGACGACGTCGCATTCCGCTGCCAGTTCTGAGAAAGCGGTGAGCACCAACCTGTCATGCATCGCCCGGTCGCCTGCGCGGAGGGCGGAGAAAGCGCCGTCGACTATTCTGGCGGTGATGGTTGGCGTCATGTCCTGCCTTTTGGCTGAGTCCTGGACGAGCCGCGTGGTTGGTCCAAGGGTCGCAGACAGGGTCGCGAGCACGCCGATCCTGTCGCCGGATAGTACGGCGACCTCGGCCATTGGAGTGTCGATGCGCAGGACAGGGATGGAGACGAAGTCGGCGGCAGCGGTTGCAGCTTCGCCGATGGAGGAGCAGCTGACTAGCAATGCCTGTGCACCGGATTCCTCGGCGTAGCGGGCATAGTTGACCAGCCGCCGTCGAACATGTCCTGGCGTTGTTCCGTGGGCAATGGTGTCCTGGAGCAATGACTCGTCCACGTAGTGCAGGACGCGGAGGCCGGCAACCGTCTCCCGGGCCCGGGCTTCCATGTCCGTTACCAGGCCAGGCACCGTGTGCAGCATTGCGATGGTGTTCAAGGGTGAGTTCATGATCTTCTTTCTGCTCTTTGCAGCGACTGATGAAACTGCAGCATCGTGAGGGGGGTCATGGTTGCGTCTCTTCCTTTTTGAGCGCCGTGATCCCGATTCCGGGTTTGCCTCTGAGTGCACTACCGGCTGTGCTTCCGGTCAAACCAGCGTAGGACACAAGAAGATGCTGATTAACAGCACATAAGGGAATGCAATATTTCTAAAAACGCAAGAAGCAGGAGATCGTCCGCGTGACGGCACAAAAATGCTCCCCGGGAGACTGATTTCTCAATCCAACTTCCGGGGAGCAATCCAGCGTGGTTAAGGACTCTTGCCCGCCAAGTGGGTTTCCGGGATTATTCGGCAGCGGCGGGAACATCAAGAACGAGGCGAGCAACTGACCGCCGCGATCAATGGATCGAAAGCCCATTTCCTACTTCTTTCGTTTTTGGAAACAATGCTTTGCTTCAAGTGCGACTAGTCGTGAGCTTCTTGTCTGGTACGTTCGTGTGACTGGAAGTCCACCAAGCCCGGACTCGGGATGTCGCATTAGCGAGTGAAAGATGGGAAGGAGCAGTCATGGTGCAGGCGATCACAATGAGCGACGCTGGAACGCGACTTGATCCTGCTGCGGTGCCGGAGACGCGAGCGGGCCGCACCCCCATGAGGGTACGGCCCGCCACAGTTTAGCGTCAGGTCAGATGATGATCAGTCGAAGCCGTGGCAGTAGACCTTGCGGATGGTCTCGGTGACCACCCAGCGGCCCGACCAGCCCTTGGGCTGCACGACCACGTCGCCGGCAGAGACCTCATAAACGTTGCCGGTATCGCCGTCTGTTACGGTCACGCGGCCGCTCACGATGTAGCACAGCTCGGTGTCCTCGCGAGGGGTGATGTCCCAGCCGCCGGGCTGGCATTCCCAGACACCGGTCTTGACCTCGGTGTCGAACTTCAGGATTGCCGTCTTTGGATCACCTGAGTCGTAGCCGGCGCGGTAGCCGTTGGGCTCGAGCTCGCCCTGAACCTCAGCTGCAGGGACGTATACGTATGGACGCATGGTTTTTCCTTCCAGTGGATCGTGAATTGTTGACAATTCTACTCTATTGGATCAGCACGCGTCTATCACACCCCGATTCAAAACCCCTTCACATCGCCGCAGTTGATGCGCCCCTTAAGTTCGGGCCGCGTCCAGCAGTTGCGCACGCGACCAGGGGCACGCAGTGTCCGTGACGAGCTGGTGGATCTTCCTCCTCAGCCCGCCCCTGCAGCGGTCCGCGCCATGGTCGGCCTCACACTAAGAACCGATCCTCGCCGCAAGGCCCTGCCTCAGATGCTCGATGGCCGCGGTGATCCGGCGTGGTGTCCTGTCCGTGGAGGGGTAGAGGGCGTAAATGTCGGCGCTGGGCGTCTGGACGTCCGGAAGGACCTGCTGAAGTACTCCCTGCTGGATCAGCGGGTTGACGTGCCACGTAGATCGCATGATCAAGCCGAGGCCCTGGATGCACCAGTCCGTCACCACATCCCCGTCGTCACTGATCATGCTTCCCCTGACGTCGACGTATTCCTGCTCCTTCTCGCCAAAGCGCCACAGTGAATAGTCGCTATTGTTTTCTCGCAGGACGATGCAGTTGTGCCGCTCCAGGTCCCTAATGGTCTGCAGCGGCGGGGCGCTGTCAAAGTAGCTGGGCGCCGCGCACACAATCCTCCGGTTCCGTGCCAGCAGTTTTGCCTTGAGCCTGGAGTCGGACAGTCCTCCGACCCGGATGGCGATGTCGAAATTCGTACCCGAGATGTTCAAAGGCAGCGGAGAAAGCCCCAGGTCTATCTCGATCAAAGGGTGCTGCCGGACGAACTCCCCCAGCAGCGGCGCAATGTGCTTACGTCCGATCCCCAGGCTCGAATGCACAGTAATGCGTCCCTTGAGCTCACCATGCTGCATGGACAGGGCTTCTTCGAGATCGGTTTTCTGCTGCAGGATGGTCAAGGCGCCTGTGGCATAGAGCTGCCCCTCTTCCGTGAGCGTCAGCCGGCGGGTGCTGCGCCGGACCAGTGGTACCCCCAGCCGCGACTCAAGTGCGGCGAGGCGTTTGCTCACAGCTGACACCGACTTTCCCCAGTTCCTCGCCGCTTCTGTCAGGCTCTGGGAACGGGAAATCTGTTCAAAGAAATCCAAATCGTCGATTGATGTAAGGTCCATGACGTCTTCTTTCGTTTTTGGAAACAATGCATTCTCTCATGGGCTATTAATCATCACCTTCTTGTGTCGTACGCTGATCTGACTGGAAGCACAGCCGAAGTTGGTGCCCTTCAGAGGCAGACCCGGGATCGGGACAACGGCTTGTAATAAGGGAAAGCAAGGTATGGGCATGACTGCACTCGAAGCGGACGTTGTGATCGTCGGAGTTGGCTCAGTAGGAAGCATGGCGAGTTGGCAACTCGCCTCCCGTGGTCAGCGGGTAATTGGAGTAGACAGGTTTTCGATCCCCGGCCCCTTCTCTGCCTACGCCGGCGAATCGCGCCTTTTTCGCAAGGTCTACGCGGAAGGCGGGCATTACACACCCCTTTTGCAAAGGTCGCAGGACCTGTGGCGTGACCTGGAAAAAATCAGCGGTACCCGGCTGCTCAACACTACGGGCGCTGTCACGATCTATGACGAGCACAATCCGCGGCTGGCATCGCTCCTTGCCGCCGGGAAAGACAATGACCTTGACTACGAGATGCTCCGGGGCGACGAAGCCAGGGCAAGGTATCCCGAACACGTAATCAGGGACATGGATGTCACGATCTTTGACCCTGAGGGTGGCTACCTGCATTCAGAGAAGGCCGTGACCGCCGCACTCGTGGAGGCCACCCGGCTTGGTGCCAAGTTCCTGGGAAACCGGAAGGCGCACAGCGTTGAGCCGTACGGTGACCGGTACATCGTGCGGACCGATCAAGAAGAAATCATCGCCTCCCGGGTGATCGTCTCGCAGGGCAATGGTGCGGGAGCGGTGTGCAAGGAACTCGGTGTTCACCTTTCCGTCCTGCCGCAGATCCTGACATGGTTCCCCGTTGTGGATCCGACAGCATTCTGCAGGGAAGAAATGCCGGTCTTCCTCAGGAGGGCGGAGGAAGACGGAAGGTCGGACAACGCCCAGTTCTACGGGTTCCCGAGCGCTGACGGTTGGACAGTAAAAGTCGTCGCGAGCATATTTCTGGACGAAGTTGAGTCCATGGAAAAGCCTCCCACCTGGGATCCTCAGCATTTGGACACCATCCGGGCATGGGTCCGGGAGTTCATTCCGGGACTGATTCCGGACCCGGTGCGGGTTGCCACGTGCGCGGACGGTCATTTGCCTGATACGACCGCGCTGTTCGGCACAGTGCCCGGAATGGAAGGCGTCGTCGTGGCGGCCGGCTTCTCCGGCCACGGATTCAAGATGGCTTCTGCACTGGGAGCTATTGCCGCCGACATCCTGCTGGACGGAACAACGGCCACCGACGTCAGTTTCATGAACCCAGCACGGTTCCTCGGACCCGACACGCGACTCACGTCACTGGCTCTGAGCCAAGGGCAGCACTGATCGTTCAACAAAGGTGATCCATTACCGGTCGGCAATTGTTGAAATCTCAACCCGCAAAAAATACAAAACAACTAGGAACGGACTAATAATGGCAGACACGAACTTCCGGCCAAAGTACATCTCTTATGATGTCTACGGCACGCTGATCAACTTCAACATTTATCCCACCACCCAGCGCCTGCTCGGTGACCGCATCCCGGACGATCAGTGGCTGGTCTTCAAGAAGGTTTTCCGTGCATACCGGTTTGACGAAGTCAATGGCGACTACAAGCCCTACGAGCAGATCCTTCAGGATGCCTTTGACCGCGCATGCAAGCGGTTTGACATCGGGCCGACCCCCGGTGCCGGCGCAGAGCTCGCTGAGGCTGTACGCAACGCCGTTGCCCACGAGGACGTGCCGGCTGCGCTGAAGCTCCAGGGCGACAACTACAAGCTGGTGGCTCTGTCCAACGCCGACGAAAGCTTCCTGGACATCAGCATTCCCAAGCTCGGTGCAGATTGGCACGCCGTGCTTACCGCCGAGCAGGCCGGGGCCTACAAGCCGCGACTCCAGGCGTTTGAGTACATGCTGGACACCCTGAACGCCAAGCCAGAGGACTTCCTGCATGTCTCCTCGCACCCACTGTACGACCACATCCCGATGTACAACCTGGGTTTCCGGGACCTTGTCATGCTTGACCGTGGCGCTGAACCCTTCGCCGATGGCTACAACATCTTCACCGTCAAGTCCTTGGACGAGCTGAACAAGCACCTGGGTCTCTGAACCCCGGGCCAAGACCTGTTCAGAGAAGTGAGACGGACTGGCTAGATACGAGCGCTAGCTGCGAGGGCCTGAGCACGGTATTGCACCGGGCTCAGGCCCTTTGGCTTTTTAAAGACTCTTTCAACGCTCTATCAGTGAACGCACCTACAGTCCCCGGCAAGGTTTCGCCGGTTGGTTTTCCCCGGTTATTCGGTTGTGGCGGGAACATCCGCCACAACCCACATCTTCCGGAGCGTTTCGTGGATGGTTTAGTGACCCTCCCAGCCCGCGGGGTCACGAAGAGGGTACCGGGTCCGATATCGAAGCTGTTGCCGTCCGGTTCGGTAATGGTTCCGCACCCGCTGAGGATCGAGAAGACGGGCATCTTGCAAAGCCCAGCGTCCGAGCCTTTGACGCCGAGGAAAGCCTCGTCGATTCCTGGACAGGCATCTCGTCTGCGTTGGCTCAGTCGCCAGGGCGCCGTTCAAAGCCGTCCTGCTCTTACGCGAAGCACCCGTCCGGCAGGATCCAAGGCCCAAAAAGGAAGAGACTGTTCAACAGTTGAAATTTGGACTGTTCTACTGTTGACATTGGACGACATTCAGAGTTTTATTAGTGGTGCAGAACGAGATACAAATCACAGCTGGCGTGAAGCGTCGGAGACCACGCCTCGCCCATGGCATAAGGATCCCGAAGGGCATCAAAAAGCCTGCACCTGCTACAGGGCGCGCCTCTGCCACTGAAGGCCATTTGAAGGGAAGCATCATGAAGACTTGTAATAAGATCCAGACGGCGGCTGCGGGGCTTGTTGTCCTGTTGGCTTTGAGTGGCTGTGGCGGCGCGGCTACGGGCACGTCGGGGGCGGACATTCCGAAGACGCAGAACACTCGTGATGTCTCCGAGGGTGTCCAGCCCGATCCGGCCGCGGTCGCGTTGTTGCCGGAGTCCTTCAAGGCCAAGGGTCAACTGACGGTGGCGATGGATCTGAGTTCCCCGCCCATGACGTTCCTGGCCGAGGACAACTCCACCCCGATCGGCGTAAACCCGGACCTCGCCCGTCTGGTGGCCAAAAAGCTGGGCCTGAAGCTGAAGTTCGAGAACACAGCGTTCGACACGATCATTCCCGGTATCGACGGCGGCCGGTACGACTTCACCGCCACCACGATGTCCGCCACCGAAGAGCGGCTGAAGGTCCTGGA
>NZ_JAUSSM010000001.1 GCF_030812315.1 Arthrobacter oryzae | reverse complement strand
AGGGCTACGGACTCGGACCGCACTTCGAAGGCCGCAACGCCACCCACCAAATGAAAAAACTCACCCTCGACGACCTCAAGTCGTTCAGGGACCACTTGCGCATCCCCATCACGGATGAGCAGCTTGAGGGCGATCCGTACCAGCCGCCGTACTTCCACCCGGGAACCGACGCGCCGGAAATCGCGTACATGATGGAGCGCCGCGCCGCACTGGGCGGTTCCGTCCCGGAACGCCGCAGCAAGCATGACTCGATCACGCTTCCCGAGGCGAAGTCCTACGAGGTTGCCAAACGCGGTTCGGGCAAGCAGCAGGCCGCCACCACCATGGCCTTCGTCCGGCTGCTCAAGGACCTCATGCGGGACAAGGAATTCGGCAAGCACATCGCGCCGATCATCCCCGATGAGGCCCGCACGTTCGGAATGGACGCGTTCTTCCCCACGGCGAAGATCTACAACCCCAAGGGGCAGAACTACCTCTCCGTGGACCGGGACCTGGTCCTGGCCTACAAGGAATCCGCCCAGGGCCAGCTGATCCACCCCGGCATCAACGAAGCCGGCGCCGTCGCAGCCTTCACCGCCGCCGGCACCGCCTACGCCACCCACGGCGTGCCGCTGATCCCGGTCTACGTCTTCTACTCCATGTTCGGCTTCCAGCGCACCGGCGACGCCTTCTGGGCCGCAGCCGACCAGATGACCCGCGGCTTCATCATCGGCGCCACCGCCGGACGGACCACCCTCACCGGCGAAGGACTCCAGCACGCCGACGGCCACTCACCCATCCTCGCCGCCACCAACCCGGCAGTGGTCACCTACGACCCCGCCTACGGCTACGAAATGGGCCACATCATGCGCGACGGCATCGAGCGCATGTACGGACCGGAGTCGACAGACCGGAACCTGATGTACTACATCACCGTCTACAACGAACCCATCACCCAGCCGGCTGAGCCGGAAGAGCTGGACGTTGAAGGCGTGCTCAAGGGCATCTACCTGCTGGCACCGGCCAAGATTGACGGCCCCCGCACGCAGATCCTGGCATCGGGTGTGTCGGTGCCGTGGGCACTGGAGGCCCAGCGGCTCCTGGCCGAGGACTGGGGCGTCTCCGCGGATGTCTGGTCCGTCACGTCCTGGAACGAACTGCGCCGCGACGCCATGGCAGCGGAAGAGGACGCGTTCCTCAACCCGGGCCAGCCGGCACGGGTGCCGTTCGTCACGGCCCAGCTTGAAGGGGCAACCGGCCCCATCGTGGCGGTCTCGGACTACATGAAGGCCGTCCCGGACCAGATCCGCCAGTTCCTCCCGAACGAGTTCGCCTCGCTCGGCGCGGACGGCTTCGGCTTCTCCGACACCCGGGCCGCGGCACGCCGCTTCTTCAAGAACGACATCCACTCCATCGTGGTCCGTTCGCTGGAGATGCTCGCCCGCCGCAGCGAAGTGGACGCCCAGGCTCCGGTCCAGGCAATTGAGAAGTACCGGCTCCACAACGTGAACGCTGGATCCACCGGGAACGCCGGCGGAGAGTCCTGACCCGTTAGCAGTGAATCTGACGGCGGCTTCCACCTAACGGTGGGGGCCGCCGTCGTCGTTATTGGCCCAGCGTTCCGCGAACGCGGCGGTCCTGTGATGCAGCACAAATCGAGTTGTAGCCTTTGCACAAATGGAGGTTGGCCTGCGCGCACCGTATGCTCGATGCATGGCAGAGCCAAACCCCACTCCCGCAAAGCGCAAGCCGGCATCGCCCGCCCTGACGCCGGAAAAAGCCCAGACGTTGAAGAAACTCCGGGCCAGTGTGGGGCAATTGTCCACCACCACCATGCGCCAGCTCGAAAAATCACTCCCCTGGTACAGCCGGCTGAGTTCCGATGAGCGGTCCGCCCTCGGAATGGTGGCCCAGAACGGGATCGCCGCTTTTGTGACGTGGTACGAGCGGCCCAGCTCGCCGTCGTGGATCCTCACGGACGTCTTCGGGACCGCCCCCACCGAGCTGACCCGCTCCATCAGCCTGCAGAAGGCCCTCCAGCTCATCAGGATCGTCGTGGAGGTCGTGGAGGACCAGGTTCCCGTGATCGCTCCGGAAGCGGACCAGCCGGCCCTCCGTGAAGCCGTCCTCCGTTATTCACGCGAAGTGGCCTTTGCCGCCGCTGACGTCTACGCGCGCGCCGCCGAATCAAGGGGCTCTTGGGACACCCGGCTGGAAGCCCTGATCGTTGATGCGATCCTCCGCGGCGAAAACACGGACGCTTTGCGGTCCCGTATTGCCGCCCTCGGCTGGAAAGCGCAGGAGCGGTTTACCGTAATGGTGGGCAATTCGCCGTCGGAACCGAGCGCCAGTTACGTCAGCGAGCTGCGCCGGACGGCCGGCCGGTTCGCTGAGGACGCCCTCGTGGGCATCCAGGGGGACCGCCTCATCCTCATCCTCGGCGGCGTCCAGGACCGGGAGAGCGCCTACCTGAAGCTCAGCGAACTGTTCGCCCCGGGACCCGTTGTCTACGGCCCCGAGGCGGGCTCCCTGCTGGAAGCGAGCAGTTCAGCGCAGTCGGCCTTCGCGGGGCTGACGGCCGCGCGGGCCTGGCCCTCGGCGCCGCGCCCTGTCGCCGCCGACGACCTGCTGCCGGAACGGGTCATTTCCGGGGACGATGCCGCGCGCCGGTCCCTCATCAAAAACATCTACCGGCCCCTCGTCGCTGCCTCCAACGGGTTGGTGGAGACTCTGGGAACCTACCTCGAACTGGGCCATTCGCTGGAGGCTACGGCGCGCGAACTCTTCGTGCACGCCAACACCGTCCGCTACCGGCTCAAGCGGGTTTGTGACGTCACCGGCTGGGATCCGCTGCTTCCGCGGGAGGCGTTTGTCCTTCAGGCGGCACTCGTGGTGGGACGACTTTCCGTGCCTCCCAAGGCGCCCACAGAACGCCAGCCGTCCCGGAACGGCAACTGAACCGTTGTAGACTTCCTACAAACTGACCCAGTGAGCTTGGTGCATGAATACACCGAGAATCACGCGGTAATTTGGAAAGCTGGATACGTGCTTGCAATCGTCTGCCCTGGACAGGGCTCCCAGACCCCTGGTTTTCTAGCCCCTTGGCTGGAACTGCCTCCCGTCGCAGGCCATTTGGCCTCCCTCAGTGAAATAGCAGGCATCGACCTCACCGCACACGGCACCACGTCGGATGAGGAAACCATCAAGGATACGGCGGTGGCACAGCCGCTGATCGTTGCGGCCGGACTGATCGCCGCCAAGTCCCTGTTCGACGTTGAACTCAGCACCCTTCCGGTCGTCCTCGCCGGACATTCGGTCGGCGAGATCACGGCGTCGGCGCTTGCCGGTGTCCTGACCGAGACCGAGGCCATGACCTTCGTGCGGGAACGTGCCAACAGCATGGCCGCTGCTGCCGCCGTCACGCCCACGGGCATGAGTGCAGTGGTAGGCGGCGACCCGGCCGAGGTCCTTGCAGCCATCGAGGCCTCCGGCGCCACGCCGGCCAACGTGAACGGTGCCGGCCAGACCGTCGCGGCCGGCACGTTCGAGCAGCTCAAGACCCTCGCTGACAATCCCCCGGCCAGGGCCCGCGTGATCCCGCTGAAGGTGGCAGGGGCCTTCCACACCTCGCACATGTCCCCCGCCGTTGCGGCGCTGGAAGCACTGAAGCCGTCGCTTCAGCCGCAGAACCCGCAGGTGCCCCTCCTTTCCAACTTTGACGGCAAGGAAGTGACCGACGGCGGCGCGGCAGTCGGCAGCCTCATCGCCCAGGTCTCACGGCCGGTCCGCTGGGACCTGTGCATGGAATCGCTGGTGCAGCGCGGCGTCACGGGCGTCATTGAACTTGCGCCGGCCGGCACCCTGGCCGGGCTCGCCAAGCGAGGCATGCCCGGAGTCAAGACGGTAGCCGTCAAGACTCCCGAGGACCTCACCGCCGCCCTCGCACTATTCGCAGAACTGGAGGGACAGGCATGAGCGCTCCCGCACTCAAGCAGGCACCGCTGCGGGAACACACCCGCATCCTCGGACTGGGTGCCTACCGCCCGGACGTCATCGTCACCAACGACGATGTCTGCCAGTGGATCGATTCCTCGGACGAATGGATCCGGCAGCGCACCGGCATTGTGACCCGTCACCGCGCCCCCGCAGACATCAGCGTCATTGACATGGCGGAGGGCGCTGCCCGCGAAGCCCTGGCGAAGGCCGGAATCGAAGCCACCCAGCTGGGCGCGGTCATCGTCTCGACTGTGACGCATCCCTTCGCGACGCCGTCCGCGGCCGCCAGCCTGGCGGACCGCCTCGGCGCCACGCCGGCTCCGGCCTTCGACATCTCCGCTGCCTGTGCAGGCTACTGCTACGGGATTGCCCAGGGCGACGCCCTGGTCCGCTCCGGCGCAGCAGATTACGTGCTGGTGGTCGGTGCCGAGAAGCTCTCGGACGTCATCGACAACACCGAGCGCACCATTTCCTTCCTGCTCGGCGACGGCGCCGGCGCCGTCGTCATCGGCCCTTCGGAGACTGCAGGCATAGGTCCGTCGGTCTGGGGTTCGGACGGAAGCAAGTGGGATGCCATCGGCATGACACACTCGCTGCTGGATGTCCGCGAACTGGCGCTGGCCGCGAACAAGGCCGGTTCACTGAGCGCCGGCGAGGCCGAGGTGACCGATGCTGCCATCTGGCCCACGCTGCGCCAGGACGGCCAGACCGTCTTCCGGTGGGCTGTCTGGGAGATGGCCAAAGTGGCACAGCAGGCACTCGACGCCGCCGGCATCGCTGCCGAGGACCTCGTGGCGTTCATCCCGCACCAGGCCAACATGCGCATCATTGACGAGATGGTCAAGAAGCTCAAGCTTCCGGAAACCGTCAAGGTCGCACGGGACATCGCCGACGCTGGAAACACCTCGGCGGCTTCCATTCCGCTGGCCACGCACCGCCTGTTGCAGGAAAACCCCGAACTCAGCGGCGGACTCGCCCTGCAGATCGGATTCGGCGCAGGCCTGGTCTTCGGCGCACAGGTAATCGTGCTCCCGTAGCCCGCACCCTTTACCCACAACTGAATACGTTCTGTACAGCACGGATTCGCGAACCAAGCCGTAATCTCGGCTTGAATCATTTCCGGCAGCACCTGCCGGCAACAAGAAAAGGAGCCATCAATGGCTAGCAACGAAGAAATCCTGGCCGGCCTGGCTGAAATCGTCAACGAAGAAACCGGCCTCGCCACCGAAGCTGTCGAGCTGGACAAGTCCTTCACCGAGGACCTGGACATCGACTCCATCTCGATGATGACCATCGTCGTCAACGCTGAGGAAAAGTTCGGCGTGCGTATCCCGGACGAAGAGGTCAAGAACCTCAAGACCGTCGGTGACGCAGTCAGCTTCATCGCAAACGCACAGGCCTAGTCCTGGCACCTGCCGGCAATGGCCGGACCCGGTAGCCGGTCCGGGGTGCTGAACCAGCGCCCCGGACCGAGCACCGCTGAATGACCTCAAGTTTCCCCACGCAGCCCCGGCCAGGCATTTCCCGGACCCGGCATGCGCACCGATAGAGAGTGATCCCATGGCACGCAAAGTAGTCATTACCGGTCTGGGTGCCACCACACCCATTGGCGGCGATGTCCCCACAATGTGGAAGAACGCGCTGAAGGGCGTCTCCGGCGCGCACACGCTCGAGGACGACTGGGTGGCCAAGTACGAACTGCCCGTTCACTTCGCAGCCCGCGCCTCCACCCCCGCGCTGGACGTTTTGAGCCGCGTAGAAGCAAAGCGGATGGACCCGTCCACACAGTTCGGCGTCGTTGCCGCACGCGAAGCCTGGGCGGACTCCGGCATTACAGAAGTCGACCACGACCGCCTGGCTGTGGCTTTCGCCACGGGCATCGGCGGCGTGTGGACACTGCTGGACGCGTGGGACACCCTGCGCGAAAAGGGTCCGCGACGTGTCCTGCCGATGACGGTGCCCATGCTGATGCCCAACGGTGTGGCCGCAGCGGTGAGCCTGGACCTGGGCGCCCGTGCAGGCGCCCATACTCCGGTGTCCGCCTGCGCCTCCGGCACCGAGGCCCTGCACCTTGGCCTGGACCTGATCCGCTCCGGCAAAGCCGACGTCGTCGTCTGCGGCGGGGCCGAAGCGGCGATCCACCCCATGCCCATTGCTGCCTTTGCCTCGATGCAGGCCCTCTCGCGCCGCAATGACGATCCCGCGGGTGCTTCGCGCCCCTACGACACTGGCCGCGACGGTTTCGTCATGGGTGAAGGCGCCGGCGCCTTGGTCATCGAGGCCGAGGAACACGCGCTTGCCCGCGGAGCACGGATCTACGGTGAGCTCGCCGGAACCTCGGTGACGGCTGACGCTTACCACATCACCGCCCCGGACCCCGAAGGCCTGGGTGCCACCCGCGCATTGAAGGCCGCAATGTTCGATGGCCGCATCCAGGCCGAGGACGTGGTCCACGTCAACGCGCACGCAACCTCCACCCCTGTCGGGGACAAGCCCGAGTACACGGCCCTGCGGGCCGCCTTGGGCGCACATGTGGACAACGTGGCGGTCTCGGCAACGAAGTCCCAGATGGGCCACCTGCTGGGCGCCTCCGGTGCCGTGGAGGCCGTGCTGACCGTGCTGGCTGTCTACGAGCGCAAGGCTCCGGTAACCATCAACCTGGAAAACCAGGACCCCGAGATCCCGCTCGACGTCGTGACCAAGACCGCTCGCGACCTGCCCTCGGGCAGCATCGTGGCGCTGAGCAACTCGTTCGGCTTCGGCGGCCACAACGCTGTGATTGCAGTCCGCAGCATCTAGCGTCCGCGGTTGCAACAGCAAGAGACCCCTGCCGTCCGGCGGGGGTCTCTTGCGTTATGGAGGTTATGGCACGGCGGACCGGTCAGCCTGCGCCGGTCAGCCGACCTGGTGCAGCCAGCGCACAGGGGCACCCTCTGCGGCATGCCTGAACGGCTCCAGCTCCTCATCCCATGCTTCGCCAAGGGCAAGGGAGAGTTCGTGATAGACGGCGGAGGGATCGCCCGCGCCGGACTCATAGGCGTAGCGGATGCGATCCTCAGAGACCATGATGTTTCCGTGCACGTCGGTGACGGCGTGGAAGATTCCCAGCTCCGGCGTGTGCGACCATCTGCCACCGTCCACACCCTGGCTGGGCTCCTCGGTGACCTCATAGCGCAGGTGCGCCCAGCCACGAAGAGCAGACGCCAGCAGGGCGCCGGTCCCCGGGCTGCCGGTCCAGGACAGTTCCGAACGGAACATTCCGGGCGCAGCCGGCTGAGCAGTCCACTCAAGGTCCGTGCGCTTGTCCACGACCGACCCGATGGCCCACTCAACGTGGGGGCACAGGGCGGTCGGGGCCGAGTGAACGAACAAGACACCGCGGGTCATTGCAACAGACATTCCATCCTCCATAGCTGTAGGTACGTCTTCCCCAACGACCTCTGCCTGGATGTGTGTCTGTCGCGCAAGGCTCCCGCATACTGCCGGTCATCCCTGCAAGACTATGAAATTAGTGCCCGGTACTGCGTAAACCCGCCGGAGGGCGAGCTTCAAGTCAGACTTGAGAGTTGCCGGGCATGACTCTTATTGTGCCGTACGCCGCATAATTACGCCAGTGCAATTCGGCGCGCCGGGTGCGAACAATATTTCCCGCGCCGCAGCCGGCAGCGCACGGCTCAGTGTTCCAGCGTCCGGGCAACGTCTCAGGCGCGCGGATGTGCCTGCTGATAGCTTCGCCGCAGCCGGTCAACCGAGACGTGGGTGTAGATCTGCGTTGTTGCCAGACTGCTGTGGCCGAGGATTTCCTGCACGGCCCTGAGGTCCGCACCGCCGTCCAGCAAATGAGTGGCGGCGGAGTGCCGGAGCGCGTGCGGACCGGTAGCTGCCGTGTCCCCCAGCGCGTCCAACAGATCTTTCACCACTGCCCGGACCTGCCGCTGGTCCACCCTGCGGCCCCTAACCCCGAGGAACAGTGCCGGCCCGCTCGAGTCCGCTGCCAGCACCGGGCGTCCTCGGCGGAGCCAGTCGTCGACGGCGACCGCCGCCGGCAGCCCGTAAGGCACCGTCCGTTCCTTGTTCCCTTTGCCGATGACCCGGAGTGTGCGGCGGTTCAGGTCGAGATCGTCCACGTCCATGCCTGCCAGCTCCCCCACGCGAACCCCGGTGGCGTAGAGCAGCTCCACCATGGCGCGGTTCCGTATGGCGAGCGGCGCGCCCTCGACCGCCGCCGCTTCCAGCCCGTCCAGGACGCGCACAACCTGTTGCTGATGCAGGACGCCGGGCAGTGACTTTTCGCGCTTTGGTGCCTTCAGGCGCAGGGCCGGATCAGCCTCAAGGAGTTCCTCCCGCACTGCCCAGGCGGTGAAGGACCGGGCAGTGGCAGCCCGGCGGGCAAGTGTGGATCGGGACATGCCCGCCTCGCTTTGCCCGCCGAGCCACCGCCGCAGGGTGGCAAGCTCGATCCCGTCGAGGTCGGTGACGCCATCTGCTGCTGCAGCCGACAGCAGGCTAAGGACGTCCGACAGATAGGCGCGCACGGTATGGGCCGACCTGGCCCGTTCGCCTTCGAGATAGCGGCCGAAGGCGTCGGCGGCGCCAGCGAGGGCTGCCGGAAGATCAGGGGTGTCCACGGTCCAACTTTCCCACCATTCGGCCGCCAATCAAGGAACCACGCTGCCAACGCCGCGCAATTTGGAAAGGCCCCGGGACGGCCGCGGTGGGGCTGGAGGCCAGACTGCAGGCACTCAGCAGGCCTTGCGTGACCGTTTCCACCCGCCGCGTTCGGATTCGGCGAGCCCCAGCAGTCCAAGCCGGCCCAGGCCAGCCCTGACGGAATCTGCGCTCAGGCCCGCGACGGACGTTAGCTTTTCCACTGAGCTGGTGGACCGCAGAGGTAAAGCATCGAGCAAAATGAGGTCCTCCAGGGTAAGGCCGTCATGGTCAGCGCGCTGCTCGGGGGCCATGTCCGCCAACGACTGGCCGCTGGGGGAGGCAAGCTCCGCAATTTCACCGGCGTCCGTGACGCAGACGGCTCCCCCTTCGCGAATCAGCCGGTGGCAGCCCGCTGAATTGGCACTGTGCACGGACCCGGGGACGGCACCGACGGCCCTGCCCAGGGATTCAGCGTGGTGCGCCGTGTTCAGCGCGCCGGAGCGCCAGCGGGCCTCCACCACGACGGTGACCGACGCCAGTGCGGCGATGAGGCGGTTCCGCTGCAGGAACCGGTATCGCGTGGGTGCGGAGCCAGGCGGGACCTCGGCAAGGACCGCGCCCTGGTTCGCCACCGTCCTGAGCAGGTCTTCATTGCCGGATGGATAGAAGCGGTCCACTCCCCCGGCCATGACGGCGATGGTGGGCATGGCATCACCCGCGCCTGCCAGGGCAGACCGGTGAGCATGCGCGTCGATTCCGTACGCCCCGCCTGAGACGATGGTGAAACCCCGCTGCGCCAGCGAATAGGCGAGATCACCTGTGACGGCAGCGCCGTAGCTTGTGCTGTCTCGGGATCCGACCAGGGCAATGGACTTCGCCGCATCGGGCAGCGGTTGCTCCAGTCCGCGCCACCAGAGGCAGATGGGCTCATGGAGGCCCAGGTCAGCCAGTTGCATGGGCCATAGCCCGTCGGACGGGATGATCATCCGTCCGCCCAGGCGGTGCAGGGTGGCGAGATCCCGCTCGGGAGCCAGATCCGGGATACGCGGCGCCCAGCGCTTGAGGGAAGCGTGCATCCCCGGCCAGCTCCCTGTGCCGTTGTCCGCGAGCATGGAGGTAATTTCCCGTTCAAGCTGCGGTCCGGAGGCCAGTTGGCCGGTGGCTATGCGGAGTGCGTCCGTGGCACCGGCGACCCTCACCAGGGCAAGGCCCACGGCGTCCTGCGGCTCCATCAGCCTGGACAGGGCGGCCCTCGCAATGCGTTCTTGTTCAGTCATCGTGTTCCTTTCAGGCCACGGCCGAGGCGGCCTGCCGGAGTCCCAGCGCTTGCCCTATGTCGTTGTCGTCCGGGGCGTCACGGCAAGCCAGGTCCGCCAGCGTCCAGGCCAAACGGAGTACACGGTCGTAACCGCGGGCTGTGAGCACTCCGCGTTCAAGCGAACGGTCAAGGATCCGCGTGGCGGGTGGCGGCAGGCGCAGGGCCCCGCGAAGGACACGGCCCGGCACCTGCGAGTTGGTTTCGAGGCCCAGCGGCCGCAGCCTCTCCAGCTGGCGGTCCCTGGCAGCGCGTACCCGCGCAGCAACCGTAGCGGTGTCTTCTTCCGCGCCGGTCTGGCCGAAGTCAGCCAGCGAGACCCGCTCCACCTGCAACTGGATGTCCACCCGGTCCAACAGCGGCCCGGACATCCGCGCCAGGTACCGTCGCCTCATCATGGGCGTACAGGTGCAGTCGAGCCCTTTCCCCGACGCCTTTCCGCAGGGGCAGGGGTTGGCGGCCAGGACGAGCTGGAACCGTGCCGGGTAGGCGGCGGTTCCCGCAGACCGGTGAATCACCAACTCCCCGCTCTCCAATGGCTGCCTGAGCGCATCGAGGACACGCCGTTCATACTCCGGAGCCTCGTCAAGGAAAAGCACCCCCCGGTGCGCCCGCGACGCTGCACCCGGCCGGGGCAGCCCTGAGCCGCCGCCGATGATGGCAGCCGCGGTGGCCGTGTGATGGGGATTCTCGAACGGCGGCCGGCGGAGGAGCTGCACGGCAGCGGACGACAGGGCGCACAGGGAGTGGATCGCGGTGACCTCCATCGCTTCGCCGTCAGCCAGGTCCGGCAGCAGGCCCGGGAGCCGTTCGGCGAGCATGGTCTTGCCGGCCCCCGGAGGGCCCGACAGGAGCAAGTGGTGGGCGCCGGCGGCGGCCACTTCCAGGGCTTTACGGGCTTCCGCCTGGCCGGCCACATCGCACATGTCCGGGTCCGGTCCCGCCACGGCCGGATCGTCGCCGTAAGAGTCCTCGTCATCCGGCTCAAAGTCCAGGGCAAGTTCCTGCGGGTCCGCACCGAAGTCGCACGCGAGGCGGGCCAGGGTCCTGTAGCCGCGGACCCTTGCACCGGGCACGAGCCCGGCCTCCGCCTCATTCGCCTGGGCCACCACAACGTCCGGGTAGCCCGCCTGCACAGCGGCCATTACCGCCGGGAGGATGCCACGGACCGGCCTGAGCCTGCCGTCGAGGCCCAGCTCGGCGATGAAGACGGTCCGCTCGGTCGATTTGATGTCGTTTGCTGCGCGCAGGACAGCCATGGTGATGGCCAGGTCGAAGCCGGAACCCCGTTTTGGCAGCGATGCCGGGATGAGATTGGCTGTGATCTTGCGCCGGCTCAGCGGGATGCCTGAGTTCTGGGCCGCCGAGCGGATCCTTTCCTTGGCTTCGTTCAGCGATGCATCGGGAAGACCCAGGATGATGAATGCTGGGAGAGTCTGCCCGATGTCCGCCTCAACTTCCACGATGTAGCCGTTAAGGCCCACCAGGGCCACCGAGTATGTCCTGCCGAGGCCCACTACCCCACCCCTTTGAGGTGCTCCACGCGCGGCTGTCCGGCGCCGTCGTCAAGGACGGCAACTACGTCGACGCGGCGGAACGGCATGCGGAGCTCGTGGTCACGGCACCATGCCGATGCCAGCCGGTGAAGTCGCGCCAGTTTGGCAACACCCACAGCTTCAAAGGGGTGCCCGTAGGCCAGGGATTTTCGCGTCTTCACTTCGGCGATGACCAGCGAGTCGCCATCAAGCGCCACGATGTCGATTTCGCCCTCGGCACAGCGCCAATTGCGGTCCACGATCCGCATGCCCTGTGATTCCAGGTATCCGGCAGCCAGTTCTTCCCCGCGCCGGCCAAGCATGTCTTTGGCTCTCATTCTTACCTCCGCCACCAGCCTGCGGGAGCGGCGAAGGGCAGGCATATGCACTGAGTGCCCTATGTGGGAAACCACGGCAAAGGGGGTTTTGTGGAGGAGAAGTGGAAGGCGGTCCTGCAGGGTGCGCCGCCGGCGAACCACACGAGGTGAAACGAAGCCGGCAAACCGCCACTAGCCGCCGCTAGGCAGGGGCTGGGCAGGAACCGCTAGGCGCGGGTTCCGCATCTCATGCAGTGGGCAGACTGGTGCGGCCGCTCCTCGTAGAAGCCGGCATGGCTGCTCCAGATGTGCCCTAGGAACCAGCAGAGTATTTTCATGGTGAGATCTTCTCTGATGTCAGCCGGGTAGGCGGTGCCAGTACGAGCCCTTCGGCGCTCGACTCAAGCACCGTCAGGATGTGCCTGCAGGACGCGAGACCCCTCCGCTACGCGGTAAGCCGTCGGAACAGAACTACGAATCAATCCCATACAGTAGTCTCGCGCCAAGGATGGCAGGGATGCCAGACCCTGCGCAAAAAACAGGTAGTGCACCTGCCGGCCGATTGATCACTTGGCTTGACCAGTTGCCCGGGTCAGTTGCCCAGGTCCACGTCCTTGGGAAGGGCCAGTTCCTCATTGCGGGGCAGCTCTTCCACGTTGACGTCCTTGAACGTAATCACCCGGACGCTCTTCACGAAGCGGGCCGACCTGTAAACGTCCCACACCCAGGCATCCTGCAAGGTGAGGTCGAAATATACTTCTCCGTCTGCACTTCGCGCCTGCAGGTCAACGTGGTTGGCCAGGTAAAAACGCCGTTCGGTCTCGACTACGTAGCTGAACAGCCCGACAACGTCACGGTATTCGCGGTAGAGCTGCAGCTCCATGTCGGTTTCATAGTTCTCAAGATCCTCGGCACTCATGGTTCCATCTTGCACCATTCAGCGCGCCGTGTGGGCCATGCGCTGCCTCCGCAGCCCGATGCCCGCTCCCCGGACCGCCGGCCACGGCGGGCTGACGTCAGAGAATCTGCCAGCTCACCCGGTGATATGGCGTGGGGCCCGCTGCCTTGAGGGCTTCTTTGTGCGAGGCCGTTCCGTAGCCTTTGTTTTCGTTCCAGGCGAAGGCCGGGAACTCCGTGTGCAGCGTGCGCATGAGCCGGTCCCGCTCCACTTTGGCGAGGATGCTGGCGGCGGCCACGCTCAAGCACTGCATGTCTGCCTTGACGAGGGTGTGAACCGGAGCGTCACAGCCGGGCCCGGCCGGGGCGTCGTCAAAGAGGGAGGCCTGCGTCTCGGGTGAGAGCCAGTTGTGGCTCCCGTCGAGCAGCACCACGTCGGGGGTTACGCCGGCAGCCAGAATCTGGAGCCAGGCCCTCGTCCCAGCGGTCCGCAGCGCCGCGATGATGCCCATTGCGTCGATTTCGCTGGCCGAAGCGTGCCCCACAGCCGACGCGATGCTCCAGCTGCGCACGAGGGGTTCCAGCCGCTCGCGATCGGATTCCTTCAGCAGCTTGCTGTCGCGGACGTCGTCGAGAAGAACCGGGCGGCTGAGGTCGACGACGGCGATGCCCACGGTCACGGGTCCCGCAATGGCTCCCCGGCCGACCTCGTCGATGCCGGCCAGGAGCCTGGCACCGGAACTCAGGAAGCGGTGCTCGTAGTCGAGGGTTGGTGCAATGGACATTTATTTTCCGGTCGGTGCGGGAACGTTCTGGAACACGTCGGGATAGTTGCCCAGCCCGGTCAGCCTGTTGAGGGGCCAGGCAATGACGGCTGCCTTGCCCTCGATGTCTGGCATGTCGATGAAGCCGCCGTTGCTGTCCTGGTGGGCGCGGGAGTCCGCCGAGTGGTTCCGGTTGTCTCCCATCACCCAGATCTTGCCGTCAGGGACAACGACGTCGAAGTTGCGGATATCAGGCACCTCTGCGGGGTTGACGTACGTCTCTTCCACGTCCTTGCCGTTGATGGTGAGTTTGCCGCCGGCGTCACAGCACACGACGTGGTCGCCCGGGAGGCCGATCACACGCTTGACCAGGTGCTGCTCCGAATTGTCCGGCAGCAGGCCGACGAACGTCAGGCCGTCCTGGACCCACGTGAACGGGCCATCAGCTTTGTCCGGCGTCGGGACCAGCCACCCCTTGGTGTCTTTGAAGACCACGACGTCGCCGCGTTCGAGGGCAAAAGGCTCCGGCACGAGCAGGTTGACGAAGATACGGTCGTTCACGTCGAGCGTGCTGACCATGGATTCAGACGGGATATAGAACGCCCTGAACAGGAACGTCTTGATCAGGAAGGACAGCACCACCGCGATGGCCACCACCGTGGCCACTTCCTTGATCCAGAGGTACAGCGGGCTGTGGGCTTTGCTTTCCTTGGCCGACTTGGAGGGACCGGCCTTCGAATGGGCGCCCCTCGAACCCGCTGCCCGGCTTTCCGCCCGGAGGGCGGGCCGCGCCGAATCTGCCGGCCCCGAATCTGACGGACCGGCATACGGACCGGCCGACGGCGCAACAGGCGGACCGTCGGAGGGAGCCGACTCGCCCCCGTCCGTGGCAGTTGCCGAGTAGTCGCGCCCGGAGGAGTCGCGTCCTGCGTGGTCGCGTGCTGTGTAGTCGCGTCCGGCGCGATCGCGCTTGAACGGATCAGGAGTCCGGGGATCGGTCTCGGGCATCTACTGTCCGTCCTTCGTTGTCGTGCTGGTTTCTGCGGGCCGGGGCACGGCCGCAAATCTGTCGAGGGGCCAGATGATCTGGACCGGGCGGCCAATCACCCGGTCCAGGGGCACCATGCCGCCTCCCGGTGCGCCGAGCAGGCTTCGGGAATCGGCGGACATGGACCGGTGGTCTCCCAGCAACCATAGCCGTCCCGCCGGAACGATCACACTGAACTTCTGCTTGCTCGCCACGTCCCCGCCATAGAGGTATGGTTCCTCAATCGCCTGGCCGTTCACTGTGAGCCGCTGCCGGTCATCGCAGCAGACAACATGATCGCCGGGCAACCCGATAACCCGCTTAATGTAGGTTGTATCACTGCCTGTAATGCCAAGCCAGTGTCCGGCCGCCGCGGCGGCATCCTGCACCGGCCCGTTACCGCTGTTAAGCGGGGCGAACGTCCCGCGGCCATCGAAGACGACGACGTCGCCGCGCCGGACAGGTTCGGACTGGAAGTCGGTACGGGAAACCAGGATCCGGTCCCCCGCGCCGAAGAGCGGCTCCATGGAAGCGGACGGTATGTAATACACGTCCAGCCAGAGGGCGCGGACAAGTCCGCTGATGAGCAGTGCCAGTGCCAGGGCCAGCAACGCAAAACGCCAGCCCAGTTTCCTGGGCTGGCGTTCTGACTGGTCCATGATCCGTATCCTGTGGCGCTGTTGCGGAAGGCTCCGGCGCGGGCCGGATCCGGGTTCTGGACCCGCCGTGGAAGTCCGGAAGACTTACTTGGCGGTGCTGAAGTCGCGCTTTTCCTTGATCTTCGCGGCCTTACCGCGCAGTGCACGCATGTAGTAAAGCTTGGCGCGGCGGACGTCACCCTTGGTGACGACCTCGATCTTGTCGATGATCGGGGAGTGTACCGGGAAGGTACGCTCTACGCCGACACCGAAGGATACCTTGCGGACCGTGAAGGTTTCGCGGATGCCGTCACCCTGGCGGCCCAGGACGAAGCCCTGGAAGACCTGGACACGGGAGTTCTTGCCTTCGATGATGTTCACGTGAACCTTGAGGGTGTCACCAGCGCGGAACTGGGGAACATCGGTGCGCAGCGAGGCTGCATCTACGGTATCGAGGATATGCATTGATCCACTCCTGGTGAACGCCACAGGTCATCCACTTTGGGTCACGGCGGCCAAGCCCGGGAAAGGCCCGGAAATGACTGCCGAAAGTTTTCTGATCCGGCTCCATCACTGATTGACGGGACCGGGGTGCCGGGCTGTTGGCGACGCTCCCCCTGTGGCAGGTGCGCACCCAGCAGGCACAAGGACTAATTTTGCCACATTCCGAGGATTCCGGCGAATCCGGAACCGCCTGATGGCGTCGGTTGTTGCCCCGGACCTCAGGCTTGGGCGGCTGTGCCTTCTCCGCCCGCCTCCGGGCGGAGTCGCAGCCGACCGTCCACGACGTCGTACCCCAGGTCCCCCAGTGCGGTGCGGTCCGCGCGCGGCAGCTTTCCGGCGTCGAACCCGGCAAGGAGGTCCGGACGGCGTTCAGCCGTGCGGCGGTACTGCTGGTGGCGGCGCCACTGCGCAATCTTGCCGTGGTTTCCGCTCAACAACACGGGCGGAACGTCGCGGTCACGCCATGTGGAGGGTTTGGTGTACACCGGATATTCCAGCAGGCCGTCGGAGTGTGATTCCTCGACGAGGGACTCCGGGTTGCCCACGACGCCGGGAAGGAGCCGGACAATGGCTTCCGTCATGGCCAGGACGGCCACTTCGCCGCCGTTCAGGACATAGTCCCCCAGGCTCATGGGCCGGACGGTGAAGTGTTCTTCCGCCCATTCGATGACCCGCTCGTCGATGCCTTCGTACCGGCCGCAGGCGAAGATCAGCTGGTCTTCCCCGGCGAGTTCGTGCGCCAGCGCCTGGGTGAACCGTTCGCCCGCCGGGGAGGGGACGATCAGCACCGGTTTGCGGGACGGGGCGCCTTCCGTTGCCCCGGCCACCGAAGCCAGCGCCTGTGCCCACGGTTCAGCCTTCATCACCATGCCGGCGCCGCCGCCGTACGGGGTGTCGTCCACCGACCGGTGTTTGTCCGTGGTGAACTCCCGGAGGTCGTGGACGTTCAGGTCCAGCAGGCCGTCCTGGCGGGCCTTCCCGATCAGGGACAGTTCCAGTGGCGCAAGGTACTCCGGGAAGATACTTACGACGTCGATCCTCATTTACGCGTTGTCTCCGGCCTCGGTCTTGCCTGCGTCGGTCCTGCGTGCGTCGGTCCTGCGTGCGTCGGTCCTGCGTGCGTCGGTCCTGCCCGGCTCGGCGTCGCCGTCATCCGGTGTTTCGCCCGAATCATCCGCGTTGATGTCGAAGAGCCCGGGCGGCGGGGTGACCAGGATGTACTTTTCGCCGACATTGACCTCGGGCACGATCTCCTCCACGAAGGGAATCAGGATCTCCTTGCCGTCGGTTGCCTCGACGACAATGAGGTCCTGTACCGGAAGGGTGTGCAGCCCGGAAACCTTGCCCACAACGGCTTCGCCGACGCGGACCTCGAGGCCGACGAGCTCGTGCTCGTACCAGCCTTCGTCGTCGTCCTCGTCGAGCTCTTCAGTCTCGATGAACAGCCTGGCCCCGCGCAGGGCTTCGGCTTGGTTGCGGGTCACAACACCCTCAAAACCCAGCAGCAGGATGTCCTTGTTCCAGCGGGCGCTGTCCACGGTCAGCGTCCCCACCGACGCGGGCTCAACCCGGAATTCCGTGCCCGGAATGAAGCGGTCCTCCGGCGCGTCGGTCAGGACCTGGACGGTCACTTCGCCGCGGATACCGTGCGGTTTGCCGATTCGTGCCACCTGAAGCTGCATCTGTTCCTCTGTTCCGGGATTCGTTCTGTGCTGGTTCTGCCGCGCGCCTGCTGCCGCGCCGGGTTTCTGCTGAAAAACAGTCCGGCCCCTCCACCATAATCTGGTGAAGGGGCCGGACTTGAGACAAATATTTGCGGGGCGTTTACCGGCGGCGGTCGGTGTCGACGACGTCGACCCTGACCTGTTCGCCACCGGCCAGCGCCGCCACGACTGTGCGCAGTGCGCGTGCCGTGCGGCCCTGACGTCCGATCACCCGTCCGAGGTCGTCCTGGTGAACGCGCACCTCGAGGGTGTCCCCGCGGCGGTTGTTCTTGGCGCTGACCTTGACGTCCTCAGGACTGTCAACGATCCCGCGGACAAGGTGTTCGAGCGCTTCTGCCAGCAATTTACTCAGCCTCGGTGGTCTCTGCTTCAGCTTCGGTGGAAGCTTCGGCTGCCTCGTCCTTCTTGGCCTTCTTGGTGATGGCTTCCGGGATGATCACGGAACCCTTTTCCGGGGTAACGAAGGCAGCCTTGGGAGCCTTGGTCTTCAAGGTGCCCTCCTGGCCGGGGAGACCCTTGAACTTCTGCCAGTCACCGGTGATCTTGAGGATCGCGGCAACCTGCTCGGACGGCTGTGCGCCGACGCCGAGCCAGTACTGGGCACGGTCCGTGTCGACCTCGATGTACGAGGGCTCTTCGGTCGGGTGGTACTTGCCGATTTCTTCGATGGCACGGCCATCACGCTTGGAGCGTGCGTCCATGACGACGATGCGGTAGTACGGTGCGCGCATCTTACCAAAGCGCTTAAGGCGAATCTTTACGGCCACTTTTGTGGTCACTCCTGTTTCTGAAACGGGGTCGAGCCCGGCGTTCTGCACCCGTGGGGCGGGCCGTACTAGGGGGTTCTAAAAGGACAAGATCCGGACGCGGAGAGAGGGGCCACGCAGATCGAGTACCTGTTCATTGTGCCAGATCAACGCCGGGATTTCGACTTGACACACAGCGGCCCGGTCAGGACGACCACACGTACAGCCCGGTTCGGGCATTGGGGTCCACGCTGCCGGCGAGCTGGGCCAGCCGCTGAACGTAGCCACGGGCCTCTTCGGACCCGAAAGGCATGTCCTCCTCCGCCGCCCATCTGGCAGCAACATCCTCCAGGATGTTGCCCTCTCCCTCGGTCTCGTAGCTGAGGAGTTCCGCGAGCGCCCGGACCATGGCCGGCGGCACGCCCAGGAGCGAATCGCTCGCCACATCCACCATGGCGAGTTCGTAGTCCGCGCCCGCCGCGTGCACCGCTGCGCCGGCAAGGTCGCCAAGCTGCTCAATTTCAAAATCGCTGATGTCCGGAATCCGGAGCGCCTCAGGAGCCGCAGGTCCCCCGCCGTCGAGTACCCCCGCGCGCTTGAGGGCCTCATCGTGGGTGGAAACAAAGATTTCAGTGAAACCCATGGAAATCATCCTCATTCCGTCGGCGGTGTGATGGTCCTGACCAGCAGCCTCGCGGCTGCCCCGGGGCCGTCCGGATTCAGCCTAACCCAGATGGACGTGCTGGTCAGCGCACCCTTAGCGGACGGCGACGCGGATCCGGTTGCGCCACGGATCCTCGAACCGCAGCTCCGCCCCCGTGTGGTGGGAGGCGACGCCGGCCACCCGCAGACGGTCGGCGAGCGCGCCAACATCGTCTCCGTCCGGAACTTCGATCAGTACTTCGCCCAGGCCCAGCGTGTCCCGCCTGGGTCCGGCGCCCCTGCTGTTCCAGACGTTCATGGCCATGTGGTGGTGGTAGCCGCCGGCCGAGACGAACAGGGCCTGCCCGTGCCATCCCGCGGTTTTCTCGAAACCAAGCGTGCCCACATAGAAATCATCCGCTGATTGAACATCGCCCACTTGAAGGTGGACGTGCCCGACGCCGGCCCGGGACTCCAGCTGCCCGCTCACCGCTTCTTCGGTCAGGTGTTCCTGCAGGAACCTCTGCGGCGGCAGCGCCAGGCTGTCCATGACCACATTGCTGCCCTGCCAGGACCAGTCTTCACGCGGGCGGTCCCAGTAGAGCTCGATTCCGTTGCCCTCAGGGTCGCTGAAGTAGAACGCCTCGCTGACGAGGTGGTCCGCGCTGCCCGTGAACAATCCGGGTTCATACCGGGCCGCGGAGGCCACCGTGGCGGCGAGCGACGGCCGGTCCTCGAAAAGCAACGCCGTATGGAACAGTCCGGCCTCCCCCCGGGCCGGGAGGTTGAGCCCGGGGGCCGGCGCCAGGTGGACCAAGGGCCTTCCGCGCCGGCCAAGGTACACACCGCCGTCCTGGTCAGCCACGGTTTCCAGCCCGAGCGCCCGCTGGTAATAGTCCGTCATCAGCTTCATGTTCCCCACCTTGAGCATCACAGTGCCCATGGCGAGATCGGCGGGCAGCAGGTCCTTGCTGCTGGATTCTGCGGTCATGGCAACTCCCAAACTCCTGAAATTCCGCCACCGGCGTCCGGCGACGATTACATAGAGTTAAATTACTTGAAGCTTCAATTTATTCCTGGCGGAGCTGCCGTCCACGAAGAACGATGTGCCACAGGTCCAGCAGGGTGGCCGGATGGAGCCGGGGGTCCTGTCCGCAAAGTACGACGTCGGCACTGGCACCTTCCGCGATGCCCTCTGCTCCCAGCCACTCCCGCGCTGCCCATGACGCCGCGTCAAGCGCCGCTGTTGCCGGCAGGCCTGCGGCGTGGAGCGCCTGGATCTCATCCACGATCCGGCCATGGCCGATGATGCTGCCCGCATCCGTCCCGGCGTAGATCGCCACACCCGCTTCGTAGGCCTCCAGGATCCGCTCGTTCCGCCGCTGCCACAGCGCCCGCATGTGCGCCGAGTAGCGCGGGAACTTGGCTTCCGCCCGGTCAGCGATCTCCGGGAACGTTGCAATATTGATGAGCGTGGGCACAATCGGGACGCGCTGTTCCACGAACCGGGGCAGATGCCGCGGAAGAAGGCCGGTTCCGTGCTCGATGCAGTCGATGCCGGCGTCGAGCATGTCATCCAGCGTGTCCTCAGCGAAACAGTGTGCGGTCACCCTGGCGCCTTCATCGTGGGCGGCGCGGACGGCGTCCCGCACCACGGCGGCCGGGAACGACGGCGCGAGGTCGCCGGCATCGCGGTCGATCCAGTCCCCCACCAGCTTGACCCAGCCGTCGCCGGCGAGCGCCTGTTTCCGCACCGCCTCGACCAGGCCTTCCGGCTCAACCTCGACGGCGAATCCCCTGAGGTAGCGCTCGGTCCTGGCGATGTGCCGGCCGGCCCGGATGATCCGGGGCAGCTCGGGGCGGTGCTGGAGCCAGCGTGTGTCATGTACTGCGCCCGCGTCGCGGACCAGCAGGGTACCGGCGTTCCGGTCCGTGATGGCCTGCTCTTCAGCCAAGGACTCGGGAACATCCCCGGCGGGTCCGAGTCCGATGTGGCAATGCGCATCCACCAAGCCAGGCAGGACCCAGCCGTCCAGCACAACGTCGGCGGGAGCGGCCGGACGGCTGAATGTCAGCCTGCCGTCGACGGCCCAGAGGCCGTGCCGCTCCTCGTCCGGGGCCGTGAGCACGGTCCCGCTGAATTCGATGATGCCAGCCATGCCTCAAGCCTAGACCGGCAGACTGCAGCCGCCGACTTGAACGCCGTGTGACAAGGACACCACCCGGCCCTGTGGTAGCTTCGTTTACGACCACACGGGTGCCCTTGCAGGGGCTGAGATCGGGCTGATGCAGCCTGCGACCGTTGAACCTGTCCGGGTAATGCCGGCGAAGGAAGTGAGTATTCCGTGAATACACAAGAAGCACAGCTGATCCCTGCCCAAAATGAAACCGCTGCCGGCGCATCGGGAACGGTTGAAACACAATCCCTGAAGTCCCACTCGTTGGCGTTCATCGCTGACGAGGACACCGGGATCAGGGTGCCGGTGACCGAGATCGCCCTGGAGGATTCACCGGGCGGCGCAGCCAACCCTCCGTTCCGGGTGTACCGGACGGCGGGGCCCGGTAGCGATCCCGTGGTGGGCCTGGAACCGTTCAGGTCCCGCTGGATCGAATCGCGGGCCGACACCGAGCCCTACAGCGGCCGGGAACGGAACCTGCTCGACGACGGCAAGTCGGCCGTGCGCCGCGGCGCCGCGTCCGCGGAGTGGAAGGGCGCGCAGCCGGTGCCCCGCAGGGCCGTCGACGGCAAGACCGTCACGCAGATGCACTACGCACGGCAGGGCGTGGTGACGCCGGAGATGCAGTTTGTTGCCCTCCGGGAGAACTGTGACGTGGAGCTGGTCCGGAGTGAAGTGGCTGCCGGCCGCGCCATCATCCCCAATAACATCAACCACCCGGAATCCGAACCGATGATCATCGGCAAGGCCTTTTTGGTGAAGATCAATGCCAATATTGGCAATTCTGCCGTCACCAGCTCCATTGCCGAGGAAGTGGACAAACTGCAGTGGGCCACCCAGTGGGGCGCCGACACGGTGATGGACCTGTCCACCGGCGACGACATCCACACCACTCGGGAATGGCTCATCCGCAACTCCCCGGTCCCGATCGGCACGGTACCGATCTACCAGGCCCTGGAGAAGGTCAACGGCGAAGCAAACGCCCTCACCTGGGAGATCTTCCGGGACACCGTGATCGAACAGTGCGAACAGGGTGTGGACTACATGACCATCCACGCCGGCGTGCTGCTCCGGTATGTTCCGCTCACCGTCAAACGGGTCACCGGAATCGTGTCCAGGGGCGGCGCCATCATGGCCGGCTGGTGCCTGGCCCACCACCAGGAAAACTTCCTGTACACGCACTTCGACGAGCTGTGCGAGATCTTCGCCAAGTACGACGTCGCGTTCTCGTTGGGCGACGGACTGCGGCCAGGTGCGACGGCGGACGCAAACGACGCCGCCCAGTTCGCCGAGCTGGATACCCTGGCTGAACTGACGCAGCGTGCCTGGGAATTCGACGTGCAGGTGATGGTCGAAGGTCCGGGCCACGTGCCGTTCCACCTGGTCCGCGAGAACGTGGAACGCCAGCAGGAACTTTGCAAGGGGGCGCCGTTCTATACCCTCGGGCCGCTGGTCACTGACATCGCTCCCGGCTACGACCACATCACCTCCGCCATCGGCGCCACGGAAATCGCACGCTACGGCACGGCCATGCTCTGCTACGTCACGCCCAAGGAGCACCTTGGGCTGCCGAACAAGGACGATGTGAAGACCGGTGTGATCACCTACAAGATCGCCGCCCATGCCGCCGACCTCGCCAAGGGCCACCCGGGCGCCCACGAGCGGGACGACGCGCTGTCCAAGGCCCGGTTCGAGTTCCGCTGGCGGGACCAGTTTGCGTTGTCCCTGGACCCGGTCACTGCGGAAGCGTTCCATGACGAGACGCTGCCTGCCGAACCGGCCAAGACTGCCCATTTCTGTTCGATGTGCGGCCCCAAGTTCTGCTCCATGCGCATCAGCCAGGACATCAGGGACGAATACGGTTCAGCCGAGGCCCAGACAGCCCTCGCGGAGATGGCTGCCGGCATGCGTGAGAAGAGCAACGAATTCCTGGCCGCGGGCGGCAAGGTCTACCTGCCGGAGCTGAGCGTACCGGCTCCCGGGCGCTAGCGTCCAAATCTCCGTCCGGCTGGCCATTGGGGGCCAGCCGGCCGGGCCCGCCCAGGGCCGCAGGTGAGGGATCCGCTAAGACGCCTGTGAGTGCTGACGCCGGCTGACCTCTGCGATGAACGACCGGATGAACCGGTCGCCCTCCACCGAATCCTGCGGCCGGTGTCCGCCCGCGGCAACGCGGTGCAGAGCACCGGTTTCGCGCAGGTAGCCGGCGATTTCCTCGTACAGCGGCTCCCAGCCTCCGGTGAGGACCAGGGTGGGGACTCCAGGCACGATCTGAAGCGGCGCTTCCCACGGAGGCGCCTGTAGCCGGAGCCGGCGGGCCGCGCTCCGCGCCTCCGGCGTCGCCGGTTCCTCGCTGTGCACGGAAAACGCCCGCCGGACGAACTCCCGCTGGAAGTCATCGTCTCCGAGCTGGTGCCGCACATCAAAAAGAGGCTGCATCAGGGCGCGGTGCGCCGCAGTCGCCGGCAGTTCGGCGGTCAGGGACAGGCAGGCGGGCTCCACCAGGGTGAGGGAATGCACCAGGTCCGGTCGTTCCACGGCCGCCATCATCGCCGCAATGGCCCCTTGGGAATGCGCCACCACATGCCCGCCGGCAGCGCCCCGGCCCTCGTCCGCCAAAGCACCCAGCACAATGTCGGCGTCGGCCTGGAAATCTGATTCGAGAGGTTCCGCTGCCGCGTCAAAGCCGTGGCGGCGCAGGAACAGAGCGTCGTAGGCAAGGGCCATGCCGTGCTGCTTGGGCCACGCAGCGGACCCGAAGGCCCCCGAACCGTGGACGAACACTACGCGCTGCTTAAACATGCCCCAACCCTATGGCAATGGCCGGACACTCCGGCACGCCGACATCGGAGTTGCCCGTGCGGATGACCGCGCCGCCAGGAACTACTTGCTCCCGCCGAGGAACTTATCGAAGCCCTTGGGCAGGTTGAGCTGTGACGGGTCAAAGTCCGCCCCCTGCTGGCCGAAGGCGGCGCCGGTGGGAAGTGCCTTGCTGGCGTTCGCGCGCCTGGCCTCGGCCTCGCGGAGTTCCTGCGCTGCCTTGGCCGGGTTTCCGGACTTGGCCTTCTTCTTGGGCGCGTTCTTGGCGCCGCCCTTGCGGGCTCCACCGCCGCCGCCCATGCCGGGCATTCCGGGCATCCCGGGCATCCCGGGCATTCCGCCGCCCGCTGCCATCTTCTTCATCATCTTCTGAGCCTGGGCAAACCGCTCCAGCAGGCCGTTGACGTCCGAGACGTGCATGCCCGAGCCCTTGGCGATGCGCGCCCGGCGCGAACCGTTGATGATCTTGGGGGCGACGCGCTCGTGCGGGGTCATGGAACGGACGATCGCTTCCACCCGGTCGATTTCGCGTTCGTCGAACTGTTCAAGCTGCTGCCGGATGTTTTGCGCGCCCGGCATCATCATGAGCATTTTCTTCATGGAGCCCATGTTGCGGATCTGCTGCATCTGGGCCAGGAAGTCGTCGAGCGTGAAGTCTTCCTGGTCGGCGAATTTCTTCGCCATCCGGGCGGCTTCGTCCTTGTCCCAGGACTTTTCAGCCTGTTCGATCAGGGTGAGGACGTCACCCATGTCGAGAATGCGGGAAGCCATCCGGTCCGGGTGGAACAGCTCGAAGTCGTTGACGCCTTCACCGGTCGAGGCGAACATGACGGGCTTGCCGGTGACCGACGCGACGGACAGGGCGGCGCCGCCGCGGGCGTCGCCGTCGAGCTTGGAAAGTACGATGCCGGTGAAGTTGACACCCTCATCGAAGGCGAGTGCCGTGTTGACGGCGTCCTGGCCGATCATGGAGTCGATGACGAAGAGCACTTCGTTCGGAACGATGGCCCGGCGGATCTGGCGTGCCTGCTCCATCATTTCGGCGTCCACGCCGAGTCGACCGGCGGTGTCCACGATGACGACGTCGTGCAGCTTCTGCCGCGCTTCTTCGACGCCGGCGCGGGCGACCGCCACGGGGTCGCCGGCCGGGTGTTCCAGCTCGGCGGAGGTGGCACCCGGGTGCGGGGCAAAAACGGGGACGCCGGCACGCTGGCCGACAACCTGGAGCTGGTTCACGGCGTTGGGCCGCTGGAGGTCGCAGGCGACCAGCATGGGGCTGTGTCCCTGGGACTTCAACCACTTGGAGAGCTTGCCGGCAAGGGTGGTCTTGCCGGCGCCCTGCAAGCCCGCGAGCATGATGATGGTGGGGCCGGTCTTGGCCAGGCGGATGCGCCGGGTTTCGCCGCCCAGGATTTCAACGAGTTCCTCGTTGACGATCTTGACGATCTGCTGGCTGGGGTTCAATGCACCGGAAACCTCGGCGCCGAGGGCACGTTCGCGCACCCGCCCCGTGAATTCCCGCACCACGGACACGGCAACGTCAGCGTCCAGCAGGGCCCGCCGGATCTCGCGGACGGTGGCGTCAACGTCCGCCTCGGTGAGGCGGCCCTTGCCACGCAGATTCTTGAAGGTTGCTGTCAACCGGTCAGAGAGTGAATTGAACACGCGCCGTGCACTTCTTTCAGTGGATCTACAGCTGGCGGCCGGTGCGGCTCGCCAGAGTCGTGACTGTTGTTGGCCTGGACCAACTGCCTCGACAACGGGACTCGACTATCTAGGGTACCAAGACAGCCCTTCAAGATGGCATGCTGGCAGGATGGCCAGCCAAACAACTGTAAAAACCCTGCTCATCCTAGGCGCATCCGGGGACCTCACCGGCAGGCTGCTGCTGCCGGGACTCGCCCGGCTGGCGGCAAAAGGGCGCGCTGGGGGGCTGACGCTCGTTGGCGCAGGATCGGATCCCTGGTCGCAGGAACAGTGGCTTGAGCGTGTCGAATCGTCCTTCGCCGACTCGAACTCCCAGGCGGACGCCGCCGGCAAACGGGAGCTCAAGCGGATCGCCGGAACAACCGCGTACCACCAGCTTGACGTCACTGCGGGCGGGGAGCTCGCCGCCCTATTGTCCGGCCTTGAGGCACCGGTGGCCGTCTACTTCGCACTTCCGCCCCACGTCAGCCAGAAGGCGTGCGAGGTGCTGGCCCCGGGGGACGTTCCGGCCGGTACGCGGCTGGTGATGGAAAAGCCGTTCGGATCAAGTGAGGATTCCGCCCGCCACCTCAATCAGACCCTGGCGGCACTGGTCCCGGAGGACCACATCCACCGGGTGGACCACTTCCTGGGCAAGGCCACAGTGCTGAACATCCTGGGCCTTCGCTTCGCCAACACTTTCCTGGAGCCGGTCTGGAACCGGGACTACATCGAAAAGGTGGAGGTCATCTTCGACGAGGACCTGGCCTTGGAAGGACGCGCCCGCTACTACGACTCCGCCGGCGCGCTCCGGGACATGATCCAGAGCCACCTGCTGCAGATCATGGCCCTGATGGCGATTGAGCCGCCGGCTTCGGTTGAGGAGCGCGATCTCCGGGACGCGGTGGCCACCCTCCTGCGCGCCAGCAGCATCAAGGCGCCCTACCGGTCAAGCACGCGCCGCGCCCGATACACGGCGGGATCCATTTCCGGGCGGAAAGTGCCCGACTACGCCAAGGAAGAAGGCGTGGACGCGGCCAGGAACACCGAGACGCTGGCTGAAGTGCAAGTGGACATCGACAACTGGCGCTGGCAGGGCGTCCCGTTTATCCTCCGTTCGGGCAAAGCGCTGGGGGTAAAACGCAAGGAGGCCGTGGTCACCTTCAAACCGGTGCCCCATTTGCCCAGGGGTTTCACCGGCGTTGACTCGCCCAACCAGCTCCGGATCGGGTTCGGGCCCGACACCCTGCAGTTCGACGTCGACGTCAACGGCCCCGGAAACGTCCTGAGCCTTGACCGGGCCACCCTCAACGCCGAGCTCAGCGCGTCCGACCTGCTCCCCTACGGTGAAGTCCTCGAGGGCGTCCTCACCGGCGATCCGCTGCTGTCGGTGCGGGCGGACACCGCCGAGGACTGCTGGCGGATCATTGAGCCGGTCATCAAGGCCTGGAGCCGCGGCAGTGTTCCGCTGGAGGAATACGCCGCCGGAACCTCGGGGCCGGAAAACTGGCCCGCCTAGGCATCCCGCAACGCAAAAGCGGGCCCGGCGCCTTTTCAGGTGCCGGGCCCGCTTTTCGCTTGCCCATGGGGCTAGCCGTGGGCTAGATGGCGGCCGAGCCGCGTTCTCCCGTACGTACCCTTACAGCTTCAAAAACGTCCACCGTCCAGACCTTGCCGTCGCCGGCACGCCCTGTGTTGGAGCTGGCGATGATGACATCCAGGATGTCATCCGCCTGTTCGTCCGTGGCCAGGACCTCAACGCGGATCTTGGGAAGCAGGTCCACGTTGTACTCAGCCCCGCGGTACACCTCCGTGTATCCCCGCTGCCTGCCGTATCCGCTGGCGGCGCTGACCGTGAGGCCCTGCACACCATAGGATTCGAGCCCCTCCCGGATTGAGTCGAGCTTTTCCGGCCGGACGATTGCTGTGATCAGTTTCATGCCCCCACACTTTCCTTACCTGTTGCTGCGTCAGACTTCTTGCCGTCTTCCGAAACCGGAGCGGGCTCTTCGCTCTGCTTGCCGGTGATCAGTTCATGCAGCGGCTGGAAGCTGCCGCCGTGGCCGCCGACTCCGAATTCGTAGGCGGTTTCTGCGTGCAGGCTGAGGTCCACACCCACAACTTCCTGCTCCTGGGAGACACGGAAGCCCATGGTCTTGTGGATCGCCAGTGCGATCAGAGCCGTCAGGATGGCCGAGTAGGCGATCGCGATGCCTGCCGCTGCGAGCTGGGCCCACAGCTGGGTGAGTCCGCCGCCGTAGAACAGGCCGCCGCCGACGCCTTCGACCGGGAGGGCGATGAAGCCGAGTGCCACGGTGCCGATAACGCCTGAGACCAGGTGGACGCCGACGACATCCAGGGAGTCATCGAAGCCCCAGCGGAACTTCAGGCCGACTGCCAGGGCGGAAGCCGCACCTGCTACGAGACCGAGGCCAAGCGCGCCGATCGGGCTGACGTTTGCACAAGCCGGAGTGATTGCAACCAGGCCGGCAACCACACCGGATGCTGCACCGAGCGAGGTCGGGTGGCCGTCGCGGATGCGCTCAGTGATGAGCCAGCCGAGCATGGCAGCTGCCGGAGCGGCGAGGGTGTTGACCCAGATGAGGCCGCCCTGTTCCGCCGTGGTTGCTGCGCCGCCGTTGAAGCCGAACCAGCCGAACCAGAGGATGGCTGCGCCGAGCATAACGAACGGGATGTTGTGCGGGCGGTGGTTCGGGTCCTTGCCGAAGCCCTTGCGGTTGCCGATGATCAGAACGAGGATCAGTGCGGCCACGCCGGCGTTGATGTGGACCACCGTGCCACCGGCAAAGTCGATCGCCGGGCCGAGTGCCTGGCCAACAGCGCCTTCGGGCCCGAAGAGCCCTCCGCCCCAGACCATGTAGGCCAGCGGGCAGTATACGAGCGTGACCCAGACAGGCACGAACACGGTCCATGCGCCGAACTTTGCACGGTCCGCGATAGCGCCGCTGATGAGTGCCACCGTGATGATGGCGAATGTTGCTGCGTAGCCGACCTTGATGAGTCCGTCCGGAGCCGTGATGCCCTCGAGGCCGAACGTTGCGAACGGGTTACCCACGATCTGCAGGAAACCTTCGCCGGAGCTCATGGATGCACCCCAGAGCACCCACACCACGCCGACCATGCCGATGGAGATGAAGCTCATCATCATCATGTTCAGCGCGGCCTTCGCACGTGTCATGCCGCCGTAGAAAAATGCCAGTCCTGGTGTCATGAACAGCACGAGTGCCGCCGCAACCATGAGCCATACGTGACCTGCGGTAAGTTCCATGGTGCACGTCCTCCCTTGCCTAGATGCTTAGTTGTGCAAACGGAGTCTTCCGCTTGTACAACGCCTTTTGAGTTCTTAGACGATTTTTGCCGGGCTGTGTTTCGCCGGCGGAGGAATTAGATGTCCGGGTTGTTACAACAACCTCCCGGAAGTAAATGGTGCATATCCTGCTTGTTACGGTTATGTTTCACCATTCCAAAACCGCCCTTCCACAGCACTCTGCAAGGACAACGGCCCCATGACCGATCGTTTCCGCCCAGCCAAGGCCCTGCCCCGCCGGAACAGCGGCCAGTCCGGCCGCACGGAAGGTGCGGCGCAGCCCGGTACCACCAAGTTGCCGCGTGACATCAAGGTGATGCTGGCCGCAGCGTTCCTGATTGCGCTCGGGTTCGGACTGGTGGCGCCGGTGTTGCCCCAGTTCGCGACCACATTCGATGTCGGGGCCACCGCCGCCGCCGTGATCGTGAGTATTTTTGCGTTCATGCGGCTGCTGTTCGCCCCAGCCGGCGGTGCACTGATCGTGAGGCTGGGTGAACGGCCCGTCTATGTTGCCGGACTGCTGATCGTGGCTGCTTCAACGGCTGCGTGCGCGTTCGCCCAGGACTATTGGCAGTTGCTCATTTTCCGCGGTCTCGGCGGCGCGGGTTCGGTGATGTTCACGGTGGCTTCGATGGCCCTGGTGGTGCGGCTTGCGCCGCCGGAGAGCCGCGGCCGGGTCTCCGGCGCGTACGCTTCCGCATTCCTGATCGGCAATGTCTGCGGACCGATTGTCGGCGGCCTCCTTGCCGGCTTCGGCCTCCGCATTCCGTTCCTGGCGTACGCCGCGGCGCTGGTCCTAGCGGCGCTTGTGGTGCAGACGCAGCTTAGCCACGTACCCGGCAAGTCCCGGAAGGACAGCGGCCTGGAGCAAGCGATGGGCCTGGGCGAGGCCTTGCGGGACAGCGCCTACCGGGCGGGCCTGTTCTCCAGCTTCGCCAACGGCTGGGCAACGTTCGGCGTGCGTATGGCCACCGTTCCCCTGTTCGCCGTCGCGGCGCTGGGTGCCGGGACTGCTGCGGCGGGCTGGGCGCTGGCCGTCTTTGCCGGCGGCAACGCCGCAGCGCTCACGGTCTCGGGGAAACTGGCAGACACCCTCGGCCGAAAGCCGCTGATGATTGCCGGGCTGGTCCTCACCGGATTGGCGACCGCGGGCATCGGGCTGACCCACGATATGCCCTGGTTCCTGGCGGCCTCCGCCGTTGCCGGAATCGGTTCGGGCCTGCTGGGCCCGGCCCAGCAGGCGGCCATCGCCGACGTGATCGGCAATGGCCGTTCCGGCGGCCGCGTGCTGGCGGTCTTCCAGATGACGTCCGACGCCGGGGCCATCATCGGCCCGGTCCTCGCCGGGCTCCTCGCCGACCGGCTCGGGTACGGCTGGGCGTTCGGCGTCACCGGCGGCGTGCTGATCGTGGCTGCCGCCGGCTGGCTGTTCGCACGGGAGACGTTCCAGCGAACCGCCCCGAGCGGCGCGTCGACGAACTAGTTCAGCAGCGCGTCCACAAAGCTCTCGACCTCGAACGGGGCCAGGTCGTCCGCGCCCTCGCCGAGGCCGATCAGCTTGACCGGGACGCCAAGCGATTTCTGGATGGCGACTACGATGCCGCCCTTGGCGGTGCCGTCCAGCTTGGTGAGGACGATGCCGGTGATGTTGACCACCTCGGAGAACACGCGAGCCTGGTTAAGGCCGTTTTGTCCGGTGGTGGCATCCAGCACCAACAGGACCTCGTCCACCTCGGCCAGCTTCTCGATGACCCGCTTGACCTTGCCGAGTTCATCCATCAGGCCCACTTTGTTCTGGAGCCGTCCGGCGGTATCGATCATGACCACGTCGACTTCCTGGTCGATGCCTGCCTTGACCGCTTCATAAGCAACGGAGGCTGGATCGGCGCCGTCGATGTCGGACTTGACGGTGGGCACGCCCACGCGCTGGCCCCAGGTGGCGAGCTGTTCGGCGGCGGCGGCACGGAACGTGTCCGCCGCGCCCAGCAGGACGTCCTTGTCCTCGGCCACGAGGACGCGGGCGAGCTTGCCTACGGTCGTGGTCTTGCCCACGCCGTTCACACCCACCACCATCATGACGGAGGGCGTATCGGCGTGGCGTTCCGTGCGGAGACTGCGGTCCATGGTCGGGTCCACGAGCTTGATCAGTTCTTCGCGAAGAAGGGCTTTGACTTGCTCGGGGGTGCGTGTTCCCAGCACTTTGACCCGCTCCCGGAGGGCATCGACCAACTGCATGGTCGGTTCCGTGCCTAGATCGGCGAGCAGGAGGGTTTCTTCGACTTCGTCCCAGACGTCTTCGTCAATCTTGTCGCTGGACAGGAGGGCCAGCAGGCCCTTGCCGAGGACGTTGTTTGACCTGACCAGGCGTTCGCGAAGCCGGGTTAGCCGTCCCGCCACCGGCAGCGGCGTCTCCACCGCAATGACCTCAAGTCCCGCCGCGTCGTCGGGGACCTCGGCCGTTTCCAGTCCTTCGAGGTCGACGGCGTCAGGCGCCTGGCGTCCAGGCGTCACCGCCGGGCGGTCCTCCACCAGCGTTCCGCCGGCACCGCGCTGGGGCTCGGCGGGATCGTTGGCGTCACGGGTGCCCGGGTACTTGGTGATGTTCCGGCGGGTCTTCATGAAGACCGGGATCAGCCCGCCAATGACCACCAGGGCAGCGAGGATGGCAAGAATAATGGGGAGGATGTCATTCACTCCCCTAGCTTCTCACAACGTTTCACACACGTGTCACACATGTGTGGATGCCAGGGGGAACGCTATACCTCGGCTCCAAGGCGCTGGCTGATGACCGCCGAAACGCCGTCGCCCCGCATGGTTACCCCGTAGAGCGCGTCGGCAACCTCCATGGTCCGCTTCTGGTGCGTGATGACGATCAGCTGGCTGGACTCGCGGAGTTCTTCGAAAATGGTGATGAGCCGGCCCAGGTTGGTGTCGTCCAGGGCGGCTTCGACCTCATCCATCACGTAGAACGGTGATGGACGCGCCTTGAAGATGGCAACGAGGAGGGCCACTGCCGTCAGTGAACGCTCGCCGCCGGAGAGCAGGGAGAGGCGCTTGATCTTCTTGCCGGCCGGCCGCGCTTCCACCTCGATTCCCGTGGTGAGCATGTCCGAGGGGTCGGTCAGGACGAGCCGTCCCTCGCCGCCGGGAAAGAGCCGGGCGAAAACGCGGACGAATTGCGCCGAGGTGTCGGCGAACGCTTCGGCGAACACCTTCTGGACACGGTCATCCACTTCCTTGATGATGTCCAGCAGGTCCTTGCGGCTTGATTTGAGGTCCTCCAGCTGGGTGCTGAGGAATTGGTGCCTTTCCTCCAGGGCGGCGAATTCCTCCAATGCCAGCGGATTGATCCGCCCCAAGGAGGAGAGGTCCCGCTCTGCTTTCCGGAGCCGTTTTTCCTGCTCCTCGCGGACGAAAGGCTTGCCCTCAGGGACCGGCTTGCCGGCCTCGTCCACCGGTGCGCGGAGTGCCGCCCACTTGTCACCGGATTCCCCCGCGGGCACGGGCACCGGCTGGTCCGGCCCGTAGTCCGCCACGAGCTGGTCCGGCGAGAGGCCGAGTTCCTCGACCGAGCGCAGTTCGAGGGCTTCGATCCGCAGCCGCTGCTGCGTGCGGGCAAGCTCATCGCGGTGCACCGAGTCCGTCAGTTCGGCCAACTCCCGGATAAGTGTGTTGTTCTGTGACCGGACGTCCACGAGTTCGCGGTCCCTGTGCTCCCGCTCTTCCTCCGCCAGATCCCTCGCGCGCGCGGCAAGGTCCACGGACACGTCCATAAATGCGATGACCTGCTCCACAGCAGCCGAAACGGCCGCGGCCCGGCCGGCCTGGATCCGGCGGTGGCGGGCACGTTGGGCGGCCTCTTCACGTGCCCGGCGCTCGGCAACTGCTGCCCGTTCCAGGGACAAGGCCCGGTTGCGGGTGGCCGTCAGTTGCTCCTCGGCACTCCGCAGGGACAGCCTGGCCTCCATCTCGGCCGACCTTGCCGCTGACGCCGCCAGCGCCAGTTCGTCGCGGAGTTCCGGAGAGGGTTCCTCATCCTCGGGGGCCTGCTGGGCTGCGTCCAGGCGTGCGGCCGCAGCCTGCAGCGCATCCTGCTCGGCCACGATGTTTGCCTCGGCCTTGGCCAGCGACGCGCCAAGCCTTTCGCTCTCGCCGACGGCGCTCCGCAGCACCGAGTTCAAGTGGCCCAGCCGTTCGGCCACCGCAGCGAGCCTGGCATCGGATTCGTGGAGCCGGTCCAAGGCTGTGTCCGCGCGCTCCTGGGCTTCCGCCCGGCGGGCCTGGGCCGAGGCCAACGCAAACCGGTTGCGTTCAAGGTCCGCGCCGACAGAGGCGATCCTGGCCTCAGCGTCGTCTACGGCCGCCTGCACTTCCAGCAGCGACGGCGCATTCGCCGAACCGCCCCGGACGGTGAAGGCCGTGAAGACGTCGCCCGCGCGTGTGACCACAGTCAACCCGGGCTGGGCGTGGATAAGCCGCGACGCCGACTCCAGGTCCTCAACAACAGCCGTTCCCGCCAGCAGGGTGCGCAGGAGGCTGCCCGGCAGCAGTCCCGTGGCCGTGACCAGGTCCGCGGCCCAACGGGCACCGCCGGGAAGCGGCCGTGGAGCAGCGGCGGTTGATCCTGCTGTCACCTCCGCGGGGAGCCTGTCAGCCGCCGCCAGCAGCAGCGAGGCAAGGCCGGCGTCGTCGTCCTTTAGCAGCTGCAGCGCTTCGACGGCGGTAGCGGCGTCCCGCACGACGACGGCGTCCGAGGAGTTTCCCAAGGCAGCGGCGATTGCAGCTTCATAACCGGCCTCGACGGCCAGCATCGACGCAAGTGGCCCCACGATGCCGGGCAATCCCGAATCGGCGACGCGGCCCGAACCGTCCTTGCGGCTTAGCCCCAGCTGCAACGCATCCCGACGGGCAACCAGGGCGTCCCGTTCGCGTTCGCCCTCACGCTCGGCTGATTTCAACCCATCGATTTCCGCCAGGATTTCGTCCAAAACAGCGCTGGCGTCCTCATAATCGGCGTCAAGTGTTTCCTCGCCGTCCTCGACACCTGCCACTTGCGATTCCAGTGCCGTGAACTCGCTCTGGGCGCGGCGGCGGCGCTCGTCGCCGGCAGCCTGGGATTCCCGGAGCCTGCCAAGCTCTGCCTGCGCGGACTCGACGCGCGACCGTGCGGCGCCCACCTGGCCGGCCAGTTTCGCCAGCCCCTCGCGGCGGTCCGCCGCAGCACGGAGGACCGCGGCCAGTCGCTTGTCTTCGGCGCTGGCGGCACTTTCGGCATCCTGTTTGGCTGCCGTGGCGGCTTCCAGGGCAGCGCGTTTCTCCAGGATGCCGTTTTCCAGTGCCGACTGTTCTTCGCGGACCCGCGCCGCGTTCCGTTCGAGCTGCTCCGGGTCCCGGCCGGAGTCCGGGACATCGTCCGCGGCGCCAAGCAGCCGGCGCCGCTCTTCTGCAAGCGACCCGAGGGAGCGAAGCCTTTCCCGCCCCGCCGAGAGCTGATACCACGTGTCCCGGGCAGCGTTGAGTTTGGGGGTGGCTTCGGCGGCAAGCTGTTCCAGTACTGCCTGCCGCTGCCGTCCGGTTTCAAGGCCCTGCTCGACGACGGCCCTGCGCGCCTTCAGTGCCGATTCGTCGGCAACGTCCTTGGCCAAGGCGGACTGCAACTGCACGAGGTCGTCCGCGAGCAGCCGCGCCCGGGCGTCCCGTACTTCGAACTGGACGCTTTGCGCCCGGCGAGCCACTTCGGCCTGTTTGCCGAGCGGGGTCAGCTGGCGCCGGATCTCACTGGTGAGGTCGCTCAGCCGCTGCAGGTTCGCCTGCATCGCCTCCAGTTTCCGGACCGTCTTTTCCTTGCGCCGGCGGTGCTTGAGGATCCCCGCGGCCTCTTCGATGAAGCCGCGCCGGTCCTCCGGGGTGGCGTGCAGGACCTTGTCCAGCTGGCCCTGCCCGACGATGACGTGCATTTCCCGGCCCAGGCCGGAATCGGACAGGAGCTCCTGGATGTCCAGGAGGCGGCAGCCGGAACCATTAATCGCGTATTCGGATCCGCCGGTACGGAAAAGCGTCCGGGAAATGGTCACTTCGCTGTATTCAATCGGCAGCGCGCCGTCTGTGTTGTCGATGGTCAGGGACACGTGCGCCCGGCCCAGCGGCGGGCGCCCGGACGTACCGGCGAAGATAACGTCCTCCATCTTGCCGCCGCGGAGCGTCTTGGCACCCTGTTCGCCCATGACCCAGGCCAGGGCATCCACGACATTGGATTTCCCGGAGCCGTTCGGGCCGACCACTGCAGTGACGCCCGGCTCAAAGTCGAACGTCGTGGCTGACGCGAAGGACTTGAATCCGCGGACGGTCAGGCTCTTGAGGTGCAAGGTGTTTCGGATCTCCTGAGTGGCTGAAGCGGCTAGTTCCTGCCCTAAATCTACTGCGTGGCACCGACAAACCGCGGATTTACAGCCTTTTCCCGCCTACCACCGGCCGTTACGGGGGCGGGGCTGGCACACGGGGCACGTATAGGACGACCGGTTCATGAACTGTTCGCGCTTCATGAGGCTCACTATCCCCGCAGCGGCGCAGCGCTTGCACTCCAGGTTTTCCCTGCCGTAGGCGTTGAGGGACCGGTCGAAGTATCCGGAAGCGCCGTTGACGTTGACGTAGAGGGAGTCGAAGCTGGTGCCGCCGGCGGCAAGGGCGTCCAGCATCACCTCGCGGGCGGCCTCAAGAACCTTCAGTGCTTCGGCGCGGCGGAGCGTGTCGGTGGGCCGCGCGTAATGCAGCCTCGCCCGCCACAGTGCCTCATCCGCGTAAATGTTGCCGATACCTGAAACCAGTCCTTGGTCCAGCAGCGCGCGTTTGAGGCCGGTTTTTCGTGCCCGCAGCCGGCGGTAGAACGAATCGAAGGAGAAATGCGGATCGAGCGGGTCCCGGGCGATGTGGGCGGCTTCCTCGGCAATGACCGGCGCCGGGAGCTCCCCCAGGCCGCCTGGTCCACCGTCGGATGTTGGGATCAGGGACGTCACGAACAGTCCGCCGAAAATGCGCTGGTCCACGAACCTGAGCTGCTCCGGCATGCCTTCAGCCGGACTGAGCCGCAGGCGGATTTTCAGGTGCTTTTCGTCCGGAACGCCGGCATCCTGCATCAGCAGCTGGCCGCTCATGCCCAAATGAGCCATCAGGGCCACCGCCGGGCGGGCGGTGCCGGGCGGCCGGACCGCGTCGGCGTCCGGGTGCACGGCGTCGGCCTCCTCCAGCGGAAGCCAGAGGAACTTTCCGCGCCGCACCACGTCCACGACCTTGGCGCCTTCGAGGTTGCCGGCAAAATCCTGCACGCCGAGGGCGTGCCGGCGGATGGAGCGCGGATCCAGGACGTCAACAGAGGTAATTGTCCTGCCACGGACCCAACTCACCAGTCCGCGGCGGACAACTTCGACTTCCGGCAGTTCAGGCACGGAAAACCTAGCGGCCGGTTTCGGAATCCGCCGGGAGGCTTGGCGTCGCGGCAGCTGACAGCTTCCGCCAGGCATCGGCGGCAGCTTCCTGTTCAGCTTCCTTCTTGGAGCGACCGGCACCCTGACCGTAGTCGGTCCCGCCGATCCGGAGCACGGCTTCAAAAGTCCGCGCATGGTCCGGGCCTGAGCCCTCCACGGCGTAGTAGATGCTGCCAAGCTGACGGCTGGCCGCCAATTCCTGGATGCTGGTTTTCCAGTCGGTTCCGGCGCCAAGCGCAGCGGCGTCCTGGAGCAGCGGACCGATCAGCCGCATGACCAGTTGGCGTGCCGTCTCGATGTCGTTGGACACGTAGGTGGCGCCGATGAGGGCCTCCATGGTGTCCGCGAGGATGGAGGACTTGTTCTTGCCGTCGGTGAGCTTTTCGCCCTGTCCGAGGTAGATGTAGTCACCGATGCCGAGGCTGCGGCCGATTCCGGCAAGTGCCCTGGTGCTCACCACGGCTGACCGACGCTTCGCGAGGTCGCCTTCAGGCAAGGCAGGGTTGTCACGGTACAACGCATCCGTCACCGAGAAACCCAGGATGGAATCGCCCAGGAACTCGAGGCGCTCGTTGGTGGGTATGCCGCCGTTTTCGTAGGCATACGAACGATGTGTCAGAGCAAGACGAAGCGTCCCGGCGTCAATAGAGACACCGAGACGCTTCAAAAGCTCTTCAGTTGAAGACGTCATGTTCAGCCAGTGGGCCGATTAGACGTCTGCGACCTTGCGGCCCTTGTACTCAAGGAACAGCGCAGTGCCAGCCGAGTCGGTAACGACCTTTGCCTGGTGCGGCAGGCTGTAGGTAACCTGGCCGTTCTCAACGGTCTTCACCAGGTGGGGGGCAGTTGCCTTCCACTGGGAGCGGCGGGCGCGGGTATTCGAGCGAGACATTTTCCGCTTCGGGACAGCCACGGCTAACTCATTTCTCTCTAGAAAAACACTTACAAATCAATTTTGCCGGTCAGGCTTAGCCAAGTCAGCTAGGGCAGCCCAGCGAGGATCTACGACCTCGTGGTGATGCCCCGGCTCGTCTTCCAGGCGTACTCCGCATTCGGAGCAAAGGCCCTGGCAGTCTTCCCGGCACACCGGCTGGAACGGCAGCATGGTTACAACCGCGTCCCGCAACACCGGCTCAAGATCGATTAAATCGTGCTCGATTCGATATTGCTCTTCTTCGTCTTCTTCAGCGGAGAACTGGGCGCCCTCGTAGAAGAAAAGTTCTTGCACATTGACCTCAAGGTCATACGCAAGGGGATCCAGGCATCGGCCGCACTCGCCGGTTACTCCGACGAGAACGGTTCCTGATACCAGAATTCCTTCGTGTACGGCCTCCAGCCGCAGATCCAGCTCGATGTCCGAGCCTTCCTGCACGCCAATGAGTGCCACACCAAGATCCCTTGGTGCAGGTACATGTTCCGTCAGCGTCCGCATGCTCCCCGGACTGCGTCCGAGGTCCTTGACGTCGAACGCCAAGGGCGAACTAGCATCTCGTTTAATGAGAACTCCTGTTGAACATATGACCGACGTACTATCTTAGCCTGATCTCCCGGGCGGACTCAAACCGGCTGAAAGCCACACAGTAAAGGACCGCGTGACAGTCTGGGAATGGGCCGCAAAACCGGCAGGGGCCGTTGCGTACCGATCAAGCCTACCCTCTGCCGGGCTGATCCGAGGACGGCTCGCCCGCCAGCAGGCGTTTCAACACCGACCTGGGCACATAGTCGGACACGCTGCCGCCCAAGGTGAAGACTTCCTTGATAAGGGTTGACGACAAGTGGAGGTAGTGGCCTTCGGTGGGAAGGAACACCGTTTCCACCCCGCTGAGCTGCCGGTTCATGGTTGCCATCGGGAGCTCATAGTCGAAGTCGGACGAGGAACGAAGGCCCTTCACGATCGCAGACACACCCCGCTGCCTGCAGTATTCGGCCAGCAGGCCCTCCCCCACCGGCTCCACCACGATGCCGCGCAGCGACGCGAGGGTCTCGCGCGCCATGTCGATGCGCTCTTCCAGCGAGAAGCGGTATTTCTTGGCGTAGTTGGTGGACACCGCCACGATGACTTCGTCAAAGAGGCCCGCGGCCCGCGCGATGACTTCAAGATGGCCATTGTGGATCGGGTCGAAGGAGCCTGGGCATACGGCACGTCTCATGCTCCGAACCTACCCCATTCACGGGCCGGGATAACATGACTGGATGCCCGAGTCGAACAATCCCTGCACCGTTGCAGTGGGCGCAGTTCTTGTCAGAGGGCGGGCAGAGAACGCCGTAACCAACCGACAGGCAGGCAGACAGTGACCACATCAGTTCCGGCACCGTGGCAGCGGGCGGCATCAGGGGCCAACCTGCTGGCAGCCAACGGCACACTCGGCGTCACGATCTTCGAGGAGATGACCACCCTCGCGGTCCGGACCGGTGCCATCAACCTGGGACAGGGTTTCCCCGATGAGGACGGCCCCGCGGAGATCAAGGCGGCTGCGCAGGCGGCCATCGCTGCCGGCGCCAACCAATACGCCCCGGGGAAAGGAATCCTTCCCTTGCGGGAGGCCATTGCGGCACACCAGGAGCGGTTCTACGGACTGACGCCGGACCCCGAGACAGAGATCATCGTCACCACCGGCGCCACCGAAGCCATTGCTGCCTCATTGCTGGCGTTCGTGGAACCCGGTGATGAAGTGCTTACCTTCGAACCGTTCTACGACTCCTACGGCGCCATCATCGGACTGGCGGGAGCCACGCATGTGACGGCGCCTCTGCTCGCTCCGGACTTCATGCCGGACATGGCGGCACTGGAAGCGGCTTTCAGCGGCCGCACCAAGGTGGTGCTCATCAACAACCCGCACAACCCCACCGGCGCGGTTTTCCCCCGCGAGGTGCTTCAGCGCGTCGTCGAACTTGCCTCCCGGCACGACGCCGTGATCATCACTGATGAGGTCTACGAGCACCTGACGTTCGGGGAACGTCACATCCCCGTGGCGTCCCTGCCCGGTGCTGCCGGCAGGACAGTCACCATTTCCTCCGCCGGCAAAACGTTCTCCTTCACCGGCTGGAAGATCGGCTGGTTGAGCGGACCCGAACACCTCGTGGCCGCCATCCGGACAGTGAAGCAGTTCCTGAGCTACAGCTCCGGCACGCCGTTCCAGGGCGCCATCGCCGTGGGGCTCGGCCTTCCTGACGATTTCTACACCGGAATCTCTGAGACCCTCAGGCATAAGCGCGACATCCTCAGCGAGGGGCTGAAGGCCGCAGGCCTGGACGTCTTCACACCGCAGGGAACGTACTTCGTCAACGTGGACACGGCACCCCTGGGGATCTCCGACTCGGTGGACCTGGCCCGGCGGCTTCCGGAGCTGGTGGGGGTCGCCGCCATCCCGGTACCCGTCTTCTGCCACCCCGAGGGCGCCGAACGGACCCGCAGCCTGCTCCGCTTTGCGTTCTGCAAGAAGACCGAGATCCTCGAAGAAGCCGCCGCCAGGCTCGCGACGCTTCGCGACAGGCTCTGACGGTGGCGGCCCGGCCCGCGGCGGCCTCGCGCTTCCTCCGGAAAACCGGTCAGCATGCAGCCATCGAGCCGGATGCCTTCACCGCGGGTGCCTACGTGCTCACCATCGGCGGCGCGGAGCAGTCCCACGTGAACCTCGCTGAACCGGGCGAAATATTCTACGAGTACCTCCGCCGGATCGGCCACGTGGTGGATCTGGCCGCCCCTGCCGGTGAGCCCGTCAGGGCGCTGCATCTTGGGGCCGGGGCGCTGACGCTGGCCCGCTACATCCAGGCGACCCGGCCAGGGTCTGTGCAGTACGCCGTGGAGCTTGAGCGCGAGCTCCTGGACTTCGTCCTGCAGCAGCTGCCGATGCCGGACGGGACGGAGCTGCACACGCTGATCGGCGACGCCCGGGACGCCTTGGCGGAGCTGCCTGCGGAACTGCGTTTCGACGTCGTAATCCTGGACATCTTCTCCGGGCCGGAAGCGCCGGAGCACATCGCCTGCACCGCCTTCTACGCGGAAGCGGCGGCAAAGCTGACGCCGCGTGGCGTGCTGATAATCAACGTGGGCGACGAACCGGGGCTGACACTTGTCCGAAGCCAGGTGGCTGCCCTGCGGCGAGCGATGCCCGGAGTGTCCGCGTTCGCCGAGTCCAGCATGTTCGCCGGCCGGCATCCCGGCAACATCGTACTCATCGGCACCCAGGGTCCCTGGCCCGTTGGATGGACCGAGGATCTGAAGGCCCGCGGCCCGCACCCAGCGAGGGTGCTCGCCGGCATGGACCTCGACGCGCTCTCCCGTTAGGCCGGGCTCAGGCAGGGCCGGGCAGCGAAGGCTATGGCGGGCTCCGGCATCCGGCCAGTCAGCTGCCGCCGCCCACGGGCTCGGCAAACCACAGCTTGGTCTCGCCGTATTTCTTCTCGGCGAACCGTTCCAGCGACGCCGGCCACGACGGCTCCGGGCTGCGGGAGGAGCGCTCCACCACCACGACGGCGGCCTCCGCCAGAAAGGGCGACAGTTCCTCCAGCACCGCCCCCATGGCGGGCTCGTCTAGCGGATACGGCGGATCCAGGAACACAAGGTCCCACAACGCGCCCTGCACCGTCCGTTCCAGGAAGGACTCCACGCGGGACCGGTGCACCGACACGGCCTTGCGGCCGATGGCCCCGTTGACGAGGTCCGCGTTGCGCTGGCAAACCTCGCTGGCTTTGCCGTCAAACTCCACCAGGTCTACGGTTTCCGCCCCGCGGCTGGCACTTTCCACGCCGAGGGAACCGGATCCGGCGTAGAGGTCAAGAACCCGGGCACCCGCCACCACGTTGAACGCTTCAAGCCGCGAGAAGAGGGCTTCCTTGACTCGGTCCGTGGTGGGACGGGTCATGGAACCCGGCACGCTGACCAGCGGGATTCCGCCCCCGGCACCGGAAATGATGCGGCTCATGCCCCCACCGTCCCGTTGGTTGCAGCCATGCGCCAACTCCTAGCCACGCTCAAGGAACGCCTCCTTTTCAGGGTTCAAATACTCTTCTATTGCCTCCGCGAGAGCGGAATGTTCCACCAGACCGGGATCCCGGGCCACAATCCGCTGCGCATCCTGGCGCGCCTTCGAGATAACGGCCTCATGCTCGAGGACGCGCAGCAGCTTGAGCGCCGACCGGCCGCCGGACTGCGACGCCCCCAGGATGTCGCCCTCGCGCCGCAGCTTCAGGTCCTCCTGCGACAGCTCGAAGCCGTCCGTCGTGGCCGCCACGGCGTCCAGCCGGCGGCGGCTGGGGTGGCCGGGTTCCAGCGTGGTGACCAGGAGGCAGGTGCCGGGCAAGCCGCCCCGGCCCACCCGTCCGCGGAGCTGGTGCAGCTGGGAAATGCCGAACCTGTCCGCATCCAGGATCACCATGAGCGTGGCGTTATGAACGTCAACGCCAACCTCGATCACGGTGGTGGACACCAGCAGCTTGGTCTCATTCGCCGTGAAGGACGCCATGGTCGCGGACTTCAGGACAGGATCCTGCCTGCCGTGCAGCGGCGCCAACGCAACGCCAGCCAGCGCCGGTTCACCGCTGAGGTGTTCGACTACGGCAGTGACTGACGCGAGCTCGCGGGCCGGCCCGTCACCTTCCAGCTCGGCGGCGGACGGTTCCGCTTCCCCGGGGCTGAAGTCGCCGTCGTCGTCCTCGCCGATCTTGGGACACACCACGTAAACCTGGTGTCCGGCATCGATCTCTTCCCGGGACCGGGACCAGATGCGCCCGGCCCAGCCGGGATTTTCGGCGAGGCCTACGACGTGCGTGGAAATGGGCGCACGGCCCGCGGGGAGTTCGTCCAGCACCGACGTTTCCAGGTCGCCGAACACGGTCATGGCCACGGTCCTAGGAATGGGCGTGGCTGTCATGACCAAAAGGTGCGGCGGCTTGCTGGCTTTCGCGCGCAGGGCATCGCGCTGCTCAACTCCGAAGCGGTGCTGTTCATCCACGACGATCAGCCCGAGGTCGTAGAACGAGACGTTGTCGCTGAGCAGGGCATGCGTGCCGATCACGATCCCGGCAGTGCCTGAAGCAGCATCCAGCATGGCCTGTTTGCGGGCAGCCGTGGGCATGGAGCCGGTAAGCAGCGTGACCTGCGCGGTATCGGGACCCAGGCCACCCAGCAGGCCGTCGCGGGACAACGGTCCCAGCGTCCGGCGGATGGATTCGAAGTGCTGGGCTGCCAGGACTTCGGTAGGCGCCAGCAGTGCGGCCTGTCCCCCGGCGTCAACCACCTGGAGCATGGCGCGCAGGGCCACGATGGTCTTGCCTGATCCCACCTCACCCTGGAGGAGCCGGTTCATGGGGCTGTCCTGCGACAACTCGTCCGCGAGCGTTTTCCCGACGGCCGACTGGCCGGCGGTGAGCGTAAATGGCAGCTGGCGGTCGAACGCAGCCAGGATTCCTTCTGTAACCGGCCGGCGGGCCGTCGCCTCCTCGGCGGCCAGCTGGGCTCGGCGCCGCGCGAGGGCGGACTGCAGGACCAAAGCCTCCTGGTACCTGAACCGGTCCCTGGCCCGCTGCCAGTCGGCCGGCACCTGCGGCGTATGGATCAGCCGGTAGGCCTCTGCCGCCGGCAGGAACTTCTCCCGGGCCGAGACCTCGGACGGCAGCGGATCATCCAGGACATCCAGATCGACGGTGTCAAGGAGGGTGGAGATCACTTTTTGGATGGACCAGCTGGTGAGTTTGGCAGTTGCCGGATAGACCGGGATGGGCATGGCGGCGAGCTTCTCCGGATCCATGCCAGGGGTGTCCGGGTCCTCGTCCAGCAGCAGGAAGTCCGGGTTGGTGAGGCTCAGGCTGCCGGCGTACCGCGTGACTTTGCCCGAAAACATGGCCCGCCGCCCCGGGAGCAGCTCCGCCTTGGCCCGGTAGCCGTTGAAAAAGCTTACTTTCAGGGTGCCTGCATCGTCCGTAATCACGACGTCGGTGAGCGTGCCGCGGCGCGCCCGCATGGCACGGGTGCTGTTGGAGACGACGCGGGCGATGAGCGTGACCTCTTCATCCATCGGAACCTCGCTGATGGGCGTCAGCTCACCACGGCTGAGGTAACGGCGTGGAAAGTAGTTGAGCAGGCCGCCGACAGTGGTGATGCCCAGGTGCTTCTCAATGACGGCCGCGGACCGTTTGCCGATGCGCCGTTCCAGGCCCAGTTCCAGCTCAGTGTTCATGTCCGGCGGGGTCCCGCGGCAGGGCGAGCTGGCTGACTGAGATTTCCGTCGGTTCCCCAAGCGAACCAATCAGTGCCACGGCCGGTTCGGGGGCAGGAACATGGACGTGCACACGCCAGCGGTACTTTCCGTCGGCGCCCATGGCGCCGCCCACCTGGCTCATAATCACCGAATCACCCATCTCGTCCAGCCGTTGGCGCAGCGTGGCCGCGTCCAGGGGCGAAAGGCTGATGGTGCACATGACTTCCACGCCGTCGTCGTCCGGCATGTCCGCGTGGATGTGGGGATCCTGGACGTCGTAGCCGTGCAGGCCGTCCAGCAATTCGCTTTGAAGTTCTTCGCCCAGCACAGCGGAGCGCAGGCAGTCCAGGATCAGCAGCATGCCCACCCCTCCCGCGTCAACGACATGGGCTTCGTGCAGGGCGGCCAGCTGGTCTTCGGTCCGGACGACCGCTTCGAGGGCCGCCTCAACCGCTGCGTCCAGGGCCAGGCCCAGGGCATGGTTGCTGTCGTCCCCGTTCTGGTCGGCGTCCACCGCAGCTGCCGCCCGCGCAGCCGCCTCCATGACGGACAGCATGGTCCCCGGAACGGGGTCGCTCAGCGCGGACCAGGCCCGGATCTGGGCCCGGTTCAGCGCCGCTGCCAGCAACGGCGAGCTGAGGCGGGTGTGCCCGGCCAAAGGCTCGGCGGCGGCGCACAGAAACACCGAGAACAAGGTTCCCGAGTTGCCGCGTGCCTGTTCCATGGCGGCCTGGCCGGCCCGAGCAAGGACTGCCCCGACGTCCTGCTGGCTGTGGATCCCCGCGGCCCGGTTCGCTGTCCCGGGGTCATGCGGTGCTGCGGGGCTGCTGAGGGCCTGCGCAGCGGCACGGACGGTCAGATAGAGGTTGGTGCCGGTATCGCCGTCGGCCACGGGAAAAATGTTGATCGCATTGAGCCGGTCGCTGTGGTTCCCGAGCGCTGTTTCGGCCTTGCCCAACCACCGCTTCATCGCTTGCGCGTTGGCGGCAATCTTAGTCTGCAAAGTGATCCCATCCCACAGTCTCAGCGGGCCTGCCCGCTATCTTGACGCCAGTGCTTTCCATTGGTGCAAGGGCTTCTACTGAGCCTATCGCAGCGAAACCCGGAGGCAGCTGTACGTCCGCGGGGAATGTGGCCAGAAGTCCATGATCTTCCCCGCCGCCAAGCACCCATGCCATGGGATCCCCGCCTACTGCGTCAGCGGCTGCAGACAAAGGACCGGTGAGGTGCTTCAGCACGGCCGGATCCAGGTCCAGGACGACGCCGCTCGCCGCAGCCAGGCGGCTGCCGTCGCGGATCAGGCCGTCGGAAATATCCATCATTGCCGAGGCCCCGGCGGCGAGCGCTGCCGGTCCCGCAGCCAGTGGCGGAAGCGGGCGGCATTGCCTGTCCATAATGGCTCGCTGCTCCGGCGTCAGCAGGTCAACCCCTGGCCCGGACTCAAGCAGGGCAAGCCCGGCCGCCGCGTGCCCCACCGTTCCGGCCAGCGCAACGGTATGACCCGGGCGGGCACCTGAGCGCAGTACAGCTTCCCTTCCATCCAGGGTCCCCAGGATGGCCACGGTAACGGCGAGCTCCCGGCCCCGGCCCAGGTCCCCGCCGGCGACGGAACAACCGGCAGCGCCAAGGTCACGGATGGCATGGGACAGTCCGTCCGCAAAGTCCTCCACCCAGGAGACCGCCGTCTCCGGCGGCAGCGTCAGGCTCACCACCATCGACGTGGACCGCGCACCCATGGCATTGATGTCGCTAAGGTTCTGTGCCGCGGCCTTCCAGCCGACGTCGAAGCCTGTAGTCCGGTACCCGTTGCGCCACACCAGCCGGAAATCCTGGTCCTGCACCTGGGTGTCAATGCTGACCACTGTCCGCCCGTCCGGTGCTGCCACAATGGCAGCGTCATCCCCGGGCCCAAGCAGGAGCGCCGTGCCCTGTGCGGGTCCGTTGTTAAGTCGGGGGAAGATCTTGGCGAGGAGTTCGGACTCGGAAAGTCCGGCGACGGTGAGGTGATTTTCAGGCACAGCACTACGCTACAGTCCGGGACCGACATCCGTTCCCTGGGCCCGCCCCGGGCAGGCGTCCGTCCGGCATGCCGGGGCGGGATAGGCTTAAAACATGCACCAGCTCCGCACCCCGGTTTCCATCCGCTCGCTTCGCCTGCCGGCAACGGCGGCGGCCGTGGTGCTGGCCCTCAGCGCGTGCGCCCCGGTGGTGGACGTGTCACCGGCCAAGGATGCGGCCAACCCTGCCTGCGCCCCCATGATGGTTGCCCTTCCGGACACCATGGGTGACGCCGGGCTGCGTAAGACCAATGCCCAGGCAACCGCTGCCTGGGGCGATCCGTCCAAGGTCATCCTGCGCTGCGGGGTCAACGTTCCCGGCCCCACCACCGACCGCTGCGTCAGCGTCAACGGCATTGACTGGGTCATCAAGGAAGGCGACCCCGTATGGACGCTGACGACGTTCGGCCGTGAACCGGCCACAGAGATCCTCATGGACCCGGACCAGATCAGTTCCGCGACCGTGCTGGCGGAACTTTCCGCCGCTGCCGGGAAGATCAAGGCCACCAGGAACTGCGTGGGCCAGGAAGAGTTGCGGAACCTGCCCACCGGGCAGTAGCGCAGCGACACTAGCCGGAGCGGCAATAGCGGTTAGCGCAGCCCGGTCTTCCTGTGCAGTGCCAGGTAGATGAGTTCGTCGATCAGGTCCGCATAGCTGAGTCCGGAGGCAGCCCACATCTGCGGGTACATGCTCTTGGGCGTGAAGCCGGGCATGGTGTTGATCTCGTTGATGATCAGCTCACCGTCGGGGGTGTAGAAGAAGTCAACCCTGCTGAGGCCCTCCGCTCCCACAGCATCGAACGCCGCGGCGGCAAGCTCGCGGACCCGGGCGATAGCTTCGTCAGGGATGTCGGCCGGGCAGCTCAGCGAGGCGGCGTCGTCCTCCACGTATTTGGCATTGAAGTCATAGAACTCGTGCTCACCCGGTGCCACTGCGATCTCGCCCGGCATCGAGGTCCGCGGGCTGTCGGTGCCCCGCCCTTCCAGGACGGCGCACTCGATTTCGCGGCCCACGATTCCGGCTTCGATCACGAGTTTGAGGTCGTGCTCACGGGCAGCCTCGATGGCCGCGTCCAGCCCCTCCAGGGAGTCCACCTTGGAGATGCCCATCGAGGATCCCGCCCTGGCAGGCTTGACGAACACGGGGTACCCCAGCAGGTCAACGCGTTTGCGGACAGATTCGGGGTCAGTGATCCACTGGCGGTCCGTCACTGCGATGTACGGACCCACCTGCAGGCCGGCGGCTTCGAAGACGACCTTCATGTAGTGCTTGTCCATGCCGACCGCGGACGCGAGGACACCGGCACCCACGTAGCGGGTGTCCGAGAGCTCCAGCAGTCCCTGGATGGTGCCGTCCTCGCCGAACGGTCCATGGAGCAGCGGAAAGACAACGTCCACGGAGCCGAGTTCCTGCGGGACTTCGTTCGGTGAGGCGACGATCAGCTGGTGTTCGCCCCCGATTTCGGCGAGCGTGACTGTCCGGGCCGACGGCGCCACTTCTGGCAGCGAGGAGGCCGAGAGGGACCACTGCCGGGTGTCCCCCAAGGCAAGGACCCACTGGCCGGTCTTGGCGATGCCAATGGGGATGACATCGTACTTGTCATAGTCGATGGCGCCGAGAACGCCGGCAGCCGTCACGCAGCTGACGGCGTGCTCACTCGAACGGCCCCCAAACAAAACGGCAACGCGTGGTTTGGCGTGGGCCCCACCGGTGTTCTTGTTCAATTGTTCTTCCGACACAGTCAGTAATCGCCTTCGGATTTAAGGTCCCGGGCCAGCAGCAGCGGTCCCAGTTCGTCAACGGACAATTTTCCGGCCAGGACGGCAACCACTGCCGCCGTGATGGGCATTTCGACGCCGAGCTTCCCGGCAAGTTCATGCACGGCCTGGCCCGACTTGATCCCTTCGGCCGTCTGGGTCATTTCCGCTGCCACCTGTTCCAGCGTTAGCCCCTTGCCGAGGAGGCGTCCGGCGGTGTGGTTACGGGACAGGGGCGAGGAGCAGGTGGCCACCAAATCCCCCAGGCCTGCGAGGCCCGCCATGGTCTGAGCCTCTCCCCCAAGTGCCAGCGCCAGCCTGGACGTCTCCGCAAGCCCGCGGGTAATCACGGATGCCTTGGTGTTGTCGCCCATCTGTTTGCCTTCGCAGATGCCCACGGCCAGGGCAATGACGTTCTTGACGATGCCGCCGATTTCAACGCCGACGACGTCGCTGGTGGTGTAGGGACGGAAGTACGGTGCGGTGCAGCTGCGCGCGATCCATGAGGCCGCCTCGGCGTCCGAGCAGGCCACGACCGACGCCGTCGGTTCCTCCCTGGCAATTTCCATGGCCAGGTTCGGTCCGGAGACCACGGCAACGCGGTCTGCTTTGATTCCCAGTTCCTCACAGATGACTTCGCTCATCCGGGCGTCCGAACTGAGCTCCAGCCCCTTCATCAGGGAAACCACCAGGGCGTCCGGTGAGATCAGGTGCCGCCACTCGCGAAGCTGCAGCCGCAGGGACTGGGCGGGAACGGCCAGGACCACAAGGTCTGCGCCGGAGAGCACGTCCGCGACCTCGGTGGATGCGGTGATGCTGTGCGGGAGGTCAATCTCCTTGAGGTACTGCGGGTTGCGGTGCCGGGTGTTGATTTGCTCAACGACTTCGCTGCGGCGGCCCCAGAGCCGGATGTTCCGTTCAACGCCGGATGCCGTGGCCGCATCCGCGAGGATCTTGGCAAAGGTGGTGCCCCAGGAGCCGGCTCCGAGGACGGCGACCGATTTCGCTGAGCCCGCTGCGGCCTGTTCCTGGGTCATTTGCCGTCCCATTCGATGTTGCGTCCGTGTTTGCTCTGGTTGTGGGCAGCCGGGTCCCACCGTTCGGCGGGAGGCTGCTCCGACCGCAGGGTTGCCAGCAGCCCGGTGATGGCGTCCATGATGACGGCGGTGGCCGCCGCCAGCGTGGCTTTGTCCAGCGGACGGCCCTCAAAAGCGCTAAGGTCCACGGGATCTCCCACGATGACGCGGGAAGTCCGGCGGGGGAACAGGTGGAAGCGCTTTGCGTAGCGGGGGAAGACCTGGTGTGCGCCCCAGTGGGCCATGGGAACAACCGGAATACCGCTCTCCAGCGCCATCCGGGCCGCGCCCGTGTGGCCCTTCATCGGCCACAGGTCCGGGTCCCGGGTCAGGGTGCCTTCAGGGTAGATGATGATTGCACCGCCTTCGGCAACCACTTCCTTGGCGACGTTCAACGAACGGTTGGCTCCCGCCGTCGAGCGTTCCACCGGGATCTGCTTGGTGGCGCGCAACACGGCCCCGACCACCGGCACCTTGAAGAGGCCGCCCTTGGCGAGGAAGTGCGGCATCCGCTTCTGGTTGTAAAGCAGGTGACCGATGACCAGCGGGTCGATCTCCGTGCAATGGTTGGGGGCAGCGATGAAGCCGCCCGCCGGAAGCTTTTCCAGCCCTTCCCACTTCTTGTTCATGAGCAGGTTCATCACGGGCCTGACGATCCCGGCGACGATGACAAAGGTGATGCGGCTCTTGGCCGTTTCCTTCACTGGGACCCCGTTACTTGGCTGAGGTGATGTCGAAATCGGCGCCCAGGCCGGCGAGCTTCTCGGTGAAACGCTCGTAGCCGCGGTTAATGATGTCGATTCCGGTCACCCGGGACGTGCCGGTGGCCGCCAGGGCTGCGATGAGGTGGCTAAAGCCGCCCCGGAGGTCCGGGACGTCGATATCAGTGCCCTTGAGCTGCGTGGGACCCGAGATGACGGCCGAGTGCAGGAAGTTGCGCTGGCCGAAACGGCACGGCACACTTCCGAGGCATTCCCGGTGGACCTGGATGTTGGCACCCATCCGGAGGAGCGCGTCAGTGAAGCCGAAACGGTTCTCGTAGACGGTCTCGTGGACGATCGACACGCCCTCGGCCTGGGTCAGGGCCACAACGAGCGGCTGCTGCCAGTCCGTCATGAATCCCGGGTGCACGTCCGTCTCCAGGACGAGCGGGTTCAGTTTGCCGCCGCGGTGGTAAAAACGGATGCCGTCCTCGCCGATGTCCATGCCGCCTCCCACCTTGCGGTAGGTGTTCAGGAAGGTCATCATGTCGCGCTGGGAGGCGCCCTCGACAAAGATGTCTCCGCGCGTCACAAGCGCGGCGGATGCCCAGGACGCGGATTCGTTGCGGTCCGAGAGGGCGCGGTGGTTGTAGCCGCCCAGGTCCCTCACGCCTTCAATCCGGATGGTGCGGTCTGTCTGGACGCTGATGATGGCGCCCATCTTCTGCAGAACCGCAATGAGGTCGATGATTTCCGGTTCCGTGGCGGCACCCGAGAGCTCCGTGATGCCCTCGGCCCGGGTGGCGCTGAGCAGGACCTGCTCCGTGGCGCCCACTGACGGGTACGGCAGGGAGATCTTGGCCCCCTGAAGGCCCTTGGGCGCGGAAATGTGGATGCCGCCCGGGCGCTTTTCGACGACGGCCCCGAACTGACGCAGGACGTTCAGGTGGTAATCGATGGGGCGGTCGCCGATCTTGCAGCCGCCCAGGTCCGGAATGAAGGCCTCGCCGATGGCGTGGATCAGCGGACCGCACAGCAGGATCGGGATCCTGGAGTCGCCGGCGTGGGCGTCAATGGCGGTGCTGGACGCGGTCTTGGCGCCCTTCGGATCCAAGGTGAGGTCCCCGGTGACGGGGTCCTTATCCACGGTGACGCCGTGGAGCTGGAGCAGGCTGGTGACAACCTCGACGTCCTTGATCTCAGGAACGTTGCGCAACACGGACGGCTCGTTGCCCAGAAGGGCAGCCACCATGGCCTTGGGGACAAGATTCTTGGCCCCGCGAACGGTGACGCGGCCAGTCAGCGGGACGCCTCCGCGGATTGTCAGAACACTACTCATTTACCGGTTTCCTCACGACTTCTCGCCCCCAAATCCTTACAAAGGCTCCAGCTAAGCATAGGAGCTTGGGTTACCGATCTGAAATACGGCGCGCTTCCCGGGGGTTCAGCAAGGGTCCGGGAGCGGGCGCAGCAGCGTCCGGGAACGGCTCCGCGGCGTGGCGCGTCCGTCCGGTAATAGCCTCCGGTAATAGCGTCCCGTCTAGGACAGCCGCGCAGGGAGGGTCTTCGGCTTGAAAGCGGGCCTGGTTGCCTCGTAGGCCGTGATGTCTTCCTCGTGCTGGAGGGTCAGTCCGATGTCGTCCAGGCCCTCCAGGAGGCGCCAGCGTGTGTAGTCGTCAATCTCGAACGGCGCCACCACGTTGCCGCAGGTCACTGTCTTCGAAACGAGGTCCACCGTCACCTCGGTGCCCGGGGCGTTCTCCAGCACCTTCCAGATGAGTTCAATGTCATCCTGGGCGAGTTCGGCGGCCAGCAGGCCCTGCTTGCCGGAGTTGCCGCGGAAGATATCGGCGAACCGGGAGGACAGGACGGTCTTGAAGCCGTAATCCTTCAGTGCCCAGACGGCGTGCTCGCGGGAGGACCCGGTGCCGAAGTCGGGTCCGGCCACCAGCACGGAGCCGGCGTTGAACGGTTCCTGGTTCAGGATGAACGCCGGGTCCTTGCGCCAGGCGGCAAAGAGTGCGTCCTCGAAGCCCGTGCGGGTGATGCGCTTGAGGTAGACGGCGGGGATGATCTGGTCGGTGTCCACGTTGCTCTGGCGCAGCGGTACGCCGATCCCGGTGTGGGTGCTGAACTTTTCCATGGCGGATCCTTCGGTGCTTGGTAGGTCTAGGCGGCGTCGTCTAAACGGCGGGAACTGGTCAGCGCTATCTAGGCGGCGCTGATGCCGACGGCGGCAGACTCCGGGGCGGGGTCCAGGTCCGACGGCGAACTGAGCGTGCCACGCACTGCCGTCGCTGCTGCCACTACGGGTGAGACGAGGTGGGTGCGGCCGCCCTTGCCCTGGCGTCCCTCGAAGTTGCGGTTGGACGTGGATGCGCAGCGTTCGCCCGGCTCCAGCTGGTCGGGGTTCATGCCCAGGCACATGGAACAGCCCGCGAAGCGCCATTCGGCTCCGAAGTCCTTGAAGACCCTGTCCAGGCCCTCCGCTTCCGCTTCGAGCCGGACGCGTGCCGATCCCGGCACCACGAGCATCCGGATGTTCGGGTCCTTCGTACGGCCGCGAATGATGTCCGCGGCGGCACGCAGGTCCTCCATCCGGGAGTTCGTGCAGGAGCCCAGGAACACCGTGTCCACCCGGATCTCCTTCATCGGCGTGCCGGCTTCCAGGCCCATGTACTGCAGTGCCCGCTCGGCCGCGGCCTTGGCGTTTTCATCACCGAAGTCTTCAGGGGAGGGAACCTTCGAGGACAGTGAAACGCCCTGGCCCGGGTTGGTGCCCCACGTAACAAAGGGTTCCAGGGTGTCGGCGTCGAGGTCCACCTCAACGTCGAACGTCGCGTCGTCTTCGGAGCGCAGCGTGTTCCAGTATTCGACGGCGGCGTCCCACTCCGCACCCTGCGGCGCGTGCGGGCGTCCGTACATGTAGTCGTAGGTGGTCTGGTCCGGGGCCACCAGGCCTGCGCGTGCACCGGCTTCGATGGACATGTTGCAGATGGTCATCCGGGCTTCCATGGACAGCGCGCGGATCGCTGAGCCGCGGTATTCCAGGACGTAGCCCTGCCCGCCGCCGGTGCCGATCTTCGCGATGACGGCCAGGATGATGTCCTTCGCCGAAACACCGGGGCGGAGCGTGCCCTCGACGTTGATCGCCATGGTCTTGAACGGCTTCAGGGACAGCGTCTGCGTGGCCATGACGTGTTCAACCTCGGACGTGCCGATGCCCATGGCCAGCGCGCCGAATGCTCCGTGCGTGGAGGTATGCGAATCGCCGCAGACCACGGTCATGCCTGGCTGGGTGAGCCCGAGCTGGGGGCCCACCACGTGGACGATTCCCTGCTCGGCGTCGCCCAGGGAATGCAGGCGGACGCCGAATTCCGCGCAGTTGTTGCGCAAGGTCTGGATCTGCGTCCGGCTGGTGAGATCGGCGATAGGCTTGTCGATGTCCAGCGTCGGGGTGTTGTGGTCCTCGGTGGCGATGGTGAGGTCCGGGCGGCGCAGTTTCCTGCCGGCCAGGCGGAGCCCTTCGAAGGCCTGCGGGGACGTGACTTCATGCACCAGGTGGAGGTCGATGTAGAGAAGGTCCGGCTGGGCGTTGGCACCTTCGCCGTCGCCTTTGCGCACCACGTGCGCGTCCCAGACTTTCTCGGCCAATGTCTTTGCCATGGCCATCTCCCTTCACTGCTGTTGGCTGTTTATATCCACTGAACCAGCACGCCCGCGTAATACGCCAGCCAAATGATTTGCATCTCAGATAATGAGACGGCAATATCATTACATGGACAATTCTAGTGGAGTCGGTGTCATCGATAAAGCGGCCCATGTGCTGGACGCGCTTGAGGCCGGTCCCACCACTCTGGCGCAGCTGGTGGCTGCCACCGGACTGGCGCGGCCGACTGTTCACAGGCTTGCCCTGGCCCTGGTTCACCACCGGCTTGTCAGCCGCGACATCCAGGGGCGATTCGTGCTGGGCAGCCGCCTGGTGGAGCTTGCGTCCGCCGCCGGCGAGGACCGGCTGATCGCGTCCGCGGGGCCGGTCCTCATGCAGCTGCGCGACGCCACCGGCGAAAGCGCGCAGATCTTCCGCCGGCAGGGTGACTGGCGCGTATGCGTAGCGTCGGCAGAACGCCCCATCGGCCTCCGGGACACCATCCCCGTGGGTACGCAGCTTTCCATGAAGGCCGGCTCTGCCGCCCAGGTGCTGCTGGCCTGGGAGGACCACGACCGGCTTCTCGAGGGACTGCAGGCGGCCCGCTTCACGCCGACGGTCCTGGCGGGTGTACGACGGCGGGGCTGGGGCCAGAGCCTCGGCGAACGCGAGCCGGGGGTCGCCTCCGTGTCGGCGCCTGTCCGGGGTCCGTCCGGACGGGTGATTGCCGCTGTCTCAATTTCCGGTCCGATCGAGCGCCTGACGCGCCAGCCGGGCCGCCTGCACGCCGAGGTCGTCTGCAATGCCGCCCGCGTCCTCACCGAGGCTCTCCGCAAGAACAACGACTGACCCGGCGGACATCCTGCTGACGCGGCTTGCCCGGCGCTCCCTGCCCGCTCACGGGCATTAGGCTGTGCCCATGAATAGCTATGCGGTATTCCTCCGCGGCATCAATGTGGGCGGCATCAACATCAAAATGGCGGACCTCAAAGACGCCCTCGGGTCGCGCGGCTTCACCGGAGTGAAGACGCTCCTGGCAAGCGGCAACGTGGCATTTGCCAGCAATCTCGGTGCGGCAGCGGTCAAGAAGGACGTCGAAGCCTGCCTCCGTGAAGCCTTCGGCTATGACGCCTGGGTAGTGGTGCTCACCGCCGACAGGGTTGCCGCGATCGTCGAGGCGTGCCCCTACCCGGCCGAGGACAAGGCAACCCACACCTACATCACGCTCAGTTCGGACAAGGCCATGCTGGACGAACTATTCGAGGCAGGCGCAGGGCTGGACGGCAACCGGCAGCACCGCCTGGGTCCGGAGGCCATGGCCTGGCTTGCACCCGCCGGCGGCACCCTGGACAGCCCGTTCAGCAAGCTGTCATCCAAGGCCCGCTACAAATCCAGCACCACCACACGCAACCTCCGCACCATGATCAAGGTGCGCGACGCTACGGCAGCCCTGAAGAACGGTTAGTCGCGGCAGGAACGTTAGTCGCGTGCCGCGGACTTCAGGGCAGCGTTGAAGGACTTCAGCCTGCTGACCTCGACTTCCACCGGTTCGACCACGAGCCTCTCCGCCACGGCGGCCACGGCGGCATTCAGCTTCTTCCGGGCCGCGGCCGCCCGCAGTCCGGCAGCCGCGGCGGCGATGAATTTCGCGGCGATGGCCAGGACAATGCCGAGCACCACTCCCCCGGCAATCATCAGGGTGGGAACGGGCCACCCCTCCACCCTGGGCACTTCCGGAACCGGCAGCTGGAGATAGCCGAGGCCCGCAAGGGCGCCCAGCCAGGCCAGTCCGCCAAGGGCTGCCAGAAGGGCCAGCCACTGGACTACGTTGAAAACACCCCACCACCACGATTTGCGTCCGGCCAGGAGCTCGGTGCCGGCAATGGCCTGGTCCAGCGCGTCCGGCAACCGGTCCCGTCCTTCGCGCGCGGCGCCACGGATGGCCGCACGCCAGGGCCCGGGGGCCCCGGCGCTGGCCGCGTCTGCGAAGTCCCGCACGGCCGCATCCGTCCTGGCGCGTTCCGGTGCTCCCGCCGGCGGCAGCGATGTCCTGTTGACCTCGGCGCTGGCACCTTCACGGCGCAGGTTCAGCCGCCGCAGCGGGTCCGGGCGGAACCGGATCAGCCAGCGGGTCAGGGGCCAGCCGGTGCGCCGCGTGGATTCGTGCCGGTAGGACCGCGACACGGCATCGACCACGAGCGGGACGTTGGCGGCCGCCGCCAGCTCTTCAGCGAGGCGGGATCGGGTGCCGGACCTGGCTCCTGCCGCTTCCCCCGCTCCGGAGGCTGCCGCGAGCTGAGCCGACGCCGCGGAAACATCCGCCGCCAGCCGCTGGGACAACGCCTGCCGTTGCACCGCCACGTGCCGGATGGCCGCACGGACTCTGTCTACGCCGGTCCCGGTCAGGGCGGAGGCGCCCAGGACCTGCACTTTACCCAGCCCGTCCCGGGCAAGAATGGCTTTGAGCGATTCCAGCACGGGCTCAATGTCCGGCGGCGGAAGTAGGTCGATCTGGTTGAGGACCACCAGGGTTACCGCACCATGCGAGGCGAGCGGCGCCAGGAAATCGTTGTGCACTGCTGCGTCCGCATATTTCTGCGGGTCCAGCACCCACACGAGTACGTCGACCAGCCCCACCATCCGCTGGACAATCTCCCGGTTGGCGGCCTTGGTTGAGTCAAAGTCCGGCAGGTCGAGCAGGATCAGGCCGGTGGCTTCATCGGCGAATCCCGGCACCGCGGCGGAATGGTGCCGCTTGTCGACCCCGAGCCAGTCCAGGAGAGGTTCGCTCCCCGCTGCTCCCCAGACGCCTGCCAACGGTTCAGAGGTCGTGGGACGGCGGGCTGCCGCCGTCGCGATGTCAGCGCCGCTGACCGCATTGAAGAGCGAGGACTTGCCGCTGCCCGTGGCGCCGAAGAATCCCACCACAGTATGGTCCGCGGACAGCGATCGGCGCGTACTGGCGCGCTCCAGGACCTGCAGCACGTCATCCAGCGACTCCTCGGGAAGCACTCCGCCGGCAAGCTCCCGCGCGTCGTTCAGGGCTTCCAGCCGGCTGTGGAGCCGGGAGGCTTCCCTGGTCCCGCTGTGCCTGCTCACGCGGACTCCGCCAGCCGCTGAAGGGCGCGGGCATGGCCTGCCAGCACGTCCGGTGACACGGTGGTGAAGTCCAGCCGTTCGAGGAAGCGCTGTTGTTCTTCCTGCAGCAGATTCTGGCACCGCGCGTTCAGGTCCTCGCGGGCAGTCCGCGCGAGGCGCCGTACGGCATCCTCGCCGAAGACGGCCTCCAGGAGCCTTTGGCCGACGATGGCGGTACCGCCTGCCACACCGACTTCGAGGCCGGTGAGTCCGGCAGTCATGGAGAAAACGACAATCATAAGGGCGGCACCGAGCCCGTTGACCCCGAAGGAAAGCCATCTGGCCTGGGTGCGCTTGCCCTGGCCTTCGGTGCGGATGAGTTCCATCAGGCCTTCCTGCCACGCCCGGATTTCTGCCGCGACCCTGTCCGGGAAGCCGGCGCTGGTGCCGGAAAGATCGTCGGCGCCCAGCAGCTGCCTGCCCGCAGGGTCCGAGCGCCAGCGCTGGTCTGCGTCTTCGGCCGCATTGGCGGCTTCGTCCAGGATGACGGCCTGCAGCCCGGTTTCGATCGCTGTCTCGACTTTTACCGCCGGGGCGGGCTCTCCGCGGAAGAACGCACCGACGCGGTCCCGCATGCGCCCGATGTTTTGTTCCAGGACGCGGAAGAATTCCCCGGTGCCCACGAAGTCCTGCCACCTGGCCAGGACTTCGCCGCGCAGGAGGGCACCGTCCCGCGTGGCCTCCAGAATCCGTGCCACAGCATCCTGATAAGCATTGCGTGCATCCTTGGCCAGCACTTCCGCCGCCCGCTGCTGCTCCCGCGAGGCCCGGGCGAGGGCCGTGACGCGTCCGCTGAGCGTGCGCACGGTGCCGTTCAGCGTCCGGCGGGCAATCTCGGCCCGCCCCGCCGCATCGGCCGCCAGTTCGCGCAACCACCGCCCCAGGGGTTCCACAGCTTCGGCTGGCAGCATTCCGAGGCGATCGAGGGCAACCTCCCGGACAATGAACAGCCGTGCTGCGCCGAGGCCTTCCTGCTGCAGCATCGCCCGCAGGTCCGTGCTTACCTCCGCCTCTGCGGCAGTGGGCACACGGTCCAGCACTACTGCAACCAGGATGTCCCTGGCCGCGGCGTCGAGGAGCAGCTTCCAGGGGACGGCGTCAGCGTAGCGGTTGGCTGTCGTCACGAATACCCAGAGATCGGCAGCGGCGAGCAACTGCCCTGCAAGCTTGCGGTTGTCATCCGACACGGAGTCGACGTCCGGAGCATCCAGCAGCGCTATTCCTTCCGGCACCGCCGGATGCCCCACGAGCACCAGGGACGATACCGGGGCGGCATCCGGTGCGGCCCCGGCGCGGTTGGCTGGAACCGGCGCATCCACCACGACACCCCTGATACGGCTGAGGCTCGGCAGCACGCGCTGGTTTTCAAACCAGTCCGAATCGGCCGGGTTGTGCAGCAGGATCGGCTGCCGGGTGGTTGGACGAATGGCACCGGCCCTCGTGACGGGGTGGCCCACAAGGGCGTTGACGAGGGTCGACTTCCCGGCACCGGTGGATCCTCCCACCACGGCCAGCAGTGGAGCGTCCAGGCTGCGGAATCGCGGGAGGATGTAATCATCGAGCTGCGAGAGGGCGTTCCTGATATCAAGGCGGGCGGCGTCCGCGCCCGGCAGTGCGAGGGGCAACACGGCCGCGCCGAGGTCTCCGCGGACAGCTTCGAGCAGTTCCACGGCAGCAGCAGCCCGTGAGTTCGGAGCGGCAGCGCGCGGGGGCGGACTCTCAGATGGGGACGTCACAGCTTCATCATGCCAGTTCGGTTACCGTCCGGCGCGTGCATCCCGCTAGGAAATCCCCGCCCGGCGGTCATCTCCCCGTTGCGGTTCCAGGGGAAACGACCGTTCGGCGGGGAATCGCATGGAAAGTATCCGGGAAGCAAAACAAAACGGCCCCGGGCTGTTGCCCGGGACCGTTTCAATGGTGACCCCAGCGGGATTCGAACCCGCGTTACCGCCGTGAGAGGGCAGCGTACTAGGCCGCTATACGATGGGGCCGCGTACTTCCGGATGACATTTCTGCCATCAGGCTCAGTGATTGTTTCATACACCGAGCCAGTGTTTCAAATCGAATATACCGTTCTGAAACCCCTGATTCGCCGCACCGTAGTGCAGCTTATTCAGAGCTGGGATACCAGGACTCGAACCTAGAATGACGGTACCAGAAACCGTAGTGTTGCCAATTACACCATATCCCAATGGCACTTTCGGGCCGGATATTCAGGTCTAAACCTTCGCTCCGAGCGCCTCAGCACGAGTAATTACTTTACCCGAGAGTTTTGGCTGGCACAAATCGGGGCCCGCGGACCATCCAGCGTCGCGGTGGAACGGTGGAAACAGCGGCACTCAGAGGTGGCGCCCGAAAAATTCCTTGCAATTCAGGGCTAGGCAAGTTTACGCTCGGTAAGTTACCACTGAGTAACAACTACTCCCCGCCCTCCCCGTCCGGCAGTTTCACGCCCGTTTTCTGATGTTAGCTGCGTCACGGTCGGGGGCGTCCGGGGACATCCGCCCATGCCTGGACTGTCGAGAGGAACCTCCCGTGCCACAGAGTCGTGCCACTACTCCCCTGAACACCCGCACCCGCACCCAGCAGATCGCCATAGCGGTCCTTGCCTTGCTCCTGATTGCCCTAGTGGGTTTCTACACCGTGGTCACCGGCCGCATTACTGACGGATCAGCTCGGCTCAAGGATGGGGCCCCGGTAAGGCCTCCGTCGGTGCCGACCAGGTCAAAGACGGTGCCGGAGAACTTTCCACGGGTGCCGCGCTGGCAGACACGGGGGCTGGAAAGCTCTCAGCAGGGGCAGCGAAGATCCATGCAGGTATCAGCAAGAATCTCGCTCCCGGCGCGGACCAGCTGCAGGCCGGTGCCGAGAAACTCGCGGCCGGAGCGGCCAGGATCCAAGCGGACGTCAACAACAGGCTCGCCCCCGGCGTGTACAAAGTTGATGACGGTGCCCGCAAACTCGCCGCCGGAGCGGCGCAGCTCTCCACGGCCCTGACTCCCACCCCGGCCGGCACCGCGGAGAACAACCTTGGCGACGGCGCCACGCAGCTCAGTGACGGAGCAAGCCGACTGGACGCCGGCGCGGGCCAGCTCGCTGCCGGAACAGATCAGTTCAAGGGCTACCGCGGGGCCAACGGCAATCCGGAACTGGGCACGGGCACTGCTGCCCTGGCCCAGGCCCTTGACCTGTTACAGGCTGCCGCCGAAGACCCGGTCCAGGGGCTCGTGCCGCTGTCGGTGGTGAAAGACAGGATTGCAAAAATCACGTCAGGAGCCCACAAGATCGACGCCGGAGCAGCCCAGCTCCAGTCGGGCGCCTCGAGGCTCCACGGCGGCACCGGGGAGCTGAAGGCGGGCGCCGGAAAGCTGACCGCCGGCTTCGCCACCCTGAGCGGAAAGCTCAACAGCCAGGACCCGGCGAGCCCCGGGGTTGTCCTCGGCACGCAGCTCCTGGCTGATGGCACCGCCAAAATCAGGGTCGGGATGGACGGCGTGCCCGGGAACCCCGAACGCCCGGGCCTGCTCAAGGCCGCGGCCGGCATGACCGAGGGCTCCGCACGGCTTGCCGCCGGGACTGTGGCACTGAACACCGGCATCAAGGGCGACCCGGCTGATCCTGCCAACCCCGGGCTGCTGAGCGGGTCCGAGGCCCTGGCCGCCGGAGCCTCCGAACTCTTTCAGGGCAACACCAAGCTTGCCGCCGGTTCGACGCAGCTGGCCGCAGGGGCCGGCAGGCCCGAGGAGGGGAACGCAAAGGTGGCGGCGGGAACGGAAACGCTGCATTCGAGCGCCGCAGCCGTCTCGCCGTCGGACATGGCGGGGCAGCCCGACGCCGGAACGGCCATCGGCATGGTGGGTGTGCTTGGACTCGGCTCCGTTGGAGCCTTTGTGGCTTTGCGCAACAGGCGGCCGAATGGGTTTTCCGCGTGATGCCCGCCGACGTATTTACCCCAGCAGGTCCGCCAGTGAACCTATCTGGTGACCGGCGAACGCAGACTCCGTTTCACCGCTGCGGTTCAGCCAAACGCCCAGCAGGCCCGCCGCCGTCGAACCCTCTGCATCAAGCAGCCGGTTATCGCCCACGTAGAGCGTCTCGGCGGCGCCGCTGCCCAGCAGGCGGACCCCCTCAAGGTAGATGGCCGGGTCCGGCTTGGGCACGCCCACTGTGTCCGTTCCCACCAGAACCCTGATGCGCTGCAGCCCCGCGGTGTCCAGCTTCACCCGCTGGTAGTCATGGACATTGTTGCTCACCGCCCCATAGGGAATCCCGGCAGCGTCCAGGGCGTCCAAGAGCGGGGCTACGTCCTCGAACGCACGGACGTAGCCGTGCTGCAGGGCAGCGTACGACGTAACCCAGGCATGGGACTCCTCACCTTCCTCGAGCTCCACGCCGAAGTGGCCCAGGGCGGCCCGGCCCCGGAGCAGCCGCTGCTCGTTGAAGGTCAGCTCGCCGGCAAGGTAGCGGTCATAGAAGTGTGTGGTCTCGTGCGTGAAGATCCGCCCGAACTTCTCCCACCCGGCCTGGTCCAGGCCGGGCAGGAGGTGTTCGCTGACGTCACGCAGCGCGGTGGTCATGGCGAATTCGAGGTCCACCAAGGTGTCGTCAATATCGAACAGGACACCCCGGATGACGCCAAAACCCGTATGGAGGACACCGCCGCCGTCACCGCGCATGGCAGTCATCAGCCGCGGAAAGCGTGCAGGCGGGCCAGCGATGAGGCCTTGCCCAGGATGACCATGGATTCAAAGAGCGGCGGGGAAATCCGCCGCCCGGAGATAGCCGTGCGGACGGGGCCGAAGGCCAGCCTCGGCTTGATCCCCAGGTCCTCGACGAGGGCCTGCTTCAGCACAGCCTGGATGTTCTCGGCGTTCCAGTCGGTGACGGCGTCCAGGGCGGCAATCGCAGCGTCCAGGACCTCAGTGAGGTTTTCCGGCAGCCCCTTGCGGGCATCGTCCGCGACGTCGATGGCGTCATCGTTCTTGAACAGGAAGGAAATCATCTCGGGCGCTTCGCCCAGCAGGGCAATCCGCTCCTGGATCAGGGGGGCGGCCTCAGCGAGGATCTCCTCCTCGCGTGCGGTCAGGGTGTCCCCCACCAGGTCTGCGGCGCGGAGGTACGGGACCAGGCGGCCCCTGAAGTCGTCCGCTGCCAGCATCCGAATGTGGGTGCCGTTGATCGCTTCGGCCTTCTTGATGTCGAAGCGCGCCGGGTTGGCCAGGACGTCGTGGACGTCGAAGTTTTCGATGAGCTGTTCGACCGTGAAAATGTCCTCATCGGCGGACAGGCTCCAGCCCAGCAGCGAGAGGTAGTTGAGCAGGCCCTCGGGGATAAAGCCGCGGTCGCGGAGCAGGAACAGGTTGGACTGGGGATCGCGTTTGGACAGCTTCTTGTTGCCCTCACCCATGACGTAGGGAAGGTGGCCGAACACCGGCATGTAGCTGGCGACGCCGATGTCCATCAGGGCGCGGATAAGCACCACCTGGCGGGGAGTGGAGGAGAGCAGGTCTTCGCCGCGCAGCACGTGGGTGATCCCCATCAGGGCGTCATCAACCGGGTTCACCAAGGTGTACAGCGGGGAGCCGTCAGCGCGGACAATCACGTAGTCCGGGATGCTGCCGGCCTTGAATGTGATTTCGCCGCGGACCATGTCGGTGAACGTGACGTCCTCGTCAGGCATGCGGACGCGGAGCACGGGTTCGCGGCCCTCGGCCTTGAACGCGGCAACCTGCTCGGCACTGAGGCTGCGGTCGAAGTTGTCGTAGCCGAGCTTGGGGTCGCGGCCGGCAGCGCGGTGACGCGCCTCCACTTCGTCCGGGGAGGAGTAGCACTCGTAGGCGTAGCCGGCGTCCAGGAGCTTGGCCACCACGTCCTTGTAGAGGTCAAGACGCTGTGACTGGCGGTACGGCTCGTGCGGGCCGCCCGTTTCCACGCCCTCTTCCCAGGAGATGCCGAGCCACTTGAGGGCTTCAAGGAGCTGCTCGTAGCTTTCCTCGGAGTCGCGCGCGGCATCCGTGTCCTCGATGCGGAAGACGAACGTTCCCTGGGTGTGCCGGGCGTAGGCCCAGTTGAACAGCGCCGTCCGGATCAGGCCCACGTGCGGGGTTCCGGTGGGCGACGGGCAGAAGCGCACCCGGACCGGGGTTTCGGGGGTGACGGCAGGACTGGAGACGGCGTTGGACACAGAAGGAGTAGTCATAGTGACTCCAACTTTACCGCCTGCCCGGGGCCGCCCCGCCACCAAATCGGCCGCCGAATCCGTTGTAGAACCGGACAGCCGCCCCGGGGATTCCCGGGACGGCTGTCCGCAATTCGGCTCTGTTTTTTGGCTCGCGCCGGTTTGTGGCTACCTCTGTTCTGTGGCTAGCGCCGGACGATCGGGTTGGAGAGGCGTCCGATGCCTTCGATCTCCACCTCAAAGCGGTCACCGGCTGCGACCAGGCCCACGCCCGCAGGCGTGCCGGTCATGATCACATCGCCGGGAAGCAGCGTAAAGGCCTGCGAGACAACCGAGACGAGTTCGCGGACGCCCCGGATCATCTGGCTGGTGCTGCCGTCCTGGCGGAGTTCACCGTTGAGCCAGCCCTGGATACGGAGGTCCTCGGTGTCCAGTTCGGTCTCGATCCACGGACCGAGCGGCGCCGAAGTGTCAAAGCCTTTGGCACGCGCCCACTGCAGGTCCGTCTTCTGGACATCACGGGCGGTCAGGTCGTTGCCGCAGGTGTAACCAAAGATGACGTCGTCGACGCGGTCCTCTGGAACGTCCTTGCAGATCCTTCCGATCACCACGCACAGCTCGGCCTCAAAGGACACCTCGTCCGAGAATTCCGGCAGCACAATGGGATCGTTAGGACCCACGACCGAAGTGTTCGGCTTCAGGAACAAAAGGGGCTGCTGCGGCACGTCATTGCCGAGTTCCTTGGCGTGCTCAACGAAATTTCGTCCGACGCCCACAACTTTGCTGCGCGGGATGATGGGGGCCAGCAGCCGCACATCCTCAAGCTTGTACTTGACGGTGCTGCGTTCAACGCCATTGAAGAATGGGTCACCCTTGATGACAGTGACTTCCTCACTGCCGGGCGCGCCTTCAACAACGCCGTAGAGGGGATCGGAATCAGCTACAAAACGGGCGATACGCATGGTTCCTAGCGTACCGTCTCCGGTCAGTCGTCCCGCCGCCGGCCTGCCCGGTCCGGCCGGCCCGGTAGCGCCGGCTCCGCTGGACCCCAGGCACCGCCGCCACGTGATCAGCCCCGGAGGAACTCCAGCTGCGCAGCCACTGAGTTCTCCGCTGCCGTACGGACGGCAGGATCGACTTCCGAATAGACGGCGTCCGTGACTTCACGAACTCCTGCACCGGACCCGAGCTCCGCCAGGGCTGCACGGATCTGCGCGAGCCGTTCGTGGCGGTGGTCCCGATACGCGCGGACCACCGTATCAAGGGCAGGGAGCACCGGTCCGTGCCCGGGCAGGACTGTGGCCGGTCCAAAGCCTTCGAGCCTGTCCAGGGTTGCCAGGTAGTCTCCCAGTTTGCCATCGGGGAAATCCAGAACCGTGGTGCCGCGTCCCAGGATGGTGTCGCCGGTCAGCACTGATCCGTGCCTGCCGTCGCCCGGAAGGTGGAAACACAGCGAGTCCGAGGTGTGGCCGGGAGCCGCAATGACACGCAGCTCAACCCCCGCCGCGAGGATGATCTCACCGTCGGTCAGCGGTTGGCCTCCGTGGCAGTGCCGGGCATCCGCAGCGCGGACCGGCGCCCCCGTCAGTTCGTGGAAGCGTGCGGCCGCTGCCGTGTGGTCGACGTGTCGGTGCGTGATCAGGATGAGCTCCACACGCCCTGCCCCGGCCAGCTCACCCAGATGCTGTTCGTCCAAGGGTCCGGGATCCACCACCACGGTGCTCCCGGAGTCCGGGCTGCCCAGCAGGTATGAATTTGTCCCGTCCAGGCTCATGGGCCCGGGATTCGGTGCCAGCCGGAAGCGCGCCAGGTCGCTGGCGGGACGAATCGAAGCGGAGGATGCGGGATTCACGTGTCCATCTTCGCATCTCCGGTCCGGCAGGACCCGTCGCGGGAGCGGCCGCTGGTGGCGCCCGCGTATTAATAGGGAGCAAAGCACCCGACGCAGTCACCCGACAGGGTCAAAACGCCGCAGTCAAAACTCAGGAAAGTACGACGCCGGGTGGCCCGCAAGCGCTTGCGAGCCACCCGGCGTCGTGCGTCAGTCAGAAAGCACCTAGGCGAGGCGCGTCAGCCAGCCGTGTGTGTCTTCGACGGTGCCCGTCTGGATGCCGAGGAGCTGCTCGCGGATGGCCATAGTGGTTTCCCCTGCCTTCGCGTCCTCGGAGCCAATGAACTCCGTGGCGTCCTTGAGGATTCCGATGGGCGTGATCACGGCTGCAGTCCCGCAGGCGAAGACCTCGGTGATCTCACCCGACGCGACGCCGTCGCGCCATTCGTCCAGGGTGATCTTGCGCTCGGTGACGGTGCGTCCCATGTCCTTGGCCACCTGCATGACGGACATCCGGGTGACGCCTTCAAGGATGGTTCCGGTGAGGGCGGGGGTCACCAGCGAACCGTCCTTCATGACAAAGAACACGTTCATGCCGCCGAGTTCCTCAACGGCATTGTCATTGAACTGGTCCAGGAAGAGGACCTGCTTGCAGCCGTGGGCCTCGGCTTCCTGCTGCGCGATGAGGGACGCCGCGTAGTTGCCGCCGCACTTGGCGGCACCGGTTCCGCCGCGGCCCGCACGGGCGTACTCACGCGAGATCCAGATCGAAACGGGCTTCAGCTCGCCGCCGAAGTAGTTTCCCGCCGGTGATGCGATCACGCGGAACGAGACCTCCCTGGCTGCGCGGACGCCGAGGAACGCCTCCGTGGCGATCATGAACGGGCGGAGGTACAGTGCCTCGCCGTCACCCGCCGGAACCCATTCCCGGTCGGCCTGCACCAGTTCGCGGATAGCGCCGAGGAAGTATTCCTCCGGCAGCTCCGGCAGCGCGAGCCTTCGGGCGGACTTGTTCAGTCGCGCCGCGTTGGCCTCGGGCCGGAACGTCCACACCGAGCCGTCGGCATGGCGGTACGCCTTGAGCCCCTCAAAGATCTCCTGGCCGTAGTGCAGCACTGCCGCCGAAGGGTCAAGCGAGATGGGACCGTATGCCTCGATGCGCGCGTTATGCCAGCCGCCCTTGCCGTTCTCGTCGACGCTGTAGTCGACGACCGCAGTGTGGTCGGTGAAATAGTTGCCGAAACCTGGGTTCGCCATGATGGCAGCACGCTCTTCAGCAGACTTCGGGGTTGCCGAGGGCTGCTGGGTGAATTCGACGCCATGGGCAGTCTGAGTCATGGTTCCTCCACGGTCGGCTGCCTGGTGTGTGGACGTGGTTCATCGTCGGACCACGGCAGCATTTTGGTGATTCGAAACAAGCTTACGCCTGATGCGGGTCCCTACAGGGCGGCCACGATTGCGTCGCCGACGGCGCTTGTGCTGCGCTCACTGCCGTCGCGGCCTTCGACGTCTGCGATGACCGCCGCTTCGATCTTTTTCGCGGCGTCGGTGTAACCGAGGTGGTCCAGGAGCAGCGCAGCCGACAGGATGGCAGCGGTGGGATCTGCCTTCTGCTGGCCGGCGATGTCGGGAGCAGAGCCGTGCACGGGCTCGAACATGGACGGAGCGGTGCGCTCCATGTTGATGTTGCCCGAGGCAGCCAGGCCAATGCCTCCGGTGACGGCCGCGGCGAGGTCCGTGATGATGTCGCCAAAAAGGTTGTCGGTGACAATCACGTCGAAGCGCGAAGGGTCGGTCACCATGAAAATCGTCGCTGCGTCGATGTGCAGGTAGTCGTGGGTCACGTCCGGGAATTCCTGCGCCACGGCTTCAACGGTGCGCTTCCACAGGTGGCCCGCGTAGACCAGCACGTTGTGCTTGTGGACGAGCGTAACGTGCTTGCGCGGACGTTCGCTTGCCCGGCGGAACGCATCGCGGACCACCCGCTCCACGCCGTGGGCGGTGTTCAGGGAAACCTCGGTGGCAACCTCATGCTTGGTACCTGCGCGCAGCGTCCCGCCGTTGCCGACGTAGGGTCCCTCGGTGCCTTCACGCACCACAATGAAGTCAATCTCTCCGGGGTTGGCCAGCGGGCTGCCCACACTGCCGAAGAGGCGTGACGGCCTCAGGTTGACGAAGTGGTCCAGGCTGAAGCGCAGCTTGAGAAGCATCTCCCGCTCGATGATGCCCGACGGGATCCGGGTGTCGCCGGGGGCCGCGCCCACTGCGCCGAACAGGATGGCGTCGCGCGTGCGAAGGTCGCTGAGCACCTCGTCCGGGAGGGTCTCGCCCGTCTCCAGCCAGTGCTGGGCTCCCAGCTTGTAGTGCGTCTGGTCCAGGGTGACGCCTTCAGCGGCCACAACCTTCTCCAGTACCTTCAAGGCTTCGGCGATGACCTCAGGGCCGATGCCGTCGCCGGGAATGACAGCAAGATTAATTGTGGATGCGCTCATGTTTTCAGGGTAGCCAAGCCATCCACATGATGGTCAAGTTGTCTCAGTATCCGAACACGTACGTGCTGCCCCGAACTGTGGCCTGAGGACGCAGGCGCCTGTCAGTACACCGGCCCTCTATTGCCCGGCAGCAGGTGAGGCCACCACAGCCACATTCTTCCCCCACGGATCCTCGGTGTAGCAACTGATCAGGACGAGGCGGTTGGGGGCGACCGTCCAGATGGGGCTGTCCTTCAACGTGGCCTTGGTGTACGTGGTGACGGAATCCACCCTGTACTTCATGGAGCCGGTAGCTGTGGTGACCGTCAGTTCATCGCCGGCCGCCGCGGCTGAACTCAAGTGGTTGAAGGGGGCATCCAGCCCTTCCCAGCTGTGGCCGATGACGTATGTCGTGTTTGCGGAACCGGTCCCGGGCGTTCCGAAGGGCGCCAGCCAATAGCCGTCCATCGTCTCCGGCGGGACGATGCTGTGGCTTTCGGCGTCGAGGGAATCGGGAGCCAGGGGATGTACCACCACGTCCATTCCGGCCGCCGGGTACGTGATCCTTTGCGGCGCGGACGCGGCCGGGTACGAGTCGGCCGGCTGTGCCGCGGCCGTGCCGCCGTTGGCCAGTGGCGCGGGCTGCCCGACCGGCACCCGCGCCGCTACCGGTGCCGGGGTTCCCGTCGCGGGCGCCTCTGGCCGATCCAGCGGGTCGGGAAGCTGCCCGGACAGTACTATCGCTGTTGGCTCCCCGGCCGCCGGCGCACCGTGGTCACCGGTCCCCGCCACGCCGTAAACCAGCCAGGCTCCGAGAAGCCCCGCGGCGCACACGGCGAGGACCAGGATGTCCCGATAGCTAAGCAGCAGGCCCCGCATCCGGGCGGCGCGCTTCTGCCGGTTCCGGCGGTGACTAACCATGAAGGGCTCCTGGTGACGCTGAAACTGAAATGCTGAACGGGAGGGCGGGTGCCGTAACTTCACAGCACCCGCCCCTTAGTTGAGTTCCCTAGCCGTTCGCGCCGCTGGAGCGCAGACCGCTCTTCACGAGCACCCAGGCACCTACGGCTGTAAAGAGCCCGGTCAAGGCGGCCAACCAGGTCGGGACTCCAGTGACTGGGCTCCCAACGGCAGTCTGGACGTTGTAGCCCTCATTGCTCGCCGCCGGGACCCCCGTCGCAGCGGCTGCCTGCGGAGCTGCCGTTACCGGCGTGACCGTAGTGGCTGCCAGCGGCGCAGCCGCAGGCGGTGCTGCCGCAGGCGGCGCTGCCGCAGGCGGCGCAGCAGCCGGCGGAACAACCGGGACAGCGGCCGGCGGTACGACTACCGGCTGGTCAACCGTTTCCACCGGGTCAACCGGATCAACCGGATCCACCGGATCAACCGGGTCAACCGGGTCAACCGGATCCACCGGGTCCACCGGATCAACCGGGTCAACCGGGTCAACCGGATCCACCGGGTCCACCGGATCAACCGGGTCAACCGGAACGGTGGGCGCCACGCAGTTGTTAGCCAGCAGGATGAGGTTGGCTGGCGTGAGGTTCTGCCCGTGGGGAATGTCATTTCCCACGTTCACCGGCACAATGTCGCCGGTATCACTGACGTGTGCTGCCAACGCATTGAGGCTGATGGTTTCCAAGAGGTAGGGGTTGGATGCCGAGCCTGTGGCGTGGCAAATGGTGATCTTGTCATTGGGGGCGGCGTTCGCTGCAACCGTGGCACCCATCAGCCCCAGCCCCACCACCCCCAGAGTGGCGATAGTGCGTTTCATTTTCGGTCCCTCCATAGCAAATCCGATTCGAACCGACCAGAATGCGCGGAGTAACCGTCTTGAGACCAGGAACTGCAAAACCTGTGTGAAACCTCAAGGGCGAAATGAATGGTGACGGTTACTCCCCAGAATTCGTCATCAGTTCGCTTGCCTTTTCAGGCTAGGTTTGCGGCCCGGGTTAAACCCGAGTAACAGGTACGCGATTACCCAACCGGCCGCGGGCACCAATTACCTGCTTCCTGAATATATTCACTCGCATGCATAGAGGAAACTACTTGGATGCAGTACCTGCGAGCTGACGAAATTGCCTGTGGGAACCGCTGTCCCGTGGGTAAAAGAACGCTCCCCCACCTGTTGCCACGGGTGAGGGAGCGTTGAGCAGTTTTTCCGCAAGATCTGCGGGAGCGTCCGGCGGGACTACGCTTCGGCTGGTTCCTCGTACTTCGGGAAGATCGGCGCGGGAGCGGGCAGCTCCGTGCCGGGAACCAGCGGCGCGGGGATCGCCCCGAACAGGCGGGCATCGCCGTCGGGCTGGCCGAGTGTCCCCAGCAGCGCGGAAGACGCCGTCGGCATCACCGGCTGAACCAGGATGGCCACGATCCGAAGCACCTCAAGCGTCACGTACAGCACGGTGTTCATGCGCTCGACGTCGGTCTTCCGCAGGACCCAGGGGGCCTGCTCGGCGAAGTACGCGTTGGTGTCGCCCAGGACACCCCAGATCGTTTCCAGGGCACGGCTGAATTCCTGCTTCTCGAACGCGGCCCGGGCGGCATCCAGCAGTCCGTTGGCCTGGGCCAGCAGGGCGGTGTCCTCCGCCGTGAAATCGCCGGGGACCGGCACACGGCCCTCGCAGTTCTTGGCGACCATGGACAGTGAACGCTGTGCCAGGTTTCCGAAGTTGTTGGCGAGGTCCGAGTTCATCCGGCCCACAATCGCTTCGTGGTTGTAGCTGCCGTCGGCGCCGAAGGGAACTTCGCGCAGGAAGAAGAAACGCACCTGATCCAGGCCGTACTGCGCCACGAAGTCCGACGGCGCCACCACGTTGCCCAGGGATTTGGACATCTTGACGCCGTTGTTGTGCAGGAAGCCGTGGATCATGATCCGCTTGGGCAGCTCCAGTCCTGCGCTCATCAGGAATGCGGGCCAGTAGATGGCGTGGAACCGGGAGATGTCCTTGCCGATCACATGGACATCAGCCGGCCAGTACTTCTTGAAGGACTCGGAGTCGACGTCCGGGTAGCCCACGCCGGTGAGGTAATTCGTCAGCGCATCCACCCACACGTACATCACGTGCTTGTCGTTGCCGGGAACCGGCACACCCCAGTCGAACGTCGTGCGGCTGATGGAGAGGTCCTCCAGCCCGCGCTTGACGAAGCTGATGACCTCGTTGAAGCGGGACTGCGGGGCGCCGAATTCCGGATGCGCCTCGTACAGCGCCAGCAGTTTGTCCTGGTAGGCGGAGAGCCGGAAGAAATAGCTTTCCTCGGCCGTCCACGTCAGTTCGGTATCCGTCTCGCGGGAGTAGCGGAGGCCGTCCTCCTTGAGCACGGTCTCGTCCTCGACGTAATACGCTTCGTCGCGGACCGAGTACCAGCCCTCGTACTTCGACAGGTAAATGTCCCCGTTGGCTTCCATCTTCTTCCAGATGGCCTGCGATGCGGCGTAGTGGTCTTCGTCCGTGGTCCGGATGAACCGGTCGAAGGAGATTCCCAGGTCGGCATGGGCAGCCTTGTAGATCCCGGCGTTCCGGTCCACCAGTTCCTTAGGCGTGATGCCTTCCTTTTCAGCAGTCTGCGCAATCTTCATGCCGTGCTCATCGGTGCCGGTCAGGAAGAAGACGTCAAACCCGTCCAGGCGCTTGAAACGGGCCATGGCGTCGGTGGCAATGTACTCGTACGCGTGGCCGATGTGCGGCACACCGTTGGGATACGTGATGGCAGTGGTGATGTAGAACGGGGTTTGGGCTGAAGACGACACTCTGGGAAGTTACCTTTTTTCGGAAGCGGTGGCTGGGCCGGCAGACGGGAAACGCTACCCCTAAATCTAGATCAGTTCGGTCAGGGTATCGCTGAGCCGGACAAGTTCGTGGTCATGTGACGCCACCAGGACAGCAATGCCGTCGGACGTGGTGTCCTTGAGGATGCTGATGATGCGGTTGGCCGACGTGCGGTCCAGGCTCGCGGTGGGTTCGTCCACCACCAGGACCCGGGTTCCCAGGATCAGTGCGCGGGCAATCGCCACGCGCTGACGCTCACCGCCGGAGAGCTGGGCGGGACGGTGCCGCATGCGCCGCCCCAGGCCCACCAGGTCCAGGAGGTCCTTGGCCATGTCGCGGCGCTGGTCCACCTCGCCGTCCGGTACGGCCGGCAGCAGTACGTTCTCGAGGGCGCTCATACCGTCAATCAGGGCGCCGCCCTGGTCGACATAGCCGATCAGTGCGCGGCGACGGTCGGCGATTTCGTCGTCGCCCATGCTCTCGAGGGACTGGCCTTCCCAGAAGACACGGCCCGACGTCGGCAGCGTGAGTCCCGCGCCGACGGTCAGGATGCTGGTCTTGCCGGAGCCGCTTCGGCCGGCGACGCAGTGCATCTCGCCGGCGTGAAGGGTCAGGTCGAAGCCCTCGACGACGTTGACGGCGTCGGCTCCGCCTTTCTGGCCTCCGTAGCGGATCGTGATGTTGCTCAGTTCCAGCGGGGTCCCGTGGTCTGCGGCCTTCAGGATGGTGTTGGCGCGGGTCTGGAGCGAGCCGTCCCCGGCGTCATCCTGGGGAATCCGGTCGAGATTCACGTCGTTGTTCATTGGACCACTTTCGTTGCAATTGGAATCCAGCAAAGTACAGCCACGAGTCCGGCCAGTGCGGCCCAAAGCGCGGCATAGGGTGCGAGCAGCAGGCCGATGCCGAGGGCGCCAACCACGCCGAGCGGCAGGGCCACCGTGCCCACGAGGGCGTTTTCGAACAGCCTGACCTGGCCCAGCATGTCAGGGTTCCAGCCCATCGCTTCGAGGGTACCGAGGTACTGGCGCTTGGCCTGCAGCTCAAAGCGTCCGGTGACGAGGGTCAGGACGAGGCCCACGGCCACTCCGGAGAGGGCCAGGACGATGCTGGGCAGCGCCACGCTGGCCGCGGCGAGTCCGCTCAGGGCGCTCGCGCCGGCGGCGCGCGGAATATCGATCAGCAGGGCGATCAGCCCGCCCACAGCGGCCCCGAAGACACCGACTGCCACAGCGAGTGAGATGGTGTTGAACTTGTTGGTGCTCAGCTGCCGGTTGGCGAACGTGAGCGGGGAATCAACCGCGATCAGCCGCTCATCGTGCTGCGGTTCCTGGTCCACTTCGTCGCGGTGCCGCAGCTGCCTGGCCGCAAAGTAGGCGGCGGCCGCGTAAAGCACCAGGACGGAGGCGGAAACAATGACCGTCGCGATGTTCCAGCTCACCAGGCTCAGGATGGTGCCGGCAATCGCCAGGAGGCTGGCTCCGACGCCGAATTCGGCGAGCACCCAGCTGCGGACCCTCGTCTGGGTCCAGCCCATGGCCCGCAGCGTGCCGGCTTCCAGGCGCCGCTGGCGGATGTAGCTGACCGTGGACGCCCCTGTAAGCAGGGCCGCCCCGATGAGCGTCAGGAACAGCAGCGTCACGTTCGTTCCGGTCAGGGAGCCGGACACGGCATCAGCCGCATCCTGGCGGACCCAGGACTGCGTAACGGTGCCAAGCGCGGATTCCTTGCCGGCGTCATCCTTGGAGTAGCCCGGCACAAAGATGTTGGCGTCTTCACGCGCGGAGCCCGCAACAACCGTGGCTTCCAGGCCCATGTCGCGGATTTCGTCGGCGAGCTGCTCAACCTCGGGTTGCGACTGCTTCCAGCTCCCTGGCGCCTTGGCACGGACACGGACGGCGTCGATGACGGAAGAGTTCTCTTCGTAACCCCGGGCTGCGGCGAGGCCGTAGTAGTCGGTGATGGCGCCGGCGGACTGGCTGACCAGCCCGGTGGCGCTCAGTGAGGGCTTGAGTTCAGTGCCCTCGACTTTGTTCCCCTGCGCGTCCTCGGTCAGGGTAAGCGGTGAAGGGTCGTAGCCGCCCAGGGGCAGCCGGTTGATATCCCCGGCGGCTTCCTGGACCTTGTCGGCGTCGAACGTGCCGTAGACCATGGCGAGCGGAGCGGCGAGCTTGCTGCCCGTCTCCAGGCTTTCGCGGTAGGAGCGCTCGTCCACCGGTTCACGCTGGGTCTGGTCGACCGGCGCGCCGCCGGCAGCCTTCTCCGGGAGCCGGTTGACGGTCACCCACTCCCCCGGTGTGGCGGTCTTGTCAACGGCACCGTTTCCAGCGGTGGAGCCATCGGTGTATTTGGGGGCCGAGGCGAAGTCCGTGGTCCACGTCGCAGGGTTGTAGAGGCCCTGGCTGAAGTTGCCGGTGTTGCCCAGGAGTTGGGAGTAGTCCTGCGACCCTGGCCACGAGAGTGCAAACGGCGACTTGGAGACGAACGGGAGGTAGTCCTTGTCCAGGGAGCGGGTCACGGTTCCCACGTCCTTGACCACGTTTCCGGAATCGTCGATTTCCTCGATCTTGACCGAGTACTTGAGATCCAGGGAGGTGCCGGAGCGGACGATCAGCGGGATGGCCTGGGAATCGGCGGTGAGCTGGCCGTTCCGTTTGGCCTGCTGGTACTGGGTCATCAGCGGAGCCCAGTACTTGAGCTTGACGCCGAGGAAGTCGGGGCCCTCCTCCAGTTCCTCCATGCTGATTCCGGTAGTGAACAGGCTCTCGAAGTGCCGGCCGATCGCTCCGGCGTTGCGGGCGTCTGCCGGCGGCGCCTTTTCAAGCGGTGCCAGGAAGTCACCGGCCGTGCCCAGCAGGGCACGCTCGGACACGGGGTCGACGGCGACGACGGACTCCGTCACCTGCGGCGCCAGCGGAAGCGACACAGAAAGGTTGAAGAGGTTGTGTTCGGAACCGCCGGCGGGAGCCGGGAACTTGATGCCGGTCTCGCCTTCGGCGCCCGCGATGCGGATGCTCTTGCCGCCCGCGGTCTGCTCTTCGATGAGCCTTGCCTTGCCGAGCGAGCCTTCGGCCATGGACTTGAACAGGGTCTGCTCCGACTGGCCGTCCGAGCTGACGGCGCTGGCGGTCATCCGGTATTTCTTCGCCTCGTCGGTGAGGACGGATTCGGCTGCCGGCCACTTGCTGGGATCGGTTCCCCCGGGCTGGCCGGCGGTGGCCGTGCCCACGAGTCCGGCGTTGAATCCCAGGTAGTCCATGGCGTCAAGACGCGGGGATTCCAGGTTCTGCGATACCCGTGACACGAGGCTGATCGGAGCCGCCACGGACGTGCCTGAGAGCTTCCTGATGCCATCCAGCTGGTCGAAGCTGATGCCGCCCTGGCCGTTGGCGATTTCCGGCTGCATCAGCGCTCCGCCGGATCCGGCCTTGGCCTGGACCAGGATGTCATAGAGGCCGCGGGAATTCTCGTCGACTGTTCGGTTGAGCGCCGCTTGCGACTGGCCCTGGACGAGGACGGACAGGCACATTGCGACGATCAAAATGGCCGCGGTCAGCAAAAGCACTCGGCTTCTGATGAACCTCTGGACGGCGTTCATTGGGCTCCCTGAAAGCTGGATTGCGTGTGTGCACACCTCAGTCACACCTGATAAGTGTGAAGGCGTCCCCTGCCGGGCGTGCAAAAAATAATGGCCGGTCTGCCGGCCGGATCCGAAAATCGGACCCAGCCATTGTACGCAGACCGGCCAATCATATGTGGCAGAAGTTAACCTCTGTCACAGGATGTTCACCGAATAGGCGGGAGGTCAGTCTTCGAGATCGACTTCGCGCACCATTTCGGCACCGATACCGGCCTTGATTGCGTCAAGGACCTGCTGCGGCACCGAGCTGTCGATGGTCAGGAGTGCCAGGACCTGGCCGCCCTCTGCCTGGCGCGCAACCTGCATGCCGGCGATGTTGATGTTGTTCATGCCCAGGATGTGCCCGATGGTGCCGATCACGCCGGGGCGGTCGGCGTAGGCCACCACCACCAGGTGCTCGCTGATGGGGATCTCCACCTCGTAGCCGTTGACGCCCACAAGCTTCTGGATCTGCTTGGGACCGGTCAGGGTTCCGGCCACGGAGATCTGGCTGCCGTCGCTCAGGGCGCCGCGCAGGGTCAGGACGTTGCGGTACGACTCGGTGTCCGGCGTCGTGATCAGGCGGACGTTGATGCCGCGCTGCTCGGCAATGACCGGGGCGTTGACGTAGGAGACCTGTTCGGTCACGACGTCGGCGAAAATGCCCTTGAGCGCGGCCAGTTCCAGCACCTTGACGTCCAGGGAGGAAATCTCGCCGGCAACTTCGACGTCGAACTGGGTCAGGGATGCGTGGGTCAGTGCCGTGAAGATGCGGCCCAGCTTCTCGATCAGCGGAATGCCCGGGCGGACGTCCGGAGCGATAACGCCGCCGGCAACGTTCACTGCATCGGGCACCAGTTCCCCGGCCAGTGCCAGTCGGACGGACTTGGCCACGGAGACGCCGGCCTTTTCCTGGGCTTCATCGGTGGATGCGCCCAGGTGCGGGGTCACCACAACGTTGTCCATCTCGAAGAACGGCAGGTCCGTGCTGGGTTCCTTGACGAAGACGTCAACGCCGGCTCCGGCGATCTCGCCGTCCTTCAGGGCAGCGTGGAGTGCTTCCTCGTCCACCAGGCCACCGCGGGCGACGTTGATGACGTAGGCGGTCCGCTTCATCTTCTTAAACGCCTCGGCGCCGAGCATGCCCACCGTTTCCGGTGTCTTGGGCATGTGGATGGTGATGAAGTCCGACTGTGCCAGCAGTTCATCCAGGGTCACCAGCTGCACGCCGAGCTGGGCTGCGCGTGCGGAGGTGATGTAGGGGTCGTACGCCAGGATCTTGGTGTCGAAGCCCTTCAGGCGGGCTGCCACGAGGGCGCCGATCCGGCCAAGGCCGATGATGCCGATCTTCTTCTCGTAAAGTTCGATGCCCGTGTACTTGGAGCGCTTCCACTCGCCGTCCTTCAGCGCGGCGCTGGCCTGCGGGATGTGGCGGGCGAGGCTCAGGATGTGGCCCACCGTGAGTTCTGCGGCCGAGACGATGTTCGACGTCGGTGCGTTGACTACCATGACACCGGCCTGCGTGGCGGCCTTGATGTCGACGTTGTCCAGGCCGACGCCGGCGCGGGCGATGACCTTGAGATTCTTGGCAGCGGCGATGGCCTCGGCATCCACCTGGGTGGCAGAGCGGACCAGGATGGCGTCAACATCCGCGATGGCTGCGAGCAGCTGGGAACGGTCGGCGCCGTCGGTCTGGCGGATTTCAAAGTCCGGGCCGAGGGCCTCGACTGTGGCGGGGGAAAGTTCTTCGGCGAGCAGTACTACGGGTTTTGACACGGCTGATCCTCTGCGTTGCAGTCCGGGGGATAAATCAAGTCTAGGCTGACGGAAAGGCCGGGCTCACATTGTTAAGTGTGAACCCGGCCTCACTGTTGTCTTCTGCCTGGCGGCTGAATGCCGGGCTTAGCGGGCTGCCGAGCCCTCTACGTAGTCCTCGTCCTGCTGCTGCCAGGAGAACAAACCGCGCAGTTCGCGGCCGACGCTCTCGATGGGGTGCTGCTCTGCCTTGGCACGCAGCGCCTTGAACTCGGCGCCGCCGTTGTCCTGGTCTTCAATGAAGCGCTTGGCGAACGCGCCGTTCTGGATGTCGGCGAGGACAGCCTTCATGTTTTCCTTCACCTCGGGGGTGATGACGCGCGGGCCGGAGACGTAGTCGCCGTACTCTGCAGTGTCGGAAACGCTCCAGCGCTGCTTGGCGATGCCGCCTTCCCACATCAGGTCAACGATGAGCTTGAGCTCGTGCAGCACCTCGAAGTAGGCAATCTGCGGCTGGTAGCCGGCCTCGGTCAGGGTCTCGAAGCCGTACTGGACCAGCTGGGAGACACCGCCGCACAGGACAGCCTGCTCGCCGAAGAGGTCGGTTTCGGTCTCTTCGGTGAAGGTGGTCTTGATGACGCCGGCGCGGGTGCCGCCGATGGCCTTGGCGTAGGACTTGGCCAGCTCCCAGGCGGAACCGGTGGCGTCCTGCTCGACGGCGATGATGTCGGGGATGCCGCGGCCGGCTTCGAACTCGCGGCGCACGGTGTGGCCGGGGGCCTTCGGGGCGACCAGGATGACGTCAACGCCTTCCGGTGCCTCGATGTAGCCGAAGCGGATGTTGAAGCCGTGGGCGAACGCCAGGGCCTTGCCGGGGGTCAGCTTGTCCTTGATGGACTCGTTGAAGATCGAGCGCTGGTGCTGGTCCGGCGCAAGGATCATGATGACGTCGGCCCATTCGGCGGCGTCGGCAACGTTCTTGACCGTGAAGCCTGCGTCCTGTGCCTTCGCGGTGGAGGGCGAGCCTTCCTTGAGGGCGATGACAACCTCGACGCCAGAATCGCGCAGGTTCAGCGCGTGGGCGTGGCCCTGGGAGCCGTAGCCCACAATGGCAACCTTGCGGCCCTGGATGATCGACAGGTCTGCGTCGTCGTCGTAGAACATTTCAGTCACTTGCGTAACTCCTTTTGAGTGGATTCTCTGGGGTAAATAGTCTGTGTTGTTGCGGTACTGCACGGGCTTTGTGCTGCGAACTAAGCGCTGCGCAAGGCCCTGTCACTCATGGAGCGGGATCCCCGTCCAACGGCCAAGGTGCCGGACTGCACAATTTCGCGGATGCCGAAGGGCTCGAGCACTGACAGCAGTGCGGTGAGCTTTTCGGGGTGGCCGGTTGCTTCAATGACCACGGAGTCTGTGGAGACGTCGACCACTGAAGCACGGAACAGGTCTGCAGCCTGGGTCACCTGCAGACGAGTTGCGGCATCCGCACGTACCTTGACCAGGATGTGGTCTCGCTGTACGGAAGATTCTGAGGTGAGTTCAACAATCTTGATCACATTGACCAGCTTGTTCAACTGCTTGGTGACCTGTTCGATCAGGTCACCGTCGGCGTCGACGACGACGGTCATCCGGGACATGCCCGGGACTTCCGTCGGGCCGACGGCCAGGGAATTGATGTTGAAGGCCCGGCGCGCGAAGAGGCTCGCTACGCGGGTCAGCACACCGGGTTTGTCTTCGACCAGAACGGACAGCGTGTGGCGGCTCATGATCAGTCCTCCTCTTCCCATTCCGGGGTCATGTTGCGGGCGACCTGGATCTGGTCGTTGCTCACTCCGGCGGGCACCATCGGCCACACCATGGAGTCGGGGCTCACCACGAAGTCGATGACCACGGGGCGGTCATTGATCTCAAGGGCCTTCTGGATGGTGGCGTCGATATCCTCATCTCGCTCGCACCGGAACGACGCGCAGCCGTAGGCCTCCCCCAGTTTCACGAAGTCCGGAATCCGGACCGTTTCGTGTCCGGTGTTCAGGTCGGTGTTCGAGTAGCGGCCCTCGTAGAAGAGGGTCTGCCACTGGCGCACCATTCCCAGCGAGGAGTTGTTGATGACGGCAACCTTGATGGGGATCTTGTTGATGGCGCAGGTGGCCAGTTCCTGGTTGGTCATCTGGAAGCAGCCGTCACCGTCGATGGCCCAGACCACACGGTCGGGTTCGCCCACCTTGGCGCCCATGGCCGCGGGGACCGCGTAGCCCATGGTGCCGGCTCCGCCGGAGTTCAGCCAGGCGTGGGGGCGTTCGTACTTGATGAACTGCGCCGCCCACATCTGGTGCTGGCCAACGCCTGCCACGTAGATACCTTCGGGACCCGTCAGCGCGCCGATGCGCTCAATGACGCGCTGGGGCGCACTGAGGCCGTCCTCCGGCTCGGTCCAGCCCAGCGGATAGGTTTCCTTCAGGTTGTTCAGGAACGTCCACCAGTTGTCCAGGTCCGGCTTGCCGGCGACCTCGAACTGTGTCTTCACGGCTTCGGTGAGTTCCGGAATGATCTCCTTGACGGATCCCACGATCGGAACGTCAGCCGTGCGGTTTTTGGAGATCTCGGCCGGATCGATGTCCGCGTGGATCACCTTCGCGTTGGGCGCGAACGTCTTCAGGACGCCGGTCACCCGGTCATCAAAACGGGCGCCCAGCGTGATGAGCAAGTCAGACTGCTGCAGCGCGGTCACAGCGGAGACCGTGCCGTGCATGCCCGGCATGCCGACGTGCTGCGGGTGCGAGTCAGGGAACACACCGCGGGCCATCAGGGTGGTGACCACGGGCGCGCCGGTGATTTCCGCGAGTTCCCGCAGTTCCGCCGAAGCATGCGCCTTCACCACGCCGCCGCCGACGTACAGCACGGGCTTGCTGGCCGCCGCAATCAGCTTCGCTGCTTCGCGAACCTGCTTGTTATGGCCGCGGACCACCGGGCGGTAGCCGGGAAGGTCGATCTTCGGCGGCCAGGAGAAGGTCATCTGGCCCTGCTGCGCATCCTTGGCGACATCCACCAGCACCGGACCGGGACGGCCCGTGGAAGCAAGGTGGAAGGCCTCGGCCATGACATGCGGGATGTCGTTGGGGTCGGTCACCAGGAAGGAGTGCTTGGTGATCGGCATGGTGATGCCGACGATGTCCGCTTCCTGGAATGCGTCCGTCCCAATGACTCCACTGGACACTTGGCCGGTGATGGCCACCAGCGGTACGGAGTCCATGTGCGCATCCATGATGGCGGTAACGAGGTTGGTGGCTCCGGGGCCCGAGGTGGCAATACAGACGCCCACCCGCCCGGTAACCATGGCGTAGCCTTGCGCGGCGTGGCCGGCTCCCTGTTCGTGACGGACCAGGACGTGATTCATCCTGGAAGCCATCAAGGGGTCATAGGTGGGCAGGATCGCGCCACCGGGCAAACCAAAAATATCGTCCACGCCGAGTTCTTCGAGCGAGCGGACAATAGCTTGTGAACCGGTCATCACCGTCGGGGGTACGACGTTGTTCGGTCCAAGGACAGGAGAGACAGCAGCAGCGTGCTCGACGCCGGCATCGGCCGTGCGGTCGGCGCGTTCCGGAGCCTTGGAGGCTCCAGCGGACTTTGTAGCCATCAGCGAGGGGCTGATCGGCGATCCTTTGCTCATCGGACTCTTCCTTTGTGGATCTTCATTAGCGGGTGGTTCTCATGGCGGATTCAATTACTGCAGCAAATAAAAAAACCCCTCAGCCTGGCGGCTCTTCGAGGGGTTGCGCGTGACGGTTCGTTACCAGTCGGGCTATTTAGCCACGCGCTTGGTAAGGACGACGACTGCATCTGCAGCGGCGTAGCTAGTAACGAATGCGATCATGCGTTCAGTTTTCCCTCTGGTGAGATGCGTGTCAACGACGACGGCGCGCATCTCACCATATGGACTCCATTGTCCATCTATTGGCAGCCTCCCCCAACTGACTCGCAGTTAACGCACCCAAAAGGGTTTTTGACGACGTTATCTGCCAGTCAGTTGGGGTCAGCCCACCGCGCCCGTGAGCTAGCCGCAGTATGCGCCCGTGGAGGCGCTGTGCACCAGCTTGGCGTACTTGGCGAGCACGCCCTTCGTGAACTTGGCCGGCAGCGGTTCCCAGCCGATCTTGCGGGACTCGAGTTCGGCGTCGTCCACCAGCAGGTCGAAGCTGCGGGCGGCGATGTCCACGCGGATCCGGTCGCCGTCCTTGACGAAGGCGATGGGGCCGCCGTCGACCGCTTCCGGCGCAACGTGGCCGATGCACAGTCCGGTGGTTCCGCCGGAGAAGCGGCCGTCGGTCAGCAGCAGCACGTCCTTGCCCAGGCCGGCGCCCTTGATGGCACCGGTGATGGCGAGCATTTCGCGCATGCCCGGACCGCCCTTGGGGCCCTCGTAGCGGATGACCACAACATCGCCCTTGTTGATCTGTCCGTTATCCAGTGCATCCAGGGCGCCCTGCTCGCGCTCGAAGACACGGGCTGTACCTTCAAAGACATCGGCGTCGAAGCCGGCGCTCTTCACGACGGCTCCTTCCGGTGCCATGGAACCGTGCAGGATGGTAATGCCGCCGGTCTTGTGGATCGGGTTGTCCAGGGCGCGCAGGATCTTGCCGTCGAGGTCCGGCGGGTTGATGGACGCGAGGTTCTCGGCAAGGGTCTTGCCGGTAACGGTGAGGCAGTCGCCGTGCAGCAGGCCGGCGTCGAGCAGTGCCTTCATGATGACCGGCACGCCGCCGATCTTGTCCACGTCCGTCATGACGTAGCGGCCGAAGGGCTTGAGGTCGCCCAGGTGCGGGATCTTGTCGCCAATGCGGTTGAAGTCGTCGAGCGTCAGTTCGACCTCGGCTTCGCGGGCAATGGCCAGCAGGTGCAGGACAGCGTTGGTGGAGCCGCCGAATGCCATAGTCACGGCGATGGCGTTCTCGAACGCCTTCTTGGTCATGATGTCGCGGGCAGTGATGCCGAGGCGGAGCAGGTTGACCACCGCTTCGCCGGACTTGCGGGCGAACTCATCACGACGGCGGTCTGCCGAGGGCGGGGCGGCGGAGCCCGGCAGGGACATGCCCAGGGCTTCGCCGATGCAGGCCATGGTGTTGGCCGTGTACATGCCGCCGCAGGCGCCTTCGCCGGGGCAAATGGCCTTTTCGATGCGTTCCAGGTCCCCGAGGCTCATCTTGCCGGCGGCGCAGGCACCCACGGCTTCGAAGGCATCGATGAGGGTGACTTCCTTTTCGGAACCGTCCTCAAGCTTGACCCAGCCGGGCATGATGGAGCCGGCGTAGAGGAACACGCTGGCGAGGTCCAGGCGCGCGGCTGCCATCAGCATTCCCGGCAGGGACTTGTCGCAGCCGGCCAGGAGCACGGAGCCGTCAATGCGCTCAGCCTGCATCACGGTTTCCACGGAGTCGGCAATGACCTCGCGGGAGACCAGGGAGAAGTGCATGCCTTCGTGGCCCATGGAAATACCGTCGGAAACGGAGATGGTTCCGAACTGCATGGGGAAGCCGCCGCCGGCGTGGACGCCTTCCTTGGCGCCCTGGGCCAACCGGTTTAGGGACAGGTTGCACGGAGTGATCTCGTTCCAGGAACTGGCCACGCCAATCTGGGGCTTCGCAAAGTCGTCGTCGCCCATGCCGACCGCCCGGAACATTCCACGCGCTGGCGCGGCGTGGATTCCATCGGTTACGACCCGGCTGCGGGGCTTGATGTCCGGCTTGTTTTCTGCTGCGGTTTGGGTGTCCTCACTCATGGGTCAAAGTCTATGGCTCAGATAAGGGCGCCAACGACCCGGAAGGGAGGGTTAAGCCGAAAACCGGGAATATTTCGATCAAATAGTGGACTCTCGTCTCAAATTATGAGATCGCCAGTCGGGGAGCCGCTCCGGATGTGTCACGCGTCACTCAGGCTGGCGGCATTGATGGACGCAGCTTCCGCCTCCAGCATGGCCAGGACCTGCTGGATGGTGGTCCTCGCCGCAACATCCGGGCGCGCCAGCGCCACGATGCTGCGGCGGGCAGTAACTCCGAGCAACGGACGCAGCACAAAGCCGCGCTCCTGGTTCCTCAGGGCCGTGTACCGGGGCAGCAGGCTCAGCCCATGACCGGCGCTGACAAGCGCCTCCAACACCCGAAGATCCGGAAACAGTTGGGCGCGCAACGCCGGAGCCCCGGCCTGGACCTCGATCTGGCGCAGCACCGTGTCGAACGGAAAGCCCTCCGGCACGCCCATCCAGGGGAACCCCACCACATCGCCAGCCGTCAGCGAGGGCTTTGCCGCCAGGACATGCCCGGCCGGCATGGCCACGTCCAGCGGCTCGTTCAGCAGCGGAACCACCACCAGCCCCTGCCGGGCGAAAACATCCGGACCGTCAACGCTGTGGGCAAGCACGACGTCGTAATCAGCGGCCAGGGCAGTAAACCCGGCGACGCCCGGGTCCTCGAAGCGGGCCTCGAACCGAAGGCCCTCCACTGCCTTGACGCGGTGCAGAAGGCCCGGGAGGAACATCTCAGCTGCGCTCGGAAAGAAGGCCGCCTTGACGTGCGTCTGCCAGCCCTGCCGGTAGGTGTCGATGGTTGCTTCAGCGCGGGCCATGGCGGTGGAAACGTCCGCCGCAGCCGCCGCCATGGCCCGGCCCGCCTCGGTGAGCCGCACTCCCCTGCCGGATTTTTCGACCAGGACAACACCGAGTTCGTCCTGGAGTGTCTTGAGCTGCTGGGAGACGGCGGACGGCGTTACGTCCATCGCCTCGGCAGTGGCGCCCACGGTGCCCCGGTCCGAAAGTTCACGGAGAATCCGGAGCCGTTTCAAATCCATGAGGCGAGGCTACAGGACGGGCGCGATTCCCCCATGTAAGCCTTTACAGCCGTAATCACACCGACGTAACGTCAAGCAACGGCAACCTTGCCTTGTGGACAGAAGGGCTCTGCTATGGACTGGATTATTTGGGTCATCGTCATCGTAGTCATCGTCGGGGTCATCTGGTGGCTCCTGAACCGCAATAGTTCAGGGAATACCACTGGCGCACCGACGTCCTCCGATTCCGGTGTGTCCGCTCCAAGGGCAGAGCAGGCCGGCACCGGCAGGCCCGCAGGAGCCGCACCGGCCGGCGGTGGCGCGGCAGTGTCGGCGGAGGCAGCCGCCACGGCCGGAATGGCAAGTGCCGCAGGGTTTGGGTCTCCTGCCGGACCTGCAGCGCCCGCGACGGCGGATGCCGCGTCCGGGGCAGCGGCATCCACATCCGCCAGCCCGGCGCCAACGAGTTCCGCGCCGGCAGGCGGGGACGTGGATGACTGGGACGAAGACGCAACAGCGGCCCAGGAGGCGCCTACTGCAGAAACCCGCCGCACGGCGGCACAGGACGCCGCCGAAACGGACCGCGCTGCTGTGGCCGACAAGGCCGAGTGGGAAGCGCAGTGGTCCGAGGCTGCCAGCACTCCGCACGCGGTCCAAACGCACCCGAAGGACACGGCAGCCAAGGAACCTGCCGCCCGGGAGACTCCGGCCGACGGAGGCAAGCAGGCGCCAGTCCACCCTGAGTACGTCCACCACCCTGAGTACACCGAACCACATGCCCCCACCCTTCCCGGCGCCGAATCCGCAGCGGCGGAGGATGCTGCGGCAGAGGAAGCCGCGGCCGAAGGCGTCGCGGCCGAAGGCGAAGCGCAACGGCCGCCCGTCGTCGGAGCCGGACCGGCCGCCGGGACCCACACGGGCGTCCTCTCCGAGGGAGATGCTGAAACGCTGCAGGCGGCCGCGTCTTCGGCGGCCACGGAAGCGGCTGCAAGCCACACTGCAGAACCCGCCGGACACCTCGCAGCCGACAAGCCCTACGGCGAAGGATCCGCAGCCCCCGGCCCGGACGGAAACGGGCCGGAAGGCTACACGGTCAAAGGCAATGCACAGTCGATGATCTACCACGATGAAACCAGCCCGGACTACGAGGAAACCACCGCAGAGGTCTGGTTCGAGTCGGCCGCCCACGCGGAAGCGGCAGGCTTCCGGGCTCCGCGTCGGAGTCGGCACTAGGCCCGGCAGTCAACGGGCGGGGTCCATCATGAACCCGGAGAAGGCGGGGCGCACGTCCGGGCGCGCGCTCCGCCTTTTGCATGCCGCCGCCGCCCTGTTCATCTCGCTCTCGTTGGCCGCCTGCACCGGGGGCGGCACCGGCGTTCCCACGGGCAATGCCGGTTCAGTCACGGGAAGCAACGGAGCGGCCCAGGAACCACAGGTACTGCGGACCATTGAGGGACTGCAACTGCCCTGGTCCACGGTCTTCCTGCCGGATGGCACCGCCATCATTTCGGAACGTGACAGCGGCGAACTCAAATCGGTCAAAGACGGGAAGACAACGGTGCTGGGCGACCTCCCCGGAGTTGTTCCCGGCGGGGAGGGTGGCCTCCTGGGGTTGGCCGTGTCGCCGGACTACGGTTCCGACAGGTCGCTGTTCGCCTATTTCACGGCCAGTGCGGACAACAGGATTGCCCGTTTCACGCTGGCGGTGCCGGATTCCGGGGGCCCATTGAAACTTGGACAGCCGGAGATCATCTTCTCCGGCATTCCCAAGGCCTCAACCCACAATGGAGGCCGTATCCGCTTTGGGCCGGACGGGAACCTTTATGTCGGAACCGGTGATTCACAACGCCGCGACCAACCGCAGGATCCGAACGCGCTGGGCGGCAAGATCCTTAGGATCACCGCGGAAGGCCGGCCCGCGCCCGGGAACCCGTTTGGAGACAACCCCGTGTACAGCCTTGGCCACCGGAACGTGCAGGGCCTCGACTGGGACGACTCGGGCAGGCTGTGGTCCAGCGAATTCGGTCCGACCGTGGATGACGAACTCAACCTGATCCAGCCGGGCGGCAACTACGGCTGGCCGGAGGTGACGGGAGCACCGGGCAGGCCGGGCTTCATCGATGCCAAGGTGGTCTGGCCGTCCACGGCGGAATCATCCCCGAGCGGACTCGAGATCGTGGGCTCCACGGCCTATCTGGGAGCCCTCAGGGGCCAGCGGTTGTGGGCTGTCCCGCTCGACGGTGAAAACGCAGGCAATCCTGTGAGCCATTTCACAAGCCGCTTCGGGCGCATCCGGGACGTTTCCCTCGCCCCGGACGGCACATTGTGGATGCTCACCAACAACGAAAACCCTGATTCCGCGCTGATTTTGGCCCCTCCAGGCCTGCCGAAGAGCTGAGGCGGGAGCCGATTTCACACGGCGCTAAATCTCGTGTAGAGTTTCATGTCGTTGCGGAGATGAACGCGGGAAACAAAAGCCCTCGGGAAGAACCAAAACAACAGCTGCACCTCTAGCTCAACTGGCAGAGCAATTGACTCTTAATCAATGGGTTCCGGGTTCGAGTCCCGGGGGGTGCACCACTGAAAACCCCGTCTTCACTGGCCACAAGCAGTGAAGGCGGGGTTTTTGTTTTGCCCGGGCAGGGACCGCCGGATCGGCCGGGCGACAAACCGCCCTGGTTATGCCAAGGCCGGCTGGTTACAGCGGCCCAAACTCCCGGGTGCCCACGGGATCCCGCCACGTCAGTGACATCTCCTCCAGCGCCGCGCGAAGTTGAGGCTCTGCTGAAATATCGGCAAGGAAATCACGCCTGGCATGTTCCAAGAAGTAGGACGGCACAGTGAAGACGCTGCCGATGAAGACGAGGGTCATGACTGCATAACCGAGCAGCAGGGCACCGCCTTCGGGTCCGCGCTCCAGCAGCCGGCTGGCCAAGGGGTAACCGATGCCAGCGAAAATCAGCACGAAGAATGTCCCCGGACCAAGCCCTGACCTGACATTGCCCGCGCCTCTTGAAGGGGCCATCTCCACGACGCGTGGCAACCGGCGCCTCCGGATCCGTCGGAACATCAGCGTTCCAAACAGAACCAGGGCGAGACCAGGAGCGGACAGCCCAACCAGAAGGCCGGGACCGCCGCCGCTTGCCACACCAAGAATTCCGAAGCCGGTGAATGCCACTCCTGCAGACCTCAACCGGGGCCACTTGCACGAGCTTGAAAAGCCGGGGCTCGTCCCGCGGGTCGTAGTGTGCAGGTGCATTCGCCATCCGGTGCGTCCTCTCGATTCGGTCATCGGGAGCAACTCCCCCAAATGAATTGTGTCGCATCAATGCCGGCAGGTGCGTTTCTCGCGGGAATGTGTTTACCAGTTCGGTATACGGCCGTTGAGGCATGGACTCATTTCTTTAGGAAAAATTCACCCTAAGCATCGGAATACCTGCGAAATGCTGGATAAGGTGACCTCATTACTAGGTCTGGGAGGTCAAACCATGGCTGTCTTTCGGTTCACTGTGACGGGCACGATTGAAGCGGATGTCGACGCCCTTGGCGCCGCCATGGCTGCTTCCCTCCCGACCCATCTCACCGGCTCCGACGCCATAGTCGCGCTGGAAAGCAGCCTGGAGTTCAGCGAGAATCCCGGCTCTGCATTACAGGCATTGTTGGAGATGGGCGTGATGGGGATCCTGCAGGCCAAACTCGGCCCGGTGAATAAGGGCTGGGACATCCAGGCTCTGGAGGCGATAGCCGTCAGGCTTCTGGGGTAGGAAAACCTAGTTGGCGCTGCCGGCATCCACGGTGAGGCCGGAATCGGCACTGGCCACGATTGCCTTGGTCTCCGGCGAAGAAAAGCGGCTGGCCAGGACGGTCACCACAGCCTGGAGCTCTTGCCGCAAGACATCGGGGTCGATCGAAGCGGCGGCCAGCACGGTTCGTTCCATGTCCGCTGCCGCAGCCACCGCCTCAACACCCCGTTCGGTGAGCGACACCACATGGCTTCGGCGGTCGGACGTGCTCCGCTCCCGTCGGATGTGTCCATGAACCTCAAGCCGGCTGAGCGTTTTCCCCATAGTCTGGGCCTGGACACGGACCAACTGGGCAAGCTGTGCCTGGGTCATGGGGCCGTTCACGGCGAGTACCTCCATGGCGATAACCCCGGCATGGGTAAGCCCGATGGCTCCCAGCTTCTCATTCCAGGAATGTTCGACGAGGCGTGCCGCCGTGGACAAGAGGCGCCCTGTGGGCCAGCGATCCATATCAGGCATACCACTTAGTATAGCCAGCGTGGGATTCGTCGCCCGCTCCCCCGCTTACTAAGCTTGAATGTCCACAACATTCCAAAGGAGAAAATCTTGGCTGAACGACTCATTCCCGGCACTCCGGCACCGGACTTTACGCTGAAGGATTCCGCAGGGAACGATGTCAGCCTGAAGAGCTACCGCGGCCGGAACACCATCGTGTACTTCTACCCGGCAGCGTCCACGCCGGGCTGCACTAAGGAAGCGTGCGATTTCCGCGATACGCTCGCTTCCCTGCAGCGGGAAGGTTATGACGTCCTGGGCGTGTCCCCTGATCCGATTGCAAAGCTCGCCAAGTTCGCCGAGGCTGAGGGCCTGACTTTCCCGCTCTTGTCCGACGAGGACCACGCCGTGGCCGAGGCCTACGGTGCCTGGGGTGAAAAGAAGAACTACGGACGGACCTACGAGGGCCTCATCCGCTCCACGATTGTGGTGGATCCGGGGGGCAACGTGGCGGTGGCGCAGTACAACGTGCGGGCCACCGGCCACGTAGCGAAGCTCCGCCGGGACCTTGGGCTGGCCTAGGTTTTTCCCCCGGAGACAGGCCCCGGTGTGCCCATCACCGAGCGGAAGGCGCCACCCGGCAGGTACACTGGAGCCTGGCATCCGCCGTCGGACGTTTTACCGCTTTCGCATGAATAGCGTTAAGACCACCCACGACGGCGCCGCGCGCGAGTGGTGAAATTGGCAGACACGCAGGATTTAGGTTCCTGTGCCTTCGGGCGTGGGGGTTCAAGTCCCCCCTTGCGCACAGCAGTGAAAAATCGGAATCCCGGGCCTCACGGTCCGGGATTCCGGTGTTTAAGGCCCAAGTCCCAGTACTTGAAACGCCGCAGGAAAATAATTCTCCAGGTTCACCCATCCGTTGCCGCTGAACCGCCGAATACCCATTGAGACACCAACCAAGGGTCGGTGCCCACAGTCGGAATAGAGCCAGTGCAGTGATCGGGAAGTCGTTCGCCGCAGGCAATCATCGGCACTAACAAGGAGAATCGAAATGCAGTCATTCAAGCGCAGTACTTTCACCGTTGCAGGCGTGGCAGCTGCAGCTCTGCTCAGCCTGACCGCCTGCGGAGGCTCCGCCACGACGGCAAACAGCTCGTCGGCACCGGCGTCCGCGCCGTCCGCTTCGAGCATGGCTCCGTCCCCGTCGGCCAGCTCCGCGGCCGCCATGGATCCGGCCGCCAATTTGGTGGGCCCCGGCTGTGCAGGCTACGCGGAGCAGGTTCCCGACGGTGCCGGCTCGGTGGCGGGCATGGCACTCGACCCGGTCGCGGTTGCAGCTTCCAACAACCCGCTGCTGAAGACCCTGACGGCAGCGGTGTCCGGCAAGCTCAACCCGAAGGTCGACCTGGTGGATACGCTCAACGGCAGCGAATTCACTGTCTTCGCACCGGTGGATGACGCGTTCGCCAAGATCGACGCCGCCACCATCGAAACCCTCAAGACCGACGACGCGCTGCTGAGCAAGATCCTGACCTACCACGTGGTTCCCGGTCAGATCACTCCTGACAAGATTGTGGGCACCCACAAGACTGTCCAGGGCGGCTCCGTCACCGTCACCGGCACCAAGGACGCGCTCAAGGTGGATGACGCCGGCGTAATCTGTGGCGGCGTCCAGACGGCAAACGCCACCGTCTACCTGGTGGACTCTGTCCTGATGCCGAAGTAGGCAACCCGAAACGCTCCTGATCCGGCTCCAGCCTGACTCCCTGGACCGACCCGGAGAAGCGAAGGCCCGCACCGATGGTGCGGGCCTTCGTTTTGCCCACGGGGCACACGGCCCGGACCCGGCCGGCGTCCAGGATCGGTCAATTAGACTGGGGAACGGTCCCGGCCCGCGGACCTCCCAGCCGTCCAGAGGCCTTCCGGCCGTCCAGAGGTGATAATCGAGTGCCCAGCAGTAAATCGCGCCGCATTGCAGTCAGTATCGGTGCAGGTGTCTTGTCGCTGCTGCTTGCCTCGTGCACGGGCGTGCCCGCTCCCGCGCCGGCGTCATCCTCTGCGGTCACCACCAGCGCCGCGTCTGCCGCCCCGACGGCAACATTTACGTTCGGCACCGCGGCCCAGCCGCTGGGGCTTGATCCGGCACTGGCATCGGACGTTGAGTCCTACCGGATCACCCGCCAGGTCCTCGAAGGCCTGGTCGGGGTGGACCAGACGACCGGCCTGCCGACTCCCCTGCTCGCCACCGAGTGGGCAGCATCCAACGAGGGCCGCGCGTACACCTTCAAGCTCCGTGAGGGCGTCACCTTCCAGGACGGCTCGCCTTTCGATGCAGCGTCGGTCTGCACGAACTTCAACCGCTGGTTCAATTTTCCGGAGAGCCTGCGGAAGCAAGCCCCCGGCACGTCATTCAAGGGTGTCTTCAAGGCCCACGCCGACCAGGCCCCGCTGTCCATCTACAAGAGCTGCACCGCACTCTCCGCCGGGAATGTCCGGATCGACCTCACACAGCCCTTCACCGGATTCCTCCAGGCGCTGACCCTCCCGGCCTTCGCCATGTCTTCCCCGAAGGCCATGGCGGAGCAGAAGGCTGACAGCCTCAGCCGGACCCGGGACGGCCAGCCTGTCTCGGATTACGCGCTGCACCCCGTCGGCACGGGTCCCTACAGCTTCGCAGCGTGGGAAGACTCCAACGTCAAGCTGGTCAGTAACAAGGAATACTGGGGCGACAAGGGCCAGATCGGCACCATCAACTTCGTCACCTACGATCAGCCCCAAGCAAGGCTGCAGGCCCTCCTCGACGGGAAGATCGACGCGTACGACGCCGTCACCGTGGGGAACTTCGACCAGCTCGTCAAGCGCGGAAAACAGATCATCCAGCGCGACCCCTTCTCCGTGATGTATCTCGGCATGAACCAGGAAGTGCCCATCCTGCAGAACCTCAAGGTGCGGCAGGCCATCGAAATGGCTGTGGACAAGGACACACTGATCCGCAGGTTCTTCATCGACAACACCACGCAGGCAACCCAGTTCGTCCCGCCCAAACTCAGCGGGTTCAACAACAACGCCGCTTCCCTGGGCTATGATCCGGCCAAGGCCAAGGCGCTGTTGGAGGAGGCCGGGTACAAGGGCGAGGAACTCAAGTTCTACTACCCCCTCAATGTGACCAGGCCGTACCTCCCCACACCTGAAAAGGTCTATGCCGAGCTCAGCAGGCAACTCACCGCGGTAGGCCTGAATGTGAAACCTGTTCCGGTGGAATGGTCGGACGGCTACCTGCAAAAGGTCCAGTCCCCGGGCGACCATGCACTGCACCTGCTGGGCTGGAACGGCTCGTACGCCGATCCGGACAACTTCGTCGGCCCCCTGTTCGGCGAGAAGACCGGTGAATTCGGCTATCAGGATCCGCAGGTCTTTTCCAAGATCGCCCGTGCCCGTGGCCTGCCTGAGGGCGAGGACCGGACGGAGCAGTACCGCACCATCAACGCCCAGATTGCCCAGTCCGTCCCGGCGGTGCCCATCGCCTTCCCCATTTCGGCCCTGGCGATGTCCGACCGGGTGCTGAAGTACCCTGCATCCCCGGTATTAAACGAAGTTTTCACAAAGGTCGAGCTGAAACCTTGACGGACTGAACCAATTTCAGTTAGTGGGGTGCTCGGGGATATTCTGTGACAGCCAGAGCCGCTGCTATCGGAGACTCATTGTGACTTTCATTTCCAAGACCCAACATGCCGACGTCGTCCTGATTGGCGGCGGCATTATGAGCGCCACGCTGGGTGCGTTCATCAAGCAGCTCGAACCGACCTGGACCATCTCGCTGTTCGAACGGCTCGACGAGGCCGGCCTGGAAAGCTCAGGCCCGTGGAACAACGCAGGCACCGGCCACGCCGCCCTGTGTGAGCTTAACTACTCTCCCGCAGCCAAAGACGGCTCGGTTGACCCCTCCAAAGCACTGCACATCAACGAACAGTTCCAGCTGTCCCGCCAGTTCTGGTCCCACCTGGTCAGCAACTCCCTCATCGGTTCCCCCAAGGGCTTCATCAACACGGTGCCTCACATGAGCTTCGTGATCGGGGACGCCAACGCGGACTTCCTGAAGACCCGGTATGAGGCACTGAAGCCGAACGCCCTCTTCCGCTCCATGGAGTACTCCGAGGACCACGCCCAGATCTCCAAGTGGGCACCCCTGATCGTCAAGGGCCGCGACCCCAAGCAGCGGATCGCCGCCACCCGCGCAGCCGAGGGAACCGACGTCGACTTCGGCGCGCTGACCCGCGAGCTGACAACGTACCTGGGCAACAACGGCGTCGAGATCAACTACGGCCACGACGTCAACGGCATCCGCCGCGTCACCGGCGGCGGATGGGACCTCACGCTCAAGCACAAGAAGTCCGGAGAGCACGGCAACATCCGCGCCAAGTTCGTCTTCGTCGGCGCCGGCGGCGGGGCCCTCCATTTGCTGCAGGCTTCCGGAATTCCGGAGAGCAAGGGCTACGGCGGCTTCCCGGTCTCCGGTCAGTTCTTCCGCTGCACCGACGAGGCCCTTGCCGGCCAGCACAGCGCCAAGGTCTACGGCCAGGCGTCCGTCGGAGCGCCGCCCATGTCCGTTCCCCACCTCGACACCCGCTACGTCAACGGCAAGCGCTCCCTGCTGTTCGGACCGTACGCCGGATTCTCCACCAACTTCCTGAAAAACGGCTCCTACCTGGACCTCCCGCTGTCCATCCGCCCCAGCAACATCATCCCCATGCTGGCGGTGGCCAAAGACAACATGGACCTGACCGCCTACCTCGTCAAAGAGGTCGCCAAGCGCCACGGCGACAAGGTGGAGGCCCTGCGGGAGTACTATCCGGAAGCAAAGGACGGCGACTGGGAACTCATCACCGCCGGCCAGCGTGTTCAGATCATCAAGAAGGATCCGAAAAAGGGTGGTGTCCTTCAGTTCGGAACTGAAGTGATTGCGGCCCGCGACGGTTCCATCGGCGCGTTGCTGGGGGCTTCCCCGGGAGCTTCAACCGCTGTTCCCATCATGATCGAACTGCTCCAGAAGTCGTTCCCCAAGAACTTCCGGAGCTGGCAGTCGAAGCTCAAGGAGATGATGCCCGGCTACGGCATCAAGCTCAACGACAACCCGGAACTGGCAGCACAGCTGGAGGCAGAGACTGCCAAGACCCTCCAGCTGGAAGCCGTGGACGCACCTTCCAGCTGACGCCCTGTTCGGGTTACGGCAGGTTTCACCCCCAACCACAAGTCCGATAACCCACCAGGAGACGATGAGATGTACCGGCTGGCAAAACTTTCGCTGGCAAACAGGGCCCTGATCGCGCTGATCACCGTCTTCGCGTCGGTATTCGGCGTGATCACCATGTCCTCGCTGAAGCAGGAACTCATCCCCTCCATCGAGTTTCCGCAGATCACGGTCATCTCGTCCATGCCGGGGGCGTCCCCGGAAGTCGTGGACAAACAGGTGAGCGGGCCCGTCGAAACCGCGCTGAACGGTGTCGAGGGGCTGGAGTCGACGTCGTCCACGTCCCGCACGGGCGTCTCGCAAATCACCATGGTGTTCACCTACGGGACAAACCTTGACCGTGCACGGAACCAGATCGACCGGGCCATCTCCAATGCCAAGCGCGCACTGCCCGACGACGTCCAGCCACAGGCCATCGCCGGCAGCATCAGTGACTTCCCGATCGTGTTCCTGGCGGTCTCATCCGACAAGCCGCTCAGTGAGCTGAACGCCGACCTCCAGCGCCTCAGCGTCCCCCGCCTTCAGAAGCTCGACGGCGTCAGGGGCGCTGACGTGACCGGCGGCGCCACCCAGCACATCCAGATCCTTCCCCGCCCCGAGGCGATGGCCGCCAGGGGTGCCACCATCCAGTCCATCAGCAACGCGCTGAAGAACAACGGAGCCCTGGTTCCCGCCGGCACCATTGAGGAACAGGGCAAGACGCTTTCGTTGCAGATCGGCAGTCCGGTGGACTCCCTGGACGCCGTCAAAGCCCTGCCGCTCGGTGGCGCCAAGGATGCCTCCACGATCGGCAGCGTGGCCGACGTCAGCATCAAGGACGACGTCCGGACGTCGATTACGCGGACCAACGGCAAGGAAACGCTGGCCCTGTCCGTGACGAAGAAGCCCGAAGGCGACACCGTGGCGATCTCGCACGCGGTCAAGGATTCCATCGGCCAGCTCGAAGCGGAGCTCGGATCCAACGCCAGGTTCACCCCCGTGTTCGACCAGGCCCCGTTCATCGAGAAGTCCATCAAGGACCTCACCACCGAGGGCCTGCTGGGCCTCGGATTCGCCGTGGCGGTGATCCTGGTGTTCCTGATGTCAGTGCGGTCCACACTGGTCACCGCCGTCTCCATCCCGCTGTCCCTGCTCATCACGTTCATCGGACTGTCCGCGACCGGATACTCCCTTAACATCCTGACCCTCGGAGCGCTCACCATAGCGATCGGCCGCGTGGTGGACGACTCGATTGTGGTGATCGAGAACATCAAGCGCCATCTCAGCTACGGCGAGACCAAACTGGAGGCTATCCTCACCTCCATCCGTGAAGTTGCCGGCGCCATCACGGCGTCCACCCTTACCACCGTGGCTGTTTTCCTTCCGATCGCCTTCGTCGGTGAACTGGCAGGCGAGCTGTTCCGGCCCTTCGCCCTGACGGTGACCATCGCGTTGCTTTCGTCACTGCTGGTGTCGCTTACCATCGTTCCCGTTCTTGCTTACTGGTTCCTCAAGACACCCGCCGGCAGCGCAGGCGCCGCATTGTCCGCGGCTGCCGCCCGGGAAGCCGCTGCCAAGGCACATGAGGCAGAGCAGCGCAGCCGGCTTCAACGCGGCTACCTGCCGATCCTCCACAAGACACAGAAGCATCCTGTGGTGACTCTCATTGCGGCGGTCCTGGTCCTCGGCGGTACGGCTGCCATGACGCCGCTGCTTGCCACCGACCTGCTGGGCCGGTCCGGTGAGAACAGCATGACGGTCCGCCAGGTCCTGCCGGCGGGAACCAGCCTGACGGACACCAGCGCGGCCGCCGTGAAAGTCGAAGAGGTGCTGCGGAGCATTGAGGGCATCAAGGATGTGCAGGTCACCTCAGGCAACGCGCAGACCGGCTTCAGCGCGCTGATTTCCAGCGGCGCGTCCAACTCGTCATTCACCGTTGTCACCGAGGAGAAAGCCAACCAGGCGCGGCTCCAGGAGACCGTCCGCACCGAACTGGCCAGGGTCAGCGACGCAGGCAAGATTTCGGTGGGTTCCCAGCAGGGCGGATTGGGCACCTCCTCCACCGTGGACATCACGCTGAAGGCCGCGAATTCCGCGGACCTCCGGACGGCGAGCGATGCCATGGTCAAGGCCATGGAGGGCGTTCCCGGTAGCACGGAGGTTGCCACCAACCTCGCAGCCAGCCAGCCTGTTGTGCAGGTCAAGGTGGACCGTGCCAAGGCAGTCGCCGCCGGCCTGAACGAGGAACAGGTGGCGGGCGTCCTGGCTTCCGCCATCAGCCCGCTTCCGGCCGGTACCGTACGGATCGACACCAACGACTTCCCGGTGCAGATCGGCGAGGGCACCCGTTTCACGAGCGTCAGCGCCGTGCGGAGCATCCCGCTGCCGACGTCCGGCGGCGCTGTCCCGCTGGGAAGCATCGCCTCGGTGGAGCAGGTGGACATCCCGGTTTCCATCACCGCCAGCAACGGCCAGCGCACCGCACGTGTCTCGGTGACGCCGTCGGGCGCCAACCTGGGCGAGGTCAGCACGGAGGTACAAAACCGGCTTAAGGCGGTTGGGCTTCCTGCGGGCGTCACGGCAGAGATCGGCGGCGCCACCACCCAGCAGACGGAGTCATTCCAGCAGTTGGGCCTGGCCCTGCTTGCCGCCATCGCCATTGTGTATGTGATCATGGTGGCCGCCTTCAAGTCGCTCATCCAGCCGCTGATCCTGCTGGTGTCCGTCCCGTTCGCGGCGACGGGGGCAGTCGCGCTGCTCCTGGTAACCAGGGTGCCGCTGGGCCTGCCGTCGCTGATCGGCATGCTGATGCTGGTGGGCATTGTGGTGACCAACGCAATCGTCCTGATCGACCTCATCAACCAATACCGGCAGCCGCGGACCGGCCCTTCCGGACTAAGCTCGCCGGGCATGAACGTGGCTGACGCCATCACCCACGGCGCACGGCAGCGCCTCCGTCCCATCCTGATGACCGCCCTGGCCACCGTCTTCGCGCTGACGCCCATGGCGCTTGGACTGACCGGCGGCGGGGGCTTCATCTCCCAGCCGCTGGCCATCGTGGTGATCGGCGGCCTGATCTCCTCAACCGCGCTGACCCTGGTCCTGGTCCCGGTCCTGTACCGGCTGGTGGAGGGGCGCCGCGAGAGGAAGGCCCTGCTCCGGGCGATGCACGAACGCGCCGACTTCGGGCCGGCGGACGACGTCGACGCAGAGTTCGTCGACTGGACAACGGGCATGGTTCCCAAAGTTTCGGGCCGCCGGGCTGCGGCCGGAGAGCCCGAATAGCAGCGCCTGACCAACAGCAGTGCCAAAAAAAGCAGCAGTGCTTAAACAGCAGTGCCCGTGCCACCCCGGTGGCACGGGCACTGCTGTTTAACCGTGCGGGAATATCCTGGCATGCCGGACGTTACACACACCGATAGATGCAAATGCATGTAAATCGGCTACACTGGAACAAGACCCGGAGTAGTTCGGCAATCGGAAAGGCACATCATGCAGATCGGCGTATTCAGCGTCAGTGACATCACCACTGATCCCACCACGGGCCGCACGCCCACGGAACACGAGCGCATCAAGGCGTCCGTGGCCATCGCCAAGAAGGTCGAAGAGATCGGGATGGACGTCTACGCCATCGGCGAGCACCACAACCGGCCCTTCTTCTCCTCCTCCCCCACCACCACGCTGGCGTACATCGCGGCGCAGACAGAACGCATCATCCTGTCCACCGCGACCACGCTGATCACCACGAACGACCCCGTGAAGATCGCCGAAGACTTTGCGATGCTGCAGCACCTGTCCGACGGCCGCGTGGACCTGGTGATGGGGCGCGGCAACACGGCCCCGGTCTACCCCTGGTTCGGCAAGAACATCCAGGACGGCATCGAGCTGGCCATCGAGAACTACAGCCTGCTGCGCAAACTCTGGGATGAAGACACGGTGAACTGGTCCGGCAAGCACCGCACGCCGCTGCAGAACTTCACCTCCACCCCGCGCCCGCTCGACGGCGTTGCCCCCTTCGTGTGGCACGGCTCCATCCGCACGCCGCAGATCGCTGAAGTGGCCGCCTACTACGGCGACGGCTTCTTCGCCAACAACATCTTCTGGCCGAAGGAGCACTACCAGCAGCTGATCGGCCTCTACCGCGAACGCTACGAGCACTACGGCCACGGCAAAGCGGACCAGGCCATCGTGGGGCTGGGCGGACAGTTCTTCATGCGCAAGAACTCCCAGGACGCCGTGAAGGAGTTCCGCCCCTATTTCGACAACGCACCCGTCTACGGCCACGGCCCCTCCCTGGAGGACTTCACGTCGCAGACACCGCTGACCGTGGGCAGCCCGCAGGAGGTCATCGAAAAGACCCTCACCTTCCGTGAGTACTTCGGCGACTACCAGCGCCAGCTTTTCCTGATCGACCACGCGGGCCTGCCGCTGAAGACCGTGCTGGAGCAGCTGGACCTGTTCGGCGAGGAAGTCCTGCCGGTGCTGCGCAAGGAGTACGCCGCGCTCACGCCCGCCCACGTGCCGGAACCGCCCACGCATGCAGGACGGGTGGCAGCCCGGATGGCTGCACAGGTGCAGGAGGACGCCCTGAGCAAGCCCACGGCGCAGGACGCCTGATGGCCTCCCAGCCAGGCGGGTCGCCTGTCCGGCTCGCCGCCGAAACCTGGGAATCACTGTTCCGCGCCCAGGTGGCGGTGATGCGCAGGCTGCAGTCCGGCCCTGCCTTCAAGGCGCTGGCCGTCAACGAATACGACGTCCTGTTCACCCTCTCCCGCTGCCCCTCCGGCTGGCTGCGGCTCAACGAGCTGAACGACAACGTGCTGCTCAGCCAGTCCAGCCTCAGCAGGCTCGTTGAGCGGCTGGAAAAGCGCGGACTCGTGGAGCGGATGCCGGCGCCGCAGGACGGCAGGGGCGTTCTGCTGAAACTGACGGACGCCGGCCGGGACCTGCAAAAGCAGATCGGGCGGGAGCACGTAAGGGACATTTCCGCGCTGATCACTCCGGCGCTGACCGCCAGCGAACAGCGTGAACTGTTGCGGCTCACCGAGAAACTGCGCGGCTCCGTGTCAGGGCACTAGGACGCTGGGGCCGCTCAGGCGATGGCGACAAGCTTCGTGGGATCTTCCACGGGCAAGTCGCCGTCCACCACGGCCGTAACGCGGAGCTCCCTCAGGGACAGGCTTCCTCCCACCGTGGACAGGAAGGCCGTGTCCGAGGAGTCCCTGCCGGCGGTAATCCTCAGCATGCTCTCCCGCGGCGCGAGCCCGGTGGGATCGATGACGTACCAGGCACCGTTGATGTACGCCTCGGCCACGGCGTGGAAATCCATCGGGCTGAGGCCGGGCGCATAAACGGCCACCAGCCGTGCCGGGATGTCCTTGGACCGCAGCAGGGCGATGGCCAGGTGAGCGAAGTCCCGGCACACGCCGCGGCGGTGCAGGAGCGTCTCCACCGCGCCGTCGGTACCGCGGGAGGAGCCGCTGACATAGCGGAGCTCGCTGAAGACCCAGTTGCGGACGGCGTGCAGAAGCTCTTGGCCCTGGAGCCCGCCGAACTCCGCGTAGGCCGTTGGGAGCAACCGGTCGGACTCCGCATAGCGGCTGGGCCGGACATAGCGGATGAGCTCCATGCGGTTGGGCTCCTCCGGGACCGCCAGCCCGGAAACCGTGGCCGTGTACTCCACGGTCACTTCGGTTGGTTCTGCGAACTCCATGTAATGGAAGCGGCCGCCGTGATGATCGGACAGCTCCGTCACGGGAACCTGGCTCTCGCCTGACGTGACCGAAAGCGTCTCATCGAGGGACGAATAGCCCGCATTCCTGGCGACGGAAACCGCCAGCGCGACTTTGGTTTCAGCTGCGGTCTTGAAGACGAGCCGGGCGGCCACGCTGCGTTCCATGTATCTCCGGGGTGTGAGGTAGTGGCAGAACAGTCCCCAGCGCCGGCCGGTTGGATTTACGGGAAGGCGGCGGGACTAACTTTTGATCTTCAGAGACATTAGCATCCGCTGGACATTCGCGAATTCGGACCCCTCGTTGGCGTACTTTGCAGCCTGGTCCAAGGTGTCGAAGGCCTTGGCAGGGGCCACTTTCTCATCGGTGGCGAAGGTCTTGAGCGCGGTCAGGTCACCAAACGAGACGTCCCCTTTGCCTTCGGGCCCGCGGACGATGTTCTGCAGGGCACAGGCCTTGCCGTCGACCCCTCCCACCACGTTGGTGATGCCGTAGGAGCCGAAGAACCTGTATCCCTGAATCACACGGAACACCACATGCGGGGTGATGAGGCCCTCGCCCTCACGGTGCGGCAGGTCCACCGGGACGCTGCTGACCACCACGTACGGCTTCCGGCCTGCCTCAGCGCAGGCAGCAGCCGACGGCGATGGCAAGCCTGTCTGCAGCGTGGCCAGGTAAGTTCCCTTGGCGTCCTTGACCTCGATCTTGAGGGCGCCGGGAAGCGTGCCCTGATCCGGGGTGACGGACTGAGCGATCCAGTCCTGCGGCAGTTCAAAGCTGACGTTCTTGGCGGAATCCGAGAAGACCTTCCACGCCGACGCTGTCGCGCCGGGCGACGCGGTGCCGCCGGGCGCCGGGGACTCCGTACCGGTGGGTGAGGCGCCGGGAGTTGCCCCTGGTGCTGACGCTGAAGGGGTGCCCGCCGCCGTCGCGCTTTCCGTCGGACTGCTGCCCGCCGTCCAGGCGGGTTGACCCTTGCCGTCGCCGCTGCAGCCCGACATCACCGCGGCAACAACGATCAGCGCCGTGCCAAACCGGACCCTGCGGGCTACTGCCTTCCCTGTCATGAGGCAAGCGTAGCGGCGCCGCCGCCGGAGGTCCTGTGTTCCGGACGGAGTGTTGAGGTCGGCGTGTGCATCTGCGGTAATCGTTCCGGGCGGCGCGGCGTTACTGCAGGCGGCGGGGTTTCCCGTCCCCAAAGAGGGATACGCTGGGGACATGGCGGAACAGCACTTTGACGCGGACCAGGACAGCGTGACGGATATCTCGGCCCTGGACATTGCCGACTGGCGGGTCCGGACCTTCGCCATGTACCAAAACGTCCGCAGAATCGCCGCGGACAGCCCCGCCGAAGCTCACACGTACTGGCGCCAGGAACGGGACCGGATGTTCGGAACCCACCCTGCCTCCGCCCTCACGACGCCAGACAAAGCAACGTTCAGCGGCCTCCGGACCGCCGACTACGACCCCATCTACCGGTTCCACGTGCCCCTGACAAAAGAGGGCGAGGGCCGGGAAATGAACGTCGAGACCGCGACCGACGGCGTTGTCAGGTTTGTGCGCCTGGGCACCTTCGACTTGCCGGAGATGGGCCAGTTGGCCGTCTGGAAACTACACGGCTACGGTGGCGGCATCTTCGTGCCATTCAGGGATGCGACGGCGGGCCAGCCCGGAGGCAGCTACGGCGCCGGACGCTACCTCCTGGACACGATCAAGGGCGCCTTCCACGGCGTCCTGGGATCCGGGCCCGACGCTGAATTCATCCTGGACTTCAACTTCGCATACAACCCCTCCTGTGCTTACAACGAAGCCTGGGCGTGCCCGCTGGCGGGTCCCTCCAACCGGCTGGCCGTGGAGATCCCCGTCGGCGAACTGTACTGACGTCCTCCCGCGCCGAAAGGGAATCGTAAGGAAAACCACGAGACGCCACTCTCGCACCGCATCTAGCCTTGAACCATGGGAAAACCGCGACGACGTACCCTCCTGGCCTGGGCCTCCGCAGCGTTCCTGGTGTCGCTCGTTGCGGGAATGGGACTGTTCCAGCCATGGCGGCTGTTCACCAGCAGCTCGATCGATGAACCCCTGACGCCGGGCTCTGTTGCCACCGCACCGGCCGGTTCGCCGCCGGCCGCAGCCGCATCCGCATCCGCCTCCGCGCCCGTCGCCACGCCAGCCATCCGGCCCGCTGTTCTGGCCACAGGGCCGTTCCAGTCCCAGGAACACCCCACCTCAGGCAGCGCGAGCCTGGTGCAGCTGCCTGACGGTTCGCATGTGGTCAGGCTCGAGAACCTTGCCAGCAGCGACGGCCCGGATGTCAAAGTGTGGCTCAGCGACCGCGAGGCCGGCGGGGACTGGTTCAAGTACCGTTCCGGCAGGTTCCTGGATCTGGGACCCGTCAAGGCTACCCACGGCAACCAGAACTACGCCGTCCCGCCAGGAACAGACCTCAGCGGCCTGCACACCGTGGTGCTTTGGTGCGACAGGTTCAGTGTGGCATTCGGATCTGCCGCCCTCGCCTGACGGCTCACGCGGGCACCGGAAGAGGGCGGCCGACACACTGCGTCAAGGTTCAGGACAAGACATAGGATGTCGTGATGACCGCCATCCTGACGCGCCGAATTGCCCGAGTCCGTCCGCACGCCCCTGCCTCTGAGCTCGAACAGTTCTTCGTGGCCAACGATGCCGCGGATTTTGGCAGCGATGCGGGAAAACTCTGGACAGTCATCGACAGCCCGTTCCCCGGATCCCTGGCGAACGCCGGGTCTGCTCCGCGGGCAGGCTGGCAGCAGGGCTCCACTGTCGGCGAAGACTCATTCACCTTCCTCGCGCCCAGTATTCCGGCCAACGTCCTGGGCATGGCGCACAACACCGGCCAGGCCGGGCGGGACCTTCCGCCCCAGGCCTTCCACAAGGCGGCCACCAGCGTGGTGGGACCGGGCGACGCCATCGAACTCGCGCCGGGCGTAGGGCATGTGGACCCGGAAGCGGAACTGACCATCGTCGTCGGGCGCAAGGCACGCGGGCTGACCCTGGAGAATGCACGGACGGCCGTCCTGGGCTTCACCGTGGGCAACGACGTCACGGCCCGCGAGCTGCAGAAAACGGACGACCTGTGGATCAGCGCCAAGAGCCAGGACACTTTCACGCCGGCGGGTCCGTGGATTGTGACGGGCCTGGACAGTACTTTGGACAACGCCGCGCTTTCCATCGGAATCGTGCACAACGGCACTGAACTCCGGGCAGCCAGCTCAGCGGACCTCGGCTGGGGCGTGGACGAAATCCTGGTCTACTTGACGTCCTTCATGACGCTGCACCCCGGAGACCTGGTCCTCACGGGGTTCCCCGCCGAAAGCGCGCGGCTTCACACCGGAGACACGGTCACCTGCCGGGTGGAGGGAATCGGCGATCTGACGAACCCGGTACGGGCCTCAGCCTGACGGGATTCGCCGGCGCGGTGTGGCAGGCTTGAGCGATGGAATCACCTGCTGCGCCCGCCGCCCCGCTGACGCAACAGTCCGGTTCCGGCTCGGCCCTCCGGCGACCACCGGCCACGAAGCACTACCGTGGCATCCTTCGTTTCCCCGCGCTGCGGCAGCTCCTCCGGTTCACCGGCGTAGGCATCGTCTGCACGGTGACCTCGCTTGCCCTCTATGCCCTGCTCCGGCCCTGGCTGGGACCCCAACCGGCCAACGCCGCAGCGCTGGTCATGACCTCGGTGATGAACACGGCCCTGAACCGGCGCCTGACGTTCAAGATTGCCGGAAGCGGAAAACTTGCCAAGGACCATCTCAGCGGACTGGTTGTCATCGTGATTGCGCTGGTAATCACGGGCGGCAGCCTTGGCGTGCTTCACTGGCTCAACCCTGACGCCACGATGTCTGATGAACTGTGGACCACCACGCTGTCCGGATTCCTGGCCACGGCCGTGCGCTTCGCACTGTTGAGGCACTGGATCTTCCGCCGCGCACGGCACCGCTGATGCCCTACAAACAACGCCGGACAGATAGCGCCTAGCGGATGCCGAGGGACAGCACGCTGCCGACGGCGTTGCGAACGGCTGCTGCCGCTTCCTGCAGTTCTTCCGCCGTAACCGTGGCATCAAAGCTGAACCGGACGGCGGTCTGGGCGACTTCGGCCGGGATGCCCATCGCCAGCAGCACCGGCGAGGCGGCATCGGATCCGGCGGCGCAGGCCGACCCGCTGGAGCAGACCACGCCCTGGCGCTCCAGCTCGAGGAGCACCGACTCCCCGCTGGTTCCGGGGAAACAGAACGAAGCCACTGACGGCAGCCTTTCCAACGGGTGTCCTGTCAGTTGTGCGCCGGGAACGTCGGCCAGGATCTCTCCGATGAAGTCGTCCCGCAGGGCCGCAACGTGCGCAGGCAGGCCCTGCTCGGGGCGGACCAGCGACAGTGCGGTGGCCAGTGCCACGGCGCCGGCGACGTTCTCGGTTCCGGAGCGGCGTCCGCGTTCCTGCCCGCCGCCATGGAGAAGGGGTTCAATGCGGGTGCGGCTCCGCACGAACAGCGCCCCGTTGCCTTTCGGCGCCCCCAGTTTGTGACCGGAGATGCTCATGGCGTCCACGCCCAGGAGTTTCGTGTCCAGCGGAAGCCAGCCCGCGGCCTGCACGGCGTCCGTGTGGAACGGAACGCCATGTTCGCGGCTCAGCCCGGCGAGCTGCCGGATCGGCTGGACCGTTCCCACCTCGTTGTTCGCGTACATGATGCTGACCAGCGCCGTCTCCGGCCGAAGCACGACGGCCAGGGCCTCGGGGGTTACCTTCCCGAAGCGGTCCACCGGGACGACATCTACGGCAAAACCGTGGAACCGTTCGAGGTAGCGTGCCGATTCCTCCACAGCGGGATGTTCGACGGCGCTGATCACCACGCGGTTCAGGGCCGGGTCGGCTGCCTGCCGCGCCAGGGCGATGCCCTTGACGGCGAGGTTGTCCGCCTCTGTTCCGCCCGAAGTGAAGGTGATCTCTGCCGGGCGGCAGTTCAGCGCTTTGCCGGTGTCCGTGCGGGCGCCGGCGAGCGCATTTGCGGCGGACTCGCCCAGCGAGTGGTGGCTCGACGGGTTTCCGAAGTCGCCGGTGAGGTAGGGCCACATGGCTTCCAGCACTTCGCGGCGGACCGGCGTGGTGGCCGCTGCGTCCAGGAAAATCATGGCGGTCAGCCCACCGTCAGCTCGGTAGCCGGTGGTTCAACGTCCAGAAGTTCAATGTCGAGGCCCAGGTCAAGGGCGAGGACGCTGTGGGTGAGGCCGCCGATCGAGATGACGTCCACGCCAGTGGCGGCAATAGCGGCCACCGTTTGGAGGCTGACGTTGCCGCTGGCCTCTACCCGGGCCCGTCCGTCGACAAGGGCCACGCCGGCAGCAAGTTCATCGGGCGTGAAGTTGTCCAGCATGATGGTGTCCACCCCGGCGGCGAGGACCGGCTCCACCTGGTCCATGCGGTCCACTTCAACCTCGAAGTGGGTGGTGTGGCCGAGTTGCGCCTTCGCCGCCCGGAGTACGGAGGTGAGCTTCGCCGGGTCGCCGCCGGTGATGACCGCGAGGTGGTTGTCCTTGGCCAGCACGGCGTCCGACAGGCTGAAGCGGTGGTTAGCGCCGCCTCCGCACCGAACCGCATAGCGCTCCAGGACGCGCAGGCCCGGCGTCGTCTTCCGGGTGTCCGTGATCCGCGCGCTGGTCCCCTGGACGAGATCCACGAATTCGGCCGTCTTAGTGGCGATCGCACTCATCCGCTGGACCAGGTTCAGTGCCACGCGTTCCGCCAGCAGGACTGCCCGGGCGTTGCCGGTCACCCTGGCCAGCGGCGTGCCCGCGCCGAACCTTTCGCCGTCAGCCACCAGCAGCTCGACGACGGCGTCCGGGTCCGTGAGTTTCATGGCGGCGGCAAACACGGTTCCCCCGCTCAGGACACCGGGGACACGGGCGTTGAGCACGGCCGTCGCGCGTGCCTGCGCCGGGATGAGAACCTGCGAGGTGATGTCGCCATACGGGGCATCCTCGGCGAGCGCAGCGCGCAGCACCCCCAGCACGGCAGCTTCGGGAAGGCTGCCGGTGAGGTCAACGGCCGTCAGGGCCGGCGTTTCCTGGGCGGTGGTGGTCATGAGGAAATCCTTTGCATGGAATAGGTAGTGGCTGAAGCGTGGTCGGTATCGGCCCGGTAGTGCGCGCCCACGGATACAGTCCGCTTCCGGGCGGCCTCCACGAGCAGCCGTGCGGCCAGCAGAAGGTTCCGGTCCTCGTACTCCCCCGGATCGGTAGGCTCAGTGGCACTGATGGACTCGGCCCACTCGGCCAGCTGCAAGGCCGCGGCGTCGAGTTCCGTCCCACTGCGCAACACCCCGGCATGGGCCGTCATCAACCGCCCCAGGGCCTCTCGGGAAAACGGCCCGGGACCAGGAACAGACTTCACAACAACCTCGGGGGCAGCCGGCGAGGCTTCCTCCCCGGCAAAGTCGCGCGGCAGTGCTGCGGAAGCGTGCGTCAAGGGGAGGCCGCCAGCGGCCGAGACAGCACGCGGAGCAGCGCTGTCGTGCGACGGTTCAGCACCCAGGAAGGACTCAACGGCGCGGCGTCCGAAAACCAGTCCTTCGAGCAGCGAATTACTGGCCAGTCTATTGGCGCCCTGGGCCCCGGTGCAGGCCACTTCGCCCGCTGCGTAGAGACCCGGGACGGAGGTCCGTCCGCCAAGGTCGGTGGACACCCCGCCCATCCAGTAGTGGGCCGCCGGCGACACCGGGAGCGGTTCAGCGGTCCAGTCGTAGCCTGCCGCCCTCGTGGCGGCGTTGATGGTGGGAAAGCGCCGTGCCAGGAAGCCGGAACCCCTGGCGGCTTCTACCCCGCGGGCGTCCAGGAACACCGGGCTGTCGGCCGGTGCCCCGGTGCGGACCAGGTGCAGCGCAATGCTGCGGGAGACGACGTCGCGGGGGGCAAGCTCGGCGTCGGGGTGATAGTCCGGCATGAAGCGGTGTCCGTCGGCATCGAGCAGCACCGCGCCCTCGCCGCGGACAGCTTCGGAAACCAGCAGCGGCGGCGGTCCGCCTGCCCTCTCGCGCATCGCCATGGTGGTGGGGTGGAACTGGAAGAACTCAAGGTCGCCTACCGCGGCACCTGCCCCCCAGGCGAGCGCCAGTCCGTCCGCTGTGGCAACGACGGGGTTGCTGGTGCGCGCGAAGATCCTGCCGGCACCGCCAGTGGCGAGCAGCACGCCCGCGGCCGGAAGGCTCTTGAGTTCGCCGTTCTGCAGGTACTCAACCCCGGTCACCCGGCCGTCCGCCGTCGTCAGCTCTGTGACGAACGCGCCGGTTTCCAGCCGCAGCCGGCCGGACACGGCCCGCTCCAGGACGGCGGCGATCAGGCCGCGGGCAATGCCGGCCCCGGTGGCGTCCCCGCCGGCGTGCAGGATGCGCGGCGCTGAATGGGCAGCCTCCAGCCCCAGTGCGGCGTCCCCCTGCGCATCGGCGTCAAAGGTGACTCCGTACCGGCGTAGCCCCGCGATGTCGCGTGCGGCTTCCGTGCACAGAATCCGCACGGCTTCCGTGTTGTTCAGGCCGGCGCCGGCTGCCAGCGTGTCCGCGACGTGGGCCTCCACGGAGTCGCCGGGGGCGGCTTCGCCAGGTTCCAGCACAGCGGACACGCCGCCCTGGGCATAGAAGGTGTTGCTGTGTTCCAGCTGTCCCTTGCTCAGCAGGACCACCTCTGCCGCGGCACCTCCTTCGGCGTCGGCCGCCAGCAGCGCTGCATACAGCCCCGCAATTCCGCTGCCCACCACGACGAGTCGGCGCGGCGGGGCCCCGGCGTTGTGGGTCGCACCGCCGTCGGCCGCGTTCGGCCGGGCCACACGGGGCCTGGTCACGGCCGGGCCGCCAGCATCCGCTCGAGGGCCACGCGCGCCGGAGCGGCGACGTCGTCATCCACGGTGATGCGGTTGAGGACCTCGCCGTTGACCAGCGCCTCCAGCACCCAGGCGAGGTAGCCCGGGTGGATCCGGTACATGGTGGAGCACGGGCAGATCACCGGATCCAGGCAGAAGATGGTGTGCTGGGGGTATTCCGCTGCCAGCCGGTTGACCATGTTGATCTCGGTGCCGATCGCAAAGGTGGTGGGTTCCGTGGCCGCGGCGATGGCCTTCTTGATGAAGTCGGTGGATCCGGCGGAATCGGCGGCGTCCACAACTTCCATGGGGCACTCAGGGTGGACGATAACGTTGACGCCGGGGAAGTCGGTGCGGGCCTTCTCGATCTGGGCCACGTTGAAGCGCTTGTGGACCGAGCAGAAGCCGTGCCAGAGGATCACACGGGAATCGAGCAGGGTCTGTTCATCGTTGCCGCCGAGCTCCTTGCGCGGGTTCCACATGGGCATCTGCTCCATCGGCACGCCCATGGCCTTGGCCGTGTTGCGGCCCAGGTGCTGGTCGGGAAAGAACAGGACCCGCTGGCCGCGCTGGAAGGCCCATTCAAGGACGGTGGCGGCGTTGGAGGACGTGCAGACGATGCCGCCGTGTTCCCCGCAGAAGCCCTTGAGTGCTGCGGAGGAGTTCATGTAGGTGACGGGGATGACCGGAACCCGGCCGTCGGCGTCGGGCTCGGTGCCGTAGAGCTCTTCCAGCTGCTCCCAGCATTCGGTCACGGAATCGATGTCTGCCATGTCCGCCATCGAGCAGCCGGCGGCGAGGTTCGGCAGGATAACGGCCTGGTCGGGCTTGGACAGGATGTCCGCCGTCTCCGCCATAAAGTGCACACCGCAGAAGATGATGGCTTCGGCGTCCGGTTTGGTCAGTGCGGCATTGGCCAGCTGGAAGGAGTCGCCCACAAAGTCGGCGTACTCAATGACCTCATCGCGCTGGTAAAAGTGGCCCAGGATTACGGCCTTGTCCCCTAGGACAGCCTTGGCTGCCCGGATGCGAGCGTCCAGTTCGGCGTCGCTGGCCTTCTTGTACTCCTCCGGCAGCTGGCCCTGGCGCGGGGTGGCGGCGGGGGCAACGTCGGCGCTGGAGGCGCCCGGGCCGTACGCGGGCACACCGGCGAGGGCCTCGGCGAGGTCGTAGTCCCACGGTCCGCGGGCCAGTGCCGGGCTGCAGGTGGCGGCGGCTCCGGTCGCCAGGCCCAGAGCTTTCTGTTCGGCCTGTTCGCGAGTGATCAACTGGATTGCCGTGTTGACGCTGCTCATGGTGTGCTCCTGTTATCTGGGTCAAGGCCGGGGCGGCCGGTAAAGCGGTAGAGGCGGGGAGGGCGGTGTTTGCCGCCCTGCAGGTATTCGCCGGTTTCTTCGATCTCCGGCGTGGACTTGAGCTGGCGGCGGAAATTGGCGGGGTCCAGTTCGCGGTCCAGGACTGCTTCGTAGACTTCCCGCACTTCGGCCAGGGTGAAGTACTCCCCCAGCAGGTGGTAGGCAACCGAGCCGTAGGCCAGCTTGTTCCGCAGGCGCCAGAGGGCGTAGTCCACGATCGCGTTGTGGTCGAAGGCCAGGTCGCCCAGCCGGTCCGCCCGGAACCACTTGACGTTCTCGGACTCGTCGGCGAGCGCTGCTTCCGTAGGCTGCACCAGCGCCCAGTACACGATGGACACCACGCGTTGCGTCGGGGAGCGGTGGAGGCCGCCGAAGGCGTACAGCTGCTCCAGGTATTTGGGCGCCAGCCCGGTGGTTTCCCGCAGGTTCCGCGACGCCGCGTCCTGCAGGGATTCGGCGTGGGTAAGCGGGCCTCCGGGCAGGGCCCACAGTCCTTTGAACGGCTCCCGGATCCGGCGCACTAGCGGCAGCCACAAGGTGGGACGCCCGGATTTCTCGCTGGGGCGGAGGGCGAAGATCACCGTCGAAATGGCCAGCGACGGCGGCGCGGCCTGGCGCTCGGCGACGTTGGCTGAGCTTGTGTACACGGCGGTTCACCCCGCTTTCCTCGCGCCGGCGGCGCCTCTGGGCTTCGTCCGGCGCCCGACCGACGGGCGCCTTGATTAGTTATAGTCAATATGACTAGAACTAATGGTACGGCTGCAGCGCCAGTAGGCAAAATGTTTCAGGTCACATTGCGGCGGCAGCTTCCAGCAGCGGCAGTGTCCGGCCTTGGAAATGCGTGTTCAGGACAATCACGGACGAGGCCCTCAGCACCGTCCTGGTGGCGATCATGGCATCGAGGACCCGCTGCAGGTCCGGGTTGGACCTGGCCGCGATCCGGGCCATCAGGTCCGAGCTGCCTGACACGGTGTGGATCTCGATCAGTTCGGGGATGCGCGCCAGCGCCTCGACCACCGCATCATGCCCCAGGTCCTGATTGATGGTGAGCGAACAGAACGCCACCACCGGATAGCCGAAGTGTGCCGGATCCGGCTGGGGCACCCACGATCCGATGACCCCGCCCGCCGCCATCCGGTCCAGCCGGGACTGGACGGTGGCACGGGCGATCTTCAGGACACGCGAGGCTTCAAGCACCGAGGCCTTGGGCGAATCCGTGAAGAATCGGACAATTTTGGCGTCGATCTCGTCCACATTCATCGAATTTCCTTCCAAGCTCGCGGGCCAGGTCACAAATCACCGAATAAAACGACGATGTACCTGCAAACTGCCACCATGCTCTCACGAACGGCGTGCGAAGAGGCTTGGCCGGGGCGGTAAATTCAAGTTGTCCCAAAAGGACCACCCAACGACCACAAGAAGGTTCGCAAGCATGACGATGAAGTCCACCGCAGAGCGCCCCACCACAAGTCTCGGGCACAGCATGAAACCCCGCCAGCTCACCATGATGGGACTGGGAAGCGCCATTGGCGCCGGGCTGTTCCTCGGCTCGGGAGCAGGCATCCAGGCCGCCGGGCCCGCCGTACTGATTTCCTACCTCGTGGCCGGCACACTGATCATCCTGGTGATGTGGGCCCTGGGCGAAATGGCCGCGGCCAACCCCAACAGCGGCGCCTTTTCCGTCTACGCCGAAAAGGCCATGGGACGCACCGCCGGCGCCACAGTGGGCTGGCTGTGGTGGCTGCAGCTGGTGGTGGTCATCGCAGCCGAGGCCCTCGGCGCGGCCGGCCTGCTCTTCACCGTGTGGCCGGTCATTCCCGCCTGGGCCCTGGCCCTCGCGTTCATGGCCGTGTTCACCGCCATCAACCTGGCCGGCGTGAGCAACTTCGGCGAATTCGAGTTCTGGTTCGCGATCCTCAAGGTCGCCGCGATCCTGCTGTTCCTGGGCATCGGCACCGCACTGCTCTTGGGCCTGCTCCCGGAAGTGGCGAGCCCGGGCCTTGCCAACATCACCGGGAACTTCGCCCCGGAAGGCCTCGGCGGAATTGCCGCCGCGCTGTTCGTGGTGATCTTCGCCTTCGGCGGCACCGAGATCGTGAGCGTGGCCGCCGCCGAAACCGAGAACCCCCGCCACAGCGTGGGCCAGGCAATCCGTACGGTGCTGTGGCGAATCCTCGTGTTCTACATCGGCTCCGTCTTTGTCATTGCCGCCGTCCTCCCGGCCACGTCCGAATCACTGGCGTCGCCCTTCGCCGGAGTCCTCGATGCCGCCCGGATCCCCGGAGCCGGCACAGCCATCACCCTCGTGGCAGTCGTCGCCCTGTTGTCCGCACTCAACGCGAATCTCTACGGCGCATCCAGGATGATCTACTCCCTGGCGGAGCGCGGCGAAGCCCCGCTCTTCCTGTCGAAGCTGAACAAGGCCAGGGTGCCGATGGTCGCCGTCGGCGTGTCCGTGGCCTTCGGCTTCATCGCCGCCGTGCTGGAGCTGCTTTTCCCGGAGCAGATCCTCCCGGCGCTCTTCCAGCTCGTGGGCTCCACCTGCCTCATGGTCTGGGGTTCGGCTCTCGTCTCGCAGCTGATCCTGCGCCGCAGGGCCGACCGCGACGGCACCGAACTTCCGCTCCGGATGAAGGGCTTCCCGGGCCTGACGATTTTCGGGCTGGTCCTGCTGGCCCTGATCTTCGCCGTCGGGTTCAGCAACACCGACAGCAGCCGGCAGCTGGTGAGCACCATCATCCTGATCGCCGCTATCGCCGCAGCATGCCGGATCGGCGCCAAGGTCGCCGCATCGCGCCAGGACAGCCTCACCCAGTAACGCATCCCAACCAGGTCGCAGCCCAACTAGGTCGCAATAGATGTCGTTATGAGCGCTCAAAACGACATTAACTGCTACCTGGTTGGGTGACGCGGCCTGCGGACCAACCCCGAGGATGCTGCACAAATTGCTATGCATTGCAGCTCCATCCATGACAGCTTCCGGCAATTTGGTCAGTGAACCCTGAGCTGATTGCCTAGCCTTCCGCCCGTGACTAGGGTCACAGCTATGGATACCCCGCTTACCCCGACCGCCGGCAATGATGCCGGCCCGCCGTCGGAACCACGCTACGAGCAACTGTCCGGTCTTCCGGCCGAGCCGCTGACCGCCGGCCAGCTCCGCGAACTGTATTCGCTGATGGTGGCCGTCCGGCACCTGGATGCCTCGGCCATCGCCTGGCAACGCCAGGGACTCATCCCCGGCTACGCCCCCGAACTCGGCCAGGAGGCGGCCCAGGTGGGAAGCGGCTACGCCGTGGACACTGCCCGCGACTTCGTCTTTCCCACCTACCGGGAAATGGGTGTTGCCCGGGCCATGGGAGTGGACATGGTGGCGTACATGTCCACGCACAAGGCCACCTGGCACGGCGGCCTGTACGATCCGCAGGAATCCCGGCTGGCGCCGATCCAGGCCGTGGTGGGCGGCTCCGTGCTCCACGCCGTGGGCTGGGCCCACGGCCAGACGCTGTCCCGCCCCGCCGACGGCACTCTCGGCGTGGCCATGACCTACTTCGGTGACGGCGCCTCGTCCCAAGGCGATGTGCATGAGGCCATGAACTTCGCGGCAGTCATGAAGGCCCCCGTCGTCTTCTTCGTCCAGAACAACGGCTGGGCCATCTCGGTCCCCACAGAACGCCAGGTGGCCGGCGGCTCCGTGGCCGCCCGTGCGGCCGGATACGGCATCCCGGCCCTCCGGATTGACGGGAACGACGTCGTCGCCGTGGTCGAAGCGACCCGGCGGGCGTTTGCGCACTGCCGGGCAGGCAACGGCCCGGCCCTCATCGAGGCCATGACCTACCGCCGCGGCCCGCACTCCACCTCCGATGATCCGGGCCGCTACCGCTCACTGAACGAAGAGCGCGACGACGCCGGGGAGGACCCGCTGGAGCGGTTCCGGCGGCGGCTGCTCGCCGACGGCGTCGCCGACGAAGCCTTCTTCGCCGAAGCCCTCGCCGCCGCCAAGAGCGAAGAGGAAGAAATCCGCGCCGGCGTCCAGGCGCTCGGTTCCCGCCCCGGCAGTGAAATGTTCGACCTGGTCTTCCAGGAAACCACGCCTGCGCTGCAGGCCCAGGCAGCCAACTGGCGCGAGGAGTCCGAGCATGTCTAACGCCATCCTTGAAAGCGAGGCCGCCATGGCCGATGGAACTCCCAACCACGGAGTTGAACAGCTTTCCATGCAGCAGGCGCTGAACCGGGCCCTCGATGAGGTGCTGGCCGGGAATCCGAAAGCGCTGATCTTCGGCGAGGACTGCGGGCGGCTGGGCGGCGTGTTCCGCATAACGGACGGGCTCCAGGCGAAGTACGGAACAGGCAGGGTTTTTGACACCCCTCTCGCCGAGTCCGGCATCCTCGGCATGTCCGTCGGCCTGGCGATGGCCGGCTTCCACCCGATCCCCGAAGTCCAGTTCGACGGCTTCGCCTACCCGGCCATCAACCAGATCGTCTGCCAGATCGCCCGGATGAACTACCGCAGCCGGGGCACCATGCCGATGCCGGTCACCCTGCGTGTGCCCAGCTTTGGGGGCATCCGCGCCCCTGAGCACCACGGCGAAAGCCTCGAGGCACTCTTTGCCCACGTTCCGGGCCTCAAGGTAGTCTCGCCGTCGAACCCGCACGAGGCCTACCACCTGCTCAAGTACGCCGCCACCCGGCCGGACCCGGTGATCTTTATGGAACCGAAGTCCCGCTACTGGCAGAAAGGCGGGGTCAACTTCGACTCCGCAGACGGGTCAGACTCTCCCGCCGGGGATTCCCCCACCGGCGCCAACGTCATGCGCGCGGGCCGGCACGTGACCCTCGTCGCATGGGGGGCCATGGTGGCCCGCTGCCTGCAGGTGGCCGAGCTGGCCGCCGAGGACGGGATCGACGTCGAAGTGCTGGACTTGCGCTGGCTAAAGCCCATCGACGAAGCCGCGCTGGTGGCGTCCGTGCGGAAGACGCGGCGCGCCGTCGTCGTCCATGAAGCGCCGCTGACCTCAGGGCTGGGCGCAGAGGTGGCCCAGCTGGTCACGCAGGGCTGCTTCGACACCCTCAAAGCTCCTGTGGAGCGAATTACCGGCTTTGACGTCCCGTATCCCTCCGGCGACCTCGAAGACGAATACATCCCGAACATTGACCGGATCCTCTTTGGCATCCAGCGAGTATTGGAGTACCGCCGTGGCTGAAATTTCCTTCCCGCTTCCCGATCTCGGCGAAGGCCTGATCGAGGCGACCGTGCTGGAATGGCTGGTTTCGCCCGGCGACCAGGTGGAACGGAACCAGCCCCTCGTCGAGGTGGAAACCACCAAATCGGCTGTTGAACTGCCCAGTCCGCAGGCAGGTAAAGTGGTGCGTATCCACGGCGGGCCCGGCGACAAGATCAATGTCGGCGAGCCCTTGATTGTGTTTGAGGTGCCGGACAACACTGCCGGCATCGTGGGCACGGTCCCGAAGGAAGAGGCACCGAAGCGCCGGGTCCGCCTGAGCGCCGTACTTGATGAGGACTGACACCATGAGCGGCAGGCACACCGGCGAGCAGCACCACCACACCGTGGAGGGCACCGACCCCCAGCTTTACGTGGAGGTGCATGAGCCGGCGGCCGACGCCGGACTGCGGCCCGTCCTGCTGCTCCACGGATTTTCCTCCTCCACCAAGCTGAACTGGGAGGACACCGGCTGGCTGGCCGCCCTGCTGGAAGCCGGCCGCCGTGTCATCACCGTGGACCTGCCTGGTCACGGCCGCAGCGGGGCCCCGGAAGACATGGACTCCTACAGCCCAAGCAGGATCCGGGCGGACCTCCTGCAGGTGGCGTTCGACGCCGGCGCCCGTCCTTTGCGGGACGGTGACCCAGTCAGCGGGCTCGACGTCATCGGCTACTCGCTGGGATCACGGCTCGCCTGGGAATTCGGGGCCACCCAGCCGGAACTGGTTCACCGGCTGGTGCTCGGGGGCCCCAACATCGCGGACCCGCTGGCCGCCTTTGACCTGGTGGCCGCGCAGCGCTACCTGGCCGACGGCACCCCCATCGCGGACGAATCCACTGCCGGGCTGCTGAAGATGGCGCAGGGGCTGCCGAGCAACAACATCTTTGCCCTACTGTCCCTCGTGGAAGCAATCAAGGGCGAGCCCTTTGACCCGGCCGAAGCCATCCCCCACATGCCGATGCTGCTCGTGGCCGGCGAAAAGGACGACCGCGCCGCCACTATGCCCGAGCTCGCCGAACTGGGCGCCAAGTCAGGGTCGCTCGTTGAGCAATTGCTGATACCGGGCAGGAACCACAGCAACGTGATCACCAGCAGGGCCTTCAAGCAGGGCGCTATCGACTTCCTGAGCGTCTAGGTCCCGGGCCAGTAGTAGCCTCCGGCCTCGCACTCGAACAGGGCGCCGGATGTCTCGGACTGTACGGTCGAGGAGACGTCGTCCGACGCGACGGCCGACATGAGCTCGTCCTGCTGGTTTGGTGTTGACTCCTTGGCTGTGGAAAGACCCATCGTTGGGCCCTGGGGTTGGGCCGCCGGCGCGCAGGCTACCAGCGGGATGGCGAGACTCGTGACGAACACGGCGGCACACAGCCGGCTGAAAAGTCTACTGAAGAACGTCAGCCGGGAGGCGCTATCGATGCAGGCACTACGACCATGGGCAGCTGCTGCCGCAACCCTTGTGATGCTGCTTTCCGGCTGCTCGGCCACCGAGCCGCCGTCCATCGCGCCGCTGTCCATTGAGGATGGCGTGCCCCACTACCGGTCCATGACCCGGGAATTGATGGCAGCACTCTCGGCAAAATTTCCCACTGTTGAGTGGAGCCGTGAGGCAACGGAGCACCTTGGACCACGCGAGGACGGACAGGGCTGCAGCTTTCATCCGGCATCGTATGAATCGAAGCAGGGCCTTGAGAAGGCCTCACCCCGCTTTAAGGAGGTTATGGCTGCGGTGAACCCGGTGCTGGAAAAGTTTCATTTCACCAAGGTGGAGAAGCTCGCGGACGTTCCTGGCGGCTGGACAGTCATCAAGTCTTCCGACCGGCATGGCGCCAGCCTTAGCCTCTCAGCCAAGGGCACGACTCTGCTCAGCCTGGGGGCGCCGTTGAAAGCCGCGGACTGCAACGTGGCGCTTCCGGCGTACGGCTCCTAACGCCGCGCCGCCACCGCTAGAGGACGACGTTGGCGGAAGTCGTAGCGTCCGGCGCAAAAGAACGGCGGGCACAGACCACCGGTCCGTGCCCGCCGTTTCCTTCCGGGGACTCCGCCTAGTGGCGGCTCACCCCGAGCAGGTTCCCCTTGGTCTCCTTCGCCAGCAGTACGCCGACGGCGGAAATGACGCACAGGATCATGATGTAGATGCCGATGGACCCGGTCCACTTGGTGGTCTGCAGCAGCCATTCCGCGATGGTGGCCGCGAACGCACCGCCCAGGATCGCGCCGAAGGCGTAGCCGATCGAGATGCCCGAGTAGCGGACATTCGCCGGGAACATTTCCGCGTACATGGCGGACATCGGGCCGTAGGACAGGCCCAGGCCGATCGTCAGGACGAACAGCGCCACGCCGTAGAGCACGATGTCCTTGGTGTCGATGAGGGCGAACATCGGAATCATCCAGGCAAAGACGATGGCATAGCCCGCCAGGAAGGTCTTGACCCGGCCGATCTTGTCCGAGAGCCAGCCGCCGACCAGCGTAAAGATCAGCCAGCCAAAGGAGGCCAGCGTCGTGGCGAGCAGGACCTGCGGTGCGGGCATTTGCAGCGAGCGCGTTGCGTAGGAAATGAAGAACGCAATCAGGAGGTATCCGGCGGCGTTGTTGGCGATGAAGATCATGGTCGAGTAGAGGACCGGCTTCTTGTGATGGCGGATGAGCTCTCCCAGCGGGGCCTTGCTCTCGGCCTTACGGGCAGCCATCTCGCGGAACACCGGGCTTTCCGCAACAGCGCGGCGAATGAGGTAGCCCACCACAATCAGCACGATAGACAGCAGGAACGGTACACGCCAGCCCCATGCGTCGAAGTCGGCCGGAGACATGCCGCTCCGCAGGAAGAACAGCAGGCCCGTGGCGAGGATCATGCCGACGGGAACGCCGATCTGGGGGTACGCGCCGAAGATCCCCCGCTTGCTCATTGGTGCATGCTCCACGGCCATCAGGGCGGCGCCGCCCCACTCACCGCCGGCGGAGAAGCCCTGGATGATCCGGAGGAGGATCAGGAGAATCGGAGCCAGAACCCCGATCTGGGTGTACGTAGGCAGCACGCCGATCAGCGCCGTCGCGGCACCCATCATGACGAGGGTAAAGACGAGCATGGCCTTGCGGCCAAGGCGGTCGCCCAGGTGGCCGGCAATAACGGCCCCAAGGGGCCGGAAGAGGAAGCTGATACCAATGAGGGCGAAGGAGAGGATTTGGGCAAGCCCAGGGTTGGACTGCTGCAGCGGGGTAAGAAACAGCGGTGACAGCAGAGTGCCCGTCAGCTGGGCGAAGATGAAGAAGTCGTACCACTCGATGGTGGTGCCGACCAGCGTGCCCGCGAGGACTTTTCGTTCCTCATGCTTGCTGCTGGGGCCCGCCTCTGAATCGACGTGTGAAGTTGCGGTCATTGGAACTCCGTGGGCTGGGGGCAGTGTTGCTGCCGGAGGTGAATTGGAGCCGCGCGATTTACCGATCGAACGGTCAGTTGGTATGAGGATACTCGATTGTGTGACAAAGCGCACTTAAATTCTTGCGCGGACGCTGTCGCCGCCTCAGCAGCGGCGGCCGGCCCGCCAAATACCGCCCGTTTACTCCTGCCTGTTGAGGAATTCCCGGACCCGGGCACGGACAGGCTCCCGGTCATAGGTATTGACGAGGGCGCCGGCCATCCGGACGGGATCCCCGAAGAAGAAGTACTCGTAGAGGGACTGCCGGCCCGAGAACCCGGAGATGGACGCGTCGAACGCCAGCTTGAACAGGCGGACGCGCTCAGGGCCGGTGAGCGTCTTGCCCTGCAGGTACGTGTCGATGTCCGCCTTGGCCTCGCTGTTGACGTCAGCCTCACCGGGCAGCGCCATGAGCCCCGACGCCGAGAACTTCCGGATGATCTGCGGGAAGCGCTGGGCGATCTTGGGGTACCAGTTCCTGGCTGCGTTCAGGGTGGACCACTTGGGCAGCATCATGCCGGCCTCGTTGAGCTGGGCGTCCGCCTCGGACGCCCGGACCAGCGCCTTGCCGATTTCGACGTCGATGATGAGTTCCGCGATGTCCTCCTGGATGTGTTGGAAGCCGTCGATCCCGATCGAATCGGCGAGCTCGGACGCCAGCCCGAGGAAGAACTCGCTCTTTGCGATGGTCCGGGTGACCACTTGGTGCGTCATCAGGGCACCCGCGCCGGTCTCCGTGTAGAAGGCATTGCAGAGCTGCGGGTTGCCGAGCATGAAGATCCGCTCGCTTGGCACGAACACGTTGTCGAAGATTGCGACGGCGTCCATCTCCTCATAGCGCGAGGCCAGCGGTTCATCGTGGGTGCTGCCGCCGTTGTACAGCGAGGTGCGGCAGAGGTAGCGCAAGCCCGGCACATCGTTGGGGATGGCGAACGCGAAGGAATAGGGGGCATCCTCTGGGGTGCCGCGCAGCACAGTGGATGGGAAGACGAGGAGTTCATCGGCGATCGGGGCGATGGTGGCCAGCATGCGGGCGCCGCTGACCACGATGCCGTCCTCCCGCTCCTCGACGATGTGCGCCGTCAGCTGCCCGCCCATCTGCTCGGAGCCCGAGACGGAGCGGTTGACCTGCGGCGGGATCAGCGTATGCGTGGCCAGGACGTCATTCTCACGCGCCCACTCATAGTAGTTGCGGATATTCTCACCGAATTTGGGGTCAGCCTGCGCAAACCACTTCTGTGCGGTACTGAGTGCCGTCAGGGAAGAGTTCATATAGTCCCCCGAGCGGCCGAGGAAGCCGTTCGAGAATTCTGCCCACGTGGAAATGGCCCTGCGCCGTCGCTGCAGATCCTCGACTGTCCTGGGGACCAGGAACGATGCGTTCACCAGGTCGCCGGTGGAGGGCGAGGGGTACGTCAGCGCTTCCTGGTGGGCGGGGTCGTGCTGCATGTCGAAGAGCTTGGCGTAGGACCTGGCCACGTTGCGGAACGCGGGGTGCTCAGCGATTTTCTCACTGACCACCTCGCCGTCGATCACCACATGGGGCGTCATGGCGTTAAGCTTGTCCAGGTACTGCCGGCCGGTACGGATACCCATTGTTCTTCCTCCAGTCGTCGCTGATCTGTGGCGGGGCTTGGTCAGTGCCTTTCAGGGGCCAGGGATGGCAGGGCTATAGCAGGTCCTCCATACCCAGCTGGCTCTCCGGGATGGTGGTGAAGGTGCTGTTGGCAAACGCCAGGGCGTCCCCGTTGCGGTAGTTGAAATCCACCACCTCGCCGAGATACAGGGTGTGGTCGCCGCCGTCGTACTCCGCCCATGGCTTGCACTCGAAATAGGCGAGGACGCCGGACAGCCGCGGCGCTGTTTCACCTTCCACCCACCGGGGTTCGGGCCCCGGGACGCCGGCGAAATGCATGGCCAGCTGCCGCTGTTCGGCGCCCAGGATGTTGACGGTAAACGGGCGTCCGGCCAGCTCATCATGCGCTTTCGTGGTCCGCGCAATGCTGACCAGGACCAGGGGCGGCTCCATGGACACGGACGTGAACGAATTGACGGTAATGCCGTGGCGCTTGGTGACGCCGTCGAATGTCACGATCGCGACCCCGGTGGCGTATCTGCCCAGGCTGCCGCGGAAGTGGTGGGCGCGCGGGCCGGATGTCCTGCCGATGACTTCGGGAGCCTCCGCGCGGGGCTTGGCAATCATCATTGATCCCTTGGATTGGCCGTTCTATACTTGAACTATTCTATAGTTGAACATATAGTTCCCATATGGAACGCTAGCCCAAAGTGAGGCGCAACACAAGACCCTCCGGGCTGAGCGCCACAACTCCCGGCCTAGGATGGACAGCATGACTCAGACCGCAGGCGCCGGCGCACAGGCTGCGCCCGCCCAGGCTTCCCCGTCCCAGACCCTCTCGCGCGGTATCCGCGCGCTGGAAATCCTGGCGGAAGCCGAGCAGCCACTCACCATCGCGGAGCTCGCGGACGCCATGGGCGTCCACCGTTCCGTCGCGTACCGGATCCTGCGCACGCTCGAGGACCATTCGCTCCTGGTCCGGGACGACGCCGGCAGGGTTCAGCCCGGACCCGGCCTGGCCGTCCTGGCACGGGGGGTATCACGCACCTTGCAGTCGGCAGCCTTGCCGGAGCTGACCCAGCTTGCCAACACCCTGAACATGACAGCGTTCATCGCCGTGTGGGACCACCAGGACTGCATCACGCTCGTGACCGTGGAGCCCAGGCACTCGGCGGCGACGGTGGTCCAGCACCCCGGGTCACGGCACCCTATCAGCGCCGGCGCCCCCGGCATCGCCATCCAGTCCGCGCTCACGGAACAGGACTGGAAGTTGTTGGCACCGGATATCCCCTACCGGGCCGAGGCAGCGGAAGCACGGAAGCGCGGCTACGCGGCCAGCCATGACGAGGTCATCGCCGGGGTTTCATCGCTGGCGGCCCCCATCAACGTGCCGGGCGGCCGCCCCGCTTCGGTCGCCGTCGTGTATATCCGCTCAACGCAGGATCCGGCAGAGGTGGCGGCAGCCCTGACCTCGAGCGCAGCCCGCATCGAGAAGCAGTTGCTGTAAGACGCCGGGTCCCGGAAGGCCCTAGCTGGCGGCTGCCGGCGTCGCCTTCCTGTGTTGGCGGATGACGACGGCGGCGACTGCCCCGAGCAGGAACAGCGCCGCGGCGGCGCACACCGGTACGACGAAAGCTGCGGAGTACCCCTGGTGCTGCGCCAGCTGTCCGGCAATGGAGGACCCCAGGGCCGTGCCGGCGACTATGCCGCTGGCGAGGGCTGTCATGACCGTACCCAGCCGCCCGGCAGGAGCCATCACGCCGCCTATCGCGAACACGGTGACCATCAGCGGGCCAACCGGCAGCCCCAGGACAAGCAGGACCAGGACCATCGGGAGCGCCGAGGCCGGCAGCAGCAGAAGCACGGCGAGGCCGGCCATCAGCACGGCGCTGACCATCCATCGTGCTGACAGCGTGAAGCGCTGCGGCCAGTAGGCAACGCTCAATGCGGCCGCGGCGGAGCTCAGTCCCATGACGGCGTACAGCAGCCCGGCGATTTCGGCTGTGGCGAAGCTTGCGGAGAAGGAGCTCAGCCCGGTCTGGGTGGACCCGAAAAATGTTCCCATGCACACCATGGCCAGGACGGGCAGGGCAACGGCCGCCATGCCCGTGCCGCGGAGGCCGGCTGCCGGGGAATCGGCAGTGGTACCGACGGCGCCGGAACCTGCAGCTGTGGGAGCGTCCCGACGGCGGCGCACGCTCAGCGGTACGGCGCGGTGGGTGCGGTGGACCGCGAATGCGGGAACCAGCGTGATTGTCAGGGCCGCCGCGAGGGCAAGCGGGAGCCACGGGGCGATCAGGCTGGCAAGGATGCCCACCAACGCGGGACCGAGGACGAAGGTCAGTTCGTCCGCCGTGCTTTCGTACGACAGCGCCGCGTCCAGGTCCTGTGGGTTCCCGGCCTTGCTGCCCCGGGCGGTCAGTGCCATCCAGCGGACGCGGGCGAGCGGGCCCACCTGGGGACAGCTCGCTCCGGCCACGAAAGCCGCGGCGAGGACGGGTACCGCCTCCGCCAGGTCCTGGCCGGACGGAACGAGGTATGCCGTGAGGATCAGGGCCACTACGGCGGCGGTGTTAAAAAGTGCGGCGAGCAGCAGCACCGGCCGCTGGCCCAGCCGGTCCGCCCACGCACCAAGGACAGGCGCTCCAAGCGCTGAGCCGATGCCAACGGCGCCGGCTGCTGCTCCGCCAACGGCGTACGAGCCCGTGACCGCAGTCACCAGGGTCAGGGCGCCCACAGTCAGCATGGCCAGGGGAAGACGGGCGAAGAGTCCCAGCGGGATGAATCCCTTGCCGGCCAGCAGCGGGAGCCGGGCATAGCGTCCGCCCGTCGGCCCGGGAGGGCTCGTGACAGGAGGGCTCGGGAAATCCTGCTCGGAAAGAGGAGCGGCGTGTGCGGTGTCCGCGGACGATGAAGTTGCGGCTGATGCCTGCAAAGAGGTTGAAGAGTTCATTATTCCGGGTTCGTTCAAGAGTGCGCATCGTCCCTCCTCCCGATGCGCGCAACCCGGTAACTTTCCAATTGTAGCCGAGGCCCTGAGCGTCGAGCCAAGACCCTACGCCTGCCCGCGAACCAGACCTTCGCGAATCAGACCACGGCGTCGTCGGAAATGTGGAGGGTGGAACCGTTCCGGCCCTTGACCACCTGAAGCTGGGTGTTGATGCGTTGCTTCATTTCCGGCACATGGCTCACCAGCCCGACCACGCGGCCGCCGTCCCGAAGCCCTTCGAGGGCATCCATCACCTGTTCCAGGGCCTGTTCGTCGAGGCTGCCGAAGCCTTCGTCGACGAAGAGCGTCTCAATGTCGACTCCGCCGGACTCCTGCTGCACCACGTCGGCGAGGCCCAAGGCCAGCGACAACGAGGCCATGAACGATTCGCCGCCGGACAGCGTGGCGGTGTCCCTGCGGTGGCCGGTCCACTGGTCCACGACTTCCAGGCCCAGACCGGACTTGGCTCCGCGCGCTGCCTTGGCGTCCGTGTGCTGCAGCGTATAGCGGCCGTCGCTCATGCCGACCAGCCGCTCCGAGGCGGCGATGGCCACCTGCTCAAGCCTGGCCGCCAGCACGTAGCTGTTCAGGCTCATGCGGTAGGTATTGTCACCGGCGCCGCGGGCGGCTTCGGACACGGCTGTCAGCAGCGCTGCACGTTCCCTGGGTGCCTGGCCCGAAGTTGCGAGCCGGGCGTAGTCCCCCGCGATCCGCCGGACGGTCAGCACTGACTTGTCCGCGAGCCCGGCGGCGACAACGGCCTGCCTGGCGGTTCGTTCAGCGGCGGCAGCGTCGGCGCGGAGCTGTTCGAGCTCCGCGGCGTCCAGGGGCCCGTCAGCTTCCAGCTCACGGGCGGCCAGGGTGAGCTCCTCGCCGGCGAAGAGTTCCCCGATGCGGGCTGCTTCATCCTGGCCGGCCCGGATGGCGGCTTCGAGCACCGCCGCGTCCGGGACCGGCAGCAGGACGGCACGTGCCGCATCAGCGGAATCGAATCCGGATTCCGGGAGGGCCTGCTCCAGCTGATGGCGGGCGTCTGCGGTGCGCAGCCGGGCCTGTTCGAGGCTGGTTCGGGCGGCGTCCGTTCGTTCCAGGAGCGCTGTTGTTCCGCGCAGGGACGTGATGCGGCTGCCAAGGGTCGGGTAACCCGCACGCAGTTTGCGCAGCGCACCGTCCAGGGCTGCGGCCTGTTCCGAGACTTCCTGGAGGGTGGATTCCGTCTTCGCGATACGGGACTCCGCGGCCGACTTGGTCGATTCCGAAGCGGAGATCTGGTCGTCCAGCTCCGCCTGCCGTTCCCGGCCAGCAGCCAGTTCCGCGGCGGCCCGGACTGCCAGGTCTGCACGTTCCTTCGCGAGGGCGGCGTCTGCGCTGGCTTCCTCCGGCGAGGTATCGCCGCCTTGGGCCGCCAGGACGGCGACCTGCTGGCGTGCGTCGGCAAGTTCCGTTTCCAGTGCCGCAAGGACCCCTTCTGCTGCCTCGCAGGCGTCGTGGGCGTCCCGTTCCGCTTCGGCGACGGTCAACGCAGCCCTGGCTGCGGGTGCGGGAGACGGATGTTCCGGACTCCCGCACACCGGGCAGGGTTCGGCCGGCAGCAGCTGGGAAGCGAGTTCCGCCGCGGCGTTGGCTAGCCGCTCTTCCCTCAGGTCCAGCCAGCGCTGGCGGTGGTTTTGGTGCTCGTCCCGGGCCACGCGATGGCGTTCTGCAACGCCTGAACACACCTGGACCGCTGAGGTATGACGACTGACAACGGCCACGAGTTCTTCTGCCGCCGCGGCCTCTTTGGTCCGCAGCTGCGCTTCCGCAGCGAGCTCCTCGAGGGGCTTCACGCGTGCCAGCAGCCCGGCAGCCTCGGCACGCAGCGCATCAAGGGCGGCAGCACCGGCCCGGCTTCCCTCCCTCAGCCGATTCAACGTGGTCTGCAGTTCCGTCCTGCGGGCCACCATCCCGGCCAGCCTGGTCTCGTCAGGCAGGCGTTCCTCCAGCACTGCCCGGATCGACCTCAGGCGGTTGAGCCCGCTGCGCAGGGACGCAGCTTCGAAGAGCGATTCAGGGCCGCCATCGCCCGGGCCGCTACCGGCGGACAGGTCAGCAAGCTCCGGGTCCACAAGTACCGCCGCGCGCAGTTCGTCGGCCGCAGCGGCCATTGCCCTGGCAGCCCGCTCGTCGGCGTCCCTGGCCTTGTCCACGGCCTGAAGTTGGCCACCGAGCACTTCTGCCTTGCGGTGCTGGCCAAGACGCTCAGCCTTTTCCTCGAGCTCGGGTGCAGCGGCGTCTGCTGCCGATCGCCGCCGTTCCGCTGCTGAGAGTTTCGCCTGGCGGGCGGCGCGGGCGGCGGCAGCCTCAAGTCGCTTGGCGCTCCTGGTGCGCTGCGCTTCCGCCTGGTCAGCTGCTGCCTGCAATGTCACTGCCCTCGCCGCAGCGGACTCCTGCAGCCAGTTCAGGAGTTCCTCCGGATCTTCCGGTTCGGGGAGGGCGCCCGGCAGGTCCTGTTCCGGCGGTTCCGCTTCAGCCCGGGCCTGTGCCAGCAGGAGTTCCAACTGGTTGTTCAGCCCGGTGACCTCTGAACGGGAATTTGCGGCCCGGCGGGCGAGTTCCTGCTCCACGGCTTCGAACCGTTGCGTGCCGAAGAGGCTTTGGAGCAGGTCGAGCCGGTCGGCGGGCTTCGACCGGAGAAAAGCGGCGAAGTCGCCCTGCGGCAGCATGACCACCCGGGTGAACTGATCGCGGTCCATACCCAGCACCGAGCTAATTTCCGCTCCGGCTTCATCGTTCCGGCCGGACTTCTCGATCCACTGCCCGTCCACGCGTTCGCGCAGCAGGGTGTTTGCCTTCTGCTCCGTAAATCCGTTCCTGCCCCGTGCACTGGGCCTGTTCCACGCCGGGATCCGTGACACTTCAAAGTGCCTGCCCTTGGCGGAAAACTCACACGTCACCCGGGGTTCGGCGGCGGTATCGGCGTGGTCGCTGCGGAGGCGCTTGCCTTCCTGGCGTGCACCCGGCACGGATCCGTAGAGGGCAAAGCAAATGGCATCGAGCACGCTGGTCTTGCCGGCGCCGGTGGCCCCGTTCAGCAGGAAGAGCCCGTGCGCGCTGAGCCGGTCAAAGTCGATGTGCTCGGTGCCTGCAAAGGGGCCGAACGCGGAAATTTCGAGGCGGTGGATCCTCATCGTGACATCTCCTCCAGGCGTACGGCTTCGAGTGCTTCCCCCAGGACGGCAGCTTCGGCGTCGTCCGTGCTCCGGCCCCGGACGTGTTCGAGGAAGCCGCAGCAGATGGAAAGGTCGTCATCCGCCGCGGCGAGCCTGCTGCTGTAACTCGTCCTGGCGTCGGCGGCGGCGCCTTCGGGATCGAAACCCAGAACCAGCGTGTCCGGAAAACGGGCCCGCAGTTTGTCCATGGCCTGGGCGGGACGCTGGGCGTCCGTCAGGGTGATCTGGCAATAGGCGGCCTCGGCCCATGAGTGCTCCTCTGCTGAGAGCAGGTGGTCCAACGTGCCCCGGAGGACGGCGAGGGAGCGCGGCGCGTCCCACAGGACCTCGCTGACTTCGGTGATGCCCGTGGCATCCGCTTCGACCAGCCAGCCGCCTTTGCGGTGTTTCGCCTCGGAGAACGAATAGGCGAGGGGCGATCCGGAATACCGGACCGTGGGTGAGAGCGACTGCCTGCCGTGCAGGTGGCCCAGCGCGGTGTAATCGAAACCGTCGAACAGGTCCAGCGGAACGGCCCCGACTCCGCCGATGCTCAGGTCCCGTTCGCTGTCCGAGCTGATGCCGCCGCTCGCGAAGGTGTGGGCCAGCACCACGGAATGGATCTGCCTGGTCCCGGCCCGGGTGCCCACGTCGGCCCGGATCCGCTCGGTGGCAGCGCGTGTCACTTCGAAATGGCTGGCCTGCTCAACGCCCAGCTGCTCGGCGACCAGCCGGGGCTCAAGCCACGGAATGCCGTAGATGGCCAGCACGGGACCGTCAGGCGCGGAGTCCAGCGGTAGCAGCACCGGAACGTCCAGTTCGGCGAGGCGCGTCCTCAGGTGCACTCCCCCGCGCTCCAGCAGCCTTGACGCGAAGCCGAGGCGGATGGCGGAATCGTGGTTTCCGCTGGTGAGGACCACCTGCGCGCCTGCGTCCGTCAGCCGCACCAGGGCATCGTCGAGGAGTCCGACGACGTCAACCCCGGGCAGTGCACGGTCATAGACGTCACCGGCAATCAGGACGACGTCTACCTTTTCCCCGCGGACGAAGTCGACCAGCTGGTCGATGAAGCCCTGCTGGGCGTCCAGCATGCCGACGCCGTGGAACGACCTGCCCAAGTGCCAATCGGAAGTGTGCAATAACCGCATGTTCTTAAGCTATCCGCGGGTACCGACAGTATTGCGGCACAGACACGGCTGGGGCGGGCAACTACTGTCCGCGCTTGCCGTCGAAGAAGTCGCGGGCGTCGTCGTTGACGGCGTGGCCGCCGTCTGATTTCGGCTGGTCCGCAGGCGTCGGCCCGCCAGCCGCCCGGGTAGAAGGCTGCTGCGCGGCGTCCACCTCGCCGCTGTCCAGGTCGTCGTCCGGACTGTCTGCGTCGTCGTCGAGATCATCGTCGTCGGAGTCCAGCGCGGAATCGTCTGATTGCGTGCGGGCGGGCACAGCCGGGGTCTCGGCGAAGCCGCGGAACACGAGACCGGCGATCGCGGCGCCCACCAGCGGCGCCACCCAGAAGAGCCACAGCTGTTGGAGGGACCAAGAGTTGCTGAAGATGGCCGACGCAGTTGCCCGCGCCGGGTTGAACGGCGTGTTGCCCACTGCCTGGCCAAGCTGCAGCAGGACGGCGAGGGTGAGTCCCACGGCGAAGGGCGCCGCGGCTTTGTTGGCGTTGCGCGCGGCGGTGGTGCCAAGGAAAACGGCGACCAGCAGGGCCGCCCCCAGGACCTCGACGAGCAGGACGCCGGCCATCGGAGCCTGGATGATGGAGTGCTCGCCGAAGCCAGCGGTCACGGTGTCAAAGGCGGCGCGGGTGTCCTCGATCTTGGGCACAGTCCGCAGGACGCCGAACAAGGCCAGCGTTCCGGCAAGTGCGCCGACGAGCTGCGCACCGAGATAGGCGGCAGCCTCCGGCAGCCTGATCCGGCCGGCGATGGCGTTGCCCAGCGTCACTGCCGGGTTGAAGTGGCCGCCGGAAATGTAGCCGACCGCCAGCATGGCGGCGGTGACGGCCAGGCCGGCGGCGAGGGAGGCGGACAGCGGGTTGGACTGGGGGATCGTGAACAGCGGGACGCCAAGCCCTGCAATCACCAGGAACAGGGTTCCAAAGGCCTCGGCTGACAGGCGGGCCACAAGCCCCGGTTTGAATGCCTCCGGAGCGGCGTGCAAATCGGGACTTGAGGTCGGGTGCGCAGGCACAGGGGAGGTCATATTTTGGAAAATCCTTTGCTTCGTTGCCCAGCCGGTGATTCCGGTGCGCGTGCGGGCGGCGGTGCACCCGGCAATGTACTGTCCGACGTAGTCTGCCAACTGAGTCTGGACGCTTGCTGGATCCGAGCTTAGCGGGCGGGCACCCGTCGCTGCGACTGTGGCGGCCGACCGCGCACCAGCGCGTTCGCCGCCCGGGGTAAATTTACTGACATGAGCACTGAACCCTTCCGCCGGACGGCGCCGACGCCCGAGTCCCGGATCCACGGCTGCCTGCTGGGCGGCGCCCTGGGCGATTCCCTTGGCTACGCCGTGGAATTCGATGATATTTCCACCATCCGGAGCCGATTCGGTCCCGCAGGGCTCCAGGATTTTTCAGCGCTCGACGGCGGCAGCCACTTCTCGGACGACACGCAGATGACGCTCTACACGGTTGACGGCCTCGTAGAGGCGCTGGAGTGGGCCAACGACGGGACGGCCGCCGACGCCAACGCCTGCGTGTGGCTTGCCTACCTGCGGTGGCTCGCGACGCAGGGGGTGCCAGTCCCGCCGTCTGCACCGGTCCCGCAACCGCGCTGGATTGACACCCAGGCAGCCCTGAAGCACCGGCGCGCACCCGGAAACGCCTGCCTCAGCGGACTGGCCACCGGCGAAATGGGCACCGTGTACCGACCGGTGAATCCTGATTCCAAAGGATGCGGCACCGTGATGCGCTCGGCGCCGTTCGGCCTCATTCCGCACGTTCCTGCCGAGGCGGTCTACAAGCTGAGCTCTGATGCGGCGTCATTGACCCACGGGCACCGTTCGGCCCGGCAGAGCGCCGGAGCGTTCAGCCTCCTGATCCACGCCCTCATGAGTGGCCAAAGTCTCCATGAAGCGGCCGAATTCGCGCTCAACCACGCGCGTGGCCAGGCCGACCCCGAGCCGGCCCTCATTGACCGGCTGGAGCGGGCCCTCCAGCTCGCAGACGGCTCGGCGCAGGATGCAGCTGCCGGCCGCCCCCTCGGTCCGGAAGACCTGGTGCGGGAGCTGGGGGAAGGCTGGGTCGCCGAGGAGGCCCTCGCCGTCGCGCTTTACGCGGTGCTGGCCACTGCCCCCGCCGGCGGCATCACCCAGGAGGCCGCCGGTCCTGAACTGCAAGCGCACTTCCGCAACGCCATTGCGCTGGCCGTGAACCACAGCGGAGACAGCGACTCCACCGGCTCCATTGCCGGGAACATCCTGGGTGCCTTCTATGGCGAGGAATGCCTTCCGGCCGAGTGGCTGGCGGCTCTGGAAGCCCCGGAGGTCATCCGTGGCATGGCCGGGCAGCTGATCTCGGTTACAGTCGCCTAAGCGTGAAGTTGTTGCATGCTTCGCAGATTTCCGCCGGAATGAGTCCGCGGCGCTGAAGGAACCCGAAGATCACGCAGCCCAGGCAGAAGCCGGCGAATGCTTCCAGCGAGGCTGCCAGCACGAGCACAGCCAGGAGAATCCAGGCGGCGGGAGCAAGACCTGCCGCGAGCAGCAGTGCCGCGGCTGTTGACATGGCCGCACCCATGCCCTGAGCGAAGCGCTTGGGCGGGCCGGGGACCAGTTTGGCCCGGCCCAGGCGGGGTGCCAGGACCTTCACGGAGAGCAGCGCCAGGGGCGAGATCCTGGGGCCGAACAGCACGCGCAGCCAGAAACCGGCGGCGATGACGGCCAGTCCCCATCCCCAGCCCGTCAGCAGAGTCACGGCGGCCAGCACCACCACCAGGCCGGCAGTGATCCGGGCGGCATACTCGTTGACCGGGTTGGGGAACTCGAAAACCTTGCGCCAGTCGACGCCGGCACGCCGGCTTCCTGCCGCAGTGGCTGGAACGGTGTCAGCCGTGGTGTTGTCGATCCGGAATTTGCCCATGGTGCAAGGCTAGGAGGCACCGTCCGGCACCGGAAGCATTGTTGCGCCGTGTGACCCGACTGCCCCGTGTTGTGCGGGTGCCGGACCACAGATCCGGAAACCGGGCCGACGCCCTCCTAGAGCAGCGCAGCGGCGGCGGGCACCTGTCCGCCCACCATCTGAAGGAACTCGCCTTCGGACAGCACTTCGATGCTCTGGCCCCGTTCGTGGAGTTCGAGGACCCGCCGGGCCTTGCCCGTCAGGCGGCCGGAGCGAAGATCGGATGCCACGAAGCCGTCGCCGACCACCAGCACCGTGGTCCGGCCGGTCACCCGGCTTTCCGGCTGCGCACCGAACTCCGCCGAGAGGACCTTGGCTTCGGGCCGGGGCATGGCGAGTTCTCCCGTGAACACCACCGTCTGCCCGAACAGCGGGTGGCCGGGCTCGGCGTCGGTGTTCGGCAGGGGGTTGGCCCCTTCGACGGGCCAGCCCGGCTTGAACGCCTGCACCGGAGCGGCTCCGCTGCCGCCTGCTGTCCCCAGGGCGGTCAGCGTTGCCTTCGAAAGGCCGTCACGGGCGGGATCGAATGCCTGCTGATGCGGGATCGAAAGTCCAAGGGACAAGAAGAGTTCGGCGATGCTGCCGGCCGCGTTCCGCCGTGCGATGTCGATCAGGATGCCCGCGCAGGCCCTGGCGTCCTCGGCAGCATCGTGATGGTTGACCAGCGGGACGCCGGCTTCCTCGGCCGCATAGGGCAGCGAGTTGGAGACGAGCGAATAGCACCGGCGTGACAGCATCACCGTGCAGACATAGTCGTAGGCCGGGCCCGGCAGCCCGGACACTTCAAGTCCGGAGCGGATCACGCCCATGTCGAATGCGGCGTTGTGCGCCGCCAGTACGTCTCCCCCGATGAACGCGCCGATCTCGGGGAAAAGCTCACCGAAGCGCGGCAGGCCCGCCACATCCTCGGGCCGTATGCCGTGGATCCGCACATTGTGGTAGTCGAACCGGTCATGGTTTTCGGGCGGCCGCATCAGCCAGGAGGCTTCCTCCACCACCACCCCGCCACGGACCTTGCTGAGCCCAACGGCGCACGGCGAACCGCGGAAGCCGTTGGCTGTCTCGAAGTCAATCGCCGTAAAGTCCAAACCCACGGCTCAAACTTTACCGCCGGCCCGGTGGCGTCCTGGCACCGCTCCCCCGCCTGTCGCGCGTGTCGATGGTCACGCCGCGGGCCGCAAGGGCAGGGCCGACGCCGCAGGTCCAGTAGCCTTGAAGGGTGAACCTACATGCGATGAGTGACTTTGCCGTGTCCACCCTCGGGGGTGCGGGACCGGTGCAGCCGCACCTGGCCTCGTTCCTCCCCGACTGGCTCAACCCCCAGATCTTCCTGGCCGATCCGGCACTGGCCCCCTGGGTTGTGCTGCTGGTCTGCGGCATCATCTTCGCGGAGACGGGCCTGCTGATCGGGTTCTTCCTCCCCGGCGACTCCATGCTTTTCACGGCTGGCCTCCTGGTGGCCACGGACACCATCAAGTTCAACATCTGGCTCTTTTCCGCGCTGATCATCGTGGCGGCCATCGTGGGAAACCAGACCGGCTACTTCATCGGCTCCAAGGCCGGCCCCGCGATCTTCAACAAGCCGGATTCGAGGCTGTTCAAGCGCGAGAACGTGGAAAGCGCGCACGCCTTCTTTGAAAAGCACGGCGGCAAGGCGCTGATCCTCGCGCGTTTCGTTCCCATCATCCGCACCTTCGTCCCGGTGATCGTCGGGGTCGCCCAGATGAGCAAGCGGAAGTTCTTCCTCTTCAACGTCATCGGTGCCGTGCTGTGGGGCGGCGGAGTCACGCTCCTCGGCTACCTGCTGGGCGACCGGGTGCCCTGGGTCCGGGAAAACCTGGACATAATCTTCATCGTCATTGTGCTGGTCTCCGTGATCCCCATCGGCATCGAAGTCCTCCGCGGGCTGTCCGCCAAGCGCCAGGCGGCCCACTTCGGCACGGACGCCGTGGACGAGTACATCGAGGAGCACGCTCCTGAAGGGGAGCGCAAGACGAACATGTAGGTCCGGCTTCCGGATAGCAGCGCCACGACGAAGGCGCCCCACGATGTGGGGCGCCTTCGTCTTTGTTCCTGAAGCGTCGTTGCTATTGAAGCTACGCCTGGTCCTGCCGGCGACGCCCCGCCAGTGCCTCGACGATGGCGGGCAGCAACGCCCTGAATGCCTGGCCCCGGTGGCTGATGGCGTTCTTTTCCTCCGGGCTCAGCTCTGCGCAGCTGCGGTCCAGGCCGCTCGGCTGCAGCACCGGATCATAGCCAAAGCCGCCCTCCCCGCGCGGTTCGCGCAGCAGTGAGCCTTCAAGCTGGCCGTACTCCACCACCTCGCGTCCGCCTCCGTCCGCGGCCTGGCCCGGCACGGCGAGCGCCGCAGCGCAGACGAAGGCGGCCCCGCGGTATTCGTCCGGAACATCCGCGAGCTGGGCGAGGAGGAGGCGCAGGTTGGCGGCGTCGTCACCGTGCCGGCCGCTCCACCGGGCCGAAAAAATTCCCGGGGCGCCGCCGAGGACGTCCACGGAAAGTCCTGAGTCGTCGGCTATTGCCACCAGACCCGTGGCTTCGGCCACCGCGCGGGCTTTGAGCAGGGAGTTCTCGGCAAACGTCACGCCCGTCTCGGCGACGTCCGGCGCGCCGACGGCACCGGCGTCCACAACCTGCGTGTCGACGTCGAGCCCTGGAACCTGCCCGCGCAGCAGCTCCCGCAGTTCGCGGAGCTTGCCTTTGTTGTGCGTGGCGAGGACCAGTACGGGAGCCGCCGGGCCGTCCTGGTGCGTCACGGGGCTTCCGCCAGCGTTTCCCGCTGGATGGCCGCGAGCTGTTCGGTGCCCAGCAGGGCGAGGTCCAGCAGCTGGTTCAGCTCGTCGCGGTCGAAGGGGGCGCCCTCGGCTGTCCCCTGGACCTCGACGAACTTGCCGGAGCCGGTGACCACGACGTTCATGTCGGTCTCTGCGCGGACGTCCTCGACATACGGCAGGTCCAGCATGGGGATGCCGTCGATGATGCCGACGGACACGGCAGCGATGGTGTCGATGAGGGGCTGCGCGTTTTTGGAGATCATCTTGTTCTCGCGGGCGAACCGGATGGCTTCGGCAAGGGCAACGTAGGCGCCGGTGATGGCGGCGGTGCGGGTGCCGCCGTCGGCCTGCAGGACATCGCAGTCCAGCACAATGGTGTTCTCGCCCAGCGCCTTCGTGTCGATGATGGAACGGAGCGAGCGGCCGATGAGCCGGGAAATCTCGTGGGTGCGGCCGCCGATCTTGCCCTTGACGGACTCGCGGTCGGAGCGTGTGTTGGTGGCACGGGGCAGCATGGCGTATTCGGCCGTGACCCAGCCGCGGCCCTCACCCTTGAGCCAGCGCGGCACGCCTTCGGTCAGGGAAGCCGTACACAGCACCCGGGTGTTGCCGAATTCGATCAGGGCAGAGCCTTCGGCCTGCTTGGACCAGCCGCGGGTGATGCTGATCGGCCGGAGCTGATCAGGAGTACGGCCGTCGGCACGAATGACGGGGGTGGCAATTGCTTCAGAAGTCATGCCTTTAGCTTATCGACCCGCGCGGTCCTGCCGGACACCGGTCACAGCGCACTGCACAGCGCCCCGCACTGCAAGCGGGGGCTCAGACGGTGTAGTGGACTCCGGCCACGGCAACAGCCACGTCGCCGTTGAACACCGGCTTGGCCTCGGCCATAACTTTGGTCTGCGACGTCCACACCGGGATGTGGGTGAGGAGCAGCCGGCGTGCCCCGGCGGCAGCGGCTGCCTCGCCGGCGCGCTTGCCGGTCAGGTGCACGTCCTTGATGTCGTCGTCGCGGCCCTCCTCGAAGGCGGCCTCGCACAGGAACAGGTCCGCGTCCTTCGCCGCCTCTTCCAGCCCGGCGCAGGAGTCCGTGTCCCCCGAATACGTGAGCACGCGTGTGACCGGGGCGCCGTGGGCGGACGGTTCGGTGACCTCGACGCGGAGGGCGTAGGCCTCCTCCACGGGGTGGTTCACCGCAAACGGTGTCACGGTGTAGGGACCAACAGTGACGGACTGCCGTTCAGTCCAGTTGGTGAAGTCGAATTCCTCGTGCATGCCGGGGTCAAGCTCCAGCCCGTACGCCGTGGCCATCCGGTCCGCAGTGGCGGCAGGGCCCCAGACCGGAATCCGGTCGCGCCCCCAGCCGCCCGGCTTCCACCGCACAGCCACGTGGAGGCCGCACAGGTCCATGCAGTGGTCCGGGTGGAGGTGTGTGAGGAAGATCGCGTCGATGTCCTCCAGGTCCGTGTACCGCTGGATTGCACCGAGCGCCCCGCTGCCAAGGTCCATTACAATCTTCCACGTCCGCTCGCCGTCGTGGGCGGTCAGCAGGTAGCACGACGCCGGGGAGCCGGGTCCCGGGAAGGACCCGGTGCAGCCAACAATGGTCAGCTTCACAGGCGGGAACCTCCGGCGGCGGAGCCGCTGACGAAATTGGAAAGCCGCGGCCGGGCGGCGCCGGCCTGCGCGGCAGCGATCATTTCCGGCGTTATTCTTGCCAGGCTGCCGGTGGGGTACTGCGCGGCTACATGGTCCACGTGCCGCACGCTGAGGACCTCCGGGCCAAGGAAGCGCCTGGCCAGGGTTTCGAACTGGCCCGCTTCCCCGGTGGCGATGAAGTGATGCTGCGGCGGCGCCTCGAGTGTCCGCTGCAGATCGTGCGAGACGAGTGCCCGGTAGACGTCCTTGGCAGTTTCCTCGGCGCTGGAGACCAACGTGACGTCCTCGCCCATGACGTAGGAGATCACTCCGGTGAGCAGGGGGTAATGCGTACAGCCGAGAACGACGGTATCCACGCCGGCGGCGCGTAGCGGCTCAAGGTACTCCCGGGCAACGGCTAGCAGTTCCGGACCGGTGGTGACGCCGGCCTCCACGTAGCTGACGAACGCCGGGCAGGCCACGGAGGTGATGTGCAGGTCCGGCGCAGCGGCGAAAGTGTCCTCGTAGGCGCGGGAGCCCACGGTCGCGGACGTCCCGATGACGCCCACCCGCCCGCTCCGGGTGGCGGCCACGGCCCGGCGTACGGCCGGCTGGATCACTTCGATAACCGGGATCCCGTAACGCGCCGTGTACCGTTCACGGGCATCCCGCAGCACGGCGGCGGAGGCGGAGTTGCACGCAATGGTCAGCAGCTTGACGCCGGAATCGACCAGCTCGTCCATCACACCCAGGGCGTTGGCCCGGACCTCGGCGATGGGCAGCGGTCCGTACGGGCCGTTGGCGGTGTCGCCCACGTAGAGGATCGACTCGTTGGGCAGCTGGTCGATGATGGAGCGCGCCACCGTCAGCCCTCCGACTCCAGAGTCGAAGATGCCGATAGGCCGCGAGCCCATGGGGCTGTTGTCCGTGCTGATCGCTGGGGAATCCGCCGCAGCTCCCGCTGCCGGATCCATGCTCGAGGCTGTTGTCATGATTATTCGAGGATAGGGCTTCCCTGTTGGTGCGGCCATCACATTGTGTCGTCCGACTCATGTCGGATGGGTCACACTCGCGTGACGGGCCGCCCGGGCCGCGCGCCGGTCCGTCAGCCGCGCGATTCCATGGACTGGAGCATGGCCTGCACGAGTGACTCCTGCAGCCACGTGGTGAAGTTGTACACCAGCGCCAGGTAGCTTTCCACGTCTTCGGCCTGGGACCAGTCCTGCATGGTGTGGACGTGTTCGGCGTCTGCGTCGTCCCGGATGTCCAACCGTTCGGCCAGGACAAGGCGGACATCGTTGAGGGCCTGGGACCAGTGCCGGGCATCGGCGGGCGAAAGAACCACGTCATTGGTGTCCAGGCTCAGCGCCGCCGCGCGCAGGGCGCCGATCTTGTTTTCCCGCAGGGAGCGTTCGGTGAGCTGCCGGAACTCCAGGGACGCGGCGTCGTCGTTCTTCATCACGTTGGGCAGGAGCCGCCGCAGCGCGCGGTCCGACGGTTCCTGGACATTCATGTCCAGCCCGATCAGGGCGGTCAGCGGGTCTTCACTTGCACTTTCCGCGGGCTGGAGCATGGAGATGACGTCGTCAATCAGGCTGCGCAACAGTTCCCGTTCCGCGGGTTCCAGGTACCCGGTAATGCCTTTGAGTCCGTATTTAAATGCCTTAGCCACGTTTGCCTTTACCCTTGCCGGTTCCGCCCTCTTTGCCGCCCCCGGTGGCTTTCTCCACCGTTGCCCACAGGCCAAAGCCGTGCATCGCGACGGCGTGCTGCTCCACCTGTTCCTTGCTGCCGTGCGCCACGATGGAACGTCCCTTTTTATGGACCTCCATCATGAGCTTGTTGGCTTTGGGCTCCGAATAGCCGAAGTAGCTCTGGAAGACGTAGCTCACATAGCTCATGAGGTTGACGGGATCGTTCCAGATCACCAGGTTCCAGGGAATGTCCGGGGCGGTCAGGGCGTCGGTGGACGTCACTGTTCCGGTCTGGGTGCTCTCCTGGGTGTCAGGGCCGAGCGCAACGCTTAGGGTCATCTGTCCATTCTAGGGCGATGCGCACTAGAGTGAATTCGTGAGTACCTCTGCTGGCTGGGACCATCCCCGCACGTCCTTGTACACCGACCACTACGAACTGACCATGCTCCAGGCGGCGCTGCACTCCGGTGCCGCGCACCGGAAGTCGGTGTTCGAGGCGTTCGCCCGCCGGCTTCCGGACGGCCGCCGCTACGGGATCGTGGCAGGAACGGGCAGGCTGCTGGAGGGCATCGCGGACTTCCGCTTCGACGGGCCGGAGCTGGATTTCCTCCGGAGCACGGGGGTGGTCAACGCCGAAACCCTGGACTACCTGGCCGGTTTCCGTTTCACCGGCGACATCTGGGGCTATGCGGAGGGTGAAGCGTATTTCCCTCACTCCCCCATCCTGATTGTGGAATCCACGTTCGCAGAGGCCTGCATCCTGGAGACGTACATTCTCTCGGTGCTCAACCATGACAGCGCCATCGCGTCCGCAGCGTCCCGGATGATCACCGCAGCCGGCAACCGGCCCTGCATCGAAATGGGCTCCCGGCGGACCCAGGAGGAATCCGCGGCCGCCGCCGCCCGCGCAGCCGTCATCGCCGGCTTCGACAGCACCTCCAACCTGGAAGCCGGGCGGCGCTACGGCATCAAGACCGTGGGCACCGCCGCCCACTCCTTCACGCTCCTCCACGACACCGAACGGGAAGCCTTTGAGGCGCAACTCGCCTCGCTCGGCAGCGGAACCTCGCTGCTGGTGGACACGTACGACGTCGAAGCGGCCGTCCGTACGGCCGTTGACCTTGCGGGCCCCAAGCTGGGGGCGGTCCGGCTGGACTCCGGGGACCTCGTGGCGCAGGCACAATGGGTGCGGCAGCTGCTGGACGACCTCGGCAACGAAAACACCAAGATCGTGGTCACCTCCGACTTGGATGAATACGCCATCGCAGCGCTGCAGTCGGCACCGGTTGACTCCTACGGCGTGGGCACCTCGCTGGTCACCGGCTCCGGCGCCCCCACGGCGAGCATGGTGTACAAACTCGTCAGCCGCACGGATGACGCCGGTGAATTCGTTTCGGTGGCCAAGGCGGCCAAGAACAAGGCCAGCAAGGGCGGCAGGAAGTACGCCCTGCGAAAGCTCGACGAGCGGGGCGTCGCCACCCAGGAGATCGTGGGGGTGGGACACCGGCCCGAAGACGACGGCAACGACCGCCAGCTGCTGCAGCAGTTCATCAAGAACGGCGAGCTGCTCCCCGGTTGGACCGGAACCGAGGGCGTGATCCGCGCCCGCCAGCGGCACATGGACTCCATGGCGGAACTCCCCGCAGTGGTCAACCGCCTCCAGCGCGGCGAACCAGCCATCCCCACTCTCTACGAAGAAAACTGAGGAGAACTGATGTCCCGCGCCCTGATTATTGTTGATGTCCAGAACGATTTCTGCGAGGGAGGCTCCCTAGCCGTCAAGGGCGGGGCCGAAGTGGCCGGTGCCATCAGCGAGTTCGTGGATGCCCATCACGGCCAGTTCGACCACATTGTGGCCACGCAGGACTGGCACATCGAACCCGGACAGCATTTCTCGGAGTCGCCCGACTTCATCGACACCTGGCCGCCGCACTGCGTCGCCGGCACCCGCGGCGCGGAGCTTCATCCCGACCTGGACACCGAGTACATCCAGGCCTATTTCCAGAAGGGCCAGTTCACAGCCGCCTACTCCGGCTTTGAGGGCATCCTGGCCCCCGAGGACGCCGTCCCGACGGGTGACCGCAAGCCCGGCGCCCTGCCGTTGCCGGACGACGCGGAAGCGCTCACCGCCAGTTCATTCGCCGATGAGGACGCGATCGGCCTGGACGACTGGCTGCAGAGCCATGACGTGGAAGACGTTGTGATCGTGGGCATCGCCACCGACTACTGCGTGATGGCCACGTCCCTGGATGCCGTCCAGGCCGGCTATTCCGTGACGGTGATCCGGAACCTGACGGCCGGGATCGCCGCCGACCTTGACGACGCTTACGCGGAAATGGAACTCGGCGGCGTGGACCTGGCCTGAGCCGGCCCTGCTTTTACGCGCCGAAAGGGCCGGCCCGCGTTGCGGGTCGGCCCTTTCTGCGGCTCCGCCGTGAGCTCCGGCCCTACTTGCGGCCGATGAACCAGTCCTGAAGCTTCCGCAGCCTGGCCTGCAGCTGTTCCTCGTTGGCCTGCGCCACGGGAGGGCCGCCGCAGACGGTTCGGAGCTTGGTGTGCACCACGCCGTGCGGCGTCCCGGTCCGGGCGGACCAGGCAGCCACGTTCTTGGCCAGTTCGTTGCGCAGGTCCATCAGCATCCGGTGGTCCGGCACCGCAGGCGAGGCAACCGGCTCTGCGGACCTGAGCTTCTTGCGGCTCTGCTGTTCATGCTGGCGCTGGCGCAGCAGCGTGCCGACCTGCTCGGCGTCCAGGAGCCCCGGAATGCCCAGGAAGTCCAGTTCGTCATCTGACCCGATGTCGCCGCCGGTGCCGAACTCGCCGCCGTCGAACAGCACCCGGTCGAACGATGCCTGCGAGTCCAGGGCCTCGAACTTGCCCTTGGTGAGGCTGTCGGAGGCTTTGTCCTCCCGGTTGGCCTCGTCCATCAGCGAGTCCTCCGGATTGAACAGGCCGTCGCCGTCCTCTTTCTCCGGCCGGTCCAGGGCGTGGTCCCGTTCAGCCTCCATCGAGTTCGCCAACGCGGTCAGCTGAGGCACGGAGGGCAGGAACACGGAGGCCGTCTCGCCCCGCTTCCGTGCACGCACGAAACGGCCCACGGCCTGGGCGAAGAAGAGCGGCGTGGACGTGGAAGTGGCGTAGACGCCCACGGAAAGACGGGGCACGTCCACGCCTTCGGACACCATGCGGACGGCGACCATCCAGCGCTTTTCGCTGGCGGTGAATTCCTCGATCTTGCTGGATGCCTTGGCGTCGTCGGAAAGGATCACGGTGGGTGATTCGCCCGTGATCTTCTTCAGCTGGAGGGCGTACGCCCGAGCGTCTTCGTGGTCGGTGGCGATCACCAGGCCACCGGCATCGGGCACGGTCCGGCGGACCTCGCTCAGGCGTTTGTCCGCCCCGGCCAGCACGGCCGGGATCCATTCGCCTGCAGGGTTGAGGGCCGTACGCCAGGCCTGCGAAATGATGTCCTTGGTGACGGCCGACTCGCCAAGCGAAGCGGCCATCTCCTCGCCGCCGCTGGTGCGCCAGCGCATCTGTCCTGAGTAGGCCATGAACATGACGGGACGGACCACGTGGTCACGGAGGGCGTTCCCGTAGCCGTAGGTGTAGTCGGCCTTGGAGCGGCGGATGCCGTCCCGGTCCTCGGCGTACTCTACGAACGGAATGGGCGAAGTGTCGGAACGGAAGGGCGTCCCCGTCAGCGACAGGCGGCGTGTCGCGGGGTCAAAGGCTTCGCGCAGTCCGTCGCCCCAGGACAGGGCTTCGCCGCCGTGGTGGATCTCGTCGAGGATCACCAGGGTCCTGGCGGCCTCAGTCTTTGCGCGGTGCAGCATGGGCTTGCTGGCCACCTGGGCGTAGGTCACGGCCACGCCGATGAAGCCGCGGCCGTGCTGCCCGTCCGCGTTCTTGAAGTTGGGGTCGATTGCGATCCCCACGCGGGCTGCGGCATCAGCCCACTGGCGCTTCAGGTGGTCCGTGGGCGCCACAATGGTCACCCGGTTCACGGTGCCGGCCTCGATCAGCATCGAGGCCACCCGCAGGGCGAAGGTGGTTTTGCCTGCCCCGGGTGTTGCCACGGCCAGGAAGTCCCTGGGACCGGTAGCAAAATAGCGGTCAAGCGCCTCCTGCTGCCAGGCACGGAGCTTTTGCGCAGTACCCCACGCTGCCCGTTCGGGGTAGGCCGGTGGCAGCGTTGGCCCGCCGAAAAGTGTCTCCGTCACGCAGAGCCCTCAATTCCCCGCATTGCGGCAGCCGACAACGAAAGACACATAAACATAAACACCAATCTGTTCCGGATGAGCCGCACCGGTCCGGCAACCACAATTAACCACAATCAATATCGTCACGGGACGCGCGCAGCGGAGAATAGCGCGCCGTGATTTGTCGCCTGCCCCGGAGGGGGCGCGGTCACCTCAAGAAGTGGGTGACCGCAGGAAGCACCGGCTACTTGCCGGAATCGCCGTCCGAGCCCTTGCCGCCGTCGTTGCCGGGACGCAGGCCTTCGTAGACCTCTTTGCACTCGGGGCAGACCGGGAACTTCTGGGGATCGCGGCCGGGGGTCCACACCTTGCCGCACAGTGCGATGACCGGCTCGCCCGTCAGGGCCGATTCCATGATCTTCTCTTTGCGCACGTAGTGGGAGAACCGCTCCCGGTCACCGGGCTCCACTTCCTGGCGCAGTTCCTCGCGCTCGATAGTGGCAGTGGACGTTCCTGCTCCGGAAAGCTCACGCATCGGGTCGTTTTCGAGGGGATCCGTCATGCTAGTCATGGCATCCATCTTAGCTGTTGTGCCGGACAAAAAACTGAACAGCCGGACTACAGGCCCTGCCACCCGGGCTTGTTGTCATAGGTGTGGCGGTAGTAATCCGCCAGCCGCAGCGACGACGCGGCTGCCTCGTCCACAAGGACCGTGGCGTGCGGGTGCATTTGCAGCACCGACGCTGCACAGATGGCTGCGACCGGACCCTCTATGAAGTCCCGGACAGCCTGTGCCTTCTGGGCGCCGGTCGCAATCAGAATCACGTGGCGGGCGTCCATGATGGTGCCCAGCCCCTGGGTGAGCACATGGTGGGGAACGTCATGGATGCTGTTGAAGAAACGCGCGTTGTCCCGGCGTGTCTGTTCGATCAGGCTCTTGATCCGGGTCCTCGACACCAGCGACGAGCCCGGCTCGTTGAAGCCGATGTGCCCATCGGTGCCCACCCCCAGCAGCTGAAGATCCACGCCTCCGGCGGCCTTGATGGCTTCCTCGTAGGCCTCGCAGGCTGCCTCGATATCCGCCGCCGAGCCGTCGGGGCTGTGCACGTTCTCCGGATCAATGTTCACGCGGTCCGTGAACTCCCGCCGGATCACCTCACGGTAGGACTGCGGATGCCCCGGCTCAAGGCCCACATACTCGTCCAGGGCAAAGCCGTGCGCCCGGCTGAAGTCGAGGCCGGCCTGCTCATGCCTGCGGGCAAGCTCATCGTAGACCGGCAGCGGGGAGGATCCGGTGGCCAGGCCGAGGACAGCGTCCGCTTTCCGGCGCAGCAGGGCCTCAATGGCGTCCGCCGCCAGGGAACCGATCTGTTTGCTCCCCGGAAGAATCACGACTTCCATGGCCAACCGCCTTTCCGCGTCCTTACTACTAAATCATGCCCCTGGCAGGCCTAGCGGTTGACCGCGAGCTGGGCCAGCAGTTCGGGTCCGCGCGCGTCGAGCCATTTGCCGCCGAGGCGTACGCCCAACACGAAAAGTACGACTCCCAGGATGGTGCCCAGCGCAAGGTTCAGCCACCCGAAGAGCGCATTGCCCGTCACGCTCTGGGCAACTATCAGCGCGGCTTCCGGGAGCACGAGGAGGAACAGCACGCCCATCCCGCCGAACTGCACGAGCATTGTCTGGCCCACATTGCCCGGGGGTTTCTTGAACGGGCTGTCTCCCGGCAGCGGCACGGCTACGTTGTACCGGGCCGACACCACGGACGAGAGGCCAAGACCGGTCAGGAGGATGCCCACGGACAAACCCAGCATTCCGGGCAGCCACTCCCAGCTGCCGGTGAACGCAAACGGCACGAACGTGAAAGCCAGCACCACCGGGACGGAGAGAAGAAGGCAGGCCAGGGCACGGCCCAGCCGATCGGCGACCCCCCGCACTCCCGTGGCTAGGTGGAGCGCGAAAGCGGTGTTGTCGTAGGAGACGTCAGCCGAGATAGACCAGGCCATCAGGAAAGCGGTCAGTGGGCCAAGCACCAAGAGGATCCCGAAGTCATCACCCTGGCTCGCCTGGAAAAACATCACCAGAGCCAGCAGCGGGATGACAATGAGCGATCCGCCGTAACGGGGATCGCGCAGCCAGTAGGTAAGCGCACGCGCTGTCACCGCACCGGTAGGCGTTGCGGGCAGGATGGAGAACAGCCCCATCTTGCCGCCCTTCCGGCTCCCGCTACCCGCGTATGGAGGGTTGACCAGGGCGCGCTCCAGAAGGATTTTCCAGCACCAGGCGAGCGCCGCCACGGTGGCCACGGCGATGAGGAGTTTGGCTGCCGCCGTCCCCGGGTACCCGGCGTCGATGTCACCGCCCAGGGACCAGGCAGCCCCGAGAGGTGTCCACGCCATGGTCCGGGCAAAGTCCGGCAGGAACCCGGCGGACGCTGAGATCCCTTGCGATACTCCTGCCACGAGGGGGCCCAGCAGGATCAGGGGCACCATGAAGACAACGCCGCTGACATCCTTGAAACGGCGCGACGCCGCAAGGCTGGCTGTGGCCGTCGTGGCCACCTTGGACAGCACAATGCACGTGAAGACGCCCAGGACCGCCCCCAGGAGCGCGGCCAGTGCGGGAATGACGCCGCGGGACCACGTCCCCACCGTGGCCAGTGCCACCAGGGCAGTGGCCACGCCCGGAATTCCGATCAGCCCGCCCAATGCCAAGCCGGTCAGGAGCTGCCGCATAGGGACGGCGAACGTGGTGAACCGTGCGGGATCGAGCGTCATGTCGGCGGCCGAGACCGCCACCGGGATGATGCCCCAGCCGAGGACGGCCGCCGCACCGCCCAGGACCACAACGGTGTGCGCGACGTCGTTTGCCTCCTGCCGCAGCAGGAGCAGGGCCACCACCAGGACACCCACCAGCCCCAGCGCGTAGAGGCCGCCGACGATCAGACCCACGAGCTGCCAGGGGCTGCGCCTGAGGCTGTTGCGCAGGAGCGTGATCTTCAGCCTTAGAAGGTGCGCAACCATTCCAGGCCCTCCGTCTGGCTCCGGCCGCCTACGAGCTGGACGAACCGGTCCTCCAAGGAGGCGCCGGCGCGGACTTCTTCCACCGTGCCGGCTGCGAGCAACCGGCCCGCGGCTACGACAGCGACGTGGTCGCACATCCGCTGGACGAGGTCCATGACGTGGCTGGAGACGATCACCGTCCCGCCGGATTCAACGTAGCGTTCAAGGATGTCCCGGATATTGGCCGCGGAGACCGGGTCCACCGATTCAAAGGGCTCATCGAGCACCAGCAGCCTGGGCGCGTGGATAAGGGCGGAGGCCAACGCGATCTTTTTGGTCATGCCGGCCGAATAGTCCACCACCAGGGTTCCGGCGTCGGCGCTGAGGTCAAGCGCGGCCAGGAGCTCCCGCACTCTGGCGGACACCACGTCCTTGTCCATCCCCCGCAACAGGCCCGCGTAGCTCACCAGCTGTTCCCCCGTGAGCCGGTCAAAAAGCCGGACTCCATCAGGGAGGATGCCCATGAGTTTCTTCGCCTCAAGCGGCCGGGCCCAGACGTCGACGCCGTGCACCAGTGCCGTGCCGAAGTCCGGCCGCAGAAGCCCTGTAGCCATGGACAGCGTGGTGGTCTTGCCGGCTCCGTTGGGACCCACAATCCCGTAGAAGGACCCGGCAGGCACGTCCAGGCTGAGGCCGTCCACAGCGATCTTTCCGCCGAAGCGTTTCGCGAGGCCGCGGATGGCAAGGGCCGGAACAGGGTGCTGCTGAGGGCCGGCGGACGGATCAATCCCGGGTTGCGGTTCAGTCATGGTGCCAGCGTAGCCTCCGGAATGCGCCGGAAGGATCGTCCGAAAGGGGTACTTCCTAGAACGAGTGGCGGGGAATGGCCCGTTCGTACTGCGGCGCCCACGGGAGCTGGTGGCCGAGCTCGAAGGCGGCGCGGAGCCACCAGTGCGGATCCCGCAGGGCCGCGCGCGCAATGAAGACCCCGTCAGCCTGGCCGGTGGCGACGGCGTGTTCCGCCTGTCCGGGAGAGGTAAGGAGTCCCACAGTGCCGGTGCGGACGCCTGCCTCCCGCCGGATCCGGGCCGAGAAGCCCGTCTGGTAGCCGGGACCGGCCGGAATCTGCTGGTGCGCCACGGCTCCCCCGCTGGACACGTCCACCAGGTCAACACCGTGTTCTGCGGCCGCGCTGGCCAGCCGGACCGAGGCGGCGGCGTCGATCCCGCCCTCAGCCCAGTCCGAAGCGGAAATCCGCAGCAGGAGCGGCATCGAATCGGGGATGACTTTGCGCACCGCGTCCACCACGGCCAGGGTCAGCCGGTTCCGTCCGGGCTCGTCGCCGCCCCAGGCATCGGTGCGGTCGTTGATGAGCGGGCTCTGGAACTGATGCAGCAAATAACCGTGGGCGCCGTGGATTTCGATCGTGTCGAACCCTGCGTCGACTGCCCGGACTGCGGCCGCGGCAAAGTCCGAAATGACGCCGTCAATTTCCGCCGCGGTCATGGCAGCGGGCGCCGCATAGCCGTCAAATGCCGAGGTGCCCGGCCCCACAGTCTCCCAGCCGCCGTCGGACGCCGGCACTGAGCCGCGATTGCCCGAGAAGGGCCAGTACGTCGAGGCCTTCCGGCCGGCATGCGCCAGCTGGGTGCCGATCTTGGCGTCCGCTGCACCGTGGCGGTGCACGAACGCCGTGATCCGCTCCCACCCGGCCGCCTGCTCGTCGTTATAGATTCCGGCGTCCATTGGGCTGATTCGGCCGGCTGCGTTGACCGCTGCAGCCTCGGTGAGGATCAGGGCCGCGCCTCCGGCCGCGAAGGACCCCAGGTGCATGAGGTGCCAGTCGTGGGGGACGCCTTCGCCGGTGTCCGGACCGCAGCTGTACTGGCACATGGGCGAAACCCATCCGCGGTGGCTCAGTGTCAGTGAGCGCAGCTCCAAAGGTGAAAAGAGTGCCGGGGGCATTAGAAGAGCACCCGGGCCAGCCCCTGCCGTGCCTTGGCGACGCGTTCATCGGACGGGCCCACTACTTCGAAGAGGTCCAGCAGCCGGACACGGGCGGTCTCGCGCTCCGGCCCGAAGTTGCGGCCGATGAAGCCGACAATCCTGCCGAGGGCGTCCTCGATGTGCCCGCCCGCAATGTCCAGGTCGGCCACGCCCAGCTGGGCATCAAGGTTGTCCGGCTCATCGGCCGCGAGCTGGCGCAGCGCCTCGCCGTCCGGACCGGTCAGGGACTGCAGTCGCTCCATCAGCTCCACCTGGGCAAGGCCGGCTTTGGCTTCCGCGTCAGCGGGCATTTCCAGCAGCGCCTGCCGGTAGGAAGCGGCCGCAGCGGCGAAATCTCCGGCGTCGATGGCGTCGTACGCTGCCTGGTGCAGGGGCGGCAGCGGGACCGGTTCGGCTTCGGCCGGTGCGGCTTCGGCGCCGCCCAGGCTGCCGGTGACGCCATTGGCGGCGGCGACCTTCAGCAGTTCATCCAAGAGGCTGCGCACCTGTTGTTCGTCGGCTCCGCCCTGGAACAGGGGCACTGGCTGCCCCTTCACCACGGCCACGGCCGTGGGAACAGCCTGGACCTGGAAGGCTTGGGCCAGCTGCGGGAAGGCGTCGATGTCTGCGGCACCCAGGACCAGGCGTCCGCCATAGCTGTTGATGATGTCCTCAAGGACGTTGAGCAGCTCGCCCGAGGCGGGCGAATAGCTGGCCCAGAGGCCGAACACCACGGGGACCTGCGCGGACAGTTCAACGAGCTGCTGGAAGTTCGCCTCGGTGACTTCGACGCGAAGCGGCTGCCCGCCGGTGTCCGGCGCCCCTTGGGCGGCTGAGGGCGGGACGGCGCCGGACTGTCCCGCACCGGGCTGTCTGCCGGCGGGCGACTGCCCGGCCGCCGGTGGCGCAGGGCGCTGTTTCAGGCTGGAAAGGTCGACGGCGCCGCGCAGGTTGAGCTGGCTGGCAGCGGCTGGAGGGACTGGACGGGAGGCTGGCGAACTCATAGCCTCCACTCTAGCCACTCCGGCCGCTGCCGGTCATACCCGGAGCAGGGGCTACTTGAAGCTTGCGCCCACGAGCCCGCGGGTGGCGGCCACGAGCTTCATCGGATCCTTGGATCCGGTCGGCGGGATGTAGACGGCCATGGACTCGGCGAAGTTGAGCACCATGCCGGAGCTCGTCTCCTTGCCCCCGGCCAGGACGGCCGCGTCGTCGCCTATGGCGAGCTTGTCGCCTTCGGCCTTGGGCGTTCCGTCGAAGGCGAAGTTCAGGCGGCCAAGGACCAGTGCGCCGCCGTCTGCGGTGCGGAACACCACGGTTTCCTCGGGTGCCACCTTATGCGTGAAGCTGAAGTTGCCGTTGACGCCGGTCTTGGCCACATCGGCCTGGTACGCCAGGGTGTCGGCGATGTAGGGCGAGGACTCACCCTCGACGAGCTTGTCCTTGAACGTCGAATCAGGCTTGGTCAGGCGGTCGCCCAACCCGGCAAGGGCTTCCTCGCCGCTGTAGAGCAGGCCTGACTTGTCGTTGGCGGCAAGGGTTTCCGTGCCGGTCCGTCCGATGGCGGGGAACGTGGTACCCGGCTGCAGCGGGGTGGTTTCCACGAGCTTGTAGTTCTCGCGCGGGGACTTCTGCACGAGGGTCAGCAGCTGAGGCACAACATTGCCTTCACCCTGGGTGACGGCCATGACCTGGCGGGGCCAGGCCCGCTTGCTGGTGACAACGGTGGTCAGCAGCTTGGTGGCACGGACGGGCATGCGGGCCTCGTAGGCGCCCACCTGCGAACGGATCCTGTAGTTCTGCGTGCGGACCTCAAGTTCGGTGCGGTCCACACGGGACTTGAGCTTCGCGGCATCCTTGGCGGCGTCGCCGGCATCCACCGTGCTTGACACTTGTTCCAGGATCCGGCGGAACTGGGCATCCAGCAGCACGGGCGAGTCGGGCGCGGTCTCCGCCCCGGCGGCAGTGCTGGCCGACGGCGAAGGAGTGGTTGTGGCCTGGGCGGCTACGCCCGTGCCGGCAACGATGGTGGCTGCGAGGGCAGCCATGGCCACGCCCGCGCGCCTCGCGGTGAAGTTGGCGGTGGAACTGGCGCTGCCGGGCTGCTTCTCGACCGGCGAGGGAGCTGCAGGCGCCGGCTTGTCAGCCGGGCGGACTGCGCGTGCACGGCGGACCAACTTGTCTTTCAGGGATTCGCCGGTGTCATCCCCTCCCACTCCGGCGGGCTTGCCGCCCTTTGGCTTGATCACCAGCAGCGCCAGCCCGGCGAGCATGAGGAGGCCGCCAAGAACCATCAACGGCACGGCCCACGGGGTGGAGGTGTCATTGGGGAACGTCATCGAGATGGACGACGGCGCCGGCTTGGTGCCGTCCGAGGCCAGCAGGAGCGACCACTCGCCGTCGGCCGGGGCATTCCAGGTGTAGTTCAGCTCACCGCTGGCGTTCTCCGTGGAAACCCACAGATCGGAACCGGCGGGCGACGGTGCGGCGGCTTCGCCGTCCGCGTGGGTCACCTGGAGGGATTTGTTGTCTTCGGAGACTCCGGACACCGTGTTGTGGGCTGTCTTGCCCACCCATGCATCAACATCGTCGGGACGGCCGGCCGCCAGCATAAAGCTGCCTTCGCCCTTGACGTTGATCTTGACCGTTCCCCCGTGAAGGGTCCTCAACTTCTGGTCAATGACGGTAAGTGGTGCGGCGGTGCCGTCGGAGGGTGCCGAGGCTGTAACGGTCTCGGCCGGGGCCCAGATGGTCTTCTGTCCTACGCCGGCCAGCAGTGTTAGGAGGCCGAGCAGCACTAGTGCAACTGCAGTCTTGAAACGCAAAAGGATACCTATCATCAGCGGGGGTTTACTTTCAATAGTAACCGTTTTGTTACCAATGAGTCAGATCGGGGCTTTGTTCCCAGCCTAGGGCAACCTGCCGCGTCCGCCGGAAAACCGGGCGCTGACAGGCCTGCTGATAGTGTTTGCGATGATCATCACAAGGCCCGCGAAGGCGGCGCCACGGACGGTAAAGGGCCTCAAAACGCAGTGACTGAACACACGGATTCGTCCACCCCAGGACAGCAAGACATCACGGGATCCGGTGCACAGGAAGGTGTAACGGGCGGCAGGCAACACGAGCACAAACGGCGGCTGCCCCGCTTGGCGGCGGCGGTGGTGCGCAGGCTCCGGACGCCCATTCCCGGCGCCCAGCCCCGGCTTCGCTTCGAGATGCCGCCGGAGTCCGTGGAGGAATCCCTCACCCCCGAAACCGAGAGGGGTACCCGCTTCGGCCATCCGGGGCCGCGCATGTCATCCCAGCATCCCCTTTATATGGGATTCATGGGGACCGTCGGTGTCGGCCTGGCCTTGCTCGTCTACTGGATTGGGTCCAACACCACGCAGCTCCTGCTGTGGATTGTGACCGCGCTTTTCATTGCTCTGGGCCTGGACCCGGTGGTGCGCTGGCTGGAAGGGCGCAAACTGCCGCGGCCTATTGGCATTTTGGTATCCGTCACGGTCCTTGCCGCCGCCGTCGTCGGATTCTTCGCAACGCTGATCCCCACCATAGTCCAGCAGGTGACCCAGGTTGTGCAGGAAGCGCCCCGCTGGATCCAGGACTTCATCGATTCGGACTTCTTCCGCAGCCTGGACGACCAGTTTGGCGTGCGGGAGCGCATTACGCAGGAGCTGGAGAAGTTCGTTAACGATCCGGATGCCGTGGGTGGCATCTTCGGCGGGGTGGTCGGCTTCGGTTCCACGGTGGCCAATGGGCTCTTTGGAACTCTTATTGTCCTCGTGCTGAGCCTTTATTTCCTCGCCGCCCTTCCCGCCATGAAGAAGTGGGGTTACCGGCTGGCACCCCGCTCCCGCCGGGGACGGGTGGAAGCCCTTTCGGAAGAGATCACCGGTTCCGTGGGCAACTACGTCATCGGCCAGGCCTGCGTGGCCCTCGTCAACGCGACCTTTGCGTTCATCGTGATGTCCATTGTCGGCGTCCCTTTTGCCGTCCTGCTGGCCTTCGTCGTCGCGCTGCTGGCCTTCATCCCGCTGGTCGGCGGAATGATCGCAGGCGTGTTGGTAACGCTGATCGCCCTGACCGCAGGGTGGCAGACCGCCGTTGCCTATGCCATTTGCTACTTCGCCTACCTGCAGTTCGAGGCGTACTTCATCTCCCCCCGCATCATGCAGAAGGCGGTGGCCGTGCCCGGCGCCGTTGCCGTCATTTCCGTGATCGCGGGCGGCAGCCTCCTGGGAGTGCTCGGCGCCCTTATCGCCATTCCCACCGCCGCTGCGGTCATGCTGCTCGTGAAGGAAATCTTCATCGTCCGCCAGGACAAGCACTGACCAGCGATTCCGCTGGGAAACAGGACAGCCGCCCCCGTGGATCCACGGGGCGGCTGTCCTGTTTAGTTGCGGTGTTGTCGCGGTTACGGCCTAAGGCGCGGCCGTGGCCACGGGACCGTTCCATTCCTGCGGCAGGCCGTCCGGGCTGGCACCACTCTCCGTGACCTCGTCGACGATTTCATTGAGCACGCGCGCCGCGTACTTCTCCCCCACCCAGAGGTGCTTGGCGCCGTCGACCCCCACCACGTCCGCCTGCGGCACCAGCCTGAAGCGCTCGGCGGCGGCCGCCGGCTGGAGGTAGTCGTCGTGTTCGGGGACAAGCACTTTAAGGGGCTTGCCTGCGGCGGCCCACTCCTTCAGGTGAACATCCGTGGCCCGGTGCAGCGGCGGCGAAAGCAGGACTGCGCCTTCCACCTCGGAGGCCACCGGTTCCGTCGCCCCATACATGAGCGCGAGCTCGGTCCCGAACGACCAGCCCACCAGCCAGCGGTTTGGCAGGTTCCGGCCTGCGGCGAACCTGACGGCCGCTTCGACGTCGAGCCGTTCTCCGATGCCCTCCTCGAACCGGCCGTCGCTGGTGCCGCGCGGCGAGCTGGTTCCCCTGGTGTTGAACCTGAGGACGGCCACTCCGGCCAGCGCGGGCAGCCGGTAGGACGCTTTGCGGTAAACGTGCGAGTCCATGAACCCGCCGTGGGTGGGCAGCGGATGCAGCGTGATCAGCGTGGCGGTGATGTCTCCCGACTCCGGGACGGCGAGTTCGCCGACGAGTACGTGACCGTCTTCCGTCCGTATTTCCACGTTCTCCCGGCGGGCCGGAAGAACGGTTGAAGCCCGGATTGCGGTTACTTCGGAGGGCTGGCTGAATACGAACGACGCCGGGTCAAAAGTCATGACTAACAGCTTAGCGATAGCGGTACGTGCGTGACGTCCAGCAGTTGGAGTGCCAGTGGCGCCGCTCCGAAAGGCCTGCCGCCGCGCCGAACAGGTGATCCTCGGACCAAACCACCAGGTGCTCCACCCCGGGGAGGACTGCTGTTGAGCAGCCCGGGCAGATGTATGCCTTTTCCGCCCGCTTGGCCGTCATCGTGCGGACCATCCACTCGCCGTCGGGAGCGCTTTCGCGCCTTGCGATGCCCGACCGGGCACGCTCGAGGTCCAGCTCCGGCACGGGGCCTGTGGCGTGCTTGCGGCTGGCCTGCCCCAGTTTTCCGGAGGCTGCACGGCGGGGGCGGTTGGAACGGGGCATGCCTCCATTCTGCCCCAGGCTATGACCCCGTGCTGTCCCTGCCTTGGGCTCAGACGGTAGTGTTTACCGGGTGCGTTTAGTCATAGCCCGTTGTTCTGTTGATTATGTTGGCCGGCTCAAGGCCCATCTCCCCCTCGCCACCAGGCTCCTGCTGGTCAAGGCGGACGGGTCTGTCCTGGTGCACTCCGACGGCGGCTCGTATAAGCCGCTGAACTGGATGAGCCCCCCGGCCAGCCTTCGGGTCTCCTCGCCCGACGAGGTGGACCTGGAGCTTGGTGTCACGGAGCAGTGGACCGTCCAGTCCGCCAAGACCGATGACCGGCTCATCATCAACATCCATGAGCAGCTGCACGACACCTCCCATGAGCTGGGCCAGGATCCCGGCCTCATCAAGGACGGGGTCGAAGCCGACCTGCAGCGGTTGCTGGCCGATCAGATCGAAAGGCTCGGCACCGGTTTTTCACTCATCCGGCGCGAGTACTTCACGGCCATCGGCCCGGTGGACATCCTGGCCAGGGATGCCGACGGTGCAACTGTCGCCATAGAACTCAAAAGGCGCGGCGACATCGACGGCGTCGAACAGCTGACCCGCTACCTGGAACTGCTCAACCGGGATCCGCTGCTGGCACCTGTCCGCGGCATCTTCGCCGCCCAGCAGATCAAACCCCAGGCGAAGGTCCTGGCCAACGACCGCGGCATCGACTGCGTCACCCTCGACTACGACGCCATGCGCGGCGTTGACGACAGCGAATCCCGCCTCTTCTGAATTGGCGGCCGTCCAATAGCGCGGCGAACTGTCATAAGGCAGCGGTTCACAAGGGCTTTACTCAAAATTTATCGAATTCCCCGTTTTGCCCGTTGACCTGACGCAACCCACATGAAATTCTTATATAAGTCTTTGTGTAGGTGTTTTTCATGCTCGCAAGACATGTTGCGAGCGCGAAGCTTCGTCAGCTAGTGTCCGGTTCCACCGGGCTGCAAGCCAGGATTCTTCTCGCGGAGTGACCAAGTGCGGTGCGAAGTGTGCCGGACTTAAGCAAGTTCCACAATGAGGAGAAATAAATGGCACAGGGAACCGTCAAGTGGTTCAACGCGGAAAAGGGCTTCGGCTTCATCACCCCGGATGACTCCGATGGTGATGTCTTCGTTCACTACTCGGAGATCCAGACCGGTGGATTCAAGACCCTCGACGAGAACCAGCGCGTTCAGTTCGAGATCGGCCAGGGCGCCAAGGGCCCCCAGGCTACCGGTGTAACGCTGGTCTAGTCCCTCTTAGGACTGCCGCCTGCGGGCGGCATCCAACGAATCAAATGATCCCCGGCATTCGTGCCGGGGATCATTTTTTTTGCCGTTATGCATTGACCCGGCCCGCGGAATTGTTTCTTGTCACAAATGTTTTCAGAATTAGAAAACATGCTGCCCGCGTCGCTCAGCCGGCGATACGCAATTAGCTCACAAGTGTCCTCAGCAGGCGCGCGCTCTGGCGGACGGAGAGACCGGGCAGGTAGGCACGGCTCAGCGCCCTGCCAATCGCAGGCAGCTGCAGGGGGTCCTGGTAATAGAGGTAGAGCGTTCGGTAGTCAGGTTTGAAGCGCGACTTGAAGGTGGCCAGGGAACGGAAGCCATACACGGGCTCCAGTGCCCGCCCCACCACATCAAGGATCGCTGCGAGCCCCTCGGGCTTGCGGTCCTTCCCCCGGTCCTCATCCCCGGCCGGATCCGCCGGTGCGGCGGCCGAGTCAGCAGGCTCCTTGGCCAAGGGCGAGCCGGACAGGGAAATAACTTCAACGGAGCTCCGCAGCTCCAGGACGGCGGAGGCAATCAGGAACTCCATGACGCCGGGGAACCCGTCCTCCCGTCGGCGCATGAAGTCGAGCGTCCAGCTGACCACCGACCCGTCGTCGAATACGGGGAGCCAGCTCGTCACGCCGTGCACCAGGCCGTCTCCGTCAACGGCGACGCAGCACAGGACGTCGTCGTCCATCAGTTCGTCCATGCCGCCGAGCGTAAAGCCCATCTCCGGGACGGACTTCTGGGCGGCCCATTCCTCGGACACCTCCAGGAGCTGGGCCCGCAGCGGCGCCGCGAACCCGCTGTAATGTCCCCACACTGCCGTGACGCCGATCTTTCGCGCACGGTTCAGGGCCGTCCGGACGTTTTGCCATTCCTTGCCTTTGAACTCGAGTTCCCTGACCGCAAGCCGGGTCTCCTGTGCCACAGCCACCCGGGTGAACGCCCGCGATTGGAGCAAGGGCCAGAGACCGTCGGTGCAGGAATAGAAACACGGAACCAGGGCATGCTCCGCGCAGTACTGCATAAAACCGGCGGCGGCCTCATCCCGCAGTCCCGGGTCTCCGAACGGACCGCCCAGGGTCAGGGCCACGCTGCCATGCTGCTGGTAGGCCACGCCGGCGTCCCGGGCGGGGGTGAACCAGTATTTGTTGGGTTCCCACAATGCCATCCAGGACAGTGAATCGCCGCCCGTGCGCACCAGGCGGCGGGCCACGTCCCTGTCCTCAACGCCTGCACCGGCTCCATGGTGCTGCCCGAGCAGCACGACCCAGACGCCGGCCAGGGCGACAGCCCAGAAAGCGATGCCGGAATAGGCAAACAGGAAGGCCTCAACTGTATTCCGGTCCTCGAAGATCCGGTTGTACAGGCTGGGGATGGGCACGGGCAGATACTGGCGTGCCAGTTCGGCCGCGAGCCCTGACGGACCGCCATCGCGCTCTATGCCGCCGGCCGCCAGCCAGGCGATGGTGTACGCGCCTGCAAGGGCCAACCACGTTCCTGCCAGCACCCGGGTCAGCCGCCGCCTGGCTGCTGCCGACGTTTCCACGCGGAACTGGCGGCGGTTGATCCAGAGCAGCACCACCAGCAGCAGCGGAACTGCCACTAGCGGGAGCACGTGGACGAACCCTGAACCCATGACGGCCGTGTGCGGCCGTGACGGGTAGTGCGGTATCCGCGCAAACAGCGTGAGGTACACGGCGGACAATGCTGTGACGGCCAGCTGGACACCGATGGTGATCCGCCAGGCGAGCCGCCGGCCCCGCCGCAGCCCGTCGGCGCAGATCAGCAGGAGCAGCACAGGCACCACGGCCAGGGCAAGGCCCAGCGGTCCGGCGAACCCGGCACGTCCGACCTCCAGGCAATCCACGTCCACGGTGCCGCCGCAGTTCTGCTCCAGTTGGCTGAGGGTGGGCAACGGGTTCAGGACGACGTCCCGCAGCAGCGCCAGCGGTCCGGTGGGGCTGCGGACGGCAGCCGTCAGGATAGGACCGACGGCGAAAATTCCCACGATCAGGGATAGGAGATTCCGCGTCTCGCGGCCGGTGGAGCGGTGGCGGTGGAGGGTTCCGTGGTCGCTCTGGATCCACCACCCGGCGGCCAGCCCGGCCAGGGCACCGAGGAACCCGACCACGGTCTCCGGATGCCCGACGTAGAGGACAAGCAGCAGCGACGCCGACATGATGCCGGTTCGAAGCCGGCGCTGCCACAGGGCGGGAATGAGTCCGCTGGCCCCCAGTGTCGCAGCAAGGACCGCGGCGTACGGTCCAATGAGCCGGGCGTCCACCATGAGCCCCATCCAGCCGTCGCCGGCGAAGCGGGCGAGCTGGGTGAGGAGCAGAAACAGCGAAACGGCCGCGAACTGTCCGCCGAAGAAGAACCCTGCGGTCCGCGCTGAGCCCAGCCTGCGCTCGGCGAGTCCCAGCAGCAGCAGGATCATGGACGCGGCGGTGAGGTAGGCCGCCGGGTTCGTGGCGAAGAAGAGCGATGTGAACAGGGACCACCACTGCCCGCCCTTCAGGGCCGTCATGTTCACCGAAGCGACGTCGAGGAGGGCCTCCGGAGGACCCGACAGGAAGCTGTTGGTGGCCGCGCCCGTGCCCAGGAACAGGCCAAGGACAACCAAGGTAAACGGCACTGCCTTGAAATGGTCCTGCGCACGCCGGAGCGCTTGCCATGTGACATCCGACCACGTCACACCGCGGTCGGCTGCGGAACCCGCCTTGGCCACCGGTTGGTCTGCCACTCGCTCGTTGGTCACGGCACGATTCCCCACCGCTCCGCCATGAAGTCCAGAGCGGCGGGAAGGCCCTTGGACGCGGCTTCCCATGAGTGACCCGTGTTGGCCACCGCTTGGGCGTGGACGGTGAAACCGGCCTGGCGCGCGGCTGCGGAAAGTTCGTCCATGTAGGCAATGAACTCCGGGTCCCTGGAACCGGCACCGAAGTACACGGCATGGCCCTCGAACCGCGTCTTCTGCATGATGTTCAAGGGAGTCTGCGCATCAAAGGCCGCCGCGTCGCCGCCGAACGCCGCGTCAACTGTCTTGTGCCGCTCCTTTGCAAGGGCCGGCTCGCGCTCGCTTGAGAAGGCGAGGACGGAAGCGTAGACGTCGGGATGCCGGGTGCCCATCTGCATGGCACACGTTGCTCCGAAGGAGAATCCCCCGGCCGCCCACTGTCTGTGGTCCGGATCAACGTCCAGGTTCTGTTCAATCCATTCCGGGACGTCCCGGGAAAGAAACGTGTCGGCCCGGGCGATGCGGCTGTCCATGCACAGCGTGTTGGCGGACGCCGAACCGTTGGGATCCACCACAACGGCAACCGGGGCAACGCCGCCGTGCTCCGCTGCGAATCGGTCCATCCGGCTGCGCAGTGCCCCGCCGGTGAGCCAGTCCGACGGGCCGCCGGGCTGGCCGGAGAAGAGGACAAGGACCGGAAGGGCAGGGCGGGGTGTGGCCTGGTAGGCGGGAGGCAGGTAGACATATGCCTCGCGGCTGCTGAAGCCCGACACGGAGCCGGGGATCTCCGCCTTCCGCAGCACTCCGCCCGCCGGCATTCCCTCCGGTGCCCGCCAGGCTCCCAAGGAAACGGGAGCCTCGGCCGCAGGCTGGCGCTTCAGCGCGGATTCAAGCGGCAGGATCCTGGCCACGGCCGTGCCCATGACGTCACTGACCGTGTGGTTGAGGCCGAAGTAGGCATTGATCTGGACGGACGCGAGCAGGAAGACTCCGAGCATGGCAGCTGTCACGGCGGTCCTCCCCCGCCACGCGCCGCGCGCCGCTGGCGGGGACGGCCGGCGGAGCTTCCAGAGCCGGAGCGCCCAGAGGAACAGGGCAAAGACCACTGCCACAAACCACGCGAGCACTTCGCGCGGGAGTTCCTCGGGCAGGGTTGAAACCGCATAGATGAGCAGCCAGTGCACGGCGGCCACAATGCCGGCGGACAGCAGGAGGGCAACGCCCGCGCTCAGGATCCAGCGGCGTCCGCGGGCCCACAGGAGCCAGCCGAACCCGACGGCTCCGGCGGCCCAGGCGATCCAGAGCACTGGTCCGTCGGTCAGGTTGATGTCAGCTATGAAATCCACCGGCGTTAGCGCCAGGTACCAACACCGATGACCGGGCCGGCCTCCAGCCACGACGACAGTCCGGTGTAGGCGTCGAACTTCATTGCCAGCAATACTTCCTGGCCCTCATAGTGCAGTTCCACGATGACGGAATCAGGCTGCACCTTGACGAGTTCGGCCTCGGTGGGCTTGCGGCGTCCGACGAGTTCCAGCGAGCTGCGCCGGAAAGTGTATTTGGGGCGGACACTGAGCGAGAGCAGCTTGAACCACTCAAGGTCGTTGTCCTGATAACGACAAACCCCCATCTGCCAGCTTTTTCCAGCCGTGCAAATGGAGGCGTCCACTGTGCCCAAGGCACGCCGCAGGTTAAAGCGGCGTACCCCGGACAGGCACAGTGCAAAAATCAGCAACGCAAAGGCAGTTGCCAACGCGATGAACGGAAAACCAGGATCGTTCATCAAGGTCGTGCTAGCGGATCCCCGCAGTAGCCGCGTCACCCAATTGGGCGTTGTCAGCAACAATGACGACCCTGTTGTTGTCGACGGAGAAGAATCCGCCGTCGACAACTACAGCAATGCGGTCACCGGAAACAGGCTCAATGGCCAGCTCACCTTCGGCCAGAATCGCCAGCAGGGGCGAGTGGCCGGGCAGGATTCCGATTTCACCATCGCTGGTGCGGGCCTTGACCATCTTGGCCGCTCCGGACCACACGAAGTGATCCGCTGCGACAATCTCAACCTCAAGCTCAGCCATATTACTTGGTCTGTTCCTGGATCTTGGCCCACTGGCGCTCAACGTCATCCAGGCCACCGACGTTGAAGAACGCCTGCTCTGCAACGTGGTCAAGCTCGCCGTCGCAGATGGCGGTGAAGCCTTCCACCGTGTCCTTGATGGTAACGGTGGAGCCTTCCACGCCGGTGAACTGCTTGGCGGTGTAGGTGTTCTGCGAGAGGAACTGCTGGATGCGGCGTGCACGTGACACGACGATCTTGTCCTCTTCAGACAGTTCGTCAACGCCGAGGATGGCGATGATGTCCTGGAGTTCCTTGTTCTTCTGCAGGATCTGCTTCACGCGGACAGCAGTGTTGTAGTGGTCCTTGCCGATGTACTGGGGGTCCAGGATTCGGGAAGTCGACGTCAGCGGATCCACAGCCGGGTACAGACCACGGGAGGCGATTTCACGGGAAAGTTCCGTGGTCGCGTCGAGGTGTGCGAAGGTGGTGGCCGGTGCCGGGTCGGTGTAGTCATCCGCGGGAACGTAGATGGCCTGCATCGAGGTGATGGAGTGGCCCTTGGTGGACGTGATGCGCTCCTGGAGGAGACCCATCTCGTCAGCAAGGTTCGGCTGGTAACCCACGGCGGAAGGCATGCGGCCGAGAAGGGTGGAAACCTCGGAGCCTGCCTGCGTGAAGCGGAAGATGTTGTCGATGAAGAGCAGCACGTCCTGGTTCTGCACATCGCGGAAGTACTCCGCCATGGTCAGTGCGGACAGTGCAACGCGAAGACGCGTTCCCGGCGGCTCATCCATCTGGCCGAATACAAGGGCGGTGTCCTTGAGGACGCCTGCCTCTTCCATTTCAACCCAGAGGTCGTTACCTTCACGGGTACGCTCGCCGACGCCTGCGAACACCGAGGTGCCGCCGAAGTTGCGGGCAACGCGGGTGATCATTTCCTGGATCAGCACGGTCTTGCCGACACCGGCGCCACCGAACAGGCCGATCTTTCCACCCTTGATGTACGGGGTGAGGAGGTCGATCACCTTGATGCCGGTTTCCAGCATCTCGGTGGAGCCTTCGAGGGTCGCGAAGGCCGGGGCCTTGCGGTGGATGGCCCAGTGGTCCGAAGCCTGGATCTCGGACTCGTCAACATCCAGCGGCTTGCCGAGGACGTTGAAGATGTGGCCCTTGACGCCGTCGCCGACGGGCACCGTGATGGGCGAGCCGGTGTCCACTACGTTGGTGCCGCGGACGAGTCCGTCGGTAGCCTGCAGGGAGATGGCGCGAATGAGGTTGTCACCCAGGTGCAGGGCGACCTCGAACGTGATGGTCTTGGTCTCACCGTTGAGAGTAATCTCCGTGGTGAGTGCGTTGTAAATCGAGGGGATTGCGTCAGCCGGGAATTCGACGTCGACAACCGGGCCAATAACACGTGCAATACGGCCGGTTGCACCGGACGTTGCGGCTACGTGTTCGGTAGCGGTGGCAGTCATCTCTCTCACTTCACTCAGTAGATGGCGTGGGGGTTAAGTTTATCTTTGGTGCAGGTACAGCTGGATCCGGAACCGTGCTGGCTAGGACGCGTTCAAGGCGTCGGCGCCGGCCACAATTTCGGAAAGCTCCTGCGTAATTTCAGCCTGGCGGGCAGTGTTGCGCAGACGCGTGTACTTCTTGATGAGGTCCGTGGCGTTGTCGCCGGCGGACTTCATCGCCCGCTGACGGGCTGCGAGCTCGGAAGCTGCGGCCTGCAACATTGCGGCGAAGATGCGTGACTCGATGTAGCGCGGCAGCAGGGCGTCGAGAACCTGCTCCGCTTCCGGCTCGAATTCGTAGAGCGGCAGGAGGTCCGATTCGGACTGCGCCTGCTCTTCGACGACCTCGAGGGGAAGAAGACGGATGACCGTCGGCTCCTGCGTCACCATGGACTTGAAGCGGGTGTAGACAACGTGGATCTCGTCCACGCCTCCCTCTTCGTACGCGGTGGCAAAATCCTCCAGCAGCGCTGCGCCGACTTCCTGCGCGGTTGCGAACACCGGCGAATCCGTGTTTCCGGTCCACACCTGTGCGTAAGGACGGTTACGGAAGTCGAAGTACGCCTGGGCCTTGCGGCCGACAACGTACGTCTTGACTTCCTTGCCTTCCTCATGGAGCAGCTCGGTGAGGCCTTCCGCCTGCTTGAGCACGCTTGCCGAGTAGGAACCTGCGAGGCCACGGTCCGAGGTGATGACCAGAACGGCGGCGCGGCGGATCTGCTCGGGCTCGGTGACCAGCGGGTGGTCGATTTCGCTCTGGCTTGCGACAGCAGAAACGGCACGCGTAATCGCGTTTGCGTAAGGCAGTGAAGCCGCTACGCGTGCGCGGGCCTTGCCGATGCGCGAGGTAGCGATCAGTTCCATCGCCTTGAAGATCTTGCGCATCGACGTCGTCGAGCTGATCTTCTGGCGGTAGACCCGAATCTGGGCTCCCATACTTATCCTTTCCTAAGATCCCGGTGGTCGGGACTGCCGGAACCCGTCGGGGTCCCGGCAGTCCCAGCCAGCGAAACTAGCGCTTCTGCTTGACGATTTTTTCCTGGTCGACCTGTGTCTCGTCGATGGGGGCGTGCTCCTCGTGCCCCGCACCTACCAGGTAGCTGTCTCCCTCGCCGAAGAAGCCCTTCTTGAAGGCCACGATCGAGGTCTTCAGTGCTTCCGCAGTGTCATCGTCCATGACGTTGGTCTGTGCCAGCGTCGTCAGGATGGAGGACTTGTGCTTCAGGTGTTCCAGGAACTCGGTCTCGAAGCGGTTGATGTCCTCAACCGGAACGTCGTCCAGGTGGCCGTTGGTACCGGCCCAAATCGACACAACCTGGTTCTCAACCGGGAACGGCGAGTACTGGCCCTGCTTGAGCAGTTCCATCAGGCGTGCACCACGGGTCAGCTGCTGACGCGATGCGGCGTCGAGGTCCGACGCGAACATTGCGAATGCCTGCATGTCGCGGTACTGGGCCAATTCCAGCTTCAAGGTACCGGAGACCTTCTTCATGGACTTGACCTGCGCTGCACCACCCACGCGGGAAACGGAGACACCCACGTCGACGGCGGGACGCTGGTTGGCGTTGAAGAGGTCCGACTGCAGGAAGATCTGGCCATCGGTAATGGAGATCACGTTGGTCGGGATGTAGGCGGAGACGTCGTTTGCCTTGGTTTCGATGAGCGGCAGACCGGTCATCGAGCCGGCACCCAGCTCGTCGGAGAGCTTGGCACAACGCTCCAGCAGGCGGGAGTGCAAGTAGAAGACGTCTCCCGGGTAGGCTTCGCGTCCCGGCGGGCGGCGGAGCAGCAGCGACACTGCACGGTAGGCCTCAGCCTGCTTGGACAGGTCATCAAACACGATGAGGACGTGCTTGCCGCCGTACATCCAGTGCTGGCCGATAGCCGAACCGGCGTAAGGGGCCAGGTACTTGAAGCCTGCGGGGTCGGACGCGGGGGAAGCCACGATGGTGGTGTATTCCAGTGCGCCGTTGTCCTCGAGCGTCTGGCGGACAGCCGCGATGGTGGACGCCTTCTGCCCGATGGCCACGTAGATGCAGCGCACCTGCTTGGTGACATCTCCGGAAGCCCAGTTGGCCTTCTGGTTGATGATCGTGTCGATGGCAATTGCCGACTTGCCCGTCTGGCGGTCACCAATGATCAGCTGACGCTGGCCGCGGCCGATCGGGATCATGGCGTCGATAGCCTTCAGACCGGTCTGCATCGGCTCGTGAACCGACTTGCGCTGGGTCACGCCGGGCGCCTGGAGTTCCAGTGCACGGGTGGTTTCAGCCTTGATTTCACCGAGGTCGTCGATCGGCTGGCCCAGCGGGTCAACCACGCGGCCGAGGAAGGCGTCGCCGACCGGCACGGACAGAACCTGACCGGTGCGGTGGACTTCCTGGCCTTCTTCGATGCCGGTGAAGTCTCCGAGGATGATGACACCGATTTCGCGGACGTCGAGGTTCTGGGCCAGGCCCAGCGTGCCGTCTTCGAAACGAAGCAACTCGTTCGCCATGACCGAGGGAAGGCCCTCAACACGGGCGATGCCGTCACCTGCGGTGGTCACACGGCCGACCTCTACGCGCTCTGCGTTTCCGGGTTCGTAGGACGCCGCGAACTCGTTCAACGCAATACGGACGTCGTCGGCGTTGATGGTCAATTCGGCCATCTGCAGTCCCTGCTCTCCTGTTTTCGTGATCATCGTTGTCACGATGACCGGGGTTTCTATCAGTTAAGTTGTGCTTGTCCGGTTAGCCGGCAAGCTGACGCTGGAGCTGGCCCAGGCGGGTGAGTACGGAAGCGTCAACCACTTCGTCACCAACCTGGATCCGGATGCCACCGATCAGTGCCGGGTCAACGTTCATGTTGATCTTGAGCTCGCGCCCGTACAGGGCGTTCAGCCCTGCCTGCAGTCGGCTGGTCTGTGTCTCCGTCAGCGGACGGGTGACGCTGACCGTTGCGATCCAGCGCTGCTGGCGCTTGGCTGCAAGCTCTGCGAAACGGCGCACAAGGTTGGTCACCTTGAGGCCACGGGGCTGCGAAACTGCCTGTCCGATAAGGACTTTCGCTTCCTCGCTCGCTTTGGGAACGAGCTTTTCGGCGAGGGCAATCTTGGCAGCCGGACTCGCCTGCGGCTCGGACAGAGCACGCTGTACCTCGTGGCTGGAATCAACGGCCTGGTTGAAGGCGAACAGGTCGTTCTCCAGCGCTTCCAGTCCGGTGATTCCTGAGGCAGAGACGGCCGACTTGTTCTCAGCAACGGCAATTACCACCGAAGCGGCAAGAGTCTCGAGTGCATCGCCGATATCCCGAGCCGACGCCCAGCGTGAACCGGCCAGTCCGCTCGCAATTTCCGCAGCATCAGCAGAGACTTTCCCACTGAAGAGCTGCTTGACCAGCGCCGACTTTTCGTCACCGCTGCGGGACGGGTCAGTCAGGGCGCGGCGCAAGCCAGCCGAGCTGTCCACCGTTCCCAGGATTCCGAAGAGTTCCTTAGCCAACTGCAGCGAAGCGAAGGGAAGCTTGGCTTCCAACGCCACCAGCGCCGCGGTCAGCGATTCGCTCGATACACCTGCCATTACTTAGCTGCACCTGCGTTCTGGTTCTCCAGATCTGCCAGGAAGCGGTCAACCACACGGGCTGCACGCGCGTCATCGCTGAGTGACTCGCCGACGATGCGGCTTGCCAGCGTGGTGGCCAGCGTGCCGACCTCCGTGCGCAGCGACACAACGGCCGCCTGGCGCTCGGATTCGATCTGCGCGTGGGCGTGGGCGGTGATGCGGGCAGACTCTGCAGCTGCCTTTTCCTTCAGATCCGCCAGGATCTGGGCGCCTTCAGCACGGGCTTCCTCGCGGATGCGGTTGGCTTCTGCACGGGCGTCGGTGAGCTGCTGCTTGTACTCTTCGAGTGCAGCAGAAGCCTCTGCCTGGGCCTTTTCAGCCTTGGCGATGCCACCTTCGATAGCCTCGGCACGCTCCGCGAACGTCTTCTCGAACATCGGGACAACGAACTTGACCACGATGTAAAAGAGGACAGCAAAGCCGGCGAAGACTACGCCCATTTCCCATACGTTGGGAACGAGCGGATTAGTGCCTTCGGTGGCGGCTGAGATGATCGTCTGATTCATATTTCACCCGTCCTTATCTACTCGGTTCTGGATGTTCGCTAAGTTCTAACGCTTAGGAGAGAACGAAAGCGAAGACCAGGCCGAGGATGGCGAGTGCTTCAGTCAGCGCAAGGCCGAGGAACGCGATCGGCTGCAGGACGCGCTGGGCTTCCGGCTGACGTGCCACACCATTGATGTAAGCCGCGAACACGAGACCCACACCGATACCACCGCCGATAGCGGAGAGGCCGTAGCCGATGAGGTTGAGGGAGCCGTTGATGGAGCCTTCCATTTTTCTTCCTTTCAAGATGCCACCCGTGTGGCAGGTTGTTTGGGTTGCTTCATCCCCGCGAAGGGGAAGTTTGTGGGTGCCTAGTGGCTGTCCGCGTGCAGTGCGCCTTCAATGTAGATGGCAGTCAGCAGCGTGAAAACGTAAGCCTGCAGCGCCATGATCAGCGCTTCCAGCATGTACATGGCGATGGCGCCGACGAGCACCAGTACGGAGGTGCCCTTGAGGAGGATGTTCTCCTGCATGACGAGGTACTCGATGCCGGATCCGGCAATCATCACGATGAGGTGACCGGCCAGCATGGTGGCGAACAGACGGAGGCTGTGCGTCACGGGCCGGACCAGGAAGTTGGAGATGATCTCGATCGGAATAACGATCGGGAGGATGTACACCGGCACGCCCGAAGGAACAGTGGCCAGCTTGAAGTACTTGAGCCCGTTCTTCTTGACGCCGATGGCGATCCAGGTGAAGTAGACGATGGCAGCAAGCACATAGGCGCCGCCGACGTGCGAGAAGCTCGGAAGCTGGATCAGCGGGATAGCGCCGTAGATGTTGTTCACCAGGATGAAGAAGAAGAGGCTGAACAACAGCGGGACGTACTTCATGAAGTCCTTGCCGCCAATGATGTCCTTGGCGATGCTGTTGCGGACGAAGCCGTAGGCGGCCTCGCCTGCAAACTGCAGTTTGCCGGGAACAAGCTGCTGCTTCCGCGCAGCTAGCAGAAAGAATGTAGCGATAATGACGACCGACAGGATTACCAGCAGCATCTGCTTGGAGAATCCGTCTGCCACACCCCACGGCAGGATTGCCGGCAGGTGCATTTCTTCAATTCCAGGAGGATTGAACTCTCCTGAATCTTGGGCCGGGAGCGCAAGCGCGATCAACGCGTTTCCTCTCTGCAGTGTCCATCATTGGGCGTTGGTGAGGGTCCGGCGATCATCGAGTCCGCCCTTCCCCTTGTGAAATTGTTAGGCATTACTGTTCCTCGTCCTTGGACGGGCCGCTGGCTGCACTGTCTTCACCAGTTGACGTTCTGTTACTGGTGAGGCCGTGCATATGAGAAAGATAGAACCCTCCTGCAGCTCCAAGCAGAGCGCCTGCGAGCACAATCCAGCGGGTTCCCCACAGATAATCCAGACCCCACCCTATCAAACTCCAGACGATGATTCCGCCAATAATGTAGCTAAAGACGGCGATGCCGGCGTTGTATCCGCTGTCCCTGCCGTTGGCAGATACGCCGGGAGAACCGGAGGTGGAATTGCGGATTTGGCGCACGTTTTTACGCTTGGAATTACGGCTGCTTATCATGGCCGTCTTTCACGGGTTCGGGGTCGTTATAGATGCGGAAGCGGGCTTTGCTGAAACCGTAGATCTCGGCAGCCTGCCAAAACACGACGCAGGCAACGGCTCCGATCAGGAACCAGCGGTCATGGAGCCATTCGGGTGTCCCGACAACAAAGAGCACCACGGCAAAACCGACGACTTTGACGAAGTAGGTGACGACAAAGACCCCGATGGCACCCGACGGATTGTTGCGGCCGACAAAATGGCCAACCAGGAGGCTGATCGCAAAGAAGGCCATGACCAGGAGGCCACCAAAAGTGCTGGACAGCACTCCCCCGGCGCCGTTGAGGATGGCGGCCGGTATCCCCGCGAGGACAAGACCGGCCAGCCCGGCGCCGCTGCTCAGAATCAGCAGCCGCAGCCACAGTGAATTTGTGGGGCCGGAGACACCAACGGGTCCGTTGCCGGAGCTAGGTCCGGGTTCGGCGTTGGAGGTCATGAGATCCCAATCGTCGTGTACTGCGCGCTGGCAAGGGTGGGTGCGGCGAATAGCTGCACCTGAATTCTACATGAGATAGAAATTATTCGGAAAAGAGACTCCAACACTCAATCCTGCCCCGCCGCTTCCGCTTCGGCTTCGGCTTCTGCTTCCGACCTCGGGCCCGGTCCCGGGGCCTTGTCGCGAAGGTAGGGCCACGCCGTTACGACGGCCATGATCGAGGCAGCCGCCACGTCAACGGCAAGCACGATCTGCCACGGGTAGACCACGAACGCCAGGCCACCGAAGGCCAGGACGCAGGTCCAGGCGTACATCAGCAGAACCGAGGCCCGGTGGGAGTATCCGATGTCCATCAGCTTGTGGTGGAGGTGCCCGCGGTCGGCCGACCACGGCGATCGGCCAACCGCGGTGCGTCGGATGACGGCAAGGCCAAGGTCCAGGAGGGGCAGGAAGAGCACCGCAAACGGAAGCAGAATGGGGATGATCGTGGGAATACCGTTGACCCGGTCGTACAGGCCGGACGAAATCTGTCCCGTTGACACGACACCGGCCGATGCCATCAGGAGGCCGATGAGCATGGCGCCGGAGTCTCCCATGAAGATCTTCGACGGAAACCAGTTGTGAAGCAGGAACCCCATGGAACTGCCCACCACGATCGCGGTCAGCAGCGTCGCAAGGTCGGAACGGTCCAGCAGTACAGCGGTCCGGTGCACCCAGTACGCGGTCAGGAAGAAGGCCGCTCCCCCGATGATGGCGACTCCGGCAGCCAGGCCGTCCAACCCGTCGATGAAGTTGAACGCGTTCATGGCCGTGACAATGAGCCCGGCCGTCAGCACAATGCTCACGATTTCGTTCTCGACAACCACAGGTTCAGGAATTAGCGGAACGATGGTCATCCGGACGCCCCAGATGGCCACTACCATCGCTGCGGCGCTCTGGCCGATCAGTTTCACCCACCACCGCAGGTCCAACAGGTCGTCGGCGAGTCCCACTATGACGATCACCGTGGCGCCGGCGAGGACCCCCCACGGGGAAGCGTTGCCCCGAAAGATGTCCTTGACGAAGAATGACTGGCTGGCGACACACAGCGCCGCCAGGAATCCTGCATAGATGCCCAGGCCTCCCAGCCTGGAGACCTTGTGCGAGTGCGTGTCGCGGCTGCGGATCGGCGAAAACAGTTGAAGCCTGCTGCCGATCAGGCGTGCGCCCCAGGTTGCGCCGTAAGACACCACGGCCGCGGTCAGCATCATGAGCAGGTACATGATCATGGGGAAGCCACCTTCCCCGTGCCGTCAGCGGAGCCAGCCCCGGGCAGCATGGATCCCTGCGGGCCGGTCAAAGCCGGGCGGCTGGGATAGCTCGGGCGGGATAGTTGTGAAACTGACTTTCGATAAATGAAACTTCTCCGTCGCAGTGCGCGCGGCAGGCAGTGCGTAGTGCCTGACAGGGCTGTATTACAGTGGACTCTAGTCAAGATACTAATGCCAACGGCTTGCTGGCTTCGCGTCACACGGCCCAATGCCGGCGGGAAAACCACCGGCGGCCGTGTTGAAAGGAACCAGCAATGTCCATGTCGGTTGCAGTTGCTGCCGTGACGTTTGACCGTCCCCGTGAGCTCGCCGTCCTGCTGAATGCCATCAACAGGCAGACCGCGCCCGTCCGTTCCATTTGCCTCGTGGACAGCGGCACCGTGCCCGCCAAAGACGTGGCAGAAGAGCACTCCAACGTGGATTACGTCCGGTCCGAAGCGAATCTGGGCGGCGCCGGCGGTTTCTCCCTGGCCATCCTCAAGGCGGTGGCCAGCGGCGCGGACTGGATCTGGATGATGGACGACGACGCCGAGCCCGGTGACCCGGAATGCCTCGCCACGCTGCTCCGCGAGGCTGAGTCGCGCGGACTGGACGCCGTGGTCCCCTTGGTGGCTGCGCCCGGCCACCCTGACCGGCTGTCCTTCTTCTTCCGCCTCGACGGCAAAGTGACGCACGACCGTGCGGAAGTGGAGAAACTCGGCTTCCTGCCCGATGACGGCCACTTCTTCAACGGCGCGCTGATCCGTTCGGACGTCTTTTTCAAGGTTGGCCTGCCCGACATGCGGCTTTTCATCCGGGGCGACGAGGTGGACTTCACCATCAGGCTCCGCAAGGCGGGAATCCGGTTCGGCACTGTAACGACGACGGCGATCACGCACCCGCACGCGTTTGCCGAGACAAAGCACGTTTTCGGCGCGCGGTGGCACGTGATTGTTCCCGAGACCGCTTTCAAGCGCTATTACTACTACCGGAACCGCGGGTACCTGATCCGCCGCCACTTCCGCGTCAAATCCTTGGTGGCGGACGTGGGCGGCTACCTTGGCTACTTCCTGCGCCGCGGAGACTTCCGCGGCCTGGCTGATTGGTTCCGGGCATTCTCCACCGGGCTCCGCGGCAAGGGGTTCGCTCCCCTGAAGGACCAGAAGTTCTAGCGGTTTGACGTGAGGCGTCGCCGGATCAGGAGCCCCAGGAGAACCCACGGCTCGCCGAACACGCGGTAGGCCACCCTGCGCGGGTGCAGCATGAGCCGCCACGCCCATTCCAGGCCCATTCGTCCTAGCCAGCGAGGTGCCAGCTTCTGGATTCCGGCAATCTGTTCGATCGCTCCGCCCACTGCGCAGTACACGGCTGGGGGAAGAGCGTCCAGCTGCCGGCGGAGAACCATCTCCTGCAAGGGCATGCCGAGGCCGACCAGCACCAGCTGCGGTCGAAGCTCCGCCAGCCAGGCAACAGCTTGGTCCTCAATTTTGTCGTTCCAGCCTTCACCGGGCATGCCGGCGACCTTGGCATTGGGCACGATCCCGGCCAGGCGCGCCACAGCCTTGGCGTTGGCCTCTGCCCCGGCGCCGATCACAGCGATCCGTTCAAGCCCTTCGACATTGCCCAGCGCCGGGATCCAGTCGGTGGAGCCCAGCCGGTAGTCCATGACCGGCCCGTCCGCATCCCGCGACCTTCCCCACAGCCACAGGACCGGGGCACCGTCGAGGAGCACCACATCACTGTTTTCGTAGAGGGTGCGGAATTCCGGATCCGAGTGGAAGAGCGTCACACTGTGCAGGTTGTGGCCCACCACCGTTCGCGTGAGGCCTTCAGCGACAAAGCGGTTGAGCGTCGCGGTCAACTGCGGAACGGTTAGTGGTGTCGCGTCCACGCCGAGAACAGGGATCTGCTGCCGGGTCATGATCATTCGGCGCCTGTTCCCGTCTGGCGCGGTTGGGCCGCGGCGGGCGGTTCAGCCTGTGCTTCGGTGTCCGCTGCCAGCTCCTGCGGTTCAACCTGCGCTTCCGTCACTGGTTCGTAGTCAGGTGCGGGCTCAGCTTCCGGGACATCAGCCGCATTGCCGTGAACGTCCAAAAGGCCTGGGACAACCTCGCGAAGCCGGTCCAGGCTGATGGCCCCCTGGCGGACCACCCTGAGCGGCAGCGCGGTGGCGTCGACGATGGTGGACGGAAGGGCCTCTGCGTCCCCGTCGCCTGCCGGCCGCAGCCCGCCTTCGAGGTAGACCTCCACCGATTCCGCGAGCTGGCTCATGGCGTCGGCCGCGGTCCGGGCTGCCGGCTGGCCGGTGCGGTTCGCGGAGGACACCGCAAGGGGACCGGTTAGCGTCAGCAAGTCCTGCGCGACATCGTCCGCCGGCATCCGCAACGCCACGGTGCCCTTGGTTTCACCCAAGTCCCAGTCCAGCGACGGCTGCGCGTGGAAAATCATGGTGAGGCCGCCCGGCCAGAAGGCCTCGGCAAGCTTGCGGGCTTCTGCCGGTACGTCAGTTGCCAGTCCGTCCAGGGCGTTGAGCCTCGGGATCAGGACCGGCGGCGGCATCTCCCGGCTGCGGCCCTTCGAGACGAGCAGCATGGTGACGGCCTGCGGCGAAAAGGCGTCCGCGGCGATTCCATAGACCGTGTCTGTCGGGAACACCACGCATTTGTGTTGGCGGATTGCCCGTTGGGCATGCTCCAGCCCTTCAGCCCGCTGGTCAGCTGCCGTGCAGTCATAGGTTGTGGTCACTGGCCCATTCTTTCATCACTATTTGTCCGTCGGTTCCTTAAGGACCGCGCTGGTGGCACGCTCCTTGGCGTTGAGGTCCAGGTGCGTTGTCACGTCGGACCAGCGGCCGGAGTTCCTCAGCATGGCTGCGATCCACGTTGCCTGGACTTCGGCATGCTCCATCACGAAGTAGCCGCCGGGAACCAGCAGCCGGGCAGCTGAGGCTGCCGCCGCCGTCGGAAGTTCCATTCCGTCCGATCCCCCGCCGTACAGGGCTTCGGGCGGATCGTGCAGCGCCACCTCGGGTTCGTTGGGGACCGCTTCGGCGGGAATGTACGGCGGATTCGAAACTACGACGTCGAACGTTCCGTTGTGTTCCTGCAGCGCGTCGCGCAGGTCCCCCCGGACCAGCTTGACGCCCAGGGGCGCCAGGTTCCGCGAGGCCCAGGCGTGCGCGAATTCGCTAAACTCCACCGCGTAGACTTCCGCGCCGGGGACCTCGTGCGCAATGGAGCCTGCAATCGCACCGGAGCCGGTGCCCAGGTCCACCACTTTCGCGTCGCCCGGGCCGTGCAGGCGTTTCCGGTCCTCGAGCCAGTCAATGACCAGCTGGACCACCGACTCGGTCTCGGGGCGGGGAATGAATACGCCGGGGCCTACGGCAAGCTGCAGGTACCGGAAGTGGGCAACGCCGGTGATGTGCTGCAGCGGGACGCGCCGGACACGCTCCGCCACCAGCTCGGCATAGCCGTCCGGCTCCGGCGAATCCCCCAGGAGCATAGCCCGCAGCCGGCCCAGCCCGACGCCAAGGAGATGGTCCGCCAGCAGCTCCGCGTCCACGCGGGGACTGGGAACACCGGCGTCGGCCAGCAGTGCGGTTGCTTCGCGGACGGCCTCCGCCAGGCTCAGTCCTGTTCCAAGTGTCATCAAGCGACCAGCCGGGAACTAATCGCCGATGGCGTCCAGGCGTGCCTGTTCGTCCATCTCGATGGCCGACTGGATCACGGGCTCGAGGTCGCCGTTCATGACCTGGTCCAGGTTGTAGGCCTTGTAGCCGGTGCGGTGGTCAGCGATCCGGTTTTCCGGGTAGTTGTACGTGCGGATCCGCTCCGAACGGTCCATCGTGCGGATCTGGGACTTCCGCTGTGCGGAGTTCTCGGCATCGATCTGCTCCTGCTGGTGGGCCAGGATCCGGGCACGGAGGACGCGCATGCCGGCTTCACGGTTCTGCAGCTGGGACTTCTCGTTCTGCATGGCCACCACGATTCCGGTGGGCAGGTGGGTAATACGCACCGCGGAGTCCGTGGTGTTAACTGACTGCCCGCCGGGTCCCGAGGAGCGGTAGACGTCGATCTTGAGATCGTTCTGGTTGATCTCGAGTTCCTCGGGCTCGTCCACTTCGGGAAGCACCAGCACGCCGGCAGCCGAGGTATGGATGCGGCCCTGGGATTCCGTCACGGGAACACGCTGCACACGGTGCACGCCGCCCTCAAACTTGAGCCGGGCGTAGACGCCCTCGGCCGGATCGTTGGAGTTGCCCTTGACGGCCATCTGGACGTCCTTGTACCCGCCGAGGTCCGATTCGGTGGCGGAAATCAGTTCGGTCTTCCAGCCGCGGGACTCCGCATAGCGGGTGTACATGCGCAGCAGGTCGCCGGCGAACAGGGCAGCCTCGTCGCCGCCTTCACCGCCCTTGACCTCGAGGATCACGTTGCGGGCATCGTCCGGATCGCGAGGGATCAACAGCCGCCGCAGCTTGGCCGAAGCAGTCTCGAGGGCAGCTTCCAGCACGGGAACCTCCGCCGCAAACTCCGGATCCTCCGATGCCATTTCCTTCGCAGCAGCGAGATCATCCTGAATCGCATGCCACTTGTGGTAGGCCTCCACAATGCCGTTCAACTGCGCAGAACGCCGGCCCAACTTACGGGCCAGCCGCTGGTCAGCATAAACGGCCGGATCCCCCAGCTGCGCCTGGATTGAGTCATGCTCATCAAGCAGGCCCTGTACGGACTCAAACATTTTCAAAACCTCTTTCGACTCTTACAAGTCTAGTTTCACGGGACTTAACGACGAACCGCCCAAAATATGCCGGCCATCAGGCCGGCATATTTTGAGCGGTGAGCGCAGCTACTTGTCGTTATCCGACTTTGCACCAAGAGTCGTCTTCTGGACCTGCATGAGGAACTCAACGTTGCTCTGGGTCTCCCGGATCTTGTTGGTCAGCAGTTCAAGGCTCTGCTGCGTTTCGAGTCCGGAAAGGACGCGCCGCAGCTTCCACATGATCTTGACTTCCTCGGGGGAAAGCAGGTTTTCCTCGCGGCGTGTACCGGACGCATTGACGTCCACAGCCGGGAAGATGCGCTTGTCCGCGAGCTGGCGGGACAGGCGCAGTTCCATGTTGCCGGTGCCCTTGAACTCTTCGAAGATGACCTCGTCCATCTTGGAGCCGGTCTCAACGAGAGCGGTCGCCAGGATGGTGAGCGAGCCACCGTTTTCGATATTGCGGGCTGCACCGAAGAAGCGCTTCGGCGGGTACAGCGCTGCGGAGTCGACGCCACCGGACAGGATGCGGCCGGAAGCCGGTGCAGCCAGGTTGTAGGCGCGGCCCAGGCGGGTCATGGAGTCGAGGAGCACCACAACGTCCATGCCCATTTCCACGAGGCGCTTGGCGCGTTCGATGGAGAGTTCGGCCACCGTGGTGTGGTCGTCGGCGGGACGGTCGAAGGTGGAGGCAATGACCTCGCCCTTCACAGTGCGCTGCATGTCCGTGACTTCTTCGGGACGTTCGTCAACGAGCACCATCATGAGGTGGACCTCAGGATTGTTGGTGGTGATGGCGTTGGCGATGGACTGCAGGATGAGCGTCTTGCCGGCCTTGGGCGGCGAAACGATGAGGCCGCGCTGGCCCTTGCCGATCGGGGCAACCAGGTCGATGACACGGGGGCCGATCTTCTTGGGGTCCGTCTCGAGGCGCAGGCGCTCGGAGGGGTACAGCGGGACGAGCTTCGCGAACTCGACGCGGTCCTTGAGTTCTTCCGGCGTCTTGCCGTTCACGGACGTGACGCGGACAAGGGCGTTGAACTTCTGGCGGGCCGACTGCTGGCTGCGGTCTTCGCCTTCACGTGGTGCACGGATGGCGCCGACGACGGCGTCGCCCTTACGCAGGTTGTACTTCTTGACCTGGGCGAGGGACACGTAGACGTCGTTCGGGCCCGGCAGGTAACCGGAGGTGCGGATGAACGCGTAGTTCTCCAGCACGTCCAGGATGCCGGCGACGGGCAGCAGGACATCGTCCTCGGTGACCTCGACGTCGTCAACGTCCGGTCCCTGGGCGCGTCCCCGACGGCGGTCGTTACGGTCGCGGAACCGGTCGTTGCGCGAGTTGTCGCGGCTGTCGCGGCTGTCCTGACCGCCTGAACGGTCGTTGCGGTCACGGCGGTTGCGACGGTTACGGCGGCTTCCGCCGTCGGCATCATCGCTTTCGCGCGTGTCGTCCCGACGGGTTTCACGCGTAACGGAGGTGTCTCCGCCGTCGCGGCCGCCACGGGTGCGGGTGGACTGGCGTTCGTTGCGCTGGCCGGATTCGGCTGCTTCGCCGCCCTGGTCCGCGCGCTGTTCACGCTGTTCACCGCCACGCTGTTCGGTGCGCTGCTCGCCGCGCTGTTCACCACGCTGTTCGGCGCGCTGTTCAGCAGGGGCCTCGACCGGTGCTTCAGCTTCAGCGGCCGGGGCCGTTGCCTGGGCTGCCGCTTCGCCGCGGCGGCGGTTGCGGGTACGGGGCTGGCGGCGCTCTGCAGCTTCAGGTGCAGCACCTTCAGAGACGACGGCCTGACCGGCTTCAGGAGCAGACGGGGCTGCGGGAGCCTCGCTGGGGGCAGCTTCCGGAGCAGTGGCTTCGGTGGCAGGAGTGGTCACAACGCCGTCGCTGCCGGCGCGGCGGCTGCGGCCACGGCGGGCACGGGTGCCTTCCGGGGCGGGAGCCTCTGCGGTTTCAGCCGCAGGGGCCGCAGCGGCAGCCGGCGCCTTTGCCCGTGACGAGATGGTTTCGCCGGTCTTCTCAGCGCCCTTGGCCGGAGCCTTGGTGGCTGGAGTACCCGCACGATGAGCGGAGATGGCGGTCACCAGATCGCCCTTGCGCATGCGGGATCCGCCGGAAATACCCAGCTGGCTGGCGAGAGCCTGCAGCTGGGCGAGCTTGAGGCCTGCAAGGCCGCTGCTCTTGGCGGGTGCTGCCGACAAATCGGTAGCAGAAGATGATATGTCCACAGCTGGAGACAGCTCAGTGGTTTCGGTCACGAAGGATCCTTCCCCCTCGACGGCGTCCAGACTGGGAGCTGGACGCGATGATTTGATCTGGGCTGCAGTTCAGATCTACAGCCGGATTTCGGCCTTGCCGGATGGAATTCGGCCAGCAGGGCCGGATACTGATACACCTCGACATTCCAACAAGAGACCGGAATGGCGGACTGACGCTTCAGGGGTGCAGAGTGATTCTGCAGATTCCTGCGACAGACCAAAGCAGGCGGCACCGGTGACTATTGCGCAGTTGAAATTCAGAGCAGCAAACGATCAGACAGGCTCCATGGCCAACATCGGGTTCTTTTGACTGCGGTTCTGGTTCTTTGACTAACTGCCTGCGGGATTACCGCCGGTGCACTCCCACTTTAGCACCTTCAACGTCCACCGCCAGCTTCATCACGCGCCAGCCAACATCCGGCGTGTTGGCCTGGGTGTGGGCGCCGATGAACTCCACCACCGCGGCTGCCTCGTCTTCGCCGTTGGCCAGCACCAGGACGGTGGGTCCTGCGCCGGAGACAACGGCTGCGTGCCCCGCGCGGCGCAGTGCCCGGATCAGCTCCGCGCTGGGGCGCATGGCGTCCGCACGGTAGCTCTGGTGGAGGTAATCTTCCGTTCCGGCGAGCAGGAATTCAGGCTTGCTGGTGAGGGCGTGGATGAGCAGAGCCGCCCGGCCGGAGTTCATTGCGGCCGCATGATGGCCCACCGATGCCGGCAGGAGCGCGCGGGCCGCTTCGGTGGAAAGCTCGTAGTCCGGTACTGCGACCACCGGAATCACCGAATCCGCCACTGTAGCGCAGGTGCTGCTGTACTGGTCACTGTCCTGCCATGACAGCGCCAGCCCGCCGAATATGGCCGGTGCGACGTTGTCGGGGTGGCCTTCCATTTCGCTCGTGAGCTGCAGGATCCAGTCCTTGCCCCGGCGCGCGGACTCCGGAACCAGTGCATTCGCGGCGGTCACTGCGGCCACAACGGCAGACGCCGAAGAACCCAGGCCGCGGCCGTGCGGATTCACGTTGTCGGCCGTGATCCTGAGGCCGGCGTGCCGGAAGCCCAGCCGGTGCAGTGCCTCCGTAATGGCCTTGACCACAAGGTGGCTCGCGTCGCGCGGGAGCGTCTCCGCACCTTCGCCGCTAAGTTCGAACTGCAGCTCGCCGCTGCCCAGGGTTTCCACGGTCAGGGTGTCGTGCAGCGAAAGGGCCAGGCCCAGGCTGTCATATCCCGGGCCGAGGTTGGCGCTGGTGGCCGGGACGCGCACGGTCACCAGCTGCCCGGCCGGGACTGCCGGCGTGCCGGCGGCAGACTCGGCCGGGACTGTGAGGGTGGTTTCCAAGGTTATTTTTCTTCCAGGCCAAGCTCGGCGGCCACGGTGACCACATCGTTGGACACCTTGACGGGCTGGACGTCGCTGCCGTCCTCGGTACGCAGTGCCCACTGCGGATCCTTCAGGCCATGGCCGGTCACAGTGATCACGATGGTCTTGCCCGTAGGAACCTCGCCCGCCGCGTGCTTCTTGATCAGGCCGGCGACGCCGGCGGCGGAACCGGGCTCGACGAAGACGCCTTCGCGGGCAGACAGCCAGCGGTGCGCTGCCAGGATCTCGTCGTCGGTGACGGAGTCGATGAAACCACCGGACTCGTCACGGGCGGCGATGGCGCCGTCCCAGGAGGCGGGGTTGCCGATCCTGATGGCCGTGGCGATGGTGTCCGGCTCCGTGATGGGGTGGCCGACCACGAATGGGGCTGCGCCGGCGGCCTGGAATCCCCACATCTGCGGTGTCCTGGTGGACACGGCAGGGAGCGTCCCGGCAGTTTCGGACTCGAACGGCGCGGAGTACTCCTTGTAGCCCTTCCAGTACGCGGTGATGTTCCCCGCGTTGCCCACCGGCAGGACGTGGATGTCCGGGGCATCGCCGAGGGCATCGACGATCTCGAAGGCGCCGGTCTTCTGGCCCTGGATACGGGCGGGGTTCACCGAGTTCACCAGGAAGACCGGGTAGGCCTCGCCGAGCTTGCGGGCGATGTCCAGGCAGTTGTCGAAGTTTCCGTCCACCTGCAGCAGCGTCGCGCCATGCGCGATGGCCTGGCTGAGTTTGCCCATGGAGATCTTGCCTTCGGGCACCAGCACGGCACACTTCAGCCCTGCGGCCGTGGCGTAGGCGGCGGCCGACGCCGAGGTGTTCCCGGTGGAGGCGCACACGACGGCCTTCGCGCCGGAGGCCACCGCTGCCGTCATGGCCATGGTCATGCCGCGGTCCTTGAAGGAGCCCGTGGGGTTCATGCCTTCGACCTTGAGGTACACGGCGGAGCCGGTCAGCTCGGACAGCTTCTGCGCATGGACCAGCGGCGTGCCGCCTTCACCGAGGGTAATGACCTTGGTGCTTTCCGTTACGGGCAAACGATCAGCGTATTCGCGGATGACACCGCGCCATTGGTGAGCCACTTAGACTCCTTCTACCCGAAGAACGGATGTAACGGAATTGATGACGTCTAGGCCCTTCACGGCCCGGACGGTTGCTGCCAGTGCAGCTTCGGTTGCGCGGTGCGTGACGATCCGCAGTTCGGCCGATTCCACGTTGGAGTCGGCATCACGGTGGATGGTCTGGCGCATGATCTCGATGGACACGCCGTGCTCCGCAAACAGATGGGCGATCCGTGCCAGCACGCCCGGCTGGTCGGCAACGTCGAGGCCGATGTAGTAGCTCGTGTTCACGGCGTCGATGGGCAGCGCGGGAACGTGGCCGATGGTGGTCTCGGTCTGCGCAGGTCCGCCCAGGACGATCCGGCGGGCTGCGGAAACGAGGTCGCCCAGGACGGCCGACGCCGTCGGGGTCCCGCCGGCGCCCTGGCCGTAGAACATCAGCTCGCCGGCGTTCTCGGCTTCAATGAACACGGCGTTGAAGGCACCGTGGACGGCAGCCAGCGGGTGCTCACGCGGCAGCAGCGTGGGGTGCACGCGGACGGAGACGCCCTCGCTGCCGTCGGCAGCGGTCAGTTTCTCAGCGATGGCCAGCAGCTTGATGACGAACCCGGCGTCCTTGGCCGCGGCGATGTCCGCGGCGCTGACTTCGGTGATGCCTTCGCAGTGGACGTTCTCCAGGTCGAAGCGTGTATGGAAGGACAGCGAGGCGAGGATGGTCGCCTTTGCCGCTGCGTCCAGGCCTCCGACGTCGGCCGTGGGATCCGCCTCGGCGTAGCCAAGTCGCTGCGCCTCAGCGAGGGCATCGGCGAACTGCGCGCCGGTGGAATCCATCTGGTCAAGGATGAAGTTGGTGGTGCCGTTGACGATGCCGAGCACCCGGGTGATGCGGTCACCGGAGAGGCTGTCGCGGATGGGGCGCAGGATGGGGATGGCACCGGCGACGGCTGCTTCGTAGGACAGCTGGACGCCGGCCTTGTCTGCCGCCTCGTAGAGCGTGGGGCCGTCCTGGGCCAGCAGGGCCTTGTTGCCGGTGACCACGCACGCGCCGTTCTCGATGGCAGAGAGGATCAGGGAGCGGGCAGGTTCGATTCCGCCCATCAGTTCGATGACGAGGTCGGCGTCCTTGACCAGGGTGTCTGCATCCGTGGTGAACAGTTCCCGCGGCAGCTCAACGTCACGGGGCGCATCGATGCTGCGCACGGCGATGCCGGTCAGTTCCAGGCGGGCTCCGGTGCGGGCTGCCAGTGCGTCGGCGTCCTCAATCAGAATCCGCGCCACCTGGGCCCCAACGTTGCCACAGCCCAGCAGGGCCACCTTCAGGGTTCGCAATTCAGTCATTCAGACTCCCATGTCGCGGTTCAGCAGATCTTGTTCGGTTTCCCCGCGGACAATCAGCCGTGCTGATCCGTCGCGCACAGCGACAACGCCCGGCCGGGCCAGATAGTTGTAGTTGCTTGACAGGGCCCAGCAGTAGGCGCCGGTCCCCGGTACAGCGAGCAGATCACCGGCTGCCACGTCCTCGGGCAGATATACATCTCTAACAACTATGTCGCCGCTCTCGCAATGTTTGCCCACTACGCGGGACAGCTGCGGGGCTGCGTCGGAGGTCCGGGACGCCACAATTGCCGAATAATCCGCGTCATAAAGCACCGGACGGGCGTTGTCACTCATGCCGCCGTCCACCGACACATAGCGGCGGGGGTACGTAACGGTTCCTTCTGCAGTCTCGCCAATTTCGCCGCCGTCACCGGTTCCGGCGGCGGGCGCGTCCACGCGGACGGTCTTGAGGGTTCCCACTTCGTAGAGGGTGAAAGTGGTGCTCCCCACGATGGCGCGCCCCGGTTCAATGGAGATCCGCGGAGCGGTGATGCCAAGCTCGGCGCAGGTGGAGCGCACGGTGGCGGCCATCGCCTGCGCGATCTCGGCCGGCGGACGCGGGGTGTCCACCGGCGTATAGGCAATGCCGTATCCCCCGCCAAGGTCCAACTCGGGCAGGACGATGGAGTACTTCTCCTGCATCGCGGCGAGGAAATTGAGCAGTTTCACCGCTGCCAGCGCGAAGCCGTCCGGTTCGAAGATCTGCGAGCCAATGTGGCAGTGCAGGCCAAGCAGTTCAATGCTGTGGTAGCTCGTCGCAGCGGCCACTGCTTCCTCTGCAGCGGACAGGCCGGCCTGGTCCGTGGAGTCCTCTGCCATGGAGAGGCCGAACTTCTGGTCCTCATGGGCGGTGGCAATGAATTCGTGCGTGTGCGCATGCACTCCGGGGGTGAGCCGCAGCATCACCTTGGCGGTTTCGCCGCGGTCAGAGGCGATTTTCGCGACGCGCTCCAGCTCCGCGAGGCTGTCCACGACGATCCGCCCCAACTTCATGTCCAGCGCACGGTGGATTTCGGCGTCGGACTTGTTGTTCCCGTGCAGGGCGACGTCGGCCCCGGGGATGCCGGCTCGGTGGGCGACGGCGAGTTCCCCGCCGGACGCCGTGTCCAGCCGCAGGCCTTCTTCCTCAACCCACCGGACAACAGCAGTGCAGAGGAACGACTTGCCGGCGTAGTAGACATCCACTCCCCCGCAGATGTCGGCGAAGGCGTCATTGAAGGCGTCGCTGAACGCCCTGGCGCGTGCCCTGAAGTCGTTCTCGCTCATCACGAACAGCGGCGTGCCGAACTGGCGCTGGAGCTCGCTGACCGTAATGCCGTCTATGGCGAGTTCGCCGGCGTCGTTCCGGGCAACTCCAGCGGCCCACATGGGCTCATGGAGCGCGTTGGGGTCTGCCGGGACGGCAAGCCACTCCGGTGCCAGCGGCGATGCGTAATCTGAGGAATTCTCGGGCTGTCCTGACATGGGGGTCACATCCGTTCCGGCGCCGAAACGCCAAGCAGTTCCAGTCCGTTGGCCAGCACCTGGCTGGTGGCGTCGTTGAGCCACAGCCGCGTGCGGTTGACGCCGGTGATGGGCTCATCGCCCTGCGGCGCCACCCGGCAGGCGTCGTACCAGCGGTGGTAGGCCCCGGCGATGACTTCCAGGTGGCGGGCCACGCGGTGCGGTTCCCGCAGCTCGGCGGCCTTGGCCACGATGGACGGGTAGCTGCCCAGGTAGGACAGCAGTTCATTCTCGGTGGGGTGGTCCAGGAGTGCTGCGTCGAACACGTCTTTCCCATCGACACGGCGTTCCACTCCGGCCGCCACGGCATTGCGCGCCGTGCCGCGGGAGCGTGCATGTGCGTACTGGACGTAGAACACCGGGTTCTCGTTGCTGTGCTTCTTGAGGAGCTCGGGATCCAGGGTGAGCGGGGAATCCGCGGGGAACCGTGCCAGCGAGTATCGGACGGCGTCCTTGCCAAGCCAGGAGATGAGGTCCTTGAGCTCGATGATGTTGCCGGCCCGCTTGGACAGCTTGGCACCGTTCACCGACACGAGCTGGCCGATCAGCACCTCGATGTTGGCCTCGGGATCGTCGCCGGCGGCGGCGGCGATCGCCTTCAGCCGGTGGATGTAGCCGTGGTGGTCCGCTCCCAGCAGGTAGATCTTCTGGTCGAAGCCGCGGTCCTTCTTGGAGAGGTAGTAGGCGGCGTCCGCGGCGAAGTACGTCGGTTCGCCGTTCGCGCGGATCATCACGCGGTCCTTGTCGTCACCGAAGTCCGTGGTCCGCAGCCAGACGGCACCGCCGTCGTCGAACACGTGGCCCTGTTCGCGAAGGCGCGCCACGGCACTTTCGATGGCGCCGGCGTCGTGCAGTTCCTGCTCGGAGAAGTAGACGTCGAAGACAACACCGAACTCGGCGAGGGTGTCCTTGATGTCCTTCATCTGCGCCTTGTACGCTGCGCTCCGGATGACCGGCAGCGCCGCCACGTCGGTCAGCTCGCGGATGCCCGGGTGTTCCGTCAGGACGTGGTGGCCCAGGTCGGAAATGTACTGGCCCGGGTAGCCGCCCTCCGGTACCCCGCGGCCGTGCAGCCGGGACAGCACCGAATGGGCGAAGACGTTCATCTGGGATCCGGCGTCGTTGATGTAGTACTCGGCGGTGACTTTCGCGCCGGAGGCCCGGAGCACGCGGGCGATGGAGTCGCCCAGCGCCGCCCAGCGGGTGTGGCCGATGTGCAGCGGGCCGGTGGGGTTGGCCGAGACGAATTCCATGTTGACCACGTGGCCGGCGAGCGCCGAGTTTGTGCCGTACTCCCGGCCGGCTTCGACGATGGCCTTGGCCAGCGCCCCCGCTGCGGCGGCGTCGACGGTGATGTTCAGGAAGCCGGGCCCGGCGATGTCCACTGCCGACACGCCGTCGATGGTCTTGAGCCGCGCGCTGAGGATTGTGGCGAACTCCCGCGGGTTGGTGCCCGCCTGCTTGGCCAGCTGGAGGGCAATGTTGGTGGCCCAGTCACCATGGTCCCGGTTCTTAGGCCGCTCCACCCGAACCTCGTCCGGTACGGCTGATGCGGAAAGAGCGATTTCACTGGCGGCGACGGCGTCTTTCAGGCAAGCGGATATGGCGAGGGAGAGTTCTTCGGGAGTCACACTTCTAGCCTACCGGTGGCCCGCGATAGCGGCGGAATCGGGGAATGACATGACGCTGTGAAGGCGCACAAAAATCAGAAGCCTCACAGTTTTGAAACGGGTTTCGTCACAGCATGAACCGTTACGCTGATTCCAACGTTGTCCATCCTGTAACCGCCTGACTGAGCCCGGCCACTCCGGTGCCGCGACTTCGCCAACACTCATCCATACGCAACTACACGAAACGAGTCCCTGCATGAGCTTCCCGGTACGCAAGAGCGTTTTCGTCGGCCTCGCCGGCATGTCCCTGATCGGAACCGTAGCGGCCTGCGCGCCGTCCGCCCAGGCACCCGCTGCCCAGTCCACCGCCGCCTCCACCGGCTCGGCAACCGGCAGTGCCCCCATGGCCAGTACCGGCGCGTCGACGGCGGCCGCTTCCGGCTACAAGGACGGCACCTACAGCGCCGACGGAAACTATGTCTCCCCCAACGGCACCGAAACCGTGGGCGTCGAGCTGACACTTTCCGGCGGCACGGTGTCCGACGTCAACATCACTCAGCACCCCTCCAACCCCAACACGCGCAAGTTCCAGGGTGAGTTCGCCGGCGGAATCAAGGCCCAGATCGTAGGCAAGAACCTGGATGAGCTGAACGTCTCCAAAGTTGCCGGCTCGTCGCTGACCAGCGGCGGCTTCAACGAGGCCGTGCAGAAGATCAAGGCCGAAGCCCAATAACGCGGCGCCTTATCAGCTGTTCACCGCGTCAAAAGGAGATCACGTGCCGCAACCCGGCTGGGCAGTCTTTAGTTTCGAGGGAATCGGGACCAGCTGGGAGATTTCCACGCCGGGCCCCCTGGACACCGGCCAGCGCCGCCGGCTCCTGGACGTGGTGGAGAATTACGACGCCGCGTGGTCCCGTTTCAGGACGGACTCCCTCGTGGCACAGGCGGCAAGGGAAGCTGGACGCTACGAGATGCCGGACGGTGCAGGCGAGCTGGGCCGCCTGTACCGGAGCCTGTACCGGCTGAGTGCCGGTGCCATGACTCCGCTGATCGGTGGCAGCCTGGAACAGCTGGGCTACGACGCTGACTACTCGCTCCGGTCCCGCGGAACCCCGGTGCCCGCCCCGCAGTGGGACGACGTGCTGGACTGGCAGGACTCCGTGTTGACCACCACGGCCCCCGTGGTGCTGGACGTCGGAGCCGCAGGCAAGGGGCAGCTGGCCGATCTGCTTGCGGCGGAGCTCCGGTCCCTGGGCATCAGTGAACACTTCATTGACGCCAGCGGCGACCTCCTCAATTCCGGACCCGTTCCGGTGGCCGTGGGCCTGGAGCATCCGTACGATCCCGGCCGGGCCATCGGCACCATCAGCCTGGGCGCCGGCGCACTGTGTGCCTCGGCAGCAAACCGCCGGGCCTGGGGCGACGGGCTGCACCACGTGCTGGACGGCATCACGGGGACGCCGGTGCGGACTGTCGTTGCCACCTGGGCGCTGGCGGCGAATGCCATGACGGCCGATGCACTTGCCACGGCGTTGTTCTTCGTTTCCGGCAAGGTGCTTGAGCAGGATTTTGAGTTTTCCTGGCTTACGGTTTTCTCGGACGGAAGTGCCGCCTACTCAGCAGGTTTCGAAGGAGTGCTGTTCGAATGAGTTCCATGATCCAGCGGCTGGACACGTCCTTGAACCGCCTGACCATGTACCGCCTGATCCTGTGGGTTCTTGCCGTACTGGCCGCGTACAGCCTGCTGCTCAACGTCCTGGGCTGGCTGACGTTCGGCATCCCCGAGATGCTGGCCCATCTGGCGCTCTGCCTGGGACTGACCTATGCCTCGAACCGCGGCCTGGCAGCGCTGTTCCACGTCCGACCGCATTCCGAATCATCGCTCATCACCGGACTGCTGCTGTATTTCCTCTTCTGGCCCAGTTTCAAGGCCCTGGACGTCGCGGGCGTAGCGCTGGCCTGCGTCCTGGCTTCGGCCTCGAAATACGCCCTGGCCTGGCGCGGCCGGCACATCTTCAATCCGGCTGCCGCAGGGGCCTTCACGGCAGGTCTGACGGGACTGAACATCGCCACGTGGTGGGCGGCAACTCCCGCGATGCTCTTCCTCCTCGTTCCCGGCATCCTGCTGGTGCTCTACCGCACCAGGAAGATCCTCATGGGTGCCGTCTTCACGGCCGTATCCGTGTCCATTGTGGCCACCGAACTGCTCCAGGCCGGGATGTCTCTGGGCGGAGCACTCTGGCAGCCCCTCGCGCAGCGCCCGGTGCTGTTTTTCGTGGGCTTCATGCTGACCGAACCGCTGACCCTTCCGCCGCGGCGCTGGCAGCAGCTGGCGCTCGCCGCCGTCGTCGGTGTGGTGTTCGCGGTGCCCTACAACCTGGGATTCGTGGCAAACTCGCCCGAACTGGCGCTGCTCGTGGGAAACCTGATTGCCTTCCTGGCCGGACAGCGCGGCGGTATCCGGCTGAACTTCCAGGAATCGCGGCCCCTGACGCCGACGACAACGGAATTCAGCTTCCGGCCGGAACGCGCCGTCCGGTTCGCGCCGGGGCAGTACATGGAACTGCACCTGCCCCACGCCAGGTCCGACGGGAAAGGCCGGCGGCGCGTCTTCAGCCTGACCAGCGCCCCGGATGCCCGGGACGTGACGATCGGTGTGGGAACCGCCGAGCCGGTGTCCGCCGCCAAGCGGGCCCTTCTCGCGCTTCGGCCCGGAGACTCCGTGACGGCTACCGCTGTGGGCGGCGACTTCGTCCTCCCCCGCAGACCGGCCGGTCCCGTCCTGCTGGTTGCGGCCGGCATCGGCATTACGCCGTACCTTGCCCAGCTCGCCGCAGGTTCCGCGAAGGACCGCGACGTCGTCCTGCTGTACCTGGCGAAGTCGGCCTCGGAACTCGCCTACGCGGATGCGCTTGAGCAATCCGGTGCCCGGGTCATTGCGCGTCTCTCCGACGGCTCCGCGCCGCCGTCGTTCATGGAAGACGCGTGCAAAGTCTCCCGGCCGCCGGCACGGCTCGACGGCGCGGCGCTCAAGGAACTCGTTCCGGACATTACCGCGCGCGACGTGTTCGTTTCCGGCTCGCCTGCCAGCGTCCGCTCGCTGCGGGCCGCCGCCCGCAGCGCCGGTGCCCGGCGCATCCACACCGACTCGTTCGCAGGCTACTGACCCCCGATTTTCCATTCGAGGCCACCTTCCTGCTAAGCTCTAGGACGTCCCGCCGGCAACGGCAGGAAACCCTGACTGCCCTCGTAGCTCAGGGGATAGAGCGTCTGCCTCCGGAGCAGAAGGTCGTAGGTTCGAATCCTATCGAGGGCACAGACAAACCCCGCCAGCCCAGCTGGCGGGGTTTCCTGCTTAAGGGCGGCCCGCCCTTAAGGCGTGTCCCGCGGCAATGTCGGCACCCCCTCGTAGGCTGGTTCAAACGCCGACGAGCAAAGGGGAAATTCATGTACTGCTCCATCATCCCGCCCTACCTGCTGCGTCGACTTGCGGCCCGGGACGAACCACGCCTCTCCGCAGTTGCGCGCGCAGCCAAGGAAGCGCTGCTCCATGTCAGGTCCATCCAGGCCACCCGCGCACTGCCGTTGCCGGCCGTCCCCTCCGGAATACGGCAGCTCACTCCCGGTCCGCCCAGCCGCACGGTCTACGACACAAAGGGCTCTGAGTCCCTGCCCGGCCAAGTGGTCCGCAAGGAGGGGGAGCCCGCCACGGGAGACCCCTCAGCCGACGAGGCCTATGACGGCCTGGGGCACACCCACCGGCTATATGCCGAGGCTTTCGGCCGGAACTCGATCGACGGCCAGGGACTTCCGCTCGATGCCACGGTGCACTTCGGCAACCTGTACGACAACGCGTTCTGGGACGGAAGCCAGATGGTTTTCGGCGACGGCGACGGCGAAATCTTCCAGCGCTTCACCCGGTCCCTGAGCGTCATCGGGCACGAGCTGGCCCACGGCGTGACGCAGCACTCCGCCGGGCTCGTCTACCGGAACCAGGCGGGCGCCCTCAACGAATCGCTGTCTGACGTGTTCGGCGCACTCGTGGAGCAGTACGTCGGCCAGCAGCCGGCCTCGGCCGCCAGCTGGCTCATCGGCGAGGGCCTGTTCACCGATCAGGTGGAAGGTGCGGCCCTGCGGTCGCTGAAGGCTCCCGGTACCGCGTACGACGACGACGTGCTGGGCAAGGATCCCCAGCCGGACTCGATGGATTCCTACGTGCGGACCAGCGCGGACAACGGCGGCGTGCACATCAACTCAGGCATCCCCAACCGCGCGTTCTACCTGGTGGCATCAGCGCTCGGCGGCAATGCCTGGGAAACGCCGGGCCGGATCTGGTACGACACACTCACCGGCGGATCCCTGCCGGCCAACGCGACTTTCACGAAATTCGCTAAAGCGACCGCCGCATCTGCAAAGGAACTGTTCGGCGATGAATCTCCGGAACATGACGCCGTCCGGAAGGCGTGGGAAACTGTGAAGGTAAAGCTGTAACTGAATCGCCGCCGGAGCGGTCAGCCGGCGGCCAGCAGTAGCGGAAGCACAGGAACCAGGCCATGAAGATCACTGTCCAGCGCAGCGGCGGGATTGCGGCGATCAAGCGGGTGTGGAGCGTCCAGGCCACCACGCCGACGGACAGGAGCCGTTGGGAACCGCTCGTTGAGGCCTGCCCGTGGGACGCCGTCCCGCGCCCGGCTGAGGCCGGGGGCCAGCCGGACAGGTTCATGTATTCGATCAGGGCAGGCCAGCACCGCGCCACTCTCCCGGAGCAGGCAGTCACCGGCCCGTGGCGGGTCCTCGTGGACAACACCCGGGCGGCGGCCGAAGCCGCCCGGAACGGCGGACGCCGCTCCGGGTAGGTCGCGAACCAGACCGCGATCTCCGGCTAGACCGCCGGCTCCAGGTGCCCGCGGAATGCACGCCGGTAGGATTGCGGGCTCGTGTCGAGCACTTTGCCGAAATGGTGCCGCAGCAGCACGGAGTGGCCGAACCCGGACTCGCGGGCAATCTCGTCGATGTTCAGCTCCGTGGATTCGAGAAGCTCCTGTGCCCGCAAAACGCGCTGCGAGTTCAGCCAGGCCGCGGGAGTGGCCCCCGTTTCGGACCGGAAGCGCCGCGCGAACGTCCGCGGCGACATATGGACCCGGGCCGCCAGTTCATTCACCGTGTGCTCATGTTCGAGGTTCCGGACCATCCACTGCAGCAGCTCTTCCATGGGCTGCGAACCGCAGGCAGGAATAGGACGGTCGATGAACTGCGCCTGCCCGCCGTCGCGGTGGGGCGGGACCACCATGTCACGGGCAATGCTCGCCGCCACGTTGGCTCCGAGCTCCACCCTCACCAGGTGAAGGCAGGCATCGATGCCGGCCGCGGTGCCTGCACTGCTGATGATCCGGCCGTCCTGGACGTACAGGACGTTTTCATCCACGAGCGCCGCCGGGTATCGGCTGGCCAGCACTTGCGAATAGTGCCAGTGCGTCGTGCATCGACGACCGTCCAACAGGCCGGCACGCGCCAGGGCAAAGGCGCCGGAACAGATGGACATCACCCAGGCGCCGCGGTCGTGCGCGGCCCGCAGCGCGTCCAAGACCGATTCGGGGACGTCCTCGTCGTGGCCGTAGGGTGCCATGATGACGAGGTCCGCATCGGCGGCCGCCTCCAGCCCCAGGTCCACGTGCAGGGACAGCCCGGACTTGAGCCGGATATCGCCCGGTTCCGGCGTGCAGACGCGGAAATCGAAGGCCGGCACACCGGTTCCCCGGGCCGACCTGTCAATGCCGAACACCTCGAACGCGGTCCCGAACTCGAAGATTGAAAAGTTGGGAACAACAATCACTGCCACTGAATTGAGCATGCTTCCATTGTGGCAGAAATTAGAGCTTTTTGGGCATTTCTGCCACTGTTTTGTCACCGGGAACGGGAGAAACATAGAGGCATGGAAACCATCGCAGTCGCACTCATCGTCCTGTTGCTCCTCGTCCTGTCGGCCACCGTCGCCGCACTCCTCAAAGACGGACGGGGCCATACGCCCCCCGAACGTTCGGAGAAGGACTGGTCCGCCCTGGACCTCCCGAGCGTCAGCTACACCATAAGGAACTACTGACATCGCCATCCCGGCCGGCTGCCATTCGGCAAACCCGGCCAACGGCCCGACACCTTCATCCCATAACAGCCGCCTGCGCCCCTATCCGGACAGCTCCAGTCCGCATAGGGGCGTACATTCGTTCCTATGATCCAGACGTCCGCCCGCCTGCTCCAGTTGCTGAGCCTGCTGCAGGTCCGCCGCGAATGGACGGGACCGGCCCTGGCGGAACGCATGAAGGTGACGGAACGGACCGTCCGTCGCGATATCGGCAAGCTCCGAAGCCTGGGGTATCCCATCCAGGCTTCCCCCGGCGTGGCCGGCGGCTACCAGCTGGGATCGGGGGCCCAGCTTCCGCCGCTCCTGCTTGACGACAACGAGGCCCTGGCTGTGGCCCTGGGCCTCAGCTCGGTGGCGGCAGGCCCGGTTGCGGGGATCGGCGAGGCCTCCGTGCGGGCCTTGGCCAAACTCGAACAGGTGCTGCCGTCCCGGCTCCGCACCCGGTTCTCCACGCTGCGAAACGCGGTGACCACACTGGCCAGCGACGCCGCGCCCGTTGATCCGCTATTTCTAACGGCAGTGTCGACGGCTATCGCCGAGCGCCGCCAGGTGAGCTTCGACTACACGAAGGCCGACGGCGGCGCGGGCCGCCGCCTGGTGGAACCGTACCGCCTCGTGGACACGGGGCGCCGCTGGTATCTGGTCGCCTGGGACTGCGACCGGGCGGACTGGCGCACGTTCCGGGCTGACCGCATCGCCTCCATGCCCGCGGAACGGAAGAAGTACGTGCCGCGTCCACTGCCCGCACCGGACCTGGCAGCCTACGTGCAACGCTCGGTAACGCGGTCCCCGTACAGGTACGAGGTAGTGGTGCGGCTGCACGCGCCGCTGCACGACGTGGCAGCCCTGGTCGGTCCGCATGTGGCCACCCTGACGGCCGAAGGGCCGGACCGGACCATCCTGCATGCGGGCTGGGACCGGCTCGATGCCCCCGCCGCGCACCTGGCAGGGCTGGACATGGACTTCGAGATCCTCGCCCCGGCGGAGTTCGCGGAGCATGTCGGCAGGCTGGCCGAACGGCTCCGCAATGCGGCGGGCGGCGGCAGCCCGGCGTCGGGCAGTGTCACTGCTGGAGGTCCGGGCGGCACGCCGGACAGCAACCCGCACGTCAAAAGGGACCCGGCTCAACCGTGAGCCGGGTCCCTTCCGTCGATACTGAGTCCACTAACCGACAGCAACGTCGGAGGGATGCACCGCCAACGGCGTGATATCGATCGTCATATACGGGAACAGCGGCAGCCCCCAAAGAACTTCATGCAGCCGCTCGTTGCCGGAGACATCGAAGATACTGATGTTGGCGTACTCCCCCACGCAGCGCCAGATGCTCTGCCACTCACCTTTCCGCTGCAGCTCCTGCGAATATGCTTTCTCATTGGCGAGCAGCTCTGCCTTTGCCTTCCCGTCCATGTCCTGCGGGATGCTGACGTCCATGCGCACTGCAAAAAGCACTGGAAGAATCCTTACTCTCGGTGTTTGGTTCTCGGTGTTGACGGGATGAGGTGGAGCGTTTCCGGCCCTCCTCAGGCGCGCTGGGCGTCCAGCACGAAGTCGTACGTGACCTCGTTCCCTGCCCCATCGGGGCGTGCCGCCGGGCTCAGGACCAGTTCGGGCTTGACGGCCGAGGCGATGTCGTCGGACAGATGCTGGTCACCGTCGAAGTACAGCTGCGCAGTCAGCAGCTGGTAACCCGGGGCGGAGACTTTCAGGTGGAGGTGCGCCGGCCGCCAGGCGTGCCAGCCTGCCGCGGCGATCAGCTTGCCGCAGGCGCCGTCGGTGGGAATCTGGTACGGCGCCGGCTGCACAGTGTTCAGCGCGAAGTTACCGGCGGCGTCCGCCACCACAGTACCGCGCAGGTTCCATTCGGGCAGGCCAGGGGCGAACTGCGAGTAGAACCCATTGTCATCCGCGTGCCAGATTTCCACGTGGGCGCCGGACAGCGGGCTCCCGTCGACGGCGCGGACCTGGCCCTGGAACAGCAGCGGCGTGCCGCCCTCGTCGTCCCGCATCGGCAGCGTGGCCGGCGTTTCGAGCTGCGGCGACCCCGGCACGTAGTAGGGACCTTCGATGGTGCCCTTGTTGCCTTCACGGTCCTCCGTGGAGACTTCCTCGACAACGTGCTCCACCCAGACGTCGAGGAACAGCGGCCACTCGCCGTCCTCGCCCACCCCGATCAGCCATGATTTGAGGGCGTTGAACTCGTCGTACGTCACTTTGTGCTTGCGGATCGTTTCGTAGACCGCGCCGAGGACCTCGTTGGCCAGCAGCGACACGCGTTCCTTGGGGACCGCGAGCGCAGTCGTCTTGCCGCTGTCACGGAAGCGCTCGGTCGCAGCGTTGCCGGACTCGGCGGCCTTGGCATCGAATTCGGTCAGCTGGGTTGTCATCGTTGACTCTCTTTCTGCAGCCGGCGCCCGCCTCAGTGCAGGCGCCGTGGGGTTTAGTGCTGTGGAGCTTAAGTTTCAGCGGCGGGTGTCCAGGTCGAGCCGGTACTTGGCCAGCTTCTCGGGGTCGATGTCGATCCCGATTCCCGGGACCTGGCGTGCAGCAAGCCGTCCGTCCACGATCTCGAGGGGTTCCGCCAGCAGGTCATCACTCATGTCCAGGAAGTTCGACAGTTCCCCCGCCCGACGGGTGGTGGATTTGAAGGCGGCGCCGAAGGTGACCGTGCACAAGGTGCCGAGCTGCCCGTCGATCTGGTTGCCCATCACCACTTCGACGCCCAGGCCGTCGCACTGGAACAGCACGCGCTGGGAGTGTGAGAACCCGGTGCGTGCCGTTTTGATGCTGACGGCATTGGCGGCGCCGCTGAGCAGTTCGCGGGTCACATCGCCGGGGTTTGTGGCGCTCTCATCTGCCACGAACGGGACAGGGCAGTGGTCCACCAGCCACTTGCGTCCCAGGATGTCGTCCGCCGGGCACAGCTCCTCGGCGAGCGTCAGGTCAAGGTCCGCCATGGCATTGAGGGCGCGCAGGGATTCCGACGGCGTCCAGCCCCGGTTGCCGTCGATGTACAGTTCGATGCCCCCGCCAAGCTCCTCGCGAAGGGCGCGGCAGACGTCGACGTCCAGGCCGAAGGGCCGGCGGCCCACTTTCACCTTGAACGTGGTGATCCCGTAGGTGTCCCGCATGCGCTCCGCTTCGGCCACCATCCTGGCCGGTTCCGCGAAGCCGAGCATGTGGCTCACGCGCATGCCGTCGGAGAAACCGCCAAGGAGGGCTGTGACAGGCTGCCCCAGCGTCTTTCCGATGACGTCCCAGACGGCCATGTCCACAGCCGACTTGGCGGTCGGATTGCCCACCGTTCTATCCATGGCTGCGTGCATCGACTCGCGGTCCAGGACGGACATTCCCACAAGCTGGGGTGCGAACAGGGTTTGAATCGCCGCCACGATGGATTCCTGGGTTTCACCGTAAGTGAAGGGCCGCGCAGGCGCCTCGGCAACTCCGACGATCCCGTCGTCGCTGCGGACGCGGACCAGTACATGCGACGCCGTGTGCACCTCGCCGCTGGCGAACCGCAGGGGTTTTAGGTAGGGGATGGCGAATGGAATCGCCTCGATGGAAATGATCTTCACGGAAGTCCTCCGGAGTAGCTTGGGTCGAGGAAAATGTTGTTGTCCTCCAGAGTGGCGAGGAACGCTGCCACCAGGGGTGAGTCTCCGGTGCGGCACCACGCCAGAGCCAGCTCGACGTCCGCCGCGCCGGTCACTGCCCGGTACTGAACGCCGGCCAGTGCGATGCCACGGACCGATTCAGGGAGGACTGCGATGCCGAGCCCGGCCGCAACGAGGGACAGCTGAGTGGACGTTTTGGCGGATTCGTGGGCAACCCGGGGGTAGAAGTCCGCGGCCCGGCAGGCGCTTACCACGGCGTCACGGACGACTGACCGGGAGCCCGCCGGGTACATGATGAAGTCCTCCCCCCGGAGTTCGCCGATGGTCAGGCGCTCCGCGGCAGCCAGGCGGTGGCCGTCCGGGAGGGCGACCACAAACGTTTCGCGCGCTATGGGCCGCAGCGCCAGCGCCGGGTCCCTGACAGGCGGCCGGAGGACGCCGACGTCGAGTTCGCCGGCAGCCAGGGCCAGTTCAATGGCAGGGGTCAGCATCTCGGTGTGGATGTCCAGCACTACATCCGGAAGCTGCTCCTTGACGAGCCGCGCCAGCGCCGGAAGCTGTGTGTAGGATGCGGTCCCTGTAAGTCCGATGCGCAGCGTTCCTCCCTTTCCGTCCGCGAAGCGCCGGGCACGACGGGCCGCTTCCTCAACTGTGCTGAGGATTCGCCGAGCATCGGTAAGGAATGCCTCGCCCGCCGGCGTCAGGTTCACGCTTCTGGTGGTCCGGGCCAGGAGCTCCGCTCCGAGCTCGGCCTCCAACTGTCGTATCTGCTGGGACAGCGGGGGCTGCGCCATCTGCAGGCGCTCGGCAGCCTGGCCGAAGTGGCGGGTCTCCGCCACGGCGATGAAGTAGCGCAGGTGACGCAGTTCCATTTTCCGGCGTGCCCCTTCCCTGTGTGCTGTGCCACGTTGATGGTTGTTGGTTCAACAGCCTAAGCGTGAATTTAGTATTCAACAAATATCCAATTAGCAGACTTTCAGACGTATGAAGTCTCAATGAGCTCCTAGGCGACCCTAGGCAAATGCCTAGTGTGACGGGCGCCACCCGCTGGCAGAGTTGGCTGCATTCAGTTCGACCGACCGATCGTTCGGCGTTCCGCACGGGCACCGCAGCCCGGCACCCGGGCAACGCTGCCCGATACCGATAGGAGCCAACATGACAGAGACGCTGGCGGGCATCCGCGCCCACCTTGACCAAGCCCTTGTGGAGGATCACGAGAACGGCATCTACCGCGCCAAGCGGAGCATCTTCACGGACGAAGACCTCTTTGAACTGGAAATGAAGCACATTTTCGAGGGCAACTGGGTGTATCTGGCCCACGACAGCCAGATCCCCAACGTGGGCGACTACTTCACCACCTACATTGGCCGCCAGCCGATCATCATCTCGCGCGACAAGCAGGGCGGACTGAACGCCCTCATCAACGCCTGCAGCCACCGTGGTGCCATGTTGTGCCGGCGCAAGACAGACAACCGCACCACCTTCACCTGCCCCTTCCACGGCTGGACGTTCAACAACACGGGCAAGCTGCTCAAGGTCAAGGATCCCCGCGACGCCGGCTACCCGGAGCAGTTCAACAAGGACGGGTCGCACGACCTCACGAAGGTGGCCAGGTTCGAAAGCTACCGTGGATTCCTTTTCGGCAGCATCAACCCGGATGTGAAGCCGCTGGAAGAACACCTCGGTGAATCCACCAAGATCATGGACATGATCGTGGACCAGTCCCCCGAGGGCCTGGAAGTACTCCGGGGCGCCTCCAGCTACACCTATGACGGCAACTGGAAGCTTCAGGCGGAGAACGGCGCCGACGGCTATCACGTCTCCGCCACGCACTGGAACTACGCCGCCACAACTGCCCGCCGCACCACTGGCGAGTCGGCCAACGAAACGAAGAACATGGATGCCGGCGGCTGGGCCAAGCAAAAGGGCGGCTACTACTCCTTCGACCACGGCCACCTGCTGCTGTGGACCGAATGGCTTGACCCGAGCAACCGGCCGCTGTTCGACCGCCGCGATGAACTCGTCGAAAAGTACGGCGAGGCCAAGGCGGACTGGATGATCAACATCTCCCGCAACCTCTGCCTGTACCCGAATGTGTACCTGATGGACCAGTTCGGCTCGCAGATCCGGCATTTCCGCCCGATCTCCGTCGACAAGACCGAGGTGACCATCTACTGCATCGCGCCCAAGGGCGAGAGCGCGGACGCCCGCGCCAACCGCATCCGCCAGTACGAGGACTTCTTCAACGCCTCGGGCATGGCCACCCCGGACGACCTCGAGGAGTTCCGCTCCTGCCAGAAGACCTATCTGGCCACTGCAGCCCCCTGGAACGACCTCAGCCGCGGCATGACCCACCAGATCCCCGGTCCGGACGCCAATGCGGCCAAGATCGGGCTCAAACCGGTTTCCAGCGGCGCCCGAACCGAGGACGAAGGCCTGTACCCGATCCAGCACGGGTACTGGGTGGACACCATGCGCAAGGCGGTCGACGTCGAATCAGCAACAAGCAACTAGCCCGGACCACAGCAGGAGCACCTCATGACACAGACCATCGACACCGCCGCCGTGAGCCTGGACCGGAACACCGGGTCCGGCCCGGCAACCCTGGAAGAAATCCGGTCCTTCCTCTACCGAGAAGCGCGGTTCCTGGATGACAGGGAGTTTGACCGCTGGCTGGACTGCTACCACCCGGAAGCCGAGTTCTGGATGCCGGCCTGGGCCGACGACGACCAGCTCACCAGCGACCCCCAGCGTGAAATTTCACTGATCTACTACGCCAACCGGGGCGGACTCGAGGACCGGGTGTTCCGCATCAAGACGGACCGCTCCAGCGCAACCAGCCTGCCGGAACCACGCACGGGCCACAACATCACCAACGTGGAGATCATCGGGTGGCGCGGCAGCGAAGTTGACGTCCGCTTCAACTGGCACACGCTCTACTACCGCTACCAGACCATCGATCCTTACTTCGGAACGTCGTTCTACACGGTCGACTACTCCGGCACGCAGCCTGTCATCACCAAAAAGAAGGTCGTCCTGAAGAACGACTACATCCACCACGTCGTGGACATCTACCACATCTAAACTTCCGAACCACTGGAATCGAGCCCTTCATGAGTTACCAGATTGCCCTCAGCTTCGAGGACGGCGTCACCCGCTTTGTCACTGCAAATCCCAACGAAACAGTGGCCGACGCCGCCTACAAATCACGCATCAACATCCCCTTCGACTGCCGCGACGGCGCCTGCGGCACCTGCAAGGCCTTCTGCGAGTCAGGAAAGTACGACGGCGGCGACTACATCGACGAGGCCCTCACCGAGGACGAGGCCGAGAAGGGCTTCTGCCTCCCCTGCCAGATGGTCCCGGAGACCGACCTCGTCCTGCAGATAGCCGGGACGTCCGAGATGGCCAAGGTGGGCGCAACCACTTTCGAGGCAACCGTCAAGGAACTGACCTGGTTCGCGGACAACACCGCCGCCGTCACCCTGGAGTTGGAAAACCGCGGGGACCTGAACTTCCTGCCCGGCCAGTACATGAATTTCGCGATTCCCGGCACCGAGGCCGTGAGATCCTACTCGTTCAGCAGCGGCCCCGCGGACGACGAGCTGCGGTTCCTCATCCGCACCGCCCCCGACGGGGCCATGACCACCTACCTTAAGGAGCGTGCCGCCGTCGGCGACGCACTCCCCCTGACCGGCCCCATGGGCAGCTTCTTCCTCCGGGATATCAAGCGTCCCGTCCTGATGCTGGCCGGCGGCACCGGCATCGCACCGCTGCTGTCCATGCTGGAAAAGATCGCCACGGGACTTGAAGAAGCGCCGGCCCACCCGGTGCACCTGGCCTATGGCGTGACCTTCGATAAGGACCTCGTGGAGCTGGACAAACTCCAGCATTACGCAGACACCATCAGCAACTTCACCTTAAGCTACTGCGTGGCCGACCCTGAAAGCGCGGCCCCGCACAAGGGCTACGTGACCCAATACATCACCCCCGGACAACTGAACGACGGCGACGTGGACGTGTACCTGTGCGGCCCGCCGGCGATGGTGGATGCCGTGCGCAAGTACTGGGACGCCCAGGGCATCACCCCGACCAACTTCTACTACGAACGCTTCGCAGTCGGAAGCACCGCGGCGGCACCGGCACTGGCAGGGGCCTCCGCTTGAACCCGGTCAGCCCCGGAGCCGGCGGTATGCAAACCGGCACGGCCCGGGTCATCAGCCCGGGCCGCTTCGCCGGGAAAGTCGTAGTGGTCACGGGCGCAGCCCAGGGCATCGGCCACGCCGTGGCCTCGCGGGTTGCCGCCGAAGGCGCCCACACCATCCTCGTGGACCGCGCCGAACTCGTCCGGGAAGCGGCCACTGCCCTTGCCGCCGATCATTATGCCGACGGAGGGACCGCCGTCGGCATAACTGCCGACCTGGAAAGCTACGAAGGCGCGAGCGGCGCCATCACTGAAGCACTGCAGCTCCACGGCCGCATCGACGTCCTGATCAACAATGTTGGCGGAACGATCTGGGCGAAGCCGTTCGAGCACTACGAACCGGACGAGATCACCAAGGAAATCCAGCGGTCCCTCTTCCCCACCCTCTGGACCTGCCGTGCAGTCCTTCCGCACCTGATCGGGCAGCAGTCCGGCGTGATCGTCAACGTCGCCTCCGTTGCAACCCGCGGGGTGAACCGGGTCCCGTACGCCGCCGCCAAGGGCGGGGTGAAAGCCATCACCGCAGCCCTGGCGCTGGAAGCCGCGCCGCACGGAATCCGCGTCGTCGCCACAGCCCCCGGCGGCACAGAAGCACCACCGCGGAAAGTGGCACGCGGCCCCCACCCACAAGACGAGACGGAGAAGGCCTGGTACCAGCAGATCGTGGACCAGACCATCGACTCGTCGCTCATGAAACGCTACGGAACCCTCGACGAGCAGGCCGGACCGATCGTTTTCCTGGCCTCCGACGAAGCCTCCTACATCACCGGCAGCGTCCTCGCCGTGGCGGGCGGCGACCTCGGCTGATCCCGGCGCCCGCTGACCAACCAACTGTGCCAGCGGGCACCAACCATTTGCAGGACCCCCACCGGCCGCAACGACGCGGCCCCGGCCAATGGAGCCCTCCATGAACGCTCTGCCCGCTTCAACGGACGCCTCGCCGACTGAGGCCACAGCCCCGCAGTCATCTTCACCCGACGCGACCCGCGCCAAAACAGTCCGCTGGGTGATGGCCATCGCGGCCGCCGCCCTGCTCTTCGACGGTTACGACCTCGTGGTCTACGGAACCGTTGTCCCGTCGCTACTGCGCGACCCCAGCCAGATTGGTGCCCTGGATCCGGCCCAGGCCGGCGCGCTGGGCAGTTATGCCCTGATGGGCGTCATGGTGGGCGCGCTCGCCGCCGGCGCGGTGGGCGACTTCCTGGGCCGCCGGAAACTGATGCTGATCAACATTGTCTGGTTCTCCCTCGGCATGGCTTTCACGGCCCTGGCCACCAGCGTGCCGGCGTTCGGCATCTTGCGGTTCCTGACAGGAATCGGTGTAGGCGCCCTGGTTGCTACCGCCGGCGCGGTGGTGGCCGAGTTCGCGCCCGCCGGCAAGCGCAACTTCTACAACGCAATCGTCTATTCGGGCGTGCCGGCAGGAGGCCTGCTCGCTTCCCTGCTTGCCATCGTCCTGAACGGCATCACGGACTGGCGCGGCCTCTTCCTGATCGGAGCGCTCCCCCTGGTCATCCTGTTTCCGCTGGCCCTCCTGAAGCTGCCGGAGTCGCCCCGCTGGCTGCTGGCCCGCGGCCGCCCAGAACAGGCCCGACTCCTCTCGGTGAAAACCGGTATTCCGCTCGAAGACAGCACGTCCGACGGCGGTCCGGTCGCCGCGCGGTCCCGCCCCACCGTGGAGCCCCCCGCAGCGGTGCGCAAGGACGGACGATCCCTCGCGGGCTTCGCGGCGCTCGCCTCCGGCAGCTACCGCAGGCCCACCGTCCTGCTCGGGCTCATGAGTTTTTGCGGGCTGCTGCTCACCTACGGCCTGAACACCTGGCTTCCCGAGATCATGGGGCAGCACGGCTACGGCAAGACCTACTCACTGACATTCCTGCTCGCCCTTAACGCGGGCGCCGTAGTCGGTGGCCTCGTGGCATCACGTGCCGCGGACCGCTTTGGACCCAAGGCCATCGTGTCCACCACGTTCGTTATCGCCGCTGTCTCCCTGGTGCTGCTGACCCTGAGCTTCCCTCTGCCAGTGCTGCTGGGCTCCGTTGCCTTCGCCGGCGTGGGCAGCCTGGGAACCCAGGTCCTTGTCTACGGCTTTGTGTCCAACTACTACCCCACCCCGGCCCGCACGGCCGGTGTTGCCTGGTGTGCCGGCTTCGGCCGGCTGGGCGGCATCGTCGGTCCGCTGGTGGGCGGCTTCCTGATCAGTGCCCACGCACCCAGCAATGTCGCTTTCCTGGTTTTTGCCGGCGTCGCCCTGGCCGGCGGTCTTGTCACCGTCTTTGTCCGCCTGCACCGGGCCGCATCCCCGGCGGAGCCGTCACCCGGGATCGTGACGACAGCAGCCTGACCGGGTCCGCTACTGTTGGAACCCATGCCTGACAATGAAGCCGGACTTTTTCGCGGCGGACGCACCGCGCAGGCCCGGCAACTGCTGGGCCTGTTGCGGTCCGCCCGCTCGGGAGAGCCGTCCCTTGCTGTCATCAGAGGCAGCCAGGGCATGGGCAAAACCGCGCTGCTGGAGGCGTTCCTTCACGACGATGCCGTAGCGCGACAGGACACCACTGTGCTCAGGGCTGCCGGCGCGGCGTGGGAGCAACACGTGGAATTCGGCGTGGTGCAGCAGCTCCTCGCGAAGGCTCCCGACGGCGGCGGGGAACCGGACCCGGCCAACAACCCCGCGCAGGCCGGCTCCGGTCACGCGAACCCCGTGCAGCAGCATGGGGACGCCCTCCTCTCCGCCATAAACCGGGTGACGGGCTCGGGCCGGACGTTGATCCTGTGCCTCAGCGACATCCAGCTCGCCGATACTGCGTCGCTGCAGGCGCTGCTCCATGCCCTCCGCCGTTCAGGGCGGCTCCCCCTCATGACTGTCCTGTCCGTCGACCCGGGACCCGTCCATCCGGCCGCGCCGGATCACCACAACGCGAGTGAATGCCCGGAAAAGGCAGATCCCGGCGTCGCGGGGCTGCTCCGATACCCCGGCGCGGCCACCATCCCGCTGGGTCCGCTGACGCCGGATGAAGTGCGGAGCATGTGGCGCGGAACCGCAGCTTCGGAGCTCAGCCTCCCCTCCGCCCGCGCGCTGGTGGAGCACACCGGCGGCCGGCCGTTCCTCATCCGGGCCCTGCTGGAACAGTTTCCCGCCGCCGTCTGGTCTGCGAGCCTGGAGACGTTGCCGGCACCCTCCGGATGTGTTTCGTTCATCGCGGCCACCCTCCGCCGAATGTCCGCCGAGGGGGCGGCACTGACCGAGGCGGCTGCGGTGCTGGGCCTTCGGACACACCTTGCCACCGCCGCAGAACTGGCCGGCACCAAAGACGCCGTCGCTGCGGTGGACGCCGCGCACGCCGCCGGCCTGCTGCGCGTTAGCACCACCGGCGCGGAGACCCGGCTGGAATTTCCGCTGCCCGTTTACCGTGCCGCCGTCTACCAGTATCTCGGCCCCGCGAGGCGTGCGGCGTTGCATGCTGCAGCTGCCGGCATCATGACCACACCCGTCCAGCGGCTGAAGCACCGGGCGGCGGCAGCCCTGCTGCCTGACTCCGGTCTGGCCGCCGAGCTTGAGGCCTCCGCTGAGGGCTTCGCCTCGACGGGGGCATGGCATCCAGCCGCCGAAGCCTATGTCCAGGCAGCACGCCTGAATCCGCAGCCTGAAGACCGCGAAACCCTGCTGGTCAAGGCGGTGGACGCCATGGTGGGGGCGGGCGAGCTCCCCCGGGCAGTAGCGGCCCTCGACGCCTTGGAATCCTTCGCCCCCAGTCCGGGGAGCGACGCCGTCCGCGGCCACCTCGCCATTCTTCGGGGCCGCCCGGCGCAGGCGGACGCATTCCTCCACAAGGCGTGGACCGCCGTCGACCCGGTGACGGATCCCGGGACAGCAGCTGGAATCTGCCAGCGCCAGGTGCTCCACGCCCTGGCCCGGCTCAACGGCAGGGACCTCGTGACGTGGGCGGAGCGCGCAAAGCGGCTTGCACCGCCGGGCAGCCCGGCAGCCGTGGAGGCGCAGGCCATCGAGGGGCTTGGCCTGGGTTTCATGGGCCGCTATGACGAGGCCGGACAGAGTTACCGGGATGCGGACCGCCAGCCGGAGCACGGTGCCCAGCACCAGCGCCTCGAGATGGGAAAGGGCTGGCTGCATCTGGCCATGGACCAGGTAGAAGTAGCCAGGGCGGAGCTTGCCGGAGCGGTCCCCACAGAGTTCGCCCACGGCTCCGAACGCATCTCGCTGTGGGCCCAGGCATGGTTGGCCCGGGCCGATTTCGCCGTAGGCGCCTGGGACGATGCGCTCCGGACGGTCCAGGCGGCGGTGGTCTCGCAGGAAGAGTCAGGCATTGAACTGCTTCGGCCGCTGCTTCACTGGACGGGCGCCCAGATCCATGCCCTCCGCGGAAACTGGGACGCTGCGGCCGGTCATCTGGAGCAGGGTGCTGCGGCGAGCGACAGCTATCCCGCCATGCTGCTGCCTTATTGCCTGGCCCAGGCCCAGGTGGCGGAAACCAGGGCGGATTACGACGGCGTCATCCGCGCCCTGGCGCCCGTGCTGCGGATGCAGCGCACCACGGGCATCGATGAACCGGGGTTCTGGCCCTGGCAGGACCACTACGCCAACGCCTTGGTGATGTCCGGCCGTGTGGAGGAGGCGGACGCCTTCCTGATTCCCCACGAACAGCTGGCGGAGCGGCGCGGCCACCGGTCCACCCAGGCACGCCTTGCTTACGTCAGGGGTCGGATCTTCGCCGCCTCAGGAGACCTGGATGCCGCCCGGACCAGCTTCCTCGGCGGCCTCGCCCGGCTGGAAGGCCTCCCCCTGCCGTTTGCCCGTGCGCGGGTGAAATTCGCTTATGGCCAGTCGTTCCGGCGCGCGGGCAAACGTCGTGAGGCCGCGGCCGTCCTGACCGAAGCGCGGGACCTCTTTGCAGTGCTCGGCGCCGGCGCCTATGTAGAGCGCTGCTCCCGCGAAATGCGGGCCACCGGAGTCAGCCCGGATGACCATGCGGGCAGCGGCTCCGGCCGGGTGGCTCCGGGCCCGGCAGCCGGGCAGCCCGACCTGACCGAACAGGAGAAGGCCGTCGCCGCCCTCGTCGCATCCGGCCTGAGCAACAAGGAAGCCGCGGCTGAGCTGTACGTGTCCGTGAAGACCGTCCAATACCACCTCACGCGGATCTACTCCAAGCTCGGCGTAACGTCGCGTTCGGGCCTGGCAGCTGTCTACCCCGGCCGGCCTGCTGCTGCACCCGGCGGATCGTAAAGCCGGCGCCGGGCCGCAGTAGACTGTTTCCAGCCATGACTTTTCATATTTCGTACCCCGCCGAGCTGCCCGTTTCCGAGCGCCGCGAGGACCTGATGGCCGCCATTGCGGCCAACCAGGTGACCATCATTGCCGGCGAGACCGGCTCCGGCAAGACCACCCAGATTCCGAAGATGTGCCTGGAACTGGGCCTGGGCGAGAACGGACTGATCGGGCACACCCAGCCGCGCCGGCTCGCTGCCCGGACGGTGGCTGAACGCATCGCCGAGGAGCTCGGGGTGGAGATCGGCCAGGAAGTGGGCTTCCAGGTCCGCTTCACCGGCGAGGTGAGCCGGTCCACCAAGGTCAAGCTCATGACTGACGGCATCCTGCTGGCCGAGATCCAGCGCGACAAGCTGCTGCGCAAGTACAACGCCATCATCATCGACGAAGCCCACGAGCGCAGCCTCAACATTGACTTCATCCTCGGATACCTCAAGCGGATCCTGCCCCAGCGGCCCGACCTCAAAATCATCATCACGTCCGCCACCATCGACCCCGAGCGGTTCGCCAAGCACTTCGGCACCGAGGAGGATCCTTCCCCCATCATCGAGGTCTCCGGCCGGACGTTCCCGGTGGAAGTCCGGTACCGGCCGCTGTCCCAGCCTGCCGGCCGGGCCGCGTCCGCCGGTGATGATGAAGACAACTCCTCCGACGACGAACTCGAGGAGGACCGCGACCCGCTCGACGCCGTCTGCGACGCCGTCGACGAACTGGCCCTCGAAGCACCGGGCGACATCCTCATCTTCTTCTCCGGCGAGCGCGAAATCCGCGACGCCGCCGAGGCCCTCAACACCAGGATCCAGTCCAACCGGCGGCTGGCCGGCACCGAGGTCCTCCCCCTCTTTGCCCGGTTGAGCCTGCAGGAACAGCACAAGGTATTCCATCCCGGCAGCAAACGGCGGATCGTGCTGGCCACCAACGTCGCGGAAACGTCCCTCACCGTGCCCGGCATCAAATACGTCGTGGACACGGGCACTGCGCGCATTTCGCGGTACTCGCACCGGACCAAGGTGCAGCGGCTTCCCATCGAGCGTGTATCCCAGGCCTCGGCCAACCAGCGTTCCGGGCGCTGCGGCCGTGTCTCCGACGGCATCGCCATCCGCCTGTATTCGGAAGAGGACTACGAGTCCAGGCCCCAGTTCACGGATCCCGAAATCCTGCGCACCAACCTCGCCGCCGTCATCCTGCAGATGACGGCCATGGGCGTGGCCCGCGGTCCCAAGGACGTGGAGAACTTCCCGTTCGTGGAGCCGCCGGACTCGCGCGCCATCAACGACGGCGTCACGCTCCTCCGGGAGCTCGGCGCCTTGACTGCCGCCCGCCCGCAGGAACAGCCTGCCGGAGGTGACGTACACCCGGCCGACCGACGACCCCGCGGCGGCCGCCCCGCCGGCGCCGCGGGCGGAAGGAACGGGGGCGGCCTCACCGCCGTCGGGCAGCAGCTTGCCCAGCTGCCCGTGGACCCGAGGCTCGGCCGGATGATCGTGGAGTCCGGCAAGCGCGGCTGCGTCCGGGAAGTCATGATCCTCGCCGCGGCCCTGACCATCCAGGACCCCCGCGAGCGTCCGACCGACAAGCAGCAGCTCGCAGCGGAAAAGCATGCGCGGTTCCGGGACGAGAACTCGGATTTCACCGGCTTCCTGAATCTCTGGAACTATCTGCAGGAAAAGCAGCAGGAGCTTTCCTCCACGCAGTTCCGCAGGCTTTGCCGCACCGAGTTCATCAACTACCTGCGGGTCCGGGAATGGCAGGACCTGTTCGCGCAGCTCCGCCAGTTGGCCAGGCCCCTGGGCATCAGCCTCGACAACAAGCGCCTCGCCGATCCGGTGGGCCACCATGACGGCATCCACATCAGCCTGCTCTCGGGCCTGCTGAGCCACATTGGCATCCTCGACGAGCGCAAGCGCGAGTACGCCGGCGCCCGCGGCAGCCGGTTCGCGATCTTCCCCGGCTCGGCGCTGTTCAAGAAATCCCCCACGTTCGTGATGGCCGCGGAACTCGTGGAGACGAGCCGGCTGTGGGCCCGCGTCGCGGCGAAGTTCGATCCGCTCTGGGCCGAACAGGTGGCGCCGGACCTCGTCAAGCGCAGCTACAGCGAACCGCACTGGTCCAAGAAAATGGGCTCGGTGATGGCCCACGAGAAGGTCACGCTCTACGGGGTGCCCATCATTCCGAGCCGGCGGATCAACTACGGCAAGGTGGACCCGGAGCTGTGCCGGGAGCTGTTTATCCGGCATGCCCTCGTGGAGGGCGACTGGCAGACGCACCACAAGTTCTTCCACCGCAACCGGGCCCTGCTCCACGAAATCGAAGAGCTCGAGGCCCGGATGCGGCGCCGGGACATCCTGGTGGACGACGAAACCCTGTTCGCGTTCTACGACGCCCGGATCGGCAGGGACGTGGTGTCCGAACGCCACTTCGACAAATGGTGGAAGGACGCGCGCCAGCAGGATCCCGCGCTGCTCGACTTCGACCAGGCGCTGCTGATCAGCGAGGACGCCGATGCCCTCGACGATTCGGCGTACCCGAAGACGCTGCTGCACAAGGGCTTCGAGCTGCCCCTCAGCTACGAGTTCCACCCCGTGGCACCCGGCTCGCCGCCCAACCCGTCCGACGGCGTCACGGCCGAGGTTCCCGTGCTCTTCCTGAACCAGCTGGACGACGCCGCGTTCCGCTGGCTCATTCCGGGCCAGCGGGTGGAACTCGTCACGGCCCTGATCAAGTCGCTGCCCAAGCAGGTGCGCAAAAACTTCGTTCCCGCCCCTGATGTCGCGCGACAGGCCGTGGCCGCACTGGAGGCCGACTTCGATCCCGCCACCGACGAGCTGGAGCCCTCCCTTGAGCTGGTCCTTCGGCGGATCCGGGGGCAGGTCATCCCGCCGGGTTCATGGAACTGGGATGCCGTTCCATCCCACCTTCGCGTGAGTTTCCGGGTGGTCGATTCCAAGGGCAAGACGCTGGATGAAGGCAAGGACCTGGCGGAACTGCAGGAACGGCTTGCCCCGGCCATCAGGCGGGCGATCGCCGAATCCCTAGGGGCAACCCCGGTGACGACCGCCCCCAAGGGCCCGAAGGGCGGACAGGCCGCGCGGTCCCCGCAGAATGCGGGCGGCTTGGCAGCGTCCCCGAACGGGGCGGGCACACCGGGCTTCGCGGAGAAGACGGGCCTGACGGAGTGGAGCTTCGGCACTGTGCAGCGCCAGGTGCAGGGCATGGTGAAGGGTCACACCGTCACCGGCTACCCCGCCCTGGTCGATGAGGGCCCCTCGGTTGCCCTCCGGCTGTTCCAGACCCCGTCCGAACAGGAACAGGCCATGCGCGGTGGCGTCATCCGCCTGCTTGCGCTGAAGGTCCCCGCACCGGACCGCTATGTACTGGAGCACCTGAACAACACTGAGAAGCTGACCTTCAGCCAGAACCCGCACGGCTCCGTGTCTGCCCTGATCGCGGACTGCGCACTGGCCGCTATCGACAAGCTCACGCCGGCCGAACTGCCTTGGGACGAGGCATCCTTCAAGGCCCTGTACGAGCAGGTCCGGGCGGAGCTGATCGACACGGTCTTCACGGTCACCGCGGTCGTCGAACGGATCCTGGCCAGTACGCGCCGCATCGAGAAGCAGCTCAAGGGGACCACCAGCCTGGCCCTGATCAGCGCGCTCAACGACATGAAGAGCCAGCTCGAACAGCTCGTCTTCCCGGGCTTTGTAGCACGCACGGGCTACGCCCAGCTCAGCCAACTGCCGCGCTACCTGGCCGCGATCGAGAAGCGCCTCGATAAACTCCCCGGCAATGTCCAGCGGGACGCCCTGAGCATGGCAGCGGTCCAGGGACTGGAAGACGACTACGACGACGCCGTCTCCGCGCTGCTGCCCGGACGCCGCGCCGGCGCTGAGTTAACGCAGGTGCGCTGGATGATCGAAGAGCTCCGGGTGAGCCTCTTCGCCGTCGAGCTCGGAACTGCCTATTCCGTTTCGGAGAAGCGGATCCGCGCGGTGCTGAACAAGGCACTGGCCCCGGCGTAGCCCCCAAGGGGCAACTACTCACAGAGATGCGCGAACGGACACTTGAGGCCCTTCATCCAAGGGCCTCAAGTGTCCGTTCGCGCTCGATCCGGGCCAGTCGGCGCTCGAATCGTGGCTTGCTCGAATCCCGCATGGCAGGACACCACCATGTCAGGCGGCGGGAACGTGCTCCCCGTGACCAGCCTGGCGGAGCCCTGCGCGGAGTTTCTCGGCGTTGGCGTCCAGCTCAGCAGGATCGGGGTTCTGTTCTGCCGAGCCGAAGTCGTAGTCGGCCATGGAGTTGGACGGCCACACGTGGACATGGAGGTGGTGGACCTCGTATCCGGCCACGATCAGTCCGGCCCGTGCGGCGTCAAAAATATCAACCTGGACCGCGCCGATCTTCTGGGCAACCTCCATTACCCGGGCCAGGAGCGCAGGCGGAGCGTCCGTCCAGCGGTCCACCTCCTCCGTGGGAACCACCAGCGTGTGGCCGTCAGCGAGCGGGCCCATGGTCAGGAACGCCACGACGTCCTCGTCGCGCCAGACGAACCGCCCGGGGATCTCGCCGTTGATGATCTTGGTGAAAACGGTGCTCATGCGTCTGCCTTTTCCGATGGGGTCCCGAGGGTACTGGTGTCCAGGACAAAACGATACTTGACGTCGCCGGCCACCATGCGGTCATACGCCTCGTTCAGCTGGTCGGCGCGCACCACCTCGACGTCGGAAACGACGCCGTGTTCGGCACAGAAGTCCAGCATCTCCTGGGTCTCGGCAATGCCGCCGATCAGCGAGCCCGCGTAGGCGATCCTCCGCCGGATCAGGGTCCCGGGATTGACCGGCGGCATCGCTTCGGACGGCAGGCCCAGTTGGAATAGCGCTCCGTCCAGGCGAAGGGTCCGGAAGTAGGGGTTGAGGTCATGCGGTGCCGCCACCGTGTCGATGATGACGTCGATGCTCCGGTTCGCGGCCGCCATGGACGCTTCGTCGCGGGACAGGATGACGTCGTCGGCGCCAAGTTCGCGGGCTGCGTCGAACTTCGATTCGGAGGTGGTGAACACCTTCACCTCGGCGCCCATGGCCTTGGCCAGCTTGACGGCCATGTGGCCCAGTCCGCCAAGGCCCACCACTCCCACGACGTCCCCGGCCTCGACGTCAAAGTGCCGCAGCGGTGAGTAGGTGGTGATGCCGGCGCAGAGCAGCGGCGCAACGGCGGCGGGGTCAAGGTTTTCGGGCACCCGCAGCACGTAGCGGCGGTCCACCACCACCGAGGTGGCGTAGCCGCCCTGGGTGATGGAGTCCCCGTTGCGGGCGTCCACTGCGCCGTAGGTTCCGGTCATGCCGTTTTCGCAGTATTGTTCCAGGCCGTCCAGGCAGCTGTCGCACTCCCGGCAGGAATCCACCATGCAGCCCACTCCGACGAGGTCGCCCGGGGCGAAATCCGTAACGGCGCCACCCACGCGGCTGACGCGGCCCACGATTTCGTGGCCGGGCACCAGCGGGTATTTCTGCTCGCCCCACTCGCCGCGTGTTGCGTGCACGTCGGAGTGGCAGAGGCCGCAGAATTCGATCGCGATCTCGACGTCGTCGTCCTTCGGAGCCCGGCGGGCGACTGTCAGCGGAACAAGGCCGCGGTCGCTGGCCGTGGCGCCGTACGCTGCGGCCAGCCGGGGGTTTGAAACAGGTGCGGATCCGGGGTCATGGGGGGTCGCTTCAGGGATCGTGGTGCCGGGGATCGGCTTGGCAAGGGGCGGCGGTACGGGTCGTCCGGGAGTCATGCTCCGACGCTACCCCCGTCCCCGGCCATGGTTCCAATCGGAGCCGCGCCACCGGCGCCAGCCTCAGGGAGCCGCCCCCGTGGCAACCTCGTTGGCGGGGTCATTGGACCATTGGGAAAACGAGCCGGGATACAGCGCCGCCGGGAAGCCGGCGATTTCCAGGGCAGCGATTTCGTGCGCGGCCGTAACGCCCGAACCGCAGTAGACGGCGGTGGGGACGTCCGACCGGACCCCGAGGGCGGTGAAACGCTCCCGCAGCTCCTCCGGGGGCAGGAACCGTCCGTCGCTTCCGATGTTCGCGGCCGTGGGGGCACTCACTGCGCCGGGAATGTGCCCGGCCCGCGGATCGACGGGTTCGATCTCACCGCGGTAGCGCTCCCCCGCCCGCGCGTCCAGCAGCACGCCCCGTGCGGACCACTCCGCGGCCTGGGCCGCGTCGATCACCGGCATCGAGCCGTCGGTCAGCGTGACGTCGCCCAGCGAGGCCTGCTCGAGGCCGCCTTCGACGGCGTACCCGGCCGCCCGCCAGGCGGACAGGCCGCCGTCGAGCAGATAGACGTTGGAAAAACCGGCGTTGCGGAGCATCCACCAGAGCCTCGCGGCCGCCGTGCTGCCCGTGTCGTCGTACGCAACCACGACGTCGTGGTCCCGGATGCCCCAGCACCGCGCCGATTCCTGGAACTGCTGAAGCGGCGGCAACGGGTGCCTGCCCTGGCCCGGATCCGCTGGCCCTGCAAGCTCTGTGGGCAGGTCAACGAAGACGGCGCCCGGAATATGGGCCGCCAGGTAGTGCTCGCGGCCGTGGGGATCGCCCAGCGCCCAGCGCACGTCCAGCAGAACGGTGCGCTCGCCGGAGGTCATCCGGTGGTTCAGCGCGGACACGTCCATCAGGGGGTTCATCAAATCTCCTTTGGTTCGGATGACAGGCTGTCCGTGCCGGTGCAGGAAACGCGGGTATCCGTAAGGCTTCCTTGCGGGCGGCCAGCCATTTCCAACTGTAGCCGTGGAGGCCGTCCGTCCCGGGTAGGCTGAATCGGTGAGCAGAGCAGGTAACCGTGTGAGCAGCCAGGACCGCGCCTGGGCCGATGAAGCCGTCCGCAGGATCAACGCCGAAAACAACAGGTCGGCAGACACGCACCTCTACTCCGTTCCGTTGCCGGAACACTGGGGCGTCCAGCTGTACCTGAAGGACGAATCCACGCACCGGTCGGGCAGCCTCAAGCACCGGCTGGCGCGCTCGCTGTTCCTCTTCGGCCTGGTCAACGGCTGGATCCGGGAAGGCACCACCATCGTGGAGGCCTCAAGCGGCAGCACGGCCGTCTCCGAAGCCTACTTTGCCCAGCTACTTGGCCTGCCGTTCATCGCCGTCATGACCCGCACCACCAGCCCGGAGAAGATCGCCCTGATCGAGCAGTTCGGCGGGTCGTGCCTCCTCGTGGATCACGCCTCGGAGGTCTACGCGGCTGCGGAGGAAGTCGCCATGACAACTCGCGGGCATTACATGGACCAGTTCACCTACGCCGAACGGGCCACCGACTGGCGGGGGAACAACAACATCGCCGAGTCCATCTTCCAGCAGCTGTCCCTCGAAGAGCATCCGGTTCCGCGCTGGATCGTGGTGGGGGCGGGCACCGGAGGCACCAGCGCCACCATCGGCAGGTACCTGCGCTACCACCGCCACGACACGGAACTCGCCGTCGTGGACCCGGAGAACTCCGCCTTCTACCCCGGCTGGAGGGACGGCGTCGCCGGCTTCAGCACCGGGATGCCGTCACGCATCGAGGGAATCGGCCGCCCGCGGATGGAGCCAAGCTTCGTGCCCGCCGTGATCGACCACATGATCCAGGTGCCCGATGCCGCGTCGGTGGCCGCGATGCGGCACCTGCAGGATCTTGCCGGCCTGCATGCCGGCCCGTCCACCGGGACCAATCTCTGGGGCGTGTGGCAGCTGATCGCTGAAATGATCGCGGACGGAACGCGGGGCAGCGTGGTCTCGCTCATGTGCGACGCCGGTGACCGGTACGCGGGCAGCTACTACAACGACACGTGGCTGCAGGCGCGCGGCCTGGACCCGAGGCCGCATGAAGCCACCCTCAAGGATTTCTTCGAAACCGGAACCTGGCCGGTCGGGACCTAGACCTCCACTGAATCGCCGCTGGCGAGGTGTGCATACTCGGTGCCGTACTTGGCCCCCAGCCGCTTCACGTGCCCTTCAATCAGGCCGAGTCCGGTTTCATTGAGCAGGGCATCGTGGATGGGGAACGCCTTGCCGGCGCGGACGCCGATGACGAAGTCCACCACCTCACCCACTTTGTTCCAGGGTGCGTGCACCGGGACCAGGAGGGTCCGGACAGCAACGCCGTCCGGTATCACAAAGGAGTCCCCGGGGTGGTACACATTGGAGTCGATCAGGTACCCGATGTTGGCCACCACGGGGATCTGGGGGTGGATCAGCGCGTGTTGCCCGCCGAAGGTCCGCACGTCGAATCCGACGGCGCGGAATGTCGAGCCCGGGTCCACATCATGGATCCGCGGGGCCGCGAACGGCGCCTCGGACCGCAACTTCGCGGCAACGCCGGCGGGGGCAAAGACCTGCAGCGCATCATTGCCCTGCAGTGCCGAGGCCACGGCCGGGACATCAACATGGTCGCCGTGTTCGTGGGTGATCAGGACCGCCCCGGCACCGTCGAGGGCCAGGTCGGTTTCGGAGAACGTGCCTGGGTCCAGCACGAGCGCCTGGCCGTCCTTATCCAACCGGACGCACGCGTGGGTGTACTTGGTCAGCTTCATGGAGCCAGCCTAGGGTGGCCCGCACGACAGTGTCCATGAACGGCAGTGTCCATGGACCCCGGCTGGTAATCTAGGACATTGCCAACACCCCTCAGGGAAGCGAGTCCATCCATGGCCCACGGCGCCAAAGCCGACGGCACGAAGCTAGCCGCACCGGCTGCCACCGGAGGCAGGGAGCAGCGTGTCACCAAGCAGCGACTGGCGGTGAGCGCCGCCCTGGACGAGCTTGACGACTTCGTCAGCACCCAGGAGCTCTACCGCATCCTACAGAACCAGGGCACCTCCGTGTCGCTGGCCACGGCCTACCGGATCCTGCAGTCGCTGGCCGATGACGGACTGGTGGATGTCCTGCGAAACGGCGAGGGCGAGGCCGTGTACCGGAGGTGCGCCGTCACGGGCCACCACCATCACCTGCTGTGCCGAAACTGCGGCAAGGCTGTGGAAGTCGAGGCTCCCGCAGTAGAGACCTGGGCCGCACGGACTGCAGCGGAGCACGGCTACACCGAAGTGGCCCACACCGTTGAGATCTACGGCCTGTGCCCGGACTGCACGGCGCGGAAGGCCGCCGCAGGCTAGGCGGAAAAGCCGCAGGATAGGTCTGCAGCTAGGCCGCTCCGGCCTCCGCCGGCAGCACGCGTCCGTTCAGGCCGCGCCCGGCCCGCACACCGCCGATGATCCGGCACACAACGTAGATCAGGAATGACAGCGTGGTCACGTACGGGCTGATGGGAATCCGGCCGCCCAGGGCAAGCATGATCCCGCCCACCGTGGCTGTCACGGCGAAGGCCACGCTGAGCGTCACCACGAGCCGGGGCGAGGACGTCACCCGGAGCGCCGCGGCCGCAGGCGTGATCAGCAACGCGAGCACCAGCAGCGCCCCCACCACCTGGATGGACAGCGCCACGCTGATTCCCAGCAGCACCATGAAGCCGATGCCCAGCGTCCGGACGGGCACGCCCCGCGCTTCCGCCACTTCCGGGTCCACGCTCGCGAAGGTGAGTGGACGCCAGATGGCCACCAGCGCAATCATCACCACAACGGCCGCCGTGGCAAGCACCTGGAGCTGGACCGTGTCCACGGACACGATCTGCCCGGTCAGGAGGCCGAACTTGTTTGAAGCCCGCCCCTCGTACAGCGAGAGGAAGAGGATGCCCAGGCCAAGGCCGAACGGCATGATCACGCCAATGATGGAATTCTTGTCCCGGGCACGGACGCCCATCACGCCCAGGAGCAGGGCCGCGAGCACTGAACCGATGAGGGATCCGAAAACAATGTCCGCCCCGATGAGCAGCGCAAAGGCAGCGCCGGCGAAGGACAACTCGGAGATTCCGTGGACCGCGAAGGCGAGGTCGCGCTTCATCACGAAGGTGCCCATGAGCCCGCCGAGGAGCCCGAGCAGGGCACCTGCCCAGATGGAGTTCTGCACCAGGACCAGGAGCTCGCCGTAGTTCTCGAAATTGAAAATGGCACGGAGAATACTGTCGAAGTCCAATTAGCCCAGCTCCCCTGCCACGGAATGCGCATCCTCGTGGTGGTGCGTCGCCGCCTCGGGCAGCCCCACCACGATCATCCGGCCGTTGGCGTGGATCACTTCCACCCGGCTGCCGTAGAGCCCGGAGAGCACCTCGGTAGTCATCACTTCGGATGGCTTGCCCACCCGGAACCGTCCGCCCGCAAGGTAGAGGACGCGGTCCACGTAATCGATGATCGGGTTGATCTCGTGCGTGACGAAGACCACGGCACTGTCCTGGCTGCGGCATTGCTTGTTGATCAGTGCGCTGACAGCCTGCTGATGCTGAAGGTCCAAGGAGAGCAACGGCTCGTCGCACAGGAGAACCTGCGGATCGGCGGCCAGCGACTGGGCCACCCTGAGCCGCTGTTGTTCGCCGCCGGAGAGCTGGCCCACCGGCACCTTGGCGTACTCTGCCGCGCCGACGAGGTCCAACAGCTCATCGATCCTGCGGTTGGCCTTGGCCGCGCCCAGACGGAGTCCCCAGCGGTGGCCGTCGACGCCGAGTCCCACAAGGTCGCGGGCGCGCAGGGGTGTGTCCGGTGCGAAGGATTTCTGCTGCGGAATGTAGCCGATCAGGTTGCTGCCCCGTTCCACGGGGCGGCCGCCTAACCTGGCCGACCCGGAATGGAGTTCCTGGAGTCCCAGCAGGACCTTCAGGAACGTGGTCTTGCCGCTGCCGTTCGGGCCGAGGACGGCAAAGAACTCGCCGGGATTGATGTCGAGGTCCAGGTCCTCCCAGAGCGTCCGTTTGCCGAACTTCAGGGTGGCTCCGCGGAGGCTCACTACCGGTTTCAACGTTCTTTATCCTCGATTCATGCGGGGCGAAGCGCCCCCACCATCTTAGGACGGCCCGTCCAAGGATGGTTCACTCCGGCACGGTCCGATGCCGGCGGCCCAGTTGGGGCGGTTTGCCTGCGGCGGGCTACTTGCCCAGCGCCTGCTTGATGCTGTCCACATTGGCGCTCATCCACTGAACGTACGTCTTCCCGTCGGGAAGGGTTTCGCTGAAGTCCAGCACCGGAACGCCGGCCGCTTCGGCTGCTTTCTTGAGGGCCTGCGTCTGCGGGCCTTCCGTCTGCGTGTTGTACGCCAGGAACTTTATGTCTTTTGAACCTGCCAGTTCCGTGGCTTCCTTGAGGACCGCGGGCGGCACGTCGGAATCTTCCTCGATCGCCGCAGTGTAATCCGCCGGGGTTTTGTTCACCAGGCCGGCGGCCTCGAGCAGGTAAAGGGGAACGGGTTCCGTAACGGCGACAGGTGCCTGGCCGGCCGTGGGCGTGAGTCCGGTGACCTGGGCCTTCAGCCCGGAGATCTCCTGCTTGAACTCGGCGGCATTGGTTTTGAAGGCTGGCGCTGAGGCCGGCTCCAGCGATGCGAGTTTGGCCTCCACGGCGTCGGCCAGCTTGGTCATGGCATCGAGGCTGTACCAGACATGTTCGTTGAAGGCTCCGTGGTCATGGGAGTGTCCGTGCTCATCCTCCTCGGCCGTGGAACCGGCGGCCGGCTCCTCCTCGGGTGCGAGCCCGGACACCTCGACAGCGCTGATGATGTTGTCATGGCCCAGGTTGCTGTCGTCGGCCAGTTTGTGGATGAAATCGTCATAGCCGCCGCCGTTTTCAACCACCAGTTTGGCCTTGGAGACCGCCAGTTTGTCCTGCGTGGTGGCCTCGTAGGAATGCGGATCCTGGCTTGCCTTGGTGATGAGCGCCTTGACGTTGACTTTGTCGCCGCCGATTTCGCGGACGATGTCCCCGTAGACGTTCGTGGAGGTGACAACCTCGATGGCGCCGGAACCCTCCTGCTGGCCGCCCGCCGTCGTACTGCAGGCTGACAACAGCAGGCTCAGGCCGGTGAGGGCGGTGACAGAAAGGACGGCTGAACGGCGCACGGAAGAACCTCTGATCTGGTTATCTGGACTGGCTACATGAGAATCAGGAGCATTAGCAACAAGTCGAGTGTAGCCCTAAATGGGAATGATTCCTATTTAGGGCTACCCCGGCAACATGCGTCCGCTGGCCGGCTACTCCCCGTCGGGCTGACCCAGGCGGCGGATGCCCTTCGCCTGGGTGGCATCGCGGATCTCGCCCACCAGCTGCTCGATCACGTCTTCCAGGAACAAAACGCCGCCGGTGTTTCCGTCCGGTCCAATGACACGCGCCAGGTGCGAACCGGTGCGCTGCATCACGGACATGGCCTTCTCGATCTCGTCGTCCATGGACAGGTTCGCCAGGGACCTGATCCGGCTTTCCGCAACCGGATGCTCGTAGTCGCTTTCCGGGATGGACAGCACATCCTTGATGTGGAGGTAGCCCGAAAGCATGCCGTCCTCGTCCATCATCGGGAAACGGGAGAATCCGGTCCGGCTGACGGCCTTTTCGAACTCGACCGGCGTGGTGGCCGCTTTCATCATGACCAGCTTGTCCAGCGGGACCATGATGTCGGATGCCGTATGTTCCGAGAACTCCAAGGCTCCGGTGATCAGCCCTGCATCATCGTCCACCAGCCCGTGCCGGGTGGATTCCTGCACGATCGACTGGACTTCCTCCAGCGTGAACGAGGAGTTGACCTCATCCTTGGGTTCGATCCGCATCAGCCGCAGAATGTGGTTTGCGGACCAGTTGAGGGCCACAATCGCCGGATTCACGAGCCGAGCAATGAACATGAGCGGCGGTGCCAGCAACAAGGCGGCCTTGTCCGCGACGGAAACCGAAATATTCTTCGGCACCATCTCGCCGAAGGTCACATGCAGGAAGGTCACCACAAGAAGCGCCACGGTGAACGCCACGACATCTGCGATTTCCATCGGCAGGCCCACTGCTTCCAGGGGCACCGCCATCAGGTGGTGGATCGCAGGTTCAGCGACCTGCAGGATCAGCAGTGAACAGACCGTAATGCCCAGCTGCGCACAGGCCAGCATCAGCGAGACATTCTCCATGGCCCTCAACGTGGTCTGGGCCCGGATGGACCCGGCTTCCGCCAACGGCTCGATCTGGCTCCGGCGCGCCGACATCACCGCGAACTCCGCGGCCACGAAGAAGGCGTTGCCGATCAGGAGGACTACAAGCCACAGGATTCCTGCCCAGTCGCTCATGCGGTGCCTCCCCTGCCGGCAACATGCTGTTCGCCGTGCACCGGCGATGGCTTGAAGCAGATCCGGTCGATCCGGCGTCCCTCCATGCGGGTCACGCTTAGCGTTCCGCCTCCGACGTCGACGGTGTCCCCCACCACCGCGATCCGTCCAAGCTGGCTCATCACATAGCCGCCGACAGTTTCGTAGGCGGACTCGTCAGGAACAGTCAGTCCCGGAATCTGCTCGGAGAGCTCATCCGGGCGCAGCAGGCCCGGGAAGTACCAGTCGCCGGAAGCGCTCTGGAGGAGCCCCGGCCTGACTTTGTCGTGTTCATCCGCGACTTCGCCGACGATTTCCTCGACGAGGTCTTCCAGCGTTGCAATGCCGGCCGTGCCGCCGTATTCGTCCAGCACGACGGCGAGCTGCAGGTTTCCTTCCCGCAGTTCAGCCAACAGGGCATCCAGGTGGATGGTTTCGGGCACCCTCAGCACATCCGTCATGATGGCGCCGGCTTCGAGGTTGGCGCGCCGGTCCCACGGAACGGCGATCGCTTTCTTCACGTGGACCAGGCCGCGTATGTCATCAGCGGATTCACCGATGATCGGGAAACGCGAATATCCGGTGCGCTTCGCGGCGTCCACGATGTCCGAAACCGGCTGTTCGGCTGCAATGGTCTCCACCCGGATCCGGGGCGTCATAACGTCCGCGGCCGTACGGCCGGAGAACTTGAGCGTCCGGTCGATAAAGTTGGCCGTTCCGGCGTCGAGCGTTCCCATGGCGGCGGAGCGCCGCACCAGGGATGCCAGTTCCGCGGGTGTCCGCGCACCGGAGATCTCCTCCTTGGCCTCCAGTCCGAAGACGTTCAGCACCTTGTTGGAGAACCCGTTCAGCACGATGATGGCCGGCTTGAAGATGGCGGTGAAGACCAACTGCGGGCGGGCAACGGCTTTGCCGATGGGCAGCGAGAGGGCGATGGCCATGTTCTTGGGGACCAGTTCGCCGATCAGCATCGACAACAGGGTGGCGATGGTCATGGCCAGCACCAGGGAAATCGAGGCAGCTGCTGCCTCGGGGACGCCGGCCACCGTCAGCGGACCTTCCAGTAGCTGTCCGACGGACGGTTCCATGACGTAACCGGTCAGCAGTGTGGTCAGGGTAATGCCGAGCTGGCAGCTCGAAAGTTGCGTGGACAGCGATTTGAGGCATTTGAGCAGCGGCACGGCCGCGGCATCGCCATTGTCCACGGCCCGCTGGACCGTGGCCTGGTCAAGGGCGACGAGGGAAAACTCGACGGCGACGAAGAAGCCCGTGCCAAGGATGAGCAGGATGCCTGCTCCAAGCAGTAACCATTCCATTAGCGCCTTGCCTCCGGAGATCCGGGGAAAAGTCCGCTTTCGGGGTCACCAGTCGCCGAGGACCCGGCGGGTGAAGGGGAGGAGATGTTGCCGGGGAGCCTGGCCGGCGGAGGATGGTCAGCCGGTGCCGACCCTGTTTCCTTAAAGGCTGCGGCGTGGTGAACTGCTGCAGAGTGATGGGCGCGTGAACGGGGTTTGCCGGCTCTGTGGGTTGGCTGCGGGGAGCTGGTGTTCCTGCTCCGCTGACAGCCCCCAGGCCGGCACCTAGATTTACTGTCCATAAGAATTTCAGTCTACAGGAGCAGATGCGGCGCACAGGAGCGGCCGGCAGACGCCTGCAGTCCCTCCCTGCCGGTCCAGCCGGCAGTCCCTCACCAGCTTTGCGGAACGGGCCGGCCTTCCTCATAACCGGCCGCCGACTGGATTCCGGCAACGGCACGCTCACGGAAACCGGCGAGGTCGGCGGCCCCGGCGTAGCTCATGGAACTGCGAAGCCCCGCCGTGATCATGTCCACGAGGTCCTCAACACCCGGCCGGGCGGGGTCCAGGTACATGCGCGACGTGGAAATGCCTTCCTCGAAGAGCGCCTTGCGATCTTTCTCGAAAGCGCCCTCGCCCTGGTTCCGGTTCTGCACCGCCCTGGCCGACGCCATGCCGAAACTCTCCTTATACAGGCGGCCGTTCACATCGGGCTGCAGGTCCCCCGGGCTTTCGTGCGTCCCTGCGAACCACGAGCCAATCATGACCTGGCTTGCCCCGGCCGCCAGCGCCAGGGCCACGTCACGCGGATACCGCACGCCGCCGTCCGCCCAGATCCGCCCTCCGGCGGCGCGTGCCGCAGCAGCGCACTCCAGCACGGCGGAGAGCTGGGGTCGGCCCACGGCCGTCATCATGCGGGTGGTGCACATGGCACCCGGGCCAACTCCCACCTTGACGATATTCGCGCCGGCGTCGATCAGTTCCCGGGTGGCATCGGCGGTCACGACGTTGCCGGCCACGAGCGGAACCGTGGGGTTCAGGCTGCGGACGGCCGCCAGGGCGTCGAACATTTTCTGCTGGTGCCCGTGGGCCGTATCGATGACGAGCACGTCCACCCCGGCGGCCAGCAGTTCCGCTGCCCGGCCCGCCACATCACCGTTGATTCCGACGGCGGCAGCCACCTTGAGCTTCCCCGCAGCGTCCAGCAGTGGCCGGTAGATCGTGGAACGAAGGGCGCCCTTGCGGGTGAGGACGCCAGCGAGGGAACCGCCGAGCTGAACGGGGGCGAAGTCCGTGCCCGCGGAGTCCATGACCCCGAAAGCCGCCCGGAGGGAGGCTTCACGGGCGGCGGAGCCTGCTCCAGCCCCCTCCGCGGCACCGGCTTCGAACGCGGCGGCGTCGAGCACCAGGGCCTGCCGCATGACCGACGCGAGGGAGGCAAAACGGTCCTGCCCCTCGCAGTCCGCCGCACGGACCACGCCGGCAACCTTGCCGGCGTCATCCACCACCACCACTGCGCCGTGCGGCCGTTTGCCCATCAGGTGGAGGGCATCGATGACCGTTTCCGAGGCCAGCAGGCTCACCGGCGTTTCGAACACCCTGTGGCGGGACTTGATCCAGGCTGTGACGTCCCGGAGTACCTCCAGCGGAACGTCCTGCGGCAGGACTGCCAGCCCGCCGCGGCGGGCCATCGTCTCGGCCATCCGTTTTCCGGTCACGGCTGTCATGTTGGCCACCACCAGCGGGATGGATGATCCGGTGCCGTCGTCGGCCGCGAGGTCCACATCCAGCCGCGATGTCACGTCCGAACGCGAGGGCACCAGGAAGGCGTCCGAATAAGTCAGGTCGGTTGACGGTTCACTCAAAAAACGCACGGCTGCTCCTCGTCGAAAAGGGGTTCTCAGTCCGAGTCTAGGCGAGAGGCCGGCCCCCAGCGGGACGGCTCCGGAGACGGCTCCGGAGACTGCTCCGGAGGCTTATTTCCGCAATAGTTTCGCCTCTACATGATTTGGGTCACCCTTATTGGCAGTTAACCAAGAATCGTCACTAGACTGGCAAAGGTCTGGGTTCACAGGACGCAGAGACTGGTTCGATTGTTGTGCTGACGCACCGAAGGCGACCAGAGGGAAATCAAACTCATGGAAGAGGCGTATTTCAAGTGCCAGAGCAGCCTAGCCACCGTCTACCAGAGGAATTTGGCGGAAACGAGTGGCTCGTTGACGAACTGTACGAGCGTTACCAGCAGGACAAGAACACTGTGGATGCCAAGTGGTGGCCGCTGTTCGAATCTTTCGACGCCGGTGACAGCTCGTCTTCCAACGGGACCTCGGGGGCACCGGCGCCCGCCGACCCCGCAACTCGCGAACTTCCAGTTGTAGCTCCGGCTGCGGCAGCACCGGCACCGTCGCCGGCAGCCCCTGCCAAGCCGGCTGCTCCTGCCCAGCCCGCTGCTGCCCAGCCGCAGGCGGCCCCGGCCAAGAAAGCTCCTGCCACCATTGCCCGCGACGGCGCAAAGAAGCCCGAAGCCGCAGGCGCCCCGCCTATCCCGGCACAGCTGCCCAAGAATATCAAGGCCCCCACTGCGCCCGAGGAGGACGTCGTCTCCGTCCTTCGCGGACCCGCGAAGGCCATCGCGTCCAACATGGTCACCAGCCTGGAAGTTCCGACGGCCACCAGCGTCCGGGCCATTCCTGCAAAGCTGCTGATCGACAACCGGGTGGTCATCAACTCCAACCTGGCGCGTGCCCGCGGCGGCAAGGTCTCCTTCACCCACCTGATCGGCTACGCCGTCATCCGGGCCCTCTCCCAGTTCCCCTCCATGAACGTCTACTACGACGAAGTGGACGGCAAGCCCGTTGCGGTCCAGCCGGCACATGTGAACTTCGGCATCGCCATCGACATGCCCAAGCCGGACGGCACCCGCCTGCTGATGGTTCCGAACATCAAGAAGGCGGAGACCCTCAACTTCTCCGAGTTCTGGCACACCTACGAGGACCTGATCAAGCGCGCCCGCAACGGCAAGCTGACGGCGGATGACCACTCCGGCACCACCGTGTCCCTCACCAACCCGGGCGGCATCGGCACCGTGCACTCCGTGCCCCGCCTTTCCAAGGGCCAGGCGGCCATCATCGGCGTCGGCGCACTGGATTACCCGGCCGAGTTCCAGGGCGCAAGCGAGAAGATCATCGCGCACAACGCCATCAGCAAGGTCCTCACGCTGACCTCCACGTATGACCACCGCGTCATCCAGGGTGCCGGCAGCGGCGAGTTCCTGAAGCTCGTGCACCAGCTCCTGCTGGGCGCGCAGAACTTCTACGATGAGATCTTCGAGGCCCTGCGCATCCCGTATGAGCCCGTGCGCTGGAGCCCTGACCTCCAGATTGACCCGTCAGACCAGATAAACAAGGTCGCCCGGATCCAGCAGCTCATCCACTCCTACCGTGTCCGCGGCCACCTCATGGCGGACACCGATCCGCTGGAATACGTTCAGCGCAAGCACCCGGACCTCGACGTCCTGACCTACGGGCTGACGCTCTGGGACCTGGACCGCGAGTGGCCCACCGGAGGTTTCGGCGGCAAGCCCCAGCTCGCGTTCCGCGACATCCTGGGCGTACTCCGTGACGCCTACTGCCGCACCACCGGCATCGAGTACATGCACATCCAGGATCCGGCCGAGCGCAAATGGTTCCAGGACCAGCTGGAGCACCCGTACTCCAAGCCGAGCCGCGAAGAGCAGCTGCGCATCGTGTCCAAGCTCAATGCAGCGGAAGCCTTCGAAACCTTCCTGCAGACCAAGTTCGTGGGCCAGAAGCGGTTCTCGCTGGAGGGCGGCGAATCGCTGATCCCGCTGCTGGACGCCATCATCTCCGACGCGGCTGACGACAACCTCGACGAAGTGGCCATCGGCATGGCCCACCGCGGCCGCCTGAACGTGCTCACCAACATCGCCGGCAAGACCTACGCACAGGTCTTCCGCGAATTCGAAGGCACCCAGGACCCCCGCTCCGTACAGGGCTCCGGCGACGTCAAGTACCACCTCGGCACCGAGGGCACCTTCACGTCGGACAACGGCAAGGAGACCAAGGTCTACCTCGCCGCCAATCCCTCGCACCTCGAGGCCGTCGACTCGGTCCTCGAAGGCATCGTCCGGGCAAAGCAGGACCGCCTGGACCAGGGCGAGGCCTTCCCCGTGCTGCCCATCATGGTGCACGGTGACGCAGCCTTCGCAGGCCAGGGCGTGGTGGCGGAAACGCTCAACCTCTCCCAGCTGCGCGGCTACCGCACCGGCGGCACCATCCACGTGGTGGTCAACAACCAGGTCGGCTTCACCACGGCGCCGTCCTCCTCACGTTCCTCCACCTACTCCACGGACGTCGCCAAGATGATCCAGGCGCCGGTGTTCCACGTGAACGGCGACGACCCGGAGGCTGTGGTCCGCATCGGCCAGCTCGCCTACGAGTTCCGCCAGCGTTTCCACAAGGACGTTGTCATCGACATGGTCTGCTACCGCCGCCGCGGGCACAACGAGGGCGATGACCCCTCGATGACCCAGCCGCTGATGTACAACCTGATCGAAGCCAAGCGTTCGGTGCGCAAGCTGTACACCGAATCCCTGATCGGCCGCGGTGACATCACCGAGGAAGAAGCCGAGCAGCTGCTCCGCGACTACCAGGAGCGGCTGGAACGCGTTTTCGCCGAGACCCACGCGGCCCAGACCTCACCGATCCCGATCATCACTGCGGATTCCGCCGCCGTCTCGGACATCGAACGGCCCATCGCCCAGCAGGCCGACTTCGGCACCAACGCACCGGCCTCCACCGCGATTTCCGCCGAAACCCTGGCGCGCATCGGCAAGGCCCACGTCGAAATCCCCGAGGGCTTCACCGTCCACGCCAAGCTCAAGCAGCTCCTCGAAAAGCGGGAGCAGATGTCACGCGAAGGCGGCATCGACTGGGGCTTTGGCGAGATCGCAGCCTTTGGCTCACTCATCATGGAAGGCGTTCCCGTCCGGCTCGCCGGCCAGGACTCCCGCCGCGGCACGTTCGTGCAGCGCCACGCCGTGTTCCACGACCGCGCCAACGGCAACGAGTGGCTGCCCCTCGGCAACCTCTCCGATGACCAGGCCAAGCTCTGGATCTACGACTCCCTGCTGTCCGAATATGCGGCAATGGGCTTCGAATACGGCTACTCCGTGGAGCGCCCCGACGCGCTGGTCCTGTGGGAAGCGCAGTTCGGTGACTTCGTCAACGGCGCGCAGACCATCATCGACGAGTTCATCTCCTCGGCCGAGCAGAAGTGGGGCCAGCGCTCCTCGCTGGTGCTCATGCTGCCCCACGGTTACGAAGGCCAGGGCCCGGACCACTCATCCGCACGGATCGAGCGCTTCCTGCAGATGTGCGCCGAAGAGAACATGATCGTGGCCAACCCCACGACGTCGGCCTCCCACTTCCACCTGCTGCGCCGCCAGGCGTACAGCAGGCCGCGGAAGCCGCTCATCATCTTCACGCCCAAGCAGCTGCTCCGCCTGAAGGCCGCAGCCTCTTCGGTGGAAGACTTCACCACGGGTGCCTTCCAGCCCGTCATCGGCGAGCACGAGCACCTGCAGGCAGATGCCGTCGAGCGTGTGCTGCTGGTCTCCGGCCGGCTGTACTACGATCTCCTGTCCACCCGGCAGAAGACCGGCGACAAGACCACCGCGATCGTCCGCGTCGAGCAGCTCTACCCGCTGCCCGCCGCTGAAATCGCTGCCGAACTCGCCAAGTACCCGAACGCCGAAGTGGTGTGGGCACAGGACGAACCGGCCAACCAGGGCCCGTGGCCGTTCATGGGCCTGAACCTGCCCGAGGCACTGGACCGCAGGGTGAAGCTGGTGTCCCGTCCGGCCTCGGCCTCCACGGCCGCCGGTTCCATGAAGCGGCACGCCGCGGAGCAGGATACCCTCCTCAAGCAGGCGTTTGCACGGAAGTAGCTTGAACGCTGCCCGGCCGGAACTCGAAATTCACGACTCCGGCCGGGCAGCGCTGGTTAATGGAAGGGGCAGCGCTGGTTATGGTAAATGCCGCCGGTCCCCCGCGGAGTTGGCCGGGAGCCCGTTTCCATGGAACGCTGAATTTAGTTGCATATTGAGGGTAAAGAGGTAGTCGTGGAAGACAGGAAGCTGCGGATTGCGGCTGTTGGAGATGAACTGTTGGCCGGCTTGGGCGATCCCCGGGCGCTGGGCTGGCTGGGCCGCGTGCTGGCCCGCACTCCGCAGGACGGCATAACGGTTGAGTGTTACGCCCTCCCCTGTCCGCAGGAAGGCACCGAGGGCCTCGCCGGCCGGTGGCTTGACGAGGCCGGTCGCCGCTTCGGCAATAATCACGAAAACCGGCTGGTGATCGGACTGAGCGGACGCGACGTCGAGTTCGGGCTGTCCACGGCCCGCAGCCGGCTGAATCTCGCCAACATCCTGGATTCCGCATCGCAGAACAAGATCGAGGTTTTTGTGGTGGGCCCGCCGCCGTCGCTCGACCCGGCGCAGAACCGCCGGCTGGGTGAACTGAACACGGCCTTCGCAGACGTCACCACACGGCGCAAGCACCTCTATGTGGACACTTTTTCACCGCTCCTCAACCACGAACAATGGCGCCAGGACCTTGCAGCCAACAGCGGCACGCCTGGTCAGGCCGGCTACGGCCTGATGGCCTGGCTGGTTCTGCACCGCGGCTGGTTCCAGTGGCTGGGCATCGCCGCTCCGGAGTGACACCAACTCCCTGCCACGGCGCCCGCGGGCAATTGGCTGCACCGAGCCGGGGATGCTTGACACCTAAGTCCTTGCCGTGCCCCAATGGCCCCATACCACCGTCGACAGAAGGTTGTGGGTCATGGCCATTTCCGGACATTCCAAGGTCTCCAACGGCCCCGCAGTGCTGGCCGCGGCACTGACGCTGGCCTTGGCGGGATGCAGTGCGGGGCCGGCTCCCGCCCCTGCCGGCTCAGCAACCGGGTCAGCATCGCATTCGCCGTCTACCACCGCGAGCGCTGCACCGTCGGCTTCGTCGGCCGACGGCGCGCTGCAACCCTTCGACCAGGCCGCGCTTGAGCAGACCTTCACCGAAGCTGCCAGTGAACTGCGCCTTCCCGGCGCAGTGATGCTGTTGCGGACCCCCGGCGGGAACCTCACCCGCACCTACGGGGTGCGAAGCGTTGGCGGATCCGATCCGGTCACGCCGGTAGACCATGTCCGGATCGGCTCCGTCACCAAAACCTGGACCGCCACGGTGATTCTGCAGTTGGTCCAGGAAGGCAGGATCAAGCTCGACGACGCGGTGGCAGACTACCGCCCGGATGTGCCCAACGGTGCCAACATCACCATCGAACAGCTCCTGACGATGCGCAGCGGGCTCTACAACTACACCACCGCCCTCGAAGTGAACCAGGTCCTCGACGCCGATCCCGGAAAGGCGTGGACCCCGGACGAACTGCTCGCCGTTGCCTTCCGCCATCCGCCGTACTTCGCTCCCGGCGAGGGCTTCCGCTATTCCAATACGAATACAGTGCTGCTGGGCCTGATCGCGGAGGCCCTGGACGGCAAGCCGCTCGCGGAGTCCTTTCGCGACCGGCTGTTCACGCCGCTTGGCCTGACCGGATCCGTTTTTCCCGAACAAACGTCCAACGCCATTCCCTCGCCGCATCCGCAGGGGTACATGTTCGGGACCAACGTGCTGACCCTCGATGACCGGGCCCTCCCCGAGGACATGCAAAAGGCTGCCGCCGACGGGACGCTCCAGCCCACCGACCAGACAGCCATGAATCCCTCGTGGGGCTGGGCCGCAGGTTCGGGAATTTCGACGGCGGAGGATCTGGCAGCCTGGGCCGAGGCGCTCGGCGGCGGGAAGGTTCTGGGGCCGGACCTGCAAAAGCTGCGCCTGGAAAGCCTTCGGCCGGTTAACGCCGACGACCCGGGAGGCGCCCTCTACGGGCTGGGGATCGCAAAATTCGGGAACCTCTTCGGGCACACCGGTGAGCTGCCCGGGTTCAACACCTTCGCCGGCTATGACCCCGGGAACAAGGTCACCCTGGTTGTCTGGGCCAACCTGGCCCCCACGCCGGACGGCCGGGACCCGGCCACCACCATCGCGCGTACCCTAATCGGAAAGATCTACCGCTGACCGCCGCCGGACTATTGCGTTTCCCCAAGACGCGATATATCGTGAACCTCATATTCACGATATATCGCAACTTGGAGGAACTGTGGACGACACCACCTGGACCGTCACCGGTCCGCAGACCATCGACGTCGACGGCGTAAGGTCGCTCAAGCTCGGCATCATTCGGGGCCGGTTCGATGTGGTCACCCACGCCGAGGATGTCACGCGGATCGAGGTATCCGAAATCCACGGCGACCCGCTGAGTGTGACTCTGGCCAATGGCCGGCTCGAGGTGCGCCACCAGCTTCACGGCGCCCAGGGCTGGTTCAAGAACCTCATGGGAACAGTCAACAACAGCAGCACCAACTCCGTGGTGATCAGCATTGCACTGCCGGCCGGAGTGGAAGTCGAAGCAGGCACTGTCAGCGGCGACGGTTTCGTCTCGGGGATCAGCGGGCACACGAAGCTGAACACCGTCTCGGGCTCCGTCATGGCCGACGGCACCGCCGGCGAGCTCCACGTCAACACAGTCAGCGGCGAAGTCATCGCCCGGAACCACGACGGCGTCCTCACCGCCAAGAGCGTCTCAGGCGAAGTCACGGCGTCCGGCCGGTTCAGCAACATCCGCGCAAACACGGTCAGCGGCGACATGAGCTTCGACCTCCTGGGCTTCACCCACGACTTCGGGGCGAACTCGGTGTCAGGTGACCTCACCGTACGGCTACCCCACGACGTCGGCGTGGACATCGTGGCCAAGTCCGCCAGCGGCGCCGTGGTCATTGATGACCGGAAGTACGTCCAGCCCGGCGGCAAGGTACAAACCATCGCGGGCCCGGATGCCCAGCTAATGCTGGTCCGGACCAACTCCGTCTCCGGAAAGACGTCCATCATCCACAGCCAGTCGCCGGCGGACGCAGAAACGGGGCTCTAGGTGCCTCCCGTCTTCGCACATGGCGCACTGCGCCTCTATCTCCTTTCCTTGCTGGAGTCCGGCCCCAAGCATGGCTACGAACTCATCAAAGCCCTCAGTGAACGGTTCGGGGGAACCTACTCCCCCAGCGCCGGTACCATCTACCCGCGGCTCGGCAAGCTGGAGGAAGAGGGGCTCGTGGCGACGGAGTCCGAGGGACGCCGCACCAATTACCGCATCACGCCCGCCGGGCTGGTGGAGCTCAACCGGCGCCGGGACGAACTCGCCGGCGTCGAGAATGACATTTCCGACTCGGTGCGGAGGCTTGCCGATAACCTGCGCGAGGACATCCGGGCCAATATGCGCGGGCTCCGGGCCGACCTTGCCGCCACCGCGGAAGCAGCCAGGTCATCGGCGCGTTCGGCCGGGTTTCCTGACCGCGGTACCCGGCATACCGCCGAAAGCGACCGAACGCTCAAAGAAGCGGAAATGCTGCTCCAGGCTTTCAGGGACAGCCTCAGGGCGGAACTTCGGGCTCGGGCCGGCTCCGCCCCCATCAGCGGCGTCACCTTGGAAACGATCCGAACGGTCCTGGACCAGGCACGGATATCAATCCGCGACTCGCTCAAAGCCGACAGTCACTGAGCGGGACTCGGTTCGCGGGCCGTCGCGTGATGTGGGAGACTTGAGGGCAGCTCTTTTGAGTACCAAGATTAAGGAGGCCAGCTATGAGCAAGCGAGCACGTAAACGTCGTGACCGTAAGCGTGGCGGCGCGAACCACGGGAAGCGCCCCAACGCCTAAACTACGGTTTGGAACATGAGCTTTAAAGCGAAGGGCCCCGGAAACCACATGGTTTCCGGGGCCCTTCGCTTTAAGGCTACAGGCGGCAGCCCGGGCGGAGGTACGCCGGCTCCAGCCGGACCGCCTCAGTCGCCGGGAAGCTAGGCCTCCACAGGACGAATCGAGTGGATCCGATCCAGGATGGCGTTCTTCAGGTTCTCCGGGGCAGCCTCCGTACATGACCGCTTGACCACCTTGCGGATGACGCACTCGAGATCGTACTCCTCAAGGCACTCCGGGCAACCGTCCAGGTGATCCTTGATCTCGGCGATGTCGCTGTGGGTCAGCGCACCGTCCAGGTATTCGTAAATACGTTGCATCCGGGCGTCGTCGCAATCGCCCAGTCCCTGGCAGTCGCTCATTTCCTGTTCTCCTGTTTTGTGCTTTCGGCCGCTGCGCCGGAATCGGCTGCGGCTTTGAAACCCCGCTCTGCGGCATAGTCCGCGAGCATGTCCCGCAACATTTTCCGGCCGCGGTGGAGCCGGGACATCACAGTGCCGATGGGGGTGTTCATGATGTCCGAGATTTCCTTGTACGCGAACCCCTCCACGTCAGCAAAGTAGACGGCGAGCCGGAATTCTTCCGGGATCGCCTGCAGGGCCCGCTTCACATCGGAATCGGGAAGATGGTCCAGTGCTTCCGCTTCGGCGGAGCGCAGCCCTGTTGAGGTGTGCGACTCCGCACGCGCCAGCTGCCAATCCTCAATAGTGTCCGAATTCGACTGCAGCGGTTCGCGCTGCCTCTTGCGGTAGAGGTTGATGTAAGTGTTCGTGAGGATTCGGTAAAGCCATGCCTTGAGGTTGGTCCCGGGCTTGTACTGGTGGAATGCGGAGAAGGCCTTGGTGTACGCCTCCTGGACCAGGTCTTCGGCGTCGGCAGGATTGCGCGCCATCCTCATCGCAGCGGAATAGAGCTGGTCGACGTACTGCATGGCGTCGCGTTCAAACCGCTGCCTGCGCTGCTCCGGGGTCTCGGACCCGACGTCGACTGCCGGCTCCGCAGCGCCTGTCCCGGCAGTGTCCGGCCCGGCGGCAGGGCGGACCGCAGCGTCCGTCGGGGACTCACTGATGGTCTTGGCGTCGTTTCCGGCCGCCTCATATATGGCCGCAACGGCCGGATCAATGGTGCTCATTGCCTTCAAGTCTACTGTGACGCGCGTGGCGGTTCCCGGCGGACGACCGCCGGGTTCGCCGTCGCGTTCGGGCAACTCCAGTGGCGCGAGGAGTTCCACGCTGTCCCTTACCAATGTCAAAGCTCCATCTCCGCTCTGTGTCCGTACTGTCGCGTCCAGCTGAGGACGCCCGTGCTGACGCCGACGGCGTGTGAACCGCCCGGAGCCCGCAGGTATCCCGAGGCCGTGGCCATGCACGGCCCCTGACTCTTCGGGACCTGCCTTTCACAACCACGTCCGGCGGGCAAATATTCCGCAAAAGTGCAAGACTAGAACCGGTTCTCCCGCAGAAGTTCCGCGGCTCGTCCACCCAGGAGGAAATTCATGTCCTTTGTCCGTTTTCTCGCCCGGCCCATGCTGGCCTCCAGTTTTGTTCTCGCCGGCCTGGACAAGCTAAAGAACGCGGATGACACTGCGACGCAGCTGTCCCCTCTGCTGCGCCGTGCGGCGGACTCCCTCCCGTTCGCCACGAACGAAAAGGTGCTGGCCCGGGTAATCGGCGGCACCCAGGTGGGCGCCGGCGTGCTTTTCGCCCTGGGCAAGTCGGCCCGGCTCACCGCTTCCGTACTCGCGGTCATTTCAGCGCTGAATGCCTTCGTCGAGTGGCGCAGCGCTGATATCACCTCCAAGGAAGGCCGCGACGCCCGCCGCACCCAGCTCCTGAAGAACGTCACACTCACCGGCGGAGTCCTGCTGGCATCCGTGGACACCGCCGGCAAGCCGAGCCTGGCTTGGCGGGCCGAGCACCTGGCCGCTGATGCCCGTAAGGGTGCCAGCCACCTGACTGCGGACGTCCGTAAGACCACCGGCAAGCAGCTGAAGAAGGCCGACAAGGCCGTCCGCAAAGCCGTGGACCACGCAGTGAAAGCATAGGCACGAATGACAGGCACCGCCCCCACCACCCCGGCAGCGTCCGCAACTGCGGACGGTACCCACTGGCCCGCACCGTTCGCTGAGACACCGGTCGACGCGACGGTTACCGTGCCGGGATCCAAGTCGCTGACTAACAGGTATCTGGTCCTCGCCGCCCTGGCCGACGGCCCGTCCCGCCTTCGTGCGCCACTGCATTCGCGCGACTCCGCGCTGATGATCCGGGCCCTGCGCCAGCTCGGAGCCGCTATCCGGGAAGTCCCGGGGGACGGCTCGTTCGGGCCTGACCTTGAGATCACACCGCTCAGCCCGGACGCCGCGGCGGCCGATACCGCCATCGACTGCGGACTTGCCGGCACCGTCATGCGCTTTGTCCCGCCGGTGGCTGCGCTCCGCAACGGCGCCACCGTTTTCGACGGCGACCCGCACGCACGCAAGCGGCCCATGGGCACCATCATCGAGGCACTTGCTGCCCTCGGCGTTGAGGTCAAGGCCGGGGACGGAACAAGGCCCTCCTCGCTTCCCTTCGCCGTGAACGGCACGGGCGAAGTGCGGGGCGGCCATCTGGTGATTGACGCAAGCGCTTCGTCGCAGTTCGTTTCCGCGCTGCTCCTCGTGGGAGCGCGTTTCAGCGAGGGCCTGCACCTGGAGCACGTCGGCAAGCCCGTCCCCAGCCTGGACCACATCAACATGACCGTGGCCGTCTTGCGGGAAGTCGGCGTGTCCGTCGACGACTCCGTCCCTAACCACTGGATTGTGGCGCCGGGCTCCATCCGGGCGTTCGACCGCCGGATTGAACAGGACCTGTCCAACGCCGGGCCCTTCCTTGCCGCGGCACTGGCGACTCGCGGCACGGTCCGCATTCCCAACTGGCCCGCACCCACAACCCAGGTCGGCGATCTTTGGCGGAGCATCCTGACCGAGATGGGTGCGACCGTCACGCTGGACAACGGGACACTCACGGTGACAGGCGGGCCCGAAATCAAGGGAGCGGACTTCGCCGACACCAGTGAACTTGCGCCGACCGTCGCCGCGCTGTGCGCACTGGCCACGGGTCCCTCAAGGCTCAGCGGCATAGCGCATCTCCGGGGCCATGAGACGGACAGGCTTGCCGCCCTCGTCACCGAAATCAACCGCCTTGGCGGGGATGCCGAGGAAACCGCCGATGGCCTGGTGATCCGACCCGCGAAGCTCCATGGCGGCGTGGTCCGCAGTTACGCCGACCACCGCATGGCCACGGCCGGGGCCATCCTGGGCCTCGCTGTTCACGGCGTCCGGGTCGAAGACATCGGCACCACATCCAAGACCATGCCGGACTTCCCGCAACTGTGGGAAGCCATGCTCACACGGCAGCCGGGCCTGCAGACGGAACAGGCCAGTGGGGCGTAGCACCGGCACATGGGACGAGTCCGATATCCGGGTCCGTCCCAACAAGAAAGGTACGCGTCCCCGCACCAAGGACCGGCCCAGCTATGACGACGCCGTAACCGGCCGCATCATCACGGTGGACCGCGGGCGTTACACGGCGGTGGTGGGCGAAGATACCGGCAACGAGCGCACCGTCATCGCCGCGCGGGCGCGCGAACTGCGCCGTTCGCCGGTGGTGGCGGGCGACTTCGTGTCCCTCGTCGGCGATGTCTCCGGCGCGCCCGACACCCTTGCCAGGCTCGTGAAGATCCAGGATCGCCGCACGCTCCTGCGGCGCAGCGCCGATGACACCGACCCCATCGAGCGGGCGGTCGTTGCAAATGCCGACCAGCTCGTGGTGGTGGTTGCGGCCGCCAATCCCGAACCGCGCACCGGTTTTATTGACCGCGCCCTGGTGGCGGCCTACGACGCCGGGATCGAGCCGCTGCTGCTCGTCACCAAGGCGGACGTCAAGGATCCCACCGAACTCCTGTCCAACTACAAGCACCTCAATTTCCCCGTGATCATCAGCAGGACCGCCGATGCAGCCGCCTCGGGAATCGATGCGCGCTCCGATGACGGGCTGTCCGCCCGGCTCGACAGCGACGCCGTATCGCAGCTGCGCACCCACCTCGACGGCAAGGTGACGGTCATGCTTGGCCATTCCGGCGTGGGCAAGTCCACCATGGTCAACGCCCTCACCGGCGCAGAGCGCGCAACCGGCGGCGTTAACGCCGTCACCGGGCGGGGACGGCACACGTCGTCGTCGGCCCTTGCCCTGCGGATCAGCGATGCGCCTGCCGGGAGCTGGATTATTGACACACCGGGCATCCGGTCCTTCGGCCTCGCCCATGTGGACCCGGACCGGATCCTGCGGTCCTTCCCCGACCTCGAGCCCGGCACGGATGCCTGCGAACGCGGCTGCAAGCATGATTCCTCCGCCGTCAACTGCGGAGTGGACGCCTGGGTTTCGGAAGGTCACGCAGGGCCGTCCGGCGCAGCCCGGCTGGCGTCGCTGCGCCGCCTGCTCGGCACCGATCCCCGGATGGAAGCCCAGGAAGCCAAAGAACTGGGCATTGTTTCGTAGCGTTTTCGCCGCCGGTGCCCGGGCCCTGCCACCGGCACAGGCCCATGGCAGCACGGAGCAGGACGTGGCATCCCAGCCAGCCGGGCGCAGAGACGGTAGTTTGGAACCATGACCCAACCCGCTTCGAGCTACAACGATGACCTGCGCCTCGCCCATGTCCTGGCCGACTCTGTTGACTCCCAGACCATGAGCCGTTTCAAGGCGCTGGACCTTCAGATTGAAACCAAACCGGATCTGACCCCGGTAACGGATGCTGACAAGGCAGCTGAAGAATCCATCCGCGGACAGCTCTCGCGCTCCCGTCCGCGTGACGCCGTCCTGGGCGAAGAGTTCGGAAGTTCCGGGCACGGTTCCCGCCGCTGGATCATCGATCCGATCGACGGCACCAAGAACTTCGTCCGCGGCGTGCCCGTCTGGGCAACCCTGATCGCCCTCGTCGACGAGGGTGAGCCGGTGGTTGGCCTTGTCAGCGCGCCGGCACTGGGCAAGCGCTGGTGGGCTGCGAAGGGCGCCGGTGCCTATATGGGGCGGTCCCTTGCTGCTGCGACGCGGCTGAAGGTGTCGAACGTGTCCAAGCTTTCGGACGCTTCACTCTCCTATTCGAGCCTGGGCGGCTGGAAGGAGCGCGGCAACCTGGACGAGTTCCTCGGCCTCACCGAGGAGGTCTGGCGGACCCGCGCGTACGGCGACTTCTGGTCGTATTGCATGGTTGCCGAGGGATGCGTGGACATCGCCTGTGAGCCGGAGCTGAACCTCTACGACATGGCTGCGCTGGTGCCGATTGTCACCGAAGCGGGCGGCCGCTTCACCTCCTTGGAGGGAGTAGACGGCCCCTTCGGGGGAAACGCCCTTGCCACCAACTCGATCCTCCACTCCGAAGTCCTCAAGCGGCTGAACCCGGACCTCGACGACCTCCTCTGACGCGTGTACCGCCCCGGAAACGGGGGCGGCCGCATTCACGGACCGCAGAATAAACGACGGCGGACACCCTTCGCAAGGGGGTGTCCGCCGTCGTTTATTCGGCCGGAGCCCTGTCTTTCGGCAGGCGTAACAAAAGGCTTAATAATTGCCGCGACTTTCCCGCGGCGCCGCGAATGTCCTAATCTCGAAACAGGTCACGAGTGCCAGCGCGAAACCCCGGTTTGCTGGCCGGCAACCCTCCATTCGCGGTGGGGTGCCCCGGGTGACGACCAGGCCGGTCCGGAACGGACCCGGCAAGCGCGGATCCCCGGAGTGAGGGGTCCTTTACAGTGAGGTCCCCATGACTACTGCCACGTTCCCCGCAAACCACGGAACCACATCCGCCGCCGCAACCCTTCTGGACGAACGCTTTACTGTTGCAAAACGGCCGCTCTCGGCCGTCACAGGGGCGGAAATCCAGGCTCCGCTGATCCAAGGTGGACACGTGCGCTACGCAAACCTGGACTATGGAGCATCCGCCCCGGCCCTGTCCGTCGTATCTGCATACCTGAATGAGATCCTGCCGTACTACGCCAGCGTTCACCGCGGCGCCGGCTACGCCTCGCAGATCAGCACCTCGGTGTACGAAAACGCCCGTAACATCGTCCGGGGATTCGTCGGCGGCAGGACTGACGATTCAGTCATCTTTACCCGGAACACCACCGACTCCCTGAACCTGCTGGCGGGCTGCCTGCCGGTGGCAGACGGACGACACACCGGTGAGGTGCTGTATCTCGACATCGAACACCACGCCAACCTGCTCCCCTGGCAGGGTGTGCCGCACCGCAGTGTTGTTGCCGCTCCCACGCTGAGCGCCACGCTGGAGAACCTGCGCGCCGAGCTCAGCCAGGGTGATATCAGCCTCCTGGCTGTTACGGGAGCTTCCAACGTCACCGGAGAAATCCTCCCGATCCGCGAGCTGGCCGCGCTCGCCCACGAACACGGCGCAAGGATCGTTGTGGACGCAGCACAGCTCGCCCCGCACCGCCCCATCGACATCGCAAGGGACGACGTCGACTACCTCGCCTTCTCCGGCCACAAGCTGTACGCACCTTTCGGCTCGGGTGTCCTCGTGGGCCGGCCGGACTGGCTCGACGCCGGAACTCCCCACCTTGCCGGCGGCGGAGCCGTCCGCGAGGCCCGGCTGGACTCCGTCAGCTGGGCTACCGGACCGGCACGGCATGAGGGCGGGTCGCCCAACGTTCTCGGTGCAGCCACGCTGGCACGAGCCACCCAAGTCATCGGGGCACTGGACCAGGAGCTGTGGCACGCCCACGAAACCGCCATCAGGTCCTTCCTCGTCGAAGGCCTGCGGAAAATCGACGGCATCACCGTCCACCAAATCTTCAGCGACACGGACCAGGCAACGGACACCATCGGCGTGGTCAACTTCTCGGTTGAGGGCTACGACGCCGGCCTCGTGGCCGCCTATCTTTCCGCCGAGCACGGTGTCGGCCTCCGCGACGGCCGGTTCTGCGCCCACCCGCTGCTCAAGCGCCTGGGGCTTCCCTCCGGCTCGCTGCGGGCAAGCTTTGGCGTCGGGTCGAGGCTGGAGGATGCCCAGCGCCTGCTCGCCGGCATCGAGGAACTCCGCCGGACCGGTCTCGGCTGGGACTACGTGGTGGACTCGGGCCGCTGGGTGCCGGCCAACGACACGCGGAGCTACCCGGACTGGGCCCCCAACACGCCCGGTACCGCAGGGGCGGCTCCCTGCATCGAAGACTGAGGGCGCCTCGTTTGCGGTAAATTCGAGGGGTAAGAAATCCAGCCTGCCCGAAGGAGACTGCACGTGGCACGGGGAGGCCCCAAACTGCACCACCAACGCCGGTTCGAGCTCGGCCAGAGCTTCCAGGACGGCGGCGAGCACTATGACCGCGTCAGGCCGGGCTATCCTGCCGATTCGGCAGACTGGCTGATCCGAAGCGTCAGCAGGACAGCCGGAGCCGCCGATGCCGCTGACATCGGTGCCGGCACGGGCAAGTTCACCGCCTTGCTGGTGCAGCGCGGACTCAGTGTCTCAGCAGTGGACCCCTCGCCGGATATGCTCGCCCAACTGCGGCTTGTCCTGCCGGGAGTTCCCGCAACGGAGGGCACCGCAGAGGCCACCGGACTCGCGGACGGTGCGTTCGACGTCGTCAGCGTTGCCCAGGCGTGGCACTGGTGCGACCCGCAGCTGGCGAGCACGGAACTTTCCCGCATCCTCCGGCCCGGCGGCGTGCTGGGCCTGATCTGGAACCAGCTGGATACGTCCGTCCCGTGGGTTCACCGGCTGTCCCGGATCATGCATGCCGGCGATGTGCACAAGCCGGACTTCCGCCCTGCGATCGGGCCGGAGTTCACCGGGCTTGAGAGCCACCTGACACGCTGGGAAGATCCGGTGACGACGGAGGATCTTGTGGAATTGGCCAAATCCCGCAGCTATTACCTCGCTGCCGGTGAGGGCACCAGGGCTAAAGTCCGGGGGAACCTGGACTGGTACCTCCACGAGCATCTCGCCCACTCGCGCGGGGACGTCTTCGGTCTCCCCTACCTGACCCAGACCTGGCGGGCGTTTAAAGCATGAGTCCTGCGGGCAAAGCGGTAGGCTTGGACTCGTGAAGACCAGCGCGCCCTCCTCCTCCATCGAGGACTACGTCAAGGTCATCTACTCCTTTACGGAGTGGCAGGACAAGCCCATCACTTCCTCGCAGCTGGCACAGCGGCTCGGTGTCGCCAACTCCTCGGTCTCGGAAATGGTCCGCAAGCTCAAGGACCAGGGCCTGGTTGACCACAAGCCCTACAGCGCTATCACACTCACGGCCGACGGTATCCGGCTGGCACTTTCCATGGTGAGACGTCACCGCCTCATTGAGACCTACCTCGTCCAGGAACTCGGCTACAGCTGGGACGAGGTCCACGACGAAGCCGAGCTTCTGGAACACGCCGTGTCAGACACCTTCATTGAGCGGATGGCCGGCAAGCTTGGCAACCCCCTCCGCGACCCGCATGGCGATCCCATCCCCGCCGCTGACGGCACTGTCCACATGCCCCGGGCGCACCGGATGAGCGAGCTCGACGAGGGCCACAGGGGCCGGATCACCAGGATCAGCGACGAAAACCCCGATCTCCTGCGCTATCTGTCCGCCGAGAAGATCGACCTTGATGCCGACATCGAAGTGCTCGGCCGGAAACCCTTCGGCGGAGCCCTCGTGGTCCGCATCGGCCCGGCGGGCGCAGACCGCGAATTCGATCTCGCCGATGAGGTTTCGTCATCGCTCTGGGTCCACAGCGATACGGGCCATGCCGGCTGCCGGCTTGCGGACGCCTGAACAGGTGCCGCCCGCATCGGCCCTGCCCGTATGAAGACATCCACGCGCCCCGGCTGGCGCGCCTGGGCGGCGGTGGCCGTGGGGGCGCTTGTCGGGACGGAGCTCCGCTACGGCCTCGGCCTCCTCTTCCCGGAAGCCATCGGAACAGTTCCCTGGACCACTCTGTCCATCAATGTCAGCGGAAGCTTCATCCTTGCGGCCCTCACCACGCTCTGGATGGCGAATCCGACGACGGCGTTCTGGCTAAGGGCCGGGATAGGGCCGGGACTGCTGGGTTCCTTCACCACCTTCTCGGCGGTGGTCTTCTCCGTGGACCAGCAGGCACGCTCCGGCCAGCACATGACGTGGCTGATCTACCTCGGACTCTCCCTGGTCCTGGGACTCGGCGCGGCCGCCGCGGGCTGGAAAGCCGGCAAGGCCCTGAGTGACCGGACCGGAGGAGCCTCATGACAGCCGTGCTGGTGGGCATTTTTGGCGTTGCCGGAGGATTGCTCAGGTTCTCCATCGACACCTGGTTCGCGCACCGCACGGGCACACGCCGGCACTGGCCCTGGGCTACCCTGCTGGTGAATGTCATCGGATCACTCATCATCGGCCTTTCCATGGGCATCAGCGGACGACTGGGGCTGGGCGAGGAATGGCATGCCGCGATCGCCACCGGCCTCGCCGGCGGCCTGACAACGTTCAGTTCCTGGACCACTGCAACCATCCGGCTCGTCAGTGAGGGACGGTACCCTGCAGCTGCGCTGAACGTCGCCGCCAATCTCATTGCAGGGCTGTCCGCGGCAGCGGCAGGCATAGCCCTCGCGGCCTGACGTGCCAATGGATTCCCAGCCGGTGCCCGCCTGGCATCCCGCCACCGGTGAACGTGGAGGGGTCCGGCATCCCGTATCGTTAAACGATGGTTACGCGACGTGAAGCAGCTCAGATCCTTGATATTCCGCTGGAAATGGCACACCGTCACGGTATCCCAGCCCGGCTCTCGGACGCTGAGCTGTCCGAGCTCCTGGACAACCCCCCGGCCTGGCTCGTCCAGTCCAAAGCCAACCGGACCGGCAAGCGCCCCGTCTGGGTCCAGCTGACCTGCGCGGTCTGCGGTTTCTCGGAAGCCGCGCGGCCTAAGAAATGGTGGCCGCCGTTCACGTACGTCTGCTGCGCCCACCACGCCCCGAACGACATCCCACCGGTCATGCCGGGCCTGGTCCGCAGTGAATACGAGGGAATCGGGAGCCGATTCGTAGGCATTGTCGACGTTGAAGTACCTGGTTCCTGACAGCGGGGCGCCCGGGCAGGGTTCGCTGCGCCGGGTGATTCCGGCGGCGCCCGAAGCCGGCGGTGGTGCCAGTTACATTCACGACAAAACAGGCGTACCTTACAAGCACGGGGCCTATTCAGGGCCCCGACGTTAGGGAGGGCGACATGCCTGACAAATCGCCGCACCGGCAGGTCACCAAGAAATCGGACAAGACCATCAAGCAAAAAAGGGCCGAAAAAAAGTCCAAGCATGACGTGGACGCCCACGTGGACCCTGTAGCGCACATCAAGAAGCGCTGACACCCCGCGGCCACGGCTGGCCGGGGTCGAATGCGGAAACGGTGCTGAGAACGCAAAAGGCCGGAAGCTTTCGCTTCCGGCCTTTTGCGCGGGGTGGAACTGCGTTGCCGCCGTCCCGATGGTGGAGATGGGGGGAATTGAACCCCCGTCCGATGTCGTGTTGTCAGGGCTTCTCCGGGCGCAGTTTGCGGCGGATTTTCTCGGCCCCAGCTATCCTGCAAACAAGTAGCTGATCCGGGCCCAGTCATCTAAGAGTCCCGTTCACCCCAATGACGAGGGTAAACAGCAGTGGCTATCTTAATGACGCCAGGATCCGGGACGATAGCATTCCCGGGCTGACGGACTGTCTTACTGCTTAGGCAGCGAGAGCGAAGTCAGTGCGCGTTTGTTTGGCACTTATTGTTTTGCAGACAGCGTTTACGAGATAATTCTGCATCCTCGGCCCGCTTCACCTGTCGCGACTAACATCGTCGAAACCGATCATCCCCGTATTTTGTTACCAAACCGGTCAGGACCCTTGCAGAACCGTTTCACAGGTTCCGCGCCGTTCCTTCCCGGACTACCAATCATAACGCACTGCTGCCAGGAATCATTCCCGGCAGCATACCCGCGTGTTCTGAGCCGCCGCCGGATCGTACCGCTGCTGGTTGCGCGGGCTGGCCGAAGGATCAGCCGCGGTTCCGCTCGCGCATGATCCGCAGCGCTTCGCGCTTGTCCTGCTGCTCGCGGAGGGTCTGGCGCTTGTCGTATTCCTTCTTGCCGCGGGCGACGCCGATCTCCACTTTCGCCCGGCCGTCCAGGAAATACAGCTGGAGGGGGACGATGGTGAAGCCGGATTCACGGATCTTGTGAGAGATCTTGGTCAGTTCCTCGCGGTGGAGCAGCAGTTTGCGCCGCCTGCGGGCGGAGTGGTTGGTCCAGCTTCCCTGGTTGTATTCGGGGATGTGGATGCCCTCCATCCACAGCTCATCGTTGTAGAACGTGCAGAACCCGTCAACCATCGAGGCGTGGCCCTCGCGGAGTGACTTGACTTCCGTCCCCATCAGGGCGATGCCCGCCTCGTACGTGTCGAGGACATGGTAGTCATGCCGGGCCTTCCGGTTGGTGGCCACTACCTTACGGCCACTTTCTTTCGGCACGGTAGAACTCCTCAGCTCTTGGTCTGGATGGACGCCCCGGCCGCGGTGGCTCGAAGCTAGTTAATTCTACGGCAGGCGCGGGGCATGCCGCTTGTACCGGTCACCGCCCGGCACTCAGGGCCCGTCAGAGCAAAATCATTGGATCAACGGGCTGGCCGTTGAGCCAGGTCTCGAAGTGCGAATGGCAGCCCGTCGAGTTGCCGGTCGTTCCTGAATAGGCAATGAGCTGGCCCTGGCTGACCTGCTGGCCCATCGAGACCACCACGCTGCTGTTGTGGTAGTAGATGGTGGTCAACGAGTTGCCTTGGACAACGCCATGTGAAATTTTGACGTTGTTGCCGCCGCCGTCGTTGCTCCAGCCCGCCGAGACGATGGTGCCGGCCGCCGGGGCGTAGACAGGAGTGCCGCAGCTGGCGCCGAAGTCGATTCCGGTGTGCATGTATCCGCCGGAGCCGTAGAAGTCCACGGTGCCGGGGGGCGTCGCACGCCAGCCGAATCCCGAGGTGATGGGGACGTCTGACGAGAACGGATGCCGCAGCCCGAAGGCTGAGGGCGGCCCGATCTGCGGCACGTAGGGCTGGGCCGCCTGGCCGGCTGCCCTTGCCGCGGCGGCGGCAGCCTCGGCAATGCGGCGCTGTTCAGCCTCCCATGCTTCCCGGAGTTTCCGGTCGCGCTCTACGATTTCCGCGGCTACGGCATTTTGCGCCGCCTGGACCTTGGAGAGCTGGTTCTGGATACCGGGCTTGGCTGCCTGGAGCTCGTTGTTGAGTCGGGTGGTGTCAGCGATGAGCTTGTCCACCTGTTCCTTCTTGGCGGCAGCCTCGTCACGTGCCGCCTTCTCCCGGGCCAGGGCGGCGTCGGCCTTGGCCTTGAGGTCCTTGATCTCCGCTTCAACAGCCTGCAGGCGGGCTTGTGAATTGACGTTCGTAGCGTTCTGCTGGGACAGCTTGTCCATGGCGGAGTTCTGGCTGCGCATGGCCTGGTCCGCGAGGTCGATGGTGTCTGTGAGGCTTCCGCCGCTCTTGGATCCAAAGAAGAGTGTGAGGTTCGAAGGAACGCCGCCGGACTTGTAGGCCTGGGTGGCAATCTGGCCGATGAGTTTCTTGGTGTCGGCGATCTTCTGCTTGTCGGTTTCAAGCTGCTTCGTGATCGTGGCTTTGTTCTGCTGTGCCAGATCCACCCGTGCGGCGAGGGCCTCGACTTCCTTGACTGCACTCGCAACCCGGCCCTGCGCCTCGAGCAGCGCCTGTTGCGCGGCCGGGAGTTGCCCTTGGTAGATCACCAGGTCGCCGGCAGCCTTGGCAATCCTGCCGTCCACGAACTCAAGGGACTGCTGCACGCGTGCCGCCTCGGCTTCGAGCGCGGCCTGTTTGTCTTCAAGCTCGTCCGCGAAGGCCACGGGAGTGGAGGCGCCCAGGCTCGCGGCCAGGATCAGGGCAAGGGCGGCACTGATTACGCGGCTGCCCCGTGCCGCGGTCCGGAGCCGGCGGGCTTTGCGGTCCATAGCTGTCATCATCATTCCTTCGTTGGTAGCCACAGCCTAGACCCGCAAATATCTACGTAAGGTCAAGAGAGACGAAATTCCAGCCAAGGTTGCGCCCAGTGCGAGCAGGGCCGGAGCCAGGATCAGCGTCTGTGCCGGGGAGATAAACGCCGTGTCCGGATACTGCTTGGACATGTACTCGCCAAGGAAGAAGTGGGCCACGGCCCAGAGCGTTCCCGAGGCCAGGGCCGCTCCGATCACGGCGGCGATGACGCCTTCGAGAATGAACGGCAGCTGGATGACAGTCTTGGAGGCGCCGACCAGCCTCATGATTCCGGTCTCCCGCCGCCTGCTGAATGCGGACAGCCGGATGGTAGTGGCGATCAGCAGGATTGCGCAGACAATCATCACGCCTGCGATGATGACGGCCACCAGCGAGGCGGCGTTCATCACCGAGAAGAGCCGTTCCAGGACCTGGCGCTGGTCGATCACGGTCTCAACGCCGGGCTGTGAGGAAAACGTCTCGCTGATGATCTGGTACTTTTCCGGATCCTTCATGTTGATCCGGAACGAGGCCGGCAACTGGTCCGGGGTCACCGAGTCAACGATCGGTGAGTTGGAGAACTGCTCTTTGAAGTGCTTGTACGCGTCGTCCTGGGATTCGAACTGGAAGTCGTTGATGTACTGGGCAACGGCGGGCGATTCCAGGAGCGTGCGCAGGTTGTCCTGCTGTTCCGGCGTTGCCGAGCCGGTGGCGCAGCCGGCCGCCGTCGAGCCGTCACCGCAAAGGAAGATTGCCACCTGGACCTTGTCGTACCAGTAGCCCTTCATCTGGTTGATCTGCAGCTGGAGCATGCCCGCCGCACCGACAAACGTCAGCGACACGAAGGTCACCAGGATCACCGACACCACCATGGACAGGTTGCGTTTCAGTCCGCTGCCGATTTCACTGAGGATGAATGCGAGCCTCACTTCGCCTCCCCTGTGGACGAGGTGACGGATCCGTCACCCGGTTCAGTTGCGGACTCATCCGGGCGTCCGCTGGCGTCCTTGAGCCGCCGGGACTGTCCCACGACCGGAATCATCGAGGTGTACAGGGCGCGGGCCTCGTCACGGATGACAATGCCATTCCGGAGCTCCACCACACGTTTGCGCATCTCGTTGACTATGTCGTCGTCGTGCGTGGCCATCACCACGGTGGTGCCGTTCTGATTAATCTTGTCCAGGACGCCCATGATGCCCATCGAAGTGGTGGGATCGAGGTTTCCGGTGGGCTCGTCCGCCAGGAGGATCCCCGGACGGTTGACCACAGCACGGGCGATCGCCACGCGCTGCTGCTCGCCGCCCGAGAGCTCGTGCGGCATCCGGTGTTCCTTGCCCTCCAGGCCCACCGTTTTGAGGACCTCGGGGACCGTGTCCCGGATGATGCTGCGGCTCTTGCCAATAACCTGCATGGCGAAGGCGACGTTCGCGAAAACATTCTTCTGCGGCAGGAGCCGGAAGTCCTGGAACACGACGCCGATCCCCCGGCGCAGCCGCGGAACGCGCCAGCTTGAGATATTCGCTACGTTCTGGCCGGCCACGTATACGGCGCCGGAGGTGGCCCGGTCTTCCTTGAGCACAAGGCGGAGGAAGGTGGATTTGCCGGAACCTGAAGCGCCCACGAGGAACGCGAACTCGCCACGGTCAATTTCGAGGTTGACAGAGTCCAGCGCTGGCCGGGTTGTCTGGTCGTAGACCTTGGTGACATTTTCGAAACGGATCATTGCCCTAAGTACCCTGCAAGACACGGCTGATGGAGCCCCGTACTGCAGCCGGCGCACGGGCTTTCTTTTGGGGGAAGTAGAGCTCCGGCCCCTCGACTATACGCACGGGCACCTGCAGAAAAGCTTGAGTTCCGGGGCGTGTCGCCCGTTTTCAGCCACTGGAGAGATAGCCGCGCCAACGTGGTCTCCTAGTTGGCGGCGTTGCGGTTGTCGGTGCGCCAGCGGATGCCGGCGTCAATGAAATCGTCGATTTCGCCGTCGAACACCGCCGAGGTGTTACCGACTTCGTGCTCGGTCCGGAGGTCCTTGACCATCTGGTACGGGTTCAGCACGTAGGAGCGCATCTGGTCGCCCCAGGACGCCTTGACATCCCCGGCGAAGGCCTTCTTTTCCGCGTCTTCCTGCTCTTTCTTGAGAAGCAGGAGCCGGGACTGGAGAACCCGCAGGGCAGCGGCGCGGTTCTGGAGCTGGGATTTTTCGTTCTGCATGGACACCACGGTCCCGGTGGGAATGTGCGTCAGGCGCACGGCCGAGTCGGTGGTGTTCACGGACTGGCCGCCGGGGCCGGATGAACGGAAGACGTCCACGCGGATTTCGTTGTCCGGGATGTCGATCGAGTCCGTCTGCTCGATCAGCGGAATCACTTCCACGGCAGCGAAAGACGTCTGACGGCGGCCCTGGTTGTCGAACGGGCTGATCCTGACCAGGCGGTGCGTGCCGGCCTCGACACTCAGCGTGCCGTAGGCATAGGGGGCGTTGACCTCGAAGGTGGCGGACTTGAGCCCGGCTTCTTCGGCGTAGGAGGTGTCCATGATGGTGGTCGGGTATCCGTGGCGTTCAGCCCAGCGCAAGTACATCCGGAGCAGCATCTCGGCGAAGTCCGCTGCGTCCACGCCGCCGGCGCCCGAACGGATGGTGACAACAGCTTCACGTTCGTCGAACTCACCGGACAGAAGCGTCACCACTTCGAGGTCCTTCAGCGACTTGCGGATGGACTCAAGCTCCGCGGCGGCCTCGCCCATGGAATCCGCATCGTCCTCGTCCTGGCCCAGCTCTACCAGGACCTCGAGGTCGTCGATCCGGGAAACCAGGGTGTTGAGCCGTTCGAGTTCGCTCTGGCGGTGCGAGAGCCTTGAGGTGATCTTCTGCGCGGCCGCCGGATCGTCCCAGAGGTTCGGCTCGCCGGCGCGTTCGCTCAGCTCGGCGATGTCTTCCTTCAGCTCCTGAACATTCGAGACGTTTTCGATGGAGGTGTAGGTGGCGCGCAGAGCGCGGATTTCTGCGGAAAAATCAATTTGAGCCATGGTTGTTAAAGCCTACGCTATCCTTCCTAGCCGCCCTGCACCGGGTCCGGCCCGCTACCGGACAAGCCGGGAACGCGCGGTGGATGTCGCCTCGATCCTGATTCCGTCCGGGATAAGGAAGTTCACGATCGGAGGATGGACCTCCGCGGTCAGCACGACGACGGCGGTGGAACCGTCCGGGCTCCCCGTCGCCGGCGCCACGGCCAGGCCATGGAACCTGGCGTGGGCGTCATGACGGATGAGGTAGTCGGCGGCGACGCTGCGCACCCGCGCACCGTTGAGGACCGCAGTGGGGCTCCCTCCTTCGGTCTCGACCTGGCCCAGCGTGTAGCTGTCCGCTGCTGCTACGGATGCCCCGTCTGCCGCGGACTGCAGCTTCTTGTGTTCAAGGTAGAGGGCGGATGCCGCCATGACTGCGGTGGTGACCAGCAGGGCAAGGAGTACATAGCCGATGATGAGGACCGTCATCTGCCCGTCCTCCCCGTCTGGTTCAGTGTGCGGGATATTCGCCGTTATCGGAATCGCCCCACAACCTGGGTGGCGGAGGCATCCAGTTGGCTTGCGTTGAGACGGAACGAATCGCTGAACGGCACAAAAGGCAGCGGGACCGTGAGGTGGACGGTAATGGTGACGGCCGACCCGGGGGCCAGACAGTCCGAGGGCTGGCAGCTTGCGTCCATCCGGGCGTTGTCCGCCGGATGTCCGTAGTCCGCCAAGGCAAGCATGACTGCCTGCTCGGCTGCTGCGCGGCCGCTTCCCGCATCCGGCTGGGCGACGTATACCTTGGCGGCCTGGTCCGCCGCACCGACAACGGCGAAGGCGCCGCCCTGGATCTGCCCCACCGTGATGATGAAGTACACCAGGGGGACCATGAGGAGCAGGGCGAGGAACGTGAATTCGACGACCGCGCTCCCCCGCTCCCTTGGGCTTGTTTTCCCGGTTCCGGACATTGTGCCCTGTTCGGATTCGTGGTCCCCGGTACATTGGTGCCCGCATGCGGCCCCGTGGCGCTCAGGGCGGCACGCAGCTTCCAGCAAACGGCGTGTCAGAATGGCTCGCAACCTACGGCTGGATTGCGGCATGGCCTTTCACCTCCAGTGCCTCGCGCGGACCGATCAGGCCGATCACCGGCAGCGGCGCCCGGACTGTCACTTCCAGCGCACGGATTCCCTGGAATGTCACTTCCGTGGTGGTCACATCCTTGGCGAAATCCGCGTTCAGCGCCATTCCGATCAATTCGCCCGTGCGGTCCCTGGCATCGGCGGCGGTCCGGTCGGCGAGTGTGCCGTATCTGGCCCCAGAGGCCGCGGCGTCGATCAGTGTGTTGCGGACGTGCAGGACCAGCGTCAGCTGGATCACCGCGAGGAAAAACATCGTGAGCAGGCCGCCGACCAGAACAAAGTCCACGACGGCGGAGCCGCGTTCCCGCCAGGACGTACTGCACTCAGCCGGCTGCTCTTCCGTCCGGCGGCGCGCATCTTCCGCCACCGCGACCGGCGCGGGCATGGGCTAGTTTCCGACCTTGTCCATGGCCTGATTGAAGAGACCCTCGAGGGCGGGTCCGGCCAGGGCCAACAAGGCGGCGACGAGGACTGCCGACATAAGGGTGATCATCACCCAGCCCGGCACATCGCCCCGTTCGGGATGGTCGCCGCCCCGCGACATACTCCCGCCGGTTGCCGAGCCGGAGACCGCCGACATCCGGAACAGCATCGCAAATGAGTGGATCAGGGCCAACGCACGGATTCCGAGGTGTTTCATTGAGCTTCCATTCTGTGGTTCCGGCTGGGGTTTTGTTCCCGGCGGTTCGGGCGATCTGGATACGGTCATAGTCCGAGGCTGATAGCGGCGAGGCCGGGAAACACAGCAAAAATGACGGTCAACGGAAGGACGCCAAAGACCAACGGCACCATCATGGCGATTTCCTTCTTTCCGGCCGATTCCATCAACTCGCGCTTGGCGGTGTCGCGGACATCCTGCGCCTGGGCCCGGAGGACATCTGCAAGGGGTGTGCCCCTTTCCACTGCCACGATGATCCCGTCGACGAACCGCACCAAGGGGCCCAGGTCGGTCCGCGAAGAGAACCGCTGCAGGGCTTCGACCAGCGGTTTTCCGGCCCGGGTTTCACCAAGCACCAGCCCAAATTCCTTAGCCAGCTCGCCGTGCGAGCTGCGGCAGACCCGGTCAAGTGCACCTGAGGCACTTTCACCTGCGCTGACGGCAAGGGCCATCAGCTCGGCGAGGCTCGGGAACTCCGCCATCATCCGCTTTTCCCGGCGCCTGATCTGGGCGCCCAGCCAGTAGTCCCTGAAAAGGAATCCTCCAAGGGCACTGCCCAAGATCGCGACGACTGCAAGGAACGGATTGAACCGTCCTGATGCCGCGGCAATTACTACCAGGCCCGTGGCAGCAGTGAATCCCGTGACTGCCCAGAGCAGCTGTTCGGCCCTGAAGTCCACGGCTGACTTCCGGATTCCAGCCTGGGCAAGCCTGCGGCTCAATGCTGACGATCCAAGGTTGAAGCGGCTGAGGAACGAGAGCCCGTCCTTCAGAACTGGACGCAAAATGCGCTCCAGCGGCCCGAATGGCGTGAGGTTGTCACTGGCGGCGGACAGCAGCTTGGACTCCAGGTTCTGCGACTTCAGTTGCGGCTCAATGCGTTCCGTGAAGCTGATTGGCCGCATGAACGGCAACCTCACTACCAGAAGCCAGAGTCCCGCGCCGAGAATGATGCCGCAGACCACCGCCGCGGCGTGCGGCGACGTCACCTGAGCACCCGTTCGTCCTCGGGGAGGGCGCCGATCCTCAGCATGACGGAGTAGCAGATGCCGGACACAACCAGCCCGCCCAGGAGCACGGCCGCCCCCATCGGAGTGTTGTAGGCGGCGACGGCTTCCGGCCGGGTCGCCAGCAGTACCATGACAATCCAGGGCGCGGCCACTGCAAGCCTCGCGGCGTTTACCGTCCAGGACTGCCGGGCTTCAAGTTCACTTCTGGTTCTGGCGCTCTCCCGGAGGAATTCCCCAAGCGTTCCCAGCAGCCGCCCCAAGTCTGAACCGCCCACCTCACGTGTGAGCCTGAGTGCTTCGACAATCCGGTCGGCTACGGGGTCTGCGAGCCGTTCCTTGAGGCTGTTAAGTGCCGGATCGAACTGGCCGCCGGCGCGGTAGTCGGCACCGAAGTCACGAAACACGTGCCGCAGCTCCTCCGGACCCTTTTCACCCAGTTGGATCAACGCTTCCGGCAGGGACAGCCCGGCCCTGATTGCGGAGCGAAGATGGTCAACAACATCGGGCCATAACTGACGCAGCGTCGCCGTACGTTTGCGGGCCCGCCATCTAACGACGGCCATGGGGAGCCACCCACCAAACAGGCCGAAGCAGGCTGAGATGGGCCAGGACCTGGTCACAGCGAAAAAAATCAGTCCGACGAATGCTGCCAGGCCCAGGCAGGTTGATACCAGGCCCAGTGCTGAGACGTTTTCAATCCCGGCCGCACGCAGCAGGTCTTCGAGGCGGCTGGCCCGCGGCCGTCGTTTTGGCGTCTCGGGCGTTTCCCAGGCGGACCACCACATGAGGAATAGTCCGGTACCGAACAGCACGCCCAGCATGGGTGCCATCAGCGGACCTCCAGAAGGGCCGCAACGTCGAATCCTGCCCCGGCAAACTTCTCAGCGGCGGGCATGGAGTTGGGCTTGGGGTGGAGCCTCCCTTCGGCCATTTCGAAGACCATCGACGATTCGATGATGCCGTTTTCAACGCGTCTGCCAAGGGACAGGATCTCCGTCACCTGACGACGCCCGCTGGACTGCCGGCTGCAGTGGATCACCAGATCAATGCACGAGGCAACCGTCGGCACGACAAACGCGCTCGAGATGTTGTCTCCGGCCAGGAGCGGCAGCGTGCACAACTTGGTGATCGCGTCGTGCGCCGAGTTCGCGTGAACGGTGCACATTCCGGGGAGGCCGGAATTAAGGGCGATCAGCATGTCGAGGCTTTCGGCCTCACGGACTTCGCCCACCACGAGGCGGTCCGGTCGCATCCTGAGGGCTTCCTTGACCAGCCTTCGCAGCGGGATTTCACCTTCGCCTTCCAGGTTTGGCTGCCGGCATTGCAAACCCACAACGTCACGCAATGGAAACTGCAGTTCGAAGATTTCCTCAACAGTGATGACCCGTTCCCGGGCGCCGATGCTGGCCGCCAGGCAATTGAGCATGGTGGTTTTACCGGCCTGCGTCGCCCCCGAGACCAGAATATTCAGTCCGCTGGCCACTGCGGCACCCAGGAACCGCGCCGCCTGGGGAGTCAGCGTGCCGAGCTCCACCAGGTGTTCCAGCCGGCTGGCCTTGACCACGAACTTTCGGACGTTAACTGCCCAGTGCCGCCGCGTCACATCGGGAATGACGACGTGGAGCCGGGACCCGTCGGGGAGGGCCGCGTCCACGAACGGTGAGGACATATCGAGGCGGCGGCCCGAGCTCTTCAGCATGCGTTCCACCAGGTCCCGGACTTGCTGGTCCGAGAGGCTCAAGGACGTGAGCTCAGATTCGCCGTTTCGCGCCACATAGATTTCGTTGGGCGCATTGAGCCAGATCTCCTCGATGGCGGGGTCATCCAACAAGGGCTGCAGCGCACCGAAGCCGGCAACAGCGTCGTAAACATATCTGCGGGCAGTCTCGAGCGGGCCAATCGGTGGCAGAGGGCCCATCAGTGCGCGCTCGTCGTAGTCGCTGACCGCCGCCTCAACCAGGCGCCTGACCTCGCTCGCCTGCCGCAGCGGGTCCAGCCCGCGGCGCCGGATCAGCTCGCGGACTTCATCCTCCACGATTCGAACAGCGTCCATGAGTTCCCCAATACGACTGCCGCCCCCGACTGAGGCAGTACAACTGCGTTAAAGCTAAGGGAGCATACACACGTAGGCCAAGTCACATTTTTCCCGTTGTGGATAAGCCGGCATTTGACGTCAATTCCGATTCACATTGGTAACACCAGAATCACTAGTCTCACAATGCACACCGGTGTTATGGTAGGCGCGTTAAGTCAGACACTTCTCACAGTTCGGTTATTCCTGCGGAATGCAGCTGGAGATGCGACCTAGTGGCCTGTCCTTGGGGCACGTCATTATTCCGGAGCGAAAAATGAAGCGGAACCCAGAGACACACCGTCCAAGCCCACGCAGCCGGTTCGGGTCGCTATTCCTGGCTGCCGCCCTGCTGGTCGGTCCCGGCTTTGCCGTTCCGGCCAGCGCGGTTGAACCGGAACCGACGGCAACCCCGGCCGCCCCCACCGGGACAGCTTCTCCCTCGACTTCCCCTTCGCCCGACCCGGTGGTAGCGCAGCCGCCGACTCCCGCACCGGCTCCAGCGGAGACACCGGCGGCAATGGCGCCGTCGACGGACCCGGCAACAGTTCCGGACCCGACCTCCGACGCCGGCCGTGCAGCGATGGCGACAGCAGTCGGCCCCGGCGGGGCCGAGATGGGGCAGCGGTCCGCACGCGTGACAACCTCCGCCAAACTGCTGCAGGGGGCGAAGTCCCTGACCACGCAATCCATGGAGACCCAGGGCACCTGGTCCCCCACCTTCGGGGTCAAGGGACTTGACGTCAGCGGACACCAGGCCTCCGTGGACTGGCTGCAGCAGTGGAACATGGGCGCCAGGTTTGCCTACGTCAAAGCATCCGAAGGCAATTACTACACCAACCCGTCCTACAGCTCCCAGTACAACGGTTCACGCAACGTCGGCATGATCAGGGGGGCCTATCACTTCGCTATCCCCAACTGGTCTTCCGGGGCCGACCAGGCGCGCTATTTCGTGCAGAACGGCGGCGGCTGGTCCCCCGACGGCTATACCCTCCCACCGGTACTGGATTTCGAGTTCAATCCCTACGAGGGCCGGACCATCAACGGGTTCTACTTCGGCAACACGTGCTATGGAATGTCACCGGGGCAGCTGGCCAGCTGGGTGCGTGACTTCGGGAACACCATGCTGGCCATGACCGGGCGCCTTCCCATGATCTATACAAATACCAACTGGTGGAACCAGTGCCTGGGCAACCCCTCAGGATTCGGTGACTATCCGCTCTGGATCGCTGCCTACCCCAGCTCCCCCACCAACAACGCTGGTCCCGTTCCCACGTCCAGCTGGAGCACCTACAGCATGTGGCAGTACAGCAGCACAGGCCCCTTCGCCGGCGACTCGAATGTATGGAACGGCGACTACGCTTCGCTGTCGCTCTTCACGGGCACAAGGCCGCAGGGCTCGTTCGACACGGCAAGCATCGAACGCACCGGCACCACCACCGCGCTGAAGATACGGGGCTGGGCCCTGGACCGGGCATTGCCGGGCGCCACCACAGAAGTGCACGCCTACGTAACGGCGCCAAACGGGACGAAGACCCTGCATGAGTTCCCGGCGACAGCCTACCGGCCAGACGTCAACAAGGTACTGGGGTTGGGAGACAATCACGGATTCGACAATCAAATTCCGATCAAAGTTTCGGGAAAATACACCGTCTGCGTCTTCGCCATCGGTAAGTTCATCAACCCCGGACTCGGCTGCAAGTCGCTCACAGTGGACGGTGCCGAACCGCCTATCGGCAGTTTCGACGAATTTTCGGAACAGCGGTCGCCGGACAAGGAATCGCTGAAAGTACGGGGCTGGGCCGTGGACATGAGCCGCCCGTCTGTCACCTCTGAAGTCCACGCCTATCTCTACGGCCCCGACGGCGGCAGCACGCTCTACAAGATCCCGGCAAATACTTCCCGGCCGGATGTGGACCGGGTTTTGTCCGTCGGCTCCAACCATGGGTTCGAAACCAACATCGATATCAGCAAGGCCGGCAATTACAAGCTCTGCGCGTACGCGATCGGCCTGTACCTCCACTCCGAGCTTGGCTGCCGGACCATCAAGGTCGCGCCGGGAACGACGCCCGTGGGCACCCTGGACTCGGTCAGCGTCAAGAAGACAAGTTCCCAGGCATCGCTGAGTGTTCGCGGATGGGCGATCGACTACGGAAACACCTCCGCGCAGATCCCGGTGCACGCCTACGTCCTGGCGCCCAACGGCACCAGCACATTGCACGAATTCACGGCCTCAAAGGCCCGCCCTGACGTCAACACGGTGCTCGGTGTGCCGGGCAGCCACGGTTATGAAGCCGATCTCCCGATCAGCGGCCCCGGTAAGTACCGGGTGTGCACCTACGCCATAGCCCTCAGCCCGGTCTCCCCCGGTAACCCCCTTCTGGGGTGCAGCTACATCGACGCCGGCTTCAGCGCCAGCCCGGTCGGCTACCTCGACTCCGTGCGGATCGAATCCGTCAGCGGCATTACCTCCGTCGTCGCCGCCGGTTGGACCGTGGACCAGGACGTCCCAAGCGAATCACTGAGCGTGCACACCTATGTCACGGCTCCTGACGGCAGCGTGACCAACTTCGCGGTAACGGCCAACCAGCCGCGGCCTGATGTGAACCAGGCGCTCGGCATCAGCGGCGACCACGGTTACACGGCAAAGAAGGCAGTCAGCCAGCGCGGTACGTACCGGATTTGCACGTACGCCATCGCGGCTTCACCGTTCACGACGGGCAACTCACTGCTGGGCTGCAAGAACATCACTTACTAAGACGGGACGTCGACCGTGGCCGCCCCCTGGCTGGCGTGCCACGGTCGTCCGGGTCGCCCCGGACCGTTCGGCTGAGACCACCGGGCCGGTCAGCGCCCCGCGGTTCCTGGGCGCCACAGCACGCGAGGTAGGATTCAATTTGGCCTAATTGCCGACTCGCATGGGCGACATGCTTGGACCCATAGGATCGGAGATCTTGAGTGGCTTCGAAAGCTGCACCCGCTTTGTTCCGCCGTTTTGGCGGTTTCGCAACATCGCTCGTGTTCTCAACCGTCGTAAATCTGCTCGCCATCCCGTTCGTCATTTCCACGCTGGGCAAGGAGACGTGGGGCGAACTCGCATTGGCCCAGGCCACTGCCGCAATTTTCGGGATTGCCGTCGCCTTCGGCTGGGGAACCGTGGGGGCCGCCCTCGTGGCGTCACTGCCGGAGCGCGAGCGGCCGCAAATGTTCCTCGACTCCCTGGTCAGCCGCGTCTATCTGTTCCTCTTCGCTGCACCTGTGATGTATTTCGTGATGCTGCTCATGGGCAGAATCGATCCCCCGGTTGCGGCGCTGGCATCAGTTGCCTATGTCCTGCCATTCGTCGGGGCCTCGTGGTTCTTCATTGGCCAGGCAAAACCGTGGAAGCTATTTCTTTTTGACGTGCTTCCGCAGGGGCTGGGCACGGTTGCGGGCGTGGTGCTGATCCAGTTCTTCCCGGAGCCCATCGTATTTGTGCTCGCGCTGCTGGCCTTCAATCTGCTGGCAGTCATTATCGGCGCGGCCGGCGCCCTGTCCCGCGCAGGGCATCCAGTGAAAGCGGATCTTCGCATCGCGCCTGCCATGAAACGCTTGCGCGACCAGAAATACGGGGTGATTGCAGCGGGAACCGGAAGCCTCAACAGCAATCTGCCGCTGCTTGCGGTGGGCCAGGTGGTTGCGGCCGCACTCCCCCAATACGCTCTCGCGGACAAGCTTTTCCGCTTTGCGGTCGCCGGATTCGGGCCCGTCCTCCAGGTGATCCAGGGTTGGATTCCGGAAGCCGGCCCAGCCAGGAGCTCCCACCGGATCCGTACCGTGGCCAGGCTTGCCCCGGTAGTCGGCCTGTTTGCCGGAATCCTCCTTGCAGTCCTTACCCCGTGGGCCAGCCCGCTGTTCTCCAGCGGAGTCATCACTATCGACTACAGCCTCAGCGTCCCCTTCGGGCTGATTCTTGCCGGGGTCATCGTAGCCCAGGTCGTGGGCCTGGCCTGCCTCATACCGCTGGGCAAGGGAGCCGCCCTGGCCAAATCGACGGCGATCGGTGCAGCCTTCAACGTTCCGATGATGTTCGTCCTCGGCATCCTCTTCGGCGCCCCCGGTGTAGCTTGGGCGGTCGGCCTCGCCGAGCTGGTTGTTGCCGGCTACCAGATCATGGTGGTCCGGGACAGCCTCAAGCACCTCGTTCAGCCGCCCGTCCCAACCGCGGAAAAACCGCACTAAGCCTGCAGCTACTTCCGGCGCCCTTTGGCGAACAGTTCAACCGGAACGCCGGCAACAAATTCCACGAAGCACGGCAAAGCTATGTCGCCGCTCCGCAGCCCCGAGACGAGCGCGCGCGAGGTGGACACCCAGCCGTGGCCAGTTTCGAAGGCGGCCACCCCGCCGTCCAGGCCGGGAGACCCAGCAGCAACGCGTTTCCGCAGGGTATCCGCCATGACGCGGCGCCAGCCGAAGCTCAAGTCATTGGCAGTCCTGAGCATGGCGAGCGGACTGCTGCTGCCCTGAAACTTTCGGGACAGGGCTGTCACGTGCTCAAAAGACTTGGCGATGCTCTTCCTGCCGCCGACCTCACCGAGGACGTTGCCGCCGTGCTGCACGTAGTCCTGGACAACGTCGTCAACCACGAGCGCACCGCCGGTGGCCTTGGCGCAGACAGCCAGCCAATGGTCATGTACCTGCGAGATGGTGTTTAGGCGCGGGAAGGGAAGAGCCAGGTCCAGCAACTCGCGCCTGAACAGGCACAGGCTTCCGGTCACCTGGTTTTGGGCCAGCAAGGCATCCAGTGCGACGTTCTTCCGCTGGGTTGATGGCGTCACCACCACATTGCCGGGAAGCCGGACAACACGCGCCTGCGCCGCCACCAGGCTGACGTCGTTCAGGTGCGGCACGAGAATTTCGAGCTTCGACGGATACCAGGAGTCGTCCTGGTCCGACAAGGCGACCCACTCCGCCTCAGCAGGAGCGTGCTGGAGGACTCGTTCGAAGTTGCCGTAGAACCCGAGCCGCTCTTCGAACCCGATGACCCGGAACCTTTCGTCGCCGCCGAATTCCCCGGCCACGAAATCCCGGACTTCGGCGAAACCGCCGTCGGCTGAAATGAGGCACAGGAAACGCTCATGCGTCTGGTTCTGGATAGTTCGCAGCTGCGTTCGGAACAGCTCCCAGTTGGGTTGGTAGGCCGCGAGGGCGACCACGCCGAACGTACTCGAGTCGAAGCGCATGGGCCGGTCCGCTATTCCGCAGCCGTCCGCAGGCCGAGATACGCTTCCAAAACGTCCCTGGCGGGACGCGGCTTGAAGCCTGAGTTCTTGATCTTGGTCAGGTCCAGTACGCTGTTCAGCGGCCGGGGCGCGGCAGCTTTGCCCTTGAAGTACTCTTCGGTGCTCACGCCTGTGACGGCGGTCCGCGACTGTCCTGACAGCTCGTACACGTCCGCGGCGATGTCGGCCCACGACTGCGGTTCACCGTCATTGCTCAGGTTGTACGTGCCGTAGTCCGCGCTGGATTCCAGCAGGTGCTGGATGCCTGCCGCAATGTCTTCGGTGAAGCTGAGCCGACCGACCTGGTCATTGACCACGGACGGTTCGATGCCACGCCCGGCCAGGGATGCCATGGTGCGGACGAAGTTGTTGCCTTCGCCGATGACCCAGCTGGTCCGGACGATGTAATGGCGGGGAACAACACTGACGACGGCGTCGCCGGCTGCCTTCGTCTGACCGTACACACCGAGCGGGGTGAAGGGTTCAGCCTCGTCGTGGCTCTCGCGGACGCCGTCGAAGACGTAGTCCGAGGAAACATGGACGAGCGTGAGGTCATGTTCGACGGCGGTCCGGGCCAGCCGTGACACGGCGGCAACGTTGACGGCCCAGGCCGCTGCCCGGCCCTCCGCGGTTTCCGCGGTGTCGACAGCGGTGTAGGCGGCGGCGTTGATGATCGTCGAGTAGTTCTTCCAGTTCCGCTCGGTGAAGGACGCTTCGCTGCCGAGGTCGAATCCGGCGCGCCCGGCGAACTCAACGGTCGCGTCGCCGTCGTACAGTTCCCGCAGCGCCTTGCCCAACTGACCGTCGGCGCCGACCACGAGGATCTTCTTCGCCGGCATCGGCACGACGTCCGCGAGGCGGGGGTGCGCCTTGTCCTTGTCGGAGAGCTCAGCCTCGTCCAGCGGAACGGGCCAGGCAATTCCGGCCGTCTCGTCCGCGAGGTTCAGGAAGGTGTACTGGCCCTGGGCGTCCGCGGACCAGTGGTCGTTGACGAGGTAGGTGTAGGCGGTGTTGTCTTCCAGGGTCTGGAAGGCGTTCCCCACACCGCGGGGAATGAAGATGGCCTGGCTGGGGTCCAGTTCGGCGGTGAAGACGGCACCGAAGGACGGGCCCTCGCGCAGGTCCACCCAGGCGCCGAAGATCCGGCCGGTCGCCACGGAGATGAACTTGTCCCACGGTTCGGCATGGATGCCGCGCGTGGTGCCGGCCTTTTCGTTGAACGAGATGTTGTTCTGCACGGGGCGGAAGTCCGGCAGCCCGAGGGCCACCATTTTCTCCCGCTGCCAGTTTTCCTTGAACCAGCCACGGTTGTCGCCGTGGACCGGCAGGTCGTAGAGGACGACGCCGGGGATCGGGGTTTCGTGGGCGGTCAGCTTTTTGGAGAACTCGATCGACATCGTCTACTGGCCCTGTTCCTTGTACTTCGCTTCGGTCTGGGCCTTTTGCGGGCGCCACCAGTTTTCGTTCTCGCGGTACCAGGCGATGGTGTCCTCGATGCCGGCGTCGAAGTTGGAGAACTTCGGTTCCCAGCCGAGCTCGTCGCGGAGCTTGGTGGAGTCGATGGCGTAGCGCAGGTCGTGGCCGGGGCGGTCCACGACGTGGTCGTAAGCGTCCGGGGACTGGCCCATGTGCTTGAGGATGAGCTCGACGACGTCCTTGTTGTTCTTCTCGCCGTCGGCGCCGATGAGGTAGGTTTCGCCGATCGTTCCCTTGGCGATGATGGCCAGCACGGCCGAGGAGTGGTCGTTCGCGTGGATCCAGTCCCGGACGTTCTCGCCCTTGCCGTAGAGCTTGGGCCGGATCCCGTCGATCACGTTGGTGATCTGGCGCGGGATGAACTTTTCCACGTGCTGGTACGGGCCGTAGTTGTTCGAGCAGTTGCTGATGGTGGCCTGCAGCCCGAAAGAGCGCACCCAGGCGCGGACCAGCAGGTCCGAACCGGCCTTGGTGGAGGAGTACGGGCTGGAGGGGTTGTACGGGGTGGACTCGCTGAACCGTTCCGGGTCATCGAGTTCCAGGTCGCCGTAGACCTCGTCCGTGGAGATGTGGTGGAAGCGCTTGTTGTGCTTCCGGGCGGCCTCGATCAGCGTGTAGGTGCCGATGATGTTCGTGTCCAGGAACGGGCGGGGGTCATGCAGGGAGTTGTCGTTGTGCGACTCGGCCGCGTAATGGACCACGACGTCGGTCCCGGCAACGAGGCCCTCGACCAGGGCTGCGTCGCAGATATCGCCCTGCACGAAGCTGAAGCGCTCCTCCGGGAGCCCGCTCAGGGATTCCAGGTTGCCTGCGTACGTCAGCTTGTCCAGGACAGTGACGTGATCCTCGGTGTTCTCGAGAACGTAGTGGACAAAATTGGAACCGATGAACCCGGCACCGCCGGTGACAAGGAGTTTCTGCATTCAGCCAGCTTACCGGTTGAGCCATCCCGTTCTAATTTGAGCCGTCCCGCCGTAGGCGCAGCGCTGCCTCGGCGATGCAGCGAAGCAGCATCAGGCGCGCACGGAGGATCACGGACAGTGAACGCCACCCCCTGGGCGTAGCGTTGTCATCGTGGATCCTGCGCAGGAGCGTTGACTCGTCCAAGTGCCGCATGGAGCCTGCCAGGTTGCCGCAAATGGCAAGCCAAAGGTCGTGGGACTCGTTCACATAGCGGGGAACGGGCGTGAACACGGGCAGCATGTCGCGCCGGAAAGCCATGCCGCAGCCGTAATAAGCCCGGTATCCCACCAGGACGCCGAGGAGGTTTGCGGCATGTCGCCGGCTGTCCTTGTCCCGGAGCCGCGGGATGTTCGGACGGGGCCCGCCGCCGAGCACGTCGAAGTTGGAGGCAACGACCCTTGATGCCTGCAGCGCGCTAACCATTAGCTCAAGCCTGCCCGGCACCCAAACGTCATCCTGGTCGGCGAGCAGGATGTACTGTCCCTTCGCGGCCAGGGCGGCCTGTTCGAATGACCTTACGTAACCCTGGTTCACCGCCGCCTCAATCAGGCGGATCCGTCCATCGTGGAAGGTCCTGATCTGCTCGACGGTGTCGTCGGGTGAGGCGTCGTCAACGATGACCAGCTCATCGTCCGGACCCAGCTGGGCGAGGATGGACTCGAGCTGTTCCTTAACATAGCGCCCCCCGCGGTAGCTGGCGAGGCAGATGCTTGCTCGGGTTTGCTTGCCGCCTGTCGGGCCCGGGACGCCCTTGGAATCGGTTTTCAATCTGGTCCTTCCGCCTGCGCGAGATGGTTCCGGGGCTCACCAGCTGACATCCGGCGGGCCCGTCCCATCTTAGGCCGTCCGGTCCGGACCCCACCCCGCGGCCACGTTCAGCGTGGACAGCACCGAACATCGCAGTGCCCTCCCGCGCCGCGCGGCTGCGTCACCGCCGACCCGGATCGTGGAATTGATATAGTTTGGACACCATGGAATCCACCCCCAATCCGCGCGTTCTGGTCATCATGCCTGCCTGGAATGAATCGGAAGCCGTCGGCAATACCGTGCGGGAAGTGTTGAACACAGACTCCCGGTACGACGTCCTCGTCGTCAACGACGGGTCCACGGACAACACCGCAGCCGTAGCCGCCGAAGCTGGAGCCACAGTGCTCAACCTGCCCTTTAACCTTGGCGTGGGCGGGGCCATGCGCGCAGGTTTCAAGTACGCACGCCGCTGCGGCTACCGCCAGGTGATCCAGGTGGATTCCGACGGCCAGCACGATCCACGGAGCATCGACGAAGTCCTGGCAGGACTCGCCCACGCCGATATCTCAATCGGCGCGCGCTTCGCGGACCGCGGGGACTACAAGGTCACGGGGCCGCGGAAATGGGCCATGCAACTGCTGGCCAAGGTTATTTCCGGGCTGGCTAAGACCCGGCTCACGGACGTGACCAGCGGGTTCCGGGCAGCCAACGTGCGCGCCGTGGACCAATACCTCGACCACTACCCTGCCGAATACCTGGGCGACACCATCGACTCGCTTGTGGTGGCCATCCGCTCCGGGTGCACTGTCACACAGGTCCCCGTCGAAATGCGAGCCCGGCAGGGCGGAAAGCCCAGCCACAATCCGGCGAAGGCCGCCATATACCTCGGAAGATCGGTGTTTGCCCTGTTGTTTGCCCTGACCCGGAAGCGGTCCCACCTGGCCCTACCAGCTCCGCAAGCATCAGGAGCCTAGAAGTATGGGAAACATTGCCGCCTTCCTGCTCGCCCTGGCCATTGTTGGCCTGGTCGTCGAAATGCTCCGCCGGAAGAAACTCCGGGAGAAGTACGCCGCCCTCTGGCTGATCGTGGGCGTCGCCACGCTTGTGCTGGCGGCCTTTCCGCGGCTGCTCAACATTGTGGCGGAGTTTGTCGGCGTCCAACTGCCCTCCAACCTGCTCTTCGCCATGAGCATCCTCATGCTGCTCGGCGTCTGCCTGCACCTCTCGTGGGAAATCTCCGTAGTTGAGGACGAGACGCGGACACTCGCGGAGGAAGTGGCAATCCTGCGGGTTCAGGTGGAGGCTCTCGGCGCCCCGGCCAGCACCGATTCACCGTCACCGTCCGACTCGTTGGCAACAACCCCAGACACCGCCGGCCCGCACGCTGCGGAGCCCGACACACAACACAAAGGTTCGGATTAACACATGCCGCTGGATATTTTCATTCCCTACTGGGGCGATCCGGACTACATGAAGGAAGCAGTCAACAGTGTCCTGTCACAGGACAGCGATGACTGGCTCCTCACCGTCGTGGACGACGCGTACCCGGGCCAGGAGATCAAGGACTTCATGGCGGCGATCACCGATCCCCGGGTGAAGTACATCCGCAAGGAACAGAATGCAGGAATCACGGAAAACTACCGGACCTGCGTGGCCATGGCGACTGAGGAAGTCCTGGTGATCCTCGGCTGCGATGACGTCCTGCTGCCGAACTACGTCTCCACCATCCTCGATGCCCACAAACGGTACCCCGGCGCTGCCTTGATCCAGCCCGGCGTCCAGGTCATCGACGAAGCCGGCCAGGTGGTAGCCACCCTGGTTGACACCGTCAAGCAGAAGCTGATCAAGCCCCGGGGCGGCGGACGCCAACTGATCTCCGGCGAGGCCATTGCATCCAACCTGATGCACGGGGACTGGCTCTACTGGCCGTCGCTTGCCTTCCGGACTGACAGGGTCCGCCAGGTGGACTTCCGTGACGGGTTCCCCATCATCCAGGATCTCGCCCTGATCATGGACATGATCTACAACGGCGACCAGCTCCTCATCGAGCCGACCGTCTGCTTCCAGTACCGCAGGCACTCAAACAGCGCCTCCTCCACCAAGCTTGTCGACGGCTCCCGGTTCGCCGGAGAACGCGATTATTTCGCCGTCGCCGCTGCGCAGGCACAGGAACTGGGATGGAACAGGGCGGCCCGGTCAGCACGGCTGAGGTTCACGTCGCGTGCGCACGCGGCGTCCCTGCTGCCCAAAGCCGTACTCAGCAAGAACTCCTCCGCCGTCAAGGCCCTGGTCCGCCACACCTTCGGCAAGTAACGCCGTTCGCTACGAAAGGTCCCAAGTGACTTCCTCTTCAAGTTCCGCCCGTCCCGGAGGCACCGTCCTGGTTACGGGCGGCGCCGGGTTCATCGGCTGCGCGATCTCCGATGCCCTCGTCAATGAGTTCGACCGCGTCGTTGTCGTCGACAATCTCCACCCGCAGATCCATGCCACGGGGCAGCGCCCCGACCAGCTGAACCCGGCCGCCGAACTGGTCGTTGCGGATGTGACGGAAGCGAAGACCTGGGACACAGTCCTCCAGGACGTTACCCCCGACGTCGTCATCCACCTCGCGGCGGAAACAGGAACCGGCCAGTCCCTGGAAGAGTCCACGAGGCATACCCACGTCAACGTCGTCGGAACGTCGCAACTCTTGGACGGCCTCAACCGCCATGCCAAGCTGCCGCGCCGGATTGTCCTGTCCTCCAGTCGCGCTGTTTACGGCGAAGGCGCCTGGCAGGATGCCGACGGCCGGATCTTCTACCCTGGGCAGCGGACGAGCGAAACCCTCGACAAAGCACAGTGGGATTTCCCGGACGCCTCGCCCGTCGCCATGAAAGCGTCCGAGACGTTCCCGGCGCCCGTGAGCGTCTACGGTGCCACCAAGCTTGCCCAGGAACATGTCCTGCAGGCGTGGGCAAAGTCCTACGGCGTCGAGACGGTGATCCTCCGACTGCAGAATGTCTACGGTCCGGGCCAGTCCCTGATCAACCCGTACACGGGCATCATGAGCCTCTTCTGCCGGATGGCAATGGGCGGCAAGTCCATTCCCCTGTACGAGGACGGCGAAGTGCGCCGTGACTTCATCCTGATCGACGATGTGGCCTCTGCCATCGTTGCCGGCGCTGTCTCCCCCACCGTCCAAGGTGAACCGATGGACATCGGATCGGGCGAGTTCCAGACCATCGGCACCGCCGCAAAGCTGATCGCTGAGCACTACAACGCTCCTGAATCGCACGTGACCGGCCAGTACAGGCAGGGCGATGTGCGGCATGCGTGGGCTGACATCACCGCCGCCGAAAAGGTGCTGGGCTGGACACCGCAATACAACCTTGCCCAGGGAATCGAACGGCTGGCCACGTGGATTGACGCGCAGCCAGACGTCAAGCCTGCCTGATCCGGCAAGCGAATGACGTCCAACGCGACCACTGCGGTTGTCAGCCTGTTCAATGCCGACCAGCACGTCCTGGCCAACGCCGCGGCACTTCTGGCTCAGGTGGATCGTGTGGTGGTCGTCGACGACGGCAGTCCCCAGGACCCCGGGCCGATCCTGCGCCAGCTGCGGGACCTAGGCTGCACCGTCGAGCGGCTCACCGAGAACTCCGGCATCGCAGCCGCGCTCAACGCCGGGATTGCAGCGGCGCTCGCGTCCGGGAAACGGCCCTCGTTTATCCTCACCATGGATCAGGACAGCCTGCTCGACGGCGGCTACGTTGCCGCCCTTGAGGAAGCGGCACGTGCCGCTGAACAGGCCGGAGTCAGGGTCGGCATGGTCGCTCCGGCCTCCATCCGGGGCCTTCCGACCCGGCGTGCCGGGGTAATGAACGGCGTCCAGCTAGGGGGCGAGCCGATCCAGTCGGGTCTGCTTCTGCCGGTTCCCGTCATTGAGGAGCTCGGGACGCTGCAAAGCGACCTGTTCATCGACGGCGTTGACACCGAATACTTCCTACGTTGCCAGTCAGCCGGGTTCAAGACCGTCGTCGCGCCGAAGGCCGCCCTTGACCACGCCCTGGGAAGCATGGCGCCAGCCCGCGTTTTCGGGGCGGACCTGGCTTTCCGTGGCCGGCAGATCAAAGTGCGGACGGCAGCCTCATGGCGCTACTACTACCTGTTCAGGAACCGCATCCTGCTGGCCAGGAAGTACGGACGCCGACACCTGTGGTGGGCCGTCAAGGGCTTCCTGGCGGACTATCGGCACCTGGCCATTGTGACATTGCTGGCACCGCACCGGTTCGAACGCTTGTCCTCCGCCGCTGCCGGGATTGCCGACGGCCTCGCAGGAAAGGCCGGAAGGCGCCGCGTCAGCTAGATTTGGCGGGGCGTCCATGTGGATGTTCCGGGAGTGACGCTGCTTTGCCTCCGGGCCCGGTCGTTCGCTGCACTTGGTGGTACGGGGGGAACCGCGGCAGAAATATGATTGGGGACAGGTCAGTGAGCACACGGTTGAAGCGGGCTACGCCTCCTCCACGCCGGGTTGCCGGAGCAAGCGGGAAGAGCTCCGCGACAAAGACTGAAAAGACCCTTCGGTTGCTACGCGGACCGGCTGCGTTTGTCATAGTGACATCGCTGGTCGTCGTCCTTCGCCTGAACGGCGTGCTCGACGGCATCCTTGGCCTGTGTTTTGGCGCCGCGCTGGTGCTCCTCTTTCCAACTGCGCGGCGCCTCTCTTTGAGACTGCTCTTGACTGGCCTTCTGGTGATGGGATTCGCGCCCCTGACTTGGTGGGTCCCGGATCGGATCCTCGGGACCGACCACGGCACGCTGCTTATGGCCCTGTCCGCCGGAATTCTTTCATGGTGGGTTCTTTCGACCAGGCCTGCAGGGCCAAGGCTCCGGCGCCTGATGCCGAAGGCGGAGTGGATCGACGCTGTTCCGTTCCTGGCCGGAGGGCTCGCCGCCAGCTCCCTCGGGACCATGCTGACGGTGAGGTCGTCCCTGGATGCCTTGTCGTTGATGACCAGCAAATGGGATTACCAGTCGCACTTCAACATCTACTTCATGATCCGCAATCACGGAGGGGTCATTCCGACCATTCCCCTCCCCTCGTCCGGCGGCACCTGGGGATTCTCCGAGTATCCCCAGGGGTTCCATGCCCTGCTGGCAACGCTCGCGGACCTGATTCGGCCGGATAACATCACGTTGGACGCCGAGTTGGTCTCGTACGTCAACCTCCAGGCGGTTGTCTGTGTCCTGACTGTTGTGCTGGTCGTGGCAGGGCTCTGTGCCCTGCCTGCGGTCCGTCGGCGTCCGGCGGCGACGGCTCCGGCCATTGCCGTAGCCGCAAGCGCCTGGATCTTCGGTCCGGGCTCGCTACCCGTGTACGACGGCTTCGCCAACTTCTACCTTGCATGTGGCCTGGCTACTGCCACGGTGCTGGCGATTCTGAACTTTAACCGCCGGATCCCGCTCTGGGGACTGGCTGCCATCGGCGCGGGACTCGTCGGCATCGCCAATAACTGGGTCCTTCTGATCAGCCTCGTTGCGGTGGTTTGCATCGGCAGGTTCTGGCATATTCTTCGGCGACCGGGGAACTATACCCGGTCCTGGTGGAGGCCGGCGTTCGTCGTGGCGGCAATTACAGCCGCCGGCGTGCTGCTGCCGGTAATCCAGATCTCCCCGCTGGTCCAACAGAGCGAGCAAATACTCGGTCTGACCGGAGGCATTGAACTTCCCGACTTCGGGATGGCCCTCGCTGTCGTCGCTCTGGTCGTTGCCCTCGGCTTCGCCAATATCGCGGTGCCCGCGGCCGATCCCCGGTTCGGAGCGGAGCGGCGTGGCACTGCCTTGGCATCGTTCGGGCTCTTCGTTCCCATCGGCCTCTGTCTGTGGCTGGCCATCTCGCAAAGCGCCAGCAACGGCGCCGTCTCCTACTACTTCTACAAATACGTGATTGCCGTGCTGCTGTTCGCGTGGCCGGTCGCCGTGGCCGCGGTAGCTTCGATCCTGCCACCGCGTTCAGCAACCGGGTTCACCAAAAGTAGGCGCAAGGGCCTGACCGCGGCACTATGCGTCCTGACTTTGGCGGCGACCCAGTTCTTCGGTTTCTCGGCGACAGGCCTGGCTGGCGCCGGACTTCCGCCGACAGCCCGGGCAATCACTGAAATGGAAAAGCAGGCAGCACGGCTAAAAACCACGCCGGATTACGTTGCGCGGCTCCTGACCAGTGCACACCAGACGCAACCGGAAGACTCCATCTACGTCGTTGCCCAAGGCACGATGGACAGGGTACTCGCCGCCCGGTGGCACTGGAGCATGCGCGGAAACTCCACTTCAAAGACCACAGCATTGAGCCCGGCGATCGGTGAAATCTACAGGGACTACAGCCGCGCACCCGAAATCATTGCCCAACTCCTGGCTGAGGATCCGGCTGCCTCAGTGATCGTCGACCCCGAACTCTACGAACCGGTCCGACAGCGCCTGGCGGAAGAGGGACTTGAAGGACGGCTGTTACGGCTCGCCGGAACCTAGAGGCATCAGGGTTGCAGCGGCGCCCGGACCCTATGGGCGGTATGGGTCCGTGGCGACGCAGCAGGTGTTAGACGCTCTTCTTCGCCCGCCGCATAACCGGCCGTTCGATGAACAGCCAGCTGGCGGCCGCCAACGGAACAGTGCAGAGTGTCGCGGCGATGGTGAACCACCAGACGCCCCAGTGGTAGGCCCCGAAGACGGCCAGCAGCTGCTGCACGGGAAACGCGTAAATGTAGGCCCCGTAGGAGATGTCATTCTTTGCGACGATGGCGGGCTGAGGCAGCCACGTGGAAATCCACAACAGCCCGTAGGCAATGAACGGCGCCGCGAGCTGGCCGCCGAACCCGGGAACCCACAGGACCATCGCGGCTGCTATGGCGAGAGACACTGGCCCGGCCACCTTATGGATACCGAGGCGTGAGCTCAGCACCTGAACCACAGCGCCGCCGAGGAAGTACGGGATCAGGCGGGCCGCCAGCTCAAAGTCCAGGTTGGACTGCATGTACGGCTTGAGCAGCCCAATATTCGCCCACAGGACAACGCTCAGTCCAAAGGCGACAACAATGGGCCACGGGGTCTTCTTGACGATGGGCAGGAAACCAAGGAAAGCCACCAGCAGGTAGCACATGAACTCGAAGTACAGCGTCCACAGGGAGCCGTTCCAGGCCCCCGGGTACGGGACCCCTGCGGGCGTGCCCGCAATGTCGTAGCTGACAATCCTGAGCGACAGGTTGGCGAAGACCGAGTTCAACGGCGTCGTGGGCGTGGACATGAAGCCCAGAAGGTTGCCGCGCTGAACCAAATAGGCGATCGGAGCAAACACAAAGGCCATCACAACGAGGCACACGATAAAAGCGGGGAAGATCCTGGCCACTCTGTGCACCAGATAGGGGCCGATCCGGTTACTGAACCTGCTGGCTGTGATCAGATAGCCGCTGATGCCAAAGAACCCTGCGACGGCCCACCCTCCCAGGTTCTCGCCCCGGAAGGTCGGCCCGTTGCCGGCGCCGACGACGTGCCAGCTGTGCGCGAACAGCACCGCCAACGCGAGAACCAGGCGGATGAGGTTGAGGCTGTTTCCCCTGGGGTCGAGTGCCCGCCCCAGTTGGGGCGCCGGAACGGCCTTGGGTTTCAGAGTGAGAGTGCTCAAACCATTGCTTCCTTTGGGTTTCGGCAGACGGTCCATTCTACAGCGTTTGGTGTCTCGGCCTTCGGTACGGGAGGATGGGGAGCATGCGTGGAATTATTTTGGCCGGCGGAACTGGGTCCCGGCTGCACCCGATTACTCTTGGCATCAGCAAGCAGCTCGTCCCTGTTTACGACAAGCCGATGATCTACTATCCGCTTTCCACGCTCATTCTCGCTGGCATTCGCGACATTCTCATCATCACCACTCCCCACGACGCAGATCAGTTCAAACGGCTGCTTGGCGACGGGTCCCAGTTCGGTATCAACCTTACGTACGTGGAGCAGCCCTCTCCTGACGGTCTTGCGCAGGCGTTTATCCTCGGCGCGGATCACATCGGCGACGAAACCGTGGCGTTGGTCCTGGGCGATAACATCTTCTACGGCCAGGGCATGGGCACCCAGCTCCGCCGCCACGCCGATATCAAGGGTGGCGCGGTCTTCGGCTACTGGGTCAATGATCCCAAGGCCTACGGCGTGGTTGAGTTCGACGACGACGGCAAGGCTCTCTCGCTCGAGGAGAAACCGGAAAAGCCGCGCAGCCACTATGCCGTGCCCGGACTGTACTTCTACGACAACGACGTCATCGACATTGCCCGGAACCTCAAGCCCTCCCCGCGCGGCGAGCTCGAAATCACCGACGTGAACCGCGCCTACCTGGAGCGCGGAGATCTTCAGGTGGAAATCCTCCCCCGTGGTACAGCATGGCTGGACACAGGAACGTTCAACGACCTCAGCGACGCCTCGAACTTCATCCGCACGGTTGAAAACCGCCAGGGGCTGAAGATCGGCGCCCCCGAAGAAATCGCCTGGCGCCAGGGGTTCCTGACCGACAACGAGCTCCGCGAACGCGCAGAACCTCTGGTCAAGAGCGGCTACGGTAGCTACCTTCTGGGCCTCCTGGAGGGCTAGGACGTCTCCGGCCAGCTGGCGGGACTACCGCCGTCGTATTTTCGAGTGGAGTCTCAATGAGTTGGTTTTCTACCGTGCCCGTCGTTCTGGCGTGCCTGGTTCTGCTGTTTGCACCGGGTACTCTCGTCCTCGCGGCGCTCGGTCTGCAGCGTTGGTCCTACGTAGCTGTCGCCCCGGTCCTGACCGTCAGCCTCGTCGCAGTCACAGCAATCGCCGCTCCTTATCTGGGAATCGGCTGGTCGCCCCTTCCAGTTCTGGTAGCCACCATGCTCGCCTCCGTCCTGCTGTTCGGCGTGCGCCTGGTCCGGCAGCGCCGTTCGGGCTCTGACGCGGCGCCCCGGGCACGTTGGGCCCTGCGTCGGCCCGCGAAGGCCGACGTCGTGGCTGCCGTAGGCTTCCTCGCGGGGTCGGCTGCCATCGCGTGGCAGCTCCACCGGGCCTTCGGCAGGCCGGAAAACATCTCGCAGACGTTCGACAACGTATTTCACCTCAATGCCATCCGGTACATCCTGGATTCGGGGAACGCGTCGTCCCTGACGCTTTCCGGCATGACAAGCGGTGACAGCCCGCCGTATTTCTACCCTGCCGCCTGGCACGGAATGACCTCCCTCCTGGTGCAAGTGACCGGCGCCCAGATCAGCGTAGCCGTCAACGTCCTGAACCTCTGCGTTGCGGCCGCTGTCTGGACCGCCGGCTGCATGTTCCTGGCCCGGACCGTCATCGGGCCAAACGCCTATGCCGTGGCCGCCGCTGGTGTCCTGGCTGCCGGCTTCGGCTCCTTCCCGCTGCTCCTGCTGGACTTTGGCGTGCTGTACCCGAACTTTCTTTCCGTCAGCCTGATCCCGGCCTCACTGGCCTGCGTCAGCATGTTTTTTGGCGTCAGCGACGCACCGGGATCAATGGGCATGGCCCGCTACATCCTGGCCCCTGTAGCCGCCATTGGGGTGGCTATAGCCCATCCGAACGGGCTCATGTCGCTCCTCGCCCTCTCGATCCCCATCCTTGTCGTCTCCTTCATCGGGTTCTCGTTGGCACGGTACAGGGGCGGCCACGGCCACACCGGCTCACTCCTGATGGGTGCTGGTTTGCTCGGCATCCTCGGCGTAGTGGCGGTGATGTGGAAGTACATTCGCCCGCCGGCTGCGGCGGCAACGTGGCTGCCTTTCCAGACGCCAGGCCAGGCCGTTGGTGAGATCCTCACCAACTCCGCAATGCAGCGTCCGCCCGCCTGGGCCGTCAGCATCCTGCTGGTCGCCGGAGTCGTGGTCCTGTGTCGCCGTCACAAGCGGATCTGGCTCCTGGGTTCGTTTGCCGTCATCGCCGCCCTCTTCATTGTGGTCTCTGCAGGCCCCACCGGCTGGCTGCGCAATACGCTGACCGGCGTCTGGTACAACGACAGTTACCGCCTTGCGGCCCTGTTGCCTGTCGCCGCCGTCCCGTTGGCCGCCGCTGGTGCAGGCTGGCTTGTCGGAAAGCTTCAGCACATCTGGGTCACGCAGCGTGACTCGCTGAGGTTCCTCCCGGGAGGACTGCGGAAATCCCGCGTCATGGTTACCGCTGTTGTGCCGCTGGTGATCCTCGCAGCGGTCCTGGTGGCCCAAACAATCCCACTCTCCGCTTCCATTCAGTCCGCAAAGGTCAACTATTCGACCACCCCGGAATCCGCGCTGGTCAGTTCCGACGAGATGGCCCTGATCGAGGAGCTGGATAGTTTTGTTCCGGCCGATGCCACGATCGCCGTAAACCCGTGGACCGGAGGGGCAATGGCCTTCGCTATTGCCGACCGCAACACGACGTCCAAACACACGCTGACCACGTACACGAAGGCCACGGAGCTGCTGAACGACAAGCTCCGGGAGGCCAGCACTGATCCCGCTGTGTGCCCCGCAGCACGGGCCGACAACGTCCGGTATGTGCTCGACTTTGGAACGCGGGAAGTGCACGGCGGAAACCACGGCTTCCAGGGTCTTCAGATTCCGGACGAAACGCCGGGCTTTGAACTGCTTGCCCGACATGGTGAGGCCAAGCTTTTTGAACTGACCGCCTGCAGCTGACTCGACACCTGACGCCACACCGTTGGCGGTGACCGCTCCATCCCTCGGCTGCCACCTGGAGGGCGTCGCTGCAGCATGTTTCCCAGCTACAGGCGAAGCATCCTGGCGAGGGGCGCAGCGAGTGTCCGGGCAAAGCTGTTGGTCATGTGGTTGTCCCGGTAGACCAGCACGTTGCCAACCACTGACGGGCAGGCGCCCTCGGCGCAGAAGTAGGGGTAGGGGTCGACAACCTCAACTCCGGGAACCCTTGCGGCAGCTGCGGCCAGCGGATCCTCCGGACGGTCCTCGGCGCGCTGGCGCCCCCGGCATGTGTCGGAGGTCGGACCGTGCGACTGGACGCAGTCCGGAACCGCAAAGTCAGGATAGGGAGTATCCATCACGACGGCGACCCTGATACCGGCGTCCCGGAGCGGCTTCAGCATGGCAACATACCCGGACACGAGCGCCTCCGGATCCTTCCATCCCCACTGCAGGGCCCTCCGGTAACCTGACGGCGTCATTCCGGACACCACCACCAGGTCGGGCTTGCGGTGGAGGATCCGCTCGAGCGACACACGGTTCTGGTTTGGGCAGTTGTGAAAGACCGTATCCGCGGATTCGGGCGGAGCAGCCGAAAAAGGACAGCCGTTCCGGACCATCGCCTGAACGTTCCAGCCGGACTGCTCCCCCACCAGCACCAGCGGGTCCACCAGCTGGGCCGCATGCGAGTCGCCCACGACGACCATCGTCTTCCCGGCATCCGGGCTGCCGTAGCGGCACGTCTCCTCCCCCATGGTCGACGGATCGAACGCTCCGCATTCGTTGCCGCCCGTGAGCGGAACGTCCTTCATCGCAACAGCAGGGTCGGGCCGCACTGCGAGCCCGGAGGGAACTGGCGCCGGCCGTTCCCTGTCGAGCGCCATCGCGCCCGGATACTGGCGGAGATTGAGTGCACTGTCCAGCTGCTGCGATTTCGCTTCGACGATTCCCCAGGGTGCGACAGCGGCAAGTACGGTCGCGGCCACCAGGCCGGACGCCAGGACAAACGCTCCCCGGTGCAGGCGCTGGCCGCGGCGGCCCTCTGCGGCACGTCGGCGGGGGTGCCGGAACCGTTGTTCGACGAGATGGTAGGACGCAACGGCGGCGGCCAGGCTGACGAGGGCTATTACGGACCCGTGAAGTAACCCCGGTGGCCTGCCCAGGCGGAAAACGTAGAAGACGACCACTGGCCAGTGCCAGAGGTACAGGGAATACGAGATGTCCCCCACGTACTTGGCCGGCCCGACGCCGAGCAACGCGGACGCGCCGAAGCGCCCGGCGTCGTCTGTCTTCTTCGGTGCGGTTCCAGCCGCCAGCACCAGGACAGTTGCCGCGACGGGCAGGACCGCCACATAGCCCGGAAAATCCATGGAGGTGGAGAAGGTAAATGCGCACCAGAAGACCGTCGCCAGCCCGGCCCATCCCAGAAGCCGCCCCATCCGCTCCCCCAGTTGCATCCGGAGGGCGGTCAGGGCCAGGATGCCGCCCAGGCCGAGTTCCCAGATGCGGGTCGTTGTGGCGAAGTACGCGACGTCATGATCGGACGCCGTGAAGGCAACGCTGTGGACAAATGACGCCGTTGACAGCGCAATGATGAGGTAGAGGCACACCGTTTTACGGGCCAGTCCGGACCTTCGCGCCCAGGCCGCCGCGGCCATCAGGCACAGCGGCACCATCAGGTAAAACTGTTCCTCCACGGCCAGCGACCAGTAATGCTGGACCGGCGACACGAGGGCAGTGGCTCCTTCATAGCTGCCGGAGCCGAAGGCCTGGTTCCAGTTCTGGACCTGCAGTGCCGCCATGACCACGTCAAAAGAGATTGATTGCCAGCGGCCCTGCGGGAGCAGGAACACCATCGCTGCCAGTGTCGCCAGCAGTACCAGGGTGGCCGCCGGGAGCAGCCGTCTGATCCGCTTCGCATAGAAGGACCCCACGGCGATCCGCCCAGTGGTTTCGACTTCCCGGACAAGCGATCCCACGATCAGGAACCCCGAGATGACGAAGAAGACGTCAACGCCGACAAAGCCGCCAGGCAGAACCTGCGGCCAGATGTGATAGATGATGACCAGGCCCACGGCCACGGTCCGGAGGCCTTGGATGTCGCGCCGCGGCGCTGGCCTTTTCGACGTCGGCGATGGGGCCTCCGGCCGATCCGGGACGGGAGCGACGGTGGCTGCGGGCACAGGCAAAGACGACACAACTATCCCTTCGGTTGAGAGCGACAGTTGTCCGCTCCGTTGCTGGACGAACCCTCCCGAAGGAGCGATGCCGCTAGGACCGCAGCAGCGCCACGGCGTCGTGAATCGAACCGTCGAACTTTACGTTGCCATGCTCCAGCAAAATGCCGCGGGCACAGATGCGGGAGACCAGGTCGAGATCATGGCTGACCACGACGAGAGTCTTACCGTTCCGCGCCAGTTCCTGAATCTTCTCGATGCATTTCCGCTGGAAAGGCTCGTCACCTACAGCGAGGATCTCGTCGATGAGGAACACTTCCGGATCCGTGTGGACGGCGACGGAGAACGCCAGCCTCAGGTACATACCAGAGGAGTAGAACTTGACCTCGGTGTCGATGAACTGGCCGATCTCGGAAAACTCGACGATGTCGTCGAAGCGTTCGTTGACCTGCTGCTCGGTCATGCCCAGGATGGCACCGTTGAGGTAGACGTTGTCGCGCCCGGAAAGATCCGGGTGGAAGCCCGCCCCCACCTCAATCAGTCCCGCTACGCGGCCCCGCGTCCGTACCGTGCCGGAGTCCGGCAACATCACGCCTGAAATGTGCTTGAGAAGCGTGGATTTGCCGGAGCCGTTCAGTCCCAGAAGGGCGACCGTCTCGCCCGTCTTCACATCCACCGAGACGTTCTTCAAGGCGTGGAACTTCTCGGACAGGTCGCCCTTCCGTCCCTTGGCGAGCCAGACGACGGCTTCCTTGATGGACCGGGTATGCCGCAGCACAAACTGCTTGCTGATGTCAGAGACTTCGATTGCGTTGACCACTCACAGCTCCTGGGCGAAGCGGCCCTCGAGCCGCCGAAAGGTGAATTGGCCCAGGACCAGGACCAACAGGGCAATTGCCAGGCCCACGGGTGTCCAGAGGCTGAACAGATTCGGAGGTATGGCCGCGGACCCGTCCGTCGTTGGGAACCAGAAGGCATAGTGGAAGAGTTCGACGCCGATTGTCACCGGGTTGGCCTGGTAGACGGCGAAAGCCGTGGCTCCCAGCTTTTCCTGCACCATGGTCCAGGCGTACATCACCGGCGACGCCCAAGTGGCCACCATCAGCAGCATGTCCACCAGGTTTTCGGAGTCGCGGAAATAGACGTTTGCTGCGCCAAACAACAGTCCCAGGCCGGTTGCCAGCAGGCCGACAATCACAAAGCCTGCGACCGCGGCGAGGAGCTGCAACCCGTTCGGATGCCATCCTGCGACGAGGCAGCCAGCCACCAGCACTACTAGTTGCGGGAAGAAGTGGACACCTGAAACCCACACGGACGCCACGGGGAACAGTTCGCGGGGAAGATAAATCTTCTTGATCAGGTTTCCGTTGTTGACTATCGACCTCGCCGCATTACCCAACGCCTCGGAGAAGAAGTTGATCAGGACGATGCCCGAAAAAAGGTATACGGCGTAATTTGAAAGCCCCTCGGGGTTCCTCGGACTGCGCTCCAGTCCGAGGAAGACCCCCAAAGCCACATAGAAAACGATGAACTGCACGCCGGGCTTCACGTAGGACCACAGGAGGCCAAGAACGGAACCGCGGTAGCGGACCTTGAGTTCCTTGCGGACCAAGAGTTTCAGCAGGAAGCTCGACTGGCGGAGATCGCGCAGGCCGCCGCCCAAACCGGGCGTGGTTAGTTCTGCAGGACTGGTCCCACTCACTTGATCTCGTTCTGAGTGTGCTGCTCGAACGTCTTCCTCCAGGACTCAATCGACGTGAGGTCGTTCATTGCAGCCTTGTACTTCTTGCTCAGCGCAGGCCAGTCCTTCAGGAGTTCGGCGTGAAGGCGTGCGCTTTCAGCCAGCATCTTCCGAAGCTGTTTCGGATCGCGCCGGTACCAGGACGCACCCGTTCCCTCAGCGTTGGACACGACGGCACTGTCATACTGCGCCATCCGCCACCAGCGGTTGTCCTGGTGGGCGACAGTCGCCTGCGGCCGCTCGGCGCTGGAACCGCTTACCGGGCTGGCAAGCTGCCGGATGACGGTTTTTGCGGCCCACGGCAGGAGCGACACCTTGGACGGCTGCGCGATCCCGTGTCCCCGACGAGGGGGCTTGTCCATTTTTGGTGCAGGAAATTCATCCGGGTCAGGGCGGAACACTGAATCCGAATAGCCGGACATCATTTCGCGGATCTGCGGCAGCTTGGACGGGAGCAGTTCCCGCAGTGCCTCAGGGCCCTTCAGGATGTCTTCGAGCGCCCAGCCACGGCCGTGTGCTGTGGCATACTGCATCGAGACCAGGTGTTTCACGTCGATGTACTGGGACTCGCGGACCACGCGTCCGCCATGTTCATAGGGGCTGTGCAGCAGGGCCGCAATGACACGGTTGCGGGCGTGGAAGTAGGCCTGCCAGCCCACGAGGTCGTCCTTGTCGATCCAGGAGACATGCCACACGGCTGAACCCGGCAGGGAGACCGTCGGAAAGCCGTGGGCCTTCGCCCGGAGTCCGTATTCGGAATCGTCCCACTTGATGAACAGCGGAAGGGAGAGCCCGATTTCGCGAATCACCTTCGTCGGAATCATGCACATCCACCAGCCGTTGTAGTCCACGTCGCAGCGGCGGTGCAGCCAGGAGGTCTGGCGGAGGTTTGACGACATGAAGTCGTGTCCGAGGATCATTTCCTCGCTGGGCAGCGACGGCTGGAACCGGTAGGGGTTCACGGTTTCACCGAACGTGTGCAGGACGGTCCGGTTGTACAGGTCGAACATGTGTCCGCCGACAATGGTCGGCGTCTTGCAGCGGTCCGCGAACGTCAGCAAACGGATGATGCTTTCGGGCTCGACGACGACGTCGTCATCCATCAGCAGGACGTAATCGCTGCCGTTCTCCACAGCCTCGAACATCCCCCGGGCAAACCCGCCGGAGCCGCCGAGGTTGGATTGGTTGATAATCCGCAGTTTCCCCTGCAGGGAATCCCGGACCTCCTCGAAGCCTTCCGCGTCCGCAACCTTCTGGGATCCCTGATCCACGATCAGGATTTCCTTGACGTGATCCAGTGCCTCCCCGTTTTCAGCGAGGAGCCGCAGGTTGTTGAGGCAGAAGTCGGTCTTGTTCAGCGTCGTGATCTGGAGCGTCACCGAACCAGGCTGGCTGTCGGACGCCGGGCCCTGCCATTCCGCGTCCAGCATGACGAGCGGTTCGGAGCCGGCCACGAGGTCGAACCAGTACCAGCCGCCGTCGCCGAACGGTGCCAGGGACAGATCGAAGAAGTTCTCCGAAATCCCTTCAACCCTGCGGGTGTCCACGCGCTGGAGCGATCCGCGTGCATTGGACTTGTAAACGATGACGGACCCGACACCCTGGGTGCGGACATGAAGGCGGATTTTCTCCACCGTGGTCCACCGCCGCCAGTAGCTGGCAGGAAAGGCGTTGAAGTAGCTGCCGAAGGAGACCCGTTCCCCGGATCGCACTGATGTGGAGAAGCGGGACAGGAAGTCCTCGACGTGCGCTTCCTTCGTGGGACTGCTGAAGGCCTGGGGCTTGCTGGCCTTTCCGTCACGGTCGCCAACCGTGGGCAGCTGGATGCCGGTGGCGGTGCCCATGTCCATGTACAGCGGCACCGTGTCCATTTGGCTGGAACTGGGCAGGATAACGCGCTGGAGCGTGTCCCAGCGCTGTTCGCCCGCTTTGGGGCTTTCGGTGCCCTTCGGGCTTTGGGTTGAGACACTCATGCGTCTACACCTCCGCTTTCAAGCTTCGCTCCACCCTCAAAATGCGGCCGGATCTGGTTGTCAAACATGGTGAGGGCAGAGCCGATCGCCATGTGCATGTCGAGGTATTTATACGTACCCAGGCGTCCGCCGAAGAGGACATCCTGCTCCGCAGCCGCGAGGTCGCGATACTTGAGCAGGCGTTCGCGGTCGGCGGCGGTGTTGATCGGGTAGTACGGCTCATCACCCTTCACTGCGGCCCGCGAGAACTCCCGCATGATGACGGTCTTCTCCGTCTGGTACTCGCGTTCCGGGTGGAAGTGGCGCGGTTCGATGATGCGCGTGAAGGGGACGTCGTCGTCGTTGTAGTTGACGACTGACGTTCCCTGGAAGTCGCCGACGTCGAGGACTTCCTCTTCGAAGTCGATGGTCCGCCAGGACAAATCGCCTTCCGAGAAGTCGAAGTAGCGGTCCACCGGGCCGGTGTAGATCACCGGGATGTTGCCGACAACTTTGTTCTTGCTGTATTCGTGCGACTCATCAAAGAAGTCTGTGTTGAGCCGGACCTCAATGTTCGGGTGCTCCGCCATCTTTTCGATCCACGCGGTGTAGCCGTTGGTCGGCAAACCCTCGTACTTGTCGTTGAAGTAGCGGTTGTCGTAGTTGTAGCGCACCGGGAGCCGGGAAATGATGCTCGCCGGCAGGTCCTTGGGATCCGTCTGCCACTGCTTGCCGGTGTAGTGCTTGATGAAGGCCTCATAGAGGGGGCGTCCGATGAGCTGGATGCCCTTGTCGTTGAGGTTCTGGGGATCCGTGCCCGCCAGCTCGCCGGCCTGCTCCTTGATGAGGTCCTGAGCCTCCCCCGGGGTCAGGTTCGCGCGGAAGAACTGGTTGATCGTTGCGAGGTTAATCGGCAGGGAGTACACCTCGCCCTTGTGGACGCCGTAGACCTTGTGAACGTAATTCGTGAACGTCGTGAACCGGTTGACGTACTCCCAGACGCGTTCGTTGGACGTGTGGAACAGGTGTGCCCCGTAGCGGTGCACCTCGATGCCGGTTTGCTCTTCCTTTTCGCTGTAGGCATTGCCGCCGATATGGTGGCGGCGGTCGAGGACAACGACCTTCAAGCCCAGCTCAGTGGCGGCCTGTTCTGCGATTGTCAGGCCGAAAAAGCCCGACCCTACGATGACGAGGTCAGCGGTCACAAAATCTCCTGATTCGAATGCGGGCAGCCCAATGTTGTGCATTGGCTGCTGCTCTAGCCTACCCGAGACTATGCCGGCACTCGTGAATCCAGGGTACGGACCGGGCTTATCCACATAGTCCGTTGAGGACGGTGCCCACGGGTTGGACCCGCCGGTAGCTTAGGCAGAAACCGACTCCTTCCCAAGGGAAAGTTCCCGATGACGCTCCACTGCACGCTGGTTCGCGGACCCCATGCCGGCAGCCCTGGCCCGCAGCTCGAACTCACTATTGAGGCCGGGCATGGAGCAGCTGGCCTCCTGGTGCAGCAAGCCATCGCGGAGCAATACGGTGCAGGGGAACTGACCGTACAGGGGGTGCCCTTGTCCGGTCTGGCCGTCGGCGTTCCTCCGTTTGTTACCGGGGCGGTCATCGTGGACGGTGAGGGAGATCGTCCGTCGGAACCCGGCGACGGCACGGACGCCGGCCTGCTGATCGCCGTACACAGCGGACCCGCCGCCGGGACTGTACTGCCCCTGCGGCGCGGCAGGTATCGGATCGGCCGGAGCGGAACTGAAATCGCCCTGCCGGATGCTGCCCTCTCCCGCGAGCATGCCCGGCTCGACGTGACGGACACTGCGATCACCATCACGGACCTTGGCAGCGCCAACGGAACCCTCGTGGACGGGAAGAAGGTAGGCCGCTCCGCCGTTTCGACAAATTCGCTGATCAGTTGTGGCAATTCAACGCTGTCCATCGTCTTTGGCCCTCCCCCCGCAGGACAGATCACCGAGTGGGAAGCTTCCGGATCCAGCGTCAAGGAGCCCTTGAAGGTCCCGCACAAGGCCGACGGCGGCAACCGGGGCGTTCTGCTTCTCACCGCGGCGCTGCCGCTGCTCATCGGCGTGGGCCTCGCCGTGATCACCGGAATGTGGATGTTCCTGGCCTTCACGGCGGTTTCTGCCGTTTCCGTGCTCGTTCCCTTGGTGGCTGGCCGCCGCCAGCGCCGCCGGCTCAAGGCATCGGTGGCCGCCGCCGTTGAAGAAGACAAGGAACGACGACGCCGGTCCGCACCATCCGCCGCCGCGCTCGTCCTCAGGGGATATCCGGAACACGCTGTCCGGCCAGGAGAAACTGCCGCGCCGGACCATCCTGGGCTGCGCCTCGGGCTGGCGGATCAGCAGGCAAACATCAGCCTGGACCCCGCCGACCCTGACTTCGAGCCACCCGCGGCCGGCCGCCTGCCGTTCATCCTGCATCTTTCAGACCTGACATTTGTCCGCGGGCCCAGGCAGGACGTCGCCGGCCTTATCCGGTTCATGGTCATGCAGCTCACAAGCGACGGGAATGCGGCACGGACGCGGATCCTGCTGCACGGCCGGCCCGGGTTCCTGCCGTTGGCGGCCCGCTATCTCACCCCGGTGTCGCTGTCGTCGAATGCGACAACGACGGCCGAGCTACTGGACCGCGGCATCGACCGGAGCCGGGACCGGGGCGTGCTGATGCTGATTGATGGCGTCGACGATGAGGCGGGATTTTCCGGTCTGGCTGGCACCGCAATCCGCCGGGGCTGGCACGTTCTTGACTGCACCCGGGATGGCTCCGCGGAGGCGGGCGCAGTCATCGAACTCGGCAGAAACGCCGCCCGGCTCTGCGCCGCGGACTCCGCGAAAGACTTCCTCCCTGACCTTGTTCCGGAGCGCGTGTTCGACCGGTACTGCCGGGACATGGCACCGGCGCTTGAACGCCGCCCGGCTACCCAACCGGCAGTGCCGCTGAATTGTTCACTGGCCGATGTCCTGCCGGCGTCGGCAGCGGACACGTCGGTCCGCTGGCTTATGGGACGCCGGGCGCCCGGCCTGGCAGTACCCATCGGAATGGCAGAACAAGGACCCCGCATGCTCGACCTTGAATCGGACGGTCCGCATCTGCTGGTGGCGGGAACCACCGGTTCCGGAAAATCCGAACTCCTCCGGAGCCTGGCGGCCGGGCTGGCGCTTAGCTACCCGCCGGACCGGATCAACATGCTCTTTCTTGATTTCAAGGGCGGATCGGGCCTGGGACCGCTGACGGGCCTGCCTCATTGCGTGGGGATGCTCACAGACCTCACGCGGGATGAACTGGACCGCTCGCTGATTTCCCTGCGCGCCGAAATCCGGCGCAGGGAGGAATTGCTGTCCGCCGTTCAGGCTCCGGACCTGGCTGGCTACAGGGCGGCGGGTGCCGCGGGCGGTCCGCTCCCCCATCTGGTCCTCGTTATCGACGAATTCCGCATGCTCGTCGAAGACGCCCCCGAAGCACTGGCGGAACTGATGCGGATCGCGGCCATCGGACGGTCGCTGGGCATACACCTGATCATGGCCACGCAGCGACCCCAGGGCGCCCTCACCGCGGACATCCGCGCGAACGTCACCACCAGCATTGCGCTGCGGGTCCAGTCTGAGATGGAATCGGTCGACATCATCAATTCCAGGGTCGCCGCCGGCATTGCGGTGGCCAATCCCGGGCGCGCGTACCTCGCCCGCGGGACGGAAGACCCGGTCGAGTTCCAGACGGCGTCGCTGACCGGTGCTCCAGCTGGGCTCACCGCGTCCGGTGTCAGGGTCCGCCTGACCGCCGAGGCGCTGGGGGACGCCGCAAGGGAACCTCAGGGGCAACCGGACCCCGGGCTGCAGCCGTCTCCGGCGCAGGCTGCAGCCCCCATTATTGAATCGATCGTGGAACTTTGGAACGGCATGGGAGGCACGGCTCCGCACCGCCCCGTGGCCGCACCGTTGCCCCGGACGGTTTACCGCCCCGGGACCCGGGCCCCGGCCGATGGCGGGACAGCGATTCACCCTGAAGCCGAACCGTTGGTGGTGAATGCGGGCGACCCCTCTCCCGGTCTCTGGTCCGTCCAGCTCGGCTTAGTGGATGAGCCCGACCGGCAACGGATCTCCCGGTTAACGTGGCAGCCCTCAGGTCATGGCCATCTGGCACTGGTTGGCGGGACAGGCAGCGGGTCAGACGACGCAGTGGCCCTGGTCCTGCAGCAACTGATCGAACACGTCGAGGAATCGCACCTTTATATCCTGGATGCCTGCAATTCGTTCCACGCCGCACGCCCGGAGCCCCGTGTGGGCGCAGTGGCAGGCCCGCATGAACTGCGTCGGGCCGTTCGCATCCTGGAACGTATTGTCGTCGAACTATCCCTGCGGCTCAGCCGTCCTGCAGAAGCGCGGGCCCCGCAGCTCGTCCTGGTTCTTACCGGCTGGGGCTCGTGGGTCTCTGCGTTCCGGGCCGGCCCCCTGGCCTGGGCGGAAGACCTGATCCAGGACATCGTCCGCGACGGCGCAAGGGCAGGCGTCACGGTGCTCATTTCCGGGGATCGGGAAGTTGTGACGGCGCGGTACTTCGCGGCCGTCCCCAATCGGGCTTTCTTCCCCAAGGGGTCTACCGAAGAGAGCCGACTGGCGTGGCCACGGATCCCGGTCGTTGCCCGGATCCGCGGACGGGCGCTGGTATTCGGCCCGCTCACGGGGAGCCCGGGGTCGGTGGCCCAGTTCTATGCAGAAGCCGCGGCGGCAACGCCCCGGACAGAATCGCCGAAGGAACCGGCGATCCGGCCTTTCAGGATCGAGGCGCTGCCCCCGCGCCTGAGTGTGTCCGACGTCCAGGCACGCACGGCAGCGTCACCCGTGGATGCAGGTGCTGGCACCGGATGCGGAACAAAACACCGCAAGATCGTCATCGGCATCGGCGGCGACGAACTCGTTCCTGCAACTGTCCGGTTTCCGCCGGGAAGTGTCCTGCCGGTTCTGGGCGGTCCATCATCCGGCAAAAGCTCACTACTTGCAGCCCTTCCCCAGCTGAACCCGCACGTGACCGAGTGGCTCTCCCCCGGTATCGATGCGGCCGCCGACAGTTACTGGGCACGCATCCTGTTGAGCGCTGAAACCGGCACACTCAGCAGGGACGCGGTCCTTCTCGTGGACGATGCCGACATGCTGACACCGGAGGCCACCCGGCATCTTGTGGAACTGCATGGTCTGGGGTGGACGGTACTGCTCACCGCCGGGTTTAGCCCGACACTCGTTCAGCGGGTGCCGCTGGCGGCACACGCACGCGGGCACGGCACAGGAATCCTGATCGCGCCGCGGAACATCATGGACGGCGATTTCTTCGGCGTTCGTTTTGAAGTGGATCCCAGCCCGCCGCCCGGAAGAGCGGTCGTCATTTCCGGGGGCCGGGCCGTGCCGGTGCAACTGGCAGCTGGTTCCGACGCCGGCGTCACAGGGCGGGGGGTGCCCCACCAGCACGCGAAGCAAAGCTGATCACGCTCTTGTTGAACAGCAGGACCAACGCGACCGCGGCCGGAACCAGCATGGCAAGGCCAGCCACAATATAACCGCCGGTAAGCGTCGGAAATCCGATCGTCATCACAAACAACTGGGCAACCAGCGCCCCAGCCCGGGGCCAGCGGAATCCGCGGAAGAGAAAATGGGCAACGGCAAAAAGCCAGGCCGAAAAAGAAAGTAGGAGCGCCAGTGTAAACACAGCGCCCCAAAACGAAAGCACTGGCGCCCCGGTGGTCAGTTGAATGGCGTACCAGCCCGCTGCCACCAGAAGGGCCGTTGCTTCAGCCGCGACGATCAGGCTCAGCGCACTCACCGCGCGCGGCCGGGCGGCCGGAACACGCCGGGAAACGGAGCCGGGGGAAGCATCCGAACCATCTGCGGAACCTGTCCCGCTGGGCTCAGGAGTGAGGTCGGAGGGGTTCTCTGGGGGTCTTGACACACTGGCACCCTACCGGACATAGTCGACTAGCGGGGAGGGCGCTGGCGACCTATGTGACGTATCGCTCACGCTTAAGAGGCACTTCTTAGACGATTACCCCTTGTTTACACAGCGTTAACATGACACGCTTAATTCAGATGACCAAGGGGACCCGGCAGGGTCCCTTTCTTATGTAGCCTCTAGTGAATATTTTCACAAGTCGGCTTTCAACGAGTTCCCAGGAATGGAGTGACTGATCAGCATGGATTGGCGTAACCGCGCAGCGTGCCTCGACAAGGACCCGGAGCTGTTCTTCCCAGTAGGAAACACCGGGCCTGCTCTCCTGCAGATCGAGGAAGCCAAAAGTGTGTGCCGCCGTTGCCCGGTGGTGGACACCTGCCTCCAGTGGGCCCTCGAATCCGGACAGGACGCCGGCGTTTGGGGCGGCATGAGCGAGGATGAGCGTCGCGCCCTCAAGCGCCGTGCCGCACGCGCACGTCGCGCTTCCTGACCGGACAGCTCCTGGCTTAGAAAAGTTTAGATAAATACGAAGCGGCCGCGGACTTAACAGTCCGCGGCCGCTTCGTATTTAACGGTGCTGCTTTGTGCCTCCCGCTTACCGTTTCTGCAGGTTCAGGACAATCTGCACAGCGGTTCCGCCGCCCTCACGGGGCTTCCACTGGATGCTACCGCCGAGTTCACTGGTCACAAGAGTCCGGACAATCTGCAGTCCAAGGCCCTCCACATGGGGTGTCTCCGGCAACCCGACACCATCATCAGCCACGGTCACGGTCAGGAGCTCGTCCCCGTCGTCGCCCTCCGAACGGTCGGCCAGAAGCCAGACAGTTCCGGTCCGCCCCTCCAGACCGTGTTCGACGGCGTTCGTCACAAGTTCGTTGATCACCAGGGCAAGCGGGGTAGCGAAATCGCTGGGCAACTCCCCGAACAATCCGGACCGTGCCGTCTTGACCTGCTGGGACGGCGAGGCGACTTCGGCAGACAGCCGGAACTGGCGGCCGATGAGTTCATCGAAGTCGACGCTTTGCGTCAGCCCCTGGGACAGGGTCTCGTGGACAAGGGCAATGGTGGCGACTCGCCGCATGGCCTGCTCGAGACCCTGCTTGGCTTCATCGCTGACCATCCGGCGCGACTGCATCCTCAACAGGGCAGCAACAGTCTGCAGGTTGTTCTTCACCCGGTGATGGATCTCCCGAATCGTGGCGTCCTTGGTCACGAGTTCCATTTCGCGCCGCCGGAGCTCGGAGACGTCGCGGCACAGCACCAGGGCCCCGAACCTCTGCTGTTCGTCGCGCAGCGGGATCGCCCGAAGGGACAGGCTCACTCCGCGGGATTCGATTTCGCTGCGCCACGGCATCCGGCCGGTCACCACGAGCGGCAGCGTTTCGTCCACCATGCGGCGGTCCCGCAGCAGTCCCGCTGTTACTTCGGCGAGCGACCTGCCTTCGAGGGATTCACCGTCCCCGAGGCGCCGGAATGCGGACACACCATTGGGACTGGCGTACTGCACGATTCCGTCGGCATCGAGCCGGATGAGGCCGTCACCCACACGCGGAGCTCCGCGGCGGGATCCGGTGGGCGATGCAAAGTCGGGCCACAGGCCCAGTGTTCCCATCCGGAGCAGGTCGTAGGCGCATTGGCGGTAGGTCAGCTCGAGTCTGGAAGGCATCCGTGAACTGGACAGATCCATGTGGGTTGTCACAACGGCCAGCGTCCGGCCATTCCTGACCATGGGGACAGCTTCAACCCGGAGCGCCATGTCGCTGCTCCAGTTGGTTTCGCTGGACCGCTCAATGGTCCGGCTGGCCCAGGCCTTATCCACGAGCGGCTGCAGGTCCGACCTGATCCCCTCCCCCACGAAGTCGGCATGGAACACCGTATGCGTGGTGGAGGGGCGGACGTGGGCCAGCGCCACGTACCCGAACTCAGGATGCGGAAACCACAAAGCAAGGTCAGCGAAGGCAAGGTCGGCGACCATTTGCCAGTCGCCCACCAGGAGGTGCAGCCATTCGGCATCCCCCGGCCCAAAATCAGCGTGTTCCCTGATGGGGTCCGTAAAGATTGCCACTACACCTCCAGATTCGACGCTTGGGACGGGTCCCTAGCGTCGGACGATTGACCTCAAGAGCCTCAATGCTACCGACAGTGACGCCATATCGTCCGCTTCGAGCGAGTTCACCTCGTCAAACATGCTCCTGGCACGGCCGAGCTGCTCTGCGTTCAAGCCTTCCCAGCCCAGGACACGGTCCTCCGCGGGTGTTCCGGACGGCGTCGATTCAAGGACCGACATCGTGATGTCCGAAATGGTCGAGTAGAGGTCGTCTCGGAGGGCGGCGCGGGCCAGCGCCTGCCAGCGGTCCCGCCTCGGAAGCTTTGTAATCCGCTCCAGGAGGGAATCCGCATGGAAGCGGTCGAATATCGTGTAGTAGACGTGCGCGATGTCTTCCACCGGCTCCGCGTTGGCGTGGGCGATCTTGGCGATGTCCAGCAGCACGAAGCTTTCGAACAGTTCGGCCCAGCGGTGGGCGAGATCCTCCGGAAGTTCCCAGCTGCGGGCCTTTTCGAGCCATGAGGCAACGCGGTCGCGGTCCTCTCCGCGCAGGTAGTCAAGGAGACGGGCGCGCATCGGATCCATCAGCGGTTTGAATTCGCCCACGATCTCGGAGATCGGCCGGGAGCCGCTGCCTTGGCTGAGCACCCACCGGACAGCACGGTCCAGGAGCCGCCGGATGTCCAGGTGGACGGTGCTCCAGTGCTCCGTCGGGAAGGACGCAGGCAGTTCGTTGAGCTCGCCCACCATGACGTCAAGCTCATAGATTTCGCGAAGGGCGACGAAGGCCTTGGCAACCGCGGCTTCGTTGGCTGAGGTCTCTTCGATGGTGCGGAACGCAAACGTGATGCCGCCTAGGTTGATCATGTCGTTGGCCACGACGGTTGCGATGATCTCGCGCCGCAGCGGATGCGTGTCAAGCTCGGCGTCGAACTTCTCCCGGAGCTGCTTGGGGAAGTAGGACCGGAGGGTTTGTTTGAACCACGGGTCGTCGGCGAGATCGCTCTCGCGCAGTGCCGTCGCGAGTTCGATCTTCGCGTAGGCCGCCAGCACGGAGAGCTCCGGCGAGGTAAGCCCCTGGCCCTGTTCAAGGCGTTCCCGGAGCGTTGCGGTTGTTGGCAAGGCTTCCAGTTCCCGCTTGAGGTCTGCGGATTTCTCCAGCCAGTCCATGAGCCTCTCGTAACTGGGGCTCCACTCGGCAACACGGATGCGGTCGTTGAGCAGAAGGATGTTCTGGTCAATGTTGTCTTCCAGCACGAGGCGTCCGACTTCGTCCGTCATGGATGCCAGGAAGTCCGCCCGCTCGGCGGACTCGAGCTTGCCGGCCGCGACCATCCGGTCAACAAAGATCTTGATGTTGACTTCGTGGTCCGAGCAGTCGACGCCGGCCGAGTTGTCGATGGCGTCCGTGTTCAGGATGACTCCTTGAAGAGCGGCTTCGATACGTCCGCGCTGGGTCATGCCGAGGTTTCCGCCTTCACCGACCACCTTGACGCGAAGGTCGCGGCCGTCGACGCGGATTGCGTCGTTCGCCTTGTCCCCTACCTCCGCGTGCGTTTCGGTACTTGCCTTGACGTAGGTTCCGATGCCGCCGTTGTAGAGCAGGTCCGCAGGCGCCAGCAGAATCGCGCGCAGGAGCTCCGGCGGGCTCAACTCGGAGGTGCCGTCCGGCAGTCCCAAGGCAGCCCGAACCTGGTCGGAAACAGGAATGGACTTTGCCTGCCGCACGAAGACGCCGCCGCCTTCGCTGATGAGGGATTTGTCGTAGTCGTCCCAGGAGGAGCGGGGCAGTTTGAAGAGCCGTTCACGCTCTGCGTAGGACACGGCCTCGTCGGGGTTCGGATCCAGGAAGATGTGGCGGTGGTCAAACGCCGCGAGCAGCCGGATGTGCTTGGAAAGGAGCATGCCGTTGCCAAAGACGTCGCCGGACATGTCGCCGACGCCGACCACTGTGAACGGCTCCGATTGCGTATCGAGGTCCAGCTCGCTGAAGTGTCGCTTGACCGATTCCCAGGCGCCGCGGGCAGTGATACCCATCGCCTTGTGGTCGTAGCCCACCGAGCCGCCTGAAGCGAAGGCATCCCCCAGCCAGAAGCCGTATTCGTCCGACAGCCCGTTGGCAATGTCCGAGAACGTCGCCGTTCCCTTGTCTGCCGCAACGACCAGGTAGGAGTCATTGTCGTCATGACGAACGACGTCGGCCGGCGGAACCACAGCTTCCCCGTCGGGAGTTGTGATCAGGTTATCCGTGAGGTCCAGCAGGCCGCGGATGAAGGTCTTGTAGCTTTCCACGCCTTCCGCCATCCAGGCTGCCCGGTCGGCGGCAGGGTCGGGGAGCCGCTTGGCGAAGAATCCGCCCTTGGCGCCGGTGGGCACAATGACGGCGTTCTTCACTGTCTGTGCCTTAACAAGGCCCAGGATTTCGGTCCGGAAGTCCTCGCGGCGGTCCGACCAGCGCAGCCCGCCTCGGGCCACCTTGCCGAAGCGCAGGTGCACGCCCTCCACCCGGGGCGAGTAGACCCAGATTTCAAACATGGGACGCGGGAACGGAAGGCCGTTTATGGCTGCCGGATTCAGTTTGAAACTGAGGTATGGCTTCTGCTGGTAGAAGTTGGTCCGCAACGTGGCCTCAATGAGGTTCGCAAAGGTCCGGAGTACTCGGTCCGCGTCCAGAGTGGCAACCTGTTCGATGGCGGCTGCCAGCTCCGCACGGACTGCTGCCTGCTGCTCCGCCCGGACGTCGTCCCCGAGGGAGGGGTCAAAGCGGGCCGCGAACAGGGCACTGAGTGCACGTGTCACGTCGGGATTGCCCAGCAGGGTGTCGGCAATGAATCCAAACGAATTCGTGTTGCCCATCTGGCGCATGTATTTGGCATAGGCGCGCAGGACCACGATCTGGCTCCAGTGCATGCCCTCGCGCAGGACAAGCCGGTCAAAAGCGTCAGACTCCACTGCACCGGAAACGGCGGCGCCAAACGCTTCCGCCAGTAGCTGGCCCGTCGCGAGAGGGGCCACGCCCGCAGGATATTTCAGCCCCAGGTCGTAGAGGAAATAGTCCCGTTTGTCCGCGGTTTCGATTTCGAAGGGCCGTTCATCGAGGACTTCAAGACCGAGGTTGTGGAAGTACGGGAGGATTTGGCTGAGGCTCTTGGGCTCAAGCATGTACAGCTTGACGCGCGCGTCCTCTTCGAGCGTGGCTCCCGCCCCCTCCGGCAGGTAGACGTGCACTCCCGGCCGTTCCTGCTTGGCCCCCTCTGCCCGCTCGGCGGCTGCCCCGTATTTCTCGAAACGGGCAATATCTGCCAGGGCATCTTCGACCTCGTAGTCGACGCGGTAACTGGCCGGAAACGCCTCCGCCCACGCCGAAGCCAACGACTTGCTCTCTTCGTCGGCGGCATTCGCCCGCAGGACCTCCGTGATGCCCTCGCTCCACGACCGCGCTGCCCGGACAAGCCGCTTCTCCAGCTCTTCGACGTTGACGTCGCTGACGTCGGCATCCTTGGGCAGCCGGATCCGGAAGAACAGCCTGGCCAGCGCGGATTCCGTCATCCTGGCTTCGTAGTCGATAGACACGGCGTGGAAGGTCTCGCGCAGTTCCTGTTCGATGCGGAGGCGGACGTTTGTGGTGTAGCGGTCACGCGGAAGGTAGACCAGTGCGGACAGGAACCGGCCGTAGATATCAGGCCTCAGGAACAGCCGGGTGCGACGCCGTTCCTGCAGCCGCTGGATCCCGGTCGCCGTCGCAGCAAGGTCGGAAACCTCGATCTGGAACAGCTCATCCCGAGGGTATGTTTCGAGAATACCCAGCAGGTCCTTTCCGGAGTGGGAGTGCGGCGGGAATCCGGCTTTGCGCAGGACGGCTTCGACCTTCTCGCGGACGATCGGAATGTTGCGGACGGATCCGGCATAGGCGCTGGTGGCGAACAGGCCGATGAAGCGCTGCTCGCCGTTGACGTTTCCGGCGGCATCGAAGCTCTTGACGCCGATGTAGTCGAGGTAGGCCGGCCGGTGCACTGTGGAGCGGGAGTTGGCTTTGGTAATGACCAAGGCGCGCTTTTCACGTGCCTTCTTGCGGCCGGCAACGGTGAGGTGCTGGACGTGGTGTCCATCCGCACCGCTGCGCAGGAGGCCGAGGCCGCTTTCCTCCCGGAGTTCCAGGACGTCCTCCCCGGATTCATTCACCAGGTCGTATTCGCGGTAGCCAAGGAAGGTGAAGTTGCCCTCGTCGAGCCACCGAAGGAGGTCCTGGGCCTGGCGTAGCTCCTCGATCTGCGAAGGATTGGCCACGTTGTCCAGGTCCTTGGCGATCTGCAACGCCTTATTACGCATCTTCGGCCAGTCCTCGACAGCCGCCCGCACGTCCCCAAGCACACGTTCAATGCCTTCGATCAGCTGTCCATGCATTTCCTCGCTGGCAAGGTCGATCTCGACCGCGATCCAGGACTCCATGTGGGAGGCGTTGTCGCCCTGGGCAATCAAATGGGACAGGCTCGGCATTGCGGCGGTGTCGCCGCTGGAAATGCCAATGCTGGACGGGACCCGGTCCACTTTGGTCAGTTGCGCGGTTTCCCGGTTGCGTGTCACGACAAACAGCGGGTGGAGGACAAGGTGGATTGCAGAGTTCTGACGAACGAGCTCGGCGTTGACTGAATCCACCAGGAAGGGCATATCGTCCGTGACGATATACACGACGCTCCGGTCGGTTTCGTCCACGATTCTGATGTTGGCCGTTCCCGGAACGCGGACCGCGGCCACTTCGCGGTGGGTCTCAGCGCGGGCGGCCAGGAGGTCAGGCGAATAGGCCCGGGAGTCCTCCTCCGCAAGGTGCTCGTAATAGTCTCCGAAGTACCCCTCACGGGCTCCGAGTAAAACGGACTGATCCTCCACGCTGGACCCAGACGACATCGACAAACGCCTCCATCACAAGTTCATAGCTGCTTCTTTGCAGCCCTTATGGCGAGCCTAGCCCTTTAGTCGACGCTTCGCTGTGGAAGATAAGACAGAGGATCTGCGATTTCGCTGGGCGGGTGCACAAACCAAATCTGCGATTGCGAGTCGCAGTCCCGAGTGGGGTGCAGCCTCAAGCAGGAGGCACCCCGACAACAACGCCGAATCGCTTGCTGCGCTGTCTGAAGGCAGGAAGGCGGCGATGGGCGCTGCCGGTCCGTACCTTTCCCAGGCGTCCCTGAGCTGGCGTTCCGGGGACCGTCCTGCGGCCGAGGCACGCACCTTGTTCAGGATGACTCGTGGAGCGGCCTGCGGCACCGCAACCTCAAGCTCCGAAAGGCCCCGGACCAGTCGCGGCACCCCGATGGAGTCAGCCGACCCGATTGCATAAACGGTGTCTGCCAGTTCCAGGCTCCGGAGGGTGGCGGCGTTCCTGCGCGGAGCCATGGTGTCAAAACTGAGTTCCTCGTCTGCCTCGAGGCAGAATCCGGTATCCACGACGACGTAGTCCGCGATCTCCCGGGCTTTCTCAAACACGGCACCAAGGGCGGACGCGCGCAACTCCGTCCAGCGGTCCGCGCGCGTGATCCCCGTCAGGACCCGGAGCGTCCCTGATTTGAGGGCGACGGGTGTGGCAACTTTTTGCAGCGCCCCGGCATCCAGCTGACCCAGGTCGGCCAGCCTGCAGGCCTGCGCCAGCCCCGCGGCCTCATCCAGAAGTCCCAACAGCCCTGCGACGCTCGCCCCATAGCTGTCGGCGTCGATCAGGAAGACTGAATTGCCCGCTGCAGCCAACTCACCCGCCATGTTCGCCGCTACGAGTGTCCGTCCGGGAGACCCGGCCGGACCCCAGACGGCAATGAGTTGTCCGGCACCGGACGGCTCTGCCGGAACGTCGTCTTCCGCACCCAGCTGAGTCCGGAGGGCCGCCCCGGTGTCCGCGAAGCCGCCGTCCCCCGTCTGAAGTGGCTTGGGACGGGACCATTGGTCCACCGCGCCGGAAATCCTCCCGGCCAGCGCCGCCGAATCTACTCCTGCCGGCGCTGCCGTAACACCGATCGCCGTCAGCCTCGCGGTTTCCGATGCGCTGTCCGTCAGGGCAACGATCACGACGCCGACCGCGGCGAGCCGGTCCACCAGGGAAGCAGTCAGTTCGTCGCTACCTTCTGCGACGACGGCGGCCCGGGCAAGGCCACTCTGGCAGGCGGCCAGCAACTCCGCCAGTTCCGAGCATCTCCTGACGACAGTCACCGGTCCGTGCAGCCGTTCCAGGCCGCCGACCAGGTCTTCCCGCGACTGTCCGACCGTGACTACCGGGATGCTCACGGCGTGCCGCCGCCGGGGTTCCAGACGACGGAGATCTTGGCCTTGTTTGCCTGGGCGCCGAGCAGCTTGGGCATCTGTTCATCCGTGACGAGCACCAGCACCACTGTTGACCGGGAAGATCCAAGCGTGGTTGATCCCGGCGTGACTTCAGCGATTTCGGCGCCCGGAAGCAGCAGCTTCGGCTCACTGAATCCGTTGCGGGCATCAGGGAGGGCCACCCAGGCATCCACACGCGAACCGGCGGCGGCCTGTTCCGGCAGGGCTTCGTCGATGGTGATTGCTACCGGCTTGCGGTTGAGCGCATCGGGCCTTCCGAGGCTTCCCCGTGGCACTAGCTCATCCGGGCCAATGCGCTGCACAGCAACCATGCCCTCGGGGAGTCCCGCTTCAGCCGTGACGTAGTGCGATTCCACGTCACCGAGCCTGACCTTCACCCGGTTGACACTCTCAGCGGTCAGCTTCTCCCCAACGGCAATCGGCCCTTTCGCCGCGTACACCTCGGTGGTTTGGTCGGCAGCACCTATCAAGGACACAACACCTGCCACGGAAGCCAGAACCAGCAGGAAACCGAGCAGGAGCCGGGGATCCTTCCATGACGGCTTCTTGAGCCGGACCCCCGCGGCCGTTGTGCTTGCACTCATCCGTACTGCTCCCCCCATCGGTGCTGACCGGACCGGTTCATGCGCCGGACTCCCTCATTCTTACGGCAAAACAGCCGGATCGAAAGTCACAGGACCAAACAACGCCAAACTGTGGATAACCGCACCACTTGACCTCACCGGTGGCAAAATAGAACCATGCCCCGATTCCTAACCCTCGCAGACGTAGCCGAACAGCTGCAGATCAATTCCCCCGCAGCCTATGCACTGGTCCGGAGCGGCGAGCTCAAGGCCATCCAAGTGGGCGGCCGCGGGCAGTGGCGCGTGGAAGAAAAGATGCTGGAGCAGTACATCGAAGAGCGTTATGCGGAGGCTGAGCGCATGATTCAGGAAGCGAAGTCCAAATCCGTCTGAGGCCATACATGTCCGCGGTTGAGCTGCCGTCCATTCGGCCTGTCCTCCTGCAAGACCTGCCCTCCGTGAAGGGGCGTGCATTCAGAGTTCGCCGCGGCGCAAGGACCTCAGAGCACCCAATGAGGAAAATGGCACCGTGGCGACTTGGCTGACGTTGACGGCGCGGCGGGCCTCCCCGGGCCGTGTCACGGCCAGATCGAAATAGTCCCGCCCCACGCGGTCAATGACGCCGCTCAGTTCTGCCGCGCCATCCGCACCGCCGACTAGGCACACTGAGAGGTCGGCCCTGTCGCGCGCCAAACCGCGCAGTGCGCTGGCCAGGCCCAGCTTCCGCCTGACAGATGACGGCTCCACCATTGCGAGCCTCCCCAGTCCCTGATAACGGGAGACCGCTGCATACGGAATCAGCACCTGCTGATACGGATCGCTAAGTACCAGGGTCTCGGCGCCCACGTGGCTCAGAGTTCCGTCGAAAAATGAGCCGGACGCCAGGTGGACTCCGACCCTGAGGCCCCGGGATCCGCGCAACCTGTCTGCCAGTTCCACCCCTGCGACGTCAGCCCGCGACCGCTCAGCGATTTCCGCCTCGAGCTCCAGCCGCTCAACCGACGCCAGCTGCGCCTCCATGTCATCAAAAAGGGCATCCCAACGCATGCCGCAAATCTAGGCCCGCTCCGGGCAGGGGTCAATCCGCAGACTTATCAGCGGACCTAAAAACAAATCACTGGACAAAAGTCGGAAAATGGGTTCAAACTAGGCTCAACTACATCAAACGATATCAAACAGCATCAAATGGGAATGGGGAACCTGATGGAACGTTCGCAGCGCAGGCCGCTCGGTCCGGACGCCGCACTGGCGGCGGCGATACTTCTCCTGGGTTCTGTCCTGGCGGCGACGGGCGCCACTCTTGTGGAGCGCTGGCAACGGTCCTCGGCGAGGGGCCAGTCACTGGCCTTCGAAGACCTGCTGGGAATTTCCGTCAACACGGTGGGACTCATCACCGTGGCCTGGTGGATCCTTTCGATGCTGATCGCCCTTGCCTCTGCCGTCCTCGAGCGCACCGGAAACGGCCGGGCAGCGGAAGCCACCGGCAAGTTCAGCCCCGCGTTCATGCGCCGCCTCGCCCTCGCCGCAGTCGGTGTGCAGCTGCTGGGCGCGCCGATTGCCCATGGCGCTGCGGATCCCGGGGATCCTGGCTGGGGCCCTAACCCCACGACGGCAACTTCGGCGATGTGGACACCAACGGAACATGCGGCCGGTGGAGACGGCGCGAGTCCGTCAGAGCCAGCTGCATCCGTCCCTGCAGCGATTGGAGGGGCGGGGACGGAGGCAGCTTCGGATTCCGCATTGCCGGCAACCTCGGCGGCCGGTGACGGCGTGGATCCACGGTGGCGGCCAAGCGCCCCTGTCGTAGATCCAGGCCCGCTAGCGGCTCAACCCGTGAGGTCCGCCCGGCAGCAATCAGTTACGGAAGCCGGCCACGTCACGGTAGTGGCCGGGGACTCGCTGTGGAGCATCGCAGCCAGGGGGCTGGGCGGCTCCCACGCTTCTGACGTCGACGTCGCTATGGAATGGCCACGTTGGTATCAGGCCAACAGGGCCGTCGTGGGAGACAACCCCGATGTCCTTCTGCCGGGCCAGGTTCTCAGGCCTCCGTCCGGCTCATAATCCGCCGGTTTCGCACACTCTTCAGATATCCGACATCAATCAGAGGAAACGTCATGAGCGCATTGCATTTGGTCCCCGCCACTCCTTCGACGGAACGATCTGCCCCGGGTGGCCCGCCGGTCCGGCGGCTGGCGGCGGTCCCTGAACCGGTCAGCACGCCGGACGCAGCTCCGCTTCCTGTTGGCGCTCCTCCGGCGTCGGGGGCGGCCAGCCCTGGTCGGCCGGCCGGCAACGTGCGGACCCTCAAGGCAGCGGGTGAAAGCAGGGAAGTTTGCGCGATCACCCGCGGCACAGTGCAGGCCGCCATTGAAGTATTGGCGGGAACGCGTCCGATCCACCAGCTCTCGCGGCGCCTGGACCAACGCTGCCTGGCCTCACTGCAGCACCGGGCTGCACTCACCCGCCGGCTCGCGTCCGGGTCCTCACCTACGGCAGGCCGCCTGCACCGTAATCCCGCTGTCCGGTCGGTCCGCGCCTGCGAAGTCGCAGAGGGAGTCTACGAGGCAAGCGCCGTGGTGGTGGATGAATTAAGGGTCCGCGCGGTGGCGGTGAGACTTGAGCGCAGCAACCAGGTGTGGCGCGTCACGGCGCTGGAAATCGGCTAACCCATCCTTGAGCCGACGTGAGCTGCCCTCCGACAATCCAAGCTATCCCGAGCGGATACGGATGAGGGCCGGAACATGTGTTCCGGCCCTCATCCCTGACTAAGATGACTGCCGTTTCGGCAGTCATCAGTGCCTAGCGCTTCTTCTTTTTCGGGCCCTGTTTCCGGGTGCCGTCCTGGGCTGCAGCCTTCGCCGGATTTCCCGAACGGCCCGATGACCTGCCCTCGATGCGCGTCTGGCTGGCGCCGTCCTCGCCCGGCGCGGTGTACTGCAGCTGGGCGGGCTTTTCCGGGGCTTCCAGGCCGGCTGCGCGGATCTGCGGCTCGTGGTGCTCCGTGTGTTCCCCGGCGCCGTCGGCGACAACGACGTCCTCCGCGGGAGTCACCTCGACCTCCAGGTTGAACAGGAAACCTACGCTTTCTTCCCTGATGGCCTCCATCATGGCCTGGAACATGATGAATCCCTCGCGTTGGTATTCAACGAGCGGATCGCGCTGGGCCATGGCCCGGAGACCGATGCCTTCCTTGAGGTAGTCCATCTCGTAGAGATGTTCCTGCCACTTCCGTCCGATCACCGACAGCACTACGCGGCGTTCCAGTTCACGCATGCTCTCCGATCCGATGGCCTCTTCCCTGGCTTGGTAGACGAGGCGTGCATCGGAAAGGATCTCTTCCTTCAGGAAGTCCACGGTGATGCGGGACTTGCCGCCGGCCTCGTCAATGACGTCATGCGAGGTGATGCTGACGGGGTACAGAGTCTTGAGGTTTGTCCAGAGCTGGTTGAAGTCCCAGTCGTCCCCGGTGCCTTCGGCGGTTGCTTCGTCGATGAGGGCCGTGATGGTGTCCTCGAGGAAGAACTGCACCTTCTCGTGCAGGTCATCGCCCTCGAGGATGCGGCGCCGGTCTCCGTAGATGGCTTCGCGCTGGCGGTTGAGGACGTCGTCATACTTCAGGACGTTCTTGCGCTGTTCCGCGTTGCGGCCTTCCACCTGGCCCTGTGCAGATGCAATGGCACGCGACACCAGCTTGGATTCCAGTGCAACATCGTCCGGGACCGAACTGTTCATGAGCCGCTCGGCCGCGCCGGAATTGAAGAGGCGCATCAGGTCATCCGTCAGGGACAGGTAGAACCGGGACTCGCCCGGGTCGCCCTGGCGGCCGGAACGGCCGCGGAGCTGGTTGTCGATGCGGCGGGACTCGTGGCGTTCGGTGCCCAGGACGTAGAGTCCGCCGAGGTCCAGCACCTCCTCGTGCTCGTCCTTGACTGCCTGTTTGGCCGCTTCGAGTGCTGCGGGCCAGGCGGCCTCGTACTCTTCCGAGTTTTCTTCCGGGTCCAGGCCCCTGGCGGCCAGCTCGGCGACTGCGGTGAATTCGGCGTTTCCGCCCAGCATGATGTCAGTACCGCGACCGGCCATGTTCGTCGCGACGGTCACGGCGCCCTTACGGCCTGCCTGCGCGACGATCGCGGCTTCACGGGCGTGGTTCTTTGCGTTCAGGACCTCGTGCCGGATGCCCTCCTTGGCCAGCAGCCGGGAGAGATATTCGCTCTTTTCGACGCTGGTGGTGCCCACCAGCACAGGCTGGCCCTTTTCGTGGCGCTCGGCGATGTCCTTGACGACGGCGTCGAACTTGACCGCCTCATTCTTATAGACGAGGTCCGACTGGTCGATGCGCTGCATGTCCCGGTTGGTGGGGATGGCCACCACGCCGAGCTTGTAGGTGCCCATAAACTCCGCGGCTTCGGTCTCGGCGGTGCCGGTCATCCCCGAAAGCTTTTCGTACATGCGGAAGTAGTTCTGCAGTGTGACGGTTGCCAGGGTCTGGTTCTCCGCCTTGATTTCGACGGCTTCTTTGGCCTCGATCGCCTGGTGCATGCCCTCGTTGTAACGGCGGCCGGCCAGAATGCGGCCGGTGTGCTCATCGACGATCAGGACCTCGCCGTCGAGAATGACGTAATCCTTGTCCCGCTTGAAGAGCTCCTTGGCCTTGATGGCGTTGTTCAGGAAACCGATCAGCGGCGTGTTGGCGGACTCGTAGAGGTTGTGGATGCCGAGGTAGTCCTCGACCTTTTCAATACCCGCTTCGAGCACGCCCACGGTGCGCTTCTTCTCGTCGACCTCGTAGTCCGTGTCGGCTTGGAGCCGCAGGACCACCTTGGCGAACTCGCTGTACCAGCGGTTCGTGTCACCCTGGGCAGGACCGGAAATGATTAGTGGCGTACGGGCCTCATCGATGAGGATGGAGTCCACTTCGTCAACGATCGCGAAGTGGTGGCCACGCTGGACCAGTTCTGACTTGTCCCACGCCATGTTGTCGCGCAGGTAGTCAAAGCCGAATTCGTTGTTGGTGCCGTAGGTGATGTCCGAAGCGTACTGCTCGCGGCGCACGGCGGGGTCCTGGTTGGACAGGATGCAGCCGCTGCTCAGGCCGAGGAAGCGGTAGACCCGTCCCATGAGGTCGGACTGGTATTCGGCGAGGTAGTCGTTCACGGTGATGACGTGGACGCCCTTGCCGGCGAGGGCATTGAGGTAGGCCGGAGCGGTGGCCACCAGGGTCTTACCTTCACCGGTTTTCATTTCGGCGATGTTGCCCAGGTGCAGGGCGGCGCCACCCATCATCTGAACGTCGAAGTGGCGCATTCCCAGAGTTCGTGACGAGGCTTCGCGGACGGCTGCGAAGGCCTCCGGCAGGAGATCATCCAACTTCTCGCCGTCCTGGTGGCGTTCCCGGAGCCGGTCGGTTTCTTCACGCAGTTCGGCGTCCGTGAAGGTCTTGAGGGAGCTCTCCAGGGCATTGATGGAATCGGCATAATTCCTCAATTGCCTCAGGGTTTTTTTGTCACCCGTACGGAGAAGTTTTTCGATAAGTGATGCCACGTGAAGTTGCTCCCAGTCTCAAGCTGCCGAATTCTGGCGTGTTCAGTCTACGGGAGAGACGAACGGCACGTTACGCCTGTTCCCTAAGAGCGGATACACGCGTTCCGCTCGCAGCGACTGCCTCGGCAAGCGCCGGCGCCAGGTCGCCCGCCGGAGTAACGACCACGCGGTCAAGCTCGAGCCATTCGGCCATGAGCTGGAGTTCTGCGGCCAGTTCGACGGCGGTGTCCGCCGGCGCGTTCGGTTCGGCGTGCGCTGCCCTCGCCAGGAGGTGGCCGGCGGCCCTGTCGGCCTTGAGGTCGACGCGGGCCACGATGCCATCCCTCAGCAGGAACGGAAGGACATAGTAACCGAAACGCCGTTTGGCCTCCGGTGTGTAGATCTCAATTCTGTAGTGGAAGCCGAAGAGCTCTTCCAGCCGCCGCCGCTCAAATACGAGTGAGTCAAACGGGCTCAGAAGGGCGCGCCCGGTTGCCGCGCGGGGCAGCTTGGCGTCGACATGCCGGTAGACCGGCCTGTCCCAGCCCCGGACGGAGACAGGTTCCAGCGTGCCGAGGTCCACCAGGTGCTGCACGGAAATGGCGGCTGCACGCAGGGGGGTACGGAAGTAGTCGGCGAAGCAGCGCACGGTTCCGATGCCGTGAGCCCTCGCCGCGGCGGCGATGAGGCGGTCCATTGCGGCCGCAGGATCGGCGCCGGAGTCTCCCCCGCCGTCGAGCGGGGAAAAGACCTTGCCGGTGGGCGTGTAGCGGCGTTCGAACTGCTCGGTCCGCGAGGAAGCCGAGACGAGCCCTTCCTCGAAAAGGTGTTCCAGGACGCGTTTGACCGCGTTCCAGTTCCAGCCCCAGTTGTCCGTCCGCCGGTCCTCAACATGTCCGATCCGGACCGTGAGTTCGGCGGCGGTCAGCGGTTTGCTATTTGCCAGCTCCTCGAGGACTTTCGCGGCCACGCCCGTACGCAGTTCCGGGTCCATGGCTGAGGCACCGACCCATTTCCTGCTCTGCCAGAGCAGCAGGTCCGGGAAGTGGTCCGGCCGGATGAAGCTGGCCTCGTGTGCCCAGTACTCCATCATCCGGCGCGGGTGCCTCGAGGCCATCCGGTGAAGGATGGCGCGGTCGTAGTTTCCGAGCCGCGAAAAGAACGGCAGATAGTGACTGCGTGCAAGGACGTTGACGGAATCAATCTGGACCAGGTGCAGCCGGTCAAAGGTACGGCCCACCGCCCGTGCAGTCACGGGTCCGGCGGGCCGTCCTTTGTCCAATCCCTGGGCTGCCAAAGCGATCCGCCGTGCCTGGTTGAGGCTCAGCGATGCGCTCATGTCAGTCCTTCCCTTGGCTGGTCACCACCAGCTTAGGCGACTTCTCTGCTTAGGCGCGTGCAGGCTCATCCTCCGAGCGGTAGGCGAGGATCTTCTCTTCCAGGGGTGCTTCGCCTGGTTCGCAGGTCTGGTCCAGGCTAATGACGCCGTAGGTCCATCCGTCGCGCCGGTACACCACGGACGGCGCTTTGGTCTCCTTGTCCACAAACAGGTAGAAGGAGTGACCCACAAGTTCCATGTTGTCGACGGCGTCGTCGAGCGTGAGGGATGCCGCCGGGAATACCTTGCGGCGGATCAGGACCGGAGAATCGCCCGCAGGGATGTCGTTGTCGACATCGTACGGCGACTTTTCCACGGGGGCCGGCTGTGGCTCCTGGTGGTTGCTGGCCTCGACATACAGGGGCTCGGTGGTACTCGCCGGTTCGAGGCTGGCCGTCGCCTCGCGGACGGCTTTCGGGGTGTGCCGCCCGTGGTGGACCTTCTTGCGGTCCTTGGCGCGGCGCAGGCGCTCAAGAAGCTTGTTGTAAGCGAGATCGAACGCGGCGAACTTGTCGGCGGCGCTTGCTTCCGCGCGGATTACGGGGCCGCGGCCCAGGACAGTCAGCTCAACCGTAAGCAAGTCTGCGGTCTGGCGTGCCTTGGTCTCCTTGGACACCTTCGCGTCCACCCTTTGGACCTTGTCTCCCAGCGATGCGATCTTTGAGATCTTCTCGTCGGCGTATTCGCGGAAGCGGTCCGAAACCGTCAAATTCCGTCCGCTGATCATGAACTCCATGGTGCCCTCCAAATGACTTCGGTGACACGACGGCGGCACTTCCCGGGGCCGATCTGACTGACAGTCGAGCCCCTTTCCGAGCCGCTATCGACAGGTACAACTGATCTTGGTACCCACAACCGACGTTAGTTCATCGCTACCCGTTATTCACCTTTTCTTCGTTTATTTTTTTCCGAGTCAGGCGTCCCTCCGCGCTGTGGCGCCGCGGGCGCCAGCTGGATCGGCGCGTCGGGCGGGCGTGTCGCTGCCAACACAACGGCACCAACGACGACCCCTCCCGCCTGATGGACGGCCCGGGCAGCTTCCGCAAGCGTGGCGCCCGTGGTGAGGACATCATCCACAATGATGCAGGAGCGCCCCCGGATGGCCGGTGCGAAGAGTGCTCCCGCCCGCATCGAGCCCCGTACGCGCTTGACGCGTGCCCCTCGCCCCAGCCCCTTTTGCCCTCCGGCCATCGCAGGAGTCGGCATCACTGCACGGATTCGTTCCCGGAGATCACCGGCAGCCCATTGCCGGGGAGCGGCTGCCCTCCCCTTGCGGAGCGCGCAGGCAAGGGTGCCGGCACCAAGGCCGCCGTTGCGGGCCAGGTTCCGCAGCATGAGATGGACCGGACTGAAACCGCGTTTCCTGAACGCGCTGGTTGTGGTGGGAACCGGTATCAGGCAGAATCCCTGCATTGTCCCGGCGGCCCCCTGGATGGCCCTTCCAAGTGCTTTGGACAACACCGATTCGAGCTGGCCCTGGCCGTGTTTCTTGAACGACAGCACGGCCTGGGCGAGTTCCTCGCGATATACCCCGGCAGCCACGACCGGAAGGATGACCGAACCGTTGACGTCCATGAGGGCAGGAGCCTGCCCTTCAGCCCGGAATGGGGCCCTCGTGAGGGTCCGCACCGCCCGTTCGCAAGGGCCGCAAAGCGAGAAATCCTCCGTTCCACAACAGACACATTCGACCGGGGCGGCCAGCGCCAGGAGCTCGCGGCCCGCAGTTGCTGCCCGGTCCGCGGCCCTCAGAAACCATTGTGAGTAATCGCTGCGGTGCTTTGCCGGCGTGGCTGCAGGCGGCGCCAGATCGGGATCGGGGCTTCGCATCACATGCTAAGGCTGCCTGACGGGACACCCGGCCGGTAGCGCCCGTGGCGCCTATGTGGATGAAGGCACCTATGTGGATGAAGGCCCCCGTCCTAAAGGTGACGCCTGCGTGAACACCGGGCTTTGGGCCTGGCCCGCCCTGCTGCGTGCCAGGGAACACCGCGGCGTCAGCCCGGGAACGACGGGTCCACTGGTCCCTTCAGCTGTGGCGACCAGCCGTTTCCGAGGCGCTGGAATATACCGTCGGCGGACTGCCCGAAAATTTCCTCCGGTCCGTTCCCTGCGCTGATCGCAGTGAGGCCGGGCCAGGGGGCCAGCTGCTGGGGCTGAGAGGCCGTCAGGGAGAGCAGTTCCGGTGTGACGTTATCGGTGGCCGATCCTTTCATGACCGCGACGGTGGTGTCGCTCACCCAGACACCCTGGTCCGGTTGGCGGTCTGTCAGGAGGGTCGTCGGCGCCGTGAGGTCCCGGGGCGTGCCGTCTGCATTGCGGACAATTCCCGTCACCTGCACGCGGGTTTTCCCGTTCTGCTCCGAAATCACCAGTGCGCGTACCCCCTCACGGGATATTCGGAACTCCTTGACCGTGCGGCCGGCAAGCCAGGCGGGTGCCAGTGTCACGGTGGGCATCGCGGCACCTTCGGCGATTCCGGTTGGGCGGTACGCAAGGACTTCGGTGGCGCCGTTGGCCCCGGGTCCGGCGGTCCAGACCCAGTCCTCCTGGCCAAACGACGGGTGGGTGAGGGTGGCACGCGTAGTCAGCGCCCTGGCTGGCTGTCCCGGCACGATCGAGTACAGCGTTGTCCTGGTGCTGTTGAGGAAGGCCACGGACTGCGACACCGGCGATTCGGCCGGGGAATCAGGACCGAGGGCCCCCACGGACTGGATGTCCGGAAGCGGAGAAATCCTGTTGTTCTCATAGCGGACCAGCTGGCCGTCGTTCACGGCAATCTGCCGGGCAGGAACGTTTTTATCACGGACGGGAGGCAGCACGGACCCATTGTCCTCGACGCGGACCAGGTCCTGGTTCGCCCTGAGCTCCACGTTGACGACGTCCGGCTGACCGCGGAAGGTGAGGGCAAGCTGGGTCTGCATCCGCAGCCTGTCTTCGCTGGAAGCCTCCACCAACTCCTTGGCCGTAAGGTCCACCTGGGCTGCGCCGGAAACAACCGGAACGGACTCGCGCGCCAGCTTCATCCCGGAGGGGAAGGCGCTGACTACGGCTCCCTTGAGGTATGGGGCGGGTCCACTGAGCAGTGCGCTGGTCATGGCCTTGACGGTTTTCTTCTTGATAAACCATCTCACGTCCGGCACCGCGTAGGTGAAGCTCGGATCATAGAAGTAGATGGGGTAGGCGCCGTAAATCACCTTGAACGTCTGTTCGGGAATGGCGGTCCCGTCCGGGATTCCGGAGATCCGCCACTCGCCGTCCACCTGCGTCAGGGTGACCTGGACAGTTTCCTTGGTACCTTCGGGAAACTGTGTGGCGATGCCGTCCGCATCGACGGAGTACGCCACATCGAGTTCGTAGTTGTAGACGTTTTCGACGCCGGTCCGGACCACCCTGGTTGACCGGAAAACCAATGTCCGCTGGTCCGGTTTCCAGGAGACGGAAGCTGCCTGGGTCAGGTACTCGCGTGCCACGGCATAGTCGTCTTCGTAGCCGCTGCCTGCGAGATAGAAGTCATCGATGATGGATTCGGGCCCGGCGCCTTCACGTGGCGCCACCGGAAAGAAGACGGGAGCGTTGTTGGGCTTGCCCGCGCTCTCATCCGTGCTTTTCCCGACGGGTCCGGAGCGCGGAATCTGGGCGCAGGAGGTCAGCAGCAGGAGCAGGACGGCCAAAAGCGCGGCGGCCGCGGTGCCTGGCCTTCGGTTTGTGCCGTTCATTTCGCGTCCTCCGCGCCGGTGTCCGGTTTCACGGCCGACGAGGCCGCCGGTGGCCTATCAGGCTCCGGCTCCGCAGCCGGACCGGTGTCTTCGGAATCCGGCGGCATGACGGTTCCAAACAGCAGCATGGTGCCCTGCCCTGTGCTGCCAGGCAGTGCGACGTCGGCAGGTTCGAGCTGGAGCGGCGACTTGACGATGGCGTCGCCCTGCTTCAGCGGTAGCGTCAGCCTGAAGTTTGATCCCGTTCCCTTACTGCCCCAGGCCTGAAGCCATCCGTTGTGGAGTTTCGTGTCTTCCGCGGCTATGGAAAGGCCCAAACCGCTGCCGCCGGTGGTGCGCGCCCGTGCGGGGTCCGCCCGCCAGAAGCGGTCAAAGACCCTCGCGGCCTCGGACTGGGTCATGCCGATACCGTGGTCGCGGACTGCAACGGCCACGGCGGTATCGTTCGCGGCGACGGAGATGTTGACCGGTTTGCCTTCGCTGTGTTCCAGGGCGTTGAGCACCAGGTTGCGAAGGATCCGCTCGATCCGCCGGTCGTCCATCTCCACCACGATGCTCTTTTCCCGGGAATTGATGGTGACCTCCGAACCGTATTCGACTGCCACAGGCCCCGCGTCATCGACGACATTGGCGACGAGCTGCAGGATATCGGTCGGTTCGGCGTCGAGCACGGCCACGCCCGCATCGAAGCGGGAGATCTCCAGGAGGTCGGCCAACAGGGACTGGAAGCGCTCCACCTGGTTGTACAGGAGCTCGGCGGAGCGCTTGTTGATGGGGTCGAATTCATGGCGTGCGTCGTACAGTACTTCCGCGGCCATCCGCACAGTGGTGAGAGGCGTGCGAAGCTCATGGGACACATCGGAGACGAAGCGCTGCTGCATTTGCGACAGCGTGGCCAGCTGTGTGATCTGTTCCTGCAGGCTGGCGGCCATGTGGTTGAACGATGCGCCGAGCCTCGCCACCTCGTCCTCGCCCTTGACCACCATCCGCTCCTGGAGCTGGCCGGCCGCCAGCTTCTCGGAGACTACGGCTGCATGGCTGACCGGGCTGACCACGTTCCGCGTCACATACCAGGCAATCGCCCCAATGATCAGCACCAGCACGGCGCCGCCCGCCAGCAGGACGTTCTGGATTTCGTTGAGCGTTTTCTGCGCGGTGTTCAGGTCATAGATGAGGTACAACTCGTACACGGTGCCGTTAAAGGTGACCTTGTTGCCCACCGCAATGCCGGGCCGGTCCTCGGTACCCACCGGGAACTCTGTAGATGCCCAGAACTGGTCTTTACCGGACTCCTGAACGGCCTTCCGCAACTCGGGAGGGATGACGCTGACGGTGAGCTGGTCCGATGCCCGCGATTCCACCCAGCGGTTGCGGGGTTTGGTCTGTTCCGGCATCGCTTCAAAGACATATCGACGCTGGATCACGTTTCCGCGTCCCTCAACGGCGTTCAAAGTGTCGTAGACGAGGGTAATGACGCTCGATTGATCAGTGACTTGGGCGCCGTCAAACGTGTCCTGGACCTGCTTAACGTTGTACAGCGTCTCCGATTCCGCCTGGGCCAAACGTTCCTGGAACAGATTATTGGCGATCTGGTTCGACAGGTAGGCACCCACCACGGCGAACGAACCAATCGAGAGCAGCAGCGTGGTGAGGACTGTCCGGAACTGCAGGGACCTGCGCCAGCGCCGGTGCAACGCGCGCAACAGGAACCGGACACCGGGCAGGAGCCGGATCAGCCCGGTCCGGACGAGCCGTGAGACCCGGAGTCCTACGATCCTGGCGCGGCGCAGCCAGATGCGGGTCCGGAACGGCAAGCCGGAGATCACACCGGCAATTGCGTCAGTATGCTCCGGAGCGCCGTGGACGTGGGCGTGTTCCGTTTTTGGCGGGCGAGGTACTTCCGGCCCGCTGCCGGCTTCGCCGCTGGACGGTTCAGGAACCTGCTTTGTAGCCGACACCACGGACCGTCAAGACAACTTCGGGGGCTTCGGGGTCGCGCTCGATCTTTGACCTCAGCCGCTGGACATGGACGTTCACGAGCCGTGTGTCTGCCGCGTGCCGGTATCCCCAGACCTGCTCCAGCAGCAGCTCGCGGGTAAAGACCTGCCACGGTTTGCGGGCAAGGGCGACGAGCAGGTCGAACTCCAACGGTGTCAGCGAAATGCGTTCGTCGTTGCGGCTCACCAGGTGCCCGGCCACGTCAATGGTGATGTCGGCAATGCGCAGTGTTTCCGGGGCCTTCTGGTCGCCCGGGCGGAGCCGTGCCCTCACCCGCGCAACCAGTTCAGCTGGCTTGAACGGCTTGGGTACGTAGTCGTCCGCACCGGATTCCAGGCCGCGGACCACATCCGAGGTATCCGACTTCGCGGTCAGCATGACGATCGGCGAATCCGACTCAGCTCGGATCTGCCGGCATACTTCAATGCCGTCAACCCCCGGGAGCATCAGGTCCAACAGCACAAGATCCGGCTTTGAGGAACGAAAAACTTCCAGCGCCTGTCCACCGTCTGCGCAAAAGACCGGCTCGAAGCCGTCATTGCGCAAGACAATTCCGATCATCTCGGCCAGCGCCTCGTCATCGTCCACTACCAGAATGCGTGCCTTCATAGTTATATATTCGCCTATTGAATGGGCTTTGTCCCGTTGAGCGCCGACACGGCATGGCGCGGTCACCCGCCGGGAGGGGTGAGGCGCGCCGCCCGAACCGGCGCGACACCGCGAAGAATCAGCCGGAGGCTATGAGGCATGCGGGCAAAACTATAGGCTGGGAGCGGGCCGGACGGTGCACGACACTGCCTGCCCGGAGCACCGGGCCGGAGTCTCGGCCGGGCGGCTCGCGGACAGCATCTTTTGGGGAGGAACAAGTTGTCAGAGCAGGATCCGAACGCGCGACCCCGGGAGGGACAGCCGCAGCCGGTGGAACCACCGCGCTGGGGCGGGCCGCAGCAGTGGAACGCACCGCCGCCGCACCAAGGAAGCCAAGCGCAGTGGAACTCACCGGAGGCTACCGGCAACGGAAATCAGCCACAATGGGGGGCGCCGCCGCAATGGAACACACAGCAGCCTGGCCACGGTGGTCAGCCGCAGTGGGGCTCCCCTTACGCGGGGCCACCGCCTTCCTCCAATCAGCCGGGTTTTGTTCAGCCGGGTTACGTTCAGCCGGGTTACACGCAGCCAGGTTACGTTCAGTCGGGGTACGTCGCCCCGCCAAAGCCCGGGATAGTTCCGCTCCGGCCGCTGATGTTCGGCGAAATCCTGGACGGCTCGTTTCAGACCATCAGGCGGAACGCCGCCGCAATGCTGGGTGCGGGATTACTGGCACAGACCCTGGGAACCATTGTCGGTGCGGTCATAACGGCGCAAGCCGGAGCGGGGGGCGAATCCGTTGGACTGTGGCTGGAAAGCCTGAGCCCTGCGGAAATGGTCGGCCTGGGTCTCGGCGTCATGGCCGGTGGCGTGATCCTCGGACTGGTGTCCGTCTTCATCTCGCTTGTGCTCCAGGGTGTAATGGTTGTGCCCGTGGCCCGGTCCGTCCTCAATTGGCGCACGGGTTTCAAGGAGATGTGGTCGCTGTCGCGGTCCAGAATCGGCTCGTTGCTTGGGCTTGGTGTGCTCCTGTTCCTGGCCAGCGTCGCCGTCGTCGCCGTTCTGGTGGGCGGAACCTGGCTCCTGGCCGATTCCATGGGCGGAATGTCTGCGCTGATTATCGTCCCCCTTTTCCTCGGGACCATGGTGACCCTGTTGTTTCTCTCCATCCGTTTCCTCGTGACGCCAGCTGCGATTGTTGTCGAGGGACTCGGCGTACTTGACGGCCTCCGGAGGTCCTGGCAGCTGACGCGTCACAACTGGTGGCGGATCTTCGGCATCACGCTGGTCGTTTCCCTCCTCATCGGCATCATCAGCCAGATCGTCCTTGTCCCCATCACCCTCGTTTCCGGCGGATTCTCCTCCGTCGTTGCGCCCCATAGCGGCGACGACGGGCAACGTGCCCTCGCGGTAGGCGTCGGAATCGCCTCGCTCATCGTCTCGGCCCTGATAGGGGCAGTGGCATACGCCTTCCAAACCTCCGTGATGGGCCTGCTCTACATGGACCTTCGCATGCGGAAGGAAGGCCTCGACCTCGCCCTTCTCCGGCTGCTCGAATCGGGCACGGAGGCCAACGGCGTCCCCGGACGCGGCATCGCCCCGGAGGGGAACGCAGGCAGCCCTGCCCCCGGCGGCTGGCCGCAGACCCCCTCCGGCCCGCCACCGGGCTACGGTCCGCCACAGGGCTACGGCCCGCCACCGGGCTATCGACCGCCCCCGGGCGCCGGATGAGCCGGCATACCTTTTTCGAAACGGCGTCAGCAGTGGATACGGTTCCGTATTGGACCGCCGGCCGGACGCCGGTTGAGCCTCCCGTGGAGCCCGACAGGCAGGAGGCCAGCAGGTGGGCCGCCGAGGAACTCAGCAAACCCGAGTATCGCGACGCGCAACCGGACTGGTTGACCGAGCTCTGGCGGCAGTTCATCGACTGGCTGCGATCGCTCAATACCGGCGACCCTGCAATTGACAGCGGCGTCGCCGTGCCGGCAATCGGAGTAACCATTGTCATCCTCATCGCAGTGGCCATCCTCCTTGCGCGTCCCCGGCTGAACGCACGCCGTCGTCCGGCCGGAGACGTCGTCGACGCCGATCCTTCCATCAGCCCGGCGGAATACCGGCGGCTTGCGGCAGCCGCGGCAGCACGTTCCGACTGGCCCACCGCCGTCGTCGAACAGTTCAGGGCGATCGTCCGGTGCGCCGAAGAGCGCGCGGTAATCGACCCGCTGCCTGGCCGGACGGCGGACGAGGTGGCCGGCCAGTTGGCGGGTGCCTTCGGAAGCTGTGCCGCGCAGCTGCGGCGGGCCGCGGATAAATTCGACGCCGTCCGATACGGCAGCGAAGAGGCCACAGCCGGAGACCACGCCGACATGGCGGAACTGGATCAGCTCCTGGAGTCAGCAAAGCCCGACTTTGGCCAGCCTGCCGCGGACCGCCTGGCGCTGCCGCTATGACCCCCGTTCTTGAGTCGACGAGCCAGCCGGCATCGGAGCGGCCCGCCGCCGGAGTTCGCATCGCGGGCCCAGCCGTCACGGCTTGGATCCGCCGGCATCGGACGTGGACCCTCATCGGCTTGGTCTTCGCGCTGGGTGTGGCTCTGACGATTATTGCCCAGCTTTCGCCCGGCCGCGACGACGCTCCCCTGTCCACCCGAAACGCGGCACCGGACGGGGCAAAGGCCGTCTCCGTAATACTCGGAAACCAGGGCGTGGATGTCCGCCAGACGGACAACTTCGCGGCAACGATGTCGGCCCTGGAACGTGCGGACGGGCACAGTGCGTCCGGGGACAGGACCACCACCTTGCTCCTTTTCGACCGAAACGGCTACCTGGACCGCGGGCAGCTTCAGGAGTTGCAGCGGGCCACGGACAGGCTGGTTGTAGTGACTCCCCGGCTGAGCGCGCTGACGGCCCTCGGAGGCGACATACGCCCCGCTGGTGTTGTGCCGGAAGGGGTGTCCACATTGGAACCCGGCTGTGGGCTGGAGGATCCCGCTGTCGCCGGAGCGGTCACCGCGGAGTCCGCGTACCTCTACCAGGCCGGCCGCCCTTGCTACGAGCCCTCGGAAGGCCTTGGCGGGCTGTATGCCAGCAGCGGCGACGGCAGGCTGGTGGTGCTGGGCAGTACGCAGCTACTTAGCAACGCCCGGCTTGATGAGCATGGCAACGCGGCCCTTGCACTCCGGACCCTCGGGGCCTCGGAGCAGCTCGTCTGGTACCTTCCCGGCATCGCGGACGTCACCACGGCAGACGCGCCGAAGACCCTGGATGAACTAGCCCCGCCGTGGGTGGCCTTCCTCGGTCCGTGGCTCGCCCTGGTGGCGGTGCTGGCCATGGTCTGGCGGGGGCGGCGGCTGGGACCCCTGGTCTTCGAGCCGCTGCCTGTCGTAGTCAAGGCTGTTGAGACTGCTGAGGGCCGCGCCCGGCTCTATCACGACGCCCACGCAGTGGACCGGGCGGCCGAAAACCTCAGGGCGGGCACGCTGGTCCGCCTCGCGCGGATCCTCCGGCTGGGACCGGACGCTGAGTCCACGGCCATCGTCGACGCCGCTGCCCGGCACCTTGGGCGGACGACTGAACAGACTTCCGGCGTGCTGGATGCCCGTCCCCGGACTGAAAGCGAGCTGGTCCACTGGGCCCAGCAGCTGGACACACTAGAGAAAGAGGTAACCGCCCGATGAGTGAGCAGACCAACGGATTCATCCAGGGCGGCCCGGGTGGCCCTGCCCTTGCAACGGCGGAGGCCACGACAGGCATTGATCCCGTCCGCCAGGCCCTGCTCGATGTGCGGCACGAGGTGGCCAAGGCTGTGGTCGGCCAGGACTCCACCGTCACGGGGCTGCTGATCGCCCTGCTGTGCCGCGGGCATGTGCTGCTCGAAGGGGTTCCCGGCGTGGCCAAGACCTTGCTGGTCCGCACGCTGTCCGCGGCCTTGAGCCTGGACACCAAGCGGGTTCAGTTCACCCCGGACCTGATGCCCGGCGACATCACCGGGTCGCTGGTCTTCGACTCCCGGTCCTCCGAATTCAGCTTCCGGGAAGGCCCTGTGTTCACCAACATCCTGCTGGCAGATGAAATCAACAGGACGCCGCCGAAGACGCAGGCTGCCCTGCTGGAAGCCATGGAGGAACGCCAGGTATCGGCGGACGGCATCTCACGGCCGCTTCCCGTGCCGTTCATCGTCGCCGCCACCCAGAACCCCGTGGAGTACGAGGGCACCTATCCCCTGCCGGAAGCCCAACTGGACCGTTTCCTCCTCAAGCTCGCCATGCCGCTGCCGGGCCGGGCTGACGAAATTGAGGTCATCCGCAGGCATGCGGCCGGTTTTGACTCCAGGAACCTGGCCGCGGCCGGCGTCCGCGCGGTGGCAGGTGCGGCGGAGCTGGAGCAGGCCCGCCAGGCAGTGGCTGCGGTGGAGGTGGCGCCGGAAGTCGCGGCCTACATCGTGGACATTGCAAGGGCCACCCGCGCGGCACCGTCCTTCCAGCTGGGTGTGTCCCCCCGCGGTGCCACCGCCCTGCTGAGTGCCTCCCGCGCGTGGGCGTGGCTGTCGGGGCGGCATTTCGTGACCCCGGACGACGTCAAGGCACTGGCCCTCCCCTGCCTGCGGCACCGTGTAGCCCTGCAGCCGGAAGCACAGATGGACGGCGTGCACGTTGACGGCGTCCTCGCCAGCATCCTGGCGTCCGTGCCCGTTCCGCGCTGATGGCCATTTCCGGACGGTTCGTACTTCTGGCACTGACGGGGTTGGTGCCGGTGATGCTGTTTCCCGACTGGGGCACCGTTCTGCTGGTCTGCCTGCTCCTCTGCGCAGCCTTGCTCCTGGACCTCTCCGTGGCCGCGACGCTTAGGAAGGTCAAGCTGGACCGCACGTTGCCGGGCAATGTCACCCTCAGCGGAAGCGCCGAATCCGTCCTGACCATCGGGAACACCGGTACGCGCCGGCTCCGTGCCGTGGTCCGGGATGCGTGGCAGCCGTCGGCGGGGGCGCAGAATCCACGCCAGCGGCTGGACGTTCCGGCTGGCGAGCGGCGGCGCATGACGGTCCTGCTTCAGCCTGCCCGGCGGGGCGACCTCAAGGCTCCGCATGTGACGCTGCGCGCCTTCGGGCCGCTGCGGCTGGCCGCGCGGCAGCGGACACTCCCCTGTCCCGGCGCCGTCCGGGTGCTCCCGCCGTTTCATTCACGGCGCCACCTTCCGTCCAAGCTCCGCAAGCTGCGCGAGCTCGATGGAAAGGCCGCGGTGCAGATCAGGGGCGCCGGCACCGAGTTCGATTCGCTCCGCGACTACGTCCGCGGTGACGACGTGCGTTCCATAGACTGGCGCGCCACGGCGCGGCGGTCCGCCGTCGTCGTCCGTACCTGGCGGCCCGAACGGGACCGGCGCGTGGTGATCATGCTGGATACCTCCCGGACGGCTGCTGCCAGGATCGACGACGAACCGCGCCTTGACACCGGAATCGAGGCGGCCTTGCTGCTGGCCGTCCTGGCGGAACGTGGCGGTGACCGGGTGGACTTCTTCGCGTTCGACCGGCGGACCCGGGGCCGGGCGGGCTCTGCGTCAAAGGGCAACCTGCTCGGACAGCTTGTGCAGGCCATGGCGCCGCTGGAACCGGAACTCATCGAGCTGGACTGGAGCCAGGTCCCGGGCCAGATCCGGCAGATCTCCGCGCACCGCTCCCTCGTGGTGCTGCTGACCCCGCTGGACGGCGGCGCACCCGAGGAAGGGCTGCTCCCGATGGCGGCACAACTGGCGCAGCAGCACCTTGTGGTGGTTGCCTCGGTGCGGGACCCCATGCTGGGAACCATGCAGAAGGAACGCGCGACGGCGGCACAGGTGTTCCGCGCGGCGGCCGCCGAACGCGCCCTGCTCGAACGCGAGGCCGTGGCCATCCAGCTCCGCCAGATGGGCGTCGAAGTGGTGGACGCCGAGCCGCACCAACTGCCGCCGGCCCTCGCGGACGCGTACATCCGGCTCAAGGCGGCGGGGCGGCTGTGACTTATCTGACGAAACTGTTCTGTCGAAAAAGCAGGAGGCCAGCTTGACCATGCCTATCTATGAACGTGCCCTGGGCAGCGATTTCGCCCGGCTACAGCCCGAGCTGCAGGAGTACTTTTCCCTTGCTCCCGGGTCCGGACGCTACGGCGTCGGCGAGGGGGTGTTCGACGTCGTCGGATGCCGGCAGCAGTGGCTGCGGCCGTTGCTGCGTCTCACCAGCGGGGAGGAGGCGTTCTTCCCGGAGTACGGTGAGCGGGTTCCGTTCCGGATCGAAAACCACGCCCACCTCGACCCGTTCGGCCGGTCGAGCCTCACCGCCAGGCGTGAGATCCATTTCCCCGGACGCACGCGGCTGTTCCATGACACCACCAGCTTCGACGATTCCCGAAGCACCCCGGGACTGGTCGATTACGTGGGCCGCTACCGGCGGCTTGTCACCGACCTGGATCTCAGCGTGACCGCCGACGGGCGGCTCAGGGGTGTCTCCGAAGGATCCCGGCTCTTCCTGGGCCCGCTGCGGATCCCGCTGCCGGCCGCCGTGGACGCCAAAGCCTACGCGGAGCAGTGGTGGGAACCGTCGGAGGGCAGGCACGGAAAGCACCGGATCCAAGTCAAGGTCATCCAGCCGCAGCTGGGCCTCGTCCTCGTCTATGCCGGGAGCTTCGACTACCGGCTCCGCTCGTACCCCGGCGCCGCCACGGCGCCGGGCCACCTGCCGGGCTACGCCCGGCCGGACAGGTGGGAGAGCCGCGTCTAGCCGAGCGCCAGCTGGTTGAGCCCGTCCGCCACCTGCGTCAGCCGGGTCAGGACGGCAGTTGCGGACGACGGCGTGTACCCGGCCAGACCCCCGGAGGGCGTCACGCGGATGGAGCTGAGTGACGAGGCGGGGAGACCCAGCTGACGCCACGGCCGCCACACGTTCTCCACGGCTTCCTGGACACGCGGCAGCGCCGCCGACGCGTCGTTCACCGGGAGCACACCGGCCCAAAGGCTCTTCCCCGCCTCGACCGCACCCGCGAGCTGTTCCCATTGGCGGGATGTGAGCGCCTTCAACGGGACAGCTATCCCGTCCGCCCCTGAGGAGAGAATGCGCTCGAACGGCGCCTCAACTTCGGCAACCGCAATCACCGTTTCCACAGCGCCGGCGGCCCTGATCGCGTCGGTCACCAGCCGCCACGATTCTGTTACTTCCTGGCCCGGCACAGACCGCAAGGTCCGGTAGCCACTGGACGTTGGAATCGTACCGGCGAGGACAGCCGCGATATCAGGCTCATCTATCTGGACAACCAGCCGCGCCCCGGGAACAGCCGTACGGACCCGGCCCAGGAAATCACCAATACCGGCTGCCAGCGACTCAGCGATGTCCCGTCGGGCGCCGTAGTCGATCAAGGCCCGTTCACCGTTGTGGAGGTGCAGGCCCGCGGCCAGGCTGAGCGGTCCGCGCAGTTGGACCTTGAAGTCCTGCGCCGGACTCTCTTCCGTCCCGGCGACATCGGCGAGGACATTGACGTCCGTGGAGAGAGCAGACTTTGCCTTCATCAGGTCCCGCCCGGGGCGGTCCACGATCCGCCATCCATAGGGCTGGACGTCGACGGAAAGGTCAACCAGCAGTGAAGCCGTCCTGCCGAGCGCATCCGAACCGACGCCGCGGTCCGGGAGCTCCACAAGGAACGGCAGGTGCGGGCTGCCGAGCTCACCTCGGACTATCCGTGCGGCCTCCAGCGGGTCTTCTCCCGGCCACGGCCCCAAGGCGGTGGCTGTTACCTGCGATTCCGGCATGCCTAGGCGTCGACGGCGGTGGACGGGGCGGCCGGCGAAAGCCGCGGCTGGCTGGCAGCGGCTCCGTTATTCTCCGACGCCAGGTGGTCTTCGGCGATGGCTTCATGGTGCCTGATGACCTCGCCGATGATGAAGTTCAGGAACTTTTCCGCAAAGGCGGGGTCCAGGTGCGCTTCCTCGGCAAGGCGGCGCAGCCGTGCGATCTGGGCGGTCTCGCGGCCGGGGTCGCCCGCGGGCAGCTTGTGCGCTGCCTTCAGGAAGCCGACCTTCTGGGTGGCCTTGAACCGCTCGGCCAGGAGGAAGACCAGGGTGGCGTCGATGTTGTCGATGCTGGACCGGATGGACAGCAGTTCCGCCATCACCGATTGGTCCACCTGTCCGGCCAGGGAGCTGGCTGAGGGGTCGTAGGATTCGGTGTCTGGAAGATCTTGGTTCTGCTCGGTCATGGCTCCAGTCTATGGGCACCGTGCTAAATCCCTGTGGCTGTTAAGCGTCCGCGAAACGTTGCCGGAGGCAGGGAAAAGCCCGCCGCCCACAGTGGACGGCGGGCATGTCCAGCCTGAAATGGAACTAGCCGGCGAGCAGCGAGCGGTTCGCTTCCCGGCGCCTCGCCTGCTCGTCCGGATCGGGCACGGGCAACGAGGCGATAAGCCGCCGCGTGTAGTCATGCTGCGGGTCGCCCATGACCTGGGTGCCAAGTCCCTGCTCCACGAGCTTGCCCTTGTAGAGCACACCAACCCAATGGGACAGGATGTCCACTACGGCAAGGTCGTGGCTGATGAACAGGGCGGCGAACCCGAACTCCTGCTGGATGTCCTTGAACAGTTCCAGCACCACGGCCTGCACGGACACGTCCAGGGCCGAGGTGGGCTCGTCGGCAATCAGCAGTTTGGGGTTCAGGATCAGGGCCCGGGCCAGTGATGCGCGTTGCCGCTGCCCGCCGGAGAGTTCGTGCGGGAAGCGGTCAGCGTACGACGCCGGCAGCTGCACAGACTCGAGCAGCTCGCCCACGCGCTTCCGCGCCTGGGCAGGCGTCGGATTGCTGTGGATGACCAGCGGCTCGGCAACACAGTCACCGATGGTCAGCTGCGGGTTGAACGAGGCCGCCGGGTCCTGGAACACGAAGCCGATCTCCTTGCGGAGGGGTTTGAACGTCCGCTCCTTGAGGTTCAGCATCTCGTAGCCCAGCACCTTGAGGCTGCCGCCGGTGGTGCGGTTCAGGCCCGCGATCGCACGACCTATGGTGGTCTTGCCGGACCCGGATTCGCCCACCAGGCCGAACACCTCGCCCTCGGACAGCGTGAAGCTGACGCCGTCCACCGCCTTGAAGCTTGGGCTGCCGAGCCTGCCCGGGTATTCAATGGTCAGGCCCTTGGCCTCCACCAGGACCTTCCGGTCCTGGTGTGCCCGCGTGGTCATGCCCTGGGACGCCGAGTTCCGGCCCAGGTGCGGCACGGCGGCCAGCAGCTTGCGGGTATATCCCTGCTTCGGCTCCGCAAACAGGACCTTGGCCGGCGCCTCTTCGACGACGTCGCCCTGGTACATCACCACCACCCGGTCGGCAAGGTCGGCCACCACACCCATGTTGTGGGTGATCAGGACGATCGAGGTGCCGTATTTGTCCCGCAGGTCCCGTAGCAACTGGAGGATCTCCGCCTGGACGGTGACGTCCAGGGCTGTCGTGGGTTCGTCGGCCACGATCAGCCCCGGATTGAGTGCGAGCGCCGCGGCGATGACAACACGCTGTTTCTGGCCGCCGGAGAACTGGTGGGGATAATAGTCCACGCGGTCTTCAGGGTCCGGGATGCCCACTTTTCGGAGGGCCTCGATGGCCCGGGCCTTGGCTTCCTTGGCCGAGACGCGTTTGCCCTCACCGCCCGCATGCGCGCGGATGCCTTCGGCTATCTGCCACCCCACGGTGAAGACGGGGTTCAACGCCGTGGAGGGCTCCTGGAACACCATCGCCACGTCCCGGCCGCGGATCTGCCTCAACTTGGAGGCGCTGACGCTGATGACGTTGTTGCCGTTGATCAGCACCGCACCGGAGCTGATCGCGGTCTCCGGAAGGAGGCCGAGGATGGTCTTCGCCGTGACGGTCTTGCCGGATCCTGACTCGCCGACGATCGCCACCACTTCGCCCTGGTTGACCTCGAGGCTGACGTCCTTGACCGCATAGACGTCCCCGGCGTCGGTGGCGAAAGTGACCTTCAGGTGGTCAATGTCCAAGACCGGACCGGTGCCGCGCTTGTCGATGTTGATGGTCATGAGCCTCTCACTTCTGCTTGGAGCGCAGCCTGCGTGCCTGCGGTAGAAGCAGGCCCGCCCTTGCCGGAAGCGGCCTTCTTGCGTCCGCGCAGCCGCGGATCGTTGAGGTCGTTGATGCTTTCCCCCATGAGCGTGAGGCCGACGACGGTCAGCACCGTGGCCAGGCCAGGGAACACGCCCGTCCACCAGATGCCGGAGGTGGTGTCGGCAAGGGCCTGCTTCAGGTCAAAGCCCCACTCGGCGGCAGAGCTTGGTTCGATGCCAAAGCCCAGGAAGCCCAGGCCCGCAAGGGTGAGGATTGCTTCGGAGGCGTTGAGCGTAAAGATCAGCGGCAGGGTGCGCGTGGCGTTCTTGTAGATGTGCCGGCTCATGATGCGGATGTTGGACGCCCCGACCACCTTGGCCGATTCCACGAAAGGTTCGGCTTTCAGGCGGATGGTCTCGGCCCTGATCACCCGGAAGTACTGCGGGATGAAGACCACCGTGATTGAGATTGCGGCGGCCATGATGCCACCCAGCAGGCTTGACTGCCCGCCGCTGATGACGATGGCCATGACAATCGCGACGAGCAGGGAGGGAAAGGCGTAGATGGCGTCCGCGATGACGACGAGGATCCGGTCCAGCCAGCCGCCGATGTAACCGCTGACCAGTCCCAGGATGACGCCGATGAAGATCGACATCAGGACGGCCACAACGATGACCATGATGGCCGTCTGCGATCCCCAGATAACCCTGGACAGCACGTCGTAGCCGCCTACTGTGGTCCCCAGCAGGTGCTTGCCGCCAGGTGCCTGCTGGGCAGGGAAGTTACCGTCGGCGTCGGAGAGCTGGGAGTACCCGTAGGGGGCCAGTAGCGGGGCGAAAATCGCCGTCAGCAGGAAGGCGCCGGTCAGGATCAGGCCTGCCACGAGCATTCCGCGCTGCAGGCCAACGCTCTTGTTGAAGTGCGAGATGACCGGCAACCGGCGGATGAGCGAGGCGCGGGGATCCGCCGTGGGTTCAACAGTTGTTGGGGTGGTCATGTCAGTACCTCACGCGGGGGTCGATCAGCGCGGCGACAATGTCCACGATGAAGTTGGTCACGGCCACAATCACGGCAAGAAGGACCACGATGCCTTGGACTGCGACGAAGTCTCGTGCCGTGAGATACGTCGCCAGCTGGAATCCCAGCCCCTTCCATTCGAAGGTGGTTTCCGTCAGCACGGCCCCACCGAGCATCACTGCAATCTGCAGGCCCATCACCGTGATGATGGGGATCAGGGCAGGTTTGTAGGCGTGCTTTGTCACCAGCCGGAATTCGCTGACGCCTCGGGAGCGGCCGGCCTCGACGTAGTCCCTCCCCAGGGTTCCGATCACGTTGGTGCGGACCAGGCGGAGGAAGATGCCTGCGGTCAGCAGTCCAAGGGCAACGGCCGGCAGGACCGCGTGTGCCATGACGTCGCCCAGTGCCGCCATGTTGCCGCTGCGGATGGCGTCCAGCCAGTAGATGCCTGTTGGCGACTGCAGGGAGGTAAGCTCCAGCTCGCTGGATGTCTTTGCGCGGCCTGCCACGGGCAGCCACCCGAGCCAGACGGCAAACGTGAGCTTCAGGAGCATGCCGGCGAAGAACACCGGCGTTCCGTAGCAGACGATGGCGAAGACGCGCAGCACGGCGTCGGGCGCGTGGTCCCTCCGGTACGCGGCGATCATGCCCAGCGGAATGCCTACCAGCAGGGCGACCAGCAACGCGTTGATGGTCAGTTCCAGGGTGGCCGACCCGTACGTGGTCAGCATTTCCGTGACCTGGCGGTTGTCCGAAAGGGTGGTGCCGAAATTTCCGGTAAGGAGATGTCCGAGGTACTCGAAGTACTGCACGAGGATTGGCCGGTCATACCCTGCCGCGGCAATCCGCTCCGCGAGCTGCTCAGGAGGCAGCCTGCCGCCCATGGCCGCCGTGATGGGGTCGCCGGTGATGCGCATCAGGAAGAACACCAGCGTCACCAGGATGAAAATTGTAGGGAAGATCAGCAGGAACCTGATCAGGATGTATTGGCCCAGTCCCCCGCCGGACGACTTCTTCTTTGACGGCAGCAGGCCGTCGGCGTCGGTTGGCGGCGCCTCAATCAATGTTGTCATTGGTACCTAAATGTGTGCTTCCGGCGGCCTCGTGAGCCCCGGAATCTGTTGCCCTGCTTCAGCACGAAAGGCGGGACGCCGTGCAGGCGCCCCGCCTCCTCGGCCGGTCAGGACCGGATGGAGAACTGGACCTACTTGGAAATTACGCCAAGCCTGGTCTTGAAGGATGCGTCGAGGGTCTGGTCGACGCCCTTGACATCCTTTCCGGCGACCATCAGCTGGGCGCCCTGCAGCAGCGGCAGCGTGGAGAGGTCTTTCGCGACGGCTGTCTGGGCCTCGCCGAGAACCTTTTCGCGTTCTGCCTTGTCAACCGTGGTGAGCTGTTCCTTGATCAGCTCGGTGACGGATGCGTTCTCGTAGTGGTTCTTGAGGAAGTTGCCCGGAACAAAGAACGGGGTCAGGTAGTTGTCCGCGTCCGAGTAGTCGGGGAACCAGCCCAGCTGGTACACCGGGTAGGCGTCGGCCGTGCGGTCCTTGGAATAGGTGACCCACTCGGTGGACTGCAGGTCGACCTTGAACAGGCCGGACTTTTCGAGCTGCTCCTTGATCATGGCGTACTCGTCACCCGAGGACTTGCCGTAGTGGTCCGGGTTGTACTGCAGCTTGATGTTCACCGGTGCGGTGACTCCTGCGTCGGCGAAGGCCTTCTTGGCCTTGTCGAGGCTGGGCTTGCCGTTGCCGTCGCCGTACATTTCCTTCAGCGGCTGGATTGCGCCGACGAATCCGTCGGGCACAACGGAGTACGCCGGCAGGTATGTGCCCTTGTAGACCTGGGTTGCGATGGCGTCACGGTCCACGACGTTGGCCATGGCCTGGCGGACGGCCAGGGCCTTCGCGGGATCAGCGTCGGCAGCCTTGGCACCGAAAGGCATGGTGTCGAAGTTGAACACGATGTAGCGAAGCTCCCCGCCGGGGCCCTTGTGGACCTTGACCTTGGCGTCCTTCTCAAGGTCGGCGGCGTCTGTTGCGGTGAGGCTGCGGCCGGCGACGTCGATGTTGCCCTGCTGGACGTCCAACTTGAGGTTGTTCGAGTCGGCGTAGTACTTGATGGTGGCGCCGTCATTCGCGGGCTTGCCGAGGAGGCCCTTGTAGTCCGGGTTGGCCTTGAGGCTGACCAGTTCGTTCTTCTTGTAGCTCTCGATGGTGTACGGGCCGGCGAACGGTTTGCCCTTGACGATCTCGTCGTCAGTCATCAGCTTGTCCGCCGGGAAGACCTCTTCATCGACAATCGGTCCGGAGTTGGCTGCGAGGACGCCCGGGAAAACCTGGTCGTTGCCGGCCTTGAGGGTGAAAACCACCGTGGTGTCGTCCTTGGCGGCCACGGATTCAAGGTTGCCAAGGAGGGAGGCCGGACCATTCGGATCCGCGATGCTGACAACGCGGTCAATGGAGAACTTCACGTCGGAGGAGGTGAGGGCGTGGCCATTGGCAAATTTGAGGTCCGACTTGAGCTTGACGGTGTACTCCGTGGGGCTCGTGAATTCCGCGGACTCTGCGATGTCAGGCGTAGCGTCTGCCGTGCCGGGCTTGGCGTTCAGGAGGAAAGGGTAGATCTGGTTCATCACCATGAAGGAGCCGGCATCATAGGAGCCCGCGGGGTCGAGGGTGACGACCTTGTCCGTGGTGCCGTAGGTAATGGTTCCGCCTCCGGCGCCGCCGGTGGTAGTTCCGCCGCCGCCGGACGGGCCTGTGCAGGCTGTCAGTGCAAACGCGGAAACACCCGCAAGCGCGATGGCGCTGTGCAGGGCTTTTTTGTTCATAGCCATCTGTGGACTTTCTGTTCGATGAGTACACACCTTCCGCCCGGCAACTGGATGAGTTGGACTCGGTGGGCGGAGTGTTGTCCTGATCACATGATTCAATCAGACAGCAGGCCAATGAATCGTTTCATCCTGTGAGTTGAGACACAAAATTTACCTGATTGGGGCAAAACTATCGTTTTCTTCTGCGTTCGTGCCGGATCGGCCTCCGGCCGAACGATTGCCGGCTGCCATTGAAGAGCCTCCGCCCCGGGAATAGAGTGGGATTGCGTTGACCGCGTCACCGGAATCCTTGCAATACCTGGCTGAAGGAAACACGTCATGAGCAAAGCTGCCCTCTGTGTGGGAATCAACGAATTTGAACACCTGCCAAAATCCAGCTGGCTGCAGGGCTGCGTCAACGACGCCCGCGACCTTGCCGGGCTGCTCCAGGCGGACTACGGATTCGCCGAGGCCGACATCTCGATCCTGCTGGACGCGCAGGCCACGAAGGAGCAGGTCGTGGCGCAGCTGAATTCGTTGCTGGACCGCGCAGCGTCGGGCGAGCTCCAGCACATCGTCTTCACGTTCTCCAGCCACGGAACACAGATACCGGACGCCAGCGACGATGAAGCAGACCGTTTGGACGAAGCCTTCGCCTGCTACAACATCAACAACTCCGGCGACACCTGGGACCCGGCCACAGTCATTTCGGACGACGAGCTGTTCACCCTTTTTGCGCGGCTGCCGGACGGCGTACTGATGGACGTGGTGCTGGACACCTGCCACAGTGGCACGGGCCTGAAGTCACTGGACCTCCTGCCCGGCCGGCGGCCCCGTTTCCTGCCTGCACCGACAGCGCGCGGGGTAGCGGCGACCGAGTTCAGCGACACCCGGGCGCTTCGGGACCTGGTGAAGGCCGGCAGGGGCGTCAAGCCGGTCCTCCTGGCGGCCTGCCGCGCTGACCAGACGGCAGCCGATGCGTTCCTGGAGGGCCGCTACAACGGCGCGTTCACCTACAACTTCATCAAGGCCATCAGGGGCGACGGCACCCTTGGCCGGGCGGATATCCTGAAGCTCGTCAGCAAGGGCCTCAGGGCTGGCGGGTTCGACCAGGTTGCGCAACTGGAGGGCACGACGGCGGCGCGGAAGGCTTCCTGGGGAAGCTGACGGAGGCTCACTCCCGGCGGTCATCCTCCGGGTGGAAAGTTGCCGCCGGCATCTTAATCCCGGCTTCCCTTTTGATGATTTCCAGCTTTTCCTGCTGCCACTCCGCGTCCATGACCGGCTTGAGCGCGGCGAAACACAGCCGTCCGCCCTCATCAAAACGCAGCAGTCCGCCGCCACGGACAGTGTAATAGTCGGTCTCGACCCGGAGCCCAAGCTTGTTCCTGGCTTCGGATTTTGACATCGTGACGGACTGCACGTAGGAAGCGCCAATTTCGGACACCACGAAACCATCCGGCCCCACACGTGTACTGGGGCGCACCCTGTTCACAACGATGCTCGTGTTCTGGTCGATACCAGCCGCCTCGATCAACCGCGGATTCTCCCACATGAACCGGTTGATCTCCTCGGGATCGGCGGCCAGGGCAGATAACCGGACCGGATAGCGAAGATCGCGAAGATGCTTCAGCCCGTCCAGAAGTTCATCGGGTTCCGTGGAAAGGTCTATGTCCCAGAAGGCGTCCCGCACGGCTTGCCGGTATCCCATCATGTCCGTCGGTACCAGCACGGCATCAGCTGCGAGGATGCCGCGCAGCAGGTCCTCCCAGTTCGGGTCCACCGGCGGCATGTAGGCGAGCCCCCGCAGTACCATGCCTAGCATCTGATGCCCAAGATGCGCTCCGGCTTCGGCCACCTGATATCGGCTTGAACGGCCGCCCGGCCTTTCCAGCCGCTGCAGCCAAAGCCTGACAACGGCGTCCAGCACCCCCTTCACGGCGATCTCACCCCGGCGATGAGGTTCAGGATCCAGCTGCCACTCGAACGGCACATCGATATCGAGCGGGCGCCGGGCGGCACTCCGGGAGAACAGTCCGTCAGCCAGCCCGAACAGCCCTGACGTCAGAACTTCCTTTTCCATGTTTCGGGCGGGCACGCCAGCCCGCTTTCCCTCTGCGCCCGGAACGGCAACTGACAACTGTTGTTCCACACGCTCGGGAGATGAAAAAACGCTCAGCATGGCCACGACATCCGCTATGCACTCGTGCAGGGCATAGCCGTCGAGTAAGGCATCGTTGTCCGTCCACTGCCGCCGGTAACCGTCCAGGACCGCGTGTGTCACCTCATGGGCCACAAGGTCGTGATAGAGCGCCAGCGGGACGGAACGCTGAGAACGGTTGTCGGTTCTGTGCCCAAAACGGATCAGACCGCGCTCGCGGTCATAGCCCGTGGATGTGTAGGGGATTTTGTCATAGACGCTGATGACCAGCCGGTGCCCCGAGGCCCAACCCATTCGACGTCCCAAGGTGACTTCAAAGGCCTGCAGAGTGGCCGTCGCCACCGCATAAACATGCTGTGCCAGGAACCGGCTGTCGGCCAGCAGCTCTTCGAGCCCGGAAGGTGCGGGTTGGTCGTCGATGCACCATTCGTTGCGGTCTACGGACAGGGAAATAGGCCGTGGCCCGTCAGCCCCCGGAGCCCTGACCCGGAGCGCCAGACGTGCACCGGCCGGGCCGTTGACGACTCGTTCCACGGGAACCCGGATGCTGGTGGTGAGCGGTTTTCCTGATTTGCGCGTAAAGGGGCCCTCAGCGAGCGCAGTAAGCGCGACCATTTCGAGGCCATGCCCGATTCCGAGCGCTGCAGAGACCATGGCGGACCCGCTTTCCTCAACTGTGCAGCCTCACCTGGTGAAGGGGCGGTCTGCATCAAGTCTGGTTCCCCAAGCCTCAATTATTGCGGTCACGGGCATAATTGACCACGGCGCCACGCGCCGGAGGTTCAGGAAAGTGCCGCCTTGCTAGAGGGCCGCGCGCTGCAGCGAACGCGCTGCGTCGATGGTGGCCTGCCCCAGGACCCGGCTTCCCTGGTAAAGCACCACGGTCTGCCCGGGAGCAACACCGCGCAGCGGCGTGGTGAGCGTGACCACAAGGTTCGTCCGCTCCGCGCCGTCGTCGTCCGTCAGCAGCTCCGTGTGGGCCGTAGCAGGGACGGGGTCACCGTGGGCACGGACCTGGGCGTGGCAGTCGAACTCTTCGCCGGTGGCGATTTCCGCAATCGGCAGGCCGGCCCAGGAAACTTTGATGCCGCGGATTTCGTCGATGGCCAGGAGCGCCTCCGGCCCCACCACCACTTTGTTTTCCTTGGGCCGGATCTCCAGCACGAACCGCGGCTTGCCGTCGGCTGCGGGGGTGCCCAGCTTGAGGCCGCGGCGCTGGCCAACAGTGAACGCGTTCGCGCCGGGGTGCTCGCCCACCTTCGCCCCGGACTCGTCCACGATGTCGCCCGTGGTCATGTCGATTTTTTCCGCCAGCCAGCCGGCGGTGTCTCCGTCCGGAATGAAGCAGATGTCGTGGCTGTCCGGCTTGTTGGCCACGGACAGCCCGCGGCGCTCGGCTTCCGCCCGGACTTCCGCCTTGGATGGCGTGTCCGCCAGCGGGAACATGGAGTGCTTGAGCTGCTCGTGGGTGAGGACACCGAGCACATAGCTCTGGTCCTTGGCCCAGTCGGCCGCGCGGTGAAGTTCAGGATTTCCGTCGGCGTCGGTGATGACCTTGGCATAGTGGCCGGTGCAGACGGCGTCGAAGCCCAGGGCGATGGCCTTCTCCAACAGCGCCGCAAATTTGATGCGTTCGTTGCAGCGCATACAGGGATTCGGCGTCCGTCCGGCAGCGTATTCGTCGATGAAGTCCTGGACCACATCCTCCTTGAACCGCTCCGAGAAGTCCCACACGTAGTAGGGAATGCCCAAGACGTCGCAGGCGCGCCAGGCATCACGGGAGTCCTCGATGGTGCAGCACCCGCGGCTGCCGGTCCGGAGCGTCCCGGGCATCCTGGAGAGCGCCAGGTGGACACCGACGACGTCGTGTCCCGCCTCGACGGCGCGGGCGGCGGCAACGGCGGAATCGACTCCGCCGCTCATGGCTGCAAGAACTCGCATGCTGGCTTTCTTTAGGGGAAGGGTTTGATTGTGGGGCTGCAGGGCGTCCCAGGCCACGGCCGGACACACTGCATGCCCGTCTATTCTACTGCCTCGGTAAAGGGGCGATTGTAATCCGGTGTGCGGGACCCTTGACGGCCGAGCCCCCGGCTTCTATGGTCAGGATTACTGTTTTTAGAAAGCCCCGGCCGGATGCGCCGGCTTCCAAGGAATCGAGGGGCACCATGCCTGTCGAACGAACCATCGAAAGCATCGTGATCGCCGGAGCGGGCCTGGCTGGCGCCACCGCTGCCCGCACCCTGCGCGGCGAGGGATTTTCCGGCCGGATTACCCTCATTGGCGCGGAGCTGCATCACCCCTACCTACGGCCGCCGCTGTCCAAGGAGTACCTGCTCGGCAAAGCCGGTGAGGAAGCCGTCCCCGTTGCGCCCGAGTCCTGGTACGAAGAGAACAACGTCGACCTCCGCCTGGGCGTGCAGGTCGCCGGCATCGATCCTGGCCCGCACACGGTACGGCTCAGCAGCGGCGATTCTCTGGACTACGGCGCCCTCCTGCTGGCCACCGGCGCCCTCCCCCGGCACATTCCATTGTCAGGGAGCACATTGGATGGGGTCACCACGTTCAGGACGCTGGATGACAGCCGCCGCCTCCGGGAACGGTTGTCGCCGGGCGGACGGGACGTCGTGATGATCGGCTCCGGCTGGATCGGGATGGAACTTGCCGCCGCGGCCAGCAGCTACGGCAACCGCGTGACACTGCTCGGCCTCGAGGACATTCCGCTGGCAGCCGCCATCGGACCCGAACTGGGATCGTTCTTCCGCTCGCTCCATGAAGCCAACGGGGTGCAGTTCCGGCTGGGCGCGACTGCCGCCGGCATGCTGGGCGAGTCCGGCCGCGTCACCGCAGTGGTGACCGGATCGGGTGAGGCGCTGCCGGCCGACGTGGTAGTCATTGCCGTGGGCGTGGCCCCCGAAACCGCCCTCGCGGAACAGGCCGGCCTGGCCCTGCACAATGGAATACTGACCGACGCTGCGCTGCAGACCAGCGGACCGGACATCTTTGCGGCCGGGGACGTGGCAAACCCCCTGCACCCCTTTACCGGCCAGCACCACCGCAGCGAGCACTGGTCAAATGCGCTGAACGGCGGCAAAGTCGCAGCAAAGTCGATGCTTGGCCAGGACGCCGCGCTGGACACCATCCCCTATTTCTACACCGACCAGTACGACGTCAGCATGGAGTACTCGGGATTTCCCACCCTGGCGGCGGGCGCCGAGCCGGTCATCCGCGGCTCGTTGGCCAGCAGGGAGTTCATCGCATTCTGGCAGCACGAGGGCAAGGTGGTCGCAGGCATGAACGTCAATGTTCCCCGCACGCAGAAAGCCATCAAGGCACTGATCTCAAGCCGGACCGCCATCAGGGCCAGCCGCCTGGCAGACCCTGCCGTCGCGCTGGATCAGCTCCTGGCGGACGACTGACGGGCCACGGTGGCGGCTGTCTGTATGGTCGATTCGTGGCCGGCCATCCCTGCCTGGCGGGCACGCTCATAGGCGCCCGGAAGCGCTGCCAGGAGGGCCTCGACGTCGGCTTCCGTGGAGGAGTGGCCCAGGGAGAAGCGCTGTGCACCCCGGGCGGTCTCCTCGTCCAGCCCCATGGCCAGCAGGACATGGGAGGGCCGCGGAACGCCGGCCGTGCAGGCGGAACCCGTGGATGATTCAACGCCGGCAAGGTCCAGCAGGAACAGCAGGGAATCGCCCTCGCAGCCCGGAAATGTGAAGTGTGCGTTGCCGGGCAGGCGTCCATCCCCGGGCGCGCCGCGCAGGACCGCGTGCGGGACGCAGTCCAGCACGCCGGCAATCAGCCTGTCCCTCAGCCCCGCGATCCGTGCCGACTCCCCGGGGAGGTCCTTCGTCACGGCTTCCGCCGCGGCGGCGAAGGCGGCGATCGATGCCGTGTCCAGGGTCCCGGACCTGACATCGCGTTCCTGCCCTCCCCCGTGCTGCACCGGTGTCAGCTTTACGGAGCGGCCGAGCAGCAGGGCACCCACTCCTACCGGGCCGCCGATCTTGTGGCCGGAGACGGACATGGCGTCCAGTCCGCTCGCCCGGAAATCCACGGGAACCGACCCAAAGGCCTGGACGGCGTCGGAATGCACGGGCACGCCGACGGAATGGGCCGCCTCAACCACCTCCCGCACCGGCTGGATGGTACCCACCTCATTGTTGGCCCACATCACCGACACGAGCGCGATGGACTCCGGGTCCCGGCGGAGCTCAGACCTCAGCACCCCAAGGTCCACGACGCCGTTGGAATCTACGGGCAGCCAGGAAACTTCTGCCTGCTCGTGCCGTTCCAGCCATTCAACGGTGTCCAGGACAGCGTGATGTTCGACGGCGGAGCAGAGGATGCGCGTGCGTCCCGGATTTTCGGCGCGGCGGGCCCAGTAAAGTCCCTTCACGGCCAGGTTGTCCGCCTCCGTGCCGCCTGACGTGAAGATGACCTCTGATGGGTGGGCGCCCGCGGCGGCGGCAATTGCCTCGCGGGCGTCTTCTACCGATCGGCGGGCACGGCGTCCTGATCCGTGCAGCGATGAAGGGTTTCCGGTCCTGGCAAGCTCGCGGGTGAGTGCTGCCAGAGCCTCAGCGGCGATGGGCGTGGTGGCGGCATGATCGAGGTAAACGGACACAAGCCAATTCTAGCCGCGGCAACGCGGGAGGCTCCGGCGCCGGTGTAGATTCGAGCGGTGAAGGCCTCGATTTACCTGGTGCTGGCCACCCTGTTCTGGTCCGGCAACTTTGTGGTGGGGCAGGCGGCTGTGGCCACCATGACGCCGCTGGAACTCACCTTCTGGAGATGGGCACTGGCCGCGCTGCCGCTCGTGTTGCTGGCCCACTTCGTGGAACGTCCGGACTGGCGTGCCGTGCTGGGCCGTTGGCGCGTGCTCCTGCTCCTGAGCTTGCTGGGCATGAGTGGCTACACCCTGCTCCTCTACACTGCCCTCCAACACACCTCGGCGCTGAACGCTTCCCTGATCACTGCCGCCAATCCGGCGCTCATCGTGGTCATGGCGATCTTCTTTCTCGGGGAAAAACCCGGCCCGTACGGCTGGCTGGGCATCGCCCTCGGCCTTGCCGGCGTCGTCCTGGTCCTGACCCGGGGCGAGCTGCACCGAGCTTTCAGCATTACCTTCAATGCCGGCGAGCTGCTCATGATCGGTTCGATTGTGGTGTGGGGCTTCTACACCATCATTGCCCGCAGGCTTGGGCTCCCCGCCATTGCCGCCACGGCGGTGCAGGTGGTGCTGGCCACTGCCATCCTCTGTCCGTTCGCCCTCGTGGCGGGAACTGAATTCCCCGCGACGGCGGCCGAACGATGGTCGCTCGCGTACATCGCCGTCTTCCCGTCCTTGGGGGCGTACCTTTTCTGGAACCTCGCACTCAAGACAACGGCCCCGGCGACGGCGGGAAACTACCTGAACCTTATGGTCGTCTTCACGGCGGCCATCACCGTCATCATGGGGATCCCGGTCAGCGTGCCCCAGGTCATCGGCGGGCTGCTAGTCATAGCGGGCGTCCTGATGGCCAGCCGGCCCAAGCAGCCGCTGGAGGTCAGGGCGGCGTAACCCTGGCGCAGCACTCGCCAGGAACGTTGTTGCCCGCTATGCGGCCTTCCGCCAGACCGCAACCGGCAGCAGCGCCGCTCAGGAAGGCGCCGTTCATTGCGCAGACCACTTCCGAATGGCTGTCCGCGAGCCGGTGGAACGGGCAGTTCCGGAGGGCGTAGCCTCCGGCGCCGTCGGGCTCCGGCACGTAGCCTTCCGCCGAGAGGAACTCCTCGAGGCTTCCACTCCCCTCCGCCATTGCCAGGCCCTTCGCGTAGGAAGTGGCCAGCAGTGCGTCCCGGACCGGCTCCCCGGCGGCACTGGACTGTTCGATGGCCGTTGCCATCAGTTCGCCGGCCAGGTCGTAGTTGCGGTCCGGCACGGAAGCGCCCACCTCTGGCTGGGCCATCCCGTACATTTTCGCCGGCCGGCCTGAGCCGGGCCCGGCCTTGCCGCCGAGCTTGCGGAACTCAACGGTGAGCACGCCGTCCTGGACCATCCTGTCCAGGTGGAACGACGCCGTGCTTCGCGGGATTCCGAGCGCGCCGGCAGCATCGTCGCGCCCCACCGGGCGGGGCGATGAAGCGACGAATCCGAAAAGGTTCCGGCGGTTCTCATCGCCCAGGGATGCCACGGCTGCGATCCGGCGGGCCCAGGGAAGTCTGCGCATGGAACACCCTAACTCTAAAAACAAGATTCATTGCTTTATACCCCAAAGCTCTCTAAAATTATGATACCTACTTTTAGAAGGAGCCCGTCATGAAATCCTCCTCGGTGTTGAGTTCGTCCGGCAGCACGCTGGCTGCCGACCCGGGCCGGCAGGCCTTCCTGCTGCTGCGCACGGTCTTCACGGTCGCCCCGATTGTTTTTGGCCTCGACAAGTTCACCAATCTCCTTGCCGACTGGACCGTCTATCTGGCCCCGGTGGCAACTTCAGTGGTTCCACTCCCGGCCCAGACCATCATGTACATCGTGGGCGCGGTGGAAATCATCGCCGGAATCGCGGTCGCAGTCCGGCCGCGTTTCGGATCGATGCTGGTGGCCGTGTGGCTGCTGGGCATCATCATCAACCTGCTGCTGCTGGGCAGCTTCTTCGACATCGCACTTCGCGATTTTGGCCTGCTCGTGGGCGCGTTGGCCCTCAACCGGCTGTCACCGCTGAATTCCCGCAGGCAAAGATAGCTGGGCCGGTTCAGTTCGACGGCGGAACTACAACCAGGCGTTCCGCCACATCCGCCCGGGCCGCGGCGAGCGCGGCCCGGTCCGGGCACGAGAGCGAAATGTAAACGGACGAACCCGCTTTACCAAAAAGCCTCGCCAGCACTGCGGTGGGCTTTGCCCCCGGCGCGGAGCCGCTCTCAAAGACCAGGACCTCGACTTTGGGCCCCGGCTTTTCCGGTTCACCGCCCCAGCGGAGGGTGTCGGTTGTCAGGCGGTTGGGGAGGATCGTGGGATCCAGATATTCGAACAGTTCGACCGTGGAGGCCCTGTCATCTCCGGACACGGCAAGTGGCGTTTGGTTCACACGGACGCGGGCCGATACCAAGCAACCGTCGGCTTTGAGGTAGCGGTTCTCCCCCGCCACGTTCTCCTTGACCGGCTTCCATCCCGGTGCCTCACGGAGCCCGTCCGAGAGGCCCACTGCGACCCCTGCGGCCAGCGAATCACCGGCCGTGAAAGGAAGGTCCCTGGCCGCCACCGCCGCCGCATCGTGGCCCGGGGTAATCGTCGGGGTTGCAAGCGCGGGGGTGGTCTGGACATCGCGCGGAGCGGCCGGATCCGGAACGCCCACGCTGCACCCGGCCGCGCCGGCAAGTATCACCGCCAAGGTGAGGGGCAGGGCCATCCGCCGCCCCACCCCGTAAATAGCTTGTGTCCGGTTCGCAGCGAGTCGCCTGCCCATCGCTGTCACATCGCCCCCACATACCGTCTGCCGGCGGCGCTGCCCCGGCCGGTCCTCCGCAAGAGTCTAGACGCTGCAGCCGTCCACGGTGACATCAAGTGTTTCCGCCCGCACAGGAAGGGCGGGAACCAAGGCCACCGGCACGAACGTTGAGTGTTCAGACGGTTAAACTGGGCGGACCGGACTGCCTGAGTGGACTGGAATCAACAAGAAAAGGATCAGTGCTTGACCCAGGGCAGCAGCTCCCATTACCAAGTCCTTCGGCTTCCTGTGACGGCGACCGACAAAGAGATCAAGGTGGCCTACCGCAAGGCTGCCCGGCGGGCGCATCCCGACCACGGCGGGGACGCCGCCGTCTTCCGGCAGGTAACGCTGGCCTATGAGACCCTGATCGATCCGAAACGACGAGCCGCCTATGACCGCTCGTATGCCCACGGGTCAGCGGAAGCGGCAACCGCCGACGGCGCGCATTTCGACGCACCGGCCGCCGGGAGCCGTGCTTCGGCGACTGTCCATCGGCCCAACACCCCTCGCAACACGGCGGGCGATCCGCCGGTGTACGTTCCGCCGTTCGAGCACCCTGAATCCGGCAGCGTCCCGCTGATTCCGGAGGAACTGGCCAGCCGGCAGGTCCATGGAATGCCGCGGAAACGCGGAATCTTCGGGGCGGAAGCCCGCATCCAGCGGGAGATGCGGACAGTCCAGCTGATCAGCCGGCAGGTCCTCCCCGCCATTCCCGCGGCCCGGCTGATCAACGGGCTGCAGTCACCCGCAGACAACAGCGACATCGACCACGCGCTGCTGTCCGGCTACCGGCTGGCGCTGATTGGATCCATGCTGTTGCCGAAGGGTGCCTACGCCTGGAACGGAAGCACGCTGACGCACGGAGGCCGTGCCATTGCGCCGCCGCAGCTTGCCCATATCGTGCGGCGCATGCAGGACATCTTCCCGGAGCTCAACGTGACGGGCTGGACCGTGATCCATAGCCCTGATGGCAATCTCCATGAACCGGTGATCGACCACCACCGGCGCTCACCCCGCGGGCATGAAACGGTCCAGGTGGTCAACGGAGCCGGGCTGGTCCGCGGGCTCAAGGAGTTCCTGAGTTCAGGGCCGGCGCCCAATACAGTCAACGTCCCGGCCCTGGCACGGCTGCTCCGCGGTATGCACTAACGCTTCGGCTGCGCGCAGGAGGGCGCCCGCCTTGGCTAGGATGGGACGGTGTTCCGCATCCTCTTCCACACCCCTGAAATCCCGGGCAATACGGGCAACGCCATCCGGCTCGCTGCCATCACGGGCGCCGAACTGCACCTGGTGGAGCCACTGGGCTTTGACTTTTCCGATGCCAAGCTCCGCCGGGCCGGACTGGACTACCACGACCTCGCGGTGGTGACGGTGCATAGGAGCATCGAGGCTGCCTGGGAAGCGTTGCAGCCCGAGCGCGTCTATGCCTTCACGTCCGACGGCGAAACGTCCTACGCGGACATCAGTTACCTTCCCGGCGACGTTCTCCTCTTCGGCCAGGAGTCCGTCGGACTTCCCGAGGACCTCAAGCATGACCCGCATGTCACGTCCCGGGTGCGGCTACCAATGCTGCCGTCCCTCAGGTCGTTGAATCTTGCCAACGCGGCCTCCATCGCGGTCTTTGAAGCCTGGCGCCAGAACGGCTTTGCCGGCGCCAAACTTTAGGGTCCTCTTCCCGGGTTACCCCTTGACCCGGGGGCCGCCGTCGGTGGAACTCCCGCCCATCCATCCGCCCACGCACTCCGAACTACCTGTAAAGGCCAATCCGGGCCCTACAGGATCGCGAGGTGCGGCAGGTGGCTACGTTGCAGGTCCGCAGGTCCCCTTCGAAGGAAGTCGCCCCGCACAGCGCGCCCGCATCCGGTGCCGATGCCAGCGGGACGTCCAAGACCGACTTATGCTTGAGAGTGATGGAAACCCCCAACGCCGCAAACCCAGAGGCTACCGCTTCCCCTGGCACCGCTACCGACGTGAACCGCCGGCTCGGTGACCTGCTGGCACAAATCGCCACCGGGGACCAGGGTGCCTTCGCGGAGTTCTACGAACTGACGTCCCGGCGGGTCTTCGGCATGGCGCGGCGCGTCCTGATAGACCCCGAGCTCAGCGAGGACGCCACGCAGGAAGTCTTTCTCCAGGTCTGGCAGAACGCTGCGAAGTTCAATCCGGAGGCCGGCAGCCCGCTGGCATGGCTCATGACTATTTCGCATCGGCGGGCAGTGGACAAGGTCCGTTCCTCGCAGTCATCAAACGACCGCGAGGCGAAATACGGCGCGAGCAGCCAGGAAATTGACCATGACTCCGTCTCCGACGAGGTCGGAAGCAGGCTGGAAGCCGAGGCCGTCGTCAGGTGCCTGGACACCCTCACCGAGACGCAGCAGCAATCCGTCCGGCTGGCGTACTATGGCGGGCTGACGTACCGCGAAGTCGCGGAGAAACTGGACGCTGCCGTGCCCACCATCAAGTCCCGCATCCGTGATGGACTGATCCGCTTGAAGACCTGTCTGGGGGTGAGTTGAGATGACCGACATGAACCAACCGAACAGCAGCAGCCGTTCCTCCGGGATGTTTGCCCACGATATCGCCACGGACCTGGCCTCCGGCCGGGCAGTAGAGCTGGCCGAGCTGTATGCACTGGACGCTGTGAGCCCCGCAGAGCGGGCTGCCATTGAGGAATACCTCTCGGCCGCGCCGGGGCCGGAACGGAACACATTCTATGAGCGCGTCCGCCAAGCACGGGAAACTCTGGCCGCCACCTTCACAGCGGAAGAGGAACCGCCGGCAGGTCTTTTCGACCGGATCGTGGCCCAGCTCCCTGCCCAGCCGGAAGCAGCCCAGCCGGAAGCAGCCCAGCCGGGAGCGGCGCCAGTTCCTTCTCCTGCCACTCCGGGGCATCCCGTCGAAACAGACAGCACTCCGGTCGCCGATGACCTCAGTGCCGCCCGCCAGCGCCGTGAGGAGCGGCGCCGGGCTCCCGGGCTCCGCAACTGGCTGGTGGGCGTGGCCGCTGCCGCCGTCATCGCGCTTGGCGGCGTGGGCGTCGGGGCCTACGTGGCCAACCAGAACGATCCGCTCAACCAGGTCCTCCAGGCGCAGGATGTCCGGCAGGCAACCGTTGAGGTGAGTGGCGGAGGCACGGCGACCGTCTCCATTTCGTCGTCCAAGGACGCTGTGGTGGTCAAGATGAACGGAGTCCCGGCACCTCCCGCCGGCAAGGTGTACCAGATGTGGCTGATCCCGAAGGATGGTTCCGCCCCGGTTTCACAGGGGCTCATGGATGCCGAAGCATTGTCCAAGCCCGCTGTAGTGAAGGGCATTGGTTCGGCGGCTGCGTTGGGTATCACCGTTGAACCTGTGGGCGGCTCCGCTTCGCCCACACTGCCGACAGTGGCCGCAGCCCCTCTCGGAGCCTAGCCGGCCGGGCGCCGGCATCACATCACCGGGCCTGCCGGTACCCGCCTTCGCGGCGCGTACCGGCAGGCCGCGGCATTTAGGACACCTGTATGAGGACGAAGGCCGGCAACGCCGGGGCGACCAGGCCGCCGTCGACCGCCCCTACAAGTGGGTGTACGTTGCCCAGCGCCAGCGTGGTGCCAAACTCTGCCTTCACCGCGCTGATCGCAATCAGGGGTCCGGGGCGCGGCCGTTCGAGACCGTGCAGCTATAGGGTCGCGGCGTCTGCCGTTTCCAGGTTGAGCCGTTCGATGACTTCCTGGGCCTCTTCCGACGGCGTGGCCGAAACGCACAGGGAAATGTGGTTTTCGTCCGCAGTCGGTTCTTCCAGCGCGTCAAACTGTGATTCGAGCAGTGCGGGAGGCATGAAGTGCCCGTGCCGCGACGCCAGGCGGTCGGAGATCCTGTCCTTGCTTCCCTGCAGGAAGACAAACATCACGCCCTCGCCGCGCAGGACGTCCCGGTAGCGCTTTTTCAGAGCGGAACAGGTGACGACGCCGGGAGTTCCGTCCTGGGTGTGCGCCCGGATCCATTCGGCGATGGATTCCAGCCAGGGCCACCTGTCCTCATCGGTAAGGGGCTCACCGGCCTGCATTTTTGCGACGTTCGACGCCGGGTGAAGGTCGTCGCCCTCCGCCAGGTCCCATCCGAGCTTCCCGGCCACGAGGCCGGCCACAGTTGATTTGCCGGATCCTGAGATGCCCATGATCACCAGTACCGGCTGCTGTGCAGTCTTCGCCATCAAAGTCTGCCTTTCCCGAATAAATATGATTTAAAGAGAGGCCAGCATATGACATGGGTTACACCCGGGCAACCTTAGAACCCGGCGATGGTCCCGGAACCGTTGATTGTGACGACATGAAACGCCTCGGCACTGCGCCCGTCGGCCAGCCCCGCCCGCGCTCCGGTCTCCAGCATGAGCGCGCGGACTGTGCGGTCCATGGCGTCCAGGTCCGGGTGCTGGCTGGCGTGCACATGGATCGCCGCCAGCTTTTCCTCCACGTGGCCGGTGACATCCACAAAATGGTTTTCACGCTCCTCGGGCCCGGCAAACAGCCATAGCCATGGCAGTTTGTAGGCCTCAAGGCCCGCCTCCGCCAGGTCCGGATAGGCGAAGGGGTTTTCCAGGGCCGGATAGACCGCCCGTGTGACGGCCTCGCCGACGGCAAGGTGGTCCGGGTGGCTCTTCTGGATGCGGTTCCAGTTTCGTTCGGGATGCATGGAAAGCACGACGTCGGGCCGGATCTCCCGGATCAGCTTCACCACTCCCCTCATCACCTCGTGCGTCGGCTCCAGGTAGCCGTCCCGCTCATGGAGATAGTGGATATCGGTGACCCCGACCAGCGCAGCGGCCCGGAGTTGTTCCTCGGCCCGCATGGCCACGATCTCTTCTCGCTGCGCCGGGTCGAAGCCGCCGGCGTCGCCGTCGGTCATGATGCAGTAGCTGACCTCAACTCCTGCCGCGGTCCAGGCAGCGATTGTTCCGGCGGCGCCGAAGTCGACATCGTCCGGGTGGGCGGTAAAACAAAGGACCCGCTCAACCCGGTGGTGATCCGGGCTGAACGGGCTCTGCGCCGTGGCGTTGATGCTCAACTAATCAGCCTTTGCGTTTCTTGATCTCTTCGGTCGCCTGCGGAAGGACCTGGAAGAGGTCACCGATGATGCCGAAGTCGGCGATCTCGAAGACCGGCGATTCGGCATCCTTGTTGACGGCCACAATGACCTTTGCAGTCTGCATGCCGGCCTTCTGCTGGATGGCGCCGGAGATGCCGGCGGAAATGTACAGCTGCGGGGAAACCGTCTTGCCGGTCTGGCCCACCTGCGCGTCGTGGCCGATCCAGCCGGCGTCGGTCGCGGCGCGGGACGCACCCACGGCGGCACCGAGGGCGTCGGCCAGTTCCTCCACGGGGCCGAAGTCGCCGTCGACGCCGCGGCCACCGGCCACCACGATCCTGGCTTCCGTCAGGTCCGGACGGCCGCTGGCGGGCTTGTCCTTGCGGCCCGTAATGCGGGCAGCGCCGGCCGAGGCCGACTCGGGAACGTCGACAGTGAGGATTTCCGGGTTCGCTGCTGCAGCGGCGGGCTCCGGGGTGACGCTGTTCGGCTTCACGGTCAGCACGGAGACTGCCGTGGTGGCCTTGGCCGTGGTGGTGTAGGAGCCCGCGAGCACCGACTTGTGGGCGGTGCCGTCCTGGTCCACGGCCACGACGTCGGTGATAACGCCGGCGCCGAGCTTGATGCCCAGCCGGGCTGCGATCTCCTTGCCGTCGAACGAGTTCTCGAGGAGCACGGTAGTGGCGCCCGAGGCTGCAACGGCCTCGGCCAGGTAGGCCGCCTTGGGGCCGACCAAATACGCATCCAGGTCGTCGGACGAGGGCCGGAAGACGGTGGTGGCGCCGTTGGCACCAAAGGCGCCGGCGACGTCGTCGTTCAGCGGTCCGTTGACGGCGACGGCCGCGTCACCGAGTGAACGGGCGATCGTCAGCAGTTCAAGGCTGCTCTTTTTGAGGGCGTGGCCGGGGTTGTCAATGAATACAAGTACTTTTGCCATGTCTGGAATCCTCTTAGAGCAGCTTCTGGGCGGCCAGGAACTCGACCAGCTTGATGCCGGCGTCGCCTTCGTCGGTGATGATGGTGCCGGCGGTGCGCGGCGGGCGGGCGGCGGCCGTCTGCACTGCCGTCCAGGAACCGGCCTTGCCCACCTGTGCGGGGTCGACGCCGATCTCCGCGAGCGTGAGGGTGGTGATGGTCTTGCGCTTGGCCGCGATAATTCCCTTGAAGTTCGGGAAGCGCGGCTCGTTGATCTGGTCGGTCACGGACACGACGGCCGGCAGCGTTGCCTCGATCGTGTCGTAGTGCGTGTCGCTGTCGCGGCGGGCGATGACGCGACCGCCGTCCACTTCCAGTTCGGAGGCGAAAGTGACCTGCGGAAGGTCCAGCCGCTCTGCCAGCTGCGCAGGCACAAGGGAGGTCTCGCCGTCGGTGGACGCCATCCCGGTAAGGATCAGGTCCACCGGGCTGTCCGCTCCAAGGTGCCGGACCGCTGCTGCCAGCGCGAGGGACGTCGCAGCCGCATCGGAGCCGGCCAGCGCGTCGTCGCGAAGGTGGACGCCTTCGGTGGCACCGATCTGAAGGGACTTCTTGATGGCATTGACGGCGCCGGCGGGGCCCATGCTCAGAGCGATGACCTGGTTGCCGGCTTTTGCTCCGCCGCGGGCCTCTGTCAGCTGCAGCGCAGCCTCCAGGGCGTATTCGTCCAGCTCGGACAGGATGCTATCGGCGCGGTCCGTGGTGTTGTCCTCGCCGCTGAGGTGACGGTCCAATTGCGCGTCTGGTACATGCTTGACCAGAACGATGATCTTCAATGTCTGTTCCACTTTCTGTACAGCAGCCTTCCATGCTTGTGGATAGCCAGCCGGGTGAGGTGATGGCCGCGGATCTCCCCCGGGGTGCGGGTAGAACCAAGCTAACCATATAGCGGGGCGCCCGCGCCGTCCCGTTAACGCCTGTGTCAGGCAAGCGCGCAGGATGCGGTTACACAGCTGAGGCGGGGGAACCGTGCCGGTGCCCCCGCCTCAGTCCTGCGGTCAAATCTTGCTTATACCCTTGCCGGATCCGGTCCGGGGCTTACTGCTCGGCTGCCGCGCCGAGCGTCACATCCACTTGCTGTTCCTTGCCGCCGCGCAGGATCGTGACTTTCACCGAGGCGCCCGCCGGCTGTTCCCGTACCGCCGCAGTCAGCTGGTTCGGATCGCTGATGGCAAGGTCGTTGAACTTCGTGACGACGTCGCCCACCTTGAGGCCGGCCTTGGCGGCCGCGGAGCCGGACTCGACGGTAGCCACTTCGGCACCCACCGAGAAGGACGAGCTTGAAGACGTGGATGACTTCGGCTTGACGCTGACTCCGAACTGGCCGTGCGTTGCCTTTCCGGTGTCAATGATTTCGTTGGCCACCCGCTTGGCGAGGTTGATGGGAACGCTGAAACCGACACCGATGTTGCCGCTGCTGCTGGATTCGCCGCCGGCCGAAGCAATGGCCACGTTGACGCCGATGACCTCGCCCTTGCTGTTGACCAGCGCACCGCCGGAGTTGCCGGGGTTAATGGCTGCGTCCGTCTGGATAACGTTGAGCGAGATGGATCCCTGGTTCGGGGTGCTCTGGCTCTGCCCCCCGTCCGGCGGTGCGAACTGGAAGCCGCCTTCGTCGTCGCTTTGTGAGTCATCCGCGCCTTCCTTCGGCGCTGCCGAAGATGCCACGCTGATGGTCCGGTTCAGCGTGGAGACAATGCCGTCGGTGACAGTTCCCGTCAGGCCGAGCGGTGATCCGATGGCGATGGCGGTGTCCCCCACATTGAGTTTGCTGGAGTCACCAAGTGTTGCCGGCGTCAGCCCGGAAGGATTGTCCACCTTGATGACGGCCAGGTCGCTCAGGGGATCGGTGCCGACGATTTTCGCGGTGAGGACCCGGCCGTCGCTGGTCCGGACTTCAATGGTGGCGTTGGCGGTTTTTCCGTCCAGGGTCACGACGTGCGTGTTGGTCAGGACGTGGCCGTCGTCGTCGAGGATGATTCCCGACCCCGTGCCGCCCTCGCTTCCGCTGGTCGCTTTGATGGTCACGACGCTTGGTGACGCCTTCACCGAGGCTGCGGTGATGACATTGACGTCGTCTTTGTTGTTGACGATCACGGTGCCGGGCTGGCCGCCCGTGCTGCTGGTCGCAGACGTGGACCCGTTATTCAGGAAGGCGTCACTGGCGGCTACTACTCCGCCGCCCACGAGGCCGGCGGCCAGGATGCTGGCCACCAAGGTTCCCACGCCGAAGGCCGCTTTGCGCTTGGGCGTGCTGGCGGGGTCGGAGGCGTACATGCTGCGCTGCTGGTGCTGGTTGCCCTGAACGGGGTAGGAACTGCCGCCCGGGTAGGGACCGTTGCCCTGATGGGATCCGTACCCCGGGTGGGATGAGTGCTCGGCGGAAGGTCCGGCTTGCTGGCCGTAGAAAGGCTGGTGCTGGGGATAGACCGGCCGCGGAGCCCCGTCGGCGTCCTGCTGCGGCTGTGCCTCGGGCTGCGCGTGCGTCTGTGCCTCGGGCTGCGTCTGGCCGATCCGGATGGTCGGGTTGTCCTGGGCTGAGTCCGCGGCTGGCTGCGCCGCTGTTTGGGGCTCCCGGTGCCCCGCATCCAGCGGCTGCGTGTCCGCATGAGGAGGCTGTGCCGGCCAGCCTTCGCGAGGCTTTTCCGGATCCCTGTTCTCAGGCGATGCACCCTGTGCTGGGTTCTCAGTCATTAGACTTCCTTTCATTCCTTGTCTGCCTTTAACTATGGACCCTCTGACTGAAGCTAAAGCGCAGGTTTGCTGGGAGGTTCCTGAACGCGGTCGGGTTGCTCTTTCCGAGGGCCCGATTCACGGGTGAAGGGCTTTTCGCTGGTGGCATATTCGCCGTTGTGGACGGGCAAATAGGTGCACCATAGAATCAAATGGAATTGCCACAGCGACCTGCGGCTTTACACATGCGTGGGGGCGCTGCTGCATTCTGTGACGACTGGCTCGGCCCGAATCAGTCGCAGAAGTGCTGAAGGGTTGCACATGCGGTCTAAGTTCAAACGTCTCCTCGCCGTGATCGGCCTTGCCGGGTTGATGGCGGTCCCCGCCACGTCAGCCTGGGCCGAAGACCCGGTGACTCTCGACCCAGCGTCCAAGATCGTTGACTCCGCCGGTGTCCTGGGCGGCAAGAAGTCCGACGTCGAGGCTGCCATCAAAAAGCTCGGCGCGGATCACGCCACGGTCCTCCACGTCGTCACCGTCAAGAAGTTCGAAAACCCGACTGACCGGGAAGCCTGGACGGACGAGGTGGCTGAAAAAGCCGGTCTTGGACCGAACGCTTTGATTCTTGCGGTTGCTACTGACACCCAGCAATACATCCTGAATAAAGGTGGAAGCAAGATCACCGCGGCCCAGCTCGAAAACATCAAGAGCACCGCTATCGGCCCGGAACTGACTAACAAAAACTACGCTCAAGCGGCAATAAACGCAGCGACGGCCATCGGCGACGCAGCGGGTGGCGGCAGTGGCAAACTTTCCTCCGACAACGGCGCCGGAACTGCCGTCCTGGTTGGAACGGGAGTAGTCGCAGCCGGCGGAGTCGGCGCCTATCTCTACTTCCGGAACCGCCGGAAGAAGGCCGCCGTCGCTTCGAGCGCCAGCTACGGACCGCAGGGCGCAGAGCTCGACCCGCTGGCTTCGCTGAGCGTGGACGACCTGCGTAAGAAGAGCGGTTCGCTGCTTATTGAAGCCGACAACGCCATTAACTCGAGCGAGCAGGAACTCGGCTTCGCCCAGGCACAATACGGCGACGCCGCCGTCGGGAACTTCACCAAGGCTCTGCAGGAAGCCAAGGGCCACATGTCCGAGTCGTTCAAACTGCAGCAGCAGCTTGACGACCACATCCCGGACACCGAGGAACAGCAGCGGAGCTGGCTTGGCGAGATCATCCGCCGTTCAGAAGCCGCCTTGGCCTCCCTCCAGGAGCAAAAGGCTGACTTCGATTCGCTCCGTGAACTCGAGAAGAACGCACCCCAGGCCCTGGCCGCGGTGAACGCCGGCGCCCGGGAAGCTGACGCACGGATCGCGACTGCGGAACAGACCCTCACCGCACTGCGGGCCAAGTACGCGGACAGCGCCCTCATCCAGGTGTCGGACAACATCGGCCAGGCCAAGGAGCGGCTCGCGTTCGTGCAGAACGCCACCTCAACGGCGCAGGACAAGCTGGCGTCCGGTGAAGGAAGCTTGGCTGCCGTGGCCGTCCGCGCCGCCGAAGAAAGCCTGCACCAGACCAAGGTACTGATTGATGCCATCACAAAGGTCTCCGGGAGCTTGGACGAGGCACGCAACAGCCTCGAAGCCGCAGTGGTTGACACCTCCCAGGACCTGGCGCAGGCCAAAGCCATCATCCAGTCCGGCGCCCATCCGGAGCTGGCAGGACCGGTGGCCGGCGTGGAGGCAGCCCTGTCGCAGGTCAAGGCGGAGATTCAGGGCGGAAAGATCGATCCGATCGCCACCTTGGAGCGCGTGGAGACAGCCCATCAGTCCCTGGACCAGGCCCTTACGGGAATCCGCGACCAGCAGGAACAGGCCCGCCGTGCGCAGGCATCGCTGCAGCAGACCATCATGTCTGCTCAGGCGCAGATCAGCGCCACCTCGGACTACATCACTGCACGCCGCGGCGGAGTGGGGACAGAGGCACGGACCCGCCTCGCGGAAGCCCAGCGCAACCTGGACTATGCCTTGTCCATATCCCGCAATGATCCCGTCACGGCCCTCACGTACGCCCAGCAGGCCCACGCCCTCGCGGCCCAGGCCGCGCAACTCGCCCAAGGGGACGTGGACAGCTTCGGCTACGCCGACCAGGGCTACGGCCGCGGCGGCATGTTCGGAGGCGGCGGCGGTGGCGGCCTCGGCGGCGCCATCCTCGGCGGCATCCTGATCAACTCCATCCTCAACGGCGGCGGCGGAGGCGGCTGGGGCGGCGGTCACAGTGACGGCGGCGGCTGGGGCGGAGGCGACTTCGGCGGCGGCGGCGACGGCGGTGGCTGGGGCGGCGACTCCGGAGGCGGCGGCGATTTCTAGCTGATCCCAAGACTAGGCGGCGGCCGGTTTCCGACTGGCCGCCGGATAGAAGCGGTACATCAACTGTTCACTGAATTCAGTGGCGACCACTGAGCAGGATGAAAGGCATCACCATGGTAAAGCAGTCCATTTTCGGCCGTATGGCGCAGCTGGCAAAGGCGAACATCAACTCCTTGCTGGACCAGGCCGAAGATCCGCAGAAGATGCTGGACCAGATGGTCCGGGACTACACGAACAACATTGCCGAGGCTGAGTCCGCCGTTGCGCAGACCATCGGTAATCTGCGGATGCTCCAGGACGACTACAACGAGGACGTCAAGAACGCCCACGACTGGGGCAACAAGGCCCTGGCAGCGTCCCGCAAGGCTGACGAGTACCGGAGCAGCGGCGACACAGTCGACGCCCAGAAGTTCGACAACCTTGCCAAGGTGGCGATCCAGCGCCAGATGGCAGCCGAGAACGAGGCGAAGGCTGCCGAGCCGAGCATCGCTTCGCAGAGCGAGGTTGTGGACAAGCTCAAGACCGGCCTGGACCAGATGAAGGGCAAGCTCAACGAGCTGACCAGCAAGCGCAACGAACTCGTGGCGCGCTCCAAGACCGCCGCTGCCCAGTCCCAGGTGCATGACGCACTCAAGAGCATCGACTTCATGGACCCCACCAGCGAGGTCGGCCGCTTCGAAGAAAAGATCCGCCGCGAAGAGGCCAAGGTTCGCGGCCAGCAGGAGCTCGCCGCTTCCAGCCTGGACGCACAGTTCAACCAGCTTGAAGACCTCGGGGAGCAGACCGAGATCGAAGCTCGGCTCGCTGCCCTGAAGTCCGGCGGCGCGAAGCCCGCCATCGGATCGTCGGCCAACTCCTCGGCTGCCGGTTCCACGGTTGAAGAAGCTGATTTCGACAAGCTTTAGGCTGCTGCTCCGGATCGGAATTCGGACGACAAAGAGGCCGGGGTCCCGCTGAACTGAACTGGGCCCCGGCCTTTTTGCTGCCGCACTGACGGCAGCGGTGGACTATCGCAAAGTGACGGCCGGCTCGCCGGCTGCCGTCAGCCCGGCTTCTGCCGTGCAGCTCCCGGAACGGACGGCGCCGTCGTCGTAGATCTGGCGCAGGCAGTTCCGGAGTGCCAGCTGGCCCCAATAGTTCGGATGCAGGGATTCCTGGATGTAGTAGTCGCTGAAGGCGGTACTGGCCGTCCGGATCTCGTTGATCCACTCGCTGATGTCCGCCGCGCCCGCGCTCCGCCAGTCCGCCAGTGCGGTGTTGTTCAACTTCTTCGTCGTGTCCGCGCACAGTTCATGGCCGCTAAAGAGTGAAGCCACATCCAGGGTTTGAACGCCGTCCACGCCGGAAGCGGAGATGCCGGCCGAAATGGTGGAGTTGATGGCAGGCACAGCGGTTCCCGAAGCCCAGTCCAGGTCTGCGTTCCAGAATCCGCAGCCGTAGGTGCTTTGCCGGCTGAATCCTGTTTCGGGGTAGGTAATATCGGCGCTTCGCGGCAGGGGTGAGACGTAGTTCTGTACCACCAGGCTGTACTCGTCAGGCGTGTACCCGGCGGCAGTCATCGCCTTGGCTACATTCCCGAGTGAGCTCCCGATCCGTGATGCCACAGCCGCCCGGTTGGCGGCTGAAAAGTTCGTGGCAACCGTGGCGGAGTCCTTGCAGTAGCTCGGGGACCACCACGGGCTGGTCATGAACTTGGAGACACACGTGGCGATGATGCCCGCGAACCCGAGATCGTTGCCGCCGATCGAAACCACAACCATACTTACGCGGTTGGCCGATGCGAAGTTCTGCAGCGCCAACGCCTGCCCCACGTTGCCCGCACCGTCGCTGTAAAAGTCCAGCCCCGGTTTGAAGTGCCCGGAAGAGTTCCAGGAAGTGGCCGTCTTGGCACCGGAACAGGACAAATTCAGTGCCTGGGCCTGCCCGATTCTGATCTCTGCCGAACTGGAGCGGTGGCAGCCGACAGTGCTCTCCGACCGGCCGGCGTCAAGATAGGCGGCGTCACCCAGTGCATCCGTCTGGGCCGGGTCACTCGAATTGCCGGCCCAGCGGCCCGCCTCGCCCGAAATATAGGAATCCCCCACACTGACCACCCACCCGTCACCGGCTGGGGGAGCCGCGTGCGCAGCAGGTACTGTCAGGGCAGAAACGGTGACGGCGACAGCCAGGGCGGCGACGAGCATCCGGTGGGCCGGACACATGTGGACCGCGGTCCGGGTCCGTTCGGCCGATGCAAGGAATAGCTTCATTGGTCATCCTTTTTCCTGCCCGCGGCACCATCGCGGCGGACAGGTTGCCGGCATCCGGCCGCCTCCAGCCGGATGCCGCTGTGAACAGAAAATGGCCTGATCCGAACGGAACCGTCCGGCGAAGAAATCGCGCACCGGACGGCGTGGAGCGAGTCTACGGCTAAGTTACCGGCCAGTAAATAGCACTGCCGGGCGTGTACCGTGGAACCATGCCTTCCACCATCGTCTGGCTTCGTGACGACCTCCGCCTGGATGACAATCCCGCCCTGGCGGACGCGGCAGCCCTGGGCCACGCCATGACCGTCATCTATGTTCTGGATGAGGAATCAGATGGCGTGCGGCCACTTGGCGGCGCCGCGAAGTGGTGGCTCCACCATTCCTTGGCGTCCTTGGCCGGCAGCCTGGAAGCCGCGGGCTCCCGCCTGGTACTCCGGCGGGGAAGTGCGGCCGCGATCATCCAGGGGCTGGCAGCCGAAACCGAAGCCACGCACCTGAGGTGGAACCGCAGGTACGGCGGGCCCGAACGCACCATCGACGCAGGGGTCAAGGGCTGGGCCGGAGACCATGGCCTCGATGCTGCAAGTTTCCAGGCCAGCCTGATGTTCGAGCCCTGGACTGTCCGCACCGGAGCGGGCGGACCGTACAAAGTATTCACGCCCTATTGGCGCGCCTGCCTGGAGAACGGCGAGCCGCGCCTGCCGGCTGACGCCCCGGACAAGCTTCCGGCACCGGCCCGCGACAGCCACCGTGCGCTGCCGGACAGCGATGACCTGGACAGCTGGGGGCTACTCCCCCGCACCCCCGACTGGAGCGCAGGACTGGCGGAAGTGTGGACCCCCGGCGAAGCGGGCGCGCACAGCCGCCTGCAGGACTTCCTTGACGGTCCTGTCGAGGAGTACGCGATCGGCCGCGACCGGCCAGGAGTCGAGGGCACCAGTCGGCTGTCGCCCCACCTTCGCTTCGGTGAGATCAGCCCCTTCCGCGTCTGGCAAGCGCTCCGTGAGCGGTTCCCCCGCCAGGCCCCGGCCGACGTCGGGATCTTCCGGTCCGAACTCGGCTGGCGGGAGTTCTGCTGGCAGATGCTGTATGAGAACCCAACGCTGGCCACCCGCAACTACCGTCCCGAATTCGACCGCTTCGAGTGGCAAACGCCGTCGGACGCGGAACTGGAGGCCTGGCAGCAGGGCCGGACAGGCTATCCGCTGGTGGACGCCGGAATGCGTCAGTTGTGGCGGACGGGCTGGATGCACAACCGTGTCCGGATGGCGGCGGCGTCGTTCCTGGTAAAGAACCTGCTGGCGGACTGGCGGCTGGGGGAAGCCTGGTTCTGGGACACCCTGGTGGACGCCGATGCAGCCAGCAATCCGGCCAACTGGCAATGGGTGGCCGGATCCGGAGCAGATGCATCCCCCTACTTCCGGATCTTCAACCCCGTGACGCAAAGCAAGAAGTTCGATGCAGCAGGCCGGTACCTGCGGGAGTTCATCCCCGAACTCGCCGGCATGGGCGACAAGGAGATCCACGAACCATGGAAGGCGCCGGAACGGGCCACCGGCTATCCGGAGCCCGTGGTGGGCTTGCCGGAGTCGCGCGAGCGGGCCCTGGAGACCTACCAGAGGCTCAAGGACGGCTGAGCCGCATCCGAAGCCGCGGACTGATCTGTCGGCCTGCCAGCGGGCCGGTCAGCGGCTGCTGACCTTGCCCATCAGGGAGGCACTGGGGCTCAGGAAGAGCGGCCGGGCCAGGAACCAGGCCGCGACCATCACTGCGACCGACACGGCAAAGATGCCGAAGCCCACCCAACTGACGTCGTCGCTGCCGCCGTACATGTGGTTGAGGTTCCGGAGCGCGCCAGTGGCCAGGACCAGGAACACGTGGACGACGACGAACGCAACAAAGTAGATCATCACCGGGAAGTGCACGGCACGGGCGGCCTCGATCGGGTAGGCCTTGTTCAGCGCCTTGGCGTTCTTGGGCCAGGCCGAAGACATCCGCAGGCCCGTGATGAAGGCCAGCGGTGCGGCGATGAACACGGTGACGAAGTAGGTCAGCAGCTGGAGGGCGTTGTAGTTGACCCAGCCGTTCTCCGTGGGCCAGTTCAGCGACGCGTACTGCAGGGCAGCCGAGAGCGCGTTGGGGAAGACGTCCCAGCTCGTGGGCACAATCCGCACCCACTGGCCGGTGGCGAACAGCAGGACAGCGAACACGACGCCGTTCAGGATCCACAGTGCGTCCAGGACGAGGTGGAACCACAGCGCCAGGCTGATCTTCGTCGGCGCATTCCTGGTGCGGATCAGACCCTTGTTGTTCCGGGTCCAGTAGGCCTCAGGGCGGGTCTGCGTACGCACCTGCCAGCCGGAACGGATGATCAGCAGCAAGAAGAAACCGTTGAGGAAATGCTGCCAGGCCAGCCATGCCGGGAAACCGGCGGGAGCACCTTCCGGAAGCGCTGAATGCCCCGGGTAGTCCGCCAGGAAGTCTTTCACGCCGGCAAGCCCTGTGGCCCACTTCGCCAGCAGCACCACGAGAACCAGGGCAACGAGCACGGCCGGCACTGCCCAGTACAGTTTGGCCCACCTGCTCTTCGCAGTTCCGGACTTCTTCTTGGTTGGTAGTGACATCGAACAGCATTCCTCTCGAGAATGATCGACCAGTGACGTGGGCGGTTCCGCCCCGGCCGGGCTGCACCGGCAAGGGCGACGGCCTGGTTAAGCGCGCCTTAATAGCTTGAATCATGAACAGCAGAAGAGCGAACCCGGGTGCGGCCGCGGTCATGCCCCGCAACATAAGATCCGTTCCCTGGAGGCGACGGCTCGCTAAAGCGGTGATCATCATCGAAAACCACGTGGCACCGTAGGACGTTGCCCCCGGGAATGAGAATACTAGGAAATGCTAGTAGTTGGAGCACCTGCAGATAAAGAAAGAGGCCCTGACCGGTCATTCCCCGGTCAGGGCCTCTCATTGGTTGCGGGGACAGGATTTGAACCTGTGACCTCTGGGTTATGAGCCCAGCGAGCTACCGAACTGCTCCACCCCGCGTCGCTAGATCAACACTACCCTACTTTTTCGGCGGTCCCGACCACTGCCATTTCGGGCCGCCGGCCCGGTCGCTAACTCGGCCCATAACCGGACCCGTTAGCCCGACCCGTGAAGGGACACATGGCCCGACCCAAACCGATCCCCCGGCGACAAAGCAAAAGGCCCGGAATTCCTTTTGGGAATTCCGGGCCTTTACTTCAGTTGCGGGGACAGGATTTGAACCTGTGACCTCTGGGTTATGAGCCCAGCGAGCTACCGAACTGCTCCACCCCGCGTCGCAAGAACAACATTACCCGCCAGTGAACTTCAGGCCAAATCGAGGGGACGTGATCTGTGTCTCCGCGGCGACCGGATGGTTCAAACGAACGTGGCCCGGAGGGGGTGGACCGGAAAATCGGACGCGCGGTCAAACCGGCAACACGCCCCCTCAAACACGCCCCCGGGCGACTGTGCCCCGGTGGCCGCCTCAATGGCAAAGGCCGGCCTCCCCTGTCCTGGCGGAAGGGGAAGCCGGCCTGTCCGGGCTGCAGGCTATCGCTAGCCTGCTGCCTGGGTCAGTTCGTCGGAGTTGGCGACGGCGTCGCGGCAGCCGACGGGTCAGCCGTGGGAGCCGGTGTCGGTGTCGCGCCCTCGGTACCCAGCTTCGCCTCGGCGTCGATGGCCTTTTGCAGAGCCGCGTTCAGTTTCTTCTGCTGCTCTCCGTAGGCTGCAAAGTCACCCTTGGCGAGGGCTTCCTGGCCGGCCCGAATGGCTGCGTTCGCTTCTTCCAGCGCGGCCTTCAGCTCCGCCTTGGCATCCGTGCCGCCGGCGGGAGGAGGCGTGCCGCCGGGCGCGGGGGGTGGCGTCTGCCCGTTGTTCTCCGAATCACCCGCCGAAGCGCCGGAGTCACCGCCGAACAGCTGGTTCAACGCCTGATCCAAGGTTGGCGCAAAGCCAATCTTGTCACCGAAGGCCACCAGTACGCGCTGAAGCGTGGGGTAGGACGTTTCGCCGGTGGACCGCAAGTAGACGGGCTGCACGTACAGCAGACCGCCGCCCACCGGGAGGGTAAGGAGGTTGCCGTTGAGGACGTCGGACGCGCCCTGCCGGAGCAGGTTCAACGCTTGGGACACCGTGGGATCCGAGTTGAACTTGTTCTGGGCCTGGCCCGGGCCGGGTACCTGGGCTTCCGGCGGAATCTGCAGAAGCCTCAGCTGGCCGTAGCTTTCGGCCTTCACGCCCTTCTCGTTGCCGGCGTCGGAATCCGCGGCGAGGAATCCGTAGAGCACGTTGCGGGCGGTGCCGTTGACCACCTGCGGAATGAACGACGACGTGAGCTGGAAGGCCGGCTTGTCCTGGTCCGGCATCTGCAGCGACATGTAGAACGGCGGCTGCTTGACCGGTTCAGTCACCGTGGGATCGTTCGGAACGGACCAGGCGTCGTTGTTCGTGTAGAAGTTGTCAACCTGGGTGACGTGGTAACGGCCCAGCAATTCGCGCTGGACCTTGAACAGGTCCTCGGGGTAGCGGACGTGGCTCATGAGCGCCCCGGACATCTCCGAGTACGGCTTCAGGGACGTCGGGAAGACCTTCTGCCAGGCCTTCAGCACCGGGTCCTGGTCATCCCAGGCGTACAGCGTCACGGAGCCGTCGTAGGCGTCAACAGTTGCCTTCACGGAGTTGCGGATGTAGTTCACCGAGCTGTTGGGCAGGGCGACGGTGCGCCCGGCGGTCGTCTGTGAATCGGCGGTGGCCGAGGACAACTGTTCCTGCTGCGAGTACGGGTAGTACTGGCTCGTGGTGTAGCCGTCCACGATCCACTTCACCCTGCCGTCCACGACCGCAGGGTAGGCGTTGCCGTCGACAGTGAGGTAGGGGGCGACCTTTTCGACGCGGTCCCGCGGGTTGCGGTCGTAGAGAATCTGCGACTCGGCGTTCACGCCATCGGACAGCAGGAGGTCGGAGGACTGGAACTTGATCGCGTAGAGAACCTTGTTGAAGAAGCTGCCGACGTTCGGGCCGCCGTTTCCGCTAAAGGTGTACTGGGTTTCGCCGTCGCCTTCCCTGCCGGCGGGTCGGTCCTGTTCACGGTTCGGAGAGCCATCCGGGGCTCCGACGATCGAGTATTCGGGCGAGTTCTCGCCGAAGTAGATCCGGGGCTGATAAGTCGTGTCGTTGCCGAGGACTCCCGTTGACGGAATGCCGGCCTGAAGGAACTCCGGTTTGCCGTCGGCGGTGAACTTATTGCCCTTGGCGGCCACTACGCCGTAGCCGTGGGTGTAGACCACGTGCCGGTTCAGCCAGGACTGCTGGTTGGCGCTGAGCCCGTCCGGGTTCAGCTCACGGACGGCGATCACGGTGTCCTGGACCTTGCCGTCAACTTCGTACCGGTCAACGTTGAGCGCGCTCGGGAACTGGTAGTAGGGCCGGTACTGCTCCAGCTGGGAGAAGGCGTCCGAAATCAGGTTCGGGTCCAGGAGCCGGATATTGGCAGTGGTTTGTGCATCGGGTGCCAGTGCGCCCGTGGTGGCGGTGGTGGTGGCGTTGTACCGCTCCTCCTTGATCTTGTCGAGACCATAGGCAGCACGGGTCATGCTGATGTTCCGCTCGATGAACGGCTTCTCGAGGGTCTGTTCGGACGGGCGCACCTGGAACTGCTGGATGACCCACGGGTAGACACCGCCGGCAAGGATGGAGGTAATGACCAGCATTGCCGTGCCGATAACGGGCAAGCGCCACTTACCGATTACGGCCGCGACGATGAACAGGATTGCGACCAGGGCGGCAGCCACGGCAAGGATGGACTTCGTAGGGATTACCGCATTGACGTCCGTGTACAGGGCGCCGGACCAGCGTCCGTTGCTGTTCTGCACTGCGGAATAGCGGTCCAGCCAGAAGTTCACGCCGAGCAGCAGCAGGAAGGCAGCGCCTGTCACGGCGAGATGGATCTGGGCAGCCCGGCTGGTGAAGATGCCGCGCTCCATGATCCGGATGCTGCCGTACAGGTAATGCGTGAGGATTCCCGCGATACCGGCAACCACAACGACGCTGATGAGGAAGCCCGTCACGAAACCGAGGAACGGCAGGGTCATCAGGTAGAAGCTGATATCCAGGTTGAACTGCGGGTCGTTCTGGCCGAAGGACTCCTGGTTCAGGAACAGCAGCACTTTTTGCCACTGGCTGGCGGCGGCGCTTCCGGCGAAGAGGCCGAACAGCACCGGCAGGCCCACCATGACCACCCGGCGAACGGGTTCCAGTTGCGCCTGGTAGCGGTTCAGGTTGTCCCTGATCTCCGAATCAGGGGCGTAAACGGGGCGCGCGTGATAGGCGATGCGGATGGCATAGAACATGGCCAGGAACATAAGGGCGAAGCCGGCCAGGAAGATGACGATCCGGGCCACGTTTTCGGTCAGGAAAACTTCAATGAAACCAAGCTGCTGGTACCAGAGGACATCGGTCCAAACATTGGCGAAGAAGATGAATCCGACCACAACCAGTGCTACGACGATCAATGTCGGCGTCAAGGCACCTCGCCTTGGCTGGGGTCTTCCGGGCGGAGTGGAGCTGGCGGGACGGGACAAACTCGGTACCTCATAGCTGGTTGTCAGTTACTGGTCTTGTCAAAATTCAGAGCGCGAGTGATGGTGTTGCTCGGACTGACGCTGCACTTCGGATGTGAGGTCCAGAGTCAGTCATTAATGCCACGAGTGGCGGTGGTGCTTAGTTCCTGCAATTAGTCTAGTTGCTGGTGCACGCGGGAAGGCCGGATGTGTCGCCGCCTGAACCGACCACACTGACGGCTTCCCGTGCCTCAGCCAGGTTTTCGACTTTGACCACCTGCAACCCGTCCGGAATGTGTCCCACCACTTCCGCGCAATTGGCGGCCGGGGCCAGGAATACCGTGGCGCCGTCCTCCCTTGCCCCGTACATCTTCTGTCCGATCCCGCCGATGGATCCCACGACGCCGTCGGGCGTGATGGTGCCGGTCCCTGCGATGTGCTTACCACCGGTCAGGTCGCCCGGAGTCACGGTGTCGACGATGCCCAGGGCGAACATCAATCCCGCGCTCGGCCCGCCGACCTTGTCGAGGGAAATCTTCACATCAAAGGGGAACTTGAATTCGTACTGCAGCAGCACGCCGAGGATGAACTTGCCGGCAGCGTTCTCAGTGGGAGTGATGGTCTCCGTGACGGGAGCGCCGTCGCGGGTGACGACGACGGTGGCGGGCCTTCCGTTTCCCGCGGCCAGTTCCTCCTGGACAACACGAAGCGAGGTCACGGGCTTGCCGTTCACGGTGGAGAACACGTCACCGGCCTGCAGCTTGCCGGCCGAGGCCGACTGGTCCGCAAGGTCCGCCACCCGCAGCTTTTGTTCAAACGGGATGCTGAGTTCTTTCAGCGCGGAGGCCGTGGCGTTTTCCTGGGACGTCGTCATCGCCACCGCGCTCTCCTGTTGGGACTCCTCTTTCGTGACCCCCGTGGGAAAGATAAGTTCCTCGGGATAGACAGCCTTTGATTTGTCCAGCCATGCGGAGAAAGCCTCGAAGACACTGACAGGGCCGTTGGGTCCGCCGTCAACGTAGACAGTGGTGAGGTCGAGGTTTCCCTTGGCCTGAAACGTCTCGCGGCCTGTCACGCTGATGACCGGCTTGCCGTTCTCATTCGCCAGGGTATTGAAAGTTGGCCCCGGCGACTCGACAACATACGGCACGGGGAGGCTGGCAGCTGTGATACCCAGCGCGAGTGCCAGCAGGCCGGAGGACACCATCGCCGGGAAGCGGTTGTCGCGGGCTTTGGCACGACGGGACTTGGACCGCCGGTTAACCGTGCCGCGCGTGGTCCGGTCGTCGCTTCCCGATTCCGCGGGATCCCCGGGAACCTGGCCACCCTGAGTAATTGTCAATTAAGGACCTCTCCGCACCTGCGCCAATGGACGCGGCACTGTGGCTGCGCCCAATCAGAATGCCGGCAGCCTGCAAATATTCCGATTACTAACACTACGCGTTTGAGCCGGCCAGTATGCTCTTTGCCCACAGCGAACGGGGCCGGATTCGGCAGACAGCCGCCGACGCGCCGGGGTACCGTGAAGGTGATCAACAGTCACACCGACGATCGGCGGGATCATGACCTCCAACCCACTCAATCCGCCCAATGGCGACGACGACACCCCGAAGGATCCGCTAGCGGAAATGCTTCAAAACCTCATGGGTGGCAAGGGCATGGGCAACATCGACCCCGCCGAACTGGCCAAGGCCGCTGGCCTCCCGGACGATCCGAACCTCCTGGCCCAGATGTTCTCGCAGGTCCAAGCCATGATGAGCGCATCCTCGGAGGGGCCCGTCAACTGGCAGCTTGCGCACGAGAACGCCCGCCGGGTGGCCGCCAGCGGCTCTGACCCGTCCGTCACATCACAGCAGTCACGTGAAATTGACGAAGCCCTGCGCCTGGCCGAGTTGTGGCTGGACCAGGTGACCGAGCTTCCCGCCACCGGCCTGATTGGCCGGGCCTGGTCCCGCGCGGAATGGGTCGAGGAAACACTCGGGACGTGGAAGCGGCTCACCGAGCCGGTGGCCAACAGCATTGCCAATGCGCTGTCCACCGCCATGACCGAGCAGATGCCCGAGGAAATGAAGTCCATGATGGGCGGGGCTTCCTCCATGCTGCAGAACATGGGCGGCGCCATCTTCGGCATGCAGCTCGGCCAGGCCATCGGCGCCCTCTCCGCGGAAGTTGTGAGCTCAACGGACATCGGAGTGCCGCTGGCCGATTTGGAGATGGCCCTCCTGCCGGCCAACGTGGCCAAATTCGGCGAGGGCCTGAGCCTGCCCGAAAACGACATCCGGCTATTCCTCGCTGTCCGGGAAGCTGCCCATGCACGGCTCTTCGTCCAGGTGCCTTGGCTCCGCGGGCACCTCCTGGGTGCAATCGAGGCCTATGCCCGGGGCATTCACATTGACACCTCCAAGATTGAGGAACTCGCCAGGGAGATCGATCCCAGCAACCCCGAAGGCATCCAGGAGGCCCTGTCCCAGGGCGTTTTTATGCCCCAGCGGACCCCCGCACAGGAACAGGCACTGGAAAAGCTCGAAACAGCGCTGGCCCTCGTGGAAGGCTGGGTGGACGAACTGACCGCGGCAGCCACGGAGAAGTTCCTGCCCTCCGCCTCTGCGCTCCGCGAGACAGTCCGCCGGCGGCGCGCAACCGGCGGCCCGGCGGAACATGCCTTCTCATCCCTCGTGGGACTGGAACTGCGTCCCCGCCGCCTCCGCGAAGCTGCCACCCTGTGGGCTTCCCTCAAGGAGGAACGCGGCACCGAAGGCCGGGACGCCATCTGGCACCACCCCGATCTCCTGCCCACCGGCGAGGACCTGGATGATCCGCAAGGGTTCAGCGCACGCCGCAAACTCGCCGAAGCGAGCGACACGGAGGTGGATGACGCCCTGCAGAAACTGCTGAACGGCGGATTCGACGAACCGGCCACGGACAACGGGTCCGGCAAGGAAGACACAGAGACCGGCAAAGATGACGACGGTGAGGGCAGGGACCAAGCCGGCGGAACGCCGAAGGCCTAACGCGCCGGCCAGGCAATGAATCAGCCAGGCATTGACGAAACCACGGTTTCGTCAATGCCTGGCTCTTTTGTCCCGGGCGTCGTGTCCGGGTCGCACGTCATGTCGGCATCACCGTCCGACGAGTCGGAGTCCGGTGCCATGCCCCGCGAGGTGGCGAACGCAACGCCTTCGAGGAAGGCCTTTGCCCGTTGCGTCTCGGGATAAGCCTCCAGGAGCCGCCAAAACGCGGCGTTGTGCCCGGCCACAAGCAAGTGCGCCAACTCGTGCAGCAGCACATAGTCGATGACCCACTGCGGCATGGTCCGCAGCTTGTCCGAGAGCCTAATGGTTCCGTCTGCGGGAGTGGCCGAACCCCAGCGGGAATTCTGGTTGCTGACCCAGCGCACGGACGACGGCACGGATCTCCCACCAAGGTACTTCGCCGACAGCCCGGCCGCATGCGACGCGAGGGCGGCATCCGTGGTCGGACGGCGCCGTCCGGCCCCGCGCGAGCGCCGGACTCCCTGCAGCCGGAGTTTCTCCAGCATCCGGTGCACCCACTCGCTTTCCTGCGCCTTCGTGAAATGCGCCGGAATGGCGACCACAGCCGTGCCGTTCTCCCAGAACGCTGCCACGGTCCGGCGGCGGCGCGCGGAACGCCGCACGACGACGGGGGCTCCGTCGGGAGTGGTCAGCGGAATCGCGTGGGGTTTCGCTCCCCCGGCCATCAGGTGCTACCGCTTTCCGTGAGTACTTCAAGGACCGCTTCGCCATACTTTTCCAGCTTGGACGGGCCAATGCCGGCCAGCTGGGCCAATTCTTCGAGCGATGCCGGCCGCGCCTCCGCGATCGCCGTCAGCGTCGCATCGGTGAACACCACGAACGCCGGGACTTCGGCGGCCAGGGCCACGTCCTTCCGCCACTGGCGCAGCGCCTCGAAGGTCTGCTCCTCGTAGCTCGGCGGGCACTGGCTGCAGCGGCCTACCTTGCGTTCGGCACCGGTGGACAGCATGCTGCCGCAGACCCGGCACATCGCAGGGGCCGCCGCCTTCCGCCGCGGGGCGGGACCCTTGCCGCGCGCCGTCGAGCTGGCTACAGAGTCCGGCCGAAGGCCGTCAAGGAAACGCGAGGGCTTCCGGTTGGCCCTTCCGCCGGGAGTCCGGGCCAGGGACCAGGACAAAGAGAGGTGCTCGCGCGCCCTGGTGATGCCCACGTAGAGCAGTCGGCGTTCCTCGTCCACGTCTTCAGGGGAGTCCGCGAAGGAGATCGGCATGAGCCCTTCGCAGAGCCCAACGAGGAAGACGGCGTCCCATTCCAGCCCCTTGGCGGCATGGAGGGACGCCAGGGTAACGCCCTGCACGGTGGGGGCGTGCTGGGCAAGCGAGCGTTCCTGGAGTTCGTTGACAAAGTCCGAGAGGTTGAACTGCGGACCACGGCTCAGCACCAGCTCATCGGCCAGTGCAACCAGCGCGGCCAGGGATTCCCAGCGTTCGCGCAGCGCTCCGCCGCTGTGCGGGGCGGATTCCGTGTAGCCAAGGGATGCCACGATGTCCCGGACAAGTTGTCCCAGGGGTTCGGGGGCCGAGGTTTCGGAAGCAGCCCGGGTGGCAGCCCGGAGCTGGAGGATTGCGTCACGGACTTCCTTGCGGGCAAAGAACCGCTCTCCCCCGCGCAGCTGATAGCCGATCGCGGCCGACGCCAGCGCCTGTTCATACGCCTCGGACTGTCCGTTGGTGCGGAACAGCACGGCGATCTCGCTGGCCGGCGTGCCGGCGTCGAGCAGTTCGCGGATCTTGATCGCTACGGTGGCGGCCTCGGCTTCGTCGTCGGCGCACTCGGTGAACTGCGGCTGCGGCCCGGGCTGCCGCTGTGCAACCAGTTTCAGCGGCGCCGCCCAGGCGGCGTCCGCCACGGGCCCTCCGCTGCGCCGGCCGGCGAGCAGGTCATTTGCGAGCTTGACCACCTGCGGCGTGGAGCGGTAGTCCCGGATCAGCTTTACGACGTTGGCGCCGGGGTACATGGCTTTGAAACCCAGCAGGTGCTTGGGCGATGCGCCGGTGAACGAGTAAATGGTCTGGCTGGCGTCACCCACGACGCAAAGTTCATCGCGCCCTCCCAGCCAGAGTTCCAGGAGCCGCTGCTGCAGCGGCGAAACATCCTGGTATTCGTCCACCACAAAGTGCCGGTACTGTTCGCGGACGGTGGCCGCCACTTTCGGGTCCTCCTGCAGGATCCCCACAGTGATCAGCAGGACGTCCTCGAAATCGATGACGTTGCGGTCGGTTTTCACGTCCTCATAGGACTGGAACACCCGGGCCACAGCTGTGAGGTCGAATCCACCGGGGTTGCCACGGTCCTGCGCATTCTCGAGGTAGTTCGCAGGCGTCAGCATGGACACCTTGGCCCACTCGATTTCCGAGGCAAGGTCCCGGATGGACGCGCGGTCCGTGCTGAGCCTCAGGCGCCGCGCAGCTTCGGCGATCATCTGCGCCTTGTGGTCGAGGAGATTGGGCAGCGCGCCGCCCACCGCCTGCGGCCAGAAGAACTGAAGCTGGCGCAGGGCCGCGGCGTGGAAGGTCCGGGCCTGGACGTTGCCCACGCCGAGGTCGCGGAGCCGGCTCCGCATCTCCGCCGCGGCGCGCGAAGTGAAGGTCACGGCCAGCAGCCGCTGCGGACTGTAGACACCGGAGTGAACCCCGTAGGCAATCCGGTGGGTGATGGCGCGCGTTTTACCCGTACCTGCACCGGCAAGCACGCACAGCGGCCCGTTCAGCGTGCTCGCGACTTCCCGCTGCTCGTCGTCCAGACCGCCAAGAATGCGGTCTTCCAGGGACCGGTTGTCCAGCGGGGCGGGATCGGCGGACACACTGTCGCCGGGGGCGGTGCGTTCAAAATTGTCAGTTGTCACTTGCTGCTCAGTCGATCGATGGTTTTAGGTGGTGGAATCCGCTGTGTGCGGGCAAGTCATTCGTCGGCGGGACGGTCCTGGATGACGCCGCCGAACCAGTGCTCAATCAGGGAACGGGCGATGGACAGCCTGCTCGAGATGACGATCTCCCCGCTCAGCACGGCGTCCTGGAGTTCCGCGCGGCTGAACCATCGCGCCCGGGTGACCTCCACACCGTCGGGCGTTGCCTCGGTATCGGGTGTCCTCGCCGTGAACCCCAGCATCAGGGAGGCCGGAAACGGCCATGACTGCGAACCCAGGTACTGGGTTGCGGTAATCCGGACTCCCACTTCCTCCTGGATCTCGCGGACGACGGCCTGCTCGAGGGACTCGCCCGGCTCCACGAAGCCGGCCAGCGTGGAGTAGTTCTTCGCGTCGATTGCACCGCCGCCGCCCAGCAGCAGCCGGTCATCAGGTCCCACCACCGTCACGATGATGGCGGGGTCGGTCCGGGGGTAATGTTCGGAATTGTCCGCCGGACACCGGCGGACCCATCCGCCCGCCTCAACGAGCGTCGCCGCACCGCACCGCGGACAATGCACATGCGTGGCATGCCAGTTGGCGATCGCGCTGGCTTCGACGAAGAGGGCGGTATCGGTGGCGTTCAGGCGCGCCGCAACGTCGCGGAATCCCGTCCACACAGCATCGGCAGGGATGCCGGCAATGCCGCGTTCAAACTGCTCCGCCCGGACCTCAAAAGGTTCCTCGAGGACGAATAGGACGATGTCCGTACCTTCTCCGATGTCCGAGCTGCCCAGAGCGGAACCGAGGTAGATGATCATTGCCGGCGGCGACCCGGCCTCGGCGAGGCTCTCCGCGAGGCCGGCGGCTTCCGTCAGCAGCAGGCTGTCGCCGCGGACCAAGGCCTGCCGGTGCGAGAGGACCATGGCCAGCGCCCGTCCGGAGCTGACAACGGAATCGACCATGCCCGGCTTCATCCTGGCGCCGGATCCACGGTCTATCAGCGCGGGACGGACCGGAAGGACGGTGTCCATCAGGTGGTTTGCCGGGAGCCGCTTCAACGGGGCCACACTGCCCGGAGCCGCACTCTCGGCTGCCTTATTTTGTTCTGCCTTATTTTGGGCTGCCGGGGACTCCGCAAGACTCATGTACCCACCGTACTGACTCCGACAGACAATTGACATTTGCTCCGGCGGCCGCCGACGCCCCGCGAGGGTGGTTTTGATCGTGTGTGGCAAGGGAAATTGCAAGCTAAATCGTCCTGATATGGAGACTCGCCGCAGTACATCGCCGTCTTAGGCGCCAGTCAATCTACCGTGGATGCGTGAGAAGAAAACCGATCGAACTGGCAGCTGTAGCAACTGCGGCAGTCCCCGGACTGACGCCCACCGCCGTGAGCTCCGCTCCCGACGATCCGGCGGACTTCGATTCGGCACTTCTCCTGGACTCCGAGGGGAAGCAGTGGCGGGTCCGTTCGCCCCGCCACGCCGAGGCAAGCGCCCGCCTGGAAACGGAGTTCATGGTCCTCCGGGCCTTTGCACCTGGAGTCAGGGCCGAGCTGCCCTTCCTCATGCCCACGGTGGCAGGCACGGTACGGCAGGGTGCGCTCAGTACATTCGTGTACTCGCACCTGGCGGGCACCACGCGCAGCGTCGAGGAGCTGACGGCCGGTTCGGAAGGACTCGCGAAGGAAGTGGGCGCGGCGCTGGCTGCCATTCACGACCTCCCCCAGTCCCTCGTCAGCAATGCCGACCTCCCCAGCTACACCCCCAACGAGTTCCGGCAGCGGAGGCTCAACGAGCTCGATCAGGCTGCCACCACCGGGAAGATCCCTCCCGTGCTGCTGCGCCGATGGGAACATGCCCTCGAGGACGTCTCGCTGTGGCGCTTCAATCCCTGCGTGGTCCACGGCGACCTGCACGAGGACAACCTCCTGGTGGACGGCGACCGCGTGACAGCGGTGACCGGGTGGACCGATCTGCGCATCGGGGACCCGGCCGACGACATGGCCTGGCTGGTCGCCTCCAACGAACAGAGCTTCGTCGATTCCGTACTCCGCCACTACACGTCGAGCCGCAGGGACGCACCGGACGCCCATTTGCTGCGCCGTGCAGCGCTCTCCGCCGAATTTGCGCTGGCCCAGTACCTGGTGAAGGGCCTGGCTGCCGGGGACCAGGCAATGATCGCCGAAGCTGAAGAAATGCTGGCTTCCCTGGCGGAAGACATCACCGAGCACGGCGGACAGCCCATCAGCGTGGAACCTTTGCCGCAAGCCGTCCCGGCCGTACATGTCGAACCGGTGCCGCAGGATAAACCGGCCGGTGCCGCCGGCGTGCCCTCTGCCGCGCTGGCCGCAGAGCAGATTTCGGGGTTGTCGGGCGCCCCGTCGGCGGATGCCATGCCTTCGGTGCATGTGACACCGATCCCGGCCGACGCCGCACCGGCAGCACCGGCCACGCCGGGCCGCGACACAGCAACCCCCGGCCACGCTGGCCATGCCGGCCCGGCCGGTACGTCCGGCGGCAACGATGCATCCCCCGAGACGGACGGGAACAGCGGAGCGGGCCGGGCGGCCGACGGGCAACAGGCCACTCCCCCGGCCACGCTTTCAGCGGATGACACGTCCACCGCAGCCCTCAAGATTGTGGACGCAAAGTCCCACTAGCCGAAGCGGGCACCTTGGCCATCCCGGTGGTTCCCGCGAGGGCCGCTGTAACGATGTCTTCCAGCTGCTCGGCCGTGCCAAGGTCGTGGGGGCGGACCACCTGGTCTTCACCCACGTAGTAGAACGCCGCCCGGACACTGTCAAGCGGGACTCCCTTCAGCCGGGCCCAGGCAAGCCGGTAGACCGCCAGCTGGACAGCCTTCACCTTCAGCTGTCCCGCTGCGGGGCGGCGGCCTGTCTTCCAGTCCACCAGGTCCCAGCCGCCATCGGCGTCCCGGAACACGGCATCGATCCGGCCGCGCACCACCACGTCGCCGATGCGCGTCTCCACTGGAACCTCGACATGGGCGGGCGCGCGGTGCGCCCACTCCGAGTTCCGGAAGGTTTCCACCATCGAGTCCAGCCCGTAGGCCTCGTCAATGTGGCTGTCCGAACCAGGTGCCTCGTCCAGCTCCAGCATGCCTGCCGCGCCGAAGTATTCCTCAACCCAGGCATGGAATGCCGTGCCTTTGCGCGCTGACATCCCCGGCTCCCTGGGGACCGGCCGGCGAAGCCGCGCCAGCACGGATCCGGGATCGTCACCGAGGTCCACAAAGGTTGACGCGGAAATGTGGCCGGGCAGGTGGACGTCCTGCACGGTGGCCCGCCGGAAGCGGCGTTCCAGCAACAGCGCTGCTTCGTGCGCCCAATTGGCGGCGACGCTACGGAGCTGCCGGGCTTCCTGCGCCGCGGCCGCAGCCTCGGCTTCGGCGTTCCCTGCGGAGCCCGCGGCCATGGTTCCGCGCACCCGCGCGGCGGCCAGTTCCATCGCTGCCCGCCGGCCCGGGACCAGCCTGAGTCTTGCGCCGGTGCGCGGATCAGCAGGTCCTTCCAACGGGTCATACGGCCATAGCGCCAGTTCGAGGTCCTGGGTCAATGGGCTTTCGGCCGGCAGCGATGCCTCCTCCACCGATGCAGCGTGCACGACGGCGGCGAGCTCCTGCGGTTCTTCCGCCAGCCCTTCGGCGGGCAGGGTTTCCCCGGCGCCAGTTGCGTCGGCGCCAGTTGCGTCGGTGCCAGTTGCGTCGGCGCCGGGGTGTTGGACCCCGGCGAGGGGCGCCAGTTCCGACAGGAACGGCGACATGTCCGCCATTCCGGCGCGGGATCCGACCCAGGCCGCACTGGAAACCCACAGCACGAACTTCGCGCGGGTGTAGGCCACGTATGCGAGCCGGCGCTCCTCGGCCTCGCCGTGCGCCTGGACGTCGGCTTTGAAGTCCTTCTCCGCATCCAGCCAGCCCTTTTGGTCCGGCTGGTCCAGGTCCCACTGCGGCAGATCCGCGCGGTCCCCGCGCAGCGGCCAGGGCAAGGCGGCGCTCCCGCTGCTCCAGCGCGAATCCCGGCTGCTGGGAAATGCTCCGGCGTTCAGCCCCGGAACGAACACAACGTCCCACTCCAGGCCCTTTGACGCGTGCACGGTCAGCAGCTGGACGGCTTCATGATTGACGTCCGGGGCGGCAACGTCGAGTCCGCCCTCCTCCGTCGCCGCGGCTTCGAGCCAGGCCAGGAAAGCCAGGACGTCAACGCGGTGGGAGGTGTGAAGGAACCCTGCCGCGGCGTCCTGGAATGCATCCAGGTTCCTCCGGGCCTGGTGGATGCTGATTCCGGGGCGGGCTGCCACCTCGATGTCAAGGAGCATGGCCCGCTCCACTTCGCCCAGAAGGGTGGTGAGGTCATCACCCATGAAACCCCGGAGCTGCCGGAGTTCGGAGGAGAGGACATGCAGCCGGTTCAGCGCCTCCGTGCTCAACGTCCGGCCGTGGGCCGACGTCCAGCCTTCGCGCGGCAGCCAGTCCAGTGCCTCCACGAGGCTCGGCGAATCGGTGATGTCGCTCTCGATCACGGCTGATTCGGCCTCGTCGACCTCATCGGCGCCTGTCTCCGGACGCCCGCGGCGCCGCGCGAGGAACGAAGACCAGTCCCGGAAGGCCATAAGGTCGGAAGGACCTATCCGCCAGCGCGCCCCGGCCAGAAGCCGCATGAGGGAGTCCGAACGTCCCGGATCCGCGAGGACCCGCAGTGTAGCGACGAGATCCACGATCTCCGGGGTGTCCAGGAGTCCGCCAAGGCCCACGATCTCGTACGGGATCCCGCGCACTTCGAACTCACGCCGGACGCATTCCATCTGGGCACGCCGGCGGCAGAGGACTGCCATGGCCGGAGGAATCCGGTCCTCTCCGGCGGTGTCTTCGAAGTCCGTGACGCGATAACGCAGAACGTCGGCCGCGATGGCCTTGGCTTCGTCCTCGTCCGTCGCGAAGCGCCCTATGACGACCTTCCCCTGAGCCGCCGCGGGGCTGGGCTGCAGCGGCGGGACCTCGACGGACTCTCCGGACTCCCGCTCCCCCGCCGGACCGGTCCGGGCGGCAGCGGCGCTCAGCGGCGCGGAGATGACGTTGGCCGCGGCCAGGATGTTGCGCCCGTTGCGCCAGGCAGTTGTCAGGTACGACGTGGGCGCCACCGCGAACGAGCCGCTGGACGGCTCTTCACCGTGCCCGGTTCCGGCCGGACCGGTATCCGATGCGCCGGCCATATTCCCTTGTGCGCCAACGAGGACCGGGAATTCCCGGACAAAATGGAAGAGCTGGCCGGCTGAGGCACCGCGGAAACCGTAGATGGACTGGTTGGGGTCGCCCACGGCCGTCACGGCATGGCCGCCGCTGAAGAGCCTGGAGAACAGCACGAGCTGGGCATGCGAGGTGTCCTGGAATTCGTCCAGAAGAACCACTTTGAATCGCTGGCGTTCCACTTCGGCGGCCAACGGAATCTCGCTGGCAACCCGTGCGGCGAGGGCCACGAGATCGCCGAAGTCCAATGCGCCACGGACCCGCTTCGCTTCTGCGTACCTGCCCACCATTTCAGCGACGCTGGCCCGGGTTCGCAGCATCGCCCCAAGTTCGCCGGCGGCCTGTGTCGGGTTCTTTTTGGCCCCGGCCACGTACGGCAAGGCTTCAAATTCGGCCACGCGGTCCATCAGCCAGCCCTGCACCTCCTGGGGATCCCGCAGGTGTTCAGCGCACTCGCCCGCCAGCTGGATGACTGCTTTCACGAGGGTGGACTTGGCAGCGCGGAAATGCTCGTATTCACCGTCGAAGGCCTCAACAACTTCGCTGGCGAGCTGCCAGGCCTGCGCTCCGCCCAGGAGCACAACATCGCGTTCGACACCAAGCCGGAGCCCGTAGTCGGAAACGATGCCACTGGCGTAGGAGTGATAGGTGGAAACCTTGGGTTCCAAGGCATCCTCGCTGAGCAGGCCTGCCGGAAAAATCCTGTGGTCGGTGTCCTCGGCGGCAATGCGTTGAAGGGCGGCCAGCTTGGCCCGGATCCGGCTGGCCAGCTCACCTGCAGCCTTCCGCGTGAACGTGACACCCAGGACTTCTTCCGGCCGGACCCAGCCGTTGGCAACAAGCCACACAACCCGGTCTGCCATCGTGGCGGTCTTGCCGGATCCTGCCCCGGCAATCACCAGCCGTGGCGTAAGTGGCGAGGAAATAATGGCTGACTGCTCGGCGGTGGGGCTGTTGCGTTCGCCGAGCATGGCAGTCAGCTCTTCCGGCGAAAAGCGCGGGGCCGGGACGTCGTGGGTCGTCGTCATTCGGTTACCTGCTTTCCTCGCGGACAAAGGGGACAGACTTCGGGCAGCCGGCAGCCGTGGCCGCCGTGGCCTGATTTGGCCGGATCGTGGCGCGCCTCGAAATGGCTGCCGGACATGAGCTGCGCGGCCTCGTCCACCATACCGAGAGCCCAGTTGCCTGAGTCGTCCAGTGGCTCCTGGACCTGGATGCCGGGGTTCTTGTTGCTGGTGCCAAGCTGGGCCAGCACGGCCCCTCCCGGCTGAACACTGCTGGCCGGGGCGCCCGGCTCAGTGAATCCCCCGGCCAGCACCGCGGCCTGGTAGGCGCCCAGCTGCGGGTGGCGGGACAGTTCGGCCTTGGACGGCTGACGTTTGCCCGTTTTGAGGTCAACGATCACCAGTCGCCCCTCGGCGTCGATCTCCAGCCGGTCCACCTGTCCGCGCAGTACCGAGAACCGCACTGCAGGTTCAGCACCGGCGCCTTCCGGCGACGCGATGCCGGGCTGAGGATCATCGACAATGTCCGGCAGTTTCACTTCGAAGTCCCGTTCGACGCCGACGAGGCTCCTTCCTTCGCTCCGCATGACCAGGATGTATTGGGCCAGCTTCCGGACCATGGCTTCGGCGCGCTGGAAATCCAGTTTGCCTTCCCAGTTGTCCTTCATGCCGAGCGTCGGCCATCGCCGGACCAGCTCTGCCACATATTCGGCTCCAGAAGCATCCGGCAGGTCCTGTGCAATGGCATGGACCAGGGTCCCGAGACTTCTGGCGAAGTCGGTGGCGGCTTCCCCGCCGGCCGCCTGGATGAACCAGTCAAGCGGCGACTTTTGGACGGTTTCCACTTTGGACGGCGAGACGAACACCGTCCCGCCTGGAGGCACAATCCGCTCATCGGAAGACAGCGGAGCAAGCCCCCACCACGAATCAGGATCGGCACCCGGTACGGACGGTTCGGCAGCGGCAAGGCCGGCAAGCACCTTGGCTGCCTCGACCGACTCGGCGGCGTGCCTCCCGTCCAGCTGCGCGTACTGCCGAAGTTCGGCGACGAGCGCGCGAAGCGTCAGCGGCCGTTCCACCGGCGTGAAGGTCCGGCGGTCCTGCCCGGGACGCAGCGGCGCAACGTAGTCGAGGAACGAGGAGGGCTGTTCGTCCTCTGATGAAACGGCGGTGCAGATCAGAACTTCGCGGGCCCGGGAGACAGCCGTCGAGAAGCTGCGGAGTTCGTCGTACCGGATCTCGCGCAACCGGCTGATGGGTCCCAGCTGCAGGGCGTGGTCCACGCCGTGCTCCACGGCGTCGGCGAATAGCGTGCTGCCGAGGAGCTCCCCGCGGAGCCTGGTGTTGGGCCAGACTCCTTCCTGCAGCCCGGCAACAATGACAACGGGCCATTCGCGTCCGGCAGCACTGGCGGGCGTCATGAGTTCCACGGCGTCCTCCAGCTGTGCCCGGGCTGCCAGGGTGTCCATGGGCAACTCCTGGCTGAGCAGATATTCAAGGAACTGGTCAGGCCCTGAACCCGGCAACTGGTCCACATAGCGTTCCGCGGTGTGGAACAGGGCCATCATGGCGTCCAAGTCGCGGTCGGCCCTGGCTCCTGCCGCTCCGCCGGCTAATGCCGCTTCGGTCCAGCGCCCGGCAAGGCCCGTGGAGTTCCAGAGTGCCCACAGCACGGTTTCCGCGTTTCCTCCGGGTTCGCGCGCCGCCACCCGCCCGGCGTGGATCATCCGGGCGACGCGGCGGGCAGAGTGGCCCTCGATGCCCATCGTGGCCAGGGCGCCCGGCTCGAGCAGCGACTCGACAAGCAGGGCATCGCTGGTGCGGCCTCCGCCGCCGAGAATCTCCTCTCGGCGCAGCGACTGGCGTAGCCGGCGCAACTCGATGGATGTCGCTCCGCCGATTCGGGAAGTCAGGAGCGAGACTGCGGATTCCGGCGTAAGCACCGCGGGATCCAGTGCCACGGCATAGGCGTCCAGCAAGGGCCGGACTGCCACTTCGTCCCGGACGGCCGATTCCGCCACGGAAACTCGCACGGGAATGCCGTGGCCGGCCAGGTGCCGCTGCAGCTGATTCAGCTGCCCACCGTTCCGCACGATCACGGCGATGTCGCCAAGCTCCCGTCCGTGGTTCACGTGCGCATCCAAAATGCGCTGCGCCACGTACCGCAGTTCATGGACCGGAGACGGAAGGACATGGCCCTCAACAATGCCGTCCCTGGCCGCTGTGGACTGCTCCGGATGCCCGGCAGCTGATCCTGAACCGTCCAGCCGGCGGGCTGACTGGCCGCCTGCCCGCTGCGAGATCCGTCCGGCAACGGACAGCCACGCCTGGGCAACGGCGGGACGGTGGCGGTGGGTCATCCAGAGCGGCCGCTCCAGGACCGTGTCCTTGCCGGCCTGGTCCGCCGGGCCGGCGTCCGCGGCGCCGGCAGGAGCGAGCAGGTGCGGCAACTCTGCAGTGAGGTCGGGCCTGGCCCCGCGGAACCCCTGGACCACCGTGTCAGGCGACGACGTTACGTACACGTCCTTGCCCGCCGCTATATCCGCCAGCAGCTCGAACACGGCCGGGTTGGCTTCCTGGATGTCGTCAACAAGGATCAGCTGCAGGCGGTCCCGCTCGGCGGCCAGGAATTCCGGTGCGTCCTGGAATATCTGGCGGGCCGCCGTGATGATTCCGGCGGGGTCGAAAGCCTCCGGCATCCGCAGGTCCAGTACGTCGCGGTACTCGGCGTACAGCGCGGCGGCCGCGACCCAGTCCGGGCGGCTGCACTGCTGCGCCAGTGCCACGAGGTCATCGGGTGTCCGGCCGGATTCGATGATCCGGTCGAAGAGCTGGCGTACCTCCTGGCGGAAACCGCGGGTTTCCAGCGCGGCCGCCAGATCATCCGGCCAGGGCAGCTCCAGGCCGGGCAGCGCGTGGCCATCGAGCAGTTCCTTGATGATGAGGTCCTGCTCGGGGCCCGAGAGAAGCCGCGGTGGCCGCGGCAGCGGCAGGATGCCTTCTGCTTTGGCACGCCGGATCAGGTCGAAGGCGTAGGAGGCCCAGGTGCGGGCCGGAGTGGTGCTGAGGCTCCTGTTGAGCCGGGCGGTGAAGCGATCCCGGAGGGAATCGGCGGCAAGCCGGCTTGGCGCCAGGACCAGCATCCGTTCCGGATCCACCCCGTCGCGCTCGGCCCTGCGGACGGCTGCCTCTATGAGCACCGTGGACTTCCCTGTTCCCGGGGCTCCAGGGACCAGGACCGGACCGGAACCGTGCGGCACGTCCACTGCGGCCTGCTGGTCCGGTGACAGTACCGGAACCGCGCTATGGAGCTGCCGGGGAGGCAGGAGCCGCAGGCCTGCGGTTGTGCCCGCGGGCCGGGCCACGGCCAGCTGGCCTGGTTCCTGGCGGGGTTGCTTGACTGGTTGCCGGGCCGGTGGCTGACCGGCCCGGATGCCCGAAGAGTCGAAGGTAACTGTCACACAGTCATTTCATCATTCGGGGCCGACATTTTATGGAGCCGGCGCTCCAGCCTCTCGGCGATTGCGTCGATGAGGTCAAAGTCACCGTCCTCCGGGGCCCACCGGGCCGCCATAAGGTCAACGCGCCATCGTCCTTCGCCTGTGTGGAGGAAGTCCTGGTGGCGGCCAAGGAGCGGCGTCCCTTCCTGGATATAGAACTGCAGGGCTTCGGCTTCGAGCCCCTGTGGAGCCTCGCCGGTTGCCCTCAGCACGCGCCACCACGGAATTCCGCTGCCGTGGTGGCTCATGACGGACCCGACCTGCCGTGCACCGCCGGAACCAAGGAGCTCGGCGACATCTCCGTAGGCCACCACTGCTCCCGGAGGGACGAGCTCAACGAGGGCGAGCACCGCCTCGACATACTCCGTGCGCATGAGTCCATCTTAACTGTCCGGCTGTTGCCCCGGGGCCGCGCGGCCCGCTGGACCGGCGGTCCCCGTGGCAGCGGCGCCACGCCAGCGGCATGGCACAAAACTGTCTGTGGCAGCAGGTAGTTTTGAAGCATGAGCACCTCGATCACCAGCACCACTACGATCACCAGCACCTCGGACACCATCAGCACGAACAACACCACCACCACCTGGGACAAGCGGCCCCGGGCAGCTTTCGATCTGGAAACCACCGGCCGCAACTCGCGGGCCGCCCGGATCGTCACCGCGTCTGTCACTGTGGTGGATGCCGGGGGCAGTGTCGTCAAGGAGCACGAGTGGCTGGCGGATCCGGGAGTCGAGATCCCTGCGGAGGCCAGCGAAGTCCATGGCGTGACCACCGAAAAGGCAAGGCAGGAGGGCCGTCCGGCCGCGGAGGTCACCCGCGAGCTGGCTGCGGTGCTGCAGGGCCTGTTCGACGACGGGGTTCCCGTGATCGCTTTCAACGCCAGCTATGACTTCACGGTGCTGGCTGCCGAGTCCGCCCGGTACGGCATTCCGCAGCTGAACCGCTTCCCGGTTCTGGATCCGTACATCATGAACAAGCAGGTGGACCGGTACCGCAAGGGCAAGAGGACCCTGACCGCACTTTGCGAGGAGTACAACGTCAGCCTTGACAACGCCCACACCTCCGCAGCTGACGCCCTCGCAACGCTCCGGATGCTGGACGCCATGGCCGGAAAGTTTCCCAAGCTCCGGATGCCTGCGAGCCAGCTGCACCAGCTGCAGGTCGGCTGGGCAGCAACCCAGGCCGCGGACTTCCAGACCTACCTCCGCAAGACCAAGCCCGCCGCCGTGATCGAAGGCGAATGGCCGGTCCTCCCGCCTGAAGACGCCAGCCGGGGCGACTTCTAGCCGCCCGGCCCGGAGCAGGGCTTCAGCCGGGGCGCCAAGCCGCCTCACTCTGGGATGAGGATCACACAGTCCAGAAGGCCGGCAGCACCTCAAAGCTCATTAGGGCGATTTTCCATGTCGCTTTGACGCCGCACCAGCAAACCCCCAGGCATGGTTCAGCTGCAACATTCTGCAGCTTCTCGGGCATAGAACCGAATTTTATGCGGAAGTGACTCTCCCGGGGCTTCGCTGACATAATTAAGTTCAAAAGCGTGCTTGTGCTATGCCCTGCCCGAGGCCAACCTCCTGAGGATAAATGATCACAGTTACCGACCTTCGAAAGGTCTACCGCCAGGGGAAAAAGGAAGTGGTGGCCCTCGACGGCGTCACCCTGTCCGTTCCCAAAGGTTCCATTCACGGAATCATTGGCCATTCCGGCGCCGGAAAGTCGACCCTGGTGCGTTGCCTCACGCTGCTGGATCGTCCGACAGCCGGGTCAGTCAGCATTGACGGCACCGAACTGAGTTCCGTCAGGGACTCCGAAATCCGTGCGGCACGACGCCGCATCGGCATGGTTTTCCAGCATGCCAACCTCATGGACTCCCGCACTGCCGCGGGCAATGTGGCGCACCCCTTGGAGCTCGTCAAGACGCCCAAGGACAAGATCCGGTCCAGGGTCGCGGAACTGCTGTCCCTCGTGGGCCTCGAAGGGTTCGAAAACGCCTACCCTTCCCAGCTTTCCGGTGGCCAGCGCCAGCGCGTAGGCATCGCCCGCGCCCTAGCCGCGGACCCCGACGTCCTGCTGTGCGACGAACCCACTTCTGCCCTGGACCCGGCAACCACGGACGAGATCCTCGACCTCATTCAGGACCTCACCAGGCGGTTGCAGCTCACCGTGCTCATCATTACGCACGAAATGAACGTCGTGAAACGGGTCTGCGACTCCGTGTCCCTGCTGTCCAAGGGCCGCATCATCGAGCACGGGGCGCTGCAGGACGTGGCTGGCGACCTTGAGAGCAAACTGGCCAAGGCACTCCTGCCGCTGCCGGCATCCGAGCCACTGAAGGGCGCACTCCAAGGCGGACCGGTCCTGGAGATCCTGTTCGCCGGCGACAACGCCAAGGAGCCCGTCCTCACCGGCGTTGCACGGCATTTCGACATCGACCTCAACGTCCTGGCAGGCAGTGTCGAGACGCTGGGTGGCCAGCAGTTCGGGCACCTTCGCGTGCAGCTCGCCGAGAATGCCGACTACGACGCCGTCCTCGCCTACCTCCATCAGCGGGGAATTGGCGCGAAGCTGGCCGAGACCAAAACAGCAGCCGGCGATGCTGCTGAATTGAACGACGTGACGGGAAGGAACTCGTGAACGACATCTTCAGCAACCCCGTCCTGGCCAAGGCCCTGCCCGAAGCAATCGTTGAAACCCTGCAGATGGTCGGAATCTCGGCCTTCTTTACGGTGCTGGTGGGCCTGCCCCTGGGCGTCTTCCTGCACGTAACGGCTCCGGGCGGCCTCCGTCCGATGCCCGTCACCAACCGGATCATGAGCGACGTCATCGTCAACATCACCCGGTCCATCCCGTTCGCAATCCTGATGGTGGCGCTGATCCCGCTGGCCCGCCTGCTCACCGGTACAAGCCTCGGCCCGATTGCGGCGTCGGTTTCGCTGTCCATCGGCACCATCCCCTTCTTTGCCCGCCTGGTGGAAACCTGTCTTCGGGACGTCCATCACGGCAAGATCGATGCCGCCCAGGTCATGGGTTCCACCAAGATGCAGGTCATCAACAAGGTGATGCTGCGCGAGTCGCTTCCCGCCCTCGTTGCAGCCACCACCACAACCGTGGTCACGCTGGTCGGCTACTCAGCCATGGCAGGCCTGGTAGGCGGCGGCGGACTCGGCAAGCTGGCGTATAACTACGGCTTCCAGCGATTCGATGTCACGGTCATGATCGTCACCATCATCCTGATCATCGTCCTTGTACAGGTCATCCAACTGGTGGGCGAATGGATCTCCCGGAACCTGGACCACCGCTAAGCCACCCTCCACCGCTGAGCCGTCGTTGAACGGCCCACGGCAATCTTCACCGCAGCAGGTAGCCGCCGGCTGCATCTATGCCGGAGACGGCGCCGGGCGCAAGCCCGCCGTCGAACTCCCAGCAATTCGAAAGGAACGCATCAGATGCGTAAATCACTCTCCCTTCTGGCCACCGGTATTGTCACCGCGCTGGCGCTGACGGCCTGCGGCGGTTCGTCCAGCCCCAGCACCGACGTCAAGACCCTTGACCCGGCCAACCCTGTCACCCTGTCCGTCGGCGCCAGCCCGGTCCCGCAGGCGAAAATCCTGGAGTTCATCAATCAGGACCTCGCCCCCAAGGCCGGCCTGAAGCTGGACATCAAGGAGATCGAGGACTACCAGACGCCGAACACCGCACTGAGTGACGGCTCGCTGGACACCAACTACTACCAGCACCTGCCCTGGTACGAAGACCAGGTGAAGACCAAGGGCTACAAGTTCGGCCACGGCGAAGGCGTCCACATCGAGCCGTACGCCGCGTTCTCCGAGAAGGTCAAGGACATCCAGGACATCCAGGACGGCGCAAAGGTTGCCATCACGAACGACCCGTCCAACCAGGTCCGGGCGCTTAAAGTCCTCGAGGTCGCCGGGCTCGTGGAGGACATCAAGGACGACTCCTCCGTGCTGACCCTCACCGACGAGCAGAACCCCAAGAAGCTCAAGTTCTCCGAAAACCAGCCCGAACTGCTGATCAATGACCTCAAGGATCCCTCCGTAGACCTGGCCCTGATCAACGGCAACTTCATCCTCAAGGCCGGCCTGAGCACCAAGGACGCCCTCGCAGTTGAGTCCGTTGAGAACAACCCCTACGCGAACTTCCTGGCCTGGCGCGAGGATTCCAAGGATGACGTCCGGATCAAGAAGCTCGACGAACTCCTGCACTCCCCCGAGGTCAAGGCCTTCATCGAAAAGGAATGGCCCAACGGTGACGTGACCGTGGCTTTCTGAGCCTCCGGCACTCAGCACTAGCAGAAAATCCCCGTCTCCCGGACATTTCCCCTTCGCTTTTGGCGGGGATTCGTCCGGGAGGCGGGGATTTCTGTTAAAGGCCGTTTAGACGGCGGGCACGGCTGCCGATGCCGCAGCCCGGGCTGCGGCCGGGAGCGCGTCGAAGATCCGGTTCATGGCGGCGTCGTCGTGTGCCGCCGAAAGGAACCAGGCCTCAAAGACCGACGGCGGCAGGTAGACGCCGGAGTCCAGCATGGAGTGGAAGAACGGCGCGTAGCGGAACACTTCCTGGCCCTGGGCGTCCTCATAGTTGCGGACGCCGCGGGCCGAGGTGCCGAAGGCCACCGAGAACAGGTTCCCTGCCCGCTGGATGGAGTGGTCCACTCCGGCGGCGTCCAGCGCCGAGGACAGCGCAGCGGAGAGCTCCAGGGAGCGTGCGTCGATGAACGAGTACACCTCGGGAGTGGCGTGGGTCAGCGTGGCGACGCCGGCAGCCATGGCCACCGGGTTCCCGGACAGGGTACCTGCCTGGTAGACAGGGCCCAGCGGTGCCAAGTAGTCCATGATGTCGGCCCTGCCGCCGAGGGCCGCCGTCGGCATGCCCCCGCCGATCACTTTGCCGAACGTCAGCAGGTCCGGGCTCCACGGCTCGGCGGCATCTGCGGCGCCGCCGGTGAGGCCCCAGTAGCCCGAGTAGCCGGTACGGAAGCCCGTGAGGACTTCGTCCACGATCAGCAGGGCACCGTGTTCGCGGGTGATCCGCGAGAGACCGGCGTTGAAGCCTTCGCCGGGCGTGACCACACCCATGTTGGCCGGTGCCGCCTCCGTGATGACGGCGGCGATGTTGCTCCCGTGTGCGGCGAACGCGGCCTCCACGGCGGCGAGGTCGTTGTAGGGCAGCACCAGCGTCTCGGCGGCGGTGGCCGCGGTGACCCCGGCGGAACCGGGCAGTGCCAGGGTGGCCACGCCGGACCCGGCCGCGGCCAGGAGTCCGTCGAGGTGGCCGTGGTAGCAGCCGGCAAACTTGATGACCAGGTCGCGTCCGGTGAAGCCGCGGGCCAGCCGGATGGCGGTCATGGTGGCTTCGGTGCCCGTGGACACCATCCGGACGCGTTCGGCGGCAGGCACCCGTTCCTTGACGATCGCGGCCAGGTTTGCCTCGTCCGGCGTCGAAGCGCCGAAGGAGAGTCCGCGGTCCACTGCGGCGTGGACTGCTTCGAGGACGGCGGGATGGGCGTGGCCCAGCAGCGCGGGACCCCAGGAGCACACGAGATCCACGTATTCGGCGCCGTCGGCATCTGTCAGGTACGGGCCTTTGGCGGACACCATGAACCGCGGGGTCCCGCCCACGGATCCGAAGGCCCGGACGGGTGAGTTGACGCCGCCCGGCATGAGCTGGCGTGCACGGTCGAAGAGTTCCTCGTTACGAGGAGAGCTGGAAGTCATGGTTCTTATTCTTTCAGTTTGCGGGCGCGTGCCCGGACAGGAGCTCGGCCACCCGGGGTGCCACCACGGTGCCGAACAGTTCGATGCAGCGCATCATGGCGGCGTGCGGGAGCGTGCCGTTGCCGTATTTCAGGTCGAAGCGGTCAACACCCAGATTGCGTTTCAGCAGGACGATCTTCTGTGCCACGGTCTCGGGCGACCCCACATACAGCGCACCTTCCGGCCCGCACATGGCATCGAACTCCGCCCTGCTGGCCGGACCCCAGCCGCGCTCGGCTCCAATCCGGTTGCGCTGCGCCAGCCAGTGCGGGAAGAGCTCCTCGCGGGCGGCCTCGTCCGTGTCGGCGATGTGGCCCGGCGAATGGGTGGCGATCTGCTGCATCGGATGGCCGTACTTCGCCATCGCCTCGCGGTACAGGTTGACTAGGGGCGCAAAGGAGCGGGGCTGGCCGCCGATGATGGCGAAGATGATCGGGTAGCCGTACTCGGCGCACCGCAGCACGGATTCCGGCGTGCCGCCCACCCCGATCCAGGCCGGCAGCAGGTGGTGCTCCAGCGGCGGATAGACGCTGAGACCGCTGAGGGGCGGCCGGGTCCTGCCCTCCCAATGGACCGGGTTCTGGGTACGGACCTTGTCGAAGAGATCCAGTTTTTCCTCGAACAGGACCTCGTAGTCCGCCAGGTCCAAGCCGAACAGCGGGAAGGATTCAATGAAGGAGCCGCGCCCCAGCATGACTTCGGCCCGGCCGTCGGAGAGGGCATCGACGGTGGAGAAGCGCTGGAAGACGCGCACGGGGTCATCGGAGCTGAGCACGGTCACTGCGGAGCCGAGCCTGATGTGCTTGGTCCTGGCCGCCGCGGCGGCCAGGAACACCTCGGGCGCCGAGACGGCGAAGTCCCGCCGGTGGTGCTCCCCCACACCAAAGGCGTGGAGTCCGACGTCGTCCGCCAGTTCCGCCTGCTCCAGCAGCTGCCGCAGCACCTGCGCATGCGGCACCGGGTGCCCGTCGGGGTACACGCCCACGTCGCCGAAGGTGTTCAGGCCAAGCAGGATCTTCCCGGGCCCGATGGGCGCAGTCGGGCTGGCGTCCAGTGTGGTGGGGGCCGCCGCTGGGGCTGCGGAACCGTCGGTCTCCGGAGCAGGAGCGTCGCTCATCAGGACTCCTTCAGCCAGCCGGCCAGCTCGGACGCCCAGTAGGTCAGGACCATGTTGGCGCCGGCGCGCTTGATGCCCAGGACCGACTCGGTGATGGCGGCGCGGCGGTCGATCCAGCCGTTGGCGGCAGCCGCTTCGATCATGGAGTACTCCCCCGAGATCTGGTAGGCGGCAACGGGAACCGTACTCATCGCCGCGACGTCGGCGAGGATGTCGAGGTAGCTCATGGCGGGCTTGACCATGACCAGGTCCGCGCCTTCGGCCAGGTCCAGTTCCACCTCGAGGATGGCTTCGCGGCGGTTGGCGGCGTCCATCTGGTAGGTGCGGCGGTCGCCCTTGAGCTGGGAATCCACGGCTTCCCGGAACGGGCCGTAGAACGCCGATGCGTATTTGGCGGCGTAGGCCACCACGGCCGTGTTCGTGTGCCCGGCGCCTTCCAGCGCCTGCCGGATCACGCCGATCTGGCCGTCCATCATGCCGGACGGTCCAAGCATGTGCGCGCCCGCGTCCGCCTGCGCCACGGCCATAGCGGCGTAGATTTCCAGCGTCGCGTCGTTGTCCACATAGCCGTCGGCGTCGAGGACGCCGCAGTGGCCGTGGTCGGTGAATTCGTCCAGGCAAACGTCGCTCATGACCACGAGTTCATCGCCCACCTCGGCACGGACGTCGCGGATGGCCTTGTTGAGCACGCCATCCGGGTCCAGGGACGCGGTGCCGCGCGCATCGCGCTCGGCCGGAATGCCGAAGAGCATGATGCCGCCGACGCCCAGCTCCACGGCCTCGGCCGCTGCCCGCTTGAGGGAATCGGTGGTGTGCTGCACCACGCCGGGCATGGAGGCAATCGGGTTGGGTTCCGTGAGCCCCTCGCGGATGAAGGCGGGGAGGATCAGCTCCGGAGCCGCCAGCCGGTGTTCAGCCGTCATCCGGCGCATGGCCGGGGTGGTGCGAAGCCGGCGGGGGCGGTGGGTCGGGAAGCTCATGTTCTATCCTTCGCGTGGTTCTCGGAGGCGGGCGTGGGTGATGCGGAATGTCCTGGAACCAGCGCCTCGATGAGGGCGGATACCAGGCCGGACGTGGTGGGTTGCTCGGCGACGGCGGCAACCGGCAGTCCCAGCCGCTCCGCCTCCGCGGCCGTGGAACGCCCGATCGCCACGAACCGGCAGTCGCCCAGCGGCCAGAGGCCGGCGTGGATGCGGCGGGCAGCGCTGGGTGAAGCGGCGACGACGGCGTGGAGCCGCCCGGCGGCAAGCTCGGCTTTGGCGTCGGACGCGGTGAGGACCGCCGAGCGGGGCTGCCGGCCCGCACCGCCGTCGGGGGTGAAGCTGCGGGCCGGATCCGCCGGATAGTCCACGGTGTGGTACGCGGTAACGGCCTGGACACTTGCCCCCAGGGACTCCAGCCCTTCGGCCAGCCTGCCGTCCGCGATGTCCGCCTGCGGCAGGAACACGCTGCCTTGGCCCTGCGGCCAGATGTCGAGGAGGCCTCCGCCGGACTGGAGCCGGGCCGGGGCCAGGTCAACAGTGATTCCCCGTGACTCGAGTTCACGGCGGGTGGCAGGCCCGATGGTGGCGACCTGGACAGTTCCGGGCAGCCACTGGCTCAGGGTAGCGCCCCGTTCCCCTGCAAGTTCTTCCAGCGCCTGGACGGTGGTGACGCTGCTAATGACGAGCCAGCTGTACGCGCCTGCGCCCAGGGCGTCAAACGCGACTTCCAACGAATGCAGGTCCCGGGCACGTTCGAAGTCGATGAGCGGAAGCAGGAGCGGTTCGGCGCCGGTTTCCCGCAGGGCAGCGACAAGGGACGCGGCCCGCTCCGGGCTCCGCGTGACGAGGACGCGGGCGCCCTCGAGCACCCGCAGGCCTGGCTGGCCCTCCGTGTGGCGGGCGCTGCGCCGTCCCATCATGTGCCGGGGTCCGCCGGTTCAGGACGCGGCCAGGTCCGCGATGTCGGCGGCTCCGGCCGCCAGCAGCACCTCGGCCAGCTCAATGCCCAGAAGCGTGGCACCCACCTCGGTGAGGCCGTCCGTGGCCCGCTTGTCACGGATCGAGGCTTTACCGTCAACGGCGCAGACCACGGCCTCCAGGTAGAGCATGCTTCCCTTGCGGAAGGCGTAGGCTCCCACGGGGGCGGCGCAGCCGGCCTCGAGCCGCGCCAGCAGGGCGCGCTCTGCTGTTACCGCCAGGCGCGTATCCGTATCGTCCAGGGCCGCGAGGGCCTGGGCCAGCGGCCCCTGGGAGCCCTCGGTGGATCCGGGCTTCCGGGGTGCGTCTGCGGTGCGGCACTCGATGGCGAGCGAACCCTGGCCGGCGGCGGGAAGCATGACGTCAGTTTCGAGGTATTCGCTGATGGCGTCCAGCCGGCTGATGCGTTCCAGGCCGGCTGCCGCCAGAACGACGGCGTCGAGGTCGCAGGATTTACCTGCCACCACTGCGTCGGTGGCGTTGCCGGGCAGGCCGGGGACGCGGCCCAGGCGGGTGTCCACGTTGCCGCGGATATCCACGATGTCCAGGTCCGGGCGGGCAGCCCGAAGCTGCGCCGCGCGGCGGGGTGAGCCGGTTCCCACCCGGGCGCCCTGCGGGAGGTCTGCCAGCTTTAATCCGTCGCGCGCGCAGAGCACGTCCCGGACATCAACGCGCTTCGGCGTCGCAGCCAGGGTCAGTCCGGGAGCGGCCCCGGTGGGCAGGTCCTTCAGCGAGTGCACGGCGACGTCGCACTGGTCACGCAGGAGGGCATCGCGCAGCGCCGCTACGAACACGCCTGTGCCGCCCATCTGAGACAGCGAGCCTGTCAGGACGTCGCCGTCGGTCCTGATGTGGACCAGTTCCACGGGGAAACCGCCAATGGCGGCCAGTTGGTCAGCTGTCTGTTGGGTCTGGGTGAGCGCCAGCTTGCTGGCACGCGTTCCGATGCGGACGGTCACGGTGCTTCCTGTCCGGCCGCCGGCGTGGCCGGGCCGGCCTGCGATTCCGAGGGGTACCCGTCGTGGCCGGTGCCCACGGTGGTGTCGGCTCCCGCGATGGTGGGCTTCTCGCCCCGGAAGTTGGAGCAGCAGCCGGGACGGCAGACGTCGTACCAGGGGCCCAGATCGGTCATGTGGGGCCGGCCGGAGATGTTGTTCGCTGCGGTGCGTTCACAGATCAGGTCCACAATGCCGCCCACGAACTTGGTGTGCGTGCCGGGCGTCGGGACCCGGGTTGCGGCGAGGCCGAGGTTCCGGCAGGTCTCCAACGCTTCGGTGTCCAGGTCCCAGACAACCTCCATGTGGTCGCTGACGAAGCCCAGGGGAACGATCACAATTCCCTTGACGCCCTGGCCGGCGAGTTCCTCGATGGCGTCGTTGATGTCCGGTTCGAGCCACGGCACGTGCGGGGCACCGGAGCGGGACTGATAGACGAGCGACCACGGCGCGGTCAGGCCGGATTCCTCGCCGACCCGGCGGATGACCTCGGCGCCGGTTGCCAGGTGCTGGGCAACATAGGCCGAATCTTCAGCGAACTGGCGAGGCTCACCCTCCGAGCGTCCGGCGGCTTCGGCGTCACGGGTGGGAATGGAGTGTGTGGCGAACAGGATGTGGACCGGCGCGTCCGGCGTGCCGGCTGCGGCAAGCTGGGCGCGGACGCCGGCAAGCCCTGCGGCGGTCCCTTCCACGAAGGGCTCCACGAATCCCGGGTGGTCGAAGTACTGGCGGACCTTGTCCACTTCCAGCTTCCCGTCCAAGCCGGTTTCGGTCAGTGCCATGCCGATGTCTTCGCGGTACTGGCGGCAGCTGGAGTAGCAGGAGTAGGCGCTCGTGGTGACCATCAGCACTTTGCGGTGGCCGGCGTCGTACACGTCCTGGAGGGTCTGCGGGATAAACGGGTCCCAGTTGCGGTTGCCCCAGAACACGGGTAGGTCGATGCCGCGGGCTGAGAGTTCAGCTTCGATTCCTGCTTTGAGGTCGCGGTTCTGTTGGTTGATGGGGCTGATGCCGCCGTTGGCGCGGTAGTGGTGCGAGACCTCTTCGAGCCGCTCGTCCGGAATTCCGCGTCCGCGGGTCACGTTGCGGAGGAACGGGATGACGTCGTCCTGGCCTTCGGGGCCGCCGAAAGAGGCGAGGAGGACGGCGTCGTACTCCTTCGGCGCCATCCGGCCGGCTTCGGTGACGGGATTGACGGACGTGACCGACGCCTGGGATTCAAGCGTACTCATGCAAGGACCTCGGAGATCTCGGCAGCGGTGACCCGGCGGCCGGTGTAGAACGGAATTTCCTCACGGACGTGGTGGCGGGCCTCGGTGGCGCGCAGGTGGCGCATCAGGTCCACGAGGTCTACCAGCTCGGGGGCCTCCAGGCCCAGGATCCACTCCCAGTCGCCCAGGGCGAACGAGGACACCGTGTTCGAGATGACCTGCGGGAACTCCCGGCCCAGCATGCCGTGGTCGCGAAGCATGGCGCCGCGCTCGGCGTCCGGCAGAAGGTACCACTCGTAGGAGCGGACGAAGGGGTAGACGCAGAGCCATTCTGCGGGTTCCACGCCGCGGGAGAAAGCGGGCGTGTGGTTTTTCGCGAATTCCGCTTCGCGGTGCACACCCATGGCTGACCAGACGATCTCCGTGCCGGCAAAGAGCTTGCTGCGGCGGATGTCGCGGACCGCCTGCTGCAGGGCCTCCGGCTTGGGACCGTGGAGCCACACCATGATGTCCGCATCCGCACGCATGGCCGAGACGTCGTAGCTTCCCCGGAGGACCACCCCGGCCCCTGCCAGGCGGGCCGTCAGCTCGTCAAACTCCTCGGCAGCATCGGCGCCGCGGAGGATGTCGGCGGAGCGCTTGAACACGGTCCAGAGGGTGAAGAACTGCTCGGCTGATTCTTCGGTTTTAGTGACAGATTCGGCAGAAGTGTGGCTCATAGCTACCAGTCTGCCCCTTCATTGCAGCTAAGTCGAAACCGAGTACTTCTACAACGCGTAGAAGTGCTTAATTTCACATTACGACCGAATCCACGCAACGCCTGCCCGGTGCTCGGCGGGCAACAGCCTCAGATTCGCCGCATCCGGACGTAGGCGATCCCCGCGGCGCAGGCCAGTGCCACGAGCCCGCCGCCCCACCAGACCTGTGGCGACATGTCGCCCATCGGCGAGACGCTCACGGCAGAGCGCATGACCGGCGCGCTCGACACCCCGTAGCCGGGGCCGGACAGCGGGATGAGGCCTCCCGACGTCAGGGTCGCCATGTTGGCAGGACCGAACATGTTGGTGGTCTTCCAGGCGGACCCCGGAGCCGCCGATGCGGGGCCGGGGGCCCGGCTGCCGGCCGGCAACTGTGACGCGCCGCCCGTCACCGGGGCGTCGGCGGCAGTTCCGGGAGCAATTGTTCCTGTTCCGGGGGCGGCCGGGGCAGCAGTTCCGGGAAGCGCTGGAGAAGGGGCCGTGGGCGTGCCGGCAGGAGCCGCTCCGGTGGCGGGCGTGCCCGGCGTCTGCGTGGGACCGGTGGACGGAGCTGCCGCACCGCCAGTGGGGGACGGTGCGGGAGTCTCCGACGGCGGCAACGTGCCTTCGGACGGCGACGGCGCAGGTGACGTCGGGGTGGTGGGTGACGGTGACGGCCATGCCGGCTCGGTCGTCGGAGAGGGGGACGGGGTGGGCTGCGTGCGGTATCCGGGCCGCGTCGGCTTGCCGGTGCCGGGTGCGGGCGAGCCGGAAGGCTCAGGCTTCGGTCCCAGGACCACCGACGCCACGGCGTCCAGCAAGGGAACACCCGCCTCCAGGGACGTGGTCGTGGCGGCTTCTGCGCCGTCTGTTGTGGTGTCCGGAGCCGGAACGAGGGACACAGCGTTGGATGCAGGAACACCTGCGGATAGGACTAGTACCGCTCCGAGCGCCGCTGCTGCCGTGCCGCGCCGAAGACCCCCATGGAAACCAGTCAGCGTTCGAGTTTCTTCGGACTTCTGATTGACCATAGTCATCGACCCTAGCCAGAAATGCGCGTCATTAGAAACTTGCGAAGAAGCCCTGCACGCGGTACTCGCGGGCTATCGGATGAGGTCCGCCAGCTGCCTTTTCGTGTCGGCCACGACGGCGGCCAGGCCGTTTCCCGCCAGCCAGCCGCCCACCATCACCAGGTTTCCTTCGGCGGCGCAGACCCGGCGGACGTCAGCCACCCGCTGGCGGTGCCCCACGGCGGCGAACGGAAGCGCCCCGCCCCAGCTGACGACGTCCCAGTCGAGCACGTCATTCGACGTGACAGGTACGGTCAGGAGGGCCGACGCATCCCGTAAGGCCGCGTCAAGAAGCCCCTGGTCACCGGCATCTGCTCCGGTGCCGCCCGGCAGTCCGGAATCGGCCCCGCCCGCGCGCGGCTTACCGGCCCGGGTGTCCCCGCCGCGGCCGTACGACAGCCGGACAACATGGGTGCCAGGCCCCGCAGCAGCCGCCAGCCAGTCCCATTTGGCGGTGGCGTGGGTCAGTGCCTTGGCCTGGATACCGGGGGTCTGCGGAGCCACCAGGATGCCCGTGCCGCGCGGCCTGCGGTCCAGTTCGGGAAGGTCCACAACAAGTGTCACAAGCTTTACATCCGGACCGGCACCCGGCCGGTGCGCGGCCAAATCCGGCACGGCCTCCTGCACCAGCCCGACCGCGGACGGGCCGTCAAGAGCCACCACCAGCAGGCTGGCGTCATATGTCCGCTCCCCCGCCGAGACCCGCCACCCGTTGGCTGTCCTGGCCACCACGTCGGCCCGTGTGCTGCTTAGCAGCCTCACGCCGCACCGTCGCAGTTCGGCCACGAGGGCGGTGATCAGCGTGTGCATGCCACCCCGGAGGCCGGCGACGGCGGACCCCGCCTTCGCAGGCGGCGCTGCGGGTGCAGCTGCCGGCTGGCTGGTAGCGGCCGCGTTATCCTGCCCGGTGACGTCATCCTGCCGGGATGCACTGCCCCGCCGCTGCGCGGCCACAGCCGCGGCGAGGGAGCCGTGGGTCCGGATTCCGGCGCGGAGCCCGGGCGCCACCATGTCCACGTCGAGCAGCGCAGGATCGGCGGAATGCACGCCTCCCACCACCGGTGCCACGAGGCGTTCCAGGACACGGCGGCCCATCCGTGCGCGGACCAGGTCGGAAACACTGGTGACTGCTGCACGGGTCCCCGCAGACGCGGGCAGGAGCCTGTCCAGGGACGCACGGAGGGAACCCGCGAGCCCAAGGGTCCTGCGCACTTCGGGGTCCCACGGGTTGGCGGGTATGCCCAGGACACCGGTCTTGGGGAGTTCCCGGGCGCCTTCAGGGAGCTGCACCCACGCTCCGCCCGGGTGGGGCGCCACAATGTTGCCGGCGAGGCCGAGTTCGGCCGCCAGGTCCGCGACGGCGCTTGAGCGGGTTGCGAAGGACTCCGCCCCGCTGTCCAGTGTCAGGCCGCCCACCATGTGGCTGCCCACGCAGCCGCCCCAGCTGTCGCCTGCCTCCAGGACTGTGACGTCCCGGCCGGCCTTGGCAAGCTCCAGCGCCGCGAGCAGCCCGGAGATGCCGCCGCCCACCACCACGGCCGCTTCAGCGGACGCCGGCGTGGCTGCGCTCACCGTATTACTCCGGGGAAATCGAGTGAATGAGCTCGACGACGCGCGTCAGCACGTCGGGGTCGGTTTCCGGCGGCACGCCGTGGCCAAGGTTCAGGACGTGGCCGGGCGCAGCGGACCCTGCCCTGATGACCTCCCGGACGTGGGCTTCAAGAACGGCCCATGGGGCGGACAGCAGCGCGGGGTCGATGTTGCCCTGCAGTGGGACGGTGCCGCCCAGCCGGCGGTTGGCTTCCTCCAGGGGAAGCCGGTAGTCAACACCCACCACATCAACGCCCACGTCGCGCATTGCCACCAGGAGCTCAGAGGTGCCGGTACCGAAGTGGATCAGCGGCGCGCCCAGGTGGCGGACGTGGTCCAGGGCACGGGCTGAGGCGGGGGCCACGAAGCGTTCGTAATCGGCCAGCCCCAGCGAGCCCGCCCAGGAATCGAACAGCTGTCCTGCGGAGGCGCCGGCTTCGAGCTGGGCCTGCAGGAACATGCCGGATGCGTCTGCGGCCCAGTTCGCCAGGGCGGTCCAGGTTTCGGGGTCGGCGTGCATCATGGTGCGGGGGCCGAGGTGGTCCCGGGAGGGCTTGCCTTCAACCATGTACGCGGCCAGGGTGAACGGCGCTCCGGCGAAACCGATCAGGGGTGTCTTGCCAAGCTGGGCCACGGTGAGCCGGACGGCTTCCCGGATGGGCTCCAGCGCTTCCCAGGTCAGCTGCGGCAGCGCCGCGACATCCTCGGCGGTGCGGACGGGCTTGTCCAGGACCGGGCCCACGCCCGGAACGATGTCAACACCCACGCCGGCGAGCTTCAGCGGAATGACGATGTCCGAGAAGAAGATGGCGGCGTCAACGTCATGACGGCGAACGGGCTGCAGCGTGATCTCGGAGGCCAGTTCTGGACGCAGGCACGAGTCCAGCATCGCCACACCTTCGCGCACCTTCAGGTACTCGGGCAGGGAGCGGCCGGCCTGGCGCATGAACCAGACGGGACGGCGGGACGGCTTGCCGCCGCGGTAGGCCGTGATGAGCGGCGAATCAGCCGTGCGGCCGTCCATCAGCGGGTGCCCTGGGTCCAGGGTGGCAGCGGAGAACGGGGCGGTGGATACCGTGCCGTCAGAGGTTGCAGCGCTTGAAGTCATGACTCCGATTGTCCCTAAATTCGCCCGCAAAAGATAACGACAGCCTGTCACCCCGAGCCCGCACCAACCCTCCGTGGCGGGAATCACAGGCTGCCGTGCTCTTCCCCACGGCTCATAGTTGTTCTACACCGCGACGAAAAAGCTATGATTGTGATGCTGTGGTTCTTTTCTCATTGGTGGCTACACACGCCGACATCGACCTCGAGACCGTTGCTCAACTGAGCACCGGCTCTTCTGAGCTGGCTACATCCGCACTCTCCGGGTCGCCGGCAGTGACGGGTGCGGTGGTGCTTGCCACCTGCAACCGCTTCGAAATTTATGGTGAAGCGTCCCACGCGGACGACGTGGAAGCGGCACGGGCCGCGCTCGTCGCCCAGATCAGCGAACACAGCGGGCTCAGTGAACAGCTGGTCTCCCGGTCATTCAATACCCGCACCGGCGGCGAGGTCAGCCAGCACCTGTTCGCCGTGAGCTCGGGCCTTGACTCGGCCGTGGTGGGCGAACGCGAAATCGCCGGCCAGGTGCGCCGCGCCCTCATCACCGCCCAGCACGAAGGCACTGCCAGCTCAGGCCTCATCCGGCTCTTCCAGGCCGCCTCCAAGACTGCCAAGGATGTCGGTGCCCAGACAGCCCTCGGCTCACGCGGACTGTCCATTGTCTCGGTGGCCCTGGACCTCGCCACGGACCTTTCCGAAAACGCCGACTGGTCCACCAAGAAGGCCGTCGTCTTCGGGACCGGTGCCTACGCCGGTGCCACCATGTCACTGCTCCGCGAACGCGGCTGCAAGGACATCTCCGTCTTTTCCTCCTCCGGCCGCGCCGAAGGCTTCGTGGCCACCCGCGGCGGCAAGGCCCTCGACGCCGATTCACTCCCCGCCGCTGTGGCCGCAGCGGATGTCATGATCGGCTGCAGCGGCTCCGACACCCGTGTCGAAGCCGACGAGCTCGCCCGGGTCCGGGCGGACTCACCGCAAACGCTGATCGCCATCGACCTGGCGCTCACCCACGATTTCGATCCGGCTGTTGGCGAGCTCGACGGCGTCGAACTGCTCACCCTCGAATCCGTGCGGCTCGCCGCTCCCCAGGAGCAGGCGGAATCACTGGCCCAGGCCAGCGGCATCGTCACCGGCGCTGCAGCAGCCTTTGAGCAGGAGCGCGAAGCGCGGTCCGTGGACTCGGCGATCGTCGCCCTGCGCCGCCACACCATGAATGTCCTGGACGCCGAGATGGAGAAGGTCCGGGCCCGCCACGGCTGCACGGCCGCCGCCGAGGAGGTCGAGTTCGCGCTGCGCCGGATGGTCAAGCAGCTCCTGCATGTTCCCACCGTCCGGGCCCGTGAACTTGCCTCCAACGGCCAGCAGGAACAGTACATTGCAGCGCTTGAAGCGCTGTACGGCATCACCGTTGAGCAGCCCGCTGCCGCGCCGGTGGCAGAATGCCCGGTGGACCATGGCCAGCCAGGTTCGGCGTCCGCCGCCGCGCAGCGGGAAACCGCCTAACCCTCAACCGCCTAAGCCTCAGTAGACGGGCTTGCCCGGCTCCACTTCCCGCACCCAGGCGAGGATGCCGCCGTCGAGATGGCTGACCCGCTGGTAGCCCGCCTTGCGGGCCGCGGCCAGCACGGCTGCCGAGCGCGTGCCTGCCTTGCAGTGGAACACGATGTCCTTGTCCTGCGGCAGCTCGGCCCACGCCTCCCCCGCCAGGATCCGGCCCTGCGGAATGAGGACGGAGCCTTCTATGCTGACAATGTCGTGCTCCCCCGGCTCCCGCACGTCCACGAGGTCGAAGTCCTTCAGGCCGGCCTTCCGTGATGCCAGCATCGTGGCCAGTTGCGTGGACGTGACGGTGTTTTCCTTGGCTGTGGCAGCCTCCGCAACGATCCCGCAGAACGCCTCGTAGTCGGTGAGTTCAGTGATGCGCTCGGCTTCCGGGTCACGGGCCACCTTGATCTCGCGCCAGCTGCCGCCGAGGGCATCAAAGAGCGCCACACGGCCCAGCAGGGAACGCCCGACGCCGGTGATCAGCTTGACCGCCTCGGTCACCATGAGCGAGCCCACGGCAGCACACAGCATCCCGAACACGCCGCCTTCGCCGCACGAAGGCACCGAGCCGGCCGGCGGGGCCTCCGGGTAGAGGTCGCGGTACGTGGGGCCGTGCTGTTCCCAGAACACGCTGACCTGACCATCGAACCGGAAGATGGAGCCCCACACGTAGGGCTTTCCGAGGATGGCCGCGGCGTCGTTGACGAGGTAGCGGGTGGCGAAATTGTCCGCGCCGTCCAGGATGATGTCGTAGCCGGCGAACAGCTCCAGTGCGTTCGAGGCGTCGAGCCGGACATTGTGGAGCCGCACGTCCACCAGGGGGTTCAGCGCAGCAATGGAGTCCCGGGCCGACTCGATCTTGGACCGGCCCACGTCCGCCACCCCATGGATCACCTGGCGCTGCAGATTGCTGAGGTCAACGGCGTCGTCGTCGATGATTCCCAAGGTTCCCACGCCCGCGGCGGCGAGGTACAGGAGGGCGGGCGAGCCCAGGCCGCCGGCCCCGATGACCAGGACCTTGGCGTTCTTGAGCCGGCGTTGGCCCAGCGTGCCGATTTCGGGAATGATGAGGTGGCGGGAATACCGCTCGACCTCTTCTGCAGTCAGTGCATCGGCCGGTTCCACGAGCGGATCCAGGGTTGCAGGGACAGCAGTTGCGGTGAACATGGAAGCCATACTTCAATGTATGCCCGAAGATGCCGCCAGGTCATATTACCCGCGCGTAAAGTGTAGGTAACTGCAATGGAAAGAAGGCCAACAGTGGTTCATCAGGCACCGGTTGATCGGACACCGGCCGGGAAGGCAGCCGCGGGACAGACGCGGGCCGGCGGTGCGCGTTCGGCGAGGCTCCCGCGTGACGAACGCCGAGCCCAGCTGCTGGCGGCTGCCCAGGAAGTGTTTGTCGCCAACGGCTACCATGGCGCCGCCATGGACGAGATCGCGGAGACCGCCCACGTCAGCAAGCCGGTGCTGTACCAGCATTTCCCTTCCAAGCGCGAGCTCTACCTCGCCCTCCTGGACAGCCACCTGAGCTCACTGACAGACCTGATGCTGGGTGCCCTGAGCTCGACCACGGACAATGACGAGCGCGTCCAGGCCGTCATGCGGGCCTACTACCGCTTTATCGCCAGCGACGACCAGGCCCACCGCCTCGTGTTCGAGTCGGACCTCATCAACGATCCCGACGTCAGTTCACGACTGGAAACGTTCAACAAGACATTTGCCGACGCCGTGGCCCGCGTTATCGCCGAAGACACCAAGCTGCCTCCGCTGGAGGCCCAGCTTCTGGGGCGCGGACTCGCCGGCATGGCGCAGGTCAGTGCACGGTATTGGCTCGAAACGGACGGAAACCTGGACCTCGATGTGGCCAGTGACCTGATCTATCGTTTAGCTTGGCGCGGAATCTCGCGCTTCCCCAAGGAAACCTAGACTACAAATAGAGAACACCTTTAGAACTTTGATTGGCTGGGAGGCCTCGCTGTGGAAGTAAAGATCGGCATTCAGAACATCGGCCGCGAAATTGTGCTGGAATCGGCTCAGGATGCTGACGCTGTGGCAAAGCTCGTCGAAGAATCCATCACCAAGGGCGCCGAACTGCGCCTGGCTGACGAAAAGGGCCGTGTGGTCATCATCCCGGCCAACGTCCTGGGCTACGTTGAAATCGGGGCAGAGGAAGCCCGCCGCGTCGGTTTCGGCCAGCTCTAGGCTCCCGCTTCACATTGCCCCGCCCGCTCTGCAGCAAGGAGTTCACCGAATGCTTTCCCTGGTAATCGTGGCCCTGGTCACCGTGGCCGCAGGCTTTATTGTCTGGGCCAACGACCGGCGGCATGCGAAGTACGGCATCGCCCTGCCGGCGGGAGTGGCTACCGTCGTGGGCATGCTGAGCTGGATCATCTGCATAGCCGCAGGGCTTGGCTACCAGCCCGGCCTGACCTGGATTCCGTGGGTACTGCCCATGGTCCTGGGCACCGGGGCGGCACTCGCCGCCGCGGTGTTCCTGGGCCGGCGGCGCGCCCTGCATGACACCAGGCAGCTGACGGCGGCGCTGAGGCTCTAGAACCGGGCTCCCCACAGGGGCCTTCGGTGGGGAGGCTGCGCCGGCTACAGATCCGGCTCGTGGCCTTCCTCGGTGCAAAGGCAGAGCCGGTTTCCCTGCGCATCCGTGACCACCACCCAGTTGGGTGCGTGGTCATGGTTCATTAACGCCCCGGTCGCCGTGGTCTTCTCCAGCGCCGGGCCGGATTCCGCCTTGCTGCGGTGGATGTCGAGATGGAAGTGGTTCTCGCTGGGGGTGGGCGTTTCCTGGAACCAGAGGCCCGGTCCGCGGCCGTAAGGGTCGGCAAGGTCGCCGTACCTGCCTTTGCGGTAGCCAAGGGCAGTCCGCCAGACTTCGGAAATCTCGCCCGGGTTGGCAGTGTCGATCACGACCTCCACCGTCCGGTACAGCGCCGGTTCGGCTGACGCCCCGGCAGCGGCGGCCGCCTGGCTGACGGCTGCCGCGGCGGCAACGTCGCGCTGCGTCACCTCGGTGCCGGCGTCGTGCGACGTGTAGCGGATGAAGACCCTGTTGTACCGCCAGTCCAGGTCCGGGTGGTGGTTCTGTTCCTCGGCCAGGCGCCCGACGGCGGCAATCAGCTCGAGGGCACCGGCCGCCGTCGGCGTTTTATAGACAGTCACGAGGCCGCCCAGCCGGTACCTCCAGTCCGGAAGGTCCGCCAGCTCGGCGTCAATCCGCGGTCGGGTAAGAACGTCTTCCTTGCCGGTCACAGTGGGCTCCCTTGGATGGTCTCGGACTGTTAGAGGAACTCCGCCCGGCCCTCCATGGCCGACGACGCGAGAGCATGCTCGCGGCGCGGAATCCGGCCGGCCGCTTTCGCCAGCCTACCGGCGATTACTGCGTGTTTGAAGGCCTCCCCCATCATGGCCGGGTTCTGCGCCCGGGTCACTGCCGTGGCCAGCAGGACGGCGTCGCAGCCCAGTTCCATGGCGAGCGCAGCATCAGACGCGGTGCCGATGCCGGCGTCCAGCACCACGGGAACGGACGCCCGGGAAACAATGAGTTCGATGTTGTGCGGGTTCAGGATGCCCAGGCCGGTACCGATCGGTGAGCCGAGCGGCATCACAGCGGTGGCTCCGAGGTTCTCAAGCCTCAGTGCCAGCACCGGGTCGTCATTGGTGTAGGCGAACACCTTGAACCCGCGGTTCACCAGCTGTTCGGTGGCATCCACGAGCTCCACGGCGTCCGGCAGGAGTGTGTGTTCGTCGGCAATCACCTCAAGCTTGACCCAGTCCGTTTCCAGCGCCTCCCGCGCCAGTTCCGCCGTCATGACCGCGTCCCTGGCAGTGAAGCACCCGGCGGTGTTGGGCAGGACCCGGATGTTGTGGTCCACCAGGAGCTGGAACAGCGAGCCTGATTCGGCCGGCGAGTAGCGGCGCATGGCGACGGTGGTCAGTTCGGTGCCCGAAGCGATCAGTGCCGCCCCCAGTCCGTCCAGGCTGGGCGCACCGCCGGTGCCCATGATCAGGCGCGATCCCAGCGTGACGCCGTCCACAATGAAGGGGTCCGCCGCCTGCTGTGCCTGTGCCGCCCCGGCCACACCGGCAACCGTAGTTCCTGCCATGATGCTCAACCTCCCTGTACCGCTGTAACGAGTTCGACGTCGTCGCCCTCGGCGAGCGCCGTGACGTACCACTGGCTGCGCGGCACTACTTCGGAGTTTCTCGCTACCGCGACTCCCAGTTTTTGGCCGTCGGCGGCCTGCCCGTTGGGGGCGAGGTTCCTGCCGGTGACTTGGCTGATGAGCGTGGTGACGGACGCGCCGTCGTCGACCGCGTGGACCGTGCCGTTCAGTTTGATGTTCATGCTGTTTCCTTGTTCGGGTCAATTGTGACAATGTGCACCGGCGTGGCCGTTGGTGCCGGAAAGCTGAAGAACCGGTCGGGCCGGAAAGGCGCCCAGCGCGGGTCGGCGACGCCGTCCATCAGCTGCCTGCAGATGGCTGCAGCCGCCGGCGTCAGCAGGACGCCATGACGGAAGAATCCGGTGGCAATGATCAGCCCCTCAACGTCGCCGCCGGTGCGGGCGTCCGCGACCCGCCCCAGCAGCGGCGCGTTATCCGGCGTTCCCGGACGTGCCCTTGCCGTTGCTTCCAGGAGTTCCAGTTCGGCGACGGCCGGCACCAGAACCTGCGCGTCGCGGAGCAGCTGGTAGACGCCACCGGCCGACACAGCGGAACCAGACGAGACGGCGGAACCGGCGGCCCCGGCATGTGCCGCCGGTCCTGTGCCGGTGCCTTCAAAGTCGGCAGCGGAGAGGGCGTCTTCCCGCTGCGTCGCCCCGATCACGACTGTTCCGTCCTGCCTGGGAACGATATAGACGGGGACTCCGTGGACCATGCCGCGGACAGTGGATGTCACCAGGGGCTGCAGGTAGGCGGGCACTCGGAGGCGCAGGATGTCGCCATAGACCGGGCGGAGCGGCAGCTTCAGGCCGGAAGGCAGCCCGGCCAGCGACGCAGCCCCCAGCCCGTTGGCGATGATGGTCTCCCCAGCGTGCACGGTGCCTCCCCCGGCCAGGCTGACGCCGCTGACCCGCTCGTCTTCCCAGAGCAGGCCCGCGGCACGCTCACGGACGGCGGAACCTGCCAGGGACTCCGCGATCAGCGCAAGGAGCCTGCGGGGATCCACCTGGTGGTCCGCCGGAATGTCGAAGGCGCAGGAGATCCCCGGGCTCAGCAGCGGCTCTCGGTCCCGTGCTTCCCTGACTGTCAGCGGTTCCACCGTGAGGCCGCTGGCCTGCTGGGCGCCCCGCAGGTCCGCGAGGGCCCTGCGGTCGGCAGCGTCGGCACCCACGGCGAGGGTCGACGTCGTGAGGTACCCGGTGCCGGCTGCTGCGGCGCCGGGGTCCCGCGACGCAAGCCGCGCACCGAGCCCGGCGGCGAAGGCGGGCCACAGCTCCGATGAATGGAGCATGAGTTCCAGGAGCTGTTCCTCCTGGTAGTGGAGTTCGCTCACTGGAGCCAGCATGCCGGCGGCGGCCCAGCTCGCTCCCGTTCCCGGTGCGTCGTCGATGAGCACCACGGACCTGCCCGACTGCCGGGCCTCCCAGGCGATGCCGTGGCCGACGACCCCTCCGCCGATCACGGCGACGTCGGCGCTGATTTTCCGAATGGGCGCGGTGGGGCCTGCTGCAGGTTGCGGGTTCATTGTCATCCTTCCCTACGCCGGTACTAACCGGATCAGGTCAAGCGGTCGGCTCTGACGCCCTCTCAGCCCTGCAGCTTTGTGACAGCTGCTGCGGGCTCCCGCGGTACCACCCCAGTTTAGAGGAACTAGGCTGGTGCCATGACCGAGCAAGCCGCCCTCACCGACGCCCGCCTGTACCTCTGCACCGACGCCCGCACCGGCCGGGGCGATTTCGAAGACTTCGTTGATGCCGCCTACGCCGGCGGCGTTGACATCATCCAGCTCCGCGACAAGAGCATTGAAGCCGCCGAGGAGCTCGAGCTGCTTGAAGTGCTGGAGGCTGCGGCCCGCCGTCACGGCCGGCTCTGGTCGGTCAACGACCGAGCCGACATCGCCTCGCTCGCCGGTGCCCCCGTGCTCCACATCGGGCAGAAGGACCTGCCCTTGGCTTCGGCCCGGAAGTTCCTTGGCGATGACGCCGTGATCGGCCTGTCAACGCACAGCCAGGAGCAGATCGACGCCGCGATCGCCGCGTCAGCAGGTCCCGGACGACTGGACTACTTCTGCGTGGGACCGGTGTGGGCCACTCCCACCAAGCCGGGCCGGGCCGCCGTCGGCGTCGACCTGGTCCGCTATGCAGCCGGGGCCACCGGCAAAACAACAGGCAAAACAGCTGCCGACGCGGCTGACGGGACAGTGGAGGGTTCGCTGCTGCCTTGGTTCGCCATTGGCGGCATTGACCTGAGCAATGTTGAACAGGTCGTGGCAGCGGGCGCCCGCCGGATCGTAGTGGTCCGAGCCATCACCGACGCTGACGATCCCGCCGGAGCGGCCAAGTCGCTGCTGGAGGCTCTCGACGCCGGGTAGCAGTAGAGCTAGCCGGTCAGGCCGAGCTGCGTCATCCGCCGGGAATGGTTTTCCGCCAGGCCTGCGATTAGCCCGCTGACCGGCTCTTTCGCTGCGGCGTTGTCCTCGCCGCCGATCAGGCTTCCCAGGAACCCATGCTCGTAGCTGACCCGCTGTGCCTGCGTCAGTGCTTCGCCCAGCAGCCGCCTGCTCCAGAGCGCAAGCCTGGACGCGAGTCGGGGGTCATCGGCGAGGGCGCTTCTGAGCCGTTCGCGGAGCACCTCCGTCGTCTCCTCGGAGTCCTGGATCTGTTCGATGAGCTCGCGCGTTCCGGCATCCACATACTGCGAGATGGCCCGGTAGAAGTCGGCAGAGACCGTGTCGATGACATAGGCCTTCATCAGTGATTCGTACCAGTCGGCAGGGCGCGTCCGCGAGTGGAAGTGGTCCACGGCTGCCTGGAACGGCAGCATGGCGTCCTCGGCATCGATACCCATGTCCGTCAGCCGGGAGCTCACCAGCTCGTAGTGCCGGAACTCCACCACGGCAATCCTGCCGAGCACTGCCCGGTCGTGGAGGGTAGGCGAATACCGCGCGTCAGCGGAGAATCTCTCGAAGGCCGAAAGCTCCCCGTAGGCCATCATTCCGAACAGGCCTGCGACGAAGCGGTTGTAACGAGCGGTGTCAGCAGGGGATGAGCTCATCATTCAAGACTAATGGCGCAAATCGAGCTAACCTGACTTTCGTGTCACATCATCGCCTGACCCCAAGTGTCCACGAGCAGACCAACCGGCTGGCCGAGGCGCTGCACGCGCTCCGGACGGAGTTGGAGCTGCCCGGGCCCTTCCCTGATGATGCCCTCCAGGATGCGCTGGCGGCCATTGCGGAGCACAAGATGCCGGACCTCGACCTCACGGATGTGGAATTCGTGACCATAGATCCCCCGTCCTCCACAGACCTGGACCAGGCCCTTTTCATTGAACGGTCCGGCGAGGGCTACAAGGTGCTCTATGCCATCGCCGATGTGCCGTCCTTCGTACAGCCCGGCGGGGCACTCGACGCCGAAACCCGCCGCCGCGGGCAGACATTCTACGCCCCCGACGGGCGGATTCCACTCCATCCGGAAATCATCAGCGAGAGTGCCGGCAGCCTGCTTGCCGGCCAATTGTGCGCCGCCTTCGTTTGGGAGTTCGAACTGGACCAGGCAGCACACGTGCAGTCCGTGCTGGTGCGGCGGGCCAGGATCCAAAGCCGGGCGAAACTCAGCTATCGGAACGTCCAGGCGGACCTCGATTCGGGCACAGCCGGCCCGGTGCTGCAGCTCCTCAAGGAGGTGGGGCTCAAACGCGTGGAACTGGAGAGGCTGCGCGGGGGCGCCAGCCTGAACATGCCGGACCAGGAAATCCAGCAGCTGCCCGACGGCGGTTACCGCATCGTCGCGGCGCCTTCCCTGCCGGTGGAGGACTGGAACGCGCAGATCTCCCTGATGACCGGCATGGCGGCCGCGGACCTGATGCTTGAAGGCAAGGTCGGCATCCTGCGCACCATGCCGGCACCGGACGAACGCTCCCTCCTGCATTTCAAGCGGCAGACGCACGCACTGGGAAAACCCTGGGACGGCCAGGCCAGCTACGGCGAGTACCTCCGGTCCCTTGATCCCACCGACCCGCGGCAGCTGGCCATCATGCACTCCGCCGGCATGCTGTTCCGGGGCGCCGGCTACACACCCTTTGACGGGACGGTTCCGGATGACGGCATCCAGTCGGCCATCGGGGCGGCATACGCACATACCACCGCCCCGCTGCGCCGGCTGATCGATCGTTTTGTCCTGGTGATCTGTGAAGCGCTGAGCAACCGCACAGCCGTTCCCGGCTGGGCCCGCGAGGCACTCCCCTCCCTGCCGGAAATCATGGCGGCCTCGGACCAGCTGGCGGCCCGGATGGAACGGCTGGCGCTCGATACCGTGGAGGCGGCCCTGCTCATCAACCATGTGGGGCAGGAGTTCGACGCGGTGGTCATTTCGGGGTCGAAGCCGGGCAAGAACGGGAACGGCGGCAACGGGAACGGCAACGGACCGTCCGGCGTCATCCAGATCGCGGACCCTGCCGTGACGGCCAGGTGCCCCGGCGAGCTCGAATCCGGCACCACGGTCCGGGTCAGGCTGCTCTCGTCCGACATTGCCACGCGCGAGATCAAGCTGGAGCTGGTGGACTGACTGACGCGGCGTGCGCGGGGCGTCAGTCAGGGAAGTTGCGCTCAACGGCTAGACTGAATAAGTAGTAATGGATGCCCGGTCGTTGATTTCCTTGATTTACGAATTCAACAAGCCCGCCCCTACGCGATCTTGAGACACACCCGCTGGTCCCCAGTGCCAGCATTTAGATAGCCCGCGATCGGCTTCCACTGGATTTGCTTGCGCGCCCGAGCGTGCTCCGGAACGGCCTTGCGGCCGGCCCCGTTGAGCAGGCAGCGCCAATGCCCAAATGAATAAGGAAACTCCCCTGTGAGTGAATTGCACACGCACCAACTTTTGACCGACGACACCGGCACGGAATCGATCGAGCCGGAAGAGACCATCATCTCGGACGAAAAACCTCATGAGATCGAGGAGAAGTCCTTCGCGGACTTCAACGTCCGCGCCGACATCGTGGAATCGCTGGCCGACGCCGGGATCACCCACCCCTTCCCCATCCAGGCGATGACCCTGCCGGTGGCTCTTGCCGGCCACGACATCATCGGCCAGGCCAAGACCGGCACCGGCAAGACCCTGGGCTTCGGTATTCCCGCGCTGCAGCGCATCGTGGGCCGCGACGACCCCGGCTTCGACAAGCTGGCAGTCCCGGGCGCACCGCAGGCACTCGTGATTGTGCCGACCCGTGAACTGGCCGTCCAGGTTGCCAAGGACCTGGAAAACGCCGCCAAGAAGCGTAACGCACGCATTGCCACGATCTACGGCGGCCGCGCCTATGAGCCCCAGGTGGATGCCCTGCAGAAGGGCGTCGAAGTTGTTGTCGGCACGCCCGGCCGCCTGATCGACCTGTACAAGCAGAAGCACCTGAGCCTGAAGAACGTCAAGATCGTCATCCTTGACGAGGCCGACGAGATGCTGGACCTCGGCTTCCTGCCCGACGTCGAGACGCTTATCGCCGGAACCCCGGCCGTCCGCCAGACCCTGCTGTTCTCGGCAACGATGCCCGGCCCGGTCATCGCCATGGCCCGCCGCTACATGACCCAGCCCACCCACATCCGCGCAGCCGATCCGGACGATGAGGGCCTGACCAAGCGGGACATCCGCCAGCTCATCTACCGTGCGCACAGCATGGACAAGATCGAGGTCGTCTCGCGCATCCTGCAGGCCCGCGGCCGTGGACGCACCATCATCTTCACCAAGACCAAGCGCACGGCCGCCAAGGTGTCGGAGGAACTCGTGGACCGCGGGTTCGCTGCAGCCGCCATCCACGGCGACCTCGGCCAGGGCGCCCGCGAGCAGGCCCTGCGGGCCTTCCGCAACAACAAGGTTGATGTCCTGGTGGCCACGGACGTCGCGGCCCGCGGCATCGACGTCGACGACGTCACGCACGTGATCAACTACCAGTGCGTTGAAGACGAGAAGATCTACCTGCACCGTGTTGGCCGCACCGGCCGCGCCGGCAACAAGGGCACGGCCGTCACATTCGTTGACTGGGATGACATGCCGCGCTGGGGACTGATCAACAAGGCCTTGGGCCTGAGCGTGCCCGAGCCGGTGGAAACCTACTCCTCCTCGCCGCACCTGTTCGAAGAGCTGGACATCCCTGAAGGCACCAAGGGCCGCCTGCCCCGCGACAAGCGGGTGCTCGCCGGCGTCGACGCCGAGGTCCTGGAGGACCTGGGCGAGACCGGCAAGAAGCCTGGGCGGGGCAGCGGACGCGATGGCGGACGCGATAACTCCAAGGACAGCGCCCGCGGAACCGGACGGGACAGCGGACGCGGAGCCGGACGGGACAGCGGACGCGACACCCGCCGCAGCGGCAGCGAGGCCGGCGGACGGTCAGGTGACCGCCGTCGTCGTACTTCCGACAGTGGTGCCGCAGCCGCTCCGGCGGCAGAGGCAGCACCCGCAGCCGCAACCGCAACTGCATCCGCGCCGGCCGAGGTGGACCGCGCTACCCGCGCACGACGCCGCACGCGCACCCGCCGCCGCAACGGCGAAGTAGTGGGTGGCGGAAACGCAGCGCAGGACGGCGCACAACACGGCAACACCGAGGCCTAAAACCCTCAATGACTGACACCGTCTGGGCGCCGGACGGCAGCAACCTGGTGGTACACGCGGACAACGCGGTGTACCTCCCCACGCTGCCGGACGGCGCCTTCACACTCATTTACGTCGACCCGCCCTTCAACACGGGCCGCTCCCAACGCCGCCAGCAGACCACCATGGTGCGCAACGCGGACGGCGACGGCGACCGCGTGGGCTTCAAGGGCCGCTCCTACGACACGATCAAGGGCGCCCTGCACAGCTACGACGACGCGTTCAGCGACTACTGGTCCTTCCTGGAACCAAGGCTCGTGGAAGCATGGCGGCTGCTGGCCGACGACGGCACCCTGTACCTTCACCTTGACTACCGTGAAGTGCACTATGCCAAGGTGATGCTGGATGCCATCTTCGGCCGCGAGTGCTTCCTGAATGAAATCATCTGGGCGTACGACTACGGCGCCCGCGCCAAGTTCCGCTGGCCCACCAAGCACGACAACATCCTCGTGTACGTCAAGAACCCGGCCAGGTACCACTTCGACAGCGCCGAGGTGGACCGTGAGCCGTACATGGCCCCCGGCCTGGTCACTCCCGAAAAGCGGGAACTGGGCAAGCTGCCGACGGACGTCTGGTGGCACACCATCGTCTCCCCCACCGGCAAAGAGAAGACCGGCTATCCGACGCAGAAGCCCGAAGGCCTGATCCGCCGCGTGGTGGCCGCCTCAAGCCGTCCGGGCGACTGGTGCCTGGATTTCTTCGCCGGCTCAGGAACGCTCGGTGCAGTGGCCGCCAAGCTCGGCCGGAAATTCGTCTGTGTCGACGAGAACCAGCCTGCCATCGACGTCATGGCGGGCCGCCTCGCAGCCCACGCGACGTTCACCTCGTTCCCGCCCAACTGACTCGCATTTAACGTCGTCATTAGCGGTTTTCAGAGCGTTAACTGCCAGTCAGTTGGGTCACGGTTCAGGAACGGAAGAGTTCACGGACGGACGACGGCGGTGCCGGTTGCCAGCTCTTCGATCCTGGCCAGGACATCAGGCGAGGTCAGGTTCTCCCCCAGCAGGTTCGGCTTGCCCGTGCCGTGGTAGTCGGAGGAGCCCGTCACCAGCAGCCCGTGCTCCTCCGCGAGCGCACGGAGGTACGCCCTGCCATCCTCAGGGTTGTCGCGGTGTTCGATCTCCAGACCGGCTAGGCCGGCGTCGATCATTTGCAGATAGGTCCGCCTGCCCACGATGCGGCCCCGCGCTGACGCCACCGGGTGGGCAAACACCGGAACGCCGCCCGCCGACCGGACAAGCGCCACGGCCACCGCCGGATCCGGCGCGTAATGCTGGACGTAATACCGGGAACGGGACGTCAGGATCGACGCGAAGGCCTCGGTCCGGTCCGCGACCACGCCGGCGGCCACCAGGGCGTCGGCAATGTGCGGCCGGCCCAGCGTTGCACCGGGGGCCACGTGGTGGATAACGTCGTCCCAGCTCAGCGGGTAGTCCTCGGCAAGGAGGGTGACCATGCGTTCGGCCCGGGTGAGGCGCGCATCCTTGGCCTTGGTGATTTCCTCCAGCAGCCCGGGATGTGAGGGGTCATGGAGGTAGCTGAGGAGGTGGACGCTGATGCCCTCAGCGGTCCGGCAGGAAATCTCCATGCCGGGCACGAAGGCAACGCCTTCCGCGCGGGCCGCCAGCGAGGCCTCGGCCCAGCCGTCCGTGGAGTCGTGGTCGGTCAGTGCCACCACGTCCAGGCCCGCCGCTGCCGCGGCCCCCATCACCGTTGCGGGCGCCTCCGTGCCGTCGGAAACATTCGAGTGGGCATGCAGATCAATCCTCACTCGCCCAGCCTAGTAGATGGCCGGCGTGGATGGCCGGTGCAGTGTCCGGTGGCCCGGGCCGCGCCGCTGGTGAGACTATGGGACGGTGAACGATGCAGATAACGCCTACAACGGTGAAAATACAGCAAACCAGCCCCTCGAAGAGCGCGTTAACAACCGCTCCCAGCGGCCCAGTTCCGACGCTTTCAAGGCCTTTATGGCCAGCAACTGGGCGCCGTCGGCACAAGAGCTCCCCGATCGGGACGCCGTCGCCGACCACGCCGCCACACGACGTCGCACCATTTCCGGCCTGTTCAAAGGCGAACGCCTGGTGATCCCCGCGGGTCCGCTCAAGGTCCGCTCCAACGACTGCGACTACCGCTTCCGCCCCCACTCCGGCTTCGCGCACCTGACCGGCCTGGGCCTGGACCATGAACCCGATGCCGTGCTGATCCTGGAACCGGTCGAAGAAGGAAAGGGCGACGACGGCGGGAACCACCGCGCCACGCTCTACTTCCGCCCCCTGGCCGGCCGCGACACTGAGCAGTTCTACGCCGATTCCCGTTCCGGCGAATTCTGGATCGGTGCGCGCCCCACGCTCGCTGAATTCGAGCGGAGGCTGGGCCTTGCCACCGCGCACATCGACGAGCTTGAACTCGCAATCACCAAGAATGTGGGCGCCCCTGAAATCGGCGGCATCTCCATCCGGCTGGTGCGCAAGGTGGATGAGAACATCGACGCCCTCGTGGACACAGCCCGCTACAACACGGCCAAGGACCCGGACAACCTCGACCTGGGCGTGCTCGATGCCCTCGACGAGAAGCTCACGGAAGCCCTCTCCGAGCTCCGCCTGCTGAAGGACCAGTGGGAGGTCGAGCAGATGCAGATCGCCGTGGCTGCCACGGTGGAGGGGTTCACCGAAGTGGTCAAGGCCCTTCCCCGGGCCCTGACGCACCAGCGCGGCGAACGCGTGGTCGAAGGCGCCTTCTTCGCCCGTGCCCGGGAAGAAGGCAACGAGCTGGGCTATGACACCATCGCGGCATCCGGCAACAACGCCACTGTGCTGCACTGGACGCGGAACACGGGCACGGTCAACGCCGGTGACCTGCTGCTCCTGGACGCGGGCGTAGAAGCTGATTCGCTCTACACCGCCGACATCACGCGCACCCTGCCGGCCAACGGAACCTTCACGGACATCCAGCGGAAGGTCTACGAGGCGGTCCTGGATGCAGCTGACGCAGGCTTCGCCGCAGCCCGGCCGGGCACCAAGTTCCGGGACATCCACACAGCCGCGACCACCGTCCTGGCTGAGCGCCTGGCTGAGTGGGGACTGCTGCCGGTGTCCGTCGAGGAGGCCATCAGCCCCGAGGGCCAGCAGCACCGCCGCTGGATGCCCCACGGCACCAGCCATCACCTGGGCCTCGATGTGCACGACTGCGCCCAGGCCAAGCGCGAACTTTACCTGGACGGTGTCCTCACCCCGGGCATGGTGTTCACGATCGAACCCGGCCTGTACTTCAAGAACGAAGACCTCGCGATTCCTGCGGAGTACCGCGGCATCGGTGTCCGGATCGAGGACGACATCCTGATGACCGCCGACGGACCGGTAAACCTCAGCGCGGCGCTCCCCCGCAAGGCCGACGACGTCGAGTCGTGGATGGCCGGCATCTACCAGGAAATCGACCAGCAGCAGCCCTAAGACCCACGCAAGAGGCCTCCGCCCGGATCTTGTCCGGACGGAGGCCTTATGTGTCCCCGGGTTACTGCTGAGTGTTGCCCTCGGCAGGCTCCTGCTTGGGGCCTTCCTCCTGTTTGGGGGCATCGGATACGCGGACGCCATACTGCGGCCGGCCGTCGGGCAGGTCCGGGTAGCGAACGGCGGGCGTCGGAGCCGCCCGGTGCTGAGGGTGTTCTTCGCCAGCGGCGGGCGTTCCGTGGCCCGGGGAGCCGGCCACATGGGCGCCGGCGGACGGCTGGTTCCCGGCCTCAGGCGTCCTCTGGCCGTAAGGATCGTTCCAGCCGGCGGGCCGTTGCGGTCCGGTTCCCTGCTGTGGACCCTGCTGGTGCCCGGGCTGCTGGAACGGCTGGTTCTGGTAGCCGCCCTGACCGTACGGCGCTGCCCCTGCGGATGCATCTGAAGGGGTCATGGGCAGCTGCTGGAGCATGCGCCGCGCCTCGTGGGAGGCTTCAGCCGCCACCACGACGTCGTAGTTGGTGGCCACCACCTGGCTCGTTGAGGTGAAGTCGCGCTTCCCGCGCTGCATTGCGTAGGTGACGATGCCGAAGAGCATAAAGAACGCCGCACCCATGAGCACCGAGGTCACAATCGAGAAATAACCGCCGGTCGGCGAGAAGAAGGACAGCATAACCCCGACAAACAGGCCAAACCACATACCGCTCAGTGCACCGGACAGAGCGACCCTGGGGTAGCTCAGGCGGCCGGTGACGCGCTCCACCATCTTCAGGTCGTTGCCCACGATGGACACCAACTGGACGGGGAACTGCTGGTCCGCGAGGTAGTCCACCGCCTTCTGGGCGTCCAGGTAGGAGGTATACGAACCGACGGTGTCCCCGGTCGGAACCGTGCGGAATTCGTCCGGCCCGTTAGGGACACCGGCCTTGGGAGCACCAAAAATGTTTGACATACATCCATTCTTGCCCATCCGGCTGTACGGAGGCTGAAATTCAGCTAAAAGAGAGCAGACTCGGTAGCCTGTACAGGTGAGCACAAATCTTTCGCGGGTGTTTGTTGCGCGCCTTCTCGGACTGGATGTCTTCGACCCCCTGGGCGACCGGCTCGGCAGGCTGCGCGATGTCGTCGTGCTCTCCCGCGGCACCCGGGGCGCACCCCACGTGGTGGGCATCGTGGTGGAGGTACCCGGCAAGAAGCGGGTATTCGTCCCGATGACCCGGATCACGTCGATCGACCAGACCCAGGTGATCTGCACCGGACTGGTAAACCTTCGCCGCTTCGAACAGCGCGGCGCGGAAACGCTGGTGGTGGCCGAAATGTTCGACCGCCGCGTGACCCTGGCGGACGGCAGCGGCGACGCCACCATCGAGGACATCGCGATGGACCGGCACCGTTCCGGTGACTGGTTCGTCAGCAAGCTGTTCGTGCGCCGCGGCCACTCCCTCTCGCCGCTGAGCCGGCTCCGCCGCAACGAAACCATGATCATCGACTGGGCCGACGCGCAGCAGGGTGCCAAGACGGAGCCCCAGGCCGCCACCCAGTTCGTCGCGACGCACGAAGGCCTGAAGCCGGCCGACTTCGCCGAAGCCCTCCAGGAGATGAGCGACAAGCGCCGCTTCGAGGTGGCGAGCGAACTGCAGGATGAGCGCCTCGCGGACGTCCTGCAGGAGATGCCGGAAGGCGACCAGGTGGAGATTCTCTCCGCCCTCGACGTCAACCGCGCTGCCGACGTCCTTGAAGAAATGGATCCCGACGACGCCGCCGACCTCCTCGCCGAACTCCCCTCGGCCCAGGCCGAGGAACTGCTGCAACTGATGGAGCCCGAAGGTGCCGAGGATGTCCGGCGCCTCCTCGAGTACGACGAGGACACCGCCGGCGGCCTGATGACGCCTGTTCCGGTCATCCTCCCGCCCGAAGCCACGGTGGCCGAAGCCCTGGCCCACGTCCGCCGCGAGGAACTCTCACCGGCCTTGGCGTCGTCAATTTTCATTGCCCGGCCCCCGCTGGAGACGCCCACCGGAAGGTTCCTGGGGGTGGTCCACATCCAGCAGCTGCTCCGCTTTCCTCCGCCCGAACCGCTTGGCAACCTGGTGGACAAGACCCTCGAACCCGTCTCGGACCATGCGCATATCAGCGAGGTGGCCCGGACCCTGGCCACCTACAACCTGAACTCACTTCCCGTGGTCAACGCCGACGGACGCCTCGTGGGGGCGGTGACTGTTGATGACGTGCTGGATCACCTGTTGCCCGATGACTGGCGTGCCCACGAGGACGACGTCCCGATAAGGAAGCTTGGAGGCCGCATTGGCTGATATCACCTCCTCACGAAACTCCCACACCAGGCCGGGCAGCAAGGCCGCAGGCAAAGGCAGCCTCGATACGCCACTGAGCGGACGCCAGCGCATTCTTCCCAAGTTTTCGCCCAATCCAGATGCGTTCGGCCACGCCACGGAAGGCTTTGCCCGTTTCATGGGCACGCCGACCTTCCTGGTCTACATGACGATCTTCTGCGTCTTCTGGCTGGTCTGGAACACTTTCGCGCCGGAGGCCTGGCAGTTCGACTCGCAGGCCCTGGGCTACACGCTGCTTACTCTGATGCTGTCCCTCCAGGCCTCCTATGCGGCCCCGCTGCTGCTGCTCGCCCAGAACCGCCAGGACGACCGCGACCGGGTGTCCCTCCAGCAGGACCGGCAGCGCGCCGAACGCAACCTCTCCGACACCGAGTACCTCACCAGGGAGCTGGCGTCCCTGCGCATCGCGCTCCGCGAGGTCGCCACGCGCGACTACGTCCGCGCCGAGCTCCGCAGCCTCCTTGAGGACATGCTGGAGGCGCAGGAGGAACTCCGCACCCATGATCCGTCCGGCGCCGGCAGCCACGAGTCGCCCAAGGACAAGGTCAAAGAGAAGCTGAAGGAACGCCGCGACAAGCAGCGCAACCCGCGCACCCAGCAGATCCCCAAGGTCAAACCGGACAAGCCCGGCTACCCCGCGCACCTCAATACCCCCGAAAGCTGAGCCCTGACCGCATGAGCACCCCCCTGGCCCAGGCAGTGGACGCTGCACTGGCCACTGTCATCGACCCCGAACTGCGGCGCCCCATCACCGAACTCGGCATGGTGGAGTCGGTGGACATCGCCGACGACGGCCTGGTCCGGCTCGTGGTGTTGCTCACCATCGCCGGCTGTCCGCTGCGCGGCACCATCACCGCGGACTCCGAGGCAGCGCTGTCGGCAGTCCCGGGCGTCACGGGCGTCGACGTCGAGCTGAAAGTCATGACGCAGGAGCAACGGGATGCGCTGAAGGAGCAGCTTCGCGGACCCGGGGGACAGCGGGGCATCCCGTTCAACCAGCCCGGCTCCCTCACGAAGGTCTTCGCGGTGGCCAGCGGCAAAGGCGGGGTGGGCAAGTCCTCGGTCACAGTGAACCTCGCCTGCGCCATGGCTGCCCAGGGCCTGCGAGTAGGCATCATCGACGCCGACGTGTACGGGTTCTCGGTGCCGGCACTGATGGGCATCGACCAGTCCCCCACCCGCGTGGACGACATGATCCTCCCCCCGGTCGCGTACGGGGTGAAGGTCATTTCCATCGGAATGTTCGTCAAGGGCAACCAGCCGGTGGCGTGGCGCGGGCCCATGCTGCACCGGGCGCTTGAGCAATTCCTCACCGACGTCTACTTCGGCGACCTGGACGCACTGTTCCTGGACCTGCCTCCGGGGACCGGGGACATCGCCATCTCGGTGGCGCAGCTGCTTCCGAAGGCCGAGATCCTGGTGGTGACTACACCCCAGACGGCGGCCGCGGACGTCGCCGAACGTGCCGGCGCCATCGCGACGCAGACGGGTCAGTCAGTGGCCGGCATTGTGGAGAACATGTCCTACCTTGAAATGCCCGACGGCGGCCGGATGGAACTTTTCGGCAGCGGCGGCGGGACTGTCCTCGCCGAGCGGCTGAGCGCGACCGTCGGGGCGGAAGTGCCGCTTCTGGGCCAGATTCCCCTGGACATCCTGCTGCGCGAGGGCGGCGACACGGGCGAACCGATCGTGCTGGGCAGGCCGGAGACGCCGGCGGCGAAGGCACTGACGGGGATTGCGGGCAAGCTCGCCGCGCGGCCGCGCGGGTTGACGGGGATGAAGCTGGGCCTCCAGCCCAGGTAACTGGGCCAGTCCAAATCCGGCCTAGGTGGCCTCGGAGTCGAAGGGTGCCCGCTCGCCGTCGGCCAGGCGCTCGATGACGCGTGCGGGACGTTCTTCGGCATAGGACGCGGCGGAGGCTGCGGCAACTGCCGCAACCGCGGCAGGGGCGCCGGCGCTGACGGGCTTGGTGTCGTCGTCGAGCAGCGCTTCCTTGATGATCCGGCGGGGATCGTACTGGCGCGGGTCGTATTTCTTCCAGTCAACGTCGTCGATGTCGATGCCGACTTCGTCTTTGATCTGTTCCCGGGCGCCGGACGCCATCCGGCGGACTTCCTTCACCAGGTTTGCCAGTTTCTGGGTGTATTCGGGCAGGCGGCTGGGGCCGATCACCAGGACGCCAATGATCAGCAGAAGGAGAAACTCCGGGCCGTTGATTCCAAACACTTTAGGAAGATTACCCTCTCCGGCATGCTGGTGACGATTCTGACGCGGGCCGCACCGCGCACGCCGCAAAGCACAGGTTGATCATGGTGTGAAAAGCTCCATGATGCGCCCCATTCCGCGCTGGAGCCTCGCAGGCAGGTCCTCCGCGGCGGCCGCGGCAACACTGTCGGTTCCGGTCCCCTTCGGGCCGCCCACGACACTGTGCGCAGCAGTCGCGGAGCCAGCACGGATCAGCTCTGCCACGCCGTCGTCGGCCTTGTCCGCGGGTAGATCCGAAATGTAGGTGAACGTGACGTCGGAGGTCTGGTAGATGGCCTTCCACGGCGCGGATGCGTTGATCCACAGCACCCCGCCGGCAGGAGCACCGCCGTCCGGTACAGGGACAAACCCGTCTTCGGCGGCGGGACGTCCCGTCAGGATGTTCGTGGGCGAGGACACCGCTGCCGCTGGCGAACCGCCCGCCTGGCGTACCTGCGGGTGCTGTTCCAGGACAGTGGCAAAGTGCTTCCCGTCGGTCAGCCTCAGCTCCAGGACGCCCTGCCCCGAGACCGCTTCACGCCGCGCCCAGAGCATCTGGAAGCCCAGGTTCCGGAGTTCCGGGCAAGACCAGCCCTGCGCGCGGAGGCCATCGAGTTCCGCGGACGTCAGCATGCCGGCCGCGGACACAGCACCGGGCGAACTGGCACCGCCGGGCGGGAGGACGCCGTCAAGCGACTGCGCCCCGAAGGTGGCTGCCTGCTGCTGGAACGACGGTGCGGAGACACCGGCCGCCGTGGGCCTGGGATCACCAGCCAGGAAGTAGGCAGCGCAAGCAACAACGCCGGCCGCGGCCATGGCACCGCCTGCGGCGAGGCCGACCGCCTTGACTGCCGGAGTGGCAGGAACGGACGTGCGGGAAGCCGGGGCGGCTGGCGCCATGGCGAGTTGCTGCGTCCGGGCAAGCAACCTTGCCGTCAGGTCGTCGCTGGCCGCGGGAATGGCCGCCCGCCGCATCCGTTCAAGGTACTGGCGCTCACGCCATAGAAGGGACGCGCACTCGGGACAGGATTCAATGTGTTTCGTGCTGCGTCCGCGTTTGCCCCGTGGCAGGAATCCGCGCGAACAGTTGCCTCCAAGGCCACCCAGCAGGTTTCTCAGCTGACCCATGGAGCCGATCAGAGGATGCCGGCGATGCGTGGCATCTTGAGCCGCGGCTTGAGGGACTGCCGGGTTCGGGGGTCCCGGTGCGCCAGTTTCTCGCGGAGCATGGTGCGGCCGCGGTGGATGCGGGACCTTACGGTTCCGAGTTTGACGCCGAGCGCTTCGGCCACCTCGTCGTAGGACAGGCCCTCAAGATCACAGAGGACGACGGCGGCGCGGAAGTCCGGCGGCAGCTCCTCCAGGGCGGCCTGCACGTCGAGGTCCAGATTATTGAATTCGAAGCTCTGTTCCGGGCCGGGTTCGCGGCCGGGCAGCCGGGATTCGGCGTCTTCGGCGAGGGCGTCAAAGCGGATGCGGCTCTTGCGCCGGGCCTGGTCCAGGAAGAGGTTGGTGGTGATCCTGTGGAGCCAGCCATCGAGCGTGCCGGGCTTGAAGTTCTCCAGCGACCGGAAGACGCGGACGAACACCTCCTGGGTGAGGTCCTCGGCGTCGTACTTGTTGCCGGTCAGGCGGTAGGCAAGCCGGTAGACCTTGGCGGAGTGGTTCGTGACCACTTCTTCCCATGTCGGCCTGACCCACTCGGCTTCCGACTGTGCGGCTGGATCTTCAATTGCCGGGACAGGTGCCACAACTGATGCTGACATCGTCCACTCCCCTCGTGGATGGAACTAACGCCTGGGCGGTTCTGGCACCAGTCGGACTGACACCAGTGCTTCGGCGCCGATCACCTCCTGGATGAGCGGATAACCATCATTTCAAAGTTGGCTGGGAATTTCCTGACTTTCGCCGGCCTTCAGCCTTGGGCGGAAACCAGCGCGCATTGCACACTGGATTTGACGCCCGAATATGGTGGTCCCCGTCACATCTGGGCGTAGCCACAGCCTGCCGCGCCGTCACCTCCGGGCCGGGCACCGCCGGACACAGTACGCTGTTAGAAACAATCCCCCTGCCGCCCAGAAAGCGAATCCTCATGAGCGCCGATAAGTCCACGAGCTGGTCCTATGCAGAAGATCTGCCTGCCGAGGATGAAGTCCTGCTGCATGCTCGTGAGCGCTCCTTTGAGCTGGGCGTGACTCCGGTGGGACCGGGCGTTGGCGCGGTGCTGACCGTACTCGCGAAGGCCTCCAAGGCGCAGACGGCTGTGGAAATCGGAACCGGGGCGGGCGTATCGGGCGTCTGCCTGCTTCGCGGGCTCGGCCCCCAGGCGGTGCTGACCACCATCGACGTCGACGTGGAACACCTCCGGGCCGCGCGGGAGGCCTTCCAGGAAGCGGGAAGCCCCGCGAACCGTACCCGTACCATTTCCGGCCGGGCCGGAGACGTCCTGCCGCGCCTCACAGACAGCGCCTACGACCTCGTGTTCATCGATGCGGACAAGCCGAACATTCCGGGATACGTGGAGCAGGCTATCCGGCTGCTGAAGTCCGGCGGCCTCCTGATCATCAACGATGCCCTGGACAAGGACCGCGTGGCCAACCCGGCAGCCCGCGACTCCACCACCGCGGTTCTTCGCCAGGTGGGCAAGTCAATCCGTGACGACGACCGCCTGGCTTCGGCGATGCTCCCCACCGGCGACGGACTCCTGGTGGCAGTCAAAAAATAAGGAAGGGCCCGCAGCCTTCCGGCCGCGGGCCCCGCCCCACCAAAACTATTCGGTAACGCCGACGAGGCATTCCTTAAGGTTTGCCGCCTCTGCTGCGTTAAGTTCGACCACAAGCCGCCCCCCGCCTTCGAGCGGCACACGCATGATCAAGCTGCGGCCCTCTTTGGTTACTTCCATAGGGCCGTCGCCGGTGCGTGGTTTCATAGCCGCCATGAGGAAAATCCCCTCCAATAGTCCCAGGACCTACCAGCCCGGGCGGGCTGTGGCCGCGTCGTCAAACAAGCCGCTATGGCGGCCTAGCAGCTGCCGCCATGGCTGAACAGTTATGAATGCAATTTTTGAGTCCAACGGGCTCTGCAATTTGTTCATGCTTAACCCCTATTATCCTGTAATTACCCGCCTGTAGCTAATTGATGGATTTTCTTCATCGCTTGGAAAATTGTGCTCCGTGCCATAGCGGCCCGGTCCGGCTCACGGCGGATAGTCTCCCCCGCCAGGCAGTTGCGCCCAGGCCCACAGCCACACGATCCACACGATCTGGAGCAGCAGGAACATGGTGACCACCGCCCCGCGATAGGCCCGCGACCGCGAGATCAGGGCCGCACTCAGCGCGAGCGGAAACAGCGGCAGCAGCATCCGGAAGGTGCTGGTCTGGGGGTGCAGGAACACCAGCAGATACCCCATGTAGCAGACGCACCAGAGCCGCAGCTCGGCCCCTAGCGCCACCACCGGCGAGGACGTCATGAATAGCCCGAAGAGGGCCACAAACACGAACGGTGCAAGGACTCCCAGCACGGGGCCAAAAAGCTGGATCCCGGTATCGAACCACGGCCTGAAGGGCACCAGGTCGTGGCCTCGCCAGACGGTTTCCGTCTTGGTATAGGCCGCGGGGTCCCCGGTCACGGCCCACGCGATGGCAGGCCACATCAGGGCGCTGAGTCCGCTGACTGCCGCCAAAGCTGCCAGGGAAAGAATCTCACGCCGGCTGTGCGGGAGCGGGCCGTCGCTGTCCGGGGCGGCGGGACGGGTCCACTGCCACACGCGGTAGGCGAGCAGCCCTCCGACCATGGCGGCAAAGGGGACGCCTGTTGGCCGGGAGAGGCACATCAGGACAACCACCGGCATGGCCCACAGGTATCGCCGCTGCATCACCAGGAGCAGTGCCGACGCCAACAGCAGCAGGCTAAGGGATTCGGCATACGGCACTTGGAGCACCGCGGCGACGGGAAAGGTGGAAAAGAAGACCACCGCCCACAGCGCCGTGCGGTGGCCGGTTTTATGCCGGAAGAGGCAGTACACCACCAGGGCGGCGCCCAGCCCGGCTGCCATCGCAATGAAGGTGAGGGAAAGCGCGGGGTCCAGCCCGGTCATTGCCGACAGTGCCCTCCCCAACATCGGGAACAGCGCGTAGAAAGCCCAGGCGTTCTCCTGGACGTTGCCGCTTTCGTCGACGGGAAGTTGGCTCGGGTACCCGTTCCGGAGTACTTCGCCGTACCAGCGGGCATCCCAGATATTGATGAAGTTCCAGTAGTCCGGCTTGGCGGGAAACCACGGATTGACGCCCTGGTGCAGGGCAGCCGCCATGAAGATGCAGGCGCTGACAATCCGCGCGACGGCGTACACGGCAGCAACCTGCGCCCACCATGGCCATACGCCCGAACGCGCGGAGGCGGACGCGACAGTTCTCCGGACCAGGCCGTTCAGCCCCCGGTTATCTCCCGGTGTCTCCTTCCCGGCGGAAGTGTCCGGTCTGCTCAAGGCCCGCTCTCCCCGGGTTGCGCCGGGGCATGGAGTTCCGCGCGCAGCCGTTCAATTTCACGGTCCCTGGAAGCAAGCTGGTCACGGAGTTCGTCCAGCACCTGGTCAACCTGGTCCATACGGTAACCCCGCAAGCCAAGGGCGAACCGTACCCGGTCGACGTCGGCAGGCGAGGCCTCAGCGGGGAGGAGCACCGGGGGCAGGGAGGCTACGGGCTCGTCGAATCCGTCCAGAAGCGGGGAGCCGTCCGGCCGCCGCCGCCGCCGAAATATACCCGACGCGCCATCAGCTCCGAAGAAGAGTGCGGCGCCGATCAGCACGATGGCGAGGAAGATCAGGAAGAAACTCACAGGATCCATCGTGCCAGACCTCGGCGCGCCCGCTATTCAGGGCGCTGGTTGCCGTTCGGCCCGCCGTTGCTGCTGCCGGTGCCCGGCGCGGGACGGATTGCGCCGTGGATGACGAGGTCCACCGCATGGGCCGGCTCGTCCACGACCTGGATGAGGCCCAGGTCCTTCTCGGAAATCATCCCGTCTTCCACCAGCGTGCCCCGGATCCACTCGAGCATCGGTCCCCAGAACGCAGTGCCCAGCAGCACGATGGGGAACGAAGTGACCTTTCGGGTCTGCACAAGCACCATGGCCTCGAAGAGTTCGTCCAGGGTGCCCAGGCCGCCCGGTAACACAATGAATCCCTGCGCATACTTCACGAACATGGTCTTGCGTGCGAAGAAGTAGCGGAAGTTGATGCCAAGGTCCACCCATTGGTTGAGGCCCTGCTCGAAGGGAAGCTCGATGCCGAGACCCACGGATACGCCGTTGCCTTGGACAGCGCCCTTATTCGCGGCCTCCATGGAGCCCGGTCCGCCTCCGGTGATGACGGCTACCCCGGCCTCCGCCAGTTTGCGGCCCACTTCGACGCCCAGTTCGTAGTAGGCGGAGCCAGGCTTGGTGCGGGCGGACCCGAACACGCTGACCGCCGGACCGAGGTCGGCGAGGGCGCCGAAACCTTCCACGAATTCGCTCTGGATCCTGAGCACCCGCCACGGATCAGTGTGGACGAACTGACCGGGTCCCTTGGTGTCCAGCAAGTGCTGGTCCGACATCTCCACCGCTGCCTGTTTGCGGCGCAGCTCCAGCGGACCCTTGTGACGGGTGGCGATGGGAGGTACTGGAGTTGAAGAAGACTGCGGATCGGTACTCATCCACCAAGGCTAGCGCGCTTCTCCAACCCCGTCTGTCCGGCACGTCCGAACCCGCACCTGACGGCGTTCAAGCCGCTGACCAGCAGGTATCTCTTGAATTACGATCTGTAGGAACTTGGAGTGATTGCCGTCATATCTCGCTAATGTTCGCTAGATTCTCTCTTATGACTACTCAAGTGCCCGGCGATGCTCTCGTCTCCCTGAAAGCCGTGAATAAGCACTACGGCCAGCTGCACGTACTCAAGGACATCAACCTGAACGTCCGCAAGGGCGAGGTTGTCGTGGTCATCGGACCGTCAGGTTCCGGTAAGTCCACGCTTTGCCGGGCCATCAACCGCCTGGAAACCATCGATGACGGCAAGATCGCCATCGACGGAAAGGAACTCCCGGAGGAAGGCAAGGAACTCGCCAGGTTGCGCGCCGACGTCGGAATGGTCTTCCAGTCCTTCAATCTCTTCGCGCACAAGACCATCCTGGAGAACGTCACCCTTGGCCCGATCAAGGTCAAGGGGGTGCCCAAGGAACAGGCCGATAAGGACGCCATGGCCCTCCTCGAACGCGTCGGCGTTGGACACCAGGCGCCCAAGCTTCCGGCGCAGCTCTCGGGCGGCCAGCAGCAGCGTGTGGCGATTGCCCGGGCGCTGGCCATGAAGCCGAAGGTCATGCTCTTTGATGAGCCCACCTCGGCCCTTGACCCGGAAATGATCAACGAGGTCCTTGACGTCATGATCCAGCTGGCCAAGGAAGGGATGACCATGATCGTGGTCACCCACGAGATGGGCTTCGCCCGAAAAGCCGCCGACCGTGTGGTGTTCATGGCCGACGGCCAGATCGTCGAGGATGCGACGCCTGAGGAGTTCTTCACGAACCCGCAAAGCAACCGTGCCAAGGACTTCCTCTCCAAGCTCCTCACTCACTGATTCCCCGAGATCGCACCTACTCAGTTCGCACCCAGGCCACTACAGTGGCCGCCAATGAAAGGAAATGTCATGAAGGCATTTTTGACACGACGGAAGTCCTTTGTGGTTGCAGCCTCAGCAGCCCTCGCTCTGACACTGAGCGCTTGCGGCGGCGGCGGCACCGGTACCACCAGCGACCCCACCGTCGCCGAGAAGCCCACCTTTGCTGCCGGCAGCACCATGGAGAAGCTCGCCTCCGCCGGATCCATCAAAATCGGAACGAAGTTCGACCAGCCGCTGTTCGGCCAGGTGGGCCTGGACGGGAAGCCCATTGGCTTTGACGTCGAAATAGGCAAGCTGATCGCCGCCAAGCTGGGCATCGCAGCGGACAAGATCGAATGGTCGGAAACCGTCTCGGCCAACCGCGAACCGTTCATTGAACAGGGCAGGGTGGACCTGGTGATCGCCACGTACACCATCAACGACAACCGCAAGCAGGTCGTCAGCTTCGCCGGCCCGTACTACGAAGCCGGCCAGGCACTGATGGTGAACAAGGACAACGACTCCATCAAAACGCCCGAGGACGTCAAGGGCAAGAAGGTTTGCTCCGTGACGGGCTCCACCCCCGCAGCCACCATCGTGGAAAAGTACGGAGCCGAACTCGTTCCGGCTGCCACCTACAGCGCCTGCCTCGAGCCGCTGCGCAACAAGCAGGTCGAAGCTATCACCACCGACAACGTGATCCTCGCCGGTTTCGTAGACAAGGAACCTGACGCCTTCAAGCTGGCCTCGGACGAAACCTTCACCAAGGAGCCCTACGGCATCGGCCTGAAGAAGGACGACACCGTTTTCCGCAACTGGATCAACGACCAGCTGGAAGAGTTCGCCAAGGACGGGTCCTACGAGAAGGCCTGGGAAGCAACCGCCGGTGCCGTCATTAAGACTGCCCCGGAACTCCCGGCCATCAACCGTTACTAGGTAACGACGGCGGTTGCCGGGGACGGGCTCCTGAGCGCATCCCGGCAACCGCCACTCCGTTCTCGCCCGCCTACGCCCAGAGCCGAAGGATCCTATGGACGTCATCATCGAAAACCTCCCTCTCTATTGGGAAGGCCTACTCCGCACCCTTTTCCTGTCTGTCGTCTCCGGGATCATCGCGCTTATCGTCGGAACACTCCTGGCCGCAGCCCGTGTCTCCCCCGTTGCAGCCCTCCGCGGTTTCAGCACCGTGTATGTGGAAGTCCTCCGGAACACTCCGCTGACCATTGCCTTCTTTTTCGCAGCGATCGTCCTTCCCCGCCTCGGCGTTACGTTCCAGCAGTTCGAGGTCGCTGCGATCATCGCCCTCAGCGCCTACACGGCGGCCTTTATCGCCGAAGCTGTCCGCTCCGGCGTCAACAGTGTCCCGCTCGGCCAGGCGGAGGCCGCACGCAGCATCGGCATGGCGTTCGGCCAGGTACTTTCCCTCATCATTCTGCCGCAGGCTCTCCGGACGGTGATCCCGCCACTGATCAATATCCTGATCGCCCTCGTAAAGAACTCCTCGGTGGCCGGCGCGTTCTTTGTGCTTGAACTGTTCGGCTATGGCCGCCAGTTGGCCAACGCCCACGGAGACCAGGTCATGACCGTGCTGCTGGGCGTAGCGTTCTTCTATCTGCTCCTCACCGTTCCGTTAGGCATCCTGGCCAGCACGGTGGAACGAAAGGTGGCGATTGCCCGATGACTTCAGTCCTCTACGACGTCCCCGGCCCCAAGGCCCGCCGGGTATCCCTGATCGGTTCTGTGGCCGGAACTGTCCTGATCGTTGGACTCCTCGCATGGATCGTCATGACCCTCGCACAGCAGGGCATTTTTGAAGGACGCCGCTGGGCGATCTTCACGCGGGGTGACGTGTGGATGCTGCTCGGCAACGGCCTCGGTGCCACGCTCAGCGCCGCCGCCATCGCCGCCGTCATTGCGTTCCCCCTGGGCCTGATGCTGTGCCTGCTGCGGATCTCCCTGATCGCCTGGATCAGGGTCCCCACCCGCGTGGTCCTGGAGTTCCTGCGTGGCATGCCCGTTGTCCTGATGATGCTGTTCGTGCTGCTGGTGTTCGGGACCAGTCCCTTCATTGCTGTAATTGCCGGGCTGGTCCTGTACAACTCCGCCATTTTCGCGGAGATCATCCGGGCCGGTATCCAGTCGCTGCCCAAGGGACAGCGGGAGGCCGGCCTGACCATCGGCCTGACCAGTTTCCAGTCCCGGATGCTCGTCGAACTGCCCCAGGCCGTCCGGCGCATGATGCCCTCGCTCGTGGCCCAGCTCGTTGTGCTGCTGAAGGACACGTCCCTCGGTTACATCGTGGCGTACGGCGAGCTGCTTCGGGCGGTCCAGGTCATGGCGGACTTCCTGGGTAACGCCTACCTGTTCCCGATCTTCTTCGTGGCCGCGGCTATCTACATCGCGATCAACATTTGCGTCTCCCGCATCGCTGTCTGGATCGAACGCCGCGGCTCCAATAAGGCCGCCGGCGGCGTGGCCAAGGCGCCAACCGCCGTCGTTGCACCGGAACTGCCGGAAGTCCGGGAACCCAAGTAGCAGTATCGAGTACACAGCAGAAGGGTCCGCAGCTTGCAAGCCGCGGACCCTTTCGTGTGTGGGAGGAAAGCGGAGGTCAGCCCAGCCAGGTCCGCAGCGCCCGGAGGCATTCGCGGACGGCTTCCGCGTCCACATGTTCATTGTCTTTGTGGGCCAGCAGAGGATCGCCGGGCCCGAAGTTCACGGCAGGAATTCCCAGTTCGCTGAACCGCGCGACGTCCGTCCAACCGTACTTGGGCTTGGGTTCCGCTCCGACCGCGGCCACGAAGGACGCGGCAGCGGGATGGTTGAGCCCGGGCCGCGCGCCGGCGGCGCTGTCCGTTTTAACCACGTCGAAACCCTCCAGGAGTGCGCGGACGTGGGCCTCCGCCTGTTCCGGGGTCTTGTCCGGAGCGAACCGATAGTTGATCTCCACGACGCAGCGGTCGGGGATGACATTGCCTGCCGTGCCGCCGTTGATCTTCACCGCATTGAGGCTTTCCCGGTAGTCCAGTCCGTCCACGTTGACGGTGGCCGGTTCGTACGCGGCAAGCCTCGCCAGTATGGGTGCCGCTGCGTGGATGGCGTTGCTTCCCATCCAGGCACGGGCCGAATGCGCCGCTTCCCCGACGGTGGTCGCCGCCAAGCGCATGGTGCCGTTGCAGCCGCCTTCCACCGTTCCGTGCGTTGGCTCCAGCAGAATGGCGAAGTCGCCGTCGAGGAGCCCGCCGTGGTTTCGGACCAGCCGTCCGAGTCCGCTCTTGACCGCTTCCACTTCCTCGTGGTCGTAGAACACAAAGGTGACGTCCTTGCTGGGTTCCGCGCCGCCGTCGAACATTGACGCCGCCAGTGCCAGCTGCACCGCGACTCCGCCTTTCATGTCCGTGGTGCCGCGGCCATAAAGCAGGCCCTCCCCGGGCGCACCGGACGGCCAGAAGGAGGGCACAGTTCCGAGGGACCCTTCGGTGGTCGGCAGTGGCACCGTGTCCAAGTGCCCGGCAAGGATGACCCTCTCCTGCCTGCCCAGGGCGGTACGGGCAATGATTGAATCGCCGTCCCGGACGATATCAAGCTGCGGAATCCTCCGCAGCGCATGTTCGACGGCGTCGGCCAGCTCCTTCTCGTTGCCCGAGACACTGTTGATGTCGATGAGCGCAGCGGTGAGGAGGGCAACGTCCTGGCGGAGATCCAGGTGGACAGAGGCGGTTTGAGCAGTCACGATCACAGTCTAGTTCGAGTCCTGCTCCCGGCTCTCGATAGACTGGACCCATGACTGAAACCGCTGCTGCTTCCGCCGTGCCCGCTGACAATTCCGCATCCGCCGACGCCCGCTCCGCCTATGGCTATGGTGTGGCCACCATTTCCACCCGCAATGGCGAGGCCACGGTGCTCGATGTCTGGTTCCCCGCGCCATCACTTGGAACTGCAGCGGACAGCCTCCGGGACGTTGGGAACGCGGATCCGGTGCTGGCCGAGATCGCCGCAGCCGGCACCGATGCGGATCGCGGCACCGAACAGCAGGTCGTTTTCGTCCAGGTCCACCTGGACGAAGCTCCCGCCGACACCGCTGATGCCTACCTCCGCCTGCACCTGCTCTCGCACCGCCTTGTCCAGCCCAACACCATCAACCTGGATGGCATCTTCGGTAAGCTCCCCAACGTCGTCTGGACGAACTTCGGTCCGGCCGCTGTTGAGGGCTTCGAGCTGACCCGGGCCAAGCTGCGCCGGCGCGGTGCCGTGACCGTTTACGGTGTGGACAAGTTCCCGCGCATGGTGGACTACGTGGTGCCCGCGGGCGTCCGCATCGCCGACGCAGACCGCGTCCGGCTTGGGGCGCACCTGGCCGAAGGCACCACCGTAATGCACGAGGGGTTCGTTAACTTCAACGCGGGAACGCTGGGAACTTCCATGGTGGAGGGCCGCATCTCGGCTGGCGTTGTGGCCGGCGACGGCACGGACGTTGGCGGCGGGGCGTCGATCATGGGCACCCTGTCCGGCGGCGGCAAGGAGAAGATCTCCTTGGGCGAACGAGTGCTGCTGGGCGCCAACGCCGGAGTCGGAATCAGCATTGGTGATGACTCGGTGGTGGAGGCCGGACTGTACGTCACCGCCGGCACCCGCGTCCGCGTGATCGGACCGAAGGATGCCGACGGCGAGGACACCACCAAGGTGGTCAAGGCCGTGGAGCTCTCTGGTGTGCCCAACCTGCTGTTCCGCCGCAATTCCACGACCGGCGCCGTCGAAGTACTCCCCCGCAAGGGCCAGACTGTTGAACTCAATGAGGCACTCCACGCCAACTGATTACACCTTCCCGCAGATGTTCAACCGGCCCGTCCAGGGCCTGAGGGAGTAGCCTCTTGTCACGGAAACGTGGCCTGCGCCGCCTGGTAGTGCTGGGGCTGGCCCTGGCCCTGATTGCCGGTGGGATCTATACGGCTGTGGCTTTCATCCAGCGCTCGGAAACGCTCGTTGCCGAAATGTGCACTGCCGCGGTAGGTTCCGGGACAGCCGAACTGGCCACCGACCAAGCGGCAAACGCCGCCCTGATAACCGCCGTCGCGGTGCGCCGGGGACTTCCGCCACGTGCAGCGAGCATTGCCCTGGCCACCGCCATGCAGGAATCGAAGCTGCGCAACATCGAACACGGCGACCAGGCCGGGCCGGATTCGCGCGGTCTCTTCCAGCAGCGGCCTTCCCAGGGCTGGGGCACCGAAGAACAGGTGATGGACCCCTATTATTCGAGCGGCGCGTTCTACGACGCCTTGGTGAAAATCCCGGGGTACGAGTCCCTGGAGATCACGGCTGCCGCACAGCGGGTCCAGCGCTCGGCATACCCGCAGGCGTATGCACAGCACGAGGATATGGGCCGGGCGTTTGCCTCCGCCCTTACCGGGCAGTCGACGGAAGCACTTGACTGCACGCTTAGGTCGCCGGAAGGGCCGGGGGATGCCCAGGCTGTCCTTGGCGAACTGACCGTTGCCTTCGGGAATGTCCCAGCGACCGCCGACGGCAGCACCATCGTGCTGGAGGCGAGCGGCAGCCAGGCCTGGGCCGTCGGGCAATGGGCGGTGGCGAATGCGAAGTCACTGTCAGTGACGGAAGTTGGCGTGGAGGGACGGAGCTGGGACCGGAAGTCCAGGAACGGCTGGCAGGCTTCGGAAGGGCAGCCGGGTCAGGTCACGGTTACGGTCGCTGCCGCCACTTCATGACGGGCTTCCTGACCGGGCTTCGTGATTTGGTTGTCGCCGCCGCAGCCGGGGCTCAAACGAGCAGTTCCACCACCGGCTGGACGTAGCTCCGGAACACCTCGGGCTGCGTCAGGAGTTCATTGCTCATGATGATCTTGTCCGGTTCCAGGTACCAGGCCCGTGGCTCCGTCAGCGGGAGCTCGATAATCGTGAGGGCGAAATCCCGCGACCCGCGGCCCACTTCGAGCAGCCTGTCCTCCACCAAGTCGCCGAGAAGCTGCGGGGCACCGCTGGCCTCCCGTTCGGCTTCCAGCTCTGCGTATTCGGCCCGGCGCTCACGTGCCCAGGTCAGGGCGGAACCGAAGTGCGCCTGCAGTACGCGCCGCAGGGCCGGCGAGTTGCCGAAGGCGTCGAACCCGGGGGGCGCCACTTCGGGGGACATTTTGGGATGCGCCTTGAGAAGCTGCTCCCACCAAGCCTCCCATTCGGTCTTCAGCGCACTGATCCCGCCTACTTCGGATGTGAGGTTGGTGTGGTCCACCGGACGGATCTTCGGGGCCATGTGGCACAGCGCCGGACGCCCCGCACTGTCGAGTCCGGCGGCGTCGCGAACATACAGTGCAATGAGCATGGGACCCGAGGTGTCCATGGTGATTCGCCAGCCAGGACCGCCTGTGTGGTGCATCCGAATGGCCTCCCTTGGCTTGTTTACTGTCTCAGTGTATTCCTGATGACTACTGACGTTAATGGCCGGTTGGAGACTCGCCAAGGCTCTGCAGGTGGGATGCCAGGACGTCCCGGCACATTTCCGCGGTCATCCATTCCGGCTGCAGCAGGGCGTGCATCGTCAGGCCGTCCAATGTAGCGAGCAGCCGCTCCGCCTCCGTGACGAGGAACTGGTGACCGTCGTCCTCTATTTCCCCCGGCGCCCGAAGTTCCATGATGAGCCACCCCACAAGGGCGGCTACGGCCCGGTGGCTGCGGTCGGCCTCGGCGGCCAGGAAGGGCCTGATCCTGGCTGCGTTCTTGAACGCCATCCAGACGCACGCGTCCACGGCCCGTTCCTCGTCGAAGGGCAGGAACTGGCCCAGCAGTGTTAACACTCCATCCCGGTGCCCTGCTGTGCCCGGGGCCAGCTGCATGAGGTCCTCCCGGGCTCCGTCCAGCCGCGCAGTGATCCGGTCCACGACAACGCCGAAGGAGTGGGCCAGGAGTTCGTCGCTGCTGGCGAAATAGTGGCGCACGGAACCAACAGCAAGCCCGGCCTCGTCAGCAACCTCACGCAGGGAGGCCCGTTCCAGGCCGTCCGCAGCGATGATCCTGAAGACTGCTTCAACAACTTCCTGTCGCCGGACTGCGGCATCAACGATTTTGGGCACCCCTACTATTTAGCACAGTTGTGCCGCCAAGGTGTGGGCAACACGGGCGGAAGCACGGCGACTTGGGATAGCGTTGGGTCCATGAGAATTCTGGTTACGGGCGGTACCGGGTATATCGGGTCGCACACAGTTCTGTCCCTGCAGGAAGCCGGCCATGAGGTAGTGGTCATCGACAACCTGGTCAATTCAAGCGAGGAGTCGCTGCGCCGCGTGGCCGAACTCACCGGCAAGGAAGCGGCGTTCCACAACGTTGACCTCGTGGATGAGCCGGCCGTCGATGCCGTGTTTGCGAAGGACCGGATCGACGCGGTGATCCACTTCGCCGGCCTTAAGGCAGTGGGCGAATCCGTCCGGGAGCCGCTGAAGTACTACTACAACAACCTCGTCGGGACGCTGAACCTGATCCGCGTCATGGACCGGCACGACGTCCGCTCCCTCGTGTTCAGCTCCTCCGCTACGGTGTACGGCGAGCACAACCCCATCCCGTACGTGGAAAAGATGGAGATCGGCGCCAACAACCCCTACGGCCGGACCAAGGAACAGATCGAGGACATCCTTTCGGATCTCGGTGCAGCGGACAACCGCTGGCACATCGCTCTCCTGCGCTACTTCAACCCGGTCGGCGCACACCCCTCCGGCCGGATCGGCGAAGACCCCCAGGGCATCCCCAACAACCTCGTCCCGTTCATTGCCCAGGTGGCCGTGGGCCGCCGGGACAAGCTCATGGTGTTCGGCGGCGACTATGACACCCCGGACGGCACCTGCCTCCGCGACTACATCCACGTCGTGGACCTTGCTGAAGGCCACGTCGCAGCCCTTAACCACGTAGCTGACCGTACCGGTGTCTTCCGCTGGAATCTGGGTTCCGGCAAGGGATCCTCCGTGCTGGAGGTGCTGCGTTCCTTTGAAAAGGCCGTGGGACACAAACTCCCCTACGAGATCACCGGCCGCCGCGCAGGCGACCTCCCGGCGTTCTGGGCCGATGCCACCTCAGCCCTGGCCGACCTGAGCTGGTCGACTACCAAGACCGTGGACCAGATGTGCGAGGACCACTGGCGCTGGCAGAAGAACAACCCCATGGGCTACAACTCCTGACGTCCCTGCACCGACGGAAACGTCCCTCACGCACCGAAGTTAAATAACGACGCCGGCCGCGCACTTGGAGTGCGCGGCCGGCGTCTTACTGAGCCTAGCTGGCCGGGTAGTTGCGCTCCGGCTCTCCTGTATAGAGCTGGCGCGGGCGGCCGATCTTGGTGCTGGGATCGCTGATCATTTCGCGCCACTGGGCAATCCAGCCCGGCAGGCGGCCAATGGCGAACAGCACGGTGAACATCTTCTCCGGGAAGCCCATGGCCTTGTAGATCAGGCCGGTGTAGAAGTCCACGTTCGGGTAGAGCTTGCGCTGGATGAAGTAGTCATCGCCCAGGGCCTTCTCTTCGAGGCGCATGGCGATGTCCAGCAGTTCGTCGTTGCCGCCGAGCTTGCCAAGCACTTCATGTGCGGTGTCCTTGACGATCCTGGCGCGGGGATCGTAGTTCTTGTAGACGCGGTGTCCGAAGCCCATGAGGCGGACGCCGTCTTCCTTGTTCTTGACCTTCTCCATGTAGTCCTCGGGCTTGATGCCCTCGGTCTGGATCTGCCGCAGCATCTTGAGTACCGCTTCGTTGGCGCCACCATGTGCCGGGCCGAACAGGGCGTTGATGCCTGCGGATACGGAGGCGAAGAGGTTGGCGTTGGACGAACCGACCAGGCGCACCGTGGACGTGGAACAGTTCTGTTCGTGGTCCGCGTGCAGGATCAGCAGCAGGTCCAGGGCCTTGACCATTACCGGGTCCAGCTCATACTGCTCGGCGGGGAGTCCGAAGCTGAGGCGCAGGAAGTTCTCCACGAGGTTCATGGAGTTGTCCGGGTACAGCATCGGCTGGCCGATGCTCTTCTTCAGGGCATAGGCGGCGATGACCGGCATTTTCGCCAGGAGTCGGTACGTGGAAACTTCCACATGCTCGGGGTTGAAGGGGTCCAGGGAGTCCTGGTAGAAGGTGGAAAGGGCGGACACTGCCGATGACAGCACGGGCATCGGGTGTGCGTCGCGCGGGAAACCGCCGAAGAAGCCCTTGAGCTCTTCGTGCAGCAGCGTGTGCCGGCGGATGCGCTGGTCGAAGGCATCCAGTTCTGTGGGGGTCGGCAGGTTGCCGTAGATCAGCAGGTAGGAAACTTCCAGGAAGCTGGAGTGCTGTGCGAGCTGTTCGATCGGGTATCCGCGGTACCGCAGGATCCCGGCGTCGCCGTCGATGTAGGTGATCGCCGAGGTGGTTGCCGCGGTGTTCATGAATCCGGGGTCAAAGGCGACGGCGCCTGTCTGCTTTAGCAGTTTGGAAACGTCATAGCCTTCGTTTCCTTCTACAACCTTGATGCGCGGGAGTTCGAGTTCGCCGCCCGCATGGCGCAGGGTTGCGCTGGTGGTCTCAGTCATGGAGTCTCCTCATGAGGCGTCAGGGCCTCTCTGTAGAAAGCTTGATCCAACATCTGGTGAAGCCGTCCGAGGAGCCTGCATGGACAGGGATTCCAACGGCCGGGCTACCTTCTTGTAGAAAGCCACCATTGATAGTCAGTTAAAAAGTACCGCTCCTTGGCAAGGTCGCACTAATCCGGTAGTGCCAAAACGCCCCAAAAAGGCCCCACTTGTGTCGCGTGTCACACCATTGTTACGGGCCTGCGGCTGCTTCGTGGCTGCTACGCGCCAGTGGTCAGCCGCGTCACTGCCGCGTCGATCCGTTCATCCGCGGCCGTGAGCGCAACCCGGATGAACCCGTTGCCTGCATCGCCATAGAAAACGCCGGGGCCCACCACGATGCCGAGTTCGGCCAGCCTGCCAACGGTGTCCCAGGTGGCTTCACCAGCAGTGCACCACAGGTACAGCCCGGCCTGCGATTCGTGAATAGTCAGCCCGAACGCCTCGAGTGCCGGCACGATCCGCTCCCGCCGGCCACGGTACAGGTCCTTCTGCGCCTGGACGTGGGCGTCGTCGCCAAGCGCCACCCGCATGGCCTCCTGGACCGGGTAGGGAACAATCATGCCGGCATGCTTACGGCTGTTCACCAGGTTCGCCATGAGCACCGGGTCACCGGCCACAAAGGCCGCACGGTACCCTGCAAGGTTCGACTGCTTGCTGAGTGAGTACACAGCCAGCAGCCCCTCATGGGAACCGTCGGAAACGCGTGGGTCCAGGATGCTGGGCACAGGCTGGCCGCCGCGCTGGACGTCCCAATCCCCCCAGCCAAGCTCCGCGTAGCATTCGTCGGATGCCACTACGGCGCCAAGACCGCGGGCCTGGTCCACTACCCGCTTCAGGGAAGCGGCGTCGCGGACGCTGCCGGTGGGATTCGCCGGCGAGTTGACCCAAACCAGCCGGACACGCTGCCGAGTTTCGTCGTCCAGTTCGTCGAGGTCGTCAGCGGCAACCTGTTCGGCTCCCGCGAATGTCGCCCCGATGTCGTAGGTGGGGTACGCAACGGTAGGACGGACGACGACGTCGCCCGGTTTGAGTCCCAAAAGGAACGGCAGCCACGCCACAAGTTCCTTGGAACCCACCGTGGGCATGACATGCTGCGGGTCCATCCCGGGAACGCCGCGGCGGCGGCCGAACCAATCGGCGATGGCCGCGCGGAGTGCGGGCGTACCGTGCACTGTGGGGTAGCCGGGAGCGTCAGCTGCCCGCTGGAGCGCCTCCTGGACCAGGACGGGTGTGTGGTCCACCGGTGTGCCGATGGAGAGGTTGACCGCCCCGTCGGGGTGCTCTGCCGCCCTGGCCAGATAGGGCGCCATGGCCTCCCACGGGTAGTCGGGGAGGCTGAGGCCGAAGCTGCGTACCGCCGATGTCACGCCAGGCGCCTCAGTGGTCCTGGTTCTGGGGCGGCAGGGCTGCAATCATCGGGTGGTCGGTGTGGGTGTTGCCCACCTTCGCGGCGCCGCCCGGCGATCCCAGGTCGTCAAAGAATTCAACGTTGGCCTTGTAGTAATCGGCCCACTCATCCGGGGTGTCATCCTCGTAATAGATGGCCTCAACAGGGCAGACGGGTTCGCAGGCACCGCAGTCGACACACTCGTCAGGGTGGATGTAGAGGGACCGCTCACCCTCGTAGATGCAATCGACGGGGCATTCTTCAATACATGCCTTGTCCTTGACATCTACACACGGCTGCGCGATTACGTACGTCACGTCCCTTGCCTCTCCACGTTGGTTCCGGCACCTGCCGGTGATCACTCCCGGCCTAAGCGCCGGACTGCTGACTTCTGAGCCTATTATCTAACAGCCTGTTCCCGCGAACCTAGCGGCGCGTCATACAAGCCCGACGTCATACAAGCCCAGCGTCCTAGGATGAAGGGGTGAATTCGCAGAACCCCTCCCCGCGGCAGTTCCTTGAAGGCGCCTCATTGGGCACGAGGGTGGTAGTCCGCTACAGGATATCGGACGGCCTGACGGATGCGCTGGGCGACCTGGTGGGCATCACCCAAGCCGACTGCACCATCCGTACCCGGCGGACCGACGTCGTTATTCCGTTGGCACAGGTGGTGGCGGCGAAGCAGGTGCCGCCGGCGCCGCCGCGCCGCGCACCCCGGACGGTTCCCTAGGAACTGCGCGTCACCACGCTGTCCGGGAGTTTGCGCATTCCGGGAAGGGGCGAAAACGCCACCGGCACCACGGCGAGCAGGCTTACGGCCACTCCCAGCCACATGGCCGGGACAAGGCCCAGCTGTCCCCCGAGGTAGCCCCCGGCCAGGGCTGCCAGCGGCATCACTCCCCACACCACGAACCTGATGGACGCATTCATCCTTCCGAGCAGCCGCGGCGGGCACACCCTCTGTCGCATCGTGAGCTGCATGATGTTGTACACCAGCACACCGAAGGCATAGCCGAATTCGGAAACAGTCAGCAGCACCAGCGACACGATCCGGTCCGCCTGCAGTGCGGCAACGGGCACCAGTGCCAGGAAAAGCGAACTGAGCAGGGCGCCAGCCGGAATGACCGTCCCCTCGCCGATTCGGCGCGCGATCCACGGCGCCGCCACGGCACCCAGGAGCCCGCCGGCCGCGCCGACCGACATGATGACCCCCATGCCCTGCGGACCCAGGTCCAGCTCCCGGAGGACCAGCAGGGGCAGCAAAGTGAAGACCAGGGTGCCGGCGAAATTCCCGCCGCCGGTGCACAGCACGATCCGCCTGATGAGGGGATGCCCTGCCACGAACCCCAGCCCCTCCCTGATGTCCGCGCCCAGGGAGTTCCTCCCCTCCGCGGGAACCCGCTGCTCACCGTCGCGGGTGCGTCCCAGGAGGGCGGCGGACAACAGGTAACCCAGGGATTCGCCAATGAACAGCAGGGGCGCCGTCAGCACCGTCAGGAGGGCACCGCCAGCGGCAGGTCCGCCGATCCGGGCAAGCTGGGCCGTTGCCTCCAGCTTGGAGTTGGCCTCCCCCACTTTGCCGGGAGCCACCAACAATGGAACGAAGCTCTGGTAGGAGACATCGAAGAAGACGGTGGCCACCCCCACCACCGCTGAAATCACGTAAAGGTGCCAGACCTGCAGGGATCCGGCCCACCACAGGAGCGGGACCGCAGCCATGGCGGCCATCCGGACCAAGTCCGCAGCGATCATGGTCCGGCGTTTGAGCCACCGGTCCACCCAGGCTCCGGCGGGCAGCCCCACCACCAGGAACGCGGCGAGTCCGGCCGCATTGAGGAGGCCCACCTCGAATTCAGTGGCCCCCAGGAGCGTCACCGCCAGCACGGGAAAGGCCAGCTGGCCCAGTTGGGCGCCTAACTGGCTCAGCGCCTGCGCGGTCCAGAAACCGGCAAAGTTCCGGTCCCGCCACAGTGATGCCGGCGGCGCCTTGCCCGCAGGCCTTCCGGCGGCGGGGTCACCAGCGTGTTCGGCAGACGGTGGGGCGGTCACGGCGCCCAGTCTGGCAGGAGTGATTGGCATGTGTCAATCACTCCTTCGCTACACTTTCCTTATGAATCGGCCAGCGCAGGACACTGATGCGGACGTTGTGGCCAAGGGCCGTGCCCTGAGTTCCCCGTTGCGGCTGAGGATCCTGCGGCTGTGCCTGCACCAGTCACGGACCAACAAGGAAATCGCGGAACTCCTAGACCTCAATCCGGCATCGAGCCTGCATCATGTCAGGACGCTCGTGCGGACCGGATTCCTTGTGGCCGAGGAGCGCCGAAAAGGTAACCGGGGCGCCGTCGAGGTGCCGTACATAGCGAGCCGCAAGTCCTGGCAGACGCCCGTGGACAACGTGGCGCCAGTCCTGATTGAGACGTTCCTGCAGGAAACCAGGAACCTTCCGCCCGAGGACATCGAAGTCTGGCGGCTCGGGGTGAAATTCAATGCTGCCCGGCGCGAGGAGATGCTGGGCAAGCTGCGGGCGGTCATTGAGGAATACGTCCAGCTCCCGGCGGACGACGACGGCGAGGCCACCTCGCTGATGATCGCGCACCACCGGGACCCGACAGCAGGCTGACGCGCCGTCAGGACGGCGGCTGCGGCCGCAGGTGCGGCTGGCGGTAGCGCCGGCACCAGGCGAGCATGAGGACCGATGTACCGGCGATGCCGTAGATCCAGATATTCCCGGCAATGTCCCCGGCGATGAGCCGCTTGCCAGGCTCCAGCATCGACCACCAGCCCGCCAGCGTGTAGCACAGCACGCCGCAGGCCGCCGTCGGGATCACGGACCTGAAGGCCGCCCCGAGCAGCAGCTGGACGGAGCCGAGCAGGACCAGCGCCGCCACTGCACCCCAGGGAAGAATGACGCCGGACAGCATCCACTGCTGGCGGTGCAGGGCCGTCCCTGCGGCGACGACAAAAAGAGCTGCCGGCACGGCGGCGGCAATGCCGCCTGCCATGCCGGCAGCTCTATTGTTCACGAGGGTGGTGACCGGAATGTGCCCGGATCAGACCTTGGCGCGGGCGCGGTTTGCCTTGGCGCGCTCGTTGGTGTCGAGGATGACCTTGCGGATGCGGATGGACTCCGGGGTAACCTCAACGCACTCGTCCTCGCGGGCGAATTCGAGGGACTCTTCGAGGGTCAGGTCGCGCGGCGGCGTCAGGTTCTCGAAGGTGTCGGAGGAAGCGGCACGCATGTTGGTGAGCTTCTTTTCCTTGGTGATGTTGACGTCCATGTCGTCGGCGCGGGAGTTCTCGCCCACGATCATGCCCTCGTAGACCTCGGAGGTCGGCTTCACGAAGAAGGAGCCGCGTTCCTGCAGGTTGATCATGGCGAACGGCGTCACAACACCGGCGCGGTCGGCGATCATCGAACCGTTGGTGCGGTACTCGATCGGGCCGGCCCACGGCTCGTAGCCCTCGGAGATGGAGGCCGCGATGCCGGCGCCGCGGGTGTCCGTGAGGAACTTGGTGCGGAAACCGATCAGGCCACGGGCCGGAACGATGAACTCCATGCGGCACCAGCCGGTGCCGTGGTTGGCCATGTTGGTCATGCGGCCCTTGCGGGCTGCCATGAGCTGCGTGACGGCGCCGAGGTACTCTTCCGGCACGTCGATGGTCATGTGCTCCATCGGCTCGTGGATCTTGCCGTCGACGGTCCTGGTGACAACCTGCGGCTTGCCGACAGTCAGCTCGAAGCCTTCGCGGCGCATCTGCTCAACGAGGATGGCCAGCGCGAGCTCGCCACGGCCCTGGACTTCCCAGGCGTCGGGACGCTCGGTGGGGAGAACCTTGATGGAGACGTTACCGATCAGTTCCTTGTCCAGGCGGTCCTTCACCTGGCGGGCAGTGACCTTGGCGCCCTTGACCTTGCCGGCCAGCGGCGAGGTGTTGATACCGATGGTCATGGAGATCGCGGGATCGTCGACGGTGATCAGCGGCAGCGGCTGCGGGTTCTCGGCGTCGGTCAGGGTCTCACCGATGGTGATCTCCTCGATGCCGGCGACGGCGACAATCTCGCCCGGGCCTGCGGACTCGGTCGGAACGCGATCCAGTGCCTTCGTGGCCAGCAGTTCGGTGATCTTGACGTTCTTCAGCTCGCCGTTGGCACGTGCCCAGGCGACGGTCTGGCCCTTGCGCAGGGTGCCGTTGTAGATGCGGAGCAGAGCCAGGCGTCCCAGGAACGGTGAGGCATCCAGGTTGGTGACGTGCGCCTGCAGGACACCGTTCGGGTTGTACGTCGGTGCCGGGATGTGCTCGATGATGGTCTTGAACAGCGGCTCGAGGTCCTCGTTCTCCGGAGCGGTGCCGTCGGCCGGCTGCTCGAGGGAGGCGCGGCCAACCTTGGCGGCTGCGTAGACGACCGGAACTTCGAGGATCTTGTCCAGGTCGAGGTCCGGAACTTCGTCGGCGAGGTCGGAGGCCAGGCCAAGGAGCAGGTCCATGGACTCGTGGACAACTTCTTCGATCCGCGCGTCGGGGCGGTCGGTCTTGTTGACCAGCAGGATCACCGGCAGGTGTGCGGCGAGGGCCTTGCGGAGCACGAAGCGGGTCTGGGGCAGCGGGCCCTCAGAAGCGTCGACGAGGAGCACAACGCCGTCAACCATGGACAGGCCGCGCTCCACCTCGCCACCGAAGTCGGCGTGGCCCGGGGTGTCGATCACGTTGATCGTGATGGTTTCGCCCTTGGAGGACGGTCCGTTGTAGGCCACCGTGGTGTTCTTGGCCAGGATGGTGATACCTTTTTCGCGTTCCAGGTCACCGGAGTCCATGACGCGGTCTTCGAGGTGGTTATGCTCGGCAAAGGAGTTGGTCTGCTTGAGCATGGCATCGACCAGCGTGGTCTTGCCGTGGTCAACGTGGGCCACGATCGCGACGTTGCGCAGGTCACTGCGCGATGCAGTGGCTACCGCGGTGTTGGTGGTGGTTTCAGACATGCGTTATTGCTCGATTCAGTGGTGAAGTCAGCTGTGGTATCGCGACATTTCCAACCGGAACGCACGACGATGAGACCCTTTGGCACAGGGCGCCTTCTACAAGTCTAAGCGCTAGGTCATTTATTGGCCTAAAAAACAGAAATCCGCGTCCTTCCGGGCCCGTTACAGGATCGTCACCCGAATGGGACGAATAGTGCCTAAAGTTACTGGATATTCCTAGTGTGATGCCCCATCATTACGGTGATAACAGCAAAGCAAAGCCCGGAGACCATAGATGCGAAACGCCTCGGCTCTGACCCGCTTCGTCGCCCCTATGATCGCCGCCGGCGTTCTGATGGCCGGCTGCGGGCAGGCACCACAAACACCAGACGCTGCCCCGGGATCTGTGGATCCCAGCGCAAGCGCCCAGGCGTCGCAGCCGTCCGCGGAGGCCGTTGCCCCGAAAACAGCCGCACCCCGGAAATCAGCAGCCGCACCCGTAGCCGCGGCGCCCGGCGAACCTGTTGCTGCCGGCTCTGCCGGTAAAGCGCAGCTTACCGCGGAGCCGGATCCGTCCACCATGGCGCCCGGGTCTGTCTACAAGAACCCGGCGAACGGCCGGAACGAGGTCATTGTGGCCAACATCAGGCGGACTGCCGTCCTGATTGGCGATTCCCAGTCGGAGCCGGAAGCCGGCTGGCCCCGCCAGGGCCTGTCCGCCGTCGGCTACAACGTGTTCTTCTGCGGCCGCGGGGGCACCGGGTTTGTTGCCTCGAACGGCAAGACCGGAAATTACATCGACGCGCTCCAACGCGGTGATTGGCAGCTCCCCTACGGTTCACCGGCGCTTGTGGTCATCCAGGGCGGCGGAAACGATGCCGCACGCGGGGCCACCGACTCCCAGATCGTGGCCAACGCCGAACGGCTGATCTCGTCGCTCAAGCAGCGCTATCCGGGGGCTAAGTTCGCCATGATCGGCACCCTGGCCCGCGGCGTCAACTACGGCGGCGGCCGCCGATCGCAGGTGGATGCCCTGCTCGGCACCGTCGCGGCCAAGCATTCAATTCCGTTTGTCAGTGTTGGTGACTGGCTGACGAAACACAATCTGGCGAAGGAACTGGCTGACGGCGTACACATGAACAACGTCGGCCACAAGGCACTGGGTGGCCTCCTGGCCACGAGGCTGCAGGAACTGGGCCTACAGGCTCCGGCTGAGCTGGCCACGTCGGCGTTGCCGCTCGGTTGAGCCGGGCCTCCCGACTTTAGCTACGGTCTGCGTACTTACGTCCAGAGCCCGGACTTTTCGTGAGGGTTCGCAGGAACGGGTCCCGAAACCTGATCACCTGGATCCGGATCTTGATGCCGGCGGACTCCGGAACGCGCAGGCGGGTGAGGGTCCGCCGGGCCCGGACGGCCACGCGCTCGTGGCCGGCTGCCGTCGCGGTCAAGCCGGCCGCCCCTTTAAACCAGTGAACAGGGGCTGGCCGCGTCGGGGGGAGCTTACATCCGCGCGACTTTGGCCTTCACCATCAGGTAGAGCCCGTAACAGATCAGACCGGCGCCGACGGCGGTCAGCATATAGACCCCGTACGACTGCTCGCGCAGCGCCTTCAGCCCGCCATCCAGGCCGGTGGACTCCCGAGGGTTGGCGTTAACGGTGGAAATGATGAACAGCAATCCCACCAGAAACAGTGCGACGCCCTCGGCTACATATCCGACAATTCCCAGCCCCGTCACGACGGTCCGTGCGGTGCCCGATGGTGGCAACCGCAGATCCTTCTTGAACGATCCTTTGACTCCGAGGACCACGAAGACAAGGCCGGCGATGGCGGTCGCGGCCCCGATAGCGATCAGCAGGAACGCACCCCCGGGCGCTTTGATAATGGAGACCGTGAAATCGCTGGTGGACTGTCCACTGGTCTGGCTGTTTCCGCTGGCGGAGGCAGCAAACGTCAAAGCGATGACAGCGAACAACACCGCCTTGCCGGCTGCGGAAAGCTTCTTTGCCACTTTCTTCTTGGTCTCCAACTGACCGTAATCGAACACGGCGTTGCTAATTTGCCAGAGAGCCAGTGCAACGCAGGCGGCGAATCCGGCCCACAGCAGCAGCAGACCCTGCGGCTGGGCGGCGAGTTGGGCGACTGCACCGGCCTGATCTGCCGGTCCCGCCTGTCCGGCCTTGCCTAGTGCCAACTGGATGGCGACGAACCCAACCAGAAGGTGCAACAGGCCGCTGACGGCAAAACCTGCCCTGGCGGCAATCACGAGAGCCCTCGAGTTCGATGCATCCTCGACGGCGTTCGCAGCGTCCTTCAGCTCTCTCTTCATTTCCGATCCCTAGCGCAAGCGCAGACGCAGATATGGTGGTGCGTAACGCCTATTTTCTCACGGGAGTACATCCACAGACAGGCCCGGCCGGAGCCAGCGAAGACAGCAACCGCGGGAGCCTGCTCGGCCGGGAAGGCCTCAACCGCCACGGTTCTCGTTTAGCCCAAGAGCCTAGATCTTGCGAGTTCTATGGCCCGACGGCGTGTCTCCACATCCACGGTGTAAGGCGGCATTGAACCGCACCTCCGGAACCTAGACTCTAAATTTCAAGTCCAACTTTCGGGGTGCGGTTCACCGCCCCTCGAGGGGCGGGCACCGGCTCCTTCGTTAGGAAGATACCTTAGGCAACTTCGGGCGGCAGCATGAGCCGCGCGCCCGGAATGGCGTGGAGCAGCGCCTTCGTATAGTCCCTTTGCGGAGCGTCGAAGACGTCATCCGTTGAACCGGTCTCAACCAGCTTGCCCTTTTCCATGACGCACACGTGGTCCGCGATCTGGCGGACCACGGCAAGGTCGTGGGTGATGAACAGGTAGGTCAGGCCCAGCCTTGACTGCAGGTCTGCGAGCAGGTTCAGCACCTGCGCCTGGACCAGCACGTCGAGGGCGGAGACCGCCTCGTCGCAGATGATCACTTCCGGATCGAGGGCCAGTGCACGGGCGATGGCCACACGCTGCCGCTGGCCGCCGGACAGTTCATTCGGGTACCGCTGCATGGTGGACTGCGGTAGCGCCACCTGGTCCAGAAGCTCGCGGACTTTCTTCTCGCGGCTGGCCTTGTCCCCGACCTTGTGGGTCCGCAGCGGTTCCTCGATGGTCCGGAAGATGTTGTACATCGGATCAAGGGAGCCGTACGGATCCTGGAAGATCGGCTGCACGCGGCGGCGGAAGGCGAAGATCTCCTTGTTGTTCAGCGTGGAGGTGTCCACGCCGTCGAACACGATTTTCCCGGACGTGGGCTTCTGCAGGTTCAACACCATCTGCGCCACGGTGGACTTGCCGGAACCCGACTCCCCCACGATCGCCGTCGTGGTGCCGCGCTTGACGTTAAAGGAAACGTCGTCCACGGCGGTGAAGTCGGTCGACTTCCCGAATCCGGAGCGCAGCTTGAACACCTTGCGGAGGTTCTGGATCTGCAGCACGTCTTCGGTCATGGTCGGCTCGACGACGACCGGCCCGCCGGGTGCAAGCAGCTCGTCCGACTCGACACCCAGCTCCTTGGCCACCTGGATGCGGCGGGAAGCCAGGGACGGTGCCGAGGCGACAAGGCGCTGCGTGTACGGGTGCTGCGGGTTCTGCAGCAGCTCCAGCGACGGCCCGGCTTCCACCACGTTGCCGCGGTACATCACCACAACCTTGTCCGCGCGTTCGGCGGCGAGGCCCAGATCGTGGGTGATGAGTAGCACCGACGTGCCCAGTTCCGAGGTCATCGTTTCGAGGTGGTCGAGGATCTGACGCTGAACGGTGACGTCCAGGGCGGACGTCGGCTCATCCGCTATGAGCAGCCGCGGCTGGCAGGACAGTCCAATGGCGATCAGCGCGCGCTGGCGCATGCCGCCGGAGAACTCGTGCGGGTACTGCTTTGCCCGCCGTTCGGCGTCGGGAAGCCCCGCCTGGGAGAGAACCTCCGCGACGTCGGCCGGTCCGCTGGGACGGCCGTTGGCGCGCAGCGTTTCCTTGACCTGGTAACCGATCTTCCAGACCGGGTTGAGGTTGGACATCGGATCCTGCGGGACCATGCCGATGGTGTTTCCGCGCAGCTCGATCATGCGCTTTTCCGAGGCATGGGAAATGTCCTCGCCGTCGAGCAGGATCTGCCCGCCGGAGACCCGGCCGTTGCCGGGCAGCAGGCCGATGGCGGCCAGCGCCGTCGTCGACTTGCCGGAGCCTGACTCCCCCACAATCGCCACGGTTTCACCGGGCATGATGGTCAGGTGGGCGTTCCGGACGGCCTGGACCTCGCCGGAACCGGTCTTGAAGGAAATGGCGAGGTCGCGGATTTCCAGGAGCGGCTTGTCGGCCAGGCCGGCCTCGCTGATTCTGACATCGGTTGTCATGATTGCCTCGTTCATCGTTGACGGCTCTTCGGGTCGAGGGCGTCGCGCAGGGCGTCGCCGAGCATGATAAAGCTCAGGACGGTGACGGACAGCGCTATGGCCGGGTACAGCAGGATGGCCGGGTTGGTGCGAACGGACGACCTGGCGGCGGCGATGTCGTTGCCCCAGGACATGATGCTGCCGGGCAGCCCGATGCCGATGAAGGACAGCGTGGCTTCCGCCACGATGAACACACCGAGTTCCATGGTGGCCAGGACGATGATCGGCGCGAGCGCATTCGGCAGCACGTGCCGGACCAGCGAGCCGATGCGCGAGACGCCCAGCGAGCGGGCAGCAGTGACGAAATCGGCGTTGCGCACTTCCATCACGGCGCCGCGGGTGATGCGGGCCATCTGCGGCCAGCCCAGGGCCACGAGGATCATGACTACCGTCCAGACACCGCGGTTGTCACGCATGAACGGAAGCTGCGAGACCACCAGCGCGCCCAGGACAAGCGGGAGGGCGAAGAAGATGTCGCCGAGACGGGCAATCACAGCGTCGATCCAGCCGCCGTAGAAGCCCGCGATCGCACCCAGGGTGACCCCGATGATGGCGACGAAAAGCACGGAGAAGACGCCCACCATCAGCGACGCCTGCGTGCCGTGGATAATGCGCGCGTACACGTCGCAGCCCTGGAAGGTGAAGCCGAGGGGGTGCCCTCCTGCCGGAGCACCGTCGGAATTCGCCAGCTGGCAGTTGTTGTTGGGCTCCACCTGGGTGAACAGGCCCGGAAAGAGCGCCACAAGGATGATCAGTGCGATCATCACCGCGGAGATGATGAACAGCGGACGACGGCGGAGCTTGCGCCAGGCATCTGCCCAGAGGCTCAGCGGTGCCTGGTCTGTTTTGAGCGAGTCCGTTGCGAGCAGAGGGGTCTCCTCCACGGGGGCAACAAAGTGCTCGATTTCGCGATTAGTTTTCATATCGGATCCTCGGATCAAGCCAGGCGTACAGCAAATCGACCAACAGGTTGGCAATGACGAAGACGAGCACCAGGACGCTGACAATCGCGACGACGGTGGGGCCCTCGCTGCGGATGACGGCCTGGAACAGCTTCTGGCCAACGCCTGGGACGTTGAAAATACTCTCCGTGACGATGGCGCCGCCCATCAGGCCACCGAGGCTGGCGCCCAGGTAGGTGATGACCGGAATCATTGAGTTGCGCAGGATGTGGGTGACCACGACCCGCGGCCGAGACAGGCCTTTGGCAGTGGCGGTGCGCACATAGTCGGCGTTCATGTTTTCGATGACCGACGCGCGGGTGAGCCGCAGGACGTAGGCGAAGGAAACCAGGCCCAGCACCGTGGCCGGCAGGATCAGGTTCCCCCAGTCCGCGGTGGCGCCAACCGTGGGTTTGGCCCAGCCGAGCTGCACGCCGATCAGCAGCTGCAGGACGAAGCCAAGCACAAACGTGGGGATGGCGATGACCACCAGGGACGCGATGAGCACCGTGGCATCGAACACCCTGCCCTTGCGGAGTCCGGCGATGAGGCCGAAGGTCACGCCGAAGACAGTCTGGATGATGAGGGCTTCTACGGCCAGCATGACGGTGACCGGGAAGATCCGGCCCAGGGACGCCGCGATGGGCTGGCCGGTGAAATCGACGCCGAGGTTGAAGGTGAACAGGTTCTTGAGGAAGAGCCCGTACTGCACCCAGAACGGTTGGTCGAGGTTGTACTGCTGGCGGAGCTGCGCGATGACGGCTTCGCTGGGGGGACGGTCGCCGAACAGTGCGCGGATGGGGTCACCCGGAAGGGCGAAGACCATGAAGTAGACGAGCAGCGTGGTTCCGATGAACACCGGAATGATCTGCAGCAGGCGCCGGAGAATGTACTGGATCACAGCAACGTCTCCTGAGCTTTTATTGGGCTAAGGGGGATCATGTAGGACAGCTTTCGTGCCGGTTCCAAGGCTATGGGGGCCCGGCTTCGTGGCCGGACCCCCATGAGCTTTTGACGTGGATTTTTGTTCCGAGGACTACTTGGCGGTGATGGCCCAGTACTGCAGGACACCGTTCCAGCCGGAGTCAACATTGCTGACGTTCTGGCTCCAGACGGCCTGGCGTGCGGAGTACCACAGCGGCAGGTTCGGGAGTTCCTCGAAGAGGATTTCCTGGGCCTGGGTGAACTTCTTGTTGGCGTCTTCGGTGGACTTGGCGCCGAGGCCTTCGGTGAGGAGCTTGTCGAACTCAGTGTTCGTGTAGCCCTCGTAGTTGGCACTGGCGTCGGTCTTCAGGAGCGGCCCGAGGAAGTTGAACAGCGACGGGTAATCGGCCTGCCAGCCTGCACGGGTCAGGCCGGGCAGGTCCTTGGCGGTGCGGAGCTTCAGGATTTCAGCAAACTTGGCGAACGGCTGCCCTTCCGCCTTGATTCCCAGGTTGTTCTTGAAGTTGTTGGCAACAGCGTCGATCCATTCCTTGTTGCCGCCGTCGGTGTTGTAGGCAAGCTGGAGGGTCTTGTCAGCCGGCCACGGGCTGATGGCGTCTGCCTTCGTCCACAGTTCCTTCGCCTTGGTGGCGTCGAACTTGAGGACATCGGAGCCGGCAACATTGTCGTTGTAGCCGTCAACGGCCGGTGAGGTGAAGTCCTTGGCCGGGATGCGGGTGCCGGAGAAGATGACCTTGGTGATCTCTTCACGGTTGATGGCCATGGACAGTGCCTGGCGGCGGAGCTTGCCGGCTTCGCCCTGGAACTCGGGCATGTAGCCCGGGATGTTCAGGGTGGAGTTGCCTGCATACGGCTTGTTGAGGTGGTTCTCAGGGAAGTCCGTGGTGTAGGTCTTGAGGGCGTCCGTCGGCAGGACGTCCGTGACGTCGAGGTTGTTGCCCTGGATGTCCGTGTACGCCGGGGCCGGGTCGGTGTAGAACTTGAAGGTCACGCCGCCGTTTTTGGCAGCGCGCGCACCCTGGTAGTCAGCGTTCTTGACCAGTTCGATCTGGCTGTCGTGCTGCCAGGCGCCTTCCTTGGCCATCTTGTACGGGCCGTTGCCAACCGGGTTCTCGCCGAATTTCTTCGGATCCTCGATGGCGTCGGCAGGCAGCGGCATGAAGGCGGAGTAGCCAAGGCGCAGCGGCCAGTCGGCTTCCGGCTGCGCCAGCTTGACGGTGATGGTGGACTCGTCCTTCAGCACCAGGCCTGTGAGGGTCTCTGCGGTGGGGGCCGGGACGTCAATGTCCTTGCCGTCCGCACCCTTCTCCGTCCTGGTGGCGCTGACCGCGTCATAGCCTTCGATGGACTCGAAGAAGCTGCTGTTGCTCTGGGCGTTGGTGCTCAGTGCGGCGAAGTTCCAGGCGTCAACGAAGCTCTTGGCGGTCACGGCCTCGCCGTTGGTGAACGTGGCGCCGGACTTGACCTTGATGGTGTAGTTCTGGCCGTCCGGGGACTCGATGGACTCTGCCAGTGCGTTGACGGACTTGCCGCTGGGGTCGTAGCTCCGCAGGCCCTCGAACAGAAGTTCGACGACGCGGCCACCGTAGACTTCGCCGGTATCGGCGGGCATCAGCGGCTTCTGGGGTTCGTTGCTGTACGCGGTGATGACCTTGTTGGGGTCGCCGGCAGCCTGGCTGGCACCGTCCGTGGCGCCGCCTTCGGCGCCGCATCCGGTCAGGGCAAGGGCTGCGATAGCAACCATGCCCAGTGCTTTGGAAGTGCGCGAAAAACGCATTCCGCCTCCTATGAGTTGTGGGAGTTGAGTAGGGAAAGTCTTGTGCTTCCCCGCAGGCCGGGCACAGGTGTGTACTGTGACGTGGCATACATAAGTGAGTAGCCTAACCGCAGCCTGTCCAAATAATGGAACTCTGTTGCCAAACCGTGATCGGGTCACAATTTGACCACCACGGTCAACAACGGCGCATTTCAGGTCACATGTTACTCACTGGTATGCTTCCCACTGATGTGACGGACGCTACTCCACTCCGCTCGCCAGCAACTGCGCCCGGAGCTCCCTTCGCTCGCGCTGTTTTTCGGGGTCCGGCAGGGGCACCGCGGCAAGGAGGCGCTGCGTGTACGGCTCCTGGGGATTGCGCAGAATCTGGTCGCGGGTGCCTTGCTCCACGATCCTGCCCCTCTGCATCACGCAAATTCGGTCGGCCAGCACGTCGACCACAGCCAGGTCGTGGGTCACGAACAGGCAGGCGAAGCCGAGGTCCTTCTGGAGGTTCTGGAACAGTTCAAGCACTTTTGCCTGCACGGACACGTCCAGTGCCGACGTCGGTTCATCCGCCACCATCAGCTTTGGTTTGAGCGACAGGGCCCGCGCGATGCCCACGCGCTGCTTCTGGCCGCCGGACAGCTCATGCGGGTACCGGTTGCGGTAGCTCCTGGGCAGCTCAACCTGGTCCAGGAGGGCTTCGATCCGTTTCTGCAGCCCGCTTCCTTTGGCCTCCCCGGCAAGGAACATTGGTTCGCCAATGCTCTCGCCGATCGGAAGGCGCGGATTCAACGACGATGACGGGTCCTGGAACACCATGCCGATGTGGCGCCGGACGTGGTGCAGCTGCTTCCCGTTCTTCTTGGCGGCGGAAATGTCCTGGCCCACCACCCGCATGGTGCCGGCTGCGACAGGGAGCAGCCCCACCGCGGCCCTCCCGATGGTGGTCTTGCCCGAGCCTGACTCGCCCACAAGCCCCACCACCTGGCCGGGGTAGATCACCAGGTTTGCACCCTCCACGGCCCTGAAGGCCGGTACGCGGCCCTGCTTGGGGTATTCGATGGCTACATCCGTAAGTTCCAGGACCGGCTCACCCTGGGGCCGTTCGGCGGCTGCGGTGGCAAGCGCCGCAGCATTCTCACGCTCGCGGCGGACCAGGTCAGCGTGGTCAACCGACTCCAGTTCAGCGTGGGTGGCGGCAGCAAGCGCGGCCGTGACATCGACCTCGGCGGCGTCATCCGCCCCACCCTGGCCAAGGTGCGGCACTGCCGCCAGCAGAGCCTGGGTGTATTCATGCCGGGGGTTCCGGAAGACCTGTTCGGCCGTTCCCGTTTCCACAATCAGCCCCCGCCGCATGACGGCGATACGGTCTGCCAGGTCCGCTACCACCCCCATGTCATGGGTGATAAGCACAATGGCACTGTCCAGCTTGTTCCGAAGGTTGCGCATGAGATCCAGGATCTCGGCCTGGACAGTGACGTCCAGGGCTGTGGTGGGCTCATCGGCGATCAGCAGTTTGGGATCACAGGACAGCGACTGCGCGATCATGGCCCGCTGCCGCTGGCCGCCCGAGAGTTGGTGGGGGTAGGACTTGAACGCCTTCTCCGGGTCCGGAAGTTCCACCAGTTCCAGCATCCGCAGGGCACGTTCCTTGGCCTGGTCCGGTGAAACTTCATTGTGGAGCCGCACCGTCTCAACGATCTGCGCCCCGACGGTGTACACAGGGTTGAGGGCGGTCATGGGCTCCTGGAAGATCACGGCCACATCCTTGCCACGGACTTCCCGGATGTTGGCCGCATTGGAGCCGAGGAGCTCCTTGCCGGAGAGGCGGACGCTGCCGGATACCCGGCTGTTGCTGGGCAGGAGACCCAGCAAGGCCATGGAACTGGCGCTCTTGCCGGAGCCGGACTCCCCCACAATGGCAAGGACTTCGCCCGCCCGGACCTCATAATTCAGGCCAATGGCGGCCGGGACCCATTTCTTGTCCACGCCGAAGTCGACGCTGAGATCGCGGACCTCAAGGACTATGGCTCCCTTGGCAGGCTCCTGCGCCGGGGCGGTGTCCCGGTTCGGGGTGATGTTGTCAGTCATGACGGGTTCCCTTCCGCCAAGCCACGACAGCACCGGAGATTAGTGCTGTGGCCTGGAATCCTGAATTATTGGGGGCATGAGCAGTGTGCCGCATGCCGGAAATGTTGAAGTCTTCAAAGCCCGCACGAACAAATGGTTCGCCTGGCTTTCCTGGCTGGTCGCCGCCGTCGGCCTTGTTGTCACCGCGGCGGCCGGCGGGCCGGCAGCGCTGCTGGGTACGGGCCCGCTGCTGCTGATCGGTTTTCTCGGCTGGTTGCTGTTCTGGATGCCCTCCGTGGTGGTGCACGACGGCGGCATCACCCTGGAGAATCCGTTCCGCTCCATTGACGTCCCGTGGGCAGCCCTGGTGAACGTCGACACCCGGTACGCCCTGACGCTGGTCACACCGGCCAGGAGCTATGCCTCCTGGGCCGCCCCGGCGCCGGGTATCTGGGGAGGCCGGAACGCCGGCCCTGAGGATCTCAAGGGGCTTCCTTCCGCGACCTACGGACCGGGACAGTCCGTGCGCCCCGGTGACCTGAAAACCACCGACTCCGGCCAGGCAGCCCGGCTGGTTCGCAGCCGCTGGGAAGAGCTGGTCGAAGCGGGCACCCTGGACGCAGGAAACGCCGACACCACGGCCGTCAGCGTGACGTTTCGCTGGACGGCGATCGCCACCACCGTGGTGCTCCTCGCCGCCAGCTATTGGGGCGTCGCAGTTCCGTAAGGCGGATGCCCGAACAGCCTGCATTCAGTCTCCCGCAGACCCGTCGGCTGCAGCAGCCGGAGCCTTCTCCGGCTCTCCGCCAGTCTTGGTGTCCTTGGCCTTCTTGGCGTTGAACTTCTTCTGCCTCGGATCGAACGCGTCCCGAAGGCCGTCGCCGATGAAGTTGATGCTGAGGCAGATCAGCACAATGAAGAGGCCCGGAAACCAGAACAGCCACGGCCGGGTGGAGAACGCTTCCTGGTTCTGCGAGATGAGCAGGCCCAACGAGGTGTCCGGGGATTTCACGCCGACGCCGAGGTAGCTCAGGGCAGTTTCCAGGAGGATCGCGGCGGACATTGTCAGGGTCACGTTGACGATCAGGACGCCGATGGCGTTGGGCAGGATGTGCTTGAAGATGATACGGGCATTGCTGGCACCCGAAATACGGGCTGCATCAACAAACTCGCGTTCACGCAGGGTGAGGAACTCCCCGCGCATCAGGCGCGCGAGGCCGACCCAGCTGACGAGCCCCAGGAAGATTCCGAGGATCAGGATGCCGTTGCTGGCCGCGAAGCCCGAAAACCAGCCGCCCTGGTCCCTGCGGTTGACGGTCTGTGCCACGACAGCGGCAAGCAGCAGCACGGGAATGATGATGATGACGTCCGTGATCCGCATCAGGACGGCTTCGACCCAGCCCCGGAAGTACCCGGACAGGCCGCCTATCACAGTGCCCAGCAGGCCGGCGATGGTTCCGATCAGGACCATGATGGTGATGGACTGCTGGGCGCCACGCATGGTCATGGCGAAGAGGTCCCGGCCGATCCGGTCCTGCCCGAACGGGTGTTCGCCCCAGGCCGGCAGCCAGAGGGACGCCGTCGGAACGCCGTCGTTGACCAGCGGCGACACATCAAGGTGGTCGTATTTCCACCAGCCCGGAATTCCCGCCCAGCCTACAGAAGTGAAGGCCAACAGGAAGATGAAGACAAAGATGAACAGGCCGGCGATGGCCCCGCTGTGGCCAAGGAACCGTTTGCGGACAATCTGTCCCTGGCTGAGCCCTTTCGCTTCCGGCTCGAAGGACGCCCCCGGCGGCCGGGGGTGCGAGTGCTCGGCGAGGAATTCTTCCTGCTGGGTCGGCTGGCTCATGCCTTAATCCTTACGCGGGGATCGAGTGCGGAATACGCAAGGTCTGCTATCAGGTTGAACACCATCGCGGTCACTGCCACGCAGACGAACACGCCCATCACGGGGTTCGGGTCAGTGTGCATGATGCCGTCCAGGAAGAGGAACCCCATGCCCCGCACCGAGAAAACTGTCTCCGTAATAACGGCACCGCCGATGAGCGCTCCGATGTCGAACGCCACGATGGTGGCGATGGGAATCAGCGCGTTGCGGAAGGCGTGGCCCATCACCACGGACCGCTCGGAGAGTCCCTTGGCGCGGGCTGTCCTGATGTAGTCCATGTTCATGATTTCCAGCATGGACGACCTTGTGAACCGCGTGTAGCTTGCCAGCGAAACAAGGATGAGGGCCATGGTCGGAAGGATCAGGTGCGTAAAAGTGTCCAGGCTCAGGACCCAGAAGTCGCCCTGGATGTTGGGGGTACCGGCACCGATTGTGGCGATCGGCCTCCCCCTGACCCGGCTGTTGTTGAAGTAGCTGGGCCAGGCCTGCATGAACCGGTCCATCAGGATGAGTCCGCCCACGAGGAAGGCTGTTATCCCGGCGGCGCGCATCGACTGGCCGCGATCGTAGCCGCCCATCAGGTAACCCGTTCCCACACCCACACCGATTGTCGCGATGCCCAGCAGGACGATCATGAGCGCCGTCGCCTCATTCAGCAGCGGCTGGACGGCGAAGTAGGCAACCACTCCGAGCACCACCACGATCAGGGACGACTGCAGGGCGCGTTTGTTCTTGAGCCCGGCCACGAGGACCGTGACGGCGAAGGCAATGCCGACGCCCGCAATCGCAATGACCACCGGGCCGAGTCCGGGGTTCCGGAACCACTGGACAACGGAGAAGTAGATCAGGATAAGGCTGGCGGCCAGGAAGACGATGCCGCCTGAAACCAGCCGGCGGCGGGCCACTCCGCCGACGGCAACGGCGACGATCACGCCCGCTACGGCACCAATCACCAAGGCCACCGGCAGTGGTATTTCAGGATTGCGGAGGAAATCGTTGAAGCCGATGGCGCCGTATTCCTTCAGCAGCACGGCAACCCAGAAGATGGGGAGCGAGAAGAACAGGAACGCCATGAACGTCACGCCGTAGTCGAGGGCGCTGTACTGCCGGAGCGCCGTGATGATGCCGAGGGCAATGCCGATCAGGATCGCCAGCACGGTGGCGCCGGTGACGAGCGTCAGGGTCTGGACCAGCGCGAAGCCGAGGGCCTCCGTTATTGGCTGCCCCGCGATATTCTTGCCGAGGTCGCAGGAGCCGCCGAAAGGAACCAGGCATTTGGCTGCTCCGCCAAGCCACTTGAAGTACCGCAGCGGGGCCGGTGTGTCCAGGTCAAGGAGCTCGCTGCGGGCATCCATGAGCTGTTGTTTGTTGGCGGCACTGCTGGCACGGAATTCCTCCAGTGGATCCCCGGACGACGCTGTCAGGAGGTACACGAGGAATGATGCCCCGAGAAGTATGAGTGCGGCAGTGATAAGCCGCCGGACGATGTACGTCACCATGGTGGGAAGCCTCTATATCCGGGCCGGGATCTTACCGGGCCCATCGCAGAATCAGTCCGGCTTGCCGAGTGAGGTGGGCGGAAAGCCGGCACAATGCCGGTGGTGCCGGCAAAGGCGCCGGGACGCTACTGCTTTGTCCCGGCGCCTTCACCTGCTGTTCGCTCTCTGAGCGGGGGCTTTACTTCTCTGCCCACTCCCAGAAGTTCCACCAGACACCGGTCTGGTTCGGCATGAACTTCACACCGGTGATGCGATCGCTGTAGGCGTCCACGCCTACCGACTGGAAGAGCGGAAGACCGTAAGCGGAATCCCAGATCTTCTTGTCGATCTGCGTAATCAGTTCATCCTGCTTGCTGCGGTCGGTGGTGACGATCAGCTCATCCATCAGCTTGTCGGCTTCCGGATCGCTGAACTGGTTGAAGTTGGATCCGTTGCCGGTGCGGAAGATCTGCGGTACGCCGGAAACACCGACACCCGGGTTGATCCAGCCGAAGATCGTGGCGTCGTAGCTGCCGTCGCCCAGGGCCTTGCCCCAGTCGGAAGCACCCAGGCCGCCGTCAACGATCTTGAAACCGGCCTTGGTCGCCGACTCGCGGATCAGGGAGAAGGCATCAACGCGGTTGGGGTTGTCCTTGTTGTACATAATGCGGATCTCAGGCGTCTTGCCGGCGAGAAGTGCCTTGGCGCCGTCAATGTCCACGTCCTGGTAGGCCGAGGAACCGTTGTTCTTTGCAGACTCCTCATAGGCCGCCTGCGCCGGAACGAACAGCTGGGAGTCCAGTGGCTTGGCTTCCGGATCGAGCTTCTTCACGATCTTGTCAACGATGTCCTTGCGGGGGACGGTCTTCATGAACGCCTCACGGACGCTCTTTTCGGCCAGCGGACCCGAGTAGTTCAGGTCGATGTGGTCGTAGGAGAGCTGGTTGCCCTGCTCCACGGTCACGCCCTGGCTTTCGAGCGCCTTGAGCTGTTCGATGGTGTCTGCAGAAGCCTGCGGAGCAATGATGTCCGCTTCGCCGTTCTTCAGTGCCTGCACCTGTGCCGGAGCGGAACCAATGTAGCGGACCGTGATTTCGTCCAGGCTCGCTTCCGGGCCCCAGTTGTAGTCCTTGTTGCGGACCATGGTCAGCGACTGGTCCTGCGTGACGCTCTTGACAATGTATGGGCCGTTGGAGAGGTAGAGGCTTGGATCCGACGGCAGGGTCTTGGTGTCGAACCCGGTGTTCCAGAAGTCGGCCATGGCCTTCAGCTTCTCATCGGCCGGCTTGGGAGCCTTGGCGTCGCCCTTCGGCTTTTCCTTGAGGTAGTCCACGAGTGCCTTGGCGTCGGTGAGTCCCGCCTTCTTCGCCATGACGTGGGCCGCGATGTCAATGCCCGGACCGCCAAGGATGGTTTCCCAGTCAGCAAACGGCTTGGTGTATTTGATGGTCATGGTGCGGTTGTCGTCGCCGAGTTCGGGGAAATCGGTGAGCTTGAGGCCGGTGGGATCGCCGGCGTAGGAGAAGTACTGCGTACCCGTCTTCGCCTCTGAGTCGGCGTCGTCGTAGTAGCCCGAGAACGCTGCCCACTGCAGCAGGAGGTCGGCTGCCGTGACCGGGGTTCCGTCCGACCACTTCACGCCCTCGTTGACGGTGTACTTGACCGTCAGCGGGTCATCGGAAGTCTTTTCCATCTTGCCGAACTTCTCGTTGCGAACAACGTTCAGCTGATTGTCGATGTAGTAGAAACCCGAGTGGGTGGCATAGCTGATCTTCGAGTTGATGTCAGTGTTGCCGTCGGCAGTGTTCGGGTTGAACGTGTTGAATGCGTTCACCTCGACCACCGTGGCTGAGCCACCCTGTTTGCCGGCAGTGGCGCTGGACGGGGTTGTCCCGCCGCTGTTGCCGGCGCAGGCGCTGAGAGCAAGCGCGGCAGCTGCCGCGACGCCTACCGCTTTGGAAATACGACCGAAGCGCATTCCGCCTCCTATGTTTCTGTGGTTTGAAAAGACCGCCGCTGTAGGCGCCGGCCAGACCGCCCATTCCCCCAGTGAGAATGTGGCTGGCCTCACATGAGCAGTAGCCTAAACCCGAAAGGTGCGCCCGTGGGACCAAAGTTGCCCATGGGTAAAGGTTGTTACCGAGCTGCAACAATGGGCAAGCTGTGCCGCTTTAAATCGTTGGAGAACCTTGATGCGCGACGGCCCGCGCTGGACCGGGTCCAATCACAGCAAAAGCCCCGATCCAAGGGAATCGGGGCTTGTGCTGTTAATGCTCAATCACTGACTGTGGCTTGCCATCAGACGAGTCGCTGCGGCGCTGCTGCTACACGTTGAAGCGGAACTCCACGACGTCGCCGTCGGACATGACGTATTCCTTGCCTTCGATGCGGACCTTGCCGCGGGCCTTCGCCTCGGCCATGGAACCGGCGTCGATGAGGTCGTCAAACGAGACAACTTCGGCTTTGATAAAACCGCGCTGGAAGTCGGAGTGGATCACGCCGGCCGCCTGCGGGGCGGTGTCGCCCTGGTGGATGGTCCAGGCGCGCGTTTCCTTGGGCCCTGCCGTCAGGTAGGTCTGCAGTCCGAGCGTGTGGAAACCCACCCGGGCCAGCTGGTCAAGGCCCGATTCGTCCTGGCCGTTCATCTCCAGCATTTCGCGGGCCTCTTCCTCATCCAGCTCGACGAGGTCGGACTCGAGCTTGGCGTCGAGGAAGATGGCGTCCGCGGGGGCAACCATGGCCCGCAGTTCGTCCTGCTTCTCCGGGCTGCCAAGAATGCCTTCGTCCGCATTGAAGACGTAGATGAAGGGCTTGGCGGTCAGGAGGCTGAGCTCCTTGAGGTGTTCCATCTCCAGTTTGTCGCTCTTGACCGAGGCGAAAATAGTGTCGCCACGTTCCAGCACAGCCTGGGCCGCCTTGATGGCAGCCAGCTCGGCAGCTTCCCGCTTCTTGATCTTGACTTCTTTTTCGATCCGGGGAATCGCATTTTCGATGGTCTGAAGGTCGGCCAGGATCAGCTCGGTGTTGATGGTCTCCATATCCGAGCGGGGATCGACCTTGCCGTCAACGTGGATGACATCGGGGTCATCGAACACACGGACAACCTGGGCGATCGCTTCGGCCTCGCGGATGTTGGCGAGGAACTTGTTGCCCAGGCCTTCGCCCTCCGACGCGCCTTTCACGATCCCGGCGATGTCCACGAAGGACACCGGGGCGGGCAGCAGCCGCTGGGATCCGAAGATGGCCGCCAGCTTCGCCAGGCGGGGATCCGGCAGGTTCACGACGCCGACATTCGGCTCGATGGTGGCGAACGGATAGTTCGCGGCCAGCACTTGGTTGCGGGTCAGTGCGTTGAAAAGGGTTGATTTGCCGACGTTGGGCAGTCCGACGATGCCAATAGTAAGAGCCACGAGCATTGATTCTACCGGTAATCGGTCCGGAACCATGCGGCAGCCCGTTCCCGTTCACCGCAGCAGTTCGCGGGCGGGCCTGCTCGTCGGCAGCGTGCCAGGCGGTGGCCGGCCGCGTGGCCGCGCGTGAGCCTGCGCTAAAAATGTCAGGGGCCCGTGCCAAAGTGAACACATGGACGCTTTTGCACTGATACTTGCCCTGCTGATGCTGATTCTCGGCGCCGTGATTGGCGCCGCCTTCACCTACGTGGTGTTCCGGCGGCGGAACGTTGCCCTGGAGCAGGATTTCGACGGCGTCTCGGCCCGTCTTTCGGAGGTCAGCGCGCAGTTCGCGGCGGCCGACGCCGAGCGGCGCCTGTTGTCGGCACAGAACAGGGAGCTCGGCGAGTCACGCAACCAGGACGGCAGCGTCCTGCGGGCCCTGGCACCCGTGGCGGAGAAGCTGACGGCAGTACAGCAGCAGGTGTCGCTGCTGGAGCGTGACCGGCTGGAGCAGTACGGACAGCTGGCACAGCAGCTGCAGGAAGCCCGTCTCTCCGACGAACAGCTTCTTCGCTCAACGCACGCCCTCGAGTCCGCCCTGCGGTCCAACAGCGCCCGCGGCCAGTGGGGCGAAGTCCAGCTGCGGCGTGTGGTGGAAGCCGCCGGCATGCTCCGCCACGTGGATTTCCATGAGCAGCACCACAGCGCAGGGGCGGGGAATGCCGTTCGGCCCGACCTCGTGGTCCAGCTCCCCGGCGAGAAGCAACTTGTGGTCGACGCCAAGGTGCCGCTGGCGTCCTACCTTGAAGCCCAGGACCTGGGGCCCTCCTCCGGACGCCAACAGCACGGGTCGGCCCTCAACGGCCAAAGTGCGCTGCTGACGGCACACGCAAAGGCATTGAAATCCCATGTGGACGCCCTGAGCAACAAGAAGTACTGGGACATCCCGGGTAATTCACCCGAACTGGTGATCTGCTTCCTGCCGGCGGAATCAATTCTGGCCGCCGCGCTGGCAGCCGATCCCGGCCTGCTGGACTATGCCTTGAACAAGAACGTTGTCCTCGCCTCCCCCGGCACTCTGCTGGCCGTGCTGAAGTCGGTGGCGTTCACCTGGCGCCAGGACGTGCTGACGGACAGTGCCCGGGAGCTCTTTGAGCTGGCCCGGCAGCTCTACGAGCGCATGGGAACGCTGGGCGACAACGTGACCAAGCTGGGGTCATCCCTCAAGACTTCCGTTGACCGGTACAACTCGATGGTCGGGACGCTTGAAGCCCGCGTCCTGCCCACGGCCCGAAAGCTCAACGCCCTTGAAGCCGAGGGGCTGACCACCCCGCCCGCCATCGAAGTGACCCCGCGTTCAGTGGCCGCCCCCGAACTGCAGTCGGAGGAATCAGCCGCCTAATCCCGCGCGAGGGAAAGGACCCCGGAGGGGTCAGGCCCGCGCCTTGTTTCCGCCCAGGGCGCGGGTCACGTCTCCGGATTTCTTCAGCGTCGCACGGAGCTCCTTCGGCAGCGAGAAGAGCAGGTCTTCCTCTGCAGTGACCACTTCCTCCACGGCACCGTAGCCATAGTCCGAAAGGAGCCGGAGCACGTCCTTGACCAGCACTTCCGGAACGGATGCACCGGACGTGACGCCAACCGTGGCAACCCCTTCGAACCAGGCCTCGTCCACTTCATTGGCGAAGTCAACGCGGAAGGAGGCTTTTGCGCCATATTCCAGGGCAACTTCCACGAGGCGCACGGAGTTGGAGGAGTTGGCGGAGCCCACCACGATGACCAGGTCGGCCTGCGGGGAAATCTTCTTGATGGCCACCTGGCGGTTGGTGGTGGCGTAGCAGATGTCGTCGCTGGGCGGATCCTGCAGTGTCGGGAAGCGCTCCTTGAGCAGCCGGACCGTTTCCATCGTTTCATCCACGCTCAGCGTGGTCTGCGAAAGCCAGATGACCTTTTCCGGGTCTCGGACCGTCACTTTGTCCACTTCGTGGGGGCCATTGATGATCTGGATGTGCTCGGGTGCCTCACCGGCTGTTCCTTCAACTTCCTCGTGGCCGTCGTGGCCAATGAGGAGGATGTCGAAGTCGTCCTTGGCAAAGCGGACAGCTTCGCGGTGCACTTTGGTCACCAGCGGACACGTGGCGTCAATGGTGCGCAGGCCGCGGTCTTCGGCCGACTGCACCACAGCGGGAGATACTCCGTGGGCCGAGAAAATCACCAGGGCGCCTTCGGGGACCTCATCGGTCTCGTCAACGAAGATGGCGCCCTTCTCCTCGAGGGAGCTGACCACGTGAACGTTGTGGACGATCTGCTTGCGGACGTAAACCGGCGGACCATAGTGCTCCAGCGCCTTCTCAACGGCAATGACGGCGCGGTCCACTCCGGCGCAGTAGCCGCGGGGAGCCGCGAGCAGAACCTTCTTGGGACCTGACACCGGAGCCGCAGCCAGCACGTCCTCAGGCGAACGGCGCCTCCGCGGAATTGAAGGCATGGGGATGGAGACAGCTGAGGTGGTCATTGTTCAATGCTACCGGGAACGCAAGGCGCGGCCGGCGCCGGCCGCAACGCGGGAAATGACGCCGGCCACAATGAGGACGGCGCCGGCGATGAGCGTTGCCAGGATCCACTGCCCGAACCTGTCGGAGGACGCGGCCACGAATTCGCTCTTGAAAATGTCAGCCACCTCGTTCCCGCTGGCAGTTCCGGCGACCGCAAGGCCCGCTGCGTCCGAGCCCAGTTTCCAGGCCGCCGCCAGCACCAGCGCTCCGGCGCCGGCGCCCACCAGCACAGTCCAGCGCCGGCGTGCGGCACTTAAGCCAAGCAGCAGGGCGATCGCCGATCCCCCCGCCAACGCATAACCCAGGGGTGCGTAGGCCGACACCTGGTCCACGAGTTGCCGCTGGCTAGGCTGCCCAATGTCGATCAGCGTCCGCTCCGGCGCCTCCAGCGGCACTTTCGTTGCATCCGAAATCTGCTGGGTCAGCAGGCCCACCAGGGGTGCCACATCAAGGGTGAGGGACGTGGACGGTTCTGCCTCCGACTGGGCGGTCCCGGAAGCCGCGAAATTGAGCCGGTGGCTCTTCCTCAGCGTTTCCTCCCACGCCGCGGGATAACCGGGGAGGGTCGTCAGTGATTTGGCGGCGGAGTCCAGGATCGGCTGCACGAGTTCCGCGAAGGGTTCAGGAATCTGCCCGGCCGGATCGATGCTGCCCACCGCGGTGGCAGCCAGCCTTTCCTGGAAGACGCTGTCCTTGCCCAGCGGGCCGGCGAGGGACACGAACCCGTCCTCCTGGACAATGTTACGGTCCACCCAGATGGCCGGAACGGCGACGGCGGCCAGCAGCAGGCCAAGGATGACGGCGGCAGCTGAGACAAAAGTGCGCAAGTGATTCCTAGGTTTGGTGGGCGGTACTGCCATCCTAGGGGCGCCGGCGGGGAAGCGAAAATGTCGGCGGACAGTGATAGAGCTATGGATAGAGTTGATTCGGTTTGATGCCATTCCGTTTTGATGCACTGCCACCGCAAAGGATTCCCATGCCCCAGGCCACCACCACAGCACGATCCGCCCGTGTCTGACAACACGCCCGCGGCAACCACGCTTCCGGCGACGGCTGCGGATACAAGTCCGGACAATCCGTGGCCCCTGCAACTCCTGTCCCAAAAACTCAAGGCCCACATCGAACGGACCCCCTCGGTCTGGGTCGAGGGCCAGGTTATCGAGTTGAACCGCCGCGGCAGCAGTGCCTTCATGACGCTCCGGGACGTCGACGCCGAAATCTCCCTGCCAGCCTCCATCTGGTCGAATGTGCTGGACCGCCAAGAGGTTCCGCTGGAACGGGGCTCCAGGGTGGTGGCCCTCCTGAAGGCCGAGTTCTGGCTCAAGACCGGACGCCTCAACATGTCCGTGAAGGACATCCGGCCGGTGGGGCTCGGAGACCTGCTGGCGCGGATCGAACGGCTCCGCCACGCGCTTTCCCTGGAAGGCCTCTTTGCGGACTCCCGGAAGAAACGCCTGCCGCTCCTCCCCCACCGGATCGGACTGATCACAGGACGCGACTCCGACGCCAAGAAGGACGTGCTCCGCAACGCCGCGCTCCGGTGGCCCGCCGTCGAATTCGAGGTCCGGGAAGTGGCTGTGCAGGGAAACACCGCCGTGTCCCAGATCGTTGGCGCGCTGCGGGAACTCGATGCGGATCCCCACGTTGACGTCATCGTCATTGCCCGCGGCGGCGGTGCGCTGGAGGACCTGCTCCCCTTCAGCAATGAGGACCTGATCCGGGCAGTATCCAGTGCGTCCACACCCGTAGTCAGCGCAATCGGCCACGAGGCGGACCGGCCAATCCTCGACGATGTGGCCGACCTCCGGGCGTCCACGCCCACGGATGCCGCCAAGAGGATCGTTCCCGACGTCGCGGAAGAACTCACCAGGGTGCGGCAGGCCCGCGACCAGCTCCGGCGCGGCGTGACGCGGCTGGTGGAACGTGAATCCGACCGGATGGCCTCCCTGCATTCGCGGCCTGTCCTCGCCTCGCCGGAAGCCATGGTCAGCACCCGCGCCGAAGACGTGGCCCGTTTGAGCAGCCGCTCACGCGCCGCCATCAGCACCGCCGTGCTGAGGGCCGCCGACCAGATCGTCCACCTCCGCAACCAGGTGCGTTCCCTCTCACCGCAACAGACACTGGACCGCGGCTACGCCGTGGTCCAGATGGCCGGGACGGAGCCGGCTGCGGATGGCCAGGGGGCCGTCGTGCGGCACCCGTCGCAGGCACCGGAAGGCTCCGAATTGTTCGTACGGGTCGCCGGAGGCAGCTTTTCGGCCCGCTCCACCGGCAACCAGCAGGTTTCCGACAACTGAACCAGCGCGCTGCCGGACAATTGCCGGCAGCGTCCAGTCCACTTACTACCCTCAGGAGCAGCACATTGGCAGCAGAACAGAAACCGAACGCGGACATCGAAGGACTGAGCTACGAGGAGGCCCGCGAACAGCTCGTGGCCGTGGTGGGCAAGCTGGAAGCCGGCGGCGCCAGCCTGGAGGATTCACTCGCGTTGTGGGAGCGGGGCGAGGCATTGGCCAAGCGCTGCGAGGAATGGCTGGAAGGCGCCCGCAAACGCCTGGCCGCGGCCAGGAACCAGGCCGGACCGGAGTCCTAGACCGCCCGGGTCCTCGGCGGACGGGTCAGGACCTTTCCACCAGACCGCGCTCCAGGGCAACATCGAACTCGGCTGCGGGCCACTCCAGGTTAAGGTCTTCCATAGCCTGGAGCAGCAGCTGCTGCACGGCGATGCGCGCGTACCACTTCTTGTTTGCCGGAACCACATGCCAGGGCGCCACCTCGGTGTGCGTCTTGTCGAAGGCCGCCTGGTAAGCGGCCATGTAGTCGTCCCAGAAGGCGCGCTCCTTCATGTCGCCGCTGCTGTACTTCCAGTGCTTCGAGGGATCATCCAGCCGCGCAAGGAGGCGGGCTTTCTGTTCATCCCGGCTGATGTTCAGCATCACTTTGACGATCCTGGTGCCGGACGCCGTTAGCCTGGCTTCAAATTCGTTGATCGCAGCGTAGCGTCTCTCCAACTCCTCCGGCGAGGCCCAGCCGCGGACCCGGTGAATGAGCACATCCTCGTAGTGGGACCGGTCGAAGACACCCACCATCCCGGCTGCGGGGACTTCCTTCTCGATCCGCCAGAGGAAATCGTAGGCTTTTTCCTCGTCGGTGGGTGCCTTGAACGCCTTGAGCTGCACACCCTGCGGATCCATGGCGCCCACCACGTGTGCCACGATGCCGCCTTTTCCCGCGGTGTCCATGGCCTGGAGGATCAGCAGGACACGCTTGCTGCCACCAAACTTGGCTTCGGCAAACAACTTCTCCTGCAGCGTCGCGAGCTTGCCGTCGAGTTCGGCAAGAAGGGCCTGTCCATCCGATTTGCCGCCCGGATATCCCGGCGTCGACTCAGGGTCCACATCCGCGAGCTTGAACCCGTCACCCGCTGCGAGGGTCGCCGAGGGGTGTTCCTTGAACGTTTCGATGCTTGCCATGACTAGCCTTCCGCCGATGTGCCGCCAGTCCGGAACTCCGCCTCAGGCGGCCCGCTCCGGCTGCCGCCGCCCGGGATCCACCGGGCGGCGTTGCTGCCATCAGGCTAGTTCCCCTGGTACCGGCTCAGGAAGTCCCCCATGCGGCCAATTGCCTCTTCGATGTCCTTCACGTTGGGCAGGGTGACCATCCGGAAGTGATCCGGCCGGACCCAGTTGAAGGCCCGTCCGTGGGAGACGAGGATCTTCTGCTCGCGGAGCAGGTCCAGGACAAACTTTTCGTCGTCGCGGATGTGGAAGACCTCAGGGTCCAGTTTCGGGAACAGGTAGAGCGCCCCCCTCGCCTGCTGCGTGCTGACGCCGGGGATGGCGTTGAGCATGTCGTAGGCCTTGTTCCGCTGTTCGAGCAGGCGCCCGCCGGGGAGGATCAGGTCGTTGATGCTTTGGTATCCGCCCAAAGCCGTCTGGATGGCGTGCTGCGCCGGGACGTTGGCACAGAGGCGCATGTTGGCGAGCAGGCTGATGCCTTCGAGGTAGTCGGCGGCGTCCTTCTTCGGCCCGGAAATCGCCATCCAGCCGGCCCGGTAACCGCACACCCGGTAGGCCTTGGAGAGTCCGCTGAAGGTCAGGCACAGGACGTCGTCGCCGGTGAGGCCGGCAAGGTTCACGTGGACGGCGTCCTCGTACAGGATCTTCTCGTAGATTTCATCCGCGAACAGGACCAGCCCGTGCTTTTCGGCCAGGGCCACGATCTTCTTGAGGGTCTCCTCGGGATACACCGCGCCGGTGGGGTTGTTCGGGTTGATCACCACGATTCCCTTGGTGCGGGGGGTGATCTTGGATTCGAGGTCCTCCAGGTCCGGCTGCCAGCCGGATTCCTCGTCGCAGAGGTAGTGCACGGGCCGCCCGCTCGCGAGGGCCACGGAGGCGGTCCACAGCGGGTAGTCCGGCGTGGGGATAAGGACCTCGTCACCGTCGTCGAGGAGCGCCATGAGGGACATGGTGATCAGTTCGCTGACGCCGTTGCCGAGGTAGATGTCATCCACGTGGATGTTCTGGATCCCGCGGGTCTGGTAGTACTGCGACACGGCGGTCCGTGCGGAAAATATGCCGCGGGAATCGCTGTAGCCCTGGGCATGCGGCAGGTGGCGGATCATGTCCACCAAAATGGCGTCCGGCGCTTCAAAACCAAACGGGGCCGGGTTTCCGATATTCAGTTTGAGGATGCGGTGACCCTCTGCCTCCATCTGCTGGGCGGCCTGAAGAATCGGTCCACGGATGTCGTAGAGGACATTATGAAGCTTGGTGGACTGCTTGAATTCTGCCATCCATCAAATATGCCATATGGCGGATGTACTTCAGCTGAGACTTGACTCACACAGGAAGCCGGCATTGCACGGGCCCGCAGGACAGCCGGGAACGACGACGGCGCCTGCCGGACGCTGTCACGTCCGGCAGGCGCCGTCGGGCTTCCGCCTACTTAACCAGGCCCTTGTCCTTGAGCCAGGCCGCGGCTGCGTCCTTCGAGTTCTGTTTCTGGGTGCCGCTGACGGCGCGATTGAGGTTGATGAGGTCTTCCGTGGTGAGGATTTTGGACACGGAGTTGAGCGCTTCCTTGGCCTTGTCCGTCATCTTGGCCTCGTTGTACAGCGGCAGGACCTGCTGGGCGATGAAGTTGTTCTTGGGATCTTCCAGGACCACAAGGTCATTGTCGGCGATCGCGGGCGTTGTGGTGTAGATGTCCGCGACCTGCACCTGGTCCTCGAGCAAAGCCTTGACGGTGATGGGGCCGCCGCCGTCGCTGAACGGTTCCAGCTTCTTGGGCTCGCAGCCATAGTTCTTCTTCAGGCCAGGCAGTCCGTAGGCGCGCTCGGCGAATGTAGCCGGGGCGCCAACCACCAGCTCACTGCAGACCTTGGCGAGGTCTTCGATCGACTTGAGCTGGTACTTTTCCGCCGTTGCTTTGGTCACTACCATGGCGTCCTTGTCCTCAGCCTTGGAAGCCTCCAGCACGGCCAGTCCCTCGGGCAGCTTGGCCGGGAGGGCCTTGTAGATGTCGTCCGCCGATACCTCGGTGGCTTCCTTGTCCACGTGCAGCAGGAGGTTGCCGCTGTAATCGGGGATGACATCAACGGAACCGTCCTGGACGGCCTTGAAGTAGACCTCGCGGGAGCCGATGTTGGGCTTGGTGCTTGCAGTCACGCCAGCCGCGTTCAGGGCACCCGCGTAGACCTCTGCGATGATCTGGCTTTCGGGGAAGTCCGCCGAACCGATTACCAGCGCGGAACCTGATTCTGAGCCGCCCGTGGCAGGTGCGCTTCCCAGGGGATCCGACCCTCCGCCGCAGGCGGACAGCGTCAGGGCAAGCCCGACGCCGGCTGCCAGGCCGCCGAACGCGCGGCGGCCCAGGACTCTTGAGTGGGTTTCCTTCATGACGTACCTCCTTGAAGAACAGGCTCCGCGGACACGGGGTCTGTGAGATCAACCGGCGCCTGCTGGCTCCGGTCTGGCGTGGCAGGGACTCTCCTGGAAAGGAACAGCCTCTGGAAAACGGCGAGAATCACGTCGACGGCAATGGCCAGTCCGGCTATCAGGAGCGAACCGCCCAGCATCTGCGGAAAATCGGACAACACCAGGCCGTCGAAAAGATACCGGCCCAGGCCGCCCAGATTGATGTAGGCAACTACTGAAACGGTGGCGATCACCTGCAGCACGCCGGTCCTGAATCCGCCGAACATTACCGTCAGGGCATTGGGGACTTCGGCCCGGAACAGCACCTGTAATTCAGTCATGCCCATGGCGCGGGCGGCGTCCACCACGTTCCGGTCCACGCTGGCGATCCCCGCATAGGTGCCGGCGAGCAGCGGCGGCACCGTCAGAATCACGAGGGCCCAAATCGGCGGCATCAGTCCGATGCCGGCCAAGAGGACGAAGAGAGTCAGCAGGCCAAGCGTTGGCAGTGCCCGCAGCGCCCCGGCCAGCGCAACAACCGCCACCCGGCCGCGCCCGGTGTGCCCGACATAGAGGCCTATTGGGACTGCAATGGCCGTGGCGATCAGCATCACGAGGCCTGTGTACTGGAGGTGCTCCGCGAGCCTGACAGGGATTCCCGTGCTTCCGGCCCAGTGCAGGGGGTCCCCCAGCCAGGCGAACGTGTCCGTGAAGACGTTGCTCATGCGGACGCACCGCCTGCCCGGACATCGGACAACCGCTCCGCCGCCGAAGCAAGGCCGGCCTTGTCCGTTCTTGCTGCGGCCCTGGTCCACGGCGTCAGGATCCGTTCGAGGAGCACGAGCACCGCGTCCATCACAAGTGCCAGAACCAAAATGGCAATGATTCCGACCACCACCTCGGTAATGAAGCCCCGTTGGAGGCCGGAGGTGAAGAGCATCCCCAGGTTCCCGATGCCCAGCAGGGCGGCCACGCTCACGAGCGAGATGTTGCTGACCGAGACCACGCGCAGCCCGGCGAACAGCACTGGCAGGGAAAGCGGGAGATCGATCTGGACGAAGCGCGCACCGGGCTTGAAGCCCATGGCAACGGCCGCCTGGCGAAGGTCCTCATCCACCGAGTCGAAAGCGTCGAGCGCGGCCCGCACCAGGAGGGCCACCGCGTAAATCGTGAGTGCCACAATCACGTTGACCGGGTCCAGGACCCTGGTCCCCAGGATGGAGGGCAGGATGATGAACAGGGCGAGGGACGGCACCGTGTAGAGCAGGGACGTGGCCGTGACCACCACGGAGCGCAGGGTCCTGTTTCGCCGGGCGAACTGGGCGAGCGGAATCGAGAGCAGCAAACCAAAGACCATGGGCAGGATGGCCAGCACCAGATGCTGGCCGGCGAGCTCGAACACCCGCCCGCTGTTGGCCAGGAACCATTCCATCAGAGGGCGCCCTGCCGGACCAGCCGGGCCGATTCAATGACCGCCAGCACCTCATCCGCCTTGAGGACGCCGGCAAGCCGGCCGTCGGCGTCCACTGCAACACCCAGCCCCGAAGGTGAGGAGAGGGCCGCGTCCAAGGCCCGGCGGAGGGTCTCCCCTTTCCGGAAGAGCGATCCCCCGGGGATGAGTGCCGAGCCCGCACCGGGGCTTGTCCAGCCCAGCGGGCGGGAGCCAGCGTCCACCACGAGCAGCCAGTCGTCAGCGGAAGCACCGGCCGCACCGGCCTCCAGGTCGCTGTGGCTAACGGTGGGCACATCGTGGAGAATGACGGCGTCGGACGGGCTGAATGCCAGGTGGCGGAATCCCCGGTCCTTGCCCACGAAGGACGCCACAAAGTCGTTGGCTGGGGCGCGCAGGATTTCCTCCGGCGTGGCGTACTGTGCCAGCTTTCCGCCGGTGGCGAAGACGGCGACTTTGTCCCCGAGCACGGTGGCTTCGTCGATGTCATGGGTGACGAACACGATGGTCTTGGCGAGGTCCCTTTGCAGCCTGAGGAGTTCCTGCTGCAATTCGTCGCGGACCACCGGATCCACGGCGCTAAAGGGCTCGTCCATCAGCAGCACGGGCGGGTCAGCGGCGAGGGCTCGCGCAACGCCCACGCGCTGCTGCTGGCCGCCGGACAATTGGGAGGGGTATCGCTTGCCGAGCACCGAAGCGAGCCCGACGACGTCGAGCAGTTCCTGGGCGCGCCGGCGCGCCTCCGCCTTGGAGACCCCGTTCAGCCGCGGGACCGTGGCGATGTTGTCCAGCACTGAACGGTGCGGCATCAGGCCCGAGGACTGCATGACATAGCCCATGGACCGGCGCAGCTGCGCGGCGGGGACGGACGCGACGTCCTTCCCGTCCACGGTGATGGTGCCCGAAGTGGGCTCCACCATGCGGTTGATCATCCGCAGGGAGGTGGTCTTCCCGCACCCGGACGGACCAACAAAAACCGTGATGGAGCCCCTATCGATGGACATGGTCAGGTTGTCAACGGCCGGCTGCCCGCTCTGGTACTGCTTGGTGACGCTCTGGAATTTGATCATGGCTTCAGCCATTTCCGGGCTTACCTAACTGTTGGGCGGCAACATCGGACGGACAAGCCAGAAGATCATAAGCTCGCTGATTTTCGGCTGTAAAGCAGGTATTACACAGCGTAACCAGCGGCCAAGCCAAAGTCAGCGGTGCCGCGGTTACCGTAAGCATTCGGTGACCTGCGCCTTTTGGATGGGTGGCGGTGCCGGACGCGTCATCCGGGCAGTCCGGCACCGCTGCGCCCCTCCCTGGCGCCACGTCACCTGTTCTTCCGTTTACCCCGCTTTCCGTCCCCGCCGGCGCGGTCGCCTGCCCCTTCCTGCCCGTAACGCTCGGCCGCCCGCTGGCTCTTTCCGGCCACCACCACCTTCTGGTGCCATTCCCGTTGGTAAGCCCGCCGGGCTGCCACGTCATGCCGGCGGTTCAGGGCCGCAAGCTCGCGCTGGAGCTTGAGGTAGCTCTCCCAACGGCGCATCTCCAGGGTCCCGTCGGCGAGCGCGCCCTGGACAGCGCAGCCGGGTTCCCGGTCGTGCGCACAATCGGCGAAGCGGCACTGGGCGAACAGCTCCTCCAGGTCGCCGAACATCTCCCCCATCCCGTCGTCCGCGTCGAAGAGCCCGAACCCGCGCACCCCGGGGGTGTCCATGAGCACAGCTCCGCCGGGCAGCGGAACGAGCTCACGGGACGTGGTGGTATGCCTGCCTTTGCCGTCCCCCGCGCGGACCGGACCGACTTCCTGGACGCGGTGCCCCGCGAGGGCATTGATCAGCGTGGACTTGCCGGCGCCGGAAGGCCCCAGCAGGACAAGCGTCCCGCCGGCCGGCATATGACTGAGCAGTTCATCGAGGCCATCGCCGTGTTCCGCGGACGTGGTGACCACCTCCACGCCGGCGGCTTGCAGGATGACCTTTCCGACGACGTCGTCCGCGATGTCTGCCAGATCCGCTTTGGTGATGATCACCAGCGGAGTGGCCCCCGAATCCCACGCCGCCACGAGCGTCCGCTCGAGCCGGTTGTGGGTGAGCGGCCGGTCCACGGGGACCACGACGCCCACCACATCCACGTTGGCGCCCAGGACCTGGGCTTCCGAGGACGCTTCAAATGCCCGCTTGCGGCTCAGCGCCGATTGACGCGGCAGCACGCTGATGACGGCGGGTTCCCCCACAGCATTGGTCCCGAGCCAGACCCAGTCCCCGGTGGCAGGAACCTCGCCGTGGGCGGGGTAAGGCAAGTGCCAGAGCTCTGCTGCCCCCGCGACCAGGACCCTGTTCCGGTCGACCCGGACCACGCGTCCCGGGCTCACTCCGCCCGGGACGGGGTGGGCCTCAAACAGAACCGCCGTTGAGGGGGTGAAGCCGAACTGCACGGGTCCGGCAAGCGCAGGTTGCCCGTGAGGTGAAGTTGAATTGTTGGTTGCTGGAAAATCTGAGGTCAGCACGTGACCTGAAGTTGAATTCAATGGAGAACCTCTGGTGAGGCCCCGTTGCATGGACTCCGCTGCTTGAGTCAGCCGGTGCGATGTGCGCGCGGTGATTCAGGCCCGATGATTCAGGCCCGGTGATTCAGGCCGGTGCGGGTCAGGACATGCGTTGGTCCGGGGCAGGACTAATGACTTTGCTGAGGCGCCTGGCGCGCAGGAATATTGCAGTCATCGTGTCCACCTCCCCGAGTTCACGGCCACGACTTTCGCGTGGGGCCGTCCGCTTCACCGGCGCTCCCGCCGGCGGCTTTTCAAGGGTAAACCGCCGGGCCCCGGCTTGGCTAGGGGTCTTGGGCGGGGGCTACTGCCGGTAGCCGGGCGTTCGGCCTAGAGTTGGTCTGTGACGAACCTTGAAGTGAGCCCCAGGGAAGAACTGTGCCCGCCCGGACAGCCCGGAGGATATGCCGGAAACGGGCCGTGCCTGCAGTTGTGGCCGGCACGGGAGGTCCCGCTGGGAGGAGTCCGGGCCATGAACGTCCTGCGGACGCTTCCGCAACGGGGCCTTCCCACCGTCGGCGCCTGGTGCTTCCTGGACAGCTTTGGTCCGGACCGGGTTGCCATGTCCGTGCTGCCGCATCCGCACACCGGCCTGCAGACAGTGACCTGGCCGCTCGCCGGCAACATCAGGCACCGCGACAGCGTCGGCAGCGACGTGGTCGTGCGTCCGGGCGAGCTCAACATCATGACCGCCGGCCACGGCGTCTCCCACTCCGAGTTCGCCGTACTGCCGCACCATCAGCACGACGGCGGGCCGGAGCTTCCGCTGCAGCGGGGCCTTCAGCTGTGGGTCGCCCTGCCGGACGGTGAGCGTCACCGGGCTCCGGCATTCGAGCAGCACCGGGACCTGCCGGAGGTCGCCGGAGCAGGATTCACGGCAACGGTCATGGTGGGAAGCTTCGCCGGAAAGGCCTCACCGGCCACCATGTACTCCCCGATTGTGGGAGCGGACATCAGCTGCACCGGCCCGGTCACGCTGCCGCTCGACCCGGAGTTTGAGCATGCGGTGCTGGTGCTCGACGGCGGAATTGCCATCGACGGCCAGGACGTTCCGCCGGGTCCGCTGGGCTACCTCGGCACGGGCCGCCAACTGCTTGAACTGGATGCGCTTCCGGGCACGCGCTTCATCCTGCTGGGCGGGGAACCGTTCCAGGAGGAGCTGCTGATGTGGTGGAATTTCGTGGGCCGGACCCATGACGAGGTGGCCCAGGCGCGCCAGGACTGGGAAGCCCAGGCCGGACTTCCGGACCCGGACGCCGAGGCCTCACGCTTTGGCCTGGTCCGGGGTCATGGCCCGGAAGCCGGGGCCGAAGCCGGGCGCATTCCCGCTCCTGCACTGCCCGGCGTCCCGCTCCGCCCGCGCACGCGTTCCTGACCGGCACACGCTCCAACGGCCCCGTTCATTCGGAGTCCGGGACGGCTCTAGCTCTGTTCGGCCACCAGCTGCAGGACGCCGAAGACGGGATCCTGCTCCAGCACGCGCACATCCGTGACGCCTTCGGCGGCAAGGCTGCGCGTGAAGGATTCCTGCAGGCGTGGCACGTTCATGCCAAGGCCGCCACCGAGGATCACCGGCCCCTTGATCCCCAGCTTCGTCAACGCCTGGGCTGTCAGGCCCGCCAGGTCCCGGCCTGCCTGTTCAACCAGCGCCTGGCTGGTTTCGTGACCCGCGTCCGCGGCCTCGACCACAAACCGGGCCTGCTGCGCCCAGAAGCGGCGCCCGGTCTCCGGCGAGTGGAAAAGGGCAATGAGCTTGTTGGGGTCGTCGATGCCGCAGGACCGCAGCAGCGCCGCGGTAAGTTCGTCCGGCTCCAAACCCTGGTTCATCCGGCGGAGGCTGTGGCGGACAGCTTCGCGCCCCAGCCAATAGCCGCTGCCCTCGTCCCCGAGCAGGTAGCCCCAACCGCCCGCACGGGCTTCCTCGCCCTCCGCGTTCCTGCCCCAGGCCGCGGAGCCGGTGCCGGCGATAACCGCTACGCCGGTGCTGGTCCCGCCGGCCGCCAGCAAGAGCCGGGAGTCGTGGACCACCGTGATCTTCGCCCCCGGCACATGCGGAGCGATCAGCGCCGCGAGCGCAGCTGCGTCCTCGTCCGTGTCGATTCCGCCGGCTCCGGCGTAGACCTGAGCCACCGCGCCTCCGCCGATCCGGGCAAAGAGCTCGGCCAGGTGCAGGGCCGCCTCCTCGCGGCTGACGTTTTGCACGTTTGAACTGCCGACGCTTTCATCGGCCACGGCCTGCCCGTTCTCGAAGCGGACACCGCGTGTCTTGGTGCCGCCGATGTCCAGGCCGATCACTGCGCCGGCCTGCGCACCAGCCTGAGTGGCGGCCGGTACGGCAGGGGCCCTGAGGGTGGAAGGAACAGAATCCGTTGCCGGCAGGTTGTCAGAATTAGTCACGTGAACAGACTACTGAGTCGTTACAGGGAGCAGGGAATGACAGACGCCATATTCGGTACAAGAATCATCGCGGCTCCCATGGCCGGGGGCACGTCAACTTCCCGGTTCGTGCAGGCCGTGCACCACGCGGGCGGCGTGGGTTTCCTCGCGGCGGGCTATAAGGGCGTGGAGGCCATGGAGGCCGAGATACGCGAGCTCCGGTCCGCCGGTACCCGATTCGGCATGAACCTCTTTGTGCCCGACAGGGCCCAGCTGAACCCGCCGTCCCCCGTCAAAGCAGCCTTGGAGGACTACCGGCGGAGCCTTGAGCCGGACGCCCGGCGCTACGGGGTGTCGCTTCCCGAACTGCGGCTCGACGACGATGACGAGTGGCAGGGCAAGGTGGACACCCTGCTGGCCGACCCGGTGGAGTTCGTGAGCTTCACTTTCGGGCTGCCGGAGCAGGACGAAGTGCGCGCGTTCAAGCGGGCCGGCTCCATGGTCATTGCAACAGTCACCAGCAAGGCCGAAGCCCTGCTGGCAGTGGAGCGGGGAGCGGACGCCCTTGCCGTCCAGCACGGGAGCGCGGGCGGCCACAGCGGGGCGTTCCTGACCCCAGGCGGCGCGGCCGCCTCCCCCGGACCCCGTACGACGGCGGAACTGATCGCCGAGGTGCGGGCCGCCGTCGGCGTTCCCTTGGTTGCGGCCGGCGGGATCATGGATTCCGCGGGCCTTGACTCCGTGCTGGCCGCCGGGGCAACGGCGGCCCAGCTGGGCACGGCGTTTGTCCGCAGCGATGAAAGCGGCGCGAGGCAGCTGCACAAGGACGCCCTCGCCAGCCCCGTTTTCACGGAGACGCGCCTGACGCGTGCCTTCACCGGCAGGCAGGCACGGGCCTTGGCCAATTCGTTCGCCCGGGACCATGAGGATGCACCGGAGGGGTACCCGGCAATCCATCACCTCACCGCACCGATCCGCGCAGCGGCCGCCGCGGCAGGTGATACGGAGCGGCTCAATCTCTGGGCGGGAACCGGATGGCAGCAGGCGGCAGCGGGCCCGGTCTCGGCCATCATGGCCGGGCTGCTGGCCGGATCCGACCGTTCCTGATCCGCCGGGAATTCCGGGGCTGCCGGCCGGCCTGATGAGCCGGTCCCGCTGAGTCATGCCCGATGAGACTGCTGGGCGTCAGGCTTCCGAGCGTGACCGGACCAGTCCGGCCAGCAGCGCCGGCCCCTCGGTCACCACCAGCTCCCGGAACAGCCTGACCTGGTCCGGCTCGCCCTCAGGGCCGCCGCGGCGCTCCCGCCATGCGAGGCCGATTTCACGGAATGCCAGGACCGATTCCAGCGGCACCTCCACCCAGCCCAGGTGGCCGGTGTGCGGTTTTACCGCCCGCCCGGGAGCCAGTCCGCCGGGCGGAAGGATGCTGACGCCGAGCCCGGCGGACACGAGGCCTCGGACGGTGTGGGAATCCTGGCTTTCAAAGGCGATCCGCGGGCGGAGGCCCGCTTCGCGGAACAGCGCGTCCGTCAGCGAGCGCAGGCCGTATCCGGGTCCCATCGCCACAAACGGATCCTGCCTGATGTCCGCCATCCGTGCGCTCTTCCGGCCGGCAAGGCGATGTTCATGGTGCACCACCAGCCGCAGCGGTTCCCGGTACAGGGCGGCTGAGCCGGTGCTCCGGCCCGCCGCTGCAACGGGCGCCGTCAGGGCCAGGTCAGCGGTTCCCGCCGCGAGTTCGGCCAGGCACGTGTCCCGGGCACCCTGGCTGAGGTCGAACGCGGTCTGCGGATGGCGGCTGCGGAAGACGCTGATCAGCAGCGGCAGCGTCGCCTCGCCAAAGGTGTGCTGGAAAGCCACGGCGATCCTGCCGCGCACCACCTCAGATTCGTGCCGCACCAAATCCAGCCCCGTCCGGAACTCGTTGAGCGCCGAGTCGATGTACGGCAGCAGCGCCTTGGCCGCCGGAGTCAGCCGGACTCCCCTGCCGTCACGGATCAGCAGCTCAGTGCCCACGACGGCACTGGCACGGGCGAGCGCCCGGCTGACAGTGGACTGGGGTATGCCGAGCAATTCCGCTGTCTCCGTTACGTGTTGCGTCCGCCCCAGCTCGGACAGGACGGGAAGCAAGGGCAGCAGCTGCACCAATTGTTTATGATCGACGTCCATCTCTGGCTCCCGCAGATTGATCCGATATAGGCATCTATTCTATGTAAATCATGCATTGGAAGCATGTCTCCGGGGCATCTACGCTGGCTTCATGCCCTTGCCCTCAACGCACACCCCGCCAAAAACCGGGCCTTGGGAAGGCCATCCGAAAGGTTCGGCCGCGTACGGAAGGCTCCTGGCGGGGCTGGCGTTCGCCGGAGTGGCAACGTTCGCGCAGCTCTACTCCACCCAGGCCGTGCTGCCCATCATGGCAACCGACCTGCAGATCACGGCGGCCGAAGCTGCCCTCACCATCTCCCTTGCGACAGTGGGGTTGGCCGTCACTGTCATCCCGTGGTCCTTCCTCGCGGACAGGATCGGCCGCGTTCGCGCCATGACCCTGGGCATCTCGGCTGCGACCGTACTGGGCCTGCTGACGCCCCTGGCCGCCACTTTTCCCATCCTCCTGGCCCTCAGGCTGCTTGAGGGCATGGCACTGGGCGGGATTCCGGCGATTGCCATTGCCTACCTGAATGAGGAAGTCCACAAGGCGCACGCAGCGCTGGCTGCAGGGTCCTACGTCGCGGGCACCACGCTGGGCGGGCTCGCGGGGCGGCTTGTTGCCGGTCCCGTCGGGGAACTGTGGGGGTGGCGGGCGGCAACATTGGCCGTCTCGGTTCTGGCAGCGGCCGCTGCCGTCCTTTTCCTGGTGCTGGTGCCCAGGGCCCGCGGCTTCACCCCGGCACGGGCCAGCGGCTTCCGCGGTGCCACCAGGACGCTGGCGGGCCATCTCCGCAACCCCCGCCTGCTTGCCCTCTATGTACAGGCGTTCCTGCTGATGGGCGGCTTCGTGGCCGTCTACAACTACCTCGGATTCCGGCTCTCAGGGGACCCGTTCGGGCTACCTGCCACCCTGATCAGCCTCATCTTCGTGGCCTACCTGTCCGGGACGGTGACCTCCCGGCTGGCCGCCGGCCTCACGCTAAGGTTCGGACGGCGGACCATCCTGCTGGCAGGCATCGTGCTGATGGTCCTGGGCCTGGCGCTGACATTGACGCAACTGCTGGTGCTGATCCTGGCAGGGCTGCTGGTCTTCACCGGAGGATTCTTTGCCGCGCACAGCATCGGTGCCGGCTGGACCGGAGGAATCGCCACCACGGGCAGGGCGCAGGCCGCCTCACTGTACAACCTCGCCTACTATCTGGGCTCCAGCGTCATTGGCTGGGCCGGCGGCCTGGTCTTTCAGTCGTTCGGCTGGACGGCGCTTGCCCTGGCCGTCATCGGGCTGGGATGTACGACGGCGGTGATCACCGCCGTCGTACATCCCGCCTCGGGTGACGGGCGACGGAAAGGTGCTGTGCAGCCGGAACCAGCCTGAGAGCGGTACAGCTAGCGCGTGCCCTCGATCGCCTGCTCCAGGTCCGCCACGATGTCTGCTGCGTCTTCCAGCCCGACGGACAGCCTCAGCAGCCTGGCATGGGGCTTTGCCTCGGCAGCTACGGGCCGGTGGGTCAGCCCCGCCGGATGCTGGATGAGGGTGTCGATGCCGCCGAGGGAAACGGCGTGCGTGATCATCCTGACCTCGGCCGGAATCCTTTCGGCGTGCTCCGCACTGGACAGTTCAAAGGCCATCAGCGAACCCGGGCCGGACATCTGAGTGCCCACAAGCCCCAGCGGATCGCACTCCGGGAGCCCCGGGTAGTGGACAGCCTTCACCAGCCCGTGGCCGGCGAGCGCGGCGGCCACCTTGTGCGCGGTTGCCTGCTGCGCCCGGACGCGCACCGGGAGCGTGGCCAGGCCGCGGTGGAGCAGGTAGGCCGGCCACGGAGTCAGGATGCCGCCGGTCACGGCGCGGACCTGACGGAGCCTGGTGGTCCATTCCGGGGAAGCTGCCACGACACCGCCCATGGCGTCCCCGTGGCCGCCGAGGAACTTGGTGGCGCTGTGCAGCACAAGCGCCGCGCCGTGGCGGAGCGGCTGCTGGAGCACGGGGCTGGCGAACGTGTTGTCCACCAGGAGCGGGACGCCGTCGGCGTCGGCGGCCAGCCGGGCGATGTCCACGAGCTCCAGGCTGGGGTTGGCGGGGGTTTCCACGATGACCAGCCCGGTGTCCGGACGCAGCGCGGAGCGGACACCATCCGGCGTTGTAAAGGTCACCGCCGTGCCCAGGACGCCCGAGGCGAGGACGTGGTCGCTCCCGCCGTAGAGCGGACGGACTGCCACCACATGCTTCTTGCCGGCCGCCACCGTCGCGAGCAGGACAGCCGATAGGGCGGCCATGCCGGTGGCGAACGCCACGGCCTCGGGCGCACCCTCCAGGACGGCGACGCCTTCCTCGAATCGTGCCACGGTGGGGTTCCAGAGGCGCTGGTAGACGGTGCTTTGGCCTTCCAGATGCACCCCGCCGGTGGCCATTTGTTCGTAGGCCTGCCCGCCGTCGTGGACTGATGGAAGCGGTGCCGTCGTGGACAGGTCAATCGGCACGGCGTGGACGCCCTGCTCAGTGAGGCCGCTGCGGCCTGCATGGACAGCCAGTGAATCGAGGGATAGCACGGGACTCCTTTGAATTATTCGCCATTGAATCCGGCAAGTATCTGGCAATAATTCGGAGTTTCACAGGGCTTATGAATGGAACTGTCGGAAATTGCGGTTTATGATGAACCCATAACACTTTGAGGAGGCCCTGTGAGCAGCGGTGCGAAGAATATTCGGCTCGGAGCGGGAACTGAACCGCTGGACGCCATCGATGAGCGGCTACTGGCCGCCCTGGTGGATGACGCCCGGATTTCGAACAAACAGCTGGCCGAGCTCGTGGGCATAGCCCCGTCGACGGCGCTGATGCGCACGCGGGCATTGTCCGAACGCGGCATCATCCAGGGCTTCGAAGCCAAACTCAGCCTGTCCGCCATCGGCCGTTCCGTCCAGGCCCTCATCGCCGTCAGGCTCCGCGCCCACGACCGCGAACAGATCGACCGGTTTACGTCCCGGGTGCCCAGGCTCCCGGCCGTGCTCTCCACTTTCCACACGTCCGGCTCGGTGGATTACCTGCTGCACATTGCCGTAGCCACCACCGAGGACCTGCGCGACTGGGTCCTGGACAACCTGGCAACTGATCCGGTGGTGGGCCACACCGAGACCACGCTGGTGTTCGACCACATCCAGGGCAACCACGGCCCGCTGCCCGACTGAGTTTCCAGGCTGCGGCGTTTCCAGGCTGCGGCTGGCCCCTAGCGCCAGATGTAGAGCCCGGAGTGCGCGGCACCCATGATGTCGGTCCGCAGCACGTCCAGCTGCTCGCGGCGGAGCGTTGCGGCGCGTTCGCGTTGGGCCCAGTCGGAGAGAATGACACGCCGGCGTTCGGCCCAGCGGACCAGCGCCGAGCCCAGTCCGGCCGCAGCCGATTCGACGACGGTCGGACGGCGGTAGGGGCTGCAGGCAGCTGCACCGGTGGCGGACACTGCACTCATGGCACTTTCCTTTCAGGTATTCCTGGTTCTGCGTTCTCTGGTTGTGCGTTCTCTGGTTGTGCGGTCCGCGCTGGTACGTTCCGTGAGTTACGGTCCCGGCCTCCCGCCGAAGCGGGCACGCCAAGGATGGGGAAGGCATTCAAGTGGATCTGGACCGGGCGGGCGCCTTCCTGCTCGCCTTCACTTCTGATGTCCTCCAGCAGGCGGTGGCCGTAGGCCTCCAGGGCGTGGGTGTACCTCGCCAGCTGCTCCGCAGTTAGCCGCGCATTCGCCGTGCTGATGAGCGACGCATGGAGCCATTCGGCATCAAGGCTTTCGTTGCCATGCCCCATGAAGTCCGCCAGCACGGCCTGCCTGCTGTGTTCAAACTCGCGGGTGACCAGCCGGGAGGCCTCCTCCGTCGCGGGCGAGGTTGCCAGTTCCGGAGACGTGATCTGGATGGCCCCGCGGGGGCGTTCCCACCAGCGTTCCCTCGCCGTGCCCTTGCCTTCCACTTCCCGGACAAAGTCGTGCTTTGCCAGCTGGCGAAGGTGGTAACTCGTGGAACCACTGGACTCGTTAAGGAGTTCGCCCAGGCTGCAGGCCGTCTGCGCGCCGTAGCGCGAGAGCATTTCGAGGATCTGCACGCGCAGCGGGTGTGCGAGCGCCTTCAGCGACACGGTATCCACGCGGCGAACCGGGAACGGCTGGTCTTCCGCCGACGGCAGGACTGCGTCAATTGGGCTGGCCGCCGCGGCCCGGGCCGCTTCCGCATCCTGGCCCGTGGCTGAGGCCGTCTCCGGTGAGCTGTTCATGCTTCAAAAATACGCTTGCAAAGAAACCTTTGCAAGCATTTCTTTGCAACAGTTTATTTGCAATGATTCGTTTGCAACAGTTTCTTTGCAACCGCTCCGCTCAGGCCGGTCGGCGGACCGCGGCAGCAAGCGTGCCCGCGGCCAGGACGAACGCAAGGAGTGCGCAGATCACCACAAAACCAGCCACTGCCGCCTGCAGGCCGTACGCCGCCGTCGCGAGTCCCAGGCCGATCACGGGGAGTGCGCTGCCGAGGTAGGTGATCACATAGACGGTGCTGATGATTTGCGCGTGCCTCGAGGCCTCCACTTTTCCTGCCACGTCGTTGAACACGGTCCGGAAAGACACTCCCTGGCCCACGCCCGCGGCCAGGCTGGCCGCGATCAGCAGCCACGGACTGCTCCAGGATGCGGCGGCGGCGATCAAAAGCACCGACACGGCGAGCACGGCCAGGCCGGCCGGCACCACGAACCGCCCGCGGACTGCCAGCAACTGGCTGAGGGCTGAAGCGCCGAGCGTCAGTCCGGCGAGCACGCCGATGAGCGGGCGGGAATCGGCGTCGACGATCTGGGCGAAGTAGCCTGGGGCGAGCGAGAGGCAGAAGCCGAAAACGGCGAAGCTGAGGAACCCGACGGCTGAAGCCAGCCAGAAGGCGCCGCGGGCCTCGCTCGAAACGGACGGACGGCGCGGCGCCAGCACCTTCAACGGCTGCGGCCCGGCAACGGACGAGATGGCCGGCCGCGCCTTCAGCAGGTAGAGCGGGACGAGCATGGCGATGAGGACCAGCGAGTGAAGGTAGTACGGCGTGGATGTCGGCCCCGGCAGGAGGGACAGGACACCGCCAATGGCCGGCCCGGCGGCCACTCCCCCGGCGGATGCCAGCAGGGTGAATCGTGAGGCCCAGTCTGGACGGGCGGGCAGCAGTTCGCGCAGCGCAGCTGAACTGGCCCCGGTGGCCAGGGCGACGGCGATGCCCTGGAGGGCCCGGCCGGCGGACAACATCGCCAGGCTGTGGGCATTGGCGAAAATAATGCCGCCTGCCAGTCCTACGACGACGGCAAGGAGCAGAGCGGCCCGGCGGCCGATGTGGTCTGACCAGTGCCCGGCAAGCATCAGCGTGGACACGAGTGCCAGCACGTAGGCGGAAAACGCCACCGTGATTCCGAATGACCCGATGCCAAGGTTCGCCTGAAGCAGCGGGTACAGCGGGGTTGCGAGGTTCGCGCCGACGAGCAGCGTGAAGATCACAACGCCCGCCATGACGAGCCGTGCCGTGGTGGAAGCGTCCCATGCCCAGCCTCCGGCGGTGGCCGGACGCATGCGGAGTTCGCTGAAGACAGTCATGTGCGTGCCTTTGCCTGGGGGCCGGACCCCGTCCGTTCCTTGTGGGAACAATCGGGGTCCGGGCGAAACAATTGATACCTACAGAATGGAACAAATCTGAGCTTGAACACCAAGATTCGTGGCAAAATTGATCAAAACAGTCAAGGATGCCTGGCCACGATGAACCGGAGTGACGAATTGAACAGCCTGGACAGCACGGACCTGAAGATCCTGCTGGAACTGATCCGCGATCCGCGGGTCCAGATCGGCGAACTCAGCGACTCGCTGGGCATCGCCCGCAATACAGCGCAGTCCCGGATCCGCCGGATGCTCCGCTCCGGCCTGCTGCATGACGGCGGACGGGAGATCGACCTCGAGGCAGTGGGGTACGACGTCGTCGCCTTCGTAACGATCGAAGTCAGCCACCGGGAACTCGACGGCGTGGTGGGCGCCTTGCGCCTGATCCCGCAGGTCCTGGAAGTCCACGAGATTTCCGGACGGGGCGATGTCTGGTGCCGGGTGGTGGCCACGGATACCCACAACCTGCAGACGGCACTGCGCTCGATCCTCAGGATCAAGGGCGTGATCCGCACGGAGACCGTTCTTGCGCTGCACACGCACATCCCCTACCGCACGGAGCCGCTCATCAGCAGGCTCGCCCAGAGCGCCGCGCCCGCCGTACGCGCCAAGTGACTGGGATAATGGCGCGTGACCATCATCGACAACGCCGTGTACGTCAACGGCCGCCGCACCGCCGAGCCGCACAATCTTGAACAAACGTTTGAGACCCTGGCGGACCACGGCGGCATGGCCTGGATCGGACTGTACCGGCCCACAGAAGCTGAAATGTCCGCCGTTGCCAAGGAGTTCGGCCTTCACGGGCTCGCGGTGGAGGATGCCATCTCCGCGCACCAGCGCCCCAAGCTGGAGCGGTATGACGACGTCCTTTTCACGGTGCTCCGTCCGGCCAGGTACCTCGACGCGACGGAAACCGTCGAGTTCGGTGAACTCCACATTTTTACGGGCAAGAACTTCGTCGTCACCGTCCGGCATGCGGAAACCGCCGGCGTGGCCCGCGTACGGCAACGCCTGGAGGAGCGCCCGGACCTCCTGAAACACGGGCCTGAAGCGGTGCTCTACGCCCTGATGGACCAGGTGGTGGATGACTACGTTCCCGTTGTGGCGGGACTGGAAAACGACATCGATGAGATCGAGGACCAGCTGTTCAGCGGCGATTCCGCTGTTTCCCGCCGGATCTATGAGCTGGCACGCGAAGTGATCCAGTTCCAGCGCGCCATCCATCCGCTGCCTGCAATGATGCAGCTGCTCAAACGCGGGTTCGACAAATACGAGGTGGTCACCGATCTTCAGCATCACCTCCGCGACGTCGAGGACCACGTGGAGCGGCTGGTCTCCCGGGCGGACTCCTTCCGCGACATCCTGCAGAATGCGCTCACCTTGGATGGCACGCTGACCGCCAACCGGCAAAACGAGGCGAGCGCCGAGCAAAACGAGCAGGTCAAGAAGATCTCGTCGTGGGCGGCAATCTTCTTCGCGCCATCCTTCGTGGCCGGAGTCTATGGCATGAATTTCGACCACATGCCCGAACTGCACTGGACCCTCGGCTATCCCCTCGCGATTGCCATGATGGCCGCGACGGCGGTACTGATGTACATCATTTTCAAACGGAAGGGCTGGCTCTAGGAGCCGCCGCCATGACCGATTCAGTGGCCGGCGGCCCGCAGCCCGCGTTCCGGCCGGGGCGGATCATCATCCCCGGCACCGCCCGGCAGCTGGGCACGTTCGGGCTGTTCGTCCCTGCACCAGGGCAGCGCCGCACCCTGGAGGCGGCGGGCAAGCCGCTTGACGTGAAAAGCGCCGAAGGTGACCTGCTGTGGATCGGCTTCCGCGAACTCAGCGGGGCGGCGGCCGGGGATGTGGTTTCCCTTGCTGGGCGGTTCGGGGAGTGGGTAGTGGACGGCCTCCCGGGCGATGCCGTTGCCGATTCGCCGGAGTGGCAGCACTTCCTGGACGTTGTGGACCTGTTGTTTGGTGCGGACGTCACCCTGTTCCTCATCGGTGCGGCGCTCCCGGAGTTCGGCGCGGACAGCCCGTTGTCCCTGCTGCTGCGCGTGGAATCTGACGAAGAACTGCCGGCCGAGCACTCTTCCGGAAGCTAGGCCGTCCCCGGCTGACCCAGGGTCACGGTGCCGGCATCGCCGTCGACCTCTACCTGCTGGCCGCTCGCGATCCGGCGGGTCGCCACCCCGGTGCCGAGCACTGCGGGGATGCCGTACTCCCTGGCCACGATGGAGCTGTGGCTCAGCGGGCCACCGACATCCGTGACCACGGCTGAAGCCATGGCGAACAGCGGGGTCCAGGCCGGTGTGGTGATGCGGGCCACCAGCACCTCCCCCGGCTGCATCCGGGCGAAGTCCTCGGGTCCGGCCAACACCCGGGCCGGAGCGTTGACCCGGCCCTGGCTGGCGCCCGCACCTTTGATCGTGTTCCCGTGCTGGTCCTGGGACCCTTCCGGCATCATTCCGGCCAGGGACCGCTGCAGCCACCGGATCTCCGGCAGCATCTGCGGGGCAGCGGCCTTGCGCTGTCCCCGCCAGCGCATCCTGCGGTCAGCGACCGCCGCCGCCAGCACCGGCCGCCCGGCACCCGTAATTGCTGCCGGGCCACTGGGGCGGGCCAGGCCGAATCCGACGGCGCTGCTGACCTCCTGGTGTCGAAGCCAGAACACGTCATCGGGCTCCGCGATGAGTCCGGCCGCGACCAGCCGGTGCCCCAGTTCACGCAGCATCCGCCGCATCAGCGGCCAACCGAGTCCGACGTCGGCCAGCGCATCTTCGCGGATCGGCGCTGACCCCTGCGCCCAGCGAAGCAACCGTACGAAGGCGGCCCGGCGGGCAGGGAGCAGACGGGACAGTATTCGATTCGCACTGTCCTCACGGCGTGCAGCTGCGAGCTCCCGTCTCCGGTGCGGATCGTTGCCCTGGCCGCGGAGGTAGAACTTCAGCGTGTCCAGCAGCGGGGACGGGTCGTCGGCCGGCACGGGATTGATGAAGTCAAGGTTGTAGACTGCGTGGCCGAAGCGGTCCAGGTGGAGCTGGAACCGGGGTTCCCACTGCTGCCACAGCCCGGCGTCCATCCCGGCCGGAGGTGTCTCCGATAGTTGTGCCGTGGCGAGGGTTTCTGTTGGCATTGCCAGGATGGCCTCGGCGAGCCCCGGAACTCCGCGGGCCCACTCGGCAAGGTCAAAGAGTGCCGCTTCAGCCCTGATGGGCTCGCTCTCGTAGCCCAGCAGGAACGTCTGGGCCGGCGGATCGGCGTCCCGCCGAACAAATCTGTCGTAGAACTTCTGGAAAGCGAGTTCGCTGGACGAAGCGACCGGAATGATGGACTGAACAGCCGTGTAGTACACGGTCCCGGCATCCAGCAGCGCCGACACGCCCTCAAGCAGCTCCTGCCCGGTGAGATCCGTGACGGGCCTGGCCGACCAGGACTCCACCACATGCATGTAGCGAGGATGGGAGTAGTCCCTCCAGCCCGGGATTCCCATGTGGGCCTCGCCCCGGATAAGGGCGCGGACGGCGGCCGGGAGCTTGCCCATCAGCCGCCACAATCCGGACGTGCGGTAGTAGTAATAGGCGTAGCCGTTGATGGCGGGGAGGCCCAGATCCCCATCGCGCAGGCTGCTCTTGCCGAACGCCTCGTCCAGCAGGGCATTCAGGGACCGCGACACTGAGCCGTCAATGAGGTCCGCGAACAAGGGCGAGAGCGGATCGGGAAGCTGCTCCACGATGCTCGCCCGGAAGTAGAGCCCCTTCGGGTAGGGCACGCTCCAGTCCGTCGGCGTTTCTCCCGCGGGCTCGGGCAGGGCGGTGATGGGCCGGGATTGAAGGATGAAGAATTCTCCGCCCGAGCGCGCCCACTCAATGTCCTGCGGGGAACCGAGGTGCTGTGCGATCCGTGTTCCGTAGCCGGCCAGTGTGGCCGCACCGGCGTCGTCCAGCACGGGTTGAAAGCGGCGGGCAGCCGGCACTGGTTCCTCACGCGTACCGCGGTCTGCATAGACCGTCATGGTTTCCTTGTCGGCGGTCCGCCGGGACACGACGCTGCCTGTTGCGGCGTCGACGACGATGTCGTCGGTGGAAACGGCACCGCTGACCACGGATTCGCCCAGCCCCCAGGCAGCGCCGATCACGACCTGGTCGCGGCGTCCCGTGGCAGGGTTGGCCGTGAACAGGACTCCGGCGGCGTCCGCGTCCACCATTTCCTGAACCACCACGGCCAGCCGGACGTCCTCCGGCCGGATGCCCGCCCGGGCACGGTAGGCCATCGCCCGGGCGGTCCAGAGGGATGCCCAGCAGTTGATAACCGCCGCGGCGAGGGCATCGCCGCCGCGCACGTTGAGGTAGGTGTCCTGCTGGCCCGCGAAACTGGCCGAGGCGAGGTCTTCGGCGGTGGCGGAGGACCTCACAGCAACAGCGGCTTCCCCGCCGGCATCGAGCCGGTGGTAGGCGTCGCGGAACTCGGCCGCTAACGCCGCCGGCATCACTCCGCCCGCGAAGAGCCCGCGGATGCGTGCGGACGCCTCCTCGAAGTCCCGGCCTGTGGCGGACGGAGGCAAGGCGGCCTCCGCCTGAATGCGCCGGTCCAGCCCGTTGTCCCGGACGTAGAGCTCGTAAGCGGCTGTATTCAGCAGGAACCCACAGGGCACGGGCAGGCCCGCGCGAACCAGCTCGCCCAGCCCGGCACCCTTGCCACCCGCCACCGCGACGTCGTCACGGCCAACGCCGCTGAAATCAATGATGTAGCCCATGAGCGAGCGGCCTCCTGTCCGGCCGGGGCTGCCCTTTCGCCCCTGATCCACAACATCTTGGCACGAGCCGTGGCATCAGGCCATGAACGTGGGTGTTTCGAGGCTTGCGGCACTCCCCTGGAGGTCGGCGGCGGGGAATCGATTGCCGGGGCGGTGGGGACGTCTGCTCGCGGTGTGCTCAAGACGGTCAGCGCAAGCCGGCGGTCGCCTTGATCCAGTCCAGCTCGTAGGGCACCGAGGCCGACAGGTTCAGATAGGCAGGCGCCGGCGGCAGTTCAAGGGCGTTCGTGACGCCCACCAGCTTCTGCTCGCCGTGATCGGACCAGATGACGGGTCCGCCGCTGTCGCCGCGGTTCGCTGACGTGTACGGCGAGTATGTGCAGAACTGCCAGGGGCCCGCGATGTCCGGGCACGCCTCCGGGGGGACCGTGGTGAGTTCGGTTTCAATCAGCCGGCGCGCAGGATCGCAGGATTCCGCCGGGTTGAACGGATCCCCGGTGCAGCCGTAACCGGCCACGGTGACTTCCGCCCCTACCGGCGCCGGTGTGGACGCCAACTCGATGGTCGGCTCGGAAACGGCCGACTGCAGGAAGAGCAGCGCGATATCGTCCTTGATCAGTGCCGGGTCGTAGTGCGGCATGGGCACGGCGCTGGCAACGCCAACGGTGTATTGGTCGCGTTTCTGGCCAAAGTGGAAGGTCACGTCAATGGCGGAGGGGCTGCGTCCGTTGTTCCGGATGCAATGTGCCGCCGTCACTACGGTGTCCTCCTTGATCAGGGAACCGGTGCAGGATGCAATGCCTTCCGGGTAGGCCAGTTGCACCCTGACCGCCCACGCGTAATCGTCCGAATCCGCCCTGCTGCCATTGAACACCGCGAGTGCGGGCGTGGCTGTTGCGGCTGTGAGGGCTGAGGTGATGAGCACCGACAGCAGCTGTGCAACGAGTCGCCGGCGGCGTCGTCCGGGGAGTGCTGGGATGGTGTCACTGTTGGGGGATGTGGTCTGCCTGGGGTTGCCGTTGCGCATGAGGTTGCTCCTCATCATTGCCTGAAGATACTTCGCGGATGTGGTGAAGGAACCATCACAAGCCTCAGGTTCCCGGAGATCACACATCTGCCCCCAGTCGCAGCACCATAACTCTGCCCCTCCCCTCAGGCGGGCGTCAAGGGCACACGGATCGGGCCGGTGGTCAGCCGGCCGCCCGGCGGTTAGGCGGCGCGCACCTCGACCTCGCCGGGCATGGCCGTGTCCGCACCGAACACAAGGTACCTGTTGGCGATCTTCTCGCTGAAGAACCGGTCGTGGCTGACCACCACCACGGCGCCGGGGAAATGCAGCAGCGCCCGTTCCATGACCTGGGTGCTGGACATGTCCAGGTGGTTGGTGGGCTCATCCAGCAGCAGGACGGATGCGCCGGACAGGAGGCACTGGGCCATCGCGACGCGCGCCTTCTGGCCGCCGGAGAGGTTTCCGATCTTCTGTTTGAGGTCCGCCTCGGAGAACTGGAACATCGCAAGGAACCTGTTGACCGATTTTTTGGTGGCGCTGAAGGCCAGGCTGTCCGGCAGCGCGTTGACTGCGTGAGAAACAGTGTCGGCGTCGTCGAGTTCTTCAAGCATCCGGTTGTAGGACACAAAGCCGGGTCCCTTGGCCCAGGAGACGACGCCGGTGTCCGCCTGTTCCTCACCGGTCAGCACCTTCAGGAGGGTTGACTTGCCGCTGCCGTTGGAGCCCAGGACCACAATCCGGTTGCCGCGCCTGATCTCGAAGCCAAGGCCGGCAAAAAGTTCCTTGTCGCCGAACGACTTGCCCAGCCCCTCCACACGGCAGAGGACGTCCTTGACGTGCAAGCCGCCGTAGATCTCTGTGACAATCTGGTCCACGGGGCGGGGCATGCGGGACTTCTTGATCTTCGCCAGCTGGTTTCCCAGCCCGCGGCTGGCGGCCTTGGCTGCCTCGCGGCGGTCGGCGATCCCTTCGGCCTCGAACGCCAGCAGTTCGGATTCGTGCACAAACTGCTGCTCCAGGGTCTTGAGCCGGAACTGTTTTTGCACAACGTATTCGCCGAAGTTGCCCGGGTACTCGTGCAGGTGGAAGTTTTCCACTTCGATGATCCGGGTGACCACGGCGTCGAGGAATTTCCGGTCGTGCGAGACGATGATCGCCGCGCCCTTGAAGTCCCGGAACCAGCTTTCGAGCCATTCGACGCCGGCCACGTCCAGGAAGTTGGTGGGCTCGTCCAGGAGGAGCACATCCGGGTCCTCAAGGAGGATCTTCGCCAGGGCGGCACGGTTCCGCCAGCCGCCGGACAGCTCGTCGATGGAGCAGAGACGGTGGGCATCGCTGAACCCCAGCGTCGTCAGCACCTTGTCGATGCGCCGCGGATAGTCCCAGCCATCGAGGCGGTCCATGTCCTCGAACAGTTCCGCCTGGCGGGAGATCAACCGGTCGAGTTCTGCTCCGGCGGGGTCCCCGGCGATGGCCGCATCGATGGACGCCAGTTCGGCTTCGACTGACTTGATCTCCACGAACAGCCCATCCAGGACCTCGGCAATGGTTGACTCGCCGTTCAGTTCGGAGAACTGCGAAAAGTAGCCGACCCTGATTCCCTGTTCCACGGTGACAGTTCCGGATTCCGGCGTGACCCGGTCAAGGATCAGCTGGAGCATTGTGGTCTTGCCGGAACCGTTCTTGCCGATGAGCCCCACCCTGTCGCCCGGTTCCAGGCGGAAGTATGCCTCGCGCAGGATCTGGGTGTTGTCGAATCGCACGCTGACGTCTTGCAGCCGGATAAGGCTCATTGCAGTCCTTTCGAGGGGGTGGTGCGGGGCGCGCAGGGCAGGCCCGGAAAAGAGAAAGCTCCCCCGTCCGATGCTGGCTCGGATGAGGGAGCTTATTCTGTGGAGCTAAGGGGATTCGAACCCCTGACCTCTTCGATGCGAACGAAGCGCTCTACCAACTGAGCTATAGCCCCGGGCCGCCGCCGTACCTTGGGATATTCCGCAGGAACAGGCAAACCGGTGTCCCTAGGCTACAAACTATCTGCGTGCTTCGCCAGCCAGCTCCCGAATGTCTCGCTTCCATAGCGCTGTTCCGGGATCAGGTTCCGGCCCTCGCGCAGGAATTTGCCCATGGCGCCCGGAAGGGGCAGGTGCACCAGGTGGCCACGGGAACCCGTGTGGCGCTTCCAGGTTTCCGCCAGCTCCCCCATGCCGATCGCTTCCGGTCCGCCCACCGTCCGGAGCCTGTGGAGTTCCGCCGAGGGCTCCTCGAGGACTGCTTCGAGCAGGGCCGAAGCCACCTCCGCCGGCGCGATGGTTTGGAAACGGGCGCCCTTGACCACCGGAATCAGCCCTACCCTGGCGCCGGCAGAGAACAGCTGCACCGGAAGGCTGTGGAACTGGGTGGTTCGCACCGTAACGGTCTCAAGGGAAGACGCCGCGAGACATCCTCCTTGTCCGCCTTGGACTGGTAGAACCGCAGCGGCACCTGGTCGCAGTTGATGATGGAAAGCAGGACGGCTTTGCTGACACCGGCGGTGTGCGCCGCCCCGAGGAGACGGGCGCCGCCGTCGGCAAAGTTCCTGAGGGCCTTGCCGGTCTTGCCTTCCAGGCAATCGACGACGACGGCGGCACCGGCCAGCGCGTCCGGCAGCCCTTCCCCGGTGGTGACGTCCGCACGGAAGTAGGCGGCGCCGTCGTCGTATTCTGAACTGCCGGGAACCGGCGGATTACGGCAGATGACGGAAACGTCGTGGCCCAGCGTCAGCGCCTGGCCCACCACCTCACGGCCAACTTGGCCGGTGCCGCCGGCAACACAGATGCGAGTCATGCTCTGAGGCTACAGGCAGGTACGGCACAGTCGTTGTGCGCGCGGCCCAGGCCCGCAGTAGCGGCCAAGGCTGTGCCCGCACGAAAAAGCCCCGGACGGCCGTTAGGCTGCCCGGGGCTATGGTTCGCAGTCAGGCGCGGCGGCGCTGCAGAACGTCGTCCAGGTTACTCAGGGCACTCTGCGCCTTCGTGAGCGGCTTGCCGGAGGCCCCTCCGGCGGCCGGAGCCGCTGCCGGTCCCTGTTTGAGGGACGGTTTGCCGGCAGCCTTCGGGGCTTCGGGCAGGTCAAGCGGCTCAGGGGCTGCACGTTCGGCCTTGGCTGCCTCGACGTAGGTGGGTTTGGGAACGTCGACCGGTTCCCAGCTGGATTCCGCGCTGACCGCAGATCCCGGGGCGGCGGCGGTCCGCAGGGCCGTATCGCCCGAGGCTTTGGCTTCGGCGAGGGCGGCTTCACGCAGTTCCTGGGCAGTCAGCGGCTTGACCTTGGGCTTGCTGCCCGCCTCAGCATCGAAAAGCTGGCTTTCCGGGGCATCCACGGCAGGCTCCCGGGTGGGACGCGGGACAGCTGCCCGCATCTGGCGCTCCGGGGCAGTCATGGCCGCACGGAAAGCCGCATTCATCCTGACGCGCCGGTCCCGTACCGCCAGCCGTCGAAGCAATGCCACGGACACGACACCGGTCAGCAGGGCGGCGACAGGCAGCCACGACGAACCAATGCCGAACATGAGGAAGGCGGCGGACATGATCCCGGTCAGCAGGGACACCAGCGCCATGAGAGCGATCGCACATCGTCCGTACCGGATCCTGAGTGCTCCCGGACGCGCCTTCGCCGGCCCCGGGCCGGCGGCGGGGGTCAGGGATCCCTGGGCGGATCCGGTGGCCTGCTTGGTTTCCATTGGTTTCTCCTGCTGGGCGGCCATTTTCATGACGTTTCCGGCTTGGGGGTCTGCGGGTTCGGCGAAGTTGAGTTCCGGCATCAGCTCGACGGCGGGCTGCAGCTGGTGCCGGCGGTTTCGGAGTACATACGGGGCCACCCAAACTATCCAGAGCGCGACAGCGACAACAAGGATCACTGAGCTGCTAAGGGGGAAGTCCACAATCAAAACCGTATGAGCAATTCGCCCCCCGCACTCGCATTACCTCCGGTGTGTCGCCGGGCAGCTGGCAAATCAATGGATTTATGACCAAAGACACAACAGCCGTCGTCAGGACACGTGGCTAAAAGCGCGTCAGGAAGCACTGTGCTGAGGGGTTGGGACGGGCGTCAGCAAGGCCACTGAAGGCGGTTCAGGACGGGCGGTTTCCCAGCCATCTGGAAAGCAGTCCTTCGGGAACTTCCTCGGCCGTGAGGGCGAAGGACCGGTGGTCAGCCCATTCCCCGTTGATGTGCAGGAAACGCGGCCGGTAGCCTTCGTCACGGAAACCAAGCTTTTCCACCACCCGTAGGCTGGGCGCATTTTCCGGCCGGATGTTGATTTCCATCCGGTGCAGCCCAAGGGTGCGGAAGCAGTGATCAGTAGCCATGGCCACTGCTGTGGGCGCAATCCCCCGGCCAGCACAGGACCTGTCCACCCAGTAGCCCAGCGTCGCCATCATTGCGGAGCCCCAGATGATGGAGGACACGGTCAGTTGCCCGACGATTACCGGATTGCGCTGCCCCGGCGTCCGTTCGGTGATCACAAAGGGCAACGCCGTGGCTTGCGCGGCCTGCGCGTTGAGGGACCTGACCATCTGCCGGTAGTCCGGCAGTGCCCCTCCCGGGGCCGGATTGGACGCCTCCCACGGAGCCAGCCATTCGGAATTGCGGGAACGGACCGCCATCCATTCCTTACGGTCGCGGTACCGGATGGGGCGCAGAACAAGGTCGCCGCACTCCAGCGTCACCGGCCAGATGCTGCCCCGCATGGGACCGTTACTTGGCCAGCGAGGAAGTGAATTCCGGCAGCCATTCGCGCAGCCCTGGGCCGAGGTCGTCGCTGTCGCAGGCGAGCTGGACGCAGGCCTTGAGGTAGCTGAGCTTGTCACCGGTGTCGTAGCGGCGGCCACGGAAAACAACGCCGTAGACGCCGTAACCCTCACCGGTTCCCGCAGCAAGTTCCTGAAGTGCATCAGTGAGCTGGATTTCCCCGCCCCTGCCAGGTTCGGTGCGTTCGAGGACGTCGAAGACGGCGGGGTGCAGGACGTAGCGTCCGATCACGGCCAGGTTCGACGGCGCTTCATCAACGGTGGGCTTTTCCACGAGCTTCCTGATCCGCACGAAACCGTTCATGTCGGTTTCATCGATATCGGCGCAGCCGTAGGCGCTGATCTGGGACGGCTCCACCTCAATGAGCGCAACGACGGATCCGCCGGTCTTGGCCTGGACCTCGATCATGGTGCTCAGCAGTTCGTCGCGGGCGTCGATGAGGTCATCGCCAAGCAGTACGGCGAAGGGCTCATAGCCAACGTGCTGCTTGGCGCGCAGCACGGCGTGGCCAAGGCCCATGGGGTCGCCCTGGCGGACGTAATGGATGTCGCCGAGGTTGCTGGCAGCCTGGATGGATTCGAGTTTGGTGGTGTCGCCCTTGGCCTCGAGCATTGACTCCAGCGAGGGAACCCTGTCGAAGTGGTCTTCCAGGGCGCGCTTGTTCCGGCCGGTGATCATGAGGATGTCGTTGAGGCCAACGTTGACCGCTTCCTCCACGACATACTGGATCGCGGGCTTGTCCACTACGGGCAGCATTTCCTTGGGCATGGCCTTGGTGGCCGGGAGGAACCGGGTGCCGAGACCCGCAGCAGGAATGACAGCCTTGCGGACGGAAGTATTGGTGGTAGTCACTGGACTAATCTAACGTCAGGGACCAAACATTGGGTAATTGCACGGACCGCCCGGTTTCGCCCCGAACTGAGGCCTCCGGGCATGGAAGGACAGGCACTCATGCCATCGAAGGAAGAGATCCGCTCCGCCCACAGGATCGAACGTGCTGCGGCCTCTCCCGCGGGACTGGAAGCCGCCGGTGCCGGCATCGCCCGCCACGGGCTGCAGTGGGCCACCATGGTTGCCGCCGGGGAGCGGGGCACATTTGCCGCGTACCTGGGAGTGGGATTCGAACCGCCCACGCTCCCGCTCATCGCCGCACTTCACGGGACCGGGCACAGGGTACTGTTGCCGGTCTGCGGGCCGTCGCTCACTCTGGCCTGGGTCTTCTGGACTCCGGCGACCGAATTTGTCCGCAGCAGTTACGCGCCCATCGAGGAACCCGTCGGAGAACGGCACGGCATCGAGGTCATGCGCGATGTGGCCGGGATCTTCGTTCCAGCCACCGCTGTGGACCTGTCTGGCAACAGGATCGGCCAGGGCGGCGGCTACTACGACAAGTTCCTGGCCGGACTGGAAGAGGAGGAACTGCCCGTGCCGGCGGCTGCAGTGGTCTACGACACCGAAGTGCTTCCGGCCGGCTCTATCGCCGCAGAGTCCTTCGACCGCCCGGTTCGCGTTGCGGTCACTCCGTCAGGCCTCACAAGCCTGATGTAAAGCTCCCCTGCCGCTGGTGATAGAATTGGCACTCAGGCCCTGCGACTGCTAAGGAGCGGAACACGTCGATGGAAACATCGGCTGGAATCCGCGACTTGCAGCACGGGACCTGTTCGTTTGTCCCAGAGGAGGATTTCCAGTGCCCACGTATGCATATGCCTGCAAGGACTGCAGCCACGCCTTCGAGATCGTGCAGTCGTTTACCGACAGCTCCCTCACCTCCTGCCCCGAGTGCGAGGGGACGCTGCGCAAGAAGTTCAACAGCGTCGGCGTCGTTTTCAAGGGCTCGGGCTTCTACCGGACCGACTCCCGCGACACCAAGGGCAGCAGCGTCTCGCCCGCCCCGGCTGCGGCTCCCGCGCCGGCTGCCGCAGCCGCAAGCTAGCCGCCACTTCCAGCACCGGCTGCCGCAATCCGGCGGACGCGTCCGCAACGGCGGGTTTTCCACATAGGACTTCCACGGTCTGTCCGCACCACCGGGACTCTTTTAGCCTGACGGTATGCCCTCCACCCTCCGCAACAACGGATTTTCGTCACGCCGTCACGGCATTCGGTCAGAACGCCCCGGGCGCCCGGGCCTGTCCGGCAGGCGCCGCTTCGCTGCATGGCTCAACCGCAACCGCAGGCTCGCCGTTGCGCTCCTGTTGTGCGCCGCCGCCGGCATCGCCGTCCAACAACTGACACCTGCACCCGCCCACACCGTGACGGCCATGGCCTCAGCCAGGGACCTTCCTGCCGGAGCAACCCTGTCCAGCAATGAAGTAGTGCCGGTCAGGGTGCCGCCCGGGATGATTCCCTCCGGTGCCTTCACCGACACTGCCGCGATCCAAGGCAAACAGCTTGCTGCACCGCTGCGCAAAGGCCAGCTGATCTCCGACACTCAGTTACTTGGACCTGGGCTGCTGGCGGGTACCGCCCCCGGTTCGGCGGCGGTACCCCTGAGGATGGCCGATCCGTCGTCCATCCAGTTGGTGGCGCCCGGCCAGCTGGTCAATATCGTCATGACCAACGGAACCGACTACGGCCAGGCGGCGGAATCGGAGGTGCTGGCTGCCTCTGTCCCGGTCCTCTGGACCTCCGGGCAGGGCGGGCAAACCGGACAATGGCTGGGCACGGGAGAAACCGAGGGGCTCATGGTGGTCGCCGCGGATCCCGACCAGGCACGCCGCCTTGCCGGCAGCTCAACACAAGGCAAACTCTTCTTCGTGCTCGTCGGAGCGCCGGGCCAGCCGTAAACCGGCCGGCCCGGTCCTATGGAGCACAGCGGTCAGCCCCAGTGCGGCGGTTTCTGCTCCTGCAGCCAGGCATCGTGGTCGTAATCCGAGGCGTGATCGCCCCAGCGCTTCGGGTCATCCTCAGCGGCTTTGTTCGGCAGTACTCCGGCGGGCACGCCGGCACCCGCCTCGCGGCCCCGGTTGGGCGCGGCCCCGTCGGCGCCCGAGGCAGGGACGCCGCCCCGGCTGCCCGCTTCGCTGCTGTTCGTGTCCATGCCGTCTTCCTTGCTGTATCCCTCTGAACCGGGTCCGGCGCTATTGGGCTCTTCCCGGTCCGCACCGCCCTCTTCCAAGGGTACCGGGGGCCTGGCCGCCGATGCCACGCTCCCGTACTCCCCGCTGCCGGACTGGGTTCCAGGTTCGGCCCCGGATTCGGTCCCCGACTCGCTGCGGTCCTCGGACCCGGCCGCTTCCCGTTCGGAAGCCTCGCTGGCACGCTCTGCGCTTGTCAGTGTCAGGTTGTCCACATCGTCCTCGAAGAACCCCTGGGAACTCGGTGAAAATCCGGTGACTGCCGGCTTTTCCAGCCCAAGGTAACCGCCGATCCGGTCCGCACAGGCGGACGGGTCGGTGAACACTTCGATGGTCCAGAGGGGCATGTAGCGCCAGCCCAGCCGTTCCAGCAGTTGCGGACGAAGCCTGCTCCGTTCCCGAACGCTCATGCGCCGGTATTGTTCCGTACCGTCGGACTCAATGGCCACGGGCCTGGGGATTTCGGCATCATCATGACCGATGGAATTCACCGGGTCGGCGGCCGCGGCCACGTCGATCACGCCGTCGTACTGGTGCCAGACCCTGGCGCCGCGGGCGCGCAGCCTGTCGCCCAGGTCTGCCACGAGGGGGTCGGCACCCAGCGCCTGTTCGCTCGCGGCTGCGCGGGACGCCGGCGTACCGAGGTCCGTGTTGCCGGCAATCTCACGGTCGAGCAGTTCATAGAAGTCGACGGCGCCATGGCTGAGGCGGCTGACGTCGAGGTCTTCCGGCTTGAAGCAACTGAGTACGTGCAGGGAACGCCGCGCACGGGTCATGGCCAGCGCGAATTTCGCCCTGCCGCCCTCGGCGGACAGCGGGCCGAAATTGTGGAGCGCGCGGCCGTGCGGCGTGCGGCCATACCCCGGGGAAAAGATCACGTGGTCGCGGACCAGGCCCTGGGCACGTTCCAGGTCCACAACCCGGAAGGATTCCGGCCCGGCCGAGAAGAAACTCGCCAACAGCGGGTAGTTGGGCAGCTGCAGCCGGATGGCCTCGCCGATCCTGGCCGCGTGGCGGAGGCTTGCCGTCACCACGGCGAGCGAGGTCCGCGGCCTTAGTCGGGCATGCTCGAACACGAGGCTGACCACCCGGTTTACCTCGGCGACGGCGGATTCCACGCCTTCCTGGTCGGCGCTGGGGAGGCCGGTCCCGTCGGGCAGGTATTCCACCAGCAGGGCCCGGTCCAGTCCGGTCGCGGTCTGGCCCTCAGGAAGCCTGCGGAGGCGGCCGTCGTAGAAACTCTTGCTCAGCTGCAGCACGAGGTCTTCGTCAACTGCCCGGTATACGGAGGTCAGCCGCCGCGTGGGCAGCACAGCAGCCAGGGCGGTGTAGGCACTCTCAACGCTCTGGTGGGCGGTCTCGCCCGCAGCGAGGCGCTCGACGCCCACTGTGAACGTGCGGGGGCTCGCGATCTTGTCGTCGCCGAACGCGATGACCTGCCTGGCCCGCGCGATCGCCGGAAGGACGGCTTGCAGGGATGTGGCTTCAGCGTCGAGGATGACGACGGCGTCGAACTTCTGTTCGGCGGGCAGCAGTCCGGTCATGAGGTAGGGGCTCACGGACCATACCGGCACCAGCATGGGAACCAGGGCAGGGGCCTGCGCCGTGAGGGCCGCCAGGGTGACCCGCCCGTCCTTCAGGAGACTCCGCAGCAGGTCGGCCTGGCGGGGGTTTTCGCCGATGCCGGCGCGCCAGCGCTCGGCGAGGGTCCAGCGCAGCCGCGCTGCCCCGCTGGCGATGTGGGCGTTGTCCGCCAAACGGTACTCGGCTTCGAGCTGGCGGAGGGCGTCGCCGTCGGACATTGCCAGGTAGTCATCGCCGCTGATCATCGCTTCAAGGGCGGACTGCCACCACGCAAGTTCCAGCTCTGATGCGACGGAGGCCGCGGGAACTTCGCGGTCAGCCAGGTCGGCGAGCAGCTCCCCGAGCCCGTGCTCACGCATGTTCTCGATGAGCAGCGTCCGCTCCGGAAGAGTCTTGAGCGTCCGGGAGTCCGCCACCAGCCGCTCCAGGCGCTCCATCAGTTCTTCATACGGTGTGTGCTGGAGGTCGCCGCCGGCTGCCGTGTGCTTTACAGCCGCACCCAGCTGCGCCAGTTCGCGCTCAAGGCTGCGGTACATCACGTTCACTTCGCCCAGGCCGGACGGCACGGCAGGGTGCCGCTGCGTAGTCGCGTAGCCCGCCCAAAGCGCCCGCTGCTCCTGGACCAGCACCAATGAGCTGTGGAGGTCCGAGATGTGCACGCCGGGGCGGACGTATTCCTTGGCGACACGGCGTAGCCGCGAACGCTGCATGGACGGCATCTCTATACCCCGTTCACGCCGCCACGGGGAGGTGGCAGTCGCGGAGATGAGGTCGTGGACCGGCCTGTCAAAAATATCCGGAGTGAATTTGTCCAGGCTCTCACGGACGGCCATCAGCAGCTCCAGCTGGGCGCCCCACTCGGCGAAGGTGGTTCCGAGGCGGATCTGGGCGTGCTCGGCTACCTCGTTCATGCGGTGGCGGAGAACCGGCAGGTTCTTCTCAACCGAGCGTGCAACGTCGTGCGCCTCCTCGGTTTCCTTACGGGTCAGGAGCCGGGCGCCGTGCCACGGGCTGGCCGTGGATGCGCGGCTGAAACTGCCGAGTTCGGCGGCGCGGTGCAGGCGTCCGGCCAGTTCCTCACGGTCCCGGATGTTGTCCAGTACGCTCCGCTTCAGCCGCACGGTCGTGGCGGGAGCCGGTTGGATGGACGTCAGTTCGGCAAGCGACTGCATGGCCTGGTAGGGCGAGCATCCCCAGCGCTGGCGGACGTTGTGCAGCGAGGCCACGTGGTCCATGAGCGCGTGCCGGTGCTCGGCAAGCGTGGTGTGCAGGTTCTCGAGCTGGGGCTGAAGGGACTTCTCATTTCGCACAATGGCACGCACCAGCTGCCCCTTGAGCTGAAGCGGTGTAGCCGTCCCGGACAGCGCAAACAGGATGGACTCCAGGCCCAGCGTCTCCAGCTGGGTCGCAACCTCGCTGAGGCTGGCACGGCGGTCGCCCACCACCAGGACGGTCTTGCCTTCGTCCACCAGCGCGCCGATGGTGTTGATGGCCGTCTGGGTCTGGCCCGTTCCGGGCGGGCTGCTGACAAGGAGGGAGTCCCCCGCACGCACGGCGTCCACCACATATTGCTGGTCGGCGTCGGCGTCGAGAAGCAGCAACTCCTCGGCGGGATCCCGCAGATCGATGTCCTGAAAGCGGTCTTCGGCCAGCTCGGGCACGTCCACGGCCTCGCCGGCGGCGGCCCGGGCAAGAGCTGCCACTATGGGATTGTTCTGGTTGATCCACGGGTCGTCGAGGTTTCCGGAGAGGTCTGCAAACGTTGAAACGAGCAGATTGTGCTCCACGTCGGCCCCGTGAATGGGCTTGATAAGGGTGCCCAGGCGGTCCAGGACGGGCTGGGGATCGAACCGGGCGGTGCTGTACGCCATCCGGGTTACGGCATTGACGTCGAAGACGATGCCGTGAATGCTCTTCAGGTGCCTGATCAGCGCCGGGTTGATGTGGGCCTGCTCGGTCAGCTGGAGCTCGTAGTCATCCTCGCCCGGACGGACAGTGAGGGAAATGGCCGTGAGCATGACCGGCGCGGACACGCGCTGGGGCTTACCGCCGACAGCCGATGTCCAGGAAACTGTCCCGGCCGAAAAGTAGCCGGCGTCGATGCCGCGGTCGTTCCCGAGTTCAAAAATCTTGGAGCGGAGGTTACGCGAAGCCCTGGCGGCGACGACGTACTGATCGTGGTCGCGGATCAGCGTGGACAGTCGCGTGCGCCTACCCGCCATGAGCTGGGCCAGACCGGACGGATGCGCATGCGTGAGGTCGATGGAACCTTCCGGCGTCTTGGTGAAGCGCAGCATGGTGTCTGCTCCGGTGACCGGTTTAAGCCCCGACAGCCATTTCTTGAGCTCCTCGGAGCCCTCTGGGAGGCCTTGACCAACTGACACTACTGCCTTCTTTTCTGCGCTTGCGCGTGACGCCCTGGACCATACCGGCATACTTTCGAGCGTAGCCCGAATCGGGGCCCAGTGAGAGACCGCAACACTGGGACGGGGCAAAATTTGCGCCGGATTTAGCGTGAATAAAGCAAAGTGGCCGGCCTCATCGCTGAGACCGGCCACTCAAAGTGCTATTCCCACTCGATGGTTCCCGGCGGCTTGCTGGTCACGTCCAGCACCACGCGGTTGACGCCTTCCACCTCGTTGGTGATGCGGTTGGAGATTTTCGCCAGCAGGTCGTACGGAAGCCGTGACCAGTCGGCGGTCATGGCGTCCTCGGACGAAACGGGACGGAGCACGATCGGGTGGCCGTAGGTACGGCCGTCGCCCATGACGCCGACGCTGCGGACGTCCGCCAGGAGCACTACCGGCATCTGCCACACGTCGTTGTCGAGTCCGGCTGCAGTCAGCTCTGCGCGGGCAATCGCGTCGGCCTTGCGGAGCAGGTCCAGACGTTCCTTGGTCACTTCGCCGACGATGCGGATGCCGAGGCCCGGGCCCGGGAAAGGCTGGCGGCCCACGATTTCCTGCGGCAGTCCCAGCTGGGCGCCGACGGCGCGGACCTCGTCCTTGAACAGCGCACGAAGCGGCTCGACGAGCTCGAACTGCAGGTCCTCGGGCAGGCCGCCCACGTTGTGGTGGCTCTTGATGTTGGCTGCACCCTCGCCGCCGCCGGATTCGACGACGTCCGGGTACAGCGTTCCCTGGACCAGGAACTTGATCTTTTCGCCGTGGGCAGCTGCCTCGGCAATGATGGCCAGTTCGGCTTCCTCGAACGCCCGGATGAATTCGCGGCCGATGATCTTGCGCTTGGTCTCGGGATCGCTGACCCCGGCCAGTGCCGCCTGGAACCGCTCCTGCTCGTTGGCGACGTAGAGCTTGACGCCTGTGGCTGCCACGAAATCGCGTTCAACCTGCTCTGCTTCGCCTTCGCGCAGCAGGCCGTGGTCCACGAACACACAGGTCAGCTGGTCGCCCACCGCGCGCTGGACCAGGGCCGCTGCCACTGCGGAGTCGACGCCGCCGGAGAGGCCGCAGATGACCCTGGCGTCGCCGATCTGCTTGCGGATCCGGTCAACCTGTTCCTCGAGGATGTTGCCCGTGGTCCAGTTCGGTTCAAGCTTGGCGCCCTTGAACAGGAAGTTCTCAAGGACTTGCTGGCCGTAGGCCGAGTGCTTCACCTCGGGGTGCCACTGCACGCCGTACAGGCATTTCTCTTCGTTCGCGAAGGCTGCCACTTCGGCGCCGGCGGTGGTCGCCAGCACTTCGAAGCCTTCCGGCGCCTCGTGCACGGAGTCGCCGTGGCTCATCCAGGTGTTCTGGTGCTGCGGCATCCCCTCAAGGACGGAGCGGCCCTCGCCGAGGATGGTGGTCTGCGTCGAGCCATACTCGCGCAGGCCGGTTTTATCCACTTTCCCGCCGAGCGCGTTGGCCATGGCCTGGAAGCCGTAGCAGATGCCGAAGACGGGGATCCCGGCTTCGAACAGGTCTGCGCCGACGCTCGGCGCGCCTTCCGCATACACGCTGGAGGGGCCACCCGAAAGGATGATGGCGGCGGGGTTCTTGGCCAGCAGTTGCTCGGTGCTGTACGTATGCGGAACCACTTCCGAATACACATTTGCTTCCCGGACGCGGCGGGCAATCAGCTGCGCGTACTGGGCACCGTAGTCAACAACCAGCACCGGCTTCTGGGAAGTCTGGGATGCAGTGGGAGTAGTCACCGTCCTAGACTACGTGGGCGCTTGCCGAGTCGCACGTTGAGACGGCCGTTCACGGCCTGAATCGGCCCCGGGCGTTAGGGATCTCACACGCCGCCGGTGCAGGCGCCATCCGCCGACTGCCTGGACCCCGTTTGGGACCCGGTTGGGTCAGTAGCGCTTGGACGCCTGCGGATTCGCGGCGAGTTCGGCCTCGACCTCGGCGTGGAACTTCTTCTCCACAATGAACGACAGGAACGGAATCACGCCGCCCAGTGCCAGGAGGATGAGTTTCGCGAACGGCCACCGCATCAGCGACCACAGGCGGAAGTTGGACATCAGGTACACGACGTACATCCAGCCATGGACAATCAGCACGGCCACCGAGAGGTTCACTCCCCCGAGGACGCCCTGCGGCTCGGCGTCGGCGAACCCGAAGCCAAACGGCTGGCCGGTCACGGCGTTGGTTCCGCCTGCGAACAGGTACTGGCCGAAGGCGTACCGCGCAACCAGTTCGGCGCAGAGCAGCAGGAGCATCGCACCGGTCAGGTATGCCAGGACTTTGTAGAACTTCAGGGCGGACCGGATCTGGGCTTCCGTCCCGCCGAACCGGCGCTTCTTTACGGTGCCTGATCCGCTGGTCTGGGACTGCTGGGGCTGGATGGCCGGCTTGGGATCGATCATGGCTGCACCTTTTGTTCAGACGGGCTGGAATTTTCTGGCGGGTTGGCTTGCTGTTGGGGCTCTTGCTGTTGGGGCTGCGGAGGGTCTTCGGTGTACTGGTGGTGCTCGTCGTCGAACTCGTCTTCGAGGTCGCGGCGGTAGTCATCCTTCACCATGCGCCACCAGATGAACAGGGCGAAGCCGGCAAACACGATCCACTCCACGGAGTAGAACAGGTTGAGCCAGTTCACCTGCTGCGCCGGGGGCTGCGGGCCGATGCGCAGGGGCTTGAGGTCGCTGCTGACGGCCGAGGCGCTGACGTCGGCCCCGCCGGCAACCTCGGAAGTGGCGGCCACAAATCCCGGATAGCTGCTGATTTCCCAGACATTGATGAGCTCAGCGACGGAGACGGCAGTGGCGCGTCCGGGTTCCGGAGCGGTGTTCGGCAGCGGGGCCTCGGACGGCAGGAGCCGTCCGGTCAGTTCAATAGTGCCCGACGGCGGGGTGCTCGCGTCCGCGGGGTCGGCAACCCACCCGCGGGCCACCGGAATCCACGTCCGGGGCGAGGCCGCAACGCCGCTCAGCACAGGGGCGTCCTGCACCGAAAACGCCGACACCACCCAGTATCCGGTAGCGCCGTCGTGGAGACGGCCGGGGACCAGCACCTGCTTCTCGGGATCGTAGGAACCTGTGGCGGCGACCATTTGGTCCGCCACGGAGCCGTGAAAGAAATCACCCGGCTGCAGCACCGAAATGAGCGGCTTTGTGTCTTCCGTCCCGGTCGAAACCGGGGCTTCAGGTTGGGTTGACCGGCCGAATTGCCACTGGCTCAGCAGCACAAAAACCCCGGAAATGACGATCGCAAAGACCAGGCCTGCGATCCAGCGGGGTTTGAGGGCAGTTTTCAACACACATTAACCGTACTTCGTTCCCGTGTAGAACAACGAAACGGGGTCAGCGCGAACGAACACTTGAGGCCCCTCGGCGAGGGGCCTCAAGTGTTCGTTCGCGCTATTGCGGGGCAGCCGGATCCCCTCTAGTGGTCGAAGAACACCAGGCTTGAGTTGATGAGTTCGGCGATGACTTCGGCATCGTAGGCGCGGCGCAGGGATTCCCGGAATGATTCCTTCGACAGCGACCGGGCCAGGGTGGCAAGGACCTCCAGGTGGTCCGAGAAAGAACTTGCCGGCGTCGCGATCAGCAGGATCACTGTTGCCGGCCCGTCAGTTGCGCCGAAGTCCAGGGCCCTGCCGTACTTCGTGATCCCAACGGCGATGGAGGTCCGGGACACGAACTCGCTGCGGGCGTGCGGCAGCCCGACGCCGCCGGGCAGTCCGGTGGCGAGCTGGTGCTCCCGCGCATTGACGTGCTTCAGGAAGCCGTCAAGATCCGATACACGCCCTGCCGCATAGAGCCGTTCCGCGAGCTGGGTGGCCGCGTCCGCTTTGTCCTTGGCATCGAGCTCGAGAATCACCATTTCCGGTGTGGTGAGTTCGGCATCATACCGGTCCAGTGGTTCCGCCAAGAGGTGTCCCTTCAGTGAGGCAGGAGGCGCGCGTCAGTCATTACCCTGTCACCGCAACGGGACAATGTCCTCGACGCCCAGCCGCGCGGCGTCGGCAGATTCATCGTCAGGCTGCTCCTGGCTGAGCCGTTCGGCTTCCACCCGGGCAAGGTAATGCTTGATTTCGCTTTCGCGCTGCGCATCGCTCCAGCCAAGAATTTCTCCCATCAGCTTAGCGACAACCGGGACAGCCGACACACCCCGGTCCCAGGACTCAATGGAAATACGGGTCCTCCGCGTCAAAACGTCGTGTACATGACGGGCCCCCTCGTGCGTGGCCGCGTAGACCGCTTCGGCCTGGAGGTAGTCGTCGGCGCCAGGCAGCGGTTCGGCCAGCGCAGGGTTGTCCTTGATGAGCGCCAGGACCTCGGTTGCCATGGAGCCGTAACGGTTGAGCAGGTGCTCGATCCGGGCCACGTGCACACCGGTTTCTTCCGCCGTCCGGTTGCGGCGGTTCCAGGCCGCCTTGAAGCCGTTGGCCCCCAACAGGGGGATGGTATCGGTGCAGCTCGGCGGGACGCGTTCATCCATGCTCCGGGTTGCCTCATCGACGGCGTCCTTGGCCATGACGCGGTAGGTGGTCCACTTTCCGCCGGCCACCACCACGAGGCCCGGCACCGGGTGGGCCACCACGTGCTCGCGCGAAAGCTTGGCGGTTGAGTCGTTCTCCCCGGCCAGCAGCGGGCGCAGCCCGGCGTAGACGCCTTCAACGTCTTCCCTGGTCAGGGGCCGCTTGAGCACCTTGTTGACGTGTTCGAGGATGTAGTCAATGTCCTTGCTGGACGCCGCCGGGTGCGCCTTGTCCAGATGCCAGTCAGTGTCCGTGGTGCCGATGATCCAGTGCCGCCCCCAGGGAATCACGAAGAGCACGGACTTCTCGGTCCGGAGGATCAGTCCGACGGTTGACTGGAACCGGTCGCGCGGCACTACGAGGTGGATGCCCTTCGAGGCGCGCACCTTGAGCTGCCCGCGGTCCGTCACCATGGCCTGGGTCTCATCGGTCCACACGCCTGTAGCGTTGATGACCTGCTTGGCACGGATGCTGAAGGCAGAGCCGTCCTCGCGATTGACCACCTTGGCGCCCACCACCCGCTCGCCTTCGCGCAGGAAGTCGACAACCGCCGTCTGGTTGACGGCATGGGCGCCATAGTGCGCGGCGGTGCGGATGAGGTTGGCCACATACTTGGCGTCGTCCACCTGCCCGTCGTAGTACCTGATGGAACCGACGAACGCGTCATCCTTCAGGCTTGGGGCCGCGCGCAGGGTGCCGCGGCGGCTCAGGTGCTTGTGGAACGGCACTCCGCGTTTGTGCCCGCCGGAAATGGACATGACGTCGTACAGGGCAATGCCTGCACCGACATAGGGCCGTTCGAGGAAGGGCTTCGTCAGCGGGTAGAGGAAGGGCACCGGCCTGGCCAGGTGCGGAGCGATCTCGGACAGCAACAGCCCGCGTTCATTCAGCGCCTCCTTGACCAGCCCGAAGTCCAGCATTTCGAGGTAACGCAGCCCGCCGTGGATGAGTTTGGAGGAACGCGATGACGTGCCGGCGGCCCAGTCGCTAGCCTCCACGATGCCAACGCTCAAGCCTCGCGTGACGGCATCAAGGGCGGCGCCGGTGCCGACGATGCCACCGCCGACGATGAGGATATCGAGTTCCTTGCCCGGCTCCATTGTCGCCTTGAGCGCTGCAAGCGATGCTTCCCGGGCGGCGGGGCCAAGGGCCCCTTGGGAAAAGGAAGAACCACCGGAAGAACTGAACATTTCAAGCCTCCATCCGCATCAAACCTCGTAGTTCACCAGACTACTTGCTAGGCATGCTGATGGGCAGGGCCGCTGAAGGCACTATTCACCGGTCCCGGGGACAGCCCGGGACCGGCTGGAACCTCAAATTCCGGAGTACGGGGACACAACGACGTCGACCCTCTGGAATTCCTTCAGGTCCGAATAGCCGGTGGTCGCCATGGAGCGGCGGAGGGCACCGATCAGGTTGGACGTCCCGTTGGTGTGGTGGCCGGGCCCGAAGAGGACCTCCTCGAGCGGGCCCACCGTGCCGACGTTGACCCTGTCGCCACGCGGGAGTTCCAGGTGGTGGGCCTCCTGGCCCCAGTGCCAGCCCTTGCCCGGAGCTTCTTCCGCCCTGGCCAGCGCACTGCCGAGCATCACGGCGTCTGCGCCCATGGCGATGGCCTTGACGATGTCGCCGGAGGAGCCCATTCCGCCGTCGGCAATCACGTGAACGTAGCGGCCGCCGGACTCGTCCATGTAATCGCGGCGGGCCGCGGCGACGTCGGAAATCGCCGACGCCATGGGCGAGTGGATACCGAGTGCACGGCGGGTGGTGGTGGTGGCACCGCCGCCAAAGCCCACCAGCACACCGGCAGCGCCCGTGCGCATCAGGTGCAGGGCGGGGGTGTAGCCGGCCGCGCCGCCCACAATTACGGGGACATCGAGCTCATAGATGAACTGCTTCAAGTTCAGCGGCTCGTGGTCCTTGGAGACGTGCTCCGCGGAAACCGTGGTTCCCCGGATCACGAAGATGTCCACGCCGGCAGCGACAACTGTCTTGTAGTGCTCCTGGGTGCGCTGCGGAGTGAGCGAGCCGGCGACGGTCACGCCCGCGGCCCGGATTTCAGCCAGGCGGGACGTAATCAGTTCCGGCTGGATGGGCGCTTGGTAGAGCTCCTGCATCCGCCGCGTGACGGCGGGGCTGTTCGTCTCATCCTCCAGCGCTCCGATCTGGTCGAGGACGGACTGGGGGTCCTCGTACCGTGTCCAGAGCCCCTCCAGGTCCAGCACGCCGAGTCCGCCGAGGCGGCCCAGCGCAATGGCGCTCTCGGGCGACATTGCCGAGTCCATGGGCGCGGCGATGACAGGCATGTCGAACTTGTAGGCATCTATCTGCCACGAGACCGAAACGTCCTTGGGATCACGCGTCCGACGGTTGGGGACGATCGCGATGTCATCCAGGGAGTAGGCACGACGCCCACGCTTGCCACGGCCAATCTCAATCTCATAAGTCACGTGACCACTTTACTTGACCACGCGGGATACGGCGGGGCGACTCCCCCGGACGCCTCCCGAAACTGATAGTCCACACTTTATTGACACGATTTGTCAACCATTTACAAGTTATGAAAATACCTTTACGTTTACTCTCGGTTACCACCTGATCCACCACGTGACCACCCATCACTCCATCATCCGGGCCACCCGTGTGCCCGATCCGAGAAAGAAGCCCCTCTTGGGAAAAGCAGAAAGTGCATCAATTAGGCGCCACCGCATATTGGCCCTGTCGCTCGCGGCAGCAGTCGGCACTCTGGCCTTCGCCAGTTCACCGGTCTTCGCCACCACTGAAGACGGGGACGCTTCCGCCGCAGGCGGGCGCGCCGCTGCCCAAAGCGCCACGGTCCAAAGCGCTACCGTGCAGGACGTGGCGCCCGGCGAGGCCTACACCAAGTTCATCGTGGACTACAAGGAGAGCGCGGCCAATGCCACCCCTAACGGCCGCGCCAACGCCTGGGGCAAGGCGGCCAAGGAACAGGGAGTTGCCGTGAAGGAGGTCCGCACCCTGGCAACCGGGGGAACGCTGCTTGAGGCGGACCGGGCCCTTTCCGGCCAGGCCGCCGCAGACTTCATGACCGAAATTGCAGCGTCCGGGTCGGTCGAGTCCGTCGAGCCTGACGCCCGCATGACCCTGGCGCTCACGCCGAACGACCCGCGCTATGGCGAACAGTGGGATTTCACAGCCGCGAACGGCATGCGGATCCCCGGCGCGTGGGACGTCGCAACCGGTACCGGCGTGACCGTGGCCGTCATCGACACGGGCATCACGGCGCACGCCGACCTCGACGCGAATGTGCTCCCCGGCTATGACTTCGTCGCGGACGCCACGGCCGCCCGTGACGGCAACGGCCGCGACGCCAATGCCCAGGACCAGGGCGACTGGTACGCCGCCGGCGAGTGCGGCCAGGCGACGGCCGGCAACAGCTCCTGGCACGGCACCCACGTCGCAGGTACCGTCGCAGCCGTCACCGGGAACGCCACCGGAGTGGCGGGCGTCGCTCCCAACGCCAAAGTGGTGCCGGTCCGTGTCCTGGCCAAGTGCGGCGGCTCCCTGTCTGACATCGCCGATGCCATCGTCTGGTCAGCCGGCGGAACCGTTGCGGGCATCCCGGCCAACGCAAACCCCGCCAAGGTCATCAACATGAGCCTGGGCGGGTCGGGCGCCTGCGGAAGCACTTACCAGGCAGCCATCGATTCCGCGGTTTCGCGCGGCGCCACAGTAGTTGTCGCGGCCGGCAACAGCAATCAGGACACATCCGGTTTCCGCCCGGCGAACTGCGGCAGCGTTGTCAGCGTGGCAGCCGGCAATCCGAGCGGCAGCCTCTCCTACTACTCCAACTTCGGCGCCAGCGTTGACCTGACAGCTCCGGGAGGCGACGTCAGGGTTTCCGGCGGCGGAATCCTCTCCACCATCAACACCGGCACCACCACACCGGCCTCGGCAGGCTACGCAAACTATCAGGGCACGTCCATGGCGGCCCCCCACGTGGCCGGGCTGGCCGCACTGATGAAATCCAAGACATCCTCGCTCACGCCGGCACAGGTTGAATCAACACTCAAGCAGGGAACCCGGGTCATGCCGGGCGGCTGCACCACGGGCTGCGGTGCGGGACTGTCGGACGCCACCAAGACGATGGGCCTGCTTGGCGGGACCATTCCCCCGCCGTCAGGCAATCTCCTGCTGAACCCGGGCTTCGAAGAAGGCGCGGTTTCCTGGACGTCCGATCACGCCGACACGTTTGAGACCGGCGCGAATGCCCGGACGGGTTCCCGTTTCGCCGGCCTCAACGGCTGGGGCCGGGCAACGTCCTACACGCTCGACCAGGCCTTTGCAGTCCCCTCCGCCGTGTCCGCCGCTTCGCTGTCCTTCTACCTGAAGGTGCAGTCTGACGAAACCACCGCCAGTTCGGCCTACGACACCCTCAAAGTCCAGGTGATCAGCGGCGGCACCACCACCACGCTGGCGACCTACTCCAACCTCAACGAATCCACCGGCTACGTCCAGAAGCAGTTGGATCTTTCTGCCTACAAGGGCAAGAGCGTGACTCTGCGCTTCCTCGGCGTCGAGGATTCATCGCTGTCAACGTACTTCTTCCTCGACGACGCAGCTGTAAGCACTTCCTAGCTCCTGTCTTGGAGAAATCCGGGAACCGCCGGCCGCGCAGGGTGCGCGGCCGGCGGTTTCTTGCCTGCCGTCTTCCGCCCGACGCCGTCGGCGCACACGAGGGGACTAGTCCCCATCGCGGGGTCCGGCGTGGATGGAATAGATTGAAATGGAGAACCGCGGGCAGGCGATGCGGGCACGGATAGTTTGGGGAATTCATGGCGCGCACTCCTGTCAGCAACATCACGATGGCCACGGCCACGGATCCCCGCGCGCCGGCGTTTGGTTTCGCCCAGCGCCGGTCCTGGGTGTTCTGGGCATGGTGGTATCCGGCCGTGCTGGCGATGGCCGGAGCTGTGCACGCCGGACTCGCCACCGTCCTTGGACAAAGCGCGGAAATCGGCATCGTCATGGCTATCCTTGGCGGGGTCTTCGCGGCCTTGGGCTGGAGCTTTACTACGTGGCCGCGGTTCACGCGCAAGCTGCCAAAGCCTGCCTCGGACATCGCCCGGGTGGAACAGGGAATCCGGATCACCCCAGGCATCATCCGGACCGTGCTCATCGCGGGCGCCCTGGGTATCGGGGCCCTGGTGCTGCTAGCGCCCTTGGGCGGCTCACTGGAGGCGGTCCCCCTGTTCGGAATGCTCGCGGCGGTCCTGCTGGGCTTGGCCGCGGGCTTGGCCCACACCGGATGGCTTATGAAGAACAGCACTGAACGTTACTCCCGCTGGGTGAACCGACGGCACAACCCATGAAGGACGCATTGATGACACCGGTTGCTGGTCAGCCATCCACTTTCCAGGAACTCGCCTTGGGGCACGCACACCGCCGCAACCGTGTGTTCTTGTTCTGGTGGATGGGCATGGCCTTCGCGATTCCGGGATTGGCGTATGCCATGGCAGCGGCGGCCACCGGGCAGTCCCTCGAAACCGGCCTTATGACAGCGGCCCTGGGCCTCGTCCTTTCCGGGGCAGGCTGGTTGCTGGCCATTGGACCGAGGTTTACGCGCAAGCCGCCGCGGCCGGCAACGGACTTTGCCCGCACTCACCAGCAAATTCGGATAGCAACCGGAGTTGCCGCCGCAGCCCCGATTGCGATGCTGGCGATCGTGGTCGCCTTAGTGACCCTCACGCCTAAAGGCGCATCGCCGGAAGTCCTCCCGATCCTGTCGTCCCTCGCGGTATATCCCGTCCCGATATCCGCAGCTCTGCTCTATTCACGCCGTCACTTGCTGGCCCGGCGCGAGGAACTGTACGCCCGGTGGCTGGCGCGCAGGTAGCCCCGCCCAACACCCGCCCTGAGTCAGATCCCCTCCGCCTCGTCCACCGAGAGCTGCGATTCGAACATCCGGAAGTACCGGCCCCGGAGGGCCACGAGTTCGCGGTGGGTGCCCTGTTCCACGATCCGGCCGTCCTCCAGCATGTAGACGATGTCCGCCTTCTCGATCGTCGCGAGCCGGTGGCTGATGGCGATGATGGTGCTGCTGCGGTCGGCGAACAGCCGGGTGAAGATCCGATGTTCGGCCAGGGCGTCGATGGCCGACGTCGGCTCGTCCATGACCATGAAGGTGGCGTTCCGGTAGAAGTTCCGGGCCATCGCGAGCCGCTGCCACTGGCCGCCGCTGAGTCCGCTGCCCTTCCGGCCCCGCGGATCTTCCATCCAGTTGCTGACGTGGTTGTCGAGGCCGTTGGGCAGCTTGTTGATGAACTCGAGGGCCTCAGCGTCGGAGGCGGACCGGCGGATCCGCTCATCGTCGCGCGGTGAATCGACGTCGCCAAAAAGAATGTTTTCCGCAGCCGTGGCGAACTCGTACTTGAGGAATTCCTGGCTCAGCACCGCCAGATGGCGGTGCCAGGACTTGACGTCGACGGCGGCGAGGTCGACGCCGTCGAGCATCACCTGCCCGGAATCGGGGCGGTAGAGCCCCGCGAGAATCCGGATCAGGGTGGACTTGCCGGCGCCGTTCTCCCCCACGATGGCGATGTGCTGGCCCTCGCGGATGGTCATGGTGACGCCGCGGATCACCTCGATGTCGCTGCCGGTATAGGTAAAACGGATATCCCGCAGCTCCACATTCTTCGGAGCCTGCAGCAGCGGCGGCGCATGCTCCGAGTGAACCGGCATGGCCATGAAGAGCTCATAGTCCTTGAGGTTCGCCAGGTCCTCATCGATGGAGCTGAGGGAGGAGACCAGGCTGTTGGCCGTGGACAATGCCCTGCTGACGATCTGCTGGACGTAGAGGAACTGGCCCACCGGCTGCGCGCGGGCGATGATCTGGCCCACCACCCAGATCAGTGATACGACCTCGGCCCCGTACTGCAGGGCGTCCGCCGCGAGCTGCTTGGGGATGTAGCGCTTCTGGAAATCCAGCCGCCTTTTCTCGTCGGCGTCCCGGAGCCGGGAGCGCAGCTCCATCAGATACCCGACGATCCCGTACAGGCGCATCTCGGCAATGTGCTGGGGACGCAGCAGGTTGGTCTCGATCATCCGCCGCTGGCGGCGTGAATCGACCTGCGTGTTCCAGTGGGCAATCTGTTCCCGGGAAAGCTTGAACTGAAGGTACACGCTGGGGACGATGGCCACCAGGACGATCACCGCTATCCACCAGCTCACGAGCAGGAGCGCCCCGACCGCCAGGATCACGGAGACAAGTTGGGTGAAGATCGCGGCGATCCGGTCCAGGACCCGTGCATAGGAATCGGAGAACCTTTTGGCGCGGTCGTAGAGGTCCACCGTCTCCTTGTCGTCGTAGCGCCAGAACTCGAGGGCCAGGAACCGCTCGTACATCTGGTCGCCGACAATCGCCCCCACCTTGAAGCTCATGAGCTGCTGGATGTAGCGGTCCACACTGCTGAAGGCGCCCCAGAAAAGGCCCAGTGCGGCCGTGATGATGACGTAGATGATGGCCTGCTGGCCCGCAGCGGCATCACCGGAATAAGCGGCGGCCAGGGCGGTGGTGGTCAGCGCAGCAAAGTAGGTGGTGACCAGGGGCAGCAGTGCCGAGATCAGCGAGCCCACCACTTTCATGACAACGGCGGCCGGCGAGGCACGGAAGCTGACTCGCAGCACCTGTGCCACTGCCCGGGCATACGGCCTCACAGCAAGTTTTCGCTTGGGATCCCGCTTGGGGTTCAGCTCTGCGGGATGGCGTGGTTCGGGCATGACTACAGCCTAGTTCCGCGCGCTCTGGCCGGGCGGCAGCGTCAGTACTTCTCGCCGTACTCGTACTCGGGTAAATCGAAGCAGGCGCTGTAACCTGCCACCCGCAGAGTCTCAGGCGAATCTTAGAACGAAACCACGTTCCCGGGCACCAACTCAACGATCTGGTCCTGCACTGACAGCAGTTTCGTCTTGGCATCCGCCAACCCGCTGCCGGACGCAGGTTGGTCCGTTTCGTTGGCGCACGCCGTCAGGCTGAGGGCGAGACCAAGGACCGCCATGGCACACAAACGCGCCGCTGGATATTCAGTTGTCACGCATCCCCCATGCATTCTGCGCGGAATTCCCGCGGTCGCTGCCTACGATATAGCAGCAGACACAAGCGGGCCATGGGGACGGTTCCCCATGGCCCGCTTGAACAGCGTTGTTAGCGTGAACCGTAGTTCGGAGCTTCCACCGTCATCTGGATGTCGTGCGGGTGCGATTCCTTGAGGCCGGCCGGCGTGATGCGGACGAACTTGCCACGCGCCTTCAGCTCCGCCACGGTCGGGGCGCCGGTGTAGAACATGGTCTGGCGGAGGCCGCCCACCAGCTGGTAGGCAACGGATGCCAGCGGGCCGCGGTAGGCAACGCGGCCTTCGATGCCTTCCGGAATCAGCTTGTCGTCGCCGGACACGTCCGCCTGGAAGTAACGGTCCTTGGAGTAGGACGTGTTCTTGCCGCGCGTCTGCATGGCGCCGAGGGATCCCATGCCGCGGTAGCTCTTGAACTGCTTGCCGTTGACGAAGATGAGCTCGCCGGGTGATTCGTCACAGCCGGCCAGCAGGGAGCCGAGCATCACGGTGTCGGCGCCGGCAACGAGCGCCTTGCCGATGTCGCCCGAGTACTGCAGGCCACCGTCGGCAATCAGCGGAACGCCGGCCGGGATGGCCGCCTTCGCGGACTCGTAAATGGCGGTGATCTGCGGAACGCCTACGCCGGCAACAACGCGCGTGGTGCAGATGGAGCCCGGGCCCACGCCCACCTTGATGCCGTCGGCACCGGCGTCGATCAGGGCCTGCGCACCTTCGCGGGTGGCTGCCTGGCCGCCGATGATATCCACGTGTGCCGCCACGGGATCGGACTTCAGGCGGCGGATCATGTCCAGCACACCCTGGGAGTGCCCGTTGGCGGTGTCCACGAACAGGGCATCCACACCGGCGTCGATGAGGGCCATGGCACGTTCCCAGCCGTCACCGAAGAAACCGATGGCGGCGCCGACGCGCAGGCGGCCTTCGTCGTCCTTCGTAGCCAGCGGGTACTGCTCGGCCTTAGTGAAGTCCTTGGTGGTGATGAGGCCCTTGAGCCGGCCCTGCTCGTCCACGAGGGGAAGCTTTTCGATCTTGTTGGTGGCCAGCTTGTGCGAGGCTTCCTCGCGGCTGATGCCGACGTGCCCGGTGACCAGGGGCATCTTGGTCATGACGTCGCTGACCAGACGGATCGGGAAATCCGCTTCCGGCACGAAACGGGTGTCTCGGTTGGTGACGATGCCCAGCAGCCTCATGCCCTCGTCCACGACGGGCAGGCCAGAGACGCGGTAGTGCGAACAGATCTCGTCCAGCTCGGCCAGCGTCGCTTCCGGGCCGATGGTCAGCGGGTTGGTGATCATCCCGGACTCGCTGCGCTTTACGCGGTCCACCTGGTCTGCCTGGTCCTGGATGGACAGGTTGCGGTGAACCACACCGAGGCCGCCCTGGCGGGCCATGGCGATGGCCATCCGGGACTCCGTGACGGTATCCATGGCGGCGGAAAGCAGCGGAGTCTGAACGGAGATGCGCTTGGAAATGCGCGAGGAGGTGTCTGCCTCTGACGGGATGACGTCGGTGTGCCCGGGCAGGAGCAGTACGTCATCGTAGGTCAGGCCGATGAAGCCGAACGGGTTGTGTTCGGGCTGGGTCATGAGTGCGCCTCTTACCTTAATTTCTGGGGTTCACGGGTAGGGGTTGCAGCTGATGACCAGCCCGTCATTACGGGACTGGCCTGTGCAGAATGTGGTGCGGCGGTTGCTGCGTTCGTGCGGAAGTATTGAATAAATTCTAGAACCTCGGCGGCGATCCCCATATTCCGCAGCGGTAATGTGAGCAACCGCACCCGCCGGTTCCGGCAGGGCCCGCTCCCCTCCCCCACCCCCAGGCCGGGGTTCCTGCCGGCTCAAGTCCAGCCGGTGGCGGCCAGCAGCCGCTGCTCGAACATGGGAATCATGCTCTGCACGTACGTCTTGGTCAGATGGTTGTCATCCTTGTAGACGTATACATTGCCCACCACGGCCGGGCAAATGCCGTCCGCACAGATGAAGTCGCTGAGGTCCATCAGGTGGAGGCCGTCCACCTTGCCGCGGTATGCGTCCAGCGGTGACGAGTCGGCGAGCGATTCGCTGAGCGGCGGATTGCACTCCTCCGCGGCGGCGCCCCTCTTTTGCACGCACTCCGGCATGTTCATACCGAAGCGCGGGTTGTCCCGGACCCCCACCACGTCCATGCCGGCGTCCGTGAACGGTTTGATGCCTGCGAGGTAGCCGGGCACTTCGGTTTCGAACGGCGCCTCTGCATGGGTCAGTGACGCAACGGTGAACACAGCGTCCGGCTTGTGCTCGAGCACATATTCGGCGCTGGCCTTGTTGAAGGCATTGCACTCCGCGTCCCGCTCGGGCGATTCTGCGCCGAAGCGGCAGCTGCCCTTGAGGAGTGTGACCACTTCCCAGCCGTGCTCCTTGGCGATCGGGCCGAGCGCAGCCATGTACTGCTGCGCGTGCGAGTCGCCAAGCACCACAATCCGCTTGGTAACAACTTCCGGTTTGCTGTTCTGCAGGCAGCCGGACAGCAACGGGTCGCCGGGCACGTTGCCGTCGGTGCACAGTCCGTCGATATCGGCCCACTCATCTTTCATGGCGGCCGGTGCCGGAATGATCTTCGCCTCCGGCGTCGGCTTCCCCGCGTTTTCCGGCGTCAGGGCTGCGGCACCGGGAGTCAGTTCCCTCGGCTGCGCCGCGGCCGCCGCTTCCTCGGCTGTCAGCTTCGTCTGCCAGAGGGATACCGGCCCGGCGAGCAACGCTCCACAGGCCACAATCACGACGGCGTTCCGCCAGATCCGCCGCTGCGGCCAGTGCCATTCACGCAGCGGCTTCTCTACGAAACGGGTGGTGAGGACGGCCATGACCACGGACGCCGCCACGACGGCGAGGCCCTGGACGAGGTTGGGTGACACAATTCCGGTGCCGGCCAGGGCAAGCACCAGCAGCGGCCAATGCCAGAGATACAGCGCGTAGGAGTTGTCACCGAGGGATACGAGCGGTTTCCAGCTCAGCAGGCGGTCGGCGCCGAAGCGGCTGCCGCTCTGTCCGGCAACGATGATCGCGGCGGCCGCCAAGGTGGGCCACAGCGCCACGAAACCGGGAAAGGACCGGTCAACGGTCAGCAGCAGGCCGCACGAGACCATGGCCGCCACGCCTGTCCAACCGAGGATGACACGAAGGATTTTTCCGGGCTTCACGTAGGGCAGGACCAAGGCGAGGAGGGATCCCAGCGCGAATTCCCAGAGCCTGGTCCGGGTATCGAAGTACGCGTAGGCCTGGTTTGTGGAGGTCTGCTCAATGGAGTAGGCCAGCGACAGGGCAAAGATCGCTCCGAAGGCAACGGCCAGGAGCAGCCGGTAGCTGACGGCCGGCCGGCGAAGGACCCTGTGCAGTACAGCCACTCCCGCGAACACAAGCGGCCACAGAATGAAGACCTGCCCCTGGATTGACAGCGACCAGAAGTGCTGGAGCGGACTCGCGCCCGAGTGGTCCTGGGCGTAATAGTCAACGGCCGAGTCCGCGAGCAGCCAGTTCTGCCGGTAGAGCAGGGAGGCCCATGCCTGGTCCAGGACGTCCGGCCAGCGGCTTTGGGGCAGTATCGCCCACGTTCCGATGAGGACTCCCAGGATAACCACGACAGCGGCCGGAAGCAGCCGCTTGAAAAGGTGCAGCCAGTGGCTGATGAGCTTGAGGGGGCTGCCGTTTTCCACCTTGCGGATGAACGAGAGGGTGAGCAGGAAGGCGGAGATGAGCAGGAAGATGTCCACACCGCCCGACACCCGGCCCAGCCAGACGTGGTACGTGACCACCATCAGTACGGCGAGGGCACGAAGGCCCTGGACCTCCGGGCGGTACCCCTTCCTGGCTGCCTTGCCGCCGCCGGCGGTCGCCGTCGATTCGGGTGCGGTCGCCTCGGGGGCGATCCGCGCTGTAGTCGTGGTATCCGTCGTGGGAGTCGTCGTCATTCGTTGTTCCAGCCGGTTGCTGCCAGAAACTCCTTCTCGAAGTAGGGGGTGATGCTATCCATGTACGTCCTGGTGACGTGGTTGTCGTCCTTGTACACCATGACGTTACCGATGACCGCCGGGCATGATTCGCCTTGGCAGAAGAACCGGCTGAAGTCGAGGAACTTCGTCTCCGGCACCTCACCCGCTATAGCGGCGTCGGGAGAGGACGGCTGATAGCTTTCAGCCGTCTTGGCCGCACATGCCGAAAAGTTGCCCTGGTTGCGTTCCAGGCAGTCCGGCACGGCCTCCGGCATCCGGGGAGTGTCCCTAAGGGCGACAACGGGGATGCCGGCGTCGTTGATCTTCTTGATCTCCGGTACCCAGGCCGGGTCCATGAATTCCGTCTTGTTCGGGTTCGGGTCAGTCCTGGTACTGGTGGTCACCACAAGATCCGGTTTCATGTCCAGGACCTTCTCAACGGTCTGCTTGTTAAAGTCCAGGCATCCTTCGGAAAGCTCGGGGGCGGCTGCATCCGTCACCGGGCAGTAGCCCTTGGTGATGGCTTCCACCCTCCAGTTGTACTTGTCGGCCAAAGTAAGCACGGGCGTGGCCCAAACGTGGGCGTGGGAGCTGCCGATGATAACCACAGTCTTACCGGCATTCTCTTTGCCGTTGGAACAGACGTTTGTCAGCTTCTCCTCGTCAGCGGTGCATCCACCTTGGTACTGCGGCCATTCCTCGGCCACCGTCGTGAGGCTGGGGAGGAGCGGTGCGGATTTGTCCGCGCCGTCCACGTAGGCCGGATCCAGCACGCGCGCGCCGGGGTTATTGGCCCAGGCCTGGCTCGCTGCGGCGGCCGTTGCGCTGTTGATCTGGAACTGCCAGCCGGCCAGCGGCAGCGCCGCCGTAGCCACGGCGGCGGCCACGGCAATGATTGCCCGGCGACGGTTGACTTCGGGCCATTTCCATTCGCGCCAGGGTTTCTCGACAAACCTGGTGGTTAGGTAGGCCAGGCCCATCGACACAACAATGATGATGGTTCCGGAGATGGGCCCGGCGTGGTCCCGTCCGGTCGCTGCCAGGGAGATGACGAGGATTGGCCAGTGCCACAGGTAGAGCGCATATGAGTTGTCCCCGAGCCTGACGAGCGGTCCGGCGCTGAGGATCCTGTCCACGCCGAAGCGGCTGCCGGTTTGGCCCGCAGCGATAACGCAGGCGGCAGCAAGGGTGGGCCACAGGGCGGCCACGCCCGGGAACGCAGCCTGGACATTCAGCAGGATGCCGCAGCTAAGCATGGCCGCAATTCCAAGCCAGCCAAGGGCGATGCGTCCGGCCCGGGGAATCCGGAGGCCCGGGAGAACCAGTGCCACCAGCGTGCCCAAGGCGAATTCCCACAGTCGTGCGCCGGTGTCGAAGTAGGCCTGGGCCTGGTTGGTGACGGTGAAAATGATCGAGTAAACCAGCGACACCAGGAAAATGCCCGCGAAGATGTAGCAGAGCAGAATGCGGTAGTGCAGCCGGTATCTCTTGGCCAGGAGTGCTGCCCCGGCAAAGATCAGCGGCCATAGGATGAAGACCTGCCCTTGGATGGACAGTGACCAGAAGTGCTGGAACGGACTCGCGAGGCTGTGGTCCGTGGCGTAGTAGTCGGTGGCCTGCACCTGAAGCAGCCGGTTTTCCATATAGAAAAGGGACGCCCAGCCCTGGGCGATGATGTCCAGCCAGCGTGTGCGTGGCAGGAAGACGAGGCTCGCGGCGAGAACGGCGATCAGCACGGTGACGGCGGCCGGCAAAAGGCGCCGGAAAAGGTGCAGCCAGTGTTTGAACAACGCCATCGGCCGGCCCTGTTCGTACCTGCCCACAAACTGCAGGGTCATGAGGAAGGCAGAGATCAGCAGGAACACGTCAACGCCGCCGGAGACCCTGCCAAACCAGACGTGATAGCTGACCACCATCAGCACGGCCAGGGAACGAAGGCCCTGGATTTCGGGCCGGAACTTTGATTTCCGGCTCGGCTCAACGCCGGCGCCATTGCGGCGCGGCGAGGCCAGGGCTCTCGCTACGGACATTGAAAAACCCCTCAAGCGGATAACCAAAGCATCCATGTTACCGAATCGTAATCTTCATCGCCAATGCAGACGCAGGCGAAGGAGCCCCCACCTCCCATTAAGTCACCGCAAGCTGGGAGTTTCCAGTGGAAGGCATCACGCCTGTGGAGCGGTCGGGAAACTAGGCTGGTGCCGAGGTCGGACGGTGAAGCCGGCACACACTGAGGAGTGGCCAACGTGATCGTTCAGGTGCGCATCTGCATACCCGCGGAGCTCTCCGAGCTTGTGGTGGAAAGCTGCACGCAGCAAACCGGGGCGGCGGAGGTGGCCGTCCACAAAGGTGCGTCCATCCAGCCGCCCGGCGATGTCGTGGTGGTCCACGTCGCCAGGGAATCCGTGGAGGAGCTGCTCGAAAAGCTGCATGTCCTGAAGGCGCAGGAGCTGGGTTCCATCTCCATCTCCATGCCTGAGCTGGTGCTCTCCCGGCGTGCGGACGGGGCCGAGGCCGCAGCTCCCGGCGACGGGGCCGACGCCATGATCTGGGACGAGGTGACCCGCCAGACCGGCGAGGACGCGCGCCTCACGTGGAGCTATTTGGCGTTCCTTGTCCTGGCGACCCAGCTGGCCGCCATCGGCATCGTCACCAATTCGACCATCGCCATCGTCGGGGCCATGGCAGTGGGGCCGGAGTTCGGGCCCCTCGCGGCGCTGGCTGTTGCGCTGGCCCAGCGCAAATGGAAGCTGGGACGCAGTGCCGCAGTGGCTTTGGGCATCGGCTTCCCCGTAGCCATGCTCCTGGCTGCCTTGGCGGCCTGGCTCTCGGTGCCGCTGGGGCTTTTTCCCACCGACGCCCTCGACACCGGGTCCGCCGTCGAGTTCATCTACCATCCCGGCCCTTACTCGCTGATCGTGGCAGTCCTGGCCGGCGCCGCCGGGATGCTGTCGCTGATCAGCCGCCGCTCGGCCGCCCTGGTCGGAGTCTTCATTTCCGTGACCACCGTTCCCGCGGCAGGCTTCGTGGCTGTTGCGCTGGTCCTGGGCGAATACCAGAAAGCGGCAGGATCGGCGATTCAGCTGCTGCTGAACCTCGTGGGAATCGTGGCTGCGGCCCTTGCGGTGCTCATCTTCTACCGCGTGATCACCAGGCGGCTGCCGGAGAACATGGCCCGGCGGCTCAGGAACCAGGCGCTGCGCGCCCGAGGCTAGCTCGCCACGGGGATCTTGCTGGCCAGATATTTGGCGTCCCGGCATGAACCGGGGAGGGTAGCCGACGCCGCGGCGAACATGAATTCCTCGCCCAGGAAGAACAGCCCGGGCACGTCGGCCGCCACGCCGCGGTGCTGCCTTGGCCGCCCGCCGCCGTCGAACACCTGCGGTTCGATCCAGTCGAAGGACTCACGGTAGCCGGTGCACCAGATCACGTTGGACACATCATCGAGAGGGCTGCCCGCCACAACGGGACGTCCGTCCTGCACTCCGGTAACCCTCGGGACGAACTCGACGCCGGCGGCAGCCAGGTCCTTGCTCTTGGTCCTGATCAGGGGATCGGCGTGCGTCAGCTTGTGTGGTGCAGCCTTACGGCCAATCGGGGTGTCGAGGGTAAGCACGTAGAGCCCGAGGAACCGCACCACGGGCAGGACAAAACGGGCTGCGTTTCTTCCGTGCCGCACCGGCAACTCCCCGCCCGGCTTCCCTGCGACCACCGTGGGATGCGTCCGGCTGACTTCGAGGGCAATTTCCGCTCCCGAGTTGCCCAGCCCGACGACCAGGACGCGGCCGTCCCGGAGCTGGCCCGGGTTCCGGTACTCGCTGGAGTGAAGCTGGACAATGGACGGTGCAAGGTCTGGCGCGAAGTCCGGAAGCCTCGGCGCCTGCGTGCAGCCGGTCGCCACAACGACGTTGCCTGCTTCCCACCGTCGGCCGTCCGAGGCGGCGACGTACCGTCCCTGTTCGCGCCAGAGCCTCTCGACCCGGATGCCGCTGAGGACCGGGAGGTCAAAGGTGGCGGCGTAGGTTTCCAGATAGTCGGCCACTTCGTCTTTAGTGGGGAAGGACAATCCGTCACCCGGGAAGGGCATACCGGGGAGGCCGTCGTACTTCGCTGGCGTGAACAGCCTCAGGGTGTCCCAGCGCTGCCGCCAGGCGTCACCGATTCTCGGATTGGCATCCAGGATCAGGAATCTCCGGCCCTGGCGCTTGAGGTAGTGGCCCATGGCAAGGCCGGCCTGTCCCCCTCCGATGACCAGGGTGTCCAGCGTGCCGGGTGAAGGGTTGGTGTTCATGACTGCGCTCCTTGATGACGTGTGGTGATATCCATAGCTGAACCTTCCGGCTTGCCGGCCTGCATGCTGCCCGTTGCGTCGTGTCCGGTTTCCCGGTAGCGCAACCACCAGGCCAGCATCAGCGCGGATGCGAAGACGTATGCGAGGTGGAGGGCCCAGATGGGGCCCGCCGGGAGGTGGAAGACGTACAGGGAATGCACGATGTTGGCCACGTTGCTCAGGATCAGGTTACCCAGGCTGTAGGAGGCGAGGTCCCGTGTCCGGGCTGCCTTGATGAGCATCGGCAGCATTCCTGCGGCGAACAGCACCGTCGAAAGGGTGCCGGCGAGGACTGGAAGGTTCATGTTTTGAGGCTACGTGCGGGGGCCCATGGCCCGCGTCGGCTAAATTATGCAATTCCGCAGCGGACGCCGATGGGTAATTTTGTGCAGTCCACCTGGAGTTTTTGTCCAGATACGGTGAGCAAAAGGCGGCTTTGGGCACGTTATCTGGACAAAAACTCGGGGTGAGGGTTGCGGAACGTCATCCGGCGAGCCCGTGCTCGAAGGCGTACCTGGTGGCCGCCGCCCGTGAGGACAGCCCCAGCTTCAGGAAGATGTTGCTGATGTGCCGGGCCACGGTTTTTTCGCTGAGATACAGCTCCGCGGCGATGGCACGGTTTCCCTGTCCCGAGGCCACGAGTCGCAGCACTTCGGTTTCCCGCGGGGACAGCGGTCCCTTGGCGCCGCTGATTCCTTCGCGCATCAGGGCAGCTGCCCAGGCGGCGGCAGACGCTGCGCCCAGTTCCAGTAATTCCGCCTGCGCCGCTTCAAAGTCCATCAGGGCCGACGTTTCATCGCCGAGGGCGCGGCACGCGGAGCCGATCAGCACGCGGCAGCGGGCGGCTTCATAGGGAACGCCGAGTTCAAGCCACAACCGCCAGGCCTCCCTCAAGGGTTGCATGGCTGCCGCGGCATCGCCCGTTGCGAGACGGAGAGCGCCCACCGCCTGGCCGGCAAAGGCACGGACCATGGAGGTGGGGCATTCGCGGGCCAGAGCTTCCAGCTCCTGAACGCCTCGCCGCGCGGCTTCCGGATCGGAGGCAGCCAGTTCGATCTCGACCAGTGCCGGCAGCATGTTCCGGCGGGTAGCGAGGTCGGCCGCGTCAGCCGCCCGCCGGATCATCGCTTGGGCCTGCTGCGCATTTCCCCGGGCCAGCCACAGGAGTGCTAGGCCCGGCTGCGGCTCGTAGCCGGTCCGGGCTGCCTGCCGGTAGGACGCTTCGGCGTCGTCCAGTTTTCCACTCAGCCGTTCCACCTCGCCCTGCTGGTAGTAGGCGCCGTAAAGTGCTTGAGGGTCTCCCCTGACGGCGAGTCCCTGCGCTGCCCCGGCTGCCATCAGCGCCTCGTCCCACGCCCCATGGAGCATAAAGAGTTCGGCGCGGTGTGCCTGGCACTGGCCGCTGAAGGACACCATGTCAGGGCGTGCACTGCACCAGCGGTCCAGGGCCGCCGTCCATTCCAGTGCCCTCTCCAGGTCGAAGGCCAGGTGGCAGTTGCCGATGACTGCGCAATAGATAATCCCTGACGGAATCGCCGAGAGCTCACCGGCCGTCACGGCCACCATCACCTCGTCGAACATCCTGAGTCCTTTGTCAGGGTGGCCGAGCATCAGCAGGGCCTGACCCGTGCCGAGGAGGCCCAGTGCCGACAGGTCCTTGTCGTGGAAACGCCGGCCGAATTCGGCCACGCGGGAGAAGTCTTGCAGGGCGCCCGCCGGATCACCGCCGTAAAGTTTGCCCAGGCCCTCCGGGAGGAGCAGGAGACCCTGCACGGCGCCAGGCTCGGCCATTTCATCCACGAGGCGCTGGCCGCGGGCAAACCACCCTCCGGCCCGGGCCTGTTCCCCGAAGAACATCAGTTGCATGCCCATCCAGCCTGCGCAGCGTGCGGCGCTTTCGACGTCGCCCATCACGAGGTACTCCTCGTGGGCGCGCGTCAGGGTGTCCAGCCCCGTGGTGCCGGTACCGGTCAGGATCTCGGCGGTAGCCAGCCGTTCAAGGTCGGCAGCCGGCAGCCCGCCGCGCTCATCTGCGTCGCGGAGGCGCTCATGGGCTTCGGTCCAGCGATGCTCCTGAAATGCTGACCTGCCCCGGTCGATGTCCGTCTCAGCTGACATGCTGGCCTCCCGATACCACCCGCCCAGCCGGTTAAGCGCCACGGTACGCCCGCCGGAGAACCGGCACAAGCGGCCCTAGTTGTCTTCCAGCGCGCATCCGCTACGAGCGCAGCAGCGCGCGCAGCGTCTGGATGGTGTCTGCCCCTGCCGCCGTCTTGTCCTCGCGGTAGCGCTTGACGCGTGCGAACCGAAGGGCAATGCCGCCCGGATAACGCGGGGAGTTCTGCACGCCGTCGATCGCTATTTCGACGACGGTGATGGGCTCCAGCCAGACGGTCCCCGCAGTACGCCGCACCTCGAGTTCCTGGAACCTCCCGGTCTGCCACCGCAACAGCGCGTCGGTGAGGCCCTTGAAGGTCTTGCCCACCATCACATAGCCGCCGGGTTCGCCGAACTCACCGGTCGGGTCGAGGGCTCCGAGGTGCAGGTTCGACAGCATCCCCGTGCGCCGTCCTGACCCCCACTCGCAGGCAAGCACCACCAGGTCGTAGGTGAGCACGGGTTTCACCTTGACCCAGTTGGAACCGCGCCGGCCGGCCGCGTAGGCCGATCCGACCGCCTTGACCACCACTCCTTCGTGCCCGGCGTCCAGCGCAGCGCGCGACACTCCTTCAGCCACGTCCGGATCCGCCGTGATCTCCCCCGGGATCCGGTGCCCCGGGGCGATACGTTCCAGCACGCCGATGCGGGTGGACAGCGGCTCGTCGAGGAGGTCCCGGCCGTCAAGGTGCAGCACGTCGAAGAACCATGGATGCAGCACGGTAGTGCGTGCCGCGTCCGCCCCGAACCGGGACATGGTTTCCTGGAAGGGCCGCGGGCCGCCGTCCTCATCGAGGGCGAGGGTCTCGCCGTCGAGGATCACATCGTGCACCGGAAGGCTGCGCACTACTTCCACCACCTCGGGCAGCCGGTGGGTCACCTCTGCAAGTGTGCGTGTAAAGATGCGTACTTCGTCGCCGGCGCGGTGCACCTGGATGCGCGCGCCGTCGAGCTTGTATTCCACGGATGCCTCCCCCGTGATCCCCAGCGCCGCGCTGGTACTTGCCGCGGTTGAGGCGAGCATGGGCTGTACGGGACGGCCGAGAACGAGGCCCACGGCGTCAAGCTCTGCGGCCGTGCCCGTGATGGCCAGGAGGGCGGTTCCGCCGAGGTCGCCGGAGAGCATCGCGGCGCGGCGCACGGCGTCGACGGGCCGATCGGCGGCGCGGGCGATGGCATCCGTCAGCACCCCCTCCAGCGCACCGGTTCGCAGTTCGCCCAGCAGCACGCCGGCGATGAACGCCTGTTCGCGCTCAGTGGCGGCGGCAGTGAGCAACTTAAGAGCCGCGGCGCGCTCGGCAGCCGATCCGGCGCCTGCCGTGCCGAGCAGCCGGTCCAGCGCAGCGTCGAGGTCCGCGACCGTAATGCTCGCCTCGCCGGCCGGCTCACCCATGGCCGCTGCCATACCGCGCCAACCGATCCCAACCCGGCCCTGCCGCGGCCTGGCGATGAGCAGGCCCACGGCCGGTGCGATGTCGGTGGGGTCAAGCCGGCGCAGCAGGTCAGCCAGTGCCTCGACTTTCGCGAGCCGGGAACGGGTGGACGCGACGGCATCCGTGGTCCTCACGAGCTCTTCGAGCAGCATGGCATCAGTCTGCCACGGAACCCGGTGCCGCGGCGGGCCCCCGCCGTTGCTGGACAGTACCTGGACGCAGTCCCAGAATGAACGCATGGGAATCATCGTCGCGAACCTGTTCATCACGCTCGACGGCGTCTACCAGGGGCCCGGCGGCCGCGAAGAGGACACTGAGGGTGGCTTCGCTTTCGGGGGCTGGCAGGCTCCGGTATCCGACAACGAGGCTGAGGCGGCCATCGAGTCCGAGATCAGCAACATCGATGCCCTGCTGCTCGGCCGGAAGACCTACGACATCTTTGCTGCCTACTGGCCCCACCAGTCCGACGACATCGGCGGCACGCTCAAACGGGTGCCGAAGTTCGTGGTCTCCAGCAGCCTGACTGATCCCGGCTGGGCCGGCACCAAGGTGCTGCCGGATGCCGCCGCCGCCGGACGGCTTCGCGAGGAGTACGGCCAGGTGCACATGTTCGGCAGTGGCGTCCTGATTCGCTCACTGCTGGCGGCGGATGTGATCGACCGCCTCCATTTCTGGCTCTATCCGGTCACCCTTGGCCAGGGCAAGCGCCTGTTCGACGCCGGCACGATCCCCGCCACGTTCCGCCTCGCCGAGCCGGCACGCACCTTCCCGAAGGGAGCGGTGTCGCTGGTCTACGAGCGTGCGGGCGACGTGGAAACGCAGGAAATGGCGGCCACGTAATGGGCAAGGTCCGGCATCGTGGGCCGCGGCATGTATGACGCCGCAGGGGCGTGGGGAGGGACGAACCCCTTCGCCGGCCCGCTGTTCGTGCTCACTCACCGCCTGCAGGACCAGCCGGCGGCCGCGTCCGGTTTTACCTTCGTGTCCGGGCTCGACGAAGCCCTGGTGCAGGCAACCGGGGTAGCCGGAGGCAAAGACGTGTCGATCGGCGGCGGCGCGGATGTGATCCGGCAGGCACTGGCCGACGGCCGGGTGGACGAACTGGTGCTGTCGACGGCACCGGTGATCCTTGGCTCCAGCAAACGTCTTTTCGACGGCTTCGATCATGACGTCGACCTCGAAATCGTCAAGGCTGTCAGCTCGACGTTCGCCACGCACGTGCGCTACGCGGTCAAAAGGTAGGCGACGTCCCGCACACCCGGGACGCAAAGAACCGGCCCAGCAACGCTGGACCGGTTCTTGCGGTGTTGGCTACAGGCTAGTGCTTGTGGCCTGCGTGCTCGTCCTCGTCAGCCGGCTTTTCGACAACGAGGGTCTCGGTGGTGAGAACCAGCGCTGCGATGGAAGCGGCGTTGCGGAGGGCTGCGCGCGTCACCTTGACGGGGTCGATGACTCCGGCAGCGATGAGGTCTTCGTACTCGCCGGTCTTGGCGTTGAAGCCATGGTGGATGGCGGATTCCGCGACCTTGGCAGCGACGACATAACCGTCAAAGCCGGCGTTCTGGGCGATCCAGCGCACAGGCTGGACCAGAGCGCGGCGCACGATGCCCACAGCTGCTGCTGCGTCACCTTCAAGCGCGGTGACGGCGGGGTCCTCGTCCAGTGCCTTCAGGGCGTGGATGAGGGCGGAACCGCCACCGGCAACGATGCCTTCTTCGAGGGCAGCGCGGGTGGAGGACACAGCATCTTCGATGCGGTGCTTCTTTTCCTTGAGCTCAACCTCGGTGGCTGCGCCGACCTTGATCACGCCGATGCCGCCGGCCAGCTTGGCCAGGCGCTCCTGGAGCTTTTCCTTGTCCCAGTCGGAGTCGGTGCGGGTCAGCTCGGCGCGCAGCTGGGCAACCCGTGCCGCAACGTCCTCGGCCGATCCGGCACCGTCAACGATGGTGGTGTTGTCCTTGGTGACCGTGATGCGGCGGGCCGTACCCAGCACCTCAAGGCCGACGGAATCCAGGCTGAGGCCCAGTTCCGGGGAGACAACCTGCGCACCGGTGAGGGTGGCGATGTCCTGCAGCATTGCCTTCCGGCGGTCACCGAAGCCCGGAGCCTTGACGGCAACGACGTTCAGGGTGCCGCGGATGCGGTTGACGATCAGCGTGGACAGTGCCTCGCCGTCGACGTCTTCGGCAATGATGAACAGCGGCTTGGAGCTCTGCAGCGCCTTTTCCAGCAGCGGCAGGAAGTCCTGCACCGAGGAGATCTTGCCCTGGTTGATCAGGATGAGGGCGTCTTCAAGGACAGCTTCCTGGCGTTCCGCGTCGGTGACGAAGTACGGGGACAGGTAGCCCTTGTCGAACTGCATGCCCTCGGTGAGGACCAGTTCGGTCTGCGTGGTGGAGGACTCCTCGATGGTGATCACACCATCCTTGCCGACCTTGCCGAAAGCCTCGGCCAGGAGCTCGCCGATCTCGTCGCTCTGCGCCGAAATGGCGGCGACGTTGGCAACCTGGGTGCCTTCGACCGGGCGGGCGTTCTCGAGCAGGCGGGCTGCAACGGCTTCAACGGAAACCTCGATGCCGCGCTTGATCTGGCCCGGGGCGGCGCCAGCCGCAACGTTGCGCAGGCCTTCCTTGACCAGGGCCTGTGCCAGGACGGTGGCGGTGGTGGTGCCGTCACCGGCAACATCGTTGGTCTTGGTGGCGACCTCCTTGGCCAGCTGGGCGCCAAGGTTTTCGTACGGGTCATCCAGTTCGACTTCACGGGCGATGGTCACGCCGTCGTTCGTGATGGTGGGAGCGCCCCACTTCTTGTCCAGCACGACGTTGCGGCCGCGCGGGCCAAGCGTCACCTTGACCGTGTTGGCGAGCTTGTCGATGCCGGCTTCAAGCGACCGGCGGGCAGCGTCGTTAAACGCAAGCTGCTTTGCCATGGTTTTGTCCTTTCAAGACAGAAACCCCGCGCAGCTGACCTGTCAGACATGCATCAGACGGATCGGCGGCGCGGGGGTCCAAGAGTTACTTTACGACGATCGCCAGAACGTCGCGGGCGGACAGCACGAGGTACTCGGTGCCGCCGGTCTTGACTTCGGTTCCGCCGTACTTGGAGTAGATAACAACATCGCCGACGGCGACGTCGACCGGAACGCGGTTGCCGTCCTCGAAGCGGCCGGGGCCTACTGCGACAACTTCGCCTTCCTGCGGCTTCTCCTGCGCGGAGTCCGGGATAACCAGGCCGGAAGCCGTGGTCTGCTCGGCTTCGAGCGGGCGGACAACAATACGATCCTCAAGAGGCTTAATAGAGACCGACACTCGGACCTCTCCTTCTACGTCAGCAAATTCATGGACTGGAAAACTGTTGCGCCTACGCGTGCAAACCGTCGTCGCGGTGCCGGCAGCAGCGTGGCTGGCAGTTCTTCATGTGTTAGCACCCTCCTAGGGAGAGTGCTAATGATGACTCTATGTAAGTCGTTAGCACTCGGTCAAGACGAGTGCCAGAATTTCGTCGCCGGTGAACGGCTAGCGCCCTGCCAGGTCCTCAAAGTCGACGTCGTCGCCGTCGTCCGTGTCGTCGTCTCCCGTAACGTTGCGGTTCCGGTAAAGCACGACGGCGGCAGCCAGCGCCGTGACCACAGAGGCAATCAGGAACACCAGTCCGCCCGTGCGGACGGCAGTGTACGACTCGCGGATTTGCTGCGCCTCGTCAGTGGCATCCTGGATGTTCTTGCCGCCCACCGAGTACACGGTTGCGTTGAAGGAATCCAGGAAGAAGATGATCACGAGGAGCGCCAGGCAGACCACGGCGATGGCGGAACCGGCGATCAGCGCCGGTCTGGCGTACTTCGCAAGGCCCGTGCGTAGGTGGTGGTCATTGATTTCCGGCTGCGGCCCTGCACTGTCATCCATGCCTCCAACACTATCCGCACCATGTGTGTCCGCCTCCTCGATTAGGCTTGATGACATGGCTGACGCACCGCAGGACCTGATCGCCCCGCTCCTGACCAGCGAAGGCTGGGAGTTGCTGGCGTCGCTGGGACCGTACCGGGAGGACGATGCGTTCCGGCTCAATGAATCGCTCCGGAAGGCCGGCCACTCCCCCGCCCTGGTATCAGCGGTCCTCACCCAGTCCCGGCTGCGGACAAAGGCTGAAGCCAAGTTCGGCGAGTTTGCCCGGCAGATGATTTTCACCCAGGCGGGGCTGGAGCAGGCCACGCGCCTCAACGTCGCGGCCCGGCACGCGGAACGGTTCGCGACCGCCGGGATAGAACATGTGGCGGACCTCGGCTGCGGGCTGGGCGCCGATTCCATGGCCCTGGCGTCCATGGACATCAAAGTCACCGCCGTGGAAATGGACGAGACCACCGCTGCCTGCGCCACCATGAACCTGATTCCGTTCCCGCACGCCAGCGTGGTTCACTCCGATGCCACTTCCCTTCCCCTCGACGGCGTGGACGGCGTCTGGCTGGATCCGGCCCGACGCACCACGTCGACTTCGGGAACGCGGCGGATCTGGGATCCGGAGGAATTCTCCCCGCCGCTGTCGTTTGTGGAATCCCTCGCGGGGTCCGGCCGGGCAGTGGGCGTCAAGATGGGACCGGGCATTCCGCACGACGCCGTCCCCGCAGGCTGCGAGGCGCAATGGGTTTCCGTGGGCGGCGACGTCACCGAGGTGACGCTGTGGTTCAACGCGGTCAGCCGGCCGGGCATCCGCCGGGCTGCCCTGCTCCTCGGCCCGCAGGGCGCCGCGGAGATTACCAGTGCCGAAGAGTTCGACGCCGGCCCCGTGGCCCCCGTGGGCCCCGTGGAGGGCTACTTGTATGAGCCCGACGGCGCCGTGATCCGGGCCGGCCTCGTGGCCGACGTCGCGGCCCGGCTCGACGGCCACCTCGTGGACGAACACATCGCCTACATCTGCGCGCCCGGGCTCGTGGATACGCCGTTTGCCAGGGCCTACAAGGTCCTGGAAGTCATGCCGTTCAACGTCAAGGCCCTCAAGGCCTGGGTGAAGCAGCACAACATCGGTGTGCTGGACATTAAGAAGCGGGGCACGTCGGTCACCCCGGAGGAACTCCGCAAGCAGCTCCTGGCCGGAGGCAAGCACGGAGGCAAGGGGTCCAAAGGCAAAAAGACAGCCACCCTGGTCCTCACCAGGATCGGCGAGGACCGGGTGGCCATCTCGGTGGAGCCGGTGCAGCCCCTCGTTTAGCCTGCTTCCCGGTTACTGCATTTCCCGGTAACCGGGATTCCCCGCTTACTGGGCCCGCATGAACTCTTCAGCCGCCCGGACCTGCTCGTCGGTGGGCCGGACGCCGGTGTACAGCACAAACTGTTCCAGGGCCTGGATCGTGGCTACTTCGGCGCCGGTGATGACCGTCTTGCCGGCAGTCCGCGCCGCCTTGATGAGCGGTGTCTCAGCGGGCAGCGCGACGACGTCGAACACCACCTGCGCGGCGTCCACCGCCTCCGGCCGGAAGGACAGCGAGTCTGCGTCCGGACTGCCCGCCATGCCCCCTGCCATACCGATAGGTGTGACGTTGATGATCATGTCTGCCGTGCCGCCAGCATCCGCCGCCGGAAGTTCCGGGCTCCACTTGAACCCGTAGAGATCGGCGAGCGGCTTACCGGACGATTCGTTGCGGGCGATGATGGTGACGTCCCGGAATCCTGCGTCGCGCAGGGCGGCGGCGGTTGCTTTGGCCATGCCCCCGGAACCCTTGAGGAGCACCGAATAGTGGGTGGGGACGGCGTTCCGCTGCAGCAGCTGCTCAATCGCCGTGTAGTCGGTGTTGTAGGCCGTGAGGCGGCCGCCGTCGTTCACGATCGTGTTCACCGAATCGATCGCTTTGGCCGAGGGGTCCATGACGTCCACCAGCTCGATGACGTCTTCCTTGTACGGCATGGACACGGCGCAGCCCCGGATGCCCAGGCCCCTGACCCCGGCGATGGCCTGCGCCAGGTCCGTTGGCGCGAAGGCCTTGTAGATCCAGTTCAGGCCCAGCTGTTCATACAGATGGTTGTGGAAACGGGTCCCGTTGTTGCTCGGCCGGGCCGAAAGGGAGATGCACAGGGTCATGTCTTTATTCAGAATTGGCACGGGTCCATTAAACGCCCCGCAGCCGCAGATCCCCGATAGGAACGGGGCACGTCGCGGACTAAGACGGACACAAGGGCACTATTTACGCCGCCGGGCTACTGCGCCGCCAGGCAGCGGCGCTCAGCAACCGCTGCCGGGGGCGTAAGGCCCGACGGCGACGGGCAGCTTTCCGGGGGCGGTCGCCTTTCCCGCCAGGACGGCTGCCAGGGCGTTGAAGGATTCCTGGCTGCGTCCGTACAAGGCAACTTTTGCGGGTGCTGCCGAGCCTGCCAGCGACCACGGCGCATCAAGGGCCACCACGACATCGCCTTTGGCCGGCGGCTGGTCGTATCCGATAAGCGTCACGAGGGGGCCGGCGCCAAGGTCGATACCGGCCGCACGGGCGGCCTGGGCAAAACGGGCGCGGTCCTGTTCACTGCCGCCGGCCAGCCGGACACTCCCGGGCACCATCGCACCGTGGCACGGGCCGGCAAGAACCGTGACTGCCGCGGCGGAAACACGCTGGGATAGGGCGGAACCGCTGCCCGGCGCGGCGCCCGGCGGTGCAGGGGTCCGGGCACGCCACATCATCATGGTCACCACGCGCTGTGCCGCCTCTTCCAGGCGGGGAAGCGGCACTGCGCCGGAATTGACGGCACTGACCACTGCCGCGTGCGCCGCGGCCACGTCCCCGGGCATCAGCAGCAGGTCCGCACCCGCGGCCAGGGCCCGCGGCGCGGCGGACTCCCCGGGGAACTGCTTATGGACTGCGCCCATGTTGAGGGCATCCGTTACGGCAACGCCCTTGAAGCCCATTCCGCGCAGGGCCTCGTAGCTCGGCTTGGACAACGACGCCGGAATCCCCGGCTCCAACGCGGGGACGGAAATGTGGCCCGTCATGATCATGGGGAGGCCGGCATCGATGGCGGCCTGGAACGGTTTCCAGTCCCTCGCCCGGAGTTGCTCCACCGTGGCCTTCTGCACGGGCAGGCTCTCATGCGAATCCACGGCCACAGAGCCGTGTCCGGGGAAGTGCTTTGCCGAGGGCAGGACCCCGGCTGACAGCATCCCTTGGGCAAAGCCGACGCCAAGGCTTGCCGCAGCGTCCGGATTGCCGGACATCGCCCTGGCGCCGATGGTGGGATCCTGCGGCCCGGCGGTGACATCAGTGGCGGGCGCGAAGTCCGCCGTGAATCCGAGCCCGGCCAGCTCTGAAGCCAACGCCTTGCCGGCGTCGGTTGCCAGCGCGACGTTGCCTGCGGCGCCGTAACTCATGGGAGCCGGCCATTCCGTCAAAGGAGCGCGGAGCCGGGCAACCATGCCGCCCTCCTGGTCCACACCCACGATGGCAGGCCAGGTGCGTCCGTCCGCCCCGGCCGCTTTCTGCAGGCGGCCCAGACCGGCTGCCATGGCGGCCGTGTCCACGGTGCCGTCGGCGGCCTGCGGCACGTTGTCGCCCATGACGATTGATCCCGCGAGGTGCAGCCGTTCCATGGTGGCGGCGTGGGCCGCGAAATCGGTGCCGGCGAAGAAGGGCATCAGCACCTGTCCGGCCTTCTGTTCAACGCTCATTTTGGCAACGGCCGCCCGTGCAGCGTCCTCGTCCTTCTGCTGCGGACCCCAACCCAGTTGCCGCTCCCCCGGGGCCGGCGCGGAAGGTTTTGGCGCGGCCGGGCGGCCCGAAGATCCGGGTCCGGAGGCGGGGGCACTCCCCGAGGGCGTGGCCGAGGCGGTGCCCGGCGACGTCCCGGATCCGGACGGAGCGGGCACGCCGGTGCAGGAGACGGAGGCAATCACTGCCGCCGTCACCGCGATTGTGGCTGCTGATTTGAGCACTGTTCCGGCCACTGAGTTCTTGTGAGCACTTTCACTGCGTCCCTGAGTCCAAGCCATCAACTCGATGCTACCCCTGCACTAGACTTGAACCACCCGTTGCCCGCCCGCAGGCGGCTACGGCAGCGGACGGCGGAAACAGTGAAGGGACCACATGAAGATTGATTTCGCTTCATCCAGGCAATCAACTCTTGGTGTGGAATGGGAGCTGGCCCTGGTCAACGCCCAGACCGGCGAACTTGCCTCCGTGGCCAACGAGGTGCTCCGCGGCGTTTCGGCCAACCATCCCGAGCTCAATGAGGATGACGAACACCCCCACATCAAGCAGGAACTCCTGCTGAACACCGTGGAGCTCGTCACCGGCATCTGCGAAACAGTGGCGCAGGCCAAAGCCGACCTCAGCAGTTCGCTCGCCGCCGTCCGGGAAGTCACAGATCCCATGGGCGTTGAAGTGTTCTGCGCCGGAAGCCACCCTTTCAGCCCTCCCCAGCTGCAGCCCGTGACGGACAAGGCCCGCTACGCCAAGCTGATTGACCGCACCCAGTGGTGGGGCCGCCAGATGGTGATTTACGGAGTCCACGTCCATGTGGGCCTGGACAGCAAGGACAAGGTCCTGCCGGTCCTGGACGGCTTGGTGAACTACTTCCCGCACTTCCAGGCGCTGTCCGCCTCCAGCCCGTTCTGGGGCGGCGAGGACACCGGCTACGCGTCCCACCGTGCGCTGATGTTCCAGCAGCTGCCCACCGCCGGCTTGCCCTTCCAGTTCTCCACCTGGGCCGAGTACGAGTCCTATGTCGAGGACATGTTCACCACCGGAGTGATCGACACCATCTCCGAGATCCGCTGGGACATCCGCCCGGTCCCCAACCTCGGCACCATCGAGATGCGCATCTGCGACGGTCTGGCCACCCTGGAGGAGGTCGGCGCCATCGCCGCCCTGACCCAGTGCCTGGTGGACGAATTCTCCACCACCTTGGACAACGGCGGCACCATTCCCACCATGCAGCCCTGGCACGTCCAGGAAAACAAATGGCGTGCCGCCAGGTACGGCCTCGACGCGATCATCATTCTCGATGCCCAGGGCAACGAGAAGCTGGTCACCGAACACCTGCTGGAAACCCTGAACCGGCTCGAACCTGTGGCCGCTAAACTCGGCTGCTCAGACGAGCTTGCCGACGTCGAAAAGATCATCAGCCGTGGCGCCGGCTACCAGCGGCAGCGCCGTGTGGCCGCCGAGCACGGCGGCAACCTCCAGGCCGTGGTGCTGGACCTGGTCAGGCAGATGCGGAACGGCCCCACCGCCTGAGCCCTGCCCCACCGCCCGAGCCCTGCCCCACCGCCCGAGCCGCGGCGCACCGCGCAGTGCACTGGCAACGGCGCCGGGCACCCGGAACCGCCCGGCTAGGCCGAGACCGTGGTGACCGGCATGGACGAATCCGGGGCGAAGCCGATTCCGCTGGGATCGATGCCGGCCATGACCAGCTGGGCCCCGAGGGCGGCCACCATGGCACCGTTATCCGTGCACAGCTCGAGCGGCGGAACGGTCAGCCTGATCCCGGCCGAGCTGCAGCGCTGTTCGGTGAGCTGCCGCAGCCGTGAATTTGCCGCCACGCCGCCGCCCAACAGGAGTTCGGTGATGCCGTTTTCCCTGCAGGCAAGCACCGCCTTGGACGTGATGACGTCCACCACCGCCTCCTGGAAAGCAGCCGCGATGTCCGCCACCGGAACGTCCTCCCCGCGGGCTTCGAACTGTTCCACGCAGCGGGCGACGGCGGTCTTCAGCCCGCTGAAGGACCAGTCGTACCGGTGCGGGCCGGGTTCATCCGCGGTGCCCATGTACTTGGGTTGCGTCAGTCCGCGCGGGAACCGGATGGCTTTCGCGTTGCCGGTGCGGGCGAGCCTGTCGATGGCCGGTCCGCCCGGGTAGCCGAGCCCCAGGAGCCGTGCCACCTTGTCGTAAGCTTCCCCGGCAGCGTCGTCGATGGTGGATCCCAGCAGCTCGACGTCGTCGGTGATGCTCCTGATCCGGAGGATTTCGGTATGCCCGCCGGATACCAGCAGGGCGCCCAGGTTCTCCGGCAGCTCGTTCCCCGGCAACGAACCCGTGAACGGCCGCGGGCCGCCGTCGTCCGGCTGCAGCAGGCCAACGCCGACGTGCGCCACCAGGTGGTTGATGGCGTAGAGGGGCTTGCCCGTGGCCACGGCGAGCGCCTTGGCGGCGCACACGCCCACCATCAGCGCTCCCGCCAGCCCGGGACCGGAGGTGACGGCGATCGCGTCGACGTCGTCGAGGGTTACCTCCGCCTCCGCCAGGGCTTCCTGGAGCGTGGGCACAAAGGCGTCAAGGTGGGCGCGGGACGCGATTTCCGGGATGACGCCGCCGAAGCGCACATGCTCGTCCATGGAGGACGACACGGTGTTGCTGAGCAGAGCGGTTCCGCGCACGATGCCTACGCCCGTCTCATCACAGGAGGACTCGATGCCCAGGACAAGGGGCTGCGTTCGGTTCATGGGGTGTCTGCCTCCGTTGCCGGCGAGTGGTCTGTGCTGGGCGGTCTTGCCACAAGGCTGGAGTCCTGCAGTTGGAGCCGCATGATCAGGGCATCCACGCCGTCCCGGTAGTACCTCGGCCGGACGTGGATCTGTTCGAAGCCGAACCGCCGGTAGAGGCCCTGGGCGCGGGGGTTGTCAGCCCGGACTTCCAGCAGCACGTCCGCCGCGCGGCGCCGTCGGCTTTCTGCAATGAGCTCGGTCAGCAGGGCCGACCCGATGCCTTTGCCTTCGCATTCGGGTACCACCGCGATGGTCTGCACGTCCGCGATCGGTTCGATGCACATCAGCCCGGCGTAGCCCACAATCTCGCCGGCAATTTCGGCGACGAGGTAATGGCGGGTTTGGGCCTGCGCCAGTTCGTCATGGAACATCTGGAGCGGCCATGCGTCGACGGGGAACAGCCTGCGTTCGAGCACGTGCACGGCGGGGATGTCCGCCCCGTTCATGCTGCGCAGCGTCACCCTGGCCGGCGTGGTGCCGTCTGCGCCGCCGGCAATGCCGTTCACAGCGCACGCTTCCGGGGCCCGGGGACCTGGGCATCGGACTCGCGGAGGTACAGCGGCGTCGAGTCCAGCAGCTGCTCCCCTGCGGCAAGCCTGGCCAGGGCGAACTGGCCCAGGAAGAGGGCGTCGGGCTGCTCGGAGCTGAAGTCCGGATCGGCGCGGAGTACGTCCTCGTAGATGCCTGCGCCGGCGCCGTAGGCCGGGAGGTCGGGAAGGTTGGCTGCGAATCCCACGTGCGGACCGTCCACCAGCCGGGGCAGCTGGCCGTCAGCGAGGGAGTAGCGGGCCCAGTAGACCTCTTTGCGCCGGGCGTCCGTCGCCACCAGGAATTCCGGCACGGCGGAGGTGGATTCCGCCACTTCCAGCGCCATGGCGTCCAGGCTCATCAGGCCGTACAGGGGTTTGCCCCATACGTAGGACAGTGTCCGCGCAGTGGCGATCCCGGACCGGAGTCCCGTAAACGGCCCCGGGCCCACGCCGGTGACGATCGCGTCGATGTCCGCGCCGGTGACTCCCGCGTCGGCGAGGAGTGCGTCGATGCCGGGGGCCAGGACTTCGGCGTGGCTGCGGGTGTCCTCGGTGGAGAAACTCGCCAGCACCCCTTCCGGCGCATCGTCCGAAACCAGCGCCGCACTGGCCACGGCGGAGGTGTCGATGGCAAGGATGAGCATCAGGAGTTCCCTTTCAAGGCGGCAGGCAGCAGCGGCTGCTCAGCCCAGCGCGGGCCGAAGCCGCGGATCAAAATGGTGCGGGGCTCGTCGTCGTCGTCCGTGTCAAAGTCCAGCACGCCGGCCGACGCGTCCTGCGTGGAGGCAGCCGGCGCGGAGGCGCCCAGCGGCCGGTGCAGTTCGACATCGAGCAGGCTGTCACTCAGGTGTTCCACCCGCCCCCTGCCCCACTCCACCACGGTCACCGTGCTGTCCATGGTGTTTTCGAGGTCGATGTCATCGATTTCCGCCGCGGATTCCAGCCGGTAGGCATCCACGTGCACCAGGTCGGGGCCGCCGGGGCGAGGCCCGTCCGCAAGGTTGGGATGGATGCGGACCAGGACGAATGTTGGGGAAATGATGCCGGCCCGCACGCCAAGGCCTTCGCCGAGGCCCTGGGTGAAGGTGGTCTTGCCCGCTCCGAGCTCGCCCGTCAGGATGACCAGGTCGCCCGCCTCGAGAACGGCGCCGAGGGCCGCCGCGAGGGCATGGGTCGCCTCGGCGCTCTGCGCCGTCAGGGACAGTTCCCACTGCGGATCGCTCATCGTCCCTCACCCTGACCGTCGGCGTGGCCTTCATTGACGTGGCCTTCGTTGATGTGGCCTTCGTTGATGTAACGGCGCGGGACACGCGGGCTGATGCGGGTCACGATCTCGTAGTTGATGGTGCCGGCCGCGCGTGCCCAGTCGTCCGCCGTCGGCCCGCCGTCCGCGCCGTCGCCGAACAGGACCGCTTCGGCTCCCAGCACGCTGGCTCCGCCGGACGCCACACCGCGGGGTCCCAGGTCGATCACCATCTGGTCCATGGCGATCCTGCCCACCACGGGGTAGTTGCGGCCGTCAACCCGGACGGGGCCGCCCGTGGCCACGCGCGGCACGCCGTCTGCGTACCCCAGCGGGATCAGCCCCAGGGTGCTTGCACCGCCCGTGTGATAGTTGAGCCCGTAGGAGACGCCCTGGCCGGCGGGGACGTCCTTGCAGTGCGACACCTTGGTCCGGACTGTCATGGCGGGGCGGAGTCCCAGCTCGGCCGGCGTCTGGCCCTCGAATGGTGAGAGCCCGTAGATGCCCAGGCCCACGCGGACCAGGTCGAAGTGCGTGTCCGGGCGGGAAAGCGTGGCGGGGGTGTTGGCCAGGTGCCGGACTTCGGGATCCACCCCGGCGTCCTCGGCGATTGCCAGGACTTCGCGGAAGGCCTGCAGCTGCTGATCCGTTTCCGGGCGGTGCGGTTCGTCCGCCACGGCAAGGTGGGAGAAGATTCCCACCACGCGGAGCAGGCCCTCGTCCTGGTATTCCATGGCTTCGCCCACCAGGCCGTCCCAGGCCTCCAGCGTTACGCCGTTGCGGCCAAGGCCCGTGTCCACTTTCAGGTGGATGCGCGCGGGTCGTTCCTGCTCACGGGCGGCCCGGACGATCTTTTCCAGTTCCCAGCCCGAACAGCCGATGTCGATTCCGGCGGCAACCGCGGCACCGAAGTTGCTCTCCGGCGTGTGCAGCCAGGCCAGCAGGGGGGCCTCGATGCCCGCGGCGCGCAGGGCCAGCGCCTCGGAAATATGCGCGACACCAAGCCAGCGCGCCCCGGCCTCGAGCGCTGCCCGGGCCACGGGAACGGCACCGTGCCCGTAGGCATCCGCCTTCACCACGGCCATGACCTGGGCCGGCGACGCGACCGCCGCCACGTGGCGGACATTGTGCCGGATGGCGTCCAGGTCGATCACTGCTGAGCGTTCGTCGGCGGGGTCAGACACTGCGTCCGGGACGGGCCGGACGTCGCCGCCTGCTGCTGGGTATGTCACCCTAGTGATTCTAGTGGCGGCGGCGCGGGCGGCTTAATTCACCTAGGCGTCGGAGAGGTGGGCGATCGTGGCAGTGGCCCGGCGCAGCGCCTGCGGGGGAACATCGCGGACGATCTCCTGAAGGAAACTGAACCGCCGCAGCCACTGGCTGCTTTGCCGTTCAGGCCTTGCGTTGGCCCGCTTCCACCAGTCGGCGATGTCTCCCCAGCCCGGCGCGGCCAGGGAACCGCCCACTTCCTGGACCGCCAGGGACGCGCACAGGTTCGCGAACCGGAGCCGGTCCGCCAGCGGCCAGCGCGCCAGGCTGCCGACGATGAACGCCGCGCCGAAGCAGTCCCCGGCCCCGGTTGGGTCGTAGGCCGAGACCGGCAGTGATGGCACCCATTCCTCCTCCCCCGTTTCGGAGTCCACGGCCATCGCGCCCTGCGGTCCCAAAGTCACCACCGCCACGGGAACCCGGTCGGCGAGCGCATACAGTGCCGCCCACGGCGTGTCCTTGCCTGTGAAGGCCATGGCCTCGCGCTGGTTGGGCATAAAGGCGTGGAAATACCGCAGGTTGTCCAGCCGTGTGGAGGACCACTTGCCGGTGGCGTCCCAGCCGACGTCGCCAAAAAGCTTGACCCCGGCGCTGTGGGCGGCAACGGCCCACGGGGCGAGTTCCTCGTCCAGGTCTGCGACGGCGGCCAGCGCCGCCGGCGGCGCACCGATCAGCTCCGATGAGGTGACGGGTGCGGGGTGGCCGTGGGTCACCATGGAGCGGTCGTGCTGCACGCTGAGGGATACCGTCACGGGCGAGTGCCAGCCGGGAATGCGCTTGGAAAGGGACAGGTCCACGTGTTCCTGGGCAGCCAGGATCTTCCAGTTGTAGTCGCCGTAGCCGTCGTCGCCGAACGCTGCCGCCAGCCCGGTCCGCAGCCCCAGGCGCGCGGCGGCGATGGCCTGGTTGGCCACGCCGCCCGGGCAGCTGCCCATGCCCTCGCTCCAGATCTCCGTACCCGGTTCGGGCGCGTGCGGCAGTCCGGTGAAGATGATGTCCTGGAAGACCGTCCCGGTCAGGAGCAGATCGAAGCTCCCGTCCGCGGGAGTGCGGACGTGGGAGAGCGGGTCGAACCGGCGCTCTGGTATCGCGTCCATGTTCGGCAGACTACGCCCTCGTGCCTGCCCTGCAAAGTGCCGCGCCGGGGCGGGACCGGCCCGCGCCGCCTTCCCGGAATAGACTGCGTGTTATGCGGCTCATGATTGCCGGTGGCGGCGGGTTCCGGGTCCCGCTCGTGTACCGGGCGCTCTCCTCCGGCCCGTTCGCGGGGCTGGTGCGCGAGCTCGTCCTGTTCGACGTCGACCCCCTGCGGCTCGCCGCGATCGAGGCCGTCCTCTCATCGATGGCTTCCGGCCCCGCCGGGCCCGGACCCGCCGTCCGGACAACCACGTCCCTGTCCGACGGGCTCGACGGTACGGACATGGTGTTCGCGGCCATCCGTCCGGGCGGAACGGCAGGCCGGATAGCCGACGAACGCGTTGCCCTCGGCCTGGGCCTCCTGGGCCAGGAAACCACGGGCGCCGGCGGAATCTCCTACGCCCTGCGGTCCATCCCCGGGATGCTGGAGCTGGCCCGCGAAATGAAGGAGCGCTGCCCGGAGGCCTGGCTGGTCAACTTCACGAACCCGGCCGGAATGGTCACCGAGGCGCTGGTCCCGGTGCTGGGCAGCAGGGTGATCGGTATCTGCGATTCGGCCGGAGCCCTGGTGCACCGGGCGGCCCGCGCGGCCGGCGCCCCGCTGCCTGAGGGAAAGCTCGACGGCGTGGGCTACTACGGGCTCAACCACCTCGGCTGGCTGTACCGGCTGGAGGCCGGCGGCAAAGACCTGCTGCCCGGGCTGCTGGCAGACGCACAGGCCCTGTCCGGATTCGAGGAGGGCCGGCTCTTTCCGCAGCCCTTCCTCCAGTCCCTGGGCTGCCTGCCCAACGAGTACCTGTATTACTACTACGACACGGGGCGGGCAGTCGGCGCCATCCGAGCCATGGCGCAGACCCGCGGCGAGTCCATCCACGAACAGCAGTCCGGGCTGTACCCCGCACTTGCCGCGGCCGGCCCCCGGGCTTATCAGCTCTGGGACGCCGCCCGCCGGTCCCGCGAGGAAGGCTACCTGGCAGAGGCGCGTGCCAGCGGCGAACAGCGGGACGAGGACGACCTTGCCGGCGGCGGCTACGAGCGGGTTGCCCTCGGCGTGATGCGTGCCCTGTCCGGCGAGGCGTCCGGTGTGTCCGGCGGCGCGTCCGGTATGTCCGGAGGGGGTGCCGAGCTCATCCTGAACACCCCCAACGCCGGTGCGGTTCCCGGATTGCCGGCGGACGCCGTCGTCGAGGTTCCCTGTGTGGTGACGCCCGACGGCGCGGTGCCGCTGCCGCAGGACCGACCGGCTGACGCGCAACTGGCCCTCATGCAGCGGGTCAAGGAGGTGGAGCGGCTGACGGTGTCCGCGGCAGCGCACGGCCGGCGCGACGACGCCGTCCGGGCCTTCGCGCTCCACCCGCTCATCGATTCGGAAGGGCTCGCCGTCGAACTGCTCGCCGGCTACGAAGCGGTGTTTCCGGCGCTCGGGCTGCTGTGGCGCGGCACGGACTAGACCTACAGTCCCGGATTAGGCCCGCAGTACCTACAGCTTCCGGTACATCAGGTGCAGCCCCACATAGCCCAGCGTCGGATGGTTGAAGGCCTCCGGGATGGTGGCCAGGACCTCGAATCCCATGGCCTGCCAGGCGGCCACCGCGCGGACGTTGCTCTCCACCACGGCGTTGAACTGCATGGCCCGGAAGCCTGCCGCCCTGGCCGCGTCCAGCGAGTAGGCGCAGAGTGCCCGGGCCAGCCCCTTGCCGCCGTGGTCAGGGTGGACCATGTAGCCGGCATTGGCCACGTGGCTCCCTCCCCCGCCCTGGTTGGCATGCAGCTCGCCGGTCCCCAGCACCTGCCCGTCCCGGACTGCCACGAAGGCCTGGCCGGGGGCGTCCTTGAACCAGCGTGCCCGGGCGTCGTCCTCCGTGGTGCCGCGGTCCCACGTGAAGGTGTCGCCGGCCCTGATGACGGGCTCCAGGATCGCCCACATGCCGGGCCAGTCGTCGGCGGTGGCGGGACGGATTTCGATGCCGGCTGCGGGGCTGGCTGAAGCTGCGGCTGGGTCTGCGGTTGCGCTCACAGGCGACACGTTAGCAGGAGGGCTGCGGTTACTGTGCGCAGGACGCAGGACGCTGTGAAGGCCGGGGCAGTACAGGAGTAGTGTTTTATCGGATGCAGTTCCGCCAGTCGAAGGGAGAGCCGTGACTCTGATCCGCCGTGTCGCGTTCCTTTCCCTGCACACCTCGCCCATGGAACAGCCCGGTTCCGGTGACGCCGGCGGTATGAACGTCTACGTGCGGGGGCTGGCCTCGGCACTTGCCGCAAGCGGCGTGGAAGTGGAGATCTTCACGCGGTCCACGTCATCGGGACAGCCCGCCGTCGAGCACCCGGACCCCGGCGTGTGCGTCCACAACGTGATCTCAGGACCGCCGCGGAAGCTGCCCAAGGAGGAGCTTCCGGAGCTGCTGCACAGCATGGTGGCCGAGATTGAGCGCATCCGGCAGCGTCAGCCGCACGGCCGGTACGACGTCATCCATTCGCATTACTGGGTCTCCGGGGTGGCCGGCCTGGAGCTCTCCAGCCTCTGGGGCGTGCCGCTGGTGCACACCATGCACACCATGGCCAAGGTCAAGAACCTCCTCCTGCACTCCGGCGAGAAGCCCGAACCGCGGCGGCGGGAGGACGGTGAACACCGGATTGTGGACGGCGCGGCACGGCTCATCGCGAACACCCCGGCCGAAGCCGCCGAGCTCGTCTCGCACTACAACGCCGACTTCGACCTCATAGACGTGGCTCCCCCGGGCGTGGACCTGACGGTGTTCACTCCGGCGTTCCGGAGCCGTTCCCGGGCGCAGCTCGGAGTACCTGCCGGCAAGTTCCACCTGCTGTTCGCCGGCCGGATCCAGCGGCTCAAAGGCCCGCAGATCCTCCTCAAGGCAGCGGCCCTGCTCCGCTCCCGCCGCCCGGACATCGACCTGCAGGTCACCATTTTGGGCGCCCTGAGCGGGGCTAAGGACTTCGACCTGAAGTCGCTGATCAGCGCCGCGGGAATGGACGACGTCGTCACCCACCATCCGCCGGTGAACGCACCGGATCTTGCCGCCTGGTTCCGCGCCGCCGACGTCGTGGTGATGCCTTCCTACAGCGAGTCCTTCGGGCTGGTGGCGCTGGAAGCCCAGGCCTGCGGGACCCCCGTGGTCGCCACCCGGGTGGGCGGCCTGTCCCGGGCGATTTTCGAAGGACGGACCGGCCTGCTGGTGGACGGGCACAAGGCCGCGGACTGGGCGGACGTATTGGAAGCGCTCTATGATGACCCCGCCACGCGCGAGGACATGGGGCGGGCTGCAGCGGTGCAGGCCCAGAGCTTCGGGTGGCAGCGGACCGCCGCCATCACGCTGGAAAGCTACCATGCCGCCGTCGACCAGTACATTGATAGTCACAGAATTCCGGTGGGCCACACGCCCTGAGCCGGGCAGCGCCGGGCGGGAACCCCCGAACGGCTTTCCCTGAAGCCACGAACTGAAGGACAAAGATGTCTGACGCCGACGCCATGAGCGACCTCGAAATTGCCCAACGCGCCACCATGCTGCCCATCGGGGAAATCGCCGCCGCGGCGGGCATCAATGCTGACGCAGTGGAACTCTACGGCCGGTACAAGGCAAAGATCGACCCTGCGAGGCTCACGGACCCGTCCGGTGTGCCGGACCGCCCGCAGGGCAGGGTGGTGCTCGTCTCGGCCATGTCCCCCACACCGGCGGGCGAAGGGAAATCCACCACGACGGTGGGGCTGGCTGATTCGCTGGCCCGGGCCGGGCGGAAGGTGATGATTGCGCTGCGCGAGCCGTCGCTGGGTCCCATCCTCGGCATGAAGGGCGGCGCCGCTGGCGGAGGGCTTTCCCAGGTACTGCCCATGGATGAGATCAACCTGCATTTCACCGGCGACTTCCACGCCATCACCTCCGCGAACAACGCACTCATGGCCCTGGTGGACAACCATATTTTCCAGGGCAACGACCTCAACATCGATCCCCGCCGGATGACGTTCAAGAGGGTGCTGGACATGAATGACCGCTCGCTCCGCGAAGTGGTGATCGGCCTCGGCGGGCCTGTCCAGGGCATTCCGCGTCAGGACAGTTTCGACATCACCGCGGCGTCCGAGATCATGGCTGTCTTCTGCCTTGCCACGGACATTGCCGATCTGCGCACCAGGCTGGGCCGCATCACCTTCGGCTCCACGTATGACCGTGAGCCCGTGACTGTGGCCGACCTGGGAGTCCAGGGCGCGCTGACCATGCTGCTTCGGGATGCGATCAAGCCCAACCTCGTGCAGACCATCGCCGGCACGCCCGCCCTGGTGCACGGCGGACCGTTCGCCAACATCGCGCACGGCTGCAATTCACTGATCGCCACCCAGACGGCCCGCCGGCTGGCGGACATCGTGGTCACCGAAGCCGGCTTCGGCGCAGACCTGGGGGCCGAAAAGTTCATGGACATCAAGGCGAGGGTGGCTGACGTGGCGCCGTCCGCCGTCGTGCTCGTAGCCACCGTGCGGGCACTGAAGATGCACGGCGGCGTGGCCAAGGACCGGCTGAAGGAGCCCAACGTGGAGGCCCTTGCCACCGGCGTGGCCAACCTCCGGCGGCACATCCGTAACGTGGAGAAGTTCGGGATCACACCGGTGGTGGCCATCAACAAGTTCGCCACGGACACCCGGGAAGAGCTCGAGTGGTTGCTCGAGTGGTGTGCCGGCGAGGGCGTGCAGGCTGCCGTGGCTGATGTCTGGGGCCGTGGCGGCGGCGGGGACGGCGGCGACGAACTCGCGGCCAAGGTGCTGGCAGCACTCGACGCCCCGCACAGCTTCCGCCACCTGTATCCGTTGGAACTGTCTGTGGAGGACAAGATCCGGACCATCGTGCAGGAAATCTACGGGGCCGACGGCGTGGACTTCTCCGTCCCGGCCCTCAAACGGCTGGCCGACATCGAGAAGAACGGCTGGGCGGGCCTGCCCGTGTGCATGGCCAAGACGCAGTACTCATTCAGCGACGACGCCACCAAACTCGGCGCGCCCAAGGGCTTCACGGTCCACGTCCGCGACCTCATCCCGAAGACGGGCGCAGGGTTCATCGTGGCGCTGACGGGCGCGGTGATGACCATGCCCGGCCTGCCCAAGGTCCCGGCGGCAATGCGGATGGACGTGGACGACACGGGCAAGCCCATCGGCCTCTTCTAGACCCTCTCTCACTTCCTGCCCCCCTCCCGCCGACGCTCTCTCACTTCCCGCCGGTTCTTCCCCGACGCTCTCTCACTTCCTGCCGGTTCTTCCCCGACGCTCTCTCACTTCCTGTGCATGCAAGGACTACCTGTGGATATCTTCTGCGGCGTCATCGAGTTTCGCGTCACAATGCCAGCATGCAAAAGTGCAAGAATCTGCCTGGGCCGCTGGCAACTGCTCCGTTCACCTTGGATTCGGCGAGGGCCTCAGGAGTTTCCCCGGACCGACTGCGGCGGAATGACGTGATCCATGTTGGACGCGGACTTTACCGCCCCTCGGACTGGAGCTTTGAATTGGAAGGCGCGGCACGGGCGCTGTCTGCCGCATCGCCCGGTGCCTGGATTTCACACGTGACTGCAGCACGGCTTCGGTGCCAACTGTTGCCGCCCTGGTTGGCGGACTCGACGGAGCTCCATTTGAGCAAGCCCAGGTCCTTACCCTCCGTGCGCCGCAAGGGCGTTCTCGGCCATACGGTCTTTGCCCGGGAGGACGAAATTGAATCGGTCGACGGCATCCAGATCAGCACCCGGTCGCGGACGTGGCTGGATCTGGCGCGGCGGCTGTCGGTAAGTGACCTCGTGTGCATGGGCGATCAGATAATCCGCGTTCCGCGAGTGGACTTCGAGGGCCGGACGCAGCCCTACGACACCTTGGACGGGCTCCGGTCCCTGGTCGGCCGCCATCCAAACCTGCAGGGCGTTGTGCGCGCCAGGGAAGCCCTGGACCTGATGCGCGTGGGGGCAGACTCAGCACCCGAGTCGCTGCTCCGCTTGGCGATAGCCGATGCTGGCCTTCCTGAACCGGACCTCCAGCTGGCACTGCGGGATGCTGGCGCCATATCCCCGAGCGCCGATCTCGGTTACCGTCACCGGCGAATCGCCATCCAGTACGACGGCGAGCATCACCTTCTTGACGCTCAGTCCCTGAGTGACAGGCGGAGGAACAAGGCGTTCGAATCGGCCGGCTGGACGGTCCTGATATTCGACAAGGACGATCATGCTGACGGCTTCCAACGCGCCGTCGGGAAGATCAAGCGGGCGCTGCGCACTGCGTGGCTGGATCATCCCCACGCATCCGGCTTCGCCGACGCGGGATGAGAGAGCGTCCCGCCACAGCCCACCAAAAGTGAGAGAGCGTCCCGGCTAAACGCGCAGGAAGTGAGAGAGCGTCCGGTCTTGCGAACCGCGCGATGCGCCCCCCGTGCGGCCGCCGCGCTTGAGCGAAACAAACACCACCACAACGCTCAGCACCACCAGCCCCGCCACGTACGCCGCGGTGGCCGGGTCCTCGGCGAGGAGCTGCGGAATGGCCCGTCCCGGCACGGCGACGGCAAAGATGAACGCCACGGCAGTACCGATGTAGCTGCCGATCATGTTCCCCAGGTGCGACGGGATGTTGCGGCGGATGGCACTGACCAGGCCAAGGGTGACCGTCACGATGGTGAAGGCGGACAGCCCGTGCAGCCAGGTGAAATGCCCGGCCGTCACAATCCAGAAACTGCTGAGGCAGACGTAGTACATGGCTGCCAGCCACAGGTAGCCCATGGTGCGATGGATGCGGTCACGGCGCCGGCGAAGGATTTGGAAGGGTCCGATCGCGAGGACGAACAGCGCGGCGATCACGTGGCTGACAAGCAGTACATTCCAGTGCTCCATAGCCTTAGGATAGAGCCACTATCCAACGTGTGTACATCAGGATAGTTGGCGCCGGATCCGCTATCCAATGGTTCCGGACCTTCGCAGGGAGGGCGGGCATGCAGCTCAAGGATCTCAGCGGGCAGACGGGAGTCTCGTCCGCCAGCATCAAGTACTACCTGCGCGAGGGCCTGCTGCCGGCCGGCGAGACCGTCAACGCAACCCGCGCTCAGTATTCGGCCAAGCACGTCGAGCGCCTCGAATTGATCCAGGCGCTCCGCCGCATAGTCGGACTGAACATCGAGCAGATCCGCGGCATCCTTAGAATGGCCGACGACGGCGCCCCGCGCCTTGCACTCCTAGCTGCGGTTCAGCGCGTGGTGCTGGACCTGGACACCCCCGCCGCCGGCAGTGGCGACGTCCGCACACCGGCGACTGACGCCGTCGTGCGTATCCGGAACTGGCCCGATTATCCCAGCGACGCCCGGAACGCCCTGAACGCCCACCTCGAACTGATGGAAAGCCTCAACATCCCGGTGTCCGGCGAGCTCCTGGACGCCTACAGCAAGGCAATGGACGACGTCGCCGGGCTCGACATTGCGGCCACGACTGCCCCGTACAGCGTCGACCAGCTCATTCTCACCGCTGCGGTCGGCATGCACATGCACAGCCAGCTGCTGCTGAAGCTCCTCGCCCTTGCCCAGGCGAGCCATGCCATCCGGCGCTACGAACCGGGCGCGTAAAGCGCGACACTCTCCCACCAAAAGTGAGAGAGCATCGCGCGAAAACGCACCAGAAGTGAGAGAGCGTCTCCGGAAGCTTCAACGCGTCGTTGCCACCCCAACCTGGACCCACCGCTCAGTCGCTGGAGCTTTCCCTGCTGACAAGGAGAATCAGCTTGTACAGGTACCGGGGCTCGCCCGATCCAAGCTCAGAGTTCCAGTCACGGGTGATATAGACGGAAACCTGAGTGCGGAGGTCGTTGACAGGTGTCGTCTGACATCCGTAGTTACTAACTCCGTTCTCGACCGGGCTCTTTTCGTCGACTGAAAAGTCGAGGCACTCGGAGAACTTCAGAAGGTAGCCGGACTCCGTGATCATCCGTATAATGTCTTCAGCCCTCGGAGCATCGTAACGCTCCCAGATCCTCTGGATCCCCGGGCAACGGACGGCGACGCAATACGCTCCCGGTCCCTTGATGTTCTCTGTCGTCAAGGTCCATCCGTCAGTCACCACGAACTGGTCGGCGGCCGCCCTGACACGCGGGACCGCGGCTGCGCTTTTGTTGTAGTCCACCGCAAGAAACGCGGCAATGCCGGCGGCGAAGATGGCCATGACGGAGACCGCCGCGATAATACCCTTGAGCCACCCCTTCATGCTGCTCCCCCAGTCAGCGACCACTTCGGTCGGTTCAGTGTAGCGCCAAGCACATCCCGCCCCCACGCAAAACGCTCCCCCACCAAAGTGAGAGAGCGTTAAGCCAAAACCTGCAGGAAGTGAGAGAGGATCGCCCAAAACCGTGCAGGAAGTGAGAGAGCGTCCGGGGTGGGTGGTGGGGCTTAGCGCTCCAGGTCTCCGCGGATGAAGGCCTCGACCTTTTCACGGGCGAGGTCGTCGTTGAACTGCTCCGGCGGGGATTTCATGAAGTAGCTCGATGCGGAGAGCAGCGGGCCGCCGATGCCGCGGTCCAGGCCGATCTTGGCGGCGCGGATGGCGTCGATGATCACGCCGGCGGAGTTGGGTGAGTCCCAGACCTCAAGCTTGTATTCGAGCGAAACCGGAGCGTCGCCGAAGTTGCGGCCTTCGAGGCGGACGAAGGCCCACTTGCGGTCATCGAGCCACTGGACGTAGTCGGATGGGCCGATGTGGACGTCCTTGGCGGCCAGTTCGGCTTCGACGTTGGACGTGACGGCCTGGGTCTTGGAGATCTTCTTGGACTCGAGGCGGTCGCGTTCCAGCATGTTCTTGAAGTCCATGTTGCCGCCGACGTTCAGCTGGTAGGTGCGGTCCAGCGTGACGCCGCGGTCTTCGAAGAGCTTGGCCATGACGCGGTGCGTGATGGTGGCACCGATCTGGCTCTTGATGTCGTCGCCCACGATGGGGACGCCGGCCGCGGTGAACTTGTCCGCCCACGCCTTGGTGCCGGCGATGAACACGGGCAGCGCGTTGACGAAGGCCACACCGGCATCGATCGCGGCCTGGGCGTAGAATTCGGCAGCTTCCTGCGACCCGACGGGCAGGTAGCAGACCATGACGTCAACCTTGGCGTCCTTGAGGGCCTGGACAACGTCGACCGGCTCTGCAGGGGACTGCTCAATGGTTTCGAGGTAGTACTTGCCGAGGCCGTCCAGGGTGTGGCCGCGCTGGACGGTCACGCCGGTGGGCGGAACGTCGGCAATCTTGATGGTGTTGTTTTCGCTGGCCAGGATGGCGTCGGCCAGGTCAACGCCGACCTTCTTGCCGTCGACATCGAAGGCTGCAACGAATTCAACGTCGTTGACGTGGTACTTGCCGAACTCCACGTGCATCAGACCGGGAATCGTTGCCTGGGGGTCGGCATCCCGGTAGTAGTGGACACCCTGGACCAGGGATGCGGCGCAGTTACCCACACCGACAATGGCAACACGAATCGGATTTGAAGACACGGAACTCCTTTGAGAACAAACTTCACGTGCCCGGCGCGGCTGCACTCTGATGTGCGGCGGCGGCTGATGGGCACAGCGCCATTGGGCGCCCTTGCATTCTAGCTAACACCGCCGGGGCCGGAGATGTTCCCGCCAGCCCCGGCGGCTCTGTTACGCGTTGGCTACTTCTGCGCCCAGAGGTTGATATCGGATTCGACGGCGAACTCGTCGATCGCCTTCAGCTCCTCCTGCGAGAACGCCAGGTTGTTGATGGCGGACAACGTGTCCTCCAGCTGCTTGACGCTGGACGCCCCCACCAGGGCGGACGTGACAGGTGTGCCCTTGGGCTGGTCGCGGAGGATCCAGGCGATGGCCATCTGCGCCAGCGACTGCCCGCGGTCGGCCGCGATCTTGTTGAGTCCGCGGACGCGGTCCAGCTTGTCCTCGGTCAGGGACGACTCGGACAGGAACCGTTCCTTGGCCGCACGCGAATCGGCCGGGATGCCGTTCAGGTAGCGGTCGGTCAGCATGCCCTGGGCCAGCGGCGAGAACGCGATGGAACCCGCACCAACCTCTTCGAGCGCCTCGTAAAGGTTCGGCGTTCCGTTCTCGGTCCAGCGGTTCAGCATGGAGTAGCTGGGCTGGTGGATGAGCAGCGGGGTGCCGAGCTCCTTGAGGATCCGGGCCGCCTCGATGGTCTGCTCGGGTGTGTAGGAGGAGATGCCAGCGTAGAGGGCCTTGCCGGAGCGCACGGCGTAGTCCAGCGCGCCCATGGTTTCCTCCATGGGTGTTTCCGGATCCGGGCGGTGGCTGTAGAAGATGTCCACGTAGTCCAGGCCCATGCGCTGCAGGGACTGGTCCAGGCTGGAGATCAGGTACTTGCGGGAGCCCCACTCGCCGTACGGGCCGGGCCACATGTAGTAGCCGGCCTTCGTGGAGATGACCAGCTCGTCGCGGTAGGGCTTGAAATCGTCCTGGAGGTGGCGGCCGAAGTTGGTTTCGGCGGAGCCGTCCGGCGGGCCGTAGTTGTTGGCCAGGTCAAAGTGGTTGACGCCCAGGTCGAAGGCGCGGCGGAGGATGGCGCGCTGCTCATCGAAACGCTTGTCGTCGCCGAAGTTGTGCCAGAGGCCAAGGGAGATGGCCGGTAGCTTGAGGCCGCTGCGTCCGACGCGGCGGTAGGGCATGGATTCATAGCGGTTGTCCGCTGCCGAATAAGTCATATGATCTATCCTGCCAGCTGTGACGCAGGCTACAGCCAACAAGTCCGTTGTTACGCCGCGGGCTGACATGAACAGCCCGCGGCGCAACAGCAAAGCGGATCCGGCGGTTAGGCCCGCAGAATGGCCGCACTCCAGGGTGCCAGCACCAGCGAGGCGCCGTCCGGCTGTGTTGCCTCATCGGTGGAGAGCAGCAGGGTTCCGCCGGCGTCGTCGAGCTTGACCGTCTGTTCCGAGAAGTTCAGCACCACGTGCACGTCTCCGCGCCGGAACCGCAGCCAGCCCTCCTCCTCGGTGTAGTCCACCGCGGTGTCAGTGAACCCCAGGCCTGCGAGTTCCGGAGTACTGCGCCGCAGCGCGGTCAGTGAGCGGTAGAGCTCCAGGAGGCGGGCGTGGTCGCCCTCCGTGGCCTCACCCCAGTTCAGTTTTGAACGCCGGAAGGTTTCCGGATCCTGGGGGTCAGGCACGACGGCGGGATCCCACCCCATGCGCTCGAACTCCTTGATCCGGCCTTCCGCCGTCGCCTTGCCCAGCTCCGGCTCGGGGTGCGAGGTGAAGAACTGCCAGGGCGTGGTGGCGCCGTATTCCTCCCCCATAAAGAGCATGGGGGTGAACGGGGACGTCAGCGTGAGGACGGCGGCCAGGGCCAGCTGCCCGTAGGAGAGCGACTGGGACAGCCTGTCGCCGGTGGCGCGGTTGCCGATCTGGTCGTGGTTCTGGCTGCACACCACCAGGGCGGCAGGGTGCACCAGCCCGGTGTTGATGGGCCGTCCGTGGTGCCGGCCGCGGAAGCTGGAGTAGCTGCCGTCGTGGAAGAACCCGACGCGCAGGACCTTGGCCAGGGCGCCCAGCGAGTTGAAGTCGCTGTAGTACCCCTCGGTTTCCCCGCTGATGTTCACGTGGACCGCGTGGTGGAAATCGTCGCTCCACTGACCCTCAAGGCCGTACCCGTTGACGTCCCGGGGGTACAGCAGGCGGGGGTTGTTGAGGTCCGATTCGGCGATCATGGTGATCGGCCGGCCGGTTTCGGTGGACACGGCGTCGCCCAGGGCGCCGAATTCCTCCAGGAGATGGACCGCACGTTCGTCCTTGAAGGCATGCACGGCGTCGATCCGCAGCCCGTCCACGTGGTAGTCGCGGAGCCACATGGCCGCGTTGTCGAGGATATAGCGGCGCACCTCGTCGGACCCGCCGCCGTCCAGGTTGACCGAGTCGCCCCAGGTGTTCCCCTCCCCCGACTTCAGGTAGGGCCCGAAGCGCGGCAGATAGTTCCCGCTCGGCCCCAGGTGGTTGTACACCACGTCCTGGATGACACCCAGGCCCGCGCGGTGCGCCGCGTCCACGAAGCGCTGGTAGGCGGCAGGCCCGCCGTAGCCCTCATGGACGGTGTACCAGAGGACGCCGTCGTAGCCCCAGTTGTGGGTGCCGTTGAAGCCGTTGACGGGGAGGAGTTCCACGAAGTCGACGCCGAGCTCCTTGAGGTAGCCCAGCTTTCCGGCCGCGGCCTCAAGGGTGCCCTCGGTGGTGAAGGTGCCGATGTGCAGTTCGTAGATGACGGCGCCCTGCAGCTCCCGGCCCCGCCAGTCCCCGTCCGCCCACTTATGGGCGGACGGTTCAAAGGTGCGGGACAGCGAATGGACGCCCTCCGGCTGGCGGCGGGACCTGGGATCCGGCAGCGGAGTGGTGTCCGTTCCGGGCAGGTAGCCGTAGTCAACCTCGCCCTCGGAGGGGGCACCGGGGGCAGTCCACCAGCCCCCGCCGCGCTGGCTCATCGGGTATTCAGAGCCGTCCGCCACCAGGGTGATGGCGTTGACGTCGGGTGCCCAGATATCGAAACGATGGCTTCGGCTTGCAGTGGACGTCATCCGTGGTTCTCCGTTCCTGTGGAGGTGGCAGGGCTGGCGGGGACGAGCAGGGCAACGGGGTACGTGGCCAGGACGTCCGCAACGGACACCTGCCCGGGCCCGAAGCTGGCGCCTGTGAGCTCATCGGTCATCGCAGCCGGGAGGGTCACCGAGGTGTCCCGCCAGCCGCCTGACTGTTCCAGCCGGCGCGGCAGCCGGGTGGCCAGCGTGACGGCACCGGTCAAGCCGGTTCCGCGGCTGAAGGCCACCAGGTGCGCCGCTGCCGGGCCGGCCGCGGCGAGTGCCGTGTAGCCGGTGAAAAGCTCAGGACGGTCACGCCGGAGCCGGAGTGCCCGCGATGCCACCAGCAGTTTGGCGGCGTCATCCTGGTACGACGCCGGACGCTCACCGGCGTCGAGGGCGGCCAATGCCCGCTGCCTGGCCGCAAAGTCGACAGTCCGGCGGTTGTCCGGATCGGTGAGGGAACGGTCCCAGAACTCGGTGCCCTGGTACACGTCCGGCACTCCCGGCATGGTCAGCTGCACCAGTTTCGCGGATAGTGCGTTCGCGGCGCCGTACGGCTCCAGGAGGGCCACGAAGGACTCCAGTTCCGCACGGACGTCCGGGTTGTCGAACGCGGCGTCGACGGCGGCGGCCAGCTTCTGCTCGAACGCTTCGTTCGGGTCAAGCCAGTCGGTTGAGTTCCCGGCCTCGCGCGCAGCCTTGGTGGCGTACTTCTGCAGGCGTTCCCGGGAAGCCGGCCAGGCGCCGGCGATGGCCTGCCACAGGAGGCTGGCCAACGGCCCGTCGGGCAGCGGGGCCAGTTCCTGCAGCCTGGTCAGTACCTTGTCCCATTCCGCCACGAATTCGGAGATCACCGAAATCCGGGCCCGGGTGTCCTCGCTGCGCTTGGTGTCGTGCGTGCTGAGCGTGGTCATGGAGAGCGGCAGTTCGGCTTCCCGCCGTAACATGCGGCGGTGGAACTCCGCCGGGTCGAGGGCGAACTCGGTGGGATCGGCGCCCACCTCCGTCAGGGTCCCCAGCCGGGTGTAGCGGAAGAACGCGGTGTCCTCCACGCCCTTGGCCATCACCATGCCGGACGTCTGCTGGAACCGCTGCGCCAGCGCCGAACCGGCGTCCAGCAGCAGCGGCTGCAGCAGCTCCACCGTCTGTGCAAGATCGGGCCGGTTCCGCGCAGCCAGGCTGCAGGCTTCCTTCAGGACTTCCTCCCCGAACGGAAGATAGGTCCGGTACACCGGGAAGGCGGCGATGATCTCGGACAGCGCATCCGCCGCACGTCCGCTGTCGAGGTCCGTTCCCGCCGGAACCAGGCGTCCCAGCCGCAGGATCTCCGAGTGCAGGATGCCGTCGGTGATCCTGCGCTTGGTCCCGCGGATCATCTCTTGGTAGTCAGCGGGTTCGCCGCCGCGGAGCCTGCCGTCGAGCTGGTCCAGGGCCGTCTGGGCCTCGGCGTCGACGAAGAGCCGGTCCACGTCCGCCAGGGCGTCGTAGCCGGTGGTCCCCTCGCATTCGAAGGAGGCCGGAAGTTCCTCGCCCGGTTCCAGGATCTTCTCGATCAGAAGGTACCTACCGCCGGTTACTTCGCGGAGCCGCCGGAGGTAGCCCTCAGGGTCCGCCAGCCCGTCCGGGTGGTCGATCCGGAGCCCGTCCGCCAGCCCCTCGCGGAACCAGCGGACTACCTCCTCGTGCGCCTCGTCGAACACCCGGGGGATTTCCACCCTGACGCCGGCCAGCGTATTGACGGCGAAAAAGCGGCGGTAGTTGAGCTCGTTGTCCGCGCGGCGCCAGCCCACCAGTTCGTAGTTCTGCCGGGCGTGGACGTCGCGGGGGTCATCCCCTTCGGAGTAGCTGCCGTCCGCCAGCGGGAACCGGTGGTCGTAGTAGCGCAGTTCGCCGTCGCGGATTTCCAGCTTGTCGAGGTCGTCATCGCTGCCCAGCACAGGCAGCCGGACGCGGCCGCCGGCGAAGTCCCAGTCGACGTCGAACGCCTCGGCGTAACGCGACTGCTTGCCTTCCTTGAGCAGCGACCACCACCAGGGATTCTGGTACGGCGATGCCACTCCCACATGGTTGGGCACGATGTCCACCAGCACGCCCATGCCGGCGTCCCGGGCTGCCCGGGACAGCGCCTCGAGCCCCTCCGGGCCGCCGCGGTCGGGGTCGACGGTGGACGGATCGGTGACGTCGTAACCGTGGTCCGAGCCCTTTTCCGCCGTCAGGATCGGGGAGAGGTAGACCCAGTCCGCGCCCAGCGACTTCAGGTAGGGCACTGCGGCGGCGGCGTCCTGGAGCGTGAACGAAGGGCGGATCTGGAGCCGGTATGTGGAGACGGGCGTCTTCATGACTCCGCCGGCTTCCTCTTGGTTTTCTTGACTTGCCCCGGCTCCGCGATCATGGGGCTGGTCAGCGCCGCAGTCTCGCTGGTGGAGGTCTGGGACAGGGCCGCGAGCGAAGCCGCCACGGAGTGGTCCGGCTCGACTTCCGGGGTGCTGTGCGCGCGGAGTACCACCAGGGACTTGGCGTCGACGGCCAGGACGCCGCCTGCTTCGACGGGTTCGGTGTCGGCGTTGTGCCCGGCGGTGTCGATGATGACGTCCCAGGCCGGGGCGTGTTCGTCCGATGGCAGGGTGAACTTCACTTCTTCGACGTTCGCATTGAAGTACAGCACGAAGTTGACGTCGGTGATCCGCCGCCCCCGCTCGTCCAGGCCCTGGATGCCGTCACCGTTGAGGAATACGCCAATGGACCGGCCCAAGCCGCTGTCCCAGTCCTCGGGCTTCATGGTGGAACCGTCAACGTCCAGCCATTCGATGTCCGGAAGCCTTTCTCCCTCGCCGCGGAGCACCGGCCTGCCGTCGAAGAATTTGCTGCGGCGGAACGTGGGGTGCCTGTGCCTGAGTGCGTTGACGGCGGCCGTGAACTCCACGAGCGGCTGGTCCACGTTGTCCCAGTTGATCCAGGTCAGTTCGGAGTCCTGGCAGTAGCCGTTGTTGTTGCCTTGCTGGGTGCGCCCCAGTTCGTCGCCGTGCAGCAGCATGGGGACACCCTGGGAGAGCAGCAGCGAGGCGATGAAGTTGCGCTGCTGCCGGGCACGGAGGGCCAGGACCTTGGGGTCGTCGGTGGGGCCTTCGGCGCCGCAGTTCCAGGAACGGTTGTGGGATTCGCCGTCGTTGTTGCCTTCGCCGTTGGCGTCGTTGTGCTTCTCGTTGTAGGACACCAGGTCCGACAGGGTGAAGCCGTCGTGGGCCGTGACGAAGTTGATGGATGCCACCGGCCGGCGTCCGGAATGCTCGTAGAGGTCGGCGGAGCCGGTGATCCTGGAGGCGAACTCGCCCAGGGTGGACGGTTCTCCCCGCCAGAAGTCGCGGACAGTGTCCCGGTATTGGCCGTTCCATTCCGTCCACTGCGGTGGGAAGTTGCCCACTTGATATCCGCCGGGGCCGACGTCCCAGGGTTCGGCAATGAGCTTGACCTGCGACACCACGGGGTCCTGCTGGATGAGTTCGAAGAAGGTGGACAGCTTGTCCACGTCGTAGAATTCGCGGGCCAGGGTGGAGGCGAGGTCGAACCGGAAGCCGTCCACATGCATTTCGGTGACCCAGTAGCGCAGGGAATCCATGAGCAGCTGCAGGGAGTGGGGGTGCCGGACGTTGAGCGAGTTACCAGTGCCCGTGTAGTCCATGTAGTGCTTCTCGTCGCCGTCCATGAGCCGGTAGTAGGCGGCGTTGTCGATGCCCTTGAAGGACAGCGTGGGGCCCAGGTGGTTGCCTTCGGCGGTGTGGTTGTACACGACGTCGAGGATCACTTCGATGCCTGCCTGGTGCAGCGAGCGGACCATGGCTTTGAAGTCCTGGACCTGCTGCCCGACGTCCCCCGTGGAGCTGTAGGTGTTGTGCGGGGCGAAGAACCCGATGGTGTTGTAGCCCCAGTAGTTGTTGAGGCCCTTGTCTTGGAGGATGCCGTCGTTGACGAACTGGTGCACGGGCATGAGCTCGATCGCGGTGACGCCCAGCTTTTGCAGGTGGGAGATGACCGAGGGGTGGGCCACACCGGCGTACGTGCCGCGCTGGTCCTCCGGAACTTCGGGGTGCAGCTGGGTCAGGCCCTTGACGTGGGCCTCGTAGATCACCGATTTGTGGTACGGCACGCGGAGGGCGTGATCGCCGTTCCAGTCGAAGAACGGGTTGATCACCACGCCCATCATCATGTGCGGCGCGGAGTCGGCGTCGTTGCGGGAATCGGGATCGCCCATGTTGTAGGAGAACAGGGCGGGGTCCCAGTCAATCTGGCCGTGCACGGCCTTGGCATACGGGTCCAGTAGCAGCTTGTTCGGGTTGAACCGGTTCCCGGAGTCGGGATCGTACGGGCCGTGGACGCGGTAGCCGTATTTCTGTCCCGGCTGGATGTGGGGCAGGTAGCAGTGCCAGACGTAGCCGTCTACTTCAAGGAGCTCGATCCGCGACTCAACACCGTCTTCGTCGAAGAGGCACAGTTCCACCTTTTCGGCTCTCTCGCTGAACAGCGCAAAATTCGTGCCAGTGCCGTTAAAGGTGGCTCCCAGCGGGTATGCCGATCCGGGCCAGACTTCCATGTGTACTCCTCGTGCGAACGAACAAATCTTAGACAGACTACTAGTAAGTAGGATTACTATTAATTTCCCGCGCTTGGCGGCCGATCGTTACAGCGTCCGCATCACCTCGGACAGGTAGTTTGCGATTGCGCCGGCGGTCACAGGGCCGCCGGCTGAGGCAAGGGTCCCGGCACGGCCGTGCAGGCTTGCCGCCATGGCGCCGATGGCCGCCCAGCGCTGATCCGGGGAGATGCCGGAGGCGGCAAATCTTTCCTCTTCGTCGGAGTGCTGGGCCAGCAGGGCGCCGAGTATCCCGGCCAGCACGTCCCCGCTGCCGGCGGTGGCCATCCACGGCGTGGCTTCGGCCTGGCTGAACACGGGGCCCGACGGCGCAGCCACCACGGTCGTGGCGCCCTTGAGCAGGACTGTGGCTCCGGTCCTTTCGGCGGCCCGGCGCACAGCCTCGAGGGTGGCGCCCTCCACGCCCTGCCGCCCCAGGTCGATCCCGTAGCGCTGCAGGACGTGCGCCAGCTCGCCGGCGTGCGGTGTCAGCACCACATGCGGTGCCAGGGCGTCCGGCAGGGCCGGCAGCGCACCGGCGTCGGCCGCCACAGGGAGTCCCGTGTCGACGGCGTCGCGGACCCGCCGCAGCTGGTCGTCGTCGCCGTCGGCGATCCCGGAGCCAACCAGCCAGGCCTGGACATGGGCGTCAGCCACGCTGTCCGGCCCGCACACCACTTCCGGGCACGCCTGGCGGACCAGCTGGGTGGGCTCGGGCGGACCGAGGTACCGGACCATCCCGGCGCCGGCGGAAAGGGCGCCGCGGCAGGCGAGGACCGCGGCCCCCGGGTACTGCTGCGAGCCGGCGACCACCCCCAGGACCCCGCGGGAGTACTTGTGGGAGCGGCGCGACGGCGGCGGCAGGAGCCGGGCAAGGTCTGCGGATTCCAGGCGCCGCAGCGCCGGCGGAGGCAGTTCGGTTTCGATGCCGATGGGGATGACCTGCACGCGCCCGGAGTAATCGGCGCCGGGATCTGCGAACAGTCCGGCTTTGGCCCCGCCGAAAGTCACGGTGAGGTCCGCAGGCAGAACGGGATCATAGGCTTCGCCGCTGTCCGCGTCCACGCCGCTGGGGATGTCGCAGGCCACCACAAAGCCGTGTGCTCCGGTCCGGAGTTTCCCAATGAGGGTCGCCGGTGCACCCCGCAGCCCACCGCGGGCTCCGGTCCCCAGCACGGCATCAATCACGACGTCGGCACGGGCGGTTTCCGCCGCCAGCTCGCCTGCGTTGTGGTCGCTGAGGGCGCGGGTACGGCCGCCGGCCCGTTCCAGGGCGGCGAGGCCTCCGGGGTGGGCTTCCCCGGCGGTGAGGACCGCCGTCGCGCGCATTCCGCGGGCCGCCAGCATGGCGGCGGCGAACAGCCCGTCTCCCCCGTTGTTGCCCTTGCCCGCCAGCACCGCGACGCTCGCGCCGTAGGGGCGGATGCCGCGCGACGCGAGTTCACGGACCACTGCGTTGGCCAGTCCGTAGGCCGCCCGCTGCATAAGAACAGCGCCCGTGCCAGCGCCCAGGCTTGCCTGGATGAAGTGCTGCTCGGCCTCCCGTATTTGGGTTCCGGTATAGGCGCTGATCATTGGTTCAGTCCAATCGGTGCTGGGTCCGCGGCAGGGCTGTCAGGTGAAGAGTCCGCGTCAGCCTTCCGCCAGGACGGTCGCCGTGGCGATTCCGCCGTCGTGGCTCATCGACAGGTGCCAGCGCTTGACGCCCTTGGACTCGGCGACGGCCAGCACGGTGCCCTTGACCTGGATGGTGGGGCCGTTCTGGTCCAGGCCGATCCAGCAGTCCTGCCAGTTCATACCGGCGGGAGCCCCCAGGACCTTGGCCACGGCTTCCTTGGCCGCAAAGCGCGCGGCCAGGGAGCGCGTGTTCAGCTCGCGCTCGGCCGGGACGAACAGCCTGTCCCGGAGCCCGGGGGTCCGTTCCAGCTGCCGGCCGAACCGTTCAATGTCTACGACGTCTACGCCAATGCCAACAATCATGCGGCTTATTCTACGGTCACGCTCTTGGCCAGGTTGCGTGGCTGGTCCACGTCGTAACCCTTGGCCGTGGCGAGTTCGAGGGCGAAGATCTGCAGCGGCACGGCGGCCAACAGGGGTGCCAGGAGAACCGGGGTCTCCGGAATGTAGAAGACGTGTTCGGCGTAGGCCTTGACCGCCTCGTCGCCTTCCTCGGCGATGACGATGGTCTTCGCGCCGCGGGCCCGGACCTCCTGGATGTTGGAGACCACCTTGGCGTGCAGCGAGTTCCGGCCGCGCGGGGACGGGACCACCACGAACACCGGCTGGCCCTCCTCGATCAGCGCGATCGGGCCGTGCTTGAGCTCACCGGCGGCAAAGCCTTCAGCGTGGATGTACGCCAGTTCCTTGAGCTTGAGCGCGCCTTCCATGGCCACCGGGAACCCGACGTGGCGGCCCAGGAACAGCACAGACTTGGCGTCCGCCATGGACCGGGCCAGTTCCTTGATCTCGTCCACGTGGTCCAGGACCTGCTGGATCTTCGCCGGGACCTTCGCGAGGTCGGCCAGGATGTCCTTGATCTCGCCCTGGAACTTGTTGCCGCGCAGCTGTGCCAAATACAGGCCCAGCAGGTACGCGGCGGTGATCTGCGCCAGGAACGCCTTGGTGGACGCCACAGCGATCTCCGGCCCGGCGTGCGTGTACAGCACGGCATCGGATTCACGCGGGATGGTGGAACCGTTGGTGTTGCAGATGGAGAGGGTCTTGGCGCCCTGTTCCTTGGCGTACCGGACGGCCATCAGGGTGTCCATGGTCTCGCCGGACTGCGAGATGGACACAATCAGCGTGTTCTCGTCAACGATCGGGTCGCGGTAGCGGAACTCGTGGGAGAGCTCCACCTCGGTGGCGATGCGGCACCAGTGCTCGATGGCGTACTTGGCCACCTGGCCCGAATACGCGGACGTGCCGCAGGCGAGCACGATGATCTTGTTGATCTTCTTCAGGTGCTCCGGGTCGATGCGCATTTCATCGAGGGTCAGCTTGCCGTCGAGGTCCGAGCGGCCCAGCAGGGTGTTGGCGACGGCGTCGGGCTGGTCGTGGATTTCCTTTTCCATGAAGGACGGGTAGCCGCCCTTCTCGGCCGAGGCCGGGTCCCAGTCAACATGGTATTCCTTGCCCTGGGCCGGGGCGCCGAAGAAGTCGGTGATCTCCACGGTGTCCGCGGTGATGGTCACGATCTGGTCCTGGCCCAGCTCCACGGCGCGGCGGGTGTAGTCGATGAAGCCGGAGACGTCCGAGCCGAGGAAGTTCTCGCCCTCGCCCAGTCCCACCACGAGCGGGGAGTTGCGCCGGGCGGCGACGACGACGTCGGGCTGGTCCGCGTGCACGGCCAGCAGGGTGAAGGCGCCTTCGAGGCGCTGGCAGGCCAGTTGCATGGCCCTGGTCAGGCCGCCGTTGGAGGCGTCACCGCCCAGCTTGTTCCGGAAGATGTCGCCCAGGAGCGCGGCGGCCACCTCGGTGTCCGTCTCGGACGCGAACGTGGCGCCGCCTTCGAGCAGTTCGAGCTTGAGCTCGGCGAAGTTTTCGATGATGCCGTTATGGATCAGGGCCAGCTTGCCGCCGTCGGCCAGGTGCGGGTGCGCATTCTGGTCCGTGGGCCCGCCATGGGTGGCCCAGCGGGTGTGGCCGATTCCGGTGACGGAGTCCGGCAACGGACGCTCTTCCAGTTCGGTGAGCAGGTTGCTCAGTTTTCCGGACTTCTTGCGGGACGAAATGGTCCCGTCAGCCACCACGGCGACGCCGGCGGAGTCATACCCCCGGTACTCCAGGCGGCGGAGTCCCTCAAGGACAACGTCCAACGCGCCGTGGCCAACATTTACCCGGCCTGACGAATGGCCTACGTATCCTACGATTCCACACATAGAGCCAAGCTTATATGGCGGAGTGGGCCGTCGCCGTCGAACGTGGCCTCCTTGACGGGTCGCAAGCCGCCCTTTACGGCGGTTGCGTCGCCATCCATTTCGCTCTCAGCGTCGCGGAGGGCAGAATCTCTAACGTGACTTTGCAACGCAATGAAGCGAATGGAGAGGGTGTCTCCCCGTTCGTGGAGCTGGACAGGCAGACCTGGTCCCGGCTCGCAGCCCAGATGGAACAGCCTCTGAATGAAGAGGACGTGGTCCGTCTCCGAGGGCTCGGAGATCCGCTGGACATGAAGGAAGTCCGCGAAGTCTATTTGCCGCTCTCCCGGCTGCTTCATCTCTATGTGGAGGCAGCGGGCCAGCTTCACGCCGCCACCACCACGTTCCTCGGCGAACAGACGCAGCGCACGCCCTTCGTGATCGGCGTGGCCGGTTCCGTGGCCGTGGGCAAGTCCACCATCGCCCGCGTGCTCCGCGAGATGCTCCGGCGCTGGCCCGGCACCCCCAATGTGGAGCTCATTACAACGGACGGGTTCCTGTACCCGCTGGCAGAGCTCAAGCGCCGGCACCTCCTGGACCGCAAGGGGTTCCCGGAATCCTATGACCGCCGCGCTCTGCTGCGGTTTGTGAGTGAGATCAAGGGCGGCGCAGAGGAGGTCCGGGCACCCTGGTACTCCCACGTCACGTACGACATTGTGCCCGGCAAGGAAGTGGTGGTCCGCAGGCCGGACGTGCTGATCGTGGAGGGCCTGAACGTCCTGGCCCCCGCCCGCCCCCGCCAGGACGGCAGGCAGGGACTGGCGCTGAGCGACTTTTTCGATTTCTCCATCTATGTGGATGCGAAGACCTCCTACATCGAGGAGTGGTACGTGGACCGGTTCCGCAAACTGCGCAGCACCGCGTTTGCCCAGCCGGAGTCCTACTTCCACCGCTACGCGACGCTGTCCGACGACGAGGCGGAGACCACGGCCCGGGACATCTGGAAGCGCATCAACGAGCCCAACCTGGAGGACAACGTCCTCCCCACACGGGGCCGGGCGCAGCTGGTGCTCACCAAGGAAGCAGACCACTCCATCCGCCGCATGCTGCTGCGGAAGGTCTAGCACAGGTGTGCCACAACTGCGCTGTGACCGCCGGATCTGTGCTGGCCGCCGGACCTGTGAGCAGGAGGTCGGTGGCCAAGCTTTTTGCCGTCGGCGCGGGGCTGACTGCCCTCGCAGCGTGCACGCCCGACGGCGGGACCCAGCCGCCGTCGTCGTCCTCCCCGTCCGGGACTTCCGCATCCGCCGCGCCGACGGCTGCGTCGTCGTCGGCGGGGCCGGAGACGTCCACTGCCGCTGCCACTGAACCGGGGACCGTGGCGGCGCCTGCGCCGGCAACCACCTCTGCGCCGACGCCCACCTCGCCTGCGGCCGGACTGGCAAAACAGTACTCCCTGACGGATCCCGCCAGCCCGTGGCTGGTGGTCAACAAGCACCGCCCGCTCTCCCCCGCTGATTACGTGCCGGCGGACCTCGTCCAGCCGAACGTTGCGCTGGCAGTTTCCGGCGAAGCTGCCCAGCTGAACAGCACGACGGCGGCTGCCGCGGAACAGATGTTCGCCGCGGCCGCGCAGGACGGCGTGACCATGACCCTGGCCAGCGGCTACCGTTCCTACGGCACGCAGGTGGCGACGTACAACAGCTATGTTGCCTCCAGGGGCCAGGCCGAGGCGGACACCGCCTCGGCCAGGCCGGGATTCTCGGAGCACCAGACAGGCTGGGCCTTCGACATCGGCGACGGCGGCGGGGCCTGTAGTTTCCAGCCGTGCTTCGCTGAGCAGCCGGCCGCGGTGTGGGCCAAGGCCAACGGGCACCGCTTCGGCTTCGTGGTCCGGTACCCGTGGATGTTCCACGGGATCACGGGCTACTACTACGAGTCCTGGCACCTGCGCTATATCGGCGTGGAGGCCGCGACGGACATGACGGCACGGGGCATCAACACGCTGGAAGAGTACTTCGGGCTGGAAGCGGCGCCGGGGTACCTGTAGGGAAGCTCTCGGGTGCCGCCGGAGGCCGGCGGCGCGCCCAAGGAAGGCTCCAGCTGCCGCCGTGTACATTTCCCGCATGGGGGACATCGGGGGTGCCAGCGCAAACAGCGAAATTGACGGCATCGTGCAGCGGCTGTCTACCATGGCCCGGGAGGATCCGCACCGGCCAACTGGCGGGGCTGGAACACAACCGGACCGATTGAATGCCGTCCTTGAGTTTCTGCCGCAGCTTAGACTCCGGACCCTCCGGGCTCTGGAGCACTACATCACCAGCCCGGATGGCCTGGCAGCCATTCGCGGTTGGAACGGCTGGCAGTCGGAGGTGCCCAGCGTCGCAAACTTCCTGCTTCGCTACTGTTGCCCACCGGCGCTGTGGCGAATTCCCCGGAGCGCCGCGTCCATTGACGCCGACCTGCTGGATCTACTGAGCTTCAACAAGATACAGAATGCCCACGGCGAGACGATGGGTTACGCCGGCGTGGACGCTTATGCGGATGCCAAGGACGACTGCCACTGCATGACCGCCGCCTTCGCCCAGTGGATCCTGACGACCGCGCCGGACCCGGCGCGCGTCTCGGGTCTGGCTGCGAAAGGGCGGCTGGCGAAATTCGGGATTTCACCGGCGGATTTAGACCCGGACGAACTCCGGGCGGAACTCGCCAAGGTGGATGTCGATGCAGAGGTCAGCGTCCTGGTTGGTTTGTATGCCGACAAGCCCCAACCAGACCCGACCGGCCCCCCGGGACGAGACCAGCAGCATACGCCCAACCTCGCAGACATCGACGACGACGGGAAGGGAAGCTTCGAGGTCACCATCCCTCCCACTGCTTCGTCTCCTTCCACGGCCGGAGACGCTTTCGAGAAACACATCTCCCGCAAGGACTCCACGGCCGCTGTTAAACGGCAAAAAGCCCTGTTCTGGGTTGTTTGCCCGCTTGCTGCCGTCGCAATTCCGCTTTGGTTGGCGTGGCCTTTGGTTGCGGAATTATTGGCGGGGCCCCAGCTCAGTGCCTGGAAAGGGCTCGGTGCTTTTCTCCTTGCTGAGGCTGTGGGCGGCTGCCTGATCGCACTGGGCCTCTCTTCCTTGCTGGATCTTCGGGCGAGAGGGTATTTCCTTGTGGCCCGCGAACTGAACCACTTCACGGTGCTGCAGGGCCGGCGCGACGAGGAATTCCTGCAGGCCTTGCGTGTCCTACGCCCCGGCCTGTTCGCCCGGTCAGCTACTGCGGGCCTGCCCCGGCTTTTTACTGTTTGCTTCGACAAGGAGGGGGCACTGCTGGTTGGCGGCGGCTCACGACCGCGTGTAGTCGCGGCATTTCACTGGCTTCACGTGCGCGAAATCCAAGCAGAACCGCAGGTCCGCGGCCACCACGCCAAGGGCGGCACCGGTCAGCGGGTGGTGCTTCTAGTCCGTCAGGAGGGCCGCGATGAGAAGCTGACATTCCCGCTCGAACGCGCGAAGGTGGCATGGACCTCCCGAACGTTCCTGGAATCGGATCCGGTCAAGGCGACGCTGGCCTTGGTCCAGGGGATGCGGACCCTGAGCTCCCTTGAGAGACCCGGGACAACCCCGCATGGTATCCGCAAAATGACACCCGAGATTGAGGAGCGCATACATCTGTTGCTGCGGGACGACGCCGTGCTGGAAGGCACGGACTACGAGATGGAAGCGTTGGCGTATGAAGCCAAACTCCGGCCTCCTCCGGTGCTGGCGAGTTCAGCATTCGTCCGTGGCCGCCAGGTTTGAAATTGTCCGAGGGTTGGCTGTTGTGGCGCTCCTTTGCGCGGCGGGCCCTCTAATCCTGGCGTTGTTTCTGAGGTAGTGGCCTAGTCCCGACGTGACGCCCGACACGCCCCGCGAAATTACCCGGCTCGTCCTTTTAGGGCAGCCCGTCCACCGGTCCTCGGCTGCGCCCGGCGACGACGTAGACACCGAATAGCAGGGCGTGTGGACGTGTCCCTCGCCAGGTCAACGAGGCAGAAGCGCCACTTCGCTCCACGACGGTAGCTCTCCAGCGACGCCGCACCAGCCCGGGGCGGAACAGTTGGACGTCGCTGAGGAAGGAGTAGGGAATCCATCTCCCTGCATGGCGCTTTGCAAGTTCGGACGCACGAGCTGACGTAACGGTGGCGCGCTGAAAGTGTGGGTTCTCGCTGTGGTCCAGGGGGCCGTGCGGGATGGTGCCGGCGGGCAGGATGAGGATGCCGTTCCGGTTGACCCATATTTGAACTTTCTGGCCGTCGCTGGCGGCATCCCCGGAGACCAGCCGGCACAGATCGTCGTCCTCGGGAGGTTCCACGGTCTGTGCCGGATGTGTTGTCTGAGCCGTGGCGGCTGGGTCGGGTGGGGCTACGCCGTCTCCGGCTGGGGCGCCCGGCTGATCCGCCGGATGCAGGTCATGGGCCCTCCCGTTGGCAGCAGCGACGGCCTGCATAACGGCTGCGCGCAGTCCATCGGCACACAGCCGGGGCGCTTCAACGGCGAACACTTCGCGATCGAGCTGGACAACCGAGCGAACACCGACCTGCTCTCCCAACAGGTCCGCCAGGTCGTCGCGATCGGGGCGAATGAGCAGACCGACCCCGTCGTCCAGGTCCACCAGCCAGCCGTGTTCGTCGATTTCGGGTTCGTCCTCGGCCTCGACGGAGATCCAGTCCGCCAACTCGGCCGGCCGAACCGGTCCGACCTCCTCCTCCGCAATGTATGGCACGAGAAGCCCCAGGCGCTCAACAACATCAGCCGTGTGCAGAGTACAGTCATGCTTCTTCAGTCGGTGGTGCACCATTCCCGTCCATCCTCACCCGAGTATCGACCGCCCTTCGGCACACGAGAGTCTACGGCACCTAGCATCCGGGACAAGGGGCCATCCTCCGTGAGGGCCTGGCTCTTCGCGACGATGACCTCTCGGCGAGCATGAGGTGATTGTCCACTCCTGGCGTGACGCCCGACACGCCCCGCGAAATTACCTGGCTGTCACATCATGTTTACGGGGCTGCACTAGCTTGGAAGCTATGTTGACCGGATTCAAGAATTTCATCATGAAGGGCAACGTCGTAGACCTTGCCGTCGCCGTGGTCATGGGTGCCGCCTTCGGCGCCGTCGTGACCTCAATCGTTGAAGGCTTGCTGACTCCGCTGATCGGCCGCCTGTTCAGTGCCAAGGGCATTGAAGAGATGCAGTGGGAGGGATTCATGTACGGGTCCGTCATCTCCTCCATCATTTCGTTCCTGCTGGTGGCAGCCGCCATCTACTTCGTAGTCATCGTGCCCATGAACCACATGATCGAACGCCGCAACCGCCGGCTCGGTATTGGTACCGAAGTCAAGGAGGAGGCCGCCGAAGACCCCCAGATCGCACTCCTCACCGAAATCCGCGACGAACTCAGGAACGGCAGTCGCAGGGCGTAGTTTCTGGACATGACGAAAGTGGTCCGCCTCCGGCTGGAGGCGGACCACTTTTAGTCTTGGGCCGGACTGGTCCGGGTTGGCTCAGACGGCGCCGGCTTAGACGGCCGGTGCAACCGCCAGGCGTTCTTCCACCACGGCGGCGAGCCGCTTGCAGATACGTTCAGCGGTCGGCATGTCGGCGGCTTCCACCATCACGCGGACCAGGGCCTCTGTACCGGACGGCCGCAGGAGCACACGGCCGGTCTCGCCCAGTTCCGTGGACGCTTCGGCCACTGCGGCGAGTACCCCCTCATCCGTGCCTGCCCGCGCCTTGTCCACGTTCTTGACGTTGATCATCAGCTGCGGGAGCTTGGTCATCACCGTGGCCAGTTCCTTCAGCGGCCGGCCCGTGAGCGCCACCTGTGCAGCCAGCTGCAGGCCCGTCAAGAGACCGTCTCCCGTAGTCGCGTGATCGGCGAAAATAACGTGTCCGGACTGTTCGCCGCCGAGGTTGAACCCGCCGTCGCGCATTTCCTCAAGAACGTAACGGTCCCCCACCGCAGTTTCGCGGATGGTGATGCCCGCATTGCGGAGGGCGATCTTCAGGCCGAGGTTGCTCATGACCGTGGCAACCAGGACGTTGTCCTTGAGCTTCCCGGACTCCTTCAGCGCCAGCGCGAGGATGGCCATGATCTGGTCGCCGTCCACCTCGTTGCCTTCGTGGTCGATGGCAAGGCAGCGGTCGGCGTCGCCGTCGTGCGCGATGCCCAGGTCGGCACCGTGCTCCACCACGGCACGCTGCAGGGCGCCGAGGTGGGTCGAGCCAACGCCGTCGTTGATGTTCAGGCCGTCGGGCTCCGCACCAATGACCACAATTTCAGCGCCGGCGTCGTTGAAGAGCTGCGGGGAACAGCCGCTGGCGGCGCCGTGGGCGCAGTCGAGGACGATCTTCAGCCCGTCGAGGCGGTGCGGCAGGGTACTCAGCAGGTGGACGATGTAGCGGTCCTCGGCGTCGGAGAAGGTCTGTATGCGGCCCACGTCGCTTCCGGTGGGGCGGAACGCGTCCTTGCCCATCTGTTCCTCGATGGCGTCCTCAACCTCGTCAGGCAGCTTCTGGCCGCCTTTGGCGAAGAACTTGATGCCGTTGTCGGGAGCAGGGTTGTGGGAGGCCGAGATCATCACGCCGAAATCTGCCTTGAGGTCGGCCACCAGGTACGCGGCGGCCGGGGTGGGAAGCACGCCGGCGTCATAGACATCGATGCCTGAACTGGAGAGTCCCGCCGAGACGGCCGCGGAGATGAACTCACCGCTGGCCCGCGGATCGCGGGCCACCACTGCGCGCGGCCGGGCACCGTTCGTGGTGCGTTGGTGGCCGAGTACGACGGCGGCCGCTTGCGCCAGCTGCATTGCCAGCTCTGCTGTGAGCAGGCCGTTTGCCAGGCCCCGGACACCATCTGTTCCAAATAATCTAGACATCGGGTCAAGTTTAGACGATGGACCCGGTGGAGCTGACTTCTGGCTCCAGCCGAGGTACGCCTTGGTTGTTGCGCGCCCGGCTGTTACGACCCCGGGAGCGTTGGTGCCTTAAAACAGCGGAAGCCCGCCCCGCCAAATGGCGGGACGGGCTTCCGGCAAGCGGGTTTAGCGCTTGGAGTACTGCTGAGCCTTACGGGCCTTCTTGAGACCAGCCTTCTTACGCTCGATGACGCGTGCGTCACGGCGGAGGTAGCCGGCCTTCTTCAGGGTGGCGCGGTTGTTCTCGGTGTCGATCTCGTTCAATGAACGGGCGATGCCAAGGCGCAGGGCACCGGCCTGGCCGGAAATGCCACCACCGTGGATGCGTGCGAAGACGTCGTAGGCGCCATCCAGATCAAGGATCTTGAACGGCTCGTTGACATCCTGCTGGTGCAGCTTGTTCGGGAAGTAGTTGGCCAGCTCTCGGCCGTTGATGATCCACTTGCCGGTACCGGGCACGATGCGAACACGTGCCACGGCTTCCTTACGACGGCCAACTGCGGCGCCGGCGACGGTCAGTGCCGGGCGTTCCTTCTTGGGCGCTTCTGCTTCCGCAGGACCGCTTTCCGAGGTGTAGCTGGTCAGGGTTTCCTCAGCCGCAACGGCTTCGGTGGTCTCTTCGTTCTGAGCCACGGTTCTCCTTGTATAGATAAGTTGTTTGGTGGCCAGGACTACTGGGCGACCTGGGAAATTTCGAAAGTCTTGGGCTGCTGAGCCGCGTGCGGGTGCTCTGCACCGCGGTACACCTTCAGCTTGCCCAGCTGCTGTGCAGCGAGGGAGTTCTTCGGGAGCATGCCCTTGATGGCCTTCTCCACGGCGCGGACCGGGTTGGATTCCAGCAGCTCCGCGTAGGTGACGGAGGTCAGGCCGCCCGGGTAGCCGGAGTGCCGGTAAGCGCGCTTCTGCTCGAGCTTGGCGCCGGTGAGGGCAACCTTCTCAGCGTTGATGATGATGACGAAGTCGCCCATGTCCATGTGGGGAGCAAAGGTGGCCTTGTGCTTGCCGCGCAGCAGGATTGCGGTCTGGCTGGCGAGACGACCAAGGACAACGTCGGTGGCGTCAATGACGTGCCACTGGCGGTTGATATCGCCGGGCTTCGGGGTGTACGTACGCACGGTGTTTGCCTCGTTCTTGTTCTGGCGTTCTTGTTTAGGTGTCACGTAAGCGTGTGCACCTACTATCTATGCGCTACCGGAACAGAGGTGAGGGCTCTAGAAATCCAGTGGTCCAGAGGTCTCGAATGTGCCCGAGGAGTAGTTATCCTGCAACCGGATTCTCAGCGGGCACGCATCATCGAGAAAGGACACGCACAACGACTATCAAGAATAGCGGGTACAGAGGCCGCTGGTCAAAATAGGCTCTAGGTAGCCAGCCTGCGCCGGTCCTGATGCTCGGTTCGGCGGTTTGGCCCACGAGTAACTCCGAGCTTAGGTGCCCTCTTTGACTGAAATGCCCCCGGCTTCCCTGTTGGTAATCGCGTGTGCGCTCTTGGGGCTTGCTGTGGCTCCACTTGCCCTGCTGCTCGCGCGACAATTGCTTCCGACTCTGGAGTTGGGACGGGTCCGCTGGCAGAGCCACGTTAGTTTTTCACTAACGGCGCTTCTGTTCGCCGCCATGGCCTGGCGGTTCGGCTGGTCATGGGTGCTGCCAGCATTCCTATTCCTATGCGCAGCTGGGCTTGTGCTGTCCCGGATTGACCTCCAACACAAGTTGTTGCCCAACAAGATAGTCTTTCCGTCGCTTGGAATCGGATTTGTGCTGCTGCTTTTAGACGCCGGCATGAACCAACGATGGGGAAATCTGCTCGCTGCGGTCATCGGATGTGCCGTAACTTTCGTGATTTATCTGATTTTGGCCTTAATTTCTCCCCGCGGAATGGGCATGGGAGACGTAAAGCTTTCGGCACCACTTGGTTTGTACTTGGGCTACCTCTCGGTCGGGCATTTGATACTGGGTATAGCCCTTGGTTTCATTGTGGGTGCTGTTGCCAGTGTTCTTCTTGTTACAACCGGATTGGCGGGGCGGAAGACCGCTTTACCATTCGGGCCGTCCATGTTCCTGGGCTGCGTCGTGACAGTGCTTTGGGGCGTCGAGATCGGGCGCATCCTCATGCCTACGGTGTTCTCGCGGTAGCAGTTTCCGAGTACACCAAGTAGCCGTGTACTCCACATCTCAGGATTACAGTCGCTCGCCCCAAGTAACCTCCAGTTAGTGGAGTAAAAAAGACGAGTACAACCACGCGTTGTGTGGCTATTTGTGACTCCTGTATTCCTTTGTGTATCGAAGTTCCAGCAACGCCGAATTGGGGGGCGCGGGAAATTCGAAAACCATTTCAGCACTCACAAAAGGAACAAGAAAATGAATTCTGCACTGGTCTCCATGATCGCTTTTGTCGCCGGCGTCAAGAACCGTCTCACGGGTGAAGAGAAGGGCGCAACGGCCGTTGAATACGGTCTGATGGTTGCCCTCATCGTCATCGCGGCCCTTGTTGGTATTGGCCTGGTGGGAACCAACCTTCAGACCCTCTTCAACGACACCATCGCTCCGGAACTGGTTCCGGCTCCGTAGTCTCCGGACAGAAAAGTCCATTGATGGCGGTTCCTGGGCCACCTGGGAACCGCCATCGGCCTTTCGAGACTAGGGAACAAGAAATGCATGAACCAACCGAAAAGGGCGCAGCAGCCGTTGAGTTCGCTCTGATTCTTCCTCTGCTGCTCCTAATACTCATCGGAATCATCGAGTTTTCTTTTGCATTCAACGCACAGCTCTCGCTAAATCAGGCTGCACGTGAAGGCGCCCGCTATATGGCGATTCATAACGACAGCGGAGTCGCTGCTACACAGGCCAGCCAAGCGGCCGGCCGACTCACTCCAAGCACGGTCACAACGACTTTTACCTTCAGTGGCGGCGGCAGCAGTTGCTCAGCCGGCAAGCAGGTGACAGCCACGACGAGCTACACCTTGCAAACCGTCACCGGTTTCATTGACGGCTTCACTGGCAGCATCGTCCTCACAGGCAAAGGAACAATGCAATGCGGCGGCTGACCCAAGACACAGAAAATGAGCGCGGCGCCACCGCCGTGATGGTTGCCGTGATGATGATAATGCTGCTCAGCTTCGGGGCAATCGCCGTTGATGTCGGTGCCATGTATGCGGAAAAGGCGGTTGTACAAAATGGCGCCGATGCAGCTGCCTTGGCGGTAGCGCAGAAATGCGCCAAAGACACTTCCGACGCCGCCTGCACCACCGGGTCGGCACTATCTGGTCTGCTAGCCAATGCCAATGCCAAGGACGACCTGACCAATGTCGCCTCCACCGTCGTGGATAAGGCTGCAAAAAAGGTCACCGTCACAACCAACGCCCAGGATTCCACGGGAGTACATTTCTCTACTTTCTTTGCCAGGGTCTTCGGCACCGACACCACCAATATCGGGGCCGTTGCGGAGGCACGGTGGGGTGGGCCAAAGTCTGGGGTGACTTCCCTGCCAATTGCCTTCTCAGAATGCGAAGTTGATTTGAGCGTGGCAGCTGACGGCAAAACGCAGTTCCTGCTTTCCCACGGAACCGGGGCGGGCAAAAAAGACAAATGCCACGAAACAGGCTCCGGTCTCGAAATACCGGGCGGCTTCGGCTGGCTGACGACAACCAGTGGGACTTGCGGCGCCACGGTTGATCTTGCGTCGCCATGGGTCTCCACCAATAACGGAAATAATCCCGAGAAAGACTGCGGCTCAGCGCTCCAGACCTGGAAGGAGAAGTTGATCGCAGATGAGAAGGTCGTAGCGCTTCTCCCGGTCTTCGACCAAGACAACGGTTTACCCGGCGACAAAGGCAAATTTCACTTGAAGGCCTTCGCCGCCATCGATGTCGTGGGCTGGGACCTGGCCAACCAGGACCCTTTCCACTACATGCCAGCCGCTGCGGTTGGATACAAAGAGGCTGGCGGATACAGTCCAAGCGCCTTAGGCATCATCGGAAAGTTCATCCGCTATGTCGCCCTCGACGAAGCATTTGACGTCGGCGGAACCACAGACTACGGCGGAACCGTCGTAGAGCTCACTAAGTAATAGTCAAAGGAGAATCCCGTGAAAATCAGGCTGCTGGGGGGCCTGGCAGCATTGCTCTTGGCAATTGTCGGATCTGTACTGATGTTCAATTACGCACAGGCAGCCGACAACCGTGCTCAGCAAGGCTTACAGCCCGTAGAAGTTCTCGTCGTTCAAAAAGCTGTCACTGCGGGTACACCCGTTTCTCAGCTATCAGAATCACTCAAACTCACCACTCTGCCTCGGACTGCCGTTCCGGCCGATGCCGTCAAATCAATTTCAGAGTTTTCCGGCAAGGTTACAGCCGTAGCTCTCCAGCCGGGTGAACAGCTCTTGGAGGCGCGCCTGGTGGATCCGAATGCATTGGCCACCCCCGGCACGGTACCTGTGCCAGCGGGCATGGAGGAGATCTCAGTCCTGCTGGAGCCGCAGCGTGTTATCGGTGGCCGGCTGGCGGCCGGAGACACCGTGGGTGTCTACATCTCCTACAAGCTGGACGAAAAAGCTGGCGCGGACGCGCCGGTCAGCAATGATCTGAAGGGCTTCAAGGAATTCACCCAAAAATCCTTCCACAAAGTTCTAGTTACTAGCGTCCAACAGGCGCCGCCCGAGGCCTCCAAGGACTCAACGTCTACGAGCCCGGCACTGCCTTCCGGGTCGGTGTATGTGACCCTGGCCCGTGAGGATGCTGATGCATCCGAGATCATTTTCGGTGCCGAGTTCGGCAAGATCTGGCTCTCTAAGGAGACCGAAGAGTCGAAGGATTCCAAGCCCGGCTTGGTGACGCTGGGGAAGGTCTTCCAATGAGCCGCTTCGTAGTCATAACGGCATCGCAGGACTTTCAGCGCAAAGTGCAATCGGCGATTCGGGGTGCCTTGCACGGCACAGTCCAAATGCTCCCACCATCAGTGATGCTTGGGGGCCCGCAGGAACTCTTCGGTCGCCTCACCGGTGAACCGCCGGAAGTCCTGGTCCTGGGCCCGGGACTCCCGGAAGACGAGGCTCTCAAAATGGCTACCGTGTTCGACCTTCAGTATCCGGAAGTCAGCTTGGTACTAGTAGAGGACACAGCACCGGAGCAGGTGATCAACGCCATGCGGGCCGGTATCCGGGACATCGTAAGTCCGGATGCTGACATTGCCCAGCTTCGAATCCTTCTGGAGCGCGCGTGCTTGGCTTCGGCCGGCCGTCGCAGAGGCCTGGTGTCAGCAGCGGGCCCCGAGCGACCAGCCGGACGTGTCATCGCCGTCATGTCTCCAAAGGGCGGCGTTGGCAAGACAACTGTGGCCACTAATCTGGCCATTGGCCTGGGGAAGATAGCCCCGATGGGGGTAGTGATAGTTGATCTCGATGTGCAGTTCGGAGATGTTGCAACAGGGCTCCAATTGGAACCTGAGCACACCCTCAGAGACGCAGTGAGTGGCGCCGCATTCCAGGATTCGATGGTGCTCAAGGCCTTCCTCACCGTTCATCCGAGCGGAATTTACGCCTTGTGCGCGCCTAATACGCCAGGCGATGCCGACCATATCAGCGGCGAAGCCGTGAGCCATCTGCTCAATCAGATGGCTGCCGAATTCCAGTTCGTTGTAGTAGACACAACTCCGGGCCTAGGCGAACATGTGCTCGCCACGCTTGAACAGGCCACAGATGCGGTGTGGGTCTGCGGCATGGATATTCCGAGTATCCGTGGCTTGCATACGAGCTTCGATGTGCTGAGAGAGTTGCAACTGTTGCCCCAGGGTCGGCACGTGGTACTCAACTTTGCCGACAGGCGGAGTGGTCTCACAGTCCAGGACGTGGAGGCCACCATCGGTGTCCCCGTGGACACAGTAGTTCCCCGTTCGCGTGCAGTGCCGTTTTCTACGAACAAAGGTGTACCCCTGCTGCAGGACTCGTCGCATGACGGTGCTGCGCGTGCCTTCGCCAAACTGGTGGAGCGCTTCGACCCCAAGTGGGCCACTCAACCACAGAAGAAAATACACCGGCGGATGGTGATCTCATGAGCCTTGCAGAACGACTGGAAGCCGCCCGTGGCGGCAAAACTACAATCGGAGCTTCCGGTATCGGAGCCTCAGGCCCGAGCTCACACGAGGCTCTGTCGCAAGTGACAGTGGCCGTCGGAACCGGAGGCTCTGCACCTGTCGACGCCCTGGCAGGCCTAAAGCAGCGAGCCGGAAAGGCCCTCTTTGAACGGCTCGGCGCGCGCCTAACTGACTCATCGCTCACCGACGAAGAGTTGCGCAAGATCGCGCGCGATGAATTGAGCCTGGTGATCGACGAAGAACAGGTGCCACTTAGCCCAGAAGAACGACGACGACTTATCCGCGACGTGGGCGACGACGTCCTGGGCTATGGGCCACTTCAGCGTTACTTGGAGGACCAGTCTGTAACCGAGATCATGGTGAACCGTCCGGACCAGGTGTACGTGGAACGTGACGGCCGGCTGATCCTGACCGATGGACGATTTAGTTCCGAGGAGCATCTTCGCAAGGTGATCGAGCGGATTGTCGCCAAGGTTGGACGGCGGATCGACGAATCATCGCCGCTCGTCGATGCTCGTTTGGAAGACGGATCCCGTGTGAACGCGATTATCCCGCCTCTGGCGGTCAACGGATCGTCTCTCACTATCCGAAAATTCAGCAAGATCCCGCTGACGGTCCAGAACCTGATCGACTTCGGCACGCTGACACCGGAGATGGCGGAGCTCTTGGACGCCTGCGTCCGGGCAAAACTGAACATCATCGTGTCGGGGGGTACGGGCACTGGAAAGACGACGCTCCTAAACGTACTTTCATCCTTCATCCCTTCGGATGACCGCATTGTCACGATTGAAGACGCTGTTGAACTCCAGCTACAACAGAGCCATGTGGTGCGACTGGAGAGCCGCCCGGCAAATATCGAAGGCAAGGGAGCTGTAACCATTCGGGATTTGGTCCGGAACTCTTTGCGTATGCGGCCGGACCGGATTGTGGTGGGCGAAGTCCGCGGTGGCGAAAGTCTTGACATGTTGCAGGCCATGAACACAGGACACGATGGCTCCATCTCAACGGTTCACGCGAATTCACCGCGGGATGCAGTGGCGCGATTGGAAACATTGGTCCTCATGGCAGGGATGGACCTACCGCTCCGCGCGATCCGCGAGCAGGTCGCTTCTGCAGTGAACCTCATCGTTCACCTCTCCCGGCTGCGCGACGGAACCCGGCGGGTAACACATATTACCGAGGTCCAGGGAATGGAGGGTGAAATCGTCACACTGCAAGATGCCTTCGTCTTCGACTATTCCGCCGGCGTGGATGCCAGCGGTAAGTTCCTGGGTAAGCCCATCTCGACAGGAATCCGCCCCCGCTTTATTGACCACTTCGCGGACCTGGGCATCGTTGTCTCTCCAGCTATTTTCAACGGTAGGCCGATGCAGGTGGGGCGGCGATGATGACGATGACGACTGCCTTATTTGCGATCGGCATGACGCTCCTCGTCGGAGCAGTTTTGGTGATTGTTTTCGTCGTTTTCCGCCCTGCGAACGGCTCCGTAGCCCTGAGCCGCCGCAGGCCATTCGGCGGCCCCGAACGTTCGCCTCTGACCAAGCTCGCGGACTCAACAGTGGGTGCAGTGGAACGGGTTCTTGCCGGCAATGGCAAATCCCGGGGTGAACGAGCCACACTGGATCAGGCTGGCCTCAAGATGGCCCGTGCAGATTTCACAGTGCTGGTGGGAGCTGTCGCTGTAGTCGCCGGCTTTGTTGGCCTCATCCTGCAGGGTCCGGTATTCGCAGTCCTATTCGCTGGTCTCACGCCGGTTCTGGCTGCAATGTACCTGTCCTTTCTGACGCAGCGTCGCAGGGGACAGTTTGAGGCGCAGCTGGGCGATACCCTCACGATGGTCTCCGGCGGCCTAAGAGCGGGTCACAGTGTCCTGCGGGCCATCGACGCGGTGGCGCAAGAGGCGAGCGAGCCTACCGCTACCGAGTTCGCCAGGGTGGTTAACGAAACCCGGCTCGGCCGCGACCTCCAAGAATCGCTAAACGATGTATCCCTGCGGATGAAGAGCGAGGACTTCAACTGGATGGCTCAGGCGATCGAGATTAACCGAGAAGTAGGTGGTGATCTTGCCCAGGTGTTCGACCAGGTAGGAGAGACCATCCGTGAACGTTCCCAAATCAAGGGGATGGTCAAGGCGCTTGCATCTGAGGGGAAACTCTCTGCAGTAATCCTCATGTCGTTGCCTGTCCTGCTCTTGGTCCTGATGGGATTGGTGAATCCCAAATACATCGGTTCACTAACAGGTCACCCAATCGGCTGGGTTCTTATGGGAGTGGCTGTAGTCATGATGACTATCGGCGGCCTGTGGATCCGCAAAATCAGCGATCTGAAGTTCTAAGGGGGAATCAACAATGCAACCAATCGCTTGGGCCATCATCGCTCTCACCGTTCTACCCGTTTCCTATCTTGTCTGGTCCTTCATTGTGGCCGACCGCAAATCCCGGCTGGTTATTCAAGGCAACCTCAGCAAAGGCCTCGAAACCGGAGGCACAGCCCAAGTCCCGCAAAACATGGATTTGGAGAAACTGGCTCGCAAGCTCACCCCGACTGGCTACGAGGCCAAGCTGGACCGCTTGCTGGCCCTTGCCGGCCGCCCCGCTTCCATGCCGCTCCCAAGGCTGCTGGTAGGCAAGCCCGCTGTTGCTCTTGTCGTGGCACTGCTCATGCTGCTGATGCTGAGCCGCAATGGGAGCCCTCAAATGATCCTACTAGCCGTTTTCGCAACGGGACTGGCGTATTTTGTTCCGGATCTACTCATCCGCAGCAGGGGGGCCGAGCGTCAAAAGAAGATCCAGTTGGAGTTGCCCAATACGCTGGACCAGATGCTTATCGCTGTCGAAGCCGGCCTTGGCTTCGAATCGGCGATGGCGCGGGCCGGTCAGAATGGCAAGGGTCCTTTGGCCGAGGAACTAATCAGGACACTGCAGGACATGCAGGTCGGGCGATCCCGCCGAGACGCCTACCTGGCTCTGGCGGATAGGAGCAGCGTCCAGGATCTACGGAGCTTCGTTCGGGCGGTGGTTCAGGCTGATGCCTACGGCATTGCCATCGCAAAGGTACTCAAGTCACAGGCCCGCGAAATGAGGGTCAAACGTCGCCAACGCGCCGAGCAGAAGGCCATGAAACTGCCCGTCTTGGTTCTCTTTCCGCTCCTGCTCTTCATTTTCCCCGTCATCTTCATCGTGATTCTGGGGCCCGCAGTTATCAACATCATCGAGGCATTCTCGTAGATCGGCTGCGCCACAGATTTTCCAAAGCTGGGGTGTTGGCGCCCCGAGCCACCCGACCGAGTCGCGGGATCTTGAGTCGGGCGAAGGCCCTGGGCGGGTGTGTGAGTGCGCGTTCAGGGCCTTCATGGGGAACAACCCTTATATCGGGGTGACCCTACAACTACAATCGCCGAATCAGATCATGCGAACGATTACCTCAGCCTTTCCAATAGACCGGACCCCCTCGGCAGCCAGAACCGAGGGGGTCCTCTTGCGTGCGCGGACTGGCCCTTGCCGCAGGCTCGGCGCAGAATTCCCCCAAGGAGAGGGCAGCAAAGCCGCAGTATTCGAAGGCTTGGCGCAGGATATTCCAAGGTCCCACCAAGCGCTACAAATCGCTTGCTAACTTCGTTCTAGAGCTGGTGCAGGGCCAGCCATCCGACTCGCTCAGGAGTACGAAATGCTTTCTCTCTACACCAACATCATGATCCGTCTTCGCCGCGAAGAAGCTGGGGCCACGGCTGTTGAATACGGCATCATGGTCGCCCTCATTGCAGTCGTTATCATCGTCGCCGTCAGCACCCTGGGTGGCACCCTCACAGATCTCTTCAATGGTGTAAACGACGACATCCTGACGCCTCCTGCCGCACCGGTCGAAGGCGAATAGGGTCCGGACCGAACCTACAGCTACGGAATCAGGATCGTTTGTGCGGTGCAGGTGAATACACCTGCACCGCACGACCTGTTTTCGTCCTCACCCATGCCCGCAAAGCTAGTAACGAGAGGTGCAGAGCGGATGCGAGAGCAACCCGAGCGCGGCGCAGTTGCCGTCGAATTCGCGATCCTTCTGCCCCTGTTGTTACTGCTAGTTCTGGGAACGATCGAATTCGGCCGGGCCTATACCACGCAGATTTCGCTCACCAATGCGGCCCGCGAGGGCGTACGCGTGATGGCCATTTCCAACGATGCGCCGGGAGCGGTGACCGCAGCCAAGCATGCTGCGGTCACCATACGGCCTGGAATTTCAGATTCCAACATCACGTTGAGCACACCGGCCTGCGCCGTGGGAGCACAGGTAACGCTCACGATCGAGTATGAGCTGTCCACTATCACCGGTGTCGCGGGTCCCTTCCCGATGACCGGCAAGGGAGTCATGCTGTGCGGTGGCTGATCAGCGGCAGGCCGACCGTCGACAAGGAACACGGGGCCATTACGGTCATTGTTGCACTCCTGATGGTCGTCCTGCTCGGATTCGCGGCGATCGCCGTCGATGTCGGTGTGATCTACTCCGAGCGCTCTCAGCTTCAAAGCGGCGCGGACGCCGCCGCCATCGCCACCGCCCAGAAGTGCGCCCGGGACTCCACTTCTCCGCTGTGCTCAACGACGTCGGCCCTCGCCGGCAGCCTGGCGAGCCAGAATGCCTTGGACGGCATGAGTAACGTGCACTCCATCGACCTGGACAAGACGGCACGAACTGTGGCCGTCCAGACTTCGGCCAAGGAACCCGGCGGCGCCGACAACTCCGTGTCCTTGTTCTTCGCCGACATCCTGGGAATCCCCTCAAAGGAGGTGGGAGCCCGAGCATCCGCCGCCTGGGGCAGCCCGCAGGCCGGACGGACGGCCTTCCCCCTGGCCTTCTCCGTGTGCCAGGTCAAGGACAACATCGGCGCTTCGCTGCAACTCCTCCAAGAACATGGCAAGAACGCCAACGCTGACTGCAACTACGGGCCGTCCGGCGCAGCGGTTGCCGGCGGCTTCGGCTGGCTCGCCCCGGATCCCGGAGTCTGCGGCGGAACCATCGACCTCACGCTCAGCGAAGGCGGAAGCGACACCGGCAACAACGCCCCGGGCAACTGTTCCACCGTCCTCAACCAATGGGCCATCGATATCACCGCCGGCCGTGAAGTCATCGTCCTTCTGCCTGTTTTCAACAAGGTCACCGGGACCGGGGCAGGCGCCGTCTACGGCCTGGTGTCCTTCGCCGCGTTCAAGGTAACCGGCTGGAAGTTCAGCGGGAACAAGGAACTCCCCTACGAGTTCCGCAGTGAAAAGTCGACGGCGACCGGCGTCACCACGGCTACGGAATGCAAAGGTGACTGCCGCGGAATCATCGGCAGCTTCGTAAAGTACGTGTCACTGGCCGACGGCTACACCCTCGGCCCCGTGGACCCCTTCGGAGCCACCATCGTCCGTATGACCCACTAACCCCATAACCGACCCAGGAGTTGAAAGTGAAGTCTCGCCTGCTCGCCGGAACGGCTGCGATTGCGTTGGCGATTGTGGGAGCCGTTCTCATCATCTTCTACGCACAGGGCGCCGACCAGCGTGCCCTGCAGTCGATGAAGCCGGTTGACGTTCTGGTCGTCAAAACCGCCATACCGGCCGGAACTTCGGTCGAAGCCATGGCGGCGTCTCTCGTTATTGAAAAGGTTCCGGCTTCCGGCGTAGCTGACACCGCGCTCAGCACGTTGGACAAGTCAGCCGGAACAGTCAGCGCCGTGAATCTCATTCCCGGTGAGCAACTCCTGGCCGAACGGCTCGTCGCCCCAGAGGAGGTCAAAGATGAAGGCAACACAAAAGTACCGGCGGGCCTGCAGGAAGTTTCATTCCAGCTCGAGCCGCAGCGGGTCGTCGGCGGGCGCGTAGCTGTGGGTGAACACGTGGGGGTCTTCCTTTCCTTCGAAAAAGGAGCCTTCAAGGCAAAGCCGGAAGACGAAACCACCCAGCTCACCATCCACAAGGTTCTGGTCACCGCCGTTCAAAGGGCACCGCAGACTGCGAGCGCCGAGAAACCTAAGGACGGACAGCAGCCCGCCCCGGAGGACACAACGCTCCCGGAGGGCTCGCTACTGCTGACTGTGGCAGTCACCGATATCGACGCCGGCAAGATCGTCTTCGCGTCCGAGTTCGGACGCATCTGGCTCAGCAAGGAACCGCTGGATGCCCAGGACAACGGTCCCCGCGTTGAACGACGTGAAGTGGTCTACAAATGAGCCGCTTCGTCCTCATCACGCCCGACGTCGACTTCGACGCCCGTCTTCGCCAGGCCGTTGCCGGCGGCCTCCAAGGAGGTGTGCAGACGTTCTTCACCAGCCTGCTCCCCGCCGATCCCAACGAACTGTTCGCCCACCTGAACCAGGAACAGCCCGAGGTGCTGATCCTGGGACCTGAAGTACTGGTGGACGAGGCGCTCCGGCTCGCGACGGTAATGAATGTCCGGTTTCCGGAGCTCAGTGTCATCCTGGCCAGCAACCCGGAACCGGACTTCATCCTGCACGCCATGCGCGCGGGCATCCGGGACATCCTCTCCCCCGACTCCGATCCCGCGCAGATCAGGGTCCTCCTGGAGCGCGCCACCCAGTCCTTCGCCAGCCGGTACCGCGTGCCAGTATCCCAGCAGCCGGACGAAAGCAACAAAGGCCTCGTGATCGGCGTTTTCTCTCCCAAAGGCGGAGTTGGCAAGACCACCATAGCGACCAACCTAGCGATAGGACTGGGCAAAATCGCCCCGATGAGCGTAGTGATCGTTGACCTGGACCTGCAGTTCGGCGACGTCGCTTCCGCGCTCTACCTCGACCCCCAGCACACAGTCACAGACGCGGTGTCGCCGGCTGCGAGCCAGGATTCGCTGGTCCTCAAGGCTTTCCTTACCGTCCACCCAGGCAGCATCTACGCCGTGTGCGCTCCCCCGACCCCCGTTGACGCCGACGAAATCACCCCCGAGCAGATTAGCCGGCTTCTGGAACAGCTTTCCGAACAGTTCCAGTACGTTGTGGTGGACACTGCCCCCGGCCTGCCCGAAATCGGCCTTGCGGCCATGGAAAAGTGCACCGATGTGGTGTGGGTCAGCGGAATGGACATACCAAGCGTCCGGGGCCTGCGCTCGGGGCTGGACGTCCTTCGCCAGCTGGACATCATGCCCGAGACGCGGCACGTGGTGCTGAACATGGCGGATTCGAAGCTCGGGCTGACAGTCCAGGACCTCGAATCGACCATCGGGGCACCCGTCGACGTAAGCATCCCGCGGTCCAAGGCCGTGGCGCTCTCCACCAACCGGGGCATACCCGTCCTCCAGCAAACAGTGAAGGACCCGGCAACCAAAGGGCTGAACCAGCTCGTCGAACGGTTCAACCCCGTCTGGCGGGCCAAATCGCAACGCAAGCTGCACCGAAGGGTAGTGGTCTAAGTGAAACTTTCAGAGCGCATCAGTGCCGCCCAAACAAAATCGCAGGCACGCACGCACCCGGCGCCCACGCCGACGCACCGCCCGGCGAGCTCCACCGCGACCCTCGAACTGGACCGCCCCGCCCTCCCCGACCGGCAGCCGGAACCGTGGGCCATGCCCCGTCCGGAAAAGCGGACGACGACGCCGCAACCTGCCGCCGTCGTCGTTCCTTCCACGGGGGCTGACCATGCGGACGAGGTGAAGCCGAAAGCCCAGCAGCCCGTCGACGCCTTCGCCGCACTGAAGGAGAGGGCAGCCACCGCGCTGTTCGAGCGCATGGGGTCCCGCTTCAACGACAATGCGGTCACTGAGCAGGAGCTCCGGACCTCGGCCCGTGACGAGCTCACGCGCATCATCGACGCCGAGCAGGTCCCGCTGTCCGCGGAAGAGCGCACCCGTCTGGTCCAGGACGTCGCCGACGACGTGCTGGGCTACGGACCCCTGCAGCGGCTGCTGGATGACCCCGCCGTCACCGAAATCATGGTCAACCGAATGGACCAGATCTACGTTGAGCGGAAGGGCCACCTCACCCTTGCGGACTCCCGATTCAGCTCGGAGGAGCACCTGCGCAAGGTGATCGAGAGGATCGTGTCGAAGGTTGGCCGCCGCATTGACGAGTCCTCGCCACTGGTGGATGCCCGGCTGGAGGACGGTTCCCGTGTCAACGCGGTGATCCCGCCCCTGGCCGTCGGCGGATCATCGCTGACCATCCGTAAGTTCAGCAAGGTGCCCCTCACCGTCCGCAACCTCATCGACTTTGGAACACTGACTCCGGAAATGGCCGAACTGCTCAACGCGTGCGTGAAGGCCAAGCTCAACATCATCGTCTCCGGCGGAACGGGAACAGGGAAGACCACCCTGCTGAACGTTCTCTCCTCCTTCCTGCCCGCGGACGAACGGATCGTCACCATCGAGGACGCCGTGGAGCTCCAGATCCAGCAGGACCACGTGGTCCGGCTGGAAAGCCGCCCGCCCAACACGGAAGGCAAGGGCGAAGTGACCATCCGCGAGCTCCTGAGGAACTCGCTGCGTATGCGACCGGACCGCATCGTGGTGGGTGAAGTCCGCGGCGGAGAGTCGCTGGACATGCTCCAGGCCATGAACACCGGACACGACGGCTCGCTGTCCACCGTTCACTCCAACTCACCGCGCGACGCCGTCGCCCGCCTCGAAACACTGGTGCTCATGGCAGGGATGGACCTGCCCCTGCGCGCCATCCGGGAACAGATCGCCTCGGCCGTGAACCTGATCGTCCAAATTTCACGCTTGCGTGACGGCAGCCGCCGCATCACCCACGTGACCGAGGTCCAGGGCATGGAGGGCGACATCGTGACGCTCCAGGACGCCTTCGTCTTCGACTATTCCGCCGGGGTGGACGCCCACGGACGTTTCCTCGGGCGGCCTGTTGCCACCGGGATTCGTCCGCGCTTCATCGACCGCTTCGAGGACCTCGGGATCCATGTCTCGCCCGGCGTCTTCGCCCCGCCCGCCGGTCCCGCCGGCGAAGGAAAGGCCTAGGACCGCCGCCATGCTCATGACCGCTGGAGCGGCGCTCCTCTTCATCGCACCAGTCCTCCTGGGTGTGGCGCTGCTGATACCCGGTACGCCGGAAATCGCCCTGGGCAGGCGCCGCCCGTATGACACAGACCCGCCCTCACGGCTGACCCGCCTGGCGAACATGACAGTCGGCGGCCTTGACCGCTTCCTCGCGGACAGGAACGTCCGCCTCTACAACCGCGACGCCCTGGAGAACGCCGGCGTCCGGCTCAGCCAGGCCGAGTTCTTCGTCCTGGTCATTGCCGGCGGCATCGTCGGAGCACTGGTTGGCCTGGTGATCGGTGTGCCTGCCGTGTCCGTCATCCTCGTGATCCTGGCGCCGTTCGTGGGGCACCTGGTGCTTGGCTTCCTGGCCGGGAAGCGGCGGGCGAAGTTCGACCAGCAGCTCGGCGACACCCTCCAGCTCCTCGCCGGCGGACTCCGGGCCGGCCACAGCATCCTCCGCGCCATCGACGCCGCGGCCTCCGAATCCCAAAGCCCGACGTCGGAAGAGATGCGCCGCGTGATCACGGAGACCAGCCTGGGCCGCGACCTCCTGGCCTCCTTGACGGACACCTCGGAACGCATGAAAAACGAGGACTTCGTCTGGATCGCCCAGGCCATCCAGATCAACCGCGAAGTCGGCGGAAACCTGGCCGAGGTCCTGGACCAGGTGAACGAGACCATCCGGGAGCGGTCCGAAATCAAGGGCCACATCAAGGCACTCGCTGCCGAAGGGAAGTTCTCCGCCTACATCCTGATTGCCATGCCCATCGGCATCGTGTTGATGCTCATGGCCGTGAACCCCGGCTATATGGATTCGATGTTCACGCATCCGCTGGGGTGGGCCATGATCGCGGGGTCCGTGGTCCTCATGACCATCGGCAGCCTGTGGATGCGCAAGATCATCGATCTGAAGTTCTGAGGCCCCGATGAATCCCATGGTTCTCGCCTCACTCGTCCTGGTGTGCCTGCCCGTCAGCTACCTGGCTTGGTCCGTCCTGTCGGTGGATCGCAAATCCCGGACCGCAGCGGTGGCCCTCCTAACCCGCGGCCGGAGGGTGGACGTAGCCCCGGAAAAGACGGAACGGCGCTTCCTCGACAGGATCGGCTACGCGCTGACTCCGCCAGCCTATGTCCGCAAACTCGACCGGCTGCTCTCCCTTGCCGGGCGGCCCGCGTCCATGCCGCTCGGACGCGTTCTGGGCTCGAAGCTGGCACTGGGGATTGCAGGCGTAAGTCTCGGTGCTTTCCTAAGCTCCACGGGCAGCACACCGCTTATGAAGTTGGCCGGGCTTTTCGTGCTGGTCTTCGGCTATTTCATCCCGGACCTGCTCCTCTACAGCAAGGGCATGGAACGGCAGAAAGCCATGCAGCTGGAACTGGCGAACACCCTCGACCAGATGCTCATTTCCGTCGAAGCCGGCCTTGGCTTCGAGGGCGCGATGGCCCGGGCCGGGGAGAACGGCAAGGGTCCCCTCTCCGAAGAGCTTGTCCGCACCCTGCAGGACATGCAAGTGGGACGCAGCCGCAGGGAGTCCTACATAGCCCTTGCAGAGCGCACCAATATTCCGGAGCTCCGCAGCTTCGTGCAAGCCATTGTGCAGGCCGACACCTACGGCATCGCCATCAGCCGGGTCCTCCGGATCCAGGCCAAGGTCATGAGGGTGAAGCGCCGGCAACGGGCAGAGGAAAAGGCCATGAAGCTTCCGGTCATGATCCTGTTCCCCCTATTGTTTTTCATCTTTCCGGTCCTGTTCATCGCCATTCTCGGCCCCGCCGTGATCAATACGGTTGTCACGTTCAGCGGTCAATGACGGCTTGCGTCGCGCCAGCCGCCCTCCCCAGCCCAGTAACCCGCAAGGTTTCCACAGGATTAGCTGAAGTCAAGCGAATTGACAGTTTCAGGAAGTAGCGTTGTCATATGTCCAACTCAGGTAGCTTCAGCGGCAATGGAGGCGGGGGCCTTGTCCCCACACCTCCGCAGCCCACGGCTGCCCCTGGTGGCCTATCAAATCCTGATGGCGCCCTATTTCCGGACGCTGAACTTCCCCTCGTGGACCTCGCAGTTCTGCAGGACCTTGCAGACCAGCTGGCACATCCAGCCGTAGCACAGAACTTTGCACGGGACTATGCGACGCTGTGGACCCAGCGCTACCAGAAGCTGGCAGCAGCCGTGGATCGCCAAGACGTTGCTGGCGCCCTGGACGCGGTCATAAGTATGAAGATCGCTTCAGCCATGGTGGGAGGGCTGCGGCTGGCCCGGCTAGCGGAACGGCTGGAAGAGTTCATCCGAAGGGGAGACCTGGAACATGGACATGCCCTGATCGCCGCTGTGAAACTCCACGGGAGCGCGACCGTCAAGGAACTTCAGGACACATACATCCTGGCGGATGAATAGCTACCGCTGTTCGTGGACCTCCTGCCGTTCATGCTCCGCCGGCGCCAGCTTGTACCCCACGCCGCGCACAGTCTGCAGCCACCGTGGGGACTGCGGGTCTTCGTGCAGCTTCCGCCGGAGATTTCCGATATGGACCTCAACGGCCCTCTCATCGGATTCGCTGACGTAAGTATCGTCGCGATCTTCCTCGCCCCTGACTACGCGAACCAGGTCAGTCTTCGTGCAGACAGCACCTCCCACCCGCAGTAGCTCCTGAAGGAGGTCGAACTCACTTCGGGTAAGGGGAAGTGCGTCACCATGGACAACAACCGACCGCGTCCTGCGATTCAGCGCCAAGCCATTATGCCTGAGAACCGCTTCCTCAGCGGCACTCCTGACAGGCGACTGCGCGGGGGCCGGCGCAGGCGGCCGTCCCTGGCGAGACTGGGGCCGGGGCCTGCGCAGCATTGCTGCTACGCGTGCCCTCAGCTCCAAAGGCCGAAACGGCTTGGTGATGTAATCGTCGGCTCCGGAGTGTAGCGCCGTCAGCAGGTCCGGCTCCTCTGTCCTGCCTGTCAGCATGACAACGTAGGCGTCGCTAAACAGCCGGATTTGCCGCAGCACCTCGTAACCGTCGATGTCGGGAAGGCCCACGTCCAGGGTGACGACATTTGCCTGGTGGTCGCGAACGACCTCCACGCCCTGCCGTCCGTCCGCGGCCGAGTAAACCTCAAACCCCGCCTGACTTAGCACCGCCTCCAACAGATTCCGCACATCGGCGTCATCCTCAACAACCACTGCAACCCCAAGATCACCCATGGACTCCCCAGCCTGACGAATTCTCCGAATATGCCCATCACATATGCGAATTTCATCACCACAAATTCACGTTACAACGCACGAGCTAAATCGTCATCACTTTTTGCCCTATGACCCCACGCATCACTTCGCTTACTATGACACCAAACGTAACTTCTGCTTCAAGAAGTCGGAGATCCTTCGCAGCGTTGCTTTGGATCCAGCTGTCAGTTCAGGCGAACGAGCGATTTGGCCCCAACGTAAGGAGTGGCACCAATGAGCGAGCGGTTTCTGGCGCGAAAGGCGGAGCGCTACTTCAGCGGCCTCCGGCCACGGGCACAAGTCATTCTTTGCCAATTGCCCCTCACAGTTTTCATTGCCGCACTCGTCATCGCAGCGCCAGCCGTTTGGGCGGGGGTACTGACCAGCGGCCTCTTCCAGGCCGCCCTTGTCCTTCACGCCATTATTTTTGCAGCCTGCGTGCTGGTTCCCTGGGAGAAACTGGGACCCAATGCACCCTTGCTAATACCGGTGCTTGACCTCGTGGCCATCTGGTTTACCCGTAACGGGGCGGCCGCAAATCTTCAGGGACTGGGAGTACTGGCGCTATTTCCGGTCATCTGGCTTTCCGCGTCGGCGATTTCAGCCAGAACAAGCCTTCTCCTCAGCTTCTTCGGTCCGTTGCTCATTGCAATGCCGACCCTGTTTTCAAAAATGCCGAACATTACGGCGGCCGACGTTACGTCAATTGTGCTTTTGCCCTTGATGATGCTCGCCGTTTCGCTCGCCATACGTTTTGCCAGCATTCATATGAGGAACCAGCAACGCAGGCTTGAAGCCAAGGACATTGAGCTTCAGGCACTCCTGGCAGAAAGCAAAGAGCGCGAGCGGCTCTTGAACATCATCCTGGAGACGGTGGACGTCGGAATCGTTGCTGTCGATGGCGACGGCAAACGCCTGCTTTCCAACCACCAGCAGTCCCTCTTTGAGGTGACGGCCAGTCCGGAGGGCCTGCCGGGACGCGCCCCGGAGTCGCTGCTGGTGGTCTCAGGCCACGATCGAAGGACACCGGTCCCGCTGGACCGACGCCCTGAATCCCGTGCTGCCCGCGGAGAAACCTTTGCCGACTATCTGGTTTGGTTCGGTGAAGGTTCGCAACAGCGCGCTGTATCCACTGCAGCCCGTCCCCTGAAGAACGACGACGGCGAGTTCGACGGCGCAGTCGTCGTCTTCAATGACGTCACCGGGCTGGTGGAAGCCATTTCGGCCAAGGATGACTTCCTTTCGAACGTCTCCCATGAGCTTCGAACGCCCCTGAATTCGGTGATTGGGAACCTCGACCTTGTGCTCGACGGCGACCAGGGGCTTCCGCCGTTGGTTGTCCAGCGGCTCGAGGTGGCGCAACGCAACACTGAACGGCTCCTCACCCTGGTTTCCGATCTCCTGGTGTCGGCGTCAGAGGCTTTGCATGTGCACCCACGCCGAACGGACCTTGCCGGTGTGGTCGAGGCGTCCCTCGGATCGGCTCGCGCCTACGCCGAAACGTCGAAGGTCTCGCTGCTCATGGACGTTCCCACACCGTTATGGGCGCAGGTTGACCCGCTCCGGATAGGCCAGGCACTGGACAATCTGGTTTCGAACGCCATCAAGTACTCCCCCGACGGCGGAACGGTGAAGGTTTCGGCGCGGGCCGAGGATGGCCTGATCTGCCTCAAGGTGGAGGATGCCGGAATGGGCATGACGGCAGCGGACACCGCGAAGGTCTTCACACGGTTCTACCGTAGCCCCGCCGCCCTCGAGGCTGACATCCCCGGCGTCGGACTTGGGCTGTCCATCACCAAGGCCATCGTTGAGCGCCACGGCGGCGGCATTTCCTGTGTAAGCCGGCCAGGCCAGGGCAGCACGTTTACCGTTTCGCTGCCAGCCGAGGGACCTCCCCCGGCCTTCTAGCAACAGCAGCCGCCACCAGGCCGCGGATCTACTTCCGCAGCGCCCGCGTCAGCTCGGCCCGGGCCAGCAGCTCATCGTCCGAGGGGTACGCAACTTCCTCCAGCACCAGCGGATGCGGTGCCGCCAGGACTGACTTCGCATCGCGTTTCTGCTCCAGCAGCCTCTCGTAGAGCCAACCTGGTTCCTCGACCCCCTCGCCCACGTAGAGGGCCGACCCCACCAGGGCACGCACCATGTTGTGGCAGAACGCATCGGCCTGCACGGTGGCAACGATGACGCCGTCGCTCCCCCGGGCGAACTCAAACCGCTGCAGCTCCCGGATGGTGGTGGAGCCTTCCCGGGGCTTGCAGTAGGAACGGAAATTCTGGAGTCCGAGCAGCTTGGACGCGCCTTCGTTCAGCAGCGCCACATCAAGCGGTTCCTTGTGCCACAGGGTGGAATACCTTCCCAGCGGATCCCACAGCGCGGGACCATCCGCAATGCGGTAACTGTACCGGCGCCACAGCGCCGAGAACCGCGCGTCGAATCCCTCCGGGGCAATGGTGACACTGTGCACTTCAACGGCACCGGTGAGGTCCCCCAGCCCCCGGCTGAGCGCACCGCGCAGACGCCGCAGGAGGGCGACGGCGGGATCCAGTTCCACGCCGCGGTTCAGTCCGAGCCACTCCTCTTCGGTGAGGTCCAGGTGCACCACCTGGCCGCGGGCATGCACACCGGCGTCGGTCCGGCCCGCGACCGTTACGCGCACCTTGCGCCTGACCAGGAGCGCAAGGGCCTCCTCCAGGACGCCTTGCACTGTCCGGAGGCCGGGCTGCACTGCCCACCCGTTGAACGGGCCGCCGTCGTACGCCAGATCCAATCGGATACGCAAAAACCCGCCGCCCCCCAAAACGGGGGCAGCGGGTTTTTGGTGGTTCATAGACTTAAGTCTAAACCAAGGATTTAGCGAATTACTTCGCGTCCTTTTCCTCGGCAGCAGTCTCGTCAGCAGCTTCCTCAGCGGCCGGAGCCTCTTCGGTTGCAGCAGCTTCAGCTTCCGGAGCAGCTTCGGTCTCAGCGACCTCAGTCTCGGCGGGAGCTTCCTCGGCTGCCGGAGCAGCCTTGTCTGCATCGCGCTTGGCAGCAGCAGTAGCCTCGGCTACAACGGCCTGCTTGGCGGAAACCGGCTCGAGGACCAGTTCGATGACAGCCATGGGAGCGTTGTCGCCCTTGCGGTTGCCGATCTTGGTGATGCGGGTGTAGCCGCCATCGCGGTTCTCCACTGCCTGTGCAATGTCGGTGAACAGCTCGTGGACGACGCCCTTGTTGCTGATCAGGCCGAGTACACGACGGCGGGAAGCGAGGTCGCCGCGCTTGGCGAAGGTCACCAGACGCTCTGCGTACGGCTTCAGGCGCTTGGCCTTGGTCACCGTGGTGGTGATCCGCTTGTGCTCGAACAGTGCTGCAGCCAGGTTCGCGAGCATAAGACGCTCGTGAGCCGGGCCGCCTCCGAGGCGCGGACCCTTAGTGGGGGTAGGCATAATTGTTTCTCCTCATATGGAAGCCGGTGGGCTGCGCACACCATGGTGCATCCAGCCAGCCGGCCAAGATCTGCTTGTTAGAGCTCGTCGTCGCTGAACGCGGCGTCGTCCTCTTCGATGGCTGCGGCGCGTGCTGCCAGGTCGAAACCGGGAGGCGAGTCCTTGAGGGACAGACCCAGTTCAACCAGCTTGGCCTTGACCTCGTCGATGGACTTCGCACCGAAGTTACGGATGTCCATCAGGTCGGCCTCGGAGCGGGCAACGAGTTCACCCACGGTGTGGATGCCCTCACGCTTGAGGCAGTTGTAGGAACGGACGGTGAGGTCCAGATCCTCGATCGGCAGGGCCATGTCAGCTGCCAGGGCAGCGTCCGTCGGCGACGGGCCAATCTCGATACCTTCAGCTGCGGTGTTCAGCTCGCGGGCCAGACCGAACAGCTCCACCAGGGTGGTGCCTGCCGAAGCAACGGCGTCGCGCGGGGCGATTGCCTGCTTGGTCTCGACGTCGACAATCAGCTTGTCGAAGTCAGTGCGCTGCTCAACACGGGTAGCTTCCACGCGGAAAGTAACCTTCAGCACCGGCGAGTAGATCGAGTCGACCGGGATGCGGCCGATCTCGGAATCGCCGGACTTGTTCTGAGCTGCCGAAACGTAGCCGCGGCCGCGCTCGATGGTCAGTTCGAGTTCGAACTTGCCCTTCGAGTTCAGCGTGGCAATGTGCAGATCCGGGTTGTGGAATTCGACGCCGGCCGGCGGAGCGATGTCCGCGGCGGTGACGACTCCCGGGCCCTGCTTGCGCAGGTAAGCAACAACCGGCTCGTCGTGCTCGGAGGAAACCGACAGGTTCTTGATGTTCAGGATGATCTCGGTGACATCTTCCTTGACACCCGGAACCGTGGTGAACTCGTGCAGCACGCCATCGATCCGGATGCTGGTTACAGCAGCGCCCGGGATGGAGGAGAGCAGGGTACGGCGGAGGGAGTTTCCGAGAGTGTATCCAAAGCCCGGCTCCAGCGGTTCAATGATGAAACGGGAGCGGTTATCGGAGACGACCTCTTCAGAGAGGGTGGGGCGCTGTGCAATGAGCACTTAGGTTTCCTTTCGGCGAGCATCCGCTATATGACGCAACACAGGTGGTGGAAATTCGGTCTGAAGACTTAACGCGGCTGGGCCTGCCCGGACCCGTGAAGGTCCGGGCAAGCTTTTGCTGCTGGAAACGTCTTAGACGCGGCGGCGCTTCGGCGGACGGCAGCCGTTGTGCGCGCTGGGGGTTACGTCCTGGATGGACCCAACCTCAAGGCCAGCGGCCTGCAGTGAACGGATCGCGGTCTCTCGTCCTGATCCCGGTCCCTTGACGAATACGTCAACCTTGCGCAGACCGTGCTCCTGTGCACGCTTTGCGGCGGCTTCGGCGGCCATCTGGGCAGCGAACGGGGTGGACTTACGTGAGCCCTTGAAGCCAACCTCACCGGCGGAAGCCCAGGAGATGACAGCACCGTTCGGATCCGTGATGGAAACGATGGTGTTGTTAAAGGTGCTCTTGATGTGCGCCTGGCCCAGCGCGATATTCTTCTTGTCCTTCTTACGCGGCTTGCGAACCGCGCCACGAGTCTTCGGGGGCATTATTTCTCCTACAGAAAGTTTATTGGGGGAAAACGCGTTAATCCCTCAGGGATTAACGTGCCTTCTTCTTGCCGGCCACGGTACGCTTCGGGCCCTTGCGGGTACGTGCGTTGGTCTTCGTGCGCTGTCCGCGAACGGGCAGGCCCTTACGGTGGCGAATACCTTCGTAGCTGCCGATTTCCACCTTGCGGCGGATATCTGCTGCTACTTCGCGGCGAAGGTCACCCTCAACCTTGTAGTTGCCTTCAATGTAGTCACGCAGCTCAACCAGCTGGGTATCGGTGAGGTCCTTAACTCGGACGTCAGCGCTGATGCCAGTGGCAGCCAGGGTTTCGTGTGCACGGGTCTTGCCCACGCCGTAGATGTAAGTAAGCGCAATTTCCAACCGCTTTTCGCGGGGAATGTCTACGCCAGCGAGACGAGCCATATTGGCGGTACTCCTTGTATAAACCGGAGGTCGTAGGCAGTACACCCGCACTTTCAGTGCGGCCCCAGCCTCCGACCGGGGGTTAGCTGTCCGGGCTCATACGTCCCAATTCAGCTTGTGCTGCCTTTATTTACTTGCGTGGGTTAGCAACCCAGGGTTTCCCGTGAAGGAAATTAGCCCTGGCGCTGCTTGTGGCGCGGGTTCTCGCAGATCACCATGACCCGGCCATTACGGCGGATCACTTTGCACTTTTCGCAGATCTGCTTGACGCTCGGCTTGACCTTCATGGCGTTCCTTTGCGTGTTGCAGTTGGTCAGCTGGACCGGCCTTCGGCTATTGCTCTGGCCGCCCAGTGTTTACTTGTAGCGGTAGACGATACGACCACGTGTCAGGTCGTACGGGCTCAGCTCCACCACTACCCGGTCCTCAGGGAGAATCCTGATGTAGTGCTGGCGCATTTTTCCAGAGATGTGCGCCAGAACGATGTGCTTGTTGGTGAGCTCAACGCGAAACATCGCATTAGGCAGCGCCTCAGTCACAACGCCCTCGATCTCAATGACCCCGTCCTTCTTGGCCATACCCTCCGCTAACTGTTGTTGCCACAGCCTTCCGATTGGCACCGGACATGACTGCGAACGTTTTTGATTGATTGGTTTCTGCCTTCCGACCGCAAAAGGGCGCAAACAGGGCAGACAACCAACAGACAACATTACGCCATCTTGGCAGGAATGTTAAATCGGACCATGGTAGCGCACTACCGGGCCGTACGCAGCAAATTCACCCGCCGGGGTTGTGATGCCCGCGGCCCGGGAGATGCCATCCAGGATGGCTTCGGTCACGACGTCGGCCGCCGCGCTCTGCAGCGCGATAAGGCTGAACGGCCTCGGAGTCCCGGCGCTCTCCAGTTCGACGGCGCCCGTGGCCAGGCAGAACACGGTGTCACCGTCCGCCAGGGTGTGGCTCGGATTCAGCGCGCGGGCCAGGCCGGCGTGGGCAGCCGAGGCGGTCCGCTTGCAGTCAGCCTTACTGAGGACAGCATTCGTGGCGACGACGACGAGCGTCGTGTTCAGGGGCGGTTCCTCTGCGGTTTCCGCCGCAACGGCCGAAACCGTCGGCGTGCTCGCTCGTTCCTCCCCACCGGCCCCCTCGCCTCGCAAGCTCGACGAGGGAACCCGGCCGTCGTGGCCCCCGCTTAGACGCACGCTGCCGGGTTCCGCCCGCTTCGGCAATATGCCAGACTCACCATCCGCGTTGGCGTATTTTTCAACAGGCTCACCCCTCGACCCGAACGGCATCCCCACCGCATTGACTATTGCCAGGGCCCCTACAACCACCCCGTTGTCTAAAGTGACCGAAGCCGTCCCTACTCCCCCTTTGTACGTCCCCCGGCCAATGACCGCTCCGGTGCCGGCCCCCACGCTGCCGCGTTCGACGTCGTGACCTTCCGGCTGCGCGGCAGCGGCGGCAGTTGCCGCGTAGCCCATCTCCTCGTCCGGGCGGGCAGCAAAGTTGCCGCCGCGGCCCAGGTCGAAGATGGCCGCAGCGGGGACGATCGGCACCAGGCCGCCGGGCACCGGGAGGCCCCTGCCGTTCTCCTCGCACCAGCGCTGGGCACCGCGAGCTGTGACCAGGCCGTAGGCGCTGCCGCCGGTGAGCACTACGGCGTCCACCTGCTGCGAGAGCGTGGTGGGATCCAGGGCGTCCGTTTCGGAGGTCGCCGGACCGCCGCCGCGGACGTCCACGGAACCCACGGTTCCGGGCGGGGGCAGCACCACGGTGACCCCGGTGAGCCAGCCGCTGTCGTTGGGGACACCGCCGTCGTTGGGGTCACCGCCGTCGGGCCCGTGGAATCCTGATCGCTGGACATGGCCTACCCGGATCCCGGGGACATCGGTAATCGCTCCCATGGGTCCATTGTGCCCCCTGTGCAGGACGCGCTTCCGGTGCCTCGATACGCAAAATCCCTGGCGCTACCGTTATTCCGGTGTCGCCAGGGATTTTGCGCGTCGCAAGGAAATTTGCGCGTCGCTACGGGATCGGGACGGGGACTACTCCCAGCGGCGCAAGCCGCTCCGCACCGCCGTCGGGCGCTGAAAGGACCCAGATGCCCTTTTCGTGCACGGCTACCGAGTGCTCCCACTGGCAGGAGCGCTTGCCGTCGGTGGTCACCACGGTCCAGTCGTCGTCGAGCACGGCGGTTTCGATGCTGCCGCGGACCAGCATGGGCTCGATCGCCAGGCACAGCCCGGGACGGATCTTGGGCCCGCGGTGGCTGGTGCGGTAGTTCAGCACGTCGGGCGCCATGTGCATCTCGGAGCCGATGCCGTGGCCCACGTAGTCTTCCAGGATGCCCAGCGGCTTGCCCTGCACGGAGGCGACGTAGTCGTCCACGGCGCAGCCGATGTCCCCCACGAACTTTCCCGTGGCCAGCGCCGCGATGCCGCGCCACATGGCTTCCTCCGTGACCTCGGACAGCCGGACGTCTTCGGGATCGGGGGTCCCCACAATCACCGTGCGGGCGGAGTCGGAGTGCCAGCCGTCCACGATCGCGCCGCCGTCGATGGAGATGATGTCGCCGTCGTTCAGCACACGGTTGCCCGGGATGCCGTGGACCACTTCCTCGTTGACGGAGGTGCAGATGGTGGCCGGGAACCCGTGGTAGCCGAGGAAGTTGGACTTGGCGCCCGCCTCGTCCAGGACCGCAGCGAATACGGCGTCCAGCTGCGCAGTGGTGGTGCCGGGAGTGGCAGCCGCAACCGCAGCGTCCAGTGCGCGGCTCAGGACCAGGCCGGCCTCATGCATGGTGCGCATTTGGGCGTTGGTCTTGTATTCAATGCGGGGCTGTCCGAATGCCATATATACCTCAGTGCTTCGTCTCGCTGGCGGGATGCGTTCATCCCAGGTCTCTGATCCATTCTCCCGCACCTGCGAAGCTGCTCGGGACAGGGTCCACTCCCAGCTCCTCCCGCAGCCGCCGTGTGCAGTAGGTCCGCTCGAAGCCGAGCTGGCTCACGGCGTAGCGCGTCAGCCGCGGCGGCCTGCGCGTCACGCCCGCCATCGCCTCCAGGGACGCCGCCAGCGTCATCGCCGCCCGCATCGGGATGAAGCCGAGTTCGACGTCGGACCGGCCGGTGGCGTCCAGTACCTCCCGCAGGACCTGGCCAAGTGCCACTGAGCGGTGGTCGGCGACGTTCACGGTTCCGGCCGCCTCCGAGGTGCAGGCAGCGAGCGCTGCCAGGGCCAGGTTGCCGATGGACGTCAGCTGGTGCTGGATGTCCGGGCCGCCGACGCTCAGCAGCCGGCCGTGGTGCACGTTGCTGATGAGCCGCGGCAGAAGCGTCCGGTCGCCGGGGCCGTAGACGCCGTGCGGCCGGAGGATCACCGAGTTGCCGTGCCGCGCCGCCGCGGCCTCCGCCAGGGCCTTCGAACTGGAGTAGGCATTCAGGTACCGCCCCGCCACCGCGTCCTCCGGCCGGTCAACGCACGGCTGCCACCACGGATAGACGCTGGAGCTGGAAATGTGGACCAGCCGCGCACGCGGGAAGGCCGCGGCAACGGCCTCGGTCCCCAGCACGTTGACACGGTGGAACAGCTGCGGCGGTCCCCAGTCGCCGACATGCGCGCCGGAATGCACGACGGCGTCAACGTTCGGCGGCGAGGACAGTGGCCCTGCGCTGAGGTCCCACACGCTAAGGCCCGGGAGCCGGCGCCGGCCGTACCGGATCACCTCCCAGCCGCGTTCCTCGGCGGCAGCGGCAACGGCTCCGCCGACAAAACCGCTTGCCCCGGTCACTGCGATCCTCACGGCGTCCCTTCCGGCGGGCGGCCTTGTGACCGCAGGTCTTCGAAACGAGTCCTCAGGGCAACGCGGTCCGGTTTGCGGTGCCTGCCGGACGCCGGGAGCTTCGACATGAGCTCGATCCGGTCAGGCAGCGCCGATTCGTCGATGAGTTTGGGCAGCGCGCGGAGGAGCGTCCGCAGCAGCTCCTCCTGGTTGCGACCGTGCTTCGGTTCAATGGCAAGCCATACCGCTTCGTCGCCGATGCCGTCCGGGACGCCCACCATCACGGCCTGGCCAACACCGTCAATGCCGGCAATGACGGGCTCATACAGGCCCGGGTAGATGTTGGTCTTGCCGCGGATGATCATGTCCTTCTTGCGCCCCAGCAGGACCAGCCGGCCGTGGTCCAGCCGGACGAGGTCGCCGGTGGCGTGCTCGTCCATGGTGTCCTCGCCGAGGTAGCCCAGGCACATGTTCGGCCCGGAGACGATCAGCTCGCGGTCGTCCGCCACCCGGAGGCGCACGCCCGGCAAGGGCTCGCCGAGGTAGTCGCCCTCCCCTGCGCCATCCGGCGTCCGGAATTCGGCGGTGCCTCCGGACGCGAAGCCCAGTTTCTCGTGCCCGTCGGCGATCGCGATGGGCAGCACTTCCGTCATGCCGTAGATGCAATGGAAGCGCACTCCGGGGAGGAGCCCGGCAGCCCGTTCCAGGAATGGGGCCAGGACCGGGGCGGCACCCAGCATGACCGTCTTCAGGGTGTCCGGCCACGCCAACTGTCCCGCTTCCACGGCGTCAAGGATCGGAGCCAGCTGTGAGGGCACCAGGAACACGTGGGTTGCCGCCTTATGCCCCGGCGAGGATCCCAGCTCGCCCGCGAACCGCAGCGGATCGATCGCGGCGGACAGCCCATACGCCGGCATGGTCCAGTGGGCACCCGCGATCAGGGCCGGCAGGCCCATCATCAGCTGCTCCGAATGGATGCGGTCACCGGCCGCGAAAGTACAGCGAGTGCTCAGCTGGCCGAAGCCGGCCGCCAGGGTCCCGCGGCTGTGCACCACTCCTTTGGGGTCCCCGGTGGTACCGGACGTGAAGATGATGACCGCTTCCTGCCCCGGCGCAGCCTCCATCGCCGGCAGTGAGGCGGAAGCGCCGCCGTCGTGGGCGCCGCCGTCGTACTTACGGCCACGGCGGGCCGCACTTCGGGACAGGGAACGGATGTCCATGGACTTCGGCGGGACTCCAGGAAGCCACGGACCGGAGTGATAGTGCCGGACGCTCATTGCTCCGTAGTCCGGAAGCAGCAGGCCGCGCCGGCGGGCAAGGGGCCGGAGCGGGCCGCGCGCGCTGAGGGCATAGAGCAGGGACTCGGAGGCCGCCCACCGCGGGGACGCCAGCGCGGTCCTCTTCCGGAACAGCTCGGGCCCAACCCCCGGGTCGATGAATACAATGGCTCCGCCTGCCCGGACGGCGGCCAGCGCGAGGGTGAATGCCGCCGGACCGGGCCGTACCGAAAACAGCAGGCGTTCCCCGGGGCCGAAGCCGTCACGCCGCAGGCCTGCGGCCGTGGATTCGATCCCGGCAGCAAGGTCCCGGTAGCTGATCGTCTTGCCGGGCCTTCCGCTGCGTTTGCCTGGGGCCGTGATGGCCGGATGGTCCGGGTACTCCGATGCGGCATCGTACACGGCGGCAATGAGGTCATCCGGCAGGTCAGTTGGCACGGGTCAGCTCCAGGGACTTGTAGTGCGGAATGAGCACGTTGCGGCTAACGGTCCGGGAGCGGATGGACCACGGGGTCCGGCGGTACTCGTCCAGCAGCGCGGCCAGCGCGCAGTTGATCTCGGCCATCGCCAGAGGCATGCCGATGCAGAAGTGGGCGCCCGCCCCGAACCACAGCTGGCGGGCCGCCGGGGGAACTGGCGTTGCCGGGTCGAAGCCGCCCAGGCTCTTGACCGCGTGCACGGTGGACAGCAGGATGCGGTCCCCCGGCCTGATCCGGACGCCGCCCAGCCGCCCGGCCGCCGTCGCCTCGCGGAGCATCATCGGCGACGGCGCCGTGTACCGCAGGCCCTCGTTGACGGCGTCCGGGAGGCCGCTGCGGTCGGCTGCCAGCCCGGGCACCCGGCCGTCGTCGAACAGCATGGCGGTGAGCCGCGGAACGTAGGACACCAGGGTTTCGGTCCCGGCGATCACAAAGGCGCTGACGATCCCCACTGCTTCGTCCTCGCTGAGTCCCAGGACACGGAGCCGCCCCGGAAAGGTGGCGGGATCGTCACTGCGGTAGGCGTTGCGCACGGGTCCGGCCAGAATTTCGACGGCGGCCTTCGCCTTCGCCACCTGCGGCGCCGTCAGCTGTGGCCGGCCCAGCCGCACCAGCGAGGTGATGGACGTGCCCAGGTTGAAGAGCTCGGTGTCCGGCAGCCGGCCGGGCGCATCGTCGCGGACACCCAGCAGCCTGCTGATTACTCCCCCGGACAGCTCCTTGACCAGCCCGACGAACTCCACGGAGCCACCGTTCGCCAGCCCGCCGGCCAGCCGTTCGCGCAGCCGTACGCCGGCCGGGGCAACGATGGCGTCAACGGCCCGCGGCGTGAAAAGGCCGTTCAGGCGGCGGCGCAGCTCAAGATGATCTTCCCCGTGCATGTTCAGCAGGACGCGGGGTCCCACCACGGGTGTCCACAGCGCCCCTGAAGCCTTGGAGCCGGACTTCGAATAGCTCGCGTCCATCAGGACTTCGCGGACGAGTGAGGCCTCGCTGACCAGCACGCCCAGGCCCGGCAGCCGGACAACGGGCCGGAGCTTCCCCAGCCCGCGGATCAGCGGGTAGGCCACCGGATGGGCTCCGGTGTGCAGCCGCCGCTCCCAGACGGCAAGGCTTCCCGTCGCCGCGGCCCGAGCCGGATCGGTTCTCACCGGATGTCCACGTGGTCGGGGCGGAACCGGTGGTCCGCGTACCAGGCAAGGGTGTTGGGCAGGCCCCAGGCCTGTACCCGGCGCGAGGATCCGAAGACCACCACGTTGCGCCGGAGGGCATAGGCGCGCGTGAGCTTGCGGACGCTGTTGGAAAGCGCACGGTCCTCATGCAGGTCCTCGATGCTGGTGCGGGGAAATCCCCCGGACCGCAGGTACAGCTCCGCGGTGATGGCCATGTTGCAGCCGGGCAGCATCTGGTAAGGACCCAGGTAGCCCTCCCCTTTGTTGCCCGGGCGGATGCGGCCAAAGAAGGAGGCGACTTCCACCGCCAGCAGCATCAGCCAGCGGCTTGCCCGGCCCAGGCCTTCGTCCAGCCGCGGGTTCAACTGCCCGGCAATCATTTCCAGGCCGTCGTCGAACGCTTCCATGATGCGCAGTGTCCAGTCCGGGGCGGGGAGGCAGTCCGCGTCCGTGCGTGCCAGCCAGCGCGCGCCCTTCAGGGCGCCGAAACGCATGCCCGTATCGGCGGCGGCCCCGGTCCCCTTTTGCGGCTCGTGGATCAGACGGACATCCATGGCCGGGTGAATCCGGGCAAAGTCCGCGACGATTGCCTGTGTTGCGTCCGTGGAACCGTTGTCCACCACCACGAGCGTGAAGTCTTTGTGCAGCTGCGTGGCCAGCGCCTGCAGTGACTGGCGGATCAGCTTCTCCTCGTTGAGGGCCGGCATCGCCACACACAGTGCCCGCACCGGCGGTTCGCTATCGGGCAACGGTGCCGTCACAGCCGCACCACGGCGATGCCCAGGCTCACGCCGCCGGCCAGCCCCACCAGTGCCACCAGGTCGCCGGGGCCGCACCGGCCCAGGTCCTGCGCCACCTTCAGCTGCAACGGCAGGCTGACTGAGGCCATGTTGCCGAAATCCTCCACGGTCCGGACAAGCTTCTCCTGCGGCACCCCGGCCCCGCGGGCGAAGATGTCCCGGTAGGGGGCACTCACCTGGTGGACGCAAACGACGGCGAAGTCCGTCCACGCCAGGCCCAGCCGTGCCAGGGTCTCGTCCAGGATGCCCCGGCCCAGGTCTAGGAACGCGTCCTTGAGCTTTTCGCCGTCCATGTTGAAGTACGTGGCCTCTGGGTCCCTCGGAGCCACGGAGCCGCCGGTGGCGAGCGTTCCCACGGCCCAGTGGCTGCTCTTGGCTGTGAACCCCATGCCCAGCACTCGGGACCCGGCGTCGTCGTCGGGGTCTGCCGGTTCCAGCAGCAGCGCGCACCCGGCGTCGCTCATGGTGTAGCCGGGGAAGGCCGCAGCGAACGTGTCCTGGTCCGGAACGGACCAGCGCACGGCCCGGGACGGCGATTCGCCGCTGACCAGCAGGACGCGACGGTACCGGCCGGATCCGATCAGGGCGTCGGCCACCTCGAGGCCGTTCAGGATGCTGTTGCAGGCGTTCTTGACGTCCATCACGGGGCAGTCCATGCCAAGTTTTGCGGCGACCATATGGCCGGTGGCCGGTTCCACCATGTCCTGGCTTGCCGAGGCAAAAAGGAGGAGGTCGACGTCGGCGGGCTGCAGTCCCTGGTCCGCCAGCAGTTTGGCCGCGGCGACGGCCGCAAGGTCGGAAGCCTGCTCGGTCACGGCCATCACCGACCGCGTCCGGATGCCCGTCAGCCTGCCGATCAGGCCCTTCGGGACGCGGAAACCGGGGCTGGCGGCCGCGAGCTGCTGCTCCAGTTGTCCGGTTCCCAGCCGCCCGGGCGGCACATAGACTTCGAGGCCGGCGATCCTCGCCGCCCCCGCAAGGGTCTGGTTCATGCAGTATCTCCCCACAGACAATGCGCCCGGTGATTCCCGGTTCCGGCGTGAGCGCCTGACGGCCTCCGCCAAGGGCGGCGCCGCCCACAATAGGGGCGCCCTAGACAAGGAAGGGCGCGTCCCGTACACGATGGTACGGGACGCGCCCTTGCTGGCACTGAAGGCGGGCCGGGTTCCGGCATGCGCCTCGGAGCCCGGCTAATCCTGGATCAGGCTGCCTGTGCTGCCTTGATGGCTTCCATCACGCGGTCGGTGACCTCGTCGATGGCGCCGATGCCGTCAACCTGGGTGAGGATGCCGCGTTCGGCATACTTGGCCACAACGGCCTCGGTCTGCTCGTGGTACAGGTCCAGCCGGTGGCGGATGACGGCTTCGTTGTCGTCGCTCCGGCCGGTGTCCTTGGCGCGGCCCAGGAGGCGGTGCACCAGTTCCTCGTCATCGGCGGTCAGCTGCAGGACAACGTCCAGCTTCTGCTCACCCTTGGCGAGGATCTCATCGAGGTAGTCCACCTGTGCGGTGGTGCGCGGGTATCCGTCCAGGAGGAAGCCGCTTTCGACGTCGTCCTCGCTGAGGCGGTCGCGCACCATCTTGTTGGTAACGCTGTCCGGCACGAAATCGCCGGCATCCATGTACTTCTTGGCCTCGACGCCCAGCGGCGTCTCACCCTTGACGTTGGCGCGGAAGATGTCGCCGGTGGAGATCGCAACGACGCCGAGGCGCTCGGAGATCCGATCCGCCTGCGTTCCCTTGCCTGAACCCGGAGGTCCGATAATCAGCATTCTCGTCATCGCAAAAGCCCTTCGTAGTGACGTTGTTGTAGCTGTGCGTCAATCTGCTTGACCGTTTCCAGGCCGACACCCACCATGATCAGGATCGAGGTGCCACCGAACGGGAAGTTCTGGTTGGCATTGATCAGGACCAAGGCGACCAGCGGGATCAATGCCACGAAGCCCAGGTAGAGGGCGCCGGGCAGGGTGATCCTGGATAGGACGTACTGCAGATAGTCCGCCGTCGGCTTACCGGCCCGGATACCCGGGATGAAGCCGCCGTACTTCTTCATGTTGTCGGAAACCTCTTCAGGATTGAAAGTGATTGCGACATAGAAGTAGGTGAAGAAAACAATCATGGCGAAATAGAGCGCCATGTAGATGGGGTGGTCACCCCGCGTGAGGTTGTTGTTGATCCACTCAACCCACGGCTGAATCGGTTCGCCCTGCCTCGGCTGGTTGAACTGCGAGATCAGGCCCGGCAGGTACAGCATCGAGGATGCGAAGATGACGGGCACGACGCCGGCCATGTTCACCTTGATGGGGATGTACGTGCTGGTCCCGCCTACGGTCCGCCGGCCAATCATGCGCTTGGCGTACTGCACGGGAATGCGTCGCTGCGACTGTTCCACGAACACCACGAGGGCCACGGTGAGCAAACCGATCGCCAGCACCATGAAGAAAGTGCCCGGGCCCTGCGAGGTCCAGATGGCTCCGAGGGACGTCGGGAAGCTGGCGGCGATGGAGGTGAAGATGAGCAGCGACATACCGTTGCCCACGCCCTTCTCCGTGACGAGCTCGCCCATCCACATGATCAGGCCGGTGCCGGCCGTCAGTGTGATGATGATGAGGATCGTGGTGATGACACTCGCATCCGGAATGATATCCAGCTGGCAGTTGGGCAGCAGCTGTCCTGAACGTGCCAGCGACACCAGCGTCGTGGCGTTCAACAGGCCCAGGGCGATGGTCAGGTAACGCGTGTACTGCGTCAGCTTGGATTGCCCGGACGCGCCCTCTTCGTACAGCTGCTGGAACCGGGGAATGACTACCCGGAGCAGCTGCACAATGATGCTGGCCGTAATGTACGGCATGATGCCCAGGGCGAAGATGGACACCTGCAGCAATGCACCGCCGCTGAACAGATTGACGAGCTGGTAGATCCCGCCCGAGGTCTGACCGTTCTGCAAGCATTGCTGGACATTCTGGTAGTTCACACCGGGCGAGGGGATGAAGGCACCCAAGCGGAAGAGCGTGATGATTCCCAGCGTGAACAACAACTTGCGTCGCAGATCAGGCGTGCGAAAGGCCCGGCCAAATGCGCTAAGCAAGCGTCCTCCTGATTGGTTTATAAAGTCGTGTGAGAAAGGTCAATAAAACCCAACAACCGAGTCTAACGGGTTGATGCGTCCCGCGAACAATCGGTGAGGTCCAAAATGAGAAAAAACTCCCGGTACGCAGGGCCTGGGCCCCGCGTACCGGGAGTTCTCACAACGGGCAGTTGCCCCGCCGTCCCCTATTAGAGGGCGGTGGTGCTTCCGCCTGCTGCTGCGATCTTTTCTGCGGCGCTGGCCGAGAATGCGTGGACCGTGACGTCTACCTTGACGGTGATGTCGCCGGTGCCCAGCACCTTGACGGGCTGGTTCTTGCGAACGGCACCCTTTTCGACCAGGTTCTCCACGGTGACTGCGCCACCTTCCGGGAACAGCTCGTTGAGCTTGTCCAGGTTTACAACCTGGTACTCGACCCGGAACGGGTTCTTGAAGCCGCGCAGCTTCGGCAGGCGCATGTGCAGCGGCAGCTGGCCGCCGGCAAAGCCAGCCTTGATCTGGTAACGGGCCTTCGTACCCTTGGTACCGCGACCGGCGGTCTTACCCTTGGAACCTTCACCACGACCAACACGGGTCTTGGCGGTCTTGGCACCCGGGGCGGGACGCAGGTGGTGAACCTTCAGTGCGTTCTGCTTCTCAGCAGCGGCGCCCTGTGCCTTTTCGGCGGTGTTCTTCTCTGCCATTTACTTCGCCTCCTCTACCTTTACCAGGTGCGGAACCGTGTTGAGCATTCCAACGGTCACGGCATCGGCGGTGCGGACAACGGTGTGTCCGATCCGCTTCAGGCCGAGGGACCGAAGGGTGTCGCGCTGGTTCTGCTTGCCGCCAATGGCGGACTTGATCTGAGTGATCTCCAACTGAGCGTCGGAGGGAATCAGGTTCTTAGCCATGACTCAGACACCTGCCTTCTGGTTCAGGAGAGCCTTCACCATTGCCGGCGGAGCGATCTCGTCGAGCGGGAGGCCGCGGCGTGCTGCCACTGCTGCCGGCTCTTCGAGGCGCTTCAGGGCATCAACGGTCGCGTGAACGATGTTGATGGCGTTGGAGGAACCGAGCGACTTGGAGAGGATGTCGTGGATGCCCACGCACTCCAGTACTGCACGGACCGGACCACCGGCGATAACACCGGTACCGGCGGAAGCCGGACGCAGCATGACGACGCCTGCGGCGGCTTCACCCTGAACGCGGTGCGGGATGGTGCTGCCGATGCGGGGAACGCGGAAGAAGGACTTCTTGGCCTCTTCAACGCCCTTCGCGATTGCGGCAGGAACTTCCTTAGCCTTGCCGTAGCCAACGCCGACCATACCGTTGCCGTCGCCGACGACGACGAGGGCGGTGAAGCTGAAGCGACGACCACCCTTGACGACCTTGGAAACACGGTTGATGGTTACAACGCGCTCTACGAACTGGCTCTTTTCGGCTTCGCGGCCGCCATCGCGGCCACCACGGCCACCACGGTCGCCACGGCCCTGGCCGCGGTCGCCACGCTCGCCACGACGAGCGCCACCACGGCGGTCGTCAGTGGTAGCAGGCGCAGCGGTCTCAGTTGCCGGAGCAGCTACGGCTTCAGTCGCCTTCTGATCTGCAGACACAATGTCCTTTTCGTTATTTTCGGTCACAGTGACAGCCCACCTTCACGTGCGCCGTCAGCGACGGCGGCGATCCGGCCGTGGTACTTGTTACCACCGCGGTCGAAGACAACTGCTTCGATACCGGCAGCCTTGGCACGCTCGGCGACCAGTTCGCCAACGCGCTTGGCCTTGGCGGTCTTGTCACCATCGAATGCACGAAGGTCGGCTTCCAGTGTGGAGGCGCTCGCTACGGTCAGGCCCTTGGTGTCATCGACAACCTGGACGAATACGTGGCGTGCGGAACGGTTGACGACCAGACGAGGCCGTACAGCCGTTCCGGAAATGCGCTTGCGGATACGAAGCTGGCGGCGGCTGCGTGAAGCAGACTTGCTCTTGTTCGTACGCTTCTTGTTAATTGCGATGGCCATGGTTACTTACCAGCCTTTCCGACCTTGCGGCGGATGACTTCGCCGGCGTAGCGGATGCCCTTGCCCTTGTAGGGGTCCGGCTTCCGCAGCTTGCGAATGTTGGCAGCAACCTCGCCGACCTGCTGCTTGGAGATACCTGAAACAGAGAGTTTGGTCGGGGACTCTACTGCAAAGGTGATGCCGTTCGGTGCCGAGACATTAACCGGGTGGCTGTAGCCCAGAGCGAACTCCAGGTCAGAACCCTTGGCTTGGACGCGGTAACCGGTACCGACAATCTCAAGCTTCTTCTCGTAGCCTGCGGTGACACCCTGGATCATGTTGGCGATCAGGGTGCGGGTCAGGCCGTGCAGCGAACGTGAGGCGCGCTCGTCGTTCGGGCGGGCGACAGTCAGGGTGCCATCTTCCAGGGTGATCTCGATCGGGCTGGCCACAGTGTGGCTCAGCTCGCCTTTGGAACCCTTGACGCTGACGACAGAGCCGTCAACCTTGACCTCAACGCCGGCAGGAACGGTGATGGGGAGACGTCCAATACGTGACATTATTCTCTTCCTTTCCCGTTACCAGACGTAAGCGAGGACTTCGCCGCCCACGCCCTTCTTGCCGGCCTGCTTGTCAGTCAAGAGGCCGGAAGAGGTGGACAGGATTGCGACACCCAGGCCACCGAGCACGTGCGGCAGGTTGGTGGACTTCGCGTAAACGCGGAGTCCCGGCTTGGAAATACGACGAACGCCAGCGATTGAACGCTCGCGGTTCGGACCGAACTTGAGCTCGAGGGTCAGCTTCTTGCCGACTTCAGCGTCTTCTTCTTTCCAGGAGGCGATGTAACCTTCGGCCTTCAGGATGTCGGCAACGCGTGCCTTGAGCTTGCTGTACGGCATAGTCACGGTGTCGTGGTATGCCGAGTTTGCGTTGCGCAGACGCGTAAGCATGTCTGCGACGGGATCTGTCATGGTCATGTTGGGCTCTTGCCCTTCCTCATAACGGTTTCCGCCCTGCCATCCCCTTGGGGAATCGGCAAGGCCGGACCTTCTATGTAGCTAGATTAAGCTTCGGTCTTGAACGGGAAACCAAGCGCCTTGAGCAGCGCGCGGCCTTCGTCGTCGGTCTTGGCGGTGGTCACGACGGTGATGTCCATACCGCGAACGCGGTCGATGGAATCCTGGTCGATCTCGTGGAACATAACCTGCTCGGTCAGACCGAAGGTGTAGTTGCCGTTGCCATCGAACTGCTTGCCACTGAGGCCCCGGAAGTCACGGATACGCGGCAGTGCCAGCGTGACCAGACGGTCCAGGAATTCCCACATGCGGTCCCCACGCAGAGTTGCGTGTGCACCGATGGGCATGCCTTCGCGCAGCTTGAACTGTGCGATCGACTTGCGGGCCTTGGTTACCTGCGGCTTCTGACCGGTGATCAGGGTCAGATCGCGGACAGCGCCGTCGATCAGCTTGGAGTCCTTGGCGGCATCTCCAACACCCATGTTCACAACGACCTTGACCAGACGGGGAACCTGGTTGACGTTTTCGTACTTGAATTCCTCGATGAGCGTGCTCTTGATGGAATCCGCGTACTTGGTCTTCAGACGAGGAACGATCTTGCTTGCCGGAGTCTCGAGAGTCTCAGTCATTAGATGTCCTTCCCGGAGCTCTTGGCCACGCGAACGCGCACTTCACGCTTCACGCCATCGCGCTCAACGGTCTCGGTGCGGAAACCGACGCGGGTGGGCTTCTTGGTCGAGGGGTCAACCAGAGCCACGTTGGAGATGTGGATTGAAGCCTCGACGACCTCGATGCCACCGGTCTTGGTGCCGCGCTGCGACTGACCGACCTTGGTGTGCTTGGTTACGCGATTGATGCCTTCAACCAACACGCGGTTGGTCTCCGGGAATACGCGCAGAACCTTGCCCTGCTTGCCTTTGTCGCCGCCGCGCTCAGCCTTGGCGCCAGTGATGACCTGAACGAGGTCACCCTTTTTGATCTTAGCCATGGACTAGAGCACCTCCGGAGCCAGAGAAACGATCTTCATGAACTTCTTGTCACGAAGTTCACGACCAACCGGTCCGAAGATACGGGTACCGCGGGGGTCACCGTCGTTCTTCAGGATCACAGCTGCGTTCTCGTCAAACTTAATGTAGGAACCATCCGCACGGCGGCGTTCCTTCTTGGTACGGACGATGACCGCCTTAACGACATCGCCCTTCTTTACGTTGCCGCCCGGAATTGCGTCCTTGACGGTAGCGACGATAACGTCGCCAATGCCTGCGTAGCGACGGCCAGATCCACCGAGAACGCGAATGGTAAGGATTTCCTTAGCACCCGTGTTGTCGGCGACCTTGAGTCGCGACTCCTGCTGAATCACTATTTACTCCTTGCGTCGCGCTGGTTCTCAGACCGAAAATCTTCCTACGGAATGAGCCTTGCGGAACGGTTGATCGGGGTGTCTCTTGACCTGCCTGGATTTTGCCAGACCAGGCCTAAACTCCCGTGCCAAAAACATTTGCTTCCCAGGCGATTCCGACGGATCGGGGCGCAAGGGGGCACTATGCCGTGGCACGATTATTTACGAGGTTGATGACGGCGCACGAACGGCGCCATACAAACTCAAAATCTTAGCACGTTGAAGCCCCCGGAGACTAACCGGCGCGGGCCTGGACCTGGCAAGGGCCAGGACGGGGCCAGGACACGACACGAAAAAGGCCCGCTCCCCTCGCGGGGAACGGGCCTTCCTGGTCAGTAATGACCTGGGCCGGACAGGTCCGGCTCAGGGGCTACTTGGCCTTTTCGAGGATCTCCACCAGACGCCACCGCTTGGTAGCGGACAGCGGGCGGGTCTCGGCGAGGAGAACGAGGTCGCCGATGCCGGCGGTGTTCTCTTCGTCGTGGGCCTTGATCTTCGTGTTGCGGCGGATGACCTTGCCGTAAAGGGCGTGCTTCACGCGGTCTTCGACCTGGACAACGATGGTCTTTTCCATCTTGTCCGAGACGACGTAGCCGCGCTTCGTCTTACGGTAACCGCGCTCGTCAGCCTTGGCTGCGTCGGAAACAGTTTCCGTCACGTTCTCGTCCTTTTCACTCACTTGGCATCCTCCTCGGCCTCAACCGTTTCAGCCTTGTCGGCCTTCTTGGTTGCAGCCTTCTTGGACTTCTTCTCTTCCTTGGCTTCCACAACCGGTGCGGCTACCTCGGCACGAATGCCGAGCTCGCGCTCACGGAGAACGGTGTAGATGCGTGCGATGTCCTTCTTTACCGCGCGCAGACGACCGTGGTTCTCCAGCTGACCGGTGGCGGACTGGAAACGCAGGTTGAACAGCTCTTCCTTGGCCTTGCGGAGTTCTTCAACGAGACGCTCGTTGTCGAAACCGTCCAGCTGTGCGGATGCAAGTTCCTTGGATCCTACTGCCATTTCTACTCACCACCTTCGCGACGCACAATGCGTGCCTTCAACGGCAGCTTGTGGATTGCCAGGCGCAGGGCCTCGCGAGCTACCTCTTCACTGACACCGGAGAGTTCGAAGAGAACCCGGCCCGGCTTGACGTTTGAGACCCACCATTCCGGAGAACCCTTACCGGAACCCATGCGGGTTTCGGCAGGCTTCTTCGTCAGCGGACGGTCCGGGTAAATGTTGATCCAGACCTTACCGCCACGCTTGATGTGGCGGGTCATCGCGATACGGGCAGATTCGATCTGACGGTTCGTGACATATGCCGGGCTCAGAGCCTGGATGCCCCACTCACCGAAGGAGACCCTGGTGCCGCCCGTAGCAGCGCCGGAACGACCCGGGTGGTGCTGCTTACGGTGCTTGACTCGACGTGGGATAAGCATTTAAGCCTGTCCTCCTTCTACTGCAGCAGGTGCAGCCTCAACTGCCGGAGCTTCAGCAGCCGGAGCTGCCTCCGCTGCCGGACGGTCGGTACGACGGCGGCGGTCACCACGGTCAGCGCCACCCGGGCGGCCCGGGCGATCGCTGGCACCACGGCCGCGGGACGGAGCAGCAGCTGCCTGCTGAGCCAGTTCCTTGGAGGTGACGTCACCCTTGTAGATCCAGACCTTCACGCCGATGCGGCCGAAGGTGGTCTTGGCTTCGTAGAAGCCGTAGTCGATGTTCGCACGCAGGGTGTGCAGGGGCACACGGCCTTCGCGGTAGAACTCCGAGCGGGACATTTCAGCGCCACCCAGTCGACCGGAGCAAGCGATACGGATGCCCTTGGCACCTGCACGCTGTGCGGACTGCATTGCCTTCTTCATCGCACGGCGGAATGCCACGCGGGAAGTCAGCTGCTCTGCAACGCCCTGGGCAACAAGCTGTGCTTCCATCTCGGGGTTCTTGACCTCGAGGATGTTCAGCTGAACCTGCTTGCCGGTGAGCTTTTCGAGCTCGCCGCGGATGCGGTCTGCTTCTGCACCGCGGCGGCCGATAACGATGCCCGGACGTGCCGTGTGGATATCCACGCGGACACGGTCGCGGGTGCGCTCGATTTCAACCTTGGCGATACCGGCGCGCTCCATGCCCGTGGACATGAGCTGGCGGATACGGATGTCTTCGCGAACGAAGTCTTTGTACCGCTGACCGGCCTTGGTGCTGTCAGCAAACCAGTGCGATACGTGATCGGTGGTGATGCCGAGTCGGAACCCGTGCGGGTTAACTTTCTGTCCCACTTAGCGAGCCTCCTCTTTCTCCGGGGTAGCGACTACCACGGTGATGTGGCTCGTGCGCTTCTTGATCTGAAATGCACGACCCTGGGCACGCGGCTGGAACCGCTTCATGGTCGGGCCTTCATCAACAAACGCTTCGCTGATGATGAGGTCACCTTCGTCAAACGCCACGCCGTCGCGGTCCGCGAGGACCCGGGCGTTGGAGATTGCCGACTGAACTACCTTGAATACCGGCTCAGAAGCTGCCTGGGGGGCAAACTTCAGAATTGCCAGAGCCTCGTTCGCTTGCTTACCACGAACAAGGTTGACGACGCGCCGGGCCTTCATAGGCGTTACGCGGATGTGACGCGCAATTGCCTTGGCTTCCATTGCTTTCCTTCTCTCGTCTTTGACGTAAGTGCAGGCGCCTAGCGGCGCTTGCCCTTACGGTCGTCCTTGACATGGCCGCGGAATGTCCGCGTGGGAGCGAATTCGCCGAGCTTGTGCCCGACCATCGACTCGGTGACAAACACCGGGATGTGCTTGCGTCCGTCGTGCACGGCGATCGTGTGCCCGAGCATGTCGGGGATGATCATCGAGCGGCGGGACCAGGTCTTGATGACGTTCTTGGTGCCCTTTTCGTTTTCCCTGTCCACCTTTACAAAGAGGTGCTGGTCAACGAAAGGACCTTTTTTCAGGCTGCGTGGCATGTGTCCAGGCTCCTATCGCTTGTTCTTGCCAGTACGACGACGACGCACAATAAGCTTGTCGCTCTCTTTGTTCGGGCGGCGGGTGCGGCCCTCACGCTTACCGTTCGGGTTGACGGGGTGACGTCCACCGGACGTCTTACCCTCGCCACCACCGTGCGGGTGGTCAACCGGGTTCATGGCGACACCACGGACGGTCGGGCGAACGCCCTTCCACCGCATACGGCCGGCCTTGCCCCAGTTGATGTTCGACTGCTCGGCGTTGCCGACCTCGCCGATCGTTGCGCGGCAGCGCACGTCAACGTTGCGGATTTCGCCGGAAGGCAGACGCAGCTGGGCGAAGCGGCCTTCCTTAGCAACGAGCTGGATCGATGCGCCGGCGGAGCGGCCCATCTTGGCGCCGCCACCCGGACGCAGTTCAACTGCGTGGATAACGGTACCCACCGGGATGTTGCGCAGGGGCAGGTTGTTGCCAGGCTTGATATCAGCGTTGGCACCGGCCTCTACGAAGTCACCCTGGGACAGCTTGTTCGGGGCGATGATGTAACGCTTGGTGCCATCAACGTAGTGCAGGAGGGCGATGCGAGCCGTACGGTTCGGATCGTACTCAATTTCGGCAACGCGGGCGTCAACGCCGTCTTTGTCGTGGCGACGGAAGTCGATCAGACGGTACTGGCGCTTGTGGCCACCACCCTTGTGACGGGTCGTGATCTTACCGGTGTTGTTACGGCCACCCTTTTTCGGGAGGGGACGTACCAACGACTTTTCCGGCGTCGACCGCGTGATTTCAGTGAAGTCCGCTACGCTCGAGCCGCGACGGCCCGGGGTAGTCGGCTTATATTTACGGATTCCCATAATTCATTTCCTCGTTAAAGTGGTCTCCGCTACGCGAGCGGACCGCCGAAGATGTCGATCGTGCCTTCTTTGAGGGTCACAATCGCACGCTTGGTGTTTTTGCGGGTTCCCCAGCCGAATTTGGTGCGCTTGCGCTTACCGGCACGGTTGATGGTGTTGATCGAGTCGACCTTGACGGAGAAAATTTTCTCCACGGCCAGCTTGATCTCGGTCTTGTTCGAGCGGGGGTCCACCAGGAAGGTGTACTTTCCCTCATCGATCAGGCCGTAGCTCTTTTCCGATACGACGGGTGCAAGCACAACGTCGCGCGGGTCCTTGATGGTGGCTGCGCTCACTTGGCATCCTCCTCGTTCTTTGCCTTGGCGGCAACGAATGCCTCGTAGGCAGCCTTGGTGAAGACTACGTCGTCAGAGACGAGCACGTCGTAGGTGTTCAGCTGGTCTGCGTACAGAACGTGAACATCTGCGAGGTTACGCACGGACAGTGCGGCAACATCGTTGGCGCGCTCGATGACAACGAGCAGGTTCTTGCGCTCGGACACGCCGCGCAGCGTTGCCAGTGCGTCCTTGGCGGACGGCTTGGTGCCGGCTACCAGTTCAGCAACAACGTGGATGCGGCCGTTACGTGCGCGGTCAGACAGTGCGCCGCGCAGTGCAGCAGCAATCATCTTCTTGGGGGTCCGCTGGCTGTAGTCACGCGGGGTCGGGCCGTGGACAACGCCACCACCGGTCATGTGAGGAGCACGGATTGAACCCTGACGGGCGCGGCCGGTGCCCTTCTGCTTGAACGGCTTGCGGCCTGCACCGGAAACTTCAGCGCGGGTCTTGGTCTTGTGGGTACCCTGGCGAGCAGCAGCGAGCTGGGCAACGACAACCTGGTGCAGCAGCGGCACGTTGGTCTGTACGTCGAAGATCTCTGCAGGCAGGTCAACCTTGACAGTGCTAGTCATTGAACTAGGCTCCCTTCACGGCGGTGCGTACGAGGACGACCTGGCCGCGGGCGCCGGGAACGGCGCCCTTGATGAGGAGCAGCGACTTCTCGACGTCAACTGCGTGAACCGTGAGGTTCAGCGTGGTGTGACGAACGGCGCCCATGCGGCCGGCCATTTTCATGCCCTTGAAGACGCGGCTCGGGGTGGATGCGCCACCGATTGAACCGGGCTTACGGTGGTTCTTGTGTGCACCGTGGGAAGCTCCAACGCCGTGGAAGCCGTGACGCTTCATAACACCGGCGAAGCCCTTACCCTTGGTGGTGCCTACGACGTCGATCTTCTGGCCGGCTTCGAAGACCTCAACAGAGAGCTCCTGGCCCAGCTCGTACTCAGCAGCATCTGCGGTACGGAGTTCGACGACGTGACGGCGAGGCGTGACGCCTGCCTTTTCAAAGTGACCAGCCAGCGGCTTGGTGACCTTGCGGGGATCGATCTGGCCGTAGCCGATCTGAACGGCGACGTAGCCATCAACTTCTGCGTTACGCAGCTGGGTGATGACGTTTGAGTCAGCCTGGACAACAGTGACGGGGATGAGCTTGTTGTTCTCGTCCCAGACCTGGGTCATGCCGAGCTTCGTGCCCAGCAGGCCCTTTACGTTACGGGTTGCGGTCATAGTCTCTCAGCACCTCCCTACAGCTTGATTTCGATGTTCACGTCAGCCGGCAGGTCGAGACGCATAAGCGAGTCAACAGCCTTCGGCGTGGGGTCGATGATGTCGATCAGACGCTTGTGCGTGCGCATTTCAAAGTGCTCGCGGCTGTCCTTGTACTTGTGCGGAGAGCGGATAACGCAGTACACGTTCTTCTCCGTCGGCAGCGGCACGGGGCCAACTACCGTTGCGCCTGCGCGCGTGACCGTCTCAACGATCTTCCGTGCTGAAACGTCAATGACCTCGTGGTCGTATGACTTCAGCCGGATGCGGATTTTTTGTCCCGCCATGTCGCCTGACTCTCTTTCAGTCTGTGCTTCCCCTGTTTGGGGCTGCCCTGTTTACTTACGCGTTGTGCGGCTGCCGAAGCATTTGAAGTCGTAACTACCACCCGCCGCACAAGCTGAATCCGGAAGAATCCGGGTTCCTCAACCTGCCGGCGTAACCGACCCCCGCGGTCGGGCGTGTCGCGCTGTGCACGCGTACTCGTCCGCAGTTCCATGGGGAGTGGGTTATGTTTGGTCTCCTACTTGGACCCTGACACCCGGCATTATCCGGATCGGGACGCGAAGGAGCGCTTGAACAACTCATCTAGTATGCCGGATTTTATGGACAGAAGCGAATCAGGCTGAGCAGGGGTCATTGCCTTCAGCAAGGGCCGAATGGATGATAGGGACATGACTGTGCAGAACTCTGCGGCGTTGCAGAGCCTGGCCGGTCGGCTGGGTCCGGAATTCACCCTGGGTGTGGCGGCCGCCGCCTTCCAGATTGAAGGATCCCTCAAAGCTGACGGGCGCGGGCCCTCCGGCTGGGATGCCTTTGCCGAAAAGCCGGGAAGCATCATGGACGGCCACTCCCCTGCCGTTGCCTGCGACCATTACAACCGCTCCGGCGAAGACGTGGCCCTGATGCGCGATCTGGGCGTCGACTCCTACCGGTTCTCCATTTCCTGGCCCCGGATCCAGCCTGACGGCCGCGGTCCCTTCAACAGCCAGGGCCTTGACTTCTATGACCGGCTAATCGACCAACTGCTCGACGCCGGCATCTCTCCGATGGCTACGCTGTACCACTGGGACACTCCCCTGCCGCTCGAGCACAGCGGCGGCTGGATGAACAGGTCCACGGCGGAGCGTTTTGCCGAGTACAGCGCAGCCGCCGGAGAAAGGTTCGGCGACCGGGTTGCCCAGTGGGTCACCCTCAACGAACCGGTTTCCGTGACACTCAACGGATATGCACTCGGCGTCCATGCGCCCGGCCACGACCTCCTGTTCAACGCCCTGCCTTCAATCCATCACCAGCTGCTGGCACACGGCCTCGCGGTCCAGGCACTGCGAAGTGTCGGGGTCGCCGGGGCCGTAGGCGTGACCAACCTCCACTCCCCTGTCCGGCCGGCAACCAGCAAGCGTGGCGACAGGATGGTGGCGAGGATTTTCGACATTCTAATGAACCGTGTGTACGCGGACCCCGTCCTGCTGGGCCGCTACCCGAAGCTGCCGCTCGTGGTCCGGCCGTGGTTCCGCTCCATGGGCAAAATCACCGACGCCGACCTCCGGACCATCCACCAGCCTCTGGACTTCTACGGACTCAATTACTACTACCCCGTAAAAGTGGCCCTGGGCCGGGGAACGGTCAGCGTTCCGGCGAATAATTCTGCGGCACTGGCCCAGTTGCCGTTCCACGAAGTGGGCTACCCGGAGTACGAGACCACCGGATTCGGCTGGCCGGTTGCCCCTGAACACCTCGGCATCCTGCTCCGCGAAATGAAGGACCGGTACGGTGATGCCTTGCCACCCCTATACATCACGGAGAGCGGGGCGAGCTTCCCGGAACCGGAACACGTTTCCGGTCCGATTGCCGACACAAAACGGATCGAATACCTGGCCAGCCATCTTGGCCACGCGCTGGCCGCGACGTCCCCGGGCGGTATTGCCGAGGACGTGAAGTTGCTGGGCTACTACGTGTGGACGTTGCTGGACAACTTCGAATGGGCGGCTGGATACTCCCAGCGTTTCGGGCTGATCCACGTGGACTTCGACACGCTGGAGCGCACGCCCAAGGAATCCTTCTACTGGTTCCAGGCGTTGAGCAGGGCGCGCAGGGCCTGAGCGCCGGCCTACTGGTTCTTGTTGGCGCGGTTGATGCGCTTGGCGCGGTCAATCTCTTGGCGGAAGTGCTTCTTCGCCCAAAAAACTCCGGCGACAACCGCAGCGGCAACCAGGAAGAAAATAATCCATTCCATGATGCTGTCCTTTCGTTGTCAGCAACCTTACCAAGGCTTCAGTACAAACGATCCTGCTGCCCGTCGGGGGTCGGTTGCGCTTCGGATTGCGGCCGTCCGTCAGCCGGCGCCTCCGGCTTGGCGCGGGCCAGCTTCCACAGGGCAAAAGCGATGAGCCCGACGGCGATCATAGCCAGCAGCGCGAACGTGTAGGACCGAAGGGCCCACATCAGGCACAAGGCGACTCCACCTGCACCCCACCAGACGAACATCCGTTCTCCGATGAGCAGTCCTGACAGCAGCAGTGCAGCGTGAACGGCCAGGACCCACAGCTGCTGACTTCCGGATCCCCCGAACAGAATCCCCAGCCCGCTCAGGCCAAGCAATGCGGCGCCCGACCCCAGGAGCATCCGGCCCGCCGGCCGGAATCCGGCAGCAAAGCGCAGCGCGGCCAGGGCTGCGGCCAACAGGACGTACCACTGCACCGCCCAGAACGGCTCCTGTAGGCGGCCGTCCGTGATGAGGACTGCACGCTGCAGAGCAACCGTCACCAGGAACGCGCCAATCTCGAGAGTCACCCTCCGCGCCCGGACCGGAACTTCCCGCACAACCACGGCCACGGTTGCGGCCACGAGGAGCGCCGCCGTCAGTGATGTGGCATCGCGCAACATGCCGGCCACGGCAGCTGTGGCCAGCCCGAGCGCCGCTGCGGAGACCAGCGTCCGCCGCCGCACCCCATCCTGGTCCCTGAGCGCGAAGCTGGCACCGTAGAGAACGAGTGCTGCCAACCCGCATCCGGCCAGCCATGGCAGGTAGGCCCCCCACTCCCCCTTGGCGCCCCGGAACACGGTGACGGCAACGAGGGTGGCACCTGTTAGGACGAGCGCTGCGGCCGGCGGATACAGCAGCGGTTTGCGTTCCACGTGCGATGCAGTAAACCCGGTGGCGGCCAGCACCAGTAGTGTGACGCCGGAGATCCAGTCCGCGGCCTGGCCGGCGGCAAGTCCGGCGGTGAGGGCGGGAACAGCAGCCCCGGCCAGCCAGAACCAGCGGTCCACGCCGGCTTCGGGCGAAGCATCGGTGAGCCGACGCCGTCGGATCCCAGCGACGTTGAAGGCGAGTGATGCAGCCAAAAGGGCCAGCGGGACGCCGTCCCAGCTCAGAAGCGGCGCCGCGAGAGCAGTTCCTGCCCCGAACTGCAGTGCCGGTCCCGATGCCACCACCGCAAACACGCCGCCGTACACGCACAGGTAGTGCGCCCCGCGTGCCGCGAACAGCCGATGGGCGGCAACCGCACCCAGCAGAAGCAGCAGTAGCTCCAGGAGGACAACTCCCCGCCCGCCCTCGGCCGCGTAGATGGCAGAGGCTCCGCCGCCCTGGATCACATAGAGCGCGGGCAGGACTGCCTGCGCGCCAAGGGTCAGCCAAACTGCGGCGTCCTGGAACGGTACCTGTTCCAGCCGGTGCCGCATGAACCAGCGGACGACGTGCTGGAAGGCCAGCACGCCGGCGAAGGTCAGTGACACTGCCGTGCCGGACGCCGTGATGTCGAAGCTGAAAACCATTGCAAGCGCCGCTGTCAGCAGGCGCGCCGCGGCGAAGTACGCGCCTTTCGCCTGCCGCGGTCCCACCGCAACCACCATGGCGGCGCTGAAGGCTGCGAAGATGCCAAGCACAAGTTCGACGTCGGACAGGCGGCCTCCGCTGCAGACAAGCAGTACCGCCAGCATCGACGGTGCAAAAGCTGCTGCTGCCGCCAGATCCCGGAACACGTACCCGGACGCCACTGCGCTGAGGGCCATAACGGTGATGGTGAGGGTTCGTTGCCAGTCCCATGTTCCCTCGCTAGTCGTCGTGTGCGGCAGAATCAGGCCCGCCGCCAAGGTGGCAGTCTGCAGCATCAAAACCAGGGCGACGTCGGCCACCACCGCGTCCGGAGCGCGGTCGCGTACCGCGGCGGCAAGCGGGAACACGAGCTGAGCACCCAAAGCTACGATCAGGACCGTGGCGAGCGAGATTTCCTGGCCGCCGAACAACACCGGCCCTATGGATTCCTGGAGCTGGCCGTAGGCCAGCACCAACAGGAGCGTTGCCCCGGCCCTGGCCGTCCACCAGTAAGTCCAACGCCGGATGACGACGGTTGAGCGTAGCGCCGAGACGCCAAGATAGAGGACCACGAGCAGCAGGACGCCGTTGCCCATTCCCAGCGAGACACTCGTGTAGGCCGTCAATGCAACAGTCGCCGAGACTGCCAGGGGCAACGCCTCCGCAGCTGCCGGTTGCCATGCAACGCCCACGCCGAGACGCGGAAACAGGATCAAACCTCCCGCCAGCGAAGCCACGAGCTGGACCACAAGGGCGATGGCCAAGAGTAGTTTCCCTGCCGTGGAATCCGTGACGGACAGCGCCACAAGGCCAACGATTCCGGCGGCAGTAAACCCGACAAGCGTGGGCATGGGGACGAGGACCCCGGCGCCGGCCCGCTCTGCGGCCGCCGAGGCAAGCTGCTGTAGAACGAGGGCCAGCGACAGGGCAAAGATGGCTCCAGAAAGTGCTTCCTGGCTCCCCTCCATCAGGGCGGAGGTCAGAGCCGGGACGGCCAACGTGCCCGCTATCCGCGCAGACAGGATGAAGTAGGAGCGTAGCGGTGAACGGGCGCCCGCCGCCCGCACAGCCCAAAACAGCAGTCCAGCCGCCAAAAGGTTCAGGACCAGCCATGGCCCCAGCTGTACGCCTGCGATGATGCCCGTGGCCAGCGCCGCCGGTGGTGCCCATTCAGCAGCTTCCCCCGCTTTCACCGCAATAATCATGCCGGTGGCTACGCTGGCAAGCACCGCCCAGAGCAGCAGGCCGTCCTGGCTGCCGGGTGCTGGCAGCAGCATGAGCACGACCAACAGAAGTTGGCTTCCAAAGGTGTAGAGCGAGTCAGCCCGCCAGTGCTTTTCTCCCTCCCGGGCAGGACACCACCGTTGCAGCGTGGCCGCCGACGCGGCCGTCACCACCGATTGCAGGGCCAGCAGAAACCCGGCCGTTACAAGGCACCAGGTGAAACTACCGGTAAGGTGCCAGGCCCACGCGGATGCCGCAATTGTGATCGCCAGTCGGGCACCATAGGTCTTCAGCAGACGGTGCCCGGCAGACGGCGTGGCAGCCGCCAGCGCGAAGTACGTTCCGCAGAGTGCCATGATCAGCGCGAACTCGCCGCGGTCCAAACGCAACGGCAGAATCGTTGCCGCGAGGGCCACGGCGGGAACCACGAACGGGTCAAGGAGCATGACGGGGCGCAGGAACAGGGGCGGAACCCAGCGCGGCCTCGCCAGAGTTACCAACGTCATCGCCGCCGCGAAGCCGATCATGGCCGCGAAGTACCATACGAGCGAAGCACCGAGAACGGAAACTCCGGACCACGCCGTCGAAACCACAAACGTGAGGGACAGGTACGCCAGCACCCGGCTTTCGAGCCGTATGGCGGCAGCGACGTAGGCCAGCGTTCCAACGACGGAGGTCAGGAGCCAGGCGAGGGGCCCGTCCTGCACGGCAAAGTAATACATTGCCAGGCCGGCGACGGGGACCAACGCAAGGCCGGTTCCGGTGAACGCTACGGCGGCAGGACGCAGCCGCGGAACCTTGGCGTGGAGCGCAAATCCGGCGCCGTAGAAGAACACTGTGATGAGGCAAACGCCGGCAAAACGCAGCCCGGCCGGCAGGCTTGTGCCCACGAAGAGTGCCCCTGCCGCCACCAGCAGCAAACTGGCAACATACAGCGTGACATTGATGTTCTGCCGCTCGCGTTTCTCCTTGCGCGCCAACAGTTCGGCCGGTGATTCCTCGGGCGGGGCCCCGGCTAAGGCCGGCTCCTCGAACGCCGCCCCATCATTTGGGCGGACCGGCATCGGCAGGTGGGTGAACGGCTGCTGAGCCGGTGCCGCGGGGGCCCAGTCCGGCATCAAGGCCGGCACCGCTGACAGTGGCTGTTCCTGTGCCAGTGCCGGTGCCGGTGCCGGTGCCGGTGCCGGTGCCGGTGCCACCGGAAACTCGGGCCAGCCGAGCGCGGGGCCGGCTGGCGCCGGCGTGGCGGCCTGGGCTGTGACCTGGGGCTGCAGCGGAGCAGCCATGGTGGCGTCATGCCACCCTTGGACGTGGCCAGCCATGAACCCGTTCCGGTAGGCCTCGCCGGCGCCTGCTTTCAACTGGCGAATGGAATGCCGGGAGACGAACAACAGAACGGCGGTAATGATGAGCAGAAGCGTCAAGAAGGCGGACCACATCTCGGTTCCTTTCGGTGTCATCGCCGCAGCTGCAAGCTTCCCAGCAATTTATCCAGCGATTGGATAAATCATAGCAAAAAACAGCCCCGCTGCGACATTCGCAGCGGGGCTGTTGATAAGTATCAGACGACCGTCAGACGGCGTGCTGATCCCTGATCATCAAACTACTTGATGATCTTGGTGACGCGTCCCGAACCAACGGTGCGGCCGCCTTCGCGGATTGCGAAGCCGAGGCCGTCTTCCATGGCGATGGGCTGGATGAGCGCAACGGTCATCTCAGTGTTGTCGCCGGGCATAACCATTTCCGTGCCTTCCGGCAGGGTGATAACGCCGGTTACGTCCGTGGTACGGAAGTAGAACTGCGGGCGGTAGTTGGAGTAGAACGGGTTGTGACGTCCGCCTTCGTCCTTGGAGAGGATGTAGACGTTAGCCTCGAAGTCGGTGTGCGGGGTGATTGAACCCGGCTTGACGACAACCTGGCCACGCTCTACGTCATCACGCTTCAGACCGCGGAGCAGGAGGCCACAGTTCTCGCCGGCCCATGCTTCGTCGAGCTGCTTGTGGAACATCTCGATACCGGTAACCGTGGTCTTCTGGACCGGGCGGATGCCGACGATCTCGACCTCAGAGTTGATCGCGAGGGTTCCACGCTCGGCGCGGCCCGTAACAACGGTGCCACGGCCGGTGATCGTGAAGACGTCTTCGATCGGCATCAGGAACGGCTTGTCACGGTCACGTACGGGGTCCGGAACAGACTCGTCGACAGCAGCCATCAGGTCCTCAACGGACTTGACCCACTCGGGGTCGCCTTCCAGTGCCTTGAGGCCGGAAACGCGAACGACCGGTGCTTCGTCGCCATCGAAGCCCTGCGAGCTCAGGAGCTCACGAACTTCCATTTCAACGAGGTCGAGGAGTTCCTCGTCATCGACCATGTCAGCCTTGTTCAGTGCCACCAGCAGGTAGGGAACACCAACCTGGCGGGCGAGCAGAACGTGCTCGCGGGTCTGAGCCATCGGGCCGTCAGTGGCGGCAACCACGAGGATTGCACCGTCCATCTGAGCAGCGCCGGTGATCATGTTCTTGATGTAGTCAGCGTGACCCGGAGCGTCTACGTGTGCGTAGTGGCGCTTCTCGGTCTGGTACTCAACGTGGGAGATGTTGATGGTAATGCCGCGCTGACGCTCTTCGGGAGCAGAGTCAATCGACGCGAAGTCACGCTTCTCGTTGAGAGTCGGGTACTTGTCGTACAGCACCTTGGAAATGGCGGCCGTCAACGTCGTCTTACCGTGGTCAACGTGACCAATGGTACCGATGTTAACGTGCGGCTTAGTCCGCTCGAACTTTGCCTTTGCCACAGGTTCCTCCTAGAACGTTTTCAAATGACTTACCCTTCAGTCGCGCTTGTCGCGGCCGAAACTTCAGTAAGTCTACTTGGGGGGCTTTGGATTGGTGAAATTGCAGATTCAGGAACTAATACTAGTCCCTCGAGCCTGTTCGCGCAGATGGCCGGCACCCGGTTATGACCGGATTGCATCTGGCCTGGTATCGGCCACCTGCACCGGGCTAGTTTCCGAATTCGGAAACGCACCCGAGTTTGTCGCTTTGAAAGTCCGGTGGACTACTCGCCGCGGGTCTTCTGGATGATCTCGTCGGCAAATGCCTTCGGGACCTCGGCGTAGCTGTGGAACGTCATGGAGTACACAGCGCGGCCCTGGGTCTTTGAACGCAGGTCGCCGATGTAGCCGAACATGCCGGACAGCGGGACGTGTGCGCGGATAACCTTGACGCCCTGAGCATCCTCCATGGACTGCATCTGGCCACGACGGGAGTTGAGGTCACCAATAACTTCACCCATGTATTCCTCAGGGGTGCGGACCTCGACATCCATCAGCGGTTCAAGCAGGATGGGGTTCGCCTTGCGTGCGGCTTCCTTGAAAGCCATACGGCCAGCGATCTTGAACGCCATTTCCGAGGAGTCAACATCGTGGTACGCGCCGTCAATCAGCGTGGCCTTGATGCCGACAACCGGGTAGCCAGCCAGGACGCCGTCGTTCAGTGCATCCTGGATACCTGCATCAACAGACGGAATGTATTCGCGCGGGATACGGCCACCAGTGACCTTGTTCTCGAACTCGTACAGCTCGCCGTCGGAAGTGTCCAACGGCTCGATCGCAATCTGGATCTTTGCGAACTGGCCGGAACCACCGGTCTGCTTCTTGTGCGTGTAGTCGTGACGCTCTACAGCACGCTTGATGGTCTCGCGGTAAGCAACCTGCGGCTTGCCAACGTTTGCCTCGACCTTGAATTCGCGGCGCATGCGGTCCACCAGGATGTCCAGGTGGAGCTCGCCCATGCCGGCGATGATGGTCTGGCCGGTGTCTTCGTTGAGGGAGACCTGGAAGGTCGGGTCCTCAGCGGAGAGCTTCTGGATGGCCGTGGAGAGCTTCTCCTGGTCACCCTTGGTGTTCGGCTCGATGGCAACCGAGATCACGGGCTCCGGGAAGCTCATGGACTCGAGGACGATCTGGTTGCTGGAGTCGCACAGGGTGTCGCCCGTGGTGGTGTCCTTCAGACCGATGGCTGCGTAGATGTGGCCGGCGGTAGCGCCCTCAACGGGCATTTCCTTGTTGGCGTGCATCTGGAACAGCTTGCCGATGCGCTCCTTCTTGCCCTTGGTGGAGTTAACCACCTGGGCGCCTGCTTCCACGTGACCGGAGTACACGCGGATGAAGGTGAGCTGGCCGAAGAACGGGTGCGCGGCGATCTTGAATGCCAGTGCAGAGAACGGCTCTTCGGAAGACGGCTTGCGGGTCAGTTCCTTCTCTTCGTCGCGAGGATCGTGACCGATCATCGGGGGGACGTCGAGCGGGTTCGGCAGGTAGTCGACGACCGCATCGAGCATCGGCTGAACGCCACGGTTCTTGAAGGCAGAACCACAGAACACCGGGTACAGCTCGGAGCTGATCGTCATCTTGCGGATGCCGGCCTTGAGCTCATCGACGGTGATTTCTTCACCTTCGAGGTACTTCTCCATCAGCTCTTCGGTAGCCTCGGCAACGGTCTCGATGAGCGTTGCGCGGTACTCTTCAGCCTTGGCCTGGAGATCGGCGGGGATCTCCTGGACCTCGTACTTGGCACCCATGGTGACGTCACCCTTGGCATCGCCGGGCCACACCAGTGCGCGCATCTCAAGGAGATCCACGACGCCAATGAAGTCGTTCTCGGCACCGATCGGCAGCTGCATAACCAGCGGCTTCGCGCCGAGGCGGCCGATGATGGTGTCGACGGTGAAGTAGAAGTCAGCGCCGAGCTTGTCCATCTTGTTGACGAAACAGATACGCGGAACGTTGTACTTGTCAGCCTGGCGCCAGACAGTCTCGGACTGCGGCTCCACGCCTTCCTTGCCGTCGAACACGGCGACGGCGCCGTCGAGGACGCGCAGTGAGCGCTCAACCTCAACGGTGAAGTCCACGTGGCCGGGGGTGTCGATGATGTTGATCTGGTTGTTGTCCCAGAAGCAGGTCACGGCGGCAGACGTGATGGTGATGCCGCGTTCCTTTTCCTGTTCCATCCAGTCGGTGGTCGAAGCGCCGTCGTGCGTTTCGCCGATCTTGTGGTTCACACCCGTGTAGAACAGGATGCGCTCGGTGGTGGTGGTCTTGCCGGCATCAATGTGGGCCATGATGCCGATGTTGCGGACCTTACTAAGGTCGGTAAGCACGTCCTGTGCCACGGGGTCTCCCTTTCGGATGGACTGCACGTTCGCCGCCGGCTCGTCTGAGCCGGCGGCGTCCGGGAAGTATTACCAGCGGTAGTGTGCGAAGGCCTTGTTGGACTCGGCCATCTTGTGGGTGTCTTCGCGACGCTTCACAGCGGCACCGAGACCGTTGGAGGCATCCAGGATTTCGTTCTGGAGGCGCTCGGTCATCGTCTTTTCGCGGCGGGCCTTGGAGTAACCGACCAGCCAGCGCAGGGCGAGGGCGGTGGACCGGCCCGGCTTGACCTCAACCGGAACCTGGTAGGTGGCGCCACCGACACGGCGGGAGCGGACCTCGAGGGACGGCTTGACGTTCTCCATGGCCTTCTTGAGGGCTGCAACGGGGTCGCCGCCGGACTTGGCGCGGGCGCCTTCGAGGGCACCGTAAACGATGCGCTCAGCGGTGGACTTCTTGCCGTCTACGAGCACCTTGTTGATGAGCTGGGTGACCAGCGGGGAGCCGTATACGGGATCTAGAACTAGCGGCCGCTTGGGGGCCGGACCCTTGCGAGGCATATTACTTCTTCTCCATCTTTGCGCCGTAGCGGCTGCGGGCCTGCTTACGGTTCTTCACACCCTGGGTATCGAGGGCGCCACGGACGATCTTGTAGCGGACACCCGGAAGGTCCTTCACACGACCGCCACGGACGAGCACAATGGAGTGCTCCTGGAGGTTGTGGCCTACACCGGGGATGTAGGCAGTGACTTCAACGCCACCGTTAAGGCGCACACGTGCAACCTTACGCAGAGCCGAGTTCGGCTTCTTCGGGGTGGTGGTGTAGACGCGGGTGCAAACACCGCGGCGCATCGGGCTGCCGTTAAGCGCGGGAGCCTTGGTCTTTTTGACCTTAGGCGTGCGGCCCTTCCGGACCAGCTGGTTAATCGTAGGCACTCTCGTGTTCTCCGTTTTATCCGGAGCGGCCGCTGACAGCCGCTCTCCTTTTGCTTTGCCCCGCCGCCCGAGCTTTGAAGAATCTCCAGAGCAGCTGAGGCGAAGCCTTAATAGTCGGATCGCACACCGGGAAACCTGACTCACGTCAGCGTTGGCCCCTAGGCATGCAAAAATGTGGCATACGTTGCACAAGAACCCTGCAAACCGGAAACGTCGCTCTGGTTTAGCCTTTCAGCTCAACCGGCGCACTCATCCACTGCCACAATAACAATTGGTATCCAGTCTAACATGGACGGCCCGCAGGCCTTAATCGGGCCCAACCATCCCAACTGACTGGCAGTTAACGTCGCGAAACGCCCGTTTGATGACGTTAACTGCCAGTCAGTTGGGTCAACGAACTGTCAGCTACTTGCGCCAACAGGAAAGGCCCCGCCCCGCTCCGCTGTTTCAAGCGGAGTGGGACGGGGCCTGACGACGAACTAACGGTTAGCGGAAGTCGCTGCCGAGGTCGTAGTCATCCAGCGGGATGGCGTGGAACTCAGGAGCTCCGTCGCCGCCCAGCGTGTCGTAGGAGAAGTCGCTGAATGCGCTCGGGCCTGTAAACAGGTTGGCCTTTGCTTCTTCAGTCGGCTCCACCGTGACCTCCGTGTAGCGCGGGAGGCCCGTGCCGGCGGGGATGAGCTTACCGATGATGACGTTCTCCTTGAGGCCGAGCAGCGGGTCGCTCTTGCCTTCCATGGCCGCCTGCGTCAGGACGCGGGTGGTTTCCTGGAAGGAAGCTGCGGACAGCCAGGACTCGGTGGCCAGGGATGCCTTGGTGATACCCATGAGCTCAGGACGTCCGGAAGCCGGAGTCTTGCCCTCGGACACAACGCGGCGGTTGGCGTCTTCGAAGCGGCTGCGCTCGGCCAGCTCACCGGGGAGCAGGTCCGATTCACCGGATTCGATGACCGTGACGCGGCGCAGCATCTGGCGAACGATAACCTCGACGTGCTTGTCGTGGATACCGATGCCCTGGCTGCGGTACACGCCCTGGACTTCGTCCACCAGGAACTTCTGAGCAGCACGGGGGCCCATGATGCGCAGAACCTGCTTGGGGTCGACCGGGCCGTTGATGAGCTTCTGGCCCACCGTGACGTGCTGGCCGTCTTCAATCAGGAGGCGAGAGCGGCGCAGGACCGGGTAAGCGATCTCTTCGCTGCCATCATCCGGAGTGATGACCAGGCGCATCTGGCGCTCGGACTCTTCGATGGCGATGCGGCCGGCTGCTTCTGCAATCGGTGCGACGCCCTTCGGAGTACGTGCTTCGAAAAGCTCCTGGATACGGGGCAGACCCTGGGTGATGTCGTCGCCGCCGCTGGCGGAAACTGCACCACCGGTGTGGAACGTACGCATGGTCAGCTGGGTACCCGGCTCACCGATGGACTGTGCGGCGATGATGCCCACTGCCTCACCGATGTCCACGGTCTTGCCGGTGGCCAGCGAACGGCCGTAGCAGAGGGCGCAGGTGCCGACGCTGGACTCACAGGTGAGTACGGAGCGGACCTTGACCTCAGTGATGCCGGCTGCGAACAGTTCGGCAATGACCACGTCGCCGCAGTCGGTGCCGCCTGCTGCCAGGACCTTGCCCTTGGAGTCAACGACATCCACGGCCAGGGTACGGGCGTATGCGCTGTTCTCGACGTTCTCGTCCAGCACCAGTTCGCCGTTGGCGTCAGCCACGGCAATCGGGGTGACGAGGCCGCGTTCGGTGCCGCAGTCCTCTTCACGGACGATGACGTCCTGCGAAACGTCCACCAGTCGACGGGTCAGGTAACCCGAGTTGGCGGTACGCAGCGCGGTATCAGCCAGACCCTTACGGGCACCGTGCGTCGCGATGAAGTACTCCAGCACCGACAGGCCCTCACGGTAGGAGGACTTGATCGGACGCGGGATGATTTCACCCTTAGGGTTGGCCACCAGGCCACGGATACCCGCGATCTGACGGACCTGCATCCAGTTACCACGTGCACCGGAGGACACCATGCGGTTGATGGTGTTCATCGGCGACAGGTTGTCGCGCATGACCTGGGCGATCTCGTTGGTTGCCTTGTTCCAGATCTCGATCAGTTCCTGGCGACGCTCGTCGTCGTCGATCAGGCCCTTGTCGTACTGGCCCTGGATCTTGGCAGCCCGCTCTTCGTAACCGGCAAGGATGACCGGCTTCTCGGCCGGAACCTCGATGTCGGAGATAGCAACGGTGACGCCTGAGCGGGTGGCCCAGTAGAAACCGGCATCCTTCAGGTTGTCCAGCGTTGCCGCGGTAACAACCTTCGGGTAGCGCTCGGCGAGGTCGTTGACGATGCGGGACAGCTCGCCCTTGTCAGCAACGGCCTCAACCCACGGGTAGTCCTCGGGCAGGGTCTGGTTGAAGATGACCTGGCCCAGAGAGGTCTGGACGAGAGCGGTCTGACCCGGCTCCCAGCCTTCCGGGGCTTCCCAGCCGGCGTAAGGGACGAAGCCCTCAAGCCGGATCTTGACCTGGGAGTTCAGGTGCAGCTCGTGCAGGTCGAACGCCATGATGGCTTCCGAAACCGAGGAGAAGATGCGGCCTTCGCCAGCTGAACCGACACGCTTGGTGGTCAGGTGGTAGAGGCCGATGATCATATCCTGCGAAGGAAGGGTCACCGGGCGGCCGTCAGACGGCTTCAGGATGTTGTTCGAGGACAGCATCAGGATGCGGGCTTCAGCCTGGGCTTCTGGGCTCAGCGGCAGGTGAACTGCCATCTGGTCGCCGTCGAAGTCAGCGTTGAAGGCGCCACAAACCAGCGGGTGCAGCTGGATTGCCTTACCTTCAACGAGCTGCGGTTCGAACGCCTGGATGCCGAGGCGGTGCAGGGTGGGTGCACGGTTCAGCAGCACGGGGTGCTCGGTGATGATCTCTTCGAGAACGTCCCAGACCTGCGGACGGTAACGCTCAACCATGCGCTTGGCCGACTTGATGTTCTGGGCGTGGTTGAGGTCAACCAGGCGCTTCATCACGAACGGCTTGAAGAGCTCCAGTGCCATCTGCTTCGGCAGGCCGCACTGGTGCAGCTTCAGCTGCGGACCGACAACGATAACCGAACGGCCGGAGTAGTCGACGCGCTTACCCAGGAGGTTCTGGCGGAAGCGGCCCTGCTTGCCCTTGAGCATGTCGCTCAGGGACTTCAGCGGACGGTTGCCCGGTCCGGTGACCGGACGGCCACGGCGGCCGTTGTCGAAGAGGCTGTCAACAGCTTCCTGAAGCATGCGCTTCTCGTTGTTGACGATGATCTCCGGAGCGCCCAGGTCAAGCAGTCGCTTGAGACGGTTGTTGCGGTTGATCACGCGGCGGTACAGGTCGTTGAGGTCGGAGGTCGCGAAGCGGCCACCGTCCAGCTGGACCATGGGGCGCAGTTCCGGCGGGATCACCGGGACGGCGTCCAGCACCATGCCGAGCGGGCTGTTGTTGGTGGTCAGGAACGCGTTGACAACCTTCAGCCGCTTCAGGGCACGGGTCTTGCGCTGGCCCTTGCCGTTGGCAATGATGTCGCGCAGCGAGTCAGACTCGGCCTGCATGTCGAAGTTCTCAAGGCGCTTCTTGATGGCTTCGGCACCCATGGAGCCTTCGAAGTACATGCCGTAGCGGTCGCGCAGTTCGCGGTAGAGGCCTTCGTCGCCTTCGAGGTCGGCGACCTTCAGGTTCTTGAAGCGGTCCCAGACCTGCTCGAGGCGCTCGATGTCGGCGTCGGCACGCTTACGCACGTTGGCCATCTGACGGTCCGCGGAGTCGCGGGCCTTCTTCTTGTCGGCAGCCTTGGCGCCTTCGCCTTCGAGACGGGCAAGCTCGTTCTCGAGGTCGCGGGCGATCGTGGCGATGTCGGAGTCGCGGTTGTCGACGAGCTGCTTCTTCTCGATGTCGTGCTCAACCTGCAGGTTGGGCAGTTCCTCGTGGCGGCTGTCGGCGTCAACGCTCGTGATCATGTAAGCAGCGAAGTAGATGACCTTTTCGAGGTCCTTCGGTGCCAGGTCAAGGAGGTAGCCCAGGCGGGACGGAACACCCTTGAAGTACCAGATGTGCGTAACCGGGGCGGCCAGCTCGATGTGGCCCATGCGCTCACGGCGGACCTTTGCACGGGTGACCTCAACGCCACACCGCTCGCAAATGATGCCCTTGAAGCGCACGCGCTTGTACTTGCCGCAGTAGCATTCCCAGTCGCGGGACGGGCCGAAGATCTTCTCGCAGAAGAGGCCGTCCTTCTCGGGCTTGAGCGTGCGGTAGTTGATGGTTTCCGGCTTCTTAACCTCGCCGTAAGACCAGCCACGGATGTCTTCCGCGGTGGCGAGGCCGATCTGCATGAGGCCGAAGGAGGATTCGCTGGACATATGGTCCCTGTTCTCTCTTGTTCTCTAAATTCTGAAGTCTTGGGTTACGGGAAGAGGGAGGTGGCTTACCGGGAAAAGTCAGCGCGGCGGGGCCGCGTGCTTTTCCCGGTAAACCCCCTGCTAAACCTCTTCTACGGAACTGGGCTCTGCACGAGACAGATCGATGCCCAGTTCTTCCGCAGCCGTGAAGACTGCGTCATCAGAGTCACGCATTTCAATTGTGGTTCCGTCCGTGGAAAGCACTTCCACGTTCAGGCACAGCGACTGCATTTCCTTGATCAAGACCTTGAAGGACTCAGGAACGCCCGGCTCGGGGATGTTCTCGCCCTTGACGATTGCTTCGTAGACCTTCACACGACCGTGGATATCATCCGACTTGATCGTGAGGAGTTCCTGGAGCGTGTAAGCGGCGCCATAAGCTTCGAGCGCCCACACTTCCATTTCACCGAAGCGCTGGCCACCGAACTGTGCCTTACCACCCAGCGGCTGCTGCGTGATCATGGAGTACGGGCCGGTGGAGCGTGCGTGGATCTTGTCGTCCACCAGGTGGTGGAGCTTCAGGATGTACATGTAGCCGACCGAGATCGGATCCGGGAACGGCTCGCCGGAGCGGCCGTCAAACAGGCGGGTCTTGCCGGATGAGTTGATCAGGCGGTCACCGTCGCGGGTCACGTTCGTGGAATCGAGCAGGCCCGTGATTTCCTCTTCACGCGCACCGTCGAAGACCGGCGTTGCAACAGTGGTCGAGCCACTCTCGCGCGGCAGGTTCGGCAGCTGCTTGACCCATTCGGGCTCGCCTTCGATCTTCCAACCGGTCTTGGCAACCCAGCCGAGGTGCGTTTCGAGCACCTGGCCGACGTTCATACGGCCCGGAACACCCAGCGGGTTCAGGACGATATCAACGGGGGTACCGTCGGCAAGGAAGGGCATGTCCTCGATCGGGAGGATCTTGGAGATAACACCCTTGTTGCCGTGACGGCCGGCGAGCTTGTCGCCGTCGGTGATCTTGCGCTTGGCGGCCACGTAGACGCGGACCAGCTGGTTGACGCCCGGGGGCAGTTCGTCGTCGTTGTCGCGGTCGAAGACGCGGACGCCGATGACGGTGCCGGACTCGCCGTGCGGAACCTTCAGGGAGGTATCGCGGACTTCACGGGACTTCTCACCGAAGATGGCGCGCAGCAGGCGTTCTTCCGGGGTCAGTTCGGTTTCACCCTTCGGGGTGACCTTTCCGACCAGGATGTCGCCGGCTTCAACCTCGGCACCGATGTGGATGATGCCGCGCTCGTCCAGGCCTGCCAGGACTTCCTCGGACACGTTGGGGATGTCACGGGTGATTTCCTCGGCACCAAGCTTGGTGTCGCGGGCATCGATCTCGTGCTCCTCGATGTGGATGGAGGAAAGAACGTCCTCGGCAACAATGCGCTGCGAGAGGATGATGGCGTCCTCGAAGTTGTGGCCTTCCCATGACATGAATGCCACGAGCAGGTTCTTGCCGAGGGCGAGTTCACCCTGGTCCGTTGCCGGGCCGTCAGCGATGATGCCGCCGACTTCGAGGCGCTGGCCTTCGCTCACCAGGACACGGTGGTTGTAGCAGTTGCCCTGGTTGGAACGGGCGAACTTGTTGATGCGGTAGTTGGTTTCCGTGCCGTCGTCGTTGAGCATGATGACGAGTTCAGCGGACACCTCGGTGACCACACCGGCCTTCTTCGCGATGACAACGTCACCGGCGTCGACTGCTGCGGCGCGCTCCATGCCGGTACCGACGAACGGCGCCTCGGAGCGGACCAGCGGCACGGCTTGGCGCTGCATGTTGGCACCCATGAGTGCGCGGTTAGCATCGTCATGCTCGAGGAACGGGATCAGGGCCGTAGCCACGGACACCATCTGGCGCGGGGAAACGTCCATGAACTCGACGTCGGCGGCGGGAACCAGCACAGGCTCGCCTCCACCACCACGGGCGCGGACCAGGACAGTCTCTTCGGCGAACTTCTTGTTCTCGTCCAGCGGAGCGTTGGCCTGTGCAATCAGGACCTCTGCTTCGTCGTCGGCCGTCAGGTACTGGACCTCATCGGAAACGACACCTTCGGACACGAGACGGTAAGGCGTCTCGATGAAGCCGAAGGGGTTGATGCGGCCGTAGGAAGCCAGCGAACCGATCAGACCAATGTTCGGGCCTTCAGGAGTTTCGATGGGGCACATACGTCCGTAGTGGGACGGGTGAACGTCTCGAACTTCCATGCCTGCACGGTCACGGGACAGACCACCCGGGCCAAGCGCGGACAGACGGCGCTTGTGGGTCAGACCCGACAGCGGGTTGTTCTGGTCCATGAACTGCGACAGCTGGGAAGTTCCGAAGAACTCCTTGATGGCTGCCACAACCGGGCGGATGTTGATGAGCGTCTGCGGCGTGATGGCCTCGACGTCCTGCGTGGTCATACGCTCGCGGACAACGCGCTCCATACGGGACAGGCCCGTGCGGACCTGGTTCTCGATAAGCTCGCCGACGGCGCGGATGCGGCGGTTGCCGAAGTGGTCGATGTCATCGATCTCGACGCGCAGCTCGTGGTCCTGGCCGTCGCGCTTGCCGGTGAGGGTCTTCTCGCCGGCGTGCAGTGCAACCAGGAACTTGATCATTGCAACGATGTCTTCAACGTGCAGGACCGAAGCTTCCTTGTCACCAAGGGAGCGGTCGATGCCAAGCTTGCGGTTGATCTTGTAACGGCCGACCTTGGCCAGATCGTAGCGCTTGGAGTTGAAGTACAGGTTGTCCAGCAGGGACTGGGCAGCCTCAACGGTGGGCGGCTCGCCCGGTCGCAGCTTCCGGTAGATGTCCAGCAAGGCGTCTTCGCGGGTTTCGGTGGCGTCCTTCTCCAGCGTTGCGCGCATGGAGTCGTACTGGCCGAACTCTTCGAGGATCTGGCCTTCGGTCCAGCCGAGGGCCTTCAGCAGCACCGTGACGGACTGCTTGCGCTTGCGGTCAAGGCGAACGCCGACCTGGTCGCGCTTGTCGATCTCGAGCTCGAACCAGGCACCGCGGGACGGGATGATCTTCGCAGTGAAGATGTCCTTGTCGCTGGTCTTGTCAGCGGTGCGCTCGAAGTAGGCGCCCGGGGAACGGACCAGCTGGGAGACAACGACACGCTCGGTGCCGTTGACGACGAAGGTGCCCTTCTCGGTCATCAGCGGGAAGTCACCCATGAACACGGTCTGCTGCTTGATTTCGCCCGTGTTGTTGTTCATGAACTCGGCTTTAACGTACAGCGGAGCCGAGTACGTAGCGTCCCGGTCCTTGCACTCGGCCATGGTGTATTTGGGGTCAGCGAACTCCGGATCGGAGAAGCTCAGGGACATGGTGCCCTGGAAATCCTCGATCGGGGAGATCTCTTCGAAGATGTCAGACAGACCGGAGCTAGTGGCGACACTGAGGTCGCCTTCTTCGACGGCCTTCGCAACGCGTGCCTGCCAGCGTTCGTTTCCGACCAGCCAGTCGAAGCTGTCCGTTTGCAGGGCAAGCAGATTCGGAACGTCAAGAGGTTCGTGAATCTTTGCGAATGAGAGCCGGCGAGTGGCACCATCGGTGCTGTCGGCATTGATAGCGGTAGCGTTGTTTACATTAGAGGTGCTCGAGGCGACCAAGAGGGATCCTTCCACAGACCTTCAGGCGTTTTCAGATCTCCCCCGTTGAAAAGCCCTGCAGAATGACTCCGCAGCGCTACCAGTCCGGTTCCGCTATATGACCCGGGACCCAGGCTGACCATGATGTTGCACGTCTCGGACGGCACGTCGATGGATCAGCTGCTAGGCAAAGCCCACCGCTATATGAAGGCTGAAGGTAAACAGGGAAGACGCAAATATCTACGATACGGCAAAACAGCGCACGTGTCTACCCCACTTCCCCGGTTATTGCAAGCACCGTTGCCGAAGGCACCTAATTGGCTGCCGCCCCCGGGCGGCGGCACGGAATGGACGCCGCCTCGGGTGCGTTTGAATGGATAGGTGATTCGGCTCACGATAGCCTTGGCGTACATCGTCACAGATCGGAAGAGACAACCATGAGCAACTCCGCAGACGACAACGATGTTGTCATCCTCGCCGCGGCCCGCACGCCGCAGGGCCGCCTCAACGGCCAGCTGGCCAGCTTCACGGCGGTGGAACTCGGGGCGCATGCCATCAAGGCAGCCCTCGCTGCAAGCGGCGTCGGCGCAGACAAAGTGGACGCGGTGATCATGGGCCAGGTCCTGCAGGCCGGGGCCGGCCAGAACCCGGCACGGCAGAGCGCCATCGGTGCCGGCATCGGCTGGAACGTCCCCACGGTCACCATCAACAAAGTGTGCCTTTCCGGGCTCACGGCGGTGATTGACGCCGCCCGCATGATCCGCAGCGGTGACGCCGCCGTCGTCGTCGCCGGAGGCCAGGAATCCATGACCCGGGCACCCCACATCCTGCCGGGCTCCAGGCAGGGCTGGACTTACGGGGCCATCCAGGCCCTGGACGTGGCGGCGCATGACGGCCTCACGGATGCCTTCGACGGTCACTCCATGGGCCTCTCGACGGAAAGCAGGAACCTAGTCCTGGGCATCGACCGGACATCGCAGGACAATGTGGCCGCCCAGTCGCACCAGCGTGCCGCGCTGGCGGCAAAGAACGGCGTCTTCGACGACGAGATCGCGCCGATCAGCGTCAAGCAGCGCAAGGGCGATCCCATCGTGGTCTCCACCGATGAAGGCGTGCGCCCCAATACAACGGTCGATTCGCTGGCCGGGCTGCGCGCCGCCTTCGTCAGCGACGGCACCATCACGGCGGGAAACTCCTCTCCCCTGTCCGACGGCGCCTCGGCCCTGGTGCTGACCACCAGGAAGTTCGCGGCGGACAACGGCCTGGACTACCTTGCTGTGGTGGGGAAGCCGGGCCAGGTGGCCGGCCCGGACAACTCGCTGCACTCGCAGCCTTCCAACGCCATCAAGAACGCCCTCAACCGTGCGGGCTGGACCACCGGGGATCTCGACTTCATTGAGATCAATGAGGCCTTCGGTTCAGTTGCCGTCCAGTCACTTAAGGACCTTACGTACCCGCTGGAGAAGTGCAACATCCACGGCGGTGCCATCGCCCTGGGGCACCCGATCGGTGCCTCGGGTGCGCGCCTGGCCGGGCACGCCGCCCACGAGCTGAAACGCCGGGGCACCGGCAAGGCGGCCGTTTCCCTGTGCGGCGGCGGAGGCCAGGGCGAAGCCCTCCTCCTGTACCGGGACTAATGGCGCCCTCATCCGCAGACGCGGCGGGCGGCGTCGGCAGGGCACGGTTCCTGGCCGACGCCGCCGCGCGCGGCCTCGACGTCGAAATCGTGGAGCGGCTGGCAGCCAGGAGCTTGGAGGAGGCAGCCGGCATCCTGGGCATCACACCAGCGGACATCGTGAAGTCGTTGGTGGTGAAGCACAAGGACGGCAGCTTCCTTTTCGCATTAATCCCCGGCGACCGGCAGATCTCCTGGCCCAAGCTGAGGGGATTGGTGGGCGTCAACAAGCTCTCACTGCCGCCGGCCGACGTCGCGCTCGAGGCCACGGGCTACGAACGCGGCACCATCACGCCGCTGGGCAGCACCACGCCGTGGCCGGTCTACGCGGACCGCACCATCACCGGGAGGCGCATTTCCATGGGCGCCGGGGAGCACGGCTACAGCGCGTTCGTGGACGCCGATGCGCTGACCACGGCCCTGGACGCCGTGGTCGCCGACATCTCCGACCCCGTGAGATAAGTCCCGCCTGCCCAACTGACTCGCAATTAACGTCGTCATTCCCGGGTTTCACGACGTTAAGTGCGAGTCAGTTGGGTTAAACGCAGGAAACCCCGCCCACCGGAGTGGACGGGGTTTCCTGTTGGAAAGCGAGTGTTACTTGAGGGTAACGGTGGCGCCGGCAGCTTCGAGCTGCTCCTTTGCCTTCTCGGCAGCTTCCTTGGTGACGCCTTCGAGGACGGCCTTCGGAGCGCTGTCAACAACGTCCTTAGCTTCCTTCAGGCCCAGGGAAGTGATGGCGCGAACTTCCTTGATCACTGCGATCTTCTTGTCGCCAGCAGCTTCGAGAACGACGTCGAATTCGGTCTTCTCTTCGGCTTCTTCAGCAGCACCGGCAGCAGGGCCAGCAACGGCAACAGCGGCAGCGGTAACTTCGAAGGTCTCTTCGAAGAGCTTGACGAACTCGGAGAGCTCGATGATGGTCAGTTCCTTGAAAGCTTCAATGAGCTCTTCGTTGGTGAGCTTCGCCATGGTGTGGCGTCCTTCCTATAGGTGGTGCTAGGCGGCCTGGGCCTGTGCCTTCGCACCGGAGTCTGGTTTGAAAGAGAGTTTTAGTTCTCTTCGGTGGCTGCGGCTTCGGCCGGAGCTTCGGTCTCTGCTGCTTCTGCGGCGGGGGCTTCTTCAGCGGCGGGCGCTTCGGCTGCTGCCGGTGCACCGTTCTCTTCTTCAAGCTTGAGGCGCAGGGCGTCAATGATGCGTGCAGCAGCGGCGGCAGGAGCCTTGAGGATCCCTGCAACCTTGGCGAGCTGCAGCTCGCGGGACTCGAGTGCTGCCAGGGCAGCAACTTCGCTGGCGTTCAATGCCTTGCCCTCGAAGTAACCGGTCTTGATGACCAGCTGCTTGTTGGTCTTGGCAAAATCCGTCAGGCTCTTGGCCGCTGCAACTGCGTCACCCTTGATGAACGCGATTGCAGTGGGGCCGGCGAGCTGGCCGTCGAATGCTTCGACACCAGCTTCCTTGGCTGCAATGGCGGTCAGGGTGTTCTTGACGACCGAGAACTTGGTGTCCTGGCCGAGAGAAACACGCAGCTGCTTGAGCTGTGCAACAGTGAGCCCACGGTATTCGGTCAGGACAGCGGCGTTCGATTCCTTGAAATCGTTAGTGATCTCAGCTACTGCTGAAACCTTTGCAGGCGTTGCCATAACCCTCCTTCCGGGGATAGTGCCGGTATTCCGGGTCCCCGCTCAGGTGAGCTAAAACTAAAAACGCCCCGCGCAGATGCACGGGGCTTGGCTCAACACAGTTTCAAACTGTGGAGCTTTGCTTCGTTCACCTGCGCCGGCCGCCCTACGTTCAGGGTCCTTCGTCCAGAAATCCACTTGCCCTCCAGCGCACAAACTACAGAGTTGAGCTGTGCTCAGGAGAGTGGATTTCCAACAACCGACGGTCTTTGGTAGTTCAAGCTTACGGGCATCGCCGCCCGTACTCCAAATCGGGCTCCGAGCCGGGCTTCACACCGCAGACCGGGCTGTTGCGTGGACCGCTTAGCTGCTGCTCGGCTTGAAGTCCGGGAGGTCCTTCTGCCAGATTCCTGTGACCCCCGCGGTTGTGAAACCCAACTGCTGGTTCACCTTGAGCAAATACCGGTTCTCCGGAGCGTTCCACGTGTAGATAACCCTGGCATCCGGGAACTGCTCCGTCAGGCGTTCCATGTTGGCCACCTTGATCAGCAGGCCCAGCTTGTTGCCCCGGTGTTCCTGCATCACCACCGTGTCGTCCTGGAACACCACATCCTGCCGCTGGGACAGCACGCTGATGGTGGTCAGCCCCACCAGCATTCCGGTGGCGATGTGCTCGACGGCGGTGACCACCGTGCGCCTTCCCTGCGCGATAGTGGCCTCCTCCGCCTCCCTGATCATGGCGCCGTCGAACACCAACTGCTCTTCGGTCCGTGATGACGGCGTGGTGTCCTCACCGGCCTGGTTTTCCAGCGCGGCCACGTATTCGAGCCACTGGTCCGGACACCTGTCCGTCCAGTGATGCAGGCGGTACCGGCCCGCGTTGGCCTGCTCGGCTTCTTCCTCCAGCTCCGCCACCAGCTTGCTGTCGAGGGGCAGCAGGCACGAACTGAACTGCTCGATGTGCTGCAGTGTGTAGCCTGTCTTGCGGGCAAACTCCACTTCCCGGCTGCCCAGCGGGACAAAGCCAAGGCCGGAGCCGGGGACCAGCTGGTCGTCTATGGAGCTGCTCAGCGACACTCCGGGATGATTGGTGTCGATCAGGATCATGGTCCGGCCTTCGCCCCGGGCAAACTGCTCCGCTGCCTCCAGCAGCTGGCGTCCGACGCCCTGGCGCTGGAACTCGGGCAGGATATCCAGGGTGAACTCCGCGAGGTCGAGGTTGTCGGCCAGGGGCAGGGCGATATCCACCGCGCCCACGATGTCGCCGTCGATCTTGGCCACGAGGATGACTTGGCGTTCGTAGGGATCGGCAAGTTCGAGGAGCTTTTCAAGTGGGGTGTAGGCGAGGTCGTCGCTCCCCCATGTTTGCATCCGCACTTTGCGGCCAACTTCGACGGCGGCGAGGAAATCGGCGCTGTCGGGTCCGTCCAGGGAATCGGGAATCCAGAGTTGTTCGATCCGTACGTCTTCAGCCATAGAGGGCGTCATTCCAGTCGTTTCTGCCACTCACCTTCAAAGCCAGCGGGCTTGAATCCAAGCGAAATATTTATCGCCAGCATATGCCCGTTTTCGCTGGCATTCCATGTGATGACGGACCCGGCGGCAGGGCAGACCTCCTGGGCGCGCCGGATGTTTGCGATCTTGGCCAGCATGCCCAGCCGGTGGCCGCGATGCGGTCCCGCCACCAGCGTGTCCTCCTGGATCAGCGTGTTGGGCCGCTCCGGACGGTAGCTCAGCACCGTGTAGGCCGCCAGTTCACCGGTGCCTGAGTGCTGCACCGCGGCCACGAGCGAAGAGACACCGCCGCGCTCCCAGCTTTGTTCCTCATCCCGGACCCTCGGTGCGTCCCATTCTTCGAACTCCGCTACCAGGCCCGCAGTAGGCACATCTGCGCTCATCCGGCCCTTGAGGACCGCGTAGGCGTCCACAAGGGTGTCCGGACAGCGGCTTTGCCAGCCCACCACCCGGTAGCCGCCGGCATGGGCAATGGCATCGGCTTCCAGCCTGTCCAGCAGTGCGGGGTCGACGGGCAGCGGGAGCCTGCTCGATCTCTCCACCTGCTCCAGCTCGTAGCCGGAGGCCAGTGCGAAGCGGGTGGAGGCAAGGTTCAGCGGCACTCCCCCACTCCCCGACTTCGCCGGCAGTTCCCCGTTGTCCCGCTGCGACCCGTGCTCACCAAGCGGCAGCACGGGCTCCTCGCAGTAGCCTTCAAAAACCCGGCGCCCGCTTCCGCGGGCAGTTTCCTCGGCGACCGCCAGCAGGCGCCGGCCAATCCCCTGCCGCCGGTATGGCGCAGCTACCAGGACTTCGATCCAGGCCGCGGCAGTGTTCTCCTTGAGCGGCAGCACCACCGAGCAGGTCCCCGCCTGCGCTCCATCGAGCCGGGCCAGGAACTGCAGGCGTTCCTCGTACTCGCTGCCCCGCCAATACTCCTGGTCCTCCCGGAGGGTGGACCCGCGGTCCAGGTTTCCCCACAGGTCCAGATGGTGCGCGTCCCTGATCGCACGGCAAGCCCGCAGGTCGGCGGCACGTTCCGTCCCTTCGTCGCCGGGCTGCGGGACGGGGACGGCGGTGATGGACAGGCCGCTCACAGGGTCTTCTGCCATTCGCCGTCGTACCCGGCGGGACGGAATCCGAGGGCTACGTTGATGGACAGCATGTGGTCGTTCTCTGCGGCGTTGAACGTGACGATGCGCTCCACGCCGGGGTAGCCCCTGAGCAGCCGGCGGATGTTGAGGATTTTGACCAGCATGCCGAGACGATGGCCGCGGTGATGACTGGCCACCAGGGTATCGTCCTGGTTCGCCAGCCAGGGTTTCCCGTCCGACACCTGAAGGACCGAGTACGCGGCGAGCTCCCCGGTTTCGCGGTGGCGCGCGCTGGCCACCAGGGAGTCCAGGCCTGCCTGCTTCCACCTATTTTCGACATGGCGGACCCTCGCCACGTCCCAGGATTCCTCGTCGTAGCTCAGCCCTCCGGCGGGAGTGTCCGTACTCATGCGCGACATCAGGACAGCCAGCTGAGCCGCGTACTCCTCGGGACAACTGTCCGTCCAGTGCAGCAGCTCATAGTGTTCCCCGCCTTTGTACAGTGCGTCGCCTTCCAGAGTAGCCAACGTGTCTTCAGCGGGGGGCAGCGCCAGCGTGCTGAAGCGCTCCACCTGTTCCAGCCTGTAGCCGGCCCGCTGCGCGAAGCGGACTCCCCGGGCCTCGGCCGGCACTCCTCCGGTGCCCGTTGCGGGCTTGAGCAGCCGCGGACCGTCGACGTCGAAGTCCGCCGGGTGCTCCGTGAAAGTCTGCAGCGTGGTGCAGCCGCGCGAGGTGGCCAGCTCCTCAGCGTGGTCAAGCAGCGCCCGGCCGATGCCACGTCCGGAATACTCCGCCAGGACATTCACGTGGAGCAGCGCGGTGTGGACGTTCTCCTGAAGCCCGAAACGGATCCAGGACCTCCCCGCCATGCGTCCGTCCACCCGCACGAAGAAGAGCCGCACCTGGGTGTAGGGGCTATCGCGCCAATACTGGAGCCGGGTTTTGGCCGGTGTGCAACGGTCCGGGTTGCCCCACGCCTCAAGCACCAGGGCATCGCTGAGCTCTCCGAATTCCAGGAAGTCACCGGCATCCGGGGCGTCCACGGCTGCGGGCAGGACAAGGGGTTCTATGAGGTACGGCGCTGTCTTCACGGGGACAGCCTAACCGCCGTTCTGACTGCAGCAAACGGGCAAAGCACGCAAACGCAGAAAGACCGCCCCGCAGATGCGGGACGGTCTTTCCTACGAGCCTTGTGAGGACTAAACCTCGGTCAGGACCTTGGTGACGTTGGGGTCAACCGAGATGCCCGGGCCGAACGTGGTAGCCACGGTGGCCTTCTGGATGTAGCGGCCCTTGGAAGCGGACGGCTTCAGGCGAAGGACCTCTTCCAGTGCTGCTGCGTAGTTCTCGGCCAGCTTGATGGCGTCGAACGAAACCTTGCCGATGATGAAGTGCAGGTTGGAGTGCTTGTCGACGCGGAAGTCGATCTTGCCGCCCTTGATGTCGTTGACGGCCTTGGCGACGTCAGCGGTCACGGTGCCGGTCTTCGGGTTCGGCATCAGGTTACGCGGACCCAGGACCTTGCCGAGGCGGCCAACCTTGCCCATGAGGTCAGGGGTGGCAACGGCGGAGTCGAAGTCGGTCCAGCCGGCCGCGATCTTTTCGATCAGGTCGTCGGAACCAACGAAGTCGGCGCCGGCAGCGATTGCTGCTTCGGCCTTGTCGCCCGTTGCGAAGACGAGGACGCGGGCAACCTTACCGGTGCCGTGCGGCAGGTTAACGGTGCCGCGGACCATCTGGTCAGCCTTACGCGGGTCTACACCCAGGCGGAAAGCGACCTCAACGGTGGCGTCGAACTTGGACGGGTTGGTGTCCTTGGCCAGCGTCACTGCCTCGAACGGCGCGTAGAACTTCTCCGCGTCGATCTTGGCGGCGGCTGCCTCATATGCTTTGCTGCGCTTTGCCATGCTGCTTATTCTCCTTGTGCAGTTGTGGTCTGCGGACCGCGCTGGGCCCTGCCACAGTCAGGACTCCGGCTGGTGTTATCCGGTCCGGATTTCCTGACATTTCAATGTTTCAGTGGTGCCGGTCTCCCGGCGGTGCTGTCCGGCGTCGTCATCGGTTTGCCCGACCAGACACCGCATCAGCGGTGGGGATTAACCCTCGACGGTGATACCCATGGAACGGGCGGTGCCGGCGATGATCTTCGCTGCGCCTTCGAGGCTCGTGGCGTTGAGGTCTTCCATCTTGGTGGTGGCGATCTCGTTGACCTGTGCCTGCGTCAGCTTGGCAACCTTGACGGTGTGCGGGGTCGGTGAACCCTTGGCAACGCCTGCAGCCTTTTTGATGAGCTCTGCAGCCGGCGGGGTCTTGGTGATGAACGTGAACGAGCGGTCTTCGTAGACCGTGATTTCCACGGGAATAACGTTTCCGCGCTGGGATTCCGTCGCAGCGTTGTACGCCTTGCAGAATTCCATGATGTTGACACCGTGCTGGCCAAGCGCAGGACCGATCGGCGGGGCCGGGTTGGCGGCACCTGCCTGGATCTGCAGCTTGATGAGGCCGGTGACCTTCTTCTTGGGAGCCAATGTAGGGTCCTTCTCTCAATTACGTCCTGGGACACAGGAGCGTGCCTCAGGTTGGTGGCCGCCATGGCGAGGCGACCGGCCGCTTCGAGGCTGCTAAGCGGGCAGCCCCGGAGCGAATTCTGTGGGGGTGGTGCTAGATCTTGGTGACCTGGTTGAACGCCAGGGTTACCGGAGTCTCGCGTTCGAAGATGGAAACCAGGACCACGAGGGTCTGGGAATCGATCTTGATCTCGGAGATCGTGGCGGGGAGGGTCTCGAACGGACCTTCCTTGACGATGACGGACTCGCCGACTTCAAAGTCCACGTCCACGGGGGCGGCGGCGTGCTTGACCGGCTTACCCTTCTCGGCCTGCTCTTCTTCGAAGACCGGGGCGAGCATGGAGAAGACCTCGTCAAGGCGCAGCGGCACGGGATTGTGGGCGTTGCCCACGAAGCCGGTGACACCGGGGGTGTGCCGGACGGCACCCCAGGAGGCATCCGTCAGGTCCATGCGGACGAGGACGTAGCCGGGAATGCGGACGCGGTTGATGACCTTGCGCTGGGCGTTCTTGATCTCCACGACTTCTTCCATGGGAACCTGGATTTCGAAGATGTAATCTTCCATGTCCAGGGTCTGGATGCGGGTTTCAAGGTTTGCCTTGACGCGGTTTTCGTAGCCTGCGTAGGAGTGGATGACGTACCAGTCACCTTCCTGGCGGCGCAGCTTGGCCTTGAACTCATCAGCCGGATCAACCTCAGCCTTGGCGGCCGCGGCGGCCAAGGCGTCAGCCTCTTCATCGGAGTCAGCATCGGCCTCGCCCGTTTCGGCGTCATCAGCATCAGCATCAGCATCAGCGTCGGCTTCAGAGGAATCGTCGGTGGAATCGGGCACAGCAGACTCAACCTCGGACTCTTCCCCGGCTACGGCCGCGGCGTCAGTTGTGCTGTCTGTGGACCCATCCAGCTCAGTCTCAGTTACCTCGAGCTCCTGCTCAGACACTTGGTCTCCTGCTTCCTCATTGCTAAACATGCCTATTTAAATGGCTCAATTCCGCACACCCCGTGAATGCTTCCGGATTCCCGGAGCCTTCCACGCAGTCTGCGGACGGATCGCCTTAGCGGTCCGCGGGGCCTGTGCCGCCGAAGACCCAGCTCACTCCGGTCCCGAACGCCAGGTCCAGGACGGTAACAATGAGCATCATGATGATCACGAACACCAGCACCACGAGCGTGTAGTTGATCAGTTCCTTGCGGGTGGGTGCTACGACCTTCTTGAGCTCGCCGATGACCTGGCGGACGAAGAGTGCGATGCGAGCGAAGAAGCCTGCCTTAGCAGCATTCTTGGCGGGGCGGCCCTTGGAGCTGCTTGCAGCCGTTTCGGTCACCTGGTCCTCACTCATCCTCGCAAATGTCGGATACCCGGCTCTGAACTGAACCATGGTTGCTGCGCAGGCTCCGGCTCACCGCCGGAACCGCTTGCGCAGGGCAGACAGGACTCGAACCTGCAACCTGCGGTTTTGGAGACCGCTGCGCTACCAATTGCGCCACTACCCTATGGATCGAAAACCAATCACACCACACTTCCCGCAAACTTCACGGGGCGCAGGCCATCATCGTGTTTTCAACACCGGAGAACTAGTCTACGCAACAACTGCGCTTACGTCGAACCAGCCTCATTTTGGACCTTCGTTGCCGCTGCCGGGAGCTGCTGACCGTGACACGGTCACATTCCTGGCCGCCACGCTGAACGATCCGCTGAACAGCATAGAGTAGATCTCGTCGAATCCCACAACCAGCCATCGAGCTGCAAGCAAAGAATGGACCCCGCCATGCCTGCCGCCCGCGTATCCCAACGCATTTCCGCCATAGCCGAATCCGCCACCCTTGCCGTTGATGCCAAGGCCAAGGCACTTAAGGCAGCCGGACGGCCGGTCATCGGCTTCGGCGCCGGGGAGCCCGACTTCCCGACGCCCGGCTATATCGTGCAGGCCGCCATTGAGGCCGCCAGCCAGCCGAAGTACCACCGCTACTCCCCCGCCGCAGGCCTGCCGGAGCTCAAGCAGGCCATTGCCGAGAAGACGCTCCGGGACTCCGGCTACAAGGCCGAGGCCTCCCAGGTTTTGGTGACCAACGGCGGCAAGCAGGCGGTCTACAACACCTTCGCCACCCTGGTTGATCCGGGCGACGAAGTCATTGTCCCCACCCCGTTCTGGACCACGTACCCGGAAGCCATCCGGCTGGCCGGCGGCGTGCCGGTTGAGGTTTTCGCCGGCCCGGAGCAGGAATACCTCGTCACCGTGGAGCAGCTCGAGGCCGCCCTCACCGAGCGCACCAAAATCCTGCTGTTCGTCTCGCCGTCGAACCCCACGGGCTCCGTGTACTCGCCCGAACAGGTCCGGGAAATCGGCCTCTGGGCAGCCTCCAAGGGCCTGTGGGTGGTCACGGACGAAATCTACGAACACCTGACCTACGACGGCGTTCCGTTCACGTCCATTGCAACCGCCGTCCCTGAGCTCGGCGACAAGGTGGTTATCCTCAACGGTGTTGCCAAGACCTACGCCATGACCGGCTGGCGGGTGGGCTGGATGATCGGTCCTGCCGACGTGATCAAGGCGGCAACCAACCTGCAGTCGCATGCCACGTCCAACGTCTCCAACATCATGCAGATCGCTGCCCTCGCTGCCGTCTCCGGCCCGCTCACCGCGGTGGACGAGATGAAGGTGGCCTTCGACCGCCGCCGCAAGGCGATCGTCGCCGGCCTGAACGCGATCGACGGAGTGGAATGCCCGACGCCGACCGGAGCCTTCTACGTCTACGCGGACGTCCGCGGCCTGCTGGGCAAGGAGTTCGAGACGGCGAACGGCACCGCCCGCCCGCACACTTCCGCCGAACTGGCAGCGCTCATCCTGGACGAGGTTGAAGTTGCGGTTGTGCCGGGCGAGGCTTTTGGCCCCTCGGGCTACCTGCGTCTCTCCTACGCCCTCGGCGACGACGACCTCGCCACCGGCGTGGCCCGGCTGCAGGGCTTCCTGGGCAAGGCCAAGTAGGCACGCTCTCGCACTTTTCGCAGGAAAAACCCAAACGCTCTCTCACATGTGAGGGAGCGTTTGGGTTTAAGCGGCAAGAAGTGAGAGAGCGTTTGGGTTTAAGCGGCAGGATGTGAGGGAGCGTGTGGGCGGGCTAGAGGAGCCTGCGCTCCGCCGCCCACTTGGTGAGTTCATGGCGGCTGGAAAGCTGCAGTTTGCGGAGCACGGCGGAGACGTGGGTTTCGACGGTCTTGATGGAGATAAAAAGTTCCTTCGCCACTTCCTTGTAGCTGTACCCCCGTGCGATGAGCCGCATGACCTCAAGCTCGCGCGCGGAAAGGCGGTCCAGTTCGTCGTCGGCGATGTCCGCCGGGGCAGTGCCGAAAGCGTCCAGGACAAACCCGGCCAGCCGCGGCGAGAAGACGGCGTCGCCGCCGGCCACACGCAGCACGGCGTCGGTGATTTCCGTGCCGGAGATGCTCTTGGTGACGTACCCGCGGGCTCCGGCGCGGATGACCGAAACCACGTCTTCCGCGGCGTCCGAGACGCTCAGTGCGAGGAACCGCGTGCTGGACAGCAGGGCCGCCGAGCCGGCGATCACCTCGCGTCCTCCCCCGCCAAGTCCTCCGGGCAGGTGCACGTCCAGGAGCACCACCTCGGGCCGGGTCTGCGCGATCACGGCGATGGCCTGTTCGACAGTTCCGGCTTCGCCCACCACGGTGACCCGGGCGTCCAGGTCTGCCTTGAGCCCCGAACGAAAGATGGCGTGGTCGTCCACAATGACCACGCGGATAGCTGGAACACCTCCTGCATGCGCGCCCGCTGTGTCGATGTTGTTCACGACTTTCCCTCTCCGTTGTCCGCGGCGTCGGAAGGCAGCCTGAGCCGCACTTCCGTACCGTCCGCACTGCTGCTGATGACGGCTGTGCCGCCGTGGCGTTTCATCCGCCCGATGATCGATTCCCGGACCCCCATGCGGTCGGCAGGAACCGACTGCGGGTCGAAGCCGGGCCCGCGGTCCTTGACGAAAATTTCCACACCGCCGTCGGCAACCTCCAGGTAGACCGACACCGTGCCGCCGCCGTGGCGGGATGCGTTCACCATGGCTTCGCGGCTGGCCTGGACCAGGGCTTCGTGCCGCTCGGTCATGGCGGTGTCGCCCACGCTGACCACGTCGACTGCATTGCCCAAGGAGTCCTCCACCTCAGCGGCGGCAGCCTTGATGCGCTCCGAGAGCTGGCCGGCCTCCTTGCCGGGGTCCCGGTACAGCCAGCCCCGGAGCTCCCGCTCCTGGGCGCGGGCCAGCCGCACGACGTCGTGTTCGTTGCCTGCGCGTCGCTGGATCAGCGCGAGTGTCTGCAGGACGGAGTCGTGCAGGTGCGCCGCGATCTCGGCCCGCTCCGTGGCGCGGACCCTGCCCGCGCGCTCCGCTTCCAGGTCCCTCCAGAACTTCAGGCCCCACGGGAGCAGCACCAGGGCCACCCCGCCGAGGACGGCAACCGAGGCAAGGAGCGCCAGCCAGGTCTGCTCCCAGGAGCCGGAGCCGGACACCATCACCAGCACGCCGGCGACCACCAGGGCCAGCCCCGCGCCGAGCCTGGCCCAGCCGCCGGCCTGATCCGCCTTGGTCTTGTCCAGGAGCCCGGCCCGGCGCGTCTCATCCAGCTGCATCCACGCGATGGCAGCGCCGCCAAGAATGGCCGCGGCGGGGATCAGGGTACCCAGCGGAACATCGAGGCCGAGCATCCGTGCGGTCAGGATTCCACCTGCCAGCAACAGGCCGGCGCCCAGCAGGATTTCCTTGCCGTAGGGCATGCGCCGGAGTCGGAACCATGGGGAAGTGGCCGTCCCGGGGACGGAACCGGACGCGGGCGCCGGACCCGGCTGCCATGGCGGCGCGCCCTGCACTGGGGCGCCCTGCATTGGCGAGCCCTGCGTTGGCGAGCCGGGGAACGCCGGCCCGTCCGGGAGCGTTGGCCCGTCCGGGTAGGTGACCCCCGCGGGAAACGGCGTTGCCGGAAATGTTGCGGCGACAAAGTCCGCCGGCACCGGCAGCGGCCCCGGTGCACTGACGGCCGGGGCAATGGGCGACGCCGGGCGCCGCGCGTTCCGCTTCGCGTTCTCGTCCGCGGTGGGGACCATGATCCAGAGCCACGCATAAAAAGCCAGCCCTGCACCACCCGCGAGCGCGGCCACCACCATGCCGATCCGGACCATCCGCACCGGCCAGCCCAGATGGGCGGCGAGGCCCGCGCAGACGCCAGCGATAACGCGGTCGCTGCTGCGGACCAGTTGAGGGCGGGAAATGGCCGTTGTCATGTGTCAATCCAAGCACGGATCAGGGTTCCGCACGCCTGCTTTCGGCACGAACCGGGGGTCACTCAGGGGAAGCTCAGGGTGTTCCCCAATAGAGCGCGGCCGCTGCGGAAGGCAGGATCGAAGTATGAACTCGCACAATGCATACCCAGATGAAGATCCACTGCCGTCCGGCCGTCCCGATTCCGGTTCCGCCGACTCAGCGCAAGGCACGTCCGGCGACGAGGCTGTGTCAGACGGCGCAGCCCCGGTCGACGACGGCGCCGCCCCAGCCCGGGACAGCTCCTACGCGGCACAGGACAGTCCGCCCACAGGGCCCTCGACCGAGTCAGGGCCTCCCGCCTACCCCGGTGCCTCTTCGGAGTCCGGGCCCGCTGCGGACGGCCCCCTTCCGGCCCCGCCGCTCTATCCGAATGCGCAATTCCCGAACGCCCAGTCCGCGAATGCCCCCCACGGCCACCCGCAGTCCCAACCTCAGAACTTCTTCAACTGGGTACGTGGACACGGAATCCAGCGTGGGCCCGACCGCTGGATCGGCGGCGTCGCAAGCGGCATCGCGCACCGGCTCGGTGTCGATCCGCTGATCGTTCGCGGCGTCTTCATTGTCCTCTCGATTTTCGCCGGCATCGGCGTGCTCCTGTACGGCGTCGCCTGGGCGCTCCTGCCCGAACCAGACGGCCGCATCCATGTCCAGGAGGCGGGCGCGGGCCGATGGTCAACAGGCATGACCGGCGCCCTCATCACCACGGTGATCGGCTTTCCCAGCCTTGGCGGCGGATTCTGGGGATGGGAGCGGAACGGCTTCGGCGGATTCCTCTGGACGGTGTTCTGGATAGCAGGAGCCATCTACCTCATCTACTACATCTCGCAGCGCGATAAGACCAGGAACGGAGCGCCCATCATGAACACCAGCGCCGCAGCCGGCGGAACCGCCTTCGCAGCCACATCGCCGACCGGCACGCCGTCCCCTGCGTCAGGCGCGCCCTACGCGGCAGGCGTTTACGCCAGTGACTCGTACGACGGCGGGACTTCCGGCTCCCGCGGCTACGGCCCCTATGCCGACCCAGGCACGCCGTCCCCCGGCAACTTTGGGCCCTCGGGACCTAATCCGCCCTACGGCCCCAACCAGCCGTACGGCGGCGGCTACGGCGGTCCGTCCGCTCCGGCACCGAAGGCTCCAAACATAGGCCCCGGCGCCCCGGCCGTCGCGGTGACGGCCGGCCTTGCGCTCCTGGTGGGCGGCGCCATCAAGGCCCTCGAGGCCCTCGACATCACCAACCTCGGTAATGCTACTAACGCGGTGGTATGGGCCAGCGGTGCTGCCGTTCTGGGCCTCGGCATCCTGATCGCAGGCCTCAGGGGCAGGACCTCAGGCGTCCTCGGGTTCTTTGCAGTGGTGGCCCTCATCATCGGCGGCATCTTCAACGTAGTGCCCGACGGTGACCGCTTCCGTTTCCAGAACGCCAACTGGAACCCTGTCAGCATCGAGCAGGCGAGGGAAGGCTTTGACATCACCGGAGGCACTGGAACCGCTGACCTGACTTTGCTGAACCTCACACCGCCGCTGGGCACCGACGTCGTAATTCCCATGGACGTCACGGCCAGCAATCTGACGGTGATCATCCCGGACACGGTTCCCGTGGAAATCCGGGCCGACATGACCATGGGCAACCTCAATGACGGCTCGCACAACCATGGGGGCATGACGAACCAGCAAAGCAATTACAACACCGACAAGCCTGGCGCCGCACTGGTCCTCGAGATCGACGGCACCATGAGCAACGTCACCATCCAGGAAGGAAACTGACATGAGCGGCTACGAACCGGCTCCGGACACCGCGCCGCAGGCAAAGGCCTCAAAGGCCTCACCGGCTGAACCGGCACACAGCACAGGAGCAAGGCACGGCGGCCCGTCGCCGACACGGGTGGGCACAGTGGTCTGGGGCCTCGTCGTCCTCGCGCTGGCGGCGCTGATCATCATCGGCCAGCTTGGCATCGTGGCGCTGAACGGAACCTACGTGCTCATCGGCCTAATGATCGGAGCCGGCGCCGCACTGGTGGTTGGCGGACTCCTTTCAGCCCGCGGACGTGACAAAGAATCAACAACAGGGAAGTCTTGAGGCATGGATAAGTTCTTCAGCATTGTCAGGGGCTTCGGCCTGAAGCGCGGACCGCAGCGGTGGCTGGGAGGCGTGTGCGGGGGCATCGCGGCCAAACTGAACGTGGACGTCGCGTTCGTCCGCATCGCGTTCCTGCTCCTGAGCCTGCTGCCAGGTCCGGCCTTCGTGTTCTACGTGGCGGCGTGGCTGATCCTCCCGGACCAGCGGAACGCCATCATCCTCCAGTCCTTCCTGGACAAACGATCAATCAACGGGTCCTGACCGTTAGGTCCCGTGGGCCCCTGCTCTCCGGAGCGGGGGCCTTTCGTCTGCCATGGAACGGGGCCGTTTGTAACCGGTTTGTGTCGTAACCCACACTCACCACTAGAATCTAGGGTGAGCTCAGCGTGGCGCTCTGCCTGTACACCCTCTCACCAGGATTTGAGCCGAGACATGAAAATTGGAATTCTCACCAGCGGCGGCGACTGCCCCGGACTGAACGCCGTCATCCGCGGCGCCGTCCTCAAGGGGATCGCCATCCACGGCCACGAATTCGTAGGCTTCCTCGACGGCTGGCGCGGCGTCGTCGAGGGCGATGTGATTGACATTCCCCGCACCATGGTCCGCGGCATCGCGAAGCAGGGCGGCACCATCCTCGGGACGTCGCGGACCAACCCGTTCGAAAATGGCGGCGGCCCCGAGGTCATCAAGGGCCACATGGACCGGCTCGGCATTGACGCGATCATCGCCATCGGCGGCGAAGGAACACTCGCAGCAGCCAAGCGACTGACCGACGCCGGCCTGAAGATCGTCGGAGTTCCCAAGACCGTGGACAACGACCTGGACGCCACGGACTACACCTTCGGCTTCGACACCGCCGTCCAGATCGCCACCGAGGCCATCGACCGCCTCCGCACCACGGGCGAATCGCACCACCGCTGCATGATCGCCGAGGTCATGGGCCGTCATGTGGGCTGGATCGCGCTGCACGCCGGCATGGCCTCGGGCGCCCATGCAATCCTCATTCCGGAGCAAAAGGCCTCCATGGACCAGATCACCGAGTGGGTGCAGGAAGCCCATGCCCGTGGCCGTGCACCGCTGGTGGTTGTGGCCGAGGGCTTTGTGCCCGAAGGCCAGGAAACGCCGCACTCCGAGCGCGGACTGGACACCTTCGGACGGCCGCGCCTGGGCGGCATCGCCGAGATGCTGGCCCCGGAACTCGAGGCACGGACCGGCATCGAGACCCGCGCAACCGTCCTTGGCCACATCCAGCGCGGCGGCGTCCCGTCTGCGTTCGACCGCGTCCTGGCAACCCGCCTGGGCATGGCCGCCATCGACTCCGTAGTGGACCAGCGCTGGGGCACCATGGTTTCGCTCCACGGTACGGACATCGTCCACGTCGGCTTCGACGCAGCCCTGGGCAACCTCAAGTGCGTTCCGCAGGACCGCTACGACGAAGCCGCCGTCCTCTTCGGCTAGGCCAGGTCGGCGCGAGCGGACACTTGGGGCCCGTTCGGGCAGGCCCCAAGTGCCCGTTCGCGCTTCGCTCCGCTGGGTAGGGTCTCCGCTGGGTAGGGTTGAGGCATGACTCTCGACTCCGGTTCCGCAGACATCATCCAGCTGGCATGGGCCCGCCGCCTTGGCCTCGATGACGGAGCGTTTGCCGAGGCCCGGAAGCTCGACGCCGAGACTGCCGTTTTAGGGGCCGGCTCGACTGCGGCGGGGGCCCGGATCACGCGCGCGGATGAATCCCGGAAGTCAGTTGATTTTGTGCGCCTGTTCGGCGCCTCGGCCCTCGTGGGACCGCAGTGGGCCCTGGACGCCGCCGAGGGCATCGCCGATGAGGAACTCGCGCAGCACGTGACGCTTTTGACCATCACACGGCAGCACGGCGGCCACGGGCAAGGTGCGGCCGCCCTCTTCTTCGCAGACGATCTCCCCCTGCTCCAGCCGTCCGAGGAACTCACGGTGTCGCACGGAAACCCCGAGGCCATTGAGCTCGAAGGCTTGTGTCCGCCCGACGACGTCAACGAGGTCGGGCTGTCCGACCTCGAACACCGGTACACCATCATTCGCGATGACAACGGCCGCAAGGTTCCGGTGGCCTGCGGGGCCTACACCGAGTGGGAAGGCATCCTCGCCCACATGGGAGTTCTCGTGGACCCTGACTGGCGCCGCCGGGGACTCGGCTCGCTGGCGGCGTCCATCGCGGCGCACGAGGCCTTGGCAGCCGGACTCACCCTGCAGTGGCGCTCGGACGTCAGCAATAAAGGCGCCCTGGCAATCGCCCGCAGCCTCGGCTTCGCCACGGGCGGCATCCACACCACCGTCCTGCTGGGCTGAGCCCGCCGGCCAGCCAACAGGTTCAGCCCGGCAGGTTCAGCCCGGTAGGTTCAGGCGGACTTGGCGGGGGCGGCTTCGGAGGCAGGCTCTCCTGATGCCGGGGCCGCGTAACCGCCCCAGTTTTCCACCGGCTTGGGCTTGGCGAAGAACAGCGCCACAGCCGCGCCGAGCACAATCACAGCCGCCGGCAACATGATGGACTGCGCCATCGCCGTCGAGAATCCCTCGTGCAGGGCCTCCGGAAGCCGGCCTCCGAAACTCAGGCCTGCCTCCCCCGAGGCACCGCCGGCGGCAGCCGGCAGCTCCTCGGCCAGCCGTGCCTGCATCAGCACGGCAATGGCCGCACTGCCCAGCACAGCTCCGATCTGGCGCGTGGTGTTGTAGACCCCGGCGCCCGCCCCGGCCTGTCGCGGCGGCAGGTTGCGCGTGGCCGTGGAGCTCAGCGGCGCCCAGATGCCCGCGTTGGCGAAGCCAAGCACGGCGCTCGGCAGCAGGAAAAGCCAGATGGGCGTGTCCGGGTGCATCAGAGCAGAATTCCAGAAGAGCGCTACGGCCATGAGCATCAGACCGCCGGCGGTGATGTATTTCGGGTTTACGCGGTCGATGATTTTGCCGACCACCGGCGCGAGGCCGCCCGAAATCAGCGCCATCGGGATCATCATGAGGGCCGACTGTGTGGGAGTCAGGCCGCGGACCATCTGGTAATAGAAGATCAGCGGGAGCCCGAAGGCCGTCACGGTGAAGCCCACGGTGGTGATTCCCAGGTTGGCGAGCGAGAAGTTGCGGTCCCTGAACAGCGACAATGGAACGAGCGGCTCGCCGCCGTTGAACTTGGGGTTGAACCGCTGCCACAGGACGAACCCCGCCAGCACCACCAGGCCGGCGATGATCAGGCTCCAGACTGTGACGGGGCCCGTGATCGTGCCCCAGTTGTACGTCTCGCCTTCCTGGATGCCGAACACGAGCAGGAAGAGCCCGACGGCGCTGAGCAGCACACCGGGGATGTCGAACTTGTGCGGGTGCGTAGTCAGCGAGGGAACGAAGCGCAGGGCCAGGATGAAGCCCGCTATGCCGACGGGCACGTTGACGAAGAAGATCCATTCCCAGCCCAGGCCGTCCACCAGGACGCCGCCGAGGATCGGTCCCACGAGGGTGGCGACGCCGGCTGTGGCGCCCCAGATACCCATGGCCGCACCGCGCCGGTCCGGCGGGAAGATCCGGGTGATGACCGCCATGGTCTGCGGCGTCATGATCGCAGCGCCGAAGCCCTGGACCACGCGGGCCAGGATCAGCGTCTGGACGTCGCCCGACAGGCCGCACCAGAGGGAGGCCAGGGTGAACACCACCAGGCCCGTCAGGTAGAGCTTCTTGGGCCCGAACCTGTCCCCCAGCCGCCCGGTGATCAGCAGCGGCACCGCGTAGGCCAGCAGGTATGCGCTGGTCACCCAGATGACGGAATTGATGTCGGCGTTCAGGCCTTCCATGATCCGGGGGTTGGCCACCGAGACGATGGTGGTGTCGATCAGGATCATGAAGAAGCCGATCACCAGGGACCAAAGAGCCGGCCACGGCCTAGCTACATTTTCCATGTGAATCCTTCGGGTGTGGTGGTGTGTTCCGCTACCACGGGAGTTCCCCGGAGCGGAGTTGGTCCTGCAGGCTGCGGATCCAGCCCATTTCGGACCTCAGCATGGTCTGTTGGTACTCGAGGTCGATCCAGTACTTGCGTGCCACGTCTTTTTCCAGGACGGCGGCCTCGCCTCTTTGCAGGAACTCCAGTTGTTCCTGCAGCAGCACCAGCCGGCGGTCCAGGAGTTCCACCACGAGGGCGGCGGGAAGGTTGTAGGCCTCGGCGACGGCCAGTGGGAACGACGGGTATTCGTTGACCGGTTCTGCGAGCAGGTCCTGAAGGCGCGCCGTCAGGGCCTCCCGGCCTGAGGGCGTGATCCGGTACGTGGTCCGTTCCGGCCGGTTGCCTTCCCGGTCCGTTCCGGCTGTTTCCACCAGCCCACGCTCCTCCAGCCGGCCGACGGCGTGATAGAGCGTTCCGGGGCGTACCTTGACCAGCCGGTCTTCATGCCTGGCCATCAGGAGCTGGTACATCTCGTACGGATGCATCGGTTCCTCGACCAGCAATGAGAGGGCCGAGATGCCGAGCGGCGTCAGCGGGGCGGATGGTGGCATTGGACCGGTCACTCCCTGGTTGTTCGACGGCATGGTTGTTCTACGGCATGCTAATCCGACGGCATTGCCGTTCCGACCACACGTTGGCGATTATTCCGCTTCAACTATTCCACATGGAATATTAGGGCGCAAGAAAGCCCGCAGGCCCAATGCCTGCGGGCTCCCTGGCGGCGCGGTCAGCCCAGGAGTGCCTGGATTTCCGTTCGCGCAAACATCTCTGCCGCTGCGCGCGCCGAAGGCGTCCCCGCATCCGGGTCCGCACCCGCGCCCAGCAAGGCTTCTGCAACGTCCGTGTAACCCTTGAAGGCCGCCCCTGCGAGGGGCGTCTGTCCGCGGTCGTTGACGGCGTTCGCGTCCGCGCCGTGCTGCAGGAGCAGCTGAACCGCGGGAGCGTGGCCGTGGTACGCCGCCAGCATCAGCAGGGAGTCCCCCGCCGCATTGGTCATGTTGGCCGGCGCCCCGGCGTCGAGGTAGCTGCCCAGCAGCGCAGCGTCGCCCTCCCGTGCCGCGTCAAAGAGTGCACGGGCCAGGGCGAGCGTTTCGTCGTCGGCCCCAGCGGCCCCGTCGTGCCCGGCTGCTGTGTTGTGCCCAGCGCCGCGCTTGTCTCCTGCATTGTCTGTCATCGGTGTGTTCCCTTCAGGAAGCCGGTCTGGCGGCCCACCACCTGGCCTGCGTCGGGAGCCACAATGACCTCCTGCGCGGCCGTGTATGGTTCGTCGCCGTCTACGACCGTCAGTATTTCATCCGGAGAGACTGAACGCTTTATGACTGCCAGTGCCACGGGGCCCATTTCGTAATGCTGGACCACGGAAGTCACGGTTCCCACTTTGCGCTCCCCCAGGCGCACTTCGCTGCCCACGGCGGGAAGGGTGTGCTGGGAGCCGTCCAGCTGGAGGAAGACCAGGCGCCGCGGCGGGTGACCCAGGTTGTGCACGCGGGCAATCGTCTCCTGGCCCTTGTAGCACCCCTTCGCCAGGTGAACGGCGGTGCGCAGGAGGTCCAGCTCATGGGGAATGGTCTTATCGTCGGTTTCAGCGCCAAGGCGGGGACGCCAGGCGGCGACGCGGAGGGCCTCCGCGGCCCAGGCGCCGGCAAGTGGCCGGTCACCCACTGTCGCCTCGAGCTCCGCCGCCGGCACCAGGTATTCGAACCAGGGCCGCTCCAGGCCCGGGTGCGATTCTTCCCCGACAACGGAGTACGCGTAGCCGCCGACCGCAACGTGCGGCCAGGGGTCTTCCCATACCTTCAGACCGGACCACTCCTCCACCCGCTTGGTGGTCCCCAAAACAGCCCATTCCTCGGAAACATCCGCAACCTCGACGCGGAGCATGAACTTCATCCGGTTCAGCCACTCCGCCAGGGGCGCCGCTTCGGCGGCCTCGACAATCAGCCAGGTGGTCCCGCCGTCGTCAACCACCCGCGCGTCGAACTCAATACGGCCGTGGATGCTGAGCAGCAGCAGTTCGCTGGACTCCCCCGGGGCCAGATCGGTGACCTGCTGGGAGGACAGGGTGTTGAGCCAGGTCAGGCGGTCAGGGCCGGACACGGTCACCACGCCACGGTGGGAAAGGTCGACGACGGCGGTGCCGGCTGCGAGCGCCCGCTGCTCCCGCAGCGGCTCACCGTAATGCGACGCGACGCCGGAGTCGGCACCGCCGGCCTCGACGGCGCCAGGGCGCGACAACAGGGGGCTCTTGATAGTCATATGAAGGGAACATCCTTTGGTGGGCAGGTATTCCGGCGCCGGCAAGCCCGGCTCCCGGCAGTCTGTGGCGTGGGGGTGGATTTAGCGGTACTCGGGGTTTTCGAAGTCGAACCGCGTACCGGCCTTCCATTCGTCGGGAAGGTTGCCGTACGCCGGAATCCCGCCGGCGTCCTTGAGCATTCGCGCAAAGTGCAGCAGGTTCCAGGTCATGAACGTTGTGTTGCGGTTGGTGAAGTCGCTCTCCGGGCCTCCGGAACCCTCATCCAGGTAGCTTGGGCCCGGCCCTACCGGCCCGATCCACCCTGCATCGGCCTGGGGAGGAATGGTGAAGCCAACGTGCTGGAGGCTGTAGAGGATGTTCATGGAACAATGCTTGATACCGTCCTCGTTGCCGGTGATAAGGCACCCGCCCACTTTGGGGTAGAAGGCCCATTGGCCTTTCTCATTCAGTTCCCCGGAGTGCGCGTAGAGGCGTTCGATCAGCTTCTTCGTCTGGGAGGAGTTATCGCCGAGCCAGATGGGTCCGGCCACCACCACGATGTCCGCTTCCTTGACCGCCGGGTACAGGTCCGGCCATTCATCGGTTGCCCAGCCGTGCTCGCGCATGTCCGGGTACACCCCGCTGGCGATATCGTGGTCGACGGTCCGGATTACGCGGGTGGTGACACCCTGTTTCTCCATGATGAGGCGGCTGACCTCAACCAGGCCCTCAGTGTTGCTGGTCTCCGGAGATTTCTTAAGGGTGCCGTTGAAGAAGACGGCCTTGAGATCGCCGTACCCCGCGCTCTTCCCCGGATCTGGCTGCTGGCTGTTCACGGTCTTGCTCCCTGCACTCGTTGCGGACAACAAAAATCAGTGAGTCCTGCTCGCCTACGGCGCCGTGTTCTAGGATGCCTTGCTAAGGATGGCCGAAGCGTGTGCTTCCAGTCCGCCGCCCGGCGTGGAGCCCTTACCGGTGGCCACGTCCCAGCGCCAGAGAAGCTTTCCTTCCACCAGGCCGAAAATCCGCGTTGCCGCGGTGTACTCCTTTGAGTGGCTCCCCCGCATCACCATGTCAGTGCTCAGCTGGATCTGGGGGCCCTTGATCTGTCCGTAGTACAGCTCGGAGATCCCGCCGGGGTGCGAAATGGAGACGGAGATGTCGAAGCCGCCGTCGCTGTTGCGCAATGCCTCGACTTCGTCGGCGCTCTTCAGGACGGGCACGATGTCTGCAGGGATCAGCCCTGGACCGCCGTCTTCCTCACGCTGCTTCCGCTCCAACGCCCAAAAGCCGGTCTCGACCGTCAGTGGCCGCAGCCTGGTTCCTTCGTCATCAGTCAGCCAGCTCTCAGCGCGGTACTGAAGGTACGGCAGGCCGTTATGTGTGAAGGAGACGTGCTGGAAGAAGTGCTCGGAATCCTCCTCGCCCGCTCCCAGCCGTCCGCTGCCCTCCCACTCACCAATGAGCCAGGACAACGGGACGAGCTCGGGAGTGAGGTCTGTAGGAATTTCAATCGGCACAGTAACTACCTCTGCAGACAACTAGCTCTGGACTGGTATTACTTCTGGCCTTTGAACAGGCGGAAAACCACAAAACCCGCGAACCAGGCCATCGAAAGGCTGGCAATGCCAAGCAGGACAAGGAAGAAGATCTCAAATGCAAGTACGGACATGATGCCATCCTAACGCGTTAGTAGATGAGTAGTTTATCTATGAAGTAGGCGAGGGAACCCACCGCAGCCACGGGCGCGAGGCCCATGCCAAGGGCAGCAGGAAAGTTAACCTCGTCCCCGCGGAGTATAACCAGTCTGCGGAGGCTGACCAGAACTGCGCCCACCACAATTCCCACCACTGCGGCGGGTATTACGGCGATGTTCGAGAAGATCAGGCCCGCCAGTGGAGCCGTGAGGCCCGCCAGCACAATGCCCAGCGGCGCCACGATCCGGTCGGGCCAGCGGATGAGGCCGGCCAGCAACGCAAATGCCGCGCTGATGCCCGCCACAAGCAGCATTTCCCTGACTCCGTTGAACCTTGACGCCGCAATCCACCCGGCACCGAGACAGGAAAGCAGCACCCCGGCGCTCGAACCCAGCGTCGATTCCAGCCTCTGGGCCTGGCCCGTCCCCCGTAGCAGCTGCATCAGGAAAACAGCCATGACACCTGCGGCGATGAAGGCCGGGGTCCAGTCGAGGAAACCCGGCGCCGGGACGTAGGTAGCTGCCACGGCCGAGCCCGCACCTGGGAGCCCTATTATTGCCGCGAGCGTCTTCTTTGCAGGAATGCCCAGGAAATGGGGCCAGCCGATTCCGACAGCCAGGGCCACCAGAACGGCAACGCCGAGCAACACTTCCGGCGAGGTGTAGGCCCCGCCGACGAAGACAACAAGCCCGGCCAGCCCGATGGTTCCGATGGTCCACGGCTTCACTGTTACCCGCGCTCACTTTCTGCTGACGTCATCTTCGCTGCATATCCATCCGGCGCCCGTCCAGCTTCGTCGTCCGGCATCCTCAAATTCGGAGCCCGCCGGCAAGTAAGCCGGGACTGGTGGTGCGGGGCCCTGACGGTCCAATCCTGCCCTATGTGACCTCCTTATGTCGCAAAACGTGAACTGAAAGCGGCCGGATCAGTGTCCGTGAAGGGGCAATTAGGTATACTCATAGCTCAGCTACGCTTCCTTCGGAGGATGCGGTCCGTGCCGGAATTCCGGCACGCCCCTCCCGACGCGGGCAGCCAGTACCGGCCGGTGAAAGCCCGGTTCAGACGCCCAATGATGCGCGGACAGCCCCTTGGAGGAACAATGTCGCACATCCTGCTACTGACGAACAGCACCGGATCCTCGGTGGACATTCTGCCTGCCTTGGAACTCCTGAACCACCGGGTGCACATCCTGCCGGCTGAGCCAACAGCCCTGCTGGAAACCGACCCCTGCGATGTCGTGCTGCTGGACGCCCGCAAGGACCTGGTGGGAGCACGGTCCCTGACCCAGTTGCTCAAGGCCACCGGGCTAAGCGCGCCCCTGATGCTGATCCTCACCGAAGGCGGCATGGCTGCCGTGTCCTCGGCCTGGGCCGTGGATGACATCCTGCTGGACTCAGCGGGTCCGGCTGAAGTCGAAGCCCGGATCAGGCTCTCCGTCGCACGCGCCGTGCCGGAGAAAGAAGACCTTCCCACCGAAATCCGCGCCGCCGGCGTCGTGATTGACGAAGCGAGCTACACGGCCAGGGTCAACGGCGCTCCCCTAAACCTGACCTTCAAGGAATTCGAACTCCTGAAGTACCTGGCGCAGCATCCGGGCCGGGTTTTCACCCGCCAGCAGCTGCTCACTGAAGTGTGGGGCTATGACTACTACGGCGGCACCCGCACCGTGGACGTCCACGTGAGGCGGTTGCGGGCCAAGCTGGGCGCCGACCACGAAAACCTGATCAGCACTGTCCGCAATGTCGGCTACCGCCTCACCTTGGTTCGCCAGCCCGAGGAAGAGCTGACCGAGGCGTAGCTCCCCGCAGGAACGGCAGGCGGCGGATCAGCTGCCCCGCGCAATTCATGGAAAACAAAGAAGCCCCGGACCAGATGAACCGCTCCCCGAAAGTTGGACTGAGAAATCAGTTCTGACTTTCGGGGAGCAGTTTTATGCATGGAAGAAGTTCGTTGTCCGAGGAGCAGCGCGAGGCCGCGGTAGCGTTGTTGAAACGGGTTGGGGTGCTTGGGCGGTAGCGACCCGGCTCGGAGTAGGTAGAGGTGCCGTCAAACGTTTGTATGGTCGATGGCGGACGCGCGGAGGTACGACGCTGGTGGCGAAGCCAACCCGTCCGGTGTTCTCGTTTGAGTTCAAACTTGATGCTGTGCAGCGATATCGCGCGGGTGAGCCCAAAGTCGCCCTGGCGAAGGATCTCGGGCTGTCTTCTCCACTGTTGATCGAGAAGTGGGCCCGTCAATACCGGACCGAAGGCGAGGACGGGCTGCGGCCCAAGCCGAAAGGCCGTCCGAAGACGAATCCCGGGACAGCAAGGAAACCTGAGCCTGAGGTAGAGCGACTGCGCCGTGAGAATGAACGCCTTCGCGCAGAGGTGGCCTTCCTGGGAAAAGTAAATGCCTTGAGGGACGAGGAACAGCGCTAAAGGGTGTAGTCGGGGTCTGAAGCCTCCGGTCTCGAGCAGGCATCGCGCGGTGTAGTTGGTGAGGTTGCGGAATCCGAGGGCAGAGCCGCGCAGATGCTCGAGCCGGCCGTTGATCGCTTCGGTTGGCCCGTTGCTGGTGCCGGGTCGGTTGAAGTAGGCGAGCACGTCGGCGGCGCGCTGCTTCAACGTCCGGTCGGGGCCACCCAGCGCTTTTCTGACAGCAACTCGAAGTGGGCGGCGGGGTTCTCAACGAACCGGCGCCGGCCGGCCAAAGTCAGGGGCTGGCGTTGATCGGCGTCCAGGCTGAACCCGTCGATCGGGTTTTCAGGTGGGGCTGGTCATCGAGAGGACGGTTCACCACCATTTCTTGGCCTCCTCGTGGGCGTCGAAGAGGCCCAGGCGGATCATCTGCGCCAACTGGCCGCTGTCCTCGTCCTCGTCCTCGTCCCAGATCGGCGGGGATTGTGGTTGCTGCCGCGCCGCGGCTGGCCGCTACTAGCGAGCTTGATCGGCAGTGTCGCCCGGGGTGGGGCGTCGAAGGGCTTCCCAGGCGGCGTCGGCGAGGACTCGTTCGGCGTGGGCGAGGTGTGCGGCCAGGGCGTCTGGGTCCGGTGTGGTGGAATGCCCGGAGGGTTCGATGGCGGCCCGAACGAGCTGTTCGGCGGGCCCGAGCCATAGCGCAAGGCTGTGCTCGTGCGGCAGCGCCCGTAGCTCCCCAGTCGCGGCGCGTTCGCCGAGCCAGCCGGAGAGCCGACCGTAAAAGTTTTGCTTGAGCCGGGCTTCTTCGCCTTCGGAGATCTCGGCGACGCTGGGCTCGCGGCACTGATGCATGTATTGCATAGCGCGCGGATCGGTCCCGGCCCACCGCAGGTAGCCCACCACCAGCCCGCGGATGGCGTCCTCGGTGCGCGCGTGGCGGTCAAGCTCGACGAGCAGGTCGCGCTGGAAGCGCTGCAGGTGTTCCAGATAGACCGTGGCGGCCAGGCTGTGCTTGTCGCGGAAGTGGTGGTAGAAGCTGCCCACGCTCACGCCGGCCGCGGCCAGGATGTCTTCCACCCGGGTCGCCGGGACACCGCGGTCGAGGAACAGCTCGATCGCGGCGGCCGCGATGTCCTCGCGGCGCGAGCCGGGCCTGGCCCGATGGCCCGTGCTGGCAGTGGGGGTCGTAGTCATTGGTCCATCCTACCCGGAGTAGAACAATCCTCGGTATCTGTGCTAGAACTTTCCTCTAGAGGTTTCATCGGTTGATCCGGAAGGGTGAGTGTTATGGCGGAGTACGACGTGGTAGTGGTCGGTGGCGGGGTGGCTGGGTTGTCCGCGGCGATGATGTTGGGTCGGTCCCGACGGCGGGTGGTGGTCGTCGATGCCGGCGAACCGCGCAACGCCCCGGCGGCGCACCTGCACGGCTTCTTGTCCCGCGACGGCATGGACCCGGCCGAGCTGCTGTCCACGGCCCGGCGAGAGGTCGCCAGCTACGGCGGGGAGCTACTGGCGGGCCGAGCGGTCGGCATCGACCGCCTCGACGGGGCGCGGTTCGCCGTGCGCCTGGCCGGGGGCGGGCGGCTGGGCGCACGCGCGGTGGTGGTAGCCACGGGGCTTCGCGATGAGCTCCCCGAGATCCCGGGCCTGCGCCAGCGGTGGGGCCAGGATGTGCAATTTTGCCCGTACTGCCACGGCTACGAGGTACGGGACAGCGCGCTCGGGGTGATCGGAGGGGAGGACCGTCCGTTCAGCCTGCGCCAGGCGCAGCTGATCCGGCAGTGGTCCGACGATGTGGTGTTCTTTCCCCACCGGATCGACCTGGAGGACCACGAGCGGGAGCGGTTGATCGCTCGCGGCGTGCGGATCGTCGATGGCGAAGTGACGCGGATCGTGTCCGACGAGACCGGCGTCCGCGGTGTCGAGCTCGCCCAGGGTCCGATGGTCAGACGCACGGCGCTGTTCGTCGGCCCACGCTTCGTACCGTCCGACGAGCTGCTGACCGCCCTGGGCTGCGAAGTCAATGACGAGGGCTGGGTCGCCACCGATCGCACCGGTCGCACCAGCATCGACGGCGTGTGGGCGCCCGGCAACGTCGTGGACCACACCGCCCAGCTGATCAACGCCGCGGCCGCCGGGTCCGCCGCCGCCATAGCGCTCAACAACTATCTGGTCGCCGCCGACGTCGAGAAGGCACTCAACGGCCACACCGAGCCAGTACCAGCCAACTGATCGTCCGGATGGCCTTCGTCCTTCCGGAAGAAGGCACACCCGGTGCGGACGGTGTCGACCTGAGCCAGGCGACCCCGCACAGCGCACGACAACGTCATGCCCACAACCGAAGGAAACAACATGCAGACAGCTCCCCCAGTGGCCCTCGTGACGGGAGCCTCCTCCGGGATCGGGCGGGCAGCAGCGCTCAACCTCGTGGACGCCGGCTTCGCGGTGGTCGGCACGAGCCGCAACGCGGCGAACGCTGAGCCGCTCGCCGGGGTGACGTTCCTCGATCTCGACGTGGCCAGCGACGAGTCGGTCCGCTCCCTGGTTGAGGAGGTGATCGAGCGGTTCGGTCGGATCGACGTCCTGGTCAACAACGCAGGCGTGGGCGCGGTCGGCGCCGGCGAGGAGAGCTCGATCAACCAGACCAAGGAGGTCTTCGACATCAACGTCTTCGGCCTGATTCGGATGACAAACGCAGTGATGCCCCACATGCGCGCCCAGGGCAGTGGCCGCGTGGTCAACGTCTCCTCGGTACTCGGTCTGGTCCCAGCCCCCTTCATGGCCATCTACGCCGCCACCAAGCATGCGATCGAGGGCTACTCCGAGTCCGTCGACCACGAGCTTCGCGAGCACGGCGTACGGATGCTGCTGGTCGAGCCGGCCTACACAAGCACGGGTTTCGAGGCGAGCAGCCTGGCACCCGACTCGCCCCTGCCGATCTACGCAGCACAGCGGGAGGTCTCCCGAGACGTGCTGGCCACGGCCTTGCGCAGCGCCGACGACCCGGACGTTGTAGCGAAGGTGATCGTCGCGGCCTCCACCGACTCCAAGCCCAAGCTCCGGTACACCGCCGGCTCGATGGCCGGACGCATCAGCGTCCTGCGCCGGATCGTGCCCTCGCGCGCCTTCGACAAACAAATCCGCAAGCTCAACCGAGTGGCCGGCTGACCCCGCAGTACACCCGGCGCCTGAGCAGACGCACATGTCCAAAACCAGAGGCACCGAAGCCATCATCAGCATCTCTCGTCCGACCACTCTTGGAAGAGGGTGACACACACGGAGTTCGAACACGTCACCTTCGACCTGCCACACGGCACCTTTCACGCGCTGCAGGGTGGTGATCCCGATGGTCAGGCGACGCTCGTCTTGCACGGCTTCCCGGACCATCCGCCGACCGCGAAGCCCTTCCTTGCCGAGCTCGGCCGCCGAGGACGTCACGTCGTCGCACCCTGGCTTCGCGGTTACGCGCCGTCCCCGACCGCGGGGCCGTTCGACTTCGCATCCCTCACCAGCGACGTACTCGCGCTGATCGACCAGTGGTCCCCCGGGCGAGCCGTGGAGTTGATCGGCACGACTGGGGCGCCCTGATCACATACGACGCCTGCGTCACCGCGCCGGAGCGGATCGAACGCGCGGTCACGCTCGCAATCCCCCACCCACTCACGTTCCCCGACCACCGGGATGGACGGCGGGATGGGGCGGATCTCCGCCCAGTGACCAGCGATGCAACCTTCAACGCGGTCGGTCAGAACCGTCAGGTGAACGCTGCTCGTCGATGAAGGCGACGATCAGCCGTTGCGGGGGGCGAGCTCCCCGACGAAGAAAGTTGTGGCCGCCTTCAGGATCGCCACGTCCTCACGCAGCCGACGGTTCTCCGCCCGCAGCCGGCGGATCTCCTCGTTATCCTCGATCGTGACCCCGGGCGCCTCGCCGCCGTCAATCTCGGCCTGGGCGACTGCTTGGACACCGCCAGTAACGCCGCGGTATTTGGTCGGGACCTGGTCGCCGCTTCGGCAATCCCGTGTGGTTGTACCGTCGAGCCGTCAAGCGCACCACCTAGAGAGACATATGCCAGCCAACATGCCCGCCGACAGCACCTGTTGATCACGGGCATACGGCCACGCGAAGAAGGCTCCGTCCCAAGTGGGGACGGAGCCTTCTCAGAAAAGCCGGTCGCTGGCCGCTAAAGTGGAGACCTCACAAATTTGAGAGTCCAACTTTCGGGGACCAGTTCAAGTTGATCCGGGGCTTTCTTTTGGGCTTTTATGCCAATCGTGGAGGACATACGGGTCGAACGTATCGAGGCCACCCCAGTGGTGGATCCCCCTCAAATCCCGCTTCAGGAAGCCGGAACAGGTAACGACTATACGTGCCGGATCCCGCCGCATCAAATCGGCACCTAATCCCGCCCCCAGCCGGACGGGACGTATAGCCTTTACTCCATGAGTCCTGCGCATCCCGAAAACTGGCCCGTGCTCGTCATTAAAGGCGAAGTGGATGAGGAGCTGCTGAGGGATTTCACTGCCCTCGCCGCGGCCGCCGAAGAGTCGGACGGCAACCCTCCGCTGTCCGAACAGACCTTTGTGACGCTCCGCGCCGGCGAGTCCGGCAGCCATACGCTCCTGGCCTTGGCCCTCTACGCGCCCGATGAGGATTCGGATCCTGCCACCGCCCAGGACCTGGCCGGCTTCGCCGTGGTGGTTGAGGAAGCGGACGGCACCGGGGTACTTGAGGTGGCAGTGCACCCGAGCTACCGGAACCAGGGGGTGGCGGACAGGCTGGTGGCCACCCTGAAGGCCTCCCGCGGGTTCGACGGACTCAAGGCATGGTCCCACGGGAACCATGAGGCTGCGGCAGACCTCGCAGCCAAGTACGGGTACGGCCCCATCCGGGAACTGTGGAAGATGCGACTCACTGCGTCTGACACGGAGCTTCCCGACGCCGCCCTCCCGGAAAACGTCACGCTGCGCGCCTTCGTGCCGGGCCAGGATGAGGAAGCCTGGCTTGCAGCCAACAAGGCCGCCTTCGCTCACCACCCCGAGCAGGGCAACATGACCCGGGAGGACCTGGCGGCCCGGATGGCCGAGGACTGGTTCGATCCCGCCGGCTTCCTGCTTGCCGTCGACCCGTCCGACCGGATCCTCGGGTTCCACTGGACCAAGGTGCACCCGCGGCACGGCAGCCACCCGGCGATGGGCGAAGTCTACGTCGTTGGTGTGGCCCCCGAAGCCCAGGGCATGGGACTGGGCAAGGCCCTCACTGTGGCCGGCATCAAATACCTCCAGGACAAGGGCCTCCATGCGGTCATGTTGTACACGGATGCGGACAACGCGCCGGCCGTTTCGCTCTACCGCAGGCTGGGCTTCACGCGGTGGGATGCGGACGTTATGTATGGACCCCTAAACGCTGGTTAATCCAATCGGCTGACGCATGCGCGACGGTTCAGGAAATCTACATATCCCCCGAATCGAATGCTTGTAAGGTTGAAGGTAAACCGTGCCAGCAAAAGGAGAGACCTATGCAACCGGAATCAGCCGGGACCGCCACGTCTGGAGCCAAGGTGCGGCCTGCGCGCGCCCGCTTCGGGTCTTCCGAGGTGCCGGCCTCCCGCGCCACGCAGGACCGGATCGACATCCCCGAGTTCGCCCCCAACCTCGAGCCGGAAGGTGATATCAGCCCGGACCGCTTCCTGGACCGTGAGCTCAGCTGGCTTGCCTTCAATTCGCGTGTGCTGGAACTTGCCGAGGACCCCAACCTCTACCTCCTGGAACGGGTCAGCTTCCTCTCCATCTTCGCCTCCAACCTGGACGAGTTTTTCATGGTCCGTGTTGCCGGGCTGAAGCGCCGCATCGCGACCGGACTCGCTGTCCCGTCCCCGGCCGGCCTGAGCCCCATGCAGGTGCTGGACCAGATCGGCGAAGCCGCCCACCGGCTCCAGCAGCGCCACGCGCGCGTTTACGCTGAACAGATCCGGCCCGCCCTGGCTTATGAGCACATCCACCTCATGCACTGGGACGAACTCGATGACCAGGCCAAGGACCAGCTCAGCGCCATGTTCGCCGAGAAGGTCTTCCCCATCCTGACGCCCCTCGCGGTGGACCCCGCACACCCGTTCCCCTACATCTCGGGGCTGTCCCTGAACCTGGCCGTGGTGGTGCGCAACCCGGTGAGCGACAAGGAACTCTTCGCCCGCGTCAAGGTTCCGGACCAGTTGCCCCGACTCATTTCCATCGACGGCCCGCGCGCCGGGTCCGTGCCCGGCCGGGTGGCCCGGTTCATCGCCCTGGAAGAAGTCATCGCCGTCCACCTGGACCAGCTGTTCGCCGGCATGGAGGTCCTGGAGCACCACACGTTCCGCGTCACCCGTAACGAGGACGTTGAGGTTGAAGAGGACGACGCCGAGAACCTGCTGCAGGCCCTCGAGAAGGAACTCCTGCGCCGCCGTTTCGGCCCTCCGGTTCGCCTCGAGGTCACCAATGACATCAACCCGAACATCCGGGCACTCCTGATCCGTGAACTGGGTGTGGAGGAGTCCGAGGTCTACTCCGTGCCCGCCCCGCTGGACCTCCGCGGCCTGTCCGTGATTGCCGGGATCGACCGCGCGGACCTGCACTACCCCAAGCACGTGCCGCACACCTCGAGGTACCTGAACGAATCCGAAACGTCCAAGGCAGCGAACGTGTTCGCGGCCATGCGGCGGCGGGACATCCTGCTGCACCACCCGTACGATTCCTTCTCCACCTCCGTCCAGGCCTTCCTGGAGCAGGCCGCGGCCGACCCGAAGGTGCAGGCCATCAAGCAGACCCTGTACCGCACCTCCGGCGACTCCCCCATCGTCGACGCCCTCATCGACGCCGCGGAGGCCGGCAAGCAGGTGCTGGCCCTGGTGGAAATCAAGGCCCGGTTCGACGAACAGGCCAACATCTCCTGGGCCCGGAAGCTGGAACAGGCCGGCGTGCACGTTGTGTACGGCATCGTTGGCCTGAAAACCCACTGCAAGCTGTCCCTCGTGGTCCGCCAGGAAGTGGACGGCCTGCGGCGCTACTGCCACATCGGCACCGGCAACTACCACCCTCGCACAGCGCGGTACTACGAGGACCTCGGGCTGCTGACAGCCAACGAGCAGGTGGGCGAGGACCTTTCCAAGCTCTTCAACCAGCTCTCCGGCTACGCCCCGAAATCCACTTTCAAACGGCTTCTCGTGGCGCCCCGTTCGGTGCGTTCCGGGCTTATCGACCGCATCGAGAAGGAAATCCGCAACGCCAAGGCCGGCATCGCAGCCAGGGTGCAGATCAAGGTCAACTCCATGGTGGACGAGGCCATCATCGACTCGCTCTACCGCGCGTCGCAGGCCGGGGTGAACGTTGACGTGATCGTCCGCGGCATCTGTTCCCTGCGCCCGGGCATCCCGGGGCTCAGCGAAAACATCACGGTGCGCTCCGTGCTGGGACGGTTCCTGGAGCACTCGCGGGTCTTCGCGTTCGCCAACGGCGGGGATCCCGTGGTCTACATCGGGTCCGCCGACATGATGCACCGCAACCTGGACCGGCGGGTGGAAGCCCTCGTCCAGCTCACCAGCGGCGACGACACATCCTATGTGCTGGACATGCTCCGCCGCTACATGGACCCGGAAACCGCCAGCTGGCACCTGGACAGCCAGGGCGAATGGACCCGGCACCACCTCGGCGACGACGGCCGGCTCCTGGAGGATGTCCAGTCATGGCTGCTCGCCTCGCGCTCCCGCCAGCGCCCGTCGGTAAGGCGGTAGGACCCTGGCCTTGAAGAGTGACGAGACACGTGCCGTCAGCAACGACACGGCAAACGATTCGCTTGTTGCCGACCAGACCGACCACCCCGGCGAACCAATTGCCGTGGTTGCGGCGGGCGCTCTGCCGTGGCGCATCAACAAGGACAAGCTGGAAGTCCTGCTTATCCACCGTCCCAGCTATGACGACTGGTCGTGGCCCAAGGGCAAGATCGACGCCGGCGAAACCGTCCCTGAGTGCGCCGTCCGTGAGATCGAAGAGGAGATCGGGCTCAAGGCCACCTTGGGCATTCCCCTTCCGCCCATCCACTACCACGTGTCCGCCGGACTGAAGGTAGTGCACTACTGGGCCGTGGATGTGGACGGCGCCGTGCTTCGTCCCGACGGCAGGGAGGTGGACAGCGTCATGTGGTGTCCGCCGGAAAAGGCGGCTGCCCTGCTGAGCAACCCGGGTGATGTGGCACCCCTCGAACATTTGGTGGCAGCCTACGAGCGCAAGGAACTGGATACCTGGCCGCTGCTGGTGATCCGCCACGCCAAGGCCAAGCCGCGTTCTTCCTGGACCAAGGCGGAAGGCGACCGTCCGCTCGCGGCCACCGGGCTGCGACAGGCACAGGCCGTCCGGCGGCTGCTGCATGTGTGGAAACCGATGCGCGTGCACTCTAGCCCGTGGCAGCGCTGTGTGGCCACGATTGCACCCTACGCCAAGTCTGCCGAGGCCAAGGTGAAGCTGCACGATGCCCTGACGGAGCACCGCCACGCCCGTAACCCCAAGAGGACCGCTGCCGTCGTCGAATCGCTCTTCGACAAACAGCGCGCCATTGCCCTGTGTACGCACCGGCCCGCCCTTCCTACCGTCATCAAGCAGCTCGGGGAGCACATGAACGGCCGGCTGCGGGCGCTCCTGCCGTCCTCGGACCCCTACCTGGCACCGGGTGAGATCATCGTGTGTCACGTGGCCCGCGGCAGCAACCACAAAATCGTCGCGGTGGAACAGTTCAGGCCCTTCGACGACTAACGGAACTTGACGGCCCCACGCTCCCGGCACTCCGCGTGAGGTCTCGGCTTGACCCCCACATTTTTGTATCAAATACTCAGTACATTGATGCAAAAATCTGGGGGGATTATGCCGGGCCAATTCGAAGTGCCGCCAATACTGGTGCTGGGACCGCTGGTCGCCGCCGTCGTTCTCTACGTGGTGCTGCGGTGGGTGATCTGGGATCCCAAAAAGGGGGCGTCGCCCGAGTCGGCATCGCAGCATGCGCTGTGGGTCGGGGTCATCGGCTGGATGGCCAGTTCACTCCAGGGCGCCATGAATATCGGCATCATTCCTGCCGGCACAACCACCAACGCCGCAATAAGCCCTTCGCTCCTCACCCCTGAGGCAATCATCCCGGCACTGGCTTGGCCTATCCTTGGCGTCCTGGGGATCCATACCCTCGGCCAGGTCAGCTATCCGCGGCCCAACCGCCTCCATCGCAAGGCAAGCCTCCATGTGCGAAAAAACGGCGATTTCCTTCCGCGGCCGCTGGCGTGGACAACGCTGGCCATCTTCACGGGCGCAGCAGCATTCATCGCCTGGACGGCGACGCTTCCGGCGTACGAAGCAGTGCCCTACGGGACCGTGAGGGGTGACCCGCCGGAGGAATATCGGACCGTCGGCGGCGACGGGCGGATCGCCGGAATCGAACTGGCCACGTGGCTGGGAACCGCCCTGGCGGTGCTGGCGGCGGGCACGTGGGTCGTCCTGGTGCTGATCTCCCACCGCAGGCAGCTTGAATCATTGACGGACCACGACAACTCATTGCTCCGGACGATTGCCATGAACAGGCTCCTGCGCACGGTGGCAACCGTGGCGTCGGGGCTGGCAGTCATCGCCGGTAACTTTGCGGCCCGGCCGGACCCCGCCGTCGCAAGCATGTCGTGGACAAATTTCGCGGGCATTGGGGGCATGGCCGTGCTGCTGGCCATGCTGGTTTGGGCACCGCCCAAACTGGCAGGGCCGGCCGGTTCCCGGGCGAAGCTCGCGGGACCGGCCGCAGGGACGCACCCCGCCGCACGGCTTGTTGTCTCCATCGGCGCCGCCCTCGGTGTTGCCGCGGCCCTTCCCCTCCTCGTCGGAGTCTTCTTCGTGCCCGCAATCATGGCCGCAGCAGCCGGCTATGGTCCGCCCGGCTTCGTGGCCTTGGTGACCATCCTGGTGCTTTTGGTCCTCGCCGCGGGGGAACTCCTCCTGCAGCGCAACTACGCCAGCACGGATCAGCCCCGCACGTGGCCCCGGCAGCCGGTGTCACCAGCCTTGTCCACCACCGCGATCCTTGCGGTGCTGATATTCCTGGTCGTGCTGGTGGTTACGGCTCACGGGGATTCCCTGCTCGGCCGGCACGGCGGCTGGATCCCGTCCGCGCTTCTGAGCTCCGTTGCGGTGGCCTCGGCGCTCCCTGCCTACTTCGCTGCGCGACGCCGGCACGGAATTAGGGACGCTCCCCCGGGGCTCGACTCCGCCCTTCGGGCAATCACCGTCTACCGGATAGCCCGGACCCTGGCGGCCATGCTGGCAGCACAGGCCGGCCTGCTGATTATTGCTAACACCCACGCGTGGGCTGCTGTCTTCGGGGTTGCCTACATGCCGTCCATCCCGTGGTGGCCCGCTTCCCTCGCAGGGACGACCCTGGCCGCCGCCGCTGTTGTCCTGATCGTTGTGCCGGTTGGGACGTTCGCTGCGGCCAGACGCGTCCCCGCTCCCCTTCCCGACAAGAACCGCGTCACATGACGGCGGGCATTTCCGTGGACCTCGGCTCGGCGGTGCCGCCGTATGAGCAAATCCGCACCCAGATCTCTTCGCTGATTGCCGTAGGCTCGCTGGGTGCCGGAACCCGGTTGCCCACCGTACGCAGCCTTGCTGCGGACCTGGGCATCGCGGCGGGCACAGTGGCCCGGGCCTACAAGGAGCTCGAGCAGGCCGGCCTGATCGAAACGCGGCGGCGGAACGGCACCGTCGTCGTCGGGATGCCCGACGACGGGCTTCCGCCCGGTGGCGCCGTCAACGCGGACGTCGTGGCCGCCGTCGACCGTTACATTGCTGAAGGCCGCGCCGCGGGCCTCGATGACGGCACGCTCCAGGGCATTCTGCGTGTGAGACTCGGCCTCAGTAGACTGGGACGGTGAGCATTCCAACGCCCTATGAAGATCTCCTGCGCGACGTCCTTGCCAACGGCACGCACAAATCAGACCGCACCGGCACGGGCACGCTCAGCGTGTTCGGACGGCAGATGCGCTTTGACCTGAGCCAAAGCTTTCCGCTGGTCACCACTAAGCGGGTGCATTTCAAGTCCGTGGCCGTCGAGCTCCTGTGGTTCCTGCGCGGCGAGACCAACGTGAAGTGGATGCAGGACCAAGGCGTCACCATCTGGAACGAGTGGGCGGATGCCGACGGCGAACTCGGCCCCGTTTACGGTGTCCAGTGGCGCAGCTGGCCGACGCCCGACGGCGGCCACATCGACCAGATCGCCGAGCTGGTGGAGAACCTCAAGTCCAACCCGGACTCGCGCCGGCACATCGTCTCCGCCTGGAACGTGGCGGAACTGCAGGACATGGCGCTGCCGCCGTGCCACGCTTTCTTCCAGTTCTATGTTGCGGACGGCAAGCTGTCCTGCCAGCTTTACCAGCGTTCCGCGGACACCTTCCTGGGCGTCCCGTTCAACATCGCTTCTTATGCGCTGCTGACGTGCATGCTGGCGCAGCAAGTTGGCCTGGAGCCGGGCGAGTTCGTCTGGACCGGCGGGGATGTGCACATCTACGACAACCACATGGACCAGGTGCTTAAGCAGCTGAAGCGGGAGCCGTACGACTACCCGCAGCTGAAGATCCTGCGCAAGCCGGACACAATTTTCGACTACACGCTGGACGACTTCGAAGTGGTCGGATACCAGCACCACCCTACGATTAAGGCGCCGATCGCAGTATGAGCACCGACAACGCCATGGATCCCCTGGCCTTCACTGAAAAAATTGCCGACGGCACCACCGGAGTGGGGCTTGTCTGGGCCCAGACCACGGCAGGCGTGATCGGCAAGGACGGCGACATGCCGTGGCACCTGCCCGAGGACATGAAGCATTTCACCCGGCTCACCAACGGGCACCCGGTGATCATGGGCCGCAAGACCTGGCTGTCCTTCCCGGACAAGTACCGTCCCCTCCCGGGGCGCACCAACATTGTGGTGACACGGCAGGAAGGCTGGGGCGACACCGCCGAAGCGGAGGGCGCCCTCGCTGTGAAGTCGCTCGACGACGCCCTGTTGGAATCCCAGTTCGCTCCCGGCCACGAGACAGTCTGGGTGCTGGGCGGCGGGGAAATCTTTGCGCAGACCCTGGACATCGCCAACGTCGCGGTGGTGACGTTCATTGATTCCGAAACCGAGGGCGACACGTACGCGCCCGATCTCGGCTTCGAGTGGAAGCTGGCCGCGAGCGAACCGGAAACGGGCTGGCTGACGTCCACCAGCGGAACCCGATACCGGTTCACCATGTGGCGCCGGACAGAGGGCTAGGAGCATGCTGAAGAAGCCGGAAACACTCTTTGTCCTGGGCTACATGCTGCTCCCGCTGCTGGCCCTTCTCTCCGCGATCGTCGGGCTCACCATGATCCTGGGTGGCAACAAAATTGCCGGCGCCATCGTACTGGTGGTGGTCACCCAGGCGTTCGCGTTCGGGGCCGTCTACGCGCTGCGCCTCCGCAAAGCGGCGGTGCTGGAGCAGCACGACGCCGAGTAGCCGCTAAGGCGGCGGGTTGCCTTTGCGATGGGGAGAGCAGCCCATCGCAGGCAGGGCCGTTAGCTACTAGAGTCATGCGAGCAGCTTGACGATTATCCGCTGCTCAGAACTTTTGGGGGGATGCCTTGTGGCAGGAAACTTGTGGGGCGCGGACGTTGCCCAGCTGCGGACTCTGGCGCAGCAGTTCGGCAAAACGTCCGACAGCCTCCTTCAGCAGTCAACACAGCTGAGCAACCAGATCAACAACAACCCCGCATGGAAGGGTCAGGACGCGGTCACGTTCCGCGCCGACTGGAACAGCAGCCACCGTGCCCTCATTCAGAGAACAGCGTTGGCCCTCCAGCAGGAGTCGAAGAAGCTGCTGACCCAGGCCGAGCAGCAGGAGAAGGCGAGCACTGCTGGATCCGCTGGTACGTCGGGCCCCACTGGCGGAAGCACTCCATGGGGCCCGGATTGGCTGGCCGACTCCAACTCACCGTTCAGGGAAGGCTGGGACAAGTACAACGGGGTGCTGGGCCTAAAGACTGTCCCGTGGGGGATCCGCGATATCACGCAGTTCGCGGGCCGCTACGGGGACGAAGTCGCTGAGGCCTGGCGCGCCGGAGACCGCGCTGGCGCCCTGGCCATGATAAAGGACAAAGAACTGTGGGAGATGGCCGCACGGCAGGACACATTGCGCGGTTTCTTCTCCGGTACCCCTGAACTCCTTAGCGGAAAATTCGGAGACCTCGCGCAGACGGCCCGCGGGGCGGATGCTGCCGAACTGTCGAAACTCGGAAAGTTCGGGCTTAATTCCGCCGGTCATCTGCTGGGGGTCGTGGGGGTCGGTCTCGACGGACTCGACACGGCAAATGCCATCCGCGAGGGCGAAACCGGCGATGCAATTCGATCGGGAGTGAAGACCGCACTCGGTATAGCTTCCTTCGCGCCGCCGCCTGTTGGAGTGACCTGCATGGTGATCAGCGGGGCGTGGGCGGCTGTGGAGTTGATTCCGGGAGCCAGTGACGCCATTGACGCCACATTCGACGGATTCGGCAACTGGACCGAAGACACGACCAAGAATATCGGCGATGGCGTCAAAGACTTTTTCGGCTGGTAAACAGCCGCGATGAGAGGGAAAGCAACTATGACCGTAGTACAGGCAGCTGAGGACATGTCACTGGGATTCGGCATCGCAGACATGGCCTACCTTCTGCAGCTCCAGGACACCCAGGCATCGATCACCAGCGCGGCAATGCTTCGCCTCGGGGATGAGGCCAAAGACGCAGGACTCATACGTGCCGGCCTGTCATCCCTCATTGCGCGGGGACTCGCCAAGGTGGCGCCGGACTCTGCCGTTAGCTTCGATCCGCGCATCGATGTTGTTGCCTACACCGTCGCGAATGCCGTGCGCTGGACTCAACTGGATCTCCTGCAGTCAGCCGAAGTGGGAGACAGTGTCCTTCAGATCGAGTCCGACAAAACAAGGCTCCTGCTGCAACCGAGGACCATGTTGACGTGGTTCGCCGTTCCCCAGGACGCCGGTGTGTCACCGGAAGCAGCTGGATCGTATGTGATCGCCCAGCACCTCCTGGAACACCCGGACGGCGGTGTGCGCATCCGTACCACCGGCCCTGCAGGCTCGGCAGAACTTCTCGTCCGCCGGGACGAGGACCACTGGGTTTACGCCCCGTTGGACGGCGACGTAGTCGGCACGCAGGCAATTGCCGCCGATGAGGCTGCTTTGGCCGGCGCACTCCGCGAGCTGCGGGCCACCACCGGAAACGCTGCCCATGGAGAATAAAACAGCCACCAGGCGAAGGATCGATCGCACGTACTACTTTGCCCAAGATGCAGAACGCAGAATATTCGCTTACACACGGGCGGAATGGGGCCTTGGCGGCGCCCAGCCTTTCGGCAACTACACGGCACGCAACGTCGTCACTATGAGCCTCGTGGTTGCTGGCCTGACCATCCCGGCACTCGCAGCTCCCCTGTTCCTTGTCATGGGGATCATCGGGCTGAACATTGGCGCAGTACTGCTTTCCCTGGTGTGCACGCTATTGTTCACGGGCGGTTGGTTACTCAGCGTCCAGTCCCTGCGAGGAGAGCTACGCGCGCGCAGGCTGCGCCGTCAACGGGGGCTACCCAAACCCTATGTGATTGTCACCGATGATCAGGCCAGGCGGTGGTTTACGGCCAATCCAGGCAGTGTCGCCGTTACGAGGGACAATTTCCCGGAGAGTACGTACCCCTTTCCGGGCGAAGAACACGAAGGCTGAACACACGGCACCCTTGGCTAGGATTCCTTTGTGAAACCTGATCGACCGGTCTTCCGTCGACCTCGACCTGACGGCACACCATATGACCCAAGCCGTTTCAATGTGCGCCAGTATGAAGAGCAGTATGGTCCCGGCGGTGTTCCGGAAGGCTACTCGATGGCTGCCATAACACCGTTGCAGAGCCCGCGACTGATTATCGCGGTTGGCGTCTTTCTTGTGTTTATGGCGGGGATCATGACGTACGGGGCGCTCGCGGCTGCAGCGGATGTCTGAGCCCGGGCTGTCCGCCTACGCTGCCGTTATGGCCGGTCTGACCCTGGTCGCAGCGTGGTGGGCAAGGGCCGTCGTCGTGCGTACGTTTCTGTAGTCAGCCGGACAGTGACGTAACCGACTGCGCCGTGCCGGTTCCGAAGTCTAAACTGGACGAATGACTACAGCAGCTACCCCCTCCGTCGGCCTGGTCGGATGGCGCGGCATGGTCGGCTCCGTCCTGATGCAGCGCATGCAGGACGAAGGCGACTTCGCCAACATCAACCCGGTGTTCTTCTCCACCTCCAACGCAGGAGGTGCCGCCCCGACTCTCGCCGGTGCTGCCGCAGGCGCGGCCGGCAAGCTCGAGGACGCGTTCGACGTCGACACGCTGGCTAAGCTGCCGATTATCGTCACCGCCCAGGGTGGCGACTACACCAAGCAGGTCCACGGCGAGCTGCGCAGCCGCGGCTGGGACGGCCTCTGGATCGACGCCGCCTCCACCCTGCGCATGAACGATGACTCGATCATCGTGCTGGACCCCATCAACCGCGACGTCATCGACAAGGGCCTGGTCAACGGCACCAAGGACTTCATCGGCGGCAACTGCACCGTGTCCTGCATGCTGATGGGCCTCGGCGGCCTGTTCAAGAACGGCCTCGTCGAATGGGGCACGTCCATGACCTACCAGGCTGCGTCCGGCGGAGGTGCCCGCCACATGCGCGAGCTGCTCAGCCAGTTCGGCACCCTCAACGCCGAGGTCAGCTCGGAACTGGACGACCCGGCGTCGGCCATCCTGGAAATCGACCGCAAGGTCCTGGCGCACCAGCGCACCGACATCGACGCGACGCAGTTCGGTGTCCCGCTGGCCGGCTCACTGATCCCCTGGATCGACGCGGACCTGGGTAACGGCCAGTCCAAGGAAGAGTGGAAGGCGGGCGTCGAGACCAACAAGATCCTCGGCACATCCGGCGAGAACCACATCATGATGGACGGCCTGTGCATCCGGATCGGCGCCATGCGTTCACACTCCCAGGCGCTGACGCTCAAGCTCCGCGAAGACCTCTCCGTCACTGAGATCGAAAGCATCCTGGCCGCTGACAACGAGTGGGCCAAGGTGGTGCCGAACACGAAGGAAGACTCCATGGCGAGCCTCACCCCGGTGGCTGCATCCGGCACGCTGGACATCCCCGTGGGCCGTATCCGCAAGCTCGAAATGGGCCCGGAATACATCAGCGCCTTCACTGTGGGCGACCAGCTCCTGTGGGGCGCCGCCGAGCCGCTGCGCCGCATGCTCAACATCGCCACCGGCACCCTCTAGGGGCCTCCCCCGGTTTCCGGCGCCGGTTCCCGGCAACGGGCGCTACGGCGCCTGGCCGAGGAACTTCAGGTACCTCGCGGCCTGCAGCTCAAATGACTTTTGGGCTGCAGGCCGCAGTCCGTTAACCGTGTCAAACGGTTCAGGCACGACGGCGGCCGTCCGCCCGGCGCCTTTCCGTGCCCAGGTGCCGATCACTTCGCCGCCGGACACGATGGTCTTCTTGAACACCCCGTTGCCGCCGGGAACCACTTTTTGGGCGTGCTCGGGCCGCAGAACCAGCGACCGGTCCGTGTAGCCCAGCAGGAACTCATCAAACCCGGGCAGCGCCAGCAGGGCGCGCTGGCCGGGAACGCCGTCGTCGAGCAGCGCCGCGGTGGCCGGCGACGTCCAGTAACTGGTCCCTTCGAACTCCAGCTCAACGAGCTGGTCCTTCACCAGGGCCAGGCCGCTGCGGACCTCCGTCACCGGGGTGTTCGACCACCAGGCGAAGTCACGTTCCGTGGCCGGGCCATGACTGAACATGTACCGCAGCAGCAGTTCCGCGATGCCCTCGGCGCGGCCCAGTTCCCGGGATTTCGGGATCCACTCGTCGAACGCCTTGATCAGCTGCTGGTTCCCGGCGAGGGGTCCCTGAACCAACCACGCCCGCTGGCACAGGACCCCCAGCAGGTGGACGCCGCGCTGGCCAACCGTGGACTGGCCCGCGGCTTCAAACGCCGCAAAAAGCTCCTGCCGCGTGGCCGATCCGCCGCCAGAGACCAGTTCCAGGGCCGTCTCGCGCGCAACGTCCACATCGCGGGCGCCAATCTCGAGCTCCCGATGGCGGGTGCCCATGCCCCGGAGCAGGCGGGCGGCCGTGATGTCCAGGATCCAGCGCAGGTCTTCCGGAGCAAGCAGGTGAAGCGTCCCGCGCATGGGCCAGGACCTGACAACCAGCCCTTCGTCCAGCGCGGACCGGACGGTGTCGACACCGGAGTTACGCACCCTGAGGCCGACGGCCCACAGCGCGGCCTGGATGTCCTGGGCCTGCATGGCAGTCATCCAGCGCACGGCCTCCGGAACGGAGTCGAAGGCCGGTGCCAGCAGCCCCTGCGCGGCGAGGCGCAGCCTTCCGATGACATGCCGGGTGACCCTAGTCCGCGTGCATGCTCCCATGCCCCCATCGTAGGTGCAGCCGCGGACAATTCACGTCCGCATTTCCGGAATCTCCCGGCCGGCAGCGGGGCACGGGCAGTACCCCGTCTCCTCCCAGCCCGTTTACAGCAGAGGTCCCTACGCTGGATGCATGACTATCGGAGACCTCTGGCCGCACCTGCGGCCCCTGTGCCGGGCACTCGCCCTGCTGGGCTGGGTCACGAGCGCCGCCGGCATGGCTGCCGGGCTGTCCATCGCGATTGCCGGGGGAACCAGCCTTTCCCCCACCGTCCAGTCCCTGCAGCTGGTCTCTACGATCAGCATGGGAGTGGCTGTCATCAGTTTCATCGCAGCATCCCTGCTGCAGCCCCGGCACCGCGGCTGGCGCGCTGGTGAACAGGAGCGCGGCGCCGTGGCCCATGAGCAGGCCGGCGAGATGCCGCCAACCATCAGGAGTTTCCTGCTGGCCGCCCTTGCGTTGCTGGCGGGCGCAGTGGTGTTCGCCGGTGCAGGGCTGGTCCTCCGCAACGGCCCCAGCGCACAGTCCGTGGCATTCTGCCAGGTCTTCCTGCTGGGCGCAGCGGCGTCCGGGTTCACGTTCATGCTGTTCAGCAAGGTCGCCCCGCGGCACAGCGGCAACTGACGGGCCGCTCCCTAGAGCTCGACGCCGATCAGCAGCGGCTCGGGGTGCAGTTCAATGCCAAAGCGTTCGACGACGCCGCGGCGCACCTCGCGCGCGACAGCAACCATGTCCGCCGCGCTGGCGGAACCCCGGTTGGTGATGGCCAGGGTGTGCTTGGTGGACAGGGAGGCGCGGCCGCCGGAGACGCTGCCGGCCTCCAGCGCGAAGCCCTTCCCGAAGCCTGCCTGGTCGATCAGCCAGGCTGCCGACAGCTTCACCAGGCCGTCTGCTCCGGCCGGGTAGCGGGGAGCGCCTTCGGGGAGCGCCTCCGCCGTGTCTGCCGGAACGATGGGATTGGTGAAGAAGGAACCGGTGGAGTAGGTGTCGCGGTCTGCCGGGTCCAGGACCATGCCCTTGGAGGCCCTCAGCCGCAGGACCTCCCGGCGCACATCGTTGGAGTATGCCCTCTTGCCGGGCTCAACCCCCAGGGATTTCGCGAGCTCGGCATACCGGATCGGAGCACTCATCCTGCCCAGCGGCAGCTGGAACTCGACCGTCAGCACCACGTAGCGGGGGGACCCCTGGACGGTGGTCTGCTTGAGGATCGAGTCCCGGTACCCGAACTTCAGCTCGGAACTCGTGAAGGTGCGGACTGCGTTCCGTTCCCGGTCCCAGGTCCGGACCGCGGCAATGGTCTGGGAGACGTCTGAGCCGTAGGCACCCACGTTCTGCACCGGCGTGGCACCGGTGGACCCGGGAATGCCGGACAGGGCTTCGATACCCGACCACGCATGGCGCACCGCGTGCTCCACCAGGGCATCCCAGTTATGCCCCGCCTGGACCACCACAGCCACCCCGCCGCACGAATCCTCCGCGTTGACGGTGAACCCCTCGGAGGCAATCCTGAGCACGGTACCGGGGTACCCGTCGTCGGAAATCAACAGGTTTGACCCGCCCGCGATGATGAGCAACTGCTCGCCGGCGGCGTCCGCAGAGCGGACGGCGTCGATGATTTCCGGCTCCGTGCGCGCCTCGATGTAGTTGCCGGCGGGACCGCCGACGGCGGCAGTGGTCAGGTCGGAAAGCAAAGTCTGGGTCACGTGTCCAGCCTATCTGTCATTGGGACGGGACCGGGATTCAGGGAAGCTTCCGGGCCACCGGGGACAGCAGGAAGCTGACCACGAGCATCACCATCACGGCGAGCAGCGAATGGAGGATGCCCACGTGTTCGGCCAGCAGCCCCAGCAGCGGCGGCCCGCAGAGAAACGCGCCGTAGCCGATGGTGGACACCACGGAGACGCGGGCCGCGGCCTTCACCGGATCATCGGCCGCGGCGGACATGCCGACCGGGAAGCCCAGCGACGCCCCGAGCCCCCAGACCGCCAGCGCCACGAACGCCATCCACGGCACGGGCGCGAACACGAACAACCCCAGTCCGCCGACGGCCAGTGCGGCGCACCAGCGCATCACGGGGACCCTGCCAAAACGGTCCAGGACCAGCGTGCCGGCGAAGCGGCCGATGGTCATGAAGGTGACGAACAGCCCGTAGCCTGCCGCCCCCGCGGCGTCGCTCTGGCCGTGGCCGTCGGCGAGGGCCAGGGCCACCCAGTCCCCTGCCGCACCTTCGGCGAGGGCGAGCCCCAGGACCAGCACACCGAGCAGCAGCGTGCGCTTGTCGCGCCAGGCCTGCGCAATCTGGCGCTTGCTGTCCAGCGGCTGCTCGGGGACAGCGTCCGTCTGGCGGACGATGGGGATGGGTCCGGTGGAGGGATCCTCGAACGTATCCGTCCCGGACGCCTTGAACGGGCGTTCCCCCTGGACCGGCGTGATGTCCGCCCGGAACCAGGAGGCTGCGGTTGCCACCGAGACGGCCACAAGGAGCCCGCCGGCAGCTAGATGCCAGAACACGGGAACGCCGGCCCCGGCCGCCCAGGCGCCCAGCCCGGCACCGGCCACCGTTCCCAGGCTAAAGGAGCCGTGCAGCCGGGGCATGATGTGCCGCCGGACGGCGCGTTCAACCGCGGCGCCCTCAACATTGGACGCGGTGTTCCAGCTGGCGGTGCCCAGCCCGATGATCGCCAGTCCTGCCGCAACCGCCACCGGGTTGGCGAGCACGGAGGTGCCGAAGCCTGCAAGCACCAGCCCGACGCCCACCATGATGCTGCCGATCCGGATGGTCCGTTTGGAGCCCAACCGGAGGACGATCAGCCCCGAGGCGGACACTGAAACAAACGAACCGGCAGTCATACAGAGCAGGAGAAGGCCGATGGTGCCGGGAGTCAGGTCCAGGCCATCGCGGATGGCCGGCAGCCGGGACACCCAGGTGGAAAACGCGAGTCCGCTGGCCCCGTAGGCCACCACCACGGCGTTGCGCCAGTGGGTGATTTCGGCAACCGGAACGAAGGCTTCCTTGGTCAAGGCAGCCTTTCTGTTACGCAAGCCTGACGACTGCCTGTGCCTTCATCAGGACCTTCTGGCCGTTGAAGACCACGGTGAGGTCCACGCGGGCAGTGCCGGCGTCGGCGTCGAGCGCGCCAATGGCGCCGCTGACCTCGATGACGGCCCCCGGCTCCTCTGTGCCGGTGGTGTCCGTGACGAGTACCGGTTTGGTGAAGCGTGTCTGGAAATCGACGACGGCGGCCGGGTCGCCCGCCCAGTCGGTGACGAGCTGGACTGCCGCGCCCATGGTGAACATGCCGTGGGCAATGACGCCGGGCAGGCCCACACCGGTGGCAAAGGCTTCGTTCCAGTGGATCGGGTTGAAGTCGCCGGACGCACCGGCGTACTTCACCAGGTCCTGCCGGCTGACGGTGATGCTGCGGCTGCCGATGTCCTGGCCGACGGCGAGTTCGGTGAAAACGGGGGTGATGGATGCAGTGCTCATGGGTTACTGTCCCTCTCCGCGGACCAGGATGGACGAAGTGGCTGTGGCGACGGCCTCCCGGGAGGGATCCGGCGAGCCGTTTGCTGCGCCTTCACCGGTGAGGGCGAAGATTTCCGAGCGGGTGGTGATCATGGCACCGCCGCCCATGGCACGGACCCCGTCCACGTGCAGCTCGGCCACAAGCCGGTCACCCGCGAAAATGGGGCGGTGGTGGATAAACCGCTGATCCGCGTGGACCACGCGGGAGAAGTCAATGCCGGACTCCGGATCCTCGATCAGCTGGGCGTCTGCGCGCTGGGCAATGATGATGGCGAAGGTGGGCGGCGCCACGAGGTCGCGGTGGCCGAGGGCCTTGGCCGCGTCCAGGTCGAAGTGCGCGGGGTGGGTTGCCTTGACGGCCCTGGCGAACTCGCGGATTTTCTCGCGGCCGACGTCGTACACCTCTGCGGCAGGGTAGCTACGGCCCTGCAGATCCGGATTGATAGTCATGGCCTCAAGCCTATCGTTCCGCCGCCGCCGGACACCGATGAGGTGGGCGGGCTCACGGCCTGTTTACGCGCAGAAGGCTCTGGCGTCCTTCCTGGGCCCGCGGTATGATGATTTAATCATTCCATCAATTCATGGTGACCCGCACGGGTATCCTCCCGGCATGAACCAGCGACAGCAGGTCCCAAATGCTTCCCGCAGCACAGGCCCCTTTATACGAAATCAAGGCCAATCTCTTCAAGGCACTGGCGCACCCGGCGCGTATCCGGATCCTGGAACTGCTGGCGGCAGCGCCGGACACCGCGGCCCCGGTCAGCTATCTGCTGGCCGAAACGGGGCTCGAGGCCTCACATCTGTCCCAGCACCTGGCAACCCTGCGCCGGCACAAGGTTGTCACGTCGGTGCGGACGGCGAATGCCGTCACGTACCGCCTGGCACACCCCAAGATTGCCGAACTGCTGTCCATTGCACGGACCTTCCTTCTGGACAATCTGGCTGATTCGAATGAGCAGCTCCGGCTGGCTCGGGAACTGCCGGCTGCGCACCTCCCGGGTCCCGCGTTGTGAGCGCCGTTCCGGCGGCCTCCTCCAAGACGCGGCTGAGCTCCGCACTGGCGAAGTACCTTCCATCCCGCAGCGATTACGACGGTCTCAGCTCCTCGTGGAAGACGGACCTGCTGGCCGGCATCACCGTGGGAATCGTGGCGCTCCCTCTGGCCTTGGCGTTCGGGGTCAGTTCCGGCGTGGGAGCCGAGGCCGGCCTGATCACGGCCGTGGTGGCCGGCCTCGTGGCCGCGGTGATGGGCGGGTCCAACGTCCAGGTGTCCGGCCCCACCGGTGCCATGGTGGTGGTGCTCGCCCCTGTGGTGGCAAACCATGGGACCGGCAGCATTGCGCTGGTGTCCCTCATGGCGGGCCTTATGGTCTGTGCCCTGGGCATCAGCGGGCTGGGGCGTGCTGTGGCGTTTATTCCCTGGCCGGTGGTGGAAGGCTTCACCCTGGGCATCGCCACCATTATCTTCCTCCAGCAGGTTCCTTCGGCCATGGGCACGGAGGGCATCCCCGGCCACAACATCCTCCTCGCAGCCATTGAGAGCGCATCGGCTGCCACGCTTCCCACAGTTCCCCAGACTCTGGCTGTGGTAGCGGGGGTCGCGGCCATCATGCTGATAGCGCCCAGGCTTCACAGGTCGCTGCCTGGGAGCCTAATCGCGGTACTGCTGGTCACCATTGCAGCGGAGCTGCTGCAGCTGGACATCCCAAGGATCGGGGCCATGCCCCATTCCCTTCCGGCGCCCCGGGTGCCGTCGCTTGATCCTGCCGCCCTGGGTGGCCTGGTGATGCCCGCAGTGGCAATCGCGATGCTGGCCGCCATCGAGTCGCTACTGTCCGCACGGGTGGGCGCGGGACTGGTTGGACCGGACGGCAGGCTCAGCGGCCCCTACACGCCGGACCGCGAGCTCACCGGTCAGGGCCTGGCCTCCATTGCGGCCGGCCTCTTCGGCGGCATGCCGGCAACGGGCGCCATTGCCCGGACCGCCGTCAACGTCCGTTCCGGCGCCAAGACCCGTCTCTCCGCGATCGTGCATGCCCTTGTCCTGCTGGCCATCATCTACCTTGCAGCCGGGCTGGTAAGCCGGATCCCGCTGGCCGTGCTGGGCGGAATCCTTATGGTGACCGCAACACGAATGGTTTCACAGCGCACCGTCACCGCCATTCTTCGCTCCACCAGGGCGGATGCGGCAGTCTTCCTTCTGACGGCACTCATCACCGTAGCGTTCGACTTGATCGTCGCCATCGAGATCGGCCTGGCCGCTGCCGCCCTGCTGACGCTGCGAAAGTTCGCGTCGCTGAGTGGCGTCCGCCGCGAGGATATTGCCGGGGCTCCGGCGGAAGGGGACGAGCACATTGCCGTTTTCACCCTTGGCGGCGCTATGTTCTTTGGCGCCGCTGAACGGATCCTGCAGGAAATCAGCCAGGTGAAGGACATCCAGGTGGCCATCATCAGGTTGTCCCAGGTGCGGATGCTGGACGCTACCGGGGCGCACGCCCTGGTGGAGGTCATCTCAGCCCTCGAACTTCGGGGCATCACCGTGCTGGTCAAGGGGGTCCAGCCGGAACATATGGCCATCGTAACCAACGTCGGCGTGATCCGGTCCCTTCGCCACCATAAGCACCTGTTCACGGACTTGCCGGCGGCCGTGGAGCATGCGCGCAGCCACGTCCGCAGAAACGCCGGCTACCGCTTGTAGGTCTTGCGGATCTGCTGGCCGCGCACCACGATCCCCACGACGTGCAGGACCAGGCCCAGCCCGATCACCGGCAGCGAGGCCACGGCGAGGCCCTGGTTGTTGGAGGTGTTGCCCACCAGGTTGAGGATGATGCCTGCGGCGATGAGGCCCATGGCGCTGAAAACGAGCACCTTGTAGGCGGTGGATGCGGTGGCCCAGAATTCGTTCAGCACCGTGCCATTCTACGTGCCGAAGTTTCAGAACGAAGTTCTAGAACAAATACTCCTGCACTGCCGGAACCTCTGATCCGTAGTGGTCCCCGAGCTCGACGGTGCGCGCCTTCAGCTGGCTGAGGTTCACCACGAACTCCAGTTCGGCCCCGTCCAGGGCGGCAACGGCGATGCTGCCGCTCACAGCGGCAATCCGGAATCCGTGGGTTCCGGTGCTGAGGTCATGCGGATAGGAGTGCCGGGCGGCTGGCGCGCAGGCACCGTCAGCGAGGCCGGGCCGGATCCAGCTTTCGTCCACCACCTCGAAGCCCTCGATGCCGGCGCCCGTCAGCAGTAAGCGGGCATCCGCCGCCAGCTGCCCGTTCAGGGCATCGAGTTCGACGGCGGGTGCCGGCGCCACCAGGGCGGCGGCCTTGGCTGCCGACCGGACCTGCTGCGGGAGCCCGGCGTCGCGGGTCAGCATGTCTTCCAGGATCCGGACCACCCTGCCGTCGTCCGCTCGTGCCACATAGCGGGCCACCACGGCGCCCTGCTCGGCCAGCCGGTTCCATTTCCGCAGGTTCGAGGCGGTGCCCACCTTGCTGGCCCCTTTGGCGAAGGTGGCCACGTACAGCCAGTGCTGCTGCATCAGGTAGGCTCGCAGGCCCGGCGGGACGCCGCCGCCGCGGTGAAAGTCGTGGATAAGCCGGGAATCGTCCACCACGAAGCAGCGCTCGCACTGGCTGCCCTTGACTGCCGGTGCCTTGGCCGGGCAGAGGACGTGGTCACGGTCGGCCGGGCCGTGCACCCTGTGATGCCCCAGGCAGAACTTGCCTTCAGCGGCGACCCGGAAGCCCAGCCGGCTGCCGGCGTCGAGCGTCAGTTCCCTGAAGCCGCCAGCGGGGTCCTGCAGCCGCATGACCGGAGTTCCGCCGTCGTGCTTCCCGGACGGGCGGTTCTCCGCGGACCCGGGCGTCTGTGAAAACCCGGGCGCGGCACCATCCCAAAAGACCCCGTGGACCAGATAACGGGTATCGGTCACGGGGTCTCCTTGGATTGCCAGGGGACGCTAGAGCGCCGGCTGCACGCCGAATGCTACAGCGAGCTTCATGATCTTTTCGGCGCGGCCCAGGCGCGGCAGGTCGGAGCCGTCGCGGATCACGCGGCCGTTGGCTTCGAAGTCGGCCATGAAGTCCGTGGCCCAGGCGACGTCGGACGGCGTGGGGCTGATGACCTCGTTGATGACGTTGGTCTGGTCGATGGCCAGGCAGAGCTTGCCGGTCATGCCCATCATCACGGTGATGCCGGTCTGCTCACGCAGGATCGGGTGGTTGGTGCCCACGGTGGGGCCGTCGATGGGGCCCGGGAGGTTCCCGACGCGGCTGGCGACAACCAGCTTGGCCCGCGGGTAGGCCATGGCCTCGGCCGTGGCGGCCATGCCGGTGTCGCGGCGGAAGTCACCGGAGCCGAAAGCCAGGCGGAACGCGCCCTGGGCCTTGGCAATGTTGTTGGCTTCCTCGATGCCGACGGCCGATTCGACCAGCGGAATCACGGGGGTATTGCCGTCCATGCGGTGGTAGGACTCGGTGACCTGGTCCGCGGACTCGGTCTTGGCCAGCATGACGCCGAGCAGTCCGGGGGTGCCGCGCAGGCCGGCGAGGTCCGCGGCCCAGAACGGGCTGGTGGCGTCGTTGATCCGGACCCAGGCCTGGCCGCCGGCAGCCAGCCAGTCCACGACGTGCCCGCGGGCGATGTCCTTCTGCGAGGGGTCCACGGCATCTTCGATGTCCAGGATGATCGAGTCCGCGCGCGACACGGCCGAGACGTCAAAAAGCTCGGGCTTCATTGCGTTGACCAAAAGCCACGAACGGGCAATTTCGGCGGGGATATTTCGTTCGGGCCGTACAGTCTCGACGGCGGCGGAGATAGAGGTCATGCATCTACCGTATCCGCCCGGCACGCACAAACGCTAAGTAACAGCCGCCCGCCCTTGGAACAATGCCGCGAACAATACGACCAAAATCCGGCGCTGCTGGCCCGTCAAAGTCCTTCACGGGCCGTTACCGGGCGAAACGGGGCGTCTTATGACCCGGCGTTTCCTCCTGTTGCCGCTCGTTTCCGCGGGTTTCCCGGCGTGACAGCAACGCTTTTTTTGACCGGAAAGGTGCGCTTACATCGTTCCAGCGGCACGCAAACAACCCCGCCGCTTCCCCCATCACTTACCCCAATGCACCACAAAGGAACCCCGAATGAAACGACACCTGACCATCCTGAGTGCCGCGGCCGCCGTCGTCATCGCGATGACGGTGTCGGGCTGCGGCGGTGGCGCCAGCGGCGCGAATGCTCTCGGCGGCGGAGGTGCCGGAAGTACCGATGGTGCCACCGAGGTGAAGGAGCTCCGGTACCAGGGCTGGGCCAACACGGTGACGCTCCCCGAACTGGCCCAGGACCTTGGCTACTTCGGCGACGTCAAGCTCAACTGGGTGGGCAACACCATCAGCGGCCCGCAGGACATCCAGTCGGCGGCCACCGGCCAGACCGACTTCGGCGGCGCGTTCGCCGGAGCGGTGGTCAAACTTGTGGAAGCCGGCGCACCGGTGAAGGCCGTCATCAACTACTACGGCGAGGACGAGAAGACGTTCAACGGCTTCTACGTCAAGGAAGACAGCCCCATCCGCACCGCCCGGGACTTCATCGGCAAGAAGATCGCCGTGAACACCCTGGGCGCCCACGCGGACGCCGTCATCAACACTTACCTGCAGAAAAACGGCCTGAGCGCCGAGGAAATCAAGCAGGTCCAGCTGGTGGTGGTCCCGCCCAACGACACCGAGGAAGCCATCCGCCGCGGCCAGGTGGATGCCGGTTCGCTGGGCAGCATCCTGCAGGACAAGGCAATCGCCAACGGCGGCCTGCGCTCGGTGTTCAGCGACGCCGAACTCTTCGGCACGTTCGCCGGCGGACCGTACGTGCTGCGCACCGACTTCATCGCCAAGAACCCCAACACCACCCGGACGTTCACCACGGGCGTGGCGAAGGCCATCGAGTGGGAGCGGACCACGCCGCGCGAGGAAGTGATCGCCCGCTTCACCAAGATCCTGCAGGAACGCGGGCGCAACGAGAACCCGGCTGCCCTGCAGTACTGGAAGAGCGTGGGCGTTCCGGCCAAGGGCGAGATCAATGATGAGGACTTCACCCGCTGGGGCAAGTGGCTCAAGGACACTGGCATCGTCAAGGGCGAACTGGATCCGAAGAAGCTCTACACCAACGAGTTCAACGAGCTGGTGACCGGATGAGCGCCGCCGCCCCGGGAAAGACACTCCTCCCCCGCCGCACCGTGCTGGCCTCCGCCTTCGGGGCAGCAACGGTTATTGTCCTCACTGCCACAGGCTGCGGCGGGATTGCCGCCGGCGCGGGTACGGCCGGAAACACCGCCGGCGAGGAAGTGAAGACCGTGCGCTACCAGGGCTCGCCCAACAACGTGTCCCTGCCCGAACTCGCCCAGGATCTTGGCTTCCTCGGGGACGTCACCCTCGAATGGGTCAGCAACACCACCAGCGGCCCGCAGAGCATCCAGTCCGTGGCCACCAGCCAGACGGACATCGGCAGTGCCTTCACCGGCGCCGTGATCAAGCTGATCGAGGCGGGCGCGCCCGTTCAGGCCGTCATCAGTTCCTACGGCGAGGACGACAAGACCTTCACCGGCTACTACGTGCTGGAAGGGAGCCCCATCCGCACCGCCCGGGACCTGATCGGCAAGAAGATCGCCGTCAACACGCTGGGAGCCCACCACGAAGCTGTCATCTCGACCTTCCTGAAGAACAGCGGCCTCTCGCCGGAGGAGATCAAGCAGGTCCAGCTGGTGGTGGTGCCGCCGAACGAAACCGAACAGGCGCTGCGCAAGAAGCAGGTGGACGCCGGGACCCTTGGCGGAGTGCTCCAGGACCGCGCGCTCGCGGAAGGCGGCGTCCGGGCACTGTTCACCGACGTCGGCGTCATCGGCGGCCCGTTCGACGCCGGCCAGTACGTCATCCGCAAGGACTTCCTGGCCGCCAACCCGGAAACGAGCCGGAAGCTCGTGACCGGCATCGCCAAGGCCATCGAGTGGGAACGCAGCACGCCCCGCGAAGAGGTCATCGCGAAGTTTGAAGAGATCATCGCCAAACGAGGACGCAACGAATCCAGCGAAGCCCTCAAGTACTGGAAGAGCGTGGGAATCGCGTCGCCGGGCGGCCGGATCAAGGACACGGACTTCACCCGTTGGAGTGAATACCTCACGTCGGCCGGAATCATTGACGGAGCCCTGGACCTGCCCAAGCTCTACACGAACGAGTTCAACGGACTGGCCACCGGTACCGAAACGGCTTCCGGCACAGCCAACCCCGGCACCTCCACCAGCAACACGAAAGGACAACCATGACGCCGAAAATCAGCCTCCGGAACGTCACCAAGGAATTCGCGGTGCGCCAAGGCAAAGGCACCCGGAACCAGGCCGGCCCGTCCGTTCTGACGGCCCTGGATGACCTCAGCCTGGACGTCGCCGCCGGTGAGTTCCTCACCCTCGTGGGACCCAGCGGCTCCGGCAAGACCACGCTGCTGGACCTGCTGGCCGGCCTCTCCCGCCCCAGTTCGGGAAGCGTCCTGGTGGACGGCAAGGAAGTGACCGGTCCCGGCCAGGACCGCGCCGTCGTCTTCCAGCAGTACGCGCTCTTCCCCTGGCGGACGGCGTCGGCCAACGTCTCCGTCGGGCTGGAAAACTCCGGCCTTTCACGGAAGGAACGGGCAGCCAAGGCCAGCGAATTCCTGGACCTGGTGGGGCTGGCGGGGTTCGAGGACCGCTATCCGCACGAACTGTCCGGCGGTATGAAGCAACGCGTGGCCATCGCCAGAAGCCTCGCCTATGAGCCGGACATCCTGCTGATGGACGAACCGTTTGCCGCCCTGGACGCGCAGACCCGCGAGCAGCTCCAGGACGAGCTGCTGCGGATCTGGAAGGCCACGGGCAAGACCATCGTCTTCATTACGCACGGAATCGACGAGGCCGTGTATCTGGGCCAGCATGTGGCCGTGCTCAGCGCCCGCCCGGGCCGGCTGAAGGAAATCGTGGACATCAACATCCCGGACCGCGACGGCGAGGACGATGTGCGATCCCATCCGGCGTTCGTGGAGCACCGGCACGAGGTCTGGTCCCTCCTGCACGATGAGGTCCGGCTCGCCCAGGGCTCCGGGCACCGCAAGATCCTCCCCGATGGCACCGCCCCCGACGAACAACCCAAGGAAAGGAGCGCTGCCTGATGAGCGCTGTGTTGACCCGACCGCCAGAGGCGGCTGCCGCCGTCGAACCTTCCCCGCAGACCGGCTCCGGTCCGGAAAGCGGACAGCGTCCGACGCCGGCGGGCAGGTTCGCTGCCCTTGCCGGACTCGCCGGGCGGGCCGGCTGGAAATCCCTCGCCGTACTGCTGTTCCTTGCGCTGTGGGAACTCGGCCCGACGTACCTGGCCAGCCCGTCCACCCGGGTATTCCTGCCGCCGCTGCACGAAGTCATTGCGGCCGGCGTGAAGCTGCTGGAAACCGGGCAGCTGCAGAACCACCTGCAGGCAAGCCTCACGCGCTCCGTCTCCGGGTTCAGCATCGCCGTGGTGTCCGCCGTGGTGCTGGGACTGCTGATCGCCTGGTACGGCTGGCTGAGCTCGTTCCTGAACCCGCTGCTGGAGCTGTTCCGCAATACGGCCACGCTGGCCCTGCTGCCGGTCTTCACGCTGCTCCTGGGCATCGGCGAGGAATCGAAGATTACCATCGTGGCCTACGCGGCGTTTTTCCCGGTGCTGCTGAACACCATCGCCGGTGTCCGGACTGTGGATCCGCTGCTGATCCGCGCCGCACGGTCGCTGGGGCTGAACAGTTTCCGGCTCTTCCAGAAGGTCATCCTGCCCTCGGCTGTCCCGACGATTTTCACGGGCATCCGGATGGCCGGCACCTCCTCCATCCTGGTGCTGATCGCCGCCGAAATGGTGGGCGCCAAAGCCGGGCTCGGTTACCTGATCGTCAATTCGCAGATGAGCTTCCTCATCCCGGACATGTACGCCGGCATCCTCACCGTTTCCGTCCTGGGGCTGGCCGTCAACGTCCTGCTCGTGGCCCTGGAGCGGCACTTCTCCCGCTGGCGCACCGCCGTCGGCGCCGGCAACTGACCCCTTCACCAGCACCACAACCTATCCGCACCATCAACCAGTAAGGAAAAAGCAATGACCACGATCACCGAGACCAAGCTTGAATTCGCCAAACTGGGATCCCGCATCGGGGCTGAAATCCGCGGCCTGGACCTCAGCGGGGACCTCTCCGCGGACACCGTGGCCCGGATCCGTGAGGCCCTGAACGAGCACAAGGCCCTGGTGTTCCGCGAGGCGAACATCCGCACGGACGAGGAGCAGGTGAAGTTCGCCAGCCACTTCGGTCCGCTCACGAAGGCGCACCCCACCGTGGCCTCCGTTGAGGGCGAAGAGAACGTCCTGCCGGTGGACAGCGAGAACGGCTCCGCCAACAACTGGCACACGGACGTAACGTTCGTGGTGAACCCGCCGCAGGCATCCACGCTGCGCAGCATCGACCTGCCAGCCTACGGCGGGGAAACCCTGATCGCATCCTCGGCCGGCGCCTACCGGGACCTGCCCGATGAACTGCGGAACTTCGCGGACACCCTGTGGGCCATCCACACCAACGACTACGACTACTCGGTGCCCAAGAACCTGGAACACCAGAACGCGGAGGAGCGCCGCAAGGAGTTCACCCGGCTGAAGTTCGAAACGGCCCATCCGGTGGTCCGGGTGCACCCGTTGACCGGCGAGCGCGGATTGTTCATTGGGGGCTTCGCGCAGCGGCTGCGGATCGTCGGGCTGTCCAACACCGAGTCGAAGGACATCATCCGGCTGCTGCAGGCATACGTCACCCGCCCGGAGAACGTGGTGCGGGTGAACTGGGAGCCGAACCAGGTGGTCCTGTTCGACAACCGCATCACCCAGCACTATGCCCCGGACAACTACGACGGCCAGCCGCGCAAGCTCAACCGGGTGACCATTGCCGGCGACATTCCGGTGGGCGTGGACGGCAAGCAGAGCCAGGCCCTGAAGGGCGACTCCACCACGTACTCGGTGGTGGCGCCGCTGTAGGTTGCGCGTGGCAGGGATGGGCCGCTGAACCCGGCCGCCAACCCAACTAGGTCGCAGTTAATGTCGTTTTGAGCGCTCATAACGACATCTACTGCGACCTAGTTGGGTTAAGCGGGGCATCTGGGCGGGTCCCCCCGCTTAGGGGATGTTGCTCCCCCGGGCCGTGACCCAGAGCCGGTACCACTCGGCCCGGGACATGGCAGCGGCAACCCGGGCGGCTCCGGCGCAGGCCCGGATCCGGTCCGGGTTGGCCGAACCGATCACCGGAGCGATCCCTGCCGGGTGCCGCATGAGCCACCCGAGGAGGATCGCCTCCCTGGTGGTTCCCATGGCCTTCGCCATGTCGGCGACGAGCGCCGTCGTGGCTGCCTCTGCCGGCGTCGGGCTTTCCGGCGGGGGGCCGGTGTAGTGGCCCCGGGCCAGCGCCCCGTAGGCCTGCAGGGTGATCCCCTGCCGGCCACAGAACTCGAGCGTGCCGTGCGGGAAGCTGTGGTCCAGCGCCTCGGCATGGTTGACCAGCACCGTGCTTTCCAGCCAGGCCCGTTTCAGCAGGCTCATTTCCAGCTGGTTGGCTACCACGGGCGTTTCCAGGTGGTCCTGCAGCACCTCGATCTGCTGGGCGGACATGTTGGACACACCGACCTGCCGCACTTTGCCTTCCTGCATCAGCTGCCCGACGGCGGACGCCACCTCGGCGGGGTCCGCCAGCGGGTCGGGGCGGTGCAGCATGAGGACGTCCACGTACTCGGTCCTCAGCCGTTTCAGGCTGCCGTTGACCCGTTCGAGGATGCCGTCCCGGCTCAGGTCGTAGTGCGTCTCGAGCCCCTGCTCGTTGAGCCGGATGCCGCACTTGGTCTGGAGCCGGATCCGTTCACGCAGCCCCGGTGTAATCGCGAGGACCTCACCGAATACGGCCTCCGACTTGCCGCCGCGGTAAATGTCGGCGTGGTCGAACAACGTGATGCCGGAATCCAGCGCGGCGTTGATGGCGGCGTCGGCCTGGCCCACATGCTCGGATGCGTAGGGTTCAGCGGACCAGCTGCCGCCGAGCCCCATACAGCCATAGATCAGTTCCTGAGTACGGTTCAGTTCCTGTCCGGACGGGCTTGCAGCTTGTTTAGTCATGTCGTCACTCTTTCATTTGATCCCGCCAAGGCCCAGCAGCAAAAAGCCACGGTGGCGGTGCCCTGCCAGGGCACCGCCACCGGGACGGGTTTCATGGTGAGCTGGCGGATGCTGCTCGGCGCGGACCTAGCGCAGCCACACCGTGGTGTTGCCGGGCAGTTTGCCGGCTTCCAGCGGGCCGCTGCTGAGCAGGACCTCACCGGCCGGGAGCTCCACGGACTCCGCACCGAAGTTGGTCACGGACTGCCAGCCGCCGTGGCGGCTGAAGTGCAGCACCTGGGCGTTGCCCGTTTCCACCCATTCCAGCTCTTCTGCTGTCTGCAGCTCGCGGCGCAGCTTCAGGGCCTTGCGGTAGAGCTCCAGGGTGGAGCCTTCCACGCCGTCCTGGGCGTCCACGGCGTAGCGGCTGAACCATTCCGGCTGGGGCAGGTGGGCCTCGCCGGCACCGAAGCCGAATGACGTTCCTTCAGCGGCCCAGGGCAGCGGCACGCGGCAGCCGTCGCGGCCGATCTCGACGCCCTTGTTGCGGAAGAAGGACGGGTCCTGGCGTTCGGCGTCGGGAATGTCGCCGACTTCCTGCAGGCCGAGTTCCTCGCCCTGGTACAGGTAGGCCGAGCCCGGGAGGGCCAGCATCAGCAGGCTGGCCGCACGGGCGCGGCGGAGGCCCAGCTCAGTGTCGAGTTCCCCGGCCGGGGCGCCGGCCAGCAGCCAGCCCTTGCCGTCCTGGCCCTTGGCGTGGACTCCGCCGCCCTTCGGCAGGCCGTACCGGGTGGCGTGCCGGACGACGTCGTGGTTTGAGAAGACCCAGGTGGAGGATGCCCCGGTTGCCGTCGCTTCGGCGAGGTTCCGGGTGATGATCTCCTGGAACTCCTCGGCATCAAAGTCGGCCTGCAGCAGGTCGAAGTTGAAGGCCTGGCCCAGGCCCTGCGGGCTGGCGTAGCGGGCGCGGCGGGTGGCGTGCACCCAGGCTTCGGCGACGGCGGTGCGCGGCGGGTTGTACTCGTTGAACACCTCACGCCATTCGGCGTAGATCTCGTGGACTTCGTCGCGGTCCCAGAACGGGTGCGAGCCGTCGGGGAAACCGTCGGTGCCGGTATTGGCCTCGGTGAGTTCAACCTTGGAGAGCAGCGGCTCGGTAAGGTCCTTGGTCAGGGCGTGCGCCACGTCCACCCGGAAGCCGTCCACGCCGCGGTCCGACCAGAAGCGAAGGGTCTTCAGGAAGTCGTCGCGGATCTCGCGGTTGGACCAGTTCAGGTCCGGCTGCTCCTTGGCGAAGATGTGCATGTACCACTGGCCGGGGGTGCCGTCCGGTTCGGTGATGCGCTCCCAGGCGGGACCGCCGAAGACTGAGTCCCAGTCCGACGGCGGCAGCTCGCCGTTCTTGCCCAGGCCGTCACGGAAGATGTAGCGCTCGCGCGCAGCGGAGCCCTTCGGTGCGGCGAGGGCCTCCTGGAACCATTCGTGCCGGTCGGAGGAGTGGTTCGGGACGATGTCCGCAATGAGCTTGATGCCGGCTTCGTGGAGCGCGGCGGACATCTCGGCGAAGTCCTCCAGGGTGCCCAGCTTGGGATCGACGTTGCGGTAATCGTCGACGTCGTACCCGCCGTCCGCGAGCGCGGACGGGTAGAACGGGCTCAGCCAGACGGCGTCGATCCCCAGTTCCTTCAGGTACGGCACCTTGGCCGTGATGCCCTTGATGTCGCCCAGGCCGTCACCGTTCGAATCCGAGAAGCTGCGCGGATAGATCTGGTACACGGAGGCCTGGCGCCACCAGTTTGGATCGGCTGCGAGGTTTGAATCGGACAGGGTTGCCAGAGTGGCGGTGGTGGACAAAGGAGATTCCTTTTCTTGGGTTCGTTGTTTTGGTAAGGGGAAAATGGGGGGCGCCCGGATGGTCAGCGCCCGTTTCACCGGCTATTGCAGCGGTTATTTCACTGGTTACTTCACTGCACCGCGCATGACTCCGGACAGTACCCAGCGTTGCGCCAGGATGTAAACCACCAGCGTGGGTGCCATGGCCATCAGGTACGACGCGAAGGCCAGGCTGTAGTTGGTGTTGAATTCACCCTGGAAGAGCATCTGCACCACAGGGAGGGTCTGCAGGGCAGGGTCCGCGATCATCATCTGCGGCAGCAGGAAATCATTCCAGGAGCCAAGGAAGGCGAAGATCCCTACCGTGGCGTTCATCGGGGCCAGCAGCGGGAAAATGATCTTGCGGAACACCTGCCACGTGGTGGCCCCGTCCATGCGTGCCGATTCCTCCAGTTCCACGGGTATGGAGCGGACGAAGGCTATGTACAGCAGCGTGTTGAACGAGATTCCGCCGAGCACGTGCAGGAACACGACCCCGGCCGGGTTGTCCAGGCCAAGGAGCGCCGTCTGCTTGATGAGCGGCAGGATGATCACCGGGAAGGGAATGAACATCGCCGAGAGCAGGTACACGAACGAGCCCCGGAAGAACCTGTGGTTCCAGTTCCGGGCGATGGCGTAGGCCACCAGTGAACTGCAGGCCAGGGAACCGAGGACGCTCAGCACCGTAACAAAGGCGGTGGACATGAAGGCCCGCGGGAAGTTGGTGGCCACGTAGGCGGCGGCGAAGTTTTCCCAGTTCATCGGGTTCGGCCAGGCGAGGCCCGTGCCGGTTCCGATCTGGTCCGGGGACTTGAGCGCCATGGCCACGGTGAAGTAGAGCGGCAGCAGGATGGTCAGCGAAGCGGCCAGCATCAGCCCGGTGAGCCACCAGTTGACCTTGAAGCCCTCGCGGTTGGACTTGCGGTTCCTGGGAGTGCCGGACGTGATGCGGGTGGGCGCTGCGGCTCCGGTGATGGGCTCGGGATGTGTGGAAACGGTCATTAGAGTGAAACCCCCCGGCGCTGGATGAGGCGCAGCTGGATGACGGAGATCAGCAGGGTGATCAGGAAGTAGATGACGGCGTTCGCCATTTGGTAGGAGTAGTCGCCGCCCGTGAAGCCGGAGAAGATGCGCATGGCCACGGACTGCGTCGCCATGCCGGGACCCCCGCCGGTGAGGCCCACGATGATCTCGTAGGTCCCCAGGAAGCCCTTGAACCCGAGGATCACATTGATCACGAGGTAGCCAAGGATCAGCGGCAGCGTCAGGCTGAGGAACTGGCGGAAACTGCCGGCGCCGTCCAGGTCCGCTGCTTCGTAGACCTCGGAGGGCACACTCTGCAGTCCCGCCAGGTAGATGATGGTGGCGCCGGGCGCCGCCTGCCAGACAGTGACCACCACGATGGCGATCCAGGCCAGGTTCTCATTGGCAAGAATGCTGGTGGCGAGCGGGGTCATTCCGTACCGCTCCGCCAGCACCGGAAGCGTGTTGGAGAAAAGGTAGTTGAACACGAAGGAGACGATGAGCGCGGACAACACCATGGGGATGAAAAAGACGGTGCGGATGCCGGTGCGCCATTTGATCTTGGCGTTGAGGCCCAAGGCAATGGCGAGTGCCACGACGTTGACCACCACCGTGGTGGTCAGGGCGAAAACGAAGGTGAAAATGTAGGACTGCAGGACCGCCGGGTCCTTGAAGATGTTGACGTAGTTCATCAGGCCGATGAACTTCCAGTCGCCGTATCCGGCGTAATTCGTGAGGCTGAAGAAGACGCCCACGAGTGCCGGCAGCGTGATGAAGAAGGCGAACAGTCCCAGTACGGGCACCACCATCCAGTAGTACGTGGGGTCGATCTTGCTCTTGGACCGGAACGCTCCGGTGCCTGGGGAAGCTGATGTCGGGGTCTTGCCTTCTGCGGGACGGGCTGTCTGGGCCACCCGGGAAGTTATAGTCATGTGAACTCCTGGAGTCGGGGTGGGATCAGACTGCGGTGCGCTCGGCAACGCGGCGCCATTCGTCGTCGAGCGCTGAAAGGAACTGCTCGCCGTTCTTGCCGTACACGAAGGACTGGATGTAGTTGTTCAGGGGCACCGAGGGCGGGAAGTACGTCGCCGCGCCCTGGTAGTAGCGCGCTTCCTTGACCGACTCGCCCAGCCCGCTGATCTGCGGGTTGCTGACGGCCGGAGCGTCCTTGAGGGGTGAGAAGGCTGCGTTCTTTTCGTTGAACGTGTTCACCACCGACGGCTCCAGCAGATAGTTGACGAACCGCTGCGCAGCAGCCATGTTTGGAGTGTTGCGCGTGATGGAGAGCGCCATGTCCACGTTCACGCGGGCTTTGGTTTCCTCGGGGTTGTCAGTGACCGGCAGCGGGAAGCTCCCGAGCCTGATGTTCTTGTTGGCTGAAACAAGCTGGGACAGGGCCCACGGGCCCTGCAGGTACATGGCCGCCTGACCTTTGGCGAACGCCGCGTTGCCGTCCGCGTAGTTCTTGCTGGCGGCGCCGTTCTGGGAGTAGGAGGCGAGCTGCAGCATCTTGGGCAGCGCCGGGCCGAAGTTGTTGGAGAACGACTCGGCCGCGTCCCTGCTGATACGGGCGCCCTTGGCATTGATCCTGGTGAAGAAATCCGCAACGTCCAGCGAGCCGCCGGAAACGTAGTCGAACATGCCCTGGGAGAGGGTCCACGTGTCCTTGTACGTTCCGTAGATCGGTGCAATGCCTGCGGCCTTGAACGTTTCGCAGGCCCCGACGAACCCGCCCCACGTGGTGGGGACAGAGACGCCCTGGGCTTCGAAGATATCGCGGTTGTAGATGACCCCGGCCGCGGCCAGCGAGAACGGCAGCGCACTGACCTCGTTGCCGTTGTACTGGCCCCAGGAGCTGATGAGCTCCTGGATCTTAGGGTCGATGCTGGCGGCCACGGGCAGGTCCGAAAGGTCGGCGAAGATGCCTTTACGGACGAAATCGGCGGTGGCCTGCGCGAAGCCGCGGGTCACGACATCCGGCGGATCGTTCCGGACCAGCCTGGGGACGAAGTTGCCCTCGTTGAAGTCCTGGACCACACGGATGTCCGGGTTCAGCGCCTCGAAGTCCTTGATGACCTGGTTGAAGTAGGCCACCACCTCGGGCTTGTTCTGCATGAAGAGCAGGGTGGTGACGCCGTTCTGCGGGCTGGACGGCGACGCGCAGCCCGTCAGGGGAATCATGGCTGCCGCCCCGGCCAGGCCGGCGGCCCGGAGCAGGGAACGCCTGCTGAGCAGTGATGCGGGCACAGCGGCGTTCACAGGGCAGGGGCTGACGTGCGGGAGTGGAGGGGCTGTTGCCGGGGTCCGGGCGGGCAGTGCTTCAGGATGCGGTTCACAGTTGCTCCTTTGCAAAAGGGTGAGTGAAGGGCTGGAAGTAAACCCAGTGGTCGGCGGCCGTCCGGTCCACATGGGCAAGTTTATATGGAATCTAAATTTAGTTCCTCAAGTATTATGTGGTGCAAAGCACAGAGAGGTCAACACCATGTCTGAAGTGACTGCGGCAACGCCCCAACTGCTACGGCGCGTGAGCGCTGGAGCAGTGCTGGAATTCATGCGTGCCTCGCAGGCGGTGACGGTCACGGAAGTCATGGAAGCCACCGGACTCACCCGGGCCACCGCCATTTCCGTGTGCGAGGACCTCATGCAGCGCGGCTGGATCACGGAGTTGGAGAATCAGCGGGCCTTTGGCGGCTACCAGAAAGGCCGGCCGGCGCGCCGGTTCGAGCTCAACGAGCGCGCAGGTTACGTCCTGGGCATGGACGTGGGCATCTCCAAGGCGACGGTGGTGGTGTCCGATCTCCGCGGCAAAGCCCTGGGCCGGTCCAGCCAGCCGTTCGCCGGTGCGGAAATTTCCGCGGAAGAACGGATCGCCGTCATTGACCGGACCGCCATGATGGCCCTGCACGGCGTGGGGGCCTCCCCGGACTCCGTGCTCGCCGTCTGCGCCGGCATCGCGGCACCGGTGGATCGCAACGGCGACGTGCTGGTAACCCAGCACTTCTGGGGACTGTTCGACGTCGGCCTGAAGGCGGCGCTGCTGGACCGGCGGGGGTGGACGGTGCTGCTGGAAAACGACGCCAACCTCGCCGCCCTGGGCGACCGATGGCGCGGGGCGGCCGCCGGCGTGGACGACGTCGTGGTCATCCTGGCCAGTGAACGCCTGGGTTCGGGAGTGATCGACGGCGGGCGGCTGCTGCACGGCCGCGGGGGCGGTGCCGGAGAGCTTGCGTTCCTGGACATGCTTGAAGGCGTGGGCGACACGTTCGGCATCGCGTCCCTGGCAAGGGGGTGGGCCGCCGACGCCCTTGCCGGGAAGGCGAAAACCTCGCTCCGTGAGCACTCCGGCGCAGGCGTCGAAGCGGAGCATGTTTTTGCCGCCGCCGCCGCCGGCGATGCCGTTGCCCTGAAAATCCTCGACCGGCTGGCCGATAGGATGGCCAGGGTCATCGGGGCCGTGGCCACCATGATCAACCCCGAGCTGGTGGTCATCGGAGGAGCGGTGGCAAACTCGGCAGGCGTGCTCCTTGAACCGATCGCCAGGCGGCTGACAGAGTTCACGGCCACTCCCCCGACGGTGGCGGTTTCTCCCTTGGGCGACTCAATCGTGACCGTGGGTGCCGTGCGGTGCGCCCTGGACTATGTCGAGAAAAACACCCTTGACCTGGAGCTCGCGGCCCCTGCCTAGGCATCTTCGGGAGTAGCGCGAACGGACACTTGAGGCCCGAGAATCCTGGGCCTCAGGTGTCCGTTCGCGCTGATCTACTCCGGCATGATCATGGTGCGCAGGTCCAGCTGGCGGAGCACGCGGTCCGCGACTTCCGGGTCCATGTCCGGTTCGTTCCGGGCCGCCACCACTTCCTGGCGGGCGGCATCGAGCGCAATGGTCTGCACGGCGATGGCCAGCTCGCGGCCGCGCTTGCGTTTCTCCCCCACGCTTTCGTTCCGGAGGCTTCCGTCCAGGAGCTCGGCGTGCAGCCTCGTCATCTTCTCCTTGACCAGTGCCACCTTCTCCGGCGGCAGCTCCTTCATGAGGTCATGGTCCTTCAGGGCGGCGACGGCGGCCTGCTGCGCGCGCTTGGCCAGCACCCGGGCGGCGTCGCGTTCCTCCGAACCGTCACCGGTGGCCTTGAGGACCTTCATCAGCCAGGGAAGCGTCAGGCCGGGCAGCACCAGGGTGGCCATCAGCACGGCGCAGGCGATGACCAGCAGCTGGTCACGCGCCGGGAAAGGTGTGCCGTCCGCCAAGGTCAGCGGCAGGGCCAGTGCAAGGGCCAGTGTGGCGAGGCCGCGCATGCCGCACCAGGTGAGGATCAGGACCTCCTTGGCCGAGGTGGGCTGCAGCAGGTTGCTGTTCTTTCGCGCCGAGGCCGCCAAAAGGCCAAGCCATAGGAACCGGACGACGAGCACGATGACGCACACCACCACTGCGGTCCCGATCATCCCGAAGATTTCGGTGCCTTCGTCGTGGATGACGTGGCGGATTTCCAGTCCCACCAGCCCGAAGGCCAGCCCGGTCACCAGGAGCTCCACAACGTCCCAGAAGGCCGTGCGCGTGACCCTTTCGGCGGCATCCTGGGGCCGGGAGTGGCGCTGCATCTCCAGCGCGGTGACGACGACGGCGATCACGCCGGAGGCGTGCACCTCTTCGGCGAGGATGTAGGCCGCGAAGGGCACCACGAGGGTGACGGCGCTGCGCGCCACCATGGACGCCACGAGCCGCGTGATCAGCGCCGTGATCCAGCCCATCGCTACGCCGACCAGCACTGCGACCGCGGCCCCTACCAGGAACTTGAGGACGACGTCGGGCCCAATCCGGCTGCCGGACACCGCGGCGGCAACGGCGGCCTGGAAGATGACGATGGCGGCCGCGTCGTTGAAGAGGCCCTCGCTTTGCAGGACGGTGATGAGCCGGCGGGGCATGTGGACCCGGCCGGCCACGGATTCCACGGCCACCGGGTCCGGCGGGGCCACCATGGCTCCCAGGGCGATGGCGGCAGGGATCCCGATTCCCGGGATCATGAGCCATGCCGCCCCGGCCACAGCAGCCGTGGACACGATCACCAGGGCCACCGCCAGCATCATCAGGGTGCGCCAGCGGACCCTGAACACGGCCCACGAGCTGCGCTGGGCCGTCGCGAACAGGAGCGGCGGAAGGAAGATGGGCAGGATCAGCTCGGGCGAGATGTCCATTTCCGGGAACCCGGGGATGAAGGTCAGCGACGCCGCCAGGATCAGCATGAGCACCGGATAGGGCAGCCGGAGCCGGTCCCCCAGACCCACGGCCACCACAGTGGCAAGCAGGAGTCCGACAATGAGTGCCAGCTGGTCCATGTGCTCACTTTCCCCGAAGTGGAGGCGCCGGCGGGGATGCGCAGGCGCCTCCTCCACGATATCGGGTGCGGGCGGGTGTTACTCCCGCTTAGGGGCGGGCTCCAGGGCCGCGGCGACAGGCAGGGTGCCGTCCCGGAATTCGATGGTGCGGCCGGCAGTTTCCGGCAACCCGAGGACGGCAGCCGTCACGAGTGCCACGTTGGCGCGTGAAGTGGCGGTGCCTGCAGAGGTGTCGGCCGGGTCGACGTCAATCAGCCCGTTGCCCGGCCCGTCTGTCAGGGACCCGGGGCCCAGGATGGTCCAGGCCAGATCCGTTCCGCGCAGGTACTGGTCCGCGGCGGCCTTCGCCTCGGCGTAGGCGTGGAAGCTGTTGTCCGCGGGGACTCCGTGGTCCGGTCCTGCACCGAAGTAGGACACCATGACGTAGCGTCCGACGCCGGCCTCCGCCGCCGCGTCCATTGACCGGATGGCGGCATCCCGGTCCACCGCATAGGTGCGGTCGGGGTTGCCGCCGCCGGCACCGGCGGACCACACCACGGCGTCATGGCCACGGAGGACGCCGGCGAGTTCCGCCGTCGTCGACTTTTCAACGTCAAGGACCGACGGCGTGGCGCCTGTCGCCGCGACGTCCTGCGTATGGTCCGGGTTGCGGAAGAAGGACGTGACGTCCTCACCGTCCGCTGCGAGGATTCTGGACAGTTCCAAAGCCACTTTGCCGTGGCCGCCGATGATTGCGATGCGCGTCATTGACCCATTCTGTCGCAACGGCCCAGTGCCCGCACTGTCACTCGCAATAGGCTTAATCAAGCAGATCCTCCCACCCGGAGCGGGTGGGAGGATCTGGTGCCCGCAGGCCCGGGGATCGGGCTACGAGTAGGTCAGGCTGAGCAGCAGAGCCTTCAGCTGGGCGTATTGTTCGCTGGCCATCCAGGCTTTCGCGGCATCAGGGGTGGCGAAGACGGGTTGCTTTTCGAAGTCGAACACAACGTAGGCAGACATGACGCCGTTCGGTAAGGGAATCTGGTTGGTTCCGGACTGGGTCTGCCCCGGAAGGAACTCACGGGCGAGCCGGACGTCCATGAAGTAGTAGAGGGAGGAACTGTCCGCGGGCTTCGCGGGTTCCGGCATCCCGGGATAGGAGACAGGGAGGACCTGGTCTGAGGCGAAGCCAAACTCGGCGGGGATCCCCGAGGCGTCGGTGATCCCGGGCACGGGCGCATGGTCAAGGACGGTACGCTTGACGCTGCCCGCGGCCCCGTCGCCATACATCCCGCTGAGGACCCGCGCCACCTCGGAGCCGGAACCGTCAAGCACCACCGCGTACACGGAGCCGGCCTTAGCCTCCTCGGTCAGGTAAGGTCCCTGCTCCGTCCGGACACTCCAACCGTCAGGGTAGGCAAAGGAAATGTGCCCGTCGGGGAAGACGAACGTCTGGCGGGGTGCCGCCTGGGGCGGCGTCCCCGTCGGCGAAGGCTCGCCGTGAGGCGGTACGGTCGTGGTGTTCTCCGCAGGCGGCGGCACCACCGACGCGGGCGGCGTCGGCATTTCCGATGCACTCGGCGCTGGTGTTTCCGATGCAGTGACGGTGCCCGCCGGCCCGGGCGCGGAAGTCAGCGGACCAAGGTTGGTGGCTGCGAGGACACCCACGGTGACAGCTGCCGCGGCCAAGGTGACCACACCGGCCAACCGGGCCCGCCGCAGCCTGCGTTCCGCGAGGGAAGTTTCACCCGCAGGGAGGCGATCGCTGAACGCGGCCGGTTCGGACAGGATGCGGCGAAGCGCCTCTTCGCCATCGGGTGCAGACGGATCCTTGTGCAACGGATCCGCCGCGGAAATAGTGTTCTTGATCGGATCCATCTCAGGCACCCATCCTCTGTGTCATCTTTTCGGCGCCCGCAGGCATCTGTTTCCGGAACGCGGCCCGCGCCCGGTGCAGCCGGACTTTGGCCGCCGACTCGCTGCACTCCAACACGCCGGCTATTTCCGGCGTGTCCAGCCCGTCCCAGTAGGCCAACTGGAGAATGTCCCGGTCTTTCTCCCGCAACGCGGCCATGGCATCATGCACGGCGACGATTTCGGATCCATGCCCGCCGGCCAGCACAGCGGCGGCGCGCAGTTTCTCCTGCAGCGCCTGCTGACGGTCACGGCTCCGGTACGCATTCCCAATCAGGTTCCGGGCCACGGTGAGGAGCCATGCGATATCCGTCCGTGGTTCATCTGCCCACTTCTGCCACGCCACCCGGAAGACGTCCGCAGCGATTTCCTCGGCCACTTCCGGGGATTCCACCCTTCGGCGGACGAACCTGAAAACGCCTGCGTAGCTGTCTTTGTGTATGGCGATGAACGCCAATTCACGCTCGGAAAGCACGGTTCCCCCTGATGTAGTGTCCTGAGCCGCCTGTCATCTGTATTGTTTCCGGCACGCACCCAAGGGTTACAGAATTTTCTCGGCTAATGCCTGCCGGTCCGATCCTAGGAAGACCGACCGTGGCCAACCGCACGCTCGACGAAGTACTGCTGCGCAAGGGTCCAGAGGTTGGTGGTGGTCCAGTAGATGAGGACGCCGATGGGGAACACGATTCCGCCGGCGCCGAAGATGACCGGCAGGACGTAGAGGATCGCTTTCTGTTGGCGCATGAATGGAGTAGCCATGGCCTCGTCGGACATGGTCCGAGCCATGATCAGCTTCTGGGTGATGAACTGCGCTGCCGTCATCGCGAGGATCATCACGATCGAGAGGATCCAGACCGCCACCACGTTGCCGCCCGGGGGCGTGCCGTGGAGCACGGACGCGGAGAGCGGGGCGGCGAAGATGCTGGACTGATCGAACTGCACCACCTGCTCATGGCTCATGGCACCGATGCCTTCGTCCTGGCGGGCCGCGGTGCTGATACCCGAGAGCACCTGGAACAGGGCAAGGAAGAACGGCACCTGGATGAGCATGGGCAGGCAGGCCGAGAACGGGTTGGTGCCGTGCTTCTTGTACATGGCCATCTGTTCCTGCGCCATGGCCTGGCGGGAGAGCTGGTCGGTCTTGCCGCGGTATTTTTCCTGGAGCTTTTTCAGGTCCGGCTGGAGCAGCCGCATGCGGCGCTGGGCGTCAAGCTGCTTCAGGAACACTGGGATCAGGGCGGCACGGATGACCAGCACCAGTCCAACGATGGAAAGCGTCCATGTCCAGCCGTCGGCCGCCGGCAGCCCACTGGCGCTCAACCCCTCATGGAAGCCCACCATGATGATGGAAACCAGCCACTGGAACGGAAGCATGATTGTTTCAAAGTCCACCGAGATCCCCATCCGCTTGGTGCTGCAAAGCTACGGCGAAACAGGCCGGTTGTCACGGTCCGGGCTGCGGGGACACCCCAACGGCTGCAAAACAAAAGAACCCCCGGAATCTTTAGGATTCCGGGGGTTCTGCCTGGTAGCGGTGGGGAGGCTCGATCTCCCGACCTCACGATTATGAGTCGTGCGCTCTAACCAACTGAGCTACACCGCCACGAATGAGAAAAACCTGCATCAAGCCGGTCAAAACCGCCTTGACACAGGCCCTCATTCAGAGCCCCCCACCGGAATCGATCCGGTGACCTCGTTCTTACCAAGAACGCGCTCTACCACTGAGCTAGGGGGGCAACGAGTAAATACTCTACCGGAAGATTCCGCTCCCAACAAATCGGCGGCAGAGCCGGCCCGCGAAGCGGGAAAATCCGCCGAAAAGCCCGGAAATCCGGGCCTGAGGCAGCCGCCCGGGGTCCCCGCGGCGGTCTCCGGAGCGCCGATGTGACGAAGCGAACACCGAGGCCGGATTAAGACAAGAACGGGCCGGCTGATTGCCGGCCCGTTCTTAGTGCATGGTGTTGCTAGTCGTTACCACTTGCCCTTGCGGTTGAAGTCCCGCTGTCCGCCTTCGTTGCCGTGGCGGGGCTTGCGTGAGCCGTCACCGTGGCCGCCGAAGCGGGAGTCACTGGCCTGGCCGCGGGTGGCGCCGCTGTCGGCACCAACACTGCGCTCCGAACGGTCGCTGTACGAACGGCCGCCGCGGTCAGCAGAGGAACGCTCGCCGTCACTCTTGCGGAATTCCTTCTTGAACCCGCCGTTGCCCTTGAAGTTGCCGCCACGGTCGCCGCCGGAGTAACCGCCGCGGTCGCCGCCACGGTTGCCCTGGTAGCCGCCACGCTCGCCGCCGCCACCGGACGGCTTGCGGCCGTTATCCAGCTCGAGGTGGATCAGCTCGCCGCCGATCCGGGTGCGGGACAGGGCGCGCAGCTGCTCGGGGCTGAGGTCCGCCGGAAGCTCCACGAGGGAGTGATCCGAGCGGATGTCGATGCCGCCGATCTGGGCCGAGGAAATGCCGCCCTCGTTGGCAATGGCGCCAACGATGGAACCCGGCATGACGCGCTGGCGGCGTCCGACGGCGATCCGGTAGGTGGCGTTGCCCTCGGTGAGCGTGCGGGTCGGGCCGCGTGATCCGAAGCCGTCCTTGGCGCGTTCGCGCTTCTGGAACTCGGGGGCAGCAGGCAGTTCCTTGACCAGGAGCGGCTGTCCGCCCTGCGCCATAACGGCCAGTGCGGCAGCGATCTCTGCAGCCGGAACGTTGTGCTCTTCCTCGTAGGACGCGATCAGGTCGCGGAACGCTGCTACGTCTTCGGACTCGAGGGTCTCCGTGATGCGCTCGGCGAACTTGCCCAGGCGCAGCGTGTTGACGGTCTCGGCCGTGGGCAGGTGCATCTGCTCCACCGGCTGGCGGGTTGCCTTTTCGATGGAACGCAGCAGGTACTTTTCCCGCGGGGTCATGAACAGCACGGCGTCGCCGCTGCGGCCTGCACGGCCGGTGCGGCCGATGCGGTGGACGTAGGACTCGGTGTCGTGCGGGATGTCGTAGTTGATCACGTGGCTGATGCGCTCAACGTCAAGGCCGCGGGCCGCGACGTCGGTGGCCACCAGGATGTCGATGCGGCCTTCCTTCAGCGCGTCGACAGTCCGCTCGCGCTGCTGCTGCGGGATGTCGCCGTTGATGGCGGCAGCCTGGAAGCCGCGTGACCTCAGCTTGTCAGCCAGGTCCTCGGTGGCCATCTTGGTGCGCACGAAGGCGATGACGCCGTCGAATTCTTCAACCTCGAGGATGCGGGTCAGGGCGTCGAGCTTGTGCGGGCCCATGACCTGCAGGTACCGCTGACGGGTGTTGGCGCCGGTGGTGGTCTTGGACTTCACCGAGATCTCGGCCGGGTTGTTCAGGTACTGCTTGGACATGCGGCGGATCTGGCTCGGCATGGTGGCCGAGAACAGTGCCACCTGGCGGTCCGACGGGGTCTGCTGGAAGATCTGCTCCACGTCCTCGGCGAAGCCCATGCGCAGCATTTCGTCGGCCTCGTCCAGCACCAGGTACTGGAGTTCGGACAGGTCCAGGGAACCCTTGGAGATGTGGTCGATCACACGGCCGGGAGTACCGACAACGACCTGGGCACCTCGGCGCAGGCCGGCGAGCTGGGGGCCGTAGGCGGAGCCGCCGTAAACGGGGAGGACCGTGAAGTCATCGATGTGCTTGGCGTACGAGGTGAAGGCCTCGGCAACCTGGAGCGCGAGCTCGCGGGTCGGGGCCAGGACCAGTGCCTGGGTCTTGCGGGACGGGCCGTTGAGGTCGTGGAGCTCGGCCAGGCGGGACAGTGCCGGTACTGCGAATGCTGCAGTCTTACCGGTGCCGGTCTGGGCGAGGCCCACGACGTCGCGGCCTTCAAGCAGCAGCGGGATGGTTGCTGCCTGGATGGGGGAAGGCTTCTCGTAGCCGACATCCTGCAAGGCTGCAAGGACGCGGGGATCGATGCCGAGGTCCACGAAGCGGATGCCTTCGGCTTCAGTGTCAGCTTCGCCGCTGGCCGGGTCAGCCTTGGGGGCTTCTTCAACCTTGGGGGCTTCTTCAGCCTTGGGAGCTTCTTCAGCCTTGGGAGCCTCTTCAGCCTTGGGAGCCTCTTCAGCCTTCGGGGCTTCTTCGGCGGCAGGCGCTTCAGCGGCTGCGGAGGCTTCGGTGAAAACGGGGGCAGCGCCGGCTACAGGAGTAGCGTTTTCGGCGGCGGTCTCGACGGTTACGGCTTCGGCGGTGGCGTCGTTGTGATTTTCGGGCATAGGGGAGTTTTCCTCATCCATAGGGGGCCAGGCGGCACAACCCGAGGTGAGCGGAGCCGCAGTACATGTGCCGTTTGGACGCCGGGCAGACATTGACCGGCCGGTCACGTAGAAGTCCGGCGCTTTCGCAATCCCGTGGCAGGACTTCCCGCTGCATCTCTTGGCTGCTATCCCAGCAGTCTGTACAGCGTTTTCTTTAGCCGGCTCTCCCTATGAAAATGCCCGCATCGCTTGTGCGGGCCCCAACACTTGCCAGTCCTGCCTCAAAAATTGGGCAGGAATAAGGGATTTCCGGAGTGGGGGATATTTCAAGTGTAAGGCATGGTTCCGCGTTGCACTAACCCGCCGGCCGCCCGGGGGCGGTGACGTTGCGCACATGTGCTGAACACGGGGATGCACAAGGTGGCATCCTCGGGGGCACAAGGGTGTCACGGCCCGTCCCAAACCGGTGGAACTAGACGCCGAGGCGCCGCTGGATTTTCTCGAATTCGTCGTGGAACTCCGGCTGCAGGCGGATCTCGCCGTCCGCGTCTGCATCCCGCAGCGCTTCCATATCTTCGACGGTGCCTTCGCTGAACCACTTGCCGACGGTCACGCCGTGGGTGGGAACGAACAGCCGGTGGATATGGTCGCCGGCACGGATGGTCCCGGTCCTGATGACGCGAAGGTACGTGCCCACCCGGCCTGCTTCGGTGAAACGCTTGACCCACTGGGACTCGTCCATGCGGCGCTGGAACGTGGCACAGGGAACACGGGGGGACGTGACCTCGACTTCGACATCAAGGCCGATCTTCCACCGTTCGCCGATCACCGCGGTGGTGGTGCCGATGCCGGCGACGCGCAGGTTCTCGCCGAAAATCCCGGGCGGCAGTTCGCGCTGCAGTTCACCCACCCAGTAGTCGGCGTCGTCCTGTGAATAGGCGTACAGCGCCTGGTCCACCCCGCCGTGGTGGATGCGGCTGGCCTGGATGTCCCCGTGGAGTCCGAGCTTGTGAACCTTGACCGGGCCGTCGACGGCACGTTTGTCGATGGCCGTGACGCCCACGCTTCCCTCATCGCTAAGAAGCTGGTGTACCCGGCAGACGGCAAGCACAGATGCGGTGTCCATGGCACCAGTGTAGGCGGGCAGGGCAATGACCGCTTCACGGATCGAAGCGATAGCCCATGCCTGCCTCCGTGTGCAGGTGGCGCGGGTTGGCCGGGTCCTGCTCCAGTTTGCGCCGTAGCTGGGCCAGGTAGACGCGAAGGTACTGGGTCTCCTTCGCGTACGCCTGCCCCCAGACCTGGGTGAGGAGCTGCTGCTGGCTGACCAGCTTTCCCGCATTGCGGACCAGCAGTTCGAGGATGTTCCATTCCGTGGGGGTGAGGCGGATTTCCTTTCCGTCCCGGACCACCTTGCGGGCGGCGAGGTCCACCACGAAGTCCGCGGTTTCCACCGTGGGCGCATCGCGCTGCGCGGGCGAGCGCCGGGACGCCGCCCGCAGCCTCGCCAGGAGTTCGTCGAGTCCGAACGGCTTGGTCACGTAGTCGTCCGCCCCGGCGTCGAGGGCGTCCACCTTGTCCTCCGAGGCGTGGCGGGCGGACAGCACGATAATGGGCACGGAGCTCCAGCCCCGGATCCCCCGGATCACGTCAACTCCGTCCATATCCGGCAGCCCGAGGTCCAGCACCACGATGTCCACGGGATGCTGGGCGGCCAGCTTCAGTCCGTCCGCTCCGAAGCCTGCAGTGATTGCCTGGTAGCCGTGCGCGCGGAGGTTGATCTGCATGGCACGGGCCAGCTGTGCCTCATCTTCGATGATCAGCACCAGTGTCACGGCAGCGGACCCTCCCACAGCGGCAAGGTGACCACCATGGTCAGCCCGCCGCCCGGCGTCGGCTCCGCTGCCAGGGTTCCTCCCATGGCTTCGGTGAAGCCGTTGGCCACAGCAAGGCCAAGCCCGATCCCTACGTTGCGGCCCGCGTCCGTGCGCTGGGAATCGTTGAGCCGCTGGAACGGCCGGAACATGTCCAGCACAGCCGCCGGGGCCACACCCGCCCCCTGGTCCACCACGCGGAATTCGCTCGCGGGCCGGCCCGCGAGCGCGATCCCCTCCCCCGCGCGCGCCGTCAGCACCACATCGGCATCCGGCGCGTATTTGAGTGCGTTCTCCACCAGGTTGGCCACCACGCGCTCCAGCATCCCGGCGTCGGCCTCCACCCGGGGAAGGTTGGGCGGCAGTTCCACCCGGATCCGCCCCGCGGGCAATCCCCTTAGCGCCTCCGGCAGCACGTCCGCCCACCCCAGTCCGCCCAGGAGCGGGTTGACGGAGTCAGCCGTGATCCGGGACATGTCCAGGAGGTTGCCGATCAGGTGGTCCAGGCGGTCGGCTGAATCCTCGATGGTGGCGAGCAGTTCCCGTTCATCCTCCGGGGAAAACCGCACATCCTCCTGGCGGAGGCTGCTGACCGCCAGCTTGATCCCGGCCAGCGGTGTACGCAGGTCGTGGCTGACGGCCCTCAGGATGGACGTGCGCATCTTGTTGCCCTCGGAGAGACGCTGGTTGTCCTGCATGCTCGCCACCAGTTGCCGGCGTTCCAGGATGGCCACCAGGAATGCGCCGAAGGCGGCCAGCATCCGCTGATGCTGGCCGGAAAAGGGCTGGCCGGCCGGCGGCCCGCCGTTGATCAGCAGCGTGTAGCGGGAATCGACGACGGCGGTGTGGTCGGCGGCCGCATGGGTCACCGGCGGGCTGGTCCCGGCACTGGCAACCACGGCCCACTCCGTATTGCTGCCCTGCCCGCGCCCCGGGCGGCTGCCCGTGGAGGACCCCGTTCCGGGCGGGCCGGCCGCGGCGGCCGGGCCGCTTCCGGCCAGCAGGGTGACGGCGTCCACGGCCAGCCGGCCGCGGACCTTCTCAAGGAACGTCTCCAGGCTGCCGTCGGAACTGAGGATCCGCAGGGAAAGCTCGCTCAGTGCGGTGGCTTCGGCCCCGGACCTCGCGGCTTCCTCAGCCCGGCGGGTCGCCAGGCCGACCGCGAGGGCAACGCTGCAGGCGACCGCCAGGAACACCAGAAGAGTGAACAACGTGGAGGGATCGGCGATGGACAGCGAGCCCACGGGATCCGCGGAGAAATAATTGAGGAGCGTTGTGCCCAGGACAGCTGCCACGACAGCGGGCCACAGTCCCCCGATGGCAGCCACTGCCACGGCCACGGCCAGATGCAGCAGCATGATGATGCTGAAATTCCGGTACCCCGCCAGCGTTACGAGGACTTCCACGGCAGGGGGCAGGAGCACGGCGAGGACCATGCCGAAGACGAAGCGGCTCCGCCCAATACCCTGAAGCGCCGAGTGTGCCGTCCCGTAACCGGCGGGGCCGGAGCGCGGGGCGCTGGAACGGGCGGGTTCAACTGCAGCCATGGCTCCATCTTGGCATGGGCAGTTCTCCCCCGTTTTCCGTTACCAGGACCTCCCTTCAGGCACTAGGCTGACTTCAGGATTTACACAACTGTGCCTTGCCATGCCCGTTGCACGCGCATGGCCATGCACATGGCCACGCGGCATTGGGGCGCGTGGCAGGTCACAGATTCAGCATGGACAACCAAGGGGGACCCATGGAGCCGCAGGACCCGAATAAGGATCCTTCAAAGGATCCAAAGAAGGATCCGAAGAACACCCGTTCCGGACCGCAGGGACCGGACGGCGGGTCAGCGGCGCCCGGCGGGCCGGGTACGTCCGGGCCGGATGCGTCCGAGCCCGGCTGGATGACCTCCCCCGAAGATTTCACGCCGCAGCCGCACGATCCTGCCAGCGGCCAACTGCCGCCGTGGCAGGTCCCGAAACCGGAGCTCCGTCCGGACTTGCTTGGCGGTTCAGCAGCGCCAGGCGCACAACCCGAAGCTGGAAGAAAAGCCGGACGGCGCCAGAAGGGCGCGGCAGCTGGACCCGGTCAAGGACCGGGCCCGGTCCCAGCGCCTGGAACCGGTCCGGGTCCGGTGATCGACCCCTTCGAACGCGAACGCGAACGGGAGGCAGCGGCACGCAAGAAGCGCTCGCAGCGCCGTACCGTCGTCGTCGGACTCGGCGTTACTGCCCTGCTGGCGGGCACCATCACCGCCATCGTGGCCAGCAACGAAGCGGAGGCCGACTACGCGCAGGTCTGCTTCAACGACGAAACCGGCGAGCGCGTGGAAGACACCCAGTGCGACAACAGCAGCAGTGCCGGGCGGAGCTCAGCCATCTATGCCTGGTACTTCTACTCGCGCGGCGCCAGCGTCCCGGCCGTCGGGCAGAACCGCTCGCAATACACCGGCTTCACCAAGACCGTCCCGCAGGGGGCCAAAACGTCCAAAGGCTACAGCACCAAGGGCGGAACGGTCAGCAGGGGCGGCTTCGGCAGCAGCTCCAAGGGTGGAAGCACAGGTGGCTAGGGCGTGAGGCGACTGCAGGCAACCCCCAGGCCCGACTGGAAGCAGAAGATCGAGGAACAGGGGCTGGTCTTTTCCACCACCACCATGCCGGACGGCAAGAAGATCGAGTACTGGAACGAATCGGCGTACTACGAATTCACCATGGATGAGGTGGAAACCCTCGAGAAGACCGCCGAGGACATGCATTTGATGTGCCTTGAAGCGGCCAAATACCTCGCTACCGGGGCCATGGGCAACATCGGAATCGGGCCGCAGGCGCTTGAACTCGCCGCGGAATCGCTGCAGGCCGGCGACATGGACATCTACGGCCGCTTCGACTTCGTGTACGACGGCCGGGGCGGCCCCGCGAAGATGCTCGAGTACAACGCGGACACCCCCACCGGCCTGATCGAGGCGTCCGTGGCACAGTGGTTCTGGCTGCAGGATGTGTTCCCGGAGAAGGACCAGTGGAACGGCATCCACGAAGCCCTCATCCGGCAGTGGAAGAAGCTGCAGTACCGCACCGGCATGAGCACCCTGCACATTGCGCACTCGGAAGCGGAGCAGTCCGGCGAGGACTGGATGACCGCCGCCTACATGCGCGACGTCGCAGGCCAGGGCGGCTGGACCACCATCGGCATCAATATGTCGGACATCGGCTGGGACCCCAACCTGAACCGCTTTGTGGACCTGGACAACTTCATGATCAGCACCATCTTCAAGCTGTATCCGTGGGAACTGATGATGAAGGAGCCGTTCGGCCAGCGCCTGCTGCAGCGTGCCCACAACCCGCGCTGGGTGGAGCCGGCTTGGAAGATGCTCCTGTCCAACAAGGCGCTGCTGGCGGCACTGTGGCACCTCTACCCGGACCACCCGAACCTGCTCCCGGCGTATCTCCACGAGCCCGGCCCCCTGAAGGAATGGGTGGCCAAGCCGCTGCACGGCCGTGAAGGGGACAACATCAAGATCCATGCCGCCGGCATCAATATGGAGCAGCCGGGCGGCTACGGGCGCGAAGGCTGGTGCTACCAGCAATTCCATTCCCTGCCCGATTTCGACGGCAACCATCCCGTCCTGGGCCTGTGGGTGGTGGACGGCGAGTCCGTTGGCTGCGGCATCCGCGAGTCCGACGGCCCCATCACCGATTACTTCTGCCGGTTCGTCCCCAACACCATCGACTCTCCGGCGCCTCCTTCAGTCCAGGCCGCCTCGGCCTCCTCCAGCAAAGCAGGGATCGCACTATGACCACAGGGACGCCGACGGCGGAAGTTCCATCCAAGGGGCTGCACGCCGGCATCCTGGACCTCGGCGACTCCGTCATGCTGGGGCTGGCCTCCACCGCACCCGTCTATTCGCTGGCGGCCACGCTGGGCCTGATTGTCGCGGTCAACGGCAACTACACGCCGCTGATCCTGCTTCTTGGTTTCGTGCCGGTGCTCTTCATCGCCTACGCCTTCCGGGAACTGAACAGCGCGATGCCGGACTGCGGTACCACCTTCATCTGGGCCCGCCGGGCGTTCGGTCCCTGGGCCGGCTGGCTGGGCGGCTGGGGCGTTGCCCTGGCCGGCATTGTGGTCCTCGCCAACCTGGCGCAGGTGGCCGGGCAATACCTGTGGCTGCTGATCGGTGACGGTTCACTGGCCGAAAACGACCTGGTGGTGACGGCCACGGGCGTGGTGTTCATCGTCTTTATGACCCTGGTGAACTACCGCGGCATCCGGCTGGGCGAGCACGTCCAGCGCGTCCTGACGTACGTGCAGTATGTCTCGCTGGGCATATTCGCCCTTGCCATCATCTTCCGGATCGCGGGCGGCGCCCCCGAGGGGCAGGCCTTCGACATCGAGTGGTTCAACCCGGCCGGGGCCTTCGCTGATCCGGGCGCGGTGGTGCACGGGGCGCTGCTCGCACTCTTCATCTACTGGGGCTGGGACACCTGCCTGGCCGTGAATGAGGAAACCGAGAACCCTGCCAAGACCCCCGGCCGCGGCGCCGTCATCTCCGCCTTCGTGCTGGTGGCCATTTACGTCTCCGTGGCCCTGCTGGTGATGATGTATGCCACCGTGGGCACGGACGGGATCGGGCTGGGCAACGCCGAGAACCAGGATGACGTCTTCCTGGCCATGAAGGACGTGGTGCTGGGGCCTTGGGGCTGGCTGATCGTCGTGGCAGTGCTGGCTTCGGTGCTGTCCTCGACCCAGACCACCATCCTTCCCACCGCCCGCGGCACGCTGTCCATGGGCGTGCACGGTGCACTGCCGGCCAAGTTCGGCGAGGTCCACGAGCGCAACCAGACGCCGGGGTTCTCCACGCAGGTGATGGGAGCCGCCGCCGTCGTGTACTACGTGGCCATGAGCTTCCTGAGCCAGAACCTGCTCTCCGACTCCATCAGCGCGATCAGCCTGTTCATCGCGTTCTACTACGCGCTGACCGGTTTCGCGTGCTTCTGGTTCTTCCGCGGCACCCTGCGCGATTCCGCCCGCAACCTCTGGTTCCGGGGCATACTGCCGCTGCTCGGCGCGCTGATGCTGACCGCAGCGTTCTTCATTTCCGCCGTGCAGATGTGGGACCCGGCCTATGGCGACACGGAAATCTTTGGTGTGGGCGGCGCGTTCGTCAGCGGCGTGGTCCTGCTGGCGCTGGGCGTGGTGCTGGCCGCGGTGTGCCGTTTCGCCCCCGCCACGCGGGGCTACTTCCTGGCACAGCGGCCGGTGCCGAGCAACCGGTAGGGGCAACCCGTAGGATGCTCCAATGAGCAACGCTGCTGACGTTCCCGCCGTTTCGGACCCCTCCGACGTCTTGGCACTGGATGCCCTGCTGACCCCTGCGGAGCTTGCGGTCCGGGAACGGATCCGCGACTTCACGGAGCAACGGATCAAGCCGGACATCGCCCGCTGGTATGACGACGCCGTGTTTCCGCTCGACCTGGCCCCCGAACTCGGCGAACTGGGCGTCCTCGGAATGCATCTGGAGGGCTACGGCTGCCCGGGCCGCTCCGCCGTCGAATACGGCCTTGCCGCGATGGAACTGGAGGCCGGGGACTCCGGAATCCGCACCTTCGTATCGGTCCAGGGATCCCTGGCCATGACCGCTATCCACCGGTGGGGGTCCGAGGACCAGAAGCAGGAGTGGCTCCCCCGGATGGCCGCCGGAGAGGTGATCGGCTGCTTCGCCCTAACCGAACCCACCGCGGGATCCGACCCGTCCTCGATGACGACTGTGGCCCGCCGCGACGGGTCCGGGGACGACGCCGCCTGGGTGCTGGACGGCGCCAAGCGCTGGATCGGACTCGCGTCCGTTGCGGGGGTCATGGTGGTGTGGGCCATGACCGACGACGGCGTGCGCGGCTTCCTGGTGCCGGCTGGCACGCCCGGGGTCACGGCGACGCCGATCGGCCGCAAGCTTTCGATGCGCGCCTCGATCCAGTGCGATGTGGCGTTCGACGGCGTGAGGCTGGGACCCGAGGCGCTGCTGCCGGGTGCCCGTGGACTGCGCGGCCCCTTCACCTGCCTCAACGAGGCGCGGTACGGGATTGTCTGGGGTGCCATGGGTGCCGCCCGCGATTCCTATGAAGTCGCCCTGAAGTACGCACAGGAGCGGCTCCAGTTCGGCAGGCCGCTGGCCGGATACCAGCTCACCCAGGAGAAGCTGGTGAACATGCTCCTGGAGGTCCAGAAGGGCACCATGCTCGCCCTTCACCTGGGCCGGCTCAAGGACGCAGGTACCCTGCAGCCCGAGCAGATCTCCCTCGGCAAGCTGAACAACGTCCGTGAGGCCCTGGCCATCGCGCGGGAGGCCCGATCCATCCTGGGCGGCAACGGCATCACCCTGGATTACTCGCCGCTGCGGCACGCCGCCAACCTCGAGTCGGTACGCACGTACGAGGGCACCGACGAGGTCCACACCCTGATCCTGGGCCAGCACATCACCGGCATCGGCGCGTTCCGGTAACCCCTCCCAACTAGCTCGCAGTTAACGTCGTCAAAAGCGCTTTTGACGACGTTAACTGCGAGCTAGTTGGGCTGGGACCCGGGTGCGGGGAGCTAGGCCGAGAAGCCGCCGTCGGCCTTGATCAGTTGACCGGACACCCAGCGGCCCTCGGGCGAGAGCAGGAACGCCACCGTCCCCGCCACGTCCGCGGGGGTTCCGAGCCGTCCGCCGGGCTGGCGGCGGGCGAGTTCCAGACGCAGTTCCTCGTCCATCCAGCCGGTATCCACGGGTCCGGGATTGAGCACATTCGCCGTGATGCCGAGCGGGCCCAGCTCCCTTGCCGCGGCAATGACCGTCCGGTCCAGCGCTCCCTTGGACGCACCGTACGGCAGGTTGAACGCTGTATGGTCGCTGGTCAGCGCAACGATCGCGCCGCCGTCGTGCGCCGTCTGCCTGGCAAAGGCCGCGATGAGCTGCCAGCTGGCCCGGGTGTTCACGGCGAAATGCCGCTCCCAGCTCGCCAGCGTGGTGTCCAGGACACCGGAGTCCACGGACTCCGCGTGGCTGAGCACCAGGCCCTGCAGCGCCCCGACCTGTTCTGCCACGTCGGCCATGAGCCGGTCCACGGCCAGCGGGTCCTCCAGATTCGCCGGCAGGGCAACGACGCGGGCGCCGGTTGCTTCCAGCTCGGCCAGGAGGCGTTCGACGTCGTCCGGCTGGACTCCCCAGGGCATCCGGGAGTCGTAGTCCTGCCAGTACGTCAGCACCAGGTCCCAGCCGTCCGCTGCCAGGCGGCGGGTAACGCCGGCACCGATTCCCGCCAGGCGGCCGACGCCGGTCACCAGTGCCGTCCGGCTCATCCGGGCACCTCAGCCAGCGAGTTCCGCCGGAGCACCACGAGCCAGCAGGCCAGGATGGCCACCGCGCAGAACACTCCGGCGCTTGAGGCCATGAGCCAGGGCTCGGGCGTCTGGAAGTCCAGGTTCTCCGCTCCCAGGGCCTCGCCGATGCTCTTGGGGGAAAAGAAGAACACGAAGATCGAGGCCCCCAGGACTCCGCCCATGAGCCAGCGAGTCACCAGCTGGCGGTGCGGCGTCTCGCGCAGGGTCCAGGCGAACGCGGGGAGCACCGCCGCCATCCAGACCCAGTGGTGGGACCAGGAAACAGGGCTGATGAGGAGCATGGTGAGCGCAGTTGCCGATATGGCCACGACCCTGGCGCCCTGGTCGCTGGCGGCTTTGATGACCATGGCCCCCACGCCCACCACTAGCATGCTGAGCAGGATCCAGGGCACTGTGACGCCGGCCTCGGGAACACCGAAATGCAGCAGCGCACCCTTGATCGAAAGGTTGTCCACATAGCCCGCCCCGCCGATCCGGGACGTGTCCGGGAGGATCTCCAGCCAGAACTGGAACGATTCCACCGGCCGCATCAGCAACCCCAGCAGCACGGTGAAAGCGAACCCGCCGGCCATGTTGAACAGCCCGCGCCAGTCTTTCCGCACCAGGAAGTACAGTCCGAAGACCAGCGGCGTCAGTTTGATGCCGGCGGCCATGCCCACCAGGAACCCGCGGCCGGGGAAACCCTGGTTCCAGCGCTGGTTCCTGGCGAGGAGGTCGGCCGCCATGACTCCCATCAGCAGGATGTTGATCTGGCCGAACGCGAGGGTTTCGCGCCACGGCCCCAGGTTGATGACGGCCAGCAGCAAGATGACGGCGCCCCACCGGTTCCGCGTTACTTTGAACCCGGAGGTTGCCTTGAACCCGGAGGTTGCCTTGAACCCGGGGGCTCCGAAGGTGCTGCGCCAGTCCTGCTTGGCGTTCCAGTACCGCACGCCGCGCACGGCGACCCACACGGCCACGGCCGCCCCGGCAGCATTGAAGAGCATCAGGGCCGACTTTTCCGGCAGCCGTGCCAGCAGGCTGAACAGCAGGGCGGCGAACGGCGGGTAGGTGAACGGCAGTTCCGGTCCGCCGGCCCAGCCCACGGTCCGGCTGTAGAGGTTCGACGGCGCCTGGCCGGCTTCGTTGAGGATCTTGCCGCCGTGCCAGTACACGCTGAAGTCGAGCCCATGCTCGCCCCACGCATCGAGCCTTGAGGTGATGAACATGGCGGCAGCCAGCACGGCCAGCAGCGTCACCAGCTCGCCGGAGATGCCCAGGGCCGGCCGGCTCCGGTACCAGGCTGCAGCGGTCCCGGCGCGTGGCCGGGGTGTCCTGTCGGCGTCGTGCCGCGTCGCGGCGTCGATCTCCTTTTCGGCGTCGAGCAGTGCCATCCCGTATCCCCAAACGTTGTTCCTGCAGAGCGGCGCCACTGAAGGCGCGTTGCGCGCTATCGCGATGTTGTGCCGGCGGATTCGCGCCGGATTCGGCGCCTCGTCCTCACATCCTACTGAAGCAGGGGCCCTGTCCCCTGCTGCGCGGCTCCGGCGTGGCACCGGTTTGGCGCGGAAAACCACGCGGCTCCACTGCCTGGAAGACAGCGCGCCGGGCGTTAGTGCGGAGCGGTGCTCAGCGGTCGGCGGGGCTGGCTGCCACGAGGACGGGCTCCCGCGCCCCGGCATCCCTGCGGATGGTGGCGCTGATGACGGCGGCGATGGTGCACATGGCGGCTGCACCGAACCACGCATAGGTGTACTGGCCCGTGGCGTCACGGATGGCGCCGGCGGCCAGGGCCGCGGCGGCGGCACCGAGCTGGTGGGCGGCGAAGACCCAGCCGAACACCACACTGCCGTCTGCCCCGAAGACCTGGCGGCAGATAGCGGCGGTCGGCGGAACAGTGGCCACCCAGTCGAGTCCGTAGATCACGACGAAAACAATCATGCTGGGCTGGACCGTGGCGCTCAGCAGCAGCGGCAGGACCAGCAGCCCGATGCCGCGGAACTGGTAGTACACCGCCAACAGGATCCGCGGGTTGAAGCGGTCCGTCAGCCAGCCGGACGCGATGGTGCCCACGATGTCGAAGATCCCGACGACGGCGAGCAGGCCCGCCGCGGTGGTCTCTGCCATGCCGTGGTCGTGGGCGGAGGGGATGAAGTGGGTGCCGATAAGGCCGTTGGTGGTGGCGCCGCAGATGGCGAAGCCGGCCACCAGGGCCCAGAAGGTCCGGACCTTGCTGGCGCGTTTGAGGACCTGGAGCGCACGGACCGCGGCGTTGCCGCTGGGCGCCGGGGAAGGGGCCGCTTCCGCGGCGGCGGCGGAAGCAGGGCCGGACGCGGTGCCTGAGCCGGCGACGGCGGACGTGTCGGAGTCGGCGGACGGGTCCGCCGCCGGGTCGGCCTCGGCGCCGTAGGGCAGCACTCCGGCGTCGGCCGGTGAGTTCTTGAGGAATTTGAGCACCAGCGGCACCACGGCCAGGGCGCCGGCGGCGATGAGCAGGGATGCCTGCCGCCAGCCGGGGTCCTGGGCCAGCATGGCGATAAAGGGCAGGAAGACCAGCTGCCCGGCGGCGCTCCCGGCAGTCAGGATGCCGATCACCAGGCCGCGGCTCTTAGTAAACCAGGTGTTGGCGATGGTGGCGGCGAAGACCAGCGCCATGGACCCTGTGCCCAGTCCGATGAGCAGGCCCCAGGTCAGCAGGATCTGCCACGACTGGTTCACCAGCACGGTCAGTGCGCTGCCCGCGCCGATCAGGACCAGCGCCACGGACGTCACTGCGCGGATGCCGAACCGTTCCATGAGCGCTGCCGCAAACGGTGCGGTCAGGCCGAAGAGCACCAGGTTGATGCTGACGGCCGCGGACAGCACGGTGGTGGACCAGCCGAATTCGTCCTGCAGCGGCACCATCAGGACGCCGGGGGCGGCCCGGAAGCCGGCCGCGCCCACGAGGGCCAGGAACGCGACGGCGGCCACGATCCACGCGGGATGGATACGCTTCTTGGGCGTGGGCAGCAGGGTGGTTTCGGAAGCGCTCATGCCGCGGGTCCGTTCTGTGAGGTGGAGGTGGCCAGCCGGACGGGGTCCGCCGTGCGGGTGAGGCTGTGCCAGCTGGTGTTTTCCGCGGTCAGCCGCTCACCGCAGGCGGTGCAGCTGTCCGCGGAGGACGTCCGCTGGCCGCAGGTGGAGTGGATGACGAACATGTGCGCCTGCGCGGACGGTGCCGGGAGGTGCTTTTCTGCCCAGATTACGACGGCGTTGAGCACCGGCAGCGCATCCTCGCCTTTCTCGGTGAGCACATACTCCTGGCGGGTGCGGCCGCCGTCGTCGTACGGTTTCCGGGCAAGGAGGCCGTCGTCCACGAGGCCGGCGAGGCGTTTGGTGAGCACGGAGTCGGCCACCATCAGCCGTTTCTTCATGGCGTCGAAGCGGCCATTGCCGAAGAAGACTTCGCGGAGCACCAGCATGCTCCATGGGTCGCCTAGGATGTCCAGGCCGCGGGCCATGGCGCAGGTGCGTTGGGACCAGTCAGAGCGGAGTGCCATGCAGGAAACCCTAGCTGACTCTCTTCAAGAAAGCTAGGATCGTCCGCGTGAAAACCTCAGCGGAGGGTGGCCCTCGTCGGACGGTAGGCCAGGGCCCAGTAGGCCAGCATGGCAACGCCGCATACAACGCCCAGGCTGGATACCGTGAGCTGCCACTGAGTCTGCGGGTCCTTGCCCCACTCGTTCGCGCCTGCCATGACGGCGAGGTATTTGGGTGTCAGGTAGAAGGCCACCGCAGAGGCGGCCACGATGATCCAGCCCGCCAGCCGCATCCTTCCGTCCCTCGACGGGATGCGGTGCAGGGCAAAGGCCATGGAGGGCAGCGCCACGGCCATCCACACCCAGTGGTGGGACCAGGAGACCGGACTGATGAGCAGCATGAGGACGGCGGTGGCCGATACCGCCACGAAGTTCTCATCCGCATCAACAGCCCATTTGATGACCAGTGCGGCGACGGCCACGAGGGCCAGTGAAAGCACCAGCCACACCGCGTTGGTGACTCCGGAGTCCGGCAGGCCCAGGTGGAGCAGCAGGCCCTTGACGGACAGGTTGTCCACGTAGCCGGGACCGCCGATCCGTCCCGTGTCCGGCAGGATCTTGGTCCAAAAGGTCAGCGAAGCGTGCGGCAGGACGGCCCAGGACATCGCAATGGAACCGAAGAAGCCCGCAGCCATCCAGCCGAGCGCCTTGAAGTCCCGGCGCACCAGGAAATACAGGCCGAACGCGAGCGGCGTCAGTTTGATCCCGGCCGCCAGACCGATCAGCAGCCCCGCGGGCCAGCGGAGCTCGCCCGCCCGGGATTTTCCGTACAGGGCGAAGTCCGCGAGGATCAGGCCCATCAGGATGATGTTGATCTGGCCGAAGTCGAACGTGTCCCGCCAGGGGCCCAGCAGCAGGATCGCCGCCGTCCCCGCGAGCGCCACAGCACGGAACCGCCAGTCGGCGAAGGCGTCCTTCCAGCGGCGCAGCCCGAAGTAGTGCCGCGCCAGCCATGCCGACACAACAGCGGCGCCGGCCAGCGCCGTCGTGATGAAAATAAGGCTGCTGGCACCGATGCTGAGCGTCGCCAGCAGCGCGAACAGCAGCGCCGCAAACGGCGGGTACGTGAACGGAAGCCCGTCCCGCGGAGCGTAGAGCTCGTTGACGCCGCTCTCGCCGGTCTCCAGCACCCGGCTGCCGCCGTAGTAGTACACCTCGAAGTCGTTCATCAGCGGGATGTACGCCGAGTACAGAACCACAAGGGCGGCGACGACGGCGGCAGCGCCTGTCGCCGTCGCGAGCCAGCTGCGCGTGGTGGGCGAAACCGCCCGAAGCGAGGTGGTCACCGGCTGCTAGCTGCCCGTCCCGATGAAGGTGAAGGCGTGCTCCAGGTCCGCGATCAGGTCCTCGACGTCCTCGATGCCGCAGGAGAGCCGGATCAGGTTGACCGGAACGGCCAGCTCGGTTCCCTTGACGGAGGCGTGCGTCATTTCCGAGGGGTAGTTCATGAGCGACTCGATGCCGCCCAGTGATTCCGCCAAGGTGAACACGGACGTGTTCTCCGCGACGGTGCGGGCTGCGGCTTCGCCGCCCTTGAACTGGACGGAGACCATGCCGCCGAACTTCTTCATCTGCTTGCTGGCCAGCTCATGGCCGGGGTGCGACGGGAGGCCCGGGTACAGGACGGCCTCCACCTCGGGGCGCTCGAGCAGCCACTCGGCCACGGCCTGGGCGTTGTCGCTGTGCCGGTCCATCCGGACGCCGAGGGTCTTGAGCCCCCGGGTGGTGAGGAAGGCATCCATCGGACCGGACACGGCGCCGACGGCGAACTGGACGAAGCCGATCTTCTCGGCGAGCCCTGCGTCGTTGACCACGATCGCCCCGCCCACGACGTCGGAGTGGCCGCCGATGTACTTGGTGGTGGAGTGCACCACGATGTCGGCGCCGAAGGCCAGCGGGGTCTGCAGGTAGGGCGAAGCGAACGTGTTGTCCACCACCAGGAGGGCGCCGGCGTCGTGCGCCAGTTTGGCGAGGGCTGCGATGTCCGTGATCTTCATCAGCGGGTTGGAGGGAGTCTCCACCCACACGAGGCGGGTTGTGCCGCCGTTCGTTCCGCCGGCGGCGATGGCCGCGGCGACGGCGTCCAGGTCTGCCATGTCCACGGGAGTGTTGCCGATGCCCCAGTCCCCCAGGACCCTGCTGATCAGCCGGTACGTTCCGCCGTAGGCGTCGTTGCCCAGCACGATGTGGTCACCGGGGCGGGTGAGTGCGCGGATAAGGGAGTCTTCCGCGGCCAGGCCCGAGCTGAAGGAGTAGGCGTGCGAGCCGCCCTCGAGCGCCGCCAGCTGCTCCTGCAGGGCGTCGCGGGTGGGGTTGGTGCCGCGGCCGTACTCGTAGCCGTCGCGCAGCCCGCCGATGCCGTCCTGGGCGTACGTGGAGGAGAAGTGCACGGGCGGCACCACGGCGCCGGTTCGCGGCTCGAAGGCCTGGCCGGCGTGGACGGCGCGGGTGTTGAAACCTTGGTTTTCAGAGACAGACATGAAGTTCCTTTCGGCTGCCGGTCGGGCTTGCAAACAGGACTAGTGGCTGAGGTAGGCGAGGAGGTCGTGGCGGGTCAGGATGCCCACCGGTGCACCGACGAACGTGACCATGACCGTGTCGACGTCGGAGAGCAGTTCGCGGGCGGCGGAGATGGTCTCCAGCGAGCCGATCACGGGCAGCCGCTCCCCCATGTGTTCGGAGATCTTGTCCGTCAGCTTCGCCTCGCCGCGGAACAGCTTGGAGGTGAGGCTCCGTTCGTCCACGGCGCCGAGCACTTCGCCCATGACCACCGGCGGTTCCTGGGACAGGACCGGGATGTGGGAGACGCCGAACTCGGTCATGATGTTGATGACGTCGCGGACGGTTTCGTTCGGGTGGATGTGCACCAGCTCCGGGAGTTCCCCGGTCTTGGACTTGAGCACCTCGCCAACGGAGGATTCCTCGCCGCCGGACAGAAAGCCGTAGGACCGCATCCACTGGTCGTTGAAGATCTTGGCCAGGTAGCCGCGCCCGGAATCGGGCAGGATCACCACCACCACGGCGCTTTCGGGCAGGTCCTTGGCGACGCGCAGGGCAGCAACCACGGCCATGCCGGATGAGCCGCCCACCAGCAGGCCCTCCTCGCGGGCCAGCCGGCGGGTCATCTCGAAGGACTCGGCGTCGCTGACGGCAATCACCTGGTCCGGAACGGTTTTGTCGTAGTTGGCCGGCCACATGTCCTCGCCGACGCCCTCCACGAAGTACGGCCGGCCGGTTCCGCCGGAGTAGACGGAGCCTTCGGGGTCGGCGCCGATGATCCGGACGCGTCCGCCGTCGGCCTCGGGCCGGTTGGCGGAAACTTCCTTGAGGTACCTGCCCGTTCCGGTGATGGTGCCGCCGGTGCCTGCCCCGATCACGCAGTGCGTTATCCGGCCGTCGGTGTCCTGCCAGATCTCGGGTCCGGTGGTTTCGTAGTGGCTTCCCGGGGCGGCGGGGTTGGAGAACTGGTCCGGCTTGTATGCGCCAGGGATTTCGGTGACGAGGCGGTCCGAAACGCTGTAATAGCTCTGCGGGCTGTCGGGGGCGACGGCGGTGGGAGTCACCACCACTTCGGCACCATATGCCTGCAGGACGGCGCGCTTGTCCTCGCCCACCTTGTCCGGGACCACGAAGGTGCAGCGGTAGCCCTTCTGCTGGGCGACGAGTGCCAGGCCCACACCGGTGTTCCCTGAGGTGGGTTCAACTATGGTTCCGCCCGGGAGGAGTTTGCCGTCCCGTTCCGCCTCTTCGATCATCTTCGCCGCGATGCGGTCCTTGATGGATCCGCCCGGGTTCAGGTATTCCACCTTCGCCAGGATGGTGGCTTTGACACCATCAGTTACGTGGTTGAGTCTTACGAGCGGCGTCTTGCCGATGAGGTCCAGGACGGACTGGGCGTACTTCATAGGTACAAAGTTACCGTCTCGGGCGTGCACCCCTTGCTTCGGCGGCCCGCCTGGCCGGTGGGCGCGGCGCGTGCCCCGCCCGGACGGGCCCCATGGTCCGCCCGACGGCACTGGGTTAGTGCGGCGCCTACGCGCCGATGTCGTTTGCCGCGGATTCGGGGCTGACGCCCCCTTCCCGTGCGTCGGCGGTCTGCCACAGCCCCAGGACGTTGCCCTCGGGATCCTTGAAGTAGGCGTAGTAGCCCATTCCGGGGATGGCATCCTTGGGTTTGACCACGGCTCCGCCGAGCGATTCGATCCGCGCCAGCGAGGCGTCGATGTCCTCGACATCAACGGTGATGATAGGGGTCTTCAGTTCCCCTTCCCTGGCAAAGAGTCCGCCGTTGATCGCCCCGGGATCCTTGGGCATTCCGGTTGTTTCATCAGTCGGGGTGGTGAGGACCACGTTGTAGTCCATCTCGGGCATCGGGTTGATGGTCCAGTCGAAGGCCGCTTTGTAGAACTCGGTGGCACGTCCCTGATCGTCCGCGGGGATTTCAAAATGCACGATTCCAGCCATAGTGCGCTCCTGACAACATGGGGGTGGAAGGCACGGATTTACCGCGCCACACCCAAATTCTAGTCCCGCGGGCCGGACGCAATCAGGGCCCTTTGGCCTTGCTGCCGGGCTTGCATGGCGGGCCGAACGGAAGACTTCCGAGCATGCCGTTGGGGGCGGTGTCAGCCCTGCGTGGGACGATAGATTCATGACCATCACCGACGTCCCCGCAGGCTTGGCTGCCGCGGCGGACGCCTCGCTGCGGTGGCATCCGGGCGGTCCGTTCAATCTCCTGCAGACCCTCGGCACGCTGATGCGCGGCAACGGAGATCCGGCGTTCGCCTCCCGGCCCGATGGTCTCTGGATGTCGTTTACGACGCCGGATGGCCCGGCGACCCTGCGCCTCACCGTTTCCGGGGACCCGCGCGAACCGTCCGTGGACGTGCAGGCCTGGGGGGCCGGGGCCGAGGACGCCATCTCCACCTCCCCGCGCTTGCTGGGCAGCGACGACGACTGGTCCGGCTTTGACCACCCCGGGTTCCACGCCACGCTCCCGCGGATGGTGGTTGAAGCCCGACGCCGGAACCTCGCCCTGCGGCTCCCGGCCACCGGGCGGATGGTCGACTCCCTGGTGCCCACCATCCTCGAGCAGAAGGTCACCGTCATCGAAGCCCGGCGGGGCTACCGCTACCTGATGTACCGATTCGGAACGTCGGCCCCCGCTGCCGGAGCCGCCGCGCCCGCGGGCCTGCTGGTTCAGCCCACTCCCGAGCAATGGCTGCGGATCCCGTCCTGGGAGTGGCACAAGGCCGGCGTGGGACCGCAGCGGTCGGCAACTGTCATGCGGGCCGTGCGTTCCGCCGTCGCCCTTGAACGCCTGGCTGGGTTCACCGCCGCGGAGGCATCCGCCAAGATGCAGACAATCCCGGGCATCGGCACCTGGACCACGGCGGAGGTGGTCCAGCGCACGCACGGTTGCCCGGACTCCATCGCGGTGGGCGACTACCATCTCGCCGCGTACGTGGGCGCTGCGCTGACCGGCCGACGGACGGACGACGCCGGGATGCTGAAGCTGCTGGCCCCCTGGGCGGGGCACCGGCAGCGTGTGGTGCGGATGATCGGCCTCAGCGGTTTCCGGAAACCCACGTTCGGCCCGCGAATGACAATCCAGGACCACCGCCGGCACTAAGGGGTCTGCCCGGGCGCTTCTCCCTGTCCGGCGGGCAGCCACTCTCCATCGCGGACCGAAGCTGTCCCTGATCCTGTGGACGCCCTCGCCGGCTGGGTATAGCGTGGCGGCATGGCGTCCGGCAGCCAGAACGCCAGTGACCCGCATCCTGGAGCGCACAGTGATCCACACCCGGAAACTCACCAAGAACTTCACGGTCAAAAAGGAAACGATCGAGGCCGTCAAGGGCGTCGACATCGACGTCGCCCCGGGCGAACTCGTGGCGTTCCTCGGCCCGAACGGCGCCGGCAAGTCCACAACGCTGCGGATGCTGACCACCCTGCTCCGGCCCACGTCCGGCACCGCCACGGTTGCCGGCGTGGACGTATCCGCGGACCCGGCGGGTGTGCGGGCACGGATCGGCTACATCGGCCAGGGCAACGGCGGCGGCCACAGCTTCCGGGTGATCGACGAAATGATGATGCAGGGCCGTTTCTACGGAATGAACACCACGGACGCGGCTGCCCGCGCCCAGGAGCTCCTGCAGTCCCTGGACCTGACCGATCTCGCCAAACGCACGGTGATCAAACTCTCCGGAGGGCAGCGGCGCAGGATGGACGTGGCCCTGGGCCTCATGCACTCACCGCGGCTGCTCTTCCTCGACGAGCCCTCCACCGGCATGGATCCGCAGAACAGGGCCAACCTCTGGGAACACATCATGCGGATGCGTGCAGAGCACGGGACCACCATCGTCCTCACCACGCATTACATGGACGAGGCGGATTCCATGTCCGAACGGGTGATTGTCATCGACCACGGCCGGATCATCGCCGACGACACCGCGGCCCGCCTCAAGGCCAACCTGGCCGGCGACCTTCTGGCCGTTGAAGTTGCCACGGAGTCGGCGCCGAGCGTGCGCGGGCTGCTGGGCCGTGCAGCGGCGGGCGGCGAAGTGCAGGAAAACACCCACGACGGCGTGGTCAGCTTCCGCCTCCGGCTCCCGGAAGGCGCACGGCTGGCGCCCGCGCTGCTCAAGGAAATGAACGACGCCGGCGCTCCCGCCCAGTCCCTGGAACTGAAACCGCCCACCCTGGACGATGTGTTCCTCGAGCTGACCGGCCGCAACCTCAGGGAAGGAGCTGACCGCTGATGAGCGTGCAGGATGTCCGGGACGTCGTGAAGAGGCCCGGCCTGGTGCAGGTCCTCCACGACACAAAGTATGTGTTCTGGCGGGAAATGCTGCTGCCCCTGCGGGACCCGTTTTCGCTGATTTTTTCCCTCCTCCAGCCGCTCGTGTTCCTGGGCCTTTTCGGTCCCCTGCTCGGGTCGACGGTGGGCGCCCCGGCCTTCGGCGGACAGTCCACGCTGCAGTGGTTCCTGCCCGGAGTGGTGGTGATGATCGCCCTGTTCGGCACGTCCATGACCGGCTCCAACCTGCAGTACGAGCTGATGACCGGCTCCTACGAGCGGATCCTGGCCTCGCCGCTGTCCCGCTCCTCGCTGATGATCGGGCGGGCGTTGAAGGAGTGGGCGCCGCTGGTGGTGCAAGGGTTGCTCATCAGCCTGGTCTGCATACCGTTCGGCTTTGTCTTCTACCCTCTTCACGTGCTGTTCGGGCTGGTCATCCTGGGCATCTTCGGCATCGGGCTCGGCGCGCTCTCCTACGCCCTCGCCCTCGTGTCGCAGAACAAGGAGTGGATCTTTTGGGGAGTGCAGCAGACCCTGCTCTTCCCGCTCATGATCCTGTCCGGCATCATGCTGCCCATTGAAGCCGGTCCGGACTGGATGAAGACCGCAAGCTGGTTCAATCCGCTGACTTACCTGGTCAACGCCGAACGGGAACTGTTCGCGGGCAATATCGGAGGCCACACGCTCCTGGGTCTCCTGGCCGCCTCGGTGACAGCCGCCGTCGGGCTCGTGGTCGGAGTCCGGGCGATCAACCGGAACATCAGCTAGGACGCAGACGGGCGGCGTAGGCTGCGGCTTCGGCACGGTTGCGGACGCCCAGCTTCTCCAGCACGCTGCTCACATGGTGGGCCACTGTCTTGCTGCTAATGAACAGCTGCCCGGCAATCTCATGATTTGAATAGCCCTGAACCAGTAGCCCCAGGATTTCCTGCTCACGCCGGGTCAGGACGCCGCCGCCACGAGGAACGGACCTGCCTCCGGCACCCCACGAACGCAACAGGGCCGCGGCCACATCGGCATCATGGGACGCCCCCAGCTTGTCGAGCACTGACAGGGCAGCCCGGGCTTCAGAGATGGCAAGCGAGGGCTCGACCTGGGCCAAAACACGCGCCAGCTCCAGCCGCGTGCGTGCGGCTTCCAACGGGAGCTCCAACTGCCCGAACCACTTGAGTGCCTCTTCAAAGTAGACCGTGGCCGAATCGTGTCGATCCTCTGCGGCCGCAACCCGCCCTTTGGCCAACGCGGCGTGGGCGGACAACAGGTGCACTCCTCCGGCGCCGGCGTCCAGCTCGGCAAGGTGCTCGGCTGCCGCTGCGGCAGCGGCGCGATTACCGGCTGCCAGCTGTGCTTCGACCAGCAGGCTGCGGGCACCCGCTGTCTCCAGCGACGTTCGCTGCCCGCCGGCATGCAGCGCCGGAACCACCTCGTCGGTGCTGCCGTTTTCTGAACGAAGCCACCGTTCCGCGAGGGCCACCGCTGCCACCGGTTCACTGCCTCCGAGGGCCAGGCCTGCCGCCACCAGGCTGGTTTCAACCGGGGCGCCGATGCCCTCAATCAAGGCCCGGGCCTCGTCGAAGTGACCTTGGCGCAGGCGTAGCTCGGCGAGGCTCGCGATGGCCCTGTGGAACATGCCCGGGAAGACGTCCCTCGTACTCGCCGCCGCACGCCGGAGCTCTTCCTCGGCTTCGGCCCAGTGGCCCGTCAGCAGGAGAACGCGCCCGTGGACCATGCGGCATTGGGCGTAGAGGTAGGGACAGCCGTAGGCCTTCATGTAGTCGTCTGCAGCCTGCGACCATTGGGCGGCCCGGGCGAGGTCGCTGAGGAGGTCGCAGACCGTCAGCATCGAACAGCTCGCCATGACCACGGTGTAGAAGGTCGTCCCATCGCCACCAAGGGCGCTGGCCATCGCCTCGTCCACGCAGCGAAGCCCGGCCTGGATCTCTCCGTCCTTGACCAGGACCACGCCGCGCTCCGCAAGCGCACAGACCGCCAGGTCGGGGTCATCCAACTCATGCGACGTGGCCAGCGCACGCTCGATCCGGTCGCGGCAGTGATGGGCGTCGGTAGCCAGCAGCGCCGCGCAGTAATCAATCCAGGCCCCGGACAGCCCGTCGTCGGGCCCTGCCATGCTCTCCGCACGGGCAAGCCAGCCTCGCGCTGCTGCCTCGTTGCCAAGGGACATCCCGTAGACAAGGCACAGCCAGACAGCTGAATCGATCGCGTCCGGAACATCACCGGCACGCCGGCTGGCAGCGTACGCGCGCTCACGGCAGCGGACGCTCTCACCGAGATCGCCGAGAAAAAAGAGGGCGTCGCCCAAGCCTGCAAGCGCGCCCGGCGACCCCGCGCCCACAAGTGCTTCCTCAAACGCGGCCCGGGCCTCCGCCCACCGCCCCGCTTCCAGTGCCTCGTAGCCCCTCGCTGTCGCTTCCTCCAGCGTCACGCTTCAATTACAGCACCTCGCGCTGTTGTTCCCTAGGCCCTGAAACCGTTGCCGGGACGGCATCGGATCCGCCTTGCGGTCACTGGCGTGGGCCACAAAATGGGTCAGATGACCGATCCCCCTGGCGGTCAATCCGAGGAGTCTGAAGTTGTCCCGGAAAACGGACACAGGACCAATTAAGGAGCACAACGATGAGCACAACAATGAGCGCAAGCGCACTTGCCAGCGCATTTTCCAAGGCAGTGGAGGCCGTTAACGCCCATGATGCGAAGGCCTTTGCCGCAACCTATGCCGCGGATGCAGTGGTCCACGACCCGCTCTATCCCCAGCCACTGAAGGGGCGGGACGCGATTGAGCAGGACATGGTGGAACTCCTGCGGGCGTTCCCGGACGCCCGCTTCACCGTGGGGCCACTGCTCCAGGACGGTGAGACGGTCGCGGGCGAGTTCACTTTGCAGGGGACGCACCTGGGCCCGCTGGCTGCCCCCGACGGCGAGATTGCGGCTACCGGAAATGCCATCGAAAATGCCGGGGCTGTCTTCTCGAAGTTCAATGCGGACGGAGAAGTCATCGAGGAACGCCGCTACTACGATCCCTCGGATCTAATTGCGCAGATCCAGCCGGCCGGCTGAGCGCGAAACCAGGGCCATATCTGTCCGTTCGCGCTCATCCTGGCTTCGTGCAGCGCGAACGGACACTTGGGGCCCCGGCCGTCAGAGCCGCGCGTCGCTGATCCGCGGGTCAGAGCCCTAGCCGGGCCACCGCTTCCTCTCGCATTTCCACCTTGCGGATTTTCCCGGAAACGGTCATCGGGAAACTTTCCCGGACGTCCACGTAGCGCGGAATCTTGTAGTGCGCAAGCTTCCCCCGGCAGAACTCGGCGACCGCGGCCGCGTCCAGCGGTTCAGCGCCGGGTTTGAGGATGATGCAGGCCATCAGCTCCTCGCCGTACTTGGCGTCCGGGACGCCGATCACCTGCACGTCCCGGATCGCAGGATGGGTGTAGAGGAACTCCTCAATCTCGCGCGGGTAAACGTTCTCCCCGCCTCGGATCACCATGTCCTTGATCCTGCCCTCGATCACCACATAGCCGTCCGCGTCCATGCGGGCAAGGTCCCCGGTGTGCATCCAGCCGTCCGAATCGATCGCTTCGGCTGTCTTGTCCGGCTGGTTCCAGTACCCCTTCATCACGGCATAGCCGCGCGTGCACAGCTCGCCGATATCGCCCCGTTCCAGCACGCCGCCTGTCACAGGATCCACCACCTGGCTCTCCAGCTGCGGCATGGTCCGGCCCACGGTCTCGGTGCGCTGCTGCATGGTGTCGCCCGCGCGGGTCATGGTGGACACCGGGGACGTTTCCGTCATGCCGTAGCAAATGGCCACATCCTTCATATTCATCTCCGAGATGACCCGGTTCATCACCTCGATGGGACACAGCGAGCCGGCCATGACGCCGGTGCGAAGCGTGGAAAGGTCGTACGAAGCGAAATCCGGCAGGGCCAGCTCGGCGATGAACATCGTGGGCACGCCATACAGCGACGTCCCGCCAAAATCCTGGACCGCTTCCAGGGCCGCCGCGGGGGTGAACGACCGTCCCGGAATGATCGTGGCAGCGCCGTGGCTCAGGGCGTTCAGGTTGCCGATCACCATCCCGAAGCAGTGATAGAACGGCACCGGGATGACCACGCGGTCGTGTTCCGTATACCCCAGCAGCTCGCCGATGGAATAGCCGTTGTTCAGGATGTTGCGATGGGTGAGCGTGGCGCCTTTGGGGAAGCCTGTGGTGCCCGAGGTGTACTGCAGGTTGATCGGGTCCTGCGGGTCCAGCCCCGCCAGGCGGGCCTTCAAAGCGGAATGCCCGACGTCGTCCGCCCGCTTGAGCAGCTCGGCGTATGTGAGTTCGGCGTCCCTTTCCGGATCGCCTGCCTGCAGCTGAGGCTGCCCGCCGTCCGGGAGGAAGACCAGTTCCTTGAGCTCGGGGCAGTCCGCGAGGGCCTGCCGGGCCATCCCGGTGTAGTCGCTGCTCCGGTCCGACGGCGCCGTGACGAGCATGCGCATGCCGTTCTGCCTGACAACGAACTCCAGCTCATGGCTCCGGTACGCCGGATTCACGTTGACGAGGATGGCGCCGATCTTGGCCGTGGCGTACTGCAGGATGGTCCACTCCGCGCAGTTAGGACTCCAAATGCCGATCCGCTCCCCGGTGGCGACGCCGAGGGCGAGCAGCGCGCGGGCCAGCCTGTCGACGTCGTCGTTCAGTTTTGTGTAGCTCCACCGGCGGGCATCCGCGCCGGGAACCGGAGCCGCCTCGATCAGGGCGTCGTGGAACGGAAACCGGGCCACGATCCGCTCGAAATTCCGGCCGATGGTCTCTTCGAGCAGCGGAACGTCAGTGTCCCCGGCTGTATAAGCGCGCATGCTGGCACGCTACCAACAGACCCAGCGCAAGAGAAGCGTAAAACTAGGAAGCCCTACAAAACATGTCGGGCCGGAGGACGGCCGCCCGGTATTGTGAAACGCATGAGTGCACCCATTGACCTGCAGGCAACGTTCATCCCCAACGACGGCGAATTCTTCCGCGTGAAGCTCGCCCTCGAAATCGCGATCGACGAGGTGGTCAACGAACCCGGCTGCATCCGATACGAACTGACGGAGGCCACCGAGGAAAAGCTGGTGCTGACCGAACAGTGGGCTTCCGAAGAGGACCTTGACAAGCATTCCAAGGGCACCGCCGTCCAGGACCTCAACGAATCGCTGAGCGCCCTGCTGGCCGAACCCGTCCAGCTCGAACGGCTGTAGTCCCGCCGCCCTAACGGGCAATCAAGGCCGACAAAACCAACGCGGGGTCACTCCGCCCGTACGAACCATGGTTCGTGGGCGGAAGTGCCCCCGCGTTGGTGTTTAAGCGCTTGCCAATGCCAGCCTTATGCCGCTGGACACCCCGCAGAAGCTTTAGGCCTCCGGAATCTGGGAGCCGTCCTGCTTGCCGGCCGCAGCCGCTGACTCAGCCTGCGAACGGGCCACATGCGCGTGGACTTCCTCCATGTCCAGCGCCTTGACCGCGTCAATAACCTGTTCCAGCTGCTGGGCGTTCAGCGCGCCGGGCTGGGAGAACACCAGCACCTTCTCGCGGAAGGCCATCAGCGTGGGGATGGACGTAATGCCGGCCTCCGCGGCCAGCTGCTGTTCGGCTTCGGTGTCCACCTTGGTGAAGACGACGTCCGGGTGCTTCTCGGAAACGGCGGAATACGTGGGTCCAAACTGCTTGCAGGGACCACACCATTCGGCCCAGAAATCAACGAGGACGATGTCGTTGTTCTCGACGGTTGATGCGAACTGTTCACCTGTAATGTCTACGGTAGCCATGGGTCAACGGTACGCGAGCCGCCCGGGGATGTCCCATGCGTTTCGCTCTTGGCACACCTCCAGAGCACGCCCATCCTCGTTAGGGTCATAGGCGTGGCCCCTGACCCCGTTCCCCGTCGTCAACTGATCTTGATCGTCGAGGCAACGCTGGGCACTCCATTGCCGTCCACTGCGAAGAGCAGGTAACTGCCGGGCACCAGCACGCCGCGGTCCGCCGGCAACGTCAGTGTTGCCGTGTTGCCCGACACCGCAGTTGCAGTCAGCGGGATTCGCCGCTGATCGGTGTTTACGGTGTGGGTCACCGTGGACATCCGCATCAGGGAGAACTTGGTGATTTGCGCTCCGGTGGTCACCGAAATCGTGCTGCCGGCCGCGGCGGTGGCAGGTGCTGTCACAATCGTCGGCCGGGTACGCGCACTGCCATCTGCGTTCAGCAGGTACGGCGGCGTAAAGATCTCTCCATCCAGATGATTGGTCGAGCAATTTCCGCATAGCCCGCCACCTCCGACGAAGACCCGTCCATCAGGAAGGAGTAAGGCGACACTGTGATAGGTCCGCGGGACAGCCATGGGGGCCAGCATGGTCCACTGCCCGGTCGCCGGGTTCCAAAGTTCCGGTGCCATCCTGGCGCCGTTGTCGCTGAAGGGAACGGGCGTGGCCTGACCACCGACAACCAACACCTGGCCATCGGGCAGCGCGACCCCATTAGCGAACGAGCGGGTGACCCCCATGTCTGCGGTCCTGGCCACAGTGGCGCCGTTATTGATGTCGATTGTGTACGCCCGCGCCGTAGCATTCGTGTTCTCGTACGCGGTCGCCCCACCCATCGTCAGAATCTTTCCAACGTCGTACATCACGGCGTCACCATTCATCGCGTCTGGGCTATCGGCTCGGAGACCGGCCGAGGTGATGCTTCCAGTTCCGGTGGTGGAGATCCAGTTCATCTGGCGGCTCGGCCCGGCATGGAACACACGCCCACCGGGAGCGGCAAACAACCAGGCGTGATTGTCGGAACGGTAGACGCCACCGGGATCGTTGGTCAGGATGTTGTCAACCGGCACATTCGGCAGCGTTCGCCAGCCGCCGGCGCTGGACCATACCTCGCCGTGCTTGTTTCCGGTACCGCCCGCCCACGATCCGCCGATGCTGAACACTTCGCCGTTGGACGTGGTCACGTTGGATTGATATGCGCGCGCAATCTTCATGTCCGGCCCCGGGATCCAGGTGTTCGTCTCAGGGTTGTAGAGGGTAGTTTTCGCGCTGTTACTGCCGCCACTGACCATGATCTGCCCGTCCGGGAGCAGCGAGGTTCCGGGACAGAACATGTCGTGACCGGTGTTGGCCACCTGGGTCTGGCTCACCGCGCCGGTGGTGAGGTTCAGGATGGATGTCTGCGTGACGCCGCGGCTCCCACCAAAACTGGTGGGAGAGTACGCGGACCAGGTCAGCAGCCGGTTGCCGGGCAATAGCGCCGCCGCGGCCGGGACGATTGGAAAGTTAATGGTTGGCCCCCAGGACCCCACCGTCCCGCCCGCCGACGGGCCGAGCAGATTGATCTCCGCGGCACTGCTCCACGGCCCACGGTTGCCTGCTTCGGTGGTTGCGGTCAGCCGGACGTACCGGGCGCTAACCGCCGTGAAGGCCACCGTCTTCTCCGCACTGGTATCCGGCCAGGTTCCACTGGTGACTACACTCCAGGTGGTTCCGTCGGAGCTGACTGCGATGGAGTAGGCACCGACCCGCCCGTTCGAACTGCCGGAACGTGGGAGATAACGGAACCCCGAGACCTGGTTTGCGGTGCGCATGTCTATGGTGAGGCTGTGCGGCAGTGGTGCCGCCGGCGCCGGAGACCACCTGCTGTGCCAGATTGTGGCCGCACTGCCATCGAGAACGTTGGCGGCGCGGCCGTTCTCGCCGTTGACCTCTTCATCGCTGGCGCTGGCCACCCAACCGCTGCGGGGCAGAACCTGGGTTGGAGTCGGTGGAGGCGTGGTTTGCTCGGCTAGCAGGTTTATCTCGGCCGCACTGCTCCACGGACCACGGTTGCCGGCTTCGGTGATGGCTCGCAGCCGGACATAGCGCGCAGAGACAGCCGCGAACGTCACGCTTTTCTCCGCACTGCTGTCCGCCCAGGTCCCGCTAGCCACCGGGGTGCCCCAAGTGGTGCCGTCAGTGCTCACCAGGATCTCGAAGCTGCCAATCCGCCCGTTCGCGCCGCTCGACCGCGGGAGATAGCGGTACCCCGAGATGCTTTGGGTCACCTTGGTGTCGATCGTGATGGTGTGCGGTAACGGGACGGCGGGCGCGGTCCATTTGCTGTGCCAGTGAGTGGCTGCGTTCCCGTCGAGCACATTGCTGGCACGGCCGTTCTCGCCGGAGGTCTCCTCATCGCTGGCCGACGCAGTCCACCCCATCCGTGGCAACGGTGCCACCGCCATCGCCATCGCGGCGGCCGGCAGCATCGTGATATGCCCGTGGTGCGATCCGGTCGCTTTCGAGGGGTGGTGCCGAGTCACCGTCACGTACCCCGTGATCAGCAGTAATCCGACCAAAACTACGGAGGTGTGGCGAATCGCTTGCCGTTTCGACTGGGACATGAGACACCTAACGTCGTCAATAGCGCAACCAGCGGCGAAGTAGCTGGTAGCCCTAGGACGAGGCTACGAATCGGAGAGGGTAGCCGCACGAGTGGGCGCTACGCGGATCCGCTGGCAAGCCGGTTAGGTATTTGGCGCCCTACTCGATAAGTCGGTTGTACTGTTGGGCCAGGCCCGGCTGAGGACCGCCGGACGCCTCAGTGCCAGAGGTGCGGCGCGGGGCGGCGGGACCCCGGAAGCGCATTGGTTTCGCGCCACTCGTGGATCCATTCCGGCAGTTCCATATCAGCCGGGGGCTCACCGAATTCAGCGAAGATCTCCTCCTGGCTGACGGGCTTCCCCTTACTGACAAGACGCGTGGCGATGTGTGCCCGGGCATAGATTTCCCCGTCCACCACCATTCTCTGCTCGAAATAAATGGCCTTGGTGTCGAGCCCGATGATCCGGGATTCGATGGTGTACTGCTGCCACAACTGGAGGGACTTGCGGAAGGCAATGGTCTCCCCCGCGGCCACGGGCGACCAGCCCCGCCTACGCATCTTGTGCCAGGTCCCGCTCCGTGCCATCAGATCAAAGCGGCCCAGATCCATCAGCGAGAAGTACATCCCGTTGTTGACGTGCATGGCGATGTCAATGTCCGTAGGCAGGACCCGAAGCGGCAGGGAGGACGTGTCCCAGATACTTAGGCGCGGCCGGCGCGAGGAAGTGAACAAGAGCAGGAGGGTCCGTACGAGCAGGTGCATTCCCATATATTACCCGCGAGTAACATCGAGGCCAAGGGCCCGTAGGATTTCCCCATGACGCAGCAACGCTACAGGGACATAGCCGAGTGGCCGCTGATGGGGACAGCACTTGTGTTCCTGGCAGCCTATGCCTGGCAGGTGATCGGCAACATCGAGGGGCGGCAAGCCGATGTGTTGGAAAGCATCATGTGGCTTACCTGGGCGATCTTCGCCGCTGACTACACCGCCAACCTGTGGCTCGCGGACAACAGGAAGCACTGGTTCATCCTCAACCTGCACGAGCTGCTGATCGTTGCCCTCCCGTTCTTCCGCCCGTTGCGGCTGCTCCGGTTGGTCACACTGCTCTCAGTATTGCACCGCACCGTGGGTGAAACACTCCGCGGCCGTGTAGTCACCTATGTGGCCGGCTCCGCGGTCCTGTTGGTGTTCGTTGGCGCACTGGCCGTCCTCGACGTCGAACAAAACGCTCCCGACGCCAAAATCCTCACTTTCGGCGACGCCGCCTGGTGGGCAATCACCACCATCACGACGGTGGGGTACGGCGATCTCTTTCCCGTCACCCCGATTGGCCGGATGGTTGCCGCCGCCCTGATGATGAGCGGAATCGCAGTGCTGGGCGTGGTCACGGCTTCCATCGCATCATGGCTGGTGCAAAGGGTCGAAGAGAACACCGAAGCGACCGTGGAAGCGGCTGAAGTTCCGGCCCGTGCGGAGGTCCGTGAACTGCTGGTGGAGGTGGCCGCCCTGCGTAAGGAACTGGCGGAACTTCGCCGCGCGCAGTAGAACGGATCGGCACGGCCATTCCGTGGCGGGCCGCATGGAAGGGCACTAGGGCCAGTGCCTATCGGCCCGAGTACTCCGGACGACAAAGGGAGTACTCCCCACTCGTGCCAACCGATCGCATGCTGAATACACTGAATCTCGCTGGGGCGACACGTTACTGAGCGTGTCTCATTCGAATAGTCGGTTATGCCCCTCGCGCTGAGCCACCGGGATTCTGCCGCTGGCCCCCCTCCGTGACCGGCATGGCTGTCCGGGATGCGCAGTCGACCCGTCGGCGGCGCGTGGAACCTAAGGGTCACCGATGAATCAGCCTCCACCTGCCCGTCACGGCACTCGCAAACTCAAGGTACGGGTTGCCGCCCTCGCGCTCTTGTCGCTCGCGACATTGTCCGCCTCCGTAGCCCTCGAGCCCCTCCAGGGGACAACTTTGACCGGAACGCCGCCCTTGACTGCCGCTCCCGAAACCACGCGTTTTGTATTGGAACCGCATCAAACGGCTGAACCGCTTACGAGTCAGGGAACGGATACGGCCACTGCTCCGGCGACGGCCGGTTCGGGCACCGGGGACGCTGTCCATTCCGTACCGGCTCCCATTCCCCCACGACCGTCGCTTGGCGCAGCCGAAAGCCCGGCACCTGCTGCAGCGCCGGATCCCGCACCTCCACCGGCGGCACCTGCCCCGGCACCTCCGCCACCGGACCCGGAACCAGCCCCAGCCCCAGAGGCGTCCAACACGTACACGGTGGTTGCAGGAGATACTGTGGGGGCGATCGCTGCCCGCTTTGGCGTCGACATGAACGCCATGCTGGCGGCCAACGGACTGGGCTTGTACTCGCCGATCGTGCCGGGCCAGGTCCTGAAGCTGACAGGCCCCGCCGTGGCCGCCCCGGCGCCAGCCCCAGCCCCGGCTCCAGCCCCGGCTCCTGCACCGGCACCTGCTCCAGCTCCCGCCCCTGCCCCTGCGGTTCGGACCATCTACGTCGCGGGCGCGGGTGGCCAGGCCATGGTGGACGCCTGCATCGGCCCCATTCACTTCACCCCGACGGATGCCTATGCCCTCTTCATCACGGAGCACGACTTCTGCGGCGGGTGGGCACGGTTCTCGGGGATCGGCGTCGGCGAAACCGTCAGTATTCCCGGCTACGGAACGTACACGGTCAGCGGGCGGGGGCAGGTGCCAAACCCCGGCACCACCAACCACGTCTCAGCGGTTTTCGGCGGCTTTCCGCGGGTTATCCTGCAGACCTGCATCCCGGGGACCAACCAGATGCTAGTGATCGGTCTCAACTGACTTTCCTAAGCTTGTCCGCGGTTCCGAGCCTTCAGGGCCAGGCGCCGCGGACAAGCTAGGGCCAGAAGGCGAAAAACGCAGGGGAAACAGAAAAGTCTCCGGAACCTGGTGGTTCCGGAGACTTTTCCTTGGGTGGCAGATGAGGGATTCGAACCCCCGTAGGCGTTGCCAGCTGATTTACAGTCAGCCCCCTTTGGCCGCTCGGGTAATCTGCCGAACTTCAAAAGAAGATCACTCGCGGTTTCCATGTTCAGAACGGCTGTTTCCATCCGTTCCGCTTCCAGCAACCGCGGGCAAGACAACTTTACAGAACTTCTGCCGAAGAATCGAATCGAGCCTCCAAAGGCCCCGAACACCCCGGAATTCCGCGGAAAATCAGGCTTCCCCGAGAATGCGTCCGGCCAGTTTCGCCTCGAACTTTGCCGCCTGTTCCTCCGTGATCTGGTTCAGCTGCACCGCCCGCATCAGGTCCGAGTGAACACCGTCCAGGCGGGACGAGGCGTCGGCCACGGGGCTAAGGATGATCGAGGCGGCTACCGCGGCGGCTGCCACGGACGTCGCCGCAGTGGCGATGGTCGTGGCTGCGGCGGCAGTCGAACGGGTGACGTAGCGGACGGCCTTCTGGTGCATGTGCTTTCCTTCCGGGGCAACTCTTCCAACAGTTCCAACTCTGGAGGCCCAGCCTTCGTTCCCGCCCTGTGTCCGCTATGAGAAAACTGTGAATCACACCGAAGGTTGTCAGGGACCGGCCTTCACGGGGACGCCATCCGTACTAGGCTGGAATGCAGACAGAACCGCCCTCAGAGGGGCTTCAGGCAATCAGCAGGAGGACAGTTATGGCAGGCGAATCCACATTCGACGTCGTCAGCAAGGTAGACAAGCAGGAAGTTGCCAATGCGCTGCACCAGGCGCAGAAGGAACTGGCCCAGCGGTATGACTTCAAGGGCGTTGGCGCGGAGGTCGACTTCAGCGGTGAAAAGATCCTCATGAAGGCGAACTCGGAAGAGCGCGTGCTCGCCGTCCTGGACGTGCTGCAGTCCAAGCTCATCCGCCGCGGGATTTCCCTGAAGTCGCTGGACTCTGGGGAACCCTACGCATCCGGCAAAGAATACCGGCTGGAGGCCTCCATCAAGGAAGGCATCGCCCAGGACCTCGCCAAGAAGATCAACAAACTGATCCGCGACGAGGCGCCCAAGTCCGTCAAGTCCCAGATCCAGGGCGACGAGCTCCGCGTGACCTCCAAGTCCCGCGACGATCTCCAGGCCACCATGGCCCTGCTGAAGGACTTTGACGAGGCGGACCTGCAGTTCGTCAACTTCCGCAGCTAACCCCCGCCGTCGTTTTCGACGCGCAAAAATCCTGGCGCTACGCAAAAGGGCCGGCGACCCCCGTATACGGGCGTCGCCGGCCTTTTTGCGCGTCGAGAGCGCTTTTGCGCGTCGAGGGCGCCTTTGAGTGTCGAGGGTTTTTCGCGCGTCGCCGTGGGGAAGTACGACGGCGGCGCTCAGCTGAGCGGGCGGCCCGCCATCAGTTCCAGCCGGGCGATGCGGTCCTGCATGGGCGGGTGTGTTGAGAACATCTTGCTCAGGCCGCCGCCTCGGAACGGGTTGGCGATCATCAGGTGCGAGGCGTTCACCAGCTTCTGGTCCGGCGGGAGCGGCACCATCTGTACGCCCTGATGGATCTTACGCAGGGCTGAGGCGAGCGCCAGCGGATCGCCGGTGAGCTCGGAACCGTCCTCGTCGGCGTCGTACTCCCTGGTCCGGGAGATGGCCGACTGGATCACCATCGCCGCGAGCGGGGCCAGCAGGGCCATGGCGAGCATCGCGAGGGGGTTCGAATTACGCCGGTCCCCGCCGAAGAACAGCAGCATCTGCCCCACCGAGGTGATCACGCCAGCCACAGCCGCGGCGACGGACGAGGTGAGGATATCCCGGTTGTACACGTGCATGAGCTCGTGGCCCAGCACTCCGCGCAGCTCGCGGACGGACAGCAGTTGCAGGATGCCTTCGGTGCAGCAGACGGCCGCGTTCTGCGGGTTCCTGCCGGTCGCAAAGGCATTCGGCGCGGGAGTGGGCGAGACATAGATCCGGGGCATGGGCTGGTTGGCCCGGACCGAGAGCTCCCGGACAATCTGGTAAAGCTGCGGAGCCTGCTCCTCGGTGACGGGGTAGGCCTGCATGGACCGGAGCGCGATCTTGTCGCTGTTCCAGTACCCGTAGGCAGTGGTGCCCACGCCGACCAGTGCCATGATCCAGATAGGAGTAGCGCTGCGCATGCTGCTCCCGATCACGGCACCGAGTCCCAGGAGCACCGCCCAGAGCACCCCGAACAGCGCCGCGGTTTTCAGTCCGTTGTGATGATTGTGCACTGTGCCTCCTCACGAAGTTCCTGCCCTCTTGAGTTGCTGCGGGGGCGGCGGCTACGGAACCGGATTCCGCGCGTCGTACTTCAGAAAACCCGACTGCCAGCGGGCCAGCGTCCATGCCACAGCGATGCACAACAGGCCGCCCAGCAGCAACACCCAACCTTCACTCAAAAGTTTAGTGCCGCCACCGGCCAGCATGTCCCCTATCCTCGGCCCGCCCGCAACCACCACCACAAACACGCCCTGGAGCCGCCCGCGAAGGTGGTCGGGCGTGGCCGCCTGAAGGATGGTGGTGCGGAAGACGGCGCTCACCGAATCGGAGATGCCGGCCAGGGCACAGCACAGCGCGGCGGGCAGCAGCCACAGTGTTACTCCGTCCTCCCCGGAGCGCCCGGCGAGGACCACCACCAGCCCGAAACCGGCAATGGACGCACCCCAGCCCATAACGGACCACACCACCGCACTGCCTTGCCCGCGGATGCCGCCCAGCGGCCCGGAGAACAGGCCCGCCAGGAAGGCGCCGACCGCAGTGGACGCCAGCAGCACGCCCACGGTGGCCTCGCCGCCGCCGATCATCACCGCACCGATTGCCGGCATCAGTGCCCGCGGCTGCGCGAAGATCATCGCCACGAGGTCGATCACGAACGTCATGCGGAGATTCGGGCGCGTGCCCAGGAACCGGAATCCCTCCACCACGGAGCGCAGCCCGGCGCGGTGCGCTTCCTTTCCCGGCGGCATCGGCGGAAGCTTCAGCAGGGCCCAGAAGGCAAACACGAAGCTCGCCACGTCCAGCGTGTAGGTCCACCCGAAGCCCACCCACGCCACCAGCACGCCGGCAAGGAGCGGACCGGCAGTCATGGCCAGGCCGAAGCTGATCATGCTCAGGGCGTTCGCGGCCGGGAGCAGTTCCTTGCGGACCAGCATGGGGATGATGGCGCTCCGGGCGGGCTGGTTAATGGCCTGCGCGCCGCTCTGAACGGCCACCAGCAGGTACAGCAGCCACACGTTCCCCACCTCCAGCCAGGCCTGCAGCGCCAGCCCGGCAGTGGTCAGCCACAGCACGCTGGTGGCCAGGAGTGCCACCCGGCGGCGATCATGGGCATCGGCGATGGAACCGCCCAGCAGTCCGCCCAGCACCAGCGGAACCAGCGCGAAAATACTCAGCAGCCCCACATAGAGGCTGTCCTGCGTCAGCCGGTATACCTCCAGGCTGACGGCCACCAGGGTGAGCTGGCTCCCGAGGTTGGATACGGCTGATCCCAGCCAGAGCCGGCGGAAATCCGGACTCTCGCGCAACGGAGTGATGTCAGCCAGCAATTTACCCACCGGGCAACTCTAGCCGCGGCCACAGACGGAACAGGGTCAGCCTGTCGCCTGCATTCCGTCTTGACCCCGGCTAGTGCTCCTGACCTTGATAGTCTCGGGCGGGGAAACACAATGGCGGAAGGGGAGCGCATGGAGTTGTCCAGACGGCTGCTTTTCGGTTCGGCAGTATGGGAAGTCGCCCGGCCGCGCACACCGCTGACGTCCGGCCACCTGATGATCCGGCTCAGCAATCCGGCGACGGCCCTGGACCACCGTTCGGCCGCCGACTGGCTGCTGTGCCACAACGCTGCCCGCTCGGCGCTAGCCGACGTCATCGGGGCGGGCACCTGCACCCTGCTTTTTGCGCACCGCTGGCATGCGCTCGGCGCCTCGATCGGCGAACCTGCCGCGGAGTCGTCCACCCCCACTTTCCACCTTTTCGGCCGCTGGGACGGCGAACCGGTCACCCCGGCCGAACAGCTCGCCCTGCCCGCGCAGCGCCGCAGTCCGGTGCCGGATCAGGATCTGGACAAGTACGACGTCGGGCTGCGCACCGCGTTGCTGGCGGCGGCAACTGCCGCCCGCCGCAGCGCGCCGGACGGACCGGACAGCACCCGCCCCGGGCGCACTGAACCGGAAGCAGTGGTGCCGCTGCCCGCGATCCGCACCTGGACGCCGTCGAACCCTGCCGGAACGCACCACACGGTCCTGGCTCCGGAGCGAAGCATCGGGTCCATCCAGGACGTGACCCCGCCGGAACTGCTTGCCCTTGCCGCGGAATTGGAGGCCTTGGCGCTGCGGCAGTCCGTCACTGGCCTCAGCTGCATGGTGCCGGACGCAGCCGTTACGGGCGGCCGGGTGGAACTGCACGCGCTGGGCCGCTCAGCCGGCGAAGCCGTCAACCCCTTTGAAAATGTGCTGCGTTCTCGGGAGATTAGCCTAGCCTTATTGTGATTCAGTCATAATAAGTGCTTCAATGGGGCTATGACAGTTCACGAGGCCGGCCAGGACGCATGGGCAGCTGCCTTGCGCGCCCACGGCCGCCGGGTGACCAAACAGCGGCTGGCGGTTCTGACCGCCGTCGAACACCACCCGCACTCGCCGGCCGAAAGCATCCTTGCCGCCGCGCGTGAGGAACTCCCCGAACTGACCGCGCAGTCCGTCTACGTGGTCCTTGGCGACCTCACGGACCTCCACATGCTGCGTCGGTTCGAACCGCCCCATTCCCCCGCGCTGTACGAGACGCGGGTGGGCGATAACCACCACCACGCCGTCTGCATCAGCTGCGGACGGGTGGAGGACGTGGACTGCGCCGTTGGCCACGCGCCCTGCCTCACACCGCACTGGGACCCTGACGCCAAGCCGATGACCATCCAGATCGCTGACGTTATGTACCAGGGCATCTGCCAGGACTGCCAGCGCACCCAAAAGCTACCCGCCGAACGAAACTAAGCAAGAAACCCAACCAAAGGAGAAAGATGACTCTGAACATCTCTGCGCCCGCTGTGTCCACCACGCAGTCCGGTGCTCCCGTCACTTCCGACGCTCACTCGAAGGCTGTCGGCGCTGACGGCGCCATCATCCTGACCGACCATTACCTGATCGAAAAGCTCGCCCAGTTCAACCGTGAGCGTGTGCCGGAGCGCGTTGTGCACGCCAAGGGCGGCGGAGCGTTCGGCAAGTTCACCACCAGCGAGGACATCTCCAAGTACACCAAGGCCGCATTCCTGCAGCCGGGCGTTGAGACCGAAATGCTGATCCGCTTCTCCTCGGTCGCCGGCGAGAACGGCTCCCCGGACACCTGGCGCGACCCCCGCGGCTTCGCCGTGAAGTTCTACACCTCCGAGGGCAACTACGACCTCGTCGGCAACAACACCCCGGTGTTCTTCATCCGCGACGGCATCAAGTTCCCGGACTTCATCCACTCCCAGAAGCGCCTCCCGGGCACCCACCTGCGCGACGCCGACATGCAGTGGGACTTCTGGACCCTGTCCCCCGAGTCCGCACACCAGGTCACCTGGCTCATGGGCGACCGCGGCCTGCCGGCTTCCTGGCGCGAAATGCAGGGCTACGGCTCGCACACCTACCAGTGGATCAACGCCGAAGGCGAGCGTTTCTGGGTCAAGTACCACTTCAAGTCCAACCAGGGCGTCAAGACCATCACCGGCGACCAGGCTGAAGAGCTGGCCGGCTCCGACGC